>NZ_JBVVSS010000001.1:0-4756650 GCF_055808815.1 Shewanella sp. GJ50-10 | reverse complement strand
ACACCGCAAGGGCTTTTTGAAAGAAAAACTAAAAAAAGATCGCTTGATGAGTTTTTCATCAAAAGCGATCTTTTTTAATCAATTCACACTATATAAGCCGATAAAACGTACTTAAAAGCTGCTTTAATATAGTGGTTACTGGAACTGTTGTAAGAACTCAATAGCGTTTTCGTCATCCCAATCCACATATGTACGAACATATGCTACCAACTCGCCTTCTTTATTTAATATGAAGGTTGCAGGTATGGTATCTAATGGAAAGACTTCACGCAGATTTTGTCTTGCATCGTAATATGAGTTAAACGAAGGCAAGCCAATTGATTCTAAAAAAGGACTGACTTGCTTTTTACCTTCTGCATCGATAGATATCGGCATTAGTACAAAGTCATCTTTACTCAAGGTTTGCTCTAAACGATCTAAAGCTGGCAATTCTCGAACACAAGGTGGGCACCATGTCGCCCACATATTTACGATAACTACTTTCCCTTTATGCTCTTCAAAATCTACTTCTTTACCTTCGGCATCATTAAAACCAATGTGCGCAATAGGAAAAGGATTTTCAAGAACATTAATCTTATCTAGAGTCGACTTGCTTACATGCTGCTGTTGCTTTTCCATTCCAGGATAGGCATTAACAGTGATTGTCACTGCTAATGCACTTAGCATGATCGCTTTGATCATGATATTCATTACTTATTATCCTGGCTTTGTTTGCTTTTCAGCAATGCTTCTAACTCATTTCGATCTGCATCGGTCATTTCAGGTTCCGCTGTCGATTTTCCGCGTTGTTTACGAACAACAACCAGCGCAACATAAAGTGCAATCAACATTAGAACGAACGGGCCAAGCCATAAAATATAAGTTTTCGGATCAAGTCTTGGCTTATAAAGTACAAAGTCACCATAACGACTTGTCATGAAATCTACAATTTCAGCATTACTCTTACCTTCATCTACCATTGTGTAGACCTCAAGACGTAGATCTTGAGCAACTGGAGAGTTTGAGTCAATTAGGTTTTGATTTTGACATTGTGGGCAACGTAATTCGTGAGCCAAGCTAAGCGCACGTTTTTGGTTGTCAGTAGATTTAAACTCATACGTATCTACTGGGGTTGCCATCACATTGAAAGCCAAAACCAAACTTGCCATGAAGCCAACAAGTATTTTAAATGTCTTCATTCTTAAACTCCGTCTTGTTTCGCTTCAGCTTGCAACTGTTGGATCATTGGGAATAGAGTCTCACTCCATACGTTCCTATCAATAGGACCTGCATAGCGGAAACGGATGATGCCATTATGATCAACAATAAAACTCTCTGGTGCGCCATAAACACCTAGGTCTAAACCTAAACGTCCATCTTTATCGAAAATATTGATCGTGTAAGGATCACCTTCACGACTTAACTCTCTTATAGCAGGCGCACGCTCGTCGCGATAGTTAACACCATATATAGGTAGAATGTTCTTACGCGCAAGCATCATTAAAAACGGATGTTCATATTTACAAGCAGGACACCAAGTTGCCCAAACATTGATTAGCGATACATCACCTTTTAAATCTTCCTGCGTTAGCATTTCACCTGGTGTTTCGAGACGTTCAAGTTGGAAAGCCGGAACCGGCTTTCCTTCTAGTGCTGAATCGAGCTCTTGCGGATTTAAGAATAACCCCTGATATAGAAAAACTCCCATCCCCAAAAACAATACCAATGGTATAAACAGCACCAACTTTTTCATATTTTCTCCAATAAATTAAGCAGTCGCTAATTTCGCTTCTTTATTTTCATCTTTTGCGGTTTTAGTTTCTTTAACACGGTAACGTTTATCTGAAGCCGCTAAGAATCCACCTACCATCATGAAAATAGAACCAATCCAAATCCAACGAACAAAAGGCTTATAGTTAAGACGTACAGCAAACTGAGTCATACTTAGTGGGTCACCCATAGTGACGTATAAGTCACGGAAAATACCCCAATCAATACCAGCTTCAGTCATATCCATTGTTCGAACATTATATTGACGACGATCTGGTCTTAATAATGTGACAAACTTGTCATCTTGATAAACTTCTATCTGACCTTGTTGTGCAGTGTAGTTTGGACCGACTACATTTTTAGTTTCAATGTAGTTAAAGGTATAACCCGCTAACTCTTCACTGATACCAGGTCCCATACGAACACTTTTCTCAATTGAATAATTAGACACCATAGTGGCACCAACAATTGATACTGCGATACCCATATGCGCAACTAGCATACCCATTTCACTACGACCAATCTTATTAAGAGTGAATTTACCATTCACATCAGTAAGAAGGTTGTAAGCAGCTCTGAAGGTTGCAAGTGAAACCCAAGTTGCAGCGCCAATACCGAATACAACCCATAGGTTTAATTCGTCACCAGCGATAAACGGTGTAGCTAAACCAACAACAGCAGCAACAATTGCAGGTATAAGTAGTTGACGCTTCAATTCACCCGCTTTCGATTTCTTCCAGCGAATAATTGGACCAATACCCATAAAGCCAAACAGTACTAATACGATTGGTACGAACACAGAGTTAAAGTAAGGAGGTCCTACAGAAATTTTACCCATGCCTAATGCATCAATTAGAAGCGGGTATAAAGTTCCAAGTAAAACAGTACCTGCCGCAACGGTCAGTAACACGTTACACACTAATAGGAATGTTTCTTTAGATTTCAATTCAAATCTTGCAGGGCTACTCATTTCACTTGCTCTCAATGCGAACAAGGTTAAGGAGCCACCAATAGCTAAACCAAGTAGTAGTAAGATAAACATACCACGGCTAGGATCTGCTGCGAATGAATGTACTGATGTTAATACACCAGAACGTACAATGAATGTACCTAATAAACTGAGCGAGAAAGCAAAGATTGATAGTAATACAGTCCAGTTACGGAACGCGCCACGCTTCTCTGTCACAATTAATGAGTGAACAAGGGCTGTACCAATCAACCAAGGCATGAATGATGCGTTTTCAACTGGATCCCAGAACCACCATCCGCCCCAGCCTAACTCGTAGTATGCCCACCAAGAACCAAGAGAGATACCGCCAGTTAAGAATACCCATGCAGCTAATGTCCAAGGACGTGACCAACGAGCCCAAGCTGAATCTAGGCGACCACTCATTAGTGCAGCGATAGCAAAAGCGAAACTAACAGCAAAACCAACATACCCTAGATATAGCATTGGAGGATGGAAAATTAGACCCACGTCTTGCAACATTGGGTTTAGGTCTCGACCTTCCATAGGAATTGGGAAAATTCGTTCAAATGGGCTAGAAGTCAGAATCATAAATAATGTGAAACCAACGATGACCATTGCAAGTACTGACAGTACGCGCGCAATGAACACTTCTTCCATACCTTTACTAAAGGTAGCAACAGCAGCTGCCCAAACCGTTAGAGAAAATACCCAGAAAAGTAATGAACCTTCATGGCCACCCCATACAGCAGCAATTTTAAAGAAAATTGGCAATTGTGAATTGGAGTGATGTGCTACATAAGCCACAGAGAAATCATCAACAGCGAAGCTGTAACCGAGGCTGATGACAGAAAGAGTGATAAAAAAGAACATACCGTAACAAATCGGCCAAGCATATCTTACGAGATACTGGTCTTTACGGGCTGCACCAAATAACGGCACGGTCATTAATAGAATGGCAAATGCCAAACCAATAATGAGCGAGAAGTGTCCAAGTTCAGGGATCATGGGTATTCCTCAATTTTTAAAAAGTTGATCTAGCTATATAAAGCCAAACCAACGCATATCTTACATAATGCTTTAAAACAGTGATATTAACATTAGCTAATACGAATTTGCTTATATTTTAGTAGTTGCTGTTGTTTATGTCTGCCACTTTCGTGCAAAACTGGGTGACTTGTCTCATTCTCAAAAAAATAGAGAGTAAAAACACTCAGTTATCAACTGTTGACCATAAGACAGAAAAAGTTCACTTAAGTTTCGTTTGTTTTTTTATTGGTTATTAATCTGTGAACCAGTGCTCAACTATGACGATTCTGGTTCGGTTATATCGTATATTACTGTTCAATGAATCATCTTTACGTATAATCTACCCTCAAGTCAGGCGGCTAAGTCGCTCTGTTTTTTCAGCAACCTAAAAGTGAATATTGAAACAATGACCACATTTTGGATATTTATTGCTCTTGTCGTCGTAATCAGTTTAATGCTGATTTGGGTCCCACATTTTCGTCAGCAAAAAATGTTAGCTGCTGAAGAATCAGGCGTACGTAAGCAAACAAACCTTGAGTTATTTAACGAACGTTCTTCTGTCCTTGAAAAAGAGTTAGAAGATGGTTTATTAGATCAAACCGAATTTGATGCACTTAAAAAAGAACTTGAAATCGGCTTATTGCAGGACATGAAGCAAGACGGCGACGATTCTCTTGATACGAAAATTCAATCAAAAGGGATCTTATGGCCATCAGTGATGACTGTTTGTATTCTTGGTATTTCAGGTTACTTCTATCAAACATTAGGTGCTTATCAAGAGCTATCTAATCCTCCACAAGCAGAAGCGAGCCCTCATCAAGGCATGAGCCCAGAACAAATTATGGCTCAGCGCGTACAAATGATGGAACAGCAAGTACAAGCAGACCCAGAAAATAGTCAAGCTTGGTTTAGCTTAGGTCACGCTTATATTTCTGCTAACCAATTTGACCAAGCTATTGCTTCATTCGATAAAGTAATGGAATTAGTAGGAACTGCAGCTGAATTATTAGGCCCTAAAGCAACTGCGATGTACTACAAAAATGGTCAACAAATGAATCCTCAGATTCAGGCGTTAGTTGATCAATCATTAGCTTTAGACGCACAAGACCCATCGACGTTATTACTTGTTGGTATGGACTCTTTCTTTACTGCTGATTACCAATCTGCAATTAATGCTTGGCAAACTATTTTAGATAGTGGCCGCAGTGATATTGACCGCACAGCAGTTATGAATGCGATTGAATCAGCTAATATGCGTATTCAAGCTGAAACTGGCGAAATGCCAAATGACAGTAATCACAACCCAATGACGCAAGCAACTACAGCTAAAACTGTTGATGTTGAAATTGCAATTTCTCCAGAATTAGCAGACAAAGTTAGCTCAACAGATATGGTGTTTATCTTTGCTCGCTCAACTCAAGGACCTAAAGTCCCACTGGCAGCAACTAAAATTAGTGCTAATAGCCTACCGGTAACTGTGACGCTAGATGATTCGACCTCTATGGGCGGTGACGTAAAGCTTAGCAGTGCTGAAAACGTAGAAATCATTGCAGTACTTTCTAAGCACGGAAGTGTTAAAGCACAAACAGGTGATTTGAAAGGTGTGGTTGCTTCAGTTGCTGTAGGTAAAGAAGCTAAGTTAACGTTAGATACTGTTGTTCAATAAGTTTAACTATTAACGCTAAACACTCGTGATTAAAAAAAGACATTAAAAAACCGGCTAATTAGCCGGTTTTTTTATTGAGTTTGCTAAATTACTTAGACATGAACTCAATCGCTTTTTGGTAATCTTCATCTGAACAGTCAGTACACATACCACCTGGTGGCATCGCACCTTTACCAGTTTTAACCGTGCCTACTAATGCATCCATACCAGTAGCTAAACGAGGTTCCCATGCAGCGGCATCGTGTGCTTTTGGCGCACCAGCGACTCCCATGCTGTGACATACTTGACACGCTTTGTTATAAACAGCTTCGCCATCTTGAGCGAAAACGTTCGAAGACAAAGTCAATGCAGCAACTGCAGTCATTGCTAATAATTTTTTCATGTTCATCGTTCCTAAATGCAAATAAATTCAAAGCTCAATGCCACCTTTAAACACAGGTAGACTTATATAATCGACATCAGATTACTACAAACTTCAATAAAACTCACCTTTTTGTGATAAGAATCTCACCTTCTTACTCAAATAAAGACAATAAACCTGTAATGAGTAATATATTAGAGAATCATGAAAAAGTTCACATAAGATGTATTTTATTGGAACCACTTCAAATACCTAACACATAGATGACCTGAATGCTAAACCCTTAATTGTGTTTATGATAATATTCATTTTGTATTCATCCTCAACACGTTAAAGAGGGCTTAGTGACAGACAACAATCAGCAGCAAGTTTTAGTCAGGGCAAACGAACTGACATGTATTCGCGAAGACCGCATTCTATTTGATCAATTAAGCTTCGAGATCAATGCAGGTGATATTGTCCAAATTGAAGGCCCTAATGGTGCAGGTAAAACCAGTTTATTACGTATAATAGCCGGTTTATCGAGACCATACGCAGGTGAAATTCAGTATATAGATACCGATATCAATCAGTGTCGCGACGAATTTAATGAAGATTTACTTTACCTTGGACACCTCGCAGGTGTTAAGAGCGAGTTAACAGCAAATGAAAACCTTAACTTCAATTTAAGGTTGAGCGGTTATGATGACTTTGATAGTTATGATTTGCTCGCTAAGGTTAACTTAGGTGGTTTCGAAGAGGCTCTAGCTGGACACTTATCAGCAGGTCAACACAGAAGAACTGCCCTAGCCAGACTCTGGCATACCAATTGTAAAATATGGATTCTAGATGAACCTTTTACTGCCATTGATAAAAAAGGTGTAGAAGAGCTGGAACAATTGTTTATTAAGCACACTCAAAGAGGTGGGTGCGTCATAATGACGACTCACCAAGATATGAGTATCATCACAGATGATGTGCTTCGTAAGATCAAACTAGACTATCGCTTCGTATAAGGTACAACAATGAAAAGAGGCATCAGTTACACCCAAGCATTTCTGACATTGTTGCAACGTGATTTAAAAATCGCGATAAGACATCGTGGGGATATTTTTAATCCACTGTTGTTTTTTGTTTTAGTCGTAACCCTGTTTCCTTTAGGGATAGGGCCTGAACCTCAGGTTTTATCGCGTGTAGCACCTGGTATTATTTGGGTAGCAGCACTACTGGCTTCAATGTTATCTCTAGAGCGATTGTTTAAAGCAGATTTTAATGACGGTAGCTTAGAGCAAATGCTATTGAGCCCACAACCGTTACCAATATTAGTATTATCAAAAGTATTGGCTCACTGGATTTTAACTGGTGTACCATTGATATTAGTAGCACCTTTATTAGCAGTTTTGCTACATTTAGAAAGCAATAGCTATACAGCGCTAATTTTAACGTTAACTGTGGGCACGCCCGTTTTATCGTTATTAGGAGCTATTGGTGTTGCATTAACCGTAGGGTTACGCAAAGGCGGAGTGTTACTTAGTTTGCTCATTTTGCCGCTATATATACCAGTACTAATTTTTGCTACCAGTGCAATTGATGCAGCTGGTTTAAATTTACCTTATACCGGACAACTTGCCATTATTGGCGCCATGTTGGTCGGATCATTAATTATGGCACCGTTTGCAATTGGTGCTTCATTACGAGTGAGTACAAACTGATATGTGGAAATGGCTTCATTCATACGCTGATCCCGAGCGTGCATACAAATTAGCGTCTACGTTGTTACCTTGGTTCGCGTTTACTGCCATCTTGTTGATAAGTGTCGGTACTGTCTGGGGAATGTTGTTTGCTCCAATGGATTACCAGCAAGGCGAAAGTTTCAGAATCATATATATTCACGTACCTGCAGCCTCTATGTCGATGGCCGCTTATATGGCAATGGCGTCAGCTTCATTTGTCGGTATAGTCTGGCAAATAAAAACAGCAGATTGGGTTGCAGCTTCAATTGCACCTATCGGCGCAGTCATTACATTTATCGCTCTATTAACTGGTGCTGCATGGGGTAAACCTATGTGGGGTACTTGGTGGGTGTGGGATGCACGCTTAACTTCAGAACTTGTACTATTATTCTTGTATCTTGGTGTTATTTCTTTATACGCATCATTTGAAGATAAAGTATTAGCAGCACGAGCTGCAGGTATCTTAGCCATCGTTGGTGTAATCAATATCCCAATTATTAAATACTCTGTTGATTGGTGGAGCAGCTTACATCAACCAGCAACGATCAAAATTACAGAAAAGTCAGCAATGCCAATGGAAATGTTAGCACCGCTACTAATCAATATATTTGGTTTTGGTGTAATGATTGGCGCAATAACCTTAGTACGATACAAAGCAGAAATTTTGGCAAGAAATGGTATGCGCCCTTGGGTTAGAGAATTAGCAAAAGCGGAGGCATCGAAATGATCCAGTTCGAATCATTTTCAGAATTTTTTAATATGGGCGGTTATGCATTTTATGTATGGTTGTCATACGGTGTTACCTTCGGAAGCTTAGGAACCTTATTATTCTTTAGCCTCCGTCAAAAAAGATCAGTCTTACTTGAGATATCTAAAAAGATGGAACGAGAAGATCGCCTTAAAGAAACTAGGAGTAGTAGATAGTGAACTCTAGACGTAAAAAAAGACTCACACTTGCAGTAGCATTAATTGCAGGTGTAGCAGGTATCGCATCATTACTTTTGTATGCATTGAACTCTAACTTAAACTTATTTTTTACTCCACACGAAATCGTGAACGGTAAAAAAGATACAGGTGAGAAGCCTGAAATCGGTCAACGCATTCGCGTTGGTGGTATGGTAACCGTTGGTACAATGGTTCGTGACCCAGATAGTCTTCATGTTGAATTTGAAATTCATGATGCATTCGGCGGCGCAATTACTGTTACTTTTGATGATTTATTACCAGATCTTTTCCGTGAAGGACAAGGTATTGTTGCCCAAGGCGTGTTAATCAAGCCTGACACTATTCAAGCAACAGAAGTACTAGCGAAACACGATGAAAACTACATGCCTCCAGAAGTAGCTGAAGCAATGGGTCAAACCCATGAGAAGCTAGACTATTCTGAGCAAAAGCAAACTGAAGGTTATAAATACCAATAGTTTGTTAGTCACTACTTAAATGCCAATCAAATGATTGGCATTTTTTTTGTCTTAAATCCATAAACAGATCTACCCCCTTCCATTCTGTGACTAAATAACTGTCCCCTAAGTTACTAGATAACTCTTTCTTTAAGTTGTCATAAATTAGTTCAGAAACTACTCCTAGAATTATCATCAGAAGAGCCAGTGAGCCAGTGAGCCAGTGAGCCAGTGAGCCAGTGAGCCAGTGAGCCAGTGAGCCAGTGAGCCAGTGAGCCAGTGAGCCAGTGAGCCAGTGAGCCAGTGAGCCAGTGAGCCAGTGAGCCAGTGAGCCAGTGAGCCAGTGAGCCAGTGAGCCAGTGAGCCAGTGAGCCAGTGAGCCAGTGAGCCAGTGAGCCAGTGAGCCAGTGAGCCAGTGAGCCAGTGAGCCAGTGAGCCAGTGAGCCAGTGAGCCAGTGAGCCAGTGAGCCAGTGAGCCAGTGAGCCAGTGAGCCAGTGAGCCAGTGAGCCAGTGAGCCAGTGAGCCAGTGAGCCAGTGAGCCAGTGAGCCAGTGAGCCAGTGAGCCAGTGAGCCAGGTTAGGAGAACAGAATAGAATAAGGTTGCAAGTGTTTGTTTGCAGGATTAATAAATTAATATTGTGTGGTGAGTTAAATTTTAGACATAAAAAAACCGAGCCTAAGCTCGGTTTTTAAGTGAGTAATTATTAATTACTCAGCAGCTTCAACTTCAACAGCTTCAGCAGCTTCAGGACGACCTACTAATTCGATGAAAGCCATTGGAGCTTTATCACCGGTACGTAGACCGCACTTTAGAATACGAGTGTAACCACCAGGACGTTCCTGGAAGCGTGGACCCAATTCTGTGAATAACTTACCTACAACTTCAGCGTCGCGGGTACGAGCGAAAGCTAAACGGCGATTTGCAACGCTGTCTACTTTAGCTAGTGTTATCAGAGGCTCAACTACGCGGCGCAGTTCTTTCGCTTTTGCTACAGTTGTCTTGATGATCTCATGACGAACTATTGAGCAAGCCATGTTACGAAACATAGCTTGGCGATGACTGCTGTTGCGGTTTAGTTGACGACCACTCTTACGATGGCGCATGACCTAATCCTTATAATCTTTAATCTGTACTAACCTGGGACTTATAGGTCGTCTGCTAAACTAGCTGGAGGCCAGTTTTCAAGACGCATACCTAAAGACAGTCCGCGAGACGCTAATACATCCTTAATTTCAGTAAGAGATTTCTTACCTAAATTAGGAGTCTTGAGCAACTCAACTTCAGTGCGCTGTACGAGATCTCCGATGTAATGAATCGCTTCAGCCTTCAAACAGTTGGCTGAACGTACAGTTAGCTCTAAATCGTCGACAGGACGCAACAGAATCGGATCAAATTCCGGTTTCTCTTCTACAACAGCTGCTTCGGTTACATCACGTAATTCAACAAACGCATCTAGCTGTTCAGCTAAAATTGTTGCAGAACGACGGATTGCTTCCTCAGGATCGATAGTACCATTAGTGGTCATATCAATAACGAGTTTATCCAAATCAGTACGTTGCTCTACACGAGCGGCTTCTACATTGTAAGCAATGCGAGCTACTGGTGAGAATGAAGCATCAACCAACAAACGACCGATTGGGCGATCATCGTCTTCAGTTTGTGCACGAGCCGAAGCTGGTACATAACCACGACCACGCTCAACGCGGATACGCATGCTGATATCATTATTACCTGTCAAATGACAGATAACATGATCAGGATTCATAATGGTTACATCACCATCATGAGTGATATCTGCTGCAGTAACAGGGCCTGTGCCTGACTTACTTAAAGTAAGTAAAGCTTCATCTTTACCCTCGATATTTACTGCTAAACCTTTAAGGTTAAGCAATATCTCTAGGATATCTTCTTGAACGCCTTCCTTACTGCTGTATTCATGCAGTACACCGTCGATTTCGACTTCTGTAACTGCACAGCCAGGCATAGACGACAATAAGATTCGACGCAACGCGTTGCCTAATGTGTGACCAAAACCACGTTCAAGTGGCTCTAGCGTAACCTTGGCACGAGTTGGGTTAACCTGCTCTATGTCAACGAGACGCGGTTTAAGAAATTCTGTAACAGAACCCTGCATTGTGTCCTCTCTTGTTTGTTAGCTTTACTTAGAGTAAAGCTCGACGATCAGCTGTTCGTTAATATCCGCAGACAAATCGCTACGTTCAGGTAGACGCTTGAAAGCACCTTCCATCTTAGCATTGTCGACTTCTACCCATGTAGGCTTTTCGCGTTGGCCAGCAACTTCTAAAGACGCTTTGATACGTGCTTGAGTGCGTGACTTTTCACGGATGCTTACAACATCATTCGCAGACACTTTGAATGACGGAATGTTAACAACACGACCGTTAACCACGATTGATTTGTGGCTTACTAATTGACGTGATTCTGCACGAGTCGCACCAAAACCCATACGATAAACAACGTTATCTAAACGAGTTTCTAAAAGACCTAACAAGTTTTCACCTGTGTTGCCTTTCAGACGTGCGGCTTCTTTGTAGTAGTTACGGAATTGCTTTTCTAGCACACCGTACATACGACGAACTTTTTGTTTCTCGCGTAGCTGTAAACCGTACTCTGATAAACGTGGCTTACGAGCGCCATGTTGACCAGGTGCAGCTTCAAGCTTACACTTCGAATCGATTGCTCTCACACCGCTTTTTAGGAAAAGGTCTGTACCTTCTCTGCGGCTGAGCTTGAGCTTAGGACCCAAGTATCTTGCCATGATCTTTCTCCAACTATCCTATAAACGCAGTGTTATACACGACGTTTTTTAGGTGGGCGACAGCCATTATGAGGGATAGGTGTCACATCGGTAATGTTGGTAATTTTATAACCAACAGCATTCAGCGCACGGATGGCTGATTCACGACCTGGACCTGGACCCTTTACGAAAACTTCAAGGTTTTTAACGCCGTAGTCTTGAGCAGCAATACCTGCACGCTCAGCAGCAACCTGTGCAGCGAATGGTGTAGATTTACGTGAACCACGGAAACCTGAACCACCTGAGGTAGCCCATGACAACGCATTACCTTGACGATCTGTAATGGTGACAATAGTGTTGTTGAAAGAAGCATGGATATGAGCCATGCCATCTGCAACCTGTTTACGTACGCGCTTACGCGGAGAACGTGACGGAACTTTAGCCATTTGGTATACCTTCCGTTACTTTCTAATTGGTTTACGTGGACCTTTACGCGTACGCGCATTGGTCTTAGTACGTTGCCCACGAAGAGGCAGGCTACGACGATGACGGAGACCACGATAACAACCAAGATCCATAAGACGCTTGATGTTCATTGAAATCTCACGACGTAAGTCACCCTCTACTGAGTATTTGGCAACTTCTTCGCGTAGAATATCTATTTGAGCTTCGCTCAATTCCTTGATCTTAGCATCTTCAGCAATTGAAGTAGCTGCGCAGATTTCTCTAGCGCGTGTACGTCCAATACCAAAAATAGCAGTCAATGCGATGACTGTATGCTTTTGATCAGGAATGTTAATGCCAGCGATACGGGCCACTATGCACTCCTTAAAATGTTAAAGGTCAACTGCGAAAAGCCCGAAAGGATACTCGACAGCCGACAAATTTGCAAACATTATTTGCTCAGCCCATTAATGAGCTGAGCAAATATCTTTTTTAGCCTTGACGCTGTTTGTGTTTTGGTTCAACACAAATCACACGTACAACGCCACTACGCTTGACGATCTTGCAATTACGGCAGATCTTCTTCACGGAAGCTCGAACTTTCATTTCATCACTCCGTTAAAGCAACTAGCGACCAAAGCGATCTAAATTCGCTTTGTTAACTAAGTTAGCTTTCTTCATAACAGACTCATACTGATGAGACATCATATGGGTCTGAACCTGAGCCATGAAGTCCATGATTACGACTACAATAATTAGTAGTGAAGTACCGCCGAAATAGAACTGTACTTTCCACGCAATTAACATGAACTCCGGAATTAAGCAGATAAAGGTAATGTATATTGCGCCTGCTAATGTCAAGCGGGTCATTACTTTATCAATGTAACGCGAAGTCTGTTCTCCAGGACGAATCCCAGGAATGAACGCACCACTCTTCTTCAAGTTATCTGCTGTTTCGCGTGGGTTAAACACCAACGCAGTATAGAAGAAACAGAAGAATACGATAGCTGTCGCATACAATAATGAATACAGCGGTTGTCCTGGTGACACAGCTAAAGCGAAATCGCTTAACCATGACATAGACTCATTTTGTCCAAACCACTGAGCCAGTGTGCCTGGGAACAAAATAATGCTGGATGCAAAAATTGGTGGAATTACACCTGCCATATTAACTTTAAGTGGTAAATGAGTACTTTGCGCAGCAAACACCTTACGGCCTTGTTGACGCTTAGCGTAGTTAACGACGATACGACGTTGACCACGTTCTACAAATACAACCAAATAAGTTACAGCAAATACAATTACCGCTAATAACAACAGTACCAGTACATTCAAATCACCTTGACGAGCCTGTTCAGCCGTTTGGCCGATAGCAGAAGGTAGACCAGCAACAATACCTGCGAAAATTAATATCGAGATACCATTACCAATACCACGCTCGGTAATCTGTTCACCTAGCCACATAAGGAACATTGTTCCTGTCACTAAGCTGACAACTGCTACAAAGTAAAAACCAAAACCTACATTGGCAACAAGGCCAGGTACTAGGCTTGGTAAACCTGTCGCGATACCGATTGATTGGAGTGTACCCAACACAAGCGTTCCGTATCTTGTATATTGACTGATTTTCTTTCTTCCTGACTCGCCTTCTTTTTTCAATTCAGCAAGGGCAGGATGAACCACAGTCAACAACTGCATGATAATCGATGCCGAAATGTACGGCATGATACCAAGAGCAAAGATAGAAGCACGCTCTAAAGCACCACCCGAGAACATGTTAAACATGCCTAGGATGGTATCTTTTTGTTGAGCAAACAACTCTGCTAACACAGCTGCGTCAATACCAGGAATTGGTACAAACGAACCGGCTCTAAAGACGATAATTGCACCAATCACGAACAGGAGACGAGTTTTCAATTCTGATAAACCGCCTTTCGCGCTTTTTAAATCAAGTCCTGGTTTTGCCATCGACGTATTATTCCTCGATCTTACCGCCGGCAGCTTCAATAGCTGCACGTGCACCTTTGGTTACCTTCAGACCTTTTACGGTCACTGGGCGTTCAATGGTACCTGAAAGAACGATTTTCGCAAACTGTATGTTGCGAGTAATTACGTTCGCATCTTTCAGAGCGTTAAGGTCGATAACATCACCGTTAACTTTTGCTAGTTCTAGTAAACGAACTTCAGCTGAAACCAAAGCTTTGCGTGAAGTGAAACCGAACTTAGGTAAACGAATTTTAAGAGGCATTTGACCACCCTCAAAACCGATACGCACACCGCCGCCAGAACGAGACTTTTGTCCCTTATGACCACGACCGGCAGTTTTACCTAAACCAGAACCAATACCACGACCTACACGCTTAGGAGCACGCTTAGAGCCTGCTGCTGGAGATAGAGTATTTAAACGCATTATTAATCCTCCACCTTAACCATGTAGTAAACTTTATTAACCATACCGCGAACAGAAGGAGTATCTTCTACTTCAACAGTGTGGCCAATACGTCTTAGGCCTAGACCTAATAAACAGGCACGGTGCTTTGGCAAACGACCAATCGCACTCTTTGTCTGTGTTACTTTAAACGTTTTAGTAGCCATGGTGCATTAACCTCGAATTTCATCAACATTCAGGCCACGCTTAGCTGCAATTTGTGATGGTGACTTCATGTGCACCAACGCATCTACAGTTGCGCGAACGATGTTGATCGGGTTAGTAGAACCGTATGCTTTAGACAGAACGTTATGAACGCCTGCAACTTCCAATACGGCACGCATTGCGCCACCGGCAATAATACCGGTACCTTCCGATGCTGGTTGCATGTAAACACGCGAACCAGTATGGCGACCTTTAACTGGATGATGCAGTGTACCTGCATTCAACTCTACGGTTACCATGTTACGACGGGCTTTTTCCATTGCTTTTTGAATAGCAGCTGGAACTTCGCGCGCTTTACCATAGCCATAGCCGATCTTACCATTACCATCACCTACCACTGTTAGTGCGGTGAAGCTAAAGATACGACCACCTTTAACTACTTTAGAAACACGATTAACTGCAATTAATTTCTCTTGCAAATCGTCTTTCTGCTGAGCTTCTAATTTAGCCATTTTTATAACCCCTTAGAATTTCAGGCCAGCTTCACGAGCTGCGTCAGCTAGTGCTGCTACGCGTCCGTGATACTTGAAACCAGAACGGTCGAATGCAACCGAAGTTACACCTTTTTCGATCGCACGCTCAGCAACAGTTTTACCTACTGCTTTAGCCGCGTCTACGTTACCGGTACTCTTTAGTAGCTCTTTAACCGCTTTCTCAACGGTTGAAGCAACTGCCACTACCTGAGCTTCAGGATTAATAACCTGAGCATAAATGTGACGCGGTGTACGATGTACAACCAGACGATTCACGCCCAGCTCTTGGATCTTCTTACGAGCGCGAGTAGCGCGGCGTAAGCGAGATGTTTTCTTATCCATATCGCGTTACCTACTTCTTCTTAGCCTCTTTACGGCGTACTTGTTCGTCTGCATAGCGAACACCTTTGCCTTTGTAAGGCTCTGGTGGACGGTATCCACGAATCTCAGCAGCGACCTGACCAACTAACTGCTTATCAACACCCGAAAGTACGATATCAGTTTGGCTAGGACACTCTGCAGTAACACCTGCGGGCAGTTTGTGAACCAAAGGGTGTGAGAAACCTAAAGTTAGGTCAATGTCTTTACCAGCAATTTTTGCACGGTAACCAACACCAATTAACTTTAATTTCTTAACGAATCCTTCAGATACACCAACAACCATGTTGTTTACTAGTGCACGAGCAGTACCTGCTTGAGCCCAAGCGTTAGAAACGCCTTCAACTGGACCAAACGTTAGTACACCGTTTTCTAGTTCAACATTTACCGCTTTGTTGATTTCTCGAGTCAGACTACCTTTAGTACCTTTTACAGTAATAGTCTGTTCGTTTAAGGTCACCTCTACGCCGGTAGGAATAGACACTGGTGCTTTTGCGACACGTGACATACCTAGCTCCTTACGCTACGTAGCAGATAACCTCGCCACCCATGCCATTTAGGCGGGCAGCACGATCGGTCATCAAGCCTTTAGAAGTGGACACAATTGCGACACCTAGTCCGCCCATCACCTTAGGAAGTTCGTGTTTACCTTTGTAAATACGAAGACCTGGGCGAGAAACGCGCTGGATAGTCTCAACGACTGGGTTGCCTTGGAAATACTTTAAAGTGATTTCTAATTCAGGCTTGGCTTCTTCTGCTACGGCGTAGTCAGTAATATAACCTTCGTCTTTAAGTAATTTCGCAATTGCTACTTTTAACTTAGCTGAAGGCATCTTAACTGATACTTTGTTAGCAGCTTGGCCGTTACGAATACGTGTTAACATATCCGCAATAGGATCTTGCATGCTCATATTAGCTTACTCCGTGACAAGTGCTTACCAGCTGGCCTTACGCAGACCAGGAACTTCACCACGCATAGTTGCTTCACGTAGTTTAATACGGCTAAGGCCGAATTTACGTAGAACACCATGTGGGCGACCAGTTTGATTACAACGGTTGCGTTGACGCGCAGCGCTAGAATCACGAGGTAGAGCTTGTAACTTAAGTACAGCATCCCAACGATCTTCTTCAGAAGTATCAGGAGCGCTGATTAAAGCCTTAAGTGCTAAACGCTTTTCAGCATATTTAGCTACGAGCTGTGCACGCTTTGCTTCACGTGCTTTCATAGATGATTTTGCCATTATGCTACCCTTATTTCTTGAATGGGAAGTTAAATGCGTCTAACAAAGCACGACCTTCTTCATCATTCTTCGCAGTAGTAGTGATAACAATATCCATACCACGAATCTTATCGATTTTATCGTAATCGATTTCTGGGAAGATGATTTGCTCACGCACACCCATTGCGTAGTTACCACGACCGTCAAACGCTTTTGCGCTTAGGCCACGGAAGTCACGAATACGTGGGATTGCAATGTCAACTAAACGCTCTAAAAATTCCCACATACGCTCACCGCGTAGGGTAACTTTACAGCCAATAGGGTAGCCTTCACGGATTTTAAAACCAGCAACTGATTTACGTGCAACAGTTACAACTGGTTTTTGACCAGCGATTGCAGTCATATCACGGAGCGCATGCTCCATAACTTTCTTGTCTGCAACTGCTTCGCCTACACCCATGTTAAGGGTGATTTTTTCAATCCGAGGGACTTGCATGACACTGGTATAACCGAACTTTTTAGAAAGTTCCGCGATAACAGTCTCTTGATATTTATCATGCAGTTTCGCCATCGTTTACTCCGTTTACTTAATGAGTTCACTATTCGATTTAAAGAAACGGACTTTTTTGCCGTCTTCGAATCGGAAACCAACACGATCTGCCTTGCCTGTGGCTTGGTTAAAGATCGCTACGTTTGATGCTTGTATCGGTGCTTCTTTCTCGATAACGCCGCCAGTTACGCCCAATTGTGGGTTTGGCTTTTGGTGTTTTTTAACAAGATTGATGCCTTCAACAATCAACTTACCAGTAGGTAGGACTTGAGAAACTTTTGCGCGTTTACCCTTGTCTTTACCTGCTAGTACAATTACTTCGTCTTCACGACGGATTTTAGCTGCCATTTTGAAGCTCCTTACAGTACTTCTGGTGCCAGAGAGACGATTTTCATAAACTGCTCTGTACGCAATTCACGTGTCACTGGTCCAAAAATACGAGTACCAATCGGTGCAAGGTTTGCGTTAAGCAAAACTGCTGCATTCCGATCGAAGCGAATGACAGAACCATCTGGACGACGTACGCCTTTCTTAGTACGGACTACCACCGCGTTATATACATCACCTTTCTTCGCTTTAGCGCGAGGAATAGCTTCTTTAACAGAAACCTTGATGACGTCGCCGATACCGGCATAACGACGATGAGAGCCACCCAAGACCTTAATACACTGAACTCTACGAGCGCCACTGTTACACGCGACGTCTAGAGTCGATTGCATTTGGATCATTTTAAGTGCTCCGCTATCGTTACTACACAAAATCCCAACATTGGGATCATCATTTCGACCATTTTATGAACTAACCTGTTCTTGTTTGATGTAAAACCAATCAACAACAATTTAGTCAAAAATGGCGCGCAAGTATAACACCAATATTTTGGATTGCATAGCAGAAAAAAACAAACGGCCCCAAACTTTGGAGCCGTTTACTATAACCTAATGAAATATTAGGCCTTTGTTACTACTTCAACTAGTGTCCAAGACTTAGTCTTAGAAAGAGGACGACACTGACTAATAGTCACTACGTCACCTTCGTTACACTGATTTGTTTCGTCATGTGCATGGATCTTAGTTGTACGCTTAATGTACTTCCCATAAATAGGATGTTTCACTTGGCGTGCAATAGCAACAGTAATAGACTTATCCATTTTGTTGCTAAGAACTCGACCTTGCATAGTACGGGCTTTATCAGACATTACACACCTGCCTTAGAAGTAATAATGGTCTTAACACGTGCAATGTTACGACGCACTAATTTCAATTGATTCGTTTGAGTCAACTGACCAGTAGCGTGTTGCATACGCAGGTTAAACTGCTCACGCAGCAGACCAAGTAGTTCAGCGTTAAGTTCTTCAACGCTCTTTTCTCTTAGTTCGCTCGCTTTCATTACATCACCGTCTTAGTTACGAAGGTAGTCTTAATAGGAAGCTTGGCAGATGCTAAAGCAAACGCTTCACGCGCTAACTCTTCAGATACACCATTCATCTCATAAAGAACCTTACCAGGTTGAATCTGACATACCCAGTATTCAACGTTACCTTTACCTTTACCCATACGCACTTCAAGAGGCTTAGAGGTAATAGGCTTGTCAGGGAAAACTCGAATCCAAATTTGTCCTTGACGTTTAATGTGACGTGTCATGGCACGACGTGCAGATTCGATTTGACGTGCAGTTAAACGGCCACGGCCGACTGCTTTCAAACCGAAAGTACCAAAGCTAACTTCAGTACCGTTCGCTAGACCACGGTTGCGGCCTTTGAACATCTTGCGAAACTTCATACGTTTAGGTTGCAGCATAAAAGTTTCTCCTATTTACCACGAGGCTTGCGCTTCGGCTGTTGCTTCGGCTCTTCTAAAGCTGGGATGATACCGTCTAGAACTTCGCCTTTGAAGATCCAAACTTTAACACCAATCACACCATATTGAGTGTGACTTTCAGAAGTAGAATAGTCGATATCAGCACGTAAGGTATGTAGAGGTACACGACCTTCACGATACCATTCAGAACGTGCGATTTCAGCACCGCCTAAACGGCCGCTCACTTCAACTTTGATACCTTGAGCACCAATGCGCATTGCGTTTTGAACTGCACGCTTCATAGCGCGACGGAACATAACGCGACGCTCTAATTGCTGTGCAATACTGTCAGCAACAAGCTTTGCGTCTAACTCAGGCTTGCGGATCTCAGCGATGTTGATTTGAGCAGTAGTGCCTGTAATTTTAGATACATATGCACGTAATACTTCAACGTCTTCACCTTTCTTACCAATCACAACACCTGGACGGGCAGTGTGAATAGTAACGCGGATGCTCTTCGCAGGACGCTCGATAACGATTTTAGATACTGATGCAGCCTTCAATTTCTCAGTGAGATATTGACGAACTTCATAGTCGCTGTGCAAATTATTTGCATAATCTGCTTTATCGGCGTACCAAGTAGAGATCCAAGGCTTTGTGATACCCAGACGGATACCATTAGGATGTACTTTCTGTCCCATTGCTCTCTTCTCCTAGCGATCTGATACAACCACAGTAATGTGGCTGGTACGCTTCATGATACGATCAGCGCGGCCTTTGGCACGAGGCATGATGCGCTTCATAGTTGGTGCTTCGTCAACGAAGACTTGGCCAACTTTAAGCTCATCGATATCTGCACCTTCGTTGTGTTCGGCGTTTGCGATAGCTGAATCTAGTACTTTCTTAACCAGTACGGCGGCTTTCTTAGGGCTGAAGGTCAAAATTTCAAGAGCCTTAGAAACAGGCAAACCTCGAATTTGATCAGCAACTAGACGGGCCTTCTGCGCAGACGTACGGGCAAAACGATGTTTAGCTAAAACTTCCATCTTATGTCTCCCGTATTAACGCTTCTTCGCTTTCTTATCTGCAGCATGGCCGCGATAAGTGCGAGTTGGTGAAAATTCACCAAGCTTATGACCGATCATTTCGTCAGTTACGAACACAGGTACGTGCTGACGACCATTATGGACAGCGATGGTCAACCCAATCATATTTGGGATGATCATTGAGCGGCGAGACCAAGTTTTAATTGGCTTTTTATCTCCCGCTTCCATCGCTTTCTCTACCTTCTTCAGCAAGTGCAGGTCAATGAAAGGACCTTTCTTGAGAGAACGTGGCATGGGCGAATCCTCTTACTATTTATTACGACGACGTACGATGTACTTGTCGGTGAGCTTATTACTACGAGTTTTATAACCCTTAGTTGGCACACCCCATGGACTCACTGGGTGACGTCCACCAGAAGTACGGCCTTCACCACCACCATGTGGATGGTCAACCGGGTTCATTGCAACACCACGAACTGTAGGGCGTACGCCTCTCCAGCGTTTAGCACCTGCTTTACCTAACTGGCGTAGCATGTGCTCGGCATTACCAACTTCACCGAATGTTGCGCGACAATCAACTGGAACTTTGCGCATTTCGCCAGAGCGAAGACGTAAAGTTGCATATTGGTTATCACGAGCAACAACTTGAACATAAGCACCAGCTGAACGCGCGATTTGAGCACCTTTACCAGGTTTCATTTCTACTGCGTGCACAACACTACCCACTGGGATGTTGCGAAGCGGCATTGCGTTACCAGTTTTGATGTCTGCATCCAAACCAGATTGGATAGCGTCACCAGCTTGCATGCCTTTAGCAGCAAGAATGTAACGACGCTCACCGTCTGCGTATAGTACTAACGCGATGTTAGCTGTACGGTTCGGATCATACTCAAGACGTTCGATTTTTGCAGGAATACCATCTTTATTGCGTTTGAAGTCAATAATACGGTAATGCTGCTTGTGTCCACCACCTACGTGACGAACAGTGATACGACCAGTATTGTTACGGCCACCACTTTTAGATTTCTTAGCCAACAGGCCTGCAAAAGGTTTCCCTTTATGCAAGTCGCTGTTCACCACTTTAACAACGTGGCGACGACCTGGAGAGGTTGGCTTACACTTAATAACTGCCATGATAATTCTCCTTTGCTTACTCAGCGCCGCCAACGAAATCGATGTCAGCACCAGCAGCTAAAGTTACATAGGCTTTTTTCCAATCGCTACGACGACCAACACGGCCACCAGTGCGCTTAGTTTTGCCTTTGTTTACCAAAGTGCGGACACTATCAACTTCAACTTCGAATAGCTGAGCTACAGCAGCTTTAATCTCTGCTTTAGTCGCATCGATTGCTACGCGGAAAACTACAGTGTTGTTTTTCTCAGCTAGTACAGTACTCTTTTCAGAGATATGTGGAGCAAGAATAACTTTTAGCAAACGTTCTTCGGTGATCATGCTAGCATCTCCTCGATTTGCTTCACTGCATCAGCAGTAACAAGAACAGTGTTGAACGCGATTAGACTAACTGGGTCTAGACCCGCTACGTCACGTACGTCAACCTTGTATAAGTTGCGTGCTGCTAAGAATAAATTCTCATCAACATCTGCAGTAACAATTAGAACGTCTTCTAAGTTCATTTCTTTTAGTTTAGCTTTCAGCTCTTTAGTTTTAGGAGCTTCAACACCAAAAGATTCAACAACGACTAAACGCTCTTGACGTACCAATTCAGAAAGAATGCTCTTTAAAGCACCACGGTACATCTTTTTGTTAACTTTTTGGCTGTGATCTTGAGTTTTAGCAGCGAATGTTACGCCACCGCCACGCCAGATCGGGCCTTTAACACTACCGGCACGAGCTCGGCCTGTGCCTTTCTGGCGCCAAGGCTTTTTGCCTGAGCCAGTTACTTCCGCACGAGTCTGTTGAGCACGAGTGCCCTGACGCGCGTTTGCAGCGTAAGCTACAACTACCTGATGAACCAATGCCTCGTTAAAGTCACGGCCGAAGGTAGTTTCGGAAACTTCAAGAGCGCTTTGCGCGTCTTTCAATACCAATTCCATTACTATCTCCTCAGACCTATGCTTTAACGGCTGGCTTGATAATCAAGTCACCATTGGTAGCGCCAGGAACAGCACCTTTTACCAATAACAAGTTACGCTCTGCATCTACACGTACAACGTCTAGATTTTGAGTAGTTACTTGCTCGGCACCCATGTGGCCAGACATTTTCTTACCTTTGAAAACGCGACCAGGTGTCTGGTTTTGACCGATAGAACCATTAGATTCTATGAGCCAAAGAGTTACCATGTGTCATATCTTGAGCGTGGAAATTCCAGCGTTTAATACCGCCTTGGAAGCCCTTACCTTTAGATTGACCAGTAACATCAACTTTTGCTGTATCTGCGAAGATATCAACATTAAGTTCAGCACCAACTTCAACGCCTTCACATTCACCATCAGCCAAACGCAATTCCCATAAACCTCGACCGGCTTCAACGCCGCTCTTAGCAAAATGACCTGCTTCTGGTTTGGTGATGCGATTGGCTTTTTTGGTACCAGTAGTTACTTGAAGAGCACGGTATCCGTCAGTTTCTAAAGTTTTCACTTGAGTAACACGGTTACCAGCAATTTCAATCACTGTTACAGGGATAGAAGCGCCATCTTCTGTGAAGATGCGAGTCATACCCACTTTACGACCAATAAGACCGATAGCCATCTTTCAAACCTCTTCTAAGGATCTCAATTAACCTAAGCTAATTTGAACGTCGACACCAGCGGCAAGATCTAAACGCATTAATGCGTCTACAGTCTTTTCAGTTGGCTCTACGATGTCAACTAAGCGCTTGTGAGTACGAATTTCGTATTGGTCACGAGCGTCTTTGTTGACGTGCGGAGAAGTCAAAATGGTATAACGTTCTTTACGCGTAGGTAGTGGAATTGGACCACGAACCTGAGCGCCTGTACGCTTAGCAGTTTCAACGATTTCCGCTGTTGATTGATCGATCAAACGATGATCAAAACCTTTCAAGCGGATACGGATTCTTTGGTTCTGCATTGACCAGAGCTCCTAAAATGCACACATAAAAAATCACCCTCTAGCTTCTTCCCAATGGAAAAGCAGAGCGAGATGATTTAACCGTAGACTCCCAATCGGAGTCAATTATGAAAATGAATAATCCTTATGATTAAACATTATATTACACTGTCTAGGACAGCGAAGGGGAATTATACAGATATCAGATGAGAGATCAACCCCTTCGAACAAAAACTCTTCAATCTAGTTCATTTGTTCAAGGCGGTGGATTTTACAGGGATAAAAACAAAAAGCAATAAAAACAAAAAAGGAAGCCGAAGCTTCCTTTTTAAAGTGTTTACTAAAGGTCGCTATTAAGCAACGATTTTAGCTACAACACCAGCACCAACAGTACGGCCACCTTCACGGATAGCGAAACGTAAACCGTCGTCCATCGCGATTGGGTAGATTAGTGTAACAACCATTTTAATGTTATCACCAGGCATTACCATTTCTACGCCTTCTGGAAGCTCGATAGTACCAGTTACGTCAGTTGTACGGAAGTAGAACTGTGGACGGTAGCCTTTGAAGAATGGAGTGTGACGTCCGCCTTCTTCTTTGCTTAACACGTATACTTCTGATTCGAATGTAGTGTGAGGAGTGATAGTACCTGGCTGTGCCAATACTTGACCACGCTCAACATCTTCACGCTTAGTACCACGTAAAAGAACACCACAGTTTTCGCCAGCACGACCTTCGTCAAGAAGCTTGCGGAACATTTCAACACCAGTACAAGTAGTCTTAGTCGTTTCTTTAACACCAACGATTTCAACTTCTTCACCAACGCGGATGATACCACGCTCAACACGACCAGTAACAACTGTACCACGACCTGAAATTGAGAATACATCTTCAATTGGAAGTAGGAACGGCTTATCAATGTCACGCTCTGGCTCTGGGATGTACGAATCTAACGCTTCAGCTAGTTCGATAATCTTTGGTTCCCAAGCTGCATCGCCTTCAAGGGCTTTAAGTGCAGAACCTTGGATAACTGGTAAGTCATCACCTGGGAAGTCATATTCAGAAAGAAGTTCACGAACTTCCATTTCTACTAATTCAAGTAGTTCTTCATCGTCAACCATGTCACATTTGTTCATGAATACGATGATGAAAGGTACACCAACCTGACGTGAAAGCAGGATGTGCTCACGTGTTTGTGGCATTGGACCATCTGTAGCAGCAACTACTAAGATAGCGCCATCCATTTGAGCAGCACCAGTAATCATGTTCTTAACATAATCGGCGTGACCAGGACAATCTACGTGTGCGTAGTGACGTGTAGGTGTGTCATATTCGATGTGAGAAGTATTAATTGTAATACCGCGCTCACGCTCTTCTGGAGCGTTATCGATTTGTGCGAAATCTTTAACTTCACCACCGTAAGTTTTGGTTAAAACAGCTGAGATTGCAGCAGTTAGCGTTGTTTTACCATGGTCGACGTGACCAATTGTACCCACGTTTACGTGCGGTTTATTACGTTCAAATTTTTCTTTAGCCACGATATATTCCTTTCTTTTCAGAAGTGCTCGAGTACGAGCTATATAACATTTAGTTAAGCACCCAAATAGTGTTTAGGTACGTGATTCAATAATCGCATTTGCAATGTTTGATGGTGCGTCAGCATACTTAGCAAACTCCATAGAGTAAGAAGCACGCCCCTGAGTTGCACTACGCAAGTCAGTCGCATAACCAAACATTTCTGAAAGCGGAACTGTTGCATGGATAATCTTAACACCACCCAAGCCATCGTCCATCCCATCAATCACACCACGACGTCGGTTTAAGTCACCTACTACATCGCCCATGTTATTTTCTGGTGTGGTAATTTCCACTTTCATTGTTGGTTCTAGTAACACAGGGCTTGCTTCAAGCGCACCCTTTTTGAAGCCCATTGAACCAGCAATCTTGAAAGCCATCTCATTTGAATCGACATCATGATATGAGCCATCAAATAAGGTTACTTTCACATCGAGCATAGGATAACCGGCTAAAACACCGTTTTTCATTTGCTCTTGAATACCTTTGTCTACTGAAGGGATGAATTCACGAGGAACTGCACCGCCAACAATTTCATTGACAAATTCATAGCCTGCACCATCTTCCAATGGTTCAATCTTCAACCAAACATGACCAAATTGACCACGTCCGCCTGATTGGCGTATAAATTTACCTTCCACTTCAACTGAAGAGCGAATCGTTTCACGATAGGCAACCTGAGGTTTACCTACGTTACATTCGACATTAAATTCGCGACGCATACGGTCTACGATAATATCTAAATGTAATTCACCCATGCCAGAAATCAATGTTTGAGCAGACTCTTCATCAGTTTCCACTCTAAAAGAAGGATCTTCAGCCGCTAACTTTTGTAGCGCAATCCCCATTTTATCTTGGTCTGCTTTAGAGCGAGGCTCAACGGCAATGGTAATTACAGGTTCTGGAAACTCCATACGCTCTAGAATCACTTTGTGATCGTTTGCGCAAAGAGTATCGCCTGTTGTCACTTCTTTTAAACCAATTGCCGCGGCAATATCACCAGCACGAACTTCTTTCAGCTCTGTACGGTCATTTGCATGCATTTGTACGATTCGACCTACTCGTTCACGTTTCTGTTTAACAGAATTGTAAACTGCAGCACCCGACTCTAGTACGCCTGAATATACACGGATAAAGGTTAAAGTTCCAACAAATGGATCAGTCGCAATTTTAAACGCTAACGCAGCAAATGGCGCGTTATCGTCTGATGGGCGTTCCACTTCATTCTCATTCTCATCGACACCCTTAATAGCAGGAACTTCGACAGGAGCAGGAAGATAGTCAACTACCGCATCCAACACCGCTTGGACACCTTTGTTCTTAAAAGCAGAACCGCAAGTTGCTAAAACGATTTCGTTGTTAATTGTGCGCTGACGTAGTGCAAGTTTTATCTCTGATTCAGATAAAGTGCCTTCTTCAAGGTACTTTTCCATTAATTCATCAGAGGCTTCTGCTGCACTTTCCACGAGATACTCATGCATCTCTTCAGCCTTGGCTAAAAGATCTGCAGGAATTTCTTCATAAGAGAAAGTCGTTCCCTGATCTTCTTCAGACCAGTTAATCGCTTTCATCTTAATTAAATCAATAACCCCTTTGAAGTTCTCTTCTGCACCGATATTCAATTGAATCGGAACACAAGTAGCACCTAAGCGATTACGGATTTGGTCAATGACACTATCGAAGTCAGCACCTGCACGGTCCATCTTATTGACGAACACCATACGAGGGACTTCATACTTGTTAGCTTGACGCCAAACAGTCTCTGATTGAGGCTCTACGCCTGATGAACCGCAGAATACAACTACAGCTCCATCAAGTACACGTAATGAGCGCTCTACTTCAATAGTAAAATCAACGTGACCAGGGGTATCGATGATATTAATGCGATGTTCGGTGAATTGAGCATCCATTCCACGCCAGAAGGTTGTTACAGCAGCTGAAGTGATAGTAATACCACGCTCTTGCTCTTGTACCATCCAGTCTGTAGTAGCGGCGCCGTCATGCACCTCACCGATTTTATGAGACAAACCGGTATAGAACAGAACACGTTCTGTTGTGGTAGTTTTACCTGCATCCACATGAGCAACAATACCGATATTACGATAACGCTCAATTGGGGTTGTACGAGCCACTATTTATACCCTCTCACCTAAAGCAAATGCTTTAGAAAATATCAACAATATGGAGTGGGCTAACGCCCACTCCATCAAATTACCAACGGTAATGAGCAAAGGCTTTGTTAGCTTCAGCCATGCGATGCACGTCTTCACGCTTCTTAACAGCAGTACCTTTGTTTTCAGATGCATCTAACATTTCACCTGCTAGACGTAGAGCCATAGATTTTTCACCACGCTTGCGAGCAGCTTCAACTAACCAGCGCATCGCTAGTGCGTTACGACGCACTGGACGAACTTCACATGGTACTTGATAAGTTGAACCACCAACACGACGAGATTTAACCTCGACTGAAGGGCGAACATTATCAAGAGCTGCTTCAAGGATACTTAAATGATCTTCGCTTTTCTTTTCAGCGACAACATCAAGAGCCTTGTAGATAATTTTTTCAGCAGTTGACTTTTTACCGTCAACCATAATGACGTTGATGAACTTAGCCAGCAACTCACTTTTAAACTTTGGATCTGGTAGGATTTTACGTTGTCCTACAACGCGACGTCTTGGCATAACAATTCTCCGTATGCTTCAGGTATTTCCAAAACTGGAATATTTTTAACTAGCTTGGCCTTACTTAAACGGACAAGTTATGACTTAGGACGCTTAGCACCGTACTTAGAACGGCCTTGGCGACGAGCACTAACGCCAGCACAATCTAATGCACCGCGGATAGTGTGGTAACGCACACCCGGTAGATCTTTAACACGACCGCCACGGATTAGAATTACACTATGTTCCTGCAAGTTGTGACCTTCACCACCGATGTACGAAGTAACTTCGAAACCGTTAGTTAAGCGAACACGTGCTACTTTACGTAGTGCAGAGTTAGGTTTTTTAGGTGTTGTAGTGTAAACACGAGTACAAACACCACGTTTTTGTGGACACGAATCCAACGCTGGCACATTAGTCTTTTCGACTTTTGGCGAGCGAGGCTTACGTACCAACTGGTTTACAGTTGCCATGAATAGCTCCGTTCAGTTGAATAATCTCAACAATTTTGTGTGAAAAATCTATATCCCACTATGATGGGACGCGAAAGTTTAGAAAGGTAATGGCCAACTGTCAAGAAATAGACAACTTTTCGTGCAATTTCCAATAAAAAAGGCGCCAAAGGCGCCTTTTTTTAACATAACGTTTACTTTAGTCGGCACTTCCGGCCAAGTTAAGTAAGTCGGCTAAGTTCTTCTCTGCTTCACTAGCAGTGATAACCGGTGCTTCAGCACCTTCATCTTTAACATTAGCACGCGCTTCGTTACGAGCAGTGTGATACGCATAACCAGTACCGGCTGGGATTAGACGACCAACGATAACGTTTTCTTTCAGACCACGTAATTGATCACTCTTACCACCAACAGCAGCTTCAGTTAGTACACGCGTCGTTTCTTGGAACGATGCAGCTGAGATGAATGATTCAGTAGCCAAAGAAGCTTTGGTAATACCTAATAATTCACGCTCGAACTTCGCAGGCGCTTTACCTTGAGCTTCAAGCTCACGGTTAGCAATCTTCACGCGAGAAACTTCAGCTTGTTCGCCTTCTAAGAAGTTTGAATCACCAGCATCAGTGATTAAACACTTACGTAGCATTTGGCGAATGATAACTTCAATATGCTTATCGTTGATTTTTACACCCTGTAGACGGTAAACGTCTTGGACTTCATCAACAATGTAGTTAGCAACATGATGGATACCACGTAAACGTAAGATGTCATGTGCAGCTTCTGGGCCGTCAGCAATAACTTCACCACGTTCAACTTTTTCACCTTCGAACACATTAAGATTACGCCACTTAGGGATCATCTCTTCGTAGTGCTCGCTACCATCAGCTGGGCTGATGACTAGGCGTACTTTACCTTTTGTCTCTTTACCAAACGAAATGGTACCTGAGATTTCAGCAAGAATAGCGGGTTCTTTTGGTTTACGAGCTTCGAACAAGTCAGCAACTCGTGGCAGACCACCGGTAATATCGCGTGTTTTAGACGATTCTTGAGGAATACGTGCTAATGCGTCACCAACGTTGATTTGCGCGTTATCATCTTTAGCTACAATCGCGTTACCCGGTAAGAAGTATTGCGCTGGTACATCAGTACCAGGGATCATAAGATCATTGCCAGCAGCGTCGATTAGACGGATAGCTGGACGCATTTCTTTACCAGCAGTAGGACGAGCACCTGGATCGATAACGACAACCGAAGAAAGACCAGTTAAGTCGTCTGTTTGACGCGTCATAGTAACGCCTTCAATCATATCGACAAATTTAACCGTACCCGCAACTTCTGAAATGATAGGGTGAGTATGTGGATCCCAGTTCGCAATAATTGCGCCTGAAGTCACTTCCGTATCTTCTAGTTGCTCTAGCACTGTACCGTAAGGTACACGGTAACGTTCTTTCTCACGACCAAGTTCATCAATAATCGCTACTTCAGAAGAACGCGATACGATAACCAGTTTGTTCTCGATGCTAGTAACGTGTTTAGCGTTATGTAGCTTCAGAGTACCACTGTTTTTAACTTGAACATTGTTGTCAGCTGAGTCACGAGATGCAGCACCACCAATATGGAAGGTACGCATCGTAAGCTGTGTACCAGGCTCACCAATTGATTGAGCAGCCACAACACCGATTGCTTCACCGTGGTTAATAATATGACCACGTGCTAAATCACGACCGTAACAAGCAGCACACACACCAAAGTCGGTTTCACAAGAAATAACAGAACGAACGATAACTTCATCGACGCTATGTTCTTCAAGAAGATCACACCATGCTTCATCTAGTAATGTGTTACGTGGGGCAAGTACTTTTTCAGTACCTGGCTCAAGTACGTCAACAGACACTACACGACCTAGAACACGTTCACGAAGCGGCTCTTTAACATCACCACCTTCGATCAACGGCTTCATAGTCAAGCCACCCACTGAACCACAATCATCTTCAATTACAACTAAATCTTGTGCAACATCAACAAGACGACGAGTTAGGTAACCCGAGTTAGCTGTTTTCAGTGCGGTATCGGCAAGACCTTTACGCGCACCGTGAGTAGAGATGAAGTACTGTGATACGTTCAAACCTTCACGGAAGTTAGCTGTAATTGGGGTTTCGATGATTGAGCCATCTGGCTTAGCCATCAGACCACGCATACCAGCTAGCTGACGAATCTGTGCAGCACTACCACGAGCGCCCGAGTCAGCCATCATATAGATGCTGTTAAACGAATCTTGCTCTTCTTCCTCACCATCACGATTAATAACAACTTCTTTTTTCAAGTTGTCCATCATCGCTTTAGAGATTTTATCGTTGGTGCTTGCCCAAATATCGATAACTTTGTTGTAACGCTCACCGGCGGTAACAAGACCTGATTGGAACTGCTCTTGAATTTCAAGCACTTCACGTTCAGCTTCTTCAACTAAAGTATATTTCTCATCCGGGATAACCATATCGTTGATACCAACAGAGGCACCAGAGATAGTCGCATAACGGAAACCGGTATACATTAATTGGTCAGCGAAGATAACAGTATCTTTAAGACCTAGTGTACGGTAACAAGTGTTCAGCAATTTCGAGATCTGCTTCTTACCCATGTTCTGGTTAACCAGTTCAAATGGTAAGCCTTCAGGCAGGATCTGTGATAACAACGCACGACCAACTGTAGTATCAACTACATTCAGTGTTTGTGTTTTCTCGCCGTTAGCATCAATCGTTGTTTCAGTTAAACGAACTTTAACGCGTGCGTGCAATTCTGCAGCGCCGGTAGCGTAAGCCTTTTCAACTTCATCAACTGACATAAATGCCATGCCTTCACCGCGACCGTTAACACATTCACGGCTTGTGTAGTAAAGACCTAATACAACGTCTTGTGACGGAGTAATAACAGGCTCACCATTCGCTGGAGAAAGAATGTTGTTAGTCGACATCATTAACGAACGAGCTTCTAATTGAGCTTCAAGCGTTAATGGTACGTGCACAGCCATTTGGTCACCATCGAAGTCGGCGTTATATGCCGCACATACTAATGGATGCAATTGGATTGCTTTACCTTCAATAAGAACAGGTTCAAATGCTTGAATACCCAGTCTATGAAGTGTTGGTGCACGGTTAAGCATTACTGGATGTTCACGAATAACTTCGTCTAGTACATCCCATACTTCAGCCTGTTCACGCTCAACCATTTTCTTAGCAGCTTTAATAGTCGTAGCTAAACCGCGACCTTCTAACTTGCCATAAATGAATGGTTTGAATAGCTCAAGCGCCATCTTCTTAGGAAGACCACACTGATGCAGACGTAAAGTAGGACCTACGGTAATAACCGAACGACCAGAGTAATCTACACGTTTACCAAGTAAGTTCTGACGGAAACGACCTTGCTTACCTTTGATCATATCGGCCAAAGACTTAAGCGGACGCTTGTTAGAACCTGTAATAGCACGACCACGACGACCATTATCTAATAGTGCATCCACAGACTCTTGTAACATACGCTTTTCGTTACGTACGATAATGTCTGGTGCAGCTAGATCTAATAGACGCTTAAGACGGTTGTTACGGTTGATTACACGACGGTAAAGGTCGTTCAAATCAGATGTAGCAAAACGTCCGCCATCTAGTGGAACTAGAGGACGTAAATCAGGTGGTAGAACTGGTAAAACTTTTAAGATCATCCACTCAGGCTTGTTGCCAGAAGTGAAGAATGCTTCCATCAGTTTAAGGCGCTTAGTGACCTTCTTACGACGGGTTTCAGAGTTAATTGACGGTAACTCTTCACGCATTTGATCGATTTGTTCTTCTAAATTGATTGCACGTAGCAAGTCTAAGACTGCTTCAGCACCCATTTTAGCTTCGAACTCGTCACCGTATTCTTCTAATGCATCAAGATATGTTTCTTCTGTCAGCATTTGGCCGCGTTCAAGGCTGGTCATGCCAGGCTCGATCACAACGAAAGATTCAAAATACAGTACGCGCTCAATATCACGTAACGTCATATCAAGCATCAAACCGATACGACTCGGAAGTGATTTCAAGAACCAAATATGTGCCACTGGGCTTGCAAGATCAATATGACCCATACGCTCACGACGTACTTTAGTCTGTGTAACTTCAACGCCACACTTCTCACAAATAACACCACGGTGCTTTAAACGTTTGTACTTACCACACAAACATTCGTAATCTTTTACAGGACCGAAAATACGCGCACAGAACAAACCTTCACGTTCAGGTTTGAAAGTACGGTAGTTAATGGTTTCTGGCTTTTTAACTTCACCAAAAGACCAAGAACGGATCAGGTCAGGCGAAGCCAAACCAATTTTGATGCCGTTAAATTCTTCAGTCTTGCTTTGCTGTTTAAGAAACTTTAATAAGTCTTTCACGTTTCTCTCCTGAAGGAGTTAAACCAGATGCTTTGCTAAGCAAAGCATCCTTGGTTACCAAACATTGCTTAAGAGCGATGCTTACTCTTGATCCAACTCGATATTAATACCAAGTGAACGAATTTCCTTCAACAATACGTTGAAAGACTCAGGCATGCCTGGGTGCATCTGATGGTTACCGTCGACGATGTTTTTATACATCTGAGTACGACCGTTAACGTCATCTGATTTAACCGTTAGCATTTCCTGTAGAGTATATGCAGCACCGTATGCTTCTAGTGCCCATACTTCCATCTCACCGAAACGCTGACCACCGAATTGAGCTTTACCGCCCAATGGTTGTTGTGTAACTAAGCTGTACGAACCAGTAGAACGGGCGTGCATCTTGTCATCAACTAAATGGTTCAGTTTGAGCATGTACATGTAACCAACAGTTACTTTACGCTCAAATTCGTTACCGGTACGGCCGTCACATAATGTTAACTGGCCTGAGTCAGGTAAGCCTGCAAGTTCAAGCATTTGCTTGATCTCTTTCTCTTTAGCACCATCGAAAGCTGGCGTAGCAACTGGTAAACCACCTTTAAGGTTTTTAGCCAGACGCAATACTTCATCGTCAGTGAATGAGTTGATGTCGACTTTCTGAAGAACTTCGTCACCTAATTCATATACCTGGCGGATGTAGTCGCGCAGTTCAGCAAGTTCACGTTGCTCTTCAAGCATAGCAGTAATACGATTACCAATACCCTTAGCAGCAGCACCTAAGTGAACCTCTAGTACCTGACCAATGTTCATACGCGATGGTACGCCCAATGGGTTTAGTACGATATCAACTGGATCACCAGTTTCATCGTATGGCATGTCTTCGATAGGGCAAATCTTAGAGATTACACCTTTGTTACCGTGACGACCCGCCATCTTATCACCAGGCTGGATAGTACGTTTAACTGCAAGGTAAACCTTAACAATCTTAAGTACGCCAGGTGCTAAGTCATCACCTTGGGTGATTTTGCGACGTTTAACTTCAAACTTCTTATCGAAGTCAGCTTTAAGCTCTTCATGTTGCTCAGCTAATTGCTCAAGCTCAGTTTGCTTAGCTTCGTCATCGATAACTTGAATTAATACATCTTTACGTGGTAACTCAGCTAATTTAGCTTGAGAGAAACCAACAGATAGTAATAAGTTACGTGCACGACTCAAAACACCTTCTTCAAGGATTTCGAACTCTTCGCCTAAATCTTTACGCGCTTGGCTAACATGCATCTCTTCAATTTCAAGCGCACGCTTATCTTTTTCGATACCGTCACGAGTGAAAACTTGAACATCGATGATAGTACCTTTAACTGAGTTAGGAACACGTAATGAGCTGTCCTTAACGTCAGAAGCTTTTTCACCGAAGATTGCACGCAAAAGCTTCTCTTCTGGAGTCAGCTGTGTTTCACCTTTAGGTGTCACTTTACCAACTAGAATGTCGCCGCCTTTCACTTCTGCACCGATGTAAACGATACCTGACTCATCTAGTTTAGACAGAGCAGATTCACCTACATTTGGAATGTCAGCAGTAATTTCTTCGCTACCTAATTTCGTATCACGAGCAATACATGAAAGCTCTTGGATATGAATAGTAGTGAAACGATCCTCTTGCGCTACGCGCTCAGAGATTAAGATCGAATCTTCGAAGTTATAACCGTTCCAAGGCATGAATGCGATACGCATATTTTGACCAAGAGCCAAGTCACCTAAATCGGTAGACGGGCCATCGGCTAATACATCACCACGAACAATTGGGTCACCAACAGAACAACAAGGACGTTGGTTAATACAAGTGTTTTGGTTAGAACGAGTGTATTTAGTCAAGTTGTAGATATCGATACCAGCTTCACCTGGAGTCAATTCTGCTTCGTTAACTTTCACTACGATACGGCTAGCATCAACATAGTCGATAACACCACCACGTTTCGCAGCTACAACAACACCTGAGTCAACAGCAAGAGTACGCTCAATACCAGTACCAACAAGAGGCTTATCAGCTCTTAAAGTAGGTACGGCTTGACGTTGCATGTTTGCACCCATCAATGCACGGTTAGCATCATCGTGTTCTAAGAACGGAATAAGTGATGCCGCAACAGAAATGATCTGTTGTGGTGATACATCCATATACTGAATGTCAGCAGCACGCATAAAGGTTGATTCACCTTTATGACGACAAGCAATTTGCTCTTCAAGCATTCTGTTTGAAGAATCAATTTCAATATTTGCCTGTGCAATCACATAACGGCCTTCTTCAATTGCTGACAAGTATTCAACTTCATCAGTAATCACGCCATCAACCACTTTACGATAAGGGGTTTCTAGGAAGCCATACGAGTTTGTACGTGCGAAACTTGCCAATGAGTTAATTAGACCAATGTTTGGTCCCTCTGGCGTTTCGATTGGACATAAACGACCGTAGTGAGTTGGATGTACGTCACGTACTTCGAAACCAGCACGTTCACGTGTTAAACCACCAGGACCAAGTGCCGAGATACGACGCTTATGCGTCACTTCTGACAACGGGTTGTTTTGATCCATAAACTGAGACAATTGCGAAGAACCAAAGAATTCTTTCACAGCCGCAGAAATAGGCTTAGCATTGATTAGGTCTTGTGGCATAAGCTCATTCAGATCGCCTAAAGATAGACGTTCACGAACAGCACGCTCAACACGAACTAGACCAACACGGAATTGGTTTTCAGCCATTTCACCAACGCTACGAATACGACGGTTACCTAGATGGTCAATATCGTCGACTTCATCGTAACCATTACGGATTTCGATGATTTTCTTCATAACGTGTACGATGTCTTCTTTAGACAGTACGCCAGCACCTTCATCTTCAGAGATCTCAAGACGACGGTTGAACTTCATACGACCTACTTTAGATAAGTCATAACGTTCTTCACTGAAGAACAAGTTCTGGAATAAGCCTTCAGCTGCATCTTTGGTTGGTGGCTCACCAGGACGCATCATACGGTAGATTTCAACTAAAGCTTCTAAGCGGTTAGTTGTAGAATCAATACGTAATGTGTCAGAGATGTATGCACCATGATCAAGATCGTTGATAAACAAAGTATCAACTTCTTTAATACCCGCTAAAGAAAGTTTAGCTAGATCTTCAAGGGTGATTTCAGCATTTGCGCTAACAAGTACTTCACCAGTATCTTCATCAATGTAATCTTGAGCAGCATATTTACCAACAATGTAATCAACTGGGACTTCAAGTTCAGTTGTGTTGGATTTTTCAAGCTGTCTGATGTGACGAGCAGTAATACGACGACCAGTTTCAACTAATAAGTTGCCATCTGTGTCTTTGATGTCGTAGCTTGCAGTCTCACCACGAAGGCGATCTGGCACAAGTGCCATAACAAGTGAATCTTGCTTAATCTTGAACTCAATACGTTCGAAGAATAAGTCTAAGATTTCTTGAGTAGAAAACTCTAATGCACGTAAGATGATAGTCGCTGGTAATTTACGGCGACGGTCAATACGTACAAATAAGGCATCTTTTGGATCAAATTCAAAGTCAAGCCATGAACCACGGTAAGGAATAATACGTGCGTTATAAAGCACCTTACCAGAAGAGTGGGTTTTACCACGGTCATGATCAAAGAATACACCTGGAGAACGGTGCAACTGAGACACGATAACACGCTCAGTACCATTGATAACAAAAGTACCATTATCAGTCATTAATGGGATATCACCCATGTAGACTTCTTGTTCTTTAATATCTTTAACTGTGCCTGGTGCAGCTTCACGGTCATATAAAACCATACGCAATTTAACGCGTAATGGAGCTGAATATGTAACACCGCGGATCTGACACTCTTTCACATCAAAAACTGGCTCGCCTAGCTTGTAACTGACATATTGCAGTTCAGAGTTGCCAGAAAAGCTCTTGATGGGAAAAACGCTACGGAATGCAGCTTCAAAGCCGCGTTCACCCGTAGGATCTTGATCGGTGAACTTCTTAAAAGAGTCTAATTGAATAGACAACAGGTACGGAATATCCAAAACTTTTGGACGTTTGCCAAAGTCTTTACGAATACGCTTCTTTTCAGAATAGGAGTAAACCATGGGTTTCCTCTACTTACGAGATGTGACCAAGACTGAAATAATACAAAGATTAAATCAGCACGTTTGCCCATCACCGTTGATGGCAAGAACCTAACCAGTAATCTCTGCTAGGAACTGCTAATAACTGGCGACAAACGGTGAATAAAAAATCGCCTGCGCATATAGCGCAAAAAAGGCCGACGGTTAAAAAACCGCCAGCCTCCACCCGATTTCTCGGGAGGTGGTAAGTTAGAGTATAACTTACTTAACTTCTACTTCAGCGCCAGCAGCTTCTAGATCGCCTTTAAGGGCTTCTGCTTCTTCTTTAGTGATAGCTTCTTTAACTGCAACTGGTGCAGATTCAGCCATAGCTTTAGCTTCTTTCAGGCCAAGACCTGTAGCGCCACGAAGTGCTTTAATAACAGCAACTTTGTTAGCACCGAAAGAAGTCATAACAACGTCAAATTCGGTTTGCTCAGCAGCAGCTGCGCCGCCTTCTGCGCCGCCAGCAACTACTGCTGCAGCAGCTGAAACGCCGAATTTTTCTTCCATTGCTTCGATAAGTTCAACAACTTCCATTACAGACATTTCTGCGAAAGCTTCTAAGATTTGGTCTTTTGTGATAGACATAACAAAAAATTCCTATTGTACTGAATTCAATAAATTTAAGCGGCTAATAAAATATTAAGCTGCTTCTTTTTGATCGCGAAGAGCGGCCAATGTACGAACAAACTTGCCAGCAGATGCTTCTTTCATAGTCATCATCAACTGAGCTAGTGCTTCGTCGTAAGTTGGTAATTTCGCTAAACGATCAATATCTGCTGCAGGGATTACTTCCCCTTCAAAGGCTGCTGCTTTAATTTCAAACTTTTCTTGTGCAGCTGCGAAATCTTTTAGAAGACGCGCTGCAGCACCTGGGTGCTCAGTAGAAAATGCAATTAAAGTAGGACCAGTAAACGTGTCAGACAGGCACTCAAAATCAGTACCAGCTACAGCGCGTTTAACTAATGTGTTACGTACTACACGTACATAAACACCAGCTTCACGAGCTGCTTTACGCAAACCGGTCATTTCACCTACAGTTACACCGCGTGAATCGGCAACAACTGCAGATAAAGCACCTTTGGCTGCTTCGTTGACTTCAGCAACAATCGCTTTTTTGTCTTCGAGTCTTAATGCCATTGGCTTTACTCCTGGATTCTACCTAGGGATATCCCTAGTATTTACCATATTAAACACTTGTGTGTTTAACGACTTACGGTGCAGATTTCCAGCAGAACAAATCTATCTGGGGGGTCTGACACCGTCTACGTAGGAAATTAAGTTATCCTAAGAAAACACCTACGGTCTTGGACGGAAATCTGTTTTTAACATTGTCAAAAACAGACCTCAACCCACAAAGTGCGCGGATTATACACTAACCCGCACCCTTTGTATATTACTTAGCTTCTTCCAGAGTACCCTGGTCGACAACTACACCTGCACCCATAGTGGTAGAGATGCTTACTTTTTTCACGTATACGCCTTTAGCAACTGCAGGCTTAGCCTTTTTCAGTGCTGCGACTAACGCTTCTAAGTTTTCTTTAAGCTGTGCTGGTTCAAAATCCACTTTACCGATAGTAGTGTGGATAATGCCATTCTTGTCGTTACGGTAACGAACTTGACCGGCTTTGGCATTTTTAACTGCTTCAGCAACATTTGGTGTTACTGTACCAGTTTTAGGGTTAGGCATAAGACCACGTGGGCCTAAGATTTGACCTAACTGACCAACAACGCGCATTGCATCTGGAGATGCGATAACTACGTCGAAGTTCATTTCGCCAGCTTTAACTTGTGCAGCTAGCTCGTCCATACCAACTAACTCTGCACCAGCTTCTTTAGCTGCTTCAGCGTTTGCGCCCTGTGTGAACACAGCAACACGAACTTCACGGCCAGTACCATGTGGTAATACTGTAGCGCCACGAACGTTTTGGTCTGATTTACGAGGATCAATACCTAGGTTAACAGCAACGTCAACACTTTCTACGAATTTAGCAGTAGCAAGTTCTTTTAATAAAGAAACAGCTTCATTGATATCGTAGCTTTTAGTTCCGTCGATTTTCTCGCGGATTACGCGCATGCGCTTAGTTAGCTTTGCCATTATATTAGTCCTCTACTACCAAACCCATTGAACGTGCAGTACCTTCAATTGAACGCATCATCGCTTCAACATCAGCACCAGTCATATCAGTCGCTTTTGTTTCAGCAATTTCCTGAACAGCGCTGCGCTTGATAGTTCCAACTTTCTCGGTATTTGGACGGCCAGAACCAGACTTAAGACCGGCTGCTTTCAATAATAAGAAAGATGCTGGAGGAGTCTTAGTTTCGAACGTGAAAGAACGATCGTTGTATACAGTGATAACAACAGGAATTGGCATGCCTTTATCGAACTTTTCAGTACGAGCGTTGAATGCTTTACAGAATTCCATGATGTTCACACCTTTTTGGCCTAAAGCAGGACCAACTGGTGGAGACGGGTTTGCAGCACCGGCTGCTACTTGTAGCTTAATATAAGCTTCAATTTTCTTTGCCATGTCGACATTTCCTCAATTTGGGTTCAAACGCTATCGGCTACATGCCAATGAGCTCCCCTTGAAAACAACGGGTGCGGATTATACTAAAATCCGCACCCGCAAACAAATACTATTTGTATTTAATTTAATCAGTTCTTTTCAACTTGTTGGAAGTCTAACTCAACAGGTGTAGAACGACCGAAGATCATTACTGAAACCTTAACGCGGTTTTTATCGTAATCAACTTCTTCGATGGTGCCATTAAAATCAGCAAATGGGCCATCGTTAACACGAACAACTTCACCAGGTTCAAACATAACGCGATGAGTTGGAGACTCAACGGTATCTTGTAAACGCTGAAGAATGGCATCCGCTTCTCTATCTGAAATAGGTGCTGGACGATCTGACGTCCCACCAATGAAGCCCATTACGCGAGGAATGCTTTTCACTAAGTGCCAGCTTTCGTCATTCATTTCCATTTGGACTAATACATAGCCTGGGAAGAATTTACGTTCGCTTTTACGACGCTGACCATCACGCATTTCAACTACTTCTTCAGTTGGTACTAAAACCTCTGCGAAGTAATCTTCCATGTTGTGCATCTTAATATGTTCAAGCAAAGTTTTAACTACTCGGCCTTCATAGCCAGAGAATGCTTGAATGACATACCATCTTTTTTTAGCTTCTGTTGCTTCAGTCATGTAAATGCCTATACGCCAGTAATTAGGTTAACAACGCGCAATAGTACCCAGTCGAAACCCCAAAGGATAACGGCTACGACAGCTGTTGCAGCAAGAACAATGAATGTTGTGTTTAGCGCTTCTTGACGCGTAGGCCAAACCACTTTACGTACTTCAATGTGAGCTTCACGAGCGAAAGATAAAGCTTCTTTACCTTTCACAGTTTGCAGAGCAATAAAGCCTGCAATAACAAAGGCAACAATTACGCCTAATGCGCGTACTACAACACTGGCTTCGCCAAATGCTTGGTTGCCAATAACAGCGGCGGCAATCAATATAACTGCAATGCCCCACTTAACAATATCCAGAGGATTTTTCTGGTTTTCAGTATTTGTCGTCATCGGTTGGTTCCGTTACTCACTAAGACCTGAGCTTAAATTTGATAAATATGTACCATTTTATCAAATAGTACTTCCGAGTTTAGCCACGAAAAGCATCAGCTCAGGGTCAAAAATCGGCCATAGATTGTATTCTTATTCTCGTAAGTTCGCAAGGTCGACACTGGATAACATAAGCAAAACTTAAAAAAATTTGTAAAACAAAAAAAGGAAGCCGAAGCTTCCTTTTTAAAGTGTTTACTAAAGGTCGCTATTAAGCAACGATTTTAGCTACAACACCAGCACCAACAGTACGGCCACCTTCACGGATAGCGAAACGTAAACCGTCGTCCATCGCGATTGGGTAGATTAGTGTAACAACCATTTTGATGTTATCACCAGGCATTACCATTTCTACGCCTTCTGGAAGCTCGATAGTACCAGTTACGTCAGTTGTACGGAAGTAGAACTGTGGACGGTAGCCTTTGAAGAATGGAGTGTGACGTCCGCCTTCTTCTTTGCTTAACACGTATACTTCTGATTCGAATGTAGTGTGAGGAGTGATAGTACCTGGCTGTGCCAATACTTGTCCACGCTCAACATCTTCACGCTTAGTACCACGTAAAAGAACACCACAGTTTTCGCCAGCACGACCTTCGTCAAGAAGCTTGCGGAACATTTCAACACCAGTACAAGTAGTCTTAGTCGTTTCTTTAACACCAACGATTTCAACTTCTTCACCAACGCGGATGATACCACGCTCAACACGACCAGTAACAACTGTACCACGACCTGAAATTGAGAATACATCTTCAATTGGAAGTAGGAACGGCTTATCAATGTCACGCTCTGGCTCTGGGATGTACGAATCTAACGCTTCAGCTAGTTCGATAATCTTTGGTTCCCAAGCTGCATCGCCTTCAAGGGCTTTAAGTGCAGAACCTTGGATAACTGGTAAGTCATCACCTGGGAAGTCATATTCAGAAAGAAGTTCACGAACTTCCATTTCTACTAATTCAAGTAGTTCTTCATCGTCAACCATGTCACATTTGTTCATGAATACGATGATGAAAGGTACACCAACCTGACGTGAAAGCAGGATGTGCTCACGTGTTTGTGGCATTGGACCATCTGTAGCAGCAACTACTAAGATAGCGCCATCCATTTGAGCAGCACCAGTAATCATGTTCTTAACATAATCGGCGTGACCAGGACAATCTACGTGTGCGTAGTGACGTGTAGGTGTGTCATATTCGATGTGAGAAGTATTAATTGTAATACCGCGCTCACGCTCTTCTGGAGCGTTATCGATTTGTGCGAAATCTTTAACTTCACCACCGTAAGTTTTGGTTAAAACAGCTGAGATTGCAGCAGTTAGCGTTGTTTTACCATGGTCGACGTGACCGATTGTACCCACGTTTACGTGTGGTTTATTACGTTCAAATTTTTCTTTAGCCATGATATTGCCTCAATCCAGAGTCTTGGTGATGAAAACACATATAGAAAAAGTCCGACGCATAGAATGACATCGAATTAATTAGTTTAGTTTTGGTGATTAAGTTTAGCATAAGACAGGACGTGCTGATTTAAAGGATTTGATTGACTTAATAGTTCTTTTAAACGAACTACTAAGCAATCAAGTCGTTCAGCAATTTGGAGCGGATGGCGGGAATCGAACCCGCGTTATCAGCTTGGAAGGCTGGAGTAATACCATTATACGACATCCGCGCAACCTGAATAAGGCTACCTAACTACCTTTAAAAATGGTGGAGGGAGAAGGATTCGAACCTTCGAAGGCTGAGCCGTCAGATTTACAGTCTGATCCCTTTGGCCACTCGGGAACCCCTCCAGAAAAATGGTGCCGGCACCAAGAGTCGAACTCGGGACCTACTGATTACAAGTCAGTTGCTCTACCAACTGAGCTATGCCGGCTAATCATTTCGGAAACGGATATTAGGTAAATGTTGGCGCAAGTGCAATAGGAAATGCATAAAAAAGCTAAAAAAAGTCTTAAATGTCGCTTTTTTGGGCTTTATTTCTGAAAGAAGGATAAAAATAAAGCGATTTACTCAAGTCTCTATAAGTAAGATGACTTTACCTATTGTTCAAAATAAATTGGTGGTGTACTGTGCCTGACCTAAGGAAAGGAAGATATGACAGCCAACAATACATTACATCAAGCACTTTATTTTTCATTTCTTCGCCAACAATGGGCTGAATTACGAAATTCTGTGCCATTAACACTCAGCGAAGAAGAGTTAGCCAACTTACGTGGCATGAACGAACAACTCTCATTAGATGAAGTTACTGACATATATCTTCCCCTTAGCCGCTTACTGAATCTTATAATTGATTCAAAACAACAACGCGGTGTTGTTCTTGACCAGTTCTTAGATCACAAGCCAACAAAATCACCCTATATTATCAGTATTTCTGGAAGCGTCGCTGTGGGTAAAAGTACCACGGCGCGAATTTTACAAACACTTCTACAACGCTGGCCAGAGCATCCAAAAGTCGAACTAGTAACCACTGATGGCTTTTTATACCCATTAGCTGAACTTACACATAACAATCTACTAAAACGAAAAGGTTTTCCTGAAAGTTATGACATGAAAATGCTCATCGACTTTATTTCCGCTGTCAAAGCTGGTGAACCTAATGTCAGTGCTCCTTTGTATTCTCATGTCACGTACGACCGATTAACAGATCAAGTTCAGAATATAAACCAGCCAGATATTTTGATCATTGAAGGCCTGAACGTACTCCAAACGGCATTAGACCCGAGTCCTGAGAGTCGAAGTAGTTTTCTGTCTGACTATGTAGATTTCTCAATATATGTAGATGCAGAAGAAACGCTATTAAAAGAATGGTATCAACAACGCTTCTTAAAGTTCAGGCAGGGGGCATTCAGTGACCCAAATTCATTCTTTCATCATTACTCACAGCTTTCTGATGACGAGGCCAATGCTACAGCGGCTCATATTTGGGATACCATCAATGGGCCAAACTTACAGACCAACATCAAGCCTAGTCGAGAGCGAGCTAATTTAATCCTAAAAAAAGCGGCCAACCATCTGGTCGACCGCGTTTTATTACGTAAATAGCTGAGTAGAGTAAGTAGAGTTGCACTACTTCGCTCGTAAACTAATCTCACCGCCAATGTAAGGGCTTATCACACCATCTGTTTCAACAAGGACGGCCCCTTGTTTGTCTATGCCTTTACAAATCCCAGATACCGACTGTGGGGCCATCAATAAGCTAATTTCTTTATCATAAAATAAATCGTGCTCTTGCCACTGAGGTATAAACGGCTCCAAGCCTTCCAATTCAAAGCGAGACAAGTCAACTTTTAGCTGCTTATGAATCGCGGTCAACATAGCAGTCTTATCAGGCATTGAATTTAAGGACGTTAAGTCACTCCATGGCTGATCAATCAATTGAGCATGTTGTTCTGACATGCTCATATTAATACCGAAACCAATCACTAAATTACACTCATCAATTGAATGACCAGAAAGCTCAATTAAAATACCTGCAAGCTTCTTATTGTCGCGATATATGTCATTCGGCCATTTAACGCCTAAACCATCAACACCAAACTCTTTTAGCGCGCTAACGATTGAACATGCAACAACAAGGCTCAAACCCATAGCGGCATTCATGCCCTGACTTAATCGCCAAAACATCGAGGCATAAACATGTTGCCCATAAGGAGAAACCCACTGACGCCCTCTTCTGCCCCTACCTGCTGATTGATACTCAGCGATACAGATATCGCCATTTTTTAATTCATCGGTATGCTGAAGCATAAACGCATTGGTACTTTCAATTTCGTTGAAATAGAAACAACGATTTTCGATGTTTTCTATTAGCTTAGTTTTATCAAAAAGCGGCAGCTGTTTAGGTAATTTATATCCCTTTCCCTTTACACTAAACACATCAACACCATAATCAGCTAATTGTGCAATATGATTATTAACAGCAGTTCTAGAAAGGCCGACTCTTTGCGCGATCAATTCACCTGAGATATATTCTTTATGATCTAATAATTCAATAATTTGTGTCTTTTTATCCCAATGTTCATTCATTACAAAGTGACCTCTCCTGTTGAACCAATGATTCTTGGTTCAGGTTCTAATTGAATTCCAAATTTCTTGAATACGATATCTATAATTGAGCTGGCCAGCTTACAAATATCAGCGCCTACTGCTGCATCTAAATTAACAAGCACTAGCGCCTGCTTATCATGTACTGCAGCTCGCCCTTGCATAAACCCTTTCAAACCCGCTTCGTCTATTAACCAACCTGCTGCAACCTTAATTTTCCCATCCACCTGCGCATAACCAACCAAGTCAGAATAGGTTTTTAATAACTCCAAATAGACGGAAGCTTCAATAATCGGGTTTTTAAAAAAACTACCAACGTTGCCAATTTGGGATGGGTCAGGCAATTTACTCATTCGTACTTCGCAAACGGCATCAAATACTGCTTCAGGTGTTACTGTTTCAATATTTAAATGCTGCAGCGGCCCGTATTTTAAATTCGGTTGCCAAAGTTTAGGCAGCTTAAATTGAACTTCAGTTATTAGCGCTTTGTTTTTAAGGTCACTCTTGAAAATAGATTCACGGTAACCAAAGTGACATTCATCTGAAGTTAACGTATAGCTGTCGAAACAAGCTAAATCTAAATAGGTTACTTGCTCGCAAAATTGATTCATTTCTACACCATAAGCACCAATGTTTTGAATCGGTGAAGCACCTACAGAGCCAGGAATAAGCGCTAGATTCTCTAAGCCATGAAAACCATTTTTCAAACAAAATTGAACAAAAGAATGCCAGTTTTCACCAGCTTGCACTGTCAGATAAACATATTCATTATCTTCATAAACCTCTATGCCTTTAGTATCAACTTTAATCACCACGCCATCAAAGTCACTGGTGAAAACGACATTGCTACCTCCACCTAAAATCATCACAGGTAAATTTTGGCTAATAGCATTTTGATATACACCCTTAAATTCATCAACGCTATTAACTTGAAATAGCTGTTGGCAATTTTGCGCTAAAGAAAGAGTGTTAAAGGATTTTAAGCTAACAGACATATACGAATACTTAGAAAAATGATGACCTATTGTACCTTGCCATTTTTAATAACACTATTAGGCAAAGTAATGGAGGATACCTTTTAAGATTTTGAACAATACTCTATCTAAGAATAGCTAAATTTAGACACAAAAAAGCCCGTTACGTAAGTAACGGGCTATCTGCTCTCAATTAAGAGAAATTAGGCGCTTGGTAATGACTCACTTTTACATGGGTATATCGACCACACTATCAGCTGTTGATGTGCCTAAACTTGTAGGTTAACTTTTGACAGACACAAAAAAAGCCCGTTACGTGAGTAACGGGCTATCTGCTCTCATTTAAGAGAAATTAGGTACTTGGTATTAACCCCTACTTACATGGGCATATCGGCCACGCTATCAGCAGTTAACGTGTCTAACCCTGCAGTTTACTTTTCTTCAGGCAAAGAAAAAGCCCTAACACATCGTGTTAGGGCTTTATCAGTATTAGGCGCTTGGCAATGACCTACTTTCACATGGGGAGACCCCACACTATCATCGGCGCTATTGCGTTTCACTACTGAGTTCGGGATGGGATCAGGTGGTACCACAATGCTATTGTCACCAAGCAAATTCGGGTGTTAATCGCTGTCGCAATTAACTAAATTCGGAAAGCTGTTTGTTTCTTTGAGTTTTCGACTTCATTAAGTGCTTAATATTCTTCACTAAGTCTTTCGTAATAAATCTAGTTACATCAACTCAGGTAAAACTTATCTGGGTTGTATGGTTAAGCCTCACGAGTCATTAGTACAGGTTAGCTCAACGCCTCACAACGCTTACACACCCTGCCTATCAACGTCCTAGTCTCGAACGGCTCTTTAGAGGAATTAAATTCCTAGGGATGACTCATCTTAGGACTCGCTTCCCGCTTAGATGCTTTCAGCGGTTATCGATTCCGAACGTAGCTACCGGGCAATGCTATTGGCATAACAACCCGAACACCAGCGGTTCGTCCACTCCGGTCCTCTCGTACTAGGAGCAGCTTCCTTCAATCATCCAACGCCCACGGCAGATAGGGACCGAACTGTCTCACGACGTTCTGAACCCAGCTCGCGTACCACTTTAAATGGCGAACAGCCATACCCTTGGGACCGACTTCAGCCCCAGGATGTGATGAGCCGACATCGAGGTGCCAAACACCGCCGTCGATATGAACTCTTGGGCGGTATCAGCCTGTTATCCCCGGAGTACCTTTTATCCGTTGAGCGATGGCCCTTCCATACAGAACCACCGGATCACTATGACCTACTTTCGTACCTGCTCGACGTGTATGTCTCGCAGTTAAGCTGGCTTATGCCATTGCACTAACCGTACGATGTCCGACCGTACTTAGCCAACCTTCGTGCTCCTCCGTTACTCTTTGGGAGGAGACCGCCCCAGTCAAACTACCCACCAGGCACTGTCCCGAACCCCGATAAGGGGCCGCGGTTAGAACATCAAAACTACAAGGGTGGTATTTCAAGATTGACTCCACTCCATCTAGCGACGAAGTTTCAAAGTCTCCCACCTATCCTACACATGTAGGTTCAATGTTCAGTGCCAAGCTATAGTAAAGGTTCACGGGGTCTTTCCGTCTAGCCGCGGGTATACGGCATCTTCACCGCAATTTCAACTTCACTGAGTCTCGGCTGGAGACAGCGTGGCCATCATTACGCCATTCGTGCAGGTCGGAACTTACCCGACAAGGAATTTCGCTACCTTAGGACCGTTATAGTTACGGCCGCCGTTTACTTGGGCTTCGATCATGAGCTTCTCCGAAGATAACCCAATCAATTAACCTTCAAGCACCGGGCAGGCGTCATACCGTATACGTCATCTTGCGATTTTGCACAGTACTGTGTTTTTGATAAACAGTTGCAGCCACCTGGTATCTGCGACTGCCAGCAGCTTAGAGAGCAAGTCTCATCACCGCCAGCAGCGTACCTTCTCCCGAAGTTACGGTACCATTTTGCCTAGTTCCTTCAGCCGAGTTCTCTCAAGCGCCTTGGTATTCTCTACCCGACCACCTGTGTCGGTTTGGGGTACGATTCCTACTAACCTGAAGCTTAGAAGATTTTCCTGGAAGCATGGCATCAACTACTTCATCCCCTTGGGGACTCGTCATCAACTCTCAGCCTAGTGTTCACCCGGATTTGCCTAAGTGAACAGCCTACAGTCTTAAACGCGGACAACCAACGCCGCGCTAGCCTAGCCTTCTCCGTCTCTCCATCGCAGTTAGCAGAAGTACGGGAATATTGACCCGTTTCCCATCGACTACGCCTTTCGGCCTCGCCTTAGGGGTCGACTCACCCTGCCCCGATTAACGTTGGACAGGAACCCTTGGTCTTTCGGCGTGGGGGTTTTTCACCCCCATTATCGTTACTCATGTCAGCATTCGCACTTCTGATACGTCCAGTGTGGGTTACCCCTTCACCTTCAACCGCTTACAGAACGCTCCTCTACCGCTTGCTCCTAAGAGCAAACCCATAGCTTCGGTGTATTGCTTAGCCCCGTTAAATCTTCCGCGCAGGCCGACTCGACTAGTGAGCTATTACGCTTTCTTTAAATGATGGCTGCTTCTAAGCCAACATCCTAGCTGTCTAAGCCTTCCCACATCGTTTCCCACTTAGCAATAACTTTGGGACCTTAGCTGATGGTCTGGGTTGTTTCCCTTTTGACGACGGACGTTAGCACCCGCCGTCTGTCTCCCGAGTAGTACTCACTGGTATTCGGAGTTTGCAAAGGGTTGGTAAGTCGGGATGACCCCCTAGCCTTAACAGTGCTCTACCCCCAGTGGTATTCGCTCGAGGCGCTACCTAAATAGCTTTCGAGGAGAACCAGATATCTCCGAGTTTGATTGGCCTTTCACCCCCAGCCACAAGTCATCCGCTAATTTTTCAACATTAGTCGGTTCGGTCCTCCAGTTGATGTTACTCAACCTTCAACCTGCCCATGGCTAGATCACTCGGTTTCGGGTCTACACCTTGCAACTAAACGCGCAGTTAACACTCGGTTTCCCTACGGCTCCGCTATTCGCTTAACCTCGCTACAAAATGTAAGTCGCTGACCCATTATACAAAAGGTACGCAGTCACGGTCTCAAGAACCGCTCCCACTGCTTGTACGTACACGGTTTCAGGTTCTATTTCACTCCCCTCACAGGGGTTCTTTTCGCCTTTCCCTCACGGTACTGGTTCACTATCGGTCAGTCAGGAGTATTTAGCCTTGGAGGATGGTCCCCCCATATTCAAACAGGATGTCACGTGTCCCGCCTTACTCGATTTCATCTATGGTTAGTTTTCATGTACGGGGCTATCACCCTGTGCCGCTGTGCTTTCCAACACATTCCACTAACACCCCATAGACTTAAGGGCTAATCCCCGTTCGCTCGCCGCTACTAGGGGAATCTCGGTTGATTTCTTTTCCTCTGGGTACTTAGATGTTTCAGTTCCCCAGGTTCGCCTCATAACGCTATGTATTCACGTTATGATGACCACTTATGTGGCCGGGTTTCCCCATTCGGACATCGTTAGCTCAAATGCTTGTTACTAGCTCGCCAACGCTTTTCGCAAGTTACTACGTCCTTCATCGCCTCTGACTGCCAAGGCATCCACCGTATACGCTTAGTCACTTAACCATACAACCCAAATAAGTTTCTATAAGAAACAAACTGTTGTTAAAGCGGGTAGCCTTAACAGTCGTATCGCAACTAGCTGGTTTATTACTAATTTGCATCTCTTACGAGTACACAAATTCGCCTTAGTTTTTAGAATATTCAAGACACTTAATAAAGTGTTTTGAGAACTCAATGTATTACTGAAAAGGGATTAACTTCCCAATAATACGATTTGTATTAATTAACATGACAGACTCATGCAATTAAATACTATCAGCTTTCCAAATTGTTAAAGAACGGGCTTAAAAAAGCCAAAGATAAAGCTGTCGCTTTATCTTTGGCGTCTCTATCCAAATATGCATGACTTACGATTTTATAAAAGTAAGTAAATGGTGGAGCTATGCGGGATCGAACCGCAGACCTCCTGCGTGCAAGGCAGGCGCTCTCCCAGCTGAGCTATAGCCCCATTTACATGCAGTCAAACAAATTTACGTTAATACAAAATCTTTCTTTAGGAGAAAATAAAGATTTTGGTGGGTCAGAGTGGACTTGAACCACCGACCTCACCCTTATCAGGGGTGCGCTCTAACCAGCTGAGCTACAGACCCAACGTAATTTGCTCTTTCTTTCTATCAAGTAATCTGTGTGAACACTCAACAAACATTAAGTTAGTCGTATAGGTAAGGAGGTGATCCAGCCCCAGGTTCCCCTAGGGCTACCTTGTTACGACTTCACCCCAGTCATGAACCACACCGTGGTAAACGTCCCCCCGAAGGTTAGACTATCTACTTCTGGTGCAGCCCACTCCCATGGTGTGACGGGCGGTGTGTACAAGGCCCGGGAACGTATTCACCGTAGCATTCTGATCTACGATTACTAGCGATTCCGACTTCATGGAGTCGAGTTGCAGACTCCAATCCGGACTACGACGTACTTTGTGAGATTAGCTAGACCTTGCGGCTTTGCAACCCTCTGTATACGCCATTGTAGCACGTGTGTAGCCCTACTCGTAAGGGCCATGATGACTTGACGTCGTCCCCACCTTCCTCCGGTTTATCACCGGCAGTCTCCCTAGAGTTCCCGCCATTACGCGCTGGCAAATAAGGATAGGGGTTGCGCTCGTTGCGGGACTTAACCCAACATTTCACAACACGAGCTGACGACAGCCATGCAGCACCTGTCTCAGAGTTCCCGAAGGCACTAAGCTATCTCTAGCGAATTCTCTGGATGTCAAGAGTAGGTAAGGTTCTTCGCGTTGCATCGAATTAAACCACATGCTCCACCGCTTGTGCGGGCCCCCGTCAATTCATTTGAGTTTTAACCTTGCGGCCGTACTCCCCAGGCGGTCTACTTAATGCGTTAGCTTGGGAGCCCAGTGCTCAAGGCACCAAACTCCGAGTAGACATCGTTTACGGCGTGGACTACCAGGGTATCTAATCCTGTTTGCTCCCCACGCTTTCGTACATGAGCGTCAGTCTTTGTCCAGGGGGCCGCCTTCGCCACCGGTATTCCTTCAGATCTCTACGCATTTCACCGCTACACCTGAAATTCTACCCCCTCTACAAGACTCTAGTTCACCAGTTCCAAATGCAATTCCCAGGTTGAGCCCGGGGATTTCACATCTGGCTTAATGAACCGCCTGCGTACGCTTTACGCCCAGTAATTCCGATTAACGCTTGGACCCCTCGTATTACCGCGGCTGCTGGCACGAAGTTAGCCGGTCCTTCTTCTGTAGGTAACGTCACAGTAACAACGTATTAAGCTGCTACCTTTCCTCCCTACTGAAAGTGCTTTACAACCCTAGGGCCTTCTTCACACACGCGGCATGGCTGCATCAGGGTTTCCCCCATTGTGCAATATTCCCCACTGCTGCCTCCCGTAGGAGTCTGGGCCGTGTCTCAGTCCCAGTGTGGCTGATCATCCTCTCAGAACAGCTAGGGATCGTCGCCTTGGTAAGCCATTACCTTACCAACTAGCTAATCCCACCTAGGTTCATCCAATCGCGAAAGGCCCGAAGGTCCCCTCCTTTCCCCCGTAGGGCGTATGCGGTATTAGCAGTCGTTTCCAACTGTTATCCCCCTCGACTGGGCAGATCCCTAGGCATTACTCACCCGTCCGCCGCTCGTCAGCAAAGAAGCAAGCTTCTTTCTGTTACCGCTCGACTTGCATGTGTTAGGCCTGCCGCCAGCGTTCAATCTGAGCCATGATCAAACTCTTCAATTAAAGTTTTTTGAGACTAAGTCTCGGCTCAATGAATTCTGATTACATTATGCAGACTCGGAAGAATCTACATCCTGTTTGTTACATATTGCTATGAACACTCATCACTTACGTGATTCAGAAAATATTGATAATAATTTTTGATTGCTACCTAAGTAGCAATTTCGATTAACTCAACACCTGTGAGTGTCCACACAGATTACTTGATAAATTGTTAAAGAGCGTTAGCGCATCTCGGTAAGCCCGAGTGGCTAGGGATGCGTATTTTACGCAATTCCCGTTTCGCGTCAAGTCATTTTTAAACTAATTTAAAAACTCTTTTCAGCGTCACTTTACAGTGAACTGATTTGGCGTGTACACCATGCTATTGCGTGGTTTGCCGTGTCAGTGGATGCGCATTATAGGCAGATTCTGAAACACCGCAAGGGCTTTTTATAATAAATAGATTCGAACGGAGATCTTTTGTTCAGATCGGTTTATTTTTGACTGCTATGGGTATTTTTGAAGCGATTTTATTCTACTTTAATATAGTGCAACGGAGTTTTTATTGTGTTTTGAGCTCATTTTTTCATCATAGTATGGTGAAAGCGCCAATAATTCATTACCATAGCAATGCTTTTTAACAGTTATTTATCATTTTTCATTTTTATTAGAGATAAACTTATGCAGAAGTCATTTGTTATTACCTTAGTTGTGGCGCTAATTGGCGCAGTCATCATTTACGCTCTTTCTACCAATGTTCAACTTGTTGTGTCTTTTATTGCAGGTGTAATGTTAGCTAGTCTTATTTTCACTTTCGTACCTTCTTCATCTGCTGCAGGTTCAAATGAACCTTATGTTGGACCAACAATGACTTTATATGTTGGTAACCTTCCGTATCGTGTTCACGAAGGTGAAGTAAAATCACTATTCGGTGAGTATGGTCCAGTAAATTCAGTGCGTTTAGTTCGTGATAGAAAAACAGGTCGTCGTAAAGGTTTCGGTTTCGTAGAAATGTCAGAAGCTGGTGCGAAGAAAGCGATGAACAAATTGAATGATTACAGTTTCCAAGAGCGTACCTTAAAAGTACGTGAAGCCAAATCACAAGAATCAGATCCAGCGGATCAAAATAAAGAAAGTTAGTAAGACCCTATTAGTTGGCTACGGTAATGCACTCTAACTGTGTAAACCCGTAGTCAGCTAATGTCATTTTAAGCCCTTCATCAATCCCTTTTGTAAAACCTGCTTTCAACTTCCCTTTCGCTATATCATTATCTTTTATCAGTGACATGACTCTAGTGGCAATTGCATCACCAGAATCCAGTAATTGCACAGGATGAGTTAATGCTCGCTTGATTTCTTGCTGTAATAGCGGGAAGTGAGTGCAGCCTAATACGAGTGTATCTATATTGCTGTCATTTATAGGCGATAGTATCTGTGCGATTTGATCTAAATTGATATCTTGTTTCTTTGCCTTAGTTTCTGCGATTAACACCAACTCTGATGAACCTATCAAAGTAACTTCACAGTCACCAGCAAAGGAGTTGATCAAATCTTGTGTGTACTGTCTTGTAACTGTACCTGGTGTTGCCAACAAACCAATATGTCGAGTCTTTGATATTTGCGCTGCAGGCTTAATTGCAGGTACGACACCTACAACAGGAATAGATAATTGATTTCTTAGTTCTGGTAATACTAAGGTACTTGCACTATTACATGCTACGACAACAACCGAAGCCTTAATTTTCTCGACCTGATTTACGATTAGCGCAACACAGCCTCTAATCAACTCTTGTTCTTCAAGATCGCCATACGGTAGACGCGCATTATCAAACAAATAGTAAATATCATGGTTGGGCAATCGACTGTGAATATGCTCAAACACAGATAAACCACCAATGCCTGAATCAAAAATGAGTATAGGACCGACCAAGATATTCTCCGATAAGAGTATTTATTAATAGGAATTCGAGGATATTTTGCTTTAATCAACCAAGAACACCCCAATCCGCTGGACATCAGCGGTATGTAGTATAATATTTGCGCCCTTAATTTACAGCCTATGGTGGAACAAAATGAATTTAGCTGCAATGGATCCTAAAAACTATGATGCGCAACTCGAAGAAAAGCGTATCAAGCTTGAACAGACCTTTGCCGAGTTTACTCCGCCTAGTTTAGAGGTTTTTGCTTCAGAACCTGCAAATTACCGTATGCGTGCAGAATTTCGAGTTTGGCATGATGGTGATGACTTATTCTATTACATGTTTGATAAAGTACTGAATGAAAAAGTGCGTTGCGAACAATATCTACCTGCAGGCAAACTCATTAATGAAGTGATGACAGCCTTAATGGAAGAGCTTCGTCCAAATCATGACTTGCGCTTTAAGCTTTTCCAAGTTGATTTTTTATCGACTCTTAGCGGCGAAATTCTAGTATCTCTGCTTTATCACCGTCAGCTTAATGATGAGTGGCGCCAGCAAGCTGAGCAAATGAAGCAACGTTTATCTGAAAAATTTAACGTTAACTTTATCGGCCGTGCACGTAAGCAAAAAATCGATTTAGATAAAGACTTCGTGGTTGAAACGCTAACTGTAGATGGCAACGAACTTAAGTATAAGCAAATAGAAAATAGCTTTACTCAGCCAAACGCTAAAGTTTCAGTCAAAATGCTTGAATGGGCGATATCTGCCACTAAAGACAGTACTGGCGACTTACTAGAATTGTACTGCGGTAATGGTAATTTCACTATTGCACTCGCGCCTAACTTTGATCGCGTACTCGCTACTGAACTGGCCAAACCGTCTGTTGATGCTGCACAGTACAATATTGCAATCAACAACATTGAAAACCTGCAAATCATTCGTATGTCTGCTGAAGACTTTAGTGATGCAATGGCTAAAAAGAGAACTTACCGTCGTTTGGAAGGTATCGATTTAGACAGTTATGACTGTAATACTATTTTTGTTGACCCACCACGTGCAGGTATTGATGACGATACGCTGTCGTTAATGCAAAACTACGACCGTATTTTATATATCTCTTGTAACCCTGACACGTTAAAAGACAACTTAGCAACCCTAAGCCAGACTCACGAAATTACTCGTTTCGCTTTATTTGATCAGTTCCCTTACACCCACCATATGGAATCGGGTGTGTTGCTTGAACGTAAAGCAAAAACCTAAGACCTCGAACTTAGCTACTCTAGTAAAGCCCTAAAATCAAAAAGGCGGTGTTGTGAAATCACAACACCGCCTTTTATGTTTGTAGAATAAACAAATTCTACAAACTATTTGGTTTCTACTTTATGTTGCAGCGCTTCAGCACCTTTGGCCACCATACGTAATTGCAACACTAAGTGGTCGGCGAGCACTTTTCGATCAGCACGTTTCATATCTAATGCAGATGCACCAGCATTAAACACTAAAGTTACCAAAGCTTCAGCTTGAACCCTTGCTAACATAGGAGTTCGACCAGCCGTGGCTTCAGTGTAATGTGACAGCTCTGAAATAAAGTGTTCAATTTCTCTGGCAACTGCAGCGCGAAAAGCAGCTGAAGTACCTGAACGCTCGTGTAATAAAATACGAAAAACGTTTGGGTTTGATTCCAGTACTTCGACAAAAGTATCCACAGAGATACGAATAACACTGCCACCAGCTTCAGCACGTTGACGGCCTTTACGCATCATTTGTCTTAGTGTTAACCCGCCTTCGTCAACCATAGTAAGACCTAATTCGTTCATGTCTTTAAAATGGCGATAGAAAGATGTCGGTGCAATCCCTGCTTCCCGTGCTACCTCACGTAAACTTAAACTCGAAAAACTACGCTCAGCACTGAGTTGATTAAAAGCGGCATCTACCAATGCACGACGGGTTTTTTCTTTCTGTAATGCTCTTACACCCATGTATAGAATCCATTTAGTAAATGTTAGTGCACAGATAATACCGTTTTTAACCAAGAAACACAGCCCTTCAAAGCTTGACCATGGAATGAGGGTAAGTTAAATTAGCGTACAACTGTACGCCCAATAAGTTTTTTGGATTATCTTAATGAAAAAACCACCGATTATTTGGTTAAATACATCTCTATTTGCACTCACTTTATTGGGTGCTATCACGCTTGTTCCTTGGCGTGGAATGACCCATGGCTTCGAGGCTATTGAATGGGTAGCCTTTGTAGTGCTCGCTTTTGCCAGTGGCTTATCAATTACTGCTGGATACCACAGGTTATGGTCACATAAAGCATATAAAGCTCATCCAGTTGTGCGTTTCTTATTTGCGCTTGGCGGAGCACTTGCCTTGCAAAATAGTGCATTGCATTGGTCATCTGATCATCGTATTCACCACAAGCATGTGGACAATAACGACAAAGACCCTTATTCAGCAAAAAAAGGCTTCTGGTATAGCCATATCGGTTGGATGTTACGTGAATACCAAGCTAGTCGTTACCATGACTACAACAACGTTCGCGACTTGCAAAAAGATGCCATCGTAATGTGGCAGCATAAACACTATCTCGCATTAGTGGTATTGATGAACATTGGTTTACCTGCGTTTTTAGGCTGGTTAAACGGCGATATTATTTCAATGGTACTGATGGCAGGACTACTTCGTCTTGTTGTTGTCCATCACTGCACCTTCTTTATTAACTCTCTTGCCCACATCTGGGGGAGCCAGCCATACACCAATAAAAATACCGCCCGTGATAATGGTGTGATTGCTTTATTAACCTATGGTGAGGGCTATCATAACTTCCACCATATTTTTGAAAACGATTACCGTAATGGTATTAAATGGTGGCATTACGACCCAACTAAATGGCTAATCAAGTCGATGCATTGGGTAGGGTTAGCATCAGATTTACGCGTTGTTCCACAAGAACGTATTGAAAGTGCAAAATTACAGATGCAGCTATTAAGAGCCCAAGACAAAGTCGCTCACTTACCTAACTGTGATGAAATTATTGCTAACTTCCAAGCTGAATACGATCTAATGAAGCAACATCTTGTTGAGTACTATCAAGCAAAGAAGAGTTTGATTGAAGCTAAGCGCAAGCAACTTAGCTACCAGCAACTCAATTTACAAGTTGAAGAGTTAAAAGCACGCCTGTTAGCTCAAAAGAAAAATTGGAATAACATTACAACGGCTTATTAAAACAAGTCATTGTGATTAATGTGAAACGGCTACCTTGCAAGGTAGCCGTTTGTGTTTATGATGGATAATCGACTTTCCAAACAGGTTATTCATTTCATGGCAGAAACCGATATTAAACTTACCGAATACAGTCATGGCGCTGGCTGCGGTTGTAAGATTTCGCCTCAAGTGCTCAGCACCATTCTTGCCAGTGATATTCCAGCCTTTACCGATCCCAATTTGCTTGTAGGTAATCAATCCCGTGATGATGCAGCGGTATACAAGTTAAATTCAAAACCGGCATTATCAGCACCACTGACTTTTTCATGCCGATTGTTGATGATCCTTTTACCTTTGGACGGATTGCAGCAACCAATGCTATAAGCGACATCTACGCCATGGGTGGTACACCTATTATGGCAATTGCGATACTGGGTTGGCCGGTGAATACCTTGTCTGCTGAAGTGGCTCAAAAAGTCATTGAAGGTGGACGGCAAGCCTGTGCTGATGCAGGCATTATGCTCGCAGGTGGTCACAGCATTGATGCACCAGAACCCATTTTTGGTTTAGCAGTTACCGGTCAAATACCCTTGGCTAAGCTTAAGCGAAATGATCAAGCGCAAGCTGGAGATAAACTCTATCTCACGAAGCCTATTGGTATAGGGATATTAACTACTGCTCAAAAACAAAAAAAGCTCGCGGATGAAGATAGCCACATTGCCATCAATGCAATGTGCCAACTTAATAAAATCGGCCAGAACATTTCCATCATTGAAGGCGTTAACGCATTAACTGACGTGACAGGTTTTGGTTTAGCAGGTCATTTAATCGAAGTCTGCCAAGGAGCCAACTTAGCAGCGACATTATCTTTTGATGAAATTCCTTTATTGGATAAAGCAGAGCACTATCTCAACCTAGGTTGCATTCCTGGTGGGACCCAGCGCAATTTTGACAGCTATAAACAACATTTAGGCCTGCTAACAGATAAACAAAAAGCCATTTTATGCGATCCACAAACCAGTGGCGGCTTATTAATATCGGTATCACCAAGTGCTGAACAGCAACTTATTGATTGCCTAAGTGAGCAAAATATAAAACCAATTTGTATTGGGCAGTTATCAGCAACAAGCACAAACCTATCCTTACCATTGGTGGCGTTAAACTAATGACCACCAATCTGATTAACAGTAGTGAATACCGACGCCTATTCCTAGATGATGTGCCTTTACTGGATGTGCGTGCACCAATTGAATTTAACAAAGGGGCATTTTCTCAATCAACCAATATTGGGTTAATGACTGATGATGAGCGCAAACAAGTCGGCACTTGCTATAAACAACAGGGGCAAGCTGCAGCCATCACCTTAGGTCATGAGTTAGTTAATGGCACGACTAAGCAACAACGTATAGAAGCTTGGCTGCAATACATACAAATTCACCCGCAAGCTTATCTGTATTGCTTTCGTGGTGGGCTGCGTTCTAAACTGACTCAGCAATGGATAAAAGAAGCAGGTATCGATATTCCCTTCATTGAAGGCGGATATAAAGCGATGCGCCAATATCTTCTTCAGACCATTGAGACTGCAACGGCTGAGCAGCCATTATTGATTCTCAGTGGTATAACAGGCAGCGGTAAAACCGATCTACTCATGCAACGTAGTGAGGCTATCGACTTAGAAGGTTTGGCCAATCATCGTGGTTCTAGTTTCGGGAAAAATATCGATCCTCAGCCAACTCAAATCAACTTTGAAAACAACTTAGCGGTTCAGTTGCTCAAACAACAAGAATTATCAAGCAAGTTTACCTTGTTAGAAGATGAGAGTTATTTAATTGGTCGCTCAGCTATTCCACAAGTATTTTATCAAGCGATGCAGCGCAGCCAAATAATCGTTTTAGAAGAAGATTTTGATAAGCGTCTGACTCGATTACACAAAGCCTATGTCGTCGATAAATCCACTGAATATATTCATCGCTTTGGCACAGAGCAAGGTAAAAAAGCCTTTAGTGAATACTTACTGAATAGTATTAACTGCATTAAAAAGCGTTTGGGCGGTAAAACACATGCAGAGCTCACGGTATTAATTGAGCAAGCCATCAATAGTCAGTTTAATCGAAACGACTTATCCGCTCACTTCGATTGGATATCAGCCCTACTTCGTCATTACTACGACCCAATGTATCAATACCAACTTAGCAAAAAACAACAACGGGTTATTTTCACTGGCGATCATCAGGCTATAAATGAATGGCTATCAAATAACAGTTCAAAATAAAAAGCGCACTCAACGATAAGTGCGCTAATTAATAATAGCTAGTATTACCGCTATATAAACCTAAAGCTTATTTTCAGCCGCTTGTTTCTGAAAGATTTCACTAACACTTTTATGTAAGCCATGACGCCCTAGTGCAACACCATCAACAGCTTCAGCAATATTCACTTCTACTTTTGACCAGAAACGTTTCGGACGTGTGGTCAGTGCGTGCCCACCCTTATGGCTAAAATAAGACCCCCACAAGCCACTTAATGCCATAGGGATGACGGTAACAGGGTCACGCTTTAATATGCGTTCAACCCCAGGTCTAAATTCAGCAATATCGCCATCGACTGATAATCTGCCCTCAGGGAAAATACACACAAGCTCATCATTGTTCAGTGCTTGATGAATTTGCTCAAAAGCTTGCTCATAGGTTTGCTCACATTGCTTAGGCGAACAAATAGGGATAACGCCCGCATGACGAAACAAATATTTAAGCAAAGGGATTTCACTAATAGACTTATCCATAACAAAGCGGATTGGTCTTGTTGAAGCGCCCATAATAATCAACGCATCGACATAGCTGACATGATTACACACAATCACACCGGCACCTTGAGCTGGGATCAGCTCCCGGCCATTTACCTTTACCCGATACATGAAGTGACTTAATAAGTAACTGATAAAGCGCTGCGCAAATTCAGGTACTTGCGAATACACATACAGTGCTACCACGGTATTCATTGCTGCCAACAACAAGAATAAATCAGGAATACTCCATTCAAGCACCCCGAGTAATATTATCGAAAGGATTGCCGCCACTACCATAAACAAAGCATTAATAATGTTGTTAGCTGCAATCGCTTGAGCACATTCATCTTTAGCAGCGCGGGATTGAATAAACGCGTATAGCGGCACAATGAATAAACCACCACTGAGACCTACCATGAATAAGTCGGCCATCACTCGAAAATGCTGCGAATCGCTAATAAAACTGCTGAAGCCATAAACAAAACTAAGATCTGCTGGTGCAGGTGGAATAGCAAAAATTAAATCGACACCGAATACCGTCAAACCTAAAACGCCGAAAGGTAAAACACCTAACTCAACATGGCCATATGACACCCGCTCACAAACCCACGAACCTACCGCTATACCAATAGAAAATAGTGCCAGCAATAAAGACACCACTGTAGCATCGGCATGTAAGTGTAATTTGGCAAAGTTAGGAAATTGCGTCAGGTAAGTCGCACCTAAAAACCAAAACCAGCTAATAGCTAAAATAGCCATCCAAATACCCGGTGTTTTTCTAACTTTAGCAATACTGCGCCATGTACCAGATAACGGAGTGAAGCGAATCTTGTCAATTTTTCCTTGAGGCGGCAGCGCAGGTATCGCGCGACTTGAAAGGTAACCAATTGCCGACAGTGTCACTACAATCGTCGCTGCACCAACTAAGCTGTGGTCACTGGCTACGATCAATCCAGCTGATAATGTGCCGACTAAAATTGAGATAAATGTCCCCATTTCTACCCAAGCATTACCAGTGACTAGCTCACTCTCTTTCAGCGTTTGCGGTAATAACGAATATTTTACTGGACCAAAATAAGCAGACTGACTGCCCATCATGAATAACAGCAATAACATCACTAAGTAGCTCTGGGATAAAATTGCGACTGCTGCGCATGACATAATGATCAGCTCCAGTAATTTTAGCCTGCGGATCAGCATTGCTTTATCCATGTTATCGGCAACCATACCTGCATGAGCTGAAAACAAAAAGAACGGCAGAATAAATACGCCAGCTGCGAGGTTCACAAACATGTTCACGCTAATCGGTAGCTCACTGACTTGGCTATAAGTCACTAGCAGTAGTAATACATTTTTATAGATATTGTCGTTCAAGGCCCCTAGGCACTGAGTGACGAAATAAGGTAAAAAACGTTTAGTTAACAACATGAAAAATCCTTTTCTTGTGCCATGCCTAATAAATATCCATGAACATGACTACTGAGCATGGCGGGTAACGCTGCTTGTTCGGTAAATAATTTTCCATCTATAGCAAGACAGGTTAAACCGTGGATCCCGCCCCACAACACCCTACTCATCAAAATAATATCCGCTTGATTGGCTGAAGCAAAAAGCACCCTTAACTGCTCAGCAATTAAATTAAACAGTTTATCAATAGCAAGCTGATGATTTGATGACAGTTCTATTCCTTCAGGCGCTGACAGTTCAAAAACGAGTTTAAAACATGCAGGATGCTCATGAGCAAATTGAAAGTATTGGTGTGCCATCTGTTCAATTGCCTTTTGAGCCTGACCTTTGTTGAATGAGCTAAGGTCTAGTTCACTAGCAGGATGACTATCAATCTCTGCAGTAGATAACTGCTGATATAAATCTGTCAGCACTTGTTCCGATACTGATAACAACAATTGTTGATAGCTACCAAAAATATTTATCAAGGTGCTGGGCGCATAACCTATTTGTGTCGCTACCTTACGAAGACTCAAGCTTTCAAGCTTGGCAGTTTGTAAGTATTCCATGACTGATTTAATGGCCATATCATGGATTTCACCATGGGTATGCTCTTTCCTTCTTGCCATCAGATTGCCCTATTACATGTTTAAGTGTGTCTAACCTAACAACAAACAAAATAAAAAACAATGTTCACAATAAGTTTATTTTTCATCAGTAACTCAATATCGCCAAAATGAAGATACAAAAAAGCCCTCAACTGAGGGCTTAGTGTTACTTGCGAATTATGCAGTTACTCAATTAATTAGTGAGAATGTCATCCCACGCTAAACTTGGACTGCCTACAACAATAAAATTAGGGTTTTCTAGAGTTTCACGCTCGTTATAGCTCATTGGCTGCAGGTTAATATCCATCAGTGAACCTCCAGCTTCTTCTAAAATAATCTGCGCAGCGCCTGTATCCCATTCTCCAGTCGGCCCAAGGCGAACATAACAATCAGCTCTTCCTTCTGCCACTAGACAGCTTTTCAATGCCGCGCCACCTAAAACGACTAACTCACAGCTTTTAGGGTGGCTTAATAATTTCAATACCGATTGAGGGTCTTGTCGGCGACTTACCGCCAACTTCAAGCCAGATTCTTCAATATTGTCAATCTGTCTACTGGTGATACGCACTTCATTTTTACTGTCACGCTTATACGCACCTAAACCTGCAATTGCGTAGTAACACACTTTGGTCATTGGCGCATACACCACACCCATCACAGGTCGGTTATGTTCAACCAATGCAATAATGACCGAGAAATCACCACTACCTGCAATAAATTCACCAGTGCCATCAAGCGGATCGACAAGCCAGTATCGTTGCCATTCGGCACGCTCAGAAAAAGGGATATCAGCAGCTTCTTCACTCAGAATTGGAATATCAGGGGTCAATGCAGCAAGGCCTGCACAAATGATTTCATTGGCTGCCAGATCTGCAGAAGTCACCGGCGTATTATCTGATTTAATTTCTCGATCAAAATCGCCTTTGACATAAATGTCGCGAATTTTTTGACCTGCCTCGATGGCAATTGTGATGACTTGTTCAATAACTTCTTCTGGCTTCATAACGACTCCAATCGCCAAATAATACGCTGAATACTGTCAAGTTAGACCAAATTAAGGATTTTTTGTAGTTAACTTAGGCTAATATTTTGTTTTTATTTTAATTTATAACGACTATTTTGCTAAAAACTGCTGTGCAAGAAATAATGCACTAACACTTCTCGACTCCGAAAAATCATCATTATCGAGTAAAGTTTGCCATTGTTCTAACGGATAAGGAATAACTTCTATTGGCTCAGGTTCATCGCCTTCAAGCGTGCTTTCATACAAATCTTCTGCGATGAAGATCTGCATTTTACTGGCAAAATAACCCGGGGCTAGACTCAGCTCTTTTAATAAAGTCAGCTTATTACTGGCAAAACCTATTTCTTCTTGAAGTTCACGATTAGCCGCTTCACTAGCTTCTTCTCCTGGGTCAATTAAGCCTTTAGGAAAACCTAGTTCGTAATTATCTGTGCCTGCCGCATACTCTTTGGCTAACAACAACTTACCTTTATGCACCGGAACAATCATTACCGCACCACGACTGGCACCACTCATTCTTTCGTATTGACGTTCAACACCATTTGAAAACTTAAGATGGAGTTGTTCAACTTGAAACAAGCGACTTTTCGCAACAATCTCACGATGTAATATTTCAGGCTTTTTGTGCCGAGTTGTCATTAAGACCTCATATATGACGAATTTCGTTAGACAAGTTACAATCTTACTACCCTAGCTATATTCTACAACTGGAATTTTCATGTTTCCTTGGCATAAGATAGACACGGTTTTACTCGATATGGATGGCACTTTGCTTGATTTGCACTTCGATAACCATTTTTGGTTAACTTTAGTGCCACAGCAACTTAGTCAACAAAGACAGATTTCAGTGGCTGAAGCACAGCAACTCGTCGAGCAGTCATACCATAAAGTGGAAGGTACGTTAGATTGGTATTGCATTGACTATTGGCAGCAACAACTTGGATTAGACATTTTAACCTTGCACTACTCCCTTGTTGAGCGGATTCAAATGCGTCAAGACAGCATGCCTTTTTTACAGGCACTTCATCGTGCAGGTAAACAGCGGATCTTAATGACCAACGCACATCCCAAAAGCCTGGAGTTAAAACTCGCTCATACCGATTTAGGTCACGGCTTAGATGCCACCTTCTCAAGTCATGAAACAGGTTACCCTAAAGAACACCCATTATTTTGGCAGCAGGCGATTACACAATTTAATTTAGATCCAAGCCGCTGCTTATTTGTTGATGATAATGAGCATATTCTTGAGGCTTCAAAAAAGGCGGGGATTGGTTTTCAGTTGGGTATTTCAAACCCCGACAGCCAAAAGCCTCATAAGGAATTTTTTGACTTTCCAGCCATTCACGATTATCAAATGCTACATCAGGACTTATTGGGCAATATCAAAGCCCCTTAAACGCTATGATCAAAAAAGGCATGTTATCCACATGCCTTTTCATTAAATTACAACTTAAGCTGATTCAGTTATAACCCTGGAATCACCCCATTATAATTAATTGGGTAAAAGCCTTGGCTATCTTGTTTACCTAAGAATGACAGTGCTTGAGTCAAATCTTCAGGTTGTTCTGGTGTTGGCTTAATTTTAGCGCTAACTGAAAAACGATTATTCTCGCCAAGTGATGCTGTGCCTTCGATACCCATCGTGTTCATTGAGTCATCGGTATTCAATTGCACCATGCCATCAATACAACTTAGCCCTAAAGCAATATCGCCAAGTGGATATTCACCAAACTGATTTTTTACATCAATACTATTCAAAAATAGTTTGCCAGAGAGTTGCTCACACCAAGGTTCACCTTGCTCAAGACGCTCAACTATCAAACTCACATCACCATCGACTTTCGTTCTGAATGGTAAGCGAGCATTACCTAATAAAAATTGATTAGGTGCTTCAAAACGTAAATTGTCTGCCGAAATACCTGACAGTGACCAACTAATATCACCTTGGCCACTAACTGCAGTCGCGCGGCTGCCGATTTGCAAATCAACATTAGCGGTACCGATGAGTAACGCCCACGGGTTTAAATCCCATTTAACTTGCTCAATCAGGCGGCGATCAATAGATACAAGATCCGCACTGCCTTGCCACAAAGTCCCCGTAACACCACTTATTTTGATGTTATTTGGTAACGGCGCAATGCCCACTACCCAATTTGCAGGAATATAAACCACCATGAAAATAAGGTAGATAAATACGCCAATGATAATTTTCTTAATCAAACTCACTACAATACCTGCTTACTTAGACAGCTGAATACGACGTACTTTGACGAAACCTGCGATATCAGACTCAGATAAATCGACACTTTCCAGTGTTAAGCCTTTCTCTTCTACAAGTTCGTGTAAATAATTTAATAAACTGTCAAACGGTACATCATCCATCCACAATTGAATCTTATCCCCTTGTGGCTGCATACGAGTAATCTCTAACTTATATTGACCCGCTAACTGATTCACAACCGAACTCAAACTACCACTTGATGTCGGTCTTGAGCCTGACTGCTTCAAACCTGCAATCTTATTCGCCGTTTGCTTTACATAGCTTAAGGTTTGTAATTCTGATTGGTGTCTCATCTCAGCATCTTCAGCAGCTTGAGAAATTGGACTCCAAATGCCCCAATACAAAATACCGATAATCACAAACACACCACAACTGGCAACCAATTGTTGCTCACGTAGGGCTAAGCCTTTCCACCAGGTCTGCAAATTTTCCATCTTATTTGCCTCTCAATGTCAGGGTTGTGTTCACTTCATCTTCACCGCTATTAATCGCACCCATGTCTAAGTCATAACGTGTTTCAACTAACTCTTTAAACTTATCGACTTGATCGTAAGTTTTAGCTGTCACCTGCATACGAAGTTCGTTACGGTTGGCATCAAAACGCAAAGAATTAGGTTTTAAATCTGGGACTTGTTCAAACGAACCGCGTAAACCATCTAGCATTTCAAAAAATGCAGCTCCGCCACCTTGACCTTGCATACTTCGCAGTTGCGAGTCCATTTGACTTCGAATGTTAACGATACGGTTCACACTAGGAATAACCCGTTTAAAGATAGCTTCACTTTGTTGTTTAACTTCAGCAGTCTGATTTTCCAATTGATGTATAGTCAGCCCTTTATTAACCAGCGAAAGCACAATGGCAACGACTGCAATAATCGCGACATTTTTCCAAAGCATTAAATGCTTGCTGTATTCCCGCTTAGGTAAATACACGCCGCTTAATAAGTTAATTGGCGCTTGTAAGATACCTTTGGCTAATACCATCATAGGTAAATCGAGTGGTTTAGGCTCGACTTCAGCATCCATAAACACTAAGTCTTCACTGTAGGCAGCAATATTTAAAGGCGCTTCATCTTCTTGCTTTTCAGGCATCAATTTCGGCAACGCAAAGTCTAACCATGTTTTTGGTAAGCTAACACCACTTCCTTCGCCTGTTCTTAGCAGTAGCTCATCACCCATATCGAGTGCAGCCCAACGGCACTGCTCTAATGGCAAGGCTAAACAGTCTGGCACGATACGTTTGACCTTAATGCCAGCATCCATCAACCATGACATCCAATCTTGCATCTGCTCATGAGCTACAGCAACAACATTAAGATGCTCTCCCTCTCTTGGGCCAACGACAAAATGCATGTCTTCAACATTAGAGGCGATAGTTTCTTCCAGCATAAATGGCAAAGCCTTTAATGCTTGGCGCTGATTCTTTTCTGGCAATTCAATTTGCGTCAATGTCATGCTGGATGCAGGAACTAAAACATCAACCGGACGGTTGCCGGCACGCTCAGTTAAACTGGTTAAGCTTGCAGCATCACTTAACTCACCTGAGGCAATAATTTCTTGCTCCTGTTCTGACCACACTAGCCAAGAACAAGGGCTTTCTGATGTTTTTCCTAATCGGATAAAAAGCCGTTCAGACACTGTTATTCTCCACAAGCTGCAACAGCTGTATTGCTAATTGCAGCGGGTTGTTTCGCTTATTCATTATTGCTGCCCGCCATATTGACGAGTCAGTACTTCAAAATTGGTACCGCTTCGCTGTAATACGCTATCCATTCTAAAGGTTGCGTTATCGACTCTAGCGCCAGCTTTCAGTAAAAAGAAATTACTGTCGACGACGATGCTCGATTTCATATTGCTTTCAGTCGCTATGCTAGCAAGAGTATTATTTTCCCAAAACTCAGCAGCGGTTTCGAAACCATCGGCCGGTCTTTGGTTAATGACACTTTCAGCATCACTTTGGCTAATTTTATTGTCTAGCATGCCAACTAATAATGCTGCTTGTTCAACTTCAATAGTATTCACATTCAGCACTTGCTGATTATCGCCAGGGATTGCACAAATATACGGTAATAATGTCATATACACTTGCTGGTTGTATCCCATCACTGCTCTGAGCTCACTGCGATGATTCATCAATGTATTGGCTGTACGATACGGCACATTACGTGACTCGTACTCTGCATCTTCAGCGCCATAAGGCATTGATGTTGTATCGTCGTCAAGATAGTCAATTAAGGTATGGGTCAGTCTTTCTGCACCAAAATCATCCATACCTAAAGCCACTAACAAAGCTTTATATTGGCTAGCAGCAAGCGTTAACTTGGGCTGACCATTCTCTATTTCAGATGATGTCACCGATAACGCGTTAATGTTGAAACAAGAACGCATATCCATAATTTCGCCGCCGATTTCACCATACTCGGCTGGGAAAATCACATCGGCAAGAGCCCAGTATTGCTGAAGATGCACCGTACCGTCGCTGTCTTCCATATCTTGTTTCAAGGTCTTTTTCGACAACTCTTCTGCCGACATCGCATACCAATATGCTTGGTCATATTGGGCTAAATTCAACGTTCGACGCATCGACAGTTGATTACGGCTAGTAATATTAGTCGCGATAATGACCACCAAAGCGACAATGAGCAATACCACTAGCAACGCCACCCCGCGCTGCTTACGAATACCAGGTAGTTGTTGCTTCATCATATGTCGTCACCCGACTTACTGCCGCTGTTACCACTATTGTTGCTACCACCACTATTACCATTGTTATTAGTGTTACCACTACCGTCGTTACCACTGCCACTATTGCTATCATCAGAGCTACCGCTAGTACTACCGCCTTTCGGTAATAAGAAGCGACGCTCAATAGTCCCTAAGCCTTCAATCTCAAGTTCCATCGCAATACCAAGTGGTAACGAAGAAGCATCCACTTTTCGCTCCCACTTATCACCGACAAAAAAGGAATACTTAATATCAATCACATCTTCAATGATTAGGCTTTTTAGTGGTTCAGCACCCACTACAGGTTCAGGGTATGGGTAATACCAACGTTCTAATCGACCATCTTGAACAATATAAGCCACAGACTGCAGGCTGCCACGAGGCAACATGCCATCAGGGTTAAGCCAACCTAAGCGAAAGAATACTAATGCTTCGGTTTCAGAATCCAGCATATTGTCGCCAGTTTGAAATACTGAACTGGTTCGCTCGCCATCAAGCCCACGCTGGGTTCTAGCTACGATTTGACCAAGATCTCGCTCAATCACTCCAAAACCCTGTTGCAAGGCTTTTAACCTTACTGAAAACTCTTTTGTGGCTTCATCATTTTTCATTACCGTTGACAGTACAGCATTTGCAGCAAGTCCTATCATGGCAAAAATAGCAATTGAAATGAGCATTTCAAGCAAGGTAAAACCTGCTTGTTTACGTTGATTTAGGTTAGCCTGCGTTGTGAACATAACTACTCACTTGGGCAACAGTTCGGTTAAACCGATCTTCATCGCTGACTAAGACTCTAATCATTCTAAAATTGTCGTCGGTGGTTTTAATCACTTCTTGACGCCAATACCAATCTTTTCCTGCCAGCTCTACCTGACCATTTTTAGTGCCAAGTTCTGGAAATGTTTCTATTAATCTCGCTTCAACCATCTGATTACTTGCAACCCACTGGGCTAAGGTGCGTTCTTCCAATATAGGAAGATTAGCCATTTGGTCGCCTATACTTTTTGTGACTGCAACGGCTGCTATTGAAAACACCGCTAAAGCAACGATGACTTCAAGCAAGGTCATGCCTTTACTGATCTTCATCGAAGCTTCCTATTGCTAAACGACCCATGGCATCGCCGACCACTAATACTTCAACTTCTTTGCCGTTTTGGTCATCGGTTAAAAAGCTCAGTTCGAATGTCGTCATTTCACCACTTGGGAACAGCAGTATCTGTGGTTCAGGGTTTTTCTTCTTGTCTTCTTTTGACTCATCAATCAATGGCTCGTCGAACCATGATTCATCTTCTTCATCTTCTTGTACTAACGGCAAGCCATCGAGCAATAAGCTCAAGCTAACTTCTTCTTCCATTTGTTGCGGAGCAAGTTGTCGGTCGCCAGTTAATGGCTCCCACTTACCGTCTTTGTAGTAGACGAATTCGTACTCATCTTCTTCCACTACAATACCTAAAAATTGGCCACTAAGAATGGTTTCTTCAATGACCAATTCGGTAGTCGCAATGAACTTTCTTGCCGTCTTTGTTAACTCCTGCTCAGGTCCCGATGTACCAGAAGTCATTGTGACTGCTGCGGCAGTTAAGCCCATCAGCAATGCCACAAGTAATACTTCTAATAGGGTGAACCCAGCTTGGCGTTTAAAGTTCATGATGCGTTGTCAGCTAAACGACCATTACTGGAAGTTTTGAAGATTCCAGTTACCAATATCGTCTTCAGTACCTACTTGAGCATCAGGACCTGCACTGAAAATATCAATACGGCCATTTTCACCTGGGCTTAATAGGTAGTAATCATTACGCCAAGGATCCTGAGGTAAACGTTTTAGGTAACCATCTGGACGATAGTTACGTGGCTCTGGAGACGATGTTGGTTTTTGCACTAATGCATCTAAACCTTGATCAGTCGTTGGATACACGCTGTTATCAAGACGGTACATGTCTAGCGCATTTTCTAAAGCAACAATGTCAGATACCGCTTTTTGTAAATCAGCTTTATCTTTGTTTCCCATAAGGTTAGGTACAACCATTGACGCTAAAATACCTAAAATCACGATAACGACCATGACTTCTAATAGAGTAAAACCACGTTGTTTACGATTGACTTGCATTGACGACTTCCTCCGGTACACACCACTTAGTGCGTGACAAAAAATAATATCTACAACTCGTTGCGTTAGCCGCTAATCAAGTTATTCAATTCTAAAATAGGTTGTAAAATGGCCATGACAATGAACAGTACGACTGATGCCATGCTCACAACCAGCATAGGCTCAAACACACCTAGAGCAATGTTTACATTCGACTCAAATTCACTGTCTTGGTTATCTGCAGCGCGTTCAAGCATTTGCTCTAACTGACCACTTTTTTCACCTGATGCAATCATATAGAGCATCATAGGCGGGAAAAGTTTAGTATTTGTGAGAGCCGCGCCTAAACTCGTACCCTCGCGTACTCTTGCTGTTGCATCATCAACGGCTGCGCGTACCTTTACATTAAGTAGTACTTCACTTGCGATACGCATGCCTTCTAGTAGCGGCACCGAACTGGCAGATAAGATACTTAAAGTTCGGGCAAATCGCGCAGTATTAATCCCTTTACTTACCTTACCAATCACTGGTGCTTTTAACAGCCAAGTATCAAATAGCATTCTAAAGTTAGGCTTTTTCAGCATTTGCTTAAACAACACAAATGAGGCAAACAAGACACCTAGCACGACTAAACCATATGACTGCACAAAGTCTGATGCCAGAATCAAAAACTGGGTGGTGCCAGGCAACTCTTGGCCCATATGTTCAAACTGGCCGACAACTTTTGGTACCACGGCGGCAAGTAAAACAGCAATAACACCAATCGCAACCACTGTTAGTACGATTGGATAGATCATGGCTTGAGTAAGCTTTGACTTGAGTTGTTGACGACGTTCGGTGTAGTCAGCAAGACGGTTCAATACCACTTCTAAATGGCCAGACTTCTCACCCGATGCCACCATTGCGCGGTATAAGTCGTCAAAAACGTGAGGATATTCAGCGAGTGAATCAGCAAAACTATAACCTTCAACAACGCGTGAACGCACCGCCATCACTAAGCTTGCAAGACGGTCTTTCTCACACTGTTGACCTACAGCTTTTAGTGATTCTTCAATCGGCAAGCCCGCCGCGACAAGTGTCGCGATTTGACGAGTGATCAGCGCAAGCTCCGCTACAGAAATGCCGCGTTGGAATAATTTTAAACCACCACTTTTCGCTTTAGCTTCTTTTTCTGCAACAGGTTGCAGTTCAAGTGGCATGAGTCGCTGTTCGCGTAGTTGGCTGCGAGCGTGACGAGCAGTATCTGCTTCTATGACACCTTTTTGCTGTTTGCCATTGGTATCAAGGGCTTTATATTCAAACGCTGCCATTGATTATTCCTCGCGTGTCACACGCAGTACTTCTTCTAAAGTGGTAACCCCATCAAGTACTTTGCTCATACCATCATGTCGAATACTTGGGATTGTTTGACGCACGTATTTTTCAATCGCGAGTTCACCACGACCGCCGTGGATCAATTCACGAACATTATCATCAACGACTAACAGCTCATGAATACCAGTACGGCCACGATAGCCGTTATTACCACATTCTTTACAGCCATTAGCGCGGTAAATTACTCGCGTATCATTAGCTGTAACGCCGAGTAGTTCACGTTCACGTTCATCAGGTTCATGTGGGATCTTACATTCATTACATAAAGTACGAATAAGACGCTGCGCCAAAACCCCTAATAAACTTGAAGAAACAAGGAAAGGCTCAACACCCATATCTTGTAAACGTGTAATAGCACCTGAGGCGGTGTTGGTATGCAAGGTAGATATTACCAAGTGACCTGTTAACGAGGCTTGAACCGCAATTTGTGCGGTTTCTAAGTCACGGATTTCACCAATCATGACCACATCAGGATCTTGACGTAGAATCGCACGTAAGCCACGAGCAAAGCTCATATCGGCTTTCATGTTCACTTGCGTTTGACCGATACCTTCGAGTTCATACTCAATAGGATCTTCTACAGTCAAAATGTTAGTGTCTTTTGAGTTAATCTCAGTTAAGCCAGCATACAAGGTAGTACTTTTACCAGAACCTGTAGGACCTGTTACCAAGATAATACCGTGAGGCTTACGGATAATGGCATCAAACTGTTCACGGATAGCTAAGGTCATACCTAGCAATTTCAAGTCGAGGTTACCGGTGTTCTTATCCAATAGACGTAACACCACACGTTCGCCATGACTTGAAGGCATGGTTGATACACGCACATCGACTGCGCGACCTGCAATACGTAATGAGATACGACCATCTTGTGGCACACGTTTTTCAGCAATATCCAAACGCGCCATCACTTTAATACGTGAAACAAGTAATGAAGACAGTTTACGATTCGGTTTTAGAACCTCTTTGAGTACACCGTCAATACGGAAACGAACAATTAGTTGCTTCTCATAAGTCTCGATGTGGATATCAGAGGCTTCTTCTTTAATCGCTTCAGACAGTAATGCATTAATTAATTTAATAATTGGCGCATCATCATCGCCTTCTAACAAGTCTTCAGTCTGCGGTAGTTCTTCAGCAAGAGTGAATAAATCCATCTCGTTGCCAATATCTTCCATCAACTGTTGTGCTTCAGATGAATTGGCTTGGAAGGTTTGAGTAAGTTTGGCTTCAAACTCTTCGACAGGCAACTTACACAGCACCAGTTCTTCACCAGCATAACGACGTACTTCTAACATCGCGTCCAATGGGGTTTCACTGGTGTAATACAGTTTTAGCGCGTCAGTTTCTTTAGCCAGTGCCAAATTAAAACGGTGGGAAAAAGCAAAAGGCAAGCGCTCACGACTGGTGGAATGAAAAACCTCATCATTGAGCTCTTCCGTTTCCAAGCCTAAGTCAGTGGACACTTGTGCCAATTGCTCAGTCATCTCTGCTTCACTCATTGGCATCGTCTTCTTGTTCAGCATCGACAGCGTCTTCAGTTACATCTACTGGTTGCTTATCTTTATCTTTGCTATCACTAATGTGCTTTAGTGCTGGGTCTGTTTCACGCATCTTGGTTTCTAAGCCTTTACCTTCTTTATAACGATTAAGTACTTCGTTAACTTCATCTGGTAAATATGCATCTTGATCCCACTCTTCTAGAACAGGCACTTCACTGTCAGGCATTAAGTTAACGCCACGCTCTTGTTGTTCCATTTGTAGAGCACGGAAGTAGTTATATTTACGCCCTGCAATACCTTCCATCGTAATGCCATCACGAATAATCGTCGGCTTGATGAAAATCATTAGGTTTTTCTTTTTCACGCCACTTGAAGATGACTTAAATAAATGGCCAATAATCGGCAAGTCACCTAAGAAAGGAACCTTTTGCACTGACTCTTGAGTTTCTTCACTAATCAAACCACCTAGCACCACAATTTGACCAGAATCAGCCATAACCGTCGTAGTCAGTCGACGTGTAGCAAAAGTGACATCTACACCCGTTTTACCATTAATACCTGAGGTTTCTTGTTCAATGGTCAGTTTAACTGCATTACCTTCGTTAACCTGAGGAACAACTTTAAGTTTCACACCCACTTCTTTACGTTCAACCGTTTGGAATGGGTTACTATTACCGTTACTTGAGTTCTGGCTACCGGTTAGAATTGGTACTTCATCACCAACAATGAATGAGGCTTCTTGGTTATCAAGCGTGGTAATTGACGGTGTCGCTAGTACGTTTGACTTTGTATCACTTGATACCGCTTGGATTAAAGCCCCGAAATCACCCATCGCGATTCCCCAAGCCATACCATTTACCTTACCTAGTGACTGCGCAAGTAAAGTAATGTCACCATCAGTATCTGGGTTTTCTGTACAAGTACCATTCTCGGTACAAACAGTAGTCCCTTCTTGACCTTGAGCTTCCCAGACACCTGCACCAATTTCACCAATGGTTGGGCCTAAGTTATTAAACTGGGTACCACCACCTGAAGCCGATGCCCATTGAATACCAAAACCAACGTCATCACCTTCAGCGACTTCAACAATAATCGCTTCAACTAATACCTGCGCACGGCGAATATCGAGCTGATTGACCACACTTTCAATCGTGCGCATTTGATCGGGTTCTGCACTAATCACTAAGGCATTAGTATCAAGATGCGCCATAATATTAATTTCTTTACGGCGTTTATTACTGCTTTGACCTGAATCTTGATCCGACTGTAATTGCTCAGCAAAACCAGTGAGCACTTCAACTAAATCTTCCGCTTTTGCGTAGCGTAAATATCTTACTTTAGTGTTGCCTGTCGATGCTTGTTCAGCATCCAAACGTCTTACTAACTCAACCACACGTTGGCGACTTTTTTCATCACCACTGACAACCACTGAGTTAGTACGTTCATCGGCAACGACTTTAGGTGCTTGGCCTGGCATTTGCGCTTGGTTAGCCGTTGAGCGATATAAAGTATCGATAATACGAACAATTTCACCAGCTGAAGCGTATTCAAGAGAAACAACCTGAACTTCTGTATCACCTTGTTTATCAACGCGGCGTACGATTTCTACTAATTTGTTTACAACGGCTGCACGACCAGAAATCATCAATACATTTGACGGATCATAGTTAACAACGTTACCGCCACCAGCATTATCATTTAGCTGACGTAATAAAGGCGCAAGCTGCTTTGCTTCAGTGTTATACAAGGCAACAATGCGCGTAACCATCTCGTCGCCTAAGCCAGGGCTACCATCGTCAGCAACACGGATAGCTGCAGTTTTTGCATCTTTGTCCTTAATCACTTTAATAACGCGGTTTTCCATTTCTACAACGGCGTAACCATACACTTGCAATACATTAAGGAAGAATTGGTAATACTGCTCATCGTCTAATAAATCGTAACTACGTACATTGATTTTTCCGCGTACAGTCGGATCCACGATGATAGTCTTATTGAGGTTTTTACCTACAATATTGATGAATTCTTGAATATCGGTGCCTTTAAAATTGGCAGCATATTGCTCCGACCAAGCCGCTTGAGATGCAAGCATTGCTATACCAGCAATCATCCCTGCTAATAACTTGCGTCGAATTCCATAACTCTTCATTATTTTCAATCCTCTACTGCCGGTACTATTCTGGCAAACTAAAAATTATTTCTACTAACTGTCCATCACGTTCAACCATGACGCCAATTTCTGTTAATTCTGGTAATTGCGCCATCACTTCTAATGATTGTCCCATGTCGGTTAAATCATATCCGTTAATGGATTTGGCTAAATCATTTGCTTTAAAACCTGCAGCCGCAAATAAAGTTTGATCTTTACCTGGATTGAGGCGATAGCCGCTAACACCCTCTGGTCCGCGAACTGGAGAAATGGCTAAGTAGTCTGTGAGTTTGCTCGGATCAGCAAGCAGCTCATCACGTGAGTCACTTAACTCTTGAGCAATTTGGGCATTTTGACGACGATCATCACGCTGTACAGCGCGATCTTTCTTTGCTTGCTGCAAAGATGCGTTTGCTTGGCTTTGTGTGGTATAGCTTAACCCATCTAACATTAGGGTTTCATAGCGGCCAGCGTTAGTAATAATGATTCGGTCGGCATACACTTCTTTCAATGACGCTGAAGTGCCTTTAATTTTGTCACCTAATCCGTAGGTTTCTTGATTACCTTTAGATTCAATGACAGCAAGACCATTAGTATCAGAAGTCGACGCCACTACACCCGTTAATAAAATCGATAGGTTGGTTTTAGGTGCATCGGTAATTTGTTCAACTGGAGCAGGTTTATTTGGTCGACCTTCAGCATTGGCGTCTTTTTCACCAAATAACGACAATTTCTGGACACTACTTAGCTCAACCCGCTTAGCACTTGCTACCGAAGTTGGCGAAGGTTGCCATGCAACCGCCTGAGAATTTACTGGCATTAACTTCCACGAGATCTGCGCAGTTAGTAATAGCACAATCACTAATCCTAACCAGAATACAGCTGTGCTTAATGGCTTTTGGGGAATTCCCGCTGCCTTAGTTATAATTTTATCTAATACATCCATATTCGGCTTTGACCCTCTAGCAGGTCGCTGTTCTAATTCTGTTAATTTAGGAAATACTGCATCATGCTAACTCACCCAGCTTATTGCAACAAGCCCGTAGCATATGGATTGGCGAAATTGCACCGGATATGCTACATTTGCGCGCCTAAAAAGGCTGTGAGAAACGCCACGATATTAGGCTCTTTCCATCATTTTACATGTTAAAAATGTCAACGGTGTGAAGTCATACCACTTTTGGGGGTGTTAGATGAGCCAGACTCCATCTAAAGCAGTCACAGTTAGACTCGATAAATGGTTATGGGCAGCTCGTTTTTACAAAACTCGCTCAATAGCCAAAGAGATGATCAATGGTGGAAAGGTGCACTATAACGGTCAACGCGCTAAATCCAGTAAGCAAGCTGAAGTCGGTGCCAAGATTCGTTTACGCCAAGGCCATGATGATAGGGAAATAATTATTGCTCAGTTGTCGGAACATCGACAAGGAGCTGCAATAGCGCAAACGCTATATGAAGAAACTGCCGAAAGCATTAACAAGAGAGCGTTTAATGCTGAAGCCAGACGTTTAAATATATTGAACAATCCTGCACCTGAAAATAAGCCGGATAAAAAACAACGTCGCCAACTCATTCGCTTTAAAGATCTATAACGATATTTACGGCACAACACACGAGATTAAACATGAGCAAAGATATATTACATCGCTACTTATTTGATAATGCCGATGTTCGCGGTGAAATGGTGCAACTTGATCAAAGCTATCAAGATATCCTATCGGCGCATGACTACCCAAAAGCACTACAATTGATTATTGGCCAGCTTATGGCTGCCACTTCACTATTAACGGCGACTATCAAATTCACTGGCGATATCAGCGTGCAATTACAAGGTGACGGCCCAGTTTCTGTTGCTGTCATTAATGGTACAAACTTACAAGCGCTTCGCGGCGTTGCCCGCTGGAATGGCGACCTTGCAGACGACGCATCATTAAGTGATTTATTCGGTAAAGGTGTCATGGTGATTACTCTGACGCCTGATGAAGGTGAACGCTATCAAGGTATCGTGTCGCTAGATCATGAAAACTTAGCAGCTTGTTTAGAAGAGTACTTTAATCAGTCAGAACAATTGCCTACACATATTTCGTTATTTGCTGATGGTAAGCAAGCAGCGGGTATGCTGCTGCAAGTGTTGCCAACTAAAACTGAAGAAAATGAAGACTTCAATCACTTATTGGCATTAACTGAAACCATTAAACAAGAAGAGTTGTTCACGTTATCAGCCGAAGATATTTTGCACCGCCTTTATCATCAAGAAGATGTGCGTCTATTTGACCCTGTTGAAGTGAGCTTCAAATGTACTTGTTCAAGAGAGCGAAGCGCTAAAGCACTTGCAACAATTGACCAAAGTGAAGTTGAAGAAATTCTTGCAGAAGAAGGTAAAATCGAAATGGGCTGTGAATATTGCCCTAAAATGTATACCTTCGACAGTATCGATATTGCCGCAATTTATGCCGGTAACTTAGAAGCTGGTCAACAGCAATAACTGATCGATACCACATACAAACTTTCATAAAAAAGCGCCTTTGGCGCTTTTTTTATGTAAAAAATCTATCTTAAAACTAAAAAATTGGCTCAACTTACAAAAAAGTTACCAAACTGTTAGTTACCTGTATTGTTTATTACGTTACAATCACTGAACACAGGCATTGCTAATTTAGCGTTAACCTAAGCATATGTCTCTGAGCAAGCGATAACGTAAGTCATCCCAAACTATAAATCGGCAATATAGACCGATAAACGACCTATTTAAACGGAGAAGCACCCGATGACAGATGGAACAAACAGCGTACACTTCAACCTTACTAGCGCTGAGTTAATTGAACTTGCTTTACAACGTAATGAAGGGCAGTTAACCGCAAATGGCGCATTAGTCGCGAAAACTGGCGAGCGCACAGGCCGCTCCCCCAATGATCGTTTTATTGTTCAAGAAGCTAATACCCAAGATGAAATTGATTGGGGTTCAGTCAACAAAGGCATTGCCGCAGATACCTTTGATGCTCTTTGGGGGCGTGTTGAAGCCTATCTATCTGAAAAGGATATATTTGTTTCTGAACTTGAAGTCGGTGCTGACGACGCGCACTACCTTCCAGTTCGTGTTACAACTGAATATGCTTGGCATCAAATCTTTGCTCGTAACTTATTTATCACCCCTGAACATTTTAACCGTGGTGATAAAGACGTTTGGCAAATCATGAATGCTCCTGAGTTTGTCTGTGATCCTGCCCGTGATGGCACACACTCTGATGCTGTGGTGATGATCAACTTCGAAGCTAAAAAAGTTCTACTTGCTGGACTTAAATATGCTGGCGAAATGAAAAAATCGATGTTCTCTGTACAAAACTTTTTGTTGCCTGCCAAAGGCGTACTGCCGATGCATTGTTCTGCAAACGTAGGCCATGATGGCGATACCACCCTATTCTTCGGCTTATCAGGCACAGGTAAAACAACTTTATCAGCTGATCCAAAACGTTTTCTTATTGGTGATGATGAGCATGGCTGGGCACCCGGTGGCGTATTTAATATTGAAGGCGGCTGCTATGCAAAATGTATCGACCTAAGCCAGAAGAACGAACCCGTTATCTGGGATGCAATCCGTTTTGGTACTGTGCTTGAAAATGTCATGCTGGATGAAAGCCGTGTACCTGATTACAGCAATACCACATTGACAGAAAACAGCCGTGCAGCTTATCCGCTTGAACATATTGCCCAGCGTAAAGAAGAAAACCGCGGCGCTGAACCTAACTCAGTGGTATTTTTAACTTGTGATGTATCAGGTGTATTACCGCCTGTTTCTGTCCTCACAAAAGAGCAAGCTGCTTACCATTTCTTATCTGGCTACACTGCAAAAGTGGGGTCGACTGAAATGGGCTCAACTTCAGCAATTCAATCAACCTTCTCTACTTGTTTTGGTGCACCGTTCTTCCCACGTCCAGCTGGTGTATATGCTGAGCTATTGATGAAACGTATTGAGTCATTTGGTAGCCGAGTTTATTTAGTCAACACAGGTTGGACTGGCGGCCCTCACGGAGTCGGTAAGCGTTTTGATATTCCTACGACTCGTGCAATTGTCGATGCAATTGTTAGCGGTGAACTAAAAGATGTTGAAACACAGCATATTGATAAGCTTAACCTAGCAGTACCTGTTGCGGTTTCTGGTGTTGATACTCAACTTCTTAACCCAGTAAATACTTGGGCTGATAAAAATGAGTATGCCAAATACGCCCAGCAATTAGCTGAAGAGTTCACGGCAAACTTTGCTAAGTATCAGGTATCTGATGCAATCAAAGCTGCGGGTCCAAACAGCTAAGTTTGTAAAACTGCATTCAGCACAAATATATTGCTGTTTACCTTAAAAGCCTCAAACGACATTGAGGCTTTTTTATTGCCAGTCAAAAAATTAGCTTTGTTACATTTTAAAGCGCTATAACCTCAATTACTTAACGCTAAGCTCTTGTCACAATGGCAATTTGATTTAAGATAAAACAACATTCTATTTGCTCATACCATAGGGATATCTATGCGCCGCGCCATACTCGCCAGCTTCATTATCAATTCACTATTTTCATTTTCTAGTGTGGCCGAAATATCTAAACAGGAAGTAAATGAGCAAATAGAAAAGCCTCACAGTACTCGCTTTGCGCCAGACACTTTTATTAACGATGTTATTTTACCGCCGATTCAACCATGGCAAGGTCAAAGCGAAACTCTTATTTTAGATGCCTCTGCCCCATGGTCGACGCCATTTGAGCAAAACGGCTTAACCACCAGCCCTAATTATCATGACACCCATCAATGGCTAACAAAGCTCGTCGAGAATAGTGATTCATTGTCACAGGTATCCATAGGTAAAAGCCCTCAAGGTCGAGATATTTGGATGGTGGTAGCTTCTGAATCTGGCGCTTCAACTCCTGAAGCCCTTCGAGAAAGCAACAAGCCAACCGTTTTAGTGCAAGCAGGTATTCACTCTGGTGAGATAGACGGTAAAGATGCTGGCATGATGCTACTCAGAGATATAACTCAAGGTGATAAACAAGCGCTACTCGATAAAGTAAATCTGTTATTTGTTCCAATATTGAGTGTCGACGGCCATGAACGTAGTAATGAGTTTAATCGAGTCAATCAACGTGGACCTATTGATATGGGTTGGCGAACAAATGCAAGAAACCTTAATTTAAATCGAGACTATGCCAAGTTAGACACCCTTGAATTACAGCACATGATCAGAGCCATCAATGTTTGGCAACCTGACTTATATATTGATGTGCATGTTACCGATGGTATTGATTACCAGTACGATGTGACCTTTGGATATAACGTTAAACAAGGATATAGCCCTGCAAGCTTTGAGTGGTTAGAAAAATACTATCGTCCTGAAGTTGAGGCAGCCCTTTCCAACAATGGTCATGTACCGGGTCCATTAGTTTTTGCTATAGACAATACTGACCTTTCAAAAGGTTTGTCTTACTGGAACCCAAGTCCACGGTTTTCAAATGGATACGGCGACGCTCGCCACTTGCCAACAATTTTAATTGAAAACCATAGCCTAAAGCCGTTTAAGCAACGTGTTCTAGGTACATACGTGATGCTGGAGCAAACCTTAAAAACAGTGGCAACTCATGGTACAAAATTAAAAGCTGCAATTTACGAGGATAAATACCAGCGCCAACAACAAATCCCATTAACCTGGAATACTGTTGAGCAAGCTGGTTGGGATTTCAAAGGCATTGGTTATTCACTCGAAACGAGTGAGATTAGCGGCACGGAGGTAGTGCGTTGGAATGGTCAGCCAATGTTGTATCCAAACTTACCTGTGATGGGGAATACCGAAGCGAATATTAAAACTCAGCGTCCTAAGTTCTACTATGTACCTGCGCAGTGGCATCAAGTAATTGATCGTCTGTCGATACATGGCGTACGTATGACTCCATTAACTGAAGCTAAAACGGTTAAAGTCAGTCAGTATCAATTTACTGAGCCGAAATTTTACGCTAAAGACTATGAAGGCAGACAACGTGTCACAGCCACCAGCGAAAAAGTGAAAATCGAAACCACCTTGCCTGTTGGTACCATCCAAATCTCTACCAACCAACCTTTAGGTGATTTAGCAATTCTATTGCTTGAACCTCAATCTGCTGATTCATTTTTCCAATGGGGCTTTTTTAATAGCATCTTCACTCGTACTGAATACATCGAAGATTATGCAGTAGAACCACTGGCAGCAAAAATGTTGGCTGAAGATGAAACCTTAGCGGCTGAATTTAGACTCGCTTTAGAGGATGAAAGCTTTGCTAATGATTCAAAAGCAAGACTGCGCTGGTTTTATGAAAGAAGTCCGTATTTCGATGAGCAATATATGAAATATCCGGTATTACGCTCCCAATAAGCAATTGTAAAAAAGCCACTTTATCAAGTGGCTTTTTTAGCTCTATAGATGGCACTCGTCATACTGATCGTGTTGATAAGACGCGATTAAGGCTAATTTCTTGTCACGAGTTAACTTTTTAACCGCTAGCTCTCGTTTTGTCGCAGCGCTTCTATCAACTGCATTTTCTTGGTAAACCAAGGTTAGTGGTCCTTTGCCTTTTAAATATTTAGCCCCTTTGGCACCACCTGCTTGATGCTCAGCAAAACGCCTTTTCACGTCTGTCGTAATACCTGTGTATAAATGACCGTTATGACATTTCACTATATAGAGAAACCAGTCGACCTTTTTTGATGAAAGCCCTGTGGTTTTCTCTGTTGTATCACTACTCTTGCTGGTCATAGATATAAAAAACCTTCGGTCTGATCATAGTTATCTGTGGCTATCATGGCATAATGCGGTATCAAAAATGAATCTTATTATCTAAGTCAGTCTTAGACGAACCACAACATGGCAAATGTCATGTGAGGAGCAACGATGTCAACAAAATCTGATGCCTGTGCACAGCCAGGATTAATGCACCCAACTGACGCCATTAAAGCTTTACTTGATCAGGTAAATGTCATCGATGACAGTGAAATGGTGAGCTTAAATGAAGCCGTTGGCCGCATATTATCTGAAGATTTGGCATCATGTATCGACCTGCCACCATTTGATAACTCATCGATGGACGGTTATGCGTTTAAATTCGACGAGCTTACTGGCGATACAGCAACGACCTTAAACCTAGTCGGTACTTCTTTTGCTGGCCACCCTTACAAAGGTAAGACCCCAGCCAATAGCTGTATTCGCATAATGACAGGCGCACCAGTCCCAGCGGGGTACGACACGGTTCAAATGCAAGAAAAGACTTCGGCTGATGGCGACAACATCACCATCGAGCACCCTAAAGCCAAAGGTAATAGCATTCGTTATCGTGGTGAAGAGTTAGTTGCTGGAACCAATGTACTCAAAAGTGGCACCCAAATTCGCGCAGCAGAAATGGGCGTACTAGCGACTATCGGTATTAGTAAAGTTCGCGTTAAAGCCCGTCTTAAAGTGGCTTTTTCTCCACAGGTGATGAATTACGCCCTGTGGGAAGCGACCTTGCTCCCGGACAGATTTACGATTCCAATCGTTACTCCATCAAAGGCCTGCTTACCCAAGCTAATGTTGAGTGGATTGACTTAGGTGTTATCGAAGATGACAAAGAAGCCATTCGTGGCGCATTTAAAGAAGCCGCTAGCAAAGCAGATATGGTTCTGACATCGGGCGGCGTTTCAGTCGGCGATGCGGATTACACCAAGCAGATACTGTCTGAAGAAGGTGAAATCACCTTTTGGCGCTTAGCAATTAAACCAGGTAAGCCATTTGCCTTTGGTAAGTTAGGCAAAGCGGTATTTTGCGGGTTACCGGGTAACCCGGTTTCATCTATGGTGACCTTTTACAAACTTGTGTGGCCAATCGTCAATAAGATGCAAGGCTTAACGGTTAAAGAGCCGTTAATTGTAAAAGCGACACTGACGACTCCAATTCGCAAACAACCGGGGCGTGCGGAATACCAGCGCGGTATTTTAAGTCGTGATGAAAATGGTGAGCTTGTGGTTGCCTCAACCGGTGGTCAAGGTTCAGGTATGTTGACTTCAATGAGCTTAGCAAATTGCTTTATTAACTTAGAGCAAGAACAAGGTGATGTCGCATCGGGCACAACCGTTAATGTTGAACCATTCAACAGCGTATTGTGTTAATCACGAAGGAAATTTGATGACTAATTTACCTAAAAACGCAGCTGATGATGTTGAGATTTTGTCTGATAACGAAATGCTTCGTTACAGTCGCCAAATATCAATTAAAGCGATGGATATTGAAGGCCAAGAAAAACTTAAACAAGCTAAAGTACTGGTTATCGGCGCCGGTGGTTTAGGTTGTACCGTAACGCAATACCTTGCTGTTGCTGGCGTAGGTGAAATGACCATCGTGGATTTCGACACGGTTGAACTGTCGAACTTACAACGCCAAGTATTGCATCATGATGAAAATGTTGGCCAAGCCAAAGTTGATTCAGCAAAGCAAACTTTAGCTCAATTAAACCCGCTGATCACCATCAATACCATCAACGAATTCCTTGATAAAACGCGTATTGAGCAATTGGTTTCTGAGCACATGTTAGTACTAGACTGCACTGATAATGTTCAAGTCAGAGAACAACTTAACCAGAGCTGCTTTAACCACAAAGTGAGTTTTATCTCTGCTGCGGCTATTCGTATGGAAGGCACGGTAACGGTATTTGATTATCAAGCATCATCACCTTGTTATCACTGCTACAGCAGTTTATTTGGCGAGCAGCAACTCACCTGTGTCGAGTCAGGCATTTTAGCCCCCGTTGTCGGTTTAGTCGGTTGTATTCAAGCGACTGAGGCCATTAAAGCGATTAGTCATATGGGTGAAGGCTTAAATGGCCGTATTTTGATGATTGATGCTATGACGATGGAGTTTCGTGAAATGAAACTTCCAAAACAAGCTAACTGCTCTGTGTGCTCGGCATCTGAGTAACGGTTTTCAATCAGCAAGTTTCAATAATCAAAGTTTTACTAAAAGTTGTAATCTTGGCTATAGTTGATAAAAGAAAAATCGCTGTGTTATCAGCATTCTTTTATAAGGCTCTTTCATAGATCTTGTTAACGGAACCCTGTTATAGGAACACACTATGTTTGCTCAATCGACTATAGCCAATTTTAGTAAAGCGATATTCAGTACTGCACTTGTCATGAGTTTAACCGCCTGTTCGGGTGATGACATTAAGCCACTAAATATGACCAATCCTGCTGCTGATTACTGTATTGATAACGGCGGGACACGAGAAACGGTTGAGCATATTAATGGCGATGTTTCTCTGTGCACATTACCAGATGGTGAAGTGATTGAAGAGTGGGAATTGTTTAGGCGAGACCACCAAAAAAGTTAGCTCTTTCTGCTAAATGCTTTTTATTTAAATGCTTTCAATAACCATTGCGATTAAACGGCTTGCTCTGTGGTAGGTTCCGCTCCGATAAGCACATCTTGACTCTGTTCATTAGCCACTTCAACTAACACGCGATCAGCTTTAGCGATATATTTAGGCTTATTGCTGCCCGCTTTTTTTGCATTGGCTTTTTTGGCTTTACCTTTGAGTGTTTGGTTAATCTTTTTACGTCTGTTCATATCAATGTCACCTTAAACTCTCTGATAATACACTCATGGAATACAAGCGGGATAAATCGGAGTGCGATTCTACAATTGTAGCCATAAAAATACCAACTCCAAATAAGTCAGAGTTGGTATTGTTATCACAGAACTCATCACAACTTCATTCAGTTAAACAAGCTCGATTTTATTGCACGTAAATAGTTAATCTCACCTATTCACCTCTTAGCCCGAGTTGAGCTGAGTGCGATTAATCTTGTACTACCACCCAAATAGCGTGGATCAAACCCGGAACAAAAAAGAGTAAACACAAAATAATATTTATCAGTAAGTCTTTGCCCATGCCTTTTTTAAGAAACACAGCCACAGGCGGCAAGAGGATTGCGATAACAATGAGCAGTAGTTTATTTGTATCCATAATTCTTTTTTATCCTTTTAATTTTAAACAAATTAATCAATCAAACTGCGCAATAAATGCAACAACTTGTGAAACAGATCAAATATTATTATGTTAGATTAAATCAACTTATCCTTAATTTTTAATCATTTAATGCAGGCTTAATGATAGAAAATAGTAGCAGTCTCATTTTAATTCAAGTGATTTGTATCTTGTGCTTCGCAGGAACAATCGCATGGACAGTAATGGTTGCCCCTATGCGGGTAGCACCCAGTGCTAGCTGGCGCTTTGCGTTAGCCAACTTTTGCGTTTTACTTGGCATGCTGCTTTACACTCAACGAACCCAAGAACCAAGTTACCTTCATTGGCTAGTGGCTGACAATATAATTCTAGTCGGTTTTTGCTTTTTACGCTGGGGAGCACAGCGACTTTACCATTTAACATCAAGCCATCGATTTGATTTGGCACTCATTCTTAGCTCAATCGGCTTGATGCTATTAGTAAAACCGCAAACCTCTAGCTCTGCATACCTAATGATTATCCTATCTTTGGCTGCTGCGGTTTGTTTTATCATGTTGGCCAAAGATCATTACGATGCATTTAAAGACAATTTTACCGCTTTTGCCACTTATTGGCTGGTTGTCCCAATTGCGCTTATTGGCATGATGTTTTTAGTTAGAGCATTAATCCTAGTTATCTACCCTGAAAAAGTCGCCACCTATGCTGCATTTAATACTGAAGAATCAATACCAATATTGTGGGTTTATATTGTATTAATTCTATTGGTGAATATTCTAATTATTGGCAACACCATCAATCGCCTTGTAGTAAAAATCATGACTCTGGCGAACAAAGATGCCTTAACTGGGCTTTGGAACCGCAATGCCCTGCAAGCAAAGCTCGCATTAGAGCATGCTCGTTGGCTAAGAGATAAAGTCAGCTACAGTGTCATTTTGATTGATTTAGACCACTTTAAACAAATTAACGATGCCCATGGCCATACGGCGGGTGATGAAGTATTAAAACTTGCAGCTAAACAACTTAATAGCGTTACCCGTAAGATTGATTACCTATGCCGATATGGCGGCGAAGAGTTTGTATTGATATTACCACTAACCACAGAACAGAAAGCCCTTTGCGTTGCCGAAAAGCTCCAGCAAACCTTAACAGAAATAAACTTTACATGGCATGACACACCTATTGCCATTCAGGCCAGTATTGGTTGCGCTACGATTCAAGAGGACTTGCCAGTGGAAGCATTATTACATTTAGCAGATAAGGCCATGTACCAAGCCAAAGCCAGTGGTCGTAATTGCATTAGAGTCGCTGATACAGCAAAACCAAATTACAACTAAAAATGGTCATTTAGGCCAAGGTAAATCTGCTGGAGTTTGCCAAGCATCTAGCAGTTGTTGTTCTACTAATGGATTTAAAAAAGCTGTGCCTATTTGTGGTAGTTGCTTAAATTGAAATCGCTCACCTTGATATTCAAAATCTAGCGCCATTGCATGCAAATAGCATCTGTCAGCCGCTTCACCACCGTAAAGTTCATCACCTAAAATTGGCACCCCGATACTGCTTAGTGCTACACGAAGTTGATGAGTTTTACCGCTTAAGGGTTTAAGTAAATATAACCGCAAGCCATTGTCGATGGACTGGGAGAAAAACTGGGTAATTGCAGGGTTAGTTTTAGTGCGAAGTAGTTTGTACATACTACGACGGGACTTAGCCATATCACCAATAATTCCACCTTGTTTCTTTTTAGGTTTACCTTTAGCTATCGCCACATAAAACTTTTGAATTTTATGCTCACTAAACAGCGCTGTGAATATCGCAGCCGCTTGGGAAGATTTAGCTAAAATGATCAAGCCAGAGGTGGGAGTATCAAGACGATGAACAGCGAACAATTTAATTTTTAGGTCAGCCTCAACCTTTGCTACCACACCCGCGGTGCCATCTTGGCTATGGAAATGCACATTTGGTGACTTATTGATAACGATGAAGTCTTGATGCTGTTGTATGATTTGGTACATAGTCTCGATTCTAGGCCTATTGAAGTCACTTAACGGTATAAGCGACAAGGACTAGAATCGAATATCGACTATCAGTCCAGGATGGTTATCTTTCAGTTCGATTTTAGCATGGTGACGAGATAAAATCGCTTTCACCATAGATAAACCAAGGCCTGTGCCTTTGTGGTGACGGCTCGGGTCTAACCGCACTAAGCGCTCAAATACTCTTTCTTTGTCTTCATCACTAATACCTGGGCCATTATCAATAATTTGAATTTTTCTGCCCGACTGTACAATCTGAATCCTTGCATCTTCAGGGGCATATTTAATCGCATTATCGACCAAGTTAAACAGTGCTTGGAATAATAAGTATTTATCACCAGATATGGTCACATCTTTCTCAACGGCTAAGGTCAATACTTGCTGTTTTGACTCAGCAACCACTTCGGCCATTTCAAATAAATCTTCACATAAAAGCTGCAAGCTAACAGGTTGCTTATCTAAGGTTTGCTGACCTTCTTCAATTCGCGTCAATGATAGCATCGCATCAAAAGTCGCCAGACAATGATCTAGCTCTTCAAGCAACATAGCTGTGAGCTCTGGTACTTGCTCTGTGGGCTTATTAGGGAGTTGTTCAATACCTATTCGTAAATGCGATAACGGTGTTCTTAAATCGTGGGCAATATTATCGGTCACGCCTCGAACAGACATTAGGTTGTGTTCTAAGGTATCAAGCACTCGATTAAACTGCCCAGCAAGCATATCAAATTCATCTTGATTATGGCTGACAGGTAAACGGGTATTGTACTCACCCTGTTCAATCTTTTCGCAGAGTAAATTGTATTGTACTAAGCGCCTTAAAATTGCTTTAGAAAATACAAAGCCAACCGCTAAGGTTATCCCTAAAGTAAATGCCACCGCCCAAAAAGCGGCATTAATAAACTTATCGATTAATGCTGCTAAGTTATCGGTACGAGTCGCAATTAGCACTGGCCCGTAATGGGTCATTACTATGCCGCCGGTGAGAATATGTAGCTTATCTGGGCCACCGGTTAAAATGGGGAAATCTCGGGTTTTAGGCAACACGGGCATGTTGTCGGGCACAAAACTTAATGCACCCACCATATCAACGCTATTTCGCCATGCAATAAGCGCTGTTTTGGGGTCTGCTGCGCGAATTTGTGCAGCAAAGCTTCGACGGTCAACCGTTAAAGCCAGTTGCTGATAACGCTGCATTTCAGTAGCAAGATGCTGCTCAACCTGATTCTCTTGCTCAATCACGAGCTGGCGGTATAAACCAAATACCAGCATCACAATCAACAAGGTCACTAAGGTTGAGAAGATCAGCGTTATCCGCCAAGCACTACTTTGGTAGGGTTTAATTCCCTTTGCAAAGGCGATATCCAGCCCCTCGAACGGTTTCGATAATTTCAGGGTGGCCTAGCTCTTCAAATTTACGGCGAAGTTTAGCGATATGTACGTCAATTACATTGGTGCGAGGGTCAAAGTGATAATCCCATACTGCTTCAAACAATAAGGTACGACTGATCACTTGATTAGGGTGTTCCATTAGATATTTAAGCAACTGAAACTCTTTAGGCTGCAGCATTAATTCGTGCTCATCTAATGTCACTTTACGTGTCAGCAATTCCATTCTTAAATTGCCCACTTCAAGGTCGGTATTCGCCGCAGAAGGCGCATTACGTTGAATAAGCTTTTCAGCGCGTACTTGCAGTTCAGCAAAGGCAAAAGGCTTAGTCATGTAATCATCACCACCAGCACGTAAGCCTTTAACACGTTCATCAACATGACTTAGCGCAGAAAGGATTAATACTGGAGTTTGATTGCCATTATTACGCAATGCCGTCAGCAAAGTCAGTCCGTCTAGCTGGGGTAGCATGCGGTCTAAAATAATAATGTCGTATTGATTATGTTTTGCTTGGTGCAAGCCGTCATGGCCATTGGTCGCAGTATCAACTTGATATTGCTGCGCGGTAAAACCTTCAGCAACATATTGTAGTGTTGTCGCATCGTCTTCAACGATTAATACTCGCATAGTGCTATTCCTTAGTTTTACAGCTAGTTACTGTAAAAATACTTATTGCCAAGTCAAATTAGTCCCACTGCAGTAAAGGCAGCGGACGTAAATCTTCAATATCAAAGGCAATTGTGTGTTTGCTTGAGAGATTGAGTAATTTTAATTCTAGGTAACTGATTGCTAAGTCGTGTTCTAACTCAGCTTCGATTAAATAACCTGTCTGGCCTTGTTTTGCCATTCTGACTAATTCAGTGAAGGTCATATTTTTCTTGATTAATACACGTGCAGCTTTGATTTGATCTAAGTCATCAGATTCAAACGCAGATAATTTTTTAGTAATTAAACTGCCATCAGTTGCATCAAAGGAGAATTCAGTAATTTCACTATCATCGAGGTTCAGTAAGTCAATTTCATAAATTAACTGACCGTTTTCAACATCCATATCGAACGATGAAACGATACCGCTATATTCTGTTTCTATTTGTTCAATCACCATAAGCGGTTGTACGTATTTTCCCTCCGAGAGCAAGGTGTGCATACTCGGGGTTGCCATCACCATAGATGGAAATACGACTAACAACGACAGAACGATTCGGAACATGAAAGCCTCAAGATGAGAATTGGAATAGTGTTACTTTACCTAAGCCCAGCAAAAGACCCAAGCATTGTAAGATTAATAATTGATCATGATTCTAGAATATGAACTTGCTCAGATTTAAGTGCTATCGTGGTCGCAAGCCCTGCTTTTAACGAAAGCTTTTCGGCCAAATGAGATGGAATATCCATATTAAACACTTCATCCACATCTGCCATTTTCGCTTTGACGCGTACAGACTCACCCATGATTAACATCGACTCAATGACAATATCGAGCTTGTTGATGCTACGACATAAACGACCACTAGAAATCGCGTTAAAACGTATACCTTGATTAGGAATAACCCAACGAACTTGCTGACCTATGGTTAACTCTGGCGCACTGTCACTGGCAATAATCTGTTCGCCCATTTTAAGCCAAGTAATATTGGCTTCGGCGTCTCGGCCACTGACTTCAGCGTTAAAGATATTTCTCAGCCCCATCTGTCTTGCAACAGTTTCGTTGCGAGGGTGTGATAAAACTTCAAATGGTTCACCTTGCTGCAGCATATTACCTTGGCTAATTAAAATCATTTTATCAGCAAGCAATAACGCTTCGTTCATATCATGGGTCACCATAATCACAGGTATCGATAACTGCGATTTTAATCTGGCTAATTCTATGTATAAGCGCTCGCGGGTTTCTCTATCAACTGCAGAAAACGGTTCATCAAGCAATAACACCGAAGGTTCGCGGGCTAATGCCCTCGCTAAAGCCACACGTTGACGCTGACCGCCCGATAACTGCGCAGGCAACCTTGCAGGCAGTCCATGTAAGTTAACCCGCTCAAGCCAGTCTAAGGCTCTTGCCTTGCGTTCACTTTTAGGAATGTGGTCTAACCCTGAAATGACATTTTCAAGCGCTGTAAGATGGGGGAATAAGCCGAAATGTTGCGGCACATAACCAATATGTCGCTGCTGAGGTGATAGATGAATATTGTTTTCATCATCAAACCACCGCTGCTCACCACATTCAATTAGCCCTTTTTGTGGTGAACTTAACCCTGCAATCATCCGCAATAGTGTTGTTTTACCGCCACCGGATGGCCCAACGACAGCCAGCACTTCCCCTGCTTTACAACTAAATTTAGCCGTTAAAGGGATTGGCGATTGTTGTGATATTTCGCAGTGTAGATCAGCGCTGTTGGTTGGCATTATGGCCTCCTAAACGCTTCGACAAACTGGTCGTAATGGCAAGTACACTCACAGCGAACACCAATAGCACCAGCGACATTGTCCCAGCTGACTCGAAATCAAATGCCTGCACACTGTCGTATATGGCAATCGAAATGGTCTTCGTCTCACCAGCAATGTTACCGCCAAGCATTAATACCACACCAAACTCACCTAACACATGAGAAAAACACAGCACCACGGCTGTCAATATGCCAGGCCAAATCATCGGCAATTCGATTTTGGCAAAAATGCGCCACCAGCTCATGCCGCAACATGCTGCAGCATCAGGAATATCATGGGGAATAGTTTCAAAAGCGCGCTGTATCGGCTGCACCGCAAAAGGAATATTAACTAGAATAGAAGCTATCACTAAGCCTGAAAAATTAAACACAAGTTGAGTACCAAAAAGCTGCTCAACCCATTGCCCTATCCAGCTCTGACTACCTAGACCAACAAGTAAGTAGTAGCCAATAACGGTTGGCGGCAATACCAATGGCACCATGATCAGTGCTTCAACCCACGACTTGCCACGAAATTGCTTGTACGCCAAAAAGCGGCCAACAAAAATAGCCATTGGGATCAAAATTAACACTGTAACGGTACTTAACTTGGCGGAAAGCCACAGTGACTGCCAGTCCATAAGTTACAACTCCGCCACTTGCTGTCTTGGCCTTGGCGCGCGAAGTTTTGGTTGGTGTAAATGATGCTTATCGCTGATGTTGGCAGGAAAACCAAAACCATACTGTTTTAACACTTGTTGAGCTGCATCTGATTGCATGTACTGATAAAACTGTTTGGTGATATCACCCGCTTTAGGGGTCATGACCATGCGCTGATTAATCGGTTGATATAAAGCTTGCGGGATCTCAACATAGCGACCCATCTTGGTAAATTGCGGCGCAGATGCAAGAGATAACGCCACAATGCCGCCTTGGGCTGAACCACTTAAAGCAAACTGCGCGGCTTGGGAAACATTTTCACCCATGATGATAGTGGCCTGTAACTCAGACCAAAGGCCTTTGTTTTCTAGCAGAGCTTGAGCACGTTCGCCATAAGGAGCGTGGGCAGGATTGGCAATAACAAAGCGTTTTATCTCACCTTGGGAGACAGCCTTAGCAAGTCCCGTTAAATCGGCATCGAGCTCTAGTGAAGAGTTATTTGGCGCGACGATAGCGAGTTTGCCAACCGCGTAGATATCGCCATCAGAGTCGGTTTTTCCGGCTTTATGTAACTGCTGCACATAAAACTCATCGGCACTTAACAGCATTTCAAACGGTGCACCATGCTGAATTTGTGCAACGAAGTTACCTGAAGAACCGTAGGACACTCGAAGGGTTAGACCCGTTTCAGCAGTGAAGTTAGTTACAATTTCATCTAATGCAAATTTTACATTCGCTGCTGCTGCAATCGCCGGCGGTTTGGCGGCTTGTGCCGAAAATGGCACTAAACTGAATAAAGAAATAATGAATAATGCTAGGCTCAGCACAACGAATTTAACTGAGTTTAGTTTGATAAAATCTAAGTTTGCTAAACCTAACTTAGCACCCGAAATACAATGCTGAATACCAAATAGCTTATGGCGACTCGCGGTCATAGGTTTAGCGTCCTTCTTTTTAGACACAACACATTTTGTTGTTTCTAGCAGTCTTTCTGTAGTTGATATAGACAATCACTTGATGGATAAATTACTTAGCGTCATTCCACATTGATGCAGCTTGTTCATCTGAATCACGGGCTTCAACCCAGTTATTACCTTCTTCGCCCGCTTCTAACTTCCAAAAAGGCGCTTTGGTTTTCAAGAAATCTATTAGGAATTCACACGCTGCGAAAGCGGCTTTACGGTGCATGCTGGTCACGCCAATAAACACAATTTGCTCGCCTAACTCCATACGACCAACACGGTGAATAATGGTGACGTAATTTAACGGCCAGCGCTCATAAGCTTGCTCAGCTAATTGCACTAATACCGCTTCAGTCATACCTGGATAATGCTCAAGGGTCAGATCGGTTACTGCACTGCCGTCATTAAAGTCGCGCACTTTACCTGCAAACGTCACAACTGCGCCGTCGCTGTTATCGTTAGCAATAGCCGCATACTCATCAGCGACACTGAAATCTGCCGTTTGCACACGAACCACTTGTCTTGGGTTATTGTTAGCCGTTACCGTCATATTAGCCACCTGTTACTGGTGGGAAAAAGGCAACTTCATCACCATCAACTACAGCTGCATCCCATGCACTCATGGTTTGATTAACGGCAACCAGTAGCTTGTCTGATGACAAGACTTTAGCCCATTTATCATCTTTAGCCGCTAATGCTTCACGTAGTTGCTCAGTATTGGTAATACCTTCTGCTGCAACTTCAACTTTAGCTGTGCCGAGTAACTCTCTAACTTGTGCAAAAAATAGAACTTGGATCATGTCAATGTCTCGTATTGATGTCGTCTTACAATTAACGTTTTACGCTGCTGGTTGCGCTCAATTACCAGCAAAAATTAGTCTTCTGCTTGGAAATGACCTGACTTCCCACCGCGCTTTTCAAGTAAACGGACTTGGGAAATAATCATGTCTTTTTGAACAGCTTTACACATGTCGTAAATGGTTAATGCGGCAGTTGATGCTGCAGTTAATGCTTCCATTTCCACACCGGTTTTACCAGAAAGTTTACACAAACTCGTGATACGAACGCGGTTAAGTTCTGGTTGAGCCTCAAGATCAACTTCTACTTTGGTCAACATTAAAGGATGACATAAAGGAATTAAATCAGAGGTTTTTTTGGCAGCTTGAATACCTGCAATACGTGCAGTTGCGAATACATCACCTTTGTGATGACTGCCACTCATGATCATTTCAAGCGTGCTAGGTGCCATTTCAATGAATGCTTCCGCGCGGGCTTCACGCTCAGTGACATTCTTTTCAGTCACGTCGACCATGTGGGCGTTGCCATCGGCATTGATATGGGTAAAACAATTGCTCATGCTAACTTGCCTTCTTAAGTCTTAAACTCTATCGGACAAAGGAATACTGTTTTGCAGCGTCGCTGCAAACACCTTAAGCCGCCAAACTCAGCGCTAGGCTAACCGCCAATAGACGCTAAATGTTTGGTCACACCCGTAATCCCTTGATGTAAATAATGGGTTTCTTCTTTCTGTGCTAATTGGCTATGCAGACGTTCAATTAATTCAGCGCGTTGAGATTCATGCTGTAATAAGTCACGTAAATCAAGACCATTTTCAGTAAACAAACACAAATGCAGCTTACCTTTCGCTGATACCCTCAAACGGTTACAGCTGGCACAGAAGTTTTTGGCATACGGCATAATCAAGCCGATACGACCTTGGTAATCTGGGTGGCTAAAGTTTTGTGCTGGACCGTCATCGACACTCGGTAAGTCATATAACCAACCTTCAGATTCAAGTTTTAACTTGATATCTAAGCCCGCTAAATGATGTGCATTAAAGTAATCATGACCTAAGCCTGTTTCCATCAATTCAATAAAACGCAAATCTATCGGCGTGCTTTTGATCCAATGTAAAAAACGTGGCAAATCTTTGTCATTTAAGCCTTTAAGCAATACTGCGTTGATTTTAATCCGTTCAAATCCAGCCTCAAGCGCTGCGTCGATACCGCGCATTACTTGATCAAACTTATTCTCGCCAGTGATTTGGTAAAACATTTTAGGATCTAAGCTATCAACAGAGACGTTAATGCGGCGCAGACCTGCGTCATACCATTCTTTAGCGTGCTTCTCGAGACGATATCCATTGGTTGTTGTGGCAACGGTATTAATGTTGTCATTATCAGCAACGACACGAATGATATCGGTGAAATCTTTGCGAAGGCTCGGCTCACCACCGGTAATGCGGATTTTTTGGGTACCGACTTCGCCAAAAGCTGACACTAAATTTTCGATTTCATTTAGTGCTAAAAACTTAGGCTTACCATCAGGTCTATAACCGTCAGGAAGGCAATAGGTACATTTGAAATTACAAACGTCAGTGACTGACATCCGCAGATAGTGAAATCTTCGACCAAAACTGTCTTGTAGTTGGGACATGTTAACCTTTCCAAGTGTGGGAGGTAAGCGCATTTCTTTGCTCACCCCGGTGGCATTATTACCACGGCTAAATACCCGTATCTGTGGACGTAGGGAATAAAGCTCGGAGAACCGTCAACCTTGATTATAGGCCTAAATTCGCTCTAATCAGTACCTTTTTATGACATTTTGTCCCAGTTTGTACAAAATCTGTAAAGAATTGCGAGCTAGCTCACGAGCTCAAAATCGCAGTTGCTACTGTGACCTAGGTCATTTTTAAGGTAAGGTGAGTAAAACAAAAAAAACAACAAACCCGCCAAAAACCGGGATACGAAGATCAAAGGTGAGATGATGGAACGCGAATCTATGGAATTCGATGTAGTAATAGTCGGTGCAGGACCTGCCGGACTCGCTACTGCATGTCGATTAATGCAAATATCACAAGATGCAGACAAAGAAATGACTGTCTGTGTTGTCGAAAAAGGCTCTGAGGTTGGAGCGCACATATTATCTGGTGCGGTTTTTGAACCTAAAGTATTGGATGAATTGTTCTCCGATTGGCGTGATTCCGATATCCCACTGAATACTAAAGTGACTCACGATGAGATTTACCTGCTAAGTTCAGATTCTAAATCTCAATTGATGTCTAACAGCTTAGTCCCTAAAACCATGCATAACGAAGGGAACTACATTATTAGTGTAGGTAACTTAACCCGCTGGTTAGCTGAAAAAGCTGAAGGATTAGGTGTCGAAATTTTCCCAGGTTTTGCTGCAAGCGAAGTGCTATTTAACCAAGATAATAGTGTTAAAGGCATTTTGATTGGTGACATGGGCGTTGGTGCTAATGGCGAAGAAAAAGACAGCTACATGCCAGGTATGGAACTGCATGCCAAATACACCGTATTCTCAGAAGGTTGTCGCGGCCATTTAGGTAAAGAGTTAATTGCTAAATACCATCTTGATAATGGCAAAACGCCACAACACTATGGTTTAGGTTTTAAAGAAATCTGGAAAATCCCAGCAGAGCAACACCAAGAAGGTAAAGTGGTTCACACTGGTGGCTGGCCTCTAAATCAAGGTACTTCTGGTGGTGGCTTCCTTTACCACATGGAAGATAACCAAGTGGCTGTAGGTTTGATCATTGATCTTAATTATAAAAGTCCGCATGTGAGCCCATTCGACGAGTTCCAACGTTATAAGCAGCATCCAGTTATTAGCCAAACCTTAACAGGCGGCGAGCGCTTAACATATGGCGCCCGTGCGATTGCCAAAGGCGGCTTAAATTCATTACCTAAAATGAGTTTCCCTGGCGGCCTATTGATTGGTTGTGATGCTGGCACTTTAAACTTTGCCAAAATCAAAGGCACACATACTGCGATGAAGAGCGGTATTGTTGCAGCGCAAACCTTAGGTGAGGCGCTAATGGCAGGCGTTGAAGCAGGCAAAGATTTAGACTGTTTCCAAACCCGCATTGAACAAAGTTGGTTACACGAAGAGCTATTCCAGTCTCGCAATTTTGGCCCAGCTTTACATAAGTTTGGTACTTATTTAGGTGGCGCATTTAACTTTATCGACCAAAACTGGTTTGGTGGTAAATTCCCAATCACATTGCGAGATGAATCGCCTGACCATGCGGAGATGGGACTGGCTAAAAACTTCACGCCAATTGAATACCCTAAACCTGACGGCAAGTTAAGTTTTGATAAATTGTCATCAGTATATTTATCGAATACGTTCCACGAAGAGGATCAAAAGTGTCATCTGCAGTTAAAAGATGCTTCTATTCCAATCGCGGTTAACTTAATCAAATACAATGAACCTGCACAACGTTATTGCCCTGCTGGCGTATATGAAGTCGTCGCTGAAGGCGCTGAGAATAAGTTTGTAATTAATGCACAAAACTGCATTCACTGTAAGACGTGTGATATTAAAGATCCAAGCCAAAACATTACTTGGGTAACCCCAGAAGGCGGCGGTGGACCAAACTACCCTAATATGTAAGTTACTCATTAGATAAACCAATAACGCACCTATCTAGGTGCGTTTTTATTTCTATTACATCACAAAAGCATAATCTCCCTCAGATGAAATAAAATCCATTCATTTATTCTGGCAGTTGCCGATATTACAGATATCGAACTAAATAGGCTGTACACATGAATCTGTTAAAAAACCTAACCATTAAACAAAAAATCTTATTTTCGGTGATATTTGGCGTGGTATTTTCAACCATGCTTGTCGGAGTGCTTAGCCAACGCAGCGCAAAAATGGTTGTTGAACAGCGTATGGTAGATTCAGAGCTGCCCAGCTTATTAATGCAGATCCGCCATAAAATAGAGCTTGATATAAACAACTTATTGAATGCTGCCGAGCAACTCGCTAAAAGCCGTATGCTATTGGACTGGATTGAACAAGGTCGTCCAAGCGATACTGAAGCGAATGTTGTCGCTCAATTAGGTGATATCCAAAAGCAGTATCAATTAGTGCAAGCATCTTATGCCGACAGAGAAACTGCTGCTTATTACACACAAGATGGATTTCTTCGTGTACTAAATCCGCAACAGGATGATTGGTTTTTCGATTATCTCAATAGCGGGCAAGAGCGAATGCTCAATGTATTCACTGAATCAAATGGTGAAGTCAAACTGTTCATTAACTATCAACAACCTAACGGCCGTGGATTGGTTGGTTTAGCCAAATCACTTGATGATATGGTGCAACAGCTTGCTTCGTTCCAAATTGAAGACAGCGGGTTTGTGTACTTAGTCGATTCAAATGGTGATGTAAAACTGCACCCAGAGCCAAACCAAATAGGTAAGGCAAATTTAAGAGGTTATTACACAGACGGTAATACTCAGTCTTTATTGGCACAAAATGATTTTAACCTTATGCGCATCGACGTAAATGGTTCAAGTACGATTGTTGCAAGCAGCTATATTCCAGCGATGGATTGGTATCTAATCGCTGAAGTTCCTGAGTCAGAGATTTTTGCCCTATTAGATAAAGCCGTATACCAAATTATCCTCGGTACAATTGTGATTGCGATATTTTTTATTGTGATCGCCACTATCGTTGCCTCATCGGTTAGCCGCCCAATTGCTAAGGTGGCCGAGTTATTTAAAGATATTGGCGAGGGTGAAGGTGATCTACGCCAGCGTCTTCCCGTTGAAGGGCATGATGAATTAGCTCAACTTGCTAAGGGTTTTAATAGTTTTATTGCCAAAATCCAAGAGTCAGTAATCGAAGTTGCCAGAACCAGTGAGCAATTAAGCTTGTCGGCAAAAGATGTTTCAGCTCAAGCGAATCAGACGTTAGATGATAGCCAACAACAAAAAGACAGAACGATCATGGTTGTCACGGCGATTAATGAAATGGGCGCTACGGTTAATGAGATTGCCAGCAATGCAGCTCAGGCAGCTGTTACCGCAAAAGAAGCCGATACAGAATCATCAGATGGGCAACAGGTTGTTATGAGTGCCAGAAGCACCATTAATCAATTATCCAATGATGTTGAGCAAGTTGGTGAAGTCATTGAGTCACTCGCGACCCATACTAAGTCTATTGGTGGTATTTTGGATGTGATCCGCGCAATTTCTGAGCAAACTAATCTACTCGCTTTAAATGCCGCAATTGAAGCTGCTCGTGCGGGTGAGGCTGGCCGTGGATTTGCTGTAGTAGCCGATGAAGTTAGGAATCTTGCGTCACGTACTGCTGATTCAACTAACGAAGTACAAACCATGATTGATAAGCTGCAGTCTGAAGCAAGTCGCGCTGTCGTTGCAATGGAGACATCTCGGAACCGCTCACAAGAAGGGGTTAACGCCGTAGATGAAGCCAGTCAGTCACTCAGTGGCATAAGCCAGCAAATAGCCTCTATTAGTGATATGAACATTCAAGTTGCCGCCGCAACAGAAGAACAATCAACCGTGGTAGAAGATATCAACCGCAATGTCACTGAGATTAACGATATCACTCAACGAACTGCTGATACAGCTCAAGCCGCTGCACAAGCAAGTGAGTCATTAAATAGCTTAGCTGCACGTCTTGATGTGTTAGTCGCACGGTTTAAAATTGAATAAACGACTTTAAGCAGTTTAAAACCAAAAAACGCACTTATCAGTGCGTTTTTTTATGACTTATATCTATGTATAGAAGAGCCTTATTTAATGAAGTTAATCGTCATCGGATAACGATAAGCAACACCCTCGCCCGCTTTAATTATTGCGATAATAGTGCAAATGATATCAGCTAGGGCTAATGCCATAAGCAGTATAAAACCGATGCCAACAATCGCTAAAATGCTGCTGATAATCACATATATTAGTAGGCTCAATTTAAAATTAATGCAATTTTTGCCACATTCATTAACGAACTCAAATTCATCACGCTTCATTAGCCATACGATAAGCGGGCCAATAATACTGCCAAGTGGAATGATATAACCTGCAAAACTCGCTGCATAAACCAGTAACCCCATGTCTCTGGCTTCTTTCTCAATCACTTCACTCATTTTTGTTCCTTGTCGTTATTAATTTTATCTATCAAATATGCTTAAGCAGGCTCACCTTCTGGGCCATATAATCGGTATTGCCAATTCTCTATTTTCTGAGTGTCAATACGGTTTTGCATGCTCGCCACCCAGTTTTTAGCCAAGCCTTCACATTGCATCAATTGTTGATACTGCTCTTGGTCTATTTCAGCTAAAAAATAGATTTTCATGGCTTGCGCAATACTGATGTCTGATGTTCTCTCAATCAATACCACACTGTCGCTTGCCTTGATCTCACCTTCTCGCAAGACTTTATAAAACCAGCCACACATGCGACTTTCTTGCATGGCTAATGCAAATTTAGGGTGGCCAAATTGTAGATTAAGTTTAAAGCATGGCGAGCGCGGTTGTGTCACTTGCAAAAGCACTTCACCAATTTGAATAATATCGCCTATATTCACCTGCGACTCATCTAAACCTACCGTACTGATGTTCTCGCCCATGGCCGGCACATCTTTAAAGTTAGTCATTAAATCCCAGCGACGATATTGACCATAATGTTCTCGTGGAAAGTGATGTAATACACGCTCTTCACCGCCGTGATGAATAGGGTCAGCTTGAGTATCGCCATAAACCCCAAACTTAGTGACCTTAAGACTTGGCACTGCAAGCTTGCTATTCATGGCCGTTTCAATACCCTTTGTGGTATCAATTTTATCACCGCGGAATAAACCTGAAATCTTCTTTGCTAATACTTGGCCTGCCATTACTACTCTCTCGTTATTGAATTTGTATTAACGTTTTCGTTTAACCATAAAACAATTAATTAATAGGATAATACTACCTGATTTCGTCCCTGCTCTTTAGCTTGATATAAGGCGATATCTGCACGATTAATTAGCTCTTCAGGTGTTTCTGTTTTACGGTACTCTGCCACACCGCAGCTGATGGTGATATTAATATCATTGCCATTAACTTTTATGTTTCTGACCGCAACGGCTTCGCGTATTTTATCTGCTAACTCATGTGCTTGGCTGGCATTAGTATTCGGCAATAATATCAAAAACTCTTCGCCTCCCCAGCGACAAAGTAAGTCGGCACTGCTTAGATGTGACTTAAGCACATTGGCAGCAGATTGAATAACGAGATCGCCAATATTGTGACCATATTTATCATTCACTTGTTTGAAATGATCGATATCGAGTATCACAACCGCCATGGGAGTCGACTCGACCACCGCATGGGATATCGAGCGGGTAAAGTACTCTTCAAATGCTTGTCTATTTGCCGCCCCCGTTAACTTATCGGTAGAAGCCATCACCTCAAGCTTTCGTTGATATTTACCAAGGGTCATATTGGCAATAAGTAATATTCCAAAGGTCACCACCAAACTCAGGCCAATGTTCAGCCAAAAGGTGGTCAGTAATTTTTTCTCCGCTAACACTTCATCTTGTTCTACCATCAAATACCACTGGAACTCTTCCACTAATCGGCTATTGAGGTATATGGTGCGGTTATCCCTTAAATAAGAAAAGGAAGCACTTGGACTGGTTAAAATGCGCGTGGCTAATTTTTCTAAACCTTGGGTAGACTGCAATGTTGAAGCGCCATCAAATCCTTCACTACGTAGAGTAATGTTGCCTTGCCTATCAGAAAAGTACACTTTACGGTTATAGCGAGTTTGATAAAGCTCAATCATCTTTTTAACGCTTTCAACCGCTAAGCCAACACCTGTGACACCAATAAAGTTTCCATCAAAGTCATACACTTTATAGTTCACATAAATAACCGTGCGATTTTTATTGGCTGTGTCGGTATCGATATTTATTTCATAGTCTTCAGACGTTGGTAATGAGCGCACTCTAAAGTACCAAGCATCATCAATAGATACGTCTTCAATTTTTCTTAATACACCCGTGGAATGGTAATAATTTCGACTAGCTTCTGACACAAAAAAACTGGTGACAGTATTGTATTTTTGTTGAATTTCTTTGAGGTATCGAACCAATTTTTCAGGTTCTTGTTCATCATTAATGGTCCAGTCTCTGACAAAAGTGTCTTGTGCCATTAAGGAGGATATAAAGATAGGTCGTAGTAGGTCTTGTTGAATTTCGGAATAGATATTGTCACTGGTCAGTGGCAATGTATTGTCTTCAATTTGTTCGCTTAATGACTCATGAGCAACTTGATAACTGATGCCGCTGGTGACAATAAATGCGGCTAATAGCAATATAGATAGCATCCAAATAAAACGCTTCTTATCGTTCCAAACTTTATTTCCCATAACGCCCCTACTAAATCTTAGCTCTTCAAAGCCACAAACGATGATGGCGTCTATAAGAACTGGTATATGCGAACATGTTAAACCAATGTAAATACTAACTGAAAAGCATTAAAGACGCATCGACTTTTACCTACAAGGCTGAGTATTTATAGACCAAGGTTGTTTTGGTTGGTTTTTTTCAGACAAAAAAGACCCTGTAAATGGGGGATACAGGGTCATAAATTCAAACAAAATAAATAGGATTAACTTCCAGGAAGTAGGAAGGATGTTTAGAACATACCTCTAGCGGAAAAGGTCTGTCTTTCAACAAATTACGGCGAGATTATAAATACAGTTCATGACAGAACAGAGACAGTTATATGACGGAATAATGAACTTGTTGGTATGACTAGTTTTGTTATTTCTCGAGGTAGGTTTTTAAGCCATCACCAGGCACAGAGCTTGGCGTTGCAACAGCAAATGCTGCCCATCTTGCGCCTTCTTCCATCGCTTCAGTTATGGTTTTTTGCTCACATAAGTAATGAATCAAGCCTGCGGCATAAGCATCACCAGCGCCTGTGGTATCAACCACTTCAGAGATGACTGCAGGCACATGAACTTGATCTTGTTCACTGTAAGCAATAGCACCATTTTCGCCATCTGTGACAACAAAGTAGCGTAAAGACTCTCCAGCAATGCTTGCTGCAAAGCCCCACTTATCACCATTACAACGCCCTTCCATATCAGTGATTGAGGCAATCAAAATATGGCACGGTCGTACTCGCTCATCTTTAGCTAATTGAGATACGACCAAGCAAGAATCCAGTGCAGACTCTGTCCAACGGCTAATACCTTTTGCTGAAGAGTTAGTGTATAAGGCATCAAATTGCTGCCACTTTGGCGGGGAAGATAACTCAAAAATGGGTCTTTCTGGACGGATAATCGTGCGTTCGCCATCAGGTGTCATCACCAATAACATTTCACAGGTATTACCTTGAAAGCGTTCTACTAAGCGACAATCTAAACCTTGGGTGCTTGCTTGAGCTAAAATCCAGTTGCCAATTTTGTCATTTCCCACTTGGCTCACTAATGAAACCGAATGACCTGCCCACACAAGGCCAATACCAGTATTAGCACCGCCACCGCCTAACCTTAAGCCACCATCTTGATAATGAAAGCGTCCACCTGTTTGTAGCGGTTTATCAAGTTGCAGTAGTCGGTCACAGTTAATATTGGCAAGAAGTAAAATGTTGGCCATAGCAGTCTCTATATTCAGCGTTCAATCTCAAATTGAAGGTCTTAAAAAACGCCTAAAATGAATAGCACCTTCGGTCGATATCAAAGTCAGTATACTGCAAAAAACAAAAAAGGCAGTGATGATTATCACTGCCTTTATTCTAGCTATTTAGAAACAACTGCTGTCAGAATTACATATCTTCAGGTGTCAGTGGCTTACGCAGTTGTGCGCGCACGTTATCCATACCTGAGTAGAATTCTTTCATCATCAATAAGCCCATCATTTTACCGTTATCAGTCCAAATAATTTTATCAGGGTCATTCGGGTCATTTTTAATGGCGCCCATTAACTTCATTGATGCCATTTCTTTAAATAACGCAGTATCTAAATTTACACCGAACGTATCGCGGAAATACTTACGAGATAAACGACCAGAGAACATGCCCAACAAGAAGCGATATTGCATGACTTCTTTTTTGCCATATTGCTTTTGTTGCTCAACACCCATTAAGCCATTTTCAATACGTTGTTGGTATTTTTTAAGCGAGAAGGTATTGACGTACAAGGTGTCATCCAAGAAGCTGAATGAACCAGAACCAACACCTAAATACTCATCGAAATCGATAACGTATTCATCGAATCCTTCGTTATTTGCTTTACCAAATGCCCAACCTGAAAGCTGGGTGTATTGACCATTTAAACTATTCAAAATCTGACGATACTGACGAGCCATATCACCATGGGGCGCAGCAAGTTTACCTTTAACACTCTTACGTGTTTGGTGAGTAATCATCAACGGATATGTGGTAATTTGGCGAGGGTCTAATTTAGACGCCATGTCTAAATCGTGCTGAATGATTTCATCGGTTTGACCACGGAAACCGAAAATCAAATCAACGTTAATAATTGGGAACAATTCTTTTGCCGCCATGATGCGGTCAAAAGTTTGCTGGCCATTACCAAATTTTTCAATTCGGTCTGTCATAGTTAAAATGTCATCATTAAAACTCTGAACACCGATAGACATACGATCCACTAAGCCTTTTAATTGCTTAAAGCCATCGCTATCTAAGTGTTGTGGATCTGATTCACACGACACTTCTTTAATGTTTGGGAATAAGGTTTTAGCATGTTCAATTGTGCGTGCTAGTTCGTCTTCGAGTACCGTAGTCGTTCCACCACCGATATACATAGATTCGAAGTCGTAACCTAGGTTTTTGACCATATCCATTTCTTTACGTAAAGAAACAAAATAGCTGCGCGCTTTTTCTTCTTTAAATAGGAAACGATGGAAAGTACAGTATGAACACAAGGTATGACAAAAAGGCACATGCGCATAAAGCATGTACTTTTTACCTTCAACCGGCTTTGGCATCATTTCAGCAGATACAGTATCTAATCGTAAATTACGATCGACATAAAACTGCATCACTTTTTCCATCCCACTAATCATCCAATCTGGGGTGGTAATATTCGCTTGATAAGGCGATTGGATAATTTTATCTGATGGTTTAATTATTGATGACATAGCACTTCCTATCTAAAAATATGTACACAGTAGCAACGCTAATTGATTGCCGATTGAGCAGAGTACTCTCAAACGAGTAACCATTATGTGAACTATCTATAACTTAAGGGTTAATCACAACTATGACAGTTGATTTTTACCAAGGAGATCACAGATTAGCACCCATTAAACAATCAATACCTAATGTACACTATCCGCATGTTAAATATAACAAAGATTAATGTTATCAGCTTGAGTTTCACATTCCAGATATAAAAACACCCTCAAAAGCACTGCCTTCAAGGGTGTTTACGACTTAATGTTAAGACTAATTAGTCTCTATATTTAAGCTCGCCTTTTTCTTTGATTTCATCATACCAAAGGTTGTGATGCTGCTTAGCCCACTGCTCATCACAGTAGCCTGACACCATACAATCCATACCACCTTCAGACATAGCTGTTGCCATGAAGATATGTACGATAGAGAAAGCACAGATAACGATAGCACTTACTGAGTGAACAACAAGAGCAAGTAAGCTTAGGTTACGGCTAGGTTCAAATAAGTTCGGGAATAGTAATAACATTCCTGATACTGAGATGAATAGTCCGAATAGAGCAAATGCCCAGAACCATAGTTTTTCACCTGCGTTAGCAAAGCCAGCGTCAGGGTGCTTACCTTTGAATGGACCGAAGTTAATGTAACCACCAACAACCATCATCCATTTAATGTCGTACATTTTTGGCATTTGGTTTTTAGCCCAAAGTACTACCATTAACGCCCAACCCAACATGAATGGGATAGCCATATAGTCATGGATAACTTTAGAAGCATTTACCATACCGGCCCACATTCCTTCACCGATATACGGTTGTAGGAAGTAACGACCCGCTAAAAGTACCAAACCAGTCAGAATCAATAACAAGCAAGGAATCGCACCTAACCAGTGAATTGATACGTCAAATTTAGACCAACGATATACCATTTTACCGGTGAAACCACCGTGTAACTTTGAAATGCCGTTAATTTTGATAAACAGTATGAAAATGATGATCATGCCAAATAGCGATAATGCTAAGGCAGGAGCAAGCCAGTCACTACGTAAATCAAATACACGTAAATCGTAGGTATTAATTGGTTGTGCATGGAACTCACTTGTCGATGTGGTACGTCCCTCTACGCCGTCTTTAAGCTGTGCCCATAACTGTGCATTGCCATCTTGAACGGTAAGAGATTCTTCACCACTTCCACTAGCGTGAGCGAATGTCATAACACTGAACATCAGTGCGATAACAACGCCAATTTGTTTGAACCACTTGTTCATAATACATCCTCTATGCTACTCGATGCCTGAGTAATCTCAGGCATCATAGCTAAGCTGACTAACAAGTTTGGAGGTTAACCCCAAACACCTTTGTTAGAACCGCGATAAGCAACACGCTCACGGAAGATGGCAGAAACGATTTCTGCATCACCAGCAAGTAATGCTTTGGTTGAACAAAGTTCAGCACACATAGGAAGTTTGCCTTCTGCAAGACGGTTAGCACCGTACTTTTCACGCTCTTCATGAGAGTGATCAGCTTCAGGGCCACCGGCACAGAAAGTACACTTGTCCATCTTGCCACGGCTGCCAAAAGCGCCTGACTGAGGGAACTGTGGAGCACCGAAAGGACATGCATATAAACAGTAACCACAACCGATACAAGTATCTTTGTCGTGAAGTACGATGCCGTCTTCTGTTTTGTAGAAACAGTTTGCAGGACAAACCGCCATACAAGGTGCATCGCTACAGTGCATACATGCAACTGAGATTGACGCTTCGCCTTTCATACCATCATTGATAGTTACTACGCGACGACGTTGAATGCCCCACTCAAGAGCAGAGTCATTTTCGTTTTTACAAGCTGTGACACAACCATTACATTCAATGCAGCGCTTGGTATCACATAAAAATTTCATTGTAGCCATTTGGCAATTCTCCTAGCTTAGACTGCAGTTATGCTTTCTCAATTTGACAAAGCGACGCTTTGGTTTCCTGCATTTGTGTTACAGGGTCATAACCATAGGTCATTGCAGTATTACAAGACTCACCGATAACGTAAGGAACAGTTCCTTCCGGATAGTTAGGCTCAAGACTTTCACCACTCATCACACCAGCGAAGTGGTAAGGCATCCAAGTAACACCAGGCTTAACGCGAGGAGTCACCATAGCTTTAATCTTAATACGGCCGCCTTCAGCACCTTCTAACCAAACATTGTCACCATCACGAAGACCGCGATCAGCTGCATCAGCAGGGTTCATTTCAACAAACATTTGTTGTTGAAGTTCTGCTAACCAAGGGTTAGAACGAGACTCTTCACCACCACCTTCATACTCAACTAGACGACCAGAAGTCATAACTAGTGGGTACTTAGCACTGTTGTCATTGTCTTGAATAGTCTTGTACAACGTAGGTAGACGATGAACTTGCATATCGTCATGCGTTGGGTACTTAGATACAAGGTCACGACGAGACGTGTATAGCGGCTCACGGTGAACAGGTACAACATCTGGGAAGTTCCAAACGATACAACGTGCTTTAGCATTACCGAATGGGATACAACCATGTTTGATTGCAACGCGAACGATACCGCCAGAAATATCAGTTTTCCAGTTTTTACCTTCAGCTGATGCTTTTTCTTCAGCTGTTAGTTCGTCCCACCAGCCTAATTGCTTAAGCATTGCAGCAGAGAACTCTGGGTAACCGTCAGTGATTTCAGCGCCTTTAGAGAAGCTGCCTTCAGCAAGAAGGTTTTCACCTTTATATTCCACACCGTAACGTGCACGGAAGTTACCACCACCGTCTTTAACGTGTTTGTGTGTGTTATATAAAATTTGAGTACCAGGATGCTTGTGCTCTGGAGTACCCCAACAAGGCCAAGGTAAACCGTAAGTTTCGCCTTTAGCAGGTCCGCCAGCAGCTTCAAGAGTCTTGTTGCTGAACGTGCCCCAGTTTTGAGTATGTTGTTTGATACGCTCAGGGCTTTGGCCTGTCATACCAATCGTCCACATACCGCGGTTAATTTCGCGAGTAATGTCTTCAATCACTAACACATCATTGGCATCTTTTTCGATACGCTTAGTGTACTCATCAGCAAAACCAAGCTTTTGAGATAGACGGTACATAATCTCAAGGTCAGTTTTTGATTCAAATAAAGGCTCAACAACCTTTTCACGCCATTGCTGTGAACGACCAGAGTTAGAAACAGAACCTTCAGTTTCGAACTGAGTACAAGCTGGTAGCAAGTACACGCCGTTTTGACGACGATGCATAACACCTGCCATAGTTGGGAAAGGATCCACAACCACTACAGTGTCCATCTTGTCTAGTGCATCACGAATGTCATTTTGACGAACACCAGTGTTAACTGATTGTCCCCAGAAGAATGCCATACGGATGTTATCTTTCTGAGCTAGCTTGCTCTTGTCTTCTAACACACCATCGTGCCAGCGAGAACAAGGCATACCAGGAGTCGTCATTGGCTCACGACCTAAGTAAGTGCCATGGTCGAAACGACCATTAACCCACTCTCTGTCTAGATCCCAAACGTTTGTCCAGTGATCCCATGCAGCAGAAGTCAGACCGTAGTAACCAGGAAGGTTATCAAACAGTAGACCTAAGTCAGTTGCGCCTTGAACGTTATCGTGACCACGGAAAATGTTAGTTCCGCCGCCAGAAACACCCATGTTACCTAGGGCTAGTTGAAGTAAACAGTATGCACGAGTGTTAGCATTACCTACGTGATGTTGAGTACCACCCATACACCAAATAACAGTACCAGGACGGTTATCAGCCATTAATTTAGCAGCTTGGTAAACTTCTTCTTCAGTACAACCCGTTACGTTAGCAACTTCTTTCGGTGGGAATTTTTTCGCTTCAGCGCGAATTGAGTCCATTTCGAAAACACGTTCTGCGATGAACGTTTTATCTTCCCAACCATTTTCAAAGATGTGCCAAAGCATACCGTAGATGAATGGGATATCAGTACCAGGACGTAGACCACAATGTAGGTCAGCGTGCGCTGCAGTACGTGAGAAACGAGGGTCAACAACGATAATTTTTGCGTTGTTTTTCTCTTTCGCTAATAAGATATGCTGCATTGCAACTGGATGCGCTTCAGCCGGGTTTGAACCGATGAAGAAGATTGCATTTGCATTTTGAATATCGTTGAAAGAGTTAGTTTGCGCACCGTAACCCCAAGTGTTAGCAACACCGGCTACCGTGGTAGAGTGACAAATACGTGCTGAGTGATCGACGTTGTTGGTGCCCCACATAGCCGCAAACTTACGGTACATGTAACAGCCTTCGTTCGAGAACTTGGCACTACCCATGAAGTAAACTGAATCAGGACCTGACTCTTCACGGATATCTAGCATCTTGTCACCGACTTCGTTGTAAGCCTGCTCCCAAGATAATTTCTTCCACTTGCCATCAACAAGTTTCATTGGGTACTTAAGACGCTTCTCACCATGACCATGTTCACGGATTGCTGCACCTTTAGCACAGTGACCACCAGCATTAAATGGATGATCGAAAGCAGGCTCTTGACCTGTCCAAACGCCATTTTGTACTTCTGCGTATAAACCACAACCAACAGCACATGCAGAACATACAGTACGTTTGATTTCAGTAGGCGCATCATGTGGTACATCATGAGCTTCAGCTCTACGCATCATGCCAGTGCCCATTAATGAAGCAGCGGCGATACCACCAGTAGCAATACCTGCATTCTTCATAAATTGACGACGGTTGATACCGAGCGACTTGCTTGCAGCTTTAGGAGCTGCGGTAGACTTGCGAGTTAACTTCATCGCTTATTTCTCCTGAATTATCCGCGTAAGCTATCGTAGTAGCTACGAATATGCGCAGTTTCTTTGTAACCTTTAGCATCTTTGCTGCTAACGTTACTCTCGGTTGCTTGAGCCACACTCACACCTGATACAGCGATTGCTGCAGTAGCAGCGCTACCTACGGTGATGGCTTTCAGCAAAGATCTGCGGTTCAGATCAGGCTGTTGCTTCTTCATCTTTACTCCCGGTTTAAATCACATCAACTCTTTGGTTAATGCCCTAATAGGCCTTTTCGATTACCAAAAACCAGTTGTTAACAACGAGTTAATAAAAGTAGACCAAAAAGGTAAAAACACTTCTAAATGAATAATGTTCAAAAATTTACCGGGCTAATATATAGAGAGATAGGCTGAAATAAATTGATCTGACCCCAGTTCATAATCCAAAAAATGGTACAAAATCGGCAAAGCGTTAACTGGGTCATACTTTAAAATGAGTACCTCTTTTGACACCGATATCCAATCGTAAATCAGCCGAGAAACGTTTGTTAAAAACCTTAACATCTCATCAAGTTACTGCTTATTGTCATACTTAATGAGTAGTGATAATCCTTCTTATTTGCTTATAGCTTTTGGTGCTTAAAACCAGATAGGGTAGTACTTTTAGCTATTAAAACTAGCTCTCAAAAAATGGGGCGTAGCCATTATTGATCCCATTAACAATCGAATGACGTAGTTATTTAAAATTAGGCAAAATGAAAGAGGTTAAATGTCCAAACAGCAAAGTCGAAAACGACAATAGTGATGTGTCCATCACAGCGAAGGGAGAGCACAATTTAGAGGAAGGTCACTTTTTAAAATAGAGTCACATTTATTTGAAGTTTTAGCCCATGAATATGGTCATTGAAAATAGCTGGCTGTTTACAAATTAAAAACCTTAATCGGGAATATTCACCATACAACTATGATTGAAGAGCTTATCGACATATCAACAAAAAATAGCTTAAAAATAAAAACACCCCAACGAGATAATCTCAGTTGAGGTGTTTTTTTACTGCTTAAGCGTTAAAGGCTTTAGTTAATTTACTTTTGGTATTTCAATGTACCATTGGCTTTGATTTCATCGTACCAAAGGTTGTGGTGCTGAACTGCCCAGTTTTCATCACAGTAGCCAGAGATCATTGACTCTAAACCACCTTCACTTAAGGCTGTTGCCATCCAAATATGCACAATAGTAAATGCAATTAAGATTGCCGCACTAACACCATGAACCAGTAATGCCATCATTGATGCTTCACGTGGTAAATCTAAACCAGGTAATACAAGCATCATGCCTGAAACGCTGATAAATAGACCGAACAACACAAGTGTCCAAAACCACATTTTCTCACCAGCGTTAGCAAAACCACTGTCTGGATGCTTACCTTTAAATGGACCAAAGTTGATGTAACCACCAACCACTAGAAACCATTTCAAATCGTACATCTTAATTGTTTGAAGTGGCATCCATTTAACGATACACAGTAACCAAGACACGATGAATAATGGACCAGTCCAATCATGTACCAATTTACTAAAGGCGATGATGCCAGCCCAAATACTGCTGCTCACATAAGGTTGTATTACAATTTTACCTAATATGATCACCAGACCTGTCAGCATCAAAGCTAAACAAGCAATCGCCATAATCCAATGCAGCCAAATATCTGCTTTAGACCATCGCTCAACCATTTTGCCTGAAAAGCCTTTGCTTAGTTTTGCTGGGCCATTTACAAAATAAAATACTAAAAATGCACCGAATACACCTACTAGGGCTAATGCCACCGCAGGAGTAATATAGTCATCTCTGATTATTCTACCTTCATTACCGCCAACATTAATCAGCACACCCGGCTCAATACCTTGAGCAGTAGTACGGCCGGTTTCACCGCCCTTAACCGCTCGCCATAACTCAGCTGGATTATCCTTTGCTGCCTGCTGCTTACTTGATTGTTCATCTGCTGCTAAAGTTGTGGTTGAAAACCCTAACCCCATCACCAGAACCAACAGTGCAAACAAGCTACGCAGTGATTTGTTTAACTGTTTGTTTAACATTGTCACTCCTTGCTTGGTTACGGACTAAGTCCGTAACCTTATGCACTGCCTAAACCATATCACCCGTTTTTGGGTCATAGCCCCAGATAGCATCTGGGTTACCACGTTTTGCCATACGCTCGCGGTAAATAGTCGATACGATATCTGCATCACCAGCTAACAATGCTTTGGTTGAACAAAGCTCTGCACACATAGGTAATTTACCTTCAGCAATACGGTTTGCACCGTATTTCTGACGTTCGGCATCTGAATGGTTCTCTTCTGGGCCACCGGCACAGAAAGTACACTTATCCATTTTGCCTCGGCTACCAAATGCAGTCTTTTTCGGGAACTGTGGAGCACCGAAAGGACAAGCATAGAAACAGTAACCACAACCGATACAAGTATCTTTATCATGCAATACAATGCCGTCGTCGGTTTGATAAAAACAATCCGCCGGACATACGGCCATACAAGGTGCATCAGTACAGTGCATACATGCAACTGAGATAGATGCTTCGCCTGGTTCACCATCATTGATAGTAACCACGCGACGACGTTGAATACCCCACTCTAGAGCGGAATCGTTTTCGTTCTTACAAGCTGTGACGCAACCGTTACACTCGATGCAGCGTTTTGTGTCACACAAAAATTTCATGACTGCCATAGTGGCTTATCTCCTCATCAAGTTAATTAGGCTTTGCTGATCTGACACAAGCTAGACTTAGTCTCTTGCATCTGAGTCACAACGTCATAACCGTAGGTCATTACGGTATTGGCTGCTTCACCAATAATGTAAGGAACCGTGCCTTCTGGGTAATTCTTCTCTAGGCTCTTGCCTTCGAAAACACCCGCGAAGTGGTATGGCATGAAACATTCACCAGCAATGACTCGTGGAGTCACCATTGCTTTAACTGTGATTTTAGCGCCTTCTGGACTGTGAACGAATACGTCATCACCATCACGTAAGCCGCGATCTGCTGCATCAGCAGGGTTAATCTCAATAAACATTTCTTGCTGTAATTCTGCAAGCCATGGATTTGAGCGCGTTTCTTCACCGCCACCTTCGTACTCAACTAAACGACCCGTAGTTACTGCTAATGGGAAGTCTTTTGCAAAGTCTTTATCTTGAATAGACTTATACAGAGTAGGAAGACGTGCAACCATACGATCTTCGTAAGTTGGGTACTTAGACACTAAGTCACGACGAGGGGTATATAATGGCTCACGATGGATTGGGATATCATCTGGGAAGTTCCAAACGATAACACGCGCTTTCGCGTTACCATAAGGGATACAACCGTGATTAATCGCAACACGTTGGATACCACCAGAAATATCTGTTTTCCAGTTTTTCCCTTCAGCATGAACTTTTTCTTCAGCGGTTAAATCATCCCACCAGCCAAGCTGTTTAAGCATGTCTGCGGTAAATTCAGGATAACCGTCTTGGATTTCACTGCCTTTCGAGTAAGAACCTTCAGCAAGAATGTTGTTACCTTCATGCTCAACACCGTAACGTGCGCGGAAGTTACCGCCACCATACTTAACTTCACGTCCAGTACGGTACAGAATTTGTGTACCTGGATGTTTGTTTTCTGGTGTGCCCCAACAAGGCCAAGGTAAACCGTAAGTTTCACCTTTAGCTGGGCCGCCTGGTGCTTCTAAGCTTTCGATATCGAACGTGCCCCAGTTTTCTTGGTGCATTTTCAAACGCTCAGGGCTTTGGCCTGTGTAACCAATGGTCCACATACCTTTGTTGAACTCGCGAGTCATATCTTCAATCAACGGCTCATCGCCATTCACTTTGATATGCTTACAGAATTCGCCTTCGATACCCCATTTTTTCGCCAGCTTGTACATAATAATGTGGTCAGCTTTTGACTCAAATAATGGTTCGATAACCTGTGTACGCCACTGTAGTGAGCGGTTTGAAGCCGATACAGAACCATAAGTTTCGAACTGAGTTGCTGCTGGCAATAAGTAAACGCCATCAGTACGCTCGTGCATAACACCCGCCATTGTTGGGAAAGGATCCACAACAACTACTGTGTCCATTTTGTTCAATGCTTCACGCACTTCACGGCCACGAGTTTCAGTGTTTACAGATTGACCCCAGAAGAATGACATACGAATGTTGTCGTTCTGAGCAATCTTAGATTTGTCTTCAAGTACACCATCATGCCAACGAGAACATGGGATACCTGTTGAGGTCATTGGATCTTGACCTAAATGTTGAACTTGGTCGAAACGGTTTTTAACCCAATCGAAGTCAAGGTCCCACACATTACACCAATGTTTCCAAGAACCTGTTTTCAGGCCGTAGTAACCAGGTAATGTATCGAATAATAAGCCAAAGTCAGTTGCACCTTGAACGTTATCATGACCACGGAAAATGTTAGTACCACCACCTTCAACACCCATGTTACCAAGGGCTAATTGCAGGATACAGTATGCACGAGTGTTTGCATTACCAACGTGATGCTGAGTACCCCCCATACACCAAACCACTGTACCTGGTTTAGTTTCTGCTAGTAATTTAGCTACACGATGCATTTGCTTTTCAGGTACACCAGCAACATTTTCAACTTCTGCAGGGTTCCACTTTTTCACTTCCTCACGGATACGTTCCATACCGTATACACGTTGGTCGATGAAAGTTTGGTCTTCCCAACCGTTTTCAAAAATATGCCACAACAAACCATAAATGTAAGGAATATCCGTACCAGGACGAATATGCACGAACTCGTCAGACTTAGCTGCAGTTCGGGTGAAACGAGGGTCGACTACGATAATTTTCGCGCCGCGCTCTTTACCTTCAAGGATGTGTTGCATTGAAACTGGGTGAGCTTCACAAGGGTTCGAACCGATGAACATCATCGCTTTCGATTTACGAATGTCATTAAATGAGTTCGTTTGCGCACCGTAACCCCAAGTGTTTGCAACACCGGCTACAGTGGTAGAGTGACAAATACGTGCAGAGTGGTCGACGTTGTTCGTGCCCCACATTGCCGCTAATTTGCGGTACATATAAGCTTGTTCGTTAGAGAACTTAGCACTACCCATAAAGAAGACTGAATCTGGACCAGACTCTTGACGGATATCTAAGGCTTTTTGGCCAACTTCTTCAATCGCTTGATCCCAAGAAAGTTTCTTCCACTTTCCGCCTTCCAGCTTCATTGGGTATTTCAGACGTTTTTCACCATGGCCATGCTCACGTAATGCAGCACCTTTTGCACAGTGACCACCAGCGTTAAATGGATGATCGAATGCAGGCTCTTGACCAGTCCAAACACCATTTTGTACTTCAGCATAAATACCACAGCCCACTGAACAGTGAGAACAAATAGTACGTTTTACTTCAGTTGGCGCATCATGTGGTACATCTTTGGCTTCTGCTTTACGCATCATTCCAGCACCAAGCATTGATGCCGCAGCAATACCGCCTGTAGCGAATGTAGCTGACTTCAAAAATTGGCGACGATTCAGTCCAAGTGCAGGTTTTTCTGCTACTTCAACTTTCTCTGTTTTGCGGGTTAATCGCATCACATATTCTCCTTTAATTACTTACTACGTAACGTATCGTAGTAACTACGTACATGGCTTGTTTCTCTATAACCATCACTTTTACCCACAACTGGTGTGGCTTCTGGTGAGGCAGCTAGAGCTTGTCCGCTAACAGTAGCAACTGCGCCAGCGGCACTACCGACAGCCAATGCTTTTAGCATTTGACGACGATCCATGACGGAAGCTTGCTTCTTCATAGTCTCTCCTTAATAAACATAAATAACAGGGTGATGACACCCTAGATTGAGTGGGAGTTGCCTCCCGTTTCGGTCTATGCCACTGAATTAATATTCAGCGGCATAAATCTTTGCACCTGCAATAACGATGGCTAAATTACGATGCCAATTCGTTCGTTGAAGGTTCAATTTTTTCAACACTTTCTGATGCTGCAGCTTCTGCTTCACTACCAGGGCAGTTCACAGGAATGTCTAAGCTTAATTGCTCAAATTCATTCGCTTCAATTTCAAAAAATGCTTTTGCTAACTGTGCAACAGGTGCGTAAAACGCCGCACTTGGTGTCTTTTCTAACGTGTCACAGAAACGTGCGATCCAACTGCCAATATGACGTTGGTAGAAAGCTAACTGGCGGTAACCAGGCGCTTCTAAAATCAAGGTACCCATGACTTCACATAATGCAGCAACATGATCTTCAGGTTCTTTGACTTCATCTTCACGAGCAAAACCTAATTGCAATAGGTCTTGGCGTAACAATGCTAAAGGCTTGTCCATTAATGAACCTGTCATGAACCAACTACCGTAAGGCAGTACTTCACCACGCCCCACACCATAGAAAATGTTGAAGTACTCTTCTTCAAGTTCTTTTTCTGTGTATTTGGTTGCAGCAACTTTCAACGCAGCCCAAGCAACGGTGATGTCATTTTCTTCTTCTGCATCAATTTCTAGTTCTGCTAAAAATGCAAGCAGTTCAGCACTTGGCTGACGACGTAATAAGGCTGCTAATATTTGGTAAATATCTGCCCGTAGCTGATCGTTTTCTGAAATTTCTCTAACTAATTCGGTCATATCGGGTCTCTTATCGAAGTTGCTTCTCAGGGTCTTCAAGAATGTCTTCAAACATATCTTTTACGCGGCAATCACCACACATTTTTAAACGCTCAATATTGGCGTTAAATGCTGAGTGACCTCCAATCATATCAATCATGCGATGAACCATAGATTGAGTCGCAAACGCTGTACCACAGCGAATACATTCAAACGGAGGCTCTTCTTTTAGCGTTTGACGTTGTTGACGTGATGCTTGGTCTAAATTGATTTGCGAGGTAATGCTAATCACATCTTCAGGACAAGAACTTTCACATAAACCACACTGAACACAGTCTTGCTCGACAAAATGTAGTGCAGGTTTATCACCGCCATCGGTTAATGCTTGTGTAGGACAAGTCGCAACACACGACATACACAAGGTACATTTGTCGGCGTTAACTTCGACTTTACCGTAAGGCACATTGCTAATTGCAATGCTGGTATCAGTCGCTGCTGCTTGTTCATTTAAATGGTCGATTGCTGCGTATAAGGTTTCGCGCTTGGTGCTTGGCGTGAACGCAGCAGGTACGATTAATGGCCAATCTAAGCTAATAGCCAATTTGTCATTTAACGACGCTAATGTTTGGGTATCAATTAAGCTAATACGCTGAGGCTGACCCATTTCATCTAAAATGGTGTTAGCTAATGACAACTCACCATTCAACATTTGCGTCAATGTCGGCGCTGTCGCATCAGTATTTAGAATTAATACCTGACGAGCACCCCACGCTAAAGCAGACATCCAATGATCAATGCTCGCGACCGTGATTTCTTCCAATTCAACCGGAATGATGTCACCCACTAAATCAGCGGTAATGTGCTCTGCACCAACGGCACTGTCATGGAATAAGATGACAGGCGCAGCTTGTGCTTGCTCAAGGTAACGACTAACAAGTTTTTGAATGTAGCTATGAAGTGCCTGCGGTGTTGGTAAATCAAAAGCGATTGCGCCAGTTGGACAAGCATTAGTACAACTGCCCGCGCCATGACATAGGTAAGGATCGATTTCGATTTTTTGTTCAATACTGCTAATAGCATCAGCAGGACAGAAATTCAGACAACGGTTACAACCATTGACACCATTACGGTTATGAGCACAGATATCACTGTTCACTTTCACATAACGCGGCTTATCAAACTCACCAACCAAATCTGGAATTTGATCCAATGCGTCCGCTAATTTCTCAGCGTCTTGACCAACGTAAAAGTAACCCGGTGGCAGCATTTCAAGGTTTAAACATGGGCTCATGCTCAAATCGAGCACGATATCAAAGTGTGGTTTACGGATAGCCACTAGGCTCAATTCAGCAGCGTTGCTGTCTTGACCTTCACTTTCTACCGTGACTTGGAATTGGCCTAAAAAGCCTTTTACTGAGATAAGTTTGTTGTAATAGCTTTCGCTATTCACGGCAGCATTCATTACCGCTTCAAGATGTGCTTCATCTTGGCTAGTAATGGCTTCATTGGCCAAAATCACGGTATTGGCCATAGTAGACAATTTGTCTGCAGCTAATCGAGCCAAATCTTCTGGGCCGATGACTAACACATTACCTTCAGTTGTGTAGCTCACTGTCGGTGGAATCAAGTTTTGAATCACTTGAGTCTGCGCTAATACCTGCTGACGAACTTGTTGTAGTTCAAGCGGGGTTTGACTATTGCTCACATTGCGTTCCTGAACAGTTTTAGCGTGCAAAAGACTTATTTTGTGCTGTAAATCCATTAGTGCTTGAGGCTTTCATCTTTAAGCATCAATCACATCAGCTCGAAATCTATAAGTTCTTTATCTGACACACTAAATAGTGGACATAAAATTATTTGCTATGACTAGACTTTAGTTTGGTCTTGAAGCGGTTGTTCCGCGTCCTGTGCCATAACCAGATCATCACTCTGATTAACTAAGTCAGTCTCAGCGACTAATTCACTCTTCTCATTTAATACTTGCGGGGCATCAGTTGCATCACCAACTGTGTCATCTCCCTCGCTTGCTAATAACGTTTCATCTTCAGCTGTTTCTTCTTCGTCTTTAATGACATTACGGAAGATTTTTTTCGCCAACTCAGCAGAGACTTCAGGGCTCAACTTGGGTTGGTTGCTGTAATCAAGGGCATACTCGAGTAAACCATCAATTTCGTTATACTGCGGCTGTTTCCATAACGCTTTTAACGCTGCTGACTTGGCTTCAGGAGAAACATTTGCTCCCATAAATGAAGCAAAACTTCCGCCAACTTCAATTTTTTCTGGATCCGGTAAATCTTCTACTTCAAGTACTTTTTCAGGCTGTTCAGCTTCAGCAGCTGTTGCCTGAGTATCGATACTTTCATTGTCATCTGCTGACGCAATTTTGGCTTGTTCAGCGAGTTGCTCTTTATTTGCTAACTCTTGAGCAGCTTCTGCTTCAACCTGCTCACGACGCTCAGTCCAACGCGAGAAAAAACCTCTAGGTTTATCGCTCATTAATGACTCCGAAGGTGATCTGTACTTGGGCCTTGATCCTTGCGGCGATTAACGTGCTTACGACGACTAGCTGAAATAACAACCTCGCCATGACGCGTAATAAATGCTTCAACCCAACAAGCCAGCGCTTCTGGCATTGGAATATTGAGCACTGGCGTTTCAGATTCTAAACAGCCTGCTGCGACATTTTGGTCACAAGAGATAGCTGCAGGAACCCAGGTTCCATCACTAAGCTCATCACATACGATGTAAAGCATAGTGTTATCCATATCTAAATTGATGCGGTAACTGCCACGCTCATCTTTATGTAATTCAAATAAAACCAATTTCGCGCCTTCAGGAGCTTCATGTGTCGCAGGAAGTATTTGGTCAACTTCCCAAGTGACAGATGGCCAGCGACCAACCATCTTCTCGACTTTCTTTAGCGAAACATACATAGGCCAAACATCTTCAGTGTGTTGCATAAAAGCTTTGCCCTTAAAAACATAAACCAACGAGGAATAACAAAAACACAATAAATACATCAAGTTGATTAACAACTGTGTGACCTAAAATATTGAAATAAACAGGCTTATTCCTCTAATTAGTCATTAAAATGCAATAATGATGCCAGATAAAATGAAACCAAAAATTTGACCTAGATCGCTTAATTAACTCTAAGAGTAGGACAATTTGTCCATATTACTAATTTTACTAGGACATAAGGCTACGTTAATTAGCGGTTACTGATTAACTTTAGTGTTAGATCACGCATTTACAATCTACTTACTGTGGGAGGAACAAAAGTTGCTATGCTGATATCCAGTTAGTTTTAATCACGATTCTCATCTTTTTGCCGATGATGGCGATAGATGACACTGTCAGAGGCCACAATATCAATGACGCAAACCAATACACGCACCAAAGCCCCACTAAAACTGGTCAAAACCCAAGCTGAAGTACCATTAACTCTGCCCGTAAAAGCCATTAACGAACTCGGTGAGAGCATTGATAAATTTGTCGCCTGTGAAAGACCATTAACGGTTTATTTGAATTGGCAGCCGATTGTGACTTTGATGACATTAGGCGCTAAGCCTGAGTCGTTGGCGCTGGGGTATTTAAAAAACCAAGGTTTTGTAAGTGATGCGAATTTGCTTGAGTCGATTATTGTTGATTGGGATGTCAATTCAGCTGCGATTTTAACTCAAGAAAAAACAGCCGATTTAGATGAAAAACTTTCAGAAAAAACAGTAACATCAGGTTGTGGGCAAGGCACAGTCTACGGTGGTTTCATGCAAGGGCTTGATGACATCAACCTGCCTAAACCTGAACTTAAACAGTCTACTCTGTATAGCTTGCTAAAAAATATTAATGCCTACAATGACACCTACAAAAATGCCGGCGCAGTGCATGGTTGTGGTATTTGTAAAGACGATCAAATTCAAGCATTCATTGAAGATGTCGGTCGTCACAATGCTGTTGATACGTTAGCTGGTGATATGTGGTTAGAAGGCGAAAGTGGTAACGATAAAATCTTTTATACCACAGGCCGCCTTACATCAGAGATGGTGATCAAAGTGGCTAAAATGGGTATTCCAGTACTGCTTTCTCGTAGTGGTGTCACTCAGATGGGGCTTGAGTTAGCACAGAAAATGGGTATTACCATTATTGCTCGTGCTAAGGGGCGTCATTTCCTTGTGTATCATGGCGCCGAAAACATTGAGTTTGATGCCAATAAAGAAAAGTAAAAGTATATCTAAAGGTTAACAACCTCCATTCGTTGAGGTTGTTAACTCGGATAAAGAACTGGTTAGCTTCAATATCACTGCCAGTCACTTCACAGCTACATATTCACTGAATATGCACTTACAGAATAAAAAATCACTGCTTATTTCTAAATTTTGCCCACTGTCCTCGCTGACTCTCAGTCAAAAAGCTCCAAGCTAATACTCGAGTAATTTTGTTTCCTTGTTGCATTTCAATGGTTTTAACACTGTCTGCAGATAGCTTTTCTAGCAAAGCATAACAAGGCTTCAAGTTTTCAAACTTAGAGACTAAAGAACTGAACCACAAACACTGTGATGCAAACTGTTGGCTTTCAGTAATCATATTAGCTAAAAACTGTTGCTCACCACCTTCGCACCAAAGCTCAGCTTTCTGGCCACCAAAATTCAAACTGCTGGCAGTCTGTTTGTTAGTGTTTGCAGTTTTGGCTGTTTGCGACTTGTTTACGCCTTTTTTGGCTCTGTTAGCAGCTAAATTGATATTCTTTTTAATACTGCCTTGTGTTGCCTCTTCCAGCGAACGATGAAACGGAGGATTGCACAGGGTGATATCAAAACGTTCATTATCGGCAATAATACCGTTAAAGATATGGTTAGCGTCAGCTTGCAGTCGTAAACTAAGCTTTTGGTTAATAGGTTTATTTTTATCAGCGATACGGGCTACATTCGCAACTGAAGCTGGATCAATGTCGCTTGCTACAAACTGCCAGCCATATGATTGGATGCCTAATAATGGATATATGCCATTAGCCCCTGTACCGATATCTAATGCCTTTACTTTTTGACCTTTTGGTACCTTGCCATTCACACTTAATAAATCAGCAATGTAGTGCAAATAGTCCACTCTACCGGGCACTGGCGGACATAAGAAGCCTTCAGGTATATCCCAGTGTTCAATCTGATAATCGGTTTTTAATATCGCCGCATTGAGACTTTTCACCGCTTGTGGATCGGAAAAATCTATTGATAAATTACCGTAAGGATTAGGCTTAACAAAGTGGGACAATTTGGGACACTCTGAAATAAGCTTTTCAAAATCATAACCTTGATTATGCTTATTACGTGGATGCAGCGCCTTTGAGATAGGTTTTACTGTTTTTGCATCTGTTGGGAGGTTCTTTTTGTGCTGATTTTTCACATGCTTGGCACTCTTCGCGCGACTTTCGGACTTGCGTGCAGTGCCAGTTTTAACAGGTTTTGATTTACTTTGAGATTTCATTAATCGTATAAGTACTTGGTAAATAATAAATTAACTACGATTTGCTGTCCGGTCTCTTCTTCTAAAAGCCTATTGACGGTTTCATAGCACTCACGGCGAATGTCTTCACGACCCGTTAATGATTTCACTTTATCTTCAGCTTGATTACCTAAGACTTCAACAATCGCGGCACGCAGTAACGGATCATGATGTTCAATCAATAAAAGATGATCGGGGTCTTTCACCATCAGTTCGACACTGATTTTTACAAAACCTAATTTTTTACGATTTGAAATGTAGTTGGTGACAATGTCTGGCTCAAAACCATAATAAGCAAAATTTTCGACCGCTTTTTCATCGGCACTATATACATTCATTGAAAACATCATTGAAAGTAAAATTGCGTATACGTACTTTGCCATAGTTAAACAAACTCCATTATTGATATATGCGCTGTCGTGATAAACTGCACCCGTTTTATACATTGTAACGAGTAAAGAATGACAGTGACCAGCCTAAGCTTTCCCTACGGTGAATCAATCCAGTGGTTTTCACCTGAGAAAATCCATTCTATGCCAAAAACAGCTCTAAAAGAATGGTTACTTGCCACGGGCAGTTTAACTCAAAAATTAAGAAGCTGTTGCCAACATTTTGAAGTAAAAGTTCTTGGCGAACATCTTACTGCTCCACTCGCTGGTGAATGCCCTAATCAAAGCCGAGTTTGGGTCCGAGAAGTTTTGTTATGCCTTGATGGTGAACCATGGGTATTTGCCCGCACCTTAATACCTGAAAGCTTAACGGCAACTCAGCAACATAACTTTAAAGGATTAGGTACTAGGCCTTTAGGTGAACTGCTATTTTCAAGTGGTGATATTACTCCAGGAAAAATTGAAGTCGCAGAATTTGAAAGTTGCAGTAAATTAGCCAAGCTTGCCACCAGTTTATCTCAAGAGGTGGACTCACCACTATGGGGACGTCGCCGCTATTTCAATTTAGCTGAGCAAGACATTATCGTCAGCGAAATTTTCTTACCTGCTGCTGTCGCTAAAATTAATCTTGGCTAAGAGAAGCTAATACTAAAAGAAGCTATGAGCCTCTTAGGCGATGCTTATTTAATTCTTTAACTTTCTGTAAAAACAAAGGCATGGTATTCACCATGCCTTTTTCCTACCTAGTGATGACTTTGAACACTAAATCTTTCTTTTAATATTGAGTCTGTTACGAGTCAATAAACTCAGTATCAATAAGGTGTACCAGCCTAAGCTACCACCGCTACTGCCACCACTATCAACGTTTTCTTCGGTAACAACAATTGGAAGAGTTAAGCTTACAGCATGAAGGTGCTGGTTGCCTTTTTCGTCTGTTACTGTCAGTAAGATGGTATAGCTTCCATCGGCAGCATAGGTGTAATCTGCAGGGCTCTCACCGGTTACAGTGTTGCCATCCCCCATATCCCATGAGTAGTTCAATTCACCAAAGCCACCTGAAGTGTTATTGGTTAAACGAACCGTCATATCATTATCACCCACTATTGCAATGTCAAAGTCTGCTGCGATAGGTATAACTACTTCAACGATTCGACTATAAGTCGCAGTATCACCTGCTGAGTCTGTAACGGTTAGTGTGACAACAAAACCGTCTGAGCTCGTGTAAGTATGCGTTGGGTTTGCTAATGTGCTTGTTGCACTAGCCTCACCAAACGCCCAGGCATAAGTGTAATCACCCTCGCCACCTTCAACGTTAGCGGTAAACACAGCGGTATAATCGCTAACGGCAGCATCAAAACTTACTTCGAGAGACGTTTCGCCTGGGTCAGTGATACCAATACTGCGTGCAAACTCAACCGTTGCGGTATCGCTGTTGGTCGACTGCGCCGTCACATTCATGGTTAAGCCTAGCTCTCGCAATACCATGCCTGACTGCGGTTGTAATGGCGCACTATAGTCACGACTATCATCAAACAAGCTGATATTACTTAGGTGTGCGTCAGACGGATAAGTAGCCTGTGGATATAAGCTAAAGCTCGCATCGCGAATTTGCACATCAGTTGAGCCATTCGTGATTAAATTTTGATCCGCATCAACCAGACCAATTAAACCGTAACCCGCATGCTCAGTAACGTTATTATCCTCATAATTCTCATTTTCAAGCCATAAGAGAACACCAGGTTCATAGCCGATGTTAGCTAAGCCTTCGTCAATTCCTTGATAGTTTCTCAATTGGACAATATAACGTTGCGACAGACCCGGTAAGCTGTCATCAATTCGCGCAAAACCATCTAGGGTAACGGCATCAACAGTTTCTGCACCGTCTTGATAAACCACACTGCCTTGATGGGTCAACGCAATATCGTCAATGGCTATCCCGTATCCGCCAACGGCTTCATCAGTGATGTAATTAATTTCAACTTGTACATTTTGACCCGCATAAGCAGCTAAATCGTAGGTCAGCTCGACCCATGAATCAGCGCCACTAGCTGAACTAATATTACTTGATAAGCCTGAAATATAATGGGAAACATTACTGTAAAGCGGATTAGATGCAGCTGTAAGATTACCTTCAATCGCAACACCGTTAATTAATACTTGGGTGTAGTCATAATCAACCTCAATATCCCAATGGGCTTGAAATGACAGCGATAACGGCGTCCCTTCAGGTAGATCAAGATTAAAACTCATGGTGTTCGTCATTAAATGACCTTTACCTGAGTGGTATTGATATTCACCTGTCAACGGTTGTTTAAAATCTATTGAGGCTGTTGGCAGCTCAATTGAAAGTTGATTAACTTCATCAGCATTCACCGCCGAAACTAAATCGGCTGAAAAGCCTGTTTCATCAATATCAGTCCAATTGATGATTTGTTCGTTAACCCACTTACCTTTGTAGCGCTGTTGCAAATAAGAGCGTGCATAAGGGCTAAAACCAGAAGGCCTAGTACCAGCAATATAATTGCCAGCCGTTGCTTGGCCAACCCAAGAGCCGCCTGACATTAATGACCAGCTACCTACAGGAGAGCCTGAACCTGCTGTACCTGAGGTGTCATATTCATCAGGTAATCCAAGATCATGACCAAACTCATGGGTAATCACCCCTGTAGCTGAATCAATTGGTTGAACCGTATAACCATAAACTTTCATTGATGTACCTGGCAGCGTAATACCAAACGTGCTCACACCAACATAGTATCTGTGAGACCAAATAGCATCTGTACCTAAAACGCCACCACCGGCCTCTTCACCGACACTTGAATGGAAAATAACAATATGGTCAATGATGCCATCTGGCTCATCTAGATTGCCGTTATTGTTAATATCATACGGATCTTCAATATCGTATTGCGCTAACTCAGCTGTGGTCATTCCTGCCACGGCTTTTGTCACCGCTTCCATAACTAACTCAGGCGCGGCTTTATCATCATCGTTATTGTTAGCGTCATTGCCGCCATAAAATGCAGCATTGTTATCCGCAGTCACCCAACCTTTCACTTCACCATCAAAGGTAAATGTTTCGCCAGATGCCTGATCAAAATACTGATATGCAGTTTCTAGATTCTCACCATTAGGACCAGTAAAGCCCGTTTTCGAAAATAAAATATCTTCGTAGTGCTCCACAGAATAGTTGCTGTAATACATCCCGGTATCGGCAGAAGTCAGCCTATTGTCGTTGTAAGGCAAGTCAGGAAAATCCACCAGAACAGCAAGCACATTAACCGCTTTTTTGATGTCGCTATCAGCGAAGGCCACCACAGAGCTAGCATTCTGTTGCTGTTTAGTGCGCGCAATTTGATTAACTCGTTTTGTTTGCTCTGCTGGCACAGCATGGTTATTAGCACGGGCTTTGCGGGTAAAATTCTGCAGTGCGATTTGTTTTTCGGCATCAGATGCATCAACACTTAATTCACCGCGTTTGGTTAGCCAATAAATAATCTGTTGCGGGTTTATCACGCCAGCATCGGCAGGAGATGTATGTTTCACTGGAGCCGCTATGGAAGATACGCTGAACAATGCCGCCAAAGTGAATGCTATCGGGGTAATCAAAGATGCTCGGGGTTGCTTAAATTTATTAGCCATAACTACTTCCCTTGTTTACATTTTTTGTAGGCATTATTGCGTTTAGCGATATATTCATTAACAACAGCTTGTTGCTCTGCTTCAGTCATATCGGGGGTGATATCCCCACGCTCAAGTAAATTATCTCTTATCCCTTGAGTATCAAGTGGTGGCGGAGTGGCACCACACTGTATTTTAGGTGGCTTAACCTCTGCATGGGTATTTTGAACTGCAGCTTGGTGGCTGCATGCCAGCAAAGAACCGCTTAAAAGTACTGCTAAAATCCGTTTCATAATTCAACTTACAATATTGTAGATTAACCGAACATTAACAGTTATTACTCGACGGTTACAATTTGAATGTGAGAATTTTTGACCACATTTACACAACCAATGTTCGCACCAATATACATAGACCCGAAGGGATAGGTTAATATCATTTAATTACAAAAGCTTAACAATGAACACTAGGCACAAAAAAGGCCGCTGTTGCGGCCTTAATATACGAAAACTATCCCTATAGGGATCATCGCTAATCTTATGCTGTACTCTTCAAGTAACTCGATACCCCATCCAGAAACATTTGCACCGATATCATTACTAGTACCATTCCCATTAGTCGCTCTACCGCGGTAAGGCCTTTTTCACCCAATAGTCGAGTGAAGACTTTATAAAACAGCAAAATAACAGCACTTACGCCCCACGCAGCCAATAAAGCTATCGTCCAATCAGTCATTCGAGAGCTATCACTATGGGCAAGTAAAATTAACGCCGCTAATACAGAGGGCCCAGCCATAAGTGGAATAGCCATAGGTACGATAAAAGGCTCTTCACCAGCAGCAAGCCCTACGACACCACCCGGTTGAGGAAATATCATTTTAATTGCTATTAAAAACAGGATAATACCACCAGCAATACTCACCGACTCTTGGCGTAAATTTAGAAAGTTAAGAATCGCTTCGCCAGCGAATAAAAACAGCAGCATAATGGCAAGCGCAATTAATAACTCGCGGATTAGTACTCGGCGACGCTTTTTAGGTTCGATATGTCTCAAGATCGATGCAAATATTGGCAAGTTCCCTAACGGATCCATGATCAAAAATAACATCACTGCAGCTGAAAATATGTCCATTACATTTATTCTATTAATAATTAACAAAGAGTCGCTATTGTATACTTAATACAGCTATTTAGGAGGTATGAGCAGTATAATTAGTTATTTTTCTATTAGGCTTTACCGTGTAAATCCTCATGATGATGAATAATCAAGCGCAGCAAGTATTAAGTTAAACGAAATACTAGGATATACTTGATTGTTTTTTCCGTTTCTTAGATTCTTTTGGATTCCATGCTCTATCTTGTCGCTAGTTGTATCGCACTTTTATTTGGGCCGCTTTGTTATCGCTACTTTTCTTCGGGAAGTGGGCTACATAAAGGCCTAGATGGATTTATCTTCGTCTCTTTAGGCGGACTAGTGCTTATCCATATTTTGCCAGAATTGCTCGAGCATGGTGGGATCCTCACCCTATTGTTTGTTGTGCTTGGTCTTTGGGGGCCAACCGCTAGCGAAAGACTATTTCACCGTTACTCTGACATTACTCATAATGTCACCCTGACCTTAGGAATCGGCGGGCTACTCCTTCATACCATTACTGATGGTGGTGCGATGGTATTAGCCCAACAAGAGGGCAATTCCATTTTGCTGGCGCTTGGCGTAATCATGCATCGTTTACCTGTAGGAGTAGCGATTTGGTGGCTGCTGAAACCACAAGTAGGTACCCGATGGGCGAGTGCAGTCCTTGCCGCAATGATGATTTTAACCGGTGTGGGATATTTTACAGGCGAGCAGCTTCTTCAACATATTAGTATCGACAATACCGTTTACTTACAAGCCTTTGTGACTGGTTCAATCTTGCATGTTGTATTGCATCAACCTCACGGAAATCATGATGAAGATCAGCAAGGGCGCTATCAATATCAAGCAGGCATTGGCAGCTTATTGGGTGTCGCTTTACTTGCCGTGTTAGTACTTGTTGATACTGGTGGTCATGATCATGTCCATCATAGTCATGGCTCAGGCCAGTTTATTAATTGGTTACTGACCGTTTCACCTGTTGTCATTATTAGTTACTTGATTGCGACTGCTCGCTTTAAAGCTGGGTTATCGCCTCAAAATAACAGTTTAGCCAGCCGTTGGTTGCAACGCCTAGCAGGCCCCGAAGCTTTATTTATTACATTACTGTTGCTTGGCCCTTGGTTTGCTCTGTATCAAGCTATTGGTTTACTGCTTGTAGGCGCATTATTAAGTTTAGGTAAAGTCGAACTGACCGACCCTCATGAGAACTTACCGACTTCATGTTGGCGTTTTGGTTTTGCCCATCTCGTTGACCGAAGTGCCCCTTGGATTGCATTAAGCCTTATTTTGGCAAACCTGATTGGTCACCCATCTGTGCACCTTGAGCACCCTGCATTGCAAGTGATGATATTACTGGCGGTATTTTTGCCGATGCGTTTCTGTAATCTCGGCGCTGCAGTATTAGCTCTGTCTTTGGCTTATAGTGGCTGGAGTAACGTTGCCGTCGCTTTCGCATTGATTGCTGCACCAGTACTTAGTATCAGCCAGCTTAAATTAATGAATTGGACTATGCGCGCAGCATTAACAGCAGTATTAGCTATCGCGTTAATATTTGCAGAACAGTTATTAGTCGATTGGCATCAGCTATTAATCTTACCGAATAGCATCAATATTGCCGGCGTAGTGATAGTTGGGTTAATTTTCAGCGCTAGCCTACTACGTTTAGGCCCAAGAGAGTTTCTCAGCCGTTTGATGATCAAGTTTAAAGGCCACAGCCATGATCACGAACATGATCACAACCATGGCTCTGATTCAGGTCACAAGCACAGCCATAAACATCACCATTAATTGATGGTTAAATCGCTCATTGCCCTAGCTAACCTTCGGCATTGAGCGTATGTCTTCGCTAACAACTCATCAAAGCTATGATCTTACAACTAAGCCCTCTCAACTCAGCCCTCTCATCTAAAATATCTCAGCTAGTTACCTTCAAAGACTCCATAAAGTGAGTAATCTTCTTTTGCTAATGCTCAGGGCCTGTTGATCTTTCAAGGTTATTTTTGCAGCGAATTGTTGGCCATTTATACAAGGTAGAGACTTTGTGGTGTAGTTATTCTACATAAAAAGTCGATAACGCAGTAAAAATGGCCAACAAACGCTGCCCAAAGGGTTCGACTAAAAGTCGTTTTACTCTTTGTTGGATGAATTTTGCTTAGATGACTAGGCATCAATCCATCCGCCTCAATTAAAACGACTTTTATTTCGAACAAAACTTAACCGGCAGAGATCAACAGACCCTAGCCTTTAAAAATTAGGTTATGATGTTTTATCATCTTCTTTTGGTAGAGCTTATGTGCATTTTATTTATCGCTGTCGACATGCATCCTAAATGGCCATTAATCGTTTGCGCTAATCGTGATGAATTCCATCACCGCCCTACTGAGCCAGCCCACTATTGGCCACAAACAACCAATACATCACAGGTTCTTGCAGGTAAAGATTTACAAGCAGGCGGCACTTGGTTAGGTGTTAACAAGCTCGGACAGTTCGCTGCACTCACCAACATCCGTCACAATACTGAAAACGAAGGCATGCGCAGTCGTGGCGAGTTAGTGCTTAAAGCCCTATCCAGTGATATCGGTTTTAATGAGCAATGGCTAAAGCAACACAGTGACAATTACAGTCCATTCAATGTGGTTTATCAGCAAGACAATAAACTCTGGTGTTTTAATAGCTCCACAGCTGAAAATCTACCTTTGAATAAAGGCTTTCATGCTGTCAGCAATGGCGCTTTAGATGATGTATGGCCAAAGATGGCTAAAGGCCAGCAAGCATTAGAACAGCATGTATTGAGCCATAATGAGCCAGATATAGAACAAATGCTGACCTTGATGCGTGATGAATCTGAAGCGGATGATGCCAGCTTGCCCAATACTGGTATCGATCTAGAATGGGAAAGGCTACTGTCAGCCATTTTTATTAAGCATCCAGAATACGGCACTCGCTCCACCAGTATTGTGATGCAAGATCCCCAAGGAAATATCCAATTTACTGAAGTACGTTTTGATGGCAAAGCGAGGAATTTAGGGCAACAAAAATTCAATATTAATCTTGAATAGTTGCCCTAAGCTCTATAGTTCATGTCGATAATGACTAATCTGATGAATGGTCGTGAGTAATAACCCATTTATCATCAATACGCTCGATTAATAAGGTAAACACACCGCTAGGTTTATCTTTGGCTCGTTCTAGTGTCCAGCGACCAACCACTAACGCCGCGTAGTTACTCAACATTTTAATTTCACGAACATTGAAGCTGAGCTTTCCCATGCGTTGTGGTGTGGGATAACTCCGCTTATAACTGGCAAGAATAGAATCCCAACCATAGTTATATTTACCATTTGATACGAAACGTAATTTGTCACTTTTCCAGTAACCTTCCATGTAGGCATCAATATTGCCACTATTCCAAGCTTTTTCTTGGTTCGAAATCACCGAACGAATACGATCGGTTGGGATAGCACTATCAGAGTTCACTTCATCTAATGAAATAGGTGCTGCATCTTCAGGATTAATATCGACTGCAGCTACAGGAGTAATTGGTGTAAATGTTTCAGGCTGCTTAACGACTTCGTCTGCAGTGCTTTTAACAACATCGCTCACAGTTGCGGCATCTGGTTCGCTGGCTTTCGCTTTTTTAATATCAGCGCCATCAACAGGCTCAATTGAGCCCACTTCGACTTTTTCGGTGGTCGAAGGCTTTAGCGGCACAGTTTTCAATGCTTGCTCGGTTTTTGTTTGGCTAACCGTTTCGCTTGCAGCTTGTGCTTCTGTAACCTGTTCATCGGCAACATTCGCTGCTGTAGCTTTTGTAATAGTCGCCATTGAAAACAGCATACAAATGACACTAATACTGATTATTGTAAGGTGCTTCACACACTCTCCTTGCTCATTGCCTAATTGCCATTTCACAAAGAAATAATCAATTGGCACTTTTGTATTACGGCAATGAATACGATAGGTTAGTTAACTATCACAGCACTGACGTTGATACTCATTAATGGCTCAACTTGTCTTTCTACCTGACATTTTTCAGATAAAACCGACACTGTTGCTAAAGCGATATCACCTTGAGTGTTTATAGTCCTCAATATGATAATCGTAAAATATTTCATTATCTTATCGCTAGATTCTAGCGTATCAGATACAAATAAACTGGAAAAAAGTCCATGTTTCGTAAAATTAGTTTATGGCTACTTAATATTAATGGCTGGCGGTTTGAAGGCTGTGCCCCTCATGATGGTCAATTCATCATGGTTGTTGGCCCTCATACCAGCAACTGGGATTTTATTATTGGGATTATAGCCCGTTCAGCATTAGGGATAAAAATTCATTTTCTAGGTAAGCATCAATTGTTTATTCCACCGTGGGGATGGTTTTTCAGATGGCTAGGCGGTAGTCCAGTTAATCGCAGTAAAAATAACAATATGGTCGATGCCGCAGTGCAACTTTTTGAAGCTGATAGCCAATATAAGCTGGCGTTAGCACCAGAAGGCACTCGCAGCGCCGTTACCCGTTGGAAGACGGGGTTTTATCATATTGCAGTAAAGGCCAAAGTTCCTATTATTACCGTTGGCTTGGATTTTTCACGCAGATCCATAGTGCTAAATACTCCAATGGAAACGAGCGGTGATATGACCGCAGACATGAACCAAATTATGGATTTCTTTCGAGGTATAACGGGGCATCATCCTAAAATAATCCCTTCGTATGAGCCCAGAATTGAGCCTACAGAAACAAAAAAACCAAACTAAGCCGTGATAGCTTAATTTGGTTTTAACAGCTTGTTATTAATCGTTGTGTTTAACAGCATTGAACTCATCAGTGGCTTTGAGTCAATATCATAAAAAACGATAACACTTACTTAATGAACCTTTGTTTCAGGCTTAATACTGCGAATGTCATTGCCTGTTGGGTTTTGAAATGCCTTTAAGCCAAACTCTGGCAATATGGCAAACACATGATCAAAAATATCCGCTTGGATCCCTTCATAAAATGCCCAGCGGGTATCATTGGTAAATACATACAGCTCAATAGGTAAACCTTCAGTGGTTGGCGCAAGCTGACGTACCATTAAGGTCATGTCTTTATGAAGCTTATTGTTGTGACGTAAATATGCATCCAAATAAGCTCTAAAGGTACCTACATTCGTTAAGCGGCGACCATTCACTGGCATATCGAAATCACTAACTTGCTCATTAGAATGGCTAATTTCAGAAATGATTTTTGGGAAGTAATCTTTTAGGTAATTCACCTTAGATAATCTCACCATGTCTTCGTCAGTTAAAAAATGAATGCTATTCACATCAAGGTTAATCGAACGCTTAATACGGCGGCCGCCTTTTTCAGACATTCCACGCCAGTTTTTAAACGCATCGGATACTAGAGCATAGGCTGGGATCATCGTAATGGTGTTATCCCAATTACGTACTTTAACCGTGTTAAGCGAGACTTCATCTACCGCACCATCAGCGCCGTACTTATCCATTTGGATCCAATCGCCTTTGCTCACCATGCGGTTTGCAGCAAGCTGAATTCCAGCAACAAAGCCTAATATGGTGTCTCTAAACACCAACATCACCAAACCGGTCGCAACACCTAAACCACTTAAAAAGTAAATTGGCGACTGATCTGCAAGCACTGATACCGAAATAATGGCACCAATGAAAAATAAGAATAACTTGGTCAGCTGTACAAAGCTTTTAACAGGCAAACGACGACTGATTAATTTGACGTCGGCAATTTCGTTCACGGCATCAAGACCTGAATACAATGCACGAATGATAAAAATCACCACCAGTACACTTAAACTGCGGTCAAGTATGATGCCTAATAATTCCTGATGAGTTAATACAATAGGCACAAACAAGTCGAGAATGAATGCTGGTACTAACAAAGCCAACTTTTCCAATACGCCATAGCGCATGAAAATGTCATCCCAAGTTACCGCAGATTTTTGGATGACAGTGTTCACTGCTTTTACAAACACTTTTTTAGTGATGTAGTAAGCAATGGTTGCAATCAAAAAACTAGCAAACAATAAAATCGACGTCGCCAAACTGTCCGAGGGCTGACTATTTACACCCGCTTCCAATAACCATTGGGCAATATCTGTGCGTAACTCGTTATCCACTACTTTTATTCCTTTAATGACCTACAAATCATCGGCTAACATACCATATTTCTTGTTTTAAACGATGACAATCAAATATATGACAAAAGCTTATTAAGCCACCCACTGACATAAAACAAACTCACAACAACAATAGAACATTCCATGACATCTGTCGTAAATCTACGAGCAAATATTGACCTCTGATTCTCAAACCCTAACAATAGCGCCATCCAAACAGGTAGAGGTACTCAATGAAACAATTCTGGCTTACCATCGCGGTTACTCTTAGTTTAGTGGCTTCTAGTCAACAAGCTCAAGCAAACACAACTGAAGAAGAACAAAACTACACTCCTTCAGTAGCCTTGTTAGTGGATTACATTGATACCCGTGGCGATATGTTTGGTGTCACTATCGCTGCGAGACATTTTGACCCAGATTATGCTGATTGGGGCTACTACATTGGCTATGCATGGGGCAGTGAATACGACATTGACGTACCTGAACCGGGCGAAGGTTACGCCAAAGAATACATGTGGCGCTTTGGTTTAAGTTACAGCTTAACCCAAGATTTAAGTGTTTATGGTGGTGCGACTGTATTCATTTACGAAGAAAATACCACAGATAATATCGTACCATTAATCGTAGGCGCAGAGCCTGTATGGGAACGTGACCGCCAAAAAGATTGGGGCGCAGAATTTGGTATCCGTTACACCTTTATGGAAGGTTTTGTGATTGGCGCAGGTTATGACACCAGTGCAGAAGCAGCGATAATTTCATTTGGTTTCACTATATAATTTTATTAAAGCTCCCTGTTTAATGACAATAAAAAAAGGACCCGAAGGTCCTTTTTTATTAACAGTAACTTATTAGAAACTGGCTAATAGTCCAGCTGGCAAATATCGATTAAAGCTCGCGCTATAAAGCAGGTCGGTGGCGTTATCGATATCTGGGGCAAAGAAACGGTCTTTATCATAATAATCGACCACTTCACGTAGCTCAGCTTTAGCACTTGCCACCGCATCACTTGGGGCTAAAGGCTTACGGAAATCTAATCCCTGCGCAGCAGCAAGCAGTTCAACAGCTAACACTCCACGGGTATTTTCAGACATATCACGTAAGCGACGCGCCGCGAATGTGGCCATCGACACATGATCTTCTTGGTTTGCTGAAGTCGGTAAACTGTCTACAGATGCTGGGTGTGCATAGGTTTTGTTTTCAGATGCAAGCGCTGCAGCGGTAACCTGAGCAATCATAAACCCAGAGTTCACTCCGCCATTTTCAACTAAAAATGGGGGTAGTTTAGATAAGCTTGAATCAATTAGCAGGGCAATACGGCGCTCAGATATTGAACCTAATTCAGCAATGGCAATCGCTAAATTATCCGCTGCCATGGCCACTGGTTCTGCATGGAAGTTACCACCTGAAATAATATCGCCAGTGTCTTGGAAGACTAATGGGTTATCAGTTACGCCGTTTGATTCAACAGCGAGTACTTCAGCCGCATGACGAATTTGCGTTAAACATGCGCCCAACACTTGCGGCTGACAACGCAGTGAATAAGGATCTTGCACCTTTTCACAGTCAACATGACTGGTACTGATTTCAGACTCATCACCCAGTAGATTACGGAAGATAGCCGCGGAATCAATCTGACCTTTTTGGCCACGAGCGGCATGAATACGTGCATCAAATGGGCTACGACTGCCCATTGCAGCTTCAACACTCATCGCACCAATCACCGAACTAGCTGCAAATAAATCTTCTGCATGGAATAAGCCTTCAAGGGCTAATGCAGTTGATGCTTGGGTACCATTTAATAATGCTAACCCTTCTTTAGCGGCAAGTTCAATTGGCGTAAGACCTGCAATTTCAAGGCCTTCAGCAGCAGTAATGATTTGGCCTTGATAGCTCATCTCACCTTCGCCTAACAGTGGTAAACACATATGTGAAAGTGGCGCTAAATCACCTGATGCTCCTACTGAGCCCTTTTCAGGAATACATGGGTAAACACCCGCGTTAACTAGCTGAATAAGGAAATTGATCACCTCTAAACGTATGCCCGAGAAACCACGACTTAATGAGTTAATTTTTAACACCATCATTAAACGTACAGTTGCATCTTGCATGTATTGGCCAGTGCCCGCAGCATGTGATAATACAATTGAACGTTGCAGTAATTGTAAATCTTCAGGGGCGATTTTAGTGTTCGCTAACAAACCAAAACCGGTATTAATGCCATAAACGGTGCGACCTTCATCCAGCACTTGTTGCACAAGTCCTGCACTGGTGTTGATATCCGCTTTCGCTTCTTCCACTAAGGTAATATGAACCGAACCACGACCAATTTTTCGTAATTGAGCTAATGATAAAGTACCTGGGTTTAGCAGTAATCTATGTTGTGTCGCAGTCATTACTTGGCTCCTTGCATTGGTAGATCAAGACCTTGCTCTTTGGCACAGTCAATGGCGATATCGTATCCAGCATCAGCATGGCGCATCACACCTGTTGCAGGGTCATTCCATAACACGCGCCCCAATCTTTGGGCAGCATCATCACTACCATCAGCCACAATAACCACACCTGAATGTTGGCTGAAGCCCATACCGACGCCGCCACCATGGTGTAATGACACCCAAGTTGCGCCACTGGCAGTATTTAATAAGGCATTCATTAATGGCCAATCTGATACCGCATCAGAACCATCAAGCATTGATTCAGTTTCACGGTTTGGACTGGCAACAGAGCCAGAGTCTAGATGATCTCGACCAATCACAATCGGCGCTGATAACTCGCCATTTTTAACCATTTCATTAAACGCTAATGCCAAGCGTGCGCGGTCTTTTAAGCCCACCCAACAAATTCGCGCTGGCAAACCTTGGAACTCAATACGTTCGCGGGCCATATCTAACCAGTTATGTAAATGTGGGTTATCAGGAATTAGCTCTTTCACTTTGGCATCTGTTTTATAAATATCTTCAGGGTCACCAGATAAAGCTACCCAGCGGAACGGTCCAATACCTTCACAAAACAGTGGACGAACATAAGCGGGAACAAAACCTGGGAAATCAAAGGCATTTTCAACACCTTCTTCAAATGCCATTTGGCGGATATTGTTACCGTAATCGGTTGTTGCTGCCCCTGCCGCTTGCAGTGCTAGCATGGCGTTAACTTGAACGGCCATCGATTTTTTAGCCGCGCTTACTACTGCAGCTTCATCAGTTTTACGCATTTCAGCAGCTTGCTCTAGCGTCCAACCTTGAGGTAAATAACCGTTTAACGGATCGTGCGCAGAAGTTTGGTCAGTCACAACGTCTGGCGTTACACCACGTTCAACCAATTCAGCAAAGATATCGGCAGCATTACCTAATAAACCGACTGATACAGGGTTACCAGAAGTATTGGCTTCATCAATAATTGCTAACGCTTCATCTAATGAAGTAGCTTTTTTGTCTACATACCGGGTGCGTAACCGAAAATCAATACGGGTTTCATCAACTTCACATGCCAGTACTGAGTATCCCGCCATGGTGCCAGCAAGAGGTTGTGCACCGCCCATGCCACCAAGGCCACCGGTTAAAATCCACTTACCAGCAGCACTGCCGTCAAAGTGTTGTTTTGCCATTGCCACAAAGGTCTCGTAAGTGCCCTGTACAATCCCTTGAGTACCAATATAAATCCAAGAACCCGCTGTCATTTGGCCGTACATTGCCAAACCTTTCTTATCGAGTTCGTTAAAGTGTTCCCAATTAGCCCAATGTGGTACTAAGTTTGAGTTTGCAATAATCACTCGTGGTGCGTTGCTATGGGTGGTAAATACGCCCACAGGTTTGCCTGATTGCACTAATAAAGTTTCGTCATCTTCAAGGCGTTGCAGCACTTCAATAATTTTGTCATAACACTGCCAGTCTCGGGCGGCGCGGCCAATCCCACCATAAACCACTAAGTCTTCTGGGCGCTCAGCTACATCTGGGTGCAGGTTGTTCATTAACATGCGCATGGCAGCTTCTGTTAACCAGCTTTTACAGGCGAGTGTTGTACCGTGTGGCGCAATAATATTGCGGCTAGGATCATGTCTATTATTCATGCTTTTTCCTTTTATTAATCTTCAACCACAACACCATTTAATGGAGTCGTTAATGAGGCTGTGGTTTGACTGTTTTTATTGATTAAACGTTAAATGGCCACCCAAGCTGAACTTACTGCCGGGATGGATTAATCGGGCAAAACTCACCACACCTTTACGGGACCAGGTGCGACGTAAAATTTGTAGGCAAGGCTCAGTTGCTTCAATCGCTAATCGTTGTTGGGTTTGCTCATTGGCAATCACTGCCTCTACTGTATGGCGCGCCTCAGTTAACGGCGCAACTTTAGATAAATACTCATGAGGCGTCAGCAGATTGAAATCTTGCTTTAAATAATCGGGGATCATGTGCGGATTCACATAACGCTCTTCCACTTGCAAAGGTTGGTCTTGCTCGCAATGAACTAATACCGAGTAAAACACCGGACTGCCCTCTGCTAACCCCAATGAAATTGCCACCGCACCTTCTGCTGCAACTTGGGATAGTTCTAATTGTTTAACGCTATAGCCATGACCACGGTCTTTAATTTCGTCAGCAATGTTTCGAATCGCCAACAACGAAGATTGCGACTTAAGCCCCGCGACAAATGTACCTAAGCCTTGGCTTCGCTCTAACACACCAGATTCAACTAATTCAGTTAACGCGCGGCGAGCTGTCATACGGCTGCAATCCATTAACTCGGTTAACTGATTTTCAGATGGCACACGGTCATTTTCTTGCCACTCTCCCGCTTCAATGCGAGCTAGAATGTACTGCTTAATTTGTTCAAATTTTGCTAGTGCCATCGTCTTATCCATAGGTGGTTGTCTGTCTAATGTCATCAGTGACAATGGTTTAAAACCGCTCTTTATTGCTGTAAACAACACCGATATCATGGTGCTATTGCCGATAAAAGCCACTGACTGACTAAAAACTCGGCTTTAACCTTACCTTGTATATACAAGTAAAAACAAGTATTGTTTTGTCACTATTAGAATAAAATTTTACAGAGAACGGAGTTGCTATGTCGTGGGATCACGTTTGGATTGACGTCAATATCGCTACAATGGATCCAACTAATTCAGCCGCTTATGGCGCAATTACCGACGCAGCTTTAGCAGTAAAAGATGGCAAAATTGCTTGGATTGGACAGCGAAAAGATTTACCAGAATTCGATGTGTTTGATATTCCTGTCTACCGCGGCAAAGGCGGTTGGTTAACACCAGGCCTCATTGATGCTCACACCCATTTAGTTTTTGCCGGTAGCCGAGCAAATGAGTTCGAAATGCGCTTACAGGGCGCAAGCTATGAAGACATCGCTCGCGCTGGCGGCGGTATTATTTCTACCGTAAAGGCCTGTCGTGAAGCCGATGAAGCCGAATTATTTGAATTAGGTCGTCAACGCTTAAATGCCTTAGCCAAAGAAGGTGTCACCACTGTTGAGATAAAGTCTGGTTATGGCCTCGATACCGACACTGAAGTAAAACTATTAAAGGTAGCTCGAGAGTTAGGTAAACATCACCACGTTGATGTTAAAACGACTTTCTTAGGTGCCCACGCGATTCCACCAGAATATAAAGACAATGTTGATGCCTATGTGGATTTGGTTATTAATGACATGCTGCCAACAGTGATTGAACAAGGTTTAGCTGATGCCGCTGATGTATTTTGTGAAAATATTGCATTCAACTTAGACCAAACTGCGCGAGTATTAACTGCCGCGAAAGAAGCAGGTCTTGAGATCAAGCTCCATGCAGAGCAATTATCCAATATGGGTGGCTCGGCAATGGCAGCCAAACTTGGCGCAAAGTCCGTTGACCATATTGAATACTTAGATGAAGACGGCGTTAAAGCCCTTGCAGCCAGCGGTACCTGTGCCACCTTATTACCAGGCGCTTATTACTTTCTGCGTGAAACCCAAATGCCGCCAATTGATTTATTGCGCAAACATCATGTGCCTATAGTCGTCGCCAGTGATTTTAACCCCGGTTCATCCCCTATTTGCTCAACGCTACTAATGCTAAATATGGCTTGTACCCTATTTAGATTAACCCCTGAAGAAGCGCTAAAAGGCATTACTGCCAATGCAGCTAAAGCATTAGGAATAGAGCACAATGTCGGCGTATTAGCACAAGGTATGCAGGCAGATTTTTGCTTGTGGGATATCACTACACCAGCACAACTCGCTTACTCATACGGCGTGAATCCATGTAAAGATGTCGTCAAAAATGGCGTTGTAGTTCATCAGTAACTGAGTCATTTCGCCATAAAATAAAAGCCGACGTTATGTCGGCTTTATATTGCATACATACAAAGTTAAAGTTTCGATTTTTCTTCTGTAGCTAAGTAAATCTCTTTATCTGTTTCTTTAGCTAATTTGCATTGCAGAACATTATTTTTCCCAGCAGCTGAATCAACAACTTTCAATCCTGCCCCACCGACAAAAACACCCATTTTAATAAATTGTTCTACATAATATAGCTCACCCGGTTCTGCGACTAAATCGATGTTATTTTCACTAAACTCTGACTCTGTCGATAAAGTATGATTTCCAGGTTCTAAAGTCTTGTAAAAGAATACCTTATTGGCAGTTTCACCAACTAGTTTACCGTTTAAGTAAACATTCTTTTTCAAAGCCTGCCCAACAAATGAGTTACGGTAGATATATAATCCCGCTTTACCTTCTACTGGTGTTTTAAATTCTTTGAGTTGACTATCTTGCTCAGTAGAAGCCATTGGCACTGTTGCACAACCAGAGAAAAAACTGACAGCAACAAAAGCGATTACAATTGAGAGTTTATTCATTTTATATCGTCCATTGAAATTTTGAATAGTGTAAATGCACTAACTAACGCACACTTCAAATGAACTTTGAATTGAAGGAATAGAAAGGTAAATAACATATTTAATGTGTCATCCTGACAAAACCACAAAGTCCATATGTAACAATACGTTAAAGAAATAGTAATGTACCTTACTTCTTTGATTCATACAATAGTATGACTAGCCGTTTTGCTTTAAAAATTTCTTTTACACACCATTAACCCCGACAGACAGCCAATTGTGCAGCAATACTGACTGGCCAGTGGTAATTGTTGGCAGAAACACTAAACTGCACTTCTAAATATACGCCTCAGATTAGGTTATTTAATCAGCTTCAACTCCAATTTGAATAAAAAACAACCACAATCAATGTGTTATAAATTAGCTATTTAAATAGAGCAACTAACGCTCAAAATGAGAAGCACCTCGATTGCAATATCGACACTTTAACCTTGAAGATTCCTATCAACTGGTTCAGCGAAATTCTGATGTAAAGTCATCACTTTCAGCGGCATTAGAATTGACTCAACAGGGTAAAAAACATAAGGTAGGCCAAATTTTCAATCAGTATGAATCATGACTTCTCAGTTCGAACCAATTAGCCTTTTTAAATCCTTAACAGACCCGATTCGTCTATCTATTGTGATGCTGTTGATTGTTGAGAAAGAGCTGTGCGTCTGCGAATTTACTGAAGCTCTAGATGTAATCCAACCCAAGATTTCTCGTAATCTAGCCTTATTAAAATCGGCAGGCATTGTTGTCAATCGACGACAAGGACAATGGATTTATTACTCGATTGATGAGCAGTTGCCTGCATGGGCAAAACAAGTGTTGGCTGACACTTATTCAGGTAATAAATCATTAATTGAAGAAGCGTTATCCAAGCTTAACTTAGTTGGTAAAAATCAGGATCGCCCAAAAATCTTGTGCGGCAATTCGACTAAGTAGCCATTCCCTCGATTCTATTTCAGGCATAAAAAAGAGATGCGGCGTAACACCTGCATCTCATTTCTAATCTTCAATACGACTCACTAAAATCTAAATTTTAATGCTGTTTAATACAAAGTTTTCACGTTAAAACTGCGAATATAATAAACATTCGGCTTCGTACCAGCATCTAGATTTAGCTGCTGAGCCTTGTTCATTTTTATCAAACGTGACGCTTCACTATTCGGATCGTCAAAGTCACCAAATACTCTCGCTCCAGATGGACAAGCCGTCACACAAGCAGGACTCAACCCTTGATCTAAGCGATGATCACACAAGGTACATTTTTCAGTGGTTCTTCTTGGGCGAACTTCAGGATACGTATCACCTCGCTCAGGGTTCATATACGGGAAGGTTTTAATATCTACTTTTTTCAATAAAGCATGAGGAGAGCCAGTAGCGCCTGCCACTAATGCTTTATCATCCTGCCACTCACGATGAGGAACTTGTCGGTTATAGCTAATTACACCATAAGGACATGCTCGCTCACACTTTCTACAACCAATACACTTATCGTTATCCTGTAAAGTTAGCCCACGATCATCTTTATACATTGCACCTGTAGGGCACACGTTAACACAAGCAGCATTGGTACAATGGTTACACATGGTTGGTATGTAACTGTATTGCACATCTGGAAAACGTCCTTCCGTTTTAGTTATATGATCCGACCATTTAACGCCATCAGCAGTGTTATTTTCGGTTTTACAGGCTAAATCACAGCCGCCACAACCTACACATTTTTGTAGGTCAATTACCATTCCGAGTCTCATAATCTCTTACCTCAGGCTTTTTTTACGTTAATGCGAATATGACCATAGTACGCTGATGCGCCACTCAATCTGTCATATCTGTCAGCGATAAGATCGTTATTTGAACCACCTCTCGCCTCCTTACCAAACTGCTTACTCGCATGGCGACCATAAACCCAATGCCCTTGACCATAACATTTCGCCACAGTGCCAGGTCTAACCCCTTCCCAAAGTGCAACAGTACAAGTTAACTCACCTACAGGGCTCGATATGACAATCTTGTCACCGGATTTAAGCCCCAGCTTTTCACCGTCGATAGGGTTGATTTTGGCAGTATCCTCATTGGCAAAATCCCCAGGATCAAGATCTTTAAATTCATGGAACCATGGTGTATTAGCTGAGCGACCTTCTTTACTTAAGCGCGCTTTTTGGTCCACCAGTAATAATGGGTATTGTTTCTCATCACCAAAACGATAAGGGTCTTCATAATGCGGTACGAAAGCGACTTTACCTCGGGCTTGGTAATCACATGCCTCCATGACCTCATCAACACTGACATGATGGTTCTTCGCATGTTTATTAAGGGCTTTCTCAAGGGTTTTACTATAAAACTCAAACTTATGGGTCTCAGTTTTAAATTTACCCCAGCGGCTTTTCAGTTCATAAGGATGACTGTTCCACACGCCTTTATCGGTAAACTCTTTCCAAGAAGTCATGTTATCGCCATATTTGGCAGCACCGTCAGTCCATAATGGCGAGGTCACGTATTTCACTAGTAGCTCACCAAAGTCTTTTTCGCTTTTAGCTGGCTGCTTAGTTTCAGGATCAAGTAACTGTTCATTGATATAGCGCCAAGGCATATCAAAGCCTTTATCAGCTAACTTTTTAGCTAATAAATATGGGATTTCTGACTCATCTTCTTTAGTGTTCCATATGCGTTCAATTGAAGGTTGCTGTACTGAAACTTGATGCACGCCATTACCAATTGAATCCAACACCCCCCACTTTTCAAACATGTGGTGATTGGCAGGCAAAATGATGTCGGCAAACCAACTAAACTCAGAAATATTGGTGGTCACGTGTGCCATAAAATCAAGCTGACTTAACGCTTCATTCCAACGCTGGCCTTCCGGTGATGAGAAATTAAAGTTATTGAAGTAAGCAAGCATCACCTTAATGTCGTAAGGATCTGCACTTAGCATGCCATTGGGTGTGTTGCTGGTAACTACACCACCACCCGGTTTACCTTTCTTAAGCGCTGGGAAAGCTAACGTACCGCGCTGGTCAATCTTAGGGTGCTTAACTCCTTTTTTAGCAACGGCGTCTAAATAAGGCTTAGAGTCAGGGAACTTCTTGTTCAATTTGATTTTATTAGCAGGGAATACTCCTCCTTTATTATCAATGCCACCGAATAAACCATTTAATGCATGGCACGATAGTGACGTGTAAGTCCCGCGGGTATGCATCACAGCCCCACGCGATGTCCACACTTGCACCGCAGGTGCAGCTTTGCCCATATCGCGAGCAATATTTATAATCGTTTCTGCTGGAATTTGCGTAATCGATGCTGCCCACTCAGGCGTGCAGTCTTTTAAGGTGATATTCCACCAATCAACTAAACCATGGGTATGTAACTCATTAAATGCTGCACTATCAACCTCTTTGCCCGCTACAAACTGATTTTTCTGGTTAGCAAAATCACCAACAAAAGGCTTATGCCATAAGCCTTCAGTTAATGCCACATGAGCAATGGCTAACGCCAATACACTGTCTTGTGACGGTTCGATTGGAATCCATTTGTGAGCCTTACTCGCTGATACCGATAAACGAGGGTCTACTACGACCACTTTTGCGCTATCCAGCGCTGCTCCCCAAGTTTTTGAGTAATAGGAAACTTGGCGATTACTCGCAATGGGGTCAGCACCAAATGAAAGAATAAATTTGGCATTTTCAACATCGTACTGGTTATAACCCCAGTTACCATCTTGGTAGTATGGTCCCATTTTATGGGCTTCTGCACATATTGAACTATGGGAAATATTATTTGGAGAACCAATCATTTGAGTAAGATGCTTGTACATCAGCTCATTAATATGTGAGTAACGGCCACGCAATAAAGCATATTTATGAGATTCATCGGCAGCTCTTAATGCTAAGATTTTATCCGCGAGCATATCTAATGCTTTATCCCAAGAAATCGGTTTAAACATAGGATCATGCTCTTTGCCTTTCTTAGGATTCGTCCGCATAAGCGGTGTTTTCACTCTATCTGGATCATAAACTTGCTGGAGACTAAGGTGCTGTCTTGGGCAACTTGCTTCACCGTGAACGTTAGAGTTAACGTTGCCTCTTAATTTAATCGCACGCCCATCCATCACATAAACTTGCTTGGCACACCAAGAAGTACAACCTTGGCACGTTGTACCTACCCACTGACCAGTGCCAGTAACTGTATCTTTATTCGGTAACTCTTGTTCAATTCCCTTCATAACAGGTTCAATTGAACTCGAACTACTACAGCCTATTCCAGATAGTGCAGCACCTGCTGCAGAGGTTTTTAACAACGCTCTTCTACCTGTATCTATTTTATTGCTCATCTCAATCCCCTTGAACACACTACATTTCACCAACCGTATATACGCTTATCTATATATATACATTTATGAATAAGTATTTAGAAGCCAAATTAAAGGGCATGAATCACAGAATATAAGTTTAACAATGGCTAATACTTCAACTGTTTTTGTGCTGATCAAATCTTAAGCAATTGAAATAAAAATGAAATATATGTTAAAAACCAAAAAGTAGAGAGAATGAACATTGGCTTGTCGAATATCCCTTTAGGAGTATTAGTTGACTATTTTAGTGCGGAATAGAATGTTGAGATAAAACGCAGATACAAAAAAACCGACTTAACGTCGGTTTAATTGCACTGAAAAATGAAAAGATAAATGATAAGTCTCAATACTATTCAAGCTCATGAACCGGAAGCCAGTTCACTTTTACTCCTGCTTGCAAAAACATATCTTGGCTGACTTTAATCTTATCGCCCCAACGTGATAAAAAATCTTCACTTTGCTCAGGACAATACACACCCGTAATACCCGTTTGAATGATTTTAGCGGCGCAGTTAGGACAAGGAAAATGGGTAACCCAAATATCACAATCGCCTAAATCTCGCTTAGCGAATAAGATGGCATTCTCTTCAGCGTGCAAGGTTTTCAGTAATTTCATTTCACGATCGTCAGTTTCTGCGCTATCAGAAATCCCATGGGGATAGCCATTAAACCCGACAGATACGATACGATTATGTTTAGTGATCACCGCGCCCACTTGCGTTGACGGATCTTTACTCCATGAACCAACAAGTTCAGCCATCTGAAAGAAACGTTTTGCCCATTTAGAAATCATAGCCTGTCACCTTTAAGTGGTTGGTTTAATTATCACTGCTGTGTCTATTCATAATACCTAAACTTAGCGGCATTGGCAGCTAATAACAGTGGAATATCATTGATTTGAGTAATCCTCACCTTTGTTGTTCAATTTGACTAGCCATCAGACCTAATAAAGCTTAGGATCTTGGTCAAGCACATTTAAGGATTGGAGTACGTAGACATTATGGGTATTAGAGCGATTATCGTAGATACAGCTGGCACCACGACTGATCTAGATTTTATTCAAGATGTACTATTCCCGTATTCAAAAAAAGCCATGGGTGATTTTCTTGATAAAAATCAACATAACCCGCTTGTTGAATACTGTATCAGCGACGTTCGCGACCTTGCACTAGAGCAAGACGCCTCAGTTGAACGCGTAACAGAAATCCTATCCCAGTGGATTGATGAAGACCGTAAAGCAACGCCACTTAAAACCCTTCAAGGTCTTATTTGGAAGCAAGGTTACGCAAGCGGTGAGTTTACCGGTCATATTTACCCTGATTTCATCGATGCGATTCCGCGCATTGAAGCAGCTAACATCCGCATTTATAGCTTCTCTTCTGGCTCAGCTGAAGCGCAAAAAATGCTATTTAGCCACAGCGATGCAGGTGACTTAACACCTAAGTTTAATGGTCATTTTGATACGCGTACGGGTAACAAATTAGATAAGCAAGCCTACTGTAATATCCTCAATACGGTAAGCTTAAGTCCGAAGCAAGTCTTGTTTGTTTCTGATGTGGTTGAAGAGCTAAAAGCCGCCGAAGCTGCTGGGCTACATACTGTGCAAATGGTGCGTTTTGATAATCAAAAAACCGCTAAGTTTACTCAAATTAACGACTTCTCTGCGCTGAAAATTGATTAATTAAATCTCATTTAGCGCCAATAAAAAACGACCTTCTAGGTCGTTTTTTATTGGGTGTTACTCAAGCTCAATTAAATATTATCGTCAAAATTTCAGTTAAATATCTTCATTAAAAAGCAGCACCACACTGCCGCCACTTAGTGCACTATCAATATTCACTATAACCCCAATACCAATATTGGTGAGCCACGACGATAATGACGGAGTTTCAACTATCCAGCCCAAACCCGTCTCGTAATAATGACTGGTGCCCATAGAATCGATGGCGTCCCCAGATAAATCGATACGTTTAAACAAAAAGCGCATTTCATTTTTATACGCCATCAACTCAGGCAAAGGATAATGATATATGAAGGTATTACTAAATCGACTCACCTTAGGAGAGCCAGACTGGAGGTCAGTGTCCGTTTTAATAATGTCACCGAAGGCATAACTAAAACGGCTCATATACTGCCACTTATTGCCCCAAAGGGTATTTTGATAATGGAATTGAATTGAAGGGTCGATCATCCATGCTCCGTAACTTGTATTAAACAAGCTTCCGTCTAGCAAATCGCGATATACGGCGACATCATCACTGTAGTCAAAGTCATTGTCGTACCACACAAAATGAGCGCCTAAACCAAATTGCAGCTGCCAATCCTGATTTAATTGATACCTCCAGCGCTGCTCAGCAAACAATAGGTAGCTTTTCTCACTCAGCTTATCGATTTGATTTTCTTGATCTGAAATCTCTAATGACTGTTTTGAATTAATGTATGAGAACTTTATAAAGTTGGCAGTTTGTAAGTTATCAGGCTCACCAACCCAATCGCTTTCCCAAGGGATAGAATAAACATTCAGTTCTTTACGACGTTGAACTGACTCTGGAGATCCTGCATCAAGACCATCAAGGTCAACTATATTATTAGGGTCAAAGTTGACCACACCAAGTGTTACCAACCCGGCATCAGACAACACAATCGCAGAAGCAATATTCCCCTTGGTAATGTCGCTTAAACTCTGCTCAATCGTCACATCAACATTTGCCGATGCTGACTTGCTCGCTAGCACAAACCCTAAAAAGAGTAATACAGCGCCATTAAGTTTATTCATTACTACCCTTTCGCTGGAAACGCTGGTGAAACACAAGCTTTTACCAAAAAGTCATAACCGTACCGACTGTCTTGTGCATCGGCTGGGGTGATTTCTAATATCTCATAGTCATTTAACTCAACCACTTTACTATCAGCTTGAGATTCACAGCGTGAAAACTGGTTACCCTCAAAATAATAAATAAAATTAGCAATCGTCATTCTCACCATCAGGCGATAACTTTCACGAATAATATCGTACCTCCGCTCAGCGACTTCATCAGCGCCAACATTTAATCGAATCGGCTCATTTTCCTGCACCTGCTTAATAGACTGTTGAACCGCATCTTCAATAACTTTTTGGGTGGTAGAGGCCATATCAGGCTCTGCATCATCAGTCGAAATCAGCGGGACTTGAACAGATTCAGAGTCGTTAATCGTGAGGCTTTCGCTATTGTTAGTTTCAACGATACTTTGGTCATTACTTTCAACGTTACTGTCATCACTACTTTCAACAGCTTTCTCTTTTTCTGAAGTTAACGAGCCAACGGTTGTGAGCTTCTGTAAACCGGCATCAATATCTTCAGTTTTACGCCCTGTTTCCGCTTCTAGTAGCTTGATCATTTTGGCTCTGGGATCACTGGTTTCAAACGTGTTTTCAATATCACTCAATAAATACAGATTAGCTAATACGACATAAGCCAATATCATCCGAAGAAATATAGTCCGTTTCCGATAATGCTCACTGTTAGTAAAGCGTATTGATTTGACCCCAAGTAAATTGAATAACGGCATCAACACAAAGTAAATTGGAATAACCGCTTGCAGCAGCATTAGCGCCACTCCGCTCACCAGTACAAACCATACTGGCATATAAAGCAGAATAACCAGATTGTGCGTATAGGTTAAATGATCGGCATCAACACCTGAGACTTCATTGACGACAGATGCTGCCCACACTAATGAAAAGTTAGCGATAATGGCGTAAAACAACAGCAAGAAAGCTTTACCCGCTAAGCTATGCCAAGTTTTAGTAAACAAAGGCCAAAACTCAATCATCATTGCAATCATGGCAATGACCCCCACCATCGTCACTCCCTCCGTGGTAAACATCAGCAGGAAGGCAATGAAGTACAGCTTTTGCGCCACAGTTAACTTAGCGATGATGGTCTTAATATAACTGAGTATCACTCTAGGCAAGGCCGATACACTCACCACAGGGCGATAAAGTAACTTCTGTAATCGTGGGTAGTTAAAAGAGTTCAATCGGCGCATTCCATAGCAAATAGTGGTTTAACATTATCAAAACATATTGCCCAATTGATAGCAAAGCATTCCATGCTTGTTGAACTAGGTTTTGCCTGTTAATCTGAATAAAAATCAAACAGGCGTTTAACTTTATTAGGGAGCAAGATTTATATGGAACAGTTTATTAAGCAGCATGCGATTATTACCGAAATTCCAGTGGCATGGGGCGAGATGGACGCGCTCAATCACGTCAATAATGTGGTGTATTTTCGCTATTTTGAAACTGCTCGAATTGATTTTTTTAGTCAGATAAACATGATGGCCGATCTTGAAAAAACCGCAATTGGGCCTGTTTTAAGTGAAACCCACGCGCGCTATAAGCGCCCTGTGACATTCCCAGATACTTTATTAGTCAGCGTCAACATCAGTGATATAAAAGAAGACCGCTTTATCATGCATTACCGTATTTTCAGTAAAGCGCAGCAAGCGGTAACCACAACAGGTACCGCCAATGTGGTGATGTTTAACTTTAAGACGGGGCAAAAAGCTAAGTTGACACCTGAGTTGCTTGAGGCGTTGAATCAACACTTAGAACAAGCATAAACATCAGATTTATGGCTAAAACTTTACAGGGTAGCCACCCAAGATGAGTTAGAAACTTTGATCTGTGCGCGAGCTTTTTATTACTAGCTCGCACTTTATCACCCATTAATCTTAAGCCGTCATATCTCCGGTTAATGCCGCCAGTTGTTCCTTCACTTCAGCAGTCATCGGTTGGCTTTTTTCGGCCTGATAATCGTAATGCACCATAGTGGTTTTAGCCTCAGCAGTTTGGCGTCCGTTTTGCCAGCAACTTTGAGCAATTTCGAAACTGCTATTGCCCACTCGGCTGATATGAGTTTTAACGAGTACATCTTGGCCGTAAAAGGTTGGCGCATTAAATGCGATATTAAACCCAGCAATGATCATGTTCCACTTTGATAAATCTTGGCCTGGATTAACAATTTCAAAAATCGGATCACGTGCCGCCTCAAACCACACAGGAATAACCGTGTTATTGATATGACCCAGTGCATCGGTTTCACAAAATCGCGGCGTTAGGGTTAGGCTAAATTGGGTTTCTGACATGCTGACCTCTTGTTATTATTGGCTTTACTGGCTATTGCTTAGTTTTGTCATTTGTTGAATAAATAACAAATCTGCCCGCAGTGTAAGTCAGCCAAGGGATGGGGTCAAAATATTAGATATCATCAAAGAAGTCTTTATTGCGAATGTATTTATGCATGTAATGAAAGGCAAACGGTGACACTATCCAGCTAAAAAAGCTCAAAACAAAACGCTTTACGGGTGAGGTATTTTCGTAAATACGTTCGTTATGTAGCCACAACATCTTGCCCACATGAAAGAATATCCCCGGCAGTGGCGGCAAAAAAGTCACCACATCAATATCGCAGCAAATACGGTAGGTACGTCGATGCAATAAATAGGCTTTTTGAAAGCTTCTGAATCCCGGTGACGGCTGACCAAAAGTAACTACCCGCTTGATGGAATTAGGATGTAAACGCTCTAACCTGTCAGCGGCTAAAATCGCCATAACGCCACCTGATGAATGACCCGTTAACGATATCCGTTTACCCGCAGCAATAAGTGGCGTTAATATCTGCTGCAGTTGAGCAAATAAACTCACATTGGCATCATAATAAGGTGGGATGGGATTGGTTTTTTGTTCCAGTAAATAGTCATAACCTGCATGAACATTGTACGTACAGTCAGCAAATTGTTTAGCTTTGGGCCAGCATTGACAGTTAAGTAGCCACTCATTGACGGTTTGTGAGCCACGAAACACCACCAGCACTTCTTTTTTGTTTTCTCGCCACAAAATACGTGCACAAACATTGCCCCAACGATTGGCAATTTCACGGTAATGTTCGGTAGAAAAACCTAATTTCTCAGGAGCAAAATCAGCACGGTAAGTCACCTTACATAACACAGCATAACGTTCGTATTGATAGCGTTTAAGTTTCTTCAAAGTGACTGATTCAGTTAGGCAAACTGAATTGAGGATATAACCCTTTTATGACACTACTGTGATGGCTTACTGTTTACATTTTATATGGCTGCCTAATGACAGTTTTCCAGTTTTCTGGGGCTGCGCGGCGAATGTCAGACAAATATATCTCGTGATGTTTACCCGATAAAGTAAACCCTGCAGACTCAATAAAGTTATGTACTTTAGCAACTGTTGGGCCTTCTTCAGAAAAGGGGCCCACATGCAGGATCTGCGCACATAAACCTTCACTGAAAGATTCAAAGCGTACCAATTCTATCCCCGCTAAATCCTTTTTCAATTTCACTTGGCTAATGGCCGCGTCAACTAATGCCTTATCAACCCAATCAGGCTGCATGATCATCATAGTCCATTGCCAGTTATGTTTATTGTCGTTGATAAAATCATCCATATCATCAGCCCACCATAAACCCTCAAGTGGGAGTACACCGTAATCAACCTCAGTGATGCCCTTTTTGATCATAAACTTGATGGTATAAGCGACTGAATATAGTGCCTCTATCGCCTCCGCATACTGTAGGCTTCCAGGCTCGCCCTTGCCGTCGACCATCAAGTAGTGCATTGGTGGCACTTCAACACTGACGACCTGTTTTTTCGACGGCAGATATAAGTGTTTCAGTTGTTTTTTAACATCGATTTTAGCCATGGTTTACTCGGGTAATTTCAAATAAGGCATGTAGAACTGATCATAATAACTATAACTGATTGCTGCTTGAATGCTTTCCTCAAAATACAGACATAAAAAAGGACACCATAAGGTGTCCTTTAAGCAATTCATTTTACGCTAGACGAGATTAATTCGCGTACTTTTATCTCGTATACCCTTATTTCGCGTACATAGCATCAATTTCGTTGACGTATTTTGAGTAAATCTTCTTACGGCGCAGTTTCATCGTAGGCGTAATTAAACCTGACTCCATCGAGAACGCTTCTGGCAACAAGGTGAACTTCTTAATTTGCTCGAAGCTGGCAAGTTCGTGCTGCATTTCTTTCAAGCGTTGCTCAAAATGCTCAACAACATGTGAATGACGAAGCAATTCAAGCGGTGACTCGTAACTAATGCCTTTTTCTTTCGCCCATGCATCTAATGATTCAAATGCTGGAACAATTAACGCAGACACATAGTTACGTGCATCAGCCACAATCGCGACTTGTTCGATGAATGGACAACAGCTCACTTTGCCCTCAACACGTTGCGGTGCAATGTACTTACCGTTTGAGGTTTTCATTAATTCTTTGATGCGGTCGGTGATGTATAAGTTACCTTCGGCATCTAACATACCCGCATCACCAGTTTTTAACCAACCATCTTCAAACGCTTCAGCGGTATCTTCAGGGCGGTTGTAGTAGCCACGCATCACCGTGTCACCACGGACTAAGATTTCATTGTTGGCACCGATTTTCACTTCCATTGCTTGAAGTGGTTTACCGTTTGAACCTGAAACGCGGTTATCTAGCGTGTTACAGGTAACGGTAGCACTGGTTTCTGTCATGCCGTAGCCACACAAAATTGGCACACCAATACTGTGGAAGAAACCACCCACATTCACGTCTAACGCGGCGCCGCCAACAGGCATAAACTTCAGGCGACCACCTAATACATTCTGTAATTTACTGAATACTAGCTTGTTGGCCAATTTCCATTGTACCGATAATGCAGTGCTGGCTTTTTTACGGCCTTGATTCACTTCAAATTGACGTGAACCGACTCCAATAGCCCAGTTAAATAGTTTTTGGCGTATTGCTGGTGCACTGTTCACTTTATCGTGAACTGCGCTATACACTTTTTCTAAGAAACGCGGCACAACACAAAGCGTGTGTGGACGCACTTCTGCAATCGCTTCTTTAACGCGGTTTGTGTCAGCAAGATAGACATTATGGCCACCACGACATAATACGTAGAAGCTCCAACCACGCTCAAATACATGACTCAGTGGTAAAAATGCTAATGACACATCGCCTGCTTTAAACGCAATTTCTGCATCGTGCTGCTCAACCATTGAGGCAATATTGCGGTAATCCAGCATCACCCCTTTAGGGTCGCCAGTGGTACCAGAGGTATAAATAAGGGTCAGTAAATCATCCAGGCTGGTTTGCGATAAGCGCAATGTAAGCTCAGCTTCACTTGCAGGCGTTGTCTCTGCAATTAACAGGTCATCAAAGTGGAAATGTTCGTCAGAAGCCAATTTAACTTGGCTATCAAACACGACAACATGCTCAACACTTGGACACTGAGCTTGAATTTTACAGGCGGTAGCATATTGGCTTTCGTCACCTGCAAAAATCACTTTGGCGCGAGCATCATTGGTAATAAATACCGCTTGCTCCATTGGGCTGGTTGGGTAAACAGGTACCACAACTGCGCGGGCTTTTAATGCACCGATATCAGCACAGCTCCATTGCGGGCTGTTTTGCGCAACGATAACGACTTTATCTTGGGCTTGTAGACCAAAATCAATTAACAGCTGTGCCACTTTATTAGTAATGGTATCAAACTGACTCCATGAAACTTTGTTCCATGGTGCTGCCATCTCAAATCCTTCGAGTGCGATGTTATCTTCTAACGCTTTACTTTGCTGTTGTAGAAGTCTGACTAAATGAAATTGTTCGAGAGACATTAATAATTACCTTTTAGCTTACAAGTGTTCCGCTTTTAGCATTCTACTTTAAGCCATACAGAAAAATAAGAGTTTTTAGTCTAAATTAGCGACAATTCACAGATTAGCGCCACATTTTACAAACTAGCAACACCATTTTTCCATAATTTGTTTCTGCTGATAACCAGTAAAACAGCCATTAACAGTAATAACCCTAAATCTCCCCAATAATATCCGAGACTTATGCCACTCTCTTCTCGCAAGGTAACAAGCGACGTTGATAACCATACAGAGCTAAAGATCACGATAAGCATTGAGAAACTCACTTGAAGCACCGAACGACTCATCGCACCAAAAGCAAGCGCTAAGCCAGATGCCCAAGTGGTAATGGCGACGACATGTAAGCCGACCATTAACGTAATTTGTGAATTAAACTGAGCTGAGAGCAAGGAAATCAGCGACATAATGACAATCACAACGGCCAATAAACGTAATTGCGAATTAAAAAACTGACCTATTAAACCCGCTTTACCACTAAAACTGGGCAGCATATAAAGGGTTTCAGCAGAGCGCCAACGCTGAACACGTGTCCAGTGAATTAAACAACTCACCATAATCATCAGTTGCGACAGCACCATTAATACGGGTATATCAGCTTCCATATAGGCAGACAGAAAAATTGCGCCAACACTTAAAATAGGAGCAGCAATTAATATCATGCCGAGCATAGGGCCAACAAAATAGCTGGCTGGATGCAGATAACGACTCAACTTAATAAACCAGCGATTCTGCCCTGCAATGGGCCCCACCATCCAGCCGGTTTCTATGCCGTTCAAATAAATAGCTCTAGCATCGTCATTCCAGCTTAAGCGTATTAATTGTCTATCAATTAAAAAACCGACTAACACAGGAAGAAGCACTAAATAACTCACAACTGCTTCAGGTAGATACACGATCACTTCGGGTGCCAGAGGGATAAATACAAACACAAATACCGATAAGTTAAATCGCTGTGGCTTGATTAAACACGCATAAATGAATCCCATACCAATACTGTAAAACAGCATTAGTGTTGCCAAAGACTCCTGCCCTGATAGCGTAAATAGCAAAAGACAAATCAAGGTCATTCCCGTAAAAACACTAACGGCTTGAATCATTACTTGCTTACGATAATGTGGAATAAGCGCGGCATGCTCACTAGCAGTCAATTTAATAAACTGCCAAGCAACTGAAGCAGAGACAGATAAAATACACATTCCCAAGGTAAGATTAATCACTTCAACTTTCTCAGGCTTAGTCAGTAACGTCAGTACGGCAAGCCCTAACCCAAGTAAAGCCACCAGTAAGAAGCTCAAACTGCCAAAATCGCGGATCCATATCGAGTAAAAACCTTTATATGGATTACGAAATGCACCTTTACCCAGCTTAGCTTGTGAGTTGGTCATGGGATGTCGACTATTCATCGGTGTAATTCCATGAATAGTTGCTCTAAATTGAGCGTGGTTTTGTTTAATGTGCCTGTTATTTCAACTTGATCAGCATTGTCCACCAGCACTTGTTGTTGATTTCGATTCAATACCCTTACACCATCAGGTAAGGTTTGGTTTTCAGCAAGCTGTACTAACGTCACTTCTTCACGTAGTGCATCAATTTCTTTAAATAGCACGAGTTCACCTTGCTTTATTAAGGCCACATGACTGGCAACACGCTCTAAATCTGAAGTAATGTGTGAAGAAAACAACACAGCAGAACCTGACTCCAAGGCAAGCTCAAACAAGTCCCCCATAAACTGACGACGAACGATAGGATCTAAACTGGCAACGGGTTCATCAAGGATAAGTAGTTGCGGGCGGTAGGCCATGGCCATGATAAGTGCTAAGGATTGGCGTTGACCCACTGATAATTTTTGCACTTGTTGGTTAGCTTCAAGCCCAAAGCGATTTAACCAATCTAACTCGAGCGACTTATCCCATTCAGGGTAAAAGCTGCTGTGCAGTTCAAGCGCACTAGCAATGGTAAAACCCTCATAGCCAAAAGGTTGCTGCGGCACATAACCAATTTTAGACTTTGCCTCGATAGACAGTTCAGCAGCTTGCTCACCTAAAGCCGTAATTTCGCCCGCATCAATATTCAGTATGCCAAGGGCTGTGCGCATTAAGGTAGATTTCCCCGCACCGTTTTGACCCAATAAACCCACGACCATCCCAGCCGAGAGGCTAAAGCTCAGTTGCTTTAATACTGCCTTGTCATCAAATCGTTTATCGACTTGCTTAAACTCAAGAATTACTTCAGAGCTGTCCATTAACTTATTCCTTGTTATCTTGGCCGAAATATCTGTTTTTATAGGGTGTTATTCAATACTTCGGACTCATCACGATTAACATTACTGATCACTTGTCCCACTGCTGACTTAGCAAAGCTTGTAAGTCTTCTAGGTTGATACCTAGTTGCTTAGCTTGGCTAATTAAATCATTGGTTTGCGGTGCTAATAATTGCAAACTTGAAGTAGTTGGCGCATCTTGCTTGTTGGCAACTCGGGTCGGTTGACCACGACGACGCTCAAGCCAGCCTTGTTCTACTAATTGTTGAATAGCACGTGAAACTGTCATTGGATTCACGGCTAAATGTTCGGCCAGTTGTCTCACTGATGGCAACACTTGATCCACTTGCAGTTGACCACCCACGATTAATCGCACGATTTGCTCATGCAATTGTCGATATATGGGTTCACCACTACTGGGGTTGACTTTTATTAGTTCTAGCATTAGCCTTTACTTACTGTATTAATACATTGATACACCGATACACTAATGTTAAGTTACCACAATCATCCTGAAATGCAAAAAGGAAAGATGTTATGAACATCGGGAAAGTTATGTTGCAAGGAACGTTTAATAAAGACGGCAAGCCAAAAAGACAGCTGCGCCAGTCTAGATTGATCAGCGCAATTCAAGTTGGTTTACTGTCAATGATGAGCCTAACCGCCACGGCAGAAGAAACTGAAACTAATTCGGCTCCACTCTCTGCTTGTTATGTCGATGGCTTATCAGAGCAGGTGCAATGTGGCTCGCTAATGGTGGCTGAAAACCCAGCCAAACCAGAAGGCAAACAAATTACCATTCATTACGCAGTACTGCCTGCGATTAAGCCGAGCTTTAAAACTCAAGCCATGCTGGCCATTGCTGGCGGCCCTGGTCAGTCAGCCATTGAAAATGCAGCTGGATTTGACCGAATGCTCGCTAAAGTACGTCAAGACCGCGACATTCTTCTTATTGATCAACGCGGCACAGGCCAATCAAACATACTCGCTTGTGAAGACGACAACTTATCGGCGCTGTCATTTAATGATGACGACATGGATTACGTCGCAGATACTCAAAAGTGTCTCAATGAGATTGATGCTGACGTGACTCAATACGGCAGCTTAACTGCCCTGACTGATTTTGAAGCCGTGCGTCAGCATTTAGGTTATAACAAATTACACCTTTATGGCGTGTCTTATGGCACACGTATGGCGCAACTTTATATGCGTGAATACCCACAAGCTCTTGCAACTGTCACCTTAGATGGTGTGGTGCCAATGCAGCAAAGTGTCATCGCCATTGGTAGCGCCATTGACCGAGGTTATGACTTACTGTTTAGAGATTGTCAGCAAAACAGTGGCTGCCAGCAGCAGTTCCCCACGTTAGAGCAAGACTTTAATCAAGTGGATAGCGCATTAGCTGACGCTGCGATTATCACTCAAACTCGCGATCCACAAACCGATGAAGTGGCCAGTTTCACATTAACGCGTGGCAAGTTTAACGGTGCAATCCGTATGGCGTTATATATGCCAAACATTCGCGCCTTAATTCCTCATGCCATCCACCAAGCATCTATAGGTAACTACCAACCAGTATTAGGCATTTATGCATTAACTGCCGACAGCACAGGTATTGCGATGGGCATGCACGCTTCGGTTGTTTGCGGCGAAGACATGCATCGTATTACTGAGGATATTCGTCAGCAGTCTAAAGGCTCTTACATGGGCAGCACCATGATTGAAGGCTTAGAGGGAACCTGTAGCGTCTGGAATATGCCACAAGTTGATAGCAGCTTTAGCGACGCCATCGACAGTGACATTCCAACCTTATTACTGTCAGGCGACCTCGATCCTGCGACCCCACCAAGCTGGGGAGATATGGCCACTGAAAAGCTGAGCAATGCAAAACACTTTACCTCTAAATTTGCCACTCATGGCGTGGCTTACCAAAGCTGTGGTAACGAGTTAATTGCCGATTTAGTCAAAAGTGGTTCGCTAGACAAAGTTGATGGTGAATGTTTAGAAAAAGATGTGAGCCGAAGCTTTTACTTAAATGCCAATACAGTTGAAGTCATCCCAACTGCAACTGAGGAATAATAATCATGATTACTGTAACGAATCTTTCTAAAAAAATTGGTGACGTACAAGCGCTTGATAACCTCAGTTTTAGCGCCCACGACGGACACATTACTGGTTTACTCGGGCCTAATGGTGCGGGTAAAACCACCTGTCTTCGCACGGTATTTGGTTTGTTGGCAGCGGATGAAGGTCATGCTGAAATTGATGGCATTGATGTCGCTAAAGAGCCTACTAAAGCCAAAGCGCAATTAGGCTTATTCCCTGACCCGTTTGGCTTGTACGAACGTTTATCACCAAGAGAGTACATCAGCTACTTTGCTGAGCTCAGTGGTATGTCGCGAAATGACGCCAAACAAGCCACTCAAAATGTGATTAATCAGCTCAAGCTAGAAGATATTGCCGACCGTCGCTGTAAAGGGTTCTCCCAAGGACAGCGAATGAAAACCGCGTTGGCGCAAGCCATTGTGCACCAGCCAACCAATATCATTTTGGATGAACCCACTCGTGGTTTGGATGTAATGAGCACACGTTTACTGCGTGACATTTTGTTATCACTCAAAGCTGCTGGTCATTGTGTGCTGTTTTCAAGCCACGTCATGCAAGAAGTTGCCGCATTATGCGACCAAGTAATTGTCATGGCTGACGGTAAAGTGGTTGCTACAGGTAGTCCTGAAGAGCTTTGCCAGCAGACTGGTAAAGAGTCACTTGAAGATGCATTTATCGAATTAATTGGTACTGACGAAGGGATCGCAGCCTAATGAACAAGCAAGTTATTTTAGCAGCTATGGTTTCGATACCATTGCCATGCCTATTGAACAATATGTCGACTCAAGTGTTAATGACTGACGAAGGGATTTCAGCATCATGAAAACTATCCTAGCAATGGTTCGTAAAGAACTTATCGACGCCATGCGTGATAAACGCTCTGTGATGGCAGGTCTGTATTACGCCATCGGTACGCCGTTATTAATGTGCGGCATGTTTATGGTACTGATTGGTCAGCTTTCAAGCCCTGAAGATTTAAGTATCAAAATCACCAACGGCGACAATGCCCCCGATTTAGTGCGATTTTTAAATAATCGCGGCATTAACGCCTCTACAGATGAAGGCGTTGCAGCAAAAGATGTCAAAGACATCGAGCTTATAATCAGTGATGAATATGCAGCGCAAATGGCAAAAGCTAAACCGGCTGAAATTACGCTGATTGCTGATAACTCAAATGAGAAGCTGCAACAGTCTATTCGCCGTGTAGAGCAACAACTACAAGCCTACAGTGGTGAAATGGGCAGTTTGCGCTTAATCGCCCGTGGCATTAACCCTGTAGTCGTGCAACCGATTAAGGTGATAGTTGAAGACCAAGCAACGCCAGATTCAAAAGGCGGCTTTATCTTAGGCATTGCCATTTTCACTATGATTTATTCAGTGTTTATCTCAGGCATGAACTTAGCCATTGATACCAGTGCCGGTGAACGTGAACGCAACTCGCTTGCACTGTTACTTAGCCATCCAATCAGCACCAGACAGTTAGTGTTAGGTAAGATTATTGCAGTCACCTGCTTTGCTTTACTGGGCTTACTGCTGATTTTACTGGTGTCTAAGTTCGCTTATACCTTTGTGCCGTGGCAAGAACTTGGTTTTAGCGTGAATATTTCACCTGACTTTATGGGCCTCATGTTATTTATCGGTATTCCGTTAGCAATAATGGCGGCAACCTTACAGCTTTTTGTGTCCTTCATGGCGAAAAGCTTTAAAGAAGCTCAGTCCTACTTAACCATGGTGTTATTTGTGCCATTGGCTTTATCAATGGCTGCCAGCTACAACATTGCACCAGATGTATTGGAATGGTTGCCTGTATCAGGTCAGCAACAGGCACTAATGGCCTTTATTAAAGGTCGTGAAATTCCAATGCTGCAGCTATTGGTGTCTTCAGGTGCCACATTAGTCTTGTCAGTTGCACTGGCATTAGGGCTAGAAAAGCTACTTAAGAGTGAAAAAGTGGTATTTGGTTTATAAGCCAATACCCAATCGCTGGCAACGATGAGTTGCCAGCAATCATAAATCCGCAAACAAGGAGTCTGTTATGGAACAAGAATATGCCATTGTGGCGCTAGTTGTTGTGATTACCCTTGGCACCACTGCCAGTGAAATTTTCAAGCACTATATAAAGTCAAAAAAATCGGTTTGTCAGGTCATCAATCTGATGAAATAAAATTATTACGCCAGCAAAATAATGAACTCAAGCAGCGCGTGGCAACACTTGAAAAAATTGTCACCCAGCCAGAGTATGAGTTAAAGCAGCAAATTAACTCACTTTAATTGGTGCTCAAAGCCCAGAAAGTTACGCTAGCAGCATGTATGAGTATTAAATTTTTGTCGGTAAGCTCGCGGGCTTAGACTGGTGAGTTGAATGAATAGTTTTCTAAACGAACTCGCATCTTCATAACCGACCCGCTCTACAATTTGCTCAATTGCCAGCCCTGTTGTTTCTAGTAACCTTTTGGCCTCATCGACCCGCAGACGCTGCATATAACTTGCTGGAGTTTCATTAACCGCTTTTTTAAAGCGTCGAATTAAGGTTCGTTTGCCCACAGCAAACTTGTCGGCAATATCATCTAACAACCAATGCTGACTCAAGTCAGCTTGCATCCACTGTTGCACCTTTTGAATCAACTCGTCTTGATGTTGCTCCGGGTTAATTGCCATTGTCATAAAGGGTTGCTGAGAACTACGATTGGGGTCGATCAGCAATATCTTCGCCATCTGCTGCGCCATTTGCTCACCAGCTAGAATCGAAATCAGATGTAATGCCAAGCTTAAATTTGATGTAGTCGCGCCAGCTGTATGTATATGACCATCAGACACGACTAACGAATCCATACATAACTGCACATCTTTAAAGTTTCGCTCAAACATCTCACTGAGCCACCACACGGTTGTCGCACGCCTTTGGTTCAGTAAGCCAGATGCAGCAAGTAATAATGTTGCCGAGCAATAGGCGGCAACCGGCTTTTCGGCTGCAGAAAAGCGCGATAGGGGTTCGACTAAAGGTTCAAAGTCAGTTAGAAAGGCTTGGAACTCTTCTCGATTGGTCACAAATGCCGATGCTAAAATAACCGCATCAGCTGCCAAGATATCATCAGGATGCTCAAGCCCTATTGCTGGCACTTCAAAACCTTGATTAGTTTTTACATTTTCGCCATCACTGGAAATCACATGACAATGAAATAAGTCTTCTGTCACCTCCGGATTCATGCGGCGCCAATAGGTATTACAAAAACTAAATACATCTAAAAAGCTAACCAAGCCGCTCGCCACCACGTTACCCGCAGCCAGAATATAAATCGTTTTCATCATTCCTCCACACTCTCACACAAGCAAACACACTCACAACCTATAAATGTCACTTTTGACATCATTACTGTCAATAATGACACTTACAGTGAGTTTGTCCAGTTTTTATACTAATGATTAGTTGATTCATTAGCAGTAAGGAAACACACCATGAAAAAAGTCAGCCAACATATTATTAGCTTGAGTTATCTTCTAGTCAGTTGGGGGTTATTGCTGTCACTCAACTTCAGCACAGCACCCAATGTGTTTGCGCATCTCATTGCCATCCCATTTTTAGTCATATTTACTGGCTACAGTGCGCATTTGATCTTTAGAAAAGGACTGTAGTCATTACCTATAAATCCTCAGTTATGCCTAAAATATGCAACTAGCGATAATAGAGAAAACCACAATAGATAAGCTCACAGTGTTCATTTCAACCATGTGGATTATGATTGATAAATGGCGGGCTAAGCGCTGAGGAATACAGAGGAATTTAGCTTCAACGAATGATTTGAAGTGTAGCTATAGGGTGAAGCAAGAAGCATTTCACCCTAGGATATACAAATATTAGATTACTTTTATTAGGTTATTTTGCTTTCGGTCTAAACGGCTTAATCACTGATTCATCACATTCTAAAAATGGACCATCCATCAAGTCGATACAGTAAGGGATCGCTGGGAATACCGCGTCTAAACATTCACGGATTGATTTAGGCTTACCAGGTAAGTTAACAATCAGTGAGTCGCCACGTAAGCCTGCTGTTTGGCGAGACAAAATAGCTGTCGGGACAAACTTTAACGATTCGGCGCGCATTAACTCACCAAAGCCTGGCATCATGCGATCGCACACTGCTTCTGTCGCTTCAGGTGTCACGTCACGCTTAGCAGGACCAGTACCACCAGTCGTGACAATCAAGCTACAGTTTTGCACATCTGCCATATCAATTAACGTAGCTTCAATATCTGCTGTTTCATCAGGAATAACCTTATAAACAGGTTCCCAATCTGACGTTAAGTATTCATTTAGTACATCAATAATGGCTTTACCTGAAATATCTTCGTAGATACCTGCACTTGCGCGGTCACTTACCGTAACAATACCGATTTTAGCTTTGGTCATGACAAAATCCTTAAACTTGGGCATTTAATTGCTGTACGTCTAAATAAAAAATTTAGACTTTAGATGCGGCTAAAATACCACAATTTTAATCATTAGGCGGAGAGATTGATCAAGAGTTAACAACACAGCCCAGCAGATCTGACGCATAGATAACTTCTAAAGTGAGGATAAAGCTAAAACTTTAGTCAGGGATAAAATTGGCACTATAAACGACTCGCGAACCAATAACGGGGTTTCCAATAGACGTTATCCATACTAGAAATCATTACCCCTTTTTTAGTCGACACATGCAAAAAACGATGGCCGGATAAATAGACCCCCACATGGCGGCCACTACCTGTGGTTTTAAAAAACACTAAATCACCACTTTGTAGATCACTTTTGGCAATACGGGTGCCCAAGCTGGTTTGCCCCTGCACCGTTCGTGGAATACTTGGGCCAACAAGATCTTGATAAGCAACATACACTAATCCAGAGCAATCTATGCCTTTTTTGGATAATCCGCCTAAACGATATGGCGTACCTTGCCATTGCTGATGAAACTGCAGTAACTGCACCTCATTCCACAGTGTACTATCAGCCTTAACGGGGATAGTCCCTTGGCTACCACCATGGGCCTGTGAGCTATTTGTATCAGGTTGGCTCGCACATGCTGATAAAAAAAGGCCAATACACATTACCAGACTCAATCTGAGCATGCTTTATTTCCACCTAGCTAATGGTTAAAAACTAGCATAAACCCATGCTAGAACAAGAACTACCAGTGTAATGCGGTTTTGCTTGAAATTCAGTGCTAAAGATCGACCATTTGCCAAACGTGATCCATTTAACAACCGAACAAAAAACTACCAGTTTTTTATACTTTATTGTCACCAATGGTACACAAATCAATAAATTGCACCTCATTTGTATTTATTATCTAGCTGAATAATATAGTATTTAGGTCATACAATAGTGCAAAATACCTCTAAAGAGGTAATTTGTGAGTTGAACACGGTTTAGACACTAATTGTTATGATAAGTTCCCAAAATCGGAATAACTCAAGCACTTGGTAAAAATGAATGCAAAAGCAACTATCAAGATTAGATTATTTTACTCTTAAGGTCCTTATTGGCCTCTTTGAGTTTAAAAATGGCAGTGTGGTAGCTGAAAAGCTCAACAGCACTCAGCCAAAGGTCAGTCGCGCACTTAGTACCATGCGTGAAGTGATCCATGATGAGTTATTTATCAGGCAGCAATATGGCTTACAGCCTAATGCGATGGCCGAACGTCTTTACCCTCTCGCAAAAAATATTGTGTCAGCCTATGAGCAAATGGCTGACGTGGCTAACACAAAGCCAGAGCATCATCGTATGTTGCATATTGGTGCCCCAGAACAAATGTCGACCTTCATCTTAAAGTCGATTGAAGAAGCCAGTGAGATCCTCGGAATAAGCCACACAGTTGATATTCACCCTTGGGTTGAAAATGTGGAGCAAATGATTGTACAAGGCAAACTGGACTACTCCATTTCTTCTCGTGAGTTTCAACACGAAAGTGTCGTCAATAATAAGCTAGGCGATGTTGAATTTTGGTTTTTGGTGGTACGTAAAGATCACCCCATTCTTCAAGGTGAAATCACCCTAGAGGCGATTCTTAGTAATAAGCTAGCCTTCATTCATAATGGGCCGACTTCAGAGCTCAATGAACTCGTTAGTCGCTGTTGCGAAGACGTCGATATTAAAGCGGATATCAGCTTAATTACGTCAAGCTTGTTAATGGCTTTCGAGCGAGTCGTTCACTCTGATGATGTCTGCTGGGCACCATCAGTATTCCCGTTCGAATTAAGTAAACACCGTGACGATATTGAGTTAGTTGATATGACCGCATTCTATAAAGAACACTTTAAGAATAGTGATAATTTACGTCACCCTGGCCATTTCTTGCAATTTCACGAAACTCACCAAAATGAATTTACCTCTCTGTTATCCAGTATCATGCAAGATAATTTGAAGGCATATCAAAATTTATATAAAAACCTCAGCGTTAATGAATTAACTAAAACTGGCAATATTAAATAATAGAATTAGCTATTTCAGTTTTTATTTATTTTTATATATAAATTAAACCCAAATAAAAAAGCCACTCGTAATTGAGTGGCTTTTTTATTTATAAATAACCAGTAAGTTTAATGCAAGGCAGAGTGAACTAATCCTTGAATTCTTTCTGATAACCACTGGAAGTTAGCTTCATGATTATTCTTGTTATAAACCATATATAGTGTTGGTGCTTTGACTTCCATAAATAATCTTTCTGATTCAACTTCTGCTAGTCGGCAAGCATGCAAGCCTGGCGTCGTATTGATCATGTTATATATAGAGCTATAAGGCAGTAACGCAACGGCGTTAGTTTGTCTTAGGTATTCGAATAAGCTAGAAACACCATTTAAATCCATTTCTGTATTGAGTGATATCTGTTTACGGTAGCAATACTCTTGAAACGCACTCATTTTCTGTTCCGCATCACCGACATTACTATTAACGTATGGATATTTAGCAATTGACTCTAAGGTAATTTCTTCTTTTAGAATTGGGTGTTTATCATCACAAATCAAGAAAAGTTTATTCAATTTCATCAAAGGTAATATAGCAAGGTTATCATCAATTTTTTCTAATTTATCTAACGCTTTACTGCAGCATATTCCAATATCAATATCACCAGACACAATACTATCAAGAGAAGACTTATTCCAAGCAGAGATATTAAAATTGACATCTTTACCTGCATCTCTAATAGATGTTAATAGCATCTTAGGAAAAGGAAATGACACTAAATCAGGAGCGACAATTTCAAAGTTATGAACATTATCAGCAATAGCCTCACCATGCAGCAGCTGCAGGCTATTAGAGCATTCCAAGATCTGCTTAGCAATGGGATAAACCTTGCCTGCGAACTCGTTAGGTACTAGGCCATACTTCTTACGTATAAACAGCTCATTGCCAAAAATTTCACGAGCATGTTTAAGGCAACGGCTTATCTTGGGCGCTGGTACGTTCAATTTATTAGATACATATGTCGCGGATTTGTTTTCATAGAGATTCACTAGAATATTAATGCTTAATAAATCTAGGTCACTATAGCTAATATCTCTCATCTAAATACCTCCCAATGATAAGTTCAATTTCATAATACCCAATTTACATTTAATTTTGTTATTTTATTTTAATTGTTTTATGAAAATGTTTACCACGTCACTTATCCGGTTATACAGAAAATGAATAATAAATATTTGAAACCTGCAATACTAAAAAATATAGCACCTTTTATTAATAAAAACCTATAAATATAGAAATAAAAATGTCATAAAAGTCCCTCAAGCCTTGCTGGGACCGTTTTTCTTTAATTCAGAACAATAATAAAAAGAAACCTACTAAAGATAATTACATTAATTAAAATACCCCATTCAAATATTCAAAAATTGAAATTCGAAATATAACTTTTAAAATTTGTAAAATACAAATAATAATAAACAACCTCGAACCAGAGTTTTAAATACAAAAATAACCATCCAAATATTTAATTGATTTAAATCAATGTTTGCAATCCCACTCAGGGAAATACTGAATGTGCTTTAAAAATAAATTTAATAATCAATGAAAGTTTGGAGGCGTTTATGAACACATCAGTCATATTAAGCTATGCTTTTGTCTACTTTGTATTGTTCCTGGTTGTCCCTTTTGTTTTAGTGACATTTACTATGACCTGCATAAAGTTTTTCAAAACAAGCCATGTAGAGAATGTGGGAGTTAATATTAAATTAAACCCAGATAAAATTGCTAATAAGCCAGTCGGTATTTTCAATAAACTAAATACAATAGTTAAAGGGAAATACAACATCTTATACGGCACAACAATGGACACCATCGTTGATATCGAGAATACAGACCGACCTGAATTTGCCCATCAGCATTTACAGCACTGTCACCTTGATTATGTGGTTGTCGATGATAAGTCATCAGTGAAACTGGTCATTACTGACCCTCAGCACAACACGCCTGAGAATAATGAGTTTATCGACCACTCATTAGCAGAAGTCGGCATCAAAGTGATTCACCTTGCGAGTAACCAACAATGTGATGAAACCCTAATCCGTAACTCTCTCGCTGCATAACTCTATCGAGTGCTGAAGAACCTCTTCAGCACTCCAATCCTTAACAAGACTCAACTGTATCACTGAATTATGTGAGGGCTCATTATGTCCAAAATTTCAAAAATTACCCTTCCCCTGCTGACCTCCATTTTGATGGTGGTACTTAGCTTTACTGCTCCCATAGCTAAGGCCGACACTCCTGAGCTAAAAATGAATCAAAATCGTCAGTGCATCATGTGCCATAAGAAAAACGGCAATATGTATGGCGTACATGCCAACGATGCTTTAGGCCAAACCTGCCAGGACTGTCATGGTGAAAAAGGTAAGCATCCTCGCGGCGAGTCAGAACTCATTGGTTTTGGCGAAAGCTCACCAGCTACAGCAGAACAACAAACAGCAGCTTGTATGGCGTGTCACGGTCAAGAAGAACTTGCCGAAGCTGATTGGACCCACAATGTCCACTCAGACAAAGTGAACTGCGCAGACTGTCATCAGCTCCATCCAGAAGTCGATCCAATTATTGGCCAAACAGAGAGTGTTCGCATCAAGTCATGCGTTAGCTGTCATGAAAGCAAATAATTAGGAGGATAAAACAATGAAAAAAGAAAGAAGACTATTTTTAAAAGGTGCATGTGTAGCAGCGGTTGGCGTTGCAGGCGCATCAGGTCTGAGCATTGCTAACTCTAGCACCAGCAAAGACGATGGCACCCCAAACTGCAAATATGCCCTAATCCATGATGAAAATAAATGTATTGGCTGTGACGCTTGTTCTGTTGCCTGTCGAGAAACTAACAATGTACCAGAAGGTGTAAGTCGACTCGATATTGAGCGTGAAGGACCCTTTGGCGAATACCCTAACCAGTTCTATCGTTTCACTCGTAAGTCTTGTCAGCAATGTGAAGGTAAGCCATGCGTGAATGTTTGCCCAACAGGCGCCGCTTACCATGACCCTAAAACTGGCATTGTCAGTGTGGATGAGTGGAAGTGCGTCGGCTGCTTATATTGTATTGCTGCATGCCCATATCAAATCCGCTTCATTAACCCAGTGACTAAAGCTGCTGATAAATGTGATTTCTGTAAAGAGACGCGTTTAAAGGAAGGTAGACAACCTGCTTGTGTTGAAGCCTGTCCAACCAAAGCACTGACCTTTGGCGACCTTAAAGACCCACATTCACAAGTAGTGGAAGTGCTTAAGACCACGCCTAATTATCGCAGTAAAACAGAACTAGGCACTCGTCCAAAAGTGTTCCGTATTGCTTCGCAAGAGGGAGAAATCAAATTATGAGCCCATTCCATTTTGACAGCCTCATTTGGCACTGGCCAATCGCCATCTACTTATTCTTAGCTGGGATTTCAGCAGGTGCAATTTGTTTTGCTGTGTTATTAAAACACTTCAAGCTAGGCAAACACGCCTATAAATCAAGTTTTGTGCAGGCCGCCTGTTTGATTGCGCCGCTGGCAGTATTTGCAGGCCTTGGGATCCTAGTCGTCGATTTAACTAAGCCGTTCGATTTTTGGAAAATCTTAGTGTTCTACAACCCAACCTCAGTCATGTCTGTGGGTGTAGCAGTACTAATGGTTTATCAAGTGGCATTGTTTTCATGGCTTGCCTGCTTGTTCAAAGAGCCGATTTTACAATGGTGTGACAACCGTTGGCCTATCGTTGAAAAAGCCTTAAATATCTTAATGAAATTTGAAGCAACAATTACCGGTTTATTGGTCATCCTGGCACTTTCGTTGGGGGCATACACAGGGTTCTTATTGTCAGCACTAACAACATTCCCAATGCTCAATAACCCAGTACTACCGATGTTGTTCTTAATCTCTGGTATTTCATCTGGCGCAGCGGGCACCTTGCTTGGCGGTGTATTAATGAAAGGTAACCCAGACGGTAAAGAAGTGCATTTCATTCATAACATTGAAATTCCATTGATTTTGCTTGAACTAGCACTGCTATTTACCTTCTTCTTAGGACTTATCCTATCAGGTGGTCAAAGCCAAGTTGCGGCGCTCAATGCCATTGGCGAAGGCTTCTGGGGCTGGGTGTTCTGGGCAGGGATCATTGTGGTCGGCTTAGCGATGCCATTAGCGTTTAACTTGTTCATGACCGCATCAGCTAAACGTAAGTTCTCGTATGTCGCCATCACAGCAAGTTGTAGCTTATTCGGTGTGCTATTACTGCGTAATTTCATTCTTTATACCGGTCAAATGACCGTTGCTTAATCATTATTTAGGAGTTAACCATGCTTAAAGTTTTAGGATTGTCCATTTTATTAAGCTTCTCAGGTGCAGCACTTGCAGAATCAATTGCAGATACTCATACGGAAATGGCTGGATGCGAAGCTTGTCACATGGACGGTGAGCCATCTGCAGATATGGCCTATGAAAATCAGACTTGTATCGATTGTCATGGCGACTTAGATAGTATCGAGGGTGAAATTCACCAGCAACATGATGGTGTTTTAGATTGTGGTACTTGCCACATCGTACATGAAGTACAAGATCCAAATGATACTTGTGCCGACTGTCACTAGCAGGACGCTTTTAAATAGCATCAATCACTTAATAAAAATGGATGCTCAGTCTTTATCTAGAACTGAAAGTGATGATTGGCCTCTTAGGAGGCTAGCAAATCGAAGAAATGACTTTAGACATTTCATCGTATTAACAAGGAAGTCATTGGGCAGGATGCCATTTTATTATCCACTTTGCACAACTCTTATCATTGCCTAAGAAAGTGCACCCAACCTCCAAATGGGTTCGCCACCTTTAACCAGGTGGCTTTTTTATGTCAGCTTGTTCATTTCACTTGCTACAAAGATCAAAACAAGCTTAAACCACCACTTGTTTAAACAAGTTCTGCACGATGAATAACCCAATAAAACATGCTATCGCCGATAATATAGGAGTAATAACCCAACCGACTAATATCTTACCTAATACAGGCCATTGAACCGGTAAGCGCTTTAACAAAGCGATACCAATCACCGCGCCAATTACAGCTTGCGAACTTGAAACAGGTACTAACGGTATCGCAGGTAATCCCATGTTCACAAAACCATTAGACAACGACTGAGAAGAAAAAATAAACAACACAATAGAGTGTGCCATCACCACTACCCATGCGGTTACAGGCGTCATTGAGATAAGGTTGCCACCAACCGTCATCATCACTTTTTTAGAGTAAGTAAACACCCCAACACTAATAGCCACAGCACCTAAAAAGAACAACTGCATTGCGCCAGTAAACTCAATACCCGCAAACTCAAATGCATCCAGCGGCGCACTCAGCACAAACACGCCCATGACATTAGCAATGTTGTTCGCCCCTAAACTATAAGCACCGAATGCGCCCGCTAATATCAAACCAATACGGGTCCATTGATCAAGCTGAAACAGGCCTGGTCGCCACCAATTGATTAACCGAGTCACGGCTTTATATAAAATAACCGCAGTGATCGCAGCAAGAATTGGACACATCACCCATGTGCTCAAAATTTTAGTGAGTACCTCAGGGTCAGTTGCCATACCGCTAAAGAGGTTCCAGCCGATAATGGCTCCAACAATGGCTTGACCAGTCGATACGGGTAACCCTGACTTTGTCATCAAATATACGGTTGTCGCCGCCGATAAAGCCACAGTAAAAGCGCCGCCAATGGCTGACACTTTACCTAAAGCCCCTAAAGTATGTGATGCACCAGCGCCACTGATCACCGCGCCCAGAATCACCATCACAGAGCAAATCATTGCCGCAGTGGAGAACTTAACCATCTTAGAGCCGACAGCAGTACCAAACACATTAGCTGCATCATTGGCGCCTAATGACCAACCTAAAAACAAACCACTCGATAAAAACACCCAAATCGCAATATCCATATTATTCCCTCCTACTGAACCCGTTTGAGAGTAAATATGGCGACCCGATCACTGATGTCTTCTGCAAGATTCGCCACCTGATCAATGCGGTCGAAAAAATACCGCAACTGCACTTTATTTATCAGCGGTAAGTCGGTGTCGAATAAAATCGTTTTAGCCCGAGTACAGGCTTTATCGGCATCACTTTCAAATAAAATGACTTTTTGATGATATTCCTGCACCCGTTGTAGATCAGTGAAAAAGCTTTTAGCACAAAGTAAGGTGTGATCTATGGTATTGCCAACCGCGGCCAGTAATCTCATTAAATCTTCTTCTACAGCTTGGGGGATCAAGGGTTTTTCAATTTGTAGGTGTAAGCCAATGGTTTCTTGGCGGTTGATCAAACGGTCGGTTAAATCAATAAGTGAAGCAACATCGCTGCGTAAATCGGGAATTAAGGTTTTGCGATACAGCGTTTGCTCAATTTCCCGCTTTAACACATCGGCTTCATGCTCAATGGCTTGTAACTCTTTCAATGCTTGAATAAATTCGTCGCTATTGGGCCCATGAGTTAAATACATCTGCCACATGTAAACGAACTTATGTTGTGCGAGAGTCACTTGATCGAGAAATAAATATACATTGGTTTCAGTGGACTGACTCTGAGAAAGAAGCGTAGAAATACGAGAAAAACCAAACATGGCATCTCCTTAATAAAGGTAATGTTGAGAAGAGGAAAGATTAAGAATGACTGAGCACTACCAATGGGAGTGAGGGTGGTAATACCCAGTCATGGGGTGAGCGCGTGGAACTTAATTGAACCCTTTGCTCATTTTAAAGGTAGAGCTTGTTTTCGAACCAGTATGACCATGCTCAAAACCAACGGCTTCAACTTGTTCATATAAGTGTTGATACACTTGCTCTAATTGCGCTTTATCTTTTACGTGCCCTTTGAATGAGAACTCGTTAAAGCTAATGCGCGGTTTACGGTAATAAGGCGTCCATAATTGATAGTCGATTTCGATATTATCAAAACGTTTATCATTTAATGTGCCTTCCCAGCCATGAGTACGCATGACCATGGTTTGAGTCACATCTTGCTTATTGGCTTCGTAGATTTCACCAACAATGTCCCACATCACTGAGTTGCGCTTAAGAATGGCAAACACAGCATTAATGTCGACATTCTTTACGTCAATTTCTGCTGGTGAATATGGCACGTCATAACTCACGCTGTAAGCTGCTTTGCCATCGGTGTAATCAATTTCAGCTTTACGGAAATTGGATAACTCTCCAAAGCCTTCTGGGTTTTCAGCACGCAGTTTGACGGTAATTTTACTCTTACGTGGCTTACCTAAATCTTCACGCACGCGGATATTAATATCTTTGGCCTTAAAAGCGCGGTTTGGCGTATCGAGATAGGTCACTAACTTAACTCTGACATCCTCTTTCAAATTGATAAAATTAAACGCTTCTTTAAATTCGTCAGTTTGCTTCGAGGCTGCATAAGGCATGGTTTTCGCCGTACCTGTATTCACATGGTATTCAAGCGAGGTAAACGCATCTGGCGATAAAGCATAAGCACTAGAACTTAGGCAGAGGTTTACCAAACCGATTAAAAATAGATTATTTCTCATCAAAAATTATCCTTAAATTAGAATGTAAACTGGAGTCTGGCTTGGAAGATATTGCCATCTTGCTCATACATTTCTATGCCGTTAATATCTGTATAAGGCTTCTGGTAATCAGCTTGAGTGTGCACATAGTTAAACTGGGCTTTAAGGTTGTTTTCTAAGTACCAGTTCACACCAAGGATATAATCGGTTTTCTCACCGCCAGTGATACCAGCATCGGTGTCATCGAAGTTTGCCACATCAATACGCGCCGCAACTTCCCAGGCACCGTAGCCACCAGCAGAGATAGCGTTGGCAGGCTTAACCGCCTTGAAAGTGCCTTTTTTACTGCCGTAGTTCCATTGCTCGCCCGTTAAGGTATAAACCGCTTGCAGATAATAGGCATCAACAGACACAGACTCATCATCGACTTGATCCGCTTTTGAGGTCACATACTCACCTTGAATCAACAGGTTTCGATGTTGATAAGCCATTTCTAAGCCATAGCTTTGTACAGATTCGGCATCAAACTTGCCAGTATCAATAGTGCGACTCACAGGTTTACTGCTTGGACGGGCGCGATAGCGCATTTCTTCGGCTTGGCTATTGTTGTTGGTGTACATACCACTGACACCTAAGTGTAAGAGATGATCGCTTGTTTTAATTGGGGCTATGGTAAAGCGGCCGTTGTAGACATCTTGTTTGAAGTTCAAGTCATCGTCGTTGATATTTGCGGTGGTGCCATAACCCAACATCAAGTTGTAGTCATTGCCCTTGTATAACCACTGCACACCGACATTTCGATCTGGTGAGAAAGTATCAGTACTCGCACGCTCTAAAAATGCTAAATGCGCTGAGCTACCGCTGGCTTCAAGGCCGAAACCATACTTTTGGAAACCCATGGTGAGTTCTGAATTTTCCCAGCCGCGGTAGCTAACATTGGCATCTTTCACTTCAACTTCTGACTCGCCATCAAAATCAAACTCTAGTGAGTATTTCCATACATTTGAGAAGTAGCCTTCAACCCCAAATCGAACTCGGCGAAAATCAACCGTATTAGCCCCACCTTCAAATTGACGTTTACTACCTGTATAAAAATCATCTGAATTAACATAGTCCAATTGAATACGACCCGAAAACTCCATGGTCGATTTGCCATCCTGAGAAATAAATTCAGGTGAAGGGCTACTGCTTGAAAACTTTAATCGGTCTGTTTTATTAGCTGCATCTTTGGCTTCAATTAATTCCATTTCTAATGCATCTAAACGTTCTTCTAATTCTGTGACTCGATCAGTATCCGCAGCAGTAACTGCACCTGAAAAACAAAATAATGATACTGCAACAGCTTTAGCAACGCTTGTAACTGAAAACACATTTTCTTTGCTCATCTTTCTCTTCCTTAGATTATTTTTAATACTCAATGTGGAACAAAAATGTTTCTATCTTGTTAGCCATAGATTAGGTCTTGGCTTATAAAAAAAACATGATCAACATCAATTAATCACGACTTAATCTTACAATTATTATTTATTAGTGAACTCCAACAACATCCTCATATTTCACGATTTTATTTTCTTCAAGCCAGCAGAATTCGCCCGATAAGCACAGCTTGCTCATTAGAAAAAATAGATAAAGTTGCCTACTGTTTTATAGCGTTATTTTGATGTAAACCAAGAGAGTTAACATCGTTACTCAACCCATCGACGAATGACAAATCAGTTAATTAACTTGCTCTAACCTATGAATACCTTTACGGCTTGTTGTCAGTTTATAACGATGGTAAATACAGTCATTATTAGTATTAATCACTACAATAACGTTTATAGGATAGACACTATGTACGTGGTGATTTTTTATATTGTTATCGGTTTCTTGCCAATAGTTTCGCACCATTCTTGGCAGCAACCGCAACCGCTTACTTAGATTTACTGTCAGTTTATCTTTAAACTTAAATGACTTCTCTGAGGGGCTAGTTATATGTGAGTGATATATTCGCTTATAGACCAACGCCTCTTGAAAGCTATGGCTATCGGCTCGATAAAAACGCTTTCGCAATACATTCACTTTATCGGGTAGCTCAGTTGGTTTTTGTCGATATAAGGCTTCTTTAACGTCATACACCACATGACTCAAACCGTGTTGATAAAAACGATAGTGATGCTGCGAATACTTTGAAAAATATTTCTCCATTAAGTAATTACGCCCCAGTTCTTTAATCCGGTCTTTAAAGATGTACGACAACACCAGTGAAAAGAAAAAGGGAGTTGAAAAATTACCGAATGCCTTTTGAGTGGCGAAAGCAATTGCTGTAGCAAACGCCATGGCTAATGCAGCCGCAAAACCAAAAATCAATTGCTCAGCAACTTCACCATTTTTAAGCTTTTTACGTTCTAACTGATGGGGGCGATGGATCACCCGTTTGGCAATATGTAATCGATTTAGCAATTTTTCTTTGCCAGCTTCAGATGTAGGTGCGAGCTTAAGTTGCTGAATGTCAGCCTCAATACGCAAGTGTTGAATTTGTAGCGTTAGCCAGGGCTTATCTTCTTTACTGGCTTGGTGTTTAGCTTGTAATAGCGATTGATGATAGTGATACAGCAATAAATGCAGGGCTAACTTATAAAGCTTACTTTGAGTAAGTAACTTTTCATTGTCATGGATCCGTGAAAATTGCTCAATACGGTCTCCAATATATGCCAATTGCTTTAAATCAGCATTTGCTTGCAAGTCGACAATACCGCTGACAAATTCAGATAAAGCTAAAACATAACGGCTTTGGTTAGCTTGTGCTGACGCATAAGCCGTTTGCTTGATAATTAATAAGTCACGATCAATGGTGTGGCAGCTGATGGGGTCAACTTTGACTAACTGTTGTTGCTGCAGCAAATTATGGTAAAAGCTGCTTTTATTCATCACGTCGCTATTGTCAGCTAACTTTGCAGGAAAGAAAAAATAGGCCTGCAGTTGCACACGAGTTAATTCAGGCGGGATTTCCACCTGAATAGATAAGTGGTACTGATCAGCTATCGATAGCGACAACATAATAGTCAGCCTACCATTGAGTAAATGGTTGCTTCATTAGCATTGAATTATAGTAACGGGCATCGCCTGTCACTTCTTCAGCTAACCAGCTTGGCTTATTAACGGTTTGTGCTTCATCGGTTAATTCAACTTCTGCGACGGTCAGTCCTTGGTTACTGCCGTAGAATTCGTCGACTTCAAAGATGTGTCCTTGATGATCAACGAGGAATCGGGTTTTATCGATAACACCCGGTTCGCAGATTTTCAGTAGCTCTTGCGCCTCTTCAACAGAGATTTCTTTTTCCCATTCATAACGCGACGCACCCGATTCATTGCCAATTCCTTTTATGGTTAAAAATCCTTTGTCGCCTTTTACACGTACTCGTACTGTGCGCTCAGGCACGCTACTTAAATAACCTTGAATAATACGAACAGACTTACCCGCTTGAGCTTTAAATTCGTCACTTGATACTAAATATTTACGTTCAATTTCTTGTGCCATGATAGCTATACCCTATTTATAAATAAGTATGATGATGTAATGCGCATGCAAACTTAATTAGCTAACGGTAGGTTCTTCATACCGATCACACGCTTAATTGCTTGAAGGTAATTAATGTTTTCTACGCCCGCTAAACGTAAATCTTTAACGGTTGTGTGGATATCATCTAACTCTGTAGACTCACTGTTCACACTGACTAAGCGCGCACCATTAACCAGTACATTTGCCACTTCACAAATGGTGTTATTCACCATGTAACCAAAGCGTTCTTTATGAATTTTCACTGCTTGTAGGTCAGGGTGGGCGTCGATGATAGCGATAAACTCTTCGAAGCTATAGCTGTCTTTCGCTAATGCTGGTTGCTCAACCATAAACGCAGGAAAAATCTCTTGTTCTAGCTGCTGCTTACTAATTGGGAACTCTGCTTTTAACTTAGGATCCCACTGCTCTAAACCATCTACCGTTTGCACGTAGCTTTTTACATCCATTTTGCCATCACGGATTTTGGTGTTATTCAAATCATTCGTGCGAGACATGATATAAATTTCATCACTTTCGCGACGCCACACTTTTTCAGGTACCGGAACAGATAAGCGTGCCATGCGTTCAGCAGCTTCAGTAAAGTCCTGCCCAAAAGTACGGAACTCAAAGCGTGGTTTAGAAATTTCACCAATCGTTAATTCAGACATACTGTTTCCTTTCGTTTTAAATCGTTTGTGATTAAGTACCCATTTACAGTACTCCTGTGTTTGATAAAAAAATAGATCTAGATCATGTTTTATTTATTTTAGTCCCAACCTAATCTTACAGATAAAAACAACACCAAACCAACGCAAAAAGAAATACCAACTAAAAACAACACCTTACCATGCACCACCAAAAACCTAGAGAAAGCAAATTATGATCAATTAAAAACTAATAGTGCATTTTATTGATCTTGATCCATTTTCACTCACGCTTTAAGGGGTATGGTAATCGCATATGGAATTACGCTTAAGGTCAGAAAAATATGAGCAAAGAGATAGCGGATAAAGTCGATCCACTGGATATGAACCAGTACAAAATGGAAAGGCTACCTGTCAGATCAAAAAGTAACTTCGAGTTGTGGCTGGCAAGAAGTGGTGTATGGATAGCTTTAGCTGCATTTATTTTTTTACTGACTGGCAATCCAACTTCTTTCCTCACTGACTTTGACCCATCAATGCTAAGTAAGTCTGCAGCTGAACACTTTCACGAGGTGGGTCTGACTGAATTTAGCTGGCACGGTCAGGCCATGTTAGCCATCTTCTGCACCGCGGTGATTTTGTGGATTACAGAGCCTATCCCTAACTACTTAACCTCATTAATGGTGATTATTGCTTTAGTACTGACTGGCGTATTACCAGAAAGACAAGCTTATGCTCAATTAGGCCACCCTATTATGTGGCTAAACATTTTGTCTTTTATTCTAGCTTCCATGTTGGTGTCTTCTGGCGCTGCAAAACGCTTTGCATTGTGGTTTATATGCCGTTTTGGAACCAGTGCGACACCGATTTTTTATAGCTTCATGGTCATCAACTTAGCGTTATCAGCATTTATATCTGCAACCACAGCAAAAGCGGCAATATTAATGCCCATCTTTATGGTGATTGCGGCGGTATATGGCGCTCGAGGTGGAGAAAACAAAAATAACTTTGGCCGTAATTTAGTCCTGCAAAATCTATTACAAATTAACTTATGTGCCGGTGCTTTTGTTACAGGCTCTGGGGCAAATTTATTGGCAGCAAGCTTAATAGCAGGTGCAATTGGTGGCAGCTTCTTCTTCGCTGATTGGATGATCGTTGCGATGCCGATTGTCATTTGCATGATCGTCATTGGCTGGTTATTAGCAACTAAGGTGTTTTTCCCTCTTTCGCCAGAAGAACGTTTACCGCAAATTGAAGGCGGGATGGAACGCTTACAAGAAGAGTTAGCCAAAATGGGCAAAGTCTCTTTTCGTGAGATAAAATCCCTCATTATCTTCGTGACGATTTTATTCTTTTGGGCCACCGACAAATACCACGGCGTTAGTGCCACTGCGATAGCGTTTATTGGTGCTATTGTTGCACTTTGTCCTCGCATCGGTGTGGTTAACTGGAACCAGGTCGATGTGCCTTGGCATTTATTGTTATTCTCTGCAGGTGCCTACACTTTAGGTGCTGGCTTTAAACAGACTGATTTACCTAATCTGGCAGTTAATTTCAGTCTAGAATATTTCGGTTTAGATGAATCAACCTCGTTCAGCGTATTTTATATCGGCCTAACAGGTGCCATGCTATTGAGCTCTTTGGTTTTTCAATCTAAAACCATGCGTACCATGCTATTTGTCCCCATTGCGATTGGTATTGCTCAGCGGTTTGATTTCCCCATCATGAGCCTAGCTTTACCAGTCGCACTGTTAATCGAACACGTTTACGTGCTGCCATTTAACAGTAAACCAGCTCTGTTACTTTACTCAACCGACCAATACAGTTTAAGTGATAGCTTTAAGTTTGGCTTTACTATGCTGATGATAGGCTGGGCCACCAGCATTTTAATGGGTGAAACTTGGTTTAAGTGGTTAGGATATGCCCCTAACGGCGTTTTTTGGTAAGATGAGTCTAGTCGATAAATACGTAACGATAATAAGCAGATATGAATTCAAATAAAAATGAAATTCGCAGCAAACTCGCTCTGCTTCAGCTAGCAACTGAACTGGGTAGTATCAGTAAAGCCTGCGATATTATGGGTTATAGTCGCGACAGCTATTACCGCTTTAAAAAACAGTATGAAGAAGCTGGCGAGCGAGGCTTAAAAAACCTTTCTCGCAAAAAGCCTGCCCTCAAAAATCGAGTGTCGCAGGAAGTTGAAGATCAGGTTATCGAAATTGCCCTCGATTATCCTAATTATGGCCAAGCAAAGGCAGCCGAACTGCTAACAGCAAGAGGCTGTACTATTTCAGCCAGTGGCGTGCGTACTATTTGGGTAAGACATAACCTTGAAACCAAAAAAATCGCTTAGTCGCGCTGAATAGTCGCTTGCGTCAGCAAAACCAACTCAGCTTTAAAAGCCAGCACGATATGGAGCAGCTTTATAAACTAGAGCAAGGTGAAACGGCACTAGACTGTAAATTTCCTGGTGATGTTTGCGTACAAGACACCTTTAGTATTGGCAATGTTGAGCCTCTAGGTCAGTTATACCAGCACACTTTTATTGATGCTTATAGCCAATATGCTATTGCTGTGGTGAGTGATAACAAAGAATCCTCAACAGCTGCGGCATTTTTACAATCTGATGTGATGCCTTGGTACTTACAAAATAATATCGATATAAACAGCCTGCTAACCGATAGAGGTGCTGAATTTTCGGGTAATCAAAGTGCACCGTTTAGAATGGTGTTAGAGCAATCAAACATTAACCACATTCAAATGCGTGCCTACAACGGCCCTGTGGTTAACGGATTGGCAGCTCGCTTTCAACAGCTTGCCTATGATGAGTTTTATGCCCCTTTTTTAAAGAGCCATAAAGTCACCGATATTGAGCAACTGAATCAACAGCTACAAAAATGGTTAACCCGTTATAACCACCAATACGCTATTGCTGGTCGATACACTTTAGGCAAAACAGCGGTTGAAGTACTGCAATTGAGTCAGCACTTATTAAAATAATCACAACTAACCGCACTTAAAGGCTTCGATTAACCCGAAGCCTTTTTATTAGCCACCCCCTAATACTCATATTTGAATCCCCGCCAAATTATTTTCACATCGACCAATAAAACATGTAAAGATACGATCACAGATGTATCCGAACTCGCATAACAATATTATCAAGGAAGGTTTATGGAATTTACCGACGGCATTGTCCAGTTGAACTCGTTTTTTACTGTGACAATTGGAATAATTGTGTTGTTTATTGGCCGACGCTTAAATCAAGTAGTAGGATTTTTAAAAGAGTTTAGTATTCCCGAACCTGTATCTGGCGGGATTATTTTTTCCATCCTGTTCACCCTCATTTATGCCTTATTTAGCATTGAAGTTAATTTCGACTTAATGGCGCGCGATATATTGCTGGTGTACTTTTTTACGACTATTGGTATTAACGCCAGCCTGTCTGATTTATTTAAAGGTGGCAAACCATTAGTCATTTTATTGGTTGTTACCATCGGCTACATGATCCTGCAAAACCTTACTGGTATTGGTGTTGCGACTCTATTTGGTCAAGAGCCAATTGTAGGCTTACTCGGTGGCAGCGTATCGTTAATTGGTGGTCACGGAACAGCGATAGCATGGGCACCTAAAATCCAAGAACAATTTGGCTTAAGCAGTGCAATGGAAATTGGTATTGCCAGCGCCACCTTCGGTTTGATCCTCGCAAGCTTAATGGGCGGTCCAATCGCCAAGTATTTAATCAATAAACATAACCTTAAACCGTCCGCAGAAAATCAAGCGGCTGCGACTCAAGGTCAAGAAACCAATACCCCGGTAAAAATGACCTCATTTGATTTCTTGGATGCCTTACTCGCTATTCATATTTGTGTCATTTTAGGGTTTGTCTTAAACGAAGTGATCAGCGGTTTAGGATTAGATTTACCCTTATTCGTGACCTGTTTATTTGCCGGTATTGTAATAACTAATCTGATCCCTAAAAATTACCCTCGTTTTTCAGGTACAGCTTGGCCTACACGCACCGCAGCCATTGATTTAATTGCCGATATGTCTTTGGGTACATTTTTAGCGATGTCGCTAATGAGCATGCAGTTATGGACCTTAGTGGATTTAGCAGGGCCTATCTTTGCAATTTTAGGTATGCAATTTATTGTAGCGATTGTGGTGAACCTGTTTATCGTATTCCCTGCGATGGGTAAAAACTATGATGCCGCAGTAATTTGTTCAGGCTTTGGCGGGATTTCATTAGGCTCAACGCCTACGGCAATGGCTAACATGTCTGCAGTATCACAGCGCTACGGTTATTCAGCCCAAGCCTTTATTATTGTGCCACTGGTTTGCGCCTTCTTTATCGATCTCGCAAATGCGTTAATTATTCCGTATTTTATTGGCTTAATGCAGTAGAAACGAGTGCAGTAAAACGGCCTCAATAATTGCCCAATTACGATAAATAAAAAGGTAATCGAAAGATGACCTTTTTATTTTATTGCAATATGACATTCAACTTCTGGAATCAAGCAACCGAGATTAAAGGTACTCAAAAAATCTTAAACAGAAAACTTATCAATCTCTATCTCTAAGCTGCTAATCAACTGCTGAGTTTCGTCAGTGGCCGTATGCGCTTTGACTGAGACTTTTGAAGTATTCTGGGCAGTATCAGCAATGATACTAATTCGTTGAGCTGAGTCCTCGCCAGCCGCCAACTGTTCTTGTGAAGCCTCTAATATCTGCTGACTCATTGACGAAATAGCCGACAGTGATTGAGCAATATTACTCAATTCATCTGCTACCTGTTTCGACTTCTCTACCGTATTACTACTGGTTTGTACGCTTTGTGAAACCGACTGCTTTGCATCTTGGGTAGCATTTTGTAGTTTGGAAATCATTTGATGGATTTGTTCGGTGCTTGATTGAGTTCGCTGGGCAAGTTGCCTTACTTCATCAGCTACAACAGCAAAGCCTCGTCCTTGATCTCCAGCTCTTGCAGCTTCAATCGCCGCATTAAGCGCTAATAAATTAGTTTGTTCAGCAATACTCTGAATAACCGACAACACACTGGCAATATTATTTACTTCATCATCAAGTAATTGAATATTTTGCCCAGCATTGTCTATTTGATGCTCCAACAAACTAATGGTTTCAGAAGACTGCTGAGTCAAAAGGTAAGCTTGCTGGCCTTGCTGTTCAGCTGCAGAAACTGACTCGGCAGCATGCTTCGCAAGTTCTGCGACATTTGAAGAAGATGCAGTCAGTTCTGTAATCGACGATGCTACCATCTGACTTTCATCACTCATTGCATTTGTTAACGAATCAAGCTCTACAGCTTGGTTCTCAGCTTCTTGAGCTTGATGGCTTAGGTGCTGTGTAACATCACTTATGCCTTTAACCACACCTTGCAGTCCAATTTGCATATAGTTCATTGCGCCTACAACGCTATCTTGACCAGCTTCAGCAAATTGCGGGTTATGCTTTAAATCACCCTTTGAAACACCCAACACAAAGTGACGAACTTGCTCAATTTCAGCGCCTAGTGCATTACGTAGATTAAGGCCAAAACGCACGAGTAAAAGGGAGACTAGAAAGGCAATAATGATTGAAAACGTCAATAACCATTTAGCCACCGACCAGTATCGAGTATCGGCCTCGGCATAACTGATGCCCGTACCCACATACCAATTCCAAACCGGAGTTTGTTGAACAACAGAGGTTAAATCGACAACCTGTCCATCACGCTCTGAATTCCAATGATAGGTAATAATTTTAGATGTTTGCTGACCCACTAACTGCTGCACCATCTCACCGATACTGTTGCCTTCGGCATCTCTAAAATCATTAAAACTTGTCCCATGAAGCTGGGGATCGTGCGGTGCAGCAATAAAGTCTAAACTTTCATCCACCACATACACATATTCAGAGTTATGGTATTTATTTTCCCTCAATAACTGACTGGCAAATAATTTGGCTTGGGATTCAGAAAGTTGACCTGACTGGGCAAGCTTTTCAAATTGCTCAACAATATTGACAGTACTCTTCATCAGTTGATTAATCCGCGCGATATTGTCACTTTCGCTGGAGTTAGATAGGGCTTGTAACCCCCAAAAAGCAGTACTAATAAAAGCGAGAAAGATACCTAGTGAAAAAACGAAAATTTTGCGGCCTAAGGTCATATGACATCCTTTAATTATTGTTATTAGCAGGTTGTGTAAAAAACCACCTCCACTAGTAACATAAAGAACAATTGACATAAGATGCAAGCACTAAATGACATCGCTGTCATTTAGTGCCGAAAACAAAATATGTCATTTCTTAGTTAAAAGAGTTTCTTTGATAACTAAAGCACGTTCAAAAGGCTCTGGCCATTCAAGGGTCGAACACTGATGAGTATCTGGTAAGCAGCTCGAATCAGTAAACGCAACAAACTCTGCAAGCGCCTCGCAAAATAATAAATCTAACGCTAATCGGTCTTTACCGTATAAACCTCGATGGATCATATTGGCAGAAAACAGCAACACATCACCTTTGCTCAATGGCACTATGTGGCCATTCGATAGCGAGTCACTGTTTTGTTTACCCTCTTGCTCAAGCCTTACCGCTAGCTCTTCATCATTATCAAATCGTTTATGAGTGCCTGGTATCACTTCAATTCCGGGTTCATCACTCAGCGCAATACGACAATGGATAACATCATTCCCTTGCAGCGCTTGGCGTTGTTCATCAACCGATAAGTGATACTGCGGATCCCGATGCCAATAGTTTGCCTGATTAGGATTAACAGGATTAAAAAATAGTTGGCTGTTCATGAAGGCCACTTTTTCAAGCGGCGTAGCATTGATTAACTGTCTCACTTTATTAGAACCAATAAACTCAAATAACCGTCTGTTTTGCTGGCGGGCTAAGTATTTACCAGAGGTCAAATACGCTGAGTTAACTGCTTTCGCTTGATAGAAGTCTTGATTGTCAGCAATCCATGCTTGATGAAACTCATCGATTATCACTTTTATATCGGCAATTTCTTGTGCCGAAAAATACTGACTTAGTTTGACAAAACCATCTCGCAGATAAAGCTGTCTTAGGTCTTCAGCAAGCGCTTTAGACATAAATTTTGCCTTTGAGGTACAAGTTGCCACAGCCAGAAACAAACACTCGGTCATCACTGACACGACAACGTAACTTTCCGCCTCGAGTTGATGCTTGATAAGCCGCCAGCTCAGTCTTATTCAATTGCTCAGACCAATAAGGTGCAAGCCCTGCATGAATGGAGCCTGTAACGGGATCTTCATCACCGCCATTGGCTGGCCAAAAGTAGCGCGAGATAAAGTCATATTCACTCGCCGCATCAGCTTGCGAAGTGACGACAACATCTAAAGGCGCCAGCAAGGCTAATAATTCAGATTGATACTCAAGATTAACCACATCCGCGGCCGAGTCCATTACTGCAAAGTAAGCCTGCTGATTTTTAAGCACAGCTTTTGGCGTAATCGACAACCCTGCGGTTAATGCATTAGGAACCGCTTCAACTATCTCAGGTTTTAAATTAGGGAAGCTCATTTCGATAGCTTGATCAGTCTTTGAATTAGCCGCACCTGAACAGGCTTCGAGTTGCTTAACGGTCAACTCGCCCACCTTTACAGTTTCAAAACATACATCGCCAACACAACCTAATTGGTTAAACAGCACATGGGCGGCCGCCAATGTCGCATGACCACAGAAATCTATTTCAGTTATGGGCGAAAACCAACGAATTTGATAATGGTTTGCGTCAACGGGTTTAATAAACGCGGTTTCAGGTAGGTTATTTTCAATGGCAATCGACTGCATTAAATCAACAGTGAGCCAATCTTCTACTGGTACCACTGCCGCAGAATTGCCACCAAATTGCTTATCGGTAAACGCATCCACCACAAATATATCTAATTCCATTTAATTAACTCCATGTGGCTAATTCAAAGTGACTCATTCCAAGTGACTGGCTGAATTTGTGTTGTTCCTTGCACTTAATACCCATGAATAAGCCGTTTGCGCTTAACATCTATAGAGTGCGCTATTGCTTATTAGATAAATCCCCTGAACGCCAGACAGCTAATAGTAATTTAGCTGCTAGCCAACTGCCGATAGCGGTAATGCCAAACCCGATAATAGACACCCCTTCATAAAGTGGCGGTACTTTACTACTTAGCACCATACAGCCACCAAGGAAAATAGCGCCACTTAGCACCCCATAAACAAGACGGTTAATAATGGTGTCTAAATTACGGTGGTTAAGATTGATATCAAAATGGTCGTTAGTGATTTTTTGAGTCAACAGCTCGATATCTTCAGGCAACTTATTGATAATTCGTTGCCAACGCGTTGACGATGCAATGGTTTGCTTAAGTACATTTTTAGGGGCAAATTGCGCCGCTTTCATCTTAAGCGCATAAGGACTAATGGCATCAGCAAGGCTGATACTGCTATCGATTTGTTTCGACATACCTTCGAGCATGATTAATACTCGAATTAGCATGGATATTTCAGTTGGGATGACTAATTTGTGATGCTTAATAATACGAATAAACTCAGTGAGCACCTCAACTAAGGCAACTTCATTCATTTCCACTTCTAAGTATTCGTAAACAAACTCACCAATATCTTTTTCAAGAATAACCTTGTCCAGCTGTGGTTGAGCCTGACAGATTTGAATCACTTGGTAGGTCAGCTCTGCTGCATCTTTCTCCGCTAATGCAATCAGCAAATGTTGTAAGCGTTGTTGAATGCCCTGACTCAAACGTGCGGTCATTCCCCAATCAAGGATCCCCAACTGATTATTCTCAAGTAGCCATATATTACCGGGATGAGGATCTGCGTGGAAAAAGCCTAGCTCGAAAATCATATCTAAATAGACTTTAACGCCCGTAGTGGCAATTTTATTGGTGCCGCGCTCAGCTTGATGTGTTTGGAGTTTAGCTATGCTCTCGCCCTTTAGACATTCCATCACCAACACTCGCTTACTTGAATACTGGCGATAAACTTCAGGAATATGCACATCAGGGTTATTGCTAAAGAAGCTACTTGCCCGCTGCATACTGCGCGCTTCTTTGATGTAATCAAGTTCGTTGAGTAGGGTTTTGGTAAACTCAGCAATCAAGCGAGAAGGCTGATAAAATTTCAGCTCCTTTTGATACACCTCAGCTAACGGCATTAAGCGTTTTAAAATCTCTAAATCGGCAAGAATTTTATCTTCAATTCCTGCATGCTGAACCTTCACTACCACCTCCTGCCCATCAATCGTTGTAGCTTGATGCACTTGGCCCACTGAGGCCGATGCTAGAGGCGTAAAGCTAAACTCACTAAAGATGCCATCAAAGGAATGTTCGAATTCAGATTCAATAGTTTGGATAACCAAGTCTTGACTATCTGCAGGGGTATCTGCTTGTAACCGAGTCAGTTCATCAGCCACTTCTTGCCCAACTAAATCAGCGCGAGTACTGAGGATCTGACCAAGCTTAATAAAGGTTGTGCCTAACTCGCTAAATGCCAGCCTTAGCCGAACTGCAAATGATAAAGACACCAAACGTTGGCCAGAGTCACCAACAAAAACACTCTTAATAAACTCCGGGTTATGCTCTTTAATCCAGTTAGCCAAGCCGTACTTAACCAATACCGTGATAATTTGCCGAGAGCGCTCGGAATGATTCATCAGTTGTTTAATATCGGATAACTTCATCAAATCTCCTTGTTACATTCTCATTATGTAGCGAAGCATCTCTTGGTATCAGTGAGATTTTTCATAAATTTCCTAGTAAATACTTTAATAGATATAACCACAAACAAATACAAAAACTTAGAGATATAAGGTAAAAGAATAATCCCCAAAAAAGAAGCTAATGATTAAACTGAAGGCAGGTGTTATCAAGAAAAGCTAGGCAAAATTTAAGAAAGGGTTATGAAAAGACGATGAAAGAACTAAAAGAATAATAAAGCAGAAAACAGACATAGGTTTGGCTGCAATTACAGCCAAACACACTTTATAAAGAAAAGATTATCGAGTTTGAGAGCTTATCGCTGCTACACAAAACTAGACCATAAAAGTTAAACCGCCATACCTGCAGCAACGCCAGAAGACCAAGCCCATTGGAAGTTAAAACCGCCAAGCCAACCGCTGACGTCCATGACTTCACCAATGAAATATAAACCAGCAACGTTTTTGGCTTCCATGGTTTTCGATGACAACTCATTGGTGTCAACGCCGCCCAAGGTGACTTCGGCAGTGCGATAACCTTCGGTGCCATTCATGACAATTGACCATTCATTTAGGTCTTTTGCAATTTGATCTCGCTCGCCATGGCCAAGTTGATTAAGCGCTTTATCAAGCTGTGCAGTTTCAAATAATGTTTCAACTAAACGCTTAGGTAACCACTGACTTAGGGTGTTACGTAAGCTTTGCTTAGGGTTATTCACTAAGGCTGTTTCAATCTTATCTTTAGCACTTTCATTAGGTAATAAATCAATCTTGATTGCCTGACCCGCTTGCCAGTAATTGGATATTTGCAATACCGCAGGGCCTGATAAACCACGATGAGTGAATAGCAGTGCTTCACTAAATTGAGTGCCGTCCTCTGCGGTTATAGTGGATGGTACAGCAATACCAGAAAGTGGCTCAAAGCGCTCTTTTTGCTCAGTGTGCCAAGTAAAAGGCACTAAACCTGCTTGGGTTGGCAGGACTGATAAGCCAAATTGTTCAGCCAGTTTATATCCATAGGGTGATGCACCTAACTTCGGCATTGATAAACCGCCAGTAGCAATCACTAATGAATCGCAAGTGTAGTCGCCATTTGAGGTTTGCAGTTCAAACTGACCTTGGTCATTTTTGCTCACCTTAGTCATTTCGGTACGCAGTTGGACTTTAGCGCCTGCCCACTCACACTCAGTCATCAACATGGTGACGATTTCTTTCGCTGAGTCATTACAGAATAACTGACCATGATCACGCTCGTGATATTCAATACCATGACGTTCAACCAGTTCAATAAAATCATTTGAGCGATAACGAGCTAATGCTGATTTAACAAAGTGACTGTTGCCACATAAGAAGTTATGCGGCTCAACTTTTTGATTGGTAAAATTACAACGACCGCCACCACTGATCAGAATTTTTTTCCCAGCTTGTTTGGCATTATCTAATACCAATACATCACGACCTCGATAGCCTGCGGTAGAAGCACACATTAATCCTGCTGCGCCTGCGCCAATAATAATTACATCGTGATGTGTCACTAGGTTACTCTCTTATTCAGCTGCTACCTTTACGGCAGCAAAATTTTCAAACAGATAATATGCAAACTGCATGGGTGGCGGATTTTTCATCAGCCACAAAAAAGGGCGCTATATTAGCACCCTTTTAGTCGTATTCACACTGACGTTATTCTGAGATAGTTTCAGACTTTTGCTCACGCCCTAGCAGCTCTTTAGCCGCATCTACAGGTGCTTTACCTTGATAAAGCACTTGGTAAATTTGCTCGGTAATTGGCATTTCAACACCAAGACGTTTAGCTAAAGTGTAAACCTCTTTAGTATTGCGATAACCTTCAACCACTTGGCCAATTTCTTCTTGGGCGGTATCGACATCACTGCCTTTACCTAGCGCCAAACCAAATCGACGATTACGTGATTGATTATCGGTACAAGTCAGTACTAAATCACCAAGACCCGCCATCCCCATAAAGGTATTGGCATCAGCATTTAATGCCACACCAAGACGAGTTAGTTCAACTAATCCACGAGTGATAAGCGCTGTACGAGCATTAGCACCAAAGCCAATACCGTCAGACATACCAGCACCAATTGCGATAACGTTTTTAACCGCGCCACCTAATTGCAAGCCAGTAAAGTCATCGTTGGCGTAAACACGTAAACGTTTCGGGCTATGTAATAGCTCTACTAAATCATTAGTAAAGTCAGCACATGTACCCGCAACCGAAATCGCTGTCGGCATACCGGCAGCCAGTTCTTTGGCAAACGTCGGCCCTGATAATACTGCTAGCGGGAAAGCATCCCCAAGTTGCTCACGAGCAACATCTTGCAGTAATCGACCTGTTTCAGGCTCTAATCCTTTAGTGGCCCAGACAATGCGAGCATCATCTCGTAATAAAGGTTTGGCCTGCTTGAGTACTAAACCAAATACATGGCTTGGTACCACAACCAAAACATTTTTACTCGCTGCAAGTGCTTTACCTAAGTCGGTTTCTAATTCAAGTGTGTCAGGAAAAGTAATTCCTGGCAGAAATGCATTATTAGCACGTTCTTTGGCAAGGGTTTCCATGTGCTCAGGCTCATGGCCCCAAAGCAAGGTCTTGTGACCACTGCTTGCGAGAGAAATAGCAAGAGCGGTGCCGTAAGACCCCGCCCCTAGTACCGTAATTTCGGTCGTATTATTCATATTGATTAAGCGTTAGCTTCTTCAGCAGCTGGTGCTGCAGCAGCGTCTTGCTGACGTTGTTGAACATATTGCGCGAATAATGCGTCAAAGTTCACAGGAGCAAGGTTAAGCTGTGGGAAAGTACCGCGAGATACTAAGTTACCTACTGTTTCACGTGCGTATGGGAATAATACGTTAGGGCAGTAAGCACCTAATGAATGAGCAAGTTGCTGTTCAGTTAAACCAGTGATTGAGAAAATACCAGCTTGTTGAACTTCACATAAGAAAGCAGTTTCTTCACCGTTTTGAGCAGTAACAGTTAAAGAAAGAATCACTTCATACACGTCATCAGAAAGTTTGTTGCTACGAGTGTCTAGATCAAGCTTAACTTCTGGGTTCCATTCTTTTTGGAAAACAGCTGGGCTGTTTGGCGTTTCAAAAGAAACGTCTTTAGTGAATACGCGTTGAATGTTGAATTGTGGTGCTTGTTCTTCGTTGTTAGCTACTTCAGCCATGATTTTCTACCTTCAAATTGTGTTTTAGCTCTTCTATGAAGCTAATTTTAGATTTGGGCTTTTATTCCTAAAACGAGGCAAGTCGCCTTATTTTAGTTCATCCCGATTAAAGTTGATCTAACTCGTTAACAAAACGCCTGTAAGCCCTTTATAAAAGTAGGATCTTGTTGTACTCGCTAACGTTTAGCATCAGCGAGTAGCTGGTTATCTTTACTTCTTACCTTTAACAGTTGGTAAGTTTGCTGCTGTCCAGTCACCCATACCGCCTTTTAGGTTACTCACATTTTCAAAGCCTTGGGTTACAAGAAGTTGAGCAGCTTGCGAAGACGTCATGCCAGCACTACATACAGTAATAATGGGTCTGCTTTTAAACTTTTCAAGGGCAGTCGCTTTATTATTTTTAATTTCAGACAAAGGTACATTTATCGCATCCACGATGTGGCCTTTACGAAATTCTTCTTGAGAACGAACATCAATGACTTTACCGTCTTGTTTGTTCATTAACATGGTCAATTCTTGGGTATTGATATTAACAACTTTCGAGGTTGCCGCTTTAATCGTAGTGACTACAACAGCAATGAACAAACCAACCCACGCGATACTTAAAACTGGGTTCGCTTGAAAAAATTCAATATATTCTTGCATCTTCTCTGCCTACTTTAAAAATGGCTAAAATTAATAAGCCACAGAGTATACCGATTGCGTCTTTATAATGCAGCAAGTTCGCACCTATTCCTCGACTCTGATGATTTATTAGTGCCACTTTAACGATGAAAGATTGCATTTAATTAACAAGCTTTGCTTAAAACCACAGTATTAGCGCTTTTATTGCAAATAATTCATCAAGTCCCATAGACGCTAGGGCTATACCCTTATTGCAATAATCTTTGTCTGAAACCCATAGATGAAAGTAAATTACTTTTTCAGCGCCTGCATAAGTAGTAATATTCATACAATTAAAATTTTAACCTTCTCATAAACTTTAAATTTTCATATAGAGGTATTTCCATGGCGACTCAAAAGCGTCCATTGGCACTCCTTATCTTAGATGGCTGGGGCTATCGCGAAAATACGCATCAAAATGCAATTTTTCACGCTAATACTCCGGTTCTAGATAAATTGAATGCTACATATCCACACAGTTTGATTTCCGGTTCTGGTTTAGATGTTGGCTTACCTGATGGGCAAATGGGTAACTCAGAAGTGGGTCACATCAATATCGGTTCTGGCCGAATTGTGTATCAAGAGTTAACACGTATTAGTAAGTCTATTGCTGATAACGAATTTACTCAAAACCAAGCCTTGTGTGAGTCTATCGACAAAGCGATTAGCAATAATGGCGCTGTGCATATCATGGGACTTATGTCTCCAGGCGGTGTTCACAGCCATGAAGACCACATTGAAGCCATGTGTCGTATGGCAGTTGAACGTGGCGCAACTAAAGTTTACTTGCACGCATTCCTAGATGGTCGTGATACACCTCCTCGTAGTGCCAAAAACTCACTGGCTCATTTCGAAGCGTTATTTGAAAAATTAGGCTGCGGTAAAGTTGCTTCACTCATTGGTCGTTACTACGCCATGGACCGTGATAACCGCTGGGATCGTGTTGAAAAAACTTACAACCTTATTACTCAAGGTAAAGCTGAGTTCAATTACCCTAGTGCGGTTGAAGCTTTAGAAGCGGCATACGCCCGAGATGAAAACGATGAATTTGTCGCAGCGTCAACCATTGGTGAAGCTGCAACCTTATCTGATGGTGATGCGCTGATTTTCATGAACTTCCGCGCAGATCGTGCTCGTCAAATTACCCGTAGTTTTGTTAACGCTGACTTTGATGGTTTTGAACGTGTTGTTACACCTGCAGTTAACTTCGTCATGCTCACCAACTATGCTGATGACATCAAAGTGCCAGTGGCATTTCCATCGACAGATTTGGTAAACACCTTAGGCGAAACCTTACAAAATCAAGGTAAGACTCAGTTACGTATTTCAGAAACAGAGAAATATGCACATGTGACTTTCTTCTTTAATGGCGGTAAAGAGCAGCCATTTGAAGGTGAAAACCGTGAATTAATTAAGTCTCCAGACGTAGCAACTTATGATCTTCAGCCAGAAATGAATTCAACCGAGTTAACCGACAAACTGGTTGCTGCAATTGAATCTACTGAGTATGACGTTATCATCTGTAATTACCCTAATGGCGACATGGTTGGCCACACGGGTAACTTTGACGCCGCAGTTAAAGCCTGTGAAGCCGTTGATGCCTGTATCGGTCGAGTCGTTGATGCACTGCAAAAAGTAGGTGGCGAATGTTTAATTACCGCTGACCACGGTAACGCAGAGCAAATGACGAATGAAGAAACCGGTCAAGCACATACAGCCCATACCAGCGAGTTAGTACCGTTCATTTATGTTGGACGTGATGCCACTATCGAAGACGGTGGCCGATTGAGCGATATAGCGCCAACTATGTTAACCTTGATGGAACAAGAAGTGCCATCAGAAATGACAGGCCACTCAATCATTAAACTCAAAGAGTAAATAGCCACTCGTGAAAAAACGACTATTGTTTAAAGCCAGCATACTTGCTGGCTTTCTGATACTTTCATCATCAGTTCAAAGTGCCGATCTGGATAAGCGTCAATCTGAGCTTAAAGCCATTCAAGCGCAGATTAACCAACAGCAAAACTCTTTGAAAGACAGCAGTCGTCAACGTGAAAAGCTCATTTCATTACTTAAACGAGATGAGCAAGCTATTTCAAGCGCCGCGCAAAAAGTCAACCTCACCCAAGCTTCACTGACTGAAGTAAACACCAAACTAGGTGAGCTAGATGTTGAGCAAGTTCAATTAGATAAACGCCGTATTACTCAACAAAAAACCTTATCAAAACAGCTTTCCAGTGCATATTTAGCAGGTAATCACGATTACTCTAAAATGATGTTAAATCAGCAAAACCCAGCCACGGTTGAACGCATGCTGGCTTATTATCAGTACTTAAACAATGCTCGCATTGCGGCTATTACTAATCTCAAAACCACCATTGAGCAATTAGAGGCAATTAAAAGTCAGCAAATCAGTGAGCAACAAAAACTCAATGCTTTAATCATCGAACAAAAACAACAAGCTCAGCAACTTAATAAAGAACAAAGCCAACGCCAACAAACTCTAGCGCAAATTCAGCGAACCTTAACCAGCAAAGGCGCAGAGTTAGAGCAAATGCAAATAGAAGAGGCCAGCTTAAAACGCCTTATCGAGCAAGCCTTGCTAGCCGCTAAAGATAATCCACAAATGGATGGTTTAGCTAAAAAGCGTGGTCAATTAACATGGCCAACTAAAGGCCATTTAGCCTCTAAATTTGGCAGTCGACGCTCAGGACAAATACGTTGGAAAGGGGTCGTTATTGCGGCGCCAGAAGGACGTAGTATTACTGCAGTAGCCCCTGGTACTGTCATATATGCCGACTGGCTTCGTGGTTTTGGTATGGTAATGGTGGTTGATCATGGCGAAGGCTATATGAGTCTATATGGCCATGCTCAGGCACTATTAATTCAACCAGGTGAGACAGTTCAAAAAGGCGAATCAATTGCACTAGTCGGGAGTTCAGGCGGACAAACAGAATCTGGCCTATACTTTGAGATACGACACAAAGGGCAAGCCGTTAACCCAGCGAAATATTGTCGATAAACAATAGACTAGGAATGCCGAGTTCGCTGACTTAACCGACGCCCTGACTATACCTTTATGGTATTTAGGGGCGGTTATGATGCAATTTGCACGTTATTTATTATGTTTTTTGTTAGGTATTTCGGTGGCGCTTTCAATGAGCCTATCCAGCTCTGAGCAGCACTATAAATACGAATCTGAATACAGTTACACTCTGCTTTTAGATGTTATCGACACCATCCACACCTATTACTTCAATGATGTTGACCGAGAAGATTTAATCGAATTCGCTATAGATGGCATTTTTACAAACCTCGATCCTTACTCAGGCTTTTTAGACTCGGACGACTACCAAAGCATTAATGACAGTAATAGCGGTCAATACTATGGCTACGGATTTGAAGTCGCCACCGACGATGACCAAATCACCATCATTACCCCTTACCCAAATTCGCCTGCCGCCAGAGCAAATCTGCAACCAGGTGATAAAGTACTTCAACTTAACGATACTGTGATTGATAGCAGCAACTTGACTGACGTACTCATGGATATCAAGCAAAACAGTAATAACAAGCAAACCATCAATCTGACTATTGAGCGTGATACAAATAAGCCATTTAAACTTGCCTTAAACCCTGAGCTGATTCATATCGAATCGATTAACGCTAAAATCATCAAAGATGACATTGGTTATATACAGTTAAACTCGTTTCAACACGACGCAACTAGCGCCATCATCAAACAAGCTAAACTTTGGGAAAACGAACAGTTGAACGGCCTGATTTTAGATGTGCGTAACAATCCAGGTGGCTTATTGGGTCAAGCGATTAGTATTGCTGATTTATTTTTGGAGAAGGGGTTAATCGTCTCTACGGAAGGCCGTTTCTTTGATGCCAATGAAGTGTATTACGCGTCACAGCCAACCATTTTTGAAGATATTCCAATGGTGGTATTAATTAATAAAGGCTCAGCTTCTGCATCAGAAGTACTCGCTGCAGCGCTACAAGAAAATAACCGAGCAACCTTAGTGGGTGAAACCAGTTTTGGCAAAGGCACAGTACAAAGTCTTATCCCAATGTTAGAAATGGGTAATGCAATTAAGCTAACGATCGCAAAGTACAGTACCCCCCATGGCAACGATATTCACAGCAAAGGTATTGAGCCTGATATTAAAATTTCAAACGAAGCTATTCTAAATTCTGATTATCTGGATATAATTGAGCAATCAACTGCGCAATATGATGAACCACAGGATGGTCAGATTTCTTCAGCTATTGCATGGATAACTACTCATAACTAAAAAGCAGACTCTGTGCGCACTATATTTTTATTAATAGCTTTACTCATATGTGGTTCCGTTCAAGCAACAAACATCGCTATCATCATTGACGATATTGGATATCGTCAATCTGATGAAGCTGTGTTGTCGTTACCAAATACCGTCACCTTATCAGTATTACCTCACACTCCTTTAGGTCAAACTTTGGCTCAACAAGGTCACCAGCAAGGCAATGAAATTATGCTGCATATTCCAATGCAGGCACTTAATGGCAAAAAGCTTGGGAATGGTGGTTTAACCAACGACATGGATGAGCAACAACTTAAAAGCCAACTGAAAGCATCGATTGATAACATCCCATATGCCAAAGGCGCCAATAATCATATGGGCAGTTTACTAACCCAATTAGATAGTCCAATGAACTGGTTAATGGAAAGCTTGAAGAAAAAAGACCTGTATTTTGTCGATAGCGTGACCACTCGCTTTAGTAAGGCAAGTGACAAAGCACAGCAATATGGCGTGCCATTATTGAGAAGAGAAATATTTCTAGATAATGATGTCAGTGAACATGCTTTAGAAAAACAATTTAGCCAAATTATTAGTAAGGCGAAAACAGATGGCAATATTGTAGTCATAGCGCACCCTTACCCAGAAACAGTGCGCTTTTTAAATAAGAACCTTCACCGACTAGAAGCTAAAGGTATTAACTTAGTTCATACTTCCAAGTTATTACCTGTCGCAATGGCTAAAAATGAAGGAACTAGTTCAGCTCAAGTACTGAGATAGAGAGATCAGGTAATGTCTCCATTAACTCATCAGCATTCTTGACGATATCAGCCAAAGTACATTCATTTAGCACTTCCATATACGCAGCTACGGCCTTTGCTAGAATACCCTTTAGGCTACATGCTGGCGTAAAACGGCAGTAAGGCTCGGTACAGTTAACAGGGGCTAATGAAGGTTCGAGTTCACCCACTAATTTCCCTAAATTTATCTCAGCAGGCTTCACCGCTAATTTAAATCCACCACTTTTACCTCGGATAGTTTGAATATATCCAAGCTTTCCTAAATGATGAATGATCTTAGCAACATGATTTGATGACAGCTCAAAAACAGTCGTCACTTCGGCAATGCGAAATAACGTTTCTCTTTTCGGTTGTGCAGCAAGGTACATCAAAATACGTATGCCATAGTCTGTGTATCGTGTTAGTTGCATAAGTTTGTTCCAGCGTTAAATAGTACTTCTTAAATAATATTGCTTTGTATGTATAGTAACTTTGTCATTAGCAGCTTAGGAGGTAGATGACTCTAAGTCGGTGATCAACCATAAAGCTTGCTCATTGCTCGTGCTACATACATCTATCGTTGCTGTAAAATCAGTGCATACCTTAGGTCTTGAAGGCTCACCAAATATCTTACAAAGATTATCATCATTTAGCTGAATACAGCGCTCACCTGCAGGTTTACCATTGGGCATTCCAGGTATAGGACTAGTAATAGAAGGTGCAATGCAGCATGCACCGCAACCAAGACGACAATTCATAATTTTACCTAAGCGTTAAAGCAGCAATATATCTTACTAATGCCTAATATAAAAACATCTTTGCTATAAAAAGCACATAAAATACATCTTTAAGTTTAAAGTGAGAGTTGTGTACAATTTTTAGCTAATATACACGGGCCTATAATTTCCACTCATACAAATTTACCCCACCTAAAACTGTTAGCTAAAATCGATTTTAACAGTAACCCATATCAAAACGCATTAATCTAGGTCATCAATTACGCTTAAAGAAAGCCTTAGATAGCAAAAAGCCCTATCACTCTGTATAAACAAGAAGTAATAGGGCTTTATCCAAAAGCTTAAACGAAAAAAGCCTCATCTTTCGATGAGGCTTTCGTCTTTGTGTTGGCGGAGCGGACGGGACTCGAACCCGCGACCCCCGGCGTGACAGGCCGGTATTCTAACCAACTGAACTACCGCTCCTTTAGCAAAATGCTTGCGCGTAATGCTAAATGCTTTTTAAGTCGCTAACTTGTCAGGGTTAGTAGACTCGCTTTATCGTAATAAAGCTACTCTTTCGAGTAAATTAGGCGCTTGGCAATGACCTACTTTCACATGGGGAGACCCCACACTATCATCGGCGCTATTGCGTTTCACTACTGAGTTCGGGATGGGATCAGGTGGTACCACAATGCTATTGTCACCAAGCAAATTTGGCTGTTAACTGCTGTCGCAATTAACTAAATTCGGAAAGCTGGTTTGTTTCTTTGAGTTCACACTTCATTAAGCGCTTTAAATTCTTCACTAAGTCTTTTGTAATAAATCTAGTTACCATCAACTCAGATACACCTACATGGATGTAGGCAGTGCCAAGAAATGATTGGACTCATTTCTGGTAAAACTTATCTGGGTTGTATGGTTAAGCCTCACGAGTCATTAGTACAGGTTAGCTCAACGCCTCACAACGCTTACACACCCTGCCTATCAACGTCCTAGTCTCGAACGGCTCTTTAGAGGAATTAAATTCCTAGGGATGACTCATCTTAGGACTCGCTTCCCGCTTAGATGCTTTCAGCGGTTATCGATTCCGAACGTAGCTACCGGGCAATGCTATTGGCATAACAACCCGAACACCAGCGGTTCGTCCACTCCGGTCCTCTCGTACTAGGAGCAGCTTCCTTCAATCATCCAACGCCCACGGCAGATAGGGACCGAACTGTCTCACGACGTTCTGAACCCAGCTCGCGTACCACTTTAAATGGCGAACAGCCATACCCTTGGGACCGACTTCAGCCCCAGGATGTGATGAGCCGACATCGAGGTGCCAAACACCGCCGTCGATATGAACTCTTGGGCGGTATCAGCCTGTTATCCCCGGAGTACCTTTTATCCGTTGAGCGATGGCCCTTCCATACAGAACCACCGGATCACTATGACCTACTTTCGTACCTGCTCGACGTGTATGTCTCGCAGTTAAGCTGGCTTATGCCATTGCACTAACCGTACGATGTCCGACCGTACTTAGCCAACCTTCGTGCTCCTCCGTTACTCTTTGGGAGGAGACCGCCCCAGTCAAACTACCCACCAGGCACTGTCCCGAACCCCGATAAGGGGCCGCGGTTAGAACATCAAAACTACAAGGGTGGTATTTCAAGATTGACTCCACTTCATCTAGCGACGAAGCTTCAAAGTCTCCCACCTATCCTACACATGTAGGTTCAATGTTCAGTGCCAAGCTATAGTAAAGGTTCACGGGGTCTTTCCGTCTAGCCGCGGGTATACGGCATCTTCACCGCAATTTCAACTTCACTGAGTCTCGGCTGGAGACAGCGTGGCCATCATTACGCCATTCGTGCAGGTCGGAACTTACCCGACAAGGAATTTCGCTACCTTAGGACCGTTATAGTTACGGCCGCCGTTTACTTGGGCTTCGATCATGAGCTTCTCCGAAGATAACCCAATCAATTAACCTTCAAGCACCGGGCAGGCGTCATACCGTATACGTCATCTTGCGATTTTGCACAGTACTGTGTTTTTGATAAACAGTTGCAGCCACCTGGTATCTGCGACTGCCAGCAGCTTAGGGAGCAAGTCCCATCACCGCCAGCAGCGTACCTTCTCCCGAAGTTACGGTACCATTTTGCCTAGTTCCTTCAGCCGAGTTCTCTCAAGCGCCTTGGTATTCTCTACCCGACCACCTGTGTCGGTTTGGGGTACGATTCCTACTAACCTGAAGCTTAGAAGATTTTCCTGGAAGCATGGCATCAACTACTTCATCCCCTTGGGGACTCGTCATCAACTCTCAGCCTAGTGTTCACCCGGATTTGCCTAAGTGAACAGCCTACAGTCTTAAACGCGGACAACCAACGCCGCGCTAGCCTAGCCTTCTCCGTCTCTCCATCGCAGTTAGCAGAAGTACGGGAATATTGACCCGTTTCCCATCGACTACGCCTTTCGGCCTCGCCTTAGGGGTCGACTCACCCTGCCCCGATTAACGTTGGACAGGAACCCTTGGTCTTTCGGCGTGGGGGTTTTTCACCCCCATTATCGTTACTCATGTCAGCATTCGCACTTCTGATACGTCCAGTGTGGGTTACCCCTTCACCTTCAACCGCTTACAGAACGCTCCTCTACCGCTTGCTCATAAGAGCAAACCCATAGCTTCGGTGTATTGCTTAGCCCCGTTAAATCTTCCGCGCAGGCCGACTCGACTAGTGAGCTATTACGCTTTCTTTAAATGATGGCTGCTTCTAAGCCAACATCCTAGCTGTCTAAGCCTTCCCACATCGTTTCCCACTTAGCAATAACTTTGGGACCTTAGCTGATGGTCTGGGTTGTTTCCCTTTTGACGACGGACGTTAGCACCCGCCGTCTGTCTCCCGAGTAGTACTCACTGGTATTCGGAGTTTGCAAAGGGTTGGTAAGTCGGGATGACCCCCTAGCCTTAACAGTGCTCTACCCCCAGTGGTATTCGCTCGAGGCGCTACCTAAATAGCTTTCGAGGAGAACCAGATATCTCCGAGTTTGATTGGCCTTTCACCCCCAGCCACAAGTCATCCGCTAATTTTTCAACATTAGTCGGTTCGGTCCTCCAGTTGATGTTACTCAACCTTCAACCTGCCCATGGCTAGATCACTCGGTTTCGGGTCTACACCTTGCAACTAAACGCGCAGTTAACACTCGGTTTCCCTACGGCTCCGCTATTCGCTTAACCTCGCTACAAAATGTAAGTCGCTGACCCATTATACAAAAGGTACGCAGTCACGGTCTCAAGAACCGCTCCCACTGCTTGTACGTACACGGTTTCAGGTTCTATTTCACTCCCCTCACAGGGGTTCTTTTCGCCTTTCCCTCACGGTACTGGTTCACTATCGGTCAGTCAGGAGTATTTAGCCTTGGAGGATGGTCCCCCCATATTCAAACAGGATGTCACGTGTCCCGCCTTACTCGATTTCATCTATGGTTAGTTTTCATGTACGGGGCTATCACCCTGTGCCGCTGTGCTTTCCAACACATTCCACTAACACCCCATAGACTTAAGGGCTAATCCCCGTTCGCTCGCCGCTACTAGGGGAATCTCGGTTGATTTCTTTTCCTCTGGGTACTTAGATGTTTCAGTTCCCCAGGTTCGCCTCATAACGCTATGTATTCACGTTATGATGACCACTTATGTGGCCGGGTTTCCCCATTCGGACATCGTTAGCTCAAATGCTTGTTACTAGCTCGCCAACGCTTTTCGCAAGTTACTACGTCCTTCATCGCCTCTGACTGCCAAGGCATCCACCGTATACGCTTAGTCACTTAACCATACAACCCAAATAAGTTTCTAAAAGAAACAAACTGTTGTTAAAGCCCATAGCCTTAACAGTCGTACCGTAACTAGCTGGTTTATTACTAATTTGCATCTCTTACGAGTACACAAATTCGCCTTAGTTTTTAGAATATTCAAGACACTTAATAAAGTGTTTTGAGAACTCAATGTATTACTGAAAAGGGATTAACTTCCCAATAATACGATTTGTATTAATTAACATGACAGACTCATGCAATTAAATACTATCAGCTTTCCAAATTGTTAAAGAACAATGCTAACCGGCTGGCGGCGCATTTCGCTCAACTCCATCAAGGAGTAACAAGCAATCTGTGTGAACACTCAACAAACATTAAGTTAGTCGTATAGGTAAGGAGGTGATCCAGCCCCAGGTTCCCCTAGGGCTACCTTGTTACGACTTCACCCCAGTCATGAACCACACCGTGGTAAACGTCCCCCCGAAGGTTAGACTATCTACTTCTGGTGCAGCCCACTCCCATGGTGTGACGGGCGGTGTGTACAAGGCCCGGGAACGTATTCACCGTAGCATTCTGATCTACGATTACTAGCGATTCCGACTTCATGGAGTCGAGTTGCAGACTCCAATCCGGACTACGACGTACTTTGTGAGATTAGCTAGACCTTGCGGCTTTGCAACCCTCTGTATACGCCATTGTAGCACGTGTGTAGCCCTACTCGTAAGGGCCATGATGACTTGACGTCGTCCCCACCTTCCTCCGGTTTATCACCGGCAGTCTCCCTAGAGTTCCCACCATAACGTGCTGGCAAATAAGGATAGGGGTTGCGCTCGTTGCGGGACTTAACCCAACATTTCACAACACGAGCTGACGACAGCCATGCAGCACCTGTCTCAGAGTTCCCGAAGGCACTAAGCTATCTCTAGCGAATTCTCTGGATGTCAAGAGTAGGTAAGGTTCTTCGCGTTGCATCGAATTAAACCACATGCTCCACCGCTTGTGCGGGCCCCCGTCAATTCATTTGAGTTTTAACCTTGCGGCCGTACTCCCCAGGCGGTCTACTTAATGCGTTAGCTTGGGAGCCCAGTGCTCAAGGCACCAAACTCCGAGTAGACATCGTTTACGGCGTGGACTACCAGGGTATCTAATCCTGTTTGCTCCCCACGCTTTCGTACATGAGCGTCAGTCTTTGTCCAGGGGGCCGCCTTCGCCACCGGTATTCCTTCAGATCTCTACGCATTTCACCGCTACACCTGAAATTCTACCCCCCTCTACAAGACTCTAGTTCACCAGTTCCAAATGCAATTCCCAGGTTGAGCCCGGGGATTTCACATCTGGCTTAATGAACCGCCTGCGTACGCTTTACGCCCAGTAATTCCGATTAACGCTTGGACCCCTCGTATTACCGCGGCTGCTGGCACGAAGTTAGCCGGTCCTTCTTCTGTAGGTAACGTCACAGTAATGGCGTATTAAACCACTACCTTTCCTCCCTACTGAAAGTGCTTTACAACCCTAGGGCCTTCTTCACACACGCGGCATGGCTGCATCAGGGTTTCCCCCATTGTGCAATATTCCCCACTGCTGCCTCCCGTAGGAGTCTGGGCCGTGTCTCAGTCCCAGTGTGGCTGATCATCCTCTCAGAACAGCTAGGGATCGTCGCCTTGGTAAGCCATTACCTTACCAACTAGCTAATCCCACCTAGGTTCATCCAATCGCGAAAGGCCCGAAGGTCCCCTCCTTTCCCCCGTAGGGCGTATGCGGTATTAGCAGTCGTTTCCAACTGTTATCCCCCTCGACTGGGCAGATCCCTAGGCATTACTCACCCGTCCGCCGCTCGTCAGCAAAGAAGCAAGCTTCTTCCTGTTACCGCTCGACTTGCATGTGTTAGGCCTGCCGCCAGCGTTCAATCTGAGCCATGATCAAACTCTTCAATTAAAGTTTTTTTGTTATTACCCGAAGGCAACAACGGCTCAATGAATTCTGATTACATTATGCAGACTCGGAAGAATCTACATCCTGTTTGTTACATATTGCTATGAACACTCATCGTTACATTGATAATAATTTTGATTGCTACCTAAGCAGCAATTTCGATTAACTCAACACCTGTGAGTGTCCACACAGATTTACTTGTTTGATTGTTAAAGAGCGTGATATCAATTTTTCAGATATCGCCGTTAGACGCTAGGTCGTTGGCTTGAGGAGGCGTATTCTACACTTCCCGTTGTTGGCGTCAAGCGTTTTTTAAACTAATTTAAAAACTCTTTTCTGCCCGTTAATTATGAAGTTTAAAAGCTTCTTAACTAACCCTGATACGTTGAGCCTAGTGGCCTGTCGCCGTGTCAGTGGATGCGCATTATAGGGAGATTATGAAACCGTGCAAGGGCTTTTTTGAAGATTATTCACTTTTAAGGTTCGCTTGCTGAGATTTTAAACTAATCAGCTATTTTTTATGCTTTTTTAGCAGCAAAGCAGCCCTTTTAGGCCTTATACTTAATCTAATTACATTAATCAGGGATTTTTATATGTTTAGCTCAATTCGTTCTTATCAGGGAATTCATCCTACTTTAGCTGATAATGTCTATGTAGATAGTGCAGCAGTCATCGTTGGTGATATCACATTAGATCATGATGCGAGTATTTGGCCGATGGTTGCAGCTCGTGGTGATGTCAATGTTATTAAGATTGGTAAACGCAGCAATGTTCAAGATGGTTCGGTATTACATGTAACTCGTAAATCACCTTCTAACCCTGAAGGTAATCCATTACTAATAGGTGATGATGTTACGATTGGTCATAAAGCTATGTTACATGGATGCAGTGTGGGTAATCGCGTTCTTGTTGGTATGGGTGCAATCATTCTTGATGGTGCGGTGATTGAAGATGATGTGATTTTAGGTGCTGGCTCATTGGTTCCACCAGGAAAGATATTACAGAGCGGCTATTTATATGTTGGCAGCCCTTGTAAACAAGTGCGCCCATTAACTGAAAAAGAACTCGCTTTCTTACCGCAATCTGCCGACAACTATGTAAGATTAAAAAACGAGTACCTCGTTGACTTGCAGCAGTCGAGCTAATTTACACTCAATCATTAGACATGAATTAAGCCTTGCTCATCGAATGATTCTGATTCGATGAGTGTTTCAGCTAAATCCTCTATATCAAATCGAACAAGTTCAAACGCTGCAATTGCTTGTTGTTCATTTTGAATGTTCATCGATGCCAACTTTTCTAGAGTAGTAAGGCTAATCATACACGTCACATTCATGCCTTGCACCTGAACAATTAAGGATAACTGTTTGCTTGCTTGATCCCATTCCACTATATCTGTAAAGATAATACTTTGATTCATACTGCTAACCTTTAAGACAATTGAGCACGTAGAGTGTCATGCACCACTTGAGTCTTTGGCATGACTCCACGCCAGATACTAAAACTCTGTGCAGCTTGTCCAACTAACATTCCTAGGCCATCAGCGACTTGATCCGCACCTTGCGATAATGCCCATTGATTAAACAAGGTCACTTCGGCGCCATAGGACATGTCGTAACATTGTGTGGCTGAATTAATAATACTTGAAGGTAAAGTAATGAGTTCTCCAGCCAAACCTGCAGAAGTTGAATTTACAATAAGGTCGAAAGGTGAATCTAACTCATAAATTGGTTTCGCAGTAACATCACCAAACTCTATAAATAATTCAGCAAGGTTTTGCGCTTTACTAAAAGTGCGATTACAAATAGTCAGCTTTACACCCGCTTGCAGTAACGGCTTAATACAACCTCTCGCTGCACCACCAGCACCTACAAGTAATAAGCGTTTACCAGCAATGTCACCAAAATGCTGTATCACATCGGTTACTAAACCTATGCCATCAGTATTGTCGCCGCGAATACGACCATCAGGTAAATAGATAAGAGTATTTACTGCACCAGCAAGCTTAGCTAAATCACTTAGCTCATCACAAGCTGCAAAGGCTTGCTCTTTAAAAGGCGCCGTTACATTAGCCCCTTTGCCACCAGCAGTAAAAAAAGCCATTAATGATTGAGAGAATTGATCAACCGGTGCAAGAATAGCTTGATAGCTCATCGTTTGCTGAGTTTGTTTAGCAAACTCGGTATGAATATATGGCGATTTACTTTGTGCGATTGGATTGCCAAATACAGCATACTTATCGGTCATCAATATTCTCTCTTTCATTTATGGTTTATTATCTCATGCCCTACTTTGTGTAAGCCTGCGGCATTGAGGATTTGGTCATATAGCGGTCACGTAGTACATCTTGACGGCTTTCAGTGCTTTGCTCTTCACCGCCAATCCACATTTTCTCAATATGGCTACTGTACTCAAACGGATCGCCACTCCACAGTACGATATCTGCTGGCATGCCAACAGCTATTCGCCCAGCATCTAGGTGAAAGGTATCTGCGACATTACTGGTTATCGAGGCCATAGCTTCTTGGTAATCCATACCATTTGCAACGGCATTGCCCGCACTGTAGCGCAAAGCATAATTACCGTGAGCATCACCAGGTGTCGCGAGCACCACTTTGACGCCAGCTTTACTTAATTTGCCTGCGTTATCCAGCGAATTATGCAAAGAATCAAAACTTTCAGGTAAGTTTCTCAGTGCATCCATCACAACAGGAATTTCCGCTTTAGCAATTTCATCAGCCAGTGTGATCGCATCAGCGGCTTCAAGTAATACCAAATCAATGTTAAATCGCTGCTTAAGTTTAATCAGCTGCATAATATCACTACCGCGATCAGCATATGCGATTAATGGCTTATCACCACTGAGTACAGCATTAATGATTAACTCTTCTTTAGTTGGCTCTTTAGCTGCATCTTTATCTGACTTTTTACTTTCTGCCTTAGTAAGCGCTTTTTGGCGCTCATCCAATTTATTAATCAGGTTTTGCATACCAATAATACGCGAACCGTCATGCTTAGCGCCTAATGAAACAAACAATGCTTGCTCGGTTGCAACCACACTGTCCCAATCGCCAGTTAGTGTGACTTCAATTGTTTGGCCTGAAAAGATGGTTTCGCCACCACCTGGTGCCACAATATTGCGAGTTATCCCACCTTTTCTTGCAAAAGGTATCGCTACGCTTTTTGGATTAAAAGCTAAGCTTGGATCAAAGGTCATATCAGCGGCTTTGTCGTTAGTGTCGCGCGTCATTTTCTCTTGGCCCACTTCAACTAAGCCTAGTGAGTTCATCGCACCAATAAAACCTGGCGTTAAAATGCCGCCTTTAGCATCAATAATAGTGTCGGCTGTAACAACATCAGGGTTAACCTGAATAATTTTACCGTCTTCAATAATGACCGATGCATTGGTCAGTACGCCTTGTTCAGTAGAAGTATAGATTTTAGCGTTAGTCACCGCCAAGGTGTCTGCTTGAACTATTGCTGGCAATAAACCTGCAAGCATTGAGATAGCAACGAGTGAATAATTAAAATGTTTCAATGTCTTGCTCCTTATTGTTGGCCTAGCATAAAGTCACTTTTTGCACGGTAAGCGTCATCCTGTCTATCAAACACTTTCGCGCCGTCGATGAATACTTTATTTGCCTGAGCATAAACGCTAAATGGATTGCTATTCCAAATGACGACATCGGCATTTTTACCCACTTCAAGGGAGCCAGTTTTATCTGCAATACCTAACGATTTAGCCGCATTAGAGGTGATCCAACTGATGACATGCTCTTCAGTTAATTCAAATCCATGTTGGTTAGCGCTAAACATGATTTTGGCTGTTTCTTGGTTTAAACGTTGAATTGTGCTGCTTGAGTCTGAATGCACCACAGCACAAGAGTTTTTAACCGCATCAACCATCGCGACATTTTCAACGATCATATCGTTAGCTTCCATTTTAAAGCCCCACCAATCTGGCCACATGGCAGCACAATTACCATTCTCAGCAAGCAGGTCAGCAATTTTGTAACCTTCAATGGCATGATGGAACGTACCTGAGTGGTAGTTAAACTCTTTGCCTAAATCCACCATCATCGCCATTTCTTCAGCTTTATAACAATGGTTATGAATTAAGATCTCGCCTTCTAATACACTTTTAAGTGTGTCTTTGGTTAAATCCCGCTCTGGTGCTTGTGGATTTAAACCAGCTGCATAGTCTGACTCATATTTATCCCATGCACGCTTGTATTCTGTAGCTTCGATAAAGGCTTGGCGATAACCTGCCATATTGCCCATTCTCGTCATAGGAGCCACTTTTTGCCCTCTACCATAAGCCCCTTTAGGGTTCTCACCACAGGCCATTTTTAGACCATATGGCGCATCAGGAAATTTCATTGCTTGCATGGTCGTCGCTGGGGTATTTTTTAACGTAACACCACGGCCACCAATTAAGTTGGCTGAGCCAGGAAGAATTTGCAGCGTAGTCACCCCGCCTTCTCGAGCGCGATTAAATGCTGGGTCTTGTGGCCAAACGCTATGCTCCGCCCAGACTTCTGCTGTATTTGGGTTGGTCACTTCATTGCCGTCATTGTGCGCATCTGCACCAGGGCTTGGGTAAACACCTAAGTGCGAGTGCACATCAATAATGCCAGGAGTAATCCACATATCTGTTGCATCAATAACTGTAGCGCCAGCAATTAACTCACCAGCAAGCTGCGCGCCTACCGCTTTGATTTTTCCATCAATCATTAATACATCAGCTTGCTCAAGCTTTTCGCCTGTACCTGTGAGCACGGTTGCATTCGTTAATAAAGTCGAGTTTCGCGGCAGAGCCTGATAAGTGCTCGGATAAGGATTTTTGTTGATAGTGACTTGTGGGTCTTGCTGTTGTGTTTGATTACACCCCAGCAAAGCAACTGATATCGCAATGACCGTAAGAGACGGTGCGAATTTGGACATGTCTTACTCCCTGTTATTATTGTTTTTGATCTAACCCTGATAATTTAACGGGGTTATGAAAGGAAATACAGTCAATGTGTGAATAGATTTGTAGCAAAACATTAACAATTAAGATTTACAGGTTTTATCTCTACATACACCTAGCCATAAAATGTCGTTATAATCGTCAAATTGAGAATTAAATTTAATTAGCAGCACTTAAAATAATGAATTGGTTTAAAAAGATTTTTGCAAATAAGCAACAGCAAGATGATAGAGATCCCGCTCAGTCCAATGCCTACGATTTAATTGGTGGTGAAAAAACCATTCGCTTAATTGCTCAGTATTTTTATCAGCAGATGCAACAAAGCACCGACACCCAAAGTTTACTGGCCATTCATCGAGCACCGATTGCTGATTCCGAACAGAAACTGTTTGAATTTTTAAGTGGTTGGTTAGGTGGACCGCAGTTGTATCAACAGAAATACGGCCATCCCGCTTTAAGAGCAAGGCATATGCCATTCGCTATTGATCAAACGATGGTGGATCAATGGTTAGCCTGTATGGAACAAGCTATTATTCAGGCAATAAAAAAGCCTGAACATCGACAAGTGATATTTCAGGCCATTTCAACTCTCGCCAATAATATGCGAAATAAAGATTAACTCTCGAGTTTTAACCAGTCTTGTGGCTTAAGGTAGCGCTCGTATAATTCAGCTTCTTGAGAGTCTTCCTCTGGCGTAAAGCCATACTCCCAACGCACTAGCGGTGGCATCGACATCAATATAGATTCGGTGCGCCCTCCTGTTTGCAGGCCAAACAAGGTGCCTCGATCATAAACCAAGTTAAATTCAACATAGCGACCACGACGGTATAACTGGAACTGACGCTCGTCATCGTTGTACTCAAGCTCTTTGTTACGCTCTACAATTGGTGCATAAGCGGTTAAGAAACCACTTCCCACAGCTTGCATAAACTCAAAGCTTTTCTCAAAACCATGCTCATTCAGGTCATCAAAGAATAAACCACCAACACCGCGAGTTTCATTGCGATGTGGTAAGAAAAAGTATTCATCACACCATTTCTTATATTTAGGGTAAACATCTTCACCAAATGGTGCACAAATGTCTGCAGCTGTTTGATGCCAAGAAACAACATCTTCCTCGAAAGGATAATACGGAGTTAAGTCAAATCCTCCGCCAAACCACCAAACAGGATCAGCACCATCTTTATGGGCGATAAAAAATCGCACATTAGCATGAGTGGTCGGAATAAATGGATTATTTGGATGTATAACTAATGACACGCCCATAGCTTCAAAACTACGACCAGCTAATTCAGGACGATGCGCTGTCGCCGATGCAGGCATAGCAGCACCCATCACGTGAGAAAAATTAACCCCAGCTTGCTCGAACACTTTACCTTTGGTTAGTACTCTACTGGTTCCACCACCACCTTCAGCGCGTTCCCATGACTCAGCTTGGAATTTGGCTTTTCCATCTAATGCCTCAAGCCCTTCACAGATGCTTGCTTGAAGAGATAACAAATATTGCTTTACTACAGAGGCATCAGGTATTGCCATATCAAAATCCTTATTGTCCATTACGTAATATTTTGCCACTACGGGCATCGATAATCGTTGAAGGCTGACGTTGTGAACCTAATTCACCAAGCACAAGTGCGCTAACATCAGTTGGAAAAGTATGCTGTATTTCTGCTGCGGACATTGCTGGTTCTTGACCCGCTAAATTTGCGCTACTGGAAACCAAAGGTTTATTCACGCTATCACATAGTGCTCTTACCACAGGGTGTGAAGACACACGCACGGCAATTGAGTCGAAGTCACCACAAAGCAGTTTACTGACACCCGCTTTAATTGGCATAACAAAGGTAAAAGGGCCCGGCCATTTGCTGAATGCAAAAGCAAGTTGAGCTTCGGATAATTGAGATTCGTCGATATAGGGCTTAAGTTGCTGATAATCACTGGCGACTAAGATGAGGCCTTTTTGCCAAGGTCGCTGCTTTATATCCAGCAATTTTTGAATAGCAGCAAGATTATCAGGATCACACCCGAGGCCGTAAACCGCCTCTGTGGGATAGGCCATAACGCCTCCTTCAACAAACACCTTGTTAATTTCAGATGGTTGCAACCGCTGCATGAAATACCCTTTAACCTTTTTAAATTAATGGCAAATTATACAGACTATATGGATATGAACAAATACTGATATACATTCAGCCAAATGAAAATATTAAAGCGGACGCTTATATTTACAAGATTTTTGAGGACACTCTAAACGGCTACCCGCAGCACCTTTTCGTTCAACCAAAATACCGAAGTCACATTCAGGACAGGTCTCGTTATGTGGCGGGTAGTTCACTAAATATTTGCACTTCGGATAACTGCTGCAAGCAAAAAAGGTTTTACCATAACGACTAGTGCGCGACTCAAGGTGGCCTTTTTTACAATGTGGACAGGTTATCTCTTCCGCTTCTGCATCATGATCATGTTTTTCAATATGAGAACAAGTAGGGTAATTGGTGCAGCCAATAAAAATTCCAAATCGACCAGATTTTACAGCAAGTTCATTACCACACTCTGGGCATTCAGAACCTTCTATCACTTGTGTCTCTATTGACTCGTGTTGCACTAATGGTCGGGTAAAATCACAAGTCGGATAATTATTACAACCAACAAAGCCACCATGTTTGCTATTTTTAACCGACAATTCGCAGCCACACTTAGGGCAGAGCTCAAACTCTTTTTCTAAAGCATGTTCGTGAGCGCTAAATAACTGCTGATCAATTTTAGACATGTGACTCTCAATTAAGATGTAAGACCGAAGCTGAGCTCAGCCTTTCATTTGTTGTATACAATGATAGTAGCAAAAATGAAGATCAAAAAAGGAGGCCTAGCCTCCTTTTTAGTCACTTCTTCATAAATAGTAAAACCTTAAGAGTGTAAACGGCCATCAGGCTGTTCAAAAATAAGATCTTCCATTTGTTCATAAGCTGATTCGTTGCCTGGTACATTAAACAGCACCATCAACACCACCCATTTTAAATCTTCCAAGATTAAGGAGGTTTCGTCTAACGCCATTACACGCTCGATGACCATTTCACGTGTTTCAACAGTCAGCACTTGGATTTGCTCTAAGAACAAAATAAAGCCGCGGCTTTCTACATCCAATTTAGCCATTTCGTCTTTAGTATAAATACGAAATGAATGCTGAGCGTGATTACACAAGTAAGGCTTATCGCTTTCTTGTAAATCAGCTAAACGCTCTAGCCACGATAGGGCTTTTAAAATGTCAGCTTGATGAAAACCCGCACGGGTTAGCTCTTTAGTAAGTTCATCTTCATCAACTAATAGTTCAACTTCACTATGAACATAGTTCTCAAAAAGATACATGAGGATATCAAACATATGGTTATCTCCTCTCTAGTCTGACGTAACCACCAGGTACTTGCGCAACCCAGCCCTGTAATTCAAGTTCAAGCATTTCTACTAACACCAGATCTATCGACTTCCCGCTATGCTCGACTACCGTGTCTATACTAGTAGTCTCATAACCTACACTAGCTAACAGCGCAGAAAATGGCAAATTTGTTGTATTATCTTCTATATGGTGACGATTAGCGACATCTTCAAGGTGAAAGCTTGTCATTGTGGACAATTCTTCAACAACATCTGCAGCACACTCTACTAATTTAGCGCCATTCTTTAACAAATCATGACAACCTTGATGATAACCACCCGCCACAGAACCGGGCACCGCAAACACTTCTCGATTTTGCTCCATGGCTAACCTTGCAGTAATTAATGATCCGCTCTTACGTGTCGCTTCGACTACAATACTGCCGAGAGATAAACCACTTATGATTCGATTGCGTTTTGGGAAGTTACCAGCAAAAGGACCTATCTTAGGCCAGTACTCACTGACAACACAGCCAGACTGTTGAATCTGCTGATATAAGTTACTGTGCCTTTTGGGATAGATACAATCGACTCCAGTACCCAATACAGCAACCGTCGAGCCGTTATTGCCTAATGCTGCTTTATGAGCAGCACCATCAATACCCGTTGCCATACCACTGGTTATCGAAAAACCTAATTGAACTAGTTCAGCAGCCAATGCATTGGCCGTATTTAAACCACCTACAGATGCGTTTCGACTCCCCACCATACCAATAGAAGGCAACAGTAAGCTTGGCAATTGGCCTTTTACAAATAGTATTGAAGGTGGATCAGATATTTGTTTCAGTAAAGATGGATAATCGGGATCTGAGAAGCAAAGAATATGATGCTCAGGAGATTGTTGTTGCCATTCAAGCGCAGCATCAACTTTATCAAAATCAATCTGACATTGAGATAACAGCTTTGCCGATAACGGCAAAGACTGCTTTTCAAACTCTAAACGTTGCCTTAATTCCTCAACATCCATTTGAGTCAGCAATTGTTGAATCCGAGCGGGTCCTAGCCCGGATACTGCACAAACAACTAGCCAGTCGACCAGTTTTTCAGTTATTTATTCGCCTCTTAAGTCGGTACTTTTAGGCGTGATCAATTTGTCATCAACACGCACAGGACGTTCATTAGCAATCACAATCGCCATACTGGTTTTTTCAAAGACTTTGAATACCATTAGTTTACCGTGATAAATATCTGGCATCATGTAGACATCATCATCTGACACTTTAGCTTTCATACGGTCATAAGCACTTCGTTCAAGTGTTGATACTGGCTTACCATCACCATTAATAACTATTTGCTCACCATTACGATAGATTGAAAAAACATGCCCAGTCTCAATATTGTCTTGCTCACCTTTATCTAAGTAAACAATATCCAATTTACCGACTTCTCGAATATTTTTTTCAGTAGCAATAACGCTAGCCGGTTCTGCACCAGGAGCAGCTTTAGGAATGAAATAAGCTGACATTAGTGCTTCATCTTCAACTGGAGCAACCCTAAAACCTGCTTTGGTTTCACGTAAACTACTTAAAAGCTGTACTTTTGATACTGCACCAGATTCAGTCACACGCCCGCTAGCCGTTAAGATAATTTCTTGCCCTAAAGTATCGCCAGTTTCTTTATCTAAAAACTCACGCCCCTCTTGGTAAATCGCAAGCTTTTTACCCACGGGTAAATTCTCATTAATGTAAACCACATCATTAACCACATGATGACGCGATGGGCTTTCGCCATCTAATATCATCGGTAAACCAGCCACCCATTCTGGGTCAACAATACGATTTTGGACTATATAAGGTTGAATTAATGCAAGATCAATCGCTGGTATTGGACCACCTTTGGCACTAACACGCCCTTCTGGACCTTTTTTGATATGCTGTTTTAATACCAAGCGAGGTTCACCATCGATAAATACGAGAGTTAATCTGTCACCAGGATATATAAGGTGTGGATTCGCAATCTGTGGATTTGCGCCCCATAATTTAGGCCAGCGCCAAGGATCGTCTAAGAAGAAAGCAGAGATATCCCAGAGGGTATCACCTTTCTTAACGATGTATGAATCAGGGTGACCTGACTTTAATGTTAATGTATCTGCATTAACTAACAGTGTACTTAGTGTCAAAAACGCGAGTAAAAATATCCGTTTCATGGTTCATTCCATGTGTTTAGCTCTTTATTAGAGCTTTTGCTGTTATTGATGGTCAGTAAGGATTAAAATTAACCCATTAACTTAGTCAGTATAGCTAACTGGCTGAAATTTGACAGACTTGTTAAGAGTTTATATATGCCATTATTAAAAGTTTTACGCTTTCCAGATGAAAGATTACGTACTGTAGCCAAGCCAGTAACCGATTTCGGCGAAGGTCTACAAACCCAAATTGATAACATGTTAGAAACAATGTACGAAGAAAAAGGCATTGGTTTAGCGGCAACCCAAGTGGATTTCCATCAACAATTGATTGTAATGGACTTACAAGACGAGGTTGAACGCCCAACAATTTTCATTAATCCTGAAATTATTGCTAAAAGCGGCGATTTCACAAATGAAGAAGGTTGTTTATCGGTTCCTGGTATTTATGCCAAAGTTGATCGCTCTGAGTTTGTCACTTTGAAAGCATTAGACCGTAACGGTGAAGAATTTACAGTTGAAGCGGATGAGTTATTTGCTATCTGTCTTCAGCATGAAATGGATCATCTACAAGGTAAGCTTTTCGTTGATTACTTATCAAAGATGAAACGTGACCGTATTAAGAAAAAGCTTGAGAAAGAAGCACGTTTAGAAGCTAAAGAAGCATAGGACTCCATTTGAAACCGTTAAATATTATCTTTGCTGGTACCCCTGACTTTGCAGCTTTACACCTGCAAGCCCTGATCGACTCTGAACATAATGTGGTTGCGGTATACTCGCAACCAGATAGACCTGCAGGTCGAGGCAAAAAGCTCCAAGCGAGCCCAGTTAAGCAGTTGGCTGTTGCCAATGACATCCCTGTTTATCAGCCACCTTCACTTCGCAAAGAGGAAGCTCAAACTGAACTTGCCTCTTTAAATGCCGATATTATGGTGGTTGTGGCTTACGGGTTAATCCTGCCAAAGATAGTATTAGACACTCCGCAATTAGGTTGCATTAACGTCCATGGATCTATTTTGCCTAGATGGCGAGGCGCCGCACCTATTCAACGTGCTTTATGGGCCGGTGATAGTGAAACTGGTGTAACGATTATGCAAATGGACATCGGTTTAGATACCGGTGACATGCTGCTAAAAACCTCATTAAAAATTGAAGATACTGATACTTCAGCCACTTTATACAGCAAGCTTGCTGAGCAAGGTCCTACTGCGCTCATCGAAGCATTAATGGGTATTAGTGATGGGTCAATAACTCCAGAAGTACAAGATGAAGCTTTAGCTAATTACGCTGAAAAATTGTCAAAAGAAGAAGCGCAAATCGATTGGAACAAGGACGCGAAACAGCTCTGGCAAGAAATTCGAGCCTTCAATCCTTGGCCTGCAAGTCACTTTTCACTGCAAGATAATACTATTAAGGTTTGGCAAGCTGGTTACTCTGCCGAGCAAACTAATGCTGCTCCGGGAACGATTATTGAAAGTAATAAGCAAGGCGTCACTGTTGCGACTGGTAAAGGCACCCTGCAACTGCAAGTAATGCAGCTTCCCGGAAAGAAACAAATGCCTGTGGCAGATATTTTAAATTCTCGGGCTGAATGGTTTGCTGAAGGCACCTGCTTTATTAGCGCTGACGAACACAAAGAGGCACAAGCTTAATGAATGTTAGAGCCCTTGCTGCAAGAGCCATTTTCAATGTGTTAGAAAAAGGTATCTCGCTATCAGTTGCCCTGCCAGATCAACAACAGCACTTGGAAAACGGTAAAGATAAAGCGCTATTAGCTGAGCTTTGTTATGGCGTAATGCGCCAATTACCGCAATTAGACAAGTGCGTTAGTGACTGTTTAAGTAAACCTTTTAAAGGCAAACAGCGGGTATTGCACCAATTACTTTTAGTCGGTTGCTACCAACTCTACTTCACTCGTATTCCTGCTCATGCCGCGATTTCAGAAACGGCCGAAGCCTGTCGACAAATGAAGTTTGATGGTCTTGTCAAAGTCATCAATGGTGTTTTACGCAACATTCAGCGTAAAGAAGCACCATTAAATACAGATAATGACACGTTAAAATACAACACTCCCGCTTGGTTTATAAAGCGCCTTAAAAGTGCTTACCCAGAAAACTGGGCTGAGATCATTGAGCAAAGCCATCTACGCCCTCCGATGTGGTTGCGTAATAATCAATTATCGCAAACCCGCGATAGCTACCTGAGTCAACTTGCTGAACAAGAAATTGAAGCAACAGCTGGTGACAGTAATGATGCTATTTTATTAGCTGCGCCAAAAGATGTCATGCAACTACCCGGCTTTGCTGAAGGTTCTGCATCTGTTCAAGATGGAGCAGCTCAATGGGCCGCAACCTTATTAGCGCCTCAGGCAAACGAGCAAGTTCTTGATGCTTGCGCTGCTCCTGGCGGTAAAACCTGTCACACCATAGAGTGCGAGCCTAGTATCTCAATGATCGCTGTTGATTTTGATGCTAAACGTTTAGAGCGAGTGCAACAAAATCTGGACAGATTAAATTTAAAAGCGCAAGTTATTCATGGTGATGCGGCCGATATTGATAGTTGGTGGCAAGGTGATAAGTTTGACCGCATTCTATTAGATGCACCTTGCTCAGCAACTGGCGTTATCCGTCGTCATCCCGATATTAAATGGTTACGTAAAAACAGCGATATTGAAGAACTAGCTCTACTACAACAGCAAATCATTGATCATTGCTGGAAATGGCTAAAACCAGGCGGCACCATGTTATATGCGACCTGCTCTATTTTGCCCCAAGAGAATAGTCAGCAAATAGAACAGTTTTTACAGCGCACACCCGATGCGACATTAGTACCGATTGCTCAGCAATCGTCAGCTGACGACATCGGATGGCAGATCCTACCCGGTCAAAACAATATGGATGGCTTTTATTACGCCCGCTTAGTTAAAGCGGATTAAGCGTGTTATAGCAGGGATACCAGCACAGTAATGAAGATTATTATTTTAGGCGCAGGACAAGTTGGCGGCACACTCGCTGAAAACCTTGTTGGCGAGAACAACGATATTACCCTTGTTGATAATGACCGAACTCGGGTTAAATATTTACAAGATAAGTTCGACTTGCAGACAGTTATTGGCCACGGTGCGCATCCAAGTACCTTGAAAAAAGCCGGCGCAGAAGATGCTGACATGCTCATTGCTGTGACCAATAGCGACGAATGTAATATGGCGGCATGCCATATTGCTTATAGCTTATTTGGTACGCCGACTAAAATTGCTCGTATCCGATCTGAAGCCTACCTAGACCTTCAAGATAAACTCTTCATCAATACTGAAGTAAAAGGCAGTGATGCTAAAACCCGTGGTGGTTTTGTTATTGACGAATTAATCGCGCCTGAACAGCTGGTCACATCCTATATTGAGCGCTTAGTGCAATACCCAGGTGCATTACAAGTGCTTCAGTTTGCAAAGGGTAAACTGAGCTTAGTTGCTGTAAAAGCCTATTATGGCGGTCCATTGGTCGGTAACGCTCTGGCTGCACTACGCGAACATATGCCTAATATTGATACCCGTGTTGCGGCTATTTTCCGTAAAGGCAAAGCAATTATGCCGCGCGGAACCACGATTATTGAAGCTGATGATGAAGTCTTCTTTGTTGCTGATACTCGCCACGTTCGCGCGGTAATGAGCGAGATGCAAAAGCTAGATAATTCATACCGAAATATCATGATTGCGGGTGGCGGTAACATTGGTTTTGGTTTAGCCAAACGTTTGCAAAAGAATCATTCAGTCAAGTTAATTGAGCACAGTCTCGAGCGGGCTGAAAGCCTGTCTGAAAAACTCGAAAACTGCACCGTGTTTAATGGTGATGCTTCGGATCAGGAACTTTTACTTGAAGAACACATAGATCAAACCGATGTATTTATTGCGGTCACAAATGATGACGAAGCCAATATTATGTCTGCACTGCTAGCAAAACGTATGGGCGCGAAAAAGGTCATGGTGCTTATCCAACGAGAAGCCTATGTGGATATCGTCCAAGAAGCCAATATTGATATCGCCATTTCCCCTCAGCAAACCACGATCTCAGCGTTACTAACTCATATTCGCCAAGGCGATATCTGTAACGTGTATTCATTACGACGTGGCGCTGCCGAAGCGATTGAAGCCATTGCTCACGGTAATTCATCGACGTCTAAAGTTGTCGGTAAGCAAATCAGCGATATCAAACTTCCACCTGGGACGACCATTGGTGCAATTGTGCGAAATGATGAAGTGATCATGGGCCACGATAAAACCATTATCGAAGAAGGAGATCATGTGATTTTATTCTTAGTAAACAAGAAATTTATTGGCGACGTAGAAAAGCTATTCCAACCGAGTGCGTTTTTCTTCTAGCAACCCATGCTAAATTTAAAGCCGCTGCTATTTGTCGTTGGCATATTTTTATCTATTCTCACCGGTTTTATGCTGGTGCCAATGGCTTTTGCCCTTTTTTACCACGAAGAAACCATTGGCGACTTTATGATGTCCGGATTGTTTACCGGGTTAGTCGCCATTCTTTGTATTCAAACTGGGCGCACGAAACGTGTTAACCTCAACATTCGTGATATGTTTTTTCTCACTACCATCACTTGGTTAATTGTCAGTTTATTTGCAGCACTCCCTTTTACGCTTTATCACGGTATCAACTATACCGACGCCTTTTTTGAAACCATGTCCGGTATTACGACTACTGGCTCAACCGTGTTGTCTGGGCTTGATGACATGGACCACAGCATATTAATTTGGCGCTCATTGTTACAATGGCTCGGTGGTATTGGTTTTATCGTCATGGCAGTGGCGATTTTGCCGTTTCTCAATGTCGGTGGTATGCGCTTATTTCGCACCGAATCCTCCGACTGGGGAGATAAAACGACTCCTCGTACCCAACATATGGCTAAGCACTTATTCAAAGTCTATGTGTTACTTACCATCATTTGTGCTTTGGCTTATCACATGTCGGGAATGCACTGGTTTGAAGCCATTAATCACGCCATGACCACTCTCTCAACCGGTGGATATTCAACATCCGACAGTTCAATGTCGTCATTTACCCCCGCAGCTCACTGGGTTGGCGTATTATTTATGGCAGCTGGCGGCTTACCTTTATTGATGTTTGTCCAAGCTATTCAGCAGCGCTCATTTAAAGTGTGGAATGATGAACAAGTAAAAGGCTTTATTAAGTTTATAATGTTTGTCTCTATTAGCCTTGGCACTTGGTTATGGTTAAAGTCCGATTTGGATTACTTAGATGCTTTGAGACTTTCTAGCTTCAATGTGGTTTCAGTAGTAACGACAACGGGATATGGGCTAACGGATTACCAAGCATGGGGAGCATTCGCCAGCCTAACATTTTTATTTCTAATGTTTGTTGGTAGTTGCTCAGGCTCAACCTCTGGTGGAATAAAAATATTTCGTTTTCAGATATCCATAAAGGTCATGTACCAACAACTAACACAACAGTTTCACCCACAAGCTGTCATTAAAAAACGCTATAACAACCGCACCATTGATAACGACATTATTCGCTCAATTATGGCATTCATTATGTTGTTCCTATTGGTGATCCTTTTACTGACAATCATCTTAGTGCTAACTGGTTTAGATGCAGTTACGAGTATTACAGGTGCAGTCACTGCTGTAACAAATGTCGGACCTGGATTGGGACCAGTTATCGGCCCTGCAGGGAACTTTTCTAGCTTACCGGATATTGCGAAATGGGCGTTAGCCTTTGGTATGTTATTAGGCCGACTTGAGATAATTACAGTGGCAGTGCTATTTGCGCCTAAATTCTGGAAGTACTAGTTTAAAAATACTAACGTTTCAATATACATACTTTAAATAACAGTATCCGTGACATTTTCATCTGCTGACTATTACTTTTCAGGCAATAAAAAGGTGACGCCTTTATAGCATCACCTATCAACTTTTCTTTGTAATCTTTTGAGAAAGCTTTTGGGCTGACTTTTAAACAAGCTTGACTAAAATGTCTTAGCTCACCGCTTCCGAGTTAATCAATCTAACAAGATGATCGGCATAAACTTTAACGTCATCCCAATCAGTATAATCAATAACAGTCGTTGGATCGGTCGGGCCATCAGTCATTTTCATGATTAAACGAATGGCCAAACTGTCATACCAAGTCCAAGACGGGTAATTAACTTTTCCGGGAATAATCTTCACATCTTGTGGTGTCCAAGGTGAAAGCTCGATGAACTTTTGCAGATACTTATTATTCTCAGGAATACGTTTCTCTGGTTTACGAGCAACCACATTGACGCAGAAGAAGCTATTCGGCTTACTGCTTAACTCGGTCTGATAACGCGTTACAAATTCAAATACTGACTTATGGTAAGAGCCATAAAGAACGCAAGCCCCAAGCGCAATTGCATCATAGCTAGCCCAATCAATGTCAGCATGATTATTATCAAGAATATTGACCACATCACACTGATGACCATTGTGTACAATCTGCTCAGCTATCGCACGACTAATTTGCGCCGTATGACCGCCTCTTGAGTAATAAATCACTAATGTTTTTGCCATTTTTACACCGATGGTTGCTCTAATAGGCAATCATTGTGGCAAAAAAAGCCATTTCAATCGTGCTCTTTGATCACAAATTAGAAATGACTCATATATTTGAACGATAAAATTGAGATCTAGGTTAGCCAGCAGTATGATGCCAGTTAAGTAGTAAATTAAAGTATATAGTCAGGTAAGGTATATAGATGTCTGAAAATATTGATGTAGATTCGATGTTAGGTAGTGCGGAAATGGCAGCCAAGTGGCTAAAGGCCATTGCTAACCCGTATCGTTTGATGATCTTGTGTTTATTACTCGACAAAGAACACAGCGTAACTGAGCTAAACGAAAAAGTGCCATTGAGCCAATCAGCCTTGTCACAACATCTTGCAGTGATAAGAGCTCAAGACTTAGTGAATACTCGTAAAAGTTCACAGAACGTTTACTACACATTGAAGAATGAAGAAGTGACTGAAGTCATTTCCATTTTACATCGTTTATATTGCGCTAAATAATTTCGTTGATTGTTAGGCTTTCGATTGCTCTCCATTTAAAGCCTAGCTTGCAACATGAGTAAAGCTGCTAACCCAATTCTAAATAACGGTTAAAGCCTTTTAAATTCATTAGCAAACTCGTCCACCTTTTGCCAATTGGTAAACTCATAGGTGCCAGTAGTATCTGTCGGCCCTTTGGTCATCCACATAATAAAGCGGATCATCACCCTATCGAAGGTACGATATTTAGGGTAATCAATTTTGCCAGCAAACACGCCCAGAAGCTTAGGTTTCCAAGTAGAAAGCGTTAAGAACTTCTGCATGTAGGGGTTAGTGTCTGGGGTATTTTTTTCAGGCTTTCTTGCCACAACATTCACAGTAAAAAAAGCACTGTTAACCTTATCTAAAGTCGCAGCATGCTGAGTAATAAATTCAAATAATGCAGGTCGGTGCTTACCATAACGAATACTCGCACCAATTAAAATCTTATCAAAATTTTCTAATACCAATGAGCCCGCTTGCTCAAGCGAAGCTATTGTCACTTGCTCGTCTGTTATTTCTAATTGCTGTTTAATCTTCTCGCATATTGCCAGTGTTTGGCCATCAACTGTTGAATAGATAATTAAGTTATTCGACATTATAATTCCTTGTAAATAGCCATTCCCTGTCATTGAACATAGAAATAAATTAGTTTTTCCAAAAAGTCGGCGTAAACAGCACTAACAAGGTAAACACTTCAAGACGACCAAATAGCATCGCCAGTACTAGCACCCATTTAGCACCATCAGTCACACTGGCATAGTTACTGGCAACATCACCTAAACCTGGGCCTAAGTTATTAATACTGGCCGCTGTTGCACTAAATGCGGTAATGGCATCCATCTCCATTGCCATTAGCAACACCATACAAACCACAAACACTAATGCATAAGCAGAGAAGAAGCCCCAAACAGCATCAATCACACGATCAGGCAATGCCGAACCACCAATTCGAATCGAATACATGGCTTTAGGATGAATAAGCCGTTTCATCTCACGTGATCCCTGCAGTAATAACAGCACAAAGCGAATCACTTTCATGCCACCACCGGTTGACCCCGCACAGCCACCAATAAAGCTTGAAAAGATAAGCAAGATAGGTAAGAACAGTGGCCAAGAATGGAAGCTTTCAGTACCAAAACCCGCAGTCGTTGAAATCGACACCACTTGGAAAAAAGCATAATCGAGTGTTTGTTCTGGAGTATCGTAAATACCCGAGCTATAAAGTGTGGCAAAACATATGGCCGTTAACGCTAATTGAATTCCGATTAATGCTTTAAATTCTGCATCACGAAAGTAGACTTTAAAGTTAATTCCGCGCCAACTAAATGCGGCAAAGTGCAAACTGAAATTAACCGCGGCAATCAATAAAAACACCGCACAAATGACGTTAATCAGTGGGCTATCAAAGTATCCTATGCTGGCATCGTGGGTCGAAAAACCACCAATAGCAATTGTCGAAAAAGAATGGCAAATCGCGTCAAAACCGCTCATACCTGCAAAGTAAAATGCGGTTGCACAAGCCACGGTTAATAATAGATAGATATACCAAAGCGCTTTCGCTGTTTCAGCAATTCTGGGTTTCATCTTGCTGTCTTTAACAGGTCCTGGGATTTCTGCTTTATATAACTGCATCCCACCAATACCTAATAACGGCAAAATAGCCACCGCCAAAACAATGATACCCATACCGCCCATCCACTGTAGTAGGTGACGATAGAATAAAATGGCTTTAGGCAAGTCATCGAGGCCAACAATTACAGTTGCACCTGTGGTAGTTAACGCAGAAAAGGATTCAAAAAAACTGTCAGTCCAGCTGAGATTAGGTTCGGTGGAGAAAATAAATGGCAGAGCACCAATGGAACCAAGGACGGTCCAGAACAGCACCACAATAAGGAAGCCTTCGCGAGTTCGCAAATCCCCCTTTTGACGACGATTGGGATACCACAATAAAAAGCCTAAAAATAAGCTAACGCAAAATGCCTGAATAAAAGCAGTACCGCCACCATCTTGATAAAGAATGGCAACCAATGCTGGCGGCAACATGGTGATAGAAAATAATCCCATCAACAAGCCGGTTATTCTGATAATTGTTTTATATTGCATTTATTATTGCACTAGTTTGCATGGCATTGGTTTTAGACCGTGTAAATTTCACAGTTATATAACCTTATATTCTGGCATACTTTTTCCAACCATCAAACGTTAAACTTCGCCTTAAGTTGCCCTTGAGTTTGGGTCGCCAGTTCTCGATTAAAATCATCATGAAACACTTTAGCTATTTCGAATTCGATTTCTATCGCATCAGTAAAGTTTTTATTGATAATAATGCCGTCAAACTGATTGATCAGGTATTCCACATTATTAAGTTGCGGGTAACTGCATATCAAAGAAGAAGCATAACGAATGTACTTGGTTATGGTCGACAGTTCGGTTAAACCCGACTTGATCCCTGAGGAATAAGCACGGACTAAACCACCAACCCCAAGTTTAGTACCGCCAAAGAAACGCACCACGATAGCACCAATTTCACCAATGCCTGAACCTTGTAATGTGGCTAACATTGGCCTACCTGCACTACCAGCAGGCTCACCATCATCGCTGCTGCCGATAGCAATACTATTTTGAGGGTCGGACGCCACAAAAGCATAGCAATAATGGCTAGCCCCTGGGTATTCGCCCTTTACGTTAGTAAGCGCACACTTCAACTGTACTTCACTACTACAGTGGAACAGCACAGTAATGAAGCGGCTGTGTTTGATATCTTCCTCAATCGTCAGTGTTTGATTAGGAATTAAGTATTGTTCAGTCAATCAGGCCAAGCTCTCGAGTCATATTTTCATTGTGATCTTGGTGAACAATAACATTATCTTCAATACGAATACCGCCGTAAGGACGCAATTCATTAACCGTATCCCAGTTTATTTGCGATTGACGTTGATCGGCTTTTAATTCGCCTAATAATGAATCAATAATATAAATACCCGGCTCGATAGTGAACACTTGGTTGGCTTGTATTTCACGTGTACAACGTAAGAATGGGTGCCCATCAGGAGTCGGAATGTGAGTACCACGTTCATCCCGCGAAAAACCGCCCATATCATGAACCTGTAAACCAAGCATGTGGCCTAAACCATGAGGGAAGAACACGCTGGTTATTCCTTGCTCTACTAACCCCTGAGCATCACCCGTTGCTAAATTAAATTCCAACATTAATTCAGCTAATTTGGCATGAGTGGTTAAATGAAGATCGGTATATTTTACTCCCGGCTTCATCATATCGACAATAGCCAGCTGCATCTTGTTCATTTCTACAATGAGTTCATAAAAGCGGTTTTTCTCAAACGAATAAGTTCGAGTGATATCTGATGCATAACCATTATAGTTAGCTCCCGCATCAATCAAAAAAGATAACCGTGGAGACGGAATTTGATGCTCAAGTGCGGTGTAATGCAAAATTGCAGCATTTTGATTAAGGGCAACAATATTGCCATACGGCACTTCATTTTCTGTTTGACCAATCGCAGATAAATATTGCTGCTGGATTTCAAACTCACTACCACCATTATAAAAAGCATTCTTAGCAGCTAAATGCCCTTTTACTGCAATTTGGTTAGCACGACGTAGGCACTCTAATTCATACTGAGTTTTATCTGCACGGTGATAATGAAGGTAATTTAGAACTGAATCGGGATTACGTCTGCTCATCCCTAATACTTCTGCGACATCAAGATGCTCACCTAAGTAAGCCCAGTCCGCAATATTATTAGGTAATAACTCAGCAACACGGTCAGCTTTAGTGAGTAATTTAATATCAAAATGTTCAGCCCAAAAGTCGTTTGGTTCATCACTAACTTTATGCCAAAAATCGACTGGACGATAAAAAATTAATTGTGGTTTATCAATGCCGTTCGCCACAATCCAACAGTTAGGGTTATCAAGTACCGGTAACCAAGCTTTAAATTGTGGATTGACCTTAAAGGGATAACTTAAATCATCTAAAAACTGTCTATGAGCTTGTCCAGAATGTATTACTAAACCTGCCAGTTGCTCTCGAGAGACAATCTCTGCAACGCGACGATTTAATTCTGCAATGTGAGCATGATAAAAATTAGCTAGCTGATCCATTTTTGCTATCCCTATAATGTTATTTTTCTTGTTTAAGAACCTGTGAAGTGTATCACAAAGGGCAAAAATGCCTCTAGCAGAGAAAAATTTAAACGGACGTTTAAATTGAGTGTTGTAATTTATCTCATTTCGTCGCACACTGTTTGGCAACTGGTCAAATGATGGCCGTCGCTGCTGTGATAAAAAGCTAGATATCAAAGCTAAATAACAACACAGTAATTGTGATGTGGAAGTCGCTTTTAGCAAAAAGGAAGCAAGCAATGATCTACCAAAGTCCTACAATTCAAGTAGAGTTATTAGAGGATAACATTGCCAAGTTGTGTTTTGACGCACCTGGCTCAGTTAACAAATTCGATAAAGAAACTCTCTCTTCATTAGATGCTGCTCTTGAAAGCATCAAGCAAAACACAAGCATTCAAGGTTTATTACTAACATCAGGTAAGAGTACCTTTATTGTTGGTGCCGATATCACTGAATTCTTAGGTTTGTTCGAACTTGACGATGCAACGCTGCTAACTTGGGTTGAACAAGCTAGTGCGGTATTTGATAAACTTGAAGACTTACCCTTCCCAACAGCCTCTGCTGTTAACGGGTTTGCACTTGGTGGTGGTTGTGAAGCCATTCTTGCTACTGACTTACGTATTGCAGATACCAACGCCCGCATAGGCTTACCAGAAACAAAACTCGGTCTTATCCCTGGTTTTGGTGGCACAGTTCGTTTACCACGCATCATAGGTGCAGATAACGCACTAGAGTGGATCACCACAGGTAAAGACCAACGTCCAGAAGCCGCATTAAAAGTTGGCGCAATTGACGCTGTAGTGGCTCCAGAAAATTTAGAAGCTGCAGCATTGCAAATGCTTAAAGATGCTATTGCTGAAAAGCTTGATTGGCAGTCTCGTCGTAATCGCAAGCTTAAGGCATTAACCTTACCTAAGCTTGAAGCAATGATGTCATTCGCCACCGCTAAAGGCATGGTATTTAAAGTTGCGGGCAAACATTACCCTGCACCAATGATGGCTGTTAGCGTCATTGAGCAAGCAGCAACACTTGATCGAGCTGAAGCACTAAATGTTGAAAACAAAGCATTCATCAAGTTAGCAAAAACTGAAGTAGCAACCTCACTGATTGGTATTTTCTTAAATGATCAATTTGTAAAAGGCAAAGCTAAAAAAGCAGGCAAGCTTGCTAAGAAAGTAAACAGTGCAGCTGTACTCGGTGCTGGCATTATGGGCGGCGGTATTGCTTACCAAAGCGCAAGTAAAGGCACGCCGATTGTCATGAAAGACATCGCACAGCCTGCGTTAGATTTAGGCTTAGGCGAAGCTGCTAAGTTGCTAACTGCACAAGTTAAACGTGGTCGCTCCACCCCAGCTAAAATGGCTGCGGTATTGAACAACATCACACCAGCTTTAGATTACGCGCCAGTAAAAGATGCTGACGTTGTCGTTGAAGCCGTTGTCGAGCATCCAAAAGTTAAAGCATCGGTACTTGCTGAAGTTGAGCAGTACGTTGCTGATGATGCAATCATCGCATCAAACACCTCAACCATTTCAATTAACCTACTTGCGAAAAGCATGAAAAAACCTGAGCGTTTTTGTGGCATGCACTTCTTTAACCCTGTGCATAAAATGCCTTTGGTTGAAGTTATTCGTGGTGAAAATTCATCTGAAGAAACCATTGCTTCTGTTGTGGCTTACGCAAGCAAAATGGGTAAAACACCTATCGTTGTTAACGATTGCCCAGGCTTCTTCGTTAACCGCGTATTGTTCCCATACTTTGCAGGCTTCAGTGGCTTATTAGCTGATGGTGCTGACTTTGCTAAAGTCGATAAAGTGATGGAAAAGCAGTTCGGCTGGCCAATGGGTCCTGCTTACTTACTTGATGTTGTTGGTTTAGATACAGGACATCATGCACAAGCAGTCATGGCAGAAGGCTTCCCAGATCGCATGGGCAAGAATGGTAAAGATGCTATCGACATCATGTTTGAAAGCCAACGTTTTGGCCAGAAGAACACTAAAGGTTTCTACTCTTACTCTGTTGACCGTCGCGGAAAACCGAAAAAAGATTTAGATCCAACAAGCTACGAATTGCTTGGTAAAGAATTTGGTGAACTAAAAGAATTTGAAACTGATGAGATTATCGCACGCTGTATGATCCCTATGGTTATCGAAACGGTTCGCTGTTTAGAAGAAGGCATTATTGCTTCTCCAGCTGAAGGCGATATGGGCCTTGTTTACGGTATTGGTTTCCCTCCATTTAGAGGCGGTGTATTCCGTTACCTAGATACTATGGGTGTCGCTAACTTTGTCGCAATGGCTGACAAATTTGCACACTTAGGTGGCCTATATCAAGTGACTGACGCCATGCGCGAGCTTGCAGCCACTAACGGCACATACTACCCAGCCTAATCAGCAGTAAAGGAATATCATCATGAAAAACGCTGTAATCGTCGACTGCATTCGTACTCCGATGGGCCGCTCTAAGGCTGGAGTATTTAGAAATGTACGAGCAGAAACTCTTTCTGCTGAACTAATGAAATCATTATTAAGCCGCAACAGTAAACTTGATCCAAATGACATCGAAGATGTTATCTGGGGTTGTGTGCAACAAACTTTGGAGCAAGGTTTTAATATCGCACGTAATGCTGCGTTATTGGCTGGCATTCCAAAATCAGCCGGTGCTGTAACCGTAAACCGTTTATGTGGCTCATCAATGGATGCGCTTCACCAAGCCACTCGCGCCATCATGACAGGTCAAGGCGACACCTTCATCGTCGGTGGTGTTGAGCACATGGGTCACGTACCAATGAACCATGGTGTAGACTTCCATCCAGGTCTTGCAAGTAATGTTGCTAAAGCCTCTGGCATGATGGGCTTAACCGCTGAAATGCTTGGTAAAATGCATGGAATTACTCGTGAGCAGCAAGATGCATTTGCAGTACGTTCACACCAGCGAGCTCATGCGGCAACTGTTGAAGGTCGTTTTGATAGTGAAATTGTACCGGTTGAAGGTCACGATGCTAATGGTGCACTAATCAAGGTGACTCACGATGAAGTTATCCGCCCAGAAACGTCACTTGAATCTTTATCTGGATTACGCCCTGCGTTTGACCCAGCTAACGGTACAGTAACAGCTGGTACTTCTTCAGCTTTATCTGATGGCGCTTCTGCAATGTTAGTAATGGAAGAGGAAAAAGCCAAAGCATTAGGTCTGCCTATTCGTGCTCGCATCCGTTCAATGGCTGTTGCTGGTTGTGATGCTGCAATCATGGGTTACGGCCCAGTTCCTGCAACCAAGAAAGCACTCGCTCGTGCAGGTCTTAACATTGATGATATGGACGTAATTGAGTTGAACGAAGCATTCGCGGCTCAGTCTCTTCCATGTGTTAAAGACTTAGGTCTAACCGATGTAGTTGATGAGAAAGTTAACTTAAATGGCGGCGCAATCGCATTAGGTCACCCATTAGGTTGTTCAGGTACTCGTATTTCAACAACCTTGATTAACTTGATGGAAGCTAAAGATGCGAAATATGGTCTTGCGACTATGTGTATTGGTTTAGGCCAGGGTATCGCTACTATTTTTGAGCGTGTTGATAGTTAGTATTCATAGCTAATATCTATAGCTAACAAAGCTAGTAATTTTAAAGCCGTGCTTCATAAGCACGGCTTTTTATTATTTATAAATAAATGTTCCACGTGAAACATCATGTACTAGTTCACGAAATACTAATAAAGCCTAAGCTAGACACTTGCAACACTCATTAAGCAGAGTAAAATTAGCGCAATTAATGTTAGTCAGTCGTATATAAGAGTTGGTATGAGCGAAATTTTTTCTACAGCAAAGCATCACTTAGATGCACTCGGTTTGCGTTGTCCAGAGCCTGTAATGATGATCCGTAAAACAGTCCGTAAAATGGCTGAAGGTGAAACCTTGTTGATCACTGCTGATGACCCAGCGACGACCAGAGATATTCCAAGTTTCTGTGAATTTATGGATCACACGTTGATTGCAAGTGACACTGAGCAAACCCCATATAAATATATGATCAAAAAAGGACTTTAATCATGTCGACACTCAAGGCTATCGCTTACAAAACTGTTAAAAAAGGCCAAATGAATCCTGTATTTTGCGCCAATGTAAGTCTGCTAAAAGGTGTTGAAAATGATGTATTTGGTCGTCCAGGTAAGCGTCAAGTCACTGTTATGTCATTAGAGCAATGGCAAGCAGCTTGTCAGGAAATTAATGCTGATTTAGATTGGCTAACGCGCCGCGCTAATATTTTAATAGATAACTACCAATTTAGCGCTGCAGATGTAGGTAAACACATTTCTATTGGTAATGATGTAGCCTTACTTATCACTGGTGAAACAGACCCTTGCGGTAAGATGGAAATGGCTCATTCTGGATTAGAAAAAGCGCTGCTACCGCACTGGCGTGGTGGTGTAACATGTAAAGTTGTCAGTGAAGGCTTAATTCAGGTTGATGACCAAGTATCGATTACTTAGCCTAAGATGCCTCTTTTGAAGAGGCATATAAATCTACACCATTTTGATACTACAACTAACTCCAAAATATAGCTCCTAGGTTTACTCCATTCTAGAACAACAACATTTCTTCTTGCTTCGCCGCAGATATACCCTTCTAATACTTCGCCAAAACGGCATCAAGTAACTTAACGGCTTTCTGATTAACCTCTGCTCTGACTGTCATCATTTGAAACAGAATAAGTGTTTAGTTATTGCCAAATATGTGCGATAAATATCATCAGTTTTATAACTATCAAACAACACTCAATTGATAAAAGTGTAACTCTACCTATAACGATAATCATAAAAACGGACTGTGCATGTTTACCTCAAAAATAAAACCACTCTATACTGCGATTGCGCTGAGTTTAGCCAGTGCTTCGCTTGCAGTTAACGCCGCAGAAGTAACTGAAAAATGGCAAGTTAACGCTCCTGCAAACGCTCCTTTAGAAAAACTACAGATTGATGTTACTGAAGGCACTTGGATGAATGTCAGTGTTTCTCCTGACGGTAAAACTATAGTGTTTGATTTGCTAGGTGACATATACCAAATGCCAATCAGTGGCGGGGAAGCAAAAAAGATTGCTTCTGGAATTGCTTGGCAAATGCAACCAGTCTACAGCCCAGATGGAAAGCAAATAGCGTTCACATCTGACGAAGACGGCGGCGATAATATTTGGGTAATGAATGCTGATGGTAGCAATCAACGTGCAGTAACCTCAGAAACATTCCGATTATTAAACAGCCCTGCTTGGAGCCCTGACTCACAATACTTGGTTGCACGTAAACACTTTACAGCAAGCCGAAGCTTAGGTGCTGGTGAAGTATGGATGTACCACGTAGCTGGCGGTGAAGGCGTTAAATTAACAGAACGCCCTAATGATCAAAAAGATTTAGGTGAACCTGCATATTCGCCTGATGGCCGCTATATCTACTTCAGCCAAGATGCTACACCGGGTAAAACATTCCACTACTCAAAAGATTCGGTTAAAGGCATTTATAAAATTAAGCGCTACGATACTCAAACCGGTGATATTGAAGTATTAATTGAAGGCACTGGTGGTGCAATTCGACCAACACCAAGCCCTGATGGGACAAAACTCGCTTACATCAAGCGCGATGGTTTCCAATCAACATTGTATTTACTGGACTTAAAGTCAGGTAAACATACTAAACTTTACGTTGACCTTGACCGCGACATGCAAGAAACATGGGCTATCCACGGCGTTTACCCAACCATGTCATGGACACAAGACAACGAAGAAATTGTTTTTTGGGCCAAAGGTAAAATCAACAAACTAAACGTTGAAGATCAAGAAGTTAAAAATATTCCTTTCTTTGTCAAGACAGAACTAGATGTCCAACCTTCTGTACGCTTTACTCAAAACCTTGACCAAGATGAGTTTGACGTAAAAATGCTTCGTATGGCGCAAGTATCACCTAATGGCGAAAAAGTAGTATTTGAAGCATTAGGCAAACTTTGGATCCGTAATATTGAAGATGGCAAGCAAAAGCGTTTAACTCGTTTAGATGACGATATTAATGAGCTTTTCCCGCAATGGTCTCGTGATGGCAAAAATATCGTATTCACAACTTGGAATGATCAAGACCAAGGAACTGTTAGCATTGTTAGTGCTAAAGGCGGACGCAGTAAAGAACTGACCAACGAGCCAGGTAAATATGTAGAGCCAACCTTTTCTCCTGATGGCAAAGTTGTTGTATACCGTAAAGCTAAAGGCGGATACGTGACACCGCGAACTTGGTCGCAAGAACCAGGTTTATATAAAGTCGATCTTAAGAAAAAGAAAAATATTAAGATCACTGCCAATGGTTACCAACCACAATTCGGCGCCGACTCTTCACGAGTATTCTTTATGGATTATGGTGAGACACCTGAACTATCGTCAATTAGTTTAGATGGTTTCGAAAAACGTACCCATTACACCAGCGAACATGCTACAGAGTTTCGTGTATCGCCTAACGGTGAACATTTAGCTTTCTCTGAACGTTTCCGTGTTTACGTTACTCCATTTGCTAAGCACGGTGAAACGGTTCGCATAAGCCCTAAAGCAACCAACCTTCCTGTCACTCAACTGAGTGTACGAGCTGGTGAAAGCATAAGTTGGAATAATAAGAGCAATGAACTTTATTGGACTCTTGGCCCTGACTTATATCAAGCCGCTGTCGACACTCAATATGCTAAGAGTGAAGATGAAGTAAAACCAACGGTCACTGCTATTGGCTTTAAAGAAAAAGCTGATGTTCCACGTGGAACAATCGCCTTTGTAGGCGGTAAAGTCATTACCATGGAAAATGATCAAGTCATCGATAATGGTGTTGTCATCGTCACTGACAATAAAATTGTCAGTGTGGGCGATGCTAGTATTGCTATCCCGAAAGGTGCACAAGTTATCGATATTAAAGGTAAAACTTTAATGCCAGGTCTATTTGATGCCCACGCTCACGGTGGCCAAGCTGACGATGAAATCATCCCGCAACAAAACTGGCAGTTATACTCTGGTCTTTCGTTAGGCGTTACAGCAATTCATGATCCATCAAATGACACCACTGAAATCTTTGCAGCATCTGAGCAGCAAAAAGCAGGTAATATTGTTGGACCACGTATTTTCTCAACGGGTACTATTTTATACGGCGCTAATGCACCAGGTTATACATCTCATGTTGATTCATTGGATGATGCAAAATTCCACTTAGAGCGCTTAAAGAAAGTCGGTGCTTTTAGTGTGAAGAGTTATAACCAACCACGTCGTAATCAGCGTCAGCAAGTGATTCAAGCTGCACGTGAATTAGAGATGATGGTTGTACCTGAAGGCGGAAGCTTGCTACAACATAACTTATCAATGATTGCTGATGGCCATACAACGATTGAACATTCACTTCCTGCTGGTTCAATTTACAGTGATATTAAGCAGTTTTGGAGTCAAACAGAAGTTGCCTATACACCTACTCTAGTTGTTGCCTACGGTGGTATTTCAGGTGAACACTATTGGTATGATAAGACCGACGTTTGGGCTCATCCTCGCCTAAGCATGTATGTACCAAGTGATATATTGAATGCTCGTTCGATGCGAAGAACTAAAGCACCAGATGCGCATTATAATCATTTCAATGTTGCTCGTGTAGCCAATGAACTTAATGACATTGGAATCCATCCAAATATCGGTGCTCATGGTCAGCGTGAAGGCTTAGCTGCACATTGGGAAATGTGGATGTTTGCCCAAGGTGGTATGAGCAATATGGACGTACTTAAAACAGCTACGATTAATCCAGCTAAAACCTTTGGAATGGACCATCAAATAGGTTCAATTAAAGCAGGTAAATTGGCTGACTTAATTGTCATTGATGGCAATCCATTAGAAGATATTCGCACTACGGATAAAGTCACTTACACTATGGCTAACGGTAAATTATATAATGCCGAAACCATGAACCAGTTAAATGGTGAAGAAATTGAGCGTAAACCATTTTTCTTCGAATCAGCTAAATAACTAATCTTGTTTGTTTAGTATAAAAAGGGATGTTCCACGTGGAACATCCCTTTTGTTTTATTACTAGTGACATATTTTAAATATCACTTTCCATAGCGAAAACAATCTGTTGTATGATCGTTAACCATACCTACCGCTTGCATAAATGCATAACAAATCGTTGGCCCAACAAAGTTAAAACCGAGCTTTTTGAGTGCTTTTGACATTGCTTCTGATTCAACAGTTTGTGCTGGCACTTCTGACATTGAAGTAAAATGATTAACCTTAGGTTTACCACCAACGAAATCCCATAAGAAAATAGAGAAGTCATTGCCTGCTTCTACAAAGGCCAAATATGCTTTAGCGTTTCTAATTATAGAATTGACCTTCAAACGATTTCTAACAATCCCTGGATTTAACAGCAGTTGTTCTACTTTCTCATCGTCAAAAGTAGCAATAATCTTAGGGTCAAAATTGGCGAACAAAGCTTGGTAATTATGCTGCTTTTTTAAAATAGTAATCCATGACAATCCTGCTTGCTGTCCATCAAGACATAACTTCTCAAATAGCTCGATAGAATCATAAACCGGCCTTCCCCAGACATTATCGTGATAGTCGATATAAAGAGGGTCATTACTTAACCAAGCACAACGTTTCTGATCCATTTACATTGCCCATTTCAATTTTTAATCTCTACGTTAAAAAATAACCTACATCTGTATTAATCTACAAGGTATAATCAAAACCATTTTCTATTTTTAGCCTCAACCAGTAGATAAGCGGACATGACGACGAAACACGACGTAAAGACATTCCAGGGCTTCATTATGACCCTGCAGGAATACTGGGCGCAGCAAGGTTGCGCAATCGTTCAACCATTGGACATGGAAGTGGGTGCAGGTACTTTCCACCCGATGACATTTTTACGTTCATTAGGCCCAGAGCCAATGAGCAGTGCCTACGTGCAACCATGTCGTCGACCTACAGATGGTCGCTACGGTGAAAACCCTAACCGCCTTCAACATTACTACCAATTCCAAGTAGTGCTTAAGCCTTCTCCAAGTAACATCCAAGAGTTATATCTTGGCTCTTTAGAAGCACTTGGTGTTGATATGGGCGTTCATGACGTTCGTTTTGTTGAAGACAACTGGGAATCGCCAACACTTGGTGCTTGGGGTTTAGGTTGGGAAGTCTGGTTAAATGGCATGGAAGTGTCGCAATTTACCTACTTCCAACAAGTTGGTGGCCTAGAATGTAAGCCAGTAACGGGTGAAATCACTTACGGTTTAGAGCGTCTTGCGATGTATATCCAAGAAGTCGACAGCGTATACGACCTTGTCTGGACTGACGGCCCTATGGGTAAAGTCATGTACGGCGACATTTTCCATCAAAATGAAGTTGAGCAATCAACGTACAACTTTGAACATGCTGATGTTGAAGTGTTATTTAGACAATTTGATGACTGTGAAAAAGCTTGCCAAAAACTATTGGCACTTGAAAAGCCTTTACCATTACCAGCCTACGAGCAAGTAATGAAAGCCTCTCACGCATTTAACTTACTCGATGCACGCCATGCTATTTCTGTCACTGAGCGCCAACGTTATATCTTGCGCGTCCGGACTATGGCAAAAGGTGTTGCTGAATCTTATTACCAAGCACGTGAAGCGCTTGGTTTCCCAATGTGTAAGTAGAGGTAGAATATGAACGTTGAAAACTTACTCATTGAAGTGGGTACAGAAGAATTACCACCAAAAGCATTGCGTAAACTAGCAGAGTCATTCCTTGCTAACTTTACTGAAGAGTTAACCAAAGCTGAGTTAGCTTTTACTGATGCAACTTGGTATGCGGCGCCTCGCCGTTTAGCTATCAGCATTCAGCAATTGGCTGTAGCACAAGCTGACAAAGTGGTTGAGAAACGCGGACCTGCTGTTGCACAAGCATTTGATGCCGAAGGCAACCCAACTAAAGCCGCTATGGGCTGGGCTCGTGGTAACGGTATTACTGTTGAACAAGCAGACCGTCTTAAAACAGACAAAGGCGAATGGTTATTACACCAAGCTAAAGTGGTTGGTGTTGAAACCAAGTCGTTAATTGCTGCAATGGCGCAAAAGTCATTAGATAAATTACCTATCCCTAAGCCAATGCGTTGGGGTAGTAATACAACACAATTTATCCGCCCAGTTCATACTGTCACCATGCTATTAGGTGATGAACTCGTTGCTGGTGAATTGTTAGGTATCGAATCAGCTCGCACTATTCGTGGTCACCGTTTCATGGGTGTTGATACCTTTGAATTAGATCATGCAGACAACTACTTAACTGAACTTGAAACTCAGGGCAAAGTATTAGCTGATTACCAACGTCGTAAAGACATCATTAAAGAAAATGCAGAAATAGCAGCCAAAGAAATTGGCGGCGTTGCAGAGCTTGAAGATGACTTACTTGAAGAAGTAACGGCATTGGTTGAATGGCCTGTTGTGTTAACAGCAAGCTTTGAAGAAAAGTTCTTAGATGTTCCTGCTGAAGCTTTGGTTTACACCATGAAAGGCGATCAGAAATACTTCCCAGTATTTGATAAAGCAGGCCAACTATTACCGAACTTTATCTTTGTGACTAACATTGAGTCTAAAGATCCTCAGCAGATTATTTCAGGTAACGAAAAAGTAGTTCGCCCTCGCCTTGCCGATGCTGAATTCTTCTTTGAAACTGATAAAAAACAGTCGTTGGAAACTCGTCTAGCCAGCTTAGAGTCTGTAGTTTTCCAAAAGCAATTAGGCACGATTAAAGCTCGCGTTGAGCGTATTTCTGCAATGGCTGGTTTCATTGCCACCAGCATTAACGCTAATAGCGAAGAAGCCGCTCGTGCAGGCTTACTGTCTAAATCAGACCTAATGACCAATATGGTGATGGAGTTTACAGACCTTCAAGGCACTATGGGCATGCATTACGCACGCTTAGACGGTGAAACTGAAGCTGTAGCTGTTGCCTTAGCTGAACAATACAAGCCTAAGTTCTCTGGCGATACAGTGCCAACAGCACCGATTTCTATCTGTGTGGCATTAGCTGAAAAGCTCGATACTTTAGTGGGTATTTTTGGTATCGGCCAAGCCCCTAAGGGCGCAGCGGATCCATTCGCACTTCGTCGTGCAGCTATCGGTATTTTACGTCTTTGTTTAGAAAACAATTTACCGCTAGATTTAGTTGATTTGATTGCTAAAGCAAAAGAGTTACACGGTGAAAACCTAACCAACGATAACGTATCTGAACAAGTTCTTGAGTTCTTTATGGGCCGCTTCCGTTCATGGTATCAAGATCAAGGTGTAGGCGTTGACGTTATTCTCGCTGTACTGGCACGTAAACCAACAGCACCAGCTGACTTTGAAAGTCGCATTAAAGCTGTGGCTCACTTTAGAACGTTAGAGCAAGCATCAGCTCTTGCTGCTGCTAATAAGCGTGTATCTAACATCTTGGCTAAAGTTGAAGGTGAAATCCCGTCTACTATTGATTCAGGACTTCTCGTTGAAAGTGCAGAGAAAGCATTAGCAGAAAAATTAGCTGAACTGCAACCACAACTTGCACCATTATTTGCTGCAGCAAACTATCAACAAGCATTAGATCTTCTTGCAGGTTTACGTGAAAGCGTTGATACCTTCTTTGAAGATGTAATGGTAATGGCTGACGATGAAGCATTAAAGAATAACCGCTTAGCGCTACTCAATAGCCTACGCGAGCAGTTCTTACATGCTGCTGATATCTCATTGCTTCAGTAATGAATTTTCTCCAGTAAACATAAAAAGCGCCTTAATGGCGCTTTTTTTGGCTAGTGCTTATGACTAAATCGATTCTCGCAATGATCAACAAGACAATATTAATCATTGAGCCTAAATCTTAGTAAATAAGATTTCTATCAAAAATAGCCAATAAAAAAGGCGCCATAGGCGCCTTTTTCAATTTGATTAATCACTATACATCTAAGTTAGCAACGTTTAACGCGTTGGTTTCAATGAAGTCTCGACGCGGCTCAACTTGGTCACCCATTAAGGTCGTAAACAATTGGTCTGCACCAACAGCATCTTCAATGGTCACTCGTAACATACGACGTGTTTCAGGATCCATTGTAGTTTCCCACAATTGTTCAGGGTTCATTTCACCCAATCCTTTATAACGTTGAATGTATAAACCACGTTTCGCTTCACTCATGGTCCAGTCAAGTGCTTCAATAAAGCTCTCAACTTCTTTCATGCGCTCGCCACGTTTGATGTAACCACCTTCTTCAATCATACCGTCTAACGCTTTACCTAACTTAGCAATTAGCGTGTAGTCATTTGACTGGAAGAAGTCGTAGCTGAACAAGTAATTAGTATCAATACCGTGCTTACGAATCGTTAAGCTAGGTAAGTAAGCTTTACGCTCTGGATCTAATACTGGCTCGATGCTGTAGATAACGCCATCAGACTCAAGTTCAATTAAGTCAGCGACGAATGCATCACACCACTGCTTCATTTGACCTTCATCAGACAACATTTCATTCGAAACGCCAGGATGATGAATCATGCGATTAGTAATCGACTCAGGGTAACGCTTAGCTAAACGCTCAATAATCGCTTCAACTTCACGGTACTGAGCAACTAAACGCTCTAGTGGTTCACCTGACATACCAGGTGCGCCTGCAGTTGGGTAAATATGAGTGCCATCTAACGCTTGCGTTGTTAAGTACTCAGTTAATGCTGGCTCATCTTTTAGATATTGCTCTTGCTTACCTTTTTTAACTTTGAATAAAGGTGGTTGTGCAATATAGATATAACCACGCTCGATCAACTCTGGCATTTGACGGAAGAAGAAGGTCAATAGCAGCGTACGAATGTGCGAGCCATCGACGTCGGCATCGGTCATGATAATGATGTTATGGTAACGGGTTTTCTCAGGGTCGTAATCGTCACGACCGATACCACAGCCTAGTGCAGTAATTAGCGTTGCCACTTCTTGCGAAGATAACATTTTATCAAAACGTGCTTTTTCAACGTTTAAGATTTTACCTTTAAGCGGAAGAATCGCTTGGTTTTTACGGTTACGTCCCTGCTTGGCTGATCCGCCAGCAGAGTCCCCTTCCACTATATATATTTCAGAAAGACCAGGGTCTTTCTCTTGGCAATCTGCAAGTTTACCTGGCAAACCACCTAAATCTAATGCGCCTTTACGACGAGTCATTTCACGGGCTTTACGCGCCGCTTCACGGGCACGTGCTGCATCAACAATTTTGCCAACAATTAATTTAGCATCAACTGGGTTTTCTAATAGGTAATCATTTAACTGCTCACCCATTGTTTGTTCAACAGCACCTTTAACTTCACTCGATACCAATTTATCTTTGGTTTGTGAGCTAAACTTAGGATCTGGTACTTTTACAGAAATAACCGCGGTCAAACCTTCACGAGCGTCATCACCCGTTGCGCTAGTTTTGCCTTTTTTATTGAAGCCTTCACGCTCCATGTAGTTATTCAAGTTACGTGTAAGTGCACCACGGAAACCCGCTAAGTGAGTACCGCCATCACGCTGTGGAATGTTGTTGGTGAAACAGAAAATACTTTCCTGGTAACCATCATTCCACTGCATTGCTACTTCAACAGTAATGCCATCTTCACGCTCGTGGGTGAAATGGAACACATCTTTGTTGATTGGGGTTTTGTTACGGTTTAGGTAATCAACGAATGCGCTAATACCACCATCGTATTTAAAGAATTCGTTACGCTCATCACGCTCGTCAACTAAGCGGATACCCACACCTGAGTTCAAGAATGATAATTCACGCACACGCTTGGCAAGAATATCAAAGTGGAACAAAGTGTCAGAGAAGGTTTCAGGGCTTGGCCAAAAACGGATATGAGTACCGGTTTTATCAGAATCGCCTACTGGAGCGATTGGGGCATCTGGTACACCCATAGTGTAAAACTGCTCGTAAATATGGCCATCACGACGAATGGTCATTTGCAGTTTTTCAGACAGTGCGTTTACTACTGAAACACCTACACCGTGTAAACCACCAGATACTTTGTATGAGTTATCATCAAACTTACCACCAGCATGAAGTACGGTCATAATAACTTCAGCAGCTGAAACCCCTTCTTCTTCATGGATAGCAACTGGGACACCACGGCCATCATCTGTTACAGACACAGAGCCGTCAGCATGAATGGTGATAGTAATGTCATTACAGTGGCCAGCTAAGGCTTCATCGATAGAGTTATCGACCACTTCGAATACCATGTGATGAAGACCCGTACCATCATCTGTATCACCGATGTACATCCCTGGTCTCTTACGAACTGCATCAAGGCCTTTTAAAACCTTAATACTCGAAGAATCATAACTATTCTCTGACATATTTCTCTCTCGTTTTTATTCAACTACCGTGACTTGCCCATGTTCCACATGAAACATTTTACTTGGCGGGCTTGCCAGCGAATCGACTATTGCAACAGGATCAATCGCTGTGACAAAAATTTGTGCACCGGTTTCGGTTAACTGTTTTAGCAATAGTTGCCTATGTTGTGCATCCAACTCAGATGGAAGATCATCCACAAGGTAAATACTATGCTTGTTTTGTTTTTCTTGAAGCAATTTGCCTTGTGCAATACGCAGTGCACAGACTAATAATTTTAACTGTCCTCGGGATAATGCATCCTGCACAGGAAGGTTGCCAACGCGTAATCGTAAATCCGCTTTATGTGGTCCACTACCTGTATTTCCCGATGATAAATCTCTGTGATATTGAGTTTCGAGTAACTCTGCAAAATCCGTTTTGCTATCCCAGCCACGAGTAAAGGAAACTTTAATATCAACTCGTGGTAAAAACTCTTCGATTATACCCTTAAGTAGCTCATTTAACGAGTCTACATATCGATTTCGTATCGAAGTAACTTGTTCAGCATACCGCACCAATTCCTTATCCCAAAATTGAATTGCGGCATAAGAAGAACCATCTCTAAGAAGTTGATTTCTTTGCTTTAAAATTCTTCTGGTATTCACCCATGCTTGGTAAAAATTTACGTCCGCATGGAAAGCGCCCCAGTCGATAAATTGTCTACGGGCTTTTGGGCCTTCAAATAGCAAAGAAAAACTTTCTGGCGTGATAACTTGAATGGGTAATGTTTCAGCCAAAACCGACAAACGCTTCACTTTATCGCCATTTAATTTGACATCAATATCGCCATTTCGAAAACGTCTTAAACCTAATTTAGCTTCGCCCGCTTCCATTTCTAATTGAGCAAATAAAGTTAAACTGTCTTGCTCAATATTAATCACTCGTTGAGATAAATGACTGCGAAAAGAACGCCCCATTCCCAAAAAATATATCGCTTCTAATATACTGGTTTTTCCGCTGCCATTTTCACCATAAATCAGATTTAAACCTGACTCTGGTTGTAGTGAGGCAGAAAGGATATTGCGAAACTGGGCGATATTAAGACGGGTTAAGCTCATGAGTAGTAATTTCTCAAACCTATCAACAAAGAAGTAAAACTAAAAAAGGTGCCTTAATGTAGCACCTTTTGGGATAAAAACGTTGCAGTAATCTATTTAGATTATGTCGAATTATAAACGCATAGGCATCACGACATACATTGAATCTTCTTCGGCGTGGTTTTCTATCAACGCACTCGAGTTTCCATCAATCAAGGTGATTCTGACGTCGTCACTGGCTAAGTTATTTAATACATCGAGTAGATAACTCACATTGAAGCCAATTTCTAAGTTTTCAGAATTGTATTCAACATCGATGATTTCTTCAGCTTCTTCTTGCTCAGGGTTATTTGCGGTAATGCGCAATAATCCCGGCTCAAGCTGGATACGAACTCCACGGAACTTCTCATTCGATAAAATTGAAGCACGGGTTAACGCTTGTTTTAAGTGATTACGGCTAGCAACCACAATCTTATTACCGCCTTTAGGTAACACGCGGCGATAATCAGGGAAACGCCCATCAACAAGCTTACTGGTAAATACCGCATTGTCAGTAGTGGCACGAATAGCACTATCACCAATAGCAATATTAATCTCTTTGTCTTCACTCTCTAATAAGCGAGACATTTCAACCACACCTTTGCGCGGCACAATCACTTGTTTTTCTGGTAATTCGATACCAATATCACGATGACTGAGCGCTAAACGGTGTCCGTCAGTTGCAATCGCCTTTAACGAACTGCCTGAGGTTTCAAATAACAAACCGTTGAGGTAATAACGCACATCCTGGTTTGCCATTGAGAATTGAGTTGAATCAATAATCGACTTTAATGTGCCCTGCTTTATGCTGAATTCAATCTCAGCTTGGAAAGCTTCTACATTTGGATAATCAGATGCAGGCAAAGTGGCTAAAGAAAAACGGCTACGGCCTGAGCGTAATAACCATTTGTTTTCTTGTTGTTCAATTTTGATTTCGACTTGTTCAGGAAGAGACTTGACGATATCTAAAAGCTTTTTAGCGGGAACAGTCGTGCTACCTACTTCAATTTCACCTTGAACTGGAGCTTGACCTACAAGTTCCACCTCTAAATCCGTACCTGTTAGCTTAAGTGAGTCCTCACTAACTTCCACAAGTAGATTAGATAAAATCGGCAAATTATGACGTCTTTCTACTGCGCCACACACTAATTGAAGTGGTTTTAATAGGGCATCCCTATCAATTGAAAATTTCATTCGTCTCAATTTCCTGATATTAAGAAGATAATGTACGTATCAAGTTAGCATAATCTTCTTTAATGTCATGACTTTCTTCACGCAATTGGGCAATTTTTCTGCATGCGTGTAATACGGTAGTATGATCACGACCTCCAAAGGCATCCCCAATTTCAGGTAAGCTTTGGTTTGTAAGTTCTTTTGATAATGCCATCGCGACTTGACGAGGTCTCGCAACACTACGAGAACGACGCTTAGATAACATGTCAGCCATTTTAATTTTGTAGTACTCGGCCACGGTCTTTTGAATATTATCAATCGTGACCAATTTTTCTTGTAGCGCTAATAAATCACGCAGAGCTTCACGAACAAAATCAATCGTAATTGGTCGGCCAGTAAAGTTCGCATTGGCAATAACACGGTTTAATGCACCTTCTAGTTCACGCACATTTGAACGTAAACGTTTTGCAATAAAGAAAGCCACTTCATCTGGAAGGTTAATGCCACTCTCTTGTGCTTTACGCATCAAGATCGCCACACGAGTTTCAAGCTCAGGTGGCTCAATAGCAACCGTAAGACCCCAGCCAAAACGAGATTTTAAACGATCTTCTACCCCATCGATTTCTTTAGGGTATTTATCAGATGTAAGGATGATCTGATGATTACCTTCTAATAGTGCATTGAAGGTATGAAAGAATTCTTCTTGAGAACGATCTTTATTGGCAAAGAATTGAATGTCATCAATAAAGAGTGCATCAACACTACGGTAATAACGTTTGAAATCTTCAATCGCATTATTCTGTAATGCTTTAACCATGTCCTGAACAAAACGCTCAGAATGCATATAAACCACTTTAGCATTGGGATTATTTTTAATAATGCCATTACCTACAGCATGCAATAAATGGGTTTTACCTAAACCAGTGCCGCCATATAAAAATAATGGGTTGTATGCACCACCTGGGTTTTCTGCTACTTGCAGCGCTGCAGCTTTACCTAATTGGTTCGATTTACCTTCAACGAAATTATCAAACTGGTAAGTAGGATTAATATTACTGCGATGATTAGCATGCTCAACTGGCTCAGCTTGAGTATTAAATGCAGTACTGACACGCGGCTTAGCTTGTGTGCTTTGTGGCTGTCTAACTTCTGCTTTTACTGGTGCAGGTGTTCTGACTGCTGACGGGCGGCTACCAATATCAAAACGCAGCTTAGGGGCATTTCCACCTAACTGTTCAGTAAAAAATTGATTGATGATATTGATGTACTTATCTCGAACCCAATCGAGTACAAAACGATTAGGTGCATAAAGTACCAAAGTATCGCCATCCATTTCAGCTTGTAACGGACGGATCCACATACTGAATTGCTGCGCAGAAAGCTCGTCTTGCAGCCTGTCGATACATTGTTGCCAAAGTGAAACCGCCACTTAATATTCCTTAATATCGTTTGTTGAAGGAGGGGTATTCTATCGTTAGATCTCAATGATCGCTATCGATAAAAAAATTTTTATCCCCAGCCTGATCATTGTATGTGGATATCTGTGATCTTTAAAGATCAAAAACGATCCAATTAATCGCATTAGTTCGCAGATCCTGCTTTATTAACCGATCACTCTTGATCTATAATAGCCGCGCTTTGATCTCGTTAAACAGCCTTTGATCCACTACATGTAGTGTTGATTCACAGAGTTATCCACATCCTGTGGTGAATTATTGGAGTTTAATGAAAAAGTAATTAGGTAAAAATTGTGCATATAGCTACTTTCCTTGTTGACGGTAGTGATTAAAGTGATTACAATTCGGCCTCTTTTTTGCCCTTGCCTCTTATTTTAAGAATGTAAGGTTTATTAACTACTAAATATACGGATTGCCAAAATGAGTAAACGTACTTTTCAACCAAGCAACCTGAAGCGTAAGCGTTCTCACGGCTTCCGCGCACGTATGGCCACTGTAGGCGGCCGTAAAGTGATTGCACGTCGTCGTGCAAAAGGTCGCGCTCGTTTATCTGCTTAATCGGTAGATATTCATAGTGACTAGCTATGCTTTTACGCGGGAGTTACGTCTGTTAACTCCCGCGCAATTCAAATCTGTATTTTCAAATCCCATCAAAGCATCTTCTGCTGAAATAACTCTGCTCGCGATACCTAATTCAGAACAACATCCTCGTATTGGATTAACAGTTGCAAAACGTTTTGTTAAAAACGCCAGTGATCGTAATCGTATTAAGCGAATAATCAGAACAAATTTCCGTTTAAGTCAGCATGACATTCCAAATCTTGATATTGTTGTCTTGGTTCGAAATGGCGTGGTTGATATGGAAAATGCAGAACTACATAAATTAACAGAGAAGTTATGGCGCAAGCTCAGTCGCCGTTACAATGGCTAGCCACCAAGGCTATTCGTGGTTATCAACTTCTTATCAGCCCCATGCTGGGACCTCGCTGTAGATTTAACCCAACGTGCTCTAATTATGCGATTGATGCAATAAAAACGCATGGAACTGCGAAAGGTTGTTGGCTTGCAGCGAAACGCATACTAAAATGTCACCCTTTACATCCCGGCGGAAGTGACCCCGTCCCCCCTAAAAACGACAGGTGTAACAAATAGGCTATGGAATCTCAACGCAATTTAATGCTTATCGCACTACTGTTTGTCAGCTTTTTACTTTGGCAAGCATGGCAAGACGATAAAGCACCACAACCGACAGCAACACAATCGGTTGTTCAAACGAATAATGTACCTTCGTCAAATATTGGCGACGTACCCGATGCTGATTCAAGCATGCCTGTTCAATTACCGGCGACTCAAAATCTGATTTCAGTTAACACTGATCAGCTAAACATTAAAATCGACCCTGTAGGCGGTGATATTGTTTATGCAGCACTTGTTGACCATAAAGTTGAAATCGATAGTGATGAAGCTTTTGTTCTTTTAGAGCAAAACGGTGCATTCAATTATATTTCTCAAAGTGGCTTAATCGGACGTGATGGTATTGATAGCAGTACTCACGGTCGTGCACATTTTTCTGCTGAATCTGAATTATATGAATTAGCAGCTGGCCAAGACACTTTGTCAGTACCATTGAGCTATGTAGATGCAAACGGCGCAAGCTATACCAAAGTATTTACTTTTACTCGTGGTCAGTTTGACGTTACCGTTGATTACAACGTAAACAACACCACTGCAGCGCCGCTTCAAATGCAAATGTACGGTCAAATTAAACAAACCGTTCAAGCATCTGAAAGCAGCATGATGATGCCAACTTACCGTGGTGCAGCATTCTCAACTCAGAATGTTCGTTACGAAAAGTATGATTTCGAAGATATTGCTAAAAGTAACTTAAACCAACAAACACTAGGTGGTTGGGCAGCAATGCTTCAGCATTACTATGTGTCAGCTTGGGTACCACCAGCAAATGACTCGAACACTATTTTCACTAGCATGAGTGCTGGTGGACAAGCCAACATTGGTTTCCGCGGTGCAGTACATGATATTGCTCCAGGTACTCAACAAACCATTAGTGCACAGTTCTTTGTTGGTCCTAAAGACCAAAAAGCACTTTCTAGTATTTCTGAAACCTTAAACCTTGTAGTTGATTATGGTTTCCTTTGGTGGTTAGCAATCCCTATTTACAAGTTACTGATGTTCTTCCAGTCAATCGTAACTAACTGGGGTTTAGCGATTATTTTAATTACGCTATCTGTTCGTGGTCTTTTATACCCACTGACTAAAGCGCAATACACCTCAATGGCGAAAATGCGTAACCTACAGCCTAAACTTGCTGAACTGAAAGAACGTTTCGGTGATGACCGTCAAAAGATGGGTCAAGCAATGATGGAGCTGTATAAGAAAGAGAAAGTTAACCCTATGGGTGGCTGTCTTCCTATCTTGCTACAAATGCCAATTTTCATCGCATTGTACTGGGTATTACTAGAAAGTTATGAATTACGTCATGCACCATTCATGCTTTGGATTGACGATTTATCGGTTCAAGATCCTTACTACGTACTACCGTTACTAATGGGTGTGTCTATGTGGTTAATGCAGAAAATGCAGCCAATGGCACCAACCATGGATCCTATGCAAGTTAAGATGATGCAGTGGATGCCAGTTATCTTTACTGTGTTCTTCCTATGGTTCCCATCAGGACTAGTTCTTTACTGGTTAGTGGGTAACTTAGTGGCAATTACACAACAAAAGATTATTTATGCCGGTTTAGAGAAAAAAGGCTTAAAATAAGTCATAGCTCGAACTGATATAATCTTTAAAGGCGGCTATTAAGCCGCCTTTTCCTTTACTATTTTCAACAAGGTTTTCTTCAATGACAGACACTATCGTGGCACAAGCAACCGCACCAGGTCGTGGCGGCGTCGGTATCATTCGTGTATCAGGTGATAAAGCAACTGAAGTCGCACAAAGCGTTTTAGGCCATTTACCTAAAACCCGTTACGCCGACTACTGTGACTTTAAAAGTGCGACAGGTGAAGTCATTGACCAAGGGATAGCCTTATTCTTTAAAGGGCCTAACTCCTTTACAGGTGAAGACGTATTGGAATTGCAAGGTCATGGCGGCCAAATCGTCTTAGACATGCTAATTAAGCGTGTGATGGAAGTTGATGGTCTTCGAATTGCTAAACCTGGTGAGTTTAGTGAACAAGCCTTTATGAACGATAAGCTTGATTTAACCCAAGCAGAAGCCATTGCTGACCTTATTGATGCAACCAGTGAACAAGCAGCTAAAAGCGCGTTAAATTCGCTTCAGGGCGAGTTCTCGGATGAAGTTCATCAATTAGTTGAACAAGTGACTAATTTACGTTTGTACGTCGAAGCAGCGATTGATTTTCCTGATGAAGAAGTCGATTTTTTATCAGACGGTAAAATTGCTAATTCGCTTTATAAAATCATCGACAAACTTGATTCAGTTCAAGCTAGTGCCAAGCAAGGCTCTATTATTCGTGAAGGTATGAAAGTCGTGATTGCCGGTCGTCCTAATGCTGGTAAATCTAGCCTGTTAAATGCGTTAGCTGGTAAAGAGTCAGCTATTGTGACTGAAATTGCGGGTACTACTCGTGATGTTCTGCGCGAACATATCCATTTAGATGGTATGCCTCTGCATATTATCGATACTGCTGGTTTACGTGATACTGCTGATACCGTAGAAAAAATCGGTATTGAACGCGCATGGGATGAAATAGCGACTGCAGACCGAGTGTTATTTATGGTCGATGGCACCACCACCACTGATGTTAATCCACATGACATCTGGCCAGACTTTATTGACCGTTTACCAGCAAGACTTGGGGTAACTGTAGTACGTAACAAAGCAGATTTAACCGGTGAACCTGTCATGACTACAGATGAACACGGTTACAGTGTTTACCGTATTTCAGCTAAAACAGGCTTAGGCGTTGAGGAGCTCAAACAGCACCTTAAGACCCTCATGGGTTATCAAAGTAACCTTGAGGGTGGTTTTATCGCCCGTCGTCGTCATTTAGAAGCATTAGACTTAGCTGCTAGTCACTTACAGCTGGGTAAAGAGCAACTTGAAGTCTATTTAGCTGGCGAGTTGTTAGCAGAAGAACTGCGTATGGCACAAATGGCCCTATCTGAAATTACCGGTAAATTCACCTCAGATGACCTACTGGGTAAAATCTTTAGCTCCTTCTGTATTGGTAAGTAAGCCAAAATTTTAAAAGAGAAAAATTAGTGTCTATTGAATCAGCTTTAGCAAATACCGTCATCGTACTCGATTTTGAAACCACAGGTTTATCACCAGATAATGCCGACCGCGCCATTGAAATTGGCGCAGTAAAACTAGTCGATGGCGTAGTTGTTGATTCGTTTCAAGAATTAATGAACCCAGGACGTCGAGTTAATAGTTTTATTGAGAACTACACAGGCATTAGCAATCAAATGCTGCAAACTGCAGATGATTGCGAAACCGTGATGGCGCGCTTTGCTGATTTTATTGAAGATTTTAACCTAGTGGCGCATAACGCCAGCTTTGATAAAAAGTTTTTAGATGCGGAATTTCAGCGAATTAATCACCAATACTCAGGACAATTTGCTTGCTCTTTGTTGCTGTCTCGCAGAATAAACCAAGATGCGCCTAACCATAAACTCGGAACCTTGGTTGATTACCACCAGCTACCCAATGACGGTGTTTTTCACAGAGCGTTAGCCGACGCCACCATGACAGGGCATTTATGGCTCCACCAGCTTGAAACGATTAAACAGCACCAACCTCAGCAAGCTGTCACTTTTGATAAAATTCAAACGATTACAGGTATGCCAAAGGCAAAAGTCATGGCTTTTTTAACACAATAACCTTTAAAATTAAGTTATTAGTATCTTATGCCGCCGATTGCTGTTGCGGCATGGTACTTAACCATTCTTTAAATTTAGCAATTGCAGGTAATCTTTTATCTGAATGCCCTAACAATTGAACGATGGCATAACAGTATTGATAATATAGCTGAACATCATTTCCGTCCTTATCAGCATCATCACAATTAATCATCGCGCCACGTAAGTAGCTCATCACTAATTCATCGCGATTAAAGCCTTCAACCTTACCTATTTTTGCAGTCATGCTATTAAACCATACAAAGTAAGCATCATAACTTTGTTGATATGCCTGCTGATAAACTTCACTTGCTTGAGATAACACATCTGAATTAGGCATGACCCTTTCAATGACAAATGTTTTATTAACTAGGGTGTCATGTAAACGCCAACATTGATGTGCTAAAAATTGAATTAGAGGATCTTGGTAATTCTGTTCATCAAGCTCAGCCTGAATACTCCAGCGATTTAAATCATTAATAGCTATCGCAACCATTAAATCCGCTTCAGTGGGGAAATGGTTGTAAATAGTACCCTTAGAAATCTGACTGGCTTTCACTAAGTGTGACCGACACAAATCAAATGTTTTATGTCCTTTTAAACAACGCTGAGAAACTTCAACGAGGTAATCCCCTCTTTGTTGCCAAGTACTCATGATGCATCCCTTACTTTTGCTCAAAATATGTTATCAGTTCACATTCACACAGTAACAAGCTTTTTACCTCTTCGATATTAAGTAATACTGATACCACTATGAACAATTTCAATAGCCAGTTTTTCTAAAGCCAATGTTAAAAATTGAATTACTAGAAAGCTTCATCGCGGTCGCAGAAAACGGCAACCTTTCAAAAGCAGCTGAGCAGATTTATCGAACTCAATCAGCCTTAAGTTTACAAATTAAAAAGCTTGAAGAAAGTGTCGGCCAACCACTGCTAATTCGCGATAATAAAGGTGTAACCCTGACTGAATCAGGCGTCACTTTGCTTAACTACGCCTATAAAATGATGCAGTTAAATTCAAAAGCATTGGATGATTTAAAAGATTGCCAAAATAGAGAAATTATTCGATTAGGTGTGCCAACTGACTATATAAAACGTTATTTGAGCAGCTGTTTATTAGAATTTATTCGTGAATTTACCCGAATAGAGCTAGTGATTGATACCGATGTCAGCGGTAATCTATATAAGCGCTTACAACAAGGTGAGTTTGACGTGATAGTCGCAACCCATTGGCAAACACCGGCTAATGGCGAATTACTGTTTGAACGACGCTTTCATTGGGTCGCTGCTAAAAATGGTAATGCCCATAAACGCAACGTGATCCCGATGGCGTTATATCCTGAAAACTGCCCTATTCGTGCCCAAGTATTTGCTAATCATCAACTGACGATGCGCTCGATCAATGTATTACTCTCAACTCCTTCACCACAAGCATTATGCATGGCGGTTGAAAACGATCTAACCATTGCACCCGTCGCAGAATTTCGTATTAACGATAAAATGCAGATATTAGATCCAGTTGAACATGGACTCCCCACTTTACCAGTCTTTAATGAAGCGCTTTATCTGAATCCAGATACCCAAACTGATGCAACTCAACAACTGATCTCGTTAATTAAAGCCAATGTTGAAAACTTAGCAGAAGTTGCTGACAGCTAATTATCTATGGTGCGTCAGACTAAGCCAACTTAAGTAAGTTGGCTTTTTACTTTTCTATAGCTGATAGAAATTACGCGTAGCTTTGATCATATGCCTATATTCAATCGATAAAAAAGCCCCTAACTATTAAGTTAGAGGCTTATCAAAAAGTGACTACTATATTGATTGAAAGGGGGAAACTAACAACCAATGCATTAAGTTACTTTTTATGTTTGTCGTATTTGAACGTATGGCAATCGCTACAGATAGGCTCTTTCGCTTTATGCTCACCATGACATTCCTGACAAGGTAACTCTTTACCGTAATGTAAGTTATTGTGCGGATTCTGCCACTTATCTTCTTCACTTCGAGCAGTCGTTTCAGCAAGTTCGTCTACATCATGACACTGCTGACAAGCTTGATCTGAAGGAAATTGTTTAATCCCTTGATCATGACAAGCTTTACAATCCTTACCAATCACTTCCTTATGATGGTCTCTAATTTCAACCGCTTGAACTGTTGCACTGCTTAAGCAAAGTAAACCCAGCGCAAGTATCATCTTTAATGTGTTCATCAATAATTCCTCTTGTTTAGGGCTTATGCTTTCATCATGCTGCGAGCGGCTGTCATTCCCATGACCATACATTCAGGGATTGAACAACTACCTAAACGGCTGACACCATGAATACCACCACACACTTCACCAGCAGCGTATAAACCCGTAATAGGGTTACCAGTAAAGCTATCTTTTACTTCTGCTTTAGTGGTAATTTGCACGCCACCTTGGCAGTAATGCACTTTTGGCCATAAACGAACAACGGTAAACGGTGCTTCAATATACTTGTCTTTCGCCTTGGTCATATTCTTGCCAAATTGAGTATCTTCACCAGACTTAACGTACTGGTTATATTCTTCAATTTGGGTTTTAAGTGCTTTAGTTGGCACTTTAAAATGAGAGGCAAGCTCTTCAATAGAATCAAACTTCCAACCGACATTGTACTTAATCACTTTTTTAGTATTAGGATGCTTTTTAGAATCCTTATAGCTGGTAATTAAGATTGGAGGTAATGCATTGCCTTGCTCATCACGACAAGCAAGCTCTGCATCCGCACGAGTTTTACGGTCAGCAATTTCATTCATAAAGCGTTTACCCGTTAAACGGTTAATCGCAATTGAATGTGGGAAATTGTAAATAGAGTAGTTAGACACATAACCAAAACCACCTTCATCTGGTGATGCCCATGGGCCTGATTGAATATGTGCTAAATGAACAGGTACAGCGCCAAGGCGGAACATCTCATACATCCCTTCACCTGTGGCACCTGGAGCATTGGTACAACCCACTTCAGAAGTTAACGTTGGATCTTGCGCCATACGTAAGTTAACGTTTTGTGCGAATCCACCTGTTGCCATTATTACGCCACGTTTAGCGCGAATATTAATGACTTTACCTGGCTGGTCTTCATCAAAATGATAGTTATCACGCATTTTAACGCCGAGTACTTCACCTTTATCACCAATCAAGAAACCTTCGAACTTAGAACGATTATGAGTATGAACTCCTAATTCGCGGCACTTATGTAATAACGGTTGGGTAATACCAGCACCACAGCTCACTGTAGTTTGGTAGGTACGTGCAACAGAGTGACCACCAAGCTGTTGAAGATACGGATGGTATTCAGAGCCCGCATCAAAGGTCATTTGTAATGCTTCCATTGCATGTTCAGCAACGTGACGAAGTAAAGCTTCATCCGCAATACCGCGACCAGCAGCCATTTGATCAGCAACCATGCGATCAACAGAATCTTTTACGCCTTCTTTAGATTGCATTGGCGTTCCTGGCGCTGCAAATAAGCCACCATTAATCGCTGAATTACCACCAAAGTAAGACATTTTTTCAAAAATATGGACATCTTTTGCGCCCAGTTTTGTTGCCTCAATCCCTGCAGCTAAGCCAGCAAAACCAGAACCAATAATGACGATTTCAACTTCTTTATCCCACTTCACACCGTCTGCTTTTTCAGAAACAGCCATCGCAGGAGCTACCATAGCAGCACCAGCTGCAGCGCCTAAACCCGCGATAAATTTACGGCGTCCTAACAGATCTACATTACTCATAGGTCATCACCCTTTGTTTAAATTGACCTATCCATCATAAAGATGGAATCAATTCCAAAAAGAGGATCAAACGACAGTTACCTATACATAAAGGAGTAGATATTAAAAACTATACGATAGCGCATATTTTAATCAAATATAGCTATAAGCTAACGATTTGGAACCAATTCCAAAACGCTGGCTATCTAACAAACTAAATTAACGACTTAAGTTACTTTTTAGAAAGGCACTCAGTCAGCTTATCCACTAGTAATCTGACTTTTGGTGATAAGTGACGGTTTTGCGGATACAAAGCCCAAATACCTTCTTTTTCTTGCTGAAAAGAGGCCAATAACACCTTTAGTTTATTCTCGCGAATTGCTTGCTTAACGTAGTAGCCAGGTAATTGCACAATACCCAAACCCTTTAAAGCCGCATCAAGCAAACTAATGCCGCTACTGCATTGCAAATTTCCCTGCACTTTAATACTTCTGTCTTTACCAGACTCATTAAAATGCCAATGGGATTGGGAGCCTATTAAGCAATTATGCTGACTTAATTCCGATAATGAATATGGCGCACCAAAGCGATTAATGTAGTCAGGAGCAGCACACACAAACTGCTCACGGCTGGTTAAGCGTTTTGCCATCATGCTGGAATCTGGTAATCGACCTAAGCGAATAGCCAAGTCATAACCACCTTCGACTAAATCTAATTGTCGATTTGTGAGTTCACAGATAACTTCTACATCAGGGTATTGCTGCATATAGTCTGTCACTATTGGCATGATAAATTTTTCACCATAAGTCACCGGTGCAGTCAGTTTAATTAGCCCTTGAGGTTTATTTTGCAAACTACTAATAGCACGTTCAGCTTCTTCTAGACCATCAATCACTTGTCTGCAATGACGATAAAACACTTGGCCTTCTTCAGTAAGCGACACTTTTCGAGTGGTGCGATAAAAAAGTTTAGTATTTAATCGATTTTCAATCTGGCTAATTTGGCGGCTGACTTGCGCGGTTGAAATAGCTAAACGCTTTCCCGCCGCCGTAAAGCTGTCGGTTTCAGCAACAGCGACAAACTCATAAACTCCTTCCCATGGCAGCATTATTACTCACTCGTAAAAGTTATTTGTCATTTAAGCTTATTATCAACTGACAGAAAATAAATACAATAGCTCTATCACTACAAAATCTCATCTACACTGAGTAGATTCACTTTATTCGTTCATCTTTAATAAGGACAAACATAATGTCAGCACAATTTATTAAATCAAAAGCCGCTGTAGCGTGGGGACCAGGTCAACCTTTATCAGTTGAAGAAGTTGATGTTATGTACCCAAAAGCAGGCGAAGTAATGGTTAAGATTATTGCTTCAGGTGTTTGTCACACTGATGCATTTACTTTATCTGGTGATGATCCTGAAGGTGTGTTCCCGGCAATTCTTGGTCACGAAGGTGGCGGAATAGTTGAAATGATCGGTGAAGGCGTAACCAGTGTAAAAGTTGGCGACCATGTTATCCCACTTTACACTGCAGAATGTGGCAAATGTAAATTCTGTACTTCAGGTAAAACCAACCTTTGTAGCGCGGTTCGCGAAACACAAGGTAAAGGATTAATGCCTGACGGTACTACCCGATTTTATAAAGATGGCGAGCCTATTTTTCATTATATGGGTTGCTCAACTTTTTCTGAATACACAGTATTACCAGAAATTTCACTAGCAAAAGTGAATAAAGATGCCCCATTAGAAGAAGTCTGTTTATTAGGTTGTGGTGTCACAACGGGTATGGGCGCAGTGCTGAATACCGCTAAAGTTCAAAAAGGCGATACGGTAGCTATTTTTGGTTTAGGCGGCATTGGTTTATCGGCCATTATTGGCGCTACCATGGCTGGTGCATCACGCATTATCGGTATTGATTTAAACGAATCAAAATTTGAATTAGCAACCAAACTAGGTGCAACTGATTGTATTAATCCTAAAAATTACGATAAACCAATTCAAGATGTAATTGTTGAATTGACTGATGGCGGTGTTGATTTCTCTTTCGAGTGTATTGGTAACGTTAATGTCATGCGCAGCGCTCTAGAGTGTTGTCATAAAGGCTGGGGCGAGTCAGTGGTCATTGGTGTTGCTGGTGCAGGCCAAGAAATCTCAACCCGTCCATTCCAATTAGTGACTGGCCGAGTTTGGAAAGGTAGCGCATTTGGTGGCGTTAAAGGTCGTAGTGAATTACCAGGTATGGTTGAACAATACCTAAATGGTGAATTTAAGTTAGATCATTTCATTACTCATACCATGGGACTTGAAGGGATTAACGATGCTTTCGATCTCATGCATAACGGTGAGAGTATCCGAACCGTCATTCATTTCGATAAGTAATTTTTTCCTCAGTTAAGCTGTAATCTTGTCCATCTTTAATATGATGGACAAGGTTTAGATCAACACTAATTCAAGAGCATTGCCGCTTAAAGGATCTCGAATGACCATTGAAAATATCAGCAGTAATAAAGTATTTGGCGGCTGGTTAAAGCAATACACCCACATTTCAACCACTGTTAATTGCAGTATGCGTTTTGCTATTTATTTACCACCGCAAGCAGCATCGCAAAGAGTGCCTGTGCTTTATTGGCTATCAGGTTTAACCTGTACTGATGAAAATGTTATGCAAAAATCAGGTATTCAACGAATCGCTGCGGAACTGGGTATCGCAATTGTAGCGCCTGATACCAGCCCGCGTGGTGAGAATGTCGCAGACGATCCTGATGGAGCATATGATTTTGGTTTAGGTGCGGGGTTTTATGTAAATGCCACCCAAGCGCCCTTTAATACTCACTATCAAATGTACGACTATGTAGTTAATGAGCTACCGGCTCTAATAGAACAACATTTTCCTGTGTCCGATAAACGCAGTATTAGTGGCCATTCAATGGGCGGCCATGGTGCTATTACTATTGGACTCAAAAACCCGAAGCAATATCAATCTGTTTCTGCATTTAGTCCTATTTGTCATCCAATTGATTGTCCTTGGGGACAAAAAGCATTAACGGGTTACTTAGGAAATGATCAACAAACTTGGCCTGAATACGACAGTGTCGAATTAATGAAAGTAACTAAGTCAACATTACCTATGCTGGTGGATCAAGGCTCTGATGATAATTTCTTAGCTGAACAGTTAAAGCCTGAAACGTTAATTGAGGCTGCAAAAGCTGTTAACTACCCGTTATCTTTGCGTATGCAGCAAGGTTACGATCACAGCTACTTTTTTATCAGCAGTTTTATAGAAGATCATCTTAGGTTTCACGGAAAATACTTACTAGATTAATAATCAATATAGTAACGACCAATCAAAAAAGGAGTCAGACTTAATAATCTGACTCCTTTTTATCTTTTTAAATTGGTGAACTAATTTATATTGCTAGCCTTTAATTTAGCAAAATATAGCTTTGAAGCTTGTCTGACTTTTGGCGCTAACAAAATAGCTGAAACCATAGTCGGGATAGCCATCAACGCGTAAGCGGCATCAATGATATTAACAATTTCTCGTAAACTTGCGGTTGCAGCAAATAAAATCGCACACAAGAAAAAGTATTGATAATAACGTAAACGACTTCTACCAAATAAAAACGCAAAACATTGGCCACCATAAAACGCTTGAGTAAATATGGTACTAATACTGAAAAAAATCACACATAAGATCAGTAAATATGGGCCCACACCAGGCATAGTAATTTCAAAAGCATGCGCAGATAGATTAACCCCTTCAGCTTCTCCGCCTTGCCATACTCCAGAAATAAGAATGATCATTGCAGTGGCTGTGCACACAATCAATGTATCAATTGCAGGCCCCAACATCGCTACTAAACCTTCTTTTACGGGTTCATTGGTTTTAGCACTGCCGTGAGCCATCACTTCAGTACCAATACCCGCTTCATTTGAAAAAGCAGCACGGCGAATACCAATCAGCATAGTACCCAATATGCCACCACCCACAGAGTTTAATGAAAAGGCTTCAGTTATGATCAATTCAATATACCCTGGAATATCAACCAAATTAGTGGCTATTACGTAAAAAGCACAGCTCATATAAATGAAGATCATCAGTGGCACAACTTTAGTTGCGACAGAAGCAATACGTTTGATCCCGCCTAAAATAACGCTAGCAACAATCAACATCACCACAATACCAAGAGATAAATCGATCCAAAAAGTGGATTCATTAGCTGGAAAATATCCCGGTTTTACAATTAGCCATTCACGAATAATCTGCACTAATTGGTTTGAATTGAATAATGGAAAATTACCTACAAGACCAACTACACAGAAAAATACCGCTAAAAAATGCCATTTCTTAGATAAACCTTGGGTAATAATGTACATAGGTCCACCCTGCACATCGCCATTTTCATCTTTACCTCGATACATAATAGCTAAAGTACAGGTAAAGAATTTGGTTGCCATTCCGACGATTGCACTAATCCACATCCAAAAAATAGCCCCAGGACCACCAACCATAATAGCCACAGCAACACTGCCAATATTGCCCATACCAACGGTTCCAGCCATCGCACTGGATAGTGCACCGGCATGGCTAATATGACCTTCTGCACCCTTATCAGGATACTTCCCACGCACAATATTGATAGCATGACCGATATAACGAAATGGGATAAACCTAGAATAAATAAGGAAAAATAGGCCACCACCGACTAAAAGAACCAACATGTGTGGTCCCCATGCTAAATCAGCAATTTCAGCCGTAATAGAAACAAGAGACATAGGTAAGTTACAAGTTTGTTAAAAGTTATCTTTGAAAATACGGACAAAAACCGCTTTGTGCAATGGCAAATCTGCGTAAACTATGACTTAAACTATGGCTAATAGTGGCCAAAATTAAGGTAATAGCATGGCAAAAGTAGATATATTAGTCGGTACGACACAAGGCGGAACCGAATATGTTGCTGATGATATGGCAGCTCAACTGACCGAATTAGGTCATCAAATCCAGATACATTTAACACCAAATCTTGCAGATTTAGACCTAAATTCACTGTGGTTAATCGTGTGTTCTACCCACGGAGCAGGTGATCTTCCAGACAATATTGAACCATTTTATCAGCAATTGATCGCAACTAAAGACGATCTTAAATCAGTGAAATATGCTTTATGTGCCATTGGTGACTTAAGTTACGATACTTTTTGCCAAGGCCCTGAAAAAATAATTTCTCAACTAGATCTTTTGAAAGCACAAGCCATTGTGAATAAGATCCAGATTGATGTACAAATGGATCCTGTACCTGAAGACGCTGCTTTAGCTTGGTTATCTGAGTGGCAAGCAAATATTAATTAGTGAAACTTGGTTAATATCTTCATTTATACCCACAATATGATCTAATCTTATCCACAATAAGTTAATTTAAAAGATAACTATGTGGATAAGCTATTATTTTATCCGATCATAACTTTGTATTGATCCACACCCGATCTTGTTAAAGATCACCCCTGTGGATAACTAGGCGATCTATCCCCAAGTTATATTGAAATTGATCGCAGTTAGATCACAGGATCGTTTTAACATTAACTCATGATTATAAAAGAAAAATAGGCTTTTCCACAGAAAACCTCGATCCTAATAGTAATAGTAATAAAAAGATCTATTTAAAGATCTTAAGATCTATTAAGCGAAGCGTGTCTGATCAAAATGAGAAAATTGATCATTCCCGAAAGGCAAAGCAAGTGCTAAAATACTCGGCTGAAACACTCTATCGATCTAAATTCAGATTTGACTGTAAATTAGAAAAATTACTTTTACCCAAGGTTACAAAATGCATTTTCATGAACGGTTTGATGTTATTGTTGTTGGTGGTGGTCATGCCGGAACTGAAGCGGCACTTGCAGCAGCAAGAATGGGATCTAAAACTCTCTTACTGACTCACAATATTGATACCCTCGGACAAATGTCTTGTAACCCAGCAATAGGCGGTATTGGTAAAGGCCATTTGGTTAAAGAAATTGATGCCTTAGGTGGTGCAATGGCAACAGCCACTGACTTCGCAGGTATTCAATTTAGAACCTTAAATTCAAGCAAAGGGCCAGCAGTCAGAGCAACTCGTGCTCAAGCTGACCGAGCGCTTTATCGTCAAAAAATTCAGCAAATTCTCCAACATCAACCTAACCTACGTATTTTCCAACAAGCAGTAGATGACTTAGTTGTTGAAAATAATAGAGTTGTTGGTGTAGTGACTCAAATGGGATTAGCATTCGAGTCTCCAAGTGTTGTATTAACAACGGGTACCTTCCTTAGTGGTAAAATCCACATTGGATTAGAAAATTACAGTGGTGGCCGTGCAGGTGATCCACCAGCAATTGCACTAGCAAATCGTTTAAAAGAATTACCAATTCGTGTTGGACGTCTTAAAACGGGTACACCACCAAGAATCGATGCCAACACGATTGATTTTGATAAAATGCAAGAGCAAAAAGGTGATGATCCGTTACCAGTGATGTCGTTCATTGGTGATGTTGAGCAACACCCTGAGCAAGTCTCTTGTTTTATCACTCATACCAATGAAAAAACTCACGATATTATTCGTGGTGGACTTGATCGTAGCCCAATGTACTCAGGAGTTATTGAGGGTATTGGCCCAAGATATTGTCCATCGATCGAAGATAAAATTAATCGTTTTGCAGACAAAACCTCTCATCAAATCTTCATTGAACCAGAAGGGCTAACCACCAATGAGATCTATCCTAATGGGATCTCAACCAGTTTGCCTTTTGATGTGCAGTTAAATTTAGTTAGATCAATTCAAGGCATGGAAAACGCAGAGATAATTCGTCCTGGTTATGCCATTGAATATGATTATTTCGATCCTCGAGACCTTAAAAATTCATTAGAAACCAAAAATATTGATGGTTTGTTCTTTGCTGGACAAATCAATGGTACGACAGGCTATGAAGAAGCGGGTGCTCAAGGCTTATTAGCTGGAATGAACGCATCTTTACAAGTTCAAGGTAAAGAGGTTTGGTGTCCGAGACGCGATCAAGCATACATCGGTGTGTTAGTTGATGATTTATCAACACTAGGTACTAAAGAGCCATACCGTATGTTTACCAGCCGTGCTGAATATCGATTATTGCTTCGTGAAGACAACGCAGATCTTCGTTTAACTGAAAAAGGTCGCGAACTTGGTTTAGTTGATGACGATCGTTGGCAGAAATTTAGCGAGAAAAGAGAATCTATTGAAACTGAATTACAGCGGTTACGCAGTAATTGGGTCCACAATAATTCTCCACTGCTAGATGTTTTGAATCCTGAATTGAATACACCTATTTCTCGTGAAGCGTCGTTTGAAGATCTATTGCGTCGTCCTGAAATGGATTACAAAAAGCTCATGAGCTTAGAAGGTTTTGGACCTGCAATTGAAGATGCACGTGCTGCAGAGCAAGTACAAATTCAAGTAAAATACTCTGGTTATATTCAAAGACAGCAAGGCGAGATCGATAAAGCCATTCGTCATGAAACGACAAGTTTACCGTTAGATCTCGATTATCAAGAGGTGGCGGGTTTATCTAATGAAGTCATTGCGAAGATGAATGAGCATAAACCAGAAACCATTGGCCAAGCTTCACGGATCTCAGGAATGACGCCAGCAGCTATTTCAATTTTGTTGGTTCACCTTAAAAAACGTGGTTTATTGCGTAAAAGCGCTTAAATACCAGCAAAAAGTTGTGTTTTGACCAATAAGGGAAGCTTTGAGGCTTCCCTTAGTCATTTCTGCCATTCATAATACCCGATGATTTATGATTCCCTTTGATTTCGAGGTCACTTAGCGTGCTAGCCGATCAACTTAAAACATATCTAGCTGAAACCAATATTTCAGCGACTGAAACTCAACAGCAACAATTGGTTGGGTTTGTTACCATGCTAAATAAATGGAATAAAGCCTATAACCTGACATCAGTCAGAGATCCTGAACAGATGTTAATCCGTCATGTTATGGACAGTTTGGTGGTTTCTCCTTATCTTAAGGGACAAAGATTCATTGATGTTGGGACTGGACCAGGCTTACCTGGGATCCCATTAGCTATTTTAAATCCTGACAAAGAATTTGTACTGCTAGACAGTTTAGGAAAACGGATCCGTTTTCAAAAACAGGTTCAATTTGAATTAAAGATCAATAACATTACTTCAGTTGAAAGCCGTGTTGAGGCTTATGAACCTGAGCAAAAATTTGATGGTGTTATTAGCCGTGCATTTGCCTCAATTGAAGATATGTTGACTTGGTGTCATCACTTACCTGCTGATAATGGTCAATTTTATGCGCTAAAAGGCCAGCTCAGCGATGCTGAATTAACCAGTATTCCTGCTGGTTTTGAGGTGGTAGAAACCATCACATTGACAGTGCCAAAGTTAGATGAGCAAAGACATCTGTTAAAGCTAGTGAAGAAATCATAACACTAGCAATAGAATAAATATTATCGGACATCGTAAATATGTCCTTAGGGTGAACACGTGGGTAAAATCATTGCCGTAGCCAACCAGAAAGGTGGCGTAGGAAAAACAACAACTTGTGTTAATTTAGCAGCCTCGCTTGCAGCCACAAAACGCAAGGTGCTGTTAATCGATCTTGATCCACAGGGTAATGCCACTATGGGTAGTGGTGTCGATAAGTACGAAGTTGAAAATACAGCTTATGAGTTACTTGTTGAAGAAAAACCTTTTGCCGAAATAGTCATTAAAGATACCACGGGTAAATATGATCTGATTGCAGGTAATGGTGATGTTACTGCGGCTGAAATTAAACTCATGGAGTTTTTCGCCAGAGAAATTAGATTAAAAAATGCATTGGCAGAAGTAAAAGATGATTATGATTTTATCTTTATTGATTGTCCGCCATCACTGAACATGCTGACAGTTAATGCGATGTCGGCTGCTGACTCAGTGTTAGTACCAATGCAATGTGAATACTATGCCTTAGAAGGCTTAACGGCATTGATTGATACCATAACCAAGTTAGGTGCGATGGTTAATCCTAATTTGAGTATCGAAGGGATATTACGGACGATGTACGATCCTCGTAATCGATTATCAAATGATGTATCTGATCAGTTAAAACAACATTTTGGCGAAAAAGTATACCGCACCGTGATTCCACGCAATATTCGATTAGCTGAAGCGCCAAGTTTTGGGGCTCCTGCAATGTATTACGATAAATCTAGTGCTGGTGCCAAAGCCTATTTAGCTTTAGCGGGTGAAATCATTCGCCGCGCAGAGCAACAAACAGAATCTAAGTAAGCGTAAGGGAATAAAATGACGTTAAAAAAACGCGGTTTAGGTAAGGGCTTGGATGCTTTATTAAGTAATAGCAACGCTGCGAGCCGAAAAACTGAGCAGACTCAAACAGAAGCTGAAGTAACCCAAGCGCCAAAAGAAGATGGCTTACTGATGCTCGATTTAGATTTACTGCAGTCTGGTAAGTATCAACCGCGTAAAGACATGTCACCTGAGGCGTTAGAAGAGCTAGCGGAGTCAATTAAATCACAAGGGGTGATTCAACCTATTGTTGTGCGCAAAATTGATGCTGAAAAATATGAAATTATTGCAGGTGAACGCCGCTGGAGAGCATCGCAAATAGCTCAATTAGACAAAGTCCCATGTATTGTTAAACAGGTACCGGATGAGTCAGCAGTTGCTATTGCTTTGATAGAAAACATCCAACGAGAAGATTTAAATGCGATGGAAGAAGCCATAGCATTACAGCGATTACTAGAAGAATTTGAGTTAACACATCAACAAACCGCCGATGCAGTCGGTAAATCTAGAGCAAGTGTTTCTAACTTATTACGTTTAAATAGTTTAAATGAACCTGTTAAACGTTTATTAGAATATGGCGATATAGACATGGGTCATGCTCGTGCTTTACTCGCTATTGAAGGTGAAGAGCAAACTAATTTAGCTCGATTGGTCGCTTCTAAAGAAATGACAGTTCGTGAAACTGAACGATTAGTTAATAAAGCCTTAAATCCGACTAAAGAAGCCGAAAAACCAACTAAAGATCATGATGTAACCCGCTTAGAGCAACAGTTAATTGAAAAATTAGGTGCTAAAGTTGCGATTAATCATGGCAGTAAAGGTAAAGGTAAAATTGTAATAAACTACCAAGATCTTGCTGAATTGGATGGAATACTTAGCAAAATCCACTAAATCCCCCAACAAAGTCATTTCAATAGTAACTTTGTAACAAGGCGTAATTTTGACTTTTTAGAAATTTAGAGCCAAATCACGCCTAATATCACTGTTTAACCTCTCATCAAAGTTGCAAACAAGGTGTGAAAAGGTATACTTTGCATGCTTTTTTTCCTGTCTGAGTTGTTAATGATCACATTAATGGCGCAGTGGAAAAATAAGTACTAATGCGGAGATTCAAAATTGAGTAAGGTTTTAGCGCGTCGTGGCCGGTGGTCAGCCTATCGAATAGTGTTGTTACAGGCGGCGGTAGCTGGGGGAACTTCAATTTTCTTTTTCGCTCTGTGGGGAGCTCAGTATGGCTTATCTGCTTTAGCAGGTGGTCTCATTGCTGTACTCCCTAATTTTGTATTCGCAACCCTTGCTTTCTCTCATGCGGGAGCTAAAGCGTCAGGAAAAGTCGTTTGGATGTTTTTCTTGGGGGAAGCGGTAAAGTTGCTGCTAACCATTGTGTTGTTTGCCATCGCATTTGGCATGCTAAAAACGCCATTTATGCCGTTATTTAGCTGTTATTTGTTGGCATTACTAATACCTTGGACAGCCCCTTTATACTTCAAGCAAAATTAAGTGAGATTAATCATGGCGACAACTGGTGAAGCATTAACTGCTTCCGAGTATATCCAGCATCACCTGACTAATGCGAAAATGTGTTCTGCCGATGGCGGAATTGCTTTTAACTATGCATGTCAAGATGCCGGGTTTTGGACTTGGCACATTGACTCACTTTTGTTTTCAGTAGGTCTTGGGGTTCTATTTTTGTGGGCATTCTTCAAAGTAGGACAAAAAGCAACAACTGGCGTTCCAGGTAAATTTCAATGTTTCGTTGAAATGTGCGTGGAAGGTGTAGATAAAATCGTTAAAGACTCATTTCATGGGCGTAACGCTGTTATAGCACCATTAGGTCTGACTATCTTTGTCTGGGTTTTCCTGATGAATTTAATGGACTTAATTCCAGTTGACTTTGTACCTGAAGCCGCAAACAGATTTTTAGGTGTTCCTTACCTTAAAATTGTACCAACAACCGACTTAAACGTAACTCTTGGTTTAGCCTTGAGCGTGTTCGCGTTGATTGTTTTTTACAGTATTAAAGTAAAAGGATTTGGTGGTTTCACAAAAGAAATGACCTTACAACCTTTCAATCATTGGTCTTTGATTCCAGTAAACTTAGTATTGGAAACAGTGACTTTGATTGCGAAGCCGATTTCATTATCACTTCGTCTGTTTGGTAACCTGTATGCAGGTGAGTTGATCTTTATTCTGATAGCACTGATGCCTTGGTGGGCTCAGTTTGCATTATCAGTGCCTTGGGCTATTTTCCATATTTTGGTTATTGTGCTGCAGGCGTTTATCTTCATGATGCTTACGATTGTATATCTAAGCATGGCACATGAAGAACATTAATTTAATAAAATTAGTTATTTATCGGAGATAAAATGGAAACTGTAATTAGCTTTACAGCAATAGCTGTTGCGATCATGATTGGCTTAGCAGCGCTAGGTACTGGTATTGGTTTTGCTATCTTAGGTGGTAAATTCTTAGAAGCTTCAGCTCGTCAACCAGAACTTGCTCCAGCATTACAAACTAAGATGTTCATCGTAGCTGGTCTACTTGATGCGATCTCAATGATTGCAGTTGGTGTTGCATTATTCTTCGTATTCGCTAACCCATTCTTAGGTCAATTAGCTGGCTAATCGCCCCCTTAGAAGGAGTTGTCGTTATGAGTATTAACGCTACCCTGCTAGGCCAAGCGATTTCTTTTGCACTCTTCGTGTGGTTTTGCATGAAGTTTGTATGGCCGCCATTGATGAACGCTATCGAAGAACGCCAGAAGAAAATTGCCGATGGGCTAGCTGATGCAGGACGTGCTGCAAAAGATCTAGAGTTGGCTCAAGCGAAAGCTAATGAGCAACTAAAAGAAGCGAAGGCGACTGCTAATGAAATTATTGAGCAAGCTAATAAGCGTAAAGCTCAAATAGTTGAAGAAGCGAAAATTGAAGCTGATACAGAGCGTGCGAAAATCATCGCTCAAGGTCAAGCTGAAATTGAAAACGAACGTAATCGCGTTAAAGATGACTTGCGTAAGCAAGTTGCTACTCTTGCTGTAACAGGTGCAGAGAAAATTCTTCAACGTTCGATTGATCCAGAAGCTCACAGTGACATAGTTAATAAACTTGTTGCTGAAATTTAATTAAGGAATCGGAGTTATGGCTGAAATAAGCACCATTGCTCGTCCTTATGCAAAGGCAGCTTTTGATTTTGCTGTTGAACATAAAGCAATTGAAGATTGGGCAGAAATGCTGAACTTCGCGGCATTGGTTAGTGAAAACGAATCAATTCAACCGTTGCTTGGTGGTTCATTGGCTAGTGCTAAACTTGCCTCACTATTTATTGAAGTATGTGGTGAGCAGGTAAACGCACAGGGTCAAAACCTTATAAAGGTTATGGCTGAAAACGGTCGTTTAGAGATACTGCCAACAGTCTCTCTACTTTTTGCTGAGTACCGCAATGAATGGGCAAAAGAAGTTGAAGCAACTGTTGTTTCAGCGACTGAGCTAAGTTCTGAGCAGGAAGAGCAAATTAGTGTTTCTCTTGAGAAACGTCTCGCACGCAAAGTTAAGCTGAATTGTAGTGTAGATGCATCGCTTATTGGCGGTGTAATTATTAAATCAGGCGACTTAGTCATTGATGGCTCTGTTAGCGGTAATCTATCGCGCTTGTCTGATAAGCTACAATCGTAATTGGGAGTTTGAGCATGCAACTGAATTCCACTGAAATCAGCGATCTGATTAAGCAGCGGATCGAGCAGTTCGACGTCGTTAGTGAAGCTCGCAACGAAGGTACAATCGTTGCAGTAAGTGACGGCATCATTCGCATTCACGGCCTTGCCGATGTAATGCAAGGTGAAATGATCGAACTGCCTGGTGGCCGTTTTGCAATCGCGTTGAACTTAGAACGTGATTCTGTCGGTGCCGTAGTAATGGGTCCTTATGCTAATTTAGCAGAAGGCGCAAAAGTTAAAACTACTGGTCGTATTCTTGAAGTACCAGTAGGTCGTGGTTTATTAGGCCGCGTTGTTAACACCCTTGGTGAGCCAATTGATGGAAAAGGACCAATCGACAACGATGGTTACTCTCCTATTGAAGTGATTGCTCCTGGTGTTATTGAACGTCAGTCTGTAGATCAACCAATCCAAACTGGTTATAAAGCCGTTGATGCCATGATCCCTATTGGTCGTGGTCAACGTGAATTGATCATTGGTGACCGTCAGACTGGTAAAACAGCGATGGCTATCGATGCAATTATCAACCAGAAAGATTCAGGCATTAAATGTGTATACGTAGCGGTAGGGCAAAAAGCTTCTACAATCGCTAACGTTGTACGTAAGCTTGAAGAGCACGGTGCATTAGCTAACACTATCGTTGTAGTTGCAACAGCTTCTGAAGCTGCAGCATTACAATACTTAGCACCATACTCTGGTTGTTCAATGGGTGAATACTTCCGTGACCGCGGTGAAGATTCTTTAATCGTATATGATGATCTATCTAAGCAAGCAGTTGCTTACCGTCAGATCTCTCTACTATTGAAGCGTCCACCAGGACGTGAAGCATACCCAGGTGATGTATTCTATCTACATTCTCGTTTATTAGAACGTGCTTCACGTGTAAACGAAATCTATGTAGAGAAATTCACTAACGGTGAAGTAAAAGGTACAACCGGTTCTTTAACTGCGTTGCCTATTATTGAAACCCAAGCAGGTGATGTATCTGCATTCGTACCGACTAACGTAATTTCGATTACTGATGGTCAAATCTTCCTTGAAACTGACTTATTTAACTCAGGCTTACGTCCTGCTGTTAACCCAGGTATTTCAGTATCTCGTGTTGGTGGTGCGGCTCAGACTAAGATCATTAAGAAACTGTCTGGTGGTATTCGTACCGCGTTAGCACAGTATCGAGAGCTTGCTGCGTTCTCACAATTTGCATCTGACTTAGATGATGCAACTCGTGCTCAACTTGAGCATGGTGAGCGTGTTACCGAACTTATGAAGCAAAAGCAATATGCTCCTATGAGCATTGCTGCCCAAGCTATCTCAATCTTCGCAGCTGAAAAAGGCTACTTGAAGAGTGTTGAATTAAGTAAAATCGGTAGCTTCGAAGCTGCTCTGCTTTCATTCATGAACAGCGAACATGCTGAGCTTGTTAATACTATTAATGCTTCTGGCGATTACAACGCAGACATTGAAAGTCAATTAAAAGCGGGCATGGACAAGTTCATTGAAACCCAAACCTGGTAATAATTATCGAGGTGTCTTTGGGCACCTTCGGTCCCAGATTGGAGAGTAGAAATGGCCGGCGCTAAAGAGATTAAAACCAAGATCGCGAGTGTTAAAAACACTCAAAAGATCACTTCTGCTATGGAAATGGTTGCTGCCAGCAAAATGCGCAAAGCGCAGGAACGTATGGCATCTAGCCGCCCGTATGCAGAGCATATGCGTAAGGTGATCGGTCACGTAGCGCAAGGTACTCTTGAATATAAACATCCTTATTTGGAAGTTCGAGATGCCAAGCGGGTTGGTTACATTGTTGTGTCAACCGACCGTGGCCTTTGTGGTGGTCTGAACGTCAACCTTTTCAAAAAGGTTGTATCAGACGTGAAAAACTGGAAAGAACAAGGGGCAGATGTTGAATTTTGTCCTATTGGCGCACGTAGTGTTCAGTTTTTCAAAAGCTTTGGTGGAGATATCTCTGCCCATGCCTCAGGTTTAGGCGATGCGCCTAAGTTAGCCGATTTAATCGGTACCGTGAGAGTTATGCTTCAAGCTTACAACGAAGGTAAATTGGACCGTCTGTTTATTGTATTTAACAAATTCGTTAATACAATGACCCAGACTCCTGTGATCGAGCAGCTGCTACCTTTGCCTAAATCGGAAGAAGAAGTAGCTAAGTATCCTTGGGATTATATTTACGAGCCAGATCCAAAAGATATTTTGGAAGTTTTACTGACACGTTATGTTGAGTCTCAAGTTTACCAAGGTGTTGTTGAGAATATTGCGTCTGAACAAGCTGCCCGTATGGTAGCGATGAAGGCAGCAACCGACAACGCAGGCGATTTGATCAGCGATTTGCAGTTAGTTTACAACAAGGCACGACAAGCCGCGATTACGCAGGAATTGTCGGAGATTGTTTCAGGCGCTGCAGCGGTTTAGGTTAGGTAACGAAATCAAGTTTAGAGGATTAATCATGAGCACAGGTACTGTTGTCCAAGTAATTGGCGCGGTTGTGGACGTAGAGTTTCCACAAGATTCTGTACCTCAGGTATATGACGCTCTGAAGATCACAGGTGAAGGAACTTGTAATGGTTTGGTGCTGGAAGTTCAGCAGCAACTAGGTGGTGGTGTTGTTCGTGCCATCGCTATGGGTTCTTCTGATGGTCTGCGTCGTGGTCTAGAGGTCGTAAACTCAGGTTCACCAATTTCTGTTCCGGTTGGGGTTGCAACCCTTGGCCGTATCATGAACGTATTGGGTGAGCCTATCGATGAATGTGGCGACATTGGTGAAGAAGAGCGTTATGAAATTCACCGTGAAGCTCCTTCATACGAAGATCAGTCAAGCTCAACAGAACTTTTAGAGACTGGTATCAAGGTTATCGACCTTGTATGTCCTTTCGCTAAAGGTGGTAAAGTTGGTTTGTTTGGTGGTGCTGGTGTTGGTAAAACCGTCAACATGATGGAATTAATCAACAACATCGCAAAAGCACACTCAGGTCTTTCTGTATTCGCTGGTGTTGGTGAGCGTACTCGTGAGGGTAACGACTTCTACTACGAAATGAAAGATTCTGGCGTTCTCGACAAAGTAGCCATGGTATATGGTCAAATGAACGAGCCTCCAGGAAACCGTTTACGTGTAGCATTGTCAGGTTTGACAATGGCTGAAAAATTCCGTGACGAAGGTCGTGACGTACTGTTATTCGTTGATAACATCTACCGTTACACCTTGGCCGGTACTGAAGTATCTGCACTGTTAGGTCGTATGCCTTCTGCAGTAGGTTACCAACCAACACTAGCTGAAGAAATGGGTGTTCTACAAGAACGTATTACTTCAACTAAGTCTGGTTCTATTACCTCTGTACAAGCGGTATATGTACCTGCGGATGACTTAACCGATCCGTCACCAGCAACAACCTTCGCTCACTTAGATGCGACTGTTGTACTGTCTCGTAACATTGCTTCGCTAGGTATTTACCCAGCGGTTGACCCATTGGATTCGACTTCACGTCAATTAGATCCATTAGTAGTTGGTCAAGAGCATTACGATGTAGCAAGCGGCGTACAAACTGTACTTCAACGCTACAAAGAGCTGAAAGACATTATTGCTATCTTGGGTATGGATGAATTATCTGATGAAGATAAAACAACTGTATTCCGCGCACGTAAGATTGAGAAATACTTATCTCAACCTTTCTTCGTAGCAGAAGTCTTTACAGGTTCTCCTGGTAAGTACGTTTCTCTTAAAGACACTATCCGTGGCTTCAAGGGCATCTTGAGTGGTGAGTTCGATCACATTCCAGAGCAAGCGTTCTACATGGTTGGTTCAATCGACGAAGCTGTCGAGAAAGCTAACAAAAAGAAATAACTGAGCATTAGCTTAGTATTTTAGGAGATCTTGATGGCAGCCATGACAGTCAAACTTGATATAGTAAGTGCAGAGAGCAGCATGTACAGCGGTGAAGTAAGCTTCTTAGAAGTGAGCGGTACCGAAGGTGAGTTAGGCATTATGCCTAACCATGCTCCTTTGCTAACTAAGATCAAACCTGGCATGGCGCGCATGATTAAGCAAGATGGTAGTGAAGAAGTGATGTATCTTTCAGGTGGTATCCTGGAAGTACAACCTGATTCAATTTCTGTTCTTGCTGACGTCGCTATGCGTGCCAATGATATTGATGAGCAAGCTGCACTTGAAGCTAAGCAACGTGCTGAAGCGAATATCGCTAACGCAGGTGCTGACTTCGATTATGAAGCTGCAACAATCGAATTAGCTAAATCTTTAGCTCAACTTCGTGTTGTTGAAACCATCAAAAAGAACATTGCCAGATAAAGGTTATTGTTTTAAAAAGGCGACCCTAGGGTCGCCTTTTTTGTGTCTGATGTTTAGTTCTGAAACAAATGATCTTCAAAATTCATATATAACAACCTCTGTAAACCTTCATTTAAATATCTTAGTTTCCAGCTTCAATAAAACTGCGTTAAAATAACCACAATTATAGTGAATAGTAGTTCAAGGAAACCTGATGTCATTAAATGTAGTTATTCTAGCCGCTGGTAAAGGAACACGGATGCGTTCTGACTTACCAAAAGTTCTTCACCCTATTGCGCATAAAAGTATGGTGCAGCACGTTATAGATACGGCAAACTCATTAGGCAGCGAAGCTATTCAGCTTGTTTATGGTTACGGCGCAGATAAATTACAGAATGCGTTAGGCGAGCAATCTGTTAATTGGGTGCTACAAGCAGAGCAGTTAGGTACAGGTCATGCTGTGGCGCAAGCAAACCCAAATATTAGTGATGACGATACCGTTCTTATCCTTTATGGAGATGTACCGTTAATTCAACAGTCTACTCTTGAAAAATTATTAGCAGCTCGTCCGCAAAATGGTATGGCAATTTTGACGGTTAATTTGGATAACCCAACAGGTTATGGTCGTATTGTTCGTGAAGGTGGCAACGTAGTCGGTATTGTTGAGCAAAAAGATGCCAATGCTGAGCAACTACAAATTCAAGAAGTGAATACTGGCATTATGGCTGTGCCAGGTAAACAACTTAAATCTTGGTTAGGTCGCTTATCAAATGCCAATGCTCAAGGCGAATATTACTTAACCGATATTGTTGCCATGGCAAAAGAAGATGGTGTAGCGATTGATACAGCTCAACCTGAGTCAGCTGTAGAAGTTGAAGGTGCTAATAATCGCGTTCAATTGGCACAATTAGAGCGCGCTTATCAAGCCCGAAGCGCTGAAAAGCTAATGCTTGAAGGTGCGAACTTGCGTGATCCTGCTCGAATTGATATCCGCGGTGATGTGAGCGTGGGTATGGATGTGATGATTGACGTTAATGTTATTTTTCAAGGTAAAGTTACCTTAGGTAATAATGTCACTATCGGTGCTGGCGCCATTTTAATAGATTGCGATATTGCAGATAATGCTGAAATCAAGCCTTACTCTATCATTGAAGGTGCCAAGCTTGGTAAAGCTGCAAGTGCAGGGCCATTTGCCCGATTACGCACTGGCGCAGAACTTAAACAAGATGCCCATATTGGTAACTTTGTTGAGATGAAAAAAGCCGTATTAGGTGAAGGTTCAAAGGCGGGTCACTTAGCATATTTAGGTGATGCTAAAATTGGTTCCGGAGTGAACATAGGTGCAGGTACAATTACGTGTAACTATGATGGTGCTAATAAGTTCTTAACGACTATTGAAGATAATGTATTCGTTGGTAGTGATTCGCAACTCATTGCGCCTGTGACTATTGGAAAAGGCGCCACATTAGGTGCAGGTTCTACTATTGCTAAAGATGTGGGTGAAGGTGAACTTGTGATAACTCGCGTTAAGCAACGTCATATTAGTGGATGGGCAAGACCTGTTAAACTCGCTAAATAACATAGAAATTTAAATCACCTTTATCTAAACGGTCTGTTAAATAACAGGCCGTTTTTTTATGTCTGCTGTAATCAGATAAAAATTAATCGAAATATTGTTAATAAAGTTTCGATTGATTATAATTATCTTTCGAAACGAAACTTATGGTTAATATGAACAAACGTAATACTCAGCAGCGTAGACATAATATTATCAGTATTTTATCTCAACAAGGTGAGGTAAGTGTTGATGAGCTTTCGTTACGCTTTGAAACTTCTGAAGTCACTATTCGAAAGGATCTAGCGACTTTAGAAGAAGCTGGACTGTTATTACGTCGTTATGGTGGCGCAGTTGCTGTTCCAGATGAAGCTACACAACAATTCAGCGCTAAAATTGCCCCGAACAAGTTATCGATAGCTAAAAAGGCTGCGCAATTAATCACGGATCATAACCGCATTATCATTGATAGTGGCAGCACCACATCTGGTTTAATCCAGCAGTTAGATACTAAACGTGGCTTACTGGTGATGACTAACTCATTACAATTAGCAAATTCTGTCAGAGAGCTAGAAAAAGAGCCGACATTATTGATGACCGGTGGCACTTGGGATCCGCATTCAGAATCGTTTCAAGGCCAAATCGCTGAGCAAGTTTTACGCTCGTATAATTTTGACCAATTATTTATCGGTGCTGATGGCATTGATCTTGAGCGTGGAACAACTACGTTTAATGAGCTAACAGGGTTAAGTAAGGTAATGGCTGAAGTATCACGCGAAGTCATTGTCATGCTTGAGTCAGATAAATTTGGCCGCAGGATCCCTAATCTTGAGCTAGCTTGGGAAAACATCAGTGTTTTAGTTTCTGATGATAGATTACCAGCAGAAATGATCGACAAAATTACTCAACATGGTGTCAAAGTGTTATTGGCCCCGTACAAGAAATAAACCAAATAAGATTTATATTTAAGTATTAAAAATAGGTATTAGCATATGTGTGGGATTGTAGGCGCGGTAGCGCAAAGAGATGTAGCTGAAATTTTAGTTGAAGGCCTAAAGCGCCTTGAGTACCGTGGATACGATTCAGCTGGTGTTGCAATTATTAACCAAGGTGAACTTGGTCGCACACGTCGTGTAGGTAAAGTGCAAGAGTTAGATGACGCTTTAGCTAATGAAGCTTTAGCTGGCGGAACTGGTATTGCTCACACTCGTTGGGCTACACACGGTGAACCAAGTGAACGCAATGCTCACCCACACTTATCTGATGGTGATATTGCCGTTGTTCATAACGGTATCATTGAAAACCACAATAAGTTACGCGATATGCTTAAAGGGTTGGGGTATACCTTTGCATCAGATACCGATACAGAAGTGATTTGTCACTTAGTTCACCATGAATTAAAAACAAGTGAAACATTACTTGCAGCTGTTCAAGCGACAGTTAAACAACTTGAGGGTGCTTATGGCACGGTTGTGATTGACCGTCGTGATAGCGAGCGCATGATTGTTGCTCGCAGTGGGAGTCCATTAGTTGTGGGTTATGGTCTGGGTGAAAACTTTGTCGCATCTGATCAATTAGCATTACTACCAGTAACTCGCTCATTTGCCTTTTTAGAAGAGGGTGATGTCGCTGAAATTACCCGCCGTGAAGTCCATATTTTTGATGTTGATGGCAATGCGGTAGAGCGTGAAGTTAAAGAGTCTGAAGTGACTCATGATGCTGGTGATAAAGGTGAATACCGCCATTACATGCTTAAAGAAATCTATGAGCAACCAACTGCAATAGCTCATACACTTGAAGGCCGAATAGCAGCAGGTAAAGTGTTAGATTCAGCATTTGGTGAAAATGCTGCTGAATTCTTAAAAGATATCAAGCATGTTCAAATCATAGCTTGTGGTACAAGTTATCATGCCGGTATGGCAGCACGTTACTGGCTAGAAGATTGGGCCGGCGTGTCTTGCAACGTAGAAATTGCATCAGAGTTCCGCTATCGCAAATCTCACATGTTCCCGAACAGTTTATTAGTGACTATTTCGCAATCAGGTGAAACCGCAGATACATTAGCAGCTATGCGCTTAGCAAAAGAGATGGGGTACAAAGCAACGCTAACCATTTGTAATGCTCCTGGCTCATCATTAGTGCGCGAATCAGATATGGCTTATATGATGAAAGCGGGCGTCGAAATTGGGGTCGCTTCAACTAAAGCCTTTACAGTGCAACTTGCTGGATTACTAATGCTGACAACAGCGATTGGACGTCATAACGGTATGACTGAAGAGATGGAAGCTGAAATAACTCAAAGCTTGCAATCTATGCCTGCTAAAGTTGAACAAGCACTAAGTTTAGATGATGCCATTGCTGAATTGGCAGAAGATTTTGCTGATAAGCATCATGCATTATTCTTAGGTCGCGGCGATCAGTACCCTATCGCAATGGAAGGTGCGCTTAAGCTTAAAGAAATCTCATATATTCATGCCGAAGCTTATGCATCGGGTGAGTTAAAGCATGGCCCATTAGCGTTAATTGACGCTGACATGCCTGTTATTGTCGTTGCGCCAAATAATGAATTACTCGAAAAGCTTAAATCAAATGTAGAAGAAGTTCGTGCTCGCGGTGGGTTAATGTATGTATTTGCCGATAAAGATGCAGAGTTTGAATCTGACGACACAATGAAGGTTATTCCTGTACCACATTGTGATGAGTTTATGGCGCCATTGATTTACACCATACCATTACAGTTACTGTCTTATCACGTGGCCCTAATTAAAGGTACAGATGTCGACCAACCACGTAACCTTGCTAAATCTGTAACTGTTGAATAAGCCTGAATAGCCTTATTTATCTATTTTAAGCCTCCTTATTGGAGGCTTTTTTATTTCTATCATCCGCAAAATAGCAGTTTTTCTGTGATTAACTTTCAAAATTGATGTTTATTGATCGCTTTTATTTCGTTGAACAACTCGATTCTTTTTATCCTTTGGTTTAACTAAAGCTCTTGTGTTGTTTTATTTTTGTGGTGCTTGTTTTTGTTATGAGTACATGTGGTTTTTGCGGTTGATTTTTTGTTGATACATTTGTTGTTTTTGGGTTGCTTTTAAGCCTGTTTTATATGGTTTTTTTCATTTAAATATTATTGTTATTTTTGAGGGTACATAACACTTGAGTCTGCTTTAAACGAAGATACACTGCAGGCAACTACACGTTTAATGAGTTCAAAATGTATGGAAGTTTTCATCAGTTTATTAGGTATGTGTACCTTAATCGGTTTAGCTATTTTATTGTCTGAGCGTCGCAGTGCGATTAAACCAAGAACGGTTATCGGTGCGTTAGCCTTTCAAGTAGCCTTTGGTGCTTTTGTTATGTATTTACCCATGGGCCAGAGCATGCTTGATGCGGCATCAAATGGGGTGATGCATGTCATTAATTATGGCAATGAAGGTCTCGCTTTTGTTTTTGGCGATCTGGCTAAGTTTGGTGTTGGCTTTATCTTTGTCATTAACGTGCTATGTGTTGTGGTCTTTATCAGTGCCCTGATAGCCGTGCTGTATTACCTCGGTATTATGCAGCTTATTATTGGCGTTATTGGCGGCGGACTATCAAAACTACTAGGTACTAGCCGCGCAGAATCTCTCTCTGCGACAGCAAATATTTTTGTTGGCCCTATCGAGGCGCCATCTATGGTTCGCCCTTTTGTAAAGCATATGACTCGATCTGAATTATTTGCCGTCATGACAGGTGGTTTAGCTTCTGTCGCTGGTGGCACCATGATTGGTTATATCCAAATGGGTGTTGATATTAAGTATGTGCTAACAGCTGCCTTTATGACGGCACCGGCAGGGTTATTGTTTGCCAAGTTGATGTGGCCAGAAACTGAAACGCCGCGTAATGACATTAAAAAGGTGATGGAAGAGCAAGAGGATAAACCAACAAACGTCCTTGATGCAGCAGCTAATGGCGCAGCAATGGGGATGCAGCAGGTACTAGCCGTATCAGCACTATTAATCGCATTTGTAGGTCTTATCGCCATGGTTAATGGCTTAATTGGTGGTATTGGTGGCTGGTTTGGATATAGCGAGCTGACGATGCAAGCTATTCTTGGCTACTTTTTAGCGCCGTTAGCTTGGATTATGGGAGTGCCTTGGAGTGAGGCTACTCAAGCTGCATCATTCATCGGTCAGAAAATGGTGATTAATGAATTTGTTGCCTATATCGACTTCTTAAAAGTGTCTGATGATTTATCAGAGAAAACTCAAATTATCATTAGCTTTGCATTGTGTGGCTTTGCCAATTTAGGGTCGTTAGCCATGGTGATAGGTGGTTTAGCGGCATTATGCCCTGAACGTCGTCATGACTTGAGTGCAATCGGTATGAAAGCCTTAATTGCTGCAGCGCTTGCCAACCTAATGAGCGGCACTATTGCTGGCTTATTATTTAGCTTAGCTAACTAACTTAGCGAATTAGCTTGGTAAATAAACTTAGTAAAAAAATAGATTAAACCTTATGCCTGTTAGGTAAACAGGCTTTATCGGAGTAATAAGATGACACCACATATCAATGCCCCTGAAGGCGCATTTGCTAAAACAGTATTAATGCCTGGCGATCCGTTGCGCGCTAAATACATCGCTGACAATTTTCTTGAAAATGCGGTTTTAGTGACAGATGTTCGTAATATGCTGGGTTATACCGGTGAATTTAATGGTAAGCGTATTTCGGTTATGGGATCTGGCATGGGGATCCCATCGATTTCTATTTATGCCAAAGAGCTGATTACTGAGTATGGTGTTGAAAACATTATTCGTATTGGTTCTTGCGGGGCTGTTAGTGACAAAATCAAATTAATGGACGTTGTTATGGCAATGGGAGCCAGTACTGACTCAGCTATTAACCGTACACGTTTTGCTAACACTGATTTTGCCATGATTGCGGACTTCAACTTGCTGCGTTTAGCTGCTGATGCTGCCGAAAAACAAGGTGCTAATTACCATGTGGGTAATTTGTACTCTTCTGATTTATTTTATAGTGATGATGACACCCGTTACGACCTAATGGAAAAATACGGCATTTTAGGTGTCGAAATGGAAGCTGCTGGCTTATATGGCGTAGCTGCAGAATATGGTGCTAAAGCGCTCGCAATGATGACGGTAACAGACCATTTAAGACAAGGTTTACATTTGACCGCTGATGAGCGCCAGCAAACCTTAAATGACATGATTAAACTTACCCTAGAAGCGGTAAGCCATTTAGATTAAAACTGTTGAATTTAAGTCGTTTGTAAGCTTTGATTTAAGTTTAATAATTAAAATGCCACTAGCAGTCTTTACAAACTATCAGTGGCATTTTTGTTTATTCAATAAATCATAAAGTATCTAAGTGAATGTTGAGGTTATCTCATCCCTAAACTAGCGACACTGCTATCTTGAGTGTATTGAATGGCTTGTGCGCATAAGCTTTTCTTTTGATTATCATCAGATGAATTGAATTGTGAAATATAACGCTCTAATTCATCGCTCGTAGTTTGCGTCATCATCATGTCTTCGATACTGGTTTTATATTTTACTGCCATTAGCTTTTTGATTATATCGGCTTTGGTTGCTGATTCTTCAGAATCAATATCGCTATAAAATACATCGCAGACCATTAATCCAGCCATGCCAATCGCATCATCAGTTGAAAGTTGTTGTGCAGCAGATGCTGATCCTATAAGTACACAGCTAATGACAGCTGCAGAGAGCAATCTTTTCATTTGTTACCTCTATTAAAGCTAAACTCTTCTAAAAAGTTGAATTCATTTTTAGCAAGAGTAACTAAATAGCTATATCTATATTGTTACTGAGCTCTATAGCTTGGTCATTTTTAGTCTTTTTTATCTATTAAAGGGGCTGAAAAGCAATTTATGCAGCAGTTTTGCTGCTAAATAGAGCAAAATCGCTAGATGTAGGTTTTTACTATATGGGCAATTACATGGGTAGGCTTATTGGTAATGTGCTGTCTGATGTTGTGTTTCACACTTTATGGTATTGAAGTTTTTGTGTTAGTGGTATTTGTCGTAATTGTCCGATAGTTTTTAATGAGTATTCCAAGCATAAGCATCAATGGTTTTATAACGCTTAGACCTTTCATTAATTTAAAGATTAAAATGCCGTTTAAAAATCAATCGGTATTTTTGTTTCTTACTAGTCAGCGAGCTACTAGCTACTAGCTTTTATAATGTTAAAGCGGTTTAAAAACCAAACTTGCCGTTAGTATTTTTCCATTCGCTTTCTGCAGGGATTGGTTCGATGGTGTCCCAGTGCTCTACAATCTTGCCATTTTCCAGGCGAAATAAATCATAAAATGAAACATGTTTGTTCATAAAGGTGCCTTCGCTAATGGATAACACAAAGTTACCTTCACCTAGTATTTTATGGTTTTTACTAACAACCATAGGCATATTGGCTGCTGCGAGTTCACCTAATGCCTTGCCTAAACCACTAAGTCCATCAGCAATACCTGGATTATGTTGTATGTAGGCATCGTCTTCATTATCAATGAATTGATTGATCTTAGACATGTCGCCATTCATAAGAATCGTTTTGACAAAGTCAGCCACAATGGCTTTATTCTCATCAGTTTTGTTTAAATCAGTTATTTCTGTAGCACCATCCAGTTGGGTTCTTCCGCTGGCATTTGCAGGGGCTATTTCTTGTAAGTTGTCCCAATGTTCAACAATTTTACCTTCTTCAAAGCGGAATACATCAAAGCCTGCTTTAGGGCCAAAGAAATTATATTCTGTGTGAGTGAAGGTGTAATCACCATCTTGAAATGAGCGTTTAACACTTGCCTTAGCGCTACCTTCTGGAAGTTGTTGTAATACTGCGCCAAAACCCGCTAAACCATCTTCTACCGCTAAATTATGTTGGATATATTTTTCAGGATTGATGTACCCAATGGCTGATTGATCACCTGTCTCAATGCTTGAGATAACGGCAACAGTTTTTTCTTTATTAGACACTTTGCTAGACATTGTAGATATCTCCTGGGTAGCGGAACATGCGATTAAACTCATTATGCTTGCAGTGATAAGAGTATGTTTGAATAGGGTAGAAACTGTTTTCATTGTTTTGTCCTCTGTTTGCTTGAGAACAATATTAGAGAAGCAAGGTGAATGTTGGCAGAGTGTATATGAGTGTAAAAATGGTGAATATCGAACTTCAGAGAGCTTTAATACTTTTATGCTAACTGTTTTAAAAACTGACTTGGTGTAGTACTAGTTTGATTTTTAAAGTATTTAACGAAATTACTAGCATCTTCAAAACCAAAGTCATATGCGATTTGTTGAGATGGTTTTTGGCTAATAACAATATGACGCTTGATTTCTACAACAGTAAAGGCATCGATCATTTGTTTGGCTGTTAAACCTGTAGCGAGTTTACAAATTTGATTTAAGGTTTTGTAAGTGACATTAATTTGGTTTGAATACCAGTTTGCATCACGGGTTTTACGCGTGTTTTGTTGCATTAGCTCGAAAAAGCGCGCCAGCTTTATACTTTGTTCTTGGGATAATTGGTCGTGTTTTGCTTCTGGTCTAAGTCGATGGAGTATTAACGCCAATGCAGAGAATAAATACATCACTACTAGTTGTTCTGTTTGTGGCTGATTTATTTCGGCTATCATCTCATTGATTAAGGTTTCGGTTCTATGACATGTCTGTGCATCTAATTTAAGTTGTGGCGAGTGTTGTTGATTGAGGTGGGTGGGAGTGTATTTGGGCAGGCGCATATTGGCATGCACATGATCAAGAAAGGCTTGTGTAAAAATAAGTACCTTACCCTGTGGCTTTGAAGAAAAGTCAAAGGCATGAACCTGTTCTCGTTGGACGAACAACAGTGAACCTGCTTCAAATGGGTAGTTATTGAAATCCACCATATGCTCCCCTTCACCCTGCTCAAAATAAATGAGCATAAAGAAATTTACTCTATGGGGGTGCTGTGGATTATGATCAATATCCGTTCTTTGGTATATCGAAGCTAAGTCGATAACTTCCAGTTCCTCATCATCAGATTGTTGATGATTAAAACCAATATTGGGTATATTCAATATATAACTCCACTTATTTCAGAGTAAAAGTGTAGTGGATAGCGCCATAGTCTAGCAACTTATTAAACTCTCTAAGGTTATGTCTGTTAAATAAGGACATTTATTACTTCATGGTGACTTTGCCACCAATCATTTTATAAGCTGGGGTTCCGCGAACTAAGGTATCTCGAGCAAAAGGAGTTTCACATTGTGGACACACACAAGGTGTTTTAGTGTAATCATCAACAATCCGTTCTTTAAAACACTTAACTAATGCGCCTTTGCCACCTTTACGATATTTAAATAGTTGGGTTTTGCATTTAGCACAAAATATATCAACGGTGCGGGTCGGTCCTTTAGCATTTGGTTTAGCCAAAATAACTCCTAATATGGTTAAGGATTAAATGGTAAATCAAACGCAGTAGAGTTGATAGTGACTAGAACCGATAACCAAAATTGGCGGTTACAGTATTCGTATCAAACTTCTGGTAGGTATAAACCAAAGAAAACTCATAATTTGATGTAAAATCATATCGCCAACCTAATGCTGCTAAGGCACCAATACCTTCATTATCTGTATCTACATTTTCATCGTCATATCTTAAATTTGCAATGACATGATATTGGGCTGCACCTAGCTTAAATAGAAAAGAAGAGCGTTGTGAAACTGGAGTTGAATATACGGCTGCTAGACGAAGACTAGATACTTTATCAATATAAGCGCTGGTTAGCGGAGATAAAACAATGGAGCCTGTTATTTTTTGGTACATGTAGCCTATTTCGCTTCCCCAACTAGGGTTGAATTGATAACGGTAAGCGACTTCATAATGATGTTTTAAGTTTAATCTCTCTTCATCAAACCCATGCACTTCAGCCCATCGAGATACGCCTAAGCCACCACCTAAACTGATAACGTGGTGCGAGTCGTCAATAACTTCCTCTGCTGTGGTCAAAGAAGGAATTAGCAACGTCATGATGAGGAAAATGTATCTCACTTTAAGTGTCCTTGAAATATCAGCCTTAAAAATTGGCGTGCCTTTATATCAAGGTTAAAAGTCAGTTAGCATGTCATTGACGAAGTAGTTTTTTGTTGATGAAACTATTTGCCTGATTAAATTAAAAAGCCTTCAATATCATATTGAAGGCTTTATAATTTCGAACTATTTAGTGACAATTTTATACAATCGTATTAACCAAATTCACCACTAACATAACCCTGAGTGCGTGAGTCTTGCGGGTTATTAAATACTTGGTGTGTCTCACCTTGCTCTACTAATTCACCCATCCAGAAGAACGCAGTTCTATCTGAAATTCGTTTAGCTTGGTTCATCGAGTGAGTCACAATAACAATGGTGAACTTTTTACGTAACTCATCCATCAACTCTTCAATTTTATGAGTTGCGATAGGATCAAGTGCACTGGTTGGCTCATCCATTAAGATAACTTCTGGCTCCATTGCAATAGCACGGGCAATACATAAACGTTGTTGCTGACCGCCTGAAAGACCAAATGCTGGTGTATTTAAACGATCTTTCACTTCTTCCCATAGTGCTGCACCGCGTAATGAGTCTTCCACTACTTGGTCAAGTACCGCTTTATCTTTAACCCCTTGGGCTTTAAGTCCAAATGCGATGTTTTCATAAATGCTCATTGGAAACGGGTTTGGCTTTTGAAAAACCATACCAACGCGCATTCTAAGCTGTTTAACATCAACATCTGCGTAAATATCTTCACCTTCAAATGCCACTGTACCGGTAATTTTTACCCCAGCAACTAAATCATTCATTCGGTTTAGGGTTCTTAGTAGGGTTGATTTACCACAACCAGATGGCCCAATTAGTGCCGTTACCTGACGAGACGGAATGTTAATTGAGATATCTTTTAACGCGTGGTTCTCACCGTAGAATAAGTCTAAGTTGTTTACTTGTAATTTGTTCATTATCTGGCCTTTATATAACACGACTTTTTACGTGTTATTTACTGTTCGTTTTATGAGTACTGCGTGCTTTGTGCACATATCTCATGATGTAATGACTATTTATTGCCGATTGTTTAAGGCGTTTAAGTAAATAGTGATTAGATTTATTTATTTAATCGACCTGCAATCACTTTGGTCGCTAAGTTCAGCATTAATACGAGTACAATCAAGATGGTTGCAGTCGCATAAGCCTGATCCCACTCATGTTGAGTAAATAACTCTTGAGTTAACTTATATAAATGAACAGTCAATGTTCGGCCTGAATCCATTACAGAGTCAGGTATTTGAGTCACCATACCGGCAGTTAAAAATACCGGTGCTGACTCTCCAATTACACGGCCAGTACTTAAAATGACTGACGTAACAATGCCTGGTAATGCGCTGGGTAAAATTAAACGCCAAATGGTGTAAATCTTACTACTACCTAATGCGTAACCACCTTCACGGTAGCTCATCGGTACTGCCATTAATGCTTCTTCAGTCGTACGGATAATTACGGGTAAAATCAGCATGGCTAACGTCAGTGCCCCCGAAAGGATTGAGAAGCCTAAACCTAAGGTAGTGACAAAGAATGTCATACCGAATAGGCCATAAACAATTGACGGAATACCAGCTAATGATTCAGTACAAAAGCGAATAACCTGAACAAACTTGCTACCAGGCGCTGCGTACTCAGTAAGGTAAATAGCCGTCATAATGCCAATCGGTGCGGCGAAAGCTAATGAAAGCAATACCATATAGACCGTTGAGACTATCATCGCCCAAATACCAGAAGCTTCACCAATACGAGTGTAAGAACTTGTAATGAACTCCCAGCTTACATGGCTTAAACCATTTGAAAGAATGTGCCAAACAACCCACAACAGAAATAAAATGGTTACACCTGCTGCAGCCCAAATAGCGCCATGCAGTAATTTATCTTGGTTCTCTCTCGACAGTAATGACTTCGAGTTTGATTGAGTAAACTTAGACATGATTAGTACGCTCTCTTGCGATTTAGATATAGCAGTGAACCGTTAAGTAGCACAATAAAAGCTAATAACACGATTCCTGTTGCATACAATGCACTTGAATGGATGCCAGTTGCGTATGACATTTCCATTGCGATGTTTGCTGTTAATGTTCTCGCTGGCTCAAGGATTGAACCAGGCATTGCTGGAGCGTTGCCCATTACCATAATAATGGCCATGGTTTCACCAATTGCACGTGCAACACCAAGTGCCACACCCGTTAAAATGCCACTTTTAGCTGCAGGAATTAATACTTTAAAAATACTGTAAACATGTGATGCCCCAAGTGCTAATGCACCTTCTTTATAAACAGAAGGTAAGGCTCTTATTGAGGTCTCTGAAATAGTAATGACAGTTGGCAAAATCATGATTGCCAATACTATGATTCCTGCTAATAGGGTGTTACCAGCAGGAATATTAAATAGGGTTTCGATAGCTGGGACAATAATCACCAACCCGAAAAAGCCGTAAACAACAGATGGAATACCAGCGAGTAGTTCAACAGCGGGTCTAACGAGATCAGCTAACCATTTGGGAGCAATTTCTGCGAGGAATACCGCAGTAAGAATTGCGATTGGAACACCAATCATAACGGCGCCAGCAGTAGAGATGATTGAGGCGACAATCATCGGGAGTATGCCATATAACGCTGGTGGCAACCATTCTTTACCTGTTACAAACTCAGTAACGCCTGCTTCTTTAAATGCGGGTAAACCTTCGTTAAATACAAACCATCCAATGGTGGAAACAGATAGAACGCCAACCATAGCGCAACATAGGAATAGGCCATGAAAGAAGATTTCTTTAATGTCTATGGCGTTTTTAGGTGCAAGTTGCAGTCCTTGTGGTTGGACTTTAGTTGCTGTATTCATCATATGCCTCGAGGTCGTACTGATGATTAAATAATTTTAATATTTGTTAGAAACTACAAAAGAGGAGCATAAGCTCCTCTTAAGATATTTCGTTCAATAATTACTGAACGCGGATGTAACCTTCTTCAGCAACAATGCTTTGACCGTCATTTGACATGATGAAGTCTAGGAAGCCTTGTGCATTTGGATGTGGCTGGTCATTCACTAATACGATGAATGGACGAGCGATTTGGTAGTCGCCAGCTGCGATGTTTTTATCAGTAGCTTCAACACCACCAACACTAAGAGCAACTAAAGAGTCATCAACTGAACCTAGTGAGATATAACCAATAGCAAATGGGTTGTTAGCAACGATTGTTTTAATCATGCCGTTACCGTTACCTACTTGAGCAGTAGGAGTAATAGCCGTTACTTTATGGCCGTTTACTGTACGTTGTAAGTCCATGATTTCTTCGAAAGCACCACGAGTACCTGAACCGTTTTCACGAGTTACTACAACGATAGGACGTGCTTCGCCGCCAACTTCGCTCCAGTTTTTGATTTCACCGCGGTAGATTTTTGAAATTTGATCTTGAGTTAAGTCTTGAACAGGGTTTGCTTTGTTTACTGCTGCAGCAATACCGTCACGAGCAATAACGATTTCTTTTGTATTGTCGTTTAGTTCATTTTCTTTAATGTTACGAGAAGACATACCAATCATGCTGGTGCCGTCTTTCGCAGCACGAATACCTGCAGAAGAACCTGTGCTTTGCACTTCAACGTTCTTTTTCGCTGTGTTTTGATAATTCTCTGCTAGCACTTCCATAACGTGTGCAACAGATGTTGAACCAGATACTGTAACTGTACCAGCTTGAACAAGAGGTGCCGTCATTAAACCAACAGCAGTTAATAAACCAATCACTTTTTTCATCACAAGTTCCACTTATTATTTGGACTTAAATTTGTACTTAAATACCCGTCTTGGATATTGGAAGTTAGGGTGCTTCTTTCAACGCTGTAATTTGAAGCGAGTGCATTAAGACAGATCAATATGACAGTTAAGTTACAATGGAAAATGTCGCTATCTTTTCTATAGGTGGTATCTAAGCTGATGTTTTTGATATGTTATTTAACTGTTAAGGTTTTATCTTTATTAACTATAATTCAGTAAAAAGTTATCAGGCTTTCTTAAATCAACTTAAACGTCGCAAGATATTACTTATGCTGGCTGGTGGTGCTGTTTGGATCTTGCAGGGGCGTAAATAAAAGTTTTGTGTTAATAGTCTTTTAAGTCTATTTTAAGTTTGGTGGCGCGATAAATGCTATATTGTGCACAAATTAATTCTCACTAATTATTTTATTAAAGTTTTATTACAGTCGAGCTTAATTATCGATTTAGTTATAAAACTCACAAAGCTTATAACTTTGTCTTTTATTCCTGAAAGGCAAAACATCAAAACACTCTAACTTAATTTCTTAAAGGCGGGCTTTATGACAACCGAGATGATCATGATTGGAATGTCTATTCTGGTTGTTATTGGCATTCTATTACATCATCCGTCTCGAACTCTTGGTATTCCGTCGCTATTTATTTTTATGGGTGTAGGGCTGTCACTGGGCAATGGTGAATTTAACTTTGTATATGACAACTTAGAGAAAACCGCATGGATAGGCGGGCTGGCTTTAAACGTGATTGTATTTGTGGGTGGTTTGAATACTTCAACAGCAAAAATAAAGGTGGCTTATAAAGAAGGAGGTGTTCTAGCTTCGTTCGGGGTTATTTTTACGACAATAATCTTTGCAACCATTTTATATTTATTGCTCGATTTTGACTTTATTATTTGTTTACTCTTTGCGGCTGTGGTTTCTTCTACCGATGCGGCTGCGGTATTTTCAATTCTGGAATCTAAAAAGCTTAAGTTAAAAGAAGAAACCGATACTGTGTTGGAGTTTGAATCAGCAACCAATGACCCAGTTGCTATGTTGATGGTGATTGTATTAACTGAAATGGCATTATCATCAACTCAATCGGTATCACTTTCTTCACTTAGCCTCGATTTGGTTACTCAGATCTTAGTCGCAGTCGTTGCAGGGTTCTTAATCGGCAAAATTGCGGTTACTTTATTGAATAAAATTAGTTTATCTGAGTATGGTTTGATCCCTGTATTTGTCTTAGCCAGCTTTATCATTGCTACCTATGGTGCAGATTTATTAGGCGGTAATATCTTATTGGCTTCTTATATAGCAGGTGTGGTGATAGGCAATGGTATTAAACGTGGTCAACAAGTTAACTTGCACTTCTTTAATAGCTTGTCTTGGCTGGCACAGGCATTGATGTTTATTGTGTTGGGACTTCAGATTTTCCCACAAACATTAATGACAGTATTTTGGGCTTCAATTATCCCAGGTTTATTATTGATATTTGTAGCAAGGCCTTTAGCCGTGCAGATGTGTTACTTACCTTTTGTAAAAGCAAGTTGGAAAAAGCGTCTATTTATATCAATGATTGGCTTAAAGGGGGCGACACCTATTGTGTTTGCACTTATACCGGCGGCTGCAGGTGTACCAGGTGCTATTGATATAGTCCATATGGTGTTCTTTTTTGTCTTGTTCTCTATCTTCATTCAAGGCGGTGCAATAGCGCCATTAGCGAATAAGCTCGGCTTAGAGAAAGAGACTCCGCCAAAATAGTAGCAATCTACTAATTACACATTAAATTGAGGTTATGCTGTGGCAGCATTAGCCAAATCATTAGCCTCAATTTTATTCCAAACTTTGTCATGAAAATAAAACACTACAGTGTTTACAGCTGGCTCAATCAAGGCGACGGCTCCACCAATAACAATGCTGCCAGTTAATAAATAAGTGATAGTAAAGGCAACGCTAAAGTGCAAAATAGCAAATGTGATAGTCTTTTTCATGAGATAACCCTCGTAAGTAATATTGTTTAATCGAATTAATGATAACAATTCTCATTACTATTTAAAGCTTTTTTTATCAATTACAACAAAAGGCTTATTCGATTAGGATTTAAACCATCTTTTAATGATGTGAAAACATCTGCAAATGAGAGGGTCCCATTTATTAATGGCTTATAGATTTATTAATGGCTTATAGATAGTACAAGTTGGTGTTTTGGCAGGAATTGCGAATATTTGTTCAGATAACAGCTTAAACCCTCCCAATTAATGAGAGGGTTATCCTATGATAGGATTAAGCAGGCTGTATATGGACTAATGCTTTATTAGAGTTAATAGTGCCAAGGAAACTTAGAAAAATCTTGATCGCGCTTTTCAAGAAATGCATCACGACCTTCTTGAGCTTCGTCAGTACCATAAGCTAGACGTGTCGCCTCACCAGCAAATAGTTGTTGGCCAACCAATCCATCATCAGGCAAATTGAATCCGTATTTAAGCATGCGCATTGCTGTTGGTGATTTACTGTTGATTTCTTTTGCCCACGATAAGGCTTCGGTTTCTAATTCAGCATGAGGAATTGCACGGTTAACCATCCCCATATCAAATGCTTCTTCTGCTGTGTAATTAAAACCAAGGAAGAAAATTTCACGGGCACGCTTTTGACCAATCATTTTAGCTAAATATGCACTGCCATAACCAGAATCAAAACTACCAACGTCTGGATCTGTTTGTTTAAATACGGCGTGTTCTTTTGACGCTAATGTTAGGTCGCAGACCACATGTAAACTATGGCCGCCGCCAACAGCCCAACCTGGTACAACCGCGATAACCACTTTAGGCATAAAGCGAATAAGGCGTTGTACTTCTAATATATGTAAGCGGCCCATACGTGCAACATCAGGTTTGCCTTCTTCGACGCCTTCATATTTATAACCGTCTTTGCCACGAATACGTTGATCACCGCCAGCACAGAAAGAAAACTGCCCTTTGGCTGATGGTCCATTACCCGTTAGTAATACACAGCCAACATCAGACCACTGGCGAGCATGATCTAAAGCGGTATAAAGCTCATCAACGGTTTTTGGGCGAAAAGAGTTAAGACAATCAGGACGATTGATTGCAATACGAACCGTACCTTGGTCTTTGGCGCGATGATAAGTGATGTCTTCAAAGTCGAAGCCATTTACAGTGTCCCAAAGTGTTGGGTCAAATATATCAGAAACCTGTTGTGTCATTTTACTAGCCTTTTTCAATCGAATATCCAAAGGCTAGGCTGAATTAAATCTCAGGTCAATTGACAGATGTCAGGAAAGTTAAATTTATATTTTATCGCAGATTAATTGCAGGTTTTCTTTGCCAAAAATAGGGTGTCTTGCACCAAAACCGCAATACTCACTATCAAAAGCAGCAACTGTGCTGTTATCAGTAAAAATAGCTTTAAATTCTAAAGCCTCTTTTGATGTTAGTCTTTCGAGAACACCAGACGGCATAGAAATCACTTTATCGCTCTTTCTAATAATTTTAGTGCCTGTCATCGACGTCACTTTTTCATCAGCGCTGTCTAGTACCGATTGAATTTCAGCAATCGGTTCATCTAACTTATCTGTTTCAGTCGCAAAGTAGTAAATAACTGCACCAATCAGTGCAATAAGGATCCAACCTCTCATCATTTAGTCCAATTAAAGTGAATAACCATGAATAATACGAGTATAATATACTCAATTAACACTCTATACACGAGTGTGCAGCAGTTGATAGTGTTTTTTATTTAAAACCGATAACTTATTTCGGCAACTGCTACTTATTTTGCCCCTTTTATGAGTAGTAAGGCATTAAGATGACCCAAGAATCTACACCTAAAGATTACGCCAAACAAAAACGGATTAAGATTCACCAACCCGACGCTAGTAAGGCTGACAGATTTAATCCAAGTAATAGTATTTATGTGCGCGCCGTAACTGGTTTGTGGACCACAGTAAGAAGGCGTATTGGTTGGGCAACAATGTCATTTTTCTTAATATTACCTTGGCTACCTTGGGGTGACAGACAGGCTGTTTGGTTTAATTTAGCTGAGCAGAAGTTTCATATCTTTGGGCTGACTATTTGGCCACAAGATTTAACCTTGTTGGCAGCACTATTTACTATTGCAGCATTTGGCTTGTTCTTTGTTACGACTTACCTTGGCAGGGTGTGGTGTGGCTACACATGCCCACAAACCGTTTGGACGTTTATTTTTATTTGGTTCGAAGAAAAATTTGAAGGAGCACGTAATAAACGAATCAAACTAGATCAAATGCCATGGAGCTTTAATAAGTTATGGCGAAAGACAGCCAAACATACCTCCTGGATCCTCATTTCGTTATTAACCGCAATGACATTCGTGTCTTACTTCGTACCCAGTCGTGAAGTGTATGTAGATGTATTCACCCTGAATGCCGACTTAAGTATTTATTTCTGGGTGGTCTTTTTTACCTTTGCTACATATGGAAATGCAGGTTGGATGCGTGAAATTATGTGTATTCACATGTGCCCGTATGCTCGTTTTCAAGCTGCTATGTTTGATAAAAACACATATATAGTGGGTTATGACACTAAGCGCGGTGAAACAAGAGGGCCAAGATCTCGTAAAGCTGACCCTAAAGAAATGGGCTTAGGTGACTGTATCGACTGTGACTTATGTGTTCAAGTTTGCCCAACAGGTATCGATATTCGTAATGGTCTTCAATATGAATGTATAAACTGTGGTGCTTGTATTGATGCTTGCGACACAACAATGGAACGTATGGGCTATGACAAAGGCTTAATTAGTTATACCACCGAAAATAAGCTTGAAGAGATCAAAGAAACCATCGTAAGACCGAAGCTTATTGGTTATGGGGTGGCATTAACTGTGATGATCTTGGTATTCGTTTATGCCAGTGCCACTATTGCTCCATTACGGATGGACGTTATTCGAGATAGAAATGCACTTTATCGGATAACCAATGATGGTCTAGTTGAAAATACCTATACCTTGAAGTTGCTTAATAAAACCGAGCAAGCACAAGAATACCAACTTTCAATGGACGGTTTAGATTCATATGAATGGAATGGACCGAACCAAGTTGCAGTTAAAGCTGGTGAAGTTCTGACATTACCTATTAGTATTGCCGTTGATCCCGGTTTATTAGAACGAACAGTCACTAATATTAACTTAGTGGTTACTGCAACTATCGAAGGCAAGGTCGTTATAATCAAACAAGAATCAAGATTCTTTGGTGAGTAAATGACGTTATAGCAAGAAAAAGGGACTGTTTAGTCCCTTTTTTATGCGTTTCGTTTGAAAAAGCGGCTGTCATTCATATTTCTGTCATTTTCTTTCAAAAAGCCCTTGCGGTGTTTCATAATCTCCCTATAATGCGCATCCACTGACACGGCAGAGCGCAACAGCGAAACACTGAGTCAGGTTGATTTGAGAAGGTTTTAACCACTTCAAATTAACGGCAAAAAGAAGTTTGAAAAAACACTTGACGCCAACGAGGGAAAGCGTAGAATACGCATCCCTGACCAACACGGTCAACGCTCTTTAACAATCAAACAAGTAAATCTGTGTGGACACTCACAGGTGTTGAGTTAATCGAAATTGTCACTTAGGTGGCAATCAAAATTATTATCAATGTAACGATGAGTGTTCATAGCAATATGTAACAAACAGGATGTAGATTCTTCCGAGTCTGCATAATGTAATCAGAATTCATTGAGCCGAGACTTAGTCTCAAAAAACTTTAATTGAAGAGTTTGATCATGGCTCAGATTGAACGCTGGCGGCAGGCCTAACACATGCAAGTCGAGCGGTAACAGGAAGAAAGCTTGCTTTCTTTGCTGACGAGCGGCGGACGGGTGAGTAATGCCTAGGGATCTGCCCAGTCGAGGGGGATAACAGTTGGAAACGACTGCTAATACCGCATACGCCCTACGGGGGAAAGGAGGGGACCTTCGGGCCTTTCGCGATTGGATGAACCTAGGTGGGATTAGCTAGTTGGTAAGGTAATGGCTTACCAAGGCGACGATCCCTAGCTGTTCTGAGAGGATGATCAGCCACACTGGGACTGAGACACGGCCCAGACTCCTACGGGAGGCAGCAGTGGGGAATATTGCACAATGGGGGAAACCCTGATGCAGCCATGCCGCGTGTGTGAAGAAGGCCCTAGGGTTGTAAAGCACTTTCAGTAGGGAGGAAAGGTAGTGGTTTAATACGCCATTACTGTGACGTTACCTACAGAAGAAGGACCGGCTAACTTCGTGCCAGCAGCCGCGGTAATACGAGGGGTCCAAGCGTTAATCGGAATTACTGGGCGTAAAGCGTACGCAGGCGGTTCATTAAGCCAGATGTGAAATCCCCGGGCTCAACCTGGGAATTGCATTTGGAACTGGTGAACTAGAGTCTTGTAGAGGGGGTAGAATTTCAGGTGTAGCGGTGAAATGCGTAGAGATCTGAAGGAATACCGGTGGCGAAGGCGGCCCCCTGGACAAAGACTGACGCTCATGTACGAAAGCGTGGGGAGCAAACAGGATTAGATACCCTGGTAGTCCACGCCGTAAACGATGTCTACTCGGAGTTTGGTGCCTTGAGCACTGGGCTCCCAAGCTAACGCATTAAGTAGACCGCCTGGGGAGTACGGCCGCAAGGTTAAAACTCAAATGAATTGACGGGGGCCCGCACAAGCGGTGGAGCATGTGGTTTAATTCGATGCAACGCGAAGAACCTTACCTACTCTTGACATCCAGAGAATTCGCTAGAGATAGCTTAGTGCCTTCGGGAACTCTGAGACAGGTGCTGCATGGCTGTCGTCAGCTCGTGTTGTGAAATGTTGGGTTAAGTCCCGCAACGAGCGCAACCCCTATCCTTATTTGCCAGCGCGTAATGGCGGGAACTCTAGGGAGACTGCCGGTGATAAACCGGAGGAAGGTGGGGACGACGTCAAGTCATCATGGCCCTTACGAGTAGGGCTACACACGTGCTACAATGGCGTATACAGAGGGTTGCAAAGCCGCAAGGTCTAGCTAATCTCACAAAGTACGTCGTAGTCCGGATTGGAGTCTGCAACTCGACTCCATGAAGTCGGAATCGCTAGTAATCGTAGATCAGAATGCTACGGTGAATACGTTCCCGGGCCTTGTACACACCGCCCGTCACACCATGGGAGTGGGCTGCACCAGAAGTAGATAGTCTAACCTTCGGGGGGACGTTTACCACGGTGTGGTTCATGACTGGGGTGAAGTCGTAACAAGGTAGCCCTAGGGGAACCTGGGGCTGGATCACCTCCTTACCTATACGACTAACTTGATGTTTGTTGAGTGTTCACACAGATTGCTTGTTACTCCTTTATGGAGTTGAGCGAAATGCGCCGCCAGCCGGTTAGCATTGTTCTTTAACAATTTGGAAAGCTGATAGTATTTAATTGCATGAGTCTGTCATGTTAATTAATTACAAATCGTATTATTGGGAAGTTAATCCCTTTTCGATAATACATTGAGTTCTCAAAACACTTTATTAAGTGTCTTGAATATTCTAAAAACTAAGGCGAATTTGTGTACTCGTAAGAGATGCAAATTAGTAATAAACCAGCTAGTTACGATACGACTGTTAAGGCTATGGGCTTTAACAACAGTTTGTTTCTTTTAGAAACTTATTTGGGTTGTATGGTTAAGTGACTAAGCGTATACGGTGGATGCCTTGGCAGTCAGAGGCGATGAAGGACGTAGTAACTTGCGAAAAGCGTTGGCGAGCTAGTAACAAGCATTTGAGCTAACGATGTCCGAATGGGGAAACCCGGCCACATAAGTGGTCATCATAACGTGAATACATAGCGTTATGAGGCGAACCTGGGGAACTGAAACATCTAAGTACCCAGAGGAAAAGAAATCAACCGAGATTCCCCTAGTAGCGGCGAGCGAACGGGGATTAGCCCTTAAGTCTATGGGGTGTTAGTGGAATGTGTTGGAAAGCACAGCGGCACAGGGTGATAGCCCCGTACATGAAAACTAACCATAGATGAAATCGAGTAAGGCGGGACACGTGACATCCTGTTTGAATATGGGGGGACCATCCTCCAAGGCTAAATACTCCTGACTGACCGATAGTGAACCAGTACCGTGAGGGAAAGGCGAAAAGAACCCCTGTGAGGGGAGTGAAATAGAACCTGAAACCGTGTACGTACAAGCAGTGGGAGCGGTTCTTGAGACCGTGACTGCGTACCTTTTGTATAATGGGTCAGCGACTTACATTTTGTAGCGAGGTTAAGCGAATAGCGGAGCCGTAGGGAAACCGAGTGTTAACTGCGCGTTTAGTTGCAAGGTGTAGACCCGAAACCGAGTGATCTAGCCATGGGCAGGTTGAAGGTTGAGTAACATCAACTGGAGGACCGAACCGACTAATGTTGAAAAATTAGCGGATGACTTGTGGCTGGGGGTGAAAGGCCAATCAAACTCGGAGATATCTGGTTCTCCTCGAAAGCTATTTAGGTAGCGCCTCGAGCGAATACCACTGGGGGTAGAGCACTGTTAAGGCTAGGGGGTCATCCCGACTTACCAACCCTTTGCAAACTCCGAATACCAGTGAGTACTACTCGGGAGACAGACGGCGGGTGCTAACGTCCGTCGTCAAAAGGGAAACAACCCAGACCATCAGCTAAGGTCCCAAAGTTATTGCTAAGTGGGAAACGATGTGGGAAGGCTTAGACAGCTAGGATGTTGGCTTAGAAGCAGCCATCATTTAAAGAAAGCGTAATAGCTCACTAGTCGAGTCGGCCTGCGCGGAAGATTTAACGGGGCTAAGCAATACACCGAAGCTATGGGTTTGCTCTTATGAGCAAGCGGTAGAGGAGCGTTCTGTAAGCGGTTGAAGGTGAAGGGGTAACCCACACTGGACGTATCAGAAGTGCGAATGCTGACATGAGTAACGATAATGGGGGTGAAAAACCCCCACGCCGAAAGACCAAGGGTTCCTGTCCAACGTTAATCGGGGCAGGGTGAGTCGACCCCTAAGGCGAGGCCGAAAGGCGTAGTCGATGGGAAACGGGTCAATATTCCCGTACTTCTGCTAACTGCGATGGAGAGACGGAGAAGGCTAGGCTAGCGCGGCGTTGGTTGTCCGCGTTTAAGACTGTAGGCTGTTCACTTAGGCAAATCCGGGTGAACACTAGGCTGAGAGTTGATGACGAGTCCCCAAGGGGATGAAGTAGTTGATGCCATGCTTCCAGGAAAATCTTCTAAGCTTCAGGTTAGTAGGAATCGTACCCCAAACCGACACAGGTGGTCGGGTAGAGAATACCAAGGCGCTTGAGAGAACTCGGCTGAAGGAACTAGGCAAAATGGTACCGTAACTTCGGGAGAAGGTACGCTGCTGGCGGTGATGAGACTTGCTCTCTAAGCTGCTGGCAGTCGCAGATACCAGGTGGCTGCAACTGTTTATCAAAAACACAGTACTGTGCAAAATCGCAAGATGACGTATACGGTATGACGCCTGCCCGGTGCTTGAAGGTTAATTGATTGGGTTATCTTCGGAGAAGCTCATGATCGAAGCCCAAGTAAACGGCGGCCGTAACTATAACGGTCCTAAGGTAGCGAAATTCCTTGTCGGGTAAGTTCCGACCTGCACGAATGGCGTAATGATGGCCACGCTGTCTCCAGCCGAGACTCAGTGAAGTTGAAATTGCGGTGAAGATGCCGTATACCCGCGGCTAGACGGAAAGACCCCGTGAACCTTTACTATAGCTTGGCACTGAACATTGAACCTACATGTGTAGGATAGGTGGGAGACTTTGAAGCTTCGTCGCTAGATGGAGTGGAGTCAATCTTGAAATACCACCCTTGTAGTTTTGATGTTCTAACCGCGGCCCCTTATCGGGGTTCGGGACAGTGCCTGGTGGGTAGTTTGACTGGGGCGGTCTCCTCCCAAAGAGTAACGGAGGAGCACGAAGGTTGGCTAAGTACGGTCGGACATCGTACGGTTAGTGCAATGGCATAAGCCAGCTTAACTGCGAGACATACACGTCGAGCAGGTACGAAAGTAGGTCATAGTGATCCGGTGGTTCTGTATGGAAGGGCCATCGCTCAACGGATAAAAGGTACTCCGGGGATAACAGGCTGATACCGCCCAAGAGTTCATATCGACGGCGGTGTTTGGCACCTCGATGTCGGCTCATCACATCCTGGGGCTGAAGTCGGTCCCAAGGGTATGGCTGTTCGCCATTTAAAGTGGTACGCGAGCTGGGTTCAGAACGTCGTGAGACAGTTCGGTCCCTATCTGCCGTGGGCGTTGGATGATTGAAGGAAGCTGCTCCTAGTACGAGAGGACCGGAGTGGACGAACCGCTGGTGTTCGGGTTGTTATGCCAATAGCATTGCCCGGTAGCTACGTTCGGAATCGATAACCGCTGAAAGCATCTAAGCGGGAAGCGAGTCCTAAGATGAGTCATCCCTAGGAATTTAATTCCTCTAAAGAGCCGTTCGAGACTAGGACGTTGATAGGCAGGGTGTGTAAGCGTTGTGAGGCGTTGAGCTAACCTGTACTAATGACTCGTGAGGCTTAACCATACAACCCAGATAAGTTTTACCAGAAATGAGTCCAATCATTTCTTGGCACTGCCTACATCCATGTAGGTGTATCTGAGTTGATGGTAACTAGATTTATTACAAAAGACTTAGTGAAGAATTTAAAGCGCTTAATGAAGTGTGAACTCAAAGAAACAAACCAGCTTTCCGAATTTAGTTAATTGCGACAGCAGTTAACAGCCAAATTTGCTTGGTGACAATAGCATTGTGGTACCACCTGATCCCATCCCGAACTCAGTAGTGAAACGCAATAGCGCCGATGATAGTGTGGGGTCTCCCCATGTGAAAGTAGGTCATTGCCAAGCGCCTAATACGACGAACCCCGCTACGATGTAGCGGGGTTTTTCTTTGCCTGAAAAAAAGTAAACTGCAGGTTTAGACACATCACCAGCTGATAGTGTGGTTAATATGCCCATGTATCCTTACAAGGATTATAAAAGTCAGTCATAACCAAGTGCCTAACTTCTCTTAATCGAGAGCATAAAGCTTGTTACTCACGTAACGGGCTTTTTTGTGTCTAAAATTTGTGATTTGTCAGTTCTGTTTGATGAATACGGATCATATGGGATTCTAATTTTGAGGCAGGCTATTAATATTAACTAGCTTCTCACTACTCTTTAAGTGAGTAGAACGCGAAATCCCTCGGCGCTTGAATATTTTTAAATCATCAACGATGTACATTGATGAATAGTCTATATTTATCAGACAAATGAACTACAAACTCGCTATGTTTTGCCTGAAAAGACTTTTATGGTTGTTGATTGTTGTTGTCTTTAGTATGTTACGTAAGCGGTACATTCTTATTAACAATTAGTGGTGTTATTTTGCCAAAGCGACCTTCTTTTTCACTATCTTTTTTAGTGCCCTTTTTTCTATGTTCACTGTACTTATTATTAGTCAGCGGTGAGTTTTATTATGAAAAAGAAGAACTACGTTCAGAATTAGCCGAAAATGAGTCTGCTCAAATTCAAAAAGATTTATTTAGAATGATCCATGTAGTTGAATCTGCTTTAGCAATTCAAGATATTTCTAGAATCGAGCAAGAAGTCTCTTTAATTTCAACAGACAGTAATATGATGGTATATGTCATATTGGATGCATCTAGCCGAATAAAGTTTGCTAATCACGTTATATGGCGTGAGAGTGATGCCAAAAATGTCATTGAAGGATACTCCGATGCGCGACATCAAGAGGTGGTAGCAGCTGAAACAGCATTCTTTAATATCAATTATGATCGCCTTTCCATCCAAGCTTATTACCCCGTTAATACCGCAGCAAAATACAGTTATTCCAGTGCTGTTGATGTTATTTATCTTGAATATGATATTTCTTCATTGATTGCAGACGCTTCTGATCAGCTTCAAAAAAGGTTTATCTATATCTGGGGGGTTGGCGGCATACTAGTTATTTTCTTTTGTTGGGCTCTATATTGGCTACTTGTAAGACCAATCAAGCAACTTACTAAAAGAGCTAATAATGTGCTTCAGTTTAAGCCTGATAAAACCAGAATTAATTGTTTAGTAGAAGAGGTATATTGCCTTGGTGAGTCACTCCTTAAGGTTGAGAAACACCTTATAGAAAATAATAAAAATGTAACTAACTCAGAGCAACGATGGTTATATTCTATAAGCGGTAATAGTAATGGAATTTGGGACTGGAACACTGATACTAATGAAGTGTTTATGTCTGATAACTGGAAAGAAATATTAGGTTACAGACCTGACGAAATAACTAATTGCTATGAATCTTGGGAGACGCGCTTACACCCAGATGAAAAGAATACCGTGCTGAGGGCAATAGAAGACTGTTTAGCTGGAAACACCTCCCATTATGAAAGTGTTCACCAGTTACAGAACAAATCTAATGAATTTATTTGGGTGTTAGATAGAGGGCAAATCATACAGTGGGATGAGCAAGGAAAGCCCATTCGAATGATTGGCTCTATTACAGATGTCACTCTAGAACTTAAGAATCAGAAAATCACTGTCGAAAGGCAAAGCCATGTTGGGGTGTCAGATATTATTGATAGAGAGGCTTTGGCAAATGAGCTATTTGATTTGCAAGCATATGCTCGAAAATCGAATCAACATTGCACTATGCTACTGATCAATCTCAGTAATATTAAATTGGTCAATGAAGCTGTTGGTGAACAGTTAGGTGATCGATTATTGATGCAAATATCAGCAAGACTTGCCGGTGCATTTTCTGCTAGTTGTCTACTGAGCCGTTTAGGTGATGATGAATTTGTCATTGCAGCCAAGAATTTAGGCACGAGTCTAGAGCATGCCAATAAACGAGCTTTATCACTTGCCAGCGAAGTGCGTCAGGTTGTGGGAAGAAGTTTTACTTTATCAGGACAAACAGTATCTGTATTCACTAAAGTGGGCATGGTTGTGTTTGATGGTAAGGAGTCTTTAGAGCCCAGCCAGTTATTGTCTCGTGCAGATAAAGCGCTTGGTAAAGCCATAGAAAGCCAAACTAATGCTTGTGTGTTGCATAGCTTACAGCTTGATGGGAGTCACCATGAGCCTCAAAAGCTACAACAAGAATTGAAGAAAGCGATTAAACAGAAACAAATGTCGTTAGTGTATCAACCGGTTGTTGATATTGAAGGGAATACGGAAAGCGTTGAAGTATTAATGCGTTGGTATCACCCTGAGTTTGGTTTTATCAGCCCTAAGCAATTTATTCCGGTTGCAGAATTATCAAACTCTATTTTTGAATTAGAACTATGGATGTTAGACGAAGTTTGCTCATTCATCGAGAGTTTACAAAGAACAGAAATTACCTGTCCGTGCTTTTCAATTAACATATCTTCAAGACACTTCCATCAGGATATGTTTGTACAAGTTATTCAAGCCAGAATTCAACAGCATAATATTAGCCCTGAATTTATTCAGTTTGAGTTATCTGAAGATATATTTTCGATTAATGCGGCTACAGCAAAAGATAAAATATTGAGCTTACAGCGTGCGGGGGTTCGTATTGCCTTAGATGACTTTGGTTCCGGCCTATGTCCATTGCATCGACTGCATGGCATCCACTTTTCTCAGGTAAAATTTGCAGCTAACTATATTAAAGATATTACAATCTCTGAAGAGTCTCGAAATATATTTACATCGTTGATTAATCTAACTAATCAGCTTAAATACCCTGTGGTGGTAAAACAAATTGAAGATCGTCAACAACTCACGACCTTAACTCAATTAAAAAGTAATTTATTCCAAGGGTATGTTATTAGTCGTCCATTGACTCAGCAAGATATCAAGCACTTGCTAGAGTCTGAATTGACTTTAAGTGTGGTTTGGAAAGTGCCTTTTAATTAAAGACTAGCCATTAGGAGTGTTTCTGTATTAATACTGTTCTAGGAAGGTGATTAAGGTTCGTAAAGCTTGATTACGGGCATCATCGGCTTCAATAAATACTTCATGTTGGCAGTTAGCTATTCGGCGGATCTGACAATGCTTATTCTCAGCTCTATTTTGTGCTGCATTATCTACAATTTCATCATCAAGAGCCTGTAAAACCATTATTGGTTTAATACTTAACGCTGCAGCTTTTGTTGCTCTATCTGCGGCATCCATTGCTTCTAGTAACCAACGGTTTGTTGGTGAGCCTAACTGGATGTTTGGATTTTTCTGAAAGACATCTAGGATTTGTTGATATCGATTAGGGCTGTTAGTGAGATGGTTTTTTTCAAATGCAACGGGCTCATAATCCGCTCCACCTAAGACATAGTTGGGCTGTTTATGAGGTTGTTTATCACTACATGTATCAAGTAAACCTGCTAATGAACGGATAAAGGCCTTATTAAATGGCAGTTTGATACCATACATTGGTGCTGAGAATACCGCGGCATTAAAGGTTGCTGGATATTGCTCCATATATAAGGTGCCAATGGTTCCGCCCATTGAATGCCCAACAAGGTATAAGTTGTCATGCTTGTTGGGTATGACTATTTGTTCAATAAAGTCATTTAAGTCATCGATGTAGGTTTGAAACTTATCAATATGCCCTTGATGGCGATTTGTGGCCATTCTTGATGACAAACCTTGGCCACGATGGTCCAAAATATAAATGCTATAACCATGCTGATAAAGGTCAAACATCAACTCTTTATATTTAAGATAGCTTTCAACTCGACCACTACTGATGACAATAGCTTTTGAGCTATCAGAATGTTGAATGTAAGCAAAAGCTAGGGAAACGTCATTTTTTTCCAGTGTAGATTGGGTAACTGATTGCCAGAATTGTTGTTGCTCATCATTATTTAGTTGTTGTTCTGACGAAAAAAGCACTATGGATACCTCTAGTTTATGACGTATTAATTGAGATTGTATATTGAAGACTGGAGCAGTGTAGCAAACTAATGTGACCAGTTTTAGATAAAGGGTTAGATGGGATGGTTTAGTTGAGGAATGTTGACTGAAAATACTTTCAGCCAACATTATTGATAAAGATATTTAAGACTGGGCGGCTTTTTGCTCTTCAATAAATTCATCGACTTTTTGTTCGAGAATTTCCATAGTCACAGAGCCATTTTGCAATAAAGCATCATGGAATAACCGAATATCAAAATCTTCACCTAGCTCTGATTCAGCTTTATTACGCAATCTTTTTATAGTCAGTTCACCTATTTTGTATGAAAGAGCCTGCCCTGGCCATGAGATATAACGATCGATTTCGGTCGTGACGTTATGCATTGATAAAGCGGTGTTACTCGCCATAAATTCGATGGCTTTATCTCGACTCCAACCTTTAGTGTGCATTCCTGTATCGACAACCAGTCGTGCTGCTCGCCACATTTCATAAGTTAACCGACCAAAGTTACTATAGGGATCTTGATAAAAGCCTGCTTCAAGTCCTAAATACTCTGAATATAATCCCCAGCCTTCGCCGAAAGCTGAAATATAGCTATAACGTCTGAAGTTAGGTAAATCAGTTAATTCTTTATTAAGCGATATTTGTAAGTGATGCCCAGGGACAGCTTCGTGTAGAGTCAGTGCTTCCATCTCGTAAAGTGGGCGTTTATCTAATGCATAGGTGTTAACCCAGTAGTAACCCGCTTCGTCATCACGATTGGATCCTGAGTAACGACCAGTGGTGTATTTAGGGGCAATTTCAGCAGGAACGGGTTTAATTCCATAAGGAGTGCGAGGCAGTGTGGCAAAGTATTGTGGCAAAATCGCATCAGCTTTTTTGGCGATATAGGCGGCTTCTTTTAATAACTCTTCAGCTGTTTTTGGATAAAATTGCGGATCGGTTCTTAAAAAGTGCAAGAACTCAGCAAACGTACCTTTAAATTCCACATCAGCAATAACTTGCTCCATCTCGGCTCGAATACGGGCAACTTCTTGTAAACCAAGTTGATGAACCTCATCTGCTGTCATATTCAGAGTGGTGTAGTACTCGACTCTATTTTGATAAAAAGCATTGCCATTAGGCATATCTTTAGCTGCAATAGATGTGCGTGCATTAGGAATATATTCCTGTGTCATATAATCAAAAAACTGCTGATACAGTGGCAATACTTTCTCTTTGACGACTGTTTCCCCTTCGGCTGCTAACTCTGCTTTTTGTGCATCGGTAAAATGTTCCGGGAAATCAGTAAAAGGTTTGTAATAGCCGCTATCTTCTACATCAACAATATAAGCACTAATGCTGTCTTCGAAGCCATTTAAAGTCACTTTTGCTGGAGTGATGCCGCTGTTTGAGCCTTGTTGTAGCCAAAAGGTTTGCTGAGCAAAATACTTGGGTAATGCATTCAGTTTTGCTAAATAGTTTTGGTAGTCTGCTTCACTATGAAGTCTGCCATTGGCTATCGAAGCAATATAAGCGTGAAAACCACTTTCTGCTGTTATTGGCAGGTAGTGATCTTTATAAGTGTACATATCAACATCGTTTTGTAGCTGATATTGCAGGATTTGAGCGTTTATTTTATCTGTTTTAGATAGCTTATCCTTGTCTAGTTGCTTTAAAGAGGATAATAAAGTTTTTTGGCGTAAGTTTTTTTCCGCTAGGGTTTCTGGCGATAAATCAGATAGCAATGCGGCTTTAGTTTCGTCACCCAATGAATAAGCCATCTGAGGTGAGTAATCTAATTTAATTTGCCATGCGCTATCTATAATTGCTTTTAGGCTCATATCTTCAACAGCTGCACTTTGGGTTTGCTTTGGTGTGCTGGTATTTGTCTCAGCTTTTTGAGTATCACCGAGATAATATTGAGCTTTTGAACCCGTTGTCATTTTACAGCCAGTCACAGCCAGCATAATTATCGCAGGCAAGATGAGCTTACGCATGATGAATTCCTTTATCGCCAATAAATTACAAATTATTTAGTAGTTACAACATACCAATTCAACCTAACGTACGCTAGCTGTATCAGTGGAAATATTTGTTACCGATTATGCTATTCAGGCGATAAAAACGTCACCTTTTTGTGGATGCATGTTAAACTTCGACCTGCTAGGTGTTCATTATATAAAAAACACATTTAGCTCAAAAAATTAATAGGGGTAAATAATGATCAATACATCCATTCCATTAGTTGATTTACACCGTCATTTAGATGGCAATGTTAGAGTCAAAACCATCTGGGAACTCGGACATCAGCATGGAATTAAGCTACCAGCAGACTCGTTAGATGCACTGGCACCTTTTGTTCAAATCCAAGGTAAAGAAAACAGCTTAGTAGCTTTTTTAAAAAAGCTTGATTGGATGGTTGCTGTATTGGCTGACTTAGATGCCGTTAAACGTGTTGCATATGAAAACGTAGCAGATGCTGCTATTTCAGGTTTAGATTATGCCGAATTACGCTTTAGCCCTTATTACATGGCAATGAACCATAATTTACCTATTGAAGGTGTTGTTGAAGCCGTAATTGATGGCGTTAAAGCTGGTATGAAAGAGCACGCGGTTAAAATTAACCTTATTGGGATTATGTCTCGCTCATTTGGCCAAGAAAAATGCCGCTTGGAGCTTGAAGGTTTATTAGCTCATCGTGACGCGTTAGTGGGTATGGATTTAGCTGGTGATGAATTAGGTTTCCCTGGTGACTTATTTAATGAGCATTTTAAACGTGTTCGTGATGCTGGTTTACATATTACTGCTCATGCAGGTGAAGCAGCAGGTTCTGAGAGTATGTGGCAGGCGATTCAAGAGTTAGGTGCAACACGTATTGGTCACGGTGTGAATGCGATTCATGACCCTAAGATGATGGAATATTTGGCAAAGCACGCTATTGGAATTGAGTCATGCCCAACTAGTAACTTACATACCTCTACAGTTGCTGATTACGCCTCACATCCATTTAATCAGTTTCTAGATGCTGGCGTATTAATTGGTTTAAATACCGATGACCCAGGTGTGAGTAACATTGATATTCAGCATGAGTATCGCATCGCTAAGTCTGAGCTTAAATTATCAGATGACCAAATTAGCCAAGTACAACGTAATGGCGTAGAAATGGCATTCTTATCAGATAGTGAGCGCAAGGCTTTATACGCATCAAAGTTATAAATGACAGGTTAAGTTGTTTATAAAAATAAAAAAACCGCTGAATATCAGCGGTTTTTTTATTGGATGAAACTAATCATATAGAAATGATTAGCTCAGACAGTTAAATCACACGAGAGAACTGTTGCTGACGTGCTTTTTGACGGTAATAAACGTCAAAGCACATACAGATATTACGGATTAACAAACGGCCCGTAGGGCTAATCGTTAACTTACGGTCAGTAATATCAACCAATTTGTCATCGATGAAGGTTTGTAGCAGTTTTAAATCTTCTGCAAAGTATTCTTCAAAGTTAATATCAAATTGTTGCTCAATCTTAGTGAGATCTAAGTCGAAATGACAAATCATTTGCTTAATCACTACGCGACGAATTTCATCATCACGATTTAAGCTACAACCTTTCCATAATGCATGACCAGTTTCGTCGATAGACTCATAGTATGGACGAATGTCTTTTTGGTTTTGAGCGTAACAATCGCCAATTTGACTGATTGATGAGACTCCTAAACCAAGCAAGTCACACTCTTCTTGAGTGGTGTAACCTTGGAAATTACGATGAAGCTTACCGGCATTTTGTAATTTAGATAATTCATCATCAGGCTTAGCAAAGTGATCCATACCGATGAATTGATAACCAGCACCAGTAAGAGATTCAATGGTTTGGTGCAACATATCAAGCTTTTGTTGCGGAGAAGCCATATCTTCATCTTTAATTTTACGCTGAGCGGCAAAGCGCGATGGTAAATGAGCGTAGTTAAAGATAGATAAACGATCAGGCGATAACTCAATCACACGTTTAATCGTTTCAGCAAATGTTTCAGGAGTTTGATGCGGTAAGCCGTAAATCAAATCGGCATTAGTCGATACAAAGCCCATATCTTTTGCTTTCGCCATTAAGTCAAAGATGAATTGTTCATCTTGCTCACGGTTTACGGCAACTTGTACTTTTTTGTTGAAGTCTTGAACACCGATAGAGATACGGTTAAAACCTGCTTCTTTTAAGGTATCAAGCATGGTTAGCTCGATTTCACGCGGGTCTACTTCAATAGAGAACTCGCCTTCGTCTGCAAAGTTAAAATGACTTTTGATTAACTTAGACAGAGTTAAAATCTGTTCAGGGTTTAAGAAGGTCGGTGTACCACCACCCCAATGCATTTGGGTAACAGTGTAATTTTTGAATAAAGGAGCACGTTTTACGATTTCGCTCGCAAGGTATTCGATGTACTGATCTGCTTTATGTGCATGACGAGTAATGACTTTATTACATCCACAGTAATAACAAAGCTTGGCGCAGAAAGGAATGTGAATATATAAAGACAGCTTGTCACTTTTACTGGTTTCAATTGCTGAGAGTAGATTTTGCTCAGTGAAACTGTCGTCAAACTCTAGCGCCGTTGGGTACGACGTATAGCGTGGACCACTGTAGTTATATTTTTCGATCATCGACTGATCCCAACTTATTTGTGTGGGCTGCTTCAAGGCACGTTCTCCGAGTAAATTAGCAATAGACGAAGTATGCAGTCATCTTAGACAAAAAACCTTGAACTACGTTGTAAATTTTGAATTTGATGTTGCTAGAAAGGCGGTATTTAGTCTGAAATCTGTGAAGTTTTGTGAAATTGTGCAATGGCTCACAGCCTCAACTAATCACTTGAGGCAGAAACCAGTCTCATATTAACGTATTGATAATAATGAGACTTGTTATCAAATGGGTGTGTTAGCAGTTAATAAGCTCTAATGAATGAAATGAAATTCTGTGATTTTTTTTGCGTCATCCTGTAAGCCTTGTTCCAGTTTAGCTTCAGACTTCATCCGCGCTAAATCTAGCTTCATTCGCTGCTGTTTGGCTAATGCTTTACGTTCATCTTTAATCGGATGCGCTTTGATACAGTCGTAATGCTCAAAAATGCTTGGGAACTCAACAGCCATTTGTTCAGACATTGATAATGCTTCAAATAATTTAGCGATACGCATAACACCTTCTGAAGGCTCACATCGCTCCTCTAACATCGCAGCAGCAATATATTTAATATCATCTAGTATCTGCTGTTTCTTAGCTTTAGCTTCATTTAAGCGTTGTTGATTAGCTTCAGAGGCTCGCTGTTGCTGTTTGTTAACCTTTAATAAGAGATAACCTGCGTAACAAGCTAAAAGTACTATAACGATGACGGCGAGAGCAATAACAAGGCTAGACACAAATTATCCTTAATCAGAGGTTTAAATATAGAGCATAAAACATAGAAAAATGGCACACCAAATTGGCATGCCACCTATTAATGATTTAAGACTGGTAGTCTTTTAATACATCAGCACCAGTTTCAAAGCGTTCGTATAAATCATCATCAGAAGCTGGCTTCTTGCCGGTATTAACATTTTGTGCAGGAAGCTCTTCAGCATCAGAAATGCCAAGTTTTTCCATTAATGCTTCCATTTTAGCAAGCTGACCATTCAACCATTTCTGATCATCAGCTGAGAGGTCTTTACCTTCTTCTAAAAGGTCCAATAAATTATTGAATCTAGGATCGTCTTCTAGTTTCAGTAATTTTTGCTCATCAGTTAGCTTAGGCTGTTTAACTTTAGCTACTGGTGCTGCAGTCGCTTCGGCTGACTTTATTATTAATGGCACAGGCTTTTTGCTGCCATGACGAGGGTCATTACTTTTACTGGTCGTAACATGCGGTGATTGTTGCTCAATCAAGGCTTCGTTGTGACGACTGCCAGACTTATGACCGTTATCTTTTTTTCTGCTGCCAGTGACTTTACGATCAGCCTTTTTGACTCTTGGTGCTTGTGTAGGGCCGTTTTCGCCGCCCTTGCGCGATTTTTTACTACGAGCCATCAGTGATCTCATGTGGTTGTAAAAAGTTGGCTAGATAGATAATCATCCACCTTGCACTAAATAAGGATGCGCTTTATATCAGACTTTGATGTTTTTTGCATCAATACGAGCTCTTTTGCTGCAAATAATAGCTTAAAATCGCTGTTTTGTGCTAAATACTCAAAAGTTTGTTGTTGATAAAAGCTGACATGGGTTGGGTTGTTCTTAAAGTGCCACTTAGAAAAATGAGTTAAGTCAGTCAGCAATGAGGTACTTATTGCTAACCAACCATCATCTTTTAATAAATTTGATATTAATGACCATTCTTTGAAAGGTTGTTGAAAATGCTCTAAAACGCGATAACAACAAACAAAGTCATATTGCTGATTGAACACTTGTTGATCTGTTTTGATAAAGGGGTCGTATTGAAACAGCCGATGTCCAGCCGATTCAATCTTTTCTAAACTGCTCTTATCCAATACCCTGCCAAAGTTAAGGCCTGTTAGGGGACCATTTTGATGAGAGCTGATTTGGCTCAGCAAAGGTTGAATGAATTGGACTAGTTGTTTTTGTTTGGAGGCTTTATTTGCACGACCATATCGCTGTAGTTGCGCGGCTGGCATCATATGTGATTGAGGGTTAGCGAATACCAGTTGGCATTGAGGACAGCTGTAGAAAGCTCTTTTTTTATCTTGAATAAAAAACTCAGCAGTTTGACTGCACAACGGGCATTTAATCATTGAAGTCAGATGTGATCCAAACAAAGATGAAGATTATCAATCAATAACAGATTTCTTGAAAAGAAGAAATAAAAAAAGGTGGCAGTAAACTGCCACCTTACAAAATAGTGTTTATCACACCAAATTTTTATTCCAAGTATCCATACTTGCTATGTGACTATCCCGGTCAATATCCATCTTATTTTTAGAGCTTTCCATGCATTTTTTATTGTTATTGGTCATCTATGACCTTTTTTTAAATCCTGTTGCCGTCCTGACCACAGCTTCCGTAGATGGTCTTCAATGACTCATCAATATCCTAGTTGTCTTCAATGACATTAGTAAACAATCCATGTTTAAAAGTACCTTCCAGTGATAACAAGCCTCCGCAAGTGCATCCTAAGCAATTAGCTTCCTATGCCGCTACTTTAATCCTTAAAGTAGATTCCTTATGGGGTTTTATCTCTGTTGCGTAAGGGAGTGCTATTTAAGCGAGTCGACCAATTGGTCTGTTCCTTACAAATTCTATATGACCTGGATTTCAAGCTGAAATCACGACTCTTATTATTATTAGTGAGTGGTCTTATTTATATTATTGTTATTTATTAATTTTATTCTTATATCTTAAATGTAAACGTATCCGAAATCTGTAAGTTGGAATTAATATTTTTGTTCTTACAGCTGGGTTCATCTCGGTACGGGGCTATTTAACCCTAAATCCGTGATCTCTGTCAAGCATGAATGTTATAAAGTTTACGTAAACGTCAACTTCCGGTTGTAAAAAAGGGTGAATAATCACCCTTTTAGCTTCATTTAAATATGAAGAAAAAATTACTTAAGACTTGAAATATATTGAGATAACGCTTCAATATCACTGTCAGATAACTTTTTAGATACATCTTGCATCATGCCATTCAAGTCATTGTTACGTTTTGTATCACGGAACATGTTGAGCTGGATTTTGATATAATCAGCATGTTGACCACCAATAGCAGGGAAGCCAGCAAGCTCGCCACCTTTACCATCTGGTCCGTGACATGCCATACATGATGTAATACCACGAGCCATGTCACCGCCTTTATAAAGGGCTTCACCTTCGGTTGGCACATTGGCTACATCTGCTACATTTAATGTCTGACTAGCATAATATGCAGAAATATCTTTAATATCTTGTTCTGATAAAGTCGCTGACATACCAATCATGGTAGGATCACTACGACCTTCTTTGCCGCCGCTTTTAGCCGCCGCTTGGAAATCATGTAATTGTTTTTCTAGATAAGATGCGTGCTGTCCGGCCAATTTAGGCCAAATAGGAGCAATGCTGTTACCGTCAACACCGTGACAGGCAGAACACATAACTGATTTAGTTTTACCCGCTTCCACATCACCTTCAGCGATTGCAGGCGTTGATATAGCGGCAAATACAGACAGCGCAAGAGCTAACTTTTTCATGGCGTTCCAACTTCTTATTTAATTTATTGTCCTGAGCTTACTAGGATGACCCGCAAGCGTGGTAAAATCTACAAACTGTGATCAGGCTAATATTTTACACGAAAATGTGGAAAAGTAAGCAAATCTTACATAATTAAGGTATTACCCCAAATTTATTGGAGCAAATCGTGTCAGAAACGCGTATAGATTTTCGAAAAACCAAGTTTTTAATTAGTGCACCAGATATTGCACACCTTGATGAGTATTTACCTGGTGATACCGGAGTAGAAATTGCGTTTGCTGGCCGCTCTAATGCAGGTAAGTCAAGTGCACTGAATGCTTTGACCGAGCAAAAAGGCTTAGCGAGAACCAGTAAAACCCCGGGTCGTACCCAGTTAATCAATGTGTTTGAATTAGATGAAAACCGTCGTTTAGTGGATTTACCAGGCTATGGTTTTGCTAAAGTGCCGTTAGCACTTAAAAATAAATGGCAAAAAGCCTTAGGTGAATATCTGCAAGAGCGCGCTTGTTTAAGTGGTGTTGTTGTACTGATGGATATTCGTCACCCGTTAAAAGATTTAGACATGCAAATGATCGAATGGGCAGTTTTGAGCGAAATCCCAGTGTTAGCTTTACTAACTAAATCAGATAAGCTTGCGCAAAATGTGAAAATGAAAACCGTTAATGCTGTGCGAAAAGAGTTAGCTGAATTCGGTGATTGGGTAAAAGTAGAACCATTTTCTTCAACGAAGGGAACTGGAAAGCCGAAAGTATTAGGCATTCTTAATGAATGGTGTAACCCAAGTTGGCTAACAGAAGCAGAGCAAGAAGCTGAACAAGATCCTGAGTAAATTCATTGCTTGTTAGCTAGTACGTTACCTGTATTTAAGCCGCTAAGTTTATCTAGATGAACTTAGCGGTTTTTTTTATGGCCTCTTGCCGAGAGGTTTATGCCCGAACTGGTTTTTAATCAAAAAAAACCGACGACATATTGTCATCGGTTAAAAAAATAGCTCTTTTGGGGAGAAGCTAAATTCAACAAGACTCAAGTGCCATCTACTCATCGACGACTCTCAATAAGAGAATAGTAATCGTTTTTCATTCAAATTTAAAGTATTTACTCTAAAATAAATTTCAGGCAAAAAAAAGCTCCAACATATTAAGATGCTGGAGCGCCATAATTCGGCTTGTCACTATTTCTAGTGAAATAAAAAGGTCTGAAAGATGGAACATCTTAACCTCTGTACCCTACGCAGAGAATAATACTCCATTAGCCTTAAAATAAAAAACTGTTTTTTATATAAATGAACAATAATGTGAAGTTTGCCACATTTGACGTTGGTTTTTTCATCTTGTTGATGGGTTTTAAGCCTAAAAACAACAATCCCGTAGTGGTAAAACTACGGGATTGTTTGTTTAGTGAAGCAAATTGATGGAATTCGCTTTTTTAATCTTGAGCTAAATGGGTAAGTTAATGAGCTTCGTCCCAGTTGTCCCCTAGACCAGCTTCAGCTAATAAGATGACATCTAAACTCGCGGCTTGCGCCATCAATTCGCACACTTTTGTTTGTAAGGCTTCAGCTTGGCTTTCTTCGACTTCAAAGACTAATTCATCGTGAACCTGCATCATCATGGTGATTTCGCCATGGGTATCATTCTTAATCCATTGATCAATACTGAACATCGCTTTTTTGATGATATCGGCTGCAGTACCTTGCATAGGAGCATTAATTGCTGCGCGCTCAGCTGCTTGACGACGCATCGCATTTCTATCTTTGATATCAGGTAGATATAAACGTCGGCCATACAGTGTTTCTACGTAGCCAACTTCAGCAGCTAAGGCTCTGGTATCTTCCATGTATTTAAGGACACCAGGATAACGAGCAAAATAAGTGTCGATATAGGTTTGTGCTTCTTTACGTGGAATATCTAATTGCTTAGCTAAGCCAAACGCTGACATACCGTAAATTAATCCAAAGTTAACCGCTTTTGCTCGGCGTCTTTGCTCTGTGGTGACTTCTTCAAAATGCACCCCAAACACTTCTGCAGCAGTTGCTTTATGAATATCTTTATTCTCAGCAAAGGCCGTTAATAACCCTTTATCTTGAGATAAATGAGCCATAATGCGTAATTCGATTTGAGAATAATCGGCAGCTAAAACTTTACGACCTTCAGGGGCAATAAAGGCTTGTCTGATCCGGCGACCTTCTTCTGTACGAATTGGAATATTTTGTAAGTTAGGCTCACTTGATGATAAGCGACCTGTTGCAGCATTAGCTTGATGATAACTAGTATGAACACGACCAGTTTCTGAGTTGACCATCAAAGGCAGCTTGTCAGTATAAGTGCTTTTAAGCTTAGACAGACTTCTGTGCTGTAAAATGAGCTTTGGTAATGGGTAGTCTAAGGCCAGTTCAATTAATACATCTTCAGCTGTAGATGGCGCGCCTTTTGGCGTTTTTTTGATGATCGGGTATCCGAGTTTTTCAAAGAATAAAGCCTGTAGCTGCTTAGGAGAACTCAAATTAAACTTTTCACCTGCAATGTCGTAGGCTTTTGTTTCAAGCTCATCAATTTTTTGGGCTAGCTCATCGCTTTGTTGGCTCAATAACATACTATCAATGAGTACACCTTGACGTTCTATGTCTGATAATACTTGGATTAATGGTAATTCTAGTTCGTCAAACACTGATGTTAATGAAGGCTCTTTTTCCAACCTTGGCCATAAGTGTTGATGCAAACGTAAGGTGATATCGGCATCTTCAGCGGCATAAGGGCTAGCAGTCGCTAAGTCAATTTGATTAAAGGTAAGTTGCTTAGCCCCTTTACCAGCAATCTCTTCGAAACTGATATTTTTATGACCTAAGTACTTAAGAGCTAACCCGTCCATGTCGTGTCGTGAAGCAACTGAGTTAAACACATAGGACTCAAGCATAGTGTCAAAGCGCACGCCTTTAAGGGTAATACCTGCATTTGCAAAGATACTGATATCGTACTTAAGGTTTTGGCCAACTTTTTTGATGGTATCACTTTCAAGAATGGGTCTTAATTGCTCTAAAGCGTAATCAAGTGATAGCTGCTCTGGCGCATCTAAATAGTCATGAGTTAATGGTAGGTAAGCAGCTTTTCCGGCTTCTACTGCGAAAGAAATACCCACCAATTTAGCTTCCATATAATTAAGGCTAGTGGTTTCAGTATCTACAGCAATTAATTCCGCTTTTGATAGTTTGGCAACCCACTTGGCTAGCTCCGCTTCGGTGAGAATAGTTTCGTATTCGGCTTCAACAGCAGGAGCTGGTGGCGTAACATCCTCAGTATTTGAGGTCGATGTCGCTGTTGAAAAGCCAGATTTGTTGTCTAATACTTCAGCTAACCAACGTTTAAACTCCATCTCACCATATAGTTTTGTAAGTTCGTCACGATTTTGAGGTTTAATCTCAAGTGGCTCCCAATCATCATCCCATTCAACATCGGTTTTGATGGTAGCAAGATCATAAGACAGCTGAAGCATTTCTTTATTTTCTTCAATCTTTTTAGGCATTGTCTTAGAGCCGCGGAAAGTGACATCTAATACACTGTTAGGATTTTCGATAAGTTTATCGACTCCGCCTACTCCAGTAAGCATCGCTAAAGCCGTTTTCTCACCCACTCCAGGTAGTCCAGGAATGTTGTCGGCCTTGTCGCCCATCATGGCAAGTAGGTCAATAATGAGTTCAGGTCCGACACCAAATTTTTCAGTGACCTCAGCAGGTCCCATGATGGTATCTGTCATGGTGTTGATTAGTGTGACATGCTCGTCAACAAGCTGAGCCATATCTTTATCACCAGTACTAATTAAGGTGGCTCGACCCTCTTTACTGGCCTTTAGCGCGATTGTTCCAATGACGTCATCAGCCTCTACACCTGGAATGCAGATTAAAGGTAAACCCAACGCATGAATAATGGCATGTAGTGGCGCAATTTGTGAACGTAGATCATCCGGCATCGGCGGACGTTGGGCTTTATATTCGCTGTACATATCATTACGGAATGTTTTGCCTTTGGCGTCAAAGACCACAGCAATATGACTGGGGTTGTAACGGCTCATTAAGCTGCGAAGCATGTTGACTACACCGTAAACAGCACCTGTTGCTTCGCCTTTTGAATTAGTCAAATGCGGTGGTGCATAAAATGCGCGATAAAGGTAAGAAGAACCATCCACAAGGACGAGTGGGTTATTGGGGATTGTTGGCATAGTCTGTTTTCATTTTCAGTATTCTGAGATGCCCTTAGAATGCCACATACAAGGATTTTCGGCCACGGGAAATTAACTCTCAGCCTGTGGATAAGTCTGTGAGTGAATTAATATATCATCTAAGGCTGTTTTAATTACGACTGGGAATAAAACTCTTAAGTTATTGATTAATTTTTATTTTTAATAATTTTGTGAGTTAAATAGTAGTTTTAAAAAATAATCCGATTATGTGGACTTTTTTAATATTCTTATTGATTTACTCGATTATTTGGTACAGTTTTTAAGCCGTGAAATAAATTCGAGAAACTAAGTTAGCACGTTTTTTAATCAGATCAATAGATTTGTTGAAAAAAGTTAAATTAATCTCTTTTCCAAGGAACAAAAATGAAAAATATTGCAGTGCTTCTCAGTGGGTGTGGTGTTTATGATGGTGCAGAAATTCATGAATCGGTATTAACGCTACTGGCATTATCTAAAGCTGGGGTTAATTATCAATGTTTTGCGCCTGATATTGAGCAAATGCACGTTGTTAATCACCTTAATGGCGAAGTTAGTGCTGATGTAACACGAAATGTATTGCAAGAGTCGGCCCGTATTGCTCGTGGAGAAGTGCTTAATACAACTGAGCTTGATATCAGTCAGTTTGATGCCTTGATAGTACCTGGCGGTTTTGGTGCGGCTAAGAATTTATGTGATTTTGCAGTGGCAGGAAGTGGCAGCAAGCTGCACCCAGAAGTCGAACGCTTCATTCAAGAGTTTGTATTAGCGAAAAAGCCAATTGGTTTCATGTGTATTGCACCAGTAATGATGCCCGAACTTTATTCAAATGGAATTAAAGGAACTATCGGTAATGATATCGGCACTGCGCAAGCTTATACCGAAATGGGTGGGCAGCATGTTGATGCGACCGTGGAAGATATTGTTATCGACGAGCAGAACCTTGTGGTATCAACACCGGCATATATGTTGGCTAATTCAATTGCCGAGGCCAATACAGGCATAGAAAAGCTAGTAAATCAGGTTTTAAAGATGACATAGTCATCTTAGTAGCAATTATGGATGAACTTCAAGCGCTGCAAGTTCCAGGCTTCAGATAAGTACTAATCAATATTTATCTGCAGTTAGGTTAACTCAATGGATCATAAGCAAGGAAGCAATATGAAACGAACGGTTCAAAACTCACCAGCAACAATGGCTTTTATTTCAGGAACAATCTTTGGAATACTGGTTATTTTGATAGCTTATTACTTAGCTTAGTTCTAGTAGTATTAACTATAGAGATAACTTAAGTCTTCAGCTAGAGACTTTGCGGCTATCAAATGCTCCTTGAGCCAATCCAACCAGTAAACCACCAATATGGGCGCCGTTTGCGATTGGCATCCCTAGTAAATCAGTAAAGCCCAATACTAACCAGATCAGCATAAAGGTCATGTAGCTATTTGGAATACCTATGCCAGACTCTGGGGCGCGTTGACCCATTATCCATGTGTAACCCACCACTGCGTATACTACACCCGATAGTCCGCCGAAATTGGGACCTGTCATCATGTATTGCACTAGACTTGGTAAGCTACCCGCAACGATCAGTAAGAAAATCAGTGGCCGGGTGCCAAGTTTGGTTTCAATTTTACCGCCTAAATACCACCACCAAAGCAAATTGAAAATAAGATGCATGGCTGAAAAGTGCATTAAGCTTGGGGTGAATACTCGCCATATTTGGCTAAAGTCACTGCTAGGCACAGCGCCAAAAAATGACAGCTGCGTAAATACCGCGTTGGCTAAGCCTAGGTTCATCGCGGCAAAGACAACAACACAGATAAAAAAAGTGATCAGTGTGAGTGGGCCTGCACCAGTAATAAATTGCTGTATTAGTCCTAATGATGAAGAGCCATAATCTAACTTAGTTTGAGTGGATCCATTGTCCCATGAGGCTTCTAGATATTTTTTCTGATATGGGTTTTGCTTAAACTGTTCAAATTCGTATTTAGCTTGCTCGGCTTTGTCTTCTTGATATACAACCAATGCCACACCATGCTCATTGACGATAGGCACGCACTCAATATCTAACCCTTTCAAGTAGTCGATAAAGGCTTGTGCTGCTCTTGCGTGAGGTAGTTGGCCGATTTCAATCATGCGTGTGCAGCACTCCAAGCTGTAAAGCCACCATCAAGGCTATAAACATCGTCAAAACCTTGTTCAATTAAATAACCAGCAGCCCCTTGGCTACTTATCCCATGATAGCAAACCACAACGAGCGGGTTATCCATATCTGCATCTGCCATAACGTGAGCAATGTTTTCATTGGTGAGGTGAATTGAACCTTCAATATGACCGGCTGCGTAACTGGCAGCGTCGCGAATATCGACAATTTGAACATCATCAGAATCTGCTGTCATGTGGATAAGTTCATTGATTGAAAGGTGCTTGAAAGTGCTCATGCTATACCGCTGTAGTTGAAGTGAGATAAGAGTGAATAACTAAAGTATCTAATAAGGGGCTGCCTAGATACAACCCCTTTATTCATTTGGTAATTGATTACGGTAATTTATAACTAGGGATTAATCCCAGTTTAAAATGACCTTTCCTGACTGGCCTGAACGCATAGCGTCAAAGCCTTGTTGGAAATCATCTACCGAGAAATGGTGAGTGATGATAGGTGATAAGTCTAACCCTGACTGAATAAGACTGGCCATTTTATACCAAGTTTCAAACATCTCACGGCCATAAATACCTTTAAGGATTAAGCCTTTAAAGATAACTTTGCTCCAATCAATGGCCATTTCACCGCCAGGAATACCTAGCATAGCGATTTTGCCACCGTGATTCATAGTATCAAGCATAGAGTGAAATGCAGAAGGCACGCCTGACATCTCTAAACCCACATCAAAGCCTTCAGTCATGCCAAGCTCATTCATGACATCTTTTAAGTCTTCTTTAGCCACGTTTACAGCGCGCGTTGCACCCATTTTTCGAGCCAAATCGAGGCGGTATTCGTTGACATCAGTAATCACCACATGACGAGCGCCAACATGCTTACACACCGCTGCAGCCATAATACCAATAGGGCCAGCACCGGTGATCAATACATCTTCACCGACTACATCAAATGACAGCGCGGTATGCACCGCATTACCAAATGGGTCAAATACTGAAGCGAGGTCATCGGAAATATCATCAGGAATTTTAAAGGCATTAAATGCTGGAATGACAAGATATTCAGCAAACGCGCCATCACGGTTAACACCGACACCTGAAGTGTTGCGACATAAATGAGTACGACCGCCACGACAGTTACGACAATGGCCACAAGTAATATGGCCTTCACCTGAAACACGATCGCCAACAGTAAACCCGCGGACCTCTTGACCCATATCGACAACTTCACCGACATACTCATGGCCGACAACCATAGGCACAGGAATGGTGTTTTGTGACCACTCATCCCAGTTGTAGATATGCACATCAGTACCGCAAATGGCGGTTTTACGAATTTTAATCAATAGGTCGTTGTGACCCATTTCTGGCTTAGGTGCATCAACCATCCAGATGCCTTCTTCAGGCTTTAACTTGCTTAATGCTTTCATTGTTTCGACCTTACATTCAACCTTAGCTTTGACCTTAAATAATGCCCATTTCTTTACCAATACGGGTAAAGGCTTCAATCGCTTTATCGATTTGAGGACGTGTATGTGCAGCAGACATTTGCGTGCGTATACGCGCTTGCCCTTTTGGCACAACAGGGAATGAGAAGCCAACAACATAGATGTTTTCTTCTAAAAGGCGATTAGAGAAGTCACCTGCTAATTTTGCATCGCCAATCATCACAGGGATGATTGCGTGGTCAGCACCAGCTAAGGTAAAGCCTGCTTTGGTCATTTCTTCACGGAAATAACGGCTGTTTTCCCATACTGCTTCACGTAGTGCGTGGCCTGACTTAAGCATTTCAAGCACATGAATTGATGCGCTTACAATTGAAGGTGCTAATGAATTTGAGAACAAGTAAGGACGAGAGCGTTGACGTAACCAGTCAATGACTTCTTTTTTACCAGAAGTAAATCCACCTGATGCGCCGCCTAATGCTTTACCTAATGTACCAGTAATAATGTCTACACGATCCATGACTTGGCAAAACTCGTGAGTACCACGGCCGTTTTCACCAACAAAGCCTACAGCGTGAGAATCATCAACCATTACGAGTGCGCCGTACTTATCAGCTAAGTCACATACGCCTTGTAGGTTAGCAATGACGCCATCCATTGAGAACACACCGTCAGTGGCAATTAGAATGTCACGTGCGCCAGCTTCTTTAGCGGCTTTTAACTGAGCTTCAAGCTCGCTCATGTCATTGTTGGCATAACGGAATCGCTTAGCCTTACATAAACGCACACCATCAATAATTGAAGCATGGTTTAGTGAGTCAGAAACAATCGCATCTTCAGGGCCAAGTAGCGTTTCAAATAGGCCTGCGTTGGCATCAAAACAAGAAGAGTACAAGATAGTATCTTCCATGCCTAAAAATTCGCTAAGGCTATTTTCTAACTGCTTATGGATATTTTGGGTACCGCAAATGAAACGAACAGATGCCATACCGAAGCCGTGGCTGTTCAATCCGTTTTGTGCAGCATTAATTAATTCAGGGTGATTTGCGAGACCTAAATAGTTGTTGGCACAGAAGTTAATCACTTCTTCACTATTTACGTTAATAGCTGTTTTTTGAGCTGAAGTGATGACGCGCTCACTCTTATATAAGCCTTCAGCTTTAACATCGACAAGTTGTTGATTTATGCGGTCGTAAAATGAGGTAGAGGCCACCTGATTTCTCCTAAATATAGTTTTAATATGGAAATCGCTTGGCGGCATTCTAACCTTAATCTTAATGGCTCTACAGTGTTTTTTTTAACCTGAATAGCGACATAAAAATGATTAGGGCTAGGGCTGCTTTCACATTAGATATACTAATCCATAACAAGCGAAAGCTAATTATAGGTTTATGAATGACTTAGTGTGTTAACAAAACAGAAGGCCGCCTTTTTATGACTCTATTTTAGTCCTAAAAAGGCAGTTTGTATGTGCTGGAGGCTGAGCAATAAATTAAGACTTTAAGCGGCAGCATCACGCTCTTGTGAAGCAACATCGAGGTAATGTTGTTCAAGACGAGTAAAAGTCGCTTCAGACCCTGGAGCTGAGTACGCTTTAAATATCATCAATACTCGCAGTAAACCTTCATAAAGGGTGGCTTTAGTGATAGTTGAAGTACTTGATTGGGTCAATTGGTAGCTAATCCAAAAGCTCACCATCATTTTAATGGTGTCAGCTAACGCGGTAACTTTACTGTCTTCGATCTCAAGAAAACCGTCGCTAATTAATTTTCTTAATACATTGCTTGAACGACTAAGAACTTGCTCTTGGGCGGTTAAATAGCGCGCTTTTAGGGCTTCGTCACGACTAAGAATGTCGGCAAGGTTGGCGTACATAAATCTAAATTGCCACAAGGTATAAAACATTGCATCGAAATAACCCATCAATAGCTCAATGTCGACACTGGTATCTTCGTATGGTTTAAAGCCTGACTCTAGATGACTTTCGTATAAGGCAAAAATCGAATTGATAATGTCTTCTTTATTACGGAAATGATAATAAAGATTGCCCGGACTAATGTTAAGGTGCGCAGCAATATGATTGGTGGTGATATTACGTTCACCATGTTCGTTAAAGAGTTCAAGACTGGCAAAAACTATTTTATCGCGGGTTTTCATATCGATTCCAATTATCAATTGCTAAATATAGGAGTCTTAACGACTCAATAAGACGCTTAGCGCATATCCTTATGAATATTATCTCAAACCACATCAATATCTGGTCAGTTCAGAAGACACACAATCACATAGGGCAAGTTTATTGAAAATATTCTTTAATAGCCCCAATGGATTCAGCATCAATTGTTTGAATGTTGAATTTTTCGTGGTTATTCAACCTAGCTCACTGAGCTGAGTTTATGTTGAATGATCACATATTTATGTGGTTTGGGTTTATGTTAACATTGTGTTTATCTGACAAGCAAAATTGATTAAGACTCTTTCATGACTCGTGGCCTATATTCTTTCGTACTCTATCTCCTTTCTCCGCTTGTGGTGATGTATTTGGCATTTCGGAGTATTAAAAGTCCTGATTACCGTAACCGCTGGGGCGAACGTTTTGGTCTTAAGACACTCTCACAATCAGACGTGCTGATCCACAGTGTTTCTATGGGTGAAACCTTAGCAGCAATTCCGCTGATCAAAAATCTAATGGAAACCCACCCAGAGTTAACGTTCACGATAACCACGACTAGCCCAACAGGCTCTGCTGAAGTTGCTAAAGCATTTAGTGAACAAATGGGTAAGCGAGTTCAACATTGTTATTTACCGTTTGATTTTAGTGTTTGCGTGAAGCGTTTTTTAGGGCAAGTGCAGCCAAAGTTATGCATCATTATGGAAACTGAGCTTTGGCCTAATTTGCTTCACTTCGCCAAACTTAATAAGGTTCGATTAATACTGGCTAATGCTCGTTTGTCTGCTAAGTCTGCCGCCAAATACGAAAAACAGTCTAAATTAAGTAGGCCTATGCTGGCTTCGCTAGATGCAATCGCTGTTCAGACCAAGTTGGAAGCCGAGCGATTTGGGTCTTTGGGAGTTAATCCTGAAAAAATAGCGGTATGCGGTAGTTTGAAATTTGATTTACAGATTGATGAAAGTAAATACCAACAAGCAAAAACTTTACGTCAGCAATGGCAAAGAGTCGATGCACCTGTCTGGGTCGCTGGCAGTGTTCACCCTGGTGAGTTTGAAATGATGCTTAAGGCTCATGAACAAGTATTAGCTCAATATCCGCAAGCCTTGTTAATTATGGCGCCAAGACACCCAGAGCAGTTTAATGTCGCAGCGGTAGCAACAACTCAGCATGGTCTTTCATTATCAAGACGCAGTATGAATGAAGCGGTAACCGAGCAAACTCAAGTTTTACTTGGCGATACGATGGGAGAGTTGTTGATGCTATATGGCGCAGCCGATTACGCTTTCATCGGAGGGACATTAATTGAAAATGGCGGCCACAACCCGCTTGAGCCTGCTGCGATGGGGTTACCTGTGAGTGTTGGACCCCACCATTGGGATTTTGCTGAAATTACAGCGTTATTGAACCAAGCTGGTGGACTCAAGGTGGTAGAAGGTGCGGATACGTTAGCCAAACAATTGCTGTTAATGTTTGCTGATAAACAACAACACCAACAAGCTGCCCAAGCTTGTTTGACCGTCGTTAGTCAAAATAAAGGCGCGTTAGCTCAGCAATTACAGCTTATTGAAACTCAACTACAGTTGAGTGAATTTTAAAGAAAGCTGGGTTAGCTCTTTTCACTCATATGTTGATTGTAACCTGCCAAAAGTTGCTGCCAGTTTTGATCGTTAAATTTTAAACTCGGCAGCTTAGTTTTCTCTTTGTTAAATGAGCGCAATAAACGATTTAAGTTTGCTTGTTGCCAACTTGAATGAGGCGTTTTGATTTCGCCTCTATCAAAATCAATCAGATAGAACTGTTGGTTAGCAAACAGGATATTTTTGGCATTAAGATCCGCATGATAAACCCCACGAGCATGAAATTGCGCAATCGTTTTACCGAGAGTTTGCCATTGCTCAGCTGTTAGATCCGATTTTGTTAGCAGGGCTACTAAGTCATCTGCACCGTTAACTAATTCTATAAATAAATCTGCACGATACCAGATACCAAAACGTTCAACGTTGGCGCTAATCGGTCTTGGGACAGGGAAACCTTCTTGGTGAAGTGTTTCTAAAATCGCTAATTCTGCAATCGCTCGAGTGCGCTCAAAACCGGTAAAGACATAGGCATCTTTACTGAATTTTTCGATTAACCCACCACGCCAATAATGTCTTAATACCCATTGCTGGGTTCGGTATTGGACAAACCAAGTAGTGTAACGCCCTTTAGATTGACCAATAATGGCATCGTTTGTTTGCCAATATTCTGGACTAAACTGAGCGGGCGTAAGGTCTTTAGCGAGATCATCGCACCAAGCGATAACACCTTTGTTGGTTGATTTTATTTGCATAAGTGGATTACAAAGCTTTGATTTGTCGGTGGCTATAAAGCTTATTCTACATTAAGATCGAACTCTTGTACTTACTCTGGTTAATTGCGCCCATGAAAGCTGACTATGCATCAATGACATCCCTGTGTTTACTTCGTTTATCTGCCATCGGTGATGTTTGCCATGCAGTGGCGATGGTGCAAGCTATTCAAAAACAATACCCGCAATTACATATCACTTGGGTGATCGGTAAAGTGGAATATCAACTGTTAAAGCACTTGCCCGGCGTGCAATTTGTTATATTTGATAAGTCCCAAGGTTGGCGTAGTTATGCTGCATTAAGAAAGAGTCTAGCTGGACAGAAATTCGATGTGTTATTGCATATGCAGGTTGCGCTAAGAGCGACCATTGCATCGTTAATGATTTCGGCCAAGATCCGCATCGGTTTTGATAAAGCCCGTGCTAAAGAAGGCCAGTGGTTAGTGACGAATAAAGCGGTAGAGCCACTAGCAACACCTCATGTGTTAGAAGGCTTTATGGGATTTGCTAAAACCATTGGCGTTAAAGATTTAACCCCTTGCTGGAACATTCCTGTCCCTGATTCAGATACACAATTTGCAAACGAACTCATTGCTGAAGGTGAAAAGGTATTAGTCATTTGCCCTGCCGCCAGTAAAGCTGAGCGCAACTGGCTACCAGAGCGTTATGCTGCAGTTGCGGATTACGCAGTATCAAAGGGCTACCGTGTATTGTTATGTGGTGGACCTAGCCAGCTTGAAGTTGAGTTGGCTAAGCAAATAACGGGTTTTGCCACTCAGCAAATTGAGAGCTTTATTGGTAAAACCTCATTGACTCAATTGCTCGCGGTATTAAAAAATGCTTCAGTGGTGATAGCGCCAGATACTGGCCCTGCGCATATGGCTGTGACTCAAGGAACACCTGTTATTGGGTTATACGCTCATTCAAACCCAGGTAGAACTGGGCCTTACAACTCATTAGATAATGTGGTGAGCGTTTATGATGAAGTGATATTGGAGCAAAAAAGTGCCCCAATAAAGTGGGGCACTCGTGCAAAAGGCGAAGGTTTAATGACGCGAATTGCAGTTGAAAGTGTGATTGAGAAGCTCACATTGCTTGAGTAGCCTTTATAACCATTGACGACCGATTGTTGGTTTACAGAAGAACTGTAATACTCCTTGGGGAATACTACTTTTCTTACTAAGGTTCTTAATGAATAAGTTCCATGCATCTAATTTCATTGCTGCTTTTTTTTCCGCTGTTACTTTTTCAGGATAAAGTTTACAATAGTCATCAACATAGCGGATTTCTCTGCTCGGGCATTTAATACGGTAACCACGGCCTGCATAGTGAATAAAGCTCGCTTGCTTGTAACCATCTTGCCCCAAAAACTCCATCCGATTAAATTCAGCATCAACACATTGATTTGGTATACAATTATTTTGAATTACATAGTTAATGAATGTTTGGTCATAAAATTTTACTGAGTTACAAATTTTTTGCATGCCTTCTAATGTAGCAAATTGAAAAAGTTTGCACTCTTTAGAAATGAGAAACATGCCAAAATTATAGTAGCTTTGCTTCCCATTAATTTTTTGCCAACTGTCAGCAGCACCAAGCTCCTCATTGATTTGAGAAATCGGTAAATCTCTATTTAAATGCTGGCCCTCATCAAACATATAGACAGTTTCTAGGTCTGTATATTTTTCAAAAATATTTTTTGCTGAAGGTGTTACTAAAATATCGGCGTCTAAGTAGAGTACACGATCATACTTTTTAAGTAATTCTGCAGTATAGAGTTTTTCAGGCCAAGCAGGGCTTGCTGAGTATTGTGGATTTTGAATATCAATATGGTAATGTAACTCGTCCGAAACTATGAGGTCTGCCCCGACTTTGTCCGCATATATTTGAAATGTTTCCAGAGCGGCTTTGTACATTGGATTATTACCAATAGCTAGGGTAAATATCGCTTTTTTCATTACTATATGGCCTTAGTAGTAAGTTATTTTGAGTCAATTGAAGTCATGTTTAAATACTTTTTGAACACTTTTTCAACACTAATATCTGATACATGTCCTTTTCCCTCATTGGCGTACATTACATGGGATGTTGAGGTCTCAGGCGGAGCCCAATAAGGTTTCTTTTGACGCATCATGGCTAAAAGCGGTCGTTTTGCTGCAAAAGCGAAGTGTAAAATAGCGGTATCGACCGTTATAACAAAATCAGCTAAAGCGATAAGTGAAGGCAGCTCGAAAAAGTGCTTATCGACTGTAAATACTACTATTTGAAAACCATTTTCTTGAGCAAAAACTTGTGACTTCTTTTGTACTTCGTCAAAATTTTCAGGTGTCACATTGATGATATACCTGTTGTTTTTATTTGCTCGCTCAAGTGAACTAATCAATGAGAATAATTGGCTCAACTCCCAGTCTTTTTTAGTGCTTGTCGACAAATGATTTAAAAAGAATAGTTTACTGTCGGTTGTTGAAAAGTTTTCTGCTAGCCAAGCTTTAGAGTATTCCGTGGTGTCTTCAGGCACAACTAAGTTAGGCATCATTTGGTCTTTTGAAAGATTAAGATTAAAAATACTATTCATCACTTTCATAAAACGGTCGGTAATGTGGTGGTTGGCTGGTAAGGATTGCGTATCGAGTTGATATACTTTATCGCTATTACGAAATAAGAAGAGGTTTAGAAAACCTTTAAATGGCGCTTTTGAAACACTTGATACGATATAGCCTTTAGGCGATATCTTTCTGGCAATATCTGAGAACTGGTTGGCCTTGCTGCCAGGAGAGTGGCAAACCACAATGTCGTATTGTTTTGTTTGGGCTTCTTTTATTTGAGCATCTCTGGCTTTGATTGAGTCTGTACACCCATAGCTACAACTAAAGCAACCTTCAGCTTGCATCCATTGCTGTAAAATTTTACTGCGGGATAAGCGCCAAGCATCGGTATTACATCGATTGTCATCTAACCAGATATCAATCTCAATATGTGGATATTGTTGCTTGAGTGCAATAAGAAAAGTCTTAAAGTAGAGGAAGTCGCCTAGCGCAAAAGGCGAGATAAAAAGTAAACGCTTACAGCTTTCTAATTGCTCTGAAGAGATGATAGACATATGTGGATTTCATGCTTTAAAAATAATAAGAAAGCATAACCTGAAAGCATAATGATTAAAATCTTATATGCAAAGTTAGTCATCAATTGAAGCAAAATCGATTTTCACAACCCAATTTTTGGGCAGTATATAGAGTCCATTAACTATATTGCTCTAAATAATCCACAATTCTGGTCGAGGCTAAGCCATCAGTTGGGCCGACGTGATCAAATGTATATTTAAGTCGTCTGTCGTTAAACTCGTCCGGATTACCTAGCTGTTGGGGAATTGCAGAAAGTAATGAGCGGTAATCATTTATGTGATAACCAATATCAGAATATAAAACGTTGTCTTTGCCAAATCGCTTATCGAAACGATATTTGAAAATGCCACGATAAGACCATTTTAATTTGAAAAAGTTACACACTACTACTGGCTTACCTAATGCCGCAAATTCAAATAAAGTACTTGATGCTTCACTGAGTAAAATGTCAGCATTTTTCATAAATGGTAGTAAAGAAATATCTTGTTCTTTAGCGACATATACGTTGCTGTATTTAGACCACTTTGCAAGCTTATCTCGTTGTTTTTTATACTGCTCTCTGACCTGAGTTAACGAGTGAGGTTTAATTAAAATATTGTAGTCAGTGAAATCCGTTGGCCAGTTATCTGGAAAGCACTCTAACGAACTTGGGTTAAAGGTTGGCGCATATAAGATGGTTTGTTTTTCTGGATTCAAACCTAAAGCGGATAAATCAAACCCTGGCTCAGTTTGGTTAAACATTGGATCTAGCTTAGAGAACCCCACCTGGATAAAAGTATCACTAGGGTAATACTCTTTGATTTTATTTAATCTCAGCTCACCTTCAATAAATCGAACCGTCATTGGAGTTTTCGATTTGTGATAATAACTGGGTTTAGGGCCAACGCCATGACCTAACTGAGCTGTCTTAGAGTACTGATGCACCTCATCAAGGAAGTCACATTCATTACCAAAAAAGATCCAATCAGGTTTTAGTGATAGATAAGTTTGCTTCGCTTCATGTTTATCTTTCACCCAGAGACAATCTACATTGAGATCATTAATGGTGTTTGAGAATGCTTTTTGATCATTTTTATTGCTATAACAAATTAACTTAACGTTATGATTTCGTTTTTTAAGCTGTTCGATGATTGGAACATATTGGGGTAAATAATATACGTTCAATGTGTCAAACACGATTAACATAGCATTCTCTTTAAAAATTATTTTTACTAGGTGATGTCATAGCCATTTGTATTAAAGCGGCCTTCAATATTTTGGTCGAAAACAGGAGTAATTAATGAGGGTAAGATCACATTGAACCTCACTTCAGCAGCGTTTAGCTCTCGTATTGTTATTCATTATGTAACAATCTTTCTGAAAGTTAAAGAAATGCTGAAACTCCTCTGTTAAAGCTTATTGAGCATGAACTTTTGCTGTTAAAGAATTAGGTCATCAAAATGCTCATCTAGCTCGATAATATAATTCAATCGATACTGTTTAATTGAAAGCGCTTGTTTAAGAGAATGAAAGGTGAGCTTAAGGCTCTTTATAGACGCTTTAAGCGAATTCAATTAAAATATCTATCTCACTCTAAGAAGACACTTTACTATGCCCCAATCTACCCTGAGAACTTTCGATTACCCTTCAAGTTTGATAAAAAGCTATCAGCATTGGAATCTATTACTAAGACCAGGGCAACCTACACTTGGTTCAATGGTGTTGGTATGTAAGGAAAGTGTTCATCATTATTCTGGCATTTCAAATGCTGCCTCTGATGAGCAAAAGCAAATAATTTCAGATATTGAAAAGGTATTAAAGTATCGTTTTGATTGTAATAAAGTAAATTATTTGATGCTGATGATGGTGGATCCAGCGGTTCATTTTCATATTATTCCTCGCTATGAGTTTCCGATTGATTTTTGCGGCAAAGAGTTTATTGACAGTCATTGGCCTAAAGCACCAAGTTTGGCCGATGAACTGCAGCTAGAAGCAATTTATAGAGATGAACTTCTTAAAACATTGAAGAGTGATTTTTGTAATGTGGCAGAAGCTGTCGTTACTGACGCTAAAAAGCCTTATAGAAGAATGTATACCTCAGGTTGCTTTGATATCTTTCATCAAGGGCATTTAAACATTCTTAAGAAAACCAAAGAACTTTGTGATTATTTAATTGTTGGTGTTTCCACCGATGAACTTATTATTAAGTCTAAAGGGCGTCCTCCGATTATTCCTTTTGAAGAAAGGATCTCAATTTTAGAAGCCAATCGATTTGTTGATGAGGTTATCCCGCAAGTTGATAAAAATAAACAAGATATTGTTGACCAATATAATATCGATGCAATTTCTGTTGGCTCAGATTGGAAAGGCAAGTACCCAAAGGTTACATGTGAAATGGAGTATTTTGATTATACTCCCAACGTGAGTTCAACTGTATTGAAGCAAAAGTTAAATATAACACCAAAATCAGACGCCTAAAGGATTAGGTGGTATCCGTTCAAGCTTTTCGACCATTAATAGAACGGTTTGATATTGAAGTTTAGATGTATCATAGGGTGTATTTATTACCTACTTGATAACGCAATATTTGCGGGTTTAAGATGCTTTTACTCAATACATTAAAGTTAAATGACTACAGTCCCATGGTCTCCAACGTCATGGATTATATCGGCAAATTATAAAATGACGCCATGGATGGAAAATAGAGACATTATGCAGTTTAAAGTGTTTGTTATTAATTTAGATAAAAGCTTAGATAGAATGGCTTTTATGCAACAACAATTGACTCAGTTAAACATTGAGTATGAAAGAGTGCCTGCGGTTTATGGTAAAGAGTTATCTGATTCAGAAATAAGTCGTGTTTTCGATGAGAAAACTAACCTAGAAAAATATGACAAAGTGCTTAATGTTGGTGAGCTAGGCTGCTATTTGAGTCATGTTAATTGCTGGAATGAGATGGTTGATAACCATATTGACTATGCGTTGATACTCGAAGATGACTCAATACTCGATAAAGGTATGGGTGACTTAATTGATAGCGTAGGGAAGCTGCAGCAAAAGTGGGACTACATCAAACTGTGCCATGGTCGTAAGCAAAAAGAGGTCATCGATCCGATTGCACTTAATGACCAATTCTCATTAGGAACTTGTTTGAAACTACCATCTTCAACAAGAGGACAGTTTGTTTCTTTAGCAGGTGCAAAAAAACTTTTAGCAACTGCGCTGCCTATTGCAAGGCCTGTGGATATTGATATCCAATATTGGTTTGAAAAAAACTTGGATTGCTTTGTTGTTAGACCGTTTCCAGTATTAGAAGCCGATTTTGATAGCGAAATAGGTTCCTTAGAAAATAGAGATTTTGCTAAAAAACGTCCACTAAAACGTATTTGGCAGAAAATTTCATTTGAAATTAAAGTCAGATTAAATAGCCGCAAACTGCCCAAAATTTCAAACTTAAGCAATTAATCAATTAAGCAATTAAGCAATTAAGCAAAGAGCATACTTTAGGTATGCTCTTTTAGTTTGTGAGATCTTCAATTAAGCCAACCCATTGCTGCTGCCAATGTCCGAATGAACAAACATGCGTAATGGATTGATGGCCTTGAAATGCAAGTTTTTTACTGCTTTCTATATCGACAATAGCTTGCTCAAGCACTTTTTTAAACTCAGTGGCATCTGGCATGATTAAATGTCCGTTATGGCCATCTAATATTAAATTAGAAAGACCACCCACATTACTGCTAACCACTAAACAACCAGCAGCCATAGCCTCAATCATTGAAAGTGATGTGCCTTCAGAGCCTAGCGTAGGGATAACAGCAAGATGATGGGCTTGATGCACTTCGAAACTCTGCTCGGGTTTGTACTGAATGACTTGTACTTGTTGGTGATTTTTAAATCTTGTTTTTAGTTCATCCTCTAAAGGCCCTTCTCCAGCAAATGTTACCTCTAAGTTCGGGTAGGTATTAACTAATTGCTCAATGACTGGGGTTATCATGGCAATGCCACGATAATCAACAAAGCGTCTAGCAATAATGAGCTTTATAGAATGGGTACTTGGTTCAATTTGCCATTTATTATCAAAGGCGTTTTCTGACACTTGCTGGTGAAAAAAGTTATAAATAACTTTGACCTTGGTCTTTTTTACATCAAACCAGGTGCGGTACCAATTAATGAAATTATGATCAACACAAACTAATGCATTACTTTTATTGGTATAAGTTAAGTATTTAATATGGTTAGCTAAAGATGATGCTAATTGCATAAATGTCGTTTGCGATGTTCTTGGTTTATCCCAAGAAACACCGTGTTGAACAGCAATGGTCTTTAGGCTTTTAATGTTAACTGCATAGGAATCCGTTGCAAAAATGACAATGTCGTCACTGCTGGCTTGTGTTTCAACCCATTTGGCTAAAGCGTATTTTTTAGCGTTACCCCTATGCCAACCAGTATTAATGCCATGAATGGTATGAGTCTCTTTTATGACAGTAAATGGTTTTTTGGCAGGCTGAACTATGTGTGTTTGCCAGCCTTTTGCTTCAAATGTTTCAATTAAACTGAGGATATAATTCTCAATCCCACCGATGACATTCATTTCACCGTGATGGTTAAACATCGCCCTGTAAATAATATAAATAGATTTCATGGTTACAACCTATAAGTTGTTGCGATGATATGTTTTATTTTCTGACAAGCTTGGCCGTCTCCGTATGGATTGGTTAGTTCTTTAAAAGAAGAAGCGTCTTGGAGCAATGTTTCAACAGCGGAAGTAATACTTTGTTGGTTGGTACCCACCAGTTTGACTGTGCCTGCTTTGACGGCTTCAGGGCGTTCTGTTTTATCTCTTAATACCAATACGGGTTTATGCAGTGAAGGAGCTTCCTCTTGAATTCCACCAGAGTCAGTTAAAATAATATCGGCTCTATCCATTAAAAATACAAAATCCTGATAATTTAATGGATTAATTAAGTGAAAGTTCTCAATACCTGAAAGGTGCCTGTTGACTGGCTCTTGGACTTGAGGGTTTAAATGAACCGGATAAACTAATACGACATCATGGTGATTTTGGGCTATGTCTTTTAGAGCTAAGCAGATGTTCTCGAAACCTTGACCAAAGTTCTCTCTGCGGTGACCTGTGATCAATATGAGTTTCTTATTCTTTATCGTCTCGGTAAGTTCTGACAAGGTGGCGGCTTGGTAGTTTGAATCTTTAATATGCTTTACCGTTGTGTGTAAGGCATCAACCACAGTATTACCAGTTACAAATACTTGATCTGTAGACACGTTTTCTTGCAGTAGGTTGTCTGCAGCACTTTGGGTTGGAGCGAAATGTAGTCTAGTTATAGTAGAGGTAAGCTTTCTATTGGCTTCTTCTGGCCAAGGAGAGTGAATATCACCGGTTCTTAACCCTGCTTCAACGTGGCCAATATCGACTTTTTTATAAAATGCAGCTAAGGCGGCTGCAAATGATGTCGTGGTATCACCGTGTACAAGTACTAATTGTGGCTTAAAGTCATCAATCACTACACTGACTTTCTCGATAATGGTGCTTGTTAGCCATTCTAATGTCTGGCCTTGCTTCATTAAGTTCAAGTCGTAGTCTGGCTTTATTTCAAAAATATCGAGGACTTGATCTAACATTTCTCTATGCTGAGCGGTGACACAAACTCCGACTTCAAAACGTGGGTCCGCTACCAGACTTTTAGCTAGAGGGCACATTTTTATCGCTTCAGGGCGAGTACCAAACACCAAAAGAACTTTTAAAGGAAGGGTTTTCAAAATAGCGATGCCAAAGAATTTATCAATTAGCTAATTTTACCCCGTTATTAAACCTTTAGCGAATAATCGGCATAAGTGGAATTTAAATTGGGTTGATTATCTGTTTCATTTTAAATTTTGCTGTAACAAGCCAGCATGTAGTATTATTCTGCCAATTTTATGTTTCATGAATAATGTGTTTTAGTTAACTGGATAGATCTTAATAAACGCTATTATTAACAATAAACTCATTGCACCTATAGTGAATAAGCCAAATGCATAGACGCGCGATATATCCAGGTACTTTTGATCCTGTCACCAATGGACATGCTGATTTGATTGAGCGCGCGGCGAAGCTATTTCGTCATGTGATTATCGGCATTGCTTCAAACCCTTCAAAACAGCCTCTTTTTACTCTTGAAGAACGCGTAGCTCAAGTCAACTTGGTTACAGCTCATCTTGATAATGTTGAAGTTGTGGGGTTTACCGGATTGTTAGTCGATTTTGCCAAAGAGCAAAATGCCAGTGTGCTAGTCAGGGGACTTCGTGCGGTATCTGATTTTGAATATGAATTTCAATTGGCGAATATGAATCGTCGCTTAAATCCTGATTTAGAAAGTGTTTTCTTGACTCCGGCGGAAGAAAATTCGTTTATCTCGTCAACCTTAGTTAAAGAAGTTGCGCTGCATGGCGGTGATGTGAGTCAGTTTGTTCATACTGATGTCACGCATTCGCTAATAGAAAAAATAGCCGAAAAGCGTAAAGCAGGACTCGCTAAAAAATGAAGTTAATTAAAGGTCTCAATAATCGGTTATCAAAACTAGCACTCGGAGTCAGTCTTTCTGGATTATTTGGTGTCGCAGTGGCTGCACCTTGGGTAGATACGTCAGATATTTATTTACGTGCAGACATTCAAGCGCTTGCTGATGCGGGAGTGATTACGGTTCCTGTTAATACATTTCCACTGATGTGGTCTGGCATTGGCAATGATTTAAGAAAAGTTGAACCTTCTATCTTATCCCCTGCGCTAATAGATGCGTTTGCTAGGGTTAATTTTTATTATCAAAATGCGCTAGAAAATCGCGGCAATACCAGTATTACAGCGACTGCAGCTACTGATGAAGCTCGATTCCAGCATTTTGGCTCAGATTATCGTGAAAAGGGTGAGTTAAAAGCATCACATGAGTATATGGGCGAACGATTTGCTTTTAAGGTGACGGCTTCAGCTAACTACGACCCTGAAGACGATAAAGAGTTTAGATTAGATGACTCATACATGGCGATGGTATTAGGTAACTGGATTGTTACTGCTGGGACGATTGAGCAGTGGTGGGGACCTGGTTTTGATTCCGGTTTGCATAAATCTAATAATGCTCGTCCAATGCCTTCATTGATGGTGTCTCGCAATAATGCCGAGGCGTTTGAGACTCCGTGGTTATCTTGGTTAGGTACTTGGACCTTAACAGGCGGCATTAGCATGATGGAAGAGGAAAGGTACGCCCCTCATGCGCTATTGTGGAACTTGCGTGCTTCTATTAAACCATTACGACAGCTTGAAATTGGCTTGTCTTGGACCACGCAGTTTTGTGGTGAAGGCCAAGAGTGTGACTTTGACAGCGCTTGGAAGTCGATAACGGGGCAGCGTGATTGTCGTGGTTTTGAAGATGGGGACTGTTCTAATTACGGTAATCAGATGGCCGGCTTTGATGTGCGCTATTCTGAAACGTTTTGGGATGTCCCTGTCGGTATTTTCCTTGAGCGTACCTGTGAAGATTCTAAAGGTCAGCCTTGGGAGATTGTTGATTGCGGCAAAATGTACGGTGTAGATACTCGTTTCAGCTTTGATTCCCAGCAATATAAGTTGTTTTTCGAATACACAGATACCATGGTTTTCTGTGGTGAAGATTCCGAGCAATTTAATTGCTTCTATGAGCATAGCACCTACAGAAGCGGCTCTCGTTACCATGGTCGCGCATTTGGCAGTACTTATGACAGTGATGCTCAAGTTTATGCTTTGGGTTTAGTGGGACAGTTCTCCAATAGCCATGCGTTTACGTCTATTTTGCGTTATGCACAGTTAAATAAAGATGGTGAGAATCGTGATAATGGTTGGGCGCCGCAACCTCCCAAAGAAGACTTGTTAATGTTAGAGCTGTCTTATCGCATGCCAATGCTGAGTGGCATGATGACTTTTGGTGGCAGTATTTCACAATCTGAATTTGAAGTGGATGACACTGAAACGGATGGAACTTTATTTACTCGCTATCAATATAAATTCTAAATCCAAATTTGAATTAAAAAAGCCTCAACGAGAAAATCAAGTTGAGGCTTTTTTGTTTTACCTTATCTAAAGGTACGGTTACAAGGCTATCGTGTTTGGCAAAGCCCACAAAATACTGTGGTGCGCTGGCCTAGCTTTATTTCGCTGAGTAAATTGCCGCACTCGGTACAGTTTTCACCGCCGCGGCCGTAAACATGGAGCTTTTGGGCGAAGTAGCCTGGTTTACCGTCGGCATTAGTAAAGTCTTTCAACGTGGTGCCACCTTGCTTAATGGCTTGGGCAAGGATCTGTTTTACTTCACTCACTAATATCGTCAGTCTTTCTATATCGATATTTCCAGCCGCTGCTTGCGGATGAATTCCTGCTGCAAATAGCGCCTCATTGGCATAAATATTCCCAACACCAACGACGATATGATTGTCCATCAAACATAGCTTAATGGCTTTTTTCTTGTTGGCTAATGCTGCTTGTAACTGCTGTGGATTAAAGTCATCACTTAAGGGTTCAGGCCCTAGCTTAATCAGCAACGGGTGAGCTTCTTCAGGCAGTTCATACCAAAGCCAAGCACCAAACCTGCGAGGGTCGTTATATCTCAGCACTCGACCGTTTTCTAATACAAGGTCGATATGGTCGTGTTTCTCGACAGGGGTATTTGCAGGAAGAATTCGTAAACTGCCTGACATGCCTAAATGGACGATTGTGATACCCGCATCGGTATCGATAAGTAGGTATTTCGCACGGCGGCGAACTTGTTTAATCGTTTGGCCAATGATGTTTTTACAGATGTCAGGAACAGGCCAGCGTAAAGAGGCATTTCTAATGACGAGATCTCGAACTGTCTGATCCACAAGGTGTGGCGATATGCCTTGTTTGGTGACTTCAACTTCAGGTAATTCAGGCATAAGTATCCATGTCAGTGACGTTTAAATATTGGTATTAGGTTATTTACTTGAGATAACGGGTATTAGATCACTTCGTAAACTGGGCGGAATTTGATACCAGTTCTCAGCTGCCGACTGCAATAAGCCTTGTTGTGGATAGTATTGCCAATGCTGCGCTTGCGGCTGGTGGTTAATTGCAATGCTCAATGGTAGCGGGGACGGCAACAATTTAAGCTCATCCTCGGTCATATTAATGGCTGAAATCGCCAGTTCAGACCAAGCTGTTGCTAAAGGCTGGCAGTTCAATACTGTTTCCTCACAACCCCATTTTTTATCTGATTTATTAAGCCAAATACCACTAAATTGTAATTGGGTTAATTGGTTTTGAGCATCAAATAATGCGTGCGCATCCTCAGGCATTTGGTTGGTTTTGGAGTCAATAAAGGTCAGCACTGCGACCATGAACACGCAGGCAATAATAAGGATGTTATTCCATTTCTTTCGAGAGAGTGCCATAAACTAATGCATTATGATTGTGATTTCTATTGTAAGGCATAGTGTATAGCAAAATGATGTTGAGCAAAAAGTGAATAGTTTAACGAGGGCATTGTCGGTTTTTATGGTGAATTAAAGACAATAAAAAAGGTGATGCATTACTTGGCATCACCTTTAGTTAACTTTCGCTGAACGCTATTAGCTTATACACATCTAGCGAGTCGCTACGACGGAGGCTAACCGCCTGTAGAATTCATGAAACGCAAAATTTGTACGTCATCATCAGTACCAAAGTAATGTTCTTTTGGCTTGTGTTGAATGCCCTCTAAAATAGCATCTTTTAATTTGCCGATATTGCCAGGGAATTCACGGACGATTGATTTTAAATCAACAGAGTTCTCATTGCCTAAGCACAACAGTAAACGACCTTCTACCGTTACGCGAACGCGATTACATTCGTGGCAGAAGTTGTTACTGTGAGGTGAGATAAAACCGATATGGATATCACTGTCGGCCATCTTGTAATAACGAGCAGGCCCGCCGGTACGCTTACTTGAAGGGATTAACGGGTAAGCCTCTTCGATAATACCTCTGACTTCTTCGCTTGAGCAGTGACGGCTGCGTTTACGCTCATCCATGACGCCTAATGGCATTTCTTCAATGAAGGCAATATCGAGTTCACGTTCACGGCAGAAGTTGATTAAATCAATGACTTCATGATCGTTCTTACCACGTAAAATCACCGCATTAATTTTGATGTGCTTAAAGCCAGCGGCTTTTGCTGCATCAATACCTGCAATAACGCGTTCGACTTTGCCGTTACGAGTCATTTCGGTAAATAGCTCAGGGTTTAAGGTATCTAAACTGATATTGAGTCGCTTTAAGCCAGCATTATGCATCGGCTGGGCAAGCTTGCTTAAACGCGAGCCATTAGTGGTCATGGATAAATCATCTAACCCTGGCAGTTTTCCCAGTAAATCGATTAATTTATCACAATCTGTTCTGACTAACGGCTCACCACCTGTTAGGCGAATCTTCTTCACACCTAACTCGGTAAAAGCTTGTGCAATCCATGCAAGTTCTTCAAGGCTTAGTACCTGTTCTCTAGGTAAAAAGCTTGGATCTTCACTCATGCAATAAACACAGCGAAAATCACAACGGTCAGTGACCGATAAACGTAAGTATTCTACTTTTCGGTTAAACTTGTCGACTATTAAACTCATGAATTAGCACATCTTTTGGTTAGTTATAACAGTTCAGCGAAAGGCTGAATGTAGACTTGTTGGCCCGGCATGACTGACTCGTCGGCTTCACCGATCACAATCAGACAATTAGCTTTGACCATTGAGTTCAACATCCCTGAACCTTGTGCCCCAGTGGAGGCCACATGTAAACGTCCATCATTGCTTAAATGATACTGACCACGGACAAACTCTGTTCGTCCTGTTCTGCTGCGCAAAATACTATCGGTAATTGCAGGTAAATACTGTGGCGTATAGTTGATTTCGCCAGCAAGTTTACGAATGGCAGGTTGAACGAATTGTAAAAACGACACCATTACAGCAACAGGATTGCCAGGTAAACCGAAAAATAGGCTGTCATTCACTTTACCAAACGCCAGTGGTCTACCTGGGCGCATGTTAATACGCCAGAAGTTAATTTCGCCAATTTTGGCTAATACGGTTTTAATGTAATCTGCATTACCCACTGAAACACCACCTGAGCTGATAACAATGTCAGCATCAACACTGGCTTGTGATAACGCTGCTGTTAACGCATCTTCACTGTCTTCGATAATACCTAGATCAATCACCTTACAACCTAACTTCTGCGCCATTGATTTTATGGTGTAGCGATTAGAATCGTAAATACAGTTAGCTTTTAGTGGTTCACCAGGTTGACTGACTTCATCGCCTGTTGAGAATACGGCAATGGTAGGTTGCTTAACCACATTAGCAGTTGGCAGGCCTAAAGAAGCTAATAAGCCCTGTTCAGCAGCATGTAAGCGGTGACCTTTAGCTAATGCGAGTGCATCTTTGGCGATGTCTTCACCCGCTAAACGCACATGTTGACCTTCAATCACTTTACCTTGTAACTGAACTTGGCCATCTTGCTCGATGACCAGCTCACGCGCTTCTACAGTATCCGCGCCTTGCGGTACTGTGGCACCGGTCATAATACGTACAGCTTCGCCTGCGGCTAACACGCTTGGATACTCGTGACCTGCTAAGACCTCACCCATCAGCTTAAGCGGGGCAACAGGATTTGCAGGACTATTGTCTTGGCTGTAAGCAAAGGCGTAACCGTCCATTGCTGAGTTAGTTTGCTGCGGCACATTCACTGGCGAAATAGCATCAGATGCTAGAACGCGGTTAGCGGCCTCATCAATCGCCACTTGCTCACTGTCTGTTAACGGCTTAACCATCGCCATTAATTGCTCTAAACCTTGGGCAACCGATAAGAATTTTTGCTCATCAGAAACAGGCGTAGCAGTAGCAGGAATTGGTAACTCAATATCTGGGGCTTGCCAGTTAGTTTGATACTCAATGACAAAATCAGCAATTTGGCCGACATTGTTTAAATCTAAGCGAGTGAGCTCTGCTGGTGTTTCAGTATCATCACAGCAAGCGATAGCCACGATATTGTCATCATGGGTATGAATGAGTGGTTTACCATGCGCAGCGCGGTGCAGCTCAATTTTAGGTAGTTCAAGCTTTTTAAAGCCTTCGACTAAAACGATGTCCACTTTATCCGCTTCAATTTGCGCTAATAGGTGCGGTAATTGCGGATCACCCTCAACGGCATCTTCAGTCATTAGAGCCCAACGAACATGAGAGGCAACCAGCATTTGCTTAGCACCAGCTTTACGCATTTCGTAGCTGTCTTTGCCCGGAATATCAACATCGAAATTATGATGAGCATGTTTGATAACGGCTAAACGAACTCCGCGGCGATTAAGCTCTGGGATCAATTGTTTTAATAAGGTGGTTTTACCGGTGCCACTATAGGCACAGAATCCGAGTACTGGAATATTAAGCGGATTGGAAAACGGTATACTCATAAAGACCTCATTGTTGACTTATCATGGCGTGTTGCCACAAATTATTTGGCATTCTCGATGACAAGTTTTTGTTCAAGTGTATTCACATTCACAAATGCATTCGGTTGATCAGCAAAGCTTGTTACCACATATTTGTGTTGTTCATACCAAAGGAAAATTTTTCGGTCGCCAGCATCAAGAAATGCCTGCATTGAATCTTTCAAGTGTGGCTTAAGTAACATGACGACGGGTTGTTGGTATTCTCCGTCACTTGCGACGGCAATATCGGCATCTGCTTCTTTAAGTGATGCATGCATACGTGCACATAAATCGTTAGGTAACATTGGGCTATCGCAAGGAACAACCAGCAAAAAGTCTGCCTGCGTGTTGTCCATGGCTGTAACCATCCCTGCTAAAGGGCCTAAATAACCCGTTTCTTTATCGCTTATCACATCAAACCCAAGGGCAGAATATTGCGCTTGATTACGGTTAGCATTAATCATAATACGATTAACTTGAGGCTTAACGCGCTCGATAGTGTGCGAGATCATCGGCTTACCGCTTAATTCAACTAAGCCTTTGTCGATCCCGCCCATTCTTCTGGCCATACCGCCAGCTAAAATCACCGCATCAATTTGCACTGACATAGTGAAACTCCTGAGACTGCTCAAAGCGAGGTATATGGTTACTTTCAACAACTTTTTGCTCTGAAATATGCCAGTGTTTCTGACATAAAGCTGTTAACCCACAGGTTTGATGGCTACTGATAAGCAGCCCAGTACCTTCTTGTTTTAAAATATTAATCATGGCTAAAACCAGTTTTTGTGACTGCTTATCCATGTTAGAAATTGGTTCATCAAGCATCAGCAACTTAGGCTGAGTAATCCAAGCTCTCGCAACAGCTAAACGTTGTCGCTCTCCGCCTGAAAGATCGGTTGCATCGCTTTTAAGCAATGAGCCTAATTGGGCCATTTCAATGGCTTGGGTAATTCTGTCTTGCTGCTCTTGGGCACTAAAACGTCCTTTGGGAAGGGCGTATCGCAAATTATATTCAACAGAGCCATCAAACAGGTAAGCATGTTGATGTAAATACACCGCTTTGCCAAGTAATGAATTGGCTTGCCACCATTTAGGGGCTGCAAACCCAGAGGCTGACACCGTACCTGAATTAGGTTTAATGATGCCGGCAATCAGCTTCATTAACGTTGATTTACCCGAGCCATTATCGCCTTGAAGGTAAATAACGTCCCCTTCGCAAAACGATAAATCGTTGAAGGTGAATAACTCGCGCTCTTTAAAGTTAATGCGCACATTTTTTGCTGTCAGTTTCGCGGTCATTACTGACTCCTAGGCATGGCTTTACCACGCAAAGAACCGATAGCAAAGTTTATCACTATGGCCAAAATCAGTAGCACTAAACCTAATGCGATAGCTTGAGCAAAGTCGCCTTTACTGGTTTCAAGCGCAATAGCTGTGGGAATATTTCGGGTGTGGTGCAATATGTTTCCGCCCACCATCATAGAACAACCCACTTCGGTAAGAATACGGCTAAATGCGGCGATGATGGCCAATAAAAGTGGCACGCGTAATTCACGGCAAACAGTCCAAATCGCACGCTGCCAAGATGCACCTAATGTTCGAGATGTTTCGTAAGCTCGTTTATCAATACTGCTAAAAGCGGCTTGTGATAGGGCGATTAATACTGGGGCACAAATCATCATTTGCCCTAAAATCATCCCCTCTTGAGTAAACAGCCAGCGTAAGTCACCTAATGGCCCATTTCGGGTTAGTAGAAGATATGCCAATAGGCCTATGACCACGGTAGGAATTGATTGTAAAGTTTGAACTATGTTGGTGACAAACCAACGTCCTGGGAACTGATATGAGGCGAGTAAAAAGCCCAGCATGATTGACGGTATTAATGTGATGATTAATGCCGCAAAAGAAACCGAAAAAGATACGCTTATGATAGACCATACGTCTGGGTCTAAAGAAAGCAGCAAGCTAAAAGCTTGCTGCATTAGGGCTAACCAGCCTTCATTCATTACTTATATGTTGCCTTAAACAATTGTTCTCCCTGAACTTTGAAATCATTAATCATCTGTTGAGCTTTAGGGCTAATAAACCAATCGCTCAATGCTTTCGCTCCTTGATGATTTAAATCAGGATATTTTTCTGCATTAATTAGCATGATTTGATAAGGGTTGGCTAATGCTGCGCCACCTTCAAAAGTAATTGCTAAATCTAATTTAGATTTGTAAGCAACAAACGTACCACGATCAGTTAATGTGTAAGCTTGTTTCTCATTAGCCATCAGTAAAGTCTTACCCATACCTTGACCAATTGAAGTATAGCCTGAAAAATCTGGTGTTACAGAAGCTTCTTTCCAAATTGCGAGCTCTTTCATGTTGGTGCCTGAATTGTCACCGCGAGAGATGAAAGTACTCTTAGTTGAGGCTACTTTTTTGAAGGCTTCAACCACGTCTTTACTGCCTGACATTTTTGCTGGGTCGTTTTTTGGACCTAAAACAACAAAATCATTTTCCATGATCCCACGAGGTGTTGTGCCGTAGCCTTCGTTAACAAATTTGGCTTCAGCAGCGGGTGCGTGAGTCATCACAACGTCTACATCTCCTTGACGCGCAAGCTTTAATGCCTTGCCCGTACCCGTTGCAATCACTTGCACCTTGTAACCAGACTCTGCTTCAAACGTTGGCAAAATAGCACGTAATAGACCAGAGTTATCTGTACTAGTGGTCGTGGCTAATTTGATGACTTCAGTTGCTTCAACAGTATCACTGACCATTGTGCTACCAAGTAATGCCATACCAATAAAAGCGGTTAAACCTGATTTAAAATTAAACATTCTAGCTCCTTGAAAATACTAAAACTGCAAAGGCACCAAGCCGTGCCAATCAATGTATTTTGAAAATGAGGGCAAGGTTGCCCGTAACAATTAATTACATCGCAATTATTATGCCAATGCGAGTCTGAAAGTGTTGATCACGACAAAATTTGAAACTGTGATCTAAGTCTCGCACTAAGCTTATGGTTTACAGACAAATTGTCCCATAGGTCTAATTCTGTAGGGCAAACTGACCCACAGTCGGATTTTTAGTGGTACGATAATGTTAAATCTAGTCAAAATGTCCAAAGCAGAAGCCATATGAACAATAATGAATCAAATTCAAAGCCGTTAACCACAGCTGTTTCGGTGTTGATTGTTGATGATGAACCAGGAATGCGTAGCTTCCTGAAAAAAGCATTATCAAAGAAATTTGCGTTAGTTGAAACGGCATCCACTATTGAAGAAGCTGAGAAACTTCGTAGTCGCGGCCATTTTGACTTATTGATTGTCGATATTCGTTTACCAGATCGCTCAGGTATTGAATGGCATGAAGCATTAAATGAAAAAGAGCGTCGTTCTGACATCATTTTCATGACTGGCTATGCTGATATGGATGTTGCCATTAAGGCGTTGCGAGCCGGTGCTTCTGATTTTATTATGAAGCCATTCCATTTAGAACAAATGATGACATCGGTGGATCGTTGTATTGAACGCCGCCTACTGAAGCGTGAAAACTTTATGTTGCGCCGCGAGTTATCTAGTGGTCATTCAACCACTATGATTGGTAACAGTGATGCAATGATAGAAGTAAAACAAGTCATTGAACGCGTTGCCCCAACTAATGCTGTGGTGTTAATTGAAGGCGAGTCAGGAACGGGTAAAGAACTCGTTGCCAGACAATTACATCAATTAAGTGGACGTACAGGGCCATTTGTACCAGTTAACTGCGGCGCAATCGCCCCAGAGCTATTAGGCAGTGAATTGTTTGGCCACACTGCTGGTGCATTTACTGGCGCCAAGGGAAACCGTGAAGGGTTATTTAACTTTGCGACAGGTGGCACCATCTTTTTGGATGAAATTGGCGAAATGCCAATGAAAATGCAAACAGCGTTATTGCGTGTTCTGGAGCAAAAAGCGATAAGACCCGTTGGTAGCGAAAAAGAAGTCGCTATTGATGTCAGGGTTGTCGCTGCGACTAACCGCACCTTGTCAGAAGAAGTAGCAGAAGGCAATTTCCGTAGTGACTTATACTATCGCTTAAATGTATTAAATATCTTGATCCCTCCATTACGCACTCGTCCAGAAGATGTGATTGAGCTTACGCATCATTTTACTTGGCAACTTGCCCGTGAATTAGGTGTCAAAGAAGTCGTGTGGAGTCATGAAGATTTACAAGTGCTACAACAGCATGAGTGGCCGGGTAATATCCGTGAACTTCGTAATATGATTGAACGATGTATTTTGCTGGGTAAGCCTCCAGCGGAGTATTGGAAGAAAAATGAACAAGCAGAAGCAGTGACTCAAGCGGGTTACCCATTGACCTGGCCGTTAAAAGAAGTTGAAAAGCAGCATGTGATGAGTGTGGTTGATTCTCATAGCGGTAATAAGTCTGCGGCAGCAAGGGATTTAGGTGTGTCTCGTAAAACACTGGATCGTAAATACAAAGAGTGGTTTGAAGTTGAATCGGATAAGGAAGACTAAATAGTGTCTGTTTTTAGTCAGTTTTTTGGAGTCAGTTGGCAGCAAATGCAAGCCAAGGTGCGTTATCGCATTCTCATCTTAACTTTATTACCGATTTTACTGACTTTAATTAGTTTAGTGTTTATCACTATTTACTGGAATATCAGCTACACAGGTAAGCAGCTGTTTATGAAAGTGAAAGCTGATTTAACAGTAGCAACTAACACTTTAGAGCAAGTTCAAAAACAACAAGAGATTCAACTATATAATGTCAGTGAATCTTGGGATTTTCAAAATTCATTTTCAGAGGTTGATAAAGGTAATCAAGCTGAATCAGTGAAGCTTAATCGCTACTTGAAGCAACAAAAAGAGATTCTCCAACTTGATGTTTTACGGCTAATTAGGCTTGAAGAAGCCAATGCTGATCCTGACTTACGTCAGATGTTACCTAGAATTGAAAATCAAGCTTATTCTGGCTTAATGGTGTTATCAGCTAAACGGTTAGATCGATTAGATCCTAATTTGGCTGAACTTGCCAAAGTACCGTTATCAGCGACTATGCGGGCTCAAGAGCCTGAAAAGCTGGCTGAAACTCGCGGAATGCTGAGCCGGACTTTATTACCGATACCCGATGAAACGGGTCAGGTAAGCTGGTATCTCGATGGGGGGACGTTATTTAATAGAGATACCGTTATTGTCGACCATATTCGTGACCTTGTTTACGATAAAGGCACACTACCTGAGCGTTCGATTGGTACCGTAACCATATTTTTAGATAATGCTCGCATTAGTACCAATGTGCCAATGGACATGTTCTCTCCTAATAACGAGCTTCAATCAAGAGCATTAGGCACGCTAGTGTCAGAAGAAGTACGTCAAAAAGTCTTAGTGGAAGGCATTCCATGGGTTGATCGTGCTTTTGTGCTTAATGATTGGTTTATATCAGGCTACTCCCCACTTGAGGATATACGTGGCAAGCGAATTGGGATGATCTACACCGGTTTTTCTGAAGCGCCATTCATTCATACTTATATTCTTAATATCATCGAGCTAGGCACGATATTAATGTTGGTGCTACTCGTGTCAGGCTTTTTAGTTTATCGAGGCGCAAATAGCCTACTAGAACCCATTGAGCGTATTCATCATGTGGTGAAAGCTGTGCAGTCTGGTCGTGACTTACGTATTGGTGAGCTAGGTTTAGATAGAGACAACGAACTTTCAAATCTCGCTGAACAGTTTGATCATATGCTCGACTTATTACAGCGACGAAACTTACAAATTCAATCTGCAGCAGAGCAACTTGAGGTCAAAGTTGAAGAGCGAACCCGCAGCTTGCAAGATAAAACCGAAGAGTTACAACGTAACGTTGCTTTATTGAACGAAACTCGTCAGCAGTTGGTGACAAATGAAAAGTTGACCGCTTTAGGTGAGCTAACTGCGGGTATTGCCCACGAGATTAACAATCCTACTGCAGTAATCTTGGGCAACATGGAGCTAATGAAATATGAGCTTGGCTCAAATGCTAACGTGGTTGAGGAAGAGATTGAGTTAGTGATTCAACAAGTGGGCAGGATCAGCACTATTATCCGCAGTTTATTGCAATATAGTCGCCCTGGTGAATTTAATGCACCTTTAGAAATGCACCAAGTACAATCAATGATTGAAGAAGTATTAGTGCTGGTTCGCCATTCAATTGAAAAGCAAAAAGTAGAACTCATCCAGCAAATTAATACCACTGCAGAAGTTGAAGTAAACCGGCCGCAGGTGATTCAAGTATTGATTAACTTAGTCGTTAACGCCGCTCATGCTATTGAGAGTAAAGGTAAGATTTGGATTCGAGCTAATGATTGGGTAGAACATGGAAAAGTTGTCGGTGTAAAAGTTGAAGTGGAAGATGAAGGTGTGGGGATTGCACCAGAACGTCTAAGTCGAATCTTCGATCCGTTTTATACCACCCGAAAAGATGGCACAGGTTTAGGCTTATCACTGAGTTACGGCATTATTAAACGTATTGGCGGCACGATTGAGGTTAAGTCGACTCTCGGGAAAGGTACTGTATTTTCAATTGGTATCTATTATAAAGCCAAAGAGGAACACGCAGACAATCCTTATGATGGCTTACATTTTGGTGCGGTAGACGACACGATTGTTTAGCTAATGTTTACTGGTGATAAATTTTAGGCAAAAAAAGCCGGGTGATGAACCCGGCCACAAAGAGTGTGTGAGCAATGTCGTGCTTGCAAACTCAGAGGGTTAATAGGAGATGAAGCTATTAACTAAACTGAGCTTTGGAACGCACATAAACAATAATCATTCTCATTATTGTTTGCAATCTTTTATTGAAGTTTATTAACAACTTTACATTCCCTTTACACCTGCAGTTTAAAAATTCATTTAGCTATAACCCCTCAAATATCTTTTAAAACAGATCGTTAAGTAACATTTAACTAAGTTTTGAATATTTGGGAATAAAAATATGAGTTAAGTTTGAGTTGATGAACTGGGCAGGAAGAAGTTTAAGTTATTAAATTTTAGACAAAAAAATGCCAGGTGATGAGCCTGGCCTTCAAAGAGTGTTTGAGCAATGATGTGCTAATTCTCAGAGGGGTTAATAGGAGATGAAGCTATTAATCTTAACTGAGTTTTGGAACGCAACTGAATAATAATCATTATCATTTGCGTTTGCAAGTTAATTAATCAATTATTTTCAACATTATTGTTAATCGGCATAACAACTAAAATACACTCTTTGTTTTTTTAGATTAACCATCTATTTTTACAGTAGTTTCTGTAAAAATAGTTTGTTTTGAGCAATGTTGTCATGGCTCTCAACTTGAGTAATCTGGTATTGATTTGCAACTAACATGTTGAGCATCGCCTTAAATTGGTTGCGGGTTTTTACTTCAAGACGACGGAATCCTTGTGCTGTAGCCCATTTCTCTTGGTACTCAAGCATCGACTTGGCTAAACCTAATTGACGAAAGTCAGCCTCAACGCCACCTAACCAACTGTAAAAACAGTCTTCATCAGTCTGATAGCCCAATTTAAAGCCTGCTAATTCACCTTCAACATAGGCAAATAATACCAAGCATGGCTTGTTTGCTAGACGCTGTTGTAACGACTCAATAGATTGAGCGTGGTCTAGTTCATGGATGCGAGCAGTTAACGCTGCTAATTGTTCAGCAACTTCTGCTGTGAGCTCTGTGTGAGCTTGAATTTGGATATTTAACATTTTATTTTCCACTGGGCTGTTAACTAAACAAAGGCGTGCGTGAATATAAGCAGGCTTAATTTGCTAACAGCAAAAAACACTGACGTATTATAACTCATCGTACCAGTGTGGTGGCGGCATTGGTTAAAAAGTGCCGCGCTGATCAAATTAACAGCAAAAACGCCTAATTAAACAAGCTTAGCTTGTTATCAATGATATGAATTTAGGCTTTTCGCGTTTGCTCAGGGTGAACAGCATCAGACTCTGTTGGAGTCGCGATTAACTTATCGCTTAAGATTTTTAGTAACACACCATATGCCGGCAAAAACAAACCTAAGCTGACGATGAGCTTAAATGCGTAATCGACCATAGCGATTTCTGGCCAGTGCTGCGCCATAAAGGTATCTGTTGAGGCGTAAAATGCGACACTGAAAAAGACGATAGTATCAACAAGATTGCCAAACAAGGTTGAGGCAGCAGGAGCCATCCACCATGCTTTTGCTTTACGCATCTTAGCAAACACAGTGATATCCATCAGTTGGCCAACAAGGTAAGCGACAAAACTGGCGAAGGCGATACGAAATACAAACTGATTCCACTCGGCTAATGACGATGTGCCCTGAAAAGCCCCTTGATGGAACACGACGCCCATAACGTAGGAGATCAGTAAAGCGGGTAGCATGGCTTTGAAAATAATACTGCGAGCTGCCTTTTGACCAAAAATACGCACAGTAAGATCAGTCGCTAAGTATACAAATGGAAAGCTGAAAGCACCCCAAGTGGTGTGATAGCCGAATATCTGAAAAGGTAGTTGTACCAAGTAGTTACTGGCACAAATAATAATAATATGAAAACTGACCAAAAACATCAGTGCTCGACGACATTGCGCCTGAGATAGTTTTAACATCTTGTAGCCTTTTTATTGGGTTAGACGGGGTGAGGGAACCCGTATTTGAATGAGGTTGGCAGTATTATTTTATTGATTATCGCTAACGTATCGGTTTTTATCCAAGTTGGAGTAAAAATCGTCAGCTACGCCAAGGAGGACGCATTATAGAGAGCAAATAAGAAGATGCAACCATCAATTGTGATTTTGGGACTTGTTCTGGGTAAAGGGGCTTATAGCTTGCCGATGATAAAAGCGATATGGCTGCGCTAACTCACTTGTTGCTAGGCTAAGCAAACAATGGGGTTATAGCTCAACCAATATCGATAATATTGTCGTGAGTTTGTTTTCAAGCTCTTGCCATTCGGCAAGTGGATCAGAACCTGCAACAATGCCGGCACCCGCAAAAAGGTTGATTCGACCTGGCTCGATTAACGCGCTGCGAATAGCGACTGAAAATTCACTTTCATATTTATTTAAGTAACCACAAGCGCCAGCATACCAGCCGCGGTTATAACCTTCGCGCTGGCGAATAAAGCTTAATGCAGACTCTTTAGGTAGGCCACCAACTGCAGGTGTAGGATGCAGACCTTGGAGCAACTGAAAGTCATTTACCCCTGCTTTTAACTCTGCGCGAATTGAACGATGTAAATGCTGGATATGTGTCAGTTTGAAGATTTTAGCGGACTCATCAGCACCAACGTAGTTGCTTAATGGGGTCAATACATCGACAATTTGTTGCCTGACTAATTGGTTTTCATGACTATTTTTAGTGTCTTCCAGTAATTGAGTCGCTAAAAAATCATCTTCTTCTTGGTTTAATCCGCGCACTGTTGTTCCTGCTAGTGCTTCAGTAAACAGCTCTTTTTGTCTGCGTAAATACAAACGCTCTGGTGAACAAGAAATGAAGGTTCTTTCAGGGCTAAACTGAAAACCAAACTGGAAACTATTTGGGTTACGACCTTGCCAACATGCCAGCACCATCCAAGGATCAACAACATCGTTGATTTCAAGCTGCGTTTGACGAGATAGCACAACTTTTGGAGTGGTTTGATTAAACTTAGGTTGAGTGACTTGTTCAACTAACTCTTTCCAACGTTGGTAGTTAGGTAGGTCACTACGACCCATTAACGGCAACTTGTTAGGCGGAGATAATGGCTTTGCAGGTTTTAACTGTTTAATTGCCTCAATCGCTGCTTCGCACTCTGCTTGTTGATCAGTATCTTCAAAATTGAGATTGACCAGCAATTTGACAATATTGCCATGACGACGCAGTTCAATACGAGGCAGTACAAAGCGAGTGCGACCAAAATCAGGCCAGCATTCTACGGTACGGTCGAAAGCGACACCGCCATAATAGCGAATATCCTGATTACTGCTTTTACCACGCTGAGATTGGTAAATTGATGCTAATAATTCGTCATCAATTTCTTGTTCTTGCTTAAAGTCTTTACATGCGCCGATAGCGGCTACTTCTTCTTGTTTCTCACGCCCATGCCAATAAATGCGAGGATATTGAGTTTGCGCACCTAACCATGAAAGTAATGGAATTGACTTTGCTTCCACTGAGATTTGCACTATGTGTTCTTTGGCATGGGCCAACTTCATAGCGTTTAGCTTGTCGATTAACTGGCTAAATTGCTCAGAAAAAATGTGGCTAGGCAACAAGGACTCCAATAGTTGATAACTCAAATAGGCTAAATGAGGAAGAGTAGTATGATTATGTAAATTATGCCCTAAGTTAGTGAAGGGTTCAAAAACTGTCAATCTTAAGCCGCTAATGCTGTGATCTTAAAGGCTAATATAATCATATTTTTGCTGTGCGAATGATAATCAATCCCGCTAACCAGCTGAATTTAAGGACAGTTACATAATAGTACATTTTATTTGGAGTATTTAGTTGAGACGAGATAAAATGGCCATGCTTAATTTACATATTCAACATATTAAGTCATAAATATTAGCAATTGTTGTTATTTGATGTATTCGGAGAGTTACCCTTAAATGAGCCAAGTTGATCAGCCACAAGATGTTATTCGCATACCTGTCAGCCGTTTAGGTTTGGGCATGTTTGTGGTCGCTATCGATCGTAAAGAAAGCAAAGTGGCCATTAGTAATGCGGGGCAAATAAAGCATCGTGACTCGATTAGTAAACTACAAATTGCAGGTATTAAAACTGTTTGGGTCGATGTGGAACGCTCATCTGATGGTTGTGGCTTAAAGAAAAAAGCGCTGCGCCGTTAGTACGTAAGCCGGTTATCACTCGCGAAACCAAACAAACCCAAGCGAAAAAAATCCTTTCAGAAGCGAAAACACTAGTGCGTAAAGTGCTGTCGGAAACTTACGAAGGTAAAGCGGTTGAAGTCGCACCATTTGAAGACATTGCTGACAAAATGATTGAATCAGTGATGGATGATGCCGATGCACTCAAGTGTGTTTCGGCGTTAAGAACTAAAGATGCTTATTTGCTTGAGCACTCTGTTAATGTCGCATTTTTGCTGGTGACTTTTGGTAAGCATCTTGAGCTGGATAAGGCATTATTGAAAGAAATGGCAGTAGGTGGAATTTTGCATGATATTGGCAAAATCCAAGTGGATAATAAAATTCTTCACAAGCCTGGAAAGCTGACTGATGAAGAATTTGAAGAAATTAAAAAACATCAAGTATATGCCGTCGATATCATGAAAGAAGCGGAAGGCTTATCGCAAGTGAGTAAAGATGTTTGCTTAATGCATCATGAGAAACTTGATGGCAAGGGTTATCCTAGAGGGCTGAAAGGCGATGAAATACCACAACATGGCCGTATGAGCTGCATTGTCGATATTTTTGATGCTCTTACTGCCACTCGTTGCTATAAAGAAGCAATGAGCCCAGCGGCTGCATTTAAAATTTTAATGAAGTTAACCCCATTTCATCTCGATCAAGCATTAGTTTATGAGTTCATTCGCTGCGTTGGGATTTATCCTGTGGGTTCACTGGTGCAATTATCCGATGAAAGAGTCGGCATTGTATGGGAATCTAAGGGGCGTGATGCATTAAACCCTGTAGTGAAATGTTTTTATTCGCAAAAGCATCGACGTTATACCGATGTCACTTTTGTGGATTTACGCAAATCAGATTTAAATATCGAAAGAGGTATTTCACCTCGTTCGCTCGAAGTCGACCCTAGCCCATTTTATTAATGTTTTCCCAGTTTTGACTACTTAAATAGATGGTTAAGCCGTTGTTTAATGCGATTGCTTAACTGTTTATTCATTTGCTCTTGATGGTTTGATAGCTCCTACTAACAGCTTCACACTTTTTAGTTCTCTTGTTGTATATTCTCTTTGGCTTACTCTCAATCACTCTCGGAGATAAAATGAAATCCTTGGTTAGCATCAGTGTCATTATCTTTTCATTAGCGTTACTTATTCCTGGGGTGACACAGCCAATTTTGACCATTCAAGGCAGTATCGAAAAAGCAGAGTTGGTGGAGACTGGAGTGAATATGTTTACCGAAAGTCTATCTGAAAGTTCGCGTGGCAATGCACGAAGCATGATGGATATGGCGATCAGTATGTTTGGTTTTGACACTATCGAAGGTGAAGTCGAGGTGTTTTATAAAACCCGCAGTATCGTCGATACTGTGAATGAGCTTTATCAATCAAATAATGTCATTGTGGCAGGACTCGTTGGCTTGTTTAGTGTGGTATTTCCGGCATTAAAACTATCGCTGTTGTTAGTTATCTGCTTGCCTTGCTTTTCTCGTCAGCAGCAAAGTGTGATTAAGGTGATGAGCGCTATTGGAAAGTGGTCAATGGCAGATGTGTTTGTGGTTGCCTTAATCATTGTGTACATGGCGGGTAATGCTTCTGCTGGGATGGGGGAGTTATTAAAAACCACAGCTCAATTTGAAACTGGCTTTTACTTTTTTAGTGCCTACTGTGTGTTTTCTATTGCTAGTCAGTGGTTGGTGTCTAGATTTTTTATCAATACTTCAACTTAATCGTTTGAAAGTAATCGTTGAATAGTAATGAACAAGATCAGTAAAGAGGCATGAAAGTAAGGTAATGAGCTCATATTATAAGTTAAACAATGAGTTTTAACGTGTAAGTGCATAACTTAGAAACAATCAGTATTGGCGGCTTAAATAGACAATTTAGATAATTAACCTGAGTATTTACACTGAGGCAATATGTTCATTGTTTAAAAATAGCTTTAACAGCAAAGCCAAAATCAAACTATTTAAAGTCATTGCGATTATTAGTTTGTGCATTATTGCGGTGGTTGCATCAGTGCAAACTACGGGATTAACACGTGCGGTGATTGAGTTATTAGCTTTTGGCGGGCTGATTGGATTGGCGTTAGCTAAGCCTTACATTCAGCCGCAAGATGCACAGGACTCAGAATAGTCAGCGTTTAACCTTATCGGCTCTCAAACGTTAGTTCTAAGCTCATAGCTCTATGCCCTTATCACTATGCTCATAGTGCTAGCCTCTAACTTCTAACTTCTAACTTATAAGCCATCAGCAATGGATCACTGCGATAAGTCCTATTTTATTGCCCTATCCATAAAATATACCCTAGCGATGAGCTACCAATAGCAAGCCAGAGTAATATGCCCAATAATAACGGTTTAGGCCCATTGGCGCGCATTTTACTCACCGTTATCCCTGCGCCAATCAAAAATAAGCATACAATCAGTAATTGCTTAGAGACGTTAAATAATACGTCATAAACAGGCTGGCCTTGAGGGATAAAGTAAGCCGTTAGAATCGCTAAACAATAAAAACCAATAAAGTATGGAATAGATATTTTTGACTTATCGCCACCAAATACGACGGCGCTGAGTAATGCGATTGGAATAATCCACAATGCACGGGCTAGTTTAATTGTGGTTGCCGTTTTTAAGGCTTCATCACCATAGGCTGATGCAGCGCCAACTACCGAAGAGGTATCGTGAATTGCAATGGCGCTCCAAACCCCAAAATCATACTGACTTAATGATAAGGCGTGACCAATGGTGGGGAATAAAAATAACGCGGCTGAATTGAGCAAAAAAATACAGGCTAACGAAACTGCAATTTGATCATTTTTTGCGTTAATTGCAGGTGCAACAGCGGCAATAGCACTGCCACCACAAATTGCAGTACCACAGCTAATCAAATGCCCTGTCTTTTCTTCGAGCTTCATTAACTTTGTTAAACCAAAACCTAAAATCAGGGTAAAGAAAATAGATCCCACAATTAAGCCTAAGTTATTGCTACTGGCAGCAATTGCTTCAGGTAAGTTAATGCCAAAGCCTAAACCGACAATAGAATAAGCTAATAATTTTTTAGTGATTTTATTTAGATCGATACAAACTGGCACCATGCCCAAACTGGCAAGCGTAAATCCCATTAGCAAGGCTATTGGAGAAGAGATAAACGGCGCTAAACACATCAAACCCACAGCGATAAATAGCCATAATTTGAATTGCGAAGAAAAACCAGTAGTCATGAACAATCACTCAAAATATCGATGGGCTATTGTAGCAATTTCGGAGACATTGAACGATAACGGAAGCTGAAAAAGCATCAGATATAGATAATTGTTGATATTAACTAAATACATTCAGCTATAAGTCGCGAAATATCGTGGCTTGATTATAATAACAATACTATTGACCACTTTGATGGAAGGGAATGCAATGACATCGCCAAAAAACTTTGCTTCTAGTCACTTTTTACCAGAGAACACATTACTGCTTAACGCGATTACCGAAGGGGTTTATGGCTTTGACCTTGATGGCAATGCGGTATTTATTAATCCTGCTGCAGAGCAAATGACGGGCTGGAAAAGTGCTGAGTTAATTGGTAAAAATATCCATGATTGTCACCATCATAGCCATGCTGATGGTAGTCATTATCCACAACATGATTGCCCGATTTATCGCACTTTACATGATGGTGTAGCTCGCCAAGTTTCGGAAGATGTATTTTGGCGAAAAGACGGCACTTGCTTCCCTGTTTATTACAGTTCTACACCAGTTTACGATAATGATGTGTTAATCGGCGTAGTCGCGATATTTCGAGATGTGAGCATTCAAAAACACACCGAAGATTCATTACGCGAGGCATTAGCACAGGTGCAAGCACTGTCGGAGCGTCTCGCCTCTGAAAACCAATATTTGCTGACTGAACTTCAAGGTAAACAAGGTGCAATGGGGCTATCTGGTAACAGCCAAGCAATTAGTCACTTAACTCAGCAAATAAATCTAGTGGCTAACACCGACAGTACCGTATTGATTTGCGGTGAAAATGGCACAGGTAAAGAGCTGGTGGCACGGAGCCTTCATCAATTAAGTCATCGTAAAGATCACCCTCTAGTGAGTGTAAACTGTGCGGCATTTTCAGCTTCGATTTTAGAAAGTGAGTTATTTGGTCACGAAAAAGGCGCGTTTACAGGTGCAGTAAGCAGGCGTAAAGGTCGTTTTGAATTGGCCCATAATGGCACCTTATTTTTAGATGAAATTGCCGAGCTAAGCCTTGAAGCCCAATCTAAACTATTGCGAGTTATTCAAGAGCAGTCTTTTGAGCGAGTCGGCAGCAGTGAAACCATCAAGGTTAATATTCGCTTAATTGCCGCGACTCATCACGACCTGCAAGCAAGGGTAGAGCAAGGCTTGTTTAGAATGGACTTGTATTATCGCCTTAATGTGTTCCCCATTTTGGTTCCGCCCTTACGCCAACGAGGTGAGGATATTCCTGCATTAGTGAGTGATTTGGTGGCTTCTTTAAGTCAGAAATTAGGCAAAAAGATAACTAAAGTCAGCGCAAAAGGTTTGAAAAAACTTCAGCAATATTCTTGGCCTGGCAATGTGCGTGAGTTGCAAAACTTAATTGAGCGAGAAATCATTCTTAGTCAAAATCAAACTTTAGACTTTAATAGTCTATCGCTTGGTCATGCTCAAGCAAGTGTGCAAAATACTGGTTCAGTAGCTAAACCTATTTTAACCATGGCACAGGCGGAAGCTGCCCATATTGCAGAGACACTTAATGCTGTCCAATGGCGGATTTCGGGCCCGACTGGCGCAGCGGCAATACTCGATATGCCACCCAGTACTTTACGTTCAAGAATGAAAAAACTATCCATTAACCGATAAACCGAATCATTCCTTCTCAACTAAGGTCACGATATATCACGTATAGGTGATATATCGTGACTTTTGCTTTTTTAAACTTTTATTTTATTGTTTAAAATCAATACCTTACCTTGTTGTGTTGGTTGGCGTAGGTCTTGCTATTCAGCTGTAAGCTAATAAAGGCAAATTAGGACCAGACTATGTCAAAAGCAGCAATGTCAAAACCAGCAACGTCAGAGCCAGTCTCGAGTCGGTTACCCACATCATCTACCCAGCGCATTCCTGTTGTTAATGTCAGCGCCTCTGGCAAAATTCATGTTCGTGAGCAGAAAGGGGTATTTCAGAAAATTCGTCAACACACGAATACCTTACTGATCGCTATTTTTTTCATGATTCCTTTTATCAATTTTCAAGGTCGTCAGGCTATTTTGCTTGACGTGACTGAACAGCAGTTCTTCTTTTTTAATATTACTCTGTGGCCACAAGACTTCACTGTACTTGCCTGGGTATTTATGGCCGCGGCATTTGCACTGTTTTTTGTCACGGTATATTGGGGCAGAGTGTGGTGTGGCTTTTTATGCCCACAAACAGCATGGACTGCAATGTTTATGTGGGTTGAAGCTAAAATTGAAGGTAACCATCATCATCGCACAGCATTAGATAAAGCGTCCTTATCTTTGTCTAAAATCGGTAAAAGAGTATCAAAACACACCGCTTGGGCTGTTATCGCATTGGTGACAGGGTGTGGTTTTATGGGTTACTTCATGCCCGCCCGTGAGTTATATATCGATATTTTTAGTTTCAGTAGTGGGTTTTGGACCGGTGTTTGGGTATGGTTTTTTGCATTGTGTACATACATCAACGCCGGCTGGATGCGCGAAATGATGTGTTTGCATTGCTGTCCATACTCACGTTTTCAAGCGGTGATGTTTGATTCGAATACTAAAACAGTCAGTTATGATGCAACTCGCGGCGAAAACCGTGGTCCGCGTAAGCGTAACAAGAAGCAATTAGCACTGGTAAATGATAACAAGCCTGCTGGTTTAGGTGACTGTGTCGATTGTCATTTGTGTGTTGATGTCTGCCCAACAGGTATAGATATTCGCAATGGCCTGCAATATGAATGTATTAATTGCGGCGCCTGTGTTGATGCGTGTAATCAAACAATGGAGAAGTTTGGCTATTTGCCCAATCTAATTAGCTTTACTAGTGAAAATGCATTGGAAAAAGGCGAAAAGCCCTCGTTTTGGTCAATAAAAGCCTTGGGTTATGCTGGCGCGCTATTGGTGATGTTAGTCATGATCGTGTTGGACTTACAAAGCCGTACGAACATTCAGCTTAATGTGATTCGAGATCGTCAAAGCCTTTACCGTGTGGTCAGCACAGAGCCAAATAAAGAGGTCATCGAAAATAGCTATTTACTAAAAATCCGCAATAAAACACAGCAAGCAGCCTTTTATAAAATTAGTGTAAGTTACGACCATTTGTCTGCTTATGATTTTGAGATTACCAACGACACTGTAGTACTGATTAAAGCGGCTGAGCAATTAGAATATCCGGTGACCGTTAACAGTTCATTGAAACCTAATGCTGATTTTGACGCACTTTATGCTCGTGAAGTGCTGACGTTCTTAATCACTGAAGTGAATTCGGCAGGCGAGGTTGTGCAAACCAAAGTGCTCAATCAAGTCATTCAAGAATCAAGGTTTTTTAGGCCTTAGTTTTTAGACCTTAATAGATAAGCAAGCATAATAAATACTGGATAAGTAGGTAAGTGTGCAACGTTCCATTTTAGGGCGGGCTGAACAAATAACGAACTATTATAGTGCTTTAGATAAATAACTTATCGCATTGAGTAATGTTAACAACTTGTTTCTTTTGGTTTTTTTATAGTGGCATAAAACTAGCAAAACATGATCAGAATTAAATCTAGGAGTGTGTAGCTATGTCGTATATTGAACCAAAAGAGTTCGCCGTCAAAATGGTCGATTCAGGTGAACAGAAAATCTTCATGTCAACCAAGGACACTATTGTCCGCGCCTTTATGGCGGGGGCAATTTTAGGTCTGGCGGCATTTTTTGCCATTACTGTGATTGTTAAGACTGGCAGCTTACTGACGGGATCAATTTTGTTTCCTGTTGGTTTTATCATGCTGTATTTGATGAAGTTTGATCTATTAACCGGGGTGTTCACTCTAGTGCCATTAGCTGTGTTAGATAAACGAAATGGCTGTACTGTTGACCAAATGCTTCGGAATTGGGGCTTAGTTTTTGTGGGTAACTTTGCCGGTGCTCTTACTGTGGCCTTTTTTGCATCGTTCATTTTAACTTATGGATATAACACCGATGGTGGCGTTTTGGCAGCGAAAGTCAGTAGCATTGGTGAGTCACGAACGTTAGGTTATCAAGAACATGGCTTTGCAGGATGGATGACGATTTTCATCCGTGGCATGTTGTGTAACTGGATGGTATCTATGGGTGTTGTTGGTGCAATGATTTCAACTTCAGCCAGTGGCAAAATGATGGCGATGTGGATGCCTGTCATGTTGTTCTTCTTTATGGGATTTGAGCATTCAATTGTGAACATGTTCCTGTTCCCATTCTCGATGATTATGGGGGGTGACTTCACTGTAATGGATTACCTTGTTTGGAATGAAATCCCAACCGCGCTTGGTAATTTAGTGGGTGGCTTTGTGTTAGTTGGTTTACCGCTTTATCTTACTCATGTAAAAGAAAGCCCAGCACGTAAGCGTGAACAAGCACGCCGCGAAAAGCTTGCATAAGCTTTGATGATTAATGCTCTGTACCACTAAGCAGTCTTAGCTTACGGTCACAGAGCATTTTTATTTTCTATGCCTAAAACACTCAAACTAACCATTGGCCAACATAGCGTTAGCGGGCTTAAGCCTGCTAATCAAGATTGCTGTGGCAGCAAACAGCCAGCAAGCCCACAGCTTGATAGTAAAGGCGCCGTGGTCGCGATTGCCGATGGTATTAGTACCAGTGAAGTCAGTGGTATCGCTAGCGAAACTGCGATTAGTAACTTTATTAATGATTACTATGCGACCTCTGATGCTTGGTCAGTTAAAACCTCCGCACATAAAGTCCTACAAGCCTTAAATCATTGGTTGTTTGCTCAAGGCCAGCAAGGTCTGCACCGCCATGATGCGAATAAAGGTTATGTCTGTACCTTCAGCGCCTTAGTATTTAAATCTAATACCGCGCATTTATTTCACTGCGGCGATTCACGTGTTTATCGATTAAGTGGTCAGTCACTAGAGCAATTGACCATAGATCATCGCCATTATGTTGGTGAAACAAGTTACCTGAGCCAAGCATTAGGCATTAGCCCGTTGTTAAGCTGTGATTATCATGATCATCCGGTTAAACAGGGTGATATTTTTGTGCTCACGACTGACGGAGTTCATGAGTTTTTATCAGTTAAAGCCATTGTTGATGCGATTATTCAAGAGGTCGAACAAAGGGAGAAACGGGCTAGTGCTGTTGCGACTTCTGATGCTGCTGATTGTATTGATGTTGATTGTATTGATGTTGATTGTATTGATGTTGATTGTATTGATGCAAAAGGTGCCGACTTTGACAGAGTCGCACAAGACTTGGTGGCGCAAGCGTTGGCAGCAGGGAGCGATGATAATCTGACTATTCAAATTGTCAGCGTTGATGCATTGCCAAGCCATGAGGTGAATGAGTTTAAACAACTACTGACTCAACTGCCTTTGCCGCCAGCTTTGCATAGCGGGCAAGAATTTGAAGGTTTTGTCATTCAGCGTGAGTTATATGTTAGCAGTCGCAGTCGAGTTTACCTTGCTCAAGATAAAGTATCAGGTCAGCGGGTGGTCATTAAGGTTCCCTCTGATGAAATGCGTCAGAATGAAGCTCATTTAGAAACCTTGTTAATGGAAGATTGGGTAGCACAAAGAGTATCTAACACTCATTTATTAAAACCATTCGTATCAACAGTGCCTAAACAATATCTCTATACAACAACAGAGTATGTTGAAGGATGCACTTTGGCCCAGTGGATCCATGACCACGCCCAAGCAGACTTAGATACGGTGAGAAATCTAGTCATTCAAATTGCCCGAGGCTTACAAGCCTTGCACCGACAAGAAATGGTTCACCAAGACTTACGTCCTGAAAATATCATGATAGATACGGCTGGTGTGATTAAAATTATCGACTTTGGCGCGACGGCAGTGGCAGGAATCATTGAAACCCAAGGGGTTGATGATCACATGCTAGGCACTGTGCAATACAGTGGGCCAGAGTATTTTGTTGGGGAGTTAGGGGATAATCGAAGTGATATTTTTTCACTGGCGGTAATTACCTATCAAATGCTCACAGGCTATTTGCCCTACGGCGCGGATGTCGCTAAGGCGACAACATTAAAAGCGCAGCAAAGTTTGCGATATATTCCAGCCCGAAGCCGCAATGCTGCCGTGCCTCATTGGGTCGATTATGCACTTGAAAAAGCGTTGGAAGTCGATCCTGCAAAGCGCACCGCAGAAGTCTCTGAGTTTATTTATAATCTCAAACACCCTCACCCTAAAGCGACTCGAGAAAATATGCCTTTTATTGATAAGGACCCGATTTTATTCTGGCAGCGGTTATCTTTGTTGTTGGGGCTAGGATTAGTAATAGCTTTGTTGAATTAAGTTGAATTAAGTTGAATTAAGCTGAATATACCTAGAGTAAATAGCTAACCCCAAGCTTTTAAACTAATAGCATTCGCTTTAGATCTCAGCTTAATTCATTTTTTATCGTTATTTTTAACACTGCTTTTAACGGTATTTCTAATACTCATTACCAAGCTTTATAAGGCAAAAACTTACCATTCATGGTGATCACCACTCTGTCGCCCTTTGGATCTGCTTGTTTTTCAACATCCATCGAGAAATCAATGGCGCTCATAATGCCATCGCCAAACTGTTCTTGAATGACTTCTTTAAGTGTTTCACCGTAAACACCAACCACTTCATATAAACGATACACTAGCGGATCTTGAGGCACATCACGTTGCCATTTTTTGGTTGGATAGGCCGTAAGCGCTGCTTGGGAACCCGCAGGAAGTTCAAGTAACTGACACAGTTTTTCCGCCACTTTCTCTGGCATGCTGTTCATTCCTAAACAAGCTGATGTGACCCAAACACAGCCCATTTCTAATTCATCAGCAATATTTTGCCAACTTAACTGACGTGCATGTTTTGCTAACACAATGGCTTCAACGACTTGTTCTTTATTCATTTTATTTTCCTATAGGGATGATAAACACAGATAAGGCGTCGCAAGAGTTAGACCATTATTTAACCTATTGTAAATCAGTGTCTTACTATTTTAAGTCGCAAGGCTACGGCTGTTTTAGTGCAAGGTGAGGTAGTTATTGGTGCGATATTATTGGTGTAATAGATGTCAGAGAGCTTTAGAGGAATGGGTTATGCTGGGATTGTTGATAACAAAAAGGCTGACAATTATGTCAGCCTTAATAACAAGATTTAATAACGCTAATTAACGTTGGTGCATTGCGTAATCAGTGCCATCTTTGGCAGTAAACACTTTGCAATTTCCTTCAGTTGGCAAGCAACGAGAATGAAGCATGCTTACCCATTGTTTGTATGGCGTCGGTAAGTTTTTAATTGGCAGTGCCACTTGAATATCTTCGATGTGAGCAGGGTCGTTTGCACCTAACTCACCATTACGGTCAAAACTGACTTCAACATGGGTATCGTTATTTTTTAATACCACTGACGTTGGGTCGCTTTTATGTCCCGTTAGAGCAACAAACTGACACGGATTTTGTAATCCACATTGGCTGCCATCTTTCATAAATGCTAAAAGATGAGTGTAGTAAATAACATAGCTACTAACATCGGCATGAGTGCCTTCAGTTAGCGGGAAGTTGTCATCTAAAAATACTTTCGCATTGGTAATTTTATCTGCGTTAGTACTGGTCGCCACAAATTGTTCCTCAATGAAGCTGTTAAGGTTGTGAGCTGCTGTATTGGTGTGCATTGTAGTCATAGTCATAACCTTATCCTCTTCGCTTGGGTCATTACACTGTCTGGTCAATCTGTCAGTTCAGTGCTGCTTTGTTTGTTAACTGGTGATTCGTTTTATCGTTAATTCAGTTTTAAGCTGCGGTGAACAAATCTTAAAAACTGTTTCCCGATTGCTTAATTTGTAGTCTAGAGTATTTTTTACTACAATTTCACAATAAAAATTTTACACTGTGAATTTTACAAAATGCGTAATGAACAAAGCTTGATGAGAAAGTCACATTTTCTTGGTACCAAGATCCGTAATCTACGTAAACGTAATCATTTGACGATGGAAGATTTGTCCGCCAGATGTATACGCGTTGATTCGAGTTCTGCACCTTCGGTATCGTATCTGTCGATGATCGAACGAGGTAAGCGTGTGCCCAGTGCAGGCATGTTGGCGGTGATTGCCACAGTGTTTCAAAAAGAGGTTGATTGGTTCTTAGATGACATGCCAGAAGAGCAATCAATCACCCCAGAGAAAGGGCGTCGCGGCGGTATAAGCGGAATGCCGCTTGAGCCAAGTTTCTTATTTTCAAATGATATTTTACAAATTGCGATTCCTGAAATGTTGTCACAAACAGGCACATCAGGCAGACAATTTGCCCAGTTACTCATTCGCGCCCACCAAGAACATCACCAAAATCACTTCCCTGATTTAGAACGCGCTGCCGAAGATATTGGCAAAAAACAAATGCCACTGAGCGCCGACGAAATGCTCAATACAGCCAAAAGCATGGGCCTTAAAATTAAGTGGATTGATGAAGTTCCTACAGAAGTGTTAGACGAAACAGGGACGCGTTCTTCACGGTTAACCACCTCATTTTTTGAACCGCCAGCGACGATTTTTATCAATAAAGCACTAAAATCTAATGCGCCAAGACTTAAATATGACTTGGCTGTGCATATTGGCCACTGCGTTTTACACAATAAAGATGGCTTAAAAAGTGTCATGACATCAGGCCGCCGTGTTGAAGTTGATGACGATGCGGCCATGCAATCAAATACCTTAAACGCTCAAGATATTTTGCATGCTTGGCGTGATTTTGAATCCAGCTTTTTCGCGGGTGCGCTCTTGTGTCCTAAAGTGCCATTTAGGCAGTTATTGGACCGACATGGTTACGAGATTGATATTCATAAACAACTGCAAGTGTCGGCCTCGGTTGCTATGAGACGCATGACGGTCGTATCGCCTTACCCCCATTGGCATTACTTTGATGCTTATGCACCAGGTAAGCTTAAAGCGGTTTATCGAGGCAATGGTATCCCATTACCTTGGGGTAATATGCGGATTGTTGAAGATCCTTGCCATCACTGGGCTGTGTTCAGAAAAATCAATGAGCCATCAACAGGAACGTCAGCGCAAATATCTATTTTAAATGTAGGTAATGAGCCACGAATTTACTGCTGTGAGTCGATAAAAGTGGATGACTCTGCAGGTAATCCACATGTGTTATGTGCAGGGATTGATTTAAATCCTGCCATTGAAGCCCAGGGTAAAGATGCCGAAAAAATTACTCAAGACTTAAAACAAGCTTGTGTTGATAATGGCGGCTTAGTCGCGATACCTAAGGCGATAAAGGCGGATCTCACCAGTGTGGCAAAAATTCTCAATATTAATTGGATTGAACGCGGAATTGAAAACGACGCCAGAGTGATCTGCTCACGGGGCGCGGTGTGCCCACGTCAACCAAGCTGTTATGCCAGCGGTAAAGCGCAATGTGAGTAGTTTTTTCGACTATTAATTATTGAGTTGTATATAAAAATACCCTGTTAATGAGTCAGCATTAACAGGGTGTTTCGTTATTTGAATGTGCTATTAAGAAGATGAAAAAACCACTCTTCAAGCTCTTTTTGAGCTGATTGAATTAAGTCATTTTGCTCATTATTGACATCAAACGGGCAATCTTCACCAAAAGCATGCTGCAGATGCTGTATTTGTTCAGCATTCCACTCTGGATGAAATTGAACCCCCACTTGCCGCTGATGATGAAACATTTGCTGTGGCCAATTCATTGAGCTAGCAATTATTTTTACTTTAGATTCAGTAAAATTAAATCCTTGGTAATGCCACTGGGGCACCTGCAATGAGTGACCCGTTGAAAATTGTATTGTTTGCCAGCCTAATTCAGGTGTACTTAAAGTGCTTAACTTGGCGCCTAAAGTTGATGCCAGTAGCTGTGAGCCTAAACATATTCCGAGAATAGGCATATCCAACTGAACCGCTTGTGTGATGAGTACCAGCTCTTTCTGCATCCAAGGCGGGTTATCAATCACATCCATCGGGCCACCTAATATGATTAAACCATCAATGTCAGCAAGCTTGGGGAACTCGCTATTAGGCGCCATAAAGTGAGTTAATTGATGCCGATGATTATCAGCCCAATCAGCTATTCGCCCAGCGCCTTCTGCAGGATGATGTTGAATGATAGCTAACCTTAATTTTCGCATTTTTTCACTCATCATTTACTGTAATTCGCCGGTTTCCAGATAAATCTCAATCAGCTGTTGTGGCTTAATTGAAAGACTTTTAGCCAGTGCGTCAATACTAGAATGCAAGTTGCCATTTAACGGGACAGTGACTTGTGATTGGGTTGAAAAATCGTGATTAAGTACCCGTAAAAGGTGGTCTGCTTCGGGTCGGTTTTCAATCAGTTTTATTAAAAAATGATGCTGGCTTTCAGCATTGGCGGCAATCACTAAATACTGGGCATTTGGCGCTTTATTTTGATCGGTCAACATACTGAGTTCGGAGAAAACTATCACTTTATCAATCACAATATCTTGATCAGAATAACGCTTGCTACCACCGCGTTCAAAGTGACCTTCAACAACGTCGATCTGTAATTGATTCAGGGGATTAGTATGTATTGGGTGTAAACGCATTAAATCAAAAGGCTTTGGGACTATGGTCCATAACTGATCAGATTGACTTGATTGCTGGGTTAGCTTTTGTTTTATCGCTTTATCAATATCGGGGTCACGGAAGTGGAACTGCATCACCATTTGTATGTTATGCGGTTGATGGTACATAGGTAAATGCGATGCAAATAAGCCTTCATTACTGCCGAACAGGGTCATGCCGTGCATGCCAAAATGGCTGTCATTTGCATGTGAAACGGGGGAAATAAAATTAACTATTGCGATGAAAAATACAGTTAAAAACTTAGGTTTGAACATTGTCGGCTCCTATCTGGAATTAGTCAGATGGGGCCGTCCCCGTATGAATATCTATTGGAGTAAAGCACTGAATTGTCGTTTAACCAATAAACTGAGGTCGTCCTCGTAATTTATTTTACTACAAACTACTAACAATTCGAAGCCATAGAATTTGATAGATGATCTGACTGTTTATTGAACAAGTTTTGGTGTTAGTCTCTGTATTGTTAGTGATTGATAATAATCGACTAATTAGCCGTTGAATCTTTAAGCGAAACGCTGCAATATTCGCCATAACATATTTTATATGTCAGGAATCATTTGCCCAAGGAATCGGGAATCACAATTACGCCGCTTTATGTAATCTGTTTTACCTTCTTCCTTGCTAACTGTTTTAACACTTAACGTTACGTTATGTTTTAAGGATAAAACTATCTCTAGTTTCTCTAGTTTCTCTAGCTGATAGCTTTCAAGGAGTCACCATGAAGTACATCAAGTTGATGGTATGGGGAGTGTCATTGTGCATTTCAAATTCTATTCTCGCCGCCTCCGTTGAGGATTATTCCCGCCATAGCGATTATTACAATGTCAAAATATCACCTGATGGTAAACACTTAGCGGTGTTGGTGAATGATGAAGGTAAAAAGAAATTAGCATTTTTACGTACTGATAGTTTTGAACTCACTTTTGCACTTAACGCCAGTAGCAAAGACCAGCCTGATGATTACTATTGGGTTAACAATGAGCGAGTTATTGTTCAAGTGGTTCAAAGTAGAGGGATTTTAGAAAAGCCTATTAATATGGGTGAAATTTTTGCCGTTAATTATGATGGCTCAAAACGCAAAATGATTTTCGGCTACCGCTCGCAAGGTGGAATTGTGTATTCCGGTTCTGGTGGTTTTTTAATTGATAAGCTTGAAGGTGACAAAAAGCATGTGTTAATTAGCAAGCAATCTTTTAGTCGAGATGGTGATGTTTTGCCTGAAGTGGTTAGGCTTAATGTTTATACAGGTAAAGAGCGTCGAGTTAAACGAGCGCCAATTTCTTATAGTCAGTTTTTAGTCGATAACGATGGGGTACCAAGGTTTGCTGTGGGTGCAGATAAGAATGCTAAGACTAAAATTTTCTATCGTGAAGGCAAAGGTGAAGATTGGCAGTCATTTGATCAGCAAATTGATGGTGAGTTCACGCCGTTAGCGTTCACCAGTGATAATCAGTCGGTGTATGCATTAAAAACAGATCCTGAAAAACCGAAAGGTTTATATCGTTATGACTTAGCCACCAATAAAGAAACTTTGCTATATCGCAGCGAGATTGCTGATCCTACTTACGAGATTAAGTCAGATTTAAATGAAGTATATGGCTTGCGATTAGATGAAGACTACTCAAGCTATATATTCATAAAACCTGATACCCAAGAAGCTAAATTACATAAAGCATTAATCCAAGCGTTTAATGGCGACAGCGTAGAAATTACCAGTAAGACTCAAGACGGAAAGCAAATGGTGGTGCATGTTTCTAGCGATCGAAACCCTGGTTCATTCTATTTATTCGATACTGAAACCATGAAAGCACGCTTTTTGTTAGCTAGCCAATCTTGGATTAAAAAAGAACAGCAAGCTTCTACAGAACCTTTCCGTATTAAAACACCTGATGGCCTTGTACTTAACGGTTATTTGACCTTGCCTATTGGCAAAAAAGAGAATTTACCGACAGTGGTTTTACCTCATGGTGGGCCCCATGCACGAGATTATTGGATGTATGATCCTCAAGCGCAAATGCTTGCTAACGCTGGCTATGCAGTGCTTAAAGTGAACTTTCGAGGATCTGACGGTTATGGTGAAAGCTTTATGGAGGCAGGTTACGGCCAATGGGGAACAGGAATACAGGATGATATTACCTTAGCGTTGAATTATGCGATTCAAACAGGGGTTACCAATAAAGATCGAGTGTGTATTTTTGGTGCAAGTTTTGGTGGTTATAGTGCTTTACAAAGTGCAATCCGTGAGCCTGATATGTACCAATGTGCCATCGGTTATGTCGGGGTTTATGATTTACCTATGATGTTTGATGAAGGTGATATCAAAACCATTAAATGGGGCGATGCGTATTTAGATAAGACATTAGGCACCGATAGTGCTGAGCGTATTGCACAGTCTCCGTCGCGTAATGTTGATAAGCTTAAAGCACCAGTGTTAATCATTCACGGTAAAGATGATCAACGTGCTCACTTTGAACATGCTTTAGCACTTAAAGACGCTCTAGATAAAAAAGGCCACCCTTACGAGTGGCTAGTGAAAGACAAAGAAGGCCATGGTTTTTACAACGAAGATAATATTTTAGAAGCCAACAAAGCCATATTAGCTTTCTTAGATAAATACATTGGTACTAATTAAGCTGGCCAATTAACCTGTTTAAGCCCCCGCAATAACTATGTTTGCAGGGGCTTTTTTATGCCGGACTCTAACCGGCTGTGATTAAACGAGATACGGATCACAACCTGATATCAATTGACGCATAAGTTAATCGACATGTTATTGGTTTGGTATTATTTTACGTTCGATTTACTTGATGCTGCTGTAATGACCAAATCTTGTTGGCGTTACAAATAAACGGTTCGCACACACCCACCTCCTTAACTTAGTTAATAACCTGTCTGTCTCGAAGGGGAAGCACTTGTGTGTGGACTCTCTAAAATCTGTTTTAGTTGTTCGGACAAATAAAATGAACAAACACTTCGAGCTTATTGATAAACCGACATTCTTCGGTGCGTTAACCTTGTTATTTGCTGTTGTTATTCCTTTACTGATTTTTCCAAGTGAAGGTGCTGAATGGATTGCTGTCGCTAAATTATTTATGACAGACACGCTAGGTTTTGCCTATTTAGGTTTAGGTCTTGCTGCTTTTTTCTTTATGATTTACATCGTTTTCTCTGATATCGGTCAGATTAAACTGGGTGAGCCTGATGAGGCGCCTGAATTTGGTCTTGCTTCGTGGGCTGCCATGCTTTTTTGTGGTGGGATTGGCGCCAGTATCTTGTATTGGGGCACGATTGAATGGGCCTACTATTATCAAAACCCGCCATTTCAATTAGAGCCTGGTAGTGAAGAGGCGATTCGCTGGGCTGCCACCTATGGATTATTTCACTGGGGACCTATTGCTTGGTGTATTTATATGATCCCAGCCATTCCGATTGCCTATTTTTTCTATGTCCGTAAGCAGCCGGTACTGAAAGTGTCTGCTGCATTAATGCCAGTCATTGGTGAAGCAAATAGCTTCGGCAAGTTAGGTAAATGCATTGATGTGCTGTTTATTTTTGGTTTGCTGGGCGGCGCAGCGACAACATTAGGCCTAGCAGCGCCATTAATTAATGAAGGAATAAGCTATTTATTTGATATCCCTGCCACCACTGGCAGCCAGATAATGGTGCTTATGGTGTGTACTTCCATTTTCGCTTACTCAGCGTATATGGGGATGGATAAAGGCATTAAAATCCTCAGTAATATTAATTTCTGGGGCGCGTTAGGCCTATTGCTGTTTGTGTTGGTGTGCGGCCCGACTATTTTCATGTTGGAAACAGGGCTAGATTCAATTGGGCGCATGCTGTCTAACTTCTTTGTTATGGCGACTTGGGCTGAACCTTTCGGTGGTATGGGTACATTTGAAGATACCCACTTTCCACAGGATTGGACTATTTTTTACTGGGCATGGTGGTTAGTCTTTGCTCCAAGCATGGGACTATTTATTGCCCGCATTTCTCGTGGTAGAACCATTAAGCAAATGATCTCAGGAGCGGTTTTTTTGGATCGTTAGGTTGTTCAATGTACTTTATTATTTTGGGTAACTATGGGCTGTCACTGCAGTTATCGGGTGAATTAGATGTGGTGGGGCTGTTAAATACTGAAGGGCCGACTCGCGCCATTTTTGCCATATTAGAGCAGCTTCCTTTTAGTACGGCTGTCATTGCATTGTTTACTTTGCTGTGTGTCATCTTCACGGCGACAACCTTCGATTCTATCTCTTATATTTTGGCATCAGTGGTGCAAAAAAATGTCACCGAAGACCCTATGCGTTGGAACCGATTATTCTGGGCATTTATGTTGTCGTTTATGCCGTCAGCATTAATGTTTATGGGCGGTTTAGCAACGTTGCAAACCGCTGCGATTGTTGGCGGATTACCTTTATTGATTATCGCTGTAATGCTAATGATTTCAGGGGTTAAAGCGGCAATGTTAGATTTAAGTCATCAAGATGATTATATTGACCCTGTGATTAATATTTCCGATTTGCCGGATGTAGATCCATGGAGTAAAGAAGGTCAAGCATTAGCCCGATTTGAATTGTTACGTGATAATGCGATTGAAGCGGCCAATGCTGAACGCGAAGCGAATGACTCTATTTGGATGCTCAAAAAGCAATTACGCAAAGAGGCATTATCTCGCGGTGAATCCAGTGTTGATTTAGGTGATGCACCTGATGATATTATTGCTAACCTGCAGCAACTTAATGAAGATGCTTTAAAAGCCAAACAGGCAAAACTGGCAGCGTCTGAACTTGCACAACAAGCTCGTGTCGCCTTTGATGTTTTGATGAGAGAAAAGGAAGATGAGGAAGCGTTAGTGGCTCATGAGGAAGTGAAACAAGCTATTCAAGCAAGGTTGAATACACCGAGTTAATCACTTGTTGAGTTGACATAAAAAAGCCGCACAACGCGGCTTTTTTAGTTTGAAAATTACAGTTAAATAAGCGCTTTAACGCATGGTAACTGCATACTGCCACACGTGGAATCTGGAAGATTTCTGTAAAGCCTTTAACAACAAGGCGTGTGTGCATTTTCCAGAAAAATGAGTTTTGACAGTCATTTTTCCTAAAAATGTAGATATCAACATACCATTTTCCAGATTATTTACCACTATGGGTTTGGTATATTCTGTGTAGCGTTAGAGCATACTTAATTTAAGAAACTACGATCGTAGCTACCAGAATCCGCTGCTTTACCTGCTACAATTTCATATCCGATGCCAGAAGCAACTCCCATCAGCTCAGCAGCATCTTTCTTGTCTGCAACATTCTGTGATTCGATCATATGCTCTCCTTTTACCTCAACCATGACATAGGAGCCGTCTTGTTTTTTGATTAAGAAGTCAGGATAGTAGCTGCGCACACGTTGAGTATCGGTGTCCACATAGTGGATGACAAAGTCACTTTGACCGTGCGTTAGCATGCCAGTAAACCAGATTTTATCTACCTTATCTTCATTTAACATATCCCAGAAGAACTGGCGCTCAGGATTAGAGTCGAAACAGTAGTTATCAAGGTGAAAGCTCTTATTTGTTAGTGAGCTAACCGATGAATCTGCCTTGCTGATAACCTTATCCTTGGCAGCGGTGACTGGGTAGTAGCCTGGATCAATTGGCGCTTCTTTTACGAGCTCTACTTCAAACTCTTCAGTAATACTTTCTGATTCGATGTCATACATAGCTTTGAATAAGCGCGGAATAACCTGATCGTAAAGAACTTCGTTAAACTGATTAACCAAATCTAAGATGCCACCAAAACCTTCTTCAGTGCCAGCAATAACTTTCTCAATGTGCAAACATGGCTTGTTTAAGTATCTAGCAATGTCAGCAACTACAGATAAACGTGAAAAAGTACGCTGTTCTTTAAGGTAAGATAAATCCTCACGAGCTCGATTTTTCACCATGCCCAGATCTTCGGGCATCAATAACCCTTGTTGGGTTTCATGAATAAGCCGGTAGTCATCTAGTTCGACCTCATCTAATCCTAGCTTATAGCCTTTTGCTAAATCTTCTTTTTCGATGAGTTTGAATTGACGGCGCACACGCTTAATAGGCACCTTAATACTCGGTTGCTCAACCCTTACTTGAACAATTGATTTATTCGGATCTGGCTCTTTTAGTTCTTCGGTCGAAATTCTAAAGTTTGCCTGAAGTTCCTTATCAAGAAGAATCATATTCTCTTGAGTCAAGAAGACATGGCCGGTGTGTTGGACACTACCTATAGCTCGCAAACAGCGCATTGTTGCTTGAAGCACAAATACCTTTGACTTCGGTTCACGGTAAAGCGCAACGGAGAACAACGAACGACAGTTCCAACCTTCGCGGCCTTTGTTGACCAGCAAAATAAACTGTTTTTCAGAACGAGGGCTATCTAGACGGTTGAATTCGCGAATGTCGTCGTCAGTAGTGAGCTTCTTATCGCCAACGTTAACCAATATTCGATTTGAGGATATACCGTGCTTGGCCAGAATCTTCTCTACCGCAGGTCGCACCTCGTTGTTGATCTCTTCGATGGTGGTACCGAAGATAGCCATCTTCGGCAACATATCCTCAGGACGACCAACCTTGTCAGCCTCGGCTAAGAATTGGTCGATGGCAATCTCGAGGAACTCCTCGTGGCGAGTGTTACTGTAGCCGTTTAGGCGTACTTGCTTGAGGTAATTATTGTCGATTGCTTTCCGCAAACCGTAAGCATAAACCACTTCTGGCAATACATCTTTACCGACGTAGGGCGTACCAGTGTAGTTATAACAACCTACAACGCGTGTCCCTGCTTGCTTTAGATTTAATGCTAATTCATCGATGGTTTTTCGTAACGAGTTTGCTGTGTTGTCAGCTTTTACGCCCATATCCTTAGCCAGTTTCGCACCAAACGCATGGTGTGCTTCATCGACAAAGATACCAAGTTGAGGTAAGCGCTTAATTTTTTCGAAGCGCTGATTGGTAACCAAATCGCTTTCATCTTCTGGCGTGGCTGCCATGGTATCGCCATCAAGGCCAAGAAGGTCGGCCATCTCATCGCCCACGTCACCTAGGCCTTGGTATATTTCTTTGCCGGAGCTAAAAAGCTTATCGGTGGTTGACTTACCTTTGCTATCGCGGCGCAGAATGATTTTCTGACTATTAGATACAATGATGTTGAACTTAGAACCATCCATGGTATTTAGCGACACGCCAGCGTCTTCTAGGTAGTGAAACTTAAACTCGGCGACGATAGGCATGTATTCAGAAGGAACCACTTTAGTGTGGTCAAACGACTCAATTTCTCGCAACGATTGCAGCACCGTTTTATCGGGAGCAAAAATTAACGCATTTTGGATAAAGCGCTCGTCCTTGCCTTTTTTGTTACCGGACAAGAAATCGTAAAAGATACACGTTGCCATTAAAATTGTCTTACCTGTACCCATGGTAAGCGCAAAGATATAGTTCGGATACAAGCGCCCACCGTTGCTGGCCTTCATCTTTTTGAAAATGCCTTTGTAGTCATTTTCTGCCATGTTCCAGAACATGTCTGGTTGCATGATTTGGCCCTCTACGGCACTAATACCCGAAACTTTTTCTGCGAACTTACCTTGGTTGGCATACCAATCTTCGAACAGTTGGTAGACTGGTTTGTTATCTAGGAACTCCTTCAGGAATACATAGATTTCGAGCGCCTCAAACTGTGGGATACGAAGAAAGCTTCCTGGTCTAGCAGGATCATTAAAGTCTAAAAAAGCCTTACTTAAGCGAGTGTAATTTTTACGAATCGTGCCACGATGAATTTTGTAAAATTCATGTAAATGCACATAGAAAGAGTTATTTAACTCAAAATTATCTTGTGCATTACTGGCCATGAACAATCACCTCTTCATAAGATTCTGAGAGTAAATCGGTGATCTTAATCTTAATGTTACTTGCGCCTTCAGGGATATCGTATTCGCCCGCAACAAATTCCTCCTTGGCTGGAATATCGATGACAGCAGGCTCCATCACGGCGCCGTCGAAATTCCAGTCGATCATGATGGATTCCACCATTTCGCGCCACTCAGTCACATCGTCCTTTTGCTGACTAAGTTTTTGCATCAAGTTTAATGGGTAAAAGGCATTAATGGTCAGTTTATCGTCTTCGATTTTGATGGCTGCTTCAGAATCATATTTAAAAGTTAGATTTGACTTATCTCGCAGTATGTCAACTACTTTAACTTTAAGTCTGTAGCCCGACTCATTCTCTAGAATTGCTCCCAATCTTGGCTCATGACCCATACACACCAACATGACCTCTTCGACTGGTTGGTTTGGATTCGCTTCTTTACGTGATTCGAATTGCTTGTAGGGGAAATTAGCGATCAAGTCGTTTAAGTCTTCCTTAGTGGCAATGCGGTTCACTGGCATCATTTTGACTTTGTAGCCGTCTTTTTCGCCGTCGTAAATAGTATTAGAATCTAACTTTTGAATTTCCAGCGCCTCAAGGAGAAGCTCTTTGGCTTCCACTGGATTACGGAAAATTTCATAATTATTTACGTTATAAACTTCAAAACTTGCTTTTTCTGTTGCAAGGCGCTTAGTTGTTGTTTGTATTGCACCCAAGTTTATATCAGCGCCAATAAATCTTCGATTGAGCTTATTAGCAACAGCTTGTGTAGTACCTGAGCCCATAAAAAAGTCCAATACCAATCCACCTTCATCAGTAGAGCACGAGATAATACGCTCTAAAAGGGCCTCAGGTTTTTGAGTTGGATAACCTAATCTTTCTTTTGCTTGAGAGTTAATTGGTGATATGTCAGTCCAAGTATCTGTTAATACAGGACCTTTACTTTCATCAAGATATCTTTTTAAATAAGGCATCCCGTTTTTGGCATATGCAATTCTATTATCTGAAGCAGCTTGTTTCATTCGTTCTTCTGTCCAACGCCAGCAACGAAGATGACCGTTAAATTCAAATGTAAGATTAGGCCTGTCAGGGTTTGGATTTTGTAAGTTATCCATCATATATTTTCTGCCATCACCATCATCGTAACGATACTTAGTCAAATGAACTTCTGAATACACTCCAAATTGCTTACGCCATTTATGCATATTTTTATTTTTAGCATAATAAAAAATAACATCATGTGAGTCAGGAAACTGATTTGATGTTAGCCCTTTAGCTCCACTTCTTTGCCATGAGATTTCATTGACAAATGAATCTGAACCAAATATTTCATCAAGTATAATCTTTAGGTAATGTGAACGAGTAGGGTCACAATGTAAAAAAATAGCGCCTTCATTGGCCAGTAACTCTTTTGATAAGACCAAACGTTCATACATAAATTGCAAATAACCGTCATTATTCCAAATATCTGTATATTGTTTCTCTTCGAATGAATTACTATCACCATCCAGCTTCTTACCTTTTAGTTTAACTTTTTTCTTATAATCAGCATTTGAATCAAATGGTGGATCGATATAAATGACATCAACCTCATTACGGAAATTCTTTAGTAAATGGCTTAATACTTGAAGGTTGTCTCCCCAAAATATTTTATTAATCCAATTATTTTCATCTTCTTCACCATATATTTCTTTGAGTTGTGCAGGGAAGTATTGGGTTGAGTGAAATGGACGTTTTCCTGACCAATTCAAACTCGGGTAGCCTTTGATTGGCTGAAAGTTATAAGTTTCAATATTCGTCTTTTCGTTAGGCATAGCTTATTGTCTCTTCATTATTTTTGCGTTACTTAGTCCATTTGACTAAGTACAAAATGTCCAATTCTTACGGTCGCAATAACCGCGCGCACTGCAATCTACGCAGCTCTTATCTGGGCGCGATTTAAGCGAAAAATTCTTGTTTTCGATTCTGTCGACAATACTATCAAATTGGCTGATGGTTTGGTCGATAGTGCTGCTGTTTTTGTTAAAACTGATGGTCGGTAAGCCCATGGTTTCGCCGGTAAAATACAAGTGCATCTTACTGACCTTGTAACCTGTGTTTTCTTCGACCAAGTGAGCATAAACTTCAAGCTGGTGCTGATGGTGCAAAATACGTTCACGCTCCTTTTCCATATTCGGTTTGCGCTCCGACTTAAAGTCGATGATCTCAACGCTTTCACCTTCACCTCTTATCAGGTCAATGCTACCTGTCAGCACAAAGCGATCTTTGACTAAAGAGATATCCACTTCGGTCTCTTTAATATCACTCCAATCACTACCTTTACGGTCAACGTAGCGCATAACATGTTTAAGTGCTGCACCCAAAGTCGACTCCCCTAGGTACATGCGCTCGCGATTTGCCAAATTTTGGTAATTATCCTGTAACCATGACTCGATGTTCGTTTTAGTTAACTGACTCTCTTCGCCCCTGAGTGCTGCTTTGTGAACGTCTTCTAAGGTTTCATGAATAAGCGTACCGAACAGCATAGGGCTGGCTTTAACGGGTTGAAATTCGAGTTCTTTGAACAACCGATATTGCTCGGCGCAGGTTTCAAACAAGGTAATGTGCGATGTGAACGCATACTCATTTTTGATGTTGACGTCTTTGACTTGCTCAAACTCTATATCCGCAAGCTCATGCTTAACATCTCGCCAATAAGGTAGCTTAGACGTGTAATCGGTAAAATGACGTGACGGGGTTTTACCATGTCCTGATTTCTCTTGGCCTGTAAGTACCAATAGGTTCTGGGGTCGAGAGAAGGCAGTATAGAACAAACGCCAAAAGTCGAAATACTTCGTATCGTCTATAGGCTCAAACGGTGGCTTAGCCATGTATTGATGCTCTATTATCTCATCAAGATCCGTATATTGCTTACGAGGTACCGCTTCTAATGAGCCCACGAATACAATCGGAAATTCCAGACCTTTAGACTGATGGATAGTTAGAAATGATACACATCCTGAAGGTGCGTATTCTGACATATCTTCGTATTCATCAATCCCTCCTTCATAAAGAAACTTAAGGAAGTTATCGAACAGTGAAGTCAGGTTGGAAGTCAGATACTTAGGGTTAAGTACACTTACGCGATGCAAATACTCAAACTTACCGAGCATACGGCTCATTTGCGCCATGTTTCGCTGAGCGCGCTCGTTGCCATTACTTTGCTCTAAATAACGCGAAAAAAGCGGGTATTGTAGTAGTTCATAGAACAGCCCCAAAAAAGCCGAGTCAGCGTTCTTTGTTAGACAAATATGTTGTTTGGCTTTGCGTTGACACCACTGCAATAAGTCCGCTTGTTCAGGTTCCCGTAACTTAGCAATGAACGGGGCTATGCAATGGTCGGCATAATAGTCCCATATCGGTAGTTTTCTGCCTTCGAGCTGCTTTCTCTTTCTCTCAGTCATCACCATAGGGAAGACCATTTGCAGCGCGCCTAGTAAATAACGCACTTCTTCGCGCTCAAAAAATAAGTTAGCGCGTGGTGAATAAACCGGAATACCTTTTTCTTCCAAAGACTGTGCTAAAGCGCGTACTTTATCGGACTTAACCGAGCGAAACAAAAAGGCTGCCTGGTTCCAGTCCGTCAATTTCCCATTTTGCTTTAGGTGCATGAGCATCTGATAAACATCTTCATGCCAATCATCGCCCTCAGGGGTTATTGCACTCACTACAGTAGGACCAGCGTCGAACTCGTTATCTCGTGGTTTGATGGTTTTAGGGTAGCGATAATTCACCCCTTCGCGTAACCAAGGCTTATCACCCATATAGGTATCATAAAAGCCAACAATATCAGGGTGTGAACGATAGTTCGTAGACAACCTGACTTGTTGACACTTGCCAGGAGCAAACTTAGCGGGGAATTCGAGGATATTTCGAACACTTGCTCCACGGAAACGGTATAGTGCTTGGTCATCGTCACCCACAACACATAGGTTACCTTTTCCGCCCATAAGCATTTGCAACAATTGCTCTTGAATGGTGTTGGTATCTTGGTACTCATCGACCATGAGATATTTTATTTTCGAGGTCAGTTCCTCGAGAATTAGAGGGTTCTGTTTTAGCAGGAAAAGCGTTTCTATTTGAATGCTTGAGAAATCTAGCGAATTATGTGTTTTTAGTAGTTCTTGATAAATTTTATAGCACTCACCAAGTGCACAGATTGCTTCATCTGGAGAGCTAACTAATTTATCAATATCTAGTACTTCCTCTGAGATCTTGTTCAGCCAACCTAGTAAGTTATCAGATTTTGCCCAGGCAGGTATTTTATGTTCGCCTTGGATATGTTCGATACCACTGATGTCTTTGAACTCACGAAGCCTTTGATAAATAAAGTACTGTTGATCGAACTGATCCATTAGCACGAAACTGCGCTTAAGGCGTGTAAACTCACGATACTCTTCTAGTATGCGCAAACAGATGGAATGAAAAGTACCGAGGTACATTTTGTTTACATTGAAGTTTGAGCCGCGTTCAAGAAGGCGATTTGAAATTCGGGTTTTCAGTTCTTGTGCTGCTTTCTCAGTAAATGTGACTACTAGTAGCTGCTCAGGTTCAGCTTCATGCGCAAAAATAAGATTCATTATCCGCTCAACTAGCGTATAGGTTTTACCTGAGCCAGGACCTGCAATAATGAGTAAGGGTCCTTGAAAGTGATGAATAGCGGTTTGTTGAGCAGCATTTAGAGATGACATATCAACCTATTTAGCGTTTTGAGTAACCCAAGCTATTAAATACAATAGTAATATCTCTTACTTACAACCTTCTAAGCAAGAGATATTTAGTTAAAACATGAGCAAACCTAAGCAGCTTTAAGTTTTATATCATCGCTTAAAAAGCTTTCAATATCTTCAACTCGTAATGCATGCAGTCGAGGAGCTATGTTCTTTTGCCCATTGAGAAACTTTATCGCTCGACTATGTTTGAGTAGCTCATTACCACCACAAACCACCAAATAGTGATCATGTGTGGTTCGGGCTGCATCTATAGCTGTATAGCCAAGTTTCTCTATTGTCGTACCTGTTGACTCCTGATACTTAGCAACGATTTGTAGCGTTCGTTTAGGTGTGTAAAGGATATAATGAGCATGATCACTTTTATCCGCAAAAATACTCGGATATTTGATGTTAGATTGATAGGTGAAAGGTGCTTTAGTGTTACTTGGAACAAAGCCCATTTTTTCAAAAGTGGTTGATATATCTTTTAAAAGCGTTTTTCTACACATATTCTATTCTCCGAATAGCGTTTACAAAATTATTGAGTGATGCTACTGACAATTTCAGTAGCATCTATTGACCGCTTCTCGGCTATCGAGGAAGCGATCTCAGGTGGCTGCTTATGTATTCTTGCCGACCATTACGGCGGCGAATATATGCACAAACCAGCACATCTTTTTGTCGAATACTCATATGGGTTTCCTCCCAAAAAAGATTGAAGAGGGAATTCTGCTATTGAGATGAACACATTTGAAAGGTATGATTGCGAAACAAATCTGAGCAATCTTGCCTTTCTGTGGGCTTGAAACCTCTTTATGTTGGGCCTTATATAGTCTGTTGGCGCAGAGTATATAATTCACCTCATTGTAAAAAAGCACTTTTAGTCTCTACTAAAAGTGCTTTTTTATTTCTCTTTTCTAACCCCCTTGAATGGGGTTCCATCTTGTTTTACATCCATAAATTGTCCTGTATTGGCATCTCTTTTTACCCAGTGCCCCGATTGTGTTTGAGTTTGAGAGCGTTCACGGACCATTCCGTGTCGGCGGTTATCACCTGATTTACCATTCGTAGCCATAAGGTCTCCTAAATAAAGTAGTTAGTTTGCTTGATATTTGCCTTGCTTGTTTATTATATGATCGATCATCGATCGAGATCAACAGCATTTATACTTTTTATAAGTCAAATTTTATTTTGTTGGTGTTTATTTCTAATTCAACTGTTATCTTGATAGCTTTAATATGTACATGCTGCGGTCTTTGATCTAAGATTAAAACAAAAATAAAGAATGGATACTTTTTATGATTACATTCGAAGAATTGAAAAATACATCCTCCAAAATCGCAGATAGACTAGCTTTTATAGATTTCATGCTTAGATTTACAGGTGTGGTAAAGCGCTCAGACATAAGCGAGATGTTTAATCTTTCTGATGCCGCCTCTTCAAAGGTTCTAGCGGAGTATAGTCACTTAAAGCCTGATAATATTGAATATAATCGAACAGTTAGAGCTAATGCTATATTGAGGGATAGTTTTCGACCGCTATTAGATTTAGATTCTGAGACTGCTTTAGGAATGCTTGCTAATGGCTTTAATAGAAATAAGTTGTCCTCTCCAGTGAGAACAACAATCCCTTTCGAAAAAATAGGTAGAGTTCCGAATAATCTTCCTACAGATTCAGTGGCAATGATTACTAGGGCCATAAATGGAAAGTATGCCATAAGTTGTTGTTACAAAACAGAAAATAGCAGCAACCATGGAAGGCGAATAATAATTCCCTTAAGTATTATGCATGATGGTTCAAAATGGATGTTTAGAGGCTTTGACCGAAACGATCCTAAAAAAGTTTTTTACAAGAATTTTCATTTCTCTAGAGTTAGAGATGTAGAGGAATATTTTCAGAACAAAGATTATCAAGCTGAACCAGAAGAAACTCTTGAAGCGGATAAGCAATGGAACTTGATTTTACCTTTGCAGTTACAGATCCATCCTGATAGAACACCTCAAGAGGCAACTAGGATCCGTAATGATTTCGGTATACCAGCAAGCGCCAATGAGTTAACTATTGAGGTGAGATGCGCCTTGATGTTTTTCGTTGAAAAACAATGGTTCATTGATAAGAGGTTAAACTCAAATCAAGATGGAGAAGGATATTTCAAGTTCAAACTGATGAATGCAGAGATGCTAAAAATTATAATGGAAACAAACTCATAGATGAATTTATGTCACCTGACTATCGAGAGTGAGGCAGCTATTCATATTTAGTGTGTGTAATTTTAATAGCTAAATGAGTCCAAAAGTTTTTCAATATAAATGGTGTCAAAATTATAAATGGTGACACCATTTATATAATTCTCCCTTTAGAAAGGTGAATTAAAGGTCGAAATAACCTTCTCCCTAAATCTACCTAAGATCTCTATTGATAAGTTGATTGAACTGTTGAATTGAACATCTTTAATTGTTCGGCTTGGTAATGAACTAGCCTGTTTTTTATCGAAAACATCACCAACACTGAGTGTAAATGTACGAGATTGATTAGGCGGTCGACTAGACTGTTTATCATGGTTCGCTGCTGAATATTCTACACTGCCCCTACGTTTCGACTCTCTCATCACAACATAGCTATCAGGGAGTTCAAGCTCAATTCTATGCGCAAATTCGACTAGTTTAGGTTCTGCAAAAGTGAAGAGCCAGGCTTGTTGATCAATAGCTCTTGTAGAACGCAAAATACGCCCTAAAATTTGCCTAAAGTACAACTCAGTTTTTACTCTGCTGAGGTGGCAGCAAACCTGTAATCTAGGGATGTCAGTCCCTTCACTGATCATTCCCACACTAACGATCCACTGTGTATTGTCATGCCTAAATTTGTTGATTTTGTCCGATGGGGTAACTTCCTGATAAGTGACAATTGTAGCTGTCTGTTGGAACGTATCCTTGAGTATTTTTAAAATATGGACGGCATGTTCAATTGAAGATGCGACGACCAGTCCAGCAGCATCAGGATTTACTCGTCTGATACTTTCTAACTTATCTATTGCTAGGCCTAAAACGTGATGAATTGCTAAGTCATTTTTGATGACCGATTGATATGAAATTGATGAGCCTTTAAACAAATCATTAAAACTGCTGAAAGTTTGGATTTCATTGTCTTGGTTTGTAACTGATAATTCTTCGTTATCAATTAATACAATTTTCGGGTTCCGGCAAACACTATCTCTCACGGCTTCTCTTAGGCCATAAACATAGTCACATTGAATTAAGTTATCAGGATCTAGATATCGAGATAAGACAATAGGGGCTTGATCTGATCGCCAAGGCGTACCAGTTAACGCCAATGTATACTGTGCTTGATCTTGTATGTTGAGTAAGATCTCCTCCCCCAAGTATTGGCATCCTCAAGAGTACTGCCTGAGCAATGATGGATCTCATCAAAAATTACCAATACGCGATTTCTTTTTAGTAACTGCCAGAAGTCTTCTTTAAAAGACAGCATACCTTGGTAAGTATAAGAGCAACCTACAGAACCTATTACTCCATCGAAGCGACACCCTAGCCGATGTGAAAATGTTTTTTTAATACCTTGTGAGATATTCACTGAAGGTGAAAAGCACAGTACGAAATCGATACAATCTTGTTCGACCAATCTAGCAGCTACTTCAGCAGCCATAATCGTCTTACCAGCCCCTGGAGTTGCTAAGCAGAGGAAGTGCCTCCGATTGTCACTAAAGTGTTTCAGAGCGCGATTGACGCACTCTGATTGCCATTGTCTTAATTGCATTAGAGTTACTTCTGTTGGTGAGCGAGTACGGACTTGATAGCTTTGATCTGCCCAAGAAGTTTTGAGCTGTTTTCACGAGCAAGCATGTATTGAGACTCAAGATGTTCCTTCATCTCAGGAAATGACTCGTATAGCCGCATGTACTCTTCTGATTCACCAATGCTGGTGAGTAGATCAACTTCTGATTGCTTCAGACGTTCTTTTAGCTGTTGGATAGCATCTTGTTCAGTCCTATCTAGTAGTTTTTGTAAGGGCTTACTAGCTTCAATGGGTCCGTTTATAACGAAGTTGATTTGATCAAATAGCTCTGTCTTTTGGTAAGTGACTGTTTTCGCGATCTCCTTATTAACTTTCCGTAAGGCTCTCTTTTTAACGAGTCTACTGACCTGCCTATAAATAAATTTATATGCATCGCCAACGCTTTGGTTGCTAGTGGAGGCAGCTAAAAATCTATCGCGTAACTGTACGACTTGGAAATTATTAAAGCTCTCGTCCTGGAGAATAGTATGCAACGTAGTGCATATTTTGATTGAAACTTTCGGCATGACTTTCTCACAAGGGGGTTAATCACTAGTTCTTAGGGGGAGAAGAACATTACAAATTAAATGCGGATTATAATCCGTGGCTTTGTAAGCCGCAACTTTGGATAGTCTTTATCTTTAACGAGATGAAAAATGAAAGACTTAGCAATCCAATTTGGCATAAATTTACGGAACAAACGCAAGGAGTTGGGAATATCTCAAGATAAATTGGCACTTTTAGCTGAGATTGACCGAAGTTATGCAGGAAGAATTGAGCGAGGGGAAGTTAATATCACGCTCGAAAAAGCATACCAATTGGCTGAAGTCTTGGATTGTGATGTGAGGGAGTTGCTCCCTTAAATTTTGAGATATTGAAATGAGTCTAGTTGTTTAAGCTTTACAAACTCCCGAACCTCTTTTTTTTAAAGGGGAGAATCAAGTTTTCGTAGCTGTTCAAGTGCCCATTGAGAAGAAAGAATAAACGAGAGTTTATAAGAATTATTAGCGAACGAAAGGCTCAGTGTTTTTGTATTTTAACTAAGTGAAATACTCATAGACTGACTTTGTCATGAAACCTAGCATTAAGCTCTTCAACCATTTTACGCTCAATAATTTCAGAGCGTAATATTTCCACAGTTCTATCAGCTTGTATTCCAATTTTATTTTTACCAATGTTCATAATCACAATCGGTTCAAGGGGGTTACCTTCAGCATCATAGATGTTGATAAGATGAAGATATTCGCCTTCAGTTCTTGTTAACTTAAGCATTATACGTCCTTGTTTAATGAATTAAGTAGGAAGTATAGACCATAAAATTACAACTAAATCACAGCTCGGCTAGTAAGCTGGTTTTAATCAAAGTTTAACCATTAATTTTACTCACTAAGAAATATTGAGCCTAACTTCGACTATTTCAATTTGTTCTAATGCTTCTCCTGTGACCTTTGTGACAACTTGTACTCAAAACTATGATTTTGTTTATTTAATAAAGCTTTAAGGTAAACTAAGTCCACAATTTTTATATGGATATTTGAAATGAGAACTTGCACATTAATTATTACTTTCATATTACTTATGGGGTGTAGTTCTAGTCATCGACTAGTCGATGCCAAAAAAGATGGTATTTTTTATGGTGACCCTACACTCAGTCTTGGAGGGAACTTAGAATTACTTGCTGGTAATAAAAAAGTTGAAAGTAAAAATAAAGATGAATTATTGTCTAAAGAAGATGTCAGTTTTATCAAAAAAGGGGGGAGTTAAGTTCGATTGAGACTGCTGATTACCTAGGTGTGACGCAATCATTAGACTTAATTTCGACAGGTGTTCTAGCTGGAACTGGATTTGCAGTTACACAGTTTTTAAGCAATCCTGCAGATTACCCTAGTGTAGGTAATGTTATTCTACTCAAATTAGAAGAAGGCCAAGAACCAAATACACCTACGATGTTAAGGTTGGCATTTGATAAAATGGCTAACCCAGAGTCAGAGTTAATTAAGAATACTCAATGCTTAATGAATGGCAGTGAGCTCAGATGCAAGCAGTCTGTTAAAAATAGTAATGTTGGTGAAATGCGCTTTTCAACTCTTGTCGATTATGAGTTTGTGAAGCGGTTAATTCCAAGTGCAGAAGTTGGTAAATATGCCGCTTACGGATTTGATAATGCAGTGTGGACGACAACACCTTTGCGCAGTAAGGACTTAAGGGAGGGAACCTCTAGTGTATTTTACTTTTATCCAACAAAATATTGGTTTAATTCATCAGATAACGGAACCACATACAGGTATACATATAGGGTAACAAAAATTCGCGACCCTAAGTTACTTGGTTTAATTTACCTACATAATTCTGAATTTGAAGATAAAAAAATTGCAATTATAAGATAATTAAGTGCTCCTCAATTCAAATATTGAATTGAGGAGCACTTGCATCTAACTATTGAGCAACTTAATGTACCTATTATTGCTCTATTCTGTATCTGTCTGATTTATAAGTTTATAATATTAAAGGGTAAAAGCGTCTTTCAAATGATTTCACGTATATATTTATAGTGATTAAGTTGTACTAGCTTAGACTTGAATTGACAGTTGCCCAATTTAGTCGGATAGATGACAAGTTATAAAGTGTAACTCAAGGAAGTTTCGATTTTGAGTTTTGCCCACCCAGATACTCTAGTAACTAATAAAGCTATTTGTTAAATAGAAAAATTTCTTTCCTCTTTAAAATTGCTAACTCTTCTCTAGTTTCTTTGAGATTTACCTTTAACTCTTTATTCTCTATTTCGAGTTGATTAGATTTGCTTTTAAGTTGTCGAGTTAAGTCGTTAAACTGATGATGTTCTGCTGTCAGCTGTTGTATTATTATTTTTAATTTCGAACTTTCCTCTCTATGTTTTACTTTAATCCGTTTTTCATTAGCTAGCTTAGTTCTTAATGTCTTAGATTGATCTGCTATGGGGTTAGTAACAGCTTTTTGGCTTCTTTTTAGTTCGCGAACTTTAGACGAAAATTCAGCATAGTAATGACAACTACCATTTCCTAAGTTAGCTTCCTCTTCAACAGCCCTTATACTTAAAGCCCTGCCTTTGGCAATACGTCTAGGCTCTCCGGTTAGTATTCGCTTAAGAGCTGCCTCTAATCTCATTATCGTGTTTTCATTTTTGCTCATGTTGAGTTATCTCAATTGGGTGCTCATATTTTTCGAAAGTCATTTCAAAATCTTTCATAACAGATTCTGCGGCTCGGATTTGGGTGATGCAGTGGGCATAAATTGAAGGGGATACATCAACTTGATTTTGGAGGAAAATTGTTAATTGTGAGTGTTTTTCTTGCCAATATTTAGCTTGTGTTTGGTCAATAATGCTTCCTCCACCTTTACAATCTACGCAAAAAGCAGGGTTTACAACACCATCCATGTCGCAGTCGTAACCATTCTTACAATAACTATGTAGTGTCCCGTGCAGTGTAAGAGTTCCTTTTTTCACAGCATCATATATAACATCCCAAGAGCTATATATGTGTGGGATATCTTCACGCATTCTCATGATAGCTTTTCCGTGGCTTCCTGATAAAGGAGACTTACTGTTAGTCATATCAAAAAATTTATTTGTAGTTTCTTCAAGCGCTGTTTTTTCGAGTAGTTGTTGGAAATCACTATCTATTTCTAAGTCATTTAATCTATTTGCAATACTACCGACGGAATACCAGTCAGCCATTTGAAGGTAAACGTGTTTATACTGTTGTTTCAAAGCGCTGCTATTACCAAGCCTATGCCTTGTTGTATATAATGCTAGCGAGCGTCTAAATTGATGAGGCTTTAATGGCCAACTTTCACCTACAACACATATTTCTCTTACTTTATCTAAAGCATTGGGATTAGAGCGAATAGCCTCAAAGTAATCTTCTTTCGTTATTATTGTGTTATACGTTTCTGAAAAAAGTTGTAACCTTTCTGGCCACTTAGTTATTATCACTGGTATTTTTGAGCGAGCAGTTCTATTTAACCAAAGATAATTGTTCTCCTCGATTGAAATGTCTCCTTTCAGCTCTTTTCGCCAATAGTGTGTGAAAAACTTCATGAGTTCGATTGCTTTTTCTGTGATGGGTGAGGTTACCCAAGTCGTATTCTTTTCACCAAATTTAAAGGTTCTAGATTGTAGAAAATGGAATGTATGACCATTGATTTCGTCACAAAAATAACTATCTGGTCTCAGTGCACTCAGTTCTGAGTCACGCATTCCTGAAAATGCTCCACAGCATATGTAGCATGCCGTTGTTATCCGGCCATATAACTTCTTCCACTTCGCAGCTGTCTTTATGTCTTTGAAAGGAGGTTTTAATGAATATTTAGCTAAAATTACAGAAGCTTTGTATGGCATCGCTTTATTTATTTCTGCAGCTTTAGCATGATTTTTTGAACCATCTACAGAAGTCGAGTTTAAAAAATTCCAAATTCCATCTTCTATTTTTTTCAACTACAGCTTGTCCTTTCAGGTAGTTTTCTTGTAGTTCTCTTTCGATAGTTGCTAGTGTTTCTCTATGTGGGTAAAAGGTTTCAACTAATTCAATTGCTTTTGCATAGAGTTCATCCGCTATTCTCTCGGGTATGGCCAGTGTTTGTTGAGGAGTTTTATTACTAAGTCTTAAAGCATGTTCATACGGTTTTGTTATGGAAAGAGATAAATCTATTTGAAGCCAGGATTGTAGTCGGATGACACTATTAATACCTGCGTAAACGTGCTCTAGAGTTCGTTGAGCTAAGTTTTTTTAATTAAGAAAGAATCTAATTTTTGTGAGGTTACGGGGTTTTCTAGCTCAGATATTGATTCGTAGTTATTTTCATTTAAAAAAATATATACTTTTTTTATTGCGGCTAATCTGTTTACTAATGTTTGGATTTTTATATGCCTGCTTCGTGTGCTGTTTTTTCGAAATATCCAACCGTAAACAATGAGCTTTAATTCCATCGTTAAATTTTTAGATGATTTTATGAAACTGAAATCAAAGGAATCTTTTTTTGTCACTTGCAAATTTGATGTATAGGCCTCCATTAGCCAGACTTGATCCCCGAAATAACTGAGTTCATTTCCGTCTCTACTGTTGCTAATCAAAGTTTGATCAAGTTTTTCCCAATGACTTTTATTTCTTAATTCGATTACATCTATAGCGTCAACTAATAAGTTTCTTGGTAATCCATTGGGTATGTTAATTAGTGGAATCATGTTTACTTACCTAGGTAACAAATCGGGATTAAGCCAAAGCGGGTGTCGGCCCGTTTTCTCTAATTTAGCTTCAGCCTTATTAAGTAATCTTTGTTTTATTTTTGGAAGAATAACTTGATTAATGTACTCCAATGTTTTTGAAAAATTTTGGTTAAAGTGCTTTTTGTTCAAATGAAAGTATAGTGACTCTTCAAGGCAATCTTTAAATGATAAAAGACACCAAATGTCTTCAATCGATTGAACTATTACCTGATGTTGACACCCAAAGCATGCCAGTAGATTTGCGCATGCTAAACCAGGTTCATCTAAATTATGTGAATTGACTTTCTTGTTAAATTTCTTAGATTGCTCGCCGAATGGACTAGAGCAGTAGGCGCCATGTGCTGATTGTTTTACTTGGGAGGAAAAGTTATTTATTAACTCTTCATAAGTAAGAACCTTTATACAAAGAGTCTCTTTAGCCTGCTTTATAGTTGAGCTACTTTTAGCTTGTTCTTCCCTGATTAATAAAGCCTCTTGCATCATTTTAGTATTTTCAAATCTGTTCCCTTCGGAATAATTTTTTCTAATGATGTTAGGAGTATTATTTAACAAAAGAGCAGTTTCTATCTCATTACTATTACATTGTGATATTTGGCTTCCTGTAGCCCTAAACCTAGAGACGTTTAGCCTAAGCTCTCTTCCTGCCGCATCAGTCATTGGGAAATACTTTCTGATAAAAATGCTATTAAAATCTCGTAAAAATGCGTTGTTCATGGGCGCTTTCTTACCTTCCCAGCATGTTTGAACTAAAAGAGCATCACTAGAGCTATCTACTAATTTTGAAACCTCAAGAAGTGTTTCAAAAAAATCTATACAATATTTAGGTATATCAATGTGATGTGAGCCTATTTCAATAGTAATGACTTTAAATGCTCTTCTCTTAAAAGCTGGCATGACATACCAACTTTCTTTATCAACCCCAACGTTTTTAGGCCGCTTGAGGTTAAATAGTTGAGTAGCATTTGAATACGTGTAATAAGCCAACAGAAATGTAGCTGAAATCATCATTTTGTTTACGGCTAGGTAAACTGGAGTGGATGTACCTTGCCATTCAAAAGTCATTGGTGAAGTCGTTTTAGAAGCTTTCATATATTTTTCAGGTGAAATCATGAATTGCTTCGCTGTTTGTTTAAAAAACGCTCTTAGAAGAGGTAACATTTTTTTTAAGTCAGAATTAGAATATGCCTCATAAGGTGAAGAATCATTCCTAGCTAAAATAATTGCACTATCAAGCCAGTTCGCAGAAGCATTATTTAGCTCTAAATTTGATAAGATGATTCTTAATGATGATATTTTTGTGATGTAACTTCCACTCTTGATATTACCAGCTCGGTAACGGTTATAAATATAATCACAGTAAGTTTTGATTGTTTCTAGCTCAATAGGAGGGAGGACGTTAGAGTCACACCACTTTAAGTAAGAAGTAAATCTTGAAAAGTAATTGGAAATTGTAGCTGTAGATCTTTCTTTGCTAAGCATCATCAGTGTTTGTTTAAACTCAAGTGCTAATTGATCTCGTTGAGCGTATTGAGTCACTCGAAAGCTTTTAATTTCCTGAGTTGTTGGAATTCCCAAAAACCTTATTCTGTTGAAATCGAGGTAATGAATAGTGTTAGCACCATCTCTCTGTGCTTGACATAAATTTGGTAGCCAAATATTACTTGTGTCACTTGACTTCATTTTGCTCCCTCTATTGCCTCGTGCATTATCTGATCCAGTAAGGCAAACTTGTTTTCAATAGCTGATTTTTGCTTTAAGTATTTTATATATTTCATAACTGTACTTATTTGGTTGTGGCCCATCCAAGACATAAGGCAGTCAAGAGCTTCACTAATAGGTAGTCCAGCATTAAGTAAATCATTAAGGCGATACGTGGCATAAGAACACCTTAAGTCATGAAAAGTATAATTAAAGTCGAATGGTATACTCTTTATTTCTTTCCTAAATTCCGACCAGCGAGAACTTAATGTATCTTTTTTTATCGGGTTACCATATTGGCTAATGAATAGTGGTTCGAATTTGCTTTTCACTTTTAACTTGTTAACTTTTTTTAAACGCCTTTCACTTATTGAGTAGCTTCTCAATCTAGATAACAAAAGTGCAGAAATTTCAATTTTTCTTTGTTTGTTAAATTTAGTTTTAACACCTGTTGAAGGCCCTAATACTAAGGCAAATCTACTTTTATTATCAGAAGTTGGGAATGCACTATTTAGTGCCTCTAATGTAAAGGAACATGCTTCTGTTATTCGTAATCCACTTAAGACTGCTAAGAAGCAAATTAACTGAAATTCAATAGATTGATCATTTAATTTGGAAGTAAATGCAATTAACGAATCTTTTGTTAAAGGGTTAAGGTTATTCTCAGGATTTTTAGGAACACGTATTCTAAGGTCTGAAGATTGAACAATAAATTTAGGCTTTAAATAGGCAAGTCTATCTGACTTTTTTACTGTGACAAATTCAATAGAAAATGGAGCTGACTTCTCGTTAGGTATGCTGATTTCTGACTCTTCAATAGCCCAAATATAGAATTGAACTACATGTTTTAAGTAATGATTAGCTGTCGAGTGTGAAACTCTTCCATTTTCAATTTCAGTTAATAAATAATATTTAAATAAATATGTAGGTTTAAGCCTTTTAATGGGGGGATTTTATCCCAACACAATGAGTTTTCTTCTAAAAATGACCAATATAGCAACAGGGCTCTAGAATACGAACTGAGGTTTTTAAGTTTTTGTGTAGCAATTAAATCAAAGAACCAAGCGTTGACTGAATGGATAAATCTACCGTCTTGTCCGTAAAGGGTAGGTAAACTTCCTAAGTTATGCGACTCCATTGTTTCATCTTTATCCCAATTGACATAAACATCAGAAGATTTGAAAAGAGTAGCCATTTTTCTTTACCTCTAAAAAAGCCAACTAAACCTGTAAAAGTATAGTTGGCTTTGGAAGAAGTTCCAGAGTTGAAATAATGTATGTGTATCTTTTCTACATTAACGTGTCATGGTAACAAACTCTTCTGCGCCTGTTGGATGAATAGCTACAACTGCATCAAAGTCTGCTTTGGTTGCGCCCATCTTCATAGCAACACCAAAACCTTGCAGGATTTCATCCATACCAAAGCCAATACCGTGAATACCTACAACCACTTCGTTTTCGCCTGCGCAAATCAACTTCATTTTGCATGCTTCACGGTGTGCAGTAATCGCAGTATACATAGAGGTAAACCCTGATTTGTACACTGTAATATTATCTTCGCCGTATTGTTCAATGGCTTCTGGTTCAGTTAAGCCCATAGTGCCAATTGGTGGATGACTGAATACTACGGTTGGAATAACGCTGTAGTCCATTTTCGCATTTGGCATATTGCCAAATAGACGCTCTGATAATAAACGACCTGCTTTAACAGCAACAGGAGTCAGCTCTACGCCGCCTTCCATAATATCACCAACACAGTAAATACCTTTTGCAGTAGTATTTTGCTGCTCGTCAGTAACAACATAGCCTTTGTCATTCAGTTTTACATCAGTGTTCTCAATACCGATATTGCCAGTTGATGGTGAACGGCCAATTGCCCAAATTAAGCTGTCGACAGTGATGCTTTCACCGTTTTCAAGCTCTAGCGTGAGGCTGTCATCAGCATTTTTTACCACAGCTTTTGGAATGCTATGGGTATGCAGTGTTGGCCCATTGATGTCCATTGCTTCAACTAAAGTGTCAGTCAAAATTGGGTCAAAATTACGTAGCGGCGCATGTTTGCGAACTAATAAATGGGTTTCGCTGCCTAAAGCATGTAATACACCTGCAAGTTCAACAGCAATATAACCCGCGCCAACTACAGCAACACGTTTAGGTTGCTCACGTAGGGCAAAGAAACCGTCAGAATCGATACCGTATTCAGCACCTGGAATATTCGGAATCGTTGGCGCGCCGCCAGTGGCGATAAGGATATGATCAGCAGTGTAATGCTCGCCATCGACTTCAATGGTTCTACCGTCGACAAACTTACCGTAACCGTTAAGCAAGGTAACATTATTGCTGGCAAAACCACGTCCGTAAGCATCATGGATACGACCGATATAGGCTTCACGGTTATCAACTAGGGTGTTCCAGTTGAAGTTATTTACGGTCACGTCAAAGCCATAATCTTTGGCAAATAAATGCATTGCTTCAGCTACATGAGCGCCATACCACATGACTTTTTTCGGTACACAGCCGACGTTTACGCATGTTCCGCCAACATGTTTTGCTTCAATAACCAAAACTTTTGCACCGCGCATTGCTGCACGATTACCAGATGCGATACCACCACTGCCTGCACCTAGGCAGATATAGTCATAATGTTGAGCCATGTTAACCCTCTCTATTTATTACTTCTGCCAAGCTATCAATTAATTACAGCCTGACTTTAATAAGTGTCTTTTTGAGTTCGAATGATTTTATTGCAGCCATTGTAGGGTGGAATGCCATCACAAGCTAGTTTCAAAGACCGTATTAAATTGTAATTTATTGCAACGGTTTGAGAGGTTGTAAGATGAAATTGACGCTAACGTTTATATTGGCAGCTTGAATGTTGTGCTTGAGTGGGTCCTGAGGTTGCACAGTTCATACAGTCCCATTCTTTTTGTCTGTGACTTAACTCGGTTTGATGATATTCAGCTTGCTGCTGTTTGATGTGACGCTTCAAATAGGTCATTCGACTGGCTAACCAGCGACAACTTGGATCGTTGGCGACCGCCGTTTTAGTATTGGATTTGGCTGCAGGTGATGAATGAGGTGACCGTTTGCGTGATGACAGCTGCGCTGATGCAGATCTATCTAGCTGCATTTCATCTGCAGAGTATTCGAGAGCACTTTGCGGAATTGGCAAAGTGATAGGGTTGCCTTGGTTATCAAGTACGCTGCCAATAGCGAGTGAAGGTTGTGGTTTTTTAGTGGATTGCTGTGTGCGATTACTTTCAGTTTTACTTGATTGAGTCAGTTGGCTTAGGTCGTTAGCTTGAGTGGAACTAGTGAGTGGCAAGGCTAATATCACAATGATTAAAGGTGTGAGTTGGTCGTCGTTAAACTTGTTGGCAAGTTTACCGTTGAATAGACGGAAAAGTCCCTGAATCTGTTTCATAAGCATTCCTTTGCTTGTAGTGAGCCAGTATCATGATTTGATACGGCTCACTTAGCTTAGAAGTGAATACAGATGTTTGCCAGAAGTGACTGCAATCGAGTTGATTGTTATGAGGTATTAAAAGTGAGCTTAAAAACTCCAGCTTAAGTGAATACCACCATAGCTTTCATCTAAACTGCCAGTGTAGCCTTCCGCTTTAGCTTCTTTTTTAATGTCATCCATGGCTATAACATGGCTAAAGTGAGCACTGATAGCAATATTACTGGTGAGGGCATAACTGGCTTCAACCCCCATTTGAAAATGGTTAGCGCCATTATGTTCTTCGGTAGCGTACTGGAAATCAAATCCTTGGGTGATATATGGGGTGACAGAGAATTGTTCGGTTAATTGCCAAGGACTGTGCAGGCTGACCTCGATAAAATATCCACCCGCTTCAGTAGCATAGGTGTAAGCAACTGATGGGATTAACCAATCCACACCTGTATATGCTACTTCAGCAAAAAACTCATTGTCGTGCCCACGTTCGTCGCCATAAAACTCAAGTCGTTGGTAACCCACTACGGTTTCTAAATCTTCATGTAGGTGTAAAGCGTACTCTAAACCAAAATTCCATTCGGTATAGTGTTCTGAATCGCCTCTTACCACTGCGGCATAAGTCGTTAAGTCGCCACTCGTGACAGAAGCTCCGCCAAGGTAAACACCGCCGTCAGCTAAGTTATTTCGGCCTTCTGATATGTATTTTGAATCCCAGCCTAAATCGACTCCAAATTCAATATCTTCGGCATGAACTTGGTTAGATAGCATTGCTGAAAAGCTGATCAATGATAAAAGTAAAGGGTTCAAATATGTTTTCATATCAGTGATGTTCTCATCGGTGAAATAAAGATGCGGTAAGAATACATGATTCGGAATTATTAAGAATGAGAACGAGTTAGATTTGCGATCAGCTTGTCAATAATTAAAGTGTAAAGGCTACGTAAATTAGTTTGTGCAGCGGTTCACGTTTTTTAAGGTTATTTTAAGGTAGTGATTTGAATTATCTCTGTAGATGGAGGATCTCAAGTTATAGCAGAGTAGAAACTTACTGGATTTGAGCCGTTAATTAGAGGCTTTCAATCAAGCTGTAGACTTGAATTCATCAACTCGAGCCCTTATTAATAAACTACAGGCAATTATTACCCTATTTCCCGAGGAATCACCTATGAGCAACACATTGCTAGATAATCCTTTATTAGAGCAAAGCGAGTTACCGCAGTTTTCGAAAATTAAAGCGGAACATATTCAACCTGCTGTTGAACATGCCATTGCTCAATGTCGCAGCAAAATTGATGAAGTGTTAGCAGATAACAGCACATACTCATGGGAAAATTTAATTGAGCCATTAGAAGAAGTGGATGATCAGCTAAGTAAGATTTGGTCTCCGGTCTCGCACATGAACTCAGTCACCAGTACTGACGAATGGCGTGAAGCTCATGATGCATGCCTACCTTTATTATCTGAATATGGCACTTTTGTGGGTCAACACCAAGGCCTTTATCAAGCTTATAAATCTATTCAAGAATCAGCAGATTTCGAGCAGCTTTCTACAGCGCAGCAAACCTTACTGACTCAAAGCTTACGTGACTTTGAATTATCAGGTATTGGCTTAAATGATGAACAAAAAGTGCGTTACGGTGAAATCGTAAAGCGTTTATCAGAACTGACCAGCAGTTTTTCAAATCAATTGCTTGATGCTACGCAAGCATGGACGAAGTTGATTACTGACGAATCACAGTTAACTGGACTACCAGAGTCAGCAGTTGCTGCGGCAAAAGCCATGGCTGAAGCGAAAGAGCTTGAAGGTTGGTTATTTACTTTAGATTTCCCATCTTACTTACCTGTGATGACTTACAGCGAAAACCGTGAATTACGCGAAGAGTGTTATCGCGCGTTCGTGACTCGTGCATCGGATCAAGGCCCAAATGCTGGCGAGTTTGATAACAGTGCCAATATGGATGAAATTTTAGCGTTACGTCATGAGCTGGCACTGTTATTGGGCTTTGATAGCTATGCCGATAAATCACTGGCCACCAAAATGGCCAACGATTCTAGCCAAGTACTATCTTTCCTCAATGAGCTTGCACTTCGCTCAAAAGAGCAAGGTAAATCTGAGCTTGCTGAGCTTAAAGCGTTTGCTAAAGAGCACTTTGATGTTACTGAAATGGCATCTTGGGATTTGAGTTTTTATGCTGAAAAATTACAGCAGCATAAATATGAAGTCTCACAAGAATTATTGCGTCCATATTTCCCTGAAGACAAGGTGTTATCGGGCTTGTTCTATACCGTGTCACGTCTATTTGGCTTAAGCATAGAAGAACAGCAAGACTTTGATAAATGGCATGATGATGTGCGTTTCTTCCACATTTATGATGCTGAAAAAGTTCATCGTGGTAGTTTCTATCTTGATTTGTATGCCCGCAGCGGTAAACGTGGTGGTGCTTGGATGGATGACTGTCGCGGCCGCCGTGTAACAAGTTCAGGGCTGCAAAAACCTGTTGCTTACTTAACGTGTAACTTTAATGGTCCAGTCGATGGCAAACCTGCATTATTTACTCACGATGAAGTAACCACTTTATTCCATGAATTTGGTCATGGTATTCACCATATGCTAACTCAAATCGATGTTGGCGGTGTGGCAGGTATCAATGGTGTGCCTTGGGATGCAGTGGAGTTACCAAGTCAGTTTATGGAAAACTGGTGCTGGCAAGAAGAGGCATTAGCTGAAATCTCAGGTCATTTTGAAACAGGTGAGCCATTACCAAAAGCATTGCTTGATAAAATGCTGGCTGCAAAGAACTTCCAATCAGGCATGATGATGTTACGTCAGCTTGAGTTCTCATTGTTCGATTTCAGAATGCACCATGAATTTGACGCCGAAAAAGGCGCAGATATTCAAGGTATTCTTGATGAAGTACGTGGACAAGTTGCTGTGAATGTACCACCTGCGTTTAATCGTTTTCAGCATGGTTTTGCGCATATTTTTGCTGGTGGCTATGCTGCAGGTTATTACAGCTATAAATGGGCTGAAGTATTATCTGCTGATGCATTTTCACGCTTTGAAGAGGAAGGTATTTTTAACCCTGAAACGGGTGAAAGCTTCTTGAATAACATCCTAGAGATGGGTGGCAGTGAAGAGCCTATGACTTTATTTGTTCGTTTTATGGGGCGTGAGCCGAATACCGACGCACTATTACGTCACTCAGGTATTAATGCCTAAGTTCAAATGAAGATTAATAAGTAGTTGCTTTTAATCAGTAAAATAATAAAATTTAAAGACACTCTAGGTTATAAATAGTAACTTTAGGGGTGTCTTTTTTTGTTTTCATCTTGTCAGGATTGATTGTTTTGTAAGATAAACTTATTAAATCATTAAAGTTACATTACTATGTTATCGATAGCATAATTTGAACGGATTCGTATTTTGAACGAGCAACCATCTCCAGAAGAACAAGTGTTCTTTACATTAACACCGGGTAGATCGGTGGATATACAAATTGATTTTCCAGTTAAGTTTAGAACCAAAGCGACATTGGTGGGTTATGAACTGGGCAAGTATATTATTTTAAAACATCCTGCGCCGCAGCAAATGAACAACTATAAAGACGTGTTTGTTGAAGGTAATGGTGTAGTGGTGCGTTACTTGTTAGAAGGTCAACAAGGCGAGTGTTATGCCTTTAAGTCAACAATTCGTAATATCACTAAAATTCCAGAAAAATTTATCTTTCTGTCATACCCAAAACAAATCGAAAACCGTCAATTACGTACCCATCAACGTTACGTCACTCACCTACCTGCAGCCATTCAAGCTAAAGATGAAAATGACGCTAGCCATGGTACTCAGCTAAAAGGCATTATTTCTGATATATCATCAAAAGGTTGTGGCTTCGTATTTAAAACGGACAACCCGAATTTAAAAGTGAGTCAGAAAGACATTATTGTGATGATCCGCAACCCTAATAACGAAGGGATCAGTATCCCAGCTAAGGTATGCAACAGCCGCTATGAAGACGGTAAGGTAAACGTTGGTATTAAGTTCGAAGAAGATGACGTGCAGATTAAAACCTTGCTGAACCAACTGTATATTGATCTTTAATGGCTTAATTGTGCAGGTATAAAAAGAATTAAAAGCGACTTATTCAGTCGCTTTTTTTGGGTCGTGATATTAGCTATTTATATGCTTACGCTAACTTTAAATCATATTGTTGGCGGTACATCACCATGTCTTCAATGGTCAGTACTGGCATATTGTGTTTAAGGCCAAAAGCGACGATTTCAGGGGCTTTTGCCATAGTGCCGTCTTCGTTGGTCACTTCACATAAAACGCCTGCAGGTTGTAAACCCGCCATTTGCATTAAATCTACCGTGCCTTCGGTGTGACCTCGGCGGGACATAACACCACCAGCGCGTGCGCGAAGTGGAAATACATGTCCTGGTCTTGCAAGATCACTCGCTTTAGCATTGGCTGCAGTAGCTGTTTTTACCGTGGTTACACGGTCTTGAGCTGAAACACCCGTGGTCACGCCTTCTTTAGCTTCAATAGACACAGTAAACGCAGTTTGATTGGCGCTATTGTTATCTTGCACCATTGGCGGTAGTTCAAGCTTGTTGGCTTGATCATCCGTTAAGCATAAGCACACAATACCGCTGCATTCACGGATCATTAATGCCATTTGCTTGCTAGTAAGATGTTCTGCTGAATAAATAATATCGCCTTCATTTTCACGATCTTCATCGTCGAGCAATAATACGCCGTTACCTTCGCGCAAGGCTGATAAGGCTTTTTCAACACGTTCGATAGGATCGCCAAATGGCGAAAGTAGTGATAGCTGATTCATGGTTAACTCCTAAAAAATACCAGAATCAGGGCTTTAAAGAGGGTTTTTACGCCAACCGAAATACACCAGCAAGCAATATGCTCACTGGCGTATTTCTATTCTCTCTCATCCGGACTTTAACCGTCGGCTCTGGAATAGTAGACATTACATCTACATCACCAAATCTGCTGACCTCGACGAATCGAGCGCTCGCGGGCTTAGTTAAGATTACATAAAGGTAAGTTAACATCACCGCCGGTGGGGAATTTCGCCCCGCCCTGAGAATTAAAATAACCTGCTCACACCCAATGTGTGAACAGAGCCGCCATGGTAAGCCAAAACGCTCGTTTAAAAAAGTGCTAACGCTCACAGAGGAGATAATTTTTAACTCCAAGTGAATAGCTGAACTCTACAGCGCATATTTTCGTATAAGTTGTTCTATTTAATGATTTGTTAATTTAGTGAGTGGACTTGATAGCTGGTATGACCTCTGATAGCCTGATGCGCTCAAAAGGAGTAGTAGTATATGAATTTATATTTCCGTCTAATGTGGTTACTGTTTTGGCGTAACCGTCAGGCTAAAAAAATTGGCTTTTTAGATACCAGCCGAATTAGTTACCGTGCATGGCCACTTGATTGTGATATCAATATGCATTTAACCAATTCACGTTACCCTGCATTTATGGATCTTGCTCGTACCCATATGATTGCTGAAATGGGTTTGATGAAAAAACTCCTTAAACTTAAATGGCTACCTATCGTTAACGCGTCTGAATTCACTTTCTTCCGTGATATTAAGCCGATGGAAAAATTTGAGATTGAAACCCGCATAGTAGGTTGGGACGAAAAATACTTTTATATCGAACAACGTTTTGTCACTGCTAGAGGCTTGCATTGCATCATGCACATTCGTGGGGTGTTTATTTGCCGCGGTAAGCAAGTTCCGATTAAACAGCTCGTTGAAGCTGCTGACTACTTTGGCCCTGTGCCAGAGATGCCACCTGAAATAGTGAAATGGAAAGAGTTTCTACAGGTTAAGAAAGAGCAAAATCTTGCACCTAAATTGAGTTTAGCTTCGTAAACGTTATTATACCCAAACGTAAAATACATTGAGTAGGTAACCACTGTGGCGACATTAGAGACATTTAGCGATATTTTTGACCGTGCTGCAGAGCGAAAAGGCGGCGCTAAAGCGTTAGGTTTATTAATGCCGCAATCATTAGAGGCTGACGAAATTGGTCAATATGCTGATGCGCAATTATTATCGGCGATGAGCAAGCAAGTGTTTCAAAGTGGCTTTGTATGGCGGGTTGTTGAGAATAAGTGGCCTGCCTATGAAGAAGCTTTTTTTAATTTTGAACCTTTCAAAGTATTAATGCTGTCGCCAGACCAAATTCAAGCCCGTGCCACAGACGCCAGCCTAATCCGCCATCAAAAGAAAACCCAATCTATTGTTGATAATGCCTATATGGTTCAACAACTCGCTGCTGAACATGGCAGTTTCGCAGAGTTTATCGCTAATTGGCCCGAAGAAGAGATTACCCAACTGTGGCAAGTTTTGAAAAAGAAAGGCAGTCGTTTAGGCGGTAATACAGGGCCTTACTTTTTGCGTACCATAGGTAAAGATACTTTTTTGCTTACTAACGACGTTCAATCATATTTGAAAGCCACCAAGGTGGTTGATGCAGGCTTTACCTCACAAACCGCTTTACGCCAATCCCAAGCTGCATTTAATCATTGGCAGCAAGAGTCTGGCTTAAGTCTCGCTCACATTAGCCGAATCATTTCCCTTAGTGTCGGTGATAATCGCGTTTAATTGTCAGATAGTTAGTGTGATTCACTCGGTGTGACTTGATAGCGGCACAAAAACATTTTTGCGACTTCATTTGCAATGTTTTGTTGTTCTTCGTGGTTTAGTCTTTCTGAAAACTGCATGACTTGGGGCCAAAAACAGCTGCCTTTAATGAGGCTGTGTATTTGCTGTAAGGCAAGTTCTTCGTCAGTAAGCGCGAGCTTTTTGTCTGCTGCGGCTGCCCTTATCCAACGCATAGTGGCACTTTCTTGTTTTTTGACTCGCTGAAATTCTTTATTCATTGACTCAGGCGTATAGAAGAAGTGACCAATAGCCATACGCGTTAGCTCAATGTACTCCTGACTACTGATAAAACTGACTTCTTTAAATACCACTTCAGATAGCTGCTCAAGTAACGGTCTATCGCTTTGATACTCTGCAACATTATGCTTAAAAGAACGGTCCCATAAGTCTGCCATTAAGGTCATGACAATCGCTTCTTTAGTTTCAAAGTGATTGTAAACCGTGCGTTTTGACACTTCGGCGACTTCAGCAAGTTTGTCCATGCTGGTAGCCGCGACACCAAACTCTGTGAAAGTCACTTTGGCTGCATGAATAATCGCTGCACGTTTCTTTTGGCTTAAAGTCATTTTTTCAGTAGGCATCAATTTTGTTCTCAATATAAATCTTAGGACATTCTACACTGGGCAGTTTACTTTTCAATCATATTTTATTAAACTGCACCGTGCAGTTTACTTTTGGGTTTTATAATGAAATACATTTTGATGTTAGTAGGGGTATTGGTGATGGCTTTTTCAATAAAAACACTTTTTACGACCAATAAAGCAGAAGCGGAAAAATATGAGAATACAGATATCAAATATCAATCAGGTTTAAGTGATATTTGGAATATTGCTAAAAGCCATATAACCACCAAAAGACTGCATCCAATACCTGAAGTTGAAGTGCCAGTTAAGCCAATGACAGCGACAAGCTTGAGCTTTTCTAACCAAGATGAAATTTTCCGTTTAGGTCACTCTACGTTACTTCTTCGTCTTGATGGCGAATATATTCTTTTAGATCCAGTATTTAGCCAAAGAGCATCACCTGTTCAGTGGGCCGGACCAAAGCGTTTTCATCAATCTCCAATAAACATTGAACAATTACCTCCGATTAAGACGGTCATTATTAGTCATGACCATTACGATCATCTTGATAAAGCAGCTGTCATTGCGCTGCAAGATAAAGTTCAGCACTTTGTTACGCCTGAAAAGGTGGGTGATTATTTAATTGAGTGGGGTATTGAACCAAGTAAAGTGACGCAACTAGCATGGTGGAACGAGTTTAGTTTGGATGGGTTAACACTTGTGGCAACACCTGCACAGCATTTTTCGGGTCGCGGCTTATTCGATCGTGATACCAGTCTGTGGGCGAGCTGGGTCATCCAAGGTGAAAATAGTAAGTTGTTTTTTAGTGGTGACGGTGGTTATTTTTCTGGTTTTAAAGAAATTGGAGATCGTTACGGGCCATTTGATATCACCATGATCGAAACGGGTGCCTATAATGAATTGTGGAGTGAGATCCATATGATGCCTGAACAAAGTCTGCAAGCGCATAAAGATTTAAATGGTGAGAACTTTCATCAAACCGCCATGATGCCTATTCATAATGGTACTTTTGATCTGTCACTACATGATTGGTTTGAGCCGCTAGAGCGGATTGTGCAATTGGGTGAGCAGGCTAATGTGTCTGTTATTACCCCCGTTTTTGGTGATGCAGTGAATGTTGCTTCACCGAAGAAAACACAAAGATGGTGGCGAGAAATGCTGCCTGGTCATGAGTGGATCTTACAATCACAGTAAGTTTTTCATAGAAAATAGAAAAATATCTGGTTTAACCTAAACTAAACCAAATAAAATACTATTTCATATGCATATTTTTTAACGTTATGTTGTATATTGTTGCTTTTATAACCCGCCACAGCGCAACGTATCTGTAACATATATAGATTGTGTTTTTTGTTGGCACAAACTCATTAACAACCCTGAAACAAAGGGGCTAAGCTTATTATTTGTTTACAATTTATAATATTTTAAATGGTTGTTGAGTTTACACGGGTGTGCGATAACAGTGCCCATCAAAAAGTAAGTAAATTGAAACGTAGGAATATCGCTATTTAGTAACTATTTACGCAGTGGAGCGTAAGGTTATTGATGATGTCATTAGGAGTAAGAACAGTCATGCACAAAGCACTGAAAATAGCCTCAGTTATCACTGCGGCTTTATGGATTACCGCTTGTGGTAAAGCCGATCAAGGCCAAACCCAGCAAAAAGCGCCTCCCGTTCCTGTAGGAGTGTTGAGTGTGACTGAGCAACCTCAAGCTATTCAAGTTGAGTTACCTGGTCGTAGCCGCGCATATTTAGAAGCAGAAGTACGTCCGCAGGTATCAGGTATTATCACTAACCGTGGTTTTGTTGAAGGTAAGGATGTTGAAGCGGGTCAATCGCTATATCAAATTGATTCAGCAACCTACACTGCAGCGCTTATTAGTGCTGAAGCTGACTTAGCAAGTGCGAATGCTTCTTTAGCATCGGCAAAAGCAACAGCAGACCGCTACTCAGCTCTAGTTCAAACCAACGCAATTAGTAAGCAAGATTTTGATGAAGCGGATGCGGCATACAAAGAAGCGATTGCTAACGTTACTGTTGCAAAAGCAGCGATTAATACTGCCAATATTAATCTTGAGTACACCGAAGTGAAAGCGCCAATCTCTGGCCGTATCGGTAAATCAAGTGTGACTCCTGGTGCATTGGTTACAGCAAACCAAGCAGCAACATTAGCTAAAATTCAACAGCTTGATCCAATCAATGTTGATATTGCTCAGTCAAGTGCACAGTTATTGCGTTTAAAGGCAAAACTGAGAGACGGCAAACTACAACAAAGCGACAATGCTGAAGTTAAGTTGGTTCTTGAAGACGGCACTATTTATGAACAAGCTGGTACATTGCAGTTTGCTGAGGTGAGTGTTGATGAAGCCACTGGCTCTGTGACTTTACGTGCTGAATTCCCTAATCCTGATGGGGTGTTACTACCTGGTATGTATGTACGCGCGATTTTAAATGCGGGTCAAGATCCAAAAGCGATTTTGGTACCTCAAAAAGCGATTACACGTAATACCAAAGGCCAAGCGGTAGCTATGGTTGTTGGTGCTGAAAACAAAGCTGAGTCACGAATAGTGACGACTGCTGAAGTGATAAATCATCAATGGCGTATTACGGATGGTCTAGAAGCTGGCGATAAGTTAATTGTCGAAGGCTTACAAAAAATTCGTCATGGCGCAGTTGTGGCACCACAAGTTTTATCTGCAACTCCAGCAACTAAATAGGGTAACGTTATGGCTCGTTTCTTTATCGATCGCCCTATTTTTGCTTGGGTGATCTCAATCTTAATCATGCTTGCAGGGGTCTTAGCAATTAAAGATCTTCCTGTTGCACAGTATCCGACGATTGCACCGCCAACCGTTGAAATTACTGCGTTTTATCCAGGTGCGTCTGCAAAGACCATGGAAGACACGGTAACTCAGGTTATTGAGCAGCGAATGACGGGTATTGACCATTTACGCTATATTGCTTCAAGTAGTGATAGCTTTGGTAATGCGACTATTACCCTAACATTCAATGCTGAAGCTGATCCTGATATTGCTCAGGTACAGGTACAAAACAAGCTGCAAGCAGCAATGACTTTGCTACCTCAAGAAGTACAATCGCAAGGGGTTAACGTTGTTAAATCCAGTGCTGGCTTCTTAATGGTTGCTGCGTTCGTATCTGAAGATGATTCATTACAGAAAACCGATATTGCTGATTATGTCGCTGCTAACATTCAAGACCCGCTTAGTCGTGTTGCTGGTGTAGGTGAAATTCAGTTATTTGGTGCGCAATATGCAATGCGTATTTGGCTTGATCCGTTAAAACTCACTCAATACAACTTAACCAGTATTGATGTTATGGCAGCGGTTAGAGAGCAAAATGCACAGATTTCTGCAGGTCAATTAGGTGGTGCACCGTCGATCGCTGGCCAAGAGTTGAACGCAACAGTAACAGCTCAAAGTCGTTTACAAACGCCTGAACAATTCCGTGAGATTATTCTTAAGTCTGACTCATCAGGTGCTAACGTTTATTTGAATGATGTAGCACGTGTTGAACTAGGTTCTGAAAGCTATTCAGTTGAATCTTTCTTTAATGGCAAACCAGCTGCGGGTGTTGGTATTCAGTTAGCTACAGGTGCAAACGCACTTGATACGGCAGATAACGTGCGTGAAAAGCTAGCAGAACTTCAAGCTTATTTCCCAGATAGCTTAGAAATTTACTACCCATACGACACGACTCCTTTCGTTGAAAAATCAATCGAAGGTGTTGTGCATACGCTGGTTGAAGCGGTTATCTTAGTATTCTTGATTATGTATCTGTTCCTACAGAACTTCAGAGCTACTTTGATTCCGACTATTGCTGTACCTGTAGTACTGCTTGGTACATTTGCAGTCTTGTCTGCGACAGGTTTCTCGATTAACACGTTGACCATGTTCGCAATGGTACTGGCTATTGGTCTATTGGTAGATGACGCCATTGTCGTGGTGGAAAACGTCGAAAGGGTAATGTCCGAAGAGGGCCTCAGTCCACTCGAAGCGACCAGAAAGTCAATGGATCAAATTACCGGCGCTCTAATTGGTATTGGTTTAACACTATCCGCTGTATTCGTTCCTATGGCATTTATGTCAGGTTCGACAGGTGTTATTTATCGTCAGTTCTCAATCACGATTGTGACAGCAATGTCATTATCAGTATTGATCGCGATGATCTTAACTCCTGCGTTATGTGCGACCATGCTTAAGCCTATCCCTAAAGGTCATACTCATATTAAAACGGGTTTCTTTGGTTGGTTTAACCGTAACTTCGATAAGCTAACTTCACGTTATGAAGCAAGTGTTGCGGCTATCTTGAAGCGCACAGTACGTATGATGGGTGTTTATCTTGTTCTGGTTATTGCAACAGCGTGGATCTTCATGCGCATGCCAACAGCATTCTTACCAGATGAAGATCAAGGTATCTTGTTCACCCAAGCTATTTTGCCAACTAACTCGACCCAAGAAAGCACCATTAAAGTGTTGGAAGAAGTGAGTGACTATTACCTGAATGAAGAAGGTGACACGGTAAAATCAGTATTCAGTGTTGCAGGCTTCAGTTTCGCAGGTTCTGGTCAGAACATGGGTATTTCATTCGTAGGCCTACAAGATTGGGCTGATCGTACTGAAGCTGGTCAAGATGTTCAGTCATTGTCTAATCGTGCAATGGGCCGATTCCAGCAGATTAAAGATGCACTGGTATTTGCATTCGTACCGCCTGCTGTAATTGAGTTGGGCACCTCGAATGGTTTCGATATGTACCTGCAAGACCGTAGTGGTATGGGGCATGATGCCTTGATTGCAGCACGTAACCAATTGTTAGGCATGGCAGCGCAAAATCCAAACTTAGTAGGTGTTCGTCCGAACGGACAAGAAGATGCACCTATGTATGAAATTCATGTAGACCAAGCCAAGATCCGCGCCCTAGGCGTTGATATTGATAATGTTAACAGCGTATTGGCTACCGCTTATGGTGGCTCGTATGTGAATGACTTTATTGACCGTGGTCGTGTGAAGAAAGTATATGTTCAAGGTGAAGCTGAATATCGTATGCAGCCAAGTGACTTAGATACTTGGTACGTGCGTAACTCCGAAGGTGAAATGGTACCTTTCTCTGCCTTTACAACAGGTACATGGGAATACGGTTCACCTCAGCTACAACGCTTTAACGGCTTACCAGCGATTAATATCCAAGGTGCAACAATGCCAGGATACAGTACTGGTGACGCGATGCTTGATTTCGAAGAAATGGTGAAACAGTTACCACCAGGATTTGGTATTGAGTGGAACGGTTTATCATACGAAGAAAGATTGTCAGGTAACCAAGCGCCAGCGCTTTACGCCTTGTCAATCTTAGTGGTATTCCTCGTACTTGCAGCACTTTACGAGAGCTGGTCGGTACCGTTTGCGGTTATCTTAGTTGTACCACTTGGTGTTATTGGTGCACTAATAGCGATGAATGGTCGTGGTTTACCTAATGACGTATTCTTCCAAGTAGGTCTACTGACGACGGTGGGGCTTGCAACCAAGAATGCGATCTTAATTGTAGAATTCGCTAAAGAATTCTACGACAAAGGTGCCGGCTTGATTGAGGCGACATTGCACGCGGTTCGTGTACGTTTACGCCCAATTCTAATGACATCATTAGCATTCGGTTTAGGTGTTGTGCCGTTAGCAATCAGTACAGGTGTTGGTTCTGGTAGTAAGAACGCACTAGGTACTGGTGTACTGGGTGGCATGATGAGCTCAACCTTTATTGGTATCTTCTTAATTCCATTATTCTTCGTAGTGGTTGAGAAAATATTCAGTAAGAAAGAGCGTAAAGGCTACAAACCGCCTGAAGCTGAAGCGGAAACCACTGAAAAAAGTTAATCGTTAAGTTAACTGATTCATAAACTTAAAAGCCTGCAATTTGCAGGCTTTTTTATGTCCGAACATAAATAATTAGGTCAAAGCTAAATAGCTAACGCTTTATTGATCCTTGCGTAGTGGGATAAACGTAAGTTTAATAGTTAGAGATATACACGCTGATAATACAATGACACCAGTTTGGAAATTGATATGGAATTAACAATAGCGCGCAAAAAATTAATACTGAATATGGCATTAATGGCTGTACTTGCCATATCTGCTCTGAAAGTGAATGCCGCGCCTTCTTTAAGTCACATGGTGCAAAACGAGCTTGGTGAGCAAGTCAGCTTGAGCGAGTTTAAAGGTAAAGTCGTGTATGTGGACTTTTGGTCGTCATGGTGCGGCCCTTGTCGAAAGTCTTTTCCGTGGATGAACCAAATGCATACTAAATATCAGCAACAAGGTTTGGCCGTTGTAGCCATTAACCTTGATGTTGAATTACCGTTAGCGTTGAGTTTTTTAAAAGACTTTCCCGCTGATTTTGCCGTTCGTTACGATCCAGATAGTGAGGTCGCAAGACTATTTGCACTCAAAGGTATGCCAAGCAGTTTTATTTTTAACCGACAAGGTGAGCTTGTTCAGCAGCATACGGGTTTTAATTTAGATTATCTTGAACAGTATGAGCAAGAGCTCGTGGAGCTATTGAAGTAAGATTAGCTATAGATGGGAGAGTTTATTGCCAATAAAAAACCAGCCATAAGATGACTCATGACTGGTTTGATTGCTCAATTGTTTATTATCCTAAGGCGTGTAGTATGTCGCCGCGCCAGGACCTACAGGGAAGCCTAGAACGAATACCCATAGGAAGAAGAACAAGGTCCAACCGATAAAGAACACGATTGAGTATGGCAACATGGTGGCGATGAGTGTGCCGATACCTAAGTCTTTCTTATAACGACTTGCTACCGCAAGAATAAGCCCGAAGTAACTCATCATTGGGGTTATCAAGTTAGTAACAGAATCACCAATACGGTAAGCCGCTTGAATGGTTTCAGGTGCGTAACCCACCAACATCAACATAGGTACAAAAATAGGTGCTGTCACTGCCCACTGAGCAGAAGCACTACCCAGCATCAAGTTAATCACCCCACACAGCATAATAAACAGCACAAATACTAATGGCCCAGTTAAGCCAATACTGCTTAATGCATCAGCACCAGTTACCGCAAGTACCGCGCCTAGGTTCGTCCATTTAAAGAAAGCAACAAACTGTGAAGCAAAGAACACCAGCACGATGTACATACCCATGGTGCTCATACTATGAGACATGGCGTTGATGACATCAGTGTCTTTATTCATGGTGCCAACAACTTTACCGTATACCAAACCGGGAATCGCGAAACCAATAAAGATGAAGGCAACAATCCCTTTTAAGAAAGGTGAGCCTGCCACTAAGCCTGTATCTGGGTTACGCAATGCGCCCCAATCAGGCACGATAGTTAGGGCTAATAATCCTGAAAACACTAATACTGAAAAACCGGCCATTTTTAATGCATGCTTTTCAGTTTGGGTAACCTTATCCATCTGCTGTTCAGATAAATCATCAGCCGCTTCTGAAACATCGTATTTACCTAATTTGGGCTCAACAATTTTCTCAGTAACAATCGCGCCTAAGGTGGTGATTAAAAACGTCGACACGAACATGAAATACCAGTTTACTTCAGGGCCAACGATATAATCTGGATCAATCATTTGTGCAGCAGCTTCAGTAATACCTGACAATAATGGATCGACCGTGCCGAGTAATAAGTTGGCACTGTAGCCACCAGAAACCCCTGCAAATGCGGCTGCTAGACCAGCTAAAGGATGACGTCCCAATGAATGGAATATCATCGCAGCCATTGGGATAAGCACTACATAACCTAGTTCAGAGGCTGTATTTGAGACAATACCTGCAAACACAATTGTCAGGGTAACTAAACGCTTTGACGCGCCCATGACCAGTAAACGCATAGCGGCAGAAAGCAGGCCTGAACGTTCAGCAATACCTACACCTAGTAAGGCAACAAGTACGGTACCTAGTGGCGTGAAGCCAGTAAAGTTAGTGACGAGGTTTGAGACAATCATTCTCAAGCCTTCGGCGTTCATTAGGCTGACGACGTGGATCAATCCGTCTTCGCTGCGGCCTGAGCTGCCTATTGGTCTTGGATCTGCGACAGTAAGCTCAAAATAGCCTGCGATACCACTGAGAGCGATCACGGCTAAACAGAACATGGCGAATAAGGTAATCGGGTGAGGTAATAAGTTACCTAAACGCTCAACAATATTAAGAAATTTTACGAAAGCCCCACTTGAGGCGAGATCTTGTGGTGTATTGTTGGATGGCGGCGCCCCATTATTAGGTGGCGTAGTATTTGATGACGTAACGGACATGATCTTCCCTTTAGCTTGGCTTAATTATTATGAGTTTGAGATTTTGCCAACTTACAGACTAGCTTATAAATTTTAAATTAAGCTTAAATTAACGATGAAAAAGTTGATAAATAATACTTAACAACAGTTATTCAATCAACGCAACGTAATGACAACTCATTTTAATCAAAACATCTAATAAAACCATGATTTTTTTGTGTAAGGGTATAAAAAACACCCACTACTATTTTGTTTTAGCTTTATGTTTTTTAATGATAAAAAAAATAATATCTGTTTTTTGTTGATGATTATATAGTTTAATCAGTATTTCGTTGTAGCTAAATGTAAAGCATTCATTTTATAAGGTTTTAACCCTGTTTTTTATCAGGTTTTTGACTAAGTTGTAAAATTGTGTGCAATAAAAACACACCGCTTTTAACTGACTAGGATGAACTTTGAACTGATTTGTGGCTATTATGGAGAGGTGAGACAGATAACATTAAACTGAACCGGTCTCGATATCATAGGTGAGTAAATAGTGAATCTAGTGTTTTACTTATTGCTTTGTTCAAGTTACCAGCTGTGATTGATACAAAAAAGACAGATAGTTTTATTAAATAATTATAAGAACAATGAATAAATTACTGAGTTTAATTAACCGTGTTGTTGCTACATATGCCGCTAGCGCCTTGCTACTCGGTAGTGTTTTTGCTGGGTATGAGTCAGAACCATCGGCAATAAAAAAAGCCAAAGTATCCATGACGCCAATGGCAGAAGAAAGTCTTGCTACTGAGTTAAAACCACAAAAATCGCTTTCTCCAACAACGACAAAAATTACTGAAGTGGTACAAAAAGAGCAGCTAGAAAAATCTCCTGAACCAGTAAAACGTCAAGAACGGTACCTTCCCTCTTCTTCTCATACTAAAACGACTCGGGTATCTGTACCTCAGGTTGAAGTTAAACAACAGCAAAAATCTAAGCAAGTACTATTAGCACCAATCGTAGTGCTCCCTGCGGAAGAGCAAGTAAAGCAAGATGTTGAAAGTCGCCTGCAGTTAAAACCTAAAAAGCAGCAGGTACTTCACCCAGCAGTTGTGGCTTTACCTGATGATTTGCCTAAACCTATGTTAGTGCTACAACCTAAAGTTATCTCGCAGCCTGTGGTTGATATAAATACGGTGCAAACTCCAGTTAAATCAGTAAGCAAGCCTAAATGGGTTAAGCCATCAAAAACGGCATCTTTTTCTGATCAAAGCCTGAAGACCAGTAATAAGCCTAAGCGTAAAATCTATCAATATGAACAGGGCGGTATCACCACCTTTTCTAATATCGTACCGGACAGCGCAGATTTTGAAGTGTTACTTTATGACTGCTTTGCCTGCCAAGTGAACTCGCAAGTCGATTGGCACCGTATTCCTTTATTCGCTTCTAAACATAGCGATTATATAACTGATGCTGCAGAACAATTTGATTTAGATCCAGCGTTGATACGAGCAGTTATCCATGCTGAATCTGCTTTTAATGCTAAAGCGCGCTCAAAAGTGGGTGCAGTTGGCTTAATGCAATTAATGCCTGCAACCGCCAAAGAGTTAGGGGTCAGTGACGCCTACGATATTAAGCAAAATATTTGGGGCGGCAGTCAGTATCTGGCTTATTTACTCAAACGCTTTGATAACGATATTGATTTGGCCTGCGCAGCCTATAACGCGGGACCTACGGCAGTCACTAAATATCAAGGCATACCGCCTTATCCTGAAACCCAAGCCTATGTAGAGCGAGTCAAAATACTCTTAAAACGCTACCGCACTGCACTGCAAAGTTAGAGGAACTTATGAAACAAGTATTACAACTCACCAAAACGGCCGCTGCATTGGCTGGCCTCATGTCACTAATCAGTTTTGGCGCGAGTGCTGCGCCAGCACCTTCGCAAGAAGACTTACGCTTATATGATATTGCTGTGGCTCCCAAAGCTGAGCGCTTACATGATGACGTTGCCAAGCTAGTAAGCTTTGGCACAAGGCATACCTTATCGGAAACTAAATCGGATACGCGTGGTATTGGCGCGGCAAGGCGTTGGATTAAAGAAGAATTTGAACGCATTTCAGCTGATTGTGGCGGATGTCTTGAAGTGGTGATGGTCGGCGAAACGGTCACAGGAAAACGAATTCCAGAGCCGACTGAAGTGGTCAATGTTTTTGCGATTCAACGCGGCAAAACTGACCCTAACCGAGTCGTTATGATGAGCGGGGATATAGACTCTCGTGTAACTGATCCGATGAACTTTACTTCAGATTCACCTGGAGCAAACGATAATGCATCAGGGGTGGCTGGCGCATTAGAAGCGGCGCGAGTGCTGTCTAAATATGAGTTTAATGGCACCATTGTTTATGCGGCGTTGTCAGGTGAAGAGCAAGGCTTATATGGTGGTGATGTATTGATTAATTACGCTAAAAAACATGATTGGCAAGTTCAAGCCGTACTCAATAATGACATGATAGGCAATATCGCAGGCATAAACGGCGTGATAAACAATTCTACCGTTCGAGTATTCTCAGAAGGGGTGAGAATTGCTGAAACAGAAGCCGAGGCAAAAGAGCGTTACTTTAGTGGCGGCGAAAATGATTCAGCCTCACGTAATTTAGCCCGAAATATTAAAACCTTGGCTGACCAATACATGACGAATTTAGATGTGATGTTGGTATATCGTCTCGACCGTTTTGGCCGTGGTGGCCATCACTTACCATTTAATAAAGCGGGTATGCCAGCTGTTAGGGTGATGGAAACCAATGAACATTACGATCGCCAACATCAAGATTTACGTACCGAAAACGGTATCGAATATGGTGATGTGATTGAAGGCGTTGATTTTGACTTTAATGCCAAACTAACCGCATTAAATGCGATCAGTTTAGCCTCAATGGCTTGGGCGCCTGCGCCGCCAACAGGCGTTAAGATTGAAGGGATCATGCAACCCGACACTAAAATTCAGTGGAATGATAATAGTGATAAAGATGTTGTTGGCTATCGGGTTTATTGGCGCCTAACGACTGAGTCTGAATGGACTCATAGCCGCTATGTTGGCAAGGTGAATGAATTTATTATGAAAAATATGGTTATAGATAATTATCTCTATGGCGTTGCTGCTGTCGGAAAAGACGGTAATACCAGCCCTGTGGTATTTCCTGGTGCAGCTGGCGCTTTTTAAAAACGTCTTAAGGAGTTAAGCAAAAAGGGGGCTAGAAAGAATGTTAAACAAGGATGTAGACATTGAATAAAATATTAACCTTGCCGGTAATCAATGCGCCGAGTGGAAATATGGTCTCGAAAAGATCCACAGCAAGACGTTTCTGTAGGCCTTTTCAGTGCCTTGATGGGTTTGATTGTTCGTCCTTTTTCTGGCGATAAAGGATGCGTATAGCAGGCTTTATCACCTGAAATTCATTCATTAAAAAGCCACCAATAACGGTGGCTTTTCAATGATCTATTATTGAGTACTTTTAGCTATTTCACTCAGGTATTTTCTATTCAGGTACTTCTAGCTTAACCACTGTTTTTCCGCCACTTTGACCTAGGCAGCGCTCTAAGTAATCTAAAGTTTCTTTAGCAGCGGTATCTAGCTGCCAAGGTGGATTAATCACCCATAATCCTGCAGCTGTCATACCAAAGGCATTGTTGTCTGGCGTAATTGATTGCTCAATTCTAAGTTGATTTTTAATGCCGCTATCAGCCAATATTTTCAGCATAGCTTCAGTTTGCGCTCTATCAACGACAGGATACCAAAGCATATAAACACCTGTTGCAAAGCGTTTGTGCGCCTTAATGATAGCGTGTGCAACATCTTGATAGTCGGTTTTCATTTCATAACTTGGATCTATCAGTGCAACACCGCGGCGCTCTAGTGGAGGTACTGCGGCAATCAGTCCTTTTAAGCCATCACCTTTAACCACACGTATATGTCTGTCTCCAGCAAATTGCTCATCAAGTGAGGCAAAATCAGTACTGTGAAGCTCATGCAATACCATGCGGTCTTTGTCGCGCATGTTCATATCAACAAAAGCAGGAGAGCCAGGGTAATAAGCGAGCTCATCTTCACCTTGGTTGAAGTGTTTTACATCTTCAACATAAAGCTGCAATGACTCAGGTAAATCATCTTTACCCCAAATTTTGGCAATACCATCTAAATACTCGCCGGTTTTTTAGAAAACTCATCGGTCAGGGCATAACCGCCAGCACCCGCATGGCTATCAATGTAAGCCATAGGCTTATGTTTTTTGTGCATAAGTTTAAGCACTTGCAGCAACATTGAATGTTTCAGTACATCGGCATAATTGCCAGCGTGAAAACCGTGACGGTAACTTAACATGAGTGATCCCAGACTAGTTTGAACAGTAATAAACTGTGTAATGAAACTATTATAAGTTTTCTATGGCAACAGGTATAGGTATTCACTACCGCAGGCATTTGGCATAATAGTCACAATCCCATTGAGTCTTGGACATTCCTTTGCAAATACCAGTTTTTTTAATCAGCAATACCCATCTTTAGTTGATATCAGTGAACGCTGGGGCTTAGTGTGGGATAAAGAAGCTGAGTTTGAATTACGCTTCGAGCAAAACACCTTAACCTTACATAAGCGTGACGAACCTAAGCTTGATGGTATCGAAGTCGATTTTGTTTCAGGCGCTGTAGCCCATCGACGTAAATTCGGCGGCGGCCGCGGTCAAACAATTGCTAAAGCGGTTGGTTTGAAACAAGGTATTTCTCCGACGGTTGTGGATGGCACAGCAGGTTTAGGTCGTGATGCTTTTGTGTTAGCGAGTTTAGGTTGCAAAGTCATTATGGTAGAACGTCATCCCGTGGTGGCCGCATTACTTGAAGATGGCCTGCGCCGTGCTTATGAAGATGCAGAGATTGGCGAGTGGATGCGTGAACGCATGAGTCTATTTCATGGTTCAAGTATCGAAGCTTTGGCCGATGCTGCAGCGCAGTCAGGTGAAGAAATTGATGTAGTGTATTTAGATCCTATGTATCCACACCGTGAAAAATCCGCGCTAGTGAAAAAAGAGATGCGCGTGTTTCAAACTCTTGTGGGTGCAGATTTAGATGCCGATGGATTATTAAAACCAGCCCAAGCATTGGCAACAAAACGTGTGGTCGTAAAGCGCCCAGATTATGCTGAAGACTTAGATGGCGTAAAACCGAGTATGGTGTTGGCACAAAAGAAAAACCGCTTTGATGTCTATGTTAAGGCAGCAATGAAATAAATTAAGCAATAGATTTATACTAATATGTTAGATGCTGCCTGAATACTTGATGATGAAAAATACAGACCACGGCATTAGCTTTGAACAAAGTTTCTTTTTAGTTCTACGGTGTATTGAGTTTAGAGTGTGAAATTATCCGGCCTAATAAGTGGTTTTAATATAAAGAAAATATTGCTGCAATTTGGCTAGTTAATTTCTTATATTCATAAAGATATTTGTTTTCTATGTGCCCACATAACAGTATCGGCCCATAACGGTAGCACCCAGACGCCGCTGTCATCATCTTGATAAAGTTGCCTAAGCACCACTTGTTCACTTTTGAGTACATTTTTACGTATTTCTCGATATATCGTCGCTGATTCTTTTGATATCTGTTGTGGGCTAGTAAATGAATGTTCTTTTATGTCCACTATAAAAGTGTTAATTGTTTTGCCATCAATGTCGTTTTTCGTTCGCTTAAAGTCCCCACTAAATTGATATCTAATGGAAATTTCTTTAAGCATATCATCGGTGATACACGCTGCAGCAACTAAGGTTCCTCTGTTTTCTGAGTCATAAATCATCGATAAACGTACATCAGCTCGTACTATATTTTTGTTATCAGAATAGTAGTACACATCAGCACGATATACGTCCTCCACTAAGTCTCTTTCACTCGTTTCAAATTTATCGAGCAAGATTTTATTATAGGTCACTTGCTCCATTCTTAATTTTGTATCAGCTAACCATTGAATATCCAACGGTGTACTGAGTGAATTGGCTGAGCGAACAAGATTTAATGGCTGTTTATCGATACAGGTTTCATCAAACTCGTTGCATAGTGAGATCGATTCATAACGTTCATTCCCGAAGCTATATATCTGTTTTTCTGAACCGTTATCAAAAATTTGGTCGTAATTAAACCAATCGGAAATGGCATCGCTAGAGGTGCTCATTCGCAATGGTTGATTGTCGAGCTTTACGGTATGAAAAAGTGTCGGAGATTTTGCTAAAGAGAATTTTTGCTGCGTTATTGCTGCAATATCTGGTTTCGCCAATATAGAAAGGTTATTGACAACCGTTCGTAGGCTGCCAGAGAAATGTAACCCTGCAATAAGCATAATAATGCCAACCACTGCACTAGAACGATAAAACAACGGCTTATTGAATTTTAATCGGCTATTAAATTCGGATGATGTTAAGTCTGGTAGCAGCTCTGTTGAGGCTTGTGGGTTATTATCTTGAAATGATGACGCTAGGTCTTTTTGCTCTTCAATAATACACAGGCTATATCCGTATCGAGGAATATTTTTTAACTCGACATCGCTCTGAGTGACTAACTTTTTTCTTAAACTACTTATACACTGCGTCAATGATGAAGGCGCAACGACTCTTCCAGGCCAGCCTGCTGAGTTTAATGATTCTTTGCTTACCATTTCTCCGATATGACAGACTAAGCACTTCAATATTTCTAATTCAGCAAGCGAGAGTGGATTACGGCTTGAAGATTTAAGATCGACTAAGTCTCTCGCATCTAAATCAATAATTAAATAATCTGTAATTTTCACAGGTTAACCTCTCTGCGTGCCTTCTGCGTTACTTTTCATTGACAATTGTATCCGATCTAAAAAACGGTAAACCGGAGCAAACAAATGTTTCGGTTAAAAAAATGAAACTATGTAAAAAACTGTGACCAAAATAAAAAGACCCTAGCAAAATGCTAGGGTCGAATAGTTGTAGAAAGAAAATCTAGTTAAGTTTATGAGATTCTTTCAAATTGCTAAGGTCATGACACACAGAACAAGATTCTTCACCCGTGTATTCATTTAGAGTAACCCCGAATTGGGCACCATTTTGCTTCATATGAGCGATAACATCGGTACGTACTTGACGACGATCTTCACCTGTTTCAGCAGCACGTTTACCATGACAGCTTAAACATACCGCTGCAGTTGGTGATACGTAGGCATCTGCTTTAGCATCCACTGCGTAACGGCCGTTGATTGGGTTATTAGGATCTGTATAGGTATCCATGTAGTCTAAATCAAGCGCTAATGGTTTGCGTCCGACTAAGTATTTTGCATCAAAGCTGTCGCCCTTGTGACACTTAGCACAGTTAGCTAAATCTGCTGAGTATTCAACATTACGTCTCCATCCTTCACCACCTTGGTTAGCGCGATTGTTAGCATGCATTGAGTGAATCCAAACTTTTTGATCTGGATGGCTCATTGTTAGCTGCTCGACGAAATCTTTGTCACCTTGCTTAGTGTGAGCGTTACGCAGCACTTGGGTTGGAGGTACGTTAGCATTATGACAAGCCATACACTCTTCAGCCGCATTAGATGCAGTAGTCCAATCTCGTTCTGCACGAGGCAGTATGTTTTTAAGTAAGATTTGCTCTTCACTATCAACATTACCCGAGACACAAGTTGTACCGTGATATTCACCGTCACCCGCTTTAGAGTGACAATTACGACAGTTAAGCGTCATTTGTACAAAGCCATCTTCTGATGTGGTTGTACCATGACAATCACCACACAATTCGTTAGTTACGATTTCACGACGTGGACGCTCAGCTATCAAACCCTCATTATCAAAGAACTCTAACCAGTTGTAACCCGCGGCACCGTTGCTCCAGTCAGTTTGGCCATCACAATCCATAATTTTTTCACCATTGGCATCCATACAGAACCAAATACGTGGTGTGACGATACCGTAGTTATCATTTAGGTTGCCTTCAAAATCGTCTTCCATATCGAAAGGACCAATTTCATAAGTCGTTTTACCATTTTCGTAGTTAAGTACGATTGGGGTATCAGAGTATCCTGGGTATGGACCTTTATTCGTATGAACTCGTAAAATTTTACCTCGGCCAGCTGCAACATCTTCACCGCGGCCCATGCCCATGTCCTGGCCACCCCAGTTGATATAGAACTCGGCATAATAGAGATATTTAACTTTATCGAGCTGTTCGTTACGGCTGACGCCATCTTTATCCAAAATATCGACAGTCAGTTGAACGTATGATCCTGGTTTAGCTTTGTTAGCTTCAGCTTCTGGGGCTGATACCATTTTAGCGTCTGTGACAGTAAGATGCAGATTGGCACGGCGTTCATTTTGACCTTGATAAGTTGATAAATGTACTTTTTCAATGATGTCAGGAGTATGACAGTTAGCACACTGAGTGTTATCAGCATATGGCCAGTGATTGATACCTTCTTTAAAGTTGACACTTGTGTGACAAGTTACGCAGGTTTCTGCCGTAGGAGTCATTTTCCAGTTGGCAAAATCAGTGGCTTGTTCATTTTGTGAGTGACAGTTGTCGCAGCCGCCCACTGGTGCAGGGATTACACCAATATGTACTTCATGCGCGAGCATTGGGAATACTTTGCTGATATCACTAACTTTGTTGTCAGTATGGCAGGCGACACAAGTTTCAATTTCGGTGTATTTACCTCCATGTATAGTGAAATCATCATGACAACCCGCACAGTTTTGATTATTCACAACATTCTTGCTGTAAATCGCCTCTTCACCTTGAGCTCTAAAATCAACATGTGTATTAGCGTAAGATACCTCTGTTGAGCCAACTGACTCCCCACCTGTCCGCAGAACCAGTCTTAGTGTTTTTTCATCGTTAATGGTAAAGGCTGATTCAGTAGTGACATCTTTTTCAAAGCGGTAAGTGTAAGTACCATCTTGATTATCGACGAGAGAACCACATGCCGAATACTTACTCGCTGGGCATGCTTCAGAACTGAGCAATGTCCAAGTGTTTGCGTCGCCATCAGTGCCTTTATCTAATCCGGAGAGAATAAAACCAAACTTATCCAAACCGACGACAGGCAAATCCTTCTCATTCGTTACCATAAACGTTACATCTGATTGCGTACCGACAGCAATCTTGTCAACGGCGACAGTTAAACTATCTGCATCCGTTGCAACAGGTATTCCAGGTGTTCCAGGTGTACCGGGTGCACCATCTTTACCATCTTGGCCATCATCTCCAGAACAACCTCCTAGGGCTAACCCAATGAAGGTTGCTAATATCGCAACTTTTAAATTAATTTTTTTCATCATCTGCTCCACTTACTTTTATTTCGTCCTCTATATTGAGGTGGCGTAAATGTAACTAAACTTTGAAAATTAAAGCGTGATGGTTCCGGTTGTATTTATTGGGAAAACTCGCGATGTGATTTTGGTCGCAAATTTAAAGCTATTTGTTCACCTTGCGTTATCCGTGTGTTGTCAGCTTGTTTTGCTTGGGGGTGTTTTGAGTTAAGGGTTTAATCTTAATTGCGACAGATATCACTAAACAAATCCACAAAAGATAACAAAAGTCTGATTAGTTCCCAATAGCTAGGATTTATGATTAAAACTGCAATTTGGTTCTCGATATAATTCACTCAGTACTACTTCCTCCTGTGTTTTCCCACGGTAAATGACTTACTGTGATGACTAGTTTATGCAAATTAAAAACGGTAACGAAGGCTTACCTTGCCGTTTTATTTTAAATATGCAGATTTAGACGTCTAGGGTTTATTAAAACCAGTCCAAGCATTGGCAACAAAACGTGTGGTCGTAAAGCGCCCAGATTATGCTGAAGACTTAGATGGAGTAAAACCGAGTATGGTGTTGGCACAAAATAAAAACCGCTTTGATGTTTATGTAAAGGCGGTGATGAAATAAGTATTATAAAAAACCGCTTTGATAAGGGAGGACAAAGCGGTGGGATAAAGTGATGATGAAAAAGGACAAGCTATATTCTGAATCGTAAACCGATACTGAGTGAATCTTCAGAGTAATCATCGCCAAAGGTCGCAGGCTCATCGCCATAAACAGCACCTTCTACGTAAAACGAAAGTGATTCAGTATGGTGGTAATTAACACTGCCAATTATTAATGATTGAGTGTCATCGTTGTATTCATCTTCGTATGTTTTGTGCTGGTATGAAACAGCAAAATCAAACTGTTCGTAACCATATTTTACTGCGCCGACGTAGGTATCTTCAGATTTATTAAATGCATTCTCATTTATTTCAATCATGCCAGCGAGAGTTAAGTTCCCCATTTTATAATCAGCACCAAGAGAATAGCGCTCGTAATGGTTCTCTTTTTCAACTGCAGGGTAGGCTTTATTGACTCTGACGTAGGCCGCACTGGTGTTTAATGTCGATGAGTTATAAACAACACGTGCGGTAACAATATCGTCATTAGTACCATTGTCGTCTTTAGGGGTAACAATTGATGCGACAAATTTTGCTTTGCCAGAACCGATATTAATAGACGGTGTTGCGTAAGCTAATATATTGGTTGAGTATGCCGCTTGCTCCCAAAGCATTTTATTTCGGCTAGCAAGCTCGTTGTTATTTGACTGGTGAACATCGACACGTTTATAAATATCACCGTAAACACCTGAGTAACCATTACCAACAACTAATACCCCGTAGTCAGTAATCAATAATGCTCTGGCGATATTCACTTCAAGGTCGTTTAAACCTTTGTCGCTAAAGTTATCTGAATACTGTGCTTCAATTTCATACTTAACTTTAATGCTGTCAGTCGCGTACATACCACTCGCGCCAGCTTTTGCGAGTTGAGCTTCGGTTTGAAAATCTTTACCTGATTGCCAGACGACTTGCCCTTGGCCTTCGCCGTAAAAAGTATTACTGAAATCACTGGCTTGGGCCGCTGTCATACCACCAAAGGCTGCGATGCAGGCGATTGCTAAATGTTTAATTTTCATCATAACTCCAGAGCCACCTAGTCCTCTAGGTGGCTATATATGTGAATGGATTACCGAGTGAATTACTTGCTAAATGGTGGTGTCACTACTGTAGCGCGGTATCCTGGTGCACCTGGTGCCATACCGTGAACCCAAATCTCAACTGAAGGCTCTTTTTCGCCGTGCTCAATTTCTACGATTTTACCAATGGTTTTACCCGCATATAGACCCGTACTCATTGATGCAATCAAGTTTGAGTCTTTGTCTGGGTAGTACTCACTGATAGAGGTAACTGGTGAGTAGAACTCGTAGCCACGCTCTTTACCATACTGCCAAGTTTGTTGAACCGTCATTTTCTTCTGGTCAATCTTGTACTCAACACCACGGGTGTACTTGTCTTCTGGCATTAGAGGCTGTTCGTTGAAACGACCGTCACCATTATCTAGTACGAATAGGTTAAAGTTGCGCTTACCTGAATCTTTACCGATATAAGCAGTGTGCTGAGTCCAAGTGAAGTCGAATTCGCTTGGATCTGGACATTTGCCCATTTCAGTACATTCAATCTTGCGGCCACGGCTATCAACTGGTTGTAGTACTTTCTTCGCTAGCTCACCTTTCCAACCACCGCGAGCACTTAGAATCCACTTAACTTCGTTGTCTTTACCAATCTTAATGTTTGCTGACTGGTGACGAGAAGAGATGATAAGAGAGTCATCATTTTCATCGTAACTGACCGAGTTAACGTGTACCCAGTTACGACCTGTACCCACACCTGGAACGTCGCCGTATGGTGCGTTACGTAATTCTTCGTCTGTTGCTACTTGGTTAGCATGGTCAGCATCTACGTTTAGACATACTGCACCCATATCTAGCCCTTTAAGGGTGATATCGCGGAATGGATCAAGAATGGTGTTTAAATCCCACTCGTGTACCACTTTACCTTGTTGGTCAACTTCGATGATGTGGTCACGTACGGTATTAACAAGGTCGCCCATGCTGTTTAGGTAGTCTTTTTTCGCTACACGGATAATCATATTGCCGTTTGGACGGTGATGAATATCATGTGAGAAATCAGAGTAGTTACCTGGTAAGTCACGAGAGAATACATGCTCACCCATTAAGCTCATGCGGTGATAAGCTTGACCAGCACCCCAAACTAAGTCTTTACCGACTTGTTTAAGACCCATCACGTAACCCGTTTTACGGTAGTGGTTAGCGTCACGGAATGCTTGATAGTCCATGTACCAACGAAGGTCGCCGTTAGTATCGTACATGCTCAATGTTGGTGAACGATCCCATAATGCTGCACCTGGAGAACCTGGGTTGTTATGGCTGACGATTGAGCGTTGCGAACCATCACCGAAACCATCCACTAGGTATAAACGGTCTTTAAATTTCTCAGTTGCTTTAACAACCACTTCGCCTTGCATATAAGAAGTTCTTGCATTGGCTTGTGGGGTAAATTTAACACCACCAGTACGCATGTTGAATACGTGAGACTTGCTTTCGCCATTCTCTTTCCAGTCAACTTTTACTTTGTTTTGGTAGTCAGGGTATAGACCAAATACTGGGATACCTGAGTGTTGAAGTAATTCAGTTTTAGCGACTTCATAATTGATATCAATACCGTTTTTTCCTTTGGCTAAAACGGTCACTTCAACATCGGTTAGCGTGCGTTGTGAAGGGATATCGATAATGGCTGTTAGCGGTGCTAAGCCATACTTATTCATATGAACAACACCGATAACTTCACTGCCATTTGAATACACTGCCATTCCTCGTGTAGATTTTAGTGAACTCCCAACTTTTGCTGCTTCAGCATATTGGGTGATCCCCATACAAGTTACAGCCGCGACGAGCATAGCAATATTTGATAATTTCATTGTCACTCCAGTATTTATTTAATTGTTTATGTTGAATATTTTTTATTACTTTTTACTTACTAATTTTTTGATTTATTTGGCTTTGAACTTCTTAGCAAGACTCGCTAACCAACCAACGGTTGCAGCGCCTAGGCCGACGATGAAGAAGCTGTATGCGATGATGCAGTACTGAGCCATATTCAAGCCAAGTAGTGTCCAGTCGTCTTCACCACAGATACCTGATGGTTGGAATTCAAATGGGAACCACTCATGTAGTGGTAAACCTAATGGGAATGTTGGTTCAGTTGAGCAAGCAACACCGCCGCCACCTGAAGCAAATAAGTCACCACCAACAGCCATTGCAGCATCTAAGGCGTGAGCATTGTCATGCAGAACAGCTAACTCAATTGACCAAGCCATACCTTGACCAACGCCGTACCAAGCTAGGTACATACCAATGAGTTTCAGGTAAATATTGCCTGGCTTGATTGCCATAATGAGGCCTGCAAATAAGATGCAGAACTGGCTATAGCGGATGTAAACACAAATCTCACAAGGGTCCATTTCTAAGAACCATTGGAAGTAACCCATTGCAGATAGGATTAAAAAGCCTGCTGCGCCACCCATTAGCAACCATAACCAACGTTGTTCTTGCCACTCACTTAATGTTTGGATTGGAGCAGACTTTAAGTCTGTAAATCCTTGTTTAAAATCGACCATGATGTGAATCCTTTTTATTTAGTCGCTAACTCAGCAATTAATTCATCTAGCATTGGCATAGAGCGGATTGAAGAGGTTTTGATGAGGTACTTTCCGTTAACAACAAGCGCTGGAATACCTTGGATTTTTGCGATTTCGATTCCGCTATCCCATTTTGTAATGAGTGCTTTAGCTTCAGGGCTTGCTGCTTTTTGTTTGAGTTCAGTAACGCTGGTATTTAGCTCTTTTGCGGCAAAGGTGTAGACTTCTTCACCGTTTGAGAATTTCTCATTGGCATCATGATATTTAGCGTAAAGTGCCATTTTAAGTTTTGTGTACTGGGTGTTGCCCATTATCTTTGCTGCGGCTATGACGTCAGTTTTTTCTTTTCCAAATGGTGGTTTTGATGTGATGTGGTAAGCGTCGTACCCCATGTCACTTGGTAAGTTCTTCACCATGTTAGGGATTACAGCAACTTCATACTTGTAGCAAAATGGGCAGTTAGCTGAATAAACCTTTACTACTTGGTTTTCAGATTTGAATGATTTATCACCTAATTCAATGTAGTGCTCACCGGCATTGAAGTTGCCTGCGGCTGCGGAAAGTGAAAAGAATAAAGTGCTAAGAGTAAGTATTTTTTTTAGCATGGTTTGTTTCCTCAATTTTAATTAGATGAGCTTTTTAAAAGCTTAATGTCGTTAACTTGAGGTAAATTTATTGAATTATTAAAACAATGAAAATAACGGCAATGAAAATCGATTTTTCTTAAATGGAAATAAATTTTGGGACAGCGCTCACATTTATATGTTTAGTGGGATGTGTTTCTAATTAAATAATAAATTTATTGGTGATCTAAGTTTAAATGTTAATGGTTAATTGGCTTGTGTTGTGCTTTAGTTCAATAATTATGTCGCGGTGTAGAAAATGTTTAAAAATTGGTTTAAGGTGATGTTTCATTTTTAAAGAATAAAATTAATTCTTTTTCTTAAGGGTTTACTGCTATTTAAATGCCTAAATTAAATCCGCCTTATTTATTTCAAACGTTTTTTGCAGCTTCTTTAGTTTTGTTTTTTTGCTTTCTTAATTCTCAGGGAGTTATACTTTTTGAAGATTTTCGATATACGCAAAAGTTCTTGGGTTGTGTTGCGCCAGTTGTAATACTAATCTGCCTTAGTTTAGGTGGGGGGCATTATGTTGTTAATAAATACTGGGGGACATTATTTAAAGAAAGCGGTGTCGGTTTTTCAAGGCGGGTGATCGGTTTATCATTCTTTTTTGGTTGTACTAATTTATTGCTATTAATCAAAGGGGAAAAAGTAAGATTAAGTTTTTCTGAACGGTATATATTACTGTCTATTTGTTTTGGCTCTGCTGGTGGATTAACTTGCTTGTCTTTATCGACTTTAGGCTTTCCTATTTATCAATTAGTTATCACTAGTTTATTCCTGCCTGTTTATATACTCTTTGTTTGTTACCTTATGACTTGGAGTTCAAGAACAAACTTAAGCCTGAGGCGTGAGTATCCAAAGATAATTCCATTAAGGATAAGCTTGAGAAGCTATCTCAGTAAATATTGGTTAGGTAGCAGTAAGCTTGTGGTGAATAAAGCGATTGTAGTGATGCTATTTGAAGTGGTACAAAAAATAGCAATAGAAAGGAATATTGATTGGAGTATATTTACTTACTACCCAGCTGAAATCTTATTAAAAGCAGGTTTCACAGTCGATACTTCACTTATCATTGCAGAAGCATGGCTAGCAAAAACCTTTGCGAATCGGGATCTTGCCATGATTTACCTGTCAGGCACGGATGTTTTTGGCCAGTTAACGCTTTTACAACAGCTGTTTACTCTTCCCATGCTGATTAATATTGTCAGTATCAGTTCTGTGATTATCATTACACTGAACATTCTAGCGTTATTTGGTCGCAACGGAATACAATTCATTAAGGTGTTACCAGTAGCATTACTCACTGCATTCGTGTCGCCAATTATTCCTATTGTTCTGATTTCATTTTGGTAATTGCCTATATGGCAATCGGTTCTATTGATAGTTGTAATTAAACTTCTCTACAATTTTATCCATTACTCCTTTAGCTGCATCACTCATGATTTGGTTTTGAACAGTACACAAATTGACAAAGCTTTTACTTAGGTAGGTTCCATTTAACAGTACTTTGAAGTTGTCTGGGCGATTGGTTGCTAGAGTCCTATGTGGGACCAAACCAATACCGTTGTGATTTGCAATGAACTCATTAGAGACGATTTTTGAGTCAGCGAAAATTTTACTATTTAAATCAAATTGGCACTTTTCACCGTCAATGTTTTCACAATAGAAATAACACTCGTCATAGCACTCAATAGGCGTCAGTATTAGGTTATGTTGAGAAAGTTCGCTGATGCTCTGTGGTTCTCCAAACTCGGTAAGGTATTGAGTGCTCGCTACAAAATAACTCTTCATTTCATCAATAACATGTTTACTAAATTTAACATCATTGATAGGTGCAGTTGTTATGACAAAGTCACCGATGAAATTCTCAATCGTATTTAAATCCATTACGGTTGATATTCTTATTTTTATATTGGGGTTATATTTTATATATTCACTTATCACTTCTCTAACTAACCGGATAGCTAAGCCTTGGTTTATGCCTATGTGAACTTCATTGTGATTGAGGTTATTTTCTTTTAATAGTTTGTTGTTAATTTCATTTATTTTATATAGGCCATCTATTAAGTCTCTGCCTTTACAAGTTAATACTAGTTTTCCGGAAACTTTTTTGAATATAACAATTGAATAGTATTCTTCAACTTTTTTTAAACGTTTGTATATTGTTGAAGGTGAAACATCCAACAACTCGGCTGCTCGAGTCAGGCAGCCTGTGGATACAATAGCTGGAAGTGTTGATACAAAATCAATATGCATATCATTATTAAGATTGGAGTTGTGTATATTAAGCTTACTTTAAAGTTTTAATTGATATTGTTACCGATGTCTCATGGAATAATTCTGGGTGATATTGAGTGAGTGTTTTTTTGGTTTTTAAATACTGGCTATATTAATTAAATCACAATATTTTGATACCTTTTGAATTGTTTGTGAATTAATTTAAGGTGAAGAGAAGTCATTAAAAGTAATGACTTCTTTTTTCACTAAGTTAAAACCAACGATGAGTTATATCACCGGATTCTAGTTCATTAGCATAACTCAAGAAGTAGTTACGATGAGGTGCATTATATTCTCTTGCTGCAAGCTTCCTTAAAGCTGTTATTTTTACCTGTTTGGCAAAAGCAATATCGGCATCATTGAGCCACTTATAATGGTCGACTAACTCTAAAGCCCATTGAAAGTCTCCTTTCTCTAATGCCACTTGTATTTGTTTAGCGAGAGTTTTAGTACCGCCTGCTAAATCTGCAATCTTTTGCGCTCTTTGCTGTGGTGAGAGAGGGGTTAAAGTTGCAGGATTACCATCAAACCAGCCTACTAGTCCTGAGTAAATAGCGCGAACAGCATTAGGTACATTTCCATAAAACTCAGTTAAGTAAGATGTAGCTGCTAATTCTGCAGGGAGTGCAATTTCGTGGGCTAATTGATCTGGCCCTTTTCCTTGATTCATGCCTGCAACGGTTTGTTGATACACACTTGCAATTGCTTTGCTGTAATCGCTTAGTGCAGTGGTAGCAGCTTGTTGACCATGTATTGGGCGAGTGTGGCCAGGGATGAGATGTTCAGGTTCATGCGCCGCCATTTGTGCAACACTATTAGACCAATCTAGTACGTTTCTGTATGGCGTACCACGAATGGCATATAAGTTAGGGAAGGATTGATAGAAGTTATCACCGCTGAATAACACTTTTTCTTTTGGCAGCCATACGTACAGCGCGTCATCGGTTTCGCCTGGACCGGCATATAACTCAAGTTCTACTCCGCCTATAGTGGTTTTATACACACTTTGTTCAAAATTGATTGTTGGCTTTAAATGGCCTTGGCCACGATCATGGTCGATAGTCCCTGCAGCGGCAACTCCGCGGTGAGTGATTTGCTCAGAGGGCAATTTACGTCCGAATTGACGAATACCCCTTGGGATCATTGTTGGGTTTATGTCGGCATTTGTGCCGTGGTCTGTGCCGAAATGCGCTCTTGCAATGACGATGGGTTGCTCACCATCAACAAAGGCACTAGCGCCTCCGGTATGGTCGCCGTGGCTATGGGTATAGATGATGGCTTTTACGGGCTTGTCGGTAATTTTTCTGAATTCAGCAAATGCATTGGAAGCTGCTGTCGGTCCCATTAGGGTATCTATAATGATGACACCTTCATCTCCGACAATCATTGAAGTGTTAGCGCCATGATAGCCAACCGCTGTATATACATTATTACCTGACTTGATAATGCTTTTGGTAAATTGTTCGCCTTGTTTGGCGAGTAATGCACTGGCTTGAGCGGGTTCTACTTGGGTATTGGCTATAGCAGAATTTATAAATAGGACGCTGGTTAAGGTGAGTAAACTTCGAGTAAACATAGATGAGACTCCATTGTTGGCTAAAGTTACCAACAATAATAAGAAATTATGTGATCGACATTGATTATCCTATAGGTAAGTCATTGAAATAATACCCTATCAAGTGCATGCTTTGTTCCTAAAAAAGGAACAATCCTAAATGAAACGTTCATTGAATCACCTGAAAAGAGTCGCCATTTTTACCACTATTGTGGATAACGGATCTTTTACGGCAGCGGCGACTAAACTGTCTATGCACCGCAGTAAGGTCAGTGAGCAAGTTGCGCAGTTAGAGCAAGATTTAGGCGTTAGATTATTGCAAAGAAGTACTCGAAAGCTGGTTTTAACTGTAGATGGTGAAAAGTTATATCAAAAGACTAAGGATCTATTACCGCAAGCCCACGTAGCACTTGAATCATTACGAAGTGCTAACGCCGATTTTCAAGGTTCGCTGAAAATAACCACCACACATAGTTTAGCCCAATGGGTATTAGGTCCATTTCTATGTGAGTTTACCCGAGTTTATCCTGAGCTAAAGATCAATCTAGAAATTTCAGATAATACGGTTGATTTACTTGATGGCGGTTATGACCTTGCATTACGTGGTGGCTCACCTAAAGATTCGTCATATGTGGGCCAACAACTGTGCACTTTACCCATGTATTTAGCGGCTCACTCTAGTTACCTCAGCCGTTATGGGACGCCTAATAACCTAGAAGAGTTGAGTGAGCACAATGGTATATCAATTAGCCAAATAGGGCTCATTAACCAACTTAAATTGACAGACCTACAAGGTAAATTTTACTCAATTTCGCTCAGGAATAAACATCAAACTCAGTCACCACTCGGCGCTTCGATGATGATAGAACAAGGGTTAGGTATAGGGTTACTCCCTGCTTATATTATCAATGAGAGCAAAGGGAAATTGTTACCTGTTTTACCTGAGTATCATCTAGATTTTTTAACCATATCTTTGTTGTATCCATCTAGGCATGCATTACCCGCTCGAACTCGGGCTTTTATTGATGAATTTAAGCAATATCTTTCTAGTAACCCTATTGTATCGTCTTTAGAAGTTGAGTAATTTCAAAGATATTTGAGTTTAGAAAGCTAATGTGCGACAGAGGTTTATATTAAAGGTGCTAAAAAAGCACAGTAAATTTAGCGTTCGCCTTGTACTTCAAATTCATCGCTAGCTAGGCGTGCTTTGCCATCTGCTTCAACAACCCAAAGCTCACGATGTACAACACCAAAGGCTTTATTCATAGTCCAGTTTGAGGTCAATATATAGCCATTATCACCTTCAGCTTCCCAAGTGACATCGGTGTAGTCAACATCTTTAAAGCCTTGTTCCATAATACCTTGCCAGAATGCTTCAATCGCTTCACGACCTTCGAATACGCCAAATGGGCGTGCTCTCATAATGCAGTCTTGTTGGTACTGGGCGGCGCATCCTTTGGCATCTTGATTATTAAACGCGGTTTGCCATGCTGCAATACCGTTTTTGCATGCTGTTAAAATGGTGTTTTCTGCTGTTATAGAATGAGACATATCGGGATCCTTTCTAAGCTGTTTGACTATCAATTGAGATAAATAATAGCCTTGTCACTAGCGTAGAAAAACAGCTATATTTGCAATCACTGTTTAATAAAACTAAACAATAAAATGAATAGATTTCGTCAAATGGCAGTGTTTGCCCATATAGTTGAGTCTGGCTCGCTGACACGTGCTGCAGACTCGCTTGAATTATCAAAGTCGGTAATTAGCCAGCATTTAAAAGCATTAGAAACTGAACTAGATGTAGTATTACTAAAGCGCACCACTCGTAGACAATCCCTTACAGTAGCGGGTGAGCAATTCTATCAACAATGCAAAGCGCTGAATCAGATTGCCAGTGATGCATGGTTAGATGTGCAGCAAACTAAACTTGTTCCTCAAGGGCGAGTGCGAATCACTGCACCGAATGCATTAATGGAAACGTTAGTGACACCGGCCATTAGTAGTTTACTTAAACAGTATCCATTGCTGGAGCCAGAGTTAATCAGTCATGATCAACATTTAGATTTATTATCCGAAGATATTGATTTAGCTATTCGGGTCGGCCAATCAGAACAAAGCATGTTGATGCAAAAACGTATTGGATCATTTCGAGATGTATTGGTGGGTAGTAAGTCGATTATAGAGAATGCTGATATTGATACACTGCCGTATGTTGCCAATACTTGGCAGGGTAAGAACATTGTTCATCAGTTTGAGTCAAATGCGCATCAACTCAAGCAATACACCGCAACAGCCCATTGCGAGACCAATTCGTTTCATACCTGCTTAGCCTTGATTCAATCTGGCTGTGGAATCGGAATTGTGCCTGATTTTCACCTTCCTAAATTGAGTGACGATATCGCGTTAGTTTTCCCTGGCTATGATCTGCCAATCAACAATATTTATGGCTTACACCCATATGGGCACAAAGCGCCGTTAAATGTAAAAGTTTGCCTTGAGGCAATAACTGCCGTGTTTTAACCACTCTTTGAGTTAATTCATACATGACTTAGTGTCTAGTATGTTGCATTTTTCAGATTTCTCGATTGAGAGTGTAAGCAAGTATGTCTCAACTGACTTATAGGACCTTATACATTCAGAAAATCTCGTCACCTCGCCTCTTTGTATTTAAGTGATTGTTTTAGATGACTAACCTATTATTATTTAACCATTTTTATATTATGGGTAATATGTTGTAAGTGACATATAGCTTGTCATGTTAGTCGGTTAAGGTTGTAGTTTTGTAAAACCGTGCAAAGTTAGCAGAATAGAGTGTGAATTTTCGGTGCAAATCTCTAAAATCGTTAACATAAAAATAATCACACCTTGGAATCTAGGTCGATGAACAAACATTTCACTGTAGCGTTAATAGCTTTATCGCTAAGTGTCTTAGCAGGATGCACCAGCCAGTCATACTTGGACGAAAAACAGGTTACACCTGAGCTGCCGCAAACTTGGTATACCAATGCTCAGGCATTAAAAGAAAATCAGCCTTGGGTTGAAGCCATTGCTACAGACCAATTATTGGAATTAGCCAGTATTGCGTTAAATCGCAATCAAGATTTGATTCAATTAGCCCTAGACATTGAAGTCAAAAAGCAGCTGCTAACAGTCAGTGACTCAAGCTTTTGGCCTGAGTTAACCGGTGGGCTGACTTCTGGTCGTAATGGCGATAATGACACCCAAACTAACACCAATAGCCTCAGTTTCGATTTAACTTATGAGCTTGATATTTGGGGTAAGTTATCTGACAGCGCTAAAGCGACTAAGCTTGATTTATTAACCGCCGAAGCTAACTATCAGCAAGCGCGAGATAACTTAGTGGCTGATGTAGTAAGTGCGTATTACCAAGTGGTAACGTCTCAAGAGTTAGTCAAGCTATACGAGCGCCGCACTGAAAATGCCAGAGTGAGTTTTGATATTATTGAGTCTGGCTATTTCCAAGGGCTGAATACGGCTCTTGATGTGTATTTAACTCAGAATGCTTTTTACAACGAGCAATCCAATCTCTTCGGTCAACGCAATCAATTAAATTCCGATATACGCCAATTAGAACGATTACTAGGTGGCTATCCTGCAGCCAAGTTGCTGGTGGACGCTAAATTACCATTATTGCCTCAAGGCATAAAAATTGGTATTCCGAGCGAACTGGTTAAGCGCAAACCTTCCTTACAAGGGGCGTGGTATCAGCTGTTATCTCAAGATGCGACCGTCGCTTACACTCAAAAACAGCGTTATCCGTCGCTACGTCTAGGTGGCAGTGTAGGCAGCAGTGGTAGTGAGTTCGATAATCTGTTTGATGGTGATTTTAGCAGTTGGTCGGTGTTTGCAGGATTAACCTCACCGATTTTTAATGCTGGAAGGTTAAAAGCGCAAACTGAGCAGCAAAAACTGATTTTAAAACAGCAAGAGCAACAATACCTCAGCACCTTGTTTACTGCATTCGAGCAAGTGGAAAACACCTTGGGTTTAGATGCGAGTTTACAACAGCAATACCAAGCGACTCTCAAGTCACAAGAAAATGCACTGCAAGCCGAAACCCTGTCATTTGAGCAGTATCAAGTTGGGCTAGAAAGCTACACCACGGTGTTAGATGCGCAAACTCGCTCGTTTGTGGCGCAAACTTCTGTGATCAATTTAAAAAATCAAATCATTGCAAACCGTATTCAATTGCACCTGGCACTAGGTGGCGATCTCGATGCTGGTGTAACCCAAGATGAATAATATTATGAATAAAAAATACCTTGTCCCTGCCGTCATTATTGCCGTTGTTGTTATCGCGATATTTGTCATTACCAGCAACCCTCCGACATCTAAGCGTGGTGCTAAAAAAGCGGCGAGTAATGTCTCGGTTGAAACCCGTCAGATCCGTTTGCAAGACTATCAAATTGAAGTCAGTAGCTTTGGGGTAGTTAAGCCTCGAACTCAAAGTTCACTTGTCACTCAAGCATCAGGACAAATTTTATCAATTAGCTCGAACTTTCGAGAAGGTGGCTTCTTTGAAAGGGGGAGGTTTTGGTTCAATTAGATGACCGAGATTATCTGGCTGAGGTGAAGATAGCTCAAGCAGGTTTATTGCAAGCCAAGCAAGGCTTACAAGAAGAACAAGCTCGAGTTGAACAAGCATTAATTGATTGGAAACGTTTAGGCAATGGCCGTGAGCCGACAGAGTTAGTGTTACGCAAACCGCAGTTAGCTGCAGCGCAGGCATCAATGCTATCTAATCAAGCACAACTGGATAAAGCATTACTTGCCTTAGAGCGCACTAAAGTTGTTGCACCATTTGACGGTCGCATTTTAGAGAAAAGCGTTGATGTTGGCCGTGTGGTGTCAACCAATGCCGAACTTGCGACTATTTATGCCACGGATTATGTTGAAATTCGCCTGCCAATTAACAATAAAGATTTAGCTTTAGTCGACTTGCCTGAACAAGGTAAAAAGGTCATCGCACCTGTTCAATTCGAATCTGACTTAATTGGTTTACAGAACTGGCAAGGGCAATTGGATCGCACTGAAGGTGCGATTGATGATAGCTCACAGCAGCTTTATGTCGTTGCGCAAATCGATGAGCCATTTAGTTACCAAAGCCATAAACAAATGCCATTAAAAATCGGCCAGTACCTGACAGCTAAAATACAAGGCAAGGTATTAGCTGGCGCAATTGTTATTCCTACAAAATCGATTTACCAAGGCAGTTACGTATACATAGTAGAGGATGGAAAATTACTGCGTACCGAGGTCTCTATTTTGTGGAAAAACAGCCAAGATGCGGTGATAGCTACAGGCCTTAAAGCCAACGATGATTTAGTGACAACATCTTTAGGTCAAGTGAGTTCAGGTACGCCTGTATTAATTTCAGGTGCAGCTAAACCCCAAAGAGCGCGACCTGAAAATCGCCCGACAGATGAAGCGATGGCAAAAGGCCCTCGTCAGGGTGAAAAAGGCGTTAAAACTAAGGAGGCGCAATAATGATTGCTTGGTTTACTAGAAACCATGTTGCCGCCAACTTGTTGATGTTGTTTTTGTTGGTGATTGGACTGGGGTCGTTATCGACACGTATTCCGCTGGAAGTTTTCCCGAGCGTGGATTCTGAAGTTGTTTCTGTCAGCATTTCGCTGCGGGGTGCGACTCCTGAAGATGTTGAGCAAGGGGTAACAATTCGAGTTGAAGAAGCGGTTCAAGATCTTGAAGGGATCAAAAAGATTACCTCGAATTCTTCTGAAGCTTCATCTTATGTCAGCATAGAAGTTGAAAGCAGCTATGATCCCCGGGAATTACTAGCAGATATTAAGAGTCGAGTTGACTCAATTAATACGTTTCCCGCAGACGCTGAAAAGCCTGTTATCGCGCTGGCGCAACGTAAGCGCGAAGTTATAGCGGTTACCGTTACCGGCAAATATAGCGAAAAAGAAACCTTAGAGTTTGCAGAGGTCGTGCGAGACGAACTGCTGCGCCTTGAAGGCGTCACTCAGCTTGATTTAAGTGGGGTGCGAAATTACGAAGTCACCTTAGAAGTCCCACAGGATAAACTGCAGCAGTATCAATTAACGTTGGCTGAAATTGCTCGTGCTATTAATGGCTCGAGTACGGATATTTCGGCAGGTAACTTAAAAACCCAAGGCGGTGATATTCTGCTTCGCTCAAAAGGCCAAGCCTATTACAAAGATGAGTTTGCCAATATTGCCATTAAAACCGCAACTGACGGCACGATTATTCGCTTAAGTGATGTCGCTAACGTAATTGATGGTTTTGAAGAAACCCCAGTACGAACCCGATTTAACGGCGAGCAAGCCGCGTTTATTGATGTGTATCGAATTGGCCAGCAAAGTGCGATTGATGTGGCTGATAAAGTAAAAGGCTATATCAACTCACGCCAAGACAGTTTGCCTGCAGGTTACAGTTTAAGTTACTGGGACGATGATTCAGAAATCGTTAAAAACCGTATTTCAACGCTGGTAGGAAGTGCCATGCAAGGTGGCATTTTAGTGCTGCTATTGTTGACGTTATTTTTACGTCCTTCTATTGCGTTCTGGGTGTTTATTGGTATTCCAGTATCGTTTATGGGCGCGTTTATTTTCATGCCGTTTTTCAATGTATCGCTAAACGTCATGAGTTTATTTGGCTTTATTTTGGTATTGGGTATCGTGGTGGATGACGCCATTGTCACCGGCGAAAATATCTATAGCCATTTAAAAACCGCACCTAACGGTGAAATAGCGGCCATTAATGGGGCTAAAGAAGTAGCAGCACCAGTGACCTTTGGTATTTTAACCACAGTCACCGCCTTTTTACCTATGTTATTTATTGAGGGAAATCGCGGGGCGATATTTGCCCAAATTGCCATTGTGGTGATCCCTGTATTGCTATTTTCTTTGATCGAATCCAAGTTTGTACTGCCAGCACATCTTAAGCACATCAAACTGCGTCAAGAAAATCAAAAGCAAAACAAATTTGAAAAAATGCAGCAAAATTTTGCGGATGGTTTTGAGCGAGCGATTATTAAGTTTTATCAGCCATTTTTACGGGTGGCATTAAAAAATAAAGCCGCGACGTTAAGCTTATTTACGGGGGTGTTGTTTATTATTTTTGCCCTATTGATGACGGGTTGGACTAAGTTTACTTTCTTCCCACGTATCCCAAGTGAAACGGTGCGCTTAAGCCTTACCATGCCAGCGGGCACACCATTTGAGGTGACTAACCAATACATTATTGATATTGCTGCCAAAGCCAAGGTTTTGCAGGATAAGTATATTGATGAAACCACTAACGAAAGCATTATTTTGAATATTCTTGCGACCACAGGTGGCCGTGGTGGTACTTCTAATGCCGGTGGCGTGCGTTTTGAAATTATGCCGCCAGAAAAGCGTGAGTCGGATATTACCTCTGGGCAATTGTTAGCGGAGTGGCGCCGTATGGTGGGTGATGTCCCAGGCGCTGAGTCGGTGACTTATCGTGCCGAAATCGGCCGTAGCTCTGACCCTATTGATGTGCAGTTAAGTGCTAACTCATTGGACACACTCAGGGAGATTGCAGATCATGTGAAAACTCATTTGGGTAATTATCCAACCGTATTTGATATATCCGACAGCTTATCCAACGGTAAAGAAGAATTACTGATTGAACTGACTGAGCAAGGTAAAGCGTTGGGCTTGACCCGTGAAGAAGTGACTAATCAGATCCGTAGTTTCTACTTTGGCTCTCAAGTGCAACGTATTCAGCGAGGGCGAGATGATATTCGAGTGATGGTTCGTTTGCCGCTTAATGAGCGTCAGTCGTTGGCAGACCTTGAAAAAGTATTGATCAGTACCAGTGGTGGCTCGCAAGTACCACTGGGACATGTGGCAAAAATGACCTCAGGTAAAAGCCCATCGACTATCAAACGTATTGACCGTTATCGCGTGTTAAATGTCACGGCCGATGTGGACAAAGACAATACCAATATGACGGTCTTACAGGCTGATTTGAAAACTTATCTTGATGGGTTAGTGGCGCAATATCCTGGTGTGCGTCACTCGTTAGAAGGTGAAGCTAGAGAGCAGAGTGAAAGCTTTGGTTCATTACAATGGGGCTTAGTGTTTGTCACATTTATGATTTACAGCTTATTAGCGATTCCATTTAAGTCTTACATACAACCTTTGATTGTCATGAGTGTCATCCCATTTGGCTTAATTGGTGCCGTCATGGGGCACTGGATCATGGGTTCTGCCCTGACCATATTCAGTATTTTAGGAATGTTGGCGTTAGTGGGTGTGGTAGTTAACGACTCACTGGTCTTGGTCGACTTTATCAATAAAAAGCGCGCAGAAGGAATGGCGCTGGTGGAAGCGGTGCTTACCTCAGGCGCTAAACGTTTTAGACCTGTGATGCTGACCAGTTTAACCACCTTTATTGGCTTGATGCCGCTATTGTTAGAGCGTTCAACTCAAGCACAGTTTTTAGTCCCGATGGCGATATCACTGGGCTTTGGTATTATTTTTGCGACCTTTATTACGCTGATATTGGTGCCGGTTAATTACATGGTTGTCGAGCGTATTAAGGGTGTAAAAGTCGATGAAGCGGAATTTGATAAAGATTATGGCGACAGTTTTGCGCCAGTGCCTTTTGTTAATGACTCCGCAACTAATGAACCTGTTAAAGCGAGTTAGTTGAAGCTCTAGCTAAAAGTGAATGCTAAAAGTGAATGCTAAAAGGGAATGTTTAAGTGCAGCTGGTTATATAACCCATCAATAACCAGCTGTTTAAACTAGCACTTACCGCCACAATCTTTCCCTATTTTACGGGTATAGGACACTAGGTTACCTTTGGCATCTATCTTAAAATCACAACATTGATTAAATAAGCTGTATAGAGACTGGCGGCTTTTTTGTACCCGCGATTTTAAGGTCGAGTACTTAATATCTTGCTGTTCTGCATAGGCTTTTTGTGCAACCCCATTGAGCTCAACTGCGGTAAGCAAGTCTGCTTCTTCTTTGGGTAAGCCATTAATAAAGGGGGTAATGCAGTCAGTCATTTGCTCAAAAATGTCATCACTTTCTTCTAAGGCCCAATCATGGTCTTCATGTAGCTCACTGGTTTGATTTTTAGCGCGTTTACGATAAAAATCGATAATGGTGTGATTAGCTATTTGAAATAGCCAAGACTTCAGCTTTTTAGTGTCTTGGATTTTGTCTAAGCTGTTATAACTTTTGATTAGGATTTCTTGTAGTAAATCATCAACATCAGCATGGTTTGAGACATTTTTGGTCAAAAAAGCTTTCAGGCTGGAGCGATATTCTGCCCAAATGGCTTCAATACTGATTGGTGTTGATGTTGTCATCGTTTTTCCTATGGTACTTATTTTCACATAACGCAAAAACTGATCTAAGCATACTTAGATCAGTTCGGGTGTTGTCATTATTATCCAGTGTAGCGCTGAATTATCAGGATGTATAACGCCTATAGTTTCTTGTTTAGCTTCTTGCTTAGTGCCCTGAATAGCTACATAAATAGCGACTTAACCGCAGCAGCTCGAGCTAGCACTGCAACCGGTTTGCACAATATCTTTGCCTTCTGCCAAATAGGTATTGGTTAAGTAAAAGCCTGAGAAATTCTCAACAAAGTCACTCGATACTGTTTTTTCAATTAAACCTGATGCCAATATAGCTTGTTGCCATGTTTGCATTTTAGGTAAACCACACAACATGTCATAGCCCGACTTTTGCTTAATAATATCAGCACGGTGAAGTAGTGGTAGCCAAGCTAAATCGACGTTACTTAATGCATCAGACTTAAAAAACTGAGTGCTACCAGTAAGCTGACCTTCAGCTTTTTGGAATGCTTTGTACAATTTCTCAAATCGAGTTTCTAGAGTCGCTTTATCTTTGCTGCTCATCGCGCCACATTGTGGCAAATAATGCTTAGAACCCAAGTAACTCCATGCACGATCTAATGCACGTTGCTCGTTAGTCACATTTTGTTCAAGCGGGCCAAATTCATCTTCTATGTATTCAATAATCGCATCAGACTCGAATAATGACGTGCCATTTTCTGTGACCATCACAGGTACTTGCCCATTAGGTGAAATAGCTAAAAACCATTGTGGTTTATCACTCAAGCTAATGTATTCAATTTCATAAGTAATATTTTTAGCCGCCAATGCTGCTGTAACACGTTGAACAAATGGACAGATTTTAAAGCTGATAATTTTAATCATGGTTTGTACCTTCTTACGATGTAATGCAAATTTAATTGATTAATTACTCATAAGACGAAGGCTGATAAAAAAAGACGAAATTTTTTATCATCGAATCGAAAAGGTATTAACCCCAATCTGGTTAATACCTTATATCAATCACTTACTGTTTTTAAGCTAACATTGCTGCCATTGCTAGCAGCACGAACAAACCTGCTGTAATTCTGCGTATTAATGCCAATGGCAACTTGTCTGCAGACAGTTTTCCAATAATCACTACTGGCACATTGGCGAGCAACATGCCGATAGTAGTGCCTATCACCACCATAGCTAATGCATCTGAATATTGTGCGCCAAGAATGGAGGTGGCTATTTGGGTTTTATCGCCTATTTCGGCAATGAAAAACGCAATGAAACTGGCAACAAAGGGCCCTCTATTTGAGACTTTTTCGTCATCGTCGAGCTTATCTGGCACGAGGATCCATGCTGCCATGGCTAAAAAGCTCACCGCGAGCACCCAAGTTAATATCTCAGGTGATAAGTAATCGGCAATCACCACCCCTAAATATGCAGCTAAAGCATGATTGGCAATGGTGGCTAAGAAGATTGCTGCAATAATTGGAATAGGTTTGCGGTATCGACTGGCTAGTAGCAATGAAAGTAGCTGGGTTTTATCACCAATTTCGGCCAAGGCGACTGTGGTAATGGATATTGCTAAAACGCTCAAAGGGTTCTCTTTTGGAGGTGGGGATTGTGATTAACCTAAGACAATGCTCACTCCCCACCTCGGGTTGTGATCATTGTCTATGGTCTCACTAAACTCAGTTGGCACTGAGTCTTGAACGCCATGATGATGTGCATCAATTATGTTGACGAACAAACCGACTTATTTATATCGATAGATGCAAATAAGCGGGCAAGTTACTCCCCAAAGACAGCGGCATTGTAAAGATTGTCAGGATTGTTTTCAAGCTTAACTGAATATCAGCAATGATGAGCTCGCGAGGATTATTGACTGAACCCGGGTGATTTACAGTGTAAATTTTTACTGAATAATTGATTGAGAACAAAAAAAACCTTCAATGAAATTGATTTGGTTTGACTATCAAGGTATTTTACCTAAATACTTTGATAGTCAAACTAAAGGTGCCGTGTGCGATTTACAACTGAACATCAACATGACTTTTGTGCTCAGCAAAGTGCTGGCGAAAAGAGAACATTCTACGTATTAATATTAACTGTGACCGCTATGGTTGTTGAGATCATTGCTGGCACAGTATATGGCTCGATGGCATTGCTAGCTGACGGTTGGCACATGGGCACCCATGCTGCAGCGTTCTGTATCACTTTATTTGCCTATCGTTATGCCAGGAAGCATGCTGATTCTGATAAGTTTTCGTTCGGAGCGGGTAAGGTTAGTGTATTAGGCGGCTACACCAGCGCAATTGTTCTGGGTGTGGTGGCGTTATTAATGATGGTTGAATCCATTCATCGGCTGCTTAATCCGCAAACCATTCATTTTAATGAAGCGATTATGGTGGCTTTTTTTGGATTAGCGGTGAATGTTGCCAGTATTTTCTTGCTGGGTGAGCACCATCATCATGATCATGGCGATTCACACGGTCACTCTCATGGTCATTCACATGGTCATTCACACGGTCACTCTCATGGTCATTCACATGGTCATTCACATGGTCATGCTCACGAACATCACCATGAGAAAGATAGTGTTCATTCTCATACCGAAAAACATCATGATCATAATTTACGTGCTGCCTACATGCATGTTTTAGCGGATGCTTTAACCTCTGTATTAGCGATTATTGCGCTGGTTTTTGGCAAGTTTTACGGCTGGCATTGGCTAGATGCAGTGATGGGCATCGTTGGTGCGATAGTGATTACGAAGTGGACATTGGGCTTGATGAAGCAAACCAGCCCTGTGTTATTGGATGAAAGTATCGATCCGCAATATAAGCAGCTGATAGCAGACGTATTGGCGCCTTATGCTGATATTAAAGATATGCACGTTTGGAAAATTAGCGGTCATCATTATTCTGCAGCGTTAACCTTAGTGGCAAAACAAGCAGATTTTTCTATCGCTGAATATAAGACCTTATTGAGCCAATTTGATAAAATCCATCATCTGACACTTGAAGTCCACCCAATGAGTTAACTCAATGAGCAATATTGAAAATTTAAATCAAACCATTACTGAATTTTACGACAAGATGTCTTCTTGGGAGCAGTCTGTAGTTAAAGAAACAGGCTATAGCCTTGCGCAAACTCATACCATCGAAGTGCTGGGAACATTTGGCGCGCTCAGAATGAAGGAGTTAGCGCAAAAACTCGGTATCACCACTGGAACGCTTACTGTGCAGGTGGATAAATTAGTGAACTTGGGATTGATGGAGCGAACGCCTCATCCAGAAGATGGCCGTGCAATTGTGGTGCAATTAACCGCATCTGGGTTAGATATTCACCATCAGCACCATCAACTACACCTTGATTTAATGGGGGATCTTACTCGCCATATTGATTCTGAAGAAGCCAAAGTGCTGTTGTCATGTTTACAAAAAATGAATCAAGAATTTTAGTGTCTAGCTCGTAAAACTCTGTTCTATATGTAACTAAAAGTAACAAAAATATCTTTAAATCAATATTTTAACCTTGATGAAATACTGTGTTACCCTGAAAAGGATATACTACAAAAGGGTTATGATGTTGAGGTTGTATATGGATATATTATTGATGAAAAGGTGGCGTATTTGCCTATTCGGCTGCCTTTTTGTGCTCAGCGCTAACGGATTGGCCAAAGAAACCTTATTAGAATTACAAAACGCTGTGGCTGAAATCAGTCCTGCTGAAGCAGTCGTGCTGCTGGATAAATTTGATATAGCCAGCAGCGGGCTTTCGGCAGAAGAACAAGCGCAAGTGTATTTTCTTTATGGTCAAGCCTACGAAAAAACTCGTCAATTAGATCAAGCGATAAGTAGTTATGATAAAGGCATTGCGCTGGTTAAATATCTACCCGTTTCAGACATTCTTATTGATAGCCATTTAGAACGTTCTTTTGCACTGTATCTTCAATCAAATGACCCTACGACCTATTGTGTTGACAGAAAGCAAGCTCTTGAATATGCCCGTAAACACACTAATTCTGAACTCCTTGCTAAAACGCTGACCCAAAATGCTTTCTGTTTTATAGAACCTGACACCGTTTATAAAGGCATCGATTTACTTGATGAAGCCTTAATGGTGGTGGATAAAAGTGAAAGCCTTAATGTTCATCGTAAGGCTATGATTTATAATGCTACAGGCAGTTTGTATCGCCGTGTTGGTTTACATCAGCGCGGCTATGAAAACTTTAAAATTGCCTATGAAACCTGGAAAACCATCAACGATATCGAAGATATGTTTAACATGCAGCACAACATGTTAAGTCAAGCAATTAAGTTAGGTGATTGGGGTAAGGCTGAAGAAAGTATCCAACAGCAATTTGAATTAGCGCGAGTTGCCAATGGTGAAGGCGACTTATTGTTTTTCTCCCACCTGAATGCAGGACAACTGGCGCTAAGAACCTATGACTTCACTCAAGCTGTGGTTCACCTTGAAAAGGCCGTTTCGCTGCAAGAGACCACCAGAGAACAGTATTTTATTACTAGCACCTACTTGTATCTCGCGCTTGCCTATACGCGCAGTGGTGATTTAAATAAAGCGGCTGAAATGGCAAGAATATTTAGGCTGGATGAAAAATTCCCTGCCAATATGAAGGACATGATGTTAAAGGCTGATGCCATTATTGCATTAGCAGAAGATGAGCCAATAAAAGCTGCCAATTTCTTTTTGCAGGTTATTGATATTGAACGAGAGAACAATCAAAGCATTATTGACAGTAAAGTACTGACGACTTCATTGGATCATAATATTAAACTCGCTGCATTTGAGAATGAGCTACTTGAAAATCGCCTTGCTATTAATGAGTTAAATTGGGCTGCTATTGAGGATAAAGAACGTATTAGTGATTTAAGGCTCACTTTATTCCTAGTACTTGCTGTGGTGTTATTCGGCATAGTACTGATTTTATTGCACTCAAGAAAAACCCTTAAAGAGCGTGCACAAACTGATTACCTCACTGGCTTATCTAATCGTGGCTACACCTTCCAAAAAGGGCAGAAAATTATTGATAGGGCCATCCGTAAGCGCCAAGCCGCTTCTGTGATTATTTTTGATATCGATAATTTTAAATCTATCAATGATCGCTTTGGCCATCATATTGGCGATTTAGCGATTAAAGCAGCGGCCCAAAGAGCCCGAAGTTGGCTTAAAAAGAAAGACTTAGTCGGTAGAATCGGCGGTGAAGAGTTTTTAATTATCTTGGATAATACTAATCTTGATGAAGCCTTTACTATTTCTGATAGGCTGCGAAACGGTATCGCGAATCAGTCATTCCACTTTGATGGCATTGATGTTGAGTTTACTATTAGCTTAGGCGTGGCAACGTTAGATAGCGTATCAACGACATTATCAGATCTCACTAAGCAAGCCGATGACGCCCTATATCAAGCTAAGTTTTCGGGTAAAAACAAAGTATATTTAGCCGAGCAGTGTGCTTAATTACAAGTGAACAGAGCGGTTAAAATCCGCTGCCGACGTTAAAGTAGAGAGCACTTTGCTCCTCACTAAAGGCAATATCAACCCCCATATGGATGCCGTAACGACGAGCTATTTGATAACGAAATCCTACACCGTATGCAGAAATGAGTTCGTCAGATGAAGACTCTGTCATCGTGTTTGCCGACGATGAATTTAGCACTGCATTATCTTGATAGGTGTAACCTAAGCCGTAAAAGCCAGATAAGGTCCAACGATGATTAAGGTGATACATGACCTGTGTTTGCAATGTAGCGACTTGATCGCCTTGATACCTAAACGATGACACCCCGCGTAACTCAATATAAGGCTTAACTGTAGGCGGTAGCGCATCGTCTTTTGCGTAAAAAGCTTGGTAATCTCCCGCAACAGCCACTGTCCACTTCTCAGCCACCGGCCAAAAGCTTTGACCACTTATTTCAAAGCTATCATAGAGGTAGTCTGAGCCAAGTGCCTCGTTATAACTCATGTATTCTGCAGAGACTAAATAACCTTTCGAAGGGTAAAAAATATTATCGCGAGTATCATATTCCGCGGCTAAACCAAGTCCTGATGAGGTGTTATGTTCTCCAAGCGTTTGCTGGAAAATCCAATCAACAATTTGGTTCGAAGATGAAATACTCGATTGTGCCCAAAATTGTTTTACACCTAACATTAACTGAGTTTCAGGGATGCGAAACAATAGTTTTTGACTGGCAAAAGCCGCAGTGGTTTGGGTATCAAAACTGACAGGTTTGTCGATGGGCAGTAAACCGCCTAAGTTAGAGTAAAGGTCAAAATTGACCTTACCGGCCCCACCTATGGCGGTATAGCGAATATGATCTTGCTGCCAAGAGTGACGATGTCCAGCAAAAGCAAACCAAGATCCATTTTCAGTGGCTAATGCGCCTACTGCGGTCATGGCTGGAGGGATTAATTGCGCCCCACCGTCTAATGAGGCCATGGCCTTTTCTTGTCTAAGGGCCTTTTCTTCCTCAGATTCATGCAAAAATAATCCGGCAATACCGCCACCGAAACCGACAGCTGGCTCGGTAATAATTACCGGTACAGGTAGAAAACCATGCGCATTTTCAGCTAGGTAATTACCCATATCAAATTTGCCATCAATAGGATCATAGAAACTGCTATTGGCGTCTGCATCTGCAAAGGCTGAACTACTCAGCATCAATGATGATAAGACTATTTTTTTGAACATGAATGAGTACCTGAAAGCGATGAGTTGTCAGAGCTGTGAGCAATATAAATGACGAAGTCTCTCACAATAAAAAAGCGGCAACGGGAACCCTTGGAGTGGTGAAGTGTACTTATATTGGCGATAAGTACTCCCGTTGCCGACTAATGCCCTAAGGCGAGATAGAATTTACTCGATGAATGTTATTTAGCTAACTCACTTTTGAAGGATCAAACCCTCTAACTCGATCAAAGCAGTGAAAATCGAGCAGTGTTGTATTGGTTTCTATTACAGTTATTCAATCGGGGTAGGGAAAGCAATTCAGTTTATTTTAACAACATGTTTTGCTGTTTTTTGCACCTAATTGGTGCGGGTTATGAGTTAAAAGTCAGCAGGTCAGTGTTTGAATTGCTATTTCAAGTATACAAAAAACGCCATCGGTATAATTATTTTAGTATTTAAAATCAATACCTAACATTAAGTATTGAACCATTGTAGTGCAAGCTTAGTTAAGCTGGCATGTTCCCTGTAACGTTTAAGTTCATCAGCAAGTGATGCGTGAAACGGAAGGGAAAGCTCATGATGACAAAACCGCTTATTTTTACCGATATGGATGGCACTTTACTGGACCATTATGATTACAGTTTCTCCAGTGCGATTGGCGTGATTGAAGCGCTAACAGAAAAGCAAATTCCCATTATTCCTAATACCAGTAAAACCTTTGCTGAAATGGAGAAAATTCAACAAACCATTGGTTTTAATTCACCGTTTATTTCTGAAAATGGGGCAGTGGTATATATCCCTATCGGCTATTTTGACAGCCAACCTGCAGATACTTTTACGCAAGGTTACTACTGGGTGAAAGAGTTTTGCGAACCCCGCGAGCACTGGTTACAGCTACTCGAAGCCAAAGCTGATGATTTTGCCAGCGACTATATTGGTTTTTCGACACTCACAGCCCAAGAGTTATGTGAGTTGACTGATTTATCGGAAGAGAAAGCCACTTTAGCGCTCGTGAGACATTACTCAGAACCATTGTTGTGGACGGCAGGTATCGACCGTAAGCAAGCCTTCATTAAACATATGAACAGCCTCGGTGCCAATATGTTGCAAGGCGGGCGCTTTTTACATGTTGGTGGCCATACCGATAAAGGTCGCGCTATGGATTGGCTTGCACAAGTTTATGCCGACAAATACCAAACGCGAGTGCAAACCATTGCTTTAGGTGACAGTGGTAATGATAGCGCCATGCTAGAAGCTGCTGATGTGGCAATTCAAATCAAATCTCCTACGCATACATTCCCGAAAATCATCACAGACAATAAAACCATGCAAAGTCAGCATTATGGCCCTAGAGGCTGGGCTGAATGTCTGCAAGCACTGTTATTAGAGTCATCAACACCAACACCATCATTTACGCTTGAGGAGGCATAACATGGCTGATTTCTATCAAAATGGCATTGTTACTACGCTACATAATTTAACTCAACGCACCCATGATGAAATGGAAAAGGACTTGTTGAAGTTCTCTAAAACGCGTCCTTTAGGCTTGATTTTACCTTCATTATTTTCAGAATTAGAAGGCGAAGCGCTGCCGAACATTGTCGATAAGCTGAAACAAGTGCCTTACCTTAATGAGATTGTGATTGGTCTTGATAGAGCCGATAAAGCGCAATATCAACAAGCATTAGGCTTCTTTAACCAATTGCCACAGCATCACCGTGTATTGTGGAATGATGGCCCAAGATTACAGGCATTAGATGCCAAATTAAGCAAGCTAGGTCTTGCACCAAAAGAGCTCGGTAAAGGACGAAATGTTTGGTATTGCATGGGTTATACCTTAGCGTCAGGTAAAACAGAATCTGTGGCGTTGCATGATTGCGATATTGTCACTTACGAAAAGTCTTTATTAGCCCGTTTACTCTACCCAGTGGCGAATCCACAGTTTAACTACGAATTTAGCAAAGGCTTTTATGCGCGAATGTCTGATGGAAAAATCAATGGCCGCGTTTCTCGTTTGCTGGTTACTCCGTTAATTAAAGCCTTGCAAAGAGTGTTAGGGCATAACGAATATTTAGAATATATGGATAGTTTTCGCTATCCATTAGCTGGTGAATTTTCGTTTCGCCGTGACGTACTAAATGACTTACGTATACCAAGTGACTGGGGCCTTGAAATTGGGGTACTCAGCGAAATGCACCGTAACTATGCCCATAATCGTATTTGTCAGGTTGATATTGCAGATAATTATGACCACAAGCATCAAGACTTGTCGCTTGATAATGCCGAAGAAGGCTTATCAAAAATGTCGATTGATATCACCAAAGCATTTTTAGGAAGTTGGCAACTCAAGGGGAAACCTTCAACACTGAAGCCTTTAGAACATTAAAAGCGACCTATTACCGCATCGCGCTCGATTACGTTGAAACCTACCACAATGACGCCTTAATGAATGGGTTAACCACTGACATCCATACTGAAGAAAAAGCCGTTGAAATGTTTACCCAAAACATTGTCACCGCAGGGCAACGATTTTTAGATAATCCAATGGAAACACCATTTATGCCGACATGGAGCAGAGTGATAAGCGCCATGCCTGATGTGCTTGAGCAGTTAAAAGCCGCGGTCGAAGCGGATAATGCCGAGTTTATGTAAAGCGAAGGAATGGGGTTTTCAGATCTATCGTTTTGCTGTGAGGGCTTAAACCAAGTCGGTTCAAGCAATTTACAGATTAAACAAGACTAACGTTAGAAGAAAGACTTATGACAGAAATAGAAAGTTTAAAGCACAAGCTTATACAGCAACTTAATTGCATCTATAAAGACGTTGAACTAGCGCTTAATAGTGATGAACTTGCAGATACCTTAATCGATGCTATGCGCATTGAGCAAGGCGGCTACACGCCCAAACCATATACTAACCATTGGTCTGAACAGGATGTGGTGATGATTACGTATGGTGACAGCATCATGAGCCCAGCTCAAAAGCCATTAGCCACTTTGGCGGAATTTATGGATACGCACCTTGAGTGCATTAACTCGGTGCATATTTTGCCATTTTTTCCGTTCAGTTCAGATGATGGTTTTGCGGTGATTGATTACTCCAGTGTCAATGACGGTTTAGGGGATTGGTCAGATATTAAAGAGATTGCCAACAAGCGACGGTTAATGTCTGATTTAGTCATTAACCACTGCTCTAGTCGTAGCGCATGGTTTCAAAACTTTATTAAAGGTGAAGGTGTCGGTCACGACTACTTTTTTACTGCCGATATCGATGACGATTTATCTCAAGTGGTTCGCCCAAGAACCTCTGATTTATTAAAACCGACCCACACCAGTAAAGGTTGGCAGCACGTATGGTGCACCTTTAGTCATGATCAAGTAGATTTCGACTTCCGAAACCCGCAAGTCATGCTGGAGTTTGTACGAATTATTCGTCAATACCTCGATGCTGGGGTGAATATTTTCCGTTTAGATGCGGTGGCTTTTTTGTGGAAAGTGATCGGCACTAAATCGATCAACTTACCGCAAACCCATGAAGTAATTCGTTTGCTGCGTACGCTGATTGAACATGCGCAGCATGACGCGGTGGTGATAACAGAAACCAATATTCCTAATACCCAAAACTTGACCTATTTTGGTAATGCCAATGAAGCTCATTGTATCTACAACTTTTCATTGCCTCCGTTACTGATCAACACCTTAATCACAGGCAGTTGTTTGTATTTGAAACGTTGGCAAATGAGCATGCCGCCAGCCCAAGACGGCACCACATACTTTAACTTTATCGCATCCCATGATGGGGTGGGCTTAAGACCTGTCGAAGGCATATTGGAAGATGAGGAAATCAATACGCTAGTCGACACCATGGCTTTATTTGGTGGACAGATTTCCAGTCGAACCAGCGAAGATGGTCAGAAAAAGCCTTATGAAATGAATATTGCCCTTATTGATGCTTTGCAAGGCACCACTAAGGGTAAAGATCAGTTTGGATTAGCAAGATTTACTTGTGCCCACGCCATTATGCTGGGTCTTGAAGGCATTCCTGGGATTTATATTCATAGTCTATTAGGCACTGAAAATGATTATGAAAAGCTGGCAAATACTTCCCATAACCGATCGATTAATCGCCACCGCTGGGATTACCAAGCGCTCAACGGTTTGTTAGCTGATGAGCGAAATACTCACAGTAAGGTGTTAGCTGCATTAACCAAACTTATTAGTATTCGTACGAATCAAAAGGCATTTAATCCTAATGCTACCCAATTTACCTTGCATTTAGGTTTGCAGTTGTTTGGATTTTGGCGTCAAAGTCGTGACCGCAGACAAAGCATATTTTGCATCAGTAATATTTCCGACCAACCGATGGACTTACCTTTAGCTGAGCTAAATTTGATTGGTACTGAAACCTGGTTTGACTTAATCGATGGTGAAGTGATTAGCGATATTACTGCGGTGCAGTTACTAGAGCCTTATCAAACCGTATGGATAAGCAATGTGGCTTAAGGTCAATTTAAAAATAAAAAAACCAGCATTTATGCTGGTTTTTTTATGACTTTCAGCCGAGATTATTTAGCTTAAAGGTTATTTTTCTGCAAGAGTATATTGCTTCAAAATATCTTCAAGATCTGCTGATGATTGTGATAGATTTGCCGCGAGAGATACCGAGCGGTGGGCTGTTTCTCGAATGGTTTCTGCCTGACCACGAATATCGTTTAACTGTCCCGCAATATCACGTGAAGCTGCGCTTTGTTCTTCTGATGAGGCGGCAATTTGCGAACTCATATCAAATACATGGCTAATTGAATCCACCATGTTATCTACATCTTGGCCTACAGATTCAATGGCGGTTCTGCCTTGATCGGCTTGAGAAACAATATCAGTCGTAATGTGCGATAAGGTATTGGTGTCTTTCTGCAATCCTTCAATCATGGTTTGAATTTCTACCGTGGCTTGCTGAGTGCGACTCGCAAGGGTGCGAACTTCATCGGCAACGACCGCAAAACCTCGACCTTGTTCACCAGCGCGGGCAGCCTCAATGGCGGCATTTAACGCCAGTAAGTTTGTCTGCTCAGAAATACTATTAATTGTCGTTACAACCGCACCAATATTGGCTGCAGCTTGGGATAATTCGCCTACTGAGGTTGAAGCTTCTGAAATACGGCTAGTGAGAGTGCCAATGCGGTTTATCGCTTCGACAATTTGCGCTTGACTGTTATTGGCTTGAGCTGAGTTTTGTTGACTTTGTTCTGAGGTGCCGCTGGCATTATGAGAGACTTCTTCGATAGCTGCGGTCATTTGCGTCATTGCGACCGACACAGTATCTAAAAACTCATGTTGGTACTGAGTCAGCTCTTCGCTTTGATTGGCTTGTTGATTAAATTCATTGGCGGCTTCTGACAAGGTGTGTGCATTGGCGGCAATGGCTGTGACCATTTCACTCATGTTATCAGCACTGCGATCAATCTCGCGGGCGATTAAACTGAAATCATCGGTACCAAAAAAGTTAAGTCTACATGTAAGGTCGCCATCAGCTAGACGTTTAATCGCCACATACATATCCCATAAACCGCCACCTAATGAGGTAGAAGTCCAATAGCAGACTAAATACAAGGGTAGCAGACTGAGAAAAGCGTATATTAATAAGTTATTTGCACTTGAAAGTGGTACATCTTCCATCTTGGCGACATTAATAGTGCTGACGAGGTGTTGGTTACCGAGAGGATAACTAACAGTAACGTTATGGCCACTACGACTGTTTTCAGCGGCTGTGGAGAGGCGAGCCCCGATTTGCTGAGCAAACTCATTTAAATCTTGGCCGGATAGGTTTTGAGCCTTTGCGCTTTGAGCAAAAGCATCAATACGAGTTTGAGCAAATTGCTGAGAAGATTGCTCAATTTGTGCAGTGGTATTTAGGTAGTTGGAGGTGGCGATAATCGCGGTTAGCGCAGTGACAAGCGAACAAATCACCCAGAATTTGCCGTTTAAACTGAGCTTGATGAGTATGGCGTCTACTTTGCGAAAATTAATCTGTTTCATTTCAGTAATTCCTTGGCCACAGCTGAATGCTTGGTTGCATGTCAGTTTGTTGTGCTTTGCCGTATTGATATATGAGTATATGTTTATTCGGGTTAAATACTTTTAAAAGCCGTAATTTTAGCGCTGATATTTAATTTAAAGTCGAATACATCCCATTAGAATCGCATGGTAACGAGAATTCAGAGCGATTAATTGGAGACAGATCGCAGTCTGAGTTTTCATGATTTTTTTTATATTTTTTGGACTTTTTGACCTAATAAGTTATCGGCGTGAAGTAAGATAAGTTTAATCTAGGGCATCTCTTGTTCTAGGTACTTTTCTATTAATTTAATAAAGCTCAGTTTCATTTTTGTCGCCTCTTCCATGAGGCAAAGATTCATCAATCTGAAGTAAACCCACATAACAGTAAGAAATATAGTCTTGGTTATTGGCCTTGGCTAATCACCATATCATCGTTCGCATGCTGATAACTCTGATGGCTAACTATAGTTAATTTAGCTTTATGTTCAGAGGCGTTTGTATCAAATAGCTTAATCAAGTTACGACCCGATTTTTTGGCGTCATAAAGCGCGATATCTGCATGCTTATAAGCCAGTGCGGCATCATCTGTGATTTTAGCTATGCCACCACTAATGGTGAATGGCAATGCATCACTAGCCTCAATGACACCTTTAATCCTCTTAAGTACCGCTTGCGCTTGCTCTATGTTGGTTTGCGGCATCAATATGGCAAACTCTTCGCCGCCAACTCTGGCAATTAAGTCTGTCTCACGACATTGAACAGTTAATAGTTCGGCTAAGTTCGTAAGGGTTAAGTCACCAGTATCATGGCCCAAAGTGTCGTTTATGTTTTTGAAGTGATCAATATCGATGATCCCTAAACAGGCTTGAGAATTCGGGTATCGCTTAGCAAAGGCGCTAAGATTGTTCAGTTCACTATCAAACTTTCTGCGATTCCATAAGCCGGTTAGTGGATCTGACTCGCTTTGATTTCTTAGCTTTTCTTCAAGTTGTTTACGGTGGGTGATATCGGTAAAGGTAATCACGTACTGTTTAACAGCGCCTAGACCACTTCGCAAAACTTGAATACGAGCCATTAGCGCATAGTCATCGCCCAATTTGTTTTGCCCCATTATTTCACCTTGCCAACAGCCTTGATGTAAATGATCTTTAATTTGGGTCATTTCAGCCTGTGAAAGCTGGAAGTTAAGCTTATTGAGTGGTTCACCCATTAACTCATTTTGAGAAAAACCTGAAATCCGCACAAATTGCTGGTTAGTTTTGATTAATTTGTAGTGCTTGTCAGCAATAATAACGCCTGCTACACCATTAAAAGCCGCTTCCATTAGCTGTTCACTCATCAGGTTATTTTCATGATTGTTATACAGTTTAAAAATGTAGCCACTGACGCCTAAAAGTAATAAAAGAAGTAAACTGGCGATGGTGAGTAGATGGTTTTTTTGCTCGGCCACATAGGCTGAACTGGTTGGCGTGGTAATAACAACGTATTTGCCTATATGGGCATAAACATCATTTAAGCCTAATTCAGTATATGAAAAGGTTATATCATCAGTGGTTAATCGACCTTCATCCGATGACAAAATTTGTTGCCATAGAATTGGAAACGTATTCGCAAGATTATATTGATCAGCTCCTGTGATTAAATGACCTAATACTTCAGATGGATTGTCACTGGCGAGTATATTGCCATTTTCATCAATAACTCGCGTAATAAAGTTATCACTTTGCATTTCATCAAAGGCGTTAAGAATATTGGTAACGCTAAGGTTAATCACGATATAACCTTGACGCACAGATTGATGATAGACAGGCGTCATGATTCTTAAACTGGTTTGAATAGGCTTAGTGATTTGACCATTTTTAACGTCAATATCTACAGGCCAAGTGCCAATTTCACCTTTTTCAAGCTGCTGCGCATATAAAAAATATGGACGTTTTGATTTGTTTTCTAACTGAGTTAATGCTACTCGCTCAATGCTATGTTGGGTGTTATTAACCCTTATTTGCTCAATTCCTTCCGCATTCAAGTAGCGCATTTGTGAGTAGACATTTTCATTCTTCATAATGAAATAAAACATATTTTCTAAAGCAGTACGATTACGCGAATTAATCGTTTCGGTGAATAGCTCGACCTGTGGGCTGGTGGATATTTTTTTAATGATGTCATCGACTTCTTCAACCTCTCTTGATAATTGCTCTGAGGCAAAAGCAAGACGCTGATTATGACTATCATTAATGCGAGTTAATTGATCAGCCTCGATCCGCTGGTATTGATTAAAAACATACAGACCTAAGCTGACCCCAAAGATCAGTACGATGCTAAAAATAAGTTTGAATACACGGATATTCTTATTTCGCAGGGTATTATGCATAGGTTTTTATTACTCACTTAAACGGAAATGAGATTAATGGAGTCAATCTCTTCAGCAGCTACTGTAAATGAGTGGATTAATTGATAGTTACCTTTGTGTGCCAATCTTCATGAGTAAGTGCTAATTAATAAATTATTGAGTTAGGGAGTTTGTGCTAGCGTTAGACGTTTAAAACTAAACTGACTAACTATTCGACTAATAAAAGACTTCTAAACTAATGTTTTTAAATGTTTAATATAAAATCGTGAAATTCAAATTAAAGCGTAAAAACTATTGCGCAACTTAAATCAGCTGGTTAATCTATCAGCAGAAACATATTGCGTGTCGAATAGTGAAGGATTGCTATTGAGTAAGTGAAAAGGAGCTTTCGAGTTATTGATATTTCTCTCTTTCTTTGCATTTTCCTGTAACAAACTATCCCTAATATGCCTTCAGTAACAATTAGTTATTAATGTTTAATAATGCCTACTAGATAGTGGGTTTAATGAGGTTAACAATGAGCGAAGAAACAAGTTTACAAGTAGAAGAGATCAATCAAGACTCAAAAAATCTGGCGTTATTATGCTGGATAGGCACCATCTTTTTTGGTTTTATCCCTGGATTGATTTTATACCTGGTTAAAACTGACGATAGTTATGTTCGTGAGCAAGCAAAAGAAGCCTTAAATTTTTCGATCACGGTTTTTATTGGTTATTTTATTTCAAGCATTTTAATGTTTATCGCGATAGGTATATTGATGGTGTTTGTTGTTTGGGTTGTCAGCTTAGTATTTTGCATCATGGGCGCTATTGCGACTGCAAAAGGCGACAATTTCAAAGTGCCATTTACCTTACGTTTAATTAAGTAAGCGATTTGGTGGGATTCAGCAAGGCGATGCCGATTAGTCGGCGATATTTATTGACTGATCGTCTTGCTGGGTCAGCGAAAAGCTTAAAAGGAATATTAAGTGGAATCGAACGTTTTTGATCGTAGGCACACCACAGATAACATTATCAGTGGCCCTTTATATAATTTAGTCATTGGCCTAACCCTATGTTGGGGCTTTGGCGTTAATTGGTGGATGGTCACAAACATCTCCCCAGAAGCCATTGCTTCTGTTAATTCATGGGTTTTCTTTATTGGCTACTTTGCCTCATGTTTTTTGGGTGTTTACCTATTTTCATCATCAGATAAACCCATTGTCAGTTTTATTGGCTATAACTTTGTCGTGGTGCCATTTGGCTTCATTATTAATTTAGTGGTGAGTCAATACGATGCGGCGTTGGTGTCAGAGGCAATTCGAATAACTGGCTTGGTCACTATTGGGATGATGTGTTTAGGCACTTTATTTCCAGCCTTTTTCAGTAAAATTGCCGGCGCGCTAACCATTGCTTTAGTGTTGGTGATCATTGTTGAATTGATTGAAATATTTGTATTTGGTATTCATCACGGCATATTAGATTGGATAGTGGTGCTGATATTTTGTGGTTACATTGGTTACGACTGGGGCCGTGCTAATCAAATCCCTAAAACCGTTGATAATGCGATTGACAGTGCAGCAGCACTTTACATGGATATTATTAATCTATTCCTCAGGATTTTACGTATTCTGGGTCGTAAATAGATATCAAGCTGGCTGTAAACGAAAGAGCCGCAAGGCTCTTTTTTGTTTTATAAAATTGTTCATGTAACGCGATTCCTAGGGAGTTTTAATGCAATTAGTTAAGCCAAGTTTGCAATACCGCCAAAGCTATTTGCATTACATTGCAGAGCTGGGCGATGAAGAGCGTTACCCCTTTCCACTTGATTTTGACTGCGAAGATTTTGAAGCCATGCTGCAAAAAAATCAGGACTTTGCTGACGGGATAAATTTGCCTCAAGGCTATGTGGCTAGCGAAACCTATTGGTTTGTATCAGGCAAAGAACTTGTTGGTGTATCTAATTTGCGCTTGAGTTTAAATGACACTATTCGCCATTGTGGCGGCCACATAGGTTTAGGTATTCGTCCAAGCTATAGAGGTAAAGGTTTAGGCGCTGAACTGATGGCACAAACCATCGCTATGGCAAAACGTAAAGGTATCAACGAGCTGCATATTCATTGTTATAAGCAAAACGTCGCATCTGCCAAAATGATTATGGTTAACGGTGGGGTGTTACATTCTGAAATCGAATTAGTTGATCAAGATAAGGCTGACAACAAAAATCAACACGATAACGCTGCGGCAATAATACAACGTTACCGTGTCAGTTTATAAGCAGGATTAGTTCCTGGCTGGCAACTCCTTAACCGACTAGCAGGGCGGCAACTTGGGCAAGTTGAGCTGCAAGTTCTGGATTATTAATTTCACCTGTTTCAGCATCAAAGTTTTGATAAAAACTAGGTACAGATATTGAGCCTTTTACATCAGCGGCAAAGTAAGGCGCAGAACCTGTTGCAGCTGCTAAAACGCTAGCCGCACCGCCAGGGCCAGGTGATGTAGCCAGTAATAATGTTGGCTTGCCTTGAAACACTTTTTGATCAATACGCGATGTCCAATCAAACAAGTTTTTATAAGCTGCAGTGTATGAACCATTGTGCTCCGCAAATGAAATCACTATGGCATCAGCGCTGCCAATTTTGTCGAAAAATGCTGTAGCTAAAGCAGGCTTACCGAGTTCTTTTTCACGGTCTTCGCTGAATAATGGAATTTCGTAATCGTTGATATCAAGTAGTTCAACCTCTGCATTTTCAACTAATTTGGCTGCCTGATTAGCCGCATAGTTTGCTAGTTGCTTGTTAATTGATTGACGACTGCTGCTTGCTGCGAATGCTAAAATTTTCATATTATTGCCTTAGGTTCTATTAACCGTTTTAAGATGGTTCTATTAACCGTTTTAAGATGATTCTATTAACCGTTTTAAGATGATTCTGTAATAAGAACTAAATTGCTTTATAGCTGATTTAATCCCTTATATTCAATAAATTCAACCACATTTCTATCGGGGTCTCTGATAAAAAATGAGGTTCCTGTTACATGGGTCATTGGCTCGCCACTGAGTGGAATATTCAATTCAGCCAATGTTGCCATGACAGCCTTTGCATCAGTTACTTCCAGTGCTACATGGGTGTATCCCGTATGTTTAGTTGGAATATCCATTAACACATTGGTATCTGCGTCTGCAGCATTCAAAATGAAATTGATATTAATTCCACTTGGATGTTCAACAATGGCTACGGGTTCGGGCCCTATTGGGCCTGCGATATATTTAAATCCCAATTGAGCATAAAACGCTTTTGATATTTCAAAATTTTTCACACGTAATCCGTAATGATTGATGCGAGTGATATGTTCCATGTTCTAGCTCCTTTGTTAAGACTGCTGCTAACCGATGAAGCTACTTTACTGAAATATGATCGGCTGATTAAGTGACTAAAAGGGAAATTATTGTTTCCATATGACTTGGAATTAAATTGATATTTGTTTATTTGGTTATAATTGGAATATATTAGTTGAGGTATCAATTAGGCTAGATATTCACCTGATGAGCCATTGGGATGGACGATAAAGCTGCTCAGAGTATTAAAGAAAATGAAAGGGATGACATATGAATTTGGATACTAAGTTGTTTGATGGGGTGGTTATCTTTACTCAGGTAATCGAGTTAGGCAGTTTTTCTGAAGCGGCAGATAAAACCGGTCATTCAACGTCCTACATCAGTAAAGCAATCACCAAATTAGAGCAAAGGTTAAATACCCGCTTACTGCATCGCACCACTCGTTCATTAAGCTTAACCCCAGAAGGAAAGTTGTTTCATCAACAATGCGTGCAAATGGTCACCGATGCTGAGCAAGCGGTAGGCATGTTAGATAGCAACCTGCAAACACCATCAGGAACATTAAAAATAAGCTGCCCTGTGACTTTTGGTTTGCAGTATTTGCAGCCTATTTTGTCTTTGTATATGCGTTTATACCCTCAAGTTAAACTGGATATTGATTTTAGCGATCGCCGTGTTGATTTAGTGCAAGATGGTTATGATTTAGCGATACGTGCGACTCATCAACTTGAAGATTCCAGTTTGATTTGTAAGCGTATTGGCCAGTTCCATGCCTACACAATTGCCACGCCAACATATTTAGCCAAGCATGGTATACCGCAATCCCCAGAAGATTTGATTACTCACCAATGCATTTGCTACAGCAATTTGAAGCAGCCTAACCGTTGGGTGTTCGAGCATCCGCAGCAGGACACGGTCACGATTGATGTGCCACAAGTGATTAGTTGCAATAATTCAGACATGGAGTTAGCGATGGTATTAGATCACCACGGTATTTGCCGTTTACCGTCTTTTTATCTCACTCAGGCATTAGCTGATAATACGATCACTGTGTTGTTTGAGGATTATCATCAACCTGAAGTCGATATTTATGCGATTTATCCGAGCCGTAAACACCTTACGCCTAAAGTAAGGTGCTTGATTGATTTGCTGGTGGAGCACATGCCGTCGCAAACACCGTATGCTCCGCTTAATAACTAGATAAATTTCTAGCAGGAACCTAGCTAGATTCCTCGCTAAATTCCTAGTGAAACTCCTAGTGAAACGGTGAGTTAACTTTTAACTCGCCAGTCGAGTTTGATCTACTGGCGTGGTCGACTTATTGAGTGGGTTTTTAGATAAATACTCAAATAAGCCCGTTTGCATATTCACATTCCAGAATCGACCAGCAAGAGTAAGACTAAGCGCATTATCGTCTACAGTGGCAAGCCCATTTTGTTGCCAAGCTTGAAATAATGGCTGCAAATGAGCGAGTACCGTTGCTTCTATATTGCCGAATGCCAGCTTTCCAGAGTCTAAGCCACGTTTAAATACAGCATCAAATGCTGCAGATGGATTAGGACTTAATGCCATTCCTGGTACTTGTGCAGGTGCTAGCTCTGACAGCTTTTCAGGTGTTTGTGCTTGATGCCATTCTTTTAAATCTCGGGCATTCATGATGCCATGACCATGGATACTGCCACCGCCTCCAGCGCCAAAGGGTAAAATTTCGATGCCACTTTTGGCGAGGGAGTTATAAATGCTGCGCTCACGATCATCACGACGCCAATGGCAGCTAGATAAACGTTGCCATTGCTGGGCTTCTAACTGGTTAGCGCCATAGGCATACATATTGGCGCGGGTTTGACTGTCGGCTTGAAATTCGCTGGTGTCAGTACCCAGAACTTTGCCTTTTTCACTGGCTTTATCTATTCGATTACCCGCCAAACCAATGAGTTGGTATAAGTCGACGCCGTGGGCACCGCTTTCCATTGCCGCTTGAATATCTTGTTGCCAAATCTCCATGGTTTGACCCGGTAAACCAAAGATTAAATCGATAACAATGCTAGCCGTAGGATGTTTGCTTAAATGCTGCAGCCTCTCAATTAAAGTTTGCTTATCATCAAATCGACCTGCAGCTTTACGCACTTCGGTATCAAAACTTTGTACCCCAAATGAAAATCGATTGAAGCCATTATCAAGGGCGCTATGCCACTTATCGTCATCAAATCCGTTAAGGCGCCCTTCAAGGGTTATTTCGGTATCTGCCCTTAAAGGAAATTGCTGAATAGCCTTACCCAGTGCGGCGATTTCTTCAGCTTTAATATCGGTTGGTGTACCACCGCCAACATACACGGTATCAAAAGGCTGACTCTGCGCTAGTGGTGTTTTTGCTGCAATGGTCAGTTGTTGACACAAGTTAGTCATGTAATCGCTGATACGTTCAGGTTTAGCACCATTTTCAAAGAAGTTACAAAAACTGCAGCGTTTACGACAAAAGGGAATATGGATATACAAAGCTCTTTTATCAGCCCCTGTCGGTTGCTGCCACCACTGAACCCACAAGTCACTGCTGACCTGTAGTGGTCTACTGCCGCTACGACCCGCATGGGGTGCGCTTTTTACTTTAAAGGCATGTTGTAATGGATCAGGGCTAGCAATACCCGTCATGGTCGGAGTTAGTATCATGATGACTCTCAGCAAATTGAAAAACTATTACTGTAATGATAATCGTTATCATTTGATCTTTTGTAGGGATAGATCAAGTTTGCTGGCTTTGCATTGTAAATCTTGTCATTGAAAGGCATAAAAAAGCCCAATAACATCAGTAATTGTTATTGGGCGTTTTATTAATAACTTAAGCTGTCTTCAGTACTTACTATTGCGCTCGCTATGATACAGCTCAGTTCAGCCGTCATATGTGCAGAATAAATTCACTACAGAATAAACGTCGCCACTAAATCGTTTAATGATTTGGCCTGCACTTTTAAGTCTTTTGCCTTTTGAACGCTTACTTCAGCCCCTTTGGTAATGTCATCTGTGACATCTTTAATGGCCACAGTGTTTTGAGTGATCTCACTGGTCACTTGGGTCTGCTCTTCTGCTGCGGTAGCAATTTGACTGGCCATATCTGAAATCAAAGCAACCGCTTGGGTTATTTCTTCAATGGCGACAGTCGCTTCATTGGCATCATTAACACTGTTGCCAGCTAAAGCTTGGCTGCTTTGCATTAATGTGACAGCACTCGATGTGGTTTGTTGCAAGGTTTCAATGGTTTCATAGATTTCTTGAGCAGAATCTTGCGTGCGTCGAGATAACACCCGCACTTCATCTGCTACCACGGCAAATCCACGACCTTGTTCACCAGCACGAGCCGCTTCAATTGCAGCGTTCAATGCCAGTAGGTTGGTTTGTTCTGCAATGCCTTGAATGGTTGAAAGGATGCTAGAAATTGCATTGGCATGTCGGCTTAATTCACCAATGACATCAGTTGCCTGAGTCACTTCATCGGCTAATAAGTTGATTGATTGACGGGTATTATCCACCAGACTTTGACCTTGAATACTGCTATTACTCGATTGCTGCGCAGCAGTAGCAGTGCTTTCTGCATTGGCTGCAATTTCTTGAGTAGCACTGGCCATTTCGGTTACCGCAGTAGCAACCATGGTGACTTCTTGCTGCTGAATTTGCAGCTCTTTCTCAGCCAAATGAGTATTGTTTAGGCTTTCATCCGCTTCTTTATCCAGCTTGCTGGCTAATTCTCTAATTTGAGTGATCAGTTGATGCTGGCTGCCCACAAAGCGATTAAAGCTAGCAGCTAAGGTGCCCACTTCATCTTGAGAGTCGACTTCAATACGCTGGGTTAAATCACCATTACCGTCGGCGATACGAGCTAGCGCTTGTGATACTCGTGCTAGCGGCGCTAAAAGTTGGCCAATTAACCATGAAATAACAGCCATACTCACTAACAAGACCAGTATTGAGATAGCTAGTTGAGTAAATAATAAAGAGCTTAATGGTGCTTCTAGAGTCTGTTGATCGAGTACTAATACTAATTCCCAATCTGTGTGAGGAATATCTTCTGCCCAGACTAATTTGTCACGACCTTCAGGGTCGAAGTGAATTGGGATCAGTTGGTTAGATTGACGGTTTTTATTTAGTAAGCTGTAATCTAGATCTGAATCAATTGCACTAATGTGTCCCATTGCTTTGTTAGCATCTTTATAGGCGATAACAGTGCCGTCTTTATGCATCATGATAGCGAAACCATTTGAAGGTAACTTCATTCTATTGACGTCATCTACCAGTGCATCAATTGATAGATCACCGCCTACCACGCCATTTTGTGTTTGCTGAGCGATGGTAACCACTAAGATATTGTAAGCAACATCAAGATAGGGCTTAGTTAAAATTAACTCTCTTTCGCTAGTGGCTTGCTGATACCAAGGGCGTGAACGAGGGTCGTATCCTGTACGGTCAATGCTTGGATCTGAATCAATCATCTCACCAGAGGCTTTACCAAAATAAGTCAGTTCAAACCGACCTGAAGCTTGAGCTTGTTGCAAGGCGTCTAAGGTATTGTTGTTAGCCTTAGTCCCTAAAGCGTTGATGACATCCTTACGGGTTGCAAGCCATTCGCTAATCCGTTCAGCCTGTTGGGTACTCAAACGTTGAACCTGTTCAAGGTTCGATTGAATGAGCATGTCCTTTTGATTCGAATAGCTCTGCCAAGAAAGCAAAGCAATAACCATTGAAAGCGCAACCAGTACAGGAACAAGAATTTTTTGCTTTAACGAATAGGATTTCATAGCAACCGGTAATGTTAGTAAATAGTGGAATCGGAGTCATGAAGCCGTTCTATGGAATCACAACTGCGTTAATTGGGGCGGCGGATAATGGCATAGTTCCGTATGTTTTAATAGCAAGCAGGCTATTAAATGAGCCAATAAAACAACTTGATAACCAATGCTCTACGAGAAGGATACAAGTGGGATTTTTTGCATAAAGCTATGGGTAAAATCATTATCCGATTTAAGACTTATAGCGACTTGGATGGGGGGATTCTTTAATTCTTCGTGAAATATGGGCTTGGCAGTAGGGAGCCGCAGTAGAGAGTTAGCTTTAGTGCTTAACAAAAAGCTATCAGCGACTGGTTATGTCACTGACAGCTTATTGTTGTTTGAAAAAGAGGATTAGCTAGTTCGCATCCACATAAAGTTGCTTAAACAGTCCGGGTTGAGCTTGCAGACTTTGCTCAGTTCCTGATTGACTGATTTTACCGTCATCAAGCACCAAAATACGGTCAGCCAAGCGCAGGTTATTCAGTCTATGAGCAATAATTATAGACGTACGCTGCTGTAAAAACTCGCTAAGATTAGCAAGCACTTTAGCTTCGGTTACCGCATCTAATGCCGAGGTGGCTTCATCTAATATCACTACTTGGGGCTGGCTTATCCACATTCTGGCAATCGCCAAGCGTTGCATTTGACCACCTGAAAGCCGAGTGGTTGAGCGGCCTAAATCGGTATCAAGCTTATCCTGCCATTGGGAAACCGTGTCACTCAGTTCTGCATGGGCTAACGCTTGCCACAATTTGTCATCATCAACCTCAACTCCAAAGGTTAGGTTATCGCGTAAAGTGCCTGCAATTAACTTGGGGTGCTGAGGTACATAGCCCACTTGTTGACGGAATCGATTGATACCATATTCCGTCATGCTTTGGCCGTTAATACAAATACTGCCCGATTGCGGCGAATAAAACCCTAACAACAAATTGATTAACGTCGACTTTCCGCCGCCGCTCATAGCCAGCAATGCGACAGACTCTTTTGGCGCCAGTTGCAGGGATAATTGTTTGAATAAATGCGGCTCTTGCTCAAATCCAAAGCTGACATTATTAAAGTCTATGCTGATTTCCGATGTGGCCGAACCTTGCGGTGCCGTTTTGGTTAAATCTGCACTTTCCTCAGCTGCTTCAATGTCTAAATCCAGTAAATTATTGAGCCTTTTCATCGATGCCTGAGCGCCAAAACGTGCGTATTGAATATTCAGCAGTTCTTGTATCGGCCCCATTAAATACCAAAGGTAACTGAATACAGCGAATATCTGTCCGACGGTTAAGTCTGATACCAACACCATGAATATCGCCATGGCGCGAAAGCATTCAAACCCAAGCAAGAAGGTAGTGAAACTGAGCTTGTTTAATGCATCTGTTTTCCATTGGTTAGCAATAGCGTGGTGACTAAGGCTAGACGCGAGTCCAAATACCCTTTGATAGTAGTGTTTTTCTTGTTGAGCTAAACGTAACTCTCGAGTGGCATCGACTGTATCAACAAGGGCTTGCTGAAAAGCTTCTGTGGCGGCATTTTCTTTACGGCGCAACGTTTTTACATGCTCTGCAAAACGTGATGAAAAATAAATAACCAATGGATTAAGCAAGATGATCATTAAACCGAGTTGCCAATTTAGCCATAGTAAAACGCTGGCAATGGCGACGATGGTGAGAACGCTGATGATTAATCGTGACAGGGTGTCACTGACAAACCGCTCGACAGTGTCGACATCGGTAATGCATCTTGAGGCTAATCCTGCACTGCCATATTTGTCGAAGGCGCTAATTTGCATCTTAGGTAATTGCATCAACATTCGTTGACGCACATCTAAACTGATCCGTTTAGCTATTTTGGTAAACTCGCGCGCCTGAACCACTTGAGTCACCATGGTTAGTAAGCGCAGCAGAATAACGGCGACTAATACGGTGGCAATGTAAACGCTAGGTTTATGCCAAGCTTCGGGCAATATTGGCTGTAAATTATTGAGTAACCAACCTGTTTGCCCCAATAAGACTTCATCCACCAATAAGGGCATTAGCATTGGGATAGGTAAGCTTAATAAGGTTGCTAATACAGCAATGAGGTTGGCTTGTATCAGTTGGCGTTTATGGGCAATGATTTTTTGTTTTAGCCACGCCCAATTGAGCCTGGAGTGATCTTGTAAGCTTGTTTGAGCGGGTTGTCTGCCTGCTTGAGGGTTTTGCTGAGGAATATGTTGAGCCAAAACTAATGTCCTTAATCGGAACGTTACTGCACAAATGCTTGAGCTAGCAAGTGCTAGCTCAATATCTAAGGAATATATCTCAGTTGAAATGAGTGGTTATTTGAATGCATACACCAGTGATAATCGTTAAAAAATCAGTGGAACATTGCTTTTAGGGTCGACAACCAAAGTCGGTTTGTAATGCCACACCTTCTCGATAATGTCTGCTGTCAGCGCTTCGTGCGGCTCGCCATCGCTGACGACTTCACCTTGCTCTAACACCACTAATCTATCGGCATAGCGACAAGCTTGGTTTAAGTCGTGTAACACCACAACTACACAGTAGTTATGCTCGTGAGCCAAGGTGTGTGCTAACTCGAGCACTCTATGTTGCTGGGCTAAATCTAGTGCTGAAGTGGGTTCATCTAACAGCAGTACAGGGCTAGTTTCAGCTTGGGCGAGTTGAGTCAGGACTCGGGCTAATTGCACCCGCTGTTTTTCGCCGCCAGATAAAGTAGGGTAGCTGCGATATTTAAGAGCCGATAAGGCCACTTGTTCCAGTTGTTTATCCACTAACTCCTTGCCTTGCTGCTGGCCAATGGTTAATGGATAGAGCCCCATTTGTACCACTTCGTGGACTTTAAATGGAAAGGTCAGTGACGCATGTTGTGGCAATACAGCTAACGACTTAGCTAACTCAGCTCTGTTCCATTCAAGCAACGGCTTGCCGAACATGGAGATATCACCAGAAGATAGTTCGGTTTCTTGGCATAAGCTTTTGAGTAAGGTTGATTTACCTGCACCATTAGGACCTAACAAAGCCGTGACTTGCCCTGGCATTATTTCAAGGTTAATGTCGTTTAAGACTGGCTTTTTACCTATGTGAACCGACAAGTTGTTGATGCTGACAACAGACTTTCTAAGTGTGCTGGCAGATTCAGCTTGCTGATCTGATTGTAAATGATGAGGGGTGAATATCACGCTGTTTTGACTGGTGCGCGGCACACTGGAGCGCTCTAACCCTGCCTGTTCTAAACCGGATAGCTCGGGAGCTGATTTGTGTGTTTTTAGCATTGATTTCAATTCTAGATTTCTCAACATATTACACCAACTTATTGCGCTGCTTGAGTAATAAAATAATGAAGAAAGGCGCACCTAATAAAGCTGTCACTAAGCCAACAGGTAATTCAGACGGCGCAACAATTGAGCGCGCGCCAATATCTGCAACCACCAATATTGCCGCACCTAACATGGCGCTTAATGGCAGTAATAAACGATGATCGGGTCCAATCATCATTCTGACCAAGTGCGGTACCACTAAGCCGATAAAGCCAATAATGCCAGTTGCCGCAACAGCGATACCAACGCCAATGGCGCAAAGCACAATGAGTTTAAGTTTTAGCTTGTCGACATCAAGGCCGAGGTGACGGGCTTCTGATTCACCCAATAACAGGGCGTTTAATGCTTTGGCACTTTGATTAAACTGCCAACTAATAACCGCAAGCGCCACTAAACTGAGTACAACATAATGCCATTGTGCACCTGCTACTGAGCCCATTTGCCATAGGGTCAAATCCCTTAGTGCCATGTCATCAGCCATATAGGTGAGTACACCGATACCTGCACCAGCAAGGGCAGCAACAGCAACACCAGAAAGCAGTAACAACACCACAGAAGTACCTGTAGGGCTCGCAGCTAATCGGTATACGATTAACGTGGTTGCAAGGCCTGCGACAAAGGCACTAAACGCCACTAAATATTCGCCACCAAAAGGGAATAATACGATACAGATTGCAGCCCCTAATGCCGCGCCAGATGATACCCCGATAATGCCAGGATCAGCTAAAGGGTTACGGAATAACCCCTGCATCACAGCACCACATTGTGCCAGCGTTGCACCTACCGCCAGCGCTAATAAAGTGCGAGGTAAGCGAACATTGTTAATGACCAATTGCTCATGGGGAGCAACCGATGCCAGCTCTTGGCCTGTGGCCCAATTCACCATGGCATTAAAGCTGGTGGTCGGGCTAATTTGTAATGGTCCGATGCTGACAGACAACAGGCTTGTAATCACCAAAGCGGTGAGTAAACAAGGCCAAAGCCAACGTTGATTTTCCATAATGTGTCCTAGTAAGACTGATTAATTCTGTAAAAGAAACCTATATCACTACAGCTTTTTGATACTGATAAAGTCGCTGGCTAAGTCATCTGCAGCGGCAACAGCACTTAAACCGAGGCCACCGATTAATGCTTGAGACGGTAAGCTTTTAATGTGTTTGTGCTCACCTGCTGGTGTGTGCTCAAGTAATGGCATTGCTTTCAGTAACTCGCTTATTGGATCGATAGAGTCAACTTCGCTGCGGTTTGAAATCAAAATTACATCAGGCTGTAGGGCTAAAATACCCTCTTGAGAGACACTTTTGTAACCATCAAACCCAGCGATGTTTTGGCCGCCAGCAAGATTGATAATGATGTCTGCTGCTGTGTTATTACCGCCGACGCGGGCAGGTCTATCTTGTTGAAGTAACAGGAACAACACTTTTGGTGCATCACCATGTTGGCTGATTTTTTGTTGCTTAGTTGCTAGCTGGTTAAATGATAAATCGAGTTTCTGTTTAAGTTCATTGGCTTGTGATTCGCGGTTGAGCAATTTACCCATTTGCTCCACATTACTGACAAGTTCATCTTTGGTATTTGCGCTTGGGAATGTGACCACTTCAACATTGGCATTAGATAAAATGTCTAAAGTGTTTTTTGGCCCCATAGCTTCAGAACCTAATAATATGCTCGGTGAAAGGGCTAAAATGCCTTCTGCTGATAACATGCGGTGATAGCCAAGTTTAGCGACCGAATCTAACTCATCAGGGATCAGACTGGTCGAGTCAACACCCACTAATTCATCGCTTGCATCGAGAGCTAATACTAATTCTGTGATGCCAGCGCCAGCACTAACAACACGATTTTCAGCGGTTGCCATTTGGCTAAACAAGGCTGCAGAAAGTAGCATGGTTGCTGTCATCATGCTGGTGAGTGATACATTGTTAAGCTTGAAATTTTGTAGCTTGAGCATAATTTATTAAACTCCGAATAAATAAAATAAGTTGGATATTTCCTAATGAAAAGCGCTGACAACTATCTCTAAAAGACAAGCATCTTTAATAGATAAGTGACCGCAGCATTAGGGCTCCATTAAAATTTGGGTATTAGTAATTTGCTGTCGTTGCAGTAATGCCAGCACAGTCATCAGTGGCTGCACAGGTGCATTTTTATCTGCGGCGACAACAACATTGATATCAGGTGTCTCAGTGAACGCCTGAATAAAGGCTGCTTCAAATTGATCGAAATCTTCAAATTGCTGACTATCTAAAGCCCAGTGCGGCGCTTCAGTCAGAATATTGATTGAGATATGTTGTTCCTGAGACAAGCCAACGAGTTCAGAGTCGGCTTCCGTTGGAACATCCACAGGCAATGTCAGCAGCTGGGTATTAGCGGTCAGCAGCAAGAACACCAACACAATAAAAATAATGTCGATGAGTGGGGTTAAATCAATCCCGACATTGGCTTGAGCTGAAGAGCCAGCGCTAGGGTCTGCGCTGATCATCAGTTTGACTCCGATAGCGTTGAATTCATTGGTGCAGTCATACCGGCAGCTGAAGACTGTTGTTGATTGGTGTTGCTATTACCCGCTTTAAGGCAAGGCGCATTGGCTCCGCATGGTGCTTCACAACCAATGTTTAATGCTTGATCAAAACCTTCTAACCATAGGTTTAGTTGATTTAAAGCATGAGCTATTTTATTGCAGCGTTTTTCAGCCCATAGACTCAGTAAGTGAGACATGGTGATGGCTGGTACCGCAATAATTAACCCCGCAGCAGTGGTATTCATCGCAAGTCCAAGACCCGTTGCGAGTTGCGATGGAGTGACTGGACCGTCAGAAATCCCCAGCTGACTGAACATTTCAATCAAACCTAATACTGTGCCCAATAGGCCAAGTAAAGGAGTAATCACGCCGATAATCTGCAGGACTTTTAAGCCTGATTGCAGCTTTTCTTTTTGCTTTATTAGCCAAAGGTTTAAAATTTCTTCTCGCATGGCGCGTGGATGATCGCCATGGGATAACAACAGGCCTGTTCCCTTAGCCAACATAGTGCGGCCTTTACTTAATTGGGTTAGCAGTTGTTGTCTTTGTTCTGGAGTCGCACTTCGAGTTTGTTTTCTCAATTCGGTGAGCCATGCATCTCGCTTTAAAAGCTCGTTGGCCATTAACGCTACGCGCTCTAATATGATGAGAATGGCTAAGAATGCACAAATAAATAACGGCCAAGTTAAGTAGCCTAATTGTTCAGACAGTTGCAAATATAATGGTTGAGACATGTTGGTTTCCTATCTTCAGATTAATTTAGCGCAAACTTCACCGGTACTCTTACTGTGTAAGCAAAAGCGGTTTGTGGTGATGGTGCGGCAAATTGCCACTTTTCAACGGCATCGATAGCTGCTGCATCAAGTAGGCTATAACCTGAACTATTAACTAAAGTGAGCGAGAGTTGCTCACCAATTTGATTAAACATGACTTCCACTGTCGCGGTGCCCTCAAAGCCTCTTTTACGGGCTTTTCTTGGGTAATTAGGTTGAGATGGTGGTGCTGAAAATGTCGGTTGTTGCAGTGCAACGGTGTCTTGGGTTATCCCTTGCTTAGCGTCAACTTGCTGTTGATTGTGAGCTGCACTTGCATCTGTGCTCGCTAGCTCTGTTATTTCTGCTGGTGGCTGCTCAGTTGTTTCTGGCTCAACAACTTTAGCTTCAACTATTTCTGTCTTAGGAGCTTCAGGTTTAGCTGTTTCAGGTTTAGTAAGCGGAGGCTTAACCTCTTCAACCTTGGCGATGACTTTTTCTGGAGCTGGCTTTTTAGGATCGGTTTTAATTTCTGGCTTAGGCTTAACTACTGGCTCAGTAACGGGCTTTGGTTGTTTCACTTCTGCCACAGTGTTTTCAATACTTGATGCCTGTGCGCTGGCTTGCATTGCAATCATGACGCTGACAGCTTGATTTGATCCCATTGCTGCGCCTTCAGATAACTGAATAGTAGGCTCATTATTTTGAGAGGCCAGTACCCCTCCTTGGATTAAAATCGTTAAACATCCGAAAGCAAAATATCGTTTAGGTGTCATCTGCAATATTCTTCTACAACATCAATATGGTTAAAGGTTGAACAATTTCAATTGAAGTAATTAGTTAGCTTATAATCTTTACATTCTTTACAAAGCTTTTAATAACAACAGTTTATATTCAGTCATTGTCAGTATTTAATTGAATGTACATTAAACGTAATGAGATCGCAAATGATAATGATTTTCATTTGATCTATGTTTTGTTCTCAGGTAAAGTGCGGCAATTAGTCAGGCAGTAATAATACTTTGTGATTAGTTTTTCTGAGTGATTCATTAACTTTTTCATGAGCACAAAGTTGTTATTTCTGCGTGTTAACTAAGCCGAATTTCGTATTTTATACTTTGAGGATAAAACAATGACCAAGAAGCCACTCGTTGTAGCAATGGCAATGGTTTTCAGTACCACCGCATATGCACAAGAAAGCAAAACCGTTACTGAATTTGATGAAGTACTGGTTACTGCCACTCGAATTAGCGAAAAAGTGTCAGACACTAGTCGCAGCGTGACTGTAATTAGCGAAGAAAAAATGCAAGAATCACAGCCATCTTCTGTTGCAGACGCACTAAAAAATGAAGCCAATATCAGTGTGACAAACGGCCCACGTGCTTCTTCTCAAGGCGTTGAAATTCGTGGTTTAAGTGGTCAACGAGTATTACAAACCATTGATGGTGCTCGCCAGAATACTAATTCAGGTCATCGTGGTACTTACTTCATGGATCCTGAACTACTTAGCTCAATCGAAGTCGTTCGTGGCCCTGCAAGTAGCTTATGGGGTAGTGGTGCAATTGGTGGTGTTGTCGCGCAAAACACTAAATCGGCCCAAGACTTCCTAGATGAAGGCGATACCTTTGGTGGTTATATCAAGCAAGGTTTTGAAACTAATGGCGATAAAATCAAAACCAGCGGTACGCTATATGGCTTAGCTGACAATATTGATTGGTTATTAAGTGGTAGCTATCACGATAGCAATAATATCAAGATTGGTAATGAGCAAACCCTTGAAAACAGTGCTTCTGAAGCAACTAGCGGTTTAGCAAAAATTGGTTGGGAACCTACTGATGACCAACGTTTACAGTTATCTGCGCGATTTTCTGATACCGATGAATTAGTGCCAAGCAACCCATCAACCCACGTTGGTAGTTCAGTACCGTTAGTACAACGTAATACTGAAGATCAGAATGTGACGTTAGATTACAGCTTAAACCCAACTGATAACCCATTATTGGATTTAAATGCGACCGTATATTGGAACAGCACCAATTACGACGAAGATCGTGTCACTAAAGACCAATTCGATAGCACTGAATTTGAAACCATTGGTTTTAGCATTAATAACAGCTCAACTTTCGGCAATACTGTGCTGACTTATGGTGTTGATGGTTATAAAGACACGATTAACACAGTACGTGACGATAATGGTCAAGTAGGTGAGCGACCAGAAGATATTGATGGTGAAACCACAGTTTGGGGCGCATTCACTAAAGCCGATATTAAGTTAACTGAAACAGTCGCTTTAGACGTTGGTGTACGTTACGACACGTTCGAAAACGAGAGTAATAACTTAGACTTGTCATCTGATGATAACGCCTTTACACCTTCAGTGGGCTTAGTGTGGAACACCACTGAATGGTTAACCTTAAGTGCTCGATATGATGAAGCTTTCCGTGCTCCAAGCATGGAAGAAATGTATTCAACAGGTACTCATTACTGTATTCCTTCAATTCCTGGTTTCTTACCAGATGGCCTGTGTAATACCTTCGAAATCAACCCAGATTTAGAAGCTGAAAAAGCGCAAAACAAAGAAATTAAAGCTGACATGCGCTTTGCTGATTTAGCTGGTGACGATGAATTAGCGATTACCCTAAGCGTATTCAGAAATGATGTTGATGACTTCATCGAACAGTCTGTATCTAATCCACTTTATGGCATTCCAGGACTTGAGCAAACAACGTCTTGGGATAATGTTGATGAAGCCAAATTAACAGGTTTTGAATTCAATACTCGTTACCGTTACAAGCAGACCCGTGTGACATTTAACTACGGTCAGACCGAAGGTAAAGACAAGAATACCAATGAGTATTTATCAAATATCCCAGCTAAGAAAATGGGCATAGATTTATCGCAGTCAATTATGGAAGGCGATATGAAGTTTGGTACACGTTTCACTTACGTCGCTGAGCAAGACGATTTACCAACAGATAACCTTGAGCAATATGACTCATACAAATTGTGGGATGTATACGTAGCTTGGGAACCAGCAATGGGAACGTTTGAAGGGTTACGTGTTGATTTTGCAGTAGAAAATATCGGTGATGAGGAATATCGCCAAGCGTGGCAAACCTTGTACGAACAAGGCAGGAATTTCAAATTGTCAGCGCGTTACTCGTTTTAATCTTTTATCCACAAGCGGATATAAATCATAAGTCAGCATTATGCGGTGAAATATTCGTTTAATGCTGACTGAAATAAGCTTCTCAAGCACTCAAGCTTGAGCGGCTTTTTCAAGATTTTAGTTTTGTAAAAATTAGCATCCGCGAAGTGGCTTTATAAATAATTGGAGATATTCCATGGCTGTATCAGTAGAACAAATTAAGCAGTATTTAGCAGATAACCCAGCAGCAATGCCTGGACAAGTTGCTGCTGAATTAGCAATTACAGAACTTGAAGTGGTTAACGCTTTACCAGCCGAGCAGCTGGCATTACTGCCGTTATCTGAAAAAGATAACTTACTGGCATCGCTACCTGAGTGGGGCAACATGACCACAATCGTATCGGCCTCAGGCAGTATCTTTGAATTTAAAGGGTCTTTTCCTAAAGGCAAATATGCCCATGGTTATTACAACTTAATCACCAAAGGTGAAGGATTACATGGTCATTTAAAATTAGATGATATTAGTGCTATTGCTTTGATCAGTAAGCCGTTTAGAGGCACAGAAAGCCACTCAATTAACTTCTTTGGCGCACAGGGCGAAGTCGTCTTTAAAGTGTATTTAGGTCGCGATAAAAAACGCGTGCTATTAAGCGATCAAGTTGAGCGCTTCCAAGCCTTGAAAGACAGTGTGCTCGCAGCGGCTTGATGATCGCAGCAACCAACTAATGCTTAATAAAATAGAGCGCTAAATAGAATATATAGAAAGAGGAAATCGTGATGTCGACAGAAAAAGAGCAACGTTTACGAGAAAAGCTACTCCCAGAAATTGAAGAATTTAAAGCCCAGCGTTCAACATTACAGCTTGCTACCCAAGATGCTAACGGCATACCTAATGCCAGTTACGCGCCTTTTGCTCTTGCTGATGACGGCTTTTATATTCTAGTGAGTGAGCTGGCTCGCCATGGCACCAACTTAAAAGCCTCTGACAAGCTATCTGTTATGTTAGTTGAAGATGAGTCTGAGTCGAAAAGCGTGTTTGCCCGTAAACGATTAACTTTTGATGCGACAGCCGAAATAGTTGCAAGAGATACCGATACATTTACCAAAGGCGTAGCGGCATTATCAACTCGTTTTGGTGAAATGATTGATAACTTAGCAGCGTTAAAAGACTTCAATCTATTTAAACTTAATCCACATCACGGTTTATACGTTAAAGGCTTCGGACAAGCATTTAGTTTATCTGGCGCAGAGTTGTTAGATGTTGATTGGAAGCGCGATGGCCACCACGGCACCCCTAAGCAAGTGGCAGTCGAAGCGTAACGACTTAGTGAAAAGTTAACCCCATTATCTAGATCTAAATAGTTAAAAGCCCACTGAATTCAGTGGGCTTTTTTATGCCCAGTTAATAGAGCATGATTCAAATTAACTCCCACTTTTTACCTAAGCTGTTAAAATAAAATCTTGGCTTCCTATCCCAAATAAACACTAAAAGGCGTTAATCTTATGAGTAATATTGTGTTCATTGCTACTAGTCTTGATGGCTATATCGCGGACAAAAACAATAACATTGATTGGCTTCACGAAACGCCAAACCCAGAAGGTTCTGATATGGGGTTCAGCGCTTTTATGAGCCGAATCGATGCATTAGTTATGGGTCGAAACACCTATGAAAAGGTGATGAGTTTTGACTGTGACTGGCCCTATAACAAACCTGTATTCGTACTTAGCAATACCTTGACAGCAGTAGCTCCAGAAGTGGCGGATAAAGTGTTTATTGTAAACGGTGAGCTTGAGCAAGTAGTGAACGAGCTTAATCAAAAAGGGTTTAACGAACTCTATATTGATGGCGGCGCGACGATTCAAAACTTTTTAAAGCAAGATATGATTGATGAGCTCATTATCACTACCATTCCGACTTTACTCGGTGGCGGTATTTCTTTGTTTGGTGAGTTAGCTGCACCGTTAAAATTTAAACATATCAGCAGTCAGCAGCATCTAGGTTGTTTAGTGACAAATAGCTTTATTCGAGTACGCGAAGACTAAACTGACGGCAACGAGTTACTCAAAATTGCCATATATATCAATCACGAACTCTCTTGATTTGGCGTACTCTCTAGGAGTATTGCCAATGGCATTTTTTAAATAGCGAATTAAATGCGGCTGATCGCTAAAACCAAATTGCAGCGCAACATCGCTCCAATCAATATCATTATTTTCATGTTTTGATAAGTAGGTCAGTAGATTATCGAGCTTATTGATTGACTGGCATTGCTTTAATGTCATCCCTGTCACCCGTAAAAAGCTGCGCTCTAAGGTTCGCTGGGAGCAATGTAAATGCTGTCCCATTTGCGAAATGACCACTTCAGGTGGAAGCGCGATGGCTTTTCTGACTAATTCACTGTGTTTATCTTCTTTTGCGGTGCTCAACCAAGGCTGGAGTAATTGGTCGAGCAGTGCTACGCAGACCGTTTGATCCTGTTGGCCAGCTTGTAGCAATGATTCTAAAGATAGGTTTAATTGCGCTGCTAAATTGCTATCTAGCTTTGGAGGAAATTGCTGTAATAGTTGCTCCACATCAACTTGAACGATGCGGTTTACCTCAACAGTATTGGGTTCAAGATTTAATGAGTACAGTGCACCAGTATGGAATTTTATTCCAAGTAAAGTCATAGGTTCACTATGATCCATAGTGTAGGTTTTATTATAAGGAAATAACCAATGACTGCCTTTCCCTTGAGTGGAGTTGACCTCAGATTGATAGTCATAAGCTTGAGACTTAGGCGTGAGAATTAAATGTCCGCAAGTATCAGGGTTAAGCTTGGGGTGATCGATTCCATCGTCATCTTTGACTGTATTAATAAACCAATAGCATTCGACATAACGAGCTACAAGGCTATTAATTGGCGGGATCACCCAGCCTTTCATGATGCAGCCTTTGGAGTACATTCCTCGTCGGCGCAGCATTCATTCTGTAAAAAGCCAATCACAGATTCAAGTTGTTCAAACTCAGCTACGCAATATAAGGTGCGGCCTTCACGACGCTGAGAAATAAGCCCAGCAGACGCCAAACTTGATATGTGATGAGATAACGTCGAACCAGGAATCGCTAAACTTTCTTGTAGACCACCGACCGCCACTCCCTGATAACCAGCACGTACCACTTTATTATAAATGGTTAATCTAGTCGGATGTCCGAGTTCTTTCAATGCCTTAGCGATAGTTTCAATTTCCATGACGATTCCTCTTTAAAATTATATTTCGATAATACTAGAAATATCTTGATCTATCCAGTTTAAAGGTTTATATTTCGATCATTCTAGAAATATGGTTAAATTAGGTAATAATTATGTTTGATTCCAACTTCATTAATATGGATATGCTCAAAGAAACCCTCGACATGTTTATGTTCTTAGCAGTTGAGCTGACCATCTTATTTTTGGCGATTAGTTATTTTGTGGGAGTATTACAGCTATACATTCCACCGGCAAAAATTCAAAGTATTTTGAGCAGTAAAGGTGGCCGTGGTTACATTGTTGCTGGTTTCTTAGGCGCAATAACCCCATTCTGTTCTTGCTCGACCATCCCTTTTTTAAAAGGGCTATTAAGAGCAAAAGCAGGCTTTGGCACCATGATGGTGTTCTTGTTTGCGAGTCCTTTGCTAAACCCAATCATCATTGGTTTATTTGCAGTGACATTCGGTCTTAAAGTGACATTATTTTATTTTGTCATGGCAATGGGCGTATCAGTTATTGCTGGCTACACTCTTGAAAAACTTGGCTTTGAAAAATATGTAAAACCTGAAGCCTATATCGCCCCTGAGTCAAAAGGTTGTGGTAGTGGCTGTGGCGGTAAAGCTAAAGAAGTCAGCAAATGGCGCAAAGTGTGGAACAGCACATGGGCTGATTTTAAAACGGTTTTACCTTACTTATTAGGCGGTATTGCGATTGGTTCATTAATTTACGGCTTTATGCCAACAGAGTTTGTGGCCAGTTTTGCTAGCGAAGATAACCCATTAGCTATTCCAGTTGCTGCGGTTATTGGTATTCCTTTGTATATCCGAGCTGAAGCGGTGATCCCATTAAGCGCGGCATTAGCAGCAAAAGGGATGGGACTAGGTGCGGTAATGGCGCTGATTATTGGTAGTGCAGGAGCCAGTTTAACTGAAGTCATCTTGCTTAAATCGATATTTAAAAATCAAATGATTGCGGCGTTTTTAGTGGTCATTATATCAATGGCAATTGCTGCAGGTTTCTTATACCAATTTATTTTCTAACGGTATAAGAACCAAAGATTAAGCACTCATCACTTGTGGTGAGTGCTTTTTGTTTGCTGATTCGCTAACTTTCTTCAGTGCAAGCGGTAAATGTCTCTGCTGAAATCCCCAATTTATCCGAAAAGTTAGATACTAAACAGGCTGTGGTTTTCTCATCATTTTCATCTAGCATGTGTCTCTCAACACAAGTGCGCATAACGGTGCGAAACACCGACTCAACTTTGGCTTCAGATTGATTGGTACAGGTGGCCATCTTGGCAAACTCGCCTTCAGTTTTCATTTGATTGACCGACATTTGAATCACCATATCCAATTGTTCTGGGGTGAGTTCTTCAGCATAGGCTGATGTTGTCATGACAAATGATGACAGCAGTAATGGTAAAATAATCGCAGCTTTCATGTATTAATCCTTTAATGTAATGTCCATATTGATGGTGAACTTGTCGCGCTATCCAGCGGTTTAATTGCATCATCAGGTTTAAGATAGCAGTATTCGAACTGTGAATGAATACCACCAAATAATGGAACGCCTAAGGGACTAGTATCTAAGGAGCAACATGAAGTCGATAGTGGATTACCTAAGATTAATACTCTTTGTTAGTGGCGTATTGCTGGGTGTACAAGTGCCTGCATTTGTAGATCAATACGGTCAGCGACTTCAAGCGCACACTCAAGAAGCCAAACTCAGTTTAGCTGAATTTCAACGTGACGCTGACCGCTTCTTTGGTGGTGATATTCAACAGTTAATTGCCCATTATCAGCAAAACCCTGATCAAGTTATTAATGCTGGCGGTGACAGTATTCAAGCTATTCACCAACGTTATCAATTACTCAGTGGTGCGCTGACGCAGTTTAATCAAACTGATCTTAGTGGTTTTGAGCAAGTGGCATTTGAGCCCATGGAAGATATTCGCCAAGAGGTTTGGCACAACTTTAGTCATACCATCATGCTTGATACGCGGGCGATCACCATAGGGTTAATATTGGGCTTTTTATTGTCACTCGTGTGCGAACTGTGCCTGGTTGGCTGCGGCAAAAGCTGCAAGCACGCTTATCGAGCCATTAAACCTAAAGCGAATCCAGAATCTAAAGCCTAAAGCCCAAAGCCTCAAATTGAAGGCTAAAGACGAGTCAATAAATTAACCATACAAAGCATCGGTGTTTGTGAAGATGATTTCGTTTTATGCTTAGCTTACTTGACTTCAATTTAGTCTAGCTAATTCTAGCTAACTTCAAATAATAAGGACTTACCATGATTCAACAAGGACAAACCTTACCAGCTGGCACACTATCTGAACTCACGCCTGACGGCATGCTAAATCACGATGTGAGTGAATTATTTGCCACTAAGAAGGTGGTGTTATTTGCAGTACCGGGCGCCTTTACGCCAACTTGTTCAGAGTCGCATTTACCGGGCTTTGTGGTATTCGCTGATCAACTTAAAGCCAAAGGTGTGGATTTAATTGCCTGTGTTTCAGTCAATGATGCCTTTGTCATGAAAGCATGGGGCGCGGCGCAAAATGCATCTGAGCTGACTATGCTTGCTGATGGCGATGCGAGTTTCACTAAGGCATTAGGCTTAGATATGGATACCGCTGGGTTTGGCGGCGTTCGCTCGCAACGTTATGCCATGGTTGTTGATAACGGCGTAGTGACTACGCTCAATGTTGAAGCGCCAAAATCTTTTGAAGTCAGTACTGCTGAAGCGATCTTAGCAGTGTTATAAAGCACTGGCTGGATTAACTCTTGAAAAAGCGACTAACCAAAGTCGCTTTTTTGTTGGTGTTTAATCGACTAACCAAAGTCGCTTTTTTGTTGGTGTTTAATCGACTTACTTAACAAGCACTTTTGCTTGCTGTTATAGAAACAGCGGAATCAGTTTCTATCCCTAAGCTTTGTTCAATTGAATTAACAGATTCAGCCACTTCAGATGCAATATGATGGCTTTGATCTGATGCATTTTGGGCATGGTGTTTTAAGCTGTCCATGGCGGCGCCAAATTCATCGAGGTAGTTCACTTGTTGATTAGCAAAGTCAGTTCCTTGTTTGGCGGTGCTGACCATCTCTTGCGCTTGATCTTGCACTGTTTTCGCCACTTCTAACAAATTGGTTGCCCGCGCTTGCTGGCTTTGGGTGGCTTCACCAATACCTTGGACACTGTCGGTTAAGGCTTTATTTGAGATAGTTAACTGCTCCAAAATATTGAGAATGTCTTTTAGCGAACTTTGAGTGCGATGGGATAAATTACGCACTTCATCTGCAACAACCGCAAAGCCTCGCCCTTGCTCACCTGCACGGGCAGCTTCAATGGCTGCGTTTAATGCTAACAAGTTCGTTTGCTCAGCAATGTTGCCAATGACATCAATAATTTGTGATACGTCAGTCACCGAAGTGGATAGTTGATCTAAGGATTGATTACAGTGGCTCACTGCTTGATGCGAGATTTTGGTGGCATCTAATACTGCCTCAGCTTGTTTCTGGCTTGCTTGCATATGTTCCATTGTCAGTGTCGCTTTTTGCTCAACCACTGATGAGTTTTGTTTTACCTGATCGGCAAGTTCACGTATTTGCCCAGTTTGCGTTTGGGCAATATCTACCACTTGTTGAGTTTGCTCAGTACCATTGGATAACTGTTTAATACGCTCAATCAATAAACTCAATGATTGCGAAACTTTACTGACCTGCTGTCGCTGTTGTTCATCTTCTTGCTCGAACTGATGCAATAACTGATTAAAATGACCTGCAATTTGACCTGTTTCGCAGCGGCTATCTATGCGTAATTGCTCACGGTGATTTGTTTCACTTAGCTGCAAAAAAGCGGCATTAAGTTGCTTTAGCGGTTTAACCACTCGGCGTTGTTGAAGCCATAAATAGATCACAGCAAATAATCCAATAACGATCACCATCGAATACAGAATAGTTTGTAACTGTTTTTTCAAATTTTGGTCGTATTTACTGTGGACGTCACCTAAGCGTAATAGTTGCAGCTCTACCTGATTAGTATCTGCGGTGAGTTGCGACTGAACAGCTAAGTTATCAGTCAACATTTGGTAAGTATTGGCCACTTCTTTATCGTAGCGTAGGCTTAAACTTAATAGTTCGTTACGGTAAGTTTCACCAATTTCAAATTGTTCTGGCTCATCGGCCCCTAGGGCAAACTCATCGACTTCTTCGAGCTCATAAATACCAATAAGCGCTAGTTTTTTTAGTTGCTTATGCCATTGATTGAGCTCATCAATGGTGCGCTGCAAACTGGCTTCTAAGCGGGTGTCTTTGTTAATTAAATAGCCATCGGTGAGCTGCGATAACCTAAATACCAGTGGCGGTAGTTCGCGGCTTAAATGTAAAAAGTTTTGGGCTAAATCAGCATTGATGGCTAAACCTTGTTCTGCATATGCCGCTAGCCGCATATTGTTGTCGAGCATTTCAGATTCGGAATGTGCGAGTAACTGTCTTGGGTTGCCTGCAAGCTTTCCTGCTGCGCGGTAGCGATTATCTAGGTTATCAACAAAATTATGCAGAAATTGCTGTAGGGACTGAATGTCATTTGTCGCTGAAGATAAGTTAATTCGATCAATGCTCACTGAAATGTCAGTGAGTTGCTGTCTTGCTTGATTTAATGTGCCACTGTCACCGCCTTGAAGGTAAGCGTTAATATTGGGACGGACTTCTAGCAAGAAGGTTTGCTGGATTTGTTGTAGTTCAGAGGCTTGTAATTCCAGTTGCTGACGTTTGTCAGTGCTCCAAAGTACGGTGGCCGCTAATAGGGCTGCGAGCAGCAACAAAATCGCTGAAGCTGTTAGGGAAAGAGTGGAAATCTTCATTGATATGTTAATTTTTTGCAGATTAAGTGTTGAGCATTTTATGAATTAAATATGACAGTAAGATTACACCATTTGTATTAACTTGTATCCAAAAGTGTGGGTAAACCCTTGTTTTATTTGTGGTTAAACTTTTAAGAGGCTAGGCTAGTTATATAGAATTTGAGGGTTAACACCTTATGCCTAATCAAAGTAGAGTTATTACTCTATCCTTGATTAGATATCAGGCGTTAGTCGCTTATGAACGAGCTAATTTATTAGATTAATTGTTAAATGAGCACGAGATGAGATGAAATTAATTTAAAATATATTGATCTAAATCAAATGCATGTTTATTATCTTGTCAAAACATGCATTTAAAATACATATTAGAGGTTGTTTATGTTAGATCAACATACTAAAGACGTTGTTAAGAGCACTATTCCATTATTAGAAGCGGCAGGTCCTGCGCTTACCACTCACTTTTATCAACGTATGTTCGAACATAACCCTGAGTTAAAAGATGTATTTAACTTGGCCCATCAACATACTGGCGGCCAGCCAGTTGCGTTATTTAATGCCGTAGCCGCTTACGCAAAAAACATTGATAACTTAGAAGCCCTTGGTGCTGCCGTTGAGCGTATTGCCCATAAACACACTGGCTTTTTAATTAAACCTGAGCAGTATGCCATCGTTGGTGGCCACCTATTAGCGACATTAAAAGAGCTTGGTGGCGACGCGGTGACCGAAGAAGTCCTGACCGCTTGGGGCAATGCTTATGGCTTTTTAGCCGACATCTTTATTAATCGCGAAGCGCAGTTATATCAACAAACAGCGGCTAAAACGGGTGGCTGGGAAGGCACTCGTCGTTTTGTGGTTAAAGCTAAAACTGCCGAGTCTTCAGTGATCACTTCGTTCTTATTAGTGCCAGAAGATGGTGGTTCAGTTGTCGACTTTACTCCAGGGCAGTACTTAAGCGTGTCGCTTGAGCATGAACAATTAGAGTTTAAAGAAATTCGCCAGTACTCATTATCGGATGCGCCAAATAGCAGCAGTTACCGCATTAGTGTTAAACGTGAACAGGGCGGTAAGGTCTCTAATCTTTTGCATGATCATTACCAAGAGGGCGACGTGATTGAAGTCATTGCTCCTGCAGGTGACTTTGTTTTAGACACCAAAGCAGAAACACCAGTGGTGTTATTGTCGGCAGGTGTTGGCCTTACGCCAATGAAGAGCATGCTAAACCAATTATTGTCGCAGCAGCATACTGGCAGTATTACTTGGGTACATGCTTGTGAAGACGGCGCACAACATGGTTTTAAAGACGCAGTTAAAGCCAAGCGAAACGCCAATACTCATTTAGAAAGCTACGTGTGGTATCGCAAACCTTTAGCCACTGATTTACCTGCTGAAGACTTTGATTTTGAAGGGACAGTTGAGCTAGTAAATATTGCTGAGCGAATTGTGCCAAACGCACAATATTACTTCTGCGGCCCTATCGGCTTTATGAAAGCCATTAAGCAGCAATTACTTGCGCTTAATGTGCCAGAGTCGCAAATAAACTACGAAGTCTTTGGCCCACATTCAGATTTATAATTTCGATTTAAATTGATTGTGACGATTAAAAAAGCGACTCAACTATATACGCTATAGCAGTCGCTTTTTTATTGGAGAAAAATGCCTCTTAGTTGTTATCTATTGGCAACCAAACTTGAGCTCGTAGTCCGCCTTCAGGGCGATTACTCAGCTCAATTTTTCCGTGGTGACGGTCAATAATCCGTTTCACAATGGCTAAGCCAAGGCCTGAGCCTACTGAGCCACGGGCACTATCGCCTTGGGTGAAAGGTTGGAATAACTCATCTATCTTAGCTTCGTTAATGCCTGGGCCATTGTCTTCAACGATAAAACTGACGTATTTCGGCTTATGTTTCGAACTGATTTTTATCCAGCCACCACCATATCTAAATCCATTTTCAACTAAGTTACTCAATACCCGTTTAATCGCCACACTTTGAAAAGGCACTAAGGGGCATTCTTGTAAATCCAGTTCAATTTCACCTGCGCGGTTACTTTCTTGTTGGCTAATCTCTTGAATTAATCGATTGATTTGATTCGGTTCGCGCACGCTTTCTTGGTCGTGACGTACATAGGCAATAAATTGCTTAATAATGTCATCCATATCTTCAATATCATTAATAATGCCTTCTTGAAGATATTTGTCTTCATCAACCATCATTTCAGATGCCAAGCGAATACGGGTCAGCGGGGTGCGAAGATCGTGAGAAATCCCCGCCATTAATAGGGCGCGGTCTTGCTCAAGCTGTTTCATGCTATGGGACATTTGATTAAAAGCATGGGTTACTTCGACAATCTCAGACGAACCACTCAATGGCAATGGCTTAGGAAATTCGCCTTTTGAAACAGTCACAGCTGCACGCTGTAAACGTTTAAGCGGTCTGTTGAGTCTGCGAGCAAACCACCATCCACCGGCAACACTGAGCGCGCCAATGACTAATAGGTAAAGTGTCAGCGGCGATAAGTCATTTTCATTTAAGCCAGTAAGCGGGACTTTTATCCATAATGTTGGCGCTTGGGGAGGTCTTATCCAAACTTGTAACTGGGTGCCTTGGGAAAAGCGCACTTCAGCTTCACCGCCAAGATATTCTGACATTTGCTCTGACAAAAAGCCGTAATAGGTGGCCGATTCAAGTCCTGCTGCAACGGCATTTTGCTGATTATAGACTTTCATCTCATCGTCACGCACTTTAGCGTTTAGCGCATCAACAATGGTGAGGTGATCTCGGGAGAGCTCAACCCCATCAATAAACAACAGGTTTATTTGACGGGCAATGAGTTGGTTTATTTGTTCGTAGCTAGGTTTAATAAAATAAACCGTCACTGAAAGATAAGAAACCAGTTGGTTAATCAGCAACAAACTACCAATGAGTAATACGGTTTGACTGAAAGAATTGCGTGGCAGAAAACGCTGCCACCACTTCAGTTTGATTGCTTTTGACTGGCTGATAGGAAATTAACCTCGAGCAGTGCCATCTGGCACAAACACATAACCTAAACCCCATACTGTTTGGATATAGCGAGGGTTGGCGGCGTCCACTTCTATTAAACGGCGTAAGCGAGAGACTTGTACGTCAATAGAACGCTCCAGCGCTGAGTAGTCACGACCACGAGCAAGGTTCATCAGTTTATCGCGCGATAATGGCTCTCTTGGATGAGACACCAATACTTTAAGCACCGCAAATTCACCTGAGGTAAGGGCAATGCTCTTATCTTCATGGAACATTTCACGGGTGGCCAAATTAAGTGAAAAATCACCAAAGCTGATGACTTCTTCTTGCTGGGCTGGTGCACCTGGTACTTCCGTGGTTTGACGACGCATAACCGCTTTAATTCGTGCCAATAGCTCACGTGGATTAAATGGTTTTGGTAAATAATCATCAGCACCTAACTCTAAACCAATAATGCGGTCGACTTCATCGCCTTTGGCTGTCAACATCACAATCGGGATTGGGTTTTCTTGTTGGCGTAAGCGGCGACAAATAGACAAACCATCTTCACCTGGCAGCATTAAGTCTAATACCAATAAATGAAAGTTTTCGCGCTCTAATAAGCGATCCATTTGTTCAGCATTGGCAGCACTGCGGACTTGATAACCTTGTTCAAGTAAGTAGCGTTCCAATAATGATCTGAGTCGCATGTCATCATCGACAACGAGAATTTTAGATGTTTCCTGGCCCATGAAATATCCTTTTGTCTAAATTTCGGCGCTAAATACAGTTATTAAGCTAAATATAGCGACTTTATTAGAGTGCAAACAAGAGGTGTAACAGTTGTTTATGACTGTGCAGGAACAATATGACGAAGTTATGTCATTAAGTCTATGAAATTAATTGAATTTAATGAGGTTGATTAGAATATTAGAAATTGTAACTAAATCAGTTTTTTCGCATCAGTCGAGAAAAAGTATCTATTACGCCATCTTCATTGTTATCTAGCAGAAAGATCAACTGATCATCATGAAGTTTGACATTAAATGCTGCAGAGGCAATTTCACCATAGCGGCTGAATCCTGTTTGATTATTGTCGTCAAATTGCGCTTGAAAATACACTTCATCGGATTCTGATTGATGCTGGTATTGTCCCCATTCCATGCCCGTTAACTCATCGTCATGTTCAAAGTTTATTTGCAGCTGCACGTATAAGCCATTGTCGAGCATCAATACAGCGTATAGATCATCAAATTCTTGGCTGTACCAATAACCTTCAATATCCTGCGAGCGCAACTGCTCATATTCGACAACGTTGTCGATGGAATTATCGCCCATCCTATCCATGTTTAATTGTAGCCGTGAGGCATCATTATTGAGATATACGTTACTGCGATTGCGCTCGGTGAGCAGGGTAATAAACCCTTTAGCAGGATTGTTACTAAAGGTGGGATTGAAGGAAATGGATAAAGGCATATCGGTAAATGTATCGGTAGCGGATAAAGCAAAACTGCCCCATTCAGCAAAACTATTACTGGGCTCTTTTAAGTCTAAGCCAATTTGTAGGTAGCTTTTATCTTCATTGATTTGTAGCAGTTCAATATGGCCAGTTTGCTGACTTAACCAGTTACCTATGATGTGCGCGGGTAGGTGGCTACTTGGCATCGCCTTGAAGCTGACTAGCAATAATATTACTGCACCAATTAACACCATCCAGAACACTCTACTGCACATAAAAGTTCCTTTTTTATGTTATTTACGCAAAACAAGGAAAATAAAAATGGGATCTCAAGTTTAGTAAAGAAACATCATAGGGCAAGAATCTTCAGAATAAATCGCCATAAAGTTGACGTTTAATCGACGTATGCACTTTTATTGGGCGGTTGATAGGTTTTTTGTACCTATAAAGCAGTATAGGAAATTTTGTTGATATACCAATCTTGTGGGCCATTGGGTGTAGGAACAACCGCATCGTCGTCGACTTCTTTTTTTAGTAAGGCCCGCGCCATTGGAGAGTCGATAGAGATATAACCTTTGGCATCGCCATAAATCTCATCAGGACCTACGATGCGAAACTGTAAAATATCTCCTGCATCGTTCTCGATTTCAACCCAAGCGCCAAAGAAGATTTTGCCTTCTTGCTCAGTGGCATATTCGACCACTTTTAGGTTTTCGATACGCTTTCTTAGAAAGCGGACTCGGCCGTCGATTTGACGTAATAAACGTTTATTTTCTTTGTAGTCAGCATTTTCTGATCGATCGCCAAGACTCGCCGCCCAAGTCACTTTTTTAGTGATTTCAGGTCGGTATTCGCGCCATAGATAATTTAACTCAGTTTTTAGTTTGGTCATCCCTTCCGGGGTGATGAGATTGGTCTTCACTTGGGTTTCTACTCAATGCTGATGATGGTGTGGAGCTTAAGAGAGAAATTACCTAAAAGGAGTGGGATTGTCGATGAATTTAAGGTGTAGGTGCCAATATTTCGGCTCTTGTTACCTCTACAGCGTTGCTTGATTTTAAATTGGCGTTTGGATTTAGTGTTTTGATTTAGTGTTTTAATTTAGCTGCCCATATTTCGGCTTTGGCTACGGCGTTGTTGGCGTAATTGTGCCAGTTGATTCATGGCTGTAATGACTTTCTGACTTTGATTACAAATAACGGCTTGGCGAGCCTCAGTGCCTTGCTCGATATCAGTTTGTTCATCGACTTGCTTTAAACATTGTTTGGCATAGTGCTCAGTCATTTGCACGATTAATGCTTCGGCTTGGCTGAGATCATTACTGTTGATCTCTTTAACGAATAACAGCAAAAAGCAGTCGAATAATGCGCTAAACACATCGGCATTATCAAATTCAGACAATATACAAGCTTGGCGTTTAGATTCATCAATCAGTGCTGCAACTAAATTGGCTGTAGTTGTAGCATTGGTTGCACCAGAAAAAAGGCTGTTTACGTAGGTGTCTTGCTGCCAAAATGATACCAACTGGTGAGACCATTCGGCCTTATCCCATTGCTCGCCTACGGCATGTATCACTGACATAACAACTCCTACGAAAACAACTTAATTAACCAGAAACTCTTTTCACTAGGAACACTGTTCACTAGAAACTTTTTTCACAAGAAAGTATGGCTTATGGTTAATGAGTATAAAACGGCTTTAAGTGACTTATTATAAGAAACTCATATGAGTCTCTTTAATAACTTATCTAAACAACTTTCTTGGCATTGGCAATACGTTAAACGCATCTGCTAGCTCAGTTAAGTAATCGTTAGCCAGTAATGAAATACCGAGATAAAAATCAGTTTCAGCATTCACTTTTGCAAGCTCTAAACAACGACCAGCCCAAGGCAGCATATGCTGTTGCAGTAATACCTGAATAAACTGGGTTAACTGCTGTGCATCTGTATCTGAGTCTGGATTTGTTGTGGCTTCTTGCAACTTGGCAAAGCTTGAATCAAGTACACTGAAAAACAAGCCAATATGATCTACTGGTTGCGGCATTTCGAGCTCAAAGCTCACACCATGCTGCTTATAAAAATCAATTAAGGCAATGGTTGATGCATCGAAATGCACTTGATCTTCACCTAGGTAAGCTGATCCTTGCGGAATTGCTTTAGGCTCGCCAGGGCCAAAAAATAGCTGGCCATAATCAACTTTTAAATCCATTAACTGTTCAGCTTCATCCCAATGCTTGAGATAGGCCGTTAGAGCGTCACGTCCTTGTTGATTATCACTGCGACTTGCAAATGTTGGCCAAGTAGCAGCAACGTCATTTTCTTTAAAGCTGGCGATAAGCTCGGCTTCTGGATAATGACAAAATAGGTTATGCAGAATACGCGCTATTGCTTGGTATTCGCCTAATTGTTCAACTGACTGTTTAGTACTCATTTCTTTTCCTCAAAAAGGGCAGTGGTTAAACCCACTGCCAGATCTGATTATACTTCGTTCGGGTTCAAGATATTGCCCGCACCGCCACCTGCTGGTTGACCATTGCGATTTGCTTTAATGATCAAGTTAGGGCTAGTGATTGATGGGTTTGGTAATGGCGCAATATGTCCGTCACCTGTGCCATATTTCTTTTCAATGTTCTCAGTGGTATCAAAGTCTAGTGCACGCATTGGGCAAGACTCAACACAAATTGGCTTACGACCTTCTGCCAATCTGTCATAACAACCATCACATTTGGTCATTACTTTACGTTCTTGATCCAATTGCGGTGCATCATATGGACATGCACGTGAACAGCTTTCACAGGCAATACATAACTCTTCAGCCACTAAGACTAAACCATCTTCACGACGTTTGTGCATTGCGCCTGTTGGACAAGCTTTAACACAAACAGGCTCGCTACAGTGGTTACAACCTACAGACATGTAGTAAGCAAAAACGTCTTGCTCAAAAGTACCTGTTGCTGGGTCCACTGCCCATGTTCCGCCACCGTACTCATATACACGACGCCAGTTAACGCCGTTTAAGCTCGGTACACCGTTTTCAACTGGCTTAGTTGCGTTACGGATTTGTTCGCCTTGTCTGTCTTTACAAGAGATATGGCAGGCTTTACAGCCAGTACATTTAGTCGAATCGACATAAAAACTATATTGGATAGCATCGCTCATTGTAGCGCTCCCTTATAAAACTTTACGAATTTGAACACGGTTAGTGTGTTGTGGATTACCTTTAGCCACTGGGCTAGGCATGTATTTCGTCAGCGAGTTAATTGCGCCGCCAATATCAACCACTTTACCTGTTGCGCCAGTACGGCCATTTGGATCTGCTAAGAACCAAGCGCCTTGACCTAGGGCTACAACACCCGGAACAACGCGTGGGGTGATACGCACAACGACTTCAATCGAACCACGGTCGTTATACATTTCAACCGTGTCACCAGAGGCAACACCGTATTGCTGTGCATCAATTGCGTTAATCCATACTGCATCTTCAACTGCTTCACGTAACCAAGGTACGTTGTGGTAGCTAGAGTGAGTACGACCTTTAGTGTGATAGCCCGCTAATTGCAGTGGGTAATCTTCTTTAGTGTCTTCATCTTCGTAGCCGTCCCAAGTTACTGTGTACTGTGGGATTGCTGTGATAGTGTCGCCTTTAACTTTGTTTTGTTTCCAGTTAGCGGCGCGCCATGCAAGCTCTGCTGAATGGATTTCAATTTTTCCTGAAGGTGTTGCTAGTGCATCACCGCCATTCACAAAGCCTTGAAGTGCAACGTTGCGGTTTTCCATGTTTTTACGGAAGAAACCAATTTCTTGTGCTTCTTTGTAAGTTGAAGGGAATGCAGGTGTTACACCTAAGTTTTTGCTGTTATCACGCGTTTTCTGGTACAACTCTTCAAGCCATTCTTCTTCAGTTTTACCTTCCGTGAATGCAGCGCCTACGCCCATTGCTTCAGCAATCATTGCTGATACTTGGTACATAGACTTACAGTCCCAGATAGGGTCTACAGCAGCTTTCATAGCAGTGATGTAACCCATAGCGCCAGAAGCGTAAGAGTCATCTACTAAGTCGTTAGACTCTAACCAAGAAGTATCTGGAATGATGATATCGGCAAATTTAGCGCCTGGAGTCATCCAACAATCACACGATACGATTAGCTCAACACCGCTTTCATCTTTTAAGATTTCAGCTGTGCCGTTAATGTCAGCATGTTGGTTCAGTAGTGAACTATCTGAAGCTGAAATGATCACTTTGATGTTAGTGCCAAGTGGCGTGTCTAAATCATCAGTACCTGTAATACCATGGGTACGAGCCGTCATGGTTTCGCCGTGGTGAATCGCTTCTGACCAAGTGAAGAAAGAGATTTTTTCTTTCACTGGGTTAGTCCCTGTAGGGATTGAAGCACGGTACATGTTAGTCATGTTTGGCAGCTCACCGTTAGATGAACCTTCACGACCTAACTTACCTGCTAATACACCTAGCATGTAAATAGCACGGACGGTTTGCTCGCCGTTTGCTTGGCGGTTAACACCTGCGCCAGCAATGATGTAAGGCTTTTCAGATGCCATTAAGTCATCAGCAACTTTCTGGATATTAGTTTCTGAAATACCAGTGATCTTAGCAGCCCACTCTGGAGTGCGTGCTTCACGGTCTGAGTATTTACCTTGGCCCATGATGTAATCATGGTAGTTTTCAGCAGGATCCATTGCTGCAGCGTATTCGATTTTCTTGGCGTCGCCGCTTGCTTCAAATTCAGCAATTTGTGCTTCAATAGAAGCCGCGTCATAACCAACACTGTTTTGATTGATGAAACCGATAGAGTTCGCGTCAACCCAACCTGAGCTGATCATCAAGTATGCGATGGCTTCTGCTAAAGCTGCATCAGTACCAGGACGGATTGGTAACCAAGACGATTCTTTACCTGTCATAGAGTCAGTGTAACGAGGGTCAATCATGGTCACTTTAAGGCCGTTAGCGCGTTGCAGAGCCTGTAAGTAATCGTAACCTTCGCCAGAACCTGACTGACGGATTTCGCTTGGGTTGTAAGCAAAACCTAATAAGAAGTCACTGCTTTCTAAGGTCACAGTTGCAGAACCAGAAGTACTGCCAGTACCGAAGGTATGCTTAGCAGCTTCAGTTTGTTGTGCCCAAGAGTAGTTACCGAAGTATTGTAAGCAACCGCCAACTAAGTTGAATAAACGGTTGAAACAGCCGTTAGATGCGAAACCATAGTAAGCACCAGAACCGTAACTTCTGAAAATAGCTTTGTTGCCATGTTCAGCGATAACTGAAGTCAGCTTGCCACCAATAGTGTTAGCAGCTTCTTCCCAAGTGATAGGGACAAATTTGCCTTCACCACGCTCACCAACTCGTTTCATTGGTGATTTTAAACGGTCAAACGCGTAAGTGCGTTGACGTAATGAACGACCACGAGCACAAGCTCGAACTTGGTGCATACCATACTCATCTTGCACGTCATGGTGTGTCTCAACGCGGGTAATCATCCCGTCGCGGCTGTAAACTTTAACTGGGCAGTTAGAGCCACAGTTTACAAGACATGCCGACCAAGTTAGCGCTTCATCAACTGGTGGTTGTGGCTCTACTGGCTCAGCATCTTTTGAACTGGTGTTACAACCAGTGACTGTAGCAGCACAACCCAATGCAGCACTCATTTTTAAGAAACTTCTGCGTTCCATTATTATTTCCTCTTACTAAAATAAATTCAGCGCGTTTGTTAAACGACTACAGCACATAGCTGAAATTCAGCATGATTTGATGGGCGTTATAATTGTGATTTAGCTCGCCCAGGGTAACCATGCCTGGCACTTGGTCAGGGGTCATTTGAGCGTCATCGGTGTCGTAATAGCGTTCGTAGCGGTAAGTGAGCTTCAATGCCATGTCATCACTCAAGGCATAGTTAGCGTATAGGCTAGCGCTATGGTTATAGGAGAAGTAATCTCCGTATGGACTCGTACCATCAGCAGTCACATAAGTGTCACTGCTTGAATTACTGAATAAGTAATCTGCACCTAAGGTCAGCTTGTCTTCCATTAGACCGCCGTAGCTTACGCCTGCGCCAAGGTTGATAAACTCATCTTCAATATCAGCGTACCAATCAGGGCTACTGTATGTTTGGCTGCCAGCTTGAGCAGAGTTAATCCACTGCTGACCTGCAAAACCGTAAGCAGAGAACTGCTTAGTCAGTTGCATGTTGACGTTCACGTCGTAGCTGTAATCTTCTGACTCAGTTAAGCCAATCACAGTGTCGTCGTAATCGTCTTTGGCATAACGACCAGTGAAGTCGATGCTTAACCAATCTAGCGGCGTGTGGCTCACACGTAGCTCAACTTCGTTACGCTCTCTGTCGGCTAAGTAGTACTTGCGCATCAGCGAGTTGTCTTCGCTAGAGGTTAACTCTGTTGCTTGATACTCAGAGCCGCCACGGTTGCTGTGACCCGCTTTAACGTCGATGGTGAAATTGTCGATGGCGCGAATAGACAGTTTTGCCCATAAGCTATCTTCGTTGGTTTCTTCACGTTCGCTGTAGCTGCGTTCGATATCTTTACGGTCATATCCCGCTTGTAAGCGATAACCACTAGCAATGCGGTAGCTGGCGTTCACTTTGAAAGTTGAGCGTTCAATATCAGTAGCAACGTTTTCTTTGAAAGTGCCGCTGACGCTATTGAAGTTGTACTGTTGGAATTCATACACTGAGCTGTTGTTTTCACGGTTGCTGTAGTCGTAACTACCGCCAACGCGTAAACGGTTGCTGAGCATTGAAGTGATGCGGAAGTTCGCATCTGTGGTGTCGACTTCGCCATCCCAGTTTTGAATTGGGTTGCCAGCCACTTGGATTAAGTCATCATCTTGAATCATGCGACCTAAAATGAAGCGACCTGACATCACGGTGCGGTCAAGCTGGTATTGACCAGACAACGACACTTGATGTGCTTCATTATCAGGTGTGGCTGAGTACACATCGTAATAGGTTGGCAGGCTTAAGTTTTCAGTGTTGTTTTTGTACTGACTGCCAAAGTAGCTCAGTTCAGTTAACCAGTTGTCACCGGTTAATGCTGCGCCTGCTGAAAATGAGTCAGTGGTTGAATCAACACGTTGGCCAAAGTTAGTTGGACTTGGGCTGACTAAGCTACTGCTTTTATATCCGGTTTTGTCTTCACTATCGAAGCGCACATAACCTTGGTAAAAGTCTTGTTTGAAATCTGCGCCAATGCCGACTTTTTCACGTTGCTGTGACAGCTCGAAAACATAGGTTTCGCCAGAGGTCATCATGCCATCGTCGTAATACAGATTACTTTGTGCATCACCGGACTGGTATGTGGTTAATAATGAATAATCAGCATCGACATTAAATAAGCCTTTTTGGCCTACACTAATGCTAGCGCTGCTGTTTTCAAATCCCAGTTGATGGGCTTGAGCACGTGCTTGGTAACCGTTTTCATCTTGGTATTCAATATCGCCGCTCAGTGCGGTAACAAAACCATCTTGGTCTGTTCCGAATGCATTGGCAGCATGGACATCATCACTGTCGATGTAGCCTGCAGAAATATCGACACTACCGCTATAACCCATTGAGCTAGTACAACGCTTACACTCATACTTTTCTTGATTAAGATTTTCAGTATTGGCATTACCGACGGCAAAGTTTGCCGCCATTGCAGGTGCTGAAGCGACTAATAAAGAAGCAGTAATTAAATTTAGTTTAAAGTTCATGTTATGGCTCCTAATTAGCGCTGCAGTAAGCTGCCGGCTGGGTGGTTAGAACCATGGATTTGGCTATGACAGTTCAAACAGCTTTTTCCGCCGCCAAAGGCATCCATTCCAGGTTGAAGTACAACGCGACTTGCGTGACCGTCGTCAGCGTGACATTGCTGACATAACTGAGGGGCACGGTTATTTAGCATGCCTTCGTTAACACTTCCGTGTGGGTTATGACATGTAACGCAGTTTTCAGTCACAGGTGCATGTTCCCATAGCATTGGGCCACGTTTTTCAGCATGACAGCTATAACAGGTGTCATTAATAGTCGGTTTGTTCAGTGCGCTTTCAGACATAGAGCCATGTGGCGAGTGACAATCAATACAGGTCATCTGGTCCCATTTCATTGGGTGAGCAGAACGTTTGTTCATGTCCGCTTTTTCACGGGTGTGACAGCTAGTACAAGTGTCATTGACGGTGAGTTTGTCTAAGGCTGGATCTTTAGCAGCGTGCACCACGTGACAATCAGCACAGGCAATCTCTTCTAGATTGTGGGTGCTGCTATGCCATGCCATTTGTTCTGGGTCGTTATGACAGCCTTGGCAAACGGTATTTTGGGTTGGTGCATCTAGCTTGCTGTTTTTGCCAAATTGAATCATTGGCTCTTTGCCGCCACGATTGTGACTGCCTTGAGGGCCATGACAGGCTTCACATTGCAGACCCGCCATTGGCGAATCTTTACTGGTTAAGTCACCATGTGCGCCTTTAAAGATGTCAGCAACACCTTCAGTGCGTTGGTGACACATTAAGCAGCTGTCTGCTCCTTTAGGGGAATACTTACCTTCAGCGAACTTCTCAACCAGTTTTTGAGAAAGCTCTTCACCTGTCATGTCATCCCATGGCGCTGCTGCGGCATTAAATGAGCATAAGTAAAGGATTACACTGATAGAAGCTATGAAGTTTCGACACCAGTTCATCATGTCACCTGACCTTATTAAATCAATTTATAAAAAAGAATAATCAATAAGAGGTATTTTAAAGGTGTGTGAATTTCAAATCTAAGAATTGCGATTGTCATATAACGACATTTGTGATCTGGATCTATATCATAGGTAGCAAAAAAAATTAAAATACTTTCCGTCAAGACATTTGTCTAAATATAAAGTTCCCAAAATGATCAAATATAAATGCAGGCCAGCAATTCATACTAAAATAGTATGTGAATATTGCGAAAAAATTAATTTTCTACTTCCAAGTGAATATTCTCATTTTAAATATTTGGACGATAATGATTTAATTAGTTTTAATACAATTACTAACTTATTAAATTTTATTGAAAAGAATACAACTAACCCTTTTTTCTTTGTTGATTTGGTTGAGTTCTTTACTTTAAGGCTTGAAGCTTTTACTAAAATTGACCTATCAGATGACGTCAGCAACGCCAGAAAACTGCTGGCTTTTACCAAATTCTATAACCAAGTGTCAGATCTTAACTGGAGCAGTATAGAGACTGAGGATAGTGTAGGCTTGGTCGCCAATAGAGCTAAACAATCGTTAGCATCAAAATACGATGATTTATTTGTATATGCATCTGTAATGCATGTTTTAAAATTTAAAAATGAAACAAAATCCAATGTAATTATAGAGTTACCTTTTGAGCGCGCTTTCTACGGCAGTAATGTCGATTTGCTTGATAATGTGAAGTTTAACTGTGAAAAACTATCCGTGTTTGTCAAAAAAGACGAGCGAGATATGGGGAGTTCCTCCTCACTACAGCAACAAAATATCTCTAAATTAGAAAGGATTAGCGCAGCTGCAAACAGTATTTCACCAGCGCAATTAAGTCTGCCTGCTTTAGCAAATATGTTGGGTATGTCGACAAGAAGTTTACAGCGTGAAGTCAAGACTGAAGAATGCTGTGTTAAAGATATTATTAAAAAAACCAAAGCAAATTCTATTATTTCAATATTGAATAAGAATAATAGAAATATAAAGGTAACTGCATATGAATGTGGTTTTGATAATTTGGCAACGTTTAGTCGTCACTTCTCAAATACAATTGGTTGCTGTCCAACACAATATGTTAATAACCTAAAAATTAATTCCATTTAAATATTAAGTGGTTAATATTAATTAAATGTATCAATTGTTACATGTGAGAATAGTTATTAATTAGGATTGGGTTTATATTGATATTTATCACATTTAACTATATTTAAACTTATGCCTATATCTCAAATTGAGTATCAATTTGATTGTTGAACTCTAAATCAAGGCCATTCAAGCCTATTTCTGAATAATTTTTTGCTCTATTCCTGCCGTTTAAAACCACAAAAAACGATGAAAAACTGCATTCTCAATAAACGTTTTTAGCTGATTATGCTATCTTTGGGCGATATTTGTTATTCAACGCCGAATAAGACCTTTTATGCTTAGTATTGCTCAAATTATCGCTCAGGAGCTAAATGTTCGTGAGCAACAGGTATCTGCGACTATCGCACTACTTGATGATGGTTCAACCGTTCCTTTTGTTGCTCGTTACCGTAAAGAAGCAACGGGGGGCTTGGATGATGCACAGTTACGTACCTTAGATAGCCGTTTAGGTTATTTACGTGAACTGGCTGAAAGAAGACAAGTGATTCTTTCTAGCATTGATACCCAAGGTAAACTGACCCCAGAATTACAGCGGGCGATTAATAGCGCCGACAGTAAAACCCGTCTTGAAGATCTTTACCTCCCTTACAAGCCAAAGCGTCGCACTAAAGGCCAAATTGCTATTGAAGCGGGCTTATTGGCCTTAGCAGACTTTTTATTAGTTAATCGCCAAGCAGCTCTAGACGCTAAAGCAAGCGAGTTTATTAATGTAGAAGCAGGTTTTGCTGACACCAAAGCAGTGTTAGACGGCGCACGTTTCATCTTAATGGAACGATTTGCTGAAAATGCCGACCTTTTGCAAAAGGTACGTAAGCATCTTAGCCAACAAGCTGTGCTTGAAAGTCGTATGGTAAAAGGAAAAGAAAAAGAAGGCGCTAAATTCCGCGACTACTTTGAGCACACTGAAGCGATCACTAAAGTGCCATCTCATCGTGCTTTAGCCATGCTCCGCGGTCGTAACGAAGGCGTATTGAGTTTATCAATGAACGCCGATCCAAAAGCGGAAGTGGCGCAAAGCAGTTATTGCGTAGTGATTATTGCTGATCACTTTAATCTTAAATTGACCGATTCAGGTGTCGATCAATGGTTAAAAACCGTTGTGACTGCAACATGGCGTATTAAAATTGCGCTGCAAATGGAAACTGAATTTATTAGCCAAATGCGTGAACGCGCTGAAGCTGAGGCAATTAACGTGTTTGCCCGCAACTTAGGCGACTTGTTAATGGCAGCCCCTGCAGGTGCTAAAGCCACCATGGGACTCGACCCTGGTTTGCGCACCGGCGTGAAAGTGGCGATTGTGGATAACACAGGTAAATTTGTCACTCATACCACTATCTTCCCTCATGCACCGCAAAATGTGTGGGACAAATCGATTCGGACCTTATCTAATCTAGTGAAAATGCATAAGGTGGAATTGATTGCGATTGGTAATGGTACCGCTTCTCGTGAAACCGATAAGTTGGCTGCTGAAGTTATTAGCTTTATGAAAGAAACTCATCCAAGTTTGACTAAGATTATGGTCAGCGAAGCGGGTGCGTCGGTTTACTCAGCATCAGAACTGGCTTCAGACGAGTTTCCAAATCTTGATGTATCTATTCGTGGTGCGGTTTCAATTGCACGTCGTTTACAAGATCCGCTAGCAGAGCTTGTGAAGATTGAGCCTAAATCAATTGGTGTCGGACAATATCAGCATGATGTTAGTCAAAGCCAGTTATCAAGCTCACTTGAAGCTGTGGTTGAAGACTGTGTAAACGGTGTTGGTGTCGATTTGAACATGGCGTCTGCGCCATTACTGGCACAAGTCGCTGGTTTGAATAAAACCTTGGCCAAAAACGTGGTCAGTTACCGTGATGAAAACGGTCAGTTCGAATCACGTAAACAGCTACTTAAAGTGGCCCGTTTAGGCCCTAAAGCCTATGAACAGGCAGCAGGTTTCTTGCGTATTCACCAAGCTAAGAATCCGTTAGATGGATCATCTGTTCACCCTGAAGCTTATAAGTTAGTTGAGTCGATTGCTAAAGCGAAACAACAAACAGTTGAGCAGCTCATGGGTAATAGCGATCTGTTAACCCAGCTTAATGCTGCTGAGTTTGTGACAGAAGAATTTGGTCTACCGACGATTACCGATATTTTGGCTGAGCTTGATAAACCCGGACGCGACCCTCGTGGTGAGTTTAAAACCGCCAGCTTTAAAGAGGGCGTTGAAGAGCTAAAAGACCTTAAGCTTGAAATGATCCTCGAAGGCGTAGTGACTAATGTGACTAACTTTGGTGCCTTCGTTGATGTTGGTGTTCACCAAGACGGTTTAGTTCATATTTCTTCACTGACTGACAAGTTTGTTAGCGATCCGCACACGATTGTGAAAGCTGGTGATGTGGTTAAAGTAAAAGTCATGGAAGTGGATGTTGAACGCCGCCGTATTGCATTAAGCATGCGTTTAGATGAGCCATTGCAAGCTAAATCGAGCAGTAACAAGCCTGTTTCATCAAAAGGCCAGTCGAGTAAGTCAGCAGGTAATAAGCCAGTAGCTAAGAGCGGTCAACGTAAACAAACTAAAGCCCCTGCCAATGCGGCAATGGGTGATGCGTTTGCTAATGCGTTCGCCAAGCTTAAGAAGTAACGCGTGAATTGCAGCAAGTAACTGCAAAGTCTGCAAAATAAAAAGCCCAGCAACTGAGTCGCTGGGCTTTTTATTTAATTTAGAAACAATGACCTAGGTTAATGGGTCATAACTTAAATAGCTCATAAATTATGGGCTGTGAATTATTGGCTGTGAATTTGGCAAACTTCATCAAAATTCATCTTTGGCGACAGCAATAAGCCTTGTTGTTGCATCTGAATAAATTCTTCTTTTCCCATCAATGGATTATCGATATTAAAAATAATTCGCGAGTCTAAATTGATGTTTTCAAGCGCATGGCAATATTGCTGATAAAAAGCATGATCGAATTGACCATTGGCGATTATCCTTTCCATGCCGATTTGAATTCGCTCAGCTAATTTAGGGTTATTGGGCGAAACATAAAAAATGGTGATCAGCGGAATATGCAGCAGTACATTATCGTCTAACACGAGCTCAGGAAACGACTGAGAATAGATAGCAAGTTCATCTGACACTTCATTAATACCGCGGCCAAAACTAGTGAACCTGCCTCGTTCAAGCATATGAAATAAGCCTTCATAACTTGAACCAACAATAACGTCAAAGCCAGCTTGTTCTAAGGCATTTCTTGTCGACCAAAAAATACCAGAACCAGTGGGGTGACTTTTCAGTTGAGCTAAGGTTTGAATCTGTTGAAATGCTTCATAGTTTTCTTGTTTTATGATGAAAACTCTAAAGCCTTGAATACCTTTGCGAAGGGGGAGCTTGATTGGAATAAGTGACTCATTCCAACCCACTTTCGGTGCTTCGGCCATTACGTTGATTAATGTACCGCTGATTAATTCGTTTAGCACTCTATCGCGGGTCATAAACACTTCCGAATGCGATATTTCCCAGTCGCCGAAGTCATTCTCTGTTTGCTCTAAAATGAGCTTCATTAATTCAAAGCTATATTGGTATCGAGAGTCTTGGCTTGATGCGGGTTGGTTGAAAATAACGACATCTTTAGCAAATGTTGTTTTTATCAAGAATAGGTTACTGCAGAAAAAACAGATAATGGTGGCAAGGATATACTTGTTGAGTGTCATCTTCGCCTCCACTTAATGTCATAGTTAATTTACGGTTCCAATATAATTAATTAGTTCTTAATACTCAATAACATTAGCGTGATAAAAAAAGCGCTAATCCAATAATGGCTTAGCGCATAAATTACAACTGGGGATGATGAAGCCGAACTTAAGCGATTTGGGTCATTTCATTTAAAATGAATTGCTCAACAGCGCCTTCGGTTGCTGCCATGTATTCAGCTAAGTGAGTGTTACCCATATGTGTTTGCCATAATTCACGAGTATTCCAGTTTTCGTAAAACATGAAGTGCGCTGGATTTTCGTTGTCTTGATGTAAGTCGTAGTTGATACAGCCTGCTTCCGCACGAGTGACTTCAATCAGTTTAAGCAGCTCTGCTTTAACGAGTTCTACTTTGTCGGCTTTAGCAATAATGTTGGCTACGATAGTTAATTTAGTCATGTTGGATGTCCTATAGCTTGTGAGTTTAAAACAGAAACGGCTTATTAATGTGAGCGTGTTTCCGTTTGATGTAGCTATATTAGGCTTTTCAATAGCCCCAATAAACAGGGTAAATTTTGAAATATTATCAAATTAAAATTGATAATTAAGAAGGCTACCGAATCAAGCGCACAAGCTAGAGTGTAGCTTTAGCTAGCCACTAAGTGATGAGCTAGCTAGTAAAAATTACCAGTGGCTAGCTGAATGATTATATTTCTAAGTGAATCATCAACTGACTTTCGGATAAATAAGGCTACAGGTTGCTGTGCCATGGGCAAAGATTTTTCCGTTAGCGTCCTTGATCGTGCCTTCAGAAATACCAAAATTTTTCGATATATTAATCACTTTTCCTTCAGCGATAAGCTCAACACCTAAAGGAATAGGGCGGATCATTTTGACATTCAAATCGACAGTGCCATAACCCACGCCAGCCTCAAGCATCGTATGTACCGCGCAACCAGTAATGGAGTCGATAACTGTGGCGGCAAAACCACCGTGTACGCCACCAAGCGGATTTAAATGGCGCTTATCAGCTTCAACCTTAAACACAATTGAGCCTTTCGTTAAACTGCCAAGTCGCATTGGCATTGTGTCGGCAATAGAAGGGTGAGGTAATTTTCCTTCAGCCATTGCCGATAGCAACTCAAAGCCAGTCATTTTAAATGGGTTCATATGTTTGCCTTTTAATATCGTATTTACAGCTAACTTATTGTTAATGATGACTAACCTATCATTAAGCCTGAGTGAGTTATATGGTTTTTATGAGGCAAAACTAGTGAAAGTGTCAGTTAAATGAGCAAGGTTCGCTACGCTATTAATATAGTTAATAAAAAGACACCGATTTAAACGATGATTGGCTAACTCTTTTTATGTGTAATAGAAGTGAAAAGGTTCAAGTACGCTAAATGAGAAAAATCTAGCTTTGCTGAACTGCAATGAGGTGTGCTTGAGTATTTAGCTTAATGGCTAAACGAGGGCAAATAATTGGTTTTGATCTGAAGGGGTAGTTTGTTGCTGATAAAACTGGCCAACACGCTCGCCAAGCTGCTGATAAAACGCTTCTGACTGTTCTGCAGAGGCTTCATTTAACAATAAGCTTTGAATCGCTCGGTTATTATTGTTGCTTGCTGTTTTTTCAGCTTCAACATTGTTTGAATTAGCTTTTTGCTGAATTTCTCGACGTTGAATCGTTGGATTACTGTTAGCCGCAACTCGCAATAACTGGGGGAATATGCCTTTTGGACCCAAAGCTTGTTGCTGAGTTTGTTGTTGGGTTAACTGTTGTTCGTTCGATTGCTTTTGCTGCTGTTTTTGCTCGATCAACTCATGACGGGTTAGTCGCTCATTTTGTTGATTGTAAGCACGCTCTTGATGCGCTTTAGACAATTCTTGTGGCGGCAATATCGGTTTAGCTTGCTGGTTATCCGCGCGCGCAAGATCGGTTGCAACATTACTTGTCGCAATCGGTACTTGGGGATAATTGGTGACAACCAGCATAAAACTCACTTAAGCAATGACTAATAACGTTTAAATTATAGTCAATTAGCAAGTGGTTTTATAGGGTTAAGTTGCTTGTTTTTTGATCCATGGTAGTAATTCATCCAAAAACGCTTGAGGGTGTGAAATGAACGGTGCGTGGGATGCTTTATTGTGAATAACGTCTTTTATACTTGTTGCTTTAGGTAAAAGAGTTGGGATCTTTTTTGGTACTAAACTGTCACATTTACCCCAAATTCTTAACCATGGCTGCTGAATATTATTTAGTTGAGTGCGTAAATCAACGTTCCGTAGCATACCTAACCCTTGGTCGAGTACTGTCTGACTCGGTAATGGTTTGGCTAACACTAACTTTTTAATCGCGACAATATCAGCTTTAGCTGAATCACTGCCCATAGCTTGTATTGCTAAAAATCGCTCGACCGTTTTGGCTAGGTTCACATTAAGTTGATCGGAAAACTGGGCTAAAACTTTGGGAGCGATACCTGGCCAGGTCACATGCTCTGAGCCTGTTTGCGCCTCTTGTGCCATAAAGCATGGCGATGATGCGACAGTGATTAATGCTTTGACAGATTCTGGATGATTAATGGCAATTTGGCTGGCAACCAATCCGCCTAATGACCAACCGAGCCAAATAGCATTTTTAGGTAATTGTTCGGCAAGTTGTGCAGCCCAAGCACTAATATCTCCGCTATTTTCTTCGCTGCCACCAAATCCCGGCAGATCCACATAATGCACTCTATACTCACTAAGCGCCGTTTGTAATGGATGAAAAACGGCAGAATTTACCCCCAACCATGCAGCAGAATAAGGTCTTGGCCTTCACCAATAGTATGAACATCTAGCTTTGGTAAATTGGACTGCACAGGATTCTCTTTGGGTTGATTAATGGGGTAATTGCCATACAGGATAAGGATATTATATGGATTGGCAACTCCCACAAGCCTGCTATGCAGGCTTACGCGCCATTAAATACACTATTTTACGCAACCTGCCGAACCGCTGTTTGTTGTGTCGCCAAGATATTCCTCATTACAGGTCGCTTCAAAACAATCTGCAACGATTTGAGCAACCAAAGCCGCAAACAGGTATCTGCCAATATTGTCTTATCGCTGGCTTATATCAGCATGAAGTGTGCTTAGGTTGCGGTAAAGGTATTCAAATACTGCAGCGATATTGCGGTCAATGTCAGCGGCGTGAGCCGATAATGGTGATCGCCCCTTGCAGTTATCATCAAGGCTTAGGTGAGTTAATCTCAGCGATAAAGTATCAGCAACAGTGCGCCCCATTGCATGCGTTAGTGCAGGTGTTGGCTATTCGGGTGATGGATTTGGTTGCAAGGGATATTATCCAATTACCACAGGTGATCATTCCTGTGCCATTACATGTTAATCGTTTAAAATCCCGCGGATTTAATCAAGCATGGTTGATTGCTAATGCGCTGAGTCAACAATTAGGAATTAAGCTGGATGATACTTTACTCAGACGACATCTTGATACCCAAGCGCAAGCGGGTTTAGATGGTAAAGCAAGGCGCTTAAACTGCGCAGATGCCTTTAAGTTAACCCAGAAAATACCTTATCAGCGAGTCGCGTTAATTGATGACGTTGTAACTACAGGCACCACGATTAATGAAATCAGTAAACTGTTTGCTGCTGAATATGTACATGTTCAATGCTGGTGCTTAGCCAGAGCAGAAGCACCAGGACTGTTATAATCATTAGGACTGTTATAAGCATTAGTCTTAATCATTAAGTATGGCTTAGATCGTTGGTACAAAGTACAGTGCGTTAGCGTAGACCTTTTCTGAACCCAGCCAAATATTTCTAAATAACAAATTGTCAGTTAACGCGACGATTTTGCCTTTGCCTTTAGATTCAACAATCATAGCTGGCGTATTAGCAAACGAGCGTTGGTATTCTTTAGCAAGGAAGCCACTCACTAACAGATCATTCTCGTATTCAGCTGCCACAATAAATGGCGTCGAAGTGAGGTTAAAACTAATTTCGCGATTTTTCATTACCTGCAGCGGGTTTGGTAAACCAAAGGCCACAGGGTGAGTAGTATCAAGTTTTAACGATACAATTGCCCCGCCGATTGATTGACGTGCTTTCAGTTTTGATTGGTCGCCAAAATCCATTCCCGTAGTGCTAAACAGTTTAGCTAACTCACGTTTTGTTTTCGGTTCAGAATTTAAAATATTACGCTTATTAAGCCAAATTAATGCCCTTTTTTGCGCCACGATGGTGCCGCCTTCAGTGACATATTTGCCTAACTTTCTTGAGGTCGCATCACTGATCAAATGATAAGGGCCATCTGCCATAAAAATATGGCTATAAGCGGATAAATCTAGCGAGACTAAACGCTCTGTATTAACCATGGTTGTGGGAATACCCAAGGTTTTATCAAGGTAGTACCAGATTTGACCGGTTTCTGAGGCATTGGTGTCAGCACCGGTTATCACCAATGGGGTGACGGGGTTAATCTTGATAAAATCATCGCTGCCTAAGTCCATCCCTGTTGCGGTATGTGAGCTTGCAGAAGCGATGACATTAACTTGGTGTTTTTGTGCGGCGTTAGCAACAATATCAGCAAGTTCAGTCGCGCTAAAGTTTTGTTGTTTTAACGGAATTTGTAAGCTGCCTGCCACAAGTTTAGTCGGCTGTTTTTTATTATCTATTTTATTCGAGGCTGCAGTTTTATGAGGATAAAGGCTAAACGGCTTTTGAGCGTATTTTACCAGTACACCTTGGTTTAATAGCTGTTGTAGCATTGGTCCTGCTGCAGCTTGCTGCCAATCGATTATCAACGCGACACTGTCTGCTGGGTAAGCTGATTTAGCGACGCTAAATGTGGGCTTGTCAGATAAAGACTTGGCACTAGGCTTGGCTTTGTTGACGACGCTCAATCCTAATGCTGATTCAAAATTCCATGTGGAAATGTCATAAAAGGTTTCATCTTTAAATTCTGTACGTTTATCAAATAAAGCTTGCAGTAAATCATGCTGTGGCTGGCTGTTAGGAATAAATAAGCTGTCTTGAGGAGTAAAATTAATGCCATCATCTTCAATTAATTTACTGACATATTTAAAACTAATCTTATGTTGCTCAAGAATACTGACAAGCTCATTAATGTGTGCTGAACCATTATGGGCTTTTACTAGTCGACCAGACTGTTTGCCATCACGGAATCGCTTAACATTGCTAGAGAAAAAGTTAGTTTGATAAGCCATTAACTTTTTACGCAGTGCGTGAGCGCCTTTGAGGCTAGACAGTGAAGTCGCAAATTGATTATCAATACTGTCTGCTAAAGTCACCACTCCGTTTGGAGAATCCTGTGCTTGACCGCGAGAACTGGCTTGTTCAAACAAAATTCCGATAGCACCGTTAATATCGGGATAAGTTGATCCTTTGCCATAGAAGAAATCATCAAACATTTGGCCGCTGAAATAGACTTGTTTGACTTCATCTAATGCCTTGCGATGAAAGTCTGCCAATTCATTAGATAAATGCTGATTTTCAGGCTGGGTTAACGGGTTGACTCTGTCTGGTACACCGGGCTGGAAGAAGTAAGATTGTTGATGCCACATTTCGTGGAAATCGCCCACATAGTGGGGCTGCCATTTATGGAAAAAAGCAACGCGGCCTTGTGATGCTGGATGACGCAAGAATAGCCAGTCGCGATTTAAATCTGCTAAATAATGATTAAAACGTCCACCTGGCCAATCTTGGTTGTGCTCGCGATGGTTATTGTCAGTGACAATAACTTTGCCTTTATTATTGTTAGCCCAGTTTGAAAAGCGATCAAAACCATCAGGATTTTGAGTCGGTGTGAGTAAAATTACGGTATTGTCGAGTAACTCTTTTACCCAAGGCTCATTGGCTGCGGCAAGGTAATGGCTTAATGCAATGGCGGCGTGAGCGCCACTGGCCTCATCACCATGGATTGAATAAGCGAGCCACACCACTAATGGATTGCTATTGGTGCGTTTGGTTTGCATGGTGCCATATTTGATGTTGCTGCGGTATTCGATTATTTCAGCAAGGTTTCGTTGGTTTTCTTCTGACGTTATTACTGCAGTTAATTGCTCTCGGCGCTCTTCACTGAATCCTGCAGAATCCAAGGATACACGACTACTTTCGCTCGCGAGCTGTTGTAAATAATGGTTAATTTGATCATGTCGCAAATGCCACTCGCCTAAAGGATAGCCGAGGTATTGGGCGGGCTGAGTCAAGCTGGCATCAATATCTTCAGCTTGTAAACGTTGTTCAATACGTGTTTCTAGGCGTGAAAAATCGCTAGCAGAGGCCAAAGCAGGCATACAGATAAAAAAAGTCATCAGTGTTCTAACTGACAAACGAGCAAGTAAGGCATGTAAGCTAATCATATGAGAAACAAGATCATAAAAAGAAAACCGTGCAATAACAATAAAGTGATTAGCTTTAAATCTCCATTAAAAACCGTCCTAAATAGACTATTTTTTGTCACAGTTGCTTCATGCAGGACTATAAAGCCGAGGCAACTAAGAGTATCATGTCGCTAAACCTACTAAATTACTCAAGTACTCAAGTACTAGCTTAATTTAAGGTAATTCTTAATTAAGTTGGTCCTTACTCAAGTACTACCCAACGGAGCAGTTTTTATGATCAACATTACTGATACGGCTCAGGCTCATTTTGTAAAATTACTGGCCGATCAACCTGAAGGCACTCATATCCGTGTGTTTGTCATCAGTCCAGGTACCGCTCAGGCTGAATGTGGTGTGTCTTACTGTCCACCTGATGCTGTTGAAGCTGATGATACTGAATTACCATTCACTGGTTTCAGTGCCATGGTTGACGAAAAGAGCGCACCATTTTTAGAAGAAGCCAGCATTGATTTTGTTACCGATCAACTTGGCTCACAGTTAACACTGAAAGCACCTAACGCTAAAATGCGTAAAGTCGCTGCCGATGCGCCGTTAAAAGAGCGCATTGAGTACGTGATTCAATCAGAAATCAACCCACAGCTTGCAAGCCACGGTGGTAACATCATGCTAGTTGAAATCACTGAAGAAGGTATTGCGGTACTTCAGTTTGGTGGTGGTTGTAATGGCTGTTCTCAAGTTGATATCACATTAAAAGATGGTATCGAGAAGCAATTATTAGACATGTTCCCTGGTGAACTATCTGGCGTTAAAGACGTGACAGATCATCAACATGGTTCTCACTCTTACCAGTAATCACTAAGGTGATTTCTAATTACTAAGATTGGGAATAAAAACGTAGCTCATAAGCTGCGTTTTTTTATGCCTAGAGGAAATAGAATGGGCCGCATAATAGTCAGAAATCATTCCATTTAGATAATAAATATAGCACTTTGGGTTGAGAGAATTGCTCGTCAGTGTCAAGCTTGTGTTAAATCTAAAGAGATAACACAGGAGTGATATGTGGTTATTTCAATAAAAAATAACAATGTATTGGCACGTTCAGCAGGCTTTACCTTAATTGAGCTGGTAGTCGTCATTATCGTACTCGCTATTTTGGCTGTGGTGGCTGTTAGTAAGTTTATTGATCTTAAACGAGATGCCGAAATCAGTCGGGTACAGGCAATCGCGGCATCATTTCAGCAATCAGTGACTTTTTCCCATACTCGTTGGCAAGTGATTGGTGCAAATGGCGCCATGAATGATTTACCTGATTTTGCTGATGATGACTTAGACATGAATGCCTTCGGTTATCCATTAGGAACCGGGAAAGGCAACCCAATGGGTAATCCTGTTAATATCGGGCAAGGCCAGGCAGGTTGCGTTGATTTGTGGAATGCATTGATTGAAGACCCACCCTCAGTTGCTATCAGAAATACAGCAGATAATGTGGATTTCGAGTCATATCGCCATAGTGCTGATGGCGGCACTGGTGCGACGCAATGTACATATGTATTGCGTACTTTGGGAGATACTCGGGGTAGAAACCGAGCAGAAATAAAAATTGTTTATGACTCAGTAGCAGGCACTGTCAACGAATTCATTGACGATTGATATGATCGTAAATAAGGCGTAAACAAATAAAAACGGCTTACTGATTCAGTAAGCCGCTTTTTTACGTTTACATATTAGCCCCAATTAAAGGGAGTAGCCCAACAGTTGGTTACTTACGTTTCTTTTTAAAGATTCGGCGATAAAAAGTCACGGCGCTGAATAATAGAATCGCAGTACCAATAAACGCGATGGCAGTAATAAATGCGACATACTTAAATGGCATGTTGAGTGCGTCGTGAAGCGGTCTAACAAACGTCGCGACTTTTCCAGCAAATGATCTGTCACTATGTAATAAGGCTGACTGAATCTTACCTTGCTCATAATTCATTGTGATGCTGTCAGCTTGGCGTAACCAAACATCGCTATGGGTATCAAAACGAATACTGTAGTTCAGCTCTTGTGGTCCTTTAGGTTTTTCAGCGCCTGGCTCAGGTTTTCTCTGTCTAGGTTTGCTTATTGCAACTAATAAAGACTCAGGCCACATATCTTGGGCAGTTTGCAGTTGGCTTTGCCAATCACTTTTTTGGCTGACAGGGTATTGTATTTCAGCTACTGGCGTATGCTTTAATGCGCCTGTCCACAAACCTTTATAAGTGATTAAAAAGCCTGTGATACACAGTAGGAATAATGGCACAGATATAAATAGACCTAACTGAATATGGCTTTTTACTAAACTACTAGAACGAGTATCAGTCGGGATACTGTGTTTAAGTCTGAAGCTTTTACGTACACGCCACCATAAGTAAATTCCCACTAAGGTAACCAGGCCGCCGAGCATAGAGGCCCATGCATTGAGGTATTTCCCAAAATCCCCCAGTAAAAAGTTTCTGTGTAGCCAAAACATAGTGGTCCAAAGTGGGATTTCTGAGACCTTGTGATGATGAATTTCATTGAAGTCATTATCAAAAGCGATAGATTCTCCTCGGGTTGCCGCTTCAAGGTAAGGGGTGTGTTCTGTTGGAAAGCGCACGCTGCCCATCTTAGGGTAGTTTTCAAAAATATATTCAGTTGCCTTGGCTTTTTGCTCAATGGTTAACGGAACATATTGCTGCCCTTTGTCATCCATTCTTTTCAGCATATCCATACCACCAAGATAAACGCCTGTGGTAAGCACAATCAGCATCGAAATACTGATCACGAAACCAACCCAGTTATGAAACCATTTTAAAGCAGGGACTACATTCATGTTGATGTTCTCAGGTGTACCTTGGCTAATGCCAATAGATGTGTGCAATCGTCAGCACTGTTTATTGACAAAATTGACGATGGCTTAAAATTTCGCAAATGATAATCAATCTCATTTCTTTGTTCAATTAAAGAAGTGTAAAGACAGGAGGTAATCGAAGTTATTGCTATTGATGTCACAATTTATGATGTTAATGAGTAAAGGTAGGAATTAACAAGTGAATAATTATTCATCACTTTTTAGTTTGCTAACTAGTTTTTCGAAGGAAAAAGACAGCTTGGTGAGCTTGGATTGTAAAGTCAGGTTCTTGTTATTCAGTTGTTAAATAGTGTTTTTTAATCATACAGCGAAATGTGACAGATCTTTGTTAGCCTTGCTATTAAGCCTGATGCTAAAAATGATTAACATTAATTTGAGTTAATATGCAATATTTATTCAACATGCGTAATGAGATTTACTCTCATTAGTGCGTTTGTTCACACTTCTATACTCTTGTTAAATAAATTGCTTCACAAACACCTGAACGCAAATGATAATCCATCTCATTAACGATTACTGCCAAATTAAGGGCTACTTTGTATGAGAATTTCACCAATTGCGTTTGCTGTCGTAGCAGGCTTAGCATCAGCTTCATTAGCGGCTGAAGAAGCACAAAATGACACTGAAACGAGTCAGGGCTTTGTTGCAAATATTGAACGCATTCAGGTTACTGGGATGAACTTCAACAACTATAAAGTCGGTTCTTCGTCTGGCGCGATGCGTGGTGATATTGACCTAATGGATACACCACAGTCAGTGAATGTTATTCCTGACTTTGTTACTGACGAGCAATTAGCGACCAACCTTTCTGAAGTATTAGTCAATGATTCGAGTGTGACTGGCGGTAGTGAAAAGTGGAATCGTCAAGTGTTCAACATCCGTGGTTTTGAACTGGATTCTGGTAGCGGCTTCTTGATTAATGGTCAGCAGCAGTGGTCTCACTATGTACAACCAATTGAAACGCTGCAACAAGTTGAAGTATTAAAGGGCCCATCAAGCATGCTTTATGGACAATCAGGTCCTGGCGGTTTGATTAACATGGTCACTAAAAAGCCAACTTATGACACTATGTTTGATTTTGCATTCGACACTGATGAGAACGGTTCAACTCGTTTCCAGTTAGATGCTGGTGGTGCACTGAACGAAGCTGAAAGCATTCGTTACCGCACTGTGCTGGTTAAGCAAGACACAAAATACTGGCGTGAATATCAAGACGGTAATGGTGATGAAAACCAAGAACGTGATCGCTTTTTAGGCTATTTGAACCTTGAGTTTGACTTACATGAAGACGTTATGTTGTCGGTTAAATACGACTACACCGATGATAAAACTGGCATCGATAGAGGTGGTTGGTTAGATGATAGCGGTGAGTTAGTAGGTGATCGCGAAGATATCTGGGATATGTCTTGGGCATTTACTGATAATAACGTTGAAAACTTAGGTGCTGATTTAACTTGGTACATTTCTGATGATTGGAAATTAACCACAGGTTATAACCATCAATCATTTACTCGTCAGCGTTTAGATTCATCGCCGACTATGGTGTCGGGTATGGACCCAACCACTGATGGCTACCAAATTAAAGCGTTCGATCGTTATGATGATTGGCAGCATAAAACTGGTTACATGGACTTCACTGGTATCGTGAATGCCTTTGGTATGGAGCACCAAGTATTAATTGGCGCCAATATTCTTGATTATTACTATGGTCAATATAAAGACAGCGGAGATGCACAGATAGTAAAACCAGGCGACAACGTACCTCGCCCTGATTTAGATTACAACAATGATACAACTAAGTATGAGTCAAGCTATAAGCATTATGGTTTCTATGTTCAGGACTTAATGACCATCAATGATGAATGGCAAGTTCTAGCTGGCGTTCGTTATGATGAACAGAAAAAAGATGGTGAAGGCGAAAATAGCTATGCAGTATCACCTAAACTTGGTGTGATTTACTCGCCAAGCCATAACGGTAGTATTTATGCTAACTACTCGAAAAGCTTTACACCTCAGTCAATCGTTAACAGTGATAATGATGTAAATGACGGTATGGATTTAGACCCTGAATACGGTGAATTGTACGAAATCGGTACTAAATGGGAGCTTTTTGACGGTGGTTTATTACTAACGGGTGCCGTGTTCGATACAACAGTGACTAACGTGACAGTGCGTGAACAACTTGACCAACCAATTGGTGACCATGAATATATTACCACTCAAAGTGGTAAGCAACATCACCGCGGTTTTGAAATGGGCGCACAAGGTCAAGTCAGTGATAATGTATTCGTGACCAGCTCAATGATGTACTTAGATGCGCAATACAAAACAAGCGCAGAAGACACAGAACAACTTGATGGTAAAACGCCAGTTGATGCGCCTGAATGGTCAGCAAACATTTGGACTCGTTACGAAGTAAACGATGACATAGCGTTAAACTTTGGTGCAATCTATGTGGGCGAGCGTTTTGCTAATACTCAAAACACCATCGTAAAAGATGATTATGTTCGTTTTGATTTTGGTGCAGCATATAAGTTTGCAGTTATGAGTACCGACATGAGTGTTCGTTTCAACATTAAGAACTTATTCGACACTGAATACTTAGGTGGCGGTACAAACACTGATGTGACCGTAGGTGATGGCAGACATTTCAGCTTAGCATTTGAAACTAAATTCTAATCGCTAACCCTATGATTAATAGATAACTGGTTAATAGATGATTGGTTACACCCTAGTGGATTAAGCACTAGGGAATACAGAGTTATAGTGAAAGGCCCTAGCGTATTGTGATTACGTTAGGGCCTTTTTTATTGTTTAACGTATCACTGGAGGGTTATAAATTTTTAGATAAAAACGCCTCAATGGCCATAAAGGTTTTTATTCGATGATCATTGTTACTAAGGTAGTGGTCGCCATTTTCAAGCTCGATATATTCAACTGGTTTTTTAAGATCTTCGAGTTCTTCAAACATATCTTCACTGTGTTGAACCCTAACAACCCGGTCTTTATCGCCATGAATAAGCAACACTGGCACATTGATATCTTTGGCCTTGCTTAAAGGAGACCGTTCGTAAAGCGCATCATAGTCATCGCCAACCTGTTTTTTTACGATATCGAAATTGCTATAACGTCGAGATGATTTAACCAGATACTCCACATCGGTGACACCAGCCACGCTGATCGCGCATTGATATAAATCTTTAGTCGTGGCGACTCCCATTAGGGCGGCATAACCGCCATAACTGGCGCCAACAATGCATACTTTATCGGGATCGGCGATGCCTTCCTCGATTAACCATCGAGTGCCATCTTCAACATCATTTTGCATATCAAGGCCCCAATTTTGTAAGCCTGCTTTCATGAAGTCGTAACCATATCCTGCAGAGCCTCGAAAGTTCATTCTAAGGACTGCATAGCCTCTATTGGCTAAAAACTGAGTCCAGTAGTCAAAGCTATTGGAGTCATAGCTAATAGGACCACCATGGGGGAAGATAATGGTTGGTAGCTTTTTAGCTTCTTTATCTAACGGTGTGGTTAAGAAAGCTTGGATTTCTAAACCATCTCTAGCTTTGTACGATAAAGTTTGGGTGTTAGCCAATAAATCAGGTGTTAGATTTTTATATCGATAAGCAATCGGAAATAGCTCTCCAGCATCACGGTCACCAAATAAATAAGTGCCTGCTTCTTTTGAGTTGGTTGAATACACAATGTATCGACGCTCATTATCACTAAACTGGGTTATATAATTGCGGTATTCAGGCAGAGCTTTGTTTAGGCCATTAACGAGGCCGATATATTCTTCATCCCAAAAGGTATATTCAGACTCATTGCCATCATCAATACCAATAACCTTTTGCTTGAGTTTTGAATAAATTAGTGAGCCTTCGACATCATTAAACTCTTTACTGAATACTAATTCTTTAGCAAGCTCAGGGTCGCGTAAATCAACCTTGAAGATTGCTTCAAAACCTTCGTGATAAGCTTGAACATAGAGGATATTTTTATCCTGAGCAAAGCCCATTGGCCAAACCTGATCTTCCTCGAAAGCTTCAAACTCCCATAAAATCCTTCTATCTTTGTGGGCATCTTCTTGCTCATAAATGCGGTATTTGGTTTCTTTACGGTATATGCCGATTCGAATTCTATTTTGCCTATCCGTTATCCAGTCAGTAACGTTTGCTTCAGCAGGTTGCTCAAAACGAATATTACCGTTATTTAAATTAACTTGGATGACCGATTCAAATTGAGCTTTATTACCAATGCCATTCGTACCCAGTAACAAGTATTTGTCGTCATCGGGAAGGTAATCGATAATATTTGATTGGATTTGTGGCATCCATTTAAACTTTTTAAGTCCAAAACGACTTAGTAAGTTAGAAGTCTTTTTCTTACTCAAAGAATACTTAATGATGCGAGTTTCTGTGGTTGGAGTGCCGAAACGAACAGCGGGAAACTTAGCTTTTATGAGTAGTAAATCATCATTTGCCCAGCTCATGGATAAAATAACAAATTTTTCATTGTCCGTTTGAATGGGGTAAGAAGATTCACGAGTATCAATATCTAGAATATTGACTAATGTGCCTTCCATTCCTTTAGCTTCAGAACGGACTAAAGAGGCAATTTTAGTCCCATTAGGAGACATAGTGACATGACTGACATCAGGAATACTGGCAAACGCTTCAATGGGGAGTTGCTGATTTTCTGCAAATGATGTCAGTGAAGATAACAGCAAGATTGATGCTGTTAGTATAAGTAAAATCCTTTTCATTCAAACTTTCCGTGTTGAACATAAATATGTTACACACATGTTATCAGTAAAAAGATGGACAAAGCCAGTTTTACTCACCCTAAACCTATGTAATGATTATATTTGCTTAAAAGCCTGACTGTACTTGTAATGGAGTCCAAGTGAGGCGCTGCGGCACAGCATAAAGGCGCTCATCGCGGCCCATAAACCGTGGTTGCCATAATCTTGTAGTAGATACCAGCAAGGGAAAAACACCACGAAAGTGGCGATAATCATGCTGTTTCGCATCGCTCGGCCTTGGGCTGCACCAATGTAAACCCCATCAAATAAGTAAGATCCAAATGCCAGTAGTGGCATGAACACCAACCAAATGAGATAAATATTGGCTTGCTGCTGCACAATCTCAATACTGGTGAGTAGGCTGATAATGCCACTGCCGCCGAAGTAGAATAGTAAACAAAACCCAAACGAGAACAGTGCTGACCAGTAGCCTGCAAGTAATACGGAATCATGCAGTAAAGGCAGGTTTTTTTGACCTACAGCTCGGCCAACTTCCGCTTCAGCGTAATAGGCAATGCCATCTAACGCATAGGAAATCAGCATTAAAAGATTTAAAAGCACAGCATTGGCAGCAATGATGTCATCACCTAAGCCTGCGCCGTAAAAGGTCATAAAGGTAAAGCTGGCTTGCAGACATAAACTGCGGATAAAAATATCTCGATTAAGCTTGAGTAATTGCGAGTAACCTTTAAAGCTTAGGTGGACGAATAGCTTGCCTAAATTGAAATCACTTTGTTTATACAGAGCGCGTTTAACAATGACCGCAGCAACAGTAAAAGCACAAATATCAGCGATGACCGATGCTAATGCCGCGCCTTTTACGTTCCATTCGAAACCGATAACAAACACCACATCGAGCACGATATTAACGATGTTGGCGATAATGAGTTGCCACATGGCGGCTTTGGGCGCTTGTCTGCCTAATAGCCAGCCGAGTAAAACTAAGTTCAATAGTGCGAAAGGGATCGACCAAATACGAATATTGACGTATTCACTGCAGAAGTGCTTTACCTCTTCACTGGCTTGGCTTAGCGACATGGCAAACTCAAGCAAGGGTTGCTGCAAAATGATCGCACTCAAACCAAATATCAGTGCTAGGCTACAACCTTGTACCAGCAATTTTTGCTGAGTTACGTTATCATTAGCACCATATGCTTGGGCGACTAGACCCGTTGTCGACATCCTTAAAAAGCCCAATAGCCAGACAATTAAGGTAATAATTGTACTGCCTAGTGCCACACCGCCTAAATAATAGGCTTCAGATAAATGACCAATGACAGCTGTATCGACTAAACCTAACAGAGGAATAGTGATATTGGATAAAATCATCGGCAATGCTAATGCAAAGAGCTGACGGTTTTTTTGGCTGTTAAATAATAATTTTTTTATGGACATAGGAATCTTATGTTAAAACAAAGTCTCTTGGGATTAATGTGGTTATTCTCATTTAATGCCAGCGCAGTGGTGATTTTGCAATATCATCATGTATCAGAAACTACGCCAGCAAGTACTAGTGTGACGCCGGCGCAATTTGAAGAGCAAATGCAGTACCTTGCAGATAATGAGTTTACCATCATTAGTCTGACAGAGGCGGTAGATGCCATAAAACAAAATAAGCCCATTGCTGAAAAAAGCATTGTGATTACCTTTGATGACGGTTATGACAGTATTGCTAAAGCTGCTGCGCCGATTCTAGCCAAGCATGATTTCTCCTATACCTTATTTGTCTCGGTAGAGCCGATTGAAAAAGGCTATGCAGGGATGATGAGCTGGGATGATATCAATCAACTTGCGCAAAACGGCGCGACGATTGCTAACCACACTTGGGCCCACGAACATTTAAACCGCAAGCTTGATGGTGAAGGTCATCAGCAATGGTTAGACCGCATCGAAAAGAATTTATTAGACACCGAAGCTGAAATTAAAAAGCATACCGGCCAAAGCGTTAGAATGCTGGCTTACCCGTATGGTGAGTACAACGCTGACGTTGAAAACATTCTTAAGAAAAATGACTTTATTGGCTTAGGTCAACAATCAGGTGCGGCAGGTAAATACTCGATTTTAACCGCGTTACCTCGTTTTCCTGTAGCTGGGCCTTACGCTGACCTTGATAGCTTAAAGGTTAAATTCACTAGCTTGAATATGCCTGTGGTTAAGCAAAATGTCACAGACCCATTATTAACCTCTGGTAACTGGCGACCTGAGTTAAAAGTTGAGTTAGATATCACTGATATTTACCCACATCAGGTGATGTGTTTTGTTCAAGGGCAAGGTGCTAAAAAGCCAACATGGTTGACTGAAACTGAGTTTAGTATTCAAGCACCAGCGAATTTACCAGCTGGACGCAGTCGTTATAACTGCACTGCACCGAGTAAAACCCAAAAAGGCTATTATTGGTTTTCCCAAGCTTGGGTGAGACCCAATAATGATGGAAGTTGGCCAAAAGAATAGCCTTTTGGTTTGATGTTTGATGTTTGATGTTTGATGTTTGATGTTTGATGTTTGATGTTTGATGTTTGATGTTTGATTAGTCTAATTATGTGTTGATTTGTTTTACTCTCTGGAAAGTAAAACAAATCAAGGTCGTGTCGCTTCGCCCCTTCTTTTACAAAGAGTGACGAAAGGGAAACATCAGCATTTCCCTTTTCGTTGATTTTTATAAAAATTTTGCTGCTGCGGCTATGTTTTATTCATCATTTGAAATCCAAATCCAAATCCAAATCCAAATCCAAATCAAGGTCGTGGCGCTTCGCCCACACCAGAGCAAGAGGGGAAACAACAGCAATCCCCCTCTTGCATCACCCTTGCCGCTCCCACGAAATAATCTGAAAAACGATTATTTCAATGGAGAACCATCCAGCTTTAAACTTTTTATTTAGCCAGCTTCGGCAAGCTACAAAAATCACTAACGCTTCCGATGGGGCGTCCCTTCCCCTCGAAAGCTAGCCAGACATCCATGTCTGGACTCACGTAATTTTCTTGCTTGCCTCAATTCAAATTTAACATTCAAAACCTTCAAAGATTTTTATTCGTGCTTAACTAGGTCAAACGAACCTGCGGATACAACAATTCCCCATTGAAATTGCTGAAATGCGTTGAAGAAAATGGCGTAAGCCTGACAGGACGTCAGGCTAGCTTTAGTTGGCCAAGGATGGCCTATCTAAAGCGTTAGCTATTTTCGAATAAGCATGAGGCTTGCTCGCTTTTAAGAGCAATTTCGTAGGGGCGGCAAGGGATATCGAAAAGGGAAATGCTGTTGTTTCCCTTTCGTCTGGTGTGGGCGAAGCGCCACGACCTTGATTCAAAAGAAGTATGGCAATAACAACCAACTTTCAGCATAAAAAATGCCAGATTTCCTGCACTCGTTTATTGCAGATAACTCTGATAGAGTGCTTAATAATCAATATCTTTGCTTATGCGATGTATTAATAATAGGTTCAGTAAATGAATAAGATCGATCTTTTTAATATTATTTGTTTTGATATTTTTAATCGAGCAACGGAGTCCTTTCCGTTGGAAGCAACATTTGGATTTAAAGATGTTACCGAATCAATAGATGTATTCTTTGATGAAAATGAACTTCAAAATATACAGGTAGATGAAGTAATTTGGAGTAGTATTGATTGGTTAAGTCGTGAAGGTTTTCTTAGAAAAGAAGTTGATGATTCTCAGATTTCAATAGTTTTAACTAGTAAAGGTTTGAATGCCACCAATACTACTTTATCGATTTTAGGTGAAAATAAGCCATTTAAAGAATTGATAAAAGAAAAAGTATTAATCGCTTCAATTAATAGTGTGTGTATTTTAATGACTGACTTTTTTAAATCCAATAGCTAACTAGCTGTTGAAGAGGGAGTTAGATAGTCAATGGATTTAAAGGTATCGTTTCTAGATTCACTCGATAGTGAAGATGAACTAGGGGTAGTAATAAGGTCACATATCCATGTTGAGCAATATCTCAACAAATTGATCGTGGAACTTAATGTTAGTGCAACCTATTTAGATAAAATGAAGCTTACATATCATCAGACAGTGCAGCTTGCTGTTGGCTTAGGATTAGATCCACGATTTGAAAGTGCACTTTATAAATTAGGAAAACTTAGGAATGATTTTGCTCATAACATTCGTGGAAATCTAAACGAAAACGATGCTAAAAGTTTATATCAGTGCTTATCTGGTTCTGAAAAGAGTATGCTACAAAGCTTAGTTAAGAAAACTCATAAAGAGTTAGATCACGATTTTAAAGATTACAATCGAAGCGAAGCAAAATATAAATATATCTACGCTGTAACGATGTTATGTGCAGCATTAGAAACTGCCTGTAAAGAAGCTACTGAAAAACAAGTTTAATAAGTGGAACCTTTCAAATTAGCAATGACATTTAAACAAAATTATTCTAACTTATTGAGCTTTAAACCTTGTAACTTCTAGCCTTCACCCAACAAAAAGCCTCAATATTTTCATATTGAGGCTTTGTTATATTTCCAATACCTATATAAAAACTTAAGCACTTTCAATAATTTGTTTCAGATCCGCAACCAGCTCTTTATTCAAAATCTGTGGAATCTTCCCTGGTTGTTGTTTGGGTTTAAACACCGCGTATTTTTCCCCTTGGGGTGACACTAAAACATAGCTGGCGCTGTGGTCTACTTGATAATCCGCACCATCTCCAACCATGGCGTAGGCAAAGCCTAAGTCTCGGGTGAACGGAAATAACTGTGCATGTTCAGCGGTCACTGCCTTAAAGTCTTTATTAAAAAAGTTAATGTAATCTAAGCGCTTTGTTTGCGAGTCCCGATCTGGGTCTACCGACACAAACACCACCTGAATATCTTCTGATACCGATTGCAGTTCAGTATAAGCAGCGTTGAGCTTATTTAACGTTGTTGGGCACACGTCTGGGCAAGAGGTAAACCCAACAAATACCAAGCTCCATTTGCCGAGTAATTGTTGATTAGTGAACTCATTGCCCAGTTGGTCATGCAAAGTAAATGGTGCTAATGCTCTTGGTTGGTCAAACATATAAAACAAGTGGGGTCAGAGTAAACTTAATTATTTCTATCAAATGGCTCATGAGCCAAGGCTAATTACAAACTGATTTCTGTCCAAATATAAGTTAGTTCTCAGTATCAACCTTCTAAAAAAGCCTCAATACTTTCATATTGAGGCTTTGTTATATTTCCAATACTTATATAAAAAACTTAAGCACTTTCAATAATCTGTTTCAGATCCGCTACTAGCTCTTTATTCAAAATCTGTGGAATCTTCCCTGGTTGTTGTTTGGGTTTAAACACTGCGTATTTTTCCCCTTGGGGTGACACTAAAACATAGCTGGCACTGTGGTCTACTTGATAATCCGCTCCGTCCCCAACCATGGCGTAGGCAAAGCCTAAGTCTCGGGTGAACGGAAATAACTGTGCATGTTCAGCGGTCACTGCCTTAAAGTCTTTATTAAAAAAGTTAATGTAATCTAAGCGCTTTGTTTGCGAGTCTCTGTCCGGGTCTACCGACACAAACACCACCTGAATATCTTCTGATACCGATTGCAGTTCAGCATAAGCGGCGTTGAGCTTATTTAACGTTGTTGGGCACACATCGGGACACGAAGTAAACCCAACAAACACCAAGCTCCATTTGCCCAGTAATTGTTGATTAGTGAACTCATTGCCCAGTTGGTCATGCAAAGTAAATGGCGCTAATGCTCTTGGTTGGTCGAACATATAACTGCTAGCGAGTTCGAGTGGCTTAGGCTGTGAAAAATTAACAGCCACCGCCACGCCTAAACCTAACATCATCACAGCCAGTGCGATTATCTTTTTCAAATTGCTTCCTCTCTACTGCTGACTTGCTCTTTATTGCTGATTTGCCCTTAATTGTTGATAGGCAGAGGCATTAATTAACCCAAATGTAGTGGTCGACGAGTAATACCAGAAACAAAATCATTAAGTGGTAGATAGAGAACTTGAATACATCCATTGCCAGACCTTGCTTGTCATGAAACTTAAGCTGCCATGCTTTGTAGATAAAGCCGCAACTTAGAATAGTTGAACCCACTAAGTAAACTGGGCCGCACATGCCAACAAGCACTGGTAAAATACAGGCGACAGCTAACAAGAAAGTGTAAAGCAAGATACAGGTTTTGGTAAATTCAACGCCGTGGGTTACAGGCAGCATTGGAATATCGACCTTGGCATATTCTTTTTTACGATGAATCGCTAATGCCCAAAAGTGTGGCGGCGTCCAAGCGAAAATAATAATAACCAATAACAGCGCATTACCATGAAACTCATTGGTAACTGCAGTCCAACCCAGTAATGGCGGCATGGCCCCTGCTAAACCACCAATAACGATATTCTGCGGTGTGGCACGTTTTAAATAAGCGGTATACACCACGGCATAACCAATTAAGCTGGCAAAGGTAAGCCAAGCGGTGAGTGGGTTGACTAGAGCATACAAAATAACAAAGCCTGCTAAGCCTAATGTGGTGGCAAAGGTGACAGCTTTAACTGCAGATAATTTGCCTTTCGGAAGCGGGCGGTTATAAGTTCGTGCCATTAAGCCATCGATGCGGCGATCGATTAAATGGTTATAGGCTGCGGCAGAACCTGCCATCATCCCAATACCTATCATGCCGAAAATCAGTGGTTGTAGTGGAACTGCGCCTGGTAGCGCCAAGCACATGCCCACTAATACTGTAAGTAACATTAAGGCGACGACTTTAGGTTTGGTCATCTCAAAGTAAGCACGCCACTGTAGAGTGTCACTGTTAGCGCTAGACATTGAACTGGTGTCAGCCGTCTTGGTTGCATTTGCGGGTAAAGATAGTGATTTAGCCATAATTGAATCCTTGCTTATGCTTTACGCCACAGCGCATAGTTAATAAAAATAACGGTTAACAACAGTAACGCTGCGCCGCCGTTGTGTGAGACTGCAATACCAAGAGGTAGGTGCATTACAATATTGCTAATACCTAAACCCACTTGTAACACCACAAGGGCAAATAAAACCCATGCACTTTGTCGCATGATTGACGATTGAGCTTTTAGTAATTTAAACGCTAACCAACATAAACTTATGGCGGTAATCACGCCCCAAATTCGGTGGGTAACATGTATGGTCATTCGAGCAGGGTATTCAAGGACACCATATTCAAAGCTCGGATGATCGCCTTGAAATGGCGAGAAGGCTTTAGCAAACTGCAAATTATCCATCCAGTTGCCCTCACATATTGGCAAGGTGGTACAAGCCAGCGCTGCGTAGTTTGATGATGTCCAGCCGCCTAAAATAATCTGTATGACTAACACCACTAAACTCACCATAGCCAATGGCCCTAACTTTCTGGCGTAGTGATCGCCACCCGGGATCCGTAATGGTTTGGTGCGCAGATAAAGTAACAGCAGTAAAGCAAACAAGCTAAAGCCGCCAATTAAATGCCCCATCACCACAATGGGCATCAGTTTCATGGTGACCGTCCACATGCCTAATGCCGCTTGAAATAAGATCAGTGCGGAAATAAATATAGGCAGTTTTTTCGGTGCATCAGCACGCTTTAAGCAAATGATTAAAATCGTTAATACCAATAAGCCTAATGTGCCAGCGATATAACGGTGGATCATTTCAAGCCAAGCTTTTTCTGGCTCGACGGTGAGATCTGGAAAGTTTGTTTCTACTTTGGCTAAATCGGCTGCGTCACTGGGTACACCAATATGGCCATAACAACCCGGCCAATCAGGACAGCCTAAACCTGCATCAGACAGGCGGGTATAAGCACCCATCAATATCACTGCAAAGGTAAATACTAAGGTAAATTTGAGGAGGTTTTTTATATCCATTAACCAACCCTCGATAGCTTAAGTAGCTTTCTTAGATCCGCAATCATCGATTTACCTTGAGCCATATTTTCTTGCTCGCCGATGATGCCAGGATATTCCATTACCAAGCTGCCGAGTGGATCGACAATAATCATTTGCTGTTCAGTCATCATTGCAATGATGGCTTGGCTCGCATTGGCGGTTTCAAATGGCACTTGGAGCTTTTCAAGAATTGCGATGTCACTGTCTGGTTGCAGCATAATAATCGGGCTGACGCGATCTTGATGTTTCCCTAAAGCAACATGACTTTGATGCAGTACGTATAAGCGTTGCTGACATTGTTCTAAGCATTGTTCTGGTAATAGGTATAACAGTTGCCAAGATTGTGGATGCGGGTTTTCCATTGATAAGCTTTGATAGCTCACCTCTGGTGGAATGAGTTGGCCTTTATTGGTTGCAGCGCCATTATATAAGTCCATGCTTAATACCAGCTTTGCGACGGCCACTGGTAAGATAAATACCAGTACTAGGGCAAACAGTGCCTTGTTATTTTTAGGTTTTGCTGGGGAGTTCATACTTGCTCCTCTTGTTACGGCTTAATTTATTAGTTTGGTTTTATTCGTTTTCAGTTCTTGTTTCATTTTCTAGGGTGTTACTAGTGTCAATTGCGTTGCTAGTGGTGCTTTCAGGTGTTGTTTTAATCAAATATTTCCATCCAATCCATAGCATTAACGATAAAAATACCGCCGCCATAGTGAACCACTGCAGTGCGTAGCCTTGGTGCTTTTGGGCAGACAATGGAATGGGTGTCCAAGGCTTAGGTAATGCAATATTAGGGATTGAATCTGGCTGCAGTACGACAGGTGCCAGTGGGTGGCCTATTTTCTCAGCTAAGGCCGGTAAATTAAGGTTTTGAAAACGCATCACATTGCCGTCTTCTGCATGGAGCTGGTGGCTTAAAGGGTTAATCTGTTTTTGATAAACACGGCCATTTAAGTCAACGGCTGATAACGGCGCGGGTGTGAGTTCAGGTAAAATTCGTCGTTCGATATTGGCTGCAACAAACCCTAACTCAACCAATAACCATGGTAGGTCTTGCGTATTAGAGCTTGAAACTTGAAATACTTGATAGGCTAGGTAACCCACTCGACCCTCAAACACTTGGTTATCCAGTAGCAATATTTGCTGGTTAACAGGCGTAGCGTTGACGTTTAGACGGTATCCACTGAGTTTGTCATCTGCGCCAAAAGCCAGTAGTTCATCAAAGCTTAATTCACTGGCGGCTTGTCTTGCTGATAACGTCGCTTGCCAAGTGGTTTTTTGCTCCGCTCTATCAAGCTGCCAAACTCCTAACTTGACCAAAATACAAAACACACTCACAGTAACAAGCAGCAATAACCCAGTAGATAGTCGCCAGACTCGCGAAGGAGAGCCCATGGATACCTTAGTTATTTTCAAGCTTGTATTAGTACTGCTGCTTGTATTCATATTATTTAATCTAGCTAGAGCCCTGTTTATTATGGTGAAAGCTGAAAATAAACAACCAATGAGTCAATTTTTAGGACGTAGAGTTATCTTTTCTGCCTTAGTCATGGTGCTGTTATTACTGGCCTTAGGGCTAGGTTGGGTAACCCCCAACCCTAGGCCGTACTAGTTAGGTTTATTTAAATCACGTAGACAAAAATAAACAAACATAGCCAAACCACATCGACAAAATGCCAATACCAACTACCCGATTGGAAAGCAAAATGACTTTCTGGGGTGAAGTGGCCTTTGAGTACCCTAAAAAATAGGATAATCAGAAAAACCGTACCCAGTGTCACGTGCATGCCGTGAAAACCAGTAAGCAAAAAGAAGGTATTACCGTAAATGCCTGATGATAGGGTTAAGCCCATTTCTTGGTATGCATGAACATATTCTTCTACCTGCAAGAATAAGAACCCAATACCTAATAAAATGGTAAGTCCTAACCACACCTTTAATGCGCCGCGTTTTGATTTCTCTAAAGACACATGAGCAAAGTGTAATGTGACCGAAGAAGCTAAAAGGATTAGGGTGTTATAAAGCGGTAACCCTGTCCAAGGCATAGCTTCTGTAGTGGTGCCATCAGGCGTTTTGATTAGTGGCCACATGGCTTCAAAGGTTGGCCATAATACTTCGTGAGTCATGGCGTTGTTTGAGCTACCACCAAGCCAAGGGATTGCGACCATTCTGGCGTAGAACAAGGCGCCAAAAAATGCGCCGAAGAACATAATTTCAGAGAAAATAAACCAGCTCATTCCTTGACGAAATGAACGATCCATTTGCGCTGAATATAAGCCTGACATTGATTCATCAATGACATTTTTAAACCAGCCAAACAGCATAAAGATAATGACTGCAATACCAGCCACTAAGATATAACCACCTGAAGTATCTTCAGTGGCTAATTGTTGAACGTAAGAACCTGCGCCAAAAGCAATGAGGAATAATCCAATTGCGCCGGTAATGGGCCAAACGCTTTGCGCTGGCACGTAGTAGTTTTCATGTTTTGTTGTCATCTTGCTGCTCCTTGCTCTATGGCCGCAGTTTGTTTGTCTGTGATGTCATAGAGGGTATAAGAGAGAGTCAAAGTTTTAATGGAATCTGGTAAGTCTGGATCCACATAAAAGATTAATGGCAGTTCAGCATCAGCCTTTGCAGCTAGAGGTTGTTGATTAAAACAAAAGCACTCGGTTTTATTGAAATATGCCGCGCCTTGGCCAGGTGATACCGAAGGTATAGCTTGGCCAACAAGAGGATTAGCAGATAAGTTTTTTGCTAAAAAGGCAGTACGAGTGAGTTCGCCTGGGTGAACCTGCATAGTGTTCACCTTAGGGCCAAATTCCCACGGCATGCTGCCTTGTACTTGGGCAATAAATTCAATGGTAATGGTGCGATCTTTATCAACCACGACCGCTTCATATTGGCTGGCAGTACCTTGGGGTTTTCCGTTAATCCCCAAGGTATCGCACAGCACGTCATAAAGCGGCACTAGCGCAAAACCAAAGCCGAACATACCGATAGAACCCAGTACGAGACCTATTAATAATTTACGGTTTGATTTTGTTGGCTGGCTCATATCACTTTACCTCTGGTGGTGTAGTGAATGAGTGATAAGGTGCTGGACTTGGGATGGTCCATTCTAGTCCTTCGGCGCCTTCCCAAGGTTTATCCGCAGCTTTCTCTCCACCTCGAACACACTTAATGACTACAGCAAGGAAGATTAGTTGTGATAAACCAAATGCAAACCCACCAATTGAGACAATTTGGTTAACATCAGCAAATTGAATCGCATAATCAGGAATACGACGCGGCATACCCGCAAGACCTAAGAAGTGCATTGGGAAAAACAGCACGTTGACTGAAATGGTGCTACACCAGAAATGCCAGCGACCTAAGGTTTCGCTATACATGTGACCAGTCCACTTCGGCAGCCAGTAATAAGCCGCAGCCATAATGGAGTACACTGCACCCGTTACGAGTACGTAGTGGAAATGCGCCACAACAAAGTAAGTATCATGGTATTGGAAATCCGCAGGTGTAATCGCCAGCATCAATCCAGAAAACCCACCAATCGTGAATAGAATAATAAAGGCCACTGCAAACAACATTGGGGTTTCAAAGGTAATTGAACCACGCCACATGGTTGCAACCCAGTTAAACACTTTCACCCCTGTGGGCACCGCAATCAGCATGGTGCAATACATGAAGAATAGCTCAGCGAATACTGGCATACCCGTAGTAAACATGTGATGCGCCCAAACCAAGAAAGACAGAATCGCAATACTTGAGGTGGCGTAAACCATCGAGGAGTAACCGAATAGCTTTTTACGGCTAAAGGTTGGCACAATGGCGGAGATAATACCGAATGAGGGTAAAATCATAATGTAAACTTCAGGGTGACCGAAGAACCAGAAAATGTGCTGGAACATGACTGGGTCACCACCACCTGCAGCATCGAAGAAGCTGGTACCAAAGTATTTATCAGTTAAGACCATGGTGACCGCACCTGCGAGTACGGGCATCACCGCAATCAACAGGAATGCAGTAATTAACCAAGTCCATACGAACAGTGGCAACTTCATCCAAGTCATACCTGGTGCACGCATATTCACAATTGTCACGACCACGTTGATCGCGCCCATAATTGAGCTTATTCCCATAATGTGTACTGAAAATACAAATAGTGCAGTGGTATCAGGGCTGTAGGTAGTTGATAGTGGTGCGTAGAATGTCCAACCAAAGTTGGGGCCACCGCCTTCCATAAATAACGAACTTAATAGAATGGCAAACGCGAATGGTAGGATCCAAAAACTCCAGTTATTCATCCGAGGTAGTGCCATATCCGGCGCACCAATCATCATAGGAATAAGCCAGTTAGCCAAGCCGGTAAAGGCTGGCATAACGGCACCAAATACCATGATAAGTCCGTGAACTGTGGTCATTTGGTTGAAAAAGTTTGGATCAACTAATTGTAAACCTGGTTGGAACAATTCGGCGCGGATAACCATCGCCATTGCACCGCCAGTGAGAAACATTAAAAAACTAAACCACAAATATAATGAACCAATGTCTTTATGGTTAGTGGTTAAAATCCAGCGCATGATGCCTTTCGGCGCGCCATGATGGTGATCATCATGGCCATGGTCATCGTGAGACTGACCATCATGAGCTTCGGTTGTATCTTGTGTAATAGTGCTCATTTTAATCCCTTACTTTCCATGACCATCAACGTCAGAAGCCTGTACAGCATCTCCGGAGTCATTACCCCAAGCGTTACGCTCATAAGTAATTACTGCTGCGAGTTGTTGCGGTGTGAGTAGAGAACCAAATGCCTGCATTGCAGTACCAGCCTTACCATTGACGACAACTTCAATGTGTCCTTCAACTGGCCCTGTAATGGCTGGGCTACCGATTAGTGAAGGGAAAGCACCCGGTAATCCAGTGCCTGCAGCTTGATGACATGCGGCGCAATTGGTCATATAGACTTGCTCGCCCATGGTCATAAGTTCATCCATGGTCAGATCATCTAGTACGACTTCTGCTTTAACTTCTTCCACAACTTCTGCAGCGGCTTCGGTTACGGCTTGTTCAACATTTGCCGGATTAATTTCAGCAGGTAAGGTTACAGGCGTTGCGGTTTGGTCAGTTGCGGAATCCGCTGAACTTGCCGCAGAACCGCCACCATTGATATCAGCGGCTTGCACTACATCGCCAGAGTTATTACCCCAAGCATTTCGCTCGTAAGTCACAACAGCAGCAATTTCAGTCGCAGTAAGCTGTTTAGCAAATGCTTGCATCGCAGTACCTGCTTTACCGTTAACCACAATATCAACATGATCGCTAACAGGACCTTTAATCAAAGGGCTACCAATAAGAGATGGGAATACACCAGGAAGACCAGCACCATTAGGTTGGTGACATGCGGCACAAACGCCCATATAGACTTTCTCACCTTGAGTCATTAACTCATCATATGTGAGTGTTTGCGTAAGCGAGGCTTCTGCTGCAGCTTTAGCATCAACAGCTAGCTGCTTTTGGTCAATTAACCACTGGTCATAATCGGCTTCAGAAAGTGCTTCAACCACGATAGGCATAAAGCCGTGATCTTTTCCGCACAATTCAGCACATTGGCCGCGATAGGTGCCGACTTTATCGATTTTTGTCCATGCTTCATTAATGAAGCCTGGATTAGCGTCTTTTTTAACCGCGAATGCAGGTACCCACCATGAGTGAATAACATCATCACTGGTCATCAAGAAACGCACTTTACGATTAATAGGTAATACGAGTGGCTTATCGACTTCCAGTAAGTATGTTTCAGTTTTTTCAGCTGAACCTTGGATTTGCTCTGCTGGCGTTGAAAGTAAACTGAAGAACTCGACATCTTCGTTGAAATAGCTGTAATGCCATTTCCACTGAGAGCCGGTAACTTTAATGGTTAAATCTGCATCACTAGGGTCTTCCATAGCTATCAGAGTTTTAGTGGCAGGAATTGCCATACCAATAAGGATGATAAATGGCACGACAGTCCATGCTATTTCAACCTTGGTACTGTCATGAAAATCGGCAGGTTTAGCGCCTTTAGATTTTCTGTGATAGATCATCGAGTAAATCATGATCCCAAAGACCACAACACCAATCGCACAACAGATATATAGAATAATCATATGGAGGTCATAAACCTTACCACTGATTTCTGTCACACCTTGTGTCATGTTAAGCGGCATATCAGCCGCAGCAAGCGGTACTGCAAATAACAGCACCATTAATCCATACAACAATCGCTTCACAAGACCACTCCTCTGCCAATTGCGATTTGCAATAACAACAAGGAAAAGTCACACAGTAATACTCTGCTCTATGCAAACTTCTCTAATTCCCGAAAAAGTTTGATCACTTCAAAGTACACGGTGGCTGCGAGTATCAATACTCGATTATTTTATTGGGTTATGGTGGCCACACTTGTACCTAATACTGAACTTTTCAATTCTTAAATTGACGCTTTTTATTCAAGGCTTTCTATACCGCATGGTACCAGCACAATTTTTACAGCGTTTTGTAGCTTCTTATCGTTTTATTAACTCAAGAGTGATAACAATTTGTTAGCCTCTTGTTAACTACATTACTTGGAGATTAAATATTGATCAAGATCACTTTATCATCTAATTTGCTGAAAAAAGGCGTAAAAAAAGCCCTTCACAGTAATGAAGGGCTTTTTCAAGAGAGATTCGGTTAGTGGAAAGCAGATAAATTTAACCTTGATGGTGCTGCTGAAGTATTGTCACTCATATGTTCATCATGTAAGTGAGTATTTACATCTTCAATGATCACACCTTGTGCCAAAGCGCTTTTAGCGACTAACTGAATGCGACGATTATCACGAGCATCTAATGGTGTTGTCCATGTAATAACCGCACTGGAAGTACCACTTGTTAATGCTTTTTCCATTGCCCAAAGCGTTTCAACTTCATCTTTGGTATGAACAAGTAATACTCGATCCATACGAACATTGGCATTGGCCAATATTTGCTTATAGCCAATATGTGGTGGATTAATCAATACAATCCAACGGCCTTGTTGACTTAATACTGCTAACTGGCTGCATAACTGGGTTAGCTCAGTGATGCCTTGATTAGCACTTTGTTTGGTTTCAATACCTTGCTTAACAGGCGCTGTGGCTGAGGTCATATCTACCCATAAACCTGGGTGACGCGGAGCATTACCTAATAATGTGTTCATAACCAACCTCCATTTCGGATAACGCCAACAGCAAGTCCTTCAATGGTGAGACTCTGGCATGTTAAATCAACTTTTATCGGCGAATATTGTTCATTTTCTGCGTGCAGATAAACAACATTGCCTTTCTTTTCAAAACGTTTAACGGTGACATCATCATCAACACGGGCAACGACAACTTGGCCGTTTTTGGCTTGTTGCATCTTGTGCACAGCCAGTAAGTCACCTTCGATAATGCCAATATCTTTCATACTGTCGCCACGAACGCGTAGTAAGAAATTAGCATTAGGTTTGAACATTTCAGGATCAACTTGGAAGTATTGCTCAACATGCTCCATTGCGAGGATAGGTTCACCAGCGGCAACTTGACCGATTAGTGGTAAGCCTTCTTCGACTTCCTCTTCTTCCTGAATCATGCGGATACCGCGTGAAGTACCAGGAATAATTTCGATACAACCTTTTTTAGCAAGTGCTTTTAAATGCTCTTCAGCAGCATTAGCACTTTTAAAGCCTAATCTAGTGGCAATTTCTGCACGAGTAGGCGGCATACCTGTCTCGGCAATATTACATTTAATTAGTTCTAGAATTTCAGCTTGTCGTGGCGTTAAAGGTCTCATGTTGATTCCTGTTTTTTTATACAGTGACTGTCATTATATACAGTATCCTTGGTCGCGCAAGTATTAACCAATGAATTTTAAGAATGAGGCCGATTAAAATTCATCTATAACTGGTTGGTTTAACTTAAATATATTTAAAATCAATAGTTTAAGTTATTTTGGTTGAAAAGGTTTTTATTTTGATTAAATTATCATTGATGTACAAATGATGCGGTTTTTAGTCGATACAGTATATTTATACAGTACTGTGGTTTATTTTTGATAAGCATAAATAAGCGAGTTATTTGCTTATCTAATTAGCCGTAAGGGGATTCAGTTTGATGCTTAATTGTTAACTACATATAAGCAGGTTAGTGAATCCCACCAAGATTCTGGTATCCTATGCGCAATAAATCGTTGTTGATAATGCGAATACTCATGTTAAAACCAGATTCTATCATTGCTAAATCGTTGCGTTGGATTCAGAAACTAATGGTGCACAGTGTTGTTGTACCTGAAGATCCGTTCGCTGACTTAAACCTAGATCCTGAAAAACCAGTGGTCTATGTCATGAAGACAGAGTCGCTGAGTGATATCGCGGCGCTAAATGAAATTACTGCAAAGTACAATCTACCTAGTCCTTATGAGCGTTTGGATATTGATGGGCTGAACACACCAAGAATTGTGTGTGTTGAAGGCCGTAAACCTTTATTTGGCAAACGCCATAGTGGCGAGAAGTTTGTTGCCAACTTCACCAAATTACTCGACTTACACCAAAAGAATAAACAGTTAGATATTCAATTGGTGCCAGTTAGCCTTTATTGGGGACGTATTCCTGGTAAAGAAGATGACACCATGACCGCTGCCGTATTCGAGCGTGAAAACCCGACTTGGCTTCGCAAGTGGCTAATGATTTTATTCTTAGGTCGTCATAACTTTATTCAATTCTCAAACGCGATGTCTTTGCGTTATATGGCTGATGAGCACGGCACTGATGTCAGCATTGCTCACAAGTTAATTCGTGTTGCACGAGTGCATTTCCGACGTCAGCGGAAAGTGATGACGGGGCCACAATTGCCAAACCGTCAAGCGATGTTTAATTCGTTACTTAAATCTGAGTCGATCACTAAAGCGATTCAAGAGGAAGCGGCGAACAAGAAGATTTCTGAAGAAAAGGCGCGTGAAAAGGCCATTGAATATCTAGATGAAATTGCTGCCGATTACTCTGATAACCTGATTCGTATTGCAGAGCGCTTTTTAACTTGGCTATGGAACAAGTTATACAGCGGCATTAGCATTAAGAGTGCTGAGCAAGTTCGTAAGCTGCATCATGATGGTCACGAAATTGTTTATGTACCATGTCATCGTAGCCACATGGATTACTTATTACTCTCTTATATTCTCTATTATCAAGGTATGGTTCCACCGCACATTGCTGCTGGAATTAACTTGAACTTCTGGCCAGCAGGACCGATGTTCCGCCGTGGTGGCGCCTTCTTTATTCGTCGTAGCTTTAACGGTAATAAGCTTTACACCGCAGTATTCAGAGAATATTTAGACCAATTATTTGCTAAAGGCTATTCAGTTGAGTACTTCACTGAAGGTGGACGTTCACGTACAGGTCGTTTACTCGCGCCAAAAACTGGCATGTTAGCAATGACAGTGAACAGTGTGCTGCGCGGTATCGAGCGTCCAGTAACACTAGTGCCAGTGTACTTAGGCTACGATCACGTGATGGAAGTATCGACTTACCACAAAGAATTAAGCGGTAAGAAAAAGCAAAAAGAATCGGTATGGCAGGTATTTGGTGCGTTACGTAAATTAGGTAACTTCGGCCAAGGCTATGTGAACTTTGGTGAGCCAATTAACGTGCAGCAATTCTTAAACCAACAAGCACCTGATTGGCGCGAAGAAATTGCACAAGATCCTGAGCAAAAACCAACTTGGTTAACCCCAGCGGTAAATACACTTGCCAATAAAGTGATGACTAACATTAATAGCGCCGCAGCGGCCAGCTCAGTCACATTAACCAGTATGGTGTTATTGGCTTCTGAGCAAAATGCGCTAGAGCGCGGCGAGCTTGAAAGACAGTTAGATTTATATCTTAAGCTATTAAAAGAGGTGCCTTATACCGGCTATACCTCAGTAGCGGAAGGTAATCCTACTGAAGTGGTTGAGCAATGTTTGTCACTTAAAAAGTTCACTTCAACTAGCGATAAGCTTGGTGAAATTATTGCGATTGAAGAGCATGCTGTTATTGCAATGAGCTACTACCGAAATAACATTATTCACTTGATGGCTGTACCTTCGTTAATTGCTAGTTGTTTAGTGCAATACGAAGAACATAGCCGTGAGAAGATCCATAGCATCGTCAATGATTTCTACCCATTACTAAAAGCAGAATTGTTTATGGGGATTGAAGACTTACCTGCATATGTCGACCATGTCTTGGACTTGTTTGTTGAGCAAGGTTTGATTACTGGTACAACTGAGTTTGAAGTCAATCAAGGTAATATTACCCAGTTAATGCTATTGTCTGAAACTGTCAGTGAGACATTACAACGTTACGCGATTATCTTTAATTTACTGGCTTACAAACCGGATATTGAACGTTCAGATCTAGAAAGCGCGAGCCACATGCTAGCTCAGCGTTTAGGTGCTTTACACGGAATTACTGCGCCAGAGTTTTACGATAAAAAACTCTACAATAATTTGAGTGTAAAATTAAAAGAATTAGGGCACTTATCGGGTAGTGACAATCAATTTGCTGTCATCCGAATCCGCGATCATGCCAATGGTATGTTGCGACTATCTGTTCGTAAAACCATAGTCGACAGTGTGACTATGGAACATGGGTAACGAATAACTTTATGAGTTCAACACAAACGCAGCCGAAAAATAAATCTTTGTTAGGCGGCGCAATGATTATTGCTGGTACCACTGTTGGTGCTGGCATGTTCTCCCTTCCAGTTGTTAGTGCTGGCATGTGGTTTGGCTATTCAATCGCAATGTTAGTCGGCATTTGGTTTTGTATGTTGGTGTCAGGCTTAATGCTGCTAGAGACTAACTTGCACTTTAAACCAGGTGACAGTTTTGACACCTTAACCAAAGTCACTTTAGGCCAGTTCTGGCGTATTGTTAACGGCCTATCGATTACCTTCGTATTATATATTCTGACTTACGCATACATTAGTGGCGGTGGATCCATCGTGAACCACACTTTGTCGGGGATGGGGATCCATTTACCGCAAAGCATTGCAGGCTTAGTGTTCGCTCTTGTACTTGCTGCTATTGTGATGATCAGTACTAAAGTAGTTGATCGTATAACCACAGTGATGCTGGGCGGAATGATCATTACCTTCTTTTTAGCAGTCGGTAATCTCCTCATTGATGTTGATAGCGTTAAGCTATTAGTGCCAGATGGTGAAGCAAGTTTTGCGCCTTATATTTTAGCTGCCATTCCATTTGGTTTAACCAGTTTTGGTTACCATGGCAATGTGCCAAGTTTAGTGAAATATTACGGCAAGCAGCCTAGCTTAATTATTAAAGCCATCTGTATTGGTACTTTCATCGCGTTAGTGATTTACAGCTGCTGGTTAGTGGCAACCATGGGTAATATTCCTCGCAGCCAGTTCAACGATATTATTGCTCAAGGCGGTAATATGGGCGTATTGGTGGGTGCATTATCGGATGTCATGTCTAATGCTTGGCTAAACACCATGCTGACTCTATTTGCTAATTTGGCTGTCGCTTCTTCATTCTTAGGTGTCACCTTAGGTTTATTCGATTACCTTGCTGATCTGTTTGGCTTTGATGAGTCGGTTAATGGACGAATTAAAACAGCGGCTGTAACCTTTATTCCTCCTACGGTTTTAGGCTTGTTATTCCCAAATGGCTTTTTGATTGCCATTGGTTTTGCAGCATTAGCGGCAACCATTTGGGCTGCTATTGTGCCTGCAATGATGGCCTACAAGTCGCGTAAAATGTTCCCTGACGAGAATAGCTTCCGAGTACCGGGCGGCACGCCTTTAGTTGTGGTTGTTATCTTGTTTGGTGTATTAACTGCAGCATGCCATTTATTAGCAATGGCTGATTTGTTGCCTGTATATCGATAATTAGTCTGTAATATTATCGCTTTATTAAGCCCTCTTGTGAGGGCTTTTTTGATGCAGTTTTTCAATGTATTGGGTCGGTGTTTGGCGGTGTAATCGCTGAAAGCTTTTACTGAAACTGCGAACACTGGCATAACCCAATAATGCTGAAATCTCATTAACCTCCTTGCCTTCCAGCATGTATTTGATGGATAAGCTGCCTAAGATGTAGCGCATCAGTTCGGTAAAGCTAAAGCCATTTTTTTGCAATCGCCTTTGCAATTGTTGCCTTGAAAATCCACATAAATCTGCCAATGAATCCACCGTTGGTAAGCCATAAAAACGAATATAGTTTACTAATTCATAGAGCACTTTGGGCGTGTCATGAGGCTGCGGCATATTTAAATACGAGTCGAGTTGATTGAGCGAAATACTACTGCTGTTATTCTTTTTGATTTGATCTGTGGTTGAAAGCGAAGATAAGAAGCTTTCTTCAGAACTTATTAATGAATCAATATCTAACCAAATTTCCGTTAACGGAGCATTCCAAGTGACTTGGCAGCCGAAAGCTTGTTCAACCCCCAATTGCCCTAATGAAGGCCCACTTAGCATCACTTTTTTAGGTTGATAATCTTTACCAAGGAAGTGTTTACAGGTGTTTAATAACGTTAGCGCTACTCGCAGCGAGTCATGAGACTTTGCCTTCTTACTCAAGTAATCGTTGCGATAACACCATTTAATAATTCTGTTTGATTGAGCGCCATAATAACTAGCACCTGAATGAAAACAGGCCATGGCGTAGTTAATGCGCCTAAAGGTAATCGCTAGATCTGGCGTGGCGAGAAACCAATTATTGGGCATATTAAATCGGCTAATATCCAAATAGTTTTGGATTTTGAGCATGTAATCACTATCACCGGTTAACAATTCAATTTTGTTTAACCACATAGCCACTTCAGAGAAAGGGATCAGGGTCATTGGCTCTTTGATCAAGTTATCGGGAATAGAAAGGTCAGAGTGAGTGATCTGATAATGTTTCTCAATCCCTTGAAGTACGGGGATGACACAACAAACTCGGATAAAAGAAACGTTAAAAGCCATCGCTATTTCTCATAAGTCATTTGAGCAGAATGATTATATTAAAGTATCTGATTGAGTCAAAAAGTGATGTTAATTGATACGAATGGATACTTCTTGTTGTGATTTTAAGTGGTAGAGGCACACTACGCAACATCTAAGTTTACCGAGGTGAGATCAATATGAGTTTATTCAGTATGCCATTCGTCGATACAGGTGTTGATGCTGCACTTCACGGGGTAGCCTTGGTGGTATTGGTGGGTGTAGTTGCCGCCGCAGGCATTGGCTTTTGGAAAGTTCACGAACTGCCAATTGATAAGGCGCACAAAGAAAACCATCAGCAAATAGGATTAATTACAGCGCTCACCTGGATAGGGTTTCTCTGGCACTGGGTGTGGGTTTTAGCTGTGATGGTTGCCTTCATTGATAGCGGGAAAGCGCTAAGACGTATAAGAGATATTTGGCGAGAGAATGAACGGGATATCCCTGTTACCGCCACTCCCGAAAAAGAGGAGACTAGCTCATGATTGAAGGTTTAGCCGTTTGGGCACTGTTTATTTATATTCTGCGAATGATTGGCATGCCGTGGAATAAAGGTACCAAAGCGTTTGCCTATTTAGGTGGAACGGGTTGGTTGATGTTTGTTTGGGTTGGCTTATTAAATTATGCACCTATGGATATAACAGGTGGCTCGGTGGTGCAATCGCCCCATATTCAGTTACGTCCAGCATCAACAAAAATCAAAGGAAATGTAACCGGTATTTATGTTGAGCCTAATGAAAGAGTCGTAGCAGGGCAGTTGATATATGAACTGGATGACGAGCCGTACCAAATAGCGCTAAATAAGGCTGTTGTTGGTAAGCAAACCGCGACAGTGGCCTTATCTTTAGCGAAAGAAGATATCAATATCGCAGAGAAAGAACTGCAAGCAGCGGACTCTGACGAAGCGATCAGTAAAAATCAGTTACATGCAGCCAAGAAAGATTTAGCGTGGAAACAAACAACCCTTGCTCGTTACGTAGAGCAAAATAGTAAAGTGCCAGACACTATTACTGAAAGTCAGTTGGATGAGCAACAAACCAGTGTGGATTTAGCTCAAGCCAAAGTGGACTCATACATCACTCAGATAGCCAAGGCTATAACTGAAGTACAAAAAGCTAAGCTTGATATTCAAAAGGCGCACTTAACAGTTGAAAGCCGTCAATCGGACTTAGAAAGTGAAATTGAAAATGTAGCTCAAGCGCAGTGGAATCTTGATAATACTAAGGTTTACGCACCCGCTGATGGTTATTTGACTAACTTCATTATGCGCGAAGGCCAGTATGTTGGTGTGGCACCGCGGATTCAAATGTATACCGATGAAAAGTATGTGTTGATGCGAGTGAATCATCAAGCCATTCGTAATGTCGAAGTAGGGCAAATGGCCGAGTTTGCTTCGGCGGTTTACCCAAGCAAGATTTTCAACGCTGAAGTTGAAGGTATTATTGAAGCGACAGGTGAAGCACAAGGCAGTTTATTAGCCCGTGATGACAATGTTAGGCAAACGACCGGGCAGAACATTAACAATAAGCATCACTTTGTCCGCCTTAAACTGCAAGAGTCAGACAATTATGATATCCCTGTAGGCTCGGTAGGTTTAGCTTGGGTATCAGGTACTAAACCTGCTGAGTTCATGAGCTTTTTAGATGTGATACGCGGCATTATTATTCGAATGAAATCTCAGATTTACTATATCTGGTCTATCTAGTTAAGGCTGCAGATATTAATTAATCATCGTTAGTTAGGTGAGAGTTTGTTTAGCATTGAGATTTAGCGCTTTATAAAAACGTCCTCTTATGAGGACGTTTTTTTATGGGGTAAATAGTTACCAGAGTCACTCGACAGCAGGCTTAAAACGGTCTTAACTATAGTACTCATCCTCACTCTTTCTTATCCATGGACAGGTTGCCATTGGCAATACTGCAGCGGATTACGATGATTAATAGTTCAAGGACGGCTCATTATGAACGTGACTCAATACGCACAAGGGCAACCATGCTGGGTTGAACTGGCAAGCCATGACTGGTTTTCTGCCAAAGGTTTCTATCAGAATTTATTTCAATGGCACGCTGACGATATGCCGATGCCTGAAGGGCATTACACCATGCTGCAAATCGACGGTGATGATATTGGTGCTATGTATCAAATGCCAAAAGAAATGGCGTCACAACCGACTCATTGGGAGTTATATTTTGCCGTTGATAATGTCGATGAAACGGTAAAAGCCATTAAACATGCAGGCGGTGAAATTATTGCAGGCCCGCATGAGGTTGGCGACTCCGGTCGAATGGCAGTGTGTCATGATCCTGAAGGTGCGCGTTTCTCAATTTGGCAAGCCATAGAGCATATCGGCATTAAACGTACTTTTGAGCCTAATACCCTGTGTTGGGTCGAATACATGTGCCGAAACGCTGCGGTATCTAAAAGCTTTTATTGCCAAGTATTGGGTTTTGATACTGAAACGGTGGATATGTCAGAAATGGGTATTGGAGATTACGTGCAATGGATGGTTGCCAAGCAAGCCGTTGGTGGCATGATGGAAATGACCGAAGAATTTGGCGACATGCCATCTCACTGGATGCTGTATTTTAGCGTTGATGATTGTGATGCGATGGCGGCTAAAGCAGATGAATTGGGTGGTAAGATTTGTGTGCCACCGACTGATATACCTGATGTGGGGCGTTTTGCTGTGATAGATGATCCTCAAGGTGGGACATTTTCAATCATTAAACTGAATGCTACTGAGTGCTAAAAGAGAATTTGCTTTAACCAAGGCGAAGGGTTTGTTAGTTTAAGTATGCTTTGTTTATCAATTTTGTTGATCACTTTGGGTTATCAAGAAAGCAAAGCTTTACCTCTAATCAACCAAAGCTCAGGGAAGCAGCATGCAGCAGACAAAACAACAAAAACTCGCTGATATACAAAAGAAAATGACCATGGTGGCAGTGATTGATTTTCCTGGTACCTTGTTAGTGGCCGCGGGCTTATATGGCATATTTTCAGGCTTTGGCATCGAGACTATGCCGATGTTAGATAATTCAAATGTCCATTTTGCCATGTTAGGTGTAGGCGGGGTGATTATGTTGTGGGGATTGACGAAAATGTTCCAATTAGCCAAGCTGAAACAGCAAGTTGAGAATGATGAATCATAGTGATTAGTCAGCTATGGTGAGAGTATCAGTAAAAAAAGGCGCCTAGGGCGCCTTTTTAGTATGTGCTATTCGCTAATTGTTATCAGTTAACGTTATTGTTTAGCTGTTATCGATTAACTCTGGGACTTTGGCAGCTTTCTGCCATATATCAGTAAGTAAATAGCCGGAATGACAAACAATGATAGTAACGGCGCTGTGACCATACCGCCCACCATCGGCGCAGCAATCTTCTGCATCACTTCATTACCCGTACCACTTCCCCACATAATAGGTAGTAAGCCGAAAAATATCGTCGCTACAGTCATGGCTTTGGGCCGTATTCGCATCACGGCGCCGTGAATTAATGCTTCACTTAAATCGCTACGTTGGTTGTATTGCCCTTTGGCTTGTCTGTCATTAATGCTGTTATTTAAATACACTTGCATAACCACACCAAACTCAGCGGCAACGCCAGCTAACGCAATCATCCCAACCGACACTGCTACCGAGAAATTAAAGTCCAACAAGTATAATAGCCATGCGCTGCCTACTAACGAAAACGGTAGGCTCAGCATGATCACCGATGCTTGAATAAATGAGCTAAAGGTCATCATCAATAGCATGAAAATCACCGCCAGCATGAGCGGGATCACCAGCTCCATTTTGGCTTCAACTCGTTGCATGTACTCATATTGACCCGCAAAGCTGTAGCTGTATCGAGCAGGAAGCTGGATTTGCTCATTTAAGGCTTCTTTCGCCGTGGTGATGTACTCACCAATGGATATGTTATCTAAATCGACAAATACCCAGCTGATCAATCGACCATTTTCACTGGCCAGCATAGGTGCGCCGTCGCTGATAGTGATGGTGGCCAAATTGCCCAGTGGTAGATATTTACCAGTTTTAGTCATCACAGGTAAGTCACGCAATTTTTCGATACTGTCACGTAATTCTCGTGGGTAGCGAATATTAATCGGGTAGCGCTCTTGCCCTTGAATGGATTGACCGACTTGCATACCGCCAATGGCCATTTGCACCACATCTTGGATGTCTTTGAGGGTCATGCCATATCGAGCTGCATTTTTAAGGTTGGGCTCAATATCAATATAGCGTCCACCACTGGTACGCTGCGCAAAGGCTGACTTGGTCCCAGGTAACTGACTTACTACCGCTTCAATCTCGGTGCCAATACGTTGTAACTCATCAATATCTGCGCCGGAAATCTTAATTCCTACCGGTGTTCGCACCCCAGTCGATAACATATCGATACGGGTTTTAATCGGTTGCACCCATGCGTTGGTCATGCCCGGTACTTTGACAGTTTTTTGCAACTCAGCAATGATTCCTTCCAGTGTCATCCCTTCACGCCATGTATCACGAGGATTAAGCATTATCGTGGTTTCGAGCATAGTTAACGGCGCAGGATCGGTGGCTGTCATAGCTCGGCCAACCTTACCAAATACCCGCTTAACTTCAGGTACGGTCTTAATGAGTCGGTCGGTTTGCTGCAAAATTTCAGCGGCTTTACCTGCACTAACACTTGGTAGAGTGGTCGGCATATAAAGCAAATCGCCTTCTTCAAGTTCAGGCATAAATTCGCTGCCCATTTTTGTCATTGGATACACGGCACTGCCAAGGGCAATGATGGCCAATAAGATGGTGAACTTTGGAAAGCGCAGCACTAAGCGAAGCAATGGCTCGTAGATGGCAATTAACAACCTACTAAGAGGGTTTTTCTTCTCATCAGGGATTTTGCCACGGACAAAGTAGCCCATTAATACCGGAATCAAGGTAATAGCGAGAATTGCACTGGCAGCCATTGCAAAGGTTTTAGTAAACGCCAGAGGGTGGAATAATCGACCTTCTTGAGCTTCTAGGGCAAATACGGGCACAAAGCTTAAGGTGATTATCAATAAGCTGAAAAACAGTGCGGGCCCCACTTCCACAGAGGCTTGACGAACTAACTCCCAATGAGTTTCACCAGTGGGCGTTTGGCCATTATGTTTTTCCCGATATTGTTCTAAATGTTTATGAACGTTTTCGACCATCACAATGGCGGCATCCACCACCGCTCCAATGGCAATGGCTATCCCCCCTAAACTCATGATGTTGGCGTTGACCCCAATAATATTCATTACAATAAAGCTGATTAATATTGAGATTGGTAACGAGATAATGGCTACGAGTGTTGAGCGAGCATGGAGTAAGAAAATCAGGCAGATAATGCCGACGACCATCATTTCTTCGAGTACTTTGTTTTTGAGGTTATCCACTGAATTGAGGATAAGCTCAGAGCGATCGTAAGTGATAACTAACTCAACGCCGTCAGGTAAACCGTTTTCAATTTCTTTGAGTTTGTCTTTAACGTTATTGATGGTGGCGAGGGCATTTTCGCCGTAACGCATTACGACAATGCCGCCGACGACTTCACCTTTGCCATCAAGCTCAGCAATGCCTCGTCTTGCCGCTGGACCTGTGCGCAATTGCGCCACATCTTTCATTAATACAGGTGTGCCAGATTCAGATACTATGCCTAATGGGATTTCCCTAAAGTCGGCCAGAGTTTGTCGATAACCTGTTGAAGTTATCATGTATTCGGCTTCTGCCATTTCAATGACCGAGCCGCCTGTTGAGCTATTGGAGTTGTCTAAGGCACTTTTTACTGTCATCAAATCAATTTGATATAAAGCCAACTTATGTGGGTCGACAATGATTTGGTAAGACTGCTCCATGCCGCCAATGGTGGCGACTTCTGATACGCCGCTGACGCTTTGCAATTCAAGTTTTAAAAACCAATCTTGTAATGAGCGTAATTGGGCTAAATCATGCTGGCCTTTTCGATCAACTAACGCGTACTGAAATACCCAGCCAACCCCAGATGCATCAGGTCCCAGAGTTGGCGTGACATTGTCGGGTAGTTGGCCTTGAGTTTGCGATAAATACTCTAATACTCTTGATCGAGCCCAATATATGTCTGTGCCGTCTTCAAAAATAATGTAGACGTAAGAGTCGCCAAACATGGAAAAGCCGCGCACGGTTTTAGCCCCAGGTACCGCGAGCATGGCGGTTGATAACGGGTAAGTTATCTGATCTTCAACTAATTGTGGTGCTTGCCCTGGATAAGAGGTTTTTACAATCACTTGCACATCAGACAAGTCTGGCAGTGCATCGAGTGGCGTCATGCGCATTGCCTGATAACCAATTAAGGCAATCACCGCAGTAAGCACTAACACCATCGCCCTTTGTCTAATCGAGGCGCTGATAATTTTTTCTAACATAAGAGCCTCCGATTAATGATGTGCGTGGGCATCAGATGTAGATTCAGCTTTGGTGTTGCCACCACTTAAGCGCTGCAAGCTACCTTGAATACTGGCTTCTGAATCAAGTAAGAATTGCCCTGAGACAATTACTTTTTCGCCGGCTTGCAGTCCTTCGATAATCTCTGCTTTGCCTTGGGCGATCATGCCAACCTTTACGGCGACAGAAGCAAAGCTATTATCGTCACGCTGAACGACAACTCGGTTTTCGCGACCTGTTTGGATTAATGCTTCAGTAGGAATGGATAACACGCCGCGTTTCGGGCCGCCAAACAGTTTTACATCGACTAAACTGCCTGGCTTTAAACGCTTTTCTGGGTTGTCTAGTTTGATACGAACACGCATGGCACGTGATACGGGGTCGAGTTCTGGATAAATGTAATCAATGGTAGATTCTAAATCAAACAAGCCTTGGGCAGATGAAGTGACTTCAACAGGGCGGCCTTGCTCTAGCCAGCTTTGTTCGTTCTCAAAAACGTCCGCAATAATCCACACACTCCTCAAATCAACAATTTCAAATAGTGTTGTTCCAGGTTCAACATACATGCCATGACGAACACTTAACTGACTGATAAAGCCATCTTGCTCAGCATAATAAGGAACGCGGTAGATGGTTTCACCTGTACGTTCTAGCTGCTCGATAGTTGACGAACTCACCCCGAGAAGCTCAAGGCGCAAGCGGGCTTTTTTCAAAAGGCTAGAACCACGTTTAGGATCTTGTTTTAGATAATCCTTAGCCTGCATGTAATCATCTTGCGCATTGATGAGTTCTGGCGAATAAAGCTCGTAAACCAGCTGTCCTTTTTTGACCCGCTGACCGACATTGTGAACCATTAAGCTTTCAAGCCACCCGCTGACACGCGTATGAGCATGGCCAATGGTGTTTTCATTGTATTCGACAGTACCAATGGTTTTGACCAGCTTCCATAAGGTCCCTTCAGTGACTTGTTCACTGCGCATGCCTAATGCTTGTTGCATTCCGCCGGAAACATCAACTGTGATCTCTTCACCTGCTGAGCCGCCCATGGTGACTTTCTCTAAATCCATTCCACATATTGGGCAAGTGCCTTGTTCATCTGAAATGACATGGGGATGCATCGGACAAACGTATTTTATATTAGCTTCACCATTTGACTCAGCTGCTTGTAATGTAGGCTTTGGCTGACTGAGTAGCGTGTCTGCTTTGGTTTGAGTTGCAGTCGGTTGTTGCTCTGATGCAGATTGATGTGCGTGACCAGCATGTTCGTCTACGCTTGATTCTTCTTCCTCTTCTTTGACTAAAAACATATTACATTGCGAGCATCGTCCTGCCTCATGGCTAGTTTCTTCAGGGTGCATCGGGCAGTAATAATTGTCTTGTTGGTTCTGTGATGCTATTTGCGCTGAACTATGCGCATGCTCAGCATGTTCATCTTTAATTGCAGCCTCATCTTTTACTAAAAACATATTACATTGCGAGCATCGTCCAGCCTCATGACTGGTTTCTTCAGGGTGCATTGGGCAGTAATAATCGTTTTGCTGGTTATGTGATGATGCTTGCGTAGAGTGATGTGCGTGCTCTGCATGTTCATCTTTAATTGCAGCCTCATCTTTTACTAAAAACATATTACATTGCGAGCATCGTCCTGCCTCATGGCTAGTTTCTTCGGGGTGCATCGGGCAGTAATAATTGTCTTGTTGGTTCTGTAATGATGTAGCTTGGCTTGCCGTTGACAGTGCCTCTTGGGCTAGTCCTATTTGTGGCGTTGCTATTAATATCAAACTTAAAGCACCAACAGCATACTTTCTGAATGCTGATAATATGGATGTACTCATAATGCCTATCTCCACTTTATTTCTTAGTGATGCTGGTGATCTGTTGTTTGCTTAGCGATTGGCTCTAGGTTCATGCCACACTTTGGACATGTGTCTCCAGCTTTCCCTGTAATAGCAGGGTTCATTGGGCACGCATGTGTGTGAGCAGACTCAGCTTTGTTCGGGCAATTATCACAAGATTTGCCTTTTGACTCAGCTTTGTTCGGGCAGTTATCACAAGATTTGCCTTTTGACTCAGCTTTGTTCGGGCAGTTATCACAGCACTTGCCTTTTGATTCTGCCTTGTTTGGGCAGTTATCACAGCACTTGCCTTTTGATTCTGCCTTGTTCGGGCAGTTATCACAGCACTTGCCTTTTGATTCAGCCTTGTTTGGGCATTTATCACAGCATTTAGCTGGGGCTTTGATTTGCTCTAAATACATACCACACTGAGGGCAAGTGTCGCCTTTTTTACCTGTGACATCTTTGTGCATTGGGCAGACATATTCAGCATGAGTTTGAGTTGATGAACTCTGATGCATGGCATGATCATGTTTATGCTCGTGTGCAGAAATCGCAGGGGACAATGTAAAAAACAGAAAGGTAGTTAATACCATACTAATAAAGGTTTTCATAACGTAACTCCATCATAGAGATGGCCGGAACTGTTGCGTATCAGCGCAATAGCAAGGCGGCACAAATATTTTGCGTAATTAAAAAGATTAAAATAGGGCTAAAACGATGCGAATTAGGCTATTGGAGGTCTTAGATCTTGCAGCAAAGAGATAGAGTGGAAATGAGGCATTGGAGTAGCCATTGCAATGTCGGATATGTTGTTACCTGGCCAAGGTGCAAAGCTTAACAACGTACCAGTTACTGTTATCACCAAACAATGATTACAATCGAGTTCACAGCTCATCTTACCTTCACAACAGTGCGTTGATTCAATAGCTTGCTGTGTAATCTGCGCTGTTTCACAACAGTCAGTATCTGCGGCTTGATTGGTTTGCTGGTGATGTGTTTCGACTTGCATACTTTGCATTGGAGTTTCATGGGCTTGGGCATTACTTATCATCAAAGATCCATTAGTTAGCATCACCTGGCTCAACATGGTGAGCAGTGTAAAAACTATAAATGAATGACGAAGTTTTTTAAGCATGAATATTCCAATAAAAAAGCAGTGTTAAGTTTAGCAATAGTTCTCACATCATGTGTTGATAAAGTTCACGTTTTTACTTTGTACGGACTCTGTTGTTAAAACAGTTATAACATCATGAGTGCGTCGAATATCCAATCAAGTAAAGAGGTTTTGTTAACACTTTCAAACTTTAACAATTGCCTAAAGCCCTGAACATATAATGTAGAGTCATTAAGTTGATGATAGTTCATTACTTTTGTCATGAATGTCACTTGTATGAATCTTACTAAGAATGTTAAAGAATCTTTGCCAATACGCTTGGCTTGTATTAGGTTTAAGTAAGCTGGATTGTATCACTAATATTGTGGTTTATTAGATCTAGCTCTCATTTTGAGCATAATATGGCAACTTATTAATTAAAACATGTCCTTAAATCGTTTTTTTAAGGCTAAAACAACCTAGAATACAATTACTATTTTTAGAATTTAAAAATTATATTTTAGAGTTTAAGAATTATAAATTAAAAATTTTTACTGGAGATGACCGATGAACTGGCGTGCACTTTTTAAACCAAGCGCAAAATATTCAATTATCGCACTGATTATAGTCGGTGTGGTTATGGGCGTAGTGGGTTACTTCGCTACCCAACAGACTTTACATGCAACAAGTACAGATGAGTTCTGTATGAGCTGTCACAGTAACCATTCATTGAAAGATGAAGTATTAGCTTCAGCACATGGCGGCGGTCGCGCTGGTGTAACTGTTCAATGTCAAGACTGTCACCTTCCGCACGGACCTGTTGACTACTTGATCAAGAAAATCATCGTATCTAAAGATCTATATGGTTTCGTAACTATCAAAGACTTCAACACGCAGGCTTGGTTAGATGAAAACCGTAAAGAACAAGCTGATTTAGCACTTAAATACTTCCAAGCTAATGATTCTGCTAACTGTCAGCATTGTCATACTCGTATCTATGAAAACCAACCAGAAGATATGAAGAAAATGGCTAAAAGAATGCATGAACGCAATGCTAAGCAAGAAGGCGACAAGAGAAAGACTTGTGTAGATTGTCATAAAGGTGTTGCTCACCCTTACCCTAAAAAGTAAGTCGACACTCACAATAGAGAGTGAATTGGGAGTGATGACCCAATGATGTAAAAAAACCTCGCTTCGGTGAGGTTTTTTTATGGTTGCGATTTAGTGTTGTGGCTTCAAAGGCAAAGCAAGAAGGCACAATTATTCCAAGCAGAAAGACTTGTGTAGATTGTCATAAAGGTGTTGCTCACCCTTACCCTAAAAAGTAAGTCGACACTCACAATAGAGAGTGAATCGGGAGTGATGACCCGAAGATGTAAGAAAACCTCGCACTAGCGAGGTTTTTTTATGGCTGGAATTTAGCTTTGGTTTAGCTTTCAAAAAGCAAGAAGGCACAATTATCCAAGCAGAAAGACTTGTGTAGATTGTCATAAAGGTGTTGCTCACCCTTACCCTAAAAAGTAAGTCGACACTCACAATAGAGAGTGATGACCCAATGATGTAAAAAAACCTCGCACTAGCGAGGTTTTTTATGGTTGTGGTTTGTCCTTGCTTGATAGCTAGTTTTGCATATAAGCATGATTATGAAGATGGTACTCGTCCGTTAATGCAGCTGGTAAAAAGCATTTTGTGGATATAAAAAAGCCCCACAAATGTGAGGCGAGTTGTGTCGAATCGAATGACTTGATTGCGGTATTAGGCTTTACCGTCTTCCGGTTTAGGTAAGTCGATAACTTTCTGACGATACTCAAGCAAGCCGAATACCCCTGTGAAATAGACTTTAATGAAATCTACAAACTTGAGTTTTAGTAGCGTGCTGAACATAGTGTGGAAAATTAGCAATTGGAAAAAGTGCATAAAGGCGGTAATTAACAATAAAATGTTGAGTACAACACTGACATTACCTTCAAACGGCATGAACAGATTGTAAAACATCACCAACCACGTCAGCAGGGTAAAGCTTTTACCTGCCAGAATAAAAAATTTCATTGTTAGCCTTTAATCGATTTGATATTGGAATAAACGGTAGGTGACTTGTCCTGCCGATTTTTGTTTAAGTTCAACCCAACTGCTGGGCACTTCTAGATGAGCTAAGTCGGATTCCGTTTCGACATAAATTTGTGCATTTTCATTCAGCCATTGTTTTTCATCTAACAAGGCGATGGTCTTGTTAGCGAGATCCTTGCGAAAGGGAGGATCAACAAAGACGATATCAAAGCCGCTATCTGGATTACCTTTGGCAAGTAACGCCAAGCTATCACCATTGATGACATCAGCGGTTTCACATTTTAATGTTTGTAAGTTTTGTTGTAGCTGCTTAGCTGCACTGGTTTGCAGTTCAAAAATACGTGCATAATTAGCATAACGTGATAAAGCCTCTAAGCTAAGCGCACCACTACCTGCAAAACAGTCTAATACTCTTGCCCCGCTAATATCGCCAGATAACCAATTGAATAAGGTTTCGCGCACGCGATCAGTTGTTGGACGAAGACCTTCAAGATCATGAATAGGAAGTTTTCGTGAGCGCCATTGCCCTGAAATAATCCTGACTTGGCCGCTAGCGGACTTATTTTTGGACATTTTGCCCTCGTGATTTTGCCTGAACAAAGAAAGTGGTAGACTATGCAACCAATTAGAATACTCGATATTTTATACCAAACTGATGCGTAAAGGTGAGCAATCCTTATGACATTATAAGTAATAGGTTATCGAGAGTATTTTTCCGAATTTTTTAGCTCAATAAGCACTGGTAGTAGACATGGCAAAGAAAGGTTTTTTTTCGTGGTTTCGTAAAGACAAAACCAAAGAACAAGAGAAAGTTACAACCGATAACGCACAAGAGCAAATTGATACCAGTAACACTGAGCAAACTGAAGCTGAGCTTGTTGCAGCGCAGCAATTAGCTGATACCAAAGCTGCTGAACAAGAAGCTGCAGAGCAAGAAACAGCACGTTTAGAAGTTGAAAAGCTCGAAATAGAACGTTTAGAAGATGAGAGAGTCGCAGCTGAGCGACTTGCTTCGGATCAAGAAGCTGCAGATCAAGCCGCGTTAGCACAAGCTGCTGAAGATAAAGCTATAGCTATAGCAGAGAAAGCTGAGGCTGAGCGTTTAGAAGCAGCACGTCTAGAAGCAGAAAAGCTCGAAGTAGAACGCTTAGAAGCTGAAAGAGTTGCAGCTGAGCGACTTGCTTCAGAACAAAAAGCTGCAGAGCAAGCGGCGTTAGAACTTGCTGCCCAAGAAAAAGCCGCAGCCGAAAAGGCTGAAGCGGAGCGTGTTGCTGCTGAACAAAAAGCAGCAGAACAAGCCGCTTTAGAACAGGCAGCTCAAGAAAAAGCGGAAGCCGATAGGTTAGCTGAGCAACAACGTGTGGCAGAGCAAACACGTCTTGCTGAAGAACAGTTGGCACTAGAACAGTTAGAGCAAGAAAAATTAGAAAGAGAACAGCTAGAAAAAGAGCAAGCTGAAGAAGCTCAACGTCTTGAAGATGAATCCGCTCAAGCCGCTGAATCAACAGAAGTGGTTGCAGAGCCTCAAGCTAAACCTGTAAAAGAAGGTCTTTTTGCCCGCCTTAAACGTGGCCTTAAGCGCACCAGTGAAAACATTGGTAGTGGCTTTATGGGGATTTTCAGCGGCAAGAAAATCGATGACGATTTATTTGAAGAGCTAGAAGAGCAGCTATTAATTGCTGATGTTGGCGTTGAAACCACGACGCGCTTGATTGATAGCTTAACCGACAGTGCATCACGTAAGCAGCTTAAAGATGCCGAAGCGCTTTATGATTTAATGCGCGATGAAATGCAGACCATTCTCGACCCCGTTGCTATTCCTTTAGTGCCTGAAAATAACGACGGCCCATTTGTTATTTTAATGGTTGGTGTTAACGGTGTTGGTAAAACGACGACCATTGGTAAATTAGCAAAACAGTATCAAAAACAAGGCAAATCTGTCATGTTAGCTGCGGGTGATACCTTCCGTGCAGCCGCAGTTGAGCAATTACAAGTTTGGGGGCAGCGCAATGAAATCCCTGTTGTTGCTCAGCATACTGGTGCTGACAGTGCATCAGTATTGTTTGATGCACTTCAAGCGGCTAAAGCGCGTAATGTTGACGTATTAATTGCTGATACAGCAGGGCGTTTGCAAAACAAAGGTCACTTGATGGAAGAGCTTAAGAAAGTGGTTCGCGTCATGAAGAAACTTGACCCAGATGCACCGCACGAAGTCATGCTAACCCTTGATGCAAGCACGGGGCAAAATGCCATTAGCCAAGCGCAGTTATTCCAAGAAGCGGTAGGCGTTACAGGTATCACGATTAGTAAGTTAGATGGCACGGCAAAAGGCGGGGTCATTTTCGCCATTGCAGATAAGTTTAATATCCCTATTCGCCACATTGGTGTGGGTGAGCAGATTGATGACTTACGTACCTTTAATTCAAACGATTTTATCGAAGCATTATTTAGTCAGGATAAGGCAGAATAGTCACATATGATCCATTTTGAGCAAGTCAGTAAGATATATCCGGGTGGCCAAAAAGCACTATCTGAAGTGAACTTTCATCTTCAACAAGGTGAAATGGCCTTTTTAACCGGACACTCTGGCGCAGGTAAAAGTACCTTGCTCAAATTGATCACCGTGATTGAGCGTGCCAGTGCAGGTAAGGTCTCTATTAACGGTCATGACACTGCCAAGCTTGGTAAGAAACATGTGCCGTACCTACGTCGTAATATTGGAATGATTTTTCAAAACCATCACCTATTAATGGATAAGAGCGTGTTCGATAACGTGGCATTACCATTAGTGATTGAAGGCTTTTCCCACGGCGAAATCCGTAAACGTGTGGCTGGCGCATTAGATATGGTCGGCCTCTACGGTAAAGAACGTCATTTACCGGTGATGTTATCTGGCGGTGAACAACAACGTGTAGGTATTGCTCGCGCGATTGTGAATAAGCCTCCTTTGCTACTAGCCGATGAGCCAACAGGTAACTTAGACCCTAAGTTATCGATGGATATCCTACGTTTATTTGAAACCTTCCATGATGCAGGGACGAGCGTCCTAATCGCGACCCATGATTTGGGTTTAATTGCACGAATGAAGTACCGCACCTTAACTTTACGCCAGGGCAAAATGCTTGGTGGTGATGAAATCTATTCAGCTGAAACGCAGGGGCAGATTTAATGACTAAAAAAGTTAAGATCACGGCCAGCAAACTGCCTTTTACTGGACGCTTGGTGATGTTTTTTGTGCGTCATATTCAACAAGCTATGGCGAGTATTGGCGAGTTATGGCGTAACCCTGTGTCATCCATTATGACCATGGCGGTACTTGGGGTGAGCTTAAGCTTACCTGCTGCACTACAAGTGTTGGTTAAGAATGCCGAAAATATCACTCAGTCTTGGAATAACGCCGCTGAGATTTCATTATTTATTAATGAAGGTCGTAGTGAACAATCGATACAAAGCCTGATTTCGCGGATCAATGTCTATTCTGAAGTCGATGTGGTGGATTATATCAATCGCGATCAAGCACTCGAAGAGTTCCAGCGTCTTTCAGGTTTCGGTGAAGCGTTATCTTATTTAGACAGTAATCCACTGCCTGCAGTTGTGGTGGTTACACCGTTGGCTCGTCACTCAAGCCCAGAAGGTGCCAGAAAGCTACTGGATAAACTTGAGCGAGAGCCTGAAGTGAGTTTTGGCCGTTTAGATATTGAATGGTTAGAGCGTCTACAAGCCATGGTGAGATTAATTGAACGCACTGTGCTGGCTATTGCCGCCTTATTAGTCTTGGCTGTGGTATTGGTAATAGGTAACACGATTCGATTAGCGATTATGAATCGCCGCACCGAAATCGAAGTGATGAAGTTAGTGGGTGCAACTGAGGCCTTTATTCAAAGGCCCTTCTTATATACCGGTATTTGGTATGGAGTGATAGGCGGCGTGCTCGCATGGATCATCATTAACCTTTTAGTCTGGTATCTTGATTCTGCTTTAGCTGAACTGTTGGGCTTATATGGCAGCCAACTACAAATTCAAGCTTTGAGTCTTGCTGAGTTAGCTAAGTTAGTTTTACTGGCTTCTTTCTTAGGTTGGTTAGGCTCATATTTGTCGGTTAGACAGCATTTACGTGCGATTGAACCATCTTAATATTACTGTCGTACAAAGTGAGTAAAATACGCTGGTAAGATTATTTTGGACTAAAAATGAACATTTGTTCACTTGCAATTGCTTTGATTTCAGCAGAGTATAATCCAGCGCTCGTTTTGTGCGCAGCCTTGTGTTGAACCACTGTTGACATATGTTGTCCGATAATAGATAGTTCACCACTTGACTTAAAATATTTAAGTTACATAAGTGTTAAAAACGCAGTAAATAGTAGGAGCTTTAATGGCCTTTCAATCGCAATCTATGTCACTCACTGTCCCTAGAGGAAGTAGCAGCTTAGAAGCTTATATGCAATCAGTCACAGGCATCGAGATGCTTGGGGCTGAAGAAGAGCATGAGCTAGCCAAGCGCTTGCAAGAGACTGGCGACCTACAAGCTGCAAAGAAATTGATTATGTCTCACCTGCGCTTTGTTGTGCATGTGGCGAAAGGTTATTCTGGATATGGTTTGCCACAAGCAGATCTTATCCAAGAAGGTAACATCGGCTTGATGAAAGCGGTAAAACGTTTTGATCCTGGTGTTGGCGTACGCTTAGTGTCTTTTGCTGTGCATTGGATTAAAGCTGAAATTCATGAATACGTGCTTAAAAACTGGCGTATCGTGAAAGTCGCAACCACTAAAGCGCAACGTAAATTATTCTTCAATATTCGTAAAACTAAAAAGCGTTTAGGCTGGTTTAGCGATGAAGAAGTCGGCATGGTTGCAGAGAATCTAGGGGTGTCTAAAAAAGACGTCACCGAAATGGAGTCGCGTATGGCGGCGCAGGATCCTGCATTTGATTTAGCCAGCGACAATGACGATGACAGCAGTGTTGATTTTGCACCGGTTCATTATTTAGAAGATCATTCATCTGATGTGGCTGTTGAAGTCGAAAACGAAAACTGGGAATCTGATTCTCAAGCACGTTTATTCTCAGCAATTAAAACATTAGACGAGCGCAGTCAGCACATTTTACGTGCCCGCTGGTTAGATGATGATAAAACCACTTTGCAAGAATTAGCATCAACTTACCAAGTGTCTGCTGAGCGTATCAGACAGCTTGAAAAGAATGCGATGAACAAGCTTAAGTCTTGTATGGAAATCTAGTTTCCTTCCGTTTCAATGAAACGACATCACTAAAACCTGCTACGGCAGGTTTTTTTATGGCTAAAATTTATGTTCAAGCGGGATAGATGGTTGGTTTTAGCGGTGTAGTTGCATTGGCTGTTCCAATGAAAGCTTACTCGAATTAAAAGCTTGTTTAAGTCGAAATATCCTAAACAGCTTGCTTTGTAACTGCTGCAATGATCGCTTTGCGAGGGACTTTAAGGCTGGTAGTGACCACATCATTTGGCCAAGGGTAATAATGACGAGGTCGTTTAAAGCGAGCAATCTGATTCAGCACATGCTGCTCTAATGAATCACGCATTGCAGGTGATAATGTTTGCTCTGGCTGAGTAAACTGAATAATCGCCGCAGGTAATAAACTAAATTTGGCATCTGGCTGCGCAAATACAATGGCATTGTCGATTTGAGGATGAGATTTGAGTGCCGCTTCAATTTCTTCTGGATGGATGTTTTCGCCACCACAAATAAACATATTATCAGCGCGGCCAAGCAGTTTTAGGTTACCATCGTTATCAAGCTCGCCTAAATCTTGGGTGTTAAACCAGCCCTGTTCATCCGTTGGCTTTAATAGTGGTTTTGATAGCGATAGTGGCTTATGTGATTCTGAGCTTTCGCCGTTTGAGTCACTGTTTAAATCATTGGTTAAATAGCCCAAAAATAAGCATTTACCTTTCACCCAAATCGTACCATCTCGAATTTCTAGCTGCCTATTGGTTAATGGCTTGCCTAAATGCCCTTGAGGGTTAATCAAAGCTGTAGTGATTTGCGAACTCATCTCAGACATGCCATAACTGCAATAAGCATTAATATGCCTGTCAGCGAGCGCTGAGACTAAATGAGGTTCAATGGCTCCGCCACCTAACAGCAGTGCTTCGACTTTATCTAAGGCTTGCGGATGTTGGATTAGAATTTGGCTTAACTGCGCGGCCACTAACGACACATGGCTGATTTCAGCCGTTATTATTTGTTGCCATAAAGCTTGTTCAGTACTTAACACCACACAGGCACCAGCAAGGGTGCAGCGATTCACTATGGCCAAGCCGCCAATATGAAATAACGGTAGGGATAATAACCAGCTGTTATTTTCTTTAAGTACAATGTTTTCAGCAGATCCAACAGCGCTTGCAATGTGATTGGCTAGGCAATGCACCACGCCTTTAGGTGCGCCGCTAGAACCTGAAGTGAGAATGATATTAAGGGGATGATGCTCATCAATATTTGGCGTGTTGATAGGCTTGATACTTAAATTGTTGTCATTCAACTCAATAATAATGGGTTGTGCTAATTCACTGCTGCTGTCCGTGGACTCTACAGATTCAGACCAATAAAAGTCGACCTTAAAGCGCTGACATAACTGAGTAATTTGTACCGCTGGGAAACGTGGGGATATTGGTAAAAAGATTGCCCCTAAATCCACGCAGGCCCAATAGAGGCAGATCATTTCTAGGTTATTACGGCTGATACAAGCAATGCGGCTATTTCGGCCTACGCCTTGGGTATGCAGTGATTCAACCAGATTGGTGACGATGATACTCAGCTGCGCATAACTGATTGCCCCATTTTGATTCAGACCAATGTTATTAGCACCACTTTCAGTAAGCTTTATCGCTATTGCATTGGGTGCATTAAGGGCTGTTTGGTGCAGTGGAGAAATCATCACAAAACCTTGTTAATCGGGTTGAGTATCGTGCTTATTGGTCACAAGTATAGCGATGAATAAGCTGGATCACCTTTGAGTTTACTTGATTGTTTTCGAGGATTAATGGCGCGGTAAAGCTTGCTAAAGTATCGAGCCCTGGGATTTCATCAGGGGTTAAAATCGCCGCAAGCGTCGCTAAATCATTAATACCTAAATTGGCTTCTAAGCTAGAGCTTAAAATACCGCGAACGCCATACTCTTTTGCGGTTTCAATCAATTGAGTCAACTTGTCGATGCTACCAATAATCATCGGCTTAATGATGAGCGCGGCTAAACCATCAAGCATGGTAAATTGGTAGTTGGCATCGTTTAAGGTTTCGTCCAGCGCAAAAGGAATGTTGAGTGCTTGATAAACCAGTTGGCTCTCTTTTAGAGTTTTACACGGCTCTTCAATATATTCGATGCTGGCTTTAGGCAAACAAGCCAGAAACTCAATGGCTTGCTCAGCGCTAAAACCTTGATTGGCATCAAGGCGTAATTTGAGTTTCGGGTTTATCGATAGTATCTGATGGATAAACTGAATTTCTTGCTCAATGCTAGCTTGGGCCACTTTAACTTTTATCGCATAAGTGCGTTTAGGTAGTGCTTGTACTTTTGTGGTCAGTTCATCGTCTGTCATAGTTGGCTGATAATAAAATAAACTTACTTTTCGGTCGTCAACATGAGCATATTGAAACGAAGGTGCAAACTTAAGCGCGAGTAAACTGAGCCCGAACGCTGCTGAAGGTAAGCTGATTTTATTGGCCACTAAGTTGAGTTCTGTTAGCGGTTTACCAATTAGCCTTGGTAGTTGTTGCTCTAATTCATTAATAACCTGCTCAAGTGTCTCTAAGCTAAAACCTGTTAATGGTTTAGCGTCGATATCGAGTCCTGACAGTGGGCTAATTTCCACTCTATTACTTACACCTGAATCTAATTTAGCACTGAGCATGAGGCCAAAACGTTGATCGATTCGCTGAGTTGCCACTGGTAATGTTGGCGACAGGGCGATGTTATAACGATGCAGTGTAAGCTCACTGATGACGGCAACTTGGGTCTGTTTAGTATTTGAAGAATCTATACTAGCTCGTAAATTATCGCCTAGATTAGATTCAATCCCGCCAGAGGAATGGTCATCAGTGTGCATGAAGCGTACATCCTTTTAAATCAGGTACTGACAGCTAAATGTTTGCCAGAATTTAAGGGTAAAGCAGCTGAATTATTCTTGCTGCAAACATCTGTGGTTGAGCTTTATGGGTGTTATGGCCGCAGTTAGGAATAGAAATAACCGATAAATCGATTTTTTGCTGCCACTTTTCCGCCAGCTTTGAAAACTTATTATCTTGCTCGCCCACCAAGAAGTATGTCGGGCAGTGTAATTGTTTCAGTACTTTTTGGCCATTATCTTGTAAGCCGAGTGAGGTACTTTGAAAACAATGTAACAAGGCTTGGGGGTTATTTTTACTGCGAATACTGATGAGTTGCTCACGTGCATCAGTCTCTAAATCTGCGAATACTGGTTGTTTATACCACTCGGATAAAAACATACTTATTGGCATGTTGTTAAGCTTGTCCGCCCATTTTTGATCGTGCTTGAGGCGCGCTTGTTTATCGCGAGTTGAACATAAACCTAAATGCGCCGATTCCAGCATTAAACTTAATAATGCTTGAGGGTGATATTTGGCAATGTGTAGGGCAACTCGGCCACCTAGTGAGTACCCCAACAGATGAAATTGCGGGTAGCCTAGATTAATCACTTTTTCGGTGATGGTATTGGCTAGTGCTTCAAATCCCGGTGTTGGCAGTAGTTGCTCGTTTTCGCCATGGCCGGGTAAATCGATACAAATACAATGAAAATACTGGCTTAAAACCGGCAAGCTTGCCTGCCAATCTTCTTTAGAACCTAAAAAACCATGTAATAAAACCAGTGCAGGTAAAGCGGTGTCACCGTAACGTTTAATGGTTGGCATTAGTGTTGTTTCACCCATTGTGCAATGAGCTTTATTTGATCGCTTGCCTGATTTGGGCTGACATTCACTTCAATTACTGAAGTACCTGCATAAGCCATTGCATCAGCATAAGCTTCATTAAAGCTCGTTAAACAGTCCACTTGGTTATACGGCAAGCCAAACATGGCAGCTGCATAGCCAAACTCCAGTCCGTGACTCAAGCGGTAATATTCATCTCTTACTGCTTCATTAGGCACAGGTAATAAATTGAAAATATTGCCGCCATCATTATTTAAAATAACAATCACTAATGGACTGTTAATATGCTTAGTGATGGCTAACGAATTAAGGTCATGCAAGCTTGATATATCACCAATAAGTAAGGTGCTTGGCTGTTTGGCCGCCAGTGCCATACCACTGGCTGTGGCGATTAGGCCGTCGATGCCTGAAGCGCCGCGATTGGTATAGATATTTGGCGTATCGCAGGTAATTGGCGAGTACATATCGTATAAACGAACAGGCAAACTATTACCGATAAACCATTGATGATTCGACGTTTGAACTTTGGCTATTTGGCGCACTACTTGAGGCTCGCCAAAACTGCTTTGATCTATGTGTTGAGTAAGCAAAGCTTCCAGCTGTTGGTTCATTTCAATTAATGGCAAAGCCCAATGTGCCGAAGACGAACGAGGCCATGATGCACTGCATATTGATGCAACACTGGCCTGCCAAATGCGCTTTGATTGATGATTAGGGTCGAGGCGTTGTTGCGTTGGCAGCACTTGCCAGTAACTGTGCCATTGCTGCTGGGCAATAAAGCTAATCAACCTTTTCGAGATAAAACGCCCACCAAAGACTAATACTCTGTCGGCTTGTTCAACAAATTTAGCTGCTTTTGGGTTTAGCATTAATTGGTCAATATGACCGATAACACTTGGGTGTTGTCTTAATTGTGACTGAGCGTCAACCACAATTGGCCAGCCAAGCTTCTGCGCTAATTCAATAATCTGTTGTGGTTTATCTTGTGGCGATAAGGTGCCGACAACAATGATCCCTTTGCCATGGGCAAAACGCATCATGGTGTCTTCACTAGGGATATTACAAGCTGAGACTTGGCCGTAATCAGTATAAGGGTAACTATGGGTTAACCAGTCAGCTATTGGATTGACGTAACCTGATAAAGCAGATTTAGCCAGTTGCGCTAAAGTTTCTAATTCTGTTGGGTATAAGGGTTCACGATACATGCAGTTAAAATGTACCGGCTGAGTTTGATTGGCGACGACTTCATCAATGGTTGTTAGCAAAGTATTGGGGCTAATGGCCAAGTCAGGTGTCGGCAGATTTACTTGCTTAGCATAGTCGGCGAAAATTGCCGGCTGAATAATAGCTTGGTTTGCGCCGCAACCAATAAGTTCAGGGGGTCTGTCACCGCTTAATACAATTAACGGAACTTGGGTCAGCCAAGCTTCGACGATCGCAGGATAAAGATTTGCAACTGCGGTTCCTGAAGTAGTGACAATGGCAACGGGACTATTGCTAGCCTTTGCTAATCCCAAGGCCATAAAGCCTAGCCCACGTTCATCAAAGTGCAGATGACGTTCAAGTTTATCCTGAGCTGCTGCAGCTAAGGTGAGCGGGGTTGAGCGTGAACCTGGCGCCATACAAACGTGTTTTACGCCAAGACGGGCAAGCTCTTCAAGGATTAACGCACCCCAAAGTAAATTGATGTCAGAAGTTGGCTGTGTTTGCATAATCTTAAATACCCAATTGTAAATTGATGTTGAAACTGAATCGTATAAACCACGTAGAGTAGGCTCAAATAGAGCTGGAAACTACACCTTATCTTAGCCGTATTTCAGTATATATATGGCTATTTTCATTATAATTAATTCGAAAATGTGCGTTACGCTTGATTGTTAATCCATTCGCTCATGACCACGTGGGTTTTAATTTTGATGATGTCTGCTTGGGCATCAATAAATTCGCGAATTTCGTGGAGTCGTTTCATCGAAGCTGCATTAACGTAAACCAGTAAATCCATTTCACCGGTAATGCCTTGGCAGGTTATCACCTCAGGAATAGCATGAAATACATGTACGACATCGGCACAACTTGCTCGCTCATGTTGAATTTCAAAGTAGGCTGATACACCTTCTTTTTGCGACTCACTTAATAGTACTTGGTAGCCACGAATTATCCCTGACTGCTCCAGCTTTTTAATCCGTTCGGTCACGGCGCTACGTGATAAGCTGACTGTATCAGCGATGTGAGAAATACTTTGGCGAGCGTTAGCTCTTAACGCATTAATAATGAGTTGATCAAATTTATCCATGCTACTTCCTCATAGTTTGTTAAGGCTCATTGCTGATTACTGAAGGTTATGCCTAAATTTAGATAGATAAACAATCTATACAGCACGCAGTCTATTTACTTATTATCATCATGCGGCCAGCATATAGTCGGTAATGTTTGTTAATGCCGTCATATTGTCGGTTTTATAGGTGAACTTGCGGGTTATTAACGGCAGTTTGTTTAGTAAAATCAATTTATAATTCTTTCAAACTTCACCATAGAATAAGCCAATGAATCAAATTACAGGAACGATAGGGCGCTGGCAAGGTGCTGGGTTGATGGCCACCACTTTGCTCGGTACAGGAGTATTTATATTACCGCAAATGACCATTGCAGTGGCCAATAGTGGTGCTTTATTGGCATGGGTTATTCTCACCGTCGCCATTTTGCCTGTGGCTGTGGTGTTTGGTTTATTAGCTAGCCGTTTCCCCCATGCGGCAGGGCCTGCGTTTTTCATTGAGAAAGCATTTGGCACTACAGCAGGGAGAACCATTGGGTTAATTTTCTTGTTTGTGATTCCTATTGGAGCCCCAGCGGCCATTTTAATGACCTTCCAGTTTATGGATGCTTTGGTATCTATTACGGGCTGGGGGCAACTGGCTGCTGAACTTGCCATTGTGGTGGTGCTTTTGCTGCTAAATTACCGCGGTATTCAGGTTTCTGCCAAGCTGCAGTTTGCGCTGACTTTAGCGATTGTCGCTGTAGTTGCGGTGTTGTTTGGCGCCAGTGGTACCAATGTTAGTGAAGTTGAAACTTTAACGAGCATGGCAACGCCTGAAGTTTCTACCGTGATGCTGGCAATGGGGATTGGCTTTTGGAGCTTTTTAGGGATCGAAGCCATGACACACTTGGCGAATGATTTTAAAAATCCTAAAAAAGACATGTTGCCTGCAATGATGATTGGCACAGTACTGGTGGGGATCATTTATCTTATTTGTACTTTACTGCTGCTAATGGTGCCAAGTGATAAACAAGGCTTAGCGATGATCCATGCCTTTGATGCTTTATTGGGTAGCTTTGTATGGCAAGGCATGGGCGCACAAGTCATTGGTATTTTAGGTATCGCCAGCGGTATTGCTACCGTTAATGTGTATTGCGCCAGTGCAGCCCGTTTGCTGTGGAGCTTTAGTAAAGAAGGTGTGTTGCCAAGTTACTTTAGCAAGCTTAATCAATTCGGCGTGCCTTTACGCGCCTTAATAACCATTTTAGTCACCATGGTAGTGGTGATTACGTTTACTTTTGTCACTGAACAAAAGCTAGAGGATTTGATTGCATGGAGTAATGGCGTATTTGTGATTATCTACTTATTGACCATGCTATCGGCGGCTAAATTACTCAGTAAACGCTTTTTACCTTTAGTAGTGGGGGGCTGTCTTTTTTGTATCGGAGTCGGTATCGCGCTGGCTGAAAACATGCTGTATTCGTTTATTCTGGTGTTGGTGGTAGCGCCATTTATGTATTGGCAAAAGCAGCATCAGTTACGAAAACAGATCGTTTAACGAAAACGTTTGCCAAATAAAAACAGCGCTACTTTCGATTAAAGTGGCGCTGCAGTTAATACCGTTATGGAGTGACTCAGAAGATAAACTAACGTTGCTCCATGGCAATATTACGCATTTGAATAACCTCACTGTGTTTTAAATACAGTAAATCTGCGGTACGGCGAATGATTTGATCTTCATTTCGGCATAACTTGCCATCCGAGTAGGCCAACTTCCACATACATAGTAGTAATTTTTGCTTTTGCTCAATAGAGCACTGAGCATTAATTTCAGCGGTAAACTCAAACAATGAAATAGAGTTGCCTTGAACTAACTTAGCCTCGTCAATTAATGCATTGGCTTCTGCTGCACTGATATTTAAGTTGCCACTTATCATACTTGGTAACATCGCCACTTCCTGCTCGTCTAAGGTTTCATCGGCATACATGACTTCAAGCAGTAAACTCACCGCCGCAAGTTTCAGCTGCTGTGCTTGATCTTCTGGGGTGGTTGCTTGGGCGTGCGACTGTAAAAACTGTTTTAATTTCGCGATCATAATGCCTCCTAAACGACTGCAAATTTGCTGCAGCAATAGCGAGTGTTGAAAATGTAGATTAGATTAAGCTTAACAGAGACAATAATGCCGAGCGAATGGCTCGGCATTAAATAAAATTAATCCTCAATCTGCGCTAGGTTTACAGCAGTGAGTTTACGCCTTTCATTAACAAATCAACGGTACCTTCGCTGCCGTTAGTTTCTAAATATGATTTAGCGATATCTACCATTGGTGCAACGTATTCTTTTTTAATGCCTAACTCTTCAAACGCATCATATACCATGGCTGCACCTTCAAAAGATGTACCTAAATCGCCTGCTTGAGACAATAAACCTGACATGCCATCGTCAGCGGATAGGGCTGGAACAGCCGATAAAAGTGCGTCAGCACCAGGAATGCTATTTGATAATTGACTGAAATCAGAGTCACCTAAGTTAGACTGGGCAAGGCTTAGCAATGTTCCTAAACCACCTTCTGCTTGATCTTTACTGAGTCCAAGCTGTGACATCACGTTACCGACCAAATCAGCAGATTGGACATCAGTAGCAGTTTCTACCTTTTCTACTGTCTTTTCTTCTGAGCCAAAAATACTGTCCAACCAACCCGCTTGCGCTGGTGAAGTAACTGCAAAAATTGTAATTAAAAGACTGACTGCTGGGGTTAATTTCATCGTGGCCATCCTGTGGTTCATCTGGAATGTTTAAAGGTTAGTTTTCCTTATCCTGTGACCATTTTAACGTTATTCACAAAAATGTGACAAATGATTTCATTAACTTTACGCTCTCTTGATATCAATTGTGCAAAAACGCAGTTTTTTCGGTATCCTTAGCAGCATATTTGTCTATTTAGATTATTGGAAATCCCATGTCATTGTCTGCAATTTTGGCTGAAGCATATAATTTCTTTCGTAACCATATCGCTCAGCTTGCCTCATTAACTGTGCCATTACTGATCATTCAAGTGATGATCCAGATATGGTTAGGTAGTGAATTGGCGGCTCAAAGTGAAGTTGAAATACCACAGTTTGGTGCCATTCATGGTGCCGCAATGATGGTGCTGTTATTAATATTTTCATTGCTTATCGCAGCACTAACCTTATATCTGGAAGTGCGTTCACGTGGCCATGAAGTTACCCCGGGTATGGTACTGAAAAACAGCTTTACCTTTGTACCGCCATTACTACTTGCTGGTGTATTCTCTGGCTTAGCGATTTTAGCGCCAGTGATGCTATTTGCAGTATTTGGCCCGTTTTGGGTGATTGGTTTAAGTATCAGCTTTTACTTGTTTGCTCGTCTTGCATACGTCAACTTTATGGTGATTGTAGAACGTGTAACACCATTAGAAGCGATTAAAAGTAGCTTTAAGTTTTCATCACCAATCGTGCTGAAAACCATGATGATTTTAATGCTGTATCTGCCACTTTCATTAGTGGGTGGAATCGTTTTACAGTTAACTGAATTTGGTGGATTCCCGTTACGAGTGATTATTGATACCTTGTTCGCATTTTTAGGACTTTTCGTTAACGTAGCGCTATTCAGATTGTATATGGTTAACCGTAATACTGATGATAAAGAATCAGAGACCACTGAAATCTAAGTGAAAAGCGAATAACAGCAGAGGAGTAACCGCCAGTGTTAAATGATATTGAGTTTATTGGCGGCTTCTCAGCTGAAATAGTGGATGATTACACCAAAGCGAAAAGTTATGTCAGGGATATTCCAACCCAAGCTTTGGTGTTTGTCCGCAGCTTTACCCATCAAGTGACTTCATTACTGGCAGAAAAGCAGTCAGTCAAATTTAATAGCCCCAATCTATATGATCGCATCGAGCAGTTAAATCGCATGCGTTTAATTGATGTACCTACGACTAGAGCATTGCATCGACTGCGTAGTGACGGTAACCGTGGCGCACATCCTGAAAAATACCATTTAACTCAAGAGCAATTAGTCTCGTTGGCTGAAAAGACCATCAAGAATATCTTGTCGTTAATTACGCTGCTTTACCCTAAAGTCCATCGTAAAAAAGCGCCTGAATATCAATTTGAAGCTTTTGACTCGTTTGTTGGTCGTGAACTGTGCTATCAAGCCGTTATGCATAACGATCATCAAGCGCAGTATTTAGTGGGTATGTCGCTTAAGTCAAAAGCATTAATGCAGCAAGAACAAGAGCAATCTCTTGATCAAGAAGCAGCTGAGCATGCTGAATCAGTCAGTACCTTCAAACAAGCAGCTAATTGGTTTGAATTGGCATCAGATAAGCACCAACAAGCTTTGTTTGAGCATGGGGTTGCATTACTTCATGGATACAACGGTAGTAAAAATGCTGTAGCAGGCGAGCTTGCTATTGAACGCGCCGCTAAAGAAGGTGTGGTTGAAGCCAAAGCGTTATTGGGATTCTTCTATTTAGTTGGCAGTGAAAACTTCAGTGTTGATTTAACCGTAGCAGCAACATGGCTTGAAAAAGCGGCATTAGCTGAAAATACCGAAGCCATGTCTAACCTTGGCGTACTGTATTATCAGCAGCAACAGTTAGACAAAGCTTTTGAGTGGATCAATAAAGCTGCCCAAGCGGGCTACCCACATGCTCAATACCATTTAGCGTTAATGCTGTTTAACGGTGAAGGCTGTGAAGCCAACGCTAATACCAGTGAACATTGGTTAGCCGAAGCGGCGGAGCAAGGGCAACTAGATGCCATGTTTACCCGCGCGCAGCATATGCTTAACGATGATTCGGGTCTAGGTGCAGATGTGTGTCTAGCAGAGAGTTATTTACGTGATGTGATTAACTACGGCCGCAGTGTGCCTGCAATGATAGAGCTCAGTGTAGCGCTGGCAGATGGCGTGTTTAAGCGCATTGATGTGGTGGAGTCAGCGTCACTGCTTAAGCTTGCAAAACAATATGCAAATGATGAACAAGCCGAGATTATCGAACCGATTTGGCAATCGCTTCAAATTCAAATTGATAATGTGATCGCGCTTAAACCTAGTGATGAAGAGCTTAAATCTTTGATTCATGCACAAGGGATCTTGGCTTAATTTTATCTTTGGGTAGTTAAGTTTAGATGTCTGGATTACCTTTTTAATTAATTTCTTCTACATAAAACAGATCAAGGTCGTGGCGCTTCGCCCACACCAGACGAAAGGGAAACAACAGCTTTTCCCTTTTCGATATCCCTAGCCGTTCCGGCGAAATTTATAAAGCAAAATTTCCAACGGAAGTTTATCTAGCCTGAAAACACATTTGAGTGTTCTTGCCCATCTACGAAAATCGCTATCGCTTCCGATGGGGCGTCCCTTCCCCTCGAAAGCTAGCTGGCCATCCATGGCCAGACTCACGCGATTTTCTTGATAAGCTCAATATCTATGAATACTTAGGCTTAATTAAGAAAGCGATAACTTATTGATAATAATAACTTAGTTTACCTAGGGGTAAGAGTTGAACTTGCAGGTTAAATGTTCTCCGTTTGAAGTGTCCGAGAGCGTTAAGTTTATTTTCGTGAGCTCGGCATGGATGCCGAGATAGCCTTAGATTGAGCCATGGAAGGCGAATCTGAGGCGTTAGAAAATTCACTTATAAGATTGAGGGAGTAACACTTCAATGGAGCGGGTGGGTTGTACTTATCAATAAGAATAAGAGGGAGTTGCTGTTCACTCCCTTTCGGTCTGGTGTGGGCGAAGCGCCACGACTTTAGGTTATGTGGTTAAAGCATAAAATGATTTTGCATCAGTTAGATAACAGAAGTAAGATTATTTAATTAATAAAGGACGTAATTATTCGTTATTTTTATAGTGGATAACTAGAGGAGTTGGGGAGGAATTGTGTTTAAGAAAATTTTCAATTATTTAAGTGGTGCGACAAATGATGCACAAACTATGAATGCAAGCTCTAGTAAGTCTAGTGATTTTAATAATAGTTCTGAACTCAACGATATTATTGATGGCTTAACGTTTTCCCCAACATTTTTGTTAAGAACACCTACTGAAATTCTTCGTGCAGATGGTAAATGTGTGAAGAGTGAAGAGGATATACCTGATTTTTTAAAGGAAGAACAGCATGGAGTTTGGCTTCCAAAGGTAAAATGTGAATTTTCCTTATTTGAGAACGATGAGGTTGGCGCGTCAGATGCCTACGGTGTAAAACGTGATGATTACATTAAATTTGTTTGCGATATAAAAGATATATACTTTCGAAATGATAGTATTTTTGAACGTGTGAATTTAATAGAACAATATATAGATAAGAATCAAGAACTACGATATGTAGAGAATAAATTACTCAATTATTACAATAACTATGAGTCAATAATTGATGTTTTGATGTTTACTATTAATTTTTCCTTTGAAGATTTAGTAAGATATCACTATCAAAATAATGGATACTTAAAACAAATTTTTAATATAAATATTAGAGTAGAAAATTCATTAATAAGTGCAGGCTATAAAACAGCTAGAGATGTTATCTCCCTTTCAAAAGAGCAGTTAATTAAACTTGATGGCATTGGTAGCAAAAGTGCAGATAAGATTTTAGTAAAGATAGCAGAAGTTAAATCTTTGACCGATATAGTGATTTAGTTTCAAAAATGGAATTTAAGTTTAAGAATAAAATTAAGACATAATAAGCTTATTTATAAAAATTCCTTTCAATAATTTCCTAATAAAAACACCGCCATTTGGCGGTGTTTTAGTTTGAGCTATAAATATTCAAAATCCTTAATAAACATCATGACCGATCAACCTCGGGGGGATCAAGGTTGACTGACCATATGAATGTTTAGTCTGCTTGATGCTCGAAAGTGCGTCCGCCTGATGATGGGTTAGAACGCTTAAACATCTCTGATTTATATAAAGACTGTTCGCGCTGTACATTCGGGTTACCTCGGTACACTTCATCTTGTTGCGGACGTTTACCGAATATTGGCTGCATTTTAGGTGCTAGGTATTTACGGCTTAATAGATTGAGCCCAATAAAGCTCACTAGCGCAAATACCAATAAAAATGGTAGCAGTACAATCGATGTAATACCGATGGCAACAATCGACAGTAGTGCAATAAATGGATGCATAGTGCCAACGCGTTGCTTGACCTGTGCTTGATTTACAAACTGATTAAAATTCATTGATGTTCCTCAATATATGGATAGAACGAGTATCAAAATGGCGATGGATACTGTTTTAACCTTTCATAAAATTATTTTTTATAGTGATGACATCTTCAGTGTGCAATAAAAGCACTATTAACGTCACGTTAATCCTGATTAATGTTTGATCATGATTGCTACCCATATTGAGGGTGGAATAGCACAAGTGTATAAATAGATTGAGCTTATGAGTGTTATTTCAGCATTTCGATTTGAGTTTGTTTCACTGCTGTAGCGACACTTTCACAAATGATGTTTCTTAGCCACAAATGCCCAGGTGCTTGGCTATTGCGTTCATGCCATAACAACACATAGGCCATTGGCATAAATTCAAATGGTAAGGGTATTTCTTCTAGCGGATATAATTTTACTGCGTGACGAGCAAAGCTCGATGGCAGGGTAAATATCAAATCGCTATGGGCGCAAATGCTTGCCGCTCCATAAAAGTCGGGCACCGTGGTACTTATCCGACGTCGTAAGTTCAAATCAGCTAAATGGTAATCCAATGCCCACCAATCATTACCTTCACAACGAACTTGCACATGCGACATGCTTAAATAGGTATCTAAGTCCCATTTTTTATTTTGGATCAGGTCTAGCATTGGGTGATCTTTGCGGACTAAGCACACTTGCTTATCTTTAAATAAGGTTTGATATTCAATGCCATCAGGCAGTTGCTCAATTTTAAGATCTGCTTGCGGATGAGTATCACGACCTGCAATACCAAAATCAATTTGGCCCAACTGTAAGTCTTGCATCGACTTTTCTGTCCACACATAAGAGTCGAGTTTGACGTTAGGTGCATCATGTAAAATTCTACCAATAAAATACGGCAGTAATGTTTCATAGGCGCTCTCGACCATAGAAAATGAGAAATCCTGATGACTGCTAGCGGGGATAAAGGTGGGTGGCTGAGTCAGTTGATGCAAAGTTTGTAGTATTTGCGGCAATTGATGCCCTAACTGAACAGCGTGAGCAGTCGGCTTTAAACCGTGAGCCGTTCGCTGAAATAAAGGATCATCAAGGGTTACCCGTAAACGATTAAGGCTTTTACTTAGCGCTGACTGACTTAAATGCAAACGGCTCGCTGCACGGGTGACACTTTGCTCTTCAAGCAGGACTTGCAAGATGACCAGCAGGTTTAAGTCAATCTTGGCAAGATTATCAATATTCATGTGATATTCCTTTACTGATATTCCTCTAGGGAAATTTACTTAGGAAATCATACCATTTCTATTCATACCATGAGTAGTCTAGAATGCGCGCCAGAATCAACATTTGAATTAAAGAAAGAGAATAGAACAATGAGACGTAATTTGCTGCCAACGCTGATGTTTATGGTGCTACTAAGCCCATTAGCCATCGATATTTACTTGCCATCAATGCCAACCATGGCATTAGAGTATGGCGTAAGTGGCAGTCAGGTGCAGTCGACGTTGGTGTTGTTCTTATTTTCTATGGGTCTTGGGCAGATTTTAATTGGTCCTTTGGCCGATCGCTTTGGCCGTCGACCTATCGCGCTATTTGGTATTGTATTTTACGGTATCAGTAGTTTGATTGGGGCAATGGCGCAAGAGTTTGAAGTGCTGCAAATAGCTCGTGTACTGCAAGGTTTAGCTGCTTGTTCAACGTCTATTGTGGTATTCAGTGCGGTGCGTGATTGCTACAGCAGCAAAGAAAGCGTCAAAATGTATAGCTACTTAAATGGTGCTATTTGCGTGATCCCTGCTTTGGCACCGACGTTAGGCGGCTTATTGGCATTGCAGTTCGGCTGGCGTTCAACCTTCATCTTTATGGCGCTTTACGCGATTGTGGTTCTCGCTATCGTGTTAATAAAATTCCCTGAAACACGTCCTGAGAATACAGATACAAGCGGCGCCCTTTATCGCTGGGCACGCTATAAACCTGTGTTAGGTGACGCACACTTCTTGTTTTATGCCAGCGCTTGTATGGTGGCGATGGCGTCAATTATCACTTACGTATCATATTCACCAATGTGGTTGATTGGTCATCTAGGTGTCAGTGAGCTTGCTTTTAGTGGCTTGTTTGGCTTAAACGCTGCAGTAAATATTGCCGCTTGTTTTGCTGCGCCTGTATTAGTTAAGCATATTGGTAATCGTCCCGCTGTAGTGGTAGCACTAGGTATGATGTTATTGGCTGCAGCACTTGAAGTGGTGGTGCAACTAGTAGGGCCACAATCAGGTTTAGCGGCAGGCTTTGGCTTTATGTTGCCTATGATGCTGCTATGTATTGGCTTTGCTATTTTACTTGGCCCTGCAACCTCAATGGCGTTGTCGGCTTTTGGTGAGCGAGCTGGTACTGCCGCTGCCATGTTAGGTTGTATTCAAATGAGCGGCGCATCTGTGTTAGCGGCTTTAGTGCAAATGACCGACATTAGCGCGCCATATGCAGTTGCCTTATTGATGGGCGGTTTATCTTTATTATTACTGGTGATGATGTCGCTTAAAAGCTTAAACCATTTGCATATGGAACAAGTTCACCCAGAGCATTAATTCCTTAGCTAGAAATTGATTTAAGGCAATGCCGCTGAATAATACTCAGCGGCATTGTTGTTTCTGGTACAGCACAGCTAATTAGCGCTAAAATAGTCTCTCAAGATGTAAATATGTAATGGCTGAATAAAGTATAAAAATGTTCATCGAGGTGATGTATTAGAGTTATCTGTGACGGTTGCGGTTACCCGACGACAACCTGTATTTGCGATAGTGTGTCTCCTATGTCGATTAAGACAGAGGTGATTGTGTTGCAGCACCCATCAGAAGTTGAGCATGCTAAAAATACGGTGAAGTTATTGTGCTTAACCTTACCTGCGACGAAGGTGGTGGTGGGTGAAAGGGCGGATGACTTTGCTGAGCTGCAAGTTTATTTACAGGAAGCAGGTAAACCGGTTTATTTAGTTTATCCGAGTGAAACCAGTCAAAGCGCTGCTGAGTCAGGTGCACCTGAAGAGTGTATTATTTTATTGATTGATGGCACTTGGCGTAAAGCCTTTAAAATGCTCCAGCTGAATCCGTGGTTATTGGATTTACCTGCGCTGCATATTGAGTTTGAAGGGGTATCGCAATATCGAATTCGCAAGGCAAAGCGTAGTGATAGCTTATCGACCCTAGAAGCGACAGCGTATATGCTGCAAGCTATAAGTCCATCATTGGACATTGCACCTATGTTTGCAGCCTTTGATGCAATGGTGCAACATAAGCTAGATGCCATGCCTGCAGCCGTGCGTGCACGCTATGCTCAAGAGAACTAGTAGCAACAAAACAAGGAAGATAATGAGTATGTTGAACCGTATCACAGCAATGGCTTTTATGAGTTTGATGCTAGCAGCCTCTTTTACTGTAACTGTTGCAGCAACAGCCAGTGATAAACCGCGTCTGACCTTATCCCAGCAAGCTGAACAAGGCCGAATTGATTCTAAAAAGACTGAGCAAAGTCAGTTAGAAAAAGCCCGTAAAGCCGCCAGTGACACCCAGTCTCGCGAGCAAGAAATCTTAGAGCGTCAAGAGTCGGGTGAATGGGAAAAAGAGCAGATAGAGAAGTCGCAAGCTCAATTTAAAGAGCGAGAGTCCCGCGCCGATAAATACCTCAGAGAAGCAAAAGAAGCCGCGGCCAAAGAACGTAAAATTGAAGAGCAAGATTAACAGATTCAATTTCGTCGTTCATCGGTTCTGATAAATTGGGTTCGGGAAAGTTAACTCAACTCAACTCAACACGGCTTTATAGCCATTGGTGTTTTGGTCAAAAACAAATTCTAGATAATTATTGATGCTGTCTAAACTGTCTTCATGGTAATGAGACACATACAAAAGCTGGCTGAGATTTTCTCGAGCAATTAATTCAAGCGTATTTCTGACTAAGCGGATCCCCAAGTAATCTAATCCTTGATAGGGCTCATCTAATATTAATAACGTAGGTTGTTTTACCAGCGCTCGGGCGATTAACAATAATCGTTGCTGACTATAATCGAGTTGCTTGATAGGTGTGTTAGCCAATTCTTCCATGTGCAAAATCGTTAACCAGTCTTTAGCTATTTCTAACTGAGGTGCAGTGGCTTTTTGGTAAAGGCCTATTGAGTCATAAAAACCCGATAAAATGACATCGATGGCACTGCAATTCACGCGATATTGAAGGTGTAATGCTGATGACACCATGCCGATATGTTGCTTAATTTCCCAAATCGTTTCGCCACTGCCACGCTGCTTGCCAAAGATTTGTATATCGTTGCTATAACACTGAGGGTGATCGCCAAATATTAGTCCTAACAAGGTACTTTTACCGCAGCCGTTTGGGCCTTTAACTTGCCAATGTTGGCCTTTATCAATGCGCCAATTAACATCAGTGAAAATAGTTTTATCACTGTATGCCACTTTGCCATTGCTCAATTCAAATATTGGGTTTTCAAATTGACTTTGGTGGCGATGGCGCTGCATCAAAGCCAGCATTAACTCACTTTGGACTTTAGATTGTGACTTAATTTGCCCGATAACGGGGTGACTATTCCAGCTGGTTTTGTCCATTATGCTATCGAGTTTACCGTGACTAAATATCGCCACTTGTTCAATCCATTGCGGCATATCCTCTTCACGAGAAAATATCACCATCATGGGAATGAATAATTGGTTTAAATAAGTTGTAAGTGATGCTCTGTGGTCGATATCTAATCCTGCAAAAGGGTTATCTAGCACTAAGAAATCTGGCTGAGAGGCAATGGCGCGAGCCAACATGACACGACGGGTTTCACCGGTTGATAGCTCTCGAAAACCGCAATCTTTAAGGTGCTGTAAATCTAGCTGAGTAAGTAATGTTTCAAGTAACCCGCTTTGCGCCTGCAACGGTATCTGTTGGCTGATAAGTTGAGTAACCGTGCTGCCAGTATCAACGATATTGAGAAAGTCGGTATCATCATTTTCAATTTCTAAAGCCAATAACCTTTGCTGCTCTGCTAATGAAACTTGGGCAATGTTATTAGATGATTTTTGTAAACTACCTGAGGTGACTTCAATGGTTTGTTGAAGAGGATTATTGCTTGTACACAGTAAGTCACCAATGACAGAACCAATGTCGCTATGGGCGCAAAAAACAGCCCATGACTGATTTTGAATATGCCAATCTGGGATATCAAGGCTAACATTGCCGCTTTTAGCTATAAACTGATTAAACTTAACTTCCATTCACTCAACCCTTAACCCTCAACTTCCACTCACTCGACCCTTAATTATCACTCGCTCGAGCTTTATTTTCCGCTCAATCAAGCTTGGCTTGCCGGTTTCGATTCATTTTCATGGTTATTTATAAAGTGAACGGTTCACTAAGTAAACAAATCGAAACAATTTCTTAGGCTCTGCAATAACAAAATATTTAACAACTTCGGCTAGACCCTGTAGATTAAATCGCAACAAAAATGATAATAACCATGGATGATTTATGCGCCTCACTACACTCGCCTTGTGTCTTGCGACACTTTCAGGCTCTTTTGCTCCTTCAATAATGGCTAAAACCCCCGATGCAGCTCAGCTCGCTGCAGATGTCGAACAAAAAGTAATTGAGTGGCGTAGAGATTTACACCAACATCCTGAATTATCTAATCGTGAATTTAGAACCAGCAAAGTGATTGCTAAGCACCTTGAATCTTTAGGTTTAGAGGTGCAAACCGGTGTCGCTCATACTGGGGTTGTGGCGATATTAAAAGGTGCTAAGCCCGGGCCGCTTATCGGTATTCGCGCTGACATGGATGCCTTGCCTGTCACTGAAGAAGTTGATTTACCTTTTGCATCTAAAGCCACTGATACCTATCGCGGTCAAACTGTTGGTGTGATGCATGCCTGTGGCCATGATACTCATGTTGCTATGTTAATGGGCGTTGCCGAAAACCTTGTTAACTCCACGGACAGTCTTGCAGGTGATGTGATGTTTATCTTCCAGCCTGCTGAAGAGGGAGCGCCTGCTGGCGAAGAAGGCGGTGCTGAACTCATGCTAAAAGAAGGCTTATTTGCTAAACGTAAACCAGATCAAGTGTTTGGTATGCATGTCACTTCAAGCCTACCTACTGGTGTGATTGGCTTACGTTCAGGCCCAGCAATGGCCTCGGAAGATTCGTTTACGATTACCGTTAAAGGCCGTCAGACTCATGGCTCACGTCCGTGGGGCGGAGTGGATCCGATAGTGGCATCTGCGCAGATTATTACTAGCGTGCAAACTATTATTAGTCGTCAAGTTGATGTTACTAAAGCGCCTGCAGTTGTCAGCTTTGGCGCCATTAACGGCGGTATTCGCTCAAACATTATTCCTGATGAAGTCGAACTGATTGGTACTATTCGTACCTTTGACCAAGACATGCGCGCCGAGATTAAAGTTAAGCTTGCTGAAATTGCCGAGTTATCTGCTAAAACATTGGGTGCAACAGCGATTACTGAGATTGATGCAGGTTATCCGGTAACGGTTAATAATCCGCAGTTAGTGGCGGATATGCGCCCTGTGATCCGTGGTGTCGTCGGTGATGACAATCTAATTGAGCCAGGACTGATTACCGGTGCAGAAGACTTTTCATATTACGCTCTGGAAACTCCAGGCCTGTTCTATTTTCTTGGGGTAACGCCAGAGGGTAAAGATCCAGCTACAGTAGCAAGTAACCATTCACCATCATTTTATGTGGATGAAAGCGCGCTAAAAGTTGGCGTACAAACCATGACTCAAATTGCCTTAACGGCGTTAGGTGCAACTAAGTAACTCGAATTCAGGTTAATTAATCGTCGTATTTTACGATTTAAAAAAGGAAACAATCATGACACGCAGAATAACCGCGTTAGTGGTATTACTGACATCTTGGATGAGCATTGCAGCACATGCCACGACTCAAGAAGATGTGAATACGTTTACGTTAGACAATGGCATGAAGATCATGGTGTTAGAAGACAGCAGTATTCCTAACGCCAACATGTACTTATTTTGGAAGGTCGGTTCTCGTAATGAAGTACCTGGCATCACTGGGATTTCGCATTTTTTCGAACACATGATGTTTAATGGTTCAAAAAAGTTTGGTCCTAAAATGTTTGACCGCACGATGGAAGCTGCTGGTGGCGCTAATAACGCTTACACCACTGAAGATATCACGGTGTACACCGATTGGTTTCCAGCCAATGCGTTAGAAACCATCTTTGATTTAGAAGCAGACCGTATCGCAAATTTGGATATTAATCCTGAAATGGTTGAAAGCGAACGCGGCGTGGTGCAATCAGAGCGCACTACCGGGCTTGAAAATTCAAACTGGCGCACCATTCAAGAAGAAGTGAAAAGTGCTGCATTTAGAGCACATCCTTACAGTTGGTCAGTGATTGGCCATGAGTCTGATATTGCCGCTTGGAGTTTAGAAGATTTACAGCAATATCATAAAACTTACTATGCCCCGAATAATGCCGTGGTAGTAATTGCTGGCGATGTCAAAGTGGCTGAAGTGAAAAAACTTGCAAAGCAGTACTTTGGTGTCATTCCTGCACAAACGCCACCTAAAGCTGTACGCACAGTAGAGCCGCTGCAAAAAGGTGAGCGCCGCGTATTTGTCGAAAAAGCGTCAGTGAGCACGCCCAATGTGATGTTGGCTTACCATGTGCCTTCAACAAAGCATGAAGATTACTACGCGTTAGATTTACTGAATACCATTTTCAGTGAAGGTAATAGCTCGCGCCTTTATCAAGGATTAGTCGACAAGCAAGTCGCTTCCAACGTGATGTCGTATTTACCCATGTCGTTTGACCCTAACTTATTTTACTTTATGGGCGTTGCCAATTCAGGTATTGATGCTGTGCAACTTGAAGCCAATATGATTGCTGAAATCAATCGCATTAGCTTAGAAGGCGTAAGCCAAAACGAGCTTGAAAAAGTTAAGAATATTAAGCTAATGGACTTTTACCGCACTATGCAAACCATTAATGGCCGCGCTAATACATTAGGTCGTTATGAGTTGTATTTTGGTAGTTATGAAAAGCTATTTACGGCTCCTGAAGCTTATAACAAGGTGACAGTTGAAGATATTCAGCGTGTAGCGCAAACCTATTTACGTAAAGCCAATCGCACAGTGGGCGTGTTAGCTGCAACAGAAGGAGCTGACCAATGATTTCACTTTCAAGATTTAGCAATAACACCACAGTATCGGCGATTGCGCTGGCTTGCACTCTAGCTCTGACGGGCTGTGCTAGTACTAGTGAAAGTGCTAAAACGGTAGATACAGGCAGCTTTAGCATGCCGCAATACGAGTCGATGACTTTAGACAATGGCCTTAAAGTGAACTTTATGGTGCAGTCGGAAGTGCCGATCATTAATGTGAATGCTGTGGTGCGTGCAGGCGCAGTCAATGATACCACTTCAGGTGTGTCGTATATGACCGCTAAAAGCTTAATGCTAGGTGCGGGTGGCAAAACCAAAGCTGAGATAGAGCAGACGGTTGATTTTCTTGGTGCTAGTTTAAATACCGCATCAGGTCGCGAAAGCACATTAATTACTGCTGACTTTATGAGTAAAGACGTTGATACGGTTCTAGCTATTATGCAAGACGTACTGATGTCGCCTGACTTTGATAGCACTGAATTTGAGAAGCTAAGACAGCGTGAAATTGTCGGCTTATCTCAAGCAAAAGAAAGCCCTCGTGCTGTGATTGGTCGATACTACTCTAAAATGGTCTTTGGCCAGCACCCTTACGCTAACCCAACAACGGGCAATAGCACTTCGTTAGCCGAGATCAATATTGCTCAACTGCGCGCATTCCACAAAAGTTATTATCAGCCGAGTAACATGGCGATTAATGTCGTGGGTGATTTCGATGCCGCTGAGATGAAGGCTAAACTAACCCAAGCCTTTGGTGATTGGCAAGGCACTGAAAAAGCGGTGCAGCCGGATTTAAGTCAAGGTTTACCTAGCTTGTCATCTAGCCGAGTGCTGCTAGTAGATAAGCCTGATGCCATTGAAACGACCTTTATTTTTGGTGGTTTAGGTATCAGCCGCGATAACCCAGATTATGTAGGGTTAACTGTGGTCAATACTATTTTAGGCGGCCGTTTTACTTCGTGGCTTAACGATGAACTACGTGTAAATGCAGGCTTAACCTATGGGGCGCGCTCTGGTTTTAATGCGTTTTCTGATTCAGGTACTTTCCATATTAGTACCTTTACCAAAACCAGCACCACTAAAGAAGCGATGGATTTAGCCTTAAAAACTTATGCTCGCTTATGGGAGCAAGGCATCGATCAGCAAACTCTAGACTCAGCTAAAGCTTATGTAAAAGGCCAGTACCCGCCTAAATTTGAAACCGGTGGTCAACTAGCTGACTTGATGGCAGATATGTATATCTACCAGTTTGATGACTCATTTATTAATGAGTTCCAAGCTAAAGTAGATGGATTGACCCTTGAGGAAACCAAGCGCTTAATTAGCACTTACTTCCCACAAGATAACTTACAGTTTGTGTTAATTGGTAATGCAGCTAAAGTCGCTGATATCGCGAAAGAGTATGGCGAAGTGACCCAGATTAATATGACAGATGTGGGTTTTGGTCAATAAGCTGAACTGAGTTGATACAGCGCTAAGTAAGCAATATTGCTGAATGCGTTAAACAGTGCCTTTTACCTATGGTGAAAGGCATTTTTATTGTTTGATTCTTATGGTTCGATACGAAGTTCTAATTGAAAAAATAACCGCAATAAAATAGTGTTCTTGCTAGTGAATCATTTAAACCAAGGGTGTCTTTGTTGATGTGGTATCAAGCAGGCTTATCAAAGGGTAAATATCTCATCATCTTAATGATGGTGATTTTAGTGATGATGATTGCCCCTAGAGCGTTTGCGGCAAAAGTCGATTTGAGTCAATTTTGCCCGGTACTTGATGGCGACTGGCAGGGATCAGCTGCTAAAAATGGTGTCGCGCCCAGACAAGTCACAACCTCTGCTATTTGCTCATCTGATAAACGTAATTTGATGCTGACTGTGAGCCGTGGTGACAGTAACCCTAACAGTGAAGTGTGGTGGTTTAGAGCACAAGGGAATGATGTTTTGCTGACGTATACTGATGGCGTGGGTGAAGATAGAGAGCAATTATTTAGCTTATATCAACGAGGTGATAGCTTTACTTTTTTAGGGAAAGGACAGTTGAATCAGCGCCCTGCGCTTATTAGATTACGCTTTGAACCTAAATCTTCAACGGCTGCAGTGCAGGGCAGTGATAGCCGTACAGAAAATGGTTCAGAAACTTGGCTTTGGCGCCAAAGCGCTCACTACCTTGATGATGATAGCGAGCAATACCAACTTATTCGTGCGATTGAGCTAAGCCCAATCAACTTGCGGTAAACCTTATTCGGCACCTGCGTAATCAAGCTGACGCCATGCTTCATAACTGATAATCGCCACAGAATTTGACAGGTTTAGGCTGCGGTTACTGGCCGCCATTGGAATGCGTAAACGCTGGCTGGTTGGAATAGATTCAATGATTTCCATTGGCAAACCACGGGTTTCTGGGCCAAATAACAACACATCATCTTTAGCAAAGGCGAGCTCACTATGGGGGCGACTACCTTTGGTGGTACAAGCCATAATGCGCTTGCCTGCCATTGCTTCTAAAAAAGCATCAAAGTTTTTATGGCGGGTGATATTGGTTAAATCGGAATAATCTAACCCTGCTCGACGTAACTTCTTTTCTTCTAAGTCGAACCCTAATGGTTCAATCAAATGGAGTTTGGCGCCATTGTTAGCGCATAAGCGGATAATATTGCCGGTGTTTGGAGCGATTTCTGGTTCGTAAAGAGCAATATTAAACATGGGCGTTACCTTGATTGAGTGAGCTCGGAATTATACGCCAACATTCTAGGGTGTAAAACAAATGATGGATTAAGTCGGTTAATAGACTTAATCCATCATTGATATTTGAGCAGCCGTACTAAAATGAAACTTAACTTTTCATTTTTACTGGAAGAGTAATGCTGACCTGCAGGCCTTGTGGATTAACATTACTGGCCCTGATACTTCCTTGGTTTAACTTAATGGCCGCTTGTGTAATCGCCAGCCCTAAGCCCCAGCCACCAGATTCTCGATCGCGTGCGCTATCTGGTCGGTAGAAAGGTTTAAATATGTCTTCAAGTTCAGTTTCATCAATACCAGGTCCGTTATCACTGATAGTAACCAGCACTTCATTGCCTTGCTGCAGAGCTTTGATGCTGACTTTGCTATCGGCATAACGAATAGCATTTCGCAGCACATTTTCAATGGCACGAGATAGTGACTTTGGATAGTGATCTAAACTAATAGATTCAGGGATTTCAATATCCAACTGCTTTTGCTGTTGTTCGGCTTCAAAGTCAGCATCATCAAGGATCTGGCTTAATGATTCCGCTAGCTCAAGGTGAACTTTATTCTCGCTGTTACTGATCGTCACTCGTGAAAGAGTGAGTAACTCTGATATTAAGTCTTCTAGTTGTTCGGCTTCATAGCCAATCCGCTCGATTTCAACACTGCCTTGCTCTTTTTTACGGGCTAAGGCTAAGGATAACTGTAGGCGAGTCAATGGCGTTCTTAACTCATGGGAGATATCGCCCATTAGCCGTTGCTGATTGTTTATCATGGTTTCAATTGCATCAGCCATACTATTAAATGCCTGAGCAAGCTCACCAATTTCATCGCCACGAGCGGCAACTTTTTTATCAACCCGGCTGGATAAGTCTCCGCTAGCGAGTGCATTAGAACTTTGTTTAAGGGAGCGTAAAGGCTTACCTAAATTCCATGCCAGTAAACCACAAAGGGCACCAGACATAAGCATGGCAATCAATGCAGTGAGTAATTTGTTGTCACTGAAAAAGAAAAACCAAGGTCTTGGATGATTATCTGGAACACGGCAATATATGCGATATTGCTGTTCTCCGGCGATGAAAGTGTAAGGCCCAAAAATCAATTCACTACGAAATTGGTGGCTGATCGGCGTTTCGTGTTCTTCACTGATAAGTAAAAATTCACGAAATGTTCGTGGAACTTTATTGTGATTTAATACTCGGCTTTGTTCATCAAGAATATAAAACTTGAGGTATTTTCCATCGGGGCTACGGTGACGATTAAGGCGCTTTATGGCTCTGGGATTATCCAATAACTCGGGGTCTTCAATGAAGTGTTTTGCCGTTCTTTTTAAAACGTGTTTTTGTTTATCATTCAACGGAAGTTGGTCGTGACTGTGCTGCAGAAACGGCAAAATTGCCATAAAAGCAATGATTAATGAACTACATAACCAAAAGCCCAGCAGCAATTTAACAAATAAACGGTTTATCGTAGAAGGTGCTTTCATTACGGGATCCAGATATAGCCTTTACCACGAATGGTTTTCACTCTTGGGCGACCATCACTGCGTTCAGGTAATTTTTTACGTAAGTTAGATAAATGCATATCTAAACTACGATCAAATGGCATGAGCTTTTTACCTAAAACTGTTTCACTCAACTGTTCTTTAGTGACTAAATCACCCGCTTGAGTAATTAAGCTGTGCAGCAAAGAAAACTCAGTACCGGTTAAGATAATTAGCTGCTCATTGCAGTAAAGTTCTTGTCTTGCTTGGTCTAAACTTAGGTCACCAAACGAGATGGTATCTTGCTCGCCATTTTCGGTTTGAGTTAAAGCTGAGCGACGTAATATCGCACGCATACGCGCGATAAGTTCACGGTCATTGAAAGGCTTAGGGAGGTAGTCGTCCGCACCAATTTCGAGGCCAACAACACGGTCAATTTCGTCACCACGAGCGGTCAGCATTAACACTGGAGTTTGTTTTTGAGTTCTGAGTGCACGCAGGACTTCAAACCCATTGAGCTTAGGTAGCATGACGTCGAGTAGAATTAAATCAAAGTCTTGATTTTGTGCATAATCTAGACCTTGTTGGCCGTCAAATGCTTGGGTTAAATCAAAACCTTCTAATTCTAGAAGTTGGGCTAATAATTCTGATAAGCCTGCGTCATCATCAACTAATAAAATTCGACTCATTTGGATCCTCACTCGTTAATTAATCACACTATATAACGAATGCAGATCCAAGTTTAGTAACATTGCACTCTTTTACACTGAGGTTAATCGCTCACTAGGGGAGAGTTTCTTTCTTATTTGCTGTCATCTCAGTGGTATTGGTATTTTTTCACTAAAATGATTATCACAAAAAATTATTAAAATTATAAAAATTGATAATTTATTATTTCAACTAGTCTCTACTACACTTCATCTATCGAAAATAAACCCCTACTTTATATTCAATAATTGGAGTGATAACTATGTCTACGCCTATGCCTTACCCAAGAACGTTTTCGCATATTGGTATTTCAGTTCCTGATTTAGAGGCTGCTGTTAAGTTTTATACCGAAGTACTCGGTTGGTACTTAATTATGGAGCCAACCAATATTACTGAAGATGATTCAGCGATTGGCGAAATGTGTACTGATGTATTCGGTGCAGGTTGGGAGCGCTTTAAGATTGCTCATTTGTCTACTGGTGATCGTGTAGGTGTTGAGTTGTTTGAATTCAAAAACCAACAAAATCCTGAAGATAATTTTGAATACTGGAAAACTGGTGTGTTCCATTTCTGTGTTCAAGATCCTGATGTTGAAGGTTTAGCTGAAAAGATTGTTGCTGCTGGTGGTAAAAAACGTATGAAAGCGCCTCGTTACTATTACCCAGGTGAGAAACCATACCGCATGATTTACATGGAAGATCCATTCGGCAATATCCTTGAAATCTATAGTCATAGTTATGAGTTGCACTATGCAAGTGGCGCGTATAAGTAAGCGATTCATTTAGATTAAGGTGCTCGAAATTGAGTGCCTTCATTACTTTTCTCATTGTTTTAAGTCTATTTACTGTTAGCCGTTTAAGGAACGCAATATGTTTATCAATCATCCTAGTCGAAGAGAGTTCATGAAGTTACTGGGAGTAAGTTTAGGTGCCGCAGCTTTGCCAATAGCATTAACTGGCTGCGCTTCTGCAACCTCACAAAGCACAGCAGTGGCTGGCGCTGTGACAGGTTTACCTGATGCTGAAATGCCGTACCCACGAACCTTTTCTCATATTGGTATTTCTGTTCCTGATTTAGAAGCGGCAGTGAAGTTTTATACCGAAGTGTTGGGCTGGTATTTAATCATGGAGCCGACGGAGATTATCGAAGATGACTCTGCGATAGGTGAGATGTGTACCGATGTGTTTGGTCCCGGTTGGGAGCGATTTAAAATTGCGCATCTATCAACGGGTGATCGTATTGGTGTTGAGCTATTTGAATTTAAGAATCAACAAAACCCTGAAGATAACTTTGAATATTGGAAAACAGGCATTTTTCATTTCTGTGTCCAAGATCCTGATGTTGAAGGCTTAGCTGACAAAATTGTTGCTGCTGGTGGTAAGAAACGCATGAAAGCACCACGCTATTATTACCCGGGTGAAAAACCTTACCGCATGATCTACATGGAAGATCCATTTGGTAATATTTTAGAGATTTATAGCCATAGCTATGAGTTAACGTATTCTGCAGGCGCCTACCAATAATGTTGGTTGAGGCAGCCTTATGTACTGACATTAGGCTGCTAACGTTATAGTCAGTTTAGCTGGATTCATTTCCAGCTAAACTTTAATGGCAGCAGATTTGTATATCATTGATTAGCTATTATATTAGTTACTTACAATAATAGTGGCTAATTGATTAGCAATGTTATATTTACCATCAGTGCGGATATAGATAGTCGCGCCACTTTTTGACGCAGTAATATCATGCTCAAATTGACCTGTTGAACCAAAGTAACTGCCAGCGGCTAAATCTTTACTGTTAGTGGTTTCTTTTGATTGATATTCAAGATCACCTTTTATCACTATCGCGCGAAACTCTTCAGCATTAACGATAATCTTTCCTTGGTAACCCGCGGGCAGTTTAACCATCGCGCCGCCAAGTTGACCAAGCTTATTGCTACCCCATAGCGAAGTGATTTCCGCATCCTTGCCGTTAATGAGCTTTACATCCGTTTGGTCGAGCCAAACTAGATTAGATTCATGCAAATTTATTGGTTTTTCATCGCTTTCAAATTGTTGATCTGATGGCTTAACTAAGTAAGGGCCGCTATCAATTTCCAAGAAAATCAAATTGTCTTCACCATTGGCGGCAGTGATATGGTTCTCACCTGCTGGCTGCGTCCAAAATGAACCTGATGGCATCCACATTGTTGCAGCAGCAGGATCATCATTATGCATCTGACCCTCAATGACTACGCCGCGGTAGGTAATGTTGTGAATATGCGGAGGTGATGAAAAGCCTTTATCAAATTTTACCAACATTCCCGTTGGCACATTTTTAGTGCGGTCGCCCCAAAGGTTAGCAGCGCCAGGGCTTTCATCTCCACGAAGTGGGTTTAAGTATCCCCATTGGATCTCACTTGTGGTAATCACCTCAGACTGAAGTTGTGTTGTTTTGGCAAATACTTGGCTGGCAGTCAAACTGCTAAAAAGTGCAATGGTAATAGCGACTTTGGGAAAACTTTTCATTGGGTATCTCGCTGAAGAAGTCAAAGGGATATTTATGGAGGAATTATAGTGCTTAGTGGTAAAACAAAAAGGCGTAATAACAAGAAAGACTTTCAAGTTATTGTTGATAATCAATCGAGCTAAGCTAAAAAAAGCGAGCACTTTAAAGTGCTCGCTTGTTTATCTAAACTGTTATCTAAACAGTGGAATCAGTAAAATGCTTACTGAGACTTTTGTTTAAAACGTTTAATTTTCACAATGACGAAGGTCAATAAAATTGAACCTAAAATTAACCCTACTGAGAACACCACATTTTGTAGTGCCATAGGATCAATGACTAACATGCTACCTAGTCCTAGCATCATGATGCCTGACATCAGTTTAAGTACTTCGCCTTCTTTTTCAGTCAGTTTACGTTTACCTAATGTGGCCGAGAATACGATGACAATCGTTGCCAGCGGGATAACATAAATCACGTTATAAGCAATCAAGTACATGTAACGTTCAACAGCATCTAAACCAGAAATCGACAGGACAGAGGTGTAAATCATTGGGAAGCCAGCGGTGCAAAGCAATTCATAGGCATTAGCTAAGATAGCGAGTACTGCGGAACCGAATATCAGTGTCGGCAGTGAGCTGGTTTTAGACAATTTACCCATACGTTTAATTAAGCTGCCACGGTTTTCAACCGACATGGATAAACTGACATCGCCTTTACCAAAGAAGAAGTCTTTTATGTTCACCAAGGCGGCCACCAGTGCGATTAATCCCGCTCCAGTAATAATCCAACCGCCATCACTGCCACCAAGCAGTTGGAATAGGTTGAGCCATGCGCTCATGAAGATGAAGTAAATAAAGCCTGAGAAGAATACAAAGATACCGCCAACAAGCAGCATACGACCTCGGCTGCCTGCATTGACCATTATGCTAAGTAAAAACAGTAAGACAAAGAAAGCACATGGGTTAAATGCATCGACACCAGCAAGCACTAGCGTTAATACAGGAAGCGACATTTTTTCAGGTTGTACTGCGCCAATTAAAGGAATATCTACAGGCTGAACGTGGGGCTTTGAGTCTAGGCTTGAATGTTCGCCATTACTTGCTTCAAAGTCCATTCCGCATGTTCCTGCGTCAGGATCGGCGCTGTCTGAACATGTTTCAAATAAAGGCGCATCAGCTGTGGTTTTATCTTCATAAAAATCAGCCATTAGGTCTTTAAGATTCCCCGAACCGCCGTTTCTTTGATAACAAGCTTCAAGTCGCTCAAGTATATAGCGTCCAGTTACGTCGTGACTGTTATAACCAGTTATCGCTTCACCACAAACGGCAAAGTAAGGCACCGACTTAGGCTCTACACCTGTTTGCTCGCCTATTGCCATTAACTTATCGACATTACCTGGCTCGCTGATTAAGTAGTCTTCGAGATTAATCCAATTGTATCGCTCAGCTAAAGCATCGATAAAGGGATGTGCCTCACGACAATGGGGACAAGTCTGCGACCAGAAAAAATGTAAATTTACCGAGGGTTCAGCCGCGGTTTTGTTGACCCATATATCGGAATCGTTTGCTTGTGCTAGGCCTGATACTGAAACTAACAGACTAAATAAAATCATTATGCGGGTGAAAAACTTGCTCATCCATAACCTCAACTATAAACACCAAAAGAGTTAACTAGAATCACTGCGTCGCCATTGGAAATGTTAAGGCAGACTGAGGACTCTAGTGTTATCTCAGATACATAACTTATGCTTTTGTTCAGTATGGAAATGATTAGCTTTTATATACGTGAACTGGCTCCCATTCTGCTTTATAGAATTACTTTTATGTTCAAAATGGGATCTTTACATAGCTTTACCGACTCATAACCCTAACTGACATTGCATTGGCTAAACTAGCTTCATACCAAAAACGACTTCAAAGGATTTGCAGTTAGTGAGCTTGGTATAACAACACCAAATTCTGTTAGCAGTGCTATTTAATCAAATTGATAAAGTGCTGGTAGCCATTCTTCAAATGATGAATTAAGCAAATATATAGGTGAGATTATGAAATCACGTTTAACAGTAAAAAGCAGTTTATTAGCCCTTGTTGCTTCTTCAGCGTTATTAGCAGGTCAAGTATATGCGGCTGATACTGTAACAAGTGTCCAGTCTGAGCAAACCCAACAAAAAGGTGAGCGTGCACATGGTGGCAAACATCACGGTAAAAGCATGCACAAAAGTGTTCGTAAAATGCTACGTTCACTCGATTTAACTGAAGCTCAAAGAACTGATGTTAAGGCGGTAATTGAGAAGTACAAAGCAGAGAAAGGCGAACGTCCTTCAGCTGAAGAGCGCACTGCTCATAAAGCTGAAATGCTAGCGCTAATCAGTAATGCTAACTTTGACGATGCTCAAGCAGATGCCATTATCGATGCTAAGCAACTGAAGCAAAAAGAAGGCATGAAAAACTTCATGAAAATGCAAAATGAAATCTATCAGTTGCTAACTGAAGAACAAAAAGCGAAGTTTGACTCACGTTTTACCAAAGCTAAAGGTAAAGGTCGTGGTTAATCTATAACTGACTCCGCTATAATAGAGAGACATTATTCAGCTTAAATATGCGCGATTACCTCTATTATGACAAAAGATTCAGAATACGATTTTTGGGTGAAACTGGCTAGCCGCGCTGCGGTAGCCACAGCTTTATTCCTTATCGTGATTAAGTTACTCGCTTGGCTCTACTCAGGGTCAGCGAGTATGCTTGCATCGTTAACCGACTCCTTTGCTGATGCACTTGCCTCTATTGTTAACTTCATTGCTATTCGTTACGCCATTTTACCTGCTGATGACGATCATCGTTATGGTCACGGTAAAGCTGAGCCTTTAGCTTCTTTAGCCCAATCTGCGTTTATTCTTGGCTCAGCCTTCTTGCTGATGTTTTATGGCGGCGAACGATTAATCAACCCTGTTGAGGTTACCCATGCTGGCTTAGGTGTTGCGGTATCGATCATTGCGCTTATTATGACCTTTGCATTAGTTATGCTGCAAAAGAAAGCGTTAGCGAAAACCAACAGCACCGTGGTTGAAGCAGACTCCTTACACTACAAATCTGATTTATTCTTAAACGGCGCAGTATTGTTAGCCTTAGTGTTAGCACAATATGGCTGGTGGTGGGCTGATGGTTTATTTGCAGTATTAATTGCACTCTATATTGGCCATCAGGCGGTTGATTTAGGTTATCGTTCAATTCAGTCATTGCTTGACCGTGAATTAGATGAAGAAACCCGCGATCAGATTGTTGAAATCGTAAAGCAAGATCCAAGGGTGAATGGTCTGCATGAGCTCCGTACACGCCAAGCAGGTAAAACCACATTTATTCAATTTCATATTGAGCTTAAAGGTTCGTTGTTACTGCGTGAAGCTCATGAAATTACCGATAAAACCGAACAGCGATTGCGAGATACATTTGAGAGTGCGGAAGTGATAATTCACCAAGACCCAATAGACTAAAGGCATATCAAACAGCTCTTTACACCTCTATTCCTTTGGGCAGCGTTTGTTGGCCATTTTTACTGTGTTATCGACTTTTTATGTAGAATAACTACACCACAAAGTCTCTGCCTTGTATAAATGGCCAACAACTCGCTGCAAAAACAACCTTGAAAGATCAACAGATCCTAATAACCAAGCTTAATAAATTGCTCTGTCGCCTCGGTAACAATGTTGTCGATAGTGTTATCGACATTAACAGTGACGACTAATGGCTCTTGGCTGGGATCTTCTAAAGTTGCAAATTGGCTATCTACCATGTTTTGCTTCATAAAATGACCACTTCTTGCCTGCATTCTCGCCAAAATTAACTCGTAACTACCTTCTAAATAAAGAAAAGCCACTTGCTGATTACCATCACGAATCGTGTCTCGGTATTGTTTTTTTAATGCTGAGCAAACAATTATCGCAGTTTCATTTTTAGACTCAATACTATAAGCCGCATCCCTGACACGCACTAACCACGGGGCTCGATCGTTATCATTAAGAGGTTCGCCTCGGGCCATTTTTTGAATGTTTTCACGTGGATGTAAGTCGTCGCCATCGATAAACTTAGCGTTTAATTGGTTTGCTAACTTTTCGCCAACGGTGCTTTTACCGCAGGCACACACACCCATCACAATAATGGTTTTACCGGTCATTTACGTACCTCAAATCAGGGTTGATCTATATACTTTCGACGTTTCGAAAGTATATCTCGAAGCTGTGTGATAGTACCGCGTTGAGTTGATTTTATTTGGTTAGATTAGATTTAATCATCTTAATTAAGAATACATAAAAGAACGATGGAATATACCATGGACCCTTTAGCACAACCTGCTGATCCTACCTATCTACTGATGGTCGCTGGCGCGGCCATTACCGCACTACTCGTACTGATTATAAAATTAAAAATGCACGCATTTGTGGCGTTAACCTTAGTCAGTTTATCGACTGCGTTGGCAACAGGTATCGCAACGGAACAAGTTGTACCGACGATGATGTCAGGCTTCGGTGGCACGCTGGCTGCCGTTGCGCTTTTAGTTGGCTTAGGCGCCATGATTGGTAAAATTTTAGAGGTCACAGGCGGAGCGCAAGTATTGGCGGACAGCCTTATTGGCCGCTTTGGTGCAGAAAAAGCGCCTTTTGCATTAGGTATTGCTTCACTCCTGTTTGGTTTTCCCATCTTCTTTGATGCGGGCTTAATCGTGATGATGCCGATTATCTTTAGTGTGGCCAAACGCTTTGGCGGCTCCCCCTTAAGTACGCGTTACCCTCTGCTGGTGCCTTTGCGGTAATGCATGCGTTTGTTCCGCCGCATCCTGGCCCTGTTGCCGCAGCTGATTTACTGGGAGCCAACATTGGCATGTTGCTGATGATAGGTATGTTAGTGGCGATTCCTACTTGGTACTTTGGCGCTTACCTTTTTGGATTATATGCAGGCAAAAAATTTGATATTCCATTATCGAAAGTCTTTTTAAGCTCAGGTACTGTGATTGACCCAGCCAAGTTGCCAAAATTCACGACCGTATTAATGATTTTACTCTTACCAGTAATGCTGATTTTTTTAGATACAGGCTTAAATACCTTAAGTGTTGCTGGAGTGATTGATGGCAATACTACTTGGGTTGAAAGCTTGCGAATGTTGGGCAAAACCCCGGTTGCGCTGCTGATAACCTTATTAGTTTGTTTAGCCGTTTTTGCCAAAGACTACGGCATGAAACACCTTGAAAAACTTTGTGGTGACTCGTTAGCGCCTATTTGTGGCGCGATATTAGTGACAGGTGCTGGTGGCATGTTTGGTGGTGTTTTACGTGCTAGTGGCATTGGTGAAGCATTAGCAGACGCATTAAATGACACTGGTATGCCTATTATTGTGGCAGCCTTTGTTATTGCCACTTGTTTACGTGTTGCTCAAGGTTCTGCAACGGTTGCACTAACCACTACTGCTGCGTTAATTGCGCCTATGGTTGCTGCTACTTCGGGCTTAAGTCAGTTTGATTTATGTTTCATTGTTATTGCCATTGCAGGTGGCTCGACAGTGTTGTCGCACTTTAATGATTCAGGCTTTTGGCTAGTGGGTCGTTTAATGGAAATGGATGAGAAAACCACCTTAAAAACCTGGACCGTTATGGAAACCTTACTAGGTACTATTGCGTTTTTCATCGTGGCGATACTGAGCATGATTATCTAACGCTAAAATGGTATTAAGCGTAATAATCTTGATTGCAAGGAGCAGAGATGCTCCTTTTTATTGGATATTTACCTAACGGCAAAAGTCCGTTGTCTGAAATATTTTCGAACACATTTGCTAGATTACATTTGATTGTTTAACAAGCATTTTCTGCTATGCTGCCCGCGCTGATAAAATTATTAAGGAATGATGATGAAACGTTTATCTGTTATAGCAAGTGCATTATTAATGGCTGGTTTATCTTTTAACGCCACAGCCGAAGAGCAAAAAGCCCGCGATACGGGGTGGTATGTGGGTGGTGAGCTGAGTAGTGTGCAACTGGAAGTCGGTAGTTTTGACGATTCTGGTTCTGGCTTTGGCGCCTATGGTGGTTATAACTTTAATCATTGGTTTGGTCTTGAAGGGAAGTGGATGCTGACAAATGATCTGCAACAAGGTCGTGTCGATCTTGGTTTAGCTGTTTTTTCGGTAGCACCAAAATTTACTTGGGCCATTAATGATACTTTTTCAGTTTTCGGTAAAGTTGGCTTAGCTATTCGAGCGCTTGAAGTTGACCCTGATTACGATTATGACGAAGGCTTTGATACTGCCGATTGGAGCGGTGTTAATGTGGTTTACGGTGTGGGTGTGACTGCCGCGGTTTCTAAGTCACTGCGTTTACGTTTAAGTTATGATTATGTCACTGGTGATTTAGATGCCGATCGTTCTGATACGTTAGATATTGATGCCGATACTTCGCAATTAGCGTTAGGCTTGCATTATCAGTTCTAAGCTTTAGCATTTTATCTAAAGCGATATTTGAGATAAAAACACAGTGATAGTAAATAAAAAAGGATAGCCGTCGCTATCCTTTTTCTGTTCTGGCAATAGTGAGAACATTAATCCATTTCTAACTCTTTAAGCTTACGAGTGAGGGTGTTACGTCCCCAGCCTAAGCGTTTAGCCGCTTCTTGTTTGTGACCTTGAGTATGTTTGAGCGCCGTTTTAAGTAAAATCCGCTCAAATGCTGGTTGAACTTCGGTGAGTAAATCACTTTCGCCCGCAGCCAGCTTTTCATCTATCCATTGGGTTAAAGCCATTTGCCAATCTGATACACCATTGACTCTTTCGCCTGCACTAACTGGATCTTTAAGTAACTCAGTGGGTAAATCTTGCGGCAAAATCTCTTGGCCTGACGCCATCACAGTTAACCAGCGGCAGGTATTTTCAAGTTGTCTGACGTTACCAGGCCATGGTAGTTGCTCAAGCTTAGTGGCTGTTTCTTTAGTGAGAATTTTCGGTTCAACCCCAATTTCTTTCGCTGCTGAAATAAGGAAGTGAGTCGCCAGTTGAGCAATATCTTCACGGCGCTGTGACAGTGGAGGTAAGTGGACTCGAATCACGTTTAAGCGGTGAAATAAATCTTCACGAAAGTCGCCTTTTTGCACCAGTAATTCTAAGTCTTGGTGTGTGGCAGCAATAATTCGCACATCCACTTGCACTGCAATATGGCCACCGACGCGATAGAACTGACCATCTGCCAGCACACGTAATAAACGGGTTTGTACATCAAGTGGCATATCGCCAATTTCATCTAGAAATAAAGTGCCGCCGTTAGCTTGTTCAAAGCGTCCTTGGCGCACGTTGGCTGCACCAGTAAAAGCGCCTTTTTCGTGGCCAAATAATTCTGATTCAATTAAGTCCTTTGGAATTGCGGCCATGTTAAGGGCAATGAAAGGGCTGTCTTTTCGTGGGCTATGCTTATGCAGAGCACCTGCGACCAGTTCTTTACCTGTACCAGATTGTCCATTGATCAACACACTGATTGAAGAACGTGAAAGGCGGCCGATGGCTCTGAATACTTCCTGCATTGAGGGAGCCTCGCCAATGATTTCAGGCGTTTTGACGACTTCAGGCTCGGCACTCGGAGCTGGTACCTGCTCTGTTGCATGGGTGAGTGCGCGTTCTACTAATGCAATGGCTTCATCAATATCAAAGGGTTTAGGTAAGTATTCAAATGCCCCTGCTTGATAGGCACTGACTGCACTATCTAAATCTGAGTGGGCAGTCATGATGATCACAGGAATATGCGGGTAATGCATTTGTAAGCGATCAAGCAAGGTCAGTCCGTCTGTGCCAGGCATACGAATATCTGACACAATCACAATGGGTTGTGAGATCTCTAATGCTTGCCACAATGACTCTGCAGCAGCAAAACTGGCTGTGGATATTTTGGCCCCGAGTAGGGCTCTTTCTAATACCCAGCGAATAGAGCTGTCATCGTCGAGGATCCAAACTTGTTCGCTTATACTCATGTTACTTCCTCTATAGCCATCAATGGCATGTTATTGTAATGGCAGGATAATAGTAAATTCTGTGTGTCCTGGCGCCGAGACACAATCGATTCGACCTCCGTGTAATCTAGCGATATTGTGCGCAATAGATAGACCTAAACCTGACCCTTCCTCACGACCTGTCACCATGGGATAAAACAAGGTATCTAATAGTCCTGCTGGGATCCCTGGACCGTTATCAATAATTGACAATGCCAGTACTAATTTAAACCTTTGGGTACCAATCGTGACCTGATGCTGAGTTCGAGATCGGATTAAGATTTCTCCCCCTTGCTCCTCTAAGGCTTGAATGGCGTTTTGCACTATATTAAGCACGGCTTGTTGCAATTGGTCGGGATCCATATTCATGTCTGGAATAGAAGGATCATAATCTCGAGACAGAGTGACCTTTTCGGGTAAGGTTAGCTCAATCAGTTTTAAGACTTTTTGCACGACTTGGTGAATATTATGCTCAGTGTGCTGAGTTGGGCGTTGTGGCCCTAATAATTTATCGACCAAATTGCGCAGTCTGTCAGCTTGCTCAATGATGAGGTCGGTAAATTCTTTTAACTCTGGTTCAGCTAATTCACGTGACAATAACTGGGCTGCACCTCGAAGGCCACCTAACGGGTTTTTTATTTCATGGGCAAGATTTCGAACCAAGAACTGCGCCGCTTGTTGTTGGGCATCTAGGTTCAGTTGTTGATGAATTCGGTGTTGCTGATCGACCTGACGTAGCTCTAGTAAGCTGAGGTTATCTTCGCTTTCCATCGGGCTTAGAGTGATATCGATGATGTGGTGAACGCCATCTAAGGTAATCAGTGCAGCAGTATTGACGGTAATGCCTTGGTTGGCTTTAACTGAATCAATAAGTAGCTGATTCTCAACCCCCATAAATTGATATAGCTCTGGGAGTTGTTGTTCAAGTAGTTTATTTGCACCAACACCTAGCAGCTGTTCTGCCGCAGCATTGGCATAATGAGGCCGTAATTCGCTATCAATAACGAAAACGGCGGTAACTAAATGATTCAGCAGATTATTTGTGTCCATCAATTGTCCTGCATAATGAAGTTGCACCATCATGTTGCACCGATTTGGTGCATTGTGCAACTTATTCTACATCGACAATCAACAATAAATAATTTTTACAGCATGATCTTATCTATTTGATATATATCAATTTTTTGCTGGCATTGGCGTAGGTTTTGCCTTTAATGCAATTGATGCCTGATGTAGAAATATCTTTCTAGCAGAACTAGATGCAAGGACTTTGCCGTTTTGGGTCAAAATCTTAACCACTAAGTTATGTTCACCTCGATTTACTTCGGTGACACTAAAAATAGCGCCAGATTGTGGTTGGCCGTAAAGGATATCGTCAATATATAAGGCGAGGAGGTAACCATTAGGTAATTCTGGTGCGGCACTGGCAACGACAGTGAAATTCCCTTGGTTATTGCGGATTGTCTCTTCTTCAGTTGGATTAACTATGCGCACTCGATAGGTGATTGGTTCAGCAGCTTTTTTATTGGGTTCTATTGCGGCTGGAATAGCTACCGAAATATTATTTTGAGTGTTTTGATTAAGCTCAACTGCTTCAGCATTGCCTTTTGGTTCGTCACTATAATGGACTTTACCGTTTTCATCGACCCAGCGATAAACCGTTGCGTGGCTGTTCGAGATAGCGATACTGCACAACATCAGGCTGATAATTAGGCTAGTTATTAAACTGGTCATTAGAGTCGAGCGCATTGGAGGTTCCTTCACCTTGGGCTTTAATCACCTTAATACTAGCCTCTTTTTAACAAAAAATCAGCAATTACTGATGTACAGCTTTAGTTTATTACTGGTAGAAAATTTGGCTAATTACTTGTACTGACAGCGATATTCGCTCACTTCTGAAGTACGGATTTTAAAGTTAACATTGGCATCTAACTCAAAAAGATCACCTGCGGCAATGGTTTTCCATTCAGTGGCTTCGGGTAGTAAAACATCAAACTTACCCGAGGTAATATTCATCACTTCAGCTTGTGTTGTGTCAAAATCATATTCTCCAGGCAGCACTACACCTAAGGTTTGGTGGCTGCCATTGTCAAAATGGATGGTGCGGCTGATGACTTTGCCGTCAAAGTAAACATTAGCTTGTGTTGCGACATCGACCTGTGAAATTACGCTCATAACTGCTCTCCTGATGGATAAACTTAAAGTGAAATAGTGTTATATAGCGTTGAATATAAATTCATTTAACATGAATATAAAGTAATTAATCGTTATAGGTTAGATAGAAAAATAAATTCGGTCAATATGGTGCTTTAATACGGTAAATGAGTAAGTTACAGGCAATAAAAAACCCGCTTAAGCGGGTTTTTTTGAATCATATAAAATGATTAATAACGATTAAGAACCACGGTTGTGACGCTTACGCTCGTTTTCAGTTAAGTAACGCTTACGAACACGGATGTTCTCAGGTGTTACTTCTACTAATTCATCATCATCGATGAACTCAAGTGCTTGCTCAAGTGTCATTTCGATGTGTGGAGTCAGTACTTGTGCTTCATCAGTACCTGATGCACGCATGTTAGTAAGTTGCTTACCTTTCAGACAGTTAACTGTTAAGTCATTTGCACGAGCGTGTAAACCAACTACTTGACCTTCGTAAACTTCAGCAGCGTGACCAATAAATAGGCGACCACGTTCTTGAAGGTTAAATAATGCGAATGTCAGTGCTTTACCAGTTGCATTTGAAATCAATACGCCACGAGCACGTTGACCAATATCACCGCCTTTCACTGGACCGTAATGGTCGAATGAATGGTAGATAAGACCTGTACCAGAAGTCGCAGTCATGAATTCAGTTTGGAAACCGATTAAGCCACGGCTAGGGATAACGAAATCGATACGTACACGACCCTTACCATCTAACTGCATGTCGCGCATGTCACCCTTACGAGTACCTAATTTTTCAATTACAGCACCTTGATGTTCTTCTTCAACATCGACAGTTAATGTTTCGTATGGCTCACACATTTCGCCATCGATTTCTTTTTCGATAACTTCTGGACGAGATACTGCTAACTCGTAACCTTCACGACGCATGTTTTCAATCAAGATACCTAAGTGTAATTCACCACGGCCTGATACACGGAAACGATCTGGAGATTCAGTTTCTTCAACACGTAATGCAACGTTATGAATTAACTCTTGTTCTAGACGTTCAAGGATATTACGTGAAGTTACGTACTTACCTTCTTTACCAGCAAACGGAGAAGTGTTTACTTGGAAAGTCATGGTTAGTGTTGGCTCATCAACAGAAAGTGCAGGCAATGCTTCAACAGCAGTTGGTGCACAAATAGTGTCAGAAATCTTAAGTTCACCTAAACCAGTGATAGCTACGATGTCACCAGCGTTAGCTTCTTCTACTTCGTGACGCTCTAGACCCATGTAACCTAATACTTGGCCCATTTTACCGTTACGTTTCTTACCATCAGCACCAATAATGGTTACTTGTTGGTTAGTTTTAACGCTACCACGTTTAATACGACCAATACCGATAACACCTACATATGAGTTGTAATCGATTTGAGAAATTTGCATTTGGAACTCACCTTCAGCATCAGCGTCAGGAGAAGAAACCTTCTCAACGATAGCTTGGAAAAGTGGAGTCATGTCTTCGCTTGTTTCATCAGGATCTAATGTTGCGAAACCATTTAATGCAGAAGCATATACGATAGGGAAGTCTAACTGTTCGTCAGTTGCACCTAAGTTGTCGAATAAGTCGAATACTTGGTCAATAACCCAATCAGGACGAGCACCAGGACGGTCAATCTTGTTGATAACAACGATTGGCTTAAGGCCCTGTGCGAATGCTTTTTTAGTTACGAAGCGAGTTTGTGGCATTGGGCCATCAACTGCATCTACTAATAATAAAACAGAATCTACCATAGATAGAACACGTTCTACTTCACCACCGAAATCGGCGTGACCAGGAGTGTCTACGATGTTAATACGGTAGTCGTTCCATTTGATGGCAGTATTCTTAGCCAGAATGGTGATACCACGTTCTTTTTCAAGATCGTTAGAATCCATTACACGTTCTGCGGCTTCACCTCGACTTTCAAGGGTGCCTGACTGAGCCAATAGCTTGTCTACCAAGGTCGTTTTGCCATGGTCAACGTGAGCAATAATGGCGATGTTACGTAAATTCTCTAACACGGATAAAACCTCTATACCATCAAATAAAAATAGGATTTATAGGGACTACTTATTATAGCCGCTATAAAAAAGCGTGCCATTCTACTCCACGTAGGCTTGAGTAGATAGGATTATTTTTGAACACTTAGTTTTTTATAAAAAATAAGCCTTAAAGATAGAAGATAAAAATCAAAAAGGATCATAATGCCGCAATAAAGTGACGCTTTAATGAACTAGATCAATTATGCCGTTGAAACCGACGCACCGAAATGGACTTTTGCACCATTAGTGCGCATAGTGGTGCACTGAAGTTGTGCGTTATAGGTGTTTTCGGTAATGCGGATATTTTTATTGTTTTCTAAATCAGTAGTTTATCTTTCTGGCACGAAAGTCGCTTATAACAGAACAAATTCGAACAACAGATATTATGTCTGGCGAATAACAAGATTACATTAAGGGACCACCCTTTACCCTACCGGAGGCTTAAGAATGTCAGTTGAATCAATCCTAAAACAAATTGAAGAACTAGAAGTTAAGTTCGTAGATTTACGTTTTACAGACACTAAAGGTAAAGAGCAGCACGTCTCTATTCCTTCTCACCAAGTGAACGAAGACTTTTTTGAAGATGGCAAAATGTTCGATGGCTCATCTATCAACGGTTGGAAAGGCATCAATGAATCTGACATGGTATTAATGCCAGATCCTTCTTCTTTCTTATTAGATCCTTTCACTGAAGAAGTTACTGGTCTTATTCGTTGTGACATTTTAGAGCCAGCTACAATGACTGGTTACGAACGTGACCCTCGTTCAATTGCTAAAAAAGCTGAAGAGTACCTAAAGTCTACTGGTATTGCTGACACAGTATTAATTGGTCCAGAGCCAGAGTTCTTCTTATTTGACGACGTTAAGTTTGGTACTGACATGTCAGGTACTTTCGTTAAAGTTGACGCGAAAGAAGCTGCATGGAACTCAGGTACTAGCTACGAAGACGGCAACACAGGTCACCGTCCATTCGTTAAAGGTGGTTACTTCCCAGTTGCACCAGTTGATTCATCACAAGACATTCGTAGTGCAATGTGTCTAATTCTTGAAGAATTAGGTCAAGTTGTTGAAGCACATCACCACGAAGTTGCTACAGCGGGTCAAAACGAAATTGCTACACGTTTCAACACGCTTTCAAACAAAGCGGATGAAATTCAAATCATGAAGTATGTTGTTCATAACACTGCTCATGCATACGGTAAAACAGCGACATTCATGCCTAAGCCAATCGTTGGTGATAATGGTAGTGGTATGCACGTTCACCAATCTTTAGCTAAAGACGGTGTTAACTTATTCTCTGGCGACAAGTACGCTGGTTTAAGTGAACTAGCGCTTTACTACATCGGTGGAATCATCAAGCACGCTCGTGCATTGAACGCATTCACTAACCCAAGCACTAACTCATACAAGCGTCTAGTTCCACATTTCGAAGCGCCTGTAATGTTAGCTTACTCAGCTCGTAACCGTAGTGCTTCAATCCGTATCCCAGTGGTACCAAGCCCGAAAGCGCGTCGTATCGAAACACGTTTCCCAGATCCAACCGCTAACCCATACTTAGCATTCGCAGCGCTACTTATGGCTGGTCTTGACGGTATCCAAAACAAGATTCACCCAGGTGAAGCAATGGATAAAGATCTGTATGACCTACCTGCTGAAGAAGCGGCTGAGATCCCACAAGTTGCAACTTCTTTAGAGAATGCACTTGAGAACTTAGCAGCTGACCACGAATTCTTAACTAAAGGTGATGTATTCACTAAAGACTTTATTGAATCTTACATCACGCTTAAAGAAGAAGAGTGTGAGCAAGTATCACGTACTACTCACCCAATGGAATTCCAACTTTACTACAGCCTATAAGCCTTAGCTTAACGCTCATGTAAATTGGCCATAGGCTGAAGATTGAAAGCCCTTGATGATTATCATCAAGGGCTTTTTATTGTCTGAATTTTACTCTTGTCATTCCTGATTTAATTGTATCAACTTGTATCTGATAACTTTTGGTTATGTTGCAAATAAGTATATGTCATTATCGCTAATCATCTTCCCTCAATAGAATACGCCCCATAACAAGAGCTTGCTGACCTACCTCAGTTATAAAAGCTGCTAACGATGGATTAACCATCTTTAATAATTAAAACTATTGAGAGAAACAAATGAAAGTTAAATTAATCGCGACACTCGTTACAGCAGCTTTGATGACTGCATGTTCTTCAACTGGTTCTAGTGGTAATAATGTTGCACCAGAGCTTCCAACATTACCGACAGCTGCAAATCCAATTGAAGGTGAACCAACAACTCCTGATCTTCCTGTAAACCCAAACCGTCCTGAAATCGATAAGCCAGCAGGTATTCATCCAACTAAGCCTGGTAACGAAATCGATAAGCCATCAGGTATTCATCCAACTAAGCCTGGTAACGAAATCGATAAGCCATCAGGTATTCATCCAACTAAGCCAGGTAACGAAATCGATAAGCCATCAGGCATTCATCCTACTAAGCCTGGTAATGAAATCGATAAGCCATCAGGCATTCATCCAGATAAGCCTGGTTATGACGGTGTAACTTTTGTACCTCGTGAAGGGGATGGCTATGTGGGCGATATTTACAAAAATGGCGTGCTAATTGGGTCGGTTGTAAACACTGGAGAAGCTTTAATTTTTAATGGTGCAGATGGCCAGCAAGTTGAAATCACTAAAGGCATGCTAAATGGCAAGATAGTGAATAAACCTGAAGCAGATAAGCCAGGCTATGACGGTGTGACGTTTGAACCTCGTGAAGGCGATGGCTATGTCGGTGACATCTATAAAAATGGCGTGTTAATTGGTTCAGTTGTTAATACTGGTGATGCATTAATCTTTAATGGTGCGAATGGTCAGCAAGTTGAAATCACTAAAGGCATGCTAAATGGCAAGATAGTGAATAAACCAGAAGCTGAGAAACCAGGCTATGACGGTGTGACATTTGAGCCTCGTGAAGGGGATGGCTATGTGGGCGATATTTACAAAAATGGCGTGCTAATTGGGTCGGTTGTAAACACTGGAGAAGCTTTAATTTTTAATGGTGCAGATGGCCAGCAAGTTGAAATCACCAAAGGCATGCTAAATGGCAAAATAGTGAATAAACCTGAAGCAGATAAGCCAGGCTATGACGGTGTGACGTTTGAACCTCGTGAAGGTGATGGCTATGTCGGTGACATCTATAAAAATGGCGTATTAATTGGTTCAGTTGTTAATACAGGAGATGCATTAATCTTTAATGGTGCGAATGGTCAGCAAGTTGAAATAACTAAAGATCTTGTAAACGGCAAAGCAGTTGAGAAATTAAGTGGTGCAAATGCTGCTATGACTGCAGAACAAAAGTCTCAAATTCGTAGCAAAGGTCGCCAGTTAAGAGATGCCATCAAATCTCGTCTAAATCGTTAATTTAGAAGGTGAATATAACTAGGAGGCTGATTCAGCCTCCTCTTTGTTTGAGGAATTAATGATGAGAACGAGAACATTATTAAGAGCAATTGTATTAGTCGGACTATTGTCGACTTTCTTTGTTGTGCAGGCTGAGTCAACAGGTAGCTTACAGGTCTTTCAGTATGATGATGAAGTGATTGCGGTTGCTTCTGGCACAATTCAAGTCAGTGATGAATTGAATTTTAGTGCGGAAGTCGATAGTACTGGCTATCTTGAAGTCGGCGCAGGTTATGGCATGGTGTTTGGCTATTTTTATACTGAGTTGGGTGTGAGTTATGGCCGCGCTGATAGTGTCGATATTTATGATGTCAGCCTATTTACAGGTGTTCCACTTGGGGAAATGTGGATGGCCTTTGCGAGAACAGCTCATGAATGGCGTGACTCTAATCGTGTGATCGGTAGCGCAATGGATTTATTTGACCAACGAGAATGGCGTAATAGTGCTGGAGTGAGTTATAGCCCTGCAAAATGGGTCGAAATAGGTTACACCTATAATTATGATAAATTATTATCAGGCAGTCGCTTTCTAGCTGTAGAGAATGACAATATCTCAAGCCATGATGTCATGATTACGTTTAAACCCAAGTATGTATCGCCCTATGTGAAATATACCTATGGTGATTATCGTGTTCGCCCAGGAGAGCCTGTGTCATCAGAAAGCAATGTCGAAATTGGGATTAATTTTAACTTTTAATTTTTACAATAAAATTGTCAAATCGCTTTACCTAAACTTAACCATTTGGTTGCTCACGCCCATGACTCATTTGAGTTTTGGGCTTTTTTTGGCTTCAGCCTCAAAGGTGTCAACAATCAACTTAATAAGCCACTTTGTCAGAGGGTTCTGGCGGTTTTTATAGTGAGAATAGGTCGCAATTTTATAATTTAATATGTTATCAGGAACGTTGACTTTTATTGCTCGTAACTGAGGGTAATGGCTAATGTCAATAAATCCAGATAATGGTGCAATCATGTCAGTCTCACTAACAACATCAAGTACTGTTGAAGGAAGTTCTGAGCGAAATTTTATTCGATAATCTAATTCATACTTCTTAAATGTCTGTTGCGCCAAAGATCGTTGATAATTCCAATCGGCTGCAATAATTGTCGCAAATTCAAACTGTGCAGCTTCAGCGAGTGTAATTTCGTCTTTTTTACAAGGGTGGTCGTTGCGTACATAACATAAGAAATTATCTTCAGATATTTGAGTTTCCGAGATCTCGGCTGGCACATCATTAATCGTGTAAGTAATTCCTAAGTGAATTTGATCTTGCTGGATATGTGAGATGGTTTCATTCGACCATTTATACATTTGAATGTTGCAGTTAGGTGCAGCATTTGAAATTGCTTCAAATAGTTTACTGCCCATACTGTTTAGTAAAAAAGAGGAGATTGAAATATTAATGGTCTCCTCCAATGCTAAAGGTTCAAAGTCATTAATGTTATTTACCGCAATTTCAAGATTTTGATAAATTGGGTGTATCGCTTGGAATAAGTTTACTGAAAAAGCAGTCGGTTCAAGTCCTGATGGTATTTTTACAAATAACTCATCACCAAAATGATGACGAAGCTTTTGAAGAGACTTGCTAATTGCTGGCTGGGTCACAAATAAACGACTAGCGGTCAAACGCATATTGCGCTCTTGATAAAGAATGAAAAACACATTCAATAAATTCAAATCAAGATTATGAAACAGGTTCTTTGCCATCTTGCACTCATTCGTCCTTCCACTCGATAAGTTAATTTAACAGTTATTCGCTAATCGCCTCAATCTATTGTGATATTTTGTAAAGATAATTCCCCTTTTTGAACCTTTGTCGGTATATTAATTAAACAATGTATCGGACTGAAATGAAACAAATCAGCATAGTGAAGATTTGAGAGGCCGCTATACTCAGCAATAGCCAACTGGATACCAAGGATCTGTAATGAAAAAATACATGAATAGTAAATGGTGCCGAAGGATCGGTCTGTGGCTGTCTTTATGGCTGTGTTCTTTCTCAGTAATGGCACTTGAATGGCCTCAAGAAGTTGATACTAAGCTTGGCACTCTAGTGGTTTATCAGCCTCAGCCAGAATCCTTGAATGGCAATGTATTGTTAAGTCGCGCGGCGATGTCATTTGAAGTGAAAGATCAAGATGATCCTGTATTTGGTGCTTTTTGGTTTAGTGCCAGAATTGATACCAATGACGACGTGGCTATAGTAAGAAATATTCAAGTGACCGAAGTCCGTTGGCCTTCTTCAACAGAGGAAGATCAACAAACCTTTACCGATACAGTGTCTGAAGCATTGGCAGCGACGCGATTTGAAATCTCGATGGAACGCTTATCTGCCAGTTTAGAAACGGCTGAGCAAGTAAAGCGTAGTCTAGATAACATCAAAAATGACGCTCCTGATATCCTTTTTAGTACTAAACTCAGTGTGTTGCTGTCCTATGATGGTGAGCCACAATTCAGAGAAATTGAAAATAGCCCTTATGAGCGAGTGCTAAATACGCCATTTGCGGTTGCCCGCGATACTCAATCTAAAAAAATGTACCTAAGTAGTGGGACTTATTGGTATGTGGCTGACGAGCCAATGGGACCTTGGCAAGTGACTCTTTACCCGCCAGAAGACTTGGTCAGTATGGTGAATACAGATGAAGATGAACCTGCAAAAAGCACAGCTAATGCGCCGCATATTATTACCGCAGATAAACCTACTGAACTTGTTGCTACTGATGGTTCACCTAATTGGCAGAGCTTGATTGACGGTAAATTACTTTATGTAGCCAACACTGAAACAGCATGGATCCGCGAAACGACATCGGGTGATATGTATGTATTGCTCTCAGGGCGTTGGTTTAAGTCTAAGAAACAGGCCGGCCCTTGGGAATTTGTCCGAGGCGATAAACTACCAGACAGTTTTAAAGATATTCCTCCAGAGTCTGATATTGGCGGTTTGAGAGTCTCTGTTGCTGGCACTGATGAAGCAAATCAAGCAATGTTAGATGCGCAAATTCCACAAACTGCCGCCATTAAACGCGATGAGGCTAAGCTTGAAGTTGAATATGATGGCGAACCTAAATTTGAAGCCGTAACAGGCACTTCAGTCTCCTATGCAGTTAACACGTCAACCCAAGTGCTATTAATTAACAAAGCCTATTACGCAGTCGATAATGGCGTTTGGTTTACTTCAGCAACTGCAAAAGGCCCGTGGATTGTGGCTGATGATATTCCTAACGAAGAAATTGCTCAAATACCAGCGAGTTCACCAGTATATAACACCACCTATGTGCAAGTTTATGACTCGACTCCTGAGGTCGTGTATGTCGGTTATACCCCTGGTTATATGTGGTCGTATCCTTATTATGGTGTGCCTATTTATGGCACAGGTTGGTATTACCCGCCATATTGGGGACGTTATTATTATCCACGCCCGCCGACTTGGGGATTACATGTTGGTTATAACCCATGGACAGGTTGGAATGTCGGTGTAAGTTGGAGTAATGGTTTCTTCCGCGCTGGTGTAGTGTGGGGCGGTGGGTATGGATACCATAGACCTTATCGTTGTTGTGGCGGTTATTATGGTGGTGGCTATCGCCGACCTGTAGTGATTAACACTGGCGATATCAACATTGGTAACAGTATTAGTGTGGGTAATCGCACCAATATTTCTAATCGCATGAACTCAGCTAACCTTAATGGAAACCGAATTGGTAAGCAGGATAATTTATATAATCGTCCAGCCACTCGGGACCGTTTAGCCAGCCCAGCTGTCGCCAACAAGAATCTTAAAAAAGCCACTTACAACAAAGACAGAAGTAACGATGTTTTTGCTGACAAGCATGGCAACATTGCTAGAGATAATCAGGGTAAATGGGAAAATCGTAGTGACGGCAAGTGGAATACAGCACCAGCGACGCGCGATGTTAGTAAGCCAAATGTTAGTAAACCAAATGTGAGTAAGCCAAACATTAGTAACCCTAACGTGAGTAATCCTAGTACTCGCCCGTCAACGTTACCGGCAAGTCGACCTTCCTCGTCATTCCCGTCGAATATGCCTTCTACGCGACCATCGACAAGGCCTTCGAATATGAATAACTCGATAAACCGTAGTCGTCCAAGTGGGGGCTTTGATCACCAAAGCTTGAACCGTTCTCGCCAAGCCCGTCAGTCGGGAATGGCAAGAGAAGGGCGAGGTCGTGTACATCGTTAACGTGTGTTTTAATTAGCGTATGGTTAAATAAGCCTGCAACTTGCAGGCTTTTTTATTATTCTGACTATTAAGTACAACATTTAGCTGCACAATATTATATGGAACATATTTATGTGGAACACCCTTAGCGCTTATCGCTCGTCAATCATCTTATTATCAGCACTGATGCTCGGCGGATTATTGGGTTTTACGCTACCAGAGCAGGCGATAAAGCTTAAACCTGTTGGGCAAATATTTTTAAATTTATTGTTCATGATTATTGTGCCGCTAGTGGCTGTAAGCGTGATGTCGTCGATTGCGAAAATGACCGACTTAAAAAAACTTGGTTCTATTCTAGCTTCGATAATGGGAGTGTCGGTGGTCATGGCAACGGTGCCCGCGATTGGCATTGTATTATTAGCGTTAGCCTACGATCCTGCTCAAGGGGTGACGCTAGAGCTTAAAGATTCCGTTGAAGCCACTGGCAGTATGGATTTTGTTAGCTTACTGACAACGAATGATTTTGTCGGTTTACTATCAAAATCAAACATTTTGGCATTGATCATTATGTCAGTGATAAGTGGTATAGCGATTGGTCAGTCAGGTGAAGATGGTCGTAAGGTTTCCGCGTTACTTGATAGTCTGAACACAGTCATCATGAAGATTATTTCAATATTAATGTATGTCGCTCCAATCGGTTTAGGGGCTTATTTTGCAGCCACTATGGCGAGCCAAGATGCAGAGCTAATGGGAACATTTGCTAGAGCTGTTGGACTATTTCTAGTGGCAACCTTAGTCTATCTCAGTTTAGGTTCAACCGTTTATGCTTGGCTTGGTGGTGGTGTTTCTGGTGTTAAGCGGTTTTGGCAAAACATGCTTGAACCTGCTGTAACAGCGTTAGGCACAAGCTCATCCCTTGCAACTCTACCTGTCAATTTAAGAAGCGCTGGTAAAATGGGGCTGAATGAACAGATCGCCGAAATTAGTTTGCCTTTATTAGTGAATCTTAATAAAGGCGGCGCTGCGATGATTACTGCGCTTAAAATCGTATTTATTTATTCGTTACTGGGCATGGAGTTCACCAGTGATGTATTTATGCTAACTATATTAATTTCTGTATTGTCAGCATTTATTATCGGCGGTGTGCCAGGTGGCGCTTTTCTTGGAGAGATATTTATTGTCACCACATTAGGTTTACCGTTAGAAGTGATCCCAATTCTTGTGGTTTTAGGTGCGATTACTGACGCTGCGTCCACCGTGATAAATGTAGTGCACGATCTGACAGCCACTCAAATTATTGAGCGGATTAATGGTAAACACTATCAAACAGCTGATTTACCAGAAGAGTAACTCGCTGTTAGCTTATCGGGACTGGCTATTTGCTCAAGTCATAATATCAACACCGCTGCCTTTGGCTACGGTGTTTTTATTTAAGTCGCTATGTACCTTTTATTTTCATACTTAAACAATTTCAAAAAATACCTTTTAGAGTAACTATTCTGTTTCGAAAGCTAATAGTTGAACAGTCTTTGAGCGTATGTAACAATGCGCCCCTTGTTTTGTAACAATTGTTTTCAAATTGAAACGAGCGACTTAGCAAGTGTTTGTTTCACTCGTTTAGATAATTAAAAACGTCACGATAAAACGTATTGGTATGATAACCCGAGCATGGAATCTCAATGAAATTACCGTTTCGCCATTTGTTATTTTTGGTGATGATATTAACGTCACTCATCCCTATTACTGCAATTTCATTTTGGTCCGCGAACTCTGCTCTAGAAAACGAATACAACATGGTGCATGACAAGCATTTGTTGCTTGCCCAAAACATTACTAAAGCATTGAACCGTTATGCCATGGATGCATTGGCAATTTTCACCTCTGTCACTAGTATTAATCATCAACAAATTAATCAAGAGCAGGGTATTGCTGAGGAGATGTTTAGCTTATTAAGCACCATTGATGTGGTATCTATTGGGGTTTTTGATCAGCATGGTCAACGCGAAACGGTGGTGTATGGCTCCGATCAATCCCAACCTCTAAGTTTAACCGATTCGGTTAATCCATTCGATTTATCTGATTTATCACAAGCTCATTTTACGCCTATTCATAAGAATGGGGTTAAACAGCCAACCTTATATATGATCCGCCAAACTGCAGATATGCGTATATGGTTGGCCACGATGAATGCGACGTATATTGAGCAATTACAATCTGCGGTTATTTTTGGCCAAAAAGGCCATGCTGCCATTGTTGATAAACAAGGCAATGTTTTGGCTCATCCTAATGGTCAGTGGCAGGCCGAGGCTAAAAACATTAGCAAGCTGAGCATCGTGCAGCAAATGATGAATGGTGAAAGCGGGGTTAGTCAGTTTTATTCTCCTGCGGTAAAAGCTGACATGATTGCTGGCTTTGATGTTGTGCCAATTACGGGGTGGGGAGTCATGATCCCACAACCGTTAGTGGAGCTCGATCAACGGGCGTTTGTCGTAATTAAATTTACCTTATTAGTAGCGTTAGTTTCACTGCTTGTTTGCAGTATTTTTAGTTGGTGGATTGTCGGATTGATTACTCGACCAATTGATATTTTAACGGCTAAAACTCGTGGTATTACCGATGAAGTAAAGGACATTCATCGTCATCCTCGGGGCTTTCATACTGCTGAATTTGCAAAGCTATTTGATAGCTTTAGGCAAATGTCTTTAGAGATTAAAAATGGCCGTGAAGAGTTAGAAGTTAGAGTGGCAGATCGCACCGCTGATTTAGCTGAAGCGCAAGCCAAAGCTTTGCACCTTGCGAATCATGATGCCGTTACAGGGTTAGCAAATAGAGTGGCAATTAGAGGTGAAATTGCATCGCTATTGCAGCAGAAAAAGCACTTTTCATTATTATTTATTGATTTAGACGGCTTTAAAGGTGTTAACGATAGACATGGTCATCGAGTCGGTGATGAGTTACTCAAAACATTAGCGGATAAAGTGAATAAACATCTATTTATTCACGACATTCTTGCTCGGTATGGTGGCGATGAATTTGTTGTATTACTGCCGAATATGGATTCAATTACCGCAGCACAATGCGCAGCTGAAAAGTTACTGCAGCTTTTCTCTGAACCAGTGATTATTGAAGACAAAGTGATTGCGATTAGTGCTTGTATTGGCTTGGCACTGTCGACGGGTCTAGATAAAGATACTGATAGTTTGATCCATCGTGCAGACACTGCGATGTATCTCGCTAAACATCAAGGTAAAAACCAAGTGATGGTTGCGAGTTGATTTAGGTTATTGTATTAGCTGTTTTAGGGGCTAATTCTGTATAAATAATGATTACTTTAGCCAACTTATATTAACGTGTGAAAATGGATTTTTTACTCAATGAACCGCCTATTTTTAGCCTTACTCTTTTTATTCACATTACACCTTAGCCCTCAGGTAGTGGCCAACGTATTCAATACCTTGGTGAATATTCAATGTAATCATTGCGCTACTAATCAACAATATCGCACCGCCGCATTATCAGCCCTTAATGATAGAGAGCACAAAGTCGTTAATGTGATAAATTTTAATCAATTCGATGTGCGTAAATTTGATGTAAAAAAGCTTCAAATTGAAGTGTGTAGTGATTATGGTAAATCGGCCACAAAAGGCTATTGCAAGATGGAAGATGGCTCTTCAGTAGAGGCATTGAAAATCACTAATATTGCGCGCGAGAAAGTCATTTTACTGTCTGAGCAGCTGTATCAGTTAGACTTTTTTCAACGCCAATATATACCGGCTGATCCACAAATTGCTATCACGGCTTGGGAGTTGGTTAAGCGCAGTTATGCTGCCAGCAAGGTGATGTCTAATTGGCAAGAGCAATACCAATATGAATATTCAGCATTGCTAGCTAGATGGCAACAAGGTGAATTCGCAAGTCATCAAGCGAGCTTGCCGTTGAAAAACTTATCACCACCTATTGACGTAACTTTTGCTGATGGCTCGGAAATCTACGTTGAGGTTGATTTTATTGACTCGGAAAGTCAATTACATTTTAGGTTTACGGATCTTAAAGATGCTAACGGTAATTATCTTGATTTAACACGAGAAAACTTATTTACATTAGGTGATACGTTTCAGTTTGAATCGCAAAAAAGTAATGATTTTGTCAAGATGAAAGAGCTAGCTGAACTGAGTGGATTTATGGTTGAAACCCAAGAAACACTGACTGGGGTCAGTGCCTTTGTTGTGCCATGTTCGTCGAGTGAAAATATATGCCAGTTTGGTTATTAATCTTATTTGATAGACAATATTATGTCCTTCATTAGGCGCTGGTTTACAGCGCTTAAAATATGAAATAAACCAGCAGTAGGAAAGATAATAATCCGCCGCAGATGACTGGATAAATAATGTAACCGTCGGTAGTTCTTTTGGCTCGTTTAGTACACAACTTACCCAATATTAAATTAAACCCGAGTAATAATGCTAAGGTCAATAACCCCTGTCTAAAGGTCATTCTGCTGATGGTTGTTGTGGTATAAATCAGTAAAAACCATTCAAGTAATATCAAATACAGAAAGATTTTTTGCAGGCCATCAGGTCCTTTTCTTTTTTCTCTGGTCCGCATAATACCTCCCTATTTTTATGTCGGAAAAACATTACAGAATACCGCAATTTTTTCTAAGGTTTTAAGTTGTTGATCTCGACTAATAGCTTGTTAATTTTTTTTGGTAATTCGAATTCCACTTACCACCAATAAAATTTAATCTTTGATTTATTGGGTACTGTCGCATAATGGTGAAGGCAAAAAAGGACTGTTGAATTTCTACCCAAACCTCTTGCTTTAACTCAAGTGTCAATGGGGTGATTAACCCAACGCCACTTAAGCTCATGTCTTTGATATTGGCTATGCCTATCTCTTCCATGAGAAACCAACCTTTTTTGTGTAGCTTTACACTGATGCCGTCACACGCTTGAGATAGCTCTTCTGTGGAGTCTCTGAGGCTTAACCTGACATGGTCTCGGTTATCTTCAGTGATTGGCTCGGCGGACTCTTCTCGGCGAGCTCTTTCAATAAATTCTATTGGTTTATGTTCGTCAGTCATTAGTTTGGATACCGCATTCTTGGCATATTATCTTCAGCGGCTTGAATGGCCTCGTCGACTTTTCCGCTGATATTACGGTTAGCTTCTGTGTGTCTGCTTTGTAATCCCGTCATCATTCTTAGATTGTCTTCCGCTTCTTGGGTTAATACCAATAACTCAATTCTGCGGTTTGCTGCCGCTGCGGGATCATCCAATACATAAGGTGATTGATCTGCCATTCCAGTCACCTGAACCACTTGTTTATAGTCAACGCCACCCGCTTCGAGTATGCGTCTTGCAAGTAAAGCTCGCTGGCTGGAAAGCTCCCAATTGGTAAACGTATTGCCTGCAAATGGCAGTGAATCTGTATGGCCTGAAATGCTTAGTCCATTGTTGATTTGTCCGAGTAATTCACCCAGTGCGAGGAGTAAATCTTCAAAATAATGCTGAATCTCAGCACTGCCACGGGTAAACATAAACTGCTCAACATTATCGTGTACTAGGATTCGAATGCCTTGAGGCACTATTTGTAAATCCACATTAGCGTTCATATTGACGCTAGATATTATGTAATCTAGCTCACGGGCTAAAATCTCAAGTTGCGCTTGGGTTTCAAACTCGCCAGGTAATATCGAATTAAGCTCTACTCCATCACCAGAAGGAGATGATTGTTCACCTAATGCGTGACGCTTGCTAATCGCTATCTCGCTCTTGCCTTGGCCTGGTGTGGGTACAATTGACGTTTCAATGCTCATACCGCCACTCAAATCAATAATTGAAGATGAGTTACTCAAGTCAAATGGATTAATAGGCCCTGAAGAATACATGTCACCTTTAAGGTATTGAACAATCAAGGTTCGCTCGCGTTGGTCGGCCACTTGCATGATCCACAACACCATAAATAAGGCCATCATGGCTAAGGTAAAGTCTGCAAACGCGACTTTCCAAGCTCCACCGTGGGCTGCTGATTTCTTTTTACGCTTTTTCCGGCTGATAATGACCGGTTCTTGTCGAATCGCCATTAGCCACGTTGCTCCTCAATCCAGCGTTCCAGTTCAATGAATGAAGGGCGGTTTTCTGATTGAATTTGTTTACGTCCAGCATCTAACGCCAGCATAGGAGGTTTTCCTTTAGCAAACGCACAAAGTGCGGCAGCGACACAGCGTAGTTGAGCTGTATTACGTTCAACTAAATGTTCGAGGGATTTTGAAAGTGGGTCAAAGAAACAATAACAAGCGAAAATACCGATAAAAGTACCGACCAATGCAGCTGCGACCTTGACACCAATCATGGTAATTGGACCGTCGATATTAGACATGGTGATAATGATGCCCATCACTGCAGCTAAGATACCAAAACCCGGCATGGCTTCAGCTATTTTGGATAATGCGTGAGAAGGGCGCATGCTATCGTCTTCGATGCGCTCAATTTCTTCAGCAAGCATGTGTTCTAAATCATGAGGAGATAGCTTGCCAATTGATTGTAAACGAAGGTTGTCGATAAGGAACTGCAGTACATGAGGGTGTTCAAGTACTGCTGGATACATTAAGAACAGCGAGCTTTCGTTTGGTTTATCGATGTGCTCATCAAGGACTTTAAGACCTTGAGATTGGATTTGGCTCATTAACATCCCCATTAAGCCAAATAATTGCGGGTAAAGTTCAGGGTCTTCCTTTTCTTTAGAAAAAACGGTTTTAACTTGCTCTACCATTTCATCGAGTACTGCACGAGGAGAGGCAATAATTAGCGCACCTAATCCAGCTCCAAAGATAATTAAAATTTCAGCAGGTTGCCATAATGAGGTTAGGCTGCCTCCAGCCCATACATATCCACCAAATACTGAAAAGATAATGATCGATATCCCAATTAGCTTGCTCATATTTCCTGCCTGGTATTATCGCTCCCACTGTTGATATATTTGCTGAAGATTCGTAATCGTTTGCTTATGCAGTTGACATATTCGAGTTTCAGTTAATCCAAGAGTCGCAGCGATTTCTTTTAAATTAAGTTCATGTTGATAGTAAAGCGACAGAATCACTTGCTCTCTTTTGTTTAATTTCGAAATTGCTTTAAATAATGTGTCTTTATTGGTTATTTGCTCAATAAAGCAGCTTTTATCCTTAAAGTTAATGCCATCGGTTAATAGCTCATCAAGGCTCTTCATTGACTCTGATTGGGTGGCAAAAAGACGGTCTCGATACTGTTCTTTATTTAAGCCTAAGCACTCAGCAACTTCGACATCAGTCGGTTCTCGTCCCAGTTCACGAATAAGTCTTCTTACGGTGTCATTGAGTTCATGGGCTTGTTGCCTGACTGGGCGAGGACGCCAGTCTTGACGACGTAATTCATCCAAAATTGCGCCGCGGATCCGTTGCCCTGCAAATGAAATAAAGCCATTGTCATACTCACCAGGATAACGCCTTGCAGACTCTAGCAAGGCCATCATGCCAATTTGCTCCATATCCTCCATGGCCAATGCTGCGCCGCAATGCGTCCTTAAGTTCGAAACTGACTTTTTAACTAAAGGTAAGTATTGTTTCATGACTTGCGCTTCAGATAGCCGATGAACATTCTTTTCATCGAATGCCTCTTGATACGCTAATTGACCGGTTTGCATATGACAGTCTCTCTTTATTGGACAACCATTCTGGTAAACAGAACGTCGTCTAATTCAATGGCAAAATTATTTTCATTCAGTACTGTTGCTAGTAAAACTTGTGCTTCTTTTTGCAATAGTTGTAGATGGTTATTGGCTTGAAGCTGTTCATAGTCTTTATCTGCAAACATCACCATTAATGCATTTTTGATTAATGGGTCAGCTTCACGAATGGTTCTTTCTGCGTTTTCAGAGCGACTTTTTAATGCCATCTCTAGCAATAGATAATGAGAAGTGTCTTTACCTGGAACGGAAAAAATAAACTTTTCTAATGGATAGAATTTAGCGACCTTAGGTGCTGGCTCAAAAGCACCAAATGGTTCACCGATGATTTCTGGCGATTTCCAGCCGACATAGAACATGCCTGCAGACCATGAGAGAAAAACCAGTGTTAACACACTTAATTTACCGACTTTTTTATTACCAATAGCCATTGTTGTTTCCTTTTTAGGCGAGTAAATCAACCTGATCTTGTTTCGTTAATTCAGTGGCTTGGTGCTGCTCACTTGATTGAAATGCAATATTGTTTTCTTGACTGGGAATGACTTGCTGACGTTGCGTGTGTTGCTCAGATTGAGGCTGACCCATATCTAGGTCAATTTGACCGCCATGATCCATGGCGAGCTCCATTCGTAAACGATCTAACCCCATGAGTAAGGCATCGCGAACAGCTGGATTCGCTGCGTGCATTTGTACATGTAATCGATCGCCGTCTAAACGAATATTCAGCTCAACTTTGCCTAGTTCCGGTGGATCTAGTCTTAATTCAGCAGATTTTATTTGTTGATCAATCTGGAATCTGAGCTGATCCCTAAGCGGTGACATCATTTCATTCGCTTGTTGCAGCATAGGAGCGGATTGAGTTACAGAAACTGGACCCCATTGGCTTACAGTTTGGCTTTTACTATTCGTTTGTGTGAGTTGGTTAATCACTTGATTAATACTGTCTAGCTCAGCGTTAGCCGCATCGGCTGCATTGATGCTATTAACCAAAGCGGGCTGGAAATGAGTTTGACCAGAGACTGTGGTTGCAAATGACATTGGAGTTTGCGAGCCTGCTTGAAAGTCTGATGTTGGCATGCTGTTTTGCATCAAGCTATTTGAAGCCAAGCCATTGGCGGAGTTTCCATGCAGAGAAGATGGCGATGATTGAGTAGCTTGCATCGACAAAGATGTGTGCGAATTTGTCTTGCCAGCTTGCTGGTTTAAGTTTGCAAGCAATGCTGAAAGTTCAGCGCTAAGCGGCTTAGATTGTGCCGATATTAGACTTGATAAATCTGCCATGCCGTTCTCTGATTTCGCCGCTAGAGAAGCTTGTTCAGACAAAGCACTAAAAAGTTGAGGGTGCTGCTTTAACTCAGGCATAAGATGTTCTGGAATAGATGATATTACGGCTGATTGCGATGAAGCCGATTTTGCTAAACCCGATTGGGGTGCTTGAGATTCAGGCATCACAAATCCCATTACGCCAAGTTCACTATTTTCTGAATCGAATGGACGAAAAGCTTGTTGTGATGAGCTTGTTCCCGAGTTTGAGAACGATGCTAAATTGGGCATGTTATTAATCATAAATTTCACCACATAAACTGGTTAGCTTGTATGCTGAAATGCCGTCTTTAGTTGCCTGAAATTGTTTCATGTCAGAACTAATAGACTCTTTCTCAGCTATCGCTTGTGCAATAACACTTTGATGCACTTTAGCTAAAGATTGCCTTGCCAATAATTGCGATCGGGTTTTGGGTTTGCCTTGAACGGTGAGCGCCATCATCATTAACTCGTTCACCTTTTCTACTTTTTGCCAATCTTTTAAATTGGCGTATTTCACAAGGGCAACTTCAAATTGTTGCCATTGGTTAGTTGAGGTTTGCCCAGCCGGCTCTGACATCTGTAATGACCTTAATTACGGGGGTAAGCTCAGTGATGCTATTTTCAACACTAGCTGTCACCAATTGACGACTGCAGTAGTCGTATAAGCGGTTTAGTGAGGTGGCAACTTCGCCACCATTTTCAAGATCCAACATGGAATCTAAACCATGAACAATGTTGAGACATTTATTGATACTTTTACCTTTATCTTCATAGCTCTTACGTTCCATAAAGCCACTGGTTCGCTCTATTTCTTCTAATAAACCATCAAGCAGCATCCGCACCATTTCATGTGGGTTCGCTGAGGCAACTCTAGCGTCTAATGTGGTTTGCTTATAAGCATTAAAAGGATCATATTCGTTCAACATTGTTCATTTATTCCTAATTAAAATAGGCCACTAGCCGTATTTAACTTGTTAATGGTGTTTTCCATGGCGGTAAATTGAGTCAGCAAAATTTGGTAGCGTTGGCTCATGCGTTTATCGTGAGTAGACATGTTGTCTTCGATTTGAGCCACTTGAGAGTCAAGGTTCTTCTGTTTTAAATCGATGTAACCGTTGTTTTTGGTAAACGGGTCAATAATCGAATCGATTCTTTCAATGTAACCGCCGTCGGCAGTAAACATTTCTTTAATAGCATCAGAGTCACTAGAAATTGCTTGTGATAGCTTGTCTTCATCAATTGAAAGCATGCCGTCACGGCCCATTTCAATGCCGATATCAGATAGGCGCATGCCATTAGGTGATTCATCGAAAACGGCGTTACGAACACTGTTTTGCAGCATGCGTAGGCTTGAATCGCCTTTTAAAATCCCGAGTTGATCTTCGGTGACCGATGAGTTTTCATCATCATCATCATCATCGTCATCATCATCTTTATCTTTGTCGTCATTGATATCATCTAATACTGAGCTACCCATTGAGCGCGTCAGCTGATTGAGTTGAGTCATTAATTCATTAAAAGAGTCAACAAAATCGCTAACGGCTTTTTCAGTACCTTCGGTGTCAGAAGCGATAGTGATAGTGGCACTTTCACCGACAGCGTGAGTTTTTTTAAGCTCAATGTTAACGCCATCAATCACGTTATCGAGGTAATTACTGCTGCTGGTAATATCGATTCCGTTAAGCGTGAACTGGGCATCTTGCGCTGCAATGCGTTCCTGTGTTCCCCAGTCAACTCCACCCATTTCCATGGTAACTGTGCTATTTTCGCCGGTTTCTTCTGAGGTGAGCATTAGCTCAACTTGGCCACCCGTACGCACTAAAGAGGCTTGAACACCTGGATTGTCAGGGTGGTTATTAATGGCATCACGTAAATCACCAACTTTTGCGTTACCTGAAGAGTTAAGTTCAGCAAAATCAATATCAATGGTATTGCCACCAACATCGATGCTGACCACACCTGTTGTAGGTAGAATTTCGTCTTCGCTTGCGAACGACTTAGTGATTTGATGAGCTTGAGCCAGTTGTTTTACATATAAATCGTACACACCAGCGGGCGCATCACTGTCTACCGTGATGGTGGCACTATCATCACTAATCTCAGAACTCTTACCTTCAAACCCATCACCACCTAATTTGTCCAGATTACTGGTCATTTTATTTAAGGTGCTTTCTAAAATTTTATACGCGTCAATCTGCGCTTTGCTGTTGGTTAAATTGGTTTTATACAACGCATCTTTACTCATTCGCTCTGCAGCAACTAATTGCTCAGCAAATGAGGCGGCACTCATACCAGAAATCATGGCAACTCCTATTGTCTAACTGACCTAAATGGCAATCTTTATGCCAATGATTAAGTTATTGTTTAATAGCTGTTTTTTGTTTTTTCGATTGTCATGTCGGTTAGGCAACTTCCGTTTTGTTGAACCTAATGGAAGCTGGGCTTCCGTAAGATTCACCGAGTGTCGAAAAAGAATTTATATCAGTGATTAAAGGCGACAGGGATAATAGGTGGCTGAAGTCTAGGTGATATTTTTATTAATAAAATTAATGTGTTGTGGCTTTTCTTGATGTTAATTTTAAATTGGTGGGGATTGTGCTGAAGGTTCTAAAATACAAAAGGGCCTTTCGGCCCTATATAAATTTACGTTATTTCTCGTTTAAAGAAATATTATAGTAAACCCATCACTAAACCAGTGTTTTGGTTTGCATTAGCTAGTACAGAAGTACCTGCTTGCACTAGTAACTGGTTTTTAGTCATGTTAGCTGATTCAACAGCGAAATCTGCATCCATAATACGACCAGCAGCCGCTTTAGTGTTTTCAGTTACGTTCGCTAAGTTTGATTCTGTGTGGCCTAAACGGTTGATGTTAGCACCAAGTGTAGAACGCTCAGTACCAACATTCGTGATGAAATCATCAAGGTTATCAATTGCAGTTCTTGCTGCATCGCCGTCAGTTAGGGCATCAGTAACACCAGCTAAGTTAGCTTTATCCACTGCTACATCTAATGTTTCTGCTGAACCAGCACCAATTTGGAAAGTAACACCAGCACCATCTAAAGCATCAAAAAGTGTATTACCTGAGTATTCAGTTTCATCAACAATACGGGTAATTTCTGCAGTTAGCTCTTGGAATTCTGCATCAAGTGCTGCTAAATCTTCAGCTGAGTTCACGCCGTTAGCAGCTTGTGTAGCAAGTTCTTTTTGACGCATAGCAATTGTCGTTAACTCTTCAAGTGCGCCATCAGCAGTTTGTAGCATAGACGTTGCATCGTTAACGTTACGGCTAGCTTGCTCCATGCCCGTTACGTTTGCGTTTAAACGAGTAGCAATTTGTAGACCAGCAGCATCGTCAGCTGAGCTGTTGATGCGAAGACCTGTAGATAAACGCTCCATTGCGTTAGTCATTAGATCGTTGCTTTTAGTTACTGAGTTTTGAGCGATGTTCGAAGCAGTATTAGTATGAACAGATAACATAATGTCTTCCTATAGGATTAAAGTTATTGGTGTTACCACTAATTAAAACGACACTGGAAAACGAAACTTAATCCTAGATCGAAAAAAATGATTATTTTTTAAAATAAAAAACTCTATTAATTTCAGAGGGCTTAGGTTTTCAGGTTTTAGGTAGGGCTTAGTCTTTAAGGCTTAGGCTTTAAGGAGAAGGTTATATGGATTCGTGGGTTATCAAAGGGCTAAAAGCAATTGAAGCAAGGTAATGAAGGCAAGTAACGAAAGCTGAGGTGAATATTACCTTGATTATTGCTGTGTTTATGACACTAGCTGTTCTAACTATAGTGGTCAGCATCCTTTGACCACATGTATTCTTGAGCGGGTATATTTAGATCTAAAAATCTATTTTTACCGCAATCAGATTAATGGTGGGTGTGTTCAATAAAACCTTGGTTAATTATTTTTGATATAAAAGGGTCATTTTCCATATCGCCAATGTCAGCATAATCGACACTATAGTAACTGTCCCATTCACTTAGTAAAGCAGTGTATCGTTTGGCATTGTTAAGTTGAGTCATATGCATTTCAGTGCGGTGTTTACCTTGGATTATTACCACACTTGCAGGCTGATTAATCGCAGGTATCCAACTTAATTCAATGTGATATTCACCTATCTCGCCTTGGTATTGATTGACCTTAAAGCCTTCAAACTCACTCTCAGTCGACTTTGTTAATGTTTCAAGCCACTGTGACGGAAGCATTTCTGTTACTTGCTGCCATGTTTTACGTGCTTGAAGTGCACCTAAGTCACTAAAACTATAGTGTATGCTTCTGTTAGCCTCGGTAAAGTGGCGAAACATTTCAGGGCGATCAGCTTGACGTACAAGCCAGTGCTCAATGACGTTGGTATTCGGATCGTCATTAAGTACCGTTTTTATCGCGTGTTGTTGATATCGACCGAATTCGACTTGTTGAGTATGTGGGTGGCCATGGTCATTTTTAGTGATGCTGTAATTGGCACTAAAACAGGTTTCAGTTATTTCTTCATCATTACAGGCGAAAGCACCAAATGATGTGGCTGATAGCAATAGTGAGCTTAATAATAGTTTTTTCATGATGAATCTCTAATTGCGGCCTTTACTAAGCAAAGGCCGCTTTTTTAGGGTTAATTTAATGCGTTTTCGGCATTTTCAAGTAGGTTGCCAGCATGTTCCATGATGTGGAAAAGCGTATTTTGCTCCATCACGCCACGAACCAGTTCAGCTCCTGGACCTGTTGCAAAAATACCAACATCTTCACCTGCATGAGTTTCAACTAACATCGGAACTAGTGCCTGTTGGTAATAACCATCACTAGCAGAATCACTAACAGAAGGGTCAAGACGGCCTTCACTGTCAAATGAGCCGTCAGTTGGGCCACCTAATCCTGGGATGAAGATTGGAAAGCCTGTGCCGCCATTAATACTATTGGCATAGCCTAATGTTGTGTAAGGTTTACCATCGTCGGCTAATACGACTTGATCATTACCGTCTACGACTAAGCCTAGAATATCGTTACCACGTTTTGGATAGCCCGCCATAGTGAAGGTGTGCGAGTGATCCGCAGTCACAATAATCAAGGTTTCATTTTGAGTTTCCTTAGTCATTTCAATGGCTGCCTCAATTGCGCGGTTAAATGCCATAAAATCGTATAAGGCATTTTTAGCTAAACCAAAGTGATGACCGTGATCAATACGACCCGCTTCAACCATTAGGAAGTAGCCTTGATCATTTTGCTGAAGCACGTTTAGTGCTGCAGTAGTCATATCTGCAAGTGAAGGTTGATCGGTTTCTTCTTCTCGAACCAATTCGAAATCAAGATGACTGTCGTTAAATAAACCTAGTAATGGCTTTTCTTGCCCTGTTAGCATCGCTAACTCGTCACCATTGCTGACATATGCGCCGGTGTCACCATAAGCCTCTTGCCATTGCTCGATTAAGTCTCCCTCATCGCGCTTGCCACCACCAAAAATACCAGTCTTTGGTAAAAAGTAATCTCGGCCACCACCCAAAATCACATCCATGCCAGAATCTAATGTGGTAGTTAAACCTGCGTAGCTGTTATCAAACTTATGTTGGTACTCAATGAGTTGCTTGGCTAAGTCAGGCACACACATAGTGTCATTGTCGCCAATGTCTGCCGCATCATATTCCCAGTTACGGTTTGGGCTATAGCCATAGGTACCAGCTGGAGTGGCGTGAGTTACCCCAGTTGTTGTAACAACACCCGTAGATTTACCGGCTATTTTGGCTAAATCCAGTGCGGTAATTAACTGATGAGATTGAATATCATCACAATTGTTGTAATGGACATTTTCATCTAAACCTAGAACAGCTTGACGGTTTTTAACCCCTGTCATCATTGCTGTCATTGTGGCAGCAGAATCGGCTGTCTGAGCATCGGTATTGTAGGTTTTAGAGAGTGCGGTATAGGGGAATTGTTCAAACACCACTTGATGCTCTTCGCCTAATTTACCTTGCATTTGTCCTTCTAAAATACGACCCGCTGTGATGGTAGAGATCCCCATACCATCGCCGACAAATAAAATGATATTTTTGGCTTTGCCTTTACTATCGACCTGTTCGCCAGCGGTTGATTTAATAGAAGCAATATAAGCGTCACCGTCATCAAACCATGGGTTTACCACATCTGGATTATTGATTTCAGGATCTGAAATTGACCAGCCCCAGTTAGGATCTTGCTCTGGTTCTTTATCAGAGGAGCTGGAATTACAGCCACTTATTAATAAACTGGTACTGATTGCTGTGATAAGTAGTTTTTTATTAAAGTTCATTAGTTCTGTTCCGCTGATTGATAACGTTGTCCGTCAAGCTCTGCAGCTTGATTGATGATATGAAATACAACGCTCTGTTCGACGTTGCCGCGGGTTAGGTAGGCGCCGGGGCCGGTGGCATAAATACCCACATCTTCACCGGCATGTGTTTCTGATGATAATGGGACTAAGGCTTGTTGCAGGTAGTTTACGTGGGTAGGGTCAATGCCATCTTCACCTTGCACACTTGGGTCTACTCGCTTTCCATCTACCCATGAAAGTGCAGCGCCTGGGCCATTGGCATATGCCAGTGTGGTGTATCCGTAGTCATCTAAAGTGTCAACGATTCCATCTAAACCTTGGCCATCGTATGATTCTGAAATACCTAAAATCGGGTTGCCACGTTGTGGGTAACCAGCCATTGTCATTACGTGAGAATGGTCAGCAGTAACAACAATTAATGTATCTTCAGCAATGCCCATATCGTTTAAGTATGCTTGCGTATTGGCTATGGCATCAGAAAAAGCGATAGTGTCATGTAATGCACGAGCTGCATTACCTGCATGGTGACCATGGTCAATACGACCCGCTTCTACCATTAAGAAGAAACCGTTTTCTTGCCCCTTAGCATTGTTGGCTAACAGCTCAACTGCGGCTGTGGACATTGCAGATAGCGATGGTTCAGGATCTTCAACTGGAGTGCCATTGTTATCACCGTAGTAATTAACTTCACGGTCAATGTCGTAATCCATATGGCTCATGTTAAATAGACCCATGACACGTTCAGCGTTACTGAAGTCAATCTCGCTGAACTCACTGCCTTTTGATATAAACTGGGCACCTTCGCCAAAACGTTCTTGCCACTCAGCGGTAAGATCGCGCTCATCATTTCGGTTCCCCCCATCAGCACTAGGGATAAATTCACGATGCCCACCACCTAATATCACATCCATAGGGGCAGCATCTTCAACCAGTTGCAACGCTATATCTTTGACTAAACCTTCACATTCCTCAGCAACATTGGCTTCCCAATCTCGGTGACCAATATGAGCGTATGCTCCGGCAGGTGTTGCGTGGGTAACGCGTGCGGTTGTAACGACACCAGAAGCCTTACCTTGGGCGACAGATAGCTCTAATGCTGTGTTGAGTTTTTCGCCTTCAAAAGCACAGCTACCGAATTCAATATTGTCCGATAGGTTGATTACGCCAGCTTTGGTTTTTACACCTGTCATCATGGCTGTCACTGTGCCTGCTGAATCAGGTGTTTGTTGATCTGTGTTGTATGTTTTAGCTAAACCGCTATATGGAAACTTTTCGAAGCTAAGTGCATTTTCTTCACCTGTTTCACCACGAAGTTGCCCTTCAAGAATTCGGGCTGCAGTTTGAGTGGTAATACCCATACCGTCACCAATAAATAGAATGACATTTTTGGCTTTTTGCGTATTCGGCTCATGTTCACTATTAGTCGTTACGAGTTCACTCGCTTCAGTAAACCAAGCACTACTAGATTGATTATCAGGTAACAACGTAGCCTGTGCCACAGAGCCATATAAACTAGCGGTAATGAATAGCGCTAGGTGACGGGGTCTTAACATACAAATTAATCCTCGATTGATTACTTTATCTATAGATGGGGATGGTTGTTTTTTGAACTCGCAGGGATGATAAGAGAAGCAGGTGACAATTAGGTGTCAAAAATATTTATAAAAAATTATTTAAAATCAACACTTTGATACATCTGTTGTTGGCTTGGTTTGAGGAGCAAGGTAGGTGAAGAATTGATTAATGATAAAAATACTTTTCGGTTGTTGTGACTATCAGTTAGCAGTGCTAAAGCAATTATAGAAAATTTTTGAGGATGATAACTATGATGGAGAATTTATGGCTTAACAATATTGTGTAAAGTCATTTGCGGCTAGCTAGACTAGCTAGCCGCTATAATATTGTTGAATAAGTATATGCTGTATTGACGTTTAGTGAGGCATTTAGAAGAGTTAATTTGAAGTACGCCAGATTTGGCACTTAAGGCTATTTTTTTAGCAACGACGAAACATGATCGCGGCTGACATTTGCTTGTGCCATTAATGAGGTCACTTGGGATGAAAATGGATTTGGCTGCATAACTTCTTTTAGCTTTGCCAAATTCATATCAAGGTTGCCGTGAAGCTGCTCTTGATGATTGGCTCGTTTTAATTGCTGCTGCACTTTTTGCTTACTGGTACGAAGTTCAACCAGTTGCTGGTTGACCTTTTGCAAGCTTTTAACCACTTTAACTTGGGTTTGTTTAATATCTTCAGCTTTGTCAAAACGCCATTCTTTCGGATCTTGCCATGACAGTATTTCAACCACTTTGACTGTGCGTGCTTCACCTGCAGGTAAGCGCTGGCCTTGACCTGACATTAATAAGCCCGCTTGAATCTGAAGCCAGTCGGCATGATCTGAGCTGAGCATCGCGGCATTACGAGCAGGCGCCTGTACAGTAATCCCTATGTCTTTAAACGCATTTGTCAGTTGTTTAGCCAAAAATTGGCTATTTTGATGTGCAGGTAAAAAAGCGCGAGCATTATTTTCACCATACTGAATTGTGATTCGCTCATCGCGAGATTTAACGCCAATTAAATCGACAGATTTTAACTGGAAAAAATGTTTAGCCGCTGGGCGCTTAGCGTTAATCAGATTAAGCTGATGATCCACTAAAGGCTGTTGCAGATAGCTAATATCGAGTGCCACAAGTTGCTGCTGAATTTGCTTGGCAGTATCTGTTTGCTGCTCGGTTAAACCAGATTGTGGGCTGGCATTATTTAGCGGTACTTGAAGCTCTTTTAATAATTGCGAAACTTGTAATAACCCTTGCTCAGCCACTTGGTTTGCTGAGATAGCATGTTGACCTTGGGTCACTTTAGCCCACTTTTGATAACTGGCAAGTCGGTGGGTCGGAATGGATGGTACTGCTTTAGTCGCAGCGGGTTTTGTGTCGTGCACAGCAGTAGGTGCAGGCGCAACCGTTTGGTTGCGCTGCAGTACATTTAAACTTTCCGATATACCTTTAAGCATGGGTTTTACTGACTAACTTACATGTGATTGAACAATGATAACTGACTCACTTGTACAAAAGATTGCTGGGTCACCTGTAATGTGGTCAACTTCAAATTAAACTCGGCGGTGGCTTGAGCGTAATCTAAGCCTTCGGTCTCTCCGATGACTTCTTCACTGAATAAGATGCGTTCAGTGTGGCTGGTTTGCATTAGGCTTAATGCATTTTGCTTACCACCAATATCGGTAATTGCGCCACTAATAGAGGCCAGTGAATCATCAAGTGCAGCAATCATATCGTTGGCGGCTTGTGCAAAAGCGTCATCACCTGGCGATAAATCAGGATTATTCAATACATCAATAAACTGTTTGGTTTGGTTGAGAATATCCGTGCCGCCGCCAGAGAATAAAAACTCTTGTGCAGTCACGTTACCTGTCATCCAAGCTGAACCTGATATTTGTACTTCACGGTGGCCATCATCGCCTTGATAGAAATAGTTACCATCGGCATCAATTCCAACTGGCGGTGTGCCCGTTTCATTACCTGAAAAAAGATAATTACCGCCATCATCTTTAGCATTAACGACGTCAACAAAAGACTCTAATAACTCGCTGAGTTCTGCAGCGTATGCAGCTCTGTCTTCAGGAGAAAGTGCACCGTTGTTCGCGCCAATGGTAATTTCACGCATCCGAGCTTGCAGGTTGGTCATGCTAGAAAGGTAAGTTTCTGAGCGATCTAAACTTGTGCTTAATGATTCGGTATTCTTTAAATACTGTGAAGTCGAGGCCAAATCTCGTTGAGTGGTAATGACTTTAGCCATGCCAATAGGGTCATCTGAAGGACGTAAGATAGACTTACCAGTCGCCATTTGTTGGTTAACCTTAGCAACATCACTGGTTAAGTGTTGCATGCTCAATAGATTTTGGCTGTACATATTCATCGTGCTAACGCGCATTACAGAATTCCTTCAATTAGACTGACAGTAAAAGGGTTTGGAACAGTTGGTCAGCAGTTGAGATGACCTTGGCATTGGCTTGATATGACTGTTGATAAATAATCAAGTTAACGCCTTCTTCATCCATGCTGACACCACTGGTGCTGGCCCATTGTGATTGGGCTTCCATTTGCAGCTTAACGGCAGTGTCTTGCGCCATTTGTGCCTGACGAGAAGCCGAACCCAATTGTCCCACTTTACTGGCAAATACATCGCCCATAGTGGTGGTCACGCCCATAGAATCAAAGGTGAATTCAGTATTTGCAAGCTCAACTAAATTCTTTAAGTTTTCGTTATCACCAGGCGTACCATCTTTACCAAATGCGAGCATTTCAGCGGTAAAACCATCGCTGATTTTAATAGTGCCTGCTGGATTTGATGGGTCGTATGTGAATAGGTCGATGGTGGGTGTCTCACCATTTAAATCAGTACCTTCACGTAAGATTTTATTAAATTCGTCAGCAACGGTTTGGGCTAATTCATTGATAAATTCCATTGACTCTGCAAGGCTAGTATCGCGGTAATCTAACAAGGCGCCAAAGCTGCCGCCTGCCGATGCATCAATCGGAAAAGTAGAGTTACCAAACTGAAGACTGACTTGCGATAACTGTGGGTTATTCGGGTCTGGTTGAGTTGAAAGCGTCGACGATTTTGTACCTGATACTAGAGGTTGTCCTTGGCTTAACGAGATGTTCTTCATCCCTTGAGAGTCTTCAACAACGCGAATATCAACGATCACTGCTAAGTCATCAATGGCGGCGTCACGGGCGTCAAGTAATGCCATCGGAGGATTGCTACCACTAGACTGAATTTCTGCATTAAAGCTGGCGATAGTTTCCAGTAAAGCGTTAACTTCTTTAGCGGATGCACCCAATTGACCATCAATTTGTTTTAACTGCGAGTCGATACCATCGTTAATAGAGTTAAAGCGCTGGGTAAGAGCACGAGATTCATTGAGTACACTTTGACGATGAGCAATTTCATTGGGTTGCTCCATGGCTGAATTCAATGAGGCAAACAGTAAATCAAGACCTGCAGAAATGCTGTTACCTTCAGAGCCAAAAATCTGTTCTGCTTGGGTGTAATAACTGGCTTGAACACTGGTAAAGCCGACGTCACTGGTGGTATTCCAAAGTTGAGCCACTTCATATTGATCTGATATCCGGCGCACGCCATCAACCATTACACCCATGCCACCGCCATAGGTATTACTGCCTACTGAGCTCATTAATACAGACTGGCGTGAGTAACCTGGCACCATCGCATTGGCAATGTTATTTGATGTGGCATTGAGCGCCGCCATACTGGCATTAATGCCCGACATACCAATATTTAGCATGCTCATATCTAATCCTCATTTCACAACGGCAAATCACTGCCGTGGTTATTTATTCGGGGTGGCCATTAGTGGAATATTGAGCGCTGGCTGCATGGCGGTGGTATTCACCGGCAACACTGGTTGTTGCTCTGTGCTTGCAGACGTTGTGGCTAGCGTATTCTTTACTTGTGTGGCGTGTTCGGTTTGGTTATTAGAAGCGACACTATCAGGTGTCGACTTAAGCGCTGCCGACAATTGTTTTGTCATGACGCTAGCAAGTCCGGTGCTTTGCAGTTGACTTAAACGTCCTGCTAATTCAGCGTCATGCCAATCTCGGTACATGCCGTCGTTTTGCGATGATAGCGGGCTGTCTTTATCGGCCATCACATCAGAGGCCGAACGCATTTGTTTTAGCACTGTTTGCAAAAACTGCGCTTCAAACTGTTGGCTCACAAGTTCCAGTGCGCCATGTTCGCCATTGGCTTCAATTAAGTCTTTGGCATTGAGGTTATTTAAATAACCGTGGTTGTTATCTAATTTCATTAAATCACCACCAATTCAGCTTCTAGGGCGCCAGCTTCATCCAGCGCCTGCAAAATGGCCATTAAGTCCATTGGCGAAGCGCCGAGACTATTTACAGCCCGCACCACATCATTTAATGCGATGCCCTCTGGCCAAACAAACATATGGCCGTCACCAGTATCTATGTCAATTTCACTATCACTACCCACAACAGTTTGCCCCTGGCCTTGCCCGATAAAGGGAGCATTAGGTTGACTGACAAATTCTTGTTCAACAATCGACACCACTAAATTGCCATGGCTCACCGCGGCTTTACGGACCACGACATTACCGCCCATAACCACGGTGCCTGTTCGACTATTAAAGACCACGCGGGGGGATTTTCGACCTTGGGCAATTTGCAGTTCTTCTAAAATCGACATAAAGGTGACGCGCTCGCGATTTGACTGTGGAGCACGTACCAATACTTTTGCACTGCTGTCAGCTTCAGCGACATCAGGGCCAAATAAATCATTCACAGCGCGCTCAATATTGCGCGCGGTTTTAAAACTAGGGTCGCGCAGGTTTAACACAATATGTTCACTTTCGTTGAAGTTACTGTGTATTTCCGCTTCCAGTAAACCACCGTTGGGAATTCTGCCGACAGTGGGAACATTAATAGTCAGTGATGTGCCATTTCGGCCTTGAGCCGAAACGCCGCCAACTACTAAGTTACCTTGAGCAACAGCGTAAACTTCGCCATCTACCGCGCGAAGCGGGGTCATTAACAATGTACCGCCACGTAGACTTTTGGCATCACCTAGTGATGACACCGTGACATCAATAGTTTGCCCAGGACTTGCTAGTGGGGGAATGTTGGCGTGCACTGCTACGGCGGCAACGTTTTTCAATTTAGGGTCGGTTCTATCATCGATTTGAACGCCGAATTGCTTCAACATATTCACGATTGATTGGCTGGTGAAACGCACTTGGGTTCGATCCCCTGTGCCATCTAAACCCACAACCAAACCGTAGCCCACCAGTTGGTTATCACGGATACCTTGTACATCAACAATATCCATTAAATAACGGTTTTGAACAGCCTGTTCACCTTGTGGTGCAGCGGCGGCTTGAAATGACATGAGAGTCATTAATACGCTCGCAAAAAACGCGATAGCTTGTTTCATTTCACGCTCCATGCCAGTGCTACAACAGGGGCACTAACAACATTAAATATAAAGACGTTCATTGGTAATTTTACGTTCATTACAGTGGAAACCACGGGCTATTAAAGTAACGTGATGCCCAGCCCATTTGATTGCTATCTGAAATTGCGCCTTGGCCACCATAGATGATCCGTGCATCAGCAATTCTCTGTGATGAAATCGTATTATCGTTGCCAATATCATCGGTGCGGATAAGGCCCAATAAGCGTAGGTATTCGTCACCTTGGTTTAGTCTTAGCCATTTTTCACCGCGAATAAGCAGGGCACCGTTGGGTAACACTTTGGCTACCGTGACAGTAATTGAACCAGTTAACTGATTTTGCTGGGTGCTGGAGCCTGTGCCATTAAATGATCGCCCCGTATCAGCGCCGCCACTGCCGCCAAAGCTACTGTTGCCTGATGACCCTTGTGCACCTATCGACATCGAGCTTTCTTTGTTGGTTTTGGTATCTGCTTTTTTACTTGAATAAGTTTTTTCATCCAGTGACACTGTTAAAATGTCGCCTTCACGAAATGCACGTTTATCCTTGAATAAAGTCAACATATACCCCTGACGGTACAAGCTACCGTTACTGGCTTCAGGTAAGCTGTAGTCAATTTCAGGAGGTGCCCATTCCGGCTTTCCTGGAGCAGTTTCAGGCTCTGGAAGGTGTGATGCACAACCTGCAAGTAGCAGTGCAATCGCAATCCAACTATGTCGTATCAAGCTCTTTGTTCTGTGCATCATAACGGTCAGTGTTAGCCTATTAATCAGAGCTAGCGATGTACATTTCGCTAGCGTTAACATTGCAATCCCTTGTTAAAGCCTTAAGTCAGTACTTGTTAGTTAAAGCTTTAAGCCAGTGCTACAGCGCTTGGTTTAAGAACTTCAGCATGTCATCTGACGAAGACACAACTTTGGCATTCATTTCATAGGCGCGTTGGGTAGAAATCATTTCAACCATTTCTTCAACCACGTTAACGTTGGCGCCTTCAAGAGAGCCTTGGCGGATTTGACCAATGGCTTGATCGCCTGCTATTCCTTCAATGGCAGCGCCAGATGCACCAGTTTCACGGTATAAGTTGTCGCCGCGTGCTTCGAGACCCGCTGGATTGGTAAAGTTAACTAGGGTGATTTGGCCTAATTCCTGTGCTTCTGCTTGCCCCGCCATTTGCGCAGACACTTGACCGTCTGAGGCGATAGTGACTGTTAATGCATCTTCAGGAATTTCGATGTTTGGCACTAATGGTAAACCTTGTGAAGTCACCATTAAGCCATCGCTGCTACGAAAAAACTGGCCGTCACGGGTATAGCCTAAGTCGCCGTTTGCTTCTTCAATTTGGAAAAAACCTTGGCCTTGAATGGCCATATCGAGCTGCTGACCTGTGGTGAGAATGTCACCAGTGGTAAAGACTTTTTGAGTACCAGCAACACGGGTACCTGTACCTAACTGAAGGCCAGACGGTAATTCGTTTTGCTCATCAACTTGGCCACCAGGCTGGCGCTGTACTTGATAAAACAAGTCATTAAAGGCCACTCGGTCACGTTTAAAACCTGTGGTGTTCACGTTTGCCAAGTTGTTGGCAATGGTGGTCATTTTGGTATCTTGTGCGCTTAAACCTGTTTTACTTACCCATAATGCAGACTGCATGATGTTATTCCTTCAAATTCTTTTTTGTCGTTTGCGCTGGCAATGTTTTATAAGTGACCAGCGCAAGTTTCTGAATGCTTTGTTAAATCAGCTGTTTTGAACAATAGCGAGCTTAGGCATCTCGAAGTAAGCGGTTGCCTGCTTCTGATAGCTTTTCTGCGCTTTGCATTAGCTTCACTTGCACTTCAAATTGACGGCTTAAGTCCATCGAGGCAATTAATTCACTGACGGCTTGGACATTGCTTGATTCAAGGAAGCCACTACGAACTTGGACTTCCTCATCTGCTTCTAAAGGCAAACCATTGTTGCTATAAAACAAGCCATCTTGGCCTTTGGTCATTTGCTGTAATTCAGGATTAACTAACTTAAGTTGACCAATTTCTTCAGTGATATTGCCCATGTCAGCGACAATGCTAATTCGGCCATCATCACCGATAAATAATTCACGGTATTCAGGGACCACAATGGGTCCTTCGATACCTGCCACAGGGCGACCATCAATGGTAAGTTGCCCCTGTGCATCAGGAACCACCACGCCAGAACGTGTATATGCTTCACCGTCAGCCGTCATCACACTGAATAACCCTTGGTCACTAATGGCAAGATCTAAGGTGCGTCCAGTTGGGTTTAGCGTGCCAGCTTGCTGGCTAAAGCCGCTGCTCTCAGTCTGGGCTAATACACGGGTGTGTAAGCTGTTACCAGTCGGCGTAATCGTTTTGGCATTCACGCGTTCAAGATCAGCTTTAAACCCTGTGGTATCAGCATTGGCCAAGTTGTTGGCTCTGATAGCTTGCGCTTCCATGACTCGGGTTGCGCCGCTGGCTGCGGTGTATAGCATTTTATCCATGGTTTACCCTTAAATAACGTTCAGCAATGCTTGCTGCATTGTTGAGTTAGCATCCAACACTTTCGCATTTGACTGGTAATTACGCTGCGCAGTCATCAAGTTAACCATTTCAGCGGTGTTATCGACATTTGAGCTTTCAAGGTAACCCGCATTAACTGAGCCTAAAGTGCCCGTTGTAGGGGTGCCAATCATTGGCTGACCGGCTGAGTTGGTGGCAACCCAAGCATTTTGACCCACAGGACTTAAGCCATTTGGATTGTTAAAGTCAGCTAGTACCACTTGGCCTTGTAACTGCTCTTCACCATTGGTATATGTGCCGTATAAGTTGCCGCCATCATCTAAACGAATGCCGTTAAGTTCACCAGAGGTGTAACCGTTTTGGCTTAGGCTTGAGTTGTTGTAGTCAGAGGCATATTGAGTGCTTTTATCGAAACTTAAGGCAAGCACCATCGCTGCAGCGCCACCTGTAATATCTCTTGGAATATCTAATTCAAAATCGGCACCCGCAGTCAGCAAGCCATTTTCATCGAATGACATTTGGTGACCGCCAGCAGGAGTAATATCGTCGTCGCCCATTACGTAATGTACCGACCACTCGTTATCTGCGGTTTTTACAAAGTATTGTGTTAGTGCATGCTCATTACCCTGTGAGTCGTAGGTCGTCACAGTGCTTGAAGAGTGGTAAGTCGATGCATCGTCTTTATCAAATGGGGTTTCAGCTTGATCGATTTCATCAACACGAGAGTCAAGATTTGACACTAAACCAATGGTGCTGGTGGCTGAAGCAGGAAGAGAGCCTGCCTGTACTTGAAGGTCTGTTACGTTACCATTTTGCAATTGTCCACCAGGACCGACACTGTAACCTTGTAAACGATTGCCCGCTGGGTCTGTCACATAACCGTTAGCATCTTGGTTAAACATACCAGCACGTGAGTACATTGTGCTGCCGTCTTGACCGCTTAATACGAAGAAACCGTCGCCTTGGATACCCATATCAAGTTGGCGACCTGTGTAAGCTAAGCTGCCCGCCATCGAGAAGTTTTGGCTGGTTGACATAGTGTTAACACCGCCTGGTTGGCCACCATTGTACACCGCGGCAAATTCACTGCGACCGCTACGGAAGCCCACAGTTGAGCCGTTAGCAATGTTATTACTGATAGTGTTGAGGTCTTGAGTTGTTGCTTGTAAACCACTTAATGCGATATTGAACGACATGGTGTAATCCTTTTAATTCGAGTTATGAGACTTCAGAGATTTCGAGTACTGAAACCGTACCGAGTCCGTTACCTAATTCGGCCATCATCACGCCAGAAGCGCTGACAAAATGTACTTTTTCAATGGTTGCTGCAATGAATGTATCGGCGGTTTCTGTGACGTCATCTGCAGTCATGTTAGCTTCGATACTGTATTCACCTGGCGGCAGATCGAGGGCTTCTGGGTCAATGGTAAAAGCCACATCGCCAGGCTCTTGTGAGCCAAGCTCTAAGGTGTGCACCACATCGCCATGTTCATCTAAAATATCAATGCTGAGTTCTTCGACGGCATTGCCTAAGTAAACTTTGCCTTCAACTGGGTCGGTATCTAACTCAAGTTCAGAGGCTGGAACCATGGCCGTTTTACCCACAAGCTGTGCTGATTGAACGATGGCTAAGTTTTCCATCATCACCATGCTGGTAGCTTGGTTTGCGCGCATATGTTCAAGACTTTCTACTTGTGAAAACTGTGCTAATTGAGTGACATATTCAGTGCCATCAATAGGGTTAGTTGGATCTTGATTCTGAATTTGCGCAATCATCAGTGTTAAGAATTCATTGCGAATAGATGAGGCATCATTACCCGGTGAATTCATCACTTCGGTGGCAGTCGCAGCTGGATCGCTACTTGTGGTACTTGGGGTCACGTTCATTATTTATTTCCTAGCTGTAATAGCCCTTGTTGCATTGAGCGAGCACGGTTCATTACTTCAACATTGGTTTCAAATGAACGACTCGCTGCCATCATGTCAGCCATTTCTTCAACGGTATTAACGTTGGAGTAGGCTACATAACCTTGCTCATCAGAAAAGGGATGGTCAGGCTCATAACGCATATCAAGTGGCGCATCAGTTTCGACAACTGCAGCTACTTCAACATGGGCTCCAGCAGCTTTACCTTCGTTGGTTTGGTTGTAAATAGTCGAAAAAACCGGTTTTAATGCGCGATAAGCATCGTCAGGGTTTTCTGCCGCAGCGCCTGCATTAGCAAGGTTACTTGCAACGGTATTTAAGCGAATTGTCTGTGCATGCATACCTGCGCCAGCAATGTTATAAATTTCACCAAATGACATATCAGTTCCTATTGTCCTTTATGTATTGAGCTTTGATTTATTGCCCTTCGATGGCTGAGCGTAAGCCGGAAATCTTCATGTTTAAAAATGTCAGGCTGGTTTGATAGTCCATGGCATTTTGCGAGTATCTAGCTTGCTCTTTACCAAGCTCTACTGTGTTTTGATCTGCTGAGGTTTGATAAGGCACACGATATGCAGTTTGATAATCGCGACCCACTTCCATACCTGCATTGATTTGAGTCATAACCGCTTTAAAATCCAAATCTTGAGCTTTATAACCGGGAGTTTCAGCATTGGCTAAATTACCTGCAAGCATCTTGCTACGCTCGACTCGAAAATCTAACGTTTGTGCGTGAATGCCTAAGGCGGTGTCGAGGTTGATAGCCATTAAAACTCCTAGTATGGTATGAACAATTTCAATATATGCCACGTCTATCCAATTAGTGTGCCAAAAGTTTAAAGCGAGTTTTATCAATGGTTTGTGGCTATTTAAGAGATAAGATCGGAACTGCTGTTTCCTATGTGGCACTCATGTGTTCCTGTTTGTTTCCGCTGACAAGCAGTGCCGAAGATCACATTGCGGCCACAAGGCAACTTGAGCAGACATTGACTCAAGTATTGGAAGCAGAATTACAACATTGGCAACGCCAAGCAGGGCTTGAATCGATTAAGCAAACCATTCAAGTTAACTTGCCATCAGGGGCAGCAAATCTACAAAAATGTCCCAATGGTGTGTCAATCGCTACTGGCTCAAGATTACCTTTTGGTAATGTGCAGCGCCGAGCGACTTGTGCAGAATTGGGTTGGAGTTTGTTTATTCGGGCAAGAGTGGATGTCACAGCAAATGTGCCTGTTGCAAATAGACCGCTAGCGCGAGGCGAGCAAATTTCAGCAGCGGATATTGAATTACAATGGCTCAAATTATCAGCGTCTGATAGAGATCTTATTACTAAAAAATCGCAACTTGTTGGCCATCAGGTCAGCCATAAAGTAAGGCGTTTTCGTGCCATTAAAGCTAGCCAAGTAACTAATCCACAATGGATTAATATTGGTGACTGGGTGGTGATAGAAGCGAGAATGAATGGTTTTTATGCCAATATGCCCGGTGAAGCGCTAGAGTCGGGCGGCCAAGGCTCGACGATTCGGGTACGTAACTTAAGTTCTGGCAAAGTGATTCATGTTTATCCCACAGAAAAAGGCCGAGTTAGAACCTTGTTTTAAGCCTATTCCTTCCAATTAACTTCGTTTAACCAATTTCTCATTGGATCAGTTGAAACAATGGGTTTTTCTGATGATTTTATTTTAGTTTTTTGTGACTTCTGCCGCCTATATATAGATATCGACGACATACATGGTGAACCATTATGGATATCAACAAAATATCGAGTCCAGTGACAGCGGACATGGGGACGACTAAGAGCAAATCTAATACTTCGCAACAACCTGAAGTAGCAGAAATAAAGTCACGTAAAATACCTGTGCAAAGCACCGTCAGCGATGATTGGAAACTCATTGAAAAAACACAGCCTGAACTGGCAAATATCAGTGACTTCAATGCTGAAAAGGTGGCTGAATTACGCCAAGCATTACAAACAGGTACGTTCAGTTTAGATGTGATAAAAATTGCAGAGGCGATGAAGCAAAATCATGGTTAACAGTGCAGACGTAGCGCCAAAAAAGAAGTTACAACCTGAAAAAGTATCCAAGCGTGAACAAGTACAAGGTTTACTGCGCGGAGTACGAGTTGATATCGACGGATACAAGCAACTCCATGCTTTATTAATCCGCCAACGTGAGTTAATGCAGCGCCGTGATAACGCTGGTTTAGCCGTTCACAATGAAGAGCAAACTAAGTTGTGTGAAGTGCTAATGGAACGCGCTAAGAAGCGTTCAATTACCTTGGTCGCGTTAGGTTTTACTGGCAACAGTAAAGGTATGGAAGACTTGATTGCAAGACTGCCACAAGCCAGTCAAAAACAAGTACTATTGTTGTGGAAAAACTTGGTTGAATTAGTGCGAGAAAGCCAACAATTCAACGAGCAAAACGGCAAGTTGTTAGTCAGCCAACAGGAAGTGATTAACTCTTTGTTGAACAAGCAACCAGAAAGTCAAAATGACTATGGGCATGCTAGGTAAAGACTTTTTGAAAAGGGTTAAAGTATTCCTGTAAATAAACAAAGCAGAGAGAGTGTAAAAGTCTGTTTTTTGGAAGTTTAAACTTTGCTACTCGTCTTTCTCTTTGTTTTTCTGCAAAGAGAGAGCTGCCCCAATAGCTATACCAACTCCAATACCCAAGCCTACATTCCCCAGCGCAACACCGATACCAGAGCCAATAGCTATCCCTACGCCAATATAAAATACTTTGGGATTATTAGTTGAATTGCCATTCTTGTTCCAATTACTCATTGAAGCTCCTGAGAATCTAATGCTTTGCTAGATTTTGCTATCTACTCCAGGAAAAACAACTGGAATAGTAAACTTTATACGCGATTCAGAGCGGTCTGAGTTATTTGATTGACCTCCAGCATTTAGCCCTATTGATGCTACAGATAATTTAATGCCAGCTTTAGTTTGTTCGCCTTGCTCTGCAACTACAGCTACATCAAACTCAACTTTTTCTACAACTCGAGTTTCATCACCTTCATTAATTGATGAACCAGTTCTTCCATAGGCTTGTGATTTATCTGTATTTACTCGAACATGTAGAGGGTTAATCAACGCGCCTGAGCCTCTTAATTCTTCATTTGCTTCATTTATTCCTTGAGAAATTTGTACTAGTGATTCTTTTACGAAATCTTTGAGAACCACGACTACCTCTAATGCATATAACACCGCAAATATGAAATTTATTTCTGTATTTACTATGTAAGTTATTGATTAATAATATCCTACTTTTCTTAATTGCTAGATGCAAATAAAGCTTTTTAGGTTTCAGCGGAATCTAAATCAAAGTCGTGGCGCTTCGCCCACACCCGACGAAAGGGAAACAACAGCATTTCCCTTTTCGATATCCCTTGCCGCTCCGACGAAGTGTTGTTCCTCATGCTATAGAGCGAATTTGCTAGCGCCTCAGATTCGCCATCCCTGGCACAATCTGAGGCTATGTCGGCGTCGATAGGCAGGATGCCTGAATGTCATGAAGTGCATGGATGCACGAGAATGACCTGCCTCCATCACGCAAATTAGCTCAACGCATTTGGACACTTCCAACGGAGACCATTGAGTCTGCAAACTCATTTGTTATTGCTAGTTTTAACTTAATTAATTCAGTGTGAATTAAAGATGCTTTTGACCTCCTTTGAATGTTCCATTTGAATTGAGGTAAGCAAGAAAATCGCGTGAGTCCAGACAAGGATGTCTGGCTAGCTTTCGAGGGGAAGGGACGCCCCATCGTAAGCGTTAGTGATTTTTGCAGCTTGCCTAAGAAGACTGCAAAAGAAGGTTAACGCTAGATGATTCTCCGTTGGAAATTTTGCTGTTTAAATTTCGCCGGAGCTGCGGGGTGTTCTAAGAGGGAGTCGCAGTTCACTCCCTTTTAGTCTGGTGTGGGCGAAGCGCCACGACGTTGACCTTAATCCAAACGAAGTTTGGAAATACAAAGAATCCTTACACCATAAAAGCTAGCAATTTTTGCTTCTAAAGTAAGTTCTGTGATTTCTTGATAAATAAGCTAGCCCAAAGCTCATTACTATAATGGGTATTGAGTAATACGATACCTTTACTCCAACGTAAGTTAAGTTCACCACTAGAAAAAGATACAACAGAGTTGTTCCAATACAGGTGATTGCCGACCATTTGTGAAGATTGCCCAAAATGACATTCTTATTTATATTCAAAATAACCTCTGAGATTCAATGAAGTAGGTAGATGGGGAAACAAAACGTTAATCCAAACGAAGTTTGGCAATAAAGAACATCATTTAAGTATGTTTACTTAAGCTGATACCTGCAGGCCAAATCATCCAATTGCTTTTGCTCTTGTTTATCCATATGAGCTTGTCGTTGTTTCAGGCGATCTTGATAGAACCAATTAATCCCTTGTTGGCGTCCTAACTGGCTGCGCCAGATTTTATCCACTCTTTGGTGTTCTTGTTCCATTAAAATCTTTTGGCGGGTGAGCTTCTTTTGTAGTGGCTTAATCGCGTTAATCATTTGCACGCTATTTTGCATCAACAATGGATTCGCGCATTGTTGTGGGTAAGCATGATACTGACTCACCATACTGGAAAGCTGCTGTTGCTGATGGCCTATTTCAAGCAAGCGCTGTTGGCTGGCACTTTTTTGCTGACTCAGCTTATGCAGTTTCTTTTCTTCTTGCTGACATAACTGTAAAAGCTGTTTCATGTTAATTCTCTAAACGATAGTCAGTTAATCATTAGCTAAGGCTGAGCTCTAGCCCTAGTTCTAGCTCTAATTTTAGCTTTACTTTGTGCCTGTTGGTGTTTGATAACCTAAGCCTTCAATCAATTGCTGTAACTGGCTAGTGCTGTGTTGATGATCTGCTTGGCTATGGGTTGCTTGCTGTAAAAATGCCGCCATTTGTGGGTAAGCTTGTACGGCAATATCCAGCTCTTTATCTTGGCCTGGTTGGTAACCACCTAATGGCAGTAGCTCTTTGACCTGTTGATATTTGCTGTTTAAATGCCTAAAAACTTGTCCATGGGATAAGCTATCTGGGCTTGCCACTTGCGCGGCGAGTCGGCTCACTGATGCGCCGATATCAATGGCGGGGTAGTGACCTTGTTCAGCCAGTTTTCTGTCTAATACTATGTGGCCATCAAGGATGGCTCGCGCGGCGTCAGCAATGGGATCTTGTTGGTCGTCGCCTTCGGTTAATACCGTATAAAATGCGGTTAATGTACCTGTTGGGTGCTGGCCGTTACCTGCCATTTCAACCAAGCTTGGCAGTTGGGCAAATGCTGAAGGCGGATAACCTTTGGTGGCTGGTGGCTCACCTAAACTCAGGGCGATTTCACGTTGTGCTTGGGCGTAACGGGTGAGCGAGTCAACCAGCAAGAGTACGCGCTTACCTTGGTCGCGGTAGGCGCAAGCAATGTGATGACATAAACGCATGGCACGCATGCGCATTAATGGTGTGGTGTCGGCGGGGGCGGCAATCACCACTGAGCGCTGTCGACCTTCTTCACCTAAAGATTGTTCGATAAACTCGCGCACTTCACGGCCACGTTCGCCAATCAAACCCACGATGACAATGTCGGCTTCAGTAAAGCGGGTCATCATGCCAAGTAGTACACTTTTACCTACGCCTGAACCTGCAAATAGCCCTAAGCGTTGACCGCGGCCAACTGGCAGCAGGGCATTGATGGCTCTGATCCCAACATCCAGAGGTTCGGTGATGGGCTTGCGTTTAAGCGGGTTGGTGCTCATCGGCACCATAGGAATATGCTGAACTTGGGTTAGTGGCCCTAAATCATCAAGTGGCTGACCTAAACCATTTAATACTCTGCCAAGTAGGCCGCTGCCGATTGGAATTTGGCAACGTTCTGCTATAGGCATAACTCTTGCGCCAGGCATTAAACCTGAGGTTTGCTCAATGGGCATTAAGCACACGGTATCTTTATAAAAACCGACCACTTCAGCTTCAACGAGGCGACCATCGCGGCACTCAATATGACAACGATCGCCTGTGCCAAGTTGGCAGCCAACAGCCTCAAGTAGCAGGCCGTTAACACGGGTCAATTTACCGTAAACTTGCGCCACTGGCACAGCCGGCCAGTCAATAATGGTGGCACCAGCGTAGTTCGTGCTAGGTTTCACCTTGGCTTCGTTCCATATCTGCTGGTTCATCTTTTGCTTGTTCAAGTATTGGCTCTTGCGCCGCTGATTGAGCCAGTTTTTGCTCAATATCGGTGCGCTTTAAATGGTTTTCGACTTGGTCTAAACAGGCATTCAAACGGGTTTCCATTGAGGCATCGGCATCTGATTTTTCACTCACAATGCGACAACCGCCAGCGCTGATGCTGCTGTCAGGCACTAATGTCCAGTGCTGAATCTTATCTGCTGCCAGCTCTTTGAGTTTATTCACGGCCGTTGGTTCTAAGTGAATTTTAACTTCGGTTGGATCGTCAGGAATAGCGGCTAATGTCTCTTCTACGAGTGCAAGAATTTGCTGTGGTTGTAAGGTGAGTTCACAGCGGATCACTTGAATTGATACACGGCGGACTAAATCCAATATCAGCTCTTGTTGTTGCATGATTTGATGGCTGTGGCCTTCTTCCAGCAAGGATTTGACTGCAGACAGTGGTGCAATAAGCTGATTTAGCTGTTCATCAATCGAGTCTTTGCCTTTTTGTTGGCCTTCAATACGACCTTGATTAAACCCTGCGGCGTAACCTGATTGTTGACCTTCTTCATGACCAGACACTAAGCCTGCTTCATGGCCTTTTACCACGCCTTCATCATAACCTTTATCAAAGGCTTGCTGATAATCCTGCCACGAAGGTTCACCTTGCGCTGGATCTGCTTCATTGGCATGTAGTGGACTAAATTGATGACGACGAATGCGCTCTCCATTGAGGCGAAATCGAATATCGGAGCCGCGTGACTTGTTCATAAGGGCACTCTGTTGTTCGCTCAAAAATTTACTCATTATTCAACAACCTGCTCTTCGAACAATTGAAGTTCAATTTGGCCTTCATCCATCATTTGCTTAGCGAGCTCCATAATGTCTTTACGGGCTGCAGTTGCTTGGCTTAATGGTACGGTGCCGATGGCTTCAATTTGGGTTTCAATGGCTGACGACATACGTTTTGGCAGCGCGCGCAGTAAGGTCTTTTTCAGCTCTGGCTCAATGCCCTTTAGTGCTAATGCTAAGGTATCAGCTGGAACCAGCGCCATAATGTCTTGTAAGGTTTCCGCTTTTTGGCGACCCAAAATAATAAAGTCGAACATGTTGTCAGCGACTTCACCAGCAAGCTTCTTATCATGGAGTTTAATCATTTCCATCAACTGCTCACGGTTACCTTCAAAGCGGTTTAAGATGTCAGCCACTTGGCGAATACCCGATACTTGAGTGTGACTTTTTTCCATTGCAATTAGCATGCAGCGTTCAACTAAATGACGTAACTCTTCCACCACGCCACGTTCTAATTCGCCTAATTGAGCAATACGGACCAATAATTCATCTTGGCCTACTTCTGGTAATCCAGATAACACCTGCGCGGCGCTTTCTGGTGGCAGTAAACCTAATAAAACAGCTTGTAATTGGCTGTGCTCATTGGTGATTTCTCTTGCTAGTAGTTTTGGGTCTACCCATTCTAGGCGTTTAACTAGCGTCTTAATTTCATCGCCATAAATATTGTCGATCAAGCTTTTAGCCACGCGATCGCCTAAGGCTAGATCTAAGGTTTTTTGTAAGTATGAACGCGAAGCTCTGGCGATGCCTGATTGCTCTTGGTAGCGTTTAAAAAAGCGTCCGATAACAAAATCAGCTTCGTTTTGGGTAATGCTCGATAGCCTTGCCATCTTATGACTGAGGTGCTGCACATCATTGCGGTCTAAATGTGCCATTACCTGTGCAGCGCCTTTTTCACCCATACTGAGCAGGATCATGGCGGCTTGATCTAGGTTATCTAAGTTGATATCAAGTTCATTCATCATTGTATTTATTCCTGTTCAGCCATTACTGTTGTTTAGCGTCTTTATCGCTGATCCAGTGAGCGATGACTTCAGCAACACGTGCCGGTTCTTTTTCTGCTAGCACGCTAAGATGTTCCATTTTCACTTTCAGTGGTGAGCTGGTTTCTGGTAACCCAATACTCATCAAGTCATCATTTGCTTGCGGTTGACCTAGACCCATCAGTTCATCTGCAAGGGATTGGGCATCATCACTGCTGTTGGCCAATTTCGCTGTACTGGTTTCTTGGTACTGGTAATTTTCTTTTTCTTCTTCCACGTCTTTAAGCGCACTTAAATCAACGGTCTTGGTTAAGTGACGTACCAGTGGACGTAAGACAAAGAAGATTAAGCCGATACCCAGTAATAGTCCGATAAAGTAGCGAAGGTAAGATTCATACCCTTCAGTTTGCCACCAAGGCATTGGCTGGAATTCAGCTATTCTTACTGGAGCAAAATCAAAGCTATTGATACTGAATTGATCGCCACGAACTGCCGCAAAGCCAATAGCGTCTTGCACCATGGAACTCATCGAATCTAGCTGCGCCTGAGTCCAACCATTTTCGCCTGCAGCTTGGTTGTTAAGCAGTACTGAAACCGAAATATTCTCTAACTGCATTTGCTGGAAACGAGTATGCGTGACAGTGCGACCAACATCGAAATTACGGTTGGTTTGCTGGGTTAAATTACGACGTTGGTTATTGTCTTCACCTTCAGCAGCTGGGGCTGGTGGTTGGTTAGCTAACGCACCTGGAATACCCATGGCCATATCACCGTTAACTTCATTAGAGCTTTGCTGTTCAGTACGCATCACAGATTGTGGGTCTAATGACTCGTTGGTTTCTTCAACTTGGTTAAAGTTAACTTGAGCTGCAACTTGTACTTGGAAGTTTTCTTGACCCAAAATAGGCATTAACATGCTTGATGCGCGGTTAATTAAGTTTTGTTCAAGTTCGTGAGTATATTTAAGCTGACGATCGCGGGCTTGGGTGATGTCATTATTTAGGGTTAATGCAGAGCTTAAATGGTTACCCTGCTGGTCGACAACTTGTACTTGCTCGGCAGTCATGCCCGTGACGCTACCCGCGACTAAGTTAACAATCGATTCGACTTGCTCTGTTTGAATATTGCTACCTGCATAAAGGTCCAACATGACTGATGCTGATGGTAGTTCAGGCTGCTGGCGAATAAATAAGGTTTTCTTTGGAATAGCAAGATGAACTCGTGCAGTACGTACTGAGCGTAATGCCATAATGGTGCGAGATAACTCACCTTCTAGACTATAACGATATTTTGCCTGCTCCATAAATTGGCTAGTACCAATACCAGAATCACCCAGTGACTCCATGCCCATTGGCATTTGAGCTTTTACGCCGCGAGCTGCCAAAATCATCCGCGCTTTACCTAATCTATCTTCAGGCACCAGTACTAAGCCTGAGTTAGTATCAAGGCGGTAGCTGATCCCTTCAGTTTCCAACACTTCAATGATTTGCGCAGTTTCGACCTTTTCTTGACTGCCATATAACGGGCGATAGCCTTGGCTAGCAGTCCATAGCATTAATACGATGACACAGGCCACGACAATGGCAAATACAGCTAATACTGCAACTTGTTTATCGCCTTGGTTAAAGCTCGTCCATTTCTCTTTTATCGTCTTAAAGGGCGATGCTTTCTCACCAACATCAGTAACAGGTTGGCTAGGCTGAGTAAGAGTTGTAGGCATTGTTTCTAATATCCTTGGGCTGAGATGCTTTTTTATCTATAGGGATTTATCGTTAATGAGCTAATTAAAAACTCTACATTTAAATTGGCATTTTCATTACTTCATCAAAGGCTTGCACTAAGCGGTTACGAATTTGGATCATGGTTGAAAAAGATAAACTGGCTTTTTGAGAGGCCACCATCGCGCCAACCAAATCATCACTTTCACCGCTGTCTACGGCGCGCATTAAAGCTGAAGATGTGTTTTGGTCGGTGTTAACAGCCGCGACTTTTTGTTCCATTAACTCTGTAAAAGAGGGCGTTTGCGTGCCAACATCGCGCGGGTTTGCGGCTACTTTAATAGCACCCTTGGCCATTTCTGAATGCACATTCATCTGATCCATCAAAGATTGAACATTCACCATAGGTGCGTTCACCATAGTTGCATTAGACATCTATTTTCCTATCTATTACTAAGATACTAAGAGTAAGAGGGTTATTTAAGCCACTTTTCCAAGGGCAAGCTCAATATCAATTCCTTGTTCTCGCATTTGAGCTAACTTGTAGCGCAGTGCTCGGGTTGTCATACCTAAAGAGTCAGCAGTGAGGTTTCGTTGACCGTTAAACCGCTTTAAGGTATCGAGAATATATTGGAACTCTGCTTGGCGTTTTGAGCCTTTAAGGCCAGATTCTTGGGTAGCTAATTGGGGCAATTGTGCTTGTTCAATACCGAGCTCGGCAACTTGTATTGCTTGGCCACGGCGCATGACTAGTGCACGTTGAATCGTGTTTTCTAATTCTCTGACATTACCGCTCCAGTCATGGCTCAGTAATAAGTTTCGCGCTTGATCGCTGAAGTAACAAGCCTGCTCGGTATTGTTATTGTGGTAAATCGCTAAGAAGTGTTCAGCAATGGGTAATATATCTTCGCGGCGCTGTCGTAGTGGGGTGATTTTTAATGGCAACACATCAAGGCGATAGAATAGATCTTGTCTAAATTCTCCGTTATCTACCGCTAGTCGCAAATCTTTATTGGTTGAGGCAATCACGCGAATATCCAAAGAAATAGATTTATGGCTACCTAAACGTTCCACTTCTCTCTCTTGTAGTACGCGTAGTAATTTTGCTTGCAGCAATATCGGCATTTCGCCTATTTCATCGAGTAATAGGGTGCCGCCGTTAGCTTGTTCGAATTTGCCTGGTTGATCGTTGACTGCACCAGTAAAGGCGCCTTTAACATGGCCAAATAAAATCGACTCTAAAATGCTTTCTGGGATCGCGGCGCAATTGATTGAAATAAACGGTGCATCAACGCGACTAGAGTGACGATGTATATATCGAGCTAAGGGTTCTTTACCTGTACCACTCTCGCCAGTGAGCAATACGGTGGCATTAGTGACTGCTGCGCGTTGAGCTAGCATCAATAATTGGCGGCTCACCGCTGATGAAGCAATAATCTCAGAATCTGTTTTATCTAAGGTTTTTAGACGATTCAGTAAAGAAATAAGCTGCAGATTATCAATAGGTAATAATAAATAGTCTTGCACACCTGACTGCATAGCAACCCCTGCGAGTTCAGTTTGCTCAGGATCTAGTAAGGCAATTTGGTTATTGCTTGGGTACATGGCTAATCGTTGAGCGACATGTTCAGGCTCACAATCAGACAAGTTAACCAAGTTTAGCCAAGGCTGAGTTTGCGGCGTATTCCAAAGCTGAAATCCGTGTTCAAGCAGTAATGTGGCGCCGTCTTCAGATATCTGGGTATCAACTAATTGAATTGAATATTGCTGCTTCATCGAACGACCTTATGCGACTGAACTGCAGCGAGCGTATTGCCTTTCACTAATCTCACCATTACGCGACGATTTAATTCGCGACCTTGAGCGCTGTTATTACTGGCAACAGGATTTCGTGAACCATGGTTTCGAACTTGAATCATGTTTGCCGGCACGCCTAGCTCAACCAATCTTGATTGAATCTCGAAGGCACGCTCTTTACTAAGCTGTAAATTGACCAAGCGTTCGCCAGTTGCATCAGCATGTCCATCTATCAATACTTCTGTGATATTGGCATCGGCTTCAATGTAGCGCGCAATTGCCACAAGGTCAGATTCGAAATGGTTTTCTAAACGACTAGAATTACTGTGGAAATGTAAGTCAACGCGACGTACATAGGAAAAGGGTTTTGGCAGTAAATCTTGTTTGCATAAACGAAATTGCTTCACGACACTACGGGTCGCTACAGGCGTTGATCTCACCTGATATTTTACATTGCTGTTTGGGTCAATATTAACTTGCCACGTGAGCCCTTGTTCAAGAGCTTCTAAAAATGCAGCGCTGTTGCGACTCGTGTGAGCAAAGTGTCCTTGCCAGTTCAATTCAGACATTGCGAAAGGCTTATTGCGCTGCTGTTGCCAAGTAGAACTTTCAATCACGATTTCACTGGATTGATTCTGAAGTTTTAACCAATCAGCTTGCAAACTTATGATGAGTTCATCACCTGGACTTGCCGTGAGTTTAAATTTCCCGAACCCTTCAACGTCATGGCTAATATCACACTGAAAGATATTGCCTGAGAATTGCCAAGAAGATTTCTCCATAGGTGTCTTATAAATATTCTCTATGGTTTCGGCACGGGAATGTAATGAAAAAATAAGAAATATAATTGTAATTGGTATTAATTTTTTCAACTATCAATATCCTATATTAATTTCTATTTGAATGACTTAATAAAGTTTCGCAGTATTAAACACTAAATAAAAAACTATTCAAATGAATTTTTTGTAAAAGTTATAAATAGAACAAACTTTGTGAACTAATAATGATATTGGCGTTGTTATTGATTTAATAAATGATGTAGTATCTTGCCGAAATACTGGTTTTGCTGAGATATCTTAAAGGGGATAGTAGATATTTACCATTTAAATATCTGATTTTAATCATTAAAAATATTTATTAATTTATTTTTAAATATAGTTTTAGTTTTTGTTTGATTAGGTCGCCTTGTATAAAGATTTTATTATTTAATTAAGCTTGTATTAATTTATTTTGTTATTTTGTTGTTTTGTTTTTTTGATTTTATTGTCGCCATTATTAATTGCTTTATATCTTGTTAATAACTGCGACATGTCAAAATGTATTATTTAGTCAAAATAATGTCGATTTAGTTTTTAATTGGTGAGTTTGATTGGTTTTAGTTCGATTAGCTTCTTTGTAAGGTCAAGTGGGGCGATACAAATTATTACCAGTATTGATTATTCATTAATGAATGTATTTATGTTGAAGTGAGTTTTAAATTAAAATGAAAACCACAGCCAAAGCAAGTTTAATAAAAAAACAGCAACTTCAGAAAGTCAGAACTGTCGCGCTAGTCCAAGAGAAATTAGCTCGTAGTCGCCTAGTGCTTCAATTAGAGCGCTGTCATCGCTCGTTGCTAGATAATATTAATGACTTACTCGGCCCAATTATTGGTCAAGGTCATCATGCGCTATCAAGAGTTGAGCTATCTACAGAGCTTAGCCCTGTCACACCTAACTTGAGTCATGCTTGGTTTTTAATGAGCTATAGACGTACACCATTAGCATGGTGGCGAATAGATAAATGCACTTTAGATCAACTAGCTAGTGGCTATTACGGTAGTTTCTCAAGTCCACTGCAGTCACCGCTGCGAGCACCAAGCTTGTCTGAGTTTCGTTTAGTAAAACGACTAATGCGTTCTGCATTAGATGTTTTACCTGTAACTGAATTGGATGAGGATGGTTTAGATCTCGAATTGGTGGTGAATACGACTCCTATGGACGTGCCATTGGCATGGACCTTAAGTTTTCCTGCAGAACATGTTGGTCCGCCAATGATGTTATGCATGACGGAGTTTGCTCTTGGACTTATGGCTGAGCAGCCAAGCGAATTTCAAGCTGCGACAGATCTAAGCGCTAAATTGAGCCAACGATTAAGACAAATCCCGATTAAAGCGACATTAGAGCTCGGTCATCAACTGGTGCCCGTAACGTCTCTTGAAGGATTGAAAGTAGGCGATATTTTACCGATGAATTTACATTCTCGGTGCCCCGTTACTATCGGTCGCAGACCATTATTTTACGCCACTGTTCATAATGATGATGGACAAATGGTTGCCAAACTTACCCAGGAAGCGTTTCGCTCAGAGGACACTGCCCATGCCTGAAAATATACTTTTACAAGATGATGATTTCTTACTTGATGACGACTTATTGTTAGAAGATACCTTGGTAGAGTCTCAACCAGCGCCAAAAGCAAAAACGTTAAAAGATATGTCGTTTTTTCATCAACTGCCTGTGCAAGTGACGCTTGAGTTAGCCAGTACAGAAATGTCACTGGGTGAATTAACCCAAATGGGTGAAGGCGATGTTGTTGCCCTTGACCGCATGGTAGGTGAACCATTGGATATTCGTGTTAATGGTGCTTTACTCGGTCGCGGTGAAGTGGTTGAAGTAAATGGCCGCTATGGCGTGAGATTGTTAGAAGTGGAAGCTATTAGTTTAACTGGAGCGAACGACTAATATGGTTCGTGTCATCCTGCTACTGTTGTGCCTATTTTTAGCTCCCAATGTTTATGCTAATGATGGCCTAACGTTATTCACTTTAGCGGATGGCGACCAGTCGCAAACCGTCAACGTCAAGTTAGAAATCTTAGCCATGATGACCATGCTAAGTTTCATTCCTGCGATGTTGATGATGATGACCAGCTTTACCCGGATCATTATCGTACTAGCGATTTTAAGGCAGGCTTTAGGTCTGCAGCAAAGCCCGCCTAATAAGGTGCTTATTGGTATCGCCTTAGTGTTGTCGGTATTTATCATGCGCCCAGTTGGTGAGGTCATTTACGACGATGCTTTTTTGCCTTATGACCAAGGTGAAATTGAATTAACGGAACTGATAGTTCGTGCTGAAGTGCCTATTAGGCAGTTTATGTTGGCGCAAACTCGTGAAACTGATTTAGAGCAGATGCTAAAAATCGCGAATGAGCCGGTCACATTAACTGCTGATGAAATCCCGTTTTTTGTGTTGATGCCTGCGTTTGTATTAAGTGAGCTAAAAACAGCTTTCCAAATCGGCTTCTTACTTTATATTCCTTTTCTGGTGATTGATTTGGTGGTCGCAAGTGTCTTGATGTCGATGGGTATGATGATGTTGTCACCCTTGATTATTTCTCTGCCCTTTAAATTAATGGTGTTTGTACTCGTTGATGGTTGGGCGATGACGGTTGGCACCTTAACAGCGAGTTTTGGTTAGCTGTGTTCATTCAAAGAATTCAAATCATTAACAGCAATCATGTTGCATTGAGTAAACATGTAAACCTCATCTGCCTGCAGGAGCAATCTAATGGATGTGAATGAGTTAACGTCATTCTTTGCTGAAGCCATTTTTCTCGTGGTGACTATGGTTGCAGTGTTGGTTGTGCCTGGTTTACTGGTGGGTTTGTGTGTCGCGGTTTTTCAGGCTGCAACCCAAGTAAATGAGCAAACTTTAAGTTTCTTACCTCGTTTAGTGCTGACATTATTGATGGTGTTGTTTGCAGGCGAATGGTTACTGATGAAAATCAGTGATTTATTCGAACGTCTGTTCTTTAGCATTCCACATGTGATTGGCTAGGTTAGTGTTAATGAATATAACTCTTCCGGCTTATAAATTCTTCGTTTTGTTAAGTTCAGCCATAACATGCTGTCGCTAACATCAATTCAAATCAGTTCATTTATCGGTACCTTTTGGTGGCCGTTTTGTCGTTTTATGGGGGCATTTATTGTGATGCCTTTTTTAAGCAGTAATTATATTCCAGCGAAGATTCGCATTTTATTTGCGGTATTGCTTAGCGCTCTAGTGGCTCCATTATTGCCGCCAGTGCCTGCAGTCGATGCTTTGTCATTTGGTGCATTACTACTGGCGATTGAACAGCTGCTAGTGGGCTTTATGTTGGCTCTGTTTTTATTGTTGCTTATTAGTGTGATGACAAAAATGGGCGCAATGATGTCGATGCAAATGGGACTAGCCATGGCGATCATGAATGACCCAGCTAATGGCAACTCTAATCCGATATTGGGTCAATGGTTCTTGCTGTACGGCACACTATTATTTTTAGCCTTAGATGGTCACTTAGTGGCCATTGGGGTGATTGTCGATAGCTTCTATCTATGGCCAATTGGTAGGGGCATATTCGAATTACCATTAATGGGGCTTGTTGAACGAGTCGGTTGGTTATTTGCGGCTGCATTTATGCTGGCTTTGCCTGCTATTGTTGCCATGCTGATGGTGAATCTGACCTTTGGTGTACTCAGTAAGTCGGCGCCATCACTAAACGTTTTTGCTCTTGGTTTTCCCATGTCGATGTTGATGGGACTGTTTTGCGTGTTCTTTTCATTTAGTGGTTTAGCAAGCCGTTATAGTGATATTTGCCTCGATGCTTTGTCTGCAATGCATCAGTTTATCGGGGGGTAATGCATGAGTAATAAAGACACAGGCCAAAGCAAAACAGAAGATGCGACACCGCAGAAGTTAAAAAAAGCCCGCGAGCAAGGTCAAGTTCCTCGTTCAAAAGATTTAGCAGCATCAGCATTGATTATTGGCTGTGCGGTAATGCTTACCAGCAGCGCCGATTGGATTGCTAGTGAAATGGCTGAAATCACTCGCTTTAATATGAATATCACTAGAGAGCAGCTCGACGAACCCAAAATGCTAGAGATGCATATGGGGGCTGCTTTGATGGGGATTCTACATATTCTTGGGCCACTGTTTATTTTAGTTGGTGCTATCGCAATGATTGCCGGCGCTATGCCCGGTGGGCCACTTTTTAGTATCAAAAATGCTTCATTTAAATATAGCCGAATTGACCCTATAGCTGGGTTAGGGAGGATGGTATCGATAAAGTCACTAGTTGAACTCGTTAAGTCGATACTCAAAATTACCTTGCTGATTGGCATCATGCTGTATTTTTTAAGAAGTAATATGCTTGGGATTATGGCCAGTAATCAATTGCCTGTTGATGAAGCGGTGCGATACAGCATTGATACGGTTTCTGCTGGGATATTTTATCTTGGTGTGGGCTTATTGATCATTACCTTTATCGACGTGCCTTACCAGTATTGGCACCATCACAAAGAGCTAAAAATGTCGCATCAAGAAGTGAAAGATGAGCATAAACAGCAAGATGGCAAGCCAGAAATTAAAGCTAAAATTCGTCAGATGCAGCAAAAAATTAGCCGATCTCGCGCTGACAATGCGGTGCCTCAAGCAGATGTATTACTGGTTAACCCAACACATTATTCAGTAGCACTTCGCTATGATGCAGGTAAAGCTGACGCGCCTTATGTGATTTCTAAAGGGGTGGATGAGCTGGCGTTATATATGCGTGAAGTAGCCCAGCGACATGATGTTGAGATTATCGAAATCCCAGCGCTAGCTCGCGCAATATATTACTCCACCAAAATTGAACAACAAATTCCGGCGGCATTATTTGTCGCCATTGCGCATGTATTAAGTTACGTGCTGCAAATTAAAGCCGCAAGAACGGGGACTCAGGATAAGCCTGAACCGTTACCGCATTTTTATATTCCTCCACATTTACGACATGATTAAAGGAAGCATTAAGCCATGAATTGGTTTGCGCAAGTATTTACTGGCAATCGAAGCTATATCGGTATTCCGATAATGTTATTAGCCATTTTGGCAATGGTGATTTTACCTTTGCCGCCTTGGTTATTGGATATTCTTTTCACCTTTAACATTGTCTTAGCTGTGATGGTGTTACTGGTTAGTGTGTCTATTCGTAGACCGCTCGAGTTTTCGGTGTTTCCGACAATTTTGCTCATCGCGACCTTAATGCGTTTAACCCTAAACGTGGCCTCTACTCGTGTGGTATTGATCGAAGGCCATAATGGTGGAGATTCAGCGGGTAAAGTGATTCAAGCCTTTGGTGAAGTGGTTATTGGCGGTAACTATGTTGTTGGTGCGGTCATCTTCCTAATCTTAATGATCATTAACTTTGTGGTGATCACCAAAGGTGGTGAGCGTATTTCAGAAGTATCAGCTCGCTTTACACTAGATGCCTTACCTGGCAAGCAAATGGCGATTGATGCTGACTTAAATGCTGGCGTTCTTACCCAAGAGCAGGCACGAATTCGTCGCCAAGAAGTCGCCCGCGAAGCTGACTTTTATGGCTCGATGGATGGTGCCTCTAAGTTTGTTCGTGGTGACGCCATTGCTGGTATTTTGATTCTGATGATTAACATCATCGGCGGTATCTCCATTGGTGTATTCATGCACGATATGGGCGCATCTGATGCCTTTAAAACCTTTGTGCTTTTAGCCATTGGTGATGGCCTAGTTGCGCAAATTCCGTCGTTATTATTGGCAACTGCTGCTGCAATTATTGTTACTCGTGTTTCAGATGCTGAAGAAATGCCAGAGCAGCTGCAAAAGCAGTTACTTGCTAATCCTAAAACCTTAGCGACCGCCTCTATAGTGATGCTGATACTTGGTGTGGTGCCGGGTATGCCAGCGATGGTATTTATTTCGTTTGCAGCGATACTCGCATTTGCATCGTGGAAACAGAGTCAGAATAAGCCCGAGGTGGTGGAATCCAAGCTTGAACAAAAGCTGGAAACCAACACCGCAGAACCTTCTCCACCCAGTTGGGATGCGCTGCCTTATACCGACTTAATTGAAGTTAGATTAGGTTATCAATTAGTGCATTTAGTTGAGCGCACAAAAGGCGCAGAGCTACAAAAGCGTCTAACTGGTATTCGCCGCACCTTGTCAGAACAAGCTGGATTTTTATTAGCTGAAGTAAGGGTGAGAGATAATTTGTCATTAGCGCCCAATGCTTATCAAATTAATATGATGGGTAATCCTGCTGTGACTGCAGAGCTGCAATCTGAAAAGTTAATGGCCATTCAAAGTGGCCCTGTTTTTGGTGATATTGATGGCATTATTACTAAAGAACCTGCATATAACATGGATGCGATTTGGATTGAGCAGGACCTAAAAGCCCGCGCACTTAATTTAGGCTATTCAGTGGTGGATAACGCCACCGTGATAGCCACGCACGTGAGTAAACTTATCCGCGAAAACTTGCCTGATATGCTGCAACATGATGACGTATTAGCGTTAAGCGACCGCTTAGCTAAACAGTCGCCTAAACTGGCAGAAGCTTTAAATAATGCGTTAACGCCGATTGTGCAGTTAAAGGTGTATCGTTTATTACTTAAAGAGCAGGTGTCGCTAAAAGATATCCGAACTATCGCCACGACATTATTGGATTGCAGTGAAAACAGTAAAGACCCGGTGTTGTTGGCCGCTGATGTGCGTTGTGCCCTTCGAAACAACATTGTTCACAGCATTGCGGGAGCCGAGCCTAAACTTAATGTGTTAACTCTTGCACCTGAGCTTGAGCAAACATTGATGAATGCGCTCACTCAATCGCAGCAACAAGGGCAAGTGGCTTTAGATAGCTTCCCAGTTGATCCGACATTACTGGCACAACTGCAACAAGGCATGCCACAAATTTTAGCTGATGCGAAAGAGCAAGGTCATAGCCCAATGTTATTAGTGGCGCCTCAATTAAGACCGATCCTTGCACGTTATGCGTTAGCGTTTGCCAGAGGCTTACATGTACTGTCTTACAATGAAATCCCTGAAAACCGTGAGCTAATGGTAGCGGGTCAGTTAGGCTAGTTTTGATAGTTAACAGAATAAGCCTTAAGCCCTTTAAAGCGCTTTTATCATGATCTAAGCATAACTCATGCGTAAACTAAAAAGCCCAAATCAAGTTGATTTGGGCTTTTTGTTATCTGTTTTAATGTGGGAGAATTCGGTCGTTTACTTAGCTTCTTATTCCTATTTAGAACTTGAGTCTTAACTCTTTAATTTTAAATCTGAATTAGTAATTAAAACCTAACTTGGTTACGACCACGATCTTTGGCGCGATATAAGGCTTTATCCGCTTGCTTCATGCTTTGTTCAAAGCTTTGATCTGACTTATGTTCAGCGCAGCCAATCGATACCGTGACATTGACGGTTTTCTTTTTCACAGGGGCTTTACTGCGGTTTTTCTTAGAGCTCGTTTTACGACTCTCATCACGTAGCACAATGTCATAATCTTCAATGCTTTGTCTGACATCATCAAGGTGTGAGTAAACTTGGTCTATGTCTTTGCGTGGGAACACGATAGTGAATTCTTCACCACCATAGCGAAAGGTTTTACCACCGCCTGTCACTTTAGCTAGTTTTACTGCTACCAGCTTTAATACGTCATCACCTACATCATGGCCATAAGTGTCGTTGAAGCTTTTAAAATGGTCGATATCGACCATAGCCACAGTGTATTTACGGCCTAAAGCCAGACTTAAATTAAACAATGCACGTCTTGAAGGCAGGCCGGTTAATTCGTCTCGATAAGCTAAAAAGTAGGAATCAAATAACACAGTGACTAAGAAGCTCACTGCAATACAACAAAATAAAATAGATAGAGGTAGATTGGTTGGCACTAAAAAATAGCAAAGCCACAATAGTAAACAAATACCTAAGCTAGTTTGGGCTAGATTGCTATTCCAACTGAGCTTGGCAAATAACACGATTGCCAGCGGATAAATGGGTAATAAGTGTAAAGGAGAACCTTCGGTGCTTAGGCCAAAGCTCTGCTGAAATTGGCTTATAGCAATAGGATGCTGCATGGTGAGATAGACCCAAAGGTAAGCAATAATACCGCAAATAACCACCCCACCAATACGGAAGAAGCTATGCACACTCAGTACACCACGGTCTTTAATAAAACAGAACATGCAAATCACTAAGGTACCAAACAGAGGTAAAAATTGATGAATAATGGGTGAGAGAAATAATCGATTATTTTGTAATGTGTAAAAAACGAGCAGTAATAAGCCAATATAAAACAATCTACTGCGATTAAACTGTAGGCAGATTAATGAGGAAGCTGCGAGTAACCAATAAGGCGCAAAATGTAAGGTGTCTTGCCAGTCTATCCAATGACTTTGGAAATGTTCTAATAAGCCTAATGATAAAAAAGTGATAAAGATAGGCAGTATAAAAAAGCGCATGGTATGCATTAAGCTGCTCATTGAATCCACCGTAATAAAGCTAACGTTAGCGAGTTGAAAAGAAAATATTCACGGCGGCATTGCTGAATGAACCGTTTTAAACTGACAAGTTACATTTTTAAGAAATTAAAAACTCCTCTATCAAAGCGACCTTGTCATCACTAAACTGAAATATAAATCAAATGGATTGATTGCTAAAGCGATTTGCAGATAATTTATGCAGTGTCAGCATATTCTGTTAATGCGTTATAGCAGGTAATAAAAAAGCGCAACGGGTTAGGTTGCGCCTTTAGACTAATGATTTAGAAAGTCAGTAATGAGGAAAAGGCTTAACCTTTCTCCATCGCTTCGATGAATTTATTTGATTCAGCAATCGACTTATTCATTTCTGTTATCAAGCTTGAGATATCAGACTGTAAGCTATTAAACTCGCCTTTAATGGCGCCAATTGCTTGGGCATTAAGGTTATGTTTTAAGTACAGCATGTTATCTTTCATTGCTGTCAAAATCGGTGGCATTTTCGCTTCAGCGCGGCGCATTCCTTTCACTAATGAGTTATAAGATCGCTGAGTTTCGTTTAACTTATTAGTGCTGTTGCGGCGAAGGCTCGCTTTGCTGATTTCTTGAATCTCGGTTTCCCATTCGTCAAATAAAGCTTCGGCAACATCTTCAACTTTATCGATACGGTTACCGACTTCATCAGCAGCGGACTGGGCAGATTCATATTCATCTTTAGCTTTGTTGTAAGCGTCTTCTAAATCTCCACCATCAAACGCGAGCAAAGCTTGCATTTCTTCTAGTGCTGAACTGAATTGCTCTTGAGCTTCTTCTTGAGATTCTTTCGCTTCTTGTACGCGATCGACCATGATGTCACGCTTGTGATAACCGACTTTTTCCATTGCGCCATAATAGGCACTTTGACAGCCACTTAATAATAAACTGACGCTGAGGAATACGAGTGATATCCATTTCTTCATCTTGTGTTCTCTTTATTGTTGTCGTTGAACTAGTCTGCTTTAAATGTGGCAGCGTCGATCACGCTCCAAAGGTGAAAAACAGCCCCAATAATTGCTGGGATAATTAATACCCAAAAGAAGTAACCTACTGCTGTAATACAGAAAAATAGAATTGCAGCTATAATGCGTCCTTGAACCAGTTGGCCTAAACCAGGAAAAAAGAAACTGGCAATCGCGGCAATGACATTGCCCGCAGAACCTTGTTGAGACATTAAATTGCTCCCTAGGAGTGTAACTATCGTGTTATAACATTGTACGAAGTTAAACGCGTAATTGAAATTAATAAATCAGAGAATATTGTGACAAATAAGATAGATGTAGCGTATTTCAAAAATATGAGTGTCAGTATTTGGCAATTTTTAGTTCATCTAAAGTGCAGGCTGCAGGAAGATCAAATTAACGTTAAAGCAGGGCATTTAGCTTATGTGACCTTATTATCATTGGTGCCGATGGTGGCAGTGATGATGTCGATGTTATCCGCCTTTCCTGGGTTTGAGGGGATCCGCGGCAAAATAGAAAGCTTCATTTACAGTAATTTCATGCCAGCGTCGGGCGATACCGTGCAAATTTATATTAATGAATTTGTCGATAATGCTTCAAAAGCCACCTTTGTTGGGGTCATGGCATTAGTGGTCGTTGCACTAATGCTGATATCAGCCATTGATAAAGCATTAAACAATATTTGGCGAACAACTGATAAACGATCTTACGTGGTGTCGTTTTCAATGTACTGGATGGTACTGACGTTAGGGCCGGTATTAATTGGTGCTAGCTTAGTGGCAACGTCTTATGTGGTTTCACTTAAAGTCTTTGAAATGTCGGAAATATCGGTATTGATGACTTGGCTGGTTGAACGTTTACCTATGCTATTTTCTGTCGCCTCAATTTTACTGCTGTATATGGTGGTACCGAATAAAAAAGTCCATTTTTGGCATGCGTTAATCGGTGCGATAGTTGCGGCAATATTATTTGAAGCGGGCAAAAAGGGTTTTGCTTTTTATGTTACCCAGTTTCCGAGCTATGAGGCGATTTATGGCGCATTAGCGACGATTCCTATTTTATTTGTTTGGGTGTATTTATCTTGGGTGATTGTCCTTTTAGGCGCTGAAATAACCGCAGCGTTACCTGAGTATTTAGATTCTGGCATTTTTTCGCTTAAAAAAACCAAACAACCAATTAAACCTAATACGGTGGTTGAACAGGTCGCTGAAACGAATGTAGACAGTGATAACAAACCTACATAGTTAAAAATAAGACTTATTAAGAGAACGAGTGAGGAGAATAGCGATAAAATAAAGTGTCTTAGATGAATAATTTAGTTGTACTTAAATTGTCTCTACACGGTATATTGCTATGTAAGTGTTAAATAATAAAATCTAAGTTGTTTTCACTCTAACCAAGAGTTTATGCAGCTGTACTCAACAAGGATAGCAAATGAAAAAATTGATTATTGCAGCATGTGTATTAGGTTTATCAGCTTGTGCTGCAACCGACAATTCATCAGAAATCAGCGAAACGAACGCTGCGCCTAAAATGATTAATATGGCTGGCATGACAGATCAGCAAGCGACTGATGAGCTTTATAACGCCTTATTAAAGTCGAGCTATTTAGCCACTAAACTTAGCCCTAATAGTGTTGCAGTGCAATTTGGTGATAACCAGTTTGTGTTACAGCCAAGCATGAGCGAGCAAGGCGTAGATAGAATTTTAACTAACCGCTTGTTTGCTGTTCATCCTCAACTACATGGTAGTAAAGAACTTTTGGTATTGATTGGTTCACTAAACCAAAAACTTAACTTTGCTAAGTTTGTTATTCGTGAAAATGGTGGCGTGATTCAGGTACAAGGTGCAGCTACTTTTGTTGATTCTATTGAGTTAGAAGAGTTGCGTCGTTTCATGCTGTGGACTGATGAGGGGTTGAAGCAAGTAGGCAAATCATTCCCTAAAGGTTCAGAAGAGTTGATTAAACCAATTCCTGTAATTAAGCCTGACGCTGGGGCGTAATAGGGGCGTAATATTGTAGAATGTGTTCATCAACCATATGGTGAACACAACAATAGGAAATAACATTGATTGGGTTAATCCAAAGAGTGGCACATGCAAGTGTCACTATCGATTCTGCTGAAGGCAAGCAGGTCACCGGCAGTATCAATAAAGGCTTATTAGTTTTGTTAGGTGTCGAGAAAGATGACGACATTGAAAAAATGCGTAAGCTTGCAAAGAAGGTAATTGGTTACCGAATTTTTAATGATGAAAACGGCAAAATGAACCTAAATTTGCAGCAAGCAGGTGGTGAACTTTTAGTGGTTTCGCAATTCACTTTAGCTGCAGATACAGGCAGAGGTTTACGCCCAAGCTTTTCGTGTGCAGCAACACCAGATCAAGCCAATGACCTCTATGAAGCCTTTGTGGCATTTTGCCGCGAACAAGGCGTAAATACACAAACGGGTTCATTTGGTGCAGATATGAAAGTCGAATTGCTCAATGATGGCCCTGTCACGTTTAACCTGCAGGTATAATTTACTTCTGATGAATACTGACTCAACTCAAACTCATCCATGTTTGTCGCTACCAGAGCTGCATAAGTATGAGGTGTGGTTAACTGAGTTAAAGCAAACTTGGTATCAGACCATTCCGGTGAGTCAGTTTATGCAAATCTCACCACAGGCCTTTGATGGGCAATACTTCATTGTGTCGGCGCCCATGGCACCTAATATCAACCTTCATCAAACCATGTTTGCTGGCAGCATTTACACCTTAATGACCCTAACAGGTTGGGGGATGATGTGGTTGCAGCAAAGGTTGTTAGGTATAGAAGGTAATATTGTGTTAGCCGATGCGCATATTCGTTACCATTCGCCGATCAATCAAGATCCTATCATCAATGTTGTTTGGCCAGAAACAGCCTCACTTATGCCTCTTAAAACAGGTGGTAAAGCGAAAGTGAAACTTGAAGTACAACTACATTGTGCAGATAAACTGTGCGCAACGTTTAGTGGCTTGTACTTTAGTTATTAAGCTTCAACAGAGATTAAGTGCTCAATAGAGATTAATCGTTCAATGATTCACAACACAGTAAGTCTTTCATCGCACCCGCATTAACGGCGCAACTAAACCCTTTAGCTTCAAAAATATCACAGCCTTTTTGAGCTCTAATACCTGCACCACAATACACAACAAATTGCTGTAATTTATCATGTTCAGATAGCCAACTATCTAATTCAGTCAGTGGTACATTAATCGCTTCAGGTAAGTGGCCTGAGGCAAATTCATCTGGATTTCTGACATCTATTAACGGTGCACCTTGCTTAACCAGTTTCCAGCAAATGTCCGTTTCCTGTTTACCTGAAAGCTTCATTGCTGTGCTAGATTCAGTATTATTATCAGTCATCCTTTCTAAACTTACATCTTTCATTATTAGCCCACCTGTTTAGTTAAAATTCACTAGCTATATTGTTTAAGAACATAAGAAATATTAGATTTGTTTCAATAAGATTATTCTAATGCATAATTTAAAGCAAGTAAAAACAGGGAGCCTCTGTATTGATAGGCTCTCATTTTTTATAAGTGTCAGCGGAATCGTGAGGGTAAGATCCTGATATTGTATTGAAATATTGATAGGTTTTAATTAAAACCCTTGAGCATTCAATAGTGTAGATACAGGTGTTAAAACGTCAATGATCTTATTGATAATACGAGTTTAAAGATTTATCGCAATCTTGTTCAATCCAGGTGGCAACACTTATCCTTGGCTGAGTTTATTAAACCAACTTAATAACCATTAGTACATGGCATTAGGTTCTATAGTATTATAAATGTTAAATATTCTAACTATAAATAAAAAAGTATGCATGTGACTAAAGAGGCTGAAATTCAATTAGAGCAAGCGAAGAAATTGCTTATTCGTGGAAGCATTACCGGTGCTGAAGCGATAATTAAACCGCTAGCAAGCTCACAAAATTCTGAAGCGCAGTTGTTATATGTAGATTTACTTATTCGTAAGCAGCCTTCATTGGGTTTAGATTATTTATTCGATTTGACGAAACAAAAAGTAAAGGGGGCAAATTATAAAGCTGCATTTTTACTCTATTTCCACTCTGAAATAGGGGTTGAGTTTCAATCTTTCTTGTTTCAGGCGGTTGAGGAAGAAGACTTGTCGGCAATTTTGGTTGCAGCAAACTTATATTACCAACAAAGCTATCCGCAAAAGGCTCATAGTATTCTAAGTTCTTTTGCCCATATACCCGCTGTAAAACAAGTATTATTTCAACTTAATAGCCAATCAGAGAAAATTAGTGTTTCAGATTTTAGTGATTTAAAAAGGCCTGATCTATCAAAGTTGTCATATGAATTAATTGCTCAAGAAATCAATCTATACACAGTTGATAACTTTGTTTCTGACTTTGAATGTCTTTGGCTAATGAATAATGCGCAAGCATCCATTAAGCGTTCAAAGGTTGTTGATGGTGAAACTGGTGCAACTCGAGTTAGTAAAGTGAGGACGGGCTCGGTTGCTCAGCTAAAGCCCACTATTCAAGATTGGATTCTGCTTAATATCGAGAAAAAAATTGCTGCCTATTTTAATCTTGCTATAGAAAATGGTGAGCTCAGTAATGTATTAAAGTACTTACCAGGAGAGGAATACAAAGAACACTATGATTTTTTTCACCCTAATGATTCAGGCTCAGAAGTCGCTTTGCAAGATGGTGGTCAAAGGTTCAAAACAGTCTTAATTTATTTGAATGAAGTTGAGCAAGGTGGAGAGACTCGATTTCCAAGATTAGATAAATCAATAAGGCCGAAAGCGAAGCAACTGATCGTTTTTAACAATACCGATAACAGCTATTCACCATTACCACTTTCGTTGCATCAAGGTATGCCAGTTATATCTGGTGAGAAGTGGCTATTTTCTAAGTGGTTAAGAGCCAAACCCACGTCTTATAAAAGTATTCTCAATTCGATAAACGTGCTTTAACGATATTGTTTTGATTTCAAGGAAGGCATTTAGCTTCCTTGAAATCACAGTTTTAAGCCTGCCAACGTTTAAAAATCAATGAGGTATTAATGCCGCCAAAGGCGAAATTATTACTCATGACATAATCGGTACTAAGCTGTCTTATATCGTCTTTAATATAATCAAGTTGGGCGCATTCAGGGTCGACCTCTTCGAGGTTAAGACTAGGTGCAAACCATCCAGCATTCATCATTTCAATACTTACCCAAGCTTCTAAAGCGCCACAAGCTCCTAGAGTGTGGCCGGTGTAACTCTTGAGTGATGAAATAGGTGTTTGCTCACCAAAGACGGCATAAGTCGCTTTAGTTTCAGCGATATCACCGCGATCGGTCGCTGTGCCATGGGCATTGATATAGCCAATCTGACTAGCATCAATATCAGCGTTACTCAGGGCTTGTCTAATGGCTACTTCCATCGTGTCGGCATTCGGTTGAGTGATATGCAAACCATCAGAATTAGTGCCAAAACCGACAAGTTCCGCATAAATCGTCGCTCCGCGGGACTTGGCATGTTCGAGTTCTTCGAGCACTAAAGTACAAGCGCCTTCGCCAATCACTAAGCCGTCGCGCTGGCTATCAAAAGGTCTTGGTGTGGTGTGTGGTTTATCGTTTTTAGTGCTGGTGGCGAATAAGGTATCAAAAACTACCGCTTCAGTTGGGCATAGCTCTTCACCGCCGCCTGCGAGCATCAGTGTTTGCTGGCCAAATTTAATCGCTTCATAGGCATAACCAATCGCTTGACTGCCAGATGTGCATGCGCTGCTGGTGGTATGTACGCGACCTTTAAGGCCGAAGAAAACCCCAACATTAACCGCAGTCGTATGGGCCATCATTCGAATATAACTAGTGGCATTGATACCCGACATATCACCGTTTTTTAGCATATCGCCAAAGCCAATAATGGGTTCAGTACTGCCAGTTGATGAGCCGTAAGCAATGCCCATTGCTCCCGATGACACGATAGGCTCACCTAACAGGCCCGCATCTTCTAAAGCCACTTCGCTGGCGCGAGTAGCCATAATAGAAACTCGCCCCATTGAGCGGATTTTTTTGCGCGAATAATGTTTAGGTTGCTCAAAATCAGTAATCGGTGCCGCAAGACGTGTATTAAGAGAAGGGTACTTATCCCATTCATCCATAGTGATGACACAATTATGTTTTTGTTGTAATCGCTTAGCGATCGTCGGCCAGTCGTGACCTAAAGCGGACACTCCACCTATGCCTGTAATAACCACCCTGCGGCTCATATCATGCCTCCATTAACAGAGATCACTTGGCGAGTGATATAAGCTGCGTCGTCGGACATTAAAAAGTTAGCCAGTCCGGCGATTTCATTAACTTTGCCCATGCGGCGCATTGGCACGATTTGATTGACCATATCTTTAGGAAAATCACTGACCATATCGGTTTCAATTAAACCTGGTGCAATACAGTTAACGGTAATTTTTCGTTTGGCGAGCTCTAAAGACAGCGCTTTGGTTGCGCCGATTAGTCCAGCTTTTGAGGCGCTGTAATTTACTTGTCCGCGATTACCCGCAATACCAGAGACTGAAGCCATCGTTATAATCCGACCACCATTTCTGGCTTGGATCATCGGCATAATGGTGGGCTGTATGACGTTATAAAAGCCATCGAGGTTGGTATGAATCACACTATCCCATTCCTCTTCGGTCATGGCAGGAAAGGCGGTATCTTTGGTGATCCCAGCGTTTAAGATAACCCCATAATAGGCGCCATGTTGCTCAATATCTTGTTCAATCTGTGCTTTAGCAGCTTGTCTGTCTGCAACATCAAATGCAATTAAACTGGCGCTGACACCTAGAGCTTGGATTTCAGCTTGGGTTTGCTGGGCAGCGGTAATATTGCTGTGGTAGTGAACCGCGATATCAAAGCCTTGGGATGCGAGTTTTAGTGCTATCGCTTTACCAATACCACGGCTAGAACCTGTGACTAAAACTCTATTATTTGTTGTCATCTTTTATAAATACCTTTTAATCTCCGTAAAGTGCAGCGTCAGCTTGTTATTGTGTTGAACTGACATGATTGGCTACACCGAACTTTCCTGTATATATGCTTGGGTATCTTGGGGCTGAAATACGTTCACATTGGCTGAGGCAATAACGGTTTCATCAGCTAAAATTTGGCAGTCAAAAACTGCTAAACCAGAGTCTTCTTGATATAACCTTGCTACGCTAATTTGATATTTATGACCCAATTGATAAAGGGGCTGATGCATTAGCAATTTACGCGTGCCCAATAAAAATCCAACACGAATTTTATCATTTCTAAGGTGCGCTTCAACACCGGCTAAAGCGGCAATACTTTGCGCCATATATTCGATGCCGACGTAATTGGGTACGCCATTGATAGCGTCATTAAAATAAGCGCTTTGTTCCGTAATCTCAACTTGTGTAATAAGGCTGTCTTGCTGATGTTTGATGACTCTATCTATCAAAATCATCGGTGCTCTGTGGGGCACAAACTCAGCAATATCCTTGGCTAGTAACGCCATAGTTGCAATCTTTTCAGACATCTTGTTTTCCTGCTTTCGCGAAAATGATACTGGCATTGCTGCCACCAAAAGCAAATGAGTTACTCATAATATAATTAAGTGGTTTTGACTGCACACCATTTAAAGGTGCTGATTCCACAAGAGGCAATACAGGATTATTGGGATCTTGTTGCTTATCCCATATGTGCGGAGGCAGTAATTGATCTTGATTGTATGAGCTTAATAATAAATAGCAAAATGCAGCTTCAATGGCGCCAGCCGCGCCTAAACAGTGGCCCGTTAAAGGCTTGGTTGAACTACATAATGGGATAGCATAGGAAGTAGCTGTATTTGCACTCGCTATTTCGCCTGCAAACACTTGATGCATAGCAACTGACTCCATCGCATCATTTTTAGGGGTCGCTGTGCCATGTAAATTGACGTATGAAACTTGGCTTGCATTGATATCAGCATCATTAAGTGCAGCTTTCATTGCGGCTATAGCACCTAAACCTTGCGGATGGGGCGCCGAAATATGGTGGGCATCAGATGACTCGCCGATACCCGCCAATAACACTTCAGTGGCTGATTGATCTTGAGTATTTTCAACTTCAGTAAGCTGCAACATAAATAATGCAGCACCTTCGCCAATATTAATACCATCACGATTTTCACTGAATGGATTACATAAACCTGTAGATACTGACTCGAGCGCATTGAATCCATTTAACGTTAACTGGCATAAACTATCGACCCCACCAACGATGACTACATCGCACATGTTTGCCCTGAGTAATCTCTGCGCGCTGGCAAATACTTTGGTACTTGATGAACAAGCGGTCGAAACGGTATAGCAAGGGCCATCTAAGTCATAAAGCTTGCGCAAGAAGTCACTGGTGCTGCCAAGCTCTTGTTGAGCGTAGTGGTAACTGGGTGGAAATTTACCGTGTTGCTGATGATATTCAAGCGCCGCTTCGCCCTTTGAAATGCCTGAAGTACTCGTGCCTAAGACCACGCCAACTCTAGTTTTACCAAACAGGTTTTTGGCTTGTTCAATACTGTGTTTTAGCTGCTGTGCCGCGGTATACAACAAGCGGTTATTGCGACAATTAAATTGCTCTAGCGCATCAGGAATCGCTAATAAGTCGGTGTCATTGATGGCGCCAACTCGCGTTTCAGCAGCAAACATTAAGTCATCTCGCATCACCATCGCATCAGTATTGCCAGCAAGTAAATTTGCCAGTACTGACTCAGGCGTATGACCTAATGGGGTACATAGTCCAATGTGTGTAATTGCTATGGAACGGCGCATAGTGATTGACATAGTTATTGGTACTTATCTTAATGATGATTTACATCAGTGTAGTTACAGGCTTTTATTTAATGCTATTTATTTAATGCTATTTATTTAACGCTATCGGGTTAAAGCAATGGCGAAATTAATAAGGTGATATTCGCTGCCGGAAAATGCAATATCACCTCAGCAATCCATGGATTCTTATCTGAGTAATCAATGGTAATTGCAGGTTCGTTATTGACGAACAAAGCGCTACAACGCTGCTGGTCACAATCTACATCGCGCATTTCACCTTGGCTAAAGTATGGGTTAACTTGCTCATGAGGCCAATATATCAACTGCATGATTGCCATTAAATACTCAGCTTTAAAATCCTCACCCATTAATACATTTTGTTGACTAATAACGTCATCGCCATCAAAGGTGACAGTAAATAAAGCTTGGCCAATGGGCGCAAGGCCTACCATGGTCATTTTAGTTGTTGTCAGCTCAAGCTGAGTCAGTAATTCATGATGTTTTTCGCCATGGGTGAAACTGATTTTTTGACTCAGAAATTGCTCGTCATTGGCCTGTGCTTGTAACATAGGAGCAAGGCAATAATTGACTTCTGGCGTCAGTTTAACGCAGGTTTGTCGCAGTAATTGTTGGCTACAACCTGAAACTAACAAGGCTATAATTACAATCGAAAATTGAATGAATCGATGCATCATTAACTCGCTTTAGTGTGGTCGCGACATAAGTCGACAATCATATTCAGACGACGCTCTGAATCTTTCACAAATGGGTTATTAGTATCCCAAGCATAACCCGCCAAGATAGAACAAATCATTTGTTTTATGATTGGGTTTGGATCTTCGTAAAAAATCACATCCTGAAAACGGCCATCGTACCAAGCTTGAACGTAAGTTCGGAAGGTATTTACCCCTTGCATTAATGGCTGAGCGTAGTCTTGTTGCCAGTCTACTTCTTCGCCATCAAGTTGTTTGATTAAGGTCTCAACAGCCATTGCGGCAGATTGCATAGCGATAGTCACCCCTGATGAGAAAACAGGGTCTAAAAACTCACCAGCATTGCCGAGTAAAGCAAATTGCGATGTGGCTAAGGTTGATACATTGGCAGAGTAGCCCTTTAAACTTGCACAAGGCTGTAAAACTGTCGCGTTGGCAAGTAATGCTTTTAGGCCGGGCTCTTCATTGATTAGCTTCCAGAGTTGTTGCTCTAGTTCGTCTTTGCTGCGGTCTTTGTTTTCAGCTTTAGCGCTACTTTCAACCCCAGAACGACAATGTTCAATTAAATGTGGCTCAGCCACTACCCCCACCGAGCAGCGGCCATCACTGAAAGGAATTAACCAATACCAAATATCTTTTTGGGTTGGGTGAACGCTAATTAAGATCTTCTCACGATCAAAATCAGGATCGGTAATATTGTCTTTGATATGGGTAAAAATGGCGCTACGAGCAGGTAAGTCAGATGGCTTTTCTAAATCTAATAATCTCGGTAGCACTCGGCCAAAACCACTGGCATCAAGGACATATTTAGCGGTGATTTGATATGGGGTATTTTGCTCATCTGTGACGCTTAGTTTAGGTGATGATGACAGGTTATCTCCCAAGTCGATATCGTTAACGCTATGCCCATGACGGATCTCAACGCCTTGGGATGCTGCTGTATCCGCTAACAATTTATCAAATTGACCACGCTGAACCTGAAAAGTGGTACCTGGGCCTTGAGTGAATTTATCAGTAAAGTTAAACGTGGTGTATGTACCATCATGGCGAAAAGCTGCGCCATTTTTAAACTGAAATCCAGCCTGCTTAACCGCGTCTAACATGCCCGCTTGCTCAATAAACTGCATGCAATAAGGCAGTAAGCTTTCACCAATTGAAAAACGAGGGAAATGTTGTTTTTCAATTACCAAAACTTGCTTGCCTTGCTGGTGTAATAAGCTTGCGGCAATCGCTCCAGAAGGCCCTGCGCCTATAATGACCACATCGACATCAGCATTATTACCACTGACAGTGGTATTTTGTTGTGCATCCTTGCGCGAACTTACTGGGTTATTTTCCATAATGTGCTACTTCTCTTGTTGTATTTTCAACATTCATGCTTATGAGTGGTGCGAGTAAAAATGTAAATCCGATACCAAATAATAATGTGAGGCCAAAGTAATGAATAGCGTTTGTTTGGCTTAAAGCGAGTAAACCAAAAGCCAGTAAGGTTGAGCAAGCTGACATCAATACTGCCATCATGACTCCACTAGCAGAAGCTGCTGAGTTTGATTTAACGGAGGCGAAAAACAAACTGTAATCAATACCAATACCTAAAACGAGGATAAGTGCTAATGCGTGGAATAAACTCAGTGGCGAGCCGACTAAACCAATGCAAGCTAAAGTCAGTAGGATTGAACTCGCTGGGATCATTACAATGCGAACAGCAAGTTTAACTCCAAATTTGAAGCTAAAGATGCCAATGGCAATCACGCAGACCAAGACTAACAACTGCAAAGTGAGTTGTTTAAATTTAGCCATTAACTGGGAAATCTCACCCACTTTATCAATCACCTGCATTGATAATCCGCTTTGCTTAACCCGAAGAGTAAGCGCCGATAAATCGTTAATGCCACCTAATAAAATGATGCTGCCAAACTGTGTTGATTGAGCGCCGGTATCAGTATTTATCTCTGCATCAGCATTAATATCAGTTCCAACATCAGGGCTTAGCCAAAGACCCGCTAAATCTTTACCAGCAATATCAAGAACCGCATCAGGTGTTATAAAATCATTTTTGCTGTGGGCAAGACTATTAAGTAAATCAGGCTTGATAGATTCATCTAACCCAAGTGCATCAATGATTTCATCTAAATGCTGTTGATATAACTGCCGGTAAGCGAGGTAATTATCTCGTTGTGTTTGCTCACTAGGTAAATAGCGACTCAAGCTAACAAAACTACTGATTTCATTAGCATCAACCGCCGCAGATAACACTTTTGCGGAGAGTGTTAACTCGGCCAATAAGCCTTGCTCAGTAGCAGCGCTGACGAGGATAAATTGATTATCTGTGCCGCCGCTTAATACCTGTCTTAACTTATTTTCCTCGGCGGTAATATTCGCAGGGCTTTGCTGTAGATTCCGAATATCGTCATTACTGGTGAGCTGGCTAAAGCCTACTGTCAAAAAGGCTGCCGTTGCTAGCACTAGTAATGCCATTTTTACGGGTTTATTAGCAGATTGCTGAGCCGTGAAGCTATTCGTAACCTTTGTTAGCCATAGCAAATATTTTTCTGACCACACCAGCAAGTAAGATGATGTGGGCAGTTTATGATTAGCCAGTAACGGATAAGCAAATACCAAAGTCAGATACGCGCCTAAAAGGCCAGCTGCGCAGAATATAGCAACCTGTTGCATCCCCGGAAACGGCGTAAAGCCAATTGCAATAAACGCGATTGCACTGGTCAACAAAGCTAATGTCATTGCAGGTATAATTCGTTGAATAATATCAGTTGCGCTTGGGGTTTTAAGTCGCAGTTTTTCGCAGTAAAAATGAAAGCTGTAGTCGATAGCAACGCCAATCAAGCTAGTGCCAAATACTAATGTGAGAAGGTGTAACTCGCCAAAAACGGTCAATGTGGCCACGGTGGCAAACAAAAAACCACTGGATAAGGTCAACATCGCTAATGACAGTGGCATAATACTTCTAAAGCCAAACCAGACTAATAGCATCACGCCCAATAATGAAAGACTGCCGATAGTGGATACTTCGAACTTGGCGGTTTGCGTTGCCGCCTGAGCATGGAACAGGGTGCCTGCCTTAATCACCTCAATATCAGGGTATTGAAGGGTTAACTCTGAAAAGGCATCGGTTAACGTTGCAATTTGTTGTTGCTGGCCATCAGGGTTAAACGCACTTTTGACCCCTTTAGCAATGATGATCGCGACGGTTTTGGTCCCTGATTGACCCAAGAGAATATCTTGCTCGCTGGTTAGTCGCTTAGATGGCGCCAGAGCCATGATGTTGTCAGGGAACAATAGTAATGGGTCTTGAGTTAACAGTGCGCTACTGGCGTAACCAAAACTGCTATATAACTGCTGCTGTGCCGCCTGTAATAATTGTCGCCACTGGTTCGAGCCTTCATCGTCACTTAGATGTTTTTGTTGTTCATCAGTCAGTAACATAAAACGTTTATCAAAGTAATATTGGCTCAACGCCTGCATCTGTTTGCTTTCACCACTTTGAATGTCAGTAAAGACATCAGGTGATTGCTGTAACTGTCCAATAAACTGGGTTGCCGCGCTAATCGCTTGCTGCTTATTCTCTGCCGCTAAGCCAATATAAACTTGATCGGCAAGGCGAAATTCAACTTTGTCTAACGCCTTTTGAGTCAAAGGTGCTTCACTGAGTTTTGGCAGCATAGCCAATATATTACTTTGAATTTTTGCGCCTGATTGCCATAAGCTGGCTCCATAAACGCAGACCGAAATAACCAGTAAACACCAGATAATAAAACGCGAATAGGCTTGTTTGGGTGAGTTAAACCAACTAACCAGTTTTGCCATTAGTTGGTTTCGCTATCAGAGTTGTTCGAACGAGTGACTTGTTGTTTAGATTCTGGCTCTCTGGCTTTTGAGTCTTTAGTTGTTGAAAGCTCAAAGCTTTGTATATCTGCTGGAGTCAGCTTTTGGACCACATTGGAAAAGTTAATGATGGTTCTATCGCCAGTATTAGTAACATGGCTAGTATCAGTGCCAGATACAGCTGATGTTGAGTGTGGAAGTGCAGATAGCATAGTTAGGCGGTTAATTTGCTGTTTACCGTCAACAACGCCTCCTTCTAGCACCATTGCGCCAATGGCTTTTTGCATTAATGGGTCTTTTGCCACTAAACCTAATTGCCAATTTATTATTTGCGCCGAGTCACTGTGAGTCGCCATATTCTCGGGCATAAATAATTCAAAGTCTTGGGCTAAAGCGTCAAGATCACCTGTTAACAATGCCTGCATCAATTGTGGTAATTGCTCAGCCATTGCTGAGCTAGTTTGATTAGCTTGGCTATGGGTAATATTGCCAAAACTATCTTGTTGAATCAGGGTATTTTGCTGTAACACTATGGTGCTGGCAAAAGGTGTTGTTTGCTTCCATAGCAAGCCAATGTCTTGGCTGAAGATAAATTCACCAGCACTTTTTAGCGGTCTTTTAAGTGCAGCGAGGTAACGGGTTTGCTGGAACTCCCCCTTGGCTTGCGCCCCAAGTTGCAGTTGCTGCGCCAATAGACTGAGCTGTTGATTGTTAACTTGCACAGCGCTTCCCGAGTTAGAAGCTGAGCTAGACGTTGACTTGGAAGTGGCGCTAGAAGTCGAGTGAGCAGCTGAATTCGCATTAGTGCTAAATAAGCTAGCGAGTTGCTCGTTAGTTAATTCAGCTTGCTCAGCTTTTGCTGTGCCTAAGCATAAAGTGAGGCTGAGTATCGCAGTTAGCAGCAGTCTCATTGATTACCAAGCTCCGCAGCTAGCTCTTGTTTTAGTTGACCTTCTTCAAGTAATGGCAGGATTTTTTGTCTAAATACTGCTGGGGTGACGAAACAAAGCTCTTCTGTTTCTATCTCAACAGCCGCTTGAATAGTATAGCCTTTAGTTATCCGTTGGCCTGTTTCGGCATCTCGAATATGATAGTTAATCTTAAGGCGGTTTTCCCACTCAACTATAGCAGCATGCACGATAAGGTGTTGATCAAAGGTGCTGCTTTTTACATATTTAAGTTGCGTGTCCACAATGGGCCAAGCGTAGCCAGAGTGCATCATTTGGCGGTAGTTATAGCCCAGTTCATCGAGCAATTTACAGCGCGCGACTTCAAAGTAACGTAAGTAGTTACCGTGCCAAGTGATACCCATTGAATCGACATCATGAAATGGTACCATCATAGTAAGTTCGGTGCTGAAAATGGCCTTCATATCAGCAAACCTCCCACTGACCCAATTGAATCTTCTCGACCGTTTGACGTAAAACGGCTTCCAGTGGGCGATCTTCGGTAAGTAGTTCAAAGTCTTCGCTAACTTGGGTTACGGTTTTAGATAATGACGGCGTTAACGAATCCTGAGCCAACTCGTTTTGAGCAATACGTAAATGAATACCTTGAGTCATGGCAAGTAAGGCTGCTGCAGCAACTTGTTCAGTAAGTTGTAATACTCGCATGCAATCTCGAGCTGCAATGGTGCCCATGCTGACTTTATCTTGGTTATGACACTCTGTTGAGCGAGAAAACACACTGGCAGGCATAGTGTTTTTTAATGCTTCAGCAGTCCAAGCTGATACGCCAATTTGCACCGCTTTAAAACCGTGATTAATGGCTTGGCGTGCGCCAACTGAGGCCGATAAGTTAGCTGGTAAGCCGTTATTAAACTTAGGATCCATCACTAACGCCATTTGGCGATCAATTAAGTCTGCTAAGTTGGCAACGGTGTTTTTCATCGAATCCATTACAAAGGCAATATGACCACCGTAGAAATGGCCGCCATGTAGGATATGTTCACCTTCACCATCAACAATAGGATTGTCATTGGCGCTGTTTAATTCGGTTTCAATGAATTGGCGCATGAACGGTAATGCATCCTGCAATACCCCGATAATGTGCGGCGCGCAGCGAATTGAATATCGGTCTTGTAAACGGTCAGAGTTTCTTGGGTGAGTGTGATGATTTAAATCTTCACGGATCCAAGTAGCAATTTGGTTTTGACCAGGATGGGGTTTGGCATCAAATAAGATGTCATCAAAATGGTTGGAATTACCTTTAAGGGTGAGCGACGCCATTGCGGTAATACGACTCGATAAGCGAGCAAGGTATTGAGCGCGATCATAAGCTAAACAGGCTAAAGCGGTCATCACTGCGGTGCCATTCATTAACGCCAAACCTTCTTTAGGGCGCAATGTTAATGGCACTATGTTGAGCTCAGCATAAACCTCTTTTGTTGGGCGGCGTTTGCCTTGATAAACCACATCTCGCTCGCCAATTAATACCGCTGCTAAGTACGAAAGCGGGGTTAAGTCACCGCTGGCACCTACAGAACCCTCTTCCGGGATCACTGGGGTGATATCAAGGTTCAATAGCAATTCAATACGCTGTAATAGCTCGTAGGTCACCCCAGACTTACCCACTGCGAGTGAGTTTAATCGACAGGCCATAATGGCTCTAGATTGCATCGGCGAGAAGATATCACCTAAGCCACAACCGTGAAAACGAGATAAATGCAGTGGTAATTCATGAACTAAATCGAGCCCAACAGTGACAGTACAAGAATCACCGTAGCCAGTGGTGACGCCATATACCACGCCTTCTTCACTGAGTAGGCTATCGATAAAGCGTGCGCCTTTTTGAATATATTCTTGGTATTGGGCTGTTTCATTTAACTTCACAGGTGCGCCCTTAGCCACACTTACTACTTGCTCAAGGCTAATAGATCGTTGACCAAAGTTTACCGTTGCCAAGGTCGATGCTGATGAAGATGAAGTAGATTGGCTCATGGTATTACTGTTCCTGCTTAGTATTAGGTTGGTTTTGCTGTGACTGACGAGGCTCGTTTTTGGCTTCGTTTTGAGTCTCATTGCTAGTCTTATTCAGAGGTTGCGCTGATTCAGATTGCGCTCTTTGTGAGTGCTCGTCACGACGCCAAAAATCATAAAAGTTAAACCACTGCAGCGGTTGGCTGGTGGCAAAATGTTCTAGGCGGCGGCTATATTCAGTTGCGGCTTGAGCTAAACGCTCTGTGCGGCCTTTGCGAGAGCCTTTTAAACTATCTGATAAGTGCTCCACATGAACACGATAACGACCTTGTTCTTGTAAACAGAACATGGTGTAAACAGGGCAATCTAGCAAGCCAGCAAGGATAAATGGACCTTGAGGAAATGCCGCTTGTTGATTGATAAAATCATTGTAAAAAACCCGTCCAGCAGTATCTGATGAGGTGCGATCTGCAGCAATAACCACCAGTTCCCCTGCGGCTATTTTATCTTGCAGTAGCATTGCTGTGCTTGGCCCAAGCTCATTGACTTGAATAAGGTTTAAGCCGCTGTTTGGGTTTAATTGCTTTAGCACATTATTAAAGTTTGCCGCATGGCTGGTGAGCACCATGACATTGACTTTAACTTGTTGCTGGTGGATTGAAATTGCGCGGCAAAGTTCGAGGTTGCCTAAATGAGACACTAACAATACAGCGCCTTGGCCTGACGCCACTTGGTCAGCTAAAACGTGTCTATCTGGAAAATCGACTTGAGCAAGTTTAATCCTGTCACACCAAGCATCGATTCTATCTAAAGCGGCATTACCAAAAGCAAAAAAGTGCTTAAGACTGTCGCGCCAAGTGATAGGATCAGGCAGTTGTTCGTGCTCAGGATGCTTGAGTTTGACGCGACGTAAAAAATCCATCGAGGCATTTCTTGCGGTAACGCCAGTGAGGAAGAAATAGCAAATCACAGGGTACATAATGGCTCGGCATAACCAATGGCCACCTAAACGGTAACTGTCGGCAATAAGTTTAATGCCCCAATAACTGCCACGTTCACCCATGGCTGACCAATGTTTATTGGCGTTTTTTTTGACAATATTTGCGGTAAACGCTTTAACATGCCGAAAAATAACCCCGTGTGCATTGCCGAGATGCGAATGTTGTCTTTTACGCCCTGAAAGTGACTAATGCCGTCTTCTGGGTAAATCACTTTGGTAGGAATATGAGTGACTGACACACCTTGCCAATGGAGTTTCACCATAATTTCAATATCGAAATCCATGTGCTCACCTAACGCTTGCTCACGAAATAGCTGCTCAGTTGCGGCTAACGGGTAAACCCTAAAGCCACACATAGAATCCTGAATATCAAAACTTAAGGTTTCAACCCACACCCAAAAATGGGTGATATAACGGCCGTATAAACGACCTTTAGGTACCGATTCATCATATTGTGGTTTACCTGAAATCAGCGCAAGCGGCTCGGCTTCACTGGCTTCTATCATGGTCGGTATATCGTCTAAGCAGTGCTGACCATCAGCATCGACTTGTAATGCATGAGTAAAACCATCGGCAAATGCTGCACGCAGGCCTGTGGTTACCGCTGCGCCTTTACCGCGGTTAAATGGGTGAGTTAACAGTGTCACCCAGTCATATTGGTCCGCTAACGATTGTAATAAATAACGCGTTTCGTCATTACTGCCGTCATTAATCAAATAACAAGGAAGGCCAAATGGCTCCAAAGCGACTAAGGTGTCTGCAATGGCTTGTTGATGATTGTAGTTGGGAATAATAAGAGCCAGCTTCATGATTGGCTTTCCTTATTTTGAGTCGGCGCTAATGCAATCCGTCCTGAAGCGTAACGCTTATCGCCATCACGATAACTAAACGTCAGCTTTGATTTAGCAGAGTTATGGCTAATCAATAATTCCACTTGGCTATCTGGCAACATAAGTTGTTGAAACTTTAGCACTTCAAGGCTTGCGACTTCAGGCTTATATCCAAAAGCCTGACAACCTAGTTGAATAGCCCAATCAAGTTGAGTGACTCCAGGTAATACGGCCTGCTCTTCAAAGTGGCCTTTAAAATAGTCGAGCTCTGCTGCGACAAATATTTGCCAACAGATCCCATCGTCAGTGGTTTGCTGACTGATTATTTGGGGTAAAGCTGATTTAATCATCATTGAATACTGTTAATAAATCCGTTTGTACACGCTTACCCTGTGAATTGACGGGTAAGGTTTCTGGGTAGCGCCAACGACGAGGTAATGTCACTCGCTCGAACTCGCTAAGTAAATGTTTTTTAAGATGGTTATTTACGCTTAGCTTACCCGACTCATCAAGTTGAGCCAGGCCTTCATCGGTCAGTGTAATTGCAGCGCCCAGCATCATTCTAGGCTCAGTTAATTGAACTACTGCCGCTTCATTAACAAATGGGTGGGTACATAACAGACTTTCCATTTGCGCCAATGATAAGCGTTTTTCTTCCACTTTAACGATACGGTCTAAACGATGTAATAGGCTAAAGCGACCATCCGCAGCCAGTTCAATTTTGTCATCACATTTTAGCCACTCAGCATTAGAGGCTAAGTAAGGTGACTTGATCATCAAGGCACCATCTTCAGGATCTGCCGCGATATCGATTTTGCTAAATGGTAGCCAAGTTCTGTTAGGTGACATTTGGCGGCGATACGCAATACCGCCCGTTTCAGTGCTACCAAAGACTTCGATTGGGAATTGGCCGTAACAAGTATGAATATGTTGCGACGCTTCGTAGCTTAACGGACCACCAGAACTAAAAATAAGACTTGGCGCCAGTTGTTGCTGCTCAAATTCTAGCGCTTCAGGTAAGCGCGATAATTGAGCTGGACTGCTGACTAAGCATAAGTTCGGCATCAAGGCGATGTAGTAGCTTAAGGTTTCTGGGTACTCAATTAAGTCACTCAAAAATGGGCGACTTGCAGCTAATGGCCACAGGATTTTAAACAGTAAGCCGTATATATGCTGATGAGAAACCGTTGAGACAACACTACATTGGGGTAATCTTGATGCAAATGTGCTTTCAAGTACGCTGACTTCGGCATCCAGTTGTTCAATCGACTTTTCAACGGCTTTAGGCTCGCCGCTGCTGCCTGATGTAAACAGTACTAGGTCGCCAATTTGCGATGATTGTGGCCAAGGCTTATTGGCTAAGCCCATTTCTTTTTTCAATAAAATAAAGTGCTTAACTTCAGACAATGGCTGATCGGCAATAATGCCATCGTAAGCATGGTTTAATTCATTTAATGTGCCGCCTTGGGTGTTAGACGGTAATACCACTTGTTTGCCAGCAAGTAGCGCAGCGCAAATGCCAGCGGCAAATAAATCACTGGTCTCGGCTGCCAATAACCAGCGTTTAATAGGGCTGGCATTGAGTTGCTCGAATAGATGGGCAACATGAGCTGTAAACAGGGAACCTGTCACGATGTCATGATGATTGAAACTAATCAGTTGTTGCGTTTTAGGGCCAGTATTGAGCCAATTTATCAGCAAGTTATTCATGTTTTTTCAACCAAAAGTTGCGGTATATCCATTCTCCACCGAGCAATAAACCCATGAAGATATAGGCAATTAATCCATTATAAAGAGTCCACAATTCCAATGTGGCGAACTCTGCAGTGTAAAGCGCAGCTGAGCCATTCATGATAAATAATCCGCACCAAAGTCGGGTGACATTATTTAAATATGGAATTGCTGAATCTGGTAAATCAGGCTCTTTTAATTTAGCCAAGCGTTCTATCATGCTTGGGCCATTTTTAAGCGAGTAACTAAATAAACCAAGCATGGTTAAGTTAATCACCACTGGGTAATACAGCAGCCAATCATTTCGTTTGGCAATAAAACTAGCAGCGGTTAAACCAATACCCACCAATATAGGCAGTGCCATGGTTTTTAACTGCTGTTTATTTAGCACTAACCGAGCGATTAATATGCCACAAAGTAGTAGTGCTATGGTGCCTGGTGGAAGATACTGCAAGCCAAAGTAAACTGCTAACGGGTAACAGATAATGACGATGGCAGTGACGATTTGCAGTAGCAGCACCATTAATCTTTCATTAAGCCTTCGATGGCATTAACAACATCTTCAACCGTGCGTACGGTTTTGAACTGCTCAGGCTGAATTTTTTTGCCAGTCATTTGCTGTAGTTTAATGACTAAATCAACCGCATCAATGCTATCTAAATCTAACGATTCATAAAGTGAAGCATCTAGACTGATATCATCAGCATCAATTTCAAATTCATCGACTAGAATTTGCGTTAGCATCTCAAGGATTTGATCACGATTTTGCATGATGACTCCTAAGAACGCTGAGATTCAATAAAGCTGGCTAAACTAGCCACACTGAAAAAGTGCGCTTTGGTGGCATCTGAGTTTGCTTCGATTTTAATGTCGAATTGTTTTTTAATTGCCAAGCCTAATTCGAGCGCATCAATCGAGTCTAACCCCAGACCTTCACCAAAAAGTGGTGCATCGGTTTCAATATCATCAATACTGACATCTTCTAAGTCGAGACAGTCGATAATGAGTTGTTTAATTTCGTTATGTAGATTCATATTAATATTCTAATTTATTTGATTGTAATTATTTGTTGTTCGTTTCAGTTAACGGCGGAAGAGCGGTTATCTGTTGCGAATAAAGCTGCTCTAACTCTCTGGTTAGTACTCGAGCCATTTTAGCGTCACTACTTTGACTTGTATCATACCTCAGGTGGTCAAAAGCTGCGCCGATTTCTACTGACATATTTACAGTTTGCCTCGGCGGTTCGTACCAAGGTTGCTGCTTTGTCAGCCCGGCCACATCCACATGCAGCATCACTGGCACAATATCAGTGCGAGTGCGAATGGCTATGTTAGCTGCGCCGCGGGCAAAAGGATTAATCTTAGTACCAACGATTGTACGTGTGCCTTCTGGGAAAATGATCAAGTTTGTATGGCTATCTAGCACTTTTTGGCAGTCACTTAGCAGTAAATCAGCGCCGCGGTTAGGGATATAACCCGCCGATGATAATACGCCACGCATAAATGGATTACGCCAAAGCGCTTGTTTTACAATGCAGCCAGCATTAGGTATCAAGCTAATTAAGACCACCACATCGATTAGAGTGGGGTGGTTAGCTATCACAATCACGCCTTTGGCATGACTTAACGCTTGGGTGTTTTGGCTATGTACTTTTATTAAGCCTGTGAAGGTTAGCATCCACACAAAGCCTTTAAACATAATATGAACGGCTTTTTGCACTCTAGCGATACGTTGCTGTTTCGTGCCAGGCCAAAAACGTATTACTGGTAAAACAGTGAGTGAACTTAATAACCCACCAAGACCAAATACTACGTAACACATGACTCCGCCTATCCAGCGTGGGATATAGGCCAAACCTGTTAAATAAGGAAATGGTTTTGGTTTAATTAGGCTATTGTTTTGGCTCATTGATTACAGCCGTTCGTCTAGTTCAGGTGGCAAGGATAACTGCCAATGCCAATGACACAAATGGCCTGATAATGCTTTTTGACAAGCAATAGCGTTAATTAATTCTGCAAAACTCAGTGCTTTTGCTGTGTCATCGCTATCTGGTTTACTGGCTATTTTGGGCAAGGCTGTTTGGGTCAAGGCTGTTTGGCTTAAGTTCAACTGCGCAATAGCAGGCTGCTTATCATTATTGGCAGGCGCTAAATACAAGCCTAATGCTAACGGCAATTCAAATTCTTGGGTGTATTGGTTGTAAACAGGCGGTACAGGATCATCACCAAACACCAGTAATACAGGCGCAGGGTTTTCTGCGAGTTGCGCGTAAGCTTCAATGACTGCTTGAGATAAAGTTTCTTCACCCGCAGCAATAGAAGTTGATGGAGCAGTATTGCCACTGACAATGCCGTAAATGCCGCTGGCAGTATTGTGTACTGATTGACTAAAGGCGAGTGGGGATAGGGCTTCTTTAGCGACAATATCTTGCAATAAGCCAAGAGTTCGGGTGAGCTCGCCATGTCTTGATGCAAAAACACTACGGCAATCGTTCGCGGGCTGGCAATCATGGGCAGCAGTAAGCATCATTTTAGTTAAACGACTAAAACGGCGGCGCTGCATCGCTGGAACGTGCGCTAATGCAGGGGAAGTTTTATTGTCTGATGACGAGGTTGCGTTTCGCTCCCATTGGTGCCAACTTTCTTTATCTTGAAAGTCGACAGACCATGCACCCCACGACAGAATATCAAATACTAATTGCACTACATTGCCTCAGATACGGCTCAGTGATCCCTCGCTGAGCTAAATTTTCGTGCTTTTGATAGTTAGAAATCTTATTAACTAGCTGTTTTAAAATAGCTATCAGATTGTACCGTAATATTTGCAATTTAATGAGTTTTTTTACTATAAGCACAAATAAAAATAGCGACACGAATGTCACTATTTTAAAACGATTTAAAGCGTAAACGAATATCTCGATAGGAGATAATCTTAAACGACTACGGTAGCAGTTATTTCAGTTGCTGTTGTAGCTTTCTCACCGCGGCTTTTATCTTACGGGTGTTTTCAGGGCCCATTCTGACCATGAATTTTTGCACATTAGGTAAGGCTTCAAGTTTAGTGTCGACGAACTGATAATTCACACTGATTGAAGAGAGCTCAATCGGATCTTCAATGATTGGCGCAGCTAAGATCATTTTGAAGGCATCTTGCATTCTGTCTTCAAAGCTCATGTCGCCGTAACCTAGTTCATCAAATGCTTGATTGAACAGTGGCGATAGCTCTTTAAAGGTACCAACCAGTTGTTCGTCATTCATGCCTGCAATCATGTCTGCATACAAGTCATAACGATGGTAACTGTCAGGATTTAAATAAGTTTTATCGGTAATCTCACTGACACTAAAGCTATCTTTTGGACCTTTTAACGGGCTAGCTTTACGAATAACTTCGCCTTGAGCCATATTGTCGACAAATACCACAAACTGACGCGCGATATCCTTTTTAAGGATTATCGAATCGATCTTCATCCCATCAGCCATTTCAATGGTTTTTTGTTCAACAAAATCATCACTTTCAGTCAGTGCCGGCAATGGCTCAACCACGACTTCTGGCTCTGCAGGAATGACTTCAGGCTCAATGACTTCAGGTTCTACAATCACTTCTTCAATCGGCTCTTGCTCGATTGGCTGTTCTGGCACAGGCTCAGGTAATTGAACTGGAATTGGTGCTACTACTTCAGGTTCTTTCTCTGAAGTGAAATAGAAATAACCCGCAGCAGCTAATAATACGGCAACAGTGATTCCGATGACGCCTGCATTGCTACCACTTGCTTTGTCTGATTGTGGTGTCGCTCTGTCTTCTTGATTGACTTGCATTTCTATTCCTTAGCTTTAAACATCGAAAGTAGAACTGAACATGGGATAATTAGATTAAACCTTAAGCTCAAATCTCATTCTGCAATATTCCTAAGACTTGTCTAGTGATAACAGACTTAGGTTAACAATAATTTATGCTTGTACGTATTGTTGGCGATCACCTAACCAGCGGTGAATGATGCCATCAACATTATCAGGTACTTGTTGCATCACATGTACCGCTAATTTTTGGGTATTCTCAATTAAATACTGGTCACGAACCAAGTCAGCAATTTTCATTTCTGCCAGGCCGGTTTGACGGGTACCTAGTACTTCACCTGGGCCGCGAATTTCTAAATCTTTTTGGGCAATCACAAAGCCGTCGCTGCTTTCTCGTAATACCCCTAAACGCTTGGTCGCAGTTTGCGATAAAGGCGCTTTATAGAGCAGAACACAATGGCTGGCAATTGAGCCTCGCCCAACTCGACCACGTAACTGATGCAGTTGCGCTAGGCCCAAGCGTTCAGGATTTTCAATAATCATTAAACTGGCATTTGGCACATCAACGCCCACTTCAATCACAGTGGTTGCCACTAATAAATGTAGCTCACCCGCCTTAAATTGGGCCATTATTTGCTGCTTTTCGGCGCTTTTCATCCGCCCATGTACTAGACCAATTTTAAGTTCTGGCAGCAAGCGACTGAGCTCTTCTGCTGTATCTTCAGCAGCTTGGCATTCTAAGACTTCAGATTCTTCAATTAAGGTACAAACCCAATAAATTTGTCGGTTATCGTTAAGTGCAGCTTGTTTTACCCGCTCTATCACCTGATCTCGGCGATTGTCACTGATTGCCACGGTCGATACGGGCGTTCGCCCAGGTGGTAACTCATCAATTACAGAGGTTTCTAAATCAGCGTAAGCTGTCATCGCAAGGGTGCGTGGTATTGGAGTGGCCGTCATGATCAATTGATGCGGATGAAAACCTTGGCTAACGCCTTTTTCACGTAAGCCTAAACGCTGGTGCACCCCAAAACGGTGTTGCTCATCTATGATAATTAATGCCAGTTTATTAAAACTAACTTGCTCCTGAAATATTGCGTGAGTGCCAATCACCATTTGGGCGCTACCATCAGCAATATCAGCTAGAGACTGTGTTCTTGCTTTGCCTTTTAACTTACCTGCAAGCCAGCCGACTTTAAGGCCCAGTGGTTCAAACCACGCGGCAAAATTTATAGCGTGTTGTTCGGCCAATAATTCAGTGGGCGCCATCATGGCAACTTGATAGCCGTTTTCAATCGCTTGCAGCGCGGCAAGTGCAGCAACAAGCGTTTTACCTGAACCCACATCACCTTGCACTAAGCGCATCATCGGAGTTGGCTTTTCAATATCTCGGGATATATCACTGCCCACTCGCTGTTGAGCGCCAGTTGGCTTAAAGGGTAAGGCTTTTAAAAACGGATTAAGTAATTGACCAGTAGCAGGCAAGGTCACTGCTTTATCAAGGTTATTACGTTGGCGAAGCTTTAGCATACTCAGGTTATGGGCTAGTAGCTCTTCTTGCACTAACCGCTGCTGGGCTGGGTGCATGCCCAGCTCTAAATCCGCTTGTTCAATATCGTGAGGCGGGCGGTGGATCAGATGAAGTGCACGGCCAATACTCATGTTATTAGGCTGCAATTCATTAGGTAGCAGCTCGGTGAGGCCGCCTTGGGTTAGTTTACTCAAGGCTTGTTCGGTTAGCTTGATCCAGCTGGCTTGCTTTAGGCCTTCAGTGGATGGATAAATAGGCGTAAGCGAGTCGCTCAAAGCAGGGTTTTCACCTTCTTTGATGATTTTGTATTCTGGATGGATGATCTCGAAATGGCGCTTGCCACGCTTAATTTCGCCATAGGCACGAATAATAGCGCCGTTTTGCATGCCGTTACGTTGGGCGACGGAAAAATTGAAAAAACGTAACGTTAGCATACCGCTGTCATCAGCAATGGTGCAGGTCAGCATGCGTCTGCGCCCGGGGACGATTTGGGTCGAAATGATTTCTGCTTCAACAGTGCCGTACATAGCAGGGTATAAACCAGCGATAGGGTAGATTTGGGTGCGGTCTTCATAGCGCATAGGCAAATGAAACAGTACATCTTGCACTGTTTTAATACCCAGCTTTTCGAGCTTTTCGGCGACTTTTTTAGCGACGCCTTTTAAGTCGGTTATAGGAACCTGATCCAATGGTTGCAAATCCACAATGCCTTTATATTGTCGTTGACGCTTTTATGTACTGTTTAGCTAAATCCGTATTTGAATAGCTAAATAGAGTTATCCAAAGAGTTATACAACTCACTATTCAGCGTTAATGGCTGCTAGGGACAATAGTACTGTAAATATATACAGATGTACGGCTTATCTTAGCAGAGTTTTAAAACAAGGCAATAATATTACCGTTTTGTCTGCTAAGCGACTCTATAACCAACCTTTTTGCTTAGCAATGCGGGCAGCATCGATACGATTGGTGGCATTTAGCTTACTGATGGCTTCTGACAGATAATTACGCAGGGTGCCTTCAGCAATAAAAAGCTGAGCGGCAATATCACTGGTGGATAAACCTTCGCTGGCAAGTCTTAGGGCTTTGCGCTCTTTATCATTTAGCGGGTCGATATCACCAATGGCGCTTATGGCAAGTTCAGGGTCGATGACTTTCTTACCCGACATTACTAGTTTGATGGCCGATAATAAGCTTTCGGTTGGCGCATCTTTCAATAAAAAGCCTTCAACCCCAGCGCTAAGTGCTCGCTTGATATAACCTGCACGTCCGAAGGTGGTTAGGATAATAATTTTAGTTTTATTATTCGATTCCGCTTGATGCTCTTGCAGCCACTGCGCCAGCTCAAGACCTGTATGTTGGGGCATTTCAATGTCACTCAGCAGTAAATCAAATGATTGCTGTTTTAATAAAGTCATGGCTTGTGCGCCATCTTCGGCTTCAGTGACTTCTACTTGTCCAAGCTCAGCGTCGTCTGTGAGGGTTAATAATGCTGAAAGTGCGCCGCGCACCATAGCTTGATCTTCAGCCAGCAAAATTTTCATTAATTTACGTCCTTGTTGGGTGTGACTTGCTCGTGCCTTATCTCGTTTGTGGTCACTGGCAGCGAAATCATAAACCGATAGCCATCGGCAATATCATAGTTAAATTCACCAGATAACAATTCCACTCGCTCCCGAATGCCTTTAAGGCCATTACCTTCAATGATTTCTTTAGTGGCGGCATTGTCGCTAAAGTTTATGGTTAATTGTTCATTGTTAGTTTCAAACTGCCACAAACATTGGGTCGCGTTGCCATGTTTAATCGTGTTATTGACCAATTCAGTGAGCATTAATCCTAGTTGGGATTCTACTAGAGTAGGCAAATTGGGCAGGGAGCCATTCACTTGCACTTCAATGCTTTGCTCTCGAAGTAACTCGGTTAATTGCTGAAGCGTATCGGCCAGTCCTTTATGTTTGTAGTCTGAGACCGTTTGGCGAATTTGACTTAGGCTTTCTCGGGCTATGTCGGCTAGCTGGCTAAGGTGCTCTTGAGCCAAGGCTAAGTTGCCAGTTTCAACTAACTTTTCTGCCAGCTGCGCTTTAAGGGCAATTGAGGACAAGTTGTGACCCATAATATCGTGTAAATCACGGGCAATACGTTCGCGTTCTAATGCGGTGGCTAGACTGGCTATTTCATCTTTTGATTGACGCTGCTGACGTCTAAAGCGTTCACTATTATGTTCGATGACACCAAAAACACCGACAATGAATACGATTAACATTCCATATAGCGGGAAGTAATAGCCCTGAAAACCAACCAGATAATCTAGCGTCCATAGCCAAACTGAGATGATGATAAAGCTTAATACCGCAGTGCGAAGCGAATAGAAAAAGCCAATAAAAAAGGCGGCAAAACTGAAAAATGAAATTGCGCCAGCAGTAAATGGTGCAGCAACGCTGGCAGTCAGTAGCATCAATCCAATAGGGTATATGCCTTTTGCTGATGAGCTTTTATATGCCCAAAAGTAGCTGTAAAGAAAAGGAATTAACAGCAACAAACTCACGCCGACACGCAATAGATCTTCTTTCATAAACCACAGCGGGATGAAATAGAAAATCAGGTTAAACAAATATACCCATGCGGTTTTTTGTTTATATTCCCGTTCAGGGTGGATGGTATTGTTGCTAGTCATTATTTGTTGAACCTTTCCTTGCTCATTTTGACGGGTTAATCCTTGATTATTCATAACCTCTCCTTGCCAAGTTAGCATACTGTAACAGTAGCACTATTCAAGAGGCTGACTTTACCGTCAGCCAATTGCTGGGTTGGTTTCGTTACAAAACCGATAGGGATAAATGCATTAGCTCATTCGCTAGGCTAATCCGTGCTGCTAGTCGTTGCTGCAGGGTTTAGTAAAAAGCTTGCCCATGCGTAATCAGGATTGAGGTCGATAGCCTGTTGCCAGTCTTGCTCAGCACCTTGTTGATTACCTAACTCTTGCTGAGCAAGTCCTCGCCACGTATATGCTTCGCTGTGTCCCCAGCAAATCTCATCACAAGGATTTTGATAACGTTCAATGGCAATGGATGCATATTGCTTAGCTTTTTCAAAACCGCCACCATACTGAGTGGGAGTGTAAAAAGCGCTCATGGCTTTAACTAAGGCAATGCGTGGGTTTTCAGGTTCAAGTTGCTCTGCTTGCTCAAGTAAAATTCCAGATTTCATGCCTAAGGTTCTTCCTTTGCTTGGATCCGCTGATATTTGCATGCCATAAACCGAGGCAAGTAACGCCATAGACTCGACGTCATCTTCACGAGTCAGGATACTTTCTAAGGTGGATTGCGCTTCATCTAATGCACGTTTTGATACACCACGTTGACCGACAATGTTGGCAGTAATGGCTGTGCGGTATTGAGCGTATGCATGCTCATAGTCAACGCTTTGTTGACTCAATAGCTTTAGCTCATTGATGTTCATGGTGTTGGCTGCTGCATCAATTGCGTTGATATCTGCCATGCTGCTATGGCTGACTAATGACAAGGTAACTGCGATAAATAATGTTTTCATGAGTAACTCCGTTTATTCAATGGATTGATGTGTTTGGGTACAGAGCTAGTATTCAAGATTCGGCTAAATTAATGCAGGCACAAACGTCATCAGTTTGATATGACAAATGTCATCAATGTATTTTCAATGGTGTGAAATGCAAAACGCCAGTCTATTGCATCAATGGACTGGCGTTTGAAAAAGACTGGCGTTTGAAGCAGAGAGAAATGAGGGGTTACGCTTGCAAGACTAAATAACCGATATAGGCCAAGTAACTCAATACTAAAAAGCTCGCTTCACGGCGGCCAATGCGCAGTCCAGTATAAGCAAAAGGCAGCAATACCATCGCAAGGGCAATCATAGTGAACCAATCAAGCGAGCTAATTTCACTGTTCAAAATGGGGTGAATTAGCGCAGTAACACCTAAAATTCCTAATATATTAAATAGGTTTGAGCCAATAACGTTACCAATAGCGATATCACTTTCACCTTTCATTGCGGCAACAATGGAGGTGACCAATTCAGGCATACTAGTACCAATCGCGACGATGGTTAAACCAATAATCACTTCGCTAATTCCAAATGATTTAGCCATGGCTACCGCGCCATCAACAAATAATATTCCGCCACCTACAAGCATTGAAATACCAATAATAATCAAGACTATCGATAACCAGTTACTTTGCGCATTCACTGCTAACCCGTCTTCATTACTTTGTTTATCTGCGGTGATATAGCTAAAAGATAAGTAACCGACTAATAACGTGGTAAGCAACATGCCATCCCAAATGCTTAAGCCACCGTCTAGCAGCAAACTCCAAAATAATACAGATGCGGCAATCATGATGGGAATATCGCGGCGCACCATTTGCGACTCAATTTTAATCGGACGGATTAATGCCGTAATACCTAAAATAAGGCCAATGTTGGCAATGTTGGAACCAATCACATTGCCTAAAGCAATACCACTATTGCCTGCCATAGCCGACTTTACACTCACGGCTAACTCAGGTGCACTGGTACCAAAAGCCACAATCGTCAGACCGATTATTAACGGAGTTAGGCCTAACTTGAGTGCTATCTGACTCGCACCTCGTACTAGGGCTTCAGCCCCTATGGTTAGGATTAAAAAACCGCCAATAATCGATAATAGAATTAACATGATCAACGCTCACAAATGGGTTAAATCGAAAAGGATGGCAAGCATAGAGACTTTTTATTTTTGCGCAATTTAAATTTGCTTGTTGATGGTTAATTTTTATTTAGTCATCGCTAGGGCCTGTTGATCTTCGCTACAAAAATAACCGTGAAAGCTCAACAGGCCCTAGTGTTGAGACATTAAGCCCAATAAAAAGCACACCCGAAAGTGTGCTTTAAACTGATTAGCTTTTTTGTTCTACGAGCAAATTAAAGTTCATCTTCCCAGACAACTTTAGCACCGCGAACGCCATCAACTTTGGCACTAAACTGCTTTTCAAGCACATGACGTTTAATTTTTAAAGTCGGCGTTAGCGCATCGTTTTCAACAGTCCATGGCTCTGTAACAACCAAAACTGCATCCACATGTTCGTGTGACTCAAGGTTAGGGTTAATGCTATCAAGCGTTGCCTTGAGCGACGAGCGCACTTCTTCGCGAGGTTGAAGGGTAGAACCTTCTGATAACTGCACTAAGGCTACTGGGTGTGGTAAACCTGAACCAATGACACACAATAATTCAATATGAGAATCTTGTGCTAACTTACGTTCAATTGGCACGGGTGCAACGTACTTACCTTTTGAGGTTTTAAAGTTGTCTTTAACACGGCCAGTAATTGAAATGTAGCCATCTTCATCGATTTCACATAAATCACCAGTGTGGAAAAAACCATCTTCATCAAAACAGGCTTTAGTGGCTTCTTCTTGCTTATAGTAACCCGTCATTAAACCTGGGCTTTTCACCATTAACTCACCGTCGTCAGTACGTCGTACTTGGCAACCTTCTACAGGGCGACCAACTGTGCCGATTTTGCTGGCATCGAACGGGAAGTTAATAATCGAATAAGCACAGTTTTCGGTCATGCCCCAAGCTTCAGAGATGTTCATGCCAATTCTGTTGTACCACTCTAATTGAGTTGGTGGAATTGGCGCAGAACCTGAACCCAATAAGCGGCAATGTTCAAGGCCCAAGCCTTTTTGGATTTTACGTTTAACTAGGCTGCTAATAATTGGGACTTTAAGTAAGAAATCCAGCTTGGCTTCGCCCGCTTTATTAATAATGTTGAGCTGGAATAGCGTCCATAAGCGCGGCACTGAGAAAAATACCGTCGGTCGGCAGCGCTGAACATCAGCAACAAACGAGTCGAGGCTTTCAACAAACGCAACCGAAGAACCTGAATAGAATGAAGAACCTTGAATCGCAACACGTTCAGTAATGTGTGCTAAAGGCAGGTATGAAATTAATCTATCTGAGGTGGTTGTTTTCAAGTCGCGTACCACAGCTTCACACGTCCAGCCATAGCTGCCAAAAGTTTGCATTGCACCTTTTGGTTTGCCTGTTGAGCCAGAGGTATAAATGAGGGTCATCATTTGTTCAGCGGTTGGCGTTGGGGCTTCAACGAGCGGTGTACCAAGTTCAATGAACTTTTCCCAATGATATTGAGAAGGCATGGTTTCATAAGGCATCGAAATACGTAAGATTTCGCCGCCAACACCGGCTTCTTGATCTGCCCAGTAATCGAGTTTACCCGTAAAAATAGCTTTCGCACCGCTATGTTCTAGCACATAACGAATCGTTTCAGCGTTAGCGGTTGGGTAAATTGGCACGCTGATGTAGCCACCATGCATTAAGGCTAAGTCGGTAATAAACCACTCAGCGCAGTTTTTTGAGAGTACAGCGATTTTATCGCCAGGTTCTAAGCCTAGGTGGCGTAATGCACCGGCTACTTGCTGTACTTTTTGTTGTACTTCACGCCATGTAAAGTCAACGTACTGACCATTAATAGGTTGGCGTAAGTATACTTCGTCGCCTTGAGTCTCAACCCAGTGCGACAACATTTCTACTGGTGTTTTCATTAGATTTTCCATCGACAATTCCGTGTTCGTTTTTGTTTTAATGTAGGACGTACATATTTCAATGTCATTAACGCAATAATCTATTGTAATCGTATTGAATATCTAATCAGTTCAGACCAGTCTAAATACGGTATAAATTAGTTTTATGCAGTAAAAGCGAATGGCTATTACTGAGTGTCAAAACTAAAAAGCGTATCTTCAACAGTCCCCAATGAATGATAAGATATTGAATACGATCGGTATCAGTATGGCTTTATAAAGATACCTGCGCAAACGATAACCTATAAAATTTAGGCAATTACGACTAATAAACTAGCAGGTTTTGCTGAAAAGTGAACCGATATCGAGTAATAACTCTAATAAAAAGGGCGCCAATCGGCGCCCTGTAGTGGAAAAGTCGGTTTGTGACCTAGATCTCCATTATTCCATCCATTTCGACTAAAGAGTCTTTTGGCAGCTGTTTTACGCCAATTGCAGCACGTGCTGGGTAAGGTTGAGTGAAATAACGAGCCATAATTTCATTCACTGTGGCAAAGTGCGATAAATCAGTCAGGAAGATATTAAGCTTAACGATATCAGCCATTGTGCCGCCAGCAGCTTCAGTAACAGCAGTTAAGTTTTCAAAAACTTGAACCACTTGCTCTGAAAAGTCATCGCTAACCATTTGCATGGTGCTAGGTACGAGTGGGATTTGGCCCGATAGGTAAACAGTGCTACCTACTTTTACAGCTTGAGAATATGTGCCAATTGCTTGTGGAGCTTTATCGGTTGCGATAATGATTTTTTCTGCCATGACGCCCTCTGCGAAATTAAAACCTACGAAATAAAATAAGATGCAAGCAAACCTAAGCTGTCTCATCAAATTTGAGTGATTCAGCTTAGGAAAGTCAGATATTTAGATTAGCAATCTTACTAGCGATTACGTGAGGTACGCAAGACTTCCGGTAATACGCGAATTCGGCGCATCACATTGGCGAGGTGAACACGGTCGTCGACCGAAATTCTAAGGTTGATTAAGTACACGCGGCCATCACGCTCTTCAGTGCTCAAGTTATGAATATTTGAGCCTGCAGCTGCGATGATATTGGTGATTTTAGCTAATGCGCCTTGATGATTCACAATCTCAACACGCAGGTTAGCTTGATAAGTTTCGCCTTCAACATTATCCCAATGCACAGGAATATACTTGTCTGGCTCACCTTGATAACCACGGATGTTGGCACAGTTTTCCATATGGACCACTAAGCCTTTACCTGGACTCACATGGGCAACAACCGCATCACCTGGAATAGGGCGACAACAATTAGCAAAGGTGACTAACATGCCTTCAGCGCCACGAATTGGCATCAAGTGCTCTTCAGAATCGTTTTCTGTGTCGGTTGTTGTCAGCTTTTGACCTAACAAACGCTGCGCAATCACAATACTCATGGCGTTGCCTAAACCGATATCAGCCAGCAGTGACGTTAAGTCATCATGCTTGGTTTCTGAAATCACTTTATTTAGCTGTTCAGGATCTATGCTATCAAGCTTGGTTTCGCCCAAGGCATGATTTAATAAGCGTTTACCTAGTGCTACAGCATCGTCACTGGTTAAGCTTTTTAATACTTGGCGTATTTTGCCACGCGCTTTACCTGTAACCACAAAGTTCAACCACGCCGCGTTAGGGCGAGCGCCTTTAGCAGTAATAATCTCAACGGTTTGACCGGAAATTAACGGCTGACTTAATGGATAAGCTTGGCGGTTTACTCTAGCGCCCACACAAGTGTTACCGACATCGGTATGCACTTCGTAAGCAAAATCGACGGCAGTTGAGTTAACCGGTAACTCTAAAATGCGGCCTTCAGGAGTAAACACGTATATTTCTTCAGGGAATAGTTCGGTTTTAACGTTTTCCACAAACTCAAATGAGCTACTAGCACTTTGTTGAAGTTCAAGCAGGCTTTGCATCCATTTATGGGCACGAATTTGAGTGGTACTTTGTTGCGAACTATTAGTGCCGCTCTTATACATCCAATGAGCAGCAACCCCTTTGTCCGCCATCAGATCCATTTCTTCAGTACGAATTTGTACTTCAACTGGAACCGCATGAGGGCCAAATAATGAGGTATGCAATGATTGATAACCATTGGCTTTAGGTATCGCGATATAGTCTTTAAAGCGGCCTGGATGTGGCTTATAAAGGCCATGCATGGCACCTAGTACGCGGTAACAAGTATCAATGGTATCGACCATGACTCTGAACGCATAGATATCCATGACTTCTTGAAACTGCAGTTCTTTATTACTCATCTTACGATAGATGGAATAAAGGTTTTTCTCACGACCTTTGACAGTGCCTTTGATACCGGCATCTTCAAGACGAGTCGTAATAGCAGCTTCAATACTATTGATTAGTTCTTTTCGATTACCACGGGCTGCTTTAACGACTTCTTTAAGCACACGGTAACGCATTGGATAATAGGCTTGGAAACCTAAATCCTCTAACTCGCTTTTGATATTGTGAATACCAAGACGGTTGGCGATCGGAGCATAAATTTCTAAGGTTTCGCGAGCAATACGACGACGCTTGTCAGGACGTAATGCACCCAAAGTACGCATGTTGTGCGTTCTATCTGCAAGCTTGATAAGAATAACGCGGATATCCTGCGTCATTGCCATCATCATCTTGCGGAAGTTTTCAGCTTGGGCTTCTTTTTTATCGCGGAACTTAATTTTGTCGAGTTTTGACACGCCTTCAACGAGTTCAGCCACAGTCACGCCGAATAACTCAGTGAGTTCTTCTTTGGTAACAGGGGTATCTTCGATGGTGTCATGAAGCAGGGCTGCCATTAATGTCTCGTGATCAAGACGCATGTCAGCCACGATGCGGGCTACCGCAACGGGATGGGTAATATAAGGTTCGCCACTTGTGCGCATTTGCCCTTCATGGGCATCACGCGCAACAATGTACGCCTGCTTGAGTAACTCTACTTGCGCGGGTTCTAAATAACCTGACGCAGACTCCTTAAGACCTTCAAACAGATACAAGTGGCGCTACTCCTTAAAGTGAACGGCCTTCAGCAATTGCTGCAACAGCGGCAATTTCAGCGGCTTCGCGTTCACGAACAGTTTGACGCTCATCAGCGTCTAAAGTGTTAGAGGTGACTAAGCCTAATTCGATTTCGCGTAAAGCGATAACCGTTGGCTTATCATTCATCTCTTCAACCATTGGGTCTTTACCTTGCACAGCGATTTGGCGTGCACGACGCGCTGCAACCAGGATCATATCAAAACGGTTGCCGATTTGTTCTACGGCGTCTTCTACAGTTACGCGAGCCATGTGGTGAAACTCCAGTGTTATATATGGGAAAAAATGACGCAAAATTGTACACTATGACAATTAATCTGCCAACAGATCGTTAATCATATCATTGTGAGTATGGATCTGACTAGCACAGGTTGATCTTTGACTGCGAATGATCGCGCAAAGATCGCCTAAAGCGACATCAAAATCGTCATTTACAATAATATAATCTGCATCTTTATAGTGTGACATTTCTGATACGGCCTCAGCCATACGTCCGTCAATGACTTCTTGGCTGTCTTGACCACGACCCGTTAGGCGGCGTTCAAGCTCAGCTTTCGATGGAGGTAAAATAAATACCCCAATAGCTTCTGGCATGACTTTTTTGACTTGCTCGGCGCCTTGCCAATCAATATCTAAAAATACATCAATACCATTTGCCAATGTTTGTTCAATAACCGTGCGGGATGTGCCGTAATAGTTGCCAAACACTTCAGCCCATTCAAAAAACGCTTCATCAGCGATTAACCCTTTGAACTCTTCAACCGACACAAAGTGATAATGCTGACCATTAACTTCACCTGGACGTGGCTGACGGGTGGTGTGTGACACAGACACTTGCATGTCGCTAGGCTTATCTTTTAATAGTTCAGAGATAAGTGAAGATTTACCGGCGCCACTTGGGGCAGACACAATAAATAGATTTCCACGAGCGCTCATAGTGCAATTTCCAACCAGATTATTTATCAGGGCGAGTATTATACTCAAAGCGATGCAATTTGCGAGATTTGTGATGGATAAAAGTGCACAAATCTACGCTTGAACACTTAGCCGATTATTGTGGCTAATTACTATCAAAGGCCTTTGCAGCGTTAGCTTAACGGCGCTGTAGGCTGAAATTAACCTTAATTGAAAAGCTGACTGGCTGCGCTTTCGAGGTAATTTCGCGCCAAATTGATATTTTTAGAATTATTTTAGGCCATTTTTACTTGGTTTCACTGACTTTAGCGGTGAAATTGTTTAGTCTGCCAACAGATCATTTTTTAGATATTAGGATTTCTCGTGTCATTCGCATCCTTATTTTGTCGTCAAGGTCGAGATAACGGCCTAAGAGCTTTAGCCATTCAATTAAGCTGCTTAGCTTTTGTGTTGATATTCGCGCTATTATTTTCAAACACAGTCGTGACCTTAATTGCGGCTGCCATTGCTTTGCCAATTTGTGGCTTAAGTAGCTTGCGCCGTGTTAAAGACGCTGCCAAACCCAACTCGATAATTGCGATTCCGTTAACCTTATTGTTGCTGTTCAGTTTATCCCTTAGCTTAAGTTTTCCTGCTGTTGTCACTAGCATCTTATTTATTCTTGCTGCGATAGTGAGTGCCGGTTTTGCGTGGTTTCCTGCGCCAAAGAGTAATCAACGTAAAATTACTTATGTGATGGGTTATAACGGGCCGCATATAAAAGCAGGTGAAGGTTCAGGACAAACGCGCCGCAGACGAGAGCCAACCATTGGTGAGTCAGGGCATAGTCATCAACATTTTGATGCCGCATTTGATGACGAACAAGCATACGAGCAAGATTTTGAACCAGGTTATCAGCAAGAAACCGTTTATAAAGATGAATCTGACAACTCAGCTAATCACTCAGGCGTTAACCATTTAGGTCAGCAAGATGGTGACCCTAATTACGCCGCCGATGACAAACCTACTTATCGGGTCGATCGCGGCGCATTAGAGTCAGGTTCATTATCTGAATTATTAAAGTCTTGGCTGATTTGGGCTCAAAGTAATCAAAAAGTATTGCTGATGGTGGCCAAAGGGTTAGGCGTCGTATTAGCGATTACCTTGGTTATTTACCTTATTAGTCTGTTATTTACAGGCGGTGAAGTAGAGCAGGAACCTGTTGAAATCACGCCGATAGAGCAACCTGAAAACATCAGTGAAACCGCAAGGGTTAAACTGCCAGACGGTTTTTGGCTAATATTCCAGCAAGATGTATTGGTGCTTCGTTGGCTAGGTGATGAAGGTGATGCCCAGTCTATTTGGCGCTTAGATACAGCCGAAGGCGACAAACGCTGCTCAGAATTGACCTTTAACGATGGCAGTAAATTCCGCCCAATGCAGGTTGATTTAATGGCTGACAGTGGCACAGAGGCGAGGTTCTCTCCACTAGATAACAATCGAATTATTAATAGTGTGGCCATGCGCGGCAGCTTCAAGTTATGTGGTTATAACTTTAGCTTAAAAGGTAGCCAAGCAACGTTATCAAGTCAGCCTGCTTTTGCAAAATACATCAAAGGATTATGATGTTCACGACTGAGTATTACGCAAAACTGGGCTGATACTCAGTAAATTAGCGCTGTAAGTGTTGTGGTTTATATCAATCGTATTAAACTGTCCCGCTTGCAACAAAAGTTATGGAGACTTGGGTGGTTGAGTTTATTAGGCAAACAATTTTGCCTTTGTATGGAATTATTGATGAAAATGCGAGTGTTTCGCCGTTAGGCAATGGTCATATTAACCAAACTTACTTAGTAAGGTGGGCAACAGGCCAAATAGTGCTACAAAAAATTAATACGACGGTGTTTACCAAGCCTGAAGTGTTAATCGACAATGCCGCAAAAGTCAGCCATCACCTCATTCAAAAAGCCAACAATGGCGAATACCAGCTCGACGTGATTTCCCCTGTGGTGCTAAAAAACGGCCGTTTGTCTGTCGATTTAGGTGACAAAGGCTTTTGGCGTGCAATTAGTTATTTGGCTAACAGTCACACCATTGAAGTGGTCACTAATCAAGATGAAGCTAAAATGGCAGGCAGCGCCTTTGGTCACTTTGCGCACGCATTAAGTGACTTAGATGCCAACAGCCTTGAAGATGTCATCCCGAATTTTTTAAACCTTCCTCAGCGTATCGAACAGCTTAAGCAAGCTGTTGCCGATGACAAATCTGGCAGACTGGCTGATTGTCGCGAGTGGGCTGAATTAGCCTTGTCGCAACAAAGCTTGTTTGATGAGCTTGCAAACGTAGAAAGCCAATTACCCCTACGTATTTGCCATAACGACACTAAAATCAACAATATGCTGTTTGATAAACGTGACATGTCGAGCATGGCGGTGATTGACATCGACACCTGCATGAAAGGTTACTTAATGTATGACTTTGGTGACATGGTTCGCGCCTTTTGTTCACCAGAGGAAGAAGACTCAACCGCGCTTGATAAAGTCATTGCACGGCCTGAAATTATCGCCGCAGCGTGTGAAGCTTACACCGAGCAACTGGCCGATATTTTAACGCCAATTGAAAAACGCAGTTTATGGTTAGGGCTTAAAGTCATGGCACTTATGCTGGGCTCGCGATTTTTAACCGATCACTTAAACGGTGATGTGTATTTTGGTATCCATCGCGAAGGCCATAACCTTGACCGCGCAGCTAATCAGCTTACGGTATTCAAGAGTTTACTAGCGCAAGAATCAAGCCTTAAAGCCCTGTTTGAATAATGCTTTATCGCATCTCGAAATAACCCCATAAGGGCTAACAATGAAGTACCAATGGATATTGTTTGACGCCGACGAAACCTTGTTTGATTTCGATATTTTTGCAGGGTTAAAGCTGATGTTTTCCCGCTTTGATATCGACTTTGATACCACTGATTACGCCTTTTATCAGTCGGTCAACAAACAGCTGTGGGTCGATTATCAGCAAGGCTTAATTGACGCTGCAGAGCTGCAACATACTCGATTTTTACATTGGGCTGGCAAGCTTGGGGTAACTACTCAGCGTCTTAACAGTGACTTTTTAGCGGCAATGGCCGATATTTGTCAGCCATTGCCGGGCGCTAAACAATTAGTCTCAAGCCTTGAAGGTAAAGCGAGTCTTGGCATCATCACCAATGGCCTGACTGAACTGCAAAATGTTCGCTTAGAGCGCACAGGCTTTAAGTCATCATTTGAACATGTGGTGATTTCAGAGCAATTTGGTAAAGCCAAACCCGATGTCAGTATTTTTGAGCACACCTTCGAGTTAATGGGTAACCCAGATAAAAATACCGTATTGATGGTGGGTGATAACCTGCATTCAGATATCCTCGGTGGTGTTAACGCCGGTATCGATACCTGTTGGCTTAACCATCACGACAAAGACGTGGTTGATGGCATTAAGCCAACCTTTGAAGTCAAAGACCTGCATCAATTGCATGATGTACTGCATTCAGCTAAATAACGCTTCGTATGTTTTAAGTAAATAGCCCAAGTTGTTTGATCAAAAAAGCCACTCGATTGAGTGGCTTTTTGTTAGCTCTTATTTAGTTTAATTAAATACAGCTAACACATTAGCCCTTATCAGATTTTGGAAATGCCTCGTGATAGGCTTCCATAAAGTCTTTTCTAATCTCTTGTTCTAAATGGGTTGCACGCTCTGTTGGGCAGAAAATCATAATATGCACCACTTGTTCGCCATTTGGGCCGCTATTGATATGAATGTGCGGCTCAGGCCCTGGTAAATCGACCCCAGCATGTTTTTCAATAATACTATTATAACGTGTCGCAACTTCATTAAAGTCTTCACAGTGCGCTTCAATTTTACTTTGTAACTCAGGAAATAGCGGATACAGATTATCAAACTCAACCACAGTGATATTGAAATTATGATAAACATAACGCTTCATAAAGTTGAGGTTCTTCACCGCATAACTAAAGAACATACTGTTAGGGAAGGTAACCGTCTTCCCTGTGAAGTGATATTGACCATGGTGTAAGTCAATCTCTTGGATCACCGTCGCCATTAAGTTGTGCTCAATGACCTCACCACACAACTTACCCACTTCAATCCAATCGCCAATCACAAACGAGCGAGAACTTGCCCGTTGAATCGAGCCTGTAAAACACAAAATGATTTCTTTTGAAGCCACGACAAACGCAATCGCAATCGCCGTTACCGACAGGGCAAACTTATTAATCTCAGTTTGCCACAGCACAAACAAAATCATCACAATGATAATAAAAGTGCCATTCTTGGTTCGCGACATCCACTTGCGCTGAACTTCAGAAATAAACGCCACATCGCCACGAATCTTCGAGACAACTAAGCGCTTCATAAATGAAATTAGCATGATGATAATGACGGTCAGTAATAGTTTATGGGTCGTAAAAAAATCTATCACTATGTTTAGCTTATCCACAAAACCTTCTTAAATATTGATAACTTGGTAGTAATTTGGCAAGAACGCTCACTCTATCATTCACTGTAGCATAGACAAGAATTAACTCAGCTTTGACCAGTGGTAAAGCGACAAATAAATCATCCTTCTTAAAGTGTGTATATCAGCTTACCTGCTATAGCGTATAGAACTATATTTAACGGTTATAGCGTGTAAAGCTTGGTTCACCTGTTGTAGCGTGTAGGGTGAGCAATATATAAGCGTTATAGGTACAAAATATGAAGGTGACAAGCTCAAAGCAGCTTAGCGCATACCTTAAAGATGCACGATAGAATATGAAGCTGCCTTAAAGCAAAGTGGCAAGTAAAGTGGGTATTCTTCAAGATACCTTTTCAAGCTTTGAGCAAAGCCCTGATTCAACCAAAGTAGAAACCTTATATAAAATCTTATCTGCATTAAACCTCGAACTCGACATTAAGGTGAGAGGTACTGAGCCCGAAAACCAGGAAGTCAGTGATGATAACAAAGTTACTGAACCACACTGGAAAGAGGAATGGTAATGGCCACGCTTGATGTTTTTATATGAATGGCTTAATTGATGGCAACCCACTAACAGATTTGTCGTTGCTGACTAACCCAGAAGATAACTTCAGCGTCATCATGAAAGACGGCAAGGTATACAAAAATACCACAGAGCAATAATGCTTTAGGCGTTAAAGTTAAAATGGTATTGAGTTAGTTCAATGAACAATAAACCCAGCGAAAGCTGGGTTTATTTGTTTGGGGAGAAGCTTTAGGCAAATATTGGAGATTAACCGTGTAGCTGTTAACTACTCCTTTGCAGAATTAACGTATTGGTCAACAGTTAGATAGTAACTTTGGATATGCAGTTAGGAGAAATGTGAATCGACAGAGTAAAGTACTAGATTGTTAGTGGTTGTAACTAATGTCACTATATACAAGTAGTAAGGTGGCATTAGAGATTACAATTTAAAAGGGCAATAAAATATGGCCGTATATAATACTGCATCTGATTCAGCTAACACAGCTGTAAGAGCTTTTCTTACAAAAGTTGGCGAGTATTACCTTGGCCATTCTTTCAATACAGGCAGCGGCAAAGGAAAAGCTCTTTGGCTTTCGATTCGTGATATCGACTTCAACGGTTGCTGCGCCTATTGCGGAGAGAAAAACTCTAAACTTCAAATTGAGCATGTATTGATGTTCAATCGAACAGAATTTGGATTGCATCATCCCGGGAATATTATCCCATGCTGTAAAGAGTGCAATAAGCGTGAACGCTTAGAGGACAAGTCTTATTGTAACTGGGAACAGCATCTAATTAGAGTGTGTGAAATCCGTAGCGAAGCGACCGAATTCGAGCCAAGAAAACAGAAAATCATGGATAATTTTAGAAAACATGAATATCCAGACCTTAATATGAACGAGCAACATGCTATTCGAGTTATTGCCTGCAGCTTGTACGAGAATATAAAGACGGAGTCAGAGAAGTCCTTGGATTTGTATAAACAGCTAGATGAGGCATTTGTAAAGTGATACCTTGCAATCAGTTAATCAAGTAAGACTCCTTAAGTGGAAGCGCTTTCTTAATGGATTATATTGGGAGTATTTATTGAGTTATGGATATTAGTGTTAAAGGTATAGTTGACTACATCATTCAAAATAAAGAGCTTTTTCCTGAGTGGGGAGTTAGCCTGGTCATTTACCTGATTTTAGTTTTGGCTGTCATTATTATCCTCAAGAATATAGCCAAGTCTGTTCTGGACCCGGATCTAGTAAAAGCGGCGTTATTTATAGGTTCAAAAACAAAAGATGCCAGTAAGACTATCCTGAGAAGTGCAGCTGAAGCAATTGAATCTCCGATTAAGAGGCCTAGAGCTAACTTTTCTGTAACTGTGCTAAGTGTGGTTTACTGTTATGTGATGGCAGTCATTTTCCTATGTTTCTCTATTGGTTTGGCCTATATTTATTACGTTATCAGTGGCTTGCTCTGGTACCAATCTATACTGATTGCATCTCTTATTGTTATCTTTTTTTGGTTTGCTCTTTATTTTAGAGCACAGGGTGATAAAGAATTCATTACTGCAAAAGAACAATGGAGTCACCGTGCTGAATGGTAAAAATAATGAGCTTTACCTGGCATTATTTCTAAATTCGCTTTCTCCAATGAAATCGGTAAAATGCGCCAGTCAGATTATTGTTAGGTTTCGTGGTATATGAGTGCAATTGATTTATTCGCAGGGGCAGGTGGCTTTAGTTTAGCTGCTCATCAAGCTGGTCTTGATGTGTTAGCGGCTATAGAGCTAGATGCATCAGCGGCTCAAACATATCAAAAGAACATAATCGATAGATTGGGACAAAACACCAAATTAATTAATGGTGATATCCTAAAAATTGAGCCTGCTAAATTAAGAATGGAGTTAGAGTTAGAAGTTGGTGAGTTGGGACTCATTTTAGGTGGCCCCCCATGCCAAGGGTTTTCTAGCCATCGTATTAATGATGCCGGAGTAGACGACCCTCGAAATCAACTTTTATTGCGTTACTATGATTTTGTTGAAGAGTTTCAGCCTAAAGCTTTCTTAGTTGAAAACGTTGCAGGCCTATTTTGGAAAAAGCATGCTTCTTACTTAGAGAAGTTTAAACAGCTTGCACAAGATAACGGTTACATCATTCATTTTTGCGATACATTAAATGCTAAAGACTACGGTACACCACAAAACCGTAAGCGTGCATTTATTTTAGGTGTTCGCAGAGACGTAAAAAATGATGATTTAGTTTTCCCACCAGTACCGGGCTATTTTTCGCCTACCTCAAAAGAAGCTCTGCAAGGTTTACCTGTTTGGAAAACCGCTTCTACTGTATTTGAGCCTCTAACCCCCAAGTTAATCGAAGATTATATCGATAATCATTTTCGGCCGTACACAGAAATGTCGGATGAGGCCGCAAGAACATTACTACAGGGCTTGGAGTCCGGCACTCCAGTAGATGAAAAAGATCCTTGTAATGTGCATATGAAACCGAATGAAAAAATGCAGCGTCGCTTCAAGTCGACTCGTTTGAATGGAAGTAGAATGGATGCAGATCCAGAATTTGAATTAAAGTGTCATGCTAATGGCTACGTGGGGCACAAGGATGTTTACGGAAGGGTGATTATTCATACACCCTCTAATACGATGACAACAGGCTGCAATAACCCATCAAAAGGGCGATTCGTTCATCCTTGGAAAAATCACGGCTTCACGTTAAGACATGCTGCTCGTTTACAGACATTTCCAGATGACTATATTTTTACTGGTAGCACGACTCATCAAGCTAAGCAAATTGGTAACGCGGTACCCACTATTCTGGGTTATAAATTGATATCTGCGATTATTAATGGATTGAACTAGAAAAAGCCCCTAGAATGCTAGGTACTTTTTTTATTCGTAACCATTTGATATGAACCCTAAATCAACAAGAAAATCGGTTTCGTTTAAAGCTCAAGCCCGTACTGTTGATCACCTCGGTAAAGGGCAGATTGCAGATGCACCTACTGCGGTCAGTGAGCTTTGGAAGAACTCTTACGATGCCTATGCTAGAGATGTTGCACTGCACTTATTCGATGATGATATAAAGTGTGGTGCTATTATTGATAATGGTTGCGGTATGACATACGAGCAGTTAAGTAATAGCTGGCTTACTATTGGCACCTCATCAAAAACGAAAAAAAATATCCTACCAGAAGAAGACCGTTTTGGTTTAAAAGATAGATATACCCAAGGTGAAAAAGGTATTGGCCGGCTTTCTACCGCATTTTTAGCACCAGTAACACTTATCGTTACTAAAAAGGTTAATACGCAATACTCCGCAGCACTTATTGACTGGCGTTTATTTGAAAATACTTATCTTGGCTTACATGATATTAAAGTGCCAATGCAGCAGTTTGATAACCTAAGTGAATTACCTGAGATATGTTCTGGTCTACAGCAAGATATGCTGAATAACCTTGCCCTATCACCTAAAACTGAAGATGAAAAAATACTTCGTCGTATGTGGGAGCGTTTTAGTGAAGATGAGCAAGAGGCGTTCGATTTACGACATAACATCAAAGATGATGAAGTATTTATATCGACGGAGCAAAAAGTCAGGCTGCTAAGCGAAAGCTTTAATTTCAAACTTAATCACATTGATAGTTGGACCACCTTTTTAAGTAAAGTCGCAGATCTAGATGGATCGGAGCATGGCACAGCTCTTTTTCTTTTAGACCTCAATCGTGATTTAGCTTTACTGACTAATAGGGGGGACATGAATCGTGAGGCTGATGAATACAAAGCTATTAAACGTGATTTAGTCGATACATTACGCGCATTTGTTGACCCATTTAATCGTGAATCGGATGAGAGCAATGAATTCCACTACGAAATAATGGCATTTGATAGAGCTGGTTATTTATCTGGCGAACAAACTGAAATTCTCAATTATCAAGATGTATTTGGTTATTCTGAGTTCGAAACATTAGAACATAAAATTTCTGGCCAAGTTGATGAAAAAGGTTGGTTTAGAGGTCATGTGACAGCTTTTGGAAAGGAGTATCCTAATGTAGTAATTCCCTGCCGAACACCAGGCATGGATGCTTTGACGAAAACGGGTGCCTTTGATTTTAAATTGGGTACTTTTGAGCAAATGTTTAGTAAATCCACTCACGAACCAGAACATCATTCACATTTATTGGAACAAGCGGAAAAGTATTCTGGCTTTATGATTTTTCGTGATGGTTTACGTGTTCTTCCATATGGCCGTATTGATAACGATTTTTTTGATATAGAAGAAAACCGTTCAAAAAGCGCAGGCCGTTATTATTGGTCTTCTCGCCGGTCTTTTGGCCAAATTTTATTAGATCAAAAAAGTAACCAATTGCTAAAAGATAAAGCAGGCAGAGAAGGGTTTGTAAAAAATCAAGCTGCCCGAGAGCTAAAGTCCTTGGTAAAGGTACTTCTGCTGAAATTGGCTGACACTTATTTTGGTAGTCAGTCCGAAGAAAGGCAAGTCATGCTTGAGCAGTTATCTAAAGATAAACAAAAGCAACTTAAAGCTCGTAATTCATCTGCCCGACTCTCTAAAAAAGCCTTTACGAGTGCCCTGACTATTAATCTACCTAAATTAAATCTTCATGTAGAATCAGCACGAATAGTTCATAGAGAATTAGAGGAAAGCGTAGCTATATCTATCCATCATTTGGATGCTCTGGCTAAAGGTATTGATAAGTTAGAAGCGCTAAGGCCTGAACTAAAAGCACCCAATAAGCCCGCTAAAATGGATGAGTACCTTGAAGATCAATATCGTAGCTATCGTGATTTATTTGGTGAACTAAGTGAGCTGTTACAGACTTGTCGGGAACGGCTAAATAACCTAGAAGCACATAGCCAGCAACGTTCTCCCATGGAAAGTGCGCAGAATAAATATAACTCGATTGACTCAGCTCTGACTAAACTGGTGAGTGGGTATGCGAGTGATATTGATAAAACCCTAGAGCGTTTATTGAGTGTTTGGAAAAAATCAGCTCGCACGGATAAAGAAGCATTTGAGCTGCAAGCCTTACCGATACTTGATACTGTTACTGACACTAGTGATACAACCCTGGTGCTTAATTCATTAGATAGAATTTATCGTAATTTAGCAGATGATATTGCTACTAAGTACGAAGGGTTTCTACAAGCGATGGATAAGTTAGAGCAGGGTGTAGATCTTGAGTCAGCATTTACATTGGCGGAAGATGATCGTGTAAAAGCGGAACAAGAAATTACCCAAATGAGAAGCCTTGCACAGTTAGGTATAAGTTTTGAAATTTTGGCCCATGAACTTAGTGCACAAGATAAGGCTGTAACTCGGTCACTTAATTCTATGAGTATCAATGCAAAAACTGAGCTTGGTTTTAAAAATGCCATGAAAGCGCATAAACAGTTTACCGAATACCTCAGGTTTTTATCACCACTTAAGCTTTCTGGTTATCAAACCCGCGATGATATTACAGGGCAAGATATAGTCAAAAATGTAAGGCTATTCTTTCAAGAACAGTTCGAGCAACAAAACATTCACCTCGAGTTTAGTGATACCTTCATGCGTATGAAGGTTGTTGATGTAAAGTCACGGATTATCCCAGTGTTTATCAATTTACTAAACAATGCGCTGTATTGGGCAGCTTTAGCCGATCAAGAGCGTGAGATAAAGGTAGGTATCATTAATGACTTAGTTGTAATTGCTAATAATGGACCAGCAATTGACCCTGACGATATTGGCAATCTATTCCAGTTGTTTTATAGCCGCAGGCCAACAGGCAATGGTGTCGGTTTATACCTTTCAAAACAAAACCTTGCGATAGCTCGCCACAAAATTTGGTATGCTGAAAAGCCAGAAGAAAAGCTTATCCAAGGTGGTACTAATTTTGTAATTCAATTTCGCGGAATGGAAGTAAGATAATGCCAGAGTTGTATAGAAATAAAATTGTAAGTGCATTTCGCGATAATGCGATTAAATCAGTATTGTTAATTGATGACCATTATCTTCCATATGAAGGCATGGGAGACAGTTTCGTAAATTCAAATAAAGAACTCAGTCAGTTCACTCTTGAGGTGCCTGTAGATGCACCGAATGCAATTGAACAGTTTAGAGAAAAATTAGCTAGTATTCGTAACATTGTTGATAGATCTACCACTAAATTTATGTCTTCTAAAACTGCTGGGGAATTTGTTGATTTTTTTCATACTAAAAAACTTATTTGCGATGTTGAAAACCAAACGAACAATTTAGACAAGGATAAAATTCGTAAAAGTGATTTAATTGTTCTCGATTACCACTTGAAAGCTACAGGTGAACCGAATCCAGCTGAGCACTCTCTCAATTTAATATCTGATCTTAGTAGTAGCAAACATATGAATGTAGTGGTTGTTTTTACTGCAGAAGATTTAAATGATGTTTGGCGAGAAGTTGCAGCTACTTTGAGAGGAACTCATATAGGTAATGTTGATGAATTCTTAGAAAATGAGGCACTGCTGGCTCAATGGAATGACTTTAATGATGACTGGAAAAGGGAGTGGGTCCTGTTTTTTAACGCGAGTATTGAAGCCGAGTACTTAAAGTCTGAACTAGACATAGAAGCTATCGTTAAGTCATTTCAGGAAGAATGTGAGAACAATAATATAGAAAAAGCTAAAACTGAACATGTTAAATGGCTATTAGAAAATAGTGCTATTCAATTCAACAAAAATTTAAAACCTCTATCAAATGTTGATGTTCATGGTAAAAGGAATTTATGGATTCAAGCAGGTGATGTGTTTATTGTTCTTTGTGAGAAAGAGAGGAAAAGCGAAGGTGAAGATGAGCTTCGTGATACCACCCCTGATGAAGTTTGGGAACAGATAAAAATAGCACTTGAAGATTGGTACCCTAGTTTTTATCGAGTCGTTACATCTGAGTTTCAGAACCAAATAGAGGATGCTAATCTATCAATGGAGAAAGTTCTCTCAAAAGGTAATATTGCTCAAGTAGCAGAATTGTGGGGAATTTTGCGTTTACCTGTACCGGAAAAAAAGTTAGCGGCCCAAGAACTATTAAAGAGTTTGCTTGATGACATGCTTGGAAATTTATGTAGGAACTCGGGTGTATTAGAGGAAGTTATAAGTACTGCTAATTGTATTTCTGATGATATACTTGAATATGTTGACAGAAAAACAAGTGTTGAAGAGAATAAGGCATTTTTAAAAAATATCATTACCTTAGCTAATTATAATGTCACCCGAACTACAGAAGAACTAACCGAGCAACAACATTACGAAGTCGCGCATGCGTATAATGAACGACTATCTACTATACCCCACCATTTGCAATATTTTACTACTGGAAGTGTTTTAAAAGATGAAAATGGTTCATGGTATTTATGTGTCACGCCAAGTTGTAATACTATCCCCGGGCAAATGACAGATCGAGGAATTAGGGATCTTGCTCCACATAGACAGTTGACGTTAGCTAAATTAAAGAAAGAGCCTTCTATTATTACCGCTTTACAAACTGCACACCAATCGTCACATATTTTTATTACTGACACAAATGGTGAACAGTTAGCTTTTGGTGTAATCAATACAAATACGAAGCTACCAGATTTACAAAAAGTAATAGTAATGAATCATGATGAAAATTGCTTTGATAATGGCTGTAAACAAGTTACGTTCCACAAAACAAAAATACAACGAGACACCGGAATACCTGAAATAAAATCTAATACGCGTAATTTAACAGCAATAGCTCTTCTCCGGCCTGCTTATGCAGCAAGATATCAAAATATTCAAAGTCATTATGAAGGTCGAATAGGAGTCGATTTTGCCACATTAGATTTAAGTCTACCTGATATTATAGATCACTAGCTACTGTCATTATGGACATGGAAAACTGATTTAGCGAAATAAGTGTAATAAGTTGGGTCAGAGTAAACTTTATCACTTGGAGTTATTTCTTCACAAAAAAACCAGCAATTAGCTGGTTTTTTAGTTTCAGAACACAGAGAAAACGAATTACTCAACGTTTTGAATTTGCTCACGCATTTGCTCAATCAATACTTTAAGCTCTACCGCTGCGGCAGTGACTTCTGCGCTGATTGATTTAGACGCTAGGGTGTTAGATTCGCGGTTGAATTCTTGCATCATGAAGTCTAATCGGCGGCCTTGTGCGCCACCTTTTTTAAGGATTAAGCGCGTTTCAGCAACGTGTGCGTCAAGGCGATCCATTTCTTCTGCAACATCCATCTTTTGAGCAAGCAACACCATTTCTTGTTCCATACGCGCTGGATCAAGTTCGCCAGTGATTTCGGCTAAACGGTTGGTTAGCTTGTCACGTTGCCATTGCATAACTGCTGGCATGTGCTCACGCACTACTGCAACCTGCTCAACGATTTGGTCTAAGCGAGTTTGTAGCATGGTGTTAATGGCTTCACCTTCACGGCCACGGGCTTCGATGAATTGTGCTACTGCACCGTCGAATGCGCCGAGTAAATCTTTATTGATTTCGCCCATGTCTTGCTCTGCACCAGCCATAACACCAGGCCAGCGTAGAATATCAACTAGGTTCAGTTCGCCTTGGTTGGCTTCTTTTTTAAGCCACTCTGCTGCGTTTAATAACTGCTTAGCTAAATCTTGGTTTAGGCGCATTTCGCTGCTGCCAGATTCAGACAGTTCGTAACGTAAGTTGACCTCAACTTTACCGCGGTTTAAGCGTTTACGAAGGCGATCACGTAATACTGGCTCAAGGCTACGCATTTGCTCTGGTAAACGTAGGTAAGTTTCCAAGTAGCGTTGATTGACTGAGCGGATTTCCCAAGAGGCAGTGCCCCATTCGGCTTTATGCTCAATGCGAGCGTAGGCGGTCATACTTTGGATCATGTTTGAACCCTGAATAGTTAGCAGCAAGTGTGTGTTGTCGATTATAGTCTGCTGGCATTGAAGGTCAAAGCGAACAGGCATAAATTGACTGTAATTATCGAAACTTAAGGTGTTTTATACAGTCATAGCTGTGAACGGTTTAGCCACATTAGGTTAACCTTGTTGGTTAAATGCTGTAATCGGTGGGTTTTGCCATCGAATTCATTAGGTGAATTGTTTATAGTAGGCTCAATCACCGACTTAGACCTGTGGGTTTAAGGTGTTATCAAATTTTGGAGTAGGCAATTGGACCATTTTGTGTGGAATCTCGACCCTGTATTAATTTCGTTTATGGGTCTAAAAGTACATTGGTACGGGGCGTTATTTGCATTGGCGATTGCCAGTGGTTTTCAGGTAATGAAGCGCATGTACAAGCAAGAAGGCTTGGACGTTGAGTCGCTAGATAATTTACTGATGTATTGTGTGGTCGGGATTATTGTGGGCGCACGTTTAGCTCATTGCTTCTTTTATGACCCGAGTTACTACTTTGCCAATCCGATGAAGATTTTGGCGATTTGGGAAGGCGGTTTAGCCAGCCATGGCGGCGGATTAGGGGCGATTTTAGCGCTGTACTATTACAAGCGTAAAACCGATATGCCGTTTTTATTCTTACTGGATAGATTAGCGATTGCGACCGCGATATTTGGCTTCTTTGTGCGTATGGCTAACTTTGCTAACTCTGAGATTTTAGGTCTGCAGACCACTAAACCTTGGGGCATTATCTTTGAACGTGTGGATGCATTGCCACGCCACCCAGCGCAGTTGTACGAAGCGATTAGTTACTTAGTTATCTTTATCGCTCTATATGCAGTGTACAAGTTTACCAACTTGAAAGAGAAGCACGGCGTCATATTCGGCTTGTTCTTATGCAGTGTATTCAGTGCCCGCTGGGCGATTGAAATGGTGAAAGTGAAGCAAGCGGCTTATGCCACTGAGTGGACCATGAGTGCAGGGCAGTTACTGAGTATTCCGTTTTTAGTCGTGGGCGTTGCCTTACTGATTTTGCCATTTGTAAAAAAGCAGAAGTAAGGCTTTACGATAACGTTCTGCCAAAAGAGAACTGACAAAATAAAACAGGCCGTGACTTAATTAAGTCGCGGCCTTTTTTATGCTGATCCACCAAGTGATTTAATATCGACTTTTTTCCCTTGTTCAAGCTGCTTAATGGCGCTGACGATGGCGGCATTAACGGGCGTAGCAACCTGATGTTGTTGCCCAAGTTTGACCACGGCTTGGTTTAAATATTCTATTTCGGTTTTACGATTAGCTTGTATGTCTTCCCACATGGATGAGCGCGCCTCGGGGTCGATATCGAGCATTTGCTTGGCCAGTAAGGTAAACAGGAAGTCGGGCAGAGATAATATTAGCGGCAACCATTGCGGCTTAACTTTGGTGAATTGGGCTAAAGGTAAATGGGCTTTTTTACACACGCTTAGCCACTCTTTCATCGCGAGGCTTAATAGTTTGCGAGTCGGTGCTTGGCTAAGCTGCTGCTTAATGGGCACGTCAGTAATCGCATTTAGTGCGTTATTGAGGTTCAGCAGTAGTTTGCCATAAATGATTGGCGCCATATCATCGGCCAAGGTGCAGCTTAAACCGTTAGAATGCATTGCTTGTTTGATAACTTGCGTATGGGTCGTGTTGGCAAAAGTGAATTCGCCTTCGGTGCCTTTATGAAAGGTGGCATGTTCTTTTTGCAGCACGTTAAACGGCGTTATGCCTTGGATAAGCAGTCTTGGCTGCGCTGAGGAGTTAGCGAATGCTTGCTTAACCTCATCAAAACTGCCTAAGCCATTTTGCATTAATACTATGGTGCTTTGCTTGTGAGTTAGTTGCAGTAATTGCTCGGTTATATCACTTAGCTGGTGGCATTTTAAGGTGACAAAAATCAAATCGAATGTGGGTGTGTTGGCTTCAACTTCGGTAATAAGCGATGTAGGCATCACTCTTTGATGCAAGCCTTGGTAGCTGGTGAGGGTTATGCCTTGGTTGTAGGTAATGCTGCTTTTTATCCGCTCGCGACAAATTAAGCTGACATCGAGCTTTGCCATGAGTAGCTCACCCGCTAAGTAACATCCTGTTGAGCCTGCACCAAAGATGGCTATTTTCATCATTTTCCTTAAAGCATGAGTCACATTCCGCTTACAGTGTGCCGTTTTGTTAATAAAAATCCAATAAGGGTTTTGTTTGACGTGGCATCAAGGCTAACAAGTCACTATAATGCTGTTCAATTATGAGCGTTGATTGCTGGTTTATCTTTTATTGCTTTGATTGAGATATCAAATGAACGATAAATTTCAGCCAATTCAGGCTTAAAACCCAATTTAGTCACTGATTCCACACAATAGGAAATGCATATGCGTCCAAGCGACAGAACACCTGCACAATCTCGTCCAGTTACGATTACTCGTCAATTTACAGCTCATGCTGAAGGTTCGGTGTTGGTTGAATTTGGTGACACTAAAGTTTTATGTACGGCAAGCTTTGAAGAAGGCGTACCGCGTTTTCTTAAAGGCCAAGGCCAAGGTTGGGTAACTGCTGAATACGGTATGCTTCCTCGTTCGACTCACAGCCGTATGCAACGTGAAGCTGCCCGTGGCAAACAGTCTGGTCGTACTCAAGAAATTCAACGTTTAATCGGCCGTTCATTACGTGCTGCAGTAGACATGAAAGCCTTAGGCGAAAACACGATTGTTATCGATTGTGACGTTATCCAAGCAGATGGCGGTACTCGTACTGCTGCTATTACTGGTGCATGTGTTGCATTAGTAGACGCATTAAACTGGGCGCGCGGTAAAGGCATTTTAAAAACTAACCCACTTAAGTTCTTAATTGCTGCAGTGAGTGTTGGTATTTACAAAGGTGAGCCAATCTGCGATTTAGAATACATCGAAGATAGCGCTGCTGAGACAGACATGAACGTAGTCATGACTGAAACTGGCAAGATGATTGAAATCCAAGGCACTGCCGAAGGTGAGCCGTTCAGCCACGAAGAGTTATTAAGCTTACTTGAGCTTGCTAAGCACGGTATCCGCGAGATTGTCGATACTCAAAAAGCAGCATTAAGCTAAAACGTATTTGATTAAGGGGCTCTGTTAATAAGAGCCCCTTTTTTTAAGCTTTATTTAGGCTTAGTCGTCATTAGATAAAAAACAGATAACAGTGTTAAGGAGATAATGTGAAAGCATATCAACGTGAGTTTATTGAATTCGCTCTTGAGCGTCAGGTTTTACGCTTTGGTGAGTTCACCTTAAAATCAGGCCGTACTAGCCCTTACTTTTTCAATGCGGGTTTATTTAACACAGGTCGTGATTTAGCACGTTTAGGTCGTTTTTATGCTGCTGCATTAGTTGATTCAGGTATCGACTACGATTTAGTGTTTGGTCCTGCTTACAAAGGCATTCCAATTGCGACGACAACAGTAGTTGCTTTGTGTGATCATCACGATGTTGATGTGCCATATTGTTTTAACCGTAAAGAGAAAAAACAGCACGGCGAAGGCGGCTCATTAGTGGGTAGCGAGCTTGCGGGTAAAGTGATGTTAGTGGATGATGTGATCACAGCTGGTACTGCTATTCGTGAGTCGATGGAAATCATCGCAGCCCATGATGCAAGCTTAGCGGGTGTGTTAATCGCACTTGATAGACAAGAAAAAGGCAAAGGCGAGTTGTCAGCGATTCAAGAAGTTGAGCGCGACTTTGGCTGTGATATCGTGTCTATCGTTAAGTTATCTGATTTGATTAGCTACTTATCTGAAAAACCAGGTATGGAAAAAGAGCTAGCGTCAGTGAGTGCTTACCGCGAGCAATACGGTATTTAATCACTCTTTGCTAAAAGCTAAAAGCCAGACTTGATGTCTGGCTTTTTTGATTCTTGTTTCTCACTTTCTAAAAATCGCGTTCAAAAATATGCTTAATTTAATTCGCTTTAAAACTCAACCCTAGCATTTGGATTGATGTAAGAATTCGGCGCGAGTGGCTGGGTTAGATTTAAAAACGCCACCTAATGCTGTTGTCGTGGTGGAGCTGGTGGAGTCCATGACGCCGCGAGATTTAACGCAGTAATGCACCGCATCCATTTTTACTGCCACATCTTTAGTTTCAAGTAATGCTTGCAGAGCGACCAGCACTTGCTGTGTCAGTCTTTCTTGCACTTGAGGACGCTGAGCAAAGAAGCGCACAATGCGGTTAATCTTCGACAGACCAATAATCTTAGTGCGTGGCAAGTAAGCTACGGTCGCATAACCATCAATGGTCACTAAGTGATGCTCACAGGTGCTGGTTAAGCTGATATCTTGCACTCGCACCATTTCATCAACGCCCATCTTATTATCGATGACAGTGATTTTAGGGAAGTTTTGGTAATCAAGACCAGAGAAAATCTCATCAACATACATTTTGGCAATACGGCGAGGTGTATCCATTAAGCTGTCGTCTGATAAGTCTAACGCCATTAACGTCAGTACTTCTTTCATGTGATGCTCAATTTTCTCTTTACGTTCTTCTGGAGTACGAGTTTGCGGCAGCATTGGGGTTTCAAGCCCTTGCTCAGCTAGTGCTGCTTTAACTTTTATTGCGGCTTCACTTAATGCCATCTTATCCTCCAACCACTGGGGTAGCGTATTACTGAGTGTATGTTAAAAATCGCCTTGTTGCTGACGCAGCAAATTTACTTGTGCTTCATGCGGCGCAATCATAAGGGACGGGGATAATAGCGTGATTTGAGTCAAATTAATATTATTGAAATAAAAAAAGCCGACCTTTTTAGTCAAGTATTTGTTTTATGTTTAATTTGGCAGGTGTGGCGACGAATGAGATATTTGTTTTGAGCATAAAAAAGCACTCTGTTGAGTGCTTTAAATTATTGCGGTTTAGTTCAGATATTTACTAGCTTCGCAGTAATTGCTGCTGTACAAATTGCCATTGCTCATCAAAATGCTCAGTAGGCTTTTGCTTAAACTCACTACGAACAAATTGGGCTATTCTGCCTTCTGCGATGGCGAGTAATAGGTTGGCTAAGATAGCTTCATCTAAGCTAAAACCATGGCCTTCACGTAAGGTCTTTTCACGCAATATTTGCTTTATTTGAGTTTCAATTTTAGCGAACAGTCCGCTGATGCGGCTACGTAAACGCTCATTTTCACCTAATAACGCATCGCCATTTAATACGCGCGATATGCCTGGGTTACGTTCAGAAAAGACCAATAGTAACTGCAATACCAGTTCACAGCGTTTCATGGTGTCTTTTTCTTCATCCATGATGATGTTTAATCTAGATAAAATCGCATCTTCGATGAATTCGATTAAGCCTTCGAACATTCTTGCTTTACTTGGGAAGTGACGATAAAGCGCCGCTTCAGAAACACCAACTTCCGCTGCCAATTTAGCAGTGGTGATACGTTGGCCAGGGCTGGTTTCCAGCATGTGCGCAAGGCATTGTAAAATATGCTCACGACGATTTATTTTGGGGCTAGCCGCCATTTGTTATTCCTAGGCTTGTGACTACTTGTAAAGGTTATTTGGTACCTGAGTGACCAAATCCGCCTTCACCACGATCTGAGGTATCAAACTCATCGACTAAGGTAAATTGTGCTTGTACAACAGGGACAAATACCAGCTGAGCTAATCTGTCACCGATTTCTAATGTGAATGGTTTATCACTGCGATTCCAACAAGACACCATTAACGGTCCTTGATAGTCAGAATCAATCAATCCAACTAAGTTACCTAATACAATACCGTGCTTATGGCCTAAGCCTGAACGCGGCAAAATCACGGCTGCAAGACTTGGGTCAGCAACGTGCACTGCAATCCCTGTAGGGATTAATACAGTTTTACCTGGCTCAATGACCATAGTGGTGTCGATCATTGCGCGAAGGTCCATTCCTGCACTGCCTGGTGTGGCATAGCTTGGTAATGGGAACTCAGCGCCAATGCGAGAGTCGAGTAACTTCAGTTCTACAGGTGTTTTCATGATGTTTTTATTTTGGTCGCTATTAGAGTAAGTAATTGTTTTGCAAGCGTCAGTTTATCGGTTGCAGGCAGTTGTTGACTACCATCTTGCCAAAAAACATGTAATGCGTTGGCATCGGCATTAAAACCAAGGCCGGCAATTGATACGTCGTTAGCGGCAATTAAGTCCAACTTTTTACGTTCAAGCTTACCGCGAGCATATTCTTCTACGTTATCGGTCTCAGCGGCAAAACCTACAGTAAAAGGTCGTTTAGTCAGGGCAGAAACGCTGGCTAAGATATCAGGGTTACGTACAAGCGCAAGCTGCATATTTTCAGACGACTTTTTAATTTTTGATTCTGCCACTTCGGCAATTCGATAATCCGCAACAGCGGCGCAGCCAATGAAGATATCTTGGTTATCGACATTATCCATTACCGCATTCAGCATGTCTTGTGCTGATTCCACATCAACTCTGTTTACGCCTAGTGGCGTCGCTAAATTAACAGGGCCAGTGACTAAGGTGACTTCGGCGCCCATTTGGGTTGCCGCCGCCGCTAATGCAAAGCCCATTTTGCCTGAGCTATGGTTTGAGATATAACGCACAGGATCAATTGCTTCGCGCGTTGGGCCTGCAGTTAACAGCAGTTTTTGGCCTGTTAACGGTTTAGGACCAAAGAATTGCACCAGCTGCTCAGCAATGACTAATGGCTCCTGCATGCGACCTGGGCCAACTTCACCACAGGCTTGGTCGCCACTTGCAGGCCCCCATACCGTGATGCCTTTACGGGCAACATTGGCGAGGTTTTCTTGGGTAGCTTGATTACGGTACATCTGCTGGTTCATGGCAGGGCAAATAATCACAGGCGCTTCAGTGGCTAAACAGGTAGTGGTTAATAGCTCATCTGCCATGCCTGCATTAATGCGTGCAATAAGGTTGGCGGTGGCAGGTGCCACGATAACCACATCAGCCCATCTGGCAAGCTCGATGTGTCCCATTGCAGCTTCTGCTGCTGGATCAAGTAAATCGGAGGCTACAGGGTGGCCTGACAAGGCTTGAATGGTCAGGGGAGTAATAAACTCCATGGCGCTTTGGCTCATGACCACGCGGACATCTGCGCCGCGCTCTTTAAGACGACGAATTAAATCAGCGCTTTTATACGCTGCAATACCGCCACCAATTCCTAAAAGGACTTTTTTATTTGTCAGCATGTTTGGCTCAATCCTGCTATTCGCTTTATTGCCGCTACGATATCACAATCCACTTAAATGGTGATGATCCGAAATTAAAAATTTAGACCATACTCTGTAGTTGCAAATGGCCATATCAGGTCACAAGGATGTATGAATTACCAATATATAGGCAATAAACAAGGGAGTGTTTATGGCAATTAAGGACTGGCCTGACGGCGAAGGACCAAGAGATAAATTATTAAAGCATGGCGCTGGGCATTTATCTGATGCAGAACTCTTGGCGGTTTTATTACGCAATGGATTAGCAGGGCACAATGCGGTTGATTTAGCCCGTGGGATGATTAGCCAATTGGCGGATTAAGACCATTATTTGCAGCGCCCAAGTCTCAGGTGTGCCAATTGGCAGGAGTGGGGCCGGTAAAATATGCCCAATTACAGGCTGCATCGGAGATTTCTAAGCGAATTTTCGAAGAAAATATGCATCGAGGACAAATTTTAATAAATCCTGATTTAACTCGAGACTATTTAATGAGACAATTAGCAGACCGATCCTATGAAGTGTTCGCATTATTATTGTTGGATAGCCAACATAGAGTGATTCAGTTTGTAGAATTATTCCGCGGAACGATTAATTCGGCATCAGTTTATCCACGTGAAGTGGTGACCCTAGTGCTGGAGAAAAAGGCTGCGGCAGTCATAGTGTGTCACAATCACCCGTCTGGCATTGCAGAGCCAAGTCAGGCAGATCGGCAAATTACTGACAGATTAAAAAAAGCCCTCTCAACTATCGATGTTTCCCTTTTGGATCATATGGTTGTAGGCGATCAAGAGATAGTTTCCTTCGCAGAGCGCGGATGGTTATTATAAACAATACTTGATCTTAGTTTTGTTATCGTGTATAAAATGCGCCCTCTTTGTGCCTCGGGCGACGGCCACACGAGGCACATAAATGCTCGAGCGTTTTAAAATTGTTTTTGGAGAAGATTGACATGTCAAGAGTATGCCAAGTTACTGGCAAGAAGCCTATGGTTGGTAACAACCGTTCGCACGCTAAAAATTCGACTCGTCGTCGTTTTTTACCTAACCTACAAAACCACCGTTTTTGGTTAGAAGAAGAAAAACGCTTCGTGCAACTACGTGTATCTACTAAAGGTATCCGTATCATCGACAAAAAAGGTATTGAAGTTGTAGTTAAAGAACTTCGTGCCCGCGGCGAGAAGGTATAATAGAAAATGGCTAAATCTAAAGGTAATCGTGAGAAGATCAAATTAGTATCTAGTGCTAAAACTGGTCACTTCTACACTACTGAAAAAAATAAGCGTAACATGCCTGAAAAAATGGAAATCAAGAAATTTGATCCAGTTATTCGTCAGCACGTTATGTACAAAGAAGCTAAAATCAAGTAATTGATTTTGTTCTTTTGAAAAGCCCCTTAATTGGGGCTTTTTTTGGCTTTTTTTAGGATTTCTTTAATGGCTTGGTTCAGTTAAAACCCTCCAGTATTCACCTATTCTCTCTATTTCTTCGATTTATCAGAAGTTTACTCACGATCACTGAAACCCACTTTCAAATCTAGCAAGATATCTTTACAGCGTTGCGCTGAGTAAAACGGGTTCTCGTCGTCATTCTGTCATCTTGCGCCTCTAGGCTGCCGATTTGTAAGTCATTAATGCTATAAAAGGACTTAAAGCAGCTACTTTTCTGTTTATGTGTCTAAATATATGCAAAGAGGGTCGCTTTATACATTTGTCACGGGTTTAGTATTTACGCATTGATAATGCGATGCGTGTGCATGAGCTTGCTTATATAACTGGTTAACAGTTAGTCAGATTTAATAAATATTCACCAGTTAAAGAACAAAAAGTCATTATCAATGCAATATAATGCTTTTAAAGTGAATTTAAATGCAATAATATTGATTAATTATATTTATTGGTGGTTTGCCAATATAACCGATTAGTTTACTTGTTAGGGGTTAATGTGCCTTTAAGAACCACAGAGCTTGTTGATGGTTTTCGTCATTCAGCGCCGTATGTCAATGTACATAGGGGTAAGACCTTCGTTGTCATGTTGGGCGGCGAAGCATTATTGCATAATCAGTTTCGCGGCATTTTAAATGATGTTGCCTTGTTGCATTCGCTTGGTATCAAAGTGGTGCTGGTATATGGCGCGAGGCCGCAGATTGATGCTGCACTTCATGACGCAAACATTGAACCTAGTTATCACAACGGCGTGCGTATTACTGATGAAGACTCGCTAAAGGTGATTAAACAAGTCGCGGGTGCTGTCCAGTTTGATATTACCGCACGCTTGTCGATGAGCCTTGGCAATACACCGATGCAAAATGCTCAAATCAACTTAGTCAGCGGCAACTTTGTCATCGCACAGCCGCTTGGTATTGATGATGGTGTAGATTTTTGTCTCACGGGTAAAGTGCGTCGTATTGATACTCAAGGTCTTGAACGTCAGTTAAACAACAACTGTATTGTGTTGATGGGGCCTATGGCTGTCTCAGTGACTGGTGAGTGCTTTAACTTAACGGCTGAAGAAGTTGCCACCAAGGTTGCTATAAAACTGAAAGCAGACAAGATTATTGGCTTCAGTAGTACCCACGGTATTTTAGATCAAGCGGGTGAAGTGATTGCTGAGCTTATGCCGAATGATGCGCAAACCATTTGGGATGAAATGAACCAAGCTGACCAACCTTGTGTTGGGACGATGGCATTTTTAAAAGCCAGTATCGATGCTTGCCGAAATGGAGTACCTCGTTGTCACTTAGTGAGTTATTTAGAAGATGGCACCTTGCTTCAAGAACTATTCTCCCGTGAAGGTATTGGTACTCAAATCGTTACCGAAAGCGCCGAACGTTTAAGACGCGCAAATATTGGTGATATTGGTGGGGTGCTAGATTTAATCCGCCCACTAGAGGAGCAAGGTATTTTAGTACGTCGCTCGCGTGAACAGCTTGAAATGGAAATTGAGCAATTCATGCTGATTGAACGCGATAGCTTAGTGATTGGTTGTGCCGCGTTGTATCCGTTTGAAGAAGATAACGCCGGTGAGTTTGCTTGTTTAGTGGTACACCCTGATTATCGCGATGCGGATCGTGGCAGTGTGCTGCTCAATAACATTATTGGTCAGGCTCGAGTGCGTGGGTATTCTCGCTTATTTGCGTTAACCACACGTAGCATTCATTGGTTCTTAGAGCATGGCTTTAATATCGTTGAAGTGGATGCGCTGCCGAATGTGAAAAAGCAGCTTTATAATTTCCAACGTAAATCTAAAATTCTTGCATTAGATTTATAGCCCTAAAAATTTAGCGTAATAAAATGCCACTTCATGGTCATACATGGGTGGCATTTTTGTTATGCTCGACAAATCTATCAGCTCGCTATTAGCACTTATAAGCCTTTGGAAAAATAATGAATATTGAACTTGCAGGACTCTCTAGTAATGCCATGGCGAATTTTATTGGCTTGTTAATTGGCTTAGTGCTGTTAACGATACTGCTGAAAGTGAAAAAATTACCAAGTGCGGCGTTTTATTCAAGCTTAGGGATCATTATTGCGGTATTCGCTTTGTTTTCGCTGACCATGTATCAATCGAGCCAATCAAGGGTATCTATGAGTCAGTCGGGCGCTGTTGAGGTGAATATTCCATTATATGGTCAACACTTTGAGGCTGGTGAGGTCGATTGGCAGCAAGCTAAGGTGATAAACCTATCACAGACGCCTCAATACACGCCTAGCAGACGAACTAATGGATTGGGCCTAACAGGATACTCTTTAGGTTGGTTTACGCTTAAAAATGGCGACAAAGCCTTAGTGTCGGTCACAACGAATGAAGCGGTATTGCTTGTGCCAACAGAGAAAGGTTATACATTGCTGTTATCGCTGGAAAACCCGCAAGCAACAATGAGTAAAATTGCCGCTTTGCAGGAATAATCGACTTGGATTAGGAGTTTATGTTTGCTTGATGCGGCGTCTGCGTTGCAGCGCCATATCTGCGGTAAAAATAACGAGCGCACTCCAAATAAAGCCAAAGGTAATGCCTTTTTCAATATCGAAGGGTTCGTTATATAAAAATATCGCCAGTATGAACATGATACTTGGGCCAATATATTGGAAAAAACCTAGCATCGACAACGGAATACGCATTGCCGCTCCCGCAAAACATAATAGCGGCACTGTAGTAACAATACCTGCTGCAATAAGGGTTAAGTTCATCGTCATATCGTTGGTGAAGATGTTTGCTGTTGCGGTATCTAATGTCAGCATTAAGTAACCTAACGCCACTGGTAATAAAATCGCGGTTTCAACCAATAGACCCGTTTTTGCATCAATGTTGACCTTCTTGCGCAATAAACCGTAAAAACCAAAAGAGCAGGCTAAAGCCAGCGACACCAGCGGGATTGAACCAAACGAGATAAGCTGAACTAACACCCCGATACTGGCAAGTGCCACTGCCACCCACTGCAGTTTCCGCAAGCGCTCAGATAGAAACACCATCCCCAGTAACACATTGAATAATGGGTTAATAAAATAACCTAAACTGGCATCTAACATATGGTCGTTATTAATCGCCCAAATGAAAATAAGCCAGTTAACGGCAATCAGCACAGAGGTAACCGTTAACACTAACAGTTGTTTGGGCTTTTTCAGCACCACTTTTAGGCGAGAAAATCCACCTATAAACTGCATTAAAATAATGATAAAGAAAAATGACCACAGCACACGGTGAGCCAAGGTTTCAAACGCCGAGACATCGCTGAGTAATTTAAAATAAAGAGGCGCAATTCCCCAAAGGAAATAGGCACAAATGGCAAGGGCGATGCCTTTACGGTGTTCAAGATCTTGCATGGGAACCAACTGCACAGCAATAAAGAAAGGGCGATTGTAGGTTGCTGGTGATGATCACTCAAGTTATTAGCGTAATCATTTGTTTCATTCTGTTTAACTGATAAGGATTTATCAGGTAAGGGTTTCAAAGGCATCTGATGAACTAGTGCAATTTATCCTAGTTCATCATATGAGCTCATATTAGCCGACCATGTAAGTACCAGTACCAAAGGCTAGGTGGGTTCCTTCTTCATTATGCAACTCCATCCGACAAACTGACACACGATTGCCTGAGCGAATAACACAACCTGTGCCAGTAAACACTTCACCACGGCCTGGGCGTAAAAAGTCTACACGCATGTCGATAGTGCCTAAGGTGGTTAAGCGTTTTTCTAATTGTTCGATGGTCCAATCTTCACGACTTGAGACTAATCCTGAAAATGCGGTTAAACCTCCAACCACATCCAATAAAGTAGCCGTTACGCCGCCATGAAGAATGTTTTGGTGAATATTACCGATAAGCTCGGGTTTCATGCGAATGACAACTTCCACGCCTTCAGTATCATAGCGTTTAATTTCTAATCCCAATAGATTATGAAATGGAACATGTTTATCAAATATTTCAGCCACTTGCTTTAGCGCGTTTAATTGAATTTCTGTTGTCATGAATGGCCTTTTTATTGTTATTAAATATTGAGAAGCATGCTTTCTACCTGCTAGAGCATTTAATCTAACTTAATTAGCTTTATAAAATCAACGCTGCATATTTGAGCAGTTAAAGATGGCTTAATGACATTGGGTCGAGACATATGGGTGGCAGTGCTTTAAAATGACGCTTCTTATCTTCAGCCCAAAAGATGGACAGTCCTATTTCCAGTTCAAGCTCAAGCCAAGCGATAGATCAAATCGACATTGCACCCGCCGATTCTCTGAATGAGTCGCAGGATGTGCTTGGGCATCAGTTACAGCAAATTTTTGGTTACCGTGACTTTCGTGAAGGCCAGCGGGAGATCATTGAGCAGACGCTGAATGGGCAAGATACCTTAGTGATTATGCCTACAGGTGGCGGCAAGAGTATGTGCTACCAACTGCCTGCGTTAATTTTACCAGGGCTAACCGTGGTGGTATCACCGCTGATTTCGTTAATGAAAGATCAGGTCGATAGCTTGACTCAATCTGGTGTCGCAGCGGCTTATTTAAATTCATCATTACCCCGTGACGAGACAGTATCGATTTTGCGCCGACTGCATCAAGGCGAGATTAAACTACTTTATGTTTCACCTGAGCGATTACTAAGACCTGATTTTATTGAGCGATTGCAAGAGCTTCATGTGTCGTTGTTTGCCATTGATGAAGCGCACTGCATCAGTCAGTGGGGGCATGACTTTAGGCCTGAATATGCAGCGCTTGGTCAATTGAAAGAAATATTCCCTTATATTCCGCTAATGGCGCTAACGGCAACGGCCGATCAGGCTACGCGAGATAGTATTTGCCAGCGTTTGCGTATTAATCCATTTTGCTTATTATCCAGCTTTGATCGACCTAATATTCGCTATACCGTGGTAGAAAAACTCAATGCTGCGAATCAATTAAAGCAGTTTTTACAACTTCAAAAAGGCAGTAATGGCATTATTTACTGCAGTAGTCGCCGCCGGGTTGATGAGGTGGCTGATCGCCTGAAGCTACAAGGTTTCAGTGCTGCGGCGTATCATGCAGGTATGACCCAAGAAGAACGTATTGATATTCAGGATAAGTTTTTAAAAGACAAAATCGATATTGTGGTGGCGACGGTTGCTTTTGGTATGGGGATTAACAAGTCCAATGTACGCTTTGTGGTGCATTACGATATTCCTAAAAGTGTCGAGTCTTATTATCAAGAAACGGGTCGTGCCGGTCGTGATGGGTTAGATGCTGAAGCTTACATGTTGTTTGACCCTGCTGATATCGGTCGTGTGAAGCACTTAATTGAGCAGTCAGAACCTGGGCCGCAACAAGATGTAGAGTTTCACAAAATGAATACCATGGCAGCTTTTGCAGAAGCGCAAACTTGCCGCCGCCAAGTATTACTACATTATTTTGACGAAAGCGCTGATAAGCCATGCGGTAACTGCGATGTGTGTATTGACCCACCTAAAAAGTATGATGGCACTGAAGATGCTAAAAAGGTGCTTTCTTGCATCTTTAGGCTTAAACAATATTTTGGTGTGAATCAGGTCATTGACGTATTACGTGGCTCAAAAGCCGCTAACGTGATGGATCGTGGCCATAATAAGTTATCCACTTGGGGCATTGGCAAAGATCAGAGTCATGAGTATTGGTTATCGGTCACTCGTCAGCTGATCCATTTAGGTTTAGCAAGCCAAGACATAACCCGTGGCTCGTCAGTTAAGTTAAATGAATCCGCCAGACCAGTTTTACGTGGTGAGGTTAAGCTAAAACTTGCAGAACCTCGAATTCAGTTAGTGACCACCAAGCGCCGCACCAGTTCATCTCGTGCGCCGCAGCAATATGACCGCAAACTGTTTGCTCGCCTTAAACTACTGCGCCGTGAGTTGGCTGAAGAACACGACGTACCTCCGTATTTGGTATTCAATGATGCAACCTTAGCCGAAATGTCAGCCATGGTACCGACTAGTGCGGGTGAGATGTTGGCAGTGAATGGTGTTGGTGAGCGTAAGTTGAGTCGCTTTGGTAATGCATTTTTAGATGAAATCAGCCAATACTTGATTGAAAACTAAATTGCTCTAGCTGTTGTAAATCAATGTCATCACAGCTCTTGTTGCCAAGAATCTAATGGGAGTAACTAACCTGAGCTCGGGATAACAACTTGCTTTCTAGAGGTTATTTTTACTGATAACGGCGTTAAATTTGTGTGCAATAGGCCAGCTATTGACGCACAAATTTGCCTTGTTCTAAGCAAAAATATCTCTCTAGAATAAGATTGAAAGCAAACATATAGTAATTCAACAGTTTAACTAACTTCTTATCCCGAGTTCAGGTTAACTAAGTTCAGTATTCACTGAGTGCTATGTCTCTAATTTCGAACAATCATCATTTCTAAATAATTCCTCTCTTTCGTTTGCAGATACTGCAATCACATTAAGCTTATTTCATATTTGATATAACAATTTTTGTTTAGTCGTTTTCAATTTTTTTATGCAAGTTCTATCCATTGATGTGACTATTTTTAACCACGGTAAAATTGAGTGAAAATAAATGCTTAAATCAGTGTATATCAAGCTTTACGGCACGATACATAGCTCAAATGAATTGGTTTAACTCAATTTGTGATGAACAAACCTGCAGCATTATGTTTGCTAATGGCTAAAAGATGAATAAATTGGGGTTGACACAGCAGGCTGGTCACGTTAAAAAGTGGGTATAGAAAATTTTAATTTAAGAATAATTAGTTAACTTTAATGAATATTTATAGTGGTAACATTCTCCTAGGTCTCCTTCTTCTCTTACGCAATATTTGCGCGGAGTCCTTTGTGTTACTTGCTAAATAAGTTTACTGGCATTCACAAACCCCGCGCTAACAGCCGCGGGGTTTTTTGTTTCTACAACCGATTAAATTTTTGAACAAACAAATTAAACGAACAAATACAGCTAACGAAATGGATTTAAGCGGTACCAAAATACAGCAGTAAATCGTTAGTTAGGCGAGCAAACTTTTACGTGAACAATAGGTTCGATGGAGAAAACTGATGTCCAATAGAGTCATAATATTTGATACCACATTGAGAGACGGCGAACAGGCGTTAGCGGCAAGTTTAACTGTGAAAGAAAAACTTCAAATCGCACTGGCGCTTGAACGCTTGGGTGTCGATGTTATGGAAGTCGGTTTTCCTGTGTCTTCACCAGGTGATTTCCAGTCGGTACAAACCATTGCTAAAATGATTAAAAATAGCCGTGTGTGTGCCTTATCTCGTGCATTAGAAAAAGACATTGATGCTGCGGCGCAAGCCATGGCAGTTGCTGACCAGTTCCGTATCCATACGTTTATTTCAACCTCGACCATTCATGTTGAAAGTAAATTAAAGCGCTCTTTTGACGATGTATTAGAAATGGCCGTAAGCGCAGTTAAATATGCGCGTCGCTTTACGGATGATGTTGAGTTTTCTTGTGAAGATGCTGGACGAACGCCAATAGATAACTTGTGCCGTATGGTGGAAGAAGCCATTAAAGCCGGCGCACGTACCATTAATATTCCTGACACTGTGGGTTATACCGTACCAAGCGAATTTGGTGGCATCATCCAAACCTTGTTTAATCGCGTACCTAATATCGATCAAGCTGTGATCTCGGTGCATTGTCACGATGACTTAGGTTTGTCAGTGGCTAACTCCATTACCGCGGTTGAGCACGGTGCGCGTCAGATTGAATGTACTATGAATGGCATTGGTGAGCGTGCAGGTAATTGTTCACTAGAAGAAATCGCCATGATCCTTGCAACTCGCAAGAATTTATTAGGGCTTGAAAGTAATATTAATGCTAAAGAAATTCACCGAACTTCATCGCTTGTGAGCCAGCTATGTAACATGCCTATTCAGGCTAACAAAGCTGTGGTGGGAACCAATGCATTTTCTCATTCATCAGGTATTCACCAAGATGGCATGCTAAAAGCCAAAAATACCTATGAAATTATGACCCCAGAAAGCATTGGTTTGAATCGTAATAATTTAAATATGACCTCTCGTTCAGGCCGCCATGTGATTAAACATCGTATGGAAGAAATGGGCTACAAAGAAACCGATTATGATATGGATACTTTGTACGAGCAGTTTTTGAATTTAGCTGACAAGAAAGGCCAAGTATTTGATTACGACCTTGAAGCTTTAGTGTTTATGGAAGCGCAAACTCAAGATGATGATAACTATTCGCTGCAGCACTTAATGGTGCATTCAGATTCAACTGAAGGTGTGGCAACAGCAACCGTGCGTATTGTGGTCGACGGTAAAGAGATTACTGAAGCGGCTACAGGTAATGGTCCTGTCGATGCAGCGTATAACGCCATTGCACGTGCAACGGGTCGTACCATCAATATTACTAATTACAAATTAGGTGCTAAAGGCGAAGGCCAAAATGCACTAGGTCAGGTGGATATTACTGCTGAATACAATAAGCAGACATTCCACGGGGTCGGATTAGCCACAGATGTGGTTGAGTCATCAGCACAAGCTTTAGTGCATGTGATGAACTTGACCTACCGCGCCGATAAGGTCGCTGATTTTAAACAACAGATTCATAAAGATAGGGAGTTAGGTGGAGTATGAGTTATCAAGTAGCAGTATTAGCAGGTGATGGTATTGGTCCAGAAGTCATGGCTGAAGCACGTAAGGTGCTAAAAGAAGTAGAAGCCAGATTTGAACTAGATATTGAATATGCTGAGTACGATGTCGGTGGTATTGCCATTGATAACCATGGTTGTCCACTGCCAGATTCTACCTTAAAAGGGTGTGAAGCATCTGACGCAGTATTATTCGGTAGTGTTGGCGGCCCTAAATGGGAACATTTAGCGCCTAATGATCAACCTGAACGTGGGGCATTATTGCCACTTCGTGGTCACTTCGATTTGTTCTGTAATTTACGTCCTGCCAAGTTACACACTGGGCTTGAACATATGTCGCCGCTGCGTAGTGATATCTCGTCACGTGGTTTTGATGTGTTATGTGTACGTGAGTTAACAGGTGGTATTTACTTTGGCAAGCCAAAAGGGCGTCAAGGTGAAGGACCAGATGAAGAAGCGTTCGACACTATGCGATATAGCCGCCGTGAAATCGAACGTATCGCCCGCATTGCATTTGAAGCAGCCCAAGGCCGCAGCAAAAAAGTCACGTCAGTTGATAAAGCTAATGTTTTAGCGTGTTCAGTACTGTGGCGTGAAGTGGTTGAAGGTGTTGCCAAAGATTTCCCAGATGTCGAGCTTGAGCATATCTATATTGATAACGCGACTATGCAGCTGTTACGTCGTCCAAATGAATTTGATGTGATGTTATGTTCAAACTTATTTGGTGACATTATTTCTGATGAAATTGCCATGCTAACGGGGTCGATGGGCTTATTGTCTTCAGCTAGCTTAAATAGCTCTGGTTTTGGTATGTATGAGCCTGCTGGTGGCAGTGCGCCAGATATTGCTGGGCAAGGTATCGCAAACCCTGTGGCACAAATCTTATCTGCGGCGTTATTACTGCGTCATAGTTTAAAGCTTGAAGATGCGGCTAGCGCGATTGAACGCGCAGTGACAAAAGCACTTTCACAAGGTTATTTAACCGGTGAACTATTGGGTGCAGATGAACGTCATAATGCCAAATCAACCAGCCAAATGGGTGACTTTATCGCTAACGCTGTTAAGGAAGGTGTCTAATGGCAACTCAAGTAAGTGCTGCTCAAACCCTCTATGAAAAAGTATGGGATGCGCACGTATTAGCATCACCAGAAGCGGAGGCGCCGATTATTTATGTCGATCGTCACCTTGTTCATGAAGTGACATCGCCACAAGCATTCAGTGGTTTAAAAACCGCAGGCAGAAAACTACGAGCGCCGCAAAAAACCTTTGCTACTATGGATCATAATATCTCTACATTGAGCGCAAGCCTCGATGCAATGAGCCCAATGGCACGTATTCAGGTAGAAACCTTAGCGCAAAACTGTAAAGAGTTTGGCGTGAAGCTATACGATATCCATCATCCAAACCAAGGTATTGTCCATGTAATGGGCCCTGAGCTTGGAATTACTTTACCGGGTACAGTGATTGTTTGTGGTGATTCACATACCGCGACTCATGGTGCATTTGGTGCGTTAGCATTTGGTATTGGTACTTCTGAAGTTGAGCACGTTTTAGCTACCCAAACCTTACGTCAGTTAAAAGCCAAAACCATGAAAGTGGAAGTTCGTGGCAATGTCGCCGAAGGCATTACCGCAAAAGATATCGTACTGGCGATTATTGGCCGTTTAGGTATGGATGGCGGTACAGGTTACGTGGTTGAGTTTTGTGGCGAAGCCATTGAAGCGTTATCAATGGAAGGCCGTATGACCTTATGTAACATGGCCATCGAAATGGGCGCCAAAGCAGGTATGGTTGCGCCAGATCAGACTACATTTGATTACTTAGAAGGTCGTGAGTTTTCTCCTAAAGGTGATGACTGGCTACAGGCTGTAAAAGATTGGACTGCACTTAAAACAGATGCGGGTGCCACGTTTGATGCAGAAGTTATCCTTGAAGCCGCTGATATTGCGCCGCAATTAACTTGGGGCACTAACCCAGGTCAAGTGGTATCGATTGATGCAGAGGTGCCAAACCCTGCCACAGAACCTAACGCGACTGTGCGTGGCAGCATGGAAAAAGCACTTGAATATATTGGCCTGACGTCAGGCACTAAAATGGTCGATATTCCGATCAATAAAGTGTTTATTGGCTCGTGTACTAACTCTCGTATCGAAGATTTACGTGCTGCTGCGCATCATGCTAAAGACCGTAAAGTTGCTGACGGCGTGGTGGCTATTGTGGTTCCTGGCTCTGGCCAAGTAAAACTGCAAGCAGAGGCCGAAGGGTTAGATAAAGTCTTTTTAGAGGCGGGTTTTGAGTGGCGTTTACCGGGTTGTTCTATGTGTTTGGCAATGAACGATGACCGTTTAGAAGCGGGCGATCGCTGCGCATCAACAAGTAACCGTAACTTTGAAGGTAGACAAGGCCGCGGCAGTCGTACTCACTTAGTGAGCCCAGCGATGGCTGCAGCTGCTGCGATTGCAGGCCACTTTGTTGATATTCGTAAGCCTTATTAACTCGACAACCAAAAGGAAAATCAGATGCAAGCTTTTACAAAACATACTGGTCTAGCGGTTGCGATTGACAGCGCGAATATCGATACTGACCAAATTATTCCTAAGCAGTTTTTATCTAAAGTCACCCGTGATGGGTTTGGGGTTCACTTATTCCATGACTGGCGCTACCTAGATGAAGCTGGCGAGCAAGATAACCCAACGTTTTCTTTAAACTTACCTCGTTATAAAGGTGCTTCAATTTTGTTGGCGCAAGAAAACTTTGGCTGTGGCTCTAGCCGCGAACATGCACCGTGGGCATTAGCTGATTTTGGTTTACGGGTAGTGATTGCCCCAACGTTTGCCGATATCTTTTATGGCAACTCGATCAATAACGGTTTATTGCCAGTAAAACTAACCCATGAGCAAGTTAACCAGCTTATGACGGAGGTTGAAGCAAGTGAAGGCGCTAACATTACTGTCGATTTAGAGTCGCTTACAGTGACGTCTCCATCAGGTAGTGTATTTAATTTTACTATCGCTGAATCAGCAAGACATAAGCTACTAAACGGTTTAGATGCTATTGGATTAACGCTTGAGTATGCGGCGGCCATTAGCGACTATGAAACAAGCATTCCTGCTTGGCGAGCTTAAAAGCGAATAGTAGATAGTAAATGGAGTGTCATTTATTAGCTTACTCAGTGTATCGAGTTAACCTATTTTTGATTCGCAAATGCGCCGTTATTTAAGTTATAAGGTTTAAGCGTACACCTGTACCAAGTTTATATTAGTTAAAGCCTCTACTGGTTTCAGTAGAGGCTTTTTTATTGCATTTAAAAAATGATGTCGTAATAAGGTTCTGAATTTAAATGATAAATTTATTATTAGTTTCTGTTTGATAAAAAATTAGATTAAATCACTATCAATTTTAGCGCACTAGTGTTTAACATTTTTAACCTTATATCTATATGATAAATATGTATTTAATCTTTTTTCAGCTAGTGAGTAACACAAGTCTTAGCGAATAAATTCTAGAAAAAACGCATATTTGGATGGTTTTGATGTGACCTGGGTCACTTAAAATGTTTGGTATTAGCCTTTTGCTAGTTATTTACTCTGATTTAAGTCTTTTAGTTGTAAATTTATTCTGCATCAGTAAACTTGCCGCGATTTCAAATTGAGCAATTGCTCTAATGATGTAAGAGATTAGGCAAACATAAGATTTGCTATAAACAGAGACTAATAATGAAAAAGACAATATTGACTGTGGCAGTTAGTGCCATGCTTTTCGGGGCAACGACTCAAGTGAATGCGGCTGGTTTCCAGTTAGCTGAATATTCTTCGACTGGTTTAGGTCGTGCTTTCGCTGGTGAAGCTGCCATGGCAGATAACGCAGCAGCTCAAGCTAGAAACCCAGCAATGCTAACTTACCTTGAAGGCCGTCAGCTTTCTGGTGGTGCTATTTATGTCATGCCAAATGTTGATGTTGTTGGTGATGTTAGCATTAGTTCTCCATTGTTAGGCCCAGATCCTATTTCAATGCCTGCTGATGCTATCGACTTTGCTGATAGCGCAATTGTGCCTAATTTCTATTATTCAAATCAGCTTAATGAGCAATGGACTTGGGGTTTAGCCGTAAACTCTAACTATGGTCTAGCAACCGAGCTTGATGCGACTCATCCCGCTGCACTTTTTGGTGATGAAACTGGTATCACAACTGTAGAGTTCAATCCGAATATTGCATACAAAATCAATGATGCATTTAGTGTGGGTGCTGGTCTTCGTATTGTTTATGGTGAAGGCCATGTCGGCGCATCAATGCCAGGTTGGATTGACGGTGTAAAACAAGCGGTACCAGATTTAGCGCCAATGCTTCCTGAAGCTGGTGCAAGTCTTAAGTACATGGAAGGTGATGATATTGCTTTCGGTTGGCAGTTAGGTACGAGCTGGCAAATCAATGAGACTCACCGTTTAGGTTTTGCTTATCATAGTGGTGTTGAATTAGAGCTTGATGGTCATGCTTCTGGTTTACTTTATGATGGCGGCCAAGATGTTTACATCGAAGGTTACTTACCTATCGAATTGCCTGCATTTGCAGAGCTTGCGTCGCATCATCAGTTCACTGACAACTGGGCAATGCACGCAAGTGTTAATTGGACTCAGTGGAGTGTATTTGAAGAGTTGGTTGCTCATTTCCCTGGCGAGAATAAACCTGTAGGCGATCTAGAGTCTGACTTAGTAAAAGAAGAGAATTTTAAAGATAACTGGCGCTTTGCATTAGGCACCACTTACCAGTTGAATGACAAGTGGTTAGTACGTGGTGGTATGGCATTAGATAAAGGTGCTGCACAGGACGAATACCGTTCAACTACCATTCCAGATTCTGACCGTTTATGGTTTAGTGCGGGTGCTGGTTACCAAGCAACTCAAAACCTAACCGTTGATTTTGCCGTTACCTACATTAAAGGTGTTGGTGATGCACCGATTGACGAAACTCAAGACTTATTGGGTTTAGCGTCGGTTAATTACAGCGGTGATGTTGAAGCTGACGTATGGTTAGTTGGTGTTCAACTTAGCTACAAGATGTAGTTTGTTGGCGTAAATTGCCGATTTAGATTTAAGCCTCGCAGATGCGGGGCTTTTTTATGCTTGTTATATACATTTTATTTCAATTACTTGCATTACATCTGCTATCAGGCTTGTGATTGAGCAGTATCCGTCTTAACTTATTATGATAAGGCAATTAAGGTGCAGAGATATTTATTACAGCACCACCTGCATTGATAGGCTAATCATGAATTCAAAGAAATATGTTATCGCGCTCGACCAAGGCACAACCAGTTCAAGAGCTATTGTTTTTGATCATAAAGCCAATATGGTGGCTGTATCCCAGCGCGAGTTTACCCAAATATATCCTCAAGCTGGCTGGGTTGAGCATGATCCGATGGAGATTTGGTCATCTCAAAGCTCGTCGTTAATCGAGGTGTTAGCAAGAGCGGGAATTAGTTGTGATGATGTCGCTGCAATGGGTATCACTAACCAGCGTGAGACAACTGTTGTATGGGATAAACATACAGGTAAACCGATTCATAATGCGATTGTATGGCAGTGCCGCCGCAGCCAAGCTATCTGCCAGCAATTTAAAGCTGACGGATTAGAAGATTATATAAAATCGACCACAGGCTTAGTGTTAGATCCTTATTTTTCAGCGAGTAAAATTAAGTGGTTATTGGATAATATTGAAGGTGCCCGTGAGAAAGCGGAGGCGGGTGACTTACTATTTGGCACCATTGATACTTGGTTGGTGTGGAAACTCACACAAGGCAAAGTGCATGTCACTGAACCCACAAATGCATCCCGCACCATGTTGTTTAATATTCATCAGCAACAATGGGATGAAAAGCTACTACAGGCGTTTGATATTCCTCGGTCTATGCTTCCTGAAGTTAAGCCTTCTTGTGCGGTTTATGGCACAACCAGTATTGCAGGAGGTGAGATTGCCGTAGCAGGGATGGCGGGCGATCAGCAGTCGGCGCTATTTGGTCAACTATGCTTTGAACCCGGTATGGCTAAAAATACCTATGGCACAGGTTGCTTCTTACTGATGAACACAGGTGATAAAGCTGTTTCATCGACCCATGGCTTGTTAACCACCATAGGCATAGGTAGCGATTTATCAGTTAACTATGCCTTGGAAGGCGCGGTATTTATGGGCGGCGCAGTGATCCAGTGGTTACGTGATGAAATGGGTTTAATTCAGGACGCCCAAGATACTGAATATTTTGCCAATAAGGTTTCAGACACTAATGGTGTCTATTTGGTGCCCGCTTTTGTCGGCTTAGGCGCGCCTTATTGGGATGCTGATGCAAGAGGTGCGATTGTTGGTTTAACCAGAGGAGTTAACCGAAGCCATATTATTCGTGCAGCATTGGAAGCAATCGCATATCAAAGTAAAGATTTGCTTGAGGCCATGAGCCAAGATTCGGGTGTTGCGCTTAAACAGATTAGAGTGGACGGCGGCGCAGTTGCCAATGATTTTTTGATGCAGTTCCAAGCAGATATCAGTGATGTTGATGTCATTCGTCCTCAAGTCACTGAAACTACAGCAATGGGTGCTGCTTATTTAGCTGGATTGGCGGTGGGATTTTGGCAATCCACAGACGAGCTTAAAAATATTGCTGCGACAGATAAGAAGTTTACTGCGCAAATGGACAATTCGGTCAGAACTGATTTGTATGCTGGCTGGAAAAAGGCGGTGCAGCAGACTGCTTCAAAGTAATAGTTTATTTCAAAGTGGCAATTTATTTCAAAATAACAATCTAATTCAAAGTAACTATTTCAAAGTGACTATTTCAAAGTGACTATTTCAAAGTAACTAAGCAAGTCGCAGTGATTAAACTTCTATGTCGATGTGTTTTATCTTTGAATTGTCATCTGAGTGTTGGGAAGCTTTGCTAGCGCTAGAGTCTTTTGGCGTTAGCTTGGTTTCTGGTGGTAATTGAGATTGAGGCGCTTCATGGCTATCAGCAGAGATAGAGTCACTGTCGCTGACTTTTTTGACATTTCTTTTGACACCATCAACTTGCCTAGGCGGTCTGGCTACAATGGCGTAAATACTGTCTAAACTCATTTTGACCTCCTTAATCACATTGAACGATACTTTTAATTGTTAAACTGTAGCTATTCAGAATTAATCAGATCTCGGCAATGATCATCTTATCGATTTATATCCCGTCGTCTTTGCATTAATAGCCTGGTTAATTATTATATCGGCAATGGATGATTAATATTTAATCTAATTTATTATATGTAGTCCAACCTTTAATCACAATTATCTAGTCTACGATTGAACAGCTTACTTGTTTCACTTTGAATTCGATTTCTGAAATTCATGGTACTAATTATTTCCATAAAGAGACCCATCACACATTGGATGGATATTTCTGAATAAATAATTAAGCTCAGATCGAACGTTATTGTTATTTTTATATGAAAATAGTCACAATTTAGATCAAATTCCCCACATTTATTACTGTTATTAACCGTGTTATGTCTATGGTTTCGTTCATTTACCCGCCTATAAACCACTTTTCTCCACCTCGAACAGCTTAATTATAATTTGCTGCTAACCCGCTTCAGAACTGGATTTAATTAATCTTTTCATCCCTTGACAATACTTGTGTTGTATCCCTAAACTTAAGGGTTGTGGGGAATTGTGGATATTTGTGGGAATTTTAATAACAATTAAAAGGGATCGATAACTGTGTTTCGGGGTGCTAGTGCGATAAATATGGATGCAAAAGGACGGATCGCTATTCCAATGCGATACCGAGAATCCTTACGCGCCGAGCACGATGGCATTGTCGTTATCACCGTAGACATCCAATCACATTGTTTATTGATCTATCCGATCCACGAGTGGGAATTGATAGAAGCTAAATTGTTGCAACTATCAGACACCGACAAAGTTGAACGTTCCATGAAACGAAGATTATTAGGCCACGCTCATGAATGTGAGTTAGATGGTAATGGACGCGCGCTAGTTCCTCCAGCATTAAGACAGTATGCAGGGTTACAAAAGAAAACCATGCTGGTGGGCTTATTGAACAAGTTTGAATTGTGGGATGAAGCTGCTTGGCAGACACAAATGGATGAAAGCCATGAGTTGATCCAAGCTGAAGATCTCGCTAGCCATGAAAGATTAGCTAATTTTTCATTATAAATAACCAATTAAGAAGAGTCTGATGAGCCAAGAATTTGCCCATTTATCTGTACTACTAAAAGAAACCGTTGATGGTTTAAACATCCATGAAGATGGCATCTATATCGATGGCACTTTTGGACGTGGTGGTCATTCTAGGCATGTGCTGAGTCAACTCGGTGAAAATGGTCGCTTGATTGCTATCGATCGCGATCCTCAGGCTATTGAAGCGGCAAAGCAGTTTGCAGATGATCCGCGTTTTCAGATTGTTCACGGTGGCTTCGGTCAGATAGAACAATATGTGACTGAGCTTGGCCTTAAAGGCAAGGTCGATGGGGTGTTATTGGATTTAGGTGTGTCTTCACCACAGTTAGATGATGCTGAACGCGGATTTAGTTTCCTGCGTGATGGTCCTTTGGACATGCGGATGGATAACAGCCAAGGTCAAACAGCTGCGCAGTGGATTGCTAAAGCTGAAATTGAAGATATGGCGTGGGTATTTAAAACCTATGGTGAAGAGAAGAATTCTCGGCACATTGCCCGTTGTATTGCCGCAGACCGTGATGAAAAGCCATTTTTAAGAACCAAAGATTTAGCCGATTTAATTGCACGTATTACTAAGAATAAAGAACGTAACAAGCATCCTGCTACGCGTGTGTTCCAAGCTATTCGTATTTATATCAATAGCGAGCTGGAGCAAATAGAACAAGCATTAGAAGGTGCTGTTGAAGTACTAGCGCCAGAAGGGCGTTTATCAGTGATCAGTTTCCATTCGTTAGAAGACCGAATGGTGAAACGCTTTATTCGTAAATACAGCCAAGGTGCGAGCGTACCGCATGGTTTGCCTATTACCGAAGCTGAAATCAATAAATCAAAAAAATTAAAAGCAATGGGTAAGGCAATGAAGCCTTCTGATATTGAAATTGAACAAAACCCTCGTGCACGCAGTTCAGTACTTCGTGTTGCGCAGCGTCTTGATTATTAAGTAACGAAATTTAAGGTCTCATTGAAAGACCTTAATATGGCAATGATAGAAGAATAAATGAGGTTAGCTTGGGGCAATCATCAATAAAATTATCACGTATTGTGCTTGCCGATATCTGGCGACATAAGTGGATTTTATTAATGTCGGTGGTCGTACTCGTCAATGCAGTAGGCGTGGTTTATACCAGTCATGCTACGCGAAAGTTAACTTCGCAAATGGACCATTTATTACAAGAGCGCGATCGATTGGACATTGAATGGCGCAATTTGTTGTTAGAAGAGCAATCTAAGTCAGAACATAGCCGAGTGACACGGATTGCAACGCAAGATTTAAAAATGATGCGTCCATTACCGAAAGAAGAAGTGGTCATTCGGTTACAGTAAAATTATATAAGCGCTTAAATTAATAAGGATTGTTGAGTCACTAACTCAAGTTTAAATAATGAGCAGACAAGCCAAACGTAAGTTAAACCCAGAGCTGATCCCATGGCGATTATTCGTTGTGGTTGGTTTTGTGTTGCTTTTATTTACGGCTTTGATTGCACGTGCCGCTTATATTCAAATTATAGAACCCGACAAATTACGTCACGAAAGTGATATGCGTACTTTACGCACCAGCAGTAATCAGGTGCAACGTGGCTTGATCACCGACCGTAATGGCGAAATGCTCGCAGTAAGTGTGCCTGTTCGTGCTGTTTGGGCAGACCCTAAAATCTCCCATGATAAAGATGCCTTTAAAGACATGCGCCGCTGGAAAGCACTTGCGGATGTATTACATGAACCTGTCGATAAAATTGTCGATAAAGTGCAGCGCGACCCTAAACGTCGCTTTATCTATTTAAAACGCCAAGTCACTCCTGCTGTTGCTGAATATATTAAACAATTAAAGATTTCGGGTATTTATTTGAAATCTGAATCTCGTCGATATTACCCTGCAGGTGAAACCGCTGCGCAGCTAGTGGGATTAACCAACATTGATGATGTCGGTATTGAAGGTATCGAAAATGCTTATGACAGCTGGCTAACAGGAACACCTTCAAAGCAAAAAGTGCGTAAATCTCGTGATGGTAAAGTGGTGCAGCGCTTAGATATTGTTGAAGAAGGCGAAAGTTCAAACGACTTGGTGCTCAGCATCGATCAACGTATCCAGCAATTAGCCTATCGTGAGTTAAAACGTACTACCGAAATCAACCAAGCGACGTCAGGCTCCGTTGTGGTGCTAGACGTGAAAACCGGTGAAGTACTGGCGATGGTTAATACGCCATCTTATAACCCCAATTCTCGTGAAAACTTGCAATCCTATCGCATGCGAAATCGCGCTTTAACCGATACCTTTGAGCCGGGCTCAACGGTCAAGCCGTTTGTGGTTGCTGCGGCTTTAGAAGCTGGTACGGTTGAGCGAAATGACTTAATTAATACTTCTCCAGGTTGGATGCGAGTGGGTGGACGCCAAGTGCGTGACACTATCAACTACGGCAATATGACCCTAGACAAGATTTTGGTGAAATCCAGTAACGTTGGCATCAGTAAAGTGTCTTTATCGATGCCAGTGCAAGAGTTATTGGGGACTTATCAATCGATGGGTTTGGGTAATTACTCTGGCATCAACTTAGCGGGTGAAAGTGCAGGTCTTATTCACGACCGTCGCCGTTGGTCTGATTTTGAACGTGCGACATTGTCTTATGGTTACGGCCTAACTGCGACGCCGCTGCAATTAGCGAGAATGTACGCAACATTGGGCAGTGGCGGAATTCTTTATCCGGTTTCGATTCTAAAGTTAAAGCAAGCGCCTCGAGGCGAACAAGTTATCTCCGAACAAACGGCCAAAGACGTGATGGAAATGATGTTAGGTGTAACCGAAAGAGGTGGCACTGCGACTAAAGCACATATCGATGGCTACCCTATTGCAGGCAAAACAGGTACTAGCCGTAAGTCCATTGCAGGGGGTTACGGTGATGATTATGTTTCACTGTTTGCGGGTGTCGCACCAGTCCATAAGCCACGCTTAGCGATTTCAATTGTGGTTAATGAGCCAAAAGGCGATAGATACCATGGTGGCGATGTGGCAGGTCCTGCTTTTGCAAAAATTATGTCTGGAGCATTACAGATGCTCAATGTAGAGCCATTAAATGAGAAAGAGAAAGTTGAATTGGCAGCAATCGCTAGGAGGGCAGAATAATGCTTCTTAGTGATTTATTAGCGCCTTGGTTTCATTATGCTGGCCGTGAGTCAGTCTCTTCAATGACGTTAGATAGCCGTGAAGTCAGCCAAGGGTGTTTGTTTGTTGCTTTACCAGGCCATCAAGTTGATGGTCGACAATTTATTAATAAAGCCGTTGAAGCGGGCGCCTTAGGTGCGTTAATTCATACCGATAACCCTGATGAGCATGGGCAAGTTAATTATCATGAATCTGGCGGGGTGTTGGTTTCGTTTTTCCAGCTCAGCCGCCAGTTATCAGCCGTTGCAGCGCAGTTATATCCTTTGCTCAACGCCAGTATGGCCATTATTGGAGTAACAGGGACTAACGGTAAAACCTCTGTCAGTCAGTTGATTGCTCAGCTTGTGACCCTTAAACAGCAAAAAGCTGCTGTTATGGGCACGTTAGGTAATGGTGTTTGGGGCAATCTAATCGATAGCGGCAATACAACCGCTGATGCCATAACGCTTGTCCGTCAGTTACACGAGTTTCAGCAGCAAAATGTTAATACTTGCGCGATAGAAGTCTCAAGCCATGGTTTAGTTCAAGGTCGAGTAGAAGCTGTACCTTTTAACACGGCAGTGTTTACCAATTTAAGTCGTGATCACCTTGATTACCATGGCGACATGGATGCTTATGGCGCGGCTAAGAAACGTTTATTTACTTTTTCTTGCATCAAAAATGGCTTGTTAAACCTTGATGATGCAGTAGGTGAGCGGTGGTTTAATGATCTTGAATCGACGGGTATGTTCGGGTTTAGCCTTAACAAGCATCCTTTAGCGCGCTTTTACACTGATAACATGCATTTTAATGATGCAGGGGTCACGTGTGATTTCTATTACCCTGCTGATATTAATAATCAAGATTCAACTTTATTGAAAGGTCAGTTGTCATCACCGCTTTTAGGTGATTTTAATTTATCGAATCTTGTTGCTGCGCTAGGTGCACTGTATTTGCAAGGTTCGTTAACGGCAGATGAAAGCGGCGAAAACCTAATGGGTGAGTTGCTTACGTTAGTACCTCATTTAACCCCAGTTGCCGGTCGTATGGAGCGATTTAACCAAGCTAATGGCCCAACCTTAGTCGTTGATTATGCCCATACGCCTGATGCCATTGAGCATGCTTTAAAAGCGCTGCGAATTCATTGCCAAGGTACTTTATGGTGTGTGTTTGGTTGTGGTGGCGACCGTGATACAGGTAAGCGACCTTTAATGGCGCAAGCTGCAGAGCAATTTGCAGATAAAGTTATGGTGACCAGCGATAATGCTCGCAGCGAAGAGCCGATGAGTATTATCAATGATGTGGTTGCAGGATTAACTCACCCTGAGTTGGCATTGACTAAAATTGACCGAATTGAAGCGATTAAAGCCGTGACTAAACTTGCCAAAGCGGGTGATATTGTCTTACTCGCGGGTAAGGGACATGAAACCTACCAAGAAGTCGCAGGTAGCAAAATTGATTATGATGAACGTGCGCTAGCCATGCAACTAACCGGCGCAGACACTCCGCGAGAGCCTCTTGTAAAAACGGAGGACTTTTGATGATAGACATATCATTATCAACATTAGCGGTTGAGCTGGACGCACAATTAATCGGTGCAGATATTGTCATAAACGATGTGACCAGCGACAGCCGAAAAATGCAGTCTAGTAGCTTATTTGTTGCTTTAAAAGGCTTGCGTTTTGACGGTCATAGTTTTGCTGAAACTGCGGTAGAAAATGGTGCAAAGGCATTATTGGTTGAGCGTCAACTTGATGTCGATATTCCGCAGCTTGTTGTAAAAAATAGCCAAAAAGCGATGGGGGCTATTGGTGCTTATATTCGTCAGCAAGTTAACCCACTTTCAATAGCACTGACTGGTTCAAATGGTAAAACCACGGTGAAAGAAATCGTGGCGACAATTCTATCTCAGCATCATAGCGTGCTCTTTACCGCGGGTAATTTTAATAATGAAATTGGTGTTCCGCTAACGCTGTTAAGGTTAGAGCAGGGACATGAGATTGGTGTATTTGAGTTAGGCGCAAACCATCAGGGTGAAATTAATTATACTTCATCTTTAGTGACGCCTCAGGTGGCATTGGTGAATAATGTCGGCCGTGCTCATCTTGAAGGTTTTGGATCTATTGAAGGCGTTGCTGAGGCAAAGTCTGAAATCTTCAATCACCTGAGTAAAGACGGCACTGCGATTATAAATGCTGATGATGACTTTGCTGATTTTATGGCAAATAAAGCTGCAGCTTTTAAACAGCTAACCTTTTCAATTACTGAAAACGTCGATGCTGACATTAAAGCAGTAGATATTGTTGCTAACGATAGCGGTTGCTATCAATTTAATTTAGTCATTTTAGGTCAGTCTTACCCAGTACAACTTCCATTAGCTGGCTTGCATCAAGTGAGTAATGCATTAGCTGCTAGCGCCATTTGTATCGCTTTGAATATCCCTGTTGCAGGTATTGTAACGGGGCTAAGTGCGTTAACGCCTGTTAAGGGGCGAATGGTGCCGCATAAGCTAGGACGAATTTTATTGGTTGATGACAGCTATAACGCTAACCCGACTTCTGTCGATGCTGCAATTAGCTGGTTAAAACAAACTCGCGGTTTTCGGTGTTTAGTGCTGGGAGATTTAGGCGAATTAGGTGACAATAGCGCCCTTTTGCATTTTGAGGTTGGCCAACAAGCCAAACTTGCTGGGATTGACGATTTGTTTTGTTGCGGTCAACTAACTGAATCTACTAGTAAAGCGTTTGGTTCTGAGCACTTTAGTGACTCAGGTTTACTTGCTCAAGCATTAATGAAAAAGATAAATCTGTTACCGGATGATGTAACTATTTTAGTAAAAGGCTCTCGAAGCGCAGCGATGGAAACTGTGGTCGAAGAGTTATTAAGTGCCAACAGGCGCGGGGAGTTTGTTTAGATGCTGGCTTATTTAGCTGAGTATTTAACCCAGTTTTACAGTGGGTTTAATGTATTTTCATATCTGACCTTAAGAGCCATTTTAGGGCTTATGACAGGTCTGATTTTTAGCTTATGGTTTGGTCCTAAGTTAATTGAGCGTTTGCAATTACTTCAAATTGGACAAGTCGTTCGTAATGATGGCCCAGAATCGCATTTCAGTAAGCGTGGCACGCCGACAATGGGCGGTTTGCTGATCCTTGCAGGCATTTTTGTCAGCGTTTTATTATGGGGTGACTTATCAAATAGATATGTCCTCGTGATGCTATTTGTACTGGGTACATTTGGTGGTATTGGTTTCCTCGATGATTACCTAAAAGTAGTCAAAAAAGACTCTAAAGGTCTGATTGCCCGTTGGAAGTATGCTTCGCAATCTATTGCCGCTTTAGCCGTTGCCTTTTACTTATATAGCTCAGCGACAATTCCGGGTGAGACTCAGTTAGTCGTGCCATTTTTTAAAGATGTGATGCCGCAACTAGGTTTGCTTTATATCGTGTTGGCTTACTTCACAATTGTGGGTGCCAGTAACGCTGTGAACTTAACCGATGGCTTAGATGGTTTAGCAATCATGCCTACAGTCATGGTTGCAGCAGCATTTGCACTGATTGCCTATTTATCGGGTCATGCTCAGTTTGCGAGTTATCTGCACATTCCGCACCTGCCAGATGCAGGTGAATTGGTGATTGTGTGTACCGCGATAGTTGGCGCAGGTTTAGGGTTTTTATGGTTTAACACCTACCCAGCACAAGTGTTTATGGGTGATGTTGGATCGTTAGCACTTGGCGCGGGACTAGGTGCGATTGCCGTATTAGTTCGCCAAGAAGTGTTATTAGTGATTATGGGCGGCGTTTTCGTGATGGAAACGGTGTCGGTGATTCTACAAGTGGGTTCTTATAAATTACGTGGACAACGTATTTTTAGAATGGCACCGATTCACCACCATTACGAATTGAAAGGTTGGCCAGAGCCAAGAGTGATTGTTCGCTTTTGGATTATTTCGTTATTCCTAGTGATGCTAGGACTGGCAACCCTTAAGTTAAGGTAGTAAGCAATGCAATCAAGCTATTCACATATTGTTTTGGGGTTAGGTGCAACAGGTTTATCTGTTGTGCGTTATCTGATGTCCCAAGGTATTACACCATTGGTGATGGATAGCAGACGAGCGCCACCTGGACAAGAAACGTTAGCGCAGGATTTTCCTGATGTTGAGTTACTTACAGGTGGGTTTGTATGTCGTTACTTAGTGCAAGCGAAGCAAATTATTGTAAGCCCGGGCATAGCGGTTGATACACCAGAAATTCGCGCTGCGATTGATATGGGTATTGAAGTTATTGGGGATGTGGAGCTGTTTGCACAAGCGGTGGCAGATAGAGCGCCTTGTGTGGTTGCAATTACCGGTTCAAACGGCAAAACCACGGTTACTACGCTTGTTTATGACATATTGAAAGCTGCAGGTAAAAAAGTGGCTGTCGGCGGCAATATTGGTATTCCAGTATTGGATTTACTAACGACTGACGCAGAATACTTTGTCTTGGAACTGTCGAGCTTTCAATTAGAAACGACCCATAGCCTGAACTGTATCGCTGCTACTTGCTTGAATGTAAGTGAAGATCATATGGATAGGTACCACGATATCCATTCGTACCGCGCTGCTAAATTACGTTTGTATCAGCAAAGCCGCTTTGTCATGTTCAACCGTGACGATCAGCTGACTTTTCCTGATGAACCAACAAACCAAAACACTTTTGGTTTAGGCGTTCCTGAAGGAGATGAGTGGGGCATTGCTGACGGTAAGATATTGCATGGTGAAAGCGAAATCATGAATTTACATGAAGTCAGCTTAATCGGCAGCCATAACCAAGCCAACTTGTTAGCGGCTATGGCATTAACAGATGCTTGTGGCATTGATAAGAGCTTCATGATTGAGCTTGCATCAAACTTTGCTGGTTTAGAGCACCGATGTGAAATGGTGGGCCTTAAGCAAGGTGTCACTTATATCAATGATTCGAAAGCCACCAATGTTGGTGCCACCGTTGCAGCATTGAATGGTTTAAGTGATCACTTAGGAGATTTGATTTTAATCGCCGGTGGTGAAGGTAAAGGTGCAGACTTTAAAGAGCTAGAGTCTTCATTAAGTAATGTCACGCAAGTTATTACCTTTGGTAAAGACGGCCCTAAAATCGCAGCGTTAAAAGCAGATAGTATATCAGTTAGCAGCCTTGAAGAAGCGGTAGCGAAAGCGGTTGAAATCACCTTTTCAGGCGATATCGTTTTATTATCTCCAGCTTGTGCCAGTACAGATATGTACAAGAACTTCATGGAAAGAGGTCATCACTTTAAACAATTAGTGGAGCAGATTGAAGATGGCGAGGGGTGAGCAGCAACTTAGCTTATTCCAACAAGTCCTAAAGAGGTCTTGGCCAGATATATTATCTGAAACTTCCCCAGGCGATCAGTTGTATGACCGCAGTTTGTTTGTAGCAGTTGTAGGGCTTATTGCCTTTGGTTTTGTGATGGTGATGTCGGCTTCTATGCCAGAAGCTCAAAAGCTGACAGAGAACCCGTTTCATTTTATTTATCGCCATGTGGCATATCTAATGGGATGCGGGGTTATTGCTTACGCAGTACTGAACATAGAGTTGAAGTTTTGGGAGCGTTACAGCGCCTATTTAGTGTTGCTGGTATTGCTCATGTTGGTTGCTGTGTTAGTGGTCGGCACAACGGTAAACGGTGCAACACGTTGGCTGTCTATTGGACCCGTTAGGATCCAAGTGGCTGAAATAGCCAAGTTTGTTTTTATTATTTATATGTCCGGTTATTTAGTTCGCCGACATGGTGAGCTTAGAGAAAATAGCAGGGGTTTTATTAAACCCATTATTGTCTTTACGCTGTTTGCTTTATTGATTTTGGCACAGCCAGACTTGGGAACAGTCGTTGTATTGTTTGTGTGTACAGTCAGCTTGTTGTTCCTTGCTGGCGCAAGAATTTTAGACTTTTTGGTCTTGATGATTTTTGGTGTTGGCTCTTTTATATTCTTAGTGGTGTTTGAGCCTTACCGTATGCGACGGGTCACGTCATTTTTAGACCCGTGGGAAGATCCATTTGGCAGTGGTTATCAGTTAACGCAGTCTCTTATGGCTTATGGACGCGGTGATATATTTGGTCAAGGTTTGGGGAACAGTATTCAAAAACTGTCTTACCTGCCTGAGGCTCACACTGATTTTATCTTTGCTGTAATAGGCGAAGAGTTAGGTTTTGTAGGCATTGTTTGTGTATTAACCGTGCTGTTTTTTGTGTCGTTTAGAGCGATTCGATTGGGCAATTTATGTTTGAGTATTCAGCGTCCATTTGAAAGTTATTTAGCTTACGGTATCGGGATTTGGATTTGTTTTCAGACCGTTGTAAACGTCGGCGCAAGTATTGGTATGTTACCGACAAAGGGACTGACTTTGCCCTTTATTAGTTATGGCGGCAGTAGTTTGTGGGTTATGACAGCAGCAGTAATGCTGTTGATACGCATTGATTATGAAAGGCGGTTAAGTTTGACACAAGCGGTGCAAGGGAGAGTAAAAAAATGAGCCCTAATATGACAGATGCACCTAAATTATTGGTGATGGCTGGCGGCACGGGGGGACATGTATTCCCGGCGCTAGCTGTAGCAAAAGCGCTAGCTAAAAAAGGCTGGCAAGTACGCTGGCTAGGTACAGCAGATAGAATGGAGGCGCGTTTAGTGCCTCAACACGGTTTTGATATTGAGTTCATTGATATTAAAGGTGTGCGCGGCAATGGCATCATTAGAAAGCTTGCTGCACCATTTAAAATTTTACGCTCAATCATGCAAGCTAAGGCTTTTATCAATGAATATAAGCCTGACGTGATTTTAGGTATGGGTGGCTTTGCTAGTGGTCCTGGTGGAGTCGCGGCAAGAATTTCAGGCATTCCATTAGTATTGCATGAGCAAAATGCGATACCGGGAATGACCAATAAGTTGTTATCAAGAATCGCCAGCAAAGTGCTATGTGCGTTTCCAAATACCTTCTTGCCAGCAATGAATGCTGAGGTAGTGGGTAATCCTATTCGACAAGAGTTAATCGAGTTAGGGCAAACTGCAAAGGTATGCGACGACACCGCATTAAAAGTATTAGTGGTGGGTGGCAGCTTAGGTGCCAAGATATTTAACGATGTGATGCCAGATGTTGTAGGGCAACTTAGCCAACAACACTCGATTACCGTATGGCATCAGGTAGGTAAAGGAAATGAGCCTACCGTGAAAAGTCACTATCAAGACAAGGGTCAAGCGGCCAGTGTCAATGTGGCAGAATTTATAGATGACATGGAAGCCGCTTATCGCTGGGCTGATGTTGTGGTTTGTCGCTCAGGAGCATTAACCGTTTCTGAATTAGCTGCAGTGGGTAGAGCCAGTATTTTGGTGCCATATCCTCATGCGGTTGACGACCATCAAACAAAAAACGCTTCAGTATTAGTAGAAGCCGGTGCGGCATTTTTATTACCGCAAACCATATTAAACGCAGATAATTTAGCCGAGAAGTTAACCCTTTTTGCTGAAGAAAGACACGTTGTTTTAGAGATGGCGCAACAAGCCAGAAGTGTTGCAGTGTTAGATGCAACCCAACGTGTAGAGAGTATTTGTGCTGAATTAGCACGAAAGGATTGAAATGACTAAAACAGAAAAGTATGCCCAATTACGCACCATGATCCCTGAGATGAGAAGGATAAAGAAAATCCATTTCGTCGGCATAGGCGGAGCAGGTATGGGCGGGATAGCCGAAGTACTAGTTAACGAAGGTTATCAGATCAGTGGCTCAGATATCGCTGTTAACAGTGTTACTGAAAGATTAGAAAGTTTAGGTGCAAAGATCATTATTGGCCATCAGGCTGAAAGTGTCGCAGACGTTGATGTTGTCGTGGTTTCGACCGCAATCGATAAACAAAACCCTGAAATTATTGCAGCTAAAGAGCGTCGAATTCCGATTGTACGCCGTGCTGAGATGTTAGCTGAATTAATGCGTTATCGTCATGGTGTAGCGATTGCTGGCACCCACGGAAAAACAACCACAACGAGCTTAATTGCTAGCGTTTATGGTCAGGCTGAACGCGACCCTACTTTTGTGATTGGTGGTTTGCTAAATAGTGCTGGTACTAATGCACGATTAGGTACCAGTCGTTATTTGATTGCAGAAGCTGACGAAAGTGATGCCAGCTTTTTACACCTACAGCCAATGGTCAGTGTTATTACTAACATCGAAGCTGATCATATGGACACGTACGGTGGCGATTTTGAAAAGCTGAAAACCACTTTTGTGGACTTTTTACATAACTTGCCTTTTTACGGCGTTGCAGTGATGTGTATTGATGATGAAGTCATTCAAGAAATCATGCCAAGAGTGGGCAGACAAGTTGTAACTTATGGCTTTAGTGATATTGCAGATGTCCAAGCACTTAACTTTAAACAAGTGGGACATCAGAGTCAGTTTAGTGTTCGCCGTAAAAATCGTGAAGATTTAGATATTGTATTAAATCTTCCTGGTGAGCATAACGTGTTAAATGCATTAGCGGCCATTGCCGTTGCTAGTGAAGATGATATTGATGATGACGCTATCGTTGCTGCATTAGCAGAGTTTGAAGGTATTGGTAGACGTTTCCAACATCTTGGTGAGTTTGATACTCCGAATGGCAAGGTGATGTTGGTTGATGATTATGGCCATCACCCTAGCGAAGTATTAGCAACGATTAAAGCGGCTAGAGCTGGTTGGCCTGATAAACGCTTAGTTATGGCATATCAGCCACATCGTTTTAGTAGAACGCGTGACTTATACGAAGACTTTGTTGAAGTGTTATCGCAAGTGGACGGCCTATTGTTGCTAGATGTTTATGCTGCAGGTGAAAGCGTTATACCTGGCGCAGATGGTCGAGCCTTGTGTCGCTCAATTAGATTACGTGGACAGGTCGATCCGATTTTTGTGGCATCACCTGAACTATTGGCTGATGTATTGCCAGATGTGCTGCAAGAGGGTGACTTATTGCTGACCCAAGGTGCTGGTAATATCGGTGCATTATCGAAGTTATTGTCATCGAGTAATTTAGGCTTCGATAAGTGATTGTCAAACTGGCGGATACTAATAATTGATGAATGAATTTTATATTATAACTGTTTGTAAATATAAGCTTTAATACCGTCAGTATGCTAGATATAATGGTGAATTGCCCAATGAAAGTGACAGTGTACAGTTTGGAGTTGCATTAACTGTGGCGTGGAGTGATAAAGCTCGCCAACTGAAAGGCCATTTGAGTGAAGTCAATTGGTACTTGTATACAGGTTTGCTGTTTTTATTGACAGTATTGCTCACCATAGTTTGGGCAGGTTTGAAGTTAAATGTGCTGCTTAATGATGCGGATGCACTGCCAATAGATGCTGTCGCGATAAAAGGTGAACGAGTTTATACCTCAGATGCCGAAATACAAGCGGCTTTGCAGGCATTGATGGAACGTAGTTTTTTTAGTGCCGATGTAGGTGAAGTGCAGCAAGCATTAGAGGCGTTACCTTGGGTTTATCACGCATCTGTAAGACGAGAGTGGCCTGCAAAGCTTAAGGTTACCTTGCAAGAGCAACATGCAGTAGCCCATTGGAATGGCGATGATTGGTTAAACATTAATGGTGAAGTCTTTGTGGCGCAATCTCATGAAAGTATCGAGCGTTTGCCACTACTTTCAGGCCCAGAAGAAATGTCTTCTGAAGTGTTAACTAGTTATCAGCAATTGTCTGATTTATTGAGTATTAATGGGTTTAAGCTTGCAAGTTTAAGTTTGAGCCCAAGGCATGCATGGCATGCAACGTTAGATAACGGCATTCTGCTTGAATTAGGTAGAGAAGACAAAATGTCGAGAATACAAAGATTTATTAATGTTTACCCTGAAATAACACGCAATCAAAAGCCAATAGCAACGATCGATTTACGCTATGACACCGGAGTCGCCGTTGGCTGGGACGATACTAAAACAGAGAGTCGACACTAAATGACCAAAAATCAGGAAAGAAATCTTATCGTAGGCCTAGATATAGGCACGTCAAAGGTCGCAGTGATCATTGGTGAAGTGCTACCTGACGGTGAGATTAGCGTGGTCGGTTTAGGCAATCACCCTTCACGTGGCATGGACAAAGGTGGCGTGAATGATTTGGACTCTATCGTTAAAAGTGTGCAACGAGCCTTAGATCAAGCCGAGTTAATGGCCGATTGCCAAGTCTCATCAGTGTATTTAAGTATTTCAGGTAAGCATATCGCATGTCAGAACGAAAATGGCATGGTGTCAATTAACGATGAAGAAGTGACACAAGAAGACGTTGATAATGTCATTCATACAGCGCGGTCGGTAAAAATTCCGACAGAAAGACGGATTTTACATGTACTGCCGCAAGAATATTCAATAGACGTTCAAGATGGCATTAAAAGCCCAATCGGTATGTCTGGTATGCGAATGGAAGCAAAAGCTCACATCGTGACTTGTGCCAATGACATGGCAAAAAATATCACTAAAAGTGTGGAGCGTTGCGGGCTAACTGTAGACGACTTAGTCTTTTCTGGGATTGCTTCTGCAGACTCAGTGTTAACCAATGACGAAAAAGACTTAGGTGTGTGTATTGTTGATATTGGTGGCGGAACCACTGATATAGCCGTTTATACCAATGGTGCATTGAGACATTGTGCAGTGATATCGGTTGCTGGTAATCAAGTAACCAGTGATATCGCTAAGATATTCAGAACGCCACTAACGCATGCTGAACAAATCAAAGTGCAATTTGCCAGTGCAAGAAGCTCAATGGTAAGCCGTGAAGACAGCATTGAAGTGCCTTCAGTAGGTGGTCGACCTTCACGCAGCATGTCTCGTCATACATTAGCGGAAGTGGTTGAGCCAAGGTATCAGGAGTTATTTGAACTGGTATTAAAAGAATTAACTGACTGTGGCTTAGAAGATCAAATTGCTGCAGGTATTGTATTAACAGGCGGTACAGCATCAATTACAGGTGCTGTTGATATTGCTGAAGCGACTTTTGGCATGCCAGTTAGGGTAGCTTCACCGCTACCAGTAAAAGGGTTAAATGAATATGTGGATCAGCCAGTCTATTCAACAGGAATAGGGCTGCTTCATTATGGCGCCAGACGCGTTATCGAACGTAAGTTCGAACGTCCTGAACGTCAAGGGGTTACCAGTCTTTTGAATCGGGTCAAAAGCTGGTTTAAGGGTGAATTTTAATAACGCAGACAAACGGAGATCAGACAATGTTTGAGATCATGGACACACATAATGACGAGGCGGTGATCAAGGTCATCGGCGTCGGTGGTGGTGGCGGTAACGCTGTCGAACATATGGTTAAACACAGCATCGAAGGTGTTGAGTTTATCGTAACGAATACGGATGCTCAGGCATTACGCAAGTCAGGTGCAGGCTCTACAATTCAATTAGGACGTGATGTCACTAAAGGTCTAGGTGCTGGAGCAAACCCTGATGTGGGTCGCCAAGCTGCTGTTGAAGATAAAGAAAATATCCGCGCTGCAATTAAAGGATCGGATATGGTCTTTATCGCTGCTGGCATGGGCGGTGGTACTGGTACTGGTGCTGCACCTGTCGTTGCTGAGATTGCTCGCGAAGAAGGTATTCTAACCGTTGCTGTTGTAACTAAGCCTTTTCCTTTTGAAGGCAAGAAGCGCATGACATTTGCCGATCAAGGTATTGCAGAACTTGCAAAGCATGTTGATTCGCTTATCACTATCCCAAATGAAAAGTTATTAAAAGTATTGGGTCGTGGCACTTCATTGCTGGACGCATTCGCTGCAGCCAACAATGTTTTATTGGGCGCTGTGCAAGGTATTGCAGAGTTAATTACTCGCCCTGGTCTAATTAACGTGGATTTCGCCGACGTTAAAACGGTTATGTCAGAAATGGGTAATGCCATGATGGGCACAGGCGTTGCTACTGGTGATGACCGTGCGGAAGAAGCTGCTGAAGCGGCTGTTGCAAGTCCATTACTTGAAGATATTGATCTAGCTGGTGCGCGCGGCGTATTAGTTAACATCACAGCAGGTATGGATATCAGTATTGAAGAGCTAGAAACAGTGGGTAATCACGTTAAAGCTTATGCATCTGATAATGCGACAGTGGTTGTTGGTGCTGTGATTGATCCAGAAATGAGTGAAGAGCTTCGTGTAACTGTTGTTGCTACTGGTATTGGCGCTGAGAAAAAGCCTGATATCCAATTAGTGACTAAGCCTGTTTCACGTCCTGAGCCTGCTCCAGTTGTTGAGACAAAAGTTGAGCCAGTTGAAGAGCAAAATGTAGCAGCAAGCTACGTTGCACCGACAGGCAACGCTGTTCCTGCACCTCAGCAAGCAGCACAACCTGCAGCACGAGTTGACGGTGATTACTTAGATATTCCAGCATTTTTACGTAAGCAAGCTGATTAGTTGCTGATAGTAAAATGAAAATCTAGAAAGTCTAAGATGTTGATAAAATGTTGCTTATGTAAGTAGAGGCGGATAAAAAGACTGTAAAGGGTGTTTTTTTGTGAAAAGACAATTTTATGGTAGTATACCGCCTCAGCTTACTGGGTTTACTCAGTATATATAGCTCAAGAATGTTTATTTAAAAGTGATTAAAACGGGTAACTGAATGATTTTTCAAAGAACTGTTCAAAAAATGGTGAAGAGTACTGGTGTCGGATTGCATTCCGGCAACAAGGTAACTCTGTGCATTATGCCCGCACCTGTCAACACTGGTATCGTACTTAGACGCACAGATTTAAGCCCAGCAGTGGAAATTCCTGCAAAGGCGCATCTTGTTCGTGAAACAACTATGTGTACGGCATTAGTTAATGATGAAGGTGTTCGCATTTCAACTATCGAACATTTATTTGCAGCACTTGCAGGCCTTGGCATAGATAACGCTGTTATCGAAGTTGATGCTCCTGAAATCCCGATTATGGATGGCAGTGCAAGTCCGTTTGTTTTTTTACTGCAAAGTGCAGGAATTAAAGAGCAATCGGTAGCTAAAAAATATATCAAAATCAATCAAACCATTCGCGTTGAAGACGGCGATAAATGGGCTGAATTAAAGCCATTCAAAGGCTTTAGAGTTGATTTCAAAATCGACTTTAATCACCCTGAAATTTCACGTAGTCAGCAACATATGGTGATGGATTTTTCAACATCTGCTTTTGTTAAAGATATTAGCCGCGCTAGAACGTTCGGCTTTATGCAAGATATTGAATACCTTCGTGCTAACAATTTAGCATTAGGTGGCAGCATGGAAAATGCTGTTGTGCTTGATGAATATCGTGTCCTTAACCCTGATGGTCTGCGATATGAGGACGAATTTGTTAAGCATAAGATTCTTGACGCATTTGGTGATTTATATGTAGCAGGACATGCCATTGTTGGTGAGTTCTGTGCTTATAAAACAGGTCATGCTTTAAATAACCAATTGGTTAGAGCATTACTTGCACATCAGGAAGCTTGGGAGTTAGTCAGCTTTGAAAATGAAGTTGATGTACCACTTAGCTTTATGGTGCCAGGCGCTGTATCTTTAGCGTAAAAATATTAAGATTGCCTATTACGGCTGGCTAATGCAGCCAGCCGTTTTAGTTTTTCGCCAAGAGAACCTTCTACGTGATCAGCCAATGACTGCAGGTGTTGTGCAGCTGCAGGGCTGATTTTTGCATAATTAGTTGGTGCTTTACTTGGCGTAATTGCTATCCCTGGGTTGACTTTAACCTCTATAGCGGTAAGCATTGGAAGCGTTTCTTCCTGAAGTTGTTGCAGTAGTTTGGTCTTTTGGAAATTTATTCTAGCAGCCCATGCAGCCGAAGTAGTTTCAATAACAAGAACACCCTGACGAAGATTAGCGACTTTTAGCTGTTCACTAACAGGACCATTTAAGCACTGCTTAACGTAGTTATTCAGTTGGTTTAACAGTTCTGCTTTCTCAGCGAGTTCCGGTAATGTTCCCGATTGATGTAGTAATCTACTGAGATCTTGAGGGGGCTTTTTCATATGATAATAAGATGGCTGAGTTAGGCTATGAGTGTAACAGTTTTTATTCAAGGTCGAAATGGAGTAACGCGTTGGCATCCTAGCAAACGTTGGTTACTTCTACCTATCCTTTTAGTGGCGGCAGGAACTGGTCTTTACCAGCAGAGTGCTGATCGTTTTGCTGCGCAGCAAACCAAAGTTGATGAAAATCAGAAATTGCGCGAACAGCAAAAACAACAAGTCATTAATCTCAAAAAAGCGACAGAAACACAATTAAGCACCTTAGTTGCCCACGTCGCGCGTATGCAAGCTAACGTTACTCGTCTAGAGGCGTTAGGTCAGCAAGTTGCCGAAAATAATTTACTTGAAGATCAATTCGATTTTTCTACCGAAGTGGGTGTCGGTGGGTTAAGTGAAATAGGCGCAGGTGTTGAATTAAACCAACTGTTAGATGACATGTCACAGTTGGCCTCCAGAATTGATAATAATAATGTTCAGTTATCACTACTTGAAACAGTGGCAACTAATCTCCATATAGATAAAGAACGTTATATATCAGGGCGACCAATCGTTAAAGGTTGGTTATCTTCGCCCTACGGTTTACGAAATGACCCTTTTAATGGTCGTAGAACATTGCATAAAGGCATTGATTTTGCGGGCAAGGAAGGCGGCGATGTGATTGCTACTGCTGCAGGCGTAGTTACATGGTCAGGAAATATGCTTGGTTATGGCGGGCTTGTGGAAATTGATCATGGAAATGGTCTTCGCACTCGTTATGGACACAATAAATCTATGTCAGTAAACCTAGGTGACGTCGTTGCCAAAGGCGATAAAATTGCCAGTATGGGTAGCACAGGCCGGTCGACCGGTCCCCACGTGCATTACGAAGTGTTGCGAAACGGACAGCAAATAGATCCAAGAAAGTTCGTGTATCGCAAGGCTAGTTAATAACATTTTCGGTTAAGTCGCTCATTTGAGCTCAACCTACAAGAGATAAGTGATTAAGATGTTAGGCAAATTACTGACAAAAGTATTCGGCAGTCGTAACGACCGTACCTTGAAAGGCCTTGGTAAAGTTGTAACTAAGATTAACGCATTAGAAGCTGAATATGAAAAGCTGACTGATGACGAACTAAAAGCAAAAACAGAAGAGTTTCGTCAGCGCATAGAAAATGGTGAAACATTAGAAGCTATTATGGCTGAAGCATTTGCTACAGTTCGTGAAGCATCAAAGCGTGTATTCGAAATGCGTCATTTCGACGTCCAATTATTAGGTGGTATGGTACTCGATAGTAACCGTATCGCTGAAATGAGAACGGGTGAAGGTAAAACTCTTACCGCAACACTGCCAGCATATCTAAACGGTTTAACAGGGAAAGGTGTTCACGTTATTACAGTGAATGACTATCTTGCTGGCCGTGATGCTGAAAATAACCGTCCTCTTTTTGAATTCCTAGGTTTAACTGTCGGCATTAACGTCGCAGGTCTTGGCCAAGTAGAAAAGAAAGAAGCTTATAACTCAGATATTACCTATGGTACTAACAACGAGTTTGGTTTTGATTACCTTCGTGACAACATGGCGTTTTCGCCACAAGAGCGTGTTCAGCGTCCACTTCACTATGCACTAATTGATGAAGTCGATTCAATTCTGATTGATGAAGCACGTACACCATTGATTATTTCTGGCGCTGCTGAAAACAGTTCTGAGCTATACATCAAAGTAAACACGCTAATCCCAAATCTTATTGTCCAAGATAAAGAAGATACCGAAGATGAGATTGGTGAAGGTGATTTCAGCATTGATGAAAAAGCAAAACAAGTTCATTTCACTGAACGTGGTCAAGAAAAAGTAGAACAACTGCTTATCGAACTTGGCGTATTAGGTGAAGGTGATTCACTTTACTCTGCTGCTAACATCTCTTTATTGCATCACGTTAATGCAGCACTTCGTGCACATACGTTATTTGAGCGTGATGTTGACTACATTGTTCAAGATGGCGAAGTGATTATTGTTGACGAGCATACTGGTCGTACAATGCCTGGTCGTCGTTGGTCTGAAGGTTTACATCAAGCTGTAGAAGCTAAAGAAGGTGTAAACATTCAAAACGAAAACCAAACCTTAGCGTCTATCACATTCCAAAACTACTTCCGCCAATACGAGAAGTTAGCAGGTATGACAGGTACCGCCGATACTGAAGCATTTGAGTTCCAGCATATTTACGGACTTGATACTGTAGTAGTACCAACTAATAAGCCAATGGTTCGTAATGATATGGCGGATTTGGTTTATCTAACTGCAACTGAAAAATACAACGCGATTATTACCGATATTAAAGGTTGTCGTGAGCGTGGCCAGCCAGTACTTGTGGGTACGGTATCAATTGAGCAATCTGAGTTATTAGCGACGCTATTAAAGCAAGCAAAAATCCCTCATTCAGTATTGAATGCAAAGTTCCATGAGAAAGAAGCGCAAATTGTTGCCGATGCGGGTAGCGCAGGTACAGTGACAATTGCTACAAACATGGCAGGTCGTGGTACGGATATCGTATTAGGCGGCAACTGGAAAGTTGAAGTTGAAGCGCTGAAGAATCCTACCGAAGATCAAATTGCTAAAATTAAAGCTGAGTGGCAAGTGCGTCATGATGCAGTTATTGCTTCTGGTGGCCTGCATATTCTTGGTACTGAACGTCATGAATCTCGTCGTATTGATAACCAGTTACGTGGTCGTTCTGGTCGTCAAGGTGATGCGGGTTCTTCACGCTTCTATTTATCTATGGAAGATAGCTTAATGCGCATCTTCGCTTCAGATAAAGTGACCGGCATGATGAAGAAACTGGGTATGGAAGAAGGTGAAGCCATCGAGCATCCTTGGGTTTCACGTGCTATTGAAAATGCTCAACGTAAAGTAGAAGCTCGTAACTTTGATATTCGTAAGCAATTACTTGAATATGATGATGTTGCAAATGACCAACGCCAAGTTGTTTACTCACAACGTAATGAGTTGATGGATGCTGAAAGTATCGAAGATACTATTTCGAACATCGAACAAGATGTGGTTAGTACCGTTATCGATCAATATATTCCTCAGCAATCAGTTGAAGAGTTGTGGGACGTTCCAGGATTAGAGCAACGTCTCGAACAAGAGTATGGTTTAAAACTGACGATTCAACAGTGGTTAGATACTGAAGATGACTTACACGAAGAAACGCTACGTGAAAGAATCGTAACCAGTTGGAGTGATGCATATAAAGCTAAGGAAGAAATGGTCGGTGCTCAAGTACTTCGCCAGTTCGAAAAAGCGGTTATGCTGCAAACTCTAGATGGTTTATGGAAAGAACATCTGGCTGCAATGGATCATTTACGTCAAGGTATCCACTTACGTGGCTATGCTCAAAAGAATCCAAAGCAAGAGTATAAGCGCGAATCATTTGAGTTATTCCAGCAAATGCTAGAGTCACTTAAATTGGATGTCATCAGTGTCCTATCTAAAGTTCAAGTACAGGCTCAGTCAGATGTAGATGAAATGGAACAGCGTCGTCGTGACGAAGAAGCCAAAATCCAACGCGATTATCAGCACGCAGCATCCGAAGCATTAACTGATAACTCAGAAGCTGAAGCCGCAATACCAAGAACAGTCATCCGCGATGGTGAGAAAGTAGGTCGAAATGATCCTTGTCCATGTGGTTCTGGTAAAAAGTACAAGCAGTGCCATGGTAAGTTAACCTAATTTAGGCTCTCTTGAAGGCATTGATTAAAAGCAGCTATTATTAGCTGCTTTTTTTATACCTGTAAAATAGTATAAGAAACAGGCACAAATGTCGGGTTTGTGGATAAGTTTGTGGATTAATAGTGATTAGCTTGTGGCTAAATAAAAAGTTTTAAAATAAGTGAAATTAATTGAAAAAAGCCCTTGCGGTGTTTCAGAATCTGCCTATAATGCGCATCCACTGACACGGCAAACCACGCAATAGCATGGTGTACACGCCAAATCAGTTCACTGTAAAGTGACGCTGAAAAGAGTTTTTAAATTAGTTTAAAAATGACTTGACGCGAAACGGGAATTGCGTAAAATACGCATCCCTAGCCACTCGGGCTTACCGAGATGCGCTAACGCTCTTTAACAATTTATCAAGTAATCTGTGTGGACACTCACAGGTGTTGAGTTAATCGAAATTGCTGACTTCTTTCTTGTAAAGAATGCAGCAATCAAAATTATTATCAATGTAACGATGAGTGTTCATAGCAATATGTAACAAACAGGATGTAGATTCTTCCGAGTCTGCATAATGTAATCAGAATTCATTGAGCCGAGACTTAGTCTCAAAAAACTTTAATTGAAGAGTTTGATCATGGCTCAGATTGAACGCTGGCGGCAGGCCTAACACATGCAAGTCGAGCGGTAACAGAAAGAAGCTTGCTTCTTTGCTGACGAGCGGCGGACGGGTGAGTAATGCCTAGGGATCTGCCCAGTCGAGGGGGATAACAGTTGGAAACGACTGCTAATACCGCATACGCCCTACGGGGGAAAGGAGGGGACCTTCGGGCCTTTCGCGATTGGATGAACCTAGGTGGGATTAGCTAGTTGGTAAGGTAATGGCTTACCAAGGCGACGATCCCTAGCTGTTCTGAGAGGATGATCAGCCACACTGGGACTGAGACACGGCCCAGACTCCTACGGGAGGCAGCAGTGGGGAATATTGCACAATGGGGGAAACCCTGATGCAGCCATGCCGCGTGTGTGAAGAAGGCCCTAGGGTTGTAAAGCACTTTCAGTAGGGAGGAAAGGTAGCAGCTTAATACGTTGTTGCTGTGACGTTACCTACAGAAGAAGGACCGGCTAACTTCGTGCCAGCAGCCGCGGTAATACGAGGGGTCCAAGCGTTAATCGGAATTACTGGGCGTAAAGCGTACGCAGGCGGTTCATTAAGCCAGATGTGAAATCCCCGGGCTCAACCTGGGAATTGCATTTGGAACTGGTGAACTAGAGTCTTGTAGAGGGGGTAGAATTTCAGGTGTAGCGGTGAAATGCGTAGAGATCTGAAGGAATACCGGTGGCGAAGGCGGCCCCCTGGACAAAGACTGACGCTCATGTACGAAAGCGTGGGGAGCAAACAGGATTAGATACCCTGGTAGTCCACGCCGTAAACGATGTCTACTCGGAGTTTGGTGCCTTGAGCACTGGGCTCCCAAGCTAACGCATTAAGTAGACCGCCTGGGGAGTACGGCCGCAAGGTTAAAACTCAAATGAATTGACGGGGGCCCGCACAAGCGGTGGAGCATGTGGTTTAATTCGATGCAACGCGAAGAACCTTACCTACTCTTGACATCCAGAGAATTCGCTAGAGATAGCTTAGTGCCTTCGGGAACTCTGAGACAGGTGCTGCATGGCTGTCGTCAGCTCGTGTTGTGAAATGTTGGGTTAAGTCCCGCAACGAGCGCAACCCCTATCCTTATTTGCCAGCACGTTATGGTGGGAACTCTAGGGAGACTGCCGGTGATAAACCGGAGGAAGGTGGGGACGACGTCAAGTCATCATGGCCCTTACGAGTAGGGCTACACACGTGCTACAATGGCGTATACAGAGGGTTGCAAAGCCGCAAGGTCTAGCTAATCTCACAAAGTACGTCGTAGTCCGGATTGGAGTCTGCAACTCGACTCCATGAAGTCGGAATCGCTAGTAATCGTAGATCAGAATGCTACGGTGAATACGTTCCCGGGCCTTGTACACACCGCCCGTCACACCATGGGAGTGGGCTGCACCAGAAGTAGATAGTCTAACCTTCGGGGGGACGTTTACCACGGTGTGGTTCATGACTGGGGTGAAGTCGTAACAAGGTAGCCCTAGGGGAACCTGGGGCTGGATCACCTCCTTACCTATACGACTAACTTAATGTTTGTTGAGTGTTCACACAGATTACTTGATAGAAAGAAAGAGCAAAATTACGTTGGGTCTGTAGCTCAGCTGGTTAGAGCGCACCCCTGATAAGGGTGAGGTCGGTGGTTCAAGTCCACTCTGACCCACCAAAATCTTTATTTTCTCCTAAAGAAAGATTTTGTATTAACGTAAATTTGTTTGACTGCATGTAAATGGGGCTATAGCTCAGCTGGGAGAGCGCCTGCCTTGCACGCAGGAGGTCTGCGGTTCGATCCCGCATAGCTCCACCATTTACTTACTTATAAATAATCGTAAGTCATGCATATTTGGATAGAGACGCCAAAGATAAAGCGACAGCTTTATCTTTGGCTTTTTTAAGCCCGTTCTTTAACAATTTGGAAAGCTGATAGTATTTAATTACATGAGTCTGTCATGTTAATTAATTACAAATCGTATTATTGGGAAGTTAATCCCTTTTCGATAATACATTGAGTTCTCAAAACACTTTATTAAGTGTCTTGAATATTCTAAAAACTAAGGCGAATTTGTGTACTCGTAAGAGATGCAAATTAGTAATAAACCAGCTAGTTACGATACGACTGTTAAGGCTATGGGCTTTAACAACAGTTTGTTTCTTTTAGAAACTTATTTGGGTTGTATGGTTAAGTGACTAAGCGTATACGGTGGATGCCTTGGCAGTCAGAGGCGATGAAGGACGTAGTAACTTGCGAAAAGCGTTGGCGAGCTAGTAACAAGCATTTGAGCTAACGATGTCCGAATGGGGAAACCCGGCCACATAAGTGGTCATCATAACGTGAATACATAGCGTTATGAGGCGAACCTGGGGAACTGAAACATCTAAGTACCCAGAGGAAAAGAAATCAACCGAGATTCCCCTAGTAGCGGCGAGCGAACGGGGATTAGCCCTTAAGTCTATGGGGTGTTAGTGGAATGTGTTGGAAAGCACAGCGGCACAGGGTGATAGCCCCGTACATGAAAACTAACCATAGATGAAATCGAGTAAGGCGGGACACGTGACATCCTGTTTGAATATGGGGGGACCATCCTCCAAGGCTAAATACTCCTGACTGACCGATAGTGAACCAGTACCGTGAGGGAAAGGCGAAAAGAACCCCTGTGAGGGGAGTGAAATAGAACCTGAAACCGTGTACGTACAAGCAGTGGGAGCGGTTCTTGAGACCGTGACTGCGTACCTTTTGTATAATGGGTCAGCGACTTACATTTTGTAGCGAGGTTAAGCGAATAGCGGAGCCGTAGGGAAACCGAGTGTTAACTGCGCGTTTAGTTGCAAGGTGTAGACCCGAAACCGAGTGATCTAGCCATGGGCAGGTTGAAGGTTGAGTAACATCAACTGGAGGACCGAACCGACTAATGTTGAAAAATTAGCGGATGACTTGTGGCTGGGGGTGAAAGGCCAATCAAACTCGGAGATATCTGGTTCTCCTCGAAAGCTATTTAGGTAGCGCCTCGAGCGAATACCACTGGGGGTAGAGCACTGTTAAGGCTAGGGGGTCATCCCGACTTACCAACCCTTTGCAAACTCCGAATACCAGTGAGTACTACTCGGGAGACAGACGGCGGGTGCTAACGTCCGTCGTCAAAAGGGAAACAACCCAGACCATCAGCTAAGGTCCCAAAGTTATTGCTAAGTGGGAAACGATGTGGGAAGGCTTAGACAGCTAGGATGTTGGCTTAGAAGCAGCCATCATTTAAAGAAAGCGTAATAGCTCACTAGTCGAGTCGGCCTGCGCGGAAGATTTAACGGGGCTAAGCAATACACCGAAGCTATGGGTTTGCTCTTAGGAGCAAGCGGTAGAGGAGCGTTCTGTAAGCGGTTGAAGGTGAAGGGGTAACCCACACTGGACGTATCAGAAGTGCGAATGCTGACATGAGTAACGATAATGGGGGTGAAAAACCCCCACGCCGAAAGACCAAGGGTTCCTGTCCAACGTTAATCGGGGCAGGGTGAGTCGACCCCTAAGGCGAGGCCGAAAGGCGTAGTCGATGGGAAACGGGTCAATATTCCCGTACTTCTGCTAACTGCGATGGAGAGACGGAGAAGGCTAGGCTAGCGCGGCGTTGGTTGTCCGCGTTTAAGACTGTAGGCTGTTCACTTAGGCAAATCCGGGTGAACACTAGGCTGAGAGTTGATGACGAGTCCCCAAGGGGATGAAGTAGTTGATGCCATGCTTCCAGGAAAATCTTCTAAGCTTCAGGTTAGTAGGAATCGTACCCCAAACCGACACAGGTGGTCGGGTAGAGAATACCAAGGCGCTTGAGAGAACTCGGCTGAAGGAACTAGGCAAAATGGTACCGTAACTTCGGGAGAAGGTACGCTGCTGGCGGTGATGAGACTTGCTCTCTAAGCTGCTGGCAGTCGCAGATACCAGGTGGCTGCAACTGTTTATCAAAAACACAGTACTGTGCAAAATCGCAAGATGACGTATACGGTATGACGCCTGCCCGGTGCTTGAAGGTTAATTGATTGGGTTATCTTCGGAGAAGCTCATGATCGAAGCCCAAGTAAACGGCGGCCGTAACTATAACGGTCCTAAGGTAGCGAAATTCCTTGTCGGGTAAGTTCCGACCTGCACGAATGGCGTAATGATGGCCACGCTGTCTCCAGCCGAGACTCAGTGAAGTTGAAATTGCGGTGAAGATGCCGTATACCCGCGGCTAGACGGAAAGACCCCGTGAACCTTTACTATAGCTTGGCACTGAACATTGAACCTACATGTGTAGGATAGGTGGGAGACTTTGAAGCTTCGTCGCTAGATGGAGTGGAGTCAATCTTGAAATACCACCCTTGTAGTTTTGATGTTCTAACCGCGGCCCCTTATCGGGGTTCGGGACAGTGCCTGGTGGGTAGTTTGACTGGGGCGGTCTCCTCCCAAAGAGTAACGGAGGAGCACGAAGGTTGGCTAAGTACGGTCGGACATCGTACGGTTAGTGCAATGGCATAAGCCAGCTTAACTGCGAGACATACACGTCGAGCAGGTACGAAAGTAGGTCATAGTGATCCGGTGGTTCTGTATGGAAGGGCCATCGCTCAACGGATAAAAGGTACTCCGGGGATAACAGGCTGATACCGCCCAAGAGTTCATATCGACGGCGGTGTTTGGCACCTCGATGTCGGCTCATCACATCCTGGGGCTGAAGTCGGTCCCAAGGGTATGGCTGTTCGCCATTTAAAGTGGTACGCGAGCTGGGTTCAGAACGTCGTGAGACAGTTCGGTCCCTATCTGCCGTGGGCGTTGGATGATTGAAGGAAGCTGCTCCTAGTACGAGAGGACCGGAGTGGACGAACCGCTGGTGTTCGGGTTGTTATGCCAATAGCATTGCCCGGTAGCTACGTTCGGAATCGATAACCGCTGAAAGCATCTAAGCGGGAAGCGAGTCCTAAGATGAGTCATCCCTAGGAATTTAATTCCTCTAAAGAGCCGTTCGAGACTAGGACGTTGATAGGCAGGGTGTGTAAGCGTTGTGAGGCGTTGAGCTAACCTGTACTAATGACTCGTGAGGCTTAACCATACAACCCAGATAAGTTTTACCAGAAATGAGTCCAATCATTTCTTGGCACTGCCTACATCCATGTAGGTGTATCTGAGTTGATGGTAACTAGATTTATTACAAAAGACTTAGTGAAGAATATAAAGCACTTAATGAAGTCGAAAACTCAAAGAAACAAACAGCTTTCCGAATTTAGTTAATTGCGACAGCGATTAACACCCGAATTTGCTTGGTGACAATAGCATTGTGGTCCCACCTGATCCCATCCCGAACTCAGTAGTGAAACGCAATAGCGCCGATGATAGTGTGGGGTCTCCCCATGTGAAAGTAGGTCATTGCCAAGCGCCTAATTTAAGTCTTAAATTACTGAAAAGTAATATTGAGCAAGATCATGCTGATATGGCTCAGTCGGTAGAGCGCATCCTTGGTAAGGATGAGGTCCCCAGTTCGATTCTGGGTATCAGCACCATCTTTAAAACCAGATTTGTCTGGGGACAATAGCATTGTGGTCCCACCTGATCCCATCCCGAACTCAGTAGTGAAACGCAATAGCGCCGATGATAGTGTGGGGTCTCCCCATGTGAAAGTAGGTCATTCCCAGACGCTAATTATCTCTCTATGAGAGCAGATAGCCCGCTATTAATATAGCGGGCTTTTTTGTGTCTATAATTTAGGGTTTTAAGGATAATATTATTCACGTTATTCATTGGTTGTATTTTTTAAAAGCAAATTAATGGTCAATCATCAATCATCAATCATCAATCATCAATCATCAATCATCAATCATCAATCATCTCTAGTCTCTAGTCTCTAGTCTCTAGTCTCTAATCTCTAATCTCTAATCCTTGAATCTGCTTCTAGCTTGTTAACTAAGATCCAAATGACCACAGGCCATGCTAGGGTGCCACTACTTATCTACAAAAATTGATTGATTATGTTGTTAGTATTATCTGTTAAATAGAGGTTTATTCCTCTACTAAACGAGTAAGTCAGTGGAGGTAAAAGAGAGAACTAAGATTAAAAATTGAGTGAATAAAACTTGTTAATAATTTGTTCAAGCAAAACTATGTAACGTCAATGACGTTAGTATCCATTGATACTTAATGAAATAAATCATTTCCTTTCCCTGGCCACTCTACTTAAGTGAGTTGATTGCTAACGGATAGAGCTGAATGCTTTTTTACTGCAACTTGAATTACTGTTTGTCGTAGTTGGAAGGTTATTTAGATAGATATAGAGAGCTCAAGTTTACTAAAAGTTGTTCTAACGAAATTAACAAAATAAACGTGGGGTCATTTCGGCTTTTTGTTCCAGTATTACAAATTATTTTTATTTAAAATTATCATACAGCCTCTACTTTCTAGTCTTTGAAAGTAAATTCGGTTTAACAGATGCTTATATTTAAAGCTTCCAGAGGTAAGGTTGTGCAGTATGTTTAGCTTATTGAGTTTAAGTTAATTCAAAGAGTGACCTAATGAAGTTGAACAGTAATTCTAATAGTTAATGATACAACAACATTAATGTGGATAACTATGGGGTTAACTTCTGAGTATCTTGTTGCTAAATGCTTAAGTTTAATAAAACTGAAATTAATTGAAAAAAGCCCTTGCGGTGTTTCATAATCTCCCTATAATGCGCATCCACTGACACGGCAGAGCGCAACAGCGAAACACTGAGTCAGGTTGATTTGAGAAGGTTTTAACCACTTCAAATTAACGGCAAAAAGAAGTTTGAAAAAACACTTGACGCCAACGAGGGAAAGCGTAGAATACGCATCCCTGACCAACACGGTCAACGCTCTTTAACAATCAAACAAGTAAATCTGTGTGGACACTCACAGGTGTTGAGTTAATCGAAATTGCTGACTTCTTTCTTGTAAAGAATGCAGCAATCAAAATTATTATCAATGTAACGATGAGTGTTCATAGCAATATGTAACAAACAGGATGTAGATTCTTCCGAGTCTGCATAATGTAATCAGAATTCATTGAGCCGAGACTTAGTCTCAAAAAACTTTAATTGAAGAGTTTGATCATGGCTCAGATTGAACGCTGGCGGCAGGCCTAACACATGCAAGTCGAGCGGTAACAGGAAGAAAGCTTGCTTTCTTTGCTGACGAGCGGCGGACGGGTGAGTAATGCCTAGGGATCTGCCCAGTCGAGGGGGATAACAGTTGGAAACGACTGCTAATACCGCATACGCCCTACGGGGGAAAGGAGGGGACCTTCGGGCCTTTCGCGATTGGATGAACCTAGGTGGGATTAGCTAGTTGGTAAGGTAATGGCTTACCAAGGCGACGATCCCTAGCTGTTCTGAGAGGATGATCAGCCACACTGGGACTGAGACACGGCCCAGACTCCTACGGGAGGCAGCAGTGGGGAATATTGCACAATGGGGGAAACCCTGATGCAGCCATGCCGCGTGTGTGAAGAAGGCCCTAGGGTTGTAAAGCACTTTCAGTAGGGAGGAAAGGTAGTGGTTTAATACGCCATTACTGTGACGTTACCTACAGAAGAAGGACCGGCTAACTTCGTGCCAGCAGCCGCGGTAATACGAGGGGTCCAAGCGTTAATCGGAATTACTGGGCGTAAAGCGTACGCAGGCGGTTCATTAAGCCAGATGTGAAATCCCCGGGCTCAACCTGGGAATTGCATTTGGAACTGGTGAACTAGAGTCTTGTAGAGGGGGTAGAATTTCAGGTGTAGCGGTGAAATGCGTAGAGATCTGAAGGAATACCGGTGGCGAAGGCGGCCCCCTGGACAAAGACTGACGCTCATGTACGAAAGCGTGGGGAGCAAACAGGATTAGATACCCTGGTAGTCCACGCCGTAAACGATGTCTACTCGGAGTTTGGTGCCTTGAGCACTGGGCTCCCAAGCTAACGCATTAAGTAGACCGCCTGGGGAGTACGGCCGCAAGGTTAAAACTCAAATGAATTGACGGGGGCCCGCACAAGCGGTGGAGCATGTGGTTTAATTCGATGCAACGCGAAGAACCTTACCTACTCTTGACATCCAGAGAATTCGCTAGAGATAGCTTAGTGCCTTCGGGAACTCTGAGACAGGTGCTGCATGGCTGTCGTCAGCTCGTGTTGTGAAATGTTGGGTTAAGTCCCGCAACGAGCGCAACCCCTATCCTTATTTGCCAGCACGTTATGGTGGGAACTCTAGGGAGACTGCCGGTGATAAACCGGAGGAAGGTGGGGACGACGTCAAGTCATCATGGCCCTTACGAGTAGGGCTACACACGTGCTACAATGGCGTATACAGAGGGTTGCAAAGCCGCAAGGTCTAGCTAATCTCACAAAGTACGTCGTAGTCCGGATTGGAGTCTGCAACTCGACTCCATGAAGTCGGAATCGCTAGTAATCGTAGATCAGAATGCTACGGTGAATACGTTCCCGGGCCTTGTACACACCGCCCGTCACACCATGGGAGTGGGCTGCACCAGAAGTAGATAGTCTAACCTTCGGGGGGACGTTTACCACGGTGTGGTTCATGACTGGGGTGAAGTCGTAACAAGGTAGCCCTAGGGGAACCTGGGGCTGGATCACCTCCTTACCTATACGACTAACTTAATGTTTGTTGAGTGTTCACACAGATTGCTTGTTACTCCTTGATGGAGTTGAGCGAAATGCGCCGCCAGCCGGTTAGCATTGTTCTTTAACAATTTGGAAAGCTGATAGTATTTAATTACATGAGTCTGTCATGTTAATTAATTACAAATCGTATTATTGGGAAGTTAATCCCTTTTCAGTAATACATTGAGTTCTCAAAACACTTTATTAAGTGTCTTGAATATTCTAAAAACTAAGGCGAATTTGTGTACTCGTAAGAGATGCAAATTAGTAATAAACCAGCTAGTTACGGTACATCTTGATTACAGGTTCTTAGAAACTTATTTGGGTTGTATGGTTAAGTGACTAAGCGTATACGGTGGATGCCTTGGCAGTCAGAGGCGATGAAGGACGTAGTAACTTGCGAAAAGCGTTGGCGAGCTAGTAACAAGCATTTGAGCTAACGATGTCCGAATGGGGAAACCCGGCCACATAAGTGGTCATCATAACGTGAATACATAGCGTTATGAGGCGAACCTGGGGAACTGAAACATCTAAGTACCCAGAGGAAAAGAAATCAACCGAGATTCCCCTAGTAGCGGCGAGCGAACGGGGATTAGCCCTTAAGTCTATGGGGTGTTAGTGGAATGTGTTGGAAAGCACAGCGGCACAGGGTGATAGCCCCGTACATGAAAACTAACCATAGATGAAATCGAGTAAGGCGGGACACGTGACATCCTGTTTGAATATGGGGGGACCATCCTCCAAGGCTAAATACTCCTGACTGACCGATAGTGAACCAGTACCGTGAGGGAAAGGCGAAAAGAACCCCTGTGAGGGGAGTGAAATAGAACCTGAAACCGTGTACGTACAAGCAGTGGGAGCGGTTCTTGAGACCGTGACTGCGTACCTTTTGTATAATGGGTCAGCGACTTACATTTTGTAGCGAGGTTAAGCGAATAGCGGAGCCGTAGGGAAACCGAGTGTTAACTGCGCGTTTAGTTGCAAGGTGTAGACCCGAAACCGAGTGATCTAGCCATGGGCAGGTTGAAGGTTGAGTAACATCAACTGGAGGACCGAACCGACTAATGTTGAAAAATTAGCGGATGACTTGTGGCTGGGGGTGAAAGGCCAATCAAACTCGGAGATATCTGGTTCTCCTCGAAAGCTATTTAGGTAGCGCCTCGAGCGAATACCACTGGGGGTAGAGCACTGTTAAGGCTAGGGGGTCATCCCGACTTACCAACCCTTTGCAAACTCCGAATACCAGTGAGTACTACTCGGGAGACAGACGGCGGGTGCTAACGTCCGTCGTCAAAAGGGAAACAACCCAGACCATCAGCTAAGGTCCCAAAGTTATTGCTAAGTGGGAAACGATGTGGGAAGGCTTAGACAGCTAGGATGTTGGCTTAGAAGCAGCCATCATTTAAAGAAAGCGTAATAGCTCACTAGTCGAGTCGGCCTGCGCGGAAGATTTAACGGGGCTAAGCAATACACCGAAGCTATGGGTTTGCTCTTATGAGCAAGCGGTAGAGGAGCGTTCTGTAAGCGGTTGAAGGTGAAGGGGTAACCCACACTGGACGTATCAGAAGTGCGAATGCTGACATGAGTAACGATAATGGGGGTGAAAAACCCCCACGCCGAAAGACCAAGGGTTCCTGTCCAACGTTAATCGGGGCAGGGTGAGTCGACCCCTAAGGCGAGGCCGAAAGGCGTAGTCGATGGGAAACGGGTCAATATTCCCGTACTTCTGCTAACTGCGATGGAGAGACGGAGAAGGCTAGGCTAGCGCGGCGTTGGTTGTCCGCGTTTAAGACTGTAGGCTGTTCACTTAGGCAAATCCGGGTGAACACTAGGCTGAGAGTTGATGACGAGTCCCCAAGGGGATGAAGTAGTTGATGCCATGCTTCCAGGAAAATCTTCTAAGCTTCAGGTTAGTAGGAATCGTACCCCAAACCGACACAGGTGGTCGGGTAGAGAATACCAAGGCGCTTGAGAGAACTCGGCTGAAGGAACTAGGCAAAATGGTACCGTAACTTCGGGAGAAGGTACGCTGCTGGCGGTGATGAGACTTGCTCTCTAAGCTGCTGGCAGTCGCAGATACCAGGTGGCTGCAACTGTTTATCAAAAACACAGTACTGTGCAAAATCGCAAGATGACGTATACGGTATGACGCCTGCCCGGTGCTTGAAGGTTAATTGATTGGGTTATCTTCGGAGAAGCTCATGATCGAAGCCCAAGTAAACGGCGGCCGTAACTATAACGGTCCTAAGGTAGCGAAATTCCTTGTCGGGTAAGTTCCGACCTGCACGAATGGCGTAATGATGGCCACGCTGTCTCCAGCCGAGACTCAGTGAAGTTGAAATTGCGGTGAAGATGCCGTATACCCGCGGCTAGACGGAAAGACCCCGTGAACCTTTACTATAGCTTGGCACTGAACATTGAACCTACATGTGTAGGATAGGTGGGAGACTTTGAAGCTTCGTCGCTAGATGGAGTGGAGTCAATCTTGAAATACCACCCTTGTAGTTTTGATGTTCTAACCGCGGCCCCTTATCGGGGTTCGGGACAGTGCCTGGTGGGTAGTTTGACTGGGGCGGTCTCCTCCCAAAGAGTAACGGAGGAGCACGAAGGTTGGCTAAGTACGGTCGGACATCGTACGGTTAGTGCAATGGCATAAGCCAGCTTAACTGCGAGACATACACGTCGAGCAGGTACGAAAGTAGGTCATAGTGATCCGGTGGTTCTGTATGGAAGGGCCATCGCTCAACGGATAAAAGGTACTCCGGGGATAACAGGCTGATACCGCCCAAGAGTTCATATCGACGGCGGTGTTTGGCACCTCGATGTCGGCTCATCACATCCTGGGGCTGAAGTCGGTCCCAAGGGTATGGCTGTTCGCCATTTAAAGTGGTACGCGAGCTGGGTTCAGAACGTCGTGAGACAGTTCGGTCCCTATCTGCCGTGGGCGTTGGATGATTGAAGGAAGCTGCTCCTAGTACGAGAGGACCGGAGTGGACGAACCGCTGGTGTTCGGGTTGTTATGCCAATAGCATTGCCCGGTAGCTACGTTCGGAATCGATAACCGCTGAAAGCATCTAAGCGGGAAGCGAGTCCTAAGATGAGTCATCCCTAGGAATTTAATTCCTCTAAAGAGCCGTTCGAGACTAGGACGTTGATAGGCAGGGTGTGTAAGCGTTGTGAGGCGTTGAGCTAACCTGTACTAATGACTCGTGAGGCTTAACCATACAACCCAGATAAGTTTTACCAGAAATGAGTCCAATCATTTCTTGGCACTGCCTACAGCCATGTAGGTGTATCTGAGTTGATGGTAACTAGATTTATTACGAAAGACTTAGTGAAGAATATAAAGCACTTAATGAAGTCGAAAACTCAAAGAAACAAACAGCTTTCCGAATTTAGTTAATTGCGACAGCAGTTAACAGCCAAATTTGCTTGGTGACAATAGCATTGTGGTCCCACCTGATCCCATCCCGAACTCAGTAGTGAAACGCAATAGCGCCGATGATAGTGTGGGGTCTCCCCATGTGAAAGTAGGTCATTGCCAAGCGCCTAATACGACGAACCCCGCTACGATGTAGCGGGGTTTTTCTTTGCCTGAAGAAAAGTAAACTGCAGGCTTAGACACATCAACTGCTGATAGTGTGGTCGATATGCCCATGTGTCCTTACAAGGATTATAAAAGTAGGTCATTACCAAGCACCTAATTTCTCTTAATTGAGAGCAGATAGCCCGATACTCACGTATCGGGCTTTTTTGTGTAATGAATTAGAGAGTTATGCGTAAGAGATAGTTTTTTAGCAAGGATGACAATACATAGCTAGGCTAGCGCCAAGGCACTGATTTATATAATAGAAAGAGGGTAACCAGATTCAGGCATAGAGCTTTTAGCTACTGGATTGTTGTCGAAGTGATTTTATTTTGCTAGTTAGCTTAGCGGGGTAAGAAAGCGCTTCAATTGATCAATCTATATTGTGTCTCAAATAAAACAGCAGACCAGCTGTTGAGTAGCTTTCCATCATTTCAATATTAAAGATGAGTCGTTAGAGGACTCATCTCAATAGTGATGATGTGTACTTATGTGGAGTATTCTCTAAATTTATTTAGAGGTTAAGCAGTTTAATTTTATCTAGAATAGGTAAATTGGCTTCAGGAAACTCAAAATTATGTAAGTCCACTTTATTAACCCACTGTATTTCTTGACCTTCTACACCTTCTCCCGAACCACTAAATTGTCTCACTAGGTGAATATCAAGTAATACATGTTTATCTGGGTAATTATGTGAGATATCCATGAATGATTCTGTAGATTCTACGTCTAAGTTAACTTCTTCCTTAAGCTCTCTTATGAGCGCTTGTGAAACCGTTTCACCTAATTCCACCTTACCACCAGGAAATTCCCATTTACCCCCTTGGTGCAGGTGTTCATGGCGCTTAGCTAACAGTATTTGTTGTTCATTATTTATAATAATGCCAACAGCGACATGTATTCTTTTCATTTAATTTGCTCAACCTATTGTTTAAAAAAGTCACCTTCATCAAAACCTTCTGTATCTAAGGTTTCATGATCAAATTCTGGTTTTACTGGAATGGCGTGTTTCTCACTTGCCCAATCGCCAAGATCAATCATTTTACAGCGCTCACTGCAAAAAGGTTTAAATTTTGATTGTGGTTCCCAAAGAACATCAATTTGGCATATAGGACATTTAACAGAAATAGGCATAAGTCATCTCGCTAATTAATATAGTGAGATCCTAAAGAATTTAGTTACAAGTAGCTAGTTTGAATTTAACTAATTTATCAGTATGTTTTTGGTTTTCGAAATCGACGAAGTGGATAGCATATCTGTTTTTATGACCGCTAATAGTCGGGTAACAGTCTTGGGTGTTATCGATTTGAACTCTAATCAAAGATAACGTTTGTGGGCTGTTACCTTGAAAAAAACCTTGCTGTGCTTCGGCTGTTATAAATTCTGCGGTACTTCTTGTCAGTTCAAGTAGTAATTGTATTGGCTTTAGGATAGGTAAAAAATTCTCGATCCAGTTATTGAGGTCTAACTGTCTTTCTTGCCATGGTTTAGCAAGCCAATAATGCAGCTGCGGCAAATCAAAATTACAACACGCTCCAGGCATACCAAATCGTTGCTTAAGTGCGGCAATAAAACGATCCTGCTTTAGGTGGCAGCCTATGCGCTCATTTGTTTGTAATGGGGCTTTTGATGCGTTGAGTTGATCGATTATGTTTTGTATTTGCGATTTATCTACATGGGGTAAAGCATGCCATTTAGCTAAGATGACTAATTGTTTGTCAATATCTTTTAGGATATCAGTTCGGTAATCACATCTGTCCGTCAATTCAGCTAATGAAAAAAGTGGGTAGAAACAGTGATGTTGATAATCGGTATCAAGATGGAGATTTAATTGATCAGCTAAATATTCGAGTCGCAGATAACTTCTGGTTTTTTCATTTAACGGCTGTTCATATATTAAATCGTTATTCATTGTTTTTATCTATGCTGATGATGCTTGAGCTAAATACTTCAAATGTAATAACTGAACAGTTTTTCGTAATTCTTCTGGAGGTAAGGTATTGTCTAAGACAGTATCAGACTTAGTAAGTCTCAATTCTCTACTTATCTGACGATTTAGAATTTTCTTAACTTCTGTTGAAGTTACCCCATCTCGTTTCGCTGTTCTAGCTATTTGTTCATGTGGTGGAATATCCACCACTAAAGTCGTATTGACCAAACTATCTAACCCATTCTCAAAAAGCAAGGGAACAATCATAATAACATAAGGAGAATTCGCATTTTCAACTGCTTCGAGCATACGATTGCGGATTAAGGGGTGTAGTAAGTTATTTAGCCATTGCCTTTCTTGTTCATTGTCAAACACTCTTGTACGTAACTTTACTCTATCAAGTAAACCATTAGAGTCTATTACTTCAGAGCCAAAGTGTTCTTTAATCTGACTTAGCCCCTGAGTGCCTTTCTCGACAACTTCTCGGGCAATGATATCAGCATCAACGAGTTCGATTCCGAATTCTGAGAATTGATTTGCTACAGTGGTTTTTCCCGAACCAATACCACCTGTAAGTCCAACAATGAAATCAGCCATGCTAAATGAAATTACCTAGGTACCAGTTGATAATATCCTGACCCCATACAAGCGCAACCCAGCCTGCAATGGCAATATATGGACCGAATGGAATTGGGTTTTCTCTGGTGATTTTCTTGCTTATCATCATTGAAATACCAATAACAGCACCTACCAATGAAGAAATTAAAATAATCAAAGGCAGGAATTGCCAGCCTAACCATGCACCAAATACTGCGAGTAATTTAAAGTCGCCATAGCCCATGCCTTCTTTGCCTGTCACTAGTTTAAACAGCCAAAAAACAGACCAAAGGCTTAAATAGCCTGCAGCAGCACCAATAACAGCATCTGTTGGGCTAGCATAAATACCTTTAAGGTTAATAATGATGCCTAGCCATAAAATAGGCAGCGTTAATTGATCTGGCAATAGCATTTCATCTAAATCAATACCAGTTAGTGCAACTAACACAAAAGTAAGAATAGATGCGTATAAAAATTGCCAAGTCGGACCAAAGTGCCAAGCTAAAGTTGCTATTAATAGACCAGTAATTAATTCAAATATTGGGTATCTGGTACTAATTGATGTTTTACAACTTGCGCACTTCCCGCCAATCATTAACCAGCCAATGATGGGTAAGTTGTGCCAAGGTTTGATATTTGTTTTGCATTTCGGGCAAGCTGATCCTGGTACCACTAAATTATATTTCTCAGGATAATCATCAATACGTTTGTTCAGTCGCTTTTCACCGACTTCTTTGACAATGTCGGGGTGGTATTCTGACAAATAATAATTACATTCACTTTGCCATTCACGCTTCATCATCACAGGAAAGCGGTGAATGACGACGTTTAAAAAGCTGCCAATGGTAGCGGCAAAAATAAAGCTAATTGAAATAAAGAGCCAAGGTGATTGGCTTATAGACTCTATAAAAGTATTCATAAACTCATTCATGTTATTATTCTTTTAATTTCTTATCTTAGCGGTTTGTTATCCACCAACAATATTACCCATTTGGAAAATAGGTAAATACATTGCAACGATTAACCCGCCGACAAGAGTACCAATAACTACCATCATGATCGGTTCTATTAAACTTGATAATCCATCAACCGCATCATCAACTTGCATCTCATAAATATTGGCTACTTTGTTTAGCATGTCATCTAGTCCACCTGACTCCTCACCAATCATTACCATTTGAATAAGCATGTCAGGGAAAAGACCTGTGGTTCGCATAGCTACGTTCATTTGCATGCCTGACATCACTTCTTGGCGGACTTTTAATAGTGCTTTACGATAAACCGCATTACCGGAGGCGCCAGCAGCGGATTCAAGTCCATCAATTAATGGTACACCTGCTGAAAACGTCGTAGCTAGAGTGCGGGCAAAGCGAGCCATAGCAGCTTTATGTAAGATATCACCAACTACAGGGGTTTTTAAAACTAGTTCATCTACTCTATCTCTGAAGTTTTGAGATTTTAAATGTGCACGCCTAAATGCCCATACTATAAGAATAATGGCGAGTACAAAATAGTACCAAGAAACTTGCAACCAACGAGAGAGATTAACTACTATCTGCGTAAAGGCTGGCAGTTCGGCACCAAAGCCAGCGAAAATACTCTCAAACTGAGGTACAACAAAAAGTAATAAAAGCACAGTAACTGCAATGGCAACTATCACGACGGCAGCAGGATAAAACATAGCCTTTTTAATTTTAGATTTTAATGCTTCAGCTTTTTCTCTATAAGTGGCAATCCGATCAAATACAGCGTCAAGTGAGCCTGAGTGCTCACCTGCAGCCACTAAATCGACATAGAGGTCATCAAAGTACTGTCTATGTGGCCTTAAAGCATCAGACAATGGAATACCTGATTGTATATCAGTAAGAATAATAGCTAATAATTCTCTTACTTTTGCTTTATCATGGCCGCGGCCTAAAAGTTCAATAGTTGTTACTAGAGGAACACCTGCAGCTAACATAGTAGCAATTTGGCGGGTGATCATCGCAATATCCATAGCGGTGATTTTTTTATCAGATTTGAACAGTGAAACTGCTTTCTTTTTAACTGTTTTCGGAGTGACCCCTTGAGCTTTTAAGGCGCTGCGAACTTCAGCAACGGACAAACCACGGAGCTCTCCGGAGGTTTTTTGACCATCTCTATTTGTACCTTTCCATTCAAAAGTGAACACTTTAGGTTGAAGTTTGGTCTTATCTTTGCTGGTTCTTTTCACTGAGGGCTTTCTTCTCGCCGATGCAGTTGCCATAAAGCAAATCCTTTTTTATTTATTATGTGCAATAAAGCAATGTTCTAGATGTGTTTATTCGAAATTATAGCTGAAGTTAGCCAAAGCTGGTAACTCGGTTAACTTCAGCAATACTGGTAATGCCTTGGCTAACTTTTAATAAGCCAGATAAGCGTAAATCTCGCATACCACTAGTTTTAGCCTGCTTGGCTATTTGTAATGAATTACCACCTTCCATAATGGTTCGGGCAATTTCGTCGGTCATTCTCATCACTTCGTAAATACCCACACGACCTTTGTATCCACCCGAGCAGTGTTCACAACCTACAGGTTTAAATACGGTAAAACCTGTACTAATAATCTTTTCAGTAAAGCCTAGACGTTGTAGTTCTGCTATAGGGACATCTTCAGGCTGTTTACACTCTGGGCATAACCTACGAGCAAGACGTTGGGCAATAATTAAATTGACTGAACTGGCAATATTATACCCAGGGACGCCCATGTTAATTAAGCGGGTTAGAGTTTCAGCAGCTGAATTTGTATGTAAAGTCGATAGCACCAAATGACCTGTTTGCGCCGCCTTAATGGCGATCTCGGCGGTTTCTAAATCTCGAATTTCACCGACCATTACCACATCAGGATCTTGGCGTAGAAAAGAGCGCAATGCAGACGCAAAGGTTAAACCTGCTTTTAAGTTAATATGAACTTGGTTGACGCCTTCTAAATTAATTTCCACCGGATCTTCGGCTGTTGAAATATTACGTTCTTCGGTATTGAGAATATTTAAACCCGTATACAAGGAAACTGTTTTACCAGAGCCTGTAGGGCCAGTTACTAGAATCATACCTTGGGGTTTAGCAAGCATTTCTTCGTAAAGTAATCGTTGGTCGTCGTCATAGCCTAACTTTTCGATGCCAAGCTGGGCTGATGATGAGTCTAAAATACGCATTACTATCTTTTCCCCCCAAATCGTGGGGAGAGTACTGACACGAAAATCGATTGATTTAGTGCGTGATAGCTTCATTTTGATTCGGCCATCCTGGGGAACACGCCGTTCGGCAATGTCGAGTTTTGACATAACTTTTAAGCGAGCCGATATTCGATTTGATAAGTTGACAGGAGGCTCTGATACTTCATGTAAAATACCATCTATTCGGAAACGAATACGGTAGCGTTTTTCATAGGGCTCGAAATGTAAATCAGAGGCTCCTTTGCGAATTGCATCTGTCAGTATTTTATTAATATAGATAACAATGGGTGCATCATCACTGCTTTCACCTGCTGGTTCATCATGACGCTCTGTATCAGCAACTTCCATATTTGCAAGAGCTTCTTCATCGACCCCCGCAAGGTCTAATCCGGAAATATCATCTTCAGCAAGTTTTTCTAATACTGCTTGTAACTTATCATCTTCTACTAAAATAGCTTCAGCATGTAAACCTAAACTAAACTGAAAATCTTCTAATGCGGTAATATTGCTAGGATCAGAAATTGCAATATACAGTCTGTTACCACGTTTAAATAAAGGCAAACAATTATGTTTATTGATGAGTTTTTTATTCAAAATATCTTCAGGAATATTTTGAATGTCATATCCGCTTAAATCGAGAAGTGGGGTGCCGTACTCTTCGTAACATAACTCCGCAATCTCACGAGCCGAAATTAATCTTTCGGATACAAGGGTACTAACTAGCGGTAATTTATCCTTGCGAGATTTAGATATTGCTTTAGCCAACAACTCTTCTGTCAGTAAACCTTTCTTTATGAATAGGCCTGATAACCCTAAGTTAAGAGAAGTTGATGACATGAAACAGATCCTTGAGTTTACGTATTAATATTCACTTAATAGTAACAATACTAAAGGTATATGCCAATCAAAACTAAGGTTATGTTTTTATTATTAAAAAGCTTAAAACGCTCCAAAAGTGAAAATACAATAGTTTTCTTTATTTTAAATATGATTGTTTTTATATTTTTTAACTATTCAAGTACTCGAAGACTTTCAAAATGAACTAGTTGCAGGCTAATTGCTAACTTCGTGAAGCACTGAAATGTCACCGACAATGAACTAAAAAGTAATTATATCACCTGAATTCAACTTCGAAGTGCAACATTAATTATATTAAGCTGCTACATTATTTTGTTCAGAGCTCTTATCCTTGCTCATCAAAACCGTAACAGAGTATGCTGTTTCGTTTTGTTATTCTTAGCTACATATCGTTGCTTCAATACAAAACTTAAGTGCTATCTAAGTTGAACAATAAGGTATATCGCTACTATTATATTCTCGACAAATCTTTGTAATAGAACATCTAATCATAATTACAAATTCTAAGATTAAAATCTCCCGTTTCAAAAGGACTGAAACCTGATATCTTCCCTCAGACAGTTATTGATAACTTATAATGATATTTTTTTGGAACATAAAAATCAATCACTTCCAGTTTATGGCTTCTTCTGCATCTGAAAAGAGTATTGCAGTTATTATCCGAATTCTGGAGTTAAGGAAACATCGTGGAGTTAAAAGCATATTCGAAAGTGGTGTTAGCAACTTGTGGAGGCGGATTCTTAATTGGAACAATTTTTTCTAATAAGTTTATGCATCTATTCGGTATTAGTAATGAATATGATCTTAAGCGCCTAATCGTAATTTGTTGTGTATGTTTTTTTCAATGTTATTAATTTTTGTGAAAAACATTGAATTTAAGACACTTCCAATGCAAGTAAAATTAGCAGGAATAATCATTTTTACAACAGCTTTTTTTTCCACTTTGATTAGTAAGTATCCATTTTTTGGGGGAATTGAGCTTATAAACTATTGCTTGTTATTTGTACTGTTTATGATTTTTGTGACTTGTATGAGAGGGATTAAAAAAGACAGGCTTTATTATTGTATCTATCTATATTTCTTAGTTTTTTCTGTTTTTACACTAGTTAAATACCTATTATTTCTGTGTTTCTTCTATTTTGACGCTAAGAGTTTTGATATTCACGGGTTAATCTATGGTTATGTTAATGTTCGTTTTTTTAACCAGCTGCAGGTAATGATAATTCCTATACTATTTTGGCCTTTTTTTCATCCGCAATATAAAAAATATAGCCTAGTAACGATTGTCATAATAGCATTGCATTGGGTTGTGCTACTCCAAACAGAAGCTCGAGGGGCGATCCTATCTCTAGTTATTTCTACTTGTTTGATATATAGCTTTTTGTCTTCAGTAAATCGAATAAAATTTCTCTATGCAAGTTTAAAGGCGCTACTTATTGGGTTCGGTCTTTGGCTTATTTTGATTGTTATTATTCCAAGCTGGTTAATGGGGGAAACTAGTCTACAAGTAAGAACGGGGAGTTCTGGGCGTATAGATTTATGGCTCTACAGTCTTAGAAGTGTACTCGATAGCATTTGGTTTGGCTTTGGTCCAATGAGTTTTGCTTGGGGGGAAGGTAAGCCACTATATAATGCTCACCCTCACAGTTCAGTTATTCAACTAGTATATGAATATGGTTTCCCAACATGCTTAACTTTAGTGTTTGGTGTTATATATTACCTTAGTAAGCAATTGAAAAAATTAAATAGTAATACAGAACAGGACATTGCGCCTATTGTATTTTCTATTGTATCAGGATTAGTTTACTCCTTATTTAGTGGAGTCATTGTGATGCCATTTTCGCAAATGTTATTGATGTTTTTGGTAGCAATAATTTTTCAGGATAAAGATTCGGGATACTACAAAGTAGGGGTATATACTCCATTTGTGCTTTTTATTTTAATTTTGGCTGGATGTAGTTTGATAATCGGCACTCTTCAGCATGAACAATTGTTACCGGCTTTATTTCCTAGAATTTGGTTAAATGGGCTGATTGGCTGATTGGCTGATTGGCTGATTGGCTGATTGGCTGATTGGCTAAAATTAAGCGGTTATTGATAAGACCGATAATTATGAACAGAAGCAAAATAAAACGAACACCGAAGTGGTGTTCGTTTTACAGAAGTATATTAACTACCTGCAGCACAAGTAGTTGTGTCCCAATTACAAGTAATGGTTGTTGAATCTTGATCTGGAGCTGTGAATGTTCCGGTGCCAGTTAATGTAGCTGTGGTAGTTGGGAATGTTGGTCCGCTAGTACAAGCTTTAGGAGTATATGCAGGTATATCAGCAGCATCCAATTCAGCCCAGATTGCCGCTGCATGTGCTTTTGTTGCCGCAGAAGCTTCACCAAGGCAAGAGTTAATATTACCCTTGTTTACATAGTCTTTATAAGCAGGCAATGCGATTGCTGCAAGAATACCGATGATCGCTACTACGATCATTAATTCAATAAGAGTAAAACCCTTAGCGTTTTTGATTTGGTTAATGCTTTTCATTTTTTATCTCTCTATGTGTTGCTTCAGGGTTGTTCTAATCCGTGAAATTCAACATAACTAAAGGCCCTTAGGTATGTTGATTGGTGTCCTATCACCGCAATCCTTCTAGCATTAATAAACTAGTGTATTTTTTATTACTTTTAAAACTTGAACATATGACTCGTCTGGTACTACTTAACTGAACAGCTATATAACTGACGTTACTTAACTGCTATGTAAGTAAATTAGTGAGCCCATGCATTACTTCATTCTTACAAGTTAATTCTTACAGCTTCGTTGTTAAAGGATAGAGTAGAGATTAAATATTCGCCACTTTACCTATAACGGCAACAAACAATATAACTTTATCGGAATGTTGTTAACGGAGTGTTTCATTCAACGTTGCTTTTATAAATAACTATTCAAAGTTTTCGAAAGTTACCTTCGTAACGCTTTGAAAATTAATTTGTAAAAAGTTGAGTTTGAAATCTGACTCACCTGTAGTGAACGTTAGTATAAAGTTATCAACAATGGAATAGCTTATCGCACAAAAGTGCAAAAAAAGCGTAAAAAGTGTAATTGAACACATTGTTGCTACTGGTTTAGCAACAAAATAGTGACATATTTAGCTGGTATAGATGATTTATTGACTGGACTTGTTATAAGTCAATTTTATGGCTTAGCAGCTTTGCTGGAATATATAGAAATATGTACTATTTAATCAGAAGCTAAATAATGGTAAGCAATTTTGAGGGAATTACGATTAGGTATCATTAGAGCCTTTTACATTAAGCGATTTATATTATTCCTTTCACAATAGAAGATGTAGAGTTGGATACTATTTGAGGCAAATATCTATTACGAAATGACTTTTGATAGTTGGAACTATTAAAAGTCATTTTTATAGAGGAGACATAAAAAAGCACTCTGATTAGAGTGCTTAAATTACGTTATCTAGTTTTAGTTGGCCTACAGATTGAAGATGACATAAACATTCAATGATGTCGTCTACAAAAGACTGTAATCGGCCTAAGTTTATGATGTTTAAATGAGTTGGTTATGACTTCAACCTCAAAGATAAATCCAATGCTTTAACGTGCTTAGTTAGTGCGCCCACTGAAATGTAATCGACGCCCGTTTTAGCAAAGTCTGCAATAGTATCAATGGTGACATTACCCGACACTTCCAACTTAGCGCCTTTGCCTTGATCTTTAAATTGATTATTTAAGCTTACGGCTTCAATCATCATGGTGACATCAAAGTTGTCTAGCATAATAATGTCAGAACCGGCCTCAAGTGCTTCAGTTAGCTCTGCAATCGATTCTACTTCTACTTCTACAGGCTTTTCATTATCAAGTTTTCTGGCCGCTTTTATCGCTAAATCAATATTGCCGCAGGCCATGATATGGTTTTCTTTGATCAAAAAGGCATCAAATAAGCCAATGCGATGATTTTTACCACCACCACAAGTGACGGCATATTTTTGAGCCGTTCTTAGTCCCGGAATCGTTTTACGGGTATCAAGTAAACGAGTGTGAGTGCCTGCAAGCTTATCGACGTAAAGTTTAGTTAAACTTGCGACGCCAGATAAAGTTTGGATGAAGTTCATCGCGGTGCGCTCACCAGTCAGTATGGCTCGCGCTGGTCCTGATAATTCACATAACACTTGGTTAGGCACGAGCAAGTCTCCGTCATCTACATGCCAATGGAGGGCTACTGTACCACCAAGTTGATTGAACACTTGCTCTGCCCAGGCTTTACCGCAAAAAACACCTTCTTCGCGAGTAATTAATACAGCTTCAGCATATTTATCAGCAGGGATAAGTTGCGCTGTAATGTCAGCGGCTAAAATATCTTGTGGTGTATGAGAAGGGGTATGACCTAAGTCTTCATCAAGAGCGGTTTTTACGGCTTGACGGATGTCATTTTCAATCATGTGCATAATCCTTGCTATTACAGCGACATCAGTTAGAAGAGCAGTATAGTGCTAACTGATTATAAAACAGGTATGTGGCAACTTTACCACAGTTGCTAAATTAAAATATAGCGCTGAACTTTTTCATTTTACTGGTACATTTAACGGGTACATTAAGCTTGTTAAGATAGATAGAATATCCCGTATTATTCTCTTTAACTATCTTTCTACCTTCTTACACTGAAATAGTTAGGCTACAGATTAATATTATGAAAAACATGATTGAAGCTGGCTGGCATCAAAGCGCACGAATATGTAAATCACCGCATTTTAACCAACGACCTTTGAGTGAAGTTAGTGGCTTGGTGATCCACAATATAAGCCTACCTGCTGGTTGTTATGGTTTGCCTCATATCGATGGCTTATTTCAAGGCTGTATTGATGAAGCAGCTGATCCCAGTTTTAGTGAATTAGTGGGACTTGAAGTATCGGCTCATTTTCTGATCCGCCGTGACGGTGAAGTGGTGCAATATGTGAGTTGTGATGATAGAGCTTGGCATGCTGGTGTATCCAATTTAAATGGTCGTGAAAACTGTAATGATTTTACTATTGGCATAGAGCTAGAAGGCACCGATACTGAACCGTATGCCAATGAGCAATATCAAGTTTTAGCTCAATTAACCTTGGAGTTATTTGATGAATATCCTATGCTTAACCAAAATCAAATTGTAGGGCATTGTGATATCGCTCCTGGGCGGAAAACTGACCCTGGCCAGAGCTTCGATTGGCAACGTTACTATCGTTTATTGTCGATATAGTTTAGGCTGCAATCAAGTTCATAAACTGAGCTTTGCAATTTTGCCTAACAGATATGATGAGCGTTTTGTTAAAGGGTTAATGAGCGCTTAGCTAGATACAAGTACAGATAATTTTTAGCTTCCACCTCTTTGGCTGTAAACAGGAGTCACATGGCATTATTTTCTTTATTAATTGCGATAATGGTTGAGCGACTGAAACTATTGCCAGCGAGTTGGCAATTTGACTCTATGCTAGCCAAATATCAGCATTTATTCTGGAAAGACAAAAAGTTAGATTCTGCAATCGCAGTGTCTGCCGTTGTACTCATTCCTGCCATTATTGTTTTTCTAATATTATTTCTTATCGACGGCGTTTTTTACGATTTAATAACGCTATTGTTTTGGGTGGCTATTTCTATCCTTTGTTTAAGTCATCAGTCTCTACGCGCCAGTTTTAAAAAATATATGCTGGCCGCATGTCGTGGCGACGTTCAGGCTTGTTATCACTATGCTGAAAACTTAGATTGCACTGAATGTTTAGACGCTATTGACGAAAAAGATTTAGGCCGTCAAATCGGTAAAACCGTAGCTTGGGTCAATTACCGATATTATGGTGCTGTTGCCTTATTTTTGATTTGTTTTGGTCCTGTTGGCGCAGTGCTGTATTGCTCGGTGCGTTTTTATGAACAGTACAATCAACAAAATAAATTAGAGATGCCGTTTATAGGTAAACTATTATTCTTACTTGATTGGCTACCTAGTCGAGTGTTCAGCTTTGGGTTTGTATTAAGCGGACATTTTGCATCTGGGGTTACGGAGTGGCGCAAGCAAGTCTTTAACGCTAAAAACTCAGCTAAAAATATTGTCTCTTATACTGCGTTGGCTGCAGAAACCATTCCTGAGTCAACTTCGGCGCCTGTATGTGTCCAACCGACATTAGCTTTACTGGCACTGAGTAAACGTAACTTTATATTGTTGCTGACAGTGTTATCTGTGCTGACTATTTTTGGCTTAGTTAGTTAATGCTTGAGGGCTTTAAGACTTTAGTTGGGCTTTAGCTCGCTAACTAAAATAACTTGGCTTTAATTTATTGGAGCTTTAGTTACAGCTACAGTTAGATTCAGAATGATTAATATTAATTAATGTATAACTAATATTAATTTGAAATAGAAAAACAGTTTTTATTTTTTAGCCTTTTAACTGCACGATTTACTGCTACTGTTTAACAGAAAATATGGCATATAGTGTCACTACAGGTAGCTTTATTTGATTCGCAACCCTTCAGTGGTAGCGTTTAGTAAATGGTCAGACCCCTTTGAAGGTTTTTTTCGTTATGCTCTTATTCGTTCAAGAGTCGTTGCGTTTGAAATCTTCAGTTAACATCCATTCAACACTAGCCTAACTAGACATCAAATGTTTGATTTGATAAAGTGCGCTATCTCATATAAATTGGTAAGACCAATTGACAACGGAGCTGAGGGCCAAATGGCTTATAGCAAAATAACCCAGCCAAAAATTTCAGATGTGATCATGGAGCAGTTAGAGCGCATGATCCTTGAAGGTAGTTTACAGCCTGGGCAGAAGTTACCGCCAGAGCGTGAACTTGCTTTGCAGTTTGAAGTGTCTCGTCCTTCATTGCGCGAAGCTATTCAGAAGTTAGAAGCTAAAGGGCTTTTAATGCGTCGCCAAGGTGGTGGCACCTATGTAAAAGAACAACTATGGCAGAGCCTAGCCGATCCTATTGTTGAATTGATGCATAACGATTCAGAAAGTCAGTACGACTTACTGGAGTTCCGTCATGCAACAGAAGGAATGATGGCTTACTTTGCTGCACTTCGTGGTAATGACGCTGATATGCAAAGCATTAAGCGTTCAATCAATGAAGTGGAAGCCGCAGCGAATGTTGAAGCGCAAGCGGATGCGATTGTACGTTTTTATCGTGCAGTAGCTGAAGCATCACACAATGTGGCGATGTTACACCTAGTACTTAGTTTAACCCCTGTGTTGCACAAAAACGTAGCACAAAACTTAGAGCTTCTAAGCCGACGCGAAGAAGCATCTACAATGGCGAATGAGCACAGACGAGCATTACTCGCTGCAATCGTTCGCCGCGACCCTGACGCGGCACGTGAAGCTTCGAATGAACATTTAAGTTACATCGAAGAAGTTATGTTGTCAGTGAGGGAAGAAGACAGTCGGTTGCAGCGTAGCTTGCGCCGTTTAAAGAGCGGTGTTTGATACAAATTATAGTGAAAAATCATTATAAATTGACCGAAACACATTAATTATCAGTATCTAGAGAAGGACAGCGACATGTCTGAAGATATGCTACAAGACTTAGATCCATTAGAAACTCAAGAGTGGGTAGATTCACTGCAAGCGGTATTAGAGCAAGAAGGCCCTGAACGCGCGCATTTTCTACTTGAACAATTAATCGATAAAGCTCGCCGCAATGGTACCCATCTACCATACAAAGCGACTACCGCTTACTTGAATACGATTCCTTCAGGCCAAGAACCACATATGCCTGGCGATCAGGAAATGGAACGCCGCATTCGTGCTATCGTTCGCTGGAATGCCCTTGCAATGGTATTACGTGGTTCTAAGAAAGATTTAGAGCTAGGTGGTCACATTTCTAGTTTTGCCTCTAGTGCGACTATTTATGATGTGTGTTTTAACCACTTCTTCCGTGCACCGAACGAAAAAGACGGCGGCGATTTAGTTTATTATCAGGGTCATATCGCACCGGGTATTTATTCTCGTTCGTTCCTTGAAGGCCGCATTAGCGAAGATCAAATGAATGGTTTCCGTCAAGAAGTTGATGGCAAAGGTTTATCTTCATACCCGCATCCTAAATTAATGCCTGATTACTGGCAGTTCCCGACAGTATCGATGGGTCTTGGTCCGATTCAAGCAATCTATCAAGCACGCTTCCTTAAGTACTTAACTGACCGTGGCTTAAAAGATTGTTCTGAGCAAACTGTTTATTGTTTCCTTGGTGATGGTGAGTGTGACGAGCCTGAAACATTAGGTGCAATCGGTCTTGCTGCCCGTGAAGAATTAGATAACTTGGTCTTTATCGTTAACTGTAACTTACAGCGCCTTGATGGCCCTGTTCGTGGTAACGGTAAGATTATTCAAGAGCTAGAAGGTGAGTTCCGCGGCGCAGGCTGGGAAGCAGTTAAAGTGATTTGGGGTCGCTACTGGGATCCATTACTTGCACGCGATACTAGCGGTAAATTATTGCAGTTAATGGAAGAAACCGTAGATGGTGAATACCAAAACTGTAAAGCTAAAGGCGGCGCTTATACTCGTGAGCACTTCTTTGGTAAATACCCTGAAACTGCCGAAATGGTTGCCAACATGTCAGATGATGACATTTGGCGCTTGAACCGTGGTGGTCATGATCCAGTTAAGATTTACGCAGCATTACAACATGCTAAAAACACCAAAGGTCGTCCTACAGTAATCCTTGCTAAAACAGTTAAAGGTTACGGTATGGGTGATGCGGGTGAAGGTAAAAACATCGCGCATAACGTGAAGAAAATGGGCGTTGAGTCGCTTAAATACTTCCGCGATCGTTTCAATATCCCAATTAGCGATGATCAGTTAGAAGATATTCCTTACTATCATCCTGGTGCTGATTCAGAAGAAGTTAAATACCTTAAAGCACGCCGTGAAACTTTACATGGTGCTATGCCTAAGCGTCTTGAGAAATTCTCACAAGATATCGAAGTGCCATCATTAAAGATTTTCGACTCAGTATTGAAAGGTTCTAACGGTCGTCAAATCTCTAGCACAATGTCATTTGTTCGTATTTTGACTGCGCTACTAAAAGACAAGAAAATCGGTAAGCAAATTGTACCGATCATTCCTGATGAAGCGCGTACCTTTGGTATGGAAGGCTTATTCCGTCAAGTGGGTATTTACGCTCACGAAGGCCAAAAGTACGAGCCACAGGATTCTGATCAAGTTGCTTACTACCGTGAAGATAAAACCGGTCAAGTATTGCAAGAAGGTATTAATGAGTTAGGTGCAATGTCATCTTGGGTTGCTGCGGCAACAAGTTACTCAGTTAACGATACCCCAATGATCCCGTTCTACATCTACTACTCGATGTTTGGTTTTCAACGTATTGGCGACATGGCATGGGCAGCGGGTGATATGCGAGCTCGTGGCTTCATGGTTGGTGGTACATCAGGTCGTACGACATTGAATGGTGAAGGTCTACAGCATCAAGATGGTCACAGCCATGTATTAGCTAACACAATTCCTAACTGTATTTCTTATGACCCAACTTACGGTTATGAGATTGCAGTGATTGTTCAAGACGGTATTCGTCGTATGTATGGTGAGCAGGAAGATGTTTTCTACTACCTAACAACGATGAACGAAAACTACGAACAACTTGCTATGCCTGAAGGCAGCGAAGAAGGCATTGTTAAAGGTATCTACAAGTTAGAAACCCTTCAAGGTAGTGGTAAAGGCTCTGTCCAGTTAATGGGTAGCGGTACTATCTTAGAGCAAGTTCGCAAAGCGGCTGTAGCATTGTCGAAAGATTTCGGTATCACTGCTGACGTATTCAGTGTTACTAGCTTTAACGAGCTAACTCGTGATGGTCAAGCTGTTGAGCGTTATAACATGCTGCACCCAACTGAAGCGCCAAAGGTGCCATATATTGCTGAAGTGTTATCTAAAGATGCACCTGCCATTGTAGCAACAGATTATATGAAGATTTACGGCGAGCAATTACGTGCTTACATCCCAACTGACTACAAAGTACTTGGTACTGACGGTTTCGGCCGCAGTGATAGCCGTGACAACTTACGTCACCACTTTGAAGTTGATGCTAAGTTCATTGTTATTGCTTCACTTAAAGCCCTTGTTGACCGTAACGAAATACCAGTTGATGTGCTTACTAAAGCCATCAAAGAATATGGTATCGACGTTGATAAGATCAATCCACAGTTCGCATAGAGAGAAACAAAATGGCTGAATTAAAAGAAGTTTTGGTTCCTGATATCGGTGGTGATGAAGTTCAGGTTATTGAAGTCTGTGTTGCAGTGGGTGATGAAATCGCTGCAGAAGATTCGATTGTTACGGTTGAAAGCGATAAAGCCACAATGGATATTCCAGCGCCGTTTGCTGGCACTGTTGCTGAACTTAAAGTCGCTGTAGGTGACACTATTTCAGAAGGTAAGCTGATTGCTATGCTTAACGCTGGTGCAGCATCTGCTCCTGCTGAAGCGGCTCAACCTGCACCTGTTGCTGCGCCAGCTCCTAAACCGGAAGTTGCTCCAGTTGCACCTGTTAGTGAAGCTCCAGCATCAACTGCTGGTATTGAAGTTATTGAAGTGACTGTGCCTGATATCGGTGATGCTGAAAATGTCGATATTATTGAAGTATTGGTCAGCATTGGTGAAACCATTGAAGCTGATACAGGTTTAATTACGCTTGAAACTGACAAAGCTACCATGGAGGTGCCAGCACCTTCAGCTGGTGTGGTTAAAGAGCTTAAAGTTGTGGTTGGAGATAAAGTGTCTCAAGGCTCTTTAGTGCTCATGCTAGAAGTAGGCGCTGCGGCGCCAGGTACAAATGATGCTTCTGTTGCAAGTGCAGCTACAAGTGCTCCAGCACCAGCGGCTCCTGCAGCTAGTACAGTTGAAGTTAAAGAAGTTGCTGTACCAGATATTGGTGATGCTTCTGATGTTGACGTCATTGAAGTGCTTGTTGCGGTCGGTGACGTACTTGAAGTTGATACAGGCTTAATTACCCTTGAAACTGATAAAGCGACAATGGAAGTGCCAGCACCATTTGCAGGTAAGCTGATTAGTTTAACTGTTAATGTGGGCGACAAAGTTTCTCAAGGCAGCATTATTGCTACTGTAGAAACTGTATCTTCTGCTCCAGTCGCTGCGCCAGCCTCGGCTCCTGCTCCTGTTGCGAGTGCGCCAGCACCTGTTGCAGCTCCGACTCCAACTAAAGCAGCGCCAGTACCGCATCATCCAAGTGCGGGCAGCCAACCTAAAACCGGTGCTGTGCATGCATCACCTGCCGTTCGCCGCTTAGCGCGTGAATTTGGTGCTGACCTGACTTTAGTTAAAGGTACAGGCCGTAAAGGACGTATTCTTAAAGAAGATGTTCAAGCATTTATTAAGTATGAACTTAGCCGCCCTAAAGCGTCTGCTGCAACGGCTGTTGCTGGTGGCGCGGGTGGTCTAAATGTGATTGCTGCTCCTAAAGTTGATTTCAGCAAGTTCGGTGAAGTGGAAGAGATTCCATTAAGCCGTATCCAGAAAATCTCTGGACCAAACTTACACCGCAACTGGGTCACGATTCCACATGTGACGCAATTTGATGAAGCTGATATAACTGAGTTAGAAGCATTCCGTAAAGAGCAGAATACACTTGCAGCGAAAAAGAAAGCTGATTACAAGATCACTCCGCTAGTCTTTATGATGAAAGCAGTAGCAAAAACATTGGCTGAATTCCCAGTGTTTAACTCAAGCTTAAGTGCTGATGGTGAGTCATTAATCCAGAAGAAATACTTCCACATTGGTGTTGCAGTAGATACGCCAAATGGCTTGATGGTTCCTGTTGTACGTGACGTTGATAAGAAAGGCATTGTTGAGCTATCTCGCGAGCTAATGGACATTTCTGTTCGTGCTCGTGATGGCAAGCTTAAGTCTGCTGATATGCAAGGTAGCTGTTTTACTATCTCAAGTTTAGGTGGCATTGGTGGTACAGCGTTTACCCCAATCGTTAACTATCCTGATGTGGCTATTTTAGGTGTGTCTAAGTCTGAAATGAAGCCTAAATGGAACGGTAGTGACTTTGAGCCTAAGCTCATGTTGCCACTGTCGTTATCATACGATCATCGTGTAATTGATGGTGCAATGGCAGCGCGCTTCAGCGTGACATTATCTAGCATTCTTAGCGACATCCGTACGTTAATTTTGTAAAGAAAAAGGCTGCTCACTGTGAGCAGCCTTTTTTATCTCGTCACAGGATTGTGATCAGTATCAAACAAAGGGTAAAATGCGGCCACCTTACAAGATTTGCCCACATTTTGCAGTTTGGACGGTTTTTCCGCCAACAAGAGAAAAATAGAGGAAAACATGAGTAACGAAATCAAAACTCAGGTAGTAGTACTTGGTTCAGGCCCTGCAGGCTATTCAGCAGCATTCCGAGCTGCAGATTTAGGTTTAGAAACGGTTATTGTTGAACGTTTTAGTACGTTAGGCGGTGTTTGTTTGAATGTGGGTTGTATCCCATCAAAAGCACTTTTACATGTCGCTAAAGTAATCGAAGAAGCGAAAGAAGTTGCGCATCACGGTGTTGTATTTGGTGAGCCAACGATTGATTTAGAAAAACTTCGCGGCTTTAAAGAAAAAGTTGTTGGTCAGTTAACTGGCGGTTTAGGCGGAATGTCTAAAATGCGTAAAGTTGATGTGGTTAACGGCTACGGTAAATTCACTTCACCAAACACTATCGAAGTACAAGGTGAAGACGGCGTTAAAGTGATCAACTTTGAACACGCTATTATTGCTGCGGGTTCTCGTCCAATCGAATTACCGTTTATTCCACATGAAGACCCACGTATTTGGGATTCTACTGACGCACTAGAACTTAAAGAAGTTCCAGGTAAATTGTTAGTTATGGGTGGCGGTATTATTGGCCTAGAAATGGGTACAGTTTACTCTTCAATCGGCAGTGAAATTGACGTGGTTGAAATGTTCGACCAAGTTATTCCTGCAGCAGATAAAGATATCGTTCGTATCTTCACTAAGAAGATCAAGAAGAAGTTCAACTTGATGCTTGAAACGAAAGTGACAGCAGTTGAAGCGAAAGAAGACGGTATTTACGTCACAATGGAAGGCAAAAAAGCACCAGCTGAGCCTATCCGATACGATGCAGTACTTGTGGCTATTGGCCGTACACCAAACGGTAAATCAATTGACGCTGAGAAAGCGGGTGTCAATGTTGATGAGCGTGGCTTCATCAATGTTGATAAGCAGTTACGTACTAACGTACCTAACATCTTCGCTATCGGTGATATCGTTGGTCAACCAATGTTGGCTCATAAAGGTGTGCATGAAGGTCATGTTGCTGCTGAAGTTATTTCAGGCCTTAAGCATTTCTTCGACCCTAAAGTTATTCCTTCAATCGCTTACACTGACCCAGAAGTTGCGTGGGTAGGTTTAACTGAGAAAGAAGCAAAAGAGCAAGGCGTTGCATACGAAACAGCAAGCTTCCCTTGGGCAGCAAGTGGCCGTGCAATTGCTTCAGACGCTAGCGATGGTATGACTAAGTTAATCTTCGACAAAGAAACTCACCGCGTAATTGGTGGTGCAGTTGTTGGTGTTAACGGTGGCGAATTACTAGGTGAAATTGGCCTAGCAATTGAAATGGGTTGTGATGCTGAAGATTTAGCATTAACTATCCATGCTCACCCAACATTACATGAATCAGTAGGTCTTGCTGCTGAAGTTTACGAAGGTTCAATTACTGATTTGCCAAACCCAAAAGCAAAGAAGAAAAAGTAACTTGTAAATAATTGTATTAAAGCACCTTTCGGGGTGCTTTTTTTTGGTCTAAATTTACATGTAAGTGATGTATTTAAAATCTGTATCAATAATGATATTTTAAATACTGGTTTGTTGCAGGCATGAAGCCAACGTTATTTTTGCATGGAAACTCACAACGAAATTTTTCATCGTGTTTTTAAGAGTGCCTACCTAATAATGATAAAAAGCGTTCAACGGTTTTTTACAGTCATATGCGTCACAATCATTTTTTGCACTCAAGCTTATGCTGTTAATGTGGTTCAGCGGTTGTTCAATGTTCAAGATGGCTTAGCTAATTACACCATTAATGATATTGAGTTCGATGACTATGGTTATGTTTGGCTTGGCACTGAACAAGGGCTTTTTAGGGTCAGTAGTTCGGTCGTTCGCCGAATTGACCAGCCTAATACGGCTAATGCACTAACTGATGAAAACATTAACTTCCTCGCTAAAGTTGATAAAACGCACTTACTCATAGGTACACTTACCTCGCTTGTCCTCTACGATATACAAAAGAATCAATTTTCAGACTTACTAGGTCCAACAAATACTTTTTTAGATGACTATATCAATGCATATACTCAACTGAATAATGGCAACTTAGCATTATTGACCTTATCTGGAGGAATGTTTGAGCTTGATGCAAACAGCTTACAACTCAAATTAATTCATCAATATAAGCTCGACGATAGGCTGACTTGGAATAGTGTTAGTCAACTCACTGCTAACAAATTTATCTATTCTTCTCGTTATCAAATCGAAGTCAGAGATTATCAAGGTGAATTAATCAAGCAACTCGATTGGGGAGATGATATTTCTGTACGAGGAACTTACGTTGATTCAGTAGGCAATGTGTGGGTATATACCAGTAAAGGGCTATTTAAAGCTGATATTGCCAATAACTCATTTGAACCTATATCTGCAGCGCCATATAACATTCGCCAACTTGTAGAGGATAGCCGCGGTTTGTTATGGATGACTACTACATCAGGGCTATTTTCATTTAATCCTGCAGATGGCAGCATCGAGTCCTATAAAGATCAATTGAAGCTCCATACCGATATTGATTACGTCGACTATATCGCAGTGGATTCACATGATTTGATTTGGGTTGGTGGTTCTGGTGAGGGATTAGCCCTACTAGCGGTAAAACCTGATTTTCTAATTGATTACTTTAATAAAGCTTCAAAATACCGCCTACAAGATGAAATGATTTGGAGCATTTTTGCCGAGCCTGAAAAAGTTTGGCTTGGCGGCGATGGTGGATTATTGATTGTTGATAAGCAAAACGTTAGTTCTAGTTTGCACCTACCTGCTGGGTTTGAAGCCAGTGACTCAGTTTATGGGATCACAGAGTTAGGTGACAAACATATTGCCATTGCTACGACTAACGGTGTTTTTGTTTATAACAAGCAATCAGATGAACAAGTGGCCTTTGAACAGTTTGCAGCATTAAGTGATGGCCTTAGGGGAGAAGCTTTATTCACGGCTTATCAAGATCCCTATATAGAAGGCAGAATTTGGTGGGGAGCGTTTAATAATCTTTATTATTGGGAACCAGAACTTAATGACATCGTTTCGATTCCCTTATTTGATGATAATAATAGCCAGCGTACAGTTAATATCAGTAGTGTGTATCGGGATAAAGCACATCGACTGTGGGTGGGAGGTGAAAAATTTTTTGGATATTTTGATCAATATAACCAGTTCAATTCACTTGCCGATATATTAATCAGCCAATTCAGTAATATTTCTATTAATAACATCATTAATATCGATGAAGAACATTTATGGCTTGGTACCTATCAAGATGGGTTAATCCAATTTAATACCAGAACAAATAGCGTCGTGTCGGTCAATGAAATGTGGAACGCTGAGTGCTCGACAATTTATTTCATTCAACAACTTGCTAAGTACAATGTGGTGGGATGTTCGTCGAGCGTTATTCGTCAAAACCGAGCGACCAAGGAAATTGAAGTATTTGCCGCCAATGACGGTTTTATTTCCTCAGAGTTTAATGAATCAGCAGCTTTTTATGATGAGAATTTAGGGCTTTACTTAGGCAGTCCAGATGGTGCAATGCTGATAGATGTGGACAAACTGACTCAGCGTGTGGAAGAGGATGATATTTTCCTTGAATCTATATCAGTCTTTTATGAAGGGCATACAGAGCTCAATTTACTGCCAAGCTCATTCGATAAAGTTCGCCCTGATGCCAAGCTAATCAGTTTTCAAATGACAACATTTGATTACGTCAACACTGCATCAATGAGTCTTAAGTATCGTTTAGTGTCACAAGACTCTGCTGAAATTCCACGCTATATCTCTCTAGTAGGTCAAACACAAATTAACATTGCCGACCTCAAAGCGGGAGTTTACACCTTAGAACTACTTCATCAACGTCACGGTGTTTGGGCAAATGAGCCTTTCCAATTCGAGTTTGAAGTTGAGCAGTATTGGTGGGCATCTCAATGGTTTAAAGCCGTTGTACTATTTATTATTTTGTTCATCGCTTTTTCATCGGTGTGGTTACGCCAAAAACAAGTCCAGCGCGTTATTGGGATTAACTCGGCGCTAAGAGAGAGTGAAGATAAGTTACGTCAATCATTGCGCGGTAGTGACTCAGATTTATGGGAGTGGGATAGTGAATCAAACCAAATTCATTTTGAAAATAAATCTGGGATCTTAGGCGAGCGAAGACAGTTTTCATATTATTTACCCGATTTGCCTATTATTGAAGAAGATAAAGACGCGGTTCATCAGCAATGGTTGGCACTGTTGAAAGGTAATCAAAATGCTGTCGATATCGAGTTTCGTTATCATAGAGCTCCCGGTGTGATTGGGTGGCTGCGGATCCGTGGACGAATGGTTTCTCGTAATTCAGAAACCGCCCAATTAGAGCGCGTAGCAGGCATCTATACTGAAATTTCTGAGCAAAGAGAATTACAAAACGAAATTGATTTATTGGCAAAAGCATTTGAAAACACCTCAGAAGGCATGTTGATTCTTGATAGCGAAAAGTGCATCAAAGTCGTTAATGCTGCGGCCAATACCTTATTACATTGCATGCAAGACAAGCTCATTGGCCAATCTTTTGAATCACTCATGCACTCAAGTAATCAGTCTTATAATATAGATGATTTGTTGGTTACTGAGCGCTCTTGGAATGGCGAACTCACTTTTATCAGAGAGCATAATCAGTCCTTCCCTGTGTGGATAAATATTTCGGTGATGCTGGATAAACAAGGGGTTGCGCAGCATTACGTGGTGGTATTTTCTGATATTACCAGCCGTAAAGAAAACGAATCAAATTTACGAAACCTTGCCAATTATGATGTGCTCACAGGACTGGCTAATCGTTCGATGTTCAATCGTAAACTGACCAACATTACTGATAATGCCAACCAGTTTGGTGAAAAACTCGCGTTACTATTTTTAGATTTAGATCGTTTTAAGCATGTGAATGACTCCTACGGACATAGCATGGGTGATGCCTTGCTGGTGGAGGCAGCTAAACGCTTGCAAAATAGTGTGGGAGAACAACACTTAGTATGTCGTTTTGGCGGCGATGAGTTTGTTATTTTACTGAGAAATGCAAACGATGTTGATCAAGTCAACTTGGTCGCTGAAACCATACTGCAGGAAATCTGCGCACCATTTAGGTTGTTCGGTCGTGAGTTCTTTGTTTCCACCAGTATTGGTATCAGTATTTGGCCAGAAGATACCCTAGATCCCGAAACCTTGATTAAAAATGCTGACTTGGCAATGTACCATGCTAAAGAAGAAGGCCGCGGTAATTTTCAATATTACTCAGCAGAGAGAAACGCTGAGGCTCAGTATCACCTGAGAATAGAATCAGAACTTCGTAAAGCGCTAGAGAACAATGATCTTGAGCTATTTTATCAGCCACAAATTGATATTTTACATGGCGATAGATTTATCGGCATGGAGGCGCTTATTCGTTGGCGACATCCACAAGATGGCTTTATTCGCCCTGATATTTTCATCAAAGTGGCAGAGTCCTGTGGACTGATTATTGATATAGATCGCTGGGTGCTCAGACAAGCTTGCGTGGATGGGGCTCGTTGGAATGAATTGTACGACGAACCATTTCAGCTTTCGGTCAACGTCTCGGCAGTGCAGTTTAGGCAAACTGATTTTATTGATAGTTTAAAAACTATTTTAGCTGATACGGGGATACCGCCGAAATGTTTGGCCATTGAAATCACTGAAGGGGTTTTGATGAAGGAAATGCAAATTGCTAACTCTCACTTAACTCAGCTTAAGCAGCTGGGCATTGAAGTGGCGATTGATGATTTTGGTACAGGTTATTCATCTCTAGCTTACTTGCGACATTTTGAAGTTAATACCTTAAAAATTGATCGTTCATTTTTGATCGATATTGCTACCAATGAAGCTGACCAAGCGATTGTAAGCAGTATTATTGAACTTGCTAGAAACCTTAAATTGCACGTAGTTGCTGAAGGTGTTGAGTCCTATGAACAGATGGAACAAGTATTTAGTCGTGGTTGTTACATTATTCAAGGCTATTACTTCGCTAAGCCAATGCCAAGAAACCAGCTAGATCGCTTTATCGGTTTATCATCAAATCTTACTGGTAAGAATGATTAATATAGCTTGGGTTGTTAATTCTTGGTTTGAAAGGTTTTATTAATGTTGGTTTTTCTTTGTTAGAATGGCGCCGAGAATAATTTAGAGATAGGGATGTTTTATATGGGTCGCAAGATCGCACTGTTGATTTTACTGAGCTTAGTAACAAGTTTTGTTCAAGCCAAAGAGCGACCTTCTGTCGGTATTGTATTAAGTGGCGGGGGGCAAAAGGCACTGCCCACATCGGTGTGCTTAAAGTATTAGAGCAGCACCGGATTCCTATCGATTATGTCACAGGTACCAGTATTGGTTCTTATGTTGGTGGCATGTATGCATTAGGCTACACAGCTACTGAAATAGAAAACATTATGCTCAATTCGCCTTGGGCCGAAGGCTATTCAGATACCATCCCACGAGAAGATCTTACCTACCGCGATAAACAACACCGCGATAAATATAATATTCCTATTAATGTAGGTTATAAAGATGGTGGTCTTGCCGCGCCAAGTGGTTTATTGCGTGGTCAGACAATGTCACAACTGCTGCGTCATTCAACCGATTTAGTCGAGCAATTTGGCGACTTTGATGATTTAGCTATTCCTTACCGTGCGGTAGCAACGGACTTGGCAACGAGCCACGCAGTCGTATTAGAAAATGGCAGTATCGTTAAAGCGATGCAAGCCTCCGCCACCGTTCCAGGTGCACTGCAACCTGCCCAGATTGATGGCAAGTTATTGGTTGACGGTGGGATCTCCAACAACATGCCTATCGACGTGATTAAAGCGATGGGAGCAGATGTCGTCATCGCTATTGATATTGGCTCTCCGTTAGCATCGAAAGAGGAGCTGGATAGCACTATCGCTGTGCTTGAACAGCTTTCTACTATTTTGACTATGGCGACCACTGAGTACCAAAAAACGTTATTGGCTGAAGGGGATGTGCTTATTCGTCCAGCGATTGATGGCATGAGCACCACTGATTTTGCAATTATGCCGCAAGCATTAGAGGCAGGACGTATTGCCGGTGAGGCAGCTTTACCTATGCTGGCGCATCTAAGTGTGAGTGAACAAGAATACCAGCAGTACCAAGCAGACAAGAAACAAGTGAAAACCTTGTTAGTTAATCAGTTAAATCGCCCTTCAACTAAAATTGTTTTTGATAACGACTCAAAGGTTAGCGAAAAATTATTGCGAGAAACTTTAGACCTTGATGAAGGAGAGGTGATCACCAAAGAGTCTTTAGAAGAGGGGATTAAGCGCCTCTACTCATTGAATAAGTTTGAGCGGGTAGATGCCGAATTTGAAGACACAGAAGAGGGGCGTATTTTAACGGTAAACACTCGAGCCAAATCTTGGGGGCCGAATTACTTTGATATTGGATTTAACTGGGAAGATGACTTTACTTTAGATTCTGCTATCACCTTAAGTTTAGCCTATACCATGGGTGAGCTGACTGAAAATGGGGGAGAGTGGCGCAATGAAATCGATTTGGGTTATGAAAAAAGGATCAGTACAGAGTTTTATCAACCCCTAAGCCGTGACCAAGATTTTTATAGTCGAGTATCTTACGAGTATGAAATCAAAGATTGGGATTTTTATGATGGCAACGACCGACTCTACGAGCTTAAAAACACTCTCAACCAAGTTCAAATTGGCATAGGGTACAACTATTCACACGCAGGATTAATAGAAATTGGCGCTGTAGGTGAAATAGGGGATTTATCTAACAGGGCTGTATCTTCTATTGATTTAGATTACGAATCTCTAGGTGGTTATTTTGCATTTTCGTTCGATACGTTAAACAGTATTAGTTTCCCAACGGAGGGGCAAAGACTGACCTTTAAGGCATCAATTCGAGACGAACGTTACAAAGGTGCTATAGAGGAAAACTCTGATGAGCTATCGTGGCAATATGAGGCTGATTGGAAAGGGGCATTAAAACTGGGTAATCATGCGATTGTGGGTAAGGTGGCTTTAGCCACAGTAGATGTTGATAGACAGTTTACTTTGCATGTTTCTGAGCTCGGTGGCTTTTTAAACTTATCAGGTTATCACAAAGGCGCATTAGCGGGAGCGCATAAAGTATTTGGTGCGCTTATCTATCAATATGATTTAGGCAGAGATGTATTGTTATCCGATGTACCACTATATCTTGGGACAAGCATTGAAACTGGTAACGTTTGGATCACTAAAGATGATATTGATTTAGATGATCTTATCTACGCGGGGAGTGTTTACTTAGGTACAGATACCAGCTGGGGACCTGCAGCCTTAGGGTTTGGCTTTACCGATACTGGTGAGCAAGCATTTTATTTATTCGTAGGTAAGAATTTTTAATTGCTTTAACTATTGCCCATTAACAAAAAAGGCTGTCATTAGTGACAGCCTTTTTTGTTAATCAATTTTCCCTAACCATAACGTTAAGTATCGGTTACTTCAGAACCGTATCTAACAAGTCTAAATGTGCTATTTGCTGGTGGGCAATATGCTGCCAGCGTTCTTGGTGTGCTACGTTTTCAGCAGGTATTGCGATAGTTTGCATCGATGCAGCTCTTGCGGCAACTAACCCGTTAAAAGAGTCCTCAATGGCTAAACAAAGTGATGGGTGCACTCCTAGTGCATCGGCGCAGTTAATGTAAACCTCTGGGTGGGGCTTACCATATTTAAGGTTTTCAGCTGACTCAATAGCCATAAAGTACTCTTTAATCCCCAACTTACCCATTACGGCTGCAATTAAATCCGAAGATGATGATGTGGCTAAACCAATTTTTAGCTGCTGTTGCTGACAAAGGTTTAATGCGTTAATCACTCCACGCATCGGCTTACCTTGAGTTTCAATAAAGGTGATGACTTTATCAATAATCTGCTGCGCAACTTGCTGATTATCATAATTAGGCCAAGGGTGGCGTTGATACCAATAGCTCACTAAAAAATCGATCCTTAACCCTGTGGTGATCTCGGCATCTTCGACAGTAATGGGTACCCCGAGTTGATTGAGTACTTCAACTTCAGCTTGCTGCCAAGCGGGTTCGGTATCGATGATAATGCCGTCCATATCAAATATGACCGCTTCTAAAGTGGTAAAACTCATAATGACCCCTTTACTAAAATGAATCGTTAATAGTGAATAGCTAATCAAAAAAGTTGTATAAGTATGCTTTGTACTGTTTGCCGCCTAGAACTGTTCAAAGACTATGCAGAAAAGATAAAAAAATTGCAAAAATTCATCTAAGTTATTCAATTGCTTTCTAGGATTGATTTAAAATTTATGTGCAACTTAACGAGCTGAATTTAATGGCTTTTTATGTTGTTTTAAACTATTGTCTAATTTTATTTGTTTAAAGTGACAGGTAAATTACGCTGCGAGCTAAAAATTAGCATCGATTTCGTCTCCATTAGAGTGTGATCTAATTCATACTTTTGCAAACCTGTAGTATACTACGGGTCGGATTTCAAGCCCGAACCTGTGGAATGGTCATTTTTTAGAAATTTCATATCAAATGACGTTCAGTTTCGCTGTTAGGCGCAAAACAAAGAGGAATGTTGCCGTGCTAGAAGCATATCGTAAACACGTCGCAGAACGTGCTGCAGAGGGTGTTGTCCCTAAGCCATTAGATGCACAACAAGTGGCTGAATTAGTAAAGTTAGTTGAGACTCCGCCTGCTGGTGAAGAGGCTGTAATTCTTGACCTATTAGAGAATCGTATTCCCCCTGGTGTTGATGAAGCTGCGTACGTAAAAGCGGCATTCTTAGATGCAGTAGCAAAAGGCACTGTATCGTCACCAATCCTATCTACTGAGCGTGCGACCGAACTACTTGGTACTATGCAAGGTGGTTACAACATTGAGCCGCTTATCGCTCAATTAGATAATGATGCACTTGCGCCAATCGCAGTAACAGCATTATCAAATACCTTATTAATGTTTGATGCATACCACGATGTGGTAGAAAAAATGCAAGCGGGTAATGATTTTGCTAAGCAAATCGTTACTTCTTGGGCAGAAGCTGAGTGGTTCCTAAACCGCCCTAAACTTGCTGACAAGATTTCGCTAACGGTATTTAAAGTATCAGGCGAAACTAACACTGATGACTTGTCACCTGCACCAGATGCATGGTCACGTCCAGATATCCCATTACACGCTTTAGCCATGCTAAAAAATGCGCGTGACGGTATCGTACCTGATGTAGCAGGCACAGTGGGTCCAATTAAAGAAATCGAAGCACTAAAAGCCAAAGGTAACCCGTTAGTTTACGTGGGTGACGTTGTTGGTACAGGTTCTTCGCGTAAATCAGCAACTAACTCAGTGCTTTGGTTCATGGGCGATGATATCCCTTATGTACCTAACAAGCGTGCTGGTGGTTTCTGTTTAGGTGGCAAAATCGCCCCAATCTTCTTCAACACAATGGAAGATGCTGGCGCACTACCAATTGAGCTTGACGTTAGCAAAATGGAAATGGGCGATGTTATCGACATTTATCCATACGAAGGCGTTGTTAAACGTGGTGGCACTGAAGAAGTCATCTCTACTTTCGAGCTAAAAACAGAAGTACTGCTTGATGAAGTACGTGCTGGTGGTCGTATTCCATTAATCATTGGCCGTGGTCTTACTGACCGTGCTCGTGAGACATTGGGCTTAGCGGTTTCTGACGTATTTGTGCGTCCACAAGACGTTGCTGCATCTAACAAGGGTTATACCCTTGCACAGAAGATGGTTGGTAAAGCTTGTGGCGTAACAGGTGTTCGTCCTGGCCAATACTGTGAGCCTAAGATGACCTCTGTTGGTTCGCAAGATACTACCGGTCCTATGACTCGTGATGAACTTAAAGATTTAGCATGTTTAGGCTTCAGCGCCGATTTAACCATGCAGTCTTTCTGTCACACAGCAGCATATCCAAAACCAATTGATGTGAACACGCATCAAACACTGCCTGATTTCATCATGAATCGTGGCGGCGTTGCACTTCGTCCTGGTGACGGGGTTATTCACTCTTGGTTAAACCGTATGTTACTACCTGATACTGTTGGTACTGGTGGTGATTCACATACGCGTTTCCCAATTGGTATTTCATTCCCAGCGGGTTCTGGTTTAGTGGCATTTGCTGCAGCAACAGGTGTTATGCCTCTTGATATGCCAGAGTCAATTTTGGTTCGCTTTAAAGGTGAAATGCAACCAGGCATCACGTTACGTGACCTTGTTCATTCAATCCCATTAAAAGCAATTGAAATGGGTCTGTTAACGGTTGAGAAGAAAGGCAAAATCAATGCATTCTCAGGTCGTGTATTAGAAATTGAAGGTCTTGAGCAACTTAAAGTTGAGCAGGCGTTCGAATTATCTGATGCTTCTGCAGAGCGAAGTGCTGCAGGTTGTACGATTAAGCTAGATAAAGAGCCAATCATTGAATACCTAACTTCAAACATCGTGATGTTGAAGTGGATGATCTCTGAAGGTTATGGCGACCGTCGTACGATTGAACGTCGTATTAAAGGCATGGAAGAGTGGATTGCTAATCCAGATCTTATGGATGCTGATAGCGATGCAGAATACGCAGAAGTTATCGAAATCGATTTAGCTGACATCAAAGAGCCAATTCTTTGTGCACCGAACGATCCAGATGATGCGGTTTTATTATCATCAGTTGTTGATACTAAAATTGACGAAGTATTCGTTGGTTCTTGCATGACTAACATCGGTCACTTCCGTGCAACCGGTAAGATGCTAGATAAGTTCGCTACGACTTTACCAACACGTTTGTGGATTGCTCCACCAACGAAGATGGATAAAGATCAGCTGACTGAAGAAGGCTACTACGCAATCTTTGGCCGTGTTGGTGCACGTATCGAGATCCCTGGTTGTTCACTATGTATGGGTAACCAAGCACGTGTTGCTGAGAACTCAACTGTAGTATCAACTTCGACTCGTAACTTCCCGAACCGTTTAGGTACAGGCGCAAACGTTTACTTAGCTTCTGCTGAGTTAGCTGCGGTAGCTGCACTGTTAGGTCGACTGCCGTCTCCTGCTGAGTACCAAGAATACGCGAAAGAGTTAGATGCAACTGCAGCTGATACTTACCGTTACTTGAACTTTGATGAGATTGAGTCTTACACGAAAAAAGCTGATAGCGTGATTTTCCAAGCTGCGGTTTAAGACACATTTTTTAAAACAAATAATTTAATGTGTTGAGTGTAAAACCTTAATGAAAAATGCCAGCTAATTAGCTGGCATTTTTGTATCTGGGATTTGATTTGATGAGGTTGATCTTTGTTGGTGTTCCAAAACAAATTGGAAATAAAAGTTACCTTAATTATGCCCATGTTAGCATGAGTCTTTACGACAAAGGGAGTAATTACGCCAGTGCGCCGAGGCTAAAATTAAGGTAGCTGCGAGTGTTGCCAGTTTTTCTCCTGTATGACCCAACCAGTCGTGTCCATAAATAGCAGCTACTGTAAGGACCCCCATTCCTACCAAAGCTAACCCTAATACAACAGAGTCTTTGTGCCGACTAAAGCCAAGAAATACTGCAATACTACTTGTTGGGATAATAAACCAAAGCATGAGTACATGATAAAAATGATCGCTGACTGAAAGCGAAGACATCGCAGGGAAAAGAACTAATAACATTGGCCCCGCAAGACAGTGAAGCACACATAACCCTGAGGCTGAAATAGCGAGACGATCTAATAATATTTGCGCGGGTTTGTTCATGTTAAAACTCAAGTGATAAATGTGCCAAGCCCTTAATGATATATTGTATCATTAAGGGCGGGTAATCTATCATTGAGGTGTTTAGGATTCAATAAGTAATCTAATGTATAAGTAAATTAGATGTTTTGAGTTTTAATTAAGGGCTTAATTAAGAGGCTGGTTGAGGTGACTTTATTTGAGAGCCTTTAAATAACAGATTAGTGATAGTGCGTATTGGTGTAGATAAGTAGCGTTCAGAAATAATGACCCAATTTGTTAATAATTGAATTAACAGGGGTATTAGGCAGTGTTAATTAAATTGAAGTGTGAAAATGCTAGTGAAATCCAAATTGCAGATAAAGGCAAAATGGACTTTTTATCTAGTTTACACCAAGTGAGATAAGCTTTATTTACCCATGGCAGTCGATGCTCTTCGGCGATCACTCGCACCGATAATTTGGCCATTTCTAATTTCGATGGCATTAAGTCCACTGGCCATTGGCAATACATGAACAGGGTAACCATAATCGATAAATTCCGGTACAAGCATTTCTGCAAAGGTTTTCTTTTCTACCAGTAAACCTGTTGAGTATTGTGATTTAGTGCGGTCGACTTTGGTGCCGTATTGGATGTTAGGTAAATCGATAGCGTCTTGGGCTGATAAATTCCAGTCAAGGATCCCCACTAATGATTTTAAAACGTATCCAGGAATTTGACCGCTACCCGGTGAGCCAATCACTACTCGGAGCTGTTCTTGGCTATCTAGCACCATTAATGGTGTAGTCGCTGAACGTGGCCTTTTTCCTGGTGCAATGGCATTTTGAGCCAGCTTTCCATCAACTTTAGGGTTATGGGTAAAGTTATCCATTTGTGCGTTAAGTATCATGCCATCAACCATGACACCCGATCCCATACCTGTTCCAACAGTACTGGTCATTGCAATCGCATTCCCTTGACTATCGACAATTGAAATATGGCCAGTATCTTGCCCTTCTAATGAGTTGTCATTAGGAGGAATATCAGCGATTAATTTGCCTGCTGATGGTTGCTCAACCATGACACCCGTTTTAGGAATAAGCTTTCTACGGCTGTCTAAATAAGCCTTATTCAGTAGTTGAATGTTGGGCACATCGACATAGTCTGGATCGCCAGCGTAAGCAACCCGGTCAGCTTGAGTAATACGCATCGCTTCGGTCATTAACCGCCATGGTTCTGCGTCAGTGGGCTTCATTTTTTCAAGCTGGTAAGGCTCAAGTAACTCAAGTGTTTGTGCCACCATGGTGCCTCCAGAAGAAGGGTAGCCAAATGAAACGATTTGATTGTCGTTATACTGGGATTTCACAATGTCACGGTGCTTGATTTGATAATGTTTAAAATCGTCCATCGACAGCTTTGGTTGGTTATCATCAAGTCGTTGATTGACAGTTTTAACAATTTTCTGGCCTAACTCGCCCTGATACATATAGTCATCGCCGTGCTTGGCAATTTTTTTCAGGGTACGAGCAAGCGCTGGGTTTTTCATTAAACTGCCGGTTGGTTTAATGGCTCCAGCCTGCCAGTATAGTGCTTTTATCTCAGGATCTTGCTGTAAGCGGCTTTGTTCCCTGACGACAATATCATAGGTATAACTGTTCATGGCGTAGCCATGGGTTGCTAGCTCAATGGCGGGCTGTATCAGCTCACTCCAGGGCAGTTTTCCTTGCTGTTGATGCACTTGATAAAGCAATTTTAGGGTACCGGGTATCGCCACTGAGCGCGGACCTAAGACCTCACTGTTATCAATCGCGCCATTTTGAGACATAAACATATCGGCATAGGCACTGGCTGGTGCGGTTTCACGACCATCAAAGGCATGAAACTGTTTTGCTTGGTTATCAAAATACAATGCAAATGTACCGCCACCTAACCCGGTCATATCAGGCTCTACCACTGTCATCACCATTTGCATTGCCACCATGGCGTCAATAGCATTACCTTGTTGTTCAAGGATTTGATAACCCGTTTTAGATACATATGGATTAGTGGCGCTAACCATAAAAGATTTGCCCTCAGCGGTAGACTGAGTGGGAAGGGAATTGGCTTTAGCACTCATGCTAGAAATGCATAAAAAGCTCAGGATAATAAATGATAAACGCATAGTCTGACTTATGTTCAAAATGAATCAACATTATTTCATAACAGTCTGATGAATTGTGCCCAAATTCAGTTTGGTTCAGCAAGCATTCAGCTTGGATGTAAAGCCGTTATACTGATGTTATTAATGGTTTTATCATTGCTATCAACTCGTACTATTCGCCTAAGGTTAGGTATTTATATGGTTTTGTATTGGTTAAATTAAAACGTAAAATTTAGGCTTGAATATAGATATAATAGAATAAGTTTAAGCGTAGAAAAGTAGCTTGTGGTGAACATTAGCATAGTAGCGAAAGAAGTATAGCTTTACAGCTAAGCACTGTAGATAAGTCAGTAGATAAGCGCAGTAGATAAGTGCAGTAGATAAGTTTGGCGGTGAAATGGGTAAGCCCTACATCAAACATTGAATTAAGGCTTACACACTTAAACTCTTATATAGCGTTTTTAAACTTAAGAGTATTTGATATTCATATCAATTAACGGCTCGCGCGAGCCTTTTTCAGCACGTAAGCGGGCTAAGTATCTTTCCCAAATTTCGACTTGATGTGCGCCAAACTCATGTAACAATTTCCATGAGAACAAACCCGTGTCATGGCCATCATCAAAAACGATTTTTACTGCATAGTTACCTACTGGTTCAATCGCTTTAATATTTACCGCTTTTTTGTGGGTCACTAAGATTGGATTGCCATGGCGCTGCACTTCAGCAGATGGAGAGTTAACACGCAGCATTTCACAAGTGATGTTAAAGACGTCGCCGTTATCAAAAGTCACTTCAAGTAACTTTGATTTACGCTTTAACTTTAGGTTAGTCACATTAGGTGAACTCATAACGGATACTCTCTTATTACAATGCTGTCGATTAAAAAGTTAATCGCTAAATAATGATCTGAGGTTAGAGCCTGTTGATCTTTCATTTCGAACAAAACTTGACCAGCAAAGAGCAACAGGCCCTAGATAATAAAAAAGGTGGTCACTCAATGAGTTCACCACCTTTTAAAGCAGTCATTCTATATATTAGCTAATGTTAACTAAAAATAGGATGACTAAGTTAGTGATAAGTCACAATTGGCACATATCACTGGCGCAATTACAGAATAAAGCGGCTTAAGTCTTCATCTTCTACCAAGGTATCAAGATGATCTGTTACATAAGCTTCGTCAATTACAAATGTGCTGCCAGATTTTTCTGAAGCATCATATGAAATCTCTTCCATCAGCTTTTCCATCACAGTATGTAGGCGACGGGCACCGATGTTTTCTGTAGTCTCGTTGACCTGCCAAGCAGCTTGAGCAATCTTTTCGATACCAGATTCGGCAAACTCAATTTTAACGCCTTCTGTACCCATTAACGCGATGTATTGCTCGGTTAATGATGCATGGGGCTCTGTTAAGATGCGCTTAAAGTCATCAGCACTTAATGCGCTAAGCTCAACACGAATTGGCAAGCGGCCTTGAAGCTCAGGGATTAAGTCAGATGGTTTTGACATCTGGAATGCGCCTGAAGCAATAAACAAGATATGGTCGGTTTTAACCATGCCGTGTTTAGTGGTGACTGTGCAACCTTCAATTAATGGCAGTAAATCACGTTGCACACCTTCGCGAGATACATCTGGGCCAGAGCTTTCGCCGCGCTTACAGATTTTGTCGATTTCATCTAAAAACACGATTCCGTTTTGCTCAACCAAATCGATAGCTTGTTCTTTCATGTCTTCTTGATTAACTAGCTTGGCAGCTTCTTCTTCAATTAACAGCTTGAAAGCTTCTTTAATCTTAACCTTCTTGCGGTTCTCTTTGGTTTGCCCCAAGTTTTGGAACATACTTTGAAGTTGGTTAGTCATTTCTTCCATGCCTGGTGGGGCCATGATTTCAGCGCTAACTTGTGGTGCAGCTAAATCGATATCGATTTCTTTATCATCAAGCTGGCCTTCACGTAGTTTTTTACGGAAGATTTGACGAGTGTTTGAGTCGTCTTTTTGCTCGGTGTTCCAATCATCTTTTGGCTTAGGCAAAAGCACATCAAGGATACGTTCTTCTGCTAATTCTTCAGCGCGATGACGGCCTTTCTTCATTTGCTGTTCGCGAGTCATTTTGATGGCTGAGTCAGTTAAATCACGAATGATTTGTTCAACTTCTTTGCCGACATAACCAACTTCAGTGAACTTAGTCGCTTCAACTTTGATGAATGGCGCATTAGCAAGCTTAGCTAAACGGCGGGCAATTTCAGTTTTACCTACACCTGTTGGGCCAATCATTAAGATATTCTTTGGCGTCACTTCTTGACGAAATGATGGCTCAAGTTGCATACGGCGCCAGCGGTTACGAAGCGCAACTGCCACAGAACGTTTAGCATTTTTTTGACCAATGATGTGCGAGTCTAATTCGTGGACAATCTCGCGAGGGGTCATTTCAGACATAAATAATTCCTTACGTTCAAATTTAGTAGTCGATTTGCTCAACCGTTTTATGTTGGTTGGTGTATACGCAAATATCACCGGCGATGGTTAGCGATTTTTCAGCTATGTCACGAGCGCTTAAATCAGTATTTTGCAATAGTGCTAATGCCGAAGCATGGGCAAAGTTGCCGCCTGAACCGATGGCAATTAAGTCATGTTCTGGCTGAACTACATCACCGTTACCTGTGATGATTAATGATTCTTTGGTATCAGCAACAATGAGCATGGCTTCAAGGTTGCGCAGCATTTTGTCGGTGCGCCAGTCTTTAGCCAGTTCGACAGCTGATTTTAATAAGTGGCCTTGGTGCATCTCGAGCTTAGTTTCGAAACGCTCAAAAAGAGTAAATGCATCAGCGGTGCCGCCAGCGAAACCAGCGATCACTTTGTTTTGATATAAGCGACGCACTTTACGCGCATTGCCTTTCATGACGGTATTGCCGAGGGAAACTTGGCCATCACCTGCGATGACGACTTGATTATTGCGGCGAACGGATACGATAGTAGTCACGGTAAATCCTCTTAACGACGGCAGCAGTAAAAATGAGGCTGCTGCTTGTTGATAAAACAGATATGGGGATGCTTGATAGGAATTCAAGGGACAAAAAAGGCGCTTACTAGCCGTAAGCGCCTTTTTATAGCAAACAATGCTTAATTAGCCATTATCTAAATAATAATTAATATTGCCACAGCCAAATTTGGCAACCATTCACACCTGCGCGTTGCAGTTTATGGCGGGTACGCTCGGCGGCGCGTTTAGACTCAAATGGGCCCAAGACTACCTTGTGCCATGTCCCCGTGGTGCCTTTGGTCGCATGAACTTGTGCTTCAAGTCCCTGAAAAGCAATCATGGCTTTCATTTCTTCAGCCTGATCTTGTCTTCTGAATGAGGCACATTGCATTTGATAAGGACCTTGAGACTTTAATGCGTCTTCAGGTACTTCGATATCAATGCTTTTGTTTTGTAACTCTTCTAAGTAAGTCCACTCTTCCGTTGGTTTTGGCGGAAGAGCATTAGGATCTTTCTTAACAGGTTGCGCTTTTGGCTTAGTTTCAGTTTTTACAGCAGGCGTTGATTGCTCAACTGCATCATCAGAGCTACCACTGATAAACCATAAGAAATAGCCGAAACCTGCAACTAGCAGAATTATTACAAACGTCGACAAATAGCGGCTAGCAGGCTTAGGTTGTGCCTTTTTGCCTCTCGATGACTGACGCTTCTTTGGACTAGGCTTTTTGTTAGCGTAATCTCGACTCATGTTACATACGCTCTAATGTTTCGATACCTAACAGAGATAAACCTGTTTTCAGTGTCTTAGCGGTTAGATGTGATAACAATAGGCGGCTGTGCTTTTGCTCTTCTGTTTCAGCGGCAAGTACAGGACATGCTTCGTAAAAGCTTGAGAACTCACTCGCTAGCTCGTATACATAAGCACACATAACATGTGGTAAGCCTTTTTCAGTCATACGGGTCAAGACTTCACCAAACTGAGCAAGCTTAGTGCCTAGCTCTTTTTCTTTATCGTGTTCAAGGACGATTTTAGCTTGGCTTAAATCGACATCTTCAGCACGTTTGAAAATACCGGCAATACGGGTGTAAGCGTATAATAAGTAAGGAGCGGTGTTACCTTCAAAGCTCAGCATTTGCTCAAAGCTAAAGATGTAATCGCTGCTGCGGTTTTTTGATAAGTCAGCGTATTTAACTGAGCTAATACCAACAACACGGGCAATTTCAATTAAGGTCGCTTCATCCATGTCTGGATTTTTGCTGCGCACTAATTCAATTGCACGGGTGTTTGCTTCATCTAATAAATCAACCAGCTTAACGACGCCGCCGCTACGGGTTTTAAATGGACGACCATCAGGGCCGTTCATGGTGCCAAATCCTGTGTGCTCTAGCGACAACTCTTCACGAACAAAACCTGCTGTTTTGGCAAGACTAAATACTTGCTGGAAGTGCAGTGCTTGGCGTAAATCTACGAAGTATAAAGCGCGGTCAGCTTTAAGTACGTTTGAGCGGTAACGCATGGCCGCTAAATCAGAAGTGGCATATAAGTAGCCGCCATCTGCTTTTTGAATAATGACAGGTAATGGCTCGCCTTCTTTAGTGCGGAATTCTTCTTGGAAAACCACTTTAGCGCCATTACTTTCGCTTAATAGCCCTTTAGCATCTAAGTCTTTAACCACTTGTGCTAAGTCAGCGTTATAAGCGCTTTCGCCGTGGACGTCTGCGCGGGTTAAGCTCACACCTAAACGTTCGTAAACGTCATGACAGTGATGTAGCGAAATATCGTTAAATTCTTGCCATAATTTATTGCAGTATTCGTCACCAGATTGCAGCGATACCACTAAATTACGTGCACGAGTTGCGAACTCTTCTGATTCATCAAAGCGAACTTTAGCGGCGCGATAGAAGGTTTCTAAATCTGATAATTCAAGATCTGCTTTTTCGCCATTTGCTGCACGTAGCTCTTCCATATAAGCCAGTAACATGCCGAACTGGGTGCCCCAATCGCCAACATGGTTTTGACGAATAACGTCATGACCTAAAAATTCAAGGGCGCGGACCACACTGTCACCAATAATGGTTGAGCGTAAGTGACCCACATGCATTTCTTTTGCAAGGTTTGGAGAAGAGTAATCAACAACGATGGTTTGCTTAGTCGGTAATGTCACGCCTAAGGTGTCGTCGTTTAATGCATCTTGTAATTGGTTTGCTAGGGCATTTTCATCAATAAAAAAGTTGATGAAACCTGGGCCTGCAATTTCAACTTTAGCTACATGGCTAGAAGCTGGTAGGTTATCAATTATCAGCTGGGCAATATCACGAGGATTCTTTTTAGCCACTTTAGTCAGCATCATTGCTAAGTTAGTTGCAAGATCACCATGGCTTTTATCTTTAGTTCGCTCCACCTGAATTCGCGCCTGAAAATCAGCTGGGACAATGCCTTGTTGCTTAAAAGAGTCGACGGTTTGTTCTAGTAAAGATGCAATATGTGATTTCATGGGCGTTAATTAGCACTGACTTAAAGTAAAAGAATGGGGTAACCGTCTATTTTAGCCGCTATTGCTATGCAAATGCTATCTCGACAGGTCAATTAATCGAGATTTTTTTGATTTGAAATAAATAGCAGCATAAACCTCATATGCTGCAATAGCATTACATCAGATCTTGGGGATCTCTATCAATGCTCCAACGACAACGTTTACTTTCATTGAGCGCTTCTATTTGCGGTAAAACTTGCTCAAATTCTTGTTGCAGGCGTTGACGGTTTTTAGCTTGGAATAATAACTGGCGGCGGTATTTACCTGCTTTACGGTCAAGCGGTGCAGGCATGGGGCCAATAACTTCAAAGTCTTTGTCTTGGGGTAATAAGTTGGCGACTTGCTGCAAAAAGTTATCTGCATCTTCAGCTAAGTGGGCATCAGCTCGTAATAACACCATATGCCATGCGGGTGGCAGTAATGCTTGTTGGCGCTCTTCAAGTTGCGCTCGGGCAAATTTTCCATAGCCGTTTTTTAATAGGTCGTGAAGAATTGGGTTTTCGCTCTGGTGAGTCTGCAGTAGCACTTTTCCGGGCTTGTCAGCACGACCTGCACGGCCAGATACTTGGGTATAAAGCTGAGCAAAACGCTCCGGCGCTCTAAAGTCGGCACTAAATAATGCGCCATCAACATCCATTAAACCCACTAAGGTGACATCAGGGAAGTGATGCCCTTTTGCTAGCATTTGGGTGCCAACTAAGATTTTGTACTCGCCCTTTAAGATGCTATTGAGCTGTTTTTCCAGTGAGCCTTTTTTACGTGTAGTGTCGCGATCGATTCGCACTACAGGATATTGAGGAAACTCTTGCTCAAGCGCTTGGGCAAGCTGTTCAGTGCCAGTGCCGTGGCCCATTAACATGGTGCTGCCACATTCATGACATTGATGTGGAATCGCATATTGATTACCACAATGATGGCAACAGATTTCGTTCAAACCTTGATGCACGGTAAAGAATGCATCGCAGCGATCGCACTCGTGTAAATGACCACATTCATGACATAACAGCGCAGGGGAAAAGCCTCGGCGATTGAGAAATAGTAATACTTGATTGCCTGCATCAAGGTGCATGCGCATTTCGTTAATCATCGAGGCTGACATGCCAGACTTTAGCGGCTGTGAGCGGATATCAATGATACCTTGCTTAACCTTTTGAGCGGCGCCTGCGCGCTCTGCAAGTTCAAGGTGAGTGTAACGACCTGAAATGGCATTTTGTAAGGTTTCTAATGATGGTGTTGCTGAACCCAATATCACTTGTACTTTTTCAAGGTGGCCGCGCATCACCGCTAAATCTCGGGCGTGATAACGCACCCCTTCTTGTTGCTTAAAACTGCTGTCATGTTCTTCATCAAGAATAATCAAACCAGGATAAGCCATTGGGGTGAATAATGCTGAGCGAGTGCCAATGATGATGGCTGCTTCACCGCACCTAGCTTGTCGCCATGCTTCTAACCTTTGGTTATCGGTAAGGGCAGAGTGAATGACAGCAATATTGACATCAAAGCGGCGTTTGAAGCGGTTAATGGTTTGTGGTGTTAAGCCGATTTCAGGCACTAAAATCAGCGCCTGTTTACCTTGTTTTAGAATGGTTTCTAAAATTGATAAATAGACTTCTGTTTTACCTGAGCCAGTGATACCTTCAAGTAAGCTGCAATGAAAGCCTTGTTGTTGATTTAACACCGAAACAGCAACAGCTTGTTGCTTATTGAGCTTTAATGGCGTTTCAGTCATATTAAGTTGTTCACGCCAACTTAAGTCTGTGTCATTAACAACGAGTTGGCGTTCGATCCAGCCTTTATCATCAAGGGCTTTAAGGGCAACCTTGCTGAGCTCTTGGGTGGTAAAGTCATCTTGGCTAATAGAAGACTGTTGTAATAGCTCGAATAATTTTTTTTGTGCTGGAGCGCGTTTAAGCACACTGACATCCACTTGTTTACCGGCATCATTTAAGGCAAAAAAGGTCACGGTTTGTGGTTGTGCACTAAGACCTTTACGCAGGGCAACGGGAAGCGCCTGACTGAGCATTTGGCCTTGACTGGCAAAGTAATAGCGAGCGGCCCACAAGGTGAGTTTGTAAAGTGAATCAGGTAATAATGGCTTAGTGTCCAGCAGTTCTGAAAATGGTTTTATTTTATTGGCTGGAACGTCGCATTCATTTTTTATCGCTGTGATTAAGCCTACAAGTTGTTGTCTACCAAAAGGAACTTTTACCCGCAATCCAAGCTGTATTTGTGATACGTTGGATTCAGGAACTTGGTAACTAAAGGTTTGCCGCATAGGAACGGGCAGAGCAACCTCAACAAAAACAGGCATAATTCATCATCATTAAGAATTGAGAAGGTCTAGTTTACTAGAGCCAGAACATAAAGAAATAGGATAAGAGAAAATTGATGTCAAAAGGAATAATCAACAGAGCTGTATTGGCACTATCACTTTTTTTATTTTCATTTGTGGCACAAGCTGCACTGAGTCATATCAGTATTAACAGTCGTCAATTTGATGTTGGGCAGCATCCCAAGATTAAGCTGAATATTGTGGCAGGTAAAAATGATTTATCTCGTATTAGTCTTCATCTTCGTCAGAAAAATGGTTCTGAAGAGGCAATAGAAGAGTTAATGGTGCAATCTATCAGTGGTTATATGTTATTTGCCATTGGTGTAGATGATGTCATCGATCCTAATGCTGAATTAATTGTGAATGAATATAAAGGGAATAGCTGGCGTCAGTATGCTGTGCTGTCAGTATTCGATGCACCTTTTATTAAGATAACAGACAAAACTGAAGTTAAAATAGATTCGCTAAATCAACTTAAGAAAGTGGCGCCAGTGCGTGATAAAGGGAATAAGGTTGAACAAGCTAAACCAGTCACGAAAGCTTCGCCTTCAAATTCAATATCTGAGAGTCCTGCTTCTTTTCTCTCAACTTCAGAACTTTCAACGCCAACAGTCAATGCGGATTGCACCATTGAACGTGATAGCTCAGATACTTTATGGCGTATTGCTTCTCGTTATCATAAGCAGTGGCAAACCAATGTTTATGGAGCTATGTTGGCAATTTATGATGCAAACCCTAAAGCTTTTTCAAAGCAAAAAATCCATTTAATTAGACAAGATGTAACCTTAGTATGTCCTTCACAAAGTCAATTAAATCAATATGTAAACAAGATTGAAGATAAGGCGAGATTTGAAGGTTTAGAGCAACGACATAGCGCCAATTAATTTTTGCTTGTTTGAGTTGGACAGATACTGTACTATTGCGCGCCTTAACGCTATTGTTATGAACGCATGTGGTGCTCAACTTCGGGTTGGGAGAGCGACATGGCCTGCTATTGAAGGTAATCCAAATGAAATCAGGTATCCACCCAGACTACGCTGAAGTAACTGCAACTTGTACTTGTGGTAACGTAATTAAAGTAAACTCTACTGTAGGTAAAAACTTACATTTAGACGTATGTGGTGCATGTCACCCATTCTACACTGGTACTCAGAAAGTTGTTGACACTGGTGGTCGTATCGACAAATTCAACAAGCGCTTTGGTGCACTTGGTAAGAAGTAATTGCGACTGCAATTATTTTAAGAAAAAGACGCCTTCGGCGTCTTTTTTTGTTTTAGGTCTAATTTCCCTCAAAAATATTTATTTTTTTAGTTATAAATTATGTAGTACTGCTTAAGTTATTAATATTGTTATTTAGGCAAACTATTTGTAACTTTATGAAGCAATTTCCGCTTTTTTATGTCAAATCTTGTTATTTTTCTACAGTTTTAAGTCTTTGATTATTATTGTGATGATTTATTTAAGCGCGACAAACTGTAACTTGATCAAATTCTGATGATTAAAGATAACTTTTGTTAAATTTTCATTTATACTGCCTGCCAAAGCGCATAACAGCTCACTCTGACATTTGTTCAGCAATTTGAATTATTGTGTGTTTTGACTGAATTTAACTTTATTTCGCCGTATAAATCGCCTCATTCAGGAACATAAAATGTCTGATTTCCGCCAGCAAGCTCTCGATTATCATGAATTTCCAATTGCAGGTAAAACTGCAGTTAGCCTTACTAAACCTGCTCAAACGAGTCATGACTTGTCGCTGGCCTATAGCCCAGGTGTTGCTGAGCCAGTAAGAGAGATCGCGGCCAATCCAGACGATGCTTACCGTTATACTAATAAAGGTAATACGGTTGCGGTTATATCAAATGGTACTGCTATTTTAGGTTTAGGTAACTTAGGCCCGTTAGCATCAAAACCTGTGATGGAAGGTAAGGCATTATTGTTCAAGCGTTTCGCTAATATCGATTCAACTGATATTGAAGTGAAGCACAGAACCACAGCTGATTTCATTAATACGGTTGAATCTATCGCTGATACGTTTGGCGGTATTAACCTTGAAGATATTAAAGCGCCTGAATGTTTTGAAATCGAACGTGAGCTTATTGCTCGCTGTAACGTACCGGTATTTCATGATGATCAGCATGGTACTGCGATTGTAACAACGGCAGGCATGATCAACGCTTTAGAAATCCAAGGTAAGAAAATTGAAGATGCTGTCTTCGTTTGTCTTGGCGCGGGTGCAGCGGCTATTGCTTGTATGACTATGATGGTTAAGTGTGGCGCGCAGCGTGAAAATGTATACATGCTAGATAGACAAGGGGTTATTCATACTCGTCGTGAAGACATTAATGAATATAAAGCTTTGTTTGCTAACAATACTGATAAGCGTACATTACAAGATGTGATTAAAGATGCTGATGCATTCTTAGGTTTATCGGGCGCTGACTTACTAACGGCTGAAGACATTGCATTAATGGCGCCAAACCCAGTTATTTTTGCGTGTTCAAACCCAGATCCAGAAATTAAGCCAGAGCTTGCTCATGCAACTCGTAGTGATTTGATCATGGGTACAGGTCGCAGTGACTACCCTAACCAAGTTAATAACGTACTTTGTTTCCCATTTATCTTTAGAGGTGCATTAGATGTACGCGCTTCTGAAATCAACGATGAAATGAAAATTGCAGCGGTTAACGCATTAGCGGCAATTGCAAAAGAGCCCGTTCCTGCAGATGTATTAGCAGCGTACCCTGACGTTAAATCAATGAGTTTTGGCCCTGAATACGTATTACCTAAACCAATGGACCCACGTTTATTGAAAAATATCGCCAGTGCGGTATCTCAAGCGGCCATTGATTCTGGTGTTGCTTTACTTAAGACAGTGCCGACAGAATATAAGCTATAAACATTATTTAAGCTAAGTAGCTTGATGTTGTTGAAAGAAAAGGGCGTTAGCCCTTTTTTTGTATCTACAATAACAACAGCGCAGATAGGGTTTGCGTTTTATTGTCTGCTACTGAATAATCGAGTTCAGTTAAGTGGATGTTATCGCTAATCAATCGTTTAAAAATGATAAGTCGCATTGTGTTTTAGCAGGACGCTGATAATGAAATTAACCAAAATTTTGACAAAAAAATTGACCAGTTTTTGGTTACTGTCGCTGACAGCGGTTGGTGCCATCTTTTTTATCGGTGCTTTGGTGAGTTTTGTACAACTGACATACAAATTTCAGCAGCAAAAAGTCACTCAGTTAGAGTCAATGCTGGTGGAACATTATCAATCGGATAGCCATTGGGATTTACACGCTTGGTTGCCGCCAATCTTAATCGCTTACAATGCTAATTCTTTCAAGCTAACCCAAGGCGATGAAATAGTATTTGAATATTATTCCCCCACACCACAAAGCAATCCCACCCTATATAAACACACCATAGATAGCAAAACAGATATTGCAATTGAGCTTAAGTTGCCGCAGCCCTATTTATTGCATCAATTGGGTTGGTATGAATATTTGATTTTGTTGGTATCTCTTATAGCGATAGTGCTATTTGTTCGCTATGGCTTGCGCTGGTTTACCCAGGAACTTGATGGAATCGAACAAATTGCCCAACGGAGTAAACTGGTACTCGAAGGTGAGCATACTGAAGCATTGAACTCCCCTGGTTCTGGTAGGCCGCGGTTGATTAATCGCGCCATGACAAGATTGTTAGAGCAGTTGCAAGATGCGCAAAAGGAACGAGGCCGTTTCGATCAGTTTATTCGTTCAAAAACTTTTTTAGATCCCAGTACTCGTATTGGTAATCGCATCTTCTTTGAGAACAGATTGGAAGCGTTAACTCACGATCGCAGCATGATTGCCCATGGCGCCGTTATGTTAATTAATTTTGATGATTTAGACCTATTGCAACAGCAGGAGGGCGATGAAGTTATCAATGAGCAATTAAATGATTTAGTGCAAGCCATCACTAAGTTACTGCAACCCTATGAGGATGCGGTTTTTGCGCGTTACGACTTTAATCAATTCGCGATTGTTGTGCCGCAATCATCACTTGCTGAGGCAGATAGTTTAGCCAACAAATTGCTCAAGCTCGGCATTAGCCAATTAAAGAATCAATCAGATACTCAAGATAACTATGTGCATCTTGGCGCAGCCTTTTACAAGGCAGGCGATATGCAGGAACAAGTGCTCGAAGAAGTTGAAATGGCACTAAAAGCCGCGCAGTTGCAGCGAACCAATAATTGGTTCATGTACGACAAAGGTGCGGTAGATAAAGAAATAGCTAAAGGCTCAGTGCGCTGGCGAAGCTTTTTAGAAAACACTTTAGTTAATCGCCGTTTTGTAGCGATTACAGAAAATGTCATCGACAGTGATGGACATGCTTGTCATAAAGAAGCCTTTAGCCGAGCCATTGATAATCAAGGCAATGAAATCAGGGCGACTTTATTTATTCCCATGGCAAACAAATGTGGCTTAATGCCTCAAGTTGAAAGACAACTCATTGAGACGGTGTTATTTGAGTTGATGGCGAACAATCAAGAAAGCTTTAGCATCAATTTAAGTTATGACTCACTGACCAGTCGCGCCTTTATGCGCTGGCTTAAAACGACTCTAATGGAGCAACGCCCGCTTGCACCGAGGCTCATATTTGAAGTCTCTGAAGATATTGTAGTTAAACACCAACAAGATTTGGTTGAGAATTTGAATGTGCTTCGCAAAATAGGAGCGAGGTTATGTGTCGATCATGTTGGGCTGCAAGTCGTTGGAACTCATTATATACAAGAATGCCATTTTGATTTGGTAAAACTACATCGTTCAATCATTCATCAAATCCACCTTAAATCCGAGAATCAGTTGTTTATTCGAAGTTTGATTGGCGGACTATACCGCGCTGAAGTACAAGTGTTTGCTGAAGGCGTGACGAGTTTTGAAGAATGGCAAACCCTGAAAATTTTAGGGGTGAGCGCAGCTCAAGGTGATTATTTTAATCAATAGTAACTCCCTTTCATTTCATCTTTAAATACAACTCAGATTTTAATTTGGTACGAGTTTTGTATTAACCCTCTAACGCGTCAAGCTTGTACAAATTAATAACGAAGGATGTTGAATAATTACAAGCTTGTTATGAGTGTGAGTCTTGAGAATAAAGAAATAACAATCTATCTTAAGTGTATACACATTTTTAGCTGTTATTTTTCTATAAAATTAAGTGATTAGCGGTTAATATGTCATACGATAGTTTTTTGACATACTTTTTAATGTTAACTGTTCCTTATGTTACGTGTTTGTTGGGGTTGGCTGTTTTATCATAGATTGTATTGTTAAGGGCTTAACACCTAATTCTGTCATTTATATTGTCTTATATGTATCGTTTCTTCGCTGATTATCAAGGTGCAGGTTTTTGAATGAATAATGGTTTTTTAAGTAAGTTAGCATTCTGGCGCCAAACTCAAGCATCTTGTGAACTTGGGTTATATATCAGTGCCGATTCGATTTATGTATATCAAGGCGAAATACAAGATAGCAGTCAACAAGGTTCTGATTCTGCACACCAAAGCCAAGTAAAGTCTGAGTTTTCAGGGGTAATAAAAAAATTGCCTTTAACGGTGTGGATTGGCTAGAAGCATTTGCTGAGATAAAAGATATTTTTGGTAATGCAAAATTACAGATTGTATTGGGTGAGTCTTTTTATCAATTGATTGTTGCTGATAAACCTAATGTCGAAGCAAACGAGCTTAACCAAGCATTGTTATGGTCAGTGAAAGATTTAGCAACTGAACCTGTCACTAATATTCAATTAGATTACTTTGAGTCATCGCTAACGAATACTGGAAAAATCAATGTGGTGGTTGCCAATAAAATGCAGCTCTCAACTGTAGCTCAAGCTTGCGAGCAACACGGGTTTACCATTGAAGGGATCAGTGTTGAAGAGTTAGCTATGCCGTTGTTATTCGATGATGGTGCTACGCACATGGTTGTGAGTCATGTGCCAGAGCAAGATTTACTACTGACAGTGGTGAAGCAAGGTGAATTGCTGATGCAACGCCGAGTGAGAGGCTTTGCTCAAATCGATAAAGCAACAGCTGCAGATCTTCAATATGGAATCGCGGATAACTTGAGTTTAGAAATTCAGAGATCGATGGATTATTTCGAAAGCCAATTACGACAAGCGCCCGTTGGCTCGATTGACCTGTTTTTAGACGGAGAATCACAAGCTTTAGTCCCGTTAGTTTCGCAAAATTTTAATCAAAAAGTCATTACCACAGAACATGATTCAGTGACTGCACATCTAGCATTTATGGCTTTCAAACAATTAACTGTAGGTGAAGCATGATAAAAACCACAGTTAACCTCTTTAGCGATGACTTATTACCTGCAAAGCTGCGCCTGTCATTTCAAACAATGATGTTGATGGTTGGAGGATTAGTATTAATCTGTATTTTGAGCTGGTCGATTGGCTATTGGTTAGTTTCCAGTCTAGAAGCGGATATGGCAAAAGTCTCTGCAAAAAAATCGCAGCTTGATGATCAGAAACAACAGTTAGAGTTGCAAATAGCTAATCGTGCACCCGATCCTGAGCTGGTTGCTAGGGTTGAGCTAGAGCAGCAACGTTTAGAGTTAAAGAAGCTGTTATCAACGGAATTAAACCAACGGGATAATGTGATTAGTCGCGGTTATTCAAATTTATTAACTGATTTAGCCAGCGTGTCAGATGGCTCAGTTTGGCTTAGCCGAATTGCTGTTAACGAACAACGTTTTGAGTTTGAAGGTTTTGGCGCGAAACCGCAGAGTATTCCTAAGTGGGTTGAAGCGTTAAAGCACACTGACACATTGAAAGGTTATGCTTTTGCGACGATGACGATGGATCGCGGTGAATCTCAACCGCTGGCTTTTAAGCTATCGAGCGCTCCAGAAGTGGAGGCTAAGCAATGAAGCAGTTTTGGCAACAGTTAGAATCCAAATTTAATGTGTTAAGCCAGCGAGAGCGGGTATTAATTTGTGTGGCTGCATTAGTGGTTATCGGCATGGTGGTTTACCTACCTGTTGAAAGTGTTTTCAAAGAGAGGCAGAAACTGTCAAGACAGCTGGTTCAAGTTGAAAATGAAAATAATGTATCAAGCCAACAAATTGATCTTTATCAGCAGCGCTTAGCAATGGATCCTAATACGGACTACCGAAATCGTTTGACCCATATCGAGCAACAAACTCAATTAATTGATGCTGACTTAGATGCGCAGATGGTGTCTATGGTGCCTGCCAGTTATATGCCGACAGTGCTGACTAATTTACTCGGTAATGTGCAAGGGGTTAAGTTGCTTTCTTTTGGTTCTATCGCCCCGACTCCACTCTTGCAGGTCGGTGAAGAACATAAAATGAACCTATACAGCCATGGGATTAAATTGACCCTTGAAGGTAGCTACTTTTCCATTCTTAAATTTGTTGAGTCAATAGAAGCGATGCCGGATAAATTATACTGGAAACGGCTTAATTATCATGTTGATAAACACCCTAATGCGACGGTTGAGTTAGAGCTTTATACCTTGAGTATTAATAAGGAGTTTATCAGTGTTGCAGAATAAACCGATTTTTATACTCATATCAATGAGCTTGCTAGGGGCGAGCTTCTTTAGCCATGGCAAAGTATTAAGAGATCCAACTTTGCCAGGTCAGGGCTATGTCACGGTGTCAGGCAACGCTGAGCGAGCCGACTCTTTGGTACTTAATAGTATTGTAAACAGTGCTAAACCACATGCTGTCATTAATAACAAAATCTTATTCGTTGGCGACCGCATTGATGGGATAAGAATTGAATATATCGGAAAAAGCTATGTTAATTTGTCGGACGGGCGAAAACTTAAGCTATTTCAATCGATAACAGAGCGATAGGACAAAAATAATAATGAATTTAATAAAATATATGACCCCTCTGCTATCTCTTTGTTTGCTTGGTTGTCAAACCACAGATAGACCAGATCCTACGACATCAAAAACTGAATTGACTCAGTCTTTAGCAGAAGCGCAAACCGCTCAAAACGTAATACCGCCTCCAGCGCAAATGCCGGAAGAAGTGCAGCGCGAATTAAATGGTTCAAGCTTATTGGGCACTGCAAGCCCAGTGTTACCAAAAGAGCGTCGTTTTGATGTGTCAGCAAATGATGTCGAAGCAAAAGTCTTTTTTCCAAGTTTAGTCCAAGGTACACCGTTAAGTGTGGCAGTACATCCCGATGTAACGGGCACAATTTCAATTTCTTTGAATGGGGTAACGCTCTCGGAAGTGATTAAAGTTGTAGAAGATATTTATGGTTATGAAGTGAGCCGAGAAGGACGTATTTTACGTATTTTCCCATCGGGCATGCGCACCGAAACTTACCCGCTGAATTATTTATATATGGAGCGTGAAGGCTTGTCGCTTACCTCTGTCAGTTCAGGTCGTATTTCTGACGGTAACGATAATTCTAATTCGAATTCAAATAACAACTCTTCAAGTAATAGCAGCTCTAATAGCAATAATAATTCCAGTAACAGCAATAATAGCGATAACACCGATAATACCAATGGCACATTTATCCGCTCAACAACCAAAACCAATTTTTGGGGGAGTTGGAAAAAACCTTAGTGTCCATTATTGGTAATACTGGCGGAGGTCGCCAAGTGGTTATTACACCGCAAGCTGGTTTGGTCACCGTACGAGCTTATCCTGATGAATTACGCCAAGTCAGTACTTTTTTGACTAAAGCGGAAACTCACTTGCAGCGCCAAGTTATTTTAGAAGCTAAGATTCTTGAAGTGACACTTTCTGACGGTTATCAGCAGGGTATTCAGTGGGATAATGTGTTAGGTCATGCAGGCAGCACAGACATTAACTTTGGTACATCCCCAGGTTCAGGACTAAGTGATCCAATTACTAATGTGATTGGCGGGGTGACTTCAATCAGCTTAACAGGTACCGACTTTAGTACCATGATTAGCTTATTGGATACTCAAGGCGACGTGGACGTTCTTTCTAGCCCGCGTGTTACAGCATCAAATAACCAAAAAGCAGTGATTAAAGTGGGTAATGATGAGTACTTTGTTACTGATGTGTCTTCGACAACTGTTGCAGGTACAACGCCGGTAACCACACCACAAGTAGAACTAACGCCATTTTTCTCTGGTATTGCATTGGATGTGACGCCACAAATTGATGCTGAAGGTAATGTGTTATTGCACGTACACCCTTCAGTTATTGATGTTTCAGAGCAAGTGAAAGAAATCAAAGTCAGTGGCTCTAGCCTCGAATTGCCATTAGCCCAGAGTGAAATTCGCGAATCAGATACAGTCATTAAAGCGTCTTCAGGAGACGTTGTGGTGATTGGTGGACTGATGAAGAGTGAAAATATTGAAGCTATTTCAAAGGTGCCATTACTGGGCGATATTCCTTTCTTAGGAGAAGCATTTACTAACCGCAGCAAATCGACGGTTAAGACTGAGCTTATCATTATGTTAAAACCTACTGTAGTAGGCGCAGATACTTGGACGAATGAACTGCAACGTTCTAAAGACTTATTAGATCGTTGGTACCCAGAGCAGGAGTAACGGTTTACACCGTTAATTAATGCCATGTATCAGCAACATTTTGGGCTAGAGCAATTACCCTTTACGTTAACTCCAAATACGAAATTCTTTTTTGGGTTAACCCCTCATGTTGAGGCGCTTCAGGTATTGCAAACTGCCATCGAAAATGGCGAAGGCTTCATTAAGGTTACTGGTGAAGTCGGGACTGGCAAGACGCTTATTTGTCGTAAATTATTAAACGAGTTACCTGATAATTACCAATGCGCTTATGTTCCCAACCCGTATCTTACTCCTGAAGAGTTACGATGGGCATTAGCTACAGAGTTAGGTCTAGCATTAGAAGATGAACTTAATCAGCAACAGTTGACAGGGCTGATTCAAAATCGCTTGTTGGAACTCAATAGCCAAGGATTAAAAGTCATTCTAGTACTGGATGAGGCGCAAGCTTTACCGAATGAGAGCTTAGAAACATTAAGACTATTTACTAATTTAGAAACTGAAAGCACTAAATTAATTCAAGTGGTGTTATTTGGTCAGCCAGAACTTGATAACCGATTAAAAGATAGAAAATTAAGGCAATTAAAGCAGCGGATAACTTTTAGCTACAGTTTACGTCCTTTATTGTGGGATGAAATTCAAGCCTATATTGATTATCGCTTGGGTATTGCTGGTTACCAAGGTGAGTCCTTGTTTAGTGATAAAGACATTCAGTTAGTATCAAAAGCGGCCAGAGGTATCCCTCGTTTGGTTAATGTTATTGCCAATAAAGCCCTTTTATTATGTTTTGCTGAAGGTGGTAAGAAAGTACTCACTAAACATTGTAAAGCGGCCATCGTCGATACCGAAGATGCCGACCAAATACAAATTAAAGATCAAAACATAGGATGGATAACTGTTTTATTTATCATCGGCGCTTCACTGATAATGCTATTGGTTATCGATGTTGACTGGTTATTGAAGTTAAGAGAGTCAATATGAGCGTGATTAATAAAGTATTAAAAGACCTTGATAAGCAGAAGAGCGCGACGGTGCAAAATAGCGGATCAGCTTCAGAAGTTAATACCACTTCACCTGCTAAAACTGGGTTTGTTAAGCCTGAAGTGCAGTTTACCAGCCAAGGGCAGTCGGATTCTTCTGATGAGCGATCTCGTAAAGGTATTTATATCTCTATTGCTATGCTTATCGCGGTTGTTCTTTTTGCGGTAATGTTTTATCGCCAAGGCTTACAGCTTAAGAAGCTACAACCTTTAGCGGAAGCTAAGCAAAATCAAGCCGTCAACGTTGAAGCTATTGACACAAATGCTGTTCAAACTAGTAATGCTAATTTTAGTCTAGATAACAGTGCAGAACCTATGCAGGTTGAAGCTAATGCAGAGAGTCCTGAAACTGTGACGTTTATTGATTCAGATATTAATTCAAACAATAGTTCAAAAAGTGAATCTATTAGCGATGTAACGAGTCATGAGTCGAGCAACATAGCTCTCACTGATAAGCGATTAAGTAAGCAAAATGAACCGGAACAGGTATTCGAGAATAAAGAAATAGAGCTAACTGCAGCAGAACCCAAAGCTCAGTCACAATCACAAGCCGTTATAGTTGACTCAAAAATGGCTGCAATTACTGAATCGACGGCTTTGAAACCTTCAAAAGTAAGTAATGATCCATCTAAGGTACAAGTTAGGTTCTCACAAAATACGGGCACATCAACGATTGTGGATGACGTCAAGTCGGAAGTGAAAACACAATCGCAAAACAACCTAGTAAATGGTTCCGGCTCAAACGTCATGAAAAGCACAAAAGGTGCCATGGCAGTGAAAGAAGTCGTTTTGAGTGATGCTGAGCTTGCCCAAAAGAAATTCGAAATTGCTGAGGTTGCTGAGCAACAACAGAAAATTGATAGAGCGGTGAAATATTACTATGAAGCGCTAATGCTCGAGCCTGCAATGCATAAAGCGCGAAAGCAATTAGCCTCTTTATATTATGCTTTGAACAATTTAGGTAGAGCAGAGCAAATATTAGCCCAAGGAGTGGCTCAATTTCCTGAAGAGGTTGAATTAGCCATTTTAAAAGCCAAAGTTGAGAATGCATCATTTAGTCCGAATAAAGCCCTGACGACTCTTGATGGAGTCAGTGATAGCAGTGATTGGGCAAGAGATAAATGGATATTGCAAAGTGATATTGCACAAAAGAATGGTCGCTTCGAACTTGCAGTGTCAGCTTATCGTTCGCTAATCGTCCTAGAGCCATCGCAAGCGCGTTGGTGGATGGGCTTAGCTTATGCACTCGATTCACAACAACAATATTCACAAGCAGCAGATGCGTATCGTAAAGCTTTGTCTTATCGGGGATTATCAACTGGCGCTATGACTTATATAGAACAACGATTGATTCAACTTGGAGGTAGCCAATGAAACCAAAATTGAAAATGCGTTTAGGCGATCTTCTCGTTCAAGAACACATTATTACTGACGACCAATTAACCCAAGCATTATCTGAACAGCGAAACTCAGGTAAAAAACTGGGGCGTACGTTAATTGATTTACATTGTATTACTGAAGATCAGTTACTTAAGTTTTTATCTCAGCAGCTTAATTTACCTTATTTAGATATTAGCCGTTTGTCGATCCCATCAGAAGTGGTTAATTTAATTCCCGAGGTTCAGGCTAGACGTTATCGTGCCCTTGTCGTAGAGGCAACCGCTGATACTGTTACTTTAGCAATGAGCGACCCTGCTGATTTACAAGCCATCGATAACTTAGAAGTCTTTATCGCACCTAAAAAAATCACCATTGCGGTAACACCTGAGCAGCAGTTATTAGATGCGTTCGATAATTTGTATCGACGTACTGGCGAAATAGCCAAAATTGCAGGGGAGTTAGAGGAAGAATACGCCGCTGATGATATGTTTGATTTGGCGAGTATTACCGATAGTGATAGCGATAATGAAACAACGGTTGTTAAGTTACTTCAATCTATTTTTGAAGATGCTGTGCAAATGCGGGCATCGGATATTCACATTGAGCCGGGTGAAAAAGTATTAAGGATCCGTCAGCGTATTGATGGTCAGTTACATGAAAATACCCTTGATGAAGTGAACATTGCCTCGGCGTTAGTATTACGTTTAAAGCTAATGGCTGGACTCGATATTTCTGAAAAACGTATGCCTCAAGATGGCCGTTTTCATATTGAAATTAAAGGTCATAAGATTGATATCCGTATGTCGACCATGCCAATTTATCATGGTGAGTCAGTGGTAATGCGTTTGCTGGATCAGTCAGCGGGTTTGTTAACGCTAAATGAAACCGGCATGCCTGATCATATCTTGCAGCGTATTCGTAAACAGATTAAACGACCTCACGGTATGCTGTTGGTGACAGGACCAACAGGTAGCGGTAAAACCACAACTCTGTATGGTATTTTAAGTGAGCTTAATAAAGCTGATACTAAAATTATTACCGTAGAAGATCCGGTTGAATATCAATTACCACGCATTAACCAAGTACAAGTTAATCATAAGATTGGTTTGAATTTCTCTAATGTACTGCGAACCACATTACGTCAAGATCCCGATATCATCATGGTTGGTGAGATGCGTGACCAAGAAACCGTTGAAATCGGTCTTCGAGGTGCATTAACGGGTCACTTTGTTTTATCTACACTGCATACCAATGATGCCATTACCAGCGCGTTGCGTTTACTTGATATGGGCGCTGCAAGTTACCTTGTCGCCAGTGCGCTAAGGGTTATTATTGCTCAGCGACTCGTGCGTCGCGTATGCCCAAATTGCATGACGAATCATCAACCTACTGCATTTGAATTAGCATGGATTAATTCTATCGCCAAAAAAGATTTTGCTGCAGCAACTTATAAAATTGGTACGGGTTGTCAAAGTTGTAATGGCTCGGGGTACCGTGGTCGTATTGGTATTTTCGAAATTTTAGAGCTGGACGATGCCATGGTTGATGCCATGCGAACCGGCAATCCGCAAGATTTTGCTCATGCAGCGAAAAAGAGTCCAACATTTGTTCCATTGGCCGATTCAGCATTTGAGTATTTATATAACGGAATGACCACGATCGAGGAAGTGGCTAAATTAGTTGAAGATGTGAGTGAGCTGCCGAGCGCTGAAGTTATGTCTACTGATATAGCGACTGGGGTGTAATTATGCCGACTTACCAGTATCGAGGTCGAAATAATCAAGGCGCTGCGGTTGAAGCGTTTATTGAATCTGCTAATGAAAGCAGCGCAGCTGATGCGTTGATGTCTCGCGGCATAATTCCTCTCGAACTGCGTGAAGTGAAGCAATCGCAACCTTTTAATTTGGGCAGTATTTTCGTAAGTAAAGTATCACTAGAAGAGTTACAAATTTTCACTCGGCAAATGTATTCGTTAACACGCTCAGGTATTCCGATTTTAAGAGCGATTGCTGGGCTGGCTGAAACGACGCATTCTCAACGAATGAAAGATGCATTGAATGATATTTCGGAGCAATTGACTTCAGGTCGACCGCTTTCTTCGGCGATGAATCAACATCAAGATGTATTTGATTCGCTGTTTATTTCTATGATCCATGTAGGTGAAAATACTGGTAAATTAGAAGATGCTTTTATTCAGCTCTCTGGCTATATAGAACGTGAACAAGAAACTCGCCGCCGTATTAAGTCTGCCATGCGCTATCCAATTTTTGTCCTTATTGCGATCACTATTGCGATGGTAATACTGAATATCATGGTGATTCCAAAGTTTGCTGATATGTTTTCCCGTTTTGGCGCTGACTTGCCATGGGCTACAAAAATATTGATGGCGACTTCTAGTTTATTTGTGAACTATTGGCATGTGATGTTGGTTTCGCTAGTTGCTGCAATTGTTGGTATTCGTTATTGGCATCACACCGAAAAGGGTGAGCGGCAATGGGATAAGTGGAAACTAAAGATCCCTGCGGTTGGTTCTATAATCGAGCGTTCAACATTGTCTCGCTATTGCCGTAGTTTTTCTATGATGCTTGGTGCAGGTGTCCCCATGACTCAAGCATTAAGTTTGGTTGCTGATGCTGTTGATAATAGCTATATGCATGATCGCATTGTCGCCATGAGGCGCGGGATTGAATCGGGAGAGTCGATGCTTAGGGTATCGAATCAAAGTACTTTATTCACGCCATTAGTGTTGCAAATGGTCGCGGTTGGTGAAGAAACGGGCCAAATCGATCAATTACTCAATGACGCAGCAGACTTTTATGAAGGTGAAGTTGATTACGATTTAAAAAACTTAACCGCTAAGTTAGAGCCTATTTTAATTGGTTTTGTTGCTTGTATTGTTCTCATCTTAGCATTAGGTATTTATTTACCTATGTGGGACATGCTCAATGTTGTTAAAGGCTAAGGGGTACGGGTTGAAAAGGTTAATCATGTTATTGCCCAAGCTGTATTTAGCAGTGACTAGTGATGAGTTGATTGCATAATGCGAAAGCAACAGAAGTCAGACAGCGATCTACTCAAGACCTATGCGCGTATTATTACTTTGATACTCGTATCAGTGATCATGGCGATAATTGGGACGAAGCATTTTTCAAGTGTTGATAATATCGGCACTAAAAGCTTAGAGCTAGAACATAGTCGATTGTTGTATGTGTTAGCTATGGTAAAAAGTCAGTGGCTTAGCCAGGGGCAGCCTGGTTCACTCAAGTTAAATTGGGAAGATACAGGGCACGGTTCAGCAAATAAACAACGTGAAGTTGATAATATCCGAGCCAGTAAGAATATCGTTAAAATGTCAGATGAAGGTTGGCCGCTGTTAAATAAGGACTCGGTCGAAGGTTGTAAAGAGTTATGGCACCAGCTGATGGCAAGTGATTTGCATGATATTAAAGCTGAGGTTATATACCAAACTAAGACAAAAATTTGTCGTTTTGCAACTGAGCAAAGTGGCAGCATTAGCTATCAAACATCATCGGGTAGAGTGATATTTTTTGATAACAATAGCTAATATTTAATCAATACAAATGTTTAAATGTTTAAATGGTGCTAAAATTTATTTACACGATAGCTTTGGCTGAGTAACAATAGTCATACAGCTGCAATCAAAGTCGGACAAGTGTAAGTCGCAATATAGGTAATTTATTATGAAATTAAAACAACAGGGCTTTTCGTTAATCGAACTAGTGATTGTTATCGTTATTCTTGGTTTATTAGCTGCGACAGCAATACCACGTTTTTTGAATGTCACAGAAGATGCACAAAATGCCAGTGTTGATGGCGTCGCAGGTGGGCTTGCTACTGCTGTAGGCTTCGTGCGAGCGCAATGGGAAGTGGATGGCCGTCGTAACACATCAGTTATTCTAGATGGCACTCAAGTGTCACTAGATACACGTTTTGGCTTTCCTACCGGTAGCTCAAACAGCGATGCAACTTCAATGACAAATCAATCGTGTCAGCAGGTATTTGATAACGTACTTCAAAGCGCACCAAGAAATGTATTGTTTAATGAAGATGCAAGAGATCAAAGATATACCGTCAGAATGTTAGAAGGTGTTGGTGGTGATACGACTGCCATTGACGGGACAGAAGTCACAGGTATTGATTTGTGTGTTTATCATCAAGTGGCATCGTTAACATTAAATCAGAGCACAGGTGTTCCATCTCCATCTCCAGATTTATCAACAGCTGGCGCTAAAGGTGTGACATACAATCCTGGTACAGGACAAGTGCTTAGTTTTAGTAACGACTAAGCACGAGTAATAAGTGAAAGCTGCATTATAGCAGTGACTTAAGCGTTAAAAGAATCACCACAAAATATGGAATGTTGAGTGGGAATTGTAATAAACAACTAAATAAAATAGATGTACAAAATTCACATATTTTGTTTTCAATAAAGGGTCGACATTATGCATATCAAACAACAGCAACAAGGTTTTACATTAATTGAGTTAGTGGTGGTTATCATCATTTTAGGTATTCTTGCTGTGACTGCAGCACCTAAATTTATCAACCTTCAAGGTGATGCTCGTGTATCTGCATTAGCGGGCATGAAAGCAGCTATTCAAGGCGGAAATACGCTTGTTTACTCTAAAGCTGCTCTTGCAGGTAAAGAAGGTGATGCTGCTGAGACTTTAGATATAGGCTCTGGAAGCGAAGATTTGAATATTGTTTATGGTTATATCCAGGCTAAACAAGCAGATTTAGAAGAAGCTCTTGATGTTACTTTCGATGCAGTTGCAGATGTTGATACTGGCACTAATGATTGGATAATCGACGATACTACAGATGGTGAAGCTGTTATTTACCAACGAGGTGCTCCAGATACTTGTATTTTGACATATGAAGAAGCTGGAGATGGAGTTTTACCTGCTTACACAGCAATAACAGATCCGTCTACTTGTTAATAATTATTTGAGAAAAAGCCTGCTTAACGCAGGTTTTTTTATGTATAAATATCAGTTATTAACGTGTTTTTGTGCCTTTGGTAACACTCCGTGATTATGTGTTAGTGATAAAATTGGAGATATAAAGGAATAAATTCATCAGCAGCTTGCTCATGAATTGAAGTAATTCAATATAGAACAAGGTTTTCAACATGCAAAAGCAACAAGGTTTTACTTTAATCGAATTAGTGGTTGTTATCATTATTCTAGGAATTTTAGCGGTAACCGCAGCGCCTAAGTTTATTAATCTTCAAGGTGATGCTCGCGTATCGACATTGCAAGGTGCAAAAGCTGCAATTCAAAGTGCTAATAGCTTAGTATATTCAAAAGCTGCACTTGCCGGCGAAGAAAAGAAAGACCCAGGCTCTGTAGATATTGGTGCTAGTTCAAACTTGGCGACAGTTTTTGGCTATGCACAGGGTGACGCAACTGAGTTGTTAAAAGCAATTGATATGTCGACAGATGATTGGAATATTACTGGAACGGGTGGTTCTGTAACGATTCAGCAAGTAGGTGCGCCAGATGGCTGCAATATTATTTACACAGAATCTCAGTCAGATGGTGCATTGCCGATATTTACCAGTGATGCTGAAGATAGTGATGGCAACTCTTTAACAATGCCAACTGCTTCGGAATGCTAATTTATTTTAGCTTATTTAAAAGGTCTGTTTGCAGGCCTTTTTTATTGCTTATAAATTACAAATATAACTACAAAAATTTAACCATTATTGATGTATACCCGTTTGCATTTTTAATAAAGGATATCAAGACGTTTGTGTTATATTTTGCCATACTATGTATAGGTAAATGTAACAAAAGGCGCTCATCATTCAAATGTCTCAAACTCGGCTTGCACGGCATTGTTCAGGTTTTTCATTAATCGAACTGGTCACTACGATTCTAATCGTAGGAATTATTGCTGTGTTTGTACTGCCTAAGCTGTTACCTGAATCGAGTTATAGCGCTTATACTCTCAGAAACGAATTCATTAGCGAATTAAGACAAGTGCAAACTAAAGCACTTAATAACAGTGACCGCTGTTATCGGATTAGTGTTGTGTCTGATGGTTATCAGCTGACGACCTATAGTCATGATGTTAACAGTGCATTTTCTGGTTGTATTAATACTCAGTTAATTCGAACAGAACCAAAACAAGCATTTAGTGGCGGAGCTATTATTGAATTAGCCAGTAATGGCAGCAACAATTTTAGTATGGATTTTGATAATTTAGGTCGTACAACTTTGGGTTGCAGTGGTAATTGTTTTGTCGTCATTGCGGATGAAACACTTAATATCGCTATGGAGTCTGAGGGGTACGTTCATGCTTTATAGCGCTCAATTACCGCATTGTAGACTCAACAAGCTAACGGTTAAATCATCGCAATTCGGTTTTACATTAATCGAGCTTGTTATTGGCATGCTGGTGTTAAGTATTGCCATTGTCATGCTCACTTCTATGTTATTACCCCAAGCAGATCGCGCAGTAGAAACCTTATCTCGGGTTAGATCTGCAGAGTTGGCTCACTCTGTAATGAATGAAATTTGGGGTAAGCGCTTTGATGAAAACACTAATTCTAACGGTGGTATTCCAGCTTGTAATTCAACAGCGCCTAGTAACCCCGGAATAAACTGCTCAACGGTCTTAGGACACAATGGTGAAGGGCGAAACGATTTTAATGATGTTGATGATTATCATGGTCTTAATATCAACAGCAACATGCTTGATTCAACTCAAACCTATGCCGATGTGTATTTAGGCTATCAAATGCAGGTAGCTGTTGAATACCGAAACGGCCAAGCCGAAAAAGTAATCACTGTGGATGTTACAACACCTTCGGGTGAAGTTATTACTTACCAAGCGGTAAGGAGTAACTATTAATGAAAGCTAAATATTGTTTGCTACAACCTAAAAATCGTTTGAGGCAAGTCGGGTTTACCTTAGTAGAGATGGTAACCGTTATTCTAATACTGGGTATTCTAGTGGTGGGCGTGAGTAGTTTTGTTATTTTCGGTACCCGTATCTTCGTTGAGTCTAGTTCAATTGATCAAGTACTTGGTCAAAGTCGATTTGCCGTGGAGCGTATGACGCGCGATATTCGTAACTCTGTGCCTAATAGTGTTCGCATTCGTACTGACAATAGTGGCAGTTTTCAATGTATTGAAATGCTACCTATTGAAGCCAGCAGTAGTTATTTAACGCTGCCAATTTATCCTAATGCTTCCGCATTAACTGGCACAATTGTAGATAACAATATTAGCGTAGGTAATGGGTTATTTGCCATTGTGTATCCCTTAGCTAATGAAAGCATCACAGGTGTAAATGATGTTTATCAAGCTTCGCGAAATAAACGTTTTGAAGTGCAGTCTGCTTCTTCATCAGCAGATATCATTACACTCACTTTTGGCGGCTCTGTTCAGTTTGCGGAGCAGTCGCCTATTAAGAGAATATATTTTGCGGCGCAGCCGGTGAGTTATTGTTTTGAGACCATAGCAGGCACAGCTGAAGTTAATTTAAATCGATATTCAAACTATGGCTATATTGTCAGCCAGCCCGTGCCATTAACTATGGGGACTGGCGTATTGATGGCTGAAAATATTACTAACAATTTATTATTGGAACCTGCGATTAAAGTGACAGAGCAAAACTTGATGACGAATTCTATCGTACATCTGGAGCCTCGGTTTAGCGTTAATGGTGAAACATTTAAATATCAGCATCAAGTGCAGGTGACCAATGTTCCTTAATCATCAGCCGTCTCAAATTACCCAAATGAAAGTTGTGGGGCGACATAAGCAACAAGGCAGCGCGCTTGTCATTGCAGTGTTTGTGTTAATTGTCATGTTTCTGTTGGCTGGTACCTTAATTCGTATGCTCGAAGATGGAGATGAGTCCGTCAATGTCGAAGTGTGGGGGGCAAGAGCTTTGTTTAGTGCCAACAGTGCTGCGGATGCAGAGTTAGCAAAATTATTTCCGTTATCTGGCGCTGTGGGTGTATGCAGCGCTAATTCAACTTGGACCCCGCCAAGTTCTGTCGGCTTTCATGGTTGTAGTGTTGCGGTGACATGCAACGCTATAACTGTTGCAGGCATTACTCAGTATCAAATCACCAGTAATGCGGTATGTGAAACAGGTGATTGCGCAGGTAATGCTGCGACAACTAGTTGTTTAAGAGTGAATCGCCAAGTGGAGGTAGAAGCCCGTGGGGATTAAGGATTCTATTAAATATATTCTCATTCTTTTGCTATCTATGATGGCAACAGCGGCTTACGCATTTGAAGATATAGATGTCGATACTATTTGGCCTGCAGTTGCTCAAGGGCATAATGGGAGTAATAGTGGAAATTGTAATAGTGTACCTAGTCCTCATCTTTCTATTTTGTCGGGGGCTATAATTAATGGAACAAAGAACCTCCCTTTAGATTTTTGCTCTACGAATAATAATATACCCGCTGATAGCTGCGACGATGAAAATGGCAATAGTAGAACCTGCACGATTTCAACATCAAAAATTGTCGGTATAAATATGGGGGGAGGAAACAAATTTGAAACCAGTAATGGCAGTGGAGGCAACTATTCTTGCAATAACCAGCAGCAAATTACGCTAGGGGATACAGGTGAAAATCAGTTTACTGATGTTAAATCTGATGATTGTACTATTACTATAACGAATGATTTTTCTGAATATCGATTTAATAGCTTAGAGGTAACCAATAGAGGGAAATTGATCTTATCGGGCGGTGATTATTGGGTTGATGATCTTATAATAAATAGTGATTCTGAAGTTGAGCTATTGGGTGATACAAGGTTATTTGTAAATCAAGATGTCACTTTTAAAGATCGCGTAACGGTAAATAATAACAATAGCTTTGAATTACAGTTAATCACTTATAATTCATTATATTTAGAAAGTGGAAATGAAATTAATGCATTGATATTTGTAGATGAAACTTTAGCAATGACGAACCAATCCGTTATTAATGGAAATGTTACAGCAAGAAAACTACAGATGGATAATAACTCAATCATTAATGTAGGCAGCCTACCTGAACAATTCCATATTCAATATGGTAAAGCGACTTCAGGCAGCGTGGTATTTGACACTGCATTCCCAGATGGGGTTACGCCACTTGTTTTCTTAATGCCAACCATTGAGCAAACCAATACCAATAATGATGGGCCTGCGTCAGTATTTTTATCTGGAACGCCAACAACAAATGGATTTAATTGGACACAGCAAGAGCCTGAATCACAAGGAAACCGTTATGTTCAGTCAGAAGACATGACGGAAGTGCACTGGATCGCTGTGACTGAAGGTACCCATGAACTACCTAATGGTACAGAGCTTATTGCAGGAACAGTTGAACTAGATAACGCATTAATTGGCTCGAATAGTCAGTATGTCAATGTTGCCCTGCCAAGTACGCAAAATGTAGTGCTCAATCAATTACAGACCCAAGTTAATGATTGCTGGTTTACCAGCCTTTCTCAATTCAATAATGCAGGTATTCGTTTAGCAATGGATACCTCGGAAGTGAGATCAAACAACACTAGATGCCAGCCTGGTAACTTAAATAATAACCAAGTACAGGGTGAAACAGTCGCTTACCTTAGTGTGGAGTCAGGCACTGGGACAATGGCATTAAATGGTGAAAACTTTAAATATCATTTTGGTGAAGCACAAACATTCACCAATGGTAGTGTTCAAGATTTAGCATATCAATGTAATTACACTTCAGATCTTGAAGGGTTTACTAACCCTCCTATTTTTGTAGCCGGGAAAAATAGCCGACGTGGCGGCGATGGCGGCTGGTTAAGGCGCTGTCAATTAACTAACTCACTCGTTAGTATGGCGGTTGATGAAGATACCTATCGAGATACCGATCGACGTCATATTTGGGAAAACTATAGCTTCATTGCACTTGAGAAAGAAGAGCAGGTTTTAACTTGTTTTAATGATGACTTTCAACGCAGCGATGTAGGTGATGATTGGGTTGTTTCTGAAAGTCGTGGCGGTTTTATACCTTCCATTGTCAATAGTCGTCTACGGATAACACAAGCTGCCGGAAATCAGGCTACATCGTCCACATATCAGCGACTTTTCCCTGCGGCAGATAACTTGGTGGTTATTGAGTTTGATCATTACGCCTACGGCGGTAGCGGGGCTGACGGTATCGCTTTCGTTTTATCAGATGCCTCAATCACTCCTCAACCCGGCTCTTATGGTGGGCCGCTTGGATATGGAGCTCGTTCAAACGATGATGGTTTTGCTGGTGGTTGGTTAGGTTTTGGTATTGATGAGTACGGTAACTTTTCTACCGAAGGTGGCCCCGGAGGACCAGGTAGAAGACAGCAGTCTGTTGCAGTTCGTGGTTCAGGTTCAGGTACAGATGGATATAATTATTTACGAGGTACTTGTGATAATGGAACAACGAATCCTAATGGAGATTGTTTATCACCAACGGTAGATAATAATGAAAATGCAAATCATCGTTACCGTATTACCGTTGACTCTCAAATTGCAGGGCAATCAATGGTAAGTGTCGAGCGTGACACTGGCTCAGGCTCAGGCTTTGTAACCTTAATTGCTCCTTTCGATGCGGCTGCCGAAGCTAATCAGTCTGATGTTCCAGCAGATTTCTTACTTTCACTTACTGGCTCTACCGGTGGTGCTACAAATAATCATGAAATAGATAACGTTGAAATCTGTGCGCTTGAGTCCAACCCCATTGGCGTTGTCATAGATCATTTTGAATTTACTCATACCGGTTCAGCGTTAACTTGTAATGCTGAACCAATGACGTTAAAAGCCTGTGCCAATGCTGATTGTAGCCAAACTGTCCCAGATTTTGTGACGGCGACATTAAGCCCTGCCACAATTGCTACTGGCGGTGGTTGGGTCGGCGGTAATGTGGTCAGTTTTAGTGGCGGAAGTACTAGCTTAGAACTAAGAAATAATACAGCTGGGCCGGTAACTGTTGATGTCACAGGCTCTACACCTGGAGCAAAACCATTCAGTACGACTTTGTGTAGTGTTGCTGGAAACACGCCTACCGCGGCGCAGTGTACCTTTAACTTTTCTGATAGCGGTTTTATTTTTGATGTACCAGACAAGTTAGCCAATAAACCCACCGGTGTTATTAATATATCTGCAGTAGAAAAAGATAGTGAAACTCTCGAGTGTGTTCCTCAATTTACCGATGTCACTAAGAGTGTTGGTTTTTGGAGTGATTATGTATCTCCTGATGAGAGTACTGTGATTTCGGGGCAGAGTGTATCTGTCACTGGTGCGGGGGCTGCTACCAATATCGGTACGACTCAAACAGCAAGAACACCAATTAATTTGGACTTTAACAGCAGCGGTATCGCAGAAATTGAAGTGAATTATCCCGATGCTGGACAAGTGCAACTTAATGCACAATACGATGGTACAGGGGATGAAGCTGGATTAGTGATGGTTGGCGCAGATCTTTTCGTCAGCTTTCCTGTTGGACTATGTGTGGAACCTGTAGATGCTAATGCTAGCTGCTCAGCTGGCAATAGTACTTGTCCTGTTTATATAAAAGCGGGCGAAGAGTTTGATCTGGTTATTAAAGGGGTGGCTTGGGAATCGGATACTGATACAGATTTTTGTGACAATTCCAGCACACCAAACTACGCTCATGCTGATATCACTTTAGGTAGTAACTTAGTTGCGCCTTCGGGCGGAGTTGAGGGAGTTCTAGGTCTCTCGACTTACGATCATGTTGCTGCTAATGATAATAGTAATACAGTGACCCAGACCATCAGTGAGGTGGGTGTTTTTGAGTTTACCGCGAAGGCGCCTTCAAGCTATTTAGGCTCTATTTTTTACGATATTCCACTGGCCAGCTCAGGTAATATAGGTCGTTTTATTCCTGATCGATTCGTTATTAGTGGCGTCAGTGTTTTACCAGCCTGTGGCATTTTTAATTATATGGATCAGCCTTTTTCTATGGCGATGAATATTAGTGCCTTTAATATTGGTTCTGAAATCACTAAAAACTATCAAGACAGCTTTGCTTATGCCACGGCTTTATTGGTTGGGGAAAATGCCGATGACGGTGATGATAAGCGTAATCGAATGAGCGCATTACCTGTCTCTGCTGGTTCCTGGTCTGCAGGTGTAGCCACTATCGATAGCAGCTATATGGCAAGCTTAAGCCGTACTGTTGCACCCAGCCAAGATGGACCCTTTGAAGATTTTGATATTGGTGTCATCGTTGTCGATAACGATGGCGATAATAGTTTTGTGGCTGACCCAGACATGAATGCGGCAACAACTGGAGCATGTAGCAGTAGTAATTGCGATGCAAAAAAATATCCAATCAACGTTTTCGTCATGGTCGAGTGTTAATGGATAACACCTATGGTGCTGAAAACGATACCCTGCAAATGCCAACTCGAGCTGAGTATTGGAATGGTTCTAGTTGGATAACTAACATTGATGATAGTTGCTCTATTGTTACCCCAGCACTTGCTAGCCAAGTGAATGATGCTGCTTTAGGTTACCAATTTGAACCTGCATTGGTTTCAGGACAACAAATTACTCGCGCTAATGATTTAATCCAGTATCCAAGTGGAAAGTTTGCAAACGGTGAGTTCACCTTGTTATGGGATGCCGTGATTACAGGTTCCAACGACTACCGAGGTCAGGTTACAGCACCTCTAATTGTCCCTGATTGGCTGCAATGGTATTGGAATTGGGATAATACCTCGTCAACCACCTTGTATGATCCAAGAGCGAGTGCTTATTTTGGGCGCTATCGTGGTCACGACCGAATAATCTATTGGCGCGAAAAACGATAATATAAGCTAAAAGGGAAGAATATTATTTGCAGATGGAATGATTCATTCATTTCAAATCGTCAAATTATGTTCATGCAGCAATTTTTTGACAGTTTTTTTTGCCAAATGGTGCTGTTTTTATATTCGATTTATTGTTGTTTTTATGCGCTGGTGATTTAAATGATTAATAATGTAAAAAAATCGTCAAGATTAGCGATTGTTAACCCGTTCGGTCTTGTAGAAACTGAGCTGCGTTGATAAAGTTACCTGATTTTTCTTTCTTCTGACGTTACAGAATACAGGCTAGAACATGTTCAAAAAGCTGCGTGGAGTTTTTTCAAACGACCTATCGATCGATTTAGGTACGGCAAATACATTAATTTATGTTCGTGACGAAGGTATCGTGCTTAACGAACCATCAGTTGTAGCTATTCGTGGCGAACGTGGCAGCAGCGGACAAAAATCAGTAGCTGCTGTGGGTACAGACGCCAAGCAAATGCTGGGTCGTACTCCTGGTAATATTCAAGCGATCCGCCCGATGAAAGACGGCGTTATTGCCGACTTCTATGTGACCGAAAAAATGCTACAGCATTTCATTAAGCAAGTGCATAACAATAGCTTTTTCCGTCCAAGCCCACGAGTTTTAGTGTGTGTACCAGTTGGTGCAACACAAGTAGAACGTCGTGCTATTCGCGAATCTGCCATGGGCGCAGGTGCTCGCGAAGTTTACCTAATTGAAGAGCCTATGGCTGCGGCGATTGGTGCAGGTTTACCTGTGTCAGAAGCAACCGGTTCTATGGTTGTTGATATCGGTGGTGGTACTACTGAAGTCGCTATTATTTCATTGAATGGCGTGGTGTATTCATCATCTGTGCGTATCGGTGGTGATAAGTTTGACGACGCGATCATTAACTACGTACGCCGTAACTACGGTAGCTTAATTGGTGAAGCAACTGCTGAACGTATCAAGCATACGATTGGTACAGCTTATCCTGGCGACGAAGTACTTGAAATTGAGGTACGTGGTCGTAACCTTGCTGAAGGTGTTCCAAGAAGCTTTACACTTAACAGCAATGAAATTCTTGAAGCCTTACAAGAGCCGCTATCTGGCATTGTAAGTGCTGTGATGGTTGCGTTAGAGCAATCTCCACCTGAGCTTGCTTCTGATATTTCTGAGCGTGGCATGGTATTAACTGGTGGTGGTGCGTTACTTCGCGATTTAGATCGTTTATTAATGCAAGAAACCGGTATTCCAGTCATGGTTGCAGATGACCCATTAACATGTGTTGCTCGAGGTGGCGGTAAAGCCCTTGAGATGATAGACATGCATGGTGGCGACTTATTCTCTGAAGAGAACTAAAGAGCGAAACAATGGCGGTGTTTATTCTGAATACTATATTTATTCTGAATAGGGTGTTTAGAGTGTCACCGCCTATAAATTATGAAGCCCATTTTTGTTCGTGGTATATCGCAACAGTTTAGATTAACACTGGCAATTTTTTTGTCGGTGGTATTACTTATCGCTAATGATCGCCTCGATCCTATTCGTCAGTCTATTTCCTCTGTTTTAAGTCCCCTACAATATTTAGCTAATGTGCCAGGTTTATTGCTGGATTGGTCTGCTGACTCTATTGCTACCCGCAACATGCTGGCTATGCAAAATAAAGAATTGCTGCGCCAACAGTTAATGATGTCAGAAAGGTTGCAACGTTTTGAGCACTTAAGGCAAGAGAATGAACGCTTAAGAGCATTATTAGGCTCACCTGTTCATATGGATGCCCGCAAAGTCGTTGCTGAAGTCATGGAAGTAGCAAGTGATCCGTTTAGGCATTATGTGGTTCTTAACCACGGTGCACGAACAGGTGTGTTTGTTGGTCAGTCCGTTGTGGATGCACAAGGGGTGGTTGGTCAAGTTGTTGAAGTGAGTGAGCTCACCAGTCGCGTCCTACTGGTTACCGATCCAACTCATGGTATTCCTGTCCGTATTACTCGAAATGATGTTCGCGCAATGGCGCAGGGCACGGGTGATATTGACGAAATTGAATTGCGTCACGTGGCTAAAAGTACCGACATTGTTGTAGGTGATTTACTAGTTACCTCTGGTTTAGGTCAACGCTTCCCTGAAGGCTACCCCGTTGCTCGCGTAATGAAAATATCTCGCGATGCAGGACAGAGCTACTCGGTCATTTCTGCTCAGCCTTTAGCGGCATTAGATCGTATTCGCTATGTATTGCTTATTTGGCCTGATGACAGCTTAGATGAAGTATCAGCGCCATTATTAGCACCAGAGTCATCAGAACCTGGCGATGAAAATAGTGATACAGAAACACAAGATGAGGTGAGCCAATGAGTGCGCATATCGCAAATGGCCGCTTTGTTGTGTTAGTAACCATTTTTATTGGCATGATGTTTCAAATCATGCCGCTACCTAAAATCGTTGAAGCTTGGCGACCGGACTGGTTGTTAATGGTGATGATTTACTGGGCGATGGCATTACCTCATCGTTATAGTATTTTAACTGCTTGGATTTTAGGGGTGCTGTTAGATGTATTACTGGGGGCAACCTTGGGAATACGTTCCTTGGCATTTTCGATTGTGATTTATGTGATAGTGATGCAATCGCAGCGATTGCGTAACTTTACTCGTTGGCAGCAGTCCATTTTAGTGGCCATATTTGTTTGCTTTTACCACTTTATTATTTATTGGGTGGAGTTTGTAGTAAACGGTGTAGCCTTTGATTGGTCCATGTTTTTACCTGCAATATCCAGTATTTTTATGTGGTGGTGGGTATTCTGGGTGCTTAGAAATATTCGCCGAAGCTATAAGGTACGTTAACTATGGGTTGGGTTCTCGCTTCTACTTCTCCAAGACGCAAAGAGTTATTTGCTCAAGTGGGATTCTCCGAAGCCAATTTCTCATTTAAGCAGGTTGCACCTGATATTGATGAGTCGCATCAATTAGGTGAATCAGCTGCTGATTTTGTCGTTCGTTTAGCCATAGAAAAAGCCCAAGTCGGTCTCAGCTTGTGCACTGATGAAGCTGAACCTAAGGTGCTTGGTTCAGACACTATTGTCGTGTTGGGCGAGCAGATTTTAGGTAAGCCAACAGATAAACAAGATGCGCAGAGAATTTTATCTGATTTATCTGGTCAAACTCATCAGGTGATGACAGCAGTGGCCGTAACAAATGGCAACACAACGCTCACCAGATTGTGTCAGACAGAAGTGACATTTTGCCATATGACACTAGAAACAATTAATGCCTATATTGATACACAAGAGCCAATGGATAAAGCCGGAGCCTATGGCATTCAGGGTTTAGGTGGCTGCTTTGTAAAATCGATAAAGGGTAGTTATTCAGCGGTAGTCGGATTACCTCTTGTTGAGACGCGCGAATTACTACATGAAATGAATCATATTGAATTAACTTAATCTTTCGTTCGCAAGCATGTGAATTTTACTGCGCTGAGTATAAAAATATAGGCGTTAGTAATGCATTATCCTTGCAGCGGGGCGTTAAACAGGTGGCTTATGCAAACTAAAGCACAGCGTAAAAAAGGATCTGAATTACTGATTAACGTCACGCCAACTGAAGCAAGGGTCGCACTTGTTGAACATGGTGTGTTACAAGAAGTCCATATTGAACGCCGCATGAAACGTGGTCTTGTAGGCAATATCTATAAAGGAAAAATTAGCCGTGTGCTTCCGGGCATGCAAGCAGCATTTGTCGATATTGGTTTAGAAAAAGCCGCATTTTTACATGCATCAGACATTGTGCCTCACACTGAATGTGTCGCAGATGTCGAGAAAGGCAACTTTGTTGTTCGCGATATTGCTGAGCTTGTTCGACAGGGGCAAGACATTATGGTGCAAGTGGTTAAAGACCCACTTGGAACCAAAGGCGCCCGCTTAACCACGGATATCACTTTACCTTCCCGTTATCTTGTATTCATGCCCGGTTCGAGCCATGTGGGCGTATCCCAGCGTATTGAAGAAGAGTCAGAACGAAGCCGTTTAAAGAAAATTACCGAACCTTATGTTGATGAAGATGGCGGTTTTATTATCCGCACCGCCGCTGAAGGTGTTGGTGATGATGAACTAGCCCAAGATGCAGCATTTTTACGACGAGTATGGGCTAAAGTGAGCGAACGCAGAAAGCGTAAAGGTGCGACCTTGCTGTATCAAGACTTGGCACTGCAAGTACGCATTATTCGTGATTTTGTTGGTACTGAACTTGATCATATCCAAGTGGACTCGCGCCGCACGTTTGATGAAATTGAAGGCTTTGCTCAAGAATTTATGCCTGAGATTGCTGAAAAAATTGAGCACTATGCCGGCCCATCACCTATTTTTGAACTTTACGATGTAGAGAATGAAATACAGCGTGCGTTAGGTCGTAAGGTAGAGCTTAAGTCTGGTGGCTATCTGATCATCGATCAGACTGAAGCCATGACAACCGTTGATATTAATACTGGGGCTTTTGTCGGCCATCGTAATCTAGCCGAGACTATCTTTAATACCAACTTGGAAGCGACTCAAGCTATTGCCAGACAACTTAGATTGCGCAACTTAGGCGGTATTATCATTATCGACTTTATCGATATGATGAATGAAGAGCATAAGAAACGGGTTTTAGATAGCTTAACATCCGCTTTAGCCACCGACAGAGTTAAAACCAGTGTTAGTGGTTTTTCAGGCTTAGGCTTAGTTGAAATGACCCGTAAACGCACCCGTGAAAGCCTTGAACATGTTGTGTGTGGAGAGTGTCCAGCGTGTAATGGCACCGGCTCAATGAAAACCGTAGAGACGGTTTCATATGAGATATTTAGAGAAATTATTCGCTTAAACCGTGCCTATGCAGCAGATGAGTTTTTACTGTATTGCTCACCTGCAGTTTATAAGAGTTTAAGCACTGAAGAAGGCCATTTATTGGCAGAGTTAGAGGTTTATATCGGTAAGCAAATTCGCCTACAAAACGAAACTTTATATACTCAAAATAAGTATGATGTGGTGATGGTGTAGTGCCCAAAAGTAAAACCGTTAAAGCTTGTCGTTTTCTGTTCCAAACCATAGCCGTAGTATTAGTACTATTTGCGCTAGCGGTCAGTCTCATCCGTGGTTTGTTGCCACAACTACCCGAGGCTCGCTATGAAGTTATCAATTACTTGCACGACCAATACCAAATTGAAGTTCAAATTGGCAAATTGTCTGCCGAGTGGCAGGCTTTTGGGCCAGCATTAACAGTTAATAACCTAGTTATTCCTCCTCAACCAAGCTTGCCTGTCACGTTAATCGCCAGCAAGGTACATTTTAAACTCGATTTTTGGCAAACCTTGCTAACACTATCGCCGAAAATTGAAACGGTGAATTTTGATGGCATTCATGTAGCGCTTAACGTCGATGAGTTGTCTAGAGGAAGTTCGCAACCCGTCAGTAATACCAGTTTAGATTGGCTATATGCACTATTGTTAGAGCAGTTAGAGTACTTTTCTATCAGTGACGGTACACTACAGCTGTTAAGTCATCATCACGATTACCGACCGATTTTCATCAGTAATTTTATCTGGCATAACCGCCCTAGTTTGCATCAAGGTAAAGGTTTTATGCACCTTGACCCTGAAGCTTCTGAGAAAGAGCTATTGGCTTTACGGGTGGATTTAAATGGCAGCGGGTATAACCCTGACGAACTGGTTGGACAAATTTATCTGTCAGCTGAATCGTTAGACCTTGGGGAATGGGCGTCAAGACAGCATGATCCATTACTCAAACTGGATAATATTGAGTTCGAAGGTGTGGTCAATCTTAAAGCTTGGCTAGGTATTGAATATCGGACAATCAACACAGGTTTATTGACGTTTGAGTCGAGTTGGTTGCAATGGGTTAGTGCTGAAAAGCAGGAAAAGTTCGCGATAAATGGCGGCGCACTAAAGTGGCAGCCCAAGGATAATGGTTGGCAAGTTACAAGCCATGATTTAGATTTCTCCACCAATGGAGAGCCTTGGCCTGAACTCAACTTATCACTTCAAACAAATTACAGTGATTTATCGGTAAGCATAAATGAGATAGCACCAGAAGTATTAACTCCTTTATTACCGCTCATTCCTAAAATGGGCGAGAAGGGAGTACAAAAGTGGCGTGCACTATCTCCTCAGGGGCTTATTGGACCATTGCAGCTTTTAAAAGAACCGGGTAAGCCGATTTTATTAAAAACTGAAGTGACACAACTTGAGTGGCTCGCATCTGACAGTATTCCAGGCACTAGCCCAATTGATTTCAATCTCTCGTGGGCTAATGGTTTATTAAATGCTGAATTTCCTGAGCAAGATTACATACTCGATTTTAAAGGTGGCTTTGAGGCTCCTTTAGCACTTAAAGGTGATGAATTTCAGGTTCAATATAATGTTGAACAATCTCGTTTAACCATGCCTAAGGTGCACTTTGCAAACCCAGATATTGATATTGCAGCATCAATGCAGCTGGATATGGCGCAAGATGCGCATTTAGCCTTAAGTGCCAATGTGGCAATTACAGATGTAGATAATGCTGGGCGCTATTTTCCGCTGCATACCATGAGTGACAACTTAGTCGATTATTTAAATAATTCCTTGCTGGCAGGGGAAATTCCTGACGCTAAAATTATATGGCATGGGCAACTCAATCAGTTCCCATATCAAGATAATTCAGGGATTTTTCAAGCTGGATTTAACCTCAACGATGGTGCGTTTTTATTTCAGCCAGATTGGCCAGCTGTTGATGAGTTAAGTTTATATGCCTTATTTGAAAATGCGGCGATGGACATCATTGTTAATCAGGGTAATTTACTAGAAGTTCCTGCTGATGGCGCCCATGTTTATATTCCAAATATGGGTGACAAAACGACCTTAAGGGTAGAAGCAAAAGTTGGCGCTGATGCCGATGTAGCCAAAGCAGTTATTGATAATTCACCCTTAAAAAATTCAATTAGCCCTACGCTAAATGTGGTGCAAATATCTGGTGATATCGTCAGTGAGTTGGATTTAACTATCCCGCTTTATGATGGCGCTAAAGCTGACAATAAAGGTGTGATTAAATTTAATGACAACACTGTTTATGTTACCACTCCAGGCTTAACTCTTGAACAAGTGACGGGCAATGTTGAATTTAATAATGCTGAAGTGAGCGGTCAGCAAATTAGTGCCAACTTGTTTGAACAACCCTTGATGTTCGACTTTGCCACAGAGCAAACCAATACAGGCGATCTCGCATTAACTGTTGATATAGGTGGTGAATGGAATTTAGATACCTTACCTGACTATATTGATAATCCATTAAGTGAATACTACTCAGGAACTATGGCTTGGGATGGCGCAGTCACAATGATATTCGACCCTATTGGATATCGATTACAAGTTCAGGTTAACTCAGACTTAGTGGGCACTGCGTTGTCATTACCTGCGCCATTTAATAAAAACGCCCAGCTAGCAAAATCACTACGCGCAGAGTTAGTAGGTGATAACAAACAATCATCGTTAAGCATTAAGTTGGATAAAGATGCTGAGTTTTGGGGCGGCTTTAACGAACAAAGTGGTGACTATCTTGCTCATTACGATTTGCTATTAGGTCGTCATTTTAAGTTGGGTGACAAACTCGAAAAAAGTGATGGGCATATTCAAATCGACTTACCTGAAGCCGAACTAACGCAATGGTTACCGATTATTAGTAAGTTCACCGAGAAGGTTAATTCATCTATTGATGCGCTTCCTGAAAAATCAATCTCTGATGAAATAATCTCTGATGAAATAATCTCTGATGTAATAACTTCTGATAAAACTATCACAGCATTGGCTGACACGATTGTTCACACTCAATCAATTGCGCCGACAGAAATCATCCTAGCCTCAGGACAGCAAGCATCAAGTGCGAATGGTTCATCAGTTAATGAACCAGAAAATGAGAATGAAACAAACTCGGTTGTTGATAAGACGATTGATAATAATCAATTAGCTAGCGCTTCAAAATCAGGTAACCAATTGTCAGAAACTCAAGTAAGCAACTCTGACACTGAGTCTGACACTGACAAGGGGTTAGTTATTGATGATGTCGAAGGTCAAAATGATAGAGTAAGCTTTTTCCCGCCATTAACCCTGATTGATGCGCGTATCGGCAGTTTGAATATTTTAAGCCAAAAGTTCGATAATTTAACTTTTGCAGCAAAACCATTAAAGCATGTATGGCGTTTTGATATTCAGTCAGAGCAACTTGATGGTCATATTGATTTTTATCCAAGCTGGCGCGAACAAGGGCTTAAAATTGTTGCCAGTAAATTGCATTTATCACTAGAGGTAAAACCTCCAGAAGAGGCGGAATATACACCGGACAACTTGCTGGATAACTTACCGCCGCTAGCGGTCGATGTGGATGATTTTGGGTTATATAACGCAAAACTTGGTCATCTAGTGCTGCAAGGTATTCCTTACGAAAATGGTTATCGCTTTCAGACCTTAACCTTAACTCGTCCAATCGTCAGTATGCAGGCTTCTGGTGACTGGACCTTCGCTGATGGTAAAAGTCTGACCAAATTTGATGTTGATATAAAGGCTAGTAAGTTTGATGCCTTATCAGAGGCACTTGGCATTAATCCTGGGCTTAAAGATGCGCCAGTGGATATGGTGGGTGAGTTTTCTTGGGAAGGCGCGCCTTACGCTTTTTCACTTGAAACCTTGAACGGTAAGTTAAGATTTGATTTAGGTAAAGGTTACCTTTCAGAAATCAGTGATAAAGGCGCACGTATATTTTCATTGTTTAGTTTAGATTCGCTGGTGAGAAAACTGTCGTTAGATTTCTCAGATGTGTTTGGTAAAGGGCTCTATTTTGACTCTTTTAGCGGCTCATTAGATATTGATAATGGCGTTGTTAAAACCACTGATACTGAAATGGATGCGATCGCAGGCAACATGAAAGTGCGTGGTTATACTGATTTAACGACTCAAAGTTTAAACTACGATATTCGTTTTATTCCGCAATTGGCATCTAGTGTACCGACAGTGGTATTACTGAGTACCAGTGCGTGGACACTGGGGTTAGGTGCATTTGCATTAACAAAAGTGTTGGAACCTGTGATTGAGGTAATCTCTGAAATTCGTTTCCGTTTAGGCGGTACTATGACAGACCCACAATTAGATGAATTAGAACGTAAGAGTAAAGAGATTGAAATTCCTGAGTCAATTTTTCCACGCAGTACGCAGCCAACCGATGGTGAAGAGCTAAAGCCAGAAGCCGATGCTGCAATAGATCCTTCCGTGATTTCTAAAGTTACCGAGTCTCCTGAAGTCACCGAATCGTCAGTGAGTACGGGCTCGCAATCTAGTGTTGAAGGAAGCTCCGACACTAATATTGAAACAAGTACAGAAGTAATTACTGAATCAAGTACAGAAGTAATTACTGAATCAGGTACAGAAGCAATTACCGAAGGAAGTGACAAAGTAAGTGACGAAGACATCTCTGAAACTGATACCAATGTCAGTACCGATAGCAATACGCTATCTTTTATAGATTATAAACGACGCGTGTGCGCACAAAAGGCAAGCCAAGGAGGCAAGGATGCAAATCAGTTTACTGCAATGTCAGAGCAGCAAAGATGTAGCAGCCAATCTGGCGTTTATCGACTCGCAGCTTAAGGTTCTTCCTCGAGTGAAAGCAGAACCACAGTTAGTGGTTTTACCTGAATGTAGCTTAATGTTTGGTGGTCGAGAGCAACAGCAGTTAGCGATTGCGGGGGATGACCAAACTAGTGAGCTTAAAAAGTCCTTAGCGGGTCTAGCCAAGCGGCATCATGTTTATATGGTGGCGGGTACCATACCTATTTCAGCTGAAGATGGACGCGTCTATAGCCGCAGTTATCTATTTGATGATTCGGGTGATACCTTAGGTAGCTATGATAAGTTACACTTATTTGATGTTGAAGTTGCCGACAATACCAAGTCATATCGAGAAAGTGATACTTTTTGCCCCGGTGAGCGTATTACAGTAGTTAAGACCCCATTTGGCAATATCGGCTTAGCCATTTGTTACGATATTCGCTTTCCTGATTTGTTTCGGGCGTTAAGACTTGCTGGAGCTGATTTTATAGCCTTACCGTCAGCATTTACCAAGGTAACAGGTGAAGCACATTGGCAAACCTTAGTTCAGGCACGAGCGATTGAAAGTCAGTGCTATTTGTTAGCTGCCGATCAGTGGGGGCAACATAATCAAGGTAGCCGGGAAACATGGGGCCAAAGCATGATTGTTGACCCTTGGGGGCGCATTGTTGCCCAGCGGAAAACAGGTTTGGGCTGGGTTCAAAGTAAAGTCGATTTATCAGAGCTTGATAAAATCAGGCAACAAATCCCAGTGGCTCAACATAACCGATTTGATATACCTAAGCTGTTAAGTTGAGATAACTTAGAATACTCAATTAAACAAATCTAACTTCACGCTGAACCGTTATAAATACAGATTATCGACAATTGCAGCATTAAGCATGTGATTGATTAGCATCATTTTAGAAGCCAAAAAGGCTTAAAGAGAGAATTAATGCCATTTCTAGCTCAAGTAGAACAAAGTTTATTACAAGATGGGTTAACCCTAGATGGTCTACAAGATTATCTGAAGGTTATTCACCAACATAATATCGATTTTTCAGACTTGTACTTTCAAGGAAGCCGTCACGAAACTTGGGCGCTTGAAGATGGCATTATCAAAGAGGGTAGTTTCCACATCGAGCGTGGTGTGGGTGTAAGAGCTATCACTGGTGAAAAAACCGGTTTCGCTTACGCTGATGAAATTACTCCTGCTGCGCTGCAATCAGCTGCTGAAGCGGCCAGAGGTATTGCACTAGCTGGCCAGCAACATAAGGTTCATGCCTTTAAACGCCATCAGACTAACAGCTTATATAATAGTGCAGACCCGATTGCTGCAATGGAAGAAGCGCCAAAAATTAACTTGTTAAAACAAACTGATGCTTACATACGAAGTCTTGATAGCCGTATTATTCAGGTAGTGGTTAGCCTTTCTGGGGTTCACGAAGAGATTTTAGTTGCCGCGAGTGATGGCACATTGGCTGCTGATATTCGTCCTTTAGTGCGTTTTAACTGTAGCGTGATTTTAGAAGATAACGGTAAACGTGAACGTGGTAGTGCAGGTGGCGGCGGCCGTCATGACTACAGTGTATTTCTTGCTACTGATGATGCCGGATTACCTGTGTGTTTTGAATTTGCCCGTGAAGCAGTTCGCCAAGCTCAGGTTAATGTGAACGCGATTGATGCTCCAGCAGGTGAAATGCCAGTGGTGCTAGGCAATGGTTGGCCTGGTGTATTACTCCATGAAGCGGTTGGTCATGGTTTAGAAGGTGACTTTAACCGTAAAGGCAGCAGTGCATTTAGCGGAAAAGTTGGCCAGCAAGTGGCATCAGAGTTAGTTACAGTGGTAGATGACGGCACGATTGCAGATCGTCGTGGCTCACTGAGCATTGATGATGAAGGTGTACCAACTCAAAAAACCACCTTGATTGAAAACGGTATTTTGAAAGGTTACATGCAGGATAAGCTAAATGCCCGCTTGATGGGTGAAGCGACAACAGGTAACGGTCGTCGTGAGTCTTATGCTCATTTACCTATGCCACGTATGACTAATACGTACATGGAAGCGGGGTCTTCAACACCTGAAGAGATGATCAAATCTGTTAAAAAAGGCATTTATGCACCAAACTTTGGTGGCGGCCAAGTTGATATCACCTCAGGTAAGTTTGTGTTCTCAGCATCAGAAGCGTATTTAATTGAAAACGGTGAAGTGACTGACGCTATTAAAGGAGCAACATTGATTGGTAATGGCCCTGAAGCCATGAGCCAGATTTCAATGGTGGGTAATGATTTAGCCCTTGATAAAGGCGTTGGCGTATGTGGTAAAGATGGTCAAAGTGTCCCTGTTGGGGTTGGTCAACCTACTTTAAAACTCGATAGTTTAACAGTAGGCGGAACAGCTTAATCGAATGTCGAATGCAAAAGGTGTCGTTATGACACCTTTTTTAGTTATGTGATACAGGTAAATCACTGTTGTAGATGTGAAAAGTAAAACTAGTTATAATTCGCCATCAATAGAGTAATTGCTCTACTTAAAGGATGAGGTTAATGAGGCATTTAGCAGTTTTCAGTTCGAGTTTATTGAGCTCAAGCTATTCGGTTACCAGAGCTTATGGTTCAATAGCTTATGATTCGACAGTTTACAAAAAGCGTAAATGGTTGCTGCCGTCCTTGCTGGCGTTATGTTCGTTCGTCCTTCCGGCTCACGCAGAGCCCTTAGCCTTTAACAGCGCTTGGCAACAATTATTAACTGTTAGCGATAAGCTTAAAGCTCAATCCCAAGAAGTTAGCCGTGCTGAAGCTGAAGAGCGTGCAGGCGAAGATATGAATTTACCTTCGTTAAATCTTGCGGGTAGTTATACTCGTTTAGAAAAACCAATTGAACTCGATTTACGCGACCTTAATCCGTTAGCGGCAATTGACCCATCTGGTTTACCTCCTGCATTAGGCGAAGCGTTAGCGGCCATTCCTGGTTCCATGTTTGTTACTCCATTTACCGAGCAAGATATTTTTCGCGCAAGCTTACAAGCTATGTGGCCAATCTATACGGGGGGTAAAATTACTGCTGCCCAAGGAATTCATGCCGCTCATGTTGAAGAGAAAAAACACGAATACTCACTGACCACTCGTGACTTATTTACTCAATTAGTCGATCGTTATTTTGCTGTGGCCGTGACCCAAACCTTAGTGAATACCAATCAACAATTGGTTGATTCTTTGGCTGAGCATGAGTCCCATGCGCAAAAGTTAGAACGTGAAGGTCAGATAGCCAAAGTTGAACGCTTGAATGCTCAAGTGGCATTAGAAAACGCCAAAGTAAACTTAGGCAGTTCAAAGCGTCAGAATGAAATGGCACAAATTGCGCTATCTAGAATGTTGCAACTTACCGATGTGAGTCCAACGTCAGGGCTATTCAGCCTACCTCAATCGCCATCTTTACCGCGTTTAAGCCAATTAACGTTAACCCAGCATCCTGCGCTTAAATTGCTTGAAGCAAAAGAAGCGCAAGCCAATGGCCTTATTCAGTTAGAGAAAGGCCGCTACCATCCGACGGTGTATTTATACGGTAATTACACCTTGTATGAAGATGACAGTTTGTTCTCACAAATAGAGCCTGATTGGATGGTTGGCGTTGGGGTAAATGTCCCGCTTTTTGCCCGAGATGGTCGTAGTGGCAAGGTAGAGGCGGCTCAAAGTGCATTGCTTCAAGCTAAATACACCAAAGCCCAAACTCAACAAGATTTAAGCTTATTGGTTGATCAAAGCTATCGTCAATTACAACAAGCTGACGAAGAGGTAAAAGCGCTGAATACCTCACTTGCCCTAGCGACAGAGAATCTACGTTTACGCGAACTGGCATTCAATCAAGGGCTGTCAACATCAATTGATAGAGTGGATGCAGAGCTAAAACTGAGCGCAGTTAAAACACAGCAACTCGGCGCGCAATATCGTTATGTACAAGCTTACGCAAGATTAATGGCTATTAGTGGCCAAGTGGACGAATTTATTGGTCGAACCCAATTACAGGAGCAGCAACATGCGGGCTAATCGAATTATTGCCGTAATCGCAATTATTTTTCTGCTAGGAATATTAGCCTACGGACTAAAGTTAGCGTTTGAGCCGAAACAGACCATTTTACAGGGGCAAATAGAAGCTCGTGAATATAACATCTCATCTAAGGTGCCGGGTCGAGTAGAGCAAGTTATGGTTCGCCGTGGTGATAAGGTCGAAGTAGGTGATTTATTATTTGCGATTAACAGCCCTGAGTTAGATGCAAAACTGATGCAAGCTGAGGGCGGTCGAGATGCCGCCAAAGCCATGCAGCAAGAGGCCGATAATGGTGCGCGCCAACAGCAAGTCACCGCCTCAAAAGAGCAATGGTTAAAAGCTAAAGCCGCTACAGACTTAATGGAGACGACGTATCAAAGAGTGGAAAACTTATTTGATGAAGGCGTAGTAGCCAGACAAAAGCGCGACGAAGCATTCACCCAATGGAAAGCGGCGCAATATACCGAACAAGCGGCATTAGCTATGTATCAAATGGCTGATGAAGGTGCACGAGTGGAAACCAAAGCTGCTGCTGCCGGTAATGCCCGTATGGCAGAAGGTGCAGTAAAAGAAGTTAACGCTATTTTAGCCGACAGCCAAATGCGCTCGCCTAAGGTAGCTGAAGTTAGCGAAGTATTACTTCAAGCTGGCGAGTTAGCACCAAGCGGTTTCCCTGTTGTTAGCTTGATTGATATTTCAGATGCTTGGGCTGTGATGCAACTGCGTGAAGATCAATTAGCTGATTATAAGCAAGGTCAAACAGTATCGCTAACCATCCCAGCTTTAAAGCTAACCGAAGAGTTTACCATTGCTCACATTAGTGTGATGGGCAGTTTTGCAACTTGGCGTTCTACCGAAAGCGGTCACGACTTTGATATGCGAACCTTTGAAGTAGAACTCCGTCCAAATCGACCTATTGCTGATTTAAGAGTGGGTATGTCAGTGCTACTGAGCGCCGATTAACGTAATGAGTTTTCTCAAAGGTTAAGGTGCGAAAATGCGGGCTTTGCTAAAACAAGAACTTAAGCGCTTATGGAACTCTCCTTGGCAGCTTGCCTTGGTGACTTACATTCCGCTTATCAGTATTTTGTGCCTCTGGTGGTTATTTAGTGCAGGGCTGCCAAGGCAACTGCCTGTAGCAGTGGTTGATCAAGACAATAGTCAATTAACCCGTACGCTAACTCGTAACTTAACAGCTAACTCGGTAATCAAACCGATAGCCTATGCCCAATTAGCCGATGCAGAAGCGGCGATGAAACAAGCTGAAGTTTATGCCATTGTTTTGTTTCCCTATGAATTTAAAAAGTCACTATTAACCAGTGGCACTCCTACTGTAGATATTCGTTATAACAGCCAGTTTTTATTGGTTGGTAAGCTGTTATCTAGCCAGTTACAACTGAGTTTAGGTGCAGGCTTGATGGAGGTAGCTGGGTTAAAGCAACTGCTTAATGGAGTGAATAGTGCCTCGGTGGCGGTAAATTTAAGTCCTGTCACTAGTCAAACTACGGCATTGTTTAATCGCAACAACAACTATGTTGGTTTTTTAGTGCCGCCCGTGCTGATTGCGCTGCTGCAATTACTCGCGATGATGACGTTCATTAATTCACTTAATGATTCGTTAATCAGCAAAGATGATACCTACCTTTTACCCGATGACTTCTGGCGTCAAGCTGGCTGCAAAGTGCTTTTCTACACGCCTATTATGGCGCTTCATGGCAGCTTTATTCTGGTGTGGTTATACGGTTATTTAAGTTTGCCAATTGCAGGCTCTATGAGTTTATTAGTCGTGGCATTGGTCATGATGCTACTGGCATTATGGACCTTAGTGATTTTAGTATTTTTACTGATGCGAGAGCCTGCACGTAGTGTTAGCTTTTGTACCGCGTTATTTGCTCCAGCATTTGCGTTTATGGGAGTGACATTTCCTGTTAATGATATGCCGCAACTAGCCCAGTGGTGGCGCTTAATAATGCCTTCAAGCCACTATATCGACTCTCATATCAGTGTGATCAGTTATGGTGCTGGTTTCCAACAGGTACTAACGCAATTTTTATCCTATTGGTATTTTTTGATTGTGCTTGCTTTGGCGTGGGGTTTATACAGAGTCATCTATGGTAAGCAGAGTACGGCTCAACAAGCTGACTCGCTAATTTCTGGACGAGTGAATAAAGGGCAATCTAATAAAGAGCAAGCCAATAAAGAGGCGAGCATATGAGTTGGTTACAATTATTGCTTGCTGAACTAAAGGCTATTTTAGCTGATAAAGCCATCGTGGTGACCATGTTTGGCGGAGTGCTATTTTATTCAGTTTTGTACCCATTGCCTTATTTAAATCAAGTACCGACAGAGCAAATGGTGGTAGTGGTAGATCACGATAATTCCTCATTAAGTCGGCAGTTACTCAGGCATGCCGATGCGAGCCCCAAAATTAATATTGTGGCGCAACTTGGCAGTATAAATGAAGCACAGCAATGGATTTCTGAGTCTAAAGCTCATGGTTTGTTGGTGATACCCGAGGGATTTAGACGCAACTTGTTACTGGGTAAAGGTGCTACCTTAAGCTACGGCGGCGATGCGAGTTACTTCCTCATATACTCTGCTATCGCAGAGGGGTTAATCAGCGCAGGGATGGATGCAGGTAAACAAATTCAAATGGTGGGCTTATTAGCGCGAGGGCAAAACCCTAAGCAGGCTCAGCAAAGCTTAAACTCAGTTAATATTAATAGTGTTCCAGCATTTAACCCAAGCTTAGGTTACACCCCTTATGTTGTACCGGGATTATTCTTACTTATATTGCATCAAACTTTGCTGATTGGTACAGGGATATTAGGCGCGGGACAATGGCGTAAAAAGGGCTATTGGAATCAAGTGTCACCTATCGCATTAATAGGGGCTCGACTGACTGTTTTTGGCCTTATCTATGCGTTGTTCTCTAGCTTTTATTTAGGCTATTGCTTCTATTGGTACGATGTCAGCGTTCAGGCGACATTGGGGCAAGTCAGTTTATTCATGTTGCCATTTTTATTATCAACAGCAGCTTGCGGAATTGCATTGAGTAGTTTGTTCGTTAAACGAGAGCTACCTACTCAAGTGTTATTGTTAGTGTCTATGCCAATACTCTTTGTATCGGGGTTTGTGTGGCCGTTGGCCTTGATCCCAGACTTATTAGTGCAAGTCTCTCAGGTTATCCCTGCTGTGCCAGCTATTTTAGGTATGTTGGAGTTAAACCAAATGGGAGCTGATTGGGTAACTGTTCTTCCGCAGTGGCTACAAATGTGGGCATTGTTTGCTTTATTTATGTTGCTGGCCTTTATAGGCGTTAAGCGACGCTTATCGGTGGACTCGTAATAAGCCTATTAGCATTCTAGTTGCACTTAACATTCTATTTTAGCTTGTCATTATGACTCTTGAAGTTGTGAGTGGAGATAAAAAGAAGCTTACTTTCAACAAACAAAAGCTCGCCGAAGCGAGCTTTAAATTGAATCTAATGTATTTCTACTATTTAAAGTCGATTAAATGTTGCCTATTGAACTGTGACACTGATGTCTGAATTAGTGATTAATCCAGAAGGGGTTGTCACTGTGAAGGTAATAATATCTTCACCAGCCTCATTTGCAGCAGTATAAATAAACTTAGTCGCCACCTGATCACAGGCATGGGTTAAGTCCCCATCTGAGTATGTGAAGCAAGTAGCATTTGGCACAGTATAACCATTAAAGTTAACAGCGCCGTTAATGGCGGTGATAGTTAGCGTAGAACCTGAAGGCATTACTTGTCGTGCACTATCATATAGTTCAATTAATACCGTGGTCATTTCTTCTGGTGCTAATGTTAGGCTAGTTAATAAGCCGCCATCAACATCTGTGGGAATGATGCTGGCAACTGACCCAGCCATGGTAAGTACTGTGGCTGAACGAATATAGATTTTATTAGCTTGGTCTTCACCACATAAACTACCTTCACACTGCGGGCCATTAAATTTGCCATCAGGACCTGAGTAGCTGCTATTACCTTGTGCGCTGAAGAATGGTTTACCTGGAACATAAACTCCTACTTCGTCATCATCTCTAAAGGCATCACCTATGTCACTGAAGCCACCTTGATGATAGGTTTCTCGATCCATGCCGTTACCCGTACAGGCAATGGCATTATCTGCACTGTCTAAACATGCATTTACAATCACACCGCCGTCGGCATCATCAAATATGTTGTTACCGTTAGTATCGAAAAAGGTTTCATGACCTAATGCATAGGCGAGTACAGTCACGCGGTGATCAGTAGGGCGAGGATCTGCAGATGTCCAAATCACTGAACATGTTCCGTTTACAGTAGAACAAGACGGTTGTATTTGGCCACCTTCAGACGTGAAATTCACCGTTGTGTCATCAGGTGCGGGGTTGCCAAAGCTATCAGAGGCAAACACTGTCATTACCACTTCTGTACCATCAATATTTCCTGCTTCAGGATTAAATAATGAAGGTGAGAGGCTAAAGCCTAGTTGTTGCGGCAAACCGGTATTCACGGTTAACTGCTCTGACTGTGTAGTAATAGTATCGCCAGAATCTGAGTCTGTTGCAGAGGCAAGCACTCGAACTGGAGTTGGAATGGTGCCAGATTGAACGGTCACTGTGACTAAGCCTTCAGAATTACTGGTAGCTTCGCTGGTGGTTTCGCCATTGGCAAAACTTAAGCCGCCAACGATAGTATCTAAGCTAAAGTCTACCGCTTGCTGAGCTGCTGGTTGGCCGCTGGCACTGCTAACTAAAAAGGTCACCAATGACGTTTCTGTTGACCCTGTTCCACCTGCGCCTTTAATGCGAATTTGCGTTGGCTCTGCAGAGATGAAGCTTAAGCTACCTAATGTTTGACGTTCTAAGGAGAAGTCAAAGGTGGCACTGAATGTTTCACTGCCAACAACAGCGGATGCTACGATTTGCTCACTGCGGACACTGTTACCGCTACAACTGGTATCTTGGTACGTTGAGCGTGCTTGGCCTGCTGATGACGTCACTGGTGAGTCAATGCTGGCATCAGCATTAACGACACAATCGGAAGTGAACGAAACACTCGTCGGTGTTTGTAGTGGGGTGAAACTACCATCATCGGCTTCGACGATGATGTCAGCAATAACGCCAAAGCTAGCACCTGCTCCAATAACGTATTCACCATCAGTATTTTCCACTAAGGTTGAACCAAGTTCATTTTCATGGAAAGTGTTGTTACTGTCGATATAACCAAATTTGAGTGTGCCATCAGGGATGACCTCATCACTGGCTAAGACTTGATATGCACTGGTGCCCGTAATCGTTGTTCCATTATAGTCAGTGCTGGTCACTAAAGTGTATGCACCAAGATCGCTACTGGCTGCGGTATAACTGACCGTCGCAATACCATCTGCAGAAGTCAGCGCCGTATTTGGCGATAAGCTGGCATTACCTGCTTGGAAAGTAACTAGCTGATCCGCAATTGGCTGGTTTGTGCCATCGAGAATATTGGCAGTCAGTAGTACAGGTTGATCAATTTTAAAACTGGTAACCGTTTGGCCTGATTGGGTAATACTAGCAGTTACTGAGATTGAGTCAGGAGTGGGAATGGTATTGCTATCTTCAAATTGATAGTTTTTGCTGGCACTGACACTATCAGCGTCATCAGGATTGTATGTCACCGTGAGGGTGCCTGCACCAACTGCGCTGTCAGTTGAGCTGATGAAGACGCTGGCCAGGCCATCACTGTCAGTTAATTTACTGTCAGCACTAGCGTCGCCAAAATCAGGAACAAAATTGACAATGGCGCCGCTAACATTGCTATTTGATAGCTTTAGCTGAGCAACAGCACAAAAGCTTTCGTTAATATCAAATGTCAGTGAGTCTGTATCAGCATCACATTGACCATCAACAACAGTTTGATAGCTCACGCTGATACTATAACTACCATCTTCGCCTCCACCATTGTCATTGTCATCAGACGGGCCATTACAACCAGTAAGTAACCCGAGTAATCCAAGTGAAGCAATTGATAAAGGCAGTGCGTATATTATTTTTTTTAGTAGCATCAGCAACATCCTTGTAAAGTAAATTCTATTCAGCTAATCCAGCGCGTAAGTATTTGAATAATTCTTTATGAGATTTTGATTCAGGGCCTTTGGCTAATTCTTTATTTGATTGGCGAATAAGCTGGCGCAGTTTTTGACGATCAAATGCTTCATGTTGAGCAAGTAAAGTTTCAACTTCTTCATTTGGGTTTTCGAGTAAACGAGCACGAAGTTTTTCAATAATCTGCACTTGAGCAGTTTCATTATTGTTTTTATTCAGCACATTATTTAGGGCTGTAATAATCGGTTCGTGTTCAAAACCACGCATCAATTTACCTATATACTGAAGGTGGCGACGGTACGCCTCAGTTTTAGGTTTAATGCTTTTTGTTTTTAGTACAGCATCATACAAGAATTCATCTAAGCCAATTTTGTCTAGTTGTGACTTACTCAACGCAATTAGGCGCATGCCTAGTTCTTGCGCATCTTCGCTTTCTTTTTTGAATTCTGTTCTGCTGACGTAATCATCGTCATTGTCATATGGCTGGTGGAAGTGATCTGAATCGCCGACAATTTTCATAGTAAATAACCTCTAATAAATATCGGCGAATAATAACACTTCAGAGGCTATTGCGGCCACTGAATATACGTTAAGTCGACGATTTACTTTAAAACTAATTCACATGCATTAAGTGATAATTCAACATGATAACTATAGGTTAGTTTATTTAAGCCTATTTGTGCGCCTAAATCCTTGTTTTGATGGTTATCAATACAGTTTTGAATTTGATATGCTAGGCGCAACAATGGAAACTAAAGAGTAAGTTTGTGTCTACCCAAAATATTGATACTGAATTAGCGGCGTTAAAAAATGCCGTTGCTGTAGCATTAGAACATGCAAAAAAACTAGGCACGAGCGCTGCTGAAGTCGCCATTAGTAAACAACAAGGATTATCGGTTTCAACCCGTGAAAAAGAAGTTGAAACCGTTGAATTTAATAAAGACGGCGCATTAGGCATTACCGTATATCGTGACGGCTGCAAAGGTAGCTCATCAACTTCAGATTTGAGCCCTGTAGCTATTGCCGTTGCAGTAAAAGCAGCTGATGACATTGCAAAATACACGTCGTCAGACCCTTTTAGTGGGTTAGCGGATAAAGAGCTGATGGCGCAAACCATTCGTGATTTAGATTTATATCACCCGCAAGATGTTACGCCTGATGAGTTAGCTCAGTTAGCCATCCGTGCTGAAGAAGCGAGTTTGTCAGTGGATAAGCGCGTGCAGCATTCAGATGGCGCGACCGCCAATGCTCACACAGCTGCCAAAGTTTACGGTAACAGCCACGGCTTTTTAAACGGTTACTGCAGTTCTCGTTACAGCTTAAGTTGCGTTGTGATTGGCGAAGAAGCTGATGGCAACATGCAACGTGACTATGATTACACGATTGCGCGTAAATATAATGAGTTAATGACGCCTGAGTCAGTCGGACTATTAGCAGCTAATAAGACCTTAAACCGTCTTGATGCTCGTAAAATTCCGACCTCGAATTTACCGGTTTTGTTTTCGCCTGAAATTGCTACAGGTTTGATTGGTCACTTGATTGGCGCAATTAGCGGTAGCAGTTTGTACCGTAAATCGAGTTTTTTACAAGACTCGATTCATACTCAGCTTTTCCCTGAGTGGTTCAGTATTGAAGAAAACCCACATCTTATCGGCGCACTGGCAAGTGCAAACTACGACAGTGAAGGCGTAGCGACTCAACAACGTCAAATCATTGAACGTGGCCAATTAGAAACTTATCTACTAACCAGTTATTCAGCCCGTAAGCTAGAGCTACCGAATACCGGTCATGCTGGTGGCATTTATAATTGGACCTTAAGCAATACAGGGCAAACCTTTGACGAGTTAGTTAAAGAGATGGGTACTGGCCTTATTGTTACAGAAGTTATGGGGCAAGGCGTGAATATGGTCACAGGTGATTATTCTCGCGGGGCTGCTGGTTTTTACGTTGAAAATGGCGTGATCCAGTATCCAGTTGAAGAAATTACCATTGCAGGTAATTTAAAAGACATGTTTATGGGGATCCAAGGGGTCGCTAAAGATCAAGACTTGCGTTCATCAATTCGCACAGGTGGTATTTTACTGAGCGAGATGAAAATCGCGGGTAGTTAATTTTTAATCCCTTTTGCTATTTAAAGCACTGCATTCGCAGTGCTTTTTTGTGTCTATTTTTTGTAATCAAAAAGTATTTACGCTCGCTTTCCTATCTTTACACTTCTTTACGGTCACTTACACCCGTGCCTTGTCCTATCTCTTGAGAATGTAATTAAATAGTTAACGGAGTAGATATGTTTAATAAAAATGTGTTCAGCTTGATGATGTTTTGCGCAGGAAGTGTAGCGCTTGTTGGATGCGACTCAAGTGATGACAGTGACGAGAGCTCAGATAGTTCGGCCTATATTCAGTATTACAATGCCTCTGTAAATAGTACTGCCACTTCTCTAGTTTTAGACGACTATGAATACAGTGATATAGAGTTTGGGGATTCAATGCCACGTTATAGCTACGATACAGGTAGTGTTGAAATGGAGATTTATGGTCAGGACGAAAATGAAGACACTGTGACGATTTATAGTGAGGATATGAGCTTCAGCAATGAAGAAAATCATTTATTTGTGCTCTATGGCGACTACCATTCTCCTGAGTTATTAGACATCAGCTACGATCGCAGCGACATGGATGATATGAATGATGACGACGATGAAGATTACAGCAAAATGCAGGTGTTGGTTGCAAATGTGACTTCAGAAGACATGGCATATGATGCTTATATTTCGTTAGATAGTGATGAATATCAAGACGCGACTATGCTGGGCAGCATCAATTATCGTGGTTACACCACCGAGTTAATGTTAGACACCGACGAGTATGTTATTTACTTGACTGAGCAAGGTACTGACAATGTGGTATATACCACTAACAGCATGAGCTTAACCACTGAAACTGTATATAAATTTGTACTTCGTAATAGCTTTGGTTCTGGGGATTTAAAGATTACCTTAGACAGCGTTGACTCTACTTCTACACCAGTGTCATATACCAATATTGACTCAACAGCTGACTTTAGAATCTTTAACGGCCTTGAAGACATCACCTTAGATGTGGATGTGGTCAGTAAATTAGAATCTCATTACCTTCACGATATTACACCGTTTAGCGCGAGTGATTTTCAGCAAACGGGCTTTAATGACTACGGGGTGACAGTGACAAACGTCGAGAGCTCTGAGGTTATTCTAGACAATGTATTAGTGACCTTTAATCAGGATGACATTCGTACTCTATTGCTATACCAAGATGACAGCATTAAAGGGATGGTTATTGAGCATGATATGCGTCCAAGAGCTTTTGAATACACAGTCGATGTAGCGAACTTATCGCAAGATTACGATGACTTAACCGTGTATTTTGTTAATAGCTCTGAAACTATTGAGTCTGCTGAATACACCATTGAAGATATTGATTTTGCCGAACAAGAAAGCCTAGTCATGCCACAAGATGATTATGAAATTAATGTGGTTTATGAGTCTGATAACGGCACTCAAACGTTGCTTTACCAATCTGAATTAATCAGCTTTGACGGTGATACCAACTACAGCTTTGTATTAACCAAAGATAGCCAAAGCCAGTTTGGTTATACCCTTCATCAGCTATAAAACTACTCACAATAGTTGTAGCGAGAATGATTAATAAATTAGCGGATAACCCCTATTAGCTAAGTTCAAAGACAAAAATGCCGATAATGAATATCGGCATTTTTTAGCTTTTTATCTGCGTCTCAATTACGCCGTTTGGTAGTTACTTAAAATTCGGCCTAAGTTAGCAGAAGCTTCAGATAAATCAACGACACCATTTGAAGATTGATTAGCAAGATCACGGATGGTATTCGATTTAACTCTAATTTCCGTTAGCTCTTTAGCAATGTCATTGGCTACAGCGCTTTGCTCTTCAGATGATGTTGAGATATGGAAACTCATATCCATGATAGAGCGAGAAGACTCAGCAATGGCATTAACATCAGTGCCAATATTGGTAATAAGGTCGCTACTGCTTTGCGCTTGCTTAACAGTGTCTTGGGTAATGCTATCGATGTTTTGAGTTTCTGATTGTAGCTGCTCTATCATGGTCTGAATTTCAACTGTCGCAGATTGAGTTCGACTGGCAAGAGTACGAACCTCATCAGCAACCACGGCAAATCCACGTCCCATTTCACCCGCTCTTGCAGCTTCGATAGCGGCGTTTAATGCCAGCAAGTTTGTTTGCTCAGAAATGGCATTAATAGTGGTGATAACTTCATTAATTTTGGTGGCATTTTCTTTTAAGCTGCCAACTGAGTCTGAAGTTTTTTCGATGTAAGTTGATAACTGCTGAATTTCTTCAATAGCACGTTTCACACGGTTGTAGCTTTGCTTGGTGTATTCAGAATCTTGCTCAACCTGTTGGGTAGTATTTTTGGCAATATTGGAGACTTCTAAAGATGAAGCAGTCATTTCTTCCATTGCCGTAGCAACAGAGTCCAATGAAATATACTGTTGATCGATTTGTTCAGCGCTTTGCTGAGTTTCATCGGCAAATGAGCTTGATGTGGTGTGTAAGGTGTCAGCACTCTTTTTAACCGTCACAACCAACTCGGTTAAAGTATCCATTGCTTGGTCTAATGCGCAGCCTATGGTGCCAAACTCATCACGCCCTGGGTGAAACCCTAAGCGAGAAGTTAAATCACCTTTACCGATTTTAGCTGTGGTGTCCCAAAGTACCCACAATGCCCCGCCTATAAAGGTTGCATTCCAGTAGATCACTAAAGCAAAAGGCAGTACCCATAAAAAAGACAGTAATAAGCTATATAATGCCGCTTGTTTGGCATCACTTTCAGCATTACGAACTGATTCAGTTAATGAAAAATATTGTCCATTAGCTTGAACTACCGCTGTAACGTTATGGCCATTACGATCGCTTTGTTGATTAAAGTCAGATACGGATAACCCAGCAGCATTTGCTTGCTCAAGCTGTCCAGTTGCTTCAAGCGTATTAACTGTAGCTGTCACCTTCTCAGTGAGCACTGTCATTGAGCTTTGCTCTATTTGATTTATGCTGTTGAAGTAACTGTTGATCGAGATACTGCTAACAATCAGTAAAAATAGTCCGAAAATCGCCCAAAACTTATCGTTAATAGACATTTTAATAAATAGCTTATCAATATTACGAAATTCAACTTGTTTCATATTGTCGATGCTTCAGTGATGAAAATTAATCGAATTTTAGAGCAGGTAAACAGGATTTGATACGGTTTTTTACAAAATAATGGCTTTTTTACGTGGTTTGTTACATCAGTTACATGCTGGCAAAATTAATAACCAAGAACGTATTGTGTTGCCATGTAAACAAGCCTTTATTAAGCAGTTTAAATCATCTTTAATTCATTGCTTTATTTAAAAACCGCCTAAAGGCATTTTCAAAAGCGATGACTAAATCTGGTGTTTGTTCCTGAGTCAAAATGTGCAGCATCCCTGCATAAGAAACAGCTTGATGGGCGTAACAAATAAATTCAGCGAGCTGCCAAGCTTGTAATAGCTCATCGCGAGATCCATATTCTCGCCATTGAGATAGATAAGTATCAATAACATATTGCTTATCTTCACTGTCATTCATTCTAAATAAATAGGTACCGTCAATGAAAGGGTGGCTAATGCAGCCATCGCTCCAATCAAAAAAACAAATCCTTCGTCTTTTGGAGCATCACCATAGTTAAGTTTTTGAGGGCGAGATTTCGCAGCTGCAATATTTTCTATATGTAAATCGCTGTGAACCAATGTATTGGGTATCTTAAATGCAGATAAAGCTGCAACGGCACTTATTAAGCGTTCGATGACGTGGTTTAGTTTATCTGCAGACAGGTTAAGTTCTTTGGGTAAGCGAGAGGTGATGGCTTCATTTTGAAATATGTTTCTAAGCTGCTTAGGAAGGTTTGTGATATCACGGCGAATACATCCAGCACTTTCGAGTTCAGTAATATGCTTAACCGAAGTAATTTGCAGTTTAGCAAAGGCTGCGAATGGCTCAGCCCAATCAGATAAGGGCACAGTATCAACAAATGCTTCCCCAAAACTTGCTGTTAGCATCCATTGTTGGCTGGCATCAAATGCGATGACCTCTGCACTATATTGTGGAAAGAGTTCGTATAATTTGGCACATAGACTGGCTTCGTTTGAGAATAGAGGAAGGAAAGCTGTAGCTTTAAAGAATACGTCGCCAGAATAAGTTGTCTGTCTTAAAACATACCCTAACGTCCAACCTTTAACTTGTTGCTGTTCTCCAATTAAGCGAAAGTGCTTTTTATTGAGTTCAAACTCTGTCCAATGTTTAGCATTTTGTGGCCAATTAGGTTGCTGCCAGCTTTGTATTTTTGGACTTAATGTGCCGTTAAAATTCATGAATGCTTCTTCCCTAAGCCTTTCCTTTGTATGTATTTTTTACAGCATCATTTTGTAAAAATGTGAATGTACGTTTGCTTACGATTAATGTTATACCTAAAAAGTTTTTTAAATCAGTACCTTATCGTTATTTGTTAACGTGTTGCTGTACTTAGGATAACACTTTGATTGCACTATTAGACATTTGAACATTTAATATACCCACACAAGTACCCAAGATTGATAAAAAAAGAGAACAGGTATGAAGGTTATTACCCTTGCAGCAACGCTGCTTTGCATTTCTCCAATGCTAATTTCAGCTACGGCGTATGCCGAAGATACAGCTAAAAACAAATCAAATTCTACATCGATGGCTGAATACAGCCGTAAAATCGCGGTTGATGAAACCGTTGTCACTGAACATAAAACTAAAGTCAATGGTAATAGTTTTTCCTACACAGCCACTGTGGGAACTCAGCCAGTTTGGAATGACAATGGCGATGCGGTAGCAACCCTTAGTTATACCTATTATCAACGTGAAAATGTCCGCAGCACAGCTAAAAGACCGTTATTGATTTCATTTAATGGTGGGCCAGGTTCTGCTTCAGTATGGATGGATATTGGTTATACAGGCCCAAGAGCAATCAATGTGGATGATGAAGGTTATCCGTTGCAGCCATACGGGGTTAAAGCGAATCCTCATTCAATTTTGGATATTGCAGATATAGTTTATGTAAACCCAGTTAATACTGGATATTCAAGAGTGCTGCCAAACGCAGATGGTCAGATGCCAAGTAAAGATAAGCAACAAGAGATGTTTTTTGGCGTGAACGCCGACATTAAATACCTTGCTGAGTGGCTAAATACTTTTGTGACCCGCAACGAACGCTGGCGTTCACCTAAGTATTTAATTGGTGAAAGTTACGGTACTACACGAGTATCTGGTTTAGCATTAGAACTACAAAACCGTCAGTGGATGTACCTTAATGGCGTAGTGTTAGTGTCACCAACTGATATCGGTATAGAACGTAAAGGCCCAGTTAAGTCAGCTAATCGCTTACCGTACTTTGCCGCAGCGGCTTGGTTTCACAAGGCATTAGCTGATGATTTACAACAGACCGATTTGACCGAGTTTTTACCAGAAGTTGAAGCCTTTACCATTAATGAATATATTCCGGCATTGGCGATGGGCGGATTTATCGCACCGGATCATAAACAGAAAATTGCAGAAAAAGTGGCTCATTTTTCAGGTTTGAGTGTCGATGCAGTACTTAAATCAAATCTTGATGTATCAACGCGGTTTTTTTGGAAAGAGTTATTGCGTGAACGTGGACAAACCATTGGTCGTTTAGACTCTCGCTATCTTGGTATTGATAAGCAAGATGTCGGTGATAGCCCTGATTACAATGCAGAGTTAACCTCATGGCTGCATTCATTCACACCGGCGATTAATGCTTACATGCGTGAAGAACTCAATTATAAAACGGACATCAAGTATTTCATGCTGGGTAATGTGCACCCTTGGGATCGCACTAACAACAAAACCGGTGAAAACCTGCGTCAGGCAATGGCACAAAATCCGTACTTAAATGTCATGGTACAAGCGGGTTATTATGATGGCGCAACTAATTACTTTGATGCTAAGTACAGCATGTGGCAATTGGATCCAAGCAGCAAAATGAAAGACCGCTTAAGCTTTAAAGGTTACCGTAGTGGTCATATGATGTACTTGCGTTCAGAAGATCTAAAGCAGTCTAATCAAGATTTACGTGAGTTTATTGAAGCGACGATGCCAAAAGAAAATGAGGCTGCAAAATATTAATTGCTAACGTGTGTTATTAGAATTCAGTAGTAATTCAATAGTAATTCAATAGTAATTGAATGATAAATTAAAAAGGAGCTTCGGCTCCTTTTTAATGTAATAACTCAATGAATTAGTGCTTAAAAAGTCAGTTAATAAATTGCTTCAATAAGCATAAAAATAATAAATTGGAATGAAAAATGAGAGTGAGCATATTATCTGCGATGTCGTTGGCTACTATTTTGGCTATGCCAATGCAGGTACAAGCCAAAGTTGTTACAACAAATGCGCCAATTGCTGCTGAGGTTTTGTGTGAAGGCAAAACCATTACGCCGATTTATAAAATCCAAGGTGCGAGCTCTGCTAGTCCATTAGTTGTAAAGGGTGACAATGAGTCGATTAACGAAGTCACCACCACGGGTGTGGTTACTGCTCGAGCCGATAGGTTATATAAAGGCTTCTTTATCCAAGACCCACAAGGCGATGGCTCACCTCTAACATCTGATGGTATTTTTGTGCATTGGGGCGCGTCTGCTCCAGCAGAAATTGTCCCAGGGATGGAAATTTGCGTCACTGGAAAAGTACAAGAACATGCTGGTTTTACTCAAATTAATATTGAAGAGCAGCAAAAGTTCTCAATTGGTAAGCATGTCGGTGAGTTGGCTGCCACGCCGCTACAGATAAAAGAAAATCAAAGCTTAGCCCAAGCACTTGAACAATTTGAAGGCATGAAAGTTGTCTTAACAGCTGCAAGTGATATGCAAGTGACTCGTTCATTTAGTCTTGATTATGATTCATACCGCAACAACATGGTGTTATCGCATCAAGCGCCATTGATGAAAGCCACTCAGGTTTACGCGCCATTATCGGCAGAGGCTATAGCGTTGAACCACGCTAATATAGCGAACCAAATTGTTGTTGAATCTGACTATAAAGCTGAGCATGGCAAAGTGCCGTACTTTCCAAATTTTAATGCTGAAAATGGTTATATTCGCATTGGTGATACCTTGACCAATATTGAAGGGGTAATTGGCTATAGCTATGACAAATATCGCTTTATGCCAACCAATGAGATTAGCGCTAGCGATTTTATTCGCAATCACGATCGCAGCGAGGTGCCAGCGATCGCTAATCAAGGTGACTTACGTGTAGCCAGTTTTAATGTACTGAACTTCTTTAATAGTGAATTTGGCGGTGATGCTAATCCATTAGGTCACAACCGAGGAGCAAAGATTGAGTCAGAAATGCTGTTGCAGCGAACTAAAATCGTTAACGCCATGGCAGCAATGAATGCAGACATTATTGGCATAATGGAAGTTGAAAATAATGGCTTTGGCGAGTTAAGTGCAATACAGAACTTAGTTGATGCACTTAATGCAAAGCAGGCTGCTGAACTTACTTATAAATTCGTTGAAGTAGATGACAATAATGGCTTGATCGGGACTGATGCCATTGCTGTCGGTATTTTATATCGTCCTGCAGTTGTTATTTTAGATGGTAAAGCAAAGGTTATCGCTACGCCTGAACAACACATCGAAGAGGGAGTGGTGACACGTATCAATGACGGCGTGAAAGAAACCAATCCTGCTTATCATAAGTACCAACGTCACAGCCTAATGCAAGGCTTTATGATTAATGATCAAAAGCTGACAATTGTGGTAAATCACTTTAAATCTAAAGGCTCAGGCTGCTTAGAAGATTGGTTAAGTTTTAATGAAGATTCTGAACCCGAGGATTTACAGGGCAAGTGTAATGCGTTTCGTGTCTCTGCTGCCAAGGTTATCGGTGAGTCGATAACAGATCTAGACGGTGATGTGCTGGTTATCGGTGATTTGAATGCCTATGGCAAAGAAGATCCTTTAGCAGTGCTAACAGATTATGATGCAAATCTTAACGAGCGTGTCATTAAAACTGCCTCACACACCCGCTTAAATGGACTTGATCATGAAGTTAAAGAGCTGGTGGTTGATAAAGGGTATGGACTCATTAATTTAAATACTCAAGCCCATGGACCTGCGACTTACTCATATAGCTATAATGGTGAGTTAGGCAACTTAGATCATGCCTTAGGTAATAGCAGCTTAGCAGCGCGTGTTGTGGCAATTGAGGATTGGCATATTAATGCTGTTGAATCGAGCTTGTTTGAATACAGCAGTAAATATACTGGAGAGTTAGCTAAGTCTGAAAATGCTTACTCTTCATCAGATCATGATCCGCTGATAATAGCATTGGCATACCCCGATACTAAAGCTTCAGCAGCAAGCTTAAGCTTTTTAGGCTTATTGCTGTTATCTGCATTAGGGTTTAGACGGAAAGCTGGAGTTAATAACAAAAGTGGATTTTAAGTCATAACCTTGAACATCAGGTCAGATAAATATGAGTTTAGACTCATACTTATTATGGTTAAATCGTGTTTGATGGTTTAATACCAAAAAGGAGCCAATAGGCTCCTTTTTTACTATTACTAAGTTGCGGATTGAGTCTCAATGGCAGATCTTGTGCGTTTAGCTGTGACTTTTTGTTGGCGACGACTCCAATATAAATAAAGGCCAGTGAAGCCTAAAATAACGGGCATTAGGCCTACAAAACACCAGATTATGCGAGTAATGAGCCCGCCAAAGTAACCAAAATGCAGTTTACGAAAGCTATCTAGAAATACCATCAGAAAACCCGCTTCACGTATATCTTGTTTTTGGATTAATTCACCACTGGTTTTATCAAAGCTGACAATACTTGAGTATTCGCTATTGAGAGGGTTGCTGGTCTCTACAGCACCATAGAAAGTAATATCTCGGTCAGGCTCATGGGGCATTGCAAGATACCCTGCTTGATAGGTGGGGATCTCTTTTGAGCTTTGTAGTCTTAAGGTTTCAAACGAAATATCTGGACTATGGAGTGGGGCGGTAATATAGACGTGTCCGCCGTCGCCATGCTCATTGATTTCATGCAATATGCCAGCGATGTTCCAATAACCACCAGTGAACGCCATGATAAGTAAAATTGGCGAGCTTAAAATACCGATAAACTTATGGATATCACTAAATAAAATACGCCTCACAGCTTTGAGGCGCATGGTGAATAATTTAGCCCAAAAGCGGCGATATAAAATAATCCCACTAACACCTAAAAACAGCATAATTAACGCTGCAGCAAAACCAACCCAAGCTCCTTTAACTTCAAGCAAAAACGTATAATGCAGCTCTAATAACCAATCGGTGATGTAATGTCCCATAGGCTGAGATTGAGACAATAGCTCCCCTGTGTATTGGTTAATGTAAATCTTTTCCCAATCTTCAGTACCGCGCTTTATTAAATAACCCGCATCAGAGCGCTGCTTATCATCAAATAGTTCCCAACCTCCCAGTTCGTACTCTGGGTTAGCATCGAGTGTGGTTTGCATCAGTGTATCTAGACTGACACGTTCGCTTGTATTGTCTGCCTCAACCACCATGTGGGCAGGACGCAACAGGCTATCTATTTCGACTTTAAAAACCAAAATGCTGCCGGTTATTGAAATGATCAATAACGGCAGCATAGCAATGAGCGCTCCATAGGAGTGCCACTTAAATAATGTTTTTCTCATAATTGACTCTAATTAATACAAAAAGGCTTCTTGCCTTGAGACAAGAAGCCTTTAATGAAACTTAAAGTTTCCAGGTTAATGTTGCACTGTAATTTGCTGGGGCGCCATAAAACCCTTGAGCCCAATACAAGCTGGTGATGTATTTTTCATCGGTTATATTGTTGGCGTTAACAGTTAATTGAATATCATCAGTGAATTGATACTTAGCCATTAAATCAACGATGGCATAGGCTTCTTGTTCAGTGACAATTTCTTGCCCTGCATTATCGAAACCATCTGCGACGATACCTTGTTTACGAGAAGTATCATCTTGCCAGCGCATGTTCACACCAAAGAATAATCCTTCGATATTTTGGAATTCGTAAGTTGCCGCTAGTTTTAATAGTTTTTCTGGGGTGTAATCAGCAACAACGTCATCGCCTTTAATTTCAAAATCAGTATAACCAATACTAGCTTGAAGCCCTGTGTAGAGCTCACCTGCAAACTCGATTTCGAAGCCTTTACTGTTAATTCCGTCGGCTCCGACATAGCGGTGTTGATCAGGTGGCAGTAAAATTGTTGATTCATCTAGTGTGGCTAAGTTAGTTTGTTCCACATCGAAATAAGCAAGGCTGGCTATCAAATTGCCATCAAATAACTCACTCTTGATGCCTATTTCTTTGCTTTCACCTGTGACCGGATCTAGCATCTGATCGTTAATATCCAGCTCTTTTTGCGCTAAGAAAGTTTCGGTGTAGCTAGCGTAGGCAATGACTTCAGGTCTAAAGCGATACACCATACCTAAGTAAGGAATAAACTCACTGGCATCAGTTTCTTGGTCAACACTGTAGGCTTCGCCGTTCGCTTCCCAAGTGTTATAACGCCCACCTGCAATTAAGTGCATATCTTCAAATAGGTTGAATCGACCAGTGAAGTAAGCGGCTTGTTGCTTGGTGCGAACATCACTGCCAGTTAACCCATCGTTAAATGTAGGCTTAGGTGTATTACCATCCCAATCATTTAAATCTGGCATAGCAGGGAAACCATTACCTGTGGTGTAGTCGTATAGCGAGGTGTCGTGGTACGTTAATTCAGCATGGTTAATACCGACAACAAGTTGGTGATTACGACCAAATAAATCAAAGTTACCATCAACATATAAGTCAGCTAAATCAGTTGTCTCATCTAAGTCGTATTCACTGCCGTAACCCGTAAGGCCCAAGCCTGTTGTTTTATCTGGGGTGCCATAAACATAGAATAGTTCGGTATCTTCGTCAGTGACTTTATGTGAATAAGTTCCACGTAAACGCCAGTCATTATTGAAGTAGTGGCTTATTTCAAATACGGTATTATTTTTCTCGACTTGCCAGTTTGACCAATCAGCAGAAGTGTTGGTTGAGCGGTCATAATTGGTTGCACTACCATCTGTATAATAAAGGGGTAAAGCGCCCCAGTTATTACCTGTTGCATCGTTATCAATGTAACTGTGGCTCAATGAGATAGTCGTGTTATCAGTAATTTCAGCTTCGATAAACGCATATAAGACATTTTTATCTTGCTCGTAACGGTCAAGGTAAGAATCTTGTTGGTGCTTAACGGCAACTGCACGGGCTGATACTTTATCTGTAATAGCAATTGAGCCATCAAGTTCAAGGCGGGCATTGTTATCACTGCCGTAAGTACCTGATATTAATAATTGATCTTCGACGGTTGGACGTTTACGAATAAAGTTAACTGTTGCCGATGGATTACCGACACCTGTCATTAGTCCATTTGCACCACGAATAACTTCAATTCGATCATAAATTGCGGTGTCTTCGTCGGCATGGTTATTACCCGAGGTGAGCGGTAAACCAATACCATCGATTTGGAAGTTAGTTACGTCAAAACCGCGAGCTGTATAATATGTTCTATCAGTTTCAATTCGTTCAACATTGATGCCTGTCGCGGTATCTAGCACTGAATTAATATCGGTTAGTTGAAAATCTTTCATCTGCGCTTCAGTGATCACCGAAACAGATTGAGGAATATCTGTAATTGCTAGATCGAGACGTGATGCGCCGCTTGCAGAGTGAGCATTGTAGCCTTGGATATAGCGCCCTTTAACTTCAATGACTTCTAAGTTCGTTGTTTCATCGGGTGTATCTTTAACATCGTTTTCAGCCGCTGAAGCAAACTGAATGACACTAAAAGTACATAGTATGGACAAGCAAATTGGACTAAGTTTCATATTTTTTTCATCTTAACTGCTATGTAAGCCCTGTGCTTACAATTAGAATTTGGGGGTTCTGGCTTGAGTTACTTTCGCAACAGATGATAAATAAAAGTTAATCAAATATAAATGAAAATCATTATCATTTACATATTGTGGGTTTTGTAAATTTTATGAAAATATTTCATTGCAGCTTCTTTGGGGTTTTTAAGCTATTTACTATAAAGAACAATGATTACGTCAACTGATTGATATAGTGATAAGTCGTACAGGTATTGTTGCTTATCTTGATTTTTAAGTTTTTAAAGAGAATTCCTAAATGAATACTATGAGCCCGTCGATGCTAAAAAAGCGTATTGATAGCATTGATATCATGCGTGGCATCGTCATGTTGATTATGTTGTTAGATCATGTGAGAGAACGTTTCTTTTTCCATGAGCAGATCAGCGATCCCATGATGCTAGACAGTACTAGTACAGGGTTGTTTTTAAGTCGTTTTGCAGCGCATTTTTGTGCGCCGACCTTTGTATTTTTAACGGGTGTTTCAGCATGGCTTTATAGTCACCCTCAACATGGACCGCAGCGAAATGGGCGCGAATTCTTAATTAAACGCGGCCTATTTATCATCGCCCTAGAATGTACGGTCATTACCTTTCAGTGGATGGGTAATTACGACATGATTTGGTTACAGGTCATGTGGGCTATTGGTATTAGCATGCTAGCGCTAGCGGCATTAATTGGTTTGCCAAGAGTATGGTTGGCAATTATTGGGTTAGTGATTGTATTTGGCCATAACGCATTGACACCAATTAACTTTGAGCCAGGCGAGTGGGGCTATACGATTTGGGCAATACTGCATGATCGCGGTAATATTTTATCAAACGATTTTGTAGGTATTCGTGCAAGTTATCCGGTCTTGCCTTGGATTGGGGTGATTTTATTAGGCTATGTGATGGCGCCAATTTACAGCGCGAGTTTTGATGATGCTAAACGCCACAAAATTCTCATAGGGCTGGGGTTGGGGTGTTTTGCTATTTTTGCCATTTTACGTGGTTTTAATATTTATGGTGAAACCTTAGATTGGCAGCAAGGTGAAAGCTTATTGATGACATTAAAGTCGGTGTTTAATGTGACCAAGTATCCACCGTCGTTAGCGTTTCTGTTAGTAACGATAGGTGGCACTCTATTGTGCTTACGTGCACTGGAAAAAGTTGACCCTAAGTACGGTAAAATATTATCGACCTTTGGCTCAGCACCGATGTTTTTCTATATAGTGCATTTATATCTATTACTGTTCATGTATCAGTTCGCCATCAATGTCATAGGGCCTAATTATGGTGACTTGTATGGCTTTACCCATATAGGTTGGGTATGGACGGTGACTGTGATTTTGGCGGTGTTACTGTACTTTCCAACTAAATGGTTTAGCCAGTATAAACATCAGAGTAAACAGGCTTGGATTAAATACTTATAGGCCTTATCTCAAAGTCAAAGATATAACCCATACAAAAAAAGGCGCCTTAGGCGCCTTTTGAGTAATCAGACTATTTGCTCACACATGGTAAGTAAATGTCTGGTTTGACTAAACGATTAAATCGTAATTTTCACGTAATACCTTAATGATATCCGCTTTTGGATTTTCAGGAAGCTTGATACTGCTACCAGTAACTTTTTCAGCAACACCAGTATAGGTACGAGATACATTCATCATCGCTTCAAGTGGTAAGTCGTTATCACGTGCTAAAGCTTCACGCTCAGGCATTCTGTCTTTATTTAATAGAATGTCAGCATCGTCAAAATGGTTAAGTAAGAATTGACGGAAACCTTCTTTAGAATTTTCCACAATCTTACCATCACGGTAAGCTGCGCCATCCCAAATACGTGATGAATCAGGAGTGCCAACTTCATCCATGTAAATCAGTTTTGAGTTACCGTCTTTGTCATCCACATAACCAAATTCAAATTTAGTATCGACAAACATCTGATCGTGGCTACTCAAAGCATCAGAAATAACCTTAAAGCCTTGCTTAAGCAGCTTTTCGTATAAGTCGATATCTGAAGCCTGCTCGAACCCAAATGCTTCAACATTCGCTTCTATGTCAGCACGGCTGATATTAACATCATCTTGCTCTGGCACACCTGGGATCCCAGTTAAAATCCCTTTAGTTGAAGGCGTAATCAGTAGCTCAGGTAATTTTTGATCTTTCTTTAGTCCTTCAGGTAGTGTTATTCCGCAAAATTCACGCTCACCTTTAGCGTATGCACGCCACATTGAACCTGTTATGTATTGACGGCAAATCGCTTCAACTTTGATTGGACGTGCTTTTTGAACAATCCATACAAACGGGTGTGGGATATCTAAGATGTGGCTGTCAGCTAAGCCGTTTTCAGCAAAAAGCTTAAACCAATGGTTTGAAATTGCATTCAGTGCAGCGCCTTTGCCAGGAATACCTTGCAGGTTACCTTCACCGTGAAAAATACAATCAAACGCAGAGATACGGTCACTGATAACCATGATAGCTAATGGCGTATCAGCAGGGACATCGTAGCCTTTGTCGCTAATTAGGCGACGGCTATCAGCATCTGTTAGCCAATAAACACTGCGGACTTTACCGCTATGAACCGGTTTATCGGTGCGGATAGGCAAATCATTGTTAATTGCGAGAACTGAATCAGCAAGACTCATGACCAGTGTTCCTTAGATGTTAGGTGTAGGGATTATCCATGATGGAGCAGGATATATAGCTATTTTAATGGCGGCTATTTTACCTTTATTAAGCAAGATTTCCATGGTTATCAGGCGGCTAAACTCTTAATCCTGTATAGCGAATACTGAAGATGATAATCCGCGTTTTTAGCGGTTTATTAGTCGGCAAGATTCAGGCAGTATGTTGCAAAATATGAGTTCATTTCAGTAGAGTTGCCAATTTCGTGAGTCATACCCGTTTAGGACTAATCTTTGTTTCAGTTGCCGTTATTTTTTGGGGCATTTTACCCATAGCGCTTAAGCTATCAGGTGGGTTTATTGATCCGGTTTCGCTGACTTGGTTTCGGTTTTTAGTCGCTTTTGTGGTGACGTATTTTTTACAGTGGCGCTTTGGTGCACTTAGGCAGTTTGTTGATTTATCTCAACGGGATTGGCTGCGGTTATCGGCTGCTGGCATTTTGTTAATGTGTAATTACACTTCCTTTGTGTATTCATTAGATTATTTATCGCCGGGGACTGCACAACTTAATTTTCAAACCGCACCGTTTTATTTGGCATTTGGCGGCGCGTTATTTTTTAAAGAGCGTTTAACAGCGTTGCAGTTAACCTGTTTTGCAACCTTAGCATTAGGTGTTTTATTGTTTTTCCATCCAAGCTTAGATGTGTCGGCTTCCAATGCCAGTCAAATAGGCTTTGGTGTGTTAATCGTGCAATTTTCAGTACTATCTTGGACCAGCTATGCACTGCTGCAAAAGTCATTAATCACTAAATTATCGCCAAATAATGTGTTGTTATTTATTTATGGTTTAGGTGTTTTATTGATGGCGCCATTAAGTGACTTTAGTCAATTCAAGTTGATGACTCATCATCAATGGTTGGTCATTGTTTTTTGCGCTGCGAATACGCTTATAGCTTATGGATGTTTTGGGCAAGCGATGAAGTATTGGCCAACAGCTCAGGTCAGTGCCATGTTAGCTCTGACGCCAGTGCTAAGTTTTACCGCTAACGCTGTGGTGGTTGAACTAGGATTGTGGCCAAATACCTTTAGCGCTGATGCTATTGATATATGGTCGTTGTTGGGCATTATTTTAATTGTTGGCTCAGTATTTACAGTTCAAATCTGGCCTTTGTACCAACAAAAACGTCTTAAAAGCAGCAAGGTGCTTAAAGGTTAAAAGCGATAGTTAATGTTCACTGCCGCGAAATTCGCTTTGTTGGGCTGGTCTTGATACTGCTCTGTGCCGCGAATAGCTGAAAAGCTTAAACCCCAGTTTTGCCAGTTAAGCATAAAGCCCATGTTAACCATTGCTTGCTGGTGGGTTAACTCTACTGAGTGGCTGTCTGTAAAGGTGTTGCCGTCGATAGTGATATCGTTAAATACATAACGGCCGTAGAAGGTAACAAATACCTGCCAGCTTAGCTCATCAGCCGACTTAACAATGTAGCCATTATTGCTTCTTGATGCCGCCTGAGAAACAAAGGCGTAGCTATGAGTTAGAATATTCCCCAATCGAAATGTCATGCCTGCACCTACATCACTCATTAAATTACCTATTCCAGCTTTACCGTGGAAAACGGTATCAAATTCAAGGTTATCAGAAATAGGTGTGTACGCTAATTGGTAAAGGCGCTGCGCTTCAACCTTAAACACAGGCTCGTTGCTTAATTGGTTGTCCCAGCCCATTGGCTCTTTAGCATCAATGATTTCGTGAACTTGTTTTTGTGTTTGCTCAGCAAAAGATGCCGGGCCCACCACTCCCAATGTGAGGCTTAAGTTATCTGCAACACCTTCACCATAGCTTCGTAATGTGGTGCCCCATAGCAAAGTTCCAGAATAGGGGCGATCGGATTCAATCAATGCTGCTTGCTGTAAGTCATCCGGTGTATACATGCGCTGAGAAACGCTATAACTAATTTGATATTGTCTATTATCGCCATGATTTAAATAACTATAGCCATATAAACCTTGAAGCCATTTAGGTAATACAAGCTCGTCAAAGTCATTGACAACAGCTTTTCCCCAGCTCCATTCTATGCCGTTACTATAGTCATCATCACTGGTGTTAATCAGTCCAAATGCATCATTTTCAAAGGTAAATTGAACCCAATCTCCATTTGAGGTACCTGCATGGAGCTGCTGGCTCTCTTTAGCAGCAGCGCTTTTTGCTGCGCCCTGTGCCAACGTTGGCGAAGAAAGCAATGTGATGATCAGCGAGATAGCACCAATAGAATATTGAAATAGAGGCTTATTTAGTAACATTAAATTAAAGCTTGTATTAATAGGTATCAAAATAGGCGAGAGATTATACAGCAATAAGCATAAAAAAATGGAGCCGAAGCTCCATTTTTATATTAGCGATTCAACATAATGTTGATTCTGTGATCGATTACTCGCTATCGCGAGGCTTACGTGGACGATCGCCGCGAGGACGGTCACCGCGTGGACGATCATTACGATCTCCACGAGGTCTGTCACCACGAGGGCGGTCATTACGTGGACGGCGTGGACGGTCGCTTTGCTCAGGGAAAGCGGTATCGCTAGCTTCTTTAATGTTTAGAGGCTTGCCACATACACGTACTTTACGTAAATGAGTCAGAACATCTTTTGGCATACCGTCTGGCAAGTCAATTGAAGTTACTTGATCAAATAATTGAATTTGACCAATGAACTGGCTGTCGATGTTTGCTTCGTTAGCAATAGCGCCAACGATGTTACCTACACCAACACCATTATCACGACCTACTTCGATTACGTAGCGGCACATCTTAACATCTGGCTTATCTTTTAAGCCTTCAGCACTACCAAAGCTTGTTGGTTGTGGACGACCACCACGTGAATCACGACGTGGACGCTCACGGCCATTGTCACGATCTCTGCTATCTCGAGAGTCACGTTGACGCTCTTGAATCGCAGGAAGTTGTAATGGACGCTCAGCTTGAACTTGTTGTAATAATGCAGCAGCCAATAAATCAGTATCGATTTCTAGTTGTTGACATAATTCTGCAACAGCGTTCTTCATGAAATCTAAGTCACCGTTAATGGTTTCTTGAATTTGCTCGCCTAAACGAGATAAACGACGCTCTGCAACAGTTTCAGGGCTTGGTACTTTCATTGGCGAAATGCGGCTTGAAGTCGCACGCTCAATGGTACGTAACATACGCATTTCGCGGTTTGTTACGAAAAGAATCGCCATACCTGTACGACCAGCACGACCTGTACGGCCAATACGGTGTACGTATGCTTCTGAATCATATGGGATATCGTAGTTTACTACGTGTCCGATACGTTCAACGTCAAGACCACGGGCCGCAACGTCAGTAGCAATAAGGATATCTAGCTTGCCACGCTTAAGCTGTTCAACAGCACGCTCACGTGCTTGTTGGTTCATGTCACCATGTAATGGCGATGAAGCGTAACCACGGGCTTCTAGTTTCTCAGCTAATTCAACACAGCTGTTACGAGTACGAACGAAGATGATAATACCTTCAGTATTTTCAACTTCTAATACACGAACTAAAGCTTCAAGCTTGTTGTGTTGAGACACTTGAACAAAACGTTGGTCAATAGACTTAACAGTTGAGTTAGTGGTTGAGATGCTGATATGAACAGGATCTGATAAATGCTTGTTAGCAACGCGCTTAATTTGCTCTGGCATGGTCGCAGAGAAAAGTGCAAGTTGGCTGTTTTCAGGCTTATGTTCTAATACCCATTCGATATCGTCGATAAAGCCCATTTTTAACATTTCATCAGCTTCATCAAGCACTAATGCTTTTAATGAATCTAATTTTAAAGTACCGCGACGCATGTGGTCCATAACACGACCAGGCGTACCAACAACAACTTGTGGGCCACGACGTAGCGCACTTAATTGTTGATGCATGCTTTGACCACCGTAAATAGGTAGTACATGGAAGCCTTTCATGTGTTTAGCGTAGCTACCAAATGCTTCAGCAACCTGAACGGCAAGTTCACGAGTTGGTGCAAGCACTAGGATTTGAGGAGCGTTCAGCTTTTGGTCAACACTGTTTAGTAAAGGCAGTGCGAATGCACCTGTTTTACCAGTACCAGTTTGAGCTTGACCTAAAATATCTTTACCAGCCATTAGCGGGTCGATACTTGCAGACTGAATTGGAGTTGGTTTTTCGTAACCTAGATCGTCAAGGGCACGAAGCAAATTCTCGGATAAACCAAGTTCGCGGAAAGTTCTTTCATCGGATGACATTGAGTTGTAGCCTTGTGGGTATGCACGAATTTAGTGGCATTCGCGCTAAAGTTTCACAGACAGAAAATCAACCCCGTGTCGATTTCCCGCGTCAAAGGGGCGATATTATAGCAAGCTTTCACCCATATGACTATATATTTTCAATAACTTTTTAAAATTGGCCTGATTATTGAAAAGCAATTTGTTGCTTATTCACTGAGACTAATTCAAATGCGGTTTCTGTTACTGCCGCTAAAAAGCCAATATCTATTGTATCTATTGTATCGTCGATGGTGTGATATTGTTTATGTGTTGGAACCCCTAAGTACAACCAAGGGATGCCAACTTTGTGGAACGGATAATGGTCCGAAGCACGCAACCAATCTATCTTTACCATGCTGCCGTTTTTCATTCGCGAACGGCTCTCTCGAATACATAATTGATTATAGTCTTGGAGTTGAGTTTTTAGCTGATTAAATTCAGTTAAATTTTTCTCACCTTCTATATATATGGCTTTAGGGCGGGAAGGATTCCCAATCATGTCGAGATTTAACGACATTTCGACTTGCATGTTAGCTGCCGCCGTTAACTGTTCAACTAGGGCGTACGAACCGAACAATCCTGTCTCTTCAGCGTCGGTTGCGACGAGCATCAAGTTTACGTTTTGATTGCCTTGCTTGTGCCAATGCTCTGCTATCGCGAGCATAGCGGCGACGCCAGAAGCATTATCATCAGCGCCAGCAAAGACTTTGTTGCCCTTTTTACCTAAGTGATCGTAATGGGCGGTGATTACACGCCAGCGATCGGTTTCATTTTGAGCCTTGATGGTGGCAATGACATTAATGCCTTGTTTATTGGAAAAATTAAATCGATAAGTGAAGGGCACGTCGAAGTCATATTGCCAAGGAGTGAGATTGAGCTCGCTAAACCGTTGTTTGATATATTCTCGGCTAAGTTCAGCGCCATGAGTTGCAGTTTTCCTACCTTCGTATTTTTTACTGCTTAAAATGCGGATATCATCGAGTAATTGACTTTGATTACTCCAATGATTGACAGGATTGTTACCACAATTTTGCGTAGCGCAGCCAGTTATGGCGAAAGTAAAAAGTAGCGGTAATAATGCAGGTGGTTTTAAAAGGGAGATATTTGCTTTGAGCAAGATTGGTGTACTGCACGCTATTTCAGCTGATGTAAGGCGGATAAACTCAACTTTTTGAGCTAAATAGCGTACAAAAAGTTGAGTCATCACTAATGCTAACATTACCGACAGAGCAAATGTGGCGGCTAGAACTAACACCAGAGCCGCTAATTGAAAATCCATTTCATATCCTCTGGCTAATCATCCCATAAGATTAAGCCGACTTGAGTTAACTAGATTAGCATCTTTATTTATCCGTTTTTGCAGCAACCTTTTTAACTGTTTTCTTGGCTGCCGCTTTTTTCGCCGGTGCTTTTTTAACTTTAGCTTGTGTAACTGCAGGCATTTTATCTAATAATGGTTTCAAGAAATGTGCAGTATGTGATTCGGTATTTTTGGCGACATCTTCCGGTGTGCCACTGACTAAAATCATACCGCCACCAGAACCACCTTCAGGGCCTAAATCGACAATCCAGTCTGCGGTTTTAATCACATCTAAATTGTGTTCAATCACCACAATAGTATTACCCTTGGCTTTCAATCTATGCAATACATCTAATAGCAATTGAATATCGGCAAAGTGCAAACCTGTGGTGGGCTCATCGAGAATATACAGGGTTTTACCGGTATCACGTTTGGATAACTCTTTAGACAGCTTTACTCGCTGAGCTTCACCACCTGACAATGTCGTGGCGCTTTGACCTAGGCAAATATAGGATAAACCAACATCAACTAGGGTTTGTAGTTTGCGCGCGATAGCAGGAATCGGATCAAAGAATACGCGAGCTTCTTCAATGGTCATCTGCAGCACTTCATGAATGTTTTTACCTTTGTATTTCACATCCAAGGTTTCGCGGTTGTAACGCTTCCCTTTACATGAATCACATGGCACATAGACATCGGGTAAGAAATGCATCTCTACTTTAATCAGGCCATCACCCTGACAAGCTTCGCAGCGTCCGCCTTTTACGTTGAATGAGAAACGCCCTGGCAAATAACCGCGGCTTCTCGACTCTTGGGTTGCTGCAAATAGCTCACGAATTGGGGTGAATATGCCGGTATAAGTAGCCGGATTTGAACGTGGTGTTCGGCCAATTGGGCTTTGATCAATATCGACCACCTTGTCACATTGATCCATACCTTTAATGCTTTTATGCGCTGCAGGCTCGTCAATGGTTGCCCCGTTTAACATACGGTGAGCAATTTTATAGAAGGTGTCATTAATCAGAGTCGACTTACCTGAACCTGATACACCGGTGACACAGGTGAACAAACCAATAGGGATAGTTAAATCGACATTTTTTAAGTTGTTGCCTGTAGCGCCGCAAAGTTCAATGACCTTTTTCGGATCCATCGGCGTGCGCTGCTCGCTCACATGAATTTGTTTCTTACCTGAAATGTATTGACCAGTAATTGACTCTTCACACTCAATAATGTCTTTTAAACCACCAGAACAAATCACTTCGCCGCCGTGAACACCAGCACCTGGGCCGATATCAATCACGTGATCCGCCATGCGGATAGCATCTTCATCATGCTCAACCACGATAACCGTGTTACCTAAATCACGCAGGTGGATCAGGGTTTTGAGTAAGCGCTCATTATCACGTTGATGCAGACCAATAGAAGGTTCATCGAGCACGTACATCACACCCACAAGCCCAGCGCCAATTTGGCTTGCTAATCGAATACGCTGAGCTTCACCACCTGAAAGGGTATCTGCTGAGCGGTCTAAACTAAGGTAGTTAAGGCCAACATTGACTAAGAATCCAAGTCTGTCTCCGACTTCTTTTAAAATCTTTTCAGCAATTTGTGCTTTTTGACCTGTGAAATTAATGTCTTTGAAGTAGCCCATGGCTTCGCCAATTGACCACTCAGTTAATTGCGGCAAAGTTAGATCGCCGATAAATACATTACGTGCTTCTTCGCGAAGACGTGAGCCGCCACAACTTTTACACGATTGGGTATTAATGAATTTAGATAGCTCATCGCGCACTGAATTACTTTCAGTTTCGCGGTATCGGCGATCCATATTATTCAAAATCCCTTCAAAGGGATGATTACGGATCACTACATCGCCGCGATCGTTAATGTATTTGAATGCAATGCTTTGCTTACCCGAACCATGAAGGACAATTTTTTGGACTTTGTCTGTGAGTTGCTGAAATGGTGTTTCAACATCAAACTTATAATGCTCGGCTAATGAGCTGAGCATTTGGAAGTAGTAAAAGTTACGTTTATCCCAGCCACGAATCGCGCCGCCTGCTAACGATAATTCACCATTGGTGATCACTCTGTCTGCATCAAAGTACTGTTGTACCCCTAAACCATCACAGGTTTGACAGGCACCTGCTGGGTTATTGAATGAGAAAATACGTGGCTCAAGTTCAGCCATTGAATAGCCACAATGTGGGCAAGCAAAATTAGCCGAGAAAACGGTTTCTTCTGCTTCACCTGCCATATCTGCCACAACAGCAATGCCGCCAGACATCTCTAGCGTGGTTTCAAATGACTCAGCTAAACGCTGCTTTAAATCATCACGCACTTTGAAACGGTCAACTACCACTTCGATGGTGTGCTTAACATGTAAATCAAGCGTTGGTGGGTCGGATAAATCACACACATCACCATCGATCCGAGCACGAACGTAGCCCTGCGCCGCTAAACTTTCGAGTAGCTTAACGTGTTCACCTTTACGGGCTTTAACCACTGGGGCTAATAACATTTGGCGACTGCCTTCTGGCAGTTCCAATACTTTATCGACCATTTGACTGACAGTTTGCGCTGCTAATGCTTGTCCGTGAGTTGGGCAGCGAGGCTCGCCAACTCGGGCAAACAAGAGTCGCAAATAATCATAAATCTCGGTGATGGTACCCACGGTTGAACGTGGGTTATGTGAAGTGGACTTTTGTTCAATTGAAATCGCAGGACTTAAGCCTTCGATATGATCAACATCAGGCTTCTCCATTAAACTTAAAAATTGGCGCGCATAGGCAGATAGTGATTCAACGTAGCGGCGCTGACCTTCGGCATATAAGGTATCAAAGGCTAATGATGATTTTCCTGACCCTGATAAACCTGTGATGACAATCAATTTGTCACGTGGAATCTTTAGGTCAAAGTTTTTTAAGTTGTGGGTTCGTGCACCGCGGATTTCAATGGTATCCATTCTTCACTCTGATGTTGTACTCGATAGCCATGGCTCAAGACGGAGGCGAGTGCTATCGAGTTAAAAATGGGTTTAACGCTATTTTTATCTAAGTACATTTGTTAATGTCTAGATTTTACACTGTATTTATACAGTATTTCATACAGTGTTGTATAGGGTTAAATTTATCCTTGTTTAAGGTGTTTTTTAACCTAAATGGAATAAAAACGAACTGGGACATGAAACACATTATAACCTGTTTGTTTAACTTCATTAGCAAATACGATAAACAGTTGTACCTTGGTTCATTATTCCTTTTGAGCTAAATTAGGACGCTGTGATAATATGCGCAACTCAAAATTTTTTATCGATACAGTATTAAGGGCAATTGAATGGCCAAAAATGGACTATCCGGCATTGAAAAGAAAGTCGCATTTTCGTTAGCTAGCGTGTTTGGCTTACGAATGATGGGCTTATTTATGATCATGCCCGTGTTTGCGCTTTACGGCCAACATTTGGAAGGATTCTCGCCATTATGGGTCGGGATTGCCATTGGTGCTTATGGATTAACTCAAGCCTGTTTACAAATCCCAATGGGCATGTTGTCTGATAAATATGGTCGCAAGCCGATCATTCTAGGCGGCTTAGTCATTTTTGCTATCGGTAGTATTGTCGCTGCAATGTCGGATCATATTTACGGCGTGGTGTTCGGCCGAGCACTGCAAGGTATGGGTGCGATTGCCGCTGCAGTTTTAGCATTGGCAGCTGATTTAACTCGTGACGAGCAGCGCACCAAAGTGATGGCGATTATTGGAATGTGTATCGGTTTCTCTTTCGCGTTATCGCTACTTGCTGGGCCCATCGTTGCTCAGTATGCAGGTCTTGAAGGACTGTTTTTCTTAACCGCAATACTTGCTGTGCTTGGCATGGTCATTGTGCAAGTTTTAGTGCCAAACCCAGTTTCTCAAGCGCCTAAAGGCGATACCGTTGCAACGCCTACCAAGCTAAAACGCATGTTAATGGATCCGCAGCTGTTCCGCTTAGATGCGGGTATCTTTATTCTTCATTTAGTATTAACTGCTGTGTTTGTTGCATTGCCACTAGATTTAGTCGACGCGGGTCTAGTGAAAGAGAAACACTGGATGTTGTATTTCCCCGCTTTTGTGGGCGCGTTCTTTTTAATGGTGCCTTTGATCATCATCGGGGTTAAGCGCAACAATACCAAAACTATGTTCCAAATATCGCTAATGATTATGATGCTAGCGTTAGCCGCCATGGGATTCTACGCCGATAATTTATGGGTACTGAGTGGTGCCGTTGTATTGTTTTTTACAGGTTTTAATTATTTAGAAGCCTCGCTACCTAGCCTTATAGCCAAATTCTGTCCTATGGGTGATAAAGGTTCTGCCATGGGCGTCTATTCTACAAGCCAGTTCTTAGGTGCATTTTGTGGTGGTATGTTAGGCGGTGGTGCCTATCAATTAGTTGGCGCTTCAGGGGTATTTTTTGTGGCATTAGCGCTGATGTTTGTTTGGCTGTTATTAACCATCGGTATGGAAAAACCTGTACTGCTAAAAAGCTATACACTTGAAGCAGAAGCGAAAGATAGAAATCATGCTCAAGATATGGCGACCCAGCTATCACAGCTTGCAGGCGTAGCTGAAGCGATTGTGGTGATAGAAGAGAAAGCAGCTTATTTAAAAGTAGATGATCAATTCGATTTAAGAGAAGCCCGAGCTGTGTTAGGCTCTGTCAGCTAAGAATTAATTTGGTCTTTTTTGTGGGGTAGCTGATGTTTCAGTAACCATAAAATGGCATAATTGATTCAACAAAATTTGAACGTAATTAAATTTAGAACATGGTAAATCGCAGGAGATTTCAATGGCCAGTCGTGGTGTGAATAAAGTAATTTTGGTCGGTAACCTAGGAAAGGACCCAGAGGTTCGTTACATGCCAAATGGTAACGCCGTCGCTAACTTTACTGTGGCAACGAGTGAGTCTTGGAAAGACCAACAAGGTCAGCAGCAAGAACGTACTGAATGGCATAACATTGTTATGTACCGTCGTTTAGCTGAAGTAGCTGGTGAATACCTGAAAAAAGGTTCTAAAGTTTACTTAGAAGGTAAATTGCAAACCAGCAAGTGGCAAGATCAGACTACTGGTCAAGATCGCTACAAGACTGAAATCAATGCGATGGAAATGCAAATGCTTGATAGCCGTGGTCAAGGCGGTCAACAAGGCGGCATGAACCAAGGTCAAAACTTTGGTGGTAATGCTCCGCAGCAAAGTGCTCCTCAGCAGGGCGGTGGTTACGGCCAACAGCAACAGTCTCAAGGCGGTTACCAACAACCAGCTCAACAGCAAGCGGCTCAAAAACCTGCTTACACGCCTAAGCCACAAGCGCCAGCTCAACAGCAGCAAAGTGGTGGTTACGGTCAGCAGCAGTCTGCACCAGCACAGCGCCCTGCGCCAGCTCAACAGCAGCAAGGTGGATTCCAACAACCTGCACAACAGCAAGGTGGTTTCCAGCAGCAGTCAGCTCCTGCACAGCGTCCAGCACCAACACCTCAGCCACAAAATACTACACCTGATTTAGGTGGAGACTGGGATGACGATATCCCGTTTTAATTCACAGTGAGAATCATCACTTAAGTTATAATTAATCCCTGTTATGCAGGGATTTTTTTATTTTAAGCCGACAAGTTTTGCTGCGCTAACGTGTTTACTACTCTTACTTGGTATAAAATGACTCAATGCAACCCATGTTGTGCAGTCGCTAAGTTATAGAAAAGTGTATTAAAGGCCCAAATTAATGAAAAAAATCCTGTATGTTCGACATGATAAAATTGGTGACTTCACCACGAAGTGGCCGGCACTTAGCATGTTAAAACAGGCAATACCTAGTGTGAAAATTGACGTATTTGTCGCCCCAGTAGTCAAGAGCTTTGCAGAGGCATGTCCGCATGTGGATAACGTTTTAATCGATACAGGTGATGATGACGCTATTGCCCAGCTGATAAAAGAACAAGGCTATGATGCTGCTATTGTTTCCTTGTCACAGTACCGTGTTTATAAGCTATTAAAACCAGCCAATATTCCTTATAAGTTAGTACCTACGCTGAATTGGTATCAATATCTTTATAAACACAGAACCAACGCCCAATACCAAAAAGGTATTTCAGTATGGCGAAGAGCTTGCAATGTCGTTGAGTACTTTCTCAAACAGCACAATTACGATATCCCTGAAGTGAAACGACCTTTTTGGGATATGAGCAGTAAAAAAGCGCATTGGCAGGATTATTATAATAAGCAAGGTGATGAAAAGCTGATTTTCGCTCATCCTGGGACTGGCGGTTCTTCAGGCGGTGTGCCAGTTGAGTCTTTTTCTAATTTGCTGATTGATATCAATGACCGCACTAAATTAGATTGCCGCTTTGTGATCACATACAGCGGTGAAGAAGAAGTGTTGGCACAAGAGATGGTCGAACTTTTATCGAAAAAAGGCATCAAAGTTGAAAAAGCCAAACCATTGCCTAGCTTGAGTGAATTTGCCGAATCCTTAGTTGCTGCTGATATGTTTATTGCAGGTTCTACTGGACCATTACATTTGGCTGGCCTTCATAATGTGCCAACTGTTGGCTTTTATGCGGGGAGACGCTCGGCGCCGCATATTCGCTGGCAATCACTATCCGCTGATGACCGCCGTTTAGCTTATACGCCGCCAGTTGGAAAAAGAACTGGCCGCAATATGGCGTTAATTGATTTTGAAAAAGTTGCGACGGAATCGGCGCAGTTTTTAGATACATTTTATTCAAAGGATAATCAGTCAGCGAGTTAGTGCTGATTAACCGATTAAATTGAGTTTATGCGTGATGTTATATGAACGACTTATGCATTTCGCCATTACACAGGAATTAATTTTATGATCGTTGTTACAGGTGCCGCAGGGTTTATCGGTAGTAATTTAGTCAAAGCGCTAAACGAGTTAGGTCGTACAGATATCATCGCGGTTGATGATTTAACTGATGGCACTCAAATGTTTAATTTAGCAGATTGCGAAATTGCTGATTACCTAGATAAAGATGCCTTTTTAACCAGCATTAAAGCGGGTGAGTTTGATGGGAAATTAGAAGTGATTTTCCATCAGGGAGCTTGTTCATCAACCACAGAGTGGGATGGCAAATTTATGATGCAAAACAACTACGAATACTCAAAAGTATTACTGCATTATAGCCAAGCAAATGATGTGCAATTTATCTATGCGTCTTCAGCGTCAGTATATGGTGGCAGTGACACCTTTGTTGAAAAGCGTGAAGTTGAAAAACCGCTAAACGTTTATGCTTATTCTAAGTTCTTATTTGACCAATATGTGCGTCAGCAAGACACCAATGCTCAGGTAGCAGGCCTACGTTACTTCAATGTTTACGGCCCAAGAGAGCAACATAAAGGCGGCATGGCTAGTGTGGCTTTCCACTTTAATAATCAAATTAAAGCCAATGGCGTATGTCGTTTATTCGCGGGTGTTGATGGCTATGAAGATGGTCAACAATTACGTGACTTCGTGTTTGTTGAAGATGTCGTAAAAGTGAATATTTGGCTATGGCAAAACAAGTCAGTATCAGGTGTATTTAACTGTGGTACGGGTGAAGCCCAAAGCTTTAATGATGTGGCTAATGCAGTGGTTAAGTATCATGGCAAAGGTGAGATTGAATACATTCCTTTCCCTGACAAGCTAAAAGGTGCTTACCAAAGCTACACGCAAGCAGATTTAACCTTACTGCGTTCAATAGGTTGCGATCATGTATTTAAAACCGTTGAGCAAGCGGTACCTGAATATTTAGATTGGCTTAAAGACCAGCATTTCATCGGTCAGTAATGACAGGTTAAATACTTAACCGTTGATAAATTAAAGCCTTGATTGCAAATGCATCAAGGCTTTTTTATTGGCGCTTTGGCTGACAGGTCTTGCTTATCGCTTGCAGTGATAGCCAAACTAATTTACTGGCTTACCATGCCTTTTATCACGATATCATCGTAGGTCACAAAACCAATGATGTTGCTATTTTCGACCACAGGGGCTTTATTGATTTGGAATTGATCGAATAACCTCGCCGTATAACGGATGTCCATATCAGCACTCACTGACATCACCGGTTTTATCATAATTTCATACACATTCACTCGTTCAGGTGATTTGTTGGTTGCCAGTACTTTTCTGGCGATATCACTGAGTAATAACATGCCGTATTCATCATGATCATGACGCTTATTGACCACTAGAATAGATACGTCTTTTTCAACGGCTATCGCAATGGCTTCGCTGATCGTTAACATGCCGTCAATCATGGCATATTGATTCATTAAAACATCACGGTTTTTAATGGGCGTCGACGGCTTCATATTTGATCCTTAATCTCATTGGTGAGCTTTTCAACTTGGTGGGCAACACCAACGGCATCTTCAACATCAATTTGAATGGCAATACCCTGACCTGGGTTGGTATTAAAACCGCCCACTTGGCAAATGGTTTCTAAAATATGGCGGCTCATATGTTCTTCTACCAGCCATAAAATCACATCTCTTTGTACATCTAACCCTAAGCCCATGAAGGTTTTCTTTTTCTTTAGCCCTTCGCCTCTGGCGTGGTTAATAACGGTTGCGCCAGTCGCACCTGCTTCTCTGGCAGCATCCAGTATTGTGTCTGTGGTTACATCATCTACAAACGCGATAATTAGCTTAAATCGCATGGTTTACTCCTTAACGGATCGATTAGTTTCTATTTTTTGAGATAGATTCAAGGTTTGATACTGGGTTTTGTTCATTAATCATTGATGGCTCAATTGCCGCTTCTTCCTCGCTAACTTGATCGCTTCGTTTCTCTAACCACGCCACTATTTGGGCGTAAGTCATTACAGCGATAATTGGGAATAAACTGGCAAAGGCAATCAGGCCAAAGCCATCTATTAATGGGTTTCGTCCTTCCACATTGGAAGCTAAGCCAAGGCCTAAAGCGGCAACTAACGGCACGGTAACTGTTGATGTGGTTACCCCGCCAGAATCATAGGCAAGTGGGATAATTGATTTAGGTGCAAAGAAGGTTTGGATCACTACCACTACATAACCTGCCATGATGTAATAATGAATTGGGTCACCGACCACAATTCGAAAGCAGCCTAGTGAGATACCAAATGCGACACCAATGGCCACCGAAATTCGCAGGCCTTGTGTGCTAATAGTGCCACCTGACACTTCGTTAGCTTTGATTGCTACTGCAATTAAGGAAGGTTCAGCAATGGTGGTACTAAAACCAATGGCTGCAGCAAATACATAAACCCATAAATAGTCATGCCACAGGTAAGGACCTGCAGAACCATCAGGATGCAAAATACTGGGTGAGGTCAGCTGGTTAGCGAGGTTTTCACCAATAGGAAACAGCGCTAACTCTAGACCGACTAAGAAAAAACTTAAGCCTAAAATCACGTATACAAAACCTAGCACTACCGTTTTCCAGTTAGCGATAGGGCGTTTTAGTACGCCTAATTGAAAACCAAATAAGATGGTCGCAATAGGGATAACATCACGCATAGTGAGCAACAAAGTGTCGAATAACTGACTAAGCCAGACCATTGATTTCCCCCATTGAGATAAATGTAGAATGAGTGAAAAAATCTTGATGATTCATATCTATTCCAGTCATATTCAAATCTATTTCAGTCATATTCATAGCAGCATGCCGTAGAGTAAGACGAAAATGACCGGAGTCAGACTGGCAAAGGCAATGAGCCCAAAGCCATCAAGCATAGGGTTTCGGCCTTTAATGACGGTAGCTAAACCTACACCCAGTGCTGTCACTAAAGGAACGGTAATGGTTGAGGTGGTAACACCACCAGAATCATAGGCGATACCGATAATGTTCTCAGGGGCAAAGCTTGTTAATACCATCACAATCACATAGCCGCCAATGATCAAATAATGAATTGGCCAACCTTTAACGATGCGGATAACCCCGAGCAATATGGCCAGCCCTACAGACACTGCAACAGTTAGTCGTAGTCCCATGGCATAACTGTCCATGGCTTGCTCCGTTGCCGCGATAGCACCACCTTCGGCAGCCACTTCAGCGGCTTCGGCTGCGACCGCAGTTAAAGCAGGCTCGGCTAATGTGGTGCCAAAGCCTAAAGCAAACGAGAAAACCACTAACCAGAAGGTACTACCTTTACGGGCTAGTGCATGAGCCAATGATTCGCCAATAGGGAAAAGGCCCATCTCTAAGCCGAATACAAAAAAGGTCAACCCTAAGACAATAAAAACGACGCCGACAAGAATAGAAAACAGGTTAGCAGGGGCCTGTTGGAGGATAAAAATCTCAAAGAAACTGACCACCAAGATGATGGGTACTAAATCTCGAAAACTGCCGAGCATTGATTGTAGCAACTTGACTAATCCGCTCATTCCACCTCCTGTGAACATGAATAATGACAATGACTTAGATAAATAAAGCTCTTATCCAAGCATAGGCATCATCAAGGTTGGTTTCTGTTTGTTACACTATTCAGTGTGCCAACCTGACAACGTAAAACAACAAAAATTTAACAGAAGTTGCATGGTTTTTGAGCTAGATCAAATTGTGAAAGTAAATGTGCGCTAGGTAAGAGGAGGCATTTAATTGTTAAAGCAAAAAAGAGACCCAAAGGTCTCTTTTTTTATTTTGAATAACGTCATTAACAGCGCTTTAGCTGAGTTCTATTAACAAACAACTTGGTGGTAGCTCACTAAAAATAGTGCTTACTCACCGAGCGTTAAATGTTGCCAAGCATCACCTGCACTAAGCCTTAATGACTTGACCTGTTTTTCGCGCTCAACATTAATGTAGTTAAGCTGACTTGGCCACAGGTCTTGCAAGCTTTCCATTTTGATGTAAAAACTGCTCATGGTTTGATGATTAATTTGTGTCTCCTGATACACCCATAAATACTTACCTTCTACCTCAGTGCCAACAAAGTTAAGCTCAATCACTTGTTGGTTATCATCAGCGATATGGAATTTATCCTGCACATAATAGGCAAAAGCTTCACGGCTCACCGGCTCTTTTAGTAAATCTGCATGGCTATCGAAAAGACGTTTAGCTGCATGCTCAGCATCGTGTAAGTAAAATCGGTGTTGCACTTCTAAGTTACCAGTGCGCTCATTAAACAGCACATTGCTATAACTTTCTTTTTGCTGATGTGCCCAACTATTATCACTCATGCATACGGCGGCAATAACTAACAAAAAAGTAATTACTATGGATAGTCGCGACATTATTTTTTATATTCCTTAGCTTCAGGTTCTTTCACTTCAGTGTTGATGTCATGCATGACATCACGGCGATGTTTACCTTTACGTTTTTCGCTCTTATAAGCTTCAATACGTGATGGAATGATACGACGTGGGTAATGGTTATTTTCGATATCTACGTCAGCAGTTTCCCAGCTTGGATCGATTTCAACAGATACCAGCTGCTGTGACTTTTCAGTGACAATCAATTTACTCACGGCCTTTGGCGAACGGCGCCAGATTTCAGCAGGTAACGTCAGCTTTTCAGTCGTGCCATCAGCAAAAGTCATTTCCAGTAATATTGGCATCACTAGGCCGCCAATATTTGAGAAGTTCATAACATAATAGTTCTTGTCTTCTTCTAATGCTCTGGCTAACGCTTTACGTTCCCATGGCTTAAGTTTGGCTAGGGTTGAGTGGTATTTATTACGCTCTTTATTGGTGACCGTAAAGCGATCGTTTTCATCATGAAAATCGGCTAGATCACCATTTAAATCAACCCAAGGTTTCATGCCAGCTTGTTGATTTTTCTCAACGAATAAGGAAGTTGGCTTATCGGCTTCTTCTTGGCGTAAGCGCTCAAAGTCGATGTCAGGATCTTTGGTGTCTAAACGGAGTTGGTACACTTTATCTATGCTGATATCAACATGATCTGTGGTGTAAAACCAGCCACGGAAGAACCAATCTAAATCCACGCCTGAGGCTTCTTCCATGGTGCGGAAAAAGTCATAAGGCGTCGGGCGTTTGTTTTCCCAGCGACGAGAATACTCTTGAAAAGCAAAGTCGAATAGCTCACGACCTAATACAACTTCCCGTAGAATATTAAGTGCTGCGGCAGGTTTAGTGTAGGCGTTAGGGCCGTACTTCAGAATGCTATCTGATTGGGTCATGATAGGGACTTGTACGTTAGACTTCATGTACTCGATGATGTCACTTGGTTCACGTCCCCAAGCTAAATCAGGATCCCATTCTTTACTGGCAACCCCGTCTAAAAAGCTGTTAAGACCTTCATCCATCCACGCCCACTGACGTTCATCCGAGTTCACAATCATTGGGAAGTAGTTATGACCCACTTCGTGAATGACCACTCCAATTAAGAATTGTTTCTCAGATAATGTATAACTACGTGTGCCGTCTTCATGCAAAATGGTACGTGGGCCATTAAAGCTTATCATGGGGTATTCCATGCCACCCACAGGGCCATTTACACTGATGGCTGATGGATATGGATAGTCAAAGGTAAAGCGTGAATAGACTTCCATGGTATGGATAACAGATTCAGTGGAGTATTTTTCCCATAGTTCGCCACCTTCTTTGGGATAAAAAGACATTGCCATGACTTCTGGCATAGTGTCGCCACCTTGCTGATAACCTTTAGCATCCCAAATAAATTTGCGCGATGAAGCCCAAGCAAAGTCACGTACATTTTCGGCTTTAAAATGCCAGGTTTTTTGGCCTGACTTTGTGCTTGATTCGTTAGTTAATGCCTCGTCAGCCGAGACAATGAATACTGGACGTTTGGCGTCTTTTGCGTCTTCTAAGCGGTTACGCTGAGTTTTAGTTAACACCTTTTTAGGATTTTGCAGTACACCTGTCGCAGCCACAATATGGTCTGTCGGTACGGTCATTTTTACATCGTAATTACCAAATTCTAAGGTAAATTCACCGCGACCTAAAAACTCCTTATTATGCCAAGCTTCATAATCTGAATAGGAAGATACTCGAGGGAACCACTGGGCTAGCAGGAAGATATCGTTGCCGCCTTTACGTTTATCATCAGGAAAATGCTCATAACCTGACCGTGCGCCTACAGCGTCTTCTTCTAAAATATTAAAAGCGAAATCAATGTTCACTTTAGTGCTTTGATTTGGCTTTAGTGGCTTAGGTAAGTCCACACGCATTTGCGCACCATTAATAACGTATTTAAGTGCTTTACCCTTAGCATCAGTGATATTTGAAAGCTGGTAGCCTAACTCTACATCTTGCATAAATTGCTGACGACGTAGGGTGGATAAATTGATTTTAGCAGGGGCTTTGTCTTGGGCTTTTGCTGAGGCGCTGGCGTTATTGCCAAGTCCTGAAAAGGTACTGCTGCGCTCGGCAATTGAATCTGGACTAAAACGGTTTTGTTCTAGCTGCAGCCACAAGTATTTGAGGGTATACGGTGAATTATTGTGATAAGTAATCGTTTGGCTAGCATCAAGTCGACGCTTAGTTTCATCCAATTTGACGTTAATCTTGTAATCGACTTGCTGTTGCCAGTAATCCTTGCCGGGCTCACCAGCCGCGTTACGATAATCATTGGGCGTCGGATGGCTTTCTTCTAGCTGACGAAACTTATCTTCGAAGTCACCTTTAGTCTGCTCAATTGGTGATGCATTTACCCAAGGTAAACAAAATAGGCTGAATACTAGCGTGATAGCCTGAGGATAAAATTTCATGCTTGCTCCAAAGTGGTCACTTGATTTACACCATGAGTGCCACATGTTTTTATATTTTTATTAAAGCGATGGGCAAATAGCTGTGTACGATGGGGTTAATCGCAACGTTTAACTTTAACGAAAGACTATTATGCTTAGTTATTTATGTGTAGTGAATTAGAGGCTTTAGGCCGAAATGGGATTGTACACCTAGGGATAACAAATGTGTCAAAAGTACACATTTTGTAACTTATTTTGATGGGGTAGGTTAAATCTGTAGTTAATATCAGCGAAAGCTAAATTTAACAGCTAGATTTTCTGAGGGCTACTATAATTAAATTGATAATAAACATTGGTTTATATTTGATTGTTGAGGCTGGTAAGCTTATTCGACTATTTGTGCTTGAGTGTTACTTCTGCACTAAAAATCCATCATGTTGTCATAATGGTGTGTCGTCGGTTTGTTCTATGTTGTATTTATCTAAAATCTGTTGAAATTCGCCGGTCTGCTTTAGCTTTTGTAAGCCGTTAGCGAACATTTTTGCCGCTTGGGTCTTTGTTTGGCTAAAGCCAACGTATAAAGGCAGTGGTTTACCAAAGCTACCCGCATATTTAATTTGGTCATCAATTTCTAACTTTTTAGCCGTGTCTTCAATAACAATCTTATTGCCTATCATGACATGAAAACGACCTTTAATAAGACGTTTCAGGTTCATCAATAGCGGTTGGTTGCCAGTAGCAGAATAGAAGCGGTTTGAATGAGCAATTTTTTCATTTAATTGCTCACCATAGTCATAGCCTCGAATTATTCCCACTTGAACCGTGTCTAAATCTTCAAGTTGATTAAATTTCCAAGCAAAACCTGGGGTTGTGTAAAAATCTTTGCTGGCGTAACCAATAATAATGTCATCGGTGAATAGGTCATATTGCGAAACATGCTCTGGAGTAATCGCTAATATTGCATCAATATTATGTTGTTGAACCTCTTTCAATGCACGATTAAAAGGGACTGAGATAAAGTGAACAGGTTGATCCATTTCGGCAAACGCGCGTTGGGTCAACTCAGTGACATAGCCAGTTTGACCTTCGCAGACATAAGGACACCAAATGTCCGAAGCGATGAGTAAAGGCTTGGCAGAAATAGAAGTCGATAATAGGGTGCTAAGGCACAACAATAATGCAGTGCGATAGGATAGAACTTTGGCTAATGCTGTTTTTAGTGTCATTTTCACAATGATATTAATTCCAGTTAGTCTTAGTCGTTTGGTAAAAGCGCTAATCAAGGCGTTAATTTCTGGCCATGCTTTAAATGCGCTATTAAAAGTATTCGTTGGTAAAGACTTTGATTAAGATAAAGTCGGTAACGTTAATCGTAATGATACATATAGTACCTTATATCGACACCCTATAAGATAAAGTTTAATAACTATTACCTTTATATGCCAAATCGATACAAATTGTCGGCTAGTTTAATGGGTTTGTATCCTAGTTAATCATTACTTTGATGGTGTGTATTGTGTAATTGCTTACCGAGCTCAAGAGTAAATAACACCTCCAAAAGGATTTTTATATGAAACACGTGACATTCGAAACAACAGGAAGTCCCGAGGTGATGTCTTTTAGTCATAGCGAACTTGGGCCATTGATCCAAGGTCAGGTGTTGATAAAGGTGCATGCTGCTGGGGTAAATGGCCCAGATCTTAAACAGCGAGAAGGGGCTTACCCAGCACCTAAGGGCGCAAGTAGAATCCTAGGCTTAGAGGTCGCAGGTGAAGTCATCGCGGTGGCTGATGGAGTAACTGAATGGCGCATTGGCGATAAGGTGTGTGCGTTAGTGCCGGGTGGCGGTTATGCCGAACAAGTTGTGACAGATGCGAGTCATTGCTTGCCAATCCCCAATGGTTACAGTTTTGAACAAGCGGCAGCTTTACCTGAGACCTGTTTTACCGTTTGGGGCAATATGGTGGTGAGAGCTGAACTAGTTGCCGGTGAAAGCGTGCTTATTCATGGTGGCTCTGGTGGTATTGGCACAACAGCGATTCAAATGGCCAGTGCACTAGGCGCAAAAGTGTTTGTGACTTCAGGCTCCGATGAAAAATGTCAGTATTGCCTTGAGCAAGGAGCAACTCTTGCCGTTAATTATCATCAACACGATTTTGTAGAGCCAATACTTGATGCTACAGAAGGTAAAGGAGTCAATGTCGTTTTTGATATAGCTGGTGGCGATTTCGTTAACCGTAATCTTAAAGTCGTCGCAATGGATGGCCGCATGGTGTCGGTCGCGATGCAGCGCGGGATGAAAGCCGAGGTGGATATATTTAGATTAATGGCCAAGCGTATTCGCTGGACGGGTTCAACATTAAGGCCACAAAGTATTGAAGCCAAAGCGGAAATCGCCAAAGGGCTGAAACAACATATATGGCCTTTATTGAATAGCGGCAAAATGAATATTAAAGTCGATAAGGTTTTTGATTTTGATGATGTAATTGCTGCTCATCAATATATGGAATCAGGACAGCACCAAGGTAAAATCGTATTAAAACTAATTTAGGGCTAATGCAGCCTTAGTGCTAGTGCTTAGTTCTATTCTGGTTCTAGCGGGTTAGCCCTAATCCGCTAAGCTATTCTCAGATGCTCTATTTACTCAGTTATCAAGTGCTCTAATTAGTTAGCAGTTCAAACTGCGCTGTTAACTCATCATCAAGTAGCCTATTCATTTGGACATCATTTAATCCAATATAATGATTTTTCATGATTATCTTTTCTGTACTCTTTACTCTTCAATCAATTGACGATTTATGAAACAGTATTTTTTGAATTATTGACTTGAAGGCTGAAGTTTTTCAACTAAATTTGAATTTGAAATGTCTGGTTGTTTTTTAAACGATAGAGTTTTTAATCGCGAGATTGATAAGCTCGATTTTAAAAAGGTATATCGAGTTCAAAATATCAAAAAGTTCATAAAACAATGATTGATTTTTTGAGAACTTTTTGATTAATTATCCCCATTAATCATGCGCGAGCAGTATGGTTTATATATTAAACGGTGTGCTTAAAAATAGCGCATTATCAAAGGTATGTGTTGATTTAAGGGCGTTAGCATATATGTATAACACAGCAAAAAAACAAGTTTGGTTTGGTGAGCTTCGCACATCGAGAGGCACTTCTATCGTTATTCATGATAATGAGCTGCCAGAGGCATCACCTGGACGAATATATTTATTCAATGTAAATAGAAACACCATTGGTGAATACGTTGAAGATATCGTTAAAGTTAACCTTCACGAACTTGATTCTGCACAACTAGAAACGGCAAAAGCTGAGCATGATGTTGCATGGCTTGCTGCAAGAGCTGAGTTTATGGCAAAGCATGAAGCGCATATTGAGCTGTCTTCAGTGCCGGACTCAGCGCCAGTGACAAAGAGTAAAGCACCAGTGGTGGCTGATGAACCCATGGATGATGTCCTGGACGCAGATGACGATATGGAATTTGAAGATACTGGCTTTGAAGCGAGTATGAATGACGATAATGACGACTAAGATCATTATTGAGAATCAACAATGAGTGACTTGCCGATAAGGCAGTAACAAAATGGCGCTAACCTATTCGGTAGCGCCATTTTTATTGAAAATAGACCTTGTTTATAAGCCTATATTTATAAGCTTATGTTTATAAGCTTATGTTTATAAGCCTATCAATTCTAAAGCTTCGCTAATTCTATAACGTGCCAAACTCATAGCGACTAGCGTGACGATATGTCCCGCCTGCAGGTATCCAAGCGTCGCCCAGTAAAGCTGGCTGATTAGGCGAGTCCGGTAGCATTTGTGGTTCAATACACACTGCTTGATGTGATTGATATACCTCGCCATTAAAACCTACAGCACCTTCAAGAAAGTTAGCGCCGTAAACTTGTACGCCAGGTTGGTTGGTATAAATGGTCATGGTACGACCGCTTAACGGGCTTGAAATACAACCAAATCGCACGAGTTTGTCAGGGGTATTTTGCAATACATAGCAATGATCAAAACCATTAGTCGCGGTTAATGCGCCGCGCTCAGTTTGCACAGCAAATGAGGTTGATTGGGATAAATCTAAATCACTGTCTGTCACTGAATTAATGGCAACAGGTACGCCGACATCATTCATTGGTAAATACTGCTGCGCATCGACTTGGATCTGATGCTGAGTATTGGTTTTGCTGCTTGGGCCTTCTAAATTGAAGTAGCTATGCTGGGTTAAGCTAATCGGACAGGCTTTATCCACTGTGGCTTCTATATCAATCAGTAAGTTATTCCCCTCTAATCGATAATCAAGCTGCACTGTACAGTTTCCCGGAAAGCCCATTTCACCGTCAGGGCTAGTCACCGTTAATCGCACCCCATCTTCAAGTGGCTGCATTTGCCACTGCTTTAAATGAAAGCCATCAGCACCGCCGTGTAAGCAGTTAGTCGCTTGGTTTACATCTAATTGGTATTCAGTGCCTTGATAACTCATTTTACCGTTGGCGATACGGTTAGAATATCGACCTGCAATAGCGCCTAAATAAGCCTGCTGGCCGAGGTAGTCTGCAACGCTATCACAGCCTAAAACGATATTTTGATGCTCACCGTGTTTATCTGCGGTGGATAATTCGCGGATAATGCCGCCAAGACTTAATACTTCAACAGCCACTTTGCCGTTATCTAATCGAATCCGTTCAATTTGACCACCGCGTGGATCTGGCCATGGCTTAAGGGCTGTGATTTGAATCATTAAAGTCTCTTCCTGATGAGATAAGTTAATTCTATTGAGTATTAAAAGCCGGAACTCTCAAAGCTCAGTCTATTCTTCCTGCGCCGTTACTGGCTGAGCATAAGTAAATAATCGCTTCAATTGCCGTTGCTTTAAGGTATTTATCCTCAATGGCATTAACCACGGCATCGGTTAGTTCATGATCGATCAATGCCACCACACAGCCATCACTCATACGTACGCCGCCACGGGTACCAATGACCTGATTGATAATGCTGACTAAGGTATCGATTTCTGGGGTCGAAATATCAAAATCAGTTCTCATCGACTCGTGAGATTGCGCCATTAATTGGCTAAAACGAGCCATGTCGTTCTGGCCGAGTGCTCTTGCTGCATTCACTGTGCGTTGGTTTTCACTTAACACATGTCTTGCGCGCGCAAATAGTTCGTCACCTAATGAATCTTTCTCGCGGTTGAGTTGCACTAGGCTAACTTCACGTAAAGATTCGACTGCCAATAAGTCATTAATTTCAGCACATTGCTGCTTACGTTTATCAAAACGTTCAATCAGGCTTTGGCGATCAATATTAGGATCTACGATTAATAAACTGAGATTTTCAGGGATCGAAACAGGCTCACTATCGAGCTCTAAACAGTCAATCAATAAAGCGTGATCGGCTTCGGCCAAGGCGCTAATGATTTGATCCATTATCCCAGATTCAGTTTTGACGAAACGATGTTCGCCGCGTTGGGCAATTTGAGCAATTGCCAGTGGAGACAAGTGCAGTTGACTGGCATAGCTGATAGCGGTGCCAAATGCGACTTCTAATGCAGCAGAAGATGACATGCCAGCGCCTAAGGGCACATTGCCAACAATAGCGAGATCAAGGCCTTTAGCTTTAAGACCTGATTGAAACATTGACGCGGTAAATCCTTTTAAATACTTGCCCCAGCTGCTTTGATCTTGGGTTGATCCTTCTTCACCAAACTTCCACTGTTCAATTTGACCTGGAAAAGCATCAGTAACAGCTCTGAAAGTATTATCGCTACGTTCCTTAACCGCGATAACAGTGTGAAAATTGATTGCAGCGGGTAAAACGAATCCTTCGTTATAATCCGTGTGTTCGCCAATAATATTGACGCGACCTGGTGCTTGATACAGGTCGTCAGCCGTAGTGCCAAATGTTTGCACGAACAACTTCATGGCTTTTTGAGCAGGATTAGACATACAGTTACAGTTCCAAAGAATGCCGAGTTACGTAAAGCTACGCACTAAGTTACGAATCTAAGTTACTTATATAAGTGAGCTACTAAGATACTTATATCGTGTTGACTTACTTAACCTTAAATTTAGTTGAAAGTGAGTTAATTGCGCGATAGATATGTGATTTATATCACGATTGGTCGGAGGTGTAACTAGGATTAACTATTTTGATTTCATTTGAGCATTAATGTGAGTATTTTTTGAGTTAATTCATGTTGTTTCAGTCATGAATTGCCTCGAAAGAGGTATTGGTAGAGGGGGACTATTCTGTTTGTCGAACAATATTAGTTGATACTGATGTGAGCTGACATATCCATACTTTGCATATGCCAGCTTGGTTACCTTAATAAATTTAGTCTTTTTTGGTGATACGTCGGCTCAATGCTGATTGACTGATCCCCAGCATTTGCGCGGCAGCGGTTTGGTTATTTGCCGTGCGGCTCATGGCTTCATCAATCAGTGCTTGGCTCATATCAGCCAATGTCGGCAATACTTGCGGGAAGATAATCCCAGTGCCTAAATGAGACGAAGTTGATTTAAGCTCGTTGATGGCCTCCATAAAAGGCGAGATATTCAGTTGTATGCCATCACTGCGACTAACCGCATCAAACACCATTCCTTTCAATTCATGTAAATTCCCGGGGAAGTCATAGTCTTGCAGCTGCATCGCTAAATCGCTAGGTTGCTGGGGCGGCGTTAAATTCATCTCTTCAGCGGCCAGCGAGATAAAGTGATTAATCAACATCGCGATATCCAATTTACGTTGTCTTAACGGTGGTAAATGGATTTTGTGAGCACGTAATCGATAAAGTAGGTCACGCCTGAATTGCCCGTTTTTATTCAGTTCGAGCAAATCGTGCTGGGTTGATGTAATGATGCGGCAATTAACAGGATAAGGGCGATCGCTGCCAATTGGGTAGTATTGTTTTTGCTGCAGAACATCCAATAACTTGGCTTGAGAAGATAAAGGTAAATCGCCTATTTCGTTTAAATATAGCAAGCCTTTACCCACGGTATGCAAGGCGCCAGCTTGGGATTTCCCTGGCTCTTGGCTTAATCTGCCAAACAACTGCAATTCAAAGGCGCTTTCACTGATACCTGCTAAATTCACATTCACAAAAGGGGCGTCTGCGGAGCATAGCTGGTGGCAACTTTTGGCAAACTCATCTTTACCTGTGCCGCTTTCACCATAGATTAGTATTGGTTCAGGACTAAACGCGACAGCTTCTAAATAACGGAATTGATCCAGTAAATTGGGCTCGCAGGTGAGGATATTATTAAATGCGCTCGGTTGAGCCAGAGTTTTACTTAAAAAGCTTTCTTTGATGCGGTGATAGTTACGCTCAAGCCCAACGACTTCTAATGCGCGGCGAACTGTTAAGGCTAAATCGGCTACGTCATCGGTTTTAATAAAGTAGTTGTAAGCACCGTTTTTAATGCAACGAACGGCGGTATCGACTTCATTTACGCCGGTAACAATAATCACTCGAGTATTTGGATACTCAAGACGAATTTGCGCTAACAGATCTTCACCCGAATGAAACGGCATGGTTAAGTCTAATAGCACTAGCGCATAATCCGTTCCCTCTAAGCGGTTCATTACTTGGCGGCTATCAACGCAAGTATCTATCACCGCTTCTGGCACAAGACGGTTTAAGGTTACTGCTAATGTTCTTAGCCAAGGCGCTTCATCATCAACTAATAAAATATTACGGGCGAGTTTCACGATTTAGCTCCTTGCTACTTTTTAATATCAATGGGTTGGTTTGGCGTTAGTAAGCTAAACACTAAGGTGAAGCAACTGCCTTCATTGATGGTTGAGGTGACCTTCATATGGCCATGGTGCTCTTTTAAGATTCTGCTGCAAACCGATAAGCCTAAGCCACTGCCACCATGGGATCGCCTCGTGGTAAAAAATGGCTCAGTTATTCGCTTTAAGGTTTCTTTGTTCATTCCGCTACCGTTATCTTCGACACTAATGTATCCAGCTGACTTACTCGAATAAGTTTTAATGGTTATCTGACCATCGCCGGGTTGAGTCGCATGGCAGGCATTTTGGATCAGATTAATCATCACTTGATGTAATTGCTGGGCATCACCGTTAATCATCGGGCTTGGTTCTGCTAGTTCCATACCCACTTGGTAACGCTTTAGCTGGTTTGATGTTAGGCGCTGAGCGACTTGCACCACTTCATTTAAACTAATCGCTTGATGATTGGAGGCAAGATTGGGCAAGGCATAGCGTTTTAAATCATTCACAATCCGTGAAATACGTTTGGCGCTTTCTTCAACCACTTCAGTACTGTGACTAATTTCATCAAATGCAGCTTGAGGCTCAAGTCCAGCCACTAGCCAAAATGGGTTTTGCTGTTGGTAATAATCTGCTGCAGGGCGCAAATCTTTCATCGCTTCGGAAAACAGGGCAATTGAATGAATGATTATCCCAGTTGGGTTGTTAATCTCGTGGGCAACCCCAGCAGAAAGTTCTCCTAACGAAGCAAGACGACTAGCCTCATCGTTCGCTTGGCGAAGGTGTTGCTGTTCAGTATTTTCTTCGAGCAACACAACGACTTGATCTTCTGCAATGGGGTGAATTTGTACTTGCCAATATTGAGCCAAATACCTCATATCAGCGATAAAAGACTTTTTAGATTCAATCACCGATTTCACACCAGCGGCTAGAACAAAGGGAGTGCCATCGACATAATGGAACTGACTGTGGGTTAGCAGTTGGTTGTTGTCATTGCTCCACAGGCACTGCATTTTCTTGTCAAAAATGGTCATGCCGTGGGGAATACCGTCAAGTACTGCCTGAAATTGCTGGGATAAAGAGCGAATTTTTTGCTCGGCAATTTCACGTTGCTGCAGTTCAAGAGCTAGAGCTTCAGAGCGAAACTTTAAGCGGCGGCTGACTGAAAAGGTATACAACATGCCTATGGCTGAAATTATCGAAATCACGATAGACAGGGTAAGCATTTTCCTTTGGGTCGAAGTAATATCGAATTTTTCACGACCCATGCCAAACCATTTGTTGACTAACCTATCGTATTCGCCCGAGATTTTAAGTTGTCTTAAAGCATCGTTTATTTCATGCAGTAAAGCGGCATTAGCTGGGTTACTGACAAATGTGAAAGCGCCGAAAATTAATGCATCACTCGAGCTTCTTACCAAAGGGTATTTGGGCTGTAATCGCCTGGCGACAAAGTTTTCTGCCAGCACCACATCCACTTCATTGGTCATTAATTTTTGAAAGCCTGTTTCATATAAATCGACTTTTACTTGGGTGAAATTTTGCGGTTGATTAGTTAAAAACACATCGACAAAAGCACCACTTTTAATCGCGACCCTTTTACCTACTAAATCAGACCAATTGTCGATGTAATCTTTGCCTTGCAGGGTATACGCTTTGGCATGAGTGGCATAAATAGGATCGGATTGGCTTAACTCACGTCTTACATTAGTTGGGCTAACCACGGCAACAACATCAATCGGGCTGTTGATATCGTGCATGTCGGTCATCAGTTGCTGGAAGGTTTTACGGCGTACCATTATCGGCCTATCTAGCATTTGGCCGATGCGATCCATAAGTTCCACATGAAAGCCTTGATCAACGCCGTTATCTCGCCACTCTAAAGGTGCGGTTGTCGAATGCACCCCAAAGACGATAGTTTCCTTCGCGGCTAAAGGAAAACTGAGTAATAGCAATATGCAGAGACAATATTTCATCAAGATAAATTCAATGGCTAACAGATAGATATAGTTTGCACTTTAGCAAATCATAATCTTCATAACTGTGGCATTGAGCGTAAATTTGATAGAAAGCGAATCCCAGTAAGAAAGCTAAAGTGACCAATATGATAGGCGCCATTAATCAAACTGAGATTGTGAAGATGATCACCCACCGCTATGCAAAATTGCATAGCGGTCAATTGGACTATGCACTTTTGCATAGCCTTAAAAGCCAGATGTGATCCGCTGTTAACTTTGGAAATGAGTCTGAAAAGTTTGATTGAGCCAAGCACCATTGAGCGTGACAATTAAGTTAAATCAGGTTCAGTAGCAAATGTGATGACCAATAAGGCATGACTGAGAGTGACGAATTAGCGTCATGGCTACATTAAAGGAGTTACCATGAAATTAACACGATGCGCAGCGCTATTAGCTGCATTACTCGGTTCTGCAGGATTAGTTGGCGGCGCAATTGCAGCTGATAACCTTGCTGATTTTCACTCAGAAAATCAAGAGTGTGAAAGTTGCCATTTACCAAGTGGCGAGCTATCAAACGACAGCCTGACATTTGAAAATGAGCAATGTGTTTCATGTCATGGCACCTTAGCTGAAGTGGCTGAAAGCAATACTCGTGAAAACTACAATGCCCATGAATCTCATTTCCCTGGCGATGTTGCGTGTACGACTTGTCATAGCGGTCATGATAAATCAGTAGTTTATTGTGATTCTTGCCATAGCTTTGATTTCGATATGCCATTTGGTAGCAAATGGGAGCGTTACGAGCCTTCAATTGCTGAACTTGCTAAAGACTCTGCAGACCGTAAAGCGGCATTAGCTGCAGCGCCTAGTGACTCAGTGAATGTTGTGGTTGTCGGTTCAGGCGGGGCAGGTTTCTCTGCAGCAGTAGCTGCAAGCGATAAAGGCGCTAAAGTCATTTTAGTTGAGAAAGAACCAGTGATTGGCGGTAACGCAAAACTTGCAGCCGGCGGCATGAATGCAGCTTGGACTGATCAACAAAAAGCCAAAGATATTAAAGATAGCGTTGAGTCTATGTACAAAGACACCATGAAAGGTGGCCGTGACTTAAACGACCCTAAATTGGTTGAAGTACTGACATCTCACTCTAAAGGCTCTGTTGACTGGATGACAGCAATGGGCGCTGATTTAAATGATGTTGGTCGTATGGGCGGCGCATCTGCTAACCGTTCACATCGCCCAACAGGTGGCGCAGGTGTGGGTGCTCACGTGATTCAAGTGCTTTACGACAATGCTCTTGAGCGTAAAGTCGACATGCGCATGAATACCCGTGGTGTTGAAATCATCAAAGATGATGCTGGTAAAGTTGAAGGTTTACTGGTTAAAGGTCAATACACAGGTTACTACTGGATTAAAGCGGATGCTGTTGTCATGGCAACGGGTGGCTTTGGTCGCAATAACGAACGTGTTTCTCAGTACGATCCTAAGTTAAAAGGCTTTATTTCAACTAACCAACCTGGTGCAACTGGTGATGGTCTTGATGTTGCAGGTAATGCTGGTGCTGGTATGACTGACGTTAAGTACATTCAAGCTCACCCAACCTTATCGGTTAAAGGCGGCGTGATGGTAACTGAAGCGGTACGTGGTAACGGTGCAATTTTGGTTAACAAAGAAGGTAAACGCTTCGTCAACGAAATCACTACTCGTGATAAAGCGGCGGCAGCGATTCTTAATCAAACGGGTAAAGTGGCTTACTTAATCTTTGATGACTCAGTGCGTAAATCACTGAAGAAAATTGATAAGTATATCCAACTTGGTGTGGTGCCATCAGCTGACTCGCCTGAAAATCTAGGTAAAGTAGCTGGTATTGATGGTAAAGCATTAACGGCATCGATTGCTCAGTACAACAAACTAGTGGCTTCTGGTAAAGATACTGACTTTGAACGTCCTAACTTACCGCGTGCATTGAATGAAGGTAACTACTACGCCATAGAAGTGACCCCTGGTGTTCACCATACAATGGGTGGAGTATCGATTGATGATAAAGCTGAAATCCTATCTGAAGATAAGAAAGTGATTCCAGGTTTATACGGCGCAGGTGAAGTCACTGGTGGTGTTCATGGTGCTAACCGCTTAGGTGGTAACGCAATCTCTGACATCATTACGTTCGGTAGACTAGCGGGTGAACAAGCCGCTGCTTACTCTAAAAAATAGTCTTATATTTAGATACCGATAGCATTACTCCCCTGATGCTATCAAACTTAAAAGTGAGCCATTTGGCTCACTTTTTTTATCTTCTTTTTCTTACTTGCAATGTGAATGTTCAGTCGAACCAGTATCAGTTGGTGACAGCGTTAAAGCGCAACTTTCCGCTGTGATTAAGCAATTGATTAATAGTTAACTGAATTGCGCTGGCAACTGAAATCGTTAAGGTGGCAAAGATAGCGATTAAGATAATGATTTGATATTTGACGGCAATAATAGGATCTACGCCACCTAATATTTGACCAGTCATCATCCCAGGCAAACTCACCAGTCCTGTGGTGGTCATTGACGCAAGAATAGGCGCAAAAGATTGCTGCATTGCATGTTGAACAAACGGCTCTGACGCTTGTTTGGGACTCGCACCTAAAGCCAATGCGCCGTGATATTGCGGCTGCTTTTCTTCAAAGGCTGAAAATAAACGCTGCAGCGCAATAATGTTGCCACTGAGGCTATTACCCAGCAGCATGCCCGCAGTCGGGATTAAAAATTGGGTGCTATAAACTGGTGTAGGCTGGAACAAAAACAACATCATTATCAGTAATATTGGCACAAGCCCTAGCAATAAGCCTCCGATAACCGGCAGCATCATTACCCGTTTTGGGAGTTTCGCTTTACTAATAATTGCGCTGGCGCCGACCAGTAACATCACCAACAACCAGATCAAGTTTACCCAAAGATTTTCGAGGTGGAATAGGAATTTAAGGTAAAGGCCAATTAATACCATTTGCACCGTCATGCGCAGTACGGCAATAGCAATGTCTTTACCAAGGTGTAAATGAAAGTAGCGGTTAATTGCCAGTGGCGCGATAAGCACCAACATGAATACACTCATTGCGAGCCAGCTAATATCCATAATTCCTCATCTAATTTTGCGCTTAAGATAAATACAGTGCTGCTGACATGATTCAAGCATAAAAAAGCGCCTTATGAAATCATAAGACGCTGATTGAATGGTTTACTAAGCTGTTAAGGCTTACTCAATGTCTGAGTTATTTCAGGTGATGCACTGGCTTTATCGGCCTCAGTATCACTATCCGGTGTGGGCTCAAGTAACTCATGAATCACGTTATCAACAAAACCCGCACCCGCTGCTTCATACAAGTTGTAAACACTGTCTACACCTTGCTCTTTTAGTGATTGTGCATCTTCAGAGTACTGTACAATTGCGCTGATTTTGCCTTTATATTCGAGCTTTTGTAATTGCTCTACCGCAAACATATTACCGACATGATGCGGCATGGCCAGTAGTACTAACTCAAGGCTTGGTGCACGTTCAAGCTTTTCCCAAAAGTCGGTATCGCTAGCATCGCCTTGTACGACATTACGGCCTTCTTGGCGGTGAAAGTCGACTAAATCTTGTTTATGCTCAATCCCTAAAATCTCACCACTGTATTTACCACGAAGCTCGTCATAGGCCCCCGAACCAATTCGTCCCATTCCTAAAATTAAGAAACGTGGGTTACCCACGGGTATTTGTCTATCTTCAGGGTGAAGTGGATGCCTTTCTATTGTGGTGAAGGTGTCGTGGAATTTTTGATATAAGCGATTCACGCTGGCATTTAATGGCGCAGCGATTAAGAAACTGATACTTAATGCGACCGCTAAGATAATGAGCCACTCAGCAGGTAACCAGCCTTTTTGTGCGGCAACGGCGGCGACAATCAAGCCAAACTCACTGTAATTACCTAAGTTAAACGAGGCGAATAACGAGGTACGCGCACGCAATTTAAAGCGGGTCAAAATGAAGAAGAATAATAATACTTTAAATGGCATTAACAGCACTAATAGGCCTGCTAAACCTACGTCTTCAATCGTCGGTAAACCATTTAACCCAATGGTGAGGAAGAAGGCGACTAAGAACAATTCTTTAAAGTAATAAATCGACTTGGCAAGCTCTGATGATTTAGCGTGACCTGCAAGTAAAATACCCATGATCAACGCGCCTAAATCAGGTTTTAGGCCGACAGCTTCAAATACCCAAGCGCCCATAACCAGTGCCATAGCAAGACCAAACAAAATCAGCATTTCGCCATGGCCTACTCGATCAAACACTTTATAAATGACAGGTTTTAGCAGTGGCAGTAGTAATAAACCTAAGGCATAAACAGAAGGGAATTCACCTTTAGAAATGGTTAAGAACAGCACTGCGAAGATATCTTGCATAATCAAGATACCAATAGCGATGCGACCATAAAGTGCCTGACCATCACCGTTCTCATCCAAGACTTTAACGGCAAATACGGTACTGGAGAAACTGAGCGCAAAACTCAGCAGCAGTAGCTGGTTCATTTCAAGATCAACCAGTCTATCTAACCCTATTAAACCCAATAGTTTGAGTATGGGTAAAAAGAATAAAATAGAACCGACTAAGTGAAGACTGGAACTGGCCCAGACTTCCGATTTAAGCAGGCTTTTCACATCGAGCTTTAAGCCAATAGCGAATAGCAATAGCATGACGCCTAAGTCAGCTAGCTCTTGCAGTAATGGAACGCTTTCATCTTGCACGCCAAAGATAAACAGTAAGAAGCCGGCCGCTAAATATCCGATAAGCGGAGGAAGTCCTACTCGGCTAACGAGCATGCCGCAGACTAGGGTGATAATGAAAATTGCTGGTTCCATAATGCCTTAATTCTATTTGTTGAAAACAGGTTGTAGGTAAGTAGATTGTATAAGAAATAAATTAACTTGGTATTAAAAAGTCATTATAAAATAAAAAAAGACCAATTAAAAATTTAATTGGTCTTTTTTCAGTGTGTTATGTTTTTATAGTTTTACTTTTCGAGTAATAAATCCAAGTGCTCAGCAAAAGGTTTAGGCTTCATAAAGCCAGTTACTCGCATATCTTCACGTTGAACCCCGTTTTTATCGAACATGATAAGCGCAGGTAAGCCTAAAACACTGAAATGTTCCATCAACTCAATATCAATTGCGTCGGTTTTAGTTAAGTCAGCTTTAAGTAAAATCATTTGATCTAAACGTTCAACCACCGCTGGGTCTTTAAAGGTGATGTGCTCAAACTCTTTACAAGCTACGCACCAGTCAGCATATAAATCCAGCATGACATTTTTACCACTCACGCTGGCTTTATCTAACTCAAGTTCCAAATCTTCCACCGACTTAATCAGCTTAAATTCTACCTTTTTAACTTGGGTAGTTTGCGCAACTTCGTTGCTTATTGATGGCGCTTGTAGCCCCATAGCCGACATCACAGCTTGAAAACCATAAGAGAAACTAGCCAGTAAGGTTAGCAATAGCAGCACGCCACGAGTGGTTTGCTTCCAGTTAAACTCAGACAGTTTATTCTGGTGCATTAAGTAACCTGTTAAACTGATGCCCCAAATTGACCATAATACGTCAGAGACAACCCCAGGCCAGATCCGATCGATCATCACGATAGACACAGAAATCAGTAAGAAGCCGAAGATGGTTTTAATGATATCCATCCAAGCGCCTGCTCGTGGTAATAATTTACCGCCAGATGTACCAATAACAAGTAGTGGTACGCCCATGCCCATGCTTAATACGTAAAGTGCTAAGAAGCCTTGCAATAAGTCACCGCTTTGCGCCACGTAAATCAATGCACCAGACAAAGGAGCTGTTGTACAAGGTGAAGCAACTAAACCTGAAATCACCCCCATGAAGAACACGCCAATCAGGTTGCCACCTTTTTGGTTATTCGACAGGTTGTTCATTTTATCTTGCCATTTACCCGGCAGACGTAACTCGTACAGGCCGAACATCGACAAGCTTAATAGGACAAACATCACAGCTAAGAAAATCAAAATTGCAGGATGCTGCAGTGCAGCTTGGAACTTAAGTCCTGCCGATGCGACCACTAAGCCTAATAGCGAATAGGTAATGGCCATACCTTGAACATAAGCCATCGATAAAGTGAATGCTTTGGCAGTGGATAACTGCTTGCCTTGGCCGACAATAATGCCTGACAAGATTGGATACATTGGGAATACACAAGGCGTTAGTGCTAAACCAATACCTAAACCAAAGAAAATGATTAAGGTCCACATTAGGCTATCGTTAGCCAGCATTTGGCTTAAGCTGTCTTGTTGGGTAATTGGAGCTTGTGCGTTAGCTTGGCTACTGGCCTCTGAATCACCCTGTGAGCCGGTGTCAGCTTTTTTAGGTGCATCGCCAATAATGGCTTTCTTTTTAGCGAGTTTGCCATCGTTAGCTGCAACCGCTTCAAGGTCTACGTCACGCTTGGTTGGCGGATAACATAGTTTACCTTCAGCACAGCCCATAAAAGTGACTTGCACTTTTGAGCCTGCAGCAGCCTCTTTTAGGGCTAATGGCAGTTCAACAAACGAGTAATAAACTTCTTGTTCGCCAAAGTACTCATCGTCGTGCATCTTACCTTTTGGCAGCGCGATATCACCAATAACGGCACCATCAGCACTAAAGGTGAGTTTGTCACGGTACAGGTAATAGCCTTCAGCGATAACAAAGTTAATTGCCACTCGATTACCGTCTTGCTTGTAATCAAAAACAAACGCTTGCTCAACAGGCATTAATTCAGGTTCATCCTGAAGGAAGCTGAACTTCTTGTTGTTGCTAAAAATGTCTTCACTGTGTGCTAACGGGGATAGCAGAAGTAAACTGGTCAATAAAAACGTAAATATTTTTTTCATGATTGAGAGGTTTCTTTTATCCAATGTAAATAATTTGGCAAGCCTTGAGTAATAGGCGTAGCGATTAATTCTGGTACTTCATAGGGATGCAAATCGATCACTATTTTTTCTATCACATCATAATTATCTGCCATGCATTTTATGTGCATCGCGACTTCACTACTATGACAAACCTCACCTTCCCAAATATAAACTGACTCAACTTGCGGATACAGTTGCACACAGGCGGCAACTTTAGCTGCGACTAATGCCGTGGCGAGCTGTTTAGCACTGGCGATATCTGGGCAAGTTGTTATAACTAATAAATAGCTTGCTGACATAGGGAGTCTATCATCCTTGGTTTATCTTAAAGTTAGCTTAAGCTTAATAACCTAAAATGGGTTAATGCCAGTGCTTTTTGAATTTAATCATAATTCGCTAATGTATCTCACTTTTGTTCAGTACAATAGCAAATTACATTAGCGTTGTGAGTCACGTAATTCAGTTGCGATTAACGATAATCTCGATGCGTCTTGAATTAAGACCCGATTACCCCCATATATTGTTCATACCCAATGAAATAATTGAGGCCAACATGCTGTTAGTTTTGTTTTTAGTTTTTATTCTTGTTCCTGCTATTGAGTTATCGGTATTGATCTCAGTAGGGGATGTGTTTGGCGCATTGAATACAGTAGCGCTGGTTTTTCTAACCGCAATTGTGGGTGTTTCACTGGTTCGTAGCCAAGGGCTGAGTACCTTAATGTCGGTGCAATCTAAGCTTGAGCGTGGTGAAGCGCCGGGTAAAGAAATTGTCGAAGGCATGATGTTAGCGGCGGCGGGTTTATTGTTATTGTTCCCAGGCTTTGTGACTGACTTTATTGGGTTATTGCTTTTAACTCCATTCACTCGTTCACCGATCGCTAGCTATATATTCAAACGTATGCAAATGCGTGTGGTTGCTGGTGGCGGATTTAAAGGCGGTTTCCAAGGTCAAGCAGGTCAAAGCCCTTTTGGTCATCAAGGTCCATTTGGTGGCCAAAGCCCGTTTGGGCAAGACGGCAATACCTTTGACGGTGATTTTGAGCGCAAATTCGACCCTAATGATTTAACCCCAGAAACGCATCAAGTCGAAATAAAAGATATTACGCCTGCTAACGATAATGGTTCTGAGGCGGATACCCAATCTGATGTTAAACCTGAGAATTCAGATAACAGTAAAGATGCGGATAAAACCGATAAACCTTAAGCTGTAATTGAATATTAAAAAGCCGCTTGAGCATTAAACTCAAGCGGCTTTTTTGTAGAAGTTTTGGCAAAGCTATGGTTTAAAAAATCATTAAGCGACTGCTGTATCTAAGTACCTATTGCTTAGCGGCGTCATCCATTTTTTTACCCATCCAGAATGCGCTAATCGTGCCGCCAATCCAGCAAGCTAATAAAATCCACAGGGCAAAGTTTAACGATTGGGGTAAGTTGTTGGTGACACTGTCGTGAACGGCAGCGTAAATACTATAAAAATCCAGCGGAATATTACCTGCAACAATCTCATCGGCAATGGCTTGAGCACGTTTCATGATTACAGTCATCATTACGCATAGGCTGACGAAACAGGCCGCAATAATGCCCCAACCAATGGCTTTTTTACCTAAATATAAATGCCCCGTTCCTGGACATACAAAAGCGTTTAACAGTGCTGCATTGACTGATTTACTCATGAACTTTCCTTGGGATGTTAGTCCCTAGTTGTATATGTCGAATTAGCTTACTCTTCAAAAGAGCCTTTAACTCAATACATCATTAATTGTGCAATGCTGCAATAGCTGATGAATTAAGCTTAATCATGACCTCGATGAAAGCATCTTCACAAAGCTATTTCGTAAAACTAGCTTCATAAAAGCAATCTAGGTCAAATTATATTGCTAAAACTATAGCGTAGAGTCAGGAGAGTTATTGATTTCGTCACTGTTGTAATGCAAATGGGCTGAGTCGGGTTCAGTGATTTTGCTGGCCATAACATAGCAAGCTATACCCATAATTGTATTAGTCACAGGCAGTGCAATCAGTAAGCCCTTAACGCCACCTAAATATAAGCCTACTGCCGCTAAAGGCAGCATCAAAGCAAATAAACGCACAAGGTTAATCACTAATGACTTCATTGGGCGGTGGTAAGCATTTAAGCAAGTCGCAAACATAATCACGATGGCTAAAGGGCCATATGCGGCGGGTAAAACTTGAATATAAAAACTGAGATAATCAATGACCGCAGGATCCTGACTGAATAGCTCTGCAATAGCATGACCGCTGAAGAAAATTGGAATATACAGCAAGGTTTGAAGCACTAACGCAAAGCGAAAAGCCAGCATCATGCCATCTTTGGCCCGCTGAGATTGGCCAGCTCCAAGGTTTTGACCAACAAAGGGCATCAAGCTTGAAGTGAGCGCCATAATCACCACTAGAAATAATGTTTCTAGGCGAATACCGGCGCCAAAAGCGGCAACAGCAGCTTGGTCTGCACGGGCGAGCATCGCTAAAATCACGCCATTGGCGATAGGGTTTAGCATATTCATTAATGCAGCAGGGCGAGCAATATGACCGAGCTTTTTCCAATTTGCACTAATACGGACTCGGCAAAGCGTCATTAGCTCTAAGATGCGCTTTTTATAAATGAGGATGTAGCCTGAAACGGTAAAAGCGACTATCCACGACACTAACGTCGCAATTGCAGCACCTTGAATCTCAAGGCGGGGAAATGGCCCTAAACCAAAAATTAATAACGGATCGAGTATTAAGTTAATAATCGCCGCGACCGCCATGATTATTGCTGGTGAGCGAGTATCGCCCGTGGCGCGAATGCCTTGGTTACCCACCATCAGCAGTACTAATAACGGTGCACTGTAAAACCATATCAACATATAGTCGTGAATAAGCGGCAAGCTTTTTTCGTTTGCACCCATCAAGGTAAACAATGGGTCGATAGCCATAATGCCAATAGCAACCAATACACTGATTAATACAAAGGTCAGTAGCATGGCATCAAATAAGAAGCTTTTGGCTTTGGAGGTATTGCCCGCACCGATAAGTCGAGAAAGGTTTGTCGACGTGGCAGCGCCAATACCAATGGCAATGCTGGCAAATACAATGGCGACAGGGAAAGTAAAACTGACAGCCGCCAGCGCATCAGTACCTAATTGGCTGATGAAGAATGTATCTATGAGGCTGCCACCATAAATGGTGAGGATACCGATAAGGTTTGGGAGGCTCATATTAAATAGCACGCGGCCAATCGGCGCACTTAGCAACCCATGTTTATCATTCATCAATTTGGACTTAACACGACAACGGGAGACAAATTCTACCAGTATTTATTATGGTTTAATAAATACTAGCTACAATTTTACAAAAAAAATCGCAGTTTTTTTATTAAACCCCTTGGAACTGTGAGCATCGACCCCCATATATCAAACATCAAAGGGAGTATTGCCCTTATCATTTGTTTTAATCGCCTCGTTTGTGGGCAGCAATCATTAGGAGAGTCCGTAGATGAATATTCGTCCATTACATGACCGCGTAATCGTTAAGCGTTTAGAAGTAGAATCAACTTCAGCTGGTGGCATCGTATTAACAGGTAGTGCTGCAGAAGTTTCTACACGTGGTGAAATCCTTGCTGTGGGCAATGGTCGTATTTTAGAGAACGGTACTGTTAAAGCACTTGACGTACAAGTTGGCGACGTAGTGATTTTCAATGAAGGTTACGGCGTGAAGAAAGAAAAGATTGATGGTGAAGAAGTACTTATCCTATCTGAATCAGACTTAATGGCAGTTGTAGGTTAATCCTAGTTATTAACTCGCTTTCAAGAATCAACAAATTTTAAGGAACAGACAAATGTCAGCAAAAGAAGTTAAATTTGGCAGTGACGCTCGCGTTAAAATGCTAGACGGCGTAAACATTCTCGCTAACGCAGTTAAAGTAACTTTAGGCCCTAAAGGTCGTAACGTTGTTTTAGACAAAAGCTTTGGCGCACCACTAATCACTAAAGATGGTGTTTCAGTTGCCAAAGAAATCGAACTAGAAGATAAGTTCGAAAACATGGGCGCTCAAATGGTGAAAGAAGTTGCTTCTAAAGCCAATGACGCTGCTGGTGACGGTACCACTACTGCTACTGTTCTTGCACAATCAATCGTGACTGAAGGTCTTAAAGCGGTTGCAGCTGGCATGAACCCAATGGATCTTAAGCGCGGTATCGATAAAGCTGTTATTGCAGCGGTTGCTGAGCTTAAAGCACTTTCTCAAGAGTGTTCAGATTCAAAAGCGATTGCACAGGTTGGTACTATTTCAGCTAACTCTGACGAATCAATCGGCGAAATCATTGCAACAGCAATGGAGCGTGTTGGTAAAGAAGGCGTTATCACCGTTGAAGAAGGCCAAGCACTAGAAAACGAATTAGACGTTGTTGAAGGTATGCAGTTTGACCGTGGTTACCTATCACCATACTTCATCAACAAGCCAGAAACTGGCAGCGTTGAGTTAGATTCTCCTTTCATCTTATTAGTTGATAAGAAAATCTCTAACATCCGCGAATTATTACCAATCCTAGAAGCGTTAGCGAAAACAGGTAAGCCATTGCTTATCGTTGCAGAAGACGTTGAAGGCGAAGCATTAGCAACATTAGTTGTGAACAACATGCGCGGTATCGTTAAAGTCGCTGCTGTTAAAGCACCTGGCTTTGGTGACCGTCGTAAAGCAATGCTACAAGACATCGCTATCTTAACTGGCGGTACTGTTATCGCTGAAGAAATCGGTCTAGAAATTGAAAAAGCAACCCTAGAAGATTTAGGTACAGCTAAGCGCGTAGTTATCACTAAAGATAACGCGACCATCATCGATGGTAACGGCGAGCAAGCTCAAATCTCTGGTCGTGTTTCTCAAATCAAAATTCAAGTTGAAGAGTCAACTTCTGACTACGACAAAGAAAAACTTCAAGAGCGTATGGCTAAACTTGCTGGCGGCGTAGCTGTTATCAAAGTTGGCGCAGCCACTGAAGTTGAAATGAAAGAGAAAAAAGCACGCGTTGAAGATGCATTACACGCAACTCGCGCAGCAGTTGAAGAAGGCGTTGTTCCTGGAGGTGGGGTTGCACTAGTACGTGTTGCTTCTAAAATCTCTGAAGTTGAAGTAATCAACGAAGACCAAAAACACGGTGTGATCATCGCTCTACGTTCAATGGAAGCACCTCTTCGCCAAATCGCAACTAACGCTGGTGAAGAAGCGTCAGTTGTAGCTAACACAGTTAAAAACGGCACAGGTAACTTCGGTTACAATGCTGGTAACGACACATACGGCGACATGCTAGAGATGGGTATTCTTGACCCAACTAAAGTAACCCGTAGTGCACTACAGTTTGCCGCTTCTATTGCTGGTCTAATGATCACAACTGAAGCAATGGTAGCTGAAATTCCACAAGACGCATCTGCTCCAGATATGGGCGGTATGGGCGGTGGTATGGGCGGAATGGGCGGCATGATGTAATTATTGCCCATGACTTAACTGTCATATAAAACAATAACTTAAGGCTACCGTGTTGACTCTATTGTTGACCCCTACGGTAGCCTTTTTGTTTGTGGGTGGCAAGTAATTCAGACCCAAATGACTTTTTCGTTGTCTTAAAGAAGATAGGGGGGCTATGCGGGGGTATAGAGATACCTTAGCGATTGCTACGTTCCCTTATGTACACACAAAACGTAGGTTTGATACTTTCATTTTCTGTTTGGGCTAATTCAGTTAAATTTTCCGATTCAAAAAAGTCATACTTCATTTAGTGTTAAGCTCATGCTATAACCAGAACACCATACTTAGCTTGTAATACAACAGTTTAAACGGAATTATTATTTTGATTGAAGAAGATTATAAGAATGGTTTTAAACAACACTTTCCTACATATATTTTTAAAGAAAGGGATATTGCACTAGAGGAATACAAGGTAGCGGCTAAGAGTCTTGAGTCTGAAGAACGGGTTTTTTTAAATGCCTCAAATGTTACTCTTGTAGCCTCTGCAGCTATGGGGTCATTGTTAGTTAGCTATTCTGAGAAGATTTTTTCTGCTTTTGACAAAATAATCCCATCTTATATGCTTTCGTGTGTATTACTTACACTCATTTTTAGCTTCTCATTTATTTCTCTTAAGTACTTTTCTGACAGACAGCGTGCGATTGTATTTGCTGGTAGGAAAATTATTATTCTTAGGCGAATGTTGGGACTGAATTATGGTCACATCCAATTAATTTTACCTAATTGGAGAGTAGAAGGAGCTGATCAACCCCTAGCACTGAAATTATTCTCTGGCTGGTTAACTTATGCGGCATACCCCTTTTGGATTATTTCAATAGTGTCAACTTCAGTTATTTTATTTCTGAGCGCATTATTTTTAAGGGATAACCCTAGTGTTATGGCAACTGATTTAAAGCCTTTTTTTCTTTTATTTACAGGAACATCATGGCTCATCTTACTGATGTTTATTTTTAGAGCATCCTTATTAGATACACATGAGAGGATGAGGTTAGTATTTTATAAAATAGCATCCAAAGTGATTGGTGTTTCAATAGCTAGTAACACAGAATATATTATCTATAGAGCAAAGCTTGCTTGTCATGAAGTTGACAGATTAAAAGTAAACACTGCTGAATTGAAAAGGTTTTTAGTATTTATCGAAGATAGGGATTTTTATAAACACTCTGGGGTTAGTTACAAATCTCTACTAAGAAGTATATTGAGCCTATTCGGATTCATGCCTAAATCAGGAGGGTCAACAATAGCCCAACAATTGATTAGAACTTTATTTATTCAAGATTTACACAAGACTAAAAGACGGAAGGTACTTGAGCTTGGTCTTGCTCCTTGGTTGACTAATGTTTTTAGTAGAAACCTCATTCTTGATATTTATATTGTTGCTGTGCGTTATGAGAAAGGTTGTTTTGGTGTTATTGAAGCTATGGAACATTTTTGGGGGAAAATTATTATCTCACCAAGTAAGGCGGAGGCATTCTTTCTAATCGAAAGAGTTAGCAATATCAGATCTAAATTATTGGTTGATAGGATAATAGATACTGTTCGTTCGGCAAAGAAGCAAGGGTTGCTAAATGATTCAGATGTAATAAAGCTAATAGACATCTATAAGCAAGCCGTTAAAACTGAGAAAATATTTGCAACTAAAGATGCTTTAAAAAAGTTAAAAGGTGGGCTTTTATAATCTGTTGTGTACACCCTAAGACTCCCTCAAGGTGTACACACGTGTACAGTTTACAATGATTACCCTGTAGACCTTATTGTGTAAGGGTTACGGGTTCACAATGTGATTCTAAAAGTAGTCATCTCCATGACTATTAACATCATAATCAGTATCACTACCTTGCACAGAACCTGCTTGTTCTAGCCACTTTCCTCGTTGTGATATCGAGATACCTAAACCAGTTCCTCTAATGAATTTCCTTAAGCCCTCTCTGAAAATATCTGGATCATATCTCTCAAGCATGCGGCTGATATCTTTAGAAGCTGCTGTAATTAGCTCTTGTTCCCTGTTTTCGTCATCTGGCATGAACTCATTACCAGTAATAGCATCTGAAAGTCGTCTAATCTTAGGGAATCCTTTAGAGTCCCAAGCACTCTTGGGCAAGTAGTAAGTAGAGTTAATTCCATTCTGTAAGTGCTCTGTTAATCCGTCTAAACTAATCAACTCTTTATTAGTGTAATCAGTTAAAGTTTTCTTACAGGCCTTAAGTCCTCTAGCTATATGGTTTGCTTGACCACGGCTACAACCAACTTTTGTAATTACTTGAGATATACTTAATTCAAAATCACCAGCAACGATCAAAGCCCTAAACTTAGCCTGCATTGCTTCGTCTGAAGTCACACCAACACCGTGGCCTTGATTAGCTTCTTGCGCTGCTGTAAATGCTTCTTGGTAGGTTCGATTCTTAATGACTAATGCCTTAATCATTAAGTCTGCTTCGGGGTTCTCTTTAAGGTATTTTAAACAAGCCCCTGTTCTATGGAAACCATCGACTACATAGTAAATATCATTAACCACAAATACGGTAATAGCCTGCTTTATTGGTACACCATTATGGAGGTCATCAAGAATACTTTTATCTTGTGCTTCTTGCTTAATTTCTTGTGCAGCCCTCAAGCGTTTATCTTTTATTAGCTCAACATCACGAGCCTGCATTGATGGGTCTAAGGTTAAACTCTTAGGGTCTAAATTAGTGTATATGCTGTCTGACATATATTCGTTCATTTACTTATCTCTAAGGCTGCTAAAGCCCTTTGTACAGTTGATAATGATACGCCTACTTCCTTGGCAATCTTCCTTAATGAAACACCTTGAGAACGTAGCTCAGAGATCCGCTGGTGGTTCATTTCATTCGTTGGTCTACCTTTGTACTTGCCAGCACTTTTTGCCTTCTCAATGCCTTCCTGACGCCTCTCCTGAATCATTGATAACTCGAACTGAGCAACAGCACCAAGCATGTTAAGCATTAGCTCTGACATATGGTCATTGCCACCAGCATTAAAGATAAGACCTTCTTTGTGGAACTTAACGGTTATACCTTGGCTATTCCAATCATTAATAAGCTGCTTCAAATCAACCAAGTTACGAGCTAGGCGGTCGATACTGTGCACATGGATAGTGTCACCATTCCTAACGTAGTCTTTAAGCTCAATAAGGGCAGGACGTTTAGTTGAACCACCACTACATTTATCAGTGAAAGTTTTATCAAAGGAGATGCTTGAATCATTAAGCTGGCGGTCAGTGTTCTGTTCTACTGTAGAGACTCGTAAATAAGCTATATGTGCCACAAGGTGTACCCGTTAGGTTCTTAGGAGTGGCTAATAGTATTGTACCCATTATTGTATTTCAAGCCTAGTGGGTACTGTTCGATCACAGTTTGACCATACCTGTATGGGTATACCTAGTGGGTACTATGAAGTTCTATTCAATATGTGATGTAGTTCATCCTATTTTTACTTCTACATCTACTAAGAGCTTGATTAAATATTGAATAAGTAAGATATTAGAGTCTAAATAATAAACTATAAGGACATATTTGAAATGGCATTTAAAGAAGGCGATGTTGTTGTGTTGAAGTCTGGCGGGCCTCGTATGACTGTGATTGAAGTGGATGGGGAAGATTGTCAATGCCAATGGTTCAATGATAAAAACACCCTCGATATGGGGTGCTTTCCTGCAAGTGCCCTAGAATTGCCTTCGGAGGCTATAGCGTTCAGTGTTGGTCGTAGGTAATTGATTCGCGGCTGACTTTCATTAAGTAAGCCGTTTTAACCTAATCTGACTATAACTTCATTCATCGTATAGTGAACAAACTCCTGTCCTAACTCCGTAAGTTCATATGCTTTGGTACGCTCAAAAGCAGATTCTAAAGTGTTTGAACTTGTTCTTTGTCGTGTATTTTCTTTAATAAACTGGCCTTGAAAATTCTTCTTTCTGGTTTGTCTTATTACACCACCAGTACTGAGATCTCGCATTACCAGTTTAAACAAATCAGCATCAGAGCTATCTTCTCTAGGGATGTTGTCTGAGAATGATAGCCAGATATCCCTTCTATTTATACCGTTCGTATTTACAACAGCCCTGATTACCAAAAAATGAATTTCGTGGTATTTATCAATCCATTCATTAAAAAGACGAACTTGATCATCTTGGCAAATGGAGGTGGTTGCTGCATTTGTTATTAGGTTAATAATGTATTTGCGCTTTTCTTTTGTTTCAGCTTGATCCCATGAACGAAAGGACTTCCTTACTAACGATAGATATTCTTCGGAATCGATTCTACTAGTGAGGTCACTTTCTATCTTATTAATACACTCAGTGAGTGAAGACAAGTCTTGATAAAGTGAGTCCATTTTAACTTTATGGGTATATAGCCATTCTTGCAGAAGTTGATTAATTTTACCTTGTTCTTTCTCACTGTGAATAGTGTTACCAGCTGCAATAACACTTCCAACCCATGGAATAACACTCATTGCATTTGCTGCAACTTTTAATAAGCCTTTATATTTACTTCCAGTTATTAACTGTAAATCATAAGCTATGAACTCTTCTGTTCTTAGTTGTTTACTATCGGGCATACAACCTCCTTGTTTTTTGTAGCTAACAAAAGGTTAGCTTGTTAACCAATCACGCTTTATTATTTTCACTGCGTTTTCAATAGAGTCCTTTAATCTATACAATTCGTCAGCCTTTGCATAGTAACCATACGTCATGGTCTCACCACCTTTGTGACCAACAATAAAGGCTGCTGTGCGTTCTCTAATACCTGCTCTATCGAATGCTGTACTCATGTGTACCCTAAAGCTATGAAAACGCTTAGTCTTGTCTGTCGTGATCTCAGCTACTTTAAATCGACTAAAGTCACGGCTAGCTTTCTTGCCTTCAATCCCAAACAAAAGGGTTTCAGGTTCAACCTTCGTTAAACGCCTTTTAATGATAGGAATTAGTTCATTGCATACAGGCACAGTGCGTTGGGCTGCGTTAGTTTTACCCTTACGAATAAAGAAGGCCATTACGTCACCTTCAATGTGTACATCTTCAGCTTTAAGGTTACAAATCTCACCAATGCGCATTCCTGTAAATAGACCTACTTTGGTTATGTCACCCAGTGTGTTCTGCTGTGCATCAGCCCATAGCATTATCTTTTGTATTTCTTCAGCACTGAACATTTGAGTTTTCTGTGTGGTGCTTTCTTTATAGTATGCAAGGTCATGCTCTGAGAAAGGGCAAGGACGCTGTTCTATTAGGCCTATTTGCCAAGCGTGCTTATAGAGTGTTCTGAGTCGACTTAAGTTACCTGATACCGTACTAACGCTGTAGCTTTCAATAGTTTGCTCAATATAGTTAAGAACGTCTTTACGGTGAATAGATTCAAGCTCAATATCAAATTGACCACAGTGTTTTAAAAACTTATCGGTAGTGGTTTTAATCTTTGATAATGTGTCTACATTTCTTCGAGTGTTACGCTCAAGCCATGAATGTAATGCTTCTCGTAATGTTGGTCGATACCCTTCAGGAATGTTACCTGTTTCAACTGAGTGTGAGGCTGCTAATTGAGCCTTGGGGAAGGTTTCAGTATCAAGGATATCTTGAGTTGATAATTGGTAATATGCTTCACCACGGTTGCCTCTGGCTTCATGTTTAGCTTCAGTAAGCGTATCAACAAAAGCTAAGAATGCAGTTCTTTCATTACTGTAAGCAGACTCTTTCTGTGCAGCTATTTCACCAACGATTCTATCTCTACGGATTCGAGCCGTCTTAATGCAAGCAGTACCAAGCGTGCGGGTGATGAATGGCTTGTGGGGATAGAGGTGCATCAATGCTTTAGGTACTCTCATATTAAACTGATATGTGTCTTTACCCTTCTTTTTGACTATGTACTTGTTTGGCAATGTATACCTCTTTGTTGACCGCAATGTTGACCCCGATGTTACCTGAAAGCCTTTGTCATAGGCGTGTCGTGGGTCACAGAACGATTTAGGCGGCATGATGTAATTTACTGGTCTAAATCGGTGATTACTGCGTTGCTTCACCACTCGTTTATGAAAAACTAAACGTCGTGGTAAAGCGCCTTGTACTAACACGATTTATCCTGCGTAAATGCTCTGTTGGTCTCTAGCCTAAAAGCTTAGAACCGAACTTCTTGTAAAATAAATTGAAAGCCCCGATACCTAACGGTATCGGGGCTTTTGTTTATATGTCATAACATTACTTAGGGTAATTTTGTTTTAATTGAAGTTAGTTTATTCTGATTTCACTAATTTCTTACCCAAGTTTGTCATAATCAAGGTCTTCAGATATGAAACGTTATTTTCTTATGTTTTTATTATGTATAAATTGGAGTTTAATTGCTGAAGAGAAGAGCCAACTTGGTTTTGACGAATTGATGAGTGAAGGTTTTAATAATCTTTTAGTGAAAGACTTTAAACAGGCTGAAACAGATTATTTAGAAGTAATAAATAGATACTGTCCTATTGTTGATAAGAAATGTTCAATGGCCTATTCAATGATGAGGGATATAAACCTTTATCAAGGTGATGCGCAAGGAACATTAAAGTATGCGGTAATAGTTGATTCACTTTACGACCAAGAGGAAGTTGCCTCTAAAACCAATTTTCATCAGATATGTAAAAGTGATTATTTCGAAAAGTATAAGACCGATTTTACTGTATTCTGTCTAAATAAGTGAAGAAGTAGGATTAGATTCTGAGCCAGCGCCTGATATGGGCGGCATGATGTAATTTACTGGTTTAAATGGTTTAAATGGTTTAAATGGTTTAAATGGTTTAAATGGGTTATAGCAGCGTTACTTTGCAGCTCGTGTAGAAAAACACTACACGTCGCTACAAAAAGCCTTGCTCTAAGCCCATTTATCCTGCGTAAATGCTCTGTTGGTCTGTAGCCTAAAAGCTTAGAACCGAACTTCTTGTAAAAGAAATTGAAAGCCCCGATACCTAACGGTATCGGGGCTTTTTTATTTTATTCATAATAATGACATTATTCTAATTCTTAGCTGTTCCAATTGAATCTAATGCAGCAGTTGCTTTTGTATCAGCCTCGTTTAGCTTAGATGCTGCTTCACCTTCTAATTTTGCAGTTAATTTTGAAAAACCTGGTATATTTTTCAACTTTTCTACTGCATCTCCAAGCTGTACACTTTTATCCAACGCATCCATTAATGGATGATCTGTTGTTTTATAGTTTGATATTAATTTCCCTGGATTCTCTGAATTAACATGTAAAAGGTTAAATAACAGTTTAACTTTTAACTCATTAGATGTTTCATTATCACCTAACTCTTCAATTTGAGTTGAAAGCCCTTCGAAAGTTTTACTAAGAACACCTTTGTGTGTGTACTCTTCAATTAGCCTTTTTGATAAATTAATTTTCTTATTTGCAGAGTATGCAAACCAAAGAATAGGAAAATATAGTGGCAATATAGATAAAATTAACTTGGGTGTTTCTGAGATCACGGTAAGCAGATCTTGTTTTAAAAATATCAATAAATATAAGTCGACTAAAAAAGGGATTGTTGAAATTATTACCAACCATTTTATTGACTTGGCGAAATTAGTTTTGTGCTTTTCTAACTCTTCACTTTCAGTATCTACTTTCTCACTATATGCGGCACTTAATCCTGTAGTTAGTGCGGCAGGTAAAAGAGTCACAATTTTTTGGTAAACGTCATCAAATTGAGACGTTTGCTTTTCAATGGAACTATTAAACTTTTCATTTGATAGCTCCATAAAACTTGAGTAGCTATCTTCAGTTTGTGTCTTTAAATTTAAAATATTGTCTTCGAGATTGTTTAAATTGATTTTCAAGTCTAAATAAGATGATTCTAATTCATCCTTTATGCCTTCAATTCTTTCTTGTTCACCTAAATCATTTTCAGAATCATAACCTAATATTTCATCTCTTAACTCTCTTACTTTAGAATGGTAGCTTGTTATATTTTTTAATATGCCAGTAGCTTTGGAGTCTATTTCTTTTATGCTATCTAATTGTTCGTTAGCGTTTTCTAATTGGCTTTCAAGATCTTCATTTTTATTTAATAAATCCATTGTTTCTGAAATCTTAGATATTACTTCTTCATGCTTTAATGACACATCATTAAAGAGCTGCTCTCCTTCTTCAAATGTAGAATGAAAAGCAGCAGTAGCTTTGTTAGCTTCATCAAATTGAAGTTGACTTTTTTCTAAAATATGCCGATTCTCTTGCTGTATTAGCTGTAAGTCATTCAGAGTGATTTCAGCTTCTTCTTTAATTTTCTTAATTTTAGATTTATATTGAGCTGCAGACCTCGCAGCCGTTTGAGCTACCTCTTTACTTTCACTTGGTTGTTTTATTTTTTCTTCAAGGTCTTTAATTTTATTTGATTGGCTTTCAATTAACTTATCTTGCTTAACGATCAATTCTTCTAGTGGGACAAGCCGTTGCCATAGGCGGCCTATTTCATCAGCATTATTTTTATCAGAACCAAACATGTATTTACCTTATTTAGTGAAAGTTAAACTATTGACTATTCTTAGAATAAGTGGCGCAGAATAAACTTTATTCTGCCCCTTAAATATCAGTTACACCACTGGCTTTCGCAGGGGATGCCGTCTCTATCACCGTCCATTTTTGTGCCAGGGCAGTTGTTGTTATAAAAAGTCGCTTCTTCACATGAGCTCATTTGACGGCAATGGATTTTGCCAACTTCGCACCTAAATGTTTGCTGGCGAGTGATTGGGTTATTGCTTTGTACCGAGGGCTGCCATTCCATCTGTTCAATGTCTTGGTTAGTCAGTACTGGCGTTGCGGTCATTTCTTTATATTTCTGAAAGCCAAATATGCCTAGGGCTAATATGACTAAAAGAGGGATAAGCATGCCGCTTGTTGATTTATTATTGTCGTGTCGGCGATTATTATTGGACTTGCGGGTAGAGGTGACTGCGACACCTTCGATATTGGCTTTTATCGCTTTGACTTTTCCATCGCTTTGAGTCTCTGAAAAGTAGTTGATTTGGTCGCCAACGACTGGTTTTCTTGCCATGTGTTTGAGTATTGATATATGAATGAATATATCTTTATTACCTGCTGAATCAGGTTTGATAAAACCAAAGCCTTTGTCGGCATTCCAACGTACAAGTTTGCCTCTTTCCATGTTGTTCAATTTCTATTCCTTAGACTATTTGCGGGCTATGACTGCAATCTTGGCAATTCAAGGTGTAAGTGTCTTTTCGTTTTTGTACTTTGGTATTTTTGCTGTGGCACATGGGGCAAGCTTGCTTCATGGGCGTATTTTTAGAGCATTGAATACAATTAATGTAGTAACCAAACTTACCGTACATTGGGGTGTAGTTTGTTGATTCACCACAATGTTTACAGCTTAGTTTTACATGAGGAATGGGTTGAGCTTCTTGATAAACATTTTGAACTTGAGGCTTTGCTATTGGGGTGACGAGTTCAGCTGTTGGGCTTACTGCTTGTTTACGGCTATCAATTAGATTACTGCTATCAATATGCTGACTGAGAATGAAGTGTCCAATTGAGTCGAGCTCTTGCTGGTTGAAGTAAGGTCTGGTGTCATATACATTCACTTTGCGTAAAAGCTTATTTCCGAGCTTCATTATTGTATGAAGCTTATCGACTAAGAACTCGGATTTTACTAATTGTTCTGATACGACTTTTGGCATGCTGTTTCTATCAATAACCGCATCACTTGATACCACACAGAGGTGATCCCAACAACGTCCTTTAATACCTTGTTGAATACCAAACATTTTCCCGAGTATTTCAATTTTATGGTGGTTGAGTAGTTCTTTAAATAAGATCTGTTGCAGTTCTACCTGCTTAATTGGCGATGGTATCCCTGACCATTTTTGATTAAAGCTTCGAGTCCATTCACCTTGCTTATTTACCTTCACATTGCCTTTAATGCTTTTAGATTCAATCAGCACAAAGCCATAGGGGTAAACGATGAGGTGATCGATTTGGGCGGTTTCACCATTGAAGGTGAATTTGAAGTCATTGATGACCAGTATTTCGGGGTTATCTTTGAATGCGCGGCGCAGAAAGAATGCCACATTTTGCTCTTGCTTTTGACCCGCTACAGCTTGTGGGCTTTGAACATTTTGAAGTGTTTTAGTTTTTAGAATCATTTATCAACAGCATCCATTCATAACTTGATAATAATCAGTACCATAATACTCATAAACAGGCTTTGAAAGCTATAGCATGATTTCCTATTAATAAGGTAAAACTTCACCACTTAACAATGCTCTGTTGGTCTCTAGTCTAAAAGCTAAAGCTAAGTTTCTTGTAAAAGAACTCTTGGTATATAAGAAAGCCCAGATACCTAACGGTTTCGGGGCTTTTTATTTTGAATGATCAAAGGAAGTTAAAGATTAAAAGGCTTTCTATTTAAACCATTTAACTTGCGGATCCCATAGATTCCGTTGGAAGTTGCTGAGGTCGTTGAAGAAAATAACGTAAGCCTGACAGGACGTCAGGTTAGCTTCCGCTTGGCCATGGATGGCCTATCGGAAGCGTTAGTTATTTTTGAGTAAGATCGAGGATGACAACTTCGTCGGAACGGCAAGGGATGTCGAGAAGGGAAATGCTGTAGTTTCCCTTTCGTCATTCCCTATAACAGATAAGGGGCGAAGCACCACGACTTTTTCTTTCGTGCCATAAAATCGAGTAAGTGGGGCAGTCTCTGATCTTACGTATTTTTTGCAGGCAACTACACACATCCACGGTTAATGGCTTTGAGTAAAAGCCGTGAGAGTTATATGAACGTTTATGGCATACTTGTTTTCATGCTATGGATCATTCTAATTATTGTCATTGCGGCCTGCGTGTTCTTGCCTGGCTTGTGGGTCAAGCACATCATGGACAAGTTTCAGCAACCTGCTGATCGCTACCGTCAGCAAGGTAGCGGTGGTGAACTTGCTCGTCATCTTCTGGACCGTTTTGGCCTTGAAAACGTCAAGGTTGAGGAGACTCCCAACGGCGATCATTATGATCCTGCCGACAAGGTTGTTCGCCTGACGCCGGATAACTATTCCGGTTACTCCCTAACTGCTGTTACTGTTGCCGCCCACGAAGTAGGCCATGCTCTACAGGACTCTCGCGGCGAGACTATGTTTATCACACGGCAAAAGCTCGCTAGAGCCGCAATGGTCGGCGAGCGTCTTGCCGGCATAATGATGTTCGCGGCGCCAGTGGTCTTTATGCTCACCCGTATACCGCAGGCTGGCGCGTTGACCATTTTGATTGGCGTCCTGTCGATGGGCTTGAGCACTATTGTGCATCTGGTGACCTTGCCAGTGGAATTCGACGCCAGTTATGGCAAGGCGCTGCCCATACTAAAAGAGGGCAATTACCTGCACGACGGTGACCTAAAACATGCGGAGAAGATCCTTAAGGCAGCGGCGTTGACCTATGTGGCTGGTTCGCTAGCAAGTTTGCTCAATCTTGGCCGCTGGATAGCGGTGCTGCGTCGCTAAGAATAAGTGGGGTCAGGGTAAACTTTCCTTTTAATCAACTAATGATTAGCTATTGAAATTAGTAAGCTTGCTGACTTTAAAGCTCTGTTATAACAGAGTTACTCTTCATATTTCTTAAATGATATCAGTGCCAATAAACTTGTTCTAACTCACTCTATTTCCTCTAGTTAATTCTTGGCTCGTGAGTTTTAAATTGCGTTAAGCATAGAGTGGTAATGAAACTTTTGTAATAACAATGAAATGAATATGTAAAAAGGTTTATAAGCTGGCACTATGTGATTATAATTTAAAGATAAAAATAATTCCTAGTATGACCCTTCAGGAGGCTTAAATGGCCTGTTCAACAGCTTCAAGAATAAAACTGCTTACCTTTGCGTGGATTTGTATCGTTGTTACTGGCTGTGGTGAAGCCCCTGCGCCTCAAGCTCCCATGTTGCCGAGTGTGATTGTTAGCACTGCACATGTTCAAGAAATTCAATCAAAAAGTGAAATTGTTGGCCGAACCCGTGCATCAGAAGATGTGATGATCAAGTCTCAAATTCAAGGGCAGTTACTCAAGCGAACTTTTGTTGAAGGCGATGATGTCAATCAAGGGGATCTACTGTTTGAAATCGATCCAGCTACCTATGTTGCAGAATTAGCTCAGCAAAAAGCAGTCTTAAAACAAGCTGTAGCTTCCAGAGATGTCGCGGTAATGAATTGGGAGCGAGGCAGTCGCTTGTTACCTGATGGGATGATCAGTGCGCAAGATATGGATGAGCTGACTTCACGCAAACTCACAACTGCAGCAGGGGTTGTACAAGCTGAGGCGGCGGTGAGTGCAGCAGAATTGCAACTTAGCTACACCAAAATTTACGCGCCAATTTCAGGACGAATTAGTAATTCGAAAGTAAGTACCGGCGATATTATTAGCCCACAATCAGATATGGCGAACTTGGTTCAATTACAGCCAATGTGGGTAAATTTCCAAGTTGCAGAAAGAGCACTGATCACTGCCCAGCAAAATTTCTCTAAAGCGTTATCTAGAGATATTAAAATTCAAGATATTGTGATTAATCTGCGCTTACCTAACGCTACCATGCATAAAGAAACCGGCTATATCGACTTTGTGAGTAACAAGGTCGACCCAACCACAGGTACTTTACCTTTGCGTGCAACATTTGAAAACGCTGGTAATTTCATGCTGCCGGGAATGTTCGTTACCTTAATCATTGAATCTCCTGTTAAAGAACAAGCGTTGTTGATCCCTCAAGCCTCGGTGCAAGAAGATCAACAGGGTCGCTTTGTGATGGTGCTAAATGAGAAAAACCAAGTTGAGAAACGCATTGTGGAACTTGGTGAGAGATTTGGGGTTGAGTGGCGGGTGTTAAGTGGTCTCGATGGCGGAGATCGCATTGTTGTCGATGGTCTGCAAAAAATTAGGCCCGGTATTGAAGTGAACGCTGTTGAGCAAGAGATTGTGCCTTTTCAAGAAGCTAACCAAACAAAGTAGGGGCTTATTATGATTAGTCAGTTTTTCATTAATAGGCCTAAGTTTGCCTTTGTGATCTCCACTGTGTTGACCTTAGTTGGGCTAATTTCTATCCCTATATTGTCAGTAGCAGAGTTCCCAGAAATTGCGCCGCCGCAAGTCAGTGTATCGACCAGTTATTCTGGTGCTAGTGCCGATATTGTTAAAGATACCATTGCTCAGCCTTTAGAGGCGGAAGTGAATGGCGTTGAAGGTATGTTGTACATGGAGTCAAAGAGCGCGAATGACGGTAGTTATTCGCTCAATGTGACTTTTGAAGTGGGCACTGACCCTGATATGGCACAGGTGAAAGTGCAAAACCGTGTCCAACAAGCTATGCCAAGATTACCGGAAGAGGTTAAAAGACAGGGCGTAAAAGTTGAAAAGCAAAGCCCGAATATCTTGATGGTGGTCAACTTAGTTTCTCCTAACGAAACCTTTGATTCACTCTTTATTACAAACTACGCCGGGCTAAACGTAAAAGATGCGTTAGCACGTCAAAACGGGGTATCAAAAGTACAAATCATCGGTGCGCTCGATTACGCAATGCGTATTTGGCTCGACCCCGATAAAATGGCCAGTTTTTCGATCACTGCAACCGACGTTATCGGTGCTTTGCAGGAGCAAAATATTCAAGTAGCGGCTGGGCGAATTGGTGCAGCACCAGTTGACCCCGACCAGCAGTTTCAATATACCTTGCAGACTAAAGGGCGTTTAAAGAATCCAAAAGAGTTTGCCAATGTTGTGGTACGTGCTAACGACGATGGCTCTAAAGTTATCGTTGGTGATGTCGCCCGAGTAGAGCTAGGTTCGCAAACTTATGATGCTCAAGGTAAGTTAAATAATAAACCTTCAGCGATTATTTCTATCTATCAATCACCTGACGCTAATGCGCTAGACGTAGCAAAAGGTATTCGTGCGCAGATGGAAACATTGGCTGCAAACTTCCCTAAAGACTTAGAGTACGAAGTGCTCTACGACACCACAGAGTTTGTTGAAACTTCGATTAAAGAAGTGGTGCAAACCCTGTTTATTTCGGTTGCTCTAGTTATCTTTGTGGTGTTTATCTTCCTGCAAGATGTGCGCTCAACATTAATCCCAGGCATCGCAATTCCGGTCTCCTTGATTGGTACTTTTGCCTTCTTACTCCTGTCAGGGATGAGCATCAACACTGTATCCTTATTCGCGCTTATCTTAGCTATTGGTATTGTGGTTGATGATGCAATTGTGGTGGTCGAAAACGTCACACGCCTAATGCAAGATGAAGGCTTGTCTCCTAAAGAGGCGACCTCTAAAGCAATGCAAGAGGTCACCGGGCCAATTATTGCAACGACTTTGGTATTGCTTGCGGTATTTGCACCAACGGCGGTGATGCCAGGTATTACCGGACAGATGTATGCCCAGTTCTCTGTGACCATCTGTATCTCTGTACTTATTTCATCGGTTAACGCATTAACGTTAAGTCCAGCATTATGTGCCTCAGTATTGCGCCCACCTAAAGAGCATACCGAAGGCTTTCATGCCAAATTCAATAAACACTTTAATGTATTTACCGGCAAATATACCAAGTTAGTGCATGTGCTAACTCGTAAGTTAGCACTGGTTCTGGTGGTGTTTATTGCCTTGTTAGCGGCAACGGGCGGCTTAGCTAAAATCTTGCCTTCAGGTTTTGTGCCTATGGAAGATAAAAAAGCCTTTATGGTTGATATCCAGCTACCCGATGGCGCGTCACTGAACCGAACAGAAGATGTGATGCGAGATTTGGTTGAGCTGACATTGGCTGAACCAGGAGTCGAAAATGTTATTCATGCTAGTGGTTTTAGTATTTTAACTGGCTCTGTGGCATCAAATGGTGGCTTGATGATTGTTACGCTATCTACTTGGTCTGAGCGAGAGTCGCCTGATATGGCCGAACATGCAATTGTGGCTAAACTTCAGGCTAAGTACGCAGCTAATCCTTCGGTGAAAGCGATGGCATTCTCTTTGCCTCCAATTCCTGGGGTGGGTAGTGTAGGCGGCTTTGAATTTGTGTTGCAAGATACTCAGGGGCGGAGTCCGCAAGAGTTAGCATCGGTAATGCGAGCGCTGATTATGAAAGCTAATGAGCAGCCTGAAATCGCGATGTCGTTCAGTAATTTCCGCGCCGATGTGCCGCAGATGTTTGTTGATGTGGACCGTGACAAAGCGAAGGCGTTGGGTATTCCACTCAATGAAATATTCACCACCATGCAGACTATGCTTGGTTCAATGTATGTTAATGACTTTAACCGCTTTGGTAAGGTCTTTAGGGTGATATTGCAGGCAGAAGCTGATTTCCGTAATTCAGATATGGATATTGCTCGTTTCTATGTGCGCTCCTCATCGGGTGAAATGGTGCCATTGAGTACCTTAGTGACAGTAACGCCGATTCTGGGGCCAGACGTGATGAACTCATACAATATGTTTAGTTCAACCACCATTAACGGTTTCCCAGCGCCAGGCTTTAGCTCTGGTGACGCCATTAAGGCGATGGAACGTGCTGCAGCACAAACATTGCCAACGGGTTACAGTTATGAGTGGACGGGTCAAACTTACCAAGAGATCAAAGCCGGTAACTTAGCGCCGTTAATCTTTGCTTTAGCACTGGTATTTACCTACTTATTCTTGGTGGCACAATATGAGAGTTGGACTATACCGTTTGCGGTAATGCTGGCGGTACCTATTGCGATACTTGGAGCTTTCCTCAATATTTGGTTAGTGGGCGCAGAGCTCAACTTATATGCCCAAATTGGTCTGGTACTCTTGATTGGTCTTGCTTGTAAGAATGCCATTTTGATTGTGGAATTTGCCAAGCAATTGAGAGAAGAGGGCAAGAGTATCCTCGATGCTGGTGAAACTGCGGCTAGATTACGTTTTCGTGCAGTATTGATGACCGCTTTCTCATTTTTACTTGGGGTGTTGCCGCTGGTTGTCGCCACAGGTGCGGGGGCGGGTAGCCGTCGTGCACTAGGGTATTCGGTATTTGGCGGTATGTTAGCAGCCACCATTGTTGGTACCTTACTGGTACCGGTATTCTATGTGATGATGCAGACGTTACGTGAAAAATTCAAAGGTGAAGCTAAAGTGGAAAGTTAATGTGGAGAGGTAGCTTTCCCGATAGCGAAAAAGTGAGTTTAAGGCCTGCAAATTAGCAGGCCTTTTTATTGGCGGTCTCTTTTTTAAAAGTGAGAGCAGAGAAAGCGAAAAGGAGGGGGCTGAATCAACTTTTTTAAGTTATTTAAAATCACCTCTATGATCAGATGAAATGCATTCATGTTGTGTTGAAATTTAATCAATTCATCAATCAAGTTTGTTTATTTACAATTAATTGAATTGGAATAATAAACAAATAGAAGTAGCAGTGAATGAACATCATCGAATTTTTAACCAGTAATATCTCTACCATTTTGGCCTTGGTAGCCACCGGCGTTTTTGCAGGTATTTTAGCGGGCTTGTTAGGTGTAGGCGGCGGTATTGTTATTGTGCCTGTGCTTTTTTTCTTGTTTCAAGGATTTGGCGTTTCAGCTGAATCTGCCATGCTGGTAGCAACAGCGACGTCGCTTGCGACCATAGTGCCAACCTCTGTTAGCTCAATACGTTCCCACAATCAAAAAGGTAATGTTGATTTTGAGCTGCTCAAACATTGGTCGATATTTATCTTGTTTGGCGTATTGGCTGGCAGTTGGTTAGTGACTCGTGTCGATGGCACTTATCTGACGATGTTGTTTGGGGTTATTGCGACGTTATCAGCATTAAACATGTTATTGAGGACGGGTAAGTCTGCGCTCTATCAACAATTACCCGGTAGAGTTGGGCAAACTGTGATGGGTTCTTCGATTGGCTTTTTCAGTTCAATGGTAGGCATTGGCGGCGGCACTATTTCGGTGCCATTACTGACGCTTTATAATTATCCAGCTCACAAGGCGGTTGGCACAGCGGCGGCAATTGGTCTGATTATTTCACTGCCAGCAGCGCTGACTATGCTGATGTTGGGTAGCACACCCAGCGATGCGCCAGCGGGCACATTTGGCTTAGTTAACTTGTTTGGCTTTATCTGTATTGTGCCGTTAACGGTATTATTTGCACCAGTTGGTGCGTCATTAGCGGCAAAACTCGATGCAGCAAAACTTAAAAAGATTTTTGCTTTGGTATTACTTGTGACTGGCTTAAGAATGTTGGCGCAGCTATTTATATAAGCTGTTTATATAAGCTTATATATAAGTTGTTTATATAAGCTTTTCTATTAGCTGCTTTAGAGACTTTCGATATGTTTTGCTAGTGTTCTTGTTGAACACTAGCTAATTTCGCAGATGACAGGGGTGTTATATTACCTAGTGACTTAGTGACTTAGTGACTTAGTGACTTAGTGACTTTGTGTCGTCACTTGTGTCGTCACTTGTGTCGTCACTTGCTTCATTAACTTGCCTCAATATTAGCTGCTAGCTCTTGGCGAACGATTGCAGCCCCAGCACTTAATGCCGTTAACTTTCCTCTTGCTACATCACGAGATAGAGGCGCCATGCCGCAGTTAGTGCAGGGATAAAGCTTGTCTGCATCCACATATTTGAGGGCTTCACGTAGGGTGTTAGCGACTTCTTCTGGAGTTTCGATGGTATCGGTGGCGACATCAATCGCACCTACCATGACCTTTTTACCGCGAACCAGTTCTAGTAATTCGATGGGCACATGGGAGTTATGACACTCTAGCGAGATAATATCGATATTAGACTGCTGCAACTTAGGAAAAGCTTGCTCGTATTGGCGCCATTCTGTGCCTAAGGTTTTTTTCCAATCCGTGTTGGCTTTAATGCCATAACCATAACAAATATGCACTGCGGTTTCGCACTTTAACCCTTCAATAGCCCGCTCTAAGCAAGCGATGCCCCATTGATTCACTTCATCGAAAAATACATTAAATGCGGGCTCATCAAATTGGATAATATCAACACCAGCAGCTTCTAACTCTTTAGCTTCTTGATTTAGGATTTTGGCAAATTCCCAAGCCAGTTTTTCACGGCTATGATAGTGGTCATCATAAAGGGTATCTATCATGGTCATTGGGCCGGGTAGTGCCCATTTTATCGGTTGCTTGGTTTGCTTACGCAGTATTTTAGCGTCTTCTACAAACACCGACTTTGGACGAGAAACCGCACTCACGACAGTAGGCACGCTCGCATCATAACGATCTCGAATTTTAATGGTTTTGCGTTTTTCAAAATCAACGCCAGTTAAGTGCTCAATAAAGGTGGTCACGAAATGTTGGCGAGTTTGCTCGCCATCGCTGACAATATCAATATCAGCTTGTTGTTGCTCGTGAAGCGACAGTCGCAGCGCATCATGTTTGCCGTCAATTAATTCTTCACCTTGTAACTTCCAAGGTGACCATAGGGCTTCTGGTTGTGCCAGCCACGAGGGCTTGGGTAAGCTGCCAGCCGTTGATGTAGGTAGTAGTCGTTTAATCGTTGCTGTATTCATAGTATGTGCTGCAATCCAGATCCGTTATTGATTAGTTTTCGATATAAGAATTAATTGAAAGTCACTGTTTTTAATGGGTGCTTAAAGCGAGCACTTAAACTGCATAGCTTTCAGACCATTGCTCGAGCAATGCTTGGTAAGGTTTGATGAAATGCTCTTCTGCAAACCTTCCTTGCTTGATGGCTAATTTACTGCGCTCTTCTCGGTCATAAACAATTTGCGTTAATGAATGGTCTTGATTGTTCAAATTGGGCTGATAGCAATTTCCTGCCACAGCATTGGCATTATAAATTTCAGGTCGGTAAATTTTTTGAAAGGTTTCCATGGTGCTAATCGTGCTGATTAGTTCGAGATTACTGTAATCATTGAGCAAATCACCGAAGAAATAGAACGCTAGTGGCGCCACGCTTTTAGGCGGCATAAAGTAACGCACTTGCAGGCCCATTTTCTTGAAATATTGCTCAGTTAACGATGACTCATTAGGGGTATATTCATAACCCAATAAAGGGTGTTGATTACCCGTTCGCTGGTAGGTTTTGTTATCTGAAACGCTCAGGCATATCACCGGAGTCTTGTTAAAATTCTGCTTATAAGTATCTGAGTTAACAAAATACTTAAACAGTTTCCCATGTAGATCGCCAAAGGTATCTGGAATGCTGAATTGGTTTTGGTCTTTATTATACTCAGACAGTAAGACGCTAAAATCATAATCTCGCACATACGATGAGAAGTTATTGCCGACTATGCCTTCGATTCGCTCCTTGGTTTGATGGTCAATAATATGGGTTTTCAATACTTCAATAGATGGGAAAGTTTGGCCGCTGTTCTCGACATCCATATTCACTGAAACGATTTCAAGTTCGACAGAGTAACGGTCACCTTTCGGGTTATCCCAATAGGCTAACGCATTAAAGCTATTGTCGATCATTTTTAAGGTATTACGTAGATTCTGTTGGCGGTTCTCACCTCTAGCCAAATTCGCGAAATTGGTGGTGATACGCGTATTGTCTGCTGGATGATAGTTCTCATCGAGGCCGACGTTTTTAATGGTAAAAGTGAAATCGTTTTTCATGATCTAGTATCCCTTATTTGTAATAAGCCTATTCGCATCGAAACCTATTTGTATGAAACCTTTTTTACAAAACATGAGTGTATTGCTAACGCTTTGAAGGTTTTCAAAATCCTTTTGAATGTGTCCAATCATTAGTCTTCACAGTTTTGTAAGCTGAGTTTGTTTTATACGTGTTTCAGCAGATGATGAAAATTGATTAAATTTAAGCTGCAACATGAGCAAAGCTCATGTTGGTTTTTCGCGTCATTTTCACAGACAAGTTAATCGTTAAATTAGTAGTTAAATTAACAGTCAAATTCGACCTAGATACCGATGAGATATTCTTTAAAACAATAATGGAAGTAAGCTGAAGGTGTTTATTTTTAACGCTTCTGTTAGCCGCTCATTAGTGGCGTCTTCATGAAGAAAAGAGCTCCATAAAAGTGTTTTTCTGGCATAAATCAAAAAAATAATTTGACCTATGTGCTACACATAGGTTTTAAGATGAAGTTAGATTTAAAATTTTGATGGCAATATGTGTCGTGTTATGCGGCGCGGTCATAATCATTTCGTAGAGACTTAAGCGGGTAGGAGAGGTAAACATGTTGACCACAGAAATTGCCAATTTAGTTGGTGTGACTCCTGAAACAGTACGTTTTTATAGCCGCAAAGGACTGATTATCGCGAGCCGCGATCCAAATAACGGCTACAAGATTTATGACCAAGCGGCGGCTGATAAGCTGATGTTTATTACTCACGCTCGCAATATCGGCTTTAGCCTGAAGCAGATTGAGGAAATCATTGATTCTTCGCTGAATGGCCAATCACCTTGTCCTACCGTCCGAGAAATGTTGAATAACAAAATTATTGAGACTAAAGATAAAATCGAGCAATACCAAAAGCACTTAGTGTTAATGGAGAATACTTATGCTGAGTGGCAGCTTGAACCCGATATGACACCTAACGGCAAGTCTATTTGTTGTCTTATTGAGGACTGGTCCGATAAACACCAAGTTAACTTCACTAAGGAGAAACCTAATGATAACTAATCAATTTTCTCTGCAGCTTAATGGATTATCTTGCGGTAAATGTGTTGCCAAAATGACGGCTGCATTAAAAAACCATGATGCCAATATCGTGGTCAATGTGAATCAAGCTAAAGACAAGGCTGAACTCACGACAATATTGACAGCTGAGCATGCCATTGAATTGATAACTCAAGCTGGATATGAAGCTGCTTTACCTGTGGCTAAAACATATCAAACAGCCACTGCGAATGTGTCTTGCCAAAAGTGTGTTAAAAAAATTACCGAGGCAATAGTCGCACTTGATAGTCAGGCTGAGGTTGCAGTCGATATTGGCTTACAGCAAATATCAGTCAATTCAGTATTGAAGTTGAGTGACATAGAATCGGTACTTGTATCCCTAGGTTATAGCGGCGCAGCTAAGTTAAACGAGCAAGTTGAAGTACCAACAGCAGTTACAGCTTCAGAGCTTAGCCCTGAACCGTCTCACATGGCTGAAAAAAATAAGTCCCCCGAAGCTGGAGCATCATCGCAAACCGTTTCCCTAGCGCTGATTGGAGTGACGTGTGCAAGTTGTGTCAATTCGATTGAAACGGCGCTGAAAACTTTGGTCAGTCGTGAGTCGATTAATATCAACTTTGCAAATCGAACTGCGACGATACACAGCCAGCAATCAGCACCCAAGCTAATTAAAGCGATTCAAAATGCGGGTTACGATGCCACTGAAATCGTCAATCAAGATAACGCTCAGGATGAGAAAACACAGCGGGAACTAAAAGAATATAAACGTAAAATTAACCAAAGTATTGTCGGACTTGGCTTAGGTGTTCCGCTAATGATTTATGGCCTGTTAGGTGGGCCGATGCATGTGAATACCACATTCGAGCAAATCGTTTGGCTTGGCGTTGGTTTAGTCACTTTCCTTATTCTTTGGTTAGCAGGCAGGCACTTTTTTACTGGTGCTTGGAAAGCATTTGTTCACCGTAATGCCAATATGGATACGCTAATTGCAATCGGTACGGGGACAGCTTGGCTATATTCGATGGTGGTTGTTTTAGGCCATCAATGGCTTCCTGATAGCGCAAAGCATTTATATTTTGAAGCTACCGCCATGATTATTGGTTTGATTAACCTTGGCCAAGCGTTGGAGTTAAAAGCGCGGGGCAGAACTTCGGAAGCAATTAAAAGGTTGTTGGATTTAAAAGTCAAAACGGCGGTGGTGATCAGAGGTGATAACGAGCTTTCTATTCCTGTTGAACAAGTGGTGGTTGGCGATCGTATTCGAGTGCGAGCAGGAGAAAAAATCCCGGTAGATGGCATTGTCATTGAAGGGCAAACCACCATCGATGAGTCGATGCTTACAGGCGAGCCTGTGTCTGTAAAAAAACAAGCGGGCGATACTGTGTCTGCAGGCACGATTAATGGTCAAGGCAGCTTTAGTTTTACGGCGCAAAAAGTGGGCGCTGATACTGTGCTGTCGCAGATAATTAGTATGGTGTCTAATGCCCAAAGCTCTAAGCCTCCAATCAGTCATTTAGCCGATAAGGTGTCGGCGGTATTTGTACCGACCGTGATGATATTATCAATTGTGACCGCTCTTGCTTGGTATAACTTTGGTCCACAGCCAACACTTATTCATATGATAGTGGCGGCAACTTCGGTGCTGATTATTGCGTGTCCTTGCGCCTTGGGGTTAGCTACACCAATCTCAACCATGATAGGAGTTGGTAAAGCGGCTGAATTTGGTGGTCTGATAAGAAACGGCGAAGCGCTGCAGCGTGCCAGTGAAATCGATACCGTGGTACTAGATAAAACTGGCACTATTACCGAAGGTAAACCGCAAGTGACTCATTATCATGCTTTCTCGAATGAGCAAGATATGCTCACTATCGTGGAAGCGATTGAAAAGGGCGCTAACCACCCCTTGGCACAAGCATTGATGGATTACGCCCAACAGCATTCAACAGATTCGACTCAAAGTTTAACTAGTAAGCTAGAAGTGACTGAGTTTGAGTCAATAACAGGTATGGGCGTAAAGGCTCAACGGGCTGATAAAACGATATTGCTCGGTAATGCAAAGTTACTGCTGCAATTTGGCGTTGTGATAGATCAAGCCAATGAACTTGCTATGGAGTGGGAAACATCGGCCAATACGGTTGTGTATTTGGCAGTGGATAATCAGTTAAAAGCAATATTTGGTATCAGCGATCCTATACGTGAAGATACTGTCGATGCGATTCAGCGTTTTCATCGTCAAGGGATACGAGTCGTGATGCTAACTGGCGATAATAAACATACAGCCAAAGCGGTGGCTGACAAATCTCAGGTTGATGAATATTACGCAGAGCTAATGCCGGACGCTAAACTCGATTGGATTAAGCAATTACAGGCACAAGGCAAGGTGGTTGCTATGGTTGGTGATGGCATTAATGATGCACCCGCTTTGGCGCAATCTGATGTCGGCTTTGCCATTGGCGGTGGGACAGACGTGGCTATCGAAAGCGCGGATATCACTTTAATGCGAAACTCATTACATGGGATTTCAGATGTGATTGAAATCAGCCATGCAACGATTAAAAACATAAAACAAAACCTGTGGGGCGCATTTATTTATAACTCCATAGGTATCCCGATTGCGGCAGGGGTGTTATTCCCAATAACCGGTTGGTTACTCAGTCCAATAATTGCGGGTGCAGCGATGTCATTATCATCGATCACCGTTGTCACCAATGCTAATCGCTTACGTTTATATACACCGAATTCAGCAACTCAAGGTCATTAGGAGGTTAATATGTGGGTAAATTTAATTGGCATTACATTAATCATATTGATCATATGGTGGTTTTGGGGAAAGAAAAGTCGATGATTCTAATCAGTAAAAAGTGTTTTGATGGTTTAGTCGTTTAAACCACTTTACGCTTATTACTGAGAGGTTGTTGCGATCTTGTTAAATTTTAGCGCTAATGTATTATGCACCTACACGGAAGTTAAACTTAAGTAGGATGCTGAATGCCATTTTCTCGTATACAAAATTTAACCTTTTTGAGCTCAATATTACTATTATCAGCATGTGGCGGTGGTAGTAGCGGTGGTGAGACAAATAATAACGAAATAGCACCACAAGAAAAAACGACATACCTTGTTTCAACTTTGGCAAATGAAGGTGGGAAAATAGAACCGATTAGCTTCACTGTTGAAAGCGGTTCTACAGCTACTTTTACTGTTGTGGCCGATGAAAACTATATGATTAGTAGTGTATCGGGCTGCGGTGGTAACTTAACGGACAGTACCTATCTGACCGATGCAGTGACGAATACATGCGAAGTTTCTGCCACGTTTAGCTTAATCCCTTCAACTGATGATGAAGCTCCTACTGTAAATGTGTTATTTCCAGCCAAAAATTCCAGAGCGAACGGCTCACAAATTACTGTTAGAGGCACTGCCAGTGATGAGGGAGGGGTTAAAGCTGTGCGGGTAAATGGAGAGTTAGCTAATATTGCAACTCAACAAGAAAGCGGATCAATTGGACAACTTGATGACGTAGTCAATGCTAAAGTCGATTGGCAAATAGAGGTTCAGTCGGACATCGATGAAGATTTGGTTATCACCACTGAAGATGAAGTGGGTAATATTGATGACATTGCTGAATCAATTAAAGTATTTAATGCGATAATCCCATCTAATTTTATTGTAGATAAAACCAATAATCGTTTAATCGGCCATTTAAATCCCACTCAATTTGCCATAGTTGATTTACCTACAAAATTCATGCATGTCATTAATGTGCAATCCATTGGCGAGTCTAACCCCTTCACCTATTACGAAAATCAAAATAGTCTTATTCATTCAGAGTTAATAGAGCAACAGCTTACATTATCGAGAATTGACGTAGCTTCTGGTGATGTTGAAGTTATTCTAAATCATGATTTACAACTCGACTCATCTAAGTGGTCATTTGCGCATGTTAAATCACTCGTTATTGGCCCTGAAGAAGATGAATTATTCATGTTGCTGACTTATTTTCCTGTGGGGAGTGTGAACCAAGCACAATCAGTTGTCATGAAACTAGATTTAAATACGAGTTCTTTATCTACGATAATTGAAGGGCAAACCTTGTCTGGAAATCTGATTTCAACAGATGATATGGCTTACACTTCAGATGGTTTACTTGTTTTTAATAGCGCTTTTGGTGGTAATGACGACGGATTATCTATTGTTAATTTTGATGGCTCCGACAGTAAAGTACTCACTGAAAGTTTGGGGATAATGTCATCCAGAGTAGATGTGGACCATCAAAATAATATTGCTTATGTTGCCGGATTTAATGGGTTCAGCCGAATAGATTTAGCGACTGGTGAGCACAACGAATTCTCATTTGATGCTGATCAAGATGAATTGGCTATTTCTCAAATTCGTTCAACAGGGCTCGATTTATTAAATGATCAATATTTGGTGAGGGATAGTGATTTAGATGTAATTATGGCTGTTAATTTAACCTCAGGAACAAGAACTACATTTGCTAGTAATGGGGTAGGAACAGGCCGTGTCATGATTGCTCCGAGGGAGTTATCTTTAGATAGTGCGAATAATATCGCCTATATCGCCGATGACGGTGGAAACTCGCCTGGGTTTATTTTAGCAATCGATATGGAAACTGGGGATAGAGAAACCGTATACAGGTTTGAAAATGAATATAACTATATGATGAGTGGCTTATCATTCGATCCAGCGACGAAGATTTTGTATACATCGATTAATAATCAAGTCTTAGCGATTAATATCGAAGATAAAACTAGTGAAGTGATTAGCAGCTCCTCAGTAGGTGGCGGTGTTTCTTTCAATGGTATTACTGATGCAGTTTTAGATAAGACTAACGAGCGAGTTTTAGTTGTTGATTACCATGGACAAGCAATACTAGCTGTTAACGTAACTGATGGTTCTAGAACGATTATTTCTTCATCTAAATCGGATAACCTTGTCGGTGAAGGCATTAGTATTGATGGGATAAGTTCAATTGCTTTAGATGAAGCGAACCAGTTGGTGTATGCCGCTAGCCAAGTTAACAAAAATATTATTAGCATCGATCTTGCTACAGGCAATAGAAGCTTATTATTAGACTCTTGTGAAGGAGTGTATTTGGTTGATGACGGCTTGAATCATATTTCATTCAATAAATATGAGAACTCACTTCTATTCTCTAATCGTGTTATTAGCCAATTTAATATTGATGATAATTCATGCAAAAATTCATCGCTTAGTTTGCCCTTTGATCTCGAGCAAAATGAAAGGGGACAAACTTTTGCTAATGACTTTAATAAGTTATATCAGATTGATTTAGTGACTAATGAAAAAGTAATACTGTCAAAGTAGAACACTTACCTCGCTTTGAGAAACACTTATGAATGAGTGTTTCTTTTAAAGCTAAAAGTAATAAAAGACTGACACAGCTTTTAAGTTAATTCTCAGATACGTTTATTACAATTACCGTCTTATTGTGTATTTCACTCGTTAAAGAGGGACTTGTTATCAAGGATACAACTCATTCAACCACACCAACTAAGTCTCGTAAGCCTTTGGTTGTTGTCGGTGTTATTGCCGCCATTGTGATTTTAATTGCTGTGGTATTCAGTGTATTGCCGAAAGGCTTTAAAACCAGCCATGAAGATATTGGCTCTGGTAAACCTGTATTAGTGTTTGTTTACGACCCTAATCTTGCGGTGAGTAACAGTCAGACCGAACAAATGAATACAGCACGTGCGACTTTGGGCGATGATGTGTCGTTTCTTATTGCGCGAATTGGTACGCCAGAAGGCGATCAGTTTATTGCTAAGTATCAAGCACGACCTGCTGAACTGTTAATGTTTGAACCTGCCGGCAGCTTGACCAAAAGGCAGTACGCTTTAATGCAAGCCAACGAAATAATGCGCTGGGTTAAGTAATCAAAGTTCAGGTTAAGTCGCTATTTTAGGCTGTTTACTATTAGGTGAATTAGGCTGTTTACCATTAGATGAATTAAGCTGTTTACTAATAGACGAACAATGACTTTACGCTGCAAGAGATAGCTAAAGTGTAGATATGTTAAAGGGACAGAATGATATCATTCTGCCCCTTTTTATATTGGTAATTACTAGATACTTACTAGGCTTAGCTATAACTGGTTTCGGGTTATTTTGCAGTTTTCTTTAGCCAATATTCGTCGGCTTCTTTAATAAATTGGTCTCTATTTTCTAGCCAATTTTCTCGCACGCTCAAGCTGTAGTTCAAATACAGTTTGTCTTCAAAAACGGTAAAGGCTTGCGGGTCACTGCTGACCACAAAACCGCTGCTCATGGCGTAGGCGCAGTAACCACCATATTGCGGCAAGTATCGCTCAGGTGACTGTTCAAATTGCTGTTGATGTTGCTTAGTGGCAAATAACCATTGCGATCCTTGGTATTCGGTTTGAAACTTTGTGCTGCCTTTAACCGCTTTATTTTCAGTAAAGTAAGCAACCACATCATAACCAGTGACCGCATAACCTTGGTCGTTATAAATTGGTTTGTCACTTAAACTAGTGCAGCCGATCATAGTGAGTGACAGTAATAGCGGCAGCATTAAGTTGATTAGTTTTCTCATTTCATTTCCTTTGAAGCTAACATACTTTTAAGTGCAATTTGTCGTTAGTCAGCATTGCAAACGGTTGACTAAAATGTGTTAGCTATAATTCTGTGGTTACTGAATGAGACCTAATGAATGAGCAAAACCTTTCAAGCAATATCATATATTGACGTTATTAGTTCATAGAATCGAAAGTTTAGTAAGGCGCATATAGCGCCTTTTTAGGTTTTGGATATTGCGCAATAGCTTACTGCTAATTGTGTAAGTGGTTTGCTAAAAATAGGGTTAACCCATAGCCAACGCTATAACACAACAGCAAAGCTGGAACGAATTTAAGGTATGCCACAAAAGTCAGGTCTTGCACCTTGCTCATGGCAATAATTCCCGCCGCAGAGCCAATCACTAATAAGGAACCACCCACACCGACAGAGTAAGTCAGTCCTAACCATTGGGCTGTACTTAAGGTTGGGTCTGCTTTTAACAGTGCAGCTGTTAGCGGTACGTTATCTAATACTGCAGAGCCAACCCCTGCAAAAAAGTTTGAAATACTTGGGTCATACATTGAATAAACTTGAGTTAGCAAATCTAAGGTGCCAATTTCTTTTAGCATGCCGACTAGTAGTAGGATCCCTAAGAAAAACAGCAAGGTGTCATACTCGACTTGGCGAATATATTCTAAAATCTGCACTTCCTCATCTTTGGTTTTACTGCTTCTACCCACTAAAAACATAACCGATAATCCAGCTAAAAAGGTTAATACCGGTGGAATGGAAAACAACACATTAAGCACCATTGTTAGGCATATCGTCACTAGGAAAATAATGCCAATAACAATATCTATTGAATTGAATGATTGTTTGATAGGCGTAGTGCTGACAGTGCCTTTAGCATTTAAAGAGAATATGACTGAAAGCAAAAAAACGCTGATGGTTGCTGGGATAAACAAGACTAATAACTCTGAAATATGAACCTTCCCTGCTAAGAAAATCATCAAGGTGGTCACATCTCCTGTTATTAATGCTACTCCGCCGGAGTTCACCGCAAAAATGATCAACACTGCCATACGGCAACGCATCTGATTATCAAGATTAAAGGTGGTTAATAAGCCGAGGGAGACTAACGTCGCGGTGACATTGTCACAAAATGTTGAAAGTATGAGCGCGAATACCCCCACTTGAAGCATCAACATTCTGACAGAGACCTGCTGTGGAAATATCTTTTGTACTAGTACTTGAATCATGCCTTTGGCATTGAGGTAAGCTACAAAAGTCATTGTTGACATTAAAAACAGCCATAGCGTGGCTATTTCCAATAGATTTTCATTTAATTCTTCTGAGATTATCGCAGTCTGTTCGGGCGTTTGTGCTGCAATAAATAGCGTAATCCAAGACACACAGCCTAAAAACAGTGTGGTTTTAGCCTTATTTATATGGGTAACTTCTTCAAAAATAATACTGAGCAAAGCGACAACGGCAAGGGTGAGCAGAAAGGTTTCTAGCATAACGGCAATTCCAACGAGTTGTTAATGACATAACGGTTTGTCACGAATTTAAGCTGGCTCAACTTTAAGGTTCAATTAAGCTTTCTTGTGTGGGCGGATCACATCACATAATCGCCAGTTCTGCAATCTAGCTCACTCATTTAGGGTGATTTAGGAAATAAAAAGTGCTGTTATCAAATTGAGCTTCGTCAATCATTGTTTGCAGCAGTTTATGCTGCCTTTTGTTACTCAGGATTTTAACGCTTTGATTGGTCGGATAATTTGTTGATGTACTCTACTGGATGACAGTTTAAGGGACGTAATTCTATAAATTTAAAACAGTGATTTTCTCTTTTGGTTTTAGAGATTGTCTATGGCGTGTATCGAAGATTTTTTTGTTCAGTGATACTATAAATCATAACAATAATTTTACATCGGCCTATATGCCCAAGCTTAGTGACTTAAATAACAAAAATAATACAGCGCTCCGCAGTAAAAGCTTACAGTCTCTATTGATGGGGTTGGTATTGGCTTTTGTTGTGTTAATTAGCCTATTAAGTTTTTCAGCGAATGCTGACACTGTCGATATACCAGGCTTCCAGCAAGGCAGCTTAGGTAAACATACCCAATACTTCAGAGAGCGTGATGGAATCATTTCAGTAGATGATGCCATTAAACGTTTTGAGTCTACTAGGCTTTCTCATGGTTCTAGTAATTCAATTTCCTTAGGTATTGATGTTGCTCCCGTATGGATGTCATTTAACATCAACAATACCTCAAACGCGTCAGTTTCCTACCGCTTATCAGTTGAAACCCCTTGGATTGATTATATTGATACTTGGTTGATCAAAGATGGTGTTGTGGTTAAGCATATTGCTGGTGGTGATGCTTATCCTTTTGAGTCTCGACCAATGCAGTATCGCTTTTATGCCTTTGAACATGGTTTTTTACCTGGTCCAACAAAGGTGATTATGCGAGTTGAAACCAAAGGGCCGATGGCATTACCTGTGCAATTTAGTTCAGTTGAACAAGCGATACAAAGAGATATTACCAGCGGTTATCAATATGGCGCACTGTACGGCATTATGGGGGCTTTAGCGCTGTATAATTTGGTTTTATTTGGGTTTATTCGTCAAAGAGAATACGGCTTATACGGTGTGTATTTATTGGGGTTTGTATTCAATAGCCTTTCATATACCGGCCAATTGCATACCATTATTACTTACGATTTTGGTGCTTACTTCCAAGATTGGTTAGACATATTTTTGATGATCACCTATAGCGTAGCAGGCCTTCATTTTGCTCGTTCTTTGTTGGAAACCAAACAGTATGCACCAAGGCTAGACCGATTTGTCCTGCGTACTACGCTTTATATTCCTTTTGGTATGCTTGTCGGCTTTATCTTTAACCAGCTATTTTTCTCGATGGTATTAGCCTTTATTTTAAATACCTGTTTTGTCGTGCTATTTATCGCAATGGGCGTAAAAGCCCTACAAGCGCAAAAGCCGTTTGCAGTCATTTTCATCCTATCTTCTGTCACAGCTGCACTATGTATCACCATTTCTACCTTAGCTGTAGCCGGTGTTTTAGTGCCTTATAATGACTACACTTTTAAAGCAATTGAAGTGGGTATGGCGTTTGAGGCAATTTTATTAGCCTCTATTTTGGCGCGGCAATTTAGGGTTGCTCAGATTGATAAATTAATCGCTGAAAAATATGCCCGAACAGATCCGTTAACGGGGTTGAATAATCGCCGAGGTTTTCAGGAGTTAACTCAACCTATTTGGCAGCAAATTGTGTTTGAAAAACATAATGCTTCACTAGTACTCATTGATATCGATCTCTTTAAAAAGGTGAACGATACTCACGGTCACAGCGTTGGAGATGAAGTGCTAAAAGTGGTTGCTAAAGCGGTGGCTGATACGTGTCGTGATGGCGACATTGCAGCCCGTTGGGGCGGTGAAGAGTTTATCGTTTTTTTACCAGAAACCTCACGTGATAGCGCCATCATGCAAGCTGAAAAAATTAGAGAGGCGATAGAAAGCGTTGAGTTTTCACTTCTTGAGCTTTCATTAAACTTAACTGCCAGTATTGGAGTTGCAGGTTCAGTAGCCAGCCAGTTTGAACATCAGCCACTTCATGTCGATATTTTTGAACCTATGATACAAAATGCCGACAGAGCACTTTATATAGCTAAGTATGAGGGTAAAAATCAAGTGAGAGTAGTGAGTTAGACTCGTAAACTGGGATTAAGAGGTGCCTTACATTTTATTTGATATTCCGCATAGATGACCTATCTGTAAAACATTAATACCTAAGTTAAAAGAAAATTAATTGTTGAAAATTTTTGTAGTGGTAGAATGCGCTTCACGAGCCGTATGGCTATTTCCCTATTATTTTTCATTTCACATTAGAGTCATTATGAAACGGATTTTATTACTCACTTTATTCGCTTTTTCAAGTGCAGCCGTCGCTGTTGAGCCACTTTTTGAAACACCAGAAGACATGGAACCGACTTGGGTTGATGATATTCTGTCGGTGTTTGGCGCTGACGGTGAGTTTGATGACAGTAAAGCCATTGATATGAGCTACTTGCCAACCGCTTATTACACGCCAGAGAAAAAGTTTGGTGTGGGGTTATTAATGGTGGGTTTGTATAAAACTGATGGTGCGACAGCCGAGGAGCAACCTTCCTCATTAGTGCTTAACTCATTTGTGTCTATGAATAACTCTTACGGCATTGAAGCTGAAAACATGACGTTTTTTAATGGCGGTAAGCAACGCTTATTACTTGATGTCGAGTTATACAATGAAGCTGCAGTTTACTACGGTAAAGGGATCGACGACGGTAATCTAGACAGTAATCATCACGAGTTTGAAGAGCAACTTTATAGCTTTAAACCGCGCTGGATGACAGAGTTTGCCGATAATTACTTTATTGGGATTGGTGCTGACTTTATCTACTCAAGCGCAGACAAGCTTGAATTAGTGGAAACTGAAAAGTCTATTGAAACCGAAGGCGTATTACCGAGTAACTTCAGTTCAGGTGTAGTAGTGACCAGTATTTACGACTCACGTGATTATCGTTTAAATGCAACTGAGGGTTGGTTGTTTCAAATTGATGCAGGCCTATATCAAAACAGTGAGTATTCGACGTTTTCAACTTACAATGTCGAAGTTGCCAATTATATTGATTTAAGCTCAACGTCAATCTTAAGTAATGCACCAGGTTTAATCGCGTGGCAAGTACAAGGTCATTTTACCAGTGGCGATGTGCCTTGGAATTTATTGCCTGATTTAGGCGGCTCAAGTGCGATGCGCGGCTTTATTAAAGGCCGTTACCGTGATGAGCAAATGATGATGGGCCAAGTTGAATATCGTTTACCCATATTCCAGCGTTATGGCATGGTATTTTGGGGCGCAGTTGGCAGCGTTGCACCAACGGTAAGTGATTTAACCGATGAGCTTTTAGCATCATACGGCACTGGTTTTCGCTTTAAAATCAAAGATAATATTAACTTACGCTTCGATGTGGGCGTCGGTGAAAACGAAACAAACTTCTATTTAAATGTGAACGAAGTTTTTTAACCAAAAATTGTTTATGGCCTAATAAGGTATAAGCATTTAACAGTAATGGCAGTGTAGTAATGGCTTTATCTTGGCTGGCAACAGCGGCAATCATTGGACTCGTTCTTGGCTTTATGCCAAATACGGTTAAGGCTTCAGATAATGAAGCATTAACGGTGTCAGCAGAGCACGTTGCTAATCAAGAAACGAGTCAAGTTACTGGCCAAGTTTATAGCCAAGTCAGCGGTAAGACTAAGCTGTGCAATCGAGTATCGGAATACGATATTTACCTTAGTGGTATCCACACTGGCACCATGAAAAGAACCGAGTCATGGCAAGGTCAATCTGCTGTCGTGACCTCAACAAGCAAGGCCAGCATTTTAGGTATTGGCACCCAATATGATCAGCGAGCAGAGCTATCATGGTCAAATACTCGAGACGAGTGGATAACCGATAACTTTCATCAGTTAGTCACTGGGTTTCGGGCCCGCGATATGAAGGTGTCATTCAGTCAAAACGGCCTTGAGTCTGAAGTGGATATTGATGGTGAAAAAGACCGATACACTTCAACCGAAATCCCCCTTCGCGATGTAGATACTTTAGCCATTCAAATGCGCCAATTATTGCTACAAGGACGAACTCAATTTGCGCTAATTAGACAAGCTTCTGATGCGATAGAGCCTTATCAGCTTTATGTTAAAGAAGCTGTAAAATCAGAAGTTGCGCCTTGGGGTGAAATCACCTTAATCCCTGTAGAGCAAGCAGGTGCGGAAGAAGTAACGTATTACTTTGCCCCTGAGATGGACTATCAACTGGTTAAAGCCCGTTATCACGGCATTATTCTAAAAGGGCTGATTGAGCTCAACGATTACAGTTCCACTTGCGAATAAGCGCAACGTAAACTCATTTTATTTTGCATTACTTTGATATTTGCTTCTTTCGCCCTGTAATAATGTCTAGTACTTATATTTATAGCTTAAGTATAGTTTCATGTATAATTATCGATGTGTAAGCATGTAATTATAACGCTTAATTTTATCGCTTTACATCATCACTTCCCCCATAGTGCTAATATCATTATTTGAGCCTTCACCTTCCTTTTTTGTTTATTTTTAGCGTGTTTTTTATACCGTAACATGATCTTTATAGCATTTATGACTCAATATTTAATCATTTTGGGTTTTGTTAACAAATAATGCTTTACTTATTTTAGCTTCAGGAATACATTCGCCGAAAATAGTCTTAGGGAATTTTACCCCTTTAGCCGCCAAGCATGCTGTAACCCTTCAAAATTTTGCATTAAGTAGTACGAAATTGACAATAATCACGCATAACAATGTTGAAAATAACATTGTCACCCCTGTAGTTGGTTTAACTTTTTTCGCTGTTGCATCAGGCTTTTTAATGAGCCTTATTCCGTTATCACTGCCTTATTTCGGTATCGAGCAATCGTTAACTCCGTGGCTAGCGAGTGTGTTTTATTTTGGCTTGCTGTTGGGGGCGACCTGTATTCAACGGGTGATTAAACGGCTCGGCCATAGACGTTCGTTTATTGCGTTTTTATCCTTAGTCGCATTGACGGTTGTGCTAATGCTTTTAGTACCACATGGCATAACTTGGCTCGCTGCGCGCTTTGTGGCGGGTATGGCCGTGGCAGGGGTATTTGTTGTTGTAGAGTCATGGCTATTAATGGCCAATTGCCCTAAACAACGCGCGAAACGCTTGGGTTTATATATGGCGGCATTGTATGGCGGTAGTGCTGTAGGACAACTGGCTATTTCAGTGTTTGGCACTGACGGAATACAGCCTTATTTGTGTGTATTGCTACTCTTGTTTATGGCGACACTAGCGCCGATTCTGATACGTTCTGGTCAGCCAACAAGTCATGATCAACAAAGTATTAGCCGTAAAGAAATTCGTCATATTAATCGCCCAGCGATTATTGGCTGCATGGTATCAGGGCTGCTGTTAGGGCCTATTTATGGCTTAATGCCGTCGTATTTAACCCATACGAGTACATTTGCAGATCACACAGGGCTGTTAATGGCGAGCATCATTATGGGCGGAATGTTAGTGCAGCCCATTGCCAGTGCAATGTCGACCCGCATGAGCAAAAGCTTATTAATGGCAATATTTTGCATGCTAGGTTGTTTAGCGGTTATGGGCGTACTTGAGTCTTCGACGTTAGCAATGATGGGGTTTAGTTTATTGCTACTAGGCGCCAGCAGCTTTGCACTGTATCCCATTGCGATTACGCTTGCATGTGACAGTTTGCCAGTGGAAAAAATGGTGTCGGCCACTGAAATGATGTTGCTGTGTTATAGCGTAGGCTCAGTATTAGGGCCACTATTAGCGACGACATTTACTGAGGCGGGTAATGGCTTAATTATTTATTTAGGTGTTTGCCTAATCACCACATGTATTTATATGTTGATGAAAAGCGCTGAAACCATTTCGTCAGGTCAAAAGCCGATTGTGGGGTAGTGAGAGTATTAAAATCAGTTATAAGAAGACTAGAGTGACCGCGTTTCATTCACTCTAGTCTTACGTTTAACAAGCTATGTTATATTGTGAGTCGCTTAAAAAGAGACCGTGACATCATCACTACAAGTTGCAGTTGAGGCTTCACATACTTTGTACGTATAGCTTCCTCCACCTTTTGATGTAATCGTGTCAGTGTAACTGCCATTATTAGCCGAAGTACTCACTACTGCATTATCACGATAGATATCGACATTTGTACTGGTTGCACCGCTATAGGTTAAATCTACTTTTTTAACCCCTTTTGATTTATATCCATTAAGCGTGAGGTTGATATCACTTCCTGTTGGCGGTGGAGTCACTCCTCCTCCACAACCGAATTCGCTAAGGTATGCATCTGCAGCAGCAGCTTGGACAATACCATAACCAAAGTATTCATCTTTTCCTGCGCTACCTGCATCAAGTGCGGTTGATTTAAGGGCTTGTCTAATTTCGCTACCCGTACATTCTGAATGGTTTGACCAAACAAGCGCTGCAATACCAGATACAGCAGGTGTTGCCATTGAAGTACCGCTCATAAAGCCAAAGTCAGAGGTACCTATATTAATATTGGCGGAAGTAGCATTAACCAGTGAATCTCTATCTTCAAAAGCTGCACCAACAGCTGGAATAGTCGTAGTGTTAGTATCGCCTAATGTGCCATAAAGCATGCCAGGTTCATTGTTAATAATGACTGCGCCTAAACCGCCAGAGGCTTCACAGTTTGCGACTTTGTCATGGAATGAAATTACGCCTCTATCGATAATACAGATATTACCATTGGCGCCAGCATTTGTGCTTTCAGCTGTACCCATGTAAAAAGTAGAACCTGAAATAGAACCTGAATTTTCCATCGCGGAAGACGCGAAATCAACCCCATCAGCTGATAAGTTTGACGCCGTTGCAAGACCTGCTGGATAGGTTGATAAAGTATCGACACCACCTGCTGTTACTTCTACACAAATGGTTTCATCAGTAGTAGCACGTCTGCCGCGCCCTGAAGTACATGACGGGAATTGCGAAAAGTCTGCAATAATATTATTGGCATCATTAGCACCAATCATCATGACAGAAGTGTAGCCCGCTGGATATGAACGGACATTATTACCATCGTTACCTGCTGCAGCAACAACTAAGCCGCCAGCATCAGTGAAGCTTTGAAAAGCATTAGACTCTGTATTATTTGAGCCACCGCCACCAAGGCTCATGCTAATGATGTTAGCGCCTGCTTGAGAACATAAGTCAGCTGCGTGAGCTAAGTCAGATGAGTATCCCCAACCGTCATCATTGAATACTTTGATAATGTGCATATCAACACCTGGCGCCATACCAATAACACCAAATCCATTATCTGCAGCGCCTACTGTCCCTGCTACGTGAGTACCGTGTGGGCCACCATGGTCATCCCAATTACCTGTACCACTGTCATTGTCACCAGTAATATTATTCCAGTTAAAATCATTGTTGCTTCGGTCTAAGCCTGAATCTATGACACACACTTTGATACCGGCATTTGGATCAAATGTAACCTGATCAGCTTGAGATTGATAAACTGCATATGGGGTCACTTGTGTTGTCATTGGGTTGCCAGCATCATCAGAAAATCCCATAAGATGACGCTTTTGATCGACTTCCACTAAGGTTATATGCGGATTATTAAGTAAACCTTTTACTTGCTCTAAATCTTTACCACTAAAGGTAGCAGCGATGAAACCATCGCCTTCTACATGAACTTCTGCACCAACTTGTTTAGCTAGTGCTTTAACTACACCCTGTTGTTGCGGGTTCACCTGAATCACATAGCGATCATCACTCGCTTGTGCATAATTACTAACAGTTAAACCTAGTGCAATGAGAGACATTGAGATTGTTGAAAGTTTCATAAAATACTTTACTCTTTTTTTTATGTTTAAGTATTCACCAGCATATCTAAGCATTTTGCTTACTGCGTTGTGATAGCTGGCAGGATGAAGTACAACTCTTTCCTTCCATTTTGTTTTAGCACAAGAATATTCTATTTAACAGTTTTGCAACAAAAGAAACTTTTTGTATCAAGTGTTGCTTGAGGTAAATAGCTGTTAAGTGATTAATAAGTAGTGTAATGTTCTGTAAAGTAAATCTTACTGGATGGATTTTGGAGTGAAATGCTGTTTGGTTGGGAATGAGCGAGTGATTTTTCTCAAATGAATACAGATTGAACTTGATAACGGCCAACGAATATTGGCCGTTTTTTACTAAGCAGTTAATTGAATTAAGCTGTTTATTGGATATTGATCCGTGCCTATTGATTCGAGCCTATTGATTAAGCTCTAACTGGTAAAAAGTCGCTTGGGTGTAATCACCCGCTTCCATGCCACGCCACTGACAGCCTGAACTGTCTTTCTTAGTATTACATTGGTTATATGCGCCAGCCTTGTAATACATCCAATCTTGGCCATAACCTTGATCCACTTTATGGTCTTGGTAATTGCCTTTGGCAAGATCAACACTGAAGGTTTTAACAACTTCATCTTTAGTGCCAGGATTTTTAGTGAAGCTTAGGTGCATAGTGTCACCTTTCACATCTACTTGATAAGCAAATATTTCACCTAATTTAATGCCATCTTTAGGCTCTGCGCTACCTTCACGAAGGTTGTATTGACCAAACACATTATGGCGAATATCTTGACGCAGCTTTTTACCATTTTCATCTTTCGCATCTTGCAGCTCAGGAATGGGGTTTAACTCATAGTTCCATGATAAAGAACCATATTCATGATCGGGTAATTTACGGTACGAGATTTTTAGCGGCTCGTTATCAGAACCATGAATTTGGCCGATGACCACTGCAAAAGCGCCATTCTTTTTAAAGTTACCACTGGTACTGACTTGGTCTACCGACAGCGTTGCCTTTAGCTGACCACCGATAGCGCCGTATTCTTTGGCATCAGGATGGGAAGCAACAACAAAGTTGTTTTTTGGCTCACCATAATGGTCGGCCAACATTGCGCGTAGTTCACTACGAGTATTTTTACTATTTGGCGTAGTAGGGGCTTCGTTTGGTGCAACAAAAACCAGCGCACCAGTGTCTTTGTTGGTGTAAAACCACTCTGAATGCTCATAAGGAGTTTTAGTATTACCTAACTGATATTTATCAATCTCTAGGGCTTTGCCTTTGCGCTTTCCTGTTTCGGTTAACTCTGGAAGGGTAATTTTCCAATTAGTTAAATCAAAGTTCTGGGCGGGTGCTTTTGCTGGATCGAGATTAAATTGCTTAGCAGTATCAGTTTCGACTGCAATGGCAGCAGAGCTGGCAATGATGGTAGCAGTCAATAAACTAAGTTGGAGTTTTTTCATTGAGCTTTCCTTATGGAACATGTCATTAGTACCTACCTCAAGATACTACAATATTATTGTATTACAATAGTGTGATCGAGTTGGATGATTTGATCAGTGGCGTAAAAAATTAATGAGATATTTTTTACGCTGGTTTTTTCTTGATAAAAACTCACTACTAGTCTGAGGGGGAAGTTTGCTTAACTCGTTGTTAGTCAGGCTGTTTGTTATACCCAGATTGGCTAATTTTAATTGAACTGACTTTATTGGGCTCGTTTATAGTGACTGAAAAATGAGTTTAACAAAGGCGATAACTTCAAAAATTACTATTGCTTCCAAAATTACTATTCATCATTAAATTGGTTTAATGCCATCGCAATTTGGTGACATGCTTGTTCTGCACGGGCGCTGGTTTTGGAGATTGAGATAAACCCATGCATACAGTCGTCAAAATGCTGATGATGGGTATCCACTCCAGCATCTTTTAAGCGCGCTGCATAAGTCATCCCGTCGTCTCTTAATGGATCGTAACCTAAGGTGAGTAGATAAGTTTTAGGAGACTGGCTGATGTCTTTTATGAGGAGTGGGCTCGCTAGTGGTTGTGAGATTTCATCCAGTGAGTTTAGGTAATGGCCTCTAAAATAATCCATTAAAGTGCGTGTCAGAATTAATTGTTTATCAAACTTTCGGTAAGACTCTGTTAAACCTTGAAGATCAAGCATCGGGTAGATTAAAAACTGAAACTCAGGCTGAGTTTTCGCTATGACTGGTAACGCATTTTGCACGTGAGTTAAGCCAATAATGCAGGCAAGGTATGCGCCAGCGCTATCTCCACCAACGCCAATATGATTTGGATTAATGTGCAATTGTTGATGATGATCGTTTATGTGATTCCACGCCTCAATAGCATCGCAAATCTGAGTTGGGAACTTATGCTCTGGTGCAAGGCGATAATCGACTGAAATAACGTTCATCTTGCCATGTTTAGCTAGAAGTCGACAAAACCTGTCATGGGTGTCGATACTGCCAATGACGCAGCCACCACCATGAAAATACACTAAGGTCTTTTGAGCTGTTATGACCTTATTGGTGCCATCTTCTTGCTGAAAAACAGGGTAGTATGCACGAAGCTTAATGGTTTTAGCGCTCGTCTCATGAGGTTGTGTGGTAACTGCAATGCTTGAATCGATCACCTTGGCCATCTCAATCTTGCTTAAACCCAGTAATCGATCCATGGTGCTATAAATGGGTCTGAATAACTTCGTTGGCAGTTTATGGAGCGGAGTTAAGGTGAGCAACTTAGCCGCAAGGCGTTGTTTAGATTCTAACTCAGGTGCTTGTAACCTTATTGATAAAGCTTGAGCATCATCCGTTTTTGTTGAAGCAGTGCTAGTTGAATCCGTGCTAGTTAAGCTACCCATTCACTCATACCTTTTTATATTTAATACTTATTATTAACAGATTACCGACTCAGCATCTTCATGAATAATCGATTAATAAAAGCGGGTGAAATGTTGCTTAACAAGTGTAATACACCATAAAGCGCACCTACTGTTCGATGTGTTTTAGGTTGGCTGACTTGTTTATCAATCACTTCAACGACTTCTTCTACTGCTAAATGACGACCTAATTTAGTTAATACCTTTGCTGTATTTTTCTGGGTGCTGAGCATGTTCGTCGCGATAAAAGGGGTAATACATCGCATACTTTAATGCCATATGGTGCAAGCTCTATCTCAAGTGCTTCAGTCAGCCCTTTTACGGCAAACTTACTGGCTGAGTAACTGGCTAATTCAGGTACACCGTAATCACTACTCGCGGATGACATATTAACAATAGTGCTTGTTTGGGTGTTTTTTAAGTAGGGCAAAGCGGCTTGGCAGGTATTAATTATCCCATTCACATTGACGTTAATCGTACGATGATGTTGCTCATTACTCATATTTTCGAATGCGCCAATAGTTAGTATGCCAGCACTATTTAATAAAACACTTAAGCGGTTATTATTTTGAGCGCAAAAATCATCCATGACTTGCGTCACTTGCTCAAAACGACAAACATCTAATTGGTAGAGTGAGATATTGTCACTATTCCAATTGGCGGTCACTTCTCTGAGTGATGACAAGTTGAGATCTGCCATACCGACGCAATAACCTTGCTGCACAAAGTGCTTGGCAGCAGCTAAACCAATCCCTGAAGCTGCGCCAGTTATAAATATGCTTTTTGCCATCATATAAACCCGTAATCCGTTAGATTAAAATGAAGTGGTATTAATATGTTCCATCTGGGGTTCTTTCATTTCATCTACCCACCTTTGCCATGTATAAGGCCATAAAATGGGGTCGCCATCGGGATCTAAATACCAGCTTTGGCAGCCTCCTACCCAGCTTGTTCCCTTAAGCCCTGCTTTTACATAAGCATTAAAATCATCAATGGCTTGTTGTTTAGGTTCAAACTCGTCGAATGCGTTATAGCGCCATTTATCAATCATCTTAATCACGTATTCAGTTTGAACTTCGCTCATGGCGATCACTGAAAAGTTACCGATAGGTGTATTGGGGCCTAGCATTAAAAAGAAGTTGGGATAATTGGCTAAAAGCATTGAGCGATAAGCTTTAATCTTATGCTGCCAAGCTTCATCAATGTGGAGATTATTGCGACCGGTTAAGTTCATCGGGCGCATAAAATTAAAGGCATTAAAACCCGTTGAGAGCACTAATACGTCGAGTTCATGATGTTTACCATCTTTAGTCAAAATGCCGGATTCAGTGATGCGTTCAATATTGTCCGTGACTAGATTTGCATTGGGCTTTTGAATGCCTTTATAGAAACTAGTGTTAATGATCACGCGCTTGCAGCCTACTTGATAATCTGGCCTGAGTTTTTCACGTAATATTTGGTCTTTTATGCTGAACCTTAGGGTTGCTTTGCACATAAAGTTGAGAATATGTTTTTGGACAAAATGGCCTGTCACCGCCTTGGTAAATAAGTGTTCTAGAATGAACTTCCCCACATTGCGGTGCATAGTGGTAATAAGCGGAAAGCGGGTCATCAGCTTTTTCATGGTGCTTGAAAAGGTAAAATCAGGTAAGTGCATGATCCATTGCGGCGTACGCTGAAATACCGATACTTTCGCGCCTGTTTTAATAAGCTCTGGGATAAATTGCGCCGCCGTTGAACCTGTACCAATTACACCGACACGACTGCTTTCATTGATATCCACTGAATGATCCCACTCAGCCGTATGAAACATTTTGCCTTTAAAATCTGCTATCCCAGGAATGTCAGGGAATTTGGGGTGATGCAAAATCCCTGTGGCGCACACAATGAAATCAGCTTCGTAAGTTTTATTACTGCTTGTGTCTGCATTGTCTGTGTTCACACTGCCTGTGTTCACTTTAGTGGTGTTAGCTGGATCCTTGTTATTGGCTCGAGTGGTAATCAACCATTTTCCTTTATTGTAGGATGCATCAGTAACCATCTCATTAAAATGAATGTCTTTATTCACCTCATACTTAGTGGCAACTGACTCAAAATATTGTTTTATTTCTGGCCCTTTAGCAAAAAAGTGGCTCCAATTAGGGTTGGGTTCAAATGAGTAGGTATACATGTGCGAGGGAACATCACACGCCGCTCCTGGGTAGGTATTTTCTCGCCAAGTTCCGCCAACTGAGGCTTTCTTTTCCAGAATAACTATGTCAGTAATGCCCGCTTGGCGAAGTTTAATTGTCATTAAAATGCCTGTCATACCAGCGCCAATGATGACCACTTTAGGGTTTCTTTTTATTTGGGTCATAGCTTCCTCTGTTGAGTATTTTATCCAAGAAACATGATTTTAAGCGCTTAATGAATACTCGCTTTAAATTGTTATCAATTTGTTTATTTGTCTAGCATAGAAAATTCATTTACGTTGATCTAGGCTGAAAATGGACTTATATTTGTGATTTTAAGACATTTGTTCTTAAGACATTTGTTCTTAAGACATTTGTTCTTAAGACATTTGTTCTTAAGGCATTAGCTCTTAAGAGATTGGGTTTTAACAAATGGGGTTTAACAGATCGTGAGTGGTGGCAAATGACTGTAAGAGACATTACTAGTGTGCAAATTCTGGTTGCCTACGGCATCGAGCAAGGCATTTCTCAGGAAGACTTGCTGCAAGGCACTGATCTTGTCAGTTCTCAGTTAAATGATCACCATCATCAAGTTGAAGCAAGCCAAGAATTGACTGTGTTAAACAACTTATTGAAGCATCACTCCTGCGCTTTTGAACTGGGTGTTGAGTTAGGTTGTCGTTACCAATTAACCAGTTACGGTATTATGGGATATGCTTTGCTAGCGAGCAGTACGGCAAGAAAAGCGATTGAGCTGGCGCTGCAATATATCGATTTAACCTATGCTTTTTCAACTATTGCGCTAACTGAGATAAAGGGCGAACTTGCACTGACCTTTAATTGCCATATACCGGGTAAATTGGGTGAACTCACACTAGTAAGGGACATGATTGGCGCGGCAATGATCCAACAAACGGTTTTTGATCAGGTTTTTGAACAAGGCGAAACGCCGATTACCTTGCAGTTTACCGCCCCTCAACCTGCCGGTTTTTGTACTGACATCATTAAGCGAAGATTTGGCGTTGAGGTGAAATTTAATGCCGACTTTAATGGCTTTGTTGGCCTAGCACATTTGTTAGATACTCCCTTACTGAAAGCCAATGAGGCAACAGTCAAAATTTGTGAAGCTCAATGCAATGAGTTACTACAGCAAAAACAAGATTGGAAGCCTACAGAAAAGTTGGTTAAAGAGACGCTAATTCATCTTGGTTTAAAGGCTTCAATGGCAGACATTGCCGATTATTTATCTAGAACCACTCGCACCCTGCATCGCCAGCTTAAATCTGAGCAAACCAGTTGGCGTCAAGTGCGAGATAATGTTCGATTTGGTATTGCCGAAGAGCTGTTATTGAAACCGATACCGCTTGAGGAAATCGCGCAGCAGCTAGGTTTTAGTGATGGTGCGAATTTTAGCCATAGCTTTAAGCGCAGTAGAAATATGACCCCTAATCAATATCGACAGCAGGCTAAAAAACAAAACTAAAAATGGTTAGCTGTCTAAATGGCGCTGTTTATAAGCAGAAGGACATAGGCCAAAAAAGGCTTTAAATAGCCGGCTGAAATGACTTGCGCTGCTGTAACCGAGTGAAAAACACACTTGGGTAATTTGTTGCCCTTGCTCTATAAGGCTCGCAGCTTTTCGTAAACGAACTTGCTGCTGAAAAGCCGCTGGGCTGCAGCCTAAATGAGCTTTAAATTGTTGGAAAAATTTACTGCGGCTCATGCAAGCTCGGCGGCATAGTTCATTAATATTCAATGGCTCGTTAAGGTGCAGGCTGATGTATTGCAGCGCTGCATTAAGGCCATTAAATTCAGGATTATTATCACTGTGCTGCAATAAGAAATCACGAGTTTGGTGTCTGAGTAAGCGCACAATTAATTCAGATACTGCCAAATCAATTAAACAACTGCGATCTTGCTCATTCTCGGTATATATCCCCACCATTCTATCGAGCAAGGCTTGCGTTTGCTGAGTATGGTGGGTGTGGACTAACGCCTGTTGATACTGCCAATGACCGTAATCTTGTTGGATCGGGGAGTCGATATTAAGCCGATCTGCAACTTGTTGGATACGATCTGTTGAGATCTCTATTGCTAAGCAAGTAGTGGGTTTATGAATTTGGGCTTCGGGGAAGTCGATTTCAACGGCTTGGTTAGGCGCCATGATGAAAGACTCATGGGGATAAAACGCAGCTTCAAAGTCTTGCTCTGAATGCATGACTTTTTTACCTGTCACCATTCCGCAAAACAATAATTGATCGGACTTTAAAGCCACCCTAGATGCTTGTTCAAAAGTGTCGTAAATGCTTAGTTCTGACTCTGGGCCCGCAAAGCTATTTTTGTTTTCTACCAGTAAGTTGGGCTGGCTGCGTTTACGCTGCAAATTGCCTCTAATCATATTGTCACCTATGTCTCATCCGTTGGACTACAACAATCCTTGCTATTGGCGCAATGCGTCAGACACAGGCTACACAATCATTTGTACTGTGGGTCAACAGCTGTGGATTCTCAGAATACTCATTTCTGCTTTAACTGATTTAGCTTAATTAGGTTTCCAACAAATACAATTAGAGGAAAGTATTATGATTTATGCAGCACCCGGTGAAGCAGGCTCTGAAATGTCCTATAAGTCTGTTTATCAAAATTACATAGGTGGCCAATGGGTTGAGCCAATCAATGGCCAGTACTTTGATAATGTTAGCCCAGTTAATGGCCAAGTATTTTGTAAAATTCCACGTTCAGATGCGCAGGATATTGAGTTTGCACTCGATGCTGCTCATAAAGCTAAAGATGCTTGGGGAGCAACTTCAGCAGCAGAACGTTCAAATATTTTATTAAAAATAGCCGATAGAATTGAAGCAAACCTCATTCCATTGGCAGTTGCCGAAACATGGGATAACGGCAAGGCGATTCGTGAAACAATTAATGCCGATATCCCTTTGGCTGTGGATCACTTTCGTTATTTTGCAGGTTGCCTGCGTGCCCAAGAGGGCAGTGCTGCTGAAATTGATGCCAATACGTTGTCGTATCATATTCATGAACCATTGGGCGTAGTTGGCCAAATTATTCCGTGGAATTTCCCAATATTAATGGCAGCTTGGAAGTTAGGCCCAGCATTAGCTGCCGGTAATTGCGTGATTTTAAAGCCTGCCGAACAAACGCCTGCATCGATATTGTTTTTAATGGAGCTGGTTGGGGATTTACTGCCTGCTGGGGTGTTAAATATTGTCAATGGTATTGGTGAAGAGGCTGGGCAAGCATTAGCGACGAGTAAACGGATTGATAAAATAGCCTTTACTGGCTCGACGCCAGTAGGCTCACATATATTGAAGTGTGCGGCTGAGAATATCATTCCTTCAACGGTAGAGCTTGGTGGTAAATCGCCAAATATCATCTTTGGTGATGTGGTGAACTTTGAAGATGAATATTTAAGTAAATGTGTTGAAGGGGCGGTGCTGGCATTCTTTAACCAAGGCGAGGTGTGCACTTGTCCATCAAGGCTGCTAATTCAAGAAGACATCTATCCTTTATTCATGGAAAAAGTGCTGGAGCGCTCAAAAGCGATTAAACGTGGTAACCCGCTAGATACCGATACTATGGTGGGTGCACAGGCTTCAAAAGAGCAGTTTGATAAGATCCTTAGCTACATTGATATTGGCAAAGATGAAGGCGCTGAAGTGTTATTAGGCGGAGAAGTGGAAGCCCTAGATAATGATTTAGGTACAGGGTATTACATTCAGCCTACCTTACTTAAAGGCACTAATGACATGCGGGTGTTCCAAGAAGAAATTTTTGGTCCAGTGATTTCGTTAACCACCTTTAAAGATGAAGCAGAAGCCCTTGAAATGGCCAATAATTCTGACTTTGGTTTAGGTGCAGGGGTGTGGACGCGTGACACCAATTTAGCTTATCGAATGGGGCGTAAGATCCAAGCGGGTCGAGTTTGGACTAATTGTTATCATATGTACCCAGCCCATGCGGCATTTGGCGGTTATAAAAAGTCGGGTGTCGGACGTGAAACCCACAAAATGGCATTAAATCATTACCAACAAACTAAAAACTTGTTGGTGAGCTATGACGTTAATCCATTAGGTTTTTTCTAAATAGCAGATTAAAAGGTAAATATATTTAAGCTAAGTACTTTTAGTTAAGTAGTTTGAACTCAGTATTAGCTTATAGAAAACAAAACGGCCAATCACTGATTGGCCGTTTTTATATTTCATGCAGTATATTAACGCTTTAGGTTTACTGCTGCATTTGGGCTTTAGCTGCTTCCACTTTCGAGAAGTCTAATCCTAACTCTAATACTGCTTCTTTAATCAGCCCAGGGTTTTGCATAACCATTGCCATTAACTGCTGTAGCTTCTCGGCTGGAATACCCAGTTGACCGATAATGTTCATCGCCATCATTGGGTTTTGAGTTAATGCTTGGAACACTTCATTGATTTTTTCATCGCTGACATTGTGCTCTTTTAACAGGGCAATAATAGGGTTCATTGCAATACCTTATGTTCATATTAAGTTAACTACTAGGGCTATTTTATCATTGAAACCCGATAGGGAGCGAATGAAAAGTATTTGCTAATATTTACAGCCACTAAACCATGTTTAACATCCAACCCATTAGGGTAAAGGACAGTAATAATATTGAAAAAATGAGAGCGAGCAAACGCCACTGCATGACTTGTTTTAGCATAATGAATTCAGGGAAACTGGCTGCCACTGTACTCATGCAAAAAGCCAGTGTTGTGCCTAAAGGCACGCCTTGAATTAATAAGCTTTCAAGTACAGGTATTACTCCTGTCGCATTAGCGTATAGCGGAATTCCCATTATTACAGCGGCAGGTACTGACCACCACTGGCCATCACCTAGATTTGCCTCAAGCCAACCTGCTGGGACAAACCCGTGTAATGCTGCGCCTAAACTGACACCAATAATCACCCATTTCCAAACACGGCCAAAAATCTCACTGGTTTCAGATTTTGCAAATTGATGCCGCTGCTGCCAAGTGACTTTTTGTTCTTTTTCAGCATTAGTATTACTTGCTGCAGCCGTGATGGCATCAGCCTGTTGCTCAGATGCGACTTGGCCCATGGCATAGGCTTTTGCTGCTAAGGGTTGCAACCAACGCTCAGCCTTTAGTAAATCCAGTAAGGCGCCGCCTAAAATACCAATCGCGATGCCAGTAACCGCGTAAATTAAGGTGACTTTTAAGCCCAGTAAACTGAACAACAATAAGATGGCGACTTCATTGATTAAAGGCGATGTCAGTAAAAAAGCCATGGTGATCCCAATAGGGATCCCCGCAGAGGTAAAACCTAAAAACACTGGAATACTCGAACAAGAGCAAAAAGGCGTGATGGCGCCGAAACCAGCGCCCAGCCCATAACCTACAACTTTAGGTTTTCCTGCTAAGTAACCTCTAACACGCTCAACATCAAGGGATGCTCTAAGCCAACCGATGGCATAAATCATCACGATCAGTAAGGCAAAAATCTTAGTGGTATCTTCCACAAAAAAGTGGACGGCTTGGCCAAGCTGAGTTTGATTTGATAAAGCTAAAATATCGTATACAAACCAGTCGGCAAATACTGAGAACCAAGCAAACATTGGCTACCTCATTAATGGAATTAAGTAATACCAGCAGTAATAACACCCTGCTGCGATAAAAATGGCACCAGACAGTCGCCGGGTGATTTTTTCGATGAGAGTCACTTGTTTGAACAGCGTCGCCACTTTTACTGTGCCTAGTTGCAGTAACAAGGCAAAAATAAGTACAGGTAGCGCAGTGCCTACGCCATAGGCTGCAGGTAACCAAAAACTGGATTGCTGCGCCATAGCTAAAGGTAGAAGCGATGCAAAAAATAGTGCAGCAGATGTCGGGCAAAATGATAAAGCAAATATACTGCCTAAACTGAATGCACCGATTTGACCACGCTTGGCTAAGCGCTGCTGTAATTGATTGGATATAGACCAATTGGATGTCGGCAGATTAATCCAACCAAACAAGCAGGCACCGACAAATAGCAGTACAGGCCCCAGTATCATGTTCATTTGGGTCTGCAAAAAGTTTGAAATTTGCGGCGCAGACATCGCACTGTGTAACAGTAAAGCTGCTAACACTATGTAGCTCAGCATACGTCCAGCACTGTATGATGCTCCCATCAGCATTGACTGCGTGGGTTTCTCTACTTGCTTACTCAAAAATGACACTGCGGCAATATTTGAGGCCAGTGGACACGGTGAGATTGAGGTAAGTACCCCAAACCAAAGTGCGCTGGTTAATACCAACAGCCATTCAACCATGGGCTAAAGTCTCTGAACTGTTGATACTTAGATCATGGGCTTGGCGAGTGTCGGTAAGTTCACCGATTTGTTGATACAGATAATCGGTGAAACTTTGCTGATCTTTAATTAACTCCCATACGCGATCTAAGCGGCGGTATTGTAATGTTTCACCGTCTTTTTCGATTGCAATGACCACTGAGCGAGTGATCAATTGGAAGTCTTCAATGAAGTGTTCATTGCCCTTTGTTTCAAGGTTAATCGTCGAGAGCGCCACATCGCCTTGCTTAATTTGCGCCGTAAAACCTGAGTTAATAGCTTGATTAGTATATTTCTCAATTAGCTTGCAAGAAGTGCAGCGCACATTGCCGTGGAAGTAGTAAACATTAAGCTTTTGGTTGTTTGTCATTTCCACTGCTGGTGGGGCGATTGCTATTTCCGTTGCTGCTTGAGCTTGAACATGGAGCTGCATTGCAGCAAAGCTACAAATAACTGCAAGTGGCAGTAGCCATTTAGACACAGTTGTTCGAATATTCATGACGTATCCTTTTAATGACTAGTGAGATTGCTTGAGAATGTTTTCAATCTCATCAGAGGATGGCACTGTGCCTGCCGTAATGACTTTGTGATTAATCACAATCGCAGGAGTCGACATCACCCCATAATCTAAAATCTTTGCCATATCGGTGACTTTCTCAATGTCAGCTTTGACACCCAAACGCTCAGCAACTGCTGATACGTCGATGGCTAAATTAGTGCATTTTTTACAACCACTTCCGAGTATTTCAATTTTCATTTGTTATTCCTCTACTTCTTTTCTTAGGAACGGGCTAATCAGCGACAAGGACAATTAACCAGAGTTATATTCATTGCTTATGGTCGTGAAGGACTAAGCTTTAAGGCTTAAGCTTTATGGTTTAAGTAATGCAGCTTGTTTTTTTGCGTTCTTTTCAATAACGGTTTCTACGCAATCGAACATTTTCAGCAAACATGGGGTCTCAAGGCGGTAAAAGATTTTTTCCCCTCTCGTCGGCTGCTGATAATGCCCGCTTGTTTTAGTACTGAAAGGTGTTTGGATACCGTCGAAATATCAGCATTAACGCCATCGGTTAAATCACACACACAGCGTTCATTTTGTTGCAGTTGTTCTAGTAACCATAGGCGGGTGGGGTGTGCTAATGCCTTAAGAACAGCTGATCGTGCATCCAGCCTTAATTGCTCTTGTTCTGTCATTGCAAAGTCCTTGCAGGTTGAAATGTGATAAAACGTTTTGTCATTTGGTAAAATAGCCAAATGTTTGGGTTGAGGCAAACATATTGATGATGTTTAGTACTAATTTTTGATCAATGTATCAATTTGATGCCGAGATGGTGTGTGAGTAAAAAATAAACAGCAGTTTGCTAATGCGATTGATTTTAAGTGGAATAGTGCGCTTTAAGCTTTATTTAATTGTTAAGCATGACAATGGATTTATGCTGATGTAACAAGGGTGATGGTTATCCCGTTCTCTCGTTGTTAATTCGATTAACATTCATCACTAGCTGTACTGACTGGCGTTACTATAAAATGCTAGCAATGAAGAAAATAACAATAAATCAAGGAGTCCTCTCGTGAAGAAAGTTGGGATAGTGCTCATGTGCTTGTTGATGCCTGCGGCATCAATAGCGGCAGAGCCAACAAAATCAACGCATTCAGTGCAAAATAAAGCGGAACAAGACACTACCTTATCGGTTGATGTGCTTTGGCAATTAAGCCGTATTGGTAATCCAATTATTTCACCCAATGGCGAATATATTATCGCCCCTGTGACTCAGTACGATGTGCCTGAAGATAAAGGTGCAACTCAGTTATGGTTATTTGATAAAGACGGTAAAGGTCAACGTGCGTTGACCGCAGAAGGGCAACGTGCAAGTGAAGCAACGTTTTCTCCTGATGGTAAAACACTCGCGTTTATCAGCAAGCGTAATAAAGATGATGCTGGCCAAGTGTATTTATTACCAATGGACAAAGCGGGTGAAGCCCAGCGCTTAACCAATGTTCCAGGTGGCGTTAAAGGCCTTAAATGGGTCGGCGAAAATGTTTACTTCATTAGTCGTATCTTCCCAGGTAAAAACTGGGAAGAAATGGCAACTCAGTTAGCAGCTAACAAAGACAATAAAGTCTCTGCGCACCAATGGAATGCACTGCCGTTTTCAAGTTTTGATCACTGGATAGACGAAGACCGTGAAGCTCATGTATTTCGTATTCCAGCTACAGGTGGCGAAGTAGAAGCGATTACTCAGCCATTGAATAAGCAACTACCGCGTTCATCGCAAAGCAGTGGCAACTACGATATTTCACCAGACGAGCAACTAATTGCATTTAACAGTAATGGTTGGGCTAATCAGGTTGACCCAAAAATTGATATTTTCATGGCGAAAATTGGCAGTGGTAAAGTTGTTAACTTAACCCCTAAAAATGAAGCGCCAGACTCAAGCCCAACGTTCAGCCCAGATGGAAAAACGTTAGCCTTTACTCGCCAGCTGATCCACGGTTTTTATGCTGACACAGCTAACCTTGTGTTATTGGATGTGAAAAAGCGCACAGAACGTGTGATCACCACTGACTGGGATCGCTCAATTGCCCGCTTTAGCTGGACTGCTGATAACAAAGGTTTTTACGCAGCGATTGATGATGCCGCGACGCGCCGCATTTTCCATATCAATGCTAAAAATGGCAAAGTAAAACCGATTACTAAGCAAACTAACTTCGGTGCGCCATCTATAGCTAACGACGGCACTATCGTCGCCGCTAACGATAGCTTTTTGTACCCAGCTCGCTTAGTTAAAATTAACCCAAGCAATGGCAAAACAACTCGTTTAGACAGCTTTAACGATGACATTTTAGCTGATGTTGATATGGGTACCTACGAGTCAGTGACCTACAAAGGTTATAACGACCAAGACGTACAAATGTGGGTTCATTACCCTCCAGGTTTTGATAAAAGCAAAAAGTACCCGTTAATGATGCTGATCCACGGTGGCCCTCATAGTGCTATTTCTGATGGTTTCCATTACCGCTGGAATGCACAAACATTTGCTTCTTGGGGTTACGTAACGGCATGGCCTAACTTCCACGGCTCTAACAGTTTTGGTCAAGACTACACTGACAGCATCAACCCTGACTGGAAAAACAAGTCGTTGGAAGATGTGTTCAAAGCGACTGATTGGTTTAAAGCGAAAGATTGGATCGATAACGATCGTTTAGTGGCTGGTGGCGCAAGCTACGGTGGTTACTTATCATCGATTATTTTAGGTCAAAAAGATCAGCCGTTTAATGCATTATTTATCCATGCTGCGGTATATAACATGTACTCGCAAATGGCAGCTGATTTCTCGGTTCATAGCACTCGCTTTGGCGATTATTGGGATAACCCTGAGATCTACAAATCAATTTCGCCACATTACGGCGCTGAAAACTTTGATACGCCAACGCTAGTGGTACATGGCCAATTAGATTACCGCGTGCCTGTAGGGCAAGGTTTCGAGCTGTTCCGTACCTTGCAAACCAAAGGTATCGAGTCGCGAATGATTTACTTCCCAGATGAAAACCACTGGATCATGAAGCCAAATAACTCAATTTACTGGTACAACGAAGTTGAGAAATGGATGAATCAGCACGCAGAACCTGGCGCTAAATAACCACTGATTTCATACGCTAAAATATGAAAAAAAGCCGCAATAGATAAACTATAGCGGCGTTTTTTATAACTGATTCTTTCAGTCGAATAAGGGAAAGTGTTTACGCTAGATATTTATCTACCATCCCTTGCACCGCATTCGGCAAGATAGGTTTAGTAAGGTAATCATTTGCCCCCAGTTTTAATGCAAAATCTTGATCTGACTCTTCAACTAATGAACTAACGACTACAATTGGCACGTCTGCATTAGGTGTTTGTTCTTTTACATATTTCAATACTTGATAGCCATTGATATCGGGCATGGTGATATCAAGGAAGATTAAATCAGGTTTTACCGATGACAATAGTTCAATGGCGCCATCTCCTGAATTAGCCGTCAATACAAGGTAATCATCCCCTAGAATGGCAAGCAACATGCTAGTACATACTGGATCATCATCAATAACGACTATTTTGGATTTTTCCATTCTTGCCTCACTTGGGTACATTTTTATTATGTCGATTATATGACCATTGTATTGAAGTTATTATTAATTACTAGGCCGTAATTAAGCATAGAACATTGGCTAACTTGATGAAAGGTTTAAGGTAAGGGCTTTAAAAAAACACTTCGAACGCCTAAAGAGCTTACGTGGCTGGGCATGCTTATTCGGTTGGTTTGCGCTTTTGATTTATTCTTTTTGTAGATAGCCGCGATATTTATCAATAACTCCATTTCTATCTAATCCACGTTTGACGTTTTTACACAGTTTGCCGAAACGACTTATATCGCCAAGTTGTGGGGTGTCACCATTACTGATTGCAGCTTCCCAGTAACTGATTTCACTATCGACCAACTCTAGTAACTTTTTCGGGCAACCTTGGCAGTTCCCCTCTGGGCCGCACACGAAGGTCTCGGGCTCCGTCAAAGGAAACTCGGCTTTAACTTGAGATATGATATTTTGCATTGCCGTGGTGCGATCTGGTTTCATGCCAAACTCTACTCAGTAACAATATAAGCTGATGGAACAATATAGCCCCATTAATGTATTAGTCTCGATGTGGAGGCCAAAGTTCACAGCTCACTACCTAAATGCTGAACAAGTAAAAATAAGTGATATTCAGCAGACGAGAAAATATAACAATAATAAATACTCTCATGGGAGTATGCTGACTATGTTCAACCTAGGACCTGTTGATCTTTCAAGGTTGTATAGTCGAATTTGCGGGGCTGAAGCAATTAACAGGCTTGGGCTTTAGAGATTGTTTAACCTTGCTTAATGGATATGCAGCCTTTCAATATGTCATTGGTCATTGGTCATTGGTCATTGGTCATTGGTTATTGCTCAGCTGATTGATTGGCAAGCGCATATGATTAATATGATCACGTTTGCTAGTCAATACGATAACCAAGGCCAGTTAAAAATTGATTTACAAACCTTGGCCGCGCAAACTATGTTTGAATAAGCTAAGCCTCTAGCAACTAAATCTATAAAAAATGAGGCATTACAGAATGGCTCGCAAACAAATAACCAGCTGAGCTTATTGGAACAATTTAATCAATTAGCTCAAACACAATACCAACTTCGTCAGCAGTAACTATCGAAGTTTAATCGGCATCATTCGGTCAAACTATGAATCTTAAGCAGTTAGAAATATTTTGCGCCATTGCAGATGCTGGGTCAGTGACCGCAGCAGCTAAGCAACTGAATAGCAATCGCACCCAATTGAGCATGGCGATTAAAGCGCTTGAGTCCAGTTTAGAAGCTAAGTTGTTTACCCGTTCTGGCAATAGTTTAGTGTTGTCTGAAGTGGGTAAATCTATCTATAAAGATTGCGAAAGCGTGGTGTCGACATGTGAACGAATCAAACAGACCTGCGAGCAAACCATCGATAAGTTTCGCTCTGAAATCTGGCTTGCTAGAGATGACTCTTTCCCTGATGAAGTCTGGCAAACGTTCATTTTAGCCCTCAATAACCACTTTGATGCCACCACAGTGAACACCGTTTTAGCATCTAGCGGTGATTTAGCCAATCTGGTTAATACCGGGCAGGTGGACTTTGCCTTTGGGGTGGATTTTGAACGAGTAGATGATGCCAATACAGACTACTTACCACTGGGTAAGATTCGAATGATGTCAGTATGCGAAAGTCATCACCCCTTGGCCAGTTTAAAGCGAGTGTCAGATAGCCAACTACGGGAATCGATGCAAGCTGTGATGGTGTATTTAAATGACAAAGATAACCCTGAGCTACAGCCTTTTTCCTTAAGGCATATTGGCTTTTCGAGTTTTGAATACATGCTCAATACCATAGTGTCTGAAAAAGCCTGGGGTGTGTTACCTGAACCGCTTATTCGTCCTCACTTACGTAGTGAAAAGTTGGCCGTTATTAAGCACACTTATGGTTTGACCCATGAAGACTATTGCATGTTTTCAATGCCAGGCAGCGCGATCCCAGAGCCAGTATCTTGGCTGTGCGATCAGATCAGTGATTACCTGTTTAAGTTCTGATTTAACCGACTAAAATGTTACTAACTCACTCAGTGTCAATATTGTTGACGCTGAAGGTGTCTGCAAGTAATTGATTATAAATCACTTAATTGATTTGTGATGCATGGTGTGGCTTATCAACTTGATGAGCTGTTGAGAAAATAGCCTTGTACAGCAATAATTATCACAGGTTTTTACTGGTGATAATGAATGTGTGAAAAAAATAAAATAGAAGATAAACAATTACTTATTATCTCTGCTTTAGCAGCGTTATCGTTTGCTGTTATGGGTGTAGTCGTGGGATTAATGAGTGGTTCTATTGTCATATTATTTGACGGTGGCTATTCTTTAATTGGATTATTGCTCACGATGTTATCGCTTGCTGCTTCTGGTTATATGCGTGGTTCTTCTCGTTCACAATTCGCGTTTGGTAAAGCCATAATTGAACCTATTGTTGTCGCCATTAAAGGGGCGGTGATTTTGATGTTATTAGGCTTCAGTTTGTCATCAGCACTCAATGTATTTCTAAGTGGTGGTAGAGAAATTGATATGTCATTCGTTGCCGTATTTGGTTTTGTTAACTTGTTTGGTTGTCTCGCCGTATGGTGGTTTTTAGTTAAGCAAAACGAACCTAAACGTTCTGGGTTATTTATTGCTGAAATCAAACTATGGAAAATGGACGCCGTTGTGAGTGGGGCAGTGTGTGCAGGTTTGATTGTTGGGTTAATTCTAACGTATACGCCTTGGTATGCTTATGCAGTGTATGCTGACTCAGTCATGATGCTGCTTATCGGTGCGTACTTTATTAAAGTGCCATTAATGATGTTAATTGGCGCATTTAGAGAGCTTCTGATGATGAAACCCAGCAAAGAAATCTGTTCATTAGTTCACGAAAGTGTATCAGAGGCAAATGGTTCAAGCCCGCAGGAGTTAATGCTGACAGGTATTGCTAAAGTTGGGCCTGAATTAATGGTAAATATTAACGTTAACCCTAAAAAGTCTCACCAGTTATTGCCTGATTTACATAAGGTTCGGTTAATATTAAATAACAAGCTTGCTCGTCTGTCATTGGATGTGAAACTGAATTTAGACATAGTAACCGAAGCGAAATAACAGTCCTGTATTTGTAAACATATTTAAAGACATATCTGTTATCAATGAAAAGCCTGATGCTCTCGTCAGGCTTTTTTAGTTCAACTCTTTGTTAGTAATTAACACATCCTTTAACCAAAATACGATTTGAGCGCACATCACTAAGGTGAATGGAATAGCGCCAACAATGGCAATTTGTTTATTTAAATCAACATCGTTAATGGTCACAAGTGCAATCGTGATTGCGATTAACACAATACTCCAAAGCATTTTAGCTGTGTGGCTTTCGCTGCCAGTGAGCATGCTGGTGATGTATATCGATGAATCAGCACTGGTGATAAGGAAAGTGACTAATAACAATATCGCCGCCACAGATAAAATGCTGCCTAACGGAAAAGCATCGCTGCTTAAATGGCTAAAAAAGCTAAATAAACCCAAGGTATATTCTTGATTCACTGCTGCCATCACTTCAGCTGCGAAAGGTTGTGTCAGCACGCTACCTGCAAAGCCTGAGAACCATATAATAGATGTCAAAGTGGGTAATAAAATCGTGCAAGCCAAAAACTGTCTTATGCTCCGGCCTTTACTTATTCTAGCGATAAAAGGGCCAACAAAAGGCGCCCAAGCAATCCACCAAACTAGGTAAATTACAGTCCAACCTTGGCTCCATTTAGCCGGCTCGCCAACGCTAAAAGACACTTTAGGCAGTAGTTGCAAGTAACTCACCGTTGATTCCAGCATTAATTTCATACTGTTAAACGGGTCAACTAAGGCAATCACTACCACTAAAATAGCCACCATAAATAAGGTATTAAACTGGCTCAAACGTTTAATGCCTTGGCTGAGTCCTGCAATCGATGACAAGGTAAAAAGCACAGCAATAAACAGTATTAAACCAATCCTGAAACTAGCACTGCCCACATTGATTCCAATGGCTTGCTCAAGCCCGGTTTGAATTAATGCTACGGTATTGGCGAATGTGCCCGCCATGCCAAATATGATCGCAACTACCGCGAGTAAATCTAATATGCTCAGCCACTTTGGTTTTTGATCGCTAAAGCTTGCACTGATCCGTAAGCTGCGATTTCGATTATAGGCAAACCATGCCATCACTAAACCTGCCATGGCGTATATGGCCCAAGCGTGTAATCCCCAATGAAAATAGGTAATGGCCAATGCGCCTGAGGCTGATGAGAAGTCATCTTGCAAAAAAGCAGGGGGATTCACAAAGTGATATACAGGTTCTGCCACACCCCAAAAAATCAGCCCCGAGCCCATTCCCGCGGTAAATAGCATGGCTATCCAACTAGCAAAACTAAACTCTGTTCTGGCTTGGTCGCCGCCAATACGTATTTTCCCTATTGGGCTAAAACAGATAACGGTGGCAATAATTAACAATAAACTGGAAAGTTGAATGAATTGAGAATCAAAGTTTTCAAGGAAGAATTGGGTGAACAAACCAAAGATTGCGAGTGTTTTGTGAGGAAACGTTAACAATAACCCCGCAATAATAATGACGGGTAAATAAAAGCCTAATTTGGGTGCGTTTAAAAGGGGAATTGTGGGCTTTTCTATTGATTCAGCTTGATTTTTATTCGACGGCTTCAATCTAATCGATATCCATTATTCGAGTCTAAATTTAGATTTTTCACTATGACTTATATTGTCATCAGTTTAAAGTGAAATTAACAGTTTAGCTTTTACTTATGTATTTGCTGACTAAGCCTAATAAGCTTTAGATGAATAAAAGGCTAAAATAAAAGAGTGAAATGGATGCATTTGCCATAATAAAGGATGATGTTTTTACGTTACTAGATGAAAAATTACTTAACTATGTTAACAAATTGTTTTACTTTAAATTGTTGATACTACGAAATTTGATGGTAATTTTTTATTGCTTGTACTGTGTGGGGGATAATTATTTGAAAAAAATCATCCAGATTACTGTGACTGCTATTATGTGTTTTTTCTCAATGAATAGTGCTGCGACAATCCTCAAATACAATGTAAATGGTTCTAGCTCATGGGTACCTTATTACATTCCTGAACAAGCAGAAAACTCCGGAATTCTAGGTGAGCTTGTACCGCAAATATTGTCTGTGGCTGAGATTAAAGTCGAAAAACATAACTTTCCCCCTAGGCGCACTAATCAAGCATTAGAAAAGGGTCTATTAGATTTTGATTTTGTCAGCCCAAGCTGGTTTCCCAAAGGTGATATGGGCGAGCTATTCATACAATCTGAGCCAATCCTCAATATTCAAGAAAACATCATTACCTTAGAGCAAAATAAATCCCAATGGGCTGATATTAGTAAGATTGAAGGTGAGTCTATCGGCACAGTGGGAGGATATCTTTATCATGATGATGATATCTTTAAACGGGTTGATTTTGGTTCTGAAAAACAGCTAATTAAAGCCTTACATAAACAGCGTGTCCAAGCGGCAATATCAGGGGATTTACCTGCATTATATTGGGCCAAAAAATTAAACATGCCCATTGCGTTAGCGTCAGTGCATTCAAGAGGAGTGTTAGTGATGCGCCTTCGCAAAGAGCACAGTGAAATGATGCCGCAAATTAATCGTGCTATTGCTCAACTGAAGACTGATGGCACTATTCAAGCGTTAGTGGATAAATACACTAACGCAGAACAATATCAGCAGTAATAAACTGATATTGCTCGACTGGTGTTATCTAAATAATGCCAAAGGTTTATCTATTTAATAGCTTATATATTTAATGGCTTATCTATTTAACGACTTAGCAATTCAGTGATTGAGCAAGTCACACTAGTTGCTTTTTGCTGGAACAGGTTGAGATATTTGGCGCTTTTTCTTTTCAAAATAATGATTGGTTTCAGTCAAGATTACATGTCTTAAACCAATTAACGCAATTAGGTTAGGGATTGCCATTAAGCCATTAACGGTATCCGCCAGCATCCAAATTAAATCTAATTGAATGAAAGCTCCCACTGCAATTAAGCTTAAAAATGTCAGTTGATATACCTTAATCCCTTTGTCACCTAAACGCTTGCTCGTCAGGTAGTTCCAGCAACGTTCGCCGTAATAATGCCAGCCTAAAATAGTAGTAAAGGCAAAACAAACCAACGCAATTGTCACAATATACTGACCGACAATAACCGAGCCACCTGATGCAAATGCCGCGCTGGTCATAGCCGCGCCCGCAGTATCACCATTCCACACACCAGTGATAATCAATACTAAGCCTGTCATGGTGCAAATCAGAATGGTATCGAAAAAGGTACCAGTCATGCTCACTAATCCTTGTTCAACGGGTTCATTGGTTTTAGCTGCTGCGGCGGCAATGGGCGCACTGCCTAAGCCCGATTCATTTGAAAATACCCCGCGAGCAATACCAATTTGAATGGCTTGAGCAACAGTTGCACCTAAAAATCCACCCGCAGCTGAAATTGGCGTAAAGGCTGAATGAATCACTAACTCTAATGCTGGAATAATTTGCTCAGAGAAGCTAAATAGGATCCAAATACAGGCAAGTACATAACCTAAAGCCATCGTTGGAACGAGTTTTTGCGCGACGTTAGCAATGCGTTTAACACCACCTAAAGTGACTGCGGCAACCATAGTCGTGAGCACTAATGCCGTTACCCATGTTGGCACGTTAAAGGCAATGGTCATGGCATCGCTAATGGCGTTCACTTGGGCAAAAGTACCAATGCCAAAAAACGCCACACCAACACCAAATACCGCAAAGATTTTTGCTAACCATTTAAGGCCTAAACCGCGTTCAATGTAATACATTGGCCCGCCTGCAACGTTTCCTTTAGCGTCAGTGGTGCGATACTTTACCGCCAGCATACACTCTGCATATTTAGTGGCCATACCGAAAAAAGCGGCTAACCACATCCAAAATAATGCACCTGGTCCACCAATTTTAATTGCAGTGGCAACACCAACAATATTACCAGTACCGATAGTTGCAGATAGTGCGGTACAAAGCGCGGCAAATGATGATAAGTCACCTTTACCGGTTGCAGGTTTAAATAACAAACTCAGGGCAAATGGCAGCTGAAATACTTGCAGAAGTTTAAGGCGGATAGTGAGATAAAGACCGGTACCAACCAGCAAGCACAGGGTAATAGGGCCCCAAACAATGGCATTGATATCAGCTAAAAGCGCGTGAAAATTCATGGTGTTCCTCGAATATTAAACAACTAAATTAATATGGAGGAGGAAAAGATATGGCTGATCAGTGGTACTGAGGCAAAAGAGGGCACAGGATTTAAGCTTACTGAGTGAGTACAGTTAGGCAAAAGTCAGGCACAGCAAAAACGACAGTGACCATATATGAATACAGTCATCCTCTCCTCTGTCCTTTTGCCTGAGCGTTTCGCGTGACTGATGAATCAGTCGCACTTTCGCCTTCGGCGCTGTAATGACAATCGCTAACGTACCGCTTTTGCTTACAGTCTCTCCAGAGGCTCGTCCAGTAACAGTCCTCACCACTAAGTGGCACCTGAAAGAGTGCTTTATTAACTCACCACTGCTGGTGGCCAATAAAGTTGCCTCGTCGGTGTGGGGTTACTCCCCACTCTCCTGCTACCTTCATCCGAACGGATCTTTTTGAAAATGCGTGTTAGTTAACATCGTTCATTTGTCAAAAAGGCCGAACAGAATGGGGCATATTCAATAATGACTCAAGAGAAGTGGATCACAGTTTTATTGCGGGGGAATTGGTTGAGTTAAATTTAGTCAGTATGTGTAGGAAGGTTAAATATCTCGTGGCTTGATAAGTCAATCAAACCACGAGTGATATGGCGTATCTATTATCTCGAAAATAATATGAGTAAACAGAATTTGAATTAAATCTCGACTTCACTTCCTTTTGGGTTAGGGCCAAAGCGATTGGTTTCTTCTTGGCTGTCAGAGACGAAGAAGTAAAGTAGCACTAGTGCACCAATGAGCGGAATGAATGCGATAAGTATCCACCACCCCGTTCTATCTGTGTCATGGAGACGTCGAACACTGACTCCAAGTGCAGGCAAGAATACCAATAACGAATATATACCACTTAATAATCCGTACCCTGTTTCTGGGTTTAACGTGCCGGTCATGTTATCCACTATCCCTAAGACAATCCCAGCAATTACATTGAATAAAACGAAAAACCAATACTCTTTACGGCGGGCGCGATCTTTAAAGTTAATGTAGTTTTTTAATGCCTTAATATACCAATCCATGACTATTCCTTGTTATTTGATTTATTAATCACCTAATTTATATCATTAATGCGACTCATTTTAGGTATTTATCTACTCATTTTTATCTTTAAAGAATCGATTGGCTGCTTTACTGCGTTAAAGGCTTCAGTTGCCGAATTATCGAAGTTCAATTATTGGAGCTATGAACTGTTTATCGACTTGGTTCGTAGTGCAATATATAACCAATTAATTAGGTGTTTTGTAATGGATAATATGAACACGTCTGGAAATATGGCAACGATCATTGGGGTTGCTGATGCGACCCATTACTTAGTTGGCTTGACTGACTGCAATAACAATTTCGCAGGACTTAATGGTGAAAGAGTTGGTGAGTGTGTGCATTCAATTGTTGAGGCTAAAGAATTGCTTAAAAGCTATGACTACTCAGTGGCCAATTTAGAGTATCAAACAGCGTATGATGAAATGTGTGGTTTGGAGCAGGGCGGAAAGTATCAGCAGGTGATTTCACTGTAATGTATTTATTAAAAGATTCCATGGGCTAAACGGATAAGTTTTGTTTAACCCATGGTTGAAGTAAGCATAGTTAAAGGCTGAAGCTTAACGTCGTTTTACGATTTTTTAGCTCAATTAGCAGCATGCATTAATTCGGTTTCTGCCGTCAGCTTTAGCGCGATAAAGCGCAGTATCAGCGGCGCAAAGTAGAGCATTAGCGGTTCTAAACTGTCCATTAACTTCGCTCGCATGGCCTTGGCTCACGCTGACCGCAACTGAAATATCTAGGCCAATATCCATATAGGTGAGGGCATTAATATTTTTTTGAATCAATTGCGCTGTTTGTTGGACTTCTGAGGTATCACAATTTGGCATCACTAGTGCAAACTCTTCTCCTCCGTACCTTGCAGCAGTGCACTCCTCATTAGGCAGTGATGCTTTAATTGCCGCGGCAATCTTTTGTAGGCAGCGATCACCCATCACATGACCATGGCTGTCATTAAAAGCTTTAAAATGATCGATATCGATAATTAACACACTGATAGGATCACCTTGTTCTAGGCAGGTTTTCCAATGGTGTTTTAAGTCTGCATCAAATACACGACGATTAGATAAGTTAGTTAAGCAGTCAGTGGACGCCCATTTATATAGTTGCTGATATTCAGCGCGATACTTACTTAAATCTCTTATCACTATGGCAAATAAAGGCTCAGACATCGGGAAGTGAGTCACAGACATTTCAACATCAATGGTTTGGCCATTAGACATATTCAGTGTGGTTTCATTTGGGAGATGATTAAGTGGTCTAGGTTCTATTTGTGATTCAAGGATCATCTGTTGATAATGCGACTTTTGCGGCTCGCACAAGTAAGACTGCCAGCGTTGACCAATTAACGAGTTTGTCGAGCTTCTATCGCAGTCGAGTAATAAAGACACCGCATGACGATTCGCCATTTGAATGTTGCCAAACTCATCAACCACAATCATTGCTTCCATCATGTATTCAACCAAAGTTGATAATGAATTGAGTGCATTGCCACCCAATTTGGTTACACCATTTTGTTGTGAAGAGTTTTGGCTAAAGTTCGATGCTAGATTGGTAACAAGCCCCGAAGTGGGTTGTGATGCATCCGCATTTTTTTTAGCGCTTGTATGATGGGCTAAATTATTGGATAAAAATTGAGGTTCAATCGTTAATGGGTTAGTACTCGGAGGCTGCTCATTGACGCCAAATTTGCAATGGTAATTACTACCTAACGTGTCGCCAATGAACATGTCCATTTTCACTTGAGAAATCTGGGTTAACTGATTCTCAGCAGTGGAAGTGAGTTCTAACATAACGAGTATCCTTACTAGAAAGTTAATTTTATATGCAGTGACTGCGTTTTCTAGTTAATACTCTATCGAACTCTGCTAACTATAACCTTTCGCTAACCTTCCGAGTTAAGGTGCTGAAAGTGATGGTTTTTTGTTTAAAGTTTTAGCATTCTTGTACGCTACCCTGTCCTCGATTTATTACTTGTGGGTCTTCGCTTAGGAGTAGTAAAGAGTTATCTGTGTTGGTTAGCACAAATTGAAACTTGGTTGTACCAATCACGTTGTCTAAGTCCATCAATTGGATTATTTTTCCATCACTGCTCGTGGTTACAGCATCAACTATTCCATCAAAAGGGGTTTCAAAGGCGGCGCCTATAAATTTTAATCCTTTATCTGTCAAATCATCTAATAAATAGGTAATGGTGCTTTCCCCTGACACTTCTACTGAACCAGTTTCATTACTGTATGAAAAAGTCGGTACTTCATTTTTATCAATTGTGACGGTTACAGTGATAAAAGTGGCCTTGCCTGTGATATTTAACATGATGACTCCATTCGATTAGTGAACATTTTTAAAGTTTATTCCAGCTTGAACAACAATATCAATTAGCTGGGATTCTGAGGGTAGCTCCCCTAGACATCGCAATGCTTTAAGGTAGGGGATTGTTATTAAAGGGGTTCTGTTTGTGTCAGTTAAAGTTTGTAATCTAGATTTTGTCTCAGTACAGAGAGAAATTTTAGCTATATTTGGGTTAACAGAAGCTGAAGTTGAATAAATGAGTAATTGGCTAGAGGACAGTAATGCTTTATAAGTTACATTTTGAGTATGTTTGATTGATATATCATAGAATAAATTTTCAGCAATTACTGCATACTCATTACTTTTACTATATTGATTGTTATGAAGATAATATCTTGCTGTCGCAAGGTGATATTTAGCCCATAATAATTGTTTTTGGGCCTCGTTTTTCAATGATTCATTTTCAGTTAATGAATAACCTAATGTTGTTATATCAAAGTCTAAAGCGTGTATATTTTGCTCATTAGTGACTTCCAGTAATCTGAACATTGAATTAAATTTTGCTATTTGCCATTGCTCATTTTTCGGGTCTTGTATTAACGCTTTATTAATCGCAGCGAGCCCTAATTGAGTTACTTCAAAGGCATGTTGTTTTTGATTTTGAAAACGCAATAAGTTTGAATGAATGTGGTAACTCGAGAATAATCGGTCTAGTGCATAGGGGGTGAGTTCAATATTTGAATTTATTAATTCCTCTTGTAATTGTTTGTGCAAGTTAATGGCTTTATTCACGTCGCCTTGAGATATAACAGCAGTTGCCAGCCAAGAACGTGTATCTGCAATATCCGCAATAAGTTGGGTACTTTGTGGTTGTTTAATCAACGCTTTTTGTTTTAATGCTAATGATTGTTGAAAGTATTCATTAGCAATATCAAAATTTTGCTGATTTATTGAAATAGAACCCAATGAATTATGCGCATATGACAATTCCATTATTGCTTCATTACTTTCAGGAGCTAAATCATACATAATTTGACTGTAAGCTAAATACTGCTCAAACCAAGCTTTAGCGGCTTGCCAATCACTTTGATCGTAATCTAATTGCCCTAACCAAAACGCATTAGCCCCTAGGGTTTTAAGTAACTCAAAATGTTCAGGTTGTTCAATTAACAATGCGGTGAGTTTTTCTCTTGCAGCTAATAGCGCCTCTTTGGCTTCGGTGGTTTTTCCTCGTGAATAGGCTACTTCACCCATGGCCTCTAGAGTTTGACCATGTTGAAAGCGCGACTCAAAGCTTAAGCTGGTATCGCTTGGGGTTGATGCATCACTGAAGTATTCCAGCGCTTTATTATTAATACCATCAAGTAAATCCATGCGGCCAATACCGCGCATTTTGTCGGCGAAATCGCCCACCATAAAGCCGAGAAGGTTTTCGGCAGCTTGCCTTTTTTGCTGGGCCATTCTTTCAGCTTCAAAGCTTTTCACACTGGCTAGAATAGAGGTAATCGTGAGTAAAAAGAGTAGCGAGACGGTGAAGGTTTTTTGCCAGCGTTTTACTTTTTCGTGTTTGCTCGATGCGGTGATTAACTCTATCTCTTCAGGCTCGAGTTCAAATAGAGGATTATTTTTTAGTGATTGAGCTTCTCGCAGCGGTTTGCCATCAGCCAGCAGATAAGCTTGGTTTTTGTTTTCTTGCAGCCAGCGCGTGGATAAGTGATGAAGCCGGCTTTTAATTCGTAAGCTTTGATTGTGCTCTGCTATCCATGAGGTTGCCCTTGGCCAACGGCGCAGTAGCGCTTCATGGGCAATGCTAAAACACGGCTCACCGTTTTGCAGGTTGGATACAAACAGGCGGCTGTTAATCATGGCCTGTGTCAGGGTTCTTTCTTCTTTGGTGTGCAGTTGTGCCCAGCGAGCAGTGCGGCTGGTGATAGATGACTCGTCTTCTCGCAGAGTTACCAGCAATGAAAGCACATGAGGCAAGCTGGCTTTTTGCTGCTGTGTCAGCTCTGCAATGGCATCCTCGGCGTTTTTACCAATCGCGCCTTCAATTCCCCCTAATTCTTGATAAACGCTAAATAGTAACTGGTTATCTTTGCTGCGTTTTAAGTAAAGCGCTTGCAACATGTACTGCAGCATGGGCAATACATCGGGGTTACTGGCCGCTTCTGCACAGAGGATTTCATCTAAAGGTGTTGCTGTGTCAGGGTCGCTTGTCCAGGTTAAATTAGCGGCAACGGCTGGCAAGCGGATCATTTGCAGTAACTCGCTACGGGTCGGTGGCGATAAGTCAAAATGCGCCCCTTGGCCTTTGCCTGTCATTAAGCTGGGGTAGCCAACCAGTAGTGGGTAAAACTCATTACGACAGGCACTTAGCACAATAATACAGCCAGAATTAGCAAGCTGCTCAAGTATGCCAATGAAGGCTTTACGCTGCTCATGGGAAAATAGCGGCGAAGATAATAACACCTCAAGGCGATCAATAAATAAAGCAAAATGAGTATGTTGCTTGCGATTAGCTTTAATGGCTTGCTTGCATTGACTGACAATGACTTGTGGTTCAGTGATCAGGCGATGGGAGAGCGAGTCGGCACTGTCTCCATCAAATACTGGCAGATCGTTGACTTCCCAATCTAGCATGACCCCTGCAAGTTCAATAAAGAGTTGTGATTTAGCCACATCAGCAAAGTCGAGACTGCCGTATGCCGCTACATGCACTCCGTTATAGCCTGATCCAACGGTGAGGTTAGGGATTATCCCTGCGTTAATTAACGAAGATTTACCGCTGCCACTGGGGCCAAGCAATAAACAAAAGCCACGACCAAATTTGACCTGTTGGCTGATACGTTCAAGTAGTACGCTGATTTGTTTACTGCGGCCAAAAAAGACTTCATAGAAGTTTTCTGAATAGGCCTGAAGGCCTGGGAAAGGTGAGCCAGAATGCCATTGCTGATGGTCGGCAACGGTTTCATGACCTATTGGGAAATTGACATCGGCTAGGGTGCGATAGCCTCGTTTACGAATGGTTTCTATGTAACGTGGTGCAGTTGCTTTGTCTTCCAGTGCTCGGCGTAATTGGTTAATGATTTTGTGGAGTGGGTTATCGCCAATATCTGAGTCAGGCCAGCAATGCTCTACGATATCGTCACTGCTTAGCACCTCACCGCTACGTTGGCATAGCAAGATCAGCACATCCATGGCTTTTGGTTCAAGCTGTTTGTTTTTTTGCCAAGGTTTACGCTATTACTATTGGGATCAACTTGCCATTCACCAAAGAAAAAAACGTCTTTTTGCATTATCACATTCCATTGAAAAACTAACTGACTGCATCATGCACTCGGTACCGACTAACCGCGATTGCGTTTCATTAGCATTTACTTATACCAACTTATGGTTAGATTGTAACCACTTAAAGTGTAAAAGAGACTAAAAAACAAACTAAGTGAGGATTGGCAGCTTGAATCAATTGGTTTTGTTATGTGATGTTGAGTTCTGCAGAGAACTAGCTTGACACTTTTCAGGTTTAAGACATTTTTGAATAATATTCGCCCTTGAGTTGCTCTAATGCTTTGACTGTCAGCGCTTCAGTGTAAGGGTTAATTTTAAAGTGATTGGGACTCCAACCTTTTACGAATCGCTGAAAATCAGCCCATGCGATGGCGTAAAGCGGTCGCCATGCGCTTTCTAATGTGTCGGTGCAGATTTCTGGGTGATGCAGGGCTGCGCTTTGGCGTAACTCGCTAAAGTAATCATCAAGCCATGCGCTAATCTGGGCTTCGGTTTCGGTAAATGCCATCACGCTGCTGAGCAATAACGCCACATCTTTCATGCCACAACCTTTACCTACATATTGAAAATCTACCGCTGCCGCTTGTTGGTGATTTTCGCTAAAGCAAAAGTTAGCGAGCTTGGCATCGCCATGGACTAAGGTTTGAAATGGACTATTACTGAGCGCTGCATCAATTTGCTGGGCAGCGGCTTTTAAGCGTAAATCGGTTAAGGCCGCTAATTCGTCTGGGCGAGTATCAAGATGCCAATAAGTGCCTTGTTGCCAGAGTTTAGTATGTAAGTGGTTACTTACTAAACTGCTATTTTTACTGCAGGGGTCACTGCTCTTATTAGTGCTCTGGTTTATGGTGTCGCTATGCTGCTGTAGAGGTTTTGTAGCAGAATTTTGGAATAAGAATTGCCCATGAAACTGCCCCAGCCATTTAAGGCAGGCTTTAATAGCGACATCATCAGCACAAGAGAGCACTTTGCTAAAGCCAACAGTGCTTAAGTCTTCAAGGATTAATAAGCAGTCATCACCGTTTTGTTCTAGATATAAACACGCTGGCACCCGATTATCATGACTGCATTGGTTGGCGTAATCTTGATACCAATTAAACTCTACTTGATACGAGCTTATTTTGCGTTGGTGAGAAAGTGCTGTGTTCCAACCTTTAGGGTGTGATTGAGCAGTAGTATTATCGTTTGAATCCATCACAGGTAAGCTGATGTGTTTAACAATGACGCTGTCATAGGTTGAACCTGATAAGTGAGCCCTGAATAACTCTCCGTAACCGCTCCAAAGTGATTGGATTAGTTCAACGTGAGTAATGCCAGTGGCACGAGTTTGCCGTTTAATTTGCTCAAGCAGTTGCGGGTTAACTTCAAAGGCATCAATTTTCATTGGAATCAGTTATCTCAATTTCATTTTTAACATGCTGTTGAAGGTACAGCACTGGGTAAATTGTATGGCTAACTTAGGGCCTGTTGCTCTTTTAAGGCTATTTTTGCAGCGAATTGTTGGCCATTTATACAAGGCAGAGACTTTGTGGTGTAGTTATTCTACATAAAAAGTCGATAATGCAGTAAAAATGGCTAACAAACGCTGCCCAAAGGGTTCGACTAAAAGCGTTTTACTCTTTGTTGGATGCATCTTTTTATAAAGGAGTGCTTAGATGACTAGGCATCAATCCATCCGCCTCAATTAAAACGCTTTTATTTCGAACAAAACTTAACCAGCAAAGATCAACAGGCCCTAAATAAGTGAAATAGTTCTCAAGCCTGAAGGAAAAGCCATTGAGTTTTAAATCAATTAGCGTAATTTGAAAACATTGAACCCCGTTGGAGCTCAGAATGAAACCAGGAAAAAATGATACAAAGTTGCTAAAACTGGCCATGGAAATTGGTGAAGCTTATGCAAGAAAAAGAGGTTTTAAGAATTTTGGCGAAGGTATTTCTCCAAAGGATAAAGTGGAATGTATTTATCGTTTACTGGTACAAGACGGCCTGATCCAAGGATTAGCGGAAGATAAAGATGATGGTCCAAACCGTAAACATAAGTTAGTGCTGTGGATTTCAAAACAGTTACCACCTGAGCATGCGTTATTGAATTGATTGCTATCGACAGAATATAAAAAGGCCAAGCATTGCTTGGCCTTTTTAGTTATTCAGTGTGCTCTTTTGGACTTTGCGTAAGCTTAGCTTATGACTTCACTTCTGCTTCTGTCTCCATTACGAGCTCTTCAGGTGATTTAAGCACATCCTTTGGTTTAGTTACGCTGCCAATGGGTGGGTACGATACGCTGTCTTTAAAGGTTTCGCGGGTATCTTCACTGTAATTCGGGAACGGTAGTTCTTCTTCATCAATAAGCTGGCGTATGGTTTGCTGCGCTCTTTGCTGCACTTCCATATCAGGGGGCGTGGCATTTTGCAGCACAACACTTTGGCCGACTGGAGCAATGTGAATATCCAGCTGCTTCATAATATTGAGTAAGTGGAAGTTTAAGTCTTCTGCAATGCCAAAATATTCGTTGATATCACCGGTATCAATATAGGCATTCACGTTAACAACAAACGCATCACGCTCAATGGCCAAAAAGCGAGCTCGCTGGGCGATCTCTAATACTCTTGGGTGCGATAGCAGTAGTTTACGCAGTTCCATTAGTAGCATTTGTAGTTGTTCTTTACTGGTGTCTAGGCTAATACGTAAATCATGTTTATAGCGGCGACGATCGATTACCGAGAAGTTCTCTAATTCTTGAGAGGAAAAGACCGAGTTAGGGATATGCACTACGGTGCGATCGAGTTTACGAATACGAGTTGATCGCAAGCCTATTTCTTCAACGACACCTAAGGTTGTGCCAAAGCGGCAAAAGTCACCGGGTTTAATCGGTCTGGCTGCATATAGGGTTAATGCACCAAAGACGTTTTCTAATGGCTTTTGCGCGGCTAATGCAATGGCCAAACTGCCAACCCCTAAGCCTGTCAGAATCGTCGCCATGTTGTAGCCAGAACTTTCAAACCACATTAATGCAATGATCACCACGATGACCATTTTAAGAATGGCGACCATAGGCCTTAAAAGCGCAACACTGTAGCTTTTGTCTTGATCATGTAACTGCTTAGATTTGTAAGCCGAATACAACTCAACTAAGCCGAGTATTAAAATCGTATTAGCAAGGTAAAGTAAGGTGCTGTTATCAAACCATACACGAGCACGGACAGACAAACCGAGCGCAAGAGCGACGTATTGCAGCATGGATAAGTATAAAAACCAGCGGAAACTGCGACCACAAAAGCGGGTTATACCAGCGATTTTAGCTTCGAAGTGTTTGGCAATGCTCATGGCGGCAATACTAATAAGGCCGGTACCAATCCAACCGAACAGAATACTTAAACTGAAAATCAGCAGTTGCCAATTTTCCATGTGAAAGGCTTTAAATTCAGGTAAGAAGTTTGCAAGGGCTTCAATTTCAGGACTGTAACCGTATTCGTCCCAGAGTTCAGGAATTTTGGCGACGGTGGCGTTAGATATTTTCCAAATTTTTCCGCCTTTACCATCTGGAACATGCTGCATGTAAACTGGTACTGGACCTGTGCTGGTTTCTAATACTCCGAGAAGATCGCGGTAACTTGGCAGTTTATCGTTGATATGACCTGTTGGTTGATCGCTTATTTGCGACAAGTCGATGATGTTTTGTTTGTTCCATAAAATGACCAGTTTACGGAGTAATTCAGGGCCATCTTCAGCGTTAATGCCTTTAGGTAGGTAACGTAAATCAACAAATTCAGCGGCAGCTTGCCAGTCACTTTCTTCTATGGCTTGGCCAATGGCAATTAATGCTGATAGGGGCGTTTCACCATCGCGGGCAAGTAAGAGTCCGCCTTGGGCTTCAGCAATAGCTTCACTGCGCTTTTCTGCTTCGGCGAGTTTTTTAACGTTAATATCATCAGCGGCAATAGCTGCAAAAGACGCACAGTGGAGGGTAATGAGTAATATAAACGAGAATAGCCAACGCCAAGAGTGCTGCATAATGAATTTGTCCCTAAAAGAAGTCCTAAAACACTATCAAATATATGTGTTTTAGCAGCAGACTGCTAGCGCGATTTATCATAAATTTCACAAAGTTAGTTTAAATGGTTTACATCATGGAGTGATTATTTTTCTTGTTATAAAAATCGTATTTGTATTTTTGCTCCGTAATGACGAGTAAACCTTAAACTGAACGCTTATTTATTAGGATTGGTTAGATTATTAATTGCTCCATTAAAGGCATGATGATTGGAAGATAGTGATTAAAAATCATCAAGATGGCTGGTTAAGTTTGTTGAGTGTCCTACACTGTTTTTAATGAAAATATTTTATACAGATGTGTTTGGCTTATTTAAGGCTAACTTATGCGGCTCAATAACACTTATGGATCAACAAGGAGGTTGTATGTTCAGTAAGAGTGTAAATCGTTTAAAGCATGCCAAATCAGCTTATATGTGTGTAGTAGGGGGAGGGATAATCATTACCTCCCTTGTTATGCCTAACCTGGTTACAGCAAAAGATGAAACGAGCCAGTGGAACAATAGTTTTGAACTGTATGCGATGGCGCTCAATATTCGTGGCGATACAACGCTTAACGATCAAAACCTTGAAGTTAATGTCGACCCTGCATTTATTTTAGATACCCTTGAGATGACTGCCATGGTTCGCTTTGAGAGTATCTATGATAACCAATGGGGATATTACCTCGACTATAGTTTTATGAAGCTTAATGGTCAGTCTGGCAACATTCTTGATAACACTAATAATTTGGTGTTAACCGGCGATATTGATATTCGCCAAGGCGTATTAGAGGCGAAAGGATTTAAGCGTTATGACTATGGCGACAGCACCTTAGATTACATGGCTGGGGTTCGATGGTGGGATAATGACATCGATATGCAACTTTACCGCAAGGATAATGATGCCATTTTCAGTGATATTAATTTTGAAGATGATTGGATTGATTTTGTCATTGGTGTGCGCTGGATAAAACCGGTTAATCAAGATTGGTTGTTTTATATTAGTGCTGATGCGGGGATGGGCAGTGATACTGATTTTACTACCGCTATTCAAGCTGGTGGAAGATATCAAATTAACAATTGGTCTGATTTAAATATCGCTTATAAATCCACTTGGGTTGATTACGATAATGAAGACAATTTTGCTTATGATACTGCCTCGCAGGGCTTTTTAATTGGTTGGGCGGCTTATTTTTAAGTTAGTGAGAAAAGTTAGTGAGAAAAGTTATTGAGTAATAATAGGCGTGTGGCTTTATGAGCTACACGTCTATTTTTATTAGATGGGTGAATACGCTTTGCTTCCAATTAACTATTACGCACTTGGCAAAGCATTACCTTTTAATGAAATGGCGTAGCGTAAAAGTGTAAACCCTTCATCCTGATACTCTCTAATAAAACTCATGCCGAGCTTTTCAATAATCTTGATAGAACCCAAATTGAGGTTGACCACTTCGCCATAAACAATGTCTAAATCCATATGCTTTTTAGCATACTCAATGCAGGCAAGGTTTGCTTCTGTGGCATAACCCTTTCCCCAAAAATCTTGATGTAAACGGTAGCCGATATCGACAGCATTTATTCTAGAGTCATTTTTAAAGCCACAAAACCCAATCACTTGGTTAGTGACTTTTAGTTCCACAGCCCAGCGAGCAAAACCGAACTTTTTATATTCCGCTAACCATATCTCTTGGATAATATCTTCAGCATCGTTAATGTTATTGCATGAGCCAGCATCGCCTGTGTAGCGGTTGACCTCTTCTGAATTAAACTCAAGCACAGCTTTTGCATCGCGATGATCAAATTCACGAATAATCAGGCGCTCTGTTTCGGTGATGACTTTCATTATTCTTCCTTGATTAAATTGGCGAGCGTTTTTCTGTTCTAATGATTACAGTTTTAATATTTACATTTCTAAAGGTTACAAGCGGCCAACTTCAGTGCTAGATCCTGCCGCATTACTTATGTCGTAATAAGCCTGATAAGCAAAACGGCCGATTGCGATGACAATTAAAATGATAATAATCCGACTCATGGTGCCTGAAGCCGTGGTTGCCTTGTGCATTTTTATCGGGCCTTTCTTTTTAGCGGTTCTTTGTTGGGATGATTTTTGCTTGTCATTAGCTCGGTTGGTTTTTTCTGACTGAACTTTAATATCCACGCCTACAATATTCGCATTGATAGCTTTTACTTTGCCGTCAGTTTGCTGTTCTACAACATATTCAATTTGATCGCCAGTAATGGGCTTTCTAGCCATATGTTTAAGGGTTGATATATGAATAAACACGTCTTTGCCACCGGCGGAAGGCTCAATAAACCCGAATCCTTTACTGCTGTTCCAGCGAACTAATCGACCTGTTTCCATCATCACTTATATTTTTCCTCTTATTATTTCTTAATGTTGTTAGGTGTTTTAAAACACATTATAAATTTGACTGCCCTATGCTAGGTTATTAACAGAACATAATAAATGGTTTTTATCAGCGGCTTAGATATTTAGCTGTTCACAAGGAAGATAACATGAAATTACCAGCACGCTTTGCTGCTATACCCGCATCATTATCACTAACACTGGCTTTAGCTGCAGCAATAAGCAACACTTCAGTTTATGCTGAAAATTTTGATGCTTCAGTGATGAAGTCTATGCCCAAACTTGAAGCGCTTTATACTCACTTACACCAATTTCCAGAGTTGTCTTATCAAGAGAAAAATACCAGTGCGCGAATGGCAAAAGAATTAACTCAACTAGGTTTCGATGTAACTGACAATTTTGGTGGTTATGGTGTTGTTGGAATTTACAAAAATGGTGCTGGCCCAGTTGTGATGATCCGAGCTGATATCGACGGACTACCGATTATTGAACAAACTGGTAAATCTTACGCCTCAAAAGTCACTACAGTTGATGAACATAACAATACTGTGGGCATTATGCATGGCTGCGGACATGACATTCACATGACCAGCTTTATTGGCGCAGCCGAGCAATTAATTAACCATAAATCAGATTGGAAAGGCACTTTAATGATGGTAGCGCAACCTGCTGAAGAAGTCGGTGGCGGCGCCAAAGCAATGTTGAAACAAGGGCTATTTAGCAAGTTCCCAACCCCTGATAATGTCATCGGCTTACATGTGAGTGCTGGTATTCCTGCGGGTAAAGTGGGCGTAGTCAGTGGTTATGCCTTAGCAAATGTGGATTCGGTGGATATTACCATTAAAGGCAAAGGCGGGCATGGCGCTTATCCTCATCTTACGATCGATCCTGTAGTGATCGCAGCAAGAACCGTTTTGGCACTGCAAACGATCCCAAGTCGTGAAGTGTCCCCCCTTGAGCCTAATGTTGTCACGGTTGGTTCTATTCATGGTGGCTCTAAGCACAATATTATTTCTAATGAAGTGAAGTTACAGCTTACGTTACGTTCATATAATCCTGAGGTAAGGCTACAGCAGATTGAAGCGATTAAACGTATTACCAAAGGGATTGCGATAAGCGCTGGATTACCTGATTCGCTAATGCCAGTCGTGTATGTGCATGAAGATGAAACCATTCCTTCAACTTACAATGAGCCACAATTGGCTGCTAAAGTTCAAGCCAGTATTGAAGCGGAAATAGGAAAAGATAACGTAGTGATTGCGCCGCCAGTGATGGCAGGGGAAGATTTTGGATTATATGGCCGTACAGAGCAAAATGTACCGATTACTTTATTCTGGTTAGGGGCTGTAGAGCCGAAGAAGTACCAAGCAAGTCTTGATTCAGGGGATGCTCTGCCTTCATTACACTCAAGTCAATTTGCGCCTGATTACCCATTAACCATCAGAACAGGGGTAAGATCAATGACCCGCACTGCAATGGACTTATTTAATCAATAGTCATTGTGATTTATTACTATCGATGCGTCACTTTAGACGGACTGAACAGGTATAATGGCGCATTAAATTGGACTGCTGGCTCTGTAATAGCTTAAGCCGTTCATTAAGCATTAAAACTCAGGTATTTAAATTATGATCACTTTTACCACCAATGTTGGCGACATTTGCATTGAACTTGATATGGAAAAAGCGCCAGTCAGTTCAAAGAACTTTTTGCAGTACTGCGAAGAGGGTTTTTATGAGCACACAATTTTCCACCGTGTTATTAAAGGTTTTATGATCCAAGGTGGTGGCTTTACTGCCAAAATGAAAGAAAAGCCGACTCGCGATCCGATCGTTAATGAAGCGAACCGTGGTTTAAGTAATGTATTAGGCACTATTGCGATGGCGAGAACCGATGCACCGCACTCAGCTACTGGGCAGTTTTTTATTAACGTCGGTGACAATACCTTTTTAGATCATACTGCAACGACTAATAATGGTTGGGGTTATGCGGTATTTGGAAAAGTAGTGGCGGGTATTGAAGTGGTAAAAGCAATTGAGAAAGTGAAAACAGCAACGATTGCAGGTCATGACGATGTACCGAAAGATGCCATTGTGATTGAAAAAGTGACTATTTCTTAAGGCCCTAAAGCCAATAAGTGATTAAGAGTTTAATTAACGCGAGCTAAGCCACTAGGGAGTATATGTGAGCCTTTCAGAATCGGATATTTTGCAACTGACCCAAGCTAAGACATTACTTGAAAACCCTGGATTAGCAGCAAAAATAACAGACTTTATTGGTACGCCAATCGAGAAAGGTTTTTCGTTACTGCCTAAAAGTGTCAGTGGCGGAATTGGCAAAGTGACTCAAGCGGCATTGATGAAAGCATCAGATGCCGCTTTATTTACCATGAAAGAAGCGCCTGGTGAGGAGTCATCTGACCGTTGGCATAAGCTTGGCGTAGCGGTAAGTGGCGGAGTTGGTGGATTTTTTGGCTTATCAGCTTTAGCCATTGAATTGCCTATTTCAACCACCATCATGCTACGTTCAATTGCCGATGTTGCTCGAAGTGAAGGTGAGCAACTCAATGACATTGAAACTAAAATGGCGTGTCTTGAAGTCTTTGCTTTAGGTGGTGAATCATCATCGGATGATCAAGCGGAAAAGGGCTACTTTGCCGTTCGCACTGTTTTGGCAAACTCTATTGCTGAAACCGCTGAATACATTGCAGCCAAAGGGTTTAGTAAAGAAGCTGGACCTGTGATGGTTAAGTTTATCACTGTTATAGCTGAACGCTTTGGCGTACAGGTTACTCAAAAAATGGCGGCGCAGGCTGTACCAGCAATTGGCGCTGCTGGTGGCGCGATTATCAACACCTTATTTATCGATCATTTCCAAGACATGGCGAGAGGCCATTTTATTGTTCGCCGCCTTGAACGTTCGTATGGTGAGGAGCAAGTGAGATTAGCTTATGACAGTTTACTGATTGAAGGTTAAAGCCCTTTAGAGACAATTTCAGCATTAACTTCTGTAATAACCAGTAGCATTAACCTCTGTAATAACCAACAGCTTTGAACTCACTCCTTTCTCAAGTCCATAATTAACTCGTAACAATTAAATTGTATGAACTTTCATCGTTCCTCGTTATCTTAATAATTAAGCAAATAATTATATAAATGCAAAATTCTAAGGATATGCTTTCAGGATGAATGTTTTTAATCGAGTGAATTTAAATAAGTTATTACTTGGCTGCAGCAGCTTATTCTTGGTTGCAAACCACAGTGCTATAGCCGCAGAAGTGCAATTTACCCCTCAATTTACCACTTATCATATCGATGCTGATTTTGAGCTGACCCAAGCTGTAGTGAGCGCCAACATATTAGCCAATAGCGGTAATGAACTGATTGCATTAGGTGTTGATGATAATCATCAACGCTGGTTGGCTATTTATGGCTTTAGTGAAAATAAGTTAGTGATGTTAGATAAAGTATTACTAACGAAAGATATTTACAGCTTTGATATTAATGAGCTGGAGTCGAGTAAGCGTAGTGATAGTGCCTCGAGCGGTTCTGACGAATTGCTGCAACAATTATACTTTGTCACTGCCGACTCATTACTACGATACAGCGGAGTCGATACTAAAGACGATACGCTTGTTGAAACACAGCATGAAGGAATGAGCTCAGCTGCAACTCATTCATCTTCTACTAACGCTTCTTTAAAGACGTCATTGGAAAAAGTGGCTGACATAAAGTCGATTGCGGTAACGACTCAAGCAGATTTTATCTCCCGTGGTAATTTTGTTTTCGACATTAATAATGACGATATTGCCGATATTATGATGAGTGACTTTAGAGACACTCAAGTCCTGCTAGGCACTGCAGATGGTGAGTTTATTAAACAATCACTACCGTTACTTCCGATAGTTGAGCTTAAAAACAACGGCGCAGAATACAGCCATGCCAAGCTATACCATAGTGATATGAACTTTGATGGTCGAGACGATATTATTAAGGTCGGTGAGGGTTCGTTAGAGGTTTATCATCAGCAAGACAATGGTCAGTTCTCATCAATTGCGGAGTATATTTCTGTTAGCCAACCGATAAGTGGTGTTGACTGGTGGAACAAGCGTGATGCTTATGGCGAGAATTTAGATCAAAGTGATTTACTCTATCGTAAAGTTGAGCGTATCGGTGATGTAAACGGCGACGGTATTAGCGATCTGGTTGTGCGCTATACCAAGAGTTCAGGTGTGTTAGACAGGGTCAATGACTACGAGATTTACCTTGGCAGCAATGAAAATGGCCAGTTAAGTTTTCCACGCGAGGCAAACACCATCATTAAAGCCGATGGCACCTTAACAGGTTTACGTTTTGAAGATCTTGACAGTGACGATGTGGATGAGGTCATTGTGGCAGGCTTTGATATCGGGCTGACACAAATCGTCAGTGCATTGCTTTCAGGCAGTATTGATCAAGACGTGCATATTTTTAAGATGAATGATGCCAGTGTATTTGCTGACAAAGCCAATGTCAGCAAGGAAGTTGAATTAAGCTTTAGTTTAACCTCTGGCCAAAGTGGTCAGCCAGTGGTTGCCCTAGCCGATATTAATGGTGACGGTTTTAAAGAGCTATTGTTATCCGATGATAATGAAGAGCTGGATATTTATTACGGACAAGCTGGGCAAGTGCCATTTCGAAAACGCGCTGAAGAATGGCCAGTGACGATTCCAGTTGAAGGGGCAATGTTGTCAGCGACTGACATTAATGCTGACGGTAAAGATGACTTATTACTTAAATTTGGCAGGCAAGACCCTGAAAACTTACAACGACGTTTTAGCGTGTTAATCGCCAATTGATAAACAAAAAAGCTAATACCTCTATTAGCATTAGTAAGGCCAGCATTAGTTAAGCCAGCATTGATGCTGGCTTTTTTATTGCCTATTCAAAAAACGACCAATTACCCTAAGTAATGAAAGGTTATTATTTAAGCATATGAATAAGCGTCGATTTATCAAAAAAACTTAATATATTAGATATTGCTGAAGGTGATCAACCTCAAATAAATAGATAAAGATCGTAAAAATCGGTTTTGATTTTGAATGATGAGCGTAAACTAATCTTAAACATGTAAATTAAATGCATGATTAAAGTCATCATCAGGAGAAAGGCAATGTTCTGTATTCAATGTGAGCAAACAGTTCGAACCCCAGCAGGCAATGGTTGTAGTTATTCACAAGGTATGTGCGGCAAGCTAGCATCAACGTCGGACCTTCAAGATCTGCTTATCTATATGCTACAAGGCGTATCGGCATATGCTGTAAAAGCGCGTGAATTTAATATTATCAATGCTGAAATTGATACCTTTGTTCCTAAAGCATTCTTTGCCACGTTAACTAACGTGAACTTTGATGATGAACGTTTAATGGATTACGCCTATCAGGCGCAAGACTACCGTAACGAATTAAAAGCGGCTTACGAGCAAGCGTGTGCCGACAAAGGCGTAGAGCCTGAAGCTGTTATTGCACAAGGTTCACTAAACCTTGCTGCTTCAAAACCTGAAATGTTAGATCAAGCACCATTAGCACTACCTAACCGTGGTGATGTGCATGAAGATATTCTTGGTCTTCGTTTACTTTGTTTATACGGCCTTAAAGGCGCAGCAGCTTATATGGAGCATGCGCGCGTATTAGAGCAAACAGATGCTGACGTTGCTGGTGAGTTCCACCAAATCATGTCATTCCTTGGTGAAGATTCAGTTGATGGCGACAAATTATTTGGCACCGCAATGGAAATTGGTCAACTTAACTATCGCGTTATGGCGATGCTTGATGAAGGTGAAACCAGTGCATTCGGTCATCCAGAACCGACTGAAGTCAATACTAAGTCTGTTAAAGGTAAAGCGATTTTAGTGTCTGGTCATGACATGAAAGATCTTGAGCTTATCTTGCAACAAACTGAAGGCAAGGGCATTAACGTGTTTACTCACGGCGAAATGTTACCTGCTTTAGCTTATCCAGAATTTAAAAAATATCCGCATCTTGTGGGCAACTACGGTAGTGCATGGCAAAACCAGCAGCGTGAATTCGGTACTTTCCCAGGCGCTGTTGTGATGACATCTAACTGTATTATCGACCCTAACGTGGGCGAGTATTCAGACCGAATTTTCACTCGTAGCATCGTTGGTTGGCCTGGTGTGACGCACGTTGAAGGTGAAGACTTCAGCGAAGTGATTGATAAAGCATTAGAGCTTGAAGGATTCACTTATGATGAAATCCCTCACAAGATCACTATTGGTTTTGCTCGTAATGCTCTAATGGAAGCTGCACCTACAGTGGTTGAAAATGTGAAAAATGGTTCAATTAAGCATTTCTTCTTAATCGGTGGTTGTGACGGTGACAAATCGGAGCGTAGTTACTTTACAGACCTTGCTAAATCAGTGCCTGACGACACCATTATCCTGACGCTTGGTTGTGGTAAGTACAAATTCAACAAACTTGAGTTTGGCGACATTAATGGGATTCCACGCTTGTTAGATGTGGGTCAGTGTAACGATGCTTACTCTGCTATTCAGTTAGCATTAGCACTGAAAGATATCTTTGAGTGTGACATCAACGAACTACCATTAAGCCTTGTTTTATCTTGGTTTGAGCAAAAAGCGATTGTGGTATTACTGACGTTACTATCACTTGGTGTTAAAAACATCCGCACAGGTCCTACACCGCCTGCTTTCTTAACGGAAAACTTGGCAAAAGTGTTAGAGGATCAATTTGGTTTACGTAACACCACTGATGTTGCATCAGATCTTCAAGCGATGATTAAGGCCGCTTAATCTGCTGTATACGGTGATATAGGCTATCAGCTTATATCACCGATTATTTCTTAGTTTACATCTTCAGTTATTTATCATTGACCCAGTGAAAGGTGCCCTATGAGCTCATCAGGATTTTCATTTTCAGCAGCGCTCTCCTCAGTACAATCAGCTTCTGCTCAATCTGCTTCTAAAGATGAAAAGGCAGAGACGATAGCGAAAACTCTAGATAAGCCCATAGGTAAACCTAAAGCGGTAGCTAAACCAGCGAAACCTAGTATGGGATTTTCAATGTCAGGGGCTTTGGCAAGTGCAGCTAAAAAATCTGAAAAACCGGAAATAACCACTGAAGTAAAAACTGATGTAAAAGCAGCAACCAAGCTTATTTCAAATGGTGAAGACCAAGCATTATTAAGTGCAGATGATTGGCAGCGTGGAGATATCAAGCTTCGCTGTGTTGAGAAATGGCATGAAACCCATGATGTGATTAGTTTTCGCTTTCAAGGCTTAACGCCTGTTAAATTCAATTACAAGCCGGGCCAATTCATTACTTTTAAATTAGAAATTGATGGTGAATTAGTCTATCGCAGTTACACCATGTCATCTTCACCTTCTAGACCTTTCTCAATCGTGGTGACGGTGAAACGTATTGTAGGCGGCAAAGTATCTAACTTTGTAGCAGACAAGGTGAATGAAGGCGATGTAGTCACGGTAATGGGCCCAGATGGCGCATTTAATCTTGTGGATATTACTGCAGATAAGTACTTATTTTTAAGTGCTGGCAGTGGTATTACCCCTATGTATTCTATGTCTCGTTGGTTATTGGATGCCAGAGTCGGCAGTGATATCGGCTTTGTGCACAGTGCGCGCAGTAATGACGATATTATTTTTGCTGATGGATTAAGTTCAATGGCGCATCGTAGCGCTAAGTTTAATTTAAATTACTTATTGGAGTCGGCGCCTGAGCTTGAACAAGGTGTTAACCATACAAGCTGCGATAGCAGAATGTTGGGTCGTTTCGATATTGAAAAGCTTGGCTTGTTAATCCCTGATTTTAAGCAAAGAACCATTTTTGTATGTGGGCCTGAACCTTATATGGCTGCAGTTAAATCTTTGCTTGAAACAAGCGGTTTTAACATGGAAAATTTCCATCAAGAAAGCTTTGGCGGCGCTGCGAAACCTAGCGCGGTTATGAGTGATGCAAGTAGTGATACGAGTGGTGGAGAAAGCGCTCAGTTTATGCTTAAAATCGCTGATAAAAACATCCCATTATCGGCTGAGCAAACCTTATTAGATGGTATTGAGTCTGAAGGATTACCCATTATTGCGGCATGTCGAAGCGGTGTATGTGGTGCATGTAAGTGCCAAGTGACTTCGGGAACGACCGAGTCTACAAGTACGATGACATTGACTGAAGATGAAATCGCCGCGGGTTATGTACTTGCTTGCTCAACTAAAATCACTTCAGACGTGACGTTAAAAATGTAGTGTTTAATACGTAACTTGTTGATAAGCAGATAAACAAAAAAGTCAGCGACAGCTGACTTTTTTATTGGCTAATGCAAATGAAAAACCTGGCATCATGAGCCGTTTAATAAGGCATAGATTAAAAATCCCACCCAGCTCGCTACCAGCAATATCCACGGGAATTTAGGCGATGAGGTCGGCGCTTCAGCATTGAATTCTATTTCACTCGTTTCTTGGCGTGTCTTGGCTTTCAAATCTTGTTTACGCTGTTTATCACGGCCACGGGCTTTTGCCTTTTGTTGCTTTTTATACTCCGCAATGCCTTTTTCAATACCTTGGGCAATCAGTTTAGTTTGCTCTTTGGTTTGCGAAGGTTTTTGAGTGGCTTTAGCGACTTTCATTGCTTCATTTTGGGTTTCTTGGGAAATATTTTTCGCCATTACTGCCTTCTGTCACGGTGTTAAATTCTAACTACACTATACCGAATCTTACCGATGAAGATAAATTGTAGATTAATTTTTGTTAAACCATGAGCTATCGCACGAGTGGGCACGCCGCTTTATCGTAAAATGGATTTTTCAATATAAGGAATCGTTAAATGTCTGACTCTATTCATGGTCGTAATGTTATTAAGTTGATGAAAGCGCAGAATACGCCTCAACCACATCAGCAATGGCTTGCTCTTATGGCGCAGGAATTTGGCGAGAATGCACAATTTCATACTTGTCGTGCAAGCGATATGACAAGTGCACAACTGGTAGATTTATTTATCAGCAATGGCCGTTTAACTGAAACAGAAGCAGGCTTTCAAATTAATCAGTGTGGTCACTGTGCAGGTAAAGAGCACGGTGAAGAAGGCCATTCACACGATTAATGGCTGAATAAAGCCAGTTAATCTTGCGGTGGCTATTCTTACTAGAGTTAGCACCGTTAAATAATAAAAATGCCAGTCGATGACTGGCATTTTTGTATTCATAATTTGAAAGTCACTTTATAGCGTTTTAACCAATCACGCTTAAATAGCCCTGCAAGATAATGGCATTAACGATATCAATGAAGAATGCGCCAACAATTGGTACCACCATAAAGGCCTGTGGTGACGGGCCTGTGCGTGACACTAATGCTCCCATGTTCATAACCGCAGTCGGGGTTGCCCCCATACCGAAGCCACAATGACCGCCAGCCATTACCGCAGCATCATAATTACTGCCCATCAACCTGAAAGTGATAAAGTAAGCAAAAAATGCCAGTACAATACCTTGAGTCAATAAGATGATTAATAGCGGTACTGCGAGGTCAAAAATTTCCCAAAGTTTTAAGTTCATTAACGCCATTGATAAGAATAAGGCTAATGAAACAGTACCGAGAATATCTACACACTCGCTATTAATCTTAAACCCACGAGTCATCTCTGTTGCATTGGTAATAACCACACCGATGAATAATGCGTAAACAAATTCAGGCATTTTTAGCCAGCCAATGTCCATCACCGAGACGAACTTACCGAACCATTTAGCACCAGCAACACACAGTAGTAGTACAAATAAGACTTCTAAAATCTTCTTAGCAGTGACTCTATCTTCTTCTAACTGATCGTATGTGACGAGATCAGGGTGGTCTTTGTGGTGATTGCCACCAATGCCGTAAGAAGAAACTAAGTTGTTTTTATTGATCAATCTCTGGGCTACAGGGCCACCAATAATACCGCCCATGACTAAACCGAAGGTGGCAGCTGCCATAGCAAATTCAAGGGTGTTGATGCCATAATTTTCTTGGAAGGTTTGTGCCCAAGCTGCGCCTGTACCGTGTCCACCAGATAGTGTAATAGATCCAGCTATCAAGCCCATAATAGGCTCTAGTCCTAGTGCTGTGGCTAAACTGACCCCTACAGCATTCTGGATAATGATATAAAGCGAGGCAATACCGAGAAAAAGGAAGACTTTACTGCCGCCTTTTAAAAGTAACTTATAACTTGCGGCTAAACCGACGGTACTGAAAAACATCAACATTAGGGTATTTTGCATAGATAAAGAGAACTCTATGCTGATGTTATTGAAGTGCAAAACTGTGATAAAGCCAGCGACAATAAGTCCACCGACAATGGGTTCAGGGATATTATATTTTCTGAAAGCGGCTAAGTGCCGATTGACCGAGTGGCCGATAAATAAAACTAAAATCGCGATGAGAAACGATTCGAGTTCTCCAATAGAATAGACTGTATTCATGAAACTCCTATGGGGTAGCAATAAAAATGTTACGCACTGCTACAGCGCATCACCATATGGTATGCCTTTATTTATGACTTAATTGATTAGTTATGCTGATTATAGATTAAGAGAAGGCTAAATATAATGATAACGAAGTTAAATGGAGGATTAACAAGCTGAATCAGGCTTAAATTAACATGACATTAATGTCATTGGGGTGGATGTTAAGCTCGCGGATACAAATGTAGAACACTTGACCGTTGCTTGTTACGGGTTTGATAGACGTAGATTCTGCATAAAAATGGATTTGGTGAGTTGTCTTGTGTGTTCAGGTTGTTGGTTTTATCTTTATAAAAATAGATAGTTATTAAGGTGCTCGTGGTTTCGAATCATGAGTTTAATACTGACTATTTAAGGCATAAAAAAAGTGGAATCGGATAATGATCCGAGTTCCACTTCATATTTATCTGTAGCATGCTTTGTAAACCTGCTACTGATAAAGACAGTAAAATTAGTCTACTGCTACCATCACATTGCTTGCTTTGATAATTGCGTAAGCATTGCCGCCAACAACTAATCCTAGTTGCTCACAAGATTTTTTTGTCACAACTGAAGTGATTTCTACACCTTGAGCAAGCTCGATGACCACTTCGTTGTTTACTGAACCTTCTTCAATAGAAAGAATTTTGCCAACAAGTGAGTTGCGTGCACTGATTTTCATAAATTGTAATCTCCAGTTAATAAACGTATACATAACATTGATGTATGTTGCTAATTTATATTATAAACAATCATTTGCAATGGTATTGAGCCTAAATTACTACTGGTTTAGTGATCATTTTAAAGATTTGAGCACTGTATCTCAATTTGAGTCACAAAAGCATAGTTTATCTTGCACATTTAAAGTCATTAATAAGTAGTAAATTTAAATTAAATTAATCATTTAAGAATGAATAATCTTACAGCTTTGAGTGTTTGAAATACCTCATTGGCTGTATCTGTAGTGAGTTAAAGCAAGCTGGGACTTTGAGAGCTCTAAATGAGTATTTGCGTTTATGGGGAATAATGATAAAGCTATCAGAATAGTCATTGAAATGATAATTTATGTATTAAAATCAGTCTATTAACTGCATTTATTTGTTGTGACGGGGAACATTCATTTTCAGTAGATTTATAAATAAAGAACATGCTAGTTTAATGATTGTGCTTGTCTGATAACCAAATTAATGGACAGAGTCGGTCTTCATACGTAGGGAATGTTATGCCAAGGATGTTGCAAAATACTGGATTGAGTCAGTTTTTAGAAAAGAAAATTACCCCGAATATTTTAATGTTACTAACAGGGTTGTGCCTTGTTGTTAGTGGTTGTAGTTCAACTCAAAAACATACCGCATCTGAAATCCCACTGCCGGAAACGGGTTCGTACTTTATCAGCGCTAAAGAGTCTGTAGATATTCCCTCTATTGCAAGTTTATCAAGTTTGCTGCCGGAGCAAAAAGATGAGCTCAATGCGTTTATTGCCAGAGATAATATTAAAAACTTACCGAAACGAAATCAGGTCGCAGAGTTTATCCAATACAAAATGGTTAATTTTAATTATGAAGGCTTAAATTATAACACCTCACAAGCGTGGCAAAATAAGTCTGGAAACTGTATGGCACTGGCGATGTTGACCTATGGTGTTGCCAAGTATTTAGATGTAAGAGCTGTGTTTCAAGTGGTTCACTCTGCGCCGTTATTGACTCATATTTCTAATGATTTAGTGGTGTCATCTGATCATGTACGTACTTTTTTATATGAAACCGATGCGGGCGGTGTTTATGTGAATAACAGTGACTTTATCGTGATTGATTACTTCCCTGATAGAAATGACAGAACCGGTGGTGTGGTTTCAGATAATGAGTTTTTAGCCATGTTTTATCGTAATTTAGCTGCAGATGCATTGTTAAATGAAGATTTGTTATTGTCATATGCCCTGCTTGAGAAAGGCCTTTCACTCGCGCCAAAGTACACCCCATTAATTAATATGATGGCGATTGTTCATCGACGAGTGGGGGATTTTAAAACGGCAGAAAATTTCTATTTATACGGATTAAACTTCGAAAGTAACTCGCTGACATTGCTAAGTAATTATAGTTATTCTCTCATGAAAAATGACCGGATTAATGAGGCTACAGCGATTAACCAGCAGTTATTAGGCCTTGAAAATGAAAGTCCTTACGGCTGGTATTCGATGGGAATTGAGGCGTTAAGGCTACAAGAGTACTCAACAGCTGAGGTCTACTTTAAAAAGTTTATTAAAAACACGCCTTATTATCATCAAGCTTATTACGAGTTGGCTAAAGCGCAAAGTGCACAAGGCAAGTTTTTAAGCGCTAAAAATACCCTAAAACAAGCTCTAGATTTGACCTCAATGGATGAGAATCAGCAAAAGTATTTGGCTAAACTTAATTGGTTAAAGCAAGGTTGATAATGGCTTTTATGGATTGATATTTTTGATAGATAAGTACATTTAAACTTATCTAAGACTTGTTAAATAAGGATGTTTACTATGTTCAGTCAATTATTTGTTTTTATCATTGGTGTTTTAAGTTTAGTTCTCGGCCTCAAAGAAGGGGATTATCTTTGGGCTTTTTGTGGATTAATAATGACTTTTTCTGGGATTAACCTTATATATAACCTGAAAACAGGCAAAAATATATGGGATAAATCTAACTGATAAAAAGCGATTCTCAATAGTAAACACTCAATAAAAAAGCCACATAGCGTGGCTTTATTCTCTTGAGGGTAAGGCTCAGCCTATGGTTCAGGCTCAGGTTCAGGTCTAGGCTAACGTTAACGCCACCATTTTAAGTGGGTGGTTATCATCGAAAGAAGGGAAGTCTTCATGACAATGAATCCACTCTAATGACGATACTTTACGCCCTTGTTTTTCGACACAGCGCACTAGGCTATTTAACCAAGCTTCACGTTCAACCTTTGCCACGTTATTACAGCAAACGATAGTACCGCCATCCTTAGTTGCTAACATCGCAGGTTTAAATAACCCTTGGTAATCATTGATTAAGTCAACAGTGCCAAAAGGGCTTTTAGCAAAGCGTGGAGGATCTAAGAAAACTAAATCAAATTGTGTTGCTGCAAGTTTTGGGTACTTAGGTAGTTTTTGACCGCGGCGACCACCCACTTTAAGCCCTGCTAACTGTCTGAGTGCAGGAAAGGCGTCACTTTGAATAAACTCGCATACTTCAGCAACATCATTTAGTTCGGCATTCTTTATACCTGCTGCCAATGCAAATGATGAAAAATCAACATTAACGACTCGACTTGCACCGCCCATGGCTGCTGCTGTACCAATGCCACAAGTGTACGAAAACAAATTCAATACAGTCTTATCTTGGCTATTGGCGCGAACAAATTCACGACCGATGCGCATGTCTAGAAACAGTAATGGATCTTGGCCTTCATGACGCAATTTAGAAGTAAATTTAATACCATTTTCTTGGATGACTTGTTCTGAGCAAGCAAACTCGTGATGTTCGCTGTGAAGGTTATTTTCGATGCGAGAGTTACGTTTAGCGCGATCGTTATAAATAACCGGTAAGTCATTGAGCTTAGTTAATACAGAGCTGACTTCTTCAAGCTGATCTTCAGTTAACGTTTGATGAAATGTCTGAATAAGCCAAGCATTGCCATATCTATCAATGTTTAACCCATTTTCGCCTTCAACCGTGCCGTGGAAAATACGGAAACAATCGGTGTTATTGAGTTCAGCATTAGCCAGAAACTCCGCCCGTTGAGTGATAGCTAGGGTGAGTGAAGACTGCAAAGACATAGATAAGTGCTCAAAGAAGAAAAGAATCAATCGCTAATTATATCAAGCTTAATGGCCGCTGTGGGTAAAAGCGTGATAAAAAGCTCAGGTTAATGCTATTTGCACTACTGATGAGTAATGACTTAATCAGTGAGCTTGAAATGACTGCCTTAGATAATGATGGAAATTGAAGAATTAATTCAGCAATTCTTGTGGGTAATGTCCTGTTAAGGCAAGTAAACTTTATAGGTTTTATCTGCAATAATTTTACCATTAAGCTCAAGTGTCATACGCCAGTTACCCACTTTGTTACTGACAGGTGACCAGATACAGTCGCCTAAATAAAACTTCCAATCGTTTTCTTTTATATACACTTCACCATCGAAGGGCTCGCGAATATTACCATCTGCATCAGGTATATCTGGGTGATAAATACAGTACCGGAGTACTTGGTTTTTAGCTTTTTTAATGCGGGTTACAAAGCCAAATTCCATATCTAATACAGCAGGTACATGTACAGTGGCTTTTAAAAACCGCGGCAGTTCATCGCTATCAGAATCCCATTGGCTGAAAATACCTGACTGGATAATGCTGACATCGGCTTTTAATTTACTCATAACTGATTACTTTAAATGTATTTTATGTAGAGCGGCTATTTAGCTTCAGTTAACTGTTTAATCGCAGCTTGCATGGCAAACTCATACCCTTGAATGCCTAAACCGCAAATTACACCGACCGCTTTATCTGAAAGGTAAGAGTGATGTCTAAAAGGCTCGCGCGCATGCACATTTGAAATATGCACTTCAATAAAAGGAATATTGACCCCTAATAGCGCATCACGTAATGCCACGCTGGTATGAGTAAACGCCGCAGGATTAATCACAATAAACTGCGCATCGGTTGCGTGTATTGCATCGATAAGCTCAAACTCTGCGTTAGATTGAATATGGTCAAAGGCAATATTAGCAGTATCAGCTTGCTCTTTAGCATTGGCGACGATGGTTTCTAAATTATCACTGCCGTATAAACCTGGCTCACGACGACCTAATAAATTTAAATTAGGGCCATTTACTAACAATATTTTGGCTTGAGTCGTCATTGAGTTTCCTTGCTAAATAGTTGGGACATTGCTTATACGAAGCTTTAATCTAGGTATGTTTAAACTATTTTAAAGTCGATTATGTCAGTGTAATTTATCACGTTAACGATTGCCAAGCGGGGAATTATTTTCATGATTCAAATTCACAAAATGTGAGCTTATGATTGTTAAATCAGACTGGTTTTCTATCAAGTACTCGCATTTATCATCATAGATTAATAATCTGATTTGCCGCTGCGCAAAGCTTTAGTGGCGCCACGTTTCTTTTTCGAATCGACTCGGCGGCGCTGACTGCCTTTGGTAGCTTTGGTTGGAATCCGAGCTTTTTGCACTATTCCAACACCTTTTACTAATTCTATAAACTGCTCTAAGGCTAGCTGGCGGTTAAAGTCTTGGCTGCGACTCTGCTGACATTTGATGATGATTTTGCCGCTTTTAGTAATTCGATGATCGGCTTTTGCTAGTAGTTTTTGCTGATAGAATTCTGGCAGTGAAGACTGTCTAATATCAAAAATAATCTGCGCTGCGGTGGAGACTTTATTAATATGCTGGCCGCCCGCACCACTTGAACGGATAAATTGCCATTCAATTTCATTGTCTTCAATGCTGACGCGGTTGGTAATCTTTATCATTTATTGAGTTAACTTAACTATTTTTTACGCATTTGTGTGTTGAGTTTAACAAACTTTTCTATAGTACTGCTGATAAGATTTGTTACTATCAGCAAGAATATAGGCAGCAATCTGATAAATTCATATTGTCAGCCGCATTACCGTTGGAGTTGCTTTATGTTGTGCCAAATCCCAGATATTGCCGAAGGTGTTATTAGTTTGTTTGTCAGTGGTCGTTTATCTACCCAAGATTATCAAACTCATCTGCAACCACTCATCACTCAGTATCGCGAACAAAGCGGCAAAGTTCGTTTATATATCGAAGCCGATGTGCTGCTTGAAGGCTGGGATGTTAGTTCGTTATCGGGTGGCGATAAAGTCCAACTTCCACACTTTGATGCATTAGTATTTGTCGGTGGCCCTGACTGGGTCGGTAATTCAGTAAATTTATTAGGGCCATTTATGCAAGGCGAAGTGGCTTGGTATCCGTTAGAACAAAAGCAGCAAGCGATCGCTTGGTTGTTAGATTAAATTTAATTGTTTATTTAGGTTATTAATTCAAGGAAGTTATTACATTATGTCTATTAAATCGTCAGTATCTAAAGTTTCAGTAAAAGTTGCAGCGTTAATATCAGCGGGTGTACTTGTTTTAGGTTTAACTGCTTGTGCTCCAGAAGTCGGTAGTGAAGCTTGGTGTAAGCAAATGAAGGAAAAACCAAGCGGCGACTGGAGCTCTAACGAAGCTGCAGATTACGCAAAACATTGTGTATTTTAGACTTTTTTAGATGTAAATTGTGATCTAGCTGATTATTATTACATTTGAAGCTAGCCAGATGAGAACTTTTGGCTAGACTCATAGTCCTATTATTTACAGCTATTTAGTCGACTATATTAGTCGGATATATTAGTCGAATATTTTAGTCAGCTATCTCATTTATAGGGTTCATTTGTTGTCACTATCAACGTTTAGACAATTTGCTAAAGTTATGCTCGCCGTTATGTTGTTGCAATTTATCAGCACCAACTTAGGTGAGCATCAGTTGCATCTTGGTGATGGTGAAAACGAGCAAGTGAACCATGCTCATTTGGTGATTTCAGCGCCTGCTGATATCTGTAATAAGGCTGATGATCTTACCCATCTGTTTAATGCCACCTCGAGCCAATCTGAGTTGCATAGCCATGTGACATTAAGCGACATTGAAAACTATGAATTGTGTTTAGATTGTCAGTGCCATGGCGGTTATTCCGCCACTATTGATGTGATTGCGCAGCTATTGCCAACCGCGGTTATATCAGAGGCTCCTCAAACCTTTATCCAAGCGTACATTCCACCAGAGGCTCGTTTAAGTTACCGCCCGCCAATTTCATTAATCAGTTAACCCTTAACTGATTAATTTTGCATACTTAAAGATTTGTTTGGCTGATTCAGTTCAAAGCACCACTGCTTTGTTTACTGCTCATTATTGGCTGTAACTTCTTTTATCTAGTGATTCGTTTTTGAGCGCTCATATTTTGTAATCGTTAACTTGTCGCAGCTATCTGGCATTAGCTATCTGGCTTAAAACGAAACATCTCGATGAAGGGATAACAATTCCTGCACGGTTAATCATCAATTAATTTTATGGTTTTGACTTAGGTCGAATCGAGAATAAATGATGAAGAAATCTATTATTTCCTCAGCGCTTGCAGTGCACCTTTGTGCGATGGCTGCGAGTGCTATTTCAATACCTGCAGTTTACGCAGTAGATACGTTTTATGTATCAAACACGCCCAATGAAAAAGGGACTTATTATAAAACACAACCAACCTCTAGCGAGTTAGCTATAGGTCATTCGGCAGAGAAAGTGCCGAGTACTTCAGCAATAGCGCAATGGTTGCCAGAATTAATGCAATCATTTGAAAAACTACCTGAGGTGCAGTCTCAAATCGCACTTAAACGCCAAGCTTTAATCAAGGTATCAGCTGCTGATAACGCAGTGTATAACCCTGAACTTGGGCTTGATTATCAATATGCTCCCGATGATGACACTTATACCGTTGCGGTAAGCCAAACCATTGATTGGAGTGATAAACGCGGTGCAGCCATTCGAGTCGCTCAGCTTGAATCTGAAATTGTGTTAACCCAAATTTCAACAAGTCGCAGCCAGTTATTGTCACAGCAATTACTGGTATTAGTGACGTTACAGCAACAGCAAAAGCTTCTGTCATTTAATCAACAGCAATTTGACTTGGCAAGGGCGCAACTCGCCTTAGCCGAGCAACGCGTTGAAGCGGGTGATATTGCACTTGTTGAGTTGCAGTTGATGCGCCTTGATGTTGCCAATAACGCCGCAGAGCTTGCTATTGCAGAGCAAGCGCTTATTAACGCTGAAACAGCAGCTTATAGCTTATATGGCAGTGAATCCCTACCTCATATTGAGCTAATGAGTTTAATCGATACTAACTTAAGCCAAGAGGTTGATTCTCGCCTTCCTGCCCTTAAAAGTCTTTATCAGCAAGTCATGCTATCAAAACTCAGTGTGGGGCAATTAAAAGCTGAGTTAGCTCAAGACCCCAGTATTAGCTTAAGCGCCGAGCGTGAAGGAAGTGACAACAAGTTTGGCGTTGGCATTTCTATTCCGTTATCTATTCGAAATGATTATAGCGATACCTTAAACAGTGCTAATGAAGGCATCGCCATTGCAGAACAAAATTACTTGGCATCTGAAAGATCGCTGCATCAACAATGGCGACAGTTTAATCGTGGCCTGCCACGGTTATTGGCTCGCTATCAAGACTGGATAGCGTTAGTGGAATTGTCTGGTCAAGAGGCTGCAGCGTCATTATCTGTGCAGTGGCAAAGCGGTGATATTGGTACCAGTGAATATCTTCAAAGTCAGCGTCAAATGAGCAGCAGTGTCATTGCCGGTTTGAGCCTAGAAGCCAGTTTGTACCAACAGTGGCTGAGTTGGATGGGCGACAGTGGTCAGTTAGAAAAAGTGTTGTTAGAGCAACTTTCTGGCCAACAAAACCAAGCGCAATTTAATCCTGATAACAGCCAAATTAAAGGTTAACAAATGAATATTCACTCGAATCAAGAACAGCTAAAAAACAATAAGTTAAATGACAGTCAATTAACAAGAAACCAATCGGCGAATTTCAAAATGGCTAATGTGTTAAATGTTTCAGCTCTTTCGATAGCGCTAATGGTTTCAATGGGGTTAATGGCTAACAACGTATGGGCAGGCCCAGGGCATGACCATGGAGTAACAAGTTCAGTATCTAATCAACCTGCACCTAATCAAGTACAGGCTGATTTGGAAATTTCAGAATCACATTCAGATGATTTACATGTAGATGCGTTAGTGCTTTCACCACGACAACAACAACTTGCAGGAATACAGGTGGTTAATTTATCCAATAGCCGTTTTGACTTAAATGCTGTCGCAACGGCAACCATTGTGGTGGATAGAGATCGCACTATGACATTAGCGCCGCAATTAGATGTCAGGGTATTAAAGCGTCATGTGGTGCCAGGGCAAAAAGTGACTCAAGGACAAGCACTATTAACTTTAGGTGGCGTTGCTGTCGCTCAAGCTCAAGCTGATTACATTACCGCTGCAGCAGAGCTAAATAGAGTGAAGAGAATGAATGCCAGTACAGTGAGTGCGAGTCGTCGTTTAACTGCAGAAGTACAAGCTGAGTTGGCTCGGGCAAATCTTGAAGCACTGAATATGACAACGGCGCAGATTACAGCACTTGCTAGTCAGCCTGCTAGCATTGGCCAGTTTCAGTTATTGGCTCCGATTAATGGCAGAGTGCAGCAAGATGTGGCCATGTTAGGCCAAGTATCAACTGGCGGTAGCACGCTGATGCAATTGACCGATGAGTCACACCTATGGGTTGAAGCTCAACTCTCAGCCGCGCAAGCTGAAGGGATAACCAATGGCGATACAGCGTTAGTTAAAGTGGGTGAGGCTTCTGTACAAGGGACTATTATTGGTCGTTCACATGAACTCGACAGCATCACGCGCACTGAGCAGGTATTGGTGAGTATTAACAATAAAGGCGTCGGCTTACATGCGGGTCAATTTGCTGAATTGTATTTACCAAGTGGTATCGATGGAGGAGTGGTGTTGCCTGATGCGGCTTTAACGCGAAGTGCTGATGGTCACTGGCAAGTATTCATTGAAGATGAAGACGGTTTTGAAGCTATTGAAGTTGAAGTGACTGAGCGTCAACGGGGCATGAATATGGTTAAAGGCTTGGCTTCTAGCAGTAATATTGTCATTAGCGGCGCCTTTTTATTGGCATCTGAACTAGCAAAAGCTGGTTTTGATATCCATAACCACTAGGAGCCTGTGATGCTAAATAAACTCATTGAATCAGCCGTACGTCATCGGCTATTGGTATTGCTTGCTCTAGTTTCGATAACGATTGCCAGCGTTTTCATATTACCAAAATTAAATCTCGATGCTTTCCCTGATGTCACCAATGTGCAGGTGACCGTAAATACTGCCGCTGAAGGATTAGCTGCCGAAGAAGTGGAAAAACTCATCAGTTATCCTGTTGAATCAGCCATGTATGCCCTACCTGAAGTGACTGAAGTGAGGTCATTATCACGTACAGGTTTGTCGATAGTGACTGTGGTTTTTGCAGAAGGTACCGATATTTATTTCGCTCGCCAGCAAGTGTTTGAGCAACTACAAGCCGCGAGAGAAATGATCCCTGATGGCGTTGGCGTACCAGAAATTGGCCCGAACACTTCAGGTTTGGGGCAAATATATCAATATATTTTACGGGCGACACCAGAGTCAGGCGTTGACGCCGCTGAGCTTCGTAGCCTAAATGACTATCTGGTCAAATTGATATTGATGCCAGTAGGTGGTGTCACAGAAGTATTGTCATTTGGCGGCGATGTACGTCAATACCAAGTGAATGTCGATCCCAATAAGCTACTCAGTTACGGCTTGAGTATGGCGCAAGTGACAGAGGCATTAGAGAGTAATAATCGCAATGCTGGTGGCTGGTTTATGGACCAAGGCCAAGAGCAATTAGTAGTACGAGGTTACGGTTTGCTGCCATCTGGAGATGCAGGATTAACGGCAATAGCACAAATTCCGCTAACCGAAGTGGGCGGGACACCTGTGCGAGTTGCTGATATTGCTAAGGTTGAATATGGCCGTGAAATTCGCGTTGGCGCGGTCACTTTTACCCGTAAAGAGCAAAACCCAGTAAATGGCAAAACCGAAGTTAATGCCATGGGCGAAGTCGTTGCTGGTGTAGTGCTAAAACGCATGGGTGCAAATACCAAAGCCACTATTGATGATATCAATACTCGGGCAGAGCTTATCGAGCAAGCATTGCCTGAAGGTGTGTCGTTTGAGGTGTTTTACGACCAAGCAGACCTAGTGAAACAAGCGGTAACAACAGTTGTCGATGCTCTGCTGATGGCCTTTGTGTTTATTGTGATCATTCTGGCGCTATTTTTGGTTAACTTACGTGCCATCAGTTTAGTGTTATTGTCGATCCCGATATCGATCGGTATCGCGCTAATGGTAATGGCCTACTTTGGTATGTCCGCTAATTTAATGTCATTAGGAGGACTTGCCGTCGCAATAGGTATGTTGGTTGATGGGTCGGTGGTGATGGTTGAAAACATCTTTAAGCACCTGACTCGAGAGCAAAACCAGGTTAATACAAAAGGCAGTCAAACATCGTTATCAATAACGACTCAAGTGGTCACAGCCGCAAAAGAAGTCTGTAGTCCTATCTTCTTTGCAACTGCGATCATTATTGTGGTCTTTGCACCATTATTTGCATTAGAAGGCGTTGAGGGTAAATTATTCCAGCCAATGGCGGTGAGTATCATTCTGGCGATGCTATCTGCATTAGTTGTGGCGTTATTGGTTGTTCCCGCCGCTGCGGTATATTTATTTCGCCGTGGTGTATCGCTCAAGCAAAGTCCTATATTAGTGCCGATTGAAAAGGCATATAAGAAACTGCTTTCAACCACCATCAACAAGCCTGTAGTGGTAATGAGTTCCGCACTTGTGATGTTTACCGCCAGTATGCTACTGCTGCCGCGTTTAGGTACCGAGTTTGTCCCCGAGTTAGAAGAAGGCACCATAAACCTGCGGGTGACTTTAGCACCTACCGCAAGCTTGCAAACCTCCTTAGATATAGCGCCAAAAATTGAAGCGATATTAATGGATTTCCCCGAGGTGGAATATGCATTAAGCCGCATTGGCGCACCTGAACTTGGCGGCGATCCTGAACCTGTCAGTAATATTGAAATCTACATTGGTTTAAAACCTGTTGATGAATGGCAAAGCGCTGATAATCGATTTGAGCTGCAGCACTTAATGGAAGACGAACTGAGCGTTTTTCCAGGTTTGCTGTTTACCTTTTCACAGCCTATTGCAACCCGTGTTGATGAACTGCTATCGGGTGTTAAAGCGCAGTTGGCGATCAAAATATTTGGCCCAGATCTAGCGATATTATCTGCAAAAGGCGAGCAATTGACGCAATTGGTTAGCGGTATTGACGGGGCGGTTGATGTTTCTCTTGAGCAAGTCAGCGGTGAAGCGCAATTGGTTATCCGGCCAATTCGCGATCAATTGGCGCGTTACGGCTTAAGTGTTGATCAAATAATGAGTCTAGTCAGCCAAGGTATTGGTGGTGCAAGTGCTGGGCAAGTGATTGATGGCAATGCTCGTTATGATATTAACGTGCGCTTAGCGGCGCAATATCGTAATTCACCTGATGTGTTGCGAGACTTGATACTACGCGGTGCTAATGGGGCACAAGTCCGTTTAGGTGATGTTGCTAAAGTCGGTATTGAAATGGCGCCACCTAATATTCGCCGTGATGATGTGCAGCGCCGTGTGGTGGTGCAAGCCAATGTGTCAGGGCGTGATATGGGCTCAGTGGTTGAGGATATTTATGCCATCGTGCCAAAGGCTGAGTTACCTGCGGGTTATACCGTGGTTGTCGGTGGCCAGTATGAGAATCAGCAACGTGCGCAACAAAAGCTGATGTTAGTTGTGCCGGTATCTATCGTGTTAATCGCGCTATTACTTTATTTCTCATTTGGCAGTATTAAGCAAGTCGGCTTAATTATGGCAAATGTGCCATTAGCATTAATCGGTGGTGTTGTAGCGCTTTACGTTACTGGGACATACTTGTCAGTGCCAAGCTCTATTGGCTTTATCACCTTATTTGGTGTGGCGGTGCTTAACGGTGTGGTGCTGGTGGATGCCATTAATCAGCGGCGTAGACAGAATAAATCAGAATCACTGCAAACCAGCGTGTTTGAAGGCACTGTTGGTCGTTTGCGCCCAGTGTTGATGACGGCATTAACCTCGGCACTAGGATTGATCCCGATATTACTGTCATCGGGTGTGGGCAGTGAAATCCAACAACCATTAGCAGTGGTGATTATCGGCGGCTTGTTTAGTTCGACAGCCCTTACGTTACTGGTATTGCCGACCATGTATTTATGGTTGTATCGAGACAAGTAATTTAATGAAGATATAAATAGCGCATATATAAGCCCAATCAATTGATTGGGCTTTAGTGGATTTGGCGCCCATAAAGAGAAAGTTGTTGTTATTTTTGAACCGAATGGCGACTTTTATGCTGAATTCGACATAAATAACCCTGATTGTAGGGAGTAGTAAATAGACCCAAAAGTAACACTTAAACGGCAGAGGTAGGAATGATTCGGAGTCTTAAACACCTATAGCAACGCGAGAAACCACCCTTAAATGGCGATAAATAGCGCACTTAGCCATGATGTTCCATTTAATATATTTGACTTGTATTTGATGTTTTTAACTTACTCATAAACCACATTAACAGTTAACCACTTCCTTTTTTCACTTGGTAATCGAGCTATCACCCTTCCTCATATCTTCTAGTACCGTCACACTCTGATTTCTACGACTATCCGATATCTTGACTTTATCTACCCCTTTAGAGACTATCGAGTCGAAAAAAATGTATAAATATTTAAAGGCTTTGTTAGATGAAGCTTAATAAGTTTAATAAAAATGAGGGGAATGGCTATGTTTTATCGTGCGTTGATACTGTCTTTGTTATTAGTGTTGCCAACTGCGGTTAAAGCCGAAAATTATTCAATTGGTACCGGTGGTCAAAGCGGTATTTATTATCCATTTGGCGGTGCGTTAGCAAAAGTTTGGTCGGATGAAGTCCCACAAGTAAACGTTAAAGCTGAAGTGACTGCAGCGTCGGTTGAAAATACTATTAAAGTAGTACGTGGAGACATGATCGCTGGTATCGCGATGGGCAATGTTGTGCTTGATGCGTATAAAGGCGAAGGTAAGTTTAGAAGTGCCATGCCTGTGAATACCCTGTTTGCACTGTATCCAAATCTTGTACATGCCATTAGTCTTGAGAAATCTGGTATTACTTCGCTTGCAGATCTTAAAGGTAAGCGTATTTCATTAGGTGCACCAGCCAGTGGCACAGCGGTAACTTCTGCTGCATTACTTGAGTCTATTGGTATTGATGTAAAAAAAGACATCACTGCTGTTTACCTGAATTATTCAGAAACCACCAATGCATTGGCTAATGGCCAAATTGATGCTGGCTTTATTGTTGGCGGTCAGGGTGTTGGCGCGGTAACACAAGTAGCGTTAACCCATAAAGTGAGCATTATTCCTGTATCTGCAGAAGAAAGTGCTGCTTTCATCAGTAAAAATCCTGCTTACAGCAACTACACAATCCCTGCAGACGTATACAACAATGTGGGAGCTGTGCCGACATTAAGTGTGTGGAACGTAATTGTAGTTAGCGCCAAAATGAGTGACGAAATGGCGTTTAACTTAACTAAAGCTGCATTTGAAAATATGTCAGAAGTACAAAAAGTGGTTAAGGTTGCTGAAGCGACTACCCCTGAAAATGCTGACCGCTTACAAGGTGTGCCATTACATCCTGGCGCGCAAAAGTATTTAGATAGTATTAAGTAAAAAATAACTTAGTTTTCTAGGTCGTTTTAACACCTTTAGGTGAACGTGAAAAAGACAAAGGCAACGTAATGTTGCCTTTGTATATTTAGGCGATTGATTGGGCGTTATGACAATCATTAGCAGAGAGGAAAAAGTATGACCCAAGAACAAGGCAACCAAGCCGAGCAGTATGTGAGTACCGACGAAGGTACAGGGGTTGATTACGCTCTTCCATATGAAAAAATCATAAAAATCATAGGCTACACTACGTTAATCATCGCAGTGTTATTGTCTTCATTTCAAATTTGGCAAGGTATTACGTCAACGATATCGGCCACTTATTTTCGTCCAGTGCATTTGTGCTGGGTATTAGTCTTAATTTTTTTACATTATCCACTGATTAAAAACCGCCGTAAAAAAGGCTATTTGGTAGGTCGTGTATTTGACCTCGCCTTGTGTGGATTAACCGTGTTTGCGGGTTATCGAATGTCGATTTTCGACTACAACGATATTGACCATTTGCTTTATGGTTTGGGCACAGTTGATTTGGTCGCGGGCAGTGCATTATTACTCTTATTACTGGAAGGTTGTCGACGTACAGTGGGTTGGGTAATGGTACTGATTGCAGGTATGTTCCTCGCTTACAGTGCCTTTGGTGACTTGTTACCGGGCGCGATGGCTACCAAAGCTTATTCGCTACAAGAGTTGATTCAATTCCAAATCTATTCTGCTAATGGTGTCTTTGGCTCTGCCTTGGGCATCGCAGCGACCACAGTGTTTATTTTCGTATTATTTGGCGCATTTTTAGAAGTCACTGGCGCAGGTAAGTTCTTTATTGATCTCGCTTTTTCTATCGCGGGTAAATACCGCGGCGGCCCTGCCAAAGCAGCGGTATTGGCATCTGCTGGGTTAGGTTCAATTTCAGGGTCGGCAATTGCAAACACAGTGACCACAGGTGCTGTTACGATTCCAATGATGAAGAAGTTGGGCTATACACCTGAGCAGTCTGCAGGGATTGAAGCGTCGGCTTCAACGGGCGGGCAAATTATGCCGCCGATTATGGGTGCGGGTGCGTTTGTGATGGCGCAGTTTACTGGCGTGCCTTACAGCGAAATCATGTTGGCATCGATTGCACCTGCCATTTTGTATTTCTTCTGTACCTTACTTTACGTGCATTTAATGGCGTGTAAGTTAAACCTTCAAGCGGCAAGCCGCACAGAAGCCGTTATTGAAGTCATGAAACACGGCGCTCATCATCTTATTCCGCTCGCTATTATCACCGCCTTACTGATGATGGCCTATTCACCATTGTTAGTTGGGGTTGCAGGCTGCGCGGCAATTTTAGTCACAGCAGCTATGCGAAAACACAGCCGAATAGGTCTTAAAAAGTTTATTGAAGGCATGAAAAACGGTGCGTTATTAGCGTTACCTATTTCAGTTGCCTGTGGCGCTGCTGGCATCATTGTTGGTGTTGTCGGGCAGACGGGTATTGGCTTACAGTTTACCCAGTTCGTGATGGATTTCTCCGGCGGTTATATGTTGGTGGCACTGGGATTAATCAGCATCGTGGCATTAGTGTTAGGCATGGGCTTACCGGTTACCGCAGCTTATATTGTACTGGCAGTCATGGCTGTGCCTATGTTGGGTGACTTTGGTTTGCCATTATTAACTGCGCACTTAATTGTGTTCTGGTTATCGCAAACTTCAAATGTAACCCCACCAATCGCGCTTGCGGCATTTGCGGGAGCAGGGGTGGCCAATGCCAACCCAATGAAGTCTTCGGTTGAGGCATTTAAGCTAGCTGGTGGCTTGTTCATTATCCCAATTATGATGGCCTATACCGATTTGCTTAATCCTGATGCAGGCATTATGGCATTTACCTTCGCGATTATTCAGACCGCTAGCATTATCGTAGCTATTGCGATATCGATTGAAGGTTATTTGTTACGTTCGCTTTCAACGGTAGAGCGAGTAGTAGCAATTTCGACCGTGCCTTGGGTGTTATTTAATCCATTTGGCACAGGCTTTATAGGCGTGGCTGTTGTACTGGGGTTATTGGCAGTGCAATGGAAAACACAAGATAAAGTAGCGGTTTAGTAGAATGCACTAATAAAAAATAGGTTTAGCTTAAACGGCTAAACCTATTTTTTTATCTAATAACCACATTGATGGTTAACAGCCAGTGATATCGACCGTTAATGTGTAGGTAGTTGCTGAGCCACCTGTGCCAGTCGGTTCAATATAACGTACATGGCAGTTAATTGTTTCATCATCTAGATCATAGCCGTAGCGCACATTTGACGAGCCTACTTCTACGTTTGGTGCACAAGTTCCACTACCAAAACAAAAGTCTATCTCAGAGCCGACTTCGAGCATTTGCGGTAATCCACCGCCAGCATTTTCGCCAAACGCTTCTGGGTAGCCTAACTTCATTTCAATCACTTCACCGTTGTAATCAATCACGCTGCGATCGTCTTTCTCTACCCCATCAATAGCTGCGCGTGAATAGGCTAAATCAAGTGAAGATTGAATTGCTGCTTTTACGCCTTGCACTGTTGATATTTTGGCATCGCTTTGTAAGTTAATAAATTTTGGCGCGGCTAGGACAGCTAATATACCCAGAATTATGATCACAACGACTAACTCTATGAGGGTGAAACCTTGCTGGGTGTTAGAGTTTGTTAGACTAATTTTCTGTGGCTTTTTCGGGGTAAACATCCTATTTCCTTTATTAAGCTTGCTGTCATCTTGAGTTGTTACAGAGCTTTTTACGCTATATATCAATGAATAATGTCGTTTATAGTAAATTATTGCAACCTGAAGTTAACATTGGGCGTTGGTGCATTGTTCACTGTTACAAACTCTAAAGATTACTTAGTATTTTGAAATATAACTCAAAAGAAAGCTGTGTTCGCTCATTTGATTTAATCTGGTTGTTTTTAAAGGTTTTGTTGTGCGATGGACTATAGGATGGATTGTCACTTTAAGTAAACAATTCTTGCAGGATTTACTGGTTATTGCGTAATTAATACCTTTTGAAAGTCAGTTTTTTACACCTGAAAGTAGTATTAAAAGCTACTTTGGTAAAATAATTGTTAATTTTATGGCAAATAAAACCCAAGTGTATCTTGGTGTAAAGCGTTGTTATTTATCGTTATTAACATTTTGATCATATTTGTGAAACTTTGTTGTCATTTCTGCGCAGTCTTTTTGTCATTTAAGCGAGTTAATTTGTCGACCAGCCAAATTACTTAACACGCTTACATCCGTCCTCGGAGATGACAATGGAACTGAAAAACATTTTTAAACTTAACGCAGTATCTGCTGCACTTTCTGCAACCTTACTTCTTGCTGGTTGTGGTGGTGATATCAATATCGATACTGGTTCTGACACGGAAACGCCAACAACTCCAGATACGCCAACGACTCCTGACGTATCAGATCAGGAAGCAGCTTACGGTGGTTTTGCTGAGAAGAGTGCAACAATTGCTGCGATCGACGGTAAAGAAGTTTGGGTGTTATCAGGCACACTTGCTCCTTCAACTGCAGCTTCAACTGTTGATGTTGGTGGCCAAGATGGTGACAAAATCATTCTAGGTAATGATGTTGTTTGGATGCTTGATGGCGCTGTTATCGCGGGTGGTGATAAAGCGGATTCAGTTGAATTGTCAGTTATGGCAGGCACTAAAATAGTGGGTGGTAGCGAGTCTTATTTAGTGATTAGTCGTGACTCAAAAATCATGGCTGAAGGTACTGCTGAAGCGCCTATCGTATTTACTTCACTGGAATCAGCGCTTGGCCAAGAAGGTGAAGCAGGTCAGTGGGGCGGTTTAGTGCTTTTAGGCAATGCACCAGTTAACTCATGTCCTGATTTAACCAGTTGTGATGCCGCTTTTGAAGTCGGCAGCCACAGTTATGGTGGTGATGACACTGAAGATAATTCAGGTGTTATTCAATACGTCCGTGTTGAGTTTGGTGGTTTTAAAATCAACGATACTCAAGAAATGAACGGTATCTCATTTGCTGCAGTCGGCGCTGGCACTACGGTTGACCATATTCAAATTCATAAAAATAACGATGACGGCGTTGAATTCTGGGGCGGTAACGTTTCACTTTCACATGTCGTGTTAACTGAAAACTTTGATGATTCATTAGATTGGACTAACGGTTGGCAGGGTAGCGCGCAACACGTTTACATCCGCCAAGAAGATAACGGTTCAAACCGTGGTATTGAAGCTGACAGCAATAGTAGCGCAGATGCCGAACCACAATCTCGTCCAACTCTAGCTAACTTTACCATTCAAGTAGCCAATGGCACCAATAGTGGCGGTGACGACGCGGAAGGTATTTTATTTCGTAAAGGCACTGCAGTTGATGCTTACAACATGCTAGTTAAAGGCGATGTTGATTCTGGCGAGTGTTTAGAAGTCAATGACGATAACACTGTTACTACCGCTGAAGCTGGCAACTTAAACATGCAAAACAGCTTGATCGATTGTATTGAGCCGTTTAAAGATGCAAAACCAGATGCTGCAGAAGGCCGCGAACTCGCACTTGATGTTGAGCAATGGTTCCTTGAGCAAGAAGGCAATTTGGTTGGCGCATCAGACTTAACTGATTACATCCCTAACTCATCTTCAGTTGCCTTAACAGGCGGCGCGGCTGATTTAGCCAATATGGATGACCGTTTAGTTGATGCTGAGTATATCGGTGCATTTGACGGTACAACAGATTGGACGACAGGTTGGACGACTGCGATTCATGAAGAGGCAGCTCCTGCACCAACTGAGCTGCCAGTATTAACATCTTGTCCTGTTGGTACAACGTCTGAAGAAGTGGTTGCGGGTCTTTATAAAGATGACAGCGTAACACTTGTGTGTTCAATCCAAGGCAACATCACCACGAATACCACACTGCTTGCTGGTCAAAACGTGATGTATAAAGTGGATGGCGGCGCGGTTGTTGTAGGTGGTGATAACACTGACTCTGCAACACTGGCTATTCAAGCTGGCACACAAATGTTTGCTACTGATAACAGCTACATTGCAGTAAGTCGTGGTTCAAAAATCATGGCTCAAGGTAGTGCTGAGCACCCAATCGTAATGACATCGCAACAAGATGTGATTGCTGGCGCAGAAGGTGAGCGCGGCCAATGGGGTGGTTTAGTGCTACTTGGTAACGGTGAAACCAATACTTGTCCTGATAAAAACGCTTGTGATGCATCATTTGAAGTCGGCGATTTCCCATACGGCGGTAATGACAATGCAGATAACAGCGGTCAAATCAGCTATGTGGTAGTTAAGTATGCAGGCTTTAAGGTTAACGACACCCAAGAAATGAACGGTATCTCGTTTGCGGCTGTCGGTAGCGGAACCCAAGTTGACCATATCCAAGTGCATGCCAACGGCGATGATGGTGTTGAGTTCTGGGGCGGCGCGGTCAATCTTAAATACGTTTATCTAACTGATAACTTCGATGACAGCCTAGATTGGACTAACGGCTGGCAGGGTAAAGCACAATATGTGTATATCACTCACGAAGATGGTCAAGCTAACCGTGGTTTCGAAGGTGACAGCCATAAAGGTACTGACGATACGCCTGTATCAAATCCTACTATTTCAAACGTAACAATCCTTCCGGGTGTTGATATTGAAAACGCCAGTGGCGACAAAGGCGAAGGGATTATTCTTCGTGTTGCAACAGCAGCTTCAATCCACAACTTATTGATTCAAGGTCGTAAAGGGTCAACGTCTGATACTGAATCAGGTGAGTGTTTAGAGCTTGATGGCACTTATGCAGGTCTTGTAGACAATGTTAACGATGGGTCATTAATGATTTCTCACTCAGTTATCGATTGTAACGAGCCTTTCAAGTATAGCTCTGACAATGCTGCAACCACTGATGCGGTTGACACTGAAGCATGGTTCTTGGCGCAAACGGGTAACTCTGCGCAAGCAGTGACATTAACCGATGGCATGCCAGCGGGAACTGACACTGTGTTACTGGGTACAGGTCTTGATATGAGCACAACTGATACCTTCTTCGAATCAACTGATTATATCGGTGCATTCGATGGCCAGACTGACTGGCGTGAAGGTTGGGCTTTTATTAAGTAACTGGCTAAGTCTCAACCATCAGGGCTATTCCTGATGGTTGATAAAGCGCTCAGTCAGACTCAATCACTGAGCGCTTTTAATAGCCTGATGAACCAAAGTAAACAAACGAAATAACCAAGTTTCTTATTTGCCATAGATGCCTAAGACACCACAGTCAAATCTGCATCAAGATGGCGCTACCTGAACTGTGTACAGGATTGAAAAACGCTATGAAAACCAAGCCGAGTTTTATCGCTAACAAGCTAAGCCTAGCTGTTGTCACTGCCATTTCTGCAGCCTCACTTTTTACAACGCTACCCGCTTACTCGGAAGAAACACCTGCGGTTGATCCAGGTGAAGATTTCCCAATTGAAGTAATTGCTGTAACAGGTCGTTTGCGTACTTCAGCATCTGCGGCAGTTGAAGAACGCCGCGAGCAACCTACCGTGGTAGATATCATGGGTGCTGACCAAATTTCTCGTACTGGTGACAGTGACGCCGCTGCTGCACTTCGCCGTGTGACAGGTTTAACCCTAAAAGATGGCAAGTTTATTTATGTGCGTGGTTTAGGTGAACGTTATTCTAGTACTTCTTTAAATGGCGCCGTTGTGCCATCACCAGACCCTACTCGTAACGTGGTTCCGCTGGATATGTTCCCAGCATCTATTATTGAATCTCTTTCTGTGCAAAAAGCAAGTACTGCCAGTACGCCAGCCGCATTTGGTGGTGGTCACGTTGATATTCGTACTAAATCCATTCCTGCAGATTTCTTTTTTAAAGTTTCATTAGGTGGTCGTTATAACACCAATGACTCAGACGATACCTACACTTATAACGGTGGCGGTGACGACTGGATGGGACAAGATGATGGTACTCGCGCCATGCCTAATAGCATTAATGATGTCACGAACATGTATGGCGGAATAAGCCCGATTGATATCGTTACTGGCTCAAACGGTACAATTGATTTTGCCCAGGCGCAGGAAATTAACCGTGGCTTAGCCAGCGATATGTATCGCGATATGACGGTTTTTACTGAAAGCACTGACCCTGGTATTCGTGGCAACATCGCTATTGGCGATCGCTGGGATATCACTGACGATATTATCTTTGGTGCAATGACGGCGGTGTCTTATAAAGAGCAAGCTGAAAACTACACTAAAACGGAAGTTGAATTAGCCGGTGACGCTGACAACGTACAAATTGAAAACTCAAAAGATGTCGTGGGCACGGATTCAATCGTGCAAATGTCTGGCATGCTCAATCTAGGTTTAGAGATTGGTTACGATCATAAAATTCAAACTTTCTCGACTTATTTACGTGATACATCAGATGATGTGTCAGTGGCCATTGAAGAAACTATTGATACCATTTCTGAGCCAAATGCATTGCAAGTTTATGATGTATCTTACGAAGAGCGTAACCTGATTAGTAACCAAATTCAGGGTAATCACTTTTTCGAATACCTATGGGATTTAGAAGCGAATTGGATGTACTCGAATGCGAGCTCTAAGCGTTACGCACCTAACGAGCTTTCATACACTTATAACGTGTTATTTGACGATGCAAATAACATGACCAGCCGTAACTTAAATACTCAAGATGCACCTAAATACGTTTATAGTCGTCTTGATGATAATACCGAAAACTACAAGTTTGACTTAACGTTGCCGTTTGAATTTGGCATGAACGTGCTAAAAATTAGCGGTGGTTATGAGTACTTTGAGCGTACCCGTGAAAGTTACGCTACCCGACTCGGTTTTGATGTTGGCTTAAGCCCAACCGATCCTAATGGCGACATTTTATCGGGTGATTTCGATAATATATTTTCAGATGAAAACATTGCTAACGACAATCTTGATTTAGAACTTAAAGACGCCTCAACCGATACCGAAGATTACATTGCAGCGGAAATGATTGATGCTGGCTTTGTGAATCTTGATATCGATTTTGATGATGTGTGGCGCTTTGTTGCAGGCGTGCGCTATGAAGATTTTCGCCGCGTGACATTACCACTCACACCAGATGGTGAGGTATCGGATGAAGGTGGTCGTTATGACATGGAAGATTACGCTATCGCTGAAGATGGCTGGTTTCCGTCATTATCATTGACTTGGAAATCATCAGATATGAGTCAATGGCGTCTAGGCGCTAGTAAAACCTTAGTACGTCCTGACTTACGTGAAGTTGCGCCTGTGCGATTCCAAGACCCTATAACGGGTTTTGATTTCTTCGGTAATCCAGAGCTTGAAAGCTCAGATATTTATAACTTAGATTTACGCTGGGAATACTACTCAGAAGATGGCGCTAACTTAAGTGTGGGTGGCTTCTATAAAGATGTTGATGCTCCGATTGAAGCGATTCAACGTATCTCTGAAGCTGGCCGTCAGCTTAAGTTCTATAACGCAGAATCTGGGGTGATTTACGGTATTGAAACTGAGTTTTTACATGATCTTGGTTTTATTGGTACTGAAGGCGGTTTCTGGGAAGACTTCTTTGTTGCGGGCAACTTAACCTTGAGTGACTCAGAAATTGAAATCGCTGGCAACGGTGAGATTGACCCAACTAACAATAAACGCCGCATGACAGGTCATTCAGAATGGGTTGCTAACATGCAATTTAGCTATGACTCAGCTAATGAATCTCATAGTGCCACACTGGTATATAACGTTTTTGGTGAACGTATTGCTTATGGTGGACGTGGTGGTTTAGATGACGTTTATGAGCAACCTTTCCATAGTTTAGATTTCACTTATAGCTTCTTACCAACAGAAAGCTTTGGAGTGAAGTTTAAAGTGAAGAATATCCTTGGCGAAACGACTGAATACGACCAACAAGATGTGGTGGTATACGCAAAAGAGCCAGGTACAGAATTCACTCTGCAGTTTGATTACCAATACTAAAATAGTCAGTGGGTAATCTAGAGTGCCAAAGGTACTGATTTTTAGCATTATTACTTCATCCTTTTAATGCTAAAAATCCAGTACATAGTGATGGTTTAATATGGGATCTGGAACATTTCATTTTAGACATTACACGCTTCTTTATTAATAAGACGTTATTTAAGACAGGCGTTTTTAAACAAAGAAGTTATCTGTAAAAATAGCAAGATCAGTGCTCAATTTTAGCGATAATACCTCATCCTTTTATCGCTAAATTAAAGCACTAGGCCACTTTCTTTTGGAACAAGAAAGTGGCCGTTTTGTTTATGGGGTTCAGTCGTTTTTCATATAAACACAGAGTATTAAACAAAGACTAGGCCAGCTAGTTTAAAGCTTTTGGAACAAAAAAGTGGTCGTTTTTTATGGAACTCAGTCGTTTTCTAATAAAAACAGAGTATTAAACAAAGACTAGGCCAGCTAATTTAAAGCTTTTGGAACAAGAAAGTGGCCGTTTTGTTTATGTCACTGAGGCTATTTCGTTGTTAGTGACCAGTGGTTGAGTCACATAACTGCTTGGGTAGTCAGTCGTAGAGCGTTAAAAACAGTTAATTAACTATTTAAAATAAAAAAGCCACTTTATATTTATAAAATGGCTTTTAATTAAGTGATGATAATTAACTTGGGGGAAGGTTAATTTTTTAATTTAACTTATATTCGGGTTTAAGTTAATTCAGTTACTTCTTGAAAAACTCTTCGTTAGTGCCGTAAGGGCCTAAGTTCAAATCTCTTTTACGTATTTCATCAACACGATCAAAAGCATCTTCAGCCACTTTTAGGTTTTTAACATCGTTACGCCAGTAATATTTAAAACCATCGAAATTAGCATTATTAGGGTACCAGTACATTACTCCTAATCCTTCATCTTCTAAAATTGGAGTATTATGAATAGCATTGCCAGGAATATAGAAGTATTGGCCTTTTTCTAGCGGCTGAAATTTGTTTTCTGATAATGTTTTACTATTACCATTAACTACGTAATAACACTCAGGCTGACCATGGAAGTGTGGTGCGTGATCTGATTTACCGCCGTTAGTAATACCAATAACTACTGGAGAGTCAGCTAAGTCTTTCCAAATGTATCCCACTGGAGAGTTTTTGATTTCACAGTTTTTGGCTTCAAGAACGTTGCCATCATCATCTAATGTTTTACAAAAACGTTGATCTTTAGCGATACTGTCGTTGGCTTGGATAGTATTGAAATCAATGTTACCCGCTTCCCACTCTGCGATATAAGCTTCTACTTCAGGGTTGCTACACTGAACAGGCATGGTGTTTTGCGGCGCATGTACACTGCTGTCAAAAGGAATTGGCGTTGCTTGCTGATAAGGAAGTTGCGCATGGTTACATTGTGGACCTTGTGCAAAAGCGGCAGTAGATGCTAGCGCTGCAATACCAAAAATCATCTTAAGTTTCATTGTTAATCCTATTTTAGAACTGTGAGATATAAATTTAAAATTCGTTTTTAATTAATATGGTTTTACTATAATTACAAAAGGAGTAATTTAAGGTGAAATAGATCACGTACCCTTTTGAGTGACAATTTTATTCGTGACTCTTATCTCGCTTTCTTATTAATTGAGAATACCTTCAAATGTTTGAGGTAATTAGCGATAGCTGAGTCGAAATAATTAATTCAGATACCCATGTAAATATGCTGAATAAATAACTCTTTAATAAATTAGTTAATTATATTGTAGTTGTTATTGTTCATTTTTCAGTATCGTCCTCGTTAATGGAAAAAAACTGCATACTGAATTGCAAATATTGTGACTGGCCATTTTCCACCGGCACACTCATATCTGGTCTGTTTTTATCATTGATTGCATATTGACCCACTTCAAAACCCACGGTCAGTTGAGGGGTTAAGTTGGTAAATAGGTTTATGCCAACGTGGCTACGACGAGTTTGCTCTACTTCTGTAGCGGTATGGCCGAAAAATACCGTGCTACGTAAGCGTTGATTCCAAAAATGACGATAGGCCACCATAGCGGATAGCGTCGTTTCTAATTCGCCTTCAATGATGTCTTTGGCCGCATCAGTACCAACATATCGGCCTAAATTGCCATAGTGTAGTTGCATCCGCAGATCATCTTTGCCGAAAGTGTGGAACTTACCCGCCAACGAAATTCCCGTACTGACTTGTTGAGTGTCGTCAGGGTCTAAATAGCGAATAATCCCAGAGGCTGAGACATTACCCCAATCGCCTTTCGTGTTATAACGCACAATAAAATCAGGTACATAATCGTTGCGAGTATCAATCCATTCTGACTCATTATTAAGTGATGGATCTTCGGTAGTGCCATAGGTATAAGGGTTTTCAAGTGCAAATTGCCAATCGTTATAGGTGTAACGCATTAAGGTTTGTCTGACCATGGCTTGACCAACTAATGGCCCGCCTAAATCAGCGGTTTCTGCAAAGGCAGAGGTATTGACTAAGGTTGACCAAGTTTGGCCAGCTATGACATCTTGATATTCAATAAATGCATGCCTTAATCGCGGACTATAAGAGTTTGAAATTATCGCATTCCCTTGTGATGAGCCGACAAAATCGACTTCCACAAATCCACTCACATCACCGGAAGACACTTTGGCGTTGAGCCGTGTTTCTTGTGCGCTAAATTGAGTACGTTTAGTAGGCTCAGATACCGAGCCTCCGCCAGTCCAACTATCTTGAAATGCCACATCACCATTAACATGACGAGCATTCATTTTTAAAAAACCACCCAGTTCAACATCCATGGCGTGTGAAAAAGGCACACCCAAAGATAAACAGGCACACAAAGGTGTGACTATATTCCGTATATTCATAGTTAGTGTAAAAGTTCGACGTGAGCCCAATTAAGCGGTGATGACAACGAGTGTTGCCCACTCAAAATTGATGATTGTTAATAAGGAGTTCCAGCAGAAACATGGGAGTATGAATGTGTTTCTGCTGGCACTCAGTTCTTATCGCTGCAAGTGTTATTTGATGCTTGCAGCTATTTCCTTTCTCTAAGTAGTCTTACTTCTAAGCCTTTATATGGCTAGGGTTTAGAAATAGTAACCGAAGTTAATATTGATACGTTTGTCCCAGTCATTTCCGATTTCTGGCAAACCAACGTGGTCATTATTAGCGGTAGAGAAAGTCATGTTTTTACCAAGAATGAAGTCAACCATGGTGTAGGTGGCTCCAGCTGATATTGCACAACCTGTTACGTTTTGCATACTGTTGTCGTAGCTATCGTCAGCAACGTCTGGGGTCATTAAACCAAAGTCGTTGTAACATTTAACGCTACCAAAATCAGTGGCAAATGTTTTAGCGATGTTTGCGCTGTATGCTTGGCCTTTTGAGGCAATTTCATACTGCCAGCTAACCACTGCGATACCAATTTTATTGTCGTCTGCAGAATCTGCTGCATCGTACTCATATTGCATCGCTTGTAACTGCAGGTTCCAGCCTTTGTAGGTGCTGTCTAAATGCAGTGCTACGGCGTAACGGTCACCCATGTTGCCTGTGTCACTGTTATAGATTTGACCATATTGAGCTGAACCGCCAAATGTTGTCGAGCCACCCTCATACTCTGCGGTATAGGTTTGTCTGAAGTTAAAGCCGTTAGTTTCTTCGTTGTGGTATTCAGTGCCGTTGATTTCGCCACTGAATAACGAAGCTGAATAACGTTTGTTTTCAGTTGCGCTATAAACCGGGTTTTTGTAGAACGCGACGTCTGTATTCCAGCCATTATTATCATAAGAAGCTTTAATACCTACATCGTGGTTATCTTCAAAACCTAGGTAGTAAGGTAAACCAAACCACCAACTGTTAGAGATGAACTCAGGGTTACCGAATGGGACTTTGTTAATACCAAACTGTAGTTCCCACTCAGGGCTGATATCGTAGGTGCCGTAACCTGATTTTATATAGTTGCTACCAGCGGTAAAACGGTATTCCGCATTTAGCCCCCAGTCTCCCTTTTTGCCATCAAACTTAATGGCAGCCATATCAAAATCAAGTTCGCCTAACTTATCTTTATTAGACTCATCGTAGTCTCTGTAAGCGTAATTTACGCGAACAGCGCCTCCGATATTAATGCCATCTTCTTGTTCTTCTGCCATCACATTCACAGAAGACATTGCAACAGCTGTAGCCACCATCGACAACACAAACTTGGCGGATTTTTTCATTCTCATTTCCCTTTATATTTCGTAATTTTTTATATTTTTGTAATTTACATTTCTTCAAACCAGGTGCGATGGCAATCGGCACAAATAGGTGCTTTCTTGGTGTGTTCGCTATGGCAGGCTAAACAGCTTGCCCCTTCGTTGTAATGTATAGATTTATGCGGGTGTGCTTCAGGTACTGCCAAAATTGATTCATCAATTTCAATTGTTTCGACAGTGCCATGACAATCCACACAGGCTGCATCGGTTGTATTGGCTTTTGGTGAACCCTGATGGCAGGTATTACAGCCATCTTGATAAAGCATTTCGTGGTTCACTCGGCCTTGTGTTTTACCTTTTACGGTATATAACTCGCCTGCATTAGCTGTCGCCATAAACGCAGATGATACAAAAGCGATTAGTAATAATTTTTTCATGGTGATTCAGCCTACAGATCAGATTTAATGGTTTCAGAAACGATGATGCCCATTGATAAGCATTCAAGACACGCGGTAGAACTTAGGCGTGCTTCACCATGAATACCGCCAGTTGCTTCACCGATGGCATACATTTTTCTGATTGGTTTCATTGTGCGGCCATCAATGACGCGGCCACCTAAATCTGTTTTTAATCCGCCCATGCAGTAATGCACTTTCGGCCAAATACGTGAAACAACAAACGGTCCAGTTAATACTTCAGCGGTGTCCATTTTTCTATTGAATAATGGATCCGTTCTGTCAGTAACGTGTTGGTTGTATTCTTTTATTGTCTTTTTTAATTCCGCTGCTGGAATATTGAACTGCTTAGCAACTTCATCAAGTGTGTCGATTTTCCATGCCATTTTGTCGCGCAAAGAGCGCACTACACGGTCATCTTCGGCGTAGTTTTCGTAGTTAAACAATACAATCGGGTAAGCAGGACTGTTGTCTTCATAGCGATTTTTCATAATGGCTTCAGAACAGGTCTTACGGTCAGCGCGCTCATCCATAAAGCGTTTACCGTTAAGCACACTGATTGCTGCGCCTTGATGCCAACCAATCGAAAGCAAAGCATTCGACCAGCCGAATCCGCCTTCATCAGGAGAACCCCAATGACCGGTTTGAATCAAATTCATATGAACTGGCAGCGCACCTTTAGCCATCGCTGTTAAGGTGACTTCACCTGTCGCGCCATGAGCATTGGTACAATCTAGTGTTGGATCGAGTGAAGGATCGACTGCTTCTCGCAGTTGCATGTTCTGGGCAAATCCACCGTGCGCGAGGATAACGGCTTTGTTAGCTTTGATATAGATTGTTTTGCCAGTATTGAGATCTGGAAAGCGATAATTTTGTATCACCTTCACACCTACAATCTCTTGACCATCCATGATGAAGTCTTCGATGTAGTGTTGTAAGCGATATTCCACACCTTCTTTTTTACCGGCTTCAAACAATTTAGTGGTGATATCACCACCTGTGCCGTGCTGAGTTCTGATTGCACGAGCTTTGTTGTGGCCACCAACTTGAATGTTAAAGCCTTCGCGGAATTTAACCCCAGTTTCAATACAGAGATCGTAAGAGTCTAATGCGCGATCGGCGATCACTTTTAGCATTTCAACATTTTGCATACCGCGACCAGAAATTATTTGGTCTTTGACTAGCTCTTCTGGCGAGTCATCGTTAATACCTTGTGCTAACTGAATTGGGTTTTTAGGGATAGCTAACCAGCCACCATTAATGGCTGAGTTGCCACCAATTACTTGCATTTTCTCTAATACCAGTACGCTACCTACTTGCTGTCTTTTTGTATTAATTGCTGCAGATAAACCTGCAAAACCAGAGCCGACGACAAGTACATCAACTGATTCATCCCAGTTAATTTCATTACATTGACTTTGTTGTGCACTTGCTGGCATTGCTGCTGTCAGGCCGCCGATTGCTGCGCCTGCGCTTAATTTCAAAAAGTTACGTCTGTTGTGCATTTATCTTTCCTCGCATTTGGATGCAGCTAAGATAAACAAATTACACAGAGCCAAATTTGAACAACATCACGCTTTATTTGGGGGGCAATTTTATTCGTGAAGTCGATCTCGAACATTGTTCACGACACGTAAACGCCGAGATACTTGGAATACAGTTGTAAACAGGACTAATGAAATTGAAGATATGAAGTAACTCACAAACCCCATTAAAAAAGGCCCTTGAACGTGATTCAATCCAGATTATTAAACGGTTTTATACCTATTAAGAGGTGGTAAGGCGCATAATTAAGGAAATTAGGTATTAGGTATTTGTAATGAAGTGTCCGTCTGACGCGTTAACACATCTTAGGTGTGATCAAATTTTAGATGTTGCTGAACTTTTAATTGAATCTCAGGGAATTGTGTCATTTAAATTTTCACAGATTGCGAAGGATGTCGGCTGTTCGACTGGTACTTTGTATAAACTCTTTGAACGTAAAGAAGATGTATTAGTGTGCTTGTTTCTTCGAAGTGCAACGTCTAATTACATGCCAATATTTGTTGATAAAAATCCTGATTTAACCGCTCAAGAAAGGCTACTACTGCCAATTTTATTTACCTTTGAAACGATTAAGCGCAGTAGAAGCTTTTTTACTCTGCGTTCGGTTTCAGTTAATGCGATGATTTGGAAATTGGCCAGCGATGAAAAGGTGAAATTATTCAAACGTCGTATCCATTCTTTTTGGCAATGGCTAACGGATTCAGTCAACCTTGCGATTGCCAATGGCGAACTTGAAGCGACCCCGTTGCAAGCTAAAGAATTGGTTCAGGGGATTACCTTTTATCTAACGGGTTCGTTAACTCAGTTCGAAAGTAAGCTCATTTCACCAGAGTTTTTATCAGATGAGCGTAATACCTATTATCGCCATCTTTCAAGGCTTATGGCGCAGTACAACTGGAAGAAGCCATTAACTCAAGAGCTTTATTTCAGCCTTGAAGAGCGAACGAACGGATTTTTTGAGCGTAACTATAAGAAGCATCTTACCTGTAAAGCTTGCAAAGATTTATCAGAAGCACTCAAAGAGAAAGATAGTGCTTGTTTGGGTTGCCCAAGCAAAGCCTAATTTGAGCTCAGACAAGCTACTGAGCTCACCGTCTAAAATGTTAGTTACTGGCTAGAATACTTAAGCTTTACTTCTTCAATAAGTGCTTGCCATTGCGGGTACTTCTCAAAGCTTTGTTGTAAGTCTCCCCAAGGCGATAGTGTATCTTCTAATACTTCGCCTGAGACATCTATCCCTTGGGTGGCAAGGTATAAATAATAAAAGGCCGATGCGCGATAGTTGGCTGCACAATGTACTAAAATCGACTTGTCATTGTTTTGTTCCATCACACTAAAAAACTGCTCAACATTTTCTATTGTTGGTTGCTGCCAATCGACTTCGATATTTTCATATTTCATCCCAGAGTCGGTCACTAATGCGGGCTCTTCAGACAAGTAGTTCGGGTTATTGGTCGGGATAAGGTTAATCACCACTTCAACACCAGCTTGCTGGAGCGTTTCAAACTCAGCGCTTGTTGGTAAGCCTGCAGTTATCACTTGGCTGCTATTAATTTTTATCGCTTTAATATCATTCAGTTGCGCAGGGTTTATCTGCGCTGCTGCTGGATTAATCAAGGCTAAAGCACTAACCATTGTTGTCATTGCCATCATTCCATTGATCCATTTTTGTAGTTGCTTAAAGCGCGAAATATTAAACGTCTTACTGTGAGTTATTTGCTTGTTCATGGTTTAGGTCCTATTCCTTTAGGATGTTATTGATGGCTAGTAATTCTTGCTCGCTAAAATCAAGCTTATTGAGCGTATTCACCGAGTCGAGGATTTGTGCAGGGCGGCTAGCACCGATTAAGCAGGTCGTGACTGCATCATTATTTAATGTCCACGCAATAGCCATTTGCGCTAAAGACTGTCCGCGTTGCTTAGCAATGTCATTTAGGGCTTGAACTTTAGCGAGTCTTGCAGGGGTAATATCTTTATCTGCGAGGTAGATTTGATGTTGCTGCGCAGCGCGAGAATCATCGGGGATGCCATTAAGATATTTGTCAGTTAATACGCCTTGAGCCAGAGGTGAAAACACAATAGAGCCTACCCCTTCAGCCTTAAGTACATCAGTGAGGCCATCTTCAATCCAACGATCAAACATATTGTAGCGTGGCTGGTGGATCAGTAATGGCGTACCTAATTGACGTAAAATCGCCACAGCTTGTTGAGTCTGCTGTGGTTGATAGTTTGAAATCCCCACATACAAGGCTCGCCCCGAACGGACAATATAATCCAGCGCTTGCATGGTTTCTTCAAGTGGGGTGTCTGGATCCATACAATGATGATAAAAAATATCGAAATATTCGAGTCCTGTGCGTTTAAGACTTTGATCGCAACTTGAGACTAAATACTTACGCGAACCGCCCATTCCATAAGGCCCAGGCCACATATCGTAGCCTGCTTTACTTGAGATAATTAACTCATCACGATATGGCGTAAAGTCTTGTTGATAGATTGAGCCAAAAGTAGATTCTGCAGCGCCATAATGAGGGCCGTAATTGTTAGCTAAATCAAAATGAGTGATGCCATTATCAAAAGCCGTTTGCAGCATATTACGTGCATTGGAACGAGGATCATCTGCGCCAAAGTTTTGCCATAATCCTAATGATAATTTGGGCAATTGAATACCGCTGCGACCACAACGTTCATAAGCCATATTTTTATATCTTTCAGGGTTGGCAACATAATGTGAAGTGGGTTCGTGAGTAATCATTTATCATCCTAAAAATGAAGTGTATAAAAATGGGTTAGTGTAAATTGGCTGGTATTAACTTAAGGGCATACATAAGCATTAGCAACAAAAGTCACCGAGGTGGCAAAGGCTTTAGGTTTGTATAAAAAAATCGTATTGGCGCCTAGGGTACTGGCTTCATTACGCAACTGGTTAATCGCACCTTGGCTTAGGTCTTTATTGGTGATGAACAAGTAATCATACCAATGCCCTTGCGAGCCAATAAGGGTGCCTTTTAGTTCGCAAACATCCATATCACCTTGCTCTGACCATAGTACTGCAATTTCTTCTGTTTGCGGCGCGGCTAAGGTGATACAGCCACTTAAGCTCGTTATGATGGCTAACACCAAGCTCAATGTTAAAAGTCTACATTTACTTTGCTGCATAATTTCCCTATTAAAATTTAATCTGTTCATTTTTAACTAGTTCAATGGCTGTTCAGCTTGTGCTATCTATACTTGTATTAGTTATAGCAAAGATGGCATTGGATTCATCAAGGTGAATCGGGCAAAACTAATGCTATTCATTAGTGCTGTGGCTAATACAGTCGCTAATACAATGGCTATGAATTAAGACAGCTTAACGTATGTTCAGTAGTAATTGAGAATAAATTAAGAATGGTGTCAAAGACATAATAAGGAAATATCCATGAGCACGATAGATTTTGGTCATGAGACAGTGATTAAATCCACTTTTGCCACAGCGCAGAATGGGGCTTTTAGTGGTGATGGCAAATTATCATTAACAGAGAGTCGCTTATGCTTTGAAGCCTCAAATAAAATATTTGAAATGGGCCCATATGAAATTGCCCTGAATGAAATTGAAAAGGTCGAAAAATGCTGGGGAACTGGTGGTGGCGTATTACCGGTAACTGCAGATGCGATTAAAGTTGAGCTGAATAACCATAAAAGTTATAAATTCATGGTTGCTGACTCAGAAGCCTGGATTGAGTTACTGACACATTCATAGTTAATTCTGGCGAGAACTAAACGAGCTAAAATTGAATACAAAAAAGCTGAATCAAATGATTCAGCTTTTTTAGTGCTAGCGAGTAAAGATCGTTAATCTTAAGCTAACGTTTTACTCAATAGAAGAACAGCTTATGCGAACACGTCTTGCAGTGCTGGCACAACTTGTTTCTTACGGCTTAATACGCCATCTAACCAAACACGACCATCAACAGTTGCTTTACCGTAAGCCTGCTCAGTTAAGTCAGCATTGTCTGAAACCACTAACATTTCAGAGCCTTCTTTCATGATGTCGGTCAGTAATAACAATACACTGTGACGATTACCTTCTGCTTTTAGTGCTGCAATGTCAGCCTCTAAGTCAGCTTTGATGTCATCAAAAACAGATAGGTCGATAACTTCTAACTGGCCAATACCGACAAGGTTACCGTTCATGTTGAAGTCTTTAAAATCACGCATAACTAGGTCACGTGCCGGAGTACCTTCAACAGCAGATTTCACTTTGAACATTTCCATGCCCACAGCTTTAAAGTCTTCGATACCTGCGATTTCAGCTAATGCTTCAACACAACGAATATCAGCAGTGGTGCATGTCGGTGACTTGAAGATAACGGTGTCACTTAAAATTGCACACATCATGATGCCAGCGATGTTGGCTGGAATTTCTACTTGGTAGAAATCGTACATCATCTTAATGACAGTGTTTGAACAGCCAACAGGGCGGATCCAACACTCAAGCGGTGTTGAAGTCGTTAAGTCACCCAGTTTGTGGTGATCAACAATACCCACAATTGTCGCTTCAGCAATATCATCAGGCGCTTGCGTTAGCTCAGAGTGGTCGACGATGTAAACTTCTTCACCAGCGTAGCTTTCTTTGAATTCTGGTGCTTCAAAACCGAATCTATCTAGGATGTAGGCTGTCTCAGGTGAAAGTTCACCTAAACGCGCTGCGATTGCAGGCTCATCGATTTGATTTTTTAAGTAAGCTAGTGCGATAGCACCGCAGATTGAATCTGAATCTGGGATCTTGTGACCCACTACATACATTGCCATTTGAAACGCTCCTATAAATTTGCAGCGATTTTAACAAGAAATAAGCGAGTGACCAATAACTAAAAAGCACCATGCATGAAGCTTTTTAGTTATTGAAGTATGATTGGGAAGGTTTATTGCCTCGTAATGTTCCTTAAAGAAAGAAGAATCCGAGCTGTATCAACTTGCTTCAATAACCTCTGCAAGGAGTTTACGGGGGATAGTAGTAGGTGTTCTCGTCATTATGTTTCATTGTGTTTTAATAACTGAGCCGTTAACAGTGAATAAACTGGCAACACAGCTAGTAGTATGAAAGCCACTTTTAAAGTGAATAAATGACCAATCAGCCCTATTGCAACAGGTCCAAAAAGCATGCCGCCATAAGCAAATATAGCTACAAATGCGATTGCTGAGGCTGATCGATGAGGACAGGTTTGTGCAGCTTTCGAGAACACTATTGGTACAATCACAGAGTAACCAATACCAAGCAGTGCAAAGCCGAACAAGGCTAAATAAGGTGATGTGACAGTAATGATAGTGACTGCTCCTGTAATACTGAACAGTGCACAACCCCTAGCAGTGTTAATCGTTCCGAGTCGCTCGATGACGAAATGACCTAACAACCTTGATAACACCATAAATAAAGAAAACACTGCATAAGCCCAACCTGAAAAGCTCATATCAGTACCAAACTCTTGACGCATAACTACAGCGCTCCAGTCTGCAACTGCCCCTTCACCGAGTGCACTGCTAAAAGCAATAAATCCTATTAACGTTAATAATATCCAAGGTAATTTGTTGGTGTTGGTGTTGGTGTTGGTGTTGGTGCTGATGTCTTGTGACGCTGTGTTGGCTATTGATGTGCTTGCCAAGGGGGCAGCTTTCTTAAGAAGGTAATACATAGGAATAAATAGCATACTAATAGACAAGAAATGGACTAGCGTAGTGATATTCAATCGAATGAAAAACACGCTTAAAATGGCTCCAGCACCAGCTCCCAAACTGAACATTGCGTGAAAAAAAGGCATGAGTTTTTTGGTTGTTAACGCTTCGGTTTTAGCTGCCCAGCTATTCATGCCGACATCCATTGCACCATGTAAAAAACCAAATAAAAATAAGCTAATAGTTAGTGTCGTCATAGAGCCACTGAGCGCTAAACCTATAAAAGGTAGGGGATATAACAAGTAAGCTATTTTAGATAGGACTTGTATACCGTACTTATCTGCAATGCGTCCAGCTAAGGGAAATGATATGACTGCACCTAAGGCTAGCACTAAGAGTAAGCCTGATAATGATTGCTCATCTAGTGAAAATTGTTGTTTGAAAAAAGGTACTTTTGCTGCCCAAGTGCCAAATAAGCAGCCATTAAAAATAAACAATAAAGAGACTGCGTAAACTTGAATTTTATGAAGTTGCATAGGTCACTCGAACAATATTAAAGAAGCGATAGTTTGCCTTATTGGTTGGTGGTTAATAAAATAGATTAATTTGAAGATAATATTGGATTTTTAGATGTTTAAGCGATTAGCCAATCATTTACCTTATTTTGCAGCCGTTGCGAAGCATTTGAGCTTTTCGCAAGCAGCGATAGAGCTAGCTGTATCTCAATCTTCAATTAGTTATCAGATTAAATCTTTAGAGGACAAGCTTGGGTATAAAGTGTTTATTCGTGGGCAAGGGTCTGGAGTTCAAATAACAGAAAAAGGAAGTGTGCTATTTGAAGAGTTTATTGTGTTAGAGCGCAACTTTAATCAAGTGGTGTTAGATACTCAAATAAATCAAAGCATGACATTTTTAGACATGACTGCGCCAATTGATATTGGGGTAAAAATTGTCACACCTGCTATTTCAAACTTAGTACATGCGGGTGTCACAGTGAACTTGGACTTAAGTGATAAGGTCGTTGAGTTTAAAAAGAGTGCTTTTGATTTTTCAATTCGCAATAACACCAATGAAGAAGGCTTAGAATATTTACCATTATTTACTGCTAAGAATGTACTGGTTTGCAGTAAAATTTATGCTGAACAATACAAGTTATCATCGGCACTGCAAATAAATGAGCAACACCGTTTAATTGTTCGTCATGCACAAAGAAGTAAAAGTTGGAATGGCTTGCTAGCAAGTGCAGGTAAAGCTTTAGAACAACATCAGAACAAGTTAGTGATTAGCAACAGTCATGGTATTTATCAAGCGATGAGTGACCACATAGGCATCGCCATTCTTCCTGAGTATTTTATTGAAACAAGTAAGTTCGATGACTTGTTTATTTTTTCGGACCCAATAATTGAAACTCAATATTTTCTGGCTTTTCAGCCCTCTTATATAGCCTCGAGGTGGGCTGGTAAACTCAAAGACTCTATCCATAAATATTTTGAGTTGCATTAAAAAATGCATCGTGTCGAGGTTTGTAGCTGAATGATTAGTCACTTATTATATTTCTATTAATATGCTTTATTTTACTATCCTGCTGAAAATATTATCCAAATGTTGGAGCGCTACCACTACTCTATTATATAGCTTCTGAACTTCAATTGATTCAAAACTTGCTATGGCTTCGGTTTACTTGTTAAGGCATAACTGAGCTTTATTGGATACCCGCGTAATCACGCGCAACCGTCTTCTAATTCTGTAATGTTATCAAAGTTTAATTATTATATGGCTTGTACTGCAATTAGCGATAAATTGCCTCTGTGGAAAACTAGTCATAATATGCCGACCGTCATCGTTAAAAGGCATGCAAACATGGTGAAGGAATACTGCAAAAAGTAAAATAACCTCGAGTAAAACAGTTCTGATAACATTGGAGTGTAATTAAGATTTAGTTGTCCAAAATTGTGACCCTATTTTTATCAACCCAACCCAACCCAACCCAACCCAACCCAACCCAACCCAACCCAACCCAACCCAACCCAACCCAACCCAATTCAATTCAACTCAATTCATTACCCCTTGAAGAAAAAATATTGAGCCTTCCTTTATAGCTAACACCGTAAATCACTTTTTGAACAGTTTGCTTAAGTTCTAGTGCAAAGCAAGTTTCACTGAAGGTTAAAACCCTGTACCGACATTGATGTACCAAGCGGTATCTTCGGGGCCTTTTGCTACATCAACACCCATGTGTAGGCCATATCGGCGGGCGATGGTGTAACGAAAACCTGCTCCATAGGCGGTTTGCTCGTCGCTTTCCCACATGTCGCTATGACTGTCGCCAGCAAGACCGCTGCCAACAAACGACAGTACCATCCAACGTGGTGTTATTCGCCACATTAATTCAACTTCACCAGTTGATACCGCTTCGCCTTGATAGCGATTGCGGGGAATGCCGCGCATTTCAATGTAGGGATAGGTAAATACCGGTAAGCGAGTGTCGCTGCTGATGGTTTGGTAGTTCAGCTTAACCCCAAGAGTGATACTTTTACTCATTGGCCAGTAATTAATGCCTGTGGCTTTAACGGTTTGGTAGTCGTAATCACTGCCAATAGCAGTATTAAACCAGTCGTATTCGAGGGTGTAATCATACCCTTGGGTAGGCATAAAAAAATTGTTCAAACTGTCGTATTGCAGTACCGCGCCAAGAGATGAAACAGTAGGTGATGGATCTATGATGTCGGTGAGTCTGTCGACTAATTCGGGTGGCAATAAACTCGTGTCATTATTGCTGGCTAAATCTACTTTGGCGTATTTCTGAGTGACACCTAAAAAAAGCGGGCTATCAAATAGTCTAAACTGTACTTTCTGCATAAAGCCGTAGCCTTGCATATTCAAATCTAAGGCTAAGTCTTCGGCAAAATCTGACTGGCTGTAAAAGTTCATGTTTACGTCTCCATAACCGCCGCCAACCACGTAACGAATATGATCTTGTTGCCAAGTTTCTCTGTGCCCTAAAAAGCCAAACTTTGAGCCGTTGTCTGTTGCACCAATACCTGCAGCTGAAATCCCTGGGGTAAGCAACTGGGCGCCGCCGTCAACTGAGTCTTTAGCCACTTGTTGACGCTTGGCAGTTTGCTCAGGACTCTCATGGAGGAAAATCCCCATCAGCAGTAACCCTGCGCCTACTGAAGGCTCGGTGATAATACTGGGTACTGGTAAGAAGCCGTAGGCGTTCTCGGCCAAGTACTCGCCAGCATCGAAATAGCCATCAATGGGATCGATAAAGCTGGTGCTGGCAGATGCTAAGTTACTGAGTAACAAGGAGCTTGCGATGGCGAATGGTAAACTTGATTTCATTGTCGTGATTTCCGTATAGCACAACGATATTAATAACTTTTGGGTTGTTTACTCAATTTCGGTACTCGTTTGTTCTAAAGCAGTTAACTAAAACTACTAACTAAAGCTAGTAACTAAAATTAGCAATTAAAACTGAGCACTATAATTGATTGCTATAACTGATGCGGTAAATCGCATCAGCGGCATCGTCTGAGACGAGTAGAGAACCATCCGGCATAGTAAGCACGGCAACAGGTCTTCCCCAACTTTGCTCACCTTGGAGCCAGCCTGTGGCAAATGGTTGGTAGTCTTTGACTTTATTACCATCGAGGGTAACTTGCATGACACGGTAACCTACCTTACTACTGCGATTCCAAGAGCCGTGTTGGGCGATAAAAATACTGCCTTGATACTCAGCAGGGAACAGCTTTCCAAGGTAAAACTCCATTCCCAATGCGGCTACATGAGCGCCAAGATTGAGCTCTGGCGGTGTATTGAGTTTGGCTTTTTCAGCATCATAAAATTCAGGGTCTTTAATGTCAGCGTTATGAACGTAAGGGAAACCAAAATGCTGACCTTTTTTACTAACACGGTTTAGTTCATCATCAGGTAAATCATCACCCATCATGTCGCGGCCATTATCAGTAAACCATAGCTCCCCTGTGTCGGGGTGAAAGTCAAAGCCGACACTGTTGCGCACGCCCTGAGCGACTGTGACGGTTTGCTTGGTATCGACATTAAGTTTTAAAATTGATGAGTAGGGCAGTGGATCATCACACACATTACAAGGCGCGCCGATAGGGACATATAGCTTACCGTCTGGGCCAAATTTGATGTTCTTCCAACCGTGATGCGCTTTGTTAGGCAGTTTATCGTAAACCAATTCAGGCTCTGGGATCTTAGGTAAGCTGTTTTCGATATTGTTGTAGCGCCATATCTTATCTACTTCGGCGACATATAAATCACCATTATGAAAGGCAAGGCCTGATGGCAAGAATAAGTCTTTAGCGATGATAATTTGCTGGTCGGCTTGATTGTCTTTATTGCTATCAATAAGGGCATAAACATTACCTGCACGGCGACTGCCAACAAACAAGGTGCCATTATCGCCGAGTGCCATTTGGCGGGCGTTTTTAACATTCTCCGCATAGAGTTCAATGCTAAACCCTTCTGGTAGCTTAATTTTATCTAGCGGTAGGGCATGGGCTGTAATTGACATGCTAAGGTTAAGCCCTAAGCCGCAGATAAGTGATTTAACCAAAACGGACATATTGTTCATGTTATTCATCCCTGTGCTGAAAAAGCCAATTCAATCTATTCAATACAATACAATTCAATCCAAGCCAAACTATTCAATTCAATTTATTCAGTTCAATATTAGTAGCGCTGTTATTATTTCTATTTTAATAAAATGATTAAAAATCAGACTCCATACTAGCTGATTTCGTTAGATAAGGAAGTGAAATAAGGGGCTTTTTTGTCTCTGTAAAACTCAGCGTTTAAGGATTGCACCTATTAAGAAAACGGCTTTTCAGGCACAATAGCGCCCAATTATCGGTAATCGACTTTTTAGGGGATCTAAATGACGCAAATCACTATTACTACGCCGGACGATTGGCACCTTCATTTTCGTGATGGAGACATGCTAAAAGAAACCGTACCAGCAACAGCGCGTTTATTTAAGCGTGCGATTGTGATGCCAAATTTAGTACCTCCTGTGACTGACGCAGCGATGGTGTCAGCCTACCGTGAACGCATTTTAGCGGCGCGTCCTGCTGGCAGTTCATTCGAGCCATTAATGACATTGTTCTTAACCAACAACACCACAGCGCAAGATATCATTGATGCCAAAGCGGCGGGTGTGGTTGCAGCAAAGCTATATCCAGCGGGTGCTACCACTAACTCTGATGCAGCAGTTAAAGCATTAGATGCATTATTTCCAATCTTTGAAGTGATGGCTGAACAGGGTATGTTATTGCTGGTTCACGGTGAAGTGACTGAGTCACACATTGATATCTTTGATCGCGAAAAAGTGTTTATCGATCGCTACATGGCGCGTATTGTTGCGGCTATGCCAAACCTTAAAATCGTGTTCGAGCACATCACCACTAAAGATGCGGCAGAGTTTGTAGCAGATGCCCCAAGTAACATAGCAGCGACGATTACCCCGCAGCATTTATTGCTAAACCGTAACGACTTATTGGTTGGCGGTGTGCGTCCACATAACTTCTGCTTACCTGTACTTAAGCGCAATATTCATCAGCAAGCATTGCAAGCTGCAGTGGCAACTGGCTCAAGCAAGTTTTTCCTAGGTACAGATTCTGCGCCACATGAAAAACACCGCAAAGAATCAGCTTGTGGCTGTGCAGGCTGTTACAGCGCATGGAGTGCACTAGAGCTTTACGCACAAGTATTTGATGACTTAGGTGCACTAGATAAATTAGAAGGATTTGCCAGCTTACACGGCGCCGATTTTTACGGCCTACCGCGTAACACAGGTACAGTGACCTTAGTGAAAGAAAGCTGGACAGTGCCTGAGCAAATCATCTTGCCAAATGACAACCCAATCGTGCCATTCTTTGCGGGCGAAACGGTTAACTGGAAAGTCAAAACAGCTTAAGGTCTTTTACTTATTCATTAAAAACCAGCAGATATGCTGGTTTTTTATTGCCTGTATTAAACCGTGATTATTAGATTGAGTTGGAATTAAGTAGTTATAAAAGGTGTTTTTGTTGATTTTGATGAGTTGTATATATTCTTTTTGATAATTGCTAAGACACTAAATATAAGGAGAATATGCAGTTAATATTGTGATTTTAATGGTCACTGCAGCACCTGATGTCGTAGCTAATATATTAATTAAAATAGAGAAACGCATTCCAATGAAAATACCTTTCAACTTCAAATTCACTTTAGTGATTGTCTCACTATTTTTTTGTGCTCAAAGTATAGCGGCTGAAGCACCAAAGCCGTGGCATTTTGACAGCAATATTTATCGTGAACTAATACAGAGCAGTGACGATGAAATGCTGTTAAATAAAAAAATACAATGGGATGAATGTTCGACAATGGCGCCAGCTACAGATCGAATGGCTTTAGGAGTGCAAAATAATCCTGATGATCCTGATTTTGTGCGTGAGATGATCTTAGATCTTTATCCTGTGGATAATGATAGTTTTTCTGATGTGATTAATCAGAAAATAATGGATTTGGCTTTTGAAATGGCTGATGTAGCAGACGGCGACAAAAGCAGTGATGATTCTGTTGTTACTCAAGCCGCTTGGGATTGGTGTATAGCTCAAGACCCACAAAACTTTGCAGATCTTTAACTTCATGTGGGCTAAGTAGCAATTGTCAGAGTCAGTCATTGAATTTAAAAAGCCAGCTTAATGCTGGCTTTTTTGTGGCAGAAGATTCTTTAAGACCACTATAGTTTTTCGTTGTTCTTTTAAATTTATAAGTATTGCTGTAGTAATAATTTGCTATAGCAGCTTGTAGAAAACAGTATTGAAAGGAAGGTGAAATGAGGTTTGATGGAATAAAAGTAACAGATAATAACAACACGCAGATTAGTGCTGTTGACCGGATGTTGACCATGCTTGTCAAGATACTTCCTTTGACTGTAATACTGACTCTACTATCGATATTGCTATTAATGATACCTACCCAATTTGCTGCAGAAGAGATAACTAACACATTACTGCCTCATGTCAGCCAAGGGACATTGCAACGCCTTGATGAAACAGCTATCGACTTTGCGTTGATAAAATCACGTCCCATTGATGTGTGGTTACCTGAAGATTACCCTGCTAACGCACCTTATGCCGTGGTGTATATGCATGACGGTAAAGTGTTATATGACGCTACTCAGTCATGGAATGGTACGGCATGGGAAGTGGATGAAACTGCAGCAGTTCTGAATAAAAGTGAGGACATAAAGCCATTTATTGTGGTGGGCATTCATAATGCGGAGCAGTCTCGCCATAGTGAATACTTTCCGCAAAAACCTTTTGAATCCTTAACTGCTGATACACAAACCAGTTTGTATCAAACCCAGCGTAATGAAACTGAAAAGCTATTAGCTCAAGCTGTGTATTCAGATAAGTATGCTGAGTTTATCGTTACTGAGCTAAAACCCTATATAGATACTCATTTCAAGGTCGCAACAGATAAGCAAAATACCTTCATTATGGGTTCAAGTATGGGAGGGTTAATCTCTTGGTATACGGCGTTAGAGTATCCACAAGTCTTTGGTGGTGCGGCGTGTTTATCGACCCATTGGCCAGGATCATTTGCTCAAGACAATAACCCTATCCCACAGGTATTTAACCAGTATTTAGCTAAGCAAATTGCCACTAAGCCTCAAGTGAAATTGTATTTTGATTATGGCGATCAAACCCTTGATGCTATGTATCCGCCGCTTCAAGCTGATGTGGATAAACTGTTTGAGGCTGCTGAGTATGATAAAGCGCTATGGCAAAGCCACTTTTTTAAAGGTAAAGCCCATAACGAGAGCGACTGGGCTGAAAGGTTAAGTATTCCAATGACATTTTTACTAAGCAAATAATCCAGTAATAACTTGTTAAAAAACAGGGCGTCAGTATTGCTACTGACGCCCTGTTTATATCTGCTTTTAATCGCAATTATCGAGCTCGATTAGGCTTGCGACCACCACTTGGTTTACCTTTGCCGCCTTTACCCGCTCCCTTAGCTTGACCTTTAGTTTGGCCTTTGCAGCCACCTTTTGCTTGGCCTTTATGTTTGGTGCTGCGGTTATGCTGCATAAAGTGTTCTGGGCCTTCAATCTTGCTGCGCTCAGAAGCTGTTTTTGGCTTAGGTTTAGGCTTTTTCTTTGGCGCTGACTTTTTATCTTCAGATGAAGAGTCTTTGATCATGTCAAACAACACATCTAATTCTTGTTTATCTAAGTCACGCCACTCACCAATAGGTAAACCTTTAAGGCTGACATTCATAATCTGTTGGCGTTCAAGCTTGGTTACTTCAAAGTTGAAGTATTCACACATTCGGCGAATTTGACGATTAAGTCCTTGGACTAAAACGATTTTAAATGCATAAGGCGATACTTGTTCAACCTTACACTTTTTAGTCACCACACCTAAAATCGGTACGCCTGCGCCCATGCCTTTGATGAAGTCATCGGTAATCGGTTTGTTCACTGTGACCACGTATTCTTTATCGTGGTTGTTGCCTGCACGGAGAATTTTATTGACCAAATCGCCGTTATTAGTCAGAAATATCAAACCTTGCGAGTCTTTATCTAAACGACCAATGGGAAAAATACGAGTGGAGTGATTAACAAAATCGACGATGTTATCGCGCTCGGTGCCTTCTGTGGTACTGACAATACCAACGGGTTTGTTGAGGGCGATAAATACTAAGTCTTCTGCGTCTCTTGGCTCAATATCTTGGCCATTCACTTTCACTTTATCGCCAAAGGAAACTTGGTCACCCACTTGCGCACGTTTACCATTGATAAATACATTGCCTTGCTCAATAAAACGGTCGGCATCACGGCGTGAACATATGCCACTTTCACTGATGTATTTATTAAGACGCATGGCTGAATCAGTCACTTTGGGTTTCCTTGAAAGCTAAAATTGTCGATAGTCGATAAGCGCGTAGTTTACCATAAGGCGCTGCACGCATTAATTGTTATTTTCTGTTTGATATAGACACTAAACCGATTGTTTATATGCTGCTAGCAGCCATTGTTTAACTTCGGCATTAACGTCGCCGACTTCTTTTAGCTGTATTCGATGGCTACACATGGCGCCGAAGGGGCCAGAACCTTCAAGGCAGCCTTGAATATCGGTATCTTTAAGCTTTAAACCAAGATCAATTCGACTTTTAGTGGCAGGTTTTATCAGGGCAAATTGCTTTTTGCGGATAATACTCACGCTGGCTTTTTTGGGCGTAATAACCACATCATCACCAAAATCTTTAACCGTTGAAATGAGTAAGTCATAAATGGGTGTGAGCAGGTCTTTGCCTTGATATTGCTGAGAAACTAAATCATCGGCTGATTCATCTTTTTGCTTTGATAAAGTGACAATGGTGTTGGCAAAACCATGGGTAACACCGTGATGCTCTTTTAGGTACTTAACAGCTTGGCCGTGTTTTTCGATGTTTTGCTCAGATAATATGACTAACCATTGTGCCAGTGACTTACCCGTTTTTTCAGGCATGTTATCAATCATTGTTTGAAGTGCTTTATCCATTTTGCTCTCCTTAAGCTAAACCCTGTTGTTGATATACAAAGATAGCTTCAAGCATAAACATATTGCCAGTAAATTTGTTGGTTAACTTACTCGATATCGATGTTTTATTGGCTTTGATTGTAAGGTGAGGGGGTGAAATAAATCTAATTTTTTTCATTACATGGTGCGTATCGAGTATGCTCAGATTGATATCAGTTAATGAGTCATTTGCTCAATAAATAATATGTGATTATTGTTAGCCAGACACATGATATGAGAATCAAGAATCTACCAGAATAATCAATTAAAGGAGTTAACTGATTAATGAGTGCAGCCCGAGATAATAACTTAATTTTACAGCCCATCACGTCGGCTGACTTATCGATACTATTTGAGTTTCAAAATGATCCGCTTGCCAATGATATGGCAGATTTTCCTGCGCGCAGGAAAGCCGATTTTATCGCCCATTGGCAACAAAATATTTTGGCCAGTGATACTGCAATAGCTGAAGGCATTTGGCTTAAAGATAGCGCAGGTACTTTGGAGTTAGTGGGCAGTATTGTTTGTTGGTCGATGACTGCTGAAAGCACTGATGCACCACTTCAGACAGAACATTACCTAGGTTATTGGATCGGGCGAGCTTACTGGGGCAAGGGCATTGCCACTCATGCCGTGTCACAATTTATGAGCCGCTGTCATAGACGACCATTATTGGCAAATGTAGTAGAGCACAACATAGGCTCAATAAAAGTGCTGAAAAATAATGGTTTTATGAATATTAATCCTGAGAAATTTAGCTTACCCACTGAAGCCAATATGCAGTTGTTTTGCCTAGACTAAGCGCTTGATGATTAGCTGAGGTATGCTTTTGTGTATATTGGCTGCGTGGTAAACTGTAGCGATATTATCATGGAGTATTTATGTCTGCCTCAGTGTTATCTTTTTCTTCTTTAGGTTTACATCCTACATTAACTCAGCGTTTAACTGATTTAGGCTACGAGCAGCCAACTGACATTCAAGCTGCCGCTATACCTTTACTGTTAGCGGGTGAAGATGTCATGGCTGGGGCGCAGACAGGCACAGGTAAAACGGCTGCATTTGCCTTGCCGATATTACAGGGCATATTGAATGCAAACGCTAGTGCCGTTTCGGATCAAAGTTCAGCTTCAGACTCCGTATTAGATAATCAAAAGCGAATTAAAGCGCTTATTTTAGTGCCCACTCGAGAGCTTGCTCAGCAAGTTCATCAGAGCGTTACTGATTATGCTAATGGTACTGACATAAAAGCAGTTGTGGTTTATGGCGGTGTGAGTATTAAAGCCCAAGTGAATGCGATTCAAGCGGACTGTGATATTTTGATCGCAACGCCCGGCAGGTTACTGGATCATTTGCGCAATCAAGTGATGTCACTAGCCTCATTGGAATACTTTGTATTAGATGAAGCCGATCGCATGTTAGATATGGGCTTTAAAGAAGAAATTGTTGAAGTATTAAAACGTTTGCCTAAACAGCGCCAAACTGCCTTGTTTTCTGCCACCTTAGATGACCAAATATTTAAGTTCAGCCAGCGTTTATTACACAGTCCAAAAATAGTCGAAACCGCTAAAAGAAACAGCACCGCTGCTAAAATTATTGAGAAGGTTTATAACCTCGATAGTGAGCGTAAATCTGCTTTACTCAGTCACGTTATTAACAAGGAATCTTGGTCTCAAGTGTTAGTGTTTAGCCGCACGAAACAAGGCGCTGATAAGATTTCCGAACAATTAAAATTGAGCAAGATTAACGCTGCTCCATTTCATGCCGACTTATCTCAGTTTGTGCGAGAGTCGACTTTAGCTGATTTTAAAACGGGTAAAGTAAGCGTGCTGGTGGCCACTGATGTGGCAGCACGTGGACTCGATATAGCGCAACTTGATGCAGTGATTAACTTTGAGCTGCCATTTAAAGCTGAAGATTATGTTCACCGTATTGGGCGTACTGGTAGAGCAGGTAAAGAAGGCATTGCGGTGACGTTATTGAGCCAAGATGATGAAGGTTTGCTAGTGGCGTTAGAGCGAAAGCTTGATAGACGCTTACCGCAGCAATGGTATTCAGGTTTTGAACCAGACTTAACTAAAGAGCCTGTGGCCATTCCTCGTAAAGCTAAAAAAGGCTCACTGAAACAACAAGCACGTCAAAAGGCATTAGCTGCATCAGCTAAAAAACGCAAATAGCTTCAGCTTTGATAGGGGAATCGCATTATTCCCCTTCACATTATTTCCTTTCTGCTTACTTCCTTTTAGCTTCGTTCTTTTTAAATCGCTTAGAAACGAACTTATTACATTAGTATCGTTAATTTCGTCCTGCGTCATACAGTTGTTTTATTTTTGTCATATCAGTTAAGTTCGTTTGTCATATTTAATTCTTACTCTGATCGAAAAATACAACAACGTTTGCAACTTTTGATCGCAAGGATATTTTATGAGCAAGGCTACATTTGATCCAACTCGTTTTAATAAAAGCAATAACACGCCATTTAACGAAGTATTAGATAAACATCTTTCAAGACGTAACTTTGTAAAAAGTGGTCTTGGGTTAAGTGCTATGACCGCATTCAGCGGTTTTGGTATTGCTGGTTGTAGTTCTGATAGCGACTCAACGCCTCCGCCAACGACAACACCTCCTACAACGCCTGAAGTACCGAATGTGAGTCAGGCAACACTAGGCTTTGAATCTATTCCTGGTTCTAAAACCGATGCGGTAACAGTCGCAGCTGGTTACTCTGCCTATGTGCTTGCGCCATGGGGCGAGCCGCTTAATGATAAAGCGAATGAATTTAAAGCAGATGGTTCAAATACAGCTGAAGATCAAGCTAACTCAATGGGGATGCATCATGATGGCATGCACTTTTTCCCATTAACTGAAGCGGGTGATGATGGCCTATTGTGTGTTAACCATGAATACATTGATCAAGCGGCATTGCACCCAATGGGACCAACAGTTGATACAGATGGTAACCGCACTGTACTTGATGAAATCCGTAAAGAAATCAATGCCCATGGTATTTCTGTTGTTCGTATTAAGCTTAACAACGGCATGTGGGAAACGGTTAAAAATGATGCGCATAACCGCCGCTTTACTGGTGCGACAGTGATGGATATTGCTGGCCCGCTTGCGTACAGCTCATACCTTGAAACACGTTATTCTCCAGATGGTAGCCAAGCCCGCGGCACACTTAATAACTGTGGTAATGGTTACACGCCTTGGGGCACTTACTTAACATGTGAAGAGAACTGGCCAGGTTACTTTGTTAATCGTGGTGAGTTGACTGAAGAACAACAGCGTATTGGTTTATCAACTTCAGGCACACGTTATGGCTGGGATCACCTTGCTGGTAATGATGATGAGCGTTTAGATGAATTTGCACGTTTTGATGTGACGCCTTCAGGTTCAAGTGCGGCAAATGATTACCGAAATGAAGCCAACGGTCATGGCTATATTGTTGAGATTGACCCATATAACTCGAATTCTCGCGCTGTAAAACGTACAGCACTTGGGCGTTTTCGCCATGAAGGTTGTACCTTTGGTAAATTAACTGCCGGTAAGCCAGTGGTATTTTATTCAGGTCATGACTCTCGTTTTGAGTATCTTTATAAGTATGAATCTACTGCTATGTGGGATGAAGCGGATGCTGATTCAACTAACCGCATCGCCACTGGTGATAAGTACATGAACGACGGCACTTTATATGTCGCCAAGTTCAGTGAAGACGGTGTAGGCGAGTGGCTGCCTCTGACACTAGACAGTGTCACCACTGATGGCAAAACCTTAGCCGACAGTTTTGATTCGGTTGCTGCAATTATTTTGAATACGGCAGGCGCGGCTGATTTAGTTGGCGCAACTCCGATGGATCGCCCGGAGTGGGCAAGTGTTGATCCATTTACCGGCACGGTTTACTTAACGCTGACCAATAACACTAAACGCGTTGATAGCACTAACCCTGCTAACCCACGTTTAAATAACAGCTTTGGCCATATTATTCGTTGGGACGAGGGTAGTAATGCTACTGAGTTCACTTGGGATATTTTCGTATTTGGCTCGCCAGCTGATGGCGATGAAGACACTAACCGTTCAGGCTTAACTGACCTTAACCAATTTGCTAGCCCAGATGGATTGGCCTTTGATAAGCGCGGTATTTTATGGGTGCAAACTGATAATGGTGCTGATGAAGTTGAGGAGTACACTAACGATCAAATGCTCGCGATCGTGCCTTCACCTATGACAGATGACAATGGTCAGCAGCAAGTGGTTAGTGCTGATAACCAAGCTGAGTTAAAGCGCTTCTTTGTTGGTCCTAATGGCTGTGAAGTCACTGGCTTTGCTATTACGCCTGATTACACCACGGTATTTGCTAATATCCAACATCCAGGTAATTGGCCGTATTCAGCAGTTGCTACTGAAGAAACACCAGCTGGCATGACTGTACGAGCTCGCGCTGCTACTGTGGTTATCCGTAAAGATGACGGCGCTGAAGTAGGTGTTTAACCGCCTGACATTGCACTGAAATTGAACTTAGATTGAACTGATATGCTTGGACAAACATTGTTGAGCTGATTTAAACAGTGAGTTTCAATAGTGAGCTTTCGCAGCAAGGTTCAACAGTAAGCCCAAGCAGTGAGGTTTACAACAAACCCTGATAGAGTCATCTATCAGGGTTTGTTTTTTTAGGCTTATCAATAAAGGATTATTATGTTCAACGGAATCCATCATGTGGCGATCATTTGTAATGACTATTCAGTGTCGAAACGGTTTTATACTGAAGTGTTAGGCTTTAAGGTGATTGCAGAAAATTACCGTGCAGCAAGAGACTCCTATAAGCTTGATTTACAGTTGCCTGATGGTAGTCAAATTGAACTGTTTTCTATTCCTAATTCGCCTAAACGACCCAGCTACCCTGAAGCGCAAGGGTTACGTCACCTTGCTTTCAAGGTTGATGATATTGACGTGACAGTGACCCATCTAGGCCGCCAAAATATTAAGGTTGAGCCGGTAAGAGTGGATGAATACACGGGCAAAAAGTTTACTTTTTTTAGCGACCCAGACGATTTGCCATTAGAAATTTATGAGACTGACAGTTAACTTAATTTGCTCAAAAGCAGCTGTAATTGCGCCACTTGTTTCTCGGTTAATTGCTTTGTGGTGCTCTCGCTAAAATTTTGACTTGTTACCGATGCGTCCTGATAGACCTCTTTTCCTGCCATTGTTAATTTGACTAAGCTGACTCTCGCATCTCTGCTGTTCTTTTCTTTATCGATTAAATGAATCTTCTCCATTGGCAGTAATAAGCGAGTGATCCCTGAAGCGGTGAGGTTGGTGGCTTCGGCCAGTTCAACACGGCTCATCACTTGATTAGGTGATTGTGCCAATTGCTCGAGTACTTGAAACTCAGTAAAGCTAATGCCATGGACGCTCAAGGCACGATCTATTTTCTTGTTAAAGCGGCCAAAGGCACTTGAAAGAGCCATTAATGCTGATAGTGATTCTGACATGAAATCCTCATATTTTTGTGTGGTCAATACTTGAGCTATCAAGTATTGATCAACTTATTTAAGACTTCAAGAAATTTGTTTTTATTTTTTAAAGTTTGATAAATGTGCATATTATTTAATAAGTTCCTTTGTGCGACAGAAACTGACGCAGCTTGAGTGTATGCTAGGACCAGTTGACCTTTGCTGCAAAAACAAACTTAAAAGGTCAACAGGCCCTAATTATTCAAGAAATGGTGATGGTTAATGCAAACGAATATTCAGCGTCAGTTAGCAATGCTTGAACAAATCCCCAGACATCCACGAAAGATCACTGCAAATGTGCTGACTAAGCGATTACAAGACAGGGATTTTGATGTCGGTTTACGTACTGTGCAGCGTGAGCTGAAATCAATGTGTGATATGGGGCTTTTTGGCCTAGAGCTTGATGACCGATGTAAACCCTTTGGTTGGTCTATTTCTGCATGCTGGCGTGGTCTTAATTTAACCTTGATGGATCAGCACATGGCGTTAGCCTTTCATACCCTTAAACATAGCGCAGCACAGTTATTACCTCCACAAAGCGTTAAGCAACTAACACCTTATTTTGAACGAGCAGATCAAGTACTTGCAAGCGATCCTGATAACCCATGGCTGTATTGGGCTTGTCGGGTGGCGCAGTTACCTGAACCTTCACCATTAATTTACTCAGAGCAAGATTCAGCCGCATTTAAACTAGTGCAATATGCTTTGCTGCATAAGCGTCAGATTGCTTGTCAATTGCAAAAAGTGATTAAAGGCCAATGCTATTGGGTTGAATATAGCCCTATTAATCCAGAGGGAATTACCATTTCAGAAGGGGTGGCGCTTTTAGCGTTTACTGTCGGTAGCGTGCATACCAAACGTTATGTGCAGTCCATTGATTTACTAAATGATATTCGTGTGCTTGATACTCCTGCTGTCACCAGAGATGATTTTGATATCAATTTAAGCGGTGCAGAAACTCAATCAAACATTATTGATATCGAGCTATTAGTATCGGCGTCAGCTAGCTTTATTTTGCGTAAAGCTAAGTTAAGTGAAAATCAAACTATTCAATTACTTAAAGATGGGCGCTACCAAGTTAAAGCAACGGTGAACGACAGTAAAAGGCTGAGAGCTTTTTTGTGGGAGATGGCAGATAACATCGAAGTGGCAGCACCTGAAAAGTTAAGAGCACATTTTACTCGCCTGATTGCAAAAATGAGTACGCAATATCAAAGTAGCCATGTTGATTCAAATGACGTTCATTCAAACGATATTGATTCAAATGACATTGATTCAAACGACATAGATTCAAACGACATAGATTCAAACGCTACGTCAGGGGTTGTCGCTATCGCAGGATAAGTTACAGGGGTCGATTAAAGGAGAGTGCCCCATGTACGATTTAATTCCAAACACCAGTAAAGCGCCGTGTATTACCGTATTTGGTGTCGGAGGTTGCGGCTGTAATACGATTAACCAACTCAGTCAGTCAGCATTAAATGACAATATCAAACTGATTGCAGTGAATACGGATGCCCAGTCGCTGGCTATTTCACAGTGTGACACCCAACTCCAAATAGGCACTGAAACCACCAAAGGGTTAGGCGCAGGTGCAGACCCTGAAAAAGGTTTTGAGGCAGCCCAAGAGTCCGAGCAACAAATTAAACAAATCATTGAATTCGCAGATGTGATTTTTATAACGGGTGGTATGGGCGGCGGCACGGGCACAGGAGCCATTCCATTTATTGCATCGATTGCCGCACAATTAAACAAACCGTTAGTGGCAGTAGTGACAACCCCTTTCGAGTTTGAAGGTCATCAAAGAAATCTACTCGCCCAAGCTGGCGTCGAAAAGTTAATGCTGCAAGCAAGCTCTGTCATTGTGCTGCCTAATGATAAGTTGGCTAAAACACTGGATAAGAAAATCACGCTTGTGAATGCATTTTTTGAAAGTAATCGTATTTTACAAGACGTATTGCAAGGATTAACCACGACAATAAGCCAATCAGGTTTAATCAATATCGACCTTAATGATTTTATTGCCGTGGTGAGTCACCAAGGTCGGGCTGCTATGGGAGTGGCAAGGCAAACTGAAGGGCAAGATTTAACCCATACCATCAATAGTGCGCTTAACAATCCTTTGCTAGAAGAAGTGGACTTTAGTCTCGCTAAAGGTGCGATTGTCAGTGTCATGGCAACAGAAGATATTGAGTTAAGCCAATACAATGCAATAGGCGAGATATTGCAGCAACAATTAGATCCAAGCGCCATGGTGATTATCGGGTTAACGATACTGCCTGAATTAGCGTGCGAACTTGAGTTAATGATTATCGCAACAGGGATTCGCTGTGATTCTACTGAAGAAAGCAAAACAGCTAAAAAAGGTCGCTCAACTGAAGAAGGCTCAACAAAGGCTGTAATCAAGAACTCAGGCTCAAGTGCTAATACCTTAGTTAACCCAAACAATAGCGGGATTGCTCCCAATGCAAGCAATGATCGCTTTGATACTTCAGAGCTATTTTGCTTACAGGATTTTTTAGTAGAGAAATCCCAAAAGGAAGAACAAAAGCAAATTGCTGACTTAGATCTGGATTCTCCAACTTGTATCAGATGGGGAGCTAAGGTGATTGGCTGACCAAGTCTGAGCGACTACAGCTTATTCAACAAAGTCGTATTGTGTAGTGTATTGAAAAGTCTATAAATGGTAGCTGAAAATATATCTTTAATATTAGTTAATTAGCGTAAAAGATAACAAGCTTGTATATTAGCGCCTCTCAAATTAACTGCGACATAAGCCAAAGCTTATAGGATCGCATTTTAAGACTATTTTAATCTTGGTTAAGTAGTCTCATCCATCCTCAAAATTGAGGGGGTATTTACAGGAGCCAATAAGCCAGCATGCAAGCCTCAGCCGTTCTCAATACACTCAAAAAAGTTGACCAAAGTAAAACCTTCCAAGGGTTTGTTATCTTTGTGATTATCGTATCAGCATTGTCGATCGGTGCGCATACCTATCAACTACCACCGCTGCTTGAAAACAGCCTATATGTATTGGATATCGCTATTACGGCGTTTTTCTTGATTGAGTTAATTATTCGCTTTATGGCGAGCGATAATACCAAATCATTTTTCTCCAAAGGCTGGAATATCTTCGACACCATTATTGTGATTGGCAGCTTAATTCCATTAGGCGGATCGACGATTCTATTGGCGCGATTACTACGAATATTCCGCGTGCTCAGATTGGTGTCTATGGTGCCTGAGCTGCGAATGCTGATTAATGCTTTGCTTAAAGCAATCCCTAGAATGGGTTATATTGCGCTGTTAATGTTCGTGATTTTCTATATTTATGGCGCCATCGGCAGCATGTTTTTTGCCAATGTGAATGACTTCTTATGGGGCGATGTGTCGATTGCCATGTTGACCTTATTCCGTATCTCTACGTTCGAGTCGTGGACGTCAATCATGTACGAAACCATGGAAGTGTATCCATTAAGCTGGCTGTATTATTTAAGCTTTATCTTCTTAACCACCTTTGTTTTCCTCAATATGATGGTTGGTGCCGTGCTAGATGTGATGGGTGAAGAAACCAAAATCATGCGTGAAGAGCAGGGTGAAAAAGAAGCTGAGTCTGTAGCTGAAAATAGTGCCGAAGTGGCGACTGCAGATGATATTAAACAGCTTAATGCTAAGATAGACAGGTTGACTGAGTTGTTGGCTAAGAAAAGCTAACCGTGATTTAGAAATAAAAAAGGCTTCCAATTAGAAGCCTTTTATTTTTATATTTTAATTTATGGATTAACTGTGAAACGATTTACTGTAATAACTTCGTCTTTAATTGCCGCTGAATTACGCAGGAAAAAATTACCAACTAATAACCCATTCATGTATTTTCGAACTTTATAATCACCATATTCGTTAACTAATTCTTCGAAGCTACTATAGCTTTCGGATTCACCAGTTGGACAAGGGTAATTACCAGAGTTATCACAAATAAACTTTCCTGCATAACTGCCTGACATATGGTAGTCAAAACGAAAATTCACTTTTTTACCTGCTTCGTCAGTTGTTTGAAGATAAATATTCACCCAACCATTTTCAAAACCCGTTACATCAATATCAAAAGAGTGTTCTTTTAAAGTTGTGCTACCAGTGGTTTTTGCAAAAACATATGCGTTACCATCTTTTTTTACCGTAGCTTTTACAGCTCCAGAGTCATTGTTGGTTTCTACGATATCTAAATTACTTAGATTTTCTTCGTTCACAACTCCAGTGATTGGTTCAATAGGGTATAAATCAACTGTTTCTACTGTGTAATCAAGAACTGTAAATTTAAACTCTTCTGTATTGTCATCTGCTACCCTTACGATGAAGTTGGTATGGGTTTTTAATCCATCAATTCTGGACTCTAAAGTATAATCGCCATAGGCAGATATAAAGCTAGCGGTTGCTCCTTCACCTTCGAATCTGTCTTGTTCTTTATAGCTACCTCCAATTTTTTTCTTAACGATAACCTCGCCATTTGGATAGAGAACTGCATTTAATGATTCACCATTATTATCAAGTAAATAGATATTCATATACATAGCAGCTTGATCAAGTGTTGTTTCTATTTTGAAACTAAAATCATACTGGTTTAGTGTGAACTCCTCTGGAGAAATCTTAATGCTCGGATATATCCAAGGCTCAGCTTTTCCTCTAGCAGGTACAGCTGTAAAAGTTCCAGATCCTGTTTCTGAATCGTAGGAATCTAATTCCGCACCATCAACTTGGTTTGGCAAGATAACCGCATTTTCAGGCACTGGCGAGATTACAATTGGCTTACCAAAATCTGGTTCTTTAATAATGATATCGCCGGTGTTTGGATCAAGTTTTAGTTCTCCATATTCATAATGCTTGCGTGGCAAAAAGTCGATCCAAGATTTAGCTTGCATCTGGTTACGCGCTGTAAACAAAATATCGGCGTCTTGTTTAATATATCTATAAGCATTAATTAAGATAGTTTCGTTATCACTGTTTTCGCTGCCAGTAATACCAAAATGAAATTCATCAGAAGTAGTTACGGTTGTATCTTCAAAAAGTATGTCATCACTGTGGGCTTTAAAAGTAATGTAACTATAACTTTCGTTATCGAGTTCAATAGTTATTTCGGTTTCATCTCTACCTACTTTCTTACCTTGTAATGGGGTTTCAACAGTGTAGTAAGAATAAGCTTCATCATGGCTGCCTTCTAAAGAACCTACAAAGTCGACATGAATTTCTGCATCGCCAATGACGTCAAATTCAAACTCGAAATTGGTAATATCTTCAATTGTTTCAGTATATTTAATTCCACTTTGGTCTGTTACGGTAATCTCATAATCATTGGTTCTTATAAAGTGAGGTTTACCTTCTGAATCATTAATTTTACAAACTGGGTGATCAATACCTGGAAGTTCAACATCATCTTGAGGCACTGGAATATTTACAGGTAAGCAACCAGAACTAAGAGCATTCATTTCTGAGACATTCTTCAAAGCAGTACTAACTTCAATAGTACGCATTTCTGGGCTTGGCTCAGGAGTCGGTTCTGGCGAACTACTATCATCATCTGAACTACAACCTGCAAGAAATAATGCAGAAATGACTGATAACGCTAATACTGATTTTTTCATGTTTCTCTCTCTCAATGACAAAACTATAACGGTACTTGGTACGAATTGTGCGTAGGTTATTCGTATTAAATACGCAATGCAAGTCTTTTTTCGTATTTAATACCTAATATTGCTTTTATGTGAGATTAGTGCACAATGATTAGCAGTTGAAAGGGCACTTAATTAAAGAGTTAAAAGCAATGGCGAAGATTTCTAAAGAAGAGAAAGAAGCTAACTTTAAGAAGTATAACCAAATTATTTTGGATATCTTTTTTGAAAGTGGCTGGCATTGTGTGACTTATGACAACATTGCCAAAGTAGCAGGGGTGCGTAAAAGTACCTTACAAGGCTATTACGAATCGAATAAAGAGTTTGCCCATGCATTAAGAGGGAAAGTATTTCCAATCTTTGCTGAGCAATTAGATTTTAGTTCAAAAGAGACATTAACTGAGAGCTGGCATAAAGCGCTTTCGGTTAAGCACTTTCGCTATATTTTGAATATGTTAGTGGCGAATTCAACTCTGCCGGAACCATCGGATATGACGGTAAATGGCATGACCAACTTAATCAAAATGGTCGATGGACATTTCCCTGGTGAAGGGCGAGAGGTCGTAGAAACTTTGCTAGGTAAAACAATACTGACTTTGCTTGATATTTAGAATGGGTTCTCAGGTAAGGATTGTCATTTAAAAGTAGTCATTTAAAGAGAGTCAGTTAAAAAAATCCAGTTAAAGAGCGTCAGAAATATAGTGATTTATTCAGCTGCCTACGGGCAGCTTTTTTATGTTTATAAGAAAATTTAACTACATTTCGTTTATTCGAATATGCTAATTTTTGATTGTTTGCTAGTTTAGTCTTTTAGTTGATGCTTTGTGGCAACAAGGATGTGACTTTTCACGATAACTTGCCGTCCCTCTTTCAAGGAAGCGCTATAACATGCCCGAATATGATATTACTGACGAGCGAGAACCCAAGTTAAAACGCCAATCTTTTTTGAAAGGCTTACTGGCTGTTATGCCGCTCACTATTGCAGTGATCCCTTGGGGGATTTTAGCGGGTTCACTTGCGTTAGAAATTGGCTTAACTGCGAGCCAAAGCCAAGCGATGTCGGCGATAATTTTTGCGGGTAGTGCGCAATTAGTGGCACTAGGTATGATTAAAGCGGGTGTGGGCTTAGGCAGTATTTTAATTACCACGCTATTAATTACCTCAAGGCATTTGCTCTACGCCATGGCGATGAGATCTCAAATTAGCCCTTTGCCACTAAAATGGCGTCTCGGGTTAGGCTTTTTACTCACTGATGAATTATTCGCTATATCTAATCACAGTCAGCACACTGCTAAAGCCAATAATGACAGTGCCGAACTGCAAAATAATCAGAGTGATAAACCGCCTGATGACACTTCCCATTCACCAAAGCAGCCATTGTCATCATCAAAATCGCCATCATCGCCATTAGCAAGACATAAGTTTGATCGCTGGTACGCCCTTGGTGGGGGGTTAACGTTTTATATTGGTTGGAATATTGCCACCCTTTTAGGGATTATCGCTGGTCAATCGATTGATAACCTTGATGAGCTGGGGTTAGATTTTGCCATTGCGGCCACGTTTATTGCGTTGGTTGTTCCGACAGTTAAAAAACCATCGATACTTATTTGTGTGTTGGTGTCATTAACCCTAGCTGTGGTGTGCGCTGTTTTTGATATTCAAGCTGGGTTATTAATTGCGTCATTGTCGGGGATGTTTGCTGGGGTGACTTATGCAAAGCTCACCGGTGAACATAAACGTTCAGAGCCCGTTAAGTCAGTTGATGCCGATTCTGCAGGAGAACAGTCATGATTTGGATCATTATATTATCGATGGCTGCGTTGGTCTTCATCAGCCGTTATTTACTGTTAGAGCCTAAACTGCCACTAAAACTCAGCGATAAAACCCTGACGTTTTTAAGCTATTCGGCGCCAGCAGTATTAACCGCTATTTTGGCGCCAATTGTATTTGCTCCCGAAGGTCATTTAGATATTAGCTTTAACAATAGCTATTTAGTCTGCGGTGTTGTGGCGACCCTATTAGCGTACTTTACCCGTAATACCCTATTGACCACTGTGCTCAGCATCGGGTTGTTTTTCATCATTTTTTAATACAGAACTGCTTGAACTTATTGGGCTTCATAAAGCGCGGCTAACTCCTAATGAATTTATTTTGTTTCAGATAGCGCGGCTAACATATAAACCAGCGGTGCGTTCCAATTAATCGCCACTTCGTTACTGGCATAGCTACAGCCGTGATCAATATAAGACAAGGCTGCATGGGGCGATGGGTAAATACCGCCTTGTTTTTTACAGTCGCCCGCATCTTGCTGACCTGGTTGTGGACCGCCAGCTAAAAAACCTGGAATTGGTGCTTTAATGCCATCAGCCATCGAGGCGCGATGATGAACATTCATTGGCGACATAAGCCCTACACCTGTCACAAAAGAAATCCCTAGCGGGTTGCGACCAAAAATGTAATCGACAATGGCCTCTGCGTGTTTGGTATATAAACTTTCTTGTTGTTCTGTGGTGGATAATAGCTGACTAACTCGAACTAAAGTCACAGCTTTATTAAGCATGTTGGAGTTACTGCCCCAAACAAAGTCTTGCTCACTAATCGCTAGGCCATAAGCTGAATTTTCGCCCACCTTTATCCAACTATCTGTCAGCTGTAATAATTGTGACTGGGCTTGCAGCTTTAATTTTTTGGGTGACTTGTCAGTGGTTGCTATGGTGATTAAGGCTAAGGTTTCGACTTTATCCCATTCAGGAATTCGCAGTTGTTTGGGTAACTCAATTGCATTGAGGTACTCATCTTCGCCAGTTGCTGCAAATAACTCAGTAGCAGCCCATAACCATTCATCTTTTAAATCGTCCCCAGCTGTCGCGTAAGCACCTGTGTGAATATCAGCGGGTTGTTGATAATGAATGTCGGGGTTTTTAATCGCCCATTGCCATGCATATTTGGCCGCGCGAAGTAATTGCTGGCTGTAGCTGGTGTTATCAAATGAGGTTACTGGCAAGTTCGCATCATACTGAGCCAATATTTGGCTAGCTTTAGCCATAGTTGCTGCAAAACCCAGAGTGGCTGCGGTAGATTTAGCGATGACATAACGGGGCTGGTCCATCATGTGCGGCATTTCATCTTCGCCAGTAAAACGTTTGGTGGTGAGCTTATGGTACAAACCGCCATCAGCGGGATCTTGCATAGTGAGCATCCAATCCATATTCCACAGGATTTCATCAAGGGTGTCGGGCAAGTTATTGTTTGATTCTGGAATATTAAGCTTGAGGCTTGATAGCGCATCAGCTTGTTCTGCCAATGCGCTTAATAAGGTATAAACCGTGATATTAGAATTAACGATATATTTATTATAATCGCCGGCATCGTACCAGCCTTTTGGCGATGAAATCACTGTGCCTTCGGGTATAGTTTTTGAAGCTGCAGATTGATGAACATAAACAATGGTATCTGGGTGCGCCGCAGGGCGGGCATATATACCTGCATATTCTTGTTGGATAACAGCGCCGCTGCGATTATAAAAGTAAGCACGCATGACCGTTTTTAATGGCTGATTATAACGAGATTCAGAGATTGAAAAAGGATGGGAAACCTTAAGGGAGTCAACTTTTAGCTGGTATTCACCCGCTTGAGTAAAATCATCAAATCGAGCGAGTTTTACGGTTTCTGCTGAAGGTGACCACGCTTTAGCGGCGCTTAGCTTACCTTGATAAACCGTTTTACCTGATATTTGTTCAATGAGACTAAAACTCTCAGACTCAGTATTACTAACCACGGCCGTTTTTGCTGCACTCACTCCAAACCCAAGTTGATTAAAACGAATATCCTGTTCATCGGCAACACTGCTATGACTGACCAGTGCAGTGATACTCATACATGCCAACAAGCTTGCTGAGCGTTTAAAAGGTGATATCCACTGCTTGGTCTTATTGGTGGTGAGGTTATTCATTTTCAGTCCTTGTTGAAAATCGGCTAAGCCATTATTACGGCTTTTTTATCAATAAAGAAACATGACCAGTTAGAATTGATTATGCAGGATAACTAACAATCCTAATGTTCAGTTATCAAGGACTATACCGCAGGGAATTGTTGGCAAGGGTTACTTAGTCCTAGCTAAGTCGTGCGTGAGTTATATCTGACTAATGGCTAAACATTAAAGCTTGTTATTGTGACCTGACAATCTATGTCGCAATGCTTTAGAATAAGCCACAAATCATTCTCAATAGAGCAATTGCATGCACGTACATATTCTTGGGATCTGTGGCACTTTTATGGGTGGCCTCGCATTACTAGCCCGTGCGATGGGACACAAAGTGACAGGCAGTGATGCCAATGTTTATCCTCCAATGAGCACTCAGCTTGAAGAGCAAGGTATTGAACTCATCCAAGGGTTTGACCCAAGCCAATTAGGTAAAGAGGGCGAAAGTCAGCCTGATATTGTGGTGATTGGTAATGCAATGAGCCGAGGTAATGCGTGCGTTGAAGCGGTACTTAATCGCGGCATTAAATACACTTCAGGCCCGCAGTTTTTATCAGAATATATTTTGCCTGAACGCTGGGTGCTTGCGGTTTCTGGTACCCATGGAAAAACATCGACCTCGAGTATGCTGGCGTGGGTATTAGAAGATTGCGGCTATGAACCCGGATTTTTAATTGGTGGTGTTCCACAAAACTTTGGCGTTTCAGCGCGCTTAGGTAATTCGCCCTTTTTTGTGGTTGAAGCTGATGAATATGACAGTGCTTTTTTCGATAAACGCTCTAAATTTGTCCATTATCGTCCACGCACTCTAGTCATCAATAATCTTGAGTTTGACCATGCCGATATTTTTGCCGATTTAGCCGCGATTCAAAAACAGTTTAATCATGTTATTCGCACCGTACCGGGCGAAGGAAAAGTGATTTGGCCTGCTGAAAATAACGCAGTACAAGAAGTGATTGAGCTTGGGTGCTGGAGCGAGCAAGAGCAGTTCCACGCGACTACTAGTAGTCAAAATAGCAGCCAAAAAGGTTGGTACGCCAATTCGATAGCCGCTGACGGTCATGAGTTTGAGGTGATGTTTAATGGCGAGTCTCAAGGCATATTAAGCTGGAGCTTAATCGGTCAGCATAATATTGAAAATGCAGTAATGGCCATTGCAGCAGCGCGTCATGTGGGTGTGGCGCCAGCGCTTGCCATTGAAGCATTAACCAAGTTTGCGCCACCTAAGCGCCGCTTAGAATTGCTTGATACTGTCAATGGTATTGCGGTGTATGATGATTTTGCTCATCACCCAACAGCGATTGAAACTACCTTGCAGGGCTTACGAGCTAAAGTTGGCGAAGGTCAAGCTGCTACAGGCAAACTGATTGTGGTGCTCGAACCACGCTCAAACACCATGAAAAGTGGTGTACACAAAGACACCTTAGCCGCATCAATGGCATTGGCGGATTGCGCCTTTTTGTACCAAGCTGACAATATTGGTTGGGATATTAAAACCAATATGGCGAGTGCGAACTTGCCGGTAACGGTATCAACAGACATTAATGAGATTATCGCTTTAGTCATTGCTGAGGCTAGCGCTGGAGATACCATCGTCATTATGAGTAATGGCGGCTTTAATGGTATTCATCAAAAACTCATTAATGCTTTAAACTAGTGGGTAAGATCTTTTAACAATATTGTGCCTGTCGCAGTATGTTGAACGTATAACAAGTTAACTTAATCCGTTAGCTGTATTTAGAGAGTTTATGAGTAATACAACGCAGTACAACAAACGCGCTAAAGCGATCAGTCTTGCATGGACTGGCGCTTCTGGTGCGCCTTATGGTTTAAAGCTATTACAGTGTTTATTAGCCGCCGATTATCAGGTATTTTTAATGATATCGAGTGCAGCGCGAGTTGTACTGGCTACCGAAGAAGGTTTGCAGCTCAGTGCTAATTCTGAAAAAGCCCATGAGCAATTATTAACTCATTTTGAAATGACTGATTCATCTGTCGGTGAACTGGTGGTTTTAGGAAAAGATGAATGGTTCTCGCCGCCGGCATCAGGTAGCGCTGCGCCAAAGCAAATGGTGATTTGCCCTTGTTCAACTGGCACTTTAGCTGCTGTGGCAATGGGAATGAGTAACAATTTGTTAGAAAGAGCGGCTGATGTCGTAATAAAAGAGCGTGGTCAATTAATCCTAGTACCGCGAGAAACTCCTTTTAGCGCCATACACTTAGAGCATATGTTGAGTCTGACACGTAACGGTGCGACCATCATGCCCGCAGCACCAGGCTTTTATCACCATCCCCAATCGATAGAAGATCTGGTAAACTTCATGGTTTCCCGAATTCTAGATCATTTGGGTATTGAACATGGGCTAACAAATCGCTGGGGTTATGCTTCACAAAAGTCTCGCGACGACACCGCAATTTAAATTACGTTAAGCCCGAAAATCACGACAACTGAGAGTAATATGAAACACACAACCGAAGTGATGATTTCTGCAGAAGAAATCAACGAAAAACTGGATATATTAGCTGAAAGGATTAATGCCCATTACGCAGACAGCGAGCGTTTGTTAATGGTCGGCTTATTGAAAGGGTCTGTGGTTTTTATGGCTGACTTATGTCGCCGTATTAAGGGCCATGTTGAAATCGACTTTATGTCTGTTTCTAGCTATGGCAATGCAATGACAAGCACACGTGATGTGAAAATCTTAAAAGATGTTTCTTCTGAGATCATTGATCGTGACGTATTGATCGTTGAAGATTTAATTGATTCAGGCAATACCTTAAATAAAGTACGCGAAATGCTATTACTGCGTGAGCCAAAAAGCTTAGCGCTGTGTACTTTATTAGATAAGCCTGAGCGCCGTGAAGTAGACGTACCTGTCGACTTTATCGGTTTTACCATTCCTGACGAGTTCATCGTAGGTTATGGTATCGACTATGCTGAGCAGTATCGTAACCTGCCTTACATCGCTAAAGTTGTGCCATTAGATTAATGTCACCTTTGGTATGTAAACTCCCGCTATAGGCGGGAGTTTTTGTTTATTGAGTAGAGGGAATTCATCATGGGCGAAAGCGCCAATGCATTAGTTATCGAAAACCTTAAAAAGACCTATAAGGGTGGAGTTGAAGCGGTTAAGACCCTCAACCTCACTGTTAAGCAAGGTGACTTTTTTGCTTTGTTAGGCCCAAATGGTGCGGGTAAGTCCACCACCATTGGTGTGATCAGTTCGCTGGTGCAAAAGACACAAGGACAAGTGAAGGTTTTTGATTACGATATTGATAAGCAGCTTGAGCAAGCGAAGTTGTGCATTGGTTTAGTACCGCAAGAATTCAACTTTAATCAGTTTGAAACAGTGCAGCAAATTGTTGTAAACCAAGCGGGTTACTACGGCGTTAAACGCGATATCGCATTACAACGCGCTGAGAAATACCTGTCACAACTGGATTTATGGGAAAAGCGTCATGCCCAAGCTCGCCAGTTATCAGGCGGTATGAAACGACGTTTAATGATTGCCCGTGCATTAATGCATGAGCCAAAACTGCTGATATTGGACGAACCAACCGCGGGTGTAGATATTGAACTTCGTCGTTCAATGTGGGATTTTTTAAAGCAAATTAATGCCCAAGGTGTCACGATTATTCTCACCACCCATTACCTTGAAGAAGCTGAAATGCTTTGCCGTAATATCGGTATTATTGACCAAGGCATGCTGGTGGAATGCACCACAATGAAGTCCTTACTTAGCAAGCTGAATATGGAAACCTTCATTTTAGATTTACGTCATGATATTGAAGCCGCCCCTGACCTTGGTAAATTTAAATGTCGTTTAACTGATGCGCACACCCTTGAGGTCGATGTTGTTAAAGATGACAACCTTAACGAGGTATTTATTCAGTTATCTGCCGACGGTATCGAAGTGACCTCAATGCGAAATAAAGCCAACCGTCTTGAAGAGTTGTTTGTTGAATTGGTCGAAAAAGCCAAGGAGGCAAAAAAATGAACCAGTTATATTTAATCGCATTCAAAAGTATTCTGACCAAAGAGATTAATCGCTTTACCCGTATTTGGGTGCAAACCATCGTGCCGCCAGCGATTACCATGACATTATATTTCTTAATCTTCGGTAATCTTGTAGGGAGCCGCATTGGCCAAATGGGTGGCGTGAGCTACATGGAGTTTATTGCGCCAGGTCTTATCATGATGTCGGTAATTACCAACTCATTCTCGAATGTGGGTTCGTCATTTTACAGTGCTAAATTTCAGCGAAACCTCGAAGAAATCATGGTCGCGCCTGTGCCACATTATGTGCTGATTGCAGGTTACGTCGGCGGTGGTGTTGCCCGAGGTTTATTAGTGGGTTGTATTGTGACCTTAGTGGCCATGTTCTTTGTTGATATCAGTGTCCATCATTTAGGTTATGTGGTGCTAACGGCATTTTTAACCTCAGTCATGTTTGCGCTAGCCGGTCTTATAAACGCGGTATTTGCTAAAAGCTACGATGACATCAGTATCATCCCGACGTTTGTATTAACGCCACTTACATACTTAGGTGGGGTGTTTTACTCGTTATCTCTCTTGCCTGATTTCTGGCAAGGGGTGTCAGCGCTTAACCCAGTGGTTTATGTGATTAACGTATTCCGTTATGGTTTCCTTGGTTTTGCTGATATGAGCGTGCCGTTATCAATCGGGATAATGGTGAGCTTCTGTGCTGGACTATGGTTTGTAGCTTATTACTTAATTTCACGCGGTATTGGCCTGCGTAGTTAGCTTTCACTGAGGGTGTAGCTAGCTTTTATTGATAGGCTGCGAATATAAAGCTTAAAAGGACTCAATTGAGTCCTTTTTTATTGAAAAATTCTACTCACGAATATCTGTTTGTTCTATTAAATCGAATAATACTGGCGGTTAATTGCAATATTCATTCGACTATCTGATTGCTAAAGTGAATCTATTAAAGGTTAACAGAGAGTCTCAAGATGATTGTTTTAAGCAAATTTACTGCAAGACCAGCTATGGATGGTGATGGGGTTAATATCAAGCGAGTGGCTGATTTTATGAATACCCGCTTCGATCCTTACTTGATGATTGATGAGATAAAATCAACCGATCAACAAGACTTTATTGGTGGTTTCCCGCCGCATCCCCATCGCGGTATTGAAACCTTTACCTATATTTTAAAAGGCGGCTTTGAGCACCGTGACCAACTCGGTAATGTCAAAGCCATTCGCACGGGTGATGTGCAGTGGATGAGTACTGGCAGCGGCGTTGTTCATTCTGAAATGCCGTTAGCTGATGCCAGTGAAGGTCTGCATGGGTTTCAAATCTGGCTCAATATGCCAGCTAAAGACAAAATGCGCCCAGCTATTTATCAAGACACTACAGAAAACCCAAACCCAATAGTAAGTAATGCAAGCGGCGCTAAACTTAAAGCATTAGCCGGAGACTGGCAGTTTTCAGCTAGTACGCAATTGATAGAAGCCAGTATTCAAGGCTTAGCGGGTCAAGGCGCCATTGCTGATATCATGCTAAATGAAAACGGCGAAGCGGATATCGACTTATCAGCTCATCAAAGCGTAAGCGCTTATATTTATCAAGGTGAGCTTGAATATACTGATGCCAAAGGAGAGTTGGTTGTTGCAACGGAAGGCCAGCTATTGGTGATAAAGCCTGAGCAAAATACCCATATTAAAGCTGGCAACAAAGACACAGGATTGTTGCTGTTAGCAGGCAGTCCGATAAATGAAAAGATTGTCCACATGGGGCCGTTTGTGATGAATACTCAAGCTGAAATTAATCAGGCCATTGATGATTATCAACAGGGGCGTTTTGGTGAGATAGCCTAATAGCTGGTTTATGTTAATTGCAGCACCATAATTCAAATAAATGTCAGCGACTAACGGATAAAATTGCTACAATAGACATTCAAACATTTGGCCAAGGTATTTTATCCTTGGCCGAGTTGTTTCTACTATCCAACTTTGCTTTGATATCAGAGGATATTCACCTTGAGTCAGTCTACTGAACAGGCCGCTAATACGGCTTTCGCATCACTTAACCTTAAACCAGGTTTGTTTGATAACCTTAAAACATTGGGATACGAGTCAATGACTCAAATCCAAGCTGAAAGCTTACCAGCTATTCTGGCGGGTGATGATGTGATTGGCCAAGGAAAAACCGGTTCAGGTAAAACTGCTGCGTTCGGTTTAGGGCTGTTAAATAAGTTAGATGTGAAACGTTTTCGCATTCAAACTATGGTGCTATGTCCAACCCGTGAACTTGCCGATCAAGTTGCTAAAGACATCCGTACTTTAGCTCGTGGCATTCATAACATCAAAGTATTGACCTTGTGTGGCGGCGTTCCAATGGGCCCACAAATTGGCTCACTTGAGCATGGCGCACATATCATTGTGGGGACACCTGGTCGTATCGTTGATCATTTAGATCGCAACCGTTTAGATTTAAGCAACGTTAACATGTTGGTATTAGATGAAGCGGATCGCATGCTTGAAATGGGCTTCCAAGATCATATTGATCAAATCATTGCTGAAACACCACATGAGCGTCAAACGCTTTTGTTCAGTGCGACATTCCCTGAGCAAATTCAGCAGATTGTTGATCAAATCATGTATAAGCCGTTAATGGTTAAAGTTGAAGCAACTCATGATAACCACACCATCGAGCAGCATTTTTATCATACTGAAGATAATGAAGCCCGCTTAGAAGCATTGCGTTTGTTGTTACTTGAAAAGCAGCCTGAAAGCGCAGTGGTATTTTGTAATACCAAGCGTGAAACTCAAAAAGTAGCAGATACCTTAGCTGATCAAGGCTTTAGTGTATTGGCTCTGCATGGTGATTTAGAGCAGCGCGATCGCGATCAAATGCTACTGCGTTTTGCTAACCGCAGTGCCCGCATTTTAGTGGCAACTGATGTTGCCTCTCGTGGTTTAGATATCGAAGATTTAGAAGCAGTATTTAACTACCACATTGCTTACGATACTGAAGTGCACATTCACCGTATTGGCCGTACAGGTCGTGCTGGCAGTAAAGGCGCAGCTTATACTTTCTTTAGTCATTCAGATGGCCACAGAATGGTAGAAATTGAAGAGCTTATCGGCAAAGAAATTGATGGTGAAACACTGCCTTCAATGAACGTGCTTAACAAGCAGCCGCAAGAAGCGGAAATGATCACCATTCAAATTGATGCAGGTAAAAAGCATAAAATTCGCCCTGGTGATATCGTGGGTGGTTTAACCGGTGAGAACGGCATTAATGGTGCTGATATTGGTAAGATTAAAGTCACTGATATCCGTTCGTTCGTAGCTGTTAAACGTGATGCATCGAAAAAAGCATTGAACAAAATTACCAAAGGCCGTTTGAAAGGTAAGACTTACCGCGCTTGGTTTTTGTAATATTTGATAAGTAAGTAACTGAAAGCGAGCTTAGTGCAGACTAAGCTCGCTTTTTTTTATATATAAATAGTCGTTAAGCCACACTAAAAAATGAGTTAATTGATGTGCGGTTATTCAGTGCTTTTTTATCAAATTCAACATCATCAGTAATATTGGCACTATGTAATATATTGCCCGAGTAAATGACTAAGCGATTTGGTTTGGCGTCAATACTAAATACTTTTTCGAATAGCTCATCTGAATCATTAATATAGCCATTTCGATTGGCGGCAGTTTGTTTGACCTCATCAACCATTTTTAAAATGATGTCTTTGTCATCATGGGACAACTCCAGTTTATCTGCGCCTTTATAGCGGTAAAAACTGGTACCACCAAGATTGTTATCATTAAGATAATGCACTGCCGCCATATCGTGGCAGGCTAGGGAATCAAAGTGTGGCATGGTTTGATGCGCATTCAGTTGTAATGGAGTTAACGTGACCTTTGATAGCCAGCATTTAGCTATTTGATGTTGTTTAAACATTTCACCATTTGGTTGCATTGCCAGTAATTCAAATAACGATGACAAGGTTTGGTAATAGGGTTTGGGCATTTCATCACGCAAACCCGGAAACAAGGTTCCATCGGCGCCAGCGGCATTAAAATAAGCTTTGGTATTGCTGTATTTCACCAGTGCATCAAAGTCAGCGATAAAGTCATCGATAACCCAGATTAAATGTTCACTATTGGGAATTTGTGTGACTTGAATATGTAATGCTTTATTCATTGAACTTGCGGATATATTTGAATGCTCAGTCATGGCAGTAATGTATTCCTTTACATCAATGTCGAATAGTACTATTCGAGGATAAATAGTCATGAAAATAACGAGTGCTATTTATAAATCGGGACATTGATAAACTAATAGATGCAGAGTGTACGATTGATTAGCGCCTTTAGATCCATCTCATTGCGCTAACTTTCTAAGTACGGCGTCAAACCCATTCACATTAAGTGATGAATTGAGTGCAGCTTATTGTTTATGTTGTGTTTTTAGTATCGGACTTTAGTCTTAAAGGGACTTATTAACGATATAAAGGAATCACAATTATTGTGGGTTAGCCTCATCAACCTCTGACAACATATAAATCAAGGTGTCGCCATTTTCATCACTGGCGAGATATGACCAAGTACTGACATTTTTACCAAGGTTTCCCCCTGAATTTGTTGACTCACTTGCATCCATGCATTGGGTGATAACTCTGTGCCACGAATTTCACAGGTGGTTGTTTTGCAATTGATCGACTCTATGTCGACCTCTGATGAAAACTCACTGATATTGATGGCATCACGTAATGATTGCTCACGATTAACTGCCCAATCATGGTTGATTTCGTCTTGGTGGTGACGTTTGAATAGATCCACCATATCCCCTTGTTGGTTGGCTAGGATATTAGCAAAGGCTTGCGGTACCCACTGTTTAGCTTGTTCGGCAGTGATACTTGATGGCTCAGGATGAAATGGGGAGTTGCTGCTTTGCTCTACGGCCTCATCTATTTCGGTATAGGCAATTTCAACTTGCTGTTCTAATAAGCCCATTGAAGAGTTCATAGCATCAATTAAGCTGTTCTTTTCTGCGAGTTGTTGTTTGAGTTGCTGCACTTCTTTTTTCAGTTCGGCGACCAATTGAGCTGATTCTTGCTTAAGCGCTGATTCTAGATTAACTGCTGATGGCTGTTTATTCGCTGATGGCTGTTTACTAGACGCTGAAGGCTGTTTATACGCTGATGGCTCTTGCTCAGATGATGACTGGGATTGTTGCGTGTTTGCTTGCGCAATATCATTAATATCTATGGTTTTTCCTATTTGTAAGCCTACAAATAAGCTACCTAAAGCCAGCAATAAAACGAGAGTGAAAAAGCCTAAATATTTCATAATTCTTCCATGATGAAATTGTCATAATGATGATTTAATAATCATGAACGATGTCATTCAATCTGGCAACTTTTAGCGTTTAGATAAGGGCTGATAAGAGTGTTTAGGGAAGGGCTTATAAGAAGGTTTAGATAAATGGCGAGTATAAAAAAAGCATGAAAGCGGTGGGCTTTCATGCTTTTGAGACAACAGGTTACTCTATTTATACATTAGCTTTAACGCTGACAATTAAGTCGAACACTAATGCGGTAAAGAGTGCGCTGTTATTAGCGTCTTGCATTGGCATATGGGTCAACTTTGCCTGACGACGTTGGCGATTTTGCGTTATCAGTGCGGCCTTGACGACGTTGAGGCTTTTTAGCGCCATCTGACTGTGCAGCTTCTGCTTCAGCACGAGCTCGTGCGCGTTGACGCTGGCTTGGCTTATCTGAATTACCTTTTGGCGCAGGACGCTGACCTTGCTTTTGGTTCTGACCTTGTCTCTGGCTATCAGCTTGGTTTGCATGCTTACGGCGATTCGGGTTCGGCTTTTTATGGTTAGCCGCGCGATGTCCGCCTTTTAAGTTGGCTTCAGGTAAATCATGACAAGCTTCATAGCCTTCGATTACTTTACGTTCAATCGTACGTTTAATTAGTCTTTCGATGTCATGTAGCAACTTAACTTCTTCATCACTCACTAAAGATACGGCTAAACCTGTTGCACCCGCGCGGCCGGTACGGCCAATACGATGAACATAATCTTCAGGGACATTAGGTAGGTCAAAGTTAACCACAAATGGCAGTTGGTCAATATCAATACCACGGGCAGCAATATCAGTTGCTACCATCACTTGTGCTTTGCCAGCTTTAAAGTCAGCAAGGGCTTTAGTACGTGCGCCTTGGCTTTTATTACCGTGAATAGCAACAGCATTAATACCATCAGCATCTAAGTTTTTCGCTAAGCGGTTAGCACCATGTTTAGTGCGAGAAAACACCAGCACTTGATGCCAGTTATTTTCTTTAATTAGCTTAGTTAAGATGCGCGCTTTACGGCTTTTATCCACCGCATAAACGCTTTGCTCAACTGTGTTGGCAGTCGCGTTACGTGGGGTAACGGAAATCTCAACTGGGTTATTCACTAAGCCTTTTGCTAAATCACGAATTTCATCTGAAAACGTCGCTGAAAACATTAAGTTCTGACGCTGTTTTGGCAACATGGCCAATACTTTTTTAATGTCACGGATAAAGCCCATGTCTAACATGCGATCGGCTTCATCAAGGATCAATACTTCAAGTTGGCTAAAGCTTAAGGCTTTTTGCTGGCATAAATCTAATAAGCGCCCAGGGGTCGCCACTAGAATATCAACGCCATTTCTTAAGGTGGTGATTTGCGGGTTAATTGATACGCCGCCAAAAACTACCGCTGATTTTAGCGGTAAGTTAGTGCCATAAGTCGATACGCTTTCGGCCACTTGGGCAGCAAGTTCACGAGTAGGTGTCAGTACTAATGCACGCACTTGGCCACGCTTAGCGCGTTGACCTTTTGAGAGTAATTCTAATAGTGGCAGGGTAAAACCTGCTGTTTTGCCGGTACCCGTTTGGGCTGCGGCCATTACGTCTTTGCCTTCTAGGACGGCAGGAATAGCTTGTTCTTGGATTGCTGATGGGGTGTCATACCCTTGTTTTTCAACAGCTTTTAAAATTGCTGCGCTTAAGCCTAGTGAGGCAAAACTCATAGAATGATCTCTTTGGGCAACGTATACGTTGCTATGACTGAATAGGGGGCCACGAAATGGCGGCCGTGAAGCTTACCTGAAACACTGCTAGAGCGCCATCTAATCGCTTAAATATTCCTCTTTAATCCAAGTCTGTAGCTGAATATAGCGGATATAGCAGTTCATATATTTGATTGGATTTGAGAGTGAGTTAAAAGGCATCCAGCTTTGCTAATTGGTTTTATTTGAGCTTTATATACTCAAATGATGAATTAGTTTTAATCTTTTGTGCTAATGACGATTATTTTACATACAATGAAATACAAGCACTTAGCAGGGCACTTGGCTTAGTATTTAGTTCAGCACTTGGCTTAGCATTTAGTACAGCATTTAATACAGGACTGTGCACAGCAGTTAATAAAGTGAACTTGAAAGAATGCGCTGACATCGTCAAACAAAGAGCACAGGGAGGGCAAGTGATGAATCGAAAGTCTGCAGCGCAGTTACATATCGAACATACTGTTGCCTGTTTACGTGAGCATTCCAGCTCTGTGATTAAAAATGTGCTGCTAATGTCCAATATTCCAAGCTTTAATGTCCAGCAAGCGATGCAATCCTTGCATCAGCATGGCCGCGTCGCATTACACTTTCATCCAGATCGCATTGATAGCCGTGGCTTATCAGTGGCTGCTGGATTATTGAAAGATGGGTGTTATAAAAGTCAGTTTGAAACTCATATTTCCAATGGGCAGTTATCGCCTGAATTAGGCGGACCAAGAGATCATTGGGAAAACCAGCTTTTTGGCAATAGCTATTCGGGTGTAAAGCTGCGCCCCAAGTACGGTGCGTTAGATATTGGTTTATGTCCGATGGGGCCAGCGCCTCGATTTGGTAGCTGTTATTTTTTGACTCACACTCAAGTGCTGTCTCGTTGCACATTCAGTTACATGGACTCATACCGCTTGCCCAAAGAAAAAGGCACCTTAAATTGCTTTGAAGTGATTTTGGCGGCGTTATTGAGTGAATGTTTTGAGCGCCAATATGCATTAGGCGTTAAGGACATCAAGCCTGCAGGGATTGTTGAGCATGTGGCTAATCAACTGCCAAAAGGAGTGAGTGCTCGGTTTGAGCGTGGTGCGCTGTCTAACCTTGACCATTATATTGAAGCGCAAATTCATGGAGAGGTGTCATTAGATAATGATATTGGTTATTTGGTTGCCGACCCTAGCTTTAAAGACACTGATATCGGTGAGGTGATGCAAACCTTGTGCATTGAGTACGATATTGAGCTTTTATGGCATCAGGGCTATCAGCTAGAGGTTGCGCAAGTGCCTGATGATTTTCGCGGCGCCGCGATGCCAGATTTAGCCAAGGTCATCGCTCGAGATAATATCATTACAGCTGAGGTCATTGGCCGCGCAGCGCAAGTATTGTCAGAAAGCCCAGTGTCATGGAGCGAGCGGAGCAAGCAAGCCCAGGAAATTCAGCAGCTCAAGCTAATGTGGCATGTGTTAGTTAAGTTTGGCGCTTAATCAGTTTGATTAAGTCGCTTAATCAAATCGATAAGTCGCTTAACCAAACCGATAAGTCGCGCCACCTTGGCGTTTTGACTTATACATGGCAAAGTCGGCCGCTTTAATTAAGGTATCAAAGTCATCACCTGAGTCTGGAAAGGTCGCGATACCAACACTGCAATTGAGCAATACAGACTCATTTGCAACTATAAATGGCTTATCAAGCGCGCCAATTAATAGGTCTGCCATATGCGAGATATCATTATTATCCTTGATATCTTCAAGCAGTAACACAAACTCGTCGCCGCCAATTCTCGCTAAAGTATCAGACTCCCTAATGACTTTATTTAACCTTGCTACTGTTTCAATAAGCACTTTGTCGCCATGACAATGACCATAGGTGTCATTGATCTTTTTAAAGTCATCTAAATCTAAATAAAACAGGCTGAACATAGTGCTTAGGCGCTTACAGCGTTCAATGGAGTGTTTTACTCTGTCCATTAATAAGTGACGGTTAGGGATTTGAGTTAGTTGGTCGTAGCAAGCTAAATTCAATAATTGCTGTGCATCTTCAATTCGTTTAGTGATATCACGATTAATGCCTAAGGCGCCGATAAATTGTTGGTTGTCATCAAATAGCGGCACGCACATGGACTCAATCCAACCGACAGAACCATCTTTATGCAAGAAGCGGATTTCACCGGTCCATTTGCCGTATTCTTCCACTGAAGATATGACTAAATCTGTGATGGAGGCACAGTCTTCAGGGACGTGAAGTCGGCTAACGGGTTGGCCAATAATTTCGTCTTTACTGTATCCGTAAAGTTGTTGTGAGCCACTGTTCCAGTCAATGACTGTGCCTGTAGCGTCAGTGACGACCACGGCGTCAAATAAGTAGTTAAATGCTTGCGCTCTTAAGGCTGTAATATCAACGTCCATTTAATGTTACCTTCTTCATCCTGTTAGAAAGTGTCATGCTAAATTCTATGGTGATAGTCCTACTAAGCTAAAATCAAACTAAACTAAAAATCAAACTAAGCTAAAGTCATAATCAGTTTATTGTATTTATATTAATCAACAATTATAAACCTACAATCAATTATAATTCTGTACTCAAAGTAACGTAAAAGCAGAGTTTCTCGCTAGATGATGAACAAAGATTTACCTTTCTTTTACTGTTCTAGCAATGACTATCGCGTAGAATTATAGTTCATCATTAACACAGTGTTTATTAGCAATGTGTGAATCAGTTAACACTTCTCTATAAGCGGCTGTTATCTAACCTCTTAGCTTGCGATACTGCGGCAATTTTCCTCATTTAGCGCTGTCATTTTCAGGAATGTAATGGATAAAACCTTAGAAAAATCTCTCGGCCAGTGGCTTAAGCAACAAAAGTCTTCTTGTGGCATATTCTTGAAACTCACCATTTTTACCGGTGCACTGAATGGTGTCGCGATTGTGGTGCAAGCTTATTTGTTGGCGCATATTTTACATGGCGTGATTATGCTTGAATCACCTATGGCGAGCTTTACCAATCATTTTGTCGCCTTAATTTCATTAATCATAGTGCGTGCAGGCCTTGCGTATGCTCGCGAGCGATTAAGCTTTGAAGCGGGCAAGCGACTTCGTAGTGATATTCGTGAAGCTGTGCTGAATAAATTAACCGATTTAGGGCCTGCGTTTATTAAAGGTAAACCTGCAGGAGCTTGGGCGAGTATCGTGCTCGAACAGGTTGAAGATTTACACGACTTTTATGCCAAATATTTACCGCAAATGATGTTGGCAGGGTTTATTCCGTTAATTATTTTAGTGTCGGTGTTCCCGCTTAACTGGGCCGCAGGGCTGATTTTATTTGCCACTGCGCCGCTTATTCCAATGTTTATGATTCTGGTTGGCATGGGCGCTGCTGATGCTAACCGTAAAAACTTCAGTGCATTGTCACGCTTAAGTGGCCACTTTATGGATCGCTTAAAAGGCTTAAGCACGCTTAAGCTGTTCCACCGCGGCGAAACTGAAGTGAATAAAATTGAGACGGCATCAGAAGACTTTAGACAAAGAACCATGTCGGTACTGCGAATGGCGTTTTTAAGCTCGGCAGTATTAGAGTTTTTTGCTGCGCTTTCGATTGCGGTATTGGCGGTATATTTTGGCTTTAGCTATTTAGACCACCTTAACTTTGGTCACTATGGCGCAGGGATAACCTTATTTACTGGCCTGTTTATTCTGATACTCGCCCCTGAGTTTTTTCAGCCGCTGCGTGATTTAGGCACTCATTACCATGCTAAAGCGCAAGCCATTGGCGCAGCAGAAGCCTTGGTCGAATTACTTGAACATCCAAATCCACTCAAACAAGTGGACGGTAATTTTAGTGAGCAAACAGCGCAGCATCATAATGTGTCATTAGATAATATTGCTATTTCAGCTGCTGATTTAGAAGTGCTGACCTTAGAAGGTACATCACTGTTAGGCCCAATTTCATTTGAGGTGGCAGCAGGGCAAAAAGTCGCTATTGTTGGCCCAAGCGGCGCGGGTAAAACTAGCCTACTTAATGCTTTGCTAGGCTTTCTTCCTTATAAAGGCTCACTTAAAGTTAACGGCGTTGAGTTAAGCGTATTGGATAAGCAGCAATGGCGAGCTCATCTCGCATGGCTTGGGCAAGACCCGCAGCTATTTCATGGCAGCATCCGCGAAAATGTTTGCTTAGCCAATCCAGATTTAACTGACCCTCAAGTCATGGCATTACTGGAAAAAGCCAGTATTGCTGAGTTTGTTCATCAGCACCCGCAAGGTTTAGATGCCGTGATCAGTGACCAAGCAGCAGGGGTGTCAGTTGGCCAAGCGCAACGTATTGCCCTTGCGCGTGCGTTAGCACAACCTGCCAGTTTATTTTTACTTGATGAACCCACAGCAAGCCTTGATAGCCACAGTGAAAAACTGGTATCAGATTCTCTTAAACAAGCCATGTCGCAGCAAACCTGCGTGATGGTGACTCATCGACTTGATCAGTTACAAAGCATGGATAACATTCTCGTGGTTGATCATGGGCAAATTGTGCAGCAAGGGGATTATGCTTTGCTGAGCGCTCAAGCGGGTTTGTTTAAAAACATGCAGCAACAAGATGATGATGGTTTGTCACTGTATGTTGATGAGCAAGAGCCAACCCTGACCGATGAGCAAACTAAAAGGGAGGATGTGTAATGAAGCTATTACTGCCTTTCATTAAGTTATTTAAGCGTCAGTGGTTAATGATGTCGGTTGGTTTATTGCTAACTTGCACCACGATCATTGCTGGTATTGGTTTATTGTCGCTTTCTGGCTGGTTTTTATCTGCCACAGCCATCGCTGGTCTTACTGCAGCCTCAGCGTTAGCGTTTAACTTTTTTACTCCTGCTGGTGGCGTGCGCTTTTTATCAATAGCACGAACAGCAAGTCGATATGGCGAGCGTTTAGCGACACATGAAGCCACGTTTAAACTGCTCACTGAACTTCGCGTTTGGTCGTGGAAAAAGTTACTGCCATTAAGTGCCAGTAACCTAAAAGGCTTGCGACAAGGGGATATGCTTAATCGGTTAGTGGCCGATATCGACACCCTTGATCATCTTTATTTACGCCTATTAGTGCCAATGGCCGCTTCATTACTGACGGTGGTTGCACTTTATGCCTTCTTATCTTGGTTTGATGCTTCGTTAGCCATTAGCTTATGTGCATTGTTAATCGCTGCTTGGGTGATTCTACCTTTGGTGTTTTATCGTCTGGGTAGAGAACCTGGTGAAGCCGTTGTTGATAGTAAACGCAGCTTCCGAGTATTGATATTAGATGTGATTCAAGGCCAAGCAGAGCTAACTTTGTTTTCGGCAAATGACCGTTACCGTCAAAAGCTGCGTGAAGCTGAGTTATCCTTATTTACCAGCCAAACCGCAATGGCGCACATAACGGGCTTAAGCCAAGCATTATTGATTATGGTCAATGGCGCAGCGGTCGTCATGATGATGTATTTAGCAGGGCACGGCGTAGGTGAAAGTGTTCCACCAGGGCCATTAATGGCAATGATGGTATTTGCTACCATGGCCACCATTGAAATGATGATGCCAATCTCTGGTGCCTTCCAGCATTTATCTGGTTGTGTATTGGCGGCTAAACGTATTTCGGAAGTGACCGAGCAAACCCCAGATGTGGTGTTTGGTGAGGTTAATCAGCTTGAACAGAGCGAGATAAAGCTCAGCAATATTCACTTTGGTTATCAAGCCGACGCGAAAGTATTATCTGGCTTGAATTTAGATTTACCCCAAGGCAGTAAGGTTGCACTGTTAGGCGCAACAGGTTGTGGTAAATCAAGCCTACTCAGCTTAATCACCCGCGAATGGCAACCGCAGCAAGGTCAAATAAGCTTGGGTGGTCGTGATATTAGTGAATTTGATGAAGCGACATTGCGCAGCTCAATGACGGTTGTCAGCCAGCGTATTCATTTGTTCGCAGGCACAGTGCGCGATAACTTAGCCATCGCTTTACCTTATGTTGAAGGTCAAAAAAGACGAGCCAATGATGAGCGTTTAACCGCAGTGCTTAAGCAAGTGGGTTTAGAGACGTTATTGAGTTCAAAAACCACCACAGATCGCGGCGAAGAAGTCGGCCTAGACAGTTGGATTGGTGAAGGTGGTCGTCAGCTCTCAGGCGGCGAACAGCGCCGTATCGGTGTTGCCAGAGCCTTATTACGTGACGCGCCGATTCTATTATTAGATGAGCCAACAGAAGGACTTGATAAGCGAACTGAATGTGAAATCTTACGTTTACTATTTACCTTAGCTAAAGGCAAAACCATGTTGATGATAAGCCATCGTTTAACCGCCATGGCTGAAATGAATTGTATTCATATGATCCAAAACGGACAAATAACCGATAGTGGTAACCATCAGCAATTAATGGCAACCAGTGCTGATTACCAAAGCTTATATAAGCATTTAGGTAAAGAAGCTTAATAGGACTATTCTCGTTTTTGTTATCCTGTGAAAGCTGTTGGACAGCACTTTTTGAAACGTTAATGACAACAAAAAAACGCTAATCGACTTGGGTAATAACCAAGCGGTTAGCGTTTTTAGTTTTAGCTCAAATTCGAGCTGTTATTTTGTTATTTAATGCCGCTAAAGCACCAGAGTTCAATTTGCTTATAAGAAGTTTAAACTTCTGTTATTAAACAAGATGCATTACCTGATGTACTCTTTGAGAAAATAATCAACGACTGCTTTTCAGCGAAGCTTTCGCTGCTTAAATCACAAAATACAAGCTCAGTTCCATCTAGTTGCTGAAGAGTAATGTTGGATAAAGGGGATGTTAGGTCTACATCATACTTATCTGAAAGCTCGATAGTTTCTAGTTCACCTTGAAATTGCACATTATCAATAATGACATTCACATCATCATTACCGAGTAAATTTATGACATATAAAGGGGCAGATGTGGCTGTAGATTGTTCCTTTGGCCTATCAAAAACTTCTAGCTTGTATTCCACTGGTGATAAGGTTTCATCTGCTACTGCAAAAACAAGTTTATCTAAATAGTCATTATCGTCATTATCATCATAGTCGTATTCATAGCTTTCTTGTTTATCTGCTAATAAGACATTGGTATTTGCATCTCTTAGCTCAAAGTTGACATCTATTTCTTCAGAACCGTCTTTAATCGCTTTTTCTAGTACGTTAGCATCACTACTGCCATAAATGGCATTACTGTGTAATACAGTCGTCTTTGTTCCTGATTGATAACTTTCATAAGTGGCATCAACTATGACATCAGAGTCATAAGCACCTTGAAAAACAAAGTTGTATGTATGAATGTAGATCCCTACACCAGTATCTACATCTATAGTGGTTACTGAATCTCCATCCCCTCCACCACAAGCGACCAGGAAACTAGACAGCAGTAACGTTGTGATTTTTTTAGTCATCAGAAACTCCTTTTCAACATCAACCAATTATTAAAGCATTATAAAATGTAAAACAACTAACTATAGATATTCAGCCTCATGCTAGTTTGTTATTTAATTAGTATTGAAAATCCTCAACTTTTAATAACCTGATGATAAAAAATCAGGCTAATCATTGAGAAGTGCATAAAGGTAAGGCAACTGGCTTTACCCCAAGATATATAAATCTTTAACCCATATTAGAGGCAAAGCTCAGCGATATCTACCTTCATTTATATGTAAAAAATTCAATCGTTAATACTTTTTTGAAAGGGTTGCTAAATGCAAAAGCATGTTGACGATAATCGATCGTTAAATAAGGCGTTGGGAAAGCACTTTTGAAATGTTAATGGCAATAAAAAACGCTAATCGACTTGGGATTAAACCCAGCGGTTAGCGTTTTAGTTTTAAATTGGGCTGCAAATTTCAATCTGACAATAAAGATAGAAACTCCTTTATAGACAAAATTTTGTTAGATAATTCACTTTTTAGTACTGATTTCGGATTAGCAAAAATATGGGAAATCAAAATTAATACCCAAAGCAGCGATTTATACGCCGCCTTTAGTAGTTATATATTTCTTTAGAAGCTACATATTCATTTATATTTGTTCTAGCAGCTTGGATTGACTTCTGATGCCCAAACCGTGATTCAAGAACATCCAGCCCCTGAAGTAAAAATGGAGCAGTCATTTCCTTGATATCGTCAACACCAGCGCCTTCTTGCTCCATAAGTGCGAGGCTTTGAATATACATTGGTAATGACTGCTCTAGACTTGTAAAAAACAAGTTTGGTTTCATATCAAAGGAACGGGCTACCTTTTCCCCAATCTTCTTGCATCAAGTCTATTTGTTATATACCCAGAAGAAAGTCCTATTGAGATCAATACAGCTACAGTTCCTTTAATCATTCCTAACCAAGTCAAAGTCAGAATACTGCACACTAGAATCCAAATTATTTTTCTCTCAGGCTTACTTTTTCGAACAGTTAAAGTAAACAAAAAGATAGTTACCAAGAAAGAGGCAACAAAAACTAAGAATACTCTTGGGTCATTCTGCATATTTGGTTCTCAATATATATTTAAGAATTTAGTTCGGTCAGAGTAAACTTTACCAATAACAACGGTCTTAATAAGAACAGAAAGTCAGTACTCTAATAGCACAAGATTAACAGTAAACTATTTTATCAACAATGAGTTACATCATAAAAATAATTCATTTCCAAACTTTGTTTGTATTAAGGTCAACGTCGTGGCGCTTCGCCCACACCCGACGAAAGGGAAACAACAGCATTTCCCTTTTCGATATCCCTTGCCGCTCCGGCGAAGTGTTTTTCCTCATGCTACAGAGCGAATTTACTACCGCCTCAGATTCGCCATCCTTGGCTCAATCTGAGGCTATGTCGGCGTCCTGCCTCCATCACGTAAATTAGCTCAACGCACTCGGACACTTCCAGCGGAGAATAATGAGCCCGCAGGTTCATTTGTTAATTCAGAGAGTATTTCTAAATTAGTAGCTCAAGTTGTATAGGTTTTTCATACTCTTTGAATGCTTAATATGAATTGAGATAAGCAAGAAAATCGCGTGAGTCCAGACATGGCCTTTCTCACACATCCTTGTGCTTTAAGGCATTTAGTGCATCCTGCACTTAAGATTCTGGCTAGCTTTCGAGGGGAAGGGACGCGCCATCGTAAGCGTTAGTGATTTTGTAGCTTGCCGAAGCGGACTAAAAATGAAGTTTAAAGCTGGATGATTCTCCGTTGGAAATTTTGCTGTTTAAATTTCGCCGGAGCTGCGGGGCGAAGCTCTTAGCAAAAAGTAAGAGGGAGTCGCAGTTCACTCCCTTTTAGTCTGGTGTGGGCGAAGCACCACGACGTTGGCTCTTTTCAAAATGATAACTTCAAAATAGTAACGTCAAAATGGTAACCAAAACTTGGGACAAAACTCAGTTTATAAAGTACAAAAGATTCAGTTAACCAGTCGATGCATCTGCTTATTATCAATAATCCTAACAGCTTTTGTCTCTAACAATGGAGCACTGACTAACTCAGTATTTTCTTTAACAGCAACAGCCAACATGTTGTTGGCAACAAGCTTGCCTGTAATGGGTTTATATTTGGCTAATGGGCCGATAAATATCCCTGATGCAATAGTAAAAAACTTTTGGCCAATATCTTCTAAGGTGCGCTGATGTGCACGTTCACCTAATAATAAACTTGGTTGGAAAAAGGTTAACTGCTTCAGTGGTAATAAGCGCAAATCCCGCTGCACTTCACCCTTAACACGATTGTAAAAAAGTGATGATTTTTCATTGGCATCTAAGGCTGTTACTACCAATAATTCAACCCCAGTTTGTGATTGATGCTGCATGACCAGTTTGGCAAAGTCGATAACCGCAGTGTGGTCGACTTTGATAAAGTTTTCCTGACTGCCAGCTTGTTTGATGGTGGTGCCAAGACAGCAAAATGCTTGGTCGATACTTGTAGGTAAGCTTAACTCGGTTAGCTGATGTAACTGAGTTTCGACAAAGATAAGCTTTTCAATTCCTGCGGTTTCAGGAGCCAGTTCAGGTGATCTTCTACCTATAGCCACCACCGTTTGATATCGGGCATCAGCCAATAAATTTAATAATAAATAATGGCCGATTAAGCCGGTGGCTCCAATGATAGCTGCGTTCATAATGCGCCTTGGTGATCTGGTTTACAGTGTCGGAAGAATACTTTAACAGCTTTTTGCTTGTTTATTATCGGCAGATACCGCACTATTTTATTCACATTTTGACTCAAGAATTTTAAAGCCATATTTAAGGAGAAAACAATGGGACTTTTTGATGCGATTTTAGGTAACTCGTCGGAAATGGATTTAGGTGAGTTACAACAAGAGTTATCGCCAATTATGGCTGACAATGAGTCAGTGCAAATGGGCTATAAACTTATCCGCGATATGTTTGTGTTTACCGATAAACGCCTTATTTTGATTGATAAACAAGGAATGACAGGTAAGAAGGTTAGCTACCATTCAATTGCTTACAAATCGATGACTCACTTTATTGTTGAAACTGCAGGCACTTTTGATATGGATGCTGAGCTTAAAATCTATATCTCGGGCACTGAGCAGCCTATCGTTAAAGAGTTGAAGAAAGGCACTGATGTAGTTGGCATTCAAAAAGCGATTGCAAACTTCTCGCTTTAACATCAACTATCAAAAGTTTGTATTAGATGATTTTTATCATAAAAAATGTATTGGATTACCTCGTAGATGAGCAAAGAAAACCAACCTCAATCATTAACTGATGCACCGAAATCTGTCCAACTAGCGGTCGATTTAATCCAGTTGCTTGAAGAAAATAACATAGATACAGATACCGCTATTGAAGCATTACAAATCACCTTAGATGATTTTAAAAGAAAGCAGCAACAAACGGATTAACTAAAGCTAATAAAAATAAAAAGGAAAACACATGACCGAAGCTCACTTGCCATTAACTGATTTTATTGAATATCCTCAAGCTGAAATGCTTGAACGTGCTAAGCAAAATTATCAGCATGTGAAACGACGTCATTCAATTCGTAAGTTCTCAGATAGAGCGGTGCCGCAAGCAATTATCGAGCAATGTATTCTTGCTGCAGGAACAGCGCCTAATGGTGCGAATCATCAGCCTTGGCATTTTGTGGCGATAAGCGATGCTGATGTAAAAGCGCAAATACGTGAGCAAGCAGAAGCCATTGAACAAGCTTTTTATGCAGGCCGTGGCGGTGAAGAATGGTTAGATAACTTAAAGCCACTTGGTACTAATGCCAGCAAGCCTTACCTTGAAACAGCGCCTTGGTTAATTGCGGTATTTACTAAAAAGCGTAGTGAAGATAATGGCGAGCAAAAGCAGAATTACTATGTGCATGAGTCTGTGGGTATTGCGACAGGCTTTTTGTTGCAAGCGCTGCATAATGCAGGCCTTGGCACTTTGACTCACACGCCCAAACCTATGTCTTTTTTATGTAAAGTATGTGGCCGAGATAGTGATAACGAACGCCCATATATGTTGATTGTGGCAGGTTATCCAGATGAAAAAGCAACAGTGCCTGAGCATGCTCTACAGAAAAAATTATTAGCTGAAATCAGTGATTTTATTTAGCAGATAAGTTGGTTTAACAAGTGACGGCATGCTCGTCAAAAAAGTGAGGTAGCAATGGGGTTTCAACGAATAATGGCTTTGCATGTTCATGATGAATCTGAATATCAAGCTTATCGCGATGCCATGCTACCTATTTTGCATTTTTACGGTGGTGACTTTGGTTATGATTTTGCGGTATCTGAGGTACTAAAATCTAAAACCAGCATGCAGATTAATCGCGTGTTCACCATCGACTTTCCTTCAGAAGATGTCATGCAGGCTTTTTTTAATGATGAGGCCTATTTGTCTGTAAAGCAGCGCCACTTTACTGCATCAGTGTCCAGCTCAACGGTAATTGGTTTACACCAAACTGAGTAACTCACCTCTAGCCTGTATGATTAATTCAAACAGGCTATTTCATTTAAAACTTGTTACTCAATTTACGAAAGTTTAGTTATCATTAACTTTTGTTAATCTGCTGTTTTTAATCGTTATTTATCGATCTCATATCAAGTATTTATTTCAACGCCTCGTTATAATCCATTAATAGAATAATCGCTGTTCCATAAATCAATATTGAAGATATAACGTTTAGCTAGTTAATGGCAGCTGCTTGCATCGAACCAAGCTTAAAAGTAAGTCGTTGCAATAGGAAGTAAGAGGACGTTTGATGGAAAATTTATACCTTACCTTAGGTGTTTCGCAAGGTGCAGATGATGAAGAGATAATGACAGCGTATGAAAGTCTGTACTTGTTTTATCATTCAGATGAATACCAAAGTACTTATGCTGATATTGATATAAAACTTGCCAATATCGCGGTGTCTTATGAAATATTAAAATGTGCAACTAAGCGCAAGTCATATGATGAAATGTGGCAACATTATCAGGCTGAAAAGTCGTTAGATGCGATAGTTGATATTCCCCAAATGGACTATGAATTTGAAGTTGATATAACCACGTTAGAGCAATGGAGTGAAGCGGTTAAGTTACATCCACAATTAAACGAACTTTATGACAATCTAGCAGCGTTATCGAATGTACTGGCTTTTTCATTTAAAGCTTATATTTTGGAAAGCCAGCGGTTTGAAGAAAGCGAACGACTGGCCTACATTATGTGCGCCCAATATATACAGCGTTTTTTTGATGAAGAGCAAAGTATTAAGCCATTAGCAAAAGGGCTGTTGGTCACCAATTCTCCATCAAAGTTAGTGACCGTGGATGAATTATTCATTGCCCAAGGCATCGAGGTTGGCACGCAAGTCGATGTAGAAAATAAAGCTATCGCCAAAGTTGAAGCGAAATTTAAACAAGTTACTGAACGAGATAAAGTCTCTGATAAAAATGGCTCAGCTATCCAATTGCCAGAGCCTTCACCTGCAAACATTGAAGGCATACACCAACCCATTGATAAAATTGCTGTGATCCAACGTTTGTTATCTAAAGAGGCTCGAGCTGAGCGGCTTTCATCTAAAAAGGCGACGGCGAAAGGAAGTCTTATTTTGTTAGGCTTGTTTTTAGCGTCTAACTTAGCGGCTTAATTTAGCGTCTAGCTAAGCGAATCAACTGCGGAATCAATTGTAGCGGTGAGCTGGAAATGGCTCGCCGCTAGTTGTTTTTAATTGGCTTTATGTTTAGTTATTTCCAGCCTTGGCGCCATAATTGAACGTCTTTTAAATCGCGCCAATTAATAACAAATTCCTCGGCGTTCATTTCTGCACGAATAATACATTCAATAACATTACTGTCTTCATCATAAGTGACTTTGACTACCGAAAAGTGTTTTAGCTTTTGGGTCACATGCACTTTGGTCCATTTACTGTGTAATAACTTCTTTGGGTGTAATGGATTCATAAACCCCTTTATCCTAATTAACCTTAATTCTGGCTAGTTAATAAATAACATCGTCTTGTGAAATAAGGGATACGAAGCGCTAAACGGATAAGTTCAATCTGTTCAATGAATGTTTGGGTTTAATAACTGCTTTTGTCATACTGATAAGACTGTTGAGCTCCGCTAATCCTTAGCACCACTAATTCTGAGTCCCACTGATGCTGAGTGCAGATGACCTTCACTGATGGTTTTTTACCCCTGACGGCTTGTTTCGATCGCGATTTGCAGTTCTTTTAAATCTCTGACAATGATGTCTGCTTGATGTTGATATTCTGGCTGCTTGTGATGATTGATAAACACCGACATCATGCCAGCATTCTTGGCCGCTTGAATATCGTAAAGGTAATCACCCACGTAAATCAGTTCTGCTGCCGATATTTGCCATTGCTCTGCGATAGCAAGTAATGCGTCGGGAGCAGGTTTGGCTGGGTAACATTCACGGGTTAATACCAGTGCGATATTGATGTCATTTTGGCTTAACTTGGTTACGGTAGCGGCTTTACTATTTCGAGTGACGATAGCCGCTGGTAAAGCTAATGTTTGCAAGCTTGTAAGTAGCGAGTGCATGTGGGGTAGCGCTTTGGCATTCTCGGCATCGAATGTTTCATGCTCGATAATAATCTGGTGGGCGCGTTGTTGCTCGTCAATGGATACCATAGCATCAATGTAATCGAGAATGTCAGTATCAATGGGGCAGTTTAATTGCTGCTTTATTTTTCGAAAGTCCAATTCTGATTCAACTAAGGTGCCGTCTAAATCAAAGATAACACCTCTAATATTTGCCAGTTTTTTCATTTCTAATCCGTTATGTTCACGCTACTGATTGAAGAGTTTACTGCTGAAAATCGATACTGCCGAGTGTCAGTGAAAAATTGCCCGCTTGTTTATCGGCAATAAGCAGTCCGACTCTATCCACATCTGCAAATACTAACGCTGGCGCATTGACGCTTCTGCCGCGAAATTGCGAATTAAAATCAGCAGGGGCAAATGTGTGTTCAGTTTGCTCGCCAGCAGTGGTATCAAAGTTGGCAACATACGCCTCGCCAAAAGACAGTTTAGGGGTTTTAAGGCGTAACTGATAGCGTTTACCATCACCCATCACGGTTAATTTTACAGTGTTAGATATAGGAACTGATTCGCCCAAACGGTATTCAATGGATGCAAAACCACCATTGTTTTCTAAGGAAACATGACCACTAAAAATAGATTCGCTTGCTGTAGATTCATTTCCTGAACCATTGTGATTAGATTGGTCTGTCATGACTTGGCTTGAAGACATGCCGCCCATGACTGTGTCATTACTGATTTTGACATTGCTCAGCTGCTGTGGATTATTGAATTGTAATATCATGGCATTCACCGCATAAGAATGTAGTAACAAGCTTGGGGATATAAACATAATGATTTTAACTATGTACCTCATAAACTTGCCAGTTAATAGTACGCCTTTTGCTGCTGGAGTATAGTACTGAGTTAAGTGGTTGATTATCTTTTTAGAGCTTGTCATATTATGCCCTTATTGAAGGTTTTAACCTTGTTATAGTCGATGTTTAATGCGATTAGCTTCAGGATTAACTTTAGGATTAACATTCAAAACTAATGTTGAAATTAGCAAGAATTAGGATAAAAAAGCGACTTATCTCGGGTGGAGGATAAGCCGCGAAAGGGTCGGACGGAGATAAAACAAGAGATTATTTAGTTTGGTTCAATCATTCTTCAGCGACAAAATCATCCATCAAAATCACTGAGAACATTGAGGTGTCATTTTCAGCATCAACGGCTGCAACACTGTATAAACCGCTAGCAGCTAATGAGACAGCTAATGGACCAATTGCCACGGTTTTAGTACCTGTAACAGTTACGCTGACGGTGTAATCGCCCGGTGCAATACTTAAGCTACCTGATGCTGCTTGAAATGGTACGTCTGTTAACGCAGGCTCTGCATCGCTAATATCTGCGGTTGGCGTAAGGTATACATCGACATTACCAGCTGAGTAAGAGGCGTGAATAACATTCAGTCTTGCTTCTGTTGCAATGCGGCGAGTGTGCTCAGCGAATGCCCATGGCGAGATGTCATCGTCAGCTAACGAGCCGACAGCAAGGACTGAATAGCTGTAACCTAACATCAGATCCACTTCTGCATCTTTGATAACTTCTACTGAGTTATCAGCATCGGCCGCTACCGTGACAGTGTGCATTCCTTCAGCAATATTGACGTAACCTGCAAATTCGCCGAACGAGAGCATATCGATTGCAGGCGTATCGCTACCATCAAGGAATACATCCACAGCAGGGGCATCTGCTACTGCATGCACAACACGTATGTCACTGCCGCTGCTTACATCATTTAATAAGACTTGGCCTTCAGGTAATGCTACCAATAATGCTACTGGTGAGTCGCCAGACCATGTGTTTGGAATAGCTGAAATGAAGTAATCCATTTCACCTGCAAGGTTAACGGTACCTGAGTCAAAGACGACAGTTTTGTCACCATTTGGGGTGATTCTGATTTGATAATCAGCCGTTGGTACTTCAAGTTGATCGCTGTTATCCATGTAGTTTGCTGATAACGTTGGTTCAATAGCGGTAATATCAGCCATTGGCTCGGTCACGTATATATCAACTAAGCCGACAGCTGGAGATGCATGTAATACTTGAACGCGAGCATTACCTGCCGTGATTGCCGCTTCTTCATTGGCAATGAGCTTGAGCATTAGATTGTCGTCGGCTACTTTACCAAGGGCAACTGCGGTGTACTCCATATCTTCGGCAACCGCTAAATCGGCTTCGAGTACAGTGAGCGTTGTGCCATCGGCAAGTTTGGCTTCAACATCAATTGCGTAGGTTGCGGTGGGGACTTCTAGTAGACCACTAGACATAGCGTAGTCAACATCGGTTAATAGCGACGCGCCGTCAGCGGTAATGTTGACCATTGGGGCATCACTACCAGCATGGATAACGCGAATATCAGCGTAAGTGACTACGGGAGTTTCAACATCTGCAACAGTAATCGTGTCATCGTCATCATCTGAACAAGCGGTTAAACCAAGTGCTGTAAAAATTAGGGCCAGAGAGTAGATCCTTTTCATCGTTCTTTCCTCGAATTCATTTCTTGTAAGTACGGATTTATCAATCCATTTGATGTTGTGATTTCAGGCGCTGAGTTCGAGGGGTAATACGGCACTTGCTAAATTAGGATCATTTTTAACGAGTGAAATTTTACAGTGGGGATCGCTGGGATCATTTTTACCTGATGAGGATTTAACGTCGACAGACGAGAGGTTTGTCTTTAATCTGTAGACAGAATAGAGCTTTGAAGGCAGTTGTAGTGATTCATAAAAACGGTAGTAATTCGGATAATCAATCGAGTAAAAAACAGCAAAATTTTAAAGTTGTGTCGTTTAATTTATTTAATTTTATCGAACCGCCAGCGGCTTATTATGACTTCGAAAATATTTATTCTCGCCAGCAATGGCAAAAAAAATGTACTTGGTTAACTGAGTATATTAATCAACACCAACCTGACATTATTGGCTTTCAAGAAGTGTTCAGTCCTGAAGCATTAGAAGCACTATTAGCCCCTTTGGGTTATGAGTATTTCGCCGCGCTAGATGAGCCAACATTGATCAGTGACTATGTCTATCAAAGCCCTGTGGTCGCCATAGCATCAAAGTTTCCTATTACAGAATCAGCACTCGTCACTCCAGATGAAAATTTGTTTCCACTCATGGGCATAGCAAATGATTTCAGCTTTAGTCGTCAGCCTTTACGGGTAAAAATTGCCTTGGCAGAATTTGGTGAATGCGAGTGTTATGTGGTGCATTTAAAATCAAAACGCAGTGGCATGGGCGTGGATACATTGGCTGATTCTGGCATGACTGGCGGCGCAGACTTAATGGCAAGACAAGCCCTTGGCAGCTGGGCATCGAACATGCAACGCGGCAGTGAAGCGGCGTTGCTGTTTAATGAAATAGCTAAACAACGAACCAAAACTCAATTGCCAGTTTTGCTTATGGGCGATTTTAATGACACTTTGCAAAGCACTGCACTTGAGGCTTTTCGGGCTAACGGTAAAAGGGTATTTAGAAGCGATATTATCGACCCACACCTTAAAATTATGAACGATAAAACCTTAGCTGATGAATTTGCTCAGTTCAGTTTGTTTGACAGTTATGAGCTTTTTCAAACTGGGCAAAAGCTTAACGCAACCCTTGCGCAAGATGAGTATGAGTCTGGTTTGCATGATGAAGATTCTGATATTGTGGAGGATGTCATGCCACCTGTCGACCCACTTAAATATGCTCGCCAAGCGACTCATTACTTTGGCAATACCGGTTCAGTGCTAGATTATATTTTGGCATCCTGTGAGTTTGATGCATCGCACCCAAGGAACTTAGCTGAAGTCAGTGACTATCAAACCCATGATAGGCACCTCGTTAGACCTGAATATGAACGAGACAGTGACAGTACAGATCATGCGCCAGTGATGATGACGTTTACTTTACGCAGTTAAGCCCTTAAGAAGTTCCAGACCAGGTAAAATTCCAAATAAAAAGTCCAAGTAAAAAGTCCAAATAAAAATGCCACCCAATAAGGTGGCATGGTGACTTTAGAGCATAGCTATCAACTTATTTTTCAATATATAGTGAGTCGAATGGCTGACCTGGTGGGTTTTGGTCGCTATACATAGTGCGTAATACACGCTCTGCATTGCGATCAAATGCAGCACCATCGCCAAAGCCTTCAAAATGATTATTCATACCTAAAGCGTGGCCTAACTCGTGTAAGCTCACTTCATTGCTGGCGATCGTTGTGCAATTAGGATCTGGGTTTGCGCTATCTAAACTTATCCAAGAAAAGGGGACACCTGTCGGACGATTAACGCCAAAGTCTTGTCCAACAGCATGACCGACTATGTTGTTAGTTGCAGGTCCTTGAGATACCGTTCCGGAACTACAGCTCCCAATGACTGTACCTTGGCTCCAAATGAATCCCCAATCTGTCGGGATATTAGAGTAATCAATATTGTGAGGATCGCTAATGTCTAAGGTAATGATGCCTTTGCGATCAAACAACTTAAAACCTATTATGCTTTCGGCTTGATCCATCGCATAGGTAAATCGCGAATCTGATTCATTGAGGAAATACACTGGAATTAACTGATTGGCGTCTTCACGGTAACGAGTCAGCCCAGGGTTAGTCGGTTTAGGTGAGTAATCTTCAAAACAATAAATACCTGTACAAAAAGGACTATTTGTTATCATTTCTCCCCACGCGTAAGGCACATTAGCTGAGCAAGGGCTACTTCCTGTAATATTCGAGCATTCAATTGTTTGAGCAATTGCCTCATCAGATAGTGTGTTGTCATCGTCACTATCACTAGTACAACCCATTAAGGCTGTACCCACGAATATTAATGGCAGTATAGATTTCATTTTATTCTTCCTTATTATTATGTGACTACCGCGTAAAATTCAAATGGCATAGAAGCGGCGGTGAATATTAAGTACTGATTATTAATACAAAATTAATATTATTTATTATTTTGTATCCTTCAGAAGGAAGAGGGAGTGGAATTGAAATTGCCTCTAAAAGAAATGCCGCTTATATAATATAGGCGGCATTTTTATTACTAGATTCGCACTCTATGGGAGCGGCGTGTTGAGCTAGTCGCCGATTAACAGCAGCCATTTGTTGAACTTGAAGCGGAGCAAATATCAGATTCACATTGCTCAGTATCAAAGCTATTGATTGCTGTTTTGAGTAATTCAAACGAAGCGCTGATGTTGTCTATTGAAGTCGCAATATTCATTCGCATAAATTGCGGACTTTGGGCGCCAAACCAATTCCCGGGAGTTAAGCCCATTTTAGCTTGTTTAAATACCACTTCTTTTAAGCGCTGTTCTGATAAACCAAGCTGTGAAAAATCAAGCCAAATCTGATAGGTACCTTCTGGCTGGTAAACCTTTAATTGCGGAATATGTTGCGCGGCAAACTCGGTAATCCAAGTGACCGTTTGCTGCAAGTAATCCAGCATGCCGTCTACCCACTCTGAGCCTTTCTCGTAGGCCGCAATAGTGGCAAAAGTGGTGAGAGCATTGCCGTGGTCAAGATAAAGTGCGCCAACGAGTTTCTTTATATTTGTCAGCATGGCGACATTATTTGTATAGATATAACCGTTGGAGATACTGTGCATACCAAAGGTTTTTGCAGGTGAGCCAATCAAAGTGACGACATTGTCATAATCAAAGCGGGTTAAGCTAGTGAATTGGTGACCTGAAAATATAATATCAGAATGGATTTCATCACTGATCACCGTGACATTATGTCGTTGGGCGATTGCTATGACTTTAGACAGTTCAGCTTGTGTCCAGACTCGACCTGTAGGGTTATGGGGGTTACAAAAAATCATCGCTTTGACATTGTCATGCAGTATTTGCGCTTCAAAGGCATCAAAATCTATTTGATATTTATCATCAGCAATCACGAGTTCATTTTTAACCACTTTACGGTCCGCTTTAGTTATCAAGTTAGCAAACTGATGGTAAGCAGGTGTATGAATTAATACCGCATCCCCTTCATTGGTTAGTTCTCGAAGCAATAATGCAATACCTGATAGTACCCCTGGAACTTGGACAAAGTTTTCAGGATTAAGTGACACATCATGTCGTTTGGCATGCCAATTTGAAATAGCGCTAAATACCGCTTGTTCATTAAATTCGTAGGAGTAAACACCGCGCTCGGCTAAGCGATTAATCTCTTGGGTGATGGGGGCGGCGACCTTAAAGTCCATGTCAGCAACCCAATATGGAAACACATCAGTGGTGCCATAAAAGTTGTTCAGCATTTGAGGCTGACTCTTGATAAAACGATTGTCGCCGTAATTTGATTGGCTATTAAAATGGCTCATGGACTCTCCGATACGTTAACTAACTTTTTAAAACAGGTTTAAGTGTAGATAAGACGAAAGGGATTCTTAAAAGACGAGAAAAGACAAAAAAAGCCACTTAAATTAAGTGGCTTATGGTTAACGTTTGATTTTTATAGTTACTTTAATTTAATTATCAGTAGTTTAAGTTGATAATTAAAAACACTAGTTATCAAAATTACTAGCGATTCAGCATTTCACTGATATTGACGCATCGCTGTTCTTTTTGGCGTGTCTCTAATAAGGCGCGACGGGTCATTTGTGATAAGCCTGTTTCTGTATTTAATACTTCATTTATCGCCTCAACACTGGCATTACTGCATGCTGTTGGGATTAATCTGCGATTATATGCGCGCATAAACACAGGTCCTTTCTTATCTATTTCCGCGATATTTGCTAAGCGTTGCTCGGCTGTGGCTGCGCTAAGTAGCTTCTGCTCGCTGGGGTATAAGTAGTTCATCGCGACTCTTAACTTAGAAAAAGGCATGCTAGTGTCGTGCTCAATGGTATGCAGCCATTGGCGTTTTAGCTGTGCTTGAGGGCGGATGACTTCAGCTGCAATGGCAGACTTTTGGCCGCTATCGCTTACATCTAATTGTTTTTCATTAGCTAATAATTTTGCGCTATTTGGGTAGTCATGGCGATTCAGTTGGATAATGATTTTCCAGCGTAAATCTTGGCTGATATTCAAGCCTCGAATATTACTAGTGCCAGCCAATAGCTCAGCTAAATGATTAAGGGCATCCTTGCTACTTGCCATGCTGACATAGGCATCAAACCAGCGACGCTGAAAATCGGCATTGTCATGATGTTGCATTGCCATGCGCAAGCTCATTTGGGTTAACCCTTTGCTGACTTTAGTGGCATACGCCTTATGATTTGGTGCCATGCTATTCAAGTATTGTTGTGCTTGTTTTAGGTTACCAATCACTTGCCCTAGAATGGTGTAGTCTTGTTCAGTTGGCGCATTAAGTAGTGCCACGTTAATGTATTGCTCAAGCGAAATTTTACCGTCACTGGCACTGTCCCACATACTTTGCCATAGCATTGAACGCAGTAGCGGATCGCTGACCTTACTGAGCTGTTCTTTGGCTGTGGTAAAGGATTGTTCGTCTAGTTGAACCTTAACGTATCCCCAATCTTCAAAGTTTGGATAAACCAAGTTAGGGCAATGCTCACCAATGAGTTCAGGAACCTCAGTTTTCTCACCTTTATAGGTTACTGCGACAATAGGGCCGCTATGAATTGAGTAATTTGTAGCACGGAATAATGCCACTTGCACACGTTGCTCGCGTAAGGTCGGCAGTTCACTACTCGGTGCCGTTTGAAGCAATGAGAACTGGCTTATTCTGCCGTTTTCACAATGAAAATCCGCTTTTAAAGTATTAACTCCTGCTTGGTAGAGCCAATCTTGTGTCCATTGAGATAAATCGCGATTGCTTGCTTGGGCTAGACTACCGATAAAGTCATCTAAGGTGGCATTCTGATAACTGTACTTAGTTAGGTATTGTTGCACTCCTAGTTGGAAAGTATCTTCACCTAATAAGTGTCTGAGTTGTTTTAAGGTTGATGCGCCTTTCGAGTAGGTAATGGCATCAATATTATCAAAGGCGTTCATGCTGGTGGGCACAGGCACTTCAATGGGGTGGGTTGTCACAAGGCTGTCTTGACGGTAAGCGCTTTGTTTACCAGTGGCGTAAAATGTGCGCCATGCATGTTTGAACTCGGTGGCTTCACTGGTGGCAAGTGTGCCCATAAACGAGGCAAAGCTTTCATTAAGCCATAAACCGTTCCACCATTTCATTGTGACTAAATCACCAAACCACTGGTGCGCCATTTCATGCATGATCACACTGGCTAAGCGCTGTCTTTGTGCTGCTGTCATGGTGTCTTTATACATGAAACGATTTTCTGCAAAAGTAACGGCACCAGCATTTTCCATCGCACCATAGAGGAAGTCAGGTACTAATAGTTGGTCGTATTTTTTAAATGGGTAGTCAATACCAAAATAGTTATCGAAGAATGTTAGACCTTGCTTGGTATAAGTGAACCAGTCTTCAGCTGTGACTTGCTCGGCAACGGATTGACGGGCAAATAATCGCATTGGGTATTTGCCACTGTTATCTTCCCAAACATGATAAGGACCAGCATGCATAGAAAAGTTATATGGGCTTAATTTAGGGGTAACTGGGAAGGTCCAAATATTTTGATCTGCTTGTTCATCAATGCTGCTTTCGCGCATGGTGCTAATGACGCTCCAATCCTTTGGCGCAGAAACGGTGATTTCATAAGTGGCTTTTAAATCCGGTTGATCAAATACGGCAAACATTTGCTGCGCTGCAGCAGGCTCAAAGTGGGAGTATAAATAGACTTTATTATCAACAGGATCGACAAAACGATGTAAGCCTTCTCCATTAGTGCTGTGTTCACGGCTATATTCAATTTCTATGGTATTTTTGCCGCTGCTCAGTAGCTGCGGATTAACGGTGATATAGGCATCGTTATAATTGGGATAAATGCGCTTGCCGTTAATAGCAAATTTGCTGATGAGGGCCTTGTTTAAGTCCAGCGTTAGGGGCTCTTTAGTGCTGCTTAGATTAAATTCCACTTTGGTCGTGGCATTAAAGCGACTATCACCAGTGAGGTCAAAACTCAGTTGGTAGTTGACCTCTGAGACAACGCTTGAACGAGCCATTGCTTGGTATTCGCTAATGTTAGCGCTGCCGTCACGTTGTGTTGGTGATTGACTCGGTGTGCTATTACAAGCTAATAAGCCTATGCAAGCTAGAGCAACTAAAGAGGACTTAAACAGATTCACAATTACTTCCCTAAAAATTTATTATTGTTTTTGGTACAGGTATTTCATTCAATGATGATTGTTTACAGTTATAAAAAAGCCGACTCGAGGTCGGCTAATTAAAGTTTATCAGAGGCTTATAGGCCTAAGAAAGACTTAGATTTAACTTTGCGGATTTCTTTTTCGTCAGACCATTCGATTAAGCCTGTTTCTAAATCCATAAGACGCATAGTCATTTTGTAGTAAACGTCTTTAGTACTGCCATCTTGTTTCACAATACTAGAAAGGTTGCCGTAAAGCATGTACTGAGCACCAACTTGGCGACCAAATTTGATAGCTGTTGAAGGGTCAACCATACCAGCATTGTTTTGGTAGTCTAGTTGCTTACGTACTGAGTCAACTTTTGTCATATCGATAAAGCGGAATTTACCTGAACGCAGTAACTTGTTGCTAATAGAGTCAGTGACTGATTCTGTATCAATATGTTCTGAGGTTTTGTTTTTGATTTTATCAACAAAGATAATAGGACGATCGTTCTGCGTCATTACGATCACAGGTGGGAAGGTCAGCATGCTGTCGACCATTTTAGCGGCGATGGCTTGTAAGTCACTTGAACCAAAGTTTTCGTTGACGGTTTCTACTTCAGTTGCATCGCCATACTCAACCTTAGATTGACAAGCTGATAGCCCGATAACAGCGGCTAAAACAAAAATCAGTTTAAAATGTTTCATAGTAAGTTCCATGTTGAATATGACTTATAAATAGTCGAGTTAAATAATTATTGAATAAAAACGGGTTTGATTGCCAGTCTCTATCACCCAAATTAATGTTGCACGGTTAGGTTTTACATCAATCTTGGCAGCAGGACTGTTGCCTAAACGGATTTGATACTCGCCAGGTTCAATATATTGTCGGGCAATTTGTGCCTGTCTTGGTAATGTGAGCCAGCTGCGTCTATCTGCTTGCTCTGTCACTACATTAAAAATTTGCATCAAAATAGCAGCAGCATCGGTTTCGTTATTTCGACGCTTACTGCCACTTTCTACACTGCGAGTCATTTCAGACTTAGTATAGACTCGTGCTGCTTGGCGCACCAAGGCTGCGGGTAAATCTTCTTTTAATGCATTAATAGCTAAGGCATCAATATTGGCAATTGGTTCCGCTTTTAATACGGTTCCCAGACCTTGAATAGTTGAAGGTTGGATAACTTGGCGGTGTGGCTGATATGTTGCCAGTGAAACAGTCTGCCAATTACCATCAATGGTAAAAGGTACAGTTAAACTTTGTTTCTCAGGAACAAAGCCTTTTTCGACCACCATAACCACTTGGCCTTGGCCTTTTTTAGGTAATATCGCATCACCCCAACGACGCTTAAACTCATCGTATTGTGGCATTGATAACTGCTTAGCAAGGCGGACTAAGTCTTGTTGTAGGTATTTGTTATTTGGTGTTATCTGCGCGGCTTTGCGGTAATCAATATAAGCATCATTAGGTTCGCCTAAAAGCTCATGCAGTAAGCCTGTCGTGTAATAACTGTATGCATTTAAAAATGAGCTGGTGACAGTGCCCGTCGCTTGATCGAGTTTATTGATTTCGGCATCAATCGTGCCGTTTGCCATGGCGCGAACTGATTTTTGAGACTTCTGGTAGCGGGCTTGTTCGCTGCTTTGCAGTTGATTACTGCGGCGAACTTCAACTAATGCGCCTTGGGCGTCACCAGAAAATAAATAGTTAAAGGCTTGGTACTGATGCACCATAATCCGTTCGTAGCCTGGGCCGCGATAAGGGATAGCATTGTCATTCAATACTAAACTGCTGGCGGTTGCCGTTAAATCTGAAGCACTGATAGTGGCTCTATCATCAAAGTCTTTATAGGCACGTATAGCTTGTTGATAATAGGTTTTACTGGTTTCAAAATCACCTGACACTTGTGCGACTCGCCCCGCTTCTTGAGCGTAGAGTAAACCGTCATTAGTATCGATTTGATCTGCTAATTCAGAAAGCTTGGCAGTTGGTGTTGGGCTTGCTAATTGCTGTTTAATCGGCGCAATTTGCGATGGGTAATTAATTAATACGCTGTTATAAGCACAGCCCGATAGACTGAAACAAAGTAAGCCAATACTAAGCAATTTATTCATCGGCCAATACCTTGCTGACTTGGGTGCACTTGGGTGCACTTGGGTGCACTTGGGTATAAACCCGTGCGGAGTGGCTATTTGATCGGCAGATGGCGATTGATTTGCCATGTGTATCCTTTCGAGCAAAGTAATTCCCTGTAAGTGATCAAATTCATGTTGAAAAATACGGCCAACAAAATCGGTCAGTTGCTGCTGGATTATTTCGCCATGGATGTTTTGATATTGCACGTTAACCGTTTTGTGTCTGAGCACTTCAACTCGTTTGTCAGCGATAGACAGACAGCCTTCCATGCCAAGTTCCATTTCTTCAGAATAAGCAATAATTTGTGGATTTATGACTACTGTAGCTGATGTCTCAGGAGCAGTTGGATAACGTTCATTAGGTCTTGAATGCATAATAAATATGGCTAAATCACTGAAAACTTGGGGAGCAGCGATCCCAACACCATTTGCAACTGTCATAGTCGCTATCATATTGTCGGTAAGCTGAACCAGAGCTTGATCAAATGTAATGACTGCTTGTGTCTGGCGATTTAAAATCGCTTCACCAGATTGGGCGATTGTCATTATGTCACTTGCAGGCATAGGGTTCCTTAAATGCTTAACGGCTAATAATCTATCTATAAGACTATTTATTATTGAATAATGTAGCAAATATTACTTAACCGAACATTTAATAATGTGGCGGTGGCGTTTCTTCGGACTGTGTCGCCATGTTACTTGGCTCGATAGCCTGTAGCTTATTGACGATTAATGACATTTGGTGCTGCTGAAAAGCCACTAAGTCATTTAATTTAATCACTTCTTGGTTTAGATCTTCAAGGGTACTTTCTTGAAATGCCACTTTCATTTCTAAATCATCAATCTTTTGTTGCATGTCTTGCATTATTTCCTCTCACAGTCATGGAATCATTGATGACACCTAAGGTAATCGCCCCCATGACTCTACTAAACCTTGATTACTGATGCTCACAAGCTGTTGTTGGGCATCACTTGCAATAGAGTATACAACGGCACCTCTATTTTGACTGTTTTTAGTTAACTGAATTTGCCTATTAGCCAGCTTTTTACCTGTTTGGGTTTGCCATAAGATGATTTCTTTTGATGGAGAGCCCGTTACGAGAATTTTATCTTGCTCTATAAAGCGGGCACTGCTGAAGGTCATTTGGCGACGGTTAATGGCTAATGTCGATAATGTTTCACCAGTATCGCTGTAATAAATTGCCCCATTACCAGTGATATCACTGGCAAAACTGAGTTTACCGTTTTGGCTTAAATTGACTTTACCAATGCGAGACTCAAGTTGCCATTGGTGAACCGGTTGGCCTGTTTGGGCTTGCCAGAGGATTACGGAACCATCATTAGAACCGCTCAATGCAAGTTGGCCATTTGCCGAAATAGACACGCTGGAAACCCGCTCTTGGTGGCCTAAAAACTTAATTAAGCTTTTTTGTGGTGAAAATGACATGACAGAGCCATCGACGAGTCCCACTAAGGTTTGGGCGTTATTGGCAATGGCGACAGATTGCGCAGATGCAGGTAGTGACCACCAACCGACAGATTGACCTGTGGCGACATCCCAAATCGCTAATGAGTCCGTCGTTAATGTTGCGGCGTATTGTGCATTTGCAGAGAGCGCTGTATCGAACACATTATTGTCAGTGGTATTTGTATTATTGCCATGTTGCCAACGGTATTTTAATACTGCTTGGCTGAGATCCCACAGTTGAACGCCGTTACTTGCTGTGCTGACCAAAGCCAGTTGGCCGTCTTCAGACAAGCTTGCGCTGTAGCTTGAATCGTTAGTGACACGGAATACTTTTTCGGCTGCAGGCTGGCAAGCGCTAAGGCAGCAAATGCACAATATCAGCGTAATTAGTCGAAACATGAACTTGCTCCTATAAAAGTTGTCTGAAAGCCAGAGTTATTATTCGGACCATTGCAAGAAACACTTTAATTAGTATAAAGTGGCCAAATATATACAAATTTTTTACCTACAGGTTATTGTAACCGCTATAGGACGCTGAGGAAGCTTTAATGAAATCTATTTACAAATTATCGTTAGTTGCACTGGCTGTTGTTGGTCTTACTGCATGTAACCAAGAACAAGAAGTCGTGGCAAAGAAAGTTGAACTAACAACTGACGCGCAAAAAGAAGCTTACAGTGTTGGTGGCTCTATTGGCCGTTATATGGCTGGTCATATTACCGAACAAGAAGACTTAGGTTTTGCTGTTGACCGTACTTTAGTTATCCAAGGATTCAGCGATGGTTTAGCTGATACTTTAGATTTAACAGAAGAAGAAATGCAAACTGTTCTTCAAGGTTTAGACGTTAAATTAAGTGAAAAACGTGCAGAGCAAGCTGAGTTATTAGCAAGCCAAGCTGTTGAAGAAGGTAAGAAATTCCTTGAAACCAACAAAGCTAAAGAAGGCGTTGTAACAACTGAGTCTGGTTTACAGTATGAAGTTTTAGAAGCTGGTGCAGGCGATATGCCAGTTGCAGAAGATACTGTTGAAGTTCATTACAAAGGAACACTCATCGACGGGACTGAGTTTGATAGCTCTTACAGCCGTGGTGAGCCAGCTAAGTTCCCATTAAACCGCGTTATTCCTGGTTGGACTGAAGGTGTTCAATTAATGCCTATCGGTGCTAAGTACAAGTTCGTTATCCCGTCTGAGCTTGCATACGGTGAACGTGATACTGGTACTATCCCAGCTAACTCAACGTTAGTATTTGAAGTTGAATTACTGTCTATTGAGAAAGCACAAGTTGCAGAAGCACCTGCTGCTCAATAATATATTGAGTTATCCCTTGAAGGGATAATAGATGAAAAGGACGCGAAAGCGTCCTTTTTTGTGGCTGAAGATAAAGTGTAAATAAAATTTAATAAAAAATTTTATTTGAGAGTTTAAATCAAAAATACCTTTTTATAGCCACTTTAAGCGATAAAAGAACCACATTTGAATGCCAACGAGTAGGGTTAATCCACCGCTGAAGATGGCAAAAGCCCAGCTGTTTTCTGTGCCAGGAATACCGCCAATGTTGACCCCAAGCAAGCCGGTTAAAAAACCTAGCGGTAAGAAAATAGCTGAAATCAGCGACAGGAAATATAAGCGTTTGTTGAGTTGTTCAGATTGCTGTGATTGCAGCTGTTCTTGGGTTACGCTTGCTCTATCTCGCACCGCATCTAAATCTTCAATGACTCGGATTAAGGTTTCGTTTATTTCACGGATCCGCAATTTATGTTCAGCGTTAAATAACACATGTCCGTCATTCAATAGCCTTGATAATGCATCCCGCTGCGGCGAAAAGTAGCGCCTTAAGGTGACAGTTTGTTTTCTTAATTCGGCTATATCCAAGCGTAATGATGAACTGATTGGTGCGGTAATTTGATCGTCCAAATCATCTAGCTGATCTTCGAGGTTATGGATCAATTCCATTTTTCGATGGGTTAGGCGCTCGCACAGAGAAACCAAAAAGTCGGCACTGGAGTCAATACTATTTGGCTTAGCCATAATTTGTTCAGCAATGTCTTTAACTGATTGTAGCTGGCGCTCACATGTGGAAATGATTCGATGTTGCTGGGCAAAAATACGCATCGATACCATGTCTTCTGGTGCGGAGTTAGGGTTCAGATTAATCCCGCGCAAGGCCATTAATACCCCATCTTGCGAGCTTAGTGTGCGTGGCCTGGTATGTTCTGCCAGTAAGGTATCGGTTTCTGTTGGCGGTAATTGGGCGTCAATCACCCATTGCCTTGCTTCTTCATTGCTGTAGCGCAAATGAACCCATAATAATCCATCTTCAGGTTGCCACTGTTCAAGTTCAGAGTGTGGAATGCTTTGACCTGCGTTAGGCCCAGACAATAGTAAGCAATAAATAAAACCTGTATCCATATAAGTCCTGACTTGCAATTGATGTGGTGAGCTATATTTGTTACTCGAAAATTTTAATCACTGCGTTAGGTAAGCTCTATTAAGTCATCCTTGTAAACTTAACCCAGAGACGAGGCCGCGATAAGCGGGGCTTTGACAACAGCAATACTGAAGATATTATTGTCGGTTATTTTATGCTTATGCAAGATTTTCATTATTTACGTGGTGTAACTGCGCAGTTTTAGCTAACTTCGGTTAAAATAAGTAAAAGCCTAATGTTGAGTTTTATCATGGAATACGAGTTTCGCCGTAACAGCTTAGACGGCACCTTATTTGCTGAGTTTAGTATGGAACATGCTATTTTAGGGCGATTTTTTGCCGAGCGCTTGGGAAATAATATTGAGCAATGTAATCATATTATTCAGCAAATTGAGATAATTAGATCCAATAAACAAAACGACTGGTTAATGCAAAGTCATGATTTGGCAATATCGATAGATAGTGAGCAGGTCAGAGTATTTGCCATCGCTATCGATTTTGATGAAGACTTTGACTTAGAAGAGTCGATGAGTATGTATGATGCTGAGTCTGAAGCATTTTGCGGTTTAGAAGATTTTGAGACAGCACTTAAAAGCTGGGTGGAGTTTATAGCTAAGCGATAATCATCTAGCGTTAACAGCCAGCTTTCAAAATTTAAGTCTTCAAAACTTAAGTCTTAAACTCATAAGCATCACGATATCAGCCCATAAACTAAAAAGGCGCCTCTTAATGAGTCGCCTTTTTTGAACTGCGTGTCTTGTCCTGAAATGTGTTTAAACTGATTAGTGGTTTAAATACCTTACAGCCATTTCAGTTCGTGATTTTGCGTTGGCTTTACGAAGTAAGTTTTTCACGTGAACCTTTACGGTTCCTTCACTGATGTGCAGCGCTTCTGCGACAACACGGTTACTCTTACCTTCAGCTAACTCTTTCAAAATCTGTAACTCGCGCGGCGTTAATGACGCAATCCAAGTTTCATCATTATCAGCATTTTTAAGCTCATAGATGTACTCTTCAACTTCATCACTAATCACTCGATGGCCAAGCATGGCCTTTTTAAGTTGTTCTAGTAATAAATCTGGCTCAGTGTCTTTTAAAAGGTAACCATCAGCGCCAGCGCGTAATAGACGGATTACGTCTTGCTTAGCATCAGATACCGTTAAAATGACGATTCGTGCAGTGACACCTTCTTGCCGCATGGCATTCAAGGTGTCTAAACCTGACATACCCTTCATGTTTAAATCGAGCAAGATAATATCTGGCTCATCTTCGCCAATTGCAGTTAGTGCGTCTAAACCAGTTCCTGCTTCACCAAATAGCTTAAAGTCACCATCTGAGGTTATTAACTGACAAATACCACGTCTAAGAAGCGGGTGGTCATCTACTACTAATACTGAATAAGGTTTACCCATTTAGAGGCTCCTGCTGGGGTGGAAATACGAGAGAGACAGTTGTGCCGCCCTGCGGATTATTATCAAACTTGACTGTGCCATGCAGTTTGGTCGCACGTTCATACATGATCCCGATACCAAAGTGCTGGTCTCGCTCTTTCAAATGCGACACGCCAATTCCATCATCCTTGATATTAATATGTATCATATCAGAATCTGCCAAAAAACAATCAATTTCTATTCGTGAAGGTTTTGCATGCTTAATTGCATTAATAGTTGCTTCGCGAGTGAGTTGTAAAACATGAATGTGCTGCTTTGCTGCAAGTAAGTGTGGCGATAATTGATAATTAAGCTCAATGGTTATCCCTGACTGTTTACGCAGTTGGGTTAACATCACTTCAATTGCCTGACCTAAATTGGGATCTTTAATGGTTAACCTGAAGGTGGAAAGTAGTTCACGTAGCTGACCGTATGCGGTGCTCACGCCATCATTAATATCAATTAGTTGTGTTTCTACATCTTGGGTCATGCAGTCAGGTTCGATTTTTTTACGCAGTAGGCTGACTTGGATTTTTAAATAAGATAACAGCTGACCTAGTGAGTCATGTAGTTCTCTGGCAATCACAGCTCGCTCTTCCATTAGCGCCAGTTGTTGCCTTTCTTCTGTTGCGTTGTGAATAACAATAGAGCGAGTCAACATCATTGCGAAGTTAACAAATAACATATTGTTAAGTGGTTTAAGTGAGATGACTTCAACATATCCAAGATTTTTATCTTCGAGCTGCAAATTAAACTTAACTGGGTTAACTGCTGCGTGTTGCTCTGAATTTAAAGCGCTTGGGTCTAACCAACCGTTATCAGCTTCAATACTGTCTATGGTTCCATCGCCGTGTTCGATGACCAATCGGACATAATCTAAGTCTTCAAACTGCTGAATTTGAGTTAATGCTGAGCTTAAGGCTTTATAGTCGAGACTGTCTGCATGTAATTTGATGAGATTGTCATATAAAAAACTCAGTTCATTATTAGCGCGGGTGAGGGCAATGGTTTTTTCATTCACTTGGCCTTCTAAATCTTGATAAAGCGTATCTAATTCGGAGGCAGTTTTTTTGAAGGCCTCACCCAATGCATGGAGCTCAATATATTCTGTTTGTGGTACATCAACCTTAAATTTACCTTTCGAAATAGAGTTTGCCACATCCATCAATTGGAGTATGGGTTCGACCATTCTTTTACGGGTATAGCGTGTTGCTGCTGTTGCGACAATTAACATTAAGAATAAGCCGATGATTTGACCTATCACCAATATCCTAAGTTTTAAGGAAGCAAAACGTTCCATTTCTAAAACTAATAAATCGATGGTATCGACAAAGTCTTTTAAAGAGGCTGAATATGCGGGGCCTTGATCCGTTTCTATGAAGGTTCGCATTTGGCCCCACTTTTCTACTACCAATAAATATTGCTGGCTCAAATCTTGTGGGCTATACCAGGTTAGCGAACGCTCTAAAGCCTCTGAATGTAAGGTAGTTTCAAATTGATTTATTTTTTCATTCAGTAACTGTTCGTCGCGCTCTAAATATAATTTTAAGCGATAACTCTGCATACGTAATGAGCCCGATGCATTGATCGCTCTAGCGTCACCGATACTAAATGTCAGATTGATAATTGAATAAACAGCTAAGCTGGAAGAAATGAAAATTAAGACTAACATTAGTCTTAGAATAGTGGAGGTAAGGCTGCCTCTTTTAGTCATTTTAGATCCTACTAAAGTCTGTTTTATTGGAAATGATGAGCAATATTTTACATTAGTGAATACTGTACTATGTTAACAGTTATTCAAAAATGTGATGTACAACATATTAACATATTGATCTAGCGCAAGCTTATTGCCTAATACTCATAAAGGGGTATTCTTAAATTAACCTTAAATGGATAAGTTTGTTCATGGAGATGTCGTGAATATTTAAAATAAAATGTAACACGGAGATGAACGGTGATGAAAATGAAAGCAAAGGTTGTTGCGCTTAGCGCGTTGATGGCAACAAGTTTTATGATGACTAGTGCGATGGCTAGTGATAAAACTGAACCACGAAATGAAGTATATAAAGATAAGTATAAACTCCAATATGAAACTTGGCATGCGACATCAGAAAGCGACGAAATCGTTGATGTGTTAGCAGAAGACCCAAACCTAGTTGTGTTATGGGCAGGTTACGGGTTTGCTAAAGATTACAATAAAGCTCGTGGTCATCATTATACCGTGACTGACTTACGTAACACTTTACGTACTGGCGCACCAACTGGTCCAGACGACGGCCCTATGCCTATGGCATGTTGGAGCTGTAAAAGCCCTGATGTACCTCGTATGATTGAAGAGCAAGGCGAAGATGGCTACTTTAAAGGTAAGTGGTCTAAAGGCGGTGCTGAAATCGTCAATTCTTTAGGTTGTGGCGATTGTCATGAAAAAGGTTCACCAAAACTACGTATTTCTCGTCCATATGTTGATCGCGCATTAGAAGCAATCGATAAGCCATTTGATAAAGCATCTCGTAAAGACAAGCAGTCAATGGTTTGTGGTCAATGTCACGTTGAGTACTACTTCGAGAAAACTGAAGATCGTAAAGGCTACGTTAAATTCCCATGGGACAACGGTACAACTGTTGAAGAAATGGAAGTTTACTATGATGCGATTAACTTCTCTGATTGGACTCACGCAATTTCTAAAACGCCTATGCTAAAAGCACAACACCCAGGTTATGAAACTTGGATGTTAGGTATGCACGGTAAAAACAACGTAAGTTGTACTGACTGTCACATGCCACGTGTTGCTAAAGCAAATGGTAAAGGTAAGTTCACTGACCATAAAGTAGGTAACCCTTTCGATCGCTTCGACGAAACTTGTGCAACTTGTCATGAAGGTAAAACTAAAGAATTCATGATGGAAGTAACTCACGAGAATCAAAAGAACGTGACTGAAATTAAGCTAAGAGCTGAAACTCAACTTGTACACGCTCACTTCGAAGCTGGCGCAGCTTGGGAAGCTGGTGCAACTGAAACTGAAATGAAGCCAATCCTAACGGATATTCGTCACAGTCAGTGGCGCTGGGATTACGCTACAGCATCTCACGGTGTTGCAGCACATGCTCCAGCTGAAGCATTACGTATTTTAGGTGGCGCAGTTGATAAAGCCGCTAATGCACGTATTCAACTAGCTCAACTTCTTGCAGCTAAAGGCGTGAAAATGCCAATCGCTATCCCTGATATCTCTACTAAAGAGAAAGCACAGGAAGCATTAGGTATGGACATGGATAAGATGAATGCTGATAAGCAAAGATTCTTAAAAGAACTTGCTCCTAAATGGGATGCTGAAGCTAAAAAGCGCGAAGCAACTTACTAAATAAAGTTGTTACTTCGATAAGCATACTCCACGTAAAAGCCCTCTTTTGAGGGCTTTTTTTTGCCTATTATTTATGTATAGAATGATACCTGTTTGATTTTAATAGCGAAGGAATTGACATGGATAAACCAGCGGCTAATACACAGGACTTATTACTGATTGAAGGTGGTTGTTTATGTGGTGCAGTGAGATATCAAGTATCAGCTGAACCATTTGACGCTGATTACTGTCATTGCAAGCAGTGTCAAAAGTCATCTGGGGCGGTATTTCAAGCTTGGATGGATTTTAAAATTGAGCAAGTTACCTGGGTAAAAGGCGAGGTGACAGAATACAAATCATCTGGTCATGTTCGACGTGGGTTTTGTAATCAATGTGGTTGCAGTTTGAGTTTTCGAGATACCCGCTACCCAGACTATTTTACCCTCACGATTGGATCATTAGATGAGCCTAGCTTAATAAAACCTAACTATCATATTTATACCGCAAACCAAGTATCGTGGCTAACCATTACTGATAACTGCAATCGCTACGAGCAAGAAAGAACCACTTAGTTTTAATCTCGAGCCTGCAACCGTGTTTTCAATAGTTTTTGGAATGCAGACTCAAACTCAGCTAAATGGAAACTGAGTATAAGGATATGATCCGCTAGTTTGCTGAAATACGTTTTATTGTCCAATTCGGTAACTTTTCATTAATGTCCTTGGTGATTTTATCTGCATCACCTCGAAGCACAATCGTTGGAACTCTCGATAAGGTTTCGATAGAGAGTTGCCTTAATTGCTCAGGGGTTAATGAGTTTATCGCATTGACTTGCTGCTGTGCTTGCAGGACTGTTTTACCTGATAACAAATTACGTATGTAATCGCTTTCCCTGCCAAAGGTGTTATCTATTGACAGCTGACGTTGACCCATTAAATATGTGGCAACGGCATCAATTTCGGTCTGACTAACAGTTTGTTGAGTTATTAATTGAGTGTGATCCACTATCCCTTTTATAAATGCTCCCGAATTTTCTAATGCTGTGCTGCCATAAAAATATAGATATTGGCTTAATGGTGCATCAATACAACGACCGTAAATACCATAGGTTAATCCACGTGTTTCTCGTAAATCATAAAACAATCTTCCTGTGTAACTTCTACCAAGTAAAGGCGCAATAGTTTTACAACCTAAGCTGCTATCAAGTGTGGTTGTTGTCGGTGAATTAAGGTTTCGTGATTGCTGTTTGTTATCTGTTACAAAGCCTAATCGAACTTGAGTTTGCACGGTATCAGGTGCATCGATGAGATAGATGGTTTGCTTTTGAGCAAGCTTTGAGCCTGAGTCTGAACCACCCCCTGAACTAGAGTCTGAGTCAACGTTAGGGTTTACGTTGAATGTTAAATTTTCGCCGGATACCCCTTGGCCATTTTGAGCACTGTGGTGACTGTTATTTTGCATCAACCAACTAGGCCATGTTATTTCACTGGACATAGTGTCATTAAAGTTATGGGTGCCATTAAGGTTATGGGTGCCACTAAGGTTATGGGTGCCACTAAGGTTATGGGTGCCACTAAGGTTATGAGTGCCAATATAGTCATGATTGCCAGAAGTGGAGCTAAATAAGTGCCACTGCATTTTGTCACGTGTTGAGCGATGTAATTGCGATAAACGTATAGACTCATCTAACGCTTTTACTAACTCTTGATTAGCAATATTAAGATTATATGGGTGCTGTTCGCCGAGTAATTGATTGCGAAATACTTTATCTATTTCAGAGCCTGTAAATGCACCAATATGCTTATTAAGGTTTAAATTTCGTTGGACAGTTTCGACATTGATATGAGTAAGTGATTCATCATTCCAGAAACCCAAGATGAGTGGCAGCATCTCTTCAATAGGTTGCGAACACTGCATAGTGGTGGCAATACTGTGGAGGCTTGCTCTAAATCGAATACTGTTATAACACGCTGAGATCTCTGGTGAGTGTTGTTGATTAGCAAGTTCACTAAGGCGCTGAGAAAACGCTTCAATAAGCACATCTGGGTTTTCAAGAGAAGAGGTTGCTGAGAGACCAATAAAGTAAATACGATTTAGGTTGTGGCTGTTTGTCGCAGTCTCTTCTATAGGCCATGTGTAAGTGGTAAAAATCTCACTAACCTTTACGCTTGTGGGTTCAATATGATGCTTTGGTGAAATGGATGCAGGTAACGCTTGTAAGCTAGGCGCCTGCTTAAGGGGAGTGAACTTAGGTAAGTTAGGAGGCTCTGCATCAGTAAACTTAATCGGCGAGTGCTGACAGCCTAGTAATACAAGACTACAGCTCAACAATATGCTGATTTGATATTTTCTCATCACAATATTCACTATAGCGCCCACCTTTCTAATGAGTCAGCAAACCCTTGAGGCATGATTTCTAACAAGGTTTTACCCCAACGGATGTACCAAGGAGGAAGTAGGTCAACTCTAACGGCTTTATCGATGAAGTATTGCTTTGTAACTCGCTGAATATCAGCTGAGGTGACAGCTTTGGTTCGTTGCCAAGGCTGTGTTATCGGATGGTACTTATCTCGAACTGAGGTATTTGAGAGAAATTTGGCTAAGGACTGACTATTGGTATAGTGCAGCTGAGCTTTATTCATGGCGATAGCTTTTAAACCGCACAAAGCCTGTTCATCAATACCTGCCTGCAGGACTTCATTAAACAAGGATTCTACCAAGTCTTGTAATTCATCTAATGACGTATTTGCTCTGGGCACCAATACAAGGTTGGTCACACCATGATTTTCCATGGTCAAGGGAATGGAGTAGCTGAGCATTTGCGGTGGATTTTCTAATGTGTTGGCTGAAAGTGCACTCTTGAGGTTCTGAAATAAGTAGCTTTGTAACAGGTTAATGGCTTCAAAGTCAGGATGGTTTCTGCCTACGGTGTGCCAAGCCATGAGTAATGCAGGCCATGGACCTCGCTCATCCACTATTTCAGTTTTAATTGCCATTGGGGTTACTGAAATAGCTGTGAACGTATCTTGAGGATGATTAGGGGCTTGCCAATCGGCAAAATACTGCCTAACGCTTTGAAGTGAATTATCTTCTAGTTTGCCCACTAATGACAATTGCATTGCGTCGGGGCGATAGTAGTGCAGATGAAACTGCTCAAGCTCGGCCGGTGTCGCACTCATAACATCTGCTTTACTGCCAATAATGGCATGGGCATAAGGGCTATCAGCTACTTGGGACAATAAAAACTCCATCGCAGGGCGAAGGTAGGGCTGGTTATCTATGCTAGTGGCTATTTCCTCAAGTACTGCGCCTTGCTGGTTTTTAACTGTGTCTTGAGATAAAACAGGGCGAATAAATCTGTCTGATTCAAGAAATAAGCTGAGCTCCAATGCCTGCGCAGGGATGGTTAAATAATAATTGGTATAGTCAAAGTGAGTGCTGGCATTAAAGCGGGCACCAATAGCGCTCATCTGTTGAGGGTAGCTATCCTTGGGCGCATTCTCGCTGCCTTTGAATAAGAGGTGCTCAAATAAATGGGCGTAACCTGTTTGACCTTCAGTTTCATTGCGAGAACCTACATTAAATTGACTGGCAATTGCTACTGTAGATTGTTGAGGGCGATTAACTTGCCTGACAACTAAGCCGTTTTCGAATTCATTGAGGTTTATTTGTTGTTCAATTTGTTGAAGTTGCTCAAATTGAGGCTTTAGATCGCATTGAAATGCATGTGAGTTAAATGGAAGTAAGCTCACTGCTAATACAAATATACAGTTTAAAAACAAAACTGAGACTAGGCTGTCATGCTTGAAATCAATGTTTAGGCAAGCTGTGCTTTTATCCATAACCGTTTTCAAACTTCCTCATTAATAAGACCAGCATTGAGATTTAGACTACTGGCTTAATGAGTGCGACTCAAGTGATAACTCTCTACTTAGAAAACAAAAAACGCTAAACAGTGATTAAACTATTTAGCGTTTTTAATTAAGTAAATACTTTTAATATGTGAGCCGTTATTCTGACTCGACAGGTGAGGCGTCTTCATCTAATTGAGCGTGCTGTATGCTATTAATCCGTGTCGGGATACCGGTGCGTTGCTCTAACAAGCGCTTTAACGTGAAAGAGTCCGTTTCAGCATGGGCAACAACAGAAGTGATTTTATTATCTAACGTTAGTGGTAACTGCTCAGTAGACTCAAACTGTTCAATCGTTTCAGATAAAGGTTGATGGACTTCTAAATAGCGATTTCCGTCTGGCTCAACGGTTGCTTTTATCGGTTGATTAATAAACTCAACGCGAGTACCGACAGGAACCGAACTGAATAAGTGCTCAATGTCTTCATCACGCAGTCTTACACAGCCCTGACTAACACGTAGCCCGATCCCGAAAGAGGCATTGGTGCCGTGTACAGCAAAGTAGTTACCGACATAAAGTGCAAATAATCCCATTGGATTATCTGGGCCAGCAGGCCAAACCGCTGGCAATTCTATGCCTTTAGCTTCATAAATTTTGCGGGTGTTTTGCGTCGGAGTCCAAGTTGGATTAGCACGTTTACGGTAGACTTGAGTCACCCAGTTCTCTGGGGTGTCACGGCCAACTTGGCCAATACCGATAGGCAATACCTCAACCGTATTTTTACCTTTTGGGTAATAATATAAGCGCATTTCGGCGCTATTAATGACAATCCCTTTGCGAGGCGTGTCTGGCAAAATTAGTTGATGAGGGATAACTAAGGTGCTTCCTGGTTTCGGAAGATACGGATCAACACCAGGATTTGCTTCCATCATGTTGCTTAAGCCTAATTGAAACTCAGCAGCTATCGCTTCTAGAGTGAGCTTTCCCTCAGGGACAACATAATATTGGTTTTCACCAATTAGGCGGCTGTCTTTGGCTGGCAAACGATATTCTATCGCGGCAGCATTCATGCTGGCTAAAAGGGTAGAAACAGCAATCACTGTAGCGCAAAACGACTTTAACATAAGGGCGACTTGTTCCTAATTTATGATGTATTCGGTTCAATATGCTAACTGAAATAAGTTGCCGAATCGTTAGCAAAAATGGTTATTGATAACTACCTAGCACGTTATTTTGAACTCTAAATAATACTTAGTCATTAGTTTGATGGTGTTAGGCATGGCATCGTTGATCATTTCTTAACTGATTTCAAGCTGGCCAGAAACTTTATTAGCATTTTCTCATTTGAGTCATGTAAAAGGTGACCGGATTTATTCACCTTTTGTTGCTGCTAATTGTCTAATCTACTTTGTTAGCCTTGTTTAAAGCTTAATTGAATTACGCTAAAGGTATTCATATTTCGCTTAGGGCTATTAATATTCGCTTAGGGCTACTTATATAGCTTAAGGCTATTAATATTCGCTTAAGGCTATTATTGCGCTTAACGCTATTATTTCGCTTAGGGCTATTATTGCGCTTAAGGCTACTTGTATAACGAAGGCGTTTCTTTAGTTGGACGAGTCTTAAATCGTCTATGAAGCCACATATATTGACTACGGTTCTTATCAATTATGTTCTCAATAATTTTATTACCACGAATCGCATCAGCCAATTCGTCTTCACCAGGGAAGTTATCAAGCGGCTGCATTATCTCCATATGATAGCCTTTATCGTCACTATTACGTTCGACAAAAAACGGTAATACTTTAGCGCGGCCGAGCTTGGCAAGCGTGGTTGCTCCGGTAATCGTGGCAGCTTCAGGCACGGCGTACAGTGGAATAAATACCGCACTTGAACGACCAAAATCTTGGTCTGCTGTATACCAAATAACATCTGGATTACGAAGGCTTCTGACCATATTGCGTAAGTCACGCTTTGGTACTAAGCCTTTATTAGAGCGCAGGCGACCGCTAACTTGCAGGTATTCCATAACAGGGTTATCGTGCGGACGATAAACTCCAATCCCCGGTTGGAATTGACCAAACATTCTTGCGCCCATTTCTAGCGGCAAACAATGAACGGCAAATAAAATAACTCCGTGGCCACTATCGAGGGTATCAGTGACATGCTGATCGCCTTTCATTGTCATGTGACGCTGTATTTTATCGTTTGACCACCACCAAGCATTGATCGTATCAAAAATGGCTTTGCCGGTTTCTTCAAAGTTTCGTTTAAGCAGTTGTTCTCTTTCTTGCTCAGGCATATTAGGGAAGCAAAGCTGTAAGTTTCGCTCAGCTGTATGCTTGCGACTCTTGGCAAATTTAAGGACTAATCTACCTAAACCAGCACCCATAACCATTTGCCAACGTAACGGTAATAGTTGGGTAAGTCTCATAAAACCAACACCTAACCATAAAGGCCAGTGTTTAGGATGTAATAAATGAGAACCAAATTGTGCTTTTTCTACCACGAATAACTCATCCAAATTTCAAAATTAGTTTCTATTCTAACTTAATTTTATAGCAAAATTAGGTACAATCACGGTTTAAGTCAGCAAAAAGAAAAAGTTTACTATGAAGGTATCTCTCCCTGCATTCGAAAAAGCCCGTGTTTTAGTCGTCGGTGATGTCATGCTTGACCGCTATTGGGTTGGTCCCACAGGCCGAATTTCACCAGAAGCACCTGTACCTGTAGTAAATATTAAAGAAATTGAAGACCGTCCAGGCGGCGCTGCAAACGTTGCATTAAACATTGCAGCGTTAGGTGGGCAAATCCAACTTGCTGGCATTGTGGGCGCTGATGAAACCGCGCAAGCATTGACCGTGGGCGTTCAAGCGCAAGGTGTTGAGCCTCGCTGGTTAACGGTTGCTGAAAAACCAACGATTACTAAGTTACGAGTCTTTTCTCGTAATCAGCAGTTAATCAGGTTAGATTTTGAAGAAAAATACGCTAAAGCAGACAGCGAAAACCTGTTTGCCAGCAGTGAAGCTCTTTTAGATGACGTTGATGTATTAGTGCTGTCAGATTATGCCAAAGGTGCAATTGATTCACCGGTTGAATTTATTGCCAAAGCACGTGCGAAAGGTGTGACTGTTTTAGTTGATCCGAAAGGAACTGATTTTGGCAGATATCGCGGCGCATCACTACTGACTCCGAACATGAGTGAGTTTGAAGCGGTTGTAGGAACAGTAACCGATGAAGCTGATTTAATTGCAAAAGCAAAGCAGCTTATTAAAGAACATAAATTTGATGCCATGTTAGTGACTCGCTCTGAAAAGGGCATGACGCTAATTAGCCAAGATGAAGCTGAATTACATATCCCTACTGTTGCCCGTGAGGTTTATGATGTAACGGGTGCTGGCGATACGGTTATTTCAGCATTAGCCACGTCACTTGCTGCGGGCAGCACGATGGCGCAAGCATGTTCTATTGCAAACATTGCTGCTGGTGTAGTTGTTGCCAAACTCGGTACGGCGACAGTGAGCCGCATTGAGTTAATTGAAGCATTAGCCTTGAATCAAGGTGAGTCTGGTTTTGGTGTAGTGAGTGAAGATCAACTTGCTTACGCACTTGAACAAGCACGCTTACGTGGCGAAAAAGTGGTAATGACCAATGGTTGTTTTGATATTTTACATGCTGGGCATGTGAGTTACTTACAACAAGCCAAAGCGTTAGGCGATCGCCTTATTGTCGCGGTGAATGACGATGCATCAGTGAAGCGTTTAAAAGGTGAAGGTCGACCGGTTAACCAAGAAGATCGCCGTATGGCAGTGCTTGCTGGCTTAGCATCGGTTGATTGGGTTATTCCTTTCAGTGAAGATACGCCGCAGCGTGTAATCAGCCGTTTGTTACCTGACTCGTTAGTAAAAGGTGGCGATTACAAAGTTGAAGAAGTTGCTGGCGGCGCTGAAGTGATGGCAGCGGGTGGCAAAGTTGAAATTCTTGGTTTTGAAGATGGCGTTTCAACCACTGCGATAATTGAAAATATTATGGCGAAAAAGTAATGCAGATATCGGCACTGTATTTTCTAATCAGTGCCGTTAGCGTTAGCGTTAGCGTTAGCGTTAGTGCTATGGATATGGCTAACGCTGACTTTGATTCAAGTTTACCTATTACTTCGACAGCTAACAGTCCAAATTTAGCTGTCAGCTTAGATACTGACCTCCTTCCTAATTTAAAACATAGCACTGATTATGCACTTCAGTCAGAGCTTGAGCCAGAACCAGAACTAAAGCCAGAGCTTGATTTAGTCGAACAAGACAGTTATTCCCAAGTCTCATCAAAAACTCTTGCTGAATCATTTAAGTCTACTAAATTGCACTCTGTTAGAAGTGAATCAGTTGCAGGTAAAACAGCACTGTTATGCCCAATTGACGAATACGAGCAATGCCTTTGGCAACTTCCAAATACTGTGGTTCGTCAGTTACCAAGTGATGATGCAATTATTTTAACTTTGGGTTTAAGAAGCGCTGTGGTAATGCCTGTTATTGATAGTGAAATCGCAGGCGTTATTGTGCTGAATAATTTGTTGCCTGTATTGTCTCAAAGTGTGGTGGTAGATGGAGATATATACCAATTAGATTTAGCCAAACAAAGTCAATTAACTTTGTGGCATGAGATCGGTCATTTGGAAAATATTGCTCAGCAAGGAAGAGGACTTCCAATTCGATTAAGTCACTATGAGCATGAATGGTTAGCAGATATTTATCTGACATGGCGTGTAGCGCATCAAACCCAGAATCTAACTCTTGCATGGCAACAGTTTCATCGTCGCAATATGGCTGTTATCAATAATAATGACAATATGAGCCATTGGAGTTCTCCGCAATTATTGTGGCTACTGACTCACTATAAACAAGAAGATATAATTCAATATGATGAATATAGCGACTTTGTCACTGAGGTGTATCCGCAATTTTTGTCGATTGAAAACACCGAAATGATGGAGATATCTAGCTTAATTCAGCGTACTTTTACTTCTGGCACTTCGCAACCTTTACCTAGGTATATGTTTTGGCGTCAGGCTCGTTTAATTGAGGTGTTACAACCTACGCTTGTGATGTTGATGGGGAGCTCATCGGCTGATCAATGGTTGATTGAGCAGTTTTCGGAAGCGACTAAATTGATTAATGCAGAATAAAAAAACCTGCAACTTAAATAAAGAGCAGGCTTTTTTGTACGAATTAGTGATAATTTACTAATACTTCAAATGATCAATGTTGCAAGTTATTAATGCTTCAGGCTCGTCATTTAAAAATGCCATTGGACGTACACAGTGTTGTAATTACTGCCACCTTTAATGCGGCCAAAGGCTGAGCTCGTTTCAAAAATACCCGAGCGATGGTGGATACTATAACCAAGCCATGCATTGCTAAGTGGAGCATGATTAAAGACATCTCCAATATTCACATCGAATGAGAAATCTAGATAGTTGAGTAGCTTAGACGGTCGATAATCTTTTTCATCCAGCTCACTTCCTTCTATGTAGGTGACTTCTGAAACATATGAAAGCCCTTCAGCGACACCAATCCGAAAACGCCAGCCTAAATCAAGGGTGTAAAAAGCTTTAACGCCGATAACACCTTCGGCTAAGTTATCTTGGACTTCAGAGTCATGGTGCCATACACCACCGGCAGTAAAATATAGGTCAATTGGTAGAGTAAATAGGCTGTCGGAAAGTGGGATACCATAGAACAATGAGGTTAGTTGGTTATTATAGCGATCGCCTTTTGCATTACCCGTTAGAATATCATTGAGATTTGAAGGGGTTGCCCAGCCATGAGCGACTCGTAAAAACTCGCCGCTTTCTTTTGGTACAGGATTATTATTTGGTCGCTTAGCGTCAGGATAAAAGCCAAAACCAAAGAAGGATTCAAATTGATATTGATTTTCAATGGTTGGTAATTCGTAAATGTCATCTTCAAGACGTGTGACCCCGAAATTGGCGAGTAAATATAAGTTACTCGCCAAATGGTATTTAGCATTAACCCCCGCTGAAAAAGCTAAACCCGCTCCAGGATCTATTTGATCTAAGCCATAATAATGCTCGTTAAATGAGTCGCTTTTCCATTGGAATTCAGCGTAAGGGTTAAGCTGCCAATCGCCACCAGTCCAATGATATTGGGTGCGCGTATAACCGTAGTAACGTTTGTCGCCATCACTCATAAAGGCGGCATCAGCTTCTAAACCATCTTTTTGAAATCGATATTGGAAACCAAAATCAAACGCATCAGATTGAGTTTCATTTTGATATTCTTTGGGAATATCTACAAAGCGAAATCGACTGTAAATATTTACTTGATGCTCATCATTTTTCCATAAGTGAACACCACCTTCTAATCCATCTAAAAAGAAGTAATCATTTTCAAACTCAATAAGCGGCATGACATCGGAAACAACATCATCCTCTGTTGCATAAGGAATGTCTGCGCGGCGTGCACCAATTCCCACACCCCACTTTTGGGGGAAATAGTCTACATTTTCACTACTTTTGGATTCCGACTCCGCTTTTGATTCAGATTGAGTGGTAGCTAATGGTTCTACTTCGATATTCTCACTGGCAAAAACCGTTAGCGGGCTTATACATAAAAAGAGGGGGATATAATGCGAATAACGGGACATAGTCATAGCTACCAGTAATGAATTTGAATAAAAAGTTAACAATTAAGAGGAAAGTTAAAACCTAAAACTATTAGGGTTTACAGCAACTTTGAAAGGATTATAGCATGGAGGGTCTTCAAAATAGTCAAATACGGTGCTTTTTATAGCAAGTTGTTAACTTTTTAAACGAAAACAGAATTAGCTTAGCCGATGACTTGAGAAATGGTTTTAGGTTGTTGCCAAAAAGAGTAGTTATGTTTTCCAGCTTGTTTTATCCCGTACATAGCATTATCAGCTTGCTCACAGACTTTAGTAAATTTATCGTCTCTTCCAAAACAGCTTATGCCAATGCTTAACCCTAAAGATACAGGTTTATCATTGATAGATTGGTGTTGCTTAAAGTGGCTTATTAGAGCCCCGGCAAGAATACTGATTAATTGATATTCTGAAATTGAAGTAATGATGACAAATTCATCGCCACCAATTCTGGCTATTTTAGCTTTAGCCTCAGGTAACAATGTCTCGCAATAATGCTGCAGAGTACCGCTGATTTCTATTAAAGCTAAATCACCAAAACGATGACCATGACGATCGTTTATATGCTTAAAGTTATCAACATCAATAAACAACAGCGTACCAGAGTTGAACTCTCTTTCTACCTGCATGCTTTTATAGACTTTCTCTGCAGCGGCGCGGTTGAGTAAATCTGTGAGAGGATCGCGGTGGGCTAGCCGAGCTAAATCTAGTTGATAGCGTTTCTCTTGAGTGATGTCGATATGGGTTCCGAGAATTTTAAGCGGACTGCCATCTGCTGCGTACTCAACGATTCTTCCTCTATCTGATACCCAACGTTCACTACCATCTTTGTGGATCATACGATGTACTGCTTGGTAAATGTCTTCTTTTCCTTGTATATGGTCGTCGAAGGCTTTTATTACCCAATCTTTATCTTCAGGGTGGAGACTACCTTTCCAGCTTTCCATGTTGGCGGCGTATTCTTCACGGGTATAACCCAGCAATGAGCCCCATTCTTGATTATATATCCGTAAATCACCCGTTGGCACATGTTGCTCCCACAAGCACAGGCCAGTGCCATCTAGCGTAGCTGATAGCTGTTGTTGTATCTGGTTTCGCTGCAGTTTTAAAGCTTCGTTTTCACGTTCAAGCTTTGCAATTTGTGCTGTTAATGCTTCAATTTTTGAAGCTTGGGTATCCATTTTGCTATTCATCCATGCTTTAGGTGAATTGATATTTGTACGATTATTAGGCTCATTAGTCAATTGTGTAAATTAATTTGCTGAACTCTTTTTATTTAGCGTAAACCATCACTATTCTTCGGTTTCAAAAATAGTGAGAGGTTTAGTTGGGGCTGACATTAGCTTTGGAAAAGGATAGATAATAAAAAAGCCAAGTCATGGACTTGGCTTTTTTGTTTTCACTTAATGTGAAATTAGTCTTCTAAGTTACCGCAAAAACGATAGCCTTCACCGTGAATAGTCGCGATGATTTCTGGCGTATCAGGTAAGCTTTCGAAGTGCTTACGGATGCGACGAATCGTTACGTCAACAGTACGGTCATGTGGCTTAAGTTCACGGCCTGTCATCTTCATTAACAGGTCAGCACGAGTTAAGATTTTGCCTGGGTTCTCAACAAAGTGAAGCATCGCACGGAATTCACTGCGTGGAAGCTTGTAAGATTCACCTTGTGGGCTAACTAAAGAACGGCTGTTGATCTCTAAGCTCCAACCGTTGAAACGGTAGAACTCTACAGAGCCTTTTTCTTCGATTTCTGCACCAGCACTGTTAACGCGAGTTAATAGGTTGCGAGCACGGATAGTTAATTCACGTGGGTTGAATGGCTTAGTGATGTAATCATCAGCGCCAATTTCAAGACCAAGAATTTTGTCAACTTCATTATCACGGCCAGTAAGGAAGATAAGGCCGATGTTGTTAATTTCGCGAAGTTCACGAGCTAACAATAAACCGTTTTTACCAGGAAGATTGATATCCATAACAACAAGATTAATCTTATTATCCTGCATGGCTTTGTGCATTTCAGCGCCATCGTTTGCTTCAGTTACTACATACCCTTCTGCTTCAAAAATACTACGCAGTGTATTACGGGTTACAGCTTCATCTTCAACAATAAGAATGTGTGGGTTTTGCATGTTATTTACCTAAATTAAAAACAATTCGATTCTAGTCATGTTGCACTAGGGCGGTGGCGCTACTTAAATAATGAAAGCGCCGATAATTTATACATTTCACGATAGGTGTTTATCTATGTCTGCCCTGAACAAAACACGCTTCATGACTAGCTACATTATATACACTCAGCTTAATACATTATTAAAAAGAAACATTCGTGACATAAATGTGATCATAAAAAATCAATATTCCGATTGTATGATGAGTTCTAACTCACTCACAATCAGTCGAAAGATCTATTAAAACAAAGATTCATTACACTATGAGATTAAATTGCTCATAAAAGTTCCTTGGCAATTTAATATTGTCCTATATTTGTATCATCTAAAATGTAGAACAAAATGTTCAAGCTTGAATAATTAATGGCTAAATAGTGTACCGATTAATGTAACAGCTTGTATCACAACTTATAGTTATGTAGCAAAATCTAGCTAGTGGTGATTATTGTACTCGTTTTAGGCATTTGTTAACAAATGAAATGTTAACAAATTTACTCTCCATAATTGTTACAAAATTGGTTTTTTAGATAAGTTATTGATTTTATGTGATAATATAATTATTGTTCTTGTGACTTGAGTCACATGGGTATTGTCGCGACATAGGGTTTGCTACACTTAACTGGGTTCAATAGAGAATATTAAATGATGGATAATTTAATCGATAGCCTTTGGCACAAGTATCAAGGAACACAATTTTTACTAACACAAGGCCTATCTAACGATATTCCTTTCGCAATTGTCACAGCTCATAACCCTTTGGGAAATGTTTTGACTCCCTGTCAAAACCGCTTATTAGATCGTCGCTTACAGCGGAAGATTGAACAATACAACAGCCCTTATCGTTCTTTAATTGGTGCCGCTCCTGATTTATCCCATATGGAGAAAAGTTGGGCTGTGTTTATTGATAAGCAACAAGCACTGGAGTTAGGTCGAGAATTTAAACAGCATGCAATTTATTATGTTAACCAAGGTTTATTGTCATTGGTAGCATGCGGCGAAGCCCCTGATGCAGAAGTGATGATTGGTGATTTCTTTGCTCGCTCGCAAGTGGTGAATGAGTTACCTGATTTACATGAGTAATTTGCGCAGTTACTCAATACCTTTAATTGAGTGGCCAAAATAGCAAATGTAACGACTCTCAAGCTGTATTTGTTGTTTAACTGAAATCGGGAATTGAATTGTTGCTCTATAATTTTTATTGGATTTGATGAATTTTAGTCAATTAAACACCTATAAACGCTTTATTGTGAACCGATAAATGATTTCTGGTTATGGTTTATGGGCTTCAAATCGATTCATTCCCGCTTAAAACATCCGATAAACTGTTTTTTACCGTCTTCTTTGTTACTGTATTTAAAGTGTTTTAGCTTTTATTTTTAGTAAATCACCACCTTTACGTTTTTAAGTAAATAAGTGTCCTGTTTTTAATATTCTGTTATTTGGTAAATTTATTACACATCTGAATTGACTTGGATGTGTATTTATTGGTATTTTTCATTTTCTTCCTTAGGGAAGAAACAGAAGAGGAGCGTTTGCTAGGTAGTAAGTTTGAGGAAAACCAATTCCGATGACGACTTATGAGGGAGATTAGCGCCGAGATATTGCAAGTGATTGGTTTCACTTCATGTCGGTCGATTAGGCTGAATCCTAACGATTGTCACCTATTAATTGGTGGAGAGCTTCTGGTGAAAGATTGCTGTTTCCCTTCTTTAAGGGTGCGTTATCACTGCACCAGGCTCTTCGAACGAAGTAAGTTCGGAGTGTAATCATGTTTTTAAATCTTGTTTTTCAATCTGTATGTTTTAATCAGTTTGCCGCAGAGGTGTTGTCATGAGTTTAGTCGTTGCTAAATTTGGAGGCACATCAGTTGCTGATTTTGCAGCGATGAATCGCTGCGCAGATATCATTCTTGCAAATCCCAATACCCGTGTTGTTGTCGTAAGCGCTTCAAGTGGTGTGACTAACTTGTTAGTCGAGCTGACTCAAGCGAACGTCAATGATCAGCGCCGCATGACCTTGTTGACTCAAATAGCACAAGTACAATATGACATTGTAGATAAGTTAGAACGTCCTCAAGATGTGGCCGCAACCATTGATAAACTCTTAAGTCGTATGTCATCACTCAGCGATGCATTAGTGCTTGATAGAAGTAAAGCCATTATTGATGAGCTTTTATCAATGGGTGAGCAATGTTCATCGTTATTATTTTCTGCTGTAATTCGTCAAAAGGGCACACCGTCAAGCGCGTTTGATGTCAGACAGGTATTGAGAACTGATAGCCACTTTGGTCGTGCGGAACCACAAATCGAGCAGATTGCTGAGTTGGGGGCTGCGCATTTAGCGCCGCTTTTAGCTGAGCAGGTTATAGTGACTCAAGGGTTTATTGGTGCCGACAGCGAAGGTCGTACGACGACATTAGGTCGCGGTGGTAGTGATTACTCTGCAGCATTACTCGCTGAAGCATTAAAGGCGGATGCGGTTGAAATTTGGACTGACGTCGCTGGGATTTACACTACTGATCCACGTTTAGCGCCTAATGCTCGACCTATCCCAGAAATTAGCTTTAACGAAGCCGCTGAAATGGCTACTTTCGGCGCAAAAGTATTGCACCCAGCGACTATTCTTCCGGCTGTTCGTCAAAAGATTCAAGTGTTTGTCGGTTCAAGTAAAGCACCAGAGCAAGGAGGAACTTGGATCCGCCATCAAGTTGAAGAAGTCCCAGTGTTTCGCGCAGTAGCGCTAAGACGAGATCAAACACTATTGAACTTACATAGCCTACAAATGTTACATGCACAGGGCTTTTTAGCTGAAACGTTTGCAACGCTCGCTAAACATAAAATTTCGGTCGACTTGATTACGACCTCAGAAGTGAATGTATCACTGACTTTGGATAAAACTGGTTCTGATTCAAGTGGCCAAGGCTTATTAAGTGAGTCACTACTACAAGAGCTATCGCAGCATTGCCGTGTTCGAGTCGAAGACAAGTTGGCATTAGTAGCAATTATTGGTAATAAAATTGCGTCAACTGCGGGTATCTGTAGCCGCGTGTTCTCTGTGCTTGAAAACCATAATGTACGGATGATTTGTCAGGGCGCTAGCCCGCATAATTTATGTGTTTTAGTGGCAGAGTCAGAAGCAGCTGATGTGGTAAATTCACTGCATCAGAATTTATTCGAATAATGTAAATCACTATTTCTCATGAATGTCGGTGGCTAATAATATGACTGCAGCAAGTTTTACTTCCAAAGCATTGGTATCAAGTGTGGCGTTAGGTGAGTTGGCAACAGGCCAAACACTGACTGCGCCGATTTATACTTATAAGGGAAGCGATGCAAATGCTGCGTCAGTTTATATTCAAGCCAATGTCCATGGAGCAGAAGTACAGGGTAATGCAGTCATACATCAGTTAATGACAATGCTTGAAGGCTACACTGTGCTTGGTGATATTCATTGTGTTCCATTAGCGAATCCTTTGGGGATAAACCAAAAAAGCGGTGAGTTTACTTTAGGTCGATTTGATCCTATCACTGGGGTTAATTGGAATCGTGAGTATTATGAACATGCCGCCATCGTTGCTGATATCCCTCGTTGGTTTGAAGCAAATAAACAGCTGAATGATGTAGAGTTATTTAGTGCATTTAGACAATTGTTACTAAGCAGCTGTCAAACTCGGTTAAATAATGGCTGGGGAATTAGCACGGGTCATCGTTTAGCGGTGACTTTGCAGTCGATGGCTCATGATGCCGATATTGTGTTGGATTTACATACGGGCCCCAAATCTGCGAAACATCTCTATTGCCCTGAATATGATATGGGATCTGCTGCGCTATTTTCGATTCCATTTTCATTGATTATCCCTAATGAGTTTGGCGGTGCCATGGATGAAGCGGCGTTTTATCCGTGGTGGCAATTGCAGCAACACTGCGCATCTTTAGGTCGTGAGTTTGCTGTACCTGTTGCAGCGTTTACTATGGAGCTTGCAAGCCAAGAACGGATTGATATGGCTGATGCTAAAGAAGATGCGTTGGGAATTTTGGCTTATTTGAGCCATCGCGGGGTGATAAAAGAGCAGGTTAAGCCAGCTGAAATGCCTCGCTGGGGTTGTTATTTAGCTAATTATAGAAAGTTCCACGCACCTAAAGCTGGCTTAGTTGAGTATTGTGCTGAACTTGGTAAACCATTAGCAGCAGGTGAGCCTTTAGTTAACTTATTAAGGTTAGATCAATACGGCACTGAACAAGCGTTACTACCTGTAAGTTTACCTTGTGATTGTGTTCCTGTTTTACACTTTGCATCTGCATCGGTGCATCAAGGCACCGAGCTTTATAAAGTGATGACAGAGGTATTTGAGCTTTAAAAAATCTATTATTTTAAAGCCTAGTTCTTTCTAAGCTTAGTGCTTTTTAAGTCTAGTCTTCAAAGTTCAACGGCTCAGAGTTTTCATTTAACAACTTATACTTAGATTTAGAGTTAGGCTTAGCTTTTCAAAATCTCAAGTGGCATTGCGAGCATTTCATCACCAGAGCCTGCAAAGTACCAGATTATGGCAATCAAAATACCCACAGTTAAAAAGTACCAAATGGTTGAGAAGATCTGGCCGTATCTATCTAATGGTAATAGATGGCTTTGATGACGGGTTTTCCATTCAAAGACTATTTCTAAGCTACCAATGAGTAGTAAGAACCCCAGTAGTGCTAATCCTAAGCTGTAGCTGATAAACACGCCAACTGCCGCACCCGCGATACAGGCGATAAGCCCGACCATGCTGTTCATGGAGAAGGTGATACTTTTAAGAATATGCCCACCATCTAAGGGTAAAATAGGCAGTAAGTTAAACAGATTTAATAGGGCATTAAAACTGGCGAGTCCTGCAAAAAAGATATTGCCAGTTACCCAATATGCCACCATACAGCCTATGGACATCAACAAACCGAATGTCGGCCCCATGATGGAAATAACAACGTTTTGCCAGCGGGTATTGATTCTCTCATCACTGACCGCTAAGCCGCCCATAAATGGAATAAGGTAAATCCCTTTGGTTTTCATACCAAAGTGTTTCATTGCTTTAATGTGGCCGTATTCATGGATAACTAAACAGGCAATTAAAGCTAAGGCAAATTCGATAGAAAACAACCACGAATAAGCGGCGACACTTGCAGCAGCTAACATAGCTTTGATTACTTTGGCACTTTTAAGTAGTTTAAAGCCTAAAGAAGCAAGGCCAATCATACTGAACTTTTGAGTTTTTACCGGAGCGACTTCAGGGACTTGTTGCTCAATGTCTTTAGTATTCCTTTGCCCTTCAGCAATGGTTTCGTTATCAACAAGAACCACATAGTTAATTAAAAATGGTTGCCACTGAACATCGGTTTCAAGGCGAACTTTGATAATGGTTTTGCTGACTTCAGTGATCACACCATCGGTAGTTGGTGTTTGCATGGAAGCGGGGCGAGACAGCTCAAATTCATGAATATTAAAAGCTTGATTATCCACTGAGGCAGATTTTTGAGAAACAATTTGATTGTCCCAGTAAAGTTGTTGCCAACCCGCCATAGAGCCTTCTAATCGCAAACGTTTGCCAAGGCATTCTATATTCAGCAGTTCCATAAATTTAGCTGTTCCATTGTTGTGTTTGATTAAAGTGAAAGTTGCTTGTTTTGATTTTTTTAGTGACTTACTAAAGATGAATCTATTATTCAAAACGTTAGGCATTTTGCCTGATAGGAGGAGGTGACTCAAGCGAATTAAAATACAGCCCTAACTAAGTCGACTTCTGTTAATTAGACTCAAGGTATGCGACGGTTTCGATCCCTTGTTTTATATCGCTGAAAACTAACTTAGCACTACAGCAATGACCATTTAGCACGGCATGTTCACGAACATAATGAATAAAGCTGACTAAATCGATAGGGCGTTGACTAATAATGAGTTGCGGTAAATCAGCAGTCGCCGGTGACAACGTTGAATAAGGCTTCTGCTGTGGTTGGATAACAATATCAAATGTCACCTCAGCACTATCTAACAGTTTATCTTGGCTATCATCTACATGAGGTTGTAAACAGCAAAACTCTAGCCAGTCTCTTTCGCTGGCTAGGTATATGAGTTCTTCACTGTGTTGCTGCTTTATGATTGCAGGCCAATAAATCGTATCCATAAGACCCATCACTATCTGTTGACTGCCTAAGGTTAACTTATTACAGCGAGGGCTTAGTGACTACCGTAATCAAAACTTATTTCATTGTGAAGGTTTTTAATATGGCATGGGCCGTGTTCTCGTTGGGTGCGGTTTTTAGCTGGACCAATATGAATTTCGACATTAGCAAAAATATGCTTTTCTGCTTGGATAAAGTTTTTGCTGTAATATCCTTCGGTCTCTTGCTGCAGCTGCTTACATTCTGATTCTGCCTTGGCGCGGTTACTCGCAACCTGTTTTTTCTCATCGAGCATCATTTTGACTTGCTCAATCATGCCTGCATCAGTTTGCCATTCAGTTTTTGGAGGCAGCTTTCTTAATCTAGCTTCAATATCGAGCCCTGCAACCACCAACTGTTTAGCTTTTGCATCACAGTTTTTTACTTCGGCTCTAAGTTCAGCTTGGTGCATAGCACAAAATAGTTCAGTTTTCGTGCCTGCTGTAGCGCCAAAAGCTACGGCTTTGATGCCTTTTTTGGCTGTTGCTATACCGCCAACAAGATCGCCTCGTTTGGCATTGGGATCGCTGACAATAATGGCATTGTCTGATTGCGAATGGCTATGTAGCAGTTGTTTAGTAACTAGAATGTCACCGTGAGCCGTTAAATTTGAATACTGCACGAACTGGGCGCAAATCTGTCCTTGAGCTGTGATATTGTTACTTAGTTCATGTTCTTTAATTTGTCTTCCAATAATGCCTTTACTGACAATGACATCGCCAGCAGCTTCTAAAGTCGCCGATTCAACAAAACCCATAACTGTAATATCACCGGTGCTTTTAACCTGCATGCCTTCGTGAACGTCACCTGTGATTAGAATGCTTCCTTCAAAATCAACATGGCCATATTTTACATCCACATCTTTTATTTGCAGGACATCGTCAACCTGCATACCTTTACGGTTTTCGACAGGTTGGCCAGCTACATTGGCAATCAGTTGATAGGGATCTTCAGCTGATAGTTCTGTACCCGTTCCTGGCTGCATTGATAGATCTTTTCCTTCAACTTGCAGTATGGCATCACCATGAACGTTATAACCAGCAGTCCCTGGTGTTGCAGGCGTTTTAACCATAAGTACATCACCAGGTTTTACCATGATCATGGCGCCCAAGTTTCGCATGTCGACCGAGCCGTCTTCGCGCTCTTGGGGCTGTAATAATCGCTCGCGCGCAAGAGGAACTTTTCTGTCTAGCGTGGCATTTACACCGTTGATTGCAAGTTTGCCTATAGCGATGGGGCTTTCGCAAGTTTCCCCTGGAGGTAAGATGGATAGTTGTTGGATTAAAGACTGAATTTTTGGCTTGCTTAAGCCCATTTTAACTTTGTGAGATTTGAGGGCGTTGAGGATCATAGGAAGTGAAGGGTCTTTTCCCCCCAAGCTGCTTCTAATGTCATTGAGGCAGACATTTTATCTTCACTGATTTCAATAGTGACTTTGCCATCAGCACGTTCAGCGATAACAAAATATAATTCATGCTGACCATTGTCTTGGCCACTTAGTGCATTAATTTCTGCCACGGCTTTATGAATGTTGTGCTGCATAGGGCGCAACATGGCAAACTCTGGCTGCGTTAGCAGTTGGTTGACATCGTCTTCTGACACTGGACCATGAGTGTTAGGAATAACACGAAACTCAACCTGAGTTTGGTTTTCATTTAAAACCGCTAAGCTCCAATCCAGCATAAAACCTCTTATTATCTGGCCGTTTTAAAATACGGGCCACGCGCCTTTTTGGCGATTTTTTATTATTAATTAATAAAATGTAGCGGTTTTTTGTGATAAAAACTAGTCAATTATTTGATGATTTCAGACTATTTGACAGATTACGTGATGAAGAACACTAAGTGTTAATTCTTTGTTACTTATGGAAAAAGTATAATTTATATTTATTGTTTTCAGCCGGAACATTTACTTGACCAAATTCAGCCGCAATTGTGTCGGCATAAGGCAGGTTTCTATTTGCAACGATTTGCCATACCCCATTGTTAGATAAACTGTTTGCGCTCGACTTAACGAAGTCTTTAGCTATTTGTGTCGTAGCGGCTAAACCGTCATGAAATGGTGGGTTTGAGATGATGCCATCAAATTGTCCTGATATTTGCTTAAACCCATCTGATGGATAAACCTTGGCTATCATATTATTTGCTGCAAGGGTTAATTCACATGCCTTCAATGCCATGGCGTTAATGTCAATGCACTCTACGTTAAGACTTGAATTAGCTTTGAGCATCGCAGCACTGATGACACCTGCTCCACAGCCGAAATCAAGCACTCGACCAGAAAGATTTGGTAAGTGTGATAACAATAGCTCAGTACCTTGATCGAGCTTTTTCTCGCTAAAGACGCCAACTAAATTACAAATTGTAATCTCGCCTTGTGGCGTAGCAAGTTGGTACTTGCTTACCCAGTCGTTAATGTTCAACTGAGGTGCATCTTGATTTAATTCAGCGACGAAGAGTAAGCAATGACGTGCATTGTCACGCTTTAAGGCCGTTGAGTAGTAATTAGGTAATAGCTTTGCAAGCGATTTAACTCCGCCTTTATTTTCACCGATGACAATTAAGGTGCCGCCAATGCTCAGGTGCTTTGCTGCAAGTTGGAAAAGATAAGGCGCGAGGGCTTTGGCTTTCGGGAAGTAAATGACCACGGCATCGAACGTCTGCAATTTTGCATCTGCAGGCAGTTCATGACCAAAGTGGGCATGAAAATTAGGTTTATTGTGCTTGGCTAATAGTTGGTGGTGATTAAAGTCTAACGCTAAAGCGGTAACAGAAGCGGCGGCATCTAATAGTTCAACGGCTAATGCATCTGCTTCATGATTTAAAATCAATACATTCTGGTTTTCGATAAATTGAATGTTACGTAGCAGAACTTGAGAAGTGTTGGTGAGCACAGAATCGACCTTAATAGTTTAACGCATTAGATAACGGCGGATTATAGCAAAGAAGTAGTCAACTGTTCAGTTTGTCGTAGCACTATGGCGCTGTAAGCAAAAAGAGCAACGCAAACTACATATAGTGATTAGGTTGCTCTTAATATGAAGCTGTTTGGTGCTTATCTAAGGTAAAAAAATCGACTCTGATTAATTGATTGCTTTAGGTAATAAACTCATCATTTTAGTTGCGATTTCAGTATTGTCTTGATGACCACTAAATAATAACGCACCAGGCCCTGCTGCAAATACTTGCACATCATCAGCTGTGTGACCTACAGATGTCCATCCGGTATTAGTGCGGGTATCGATGATTTGCAGTATTGATTTATATAACTGCTTTTGACCCTGCATTCTTGCAGAATTAAGGCTGGAAATTTCTTCGGCTGTAGCTTCAAAGCCAATGAGTTGGTTAAAACGTTGTTGCCAGTCATCTACCGCGATTAATTCTTCAGAGATCGTTTGTGGTGAAGCTTTAATATCATGCAGCATTGCAGGGTTCCACTCATATTCACCATTAGCACCTATAGACAGTCCTCCTGTGTTGTGGTCTGCGGTAACAATCATAAGTGTGTCTTGACGTTCACGTACAAACTGCTCGACCACTTCAATGGCGTTGGCAAACTCCTGCATTTCACCCATGGCTGTGGCAATATCATTTGAATGTCCTGCCCAGTCAATTAAGCTGCCTTCAACCATCAATATAAACCCTTGCTCATTCTGTGATAGTAACTCGAGTGATTTCTTCGTTAGGGTACTGAGTTTATAAGCTTCTTGCTCGTCTATTACCCAAGGAAGTTGCACGTCAGCGAATAAGCCTAAAACCTTTGGCTTGGTGATGCTATCGAGTTGCTCAAATTCCGTAATATGCTGATAGCCTTTAGCTTTAAACTCATCTAATAAGTCATCAGAAAAGTATTTTTGCCCACCACCCAAGATCACATCAGCATCAGACTTTAAGTACCCTTCGGCAATCTGTACATAGTTGCGGCGATGCTCATTGTGGGCAAGAAAGGCGGCTGGAGTTGCATGATTAACTTGACTACTAACAGCTACACCAGTTGATAGTCCAACCTTTTTAGCCATTTCCATAATGGTGGTCAGCGGACGTTTATCTACATCGATTGAAATGGCGCCATTATAGGTTTTAAACCCAGTGGCCAAAGCCGTTGCAGATGCTGCTGAATCAGTAACATAGCCGCTTACTGGCGCGGGAAAAGTACTCGCCATACCGACGAGTAAACGGTCGAATACGGTTTGTTCCATTTCTTCGGTATCAGGATTATCTTTAAAGTAACGATAAGCCGTTGTATAGGCTGGGCCCATACCGTCGCCAATCATGATGATCATATTTTTTGGCTTTGAAGGTGCTGATGACTTAACTTTTTTACTCGCTACATTGGTGATTGGGGCGACAATGTTCGCTGGTAATTTTGCGGGGTCGGTATTTGCTAACTCAGCTGCTTTTGATGCACTGGCTTTTGATGTATTGGTAATTGAAGCGTCAGACACACTAGATACTTGAACTTGGATCTGTGAGGCTGTTTGTTTTGCTTGTGATTGAGCCGTTTCAGTTGTTGCAGTATCGGTTAATGGCGTATTTGCTAATGGTGCATTGGCAAATGTGCTAGTTGAAAAACACAGGAACATCCCGAGTATTAAGCTCAGTGTTGTTTTTATTGGCATTGTTAGTCCTGAAAATACAAAGGGGTTAAAGGCTTAATTTGTCTGCCTATCAAGATTGGATGATAGGCAGAACCGTAGATTAAGCTTGTTTATTAATCCGTACTTCAATGGCATCCATCAGCATGCCAGTAATATCCACATCAAATGCGGCTTCAATTTCTTTAATACACGTTGGGCTGGTAACGTTAATTTCAGTTAGCTTGTCACCGATAACATCTAATCCCACAAAAATCAGTCCACGCTTTTTAAGCTCTGGGCCTAAAGTGCGCGCGATATGAAAATCACTTTCAGATAAAGGTTGAGGAACACCACTACCGCCAGCTGCTAAATTACCGCGTGTTTCGCCTTTCATTGGGATACGTGCCAATGAATAAGGAACAGGTTCACCATCTACCACCAAAATACGTTTATCACCTTGCTTGATTGCTGGGATAAAACCTTGAGCCATAGCGTAACGGGTACCGTGCTCGGTTAAGGTTTCTAAAATCACCCCAATATTAGGATCATCTTGTTTTACGCGGAAAATCGATGCACCGCCCATACCATCAAGTGGTTTTAGAATGATATCGCCTTTCTCTGCTAAGAAAGCGCGAATACGCTTTGCGTCACGAGTGACCACGGCTTCTGGCGTAAATTCAGGGAACCAAGCTGTAAACAGCTTTTCATTAGCATCACGTAAGCTTTGCGGCTTATTGACGATCAATACACCTTCTTCTTCAGCGCGTTCAAGCATGTAAGTTGCGTATATGAATTCAGTATCAAATGGCGGGTCTTTTCGCATTAAGATGACGTCAAGATCGGCAAGTGGGGTGTCAACGCTTTCACCTAGTTCAAACCATTTGCTGGCATTATCTTCAACAGTTAACGAACGCATGTTTGCCATAGCCTTGCCATTGACCATAGCAAGATCTTGCATTTCCATGTAATACAGTTCGTAGCCGCGTGATTGAGCAGCCATTAACATTGCAAAACTAGAGTCTTTCTTAATGTTAATTTCGCTGATTGGATCCATTACTATGCCGAGCTTTATCATACCTTTATCCTTATTTTCTCAATGCTTATATCATTGATTAACCGATATCACCGAATCGTAATTGCAAAGCGGTAATCGCGGTTAGTGAAGCTGTTTCTGTACGTAATACTCGTGGACCAAGTAATACGTCGGTAAAGAGGTGCGTTTCTGTCATCGCTATCTCTTCTTCTGATAGACCGCCTTCAGGGCCAATTAATAACCGTACTTTGGTATTTTCTAATGCTAAACCATTAATGCCGTGCGCAGCGCGAGGGTGTAGGTTTAACTTTAATGCATCTGTTTGTTCAGCGCACCATTGGCTTAAAGTCATTGCTGGTCTAACTGTTGGCACAAAACTGCGACCTGATTGCTCACAGGCACTGATAACAATTTTTTGCCATTGGTTAATTTTCTTCTCTAAACGTTCGCCATTAAGTTTTACACCGCACCGATCAGAAAATAACGGTGTAATGGTGGTAACACCTAATTCAACCGATTTTTGAATGGTGAAGTCCATTCTGTCACCGCGAGAAATAACTTGGCCTAGGTGTAAATTGAGTGGCGACTCTGAGTTATTCTCTGTTTTATCGATAATCTCAACAGTGACGTTCTTTTTATTAGCACTCACGATCGTGGCAAGGTAATCAAAGCCATCGCCAGTGAACAGGCTAATATTTTCACCTTCGCTCATACGTAAAACACGACCAATATGTGCAGCGCCATCTTCATCTAATTTTACTTGCTGATTAACAGTAAGTTCATTGATAGGTTGGTAAATTCTTGGGACACGCATAGTAAATCCTTAATCAATGAGGCCGAGATTCTGACATTGTTTTAAGACAAAATTATTATGATTGCCTTGGTTTTTTGCAATTAGTTTATCTCGTAAACATTCTACGCTATCAACTGGGTAAGTTTTGTTCCATGCCTCGAATAATCGTCTCTGGCTAGAAGAAATAGACAACCCATAAGTTTGTTGCATGTAAAAGTAGGTACGAGAAATTGCGCCGCGGCTTTGTTTAGGAGGCTGCGCTTTTCGTCCTTTAAAGTCGACTACCATAGCACATTGGCCGTATTGGGTAGCTTGTCCGTTCCATTCGCTAAAACGATAGTTGCTTCTATCACCGTTTACTTCACCTACTGCTGGGGTGAGGTTGTGTAAATCGGATTCCATTTTTTTAAATTCAGGGCTGGTTCTACCACAATTTTTGCGACCACCGTCTTGCCAGCATTGTAGTTGATGACCGAATTCCCAAGCGGATACCACATGTTCCCATTCGATTCTGTTGGCGCGTGGAATTTGTTTTCGAACTTGATAACCACAGCTTTCTAAATCAGGCTTCCATTGTTTACCAACGACATTGATATCACAACCACAATAGAAACTGCTCATAGGTAAAGCATTGCTATATATTTTTTGGGCGACTTTTTTAGCACTTCTAAAGCTGGTTGGGTGCTTTGCTGCCTCTGCGCTATAACTGGTTATGACGGCGATGATAGCGATGACTAATACAGCGATAAATTGGTGATTTTTACTTAGGTGTTGATACGACAAAATAAACCCTAACTTCATTCAATACGGCACAGGGGATACGGGTTGGTATCACCTGATATTTGTGAAGGATGGTAAGGGATTGAAACTGCGGATGCAATGGGGTTTAACAATCGAATATGCTATTTATTATGCTTTCAATTAACTTGTTATGTATTAAATAAATCCTTATGCATTTTTAGCTTACATTATAGCTATTTAGATTCAGATGAGAGCACTTGCGCGCAGGTTTTACAGCGGTACTGAGTTTGATTACGCACGACTTTATTGTGGCGCCGAATAGATAGCATGACTGGCCCGCAAGCGCAGAAGTACTCAAATTGCTTACCAGCAACCGATTGAGTATTCAGTTGGTGAGTTGTATCTGCAGAAACATTGAAAACATGATGCATTATGCGTTGCCATTCAAGTCCGTGAGGTTTTACTCGGCCATATAATTGAAAGCTCAATAAATGGCTGATTTCGTGGGGCACAACTTGTTCAATGAATTCGGCGCTGTTTTCTTCCAGTAATACAGGATTAAAACGTAGTTTATTCACTTGTAAATGAGCGGTTCCGGCACTTTTCCCTCTCAATGTAAATTGCACAACGGGTCTTGGAAATTGACGCTTTAATATTAGCTCTGCTTGCTGATAGTCAGTTTCTATTTTTTGCAGTACTTGCTGTTGTGCTTCAGTTTTAGGAAGACAGCTTTGGGCGGGAACGAGTGATTTGGCTGGGCGTAAACCTGTCGCCTTAGTGGTTTTGGTTTGTGAATTACGACTAAACAGTGATTTAAACATAAGAGATGATTGTTAGGGCTGTAAATGATAGTGATGAGTATTTGGCTATAAGGCTCTCATCAAGGGTAGATAAACGCATTTGAGTGTATCGTGCTGAACAGGTTTACCGCAATCTTAATTAACCGCTATAAGGCAAACCTGTTCCTGGTAAAACTTATTCTTGCGCTGCGGCAAGCTTCACCATATCGACAATTTGCTCCACAATGGCCCATTCAGTATCGGCATCATAACCACTGACTCTTGGGGTATGGATGTGTCCAACTGGGATGTCACGTTTAAATTGCTCTTTTAGTAATATGCTACGGTAGGAAATTTCATTAGATAAATACCCACCACCTGAGCCCTCAACTGAAGTTTCATTAACTAACTCATAAAGCGACTTAGCGTCAAACTGACCACGACTAACGGTAGTGACTTGGTGGTTATCATTGACCTGCCATTGACCTTCAGCTTGTTGCATTGCTTTTACAGGGAGAGAGAATTCAACGAACTCTGGCCCATTTAAGGTGCCGCCATTAAATAACGGTGCTTTAGGTGTTGTTTTGCTGGCTCCAGTGTAAACGTTTAAGTTATCTGGCGCTGCAGCGCTTCGTCCACGAGCAGGGAAGCGTTCAATATCAAAATCATCACGGCCCATGCTAACAGTGAAAATCATATCAATACTGTTGTCTCGATACATAGGTGTGAGCAGTGATTCGATAATGCCATTATCAAAATCTGCAAATCTAACTGGGATCATCACGGTTTCAATTTGTGCTTGCTTACCGTCAACATCGAAGATCATGCCATCGAGAGCTAAGGCGGTTAACCCAGATGGATTACTTTGGGTGATATCTTTGTCTAAAAAGAATGGATCAAAACCCGTAAGCAAAATTTTGATGCGAGTTTCTGGCTTAAAATGAATATCGCTTAAACCGCGAGAAGACTTTTCAAATGCTTTAACAAGAATGTCTCGTTGCCAAGGTACAATATTATAACCAGCATCAGCAGTTTTTAAGGTTTTTCGCATGGCTAAACGGCTCCAATACAGAGCGCGATCATCATAGTTACCTGCTTTGACATCTGCAACCGCTTGCTGCCACAACTTGGTGCCTTGCGATGCTACCATTTGAGTAATGGCTAATTCATCAGTGGAAGCACTCAGTTGGTTATCTAGCTGAGTGTTGAGGTTATCAAAACGATTAGCCACATCAGCCATAACATCCATCACTTGCGGTAGGCGCAACTCTTCTACGTCTAGTTTGCTTGAGTCTTGAGCATAAGTGGAATGGGTACATAGAAGTACCGCAGCAATTAAAGTGCTGGTGATTAGGGGCTTGAACATGGCTATTCCTTTAGGATGTCTTTTCGTTGTTATGGTTTAATTTACCACGGCTTTGATACTAATTCATTATTGATTGCAAAGACTCTTGGCTACTGTATCGTTTGGCAAAAAAATCTAGAAAAGCGCTGATATTATTGGCTAATTGTTTACGGCTTGAATACACACCATAAACTTTAAATGATTCCATTGGCCACTCTTGTAAAATCGGAACTAAGCTTCCCGCAGCAAGTTCTTGCTTACAGCTGTTATTGGATAGCATAGCAATACCAAAATCATCTTGCGCTAGCCGCTTAACCATACTGGCACTATTCACTCTGACTTTACGCTTAAAGCTAGCCATGGTTTTTCGACTTCCTTTACCCACAGGCCAAATTGGCGCGGATAAACTCGTGCCTAATAATATACCACTGTGCTGGGCTAACTCTTGTGGTGTTGCAGGTGTGCCCGATTTTTTGAGATATCCGGGACTTGCGACTAAAATAGGTTGGCGTTCAAATAGCAATTTCGCGACTAAATCAGAAGATTCTAGCGGACCATACTTAATGGCAATATCGTAGCCTTCGCCCACTAAGCCAACATTACTGTCGGTAAATTGAACGTCCAGTTCGATATTAGGATAAAGGCGCATGAAGCTACTGCATAAGTTAGCGATCACTTCTTGGGAGAATGAGACTGGTATGGCCACTCGCAGTGAACCAGAAATATCACTGTGGGTATTTTCAATAATGGCTTTGGCCGCATCGATTTCTTGACTGATAGAGTCACAATGCTGAAAGAATAACGAACCGACTTGAGTGAGACTTAAATTACGGGTGTCACGTTGCAGTAGCCGCACGCCTAGCTGCTCTTCTAGCTGAGCAACCTTGCGACTAATGGTTGATTTTGGTTGTCCGATGTCTCGGGCTGCTTGTGAAAAACCTTTTGCTCTAACTACTGCTGCAAACAGCATCATACCGTTTAAATCAGGCACCTTAGCCTCACTGTCTCAAAAATGGAACAAAGCGTCTCCGATAGTTTAATGGTAATTTGACAGGGAACAAAGTTATATTTACCGTCTAAAAATTTTAGAGGCTATATAAGCAGAGGATCTTTTGATGACTAGCAAAAAGCAGCCCGTAAACAAGACAACAGCTCAAGCGGCTGATCCGCTATTTTTACAAGCGGAACATTTAGCTAAAGATTTTTCATTATTTCCTGCTCATAGCAAGCAATCTTTGGCTGAAGAAATCAAAGGATTGTTATCTGAAGATGCAATCCAATCAAACTTAAAAGAGTTAGCGACACTCGATGTCGATACCTACGTAACGAAAGTTATTCAACCGACTCAAGATAAAAACCGCCCAAGTGCAAAGCGTGTTATTGCTGATTTAAAAGGTAAGTTAATTGCCGAAAATCATCTTGGCTCGTTTTACAGTGCTGAAATCGAATTAAACTTTGGTTCTCGTACTCGCCGTGTTGGTTTTATTGCCCAAGAAAGAACCACTGGTAATGGCGCGTGGATGCCTGAGCATCACTTAGCTGCATGTAAAGCGATTCGTCACTTTTCAGAACTATCAATGCCAATCGTTTACTTAATTGATACTCCAGGTGCCGATGCGGGTGAAGTGGCTAACAGCCAAAACCAAGCTCACACCATTTCTAAAGCGATTGCTGAAAGTGCCAACGTTGACGTACCGACTGTCGGTATCGTTATCGGTGCTGGTTACTCTGGTGGTGCAATTCCATTAGCAGCAGCCAACATTTTATTGTCACTACGTGATGGTATTTTCAATACGATTCAGCCACAAGGTCTGCAATCTATTGCACGTAAGTACAACTTATCTTGGCAGGAATGTGCTAAGTCAGTGGGTGTTTCTCCTGAAGAGTTACTGACTGCAGGTTGTATCGACGGTATTGTTGATTTCTCTCCATATGATAAAGATGAGCGCCAACATAATTTACGCCGCGCGATTATCAGCAGTATCGAAGCTGTTGAAACTGCAGCGATTAACTTTGTTCGTGAATCAGAAGATTTACGTGAGCATTACGATCGCAGTCTGACTCGTTACTTAGACCCATCTAAGAACTTAGTAGCGTTAGAGAATAACCAAGGTTTGGCCGTTGCTAGCAGCCCAACCATGCACCACAACTTATTTGGTAGTGCATACCGTTATTTACGCTACTTAACACTGCGTAGCCGTATTCATTCAATCTCGGTTGAGCAGTACGGTCGTTTATCAAAAGTGAGTGTGCCAGAAGGTGACTTACTTGAGCGTATCCAACAAGAGCAAGACAGTGTCTTCCAAGCTTGGTTATCAACTCCTGATAAGCTTGTTTATGACGAAGAGCTGAATAAGCTTTGGGGTACGTTTGATAGCAAGCGTAATGAGATCTCAACTGAACGTAACGTGATCACACGTTTCATTTTAGGTGAGCCAAAAGAGAACTATAAGAAAGCTCGTAAAGCGTTATTGTTCAATATTGGTTGGTCTTTATATCACCGTTGGAAGAGCAATGCGGCTAACAACTTCAAAGGCTTAATTAAGCATCTTGAATCATTGCCAGCATCAAAAACTCAAGCGCCTTGGCCTGAATTAAATCAATTAACTGTTCTTGATATTGTGGTTAATGACGAGCTACGTGAAGACTTCATTTGGCAATGTCATAACGTATTAATCTTTAATGCGTTATACGACAATGTTGTTCAAAACTTAGCATCGATTTCGAAAGAAGCGATGATGTCTAAGAGTCTGTCTCGCGAATCGGTTGATAAGTTACTGCATACGTCTATCGATATCGCGCTTTCAAAAAATGACGACGCTAACGATAAGAACAAGTTCTACAAATGGCTTAAGTTCTTCATGGAACAGTCTAACCGTGCTGAATTGCTAACACGTGTTGAACAATGGAAGAGTGTAGGTAACCCACAGCTGAATGACAGCTTATTCGTTATCTTGACCTACTTCTTTGAGCGTTTACTGCCTGAATACTTTGACAGTGAAGAAGACCAAAGCAAATACACAGGTGCTATTAACCCTGTACGTATTGGTCGTCGTAAAGATTTCTGGAACCGTCTAACCATGGGTTACCAAGATCTGCTTATCCAAAAAGTACTTCGCGATGAAAAGCGCCAAGGAAAAATGGGTTGGGAGAATGTTATTGGTAAGTTCTTCAGCGAATTTGAAGAGTTAAATGGCGACAAGATGTCAGCTAACTTACTTAACTTTCCTGGTTTCCGTTTATCGATTGAAGATGCATTAGATAAAGGTATTCGCCCTTGTGGTTTGATTACTGGTGTTGCTGATTTTGAACATGGTGACAGTAAACATCGCGTTGGTGTTGCAGTGTCTAACATTGCATTCCAAGCAGGTGCGTTCGATATGGCAAGTGCTGAAAAATTCAGTGCGCTATTGATTGAATGTGCTAAACGTAAGTTACCAGTGGTATGTTTCATCAGTTCTGGTGGTATGCAAACCAAAGAAGGTGCTGCTGCACTATTCTCAATGGCGGTAGTCAATGACCGTATCACGCGTTTTGTCCGTGATAACGAATTACCAGTATTGATGTTTGGTTTTGGTGATTGTACTGGTGGCGCGCAAGCAAGCTTCGTGACACATCCGTTAGTGCAAACTTACTACCTATCGGGTACTAACATGCCATTTGCTGGCCAAATGGTTGTACCTGCGTACTTACCATCAACAGCGACGTTATCGAACTACTTGTCGAAAGTCCCTGGTGCAATGACGGGCTTAGTACACAACCCGTTCAGCGATACTTTAGATAGCCATTTATCAAGTATTGATCCATTAATGCCGCTACCAACGCTGCATGCTAATGAGATTATTGCTAAAGCATTATCAAGCCTAGTGCCTGAAGTTAAAGCCATTGAAGAGAAGATTGTTCAAGACGACCCTCGTGAGCTAATGAAGCCTATCGATAAAGTCTTAGTACATGCTCGTGGCTGTACAGCGGTGAAATTGATCCGTAAAGCACACGATAACAAGATTAACGTTGTACTTGTGGCATCAGATCCTGATATGACTTCTGTACCTGCAGACATGCTTAAGGTGAACGATAAGCTTGTTTGTATTGGTGGTAATACATCTGACGAAAGTTACTTGAATGCATACTCTGTATTGAAAGTAGCTGACTACGAAAATGTTGATGCACTTCACCCTGGTATTGGTTTCTTATCTGAAAGCCCACAATTCGCTGCATTATGTGTCAACAATGGGGTTAACTTTGTTGGCCCAAGCGTGCACTCAATGACAACTATGGGTAACAAGTCGAATGCGATTAAGACTTCACAAGACCAAAACGTCCCTGTAGTACCTGGTTCGCATGGTATTTTGACTAATGCTGAACAAGCTGTGAATGTTGCACTTGAAATTGGCTACCCAGTATTGCTTAAAGCGGTACAAGGCGGTGGCGGTAAAGGTATTCAAGTTGTAACTAAACCTGAAGATATGATTGGATTATTCCAAAAGACATCTACTGAAGCTGCAGCAGCATTTGGTAATGGCGATTTGTACTTAGAGAAGTACGTAACCTCTCTACGTCACATCGAAGTTCAGTTACTACGTGATAAATTTGGAAACACCAAAGTACTGGGTATTCGTGACTGTTCAGTGCAACGTAACAACCAGAAAGTGATTGAAGAATCTGGTTCGACAATGTTGCCAGAAGAGCTTAAGCAACGCGTGCTTGAATACACTCGTGACTTAGGTGATGCGACTGATTACATGGGCGCTGGTACCGTTGAGTTTATTTACAATCTTGATGCTAACGAAGTGTACTTCATGGAAATGAACACACGTCTTCAAGTTGAGCATCCTGTTACTGAAGCAACTTCAGGTATTGATATTGTTAGCGCGCAGTTTGATATTGCGGCTGGTCGTTCAATTGAAGATTTAGAGCCAGTTGATCAAGGTTACGCGATGGAAGTTCGTGTGACTGCTGAAAAAGCGGCACTTGATAGTGACGGTATTCTTCAGTTATTACCAAACCCCGGAATGATCACTGAGTGCATCATGCCAGAAGGTGAAGGTATTGAAATCATCTCTATTGCTGAAACTGGTAAAGAAGTATCGCCTTACTACGATAGCTTGATTGCACAAATCATTATTCGTGGTGAATCACGTGAAGATGTTGTGACTAAGATGTCAGCTTACCTTGATAACGTAGTGATTAAAGGTATCGCAACTAACATTCCATTATTGAAGCTTATCCTCAAGGATGCGACGTTTAATGAAGGTGTTTACGATACTAACTACTTACCACGCTTAATGGCTGAGTTAGATGTGCCTGCGCTTGTTGCTGAAATGGAAGCCGCTGCTGAGACAGTAGGTTTAGACACTGAATCACTGCGTGTTGCTGAAAGTAATGAGCTTAAAGTATTGGCACAAGGTGCTGGTATCTTCTATACCTCACCAGCCCCAGGTGAGCCAGACTTCGTTAAAGAAGGTGACATTGTTACTGTGGATCAGAATTTAGCGCTTACAGAAGCGATGAAGATGTTCTCGCAAGTAACTCTAGCTGGATTTAACCGTCAAAACGCTGTGCTTTACCCTGAAAATCAGAAATACCGTATTGAACGTATTTTGAATGGTAATGGCCAACAGGTTTCTCAAGGCGATTTACTGTTTGTTATTTTACCTATCGATGGTGAGTAATAATCAATTAGCGTGATAGCAAGGCTATTACGTTAACTAAATTGCTTGTATAAATCCTCAGTTGAAAAACTGGGGATTTTTTATCGCTACGCAAGATTGAACTCGTCACAAATTAACGTAATCAAGATTGAATGAATTGATACAAATTCGCTTTTTTGTTGCCGATTGCAGAAAAAATGTCTTACTCAGCCTATTCGTCATAAAAAATACACGATTTGGGTCTGAAAAATTAAGTTGTTTGAAAAATAAACAATAACTTTTATTTTATTGTTTTATTTAGGAATAATGAAATTAAAGGCAATTTTTTTTTGCAAAATGTGATAAATTTTGCAAGTCCTATTTGCGCATTTGAAGGTTCCCACTTACAATATGCGCCTTAAATAACCAGATGTGCGGTGTGTCTAGCTTTTTTACATACTCCGTTTACCTCTTAACTAATCATTAAAGTTGAATCATGACCGAATTATCCAAATACAGAAACATTGGTATCTTCGCTCACGTTGACGCGGGTAAAACCACGACCACCGAGCGTATCCTTAAGCTAACCGGTAAGATCCACAAGATCGGTGAAGTACATGATGGTGAATCTACTACTGACTTCATGGAACAGGAAGCTGAGCGCGGTATTACTATTCAGTCAGCAGCAGTAAGCTGTTTCTGGAATGACCACCGTTTTAACGTTATCGACACTCCAGGCCACGTTGACTTCACAGTTGAAGTATATCGTTCGCTTAAAGTTCTTGATGGCGGTGTAGGTGTATTCTGTGGTTCTGGTGGTGTTGAGCCTCAGTCAGAAACTAACTGGCGTTATGCTAACGAATCAGAAGTTGCTCGTATCATCTTCGTAAACAAATTAGACCGTATGGGTGCTGATTTCTTACGCGTTGTTAAGCAAACTCAAGACGTTCTAGCTGCTAACCCATTGGTTATGGTTTTACCGATTGGTATCGAAGACGAATTCTCTGGTGTAGTTGATCTACTTACTCGTAAAGCATGGGTATGGGATGAAACTGGACAAGCAGAAAACTACAAGATCGAAGACGTTCCAGCTGATATGGTTGACATGGTAGAAGAATACCGTGAAATGCTAATCGAAACTGCTGTTGAGCAAGACGACGATCTAATGGAAGCTTACATGGAAGGCGAAGAGCCATCTATGGAAGACATTAAGCGTTGTATCCGTAAGGGTACTCGTACAATGGCATTCTTCCCAACTTACTGTGGTTCTGCGTTTAAGAACAAAGGTATGCAGCTTCTTCTTGATGCTGTTGTTGACTACCTACCTGATCCAGTTGAAGTTGATCCTCAGCCTCTTACTGATGAAGAAGGTAACGAAACAGGCGAGCACGCTTTAGTTTCAGTTGACGAGCCATTCAAAGCTTTAGCATTCAAAATCATGGATGACCGTTTTGGTGCACTAACTTTCGTACGTATCTACTCAGGTAAGATCAAGAAAGGTGACACCATCCTTAACTCTGCTACAGGTAAAACTGAGCGTGTTGGTCGTATGGTTGAAATGCAAGCTGATGAGCGTAACGAATTAGATTCAGCTCAAGCTGGTGACATTATCGCTATCGTTGGTATGAAGAATGTTCAAACTGGTCACACTTTATGTGATGTTAAACATCCTTGTACTCTTGAAGCAATGGTATTCCCAGAGCCAGTTATCTCTATCGCTGTAGCACCTAAAGATAAAGGTGGTTCAGAGAAAATGGGTATCGCTATCGGTAAAATGATTGCAGAAGATCCATCTTTCCGCGTAGAAACTGACGAAGATTCAGGCGAAACCATCCTTAAAGGTATGGGTGAGCTTCACTTAGACATTAAAGTAGACATCCTTAAGCGTACTTACGGTGTAGACTTAATTGTTGGTGAGCCTCAAGTTGCTTACCGTGAAACTATCACTAAGGTAACTGAAGATAGCTACACGCATAAGAAACAGTCTGGTGGTTCTGGTCAGTTTGGTAAAATTGACTACATCATCAAGCCTGGTGAGCAAAACACTGGTTTCACTTTCAGCTCTTCAGTTGTTGGTGGTAACGTACCTAAAGAATTCTGGCCTGCAGTTGAGAAAGGTTTCGCTAGCATGATGAACACCGGTACTGTTGCTGGTTTCCCTGTGTTAGACGTTGAACTAGAACTTACTGATGGTGCTTTCCACGCAGTTGATTCGTCAGCTATCGCGTTCGAAATCGCTGCTAAAGGCGCATTCCGTCAGTCTATGCCTAAAGCCGGTGCACAACTTCTTGAGCCTATCATGAACGTTGACGTATTCAGCCCAGAAGACAACGTAGGTGACGTAATTGGTGACCTTAACCGTCGTCGTGGTATGATCAAAGACCAAATGGCTGGTGTTACTGGTGTTCGTATTAAAGCTGACGTACCGTTATCAGAAATGTTCGGTTACATCGGTTCACTACGTACTATGACATCTGGTCGTGGCCAATTCTCTATGGAATTCGCTCACTACGCACCATGTCCAAACAGTGTTGCTGAAAAAGTAATTGCTGAAGTTAAAGAGCGTGAAGCTAAGAAGTAATTCTTAACTAAACTCTTTAATTAAAAACCGCTGCCTTTGCAGCGGTTTTTTTATACTTAAAATTCAATACTGACAGTATATCTACTTGGTTTTTAATAAGAGAAAATAAAAACGCCTTTCCGAGTTTGAGGTGTCTTTAGCGCCTTGCAGCTTATATATCAAGATGTAAAGTGTAGGCAAAAATAGTATCAAGGAAGAGTCATGATTAAAGTAAGGCGCTTTACCACAAGCGACATAAAGCCTTTATGGCAGCTAAAGCTTAATACCATTCATAATGTTAACCGTCAGCACTATTCGTTAGCTGAGGTGACCGCATGGGCACCTCTTGAGTACAATGAAAGCGCTTGGGTGGAAAGAGTGACAAAAATGGATCCTTTTGTGGCTGAGGTTAATCATCTCATAGCTGGTTTTGCGGATGTTCAAGATGATGGTTATATCGATCATTTCTACTGCAGCGCCGACTTTCAGAGGCAAGGTGTGGGTGATGCATTAATGCAAGCTATCTTCAACAAGGCGATAAAGTTAAAGCTTAATAGTTTGTATGCTGAGGTGAGTATTACCGCAAAACCATTTTTCAGTCGATATGGCTTTGTGGAAGAAGAGGCCCAAAGTGTGGAAGTAAGAGGCCAGAAGATTAATAACTTTGTAATGCGTAAACAGCTATAAAAGTACTATACAAGTGCTTTGCAAGTGTTATGGAAGAGTAAAGCAATAAAAAATGCCACTGTCCTTGGACGGTGGCATTTTATTGTTTGCAATATACAGACTCAATAAAGCTTAGTTAGTGTGAGTATTACCGACAATTGCTTCTTTGTTGTCAGCTTGAGCAACGTGACACTGAACACAGAAGTAGTACTTATCGTCAAACTCGCCGTCAGCTTTCACGTGAGATGCATCAACTGGCGTAGCTTTCATTCGGGCCGCTTTCTCAGTGCTGTGACACGATAAACAACCATTTTTCTTCATGGTAATTTTATAAGAGTCTTTGTGCGGGATGAGTGGCGGCATATGCACAAATGTTCTTTCTAATGATTTACCACGGCTTGGGTAAGTCGCTTTAGCATCTGCTGGCATTGTTGCTGTAATAGCGACATCGCCAGCTAGTGATTTAACAGTCACTGGCGCAGCAGTTTCTGGTGTTTGTTGACCTGAGCATGCGCTAAGACTGAGCACTATCGCAGCAAGGCTGAGTATTTTCTTCATGGTTTACACTCCGTCATATCCATTATCATTGTAAATGGATAGAGAAAATTAGTGATGAGCGATGCCTATATTCCGTTTGATCAGACATCGCTTCAGTCAAGTTAGGCTTTAACAATCTTCACAGGACACTTCTTGAAATCCGTTTCTTTCGATAATGGATCCGTTGCATCAAGTAATAGTTTGTTTACCAGCTGTCTAGCATCAAAGAATGGCATAAATACCACGCCGACAGGTGGCTTGTTACGGCCTTTGGTTTCAACACGAGTTTTAACTTCACCACGTGGAGAAATCACTTTCACTTCATCACCATTTTTAAGACCGCGACTGCTCGCATCTTTAGGGTGCATGAATACTTGTGCATCAGGGTAAGACTTATGCAGTTCTGGTACACGGGCTGTCATACTAGCGGTATGCCAATGTTCAAGTACGCGACCCGTTGACATCCATAGGTCAAACTCTTCATTTGGCTCTTCAGCTGCAGGCTCAAATGGCAGAGCAAAAATCACTGCGCGACCATCAGGCTTGCCGTAGAAGTTATAACCTTCACCAGCTTTAACGTATGGATCACTACCTTCAACAAAACGGCGAACCGTTTCGGTACCATTAACTACAGGCCAACGTTTACCGCGGTTTTCATGATAGTTGTCAAATGCATCTAAATCGTGACCGTGCCCACGACCAAACTGAGCATATTCTTCAAACAGACCTTTTTGAAGGTAGAATCCGAATGCTTCATTTTCGTCGTTGTATTCGCCTTTACACTCAGAAGTAGGGAATTTGTCCACTACGCCGTTAGCAAACAAGATGTCATATAAAGTCTTTTCAGCATATTCAGGTTTTTTAGCAATTAACTCTGCAGGCCATACTTCAGATACTTTAAAGCGTTTAGAGAACTCAACAAGCTGCCATAAGTCAGACTTAGCACCTTCAGGAGTTGGAACTTGCTGGTGCCACATATGAGTACGACGCTCTGCGTTACCATATGCACCTTCTTTCTCAACCCACATTGCAGTAGGAAGAATCAAGTCAGCAGCTGTTGCCGTCACTGTTGGGTATGGATCTGATACCACAATAAAGTTTTCAGGGTTACGGAAACCTGGGTAAATTTCATCGTTAATGTTTGGACCCGCTTGCATGTTATTGGTACACATAGTCCAGTAACAGTTTAGTTTGCCATCTTTAAGCATACGGCTTTGAAGAACAGCATGGTAACCAGGTTTAGGCGGAATAGTGCCTTCTGGTAATTGCCATAACTCTTCAGTCATGGCACGATGCTTAGGATTTGCCACTACCATATCTGCAGGTAGACGGTGAGCGAATGTACCAACTTCACGAGCTGTACCACAAGCTGATGGTTGACCAGTTAATGAGAATGGGCTGTTACCAGGAGTAGCGATTTTGCCTGTTAACAAGTGAATGTTATAAAGCATGTTGTTTGCCCAAACACCACGAGTATGTTGGTTAATACCCATAGTCCATAAGCTCATGATCTTGATGTTAGGATCAGCATACGCTTTTGCCATTTCTTCAAGATTTTCAACTGGCACGCCACTCATTTCAGATGCGTATTCAGCAGTATAAGTACTAACGAATTTTGCGTATTCTTCAAAAGAGATAGGCTTAGACTTACCATTACCTGGGTTCTTTGCTTTCTGCTCTAGAGGATGCTCAGGGCGAAGACCGTAACCGATATCAGTCACACCTTCTGCAAAGTTAGTATGCTTGCTAACGAAGTCTTTATTAACCGCATCGTTTTGGATGATGTAGTTAGCAATGTAGTTCAAGATAACTAAGTCAGTTTGCGGCTTAAACACCATTGCGTTGTCGGCAAGCTCGAAGCTGCGGTTTTCAAACGTCGATAAAACGTGAACCTTGCTGCCAGCGTGGCTTAAACGACGGTCTGTTAAGCGTGACCATAGAATTGGATGCATTTCTGCCATGTTCGCGCCCCAAAGCACGAAGTGATCAGCTGCTTCGAAATCGTCATAGCTGCCCATTGGCTCATCGATGCCGAAGGTACGCATGAAACCACCTACCGCAGATGCCATACAATGACGAGCGTTAGGGTCGATATTGTTAGTTAAGAAACCAGCTTTGTGTAATTTAGATGCAGCATAGCCTTCCCAAATCGTCCATTGGCCTGAACCAAACATACCGACTGAAGTAGGGCCTTTTTTAGCGATGCTTTCTTTCCACTTGTCAGCCATAGTATCTAGAGCAACATCCCAACTAACAGGAGTGAAATCACCTTCTTTATCATACTTGCCATCTTTCATTCTCAATAATGGCGAAGTTAGACGGTCTTTACCGTACATGATTTTAGAAAGGAAGTAGCCTTTAACACAGTTAAGACCTTTGTTTACAGGGCTTTCTGGGTCACCTTGAGTCGCAACAACTTTACCGCCTTTTGTCCCGACTAAAACGCTACAACCTACACCACAGAAACGACATGGGGCTTTGTCCCATTTAATTTCTGCAGACTTCTCTTCTGCTTGAACCATTTTGATTGGTAAGGCAAGCCCAACAGCCGACGCGGCTGCAGTAGCGGCATTGGCTTTTAGAAACTCGCGACGGCTTATGCTCATGGTGTTTCCTCACTCTTTGCTGTTAGTTGTTAGCCTTAAATAGGCTAATCATCGTTTTTTATGCCAAATAATGGCTTTTTTCATCTCTATGTAATCGAGTTTAAACCTCACATTTTTCATGGGTATACCTCGCAATGAGTATACTGAGGATTTATTGTCGTAGATCACATTTTATCATGTGATCTATAACACATTTTAGAAGTTACTCAGTCACTTATTTAGCTATTGTTAATTTAATCGATACATTGATTCTAGGTGAAGATGGAAGAAAATGAAGGGGAAGTCGTGGATTTATCACATTTTATTTATTGTTCTAATTTCATCCATAAATTGATTTTAATTTAACCCATCCACTCTTTATTTTCTCACCATTTATCTAAGTACCTCTATGCGTATTATCTAGTGTGTATAAGATAGGGAGTAATGCAAACTAGTATCCAGTTAATTCCATATAACCATTGCCACTATGGCTACCGCTAACGTTAATGGGGCCTTCCCAATAAGCAATGGATAATGGCATATTGCTATCAGGGTTAAGAGCACTGATCGAGACGTCGATTTGCTCACTAATAATTGTTAGCTGCCAACTCGTAGGGTAGTTACCACTGTCGGTTTGCTGCCAACTAATAGGCATCATGGAAATATCATCAGGTGATTGTGCACTACTGATATTTCGGCCCGAACCGTCAACAAACATTCGTCTAGCACTGTAAAAATCGGGCGTATCTTCATTTGCGCCGCGAAGTTGAAATACCATTAATGCAGAGTCATCATCTAACCTGATGGAAAACCAGTCCCAACCTTGTTGGGCTTTGGTGAGAAATTGCGAACTCCACTCTCTATCTAACCAAGCTTTACCAGAAACCATTTCTTGTTTTCCGTTGCGTGTTATCGTGCCAGTTAAATCTATAAATGGTTGGCTATAGTAATAAGAAGCGACGGCAGCATCTGCACTTTTAATGCTGTAACCCTTGTCACCTTGCAGTTGCATTGGAGCGTGACTTGTTAAAGACAGCTGATAACTAAAATCGTTGGTTGCTACGGATAATGTCGCAGGAAAAAGCCCATTCGATTCACTAATCCATTGCCAGTCATCTAATTTTGCCCTGAATGGCTGGGCACTAATACTGGCAAGGTTAGGATGGCCTCGGGACCATTTTTCGGCTGCTTGATGATTACTTTTTGAGGTTAACGCGGCATGAGCCATATACATCTGTGAAGTTGCCCAATCAGATTTTTTATCAACATTTGAGTTATTAGCTGCAAGTGCAATTCTAAATTGAGTCCACTGAATACCAAGTTGCTCACCTGCTTGTGTTTGCATGTTGGCGGTTAAGTACCACCACTCTTGACGGAAATTGTCATGACTTTGGTGGTCGGCAGGAAAAGAAAATTGATAACCAGGTGTGACACTGTCGTAATCTTCCATTTGTGAAGATGGCTCACCCAATAAACCGCCCATACTAATAGTTGCAGTAGGCTCTGGCTGACAAGCCACTAACATCAGTAAAGCTGGCAACAGTAGCCATGAAATGGCTTTTTTCCGCTTAGTTTTACTTAATACAGCAAATGATGGACAGATTATCGGCTTCATAAGGCCTCCTGCTGCAAACTATTAATCAGCGGCTTTCTTGTTTGCCAGTAAAGTGGAATCGCAATGGCAACAGCGCTAGTGGTTAATGCGATAACCACCACTCGAATATAAGCTTGCCAGTCCCATAACATGGCGATACTCCAGCCGAAGGCTTGCAAGGTCACCTTGTTAATTAATAAGTATCCTAAAATAGCGCCAGTAGGTAATGCTACCAAGCATGTGACCAGAACAATGAGCTGCATCTGCACAAATGTCATGACTCTTAATTGACCTTTACTTATACCTAAAGCATAAAGCTTAGCCAGTGGAGCTTGCCTAGCTTGGGTTAACATCAAGCAAGCACTGAACAAGCCAATGGCCGCAACCATCAAGGTTAAGCTGTTGAGCACCATGGTAATAGAAAACGTTTGTTTGAACATGGCAATGGCTTGTTGTTTAATTTTTGCTTGGTTGTACATTTGCGCGTTAGAGATGAGCTTACTATCGACTAACAATTGCTCCAGTTCGCTGATGTCTCCTTGGTAACTGGCTGCAATGCTTTTGGGTTTTTCAGGTAAACCGACTTTTTTCCAAAGTTCTTGGTCAATGACGACTTGGCCTTTAGGGTTACCGTAATCAAAAAATATTCCGCCAATTATAGGCAATGGGTCACTAGAGCTTGAGGTATTGCTGGATAATTGTGAGCTCGAGGTTTGTGTAAAGGCATCTATTTCGAAAGTGTCGCCAAGGTTTAAAGCGTACTTTATGGCAATAGGCTCACTGATAAGGATTTGATTACCTAGTTGAAACTCTTGCCATAAGTCACTGGTTTGAGATTTTAATGAACTGGTGACTTTGGTTGAATATAAGTCCCTAGTAACCAGCTCGACTGGCATATTTTGGTAATGTGACTGAACAGTCCATTGGGTATAGACACCACTGACCTTTTCTTTATCGCTTAAAAAGTCTTGTATATCGAGAATTTTATCGCTTGCAGGGCGCATATATAAGTCAGCATGTAGACGGCTTTCGAGCCATGTTTTTAAGGTGACTTCAAAGCTCCCCACTAAGGTATTCATAGAGATATTGGCCGTTAATGCTAATAGCATCGCCATCATGGCAAGTGATAAAGGGCCGATTAACTCTTTGGTTTCAGCAATCATATAATGCCAAATACCCGCTGGGAAGATATGTGCGAGCCATTGGCTTATTTTGTATATGGTGAGCGGCAGCAAGAGTGGGATTGCAACAATCACCACTCCCATTAACCCTAAACTGACTTGATACTGTTCGGCGAAAGGGAAGGCAATTGCACAAGCAATTAAACTCACTGAGGCAACCGCAAATTGAACCCTATGAGTTCGAACGAGGTGGCGTACCTGGTTAGTTTTAGTACTTATTCGCGCAAGGGGTTGATTGGTGAGTTGTCTATATAGCGGTAAGCAAGCTAATAGCCCGGCAAATAAAGTTAGACCAATTGCTTGTACCAACCATTGCCATTGCCATGAACCCGGCATAAGTCTAGCGCCGTAGAGTTGTTCTAAGGTCATTGCCACCATAGGTTGTAGCCACAAACTTAGTTGCAGCCCAAGAATAAAACCGACAACTGAGCCAACTATCACCAGTAGCATTAGTTCGCAGATTAATGCCAGCATTAAGCGATTCTTTTGAATTCCCAACTGAAGTAATTGCACCAGTAATTTTTGCCGCTTCATTAAACTGTAGCGCACCCCGTTGTAGGCGATGAAAAGTCCAACTACAAATGCCAACATACTCATGGCATTGAGATTTAGATGAAAACTGCGGGTGAGTTCCTGTAGAGCTTGGCCTTGATCCTGTTCAGTAATATTGGCTTGTTGTTGCAGTAGGTTTTGCTGATTAATACGTTTAATCAATGCCTCGGGATTATCAAATAACGCAATGTAAGAAAGCTGCTTTGGCTGATGCAATAATTTTTGAGCCAGTGAAATATCAGCCACTATGGCATTACCGAGTCCAAAATCATCATCTAAGCCGACAACCTCTAGTTTGATGATGGCAGCATTATCTTTGCTGGGATCTTGCAAATAAAACTCACCATTAGGGGCGACGTTTTCTGCTAATGACTGACTCATTAATAGAATGTTTTCTGCTGCGAGTAATCTGGCTAAAGGAATATTAGGGTTAACAAAGCCGTTGTTTTGACTTGCGTGCTCATCTGAATTTTCATCACTTGATGCTGTCTGGCTAGCTTGTAGATTAATTGCAGCAAATAAATCGCTGCCTTGAATTTGCCAGCGCCTTCCTTGTGAGTCCACCACAAGGCCATTCACTATAGCTAAGGCGTTGCTTATGCCTGATTGACGTAATCTAAAATAAACTTGCTCATCAAGATAACGGTCACCGGCAGCCGGTGTAATAAGTAAACGGGCTCTTTGGCTTAATAGCTCAGTTGCTTCACTATAACTTCGAACAGCATTCTCGTTAGTGGATTTAACCCCAATAAGTAAAGTCACAGCTAGGATTATGCCAAGTAATATAGCGCCAGCTTGCAAAGGTGCATGTCGATAATGGGCAAAGAATAAACGCAAACTAAACCCTATCTCAGATAATGCACTTATCTTGGGAAAAGTTGCTTTGCTTGCATTGTTAGTTTGAGCTTGCACATTACTCATGGATTTTACCTTGCTCTAAATGCCAACGTCTGTGCATGTAATTGGCGCAAGTATTACTATGAGTCACCATTAAAACCGTTGTATTAGCCGCTTGTGCTAACTCACATAGCAATTGCATGACTTGTTGACCGGCTTTTTCATCAAGGTTACCGGTGGGTTCATCTGCGAGCAGTAATGCTGGTTGATGTACGAGTGCTCTGGCAATGGCAACACGTTGTTGTTGACCACCAGATAAGGTTTCGACGGGCCTTGATAACACTTCAGTAAGTGCGAGCTTATCAATTAGCTCATCGCACCAAGGGCTCCATTTGAGTTTATTGAGTTGTAATGGAAAGCGAATGTTATCAAGAACATTTAATGGAGTGAGTAAATTAAATTGCTGAAATACAATACCGAGTTGCTGACGACGAAAGTCACTCCAATGATTGTCCTGCCATTGCTCAGCTTGTTGTCCTAATAGCTGCAGTTCACCAGAGTCGATTCTTTCAAATCCTGCAATAATATTAAGCAGGGTGCTTTTCCCTGTTCCACTTGGCCCCGTTAGTGCGATGGTGTCGCCGATGTTCAATGTTAAATCGACGCAATCGAGTACTTGATGGTATTGGTCGCCATCAGTAAATCCTTTTGATACCTGCGTTAGTTGGCTGACAACTTGGCTCACATCGGTTTGCATAACAAGATCCAGTAACTCTATTAATTACATCATCATACGATAGTTTCGAACATAAGGATCGATCTTAAAGGGTAATTTCATGTTGATAAAAAACAGTTAAGAAAATTTATTGCGACTTTAGTTGTATCCAATGTCAGCACTGACTAGGGTTTAAAGAGATAAACTTACTTTAAGTGCGGATTTTTTTAGATGTATTTGTAATTGCAATCATAGGCTTAAGGTTTATAGTGGTAAGGGTGTTTTTTAAGCAGTTCAATCCTTCTTATGATGTATTGGTAATTATCAAACCATAACGTAATGTGAATGTTGCTTTAGTAAGCCAAGTTATGGATAACATCAGGGTTAATTTGACGACAACCAAATTTCGACTTGTTAATGAGACTTGTATTTATGGATAAAAATAAGCAAAAGTTACACAGTTTTCGAAGTCGAATCTTGGCTTATATTGCCTTGCCATTAATTTTGATTATGGCATTGGTATATGGATTTAATGGCTGGATTAATTACCAAGAACATGAAAATGATGTCTATGATCGTCTAGAGCAACAAGCTGTTCTTTCAGCCAATCATCTTAATTTTGTTCTGGACTCAGTTCAGAATACCACTCGTGGCTTATCTGATTACTTAACTTATATTGATAGTGACGATTTATATGATGATATCGATAAAGTTGAAAACTTACTCATCAATCGACTCGAACGTAATCCTAGTATTTTTGGTAGCGCAATTGCTTATCGTCCCAACTTTTTAACTCAAAAACTGCGTTATGCTCCGTTTGCTTACCGTGAAGGTAGCCAGATAAATATCATGGATATTGGGGCCGAAGCTTATGACTACACTGATGGAAGTTGGAGCTGGTGGACTGACGCGATGGCAAGTAAAACCGGAGTGTGGTCAGAGCCTTACTTTGATGAAGGTGCTGGTAACATCTTAATGATGACTTACTCTAAAGCCTTTGGTGATGTTGATGACCGATATGGTGTTGTTACCGCAGATCTGGCTTTAAACAACTTACCTGGTTTGATGAAAATCCCCAGTAAAAACCTCGTGATTCTCGACAGTAATGACCAGATCATTTTTTACGATGAAAGGAACAGTGATTTAAAAGGTAGCAGTGATAAGTGGCTGTCTGACAACCCTCAAAATGATCAATTAAAAGCACTTTTAACCAATAATATAGCGGGGCAAACAGAGGCTGTAACCGTTTCTGGAGACCGCTTTTTGGTTAGTGTTGCCAATGTCTCGTCGTTAAATTGGCAAGTTGTTATTGCTACCAGTGACAGTGAGCTCAGACAATACTTTTTGTCTAACTTTTCACGATTAGCATTCATATTGTTACTATTATCTATTGCACTGTTATTAACCAGTATTCTTGCTTCTAAGCGTTTAAGTCGGCCCTTAGAAAATCTCGAAAATGGCATTATGGATTTTGGGGAAGGAAAGATTGATCGCTTAACTGCCGATCGCTCTAATATTTCCGAGGTATCAACACTAACCCAAAAATTTAACCAATTAGCAGCTTTACTTGAAGAAAGAGAGTTGGCATTAAAAGATTCTACCGGTAGCCGTTTCGCAAGTTTAATTGATGGTATGAGTGATAAATCATTCTATTGTTCATTAAACCCTCAAGGGCAATTAGCTCAAGTGAGTGATGGGGTTAAAAAGGTATTAAAAGTCGATGCAGACACCCTAAAGCGCAAGTACCAACGCATGTTCACCAGTGAACCAATTAATGAAGCTAATTGGAATTACATGGAGCAAGCACTTGAAGGTAAAACGGTGCCAGCCCATCAAGTTGAAATGCTCGCTGGTGATGGTCAAATAAGACGCTTAGATGTTTTCATGCAACCTTTGGTTGCGGACTCTGGTGAACTGATTTCTGTAGAAATGTTATTCACCGATGTCACCGAGCAATTCTCTGCTGCATTATGGTCAAATGCAGTCATCGAATCATCACCACAAGCGATGTTAATTGTTGATGAGCAGGGCGGGATTATTTTCACAAATACTCGCTGCCAAGAGCTATTCGGATATTCTGCTGATGAACTATTAAAAATTAATGTGGAGTTGTTATTTCCAGAGCGATATAGAACCAAACATGATGCAGTAAGATCAGTGTTTTTAGAACAAGGGTTAACGCGATTTACTACACCTAAAGAAGGCTGGGTTGCATTAAAGTCTGATACATCTGAAATGCAGGTGGAAATTAACTTAGCCTTATTACCCATTCCACATGACGGCAAAAAGCAAATAGCAGCAACCATCCGTGATTTAACTAATCAGATGGCAATTGAGCGCAAGATCAAAGATAGCGAAAGCCGCTTTAGAGGCTTGGTGGCAAACATTCCTGGAGCAATATACCGAACTCGAATTGGTGACCATTGGATTATGGAGTATGTCAGTAACAATATTGCTGATATTACGGGTTATCCAGCTTCTGACATTATTGAAAGTAATAAGCTGCAATTTAATACCATTATTCATCCAGATGATGACGCTGCTTGTTTTACTGCGATATCAGAGGCTATTAATACTCAACAGAGTTTCGATGTTGAGTACCGTATTTATCACCGCGACGGTAGTATCAAATGGATACAAGAAAAAGGAAAAGCCAGCTATGACGAGCAGGGGACACCTTTATGGTTTGACGGCAGTATTAACGATGTTACTGAAAGAAAAAGTGCCCTTGAAACCATTCAAAACTCACAAAAACAACTTGAGAACATCACAGAGTCTTTACCTAATTTAGTTTACCAAATGATATGGCACTCAGAGACTGAACGAGAGTTTAGCTTTTTATCAGAAGCCTGTATTAGCATCATTGGATTCCCACGTGACATGTTGATGCAAGATTTTGATTTACTGGTAGGTCGAATCATAGATAGCGAAAGACAAACTATTATTGATGATTTGTCTGGGAGAAGTGCACAGGGACTTCATTGGGTTACTGAATTCAGGTATCAACATCCATCAGGTGAAATCATTTGGCTGCAAGCTGGAGCGAAAGGTCAGGTATTAGCGAATGATGCTGTGCTATGGAATGGCTACTTAATGGATGTCACTGATAGGAAAAATGCCGAAAACCGCTTAGCTGACAGAGAAAAGCATTTACGCACCCTACTTAACACCGCAGAAATGGGCATTGTGAATATCGATATTCATGGTGTGATCATGAATTGTAATGAACACTTTGGTCGCAACATTGGCATTAATTCAAATGATTTAGAAGGTAAGCTCTTTTTCGAGTTTATGGCAGTCGAGGATAAAAAACTTGCTAGAGAAAGGTTTGAACTGTTAATCAGTGGAGCTTTTGAGAACTTTAACATTGAACCAAGAGTCCTCAGCCAAAACGGTGAGATTATTTGGATGGACATGACCTTTGCAGCAATTAAGGACGATCAAGGAGAAGTGACTTCTTCTGTGGTTTCAATGGCTGATATTACCAGTCTAATGACTGTCTCTAATGAATTAAAACAAGCAAAAGATGATGCGGATGCGGCGAGTAAAGCTAAAAGTGATTTTTTAGCAAATATGTCTCACGAAATTAGAACACCTATGAATGCGATCATTGGTATGTCTCATTTGTGTTTGCAAACTGACTTAGACAAAAAACAACATAATTTCGTAGAAAAAATTGAGCGTGCATCAAAATCCTTGCTTGGGATCATTAACGATATCCTGGACTTTTCCAAAATTGAAGCTGGCAAAATGGAAATTGAGATAGTGCCGTTTCAGCTCGACACCATGCTGGAAGATCTCAGTGATATGTTTGCCGCAAAAGCTGCTGATAAACAACTGGAGTTGCTATTCTCTGTTGCGCCTAATATTCCTAGCCACTTAATGGGCGATCCATTGAGGTTAAGCCAAGTGCTGATTAATTTGATGAATAATGCAATCAAGTTTACTGAGCGCGGTGAAGTGATCCTTGCTATTGAATCTATCACGCAAAAAGGTGATGAACTCGAACTTAAGTTTAGCGTTAGAGATAGCGGTATTGGCCTCACTCCAGAGCAGTGCAATAAACTGTTTAAGTCATTTAGCCAAGCTGATAGTTCAACCACAAGAAAATACGGTGGTACCGGCTTAGGCTTAGCGATTTGTAAGCAACTAGTTGAACTCATGGGCGGTGAAATTGGTGTTGAAAGTAAGCGTGGTATAGGTAGTACATTCTACTTCACCGCGAATGTGAGTCAGGCTGACGACTTACAACTGAAAGTCACTCAAGAGTTGGAAGGCATGGAGATATTGGTTGTTGATGACAACCAAACCGCCCGAGATATTTTGCAAACCATGCTTAACAGTATGGGCTTTAATGTAGCACTAGCCAAAGATGGTACAGAGGCGATATCCATGTGCCATTCTAACGATTATCAACTAGCCTTAATAGATTGGAAAATGCCGGGTCTTGATGGCTTAAAAACTGCTGAGACGATTATTAGTCAAAGCGCTAATCCGCCACTGACGATTATGGTATCGGCTCATGCAACTGCAGAGTTCACTGATTCAATTAATAGCATGGGAATTAACGGCTACATAACCAAACCTGTAAGTGCTTCACGTTTGCTTGATGCCATTATGTCAGCTCTAGGCAAACAAGGACATATGCCAGTGAGAGCGAGAGCAACCGAGCTTAATGAAGCTTTGTTAGCGCAGCTGAAAGGCAAGAAAATATTGTTAGTTGAAGATAACGATATGAACCAAGAAGTTGCCACTGAGTTTTTAGAGCAAGTGGGGATAGAACTTACCATTGCTGTTAATGGCCAGATAGCATTAGACAAACTTAATCAGCAAGACTTTGACTTAGTATTGATGGATTGCCAGATGCCAGTGATGGATGGCTACACAGCAACAGAGCATATTCGAAAGAATGCGGCATACGAGTCTTTACCTATTATAGCCATGACAGCAAATGCGATGGCTGGTGATAAAGAAAAGTGTTTAAGCGTTGGTATGAATGATCATGTGGCAAAACCAATAGAGGTCTCTTTACTGTATCAAACCTTAATTAAGTATTTGGGCGAAAATGATGCCAATATTGAGTTGGTCAGCCCACAAAATACATCAGTAGAACAAGTGGAAACATGGCCACAGCATCCTGATATCGATGTCGATCGCGGGCTACAGTTAGTACAAAACTCAGCGAGATTATATCGAAAGATTCTGACCCGATTTGTCGAAGGAAAGCGCAATATTGCAGCGCAAATATCCGCCGCTGTCGATGCGAATAATCGAGATGATGCCATTCGTTTTGCTCATACTTTAAAAGGGTTATCTGGCAATTTAGCGAGCAATAAACTGTCTGAACTTGCTAAGGAACTTGAAAAGAACTTGATTGACGAAGTTGAGTTTTCAGTTGAACTTAACGCCACAGATGAGTTGGTTCAATCATTATGTGAAGCGATAGACTTGTGGTTGAATAACAATGAGCTAATGGAAAGTGTTGAATCGGTTGAACTCATTAGCAATGACGCCTTTGTTGAGTTATTAGATAAGCTTTTAGAGTTACTAGATGAAGGCGATGCTAGTGCAACAGATATGATTGATAGCTTGCAACAACAAGTGAGCCAGCAAACTTGGCAACAGTTAAAACCGGTTGGGTTAATGATTAAAGGTTATCAGTTTGAAGATGCGTTGGAGCAGATAAAGCAATTACGGCAGAATTTTAATTCATCGACAAATTAATATAAACAAGGAATATAGGTAATTAACATGGAAAAAGCGACCGTGCTGATAGTTGATGATACTCCTGAGAATATTGATATCTTAGTGGGAATTCTGGGAGCCGATTACAAAATTAAAGTCGCTATTGATGGGCCTAAAGCCCTTGCATTGGCACAAAAATCCTCTCCTGATTTGATATTGCTAGATGTAATGATGCCAGGAATGAATGGTTACGAAGTCTGTCAAAAATTGAAAAGTGAGCCATTAACCTGTCACATTCCCGTGATTTTTGTTACCGCCCTTGCAGATACTGAGGATGAGACCCAAGGTTTCGCTCTTGGTGCTGTTGATTATATTACTAAACCTGTGAGTCCAGCAGTTGTTAAGGCAAGGGTAAAAACTCATTTAAGTCTGTATGATCAAAAGCGGCTCTTAGAGTCAGAAGTTGAGCTTAGAACTAAAGAGCTCAGAGAAACACGGTTTGAGATTATTCGAAGACTAGGGCGAGCTGCAGAATATAAAGATAATGAAACAGGTTTGCATGTAATACGTATGAGCCATTATGCGAGATTACTTGCTATTGCTGCAGGGCATTCTTCGCGCTTTTGTGAGTTGTTATATAACGCTGCGCCTATGCATGATATTGGCAAAATAGGTACTCCTGATGCCATTTTAAAGAAGCCGGGGAAGCTTGATGCGGATGAGTGGAAAGAAATGCAAGCCCATGCCGCTATTGGTGCTGAGATTATTGGCGAACATGACGACCCGTTACTGCAAATGGCAAAACGTATTGCTCTAAGTCATCATGAGAAGTGGGATGGCAGTGGTTATCCCAATGGGCTCTGCGGAGAGGAAATCCCCATTGAAGGGAGAATCATTGCCATTGCGGATGTATTTGATGCGTTAACATCAGCGCGTCCTTACAAAAAAGCGTGGACGGTTGAAGATACTATCGGTTTAATCGAAAAAGAGTCCGGTAAACATTTTGATCCAGAGCTGGTGGAGAAGTTTAAGTCGGTATTAGATGATGTGAAAACGATTAAAGCACAACACGAAGAAACATTTTAATTTGGTTCAAATAAACTATTACGTGATTTAAAGATTGAAAAAGGATAAATACTTAAGGTATTTATCCTTTTTTGCTAAGGCGCCTAACTAACACTTAACTAAATAAGCGACCTAGATAACCATTAGTCTTCTAAAGAGTATGGTAATGGAATAACACTTAGCTCGCTTGCTGCATCTTCTTTTATACGCAGCTTGGCATTATTTTCGGTGTCGTTGGCAAGCACTGCTGCCAGCAACACTTTGCCATCTTGCTGCACGGATTCAATCACTTTACCTGCACGTCTAAATCCATCTTCATCAGCGATTTCTATCTGAGATTCACTGGTGACACTCTCTGAAGTGGTGCCAGTAAGAATGTATAACGCGCGTTTGTTACCGCCACGGTATTTCATTCTTGCGATCGTTTCTTGGCCCATGTAGCAGCCTTTTTCAAAGCTAATGCCATTAACCGCTTGTAGATTACACATTTGAGGCACAAACTCACCACTGTGGTTGGCATCAATATTGGCGTAGCCTGACTTTATCTCAAGAGCTTGCCAAGTCGATGAGTTTTGTAATGTTTGCTTTGAAGCTGCAATCAGTTCAATAGCTGTTTCATTGCTAGTCATGACGATAAAGCGTTCATTATCTTTAACGATAATCGCATTCTCAAATCTGCTTAATTCAGCGGTAACATCACCGAATTGTTGAGTGATAAATGCTTCTGCATTTGCTCCAGCAAAGCCAAGAATGACTTTTTCTGCACTGACATCTGTTAATTCAGCTTTACTGAAAACCGCATATTTTTGCCACTGGGCAAGGCTTAGAGGCAGTACAGAAAGAGGCAGCAGTACCATGAGTTGATCTTCATTGGCAAAAGTTCTAAAGCTTGAAAGCATTTTACCTTTAGCATCACAATGTGCGCCCCAGCGCCATTGATCATCTTTTAATGACACTATGTCAGTTGTCACTTGACCGTGAATAAAAGTTTTACCTTGTTCACCAGTAATTTCAATTAAGCCTAAATGAGTGAGATTAGCGACTAATAAGTCAGGGGAAGTATTTAAAAAATCCCAATCAGGCTGCGCAGTTGCAAGTGTCATAAACTAATTCCTAAGATGACCAACAAAGATATGGCTTGAGTGTAACGGAATTCAGTTACGCTCAAAAGAAAAAGCTACCTTCAATTGAATGAAGATAGCTTTATTTCACACTTTATATGCTTAGTTAAATGGCAATTTTTCAATGCTCTATTTTAAAATAAAACACGAGTTCGAATAGTGCCTTCAATCTCTTTTAATTCGCCAAGTGCTTGTTCTGCTTGATTAGAATCAACCTCCATAACAACATAACCAATTTCTGCAGTTGTTTGCAGGTATTGAGCGGCGATGTTGATGCCTTTTTCTGAAAAGGCTTGGTTAATCTTAATTAGTACACCAGGACGGTTATGGTGAATATGCAGTAAACGCGATGCGCCTTTGTGCTGAGGTAAAGAGACTTCTGGGAAGTTAACCGCAGACACTGTAGAACCGTTATCTGAATATTTAGCTAGTTTCCCAGCAACTTCAATCCCGATATTCTCTTGGGCTTCAGCGGTGCTACCACCAATATGCGGTGTAATAATGACGTTGTCTTGACCACGTAATGGGCTAATAAACTCATCATCATTTGATTTTGGCTCAACTGGGAATACATCAATTGCTGCGCCAGCAAGGTGCCCAGACTTTAATGCGTTTGAAAGCGCATCAATATCAACAACGGTGCCACGAGAAGCATTAATGAAAATACTTTTCTCACGCATTTGAGCAAATTCTTTCTCACCAAACATATCTTTAGTTTGCGGGGTTTCTGGAACATGCAGGCTGATAACATCTGCTTCACCCAGCAAGTTTTCTAAAGAATGAATTTGGCTTGCATTACCTAAAGGTAACTTATCTTCGATATCGTAAAATACGACACGCATACCTAAGGTTTCAGCAAGAATGCCTAACTGAGTTCCGATATGGCCATAGCCGATAACACCAAGGGTTTTGCCTCGGACTTCATAACTGCCACTGGCACTTTTCAGCCAGCCACCACGATGCGCATGGGCATTTCGTTGCGGGATCCCACGCATAAGCATGATGATCTCACCTAAAACGAGTTCAGCGACAGAGCGAGTATTTGAAAATGGCGCGTTAAATACAGGTACGCCGAGCTTTTCTGCTGCAGCAATATCGACTTGGTTAGTACCAATACAAAAACAGCCAATAGCGACTAATTTCTCAGCATGATTTAACACGTCTGCAGTTAATTGAGTGCGGGAACGTAAACCGACAAAGTGTGCATCTTTAATGGATTGCAGTAGCTCATCTTCTGGTAAAGATGCTTTGTGGTATTCAATATTTGTGTAACCTGCACGCTCAAGTACATCGACCGCAGTTTGGTGGACGCCCTCCAACAGCAGGATTTTTATTTTATCCTTGTCAAGCGAGTGTTTCGCCATGATATGGGTACCCTCTTATCAATAGTTATGCTTATGTTATGCTGATATAAACGCTCGACCAAAATAGCACTTTTTTTAACACTTGTAGAGGGCTAGATGGCTAAAGTTAATATTCTAATTCTAGAACAATATCATCTAAGAGGGATTTAGTTTGAATAAGAAAGTTATATGGATAGTGATTTATTGTGCAGTGTTAATTTGGTCGGTGATTTCGCCCAAAGATATGTTCACTTGGTGGCTAGAAGCACTACCTGCTTTATTAGCTATTCCTATTTTATTTTTCACTCGTAAGCGATTTCCCTTAACGTCACTTTCATATGTATTAATTCTGGTTCATTGCTGTGTGTTACTTGTGGGGGCTAAATATACTTATGCTGAAGTGCCTTTGTTTGATTGGATTGCTGAGTTGATGGGAAGTGATAGAAATAATTACGATAAAATTGGCCACTTAGCTCAAGGCTTTATTCCTGCTATTTTGGCGCGAGAAGTTTTCTTAAGAAACCGAGTATTACAACCTGGTTATTGGTGCCAATTTTTATCCGTGTGTTTTGTGTTGGCTTTTTCTGCTTTTTACGAGCTAATCGAGTGGTGGGTCGCTATCGGTACGGGCGAAAATGCAGAGGCCTTCTTAGGGACTCAAGGTTATGTTTGGGATACCCAGTCAGATATGTTTATGGCCTTGTTAGGAGGTATTAGTGCATTAGTACTGCTGACTAATTGGCATAATAAACAGTTAGCATCACTCTTTAATAAGTAAAAAATAGTGAGTAATACTCATTTATGCAAAATGACATGGACTTCTATGCTATTAATGTAAGGCTTTATAACAATTTATATTCTCATTTAATGCTTTAGCATGATAAAAATATCTTATGAACTAGGTAAAATATACTATTATAGAGTATTGTTGTGGTTTTGTTATCAACATTTCAGGACGAAACTCGTTAAGTCGAGATGTTAGGTGTGCTTTTCAGGGAGAAAAGTGATGAGCTCAAATATTGATGAATTAGTTTTCCTACACCAAGTTGCCGCCCCATGTAATCTGGCAATTCTTGCGGAGTCAATAGGTCTTAAAACCAGAATTGTTAAACATGCAAGTGACTTGGAAGTCGACAAAAATACCAACAGTTTCTATCTAGTTGCCCAAAAAGGTGCTGCATTAGACAGTAAAGGGATCCCTCTACTTGTTTCACGTTTAGTTAATCACGTTCCAGTAGCACTATATCAAGTGGAGCGAGGTTCTTTGGATCAAGAGTCAGCGCTATTACTTGGTGTTAGAGGTTTATTGTACGCGGATCAACGTATGGATTTAATGCTAACAGGTTTGCGTAAAATGGTTGCAGATGAACTATGGTACGACAGGCCATTGATCAGCAAAATATTCCGCAGGTTAGTACAAAAGCTAGATGCAAATACTGACATTCCACCAGATACAGTGGCTATGTTGCAGATGCTGACAAGCCGTGAAAGAACCATTATTCAATTAGTGTCTAGTGGGGCAAGAAATAAAGAAATTGCTCATCGTTTATGTATCAGTGAACATACTGTAAAAGCGCATATATCTTCAATTTTCCGTAAAACTCAATCTAGAAATCGAGTTGAGTTATTACGTTGGGCACAAACTTATCAAGCTCATTTTGAATTTGCTTAAAATAAGTACCTGCTTTAGTTTATTATTTTTAGATAAAGAAAAGGGAGCCTTTAAATAAGGCTCCCTTTTAAGTATATATTACGATTTATTAGTTTTGGTAAACAGTAGCAGTATTAAAGTTGCCTGTTTGCGACACATTAATCATGCCGTTATCGCCAATTTGCGAACCAATGACTAAGTTATCGTTACCCATTTGCGATATGGTGAGATTATTACTGTAACCATCGACTAAGAAGTACCCATCATCACCACCAATCCAGTTTCCAGAACCTTCTTGAGCAATATCGATGACATGCTCATCACCAAAAGAAACTACATCAGTAAGGTTAAATTCACCGTCTTGAGCAATATCGATTACTTGAGCAATACCTACGTTAGTTAAGGTTGCTTCATTGTCTGAACCGATTTGCTCCATAGATACTTCATTTTCAAAACCGACAGTTTCAACATAAGCTAAATTTGTCTCGCCAGTTTGCTCTACAGTGACAATATTCTGCTCAAGCTCGACAAAAACCGCAGCTTCGTTATTCATGCCTTCAGAGCTAATACTCACTTCATTATCAAAACCATATGTACCCGATGCCACGTAGTTAGATTCACCATCTTGCACCACTGAAATCGAGTTTCCATCTCCAATAGTTTCGAATTCAGTTAGGTTTGAGGTTCCAGATTGGTCAATATCGATAATATTGTCATTACCCGAGATTACAGCAATGTTAGTATCACCGACTTGGTTATCAGTGCCATCTTGGTAAATAAATACTAGGTTATTGTCGCCAGTTGCAAATTCAATCACTGCCCCGTTCAAATCGCCGCTCTGATCAATAACAATATCGTTGTTAGAACCTGTAAGGCTTGCTACAACACCAGTGTTGGCAAAACCATTTTGGTTAATTTCAAAACTATTGTCATTACCGTTTACACCGATGACTGCACCAAAATTATCATCGCCTAATTGATCTACGAATAAACTATTACCATCACCAACATTTGGAGTGCCACCTGGGGCCACAAGTCCAGCTTGGTTATTATTACCATCTTGAGTAATGATACCTTCATTTTCATTACCTTCAACACGGAACACAGCCAAGTTAGCTGCGCCATATTGGGTTGTTTGAGTTAGGTTATCATCACCAACATGTTGGATAATGCTATTGTTCTGAGCACCATCTTGAAGGGTATCTGCGATATTGTTATTACCAACAGCTGTGGTTTCGCTAGTATTCCAAAAACCAGATTGATCAACAGTAACTTGGTTATCGTTACCATTAATACCGACATTCGAAATATGCCAGTCATCTACTTGGTTGGTCGTTACAAAGTTTCCATCACCCTCTGAAGTAATGTATGACTCTTGCCAATCACCTAATTGAGTGACTTCGGCAATTTGATCATTACCCGTTTGAGTGACTTCAGCTATATGGCGTGTGCCTGACTGAGAAACAAGTGCATCTTGTCCTACACCAGTTTGTTCAACCGTTGTTTGGTTATTAACTGCAGCGATTACCGCAGCTGACTTTTCAGTTGATGCAGCTTCAGGAAGTGAAAACCCTGTAGCTGAAACGGGTAAGGCTAGACTGGCTGTTATGGCAAGAGAAATTAACGATAATTTTGTTTGCGACTTCATTTGACGCTCCCTGTTTAGATAATGAGTGACTTGATAGCTCTTCCGGTCATCTCTTCAATGATTAAATTCACTTTCAGTAAACATTCATCAATTTGGCTGAAAGATATCAACCAATAATTAACGAGTGGAATAAGCGAACATTAAGTAATCTTGCCACTAACTTTTTACTAATAAGACATAGCTAGGGTATTAATCATCAAGAAGTAAACCTAAGTAAGCTAAAGGCTGATGCTTTGGTTAGGTTTAAGTGTTAATCGATATTCTTGATCTTATTAAACCGCATCCTTTAGCTTATTTAGGCAAGTTACAGGGTTAACTTACGGATTGAGCTCTTATAGCTCAATCGGAAGAATGTCTACTTTTAAGAGGCATGAAAACAACAGAACTTTCGTATTAGTCTTATTTAACTTATTGATTGTAATGATTTTAATTGTATGGTTAGGGGCGGGTGGTTAATCGCCTACACTAATAGGATTAGTAGTTTATTACTATTTAACTTCTGGCCACTATTATTCTGCTTTGAATATGACAACAATCAAATGGCTACAACATTTCCGGATTTCACTTTGTGGAAAACCAGATCGCTTTCAAGCAAATGGAAAAGCTACCAGTGTTGAGGTACCGGTTCTGGAATTAATAATGGAATATAGGAAGCCAGAAAATGATCAAGAAAATGTCTCCGATTGCAATTGCAATTGCCTCTGTAATGGCGATAAATGTCGCTCCTGCTATCGCGAAAAACAAAGTAGAGTACAAGCAAGATCAACTGCTTGTCGTATATAAAGATAATGTGACTAAGTTTGAAAGGCTATCAGCTCAGCGTTTAGTGAGCGGTACCTTATCTGATAATAACTTAGATGGTATTGATGACAAATTTCAGCATTTAATGTCAGGTCGATTAGCAAAATTACAGTTAAAGAATGGCAGTGATTTACAGGCTGCTATTAAAATGATCAGTAAACATCCAGCTGTAAAATATGCTGAGCCTAACTATACCTACAGAGCTTTAGGTATGCCTGATGACCCTAGTTTTGTTGAACTATGGGGCTTACATAATACCGGTCAATCATCTGGCACGTCAGGTGCGGATATTGATGCTGTCACAGCTTGGGATATTACGACTGGTAGTGACAATGTTGTGATTGGTGTTATCGATACAGGTGTTGATTATAACCACCCAGATCTCGCAGATAATATGTGGGTTAACCCTGGTGAGATTGCAGGCAATGGCATTGATGATGATGGAAATGGTGTTATTGATGATATCCACGGTTATAACCCGATAACTGGCACCGGTGATCCTATGGATGGTAATGGTCATGGTACCCATGTCGCGGGAACAATAGGCGCTACAGGTAATAATGGCGTTGGTGTTGTTGGGGTCAACTGGGACGTTACTATGATTGGCTGTAAGTTCTTGTCTGATAGTGGCACAGGTACAACTGAAGATGCTATTGCCTGTATTGATTACTTCACTAATCTTAAAATCAACCATGGCGTAGATGTTAAAGCGACAAACAACTCTTGGGGCGGCGGTGGTTTTAGTCAAGCTTTAAAAGACTCAATAGATTCAGCTGGTGATCAAGGCATTTTATTTGTTGCGGCAGCTGGTAATGATGCAATTGATAATGATGTTAATCCACACTATCCATCAAGTTATGAATCTGATGTTGTTCTTTCTATAGCGAGTACCGATAGAAACGATAATATGTCTAGTTTCTCTCAATGGGGCCTAACGAGTGTTGATATGGGCGCACCTGGTTCAGCCATTTTATCAACCTTCCCTAATGATAGTTATGGCACTATTTCTGGCACATCAATGGCTACACCACATGTCACAGGAGCAGCTGCGTTAGTATGGTCTGTAGCCCCTGACATTGGCGCAGTTGAAATGAAGCAACTTCTTATGGATTCTGGCGAGGCAAATCCAGATTTAACTGGTTTAACTGTTGCAGGTACCAGACTGAATGTGAAAAATGCTTTAGATGCTTCAGATCCAGAACCATCATTTACTCTTTCAGCTACACCGAGCTCTCAATCTGTAGAAGCGGGTAATGTAGTCAGCTATGACTTCTCTGTGGGCAGTATTGCAGGGTGGAGTGATCAAGTTAGTCTTTCTGTCGCAGTATCTCCAGCACTAGATGGCGTCAGTTTGTCTACATCTACAGCAATGGCTGGTGACAACTTTACCCTGGACGTTGCAACCTTAGATTCAGCGACGTGGGGAGATTATGTTATTACTGTTTCTGCTGATGATGGCATATCAGTGAAAGATAAAGCCGTTTTATTAAATGTATTCCCTGCAGGTCTAAATGACTTTAGTTACGGAAATGACACTCCAGTAGATATTACTGACAACGCTTCATTTACGAGTACTATTGAAGTATTTGATCCTGTGCAAATATTCGATCTATCTGTCAATGTCGATATTTCTCATACTTGGATTGGTGATTTATTTGTTAGCTTAACCTCACCAAGTGGCACTGAAGTGATTCTTCATAACGGAGAAGGTGGTAGCACTGATGATATCGTTAAGACATGGGATCTTTCCGACTTTGATGGCGAAATTGCTGCAGGGTTATGGACCCTCTCAGTTAGCGATAATGCATCAGGTGATACTGGTACATTAAATAGCTGGGGCTTGACGGTTTCTGCATTAGGTGAAGCCGCACCAGCCGCGCCTGTAGCTGACTTTGAATTTGCTGTTAATGGCTTAACGGTTGATTTCACTAATACAAGTACAGACATTAATGATGACATTGTCAGTTATGCTTGGGACTTTGGTGATGGCAGTGTGTCTAGTGAGACAAACCCTACTTATGTTTATGCCATGGGCGGTGCATATACTGTTTCACTGGTGACAACAGATAGTGAAGGGCAGTCTGATACTCAATCTATGACAGTTGAAGTATTTGATTATAGTATTGATGCTGAAGTTACTCGTACTATGAAGTCACGTCGAGGTAGTGCTCTAGTTGATTTAACTTGGAGTGGTGCTGTTGGCGATAACGTTGCGATATATCGTGATGATGTAATGATATCGACAACTGCGAATGATGGTCGATATCGCGATCGTTTTACTAATGCGCCTGCAGAAGTGACTTATAAAATATGCGAGACAGAGTCGAGCTTATGTTCTGATCCAATTGTTGCGACTTTTTAAAGTTAACTTTATCCAATTGCTTAGGTAGTGGATAACTAAGAAGGGATGGCTTGCCGTCCCTTTTTTATGTCTAAATACTTTGATATTAAAAGGCTAATCAGTAGACTAAAGATAATTTTTTATCTTGGATGGATATCATGAGTATTTGGTTTAGAGAAGTGACATTAGAAGATTGCGCCAAAATGGATGTTGGAATGCATGGAAAAGGCACCTTGATGAAAACATTAGGGATAAAAGTCACTGAAATTGGTGATGATTACATGGTGGCGACAATGCCTGCCGATCCTTCAGTCCATAATCCTCTAGGGATTGTCCATGGGGGAGCTAATGTTGCTTTAGCTGAAACGGTTGCGAGCTACGCCGCTAATTTTGTGGTCGATTTTGAAAATTTTTATTGCGTCGGCCAGGAGATTAACGCTAATCATTTAAAAGCTTCGCGTAAAGGTGAGTTAATTGCTACAACAAAACCAGTTCACATTGGTAAGCGAAGCTCTGTTTGGGAAGTCCTTATTACTAACAGTGCTGGCGAGCTATGTTGTATTTCAAGAATGACAGCAGCTGTGGTTGCACGTAAAGCTGTTTCTTAACTCTATCAATTCGAGTATCAATCAGTTTGAACGGTTAAAATTAGCTACACTAATTGTATAACGATCTTTAAAGAAGGAATGTTGAATGGAAGCAGCAACGATTTGGGAGTGGGTTGGTTATCTGGCCTCGGTAGTAGTAGCTATTTCATTAATGATGTCCAATATTAAAAAGTTACGCTGGTGGAATCTAATTGGTGCAGCTTTATTTGTTGCCTATGGTCTTGCTATTGGCGCTATTCCTGTCGCTTTAGTTAACTTTTTTATTGTACTCATCGATATATATTATCTTATTAAGCTATATCGAGAACCAGAGTCCAAACCAAGTTAAGCTTTCTGCTTGCTTAATTTCCAACCCTATATATGTAGTTAAATTCTATTTCTCGTTTAAAGAACCAGCAATTGATGCATCGCTTAAGCGTTGACATCGGTTACTGTTCTTTAATCCTGAATAGGACTTATTATTTTTTAAACCTTCCTTTTTACAATAAAGTTTGCTTGATTTATAGTCTATTTGCAGTTTTTTACGTTTAAATTCAATAGTAAAGGTGTAATCGTTTTTTTCTTTTGGTGTTATCTGTTTTAATCGTTTTTATGTTTTTGTGTAATTGGCTATTATTGATCTATCGCAATATCTATCGAGCCAAGAGAGAGCATTATGGCAACCGTCCACGATTTAATTGAAATGTGGTTACAGGATCACTAAAAGGAATAAATTATGAATCAGTCACAATATCTAACTAGCCAGAATGGTGCCCCGATTGCTGATGATCAAAACTCATTATCAGCAGGTGAGAGAGGTCCTTTACTACTTCAAGATTGGCATTTAATTGAAAAACTTGCTCATTTTAATCGCGAAAGAATACCTGAGCGTATCGTACATGCTAAAGGTACTGGCGTTTACGGTAAGTTCACGTTAACTAAAGATCTTAGCGATTATACCATTGCAGAGCACTTTAATGGTGTTGGTAAGGAAACTGAAACCTTTATTCGTTTCTCGACAGTTGGTGGCGAAATGGGGTCGGCTGATGCTGAGCGTGATCCACGAGGGTTTGGTTTACGTTTTTATACTAAGCAAGGTAATCACGATATTGTAGGTAACAATACCCCAACTTTCTTTTTAAGAGACGGTATTAAGTTCCCAGATTTTATCCATACTCAAAAGCGTAATCCGCAAACCAATTTAAAAGATCCTCAAGCAATGTGGGATTTCTGGTCACTAAACCCAGAAGCAATGCATCAAGTGACAATTTTAATGTCAGATCGTGGTATTCCAGCTAACTATCGTCAAATGCATGGTTATGGTTCGCACACTTTCTCTTTCTGGAATGCAAAAGGTGAGCGTTTTTGGGTTAAGTTCCACTTTAAATCACAGCAAGGTGTAGTGAACTTAACTGGCGAGCAAGCTGATGTGCTAAAAGGGATTGATCCTGATTCATCACAGCGTGATATGGTCGCAGCTATTGCTGATAAAAACTTCCCGAAATGGACTGTAAATGTTCAAATTATGCCGGAAGCAGAAGCTAACACTTATGCTATCAACCCATTTGATTTAACCAAAGTTTGGCCTCACTCAGATTACCCACTGATTGAAATTGGTGAACTTGAATTAAACCGTATGCCAGAAAACTACTTTGCCGAAGTTGAGCAGGTTGCATTAGCACCAAGTAACTTTGTACCAGGTGTTGGTGCATCGCCAGACAAAATGCTGCAAGCACGTTTGTTCTCATATGCAGATGCTCAGCGTTACCGTATTGGCACCAATTACAATCAACTGCCAGTTAACTGCCCACATGCAGCTAAAGCTAACCATCATCAACGTGCTGGAGCAATGGCAGGTACTCAATGTCCATACAATGGCAGTCAAACAGGTGCTGATTCAAGTGCAAACTACGGTCCAAATACTGTCGATGGCGGACTTAAAGATACTAGCCAATTTGCAGAGCCACCACTAAGACTAGACGGTGAAGCAGATAGATATAGCCGTTATGACCAAGATGACTATACTCAAGCGGGTAATTTGTACCGCATATTCAGCGAAGAAGAGAAACAACGTTTAGTTGAAACAATTGCAGGTACACTTAGCCAAGTGACTGCTGATGTTCAACAAAAAATGCTTGCTCACTTCAGCCAAGCTGATGTTGACTACGGTCAAAGAATTAAAGCGCTTTTAGAGGCTTAAATATAAATAGCGTATTAGAAACTCGTTAAGGTTGATGAAAGCGATGTGAAGCAAGTTTAGCTCGCTTGAGCAATCTAAAAGTTAACAATACGATAAAATAAAAGGAAGGCAGATGCCTTCCTTTTTTGTTTTTGCTAATTAGGTTGTTGAATTATCCTAATGGAATAATGCCATCCACTTTAATCACTAATGAACATGCACCAACAGCAGTCCAATCGACATCAGCAGGTGTAAAGTCTTCCCCGGCGCCAAGGCCTGGAATTTCTGTCACCCAATCAGCGGCTTTTAAGGCGGTTCGTTTGAAGTCAACATTACCTAGAATACGGGCACCCATGTTACGTTCAAACTTAGCTGAAAGCATTGGAGAGTACTCGTAGTAAGTCAGACGAGCTTCACCTTCGTTAATCACGTTGTAACAGGTGTTATTCTTACCAATGCTCATTGAAACATAGTAGTTTCCATCTTCTTCTTGTTTCATGCCGTAGCCGAAGATAGCAATGTTTGGCGTTTCAACTTGCTCTAAAGTTTCGTCATCAGTAAATTTATTGACCGTTGAAATGAGCTTAGAGCCCATTTGATTTTTAATTGCGCTTAACTGATATTCTTTACCATCGTTCGGGAACATGTCTGCCATGTACTCACGATTTTGTAGACCACAAGCTGATTTCAGTGTTTTAGCTCCACTGCCGTCAGATACTTCCTTCCACTCATAATTATAAATACTGCCATTTAAGCGCTGGGCTAGGTAATCAGCATTTAAGAATGAACCTGTTGTGTAGTAGAAAGAACCTGAAGCACCAGTTTTACCATCAACTAACGAGTCATCAGGTTCTGGTTGTGGGAATGTTGGATCTTGTGGATCGCCCGGATCTACAGGAGGCGTTTCGTCATGTGGGTTTTCATGACAGTTTGCACAATTACCGTAGTCACCATGAGGCACGTTTGCTGGATCGCTACCTTCGTAGTTATGACAACTCATGCAGTCTTCAGATGCCATTGCCGAAGTTAAAGCTGCGACTTGTGTTTGTTCATCAGCAGGTGCATTAGGGTCGATATAATCGAACATGACATTTTCTTCAGCGCACTGGTGACTGAATGTAGAGATATAACCTAGGGCTTTTGTTTGCAATTCTTCAGTTTTATTAGTGAGATTTGCATTGTCTTCTTCTAAAGAGGCATTAGCTGATGTTAGCTCTGAATTTTGAGTATTTAATTCAGCGTTCTGAGATTCAAGTTGTTTGATTTGACTCTCAAGACCTGAGGTATCAGTGTCATCATCATTACAAGCAGTTAGTCCTAGTAAAGCGATACAAACAACGCTTAATTTAAATTTGTTTTTCATTGTAGATTCCCCTATTTAATAGTTTTTAAACTATTCTTTTATATATTTTTTAAAGCTTTCAGAATGGTGAGTAATCAACTTGCCAAACTTATCCTCAATTATCATGATTGGGATTTGGTGTTCATTGGCGATAGCCAACGATTCTTTTACAGAGAGCACCATAAAGGCCGTAGCCAATGCATCTGCTGTCATAGAATATTTTGCGATTACTGTGGCAGATACCACGGTATGAGAAACGGGTCTTCCTGAGCGAGGGTCAATTAAATGAGAGAAGTGCTGGCCATTTTTTTCGAAGTATTTTCGGTAATCACCAGATGTTGCTACGGCTGAGTCACCAGGGGTAATAATTTCCATTTGACCGCTAGAGTATGCAAAAGGTTTATCAATCCCCACTTTCCAAGCTTGGTTATTGGCGCTCACTCCTTTGATGCGTAACTCGCCACCAATATCAACAAGGTAATTATCAACGCCATTGCGCTCCATGACTTCAGCTAACACATCGACACCATAGCCTTTAGCAATGGATGATAAGTCGATAGTTAATCCATCAATGCTCTTGCTGATGGTGTTACTTTTTAATTGAAGATGTTCTATTCCAATTAGCGTTTTGGCATGGCTTATAGCCTTATCTGAGGGGAGGTCTGTAACGCGGCCATCAGGTCCAAAACCCCAAAGGTTTACTAAAGGGCCTACAGTAATATCAAGGGTTTGATCGGTAATGTGAGCGATGCGTATCGCTTCGGTAATAACACGACTGAAATCGTGATTTATGGTTACCTGTGTGTTTTTAGCAGCTTGATTAAATTGGCTGATCTCTGAATCACTGCGCCAAGTTGACATTGACTGATTGACATCTTCCAAACGAGATTCTATTTGCTCTCTAATATCAGCCATTTTTGCAGGGGTTATCTTTTCTGCAGTCCACGTCACTTTATAGCTATTGCCCATGGTCTTTCCATACACAGTCCTCGTGTCTTGGCTATTTGCATGACTGGCATTAATGCATAAAAAAAGAGTGGAATATAAAATTTAATCAGTGAAAAATTCATAGTACTAACAAGTTGGAATTCAAATTAACGTTTGTGTTTTTAGAATATTCCTGGAGATGTTTTATGTAAATTTGAACCTAAAAAACGTCTGTGTTTGTATTGTTAATTGTGTAGCTAGTCATTGTTTTAAATTAATTTTTGAAGGCGATCTCGTTTAATAACTAATTTATTAGCAAGAAACGATATGTATTAAAGAGGCTGTAGGTGAGTGTTTTTTGATTGAGATATTGTGAGGTTGATACTTATTATTTTATTGATGCTTGATTATTTTGTGAGTGACATGTGATTTTTATGCTTTTTAATCTTTTTGGGTAAACATTAACTTTACTTTGTAAATTTCTTTAAATGTGGAATTTGCAATTCTAAAAGGTGAAAGTGCTGGTGTGTGTCACTCATGAAAGTGCGGACTGATTTCGTGCGATTAGTGAAAGAGTCTTTTAAATGGTCATTTTTCATAGGCCGTGATTAAAAAGATGATGACTAAAAAGACTAAGTGAAAAGAGACTTAAACTGATGCAAAGATGGAGTTTGTAAGTGACTTGTACTTTACCTCGGATTTGTACTTTACCTCGGATATCAATAATTGATTTTATGAATCAGTAAATAATTTTATAGTTACTTAATCAGAACTCTAGTTAAGAGATTTATTAAATCATTAATCATTTTGATTGATTATGCGGCCACTCAGTTTATACAGAGACTTCCGTATAAACTGAGGTTAACTCAACAATTTATACCAAGACTTGGTTTAACACTCTTTGCCAGTTGCCACCCAAGAAGCGGTCACGATCGCTCGATTTATAGCGCGCTTTTGCTAAAGCATCATCAATACGGCTCATTCTATCGATATTGTTGAGCTCAGGAATAACCACATGTTGCGGTAGACTTTCAAAACCTAATACATTCTTTGCTGCTAGGCTTTGCCACCACTCATGGTACTGCTTCACGCCTTCGGCATTATTATTGTCTAAGGCTAACAGGTTTTCTTGCCCTCTTAGGGGGTAATCGTTGGCAATTGCTACGGCGTTAACGCCACCAATTCTTGCTACTCTATCAAGCTGACGCACATAGTCCTCTATCGTCGGAACTGGTTCATTAGTGAGCCAAAAGCTCATCATGAATACGCCAAACACACCGCCAGTATCGGCAATCGCACGAATGACTTCATCAGGTGAGCAGCGAGCATTATTCACAATAGAGCGGACAGCGCCATGGCTTTGCACTATAGGCATGTTGCTAGCTTTAGCTGTATCAAGTGCCGTTTGCGGACTTGAGTGGCTAACATCAATCAAAATGTTGCGTTGATTGAGGGCATTGATAAGTTGATGGCCGTCGGCGGTAAGTGGCTTGTTTAACCCTTGAGTTCCGTCATTATCTAATGCGCCGCCAGCAAAACGGTTACCGTAATGATGGGTAAGTTGCAGTACTCGAAGCCCGTGCTGATGGAATTCATTTAGATGTTGCCAATGTTCCCCTTCGCCTTTTAGGCTATCGCCTTCAAAAGTATCTTCTTCAACACAATCAGCGCCTTGGATTTGAAAGTAAACGGCAGTACGCTGCTCTTCGCGAGCTATGGCAATATCGCGACCACTTAAGCCTTGCATTAAAATCGTTGGGTTATCACTAACGATCTTTTGTGCCTTTTTAATGCTGGCGATACAAGCTTTGTAACTACGTTTGTAATTGGTTGTGCCATCTGCTTGGGTAATGGCTTCAATATCGGAGATATCGCAAATGTAGGCATCAAGTTTTGATGCGCGAACATCTGCGAGGTTTTCTGGTAAGAAACTTAACCCATCAATATAGAGACGTGATTTAGGTTTTGCCATGGCTGATGAGGCGTATAGCGGGCAAAGAAGACTGGCAGCGGCAATGCCTTTTAATAATTGTCGGCGGCTTTGGTTACAAGCGCTAGGTGTCATATGGTTTCCTTTTTAGACGCTTGTAATCAATGTTGCATGATTATGCTGCGGCAAATTGCTTTATAGCATTGGCTAGTGCGGTTAATCCATTGGTACGAGATGGACTGAGTTGACCACTTAATCCTAATTGCTGGAAATAATGATCTAAATCGAAATTGGCAATCTCAGTCGTGGTCTTTCCATGGGTTGCATTTAGCAGTATAGCAATAAGACCCTTAACTATACGTGAATCGCTGTCGGCACAAAAAAAGTGCAGAGACTCAACTTGATGGTGATATAGCCAGGCTTGGCTTTCACAACCTTTTACTTGAGCCGTTTCTACTTTATAGGCTTCAGCTAAGGGTGCAAGCACTTTACCTATCAACATGATCTGACGGTATTTATCTTGCCAGTTTTTAGCTTGTTCAATGGCGGTAACGGCGTCTGATATTTTTTCACTTAATGGTGAAAAGTAACTATTGTCAGGTTGCAGTGTTTCAGATTGAGACGTGGTGTTTTGACTCAAGAATCACCTCTAAAAAATGGGCTAATGATATTGACGAATCATTCAATGTTTTAGAATGACTGTTCACTTACTATAAATGGGCTTTAGTTATAGCTAGTTTGCTAAACAGCATACAGTTCTAGCTGTAACTCTTATAAAAACTATTCTTATAAAAGGCGCTTATAACAGTAACTCTTTCACATTACGTAGTGCAGTTATAAATTGGTCAATATCCTGCTTATTATTGTAAATGCCGATGGATGCGCGGCAGCAGCCTTTAATCGCAAGTTGTTGCATTAATGGCATTGCGCAGTGATGCCCGCATCTAACAGCAATACCTTGCTGATCGAGCAAAATACCGACGTCTTGATGATGCTCACTGCTGACGTTAAATGCTACTGCGCCGCAATTATGTTTATTGGCACCATAAAGCCTAATGTCACCTAACTGGATGAGCTGCTGCTGTAAATAAGTTAGCAATGATTGTTCGTGTTGCCTGAGTTGCTCTTTTGGCAAAGTATTGATGAAACTGATGGCAGCACCTAAGCCAATAACAGCTGAAATTGCAGGCGTTCCTGCTTCTAACTTATTCGGTAAAACGCCAAATTCAGTGCCAGAAAAGCTGACTGTTTTGATCATCTCACCGCCAGTCATCATAGGTTCAAGTTTATCTAATTGTGCAAAGCGGCCGTAAAGAATACCTACGCCAGTTGGGCCATACATCTTGTGGCCTGAAAATACGTAAAAGTCGCAATCAATTGCTTGGACATCAATATCAAAGTGAGCGATCGCTTGAGCGCCATCAACAAGGGTAATCGCCCCAGCAGCTTTTGCTTTTTGTACCAGTATTTCAACGTCATTTACTGTGCCCAATGCATTAGTTACGTGACTAATAGCAACTAACTTAGGGGTTAATTTTAGTAATTCATCAAATGCAGCATGATCGATAGTTAACCCATCATTGAGCGGGATCGGCTTGATAATAGCGCCAGTCTTTTTAGCGAGTTGCTGCCAAGGAACGATGTTGGCATGATGCGCCGCACTGTCGACTAAAATGATGTCATTGGCGTTAACTTGCTGACTAATACCATAAGCCACCATATTGATGGACTCGGTGGTGCCGTGAGTAAAAATGACTTCTTCAGTTTGTTTGCTGTTGATAAAGGTTTTTACTTGTTCACGGACACTTTCATAGTTTCGAGTGGCACGAGCTGATAGTTGATGAGCTGCGCGGTGAACATTGGCATTATCAAGTTGATAATAGTGGTTCATGGCATCAATGACTGATTGCGGTTTTTGACTGGTTGCGGCGGTATCTAAATAACACAGAGGTTGGTCGTCCAACTGCTGGGCTAATGTAGGAAACTGGGCTCTTATCGCATCATGTTCAAAAGCTATGGTCATTGAAGGCTCATTATTGACGAAGTGTTATATTGATTTAGTCAGGCATTACTCAAGTCTAATTGATCGCTTTCTTGCTTGAGGTATTAGTCTAAAAAGAAAGCGCCACGATCTTCATAGAAAGTGACGCTTAATGCAAGTATACATTTGCTTTTACTTGTCTGCCTTATGGGCAAGGCATGCGATAAAGATTGGAGAGTTGATTTATTCGCTCAAGTAACTCTGGTGATAAGCTGACATCTAAGCTATCGATATTCTCTTTTAGTTGCTCAAGGTTGGTGGCGCCTATGATATTTGAAGCCACAAAGCCTCTTGAGTTAACAAAAGCTAACGACATTTGCGCAGGGCTTAAATTAAATTCACGAGCTAAATCGACGTAAGCTTGAGTGGCTTCAAGCGCCATTGGCGTTGAGTTATAACGTGCAAAGCGTTTAAACAGCGTTAATCGGGCCGCTTCTGGCCATTGACCGTTTTCATATTTACCAGTAAGAGCACCAAATGCCAGTGGCGAATAGGCCAGTAATGGCAACTCTTCACGGTGACTGATTTCAGACATGCCTAATTCATAGCTACGGTTAAGTAAGTTATAGGGATTTTGCACACTGACGATTCGAGGTAAATCGTGTTTCTCTGCTAATCGCAGATATTGCATTAAGCCCCATGGGGTTTCGTTTGAAACGCCAATATAACGGACTTTGCCTTGGCGAATGACTTCCGCGAGTGCTTCTAGGGTTTCTAAAATAGGCGTCTGGTGTTCATCCTCTATATGATCATAAAGAAACTCACCAAAATAATTGCAGTTTCTGTCAGGCCAATGTAATTGATATAAGTCGATAGTATCGACTTGCAAGCGCGCTAATGAGGCATCGACAGCTTGATGAATATTAACCCAATCTAGTGCCATGTTGGGGCGAATGAAATCACTTTTAGGCCCGGCAGCTGAGACTTTGGTGGCGATAACTAAATTGTCACGGTTATCACGTTGAGAAAGGTAATTACCAAGAATACGTTCAGTTTCACCCTGTTTTTCAGCATTAGGTGGCACGGGATACATTTCAGCGGTATCGATAAAATTAACACCGCGACTGATGGCGTAATCCATTTGCTCAAATGCTTCACGCTGGGAGTTTTGTTCTCCCCATGTCATGGTACCTAAGCAAATCTTACTAACGTCGAGGCTAGAATGGGGTATGCGTTGATATTCCATTTATTTCTCCTATGGAATGCAGTTACTTCGACGTTAGCAATGTTTAGCGATAAACAAAAGTGAGTAATTATCCCAAATGCTTAATTGCTGAATATATGAGCATTAATAAATGGCGCCATGGCTAAAATAATGGCTTGGGTATAGATACTCTCACGAGTGGCAAGTCCTTGGGTTAGTAAGCCAATTGCACCGCCTTTTTGCTTAATATTGTCGGTATTAAATAGTCGGTCCATCACATGGCCTAACTCTTCGCCTTGCTCAAGTGCTTGATATACCTTTAAAGGCAATGGCAGTAGAGCGCTACGACCGACAGATAGCTGCTGATTATGAATAATTGCCATATAAGCAAAAGTCGCAGGGCCGTGATCAAAACAATCTACGCCGCCTTCCATAGCAATATAAAAGTCGGCTTGATGTTGCGACTGACAATATTCAGCGCGATTGATTGCGCCTTGTTTGGTTTCGGCTTCAGTCATAGGCTGCTCAGCAACGAGTGAAGGAGCATGAATACCATGACAATTGATTTGCTGCTGCGGAAAATATTGACTAAAAGCGACTTTGGCAGCATTCACTTTAACGGGATTTTTTGAGCCGACGATAACGGTTATTGGTTTCATGTTTATTGATTTCATGGTTATTGGCTTTATGGTCATTGGTATATTACTGAGTAGGTTCAGACATAGTTTTTGTAGTGAGCGAGTTATTTTTAGTTGCGTCATAAGTTACACTGATGCGCATTGAGTATCTTACGCTATTTTATAGAGAGTCATCATGGCAAAGAAGTTTTATGTTGTATGGTCAGGTCGAGAAACCGGAATTTTTACTAGCTGGGATTACACCAAAAAGCTGGTGGATAAGTTTCCACAAGCCAAATACAAATCTTTTCCAACGGAAGCAGCGGCTAAAGCTGCATTTGCGGGGTCACCTGCTAGCAGCATTGGCAAGAGTGTTACTAAATCAGCCTCTTCATCAGGCAGCAAGAAATCGAAAAATAGCAGTGGTATTGAGTCGATCAAAACCAAAAATGTGGATCTGAGTACTCACGAATTTATCGTCTTTACTGATGGTGGCTGTGAACCAAATCCTGGCAAAGCAGGATCTGGGATGGCGGTTTACCATAAAGGTGAAATCAGTGAACTTTGGTATGGCTTATTTAATCCTAATGGCACCAATAATAGCGCAGAGTTAAATGCCTTGTATCAAGCGTTATTAGTGGCTGAAAAAGCGATAAAAGCCAATCAAACTACCAAGATCATGAGCGATTCACAATACTCGATTAACTGCATTACCAATTGGGCTTATGGTTGGAAAACCAAAGGTTGGAAGCGCAAAGTGGCTGGAGATATTGCTAACTTGGAAGTGATTCAACAAGCCCATGAGTTATACGATGCAATGAAAGATAAGCTGGATATCGCTCATGTTGCAGCTCATATTGGTATCGAGGGCAATGAACTCGCTGATCGCATGTCTATTTATGCTATTGATCAAAAGACTGTTGAATTTGCCCGTTACGATAAAACTATCGATCTACAAGCTATTTTAGCCCTTCGTACTGGTTAACCTCGCATCCTTTACAAAAGTCCCTATTTGGTGATTATTCTAGATAAAGTGGTAGTTGTATTAGCACCTGATACTACCACTTCAAATCCACTCATACTGTGTGCTATCGGTTTATTAGGTGTTGCTTTATTAGTGTGATTGTTAACCGTGATGTGTAAGTCTGTTAACCATTTGAATAACTCATCGTACCAGCTGTGTGCGCCGCTCTCATATTGATTCGATTTTTTAAAAGTCGGAAATAAAAATGATCTAGATCATATTTTGCTATTTAGAATTCTATATTCTTCGCCGTGAAATTAGTTACCTCATTTAAGGTCATTTTTATGCAAAGAGATTCAATCAGTGCGCAGGATGTTGCAATTTCAGCTCAAGAAGAGCAAACCTCAGTAAAAGGCTGGTCACGCCAAGATACCACTTGGATGCTTAGCTTATTCGGTACTGCTGTTGGTGCAGGTATTTTGTTTTTACCTATCAATGCAGGTATGGGTGGATTTTGGCCGTTAGTATTAATGGCAATCATTATTGGCCCTATGACTTATCTTGCTCACCGTGGTCTATCTCGTTTTGTTTGTTCTTCTAAAAATCCTGGTAGTGACATCACTCAAGTGGTTGAAGAGCATTTTGGCGTTAGTGCGGGTAAAGCAATCACTGTTTTATATTTCTTTGCTATTTTCCCTATTGTGCTTATTTATGGTGTTGGTATTACTAACACGGTAGACAGCTTCATTGTTAACCAACTTGGTTTTGCTTCTCCTCCACGTATTCTTTTATCTGCAGTTCTTATTATTGGCATGATGTCAGTGATGGTGGCGGGTGAAAAATTCATGCTGAAAGTAACTCAGTTCTTGGTATACCCACTAGTAGCAATCCTTGCATTTATGTCTTTCTATTTAATTCCAGATTGGAAGATGGATGCATTACAAGTGGTTCCTTCAACGGGTGAATTCTTAGGTACTGTATGGTTAACCATTCCGGTATTAGTGTTCGCATTTAACCATTCTCCTGCTATTTCGCAGTTCTCTGTGTCACTTAAGCGTGAACATGGCAACAATGCTGCTAAGAAAGCGGATGTGATTTTACGTAATACATCGATGATGCTAGTTGGCTTCGTGATGTTATTCGTTTTCTCTTGTGTTTTGTCTTTAAGCCCTGCGCAACTTGCTGAAGCAAAGAGCGAAAACTTAGCGATTTTATCTTACTTAGCTAACGTACATTCAAGCGGATTTGTGAGCTATTTTGGTCCGATCATTGCGTTTATTGCGATTATCTCTTCTTTCTTTGGTCACTACTTAGGTGCAACTGAAGGCTTAAAAGGCATGATCACTAAGCAATTACGCAGCAGCAACAAAGAAGTCTCTGATGCTAAATTGAACAAGTTCATCTTAGCCTTCATGTTCTTCAGCATCTGGATTGTTGCGGTAATTAACCCAAGCATTCTAGGTATGATTGAAGCGTTAGGCGGTCCAATTATCGCAGCAATTCTTTACCTAATGCCTATGTACGCAATCCATAAAGTGCCTGCTTTAAAAGCTTACCGCGGTCGTATCAGCAACGTATTTGTTGTGATTGCAGGTTTGTTAGCAATGACTGCAATTCTATTTGGTTTAATGAGCTAAGTGCTGATTAAACTTGATTGAGTTAAACCACTCATTTAAGTGAGTGGTGATTCGAGGAGTGCAGTGAGTGCTCCTCTTTTTCTTGTTTTTAGCTTTGTTGTTTTGAGCAGTAAAGCATTGAGGTTTATTTATGTTTAGTGCATTTGAAATCTTTAAGATTGGTATTGGTCCTTCTAGTTCTCATACCGTTGGGCCGATGAAAGCGGCAAATTGTTTTATTAATGATTTAATTGAGCAAGGTCAACTAACACAAATCACTAAGTTTACCGTCGACGTATACGGTTCACTGTCCTTGACGGGTAAAGGTCACCATACTGATATCGCGATTATTATGGGCCTTGCTGGTAACGAGCCAGAAACCGTTGAAATCGAAGCTATTGAACCTTTTATTGCTCAGGTTGAGAAAACTCAGGAAATTATAATCGGCGATGCAATTCACCACGTTGATTTCCCACGTGATGCGCTTATTTTCCATAGCGATACGTTACCTTTGCATGAAAACGGCATGAAGTTACACGCTTGGATTGGTGACAAATGCGTTTATAGCAACACTTATTATTCTATCGGCGGTGGTTTTATCGTTGAAGAAAGTGAGTTTAACCAAAGCCACGTTAATGGTGTTGAAGTGCCTTATCACTTTAATTTTGCAGACGAATTAGTCGCTCATTGTAAAGTTTCTGGTTTAAGCATTAGCGGCTTGATGAAGCAAAATGAGTTATGTTTTCGCTCAGAAGAAGACATGTATTCTAGCTTCAGTTTAGTCTGGAAAACAATGCAAAATGCCATTGAAAAAGGCTGTAATACCGAAGGTGTTTTAGCTGGTCCGTTAAAGGTATCTCGCCGTGCTCCAGCATTACACCGTGAATTGATGCGCAGTGAAAAGCTAAGTAATGATCCAATGGAAATCATCGATTGGGTTAACTTATTTGCGTTAGCGGTGAGTGAAGAAAATGCGGCTGGTGGCCGTGTGGTGACATCGCCTACCAATGGCGCTGCAGGGATCATTCCTGCAGTGCTAGCTTACTACAATAAGTTTATTCAAAAAGTAGGCCCTAAAGAATGTAGTCGCTTCTTTTTAGCTGCAGCTGCGGTGGGTTCGCTTTATAAACGTAATGCATCCATTTCGGGCGCCGAAGTGGGTTGTCAGGGCGAAGTGGGCGTGGCGTGTTCAATGGCCGCTGCGGGCTTAGCTGAGCTTATGGGCGGTTCACCTGCGCAAGTGTGTATGGCCGCAGAAATTGGTATGGAACACAATTTAGGGTTAACGTGCGATCCTGTTGCTGGCCAAGTTCAGGTACCGTGTATTGAACGTAATGCGATTGCGTCAGTTAAGGCGATTAACTCTTCTCGTATGGCATTGCGTCGTAACTCAGAGCCACGAGTTAGTTTAGATAAAGTGATTGCGACTATGTACGAAACGGGCAAAGACATGCACTCTAAATATCGTGAAACTAGCCAAGGTGGGTTAGCGATTAAAGTCACTAATTTGTGTGCATAAACGTGCGCCACTTAATCTACTTAGTGTTCTAAACAATAAAAAGGCTTTCAAATGAAAGCCTTTTTTGTTTTTTACTTGTCACGCTATTTAGTATTTAGCGTTACTCCTTTGAGTCTTCTGCAAGCTCTTCATACATCAGGTAGTGGCTTTGCTCCATCCCTAATGATTCATAGGTTTTTTGAGCGCGTAAATTATCGTGTTCTACATACAGTCTGAAACTCGCCGCGCCACCAATATCGGCAGCCATTGATTTGACCGTTTGATAAAGTTTGGCATATATCCCTTGGCGACGATTTTGCGGGCGAATATACACACTTTGGATCCAACAATAGTTTGTTGCGCGCCAATCACTCCATTCAAGTGTGACCATTAATGAACCTGCAATCTCACCCTCTATTTCGGCCACTAAATAAAAGCCTTTTTCAGGACTGTTAAGCATAGTGCTAACGCCTTTGGTGAGCAGTTCATTGTCTAAAGACAAGTTTTCTGTCTCCATTGCCATGGCTTGATTGAATTCAACTAATGCTGGTAAATCTGATAGCTGGCCTTTTCTTATTTTCATTGTGGCTCCTTGAGGCGAAAAATAAGTAAATTTTCACCACATTTTTATTCGACTAAAGTCTAAGCTGCTATGCTTAATATTCATCTTGTATGGTTTGAGAGAATGCTATGAATAAATCAAAATATCAATTCAGAGTATACCGTTACTTTGCCCGTTCAAATCGCATTGGCTGTGCTGCGAGCAACCCCATACAGGTGCCACATCCTACTACAGCCTACGCTAATGCACAGCCTGCAATTAACCATGTATTGCACTTTATTTTGACCTTATTCACTTTTGGATTATGGGCGATGGTGTGGTGGTGGCTAATTTTAAAGTCTCGTGGCGAGCAAAAAAATCTGTTTGCTGGATTTGATGATGACTATTGGAGCTACTTGATTGAGAGGGAAAGACCGCCAGCCGCGTTATATCCAACCAAAGTAGGAAAAGACAAGGTTGAGAGTGTTTTTGAGGCCTAATATCATTTATTAGCTACTAGACCAGCGTAAGATGATATAGATCATCCAATCAATCATGATTGTCGTGCTAGTATGCCGCGCCGATTTTATTGATTATTGCCATCTTCTAATTTAATAAGCCGTTCGGCAGCGAATTACGCACTACTTATTTACTCAATCAGCAAGGTTTACATCATGTCAAAACATGCTCCGTCTTTTCCACGTCGAGTTTGGTCGCGTTGGATGTCAGTTCCGTTATGGTTACAAATCCTTATCGGGATGGTGCTAGGTATTATCGCCGGGGTCAGCTTAGGCGAAGATGCAAGTTACCTTAAGCCTATTGGTACCTTGTTTGTTAACACCATTAAAATGTTAATTGTGCCGCTCGTGTTTTGTTCATTAATTGTGGGTGTGACTTCAATGCAAGACACGGCCAAAATGGGGCGAATTGGCTTTAAGTCATTTGCGTTCTATTTAGGTACAACGTCTATCGCAATTAGTATCGGTTTGCTTGTGGGCAACATCATGATGCCGGGCGCTGGTCTTGGCTTACAGAGCAGCGAAATTATCAATGAGGTGAAAGAAGTGCCGACATTGATGGACACTTTGATCAATATCGTGCCGACCAATCCAGTAGCCGCTTTAGCGAGTGGTCAAATATTACAAGTGATTGTATTTGCTGTCGCATTGGGTATTTCCTTGGTGTTAATTGGCGATCACGGTAAACCTGCTATTCGTGTATTTGAGAGCTTAGCTGAAGCGATGTTCAAACTAACAGACTTAGTGATGAAGCTTGCGCCTTATGGTGTATTTGGCTTGATGGCATGGGTTGCTGGCGAGTATGGACTCGACATGTTATTGCCATTGATTAAGGTTATTGTGGCAGTTTACGTGGGCTGTGCATTACATATCTTAGGCTTCTACAGCCTAGTGTTAAGCGTGTTCGGTAAACTTAATCCAATGCAGTTTTTCAAAGGCATTGGTAATGCAATGGCGGTGGCATTTACCACTTCTAGTTCTGCGGGTACCTTACCTGCGAGTATGAAATGTGCCAGTGAAAACTTAGGCATCAATAAGAAGATATCAAGCTTTGTACTGCCACTGGGCACGACAATCAACATGGATGGTACTGCGCTTTATCAAGGTGTAACGGCGTTATTCGTCGCTCAAGCATTTGGTATTGATTTAACTTGGGTTGATTACATCACCATTATATTAACCGCAACGCTTGCGTCTATTGGTACTGCTGGCGTACCTGGTGCGGGGCTTGTGATGTTAACGTTAGTATTAACCACAGTTGGTTTACCGTTAGAAGGTGTGGCCATTATTGCGGGTATTGACCGCGTGCTTGATATGGCGCGTACCGTGGTTAACGTATCAGGTGATTTAGTGGCAACGACCATTATTGCCCGTTCAGAAGATGAATTAGATGTTGAACACTACAATGCGGACATGGAGCAATCGGCGATTATTGCTCAGCATGCTGAAGTTGATTTAGCGCAAAAGGTTGAAGATAACGTCAAAACAAGCAGTTAACCTAAATAATTGACGTAAAACGAATAAAAAAGAGTGAAGCCATGGCTTCACTCTTTTTTTGTTCATTTCTTATGATTGTTAACTATTCAAATCAATTAAGGCTCTTATTCATCAAGTTGACTTAATACTAGTAGGTTGGCGCCAGCGTCTGACTTTAATAACAGCTTGCCAGATTTTGAACGCTTAACATTGGTCACCATTGGCATAGCCTTCATAATACGTTGTTCTTGTTGCATCAGCACATCTACACAAGCCATCATACTTGCTCCAGCTGGTTGTAAGCTCAGCTGGTTTTGGTCTTGTTCATATTCACCAAAAAACTGATTACAGCTGTTATTGCCAGATAACTTGCCATCAGCGGCAAAGCTGATTTGAGCAGGACTGTGATTAATGACAGCTTCAGATAAAGCTGATTCTACATACCAATTACCGATTAAGTTAATTTCTTCAGCCGGGTGGCTGTTGCTTTGACAAGCACTAAGACCGAAAATAACCACACAAGCGGTGAAAATGGGTTTTATCATGATGGATTTGTTCCAATGGGGACGCTAATTCCCATAGTATATACTGTGTTTTAGGGTTATTTTCACCCTAAAGTAGAATTAATCTAATATTTGTCACTGACACCGTGCATTGTGCTGTTTTTAAACTAATTTGATGTTCATATGCAAACCTAAGTCCCTTAAACCAATATTTAACTGCAAAAGAGTCGGTCACATGAGTAAAATTTTTAAAGCCCTACATATGGTTGGATTATTATGTGTAGGCATAGGCGCAGGGTTGTACTTACTCACTGATGTCGCTAATGAGATAACTGGAATGTTGATTATTGCCAGCTTGATAGGCGTCGGCTTACTTATTATGGCGCCTTATCCTGTAGCACTTGTTTTTGACTGGGAGCAAAAGCAGCATGTTAATCAAGATAATGAGGCTAATAAAATTGATAAAAGTGACGAACACAATAAATGAGCATTGAATATCGTTTAGCCACAGAGGTTGATGCCGTAAATATTGCTCATCTAGAACAGCAGTACATGAATGATGAGTTATCTTCTTCAGCCGATGTAATGTCTGGCCAGTGCTTTTCAAAAGTACAAATTAGCGAGCTAATAAAACAAGGCTGGATAATGTTGGCTGAATTAAACACGGATACAGCTTCAGCAGAAGCTAGCGTTAAATCGATTATTGGTTACGTGATTGCTGGGCCATGGTCTTGGTTTCAAGCTTGGGGTATTTATGCGCAGGTATTACGAAAACTCAGTGATATCGAGATAGGCTTTTGCCGAGTGACAGCGCAGAATAGTTGCCAATATGGCCCGATTTGGATCCATCCGTCCCATCGAGGGCAAGGAATTTTTGAGCAGTTAGTAAAAGGTATTCAACGCAAAGCTGCGATGAAATACAGTTTTATGGTCACATTTATCGCAGAAGATAATGCGGTTTCTTTTGCTGCCCATACTAAAAAATCAACGATGGAAGTGGTGGATTATTTTAGCTTTCAACAACGTGATTATTATTTGTTGGTCATGAAGAATTAAATAACTGTTAGCAGCAAACGACTGTAAAAAATCAAATGAATTTATTTAATGGTGAGTAGTAATTATATGGAACAAAACCAGCAAGGTAATCAGCAACAGTTTGAACAAGTATTTCAGCCTTATTTGCATTTAAGGTTAGGGGCGTTTGAGAACTTAAAAATTGTCGTTGGGGTACTGGCATCATTGGATAAAAGCTATTCAACATATGAGCTTGAATTAAGTGCCGCTAGTGATTCGAAGTCAAGGCCATCTTATATTGTCGACACTGAGTTTGGGGTTATCGATTGCGGACGCACTAATGGTTATGAAGAAGCAATAACTTTACTAGATGAAGATAAAACTGTGGATTTGTCAGCGGCTAAGACCGTCAATGTGCCAGTGCTTAGCTTGCAGCAAATTTCGTTTATGTGTGTAGAAACATCTCATTTTGATCACTGTTAATTTAGGCTTTATCTTCTGTAGTTTTCTTCATCAGTAGTAGAGGCCTTTCGGGACTATGATATTTATTAAACTGTTGAAGGATATCATGATCAACACAATTATTTTGACTAACGCTTATGGCTTGATGAAAGTCATAAGCTTGATAAAAACTCTCTAGCTCTGGAATGGCAAAAACGTAACTGTGTGTTTTCAGCAGTTGAGGGCTAATAAAGTTCATTAACCGGTGAGCTAAGCCTTTTCCTCTCGCATGTTCTGCGACAACAAGCCCTGTGATTAACTGACTCTTTCCTATTGTTTTTATTCTAATAGCAGCAGCTATCTTTTCTTGCTCATTAAGTAAGTTTTCATTAATTACACTAGTTTGTTGCAAGTCGGTGTCAGGTTTTACTTTTATCGAACCTAGCTGATGGTTTGACTGACTCAACTGAGTGGCTAACCTTATGAATGCTATTTGATCATTAATATTGGGTTTAGAATAGGCTAAATGTTGACGATAAAACTGCTTTAGCTCAGACCACTCCCTTTGATCGCTAGATATCTGGCCATTCTTCGTTTCACTCTTTAAGTTAAGTTTTGAAGGATAAAACCACTTTACAGTGTGCATTATGTGCCCTTATTTAATATTGAAGATATACCTTTAATGTCACTAATGTTCATAGTAACAAATCATGACTTGGAAGGTTTTCAATTAAGCTGCGAGGTTATAAATACAGACAAGCTGATTTAAATAAAAGAGGCAAAGTATCGCTTATTTGTGGTTAATTGCGTTTTAATGCTGGTGATTTTGAGAGATATTTATACAAAATTTAATAAAAATGACTGATAAGTTATGTTAATAGCTTGTTTCATTTAGAGTTGGTCTTTTGGGGCTTGTTTGAACATTTATTGGGTGGTAGCTTAGTAAGTAACTTATTTAATTTATTATTTTTAACAAATAACCCGTGTTTGAATATAGTGAATTATTGTTTAAAACAGCTTGAGATTAAAATGGAATTTTTGCCGCAGGCGTTAACAGCGCAACAGGTTTATAAATTATTAATTGGTGGTGTAAGCCCAAGACCTATTGCTTGGGTTTCAACGGTATCAAAAAATGGGGTGAGTAACTTAGCACCATTTTCATTCTTTACTGTTGCAAGTGCTAACCCCCAGTGCTGTGCTTTAACCCAATGAGCACAGATAAAGGATTAGAAAAAGATACCTTGGCTAATATTCGTGAACAGCAAGAGTTTGTGATCAATAGTGTTAGTTATCAAGATTTAGCGGTGATGAATCAAACTTGCCATCAATTACCTGCCGATGAAGATGAGTTCGAATATGCGAGCGTTGAAAAGCAGGCATCATCAATTGTGGCTCCTCCTAGAGTCAAACAAGCTTTAGTAAGTTTTGAATGTCGGTTAAATCAGATAGTCGATTTAGGTCATGAGCCTATGTCTGGTCACCTTGTATTGGGTGATGTGGTTGCTATTCATGTGCGTGATGATGCGGTAACCGATTTTAAAATAGACAGCGAAAAGTTAGATGCCATCGGCAGAATGGCTGGCAATGACTATAGTTTAACTAGGCAGAAGGTTCAGTTAAATCGATAGTCAATTAGTAAGCACTACTTGCTCATTAGAGTGAGCTTTGGAAGTGACCGAGTCAATGAAGGATCATCTAGGTCATTATTTTAAGATAGTTGAGCATTAATTACAGGGAGAGGTAATGCCAATTTCAAGAGTAAATCCAAGCCAAACAAAATTTGCTAATAAACAACGTGATGTCACCAAAGGGATAGTTGTGGGCATGATTGTTTCCTTTGCTTTTGTTATCTATGGCGCGTTAGCTAATCCATTTGAGTTTAGTGAACCACAGTCCTTAATTGAAAGGTTGATCATTTATGCCTATGGCATGATTTTACCTACATTAAGCTTAATTATTGCAGTTGCCCGAGTGGCTAAACATCGATTTTTTAACTCTGAAGATATTGATGGCCGCAGTTTTTATAAAGAGTCGGAGCGAGTTAGACGTTTACAAAACGTGCTGCAAAATACCTTAGAGCAATTTTGTATTGTAATGAGTGTTTACTTCTTATGGGCTTTTATCATGCCAGCTGAATATATGTCGTTAATTGCATTGATTTCGGTCTTATTCTTTATTGGTCGAATTTTGTTTATGCGTGGATATGATAAAGGTGCAGGAGCGAGGTCGATTGGCTTTGCCTTAACGTTTTATCCGTCAGTATTGACTGTGGGTGCGATTATTATTTATCTATTTTATCGAGTCTTAGTTTAATTCATTTGAGTTGAACTCACTTTTTAAAGATACAAAAAAACCGTCAGTTGACGGTTTTTTTATTTCCAAGACGTTGAGCTTAATCGTCAATAAGTATTAAAACTTATAGACCAGCATCAGCGCGAAGGATTTCAGCTTTATCAGTCGCTTCCCAAGGGAATTCATTACGTCCGAAGTGACCATATGCCGCAGTACCTTGATAGATAGGACGTGCAAGGTCTAGCATTGCAGTTAAGCCGTATGGACGAAGCTCAAAGTGCTGACGCACAAGCTTAATCAATACCTCTTCAGATACTTTACCAGTACCAAAAGTTTCAATGCTGATTGAAGTTGGCTCTGCAACTCCGATTGCGTAAGACACTTGAATCTCACAGCGTTCAGCAAGGCCAGCAGCAACGATGTTTTTAGCAACGTAACGTGCAGCGTAAGCAGCACTGCGGTCAACTTTTGAAGGGTCTTTACCTGAGAAAGCACCGCCACCGTGACGCGCCATACCACCATATGTATCTACGATGATTTTACGACCCGTTAAACCACAGTCACCTACAGGTCCGCCGATAACAAAGCGGCCAGTTGGGTTAATGAAGTACTTAGTGTCTTTGTTTAACCATTGTGATGGTAAAACTGGCTTAATGATGGTTTCCATCACACCTTCAATCAAGTCTTCTTGAGTCACATCTTCACGATGTTGAGTCGATAACACGATGGCATCGATACCCTTGATTTTGCCATTTTCGTAGGCAAAAGTGACTTGGCTTTTGGCATCTGGACGTAACCACGGTAATGTACCGTCTTTACGAACTTCAGATTGACGCTTCACTAATTTGTGAGCATAGGTAATTGGTGCAGGCATTAATACGTCGGTTTCGTTACTTGCGTAACCGAACATTAATCCTTGGTCACCAGCGCCTTGTTCTGCAGGGTCGCTACGGTCAACACCTTGGTTAATGTCTGGAGACTGTTTACCAATGGCATTTAAAATCGCACAAGAATCAGCATCAAAACCCATATCTGAATGAGTGTAACCAATTTCACGTACTGTCTTACGTGTGATTTCTTCGATATCAACCCAAGCTGAAGTTGTGACTTCACCGCCGACTAAAACCATACCGGTCTTAACGTAAGTTTCACAAGCAACACGTGCTTTAGGGTCTTGCTCTAAAATTGCGTCTAATACCGCATCAGAAATCTGATCGGCGATTTTATCTGGATGACCTTCTGAGACTGACTCAGAGGTGAACAAGTGGTTTGCCATAGTTGGTAAATCTCGTCTTTTGGAATTTGAACGTGTAGAAGCATCTACATCTAGACGTCTATAATAATTCAAATCAGGTTGGATAACACCCCTTAGAACTAATATAAGTTAATAATTGTGCAATCATTCAAAGATTTAGAAAAATTGAAAATGACCTGTTTCAGTTTTTTAATAAATTAATCTTATGAATTTTATGCTAATTATTCTATTTATAGCGTAACGATTAAGGGCTTTAAGGTTAAAAATAAAACAATAACTTTAGTCGATGTTTATCACTTTGTTGGTTTTTTTATTGCCCACTGGCAACAAATATTCACGCACCTTTTTACGGATTATTACCGCTTTGGATCAATATCAGCGATATAAAGTAATTAGCTAATATAAAAAGTTATATAAATGTTATCGGTAACATGGTATAAATCAGCCTAAATAATCGCTTTGTTTAGTTCGCATTAGTCTGTTAGACGTAAAAAATGGGTAATAGATCCAATAAAAATTTGCGTCACACCGCCTAGTAGGGGAAAATATGCCCCACAATTGCCCGCTAGACCTCATATAACAAGCAGGAGAGAGCATGTCATCTCGTAAAGAACTCGCTAACGCAATCCGTGCATTAACCATGGATGCTGTTCAAAAAGCCAATTCTGGCCACCCAGGTGCACCAATGGGGATGGCTGACATCGCTGAAGTGCTATGGAATGACTTCCTTAAGCACAACCCAAACAACCCTGAATGGGTTGATCGTGACCGTTTTGTTTTATCAAATGGCCACGGTTCAATGCTTATTTACTCTTTACTGCATTTAACAGGTTATGCATTACCTATTGAAGAGTTGAAGAACTTCCGCCAGCTTCACTCAAAAACCCCTGGTCATCCTGAATATGGTTACACACCGGGTGTTGAAACAACCACTGGCCCGTTAGGCGCTGGTATCAGTAACGCTGTAGGTATGGCGATTGCTGAAAAAACCTTAGCTGCACAATTCAACCAACCTGGTCACGACATTGTTGATCACTTCACTTACTGTTTCTTAGGTGATGGTTGTTTGATGGAAGGTATCTCTCATGAAGCATGTTCATTAGCGGGTACGCTTGGTCTTGGTAAGCTTGTGGCTTTCTGGGATGACAATGGTATTTCTATTGATGGCCATGTTGAAGGTTGGTTTACAGACGATACGCCTAAGCGTTTCGAATCTTACGGCTGGCATGTCATTGCTAATGTAGATGGTCATGATAGCGATGCTATTCGCGCGGCAATCGAAGAAGCTAAGTCTGTAACAGACAAGCCAACAATGATTTGTTGTAAAACCACGATTGGTTTTGGTTCGCCAAACAAATCTGGTAGCCATGACTGTCATGGTGCACCGCTAGGTAACGATGAAATCGCTGCTGCACGTGAGTTCCTTGGCTGGGATCACGCTGCATTCGAAATTCCTGAAACCGTGTATGAAGGTTGGGATGCTAAAGAAGCTGGTGCTTCAAATGAAACAAGCTGGAATGAGAAGTTTGCGGCTTATACTGCTGCTTTCCCTGAACTTGCTGCAGAGTACAAACGTCGTGTTATTACTGGCGAACTTCCTGCTGAGTTTGAAGAGAAAGCCAATGCATTTATTCAAGAGTGCCAAGATAAAGCTGAAGGTATTGCAAGTCGTAAAGCTTCGCAAAATGCCATTGGTTTCTTCGGCGAAATGTTACCAGAGTTATTAGGTGGCAGTGCCGATTTAGCCGGTTCTAACTTAACGCTTTGGTCTGGTTCAAAAGGTATTCAAGACGATCCTGCTGGTAACTACATCTTCTACGGTGTACGTGAATTCGGCATGAGCGGTATTATGAATGGTGCCTCTTTACACGGTGGTTTCATTAACTACGGTGCAACTTTTATGATGTTCATGGAATATGCACGTAATGCTGTACGTATGTCTGCATTAATGGGCATTCAAAACGTATTCGTTTATACCCACGATTCAATTGGTCAAGGTGAAGATGGTCCTACTCACCAACCTGTAGAGCAACTTGCTAACTTGCGCATGACACCAAATATGACTGTATGGCGTCCATGTGATGCGGCTGAAACAGCAGTGTCTTGGAAGTCTGCCATTGAAAACCGTAACGCACCGACTTCACTTATCTTCAGTCGTCAAGGTCTTAAAGCCCAAGCACGTAGCGCTGAGCAATTAGCTAACGTCGCTAAAGGTGGTTATGTACTGTCTGATTGTGAAGGTACTGCTGATGTGATTCTTATCGCAACGGGTTCAGAAGTTCAACTTGCACTTGATTCTGCTGCAGCATTGACTGAAAAAGGTCAAAAAGTTCGCGTAGTATCTATGCCTTCTACTAACGTATTTGATAAGCAAGATGCTGCTTACAAAGAGTCAGTATTACCTGCCGCTGTAACTAAGCGTGTAGCGATTGAAGCTGCTCATGTAGATTACTGGTACAAGTATGTTGGCTTTAACGGCGCTGTTGTTGGTATGACTACCTTTGGTGAGTCTGCTCCAGGCGGCGACTTATTGAAGCACTTTGGCTTTACCGTTGAAAATGTGGTTAACACAGTAAACTCACTGGTTTAACCAAAATACAGTTCAATAATAAGGGTAAACTTTTACCCTTTAAGTCTGTATAATGACGGCCTGCAAACACTTGCAGGCCGTTTTTTTATCTGCTTTTTACTGAGTACTGTTAAGAGGAAGCTTAACCCTCAATGATCCGAGTCGCTATTAATGGTTATGGCCGTATAGGTCGTTCTATCCTCCGTGCACTATACGAGTCGGGTAAACGTCAAGAAATCCAGATCGTGGCAATCAATGAACTTGCCAAGCCTGCAGCCATCAGTCATCTCACTCAATATGATACGACTCATGGTCGTTTCCAAAATACAGTTAAGTTAAAAGACGAACAGCTCGTTATTGGCGATGATGTCATTCAGTTATTCCATCAACCTGATGCCAGTTTACTGCCTTGGTCTGAGCTCGATATTGATATCGTTTATGAATGCAGTGGTAGCTTAGGCGATCGGTCTGAATGTGAAGCGCATATTAAAGCTGGTGCTAAACAAGTCCTCATTAGTCATCCTTCTTCAGCAGATGTTGACGCCACGATTGTATTTGGTGTCAATGATGATTTACTTAAAGCAGGCCATACAGTGGTATCAAATGCATCATGCACTACCAACTGTATTGTGCCTGTCATCGATGTGCTAGATAATCATTTCGGTGTTAAAAGTGGTGCCATTACTACGATTCATTCGTCGATGAATGATCAACAAGTGATTGATGCATATCATGATGATTTACGTCGAACCCGCGCCGCTGGTCAGTCAATTATTCCAGTTGATACTAAGCTTGCTCGTGGTATCGAGCGAATTTTGCCACACATGAAAGATAAATTTGAAGCTATTTCAGTCCGAGTTCCGACCATTAATGTTACCGCAATAGACTTATCGGTAACCTTAAATGAACGAGTGGATATTGAAAAAATTAATAACGTTTTAGAGCATGCCGCAAGCGGATTATTCAATGCAGTGTTAGGCTATACTGATGCACCATTAGTGTCGTGTGATTTTAACCACGACCCACGTTCCAGTATTGTGGATGGTACCCAGACTCGGGTGAGTGACGGCCATTTGGTCAAGTTATTACTTTGGTGTGATAACGAATGGGGCTTTGCAAATCGAATGCTTGATACCAGTCTAGCAATGATCCTGGCAAAGAATACTGAACACTAATTTTATGCTATTGAGCGCTTTATCTAATTTAGGTAAAGCGCTCATTAGCAAAAGCAGTTTTGTTTTTAAATTAAAAGGAAAGTCTCAATGGCTATTATCAATATGAGTGAGTTAGATTTAACCAATAAGCGTGTGCTTATTCGTGAAGATCTAAACGTGCCTGTTAGTGAAGGTGTTGTTACTAGTGATGCACGCCTTAGAGCGTCATTGCCAACGATTAAGCTAGCGCTTGAAAAAGGTGCAGCAGTGATGGTGATGTCACATTTAGGTCGTCCAACTGAAGGCGAGTTTAATGCTGAGTTTTCAATGCAACCAGTGGTTAACTACTTAAATGAAGCACTTGATTGCTCAGTAACCTTAGCATCTGATTATCTTGACGGTGTTGATGCGAAAGTCGGTGAAGTCGTTGTATTTGAAAACGTACGCTTTAACGTCGGCGAAAAGAAAAATGATGAAGCATTAGCTAAAAAATTAGCAGCGCTTTGTGATGTTTACGTGATGGACGCTTTTGGTACGGCGCATCGCGCGCAAGCATCAACTCATGGCGTTGGAATGCACGCACCTGTGGCATGTGCTGGTCCATTATTAGCAGGTGAACTATCTGCACTGGGTAAAGCGTTAGATAACCCAGCACGCCCAATGGTGGCGATTGTTGGTGGTTCAAAAGTATCAACTAAGCTCACTGTACTTGAAAGCTTATCAACTAAAGTTGATCAACTTGTTGTTGGCGGCGGAATTGCAAACACGTTTGTAGCCGCAGCGGGTCATCAAGTCGGTAAGTCATTATTCGAAGCTGATTTAGTGGATGAAGCTAAACGTTTAGTGGCGAACGCCCAAAGTCGTGGCGGTGATATTCCTGTACCAACAGATGTGGTTGTCGCTGGTGAGTTTAGCCCAACAGCAGAAGCAACATTGAAATCTGTTAGTGAAGTATCTGACACCGATATGATTTTTGATATTGGCCCTGATAGTGCAGAAGCGTTAGCTAAAATCATTGAAGCAGCTGGCACCGTTGTGTGGAACGGTCCTGTTGGCGTATTTGAATTTGATCAATTCGGTGAAGGTACTAAACGTATTGCTCAAGCGATTGCCGACTCAAATGCATTCTCAATTGCAGGTGGTGGCGATACGTTAGCGGCTGTAGATAAGTATGATATCGCTGATAAGGTATCTTATATCTCTACTGGTGGTGGCGCTTTCCTTGAATTTCTTGAAGGCAAAGAGCTACCTGCAGTTGCTATGTTAGAAAAGCGTGGCGCGTAACTAGAAAAGATTTAAATGGTTAAGTTGAATATGCAGCATGACAGTTTATCAAAGAGTAAGCGTCATGCTGTCAACTTAACTGAGCAAGATTTCTATTTAGAAAAATATAATTATTAGAAAAAAACCGCCCATGTTTTTCAATGAATTGTTGGTTATCTCTACTAGGTAAACAACAATGCAGAGAAGATGCATAGGGTATAAAAATCAATCCAAAGCGATAGCGACCTAGGTGAGACATCACCCTATTTTTGGAGTAAAAAATGGCCTTAATATCTCTACGTCAAATGTTAGACCATGCTGCAGAACACAATTACGGTGTTCCAGCATTCAACGTAAACAACCTTGAGCAAATGCGTGCAATTATGCAAGCAGCTGAAGCGACTGACAGCCCTGTCATTGTTCAGGCTTCAGCGGGTGCTCGTAAGTATGCTCGTCCTCAGTTCCTTAAGTACTTGATGGCTGCTGCTCTTGAGCAATACCCAGATATTCCAGTATGTATTCACCAAGACCATGGTACTGATCCTGATATTTGTCAGCGTTCTATCCAGTTAGGTATGTCTTCAGTTATGATGGACGGTTCTTTGATGGCTGATGGTAAAACACCAGCATCATACGAATATAACGTTGATGTGACTCGTCGCACAGTGGCATTTGCACACGCTTGTGGTGTATCAGTTGAAGGTGAAATCGGTTGTTTAGGTAGCTTAGAAACAGGCGAAGCTGGCGAAGAAGATGGTATTGGCGCAGCTGGTATCCTAACAATGGATCAAATGCTAACAACACCAGAAGAAGCGGCACGTTTTGTAGCTGATACTCATGTTGATGCACTTGCAATTGCAATTGGTACTAGCCATGGCGCATACAAGTTTAGCCGTAAACCTACCGGTGACGTATTACGTATTGACCGTATAAAAGAGATCCACGCACGTATTCCCAACACTCACTTAGTGATGCACGGTTCTTCTTCAGTACCACAAGAGTGGTTAGAAGTGATTAACCAATACGGCGGCGAAATCCCTGAAACTTACGGTGTGCCGTTAGAAGAGATCGTTGAAGGTATTAAACACGGTGTTCGTAAAGTTAACATCGATACAGATTTACGTTTAGCATCAACAGGTGCAGTACGTAAGTTCCTTGCTGAAAACCCATCAGAATTTGATCCACGTAAATTCTTAAAGGCGTCAATGGAAGCGATGGCTGACATTTGTACGACTCGTTATGAAGCATTTGGTTGTGCTGGCATGGGCTCTAAAATTAAGCCTAAGTCGTTACAAGCAATGTACAAAGCTTACCAATCAGGTGAATTGAACCCACAAATCAACTAATAGTTGATGGGTAGTTACATGAAGTTTACTCACTTTTAAATACGTAACTAACTGATTAATAAAGCTTCAAAAAAACCAGCGACCTTCGCTGGTTTTTTAATGTCTAAACTTGAATGAAACAGCTTGTATCAAAGCGTTTTATAGCGCATTATCCCCGCCCTTTAAAATGGAATACCCCCAGACTCTATGGCGTAAATGATCAATGAACTGTCATTTATGCTTGTTATTCTTGTAATGGAATATGTTCACCTTTAACCGTTATTGAAGTGTCAAAATGCATGTAAAATCCAACCCGCCACTATCGCTATTTGCGCTAACTTGGCCATTATTTTTCGACTTCGCGCTGCACTTTCTAACTGCGGCTTTAAATACTTTAATGATTAGCCGCGTCTCTTATCAAGGCGTGGCAGCATTGTCTGTCGGCAATATGGTGTTCGAATTATCAATTACCTTATTCAGCTTTGTCAGTATTGGTGCCAGCGTGGTCATAACTCAATACTTAGGGGCTAAGAATAGAGCAACAGCAAGTGATGTAGTGTACTCATCCATTGGCTTTAATTTAATGGTGGGTGTTGCCGCTGCATTGGGTGTATTTATGGGGGCAGGGCTTATATTGCACCTGATGAACCTACCAGTAGATTTAATTCCTGACGCTAAACTGTATTTACAAATCGTGGGAATTTGTTTAATCCCAGAAGCCATGGCGATGTGCTTAGCTGCTGGTATGCGTGCTCATGGTTTTACCCAGCAAGCTATGTGGGTGACGCTGCTGATGAATGTAATAACCTTTGGCGGCAATTTATTACTGCTTTACGGATGGTTTGGTATTCCGCAAATGGGCGTTGCAGGTGTGGCAATAAGCACCGTCGCTGGCCGTTTAGTGGGTATGTCGTTAATGGCGTATTTATTTATTAAATATACCAAAATCCCACTTAAAATATCCGAAATTATTAAACCTAAAAAGCATCTGCTAGCCAAAGTATTTCATATTGGTTTGCCTGCGGCAGGTGAGAATATCTCTTGGATGCTGCAATTTATGGTAGTGACGGCTTTTGTCGGCTTGATGGGAGAGAAAGCACTGGCTGCTCAGGCTTTGTACTTTCAAATTTGCATGTTCATTTTACTGTTTGGTTTATCTATCGGGATCGGTAACGAAATCATGATTGGTCACATGATTGGGGCTAAACAGTATAAATCGGCAGAAACCCAAATGTATCGTGCTCTAAAAATTGGTTTAGTACTGACTACTGCAGTAGCTGCATTGGCAGCACTATTTGGTAAAAATTTAGTGGCCTTTTTCACTGATGACCAAGATATTCTGACTATGGTCGGGCAGTTGTTTTTATTAACCTTGTTTATGGAACCTGGTAGAACCTTTAACCTTATTGTGATTAATGCACTACGTGCCAGCGGTGATGCAAGGTTTCCCTTTATGGCAGGTATCCTCTCAATGTGGTGTATAGCGGTGCCTTTAGCCTATTTCTTCGGAATTTACCTTGATATGGGGCTAGTTGGTATTTGGTGCGCCCTTGCTATTGATGAGTGGACCCGTGGATTAATCATGTTGTGGCGTTGGCGTAGCGGTCGTTGGCAGTCAAAAAGCTTAGTACTGGCGTAAACACAGTATTTGCCTACATTAAGCATTAAAAAAGCAGTAGTTTTTTCATTTTTGATACCAAAGTGTTAGTATGCGGTTCAATTTCTGGGGTGAATTTAGATTATTTGTAAATAAAGGATTTAATGACATGAAAAAACTGCTACTTGCTGGAGCTGTAACGCTTGCCATGCCATTTGCTGCCAATGCTGGCGCTGACTTTGTAGAAGGCGATAAAACTTTTGCTGGTGAAGCCGAGTTAGGGGCAACATTAACAACAGGTAACACTGATACATCTTCTTTTAAAGCGCGCCTAGGGTTAAAGCAAGAACTTGGTAATTGGGAAAATGCTTATTTATTAGAAGCTCTATATAGCGAAGATACAGGAACTAATACAGCTGAAAGGTATTACGCTGGTGCTCAAGGTGATTATAATTTCAACGAAAAGCATTACATGTATATCACCGCAAACTATGAAGCTGATCCTTTTACCGGTTTTGACTACAAAGCCATTAGTTCTACGGGTTATGGTTATAAGTTTATTGATAATGAAAAAGTATTTTTGAGTGCTGAAATCGGTCCGGGCTATATATACAAACAACTAGACAATGAGCAATCAGCTCTCCTTGGTTACGATACAGAAGACAGTGTTGTTGCTCATGGAGCGATGAACTTCTCATATCAAATTACAGATAGTTCGACTTTCACTCAGCTTTTTGTAGCGGATTATGGTGATTTTCTTGAAGGGCGATCTGAATCGGCATTAACAGCTAACATCATTGGTGCACTAGCAATGAAGTTTGCCGTTATTGTGCGTTATAACAGTGACCCTTTAGAAGACTTTAAAAGCACTGATACAGAAACCAATATGACATTACTATACGCATTCTAATTTTTAGCGTTACTAGCGTACATTTTAAAGCCGAGCATGACTCGGCTTTTTTGTGCCTTTATGGTTATTTCAGCCCTTTAGTACGAACAAAAGTTAAACCTTATCAAGGTTTATATTATTTGTTACGAGTGTTACTAATGTTACATTTCTGCAGGTGGAACATTCGGATATTCAAGCTTGCATTTAAAGTTATGGTTAGATAGGTCAGTATGTTTGCTTGTTTTTTATTCTGCCAACATGCTGATATAACGGTTGCAAATGTTAAGCTTGTTAACACTTGTATCCTTTGGTTTAGGTTTATTAAAGATCTGGTTCGAAATTACGAGGTCTACTTCACGAAATTTAAGCTTGAAGGATTATCAGTTGTTTTGATCACAAATTACCTCATTTTGCTGGCGTATAATATTTTCTCATATTGACTATAGAGAAAATTAAGGCATGCAAATCGGTTGTTGTTGGTTTGATGATGAGCAAAAAGAGCTTATCAACCAATCCAATGCTACTAAGTGGCAACTCAATAATAATGAGTTCTGGGTGTTAAGCGTTCTAGCTAAGCATCGGGGCCATGTTGTGCCTATAGAATTGTTATCCTTTCCTGAAGATCTTGATGGGCATCAGCAAAAATTATCCTTAGAGGATATGGAGCAAATCGTTGAAAACTTCCAAGATTATTTTGGCAGTGAACATCGCGGTTTAGTTGAGTTAATTAATGAGCAAGGGGCGATTTTATATAATAAAGTTGCTGTTAACCATTCGAGTTTATTAGATACCCCAGTCAAGGTTATATCTAATGCACATTATATTCTTATTATTTTAATGACATTACTTGCTTCCTATTTTGTCTATTCTAATTTGAATGATCCTGACTATATTGTGCCCGATTTTAATGAACAGTTTCTAACTCAACAAGGAAATTTAGCTACTCTAAAAATGTATTCATCAGGTGAAATTAATCTTGATGAGCACTTTACTGAAAGAGCTCATTCGGCACTTAGAGAACTTAAAAATTGCCCTGTTATGCAATGGGACACTATTACAGCAACAACAGCCAGCGATCGCAAAACTGTGAGTATTGTGCTTAAAAAGAGAACCGCAGACGGCTGGAAATTTCACAATGTCAAGTTAATAAGAGGAGCTGTCGAGTACTCAGTGGTGAAGCCAGCTTGGTTAAAAGAGGTTAATATCTGTGCTGACTAGACTTGCTAAATTCTTACTCACTAAACTTGGTCGTGTGGTGTTTTTACTAACAAGCATTAGCATATTTTGTTTCACCATATTGCTGCTTGAATATTTTGCCGACTCTCGAAGTGTTTGGGCGTTTGATTGTAATAGCAATATGTATCAATTTAGAAATGAAAATAATGTTGTGGTGAATCATCAGCAAGAGCCACTTTATCTTTCATTAACGGTGCAAAATAAACAAATTCATTTGGACTACTACACTGCCGAAAAAGAATCTGAACGTGAGTTAGTTTCTTTAAAAGGGAAGCTGAAAGAGCTGGAGATTGGTAAGTTAATGTATCAATTGGATTTAAAGATTACAGAAGCAAAGTATCAACTTGAAGCTCCACAGTTACAAGATTATTTGGTTAATGAACTAAGCGAAACCAAAGACAAACTTGTACTAGGTAGCGATATTAGTGTCGCTTTACAAGTGTTGGAAATGGATGTTAAGAATGACTTTATATTGATTAAATTTAGTCCATACAACACGCTTTGGGCCTGCCGTTTACACGATTAATTCATATCTCTTTTCTCATTTTTAGTTAAATTCGCTATAGTAGCTATATTCTCCGTTATTGAGTCTACCTCAGTGGCAAAAATCAAAGTAAAACAAGAAGAAGCATTATCTATTAAGTTCAGCCACCAAATGGAGGTTGGGCATCAGCGTGCGCTGGATTTGTATTTTTATCTGCCTACGGAAATGGGTATCGGTGATAAAACTCTAGATGAAGAAGAGTATTATCATAGCGCGATAGTTGGCCGCCGCTCATATTATTCTAAAGGGTTGCACCTACCGCTAGTTCAAAATCGTTTTGTCAGTATCAATAAACGGACTAAAGAAGAGTTCCGTTTTTATCTAAACTTGTTTGCCTATCAATTTGCTGTTGCTATTGAAACTGATGCTAAAGAGCTAAGACAAATTACTGAGGCTGAAGAGTTTTATCCTGCTTTGGATGAGCTTGGAAAGTCGGTCACTCAATTACTAAAAAAGTTTCGTCGTAACGAGCCAAGCGAAGAGCGGTTACAGTCTTATTTTGCTAATGCTGACAATTACCTGTCTTGGTTCTGTGAGCAGCAGTTACTTAAAACTCTAGCGTATCGTCCACGCAATGCTGATTACAGTGATATTAAAGAGCAGATAGTTAATTTGTGTCGTGCTGAAAATCATTATCGCGAAGAAGAGAAAAAGTATAACTCTGCAGGCACTAAGCAAGACGCTAATCGTATTTCTAATAAGATGTTGCTACTGCGGCGTTTGATCCAACAGGGCGTGGTACTCAAAGAGGAACTGAAAACCCTTGGTATCGGCCTTAAAAAGTTTGTCACAGGCTTAGCGACAACCTTGGTGATGTTGGTGGTCTCGGCATTGATTATTAAAGCTCAGGGCGTCTTTAGCGGCTTAACCATGAGTTTAATTGTTACTTTAGCGATTATTTACGGCTTTAGGGAGATTTTTAAAGAAGACGTGCGTAATGCGCTATGGCGTTTTATTCAACGTGGCCGCCCTCGCTGGAGTCGTATTCTTCGAGATACCACCACCAAAACTGTGGTAGCAAAACAGCTTGTCTGGCTTGATTTTACACGTCCACAGGACATTCCTGCTGAAGTCGCTGAAATTATGAAACAGCGTCATAGCCAAAATAAGGTTGATGCAGAAGTATTGCATTATCGAATTGCCACTAAAGTCACTAACAAAGACTTTGAAGCGGGCTATTCGCAAATACAGGAACAAGTGAATTTCAGCTTAGTGCCTTTTGCGAGGCATCTAGAGCGGGGTAAGGCAAAAATATATAAAGAACAAGATGGTAAAGTCAGCAATGAATCAGTTGAACGGCGTTACCAAGTTAATTTAGTGGCAGTATTAAAGGATGGAAAAGGACCTTTAGAATACGCCCGCTATAAAGTGGTCATGAGCCGCTCAAATATTATTGAAATTACCCGTAGCAAGTTACCTGCTAACTTATTAGAAATGGGCGAATAAGCAATTAAACGATAAGCTCAGTTACAGGTTAAACTTTACGGGTAAAGGCTTGGCATATATTTTGGTCGCCGGTTTGTTTTGCACGCTTAAGTGCTACCTCTGCATTAGCTAAGTAATCTTCAAAGCTTTGCTGTTCAGGGTAGCCAGCAATACCAATATTAATCCCTTCATTTAAGTCATTTTGCTCTAATCTATCCATAGTGCTCATGGCATATTTATGTGCCTGAATAGAATCGCTCAGAGGTAGTAAAATGACTAATGAGCCCAAACGCCAATGAGCAATTTGGTACCCAGTGGGCAAATCAATGAGCAATTGGATCTCAATGTCTTTTTGACGTTTTTCGAGATGGTCGATATCGCTGATATGGCTGATTAATCCCTCAGGGTTAATGTCCATTATCATTAAACACGTTTGTTCACGATTAGGTTCTGTTAAGGTGCTAAAGTGAACTTCAAGCTCTGATAATGGCAAAACCATTGAACTTAAAGGAGACTGCTGAGAAGGCAACTGTTTTATCGATGTTTGCTGCTTTAAAACTTGCAGTGTTATTACTAAGTATTCGATATCACCATCAATGGAATGTTCGGCTTGAATACTTGCTTTAAGGCTATTAGCAAATCGTGTGCCCGTATTAGCAATAATTTGTCCTTTCCATTTGCCTTGTAAGCTTAAACGACTAGAAATATCGGCCCATTGCTGAGTCACCTCTTCACCGAGTAACTCAACAATACTAGCGTTGCTGTTGTCTTCTACATCTAACAGTTTTTTGAACTTATGGTTGAACTTGATGAGTTCACCATTTACGTCGGTCAAAGCGGTAGCAACGTCACTTTCTGAAAGTAATCGATAACTGTAAGCTTGCTGTTTTACTGCAGATAATTCAGTGATATTTTCAAAGGTGACGACCCAATAACTTTCGCTGGTTAAGTTTGTTTTACCGGGTTGGACGCATAAATTAATCGTGCAAGGCTGATCGTTAAAGCTAATGGTTTCAGTCCAACGCTTATTATCATTCATTGACTGAACTAACATTTGATAAGTGTGATCTTCTAATTGCAGTATGCGCTGTAATCTTCTCTCTAACAGTTCATCAATCTCTAAAGATAAGGTTTCAGCAGCCTTTTTATTTGCTTTAATAATTCGTCCGCTATTATTTACTAATAAACAGCTTTGGTGAACATTAAACAAGTTACTTGATAAATTGATGCTGTTAGCGTTTGCGGTTCTCTCAAGTTGAAAACGGTGGCGAGTGTATAATAAGCCTGTTGCGAGTAAGCCGATGAGTATTCCGAAAAAGATCAAGATATAACGCCATTGCTCAAATCTTGCGGCAATATCTTCATGGCGAATATATGAAAGCAAAAAGTACTCTCTAATGAGGGTATCGTGCGCAGCAAGTTCTAATTTAAGAAAAACAAATGTTCCAACATCATTATGATATTGGCCAAAATTGGTATTAGCCATTTGTTGCCATAGGCTTGGGTAACTTTGCTGTAAGCTATCGCCTAAGGTATTAGGCATTTTCTTGAGAGGATTTTGTTGTCCTTCACCTGAATAGAGCTTTCCTTGTTCCCCTAGTAATAGTAACGGTGTGTCGTGGTTAAAAAAGGCAGGCTTAATCGATTGCAGAACTTCAGTTATCGAATTGTAAGTCACTAAGTAGCCACGAATACTTTGATCTGGGTTTTCAATCCAAGCGAGTTGATAGACAAAAGGCACCAGTTTGCCATTAATCGGTACAAATTTTATTTGTGATGAAAAAACGTCATTTCCGCCCATGGTTTTGTCACCATTAAGGACGACATCTGGTAGTGACACGCTATCAAAAGCATCAGTGCTAGCAATGCGTTTATTACCTTGAGGGTCAAATAACGTTAACCCTAAAAGCTCAGGAATATGGTTCAGTAACCCATTCCAATTATTGACTAGTCTTTGTTTTTGCTCTTCAGAAGGTGTTTTTAAGTACTGATTCATTAACTCAGCTTTGGCGAAAGCTTGTGTGCGAAATTTTAAGAAGTTAACTTTATCTGAAGCTAGGGTGCCAACCGTTTGTAATTCACTGTAACGCTTATCTGCCCAATCTTCTTGCAGGCGACGTTCGCCTAGATTGAGTAGCATTGTGGTGAAAATAATGATGCTGATAACCATCACAGAGACTTGGCTTGCTAAAGCTAAGATCTGTTGACGACTCCAGTGGATATCTTGTGCTGAAATGAGTAGAAACTTTGAGACGTTTTTATTGGTTTGTCTTTTAAACATTCACTTACTTATATTAACAGTCCCGATAAAAGCAATGTTATCACGAAAGCTTTACTAGGTTGACCTTAGTAAAGCTTTTTTAACTAAATTTTTACCATACATGTTTCAGGTTAACCCACAATATCGAGTTCACGTTGTTTAAACTCAGCTCCTCTTTGCTCGACAATCTTGCGGCATTGATCAATATCAACTTGATCTAACCCATTAATTGCAGAGACTTGTACTTGGGAGATATATTTAGGGGCTAACTCGATAAAATCTAGCAGTGCTTCATAAGCCCCTTTTAGCTTTGGTCTGCAATGTTGGATATACAGGGCTTCGGTATCTGCATTAAGTGAAATAGATAAACTATCTATACAAGATGCCAGTTCTGGCAGGATATTACGGCGATGAAATAAATTACCTAAACCATCGGTATTTAGCCGTGTTTTACCGCCTTGCGTTTTGATATGAGTTGCAACGGTCAATAGTGTTTCTAAGTTAAGTGTAGGCTCGCCATAACCGCAAAAAACATATTCATCAAATTCTGCAATATTACCCAGTAACGGGATAATATCAGTCGGTTTTACTTGCTTATCAAGCGACAATTCATATTGATGTACTTGTTTAGAGCCGTTGTGTTTAGGGCAGAATTGGCATCGTAATGTGCAGCGACCAGTGATGTTAAGGTAACGGCTTTGGCGGATATCATAAACCAAGGTCGATTCCAGATGCGCCTCTGGCAGAGTGGCTTCAGTAGTATTAATAATGCCTTTCGAGTTGAGCTCATTCGTCATAATAGCGCCTAGTTAAAGCCTAGTTAAAGCCTAGTTTCGATATCAGAATTGTAGCGCCAATTGGATGTGATAACTGTTTTATAACTCGCATAAATGACTTTGAAATAAGTTTAAAGTTAGGGTGAGTCATGATTGATATATATGAAAAAGGAGCAGCGATTGCTGCTCCTTTTAAATGTGTGTCGCTTTGACTTCTTATCAGTTAAAACTAATTATAAGCTTCATCATCGTCGTTTTTAGGTTGCCACCACCAGTTAAATAACCTGCGTAAAAAGCGTTTTACATCATCTAAAATAATGTATAGCACAGGTACTAAAATCAGTGTCACTACTGTTGAGAACAAAATACCGAATGCCAAAGATGTGGCCATTGGAATGACAATTTTGGCCTGTAGACTTTTTTCTAGCAATATCGGTACTAAACCAACAAAGGTCGTCATTGAGGTTAAAATGATTGCTCTGAAACGGTAGCAACCAGAATTAATCGCAGACTCCAAAATTGAATGGCCTTCTTTGCGGGCTCGGTTTACAAAGTCGACTAAAATCAATGAGTCATTTACTACAACCCCCGCTAGTGCCACGATGCCGCACAGACTCAATACACTCATTGATAACCCAAGAATATAGTGGCCGAACAGCGCGCCAATCATGCCGAATGGGATCACTGACATGATGATCATGGGCTGAGTATAAGATTTAAGCGGTATAGCCATTAATGCGTAAATGGTAAACATGGCAAAGAAGAAACCTTGCAGCAAGCCTAACATTGCATCTTGTTCATCCTGACTTCCGCCATCTAAAGAAGCGTTCACTTCTTTGTAAGTGTCAGTAAGCTCAGGTAAAAAATCTTGTTGAATTTCGTTTACCACTTTTGATGGCTCAACAGTATTCTTGTTGACGTTTGCCGAGATGGTAATCGCGCGGCGACCATCAACACGTGTTATCGATGCAAAAGATTCACCCAACTCAATATCAGCCACTGTTGAGAAGGGAACTGCAACGCCTTGAGGTGTGCGAATTAGCATGTTTTCAAGGTGGCCTATGGTGCGGCGCTGTTCAAGTGGGTAACGTACCATCACTTTCACTTCTTCTTTATTACGAAGAATACGCTGAGCTTCATAGCCGTAAAAACCATATCGAACCTGGCGCGCTAAATCTGATAATGTCAGTCCTTGCGCTTCAGCCTCTGGGCGGATATTGAGGCGAATCTCTTGGCTGCCAGATGAGAAATTATCTGACACATCGTAAACTCCTTCATAGGAAGCGAGCTTCTTTTTAAGATCTTTTGAGGCTTCAGAGAGTTGGCTTAAGTTACTTGAGGTTAATCTAAAGGAGATATCACCACCGGTATCATTAGTACTGGCAGCGATGTTGAGTTTTTTAACCGACAATAACTCAGGTAGCTGTTTACGCCATTCTTCTGCAATCGTCACCCCGTCTATCTCACGATCTTCGCCCTTTGACAGTTCGGCAAAAATGAACGCAGAACTTCTTGAACTCATATTGATAAAGCTATGTTTCACCACGTCTGAGCCAATTTCATTCGCAAACTTATCATTCATGGCATACAAGGCTTCTTCAACTTTTTGTACCACATCTAAGGTGTTGAGTTCAGAGCTACCTTCTTCCATTTCAAGCTGAACTTGAATGAAGTCTGAGGGGATATCAGGGAAGAATACCCAGCGCACTTTTCCGCTAGCAACTAATGCTAACGACAAGATTAATACCCCAATGAATATGGCCACAACGCTGTAGCGAATTTCAATGCATTTACCCAAAAAAGTGCGGTATTGATTATGAATAAAGTATTGCAATTTCTCATTGAGCCTCACTTTAAATTTCGAAAAAATATTGGTTGGCGGGCGCTTTTTCTTCACTTTCATGTGAGCTAAATGCGCAGGCAAAATTAACTTTGACTCAATGAGCGAGAAAGCTAATGCGAGGATAACGACCATGCCGATAGACTTCCAAATGATCCCCATTGGTCCTGAAACCATGATCATCGGTATAAATGCTGCAATGGTTGTTAGTACCCCAAAGGTTGCAGGCATGGCAACTTTTTGTACGCCAGTAATTACGTTAGTGAGTGATTGGCCATTCTTTTCAATTTCACTATAGGCACTCTCACCTATGACAATGGCGTCGTCCACCACTATCCCCAGCACTAGAATAAAGGCGAACAGGGTTAGCATATTGATTGATAAGTTAAATGGCTCCATTGGCATCAGTAATATGGTGCCAAGGAAACACACTGGTAATCCCACCATCACCCAAAACGCTAATTTAAGATCTAGGAATAGAGCAAGAATAATAAACACCAATAAAGCCCCGTAAAACATGTTCGACAACATCATGTTTAAACGACCTTCGAGGTAGTGAGTTAAGTCGCCCCAAGTATCAAGCTGGATATTGGCGGGTAAAGTGGTTTTACGCTCAGCAATATAGGCTTTGACTTGTTCTGAAATATTGAGCGCATTTTGATCGTCAATACTGGTGATTTCGATAATTGCCGCAGGTTTACCATTAAAGCGGGTGTACTCTAATCTTTCTTCAAAATCATCTTTAATGGTGGCCACTTCAGGTAGCATTATGCGACTACCGTCAGGGCGAGTTGTGACTACAATGCGAGAAAAGTCTTCCCCTGTATAAGCCTGACCTTTGGTGCGCAGTAAGATGTCGCCATCTTGGGCGCGAATTGAGCCACCAGGTAAATCTATCGATGAGTTTTGTACGGCTTGGGCTACTTGAGAAAAGGTTAGGTCGTACTCACGTAATTTATCTTCAGAAAGCTCAATACCAATTTCGTAGTCTCGTACTCCAGTGACTTGCGCACGAGTAACAGCGGGTAAGTCGGTAATGTCATCACGAATGGTCTTAGCCATTTCTTTCATTTCATGGAGGCTTAAATCGCCATAAACAGACACCCAAATAACATTGTTCTCAGGTTTTATCTGAAAAATATTGGGTTTTTCAATGTTATCAGGGAAAGTAGAAATGGCATCGATACGCAGCTTAGCTTCATCTAATACTTGCTGAACTTCGTAACCATCTTCAACTTCAATCGTGACGGAACCAACGCCATCACTGGCTACAGAAGTGACTTTTTTAATGCCATTAATATCTTGAATCGACTCTTCGATTTTAATATTAATCCCTTCCTCAATCTCTTGAGGCGCTGCGCCTGGGTAGGCAACTGAAATATTGAGTAAGTTAAGCTCAAAAGTAGGGAAGACTTCTTTATTGATTAATAATGAGCTAAATAAACCGCCGATTAGCAGCGCAAACATGAGTAAATTTGCCGCGACATTATTACGGGCAAACCAAGCAATTATGCCTTTATTATTGTCCATTACTGCTCACCTGCTAGCGAAATTTGTTCAGCGCTATCAGGCTCTGACTCAATTTCAGCCTCTTGTTGCTCGCCTAGCAGTTTCACTTTTTGGCCTGACACCATGTTGTTAATATCGGTAATTGAAATGCGCTCACCGGTTTTTAAGCTGTCTTTGATGAATACATTTTCAATATCGGTGCGCACGATATTCACTTTACGTATCTCAATGGTATTGTCGGCGGTGATGATTGCGACTTGATCTTGGCGTACGACATAGCGAGGGAGTTTAACAATCCCGTCTACCGTTCGGCCTTTAATTATTGCCGTGACAAAGCTGCCGTATTTAAGTGGTAATTCACCTTCTTGGCGTTGATTGCGCAGGTACGGGTCTTTCACTTCCGCAACCAAGTACACCATGCGGTTTTGCTCATCAATGACATTTTCACTTCTGACAATATTGCCGTTCCAAGTAAATGATTTACCGGCAAGGGAAGCGCTTAAGATGACAGAGGTATCTGGGTTGTCCACAGACTCTAAATAGGCGAGGTCATTATTGGTTAGCGGTAAGCGAACTTCTGCGATACTAATATCGTATAGCTCGCCTAAGTTAGTCCCTAATGACACGTACTGACCTAAATCGACATTACGGGCTTTGATAATCCCATCGAATGGAGCGCGAATGACTGTGCGTTCTAGATTTCGCTGAGCTCTAGCTAATGCGGCTTTTGCATATTTTACATTAGCTTGTTCTTTCTTTAACTGAGGAATACGTAAACCTAGCTCTGGCGGTAAACCATTATCAAAATCTTTAAATTCAATCTTAGCGACTTCGCCACGGGCTATTTCTTCGTTGAGTGCGGCATTAGCTTGGGCAAGTGTTGCTTCAGCCTGAATAAAGTCTGCTTGATAATCAGAAGGTTCAATTTGAGCCAAAGCTTGCCCTTGCTGAACGATTCCGCCCGCAACAAAACTAGGGTCTAAGCTAACCAATCTACCTTGTACTTCGGTCACCAATTGAGTTTTATACTTCGGGCTAACCACACCGTAAGAAGGAAGGTTTAAGGAAACTGTTTGCTGCTCCACTGTTAGCACATCGACAATGGCGATTTTTTCTTGTTCTTCTTTTTGCTCAGGTGCTTGCTGGGTACTGACAAGTAAGCCTGCCAGTGCAATAAACACGATAAGAATAAGGAAAGGAGAGAGGATTCTTAAAATTCTTTTCATTGATATACGTATCCATACTAAAACAACAATGTTAACTCTAAAGGGTGGCTCTGCTGAAATTCAGCTCAAACTTAGTTTTCTTATTAAAATATTAACAACTTAGAGCACTATAGGCTCTAAATTAACAGACAACCAATTGAAGCAAAAGCGTTAGTTGTAAAATAAATGTTTCAGGAAATTTATTTTTTTACTTGAGTAGTTGATTACGCTACAAATTCGAATTTAGACCATAAAAAAGCCCTGAACTGTGTTTACAATTCAGGGCTTTATTAAAATGTTTATCAAGAAATATTATTTCTTCTTTTTGTTCTTCTTAGATTTCTTGGCAGCAATCTTGTTTTTGTCTTTTTTCTTACCCGGTACCTTCGCTTCTTTGTGCGTAGGTCTTAAGCCATCGATATAACGACGCTTCAAAGGCTGTTCAATGTAGCGCTCAATCTTACTGACGATACGCATATCATGAGCTTCAACTAATGAGATTGCAGTCCCTTTGGCGCCAGCACGTGCAGTACGACCAATACGATGGACATAAGCATCAGCTGAGCGTGGCATGTCATAGTTAATGACATGGGTAATGCCGTCAATATCGATACCACGTGCAGCAACATCAGTTGCGAGCAAAATGTTCACTTCACCTTTACTGAACTTACTTAAAGCTTGGAAACGTTTCTTTTGCTCCATGTCGCCACGTAAGAAAGCGCAAGGAATACCAGCTTTCAGTAATAAGCCTTCAAGGCTAGCAACCACTTCACGAGTTTTAACGAAAACAATGGTGCGTTTAACCGATTCTTGCTGAAGGATGTTGCACAGCAATGCAAATTTATGTGCATTATTATCAGCTAAGTGAGCCCATTGGTGGATTTTAGCTTTTTCGCTGCGTGGAGATTCAACATCAATCGTAACAGGATCTTCTAACAATACGTGAGCAAAACGGGCAACACCGCTACCTTCTAAGGTGGCAGAGAAAAGCATGTTTTGTTTACGGCCTTGAGCTTCAATCGCAATAGTTTCAACAACTGATGAAAAGCCCATATCTAGCATGCGGTCAGCTTCATCAATAATCAGCATTTCGACTTCAGTCGCTTCAAATTGACCTTTATCTAGGTATTCCATTAAACGACCTGGTGTGGCGATTAATAGATCGATATTTTCTTCAAGTTGTTCTTCCTGCGGCCCGTAAGGCACACCACCTGTGATGATCCCAACATCTAGTTCAAGATCTGTGGCTAAATGACAAGCATAACGATGGATTTGACTGGCAAGTTCACGAGTCGGTGTCAGAATTAATATTCTGGCTTGACCGTTAAAGCGGCGTGGGAAGTCAATCAAGTGTTGTAAAGCGGGTAGCAAGAAGCTAGCAGTTTTACCGGTACCTGTAGGCGCTTTAGCTAAAATGTCCCGTTGTTCCATAGCCATTGGCAATGTTTGTTGTTGAACGGTAGTCGGGCTTAAATGTCCCATGGCCTTTAGAGAATCTAATAGGCGTGGATCTAGGTCAAAATCTTCAAATAGCATGCGCTTTGGGTCTCACTGATTGATAGCCGGACATTATAACCTAAGTTGTTAATCTCAGCGAGAGACTAATCAGTTAAAAGCAGATTAAACCCTAAAGTTTCAAATAAAACTCACGGCAAAGCTGGCTCATGGCCTCCGTATACTGACCTTTACCATTGGCGATAATTAAATTTGAATCTTGCGGCGCTAATTTTTCATCTGAGCAAGGTTGGTGTTTAAGGGCTAACAGCAGCCTATTTGGTGTTTTTGTTTCAACACTGCAAATGGTGGTTCTATTTGATATCCCCAATTGAGTCAGCGTCAGGGCTTTTAAAAAACCTACTTCACTTTGTACCGGAATAATCAGGCTTGCTGCGCCGTCTAAAGATAGTAATTGCTGGATATGAGTAAGCAGTGTTTCAAAGCTCAGACTATCAGTATGTCTTGCTGTTGCACGTTGCTTAGCATCAGATTGTGGACCATTTTCAAAGTAAGGAGGGTTACAAATAATGGCATCAAATAATGCAGAATCAGAGCGTGCAATTTCATCAGCAAATTGCTGAATACTCTGGTGCTGAACTTTCAACTGTGAATTCCATGGGCTTTGCTCAAAGTTGAAATGGCAGTCTTGGGCTGCACCCTCATCGAGTTCAACGGCAATGACATCAGCGTCAAGGTTATTGATTCGCTGGGCTGCCATTAATGACAGTAAACCACTGCCCGCACCAATATCGAGAATACGATAGCGACGACTAGGTTTATTTCCATCAGTCGTTATAGGCAGTTTTGCCCAAGCGCCTAATATAACGCCGTCAGTACTGACAGGCATGCCGCAATGGCTATCATCAATGTGGAACTGCTTAAAGGTAAATGGCATGGTTTTATTCTGATATTGACTATGGTGCTTTAGAGGACACATGGTAACTGCTTTTAGTTTATTCCCCAAAATAATTAGCGTTGCGTAGATGTTGCTAAATGCGCGCGATGTGGTTGCCCTGTAGCAGGAATGTTTTGTGAGTTTTAACCTTGTTTTCAGATAAAGGCTAATTTTGCATTGTGCTGGTTTTGCGCTTGTTTATCTAAACGCTATTTGATATTAGTTCCTACCCGTTTAAAGGCGTTTCGCGCAATTAAATGGCTAAAAATGAAATACGACTCACAAATGAGTATTGTAAAAGCGAGAAAATGGCTTTTTTATAACCATTTGTGAGTAGTTTTTAATATGACTAAGTGTAATTTTAAGTTTACATTCTTACAGGCTGGTTTTGATTAGCGGTAGCTAATTATCAATGAATCACTTAAGTTTGTTAAAAAACAAAACAACAAGATGGGGCATTTTGTGCAAAACAGTAATATGAGTATCGGCGATACATTAGGCTTAGGCTTTATGACTTTCGCATTTTTCTTAGGTGCGGGTAACCTAATTTTCCCTCCTTTTGCGGGTATGTTAGCTGGCGAGAATATGACTCTCGCAATGTTGGGCTTTCTTGTTACTGCCGTGGGTTTGCCTCTTGCTGGTCTGATTGCGGTTGCTAAGGCAAATGGTAAGGTCATGGCAATGTTGCCAGCGTTTGCTGCAACAGCACTGGCTGTTTCTATCTATATTATTATTGGCCCTGCATTTGCGGCGCCTCGTACAGGTTTAGTAGCGTTTGAAATTGGCGCTCGTCCATTTTTAGATAATGCAGAAGCTGTCATTCAAATTGGTGCTCTAGCACTTAATCAAGCACAGCTATTTTATACCATTGCATTCTTTGCTCTTGCCATGGTGTTGTCTTTATACCCAGGTAAATTGCTTGATAGCGTGGGTAAAGTATTAACCCCAATTTTGATTTTCTTATTAGTGGGTTTAGCGATTTCAGTCATTGTGACGCCTAGCGCTGCAGTTGGTGCTGCAACAGGTGATTATATTACTAGCCCACTTTCTAAAGGTATTTTAGAAGGTTACAACACTATGGATACACTGGCTTCAGTGATCTTTGGTATGTTGATTATTGATATTTTACGTAAGAAAGGCATCACTGAGTCAAAAGCGCAAACTCGCTACCTTGTTCGCGCCGCAATTATTGCAGCGTCTGGTTTAGCATTTGTTTATATCTCATTATTCTATTTAGGTGCGACTGCAGGTGAGATTGCAGCTGGCGCTGAAAATGGTGGTCAAATTCTAACAAACTATGTCACCCACGAGTTCGGCACTATGGGTACAGTGTTATTGGCCGCTGTTGTGAGCATCGCATGTCTGACAACCGCTGTGGGTTTAATCACTGCTTGTTCTGAATACTTTAATGAATTACTGCCAAAGATTTCTTATAAAGCATTTGTTATCTTTTTCAGCTTAGTGTGTGCAACCGTTGCTAACGTTGGTTTAACTCAGTTAATTAATATCAGTATTCCTGTATTGATGACCATTTACCCAGTTGCGATTGCATTAGTGGCAATTACTTTCTTAACTGAACGTTTTGCGCGCCCTGAATTTTCACACCGTTTAGTGTTATCAGTAGCCTTGTTCTTCGGTGTGTTTGATGGCTTGAAAGCTGCAGGTTTCGAAATTAACTTCTTAAGCTTTATGCCTCTTCACAGTGAAGGTATGGCTTGGTTACTACCTGTCGGTATCGCAATCGTGGCATGTTTATTTGTGCCAGCTAAAAACCAAACGGTTGCAGCAAGCTAATCAATAATCTACCTATGGCAAATTTTGTCAAAGTAAACTAATTTTGGTTACACTAACGGCGTTACTTCATGTGAAGTAACGCCGTTTTTTTAGGATGAAAAGTGACTGATAAGTATCAAGCTGACCCCATCATAGATGCCTTTTTAGATGACCTTTGGTCAACCAAAGGCCTAAGTGATAATACCCTCGCATCCTACCGCACCGATTTACGTCATTTTGAACGTTTTGTGCTGAGCCAAGGTATGCACTTGACTGAGGTCGAGCAGCTAACCATTCGTGATTACTTAGCCTATCGAGTTGAACATAAATTTGCTAAAACCAGTACCGCGAGGCTGCTGAGTAGTCTGCGTCGTTTTTATGGCTATTTGATTGTTAAGCAAACGATTGAAATTGACCCTACCAGTTTAATTGAGTCACCTAAGCTTGCACGCCAACTGCCCGATGCACTAAGCGAGAGTCAAATCGACGCCTTGTTAGACGAGCCAAATGTTGAAGATGCTATTGAGTGTCGCGACAAAGCGATGTTGGAGTTGCTATACGCAACTGGGCTGCGTGTTACTGAATTAGTGAGCCTGACGCTTGAGCAAGTCAGTCTGCGCCAAGGTTTAGTGAGAATTGTAGGTAAGGGCGGTAAAGAGCGCTTAGTGCCTTTAGGTGAACTCGCTGTGACCGAAATTGAGCAATATTTATTAGCGGCCCGTGCAGAGTTACTGAGTAACAAACAAAGTGATGTGTTGTTTCCGTCTAAACGCGGCCAAATGATGACTCGGCAAACTTTTTGGCATCGAATAAAGCTGTATGCAATTCGGGCTGGTATTAATTGCCATTTATCGCCGCACACATTGCGCCATGCCTTTGCTACTCATTTATTGAATCACGGTGCAGATTTGCGCGTGGTGCAGTTGTTATTGGGACACAGCGATTTATCAACAACTCAAATTTATACCCATGTTGCGAAAGCAAGATTGCAGCAATTGCATAGTGAACATCACCCAAGAGGCTAGTGATCTGCAACACTCAATAATGAATTGTTACTTAAAATTTGGTGGTGGTAGTCACCAATAAAAGAGTTAAGGTTGATTTAGTAAAATATTCTCTGTAACTTTTGCCGACAATATCAGGTCTATGTATTAGCTGAGACATTCAGTTTTACCCAATAGGATTAATTAATGAAGTTAACCAAAGCATTCTCTTTTGCGATTACGCTAGCTGTTGCGCCACTGCTACAGGCAGCTTCAGCAACAGATATCCCCAATGAAACTGAATTGAAAAAACAAGTATCAGATGTACTTGGTGTCAATGTTTTGAAAATTCAGTCATCACCTATTGATGGTCTGTATCAAGCATTTACTGACCGTGGTGTATTATATGTTTCGCCTGATGGCACTAAGCTAATTCACGGTAACATGTACGATCTTAAAAATGGCATGCAAAACTTAACCGAAGCTGCACTTGCTGGCCCACGTGTTGATATGCTTAAACCGTTTGAAGAAGATATGTTGGTCTACAAGGCTAAGAACGAAAAACACGTAGTGACTATTTTTACCGATGTAGATTGTGGCTATTGCCGTAAACTACACCAAGAAATGGACGGTTATAATGACCTAGGCATTACCGTACGTTACTTAGCTTACCCTCGTGCGGGGATCCCATCTGCAAACGCGCAGGAAATGGAAGCGGTTTGGTGTGCTAAAGATCCATTGAAAGCTATGACAGATGCTAAAACTGGCGGTAACGTTAAAGCGGCAAGTTGTGATGCTAACATTGAAGGCCAATATCGTTTAGGCCAAGCATTTGGTATTAATGGCACGCCAGCTATCGTGTTAGAAAATGGTGTTTTAGTACCGGGTTACCAACCACCAGAAGCATTATTAAACACCATTAAAACTAACATTTAATTTGTAGAGTTTGATGATGGTTGTCGATTACTCATTCATATGAGTAAATCGTGCTATTTTAATAAAAGGTGAGCACTTAGCTCGCCTTTTTTGTTATCTTGCTTTTGATCTTTTTTTCTATCGATAAGGTTTATTTGTGGCTCACAAAATTGTTCGCCGTGCTGATGTAGATGATAGCCATTTACCCGCAACTATCCATCCTTTGTTAAAACAACTTTATGCTCGTCGAAATGTTGATTTAACAGGGTGTGAATTAAGCCTATCTAAGCTTCTGAGACCAGATACTATGTTGGGTTTGCCTGAAGCTGCAATAATCATTGCCGATGCGATTGCTGCGCAGAAATCGATATTGATTGTTGGTGATTTTGACGCCGATGGCGCCACATCCACCAGTGTGTGCTTGCTTGCACTTCGAATGATGGGGGCGAGTAAAGTTGATTACCTTATTCCGAATCGATTTGATTATGGTTATGGCTTAAGCCCTGAGATTGTCGCCGTGGCACAATCAAAAGGCGCTGAGTTATTAATTACCGTTGATAACGGTATCTCATCCATCGATGGGGTAGCCGCAGCTAAACAACTAGGCATGCAAGTGGTGGTAACAGATCACCATCTACCCGGTAAAAGCTTGCCAGATGCCGATGCTATTGTTAACCCGAATCAAGATGGCTGTCAGTTTGCCAGTAAATCCATTGCGGGAGTCGGCGTGGCTTTTTATTTGATGTCAGCCTTAAGGGCAGAGCTTAAAAGCCGAGACTGGTTTCAAAATAATCATATCGCAGAACCTAATCTGGGTAGCCTTTTAGATATTGTGGCCTTGGGTACGGTTGCAGATGTGGTGTCTCTTGATAGTAATAACCGCATTTTAGTTCAGGCTGGATTACAGCGAGTTAAAAGTGGTCGCTGTCGTGTAGGCATAACCGCATTGTTAGAAGTGGCCAAACGCAGCCCACAGCGCATTGTGGCATCTGATTTTGGTTTTGCAGTAGGGCCAAGACTTAATGCGGCTGGTCGACTTGATGAAATGGCGTTAGGCGTTGAAACCTTATTATGTGAAGACATGATGCTAGCGCGCAGAATGGCTGATGAACTCGATGGCCTTAACGGTGAACGCCGCGAACTTGAAGCAGGTATGCAGCAAGAAGCCCTTAAAAGTTTGCAAAAGCTCACTCTAGATGAATCTCAACTACCTTGGGGTCTAGCCATATTCCAAGATGATTGGCATCAAGGAGTTATTGGTATTTTAGCATCAAGGATCAAAGATAAATATCATCGACCGGTTATTGCTTTTGCTGATGCAGGCGATGGGGAAATAAAAGGTTCTGCTCGGTCAATCAAAGGTCTGCATATGCGTGACTTACTTGAACTGATTAATAGCCGTCATCCGGGGATGATTATCAAATTTGGTGGCCATGCAATGGCTGCAGGTTTATCCCTTAAAGCGGATGCTTTTACTGAGTTTGAAGCAGCGTATGATAAAGCCGTTCGTGAAATACTAAAGCCTGAACAACTAACGGGTGAAGTTTTATCAGATGGCGAGTTACCTGCTCAGTTAATGAATCTTGAAACAGCATTTTTATTACGGGAGTCAGGTCCGTGGGGACAGTCGTTTGAAGAGCCTCTTTTTGATGGCTACTTTAGCGTGATCCAACAAAGAATTGTGGGTGAGAAACACCTTAAGTTAGTACTTGAAACCGATTGTGGTTCAGTGATGATGGATGCGATAGCGTTTAATGTCGATTTAGCCACTTGGCCTGACGCGACGATTAAGCATGCCAGAGTGGCTTATAAGCTTGATGTGAATGAGTTTAGAGGCAATCAAACGGTACAGATGATGGTAGATTATATAGAACCTGCCTAGCTTTTTGGGATAGCAGCAACTGTTGATTAAAGCAGGATTGGGTTTATCAGAGTGAAGATGAGATAATTATTTTATAAATGACAGATACAAAAAAGCCTCGCAATGCGAGGCTTTTTTGTTATTTGGTCGCGTTAGCCACCAAATCTAAATATGGTGCCCGAACCCGGAATCGAACCAGGGACACGAGGATTTTCAATCCTCTGCTCTACCGACTGAGCTATTCGGGCGACGGACGCAATTAAACGTTTTTTGCGGTCTATAGTCAACTTTTTTTAGTTATAAGGTTATTTTTAGGTTTGTTTGACTAAGAATTCCGCAAAAGGCTCAAATGTTCAGCTAAAGCTTATGGATTAAACAAACAGCTTGAAAGGTCATCAGCAAAGCTTGTGCAGACGTTTCTCAAATATTTTCAGCTATGTTTGAATAGAAAACCACCGCAACAAGGTCTTATTGATTGAATACTATGGATATCATTTCATTTTCACATTAGGAACAGGCTATTGAGCTGGCAATTGACCGTGATTAACCGATCGAAAAAACATCCTTTTTGGGTATGTTTAGTCGTGTCGATGTTAATTATTTTCAGTGCCCTTGGCGTGCTTAGAATAAACCTTGATGTGAACTTTAATGATTACTTTGCCCATGACGATGCTGGATTTCTGGGGCTTGAGCGAATTACCCATAAATTTGAACAGCGAAACAATTTACTCTTGCTATTGGAAAACCAACAAGATTGGCGTCAACCTAAACAGCAATTGTTGTTAAGCCACTTTATTCAACAGTTAGCGCAAGATAGTAGGATTTCACAAGTGGGCGGTTATGCCTTGTTTATCGATGTTTCTAGTATAGACGATTCAATACTCCATCTTGTGCAAGGGGTCGATGCAAATAAACGCGCCCAGTTATTAAGCTATAAACAAAATCCACGATTGCCGCTGGTTATATCGGAAGATGGTCAAGCCATACTACTTAACATTAGCTTCAATGATGTAGGTAAACAAAATTTCGCCAATGAGACCTTATGGCGTGAGCACAATATAGATAGTTTATTGAATAGCGCTAACGGATATTGGGATTCAAATGAAAACACATCTGTGAATGTTTACCTAAGTGGTGAGCAAGCACTTAATTGGCAATATGCAAAAGTGCTACGTCATGATTTAGCTTGGTTTGCACCGTGTTTGTTATTGATAATCACCTTAATGGCATTTTTATTTATCCGAGCGCGATTATGGTTGCTGGCGATTGGATTAAATTGTTTGGTTACCTTATTGCTAACCTTGGGAATTGCAGGTTGGTTTAAACTAACCATCGCCGCCATTAGTGCATTTATTCCCGTCATTATTATCACTTTGTCGCTAGCTTATTCCGCGCATTTATATTTGGCATGGCAACTGGCGCTTAAACAGCAAAATGACGATCCACTTCAGTTTAGTTTTCTGCATAATAAGCTGCCATTATTTTATGCGACGCTAACAACCATGTTAGGTTTTGGGTTATTGAGTTTTAGCCCGTCACCACCCATTCAAACTTTCGGTATCTTGGTGGCGATAGCCGTTTTATGTCATTACCTGCTTTGTCATAGTTTAATGGTCGTCATTGTTAGCTCGCTTGGCAAAATATCGGAGAGAAAACAAGCTGAACTTCCTAGTCGAAAAGACCTGAGTCAAATGGCTCACCTGTCCATCGAGTCTATGGCGAAAAAAGGAATTAAACACCCTAAAGTCATACTCGCTAGCGTGGCATTAATCTCAACTTTGGCGATTTTCAGCGCATCCAAACTTGAACTCAATGATGATCCATTTAGTTACTTCCCAATCGAAAACTCCTTTAGTCAATCTAAGCAGAAGATGCAGCAATACTTTGATGGGGTAAATTTAATTAATTATGAAATCAGCGTAAATGCAGCCAACTCTGATGACGTTAGTGGAGATGATGTTAGAGAAGATGATGTTTCAAATGATGCCAGTCAAACTTCACACCATATTTATGACAAACAATACTTGAGCTTTCTCTATCAATTCGCACGTTTTTTAAAACAACAACCTGAAGTAAATAGAGTGACACATATTGGTGATTGGGTGAAAAGTGCTGGATTAACACAAAGCCAGTTTAAGCGAGTTGTCAGTGAAAACTCAGTAAATACCCTTGGACTTGGTGCTGAAATATCTACAGATTATCAATCTAGTTTATTCACTATTTACTTGACCCCTTTAACCGCTAAACAAATGATAGTGTTTGAGAAGCAGGTGGATGATTGGCTAGGGAAGAATAAACCTGATTTTACCGTTAGCCCCGCATTAGGAAGCAGTTTGTTATTTGCTCATTTATCAGTAGAGAATGCCAATAATATGCTGTGGTCTTTCGCTATCGCATTGTTGATGCTCAGTATCATTTTAGGTGTTATTAAACGCAGTTTGATATTTGCGTTCATTGGCCTAATGGTGAATTTTTTGCCGTTACTATGGGTATTTGGCGCATGGCAGTTAATGGGAGACTATATCAGTATTGGTAGTGCTGTCGTGTTAGGGATCATGTTAGGCATAATTGTCGACGATACTTTGCATCTTCTATTAAAACTTCCAGAGCCTAACAAGGCTTTGGCGTTTGATCTTTTCTGGCCTAAATATTCAGCCATCATACCTGTGATTAGTTTTACCAGCTTAACCTTAGTATTGGGTTTCGGAATTGGTTTAGCATCCGACTTTGCCCCTATTGCGCAGCTTAGTCTGTTGTCTTGTATGGTGATTGCATTAGCTTGGTTGTTTGATGTTTTGGTCTTACCGGTTATTTATCATCAATGGAGGCGCTATCAATATGGGCAGCAGTAAGAGCGTTAAACGTTGTTTTGGTAAGCAAGCCTCACCTCAAGTGCAGCATGGGAAAAATGCACTTCGGCTTCAAAGCTGGATAAATCACTTTGGTCACTCACCCTTGTCATTTAATGATGGTCAAACCGAGGCTATGGCGTATTTATTACCACTTCTTTTGTGTGGTGAACAATCGGCGCAACTGGTGTTTAACCAAGAAATAATTAGATTACGCGATAACTCAATCAAGCATCACTCTATTATATCTGCGCATTCTGAAAAGCTGATTTCATCCTTGATGGAAGTTGAGTCTGACGAGTGTCGACATGATATTGCTTTGCAAAGTGTGGCGGATAATTTACCTGAAGTTGATTCAGTTGCGAAAGTGCAACGGCTTGCTAAACGTTTTTATACAAGCCTTGGCCGAGTAGATAATTACAGTCAGCATTTTGTCCGCATTGCAGTGTTAGATACCTGTGTCACTCAAATTATGCAGGCTTTTGAACATAGCCATTTAGGAGCCAACCATCCATTAAGTCAACTTTGTGGCTTAATTAAAAAAGATGAAGCCAAACATGTTTACATCAGTCGTCACCATGCAATGGAGTTAGGCGCGGATAATGTTGAGTTTAACCAACAACAAGAGTCAATCACCCAAAACCTGTTTCAATTATTGCGTAGCCAAGACAGGGCATTTGAACATATGGGAATTTGCTTAGATTCCTTACAAGATAAACTGGAGGAAAAATGGCAGTAAAATTTGCTCAACATGATTTGTCATTGTATTCAATTGCCCATCAATTGCCGGGTATAAATATTGATAATGAAATGCTTTTGGCATGTTTATCTCAACAATGTGGTCGTTTAAATGCGCGTAAAGCTAAAAGTATCGCTAAACGGCTGGGTATTGAAGGTCGTCACTTGGTGAGAGATTTAACTCAAGCGACAAGTTCAGCTTCGCCTACCAGTATTGAGTTAAGTCAGCAGGTTTTGACTCAAGCATTACATAGCGCCGCTATAGACAGTAATGATTTGGATTACTTACTCACCCATACTTGTACTCCCCACACCCAAGTGCCACCTAATGCCGCATGGCTTGCTGATGTTATGGCGTATCACGGGTCTTATTTAGAGCTAAGGCAAGCATGTACAGGCTTTGCTAACGGTTTACAGATAGCTTCGGCTTTTTGCGCGGTGAATCAAAAGCCGGTAGCCATTGTTGGGGTAGAAACAGGTTCTGTGTATTTTGATATGGATAAGGCATTTATAGACACCGAACAATTAGTGAATTATGTGCAAATGGGAGATGGCGCTGCTGCGACAGTATTAGGTCCAGTAACCGAGGGGAAGGCCAAAGTCTCAGATATCTATTTAGGACAAATAGGTCACCAAAAACAACCAGGGTTTTATTTAGATAGCGGTTCTAAAGATGTCGGTGAAAAACGAATGGCACGTTTTCACCATAATATCCATGCGGTCAGAGAGCAGGGCAGCCAGTTATTTGAACTTGGCTGGCAAGCGCTACAAAGCCGTGGCTACCAGTTAGATGACTTCGCTTATATTTTACCTCATCAAGCGAATGGTCATATTGATGTGCTAATGGCTGAAGCGTTAGGGGTAACGCCGGATAGAATTATTAATGACGCGAAACAGTTTGGTAATTTAGGTTCTGCTGCTATTTGGGTGAGTTTATCTAATTTGATTCACTCAGGTAAATTACAAGATGGTGACAAGGTTGCAGTGTTAGGTGCTGAGGCGACTAAATATCTTTATGGCGGCTTCGTTTATCAGCATTGCGCAAGCTGAAGGTTAAGCAATAGCTGAAGATTAAGTTTAAGCAATAAAAAGCCCGCAATATGATTGCGGGCTTTTCTGTTTTTACTCGTAATTGATTTAGTCTTCTGGCTAATAATCGGGCGAGTAATTGTTAGTTAGTTACTTAACTCTTTATTATCAGGGAAGTTAGCTGCCATAACAGTTAATACATTCTGTTTTAGCTGATCTTGGCCTAACTCACCGTAAGCTTCTGACATGATTTCAAGTGCGCGTTCAATGGCAGGTGTACCAGGGAATTGCTCCATCACTGATTGAGCGCGAACTGCAGCGGCACTCCATGCTTCCATTTTGATATAATACTCGGCTACTTTAATTGAGTATTGTGCTAAACGGTTTTTAAGATACTGCATACGCTGTTGTGCATCAGCAGAATATTTACTGTTAGGGTAACTTTTGATTAAACGATCGAAATCTTTAAATGCATCTTGAGCATTTTTAGGATCGCGATCGGTACGGTCGATATTCATCATGTCATGGAAAAGATAATTATCAGCCTGCATATTTGTTAAACCACGCATATAATACACGTAATCAATATCTGGATGCGTTGGGTTTAAACGTAAGAAACGATCGATATTGGCAATGCCAGATGCGACGTCATCCATTTTGTAATACGCAAAAATCATATCAAGTTGTACTTGAGTTTTATGCGGTCCAAATGGGTAGCGAGAGTCTAAAGCTTCAAGGGTTCTTACTGCTTTAGAATAGTTTCCAAGCTCCATTGAGGTCCTTGCTTGGCTATAAAGGCCCTCTGGAGACTTACCATTTAGGTCTTCATCTTCAAAACCTTTTGAGGTACTACAAGCTGATAAAGCTAATGAAAACAATACTAGGGCGGCGCCTTTGGCAAATTTAGACATATGTAAATTCAATTCTTTTATAAGTTGTTGTTAAGAATTTTTCCATTTCACTGTAAAATAGAAAACAATCCGATTGTAACAGATAGCACATTCACTTTGGACCCCAAAAAAGGGGTACGGTTCCTATGACACAAGAGATTAACCTAAAAAGCGAGATCACAGCAAATCAAACGGGTCTTCGTTTAGACCAAGCTTTGGCTGAATTGTTCCCTGATTATTCCCGTACACGCATCAAAGAATGGATCCTATCTGGTGCAGTTTCAGTCGATGGCGCTGTTGTCGATATACCTCGTGAGAAGGTATTAGAGTCGCAGTTAATTGCGGTAGAAGCAACGCTTGAAGAAGAAGTAAAAGATAAAGCACAAAATATTGAGCTTAATATTGTCTATGAAGATGACCATATTATTGTCGTCAATAAGCAAGCTGGCCTAGTGGTTCACCCTGGTGCTGGTAATGCCGATGGCACATTATTAAATGCGTTATTACACCATTGCCCTGATATTGAGCACGTCCCTCGTGCAGGTATCGTTCATCGTTTGGATAAAGACACCACAGGTTTAATGGTTGTGGCTAAAACCGTTGAAGCGCAAACGCATCTAGTGACTGCATTGCAGGCACGTGACATCGTTCGTGAATATGAAGCGATTGTTATTGGTACTATGACTGCTGGTGGCACTGTTGATGAGCCGATTGAGCGTCATGAGACTCGTCGTACCCAAATGGCTGTCATTATGGGCGGGCGTCCTTCAGTTACCCATTACCGCGTTGCTGAAAAATTCCGAGCGCATACACGTTTGAGATTACGTCTAGAAACAGGTCGTACTCACCAAATTCGTGTTCACATGGATTATATTGGTCACGTACTTGTAGGCGATCCAGTTTATGGCGGTCGTCCTCGTCCACCTAAAAAAGCCAGCCCTGAGTTTTTTGATATTTTGAAAAACTTCAATCGTCAGGCTTTGCACGCTGTACGTTTAGAATTAGCGCATCCTTTCACGCATGAAATTATGTCGTGGCAGGCTCCTATTCCAGAAGACATGCAAATGCTTGCTAAAGCAATGCGTAAAGATACTGAAGAAAACCCAATCGAGTATCTGTAACTTCTGCTAAGAAAAGGGCAAAACGTGTATAAAGCCAGTTGGCCGATCCCTGAAAATGTTGGCATCGCTATGACAAATCGTCATGGCGGTGAAAGCAAGCCTCCCTTCGATAGCCTTAATTTAGGTTTACACGTCGGTGATGAGGCGTCAGATGTATTGGCTAACCGTGCTTTAATTCAGCAAAGGTTATCTATCACTGCTCCTTTGCTGTGGCTTGAACAAATACATGGCACTGAGATTGTGGATTGTACTCACTTGTCTGCAACAGCGTTAGTCAATGAAGTCCCACCTAAAGCTGATGGCAGCTATTCATCATCCCCTCATGTTTCATTAGCGATTATGACGGCTGATTGTTTGCCGGTATTACTGTGTAATAAAGCAGGAACACAAATTGCTGCGGTGCATGCTGGTTGGCGTGGTTTGTGCGATGGCATTATCGAAGCTGCAGTTAACAAGTTCAGCTGTGACCGTTCTGAGTTAATTGCTTATTTAGGCCCTGCGATTGGACCTGAAATATTTGAAGTCGGCGCTGAAGTGAAACAACAGTTTGTCGCGGTAAATAAACATTCTGCGCAATACTTTAAGCCCGTTGTTAATGACTCATGTGATAAGCCATCTGATAAATACCTTGCCGATTTAAATGCGCTAGCAAAAATGCGTTTAACATCGTTAGGTATTGAGCAAGTATTTAGTGCTGATACCTGCACCTATTCAGATAAAGATTACTTTTCTTATCGCCGCGATCAACAAACAGGCCGTATGGCTTCCTTTATTTGGTTAAAGTCTTAATCTGTTTTTTCGATTTGATCTGAATCAATTAATCTAACACTAATGTACTGATTTTCTCTTCCAAGATTGAAATTTTCATAAACATCCCCATATTTTAATAATCAAAACATTCCGTTTTTATTAAATTGTGTAGGAGGCCGTATGAGACTCGATCGTATGACCAACAAATTTCAAATCGCTATTTCAGATGCCCAATCTTTGGCATTAGGGCGTGACCATCAGTTTATTGAACCTATTCATTTGATGATGGCGTTATTAAATCAAGATTCAGGCTCAATTCATCCATTACTGACCCAAGCTGGGATCAATGTGAGCGGCTTACGTTCATCGCTTAGCCAAGAATTAGAGCGTCAGCCACAAGTTGAAGGTGCTGGTGGTGATATTCAATTATCCCAAAGCCTGATCCGTTTATTAAACTTGTGCGATAAGTTAGCTCAAAAGCGTAAAGACAAATATATCTCTTCAGAGCTTTTTGTTATGGCTGCACTTGAAGGTACAGATCCATTAAGTAAATGCTTGAAAGACGCTGGTGCCAGTAAAGAGTTACTCGAAAAAACCATCGAGCAAATTCGTGGTGGCCAAAAGGTTGATGATCCCAATGCTGAAGATCAACGCCAAGCACTAAACAAGTTTACAGTCGATCTCACCGAACGTGCAGAGCAAGGCAAGCTTGATCCGGTTATCGGCCGTGATGAAGAAATTCGTCGCACTATTCAAGTATTACAACGTCGTAGTAAAAATAACCCAGTATTAATTGGTGAGCCAGGTGTGGGTAAAACCGCTATTGTTGAAGGCTTAGCTCAGCGTATTGTTAATGGCGAAGTGCCTGAAGGGATCAAAAATAAACGCGTATTGTCTTTAGATATGGGCGCGTTAATTGCTGGAGCTAAGTACCGTGGTGAATTCGAAGAGCGTTTAAAAGCTGTGCTAAATGAACTTGCTCAAGAAGAAGGCCAAGTGATTTTATTCATCGATGAACTTCATACTATGGTCGGCGCTGGTAAAGGTGAAGGCGCAATGGATGCAGGGAATATGCTTAAACCTGCTTTAGCTCGCGGAGATTTGCATTGTGTTGGCGCGACAACCCTAGATGAGTATCGCCAATACATCGAAAAAGATGCAGCGCTTGAGCGTCGTTTTCAAAAAGTGCTAGTCGAAGAGCCAAATGTAGAAGATACCATTGCGATTTTACGTGGCTTGAAAGAGCGTTATGAATTACACCACCATGTAGAAATTACAGATCCAGCTATTGTTGCGGCTGCAAGCATGTCGCATCGCTATATCTCAGACAGAAAGTTACCCGATAAAGCTATCGACTTAATTGATGAAGCGGCATCGAGTATTCGTATGCAAATCGATTCTAAACCTGAAGCGCTTGATCGTTTAGATCGCCGTGCTATTCAACTTAAGCTTGAAGAACAAGCATTGGCGAAAGAAGAAGATGAAGCGAGTCGTAAGCGTTTAAATCATTTGCAAGCTGAGCTTAAGCAAGTCGAAGAGAAAGCAGGCGAGTTAAATGAAATTTGGCATACAGAAAAAGCAGCTCTTGCTGGTACTCAGCATATTAAAGCGGATTTAGAACAATCACGCATGGATATGGAAGTGGCAAAACGTGCAGGTGATTTGACCCGTATGTCTGAGCTTCAATATGGTCGAATTCCAGAGTTAGAAAAACAACTGGATTTAGCCTCGCAAGCAGAAATGCAAGATATGACTTTATTGCGTAATAAAGTAACTGATACTGAAATTGCTGAAGTGCTATCTAAAGCGACGGGGATCCCTGTTTCTAAAATGCTCGAAGGCGAGCGCGATAAGTTATTGCAAATGGAAGGTGCGCTTCATCAACGCGTCATTGGGCAAAACGAAGCGGTCGAAGCGGTATCAAATGCAATTAGACGTAGCCGAGCAGGCCTTGCCGATCCTAACCGTCCTATTGGTTCATTCCTATTCTTAGGGCCTACAGGTGTAGGTAAAACCGAGCTATGTAAATCTCTGGCGAATTTTTTGTTTGATACTGAATCTGCAATGGTACGTATCGATATGTCTGAGTTTATGGAGAAACATACAGTATCGAGATTAGTCGGCGCACCTCCTGGTTATGTTGGCTATGAAGAAGGCGGTTACTTAACTGAAGCTGTTCGTCGTAAACCTTATTCAGTCATTTTGTTAGATGAAGTAGAGAAAGCACATCCGGATGTGTTTAATATTTTACTGCAAGTATTAGATGATGGCCGCTTAACTGATGGCCAAGGAAGAACTGTTGATTTTAGAAACACCGTGATCATTATGACTTCCAACTTGGGCTCTGACATTATTCAAGATGGCTTTGCCTCTCAAGACTATGCACAAATGAAGTCAGCTGTTATGAGTGTAGTGACCCAAAGCTTTAGGCCTGAATTTTTAAATCGAATTGATGAAACCGTGGTTTTCCATCCTCTAGCTGCCGAGCATATTGCTCATATTGCTGAAATACAGTTAGGTAACTTAAAAGAACGCTTAGCTGAAAAAGACTTCACTATGGATATTTCTAAAAATGCACTGGCACTAATTGCTGAAGCAGGCTTTGATCCGACTTATGGTGCTCGCCCACTGAAAAGGGCGTTGCAACAAGAAATTGAAAATCCATTAGCGCATCATTTATTAAAAGGTGAACTCCTACCAGGTAAACCGATCCTGATAGATGTTGAAGACGGCTTATTAACGTTTAAGCAGTAATCTAAATCGAAATACTTAGCGTCAATTAATAGAGGGAACCATACTTAAATATGGTTCCTTTTTTCTTGTTAGTTTATGTGAGTCAAGTTAACCAAGTCTGTATTTAGATAAACTATTTTCTCACTTGATTGTGGACTATATTTAAACTAATTTGGTTAAAGACTCTTTATTGGCCTACATCTAAATTTTAGTAAAAGGATATAACATGAAGAAAACTGTCGTTTTAGGTATCGCATTACTCTCTATTGCTGCAACAGGTTGTAGTAGCTCACCAGAAAATAGTGATGGTTCAGAAGTTATTGGTGTAGGTAATGTTGAATATAATAGTTTGTATCATTTTGGATATAACAGAGGCTGCAGTAGCGCAATAGCTGTGAAAGGCTCAAATGAATCTTTAGAAGAAATGAAAGATAAAGTAGTCGATGGTATTGATGCTTATGATGATGGTTGGCAATCGGGTACACAGACTTGCGCCAACGGTGAGTTCAAATCAATGTATACAGTGGGTAAAGCCGAGTAATGAGTAATAAACCTAATGCTGTTTTGTAGATTGATATAAATAAAAAAGGAGCCTGGGGCTCCTTTTTTAATTTATTCGATTTCTGAGTAATCTTCTATCAGGCCGACATTTCGATTTAGATTATAAAGAGGGCTACTTACAAAATAGTTTAATTCTTTCTTCATTCTTTTCTATTTGCTCTAAACGCTCTTCTTCTGTTACCACAATTTCTTCACCTGTTGTCTTATCGGTGCGATGAAGATTCTGGTAGCTATTAAGCACATTCAAACTGTGCTTTGCACTTTCACATATAGAAGCAGCTTGTTCAGCATCTTTCTCTTTTATAATTTCTGCTTGTTGGGCTAAATCAGATTTTGAATTTGCTTTAGTTGAAGTCGTTGTATTTGGGAGAACGGGAACATATCCGACTTGAGCGGGTTCAATATCTTCACTATACACTTTCTTTGAGTCTACATTTGCTGGTGGTTGCTGACTGTAATGGGACACACCATCTTTATCTACCCATGTATAAATGACAGTGGCAAAACTGATATGACTAACACAACAACAAAGTAAAAAAGCAAGCAGACGTAAACTGAACATAGATATTCCTAACAATATGGTGAAGCATAATTTTCCCTAATAAAATTAAAATAGGCTAAATAGCACATAAAACCAATAGCTAAATGAATATTGTTACTAGTCGATGTCGCTATTTATGGCAATTAAGCACAACACAGTCCCTATTTTAATACTTCCTCACAGACGCATGTTTCGAGCGAATACACTAAAAACAGGCTAATTAGCGCAAAAAGGCTACATTGTGATTAACTATTGTTCAGTTGGTGCGTGTTTGTCATAAATATTTAAAATACCCCTTGCGGTGTTTCAGGATTTGCCTATAATGCGCATCCACTGACACGGCAGACCGCAACAGCGAAACACTGAGTCAGGTTGATTTGAGACGGTTTTAATCACTTCAAATTAACGGCAAAAAGAAGTTTGAAAAAACACTTGACGCCAACGAGGGAAAGCGTAGAATACGCATCCCTGACCAACACGGTCAACGCTCTTTAACAATTAAACAAGTAAATCTGTGTGGACACTCACAGGTGTTGAGTTAATCGAAATTGCTTCTTAGGAAGCAATCAAAATTATTATCAATGTAACGATGAGTGTTCATAGCAATATGTAACAAACAGGATGTAGATTCTTCCGAGTCTGCATAATGTAATCAGAATTCATTGAGCCGATTCTTCGGAATCAAAAAACTTTAATTGAAGAGTTTGATCATGGCTCAGATTGAACGCTGGCGGCAGGCCTAACACATGCAAGTCGAGCGGTAACAGAAAGAAAGCTTGCTTTCTTTGCTGACGAGCGGCGGACGGGTGAGTAATGCCTAGGGATCTGCCCAGTCGAGGGGGATAACAGTTGGAAACGACTGCTAATACCGCATACGCCCTACGGGGGAAAGGAGGGGACCTTCGGGCCTTTCGCGATTGGATGAACCTAGGTGGGATTAGCTAGTTGGTAAGGTAATGGCTTACCAAGGCGACGATCCCTAGCTGTTCTGAGAGGATGATCAGCCACACTGGGACTGAGACACGGCCCAGACTCCTACGGGAGGCAGCAGTGGGGAATATTGCACAATGGGGGAAACCCTGATGCAGCCATGCCGCGTGTGTGAAGAAGGCCCTAGGGTTGTAAAGCACTTTCAGTAGGGAGGAAAGGTAGCAGCTTAATACGTTGTTACTGTGACGTTACCTACAGAAGAAGGACCGGCTAACTTCGTGCCAGCAGCCGCGGTAATACGAGGGGTCCAAGCGTTAATCGGAATTACTGGGCGTAAAGCGTACGCAGGCGGTTCATTAAGCCAGATGTGAAATCCCCGGGCTCAACCTGGGAATTGCATTTGGAACTGGTGAACTAGAGTCTTGTAGAGGGGGGTAGAATTTCAGGTGTAGCGGTGAAATGCGTAGAGATCTGAAGGAATACCGGTGGCGAAGGCGGCCCCCTGGACAAAGACTGACGCTCATGTACGAAAGCGTGGGGAGCAAACAGGATTAGATACCCTGGTAGTCCACGCCGTAAACGATGTCTACTCGGAGTTTGGTGCCTTGAGCACTGGGCTCCCAAGCTAACGCATTAAGTAGACCGCCTGGGGAGTACGGCCGCAAGGTTAAAACTCAAATGAATTGACGGGGGCCCGCACAAGCGGTGGAGCATGTGGTTTAATTCGATGCAACGCGAAGAACCTTACCTACTCTTGACATCCAGAGAATTCGCTAGAGATAGCTTAGTGCCTTCGGGAACTCTGAGACAGGTGCTGCATGGCTGTCGTCAGCTCGTGTTGTGAAATGTTGGGTTAAGTCCCGCAACGAGCGCAACCCCTATCCTTATTTGCCAGCGCGTAATGGCGGGAACTCTAGGGAGACTGCCGGTGATAAACCGGAGGAAGGTGGGGACGACGTCAAGTCATCATGGCCCTTACGAGTAGGGCTACACACGTGCTACAATGGCGTATACAGAGGGTTGCAAAGCCGCAAGGTCTAGCTAATCTCACAAAGTACGTCGTAGTCCGGATTGGAGTCTGCAACTCGACTCCATGAAGTCGGAATCGCTAGTAATCGTAGATCAGAATGCTACGGTGAATACGTTCCCGGGCCTTGTACACACCGCCCGTCACACCATGGGAGTGGGCTGCACCAGAAGTAGATAGTCTAACCTTCGGGGGGACGTTTACCACGGTGTGGTTCATGACTGGGGTGAAGTCGTAACAAGGTAGCCCTAGGGGAACCTGGGGCTGGATCACCTCCTTACCTATACGACTAACTTGATGTTTGTTGAGTGTTCACACAGATTGCTTGTTACTCCTTTATGGAGTTGAGCGAAATGCGCCGCCAGCCGGTTAGCATTGTTCTTTAACAATTTGGAAAGCTGATAGTATTTAATTGCATGAGTCTGTCATGTTAATTAATTACAAATCGTATTATTGGGAAGTTAATCCCTTTTCGATAATACATTGAGTTCTCAAAACACTTTATTAAGTGTCTTGAATATTCTAAAAACTAAGGCGAATTTGTGTACTCGTAAGAGATGCAAATTAGTAATAAACCAGCTAGTTACGATACGACTGTTAAGGCTATGGGCTTTAACAACAGTTTGTTTCTTTTAGAAACTTATTTGGGTTGTATGGTTAAGTGACTAAGCGTATACGGTGGATGCCTTGGCAGTCAGAGGCGATGAAGGACGTAGTAACTTGCGAAAAGCGTTGGCAAGCTAGTAACAAGCATTTGAGCTAACGATGTCCGAATGGGGAAACCCGGCCACATAAGTGGTCATCATAACGTGAATACATAGCGTTATGAGGCGAACCTGGGGAACTGAAACATCTAAGTACCCAGAGGAAAAGAAATCAACCGAGATTCCCCTAGTAGCGGCGAGCGAACGGGGATTAGCCCTTAAGTCTATGGGGTGTTAGTGGAATGTGTTGGAAAGCACAGCGGCACAGGGTGATAGCCCCGTACATGAAAACTAACCATAGATGAAATCGAGTAAGGCGGGACACGTGACATCCTGTTTGAATATGGGGGGACCATCCTCCAAGGCTAAATACTCCTGACTGACCGATAGTGAACCAGTACCGTGAGGGAAAGGCGAAAAGAACCCCTGTGAGGGGAGTGAAATAGAACCTGAAACCGTGTACGTACAAGCAGTGGGAGCGGTTCTTGAGACCGTGACTGCGTACCTTTTGTATAATGGGTCAGCGACTTACATTTTGTAGCGAGGTTAAGCGAATAGCGGAGCCGTAGGGAAACCGAGTGTTAACTGCGCGTTTAGTTGCAAGGTGTAGACCCGAAACCGAGTGATCTAGCCATGGGCAGGTTGAAGGTTGAGTAACATCAACTGGAGGACCGAACCGACTAATGTTGAAAAATTAGCGGATGACTTGTGGCTGGGGGTGAAAGGCCAATCAAACTCGGAGATATCTGGTTCTCCTCGAAAGCTATTTAGGTAGCGCCTCGAGCGAATACCACTGGGGGTAGAGCACTGTTAAGGCTAGGGGGTCATCCCGACTTACCAACCCTTTGCAAACTCCGAATACCAGTGAGTACTACTCGGGAGACAGACGGCGGGTGCTAACGTCCGTCGTCAAAAGGGAAACAACCCAGACCATCAGCTAAGGTCCCAAAGTTATTGCTAAGTGGGAAACGATGTGGGAAGGCTTAGACAGCTAGGATGTTGGCTTAGAAGCAGCCATCATTTAAAGAAAGCGTAATAGCTCACTAGTCGAGTCGGCCTGCGCGGAAGATTTAACGGGGCTAAGCAATACACCGAAGCTATGGGTTTGCTCTTATGAGCAAGCGGTAGAGGAGCGTTCTGTAAGCGGTTGAAGGTGAAGGGGTAACCCACACTGGACGTATCAGAAGTGCGAATGCTGACATGAGTAACGATAATGGGGGTGAAAAACCCCCACGCCGAAAGACCAAGGGTTCCTGTCCAACGTTAATCGGGGCAGGGTGAGTCGACCCCTAAGGCGAGGCCGAAAGGCGTAGTCGATGGGAAACGGGTCAATATTCCCGTACTTCTGCTAACTGCGATGGAGAGACGGAGAAGGCTAGGCTAGCGCGGCGTTGGTTGTCCGCGTTTAAGACTGTAGGCTGTTCACTTAGGCAAATCCGGGTGAACACTAGGCTGAGAGTTGATGACGAGTCCCCAAGGGGATGAAGTAGTTGATGCCATGCTTCCAGGAAAATCTTCTAAGCTTCAGGTTAGTAGGAATCGTACCCCAAACCGACACAGGTGGTCGGGTAGAGAATACCAAGGCGCTTGAGAGAACTCGGCTGAAGGAACTAGGCAAAATGGTACCGTAACTTCGGGAGAAGGTACGCTGCTGGCGGTGATGGGACTTGCTCCCTAAGCTGCTGGCAGTCGCAGATACCAGGTGGCTGCAACTGTTTATCAAAAACACAGTACTGTGCAAAATCGCAAGATGACGTATACGGTATGACGCCTGCCCGGTGCTTGAAGGTTAATTGATTGGGTTATCTTCGGAGAAGCTCATGATCGAAGCCCAAGTAAACGGCGGCCGTAACTATAACGGTCCTAAGGTAGCGAAATTCCTTGTCGGGTAAGTTCCGACCTGCACGAATGGCGTAATGATGGCCACGCTGTCTCCAGCCGAGACTCAGTGAAGTTGAAATTGCGGTGAAGATGCCGTATACCCGCGGCTAGACGGAAAGACCCCGTGAACCTTTACTATAGCTTGGCACTGAACATTGAACCTACATGTGTAGGATAGGTGGGAGACTTTGAAGCTTCGTCGCTAGATGGAGTGGAGTCAATCTTGAAATACCACCCTTGTAGTTTTGATGTTCTAACCGTGGCCCCTTATCGGGGTTCGGGACAGTGCCTGGTGGGTAGTTTGACTGGGGCGGTCTCCTCCCAAAGAGTAACGGAGGAGCACGAAGGTTGGCTAAGTACGGTCGGACATCGTACGGTTAGTGCAATGGCATAAGCCAGCTTAACTGCGAGACATACACGTCGAGCAGGTACGAAAGTAGGTCATAGTGATCCGGTGGTTCTGTATGGAAGGGCCATCGCTCAACGGATAAAAGGTACTCCGGGGATAACAGGCTGATACCGCCCAAGAGTTCATATCGACGGCGGTGTTTGGCACCTCGATGTCGGCTCATCACATCCTGGGGCTGAAGTCGGTCCCAAGGGTATGGCTGTTCGCCATTTAAAGTGGTACGCGAGCTGGGTTCAGAACGTCGTGAGACAGTTCGGTCCCTATCTGCCGTGGGCGTTGGATGATTGAAGGAAGCTGCTCCTAGTACGAGAGGACCGGAGTGGACGAACCGCTGGTGTTCGGGTTGTTATGCCAATAGCATTGCCCGGTAGCTACGTTCGGAATCGATAACCGCTGAAAGCATCTAAGCGGGAAGCGAGTCCTAAGATGAGTCATCCCTAGGAATTTAATTCCTCTAAAGAGCCGTTCGAGACTAGGACGTTGATAGGCAGGGTGTGTAAGCGTTGTGAGGCGTTGAGCTAACCTGTACTAATGACTCGTGAGGCTTAACCATACAACCCAGATGAGTTTTACCAGAAATGAGTCCAATCATTTCTTGGCACTGCCTACATCCATGTAGGTGTATCTGAGTTGATGGTAACTAGATTTATTACGTAAGACTTAGTGAAGAATATAAAGCACTTAATGAAGTCGATAACTCAAAGAAACAAACAGCTTTCCGAATTTAGTTAATTGCGACAGCGATTAACACCAAATTTGCTTGGTGACAATAGCATTGTGGTCCCACCTGATCCCATCCCGAACTCAGTAGTGAAACGCAATAGCGCCGATGATAGTGTGGGGTCTCCCCATGTGAAAGTAGGTCATTGCCAAGCGCCTAATTGACTCGAAAGAGTAGCTTTATTACGATAAAGCAAGTCTCCTAACCCTGACAAGTTAGCGACTTAAAAAGCATTTAGCATTATGCGTAAACATTTTGCTAAAGGAGCGGTAGTTCAGTTGGTTAGAATACCGGCCTGTCACGCCGGGGGTCGCGGGTTCGAGTCCCGTCCGCTCCGCCAACATTACGATAAGCCCTAACACTATGTGTTAGGGCTTTTTCGTGTCTGAAACATTATAATTTGTTGTGGCGTCGCGGCCTTTTACGACAAATAGTCCGCACCAGCTTCGCGTTCGTAAGCTCACGGATATCGCTGTACTCACCCACAAACACAAAGACGAAAGCCTCATCGAAAGATGAGGTTTTTTTCGTTTCAGCTTTTGGATAAAGCCCTATCACTTCTTGATTATACAGAGTGATAGGGCTTTTTCGTGTCTGGAACATTAAAATTTGTTGTGACGTCGCGGACTTTTACAAAGAATAGCCCGCCCCAACTTCGCGTTTGAAAGCTTACGACTGTCGTCGTACTCACCCACAAACATAAAGATGAAAGCCTCTACAGCAATGTAGAGGCTTTTTTCGTTCTATAACTTAATTATTTCTGTTTATGATAGAAGCAAGTCCGCTCCGCCAACATATAGTCGAGAGCCTTATAGAAAGATGAAACTTTTTGGTTTCGGTGAATAAAAAATCCTAATGCTAAATGGATCAAGCCAAAGCAAATGTCTTGTAATTGGGTTTAATTACTCTAACTGGTTCACATAAGTAAATTTCTTAAACCTGTTTTATTCCTTAATGTTCTAGCTTTATTTCTATTATTAGAATAAATACTAGTAACAATTCATAGTTGCTAATGATAGTTTGACAGCGCTGTCATTAACTTTGAAGGAGTATATTTATTATGATGAAGGACAAATACTGTTCAGCGACGACATTGATTTTAGCTATGGGCTTTATAGGCAGTGCATTTGCGGACGGAAAAGGTATCTTTTTCGATGACTTTGCTTATGAAAGTATCACAGATTTTAATAATAATGGTTGGAAAGCACGTACAGAGACTGGTCATCCAGGAATTAGCGGGGCAACTTGGTCTGCGAAAGGCTTGAGTTTCCATCCTGAACACACCGAAGCGCATAACGGCGCGATACGTATGAGCTCAATTACGGCCGGTGAAGGAGAAAATACCCGTCATACTCAATTTTGTCATAAGCGTAAATATCTTGAAGGCACCTATGCTTCAAGAGTCTTTTTTCGTGACAAACCAACTTATGGACCGGATGGTGATGAAGTCATCCAGACTTTTTATACTATTAGTCCTTTGGAATATCCTTTAGACCCTAATTATAGTGAAGTCGATTTTGAGTACTTGCCAAATGGCGGTTGGGGAAGTGATAGTCCCCCAGCTATGTGGACTACAACATGGGAGACTTTTCAATTAACCCCATGGACCAAGGTTAATGAATATACTCGTAAAGAGGGGAGTTACGCTGGTTGGCATATTTTGGTAATGACTGTTGAGAAGGATGCAGTCAATTACTACGTTGATGGAGTACTGATTTCTACTCATTCAGAGGCAGTAGCACCAGAAGTGCCAATGTCCATTAACTTTAACCTTTGGTTTATGCCCAAAGGTGCAGATGGTTCTATTGGTCCTGTGGACTCTGACGACTTGAGAGAGTATCAACAAGACATAGACTGGGTATATCATAGCGCTAACCAAATAATGTCGACTGAGGACGTATTAGCAAATGTCTCAAAACTACAGAATCAGCAAAAATATTATCTGGATACGGTCAAGCCAATGGTACCAGCTTTAGCTTCCCCTTGTGGCTTATAAGGCTGAATAAGACTATTACTTACAAACTGGCTAATATTTGTGTTTTTAAAAGATGTCTTGATTGAAAAAGCCGCAGTTAGTGGCTTTAGAGCTAAAAAGTACTTTACCTTTTAGCTCTGTTTAAGCATAATGCTCCACATCAACAGGGGTATAGTTCCAATTGGTAGAACAGCGGTCTCCAAAACCGATGGTTGCGAGTTCGAGTCTTGCTACCCCTGCCAAATTTAGAAAAAGCCGAGCAATAGCTCGGCTTTTTTGTATCTAAAATTTAGCTTTGTTATTCATACTGAATTTAGTTAGATCTGTTTTAGATAACTAAAGCTCGAATCGGTATGTCGATTTTCTTTGTTAGGTGTAAAATAGCTTAATATTCTTTATAAGGGCGCAACATGCAATTTATCACTATCGACAAGCCACAATACCGTAAACGACTTAACGTGTTGCTGATAACTTTAGTCGCCAGTTTAACCATACTCTCACTTGGCTTTGGCGCCTTGCTTATTGAATTATTCGGTAACGATTCAGTGGTAAGTGGCGAGTCTACTGGTCACTTTCATCTTAACTTGATGGGGGTTGTTTTAGCGGTTATTAGCTGCAGTTTAGTGATGAATGCGATTAAAACTAAAGCCTACATGAAAGAGATTTATTGGGTGTGGCAGGTCAAGCAATTACAAAACCGCATTTATCGAAAGCTTAAAAAAGTGGTTGCAGCAGCAAAAGATAATGACATTAATGCGCTGACGATTTTGCTTTATTACTATCACAGCCAAAAGAAAGTATATGAGTTAGACAATAACACCTTAACTATTGCCACAGTTGAAGCTGATATTAAACGCATTGAATCCCAAATAACTGAGTTAAATTTAGCGATTACACTGGATGATTTCTCCAGTGATTTGATTGATAAGATATAAACCTTATGTGATTTTTTTGCTCAATTGAACGCACTAAAAAGCTGGCTAGCAGTTACCTGCTAGCCAGCTTTGTCGTTTAAATTGTTATCACTCAACGAGTCATATAAAAGTGAGAGTTTACAAAACAATAAGTTCAACACGGATGTTACCGCGAGTTGCATTTGAATATGGACATACTTGATGCGCTTTTTCTACCAGTGCTTCAGCATCAGCTTTTGACATACCAGGTAGCGTGATGCGTAATTCAACATCAATGGCAAAACCCACACCAGCGGTGTTTGCACCAATACCGACAGTTGCCTCAACAGAAAGATCTGGGCTAAGTATTTTCTTATCTTGACCTGCTACAAACTTCATCGCGCCAATAAAACAAGCAGAGTAGCCTGCGGCAAATAGTTGTTCTGGGTTGGTGCCTTCATCACCTGCGCCACCAAGCTCTTTTGGGGTACTCAAACTAACAGAAAGCTTGTTGTCAGACGAAACTGATTTACCGTCACGGCCGCCTGTTGTAGTTGCTGTAGCTGAATAAATGATATCCATTGAAAACTCCTAATCGTCATTAATATAAGTTGAAAATGAGTGACTCAATAAGATACTGCACATCATTCACTCAATGATGAGTACAATACTCTTAAATTAAATTGCGCACAACTTAATTTGGTTAAGTTTATAGATTAGTTTTTATGGTCAATAAAAACAGACGCTTATAAAAAGGTTAGTGAGATTTTTTTAAATGAACCAAAAGACGAACTAAATCGTAGAATAATTTATCCATTTAGGCGGTCTTATTTAGGCGGTCTTATTTAGGTGTTAGTCATTAGTTTGAAACTTTCCTACAAAAGTGTGGTCATATATTGAGCAGTAAAGATATGGATTATAGCGATAAAGTTTAGAAACTATCTCTTTTTATTAGAGTTTTATAATTTTCACTGTAGAGCAATAATTGTACGCGTTACATTCGCATGTTAGAATTGTTACAAATCACAACAATTAAGTGTCAAGGGTAAAGAATGAAAGACAATTTAACAAAAGAGGAATTAGCTTGTTTTAGTGAATTATTCGCTAATAAATCTTCTGCTGTTAAAACGTCGGCAGATGACCAGAAAGAAACGGTTTCGGTCACCACAGAAATACCTTCGACTTTGGCAAGTTTGCTTGGTAAAACGCGGTTAACCCTATTAGCAGAAATTAGCCATTATCGATTATGGTTTCCACTCAATATTGCTATGGATGAACTAGGCCAATTTACCCCTAAGCTTGGTATACCAGAGGTTGTTGATACTCGAGGTGCTGAACGTAGCTGGCGGATGAAAGAGCTTGATGATGTTCGCATTATTGATTTCGATACCAATATCGCAATCGAAGTTTTGTCGCTTTCAAGTACAGGTTTAACCCTATACGCTCCCAATATTTCAGACAAAAACCATTCACGACGTGCCAAGTTGATCTTAACCAATGAGATAAACTTTGAGATAGAGTATCAAATCGTTCGTTCTGAAAATGGTGTGATAGCAGCTACAATAGTAGTTAGCGATGAGTCGCGAGAAACCCTAAGACAATTTTTATTTTCTATGCACAAAGCAAAACATTCAAATTTATATGAGCATGAAATAAATAATACTGATAAAAGTGATAGTAGTTTGCTGAAATTAAAAACGAAATAGAACAGGTAGATGTAACGAAAATTAAATTTTTTTGAGTTCCCTTATTTGATTACTATTCGTCTGGGAATATTGATAAAAGCTCAATATCTGGTTACTTTATTTCTGCTATTCCCTTCAACTAGTGGCATATTGCCTAATAATCATTTTTTAACCTAATCTGCATCATTGATGTAAACGTCAATTAATTATTATTCAAATATTGGGCTATTAACCTACTGTAAAGTCTGCCTTTAAAACCTGAGTTAACGCTCGAGAAAACGCGTTATCTGCTTTGGCTTGAACAAGTAAACATAGCTCTTCCCCAACAGGTGTAAATCGGTAATAACTGAATAAAAGGTTATTACTTTTAGGGGTTATTTTGATTTGAGAATCAGTCATGCTTAGTAAAATAGGCGCATTTTTTTCCAATACTCCAGTTTCAAACTCACTGCTATGCAAAATGCCCGCATCCATTAACGTTAATATACTTGAATAGGGGAGGCCGAACTTTGAAAGGCCGACATTAACGCTGGAGGTTTTTCTAAAATATTGCTGCAAGCCCCCCTGAATACGATAACCATTTAACAGTTTATATCGGGTTTCGGTATTCAGTTTTACTGACATGCCTAATGCTTTTTCCAGCACTTGCGCTTCCCTTTGGGTTAGCTGTTTTAAAATGGCTAATGTTCTAAGGCTAAACTTACCCGGTTTCACGATTTCACTGGCAAGGATCCGCGCCCATAAATCCTGCATTCTGCGAGAACTGATTTGCTCAGCCATTTGAAAAAACTGATAACTCCAATCTGGATCAAGGTCTTCGCCAGTCACGTCTGAGGGGGTGTAGTTTAAGGCCAAAGAAAAAATGGTTTCTAAATTAAGTTGATGTAAAATTTGGTTTTTTTGCAATCTAAATTGAGAGCGTTCGCCAATGGATGCTTGAGATGGACGATAATCTTCTTCACTTGCAAGTCCAAGCATCTTACCTAACAGTAGGGCTTTTTTACGTGCAGAAACTCCTGCATTTGAGGCATTTTCAGTTTGCTTTGGATGATTATCTGTCATTGTTATTATTACTCTTGTAAGCCCTGCACTAGGTATAAGCTACATCGTACCATTATTCATTTTAGTTGATTTGCCCCAGTTTGTTTCGTGTCCGGGTTCGGGTTTTGATGGAATATTTAATGAAAGTATTAATGAGCATAAGGCGAACAGTACGCCAATCATAAATACCCATTGAGGAGAGCTTAACCATAAAATGCCCAATAGAGCAGGAATGATTACCGCGGCAATATGATTAATGGTAAAGCTGACTGACATGCTGGCCGCGATATCTTTTGGGTCCGCAATTTTTTGGAAATAGGTTTTCATTGCGATAGCCATAGCAAACAGCAAATGGTCGATGACATACAGTGCAGCAGCTAACTGGGCATGTTCAACCACGGCGTAGCTTGCAAAAACGATGATCAGCCCAACGTACTCAATCACTAAGGCATTTCGCTCGCCAATACGACCAATAAAACGTCCAATAGCGGGGGCGAAAAACAAATTAACGATATAGTTAATTAAGAATAAAGCGGTGATTTCTGATACTGAATAACCAAACTTTTCGACCATCATAAAACCAGCAAATACCATAAATATTTGACGTCGTGCACCAGACAAAAACGTTAAAGCATAGTAGAGCCAGTATCGTTTTCTGAAGATAAGCTTTTTGTGTTGCGGCTCAGCGATTTCAAATCTGGGGTAGTAAACCGCCATAATCAATACTGCGACTAATCCTAACGAACCAATAATGCCGTACATCCAAACATAGTCGAGTTTAAGCCAGCTCATAATAAGCCAAATACTGCCATAACCCATTAGAGCTGCAGCTGAGCGCCATGCTAAAGCTTTGCCTAAAAATCCTGCGGTATCCTTTTTATCTACCCACTGCAAAGTCAGCGATTGATTGATGGTTTCGAAGTAATGAAACCCAATCGACATCAATACTGTTGTTAAATATAACCCCAACACACTGGGGAAAAAGCCTGTAATAGCAATGCCGATAGATAAAACGGCCAATGAGATTAATGCAAAGGATTGCTCACGTATAAGGAGTAATACAAATATTGCGGTGAACGCTAAAAACCCAGGGACTTCACGCAAGCTTTGCAGCATGCCAATTTCTGCACCACTAAATGCGGCTCTTTCAATCACAAAATTATTCAGTAGCGCCTGCCATACCGCAAAAACCATCGACATAACGAAGGTCATCCACAATAAAAGCTGTTGAGGATTCTTGCTGGAACTGACTGACATAAGGCACTTTTCCTGATTTTTAACTCAATAGACACATGGTTACATGAATTGCATTTATACGCTAAGTGTAAATTTAATGTAAATGAGGTTGTAAAAATAAATGTAAATTTTAATGCAAATGATTATCATTTGGTATATTGTGTCGCCGTATTAACAAAACGCACAAATATTGTGGAGAATGAGATGAGCAAAAAGTTAACGCTGTTGGCAGTATCTATAGCTAGTGTGATTGGTTTGGGTGCGACGAATACAGCATATGCTGCCGTTTCTGCAGATGAGTTAGCAAACGCGATTGCTAAGCAAGAAGCTGAAATCGCGGCATTAAAAGAGCAATTACAACAACTAGCTCAGCAGCAATCTCTGCAACATGAATCCCAAAAACAGATTGAAGTTGCTCAACATGAGCAACAAGTCGCAGTAAAAGAAGTGACTGAAACTGTTACAGCTTCACAGGACCGTTTAAGTAAGTTCTCATTTAAATCATATGGTAGCGCGAACTACACCAGTGATGAATATTTCGATAATGTGCAAGACACCACGCCAGAAAGAAGAAGCCGTTTTGATTTAGAGCGTATTGTTACCGAGTTTGGCTACCAGTTCACAGATGAATGGAGCATGGAAGTTGAAATTGAGTATGAGCATGGCGGAACGGGCGCAGCTCTAGAATATGACGGCTTTGATGAATTTGGTGAGTTTGAAACTGAAACCGAAGCGGGTGGTGAAGTCGTTGTTGAAAAAGCTGAGATTCGTTATCGCCCAAGCGATGCCTTCGGGGTTAAGTTCGGTAATATTCATTTGCCAATCGGTTTAACGAGTTCACTGCATAAGCCAAACCAATACCTGACCGTTTTACGTCACAAAAGTGAAGCGGCAATGATCCCAGCGGTTTGGAATGAAAACGGTATCGGTGTTTATGGTGAAATTTCAGAATTCCATTACCAAGCACAAATTGTTAGCGGATTGAATTCGGAATACTTCAGAACCTACGACTGGGTTGCATCAGGTCATCAAACTCGTTTTGAACATGTGAATGCTGACGACTTAGCATTTGCTGGCCGATTAGATTACGGCAACTTTAAGACTGGCAGCGCCATTGGTGTGTCTTACTATTACGGCAATACATCAGGTAACCGCAATAAAAGCAATAAGCTGGATGTCGATGGCACCCTAAGCATTGTCACAGCTGCAGCGGCATTTGTTGAAGGTCCATGGGTGCTTCGTGGCCAATACATGTATGGCACGTTAAGCGATTCAGATGCTATCACTCAGGCAAACAAAACAACTCCTGGTCTTCGTCCTGGTAACTTTGCTCAGCTCGGTTCTAAGTCTCAAGCTTTCTTTATTGAAGCAGGTTTTAAGCTTGACGACTATTTCGATATTCCAATGACCGTGTTCGCCAACATTGATTACTCAAACCCACTAATGGAAGTGGAAAGCGGCACTGCCACAAAGCGCTATGAAAACACATGGAGCAGTGTGGGGGTTAACTATTTCCCAATTCCTGAAATTGTCATCAAAGTAGAAGGCGGATTACAGCAAGTCGCTGTTGCCAGCATTCCTGACACTAACTTCTTTGCTTTAGGCGTGGGTTATCAATTCTCGCTGTAATGGTTGGCAGCGAGTGATCTAATTTTGAAATGAAAGTGCTGAATTAAATCAGCAAATAATATTGATTAAATGGAGTTTTACATGAATTTTAAGTATACAGCGATAGCATTAACGTTAGTGGGTACCTTAGCAGCTTGTGGTGGTTCAGGTTCTGATTCTGATGATTCGAGCACAATTGATCCGGTAGTACCTGAAACTGGCTTTACTTTCGCTGCAACTGAAATGATTACTAACTTAACTGACGATGTGATTGTTGTCGGTTACGCTGATTTAGCTGCTCAAGGTGATGCATTATTACTGGCAACCCAGAAGCTATTAAATTCAACTTCGCAAGCTGATTTAGTTGCTGCACAAGAAGCGTGGAAAGATGCTCGTAAACCTTGGGAGCAAGGTGAATCACACATTTTTGGCCCTGTTGATTCATTAAGTATTGATCCGCATTTAGATAGCTGGCCGCTAAATACAACGGACCTACAAACTCAATTAGACAACAACACTGGCTTTGATGCTGAAACCATTAAAAGCTGGAATGATGATGTGCAAGGTTTCCATACTATCGAATACCTACTGTTTGGTGATGGGGTTACTGATAACACTAAATTAATTACTGAGCTAACCACTGCTGAGCGCGAATACGTCATCGCTCTTGCAGAAGTTTTCCGTGACTATGCAGTTCAACTTGATGATGCATGGCAAGTGTCTCATAACCCACAAGATACTAATGCATTGCCATATGCTGATTTATTAAAAACACCTGGCAGTGATAGCAATACTATTTACTCATCAGAACTTGCTGTAATTGAAGAATTAATCAATGGCATGATCGGAATTGTAGATGAAGTGGGTAACGGTAAAATCGCTGATCCTTTCGGTGATTCACTTGCAAACGCTGACACTTCAAAAGTGGAGTCACAATACTCTTGGAACTCATTGACTGATTTTGCTGACAACATTCAAGGTGTGCGCAATGTATACCATGGTGAGTTTACTGGTAATGCAGACAAGCAGGGCATTATCGACTTCGTAGCAGCAGCAGACAGCACGCTTTCAGTACGTATTTCTAGCGAAATAGATGATGCTATCTTGAAAATTCAAGCTATTGCAGGCAACGACGATATGCCATTCCGTCAAGCTATCCTTGATGAGGCGGGTCGTACTCGAGTTGAAACTGCAGTAACGGCACTTACTACTTTACAAACGTCATTAGAGTCAGATGTTATCCCACTTTTATCTGAGTGGAACGCTCAGTAAATCGGATGAGATAACAATAGCTCTACCATCACACTTTAAGTGAGGTAGAGCTATTTAATGACATTGATGAAGCCCGCCATAAAGAGCAAGGCAAATCAATTTAGCTATTTACCATTTTCGGCTGTAACGCTAAATCGCCAGTAATACTAAGTCACCAGGAATACTAAGTCGCCAGGAATTGTAAGTCGGCAGTAATGCTGAACGACGGTAATACTGATATTAGCAACGTTGATTGTGATACAAGAGTGCAAAGAGATGAACAATAATCCTAAAAGCGTAAAGTCTTCTAAATTCATTCATTTTCATAAAAGCATAGTGCTGACTTCTGTTGTTAGTGTTTTATTCTTATCAGCATGTGGTGGAAGTGGTGATGAAACGCCAACAGTAACAGAACCACCCGTTGTTATTTATCCTGATTTTACCGATATCACTGCTAGTGGCGGTGATACCACAACCTATGATGCAGGTAATTCCGGTCATGGTTTCTCAACGCCTTCACCTAATTTAACTAATGCAGATTTAGCGTTGCACCTTGAAGGTGATGCTAATTTTGAAATATCGTTTACTACCGCGCCTAATATTGAACATCCAGAGCAAGATGGTTTAGGGCCTGTATTTAACAATGCAGACTGTAATTCTTGTCACCAGCGTGATGGTCGTAACTCAACGCCATTTTTAGCGGCAGATGAAACACGAGTGAAGTTAGGTTCTGATGCGGGGATTTTCTTGCGTATCAGTAAAGCCGCTGCAGAAGAGTGTGTTACGCCGACTGCTGACAATAACTATTGTGCACCTATTGCCGTCCCTGATTTTGGCGGCCAGTTATTTCATCGAGGTGTACTTAAAGCCCGTGCTGATTGGCAAGATAATGCATTTGGTGGTCAAGCCGATGTATACCTTTCCTACGAGCGCAGCACAGTCACCTATGCGGATGGCACCACTGTTGAGCTGAAAAAGCCAATTTTTGAAGTCGAAAACCCATACGATGCACCGGGCGAAACTAAACAAAGTGCTAATGTCACCTCAAACTTACTGCAAGACGATGTGTTAATGGGCTGGCGAAATGGTATGCCCGTCTTTGGTTTAGGATTATTGGAAGCCATTCCTGAAGCCGATATTTTAGCGTTAGCCGATGAAAATGATGCTAATGATGATGAAATTTCTGGTCGACCTAATTGGGTGTTTGATGCCATTAAAGACCGTAACGGTGATGAAAACCCTGTATCACTTGGTCGTTTTGGCTGGAAAGCAAATACGCCAAGTGTCAGAGTGCAATCTTTAGGTGCGCTTCGAGGTGATATTGGTATTACAAACCCGTTATTTCCAGATGAAAGTGTTGCTGGCACCAGCTTGCATGACTCTTACTTAACCCGAACTGGTTTTGTTGATACTGGTAGCGATGAAAATGGTGACCCAGAAGCAGATCAGGCCTTTAGTGATGCTGTAGTATTTTATGCTGAAACATTAGCCGTGCCAGCAAGACGTAATGTCGATGATAGTGATGTTCGTGAAGGTGCGCGTTTATTTGCTCAAGTTAATTGTAGTGGTTGTCATACACCAAGCTTTATCACTAAAACTACAGGCGATATTGGTGGTATTGAGATCATCGACTCACTCAAGGGGCAGGTTATTTACCCATTCACTGACATGTTATTGCATGACATGGGTGAGGATTTAGCCGATGGTCGTCCTGACTTTTTAGCGAATGGCAATGAGTGGCGTACTCGTCCTTTATGGGGCTTAGGCTTAACACAAACTGTTAATCCACAAGCTGGCTTTTTACATGATGGCCGCGCGGCAAATGTTGAAGAAGCGATTTTATGGCATGGCGGCGAAGCTAAAAATAGTAAAGATGCCTTTATGGCATTAACTAAAGCTGAACGAGATCGGTTAGTGTCATTTTTAATGTCGTTATAATTGTATTTGACTCGATAGATACATTAGTCGTTTCAGTTGCATTAGCACTTAATTGATAGTGTCAAAATCAGCAATTTTAAATTGCTGATTAACCAAAACTAAGTGGGTAACTCATCAGGGTTATCCACTTTTTTGTGAGCAACTCAAAAGTCTTAACTTTTAATAGTCGCTGTTGCTAATTTGCCGTGATCTGACCCATGTAATTATATTTCGCTTTCTATTAAGATTAGATGTAATAGCATGGTTGAATAAAATCTTCCTGAGTGTTTCAAGGTTTAAATAATCGTATCAGCTTTTTTTATTATCATCGAGGTGTACGTGAGTAACATTTTAATTATCTATTCAACTGTCCACGGTCAAACCCGTAAGATTTGCGATTACATGGAAGAGAAACTTACAGCAGCAGGTGAAACCGTCACGTTAGCGCCGCTGCAAGATAAACCTGATATCAGTGGTTTTGATAAAGTGTTTATTGGTGCCAGTATTCGTCATGGTAAACATCGCCCTGAGCTTTATCAGTTTGTAGCTGATAACAAAGCTGCACTTGATACTAAAGCTAATGGTTTTTTCTCTGTGAGTTTAGTAGCAAGAAAACCAGGTAAAAATACTCCTGATACTAATATGTATATGCAGGCATTTTTAAAACAAAGTGAATGGCAACCAAAGGTACTAGAAGTATTTGGCGGTAACTTAGATTATCAATACTATGGACCAATGGACCGCAATATCATCCGCTTTATCATGTGGATCACTAAAGGGCCAACCGATCCAAATACCAAAGTGGAATACACTGATTGGGCGAAGGTTGATAACTACGTTACTCAAATTCAATCAGCGTAAAAAAGCTTAAAGCCAACAATTAACTTGTTGGCTTTATTGATTTAATGAGCCATTTTTCGTTTTCCTAACGCGCTCAACGTAAAGTAAGGAGCATCATGAGCCAAAATTCATCCAAGTTAATTCAGCTGATATCAGAGAAACTCCATGTCATTGTTGTGGCCTTGAGTGTGTTTTTAGTGGTGACTAGCCCATGGATATTAATTGGTAGTCGATTACGTGCTAAAGCCAGTATTTGGGATAGTTTGCACGTTTATTTAGGGTTAGTCGCTGCAGTATTTGGTTTACTGTTTTTATTGAAAAACTTACTAAATGGCCATTGGCGTCAGTTTTTTCCATGGCTTAAGTTAGATTTTTCGCAATGTGTTGATGAAGTAAAGCAATTAAAACAGGGCAAGTTGCCTAGCTCCGGTGGTAAAGGGATTTTCAGCATTGTTGAAGGTATCGGCTTACTGTTAATGGCGCTAGTCAGTATTACGGGGATTGCTTGGTTTATCTTTCAAGGAAGCAGTGATGCGCTAATGTGGCGTAAATACCACATCATGTTTGCTCAAGGATTTGTTGGCTTCTTAGCAATTCATATTGTGTTTGCTGCGTTTCATATTATCGATATGGTGCGAAACTCTTAAATTGTTCAACTACTTGTTTTGTGTACATAGAACAAGTAATAACCTTAAAAGAATGATTAAAAAGCCCGATAGAAAAAGAACGATAGAAAAAGCCCGACTTTATAGCTATAAAGTCGGGCTTTTTAGTGTCTTTATCTACGCTTCAATTTATATTGGCGCGCAGATGACTTCATGATTTACTTCTTTTCTAAAGCTAAGTAGTTCATTACGTCAATTAGGTCGCCTAACGTGCGCATTTCGTTCATGTTAATCGCATACTTATCATTAACGATAAATGTTGGAACACTCTGCACTTGGAACATCACTTGCTGTTGACGCCATAGTGCTAGCTTCGCATCAGTAGCTTCGCTGTCTGCAATTTTGTCATAAGTTTCAGCATCAACACCATTTGCTGCAAATACTTTTTTGATGTCGTCACGGTTGTTGATTTCTGGCTCGTCATGGGTATGACCTGGAGCGCTATGGTCGTGATGACCGCCTTCGCCTTGAATCGCTTGGAACATTGCAGTGTTTAATGCTTTTTCATTACCAACTTCATGAATTACAGCTAATGCGCGCATCACTTCAGTACCAATCTCGCTGTTCATAAAGTCAACGTGCTTAGTTTCAAAGCCAATCTCTTTGTTCAAGTTACCTTTGATTTCTGGCAGGTACTTGGTTTCCATGTTGTAACAGTTATGGCAGTAAAAAGAGAAGTACTCAGAAATCTTAGGTTCGCTAGATGCTGGGCCATCAGAAATTTGAGTGTAATGCTGACCTTCAACAAACTTTGATGGAATGACAGCAGCTGTTTCAACAGTTTTCTCAGGAGTGACTTCAACAGCTTTTTCAGCAGTGACTTCAGCAGGTTTACCACAGCCAGTAAGAGCGATTGTGAATGCCGCAAGTGCCACAGTAAATGCAATAGGTTTAATCTTAATCATTTCAGCCTCAATAAAAGTGTCGCGTTACCCGCTGGTAGTTGCGAGAAATCTTAAAATAGTCTTAATTAAGCCAATACTTAATTGCCTTAATGTTAACAAGAATTATGACCTAAACGATGATTTATTTCAGGGTTAAATATGTGATGTGATGCGGCTTTCTTATAAAAATAACTTCTTACAAAGTTAGCCGCTATCCAGCTTTAGAGCGTAAAGTTTGCCATGCTTCACAAACTTGTCGAAACTGCTGCGCATCTCCGCCTGGGCGATCGGGATGAAGTTTTAGTGCCAGCTTACGCCATTGTTTACGAATATCTTTGTTGGTGGCACTTGCATCCAACTCAAAAATACTCAGAGCATGACTGTCATGCATTAATACTTGATTGACGCCAATATACTCTTGATAACTCGACCAAAAGGACTCTAACATTTCTTTGACTGCGTTTGCGCACGTATCGTATTGCTGCCAATCGAGGTAATACTCTTTTAATGGTGCGTTATGGTTTTGTTGTACGGCAATATCATGGGGGAAAATTCTGAAAATTCGAATATCCATAGCTTGAACTTGTAGCCATTGATTAGGAAGTAACAAGCTCTGCAGTTCAAAAAGGGCGTTCATTAACAAGAAGTTTCGTTTGAAGAGGTCTTTTTCAGGCTCAGGGTCTAAGTCATGCATTAACCCTTTGCTTTGTAATTCGCTGGCTAAATGGTGGACTTTCCAACTTTGACAAGAACTTTGCAGCAGGGTGAGAAGAGGCCATATCAGCGGATTATCACTTCTTGACGATAATCTGTCGGAGTCGGCTTGTTGTCGAAGTAGAGCATCATTAGCTGCAAGCATAGTGTTGGTTTCGCTATGAATTGGCATTAAATTTACTATGCCACAGAACAATGTGGAGTCAATGATGTTTTTTTGTTCAATCGTTTATAGCGTCCTTTAGTTCATTTTGTTTAACAAATATGACGATTAAACGTATTCCTCACAGACAAACTATCCTAATTTGGTATAAAATTCGCCGCAATAAAAATGATAGGGGCCAAAACCAATGACAGATAAACTTTACATCAGTGCACAACAGCTACTGGAAGATTCTTTTAAACTTGCAGCGCAGGTTTATGATAGTGGCTTTAGACCACAATTTATTGTTGGTATCTGGCGTGGTGGTGCTCCAATCGGTATTGCTGTGCAAGAGTTCTATGATTTCAAAAATGTTGAAACGGATCATATCGCAGTAAGAACGTCTTCTTATTACGGAATTGGTACCGACAAGCAAAGCAAAAAAATCAAAGTACATGGCTTACATTACATCATTGAAAATGCCAATGCTGATGATGGCTTATTGATTGTTGATGATGTATTTGACTCTGGTCGTAGTGTTGATGCGTTAATCGACAAGCTGCAAAAGTTTATGCGTAAGAACATCCCAACAGATATTCGTGTGGCATGTCCTTACTATAAGCCAAAGAACACAGCGGTAGATTTAAAGCCTGATTACTTTATTCATGAGTCAGAAGAGTGGTTAGTGTTCCCCCATGAAGTATCGGGATTAACCCCGCAGGAAATCGCTGAAGGTAAAAGTGATTTTAAGAATATTCAGCATTTGTTTAAGTAAAAGCAACGAAACTGGTTATTTTTTGCTAAACTAGCAAGCTGAACAGTGCGTCAATGATAGTGACATACACGTGGTTTTAGTCCGTGTTTAGCTACTATCTTGATGCATTTTTTATTACCTAGAAAAAGATAAACATTCATTATGAGTTCTGTAGAAATATTTTCGCCGACATCAACGCCAACTAAGCCTACTGAAAAGAAACAGTTAGAGCTTCTTGCTCCAGCAAAAAACGCTGACTATGGTATTGAAGCCATTCGTCACGGAGCTGATGCGGTTTACATTGGTGGCCCAGCTTTTGGCGCACGCCATAATGCGGGTAACAGCGTAGAAGATATTACTCGGTTAGCAGAATTTGCTCACCGCTATCATGCCCAAGTCTTTGTCGCCTTAAATACCATTTTGATGGATGACGAAATTGAGCAGGCGCAAAGCTTAATCTGGGAATTATATGAAGCAGGTGTCGATGCGTTAATTATCCAAGATATGGGTTTGCTGCAATTGGATTTACCGCCAATTGCCATGCATGCCAGTACGCAAATGGATAATCGCACCCCTGAAAAAGCAGTATTTTTAGAGCAAGTGGGATTCTCGCAAGTGGTATTAGCCCGCGAGTTAAACTTGCCGCAAATTAAGCAAATTGCTGACACCACCAAACTTAAATTGGAATACTTTGTCCATGGCGCACTATGTGTAAGTTACAGCGGCTTATGTAACATTAGTCATGCGTTTTCAAACCGTAGTGCTAACCGTGGTGAGTGCTCGCAAATGTGTCGCCTTCCTTGCGACTTGTCGACCCGTGATGGTGAAGTATTAGCTGAAAACGAACATTTATTATCACTTAAAGACAATAACCAAACTGAAAATCTCGAAGCGTTGATTGATGCGGGCGTGACCTCTTTTAAAATTGAAGGCCGTTTAAAAGACATCAGTTACCTTAAAAATGTCACCGCACATTATCGCCAGCAACTTGATGCGATTATCGACCGTCGTAGTGATCTAGAATCTATGTCTCATGGCCGTAGTGAGTTTACTTTCACGCCTGATCCTGAAAAAAGCTTCAATCGTGGTAAAACCGATTATTTTATCAATCAACGTACCGCTTTGATTGAGCATTTTAGTTCACCTAAATACATTGGTGAAAAGGTCGGCACCATTGTTGGTGTTGGCCGTGACTTTATTAAAGTCGATAGCGCTAAAGCGGGTAAAACCATCGAGTTTAATAATGGTGATGGTCTGTGCTTTTTCATCGACGGTTACCAAAAGCAGCGTTTATCAGACAATAAAACCAAAGGTTTGCGGGTTAATCGCGCCGATGGAAATACCTTATTTTTAACCGATGTCAGCAAAGACTTGAAAGTGGGTGTCGAGCTTTTCAGAAACTTTGACCACCAATTTGATGCCTTGTTATCAAAAGATTCAGCGACCCGTAAAATCATGGTCGATATGGTGTTAGATGACACTGAGACTGGTATTGCATTAACAGTTTCAGATAAGCATCAACATTCAGTCACGGTTGAACTTGAATGGGCTAAAGAGCCTGCAAAAGATTACGCCAAAGCTGACGCGAATTTACGTACTCAGTTAGCTAAACTGGGTAACAGTGACTACACCTTGCAGCAGTTACAGGTTAATTGTGCCAATCGTTGGTTTTTACCAGCCTCAGTGATTAATGGTCTACGCCGCGATGCGATAGCCGCTTTTGATCAAGCTCGTGTCAATGGTTATCAGCGTCCACTGCGTGGCGAACATGATAAAGAAGCGCGTTTCCCGCAAAAGTATTTAAGCTTTTTATCTAACGTTGCCAATGATAAGTCTCGTGAATTTTACGAGCAGCATGGCGTTATTCAAATGGAAGATACTTACGAGAAGAACCAAGTATTAACTGATGCGCCATTAATGGTGACCAAACACTGTTTACGCTACAGCTTCAACTTATGCCCTAAAGAAGTTGAAGGGATTAAAGCCGATCCTATGGTGTTAGATATTGGTAAAGATAGATTGAAGTTAGTCTTTGATTGTCAGAAGTGTGAAATGATGATTGTGGGCTCAAACCAACTTGTAAAGCAGTAGCTTTACCTTTTAATTTTAAAAGTACTCAAAATGAGTGCTAAATAGACAATGTTCGCGTACACTGCGCGACCTTAATTTAAGCTGAGTTTAGCTAGGAAAAACCGAATAATGAGCAAAAGTAAGAAGTACGATTTTAGAGTGTTAACCGTTGGCGATACTTTTAAGACTGAAATCACTCGTCGTATGAGTGCAACCAAAACTATCGTGTCAAAGAGCCACGACGGTTTTACAACAGAAGATGAAGCTGTTGCATGGGGTCAAAAAGAGCTAACAGCATTTATGAGCACTCAAGTTGAACGTAATAAACGTAAAACTGAAAAGAAAATTAAAGCTAAATCTATCGCTGATGCCATTGCCGCTGAAGCGTTAACTGATGAAGCAAGTGAAATAGATCTAACTGATTCAACGGATGAGCTTGAAGATTAATGGTTAAGATAATACAGTAATGCAACATTTTGGTGACATAGTTGTTGTATTTCTGTTTGATTTAACTAGGTTTCACCTTTCAGCACCAATACCAAGGATGATTTCGGTATGAAAGCTAGCATTACCCTAATAATATCTGCGGGGCTATTTTTATTGAGCCCTTCATATAATGCATTGGCCAAAGAGCCAGCCCCTCACATTAACGCGATTACAGCGTATTCAGATGCTGATGGCGGTTCAGAACAAAAACAACTTTCAATCTTTGCTAATAAAGTATCATTTGATCTGCCTGTTGGCTGGAAAATGGCTTTTAATTCTGAAAAAGGCAACATGTACAAAGCAGAGTTTGTTCCTGCCGGTGAAACCCTCAACGATTGGTCTGCGCTATATTGTATTCAAGGCTTTAAAGGCTTAGCTGCCAGTATCGATAGCACTCAATTTCTAGATAGATTTGCAGATACGTACCAAGATGCCTGCCAAGGTACTGTGACCTATGAGCAACTAGGTATGACCCAAATTGGTGGCAAAGAGGCTTATCACGGTATTATTGGCTGTACTAACATGAAAAACGTATATGGCGGTGCAGCATCTAGAACGCGTCAAGGTGAAATTGGTTATTATGCTGTGCTTAAAGATACTGAAGATATGTATTTAATTCATAAGTCGATGAGAGGCGAAGTGTTTAACGAGTCTAATCCACCGCTTAATGGTTCAAATCATCGCGATTTCATTTCCAAAATGCTGCAAGTTAAATTTCAGCGCTAGCCTTATTTAGCAAGACTTCATCCATTTCATATGTACTCATATTATTCAATCTGTATAACTCAGTATTGAATAATATGAATGATCCTCATTCTTTATACCAAAAAGTAACTTTAACAAGTTATAATGCGCCTAGTTGTTATATGGACTTGTTTAACGACAATCGTAACAATGACAAATTTATCGTCAATCTTATGTGGTGCCTGTGAGTACTTCATCTTTGTGATGTAGTGACACGGGATAATCGGGAAACTAGTGAGAGTCTAGTGCTGCCCCCGCAACGGTAATGGTGAGAACTGAGTGCGTTTGCTTATGTTTGCTGTTAATTGAATTAAAATTAATTACAGAAAATGAAAACGTTTAAAACTCAGCTTCGTGAGTCATTTTAATGGCTTTATCCTAAGTCCGGAGACCGGCCCCAAAAAGATGATTTTGAGATTTCGGTGGGCAGATCTCGAAATGTAGCTTTACTAGTTGTTGGCAAGAGTGAGTTGATCTAATCGATCCTATTCTCTAGCTTAGCACTAGCACTATTCGCTGCGGCAAATATGCCCCATTTTTCCTTTCAGGAGTTAAAGGTAAATGGGTACTAATCCAACTAAAATCGCAACTGCGCTTAGCCTAATATTAAGCGTTTCTGCTGCATCATTTGTTTCAAGCGCAACAGCTGAAACTGCTAACACTTCATCTGCTACAAGTACTTCTGCTACTAATAGCACTGAAACCATTGTGGTTATCGGTCGTAGTGACGCTAATCCGTTAAACATTGCAGCCAACGTTAACGTTATCGATCAAGTCGATATCGAAATGAGCGGCGCGGTGAGCTTAACTGACTTACTTCGTAGCCAAGCAGGTATTCAAGTTTCTGATAATAATTCAGGAACCACCTTTGCGATGCGTGGTTTTACCGCGTCGCAAGCTGCCAGCAATACCTTAATTTTGATTGATGGTCGCCGCTTAAATAATATCGATATTTCTGCGCCTAGTATCAATGCTGTGCCGTTAAACCAGGTTGAGCGTGTAGAAGTATTATATGGCTCTGCTGGTGTGCTTTACGGCGACCAAGCCGTAGGTGGTGTGATTAATATCATCACTAAGGCGCCTAATGGCACTGGTGGTGGCTTTGAACTCAGTGGTGGCAGCTTTGATACTTATGAAGCTAAAGGGGATATCTCTGGAGCGATTAATGACGCGTGGCGTTACTACTTAGCGGCGAGTTATAACCAAAGTGACAACTACCGTGACAATAATGAAAGCGAAACTGGCTCTGTGTTAGGTCGTTTACAGTATCAATCAGATAAACAGCAGTTCTTTGTTGAAGCAAACTACTTTGATGATAACCGCCAAGCACCAGGTGCATTAACACTTGAACAGTTTGAGCAAGACCCAACCCAAGCTGCTCCGTTTACTGATGGTGAATACACTCATGAAATGACTACAGCGCTTCGTAGCGGCTATGAATATCAGTTAAACCAAGAGTGGGCATTAGTTGCTGATTTAACCTATTCAGACACGTTAACCACCAACTTTTTATATGGTAGTGCTGGTCGTATAGAGCGTAATTTATTAAGTTTCTCACCAAAAGCCACCGCTAACTATCAGCTTGAACAAGGTGATTTAGATATTGTTGCTGGTGTTGATTTAAGTATTGGTGAAGCTGACTTTGACTTGGCTTATACCCAAAGAAACAATGAGCAAAAGATGGCCAGTGTTTATGCTCAAGCGTCAGTGCCATTAACTAAGACCTTATCTTATGTTGTTGGTGGTCGTTACAGTGAAGTCACTGATGACTTAACAGATCAAACACTGTATCCAAGTGGTGTAGAGCTTGATAACGATGCCCATGCATTCGAGTTAGGTCTTAACTACCGTCCAAGTATTGAAAACCGTTTTTATATCCGCGCCAATGATAACTTCCGCTTCGCTAAAGTGGATGAGCAAGCGTATACCCCTGTGACTACTATTGGACTCGATCCACAAACTGGTCGCTCATATGAAGCGGGTTGGGATTGGACCACAACAACACAAGCATTTAAGTTAAATGCTTACCGCCTCGATTTAGAAGATGAGATTGTTTACGACGCAGGTCGTACAGACGGTCCTCAGGGCGGCGGGGCTAACGTTAATGCCGATGCATCACGTCGATACGGTATCAATACCAGTTACGATATTCAGATATCTGCTGATTGGTTGCTAGGTGCATCTTATGACTACATTGATGCTGAGTTCACCGAAGGCGAAAACGAAGGTAAAGCACTTTCTTGGGTTGCAAAGCATAACGGCCGCGCGCACTTAAGTTACGATATCGCATCTGAGTGGCAGCTATTTGTAGAAGGTATTTATACAGGTGAGCGCTTTATTGAAGGTGATAATGGCAACGTTGATCCTAAGCTATCGAGTTATGTGCTAGCTAACTTAGCGCTTAACTACACCCGTGATAACTGGTCTGCGAGTTTGCGCGCTGATAACTTATTAGATGAAGAATACGTCAGTGCGGGTTACTACTCTGCTTGGGGCAATGGATATTACTCAGGTAATGGTCGCTCAATTCGCTTAACCGCTGGTTATCGTTTCTAAGCCACTATTTTATGTGCAGTTATACACTAGTTTATCTGCTTAATTGACATAGAATCTAAAGCCGACAAGCTGCTTGTCGGCTTTTTGTTTGATTATGGATTAATTACTTGACCTTAGTGCTGCTTATGTGGATAAATTCCCTAATAGAGATCTAAAAAATATTAAAGGGAAGCAGTACAATATGACCTATCTTGAGCAACAGGTGCTAACTCAAGTCAAAGCTATTATCGGAAACGAAGAGCAAGTGATTGGTCGACGTGGTATTTTGATTCCTTTAAAGAAAGCACTGATAAATGAAGCTGATATTCGAATTTTAATCGATATTGTTTCAAGTGATCCTGCCTTAGCTGCCCACCTATTATGGCGCAGTAATACCGCCCAGGCTGGTGGTATTATTTCTACCAAAAATCGCAGTATTAAAGATGCACTTATCCGCCTAGGCCAAGTGAATATTTACCGCTATGCGTTTTCTTTCTACCTAAAAGAGCGTTTGGACGAGTTAAAAGAGCCTTACAGCAAGCTAGTTAAAGGTTATTGGACACTGACCGAGAATATCGCAGTTGATGCGGTTCAGCATCTTCGTGATATTGAAGAGAGCGACCAGCCTATTGATATCGATGCTGACGAAGTGCAAACCCTGGCTTTATTCAGTGTATTTGGCCAAGTGATTACTTTGAGTGCTTTTGCATTTTTAAATGCGGCGTCCGAGAAAGCGATTGCGCTGCAAGTGATTAAGAACTTAATTGATACACAGCAGCAAAGCTTATCTATTGAAGCCTTTGAAGCGTTAGGCTTAGATGATGACTTACGCAATGAGTTTATGGTGGCCCATAATATTAATCAAACTGACAACCCTAACTCAGCTGGTATGGTGCTAAGACATGTACTCGCAAAGCGTAATGTATTGATCAATCCGCTTGTATGAGATGAGTAACTGCTAACTTATAAGTTAACTCATGGTTTTATTTAAATAGTTTCAGATACAAAAATGCCACTCAATGAGTGGCATTTTTTATGGTTAAAGCAACCTAATAGCAGTGTATCTTAAACGACACTTAGATTAGTGCTGCTGACTTAAGCGTTGTAATTTTAAGCCTTCTGCAGCCACTAGCGTTAACCACTTTTGAATTAAACTCGTATTAGATGCATTACGGCGATAGGCTGCAAACAATGGTCGCTTTAATCCTTCTGCGCCAAGTTTTACAGAAGAAAGATTCAGCCCATGGCTTTCATTAATTGACCAGCTCGGCAATGCCGCTATGCCATCATTACATGCGACGCGCTGTAATAACATCGCGGTTAAGTCGCACTGTTTTTGCTCACCGGCTTCAACACCTGCAGGCTCTAAAAAGTGTTTGAAAATATCTAGACGCTGCAGTGGTACAGGGTAGGTAATTAATGTTTGTTTAGCTAATTGCTCCGGCTTGATAAAAGCTTCTTTTGCTAATGGATTTTCATTAGCGACAACTAGTTTAACTTCAAAATCGAATAAATGCTGATAAGCCAAGGCGTGACCAGGTACAGGATCTGAGGTCAGTACTATGTCTAACTCACCCATTTCTAATGCGTTCAATGAATCAAACAAATGTCGACTTGAAAGGTCAATTCGTCCGTCTGGAGCAATATGCTTAAAAGCTTCTGTCACTGGCATTAACCAGCGGAAACAGCTGTGACATTCAATGCCCAGTTTTAGTGATTGGGACTCTGCATCTAGACCTTTTTTAAGATCTGATTCGGTTACCATCACTTTAGGCAAAATCTCTTCAGCGAGATTCAATAATCTAGCGCCTTCTTGTGTGAATGATAGCGGTTTGCTTTTTCGAATAAAAATAGCCGAGTTAATTCGGGTTTCTAATTCTTTAATCTGATGTGATAACGCTGATTGAGTTACGAAACGTTTTTTCGCGGCACCAGCTAGGCTACCACTCTCTTTGAGCGCCATTAGAGTACGAAGGTGTCTCAGCTCTATCATATTATCCTCACATGAATTTTGTTCAACTTCGGGTGAAATCTATTCGATTGCTTAGGTGCAGAGTACCACAGTAAACTTCTAGACGTCCAGACGCCTGTGTAATTAATTTACATAAATGTACTGCTTTTGTTAATTGTTTGCGTTTTTTGATTTGAAAATTACAAACTTACGGCTTCCTTTTGTTAGTCACCCATAAAGCTAAAACTTGTATTATTGATTCCTTTGCGGATAAAACTCACAGTGTTCTATTGAATAAACCAATGGTCCGATTGAGCTTATGATCGAGTAGTAAAGCGACCTAAGCCTTATAGAATAAGGCTTTTATGATATCCAATCACCAAATATCCATACTGTTTATGCAATAACCTGTTTAACACCTAAAGCGGCTAATAAAATGTCAAAGGTTCAATTATGCTTCAGTTTTGACAGTGGTTGTAAGTTGAATGTGGCAGTGGTTGTAAGTTGAATATGAAAGTAGAGGTAAGTGACTTTTAGTGACTTGTTTGACTCATTTATTGGTGAGAAAGCTTTACGTGAAAAGCTTTAGAATAAACATATCAAGACTCAGCTACTTACCCTTTAAAGAGCTTTTTTATATGAGTAGTATTCATTGTGTTGAAGTTACGCAGATTTTTATAGGTTATCTATACTCAGTTAATGTCCTTTAAATACTGATGGAGTAACAATGAGTCATACCTATAAACTGATTGAACTGACAGGATCATCACCAATTAGCTCGGATGATGCGATCAAAAATGCGATCGCGGCGGCCAATAAATCAATAAAGCATATGCGCTGGTTTCAAGTGGTAGAGACAAGAGGGCATTTGGAGGAAGGTTTGATTGCACATTGGCAAGTGACCGTTAAAGTTGGATTTACTTTAGATCAAAGTTAGCCACTCCAAGTGACATTTCTACCATTTAAACAAAATGCAGTTGAAGGTGGCTTCAGCTGCATTTTAGTTTTTATCACTTGGCTGAGAATATAGTAAAAGAGCACTAGGCGTCTCGAGGTAAGCCTTTTTCAATAGCTCTGACAACACGTTGAGTTTTGCGGCTGAGTATTTCTGTATGAGCTTGGTTTTGCTCTTCGATGGCCCAATCAATATGTTCAATGACCATATCGTTTACTTCACCAGAATCCTTACGAGCATGCAGCGCCGCTAAAATATCTTCATTAAACGGAGCGTTACCTAATGCAATAGCGATGTTTCTGAGCCAATATTTATGGCCAATACGCCTTATTGGACTTCCTTCAGTAAGTGAAAGAAACTGCTTTTCTGTCCACGCAAATAAGGTGAGCAAATTAGGTTGCATTAATGGCTCACGAATATGAAAATCAGCTTGCTTGGTTAAGGGGGCTTTAGCATTAACAGGACAGACTAGCTGGCAGTCATCGCAACCATAAATGCGGTTACCAATGGCACGTCGAAACTCTACAGGGATAGCACCTTGAAGCTCTATGGTTAAATAAGAAATACAGCGGCGACCATCTACTACATTATCTTCAAGTATGGCATTGGTGGGGCATGATTTTATGCAAGCTACACAGGTATTACAGCTTTGGATAATTGGAATATCAATTGGCAGCGGAATGTTAATTAATACTTCACCTAAAAAGAACCAACTGCCAGCCTCTGGATTTAATAATAGGGAGTGTTTTCCTGTCCAGCCTAAACCCGCTTTTTCTGCTAATGGTCTTTCAAGTACTGGGGCTGAATCGACAAAAGGTCGAAAATCAACACCTGTGACACCTAAGTCATCGCAGTGTGCGACAATTTTATCACCTAGCTTTTTAAGCTGTTTACGAATTAATTTATGGTAATCACGCCCGCCAGCATAACGAGAAATATATCCAAGGTTAGGATCGGCGAGATTAGTCGCAAAACCTGCCTGTGGCGGCAAATAATCCATTCTTGCACTCAACACTCGCACTGTACCAGGATGAAGCTCATGGGGGCGGGCACGCATCATGCCGTGATTTGCCATGTAACTCATTTCGCCGTGATAACCCTTATCCAGCCATTGCTGTAACTTAGGCTCTTCGGCTTTGAGATCGGTATCAGTTATCCCTAACTCGGCAAAGCCTAACTCTTGCGCCCATGATTTTATCTGGCGTGATAAATCTGACATTTCTTGAGATGTCATTTCACGACTTAAGCTTGAGTCAGCTTGAATGTCTGCATTTGATTTTGAGTCAGGCATGAAAGGCTATTACAGTTATTGATGATTACTAAATTTGATTATACTCGCTAACGGCAGGCTAAGCATCATCACGAAAGTAAACCACTTGATTGCGGCCTTGGTTCTTAGCTCGATATAAAACCAAGTCGGTTTTTTTAATGATTTCAGTAAGGTTAGCTTCGTCTTTATAGGTCGCGACGCCTGCACTTACTGTTACTGATAAGTTTTCACTAAAATTACTAAACTTGTAAAAACTGCCTTCATCTACGACAGATTGTGCCGCTTTTATTGAATTGTAAATTACATAATTCAATAAAAGGTAAATTAACATGAAGAAAAAACTATCTATTATCGCTATAACTTGTGCTGCTACATTCAGCTTGTCTAGTGTTGCTAAGACAAATGAAACCATTAAAGAACTAATCGTTACTCCACTGGTAAGTACAGTTGAGGTTGGTGAATCATTCTCTGCTTATTCAACTGCAATTTTCTACGGAGGACGCCCAGAAGTTGTAACTCAGCAAGTAAGCTGGGCATCATCAAATGAGAGCGTTGCGATAGTTGATGACGCAGGTATTGTTTATACTCTTGGTGGTGGTACAGCAACAATTTCGGCTGAGTTCAACGGTCAAGCTTCAGAACAATATTCAGCTGTTGTCAACGTTGATGAAGCCGAGGGAATTTACGAAAGTATCGAAGTAAAACCTGCTTCACAAACTGTTAAGTTAGGTGGTGCGCCTATTTCAGTATCCGCATTTGGTATTACTCAAGGTGGAGAAGAAGTTGATATCACGGACTCTGTAACGTGGTCGCATACAACACATATTACTGTTGCTAATAACGAAATGACAGGCCACACACTGGGCATTGACAAGCTAACGGCCCAGTTTGAAAATGTATTAAGTGGTGAGAAGCTGATAAGTGTATCTGATGCAACTTTTGATATGCTTGTTCCTATGCCAGAAGAAGTGACCTATAAAATCGGCTCTGGCTATATCACACCATCTTTGGCTTATATTGAAGGCGGATTACATCAAGTTACAGAAGGTATTACTTGGGAAATCTTAAGTGGTAGTTCAGTTATCGTTAATGACGGTCGGTTATATGCAGCTGGAGTTGGTGTAACTGAGGTGGTTGGTATTTATCAAGGTGTCGTAGCATTGGCACCACTAAAAATTACTATATCTCAATAAATACTTAAACGGATACAGGTATCTAATTTACCGAATCTCCTTCCAGTATTATAGTGTGGCGGTGATAAATTTTTATGTTTGTCCCCCCACTCTTACTACCTAGCTATACATTAGATTACTGTAATAAAACTAAATAATTCCAACCCGAATTTACAACACTTACGATGTGATGAATAAAAGGTTTTAGATACTATCTATCAGACAGAAGTGGACACAAACTTAATTTAGAAGTAATTCAGACTTATATTTTGTTTGGTTTTATCAAACCATTACAAGCCTGAAATTTAGTTTATTTTAACAACTAACCTTTGAACGTTAAAAAGTCTACTTTCCGATTTTAAAACTCCCCTAAATTTACAACCGTTTATAAAATTGACGTGATAAATATGACATTTCTTTGGGGGTATATTACGACTTATACTAGAGTTTGAATCGGTTATAGAGCTTTTACTGGGAACTTGAATATTAGATTTAGAGCCTAGAATGTATAGTAGTTATAGTTATTTAGAATTTCCAAGCATAATTATACTCGCTAACGGCAGGCTAAGCATCATCACGAAAGTAAACCACTTGATTACGGCCTTGGTTTTTAGCTCGATATAAAGCTAAGTCGGCTTTTTTAATGATTTCGGTAAGGTTAGCTTCGTCTTTATAGGTCGCGACTCCTGCACTTACTGTTACCGATAAGTTTTCACTAAAATTGCTAAACTCGACAAAATTTACTTCATCAACAATGGCTTGAGCTGCTTTAATCGCAGCTTGGGAGCGAGTATCAGGTAGTAATATTAAAAATTCTTCACCGCCTACACGCCCCATAACACTTGTTTGTGATAACTTACGGCGGAATATTTGTGCAATGGTTTTTAGCACTATATCGCCGATGCTGTGGCCATGTTGATCATTAACCTGTTTAAAATGATCGATATCTATAGAGATTATCGAAAAGGGCTGTTGATGCTGTGACAATCGATTAAACGCATCCTGAGCATCTCGATAAAAACAGAGTCGATTGGGTAATTGAGTTAATAAATCAGTTAACGCAAGTTCCTTAAGTTGTTTAGATTTTTTATTGAAATAGAGACTGAATAAAATTAACAATAATATCGATGCAAAACCCAGTGCAAGAGTGATAATTTGCAATTTCTCGTTGTCTTGTTCAATAGTCAGTTGGTGATCTTTTAACTGATGAAACGCCACTAACTCGGCATTTTCAGCTTCAATTTTTTCGCTATCAAACTTTATACGCATTTCTGTGCTAGCTTGATTTTCAAGCGCTTTATCTAGAATGAGGTGAATGTCATAAAGCTCAAGTTGTGCCTCGTAAGCCTGTTGCCACAGTTCTAAGGATTCATAAATTTCCACTTTGAGTTCTAGTAGCATTTCATGACCACGCTTATTGTGGTTTTTATTAAAGCCTGCTGTGGATTTTTCAAGATGAGGTATGGCTTGCTCAGATAAGCCTAAACCATGTTTCGCTTGGGCTTTATAAAGATGTAAAAAGCTGTAATGGGTATCAACTGATGGGCTGATCACCGCTTCAAACTTGTCGAGATAATCCAATGCTTGCTGATACTGGCCTAGACGGATTAAAGCCGATGACATATCGACTGCAACACGAGCTGTAAAAGTAGGATCTGAATGCACCTTCTCATAGTATTTAAAAATAGCTAAATAATAATCAGCGGCCATTTGATATTCATTGATATCTTCATAGGCATAAGCCATGTCATTTTTCACTAACATAACTAAGGCAATTTGATTGCTGTCGCTAAAAGCTTGTTCAAGTTCTGAGTAATACTTCAGCGCAGTTTCTGTTTCACCAAGACGGCGATAAGTGATGGCTAAATCCAGCAAACCTAAGCGTTCAAGAGTGATTAATTCTAATTGCTGATAACGCTCATAAGCTTCTAGTAGGTTTTTAAGTGCAAAAGCAAAATCTCCTGTGTAGGAGGCGATTTGACCTAGCATCGAATAAGCATCGGCAATGAGTCGCTCATCTTCTATTTGCTGAGCGTCTTTCAGGGCAGCTTTCACCATTACGTTAGCTTCAGTAATCTCGCCTTTGTAGCGCAACAAGGTCGCTTCGCAGAGTTTCAGGCTAATTCTAATCGCTGGTGGTATGTCTGGATAATTCTTATAGATGTAGCTAAGAAACTCGTGAGCATTCTGATTTTGCTGTTCTTCTAAAAAATTATAGGCCATACACTGTTTGGGCATTAGGCGGTAAGTACGCTCAATGTCACCTTCAGCGATTAGCTGTGCCATTTCATCAATTAAAACGGGGTAACTGGCATCATTGATATCGCCGTCATCAACTTGTTCAAATATTTCTTCAAACCTTGGGTTGTCGAATGTTTTCTTCTCGCTTGCAGTTATTTGAGTTTTATCAGCGCCCAATGCAAAGGCTTGCGAAGAAACCGTGAAAAATGCTGTTAACCATATCGACATGGTAAGGGTGTACATGACAGCGATCAGATGGCGGATCATTGGCTGTGCTCCTGCTCTGATGATTGCAGGTTTTGTGGTAAACCTTCTTCATCTTCAAGAGCTGATTGATAATTCACGTAGCCATCTCGGCCAGCATTTTTTGCTTGATATAATGCGATATCTGCTTTTTTAAGTAATGGCGAGATTGTCTTTTCATTAGTGACTGTTGCAATGCCTATACTGACAGTAAATGGGGTTGGCATCGACAGCTCTTGGGTATCAATGAGTTTAACGTGTTGGTTAATTCTACTGGCTAGACTGATAGCATCGGTGTCGTCAGCATTGGGCATAATAACCAGAAACTCTTCACCGCCAATACGCGCTAAGGTGTCTTCTTTACGGCAGATTTTATTAATTTTATGAGCGATTAATTGCAATGCTGTATCACCAATATCATGGCCAAAGTTATCATTTACAGCTTTAAAGTGGTCAACATCAATGAGTAGAATCGAGAACTTATATTTTTGGGAATATAAACGGTTTACTACCTTATAAGCAAACAGTCGATTAGGGATTTCCGTCAGTGGATCAGTTAAAGCAAGTTGCTTATATTGGATGGATTTTAATATGAGTTTGACGAAGAAAATAGCCAATATCACAATGAAAATAAAGGTGAGCACTATAGCGACATATTGTAACTGTTGCTTGGTTGATAAGGCTTCAAGTTGGCTTTCTTTTAACTCTTGATATTCAATTAACTGACTTTGTTGTTCTTCAAGCTCTTTTGAGTCAAATCGAATACGCATTTCAGAATTGAAAGTGGCCTGTGCAATTTCATCCATTTGATTGTGAATGGTTAAAAATTCATGATGCCAATGATTAGCTGACTTAAAGTCTCCCTGTTGAGCATACAACTCTGCAACCACAGGATAAGCAATGGCTAGGCCTTTCTTGTTATTGTATTTATCAAAGCTCTTCTTGGCTTCAATAAAATGCACTAATGCTTGCTCGTATTGCCCTTGGCGTAATCGCAATTCAAGGTAGTAAGTGTGCATATAGCCAAAGTGAGAATAATTATTAGCTTTAATAAAAGGTTGAGCCTGATCTAACCACTTCTCTGCTTCATCTAAGCGGTTAAGTTTAATCAAAGGTGCTGACATATCGACAGCGATTTCAGCCACGTACAAGTCACTTCTAGATTTTACTGCGACCTGATATATCTTCTCAAAGTAATTCAGTGACTCTTGGTAGTCACCGCTATCGAGTTTAATATAAGCCATAGCTTGCTCTACAGTGGCCAATAAATTGGGCTTATTGTTCTCGATAAAATGTTGTTCAACAATATTATAATAATAGAGGGCTTTTTTGTTATCTCCCAAACGACGGTAAGCACTGGCTAAGGAGATAATATTAATATTGGCAGTGTTCCAATAGCCCAGCTTTTGATAAAGCTCAAAAGATATCGACATATTGTCGATAGAGCTTAAAAACTGGGATTTAAATAAGCTTAATTGGCCTATTGTAAAATATGCATCGGCAATTAATTTGGTGTCTCCTAATGCCTCTGCTTTGGCTAGCATTTGTTGATTTATCTGCTCAGATTGTTGCAACTCACCTAAGTACATTAGCGCAATAGAGCGGCACAAATTAAGTAATATGGGCGAAGATTGATAATAAAAACTCTGTTGTTCAAGGTTTGAATATTGAGTAACAAAAGCCTGTAGTTTTTCTTTTGAACCAGATGGGATACGAGTACAGCTTAAGGTAGAAAGTTTTTCTAATCTTGGTTTATCTTCTTCATCTATTAGAGCTTCAAGCTCAAGTAGTTTTTCATCAAAATATAGCGTTCCCGTCAGTTGATCACTTTCAAACTGACTTATTAACTTATCTGCCGCCTTATTCTCTATTGTGTTGGCTGAGGCTGAAAATGAAATGTGCCCGAACAACACGATAATAGTGATAAAAATACGGATGAGATATCTATGATAATCGTTACATCGAATATGTTTTTGCAAGGTTATTTATACCGTCTTAACACAGTTTCTTCCTGCAGACTTTGCTTGATAAAGAGCATTGTCGACACGTAACAATAGCGCTTCTAAGTTACTATCATTGTCAAACTGACTCACGCCCGCACTAATAGTTTGCTTAAGCTCTGGAGCAATACTCTGCCAATTAGCATTGGCGATTTTACTCACTAACCTCTCGGCGACCTCTTGAGCTTGTTGCTCATTGGTGCCTGGTAATAAAATCAAAAACTCTTCACCACCAACACGGCCTACAGTGTCTGACTTACGCATTAAATTACGTGAAACCTCAGCTAGTAGCATTAACACTTTATCGCCAATATCATGGCCAAGCGTATCGTTTACTTTCTTAAAATGATCGGCATCGAATGATATTAGCGAAAAATGAGTATTCTCTTTACGTGCTTGTTCAATATAACTCTTTGCCAAGTTATATGTGTGGCGACGATTGGCTAATTGCGTTAACTCGTCAGTAAGTGCTAGGCTCTTGAATAACTGCTTTCGTTTAACCTGTTTTATCGCATATAGGGTCATTATGATTAGAATAATGGCCACTAAAAAAATGATAATTTGCTGTAACTCTTTATTCTTCTCTAATACTTTGAGTTCTTGTTCTTTGATCCTCTGTATTTGTTGTAATGTCTGATTTTCAGATTCGATTTTATCGGTATTAAATCGTGCCCGCATTTCACTATTACGACTGCTGAGACTCTTTTTATCGAGCTTATGGTGCAACAACAAATAATCACTTAAAGCGTGGTGGGCAGATTGATAGTCTTCTAAAAATAAGTAAATTTTATTTCTTAAGGTGTAAACTTGGCTTAGGCCTCGTTCATTTTTACTGACATCGAATCCCATTTCGGCTTCGATCGCATAGTCTAATGCTTCTTCTGGTTGCTGCTTTATTAATGCAGCTTGAGCCCTAAATAGCTTCATAAAACTAAATAAGCCATCAAGCTCTATGGTAATTGTCTTTTCTGCGAGCTCTAAAGTCTCGATAGCTAAATCAACTTGACCCAGTTTTAACTGAATACCTGCAATATCAACCGCAGCACCCGCTGCGGGGATTGGTTGGTCTCTATTCACCCAGAATTGATAACTTGTCTCGAATCGCTCAAGTGCTAGTTCATTTTTGCCGAGTTCTTCGTAGGAATAAGCTATTTGGGTATTCACATTGATAGCTTCTACATCTTGATTATTTTCAAGGTAAACTTTTTCTAGCTTTTGTTGATATTTAAGCGCCATTTGTGGATCGCCGAAACGGCGATAACTATTGGCTATCTCGCTTAAGTTGACTCGTGCCCAATAATCTAATTTAAGTTGTTCATACATTGATTGCGCGGGGATGAGGTCTTCAAGTGCGCCAGTGTAGTCTCCTTCATAGGACAACATGGCACCGCGCATGCTTCTGCCATCGGCAATTAAGCGTAGGTCTTCAATTTGATAAGCTTCTTGAATCGCAGCGTCGTAATCTAGTTTGGCCTGTTGAGGCTTGCCTGAATATTGATAATGGGATGCGCGACAAAGTAATAAGTCTGCGTGAAGGGCTGATGGATAACTTTTCTGATGACGCTCCATTAATTCTTCAGCGTGTTTTATAGCGTGTTTAAATTCTTCTGACGTTTCTGAAGGGTGGTACCAGCATTGAAGAGGAATGAGTTTTTCTTGCTGCTTTATATCATCTTGAGGAATGAGAATTTCAAGCTCGGCTAAGTAAGCAGCTAGTTTTTCAAGATCGCCTTCTTCGCCCTCATTGAATATATCAAATAAATGATCGATTCTTTGTTGGCTTGTCTGATCATTATTATTGTCGTTAGCTGTAGCTTGAGTTGTGAAAATCGAGACACACAAGAATATAGCTAATACAAAGTGCAGCAGGATTTTAATCGAATATGTCTCATGTGAGTTGAAATGTCTGACTTTATTATGACATATAATCCGGTTTGTTCAATTAAAGCTTTAAAGTGGTTTTTATGTAATTGATTGTTGTTTTATTTGAGGCGAATTAGCGGGTTATTGTTATTTAAATAACAACTTTTATTGATACAAACGTTAAGTTTAAATGAATGAAAGTTAATCTACTAGTCATCTGTCTACCCACTTTGTTAGTCTTCTATTTCACTTACTTTTTCTAAATTTAATTTGAAATGAATTCATCGTATTCACTAAACAAATGCGTTGATATTTTGAGAATTTTTGTTTTTTTAAATATACCAAATAATTATATTTTCTCTTAAGCGTCGTTTGGCATTGGGCCAGTTAAATAATTAATTGTTTTTGATCTAATCTTGATTAGGCAACTATTTTTAAAGCCTACGAAAGACGTAAGTTCGTGAATATCTCAAAGATGCAGCTTACTTGGACTATGTTGCTTTACTGGAATTACTCAAGGCATTAAGGTAAGCGCCTTTGCTGGGTGTACTTTATTGAGTTACTTGATAGTGATTGAAATCCAGCAGTACTTTTAAATTAAGAGAGAAATATAAAATGAGTCATGTGACTGAAGAGTATAAAGCAGTAGCTAAGCAAGTGTCTTTCAACGTAGCCAACAAAGTACTGCCGATGGACAAATTACCAGAGACATTGCTTGAAGCTTATGAAGGCTTATTTAAAGAGTTAATTGAAGATAATGCCGGCTTATTCGCCAAAAGCTGGGATGCAATGCCTGCGAGTGCGCAGAAATTGATGCCGCAAGCTGAGTTTCATGGTTTCTATATTGCCAATGCGTGGATGCAATTAAGCCGTGTCGCTCAAGAAATTGCTGATGACGCTGATTCAGATGAAGCCATTGATGAAAAAGAGTATGACGGTGTTTTTGGTCGCTTAGCTGAGCAATCACTGAAAGAAAGTATTAGAAAATTGAAGAAAGCCCGAACGGATCGTTCGATGTTTAATAGTTTTAAACAAGTTATGTCTGCATAACTTGTAATAGCAAATGTTTGGAAATCCAATGACGTCAATATTAACAAATCAAATCATCTGGCCTTGCGAATTAAGCGAGCGAACAAAAGCTGACATTCTAGATGTCGCAATTGAGATAGATGGTGTTGATAAATATTCAACTCTTATTGATGGCGATCAGCAGCGTGGTTTGTTGTATTGCGTACAAGGCCTCGGAACATTTGCAACCACCAGTCTTGACAATCGCCCACTTGCCAGCTTTATTTTTGGCAAACAAATGTGGGTTGGCGCTGTTGCGATTGAAATTTATCCAAGAATCAACTTGTACACGTGTGAGCTTGAACCGCTAAAAAGTTTGTTTTTTCCTAAAAAGGACTTAAACACACTGGCGGAAACAAACGGTGAAGTATATAAGCTACTTTATAGCATTATGCGAACTAATAGTCCTAAGCTTGTACAAGGGATGCATTTATCTTTTTACGGTATTGAAGAGCGGATTAATTTCTTCTTATTGGAACTTGCTCGCAGTAAAAAGAACACTGATGCGCCAAGAATTGAAATCAAAATTACTCAACAACAGTTGAGTGAAATAGCAAATGTTAGTCGCCCTCGAGTCAATGAAGTACTAAATAAGTTTGCCCAGCAAGGTTTCATTGAATTGGTTAGAGGCAAAATGATCATTACCAATTATGTGGGTATGTGTAAGGCGTTAGAAGATAAAGTCGTTATGTAATTCAACCCTATATGGCTTATTTAATAGTGCGTGATTTGTTATTAAAGTAATCATGACCAAATGCCCAATAAAAAGCCTAGCAATTGCTAGGCTTTTTTTGTGCTCAATATTTGATGGCTTTAGCCCTCAAATATTAGAACGAAGTACGTCTATAACGGCGGTACTCAGGCTCCCAGAAGTTGCTATCAATCTTCTGAGTTAACAGCTCGTCAGGACAGGGTAAGGCCAGCTCTTGTTCAATGGCTTTTTTCGCCACGGCAAAGGCAATGTACTTACTCACTTCCTGAATGTCTTCAAGGGCAGGCAGTAGTGAACCTGAGCCATTTTTACCCAAAGGCGAACATTCAGATAGTGCAAGGCTTGATGCCATTAGCATTTCATCTGACACGCGCGTTGCACCGCTAGCTAATACACCTAGACCGATACCTGGGAAGATAAAGCTGTTGTTACACTGAGCTATTTCGAAGGTTTCGCCATCAATGACCACTGGTTCAAACGGACTACCTGTTGCGACTAATGCTTGTCCTGAAGTCCAATGCAGCACATCTTTTGGTGTCGCTTCAACACGGCTAGTTGGGTTTGATAATGGGAACACTATCGGGCGCTTGCAATGGCTGTGCATAGCGCGGATGATTTCTTCTGTGAATAAACCAGGCGCGCCTGATACACCAATTAATACTGTTGGTTTGGCATTATTGACGACATCAAGTAATGAAATATGATCGCTAAAACCATCCCACTGCTCAACATTCACTGTTTTTTGTGCCAGTTTCTTTTGGAAGTCGAGTAAGGTTGGCATGTTATCAAGCAATAAACCCCAGCGATCAACCATGAATACTTGTGAGCGAGCTTGCTCATCAGAAATCCCTTCAGCAACCATTTGCGCCACAATGGCTTCGGCTATACCACAACCGGCGCTACCCGCACCTAGGAAGGCAACACGTTGCTTACATAGCTGAGTGTCAGCAGCTTTACATGCCGCTAATAATGAGCCAACTGTCACAGCTGCAGTACCTTGAATGTCGTCATTAAAAGTACAGAATCTGTCTTTATAACGCTCAAGCAATGGCATGGCATTTTTCTGAGCGAAATCTTCAAATTGAATTAACGCTTCAGGCCAGCGGCGACTCACCGCTTGCATGAATTCCTCGATAAAGTCTGCGTACTCTTCGCCGCCAATACGTGGATGACGTGATCCCATATACATAGGGTCGTCTAATAAGTTTGGATTATCAGTACCCACATCTAAGGTAATCGCTAGGCAATAAGCAGGGCTGATCCCGCCACAACTGGTATATAAAGATAACTTACCGATTGGGATCCCCATACCACCAATACCTTGGTCGCCAAGACCTAAGATACGTTCGCCATCAGTTACAACGATGACTTTAACTTTATGGCGAGTAGAGTTATTTAAAATATCGTCAATACGGTCTTTGTTATCGTAAGAGATAAACAGGCCACGGTTTCGACGATAGTTTTTCGAAAAGCGCTCACAGGCTAAGCCGACTGTTGGGGTATAGATGATAGGCATCATTTCACTGATGTGGTTACGCACTAAACGATAAAATAAGGTTTCGTTAGTATCTTGAATATTACGCAGATAAATATGCTTATCGAGATCGTTACTGAAACTCTTATATTGTTCGTAAGCACGAGAAGCTTGCTCTTCAATGGTTTCAATAACCCAAGGAATTAGCCCTTCAAGATTAAAGTAAATACGCTCTTCTTCGCTGAAGGCTGTGCCTTTATTTAGCAAAGGAGACTCAAGAATGGCTGGACCTGCGAAAGGAAGATAGAGAGGGCGTTTATTATCGTCCATTGGAAACCTTATTATCAGTGTCGAATTACTGTTATTTCTAGCTAAGATTAGACGCTTGCGACTGTCTAATAGTAGACGTTTTTTGTTATCGGTGAAGGTTAACACAAGTTATATTTTTTGTGGTCTGTTAAGTGAGCTATTTCACACTTTTTTTAGAACTGATCGAACCTGAGTTTGACGTTGTGGTTTATAGGGTGTGTTTGAATTTGATGTTGAAGTAGGGACTAGATACAAAAATGCACAGCCTAAGCTGTGCATTTATCGGTATTTCCTCAAACAGTGGCGTTTATAATTCAACGCCACGGTGTTTGATTGATAAGCCGTGTAAGAAGTTACGTAAAATCTGATCGCCACAAGTTTTGTAGTTCTTGTGCTCAGGATTACGGAACAATGCGCCTAGCTCTGACTTGCCAATAACAAAGTCTGCTAAACCACAAATTTCAATAATGTCATCTTCACGAAGTTCAAGCGCAATGCGTAGCTTCTTAAAGATTAGGTTGTTGGTGAGGTTTTTAACTGGTGCTGGCACTTCACTGCCTTCACGTAAACCACGTTTTTCGATAATTAGTCCGTCTAGGAACTGACACATAACTTTGTCATTACAGGCTTTATAGCCTTCTTCCGCTTCTTTTTTTAGTAAGCTGATGATTTCATCAGTGCTGACTTCAACATTGGCTTGAGCGAAAACTTTAATCATTTTGGCATTCGAATAATCAAATACAAAACGTAGACGGCGAATAATATCGTTGTTAATCATATAAGTCTCTGGGCGCGGCTGCGCAGTTTTTTAATAGCAGGATTAAAATACCCGTTATTAAATAAAAATCGGACGCGGATTATACCTGAAAATAGCCTAATAGTTCAGATTATCTGCAATTAAACAGTTAAAAGCCTAAAGGTAAATGGCAATAATTGCTGGATTTACTGAATGGCTAACTTCCAATAAATAAATAAGCCAGAAAATCCAACCAGATAGGCGAGCCCTGTCCATGCTAATAGTTTCATTTTTGTACCATAACGGTGTTTTTCCGGTAGGGCATCACTGGTCATTAATCTAAGGTTTAACCATGCAAAAATCACTGTGGTTAAAAACGCTAGGGTCATGACAAACTCAAGTAGTGGCAGTAGTGCGCCTTTGAAAAACCAAATTAATGCTAAGCCCAGTGCCGACACAATTAACATGACTCGGGTTAGCCTTTTTGAGCAGTCTTGCTTGTTGTTTAATAATTGCCAGCCAATATCTAAAGTACGGCTATAACCATCAATGACAGTCACTGTGGTACTGAAAATACACAAGAAAGCCACAAGGCCAATTAAATAACGGGTTTGTTCACCCATTACATCGCTATATAAATCAACTAACTGACCTGCGAAAACAGCGCCAGAGTTTGAGAATGTTTCGCCGCTTCCATGCATTACTAAAGCGCCAAGTGCAAGAAACACTATGGCTAAAATAGCTGTGACGATAAAACCTAGGTTGAAATCGAAAATAGCTTGTTTACTGGTGATTGTTTGTGTTTTTTTCTTTTCGATTAACCATAACGAATTCCACGCGCTGACTTCAATCGGCGCGGGCATCCAGCCCATCATTGCCACTAAAAATCCAACATAAGCCCATTGCCAAGGGCTAGTCGAAGTATCTGCAATAGCGGGTGCTTGATAATGTTGCCAAGCGAGGGCTACGGCGATAAGGGTGGTTAAGGTTAATGCCAGCATGATGACTTTGGTCATTTTATCTAGCAGTTGATAATGACCTAAAATCAACACAGCTAAAGAGCTGATTAACACTAAAAAGGCTAACACATCGATGGGTAAGGGAATGAATTGAGTCAGCATCGCGGCGGTTAACATGCAGACACCCGCAGTGCTAGCAATGGCCGCAATGGTGTTTAAGCAAGTAAACATTAACAAATAGCCGCGGCCTTGTTTTAAATAGCCGTGCAATAAACTTTCATTGCTTGCTGCGGTATAACGAGCGCCAGCGGCAAAAAAGGATATTTAAGAAAATTAACCAATAGCACCACCCACACGAGTTGCCATCCAAACTCTGCGCCAGCGCGGGTGGAAGATACCAAATGAGATGCGCCAATAGCGGCAGCGGCCATCAAAATCCCTGGACCAAGACTGGCAAATAATGTGGTGGCTGAGTAATTACTGCTGGTGGCTTTTTGTGTCGTCGGCATCATGTTCTTATTGTTTAAGGTGAAATTGCTATTCAGTTTCAAGCTGATGTATGACTATGTCATATTTTGCTGAATGCGCAAAATAACAAATTGTTTACAAAATGTAAGTAATAAAGCGTTCTGTTACAAGTGATTAAAAACTAGCCATTGACATCTGGTGTGGATTATTTATGTTAGAAAAACATGATGCACTAATATAGTGCTTGTGGAATTGGCTCTGATAAGGAATATCGTAAGTCATTCTTATTGGAGGCATAAAGGCTTAAAAATGATGTTGAGCCTATTCAAAATAATAATTCATATTAGGGACAATTATGAAACGACCTCAATTCTGGCAGAGCGCTTGTGCCGCTGCCGTATCACTCATCCTCACTCCTACTACTTTTGCTGCCGAACCCGAAGTCGAACGCATCGAAGTCACAGGAACCCATATTAAACGAACTGATTTAGAAGGTGCTTCACCGATGACGGTGTTAAGTGCTGAAGATATTGCTCGCTCAGGCGCGCAAGATATTTCGCAGTTATTGAGTAAATTACCCGTGTCAGGGAGCGGCACATTTTCAACTCAAGGTAATAACTCAGATGACACGGCGAATGGCGGCGCTGCGGTATCGCTACGCGGCCTAGGCGCCGATGCAACTTTGGTATTGTTGAACGGCCGCCGTATTGCGGTTTCATCATTTGCCAAGTCTATTGATACTGCATTTGTTGATATCAATTCAATTCCTATTTCGGCGGTGAAACGCATCGATATTGTCAAAGATGGCGCATCAGCGACATATGGCTCTGATGCGATTGCTGGTGTCATTAACATCATTATGAAAAAGGATTTCGAAGGATTTGAAGTCAATGGCAAACTTGCTGAAACCGTTGAAGATGGTGGCGGTCAGCAAGCGGGATCAATACTGTGGGGCACAGAAGCGGCCGACGGTAAGTCACATACCACAGTTATATTTGATTACTTTAAAGAGCGCGAAACCCTTTTTGCCGACCGCGATTATTCAAGCTCTGCTGATCAAACCCCAAATGGTGGTGATGATTTTCGATCATCTGCAGGTAACCCAGGCTCTTATATTCCAGCAACCATTGGCGCAGATGGCTCAATTACGCCCAAGTCTGACTTATTCAGTTGGACACCTGATGTCAATTGTCCAGCCGATAGCGTTAAAGGGAATTACTGCCGCTATGATTACGCCCCGCTGATGACATCAGTGCCAGAATCAACCCGTATGGGCTTATCGGTATTTCAAGATTACGAGTTTAATGATGAACTGAGTTTATTCGCTGAATTGATGTATCAGCACAATGAAAGTGTGGTCAAAGGAGCTGCAAGTCCTTCATTTGGCGAGTTTTATATGCGAAATGACAACCCATTGTTTACCAGCGGTGCGGCTACGAATCCATTCCCTGGTGAAGACTTAACTATGCGCCGCAGGTTAACTGAAACAGGGCCTCGTCAAAAGTCATCAGAGTCTGACAGTGCTCGAATTGTATTAGGTCTAAATGGCATGTTGTCAGATTGGGAGTGGGAGCTAGCTTACACTTATTCCTACAACCGAAACCATGAATACGGTGAGCAAGGCTTTGTGTGGACACCACGCTTACAAGAAGCAATTGATTCAGGTGCCTTTAATCCACTTGCGACAACACAGCAAGGTGATGTGATTGACGATATCAGCGTCAATACCACACGTAACGGTAAGTCCACCACTAATGCATTTGACGGTAAAATTACTGGCGATTTATTTGATATGCCAGCGGGTAGTGTAGCGATGGCGGTGGGCTTTGAATATCGCGAAGAAGAGTTATCTGATAACCCTGATGAGTTATTTAAGCGCGGCGAAATATTCGGTACCGAAGCCACAGAAGCTTATGGAGAGCGTGACCAAACCTCTCTATTTATTGAGTTAGCGGTTCCTGTATTTGAGAAACTCGAAGCCCAGTTAGCACTTAGATACGAAGACTATAGCGACTTTGGTGATACCACTAACCCTAAAATTGCTCTGCGCTACACCCCGTTAGATAATCTTACCTTCCGTGCAAGTTGGGGTGAAGCCTTTAGAGCACCATCTTTAGTGCAGTTAGGTTTAGGCCCATCACAGGAATCTCCAGGCTTAGTTGATGCGGTGCGTTGTCCATTAACTGGGCTTGAAGAAGACTGTACCGCGCAAGAGCGTACGGTTATTTTTTCGGGTAACCCTGACTTGCAACCTGAAGAGTCAACCTCTTACAACTTCGGTGGTATCTGGGAAATTACAGATGGTTTAAGTGTTGGAGTGGATTACTGGAACTATGATCAAGAGGGACTCATCACATCCGATACCCAATACTTGGTGAATACTCAAGGTGACGATCCGAGTGTCGTTAAACGTGAGCCGACAGATGCGAATGGCGTACCGGGACGTATTATTGAAATCTACGACCAATTTGCCAATTTAGGTAGTCAAACTACTGATGGCGTTGATTTTGACGTCAAATACATGATGAATACCCAAAGTGCTGGCGAGTTTGGCTTTAGCTATAACCTGACTTGGGTTAATAGTTTTGATCAGGTACGTGAAGACGGCTCGACTCGTGAACTTGCTGGAGAATATCAACACCCTGAGTATCGCTGGACGGGTGGCATGGATTGGGGCTACACCGACTGGCAAACCAGTGCACGCTTAAATTATATCGGCGAATACGCAGATAACATTGATGCAGGTGCGACGGGTACGATTGACTCAATGATGACGTTAGACTTGAACGTGACTTACATCGGTTTCGACCATTGGTCACTCACCCTAGGTGGCAATAACGTACTGAATGAAGAACCTTCATTCAGCGCAGCCGACTTTATGGGATACGATCAAGCCACTCATTCTGCCATTGGCGCATTATGGTACGGTAAAGTCAGTTATCAGTTTTAATTAACTGAACATATGTTAGGTTAACTCCTAGCTTAAGACAGAAGGCGAGCTTTAGGCTCGTCTTTTTATTGAACTCATTTTCGGTGATGTTCGTTTAAAATAGGTTTGATTTTACTAAGTCTGGTTCAGTTGTTAATTAGCCAAAGGAAGTTAAAGCATGGAAATAGAAGCAAGCACAGGTATTACCTTATATGGCACACCGCGTAGTCGAGCGTTACGTGTTTCATGGTTATTGGAAGAACTTGGAGTTGACTGGCAGTTTAGATTCCTTAATTTTGCCAAAGGCGATAATCGTTCTGAATCATTTTTAGCGTTGAATCCAAGCGGAAAAATGCCTGTGATAACGGACGGTGAATTAGTGCTAACCGAGTCGGCAGCAATTTTACAATACCTAGCTGAAAAGTACGGTAAGGGTCAGTTTTTACCTGCCGCTGGAACGGCTCAAGCTGCTATTCATCATCAGTGGGTTAGCTTTGTTATTTGTGAATTAGAGCAGCCGCTTTGGAGTATGGGTAAACACCGATTTGCATTACCAGATGATCAACGCTTAGATGCTATGCTGCCAGTGGCAAAATTTGAATTTGATAAAGCAGCTGCTATTGCTGAAAAATGGGTGCCAGAGTCGGGTTATGTGTGCGGTGATGAGTTAACTATCGCAGATATTTTACTGACTCAAACCTTACTGTGGGGCACGGTATTTGAACAAACGATACCCCCTAAACTCGCAGCCTATAGAGATCGCGTAAAGCAGCGACCTGCAATGACTAGGGCGTTAGAGAAATCTGAAGCGATTGCTAAAGCAGCTCAAGAAGAATAATGATTAAATCGTGAATTTTAGACATAAAAAAAGGAAGCTGATGCTTCCTTTTTTATTTATCGAATAAGATATTAAAGCTGAGTCGCTGCCCACTTTGCACGGCTTTCACGAGACTCACTCATACCGTTATCAGCGCGGAAGCTTTTGTAAGCTTCAACTTCAAGTGGGATTAAACTAACTTCCACTTCTAATACAATTTGGCACTCTTTTTTGATTCGCCATGCCGCAGTATTATAAAGCTCAGTAAAAGGTAGTGAGCTTAAAAATTCAGGGTTGTACTGAGTGTAAATGGCTTGAGTTGGGTAAACCACAAACGCTAAACGACGCTTAGGCTCAGTTTTAAATAACGCTTCGATGCCGTCAGTGGTATTAAGCACTTGCATCTCAATGGTATCTTCAATTTCAAGCAACTTCTTTTGCGCAACTTCAGGTGCATCGGCTTCGCCAGCTTCCCAAGCTGTCACGGCTTCAGCTGTGCTTTTAGTTAGCTCAGCAATTTGCTCAACACTTAACCCTAATGATAAGCGTAAACACTTCATTTCGATTGCGTTTAGGGCGTTTGATTTAGCCATGATAGTTCCTATAAATGTAATGTATTTCGAGTGCAAATTGGTTGTCGCGTATCGATTGCGATGTATCGGTTTTGCTTATTAACTAATGGCTATTTACGTTTCAGCCAAATGTCTTGGATCCAATCCCACAACGATTCCCACATGATGTCTGCCATGCGACCATTTTTAAAGAAGCGCACATTGCCTTCTTGATCGATACAGTAAAAGTTATCCCCTTGCTGACAGATGGCAATATATTCTCTTGGCATACCCACTGACCAAGCATAGCTGGTCACTTCCGGTAAAAAGGTATGCGAATATGGATCTGATGCGGTGACCATTTCAATGGAACCGTAAATCACATCGCTGCCAAAAAGCAGGTATTCTTTTAGATCATTAGGTAGCGAAATTAAGATTTGTTCTTCAACTTCTACCAGTTGCTCGAATGTCGGTAATTCAAGTGGTACAGGTACCGTTTCGCTTAAATCTTGAAGCATTTCAATGATGTCATTCATCAGTGTTTCCAGTTATCGGCAATAATGGCGGGAGTATAGCTTGAATAACGCCTATAACCAATTATCTCATCGGCAAAAAGACAAAAAAAAGCACCTTAAATTAAGGTGCGAAAGGAAGGGGTCTAACGATAAATAGATGAAACTTAATGGGGTTATGCAGCTTGTGTTTGGTCTCCTATTTGAGTGTTGTCAAATTGAGCTAGGCTTTGGCGTTTATAGCTAAGCCAAACTTTGTGGTAAAGCTTATGAGATGATTGACGAAGCTTAACGATGTGCATCAATTCTAAATCAGTCAGTGCACGGTGTTCGGTTTGTGCGATAGCTTCGATTTGTTGAATTTGCTCATATACTTGATGTTCAGGGCCGCTTTTAATATCGGCAATCTTGGTTAGGTGCAGCTGTACTTCAACAATCATCTTTGATTGTGGCAGTTTTACTAGCAAGTTTAGGTCGCGATAACCTGAAGCTTTGGGCTCCGCAAAGCGGTTTTTGACTTGCACAACTTCAGTGGTTTCAGCTAATGCGTGATAACTACGCATCAGTGTTTGTACGTCATCAGCGACCAAGGTTGCTCTGGCTATATCAGTAATGTAACTGGCATCACCATTAAATTTACGGTCAATTTTTTGTTGAGCTCGTTGATAACTTTTGATGTCAGGGATTAGCGTGTGTGTATGTGTATCTTGGCTGATGTTATTCAGTAAATCGGTTAGCTCGTTTTGTGCTAGTGGCGCTCGTTCAAATAACTGATTCAAATCATCAGTGTATTGCTTTGGCATAGCACCTGAGGTGCTAGCTAAATTAAACAGGCTTTCTAAATCATCTACAAGAGTGTGGTTAACACCATAAACAGGCTTTACTGGGCTGGTGTCAACGGTGACAGCCACAGCATTGCGGGTAGTGAGTAAAAATATAAAGATAAAAAAGGTACGAAAAATTCTGTTCATTTGCGTTACCACTGACTCTTTAAGTAATGAATGCACGAGTAATAAAAACTTTTTATAACCCTTTTGGGATATGTGATTACTTTAGCTGACTGAAGCTGAATCAATGCTGAATATTTTATCGAGTTTGGGTCGGTTTACGCTTCTTTACAAAGTCAGTTCGAATAGTGTGATACGGGATGTAGGGCTTGGTTTGATTTGCAATTTTTAGAAAAGAAAAAAGGACATCGAAATGATGTCCTTTTAATAAGGCTTATTCCTTTTGGAATAGCTATTATTTTAACTTTTTACCAAATTTTTACGCGCTTAGCAGGCTCGATATACATCTTGTCGCCTTCTTGCACATCGTAAGTGCTGTAAAACTCAGGCATGTTTGATAACGCACCTAAAGCGCGGAAGTGACCTGGCGAATGCGGGTCTGTAGCAACACGGTTACGCAGTGCTTCTTCCTTCATTTTTACGCGCCAAATTTGAGTGAAGCCCATAAAGAAACGCTCGTCACCCGTTAAGCCATCAATCACAGGCGCTTCTTTGCCATCAAGTGACATTCTGTAAGCTTTATAAGCAATGGTAACACCCGATAAATCACCGATGTTTTCACCGAGGGTTAGCTTACCGTTGACATGTAAATCATCAAACACCTGATAGCCATCGTATTGAGCGATTAGCGCGTTACCTTTAGCGGTAAAGGCTTCTAAGTCAGACTCGGTCCACCAGTCACGCATGTTACCTTCGCCATCAAACTTAGCACCTTGGTCATCAAAACCATGGCCCATTTCATGGCCGATTACAGCGCCGATACCACCGTAGTTAACAGCGTCATCTGCTTGCATGTTGAAAAATGGTGGCTGCAAGATAGCTGCTGGGAATACAATCTCATTCATGGTTGGATTGTAATAAGCGTTAACAGTTTGCGGTGTCATGTGCCACTCGCCCTTATCGATTGGTCCGCCCAATTTAGCAATATCTTTATTATGGCTTTCAACACTTGCACGCTTAGCGTTACCTGCTAAATCATCACCCTTGATGGTTAGCTTGCTGTAGTCTTTCCACTTATCAGGGTAACCAATTTTAGGGTTGAACTTAGCTAACTTATCTTTAGCTGCAACTTTAGTGTCTGCGCTCATCCAATCTAAAGAATCAATACTAGTACCGTAGGCGCCGCGTAAGTTTTCAACTAAGACACTCATGCGATCTTTAGCTGCTGAAGTAAAGTGACGCTTAACGTACACTTTGCCTACAACTTCACCTAAAGTGCCGCTGACTGTGTTTACACCGCGCTTCCAGCGAGACTCTTGTTCTTCTTGGCCGTTTAAGGTTTTAGCAAAGAAATCAAAGTTTTCAGCATCAATGGCTTCAGACAAGTTACTGGCTGAGTGAGTTAACACATTCCAAGTCATGTAAGTTTTTAAGGTGTCTAAATCGGTCGCGCCAATTACTTCACTTAAACCGCTTACATAGCTAGGTTGATTGATAATGATATCTTTTTGGTCTGCAACACCCATAGTGGCAAGGTATTGAGTCCAATCGATGTTGGGTGCAAGTTCAGCAAGCTCTGACACCATCATCTTGTTGTAAGTCTTAGTGCTGTCACGGGTTTCAACCACATCCCAATGTTTTTCTGCAATGGCAGTTTCAAGGGCTAAAATAGATTCGGCAGCCGCTTTGCCATCAGCAAGGCCTGCTAAGTTATACATTTTTTCAATGTGCTCAACATAGGCTTTGCGAATATTAACGAAACGCTCTTCTTCATTAAAGTAGTAATCTTTCTCTGGAAGGCTTAGACCGTATTGCCAAATATGTGTGGCGTAACGTGTAGAGTCTTTAGCATCAACGTTAATGTAAAACGCGAGTGGTGTGCCGTAACCGTTTACTTGGCTGTAAGCAAAAAAGTTAGTTAAATCAGCTTTTGAATCAATCGCAGCGATTTTATCAAACTCAGCTTGAATAGGTGTCACACCTAGCTTATTTAGTGTCTCAACATCCATGAACGCACGGTATAAGTCAGCAACTTTTTGCTCATCGCTGCCAGCTTTGAGGTTCGGCATTGCTGCCACTTCTTCAATAATGGCTTTTACGTCTTCACGGGCATTTTCACGTAAGTCATAAAAGGCACCAATATTGGTGCGATCGCCTGGGATCTCAGCTGTTTTTAACCAAGTACCATTAACGTATTCATAAAAGTCGTCCTGCGGACGGACAGATTTATCGATGTTTTGGAAATCGATACCTGAGGTTAGGGCTGTTTGCACCGCTTCTGCTGTGGCTGTTTTTGATGTGGTTTGAACTTCATTGTTGCTACAAGCACTTAGGCCTGCGATAAGAGAGGCACAAAGACCTCCAATAACCAACTTTTTCATGTTGTTTCCCTTTGCATTGTTTTAATAAGCCCTTCTATGAGCTTTAGATGCTAATTTTTCATTTACTCTTGCTCGCTAAAGCGCTTTCTAACGAGAAATAGTAAATAAAAAATGAGTCTTTATAGTTGTGAATCCTATGTTAAGTGCTGAAAAGGTCATTTAACAAGGGGATAGCTGGCTTTTGTTGATAAAATGTGAGCTTTTAATAGGAAGATATGTAACTAAAAATTACCGTTTTACAGCTATAGCAGAATATTTGATGTTCATTTAATTATTGAAAGCTCATAATAGCGCTTAATTAGGCACTCAATTGGTTGTAATAATGCGTTTAGATAAGTTTATCTGTGAAAGTACTGAGCTGACTCGCTCACTGGCAAAAAGAGTTTTAAAGTCTGGTGAAGTGACTTGTGATGGTGTGGTGGTAAAAGACGCCGGCTTTAAAGTGGCTCAAGACACACAAGTGTGTATCGAAGGTCGTCAGATAAATATTATTGGCGAGCGTTACATTATGATGAATAAACCTGCCGATATCATCTGCTCAACCATTGATGAAGAGTATCAGTCGGTGTTGAGTTTAATGGATATTGAGAAGGTCGACACTTTACATATCGCTGGACGTCTCGATGTTGATACCACCGGGCTTGTGCTGATCACTAGTGACGGTTTATGGTCGCATAAAATCACCTCACCTAAAAAAGACTGTGGCAAACGTTACTATGTCGAAGTCGCCGACCCATTAAATGAGGACTTAGTTGAAACCTTTAAAGAAGGGATACAACTGCGCAGCGAAGATGGGTTAACCAAACCTGCTGTGCTTGAAATTATTGATGCGACTCATGCACGTTTAACCATCAGTGAAGGTAAATATCATCAAGTGAAGCGGATGTTTGCAGCCGTCGGTAATAAAGTGGTTAATCTTCATCGTGAAGCCATTGGTAGCATCGAGATGGAAGATGATTTATTGGAAGGCGAGTGGCGTTATCTTACCGATGAAGAAGTCAAATCAGTTTAATTTCATCTAGCTTATTTTTCTGTTTTAAACACTGCTGCTAACTTTGATTTAGAGTTTACTATCCAAAAAAAGGGCCTTCTTTGCAGAAGGCCCAATACACTAGTTTTGGAACGTTATTCTAGTGTAGCTTACGACGGCGACTTGCGCCTAATAACCCAACTAAAATCAAACTAAAGATCCCTAAGCTACCACCGTCAGATGAAGCTGATTCCTCTTCAGGAGCTTCTTCTGCTGGTGGAACTGGTGCAGGGTCTACGCCATCAGAATTAACCGTTAGCATGAAGCTAGTAGATGCGCTATCTGAAGGGTAAGCCATGTCATGAATGGTAACAGTGACTTCTGTTGTCCCGTGCCAATCAGCATCTGGGGTAATCGAGAAGGTTTCACCCGTTACTTCAGCAGTGATGTTCTCACCTGATACCATCATGCCGTTGACAGTGCCTTTAACATCGTTATACATAACGGTTAAGCCTTCAGCAGTCGTGTTCTCTTCCATTGTCATATCAGCCATATCAGCAACAGTGATGTTACTTGGCGTTGAAATGGTATGAGATACAGATACTAATTCAGAATCTGAGTACTGAGTTTCAACCGACAGCATACTGTCAGCGCCAATCGCATTAGCAGATACACGAGCTGAGAACTTCAATGACACTGCAGTTTGCTCTGGACCGCGATAATCAGCACAAATGACCATACCTTCACTGACTTTGTCGTCGACATCGTTATAGGCAAATCCATCATTTAAGTAACCTAATGAAGGTCCAAATGCAGTTCTTTCACCCCAGTAACCATGTAAACCGATAGAGCCAATATTGTCATTTGCAGACTCTAAAGTGTGGTAAGCAAAAATCATTTCAGGAGTTTCAGCATCAAAACTGATTCCCGTTGAAATAATCGTCTGAATGTTGAACTTTGCGTCAGGATCAGGATTTAAGTTACCTGTTAAGAAGCTATTCCATTCTTGACCACCATCCCACTGGAAGATGTAGTGATCATTCGTTACTACACCATAAACAGCGTTATTGTAGCGGAAGGTTGCCCAATCAATTGTGGCTTGAGGCATTTCTACATCGCCACGCCATAAAGGTGCAATAATGGTATCAGGGAACGACTGGAAATCATCATTAAATGGGATATGAGCATTCCAAAAGTCTGGATTACTATCTAGCTGAATATATCCAAACGGTGAGATCCCCAAAACATTTTGACTAAATTCATCTGGGTTAGCATACAATGGAATGGTTGGCAGACCACTTTCTTCCATTGGAATATAGAATACTTGATTAGCAGTACCCAGTATATTCATATGCTGATGACCTTGAGATGGTAAGTCGAAGAACGATGGATCTTCACCGTAAGGCACCTTACACGTTGCATCTTCAAGGTTGGTAGTAAATTCGTAATGACGTGGCATATCACTTGATGAAGGTTGAGCTGCGCTAATAGATACAGTATTCCCTTCAATTGTCATCCCTTCGGCATAGTTACCAATTCCACCAACAGCCACTGAATCCTCAATGAGTTGCATACCTTCTGAAAGGTTGGCGTTTATTGTGAATTCACGTTCTCCGCCTAATAAATTAGGGGCAAGTTCTACAATAAAGTCGATAGTATCGCCGACTTTTGCAGCTGTTTGTGAAGCTTCAATTTTGGTATCCATTCCCATATGAGTCAACTTGACAGGGAAACTGCCTAGGTTTGAATCGTTATAGTCATCGCTACCTAAATTAACAACACCATAGTAAGTATCGCCTTCAACAGCATCTGGTAAGTCGTAGTTTAATGCTAGCTGATATGGAGTCACTCCATCAGTGGAAGCTTCACCCTCAACGGTCATGTTTGATTCGTCAGATGCACTGACAATACCAAGACTTAGGACAAACTCATCAGAAGTTTGTTTTGGATCTTCATAATCGAACTTCCAGTTAGCGGCGATTGCCCAGTAACGACCTGGAGCTGGATTATTGACTGCACAGTAATCACCGTTATCTGTGTATGAATAACAAAGAGCTTCATCTAACCATTGAATTTCACCATCTTGGTTGATATCCATGCCTAAATCGATTGATGAATAAGCGAGTTTATCAACAGATAATACTTCCCAAACGATACGTTGAGTGCCTTCAGGTACATCAAAGAAAATAACTTTAGCGCCGCCAGTTTCAATTTCTTCAACTGTTAGGCCTTCGTCATAAGTTCTTTTTAATGCAATTGGCAATTCATAATTGAATTTCTGGCCTTTAGTTAACCCTGTTACTTTACTATTTAGCGATTGTACTTCATCGGTTGTTAGCATAGGTGTCAGAGTATGACCTTGGGCACGGTGAATAATACCTGAGACTTCTTGAGGTAGAGAATCTCCTTTAAATCGAACGCCTACAGGCATTTTTTGTACAGGTTTTGCAGTATTGGAATTAGTGAGATTCACTGAACCCGTTAACTGAAGTGATGAAGAATCAGCGCCAATGGCTTCGATTTCAAGCACTTTAGCTGTAAGGCTAATGGCTTGAGTTTCACCCGCTTTCAAAGTGAATGTTTTCGGTGACACTTCTAGCTCTAACATCGGTGCACCATCGATAGTCTCTGGTAGAGCCTCGACAGTCCAAGTTCCGTCTTCAGTCGCCGTTACTGTACGCATCCAGCTACAGGTACCTGCACAGCTATCATTATAGAAATATGGCAAGTTCAATGTGTGGATATTGCCGCCATTACGCGGATTTGCTGCACGATAGTTATCGGATGTTTCGTCAAGCAATAGTGTTGCATTGTTAGCTCGAGATACATTTATTACACCGCTACCCGCATCGCTGTAACCAGCAGGAACAGGATCATAAGGTGAAGCGTCACGTGCGCGAGTTGCATCTTCAATCGAAGCCGTTGTCATTAGGGCTGATTGAATTTGTGCCGCTGTCCAATCTGGGTGAGCTTGGGTTAATAATGCCATAGCGCCTGCAACATGAGGTGCAGCCATTGAAGTACCACTAATTGAAGCCCAGTCAGCAGGCATACCTTGTAGACTAAATGGCATTTCGTCTGCATATGCCGCGTACACATCAACACCCGGCGCCGCTAAGCTTGGCGACATCACATCTGGCGCTTCGAAGTTTGGACCACGAGATGAGAAATCAGCAACATAATCTGGAGTACGTTCACTTGCTAATACTTCAGATGCAGTAATGGTCAGCATATGATCGCTGCCAGAAGCTAACCATTTTTGTAAGCCGTAGTATCCGTTTTGGTTACTTCCATAGTAGCTGCCGTAATCAATATTAATGCCTGGGATTGAATAAGCATCGTTGTTAGTGGTTTCTGAGTAACCAGAGTTCCATAAAATAAGTCCGCCAGCACCACCAGCTTCAATATTCGTTGCTTTGGTTACGCGAGGAATATCTCCTCGTTTACAAACAACGATTGGTGCTGTGGTAAAGGCATTACCGTCTGGATCAACATCAAAGAAACCAGCAGGGAAAGGCTCGTTACATTTCTCAAATTCATAGCCATAGTCTTTAGCGAGTATTACAGGGCCGGTATAAGCGTCAGTAATACCACCACCAATAAGATCATCTAATGACTGGTCACCACCCATTGAGTCAGTAAGCATTTTACCTTCAACGGTTATTTCTCGAGTATGAGTGGTTGCTGCGACAGAGGTTAACCAAGGAGAAAAATGATCAATTGCCCCGCGTGCTTGGCTAGCATACTCAGGGTCGTAAGAGTTACCAGCAGAAGCTGATACTGAAATTCCAGCTTCTCGAGCGGCTAAAAAGCCAAGCTCCATTGGATCGTCCCAAGGGAATGTGCCGTATGTTGTACCAATAGAGTAGTTGATAACATCAACACCGTCGGCAATAGCATCTTCAATTGCTGATAGTAGTGCAGAGCCTGGACAGCCTTGGTATGTGTCGCCATAGCTTCCATCACTAGCGAAACAAACCTGATACATGATGATATTTGCACGGGGAGCAACCCCTGAAACTTTCTCAAACTGTAATCCAGTTGGCAAGCCGTCAGCCATCTCTCCTGGTTCGCCGACTACGTGGTCGACGTTGAATAATTCGTTACCCGCTGAAGTTGATGCAGTGTGAGAACCATGGCCATTATAATCTTCACCATTTTGAGGGCGTTTTGGATTTGTAATATTCCAAGAAGGTTCATCTGGTTGGAATAATGGATCCATATAGCTGTCAGTAATGCTCTCATATGAACGAACTCCAATAAGTTTGTCGTTACACATACTGGCAAATTCAGCTTTTTCACAGTCACCTAAATAGCTATCGTAACGTGCGGGCATTGAGTGAACGTAGCCATCTCCAGCTGTTGCAGCAAAAGAAGGGTGGTCGGAGTTAATACCGGTATCTAGTACCCCAATGACAATGCCTTCACCTTTGTATTTATCATCAGCCGCACTGCCTGTCCATAATCCTTCCGCACCAATGTGTTGAGGGCCATTATCCGTATGGAGTTCATAAATTTTTTCAATACTAACATTGCGTACACCAGGTAATTCAGCAACTCGTGCAGCTTGCTCTTGAGTCATCTTAAGAGACATACCATTGAAAGCTAAGGTATAGCGACTTTTGACATCTAATTGTCCACCAACATTTGCTGAAATCTGTGATAGAACTTGATCTTGCTTGTTCGTCAGGAATTGGCTGTAACTTTTGACCGCACTGCTATTAATATCAAGTTTGTTGTAGCCGCGAGGGTTAAGCATGGTTGGAACGGTACTTAACTGTGGCGATGTGGCTTGAAACTGTGAGTTATCTCCACGATATAGAGACACAGGTTTATCACTTAGTTCGATAATATAAGTTTGCTCACCTTGAAGGTTTGCTTGGTATTGAAAAGGCACTTTACTGTTTTCGGTTGTTGCAATTGCCCTATGAACATTTTTTCCGTTACTGGTTGGACGTGAAAGGCTGTTACCAGCTCTATTTTTGCCACTTCTTAGATCTTCATTATATTTTATGATGGCATCTGTTATTTCGATACTGCGGAATTGATTATCTGCAGAACTTGAAGCAGCAACAGATCCTGCTCCTGCAGCGTATATCGCTGCAATCGTCATTAGACTTATTTTTTTTAGTTGCATTGAAATCTTCCCTATTATTGTTGTCTGAACAGGTCAAGCAAAATCCTGCCTTCACCTTTTTATCTTTCAGAGCAGCTCACATCCAATGTCTTTGGGCTATGCATAAATGCGCGAAGGGAATGCATAAAAGGGTATTTTGATACAAGTTGTGCGACGTTAACTAAATGTTAATTAAGTTGATTGGTGTTTAACATGTTGTTTTCTTGGGAGATGCTTATGTTGATTCAATAAGGATTGCGGGTGTTACATTTAAGTTGCTGATGTTGCTTGCTAGTTAAAAGTGTTCTTTAGGATACAAATGGTCACAGTTTGAAAAGGGGTTTGCGATTGATTAGTTATTTTCATTTGTTAAGGTCGTACGACCAATAAATGATGAAACTGAATAGACATTGAAGGTCGGTATGATCGATATATCGTCGAGCAATGTTGGAGAAAGTAAAATATGGAGCTAAGGCATATTAAGCATTTTGTGTTGCTTGCAGAGGTGAAACATTTCAATAAAGCGGCTGAAATACTCAATATTACCCAACCTTCATTATCAAAAAGCATTCAGCGCCTTGAAATGCTGATTGGTGGGCAATTATTAAATCGTGATTCTAAATCAGTGTCTGTTACGGCATTAGGGCAAGTTTTGCTTAAGCATGGACAGAAAATCCTTAAAGAGTTCGAGCAAATGGAGCAAGAGGTTACCTTGTTTCAGGGCTTCGATGACAAAGAGTTACGCATAGGTGCTAGTCCAATTCCATCCAATAGTTTAGTCGGCCCAATTGTAGGTCAGTTTTTACGAGACTTTGCTGATATCAGTGTTGAGCTGAAAGTGGCTGCATGGGAAGAGCTATATCAGCAGTTAATTTATGGTGATATTGATTTTTTTGTTGCTGAAACTAAAGTCACTGAACTTGAGAAAAGTGAGTTGTTAACGGTGACTGAATTACCCCCTTTAAAGTGATTTTTTGCTGCCGACCAGAGCATCCATTAACTCAATTACCAAGATTGTTTTTACCCTCATTTCGAGATTACCCCTTAGCGATTCCGCGCCATTTACCACAATCAATTGGCGATGCGTTTGAAGACTTATTCAAGCAGCAACGTGAAGATTTTTCTGGCATGGTTCGTTTCGATCAGTTCCATCCGATTAAAGAGTCGATTATCAACGGTGATTTAATTGCATTAACCCCAGAAATTTCGGTGAGAAGTCAGATCGAAAAAGGCACACTAGTAGAGCTATCTCCCTATGTTATGCCACTGATTTACGCTCGTTTCAGTGTGGTGTCATTGAAGGAAAAATCTCACTCTAAAGCCGCTGATGGCTTTATTAAGTTTTTAGTTAATCGTGCTGAAGCTGTGCAGTTACAAACGCCTGACAAAGAAGAGGTTGACCAAGCTATACCAGCCTAGAACATAAGTTCGATAATGAGTTCAGCTATCTTGCAAAATAAAAAAGGTCTTCAAATGAAGACCTTTTTGATGAGTTAATTTAACTCAATTTGAGTAATTTTTCGCAAAATACTAGTGCAGTTTACGGCGACGATTTGCAGCTAAACCTGCCACCATCAACAAACTTAATATACCTAAGCTACCACCTGAACTTGATTTTGGTTCTTCAACTTCAGGTTCAACTGGGTTTTCTTCTGCTGGTGGTGTTGGTTCAATACCGTCAGAGCTAACCGTTAGCATAAAGGTGGTTGAGGTCATATCGGTTGGGAACACATTATCTGCAACTGAAACAGTCACTAAGGTTTCTCCCCAGAAGTCAGTATCTGGTGTGATATCAAAGCTAGAACCAGATGTATGACCATTCACTGTGGCAGTAAAGTTATCACCCGTTACAGTAATAGTGTTGGCTGATTGTCCGCCATCATTATCAATATAATGAACAGTGATACCGGTTAGCGTGCCATTTTCATCAACCATATGATCACTGATTGGTTGCATTGAAATATTGGCTGCAACATTGATAGTTTGTACAGTATTAGCATCAGCAATACCGTCGACAGTGCCTGTCACTTCAACCATTTGCTCTTGACCAAGGGCTGCATGCATCACTTCAGCTTGGAAGCTGACTTCAACTCGACTCGATTGCGGTCCATCGATGTTATAACAAACGACTAATTCGTCCTGTAGTTTGTCGTTTAGATCGTTGTAGGCGTAAGACGCACCTTGGTGACCATTCAGTGGCCAGAAGCCAGCTCGAGGACCATTATACCCACGTACACCAATTGAGCCTGAACCATTTTGAGTGCCCGCATCGATGTTAGTGTATGCCATGATGTATTCATACTCACCTGCTTTATGGCTGGTATATTCACGCATAAATACTTGGAAGTCATAGCTATCATCACGAGGGATGATAGTTTGGTTCCAGTTATCATCGTAACCAAAGTCGTGGGTTGAAGCTTTATCCCATTCAACTAATGTGTAACCTTCAAAGTAAGCAACTGAGACACCTTGTTGCAGGTTTGAATCCCAGCTAGGCTCATACATTGCTAAGGTCGTTTTTTGGTTCCAGTTGATATCTTGTTCAGCATTCCATAACGGCGCGACAATAAAGTCTGGTGGCGTAGAGTAAGTGGTAGCCGGTAACTCTAAATGCACTTGCTGAGGCATGATATCCCATGGATTGAATTGCACGTAATCAAGTTGCAACCAACCACGTGAACTCAGTACGACTTGGTCGGTGACAAAGTAATCAGCATTATCAAATGGTTGCATATCGCTGTAAATGGTTGGAATGGTGATTTCGTGAGTCCAGCTTCCGCCGCCCCATTCATTTGTCTCATAGAAGCTTCCCCATGTAGGCTGAATATCAAACTTCGACAGATCAACATACTTACCATCAATGGGTGTACCGTCGATATAGTCAATATTCCACGGTGTACGACACATAGGATCTGTTTCGTTAGTGGTGACAATATAGTTGGTTTCTTTGTCTGAAGTATTCATTTGACTCGTGTTAAGGGTAAAGCCAGTCTCAGTTGCTTCAACACCTTCTAGCTCAATGAGTGAGCCTGGTACAATGCTTAACCCTTCAGATAACACTGCCGTTAATTCAACATTACGGTCTGTACCTGTTTGGTTAGCTTGAACCAATAAACTCATATCAATGATATCGCCAACGCGTGCTGCATCTTGTGAGCTATTCACTGACACAGTATTAACGCCACGTTCAATCATCAATGGAACTAACGCCAGTGAACCTTCTTCATTATTGCCAGCTTGTATTGCTGCTGCGGAATAATAGGTTTTACCTTCTTCCATCATCATATTCCAATCAATATTTACTGATGAGTTAAGGTCTTCTGAGTCGCTAAAGGTGAGGCTAATGTCATTGCTTTGATCTTTGGCAACAATTGCGTATGCCATTTCATAGGTATCAACATTTTCCCATGGGTACATTAAGTAGTTCTGTACCATGATGATGTATTCACCCGCGGCTGGATTTTCCAGTGCACAAAATTCGCCAATTGAAGTTTGTGGCAGTTGAGAGCCACAGATTGCCTCTGAGTAATGTAACTTTCCATCATTGTTATAATCTTGGAAAATCATAATGTCAGCGTCGGCAAAAACATCATAAGCCGTGTTAAGTGAAGACTTAATGCGGTCAGTTATTTCTGCTCTAAACACCGCAGTATCGGCTGGCACATTAACATTGAAGGTCTTGATATTAGCTAGGCTAGTATCCCAGAAACCATCAGCATCAACCATTTGGTCGCTAAACTGTTGTCTTGGAACATCAAACTCAGTCACGATGGCTTCAACTGGGGTATAAGCAACACCCGATAAAGTACTGGCAGGCACCCCAAATGGGACATTCTCAATGGTATGAGATGCGGCATCATCGTGGGCTTTTACGTTGATGGTATTAGGGAGAGTTGTGCCGAGGAACTTAGCCGAATATGGCCAATGTGAAGTTGGAATGGTTTCGTCAGAAGCAATAAACTGAATCTCGCCATGAGCTTCAGCAATGGTGCCGTCATACCATGCCATATCTGACTCTTCAAATGAGCCATTGATGGTTAAGGTAATAGATTCACCTTTTTTCAAGCTGAACTCAGACGGAGTCACAGTCACTTTTGAACTTGGATCAAGTGAATAGTCCCAATACATAGGGCCTTCTTGAGCGTGGTTCACTTCAACTTGCCAAGTGCCATCTTTCGTTGCTGTTACAGTACGTAGCCAAGTACAGTTACGGCCACAATCATTATTAATTAATTGAGGTAAGTTTAGGTCGCGTACTAAGCCGCCATTTTGTGGATTAGCGCGGCGGAAGTTATCTGCGGTTTCATCCATTAACAAACCCGCATTAATTGCACGTTCAACGTTAGCTAGGCCGTGACCTGCACGGTAAACTCCAGCGACTTTTGTTTCTTGTGAAGTTGGGTGAGGTGTTTTAATTGCCATACTATCAGCAGTCATTTGAATTGCTGATTGAATCTCACTTGCGCTCCAATCAGGATTAGCTTGGCGAATTAATGCCATCATGCCGGCAATATGCGGTGAAGCCATCGATGTACCACTGATGCTATTGTAATCTCTAGTATCACCTTGTGGGTTGAATGGGCTTTCATCATTCCAAGCTGCAAAAATATTAACCCCTGGCGCAGCAATGCCTGGCGAAAACAGTTCATCAACAGTGCTTGATGGGCCTCTTGAAGAGAAATCAGCTAACCAATCAGCATCATCAGGATTGATATCACGGGTTGCACGCGATGCGGTGATCGTGCCAGACAGTGTCTCGCCATTAGCAGACATCAGCCAAGGCTGCAGACCTTTAACATTCCAGCTTCCAAAGTACTGATTAGCAGTTAAATGAATACCTGGAATAACGTAAGCATCATCAGCAACATCATCGCCTTCTGACCAAGTGTTATAAAGTACAAATCCGCCAGCGCCGCCAGCTTGAACATTCATTGCCTTTTCAACGCGAGCAATATCACCTCGCTCACAAATCACAATGTCACTAGCTTGGAATGTATCTGCGGCAAAAGGAGTGTTACAACGGGCATCACCGTGATCGCCAGCAATCACAAAGTCACCAGTGAACTCTGCTGAAATACCTGCACCATCTAGCTGCTCAGGGGTTAAGCCTGCATCTCCACCACTGAAATCTTTAATTGCTTTATCATGGATATTGATGCTTCGAGCGTGAGTGGTTGCAGCAACATTTAACACCCAAGGTGAAGTATGATCTACCGTGTATAAGCTATCTGCGCCATAAGCCGCGCCAGAGTTACCAGCAGAAAGCGCTACTGCGATACCTGCTTCACGGGCAGATAAAAATGCCATTTCAAATGCATCATCCCAAGGGAAGCTTTCACCGCCACCAATTGACATGTTAATCGCATCAACACCATCAAGTATTGCTTGTTCGATACCGAATAAAATCGCATCACCAGGACAGCCATCAGAATCACAGACTTGATAAGAGATAATGTTTGCGTGAGGTGCAACACCTGAAATCATTGGCATGGTGACGCCAACTGGGTTACCCGCACCACCACCAAGTTCAGTTGTTACTACATCGACATCATATAAAATGTTACCAGCAACCGTACTTGCTACGTGGCTACCGTGGCCTTCATAATCTTCGCCAAACTGCATGTCAGTCGGATAAGTACCAGTAATGCTCTCATGGGTATAAACACCAATCAGTTTGTCATTACATTTATCGGCAAACTCAGCTTCAGCACAGCCGCCTAAATAGTTACCACTGCCTAGCGGGTTAGTATGAGCGTAGCCATCACCGCCGATAGCAGCAAAAGAAGGGTGATCTGTGTTCACGCCAGTATCAATAATACCAACGACCATGCCTTCGCCTTTAAACTTCATACCATTAGCTGTTGCACTGCCGTCCCAAATTCCGCTTGCGCCAATATGTTCAGGGCCAACATCTGTATGTACTTGTAATTTAGTTGAACGCTGAATAAAGGCAACTTCAGATTGCTCTGCAATACGCATCGCTTGCTGTTGGGTCATTTTTACCGTGAAAGCATTGATGGCGGTGGTGAATTGTTTATCCGCCTGAACACCAGTCGATGCAATGACTTGCTGCTGCTTGTTCAATAAGTGAGTTTTATAACCATCGATGGCTTGTTGATGTTGTGGCTGAGCATTAAAACTGTTGATGTTGCTGCGTTTACGCTGCAGTGCTTTCTTGGTTGAAAGCAACCCAGGAATATTGCCATCGTAGGTAGCAATCGGTTTGTCATTTAATCGAACAATATAAGTATGTTCACCACTAAGGCCTTGTTCTAAATTAATCTTTTGCTGAGCAGACTTACGTTCATAATGTATATTTGTTGAATTTCTTTGACGTAGCGGAGTTGAAACTGAATTAGTTTTAGATTGAATTGCTAATTGTTTTTGTTTGTGCAATTCCATCATATCAATGGTGGAAGGTATTTGCGGTAAAATATCCAGTGTAGATTGCTGATTTATATCAGCAGCTACACTGCCGACACCACCTGCATAAATAGCAGCGAGTGTCATCAATGTCAGTTTTTTTATTCTCATGATGCTTCCCTATTAATTATTATTTTATTAACCGCAAACAATTAAATTTGGCAGTTAAATAGATATTGCAAAATTGTTAATTGATAATCCAATGCGAAATTAATCATTAAACAATGCATAGAAACTATTAATTAAAAAGTGAAGGCTTTTTTGATTGATGCGTTTTATGAATCGGCTTGATACTTATTATTAATTGATAGGTAAAATTCTTATTGATACATTTTGATACGACTCGCAGTGCGTTAAAGTTTATGTTTTTCAGGGTTTTACATTAGTGTGTCGCAGCTGGTTTTATTTTTGTTTTTATGGTTAACTTAATAATTAATATTCAGTTAATTATTGGTTTTTGTTATTTTTAATTGAAGTTTGCTGTATTTGTTCTTAGTGGGTAAGTTGACGTAATTGTTATTAATCTATGATTTTTGTCTGTTTTTATATATTTGGGATTGTTATGGAATTGCGTCATTTAAAACATTTTTTAGTCGTTGCCGATTTAAAGCATTTTCATAGGGCAGCGCTAGAATTAAATTTGGCTCAACCTTCCTTATCAAGAAGTATTCAAAAAATGGAAGATTTACTTGGAGCAAAATTATTAGAAAGAACATCACGTTCCGTCACATTAACGCCTTTTGGCGAAGTGGTTGTTGAACATGGAAGCCGAATTATTCGAGATGTCGATTTTTTAAAACGTGAAATAAAAGCAATTCAAGGTTTAGACACCGGGGAATTAGTTGTTGGCGCAAGTGCTATTCCGTTAAACAGTATTGTTGGCCCAACTATTGGCCAGTTTATTCATTCTTTCCCTAATGTGAATGTTGAATTAAAAGTGGGTAATTGGCTTTCTTTATATCAGCAGTTATGTAAAGCAGAATTATCGTTATTTATTGCCGAAACCAAAGCAACTGAATTGGATCATCGTGAAGATATTGAAGTGATCCCGTTACCGAGTTTTCAGGCTATATTTTGTTGTCGAGCGGAGCATCCTTTAGCGCAATATACGGCACTGACCCTAGAAGACATTAAAAGCTATCCTATTGCGATTCCTTCGGCGCTGCCAAAGCCTTTATTTGATCAATTTGGCGACTTGTTCTCGAGATATCGTGATGACTTTTCCGGATTAGTAAAATTTGAACAATTTCAGGCGATTAAAGAGTCATTAACCGAGTGCGATTTAGTCGCATTAGCACCAGATGTTTCGGTAAAAAAGGAGATTAAGTCAGGGAGTTTAGTGGCGTTATCTGTGGTGGATATGCCAAATATTCAAGCGTCTTTTAGCATTGTGCATTTAAAAAACCGCCGTTTAACACCAGCGGCAAATGCATTTATAGATTTCATCAACCCGGATTAAAGGGTTTATTTAAGGTTTTTTCTGCATGATGTTGCTCGGTAATAATCTGGTTTATGGTGTCAAATAACCATTGAAATAAGGGCTTGTTTCGATGGCGATAATGGTGGCAAAAGTAACTATGAAACTTGACTGCTTTTTGCTCGATATAGATGGGCTTACTTAGCACCTTACTATTATCAACACCATGATATTGAGCGCCTGCTGCATGGAGTAAATCTGTTTTAGCAATGACGTTTAAAATCGAGTCTGGATGTGGGCTACGATATGCATTTGTCGGTGTTAACCCCATTTGTTCAAGGTACTTTTCAACATAAGTCGTGTTTTCATTCCAACCTGGTACATGCAGTACCGCCAGCGGGTACTGTGTGAATGCCCGCTCATCAATGGTTCGACTTGCTAATGGATGCTGCTTATTTAGGTAGACTCTGGCATGAAGAGTCGGCATTGATTTAATTGTCATTTCTTTCGACAATTTTGGCGATAGCATCGTCACGGCCACATCTTGCTTACCAGCTAATAAATCTTGTTCTGTATCGTTATTCCAAACAGAGATGACTAATTCAACATTTGGGGCGACTTGGTGCAGTGCTAAAAATAATTTATCGCTGATTAAACCGATCAAGGCTGGATGTAAAGTGACATTAAGTCTGCCTGTTACCTCGCTAAGTTCAAACTTCTCTACGTGATTAATAATATCTGTCAGTTCTTGCCAAGTATTAGGCAGACGCTGAGCTAAGAAGTGGGCTTTATCGGTGGCGGTAAGGCCGTGTCGGGTTTTGACAAAAATTGGGTCATTAAAGCTATCACGCAGCTTTTGTAAGGCGCGACTTACCGCAGGTTGGCTCATATTGAGTCGCTCTGCAGCCTTATGAGTATTTAGCTCTTCATACAAGATGAAAAAAACTGTGATCAAATTAAGATCCAACATTTCAAACGGCGTTTTATTCATTGTATTTAAAGGTAATAGCTTATTGGTTTTTACAGTGTATTGTGGAATGAATGAAATGTCGAAATAGTGTGGTTATTGAAAGGTTAGGGGGCTTTATTAATCATATAAAAAAGCCCTTAATTGATCTTTATTAAGGGCTGTTTATTAAGGGCAGTTTGTAATTTAGTCGTTAATGTCGATTAAATTACTTCTCTAAACTGACTTTTCCGCTAATGGTGCTGGCATTAAAGCTACCGTCACCTTGTTGGGTTTTAAACTGAATAGATTGTCTTGATGAGTATTTTGTTTTCATCGGTTTATCGTTTGTTAAGCGGTTTTCAATTTTGCCACCTGGGCCGCCATCAATTTCAAATGATAAATTTGGCATATTGGTAAACTTTACTTCAATGTCACCACTGACTGTATCTAATAACACTTTAGATACTGCGTCACTAAGCTTAACTTCAATATCACCGCTAACTGTGACGACTTTGACTTTTTCTGCAGCAATAAAACTGCCTTCGACATCACCAGAAACTTGATCAATGCTTAAGTCAGTGACTAAATTATTTTCAGACTCAAGTTCGCCACTGACCAGACGGTACTTTGCTTTACCTTGCACGTCTTTGTCTTTGATATCGCCAGATACAGTTTCTAATTCAATTTTACCTGTTAACTGCTCAGCTTCAATGCTGCCAGATACCGTATTAAGTTTGATTTCACCATCAAGTTGTTCCACTTTCATATCACCACTGACTAATGAAAGTTCGATTTTGCCACTGAGTTTTTCTATTTCATAATCAGCCGAAACGCCTTCAGCTTCGAGCATCAATTTAGTTGGTATACGGATGACGATATTTGAACCTTGTTTGTTATTACCTCGGTAACTACTTGGTAGTTTATCTTCGATAATGACTTCATCGCCTTTTTGTTCAAAAATAAACCCTTCAGATAACTCATCTAAGTGGCCTTTAACACTGATGATATCTTTGTCCCAACCAACGATTTCAACTTTTCCTCGTTGAATTTTTAACTCAACTTGAGGGTTAGAAGAGACCGTTATCTCGCGGTCAATTTTCTCTGCAGCTTGGGAGATTAATGGCGTTAATAATACGCTGCAGCCGATGATGATACGGCCAAGTAGCTGGCTAAATTTAGGGTTCATATTACATTTCCTTGAGTCGTTGGAGTCGTATTAATTGGAGTACGTTGTTGCTGTTGTAACAATTCAATTTCGCGCTTCATGATCCATAACCATAAATCCCACATTTGATTGTTATTAGGATCATTTTTTAATGCTTGCTGAATCTCTTTTGATGCTAGCTCTAGCTCTGAAAAACCTTTATTAAATGGGTTAGCTTGATTATCAAGCTGCATGCCGACAGTAAACTTATTATCTTCAAATGAAGCCACTTGCTGCTGATGTGTCAGGGCTATTTGCTCAACTAATGCAACTAAATCCTCAGTAGATTGGTTTGAGAGTGCATTATTTACCGTGACGGTTTCTTGTACTGAATTAACTCCTGGAGTTGAGAGTTTCCAGCCCAATACCATTACAAACGCTAAACTCGCTGCCATGGCAAGCATCTTCCAATGCTGCTGATCACTAGCGTTATTTGAATGGCTGACGTTATGAGTTGTTTTAGCACTGATTTTCTCATCTATGTTTTGCCATAAATCGCTAGGGGGTGCTATCTCTTTTGGCAAACTCGCAATAAGCTCATCAAGTTGACTGTTATTATGATCTTGCTGCTCTAGAAGCTTAGAGTGTGTTCTTTTCATGACAGCATCTCCTGTAACATCTGTTTTGCTCTGTGGTACTGAGCTTTGCTGGTACCCACAGCAATATTTAATATCTCTGCAATTTCCTGATGCTGATAGCCTTCAATGGCGCTTAATACAAAAACTACTCTGGTTCTTTCTGGTAATTTCATGATCAATTTATCTAAACGGTGGTACTCGTATTGCTGACTTGTGTTTTGCTCATTCTCTTCAACAATATTGCTATCAGGTAAAAAACGATGCCAAAAACGTTGTTTGGCTTTCATGCTGTTGATGGCTTGATGAACCGATAATTTATGCAGCCAAGTCGTAAACTGGCTTTCACCGTTAAATTGATCCAACTTTTGCCATAATCTGACGAAGCAGTCTTGGCAAATTTCGTCAGCATGATCATGACTGCCACTTAAGCGAAAACTAATCGCATACACCCGACCTTGGTGACGCTGATATAGGGCTTTAAATGCCGACTTATTCCCAGATTTTGCTTGGTTCACTAATGCCTCGTCAGACATAGGTCCGTCGATGTGATCATGGCTAATTTCAGTTGCAAGTGTTTGCTGCTGAAGTGGCTGATCATGTTCAGTGATGTTGCTGGAATTCAGGTTCACCGTTTTATCCGTTTGGGTGCGAGTTACTAGATTAGACATTAGCAAGTACTTAAAAGGTTTACTCGTATTTTAAAAATATATGAAGATTATCGTTACTTGGTCGATAAATATACAGGGTTAAGGTTGTACTAATAAAGTAATAGCTTGTATTACCAGAACAAATTTAGTTTGCTTAAAAATTGTCTAATACTGAGTTAAGCATCTATATTTTTAATGTACCTGAAGGATATTAGGGATTTATATGTTAATTCGTACCAAATTAATACTTAGCGTAGCCGTGTCTCTGGTGGCTTTTACAGCCATGTTTGGTTTGCAGTTATATACCAGTGATGTGAAATCGAACTTAGCTAATGCGGCTAACCACGTGACCGAAATTGAGCGCGAAGTATTACAGCTCAGGGTGATTGAAAAAGATTTCTTTGCTCGTTTAGATACTAAATATATAACAGCGCATGACAGTACTTTTAGTGAAATTAATAATATTATACAGGTGCTCGATGAAGCATTGACTGAACGAGGCTTGCCCACGCAAAGTTTGATGAGTTTTAGTCAAAGCTTACGAACGTATAAAACGCTATTTACTGAATTAATAACTCTGCAAACAGAAATAGGCTTAACCCCAAAATCAGGTTTGTATGGTGATTTACGTCAATCGGTGCATAACGTTGAATCTATCCTTAAGCAGCAAAATCAAAACTTACTATCGGTGACTATGCTACAACTGCGCCGAAACGAGAAAGATTTTATGTTGCGCCGCACTCAAAGTTATTTAGACAGGTTTGATAAAAATATCGACTTGTTTAAATCTCAGTTAAGTGCCTCAACACTCGACTATCAAGTTAAAAAACAATTGAACTCTCTGGTAGATGCTTATCAAACAAGCTTTGGTTTACTGACAAGTAAAGAAAAAGAGTTCGGTTTAAGTGCTTACGATGGCGATATGCTCAAATTAAGAGAAGCCATTAAAAAAACTGATATTGATTTAACCACCTTACAGCAACAAACCCATGAAGAAATTAGCGAGGCTGAAAATAACGCCCTGATCTTAGGTGCCAGTATATTTATATTAATCACTTTCATTTTATGTGTTTTCGCTTACATGATTTTGCGCAGTATTGTGGTGCCAATTAATGATATTAATAAAGTGATTTCTGAAGTCGAAAAAAACAAAGATCTGACCCTTAGGTGTGACGAAACTAGAAATGATGAACTCGCTAGAATAGCTAAACATTTTAATGCCATGGTGGTTAGCTTTCAGACCTTGATTGAGCAAGTAAATGAATCTGTTGATGCGATGAATATCTCTTGCGAAGAGTTAACCCAAAATGCTGTCGTGGCCTCAGAAGGGGTATCGAGACAACTGAGTGAAACCGACATGGTCGCCACAGCTATTACTGAGATGGGCGCGACAATTGAAGAGATTGCCAGTAATACAGAGCAAGCTGCGCTTAAAGCTAATGAAACAAATGATCATGCTCAGCAAGGTTTGGTGAGTGTTGAGCAAACCATTGAGAAAATTCAAACCTTAGCTAGTCAGTTAAGTGATTCATCAGCAGTCGTTGGCGATTTAGAGCGCGACAGCGAAACCATAGGTAGTGTGTTAGATGTTATTAGAGGCATTGCCGAGCAAACTAATCTACTGGCATTAAATGCCGCCATTGAAGCGGCAAGAGCAGGCGAGCAAGGGCGGGGTTTTGCGGTAGTGGCCGATGAAGTGAGAAGCCTTGCTATGCGTACTCAAGAGTCCACTGAGGAAATATCCAAAATTATTACTACATTGCAGTCGAGAACCCACTCAATAGTGCAATTAATGGATGCGAGTCAGCAACAAGGCAGTGACAGTGTCGAGCAAGCTGCTGGAGCTGGGGATTTATTGCAATCTATCACCCAAGATGTGCAAACTATTTCTGATATGAGCACTCAAATCGCAACAGCCATTGAAGAGCAAAGCATGGTAGCAGCTGAAGTGAATAAGAATGTAGTGATTATTCGAGATATTGCTGATGAGACAGCCAATGCCACCGAAGAGAACTCTGCAGCCACCCAAGATGTAAGACAGAGAGCTGAGACGCTACACGAAGCAGTGAGCTTATTTAAAGTGAGTTAATTCCGCTTATTAAAGCCAATAAAAAAAGCCCAATCAATGATTGGGCTTTTTTAGTGTTTAATAAACGCATTTGTTTAAACAGTTTGCTTTCAGACTACTTATTCTGGCAAAACAGTTTTAACACCATCTGGTGAACCAACAAGCAATACATCTGCCCCACGGTTTGCAAACAAGCCGTTAGTCACTACACCTACAATAGCGTTTAGCTGAGTTTCAAGAGCCTTAGGGTCAAGAATTTTGTAGTTGTACATATCTAGAATAACGTTGCCGTTATCTGTCACTACACCTTCACGGTAAACAGGATCACCGCCAAGTTTAACCAATTCACGGGCAACATAAGAACGTGCCATTGGGATCACTTCAATTGGAAGAGGGAACTCGCCTAACACGTCAACTTGCTTGGTATTATCAACGATACAAACAAATTTCTTTGCTACTGCAGCAACAATTTTTTCGCGAGTTAATGCCGCGCCGCCGCCTTTAATCATATCCATGTGAGCATTGATTTCGTCAGCGCCATCAACATACACTGATAAGTCTGCAACACTGTTCATGTCGAACACTTCAATACCTAATTGCTTCAGCTTTTCAGTCGATGCTTCAGAGCTTGAAACTGCCCCTTGAATGTCATGCTTCATGGTTGCTAATGCATCAATAAAGTGATTTACCGTTGAACCCGTGCCAACGCCAACAATACTGTTTTCTTCAACGTATTTAAGCGCAGCCCAGCCGGCAGCTTTTTTCATTTCATCTTGGGTCATATCAACATCCTAAGGTGGCAAATTTGCAATGGTAAGTATTAAATTTGGCAAGAGTATAGCAAATGCCGGGCTGTTCAAGATATGGCAGTAATTTAATTAATTGCCTCAGCGGTCTCAGAAGTTGACATAGAATAAAGTTCTGCCTGTTTAAAGGCATTTAAAACACGAAAATTAATGTCGCTGGCAAATTTTCGCTCTAGCCTGATATCCATCACATAGGCCTTTATCGTTAACTGAATAAGATGTTCGCCATACTGGTAATCGGTAGCAATATTGACAGTAATGGGTTTATCTAAAAAAGTATAAGGCGAGCATTGAGTTGCCTCTTTTGCCAGTTGTATTGCTTTTAAGTGATCAGCTTCAATGGGGAGATGAAATGTTACCACCACCATTTCATCTAATGCACCACTGTTAGCATTCGACACCGCAGTTTTAAGCGCCTCAGCGTTAGGTATCATTACAGTATTATCATCAAAAGTACGCAGCCAAGTGACACTCCAATCAAGTTGAATTACTTCACCGTAGTGACCTGACAGCGTCACCATATCGCCCACTCGATAAGGTGGGGTAATCATAATAATAAGGCCAGCAATCATGTTTTTGGCTGGCTCTTGTGTGGCCAAACCAAGCACAATACCGATTGAACCAATAACGGCTAAAATCAGATTTTCATGAGGGTTTATGATTTCAGTGATGGTGTAAATTATCACTGTCGCCCAAACCAATAGGCGTACGAAAGGGTATAACCGACTCCAGAGTAATCGGTATTTGGGTAACTTTATGGTTAGCTGCTTCAGTGAGAATTGTACAATAACCATGATTATCCAAGCGAAAAAGCACACTAAGGCGAAGGCAAATAGTTTATCAAATGAGATGATATCTAATATGGCTTGTAAGGCTTTACGAGAATCTTCCATGACTGAGTACTCCTACAAATAAAGCTTGTTGTGATTGACTAAATGGGTCGCAATAAGTCGAGTTAACGTGGGGGTGATAACATAATTATGCTGGGCAAAATCTTGTTTCGAGTAATGTGCCTTTAGCAATCCTTGCCGTGATAGGTACTCAAGCTTTAATGAGCTTTGCTCTACGCTAGTAGCAAATATCTCGGCGTGTTGGAATATACGTAAGCCGCCATGGACATACAATTCGGCAAGACTGAATAAATCTTCATCTGAACATTGTTTGAGTGTGGTGGTATCAGGCGTGCAGATAGGCTCAATGCTTAAAGGGTGATTGGGATCTTCCGTTAATGCATTAAACAGTAAAACACAGGCTAATTTGCTATGGCCACCACTGACTTGGTGCAGCTGTTTAGTGAGTTGATCAAAGGCTGTTTTTTCAGCATCTTCATTGGCTTCATGGATTAATCTAAGGCCAATATTAGTGGTTTTACACTGGATTACATCCCTAAGTTCTAGCAAAGAAAAGTAGTCTAATCTGACTATCGTTTTGACAAAGTTAGTAATGGAGTATTGTGACGATAAACGATGCCATACGTAAGTTTCGCAACCTAATATCCAGCAATGCTGTTGCCTCGTTTCCATAATCACAGTGGCGAACGTTACTAAGGCTTGGTAATTTCCCATCATTCTCAACATTAGTTTGTGAAGGTCATCAATAATAATGATGTGTGAGTCTTGCTGGTTAATCAGTGAAATAGCCGCAGTGATTGATTTAGGTTCATCGGTAATGTTGAAGCAATAGCACAGATTTGCGATGGCCTCTTTAGTGGATAGTGCTGCATGATAAAAACTTAAATAAGTGACCGGCTCTTTTAAATGATACTGGTAATGAAACTGGTTCAAAAAAGAACTGATACCAGAGCCAAATGGGCCAATTACAGCGGTTAACTCTCCTTTATTGTTTTTCCAGCGAGTTATCGCATCAATGACTTTTTGTCGTTGGATATCTCGACCAATAAAAAGGCTGTCATATGTCAATGATGTAGCGGTAACCAAATTCTGGTTCGTCTGTTGTGAGTTTTTTTGAGGGTGTTGAACTGAGCCTAGTTTTGAGCTTAGTACTGAGCTTGGCTCAGAGCTTAGTACTGAGCTTAATTCTGAACTTAGTTCTGCAGTTGGCTCAGTGGATGTGAAAGTAGTGTCTGTTTGAGGCTGGCGATCGGGTCTTATTGGATTATAAAGCAGACTTTTCTCTACTTCTGATGCTATCGGCTTATTACGAGGATAAAGTTGAGTGATTTCTTTGAGGGATAGCTTTCCTTCAATACTATCCCTATCTGGGCTAATGTGAGCTTGCCCTGATAATAAGGTTTTGATTGTTTGCCATGCTTTAGAAACGAGAGGGAGTTGAACATCCATTTAGTGGCAGCCTTCATTTCGGCCTCCTGACGACTAATGTCTTCAAAAAGCTCATTATTCCATTGGTATCACTTAACTCTAGCATAGTTATTCGCATAGTTATTCGCATAGTTACTGGCATAGCTACTCGCATAGTTAATTGTGGTTAAATTAATCGCTTGATTCAATTAGAGTGCGGACAACACGAATAATTTCTGCTTGTTTAGATAGGAATAGGGCATTTATAGGGGGGATGTAACTGGAAATGACGCATTTTTGATACAAAATAATGTGATCTATCTTGGTTGTAATCGGTATTTTTTGATGTGGCCTAAGTGGCTAATCTATTATGTGGTTAACCTATCCTATTTGTAATAATTTTCAGTGATTTAGGTCTCGTTTTTATTATCCAAATTCGCGATAGACTCAATCGGATTTAGTCGTTTTAACTAATAAAAAGTGGTGGATATGATAGCTGCAATTAAACCACATACCCTATAAGGTTATTAGTTATGACAAAGCTAACCTCAGTTGCAATTTTAATTGCCTCAATTTTTTCAATCTCTACTTCACAAGCCAGTGAGCCAATCGAAGTGATTAAACCTGCTGTGATCACTGAGCCTGAAAAAGTAGAATTAGGTAAAATGTTGTTCTTTGAGCCACGTTTATCTATGTCAGGTTTTATCTCTTGTAACTCTTGTCATAACCTATCATTAGGTGGTGTAGATGCTCTACCAACTTCTATTGGTCATGAGTGGCAAGAAGGCCCTATTAACTCACCAACAGTATTGAATGCTGATTATATGTTGGCGCAGTTCTGGGATGGCCGAGCTGCAAACTTGAAAGAACAAGCTGCTGGTCCTATCGATAACCCTAAAGAAATGGGTTACACCCACGACTTAGCTGTAGGCACAATTGCTTCAATGCCAGCTTATGTTGCACGTTTTAAAGAAATCTATGGTTCGGAAGAAGTGAATATTGACCGAATTACTGATGCAATTGCGGTATTTGAAAAGACGCTAGTTACACCGAACAGCCCATTTGATCAGTACCTAGAAGGCGATAAGAAAGCCATAACAGCTGACGCTCAAGCTGGTTACCAGTTGTTTAAAGATAAAGGCTGCGTAGCTTGTCATAACGGTCCAGCTGTTGGTGGCACTATGTACATGAAGATGGGATTAATTAAACCATTTCATACCGATAACCCAGCTGTTGGCCGTAAAGGCGTAACCGGTAAAGAAGCGGATAAATTCGTCTTTAAAGTACCAACACTACGTAATATTGAGCTTACCTACCCGTACTTCCACGACGGTAGTGTATGGACGCTTGAAGAAGCAGTTAACACAATGGCAGACATCCAGTTAGGTCAGGAAATGAGCGAAACTGAGACTAAGCAAATGGTTGATTTCTTAAAGAGCTTAACCGGTGACCAGCCGCAAATTATGTTACCAATTTTGCCGCCGTCAAATGCCAATACACCTCGTCCAGTGCCTTTTAAATAACAGCTATTATTTAAAAAGGCATATTCAGTAAGCTGCTTCATTGTTGTTGAAGCAGTGGAATATTTTCAATTAGTTTCATCACCTAATTGAAGTTCGTTGTAAACTCTCCCTCCCAAAGCCTGTTCAATTTATTGAGCAGGCTTTTTATTTTATTGTTATTAATCAATAAAAAGCACCAATATGTACCTATCACACTTTTAGGTGCCGACTAGGCTTTAAAGGTGTTTCAGCCTATGATATTGCCATTAAGTCATAATAAGAGTCTGGTGTAATGGATACTATCAATATGGATTTCAGTCAGCGGGTGGTAATAAACACTCAGCAACTGATGTGGGATAAAAGCCCAGCAAAAGGTGTTTGGAGAAAAAGGCTTGCCCGTGAAGAAGCGGAGCGCGGCCATGCTACCAGTATTGTTAAATATGATGCGGGCGCGAGTTTCTCATCGCATCCTCATCCATTAGGCGAAGAGATTTTGGTTTTATCTGGGATATTTTCCGATGAAACAGGTGACTACCCTGCGGGCACTTATATTCGTAACCCTGAAGGTTTTAGCCATGCGCCCTTTAGTGAGCAAGGCTGTGAGTTATTAGTTAAGTTACACCAATTTTTACCCAGCGATACAGAGCAAGTTAGAGTTGATACTCGTAATACTGATTGGTTACCAGGCCAAGGCGATTTACAGGTTATGCCATTGCATCAGCATTTAACTGAATCTACCGCTTTAGTATTTTGGCCTGCAGGTTGTCAATTTCAGCCACATCGTCACTTTGGCGGAGAAGAAATTTATGTCATTAGTGGAGAGTTTATTGATGAGCTAGGAAGATATCCTGCTGGCAGTTGGATCCGCAGCCCGCATTTAAGTCAGCATAATCCCTATGTGGAGCAAGATACAGTGATATTGGTTAAGGTGGGTCATTTGATGCCTGCTGAGTAGCTTAAACATCAGTGTTAGCTTGTGATTAAATAAGACAATAAGAATTTGTTTCAATTGACCTTGCTTGCAGTTCTCTTTAAGTTAATTAACTCAATAAGATAAGTTTATTTCTCAGTGAGTTAATATTGCATAAGAGGTTTTAAAATAGTTTATGGCACAACAGACACTTAGCCAGTTTATCGCATCCTTAGCACAACCAGATCAGCTAAAATTTGAACAAACAATGGCTGTGATTGAAGCGAATTATCAATTTACCCCTAGTGCATTTAGTAATGGCGCGCAGCAAAACGCAGCGGGTGAAAATGCCGGTTCATGCAAAGTGTTTGCGTTTGGTATCTTACACCAGTTAAACGAGCAACAAACCTTGAGTTTATTTGGTCAACATTATCGAGATGTAGTGGCCACTCCAGAAGGGAATGACCACCAAAATATCCGTCAATTTATGCAAAATGGTTGGAGTGGCATTACTTTTTCACAAACGGCATTAACGCCGAAAAGTTAGCAGAAGCACTAAAGTTAGTACTAGCTTTAGCGCTAGTGTTAGTTGAGGGAGACGACATTGTTAGTAACCCTCAACCCCTGCCATATCAGGTAATTGGTGAGCAATCCCTTTATGACAATCAATACAGGTTTTCTCGCCACTTTCTAGATAGGTCGAATGCATCTCTGCTGCTCGAGATGATTGTCGGGTAAAGTCCATATAATCAAATTCATGACAATTTCGGCATTCCAGTGAGTTGTTCGCTTTTAAGCGGCGCCATTCATGTTCGGCTAACTCACGACGTTTGGCTTCGAACTTTTCAGGGGTATTTATCGAGCCAACTAGATGTGCCCATATTTCTTTAGATGCCTGCATTTTACGGGCAATTTTATCCGTCCACTTGTGTGGAACATGACAATCATGGCAGGTTGCTCGCACACCACTGCGGTTAGTGAAATGTATGGTTGGTTGCATTTCTTCATAGACATTTTGATGACAACTACTGCAAAACTCTTCGGTACTCGACATTTCAAGAGCGGTATTAAATGCACCCCAAAATATGATCCCCGCAATAAAACCACCAATGACCAAGAAACCTAAGCTGTAATGCACACTGGGCTTTTTGATTACTTGCCAAACTGTATTTAATAATGCTTTTAATTTTTCCATTGTTTGTCCGTAATCTAGGTTAATGGAGTGACTGTTTGAATCTTTGTGTTCGGTTGATGAATTAAATAACTAGCTGCAGTTCTGCTAAAAAGCGTATTGATGTAATGAGTATAAGAGCTATTTAAATCATTGCTTAAATAATGATAAGCGTGAGCGTGAGCGTGAGCATGAGCTTTTAGCATCAACTAACTTCACTACATGGTTGAGTCGGCTTGAGCACTCTTTTGAATAAACCGCTTAATTACAATAGTGTTATTCAGCCCAAATAGATCACTTTTGGGTGGAAGTGGAAGTGGAAGTGGAAGTGAAGGTATAGGTAAAATGAAAGGGAACCGCTATTTGAAAACAGCAAGGGCAGCCCCCTTGCTGATTATTATTGCTTAAATGTCTAATGCACTTAACTTAATTTGGTATAAATTACCTTTGCCATTTTCAATTCGTGTAAAGAATAAATACTCGCCATTAGGTGAAATGATTGGCGTGAATTCATGATCTGCAGTATTCACTTTGTCCCCTAAGCTTTTGGCTACAGTCCAATTACCGTTAATACGATTTGATATGTATAAATCGCCTTTACCTTTGCTGTCTTTACGGTCTTTAATACTGAAAATAATCGTGTTGCCATCACGGGAAACTGCAGAATCGCCAATGTTGCCATTGACGCCATAGATATGGCTTGGCAATGGTTTGGGCTTACTAAAACTGTTTCCTTTTGGCTGAGCAACATACATATGGCGGCCATTATCTCTAAAGGAAGGGAAGTAGAGCTCGCCTTTATCTGTTAATGAAGGGTATAAATCTGCCGCATCTGAGTTCACATCAACTAAGTATTCAGGTGTTTGCCACTGACCATCAAGTTTGCTTGAGCGCCATAAATTGACCTCTGCAGCCTCATCTTCCCCTTTTGCAATCGGGCGCTTTGAGACAAAATATAACTGCGAATAATCAGCACTGTAAAAAGGGTCTGCATCTAAATAGTCACCTGATATTGCAAGTGCAGTTGGTTGCTGCCATTCACCCGATACAAACGATGATTGCATCATAGTGCAGTGGCTAAAGTCATCTTTACAGCGTGCAAAAATCACTTCATTTCCAGCTTTATTAAATACGGTGTTAATTTCAAAATGATCGGGTGTTGAAATAATCCCTGGGGCAAACTCTACTGCTTGGTGGGCTGCTTGTTGATTATGGTAAGCCGGGGCTGCTAATGAAGGATTAGAGACAGTAGCTGTAAAGCAAATAGTTAAACAAGTTGAGGCTATTATTGGTTTTATCATGACTCGCCTTTGCAAATAATTTAAACGTGTTGTGTGGGATGTTCTATGTTGTTTATAAGCAATTCATTTCACCCAAATGGATTGAATCAGCCTAGCTTTAGGGCGGATTCAAGCTTTGTTAATTAGATTGTGGGTGGTTTTGCGAATTACTTGGGGTGAGAGAATACAAGGGTTTGATTCAATAATCTACAGTTATGTGAATTGGTGTTCGCATAATTGCATTTTTAGTTCGAATAAAAAATGTCTTAGGTTCGAGTAAAAATATTTTAAGTTTGAATAAGAAACATCTTGAGTTCGCAAAGTGAATATCTTGAGTTACGCTGAATAACACCTATCGAATATCCGCAGTGGTTTGCAGGTTTCAAATGGCTATAACAGCTTAATGATAACAATGGCCTCTTAATTGGCTTATGGCGCTGATATAGGTTTATGGCGCAAAATTAGGTTAAGATAAATTAAGCTAGAATGGTTATGCTGCTATTGGGTAAAACCTCATAAAGACAGTAATTTAGTTAATATCATTTATGGAATAATAGGTATTGAAATGAATCGAGATAAGTTTGCCCAAGAGCTGAAAACCCTGCGAGAGCAACATGGCTTATCTCAAGAAGAGTTAGCGACGTTACTGGCTAATTCCCACCGCGCTTTTGAAGGGGTTAATCAAGTCACTTTGAGTAAATGGGAAAGAAATGAATCGACTACCAGTTTATTAAGGCGCTTAGGCATCGCAAATTATTTTGGCCAAGAATATGAGTTCGATGCTAAGGAAATGGAGGTCATTACGCCATCCATGAGGTTAAGTGAAATACCGGTAAATCAAGATATTTCATATCACTATGCTATCGACAATGTTGCTTCATACTCGATGGAATCTATCCCTAAATCACTGTGGGATGACATTCTTGCCATTCATAATAAATTGTATGGGTTAGATTTTTTGCGTTTTTATCAAGCAGACCATTTAAATATTGATGACATCATTATCCTTGCATATTACTGTAAGGGAATGATTGTTGGTCATATTGTTTACGATGATAAAACAGATATGCTGCTCAGTGTTGGCTCCATAAGTTTGTCGATCAGAAAACAAGTCCTTGAATATTTAGCCAATGAAATGATGAAAAAGTCATTGGTTATTCCGGTTCAAGATCCTGCTATGACGCAGTTTTTATATGATTTATACCTCACGCCCAAACGGGCTTTGTTTGGCTTATTCTTGTTTAAAGTTGATTCAGTCTCTTTAATTAATAATCCTTTTTACCAGCAGCAACCAGAAAAAAATGGGCAGATATTTAAATACTTAAGGTATTACAGCCAGAAGGTTAAAAAGAAAAGTATTGAGTTCATTTTGTAACTATTACCCAAACATCTCCTATATCATTTGTATTTAATTACCTATAAAACAATATAGTGATAGTTGAGTAATGCCTGTAAATTTCAGTTCTAAACTCGCAGACCTAATTACGCAGGCTATTTCTATGTTGCAAACTTACCTTAAGATGATGTTGTCTTTACCGCTATTTTTACTCCCTCTGTCAGTGCAGGCATCTGAATGTGCACAACAAACGGGATGTGAAAGAAAAGCCTGTGAAATTGAACGTAAAATGGATATTGCGCAACAAAATGGACGCAGCTATCAATATAAAGGGCTAAGTGAAGCCTTGTCAGAAGTTATTGAACATTGCACAGAAGCGGGCATACGCGATGATTTATCGGCAAAAATTGAAAAGTCGAGCGCTGAATTGACTGAGTACCGCGAAGAACTCGATGAAGCTAAAGCCGAAAATGACCAAGAAAAAGTGCATAAATACCAACGTAAAATACTGCAAGAACAAGCTGAGATTAGCGAGTATCAAACCGAGTTGTCGATGCTTACATCGCACTAATCTTAGCTAGTAAATAGAGCCTTATTAACTCATTTACTTGCTAGCAATCAATCTCCCTTCATTAATGAAAGCCATCAATCGTTTGATGGTTTTTTTGAATTTATTACTCGGTCAAAGCTTATCCTTAATCGGTTATCTATTACTTCTAGCGTCATCAATAACTCCTTATCTTTATGATCTGAAAATGAACTATATGCGCTTTTGTTTGCAGCTGTTGATTGATGCTATTCGTTCTGCAGGATAATAACGACTCGCTATCATAATGAACCCTATTTAAAGTAAACCATAGGAAAGTACTTTGGTTGATAAGGGGGAAAGCAAAATTAAAGTCATCATTTGTCTTACTGTCGCTATCTAATACTTAATTATGTGTAAACAAACTGTCATAATACGCCGCACTGTTTTGTTAAGAGGATAATGGCGTCGCAACAATTATTCGCCACTGATGAAACATTTCCGATGATGACCATTGAAAAATAATACTTACAAGGACTGAATATGAAACGCTTGCTCGCCCTGATACTGCTTTGTCAGGCACCATTTGTTGCAGTAAATGACGCTAACTCAAGTGAGATAGTCCATTGGCAAGACAACAGCCTGTCTTATCTTTATGGTGATAACTTTAAAGTTAACCCTGAAATTCAACAAACCATTACTTTTGAGCATGTCAGTGGTTGGAACATTGGTGACTTGTTCATGTTTGTCGACTTTACCAAATACAATGGTGAAGAAGATTTTATAAATGGTAAAACGGCCTATTATGGCGAATTTGCGCCACGTTTTAGTTTTAGCAAAATGTTAGATAAACCTGTAGAAGCAGGGTTTGTAAAAGACGTATTAATTGCCACGACAGTTGAATTTGGTGAAGGCGATGTAGAATCTTTTCTTGTTGGTGCAGGCTTTGATTTAGCCATTCCTGGTTTCGATTTTTTCCAATTAAATATGTATAAACGTCTACCCGATGGCCGCGATGGTGACACATGGCAAATCACCCCAGTTTGGAAGATGAGCTGGCCAGTAGGCGAATCGACAATTGTGTTTGACGGCTTTATTGATTGGGTGGTTGACTCTGATGGCAGCTACGAGAAAAACTTCCATTTTAACCCGCAGCTTAAATATGATTTAGGCAAGCAAGTCGGCATGCGAGATAGCGCGTTATATGTAGGTATTGAATACGACTACTGGAAGAATAAATACGGTATTAAAAGTAGCTCAGGCTTTGATACTGATCAAAGCGTGACAAACTTATTGGTGAAATATCACTTTTAATGGCTAACGTTGCTTTTGGTGGCTAAGTACAGCTTTGATGGGTAAGGGCTACAGTGATGAGAAAAGACATCTGAGTTGAATAATGAATATCGTTTATGTGCTACTACAGCTAAGAACTGCATAAACGATATTCACTTTAGTACTTATCTTATTTGGGATCGCGTAAATAGGTTTTACGATGGGCAAATTGCTGATTAAGTTTGCTCACATCCGCTCGAGTTGGATCTAATACCTTGACTGAACCTTCCTCAGAAACCATATATTTATCGACGGTTTTATTGACAAAATCCACCACAAAAACCGAACCTGTATCTTGTTGAGCGATTGAAGATACTCGCTGCTCTGCAGAACAATCATTACATTCGATAACCGCAGCAGAAGCGCTTGTTGCCATGAAAAACGAAGCAGCTAAAACACATGTAGCAAAAGATAAGTTCATCACGACTTTTTTATTGATAGGCAGGTTATTGATAGAAAGATTATTAGTCGCAACCTGACTGGCAGCACTCTGATGAATAGCCCCCTGACTATTAGCCCCTTTACTATTAGCCCCCTGACTATAAGAAAAACTCTTCATAAAAACTCCTATCATCGATTTTTTGTAAACTGATTGACATTAAATAAAGTGTGATCAATATCACACTTTAATCCTATTGGATAATCTTTGAACTGTCTAGAGTTAACAGAAAATTAACGATTAATGGTTCAACTGATTTTGGGGTAGGAGAGGGGGTAATGATTTGGCTTTTTCTGTTGGCTTATCTTGTTAGGTGCCAGATACTCTAGAGGCATAAAACTTGTGAAAACTTACCCCTAAATAAGTGCCTAAAAAAATTGATAAAGAGCTTAGTAATAAATCAAAAATTATCAGCTCATATGTATAACCAAAGACATCAAAAGAGAAGTAAAAAGTTAGTAGCACTAAGAGGTTCATAAGCCATGAACCAGCACAAATCCAAAGGGACTTAAGATATGGTTGCAGTTGTTCTGTTAAGCCTATAATGAAGAAAACAGCCAAACTGATAGTAAAACTCACGGCATAATTCAACACATAGAACTTTGGGTTAGAAATAGTAGCCGCTTTATCAAAGTAGGCAAGAAGTGTACTGGCTAATAATTGCAATCCAGCAAGAAGGAGTGCATAACCAAGTATTTTCCAGTGCTTCATTTGACCTCCATGTCATCTAGCGCCTATTAGGTGCAGATAATGCTTGGTTATTAATTAGCATTAAAGGTCACTCATGGCGTTTTTGTTAGTTGCTACTTTTTATATCTTAAATGTACATCTCCACCAAAAGACTTTGACCCATTAATGAACTGTTCCCAAGCGGATTTCGCTGTGTATTGTGGGTTTAAATCAGAAATATAATGTATGTGGCTCCCGCCAAACTTCCAGTGATTGTCTTCAGTTGCCATATCTTTGAGATCAAAGTAAAAGAAATGCCAGAATTTAAAATCTAGTGTGTAAAACATATGACCAACAGTCCACTTTCTCTCTTTGAACATTTGGTTTATTTTTGACATTGCTTTTGTTGCATCAACATCGTTATTTACAATGCCTTTTAAATCTTTATCTGTTAAATGAAGGTGTTTCGGTTGATGCTCTCTGCAATGAATTTGATATAAGTATGGAAAAGTATCAAGCTTTTCAGCTTGTGCTAACAAGATAAGTTTAGTGAAACTATCGTTAGATATTTCAATTTTGTTAGCTAGCTTTTTTACTTCCTTGAGTTTTCTGCATTGCATTAATTCTAACAGTGGTTTTAAGCTTGGCGAGTTATCAATCATCGGCTTCCTAGCTCATAGCACCTAAGGTTTGATAGTGCGTATGCAGATTTAATAAACCTATTATTGAAACTTTGCTATCACAAAGTTATTGATTAATAAGCACTCTACCAGACTTCTGTTTGATAAACGAGCATCGGTATTGGGAAAGTTAACATCAGTGATGGGGGAGTTATTTCATTTCCAAACTTTGTTTAGATAGAATCAAAAGTCGTGGCGCTTCGCCCACACCAGACTAAAAGGGAGTGAACTGCGACTCCCTCTTAGAACACCCCGCAGCTCCGGCGAAATTTAAACAGCAAAATTTCCAACGGAGAATCATCCAGCTTTAGCCTATATTTTGAGTCCGCTTCACTAAGCTACAAAAATCACTAACGCTTCCGATGGGGCGTCCCTTCCCCTCGAAAGCTAGCTGGCCATCCATGGCCAGACTCACGTAATTTTCTTGCTTACCTCAATTCAAATTGTGCACTTAAAGAAGGTCAAAAGAGTCATTAATCAAGGTTTCATTGCACTTATAGTGAGATTATGGAATTACAAACGAAGTTGTAGACTAGATAACCCCATTGAAATTGCTGAAATACGTTGAAGAAAATAGCGTAAGCCTGACAGGACGTCAGGCTAGCTTTAGTTGGCCATGGATGGCCTGTCTAAAGCGTTAGCTATATTCGAATAAGTATGAGGCTTGCTCGCTTTTAAGAGCAATTTCGTAGGGGCGGCAAGGGATATCGAAAAGGGAAATGCTGTTGTTTCCCTTTCGTCTGGTGTGGGCGAAGCGCCACGACTTTTCCCTAATTCAAACGAAGTTTGAAAACCCAAAGAGTAACCTTATGATTACTCAGGATCACTCCTTACTCAGGGTCATAGTCCAACACCGGCGCCAACCAACGCTCTGTTTCTTCAAGACTCATGCCTTTACGTTTAGCATAATCTTCGACCTGATCTTTACCCACATTAGTCACGCCAAAGTAGCGTGATTTAGGATGAGCGAAGTACCAACCTGATACTGCAGCGGTTGGGAACATCGCATAACTTTCTGTGATGTTAAGGCCGATGGTTTCATCTGGCTTGAGCAAGTCCCACAATAAGCCTTTTTCAGTGTGATCAGGACACGCTGGGTAACCAGGCGCTGGTCGAATTCCTTTGTATTTTTCACGAATAAGCGCTTCGTTATCTAATACTTCGTCTGCTGCATAACCCCAAAATTCTTTACGAACGCGTTCATGCATGCGCTCGGCAAACGCTTCAGCTAATCGGTCAGCAAGGCATTTGAGCATAATGGCGTTGTAGTCATCATGGTTGGCTTCAAAGCGCTCGACATGTTCATCAATGCCATGACCTGCAGTGACTGCGAATCCGCCCATGTAATCGGCGACTCCTGAGTCTTTAGGCGCAACAAAGTCAGATAAACAGAAGTTGTCATTGCCTACACGCTCTAACTGCATGCGCAGATGGTGAGTGGTCATTTCAACGCTGCTGCGACTTTCATCGGTGTAAATCTCAATGTCATCATGGTTAACGGTATTCGCTGGGAATAATCCCATTACCGCTTTTGCCGTGAGCCATTTTTCACTGATGATAGTTTCAAGCATCGCTTTACCGTCAGCGTAGAGTTTACGGGCTTCTTCACCGACGACTTCGTCTTCTAAAATGTCAGGAAAACGACCGTGTAGCTCCCAGCTTCTGAAAAACGGTGTCCAGTCGATACGATCCACTAGGTCTTCTAATGGATAATCATCAAACACTTGGCGGCCAAGTACATTCGGTTTAAATGGGGTGTGATTGTCCCAATCATGTTTACAGCGGTTTTCTCGAGCAGCTTCAATAGGCACGATAGTTTTACGTTTGGTTTGCGATAAACGTTTTTCACGCATCACATCGTATTCGGCATAAGCTTCATCGATAGTGGCTTGGCGGGTGTTGTTATTAATTAACTTCGATACCATAGGCACTGCGCGTGAGGCGTCAGCAATATAGATAGCACCATGTGGATAATGAGGCGCAATTTTAACTGCTGTGTGAATTTTTGAACAAGTTGCACCGCCAATAATGGCTGGAATGGTTAAACCTTCACGGTGGAAAGTTTTCACGTTATGTACCATTTCATCAAGGCTTGGAGTAATGAGCCCTGACATGCCGATAATATCGATATTGTGCTCTTTTACGGCTTCAAGGATTTTATCAACGGCGACCATTACGCCTAAATCAACCACTTCATAACCGTTACAGGCGAGTACCACGCCGACAATGTTTTTGCCGATATCATGCACATCGCCTTTTACGGTGACCATTAGGATTCGGCCATTAGACTGGCCTTCAACTTTTTCGGCTTCAATGTACGGATTGAGGTAAGCCACGGCTTTTTTCATCACGCGGGCAGACTTAACCACTTGTGGCAGGAACATTTTGCCTGCGCCAAATAAGTCACCCACCACGTTCATGCCATTCATTAATGGCCCTTCAATGACATCTAATGGGCGAGTGGCTTGCTGTCTTGCTTCTTCGGTATCGTCATCAATAAATTCAGTAATACCTTTTACCAGTGCGTGGGATAAACGCTCTTCTACTGGCCAGCTGCGCCATGCTAAATCTTCTTTTTTAGCGGCTTGCTTGCCGTCGCCGCGGAATTTTTCAGCAACATCAAGCAACTGCTCGGTATTGGTGGAATCGGCAATAGGACATGGCAGGTTTTGAACTACGTTCTCAACTTTTTCTTTAAGCTCTGGGTCGATATCGTCATAAATCGCCAATTGACCTGCGTTAACAATACCCATGTCCATACCTGCTTGAATCGCATGATATAAGAACACAGCATGGATCGCTTCACGCACTGGGTTGTTGCCACGGAACGAGAACGAGACATTAGACACACCACCTGAAATCATCGCATAAGGCAAGGTGGCTTTAATGTCTTTAATCGACTCAATAAAGTCGACGGCGTAGTTATCATGCTCATCAATACCGGTGGCAATGGCAAAGATATTCGGGTCGAAAATAATGTCTTCTGGTGGAAAGCCAACTACATCAACAAGTACTCGATATGCGCGAGTACAAATCTCGGTTTTACGGGCGCGGGTGTCAGCTTGACCGTCTTCATCAAACGCCATCACAATCGCTGCAGCGCCATAACGCTTAACGAGTGTGGCTTGTTTGATAAAGGCTTCTTCACCTTCTTTCATCGAAATAGAGTTAACGATGGACTTGCCTTGTACGCACTTAAGGCCTGCTTCGATCACGTCCCATTTTGATGAATCAATCATGATAGGTACGCGGGAAATATCCGGCTCAGAGGCGATTAAGTTTAAGAACTTTTTCATCGACTCGGCGCCATCTAGCATGCCTTCATCCATGTTGACGTCGATGATTTGCGCGCCGTTTTCTACTTGCTCACGCACCACATCTAAGGCTTCTTCAAACTTTTCTTCTTTGATTAGACGCAGGAATTTAGCTGAGCCGGTTACGTTAGCGCGCTCGCCGACGTTAACAAACAGCGAGTCGCCATCAATGGTTAATGGCTCTAATCCTGAAAGGCGACAAGCCACTGGAATTTCGGGTAATTGACGAGGGGCGTGATTAATCACGGATTCGCGAATGGTATTAATATGATCTGGAGTACTACCACAACAACCACCGACGATATTGAGCATGCCTTCACGTGCCCAGTCACTAATGACCTCAGCCATTTCTTCTGGGGTTTCATCATAGCCGCCAAACTCATTTGGCAGACCAGCATTAGGGTGAGCAGAAACAAAACACTCTGAGATGCGAGATAATTCTTCAACGTATGGGCGCAGCTCTTTTGGGCCTAACGCACAGTTAAGACCAATCGACAGCGGTTTAATGTGGCGCAGCGAATTGTAAAACCCTTCGGTAGTTTGTCCGGTAAGAGTGCGGCCAGAGGCATCAGTAATCGTGCCTGAAATCATCACAGGTAAGCGGTCACCTAAGTCATCAAAAACTTTCTCGATGGCAAATAGTGCCGCTTTGGCATTTAAGGTATCAAAGATGGTTTCAACCATAATGATATCTGCGCCGCCTTCAATTAAGGCGTTGGTAGACTCAACATAGGCATCGACCAGTTCATCAAAACTTACATTACGAAAACTAGGGTCGTTAACATCTGGGCTGATTGAACAGGTTCGGTTGGTTGGACCTAAAACACCAGCAACATAGCGTGGGCTGCCAGTTTGTGCGGCAACCTCGTCGGCAGCTTCACGGGCAACGCGAGCACCCTCAAGGTTAATTTCGGCTGATAACGACTGCATGTCGTAATCGGCCATAGCAATAGTGGTGGCGTTAAATGTATTGGTTTCAATGATGTCTGCGCCAGACAGCATGTACTTGGTATGAATGTCTTTGATAATTTGACGTTGGCTTAACACCAACATGTCGTTGTTACCTTTTACGTCACAATGCCAATCTTTAAAACGTTCACCGCGGTAATCTGCTTCTTCCAATTTGTAGTCTTGGATCATGGTGCCCATGGCGCCATCAAGAATCACAATACGTTCATTTAGCGTATTGGTAAGTTGTTCTAGAACCTGACTGTAGGAAGTCGACTTCGTCATATCGGATTACCTTTATTGCAATATTTAATTGGTGCTATTGGCCAATCAATTGAGTGATGAAGCAGTGCGATTAATAAAAATAGCATACCTTTATTTGGTAAATAAAAGGCGGCTTATATTGAAAATCCCTGCAGAAATATTCAGCCTCAATCTCATCTTTAATCCTACCTTTAAGGTGGATTAGATATTTGTTTGGACATTTAAACGTATAGACGTCCATAATACGTTTAAATAGATTGTAAGAGCAAGGGCATAACAGAAGTAAGCGGGCTACAAATTTGAATTCTGTGTCTTTGAAATCTTTATAATCGCTAATTTTACCAAGTAGACAGTATTGTTATGAAGATGGGGTATCGGTAAGTTGCTGATGATATTGGCGAATTTTCTTGCTAGTTTGAAGGTAATAGTTATTAGTGTTAGCTGCTAACTAATGTAGTGAGAAGAGTGCAGCGAGCTAATATTTACAGCTATTACTTATAGCTAATGTTTGGGTTAGCGCTTAGGGCTAATGTTTAGAACTAATGCTTAGGGCTAATGTTTAGAACTAGCGCTTAGGACTAATGTTTAAAGCTAATACCTAGAGCTAATACCAACAACAAATAGCTAACTTTTAAGGTTAAGTGTTTCCAAAAGAATGTTTGAGAAGGTGAATCGTTGATATGAAACAGGCCAAAATAATATTACTGCGTCATGGTCAGTGCGAGGGCGGTAATATTCTACGGGGAAAAACTGATGTTTCTTTATCGCCGCTAGGTTGGGCCAATATGGAAACTGCCATTAAAAAGCTGGAATTGGTTCGCCAAGCCCGGTCTGTTTCAATCTATAGCTCACCTTTGCTGCGTTGTCGTCAATTTGCCGAAGATACGGTCGCTGATATTAATCAGTCATGTTTGTTCGCTAATCACTTACCTGAGCAAGATGCTCAAACATCGACAGTCACCCCGCTGAAAATACAGCTCATGCCAGAGTTTCAAGAAATTGATTTTGGTGATTGGGATGGGCAAACCTTTGATGCTTTATATCAAGCAGATCCGCAGGCGTTAGATTTGTACTGGGACAATCCATGGGAAAATACACCGCCTAATGGCGAGCTTATGACGGAATTTGAAGCCAGAGTTACAGGTGGACTTAATGAGGTGACGCAGCAGCTTGAGTCGCAACTGAAACAAAAGCAGCAAGAGGTTTTTGAACCCTCGCAAGAGAACACCGTCACAGCACTAATTGTCACCCATGGTGGCGTGATAAGACATATTATTAGCCTGATACTTGGGCTTGAACGCTGCAAAGGCTTATATGCGCAATTAGCCATTGATTATGCTGCTAGTGTCGTTATTGATGTGTATTGGCCTGAAGCTCAATCATCAAGTCATCACAGCGTTGATGGCAACATTGATGGTAATAGTGTTAATACGGATAAAAATGTAAATAGCGACAAGGTTAAGCCTGTGTATCGCCTGAATTGGCCAAGTTAAAAAATTACTTAAAAGGTCATTAACTCAGTGAGATATGTCGTACAATAGTGCGATAAGATTGTTAGCCTGAAATCAGGTTGTTTTTACAAACAAAATCGCGTTAATTTGTTGCTAGAGTTAATCTGTATTAACTGGCTGCAAATGAATAGGGAATCATGGTTCTCGTAAGTTCACTTACGATGATTAGCATGAACTGTACCCGCAACTGTAATGTGAAATACACTTAGCTTAGACAGGCTGTTATTTCATAAAGTCAGATACCTAGCGCTATTTTTCAAGCTGTTATCAGCGTTATACAACCTGTGCGGGTGACTCAGGCGGAGTGTGAATGTTTTTAATAAGTAAGTGCCCCTTATTGGGCAGAGCTGCATATTTAATGGCTAAGGCGATTAATCTATGAGTTCAAACCTTTCTTCAGCGTTAAGCGTTGAACACCTCAGCTGGTCTGTTGATGATAATCAGATCCTCTCACAAGTTAATTTTGCCTTACAACAAGGTGAAATGCTCGGGCTTATTGGCCCCAATGGCGCAGGTAAATCTAGCTTACTGCGTTGCCTTTATCGTTATATCACCCCAGACCAAGGGCAAGTTAAGCTGTTTGGGCAAAATATTAGCGACTTTAGCCAAAAGCAATTGGCTACCAAAGTCGCCGTGGTGCAGCAAGAAACCCCACATTATTTCGAAATGACCACTGATCAAATTGTCGCGATGGGGTTAACGCCCCATAAAGGCTTGTTTGAATCTGACTCCCAAGCAGACAAACGTCATATTGCCGAAGCACTTGAAAAAGTGGGTTTGCAACTTAAAGCTAAACAGCAATATGAACAGTTATCGGGGGGGAAAAACAACGGGCGTTAATTGCGCGCGCCATTGTGCAACAGCCGCAGCTATTGATCCTTGATGAGCCGACAAATCATTTGGATATTCGTTATCAAATTCAAATATTAGAGTTAGTCAGACAGCTAGGTATTAGCGTTATTGCCTCGATTCATGATTTGAATTTGGCTAGTGCGGTATGCGACCGTTTGTTGCTATTGGATAAAGGCCAATGTATGGCGCAGGGTTTACCTGATGAGGTGTTAACAGAAGCGATAATCGGTGATGTCTTTGGCGTTTGCTGTCAGGTATCTAAACATCCTCAACATGGTAAACCTTTGATTACTTATTTTTATGGCTATCAAAGCGATCATTCCCATGGCATGGAGAATGATTCATGACATTGGCAGCCTCATCTATGAAATATAAAGCGTTAATAGTGGCGACGGCTTTATTAACCCTGATAACCCCTATAGCTGCAGCGAGTTTTGGTGCCGCTAATATCAGTTTTGAGCAAGTGCTCAGCTTGTTTACGTCATCTATTTTTGGCGCAGACCCGATAAGCTCTGATGGTACGAGTGCGATAACCCAGCGAATTGTGTTTGAACTGCGCTTACCTCGCATAATGCTGGCCTTTATCGCTGGTGCAGGTTTAGCGTTAGCGGGCAGCGTGTTGCAAACTGTCACCCGAAACCCATTAGCAGATCCCTATTTATTTGGTATAAGTTCTGGTGCCTCTTTTGGCGCTGTTTTAGTGTTGAGCTTTTTTGGTAGCCAAGGATTAGTACAGCAGTGGCTTGCTGAATCTGGCAGTCATTTGGCCGATGCCATTTTGCGTTCTGGCTGGTTTAATAACGATGCTTGGTGGTCTTGGTCATCCCTAAGTTTGCCTATTGGCGCCTTTATCGGGGCATGCTTCTCGGTATTACTGGTTTTGTCATTATCGGGCTTTGGCCGTGCAAGCCAAGTCGAGAGAATGCTGTTATCGGGTGTGGCAACCTCATTTATGTTTGGTGCGCTCACCAGTTTAGTCTTGTATTTTTCGAGTCCCCAAGCGGCGGCATCAGTACTGTTTTGGAGTCTAGGCAGTTTTGCGAAAGCGAGCTGGCAAGGTCTGGTTATACCTGCTGTCGTTGTAAGCAGTAGTATATTGATTATTCTGGCATTTAAGCGTCAAGTTATCGCCATACAAGCAGGGGATGAAACCGCACACTCCTTAGGGGTAAACGTCTCGAAATTACGTTTATATATGTTGATTTTGTGCTCGTTAATTACTGCTGTATTAGTCGCAAGTTGTGGCGGTATTGGTTTTGTAGGGCTAATGATTCCCCATACCGTGAGGTTACTGTTTCCTGGGCAGCAACCCATTTTAACTACCGCACTCGTTGGCGGATTATTCATGGTTTGGATTGATGTACTTGCCCGCTGTTTACTTGCCAATCAAGAGTTACCAGTGGGGATCATCACTGCTGCGATTGGTAGTGTGTTCTTCTTATTTGTTTTACGCCATCGTCGATAAGACGCTGTTTTGGAGTATAAAAATGTTTGCAGTAGATCCTATTAACCATCATATCGATGAACAGATCCAACATAAAATAAACCAAAAAACTAAGCCTCTAGGGGCTTTAGGCCTATTAGAAACACTGGCAACGCAAATTGCTAAAGTGCAGTTTGCTAAACAATTTAATGGCAGACACAAATTATTTATTAAGCAGCCAGCCATGTTGGTGTTTGCAGGTGATCATGGTATTGCGGCCCACGGGGTGTCTATTGCGCCAAGTGAAGTGACTAAACAAATGGTGGCAAATTTTGCATCAGGCGGTGCGGCAATTAATGTTTTTTGCCGCCAAATGGGCTTAAACCTTGAAGTGATTGACTGTGGAATGCTAACTCCAAGCGATCATCCAAGTGTCACTAATCATCGATTGGGTTCAGGTACACAAGCGATTCATCAAAAGCCAGCCATGAGTTTATTGTCGGTTAAAGATGGCTTTAGTTATGCCAATGAAGTGGTGCAGCGTCATTATGACTCTGGTTGTAATTTAATTGCCCTTGGTGAGATGGGCATTGGTAATACATCATCAGCCGCTGCAGTTATGGCTGCATTATTGAAGCTTGATGTGAAAGACTGCGTTGGCCGCGGCACTGGCATTAACGATGAAGCCTTTGCGTTAAAAACTGAATTATTAACTGTAGCGATGAACTTACACCGCAATAAGCTCAACGACCCTGTAAATATTTTGGCGTGTTTGGGGGCTTTGAAATTGTGCAAATGACCGGAGCGATTTTAGCTGCTGCTGAAAAAAGAATGTTAGTGGTGATTGATGGCTTTATTGCAACAGCTGCGGCCTTAGCTGCTGTAGCGCTGCATCCAGATGCCCGTGGATATTTGATTTTTGCCCATCAATCAGATGAGCAAGGCCATGTGAAAATGCTTGAAGCACTAGATGCAAAGCCTGTTCTATCATTGGGTTTACGATTAGGTGAGGGCACAGGCGCAGCGCTTGCACTGCCGATTATTGAAGCTTCGGTAAATTTTTACAATGAAATGGCCAGCTTTGAAAATGCTGGTGTGAGCAATGTGGTTTAAAAATAACATTTTTAAACTTAACCGCTAGCGATAAGCAAACTCATCAAGGATTAAAAAATGTCTCATGATCCGCAAACTGGCTCTTTGGTTAATCTGGGCTGGCTTAGAAAACAGCTAAACCTGCTGTTAATCGCGGTTAGTTTTTTTACTCGGATCCCAATTCCTGCTTGGGTTGAATTTGATAGCGATAAACTTAATAAAGCCAGCCGCTATTTTGGCGTGGTTGGAATTATTGTTGGCGCCGTTAGTGCGGTGGTGTTTTGGTTAACTCAGCTTATTTTACCCAACAGTGTGGCGGTGATCTTAGCGATTATCACAGGCGTATTAATAACTGGTGGCTTTCATGAAGATGGTTTAGCTGACACTGCCGACGGTTTTGGTGGTGGTTGGAAAGTCGCAGATAAACTGAAAATCATGAAAGACTCTCGCATTGGTACTTATGGCACCTTAGCGGTGGGATTAACCTTACTATTAAAGTGGCAACTATTGGTTGAAATTGCACTTTATAGTCCATTAAAAGCAGCAATTGCGCTGATTGTGGCACATCCTTTAAGTCGAGTGGTTGCCGCGAGCATGATTTTCTCTGAGCAATATGTCACTGAAGATGACGGCAGTAAATCTAAGCCTTTAGCTCAGCACCAACATATCAATGACTTATTGATCTTATGCTTGAGTGGCTTTGCTGTATTAGCTTGTTTAAATGGCCTTGTGGCATTTGTGTTGTTGCTGGCATTAGTTGCGGTTCGACAACTATTGATTTGGGGGTTCAACCGTCAAATTGGTGGTTATACAGGTGACACCTTAGGGGCTGCGCAACAAATTAGTGAACTGATGTGTTATTGCATCATTTTAACCATAGGTTTGAATTAATGATCCATCTTGTTTTAGGCGGGGCTCGTTCTGGTAAAAGCCGTTATGGCGAGTCACTTGCTCAGGAATATGCTGAGCAAGGTGATACTTGTGTTTATATCGCTACCGCAACCGCCTTAGATGACGAAATGCTGCAACGTATCGCAAGACACAAACAAGACCGTGCTGATGCAAATATGGATTGGGGATTAATCGAAACCCCTTTAGCACTGGCGTCCACTTTAGTTGATCAAAGCGGTGAAGGTAAGGTGATTTTGGTCGATTGCTTAACCTTATATTTAACCAATCATTTAATCGCGAGCGAAGAAACTCACCGTAATGGTGTTGATGATTTATGGCAGCAACAGAAAAAAGCGTTACTTGCATGCTTACCCAAGCTTAAAGGCAAAATCATTTTTATCAGTAACGAAGTGGGCTCAGGTATCGTGCCTTTAGGTGAGCTCACTCGTCGTTTTGCCGATGAAGCAGGTTGGCTTAATCAAGCCATCGCAGCCAAAGCTGATAAGGTGAGTTTAGTGGTCGCAGGCATTCCGTTATCGTTAAAAGGTTAATCTTTTACTCATCATTTGAACACTTCATTATTTCACTGATATAGATACAGAAACATTTTAAGGACGATTGGCATTAATGAGCAATCAAGATAGACCTGATGATATTAATAGTGAGCTTGACTCTGTGTTGGCATTTGCAGAGCAACATCATTATCAAGCAGGTACAGCCAAAACCTTGATGGTTCAGGGCACAACATCAGATGCGGGCAAAAGCACCTTAGTGGCAGGTTTGTGTCGACTATTTGCCAGAAAAGCAATCAAGGTTGCGCCATTTAAACCGCAAAATATGGCGCTCAATAGTGCAGTGACCAGCGATGGCGGTGAAATTGGCCGTGCCCAAGCCTTGCAAGCAGTTGGCTGTATGCTTGAACCTCATACTGACTTTAACCCTGTTTTATTAAAGCCAAGCTCAGATACTGGATCGCAAGTTATTATTCATGGCAAAGCGTTAACCACACTTGAGGCGCAAGCTTTTTTTGGACCAGAAAGCCGCAACTACAAGTCCGTTGCTATGAATGCAGTACTGCAATCTTTTGAGCGCTTAACTGCGCAATATGAAATGGTCATTGTTGAAGGCGCTGGCAGTCCTGCTGAGATAAACCTACGTGAAGGTGATATCGCCAATATGGGCTTTGCTGAAGCGGTAGATTGCCCTGTGATCATCATTGCTGACATTGATAAAGGCGGCGTGTTTGCACACCTTGTTGGTACACTTGCTTTATTGAGTTTATCGGAGCAGCAGCGAGTGAAAGGGTTTGTGATAAACCGTTTTCGAGGGGATATCAGTTTATTGCAGTCGGGCATCGACTGGCTTGAAAGCTATACCAATAAACCTGTATTAGGGGTGTTGCCTTACTTACATGATTTACACCTTGATGCTGAAGATGCGCTGGTGGACAGTCCGCAAACAGTAGCTCAAAGCGCAGAACAAAACTTAGACCAAACTAAGACAAAAAAACTAAAAGTATTAGTATTGGTATTTCCGCGTATCAGCAATCACACTGACTTTGACCCATTAAGGCTTAACCCTAATGTGGAGTTCAATTATGTCAGTATGCAAACTCAGGCCGCGAATGCCGCGTTCCCTCAAGCTGATGTCATTATTTTACCAGGCAGTAAAAATGTCAGGGCTGATTTAGCATTTATGCGCGAGCAAGGCTGGGATAGTGAACTGGGTCGACATCTTCGCTATGGCGGTAAAGTGATTGGTATTTGTGGCGGTTATCAAATGCTAGGCAAAGCCATACATGATCCTAACGGAATTGAAGATAACGCAGGTTCATCCCAAGGCTTAGGCTTGATTGATAGCGAAACATTGCTAACTGATGATAAGCGGCTTCAACAAGTGCAAGGGGTGATAACTCTCAACAATCAGCAAGCTCAAGTAGCAGGATATGAAATCCATTGTGGTGAAACACAACTTAATTGCCCTGAAACACTCTTATCTCAGCCTTTGGCGCTTCGTCATCAGGTCGTAAGTCGTGGTGACAATGTTGAACAAACGATTACTGAAAGTGACCAAGCCACTATTGAATTTGCCGAAGGGGTGATCACTGCCGACAATCAGATTCTAGGTACTTATGTTCACGGCCTATTTGATAGCCCACAAGCTTGCCAGTTAATATTGAGCTGGGCAGGTTTACAACATGTTGATGTCATCGATATTAATCAAATTAGAGAGCAACAACTTGAACGATTAGCCGATGTGCTTGAGGCGCATTTAGATATGGAAAAACTAACAGGAAGTCTTGCATGACACAGTCAAATCCAGTGAATGATACAAAAGCTGAGCGTCATAAAGCGCGCCAACAAAAAGTAAAAGAAGGCGTTGATGCGAAAATTGCAGCGGCTCAAGAAGAGAAAGGCATTTTATTGGTGCTGACAGGCAATGGTAAGGGGAAATCAACTTCAGGGTTTGGCGCAGTAACTCGCTGTGTAGGTCATGGCCAAAAAGCGGCGGTTGTGCAGTTTATCAAAGGCGGCTGGGAATGTGGTGAACGTAACCTACTTGAAAAAGTCGGCGTTGATTTTTATGTCATGGGTACAGGCTTTACTTGGGAAACTCAAGACCGAGAAAAGGACGTTGCAGCAGCAGAGTCAGCTTGGCAAGACGCTGAAAAGTTACTAAAAGATGAGTCACTTAACTTAGTGTTATTAGATGAGCTAACTTACATGGTGACTTATAAGTACATTGAGCTTGAACGTGTAATCGAAGCCCTTAAAAACCGTCCGCCAATGCAGCATGTCATTATTACTGGCCGTGCTTGTCATCGAGAAATAGTAGAGCTTGCTGATACTGTGAGTGAAGTTCAACCTATCAAACATGCATTCAATGATGGCGTGAAAGCGCAAATTGGGTTTGATTACTAATATAATGATTGCGCTTAGAGTTTGTGCTTAGAGCTTGTACTTAGAGTTTTTTTAAGCCTAATTAAGCTTTAGCCAATTTCTAGCAAAGGAATATTAGACTTCGAGTCAGCGATTTCAACGCTGACTCATTTTTGCTCCAAAACTTGTTTTATTATTTCGAAAAATCAAAGTCGTGGCGCTTAGCTCACGCCAGACCAAAGGGGCAAAACGCTTGCGCCCCTTTGGAAACCCTCAGCGCCCCAGACGAAAAATGCTGAAAAACGCATAATTTTCGATGGGGATAGATCCAGCTTTAAACTTCACTTGTAGCTTGCTTCGGCCATTGCCGAAAAGGCCTAACGCTTCCGATGGGCCATCCGTGGCCTAACAAAAGCTAACTTGGCATCCATGCCAAGCTCACGACCTTTTCTTGATGACCTCAATTCAAATTAAGTCTGTAAGATTTTTTTGTGTCTATTAGTGATGAATATAGTCAAATCGAAGAGACAATAATCCCAGTGTAGATGCAGCAGCGAGCTTCGAAAACAAGGCGAAGTTTCACAGTGTGAAATGTTTTGAGCGAGAGGCATGGATGCTGAACTGGTCGTTTAACATGGATGTTATTTGTTTTCGCAGAGCCCACATGGATGCTTACTTTTAAATCAAGAGCTTGCGTCTCGCAGTTGTATTTGCACATAAGGTCAATCTTTCACATCTGAACCATAGGGATATGGTAAATGTCAGTATGATGTATGGAACATCATTGACCATGTGATCGCGACATTCCGTTCATCCTGAACATTCCAGCGGCAGGCAATGGATTAAGTTGAAGTGTTGGCCTTCTGTAACAGTGCCAATATAAATGAGTTAGGAGGTTTGTGATCGTAACTCGTTTTTGCCCCATTGTGCGTTAACTAAGGGAGTTTAATCTTTTGAACATCGTTTGCTTCACCTTAGTTGTATTCATAGTATTATTTATGAATGAATACATGGAAAATTAAGCCTACATCAAATCTTCTCGCCCAATATGTTGAGTATATCTGGGGATTGCACGTCACAGAGCCGAGTCAACAGTCTGCTTTGCTGCTTCCCAATCCTTCTGCTAACGCCATTCTCTCTCCCTCGTTAGACAAGCATGTTTACCGAAAGAACGGGTTTAAACTAGATATTCAAGGTGGGTATTGGTTGTCTGCTTACACTGAGGCGCTGTATGTTGATGATGTTTACCCACGCCAACTGCTAGGCGTGAAGTTTTTTCCTGATGGTGCATTTGGCTTAGGATTGGTGCAAGCAGAGAAGTCTAGCCAGAAGATCATTCAATCTTTACCTTCTTGCTTTAGATGGTCAGATGAAATTGATATCAATTGTCCGAAAATAGCAGCTCAAGTTGTAGAGTCACAGTTACTCTCTCTCCCTCCAACTAGCGACAAGCGAGTATGGGAAAATGTTCGTAAGGCTCGTTTACACATCAACGAAGGAAAAAGCCTCGACTTGTTGCCAATGTCTAGACGAACACTTGAGCGGCAGTTTTCATTAGTGACAGGCTTATCGCTCAAACAATATGAACAAATGGTAAGAATGGATCGCCTTATATGGGCCATCTACCAAGAGCAAGCCGAGAGCATCGATTGGAGCGACCTTGCCTATAGATTTGGTTTTAGCGACCAGCCCCATCTTATACGTCAATTAAAGAAAGCGATTGGCGTTACTCCTAAACGGTATTTAATCGAAAAACATCTTTCTATTGATCTGTTTGGTGACTTCAATAATTGATCTTGTCGCATTTGTTCAATTTTCCCAAAACCACAAAGGGTAGATTAGTCTTGTTGTTACTAACAGGTCATAAAAAATGAAAATTAGACAGGCAAATTTGAGTGACACTCACTCTCTGAAAGAGCTATCCAAGCATGTAATTAGCGTGTGTTACACAGGTTTTATGGGTGAAGAAATGGTCAACGGCTATTTATCTAGTGGTGCTAGCGACGATGAAGTTGACAAGCACATTAGCAATACCTTTGTAGCTGTTGACGATAGCGAGGTTGTCATGGGATATGTTGTGGTTATTGATGACTTAGTCCATATCATGATGGTATCGCCTGAACAGCAACGAAAGGGTATCGGTGCAAGGTTGTTGTCGTTTGCTGAGAATAAAATCCATAATGACAACTTGAAGCCAACACTTGAAACCTTTGAAACCAACACTCAAGCGATGAACTTTTACCTCAAAAATGGATGGTCTATTTCTCGTAAAGAGTCTGATCCTGATTTTGGTTTTGTTCGAGTATTTTTTGATAAAGAAAACTAATTACTGCACATACAGTTAGAGTCCCTGTTCTAACTGGTTTCTGTCCAAACATAATCTAGATAAGAGCTCGCAAGCCACCTTTTATTCAGTTGATGCTAAGCTGAGTAGTCAGAATAAGTGACGGTTTTGTCGTTAAGGAGTGACAGATGAAAACAATGACCTGTAAACAACTTGGTGGTGCTTGCGACGAGGTGTTTAAGGCTGATACATTTGAAGAAATGGCGCAGTTAAGTAAACAGCATGGTATGGCGATGTTTCAGCAACAAGAGCCTGCTCATATGAAGGTGATGGCGGAGATGTCGCAGTTAATGCAAGAACCCGGAGCCATGCAAGCTTACATGGATAAAAAGCGTAAGCAGTTTGATGCGTTGCCCGATGACTAAAGACTTTTTAAACAATGATAAGGAAATCAGGATTCAATGAACCTCGTTTTACTCAGTGATACAGACTCACTTGCTTCTCAAGAGGCGATATCTTTCCTCGTTGATAATATGCCGTCTGATTTCAAAAAGCTGCCAGTGGTCTATATCGCTTCTGAGCCAGATGTTGAACGGCAGTACTTTTTACCCATTAAACAAATGTACCAAGACTTGGGCTTTGAGCAGATTGATTATGTTGAACTTGAGCAAGGGTTTAAATCTAATACTCAGAAACTATTGAAACAGAGTGGTCTAGTACATTTATCTGGTGGTGACACTTACCGCTTTTTATATTGGCTGAAACAGCGTGGTATAGATAAAACCCTGCGATGCCTTGCCGATGAAGGCAAGCCTATTATTGGTGTAAGTGCAGGCGCGATGATAATGACACCAAGCATTGATTCTGCAGTGTTGTGCGGCGATGAAAATAATGTGGGATTAATCGATACTCGAGGTTTGAACTTAGTCAGTTATTGCATAGTACCTCATGTGGCCAAACCTACAGTGACAGCCCCCGTAAAAGACATGGAAAAATTTGAACGGTTTCAGCTTCGCAGTGACCATGAACTGTTATTGTTGAGCGACAATGATGCTGTAACGGTACTAGGTAACAAGCAGCAGTTTTTTGGTGACCCCCAGTTATTGTAGGGCTAACTCTAATACCATGAGCTAATATCATGAGCTAATAGCGATAAACAAAAAACGGGGCATAATGCCCCGTTTAATTATGTAAAGATATTCGTATCAGAACTGATATCAGAACTGATATCAGAACTTATATCAGAACTTATATTAGAACTTATATTAGAACTTATATTAGAACTTATATTAGAACTTATATTAGAACTTATATTAGAACTTATATTAGAACTTTGGCGTGTATTCAAAAGCGGCCTGTGCTTTGCTATCAGTGAATACTTCAATCACTTGTTTCTTGTTGAACATTGAATTAACGATGTTGTTCGGAAAAGATTGAATGCACGAGTTAAAGTTAGCCACATTTTGGTTAAAAATACGCACAGCTGCACCGACATTTTCCTCTTGCTCGGTAATCTCACTCATAAACTTTGAAAACGATTCAGAGGCTTTAAGCTCTGGGTAAGCTTCTACAGCAACGTTAATGCCCTTAATCAAATCTTGTGAAGCTCTATCTACATCACTTTGCAGTTTGGTATCAATATTATTGTCTTGCAGTGCATTAATCCCTTGGCGCAGCGCAGTGATTTTAGGGAGCAAATCTTTCTCATAATCTTTGTGCTCTTGCAGGACTCTATCAAGCTCAGGAATAATTCGACTGCGCTGTCTTTCTTGGGTTAACACATCCGCCCAACCACGCTGAACTGCGTTGTGTTCTTTGACAATTGCGTTGTAAATCATGAATCCTGCAATAGCAGCGATGACAACGATTGCGAGTATAATATAAGACATTTCCATGGTGCTTCCTTGAGTGTGACTATCTGTAATTATCAGAGAATATAGTTAAAAAGCTAGCTTAATTTGTATGGCGAATAATTTGATTCACGAAGCCAAAAATGCTGTTTACGGTAAACAATGAGGTGTCATTGAGTAACTCTTCTTTAAACGCGGCTGGGTTGGTGATGTCGTGATCCATTGCTGGATTCAATAAATTAGTATTATGCTGATTGATCAATAAACTGCCATCGTGGGCAAATTCGATAGTCAGATTTTTAAGTTTATTACCCAGCTGTTCACACGCTATCACCACTGCAGGTTCAAGAAACTTTGCAGCATCAAACTGTGAGTTTGCTTGGACTCTAAAGTTTTTTTCGAACTCTCTAGATGCTGGCATAAAGCTCTGGGACCATTGTTTTGATAACCGCGACTCACTGATGACTAGATGGGTGGTTTTATTCAGCGGTGGCAGTATGACGCCCTGGCGGTAATAATGATCGTATACGGTACGAGTACGGGTACGTGTTCCACCTTTACCGTCTGACTCAGTATAGGTTTCGGTTCTTCTATCAACGTAATGGTGATACACCACGCTGGCACGAATTAACCCTGAGTCGGAATGAAAATCGATTTCTTTACCCCACTCAAGATCTTGAGAGTAATTACCACGTTTAAAGTCGACAAATTTATTTTCAGCATTATTTAAGAACTGTTGCTGACAATCGGTCATATTATAAAGGTGTTTGAGAGTTTCATCGCGAAGCAGCCGTGAGACTTTATCAACTTTTTTACGCCGCGTTAAAAACATGGCGATAGCGACCACTAGGCCAATGATACAGACGATGAACACACCAAAATCTATATCAGAGTATCTATAATAACGGCCTTGTTGCTCGAGATAGAGCCAGTAGCCAATTGCTGCAAATATGGCAGCTGCCATACCAATATATAAATTAGTATTGTTGTACCGTAATTGATTTGGGTAATCGATGGCTTTATCTAACGCTGACTTCACCACATCAATTGACTCTGAATGAGACACTTGTGACTTAAGCTGAGTGAGAAATTGGCTCAGGGCTTTATTATTTGCTGGTTTGTCGGTTGCGACGAGTTCAGGCTCTGGCGATTGAACTTGAGACATTTTTATCCTTGTCTACATCCTTACCTTAATGAGTAGTGATATTTTACAAGGCGAATAAAAAGTGTAAAGCATTGTTTTTAATGTATTTGAGATACAATATGAAACGAATAATACTTTAGGGTATTCAGCGAAAGAACGCTGTTCAAACATTTGAACTGTATTAAGGGAATTTTATGGCAAAGTTAGCGCGTTTTGATCATATCCATATTTATGTAAAAGACAGGAAGGCGGCTGAGGTTTGGTATCGTGAAGTGCTTGGGTTTAATGCTGTTGAATCATTAGCATTTTGGGCTGTAGGTAATGGTCCATTAGTAGTGAGTCATCAAGATTTGCATCTCGCATTATTTGAGTCTCAGGCCGACAAGCGAACGACGGTAGCATTTGGTGTTGATGCGACTAATTTCTTTTTATGGCAACAAAAGTTAACTGAGCACAGGGTAAGCTTTACCATGAGTGACCATGATATTACTTGGTCGATTTACTTTTGCGACCCCGATGGTAACCCTTTTGAGATCACCAGCCTTGATTATGATGCTATTAGTGAATTAGCGAAAAACAGAACAAAAAGCTAAGTAAAAAACTGAACAAAAAACTGAACAAAAAAGAGTACTATATGACCCCTGCGATTAATCTTGCCAAAAAGCATCGAATAGAACATGAAGTACTTGCTTACGAGCATGATGCTAATGCCGAGTCTTTTGGTGATGAGGCTGTGGCAAAACTGGGCTTACCTGCAGAGCAAGTTTTTAAAACATTAGTGGTTATGTTGGACACTAAAGAGCTGGTTGTCGCTGTGATACCTGTAAATAAAAAACTAAACCTTAAGCTGATGGCAAAAGCCGCTTCTGCGAAAAAGGCTGTTATGGCTGACAAGCTTTTAGTCGAAAAAACCACAGGTTATGTTTTGGGCGGCGTGAGTCCATTGGGTCAAAAGAAGCGTTTACGGACAATAATTGATACCTCTGCTAAAGTATTTGAGATTATTTATGTGAGTGCTGGGAAACGAGGCCTAGATATCGGCTTATCGCCATTAGAGCTTGGTTCACTGACTCAAGGTTGCTTTGCTGAGGTTGCTGTTTAATCGTCATATATGACGTTTATATTCTCACTAAAGGCAAGTGACCGCATAATGCGCTCAAGTTTGTCTGTTATATGGCTTACCTATCAAGCTTGATGACGATATAAGTATAATTATCTCACAATGCCCTCACGGCGGTATCTCATTGAGGCTAAACCCGATAAGATGCTTCTGAGCCTTCATTGGTGATTAAAATATAATGCGCCTTTTAGTTTCTCGCGCCGAACAATGTAAACCACATTAAAGCTGTATCTCAGGAATGAAAAATGAATCTAGATAAATCTAAGAAGAGAATTGCTAAGAAAGTGAAAGCTGGTTTTAAAGGCTACCCACTGATCAATATTATGTATCAAGGCTCAACAGCTGATATTGCAGAAGAAGTCGTGGTTGAGTTTGTATTGGAAGAGGGTGGAGAAGCTCAGCAACAAAAATTTAAAAGCACAGCGGATGCCCGCACTGATGAGGTGATTCAAACAACCTTGATTAAAGTGATTGATAGAGCTGATGCGAAAACCGTGACAGAGTCAGAATCTGTGATCGTTGTTTAGACTTGGTTTTCACCTGTTATATTGACGGGTTTGTCAGATAATGCTGACAAGTGTTAAGTATAAAAAAAGGCTTATCGCAAGATAAGCCTTTTTATTTAATCTATACATCAGTTTGACTTTCAAACACAGATTTCTGCACGAGTACGATTATTAGAACGTCTTAGAAAGCGTTCTATTAAGAAGCGATCTATTAAGAAACGTTCTATTAAGAAGCAATGTAATGAGTGCGTCTTCTACGACGTCTCATACGACCTTCTTTCTCTTCTTCACTTTCCTCTGCATTACCATCATTTGCTGAATCTGCAGATTGCTCAGTTTTTGCTTTAGCTGTTTCTTCGGTACTCGCCGCCAGTTGATCTACATCATCCGGCGTTTCGGACTTTTTTTCATTTCTCTTAGTGTCCCCCTTGAAGACGGACTTGATGATGCTAGTAACACCCGTTACGCCAGTTTCATCAGCTTGCTTGTCTTCAGAGATATCTTCAGAGAATTCAATTTTATCAATCTTTGGCTTAGGCTTTTTAGGCGCTACGGCCACAGGGTCAAGGCTTTTAGTCGCGCTGACTGTTTTCGTCGCTGTTAACTCTGCAACTGCGCTGTCTTCTTCAGCTGATTTAAGCATGCTTTCAGCAAGTGCTTTTTGGATCTGGTTGCTGATTTCTGACACGTTATCCGGCGAAATATTGCCACTTTCTGCTTTTGCAGCAGGAGCAGCTACAGGGGCAACCGTTGGCGCACTGATGCTATTTGTATTTTCAGCAACTTGCTTGGCAACACGTTGATTGAAGTCTGTTGTGACTTCATTCACTTCTGTTTTTGCAATTGATAACGCTGAAATTAACTCATCGAATGAGCCTTTGAAAGAGTTGTATTTGCTCTCAAAAGGATCAATGTTTGATTTAACTTCATCAGTTAAATTGATGGTGAGCTTTTTGTATTGATTAATTTCTTGTTCAAACTCAACCAGCACGTTTTTAGTCGTTGAGACGCTTTCTTCCATGCTAGCGACTTTAACTTGTAGTGCTTTTTCTTTAGCTGCAAATTCTTCAATTAATGCTTGAGGGATCAGCGCTGGCGGAACCATTGCAGGCACAATATGAGCGAACTCTTTAATGCAACTTACTGGTTTCCATTGCGTAAATGAAGGATGCCAACCGTAACAGTCGCCATCTTTTAATAGAAATTCCTTTGCTTCAACTTCGTTTAACGGCCCTGTTACTTGACCATTTTTCGAAAAATACCATTTTTTCATAGTCGTATTCTTTTTTATTTAGTTAACAACAATTGTTATATGCTACTCAGAGTATTTAGTTTTAACTCGGGTAAAACTTAATTAACCTACACCTGAAAGTGTTTTTTGCAGTGCAGCATATTGTTCATTAACGCTACGAAGCGTCGCTTCAACTTTTTCGTTCAATTCTTTTGTCGTTACTTTGTAACGGCTAGAATCTCGTCCGATATCTGACATTGAAGAATTAATTGTCTTTAGGGTGTTATCAATTCGACCTAACGCAGAATTGAGTTCACGCTCTTTAGCAGTAAAACGTTCGATTAACTGCTGTGGTATCTCCGCAGGAGGCGGTGGCGGAGATACATTGATGTCAAATTCTTCAACATGACTTACTGGTACCCACTGTGCATAAGACGGGTGCCAAGCATAGACATCGGGATTTGATGCAATAAATTTGTTGGAATCAGCTAAGCCCAAAGGTCCACTGATTTCACCATTATTTGAGAAATACCACTCTTTCATAGTCCACTCTTATCCTTAATAGTGTAGTAAGCTAATGTTTTTATTAATACAATCAACAGCTTTTAGTGATTTCAAAAATACAACGAAGGAAAACGTCAGCTCGCAGGGTTACTGTTTATAAAACCATATGTCATACGAACTGGTTACATTAACTCATATTGGTTAACATATCCACTTCGAAATAGGTAATTTTATAAGTTTTTACAGAGCCGTAGACTAGCCATTTTTTTGACTATTTAAATGATTGTTTCAAACGAGTGTTTCATTCGAAGTCAGCATTCACTTCGAATGTCATAGGCTGGTTGGTGTGAGGGTGGTGCAGTGATAAAAGTTGCGCGTGTAAATGTAAGCGCTTTTCTGTTTTACCATACAAATCATCACCTAAAATTGGCATATGTAATCCATCGTGATGTGCACAGTGAACTCTTAATTGATGAGTTCGCCCTGTTTTTGGGTAAAGGTGTATTAAACTATTGCCATTTTTTACTGCAACTTTCTGCCAAAAAGTCTCTGCATGTTTACCGTATTCATAGCATACAAGCTGCTTAGGTCTATCATCTAGATCTACCCTAAGAGGTAAGCTGATAGTGCCACTCTCAGAACTCAGTTCACCGTCTATTTTGGCTATATAGCGCTTGGTAACAGTTCGATTGATAAACTGCTGTACTAGATGTTTATTCACTTCTTTTGAAAGTGCTATCACCATTAACCCTGATGTCGACATATCTAATCTATGTACAATTAACGGTCCTGTCGCATTAGGGAATTTTTGCTTCATGCGGCTGAATACTGAGTCGGTAATGTTTTTTCCTGGCACGGATAAAAACTCTGCAGGTTTATTAACGATAACGATGTAATCGTCTTGATAAACAATAGGTAACTCGACTCCTTCTGCTGGATTAGTCAGTAAAGGGTTTTCATCTACCTTCATGCCATCAAGCATATGGCCTAAAATAGGGCGGCACTTACCGTGACAGGCAGGGTAGAAATTTTGATGTTGTTTTATCTCTGATTTTGGCGATTCGCCCCACCAAAATTCAGCCATAACAACTGGAGTTAACTCATTTTTAAATGCGTACTGCAGTAACTTAGGTGCTGCGCATTCGCCTGCTGCTGCAGGAGGTTGATGATTAGGCGCATCATGGAAAATATCACTAAGATCTCGAGATTCACCTTTGATATTTAAAAAGTTGTACTGGGCAAATAGCTTTTGTTGCAGCGCATTAGAAAGCTGTTTTCTGGCTTGCTTAACTTCATCTATTTGGTCGGTAATGCTATCAAGTCGCTGCTGAGCTTGTTCAACCTGAGCATCCCAGTCTCGTTTTAATGCGTTTAACTGATGCTTGTCTTCAACGCTTTGTCTACTCATCTCAATAGAGACGGCTTTTTGCTCGGACTCCGATAAATCCGCTAAGTTATTACGCTTGGCTTTACGGTTTTTTCTGTTCTCAATCATTTGCTGGCGATGCTCGGCAATAGCTTGTTCGGCTGCTTGGGTAATCGCATTCAAATTTTGTTCGTATTCAGTGAGTCTAGGGTCTGATTCAAGTTGTTTCAGTTGATGACTTAACTGATTTATTTGCTCATATTCTGATTTGAAAAAGCTGTCTTTACTGAGCATGTCAAACACCGGCGGTACAAAGTGTGGCAGGATGTTTTGGTCGGCAATTTTACCTGAGAAAGCCGCTAAATATCCTAATTCACCCTGTACATTTTTTACCACTAATACCCCAAACATTTTGCCTATGGGTTTAAGTTTTTGTGCTTGCTGGCAAGGATTGGTTTTATCTTCTAAACCAAAGTTATGCTGCCAGTCAGTTTGTTGCAGCAGATGCTGCTGCAGTTGCTCTGCGGCAATAACGGCTAAAGGGTGAGGCTGATAATAAAATGGGAAAGTAAAATTTTCAGGTAAGCTTATGTCTGCAATCGACTCATTGAATTGATTAAAAAGGGGATCGAATTGTGACATGAAGGAAAGCCTTAAACGTTTAGCTGAAATCGGAACTGAAAATACACATTGGCGTTAATTTAAAATGCTTACTGAAAGTGATTCATGAGTAAGCAAACTTATTAGGTATCGACTTTGTTTTCATCATAAATATTTGCTGGCTAAGTTTACCTTGATTGCTGATAAAAGCCATGTGCTTGAATTAAAAAAGCTGAGCGAACTCAGCTTATGTTGAATAGCTTTATTTACCGATTACTCATGATTTACCGATTAATCATTATTTACTAGTTACTTTGGACGGTAAAGTACACAAATTTTGTTACCAGCAGGGTCACGTAAATAGCCTAAAAATAATGGTCCCATTGGTGACTCGCGGTATCCCGGTAACTCTTCACAAGTGACTCCACCATTAGCAAGTCCTGCGGCATGCCAAGCCAAAGCTTGCTCTTCACTTGATGCTGCAAAACCTACTGTAGTGCCGTTACCATGACTTGATTCTTCACCATTAATTGGCTTTGTTAATGCAAACACGCCAGTGTCGGTCATATAAAAGCAGCGACCTTTAGGGTCGATATTGCCTGGAGCATGTCCTAAAGCGGCTAAGGTGGCATCGTAAAAGGTTTTTGATGTATCGATGTCATTCGCACCAATCATAATGTGGCTGAACATAGCTAACTCTCCTTGAGTGTATTTATATCTGAATCATTTAGCGCTTATTCAGATAAGTATGTGATCCGTTAAGTTGATATATCGCTTTAGTAAGACAGCGACTGATAGGTTTTTATTACATTTATGTCTCTGCTATTTTTCTGCGCTAGTTAATGCATGTTGCTTGAGCAGCGAAATAGTGTGGGTTAATAACTGCTTATCGCCCATGCTTCCATGTCCCGGAAGCACTTGTTTACTGTGAGCGAATTGGCTTTGTAAATTAGCGATTGATTGAGGCCAAGCGTTTAAATCTGCTTCACCGTAATAACCTAGGCTTTTGCTCCCTAAGCTTTTGACTAAGCAGCCACCATAAAGCAATTTGGATTGCGGAAACCAGACGACAAGGTTATCTACTGTATGGCCGGCACCGACAAAATGGACTTCGATTTTCGATTCAACAAAGTCAAATTGGCTCTCTTTAAAGCTATGACTTGTGGTGGGTTTACCTGCTTGTTGCAATAACTTGTTGGTATGGTCTGATGCGTAAGTCGCTACGCCAATGCGGTTTAAATAATCGACGCCAGCAGTGCGATCATCATGGGAGTGGGTCGATACGCTTGCAACGAGTTTATAGCCTTGGCTTGATATCCATTCGGCTAATTTTATCGTGTCAGCCTCACTCCATGGGGTATCAACTAGGTATGCATTTTTGCCATCGATTAAAATAAGACCGTTAGATCCAACAAAGCCATATTGCTGAGTTTGCATAAATGATTCATGCACAAACAAGGTTTCTGATAAAGGAGTAATGGTTAATTCTCCTTTAACTGGCTGTTCCTGTGTTTGGATTAACTTTGAATCTGAACTTGAATCAGAAGCCGCTTGAGCAGGCATAAAAGAAGCGACTGTCGCGATGCTAATACAAAATAACTTAGCTAATAACTGGGTAGGCTTATTATTGAAAAATGTCGACATTTAAGAGTCTCGAATGATTAATCGCTGCTGAATATGAGTATTCGTATTAGCTTGTTTAAATGAAACTCTATACTGCCATAACTTAGGAGGATATAAACAATTACTGATATTCATACAGATTAATAATTGTTGATATAGAAAAGGTTGCACCTTTATTGATGGCTTAAAAATAGCTTTTTAACATCGACCTTGGCTTTAATTCGCGAGGCTAACAGGTATATTCCAGCCAGTTTACGATGAACAAAAATGGCATCGGTTGGAGGTGTATGCCATTCGTCAGGTTTGGTGCTCATTGATTTGGCGGCATCGGTAATACGTTTGGCGAGGTTACTACTGGCAAAGTCGTATTCAGCTTCACTTCGAAGCGGTTCACAAGCTTGGTAGAAAATATCGACAATTAACTGTTGCTGTTCAATAGTGATGTCTTTTTGAAAGAAACCAATCTCTGATGCTGCTTGGGTCATCAAGGCTTTATCGCTAGTCATCGCACCTTGCATCAGTTTGCGGTAGCCCGCCGAAAGTTGCTCAGAAATCTGACGAGTGGCACCGAAGTCCAATAATACAATTTTGTCACTACTGGCTTGGTACATAAAATTGGCAAAGTTGGGATCGGTTTGTACCAATTTAAATTCGAACAGTTCATCAAGAAACAGTGCTAACAAGTTTGTGGCAATATTGTCTCGGGTTTGTTGGTCAAGGCGAGCCACATTTTCAATTGCCTCTCCTTCAATAAATTCCATCACTAAAATACTGTCGGTGCTAAGGGATTCATATACTTTAGGTACGATAAACCTTTCGTCGTCAGCGACCCACTGTTGATATTGCTTTAAAAGATTGGCTTCGTACTCATAATCGGCTTCATGGTGAAGCTGGGCTTTTGCCTCGGTGAGTAACTTATCAAACTGGACATGATCAGGGACTAATTGAGCCACTTTTAATAATGTGGCAACGTTATCAATATCACTATCAATACTGTCTTTAATACCTGGGTATTGGATTTTAACCGCGAGCTTTTCGCCAGAATCTAAATAAGCAAGATGAACTTGGCCAATGGATGCCGCGGCAAATGGACGTAGCTCAAACTGCGCAAAAGGCGTTAGCCAGTCGTTTCCCCATTGATGTTTGAGTATCTCGACTAATTGTTTGTGAGGCATGGCTTTAGCGTCATCACGCAGCCTTGCCATGATTTCACTTAATTCTGCGGGTAATAGATCTCCAGTATCCATTGATATCATCTGGCCGACTTTCATTGCTGCGCCGCGAAGTTGGGCGAGCTTTTCAGCCACTTGGGAGATATTTCTAGGAGTAAGCACTAACTCTTGAAGTTTAGGTGATTGACCTTTACTCAGCTGTTTAGCGCCTTCGACCAGTACATTGCCAGCCAAACGAGAGGCGAGGCCACCGATTTTACTCAGCCTCGATAAGCGACTACTTGGAACTTTGGCAATGTCTTTAGTCATATTGAAAACTCATTTAATGAAGGAAGTCAGGTACTGCTGAAGGATAGTTCGCCATCAATCTGCTTCAATAATACGGTCTATTAAGAATACGTGTTTAATCAAATTTAGATCAATCAGTTAATTGAACATTATAAATATATCTGTCGATGTAGCCTTGTGTTGGAGTGATAGGTCGATAGGCATAAAAAAGGACAACAAAGTCAGCCTTTGTTGTCCTTAGTCATTATTGAGTTCTGCTTAAGGCTAGAATTCAATCGTATCTTGCCAGCCTAACAGTACGCTTTGTAGACCATGTTTTTGCTCATAACGTTCAAGCTTTTCAGGGCTCGCATCATCAAGAGCCAGTTCGCGATATTTCTTGGCGAACTTAAGGGTACGCAATAGCTCTTGATAAAAATGCTTACCTAAATCTTCACGAATGGTGTCAGCAAGTGTTGCTGGCAAATGGCTCAATGCGCGTTCAGTATGAATGGTTATCGCATCAATGCTGAACCACTTTTCATTAAGCTCAATTTTGCGTAAGCGCTTTTTCATGTCTTCACGCACTCTAGCGTCGTCAAACATGATGCGATACAACACTGCCTCTGCTAATACACTTTCAAGCCCAAGACTAAATAATGGATCGAGTTCGACTTTAGCGTAAAAGGTTTCAAGCAAGACTTTAGTGGCTTCTTGATTGTGGTGATCTTTTAGCGCTGTTTGATAATCTTGCCAACCTAGCCAAATTTCGCTGTCCGGTGGCGTTGAGATTTTTTCTAACAGTAGCTGGTTAATATCACCATAAAGCGAGTTTTCATTGCCGTGCATATGCTTGCTGACAATGGTCAACATGTTCCAGCCTTTCTGGAAACACTTAAGCACACCATCTGGTGTTTGCAATAAAGCAACTGAGCCTGCTGGCTCCTCACCTGTGAGTGCCACCAGTCCTAAACTCACTACGCCAATAACATCGTGAGCAGCATGCTCAAGCAAATGCATTTTGTGTTTGTTATAAAACTTATCAGCTAGCTTTAAACTCATTAAAATCGCTTTGGATTTTATCTGAGCGACATGTTCGTCGGTTAATAGTTCTTCTGTGCGTCCATATTCAAGTACACGACTAAAATATGGACCTTGGTTATTATCACGTAATGCTAATTGCATTAAGTCGATTCCTTAATCAAGAAAAGTAAACATGTCATCGACTTCAGCATATTCATCAGCCACTTCGTTTTTCTCTTTAGCTTGCAGTACAAGCTCGTTAACGAATTTACCAATGATTTGCTCCCAGCCAGAACTTTCATTACGCAGCAAATTCTTAATCGATGAAGCCACATCAGGTGTCAGTTGCTTAATTAACGCGTATAAACTGCGTGGGTCATCCATAGCTAAACTGTGAGATTCTTCATCGGCTTGCCAGTTACTATAACCCACTGTTTCGCCATCATCTTCGTCATCGAAACTTTCGTAGATGGTGTTACCATCTTGCTCGCCTGAAGGGGCTAGAATGAGTTCAATAAACGGAATTGATAGGTAAAATAAGCCCGCTGGATCTTCAGCGATACACTCTAAAATAGCCGCCTGCTTTTCTTCGGTTCCTTGAATACGAATAAGGTAAGTTAGGAACTCAAAAGTATGATGCATTAACTCATCAGCATTGGTTTTGATTTGCTCTTCCCAATACAGAGGTTGCTGGCAGACGATGTCACGGATTTGCTCTGGTGACATCAATTCAGACATGATTGATGGACATGAAATATCGTGATGACTGTTAATTTGCGTCAGGGTCACAATATCCATATGTTCAATGACATCAACGAGTTGATCGTCAGACATGGTATTAGCAATAATTTCGAAGCGCTTACTGGCTTGTTGCGGCTCTACATCTGCAAGATCTTTTATCTCTGCAGCGGTGAGTTCAATAAGGTTGTTCATTATCGCTCCTCGTCATCATATTGATCGTAATAGCCTTCTTCATCACTTTCGTCATAGTCTCCATCATCATTGTATGGATCATAGCCGTCATCACTGGCATCAGAGTCAGAAGCATTGAATGATTTACTTGGCGCCACCACGTTATCTTGCGTGTTGAGCAAGTAAACGACCGCGCAGCTTTCGATGAGTAATTCTTCAGAGTACTTACGTACAGCAAGCACTAAAGGGACATCATCATTATTAAATTGAATCGTAACTTTAAACTCATCCCACGACGGCAAGGTCGCAGTATCAATCCATGTTGCCCACTTGGTTTTAGCGGCATCTGAAAAGCGAACTCGATTGAATAGTGCCACTGGCAAATATTCTGGCACTGCTGCCAACATCGAAGGATCGGCTAACAAAATCGCTTTCATTGAGTCAGTAAATTTGGCTAATGCTTCAGGGCTATCTGGGTCGTTATACGACTCGATATTGTCATAGGCATTATTTTTTAACTCATTAATACGTGAGATATTAAGTGGTTTGCTCATGGGTTTCTCAAGAATAAAATTGATCCCACAGTTCGGTCATTGCCGCTGTAGGATTGGTTACGATGACATTATTAAAATCTTTAATAAACGCAGTTCTTAACTTTTTATCAGACAAAACATCGTAGGCATCTTTAACCCGTTGCAGCTGCTGAGCTGCGAGATGTTTTTCTTCTTCTGAAGCATTAATCAGTTTATCGGGGTGAAACTTATTTGATAAACGTTTATAGGCTTTTTTTATTTCGTCTTCTTTGGCACTGGCTTTAACACCGAGGACTGTGAAGTGGTTAATCATATTTTTACCTATGGCATATGAACTTGGATAGACTGCTGCTAATCCATTAAATTATGATTATTTGGTTGTAAATAATAACAGAAATACAATCATTTCCATAAAACTATCAACTAGTTTAGCTTATTACCAAATTCAGATGTTCAAATTGAATAAAAATAATACAAATTTAATAATCTGATTGTCCACTTTGGCTGACACTTGCTTTTATTGAATGGGATTTCTCAGCGCTAAAACCCAAAAAAGAGCACTTAAGGTGCTCTTTAGTTTTAGGTTCCAGCTCAATATTACTCAAGTATCATTTGCGAAAGATATCAGCTTTTGTCCTTTTCGATTAACGCTAAAATCACCGGCACTATTTGATTAACTTAAGCAGTGATTTGAATCGCTCGCCAGTGGCTTGATGCTGTAATTCAAACAAACAGGATTCGGTATTGGTGGTTCGGGCGCCAAGCTGTGTCATCATCTCTATACCAAGTTGTTTATTTTCTTTGGTGCGTGATGATACGGCGTCGGCAACAAGATGAACGTTATAGCGGTTAGCAAGTAAGTCTTGGCAAGTTTGATAGACACAAACATGGGTTTCAATGCCTGCAAGGATAATATCGGTGCGATTGAGCCTAGCCAGCTGTTGTTGGAATTCAGAGCTCTGCCAAGCACTAAAATATGATTTGGGAATAACCTGCGTAGTTTTACTGAGTAGGGCTGCTAATTCCTCACTGGTTCCGCCGAGTTTATCGGGCAGCTGCTCAACCCATAAAATTGGAATATCAAACAATTGCGCACCTTGGATTAAAATGCCGAGTTGTTTATGTAATTCAGGAGATTGCTGCATCACTTGAGCAAGCTTACCTTGGACATCAATGATCACCAACACGGACTGTTGAGTCGTTAACATAGGGATTCCTTTACTGCTAGAAGTAAGTCGTTAATGAGTAAACGATACTTTTGCAGGAATGACTATTGTCTAAAAGTCGAACAAGATATGATTTATGACGGGTTAATTGTGCCAATAGTGTCTATTTTGCTGTGCAGTAACTTAATCAGACCCACAAGCTGACTCGTAACCAGATTGATAGCTATAAGCTGATAAGGAAGAGTGATGAATAAACGGATTGTTATTTGTGCTGACGGTACTTGGAATCGCCCCGAGGAAGATATTAATCAAGATCAGGCGACCAATGTACTTAGGCTTGCCAGAGCCATTAGTCCTGTTGCGCAAGATGGCAAACCTCAACAAGTATTTTATGACTGGGGAGTAGGCTCTTACTACGACAATATCATTGGTGGATCGACAGGAAGAGGTTTGCATAAAAACATTCTTGATGGCTATCGCTACATTGTGCAGAACTACCAAGCAGGTGATGAGATTTACTTATTTGGCTTTAGCCGTGGTTCATACACTATGCGCAGCCTTTGTGGCTTGATAAACAATTGCGGCATTGTAAAGCGCCCAGACGCCAAGCTTATTCAACAAGCCTTTGAACATTATAAAACCCAAGCGAAAGCTTATGCTCCTGAAGGTGAAAAATCACTGGCTTTTAGGCAACAGCATTCTCATCCTTCACGGGAAATTGAATTTGTAGGTGTATGGGATACCGTTGGCGCTATGGGGATCCCCAGCTCATTTTTAGGTTTATTTGAAGATAAAGATGAGTTCTATGACACTAAAATTGGTAGTAATGTCAAAGTCGCTCGTCATGCTTTAGGGATTGATGAGCATCGTCAGGATTTTGAACCCACCATTTGGCAACCAAGAGACACGATGGATATGAAGCAAGTTTGGTTTGCTGGTGCTCACAGTAATATTGGTGGTAGCTATCTACCTGACAAACAAGGATTAATGCTGTCAGATAATGCCTTACTCTGGATGCTGGAAGAGGCTCAAGCTCATCAGTTATCAGTTGAGTCGCATTTAATTAATCAGGTTTCACCTGTGCCTATGGCTAAACTACATAATTCTCGTCGTAATTTCTATCGAGTTAAACGTAAGCTATATAGAGACATGGCACCGATGGGCGAGCCAATGCTTATTCATCAATCTGTTAAACAGCGTTGGGGTAATGATGTAGATTATCGTCCTAAAAACCTTCAAGCTTTAATCGATAAGTTTGGTTGGCCAACTGAACTAGTGTTATAACTCGCTAAATTAATTATAATAAATTTATATTGATATGCTTACTAAGGCGCTATTTATTAAAGGTAATACATTGACTCACTCAGTAAACCGAAGCTTTATATTTGCAAGCTTATTTGCTTTGCTACTTTCATCCTCTTGCTTTCAAGCACTTGCTGAACCTGTCACTCCTGCAAAGCGAGTCATTGCTTTATCGCCTCATGCCGTTGAGATGCTCTATGCCATTGGTGCAGGCGAAACCATTGTTGCCACCACAGATCATGCTGACTTTCCTGAACAAGCTAAAACTATCCCAAGTATTGGCGGCTATTATGGTATTCAGATGGAGCGGGTTATTGAGTTAAACCCTGATCTGATTGTGGTGTGGCAAAGCGGTAATAAAATGGAAGATATTAGCCAGCTAACTCAGTTGGGATTTAAGGTTTTTAATAGCGATCCAAAAAGTTTAGATGATGTGGCCAAAGAGCTTGAGCAATTAGGCGAGCTAACAGGTCACGAACAACAAGCTGAGCAAGTTGCTAACGATTATCGCCAGCAATTAGACAGTATTCGCAGTCAGAACCAACAAAAGTCTGCAGTAAAAGTTTTTTATCAATTGTGGTCTACACCATTAATGACGGTTTCTAAAGGCAGTTGGATTGAGCATATCATCAGCGCTTGCCATGGTGATAATGTGTTTATTGATGCAGCAAGTGAATACCCACAAATCAGTGTTGAAAATGTCTTACTAACTGGGGCAGAAGTGATATTGCAGAGCCAAGACGAAGGTAATGTTATTGGTGTTGATTGGTCGAAATGGCCAGAGTTACCAGCGGTTAAGAATAATCATATTTATCAGCTTAATGCTGATTTGCTACACAGAGCTTCGCCAAGAGCAATATTAGGTGTACAAGCTTTGTGTGAGTCGCTAGATAAAGTTAGATCTACACAGTAACTGTCTCGGAGTAACTATCTCGGAGTAACTATCTCGGAGTATCTGTCTCGGAGTAACAGACTCGCAGTAAAAGCTTCGCAGTAACAGTAGCAGCGTACATATTTTTATCTCCACACCAATCAAAGTGTCCATTCGGACACTTTTTTATTGTTCGGACACTTTTTTATTGTTCGGACACTTTTCTTTTTTACGGACACATCTAAGCAGTGTCCGCGGACACATTCGCTTATCCTAATAAATGCAGCCTTTGCCTATCTGTTTGATATTAATGCTTTTGTTATTGTTGGCATAGCCTGTGCTATATCAAGTGAACAATATCGAAATAGCACACTAGGTTTTCTGAAGCGGTCACTATTTGTCAACGACCACATCAGTAAATAAAAGGCGCTGTAAAAAAAGCCCCTAGTGAGTGTCAAGGAACTGAGATGATTAAAGATACCAGCGGACAAGATACGGTCATTAAAGCAAGCGCTTCTCAAAAGCTACGTATGCCAATCATTATTGGCACAATCGGTGTGTTAATGAGTGCGTTAGTGTGGGCAAGCATTGGTCATGATTCTTCTATTCGTTCCATCGAAGGTAAAGACCTACGTTTAGCCACAATCACTCGAGGCACTTTAGTACGTGATATCGCCACGACAGGTAAAATTGTGGCAGCCAATGCGCCCATTTTATACAGCACTGAACAAGGTGTGGTGACGTTACTTAGCCAACCGGGTGATGAAGTCGAACAAGACCAAGTAGTTGCCCAAATCGATAGTCCTAAATTACGCAGTAGCTTTCAACAAGAGCAATCAGTCTTTGCCGCAATGGAAAGTGATTTAGAGCGCGCCAAGTTAGATGCACGCCGTGAACAATTACGAGTGAGTCAAGTACTGGATATGGCCAAGGTTGATTTAGAAGCTGCTGATAGAGAAAGCCGTCGTGGCGATCAATTGATTCAAAATAGCCTCATTAGCCGCATCGATTATGAAAAAAGCAAAGACGATTTACACAAAGCCAAGCTGTTGCACAAACATGCTATTCAAGAAGTGGAATTGATGCGCGATACCTTAACATTCGAACTAAAAAACCGTGCTCTAGAAGTCGATAGACAAGCATTGGTTGTCACCGAGTTAGCTCGTCAAATTGCTGCATTAGATGTTAAGGCGCCAGTAAAAGGGATTATTGGTAATTGGTTAGTGGAACAAAAAGCCCGTATCGGAGCTAGTCAGCCAATACTTACCGTTGTGGATTTAAGCGCCTTTGAAGCTGAGCTTGCAGTGCCTGAATCTTATGCTGATGACTTAGGTATAGGCATGGATGTAGAGCTCAGTTTTGGCAGCCTTAAAGTGATGGGGCATTTATCTTCTATTTCACCAGAAGTAAGAAACCGTGAAGTAACAGCACGAGTGCGTTTTAACGCTGAAACCAGTTTATCGCTTCGTCAGAATCAACGTTTATCAGCACGAGTATTACTCGAAAACCGCCCGAATGTATTAATGGTAAAACGCGGTGACTTTTTAAATCGTGGCGGCTCTACAGCATTTGTCATGAACGATGATATGGCCGTTAAAACTCCTGTGACACTTGGCGCTAGGAGCATGAGTCAAGTCGAAGTCGTTGACGGCGGTAAAGAAGGCGATGTGTGGGTGGTTTCAGGCACTGAAGCGTTTAAAAACGATGAACAAATTCAAATTAGATAAACAAATTAAACCGATTGGATTGCGACAATAAGTAAGGACACCAAAATGAAATTATCTCAAACCAAACCGATGACAGGCTTTTTTGCATTGATGCTATTGAGCTTAGCGGTGAGTTACCGAATTGACGAAAGCTTTAACTGGTTGTCATTTAGCTTTCAAATTATTGACCTAACAGATCAACTCGCAGATCAGGTTAGTTATGGCTTAAGTAGCGATATGGTGCAGGTGTTATTTGAATTAGATTTTGCCACCGCACTGCAAATTGTTGTTCAGTTTTAGATTAGTAACCACATTGAATCTTGGCTGTTATTAGCCAATTTATAGAATAAATAATGATAACTAGCGTTAGAGTATTAGCTAGTTAAACAAGGAATGAACACATGTTATCAATGAAAAATATTAGCAAAGTATTTAAAACGGATTTAGTAGAAACTCATGCGCTACGTGATTTTAACCTTGAAGTTGAAGAGGGTGAATTTGTAGCTGTAACTGGACCGTCAGGTTCAGGTAAAACGACCTTTTTGAACATTGCCGGCTTACTTGAAGGCTTTACCTCAGGTGAGTTTAGTCTTGATGGGGTGAATGTTTCAAACCTTAGTGATAACCATAGCGCGAAAGTTAGAAATGAAAAAATAGGTTTCATTTTTCAGGGATTTAATCTTATTCCAGATTTGAATCTTGCTGAGAATGTTGAAGTGCCATTACGTTATCGCGGCTTTAATCGAGCAGAGCGTAATCGCCGTGTGGAGTCAGCATTAGAGCAGGTAGGTTTAGCTGCAAGGATGAAGCATTTACCGTCACAATTATCAGGTGGTCAACAGCAGCGCGTTGCAATTGCTAGAGCCTTAGCAGGTGAGCCGCGCTTTTTATTAGCCGATGAGCCTACAGGTAACTTAGACAGTTTAATGGCGCGCCAAGTCATGGAGTTATTAGAGAACATTAACCAGAAGGGAACCACCATCATCATGGTAACCCATGATGCTGAACTTGCCCGTCGTGCTCAACGCAATATTCAAATCGTTGATGGTCAAGTGTGTGACTTTTCGATGTACCAGAAGGCTGACCAATCGATCGTATCTGACTTAACACAAGCAGCTGATTTACAGAAAGTTGCCGGCAGCAACGGATAACCCAAGTAGGAGATAAGCTTATGTTTTTATATTATTGCGATCTTGCTTGGCGCAGCATCAAGAAAACCCCCATGTTATCCATGCTAATGGTATTAGCGATTTCAATTGGTATTGGCATTACCATTACCACTTTGAATGTCTATAAAACCATGTCTTATAACCCCGCTGGGGAGCGAAGTGACCAGGTCAATTCAATCCAGTTGTGGAGCCAAGGTTTAGATACTTGGGATGAATACCAGTCAAATATTACCTACAAGGATGTGGTGAATCTTCGTAATAACAATGAATTGTCGGTGAAAGCAGCTTCATATCGTACTGGGCTTGCAATGCAATCTGATAATCAGGACATCGATCCTGTTTTAGAAAGCGTACGTGTTACAGATAGAGATTTTTTCACCATTTTTGAAGTGCCATTTTTATATGGTGATCGCTGGGGGAAAAGCGTTGATAGTCACCCAGCATATCAGGTGGTGATTGGTGAGAAGCTTAATCAAACCTTTTTTGATGGTCAAAATAGTGTGGGTAAAACCATTTATCTCAACCGCAAGCCTTATCAGGTGGTTGGCGTGATTAAAGACTGGAATCCGCAGCCTAAATACTACGACCCGCTTAATGGCGCATTTAATGATGCAGAAGAAATTTTTATTCCTTTTTCGCTGACTGAACAAGAAGAATTTGATGTATGGGGCAATACCAGTGGTTGGAAATTTGAGCCGATGCTGACGCATCAGGATCGCTTAAATTCGGAAAAGACCTGGATTCAGTTTTGGACTTTCCTTGAAACACCAGAGCAAAAATCACAATTACAAAGCTGGTTAGGTCGTTATGTAGAAGAGCAAAGAAACTTTGGTCGCTACACCGATACGGCTAAGTCACCACAAGAATCTGCTCAAATTAGTGATGTTGCCCAGTGGCTTGAAAATAACAATGTGGTACCAAGAGATAACAAAATCTTAGTCGGCCTCAGTGTGCTGTTCTTGAGTGTATGTTTGGTGAATATTCTCGGTTTACTGCTGACTAAGTTCTTAAAACGTGCTCCAGAAGTCGGTGTTCGCCGCGCCATTGGTGCAAGTCGTGCACAAATATTCAGCCAATATATGGTCGAAGTGGGGATTATCGGCTTTATTGGAGGCATTGTTGGACTACTGTGGGCTTGGGGAGCGCTATCGATATTGCATGCAGAATTTAGTATGAAGCAAAGCGTGACTGGACTTGATGCAAGTATGTGGTTTATTACGCCGTTAATTGCTATTTCGACGGCCATTATTGCGGGTATTTATCCTGCTTGGGTCGTGTGCCGCACTAAACCTAGTGTGTATCTAAAAGCGCAATAACGACAAAAGAAAGGAATTCGACATGTTACATATCAAACCTATTTTATCGAGCTTAATGCGCAGCAAAAGTGCCCCAATATTATTGCTACTGCAGATTATTTTATCGGTTGCCATCGTAGCGAATGCCAGCTTTATTATTCATGAGCGTTTAACCATGATGCAGCGCAGTTCGGGCTTAATGGAAGAGCAGATATTGAGCTTTAATGTTTATAACTTTGACCCTGCTATTGATAATGTTCAGCAAAATGTCATCGACCAACAGATACTTCGCGGGTTACCGAACGTGATCCACGCCAGTTCGACTAATATGATGCCACTGAGCGGCAGCGGTTGGATGGACCGTTATGTTGATAGCGCAGATGAAGAGATAGCTGAGAGCATGCCTGGTTTTGCATTGTATTTAGGTAATGAGCATTTACTAAATGTGATGGGCGCAAAGTTAATAGAAGGGCGCAACTTTCGCCCTGAAGAAATTAATACCCAGCTAGATCAAAGCGGCATGGTGGCTATGGTGTCACAACCCTTAGCGAAAGCGTTTTGGGGCGATGAATCACCCGTGGGTAAAACCATGTACCAAGGCAAGCAAACCATTGAAATTATTGGCGTGATAGAAAAACTTCAAGGAGCTTGGGTTAATCATGAAAATTTTGAATACAGTGTGATTCAAAATATTGATTTTGGTGGTGGCTTTAAAAATAAAACCTACATGGTTCGCGCTTTACCTGAGCATATTCCGGCATTGGAAGAAGCGATTGTGAAGGCGTTCCACGCAGAAAACCCGAATCGGGTGATTGATGGGTTCTCGTCATTGCTTGATATGAAGAAAGAGTCTTACAGTAATCATCGTTTAATGGCGACATTATTAAGCATGATGGTGATTTTATTACTGTTAATTACCGCATTAGGATTGACTGGTATGGTGATGTTTAATATTCAACGCCGCACTAAACAGATTGGTACTCGCCGTGCTTTAGGGGCTAAAAAGCGTGATATCGTTAATTACTTTATGGTAGAAAACTATCTCATTTGTATCGCTGGTGGACTGATTGGTGGCTTACTGTCATTGCAATTAGGTCAACAATTGATGAGTTTATATAGCCTACCTATGTTGCCAATAACCTATCCGATAGCAGCTATTGTTGGTTTGTTAGTGGTGACTACGCTAGCGGTGATTATGCCAGCGATGAAAGCAGCAAAAATATCACCTGCGATGGCAACACGTAGCGTGTAGGTGCTGTAAATGCAGGATGTAGCTAAACATTGAAGCTCTGTGTAAAGGTAGTGCTAATAGGTAGTGTTATAAGTCATTAACTCTAACTAGCACTATCTATTGCGGCTTAATATCAGTAACGTTACATAGATAACAAAGGCTCAGAGTGTAAGTTACTAATACAAAAGCTGAACACAAGCCCAAAACATAAAGAGAGAACGAATAAGTCACATGGATAGTATTTTAGTGGTTGATGACAACCATGCTATATGTAGCGCACTGACGCTGATGTTAGACATCCATGGCTATCACGCATTGAGCTGTGAAACGCCAGAACAAGCATTAGATATTGTCGCAAAACAAGATATTAGCCTTGTTATTCAAGATATGAACTTCACTCGTGATACGACGTCAGGTGAAGAGGGTAAGCAACTATTTTATACCTTACGTCAGCAGCAGCCGAATTTACCAATCATTCTTATGACGGCATGGACCCAATTAGAAACGGCAGTAGAGTTAGTTAAAGCTGGTGCTGCTGATTACATGGGTAAGCCATGGGATGATGCTAAGTTACTTACCAGCATCAATAATCTGCTGTCGATTTATCACCTTTCTAAGCACAATAATCAACTGACCCGAGTAGACTCCGATCGCATGAGTGCGATTAATGATGCCGATTTATGCGGTATGGTATTTGGTAGCGGCGCAATGCAGCGCTGTATTGATTTAGCCCTGCAAGTCGCCAAATCAGATGTATCAGTCATGATCACCGGCCCTAATGGTGCCGGTAAAGATAAAATTGCTGATATCGTCCAAGCTAACTCGCTATTGAGTAATAAACCGTTTATTAAAGTGAATATTGGCGCATTGCCAATGGACTTACTGGAAGCCGAATTATTTGGCGCTGAAGCTGGCGCGTTCACTGGCGCAAACAAAGTGCGCATAGGCCGTTTTGAAGCTGCTGATGGTGGCACACTATTTTTGGATGAAATTGGTAACTTGCCATTATCAGGGCAAGTAAAGTTACTGCGCGTGTTGCAAACCGGCGAGTTTGAGCGACTTGGGAGTCACCAAACCCGTAAAGTGAATGTGCGAGTTATTAGCGCAACTAATGCAGATTTAGCCGATGATATTGCCAATGGTCATTTTAGGGAAGATTTGTTTTACCGCTTAAACGTGATTGAATTGCCATTAGCGCCACTTAATCAACGTGTTGATGACATTTTACCTTTGGCGCAGCACTTTGTCGGCAAAGACTTTAGTTTTGATAAGCCAGCACAACAAGCGCTGCTGACTCATGCTTGGTCAGGTAATGTTCGAGAGCTTGAAAACGTCTGCAAAAGAGCTGTGTTATTAACAACGAATGCCACTTTGACCGTGACAGATTTGGGCTTACTACAGACTGCAGAGCAAGGACTGAATTCTGTGGGGACAGTCGCTCCTTCTCCCAATTTTGCAGGAGCACCAAAAGCCGATAAATCAAAAGCGACTGAAATGAATAAAGCCGCCACGGTTGAGCCTGATAAACAGGATATTGAGCAAGCATTAGTGACTTATAATGGGGTCATTGCCAGAGTGGCGAAGTCATTAGGCTTAAGCCGCCAAGCATTGTATCGCCGTATGGATAAATATGGCATTTCGACCAAATAGCACGCTAAATAAACGTCGACTCAAATAACACCGATAAAAGTGAATATGAATGATGAGAAAAACGCTTCTACTACGTAGTAAGTTAGTGCTTGGTAATCTTTTAAGCCTTGCTGTCAGCGGACTATGTGGTTGGAGTATTTGGCTGTCATTTGGGCCAGAGCAATTATGGCTCGCCATTGTGGTCAGTGCGGGTATTTGTTTCTTAATCAGTATGCGACTGACTAGCACTTTAAGTGACAGTTTAAGTGCATTAGAAGTAGGCTTGCTCAACTTTAAAGATAATGAATTTAGTGTGTCTTTGCATGGCTATGGTGAGCCACAACTAGATTCAATTGCTGACTTGTATAACCAAGCATCCGAAAAACTACGTAATGAACGACAGTTCATTTATCAGCGTGAGTTGATGTTAGATAAAGTCATTCAAAACTCGCCAAACATCATGTTGCTGGTGGATGATCAGCAACGAATTATTTATGCCAATGACGCTGCAAGACACTTATTTAACCAAGGTGTCCGAATTGAAGGCATGTTGCTAGCGGAGTTAATTGCAGAATTACCTCGTGCACTCAGACAAGCTTTAGACAGTGAGCATGAAGGACTGTTTTCAATTAATGCTGACACAGCTTCTGAGACGTCTGACGATAGTAATAATGATGATATCAATAATGACGATATTGAAACCTGGCATATTTCGCGGGGGAAATTCAGTCAGAACAATCAGCAACATCATTTAATTTTACTCAAGCAACTGACTAAAGAACTTAATCGCCAAGAAGTGGCAGTATGGAAAAAGGTCATTCGCATTATCAGCCATGAGTTAAACAACTCAGTGGCGCCAATTGCATCTATGGTGAATTCAGGAAGAGTATTAACCAAAAATGTAGAGAACGATAAGTTGGCGTTGATATTCGATACCATTGAAAATCGCACCGCGCATTTAAGCCAATTTATCTCTCATTATGCCGAATTTGCCAAACTGCCTTTACCTCGCAAAGCATTAATAAATTGGGATAATTTTATTGAGCAATTAGCTGCGCAATATCCTTTTGAGTTGTTGTCTGAGTTACCGACATTGGCGATTGAATTAGACTGTGTTCAGCTAGAACAAGTATTAATTAATCTTTTGAAAAATGCCCATGAGTCAGGTGCTGATAAAGATAAGGTCAGTTTACTGATACAAGAGATAAAACACCCTGCAGAGGGGATTATTATTACTGTTGAAGATAACGGCAGCGGTATGTCTAGTGAAGTGCTGTCTCAAGCATTACTGCCGTTTTACTCGACGAAGCAATCTGGCACCGGAATTGGTTTACCTTTGTGCCGAGAAATTGTTGAAGCGCATGGGGGTCATATCACCATGCAAAACCGAACGGAAGGCGGACTTAGCGTTAAGCTATGGTTACCGAAGGAATAGGAAACTAAATGCAACTGGCACAACTGAATATCGCAAAGTGTAAATTCTCTTTGGATGCTCCAGAAATGAAAGACTTTGTTGAGAATCTCGATGACGTTAATGGAATCGCTGAAACCAGTACTGGCTTTGTTTGGCGCCTAATGGATGAGTCAGGTGACGCCACACAAATTCAAGCATTTGATGATTCAAGTCTAATTGTGAATATGTCAGTTTGGGATAATGTTGAAGCTTTAAAAAATTTTATGTTTCGTACCCATCATCGTGATTTTATGCGCCGAAAAACCGAGTGGTTTGAGCGCTTATCAGAAGACAGCTATGTTTTGTGGTGGGTCGAAGAAGGGCATATTCCAGACATTAAAGAAGCAAAAGAGAGGTTAATACACTTAAGAGAAAATAGTGACTCGGCGTACGCTTTTACATTTAAAAGTAACTTTACCGAAAACGATTTAACCTAATTGTTAGCGCTCAAGTACAAGGCAACCCCAGTTTTTACATTGAGCACTAAGTACAAGCACTAAGCGTTAGTCACTAAGCACTAAACATTAGTCACTAAACACTAAACACTAAGCACTAGTTACTAAGAAACAACTAACTCGCGGATAATGCCTTTATCAAACCAAGATTGTAATGTTTGCAGCACCATCATAGGCGCGCTTTGTTCATCATACCATTCCAGCATTAACTCACATTGCTCGGCAAAGTTATTACCTTCAATAAACCCGGTTAACAGCACATATTGACTGTGGTTTAAAGATTCGAATTGGGTGAGTCTTTCTTCATTGCGCCATAGCATCCAATACTTTTGCTGCTGATAAAAAGGTGCATCAGGCGATGTATCAGCCTTTAACGCTTGCCAGCTTTCAACCGCATTACTTTTACAACTAAATAATTGCAGACTTGGATGGAAGCGTAAACAGCAGTTAGGCCAATGCTCAGGTGGTAAATTTTGCAATGTACTGAACTCAGCTCGTGATGACTCAGCAGCATCAAATGCGGCTAATAAAAGTCGCTCAAACTGCGCTAAATCAGCCAATATTGGATATTGACTAAAGAACTCATCGTTACGCAAAAAAAACGCTAAATTATCGCAAAATCTTCGTAGAGATTTTGCCGATGAAGGATGGGCATCAAGGTACTCAGCTGCTAATTTATCGAATAATTCATCGCCTAAATATAAGCCGAGAATTTGATGGTCTGTTTCCATGGTTTCTTTAAGGCGAATTCGATAGGCATTGGCATAAATCTGTAAACGATGATCAGCTGAGATGCCACTTTGTTCAGACACGCGGGCTCTGATATCTACGAAGCGACTGCTTTTAGAATTAGAATCAGCATTTGCTATTGCACTAGATTCTGCACCTGTATTGGCATTTGCGCCAACTAAAAGATATTCCATGAATTCTTGTTGAATTTGCTTCAGTTGACTCATACCGCAACCTTTTTTGTCGGTAACTGATGATGAGTCTGAATAACTGATCCATTATTCAAAGCAGATGCGCTAGTAACTGGTTGAGCTACAGACTGATTAAGAGACTGAGCTTGTGGCTGCGTCATAGGTGCCAAAATTGAGCGTTCAAGGTCGGGATGGCCAGGTAAGGTTAATTGTGCAATTTTTTGCGCTTCTAATAACTCTTGATATAACACAGGAAAGTCAGGAATGTTGGCATCTCGTTCAATCATAGTGCTTACAGGACCAAAGCGTTCTAGGGCTGCTTGATATAAGGTCCACACACTAGGCGGCACATCATGGTCGTGAGTATCAATGACGTACTCGCCATAATCTGAGTGACCTGCTAAGTGAAACTGCTGTACGCGACGTGGATCAATCTTGTTTAGGTAATCCAGCGGATTAAAAAAGTGGTTGCGGGCACTGACATAAATATTATTAATATCTAGCAAGATGAGGCAATCAGCCTCTTCGGCAACTTGCGATAAAAAATCCCATTCATCCATGGTGGAGTCTTTGTATGAAAGGTAACTAGATACATTTTCCAGTAACAGTCTTCTACCTAAAACATCTTGGGCTATTTTTACCCGCTCAGCGACATGTTTAACGGTTTCTTCTGTATAGGGTAGCGGTAATAAATCGTGGCTGTTAACCCCGTGTATAGAAGTCCAGCAAATATGATCTGAAATCCATTTAGGGTTAATGTCATTACTGAGTGTTTTAAGTGACTTTAAGTAATCCATGTCTAACGGATCTGTACTGCCAATCGACATTGAAACCCCATGCATCACAACTGGGTATTGCTCAGCAATGGCTTCGAGGTAATAACGGGGTTTACCGCCTGCAACTAAGTAGTTTTCAGAAAGCACTTCAAACCAGTCAATAGCAGGTTGGTTTTGTAAGATATATTCGAAATGATCGGTGCGTAGCCCTAATCCAAAACCAATGAAGTCTTGAGTGATTTTTGAATCTGACTTTTTCAAATCAAGCTGGTTCGAATTTGGCATCGCGGACTTCCTCGAATTGAACGCTAGTGTTCATTTAGTACTGCATATTTAGTACATCACTTGGGAGTAAAGCACATTAACTGCTTATAACTGATCGCTTGGTAACTAAATTTTTAAGCTGGTTTTTTAAACTAATAGCTTGGCAACTTTTTACGACAGGGGGATGACAGCTACCAAGCCATTAATGAAAAGAAGCGAGTACACTATTTGGTATTATTCGCTGTTTTACTATTAGCCTGCTTTACCGCCGATATCAGCACAAGATTTTGCTGTAGTATTGACGAAACCTGAGCCTTTACAGCTAGCCATTCCACCACAAGCATGGTCAGCACCTTTACAATCGTTATGACCTTTACATACGTTAACGCCATAACAATGGACCAAATCAGCTTTGGTTATTTTACCGACCCAATCATCTTTTACTTTACCACCCACGTCGCCACATGCTTTTGAAGGCATAGCAACAAAGCCAGTGCCTTCACAACTTGCTTGACCCTTACAGGCATTATCAGCGGTACCGCAATCATTGTGACCTTTACACACATTGACGTCATAACAATGGACTAAGTCAGTTTCGCCTGCGGCTAAAGGTGCAGTATTAGATTCTCCAGCCATTGCTTGACCTGATAACCCCGCCATTGCCATTGCAAGTGCTGCACCTGAAAGTGCCGTTTGTGCTTTAGTATTCATGTTAATTCCTTGAAGATTCTTTGATAATAGTTACTTTTTTACTTGCTCAGATTTGAAAGCTTTGATTAGACCGAAGCATTCAAATGAGTTGTAAGTTCAATTAGTGAGAAAGTAGACACTTCCATGCCATTTTTACTTGCTCCTACTGATTAATAGATACTATCCGCGGTTATCTGTCTTAATAGCAGGTATCTATATTGACCGTGAGGTTTGGAGAGATATTTCAAAATAGTTATTAAAAGTTAGTGAGATGTTAACTGGCTTGTTGTGAAAGTCTGTGTTTAATATCTGATTTAAAGCAGATTTTTGGTTAATTAAATTAACTAAAATATATTTTAATATTGGTGTGGAATTCTCAGCTTAAACGCTATTTATTGAGTGGTTATAGGGTTGAGTTTGTTGAGATATGAGCTCGATAATAATTCAATGAGTAAAAGGTTGAGCGACAAAAGTGCTTTTTAATATCATTAAAAGATGATTTACTGTCGGCTAATTGTCCTCTGCAAGCTGGGAAGCATTAATGCAAACTCTACTCATCTGTTTATTCGTCGCAATGTTATTACCTTATTTAGCTAAAGGGCCAGTGGCCGTTGCCATGGCTAAGCTAGGCGGCTATGACAATGCCCATCCTCGAACACAGCAAGCGCAATTAACTGGCTTTGGTGCAAGAGCATTAGCGGGGCATCAAAATGCGTTCGAATCATTGATTATTTTTGGCATTAGCTGTTTGGTTGTAATCGCCACTGACAAGGTTTCTCCATTAGTTTCTACCTTGGCGATTGTGCATGTTATTGCCAGAGTAAGTTATCACTTACTTTACCTAAAAGGAGTCGCGACTATGCGTTCACTTGCTTGGTTTGTGGGGATTTTTAGCGCCTTGGGTATTTTCTTCCAAGCTTTTTAAATTAGTTGTTTAGATGTAAAAAGCGCTTATGTTTCAAGTGAAACGTAAGCGCTTTTTTATTTTGTTGGGTTATATTGAAATCTAGTGCAACAGTTAAGCTTTATTGTTTCATTGAACGCCAGAACATTTCAAAGCTTGCATCACGATGGGTTTTATCATGACCCCATTGCGGGTTGTCTGTGAAATATCGAATAGCCGCAAGGTATTGACCATGGCAATTTTCTAACATCAAGGCTAACGGGAAGTTGGCAATAATATTAAGTTGCTGGCCTTTAGCAATAAGCTCAATAATAAAATGTAAAATGCTGCTCATGGCTTGAGAGCGGATTTCAGCGTCGATCTCAGATGACAGTGAAAATTGTAAGAAAAATCGCTGCTTTATAGGGTGAAGTAATGCCCAATCAATGGCATGTTGCCATAAACGATTAGCGCTATGTCTAAGCGTTGCAGCATTCTCTACATGAAAAGAGTTGACGTCAGCAGACAGTGACTGAGTTGGGTGTAACTCTGTAGAGCCTGTAATGGTGTCATCATTTAGCTGAACAGCTACTTCGTCAGCGGATAATTGCGCCATAGATGCTGTAATTGAGTCAGCAAATTCTTGCTTAACGGCGACGAATAGGTGGTTTAACAGAGCTTCTTTAGTCGGAAAGTGATGAAATAAAGTCCCTGTGGCTACGCCAGACTTTTTAGCGATAGATGCAGTTGAAGTTCCATGGAAACCTTGTTCAACAAAAAGAATCAACGCGGCATCTAAAATCGCCTGTTTTTTGTCAGTTTTGGCCAACTTCACTGTATTTTCCATTAGTTACCTATTTTTTATTTGAAATACTCAAGAGTATGTACAAGCCTAGTTAGGATAGTATTTTCCATACTTTCAACGATTGAGCCAGATATCAAAGGATTAAATGGCTCATCTCGTCTGATAAGAGCTTATATAAGAGCTTATATAAGGGCTTGTATAAGGACTTATATAACGGCTTAGCGCAAAAACATCTTCATTAATAATGCCTGGATTTTTGTGCCATATGGCGGGTGTACAAATATGCCAGAATTAAACTTTCCGCTTTTTAGTACTGTTTTAGCATGACTAAAGGTTAAGAAGCCTTCTTTGCCGTGATAATGCCCCATGCCAGAAGGACCAATACCACCAAATGGTGCATCATCAGCAGCAACATGGAATACGGTTTCGTTAATACAAACGCCGCCAGAGTGAGTATGCTGAATAATGCGCTGCTGAGTAGCACTGTCGAAACTCATGATATAAAGCGCTAAAGGACGTTCATTTTCATTAATGTAACCAATGGCTTTGTCGATATTTTGATAACTAATAATAGGCAACAGTGGCCCAAATATCTCTTCTTGCATAACTGTCATATCATCGCTTGTTGCGGTGATAAGTTGAGTCGGTAATTTACGAATATTAGCGTCAATTTCGTAATCAGCGGCTGGCTGAATGTTAGCGCCTTTTTGTTTTGCATCTTCTAGTACGGCCAGTAAACGGGAGTACTGACGTTCATTGATGACATTACCGTAATCTGGATTGCTGGCGAAGTCAGGGTACATTTTGTTGAATCGTTTTTTATATTCACTAATGAATTCATCGACTTTATCTTCAGGACATAAAATGTAATCTGGTGCGACACAGATTTGACCTGCATTTAAACACTTACCATAAATTAGCCGCTCAACAGCGGTTGGAATATCAATATCTGGGGCGATAACTACCGGCGACTTACCACCAAGTTCTAAAGTGACAGGAGTGAGATTGTCAGCGGCAGAGCGCATCACATGACGGCCCACTGTGGTAGAGCCAGTAAATAATAAATGGTCAAACGGCAGGGCAGAAAATTGAGCTGCAATATCTGCTTCGCCTTCAACTACCGCTACTTCGTTTTGATCAAATATTCCAGCCAATAAAGAAATTAATACTTGGTTAGTGGCAGGGGTAAATTCTGACATTTTCAGCATTGCGCGGTTACCTGCTGCAATGGCGGTAATCAATGGCCCCACAGCCAACATTACTGGGAAGTTCCACGGCACAATAATACCGACGACACCTAGAGGCTGATAGTGAACCGTCACTGAAGAGGGGGCGAGTAACAATCCTGCATGACGCTTATTTGGCTTCATCCAAGACTTAAGGTTTTTTAGCGAATAATTAATATTGTTAATGCACGGCATTATATCGGAAATCATGGTGTCATTACTTGAGCGGTGGCCGTAATCAGTGGCTAAGGCTGTAACAAACTGGTCACTGTGATCCAGTAAAGCTTGTTTAAGCTTTTTCAATTTATCGATACGAGTTTGATAGCTAGGAGCGGGCATAGAAAGGTAGGCACTGCGTTGCAACTCAAGTAACTGCTGCAAAGGTGTTAGCTGATTGTCATTGACTGCCATATTCATAAATACTCCTAGCATTATTGTGAGTGGGTAATCTTAATAGATAAATGCAAGTGGATTCGTTTCGCAAATGGCGGTATATAATTCACTCGACTGATTAGTCGGTTTACTATGGCTTAGTATTAATCAAATGGCAAGTAGTTTGAAAGTTTGCGCTGTATCAAGGAGGACTTTTTCTATCTGCACTACACTTTTTATTAGGGGCTATAAGGGAACTATAAAGTAAATATTAGGGGCATATTAGGGAAATTCGAGTGAACTAAAAGTGAGTTTTTAGTGGGGCTATAGTGGGTTTGTTGTGAGGTGTTTGAGTATAAGCTCACCAAATCAGCACAATAGTTTTATCCTGTTATCAGTGCAATTATTAAGCATAAATTAAAAAAAGCTTGGTATATTAACTCTTAGGATATGCAAACCTTGGTATGTACAAACGTTAGTACATTCAATAGTGGGTGCATTCAATAGTTAGTAAATTTAATAAGAGTATCGTTAACCTGATAAAGGTTAAGCAGTATCGGTAGCAACGAGTTATCTGAATAAAATAGATGAATCATTTGTTTTTCAATCTGCAGGAGGGAATCACTATGCGTACACGTAATATTTTATGGCCGACAGACTTTTCTGAAACAGCTTCTCACGCCTTACGCTATGCCATCGAAATGGCCAATTTATATCAAGTTGGGATCCGCATCTTACATGTCGTCGATCAGCCTTTGGGTGATGAGAACTACATGATTCTAGCCATCACTCCAGAAGAGCTGGCTAAAAGTATGGAAGATGCTGCTGCAGATAAAATGCGCAGTTTATTAGCTGAGCTGAACACAGAACTTCCAATCGAAACCTTGATTAGACGCGGCGATGCAATTGAAGAGATTGTTGCAGAAGCGAACAGCGGTGATATTGGTATGGTGGTAATTGCCAGCCATGGAAGGACTGGGCTGGCTCACTTTTTACATGATAATGTTGCAGAAGAAGTAGCTAACCAAGCTGACTGTCCAGTCTTAGTGGTTAAATAACTTATATAGCAGTAATGCATGCTTAACTGGATTGAGCTATCAACAGTGACGATAACGATAGCTCAGTAGCCACTCTTTTACGCTTGCTCATTGCATGAGCTTATGACGTTAACTTATGACGTTAGCTTATGGGCTATCAAATTTGAATACTTCCTCTGAACGCATCTTGTGAAGAGCTTTTTTAAAGACTTTTTTGAATCTCTCTTTTAAAGAACTTTCTTAAAGAACTTTCTTAAAGAACTTTCTTAAAGAACTTTCTTAAAGAACTTCCTTAAAGTTAATTGTTCACGGACTCAGTTTATAGCTGTCATCTTGTTGATATCAGTTTTACAAATTGTGTGAATACCGTTGTTAAATCCAATTGTTTGAATCAGTTTTAGTGCGAGCCATAGCTTGTTCAGCAATGAAGTGGGCATCTTGTTGCTTTATGTAGGGTAAAGTTAAGCTACCACTTGCAAGCCCCAGCGTTATATATGCATAGCCTTTTTTATTTTGGGCTTGTGTTTGAGTTATAGCGACATGCTGTACTTTATTAAATGGGATTCTTTTCCAGTTACGACTAAACAATCCGCTGTGTTGCCACACAACATCATCTTCGATGACATAACCCCATTGCTTATATCTTAAAAAAGTTAATCCCATAATAACCAAGGCAAGCAACCATGCAATTTCAGTTATAACGGTAATACCTTCAATTGTTGTTAATATCGCTGCTGGTAGGAAAGCAATAAACCCACGTCGAGTAAACCAAGTAAAAGCAATACCTTGGTAACGTTTCGGTATGCTAGTGCTGCCACCTGCGAGTTCGGATATCTTACCTAAAGCAGGCACTATTTCAGCTGTTTTTATACTGGGTATTAGCATATGTTGCGCCGCTTTTTGTTCGACTTCCTGACCTTTTACTTGTTTAAGGTAAAGTGTCCAAACGCCAAAAAGTCTAGCAAGTACAGGTTGGCTAAAATGTAATAGTTGCACGCGTTTAATTGCTAATGCATCTTGCTGGTGGGATATAACCCCACCACTTCGTTGCAAGGTTTGCTGCCTTTTATCTAAGCGGTAAGGGTAATACTTTAGTACTGCAGCTAAAATGGATATCAGTGAAAACAAGCAATAAATAGCGAGGAATATGAGTACTCCACTGGCAACTTGCAGTGCAACGCTTTCTCCACTAAAGCTAACTACCGAGCTCCAAAACTGTTGAATAAAAGGAATTTCAGCAATATCTTCCCAGTTAACTTGCCCTAAAATAGGCCCTGCAATAACAGCTAACCATATTAAATTGTTTTGGTAAAAACCAAATTGAATTAACTGCTTTAAATTACGCTTAACCACAAGGGTGATGGCGGGCGAAGTTTGCTGCTTGTCGATGCTTAACTCAGTACTTAACTCAGTACTTAACTCAGCACTATGATCAACCTTGGTTGTATCGGTTTGGCTTGTGTTCTGCAGCGGCTCTGCAGTGAGTTGTAATAACTGTTGTTTGATTAGGTTAGCATCATCTGCATTTAGTGCTGCTAAGTGGGCTTCATCATCTTTTGAACCTGCGGTTTCAATGACCAGAGTGCCTAACTTTAAGGGTTTAAAATAAAAAGGTTGTTCAAAACGAATATTTTGGATTTTGTTAAATGGGATTTCGTCTTTGCGGGTAAACAGTAAACCTCGTTTAATATTAAGCTGCTGATCATTGAGCTTAAATCGATATTTTCGCCATTGAATAAATGCAAACACACTCAACAAGGTCACCATGATTAAGGCTGCAATTAAACCTAGTTGTAGATTAAAACCATTCTTCCAACCCGCAAATACTATCGGAATAATGGCGTAGCCATTGGATAAAATCGCTTTTGCTGTACCAAAGCTAAAGCTAAGCATTGACCATGGGGAAAGTGACTGCCATTGACAGAAATTTTGCTGCTTTTCTAACCCTTCAGAATCTTGAGTCTCATTATGCTCAATCATTATGTGTATCACCGCTAACGCCGTTATCGGCAACTTGCTTTGCTTGATGTGAAGTCGCTTTATTCAACAAGTGTTGCCTTAGGTGTTCAGCGGTAGTGAACAATAAACCGGGGAGATAAATCTCTGCGGCGCCGCTGCCAGCACTAAAACACTTTAATGTTGCCAATGAAAACCTTCTTTGTAGCGGGTTCTGCGACAAACTTACATGCTGCAGTCGAGTAAAAGGCAAGGTTGTCGTTGTAACCCACCATAGGCCTTTTCGTACGATTAATTCATGCTCAAGCACACCGTAGCTAAGGTTCTTTGCTGCTTTAAACTGAATATATATGGTAATAAAACCAAGCAACCCCATCACTGAAGCTACTTTTAATGAAACGGATAAACCTGCTTCTTCTTTAATGTTCATGATAAACATCACTGCGGCAATAATGATGCACACTAAGCCAGCGGTTTGTAAGGCTATTTGCTTGGGATAGTTTTTATCGACAGGTATTAATGATAACTCTGTGTAAGGTGTCCATTGTGGCTCCATTAACAAGGTTTTATCAGTAGGCATAACAATGTGTTCAGCGAGCATGTCTTCATCTTTTTCAGATGGAACCTGTTCAGATATAAAATCCGCTGACTCATTGTATTGTGAATCATCAGGCTTTGAAGATGTTGGCATATCAGACTTTGAAGTCATTAATTATCCTTATTACGATATTGAGCTATTAAACTTAATTTCTTGCATGAGAGAAAAGCCGTTAATAGAAGCCATTAAGTTCAAAAGTGCTTTCTAATCAATGCTCAATCTATTACTTTGTTTATATCTAAGCATGGAAAGTATAAAAATGGAAAATGTAACTATAAAATGGAAAGTGTAACTATGGAATCTTCAAATCATTCAGCCGTTAAAGATACTGCGATATCACAACCTATCACCAAAGCGCATAAAGCTTTTTTACGTAAGCTGCTTCTATGTTTTTTAATCCATCAACAGCAACATAATTTATTATCGTTACATCAATTGACTAAAATGCCGCGAAGAACCATTCAAGATACGTTAGCTGCCATGTTAGATATCGGCGTTCAGATCAAGTTTGTACAAGACGGTGAACGACACAATGCTGGCTATTATCAATTGCAAGATTGGGGACCCATTGATCATCAGTGGATTGAATCCAACCTAAATGACATTTATCACAATCTCGACATTGACTTGGGATAGCATTAATAAATTAGCCCACTACTCTATTGGTATCTGGCGATAGACCGCCACAAATTTGATTACGCCCTGAGCGTTTAGCTTGATATAAATGTTTGTCAGCGACTTCGATAAGTGTGGGCAGTTGGTTAATGGCACTACAGCTGGTCACAATGCCGATACTGGCGGTAACAGTAACTTTGTGCTGCATTTGGGTGAATTGTAACTTGCCAATATTTTCGCACAGTCTTGCAGCTAGGATGTTAGCTTCTTGCTCTTGTGTATGGGGTAAGAAAATAATGAACTCCTCACCGCCCCAGCGGGCTAATACATCATCTTTTCGAAGTGTGTCTCTAATTAATGCCGCCACTTTAACCAATACCTCATCGCCAAAGTTATGTCCGTAAGTATCGTTAATGCCTTTAAAGCGATCTATGTCGATCATTAAAATTGAAGCTGACTTTTGAATCTGCTCTTCAGTAAACATAGGTTCAACTAATTGATAAAAGGCACGGCGATTGTTGAGGCGAGTAAGCGGATCCATGTTAGCCATTTTTTCTGCAATGGTTTTTTCGTTCTCAACACGTCTGAATCGTTCGGTCAAAGCCAGAGCCAGCAATAACACATCAATAAATACGCCCACTTCAGCAGCCCGATAAGTGAATTGGTTGAATGGAATATAATTCCACACGGCTAAACAAGTTATTGCGACACCTACCATTGATGAGATAGAAGCAATTAAGAAAAACCTTGCAGAAATATTGCCAAAGTTAAGCGACAGTATGCCTAGAACAATCATTAACCCGCTAAATAGCAGCATAAGATCGAAGGCTAATATTAATCCTAATACTCTATCTTGTAGCAGCACAGCCATTAGCATTAAAGCAGGGAAGATGACACACAAGCTTTTTAAAATGCGATTGAGGGTTGGCAGCTGATATTTGAGTCGTAAAAAATGGCAGGCGAATAAGATACCACTGGTACAAAAGGTCACCATAAGCAATGGGATCGACCATTGTTGCCATAATGGCGAGTTAGGCCATAACCATGAAGAGCCGTGACCACTGTAGGCAAAGTTTACTAATAAGAAGTTGAATAAGTATAGGCAGTAAAATAAATAACTTTTGATTCTTAACCCCAAGAAAAGAATGAAATTATAAATCAGCAATGCGGTTATCGCGCCATAAAGAAACCCATAGCTATAATGATTAAACGCACTTTTTTGCGCCATTTCAGTCTGATCAAACAAGTAAACAGGAATAACCATCGGGTCTGGTGTCTGCACTCTGATGAGCACGTGGGTTTTACCGGGTGGATAAAGGTAATTGAAATTAAAACTCGGTTGCATTGAGGGTTGTTGGTAGAAAAGAGATAAGTCGCCTTGGTGTTCAAAGTGGACTATTTTGCCTTCTTCTAGCCAGAATGCGCTGATTTCATCGAGCCAAAAGTTATCAACATGCAGAATTCTAGTAACGGGGGCTAAGGTGTCGTTGTCTATAATTAGACTAAGCCAAACGGGACTAGCATTGATTCCGTAATTACTAGTGCTTTGGTTGACGGGGGTAAATTGGCCATTTTTAAAGAGTTCGTATGCTTGCGAAGCATTAAGCCTATCTTGTTCTACAAAATGCGAGAGGGAATATCCAATGGGATCGGGATGTTTTTCAGAAACGTACAACACTTCTGCTTGAACTGGATTACAGCTCAACCAAAAAAGTAAACTAACAGCGAGTGTTAATATCCATTTCATAAGTTCGATAAAATACCGTTATTTATCTTGTTAAGGCTGTAAATCCATACTCTAGCAAAAGCAACTTTTTGAAGCTGAAGCTAGAGGAGGTGTGTTAGCACTCGAGCGGATAAGTGCTTTAACTGATTTTAGATTCTCATACTATAACGAGGCTGAATATTATAAATATGTAAAAATATTTATTTATACAGTAAAGAATTAGCCACAAAGATGAGGTTGTCAAAGATTAAAGGCATTATAAATCAAAGGGTAAATATTTAATGAAGCAATTAGGCTTGGGGTTAATGATAGAAGAAGAGGGAATAAATGTCAGTCGTAAGGCTGAACAGAACAGCGCGCCAGTGACTTTGATTAAAGGCTTTTTAAATCATGATGAGCAAGCGCGACTAGTAAAAGAATCATTAACGTATCCATTCGAAAAACCAGTCATTACCGTATTTGGAAAGCAATATCCTATCCCTAGAAGCCAAGTTTGGTTTGCAGATTGTGGTTGTGCTTATAAATATTCATCATTACTGGTTACGCCCACAGCTTGGCCTCAAGGTTTGATGGATTTAAGAGTGCGGTTAGGTAAGGAATTAAATATAGAATCTAATGGGGTATTGGTTAATCACTACCTAAATGGCTTTGACAGCATGGGCTGGCATAGTGATGATGAGCCTGAAATTGAACCTAACAGTGATATTATATCGATCAGTTTAGGGGCAACACGTACTTTTATGCTTAGGAATAAACAGACACATGCAAAGCAAGCATTTGAATTAGAGTCTGGAGACTTGCTAATCATGCATGGTGATATGCAGCAAAATTGGCAGCACAGCGTACCAAAAAGAATGAAAGTGTTAGAGCCTAGAATCAATTTGACCTTCCGAAAGTTAATTGTTGGTTTTCATGAATAATTTTCAACTTGATTAAATGGGGTGAAAAGCGAGCAAGTTTGCACTGTAACAATTTTTTGCCAAACAGATCTTATTGGCTAAAAGTCGGTTTGATTTTTAAAAAATTAAACAGTAGTCTTCAGACTTTCAGATGTCGATAAAAAGAGTTCGTTATGTCAGTTGAACAAGTGATAACCCAAAAACTGAACCAGTCTTTTAGCCCCATCCATCTTGACGTGCTTAATGAAAGCAATCGTCACCATGTGCCACCAAACTCAGAGACTCATTTTAAAGTCGTAGTCGTCAGTAACGAGTTTGAATCACAGCGTCTAATCTCACGTCACCGCGCTGTTAACGGTGTTTTGGCTGAAGAATTGGCTAATGGTGTTCACGCATTATCGATTAATGCTTACACTCAAGAAGAGTGGAAAGCGCTTGATGCAGTGCCTAAAACGCCAAACTGTAAAGGTTAATGTTTTATCTGTTAAAGGCAGAAAAAACATTAACTTTAATAGCTTAACCCTTATCTAAAACCTCATGTCTCAATGGGGTTTTTTATTGTCTAAAATTCGTATCAATGTCTATTTTACTTTGAGTCTAAATACATTTTATTGTGTAGAGTAAAGCGGCAACTTCTCCTATTAATTTGCTTATGTCATCGACTTGTCATTTTGTGCTGATAATCATGAACTTCCTCAGTCTTGGTGCTTAGCTGTCCACAGTTAATTTTGATGCTATGATGCCAAGCAGATTATTTACCAACTTTAAGGAATGAGTAATGCCTTTACTTGATAGTTTTACCGTTGACCATACACGCATGGACGCACCAGCAGTTCGTGTCGCTAAGCATATGAGTACGCCAAAAGGTGACACCATCACAGTATTTGACTTACGTTTTTGTGCACCTAATAAAGACATTTTAAGTGAACGTGGCATTCATACATTAGAACATTTGTTTGCGGGCTTCATGCGCGATCATTTAAATGGTGACAGTGTTGAGATTATTGATATCTCGCCAATGGGTTGTCGTACTGGCTTTTACATGAGCTTGATTGGTGTTCCGTCTGAGCGCACTGTCGCTGACGCTTGGTTAGCTGCAATGGAAGATGTGCTTAATGTTGTTGAGCAAACTGAGATCCCTGAGCTAAATGAATACCAATGTGGCACCTTTGAAATGCACTCGCTTGAACAAGCGCAAGATATTGCTCGCGCGATAATTGCAGCAGGCGTTAGCGTTAATCGTAATGACGACTTGAAGCTGAGTGATGACATATTAGGTACACTCTAAGCGTCATTTTTTGATATTAATTTAGATTGTATTTTTTACGGTGAAATTGATTTATCAAAAGCGGCTTCTGCCGCTTTGTTTTTAAGTGGTTAATTTTTTATTAAAATACTGTTCTTATTTGTGTGAAGACGTTATTGTTATCAGTTGATAATAGGATGTTATTCATAACAATAAAGCATCGAAAGATACGATGCTGGTGATGTATTTTGGGAGTTAATCATGTCTAAAAGCCAATTCAGCTTGTCTGTAATTGCTTCTGCTGTGCTTTTTGTTTGCCATTCAGGTTCGAGCTTTGCTGCAACATCTGTTACTGCTTCAATGGATGAGTCAAATAATACTGTTGTACTAAACCAGCCGCAGACGGCTCCGTTACATTATCGAGATAGTACGATCCCATTAGCGTTTTCAGGCATGACAGTTTTACCAAATAGTCATGGTCAAGCGACCGAAGTGACCCATCGCGGCGCAATGAATGGGGTTGCTATCACCCAAGACCGTGTAAGCTTTTCTCCTTCTCCATATGCCGCGCCTCACTTAGTGCTTCAGCCCAATTTAGCGTTGCAAAGTAAAATATCGACCTTGAGTTTAAGCGACGTCACTAAAGGTGGTATGGGCGCGTTTGGTCATGTGAATTACACCAGTGCGCAAATTAGTTCGGAAGAGCTCGGCGGCCGAGCGAATATCGAAATCAATGAAAATGGCGATGGCCATGTGGGTGCTATTGCCAGCGGTTTAAATAAAGAATATGGCATGATGCTAGCGGTGGATTATCAAAACACTGCTCAAGAAACTGGCTTCGTCAGTGGCTTTGATGACGAACAAACCCAAACTGACATCATGTTTAAGATTAATGCTGACAGTTTAGTTGGGGCCCGTAATCCACAACAAACTGAGTTCATGTATCAGTATACTAATTCAGATAGTGGTTTCTCAAATATTGGCCTAACGGCACAGGACTGGGCGACAAATCCTGGCACTCGTTATTCTGCAACTCAAAACGATAAACAAGAAGGCCAGCGTCATAAATATCAAGTCAGTCATATCGTTGATTTAAAAGGCGGCACCCAAATGGTGTCAGACTTCTACTATCAATCTTATGATGAGCAAAAGTCTCAACTTAATTCATTGGATGGCACCTTTATTGGTCTTAGTGAATTACAAACCATTGCTGATTTTGATATGAACCCTGTTGGCAGTAATAACCTTGCTTCAATGTTAGAAGATAACCACTATGCTGGCTATGGTCTGCAAACTGAAGGCACTAGCCAATACGGTGAGCATCAAGTGACTTATGGCGCGCTTTATCATTCCGATAAAGCTGAGATGAAATTTGGTCAGCAAGATTGGTTGTGGAGTGACGATAGAAGCCTAGACAGTGTCAACGTTGATAAAGCTGTACTTGCATATGTTGATGACGTCAACGTATTCACTACCACTGCGGATGCAAAATTAAATTACGGCGCCTTGTCATTTAACCTAGGTTTAGCCTTTGAAAATGTCAGCACCACTCGTGAAGTGAGTACTGAAGCTTACGGAATTGAAGCGGCTGATTTTTCTGATGATGGCTGGATCCCATCAATTGAAATTGCCTACACCACAGGGGCTTGGAAAGCTGCAATTGCTGCGAAACAAGCTTGGAGCGCAGCAGCAGCTGGTAATGTTACTCAACAAGCTCAAGAGTCATTGCAGTATCAATTCGGGCTGACTTATCAAACGGACACGCTTAATCTTGGCGTAAACGTTTATATGCAAGATTTTGATAATCAACATATTAGCTGTATGTGGAGTATGGCGTGTGATTATTCGCAGCGCTATGTCCAAGAGAACATTGAGGACGTTAGTGTTAACGGTGTTGATGTATCCGCTGACTATCAGTTTGCATTCGACAGCTTTGCCATTCCAATTTCAATTCAGTATCAATACAGTCAAGCTGAGTTTGGTGAGTCAGGGGCTAATGACTTAATTGGGCTTTATGTGGAAGGCGAGCAATTACCTTGGGTGCCTGAGCAGCAATTAGCGTTAAGTAGTGGCATTATCGTCGGTAAATTTAGTTTAATGGCGCAAGGTCTTTATCAGTCAGAGCTAGGTTATGGGACAGCCTTTAATGGTGGTCAGCAAATAGATGAGCAATGGAAAGTCGATATTGCTGCCAATTATCATATCTCAGAAGTGCATGAAATTTATTTACGTGTAGAAAATGTACTGGATGAAGATTTAGTGAGCCAACAATCTTCCCTAGGGATAAGTTCTCAAGGTGAAATGTTGAGTTACTTAGGCTATCAAGCGCGTTTCTAAAAAAATACAATCTCCTCAAAATTACCTACCTGACTGTTTTAAAAGTGCTTTAGTATGGGCGGTTTAAGCCCATACTAACTGCTACATTTGTTAAAAAAACGATAAACCACTTCTTGTATTAATTCTTTTAAAATTAATGCTATAGTGCTCTTGTTACTGAATTATTGCATCGGATCGCTTGATATCAGTCTTTTCCACACCCTAAATAGGTGTAATTGTTTAAAAATGAACAATCATAAATTTCAATCACCTATTATTTTCGTGGCGATAGCGCACATTTTGGGGTAAAATGCGCGCGACCAGCGTGATTGCGATCGCATTTCCGTGATAAATCTGCGCTAGCTCAACACTGAAGTGTTTGTTAACACTTTGTTTTTTTTGGGTAGGAACGCGGCGCATTGTCTTTCCTTCAAACGTAGTGCTTGTGGATATGATTACAATAAAGAAAGGATTGGAACTACCTCTAGCAGGTGGCCCAGAGCAAGTTATCCATAATGGCCCAGCCATTAAGAATGTCGCCACTTTGGGTGAAGAGTATATTGGCTTACGTCCAACGATGAAAATCAAGGTTGGCGAAAAAGTTAAGAAAGGCCAGGTTATTTTTGAAGATAAAAAAAACCTAGGCGTAAAATATACTGCTTTAGCTAGTGGGACTGTATTAGAAATTAACCGGGGTGCGAAACGTGTACTTCAGTCAGTTGTAATTGAAGTGGAAGGTGACGATAAAGTCAGCTTTACTCAATACAGTGCTGACGCTTTAAACACGTTAGATGCAGCTGTTGTCAAAGAGAACTTGATTGAATCAGGTCTATGGACAGCTTTGCGTACTCGCCCTTTCAGTAAAGTACCTGCAGTCGACTCTGTCGCCGCTGGTATTTTCGTCACCGCAATAGATACCCAACCACTAGCTGCAGATCCTGCAATTGTGATTGCTGAGCATAAAGAAGATTTTGCAAATGGTTTAACCCTGCTTGCTAAATTAACTGAAGGCAAAGTATTCCTTGCTAAAGCACCTGGTGCTGATATTCCTTCTGGGAATGCTCAAGTTGAAGAGTTCGCTGGTATACATCCAGCTGGCTTAGTGGGTACTCATATTCATCACTTACTTCCTGCATCTGCAACACGCACTGTGTGGCATGTTGGCTATCAAGATGTGATTGCAATCGGTCAGCTATTTACTCAAGGCGAACTTAACACTCAACGTGTTATCGCTATTGGTGGCCCAGAAGCTAAGAACCCACGTTTAATTCGTACGGTTCTAGGTGCAAGCACTACTGAAATCACTGCTGGTGAAGTTGAAGGTAATACAGTTCGTGTTATCTCAGGTTCGGTTTTAAGTGGTCGTCAAGCTGCAGGTCCTCACGCTTTCCTTGGTCGTTATCATCAACAAATTAGTTTGTTGCTTGAAGGGACTGAAAAAGAATTATTCGGTTGGGCTATGCCTGGCAGCGATAAGTTCTCTATCACTCGTGCTTTCTTAGGTCATTTAAATCGTACTGGTCTGTTCAATATGACCACCAGTACCGGTGGTTCTGACCGTGCAATGGTACCGATTGGTAACTATGAACGTGTTGTTCCGTTAGACATCTTACCGACAATGTTACTTCGCGATTTAGTTTCTGGTGATTATGACGGTGCTGCTGCACTGGGCGCATTAGAACTAGACGAAGAAGACTTGGCATTATGTACCTTCGTATGTCCAGGCAAGTATGACTACGGTACGTACCTGCGTGATTGTTTAGATACGATCGAGAGGGAAGGCTAATGAGCTTGAAAGATTTTATCGAGCGTATTGAACCGCAATTTGAAAAAGGCGGTAAGTACGAAAAGTGGTATGCCCTTTATGAAGCGGCAGCTACTGTGTTTTATACTCCAGGTAAAGTAAACAAAGGTAGCACTCACGTACGTGATAACCTTGACCTTAAGCGTATGATGATTACGGTTTGGGCGTGTACTTTCCCTGCGATGTTCTTTGGTATGTACAACGTTGGCTTACAAGCTCAAGATGCGCTTATTGCTGGTTTTGCTACTCCTGATGTATGGCAAGTCAGCCTATTTAGCTTATTCGGTACTGAGCTAACAGCTGACTCTGGCATAGCGGCCTTGATGTGGTACGGCGCCTGTTGGTTCTTACCTATCTATGCTGTGACCTTTGCAGTTGGTGGTTTCTGGGAAGTATTATTTGCTTCTGTACGTGGCCATGAAGTTAACGAAGGTTTCTTCGTTACATCGATTCTTTTTGCACTGACATTACCTGCGACAATTCCTTTATGGATGGTTGCACTAGGTATTACCTTTGGTGTCGTTGTTGCTAAAGAAGTCTTCGGTGGTACAGGTCGTAACTTCTTAAACCCTGCACTAGCTGGTCGTGCTTTCCTCTTCTTTGCATACCCACTAAACATGTCTGGTGACACGTCTTGGGTTGTGGCTGACGGTTTCTCTGGTGCAACTGCACTGAGCCAAGCTGCACAAGGCACATTAGAATACGGTATCACTCAAGACTGGTGGGATGCGTTCTTTGGTTTCATTCCAGGTTCTGTCGGTGAAGTATCTACTTTCGCGATTCTTTTAGGCGGCGCGGTTATCGTTTATACCCGTATTGCTTCTTGGCGCATTATTGCTGGTGTCTTACTGGGTATGATTGCAGTTTCAACTCTGCTTAATCTTATCGGTAGTGATACTAATGCAATGTTTGCTACGCCTTGGTATTGGCACCTTGTTTTAGGTGGCTTTGCATTCGGTATGATGTTTATGGCAACTGACCCAGTGTCAGCGTCATTTACAAATAATGCGAAATGGGCTTACGGCTTACTGATTGGTGCTATGGCGGTATTTATCCGTGTTATTAACCCAGCATTCCCAGAAGGCATGATGTTAGCAATTCTATTCGCTAACTTATTCGCACCTTTATTTGACCATTTTGTGGTTCAAGCAAATGTTAAGCGGAGGATTTCACGTGGCCAGTAATAAAGAATCAATCGGCAAAACATTATTTGTGGTAGTGGGTCTGTGCTTTGTTTGCTCAATGTTTGTGTCGACAGCAGCAGTATTATTAAAGCCGACTCAACAGCAAAACAAATTGCTGGATAAGCAAAAGTACATTCTTGAAGCTGCAGGCTTAGTGGATACTAAAGCTGGCAAAGTAGAGAAAGACGTCATCATCGAAACATACAACAAGTATGTTGAAGCGCGCCTAGTTGATTTAAAATCAGGTGACTTCGTAGAAGGTGATGCTGATACTTTTGATGTCGAAAAAGCAGCACGTACTCCAGCAACATCTTTCAAGCCTGAAAACGATATTGCATCAGTGAAGCGCGTAGCAAATCAAGGTGTTGTTTATCTTGTTAAAGATGATAGCAATGAACTGCAAACCGTTATTATTCCTGTTAAAGGATACGGTTTATGGTCAACCATGTTTGCATTCTTAGCCGTTGAACCTGATATGAATACTATTCGTAGCTTAGTGTATTACGACTTCACAGGTTCTGGTGAAACTCCAGGTCTTGGTGGTGAAGTTCAAAATCCACAATGGGTTGCTAAGTGGCAAGGTAAGAAACTTTATGATGACAATGGCGAGTTAGCTATTCAAGTCACTAAGATCCCAACTGTTGCTTCTTCAGTTCATGGCGTAGATGCTTTATCTGGCGCGACACTAACAAGTAATGGTGTTCAGCATTCACTAACGTTCTGGTTAGGTGAAGAAGGTTTTGCACGCTTTATCGAAAAAGCACGCAATGGAGGACTGAGCTAATGGCTGATGCTAAAGAGCTTAAACAGGTTCTAACTGGACCTATCATTAACAACAACCCAATTGCTCTGCAAATTTTGGGTGTATGTAGTGCGCTAGCTGTAACCGCTAAAATGGAAACAGCCATCGTAATGACATTAGCATTGACTGCGGTTACGGCATTTTCGAACTTATTTATTTCGATTTTACGTAATCACATTCCAAGTAGTGTTCGTATTATTGTGCAAATGACCATTATTGCTTCATTAGTAATCGTGGTAGACCAAGTACTGCAAGCATACGCCTATGACGTCGCTAAGCAGTTATCAGTATTTGTTGGTTTGATTATTACTAACTGTATTGTAATGGGTCGTGCAGAAGCCTATGCGATGAAAACTCCTCCTTTAATGAGCTTCATGGACGGTATCGGTAACGGCTTAGGCTACGGTGCAATCCTATTATCAGTTGGCTTCTTCCGTGAGCTATTTGGTAACGGTTCATTATTTGGCGTTGAAATCCTAAGCAAAGTCTCTGACGGTGGTTGGTACCAGCCAAATGGTTTGTTACTTCTTCCTCCTAGTGCGTTCTTCTTGATCGGTATGTTGATCTGGATTATCCGTACTTATAAGCCAGAGCAAGTAGAAGCAAAAGGGTAAGCGCAATGGAACATTATATTAGTCTGTTAATTCGTTCGATATTCATTGAGAACATGGCATTAGCCTTCTTCTTGGGTATGTGTACTTTCTTAGCTGTGTCTAAGAAAGTCACCACAGCGATGGGCCTTGGTGTAGCAGTAATTGTGGTTCTTGCCATTGCTGTACCAGTTAACCAAATCATCTACCAAGGATTATTAGCACCAGGCGCGCTTGCTTGGGCTGGTGTTCCTGATGCAGATTTGAGCTTCTTGAAGTTCATTACCTTCATCGGTGTTATCGCTGCTTTAGTGCAAATTTTGGAAATGGCGTTAGATAAGTATTTCCCACCTTTGTATAACGCGTTAGGTATTTTCTTACCATTGATCACCGTAAACTGTGCGATTTTTGGTGCAGTTTCATTCATGGTTGAGCGTGATTACAACCTTGGCGAGAGTTTAGTATTCGGTATTGGCTCTGGTATTGGTTGGGCTTTAGCAATCGTATTGCTAGCTGGTCTTCGCGAGAAAATGAAGTATTCTGATGTTCCAAAAGGCTTACGTGGTTTAGGTATTACCTTCATCACTTCTGGCTTGATGGCGCTAGGTTTCATGTCGTTCTCAGGTGTATCTCTTTAAGAGAGACCTTACGACGTATTAATTTGAACCTTAAAGGATAAAGTTAATGGATATTCTTAACGCTACTCCAATAGATGTTTATCTAGGTGTGAGTATGTTTACCGCCATCGTACTGATTTTAGTTTTAGTGATTTTATTCGCTAAATCTAAGTTAGTCGCTAGCGGTGATATCACTATCTCAATCAATGATGATAGCGATAAAGCAATTAAAACAGGTGCGGGTAATAAACTATTAGGTGCGTTAGCAGATAATGGTATTTTCGTATCAAGTGCCTGTGGTGGCGGTGGCTCATGTGGTCAGTGTCGCGTTAACATTAAGTCTGGTGGTGGTGATATTCTACCTACCGAACTTGATCATATTAGCAAAGGTGAAGCTCGTCAGGGTTGTCGTTTAGCCTGTCAGGTTAACGTTAAAACTGATATGGACATTGAACTTGATGAAGAAATTTTCGGCATCAAGAAATGGGAATGTGAAGTTATCTCAAACGATAACAAAGCAACGTTCATTAAAGAACTTAAGCTGCAAATTCCTGGTGATGAATCTGTACCTTTCCGCGCCGGTGGTTACATTCAGATTGAAGCACCAGCTCACCATGTTAAATATGCAGATTTTGATGTACCTGCAGAATACCGTGGCGACTGGGAGCACTTTGGCTTCTTCAACTTAGAATCAAAAGTTGATGAAGAAACAATTCGTGCATATTCAATGGCAAACTATCCAGAAGAATTTGGTATCATTATGTTGAACGTGCGTATTGCTACGCCACCGCCACGTAATTTGACCTTACCTTGTGGTAAAATGTCATCGTACATCTGGAGCCTAAAAGAAGGTGACAAAGTCACTATCTCTGGTCCATTTGGTGAGTTCTTCGCTAAAGAAACTGATGCTGAAATGGTATTCGTTGGTGGTGGTGCTGGTATGGCGCCGATGCGTTCGCACATCTTCGATCAACTTAAGCGTCTTAACTCTAAGCGTAAGATGAGTTTCTGGTATGGTGCTCGTTCTAAGCGTGAAATGTTCTATGTTGAAGATTTTGACGGTTTAGCATCAACCAATGAAAACTTTGAGTGGCATGTTGCATTATCTGATCCGCAAGAAGAAGATAACTGGGATGGCTACACTGGTTTCATTCATAACGTATTGTACGAAAACTACTTACGTGACCATGATGCACCAGAAGATTGTGAGTTCTACATGTGTGGACCTCCGATGATGAATGCTGCCGTAATCGGTATGCTTAAAGACTTAGGTGTTGAAGATGAAAACATCTTACTCGATGACTTTGGTGGCTAATGCGTTAATCCTTAAAGATTAGCAATTACCCAAAAGACATTGAACGTCATAAATTGCAGCTCGCTGACACGGAGGTCACTCTAGTTAGTAAGCTGCAATTTTTTATTTTAGATATTACTAATTTGAAGTTTGAAATGATAAAGATTGCTATAAAATCGATTGCTGTATCCCTTGTTTTATTATTCCTAACAGCTTGTGGAACTGAAGATAAAATTGTGTCACTTGCTGGAAAAACGATGGGCACTACTTACCATATTAAAGTGGTACGTAATGACCGTTTACCAACGACACAATTACTGCAAGCAGAAATCGATATTGCGCTTGAGTTGGTGAATGATCAAATGTCGACTTATAGGCCGAGATCTGAATTATCAAAATTTAATCAGCTTGGAATTAATCAAAGTATTACCGTTTCAGAAGATACGATAGAAGTCTTCAAAGAAGGGTTACGACTCTATGATGTTACTGATGGCGCACTTGATATTACCCTAGGTCCATTAGTCAATTTATGGGGGTTTGGGCCAGATAAACGCCCAACTGAAATACCAAGCGCAGAAACCATTGAAAGAGTGAAAGCCAAAGCCGATATTAATGGTTTTACTATTAATGGGTTAAAACTGACTAAAACTAACCCTGATTTATATGTCGATTTATCATCATTAGCCAAAGGCTATGGTGTCGATAAAATAGCGAACTTATTAGATAAGTACCAAGTAGAAGGTTACTTAGTCGAAATCGGTGGTGAAATCAGCGTTAAAGGCGTTAAAGATGATGGTGCGCCTTGGCGTATCGCTGTTGAAAAACCTTCAACAGAAGGGGCGTCGATTCAACAAGTTGTTGAACCAGGAAACATGGCGCTGGCAACATCGGGTGACTATCGAATTTATTACGAAGAAAATGGCGAACGCTTTTCGCATTTAATTGATCCTCGCACCGGGTACCCAATTAAGCATAAGCTTGCTTCTGTTACTGTCTTACACCCTAGCAGTATGACTGCTGATGCATATGCGACTGCTATGATGGTATTAGGTACTGAAGCTTCATTAGCTTTGGCACACGATCAGCACTTACCAGTGATGCTGATTGAAAAAGATGGCGAAGATTACGATGTGTTTTACAGTGAAGCATTTGCACCATACATTCAATAAATGCGACATGATTGAGACGATGAATTTCATTAAGCGATATTTCCAGATTAGAAGAAAAAGTTGGAGAACATTATGAGTACCTTTATTGCAGCGTTCGTTGTGTTGTTATTATTTTTTCTATTGATGTCTGTTGGCTATATCATCAAGAGAAAAGCAGTTGAAGGCAGCTGTGGTGGTTTAGGTGTATTAGGTATTGAAAAAGCCTGTGATTGTGATGACCCATGTGATAAACGTAAACGCCGTATGGCTGAGTCTGAGCGAGAAGCTAAGCTAAATCAAAATCGCATCATTTAATCACTTTTAGCCATGTTATTGGCATGGTGAACTAGCGAAAAAATCTATAAGGACTTTCTTTAACAAGAGGGTGTCAAAATGAAGTCCAGATGAGCATTTGCTTATCTGGATTTTTTGTTTCAGCAAATAACTATGCAGTGAGATACAAAATTTACAAAACTATTTTGAGGTGTTTTTAATTAACAATTTCACTGATTTTTGTGATTTAAAGCATGTTTGATTATTGACGTTTTTCCATAGAGGCGTGATTCTATTGAAAATAGTTAGCAATGCGAATTTATGAACCTAGTTAATAACCTAAGTTATAATGATAATGATTATCAATAAATAAGTTTATGATTTTAAAGGGTATTTGTGTTTCGTAAGCGTATGTACTATTCTGTTGGAAATTGATCCAGATCAATCTTGCATTTAAAGGACAAAATCATGAAAGGCCATCCAAAAGTAATTAGTCAGCTAAACCGTGTGCTGACTTGTGAGTTAACTGCAATTAACCAATATTTCTTACATGCGCGCATGTTTAAGCATTGGGGTTTAGAAAACCTTAATGAAAAAGAATACAAAAAGTCGATTCAAGACATGAAACATGCTGACAAGTTAATTGAGCGTGTATTGTTTTTGGAAGGCCTGCCTAACCTTCAACAGTTAGACAAATTGCGTATTGGTGAGCACTGTGAAGAAATGCTTGATTGTGATGAGCAAGCGCTAACTGAACAGTTAGTGGTATTGCGTGAAACTATCAAACTGTGTGAAGCAGAGCGCGATTATGTCAGCCGCGACTTATTAGAAGATTTACTCGAAGATGAAGAAGAGCACCTAGATTGGATTGAGTCTCAAAAAGAGTTAATCAATCAAACAGGTATTCAAAACTACCTTCAATCACAAATTAAAGATTAATAGGAAATTAACATGAAAGGTAATCCAGAAGTTATTGCAGCGCTTAACGCACTATTAACCGGTGAATTGTCGGCTATGGACCAGTATTTTGTACATGCTCACATGTATGAAGATTGGGGATTTGACGAACTATACACGCGTATTCTTCATGAGTCTGACGATGAAAAAGCCCACGCAGCTAAACTTGTCCAACGTATTTTGTTCCTTGAAGGAACGCCTGATGTTGCTAGCCGTGAAGCATTAAACATCGGTAAAGATGTTGAAGAAATGATGAAGAATGACTTGAACTACGAATATGCAGTTGCAGATCATCTTCGTGAAGTGATTGCACTTTGTGAAGCCAAAGAAGACTTCCAAACTCGCGAAATCTTAGAAGTACTACTTGATGATACCGAATCAGACCACATGTACTGGTTAGAAAAACAAATTCGCTTAATTGACCGTGTAGGCTTACAAAACTACCTACAAACTAAAATGTAATTTGTTTTACACATTTTAATGCCAAAGCCCAACTGTTTATAACAGCTTGGGTTTTTTTATTTTTAGTCATTTTGCTTTCTCAGCGTTCAGCCTATTGATTGGCTTTAATAAATAGACAACAGCTTAAAAGGCTGTTGCTCATGTTTAAACTTTTCTCAAAGATCAGAGCAAACGTTAGTACTGTTTTTATATACAGTGTTTGTGTACATGGTTTTCTGTTTTAGTTATTATTTAAAAATAAGCTCCTAACTTAAACTGCAACAGATGTTAGTGATGCCTTTTGTAATCATGTTGTCTGGACTGAACAACTCACTCACCTTTGAAGTTGATTAACAATGACCTCTACTATGCGAAAAATCATTCATATTGATATGGATTGTTATTTTGCCGCAGTTGAAATGCGGGATTTTCCTGAACTGCGTGGCAAGCCTTTGGCCGTGGGTGGGAGAAGCGATCGCAGAGGTGTCATCAGTACCTGTAATTATGAAGCGCGTGAATTTGGAGTGCGCTCTGCCATGTCGAGTTATCATGCACTTAAGTTGTGTCCAAATCTTACTTTAGTGCCCGGTCGGATGGATGTATACAAGTCTGTCTCTGTGCAAATTCGTGAAATTTTTCATCGCTATACTGACTTAGTTGAACCACTGTCTTTAGATGAGGCTTATCTTGATGTCACCGACTGTGAAGCATGTAAGGGCAGTGCAACATTAATTGCAGAGGCGATTCGTAAAGAGATATTTGAACTGACAGGCTTAACTGCATCGGCGGGAGTCGCTTCGATAAAGTTCTTAGCTAAGATAGCGTCTGATTTAAATAAACCTAACGGCCAGTATGTTATCCCGCCTGATGCCATCGCAGATTTTGTAAAGCCTCTGACATTAAACAAAATTCCAGGTGTAGGCAAAGTGACCTCGGCTAAGTTAGCTGCTTTAGGACTGAATACATGTGCCGATGTGCAGCAGTACCCAAATGATAAGTTAATTACAGCATTTGGTAAGTTTGGCCGTGTTTTAATAGAGCGTTCACAAGGTATTGATAATCGATTGATTAGTCCAAATAGAATTCGTAAATCAGTGGGTGTTGAAACCACACTTGCACAAGACATTTTCACCCTCGAGCAATGTAATAATGTCATGCCACAACTTATTCAAGAATTGATTGCTAGGGTGCACCGAAGTGCTAAAGACAGACAGATCCATAAACAAGTGGTGAAGCTTAAGTTTAATGATTTTAAACAAACTACAATTGAGCATCGCAGTGATGAGATTTCGGTTAACCTATTTCAAGAACTGCTGACACAAGCATTAGAGCGAGCTAATGGCAGGGGGATTCGTTTGGTAGGTGTTTCTGTAGGGCTTGCTGATATTGTGGCTCAAAATGATGAGCAGTCACGCAGTAGTGAGCAATTAGACTTAAACTTTTAAGGTGAAGATTACTGATAGTTTACTGATAAAAAAGGCTGCCCATTGGCAGCCTTTTATTTGAGTGCTAATTGGTAACTAGCCTTTTGCTGGGATACGTTCAAGTACAGCTAATAGTAGCTCCCAGTATTGACCAACAGTGGTGATGTTAACCATTTCATCAGGGCTGTGTGGGTAACGAATAGTTGGACCAATAGAAACCATGTCCATTGTTGGATATGGCTCTTTAAACAATCCACACTCAAGACCTGCGTGAATAACCATGATAGTTGGGTCTTTCTTATAAATATCATTATAAGTATCACGAACAATAGCCATGACAGGTGAGTTATTGTCAGGTTTCCAACCAGGGTAGGCGCCCGATAATTCGATACTTGCACCTGAAAGGTTAGCAAGTGCGGTCAGTTGGGTTTCAATCTCAACCCGTCCTGAGTCGATTAACGAACGAATTAGACATAAGACTTCAACTGATTCATTTTCAGTGCTGATAACACCAACATTTAACGATGTTTCAGTTACGCCTTCAACTTCATCACTCATGCGCATTACGCCATTAGGGCATGCGTGGAGCAAATCAACTAAGGTGTTTTGCGCATCTTCACTCATGACTTTTTCTGGCGCATCTACTGCTGCAAGTGTGAGCAGCATATCTGGATCGGCAATCGATAATTCTGCGCGTACAATTGCTTGGAACTCACTTATCGCTTGCTCAAGCTTTGCTTGGTTGTCACTTGGTAACATAAAGCTAATGCTGGCTTCACGCGGAATGGCATTACGTAGTGAACCGCCAGTGAAATTAACCAGCTCTAGAGCAAGGTCGTCAGCGTAGCTAAATAAGAAGCGGGCAAGTAACTTATTGGCATTACCGCGACCTAAATGGATGTTCACGCCAGAGTGACCACCTTTAAGCCCTGATAAGGTCAAGCTAAAGCTTGCATTGGTTTGCTCAGGTGCTTGCCAAGACATCGGCACGCTCAACTGAGCGTCAACACCGCCAGCACAACCCATGTAGATTTCGCCTTCTTGTTCTGAATCGGTATTAATCAAAATATCCGCATCCAACATGCCAGCTTCAAGACCGAAAGCTCCAGTCATACCGGCTTCTTCATCAATGGTCAGTAGCACTTCTAATGGGCCATGTTTGATATCATCTGCACCAAGCACAGCTAAGGCTGATGCCATACCAATACCATTATCAGAGCCTAAGGTTGTGCCATTGGCTTTAACCCATTCGCCATCAACGTATGCTTCAATGGGATCTTTCTCAAAATCATGTTCTTTGTCAGCGTTTTTTTGCGGCACCATATCAATGTGCGCTTGAAGTACCACAACCTTACGATCTTCCATGCCTGGAAAAGCAGGCTTTTTAATGATCAGGTTACCCACTTTGTCTTCGACAATACTTAAGTTTTTTGACTTAGCCCATTGTTGAATATGTTCACTTAAAGCTTGTTCGAATTTCGAAGGATGCGGAATTGAACAAATCTGTTCAAACCATTGCCATAGAGGCTGAGGATATAATTGATTGATCGCTGTCACGAAGACTCCCTTATTTGTTTTTGAGGTGGGAATAGATGGTCAACAGTCTAGCATATCAGGCAAGTTTGACTGTGATCTGTGGCCATTTGATTGTTTGCTCTTTATCAAATATATGTAAATAAATATTAACCCTCATAGGGTTTTAAATTTATATACTTTGATGATGGTTAGTCGCTATTATTTATTGTTCAAATGCAGACTGTTCATACCTTAATAAAAAATACTAAAAAGGAAGGCTCATGTTTCAAGTGGATCTAGTAGACGTTCAAAATGATGAAGCAATTTTTGAAGGACATGGCTGGGATGCCGTGATTGTTGTAGCTTCTGATTTAGACAATGTAGCGCAGAATGAAATTAAGCTACTCGCCAATCATGCTAAACAAATTGACCAACGCATTGGACGCAGTGCGACATTATTATTAGCCCCAGGACTAGCTGGCGGTCGTTTAATTGTATCGCCAGTGATCAATGCTGAAAACGAATATAGTGATGTGACCGTATTTGCTAAAGCCGCTCGAGAAGGTATCGCTATAGCCAAAGCCGCTGGTGCAGTTAAACCTTTACTTGTAGTCAGTGAGCATAGTGATGCTCGTTATCAATATGCCAAACAAGTCTCTGCATTAGCTTGTGGCCAAGAACTTTGGCAATCACTTGAGTATCGTGAAGCTGAGCAAACGAAACCCGCAATGGTTAATATTGGTTTATTGGTGACTGAATCTTGTAGTGAGCTACTCAATGCAGTCGAAAGCGGTAAAGTACTTGCGCGTGACTTATGTGGGACTGAGCCTGAAAGAATGGCTGCACCAGCATTTGCTGATTATTGCGTTGATGCTTTTGAAGGCAGCGGTTTGAGTGTCTCTGTTATTGAAGAGCAAGAAGAGCTTGAGCGTGACTATCCTCTATTGTGCGCAGTGGGACGGGCATCATTTTGTGTTCCAAGGCATCAACCTCGAGTCGTTAAAATTGAATATGCATCAGAAGGTGAAATTGAAAAAACCTTCTTATTTGCAGGAAAAGGTGTGATCTACGATACAGGCGGTGCAGATATTAAGGTTGCTGGCGGTATGGCAGGCATGAGCCGAGATAAAGGCGGTGCAGCCGCTGTTGCTGGACTAATGAAAACCTTATCTATTTTAAAGCCTAAAGGTATCCGCGTTATTGCTGAGCTTGGTTTGGTTAGAAACAGTATTGGTAGTGATGCATTCGTACCTGATGAAATTATTAATAGTCATGCAGGTGTTCGCGTCAGAATTGGTAACACTGATGCTGAAGGGCGTTTAGTGTTAGCGGACTTATTATCGCATTTAAGATTAAAGGCGATATCAGCTGTGAATCCGCAACTGTTTTCTGTTGCTACATTAACAGGTCATGTAGTGCGCTGTTATGGCGGTTATACAGCAGTAGTTGAAAATGCGGTGTCAAAGCAGATGGGGATTGGTGAAGGCATTGCGGCAATTGCAGATCAATGGGGGGAGTCGGTTGAGCTTTCTCGCCTGCGTCATGATGACTTTGCTAAAGTAAACAATATATCTGGACTAGGTGAGTTATTGTCATCGAATAACGGACCATCAGCTATTACTGCCCGAGGACATCAATATCCTGCTGCATTTTTGATTAATGCATCGGGTTTAGCTGAGCATGGCACTCAATCGCAAACACCTCTCCCTTTTGCGCATATTGATATTGCAGGTAGTGCCACAGAAGGTCATCCTTTATACGGTAAACCTACCGCATCACCATTGGTAACTTTATTACAAAATGCAATAATCTAATTTGTAGTAGCTTAAAGTTTAACCTAGCACCATATATAGTGGCTTTGTTGCGTAAGTAACAAAGCCGCTTGTATTTTTATAGTCATACAAATGTAATTTAGTTTCTTTTTTGGCTGTTTTAAAATTATTTTTAAATAATACTTGTAATAAAATTACATTTTGGTATTATTAATCTCGTTGAAGAGCACGGTGCTTTTCAATTCTAGTTCATCCAGGAAGGATAAAGTCTCCAAGGAATCGAGTAAGTAAGTTGTCTCAATGGATTGAGAAAAGTAAGTTCCAAGGAACCGAGCCCAGCAAGACTAGGTTTTAAACAACTTTATTTGGAGTATTTACTATGTCTTATACAGGCAATCAATATATTTATTGGCAAAACACTTGGTTAAGTTCTGATGCTTTATCTGGTGGTTTATATGCCATGACCTTCAAGGGCTAACCCATCCTTGATTGTAGTTTTACCCGTATCAACCCTTTTTTCTGTCGCCTCACGGCGATCTTAGACAACAGTAAGCTAGTTCTCTATTGCTAGTTTATTATGAAGTTTTATCACTTTATTGTGATTCAGTTTTCCCATCCCCATACCGGAAAACTTGTTAACTTGTCAGCCTACTCATTGAGTAGGCTTTTTTTTGCCTCTCTATCACGAACTCAAGCGAATCAAACGATTAAATTGTCTTGCTAGCGAATATGAGTGTTTATATTGTGAATATGGCTATACGCCATATAAATACCTATAATCCTCGTCATAAAAATGTCATCTTTTTCATTCTTCTGCACTTTTGAAGAGGCTAAATAAGATTGACCCACATTCGTTCAATTCCCTTTTTCAAGGATTTAAGTTTCATGTTAGAGAAACTGTTCAAACTCAAAGAAAACCAGTCAAATTTAAAACAAGAAGTGATTGCGGGTATTACGACTTTTTTAACCATGGCATATATCATTTTTGTGAATCCGATGATGCTAGCGGATGCAGGCATGGATCAAGGTGCAGTATTTGTTGCGACTTGTTTAGCTGCGGCGGTGGGTTGTTTAGTCATGGGGTTTGTGGCTAATTATCCAATTGCATTAGCACCAGGTATGGGATTAAACGCATTCTTTACCTATACCGTTGTTGGTGAAATGGGTTATAGCTGGGAAACCGCACTGGGTGCGGTATTCATGTCTGGTATTTGTTTTTTAATCTTATCTTTAGTCAAAATTAGAGAATGGATCGTCAATAGTATTCCAATGAGTTTACGTTTGGGAATTGCTGCGGGTATTGGTTTATTTCTTGCTTTTATCGGCTTAAAAGCTGCGGGTATTGTTGTTGCTAGCCCTGCAACACTGGTTACCATGGGCGATATTACTTCGTTCCCAGCAGTAATGGCTGCATTAGGTTTCTTCTTAATTATTGCTATGGTGCAACGTGGTCTTAAAGCTGCTGTTATTTTAAGTATCTTTATAGTGACTGCATTAGGACTGATGTTTGGTGATGTCGCATACACTGGTGTGGTGTCGATGCCGCCTTCTATAGCGCCGACGTTTATGAAAATGGACTTATCGAGCGTATTAGAAATCAGCATGATTTCAGTGATATTTGCCTTTTTGTTTGTTGATTTATTTGATACCTCAGGCACATTGGTTGCTGTGGCTCAACGTGGTGGATTCCTTGATGAGCAAGGTCGCTTACCAAGAGTGAAGCGCGCGTTAAGTGCGGACAGTTTGGCAACAATTGCAGGGGCAAGTTTAGGTACTTCTACAACAACCAGTTATATCGAAAGTACAGCAGGTGTTAGTGCCGGTGGCCGAACGGGTTTAACGGCAGTGGTTGTGGGGATTTTATTTCTGCTAGCGCTATTTTTCGCCCCGCTTGCGGGAATGGTGCCAGCTTACGCAACCAGTGGCGCGCTGTTTTATGTGGCAATTTTAATGATGTCTGGGTTAGTCAATGTTGAATGGGAAGATTTAACAGAAGCGGCACCGGTAGTGATTGTGTGTTTACTGATGCCATTAACCTTTTCAATTGCCAATGCAATTGGTTTTGGTTTTATTTCTTATGCCGTGATTAAACTGCTTACTGGGCGCTTTAAAGATCTTAACCTTGGTATTGTATTTATTGCTGCATTATTTTTAGTCAAATTCATATACGGTTAATGATGCAACTTGTTTGTTTTTGGTTAAAGTTTAGTGTTTTGAATGCAGTGATATATTGTGACTTTATTTATAAGGCCCATTTTTAAAGGTTTTGTTAATTAAAAGATGTAAGCTAAAATAAAGTGAGTTATTAAATATTTGTTAAGGGTTATGCATTGCATAGCCCTTTTTTGTGCAGAATCATAAATTAAGTCATGAATTTCATTTAACATTACCAAGGATAGCTATTATTCTTTGGTCTAATTAGGTATAAAAATCTTCCATTAAAATGTTTGTTTGGAAAGGTACCAAATGTCTTACCAGCGGGTAGTAATAAAATTAGGCACCAGCGTGCTCACATCAGGTAGTAATAAACTTGATAAAGCACATATGGTTGAACTAGCAAGACAAATGTCTTTGTTAGTGCGTTCAGGTTTTGAAGTTGTTCTTTGTACTTCTGGTGCAATTGCAGCTGGTCGTGAGCACCTGCAGTACCCCGAACTCCCCGATGACATGCCCCACAAACAACTACTCGCCGCAGTGGGTCAAAGTCAGTTAATTCTTGCTTGGAGTGAAGTCTTTAGTATTTATGGTTTGCATGTAGGGCAGTTGCTATTAACTGGTGCTGACTTGCATGATCTTGAGCGCTACATGAATGCAGGCGATACGATTAATGTCCTGTTGCAAAACAACATTATTCCAATCATTAATGAAAATGATGCAGTCGCCACTAATGAGATTAAAGTGGGCGATAATGATAATTTATCTGCCAGAGCCGCATTGCTATGTGAAGCTGATTTATTAGTGCTACTGACGGATCAAAAAGGCTTATTCGATGCAGACCCGAGATCGAACCCTAATGCCAAATTAATCTCTAACGTTGCCACCATTGATGATAATTTACGTCAGTTAGCTGGCGGCGCGGTATCTGGGCTAGGTACTGGCGGGATGGCGACAAAATTAGAAGCTGCTGACATTGCTAAAAGAGCGGGTGTTGAAGTGGTTATTGCTTCAGGTCATCACCCAGATGTCATTACAAAAATTGCCAATAAAGAAGCTATAGGCACCCATTTTAGCGCGATCAAAAATCCATTAAGTTACCGCAAACAGTGGATTTTAGTCGGACCTGCGACAGAAGGGCGATTTGTACTAGATGACGGCGCATGTCATGCGGTTGTTGAAACTGGAAGCAGTTTATTATCAAAAGGCATAGTAAGCGTTGAAGGCGAATTCGAACGTGGTGCCATTGTGTTATTAACCGATCAATCAGGCAATGTCATAGCAAAGGGCTTAACCCGCTATTGCTCACGTGCCATGGTGATCATTGCCGGTAAGCACTCAAACGAAATTGAAGAATTAATTGGTTATGACTATGGCGCTTCTATAATCCACCGTAACGATATGGTGTTATTAGATTGCGAACAATTTAAGGGAAGCAAACATGCCTCATAAAGAATATTTACAAACATTAGGCAAGCAGGCAAAGGCAGCAAGCTTTGCCTTGGCTAATTTATCTAGTCAAAAAAATCTGAATTATTACATTGTATTAGTGAGCAGCTATCGCTTAACAGTGACTCTATCCTTGCTGCTAATGCCAAAGATGTCGCTGCAGCTAAAGACAATGGCTTAACCGATGCCATGATTGATCGCTTGTTACTGGATAATGAAAGGTTAAACGGCATTATTGCTGATATCGACAATGTGATTAACCTTGCCGATCCCGTAGGGAGTGAATCTGCGAGTCAGTTATTAGACAACGGTTTGCGATTAACTCAACGTCGTGTGCCACTCGGTGTCGTTGGGGTGATTTATGAAGCGCGCCCTAATGTGACTGTTGATATTGCGGTTCTTGCATTAAAAACCGGTAACGCGGTTATTTTGCGTGGTGGTAAAGAAACACTGACTTCTAATCAAGTATTAAGTGACGTGATCCGCAAAGCATTAACGCTACAAGGTTTACCTGAAAATGCAGTACAACTAATTAATTCAACGGATAGAGAATTAGTCACAGGTTTGCTGACCTTAGATCAATATGTAGATATGATTATTCCTCGTGGCGGTCAAACATTACAGCGTTTATGTGCCGAGAAAGCCAGTATTCCTGTAATTTTAGGTGGCATTGGGATTTGTCATTTGTACCTTGATAAAATGGCAGATCTTAGCCGCAGTGCTGAAGTGATTATTAATGCTAAAGTGCAGCGTCCTACCGTATGTAATGCGCTTGATACTTTATTGGTTCACGAAGCTGTAGCCGCTGAGTTCTTACCGAAGTTATTTGCACAAATGTCGGCACTTGGCGTTAGCTTTTATACTTGTGATAAAACCAAAGCTTTGGTTGATACTGAAGCTTTTGAAATTTATTCAGCTACTGATGAAAGCTATTCGACTGAATGGTTGTCATTAACATTAGGTGTGAAAGTGGTTTCTGATATTGATATCGCCATTGAGCATATTCGTAAGCATTCTAGTGGTCACTCTGAAGCTATTTTGTCTGACGATATTAATGCAACGTGTCACTTTATGAATCAAGTGGATTCAGCTGCCGTTTATGTTAACGCCAGTACTCGTTTCACCGATGGCTCTCAGTTTGGTTTAGGGGCAGAGGTTGCTGTAAGTACCCAAAAACTACACGCTCGCGGGCCAATGGCACTGGATGCATTAACTACCTATAAGTGGTTGGCTACTGGCGATTATACTGCTCGCAGTTAATGTGCCGAGTTAGCTATTTAGCTCGCAAAGCCCATCATGCAAAGCTGTCACAATAAAAAGCACTTCGGTGCTTTTTTTGTTTTTACGGTTTAAGGAGTTGAAATAGTAGTAAAGATTTTGCCTATGTTTAGATACTTAACGACGAACTAACAACCAACTATTGGGTATAAATAAGGTGGCTCGGCATGGCTGGAATTGTTAAGCGTAAGTAGGTGGCGTAGCACCAAACTCCAAAACTGCTTAATGTCATGATGATCGCGGCAATACGAGTAGCTTGGACATACTCTTTCATGAATGGAAAGTATTTAGACTGAATGCGGTTATTAAAATAGACAGCAGGAAAAATAAAAACGCAGATATACATAGCTGGGTATTGAGTTGAGCTATCACCATAAAAATACTCAAATACCATGATGCATACCGTTATTAATAAACTGGTAATACGGATCCTTGTTTCGACAGTGTCACTAAAATTCCACCGCGGCATTCCCATTGCCAGTATCTCCACTATTTGCATGTAACATATTAATAACAACTAATAAGCTAGCTGACAACCAGCTTGTTAAGGTTAGTACTAAATATAGCCAGATATTAGGGCCTGTTGATCTTTGCTGGTTACGTTTTGTTCGAAATAAAAGCGTTTTAATTGAGGCGGATGGATTGATGCCTAGTCATCTAAGCAAAATTCATCCAACAAAGAGTAAAACGCTTTTAGTCGAACCCTTTGGGCAGCGTTTGTTGGCCATTTTTACTGCGTTATCGACTTTTTATGTAGAATAACTACACCACAAAGTCTCTACCTTGTATAAATGGCCAACAATTCGCTGCAAAAACAACCTTGAAAGATCAACAGGCCCTAATAAGACTAGTTACTAAATAGCGTTAAGTACAAACATCGTGTAATTACCAATTAGCTGCTGATTTTATTGCTTAATTTTAGGCATAAACTTATGCATAAGCTTATGTAATAGAATAGGCATAGGTTTATTAATTAGTTTAGGTAGCGCTTTTTGCAATATTAAACCCGTTAAAATGAAACATAAGCCAATGTATGTACTTACGGTGATTTGCTCTTTTAATATCACTGAGATTAAACCAACAGATAGTACCGGCGTTAAGAATACCAGTGTGGTGATATTCGAAGTTTTATTGGTGGTTTTTAGTGCCATTAACCATAGTACGAAAGTTAAGCCCATTTCAAAAAGACCTACATACATACCAGCTGCCAGTGCTGACCAGCTTATTGCTTCAATGGGTTGATGCAGCATCATTGCAGCTGTAACAAACGGCAAGCCAATGAGAAAACTCAGTAATAGACTGACAATTGCATCGCCATCATCTTTAGTATTAATCACCCAATATAAACACCAGATCACCGTACTGCTTAATACAAACGCGATGCCTGTTGGGCTATCAAAGTTAAAACTGGTGAGATTACCGCCGCTAGCAATAACGTAAACGCCGCTATAAGCAATAATGGCCGCCATTACATCGACTTTAGTCAGTTTATGACCCAGTAAAGGCACCGCTAAAATTGGCAGTAATATTGCCCAAGTATAATTAAGTGACAATGCTTGCTGAGCGGGCAGCAAGTCATAGGCTTCAAATAATACGTAATAGTATAAAAACGGATTTAATAGACCTGTGAATAAATAAAAAAGCGGTCGTTTGATAAATTGTTTAGCGATTAAACCAAAATGACCTTGGGCTATTACGATCATACTTAACGCAAAAATAGAGGTAATGACTGCCACAAAAACCAGTTGCAGTGGAGTGAAATAACCTAGTGCAATTTTAAATGCAGTGGCGACAGTCGACCACAGTAATACAGCCAAAAGGCCATAAATGTAAGCAAGAGTAGTGTTCGACAATGTCTTTCCTATTTGAAAATAATACGCAGGCGAGATAATTGTCAGGATTGTATGCAATATGCAAAATGAACGCACTATTTAATTGCTATTTGCTTAAGATATTTTTAATAAATTTACGATCTAGCCCTTGTAATTCTGATCGCTGTCCCAATATATGCAGTAAGGCTGATATGAGAGGCTAAAAATTAGGACTTGAAATTTCAAACCCTGACCCCATATCAACAACCATAAGCAAATTTAGAAACACTAAAATTTTATATTTCGGAGATCCTCATGGGCAAAATTATTGGTATTGACTTAGGCACAACGAACTCTTGTGTTGCTGTCCTTGATGGCGACAAAGCTCGCGTAATTGAGAACGCTGAAGGCGAACGTACTACATCATCTATCATCGCATACACTGAAGATGAAACATTGGTGGGTTCACCAGCTAAACGTCAAGCTGTTACCAACCCAACTAACACTTTCTTCGCGATTAAGCGTTTAATCGGTCGTCGTTTTAAAGATGACGAAGTTCAACGTGATGTTGACATCATGCCTTTCAAAATCATTGGTACTGACAATGGTGATGCATGGGTTGAAGCACACGGTAAGAAAATGGCTCCACCACAAGTATCTGCTGAAATCTTGAAAAAGATGAAAAAGACTGCAGAAGACTTTTTAGGTGAAGAAGTAACTGAAGCAGTTATTACTGTTCCTGCTTACTTTAACGATTCACAACGTCAAGCAACTAAAGATGCTGGTCGTATTGCTGGTCTTGATGTTAAACGTATCATCAACGAACCAACTGCTGCTGCATTAGCTTACGGTATCGATAAGAAGCAAGGCGACAATGTTGTTGCTGTATACGATTTAGGTGGTGGTACTTTCGATATCTCTATCATTGAAATCGATAGCAACGATGGCGACCAAACTTTCGAAGTACTTGCGACTAACGGCGACACTCACTTAGGTGGTGAAGATTTCGATAACCGTCTAATCAACTATTTAGCTGATGAGTTCAAAAAAGAGCAAGGTTTAGACCTACGTAACGACCCGCTAGCAATGCAACGTGTTAAAGAAGCTGCAGAAAAAGCGAAAATTGAACTTTCAAGCACAACTCAAACTGAAGTTAACCTGCCTTACATCACTGCTGATGCAACAGGTCCTAAGCATTTAGTGGTTAAAATCACTCGTGCTAAGTTAGAGTCTTTAGTTGATGACTTAATCCAACGTTCTTTAGAGCCACTTAAAGTTGCTCTAGCTGATGCTGACTTATCAGTTTCTGATATCAACGAGGTGATTCTTGTTGGTGGTCAAACTCGCATGCCTAAAGTACAGGCTGCAGTAACTGATTTCTTCGGTAAAGAACCACGTAAAGACGTTAACCCTGATGAAGCTGTTGCAGTAGGCGCGGCAATTCAAGCTGGCGTACTTTCTGGTGACGTTAAAGATGTATTGTTACTTGACGTAACACCGCTTTCTTTCGGTATCGAAACTATGGGTAGCGTGATGACTCGTCTAATCGAGAAAAACACCACTATCCCTACTAAAGCACAGCAAGTTTTCTCAACTGCTGACGACAACCAAAGTGCTGTGACTATTCACGTACTTCAAGGTGAGCGTAAGCAAGCGAGCTACAACAAGTCTTTAGGTCAGTTTAACCTTGAAGGTATTGAGCCTGCTCCACGTGGCCAACCTCAAATTGAAGTTGCATTTGATATCGATGCCGATGGTATCTTAAACGTATCAGCAACTGATAAGAAAACAGGTAAAGCGCAAAACATCACTATTAAAGCTAACTCTGGTCTAAGCGACGAAGAAGTAGAGCAAATGGTACGTGATGCTGAAGCTCACGCTGACGAAGATGCTAAATTCGAAGAGCTAGTTCAAGCTCGTAACCAAGCTGATGGCATGGTTCACGCGACTAAGAAGCAAATCGAAGAAGCTGGCGAAGCATTACCTGCTGAAGAAAAAGAGAAAATTGAAGCTGCAATGGCTGAAGTTGATACTGCTACTCAAGGTAACGACAAAGAAGCCATTGATAAAGCAACTCAAGCATTAATGGAAGCGTCAGCTAAATTAATGGAAATTGCTCAAGCGAATGCACAAGCGCAACAAGGTGAAGCTCCAGCACAAGATGCTCAAGAAGCTAAGCCTGAAGATGACGTTGTTGATGCTGAGTTTGAAGAAGTAAAAGACGACAAAAAGTAAGCTAATTAGTTAGTTAACTTTCAGGCGGGCGTTGGGAGAAATCTCTAACGCCCGTTCGTACAATACCTGCTTGAGAAAACTGAGATTATGTCAAAGCGAGATTATTACGAAGTTCTTGGTGTCGGTCGCGATGCTAGTGAGCGAGAAGTCAAAAAAGCCTATAAGCGTTTGGCGATGAAGTTTCACCCGGATCGCAACCCAGGTGATGAAGAAGCTGAAGCAAGCTTTAAAGAAGTTAAAGAAGCTTACGAAATTCTAACCGATGCCAATAAAAAAGCGGCTTATGACCAATTTGGTCATGCTGGTGTTGATCCTAATCGCGGCGGCGGTGGTCATGGTGGCGCTGGTGATTTCGGTGATATCTTCGGTGACGTGTTTGGTGATATTTTTGGCGGCGGGCGTCGTGGTGGCGGTCAACGTCAAGCGGCTCGTGGTAGTGACTTACGTTACAACCTTGAATTATCGCTTGAAGAAGCTGTTCGTGGCCTATCAAAAGAGTTACGCATTCCAACACTAGCATCATGTGATACCTGTGACGGAAGTGGCGCTAAGAAGGGCACTTCAGCAACCACTTGTGGCACCTGTCATGGTCAAGGCCAAGTACAGATGCGCCAAGGCTTCTTTGCTGTTCAACAAGCCTGTCCAACTTGTCATGGTCGCGGTAAGATCATTAAAGATCCATGTAACAAATGTCATGGTGAAGGTCGCGTTGAGAAGAGCAAAACATTGTCAGTTAAAATTCCTGCTGGTGTTGATACGGGTGACCGTATTCGCTTATCAGGTGAAGGTGAAGCTGGCGAGTTTGGTGCACCTCCTGGTGATTTATATGTTCAAGTCAGCGTTCGTGAACACGCCATCTTTACTCGTGACGGTAATAACCTGTACTGCGAAGTACCTATCTCGTTCAGCAAAGCTGCACTTGGTGGTGAAATCGAAGTACCAACACTTGATGGTAAAGTGAACCTGAAGATCCCTGCAGAAACACAAACTGGACGTATGTTCCGTATGCGTGGCAAAGGGGTTAAATCAGTTCGCAGTCATGCTGTAGGTGATTTGCTTTGTAAGGTTGTTATGGAAACTCCGGTTAACCTAAACGACAAGCAAAAAGAGTTATTACGCGAATTTGAAGCGACACTGACTGGTCAATCTAAGAAGCATAGCCCTAAGGCTGAAGGTTTCTTCGATGGCGTTAAAAAATTCTTTCACGATTTAAATAGTTAATCGTCGAAAACGTCTAAGTTATCGATACATTGATAACTTCTGACACATATAAAGGCTGCTTACACTAAGTAAACAGCCTTTTTTATTGCTAAAAAATGATTCTACTGAGTACTATTGCAAAACAGTTCTCCATATTCAATCCCTTCAATTAGGTGCAAATTGCATGTCGTTTTCGTCGTTTTTGCTTAACCCAATGCTAGTGGATGCTTTGCCTGCTTCAGTCGTTAAACCAACTGAAGTACAAAGAAAATCGATTCCCGAAGTGCTAAATGGGCAAGATGTCATGGCGCTTGCACAAACCGGTAGCGGTAAGACCTATGCTTTTGGCTTACCGATTTTGCATTGTATTAGTCAAAATCAATTAACGGGGCTATCTGCCGTCATTATCGTGCCGACGAGGGAACTGGCTAAACAAGTCGCTGATGGGTTATCGCAAATTTCAGCTGGAATAAATGTTCGGGTTGAGCTTGTATGTGGTGGAGAAGACATTGAACAGCAAAAGGAGCGTTTATCAACTAGTGCCGATGTCATTGTGGCCACACCCGGTAGATTACTTGCTTTGGTCACGCAGGGGATTGTGCAGTTTGATGATTTAAAGCATTTGGTTTTGGATGAAGCCGACCGACTTTTAGAAATGGGTTTTATCGCAGATATTAAGGCACTTATTGCTCAGATGCCTAAAAGGCAAACATTGTTATTTTCGGCAACCATGCCTGATGAATTAAATGTATTAACTCAGCAAATATTGAGCAATAAGTCAGTTCGTGTAGAGGCTAATGTGGTCAACACCACAGTTGAAGATATCACTCAAACGATTTATCACATTAATAAAGGCAGTAAAGCCAAAGCGATAATTGAACTGATTAAGCATAACGATTGGACTCAGGTCGTCGTGTTCGTCAATGCCAAAAACGATGCGGATGCCTTATGTAAAAAACTGCTAAAAGCGAAAATAAATGCTGCATCGTTACATAGTAACAAAGAGCAAGCTCAGCGCAGTCAGATCCTTGAAACATTCAAAGCTAAGCAATTAACTGTATTAGTCGCGACTGATGTATTAGCGCGTGGGATCCATATTGAAGCATTACCGGCAGTGATTAACTTTGAATTACCTGAACAGGCTTCAGTGTATGTTCATCGAATTGGCCGTACTGCTCGCGCTGGATTAAGTGGTAAAGCAATATCGTTTATCAGCCATGCAGAAATGCAAAGCTTAGCTGCGATTAGGGAGCTAACGGCTCAGGTATTACCTCTGAGTGAGTTAGAAGGTTATCCCGTTACCGATAAAGCTGTAGATCCAAATAGCACACGCCCTACTAAAGATAAACAGGCTAATAGACGAACGGCTAAAAAACGCAGCAGCCGTGACTTTACTAAAAAGCGAATCTCTCGCTGATTCTGTATTCACGAACTTACCTTAATCAAGTCATCTGTTTCACTGTATTGAATAACTGAAACGGTTTAAAATATTGTAAATAGATAGAGTTACTCCGTTAACAAGTCATTATTTAAAGGGATGTAAAATGAAGAAATTAGCGCTGATATTAATGATCCCAGTGTTATTAGCTGGCTGTGCAACGACAAAATCACCTACAGGCCGTAGCCAAGTTCTGTTATTTGATAAAAATCAAATGACTGAAATGGGGGCGCAATCATTTACTGCGATGAAAAAAGAGCAAAAAATCAGTAGTGATAAGCAAAAAACAGCCTATGTGAACTGTGTTGCTAACCGCATTACCGCAGTACTACCAGATCAATCCTTACAATGGGAAGTTGTACTATTTGACTCTGAGCAGGTGAATGCTTTCGCACTGCCTGGTGGGCATATTGGGGTGTATACCGGCTTGTTAGATGTGGCAAATGATCCTGACCAGCTCGCCACAGTCATTGGCCATGAAGTCGCGCATGTATTAGCAAGGCATGGTAACGAGCAAGTGTCACGGGCTCAAATGACTAACACTGGCATGCAACTGGCTGATGTGGCGTTAGGCGCTGGCGGCGTTTCTAATAAAGATTTGTATATGGCAGGTTTAGGCCTTGGTACTCAGGTAGGAATTCTACTGCCTTTTGGCCGAGACCAAGAAAGTGAAGCGGATGAGTTAGGTTTAGAGTTAATGGCCAAAGCGGGTTTTAATCCAGCAATGAGCGTGACTTTATGGCAAAACATGGCGAAAGCAGGCGGCGAACAAGGACCTGAGTTGTTCTCTACTCACCCATCGCATTCGTCTCGAATTTCAGATTTGAAGGCACTTCAAGCTAAGGTGACACCGTTATATCAAGCAGCAAAAAAACAGTCACTAATACAATGTAAAAATGGATAGGGCCTGTTGAACTTTCAAGGTTGTTTTTGCAGCGAATTGTTGGCCATTTATACAAGGCAGAGACTTTGTGGTGTAGTTATTCTACATAAAACGTCGATAACGCAGTAAAAATGGCCAACAAACGCTGCCCGAAGGGTTCAGCTAACAACGTTTTACTCTTTGTTGGATGAGTTTTGCTTAGATGACTAGGCATCAATCCATCCGCCTCGGTTAAAACGCTTTTAACTCGAACAAAACCCAACCAGCAAAGATCAACAAGCCCTAATGAAAAATAGTCATTATCACCGCAGATTAGCGCCCATCGCGTTATAAAGTGTGCTAAACTGCCCCGCAAATTTTAACTGATGAATTGAGAGTAAATAAGTTATGTCAGAGTTCAACACAATGGAACAGCAAGCAAGTTACGGTGTAGGTCGTCAAATGGGTGAGCAACTAGCTGCTAACTCTTTCGAAGGTATCGATATCCCTGCAGTACAAGCTGGTCTAGCGGATGCGTTTGCAGGTAAAGAAAGCGCTGTTGCAATGGAAGACTTACAAGTGGCTTTCACTGAAATCAGCCGTCGTTTACAAGCTGCTCAAGAAGAAGCTGCAGCAGCTGCTTCTGCAGAAGGCGAAAACTTCTTAGCTGAAAATGCTAAGCGTGAAGGTATTACAGTTACTGATTCTGGTCTTCAATACGAAGTTATTGCACAAGGCGAAGGCGAAAAGCCAACACTTGATTCAACTATTCGTGCTCATTACCACGGTACTTTCATCAACGGTGAAGTATTCGATAGCTCTGTAGCTCGTGGCGAGCCAGCTGAATTCCCAGTTTCTGGTGTTATCGCTGGTTGGACTGAAGCATTACAACTAATGCCAGTTGGTACTAAGCTTAAATTATTCGTTCCACAACACTTAGCTTACGGCGAACGTGGTGCTGGTGCTTCAATCCCGCCATTCTCGGCGTTAGTATTTGAAGTAGAATTATTAGAAATCGTTTAATGATTAACGCCTAAGTTTGACTTAGGCGTTTTTGTATCACTGGGAGAAAGACATGACTGCAAAAGTAAGAATCGCTGTTGTTGGTGCCAGTGGCCGAATGGGTCGCACATTGATTGAAGCTGCTAAGCAACATGAAATGATTTATTTAGGTGCTGCAGTTGAGCGTACTGGTTCTACCCTTATTGGTGTAGATGCGGGTGAGCTTGCTGGCGTGGGTACCATGAATGTAGCGATTACAGATTCATTAGATATTGCATCAGAACATTTTGATGTATTAATTGATTTTACCTCTCCAGAATCGTCGCTTGTTCATCTTGATTGGTGTTCAAAAAATAATAAGGCGATTGTGATTGGTACAACAGGTTTTAATCATGCTCAAAAAGAGATGATTAATGCGTTTGCTGAACTGACACCTGTTGTGTTTGCTCCTAATATGTCTGTAGGCGTTAACTTAACCCTAAAACTATTAGAGCTGACTGCTAAAGTCATGGGCGATTACACAGATATTGAGATTACCGAAGGTCATCATCGTTTCAAGAAAGATGCACCATCTGGTACGGCATTAAAAATGGGTGAAGTGATTGCTGATACCCTTGGCCGCGATCTTGAAGAGTGCGCTGTTTATGGTCGTGAAGGTATGACGGGTGAACGAGATAGAAATACCATTGGTTTTTCTACTATACGTGCCGGTGATATTGTTGGCGATCATACCGTGATGTTTGCCGATATCGGTGAACGAGTTGAAATAACTCATAAAGCGACCAGTCGAATGACATTTGCTAATGGTGCAATGCGTGCAGCCTATTGGTTATCCGATCAGGATTCAGGCTTATACGACATGCAGCAAGTGTTAGGACTCAATTAATATTTAAAAAAAACCACCTTCGGTGGTTTTTTTTGGAAATAAATTTTCCCAAAATAAAATAACAAAGCATAGACGCTTTTACTTAATTCATATAAAATCGCTGGAATTTGCCAAAATTTCGTAAATTGGTAGGTTTGTAAAAATAAAACAGCCATAATTTCAGTGGCTTGGCTCTTTTTTTGGAGGTCGCGTTGACACAGTCTGCCTTACTCGTACTCGAAGATGGAACCGTATTCTCTGGCACAGCAATTGGTGCCGATGGACTCACTGTTGGTGAAGTAGTTTTTAATACTTCAATGACAGGCTATCAAGAGATTTTAACGGATCCGTCATATTCTCGCCAGATCGTAACTTTAACTTACCCTCATATTGGTAATACCGGCACAAATGATGAAGATACAGAATCTGATTCAGTTCATGCTTGTGGTCTTATCATTCGAGACTTACCTCTATTAGCCAGCAACTTTCGTAACCAACAATCATTAAGCGATTACTTAAAATCAAATAATGTTGTGGGTATCGCGGATATTGATACACGTAAATTGACTCGTATTTTACGTGAAAAAGGTTCGCAAGCCGGCTGTATTATGGTTGGCGATATCGACGAAGTTAAAGCATTAGCGGCAGCGAAGGCATTCCCTGGTTTAAAAGGTATGGACTTAGCAAAAGAAGTCACTACTGAGTCTACATATCAATGGCGTAAAGCTAGCTGGCGTTTAGTTGGCGGTTTACCTGATGAGACTCCTGAGTCAGAACTTAAATATAAAGTGGTTGCTTTCGATTACGGCATCAAACGTAACATCTTACGTATGTTAGTTGACCGTGGTTGTGATGTGACTGTAGTACCTGCACAAACTTCTGCAGCAGAAGTATTGGCCATGAACCCTGATGGGATATTCCTATCAAATGGTCCAGGGGATCCTGAGCCATGTGATTACGCTATTACTGCTATTCAAGAAATCCTAAAAACTGATATTCCAGTATTTGGTATTTGTCTTGGTCACCAGTTGCTAGCACTAGCATCAGGGGCTAAAACCCTGAAGATGAAGTTTGGTCATCATGGTGCAAACCATCCTGTGAGCAATATCGAAAAAGGTAATGTAATGATTACCAGCCAAAACCACGGTTTTGCTGCTGATGAAGCGACATTACCAGCGAACATTAAAGTAACGCATAAGTCGTTATTTGATGGTTCACTGCAAGGTATTCACCTTACTGATAAGCCAGCGTTTAGTTTCCAAGGCCACCCTGAAGCGAGCCCTGGACCGACAGATGCGTCATCGCTGTTTGATCATTTCATTGAATTGATTGAGCAATTTCGTCAAAACGCTAAATAGTTAGGTCACTCGGAGAAGATAGAAGCAATGCCAAAACGTACTGATATTAAAAGTATTCTAATCCTAGGCGCTGGCCCAATCGTAATTGGTCAGGCATGTGAATTTGACTATTCTGGTGCGCAAGCCTGTAAAGCGCTGCGTGAAGAAGGGTACCGAGTTATTCTTGTTAACTCTAACCCTGCAACGATCATGACTGACCCTGAAATGGCTGATGCGACATACATCGAGCCGATTCATTGGGAAGTGGTTCGTAACATTATCGCTAAAGAAAAACCTGATGCGATTTTGCCTACCATGGGTGGTCAGACTGCGCTTAACTGTGCACTTCAACTTGAAGCTGAAGGTGTACTAAAAGAATTTAACGTTGAAATGATTGGTGCAACAGCTGACGCAATTGATAAAGCTGAAGACCGTAGTCGTTTTGATACTGCAATGAAAGCCATTGGTCTTGAATGTCCACGTGCTGGTATTGCTCATACAATGGAAGAAGCTCACGGCGTTTTAGAGCAAGTAGGCTTCCCATGTATTATCCGTCCTTCTTTCACCATGGGTGGCAGTGGCGGTGGTATCGCATACAACAAAGAAGAGTTTGAAGACATTTGTTCTCAAGGTCTTGAACTTTCACCGACAAGCGAATTATTGATTGATGAATCGCTCATTGGTTGGAAAGAGTATGAAATGGAAGTGGTTCGTGACCGCAACGATAACTGTATTATCGTATGTGCTATCGAGAACTTCGATGCAATGGGTGTACATACTGGTGATTCAATCACAGTTGCTCCTGCGCAAACATTAACAGATAAAGAATACCAATTAATGCGTAATGCTTCTTTAGCAGTACTGCGTGAAATTGGTGTAGAAACCGGTGGTTCTAACGTTCAGTTTGGTATTTGTCCAAATACTGGCCGTATGGTTATCATCGAGATGAACCCACGTGTATCTCGTTCATCTGCATTAGCATCTAAAGCAACAGGTTTCCCAATTGCTAAGATTGCGGCAAAACTTGCTGTAGGCTTCACTCTTGATGAATTAATGAATGATATTACTGGTGGTCGTACTCCAGCATCATTCGAGCCAGCTATTGACTACGTTGTGACTAAAGTTCCCCGCTTTAACTTCGAGAAATTTGCTGGTGCCAATGATCGTCTAACGACTCAAATGAAGTCTGTTGGTGAAGTGATGGCGATTGGCCGTACTTTCCAAGAGTCACTGCAAAAAGCATTACGTGGTTTAGAAGTCGGTCGTAATGGTTTTGATTCTGTAATTGACATTACGCTTCCAGAAAGCATGCAGCAAATTCGTCATGAGTTGAAAGAGCCAGGTTGTGACCGCATTTGGTATATCGCTGATGCATTTCGTGCAGGCCTTAGCCGTGATGAAATCTTCAGACTGACCAACGTTGACCATTGGTTCTTAGTTCAAATTGAAGACTTAATTGCTCAAGAAGCTAAAGTTTCAGAAGTTGGGATGTCTGGTCTAAACCAAGAATTTTTACTTAAGCTTAAACGTAAAGGTTTTGCTGATTCACGTTTAGCTGAAATCTTAGGTGTAAGCGAAACCGAAGTCCGTAAGATCCGTGATAGCTATGGTATGCACCCTGTTTACAAGCGTGTTGATACTTGTGCTGCAGAATTTGCGACCGATACGGCTTACATGTACTCAACTTACGAAGAAGAATGTGAAGCTGCGCCATCAACGCGCGACAAAATCATGATTCTTGGTGGCGGCCCTAACCGTATTGGTCAAGGTATTGAGTTCGATTACTGTTGTGTTCATGCGGCATTAGCATTACGTGAAGATGGTTACGAAACCATTATGGTTAACTGTAACCCTGAAACGGTTTCAACTGATTACGATACATCTGATCGCTTATACTTTGAGCCTGTTACGTTTGAAGATGTACTTGAGATTGTTCGTATTGAAAAGCCAAAAGGCGTTATTGTTCAATATGGTGGTCAAACTCCTCTTAAACTTGCTCGCGCTCTTGAAGCCGCTGGCGTACCAATCATTGGTACTAGCCCAGACTCGATTGACCGCGCAGAAGACAGAGAGCGCTTCCAACAAGCGATTCAACGTCTTGAAATGAAGCAACCTGAAAATGATACTGTTACGACAGTAGAAGGTGCGGTTATTTCAGCTGAGCGTATCGGTTATCCGTTAGTTGTTCGTCCATCATATGTACTAGGTGGTCGCGCAATGGAAATCGTTTATGACGAGCAAGACTTACGTCGTTACTTTAACGAAGCTGTTAGCGTATCTAACTCATCTCCAGTATTGCTTGATCGCTTCTTAGATAATGCGATTGAAATCGATATTGATGCAGTTTGTGATGGCGAAATTGTGGTTGTGGGTTCTATCATGGAACACATCGAACAAGCGGGTGTTCACTCAGGTGACTCAGGTTGTTCACTACCACCTTATAGCTTAAGCGAAGACGTGCAAAACCGTATGCGTGAGCAAGTTGCTAAATTAGCAATGGAATTACGTGTAATTGGTTTGATGAACGTTCAGTTTGCGGTTAAAGATGACGAAATCTACATGATTGAAGTTAACCCGCGTGCTGCCCGTACTGTACCGTTTGTATCTAAAGCGACTGGCATTCCACTAGCGAAGATTGCAGCGCGTGTTATGGCAGGTCAAAGCTTAGCATCTCAGAACTTTACTAAAGAAGTTATCCCACCTTATTTCTCTGTGAAAGAAGTGGTATTGCCATTTAACAAGTTCCCAGGTGTTGACCCAATGCTTGGCCCTGAAATGCGCTCAACAGGTGAAGTAATGGGTGTGGGTGACACATTCGCAGAAGCCTATGCTAAAGCGCAACTTGGTGCGACTTCAGAAGTACCTAAGTCAGGTCGTGCGTTAATCTCAGTGCGTAACAGTGATAAAGCACGTGTAGCTGAACTGGCTGCTAAGTTAATTGCACTAGGTTACGAAATCGATGCCAGTCATGGTACTGCAGTGGTACTTGGCGAAGCGGGTATTAACCCTCGCTTAGTGAACAAGGTACATGAAGGTCGTCCGCATATTCTCGACCGTATTAAGAATGGTGAATACACTTACATCATTAATACGACCGAAGGGCGTCAAGCGATTGAAGACTCGCGTCAAATTCGTCGTGGAGCACTGCGTTACAAAGTGAACTACACGACGACATTGAATGCGGCCTTCGCAACGTGTATGGCGCATTCTGCTGACGATAGAAATAACGTGAGTTCAGTACAAGAACTACATGAAAGAATCGCAAAAAATTAATATTGTTTAATTATTTGCTGATTTGATTAAAAAGGCTGCATTCGTGCAGTCTTTTTTATTACTATTTTTTGACAGTCAGTAGTAAGTAATCTCAAGTTTATGTAAGCTTAGAGCATCATCATTAGATGCATCCTCAACGCAAGACACCGCATCATTAAAACGTTTTTGTTGTAAAGATCGTGCGCTATGCGAATTAACCAGATTGAACTGTGTTGACTGAATGTCGACACGGGGTGCTTTTGTTTTTAAAGGAGACATAAGACATTATGAATACCGTCCCTATGACGATTATCGGAGCTGAGCAGCTTCGCAAAGAATTAGATGAATTAAAATTTGAACGTCGCCCTAGTATTACTTCAGCAATTGCCGAAGCACGTGAGTTAGGCGACTTAAAAGAAAATGCTGAGTACCACGCAGCACGCGAAGAGCAAGGTATTTGTGAAGCGCGTATTCGTGATATTGAAGGCAAATTGTCTAATGCACAAATTATTGATGTGACAGCAATGCCAAACTCTGGTCGCGTTATTTTCGGTACCACAGTGACAATTTTAAATGTTGATACCGATGCTGAATCGACTTACCGCATTGTGGGTGATGACGAAGCAAACATCAAAGAGAACTTAATTTCAGTTAATTCTCCAATCGCTCGAGGCCTAATTGGTAAGAGTATTGATGATGAAGTGGCTATCACAACGCCGGGTGGCACAGCTGAGTATGAAATTACTGCGGTTGAATATATCTAGTCATATTTGATATCAATATTAATTACTACTTAAGATTGATATTTTATAGTGATAAAAAAACCACTGCATGGCAGTGGTTTTTTTAGGTCAGAATGAACATTTGAATCGTATTGACTGCAAGATGAACAATAGACCTTAAGTTGTTTGACGAAATTATTTTGCTTTTGGAATGGCAACTTTCATTTCAGCAGACTGACGGAAAATAACTAAGGTGTGTCCGATAAGCTGTATTTTGGTTGATTGTGTTTCGCGAATAATCGCGTCAACGACAGCATTTTTAAGCTCTCTATCAGAAGAGCCTACTTTCACTTTTATTAGTTCATGATGAGTGAGTGCACTATCAATTTCAGCCAGCACACCTTCGGTCAAACCATTAGCACCAAGCAGCACTACTGGCTTTAAGTTATGCGCCAGGCCTTTTAAATGCTGTTTTTGTTTGGTTGTTAAGTTCATTTGTACCAACTTTTTGAATGTTACTGTTGAAAAACGGCTATTCTACCCTTATATAAGCTTTATGTAACTCCAAATCGTTACGGAATTTAAATGGCAACGAAAAAACGTTCGGCTAGTTCGAGCCGATGGATGCAAGAGCATTTTGACGATCACTACGTTAAATTGTCTCAAAAGCGAGGTTTACGTTCTCGCGCTGCATTTAAGTTGGAAGAAATCCAACAAAAAGATAAACTCATTAAACAAGGTATGACAGTTGTTGATTTAGGTGCTGCGCCTGGCGGCTGGTCACAAATTGCTGTTAAATTGGTTGGTGAGAAAGGCAAATTGGTCGCGTGTGACATTTTACCTATGGATCCAATTGTGGGAGTTGACTTTTTACAAGGCGATTTCCGTGAAGAGAAGGTGCTAGATGCTTTACTTGACCGTGTTGGTGAGGATAAAGTGGATGTAGTGCTTTCAGATATGGCGCCAAATATGAGTGGTTCAGATGGTGTGGACCAACCTAGGGCGATGTATCTCGTAGAATTAGCATTAGATATGTGTCATCAAGTATTGGCGCCTAATGGGAGTTTTGCAGTAAAAGTCTTTCAGGGGGAGGGCTTTGACGAATACATGAAAGCAGTTCGACAAGCTTTCACTACCGTTAAAACACGAAAACCAGATTCATCGCGACCACGTTCACGAGAAGTGTATATAGTGGCGACTGGTTACAAGTTATAGTAGTCTATCGATTAATTATCGTGGGTCTTCAAGAGGTCTAGAAATTTGAGTGACATGGCAAAAAATTTAATTCTCTGGGTTGTCATCGCCGTAGTGCTGATGTCAGTTTTTCAGGGTTACTCCCCCTCTTCTTCGTCATCGCAGAAGATGGACTATTCCGTATTTTTAGATAGTGTCCGTAATGGCAATATCAATTCGGTTGAAATCAAAAGTGACCAGCGAACTATTGAAGGAATCAAACGTTCTGGAGAGAAGTTCACCACTATTATGCCTATGTATGACCAAGATTTAATTAATGATCTTGATCGTAAAGGGATTTCAATGAAAGGGCAGGAAGCTGAAGAGTCTAGTTTCTTAACCCAAATATTTATCTCTTGGTTCCCAATGTTACTGCTTATCGGGGTATGGATATTCTTCATGCGTCAGATGCAAGGCGGCGGCGGTAAAGGCGCAATGTCATTTGGTAAGAGTAAAGCCAAATTGATGAGCGAAGACCAAATTAAGACCACTTTTGCTGATGTTGCAGGTTGTGATGAAGCGAAAGAAGACGTTAAAGAATTGGTTGATTACTTAAAAGAGCCAACTCGATTCCAAAAACTAGGTGGTCGTATCCCTACTGGTGTTTTACTTGTAGGCCCACCGGGTACCGGTAAGACCCTAATCGCAAAAGCGATTGCTGGTGAAGCAAAAGTGCCGTTCTTTACAATTTCAGGTTCTGACTTTGTTGAAATGTTTGTCGGCGTTGGTGCATCTCGTGTACGTGACATGTTCGAACAAGCTAAAAAGTCTGCACCTTGTATCATCTTTATCGATGAAATCGATGCTGTAGGTCGTCAACGTGGCGCTGGTGTTGGTGGTGGTCATGATGAGCGTGAGCAAACACTAAACCAAATGCTGGTTGAAATGGATGGTTTCGAAGGTAATGAGGGTGTCATCGTCATTGCTGCGACAAACAGACCAGACGTATTAGATGCTGCGTTACTTCGTCCAGGTCGTTTTGATCGTCAAGTTGTTGTTGGCTTGCCAGACGTCCGTGGTCGTGAACAAATTCTTAAAGTACATATGCGCAAAGTGCCATTAGGTGACGGTGTAAAAGCCAGTGTTATCGCCCGTGGTACGCCAGGTTTCTCTGGTGCTGACTTAGCTAACTTAGTTAACGAAGCGGCTTTATTCGCTGCTCGTGGTAATCGCCGCGTAGTAGGAATGGAAGAGTTTGAAAGTGCTAAAGATAAAATCATGATGGGCGCAGAGCGCCGTACTATGGTGATGTCTGAGGAAGAAAAAGAAATGACGGCTTATCATGAAGCTGGTCATGCCATTGTGGGTTGTTTAGTGCCAGAGCACGATCCAGTTCATAAGGTAACAATTATTCCTCGCGGCCGTGCATTAGGTGTGACTTTCTTCCTACCGGAAGCTGATGCTATTAGTCAAAGCCGACGTAAACTTGAAAGCCAAATTTCTGTGGCTTATGGCGGCCGTTTAGCTGAAGAGCTTATTTACGGTGGTGAAAAGGTTTCTACGGGTGCATCACAAGATATTAAATATGCTACGTCTATTGCACGTAACATGGTGACCCAGTGGGGCTTCTCTGAGAAGTTAGGTCCTGTTTTGTATGCTGAAGACGAAGGTGAAGTGTTCTTAGGTCGTAGTATGGCTAAATCTAAGAATATGTCTGACGAAACAGCAGGCATGATCGATCAAGAAGTGAAACACTTAATCGACAGTAACTATGAGCGTGCTAATCAATACTTGACTGACAATATGGATATTCTTCATTCAATGAAAGATGCATTGATGAAGTATGAGACTATTGATGCTGAGCAAATTGATGACTTGATGAATCGCCGTGAAGTTCGCCAACCTGCCGATTGGCAAGCTGATGATTCAATGGACGACCAAGATAAAGGTACGCCAGTAACACCTGAAGCAAGTTCAACAGAGGAAACTGCTGAAGAACCTACTGCTGAAAAGCCTGATACCGAGCCAAAAACTGATGAATCACCAGCAAAATAAGTTGTTGATTTGAAGTTTTAAAAAAGCCCCGAAAGGGGTTTTTTTATATTTGTTGTACTAGTGTCATATTTAAGTCATATTTCTATAAAGATGCTTTTTAAAAGTTCTATTTAAGTGAGGTTGTGTGTTTGAAATTAAGTCTGGCGATAAAATACTGTCGCTAACTAGCCCAGTTGTGATGGCAATTATCAATGTAACGCCTGATTCTTTTTCTGATGGCGGTCAACATGCAAGGGTTGAACAAGCCTGTGCCCATGTTGATAAAGTCATCGCTGAAGGGGCGTTAATTGTCGATATAGGCGGTGAATCGACTAGACCAGGTGCGGATGCGGTATCTGTTGACCAAGAGTTATCAAGAGTCATCCCAGTCATTGAATATGTCGCTAAAAATTACGATGTATGGATTTCAATTGATACCAGCAAACCTGAAGTGATGGAAAAAGCAGTCGCAGCTGGTGCTCATATCATTAATGATGTGCGTGCATTACAAGAGCCGGGCGCAGTCGCGATGGCGACAAGCTTAGATGTCCCTGTGTGCTTGATGCATATGCAAGGTCAGCCAAAAGATATGCAAGATGCACCTGAGTATGAAAATGTGATGGAGCAGGTGACTGAGTTTTTATCTCTGCGATTAGATTACTGCGTTGCTGCAGGTATGCCGCGGGAAAACATCATCCTTGATCCTGGCTTTGGCTTTGGTAAAACCTTAGAACATAACTATGAATTACTAGCTAAGTTACCTGAGCTTCATAGTCTACACCTACCCGTATTAGTAGGGCTTTCCAGAAAAAGCATGATTGGTGATTTACTGCAGCGTGAAACTGACGAGCGTTTAGCTGGTAGTTTGGCTGGGGCGATGATTGCCGCACAACAAGGCGCACAAATCCTTCGTGTACATGATGTAAAAGAAACTATCGATGTACTAACAGTTATGTCGGCCACTATGGCGAGCTTACAGCCATAATATTTCGAAATTGCTAGCCCGCAGGATTTAAGTCGTCATTAAATTAGTGTGAATTCACTTAATGTGAGGTACTAATGCAGGATCATAATCAGCAAGATAAAGATCAGCGTGACAATCAGCACTTAGAAAAAGATCCTCAACAAAGGACTCTTTTCGGAACCGATGGCATCAGAGGTAAAGTAGGTGCTGGCCTAATGACGCCTGAGCTTGCTTTAAAACTTGGCTGGGCTGCAGGTCGGGTTCTTGCTCGAAGTGGCACTAAAAAAGTGATTATTGGTAAAGATACACGGATTTCTGGGTATCTTTTTGAATCCGCACTTGAAGCAGGCTTATCAGCTGCAGGGCTAAATGTGTTATTAGTTGGGCCAATGCCGACTCCAGCAATTGCATACCTTACCCGTACTTTTAGAGCTGAAGCCGGCATTGTTATTAGTGCATCACATAATCCATATTACGATAACGGTATTAAGTTCTTTTCAGCTAACGGCAGTAAGCTTGATGATGAGCTGGAACTTGAAATAGAAAATGAATTATTAAAGCCCCTTGTTTGTGTGGAATCTCATTTACTTGGCAAAGCTGCCCGTATTGATGATGCTGCAGGTCGCTATATTGAATATTGTAAAGGACACTTTCCTGCTGAATTAACACTTAATGGTATGAAGTTGGTTGTCGATTGTGCCCATGGCGCCACTTACCATATTGCACCGAGCGTCTTTAAAGAGCTTGGAGCAGAGGTGATTACCATTGGTGATAAACCCAATGGCCTTAATATCAATGAAGATGTTGGCGCAACATCGATGCAAGCCGTTTGTGCTGAAGTTATAAAGCATCAAGCCGATGCAGGCATTGCTTTAGACGGTGATGGCGACCGTATTATGATGGTCGATAAGCATGGTAATGTTATCGATGGCGACCAAATCTTATATGTTTTAGCGTGCGATGCGATAAAGAATGGTGAACTAAAAGGCGGCGTGGTTGGTACTCTGATGTCAAACCTTGGTTTGGAGTTGGCTTTGGCCGAACTAAATGTTCCTTTTATGCGTTCCAATGTTGGCGATCGTTATGTTATGGAGTTAATGCGTCAAAATGATTGGCGGATTGGCGGTGAAAATTCCGGGCACATCTTAAATCTTGATCACGGCACAACAGGTGATGGTATTGTTGCTGGCATATTGGTGCTTGCAGCGATGCAAAATCAACGGGTAGGCCTTGAAGCTTTAGTCGCACCATTAAACATGTTGCCACAAATTTTGGTTAATGTTCGTTTTGATGGGGAGTTAAATCCACTTGAGTCGGAAGCGGTTCAGTCGATAAAAAAGCAGGTTGAAATTAAGCTCGGTAAAACAGGTCGGGTTTTGTTAAGAAAATCAGGCACTGAGCCATTGATTAGAGTGATGGTAGAAGGGCAAGATATTGACCTTGTCACAACCTTGGCAAATCAAATCGCTGATGTGGTTAAAAAGGTAGGTTTGTCGCAAAGTTGAATATACAATCAACAACAGTTTTTATTTAATATTTGGTTATTTATTAATATCTAAAGTCAGCGAGTAAAAAAACAACATTCTGTCATGTTATGACAAATATTCCTGACTTAGCTATTGTAACTTGTTTGGCGGTTCGTTATTATTCACGCCGCTTTCAAAGGAGACAGTAATGGCACTCAGACGTCCTATGGTAGCTGGCAACTGGAAAATGAATGGCAATGCGCCTTTAGCGCAAGAGTTATTCAGCAAGTTTGCTACTAAGCTCCAAAATGATTCTGCAGAAGTAGTTTTATGCCCACCTTCAATTTATCTTGAAAGTGTTAGACAGCTGCTTGAAGCAAATAAGCAAACCTTAGATGGTGCGCTTGTAAGAATGGGCGCACAGAACCTCAGTCAACATGACTTTGGTGCCTATACTGGTGAAATTTCCGGTAAAATGCTAAAAGATTCAGGATGTCGATATGTCATTATCGGCCATTCCGAGCGTCGTCGTATGTACGGCGAAACAAGTAATATCGTTGCAGAGAAATTCGCTGCAGCACAAAAACATGGTTTGACGCCGATTCTTTGTGTTGGTGAATCAGGTCCAGCTCGTGAAGCAAGACGAACTTTTGAAGTGATTGCTGAAGAGTTAGACATTGTGATCGAAAAGAATGGCACCATGGCTTTTGATAATGCCATTATCGCTTACGAGCCTTTATGGGCGGTAGGTACTGGTAAAAGTGCAACTCCAGAGCAAGCGCAAGAAGTTCATGCGTTTATTCGTAATAGACTCTCTGAAGTGTCTCCATTTATTGGAGAAAATATTCGCATTTTATATGGTGGTAGTGTTACTCCATCAAATGCTGCAGATATATTTGCCCAACCAGATGTCGATGGTGGATTGATTGGCGGAGCTAGCTTAAACTCTAGCGAGTTTTTAAGTTTATGTTCCATTGCGATGAGCGCTTAATATTATGTATGAAGTTTTAATTGTAGTTTACTTGGTTGTAGCAATTGGTCTTGTTGGACTGATTTTGATTCAACAAGGTAAAGGAGCTGACATGGGGTCTTCATTTGGTGCTGGCGCATCAGGGACTCTATTCGGTTCAGACGGTGCAGGTAATTTCCTGACCCGAAGCACAGCTGTTTTAGCAATTGCTTTTTTTGCTTTAAGTCTTACTTTAGGTAACTTAAGTGCAAACCATTCTAAAAAAGATGATGCTTGGAACGATTTAGGTACTGCAGTAGAGCAAGTTGAACAAGCTCCTACTCAGGCTGAAACATCAGAGACTAAAATCCCTGATTAATTTGCCTCTTTAATAGAAGCAAATGAAGTAAGACCACAGTCATTTAGTTATCTTAATTTCCTCAATTAAACATGATAACGACTGTAAAAATTTAGTAGTAAGCGGATGTGGCGGAATTGGTAGACGCGCCAGCTTGAGGGGTTGGTGACTTAGGTCGTGTGGGTTCAAGTCCCACCATCCGCACCACTAAATTTGATTAATCATTTTAAAGTTAAATTGATTAATTATTGCAAGCAAAGACGTAAGTTAATATAATTGCGCAAGTTGTCGCGGGGTGGAGCAGTTTGGTAGCTCGTCGGGCTCATAACCCGAAGGTCGTCGGTTCAAATCCGGCCCCCGCAACCAGCTTATTGTTTTTACTTATTTGCAGTGCTGCAATGTAAATACAATTAAAAGGTTCTATATTTAAGACCTCGTTATTACGGGGTTTTCTGTTATATGGAGCTTAGTAACTCCGTGATTTACGGACTTTTCGAGGGCTATTTGCCCTTTTTTTCGTTTTTGGGGGTCATTTTTGGCAACATTAGAAACTAAACTGACAGAAATGCTGACAGTACCTGTTGAAGCGTTAGGTTTTCAACTTTGGGGTATTGAGTTTGTCCATGCAGGGCGTCATTCAATATTACGTGTATTTATTGATGGTGAAAGTGGGATCAATATTGAAGATTGTGCTGAAGCCAGCCGCCAAGTTAGTGCTGTTCTAGATGTTGAAGACCCAATCTCGACAGAATACACACTAGAAGTTTCATCGCCAGGTGTAGATAGACCATTATTTACGGCTGAGCAATACGCTGCTTATATCGGCGAAGATGCAAAAGTACAGTTAACGATGCCTGTTGCAGGTAGTCGTAATTTAAAAGGTGCTATCACAGCTATCGAAGGGCAAATGCTAACGATAACTGTAGATGGTGAAGATTTGATTGTGGCTTTAGATAATGTCCGTAAAGGCAACGTTATTGCAAAGTTTTGATAGTTTCAAGGTGAACGAGGCAACACAATGAATAAAGAGATTCTGCTAGTCGCAGAGGCGGTATCAAATGAAAAAGCCGTCCCACGCGAAAAAATATTCGAAGCGCTAGAAATTGCTCTAGCCACAGCAACAAAGAAAAAATACGAAGGCGAAATTGAAGTTCGCGTAGCTATCGACCGTAAAACAGGCCACTACGACACTTTCCGTCGTTGGATGGTAGTCGATGATAAAGGCGAAGCTTTAGAAAACCCTTACAGCGAAATTACGCTTGAGGCTGCTCAATTTGAACAACCAGAAATTCAACCTGGTGAATTCATTGAAGATGAAATCGATTCAGTTGTTTTTGACCGTATTACGACGCAAACAGCTAAGCAAGTTATCGTACAAAAAGTACGTGAAGCTGAACGCGCACAAATCGTAGAACAGTTCATCGAACGTGAAGGTGAGATTGTTACTGGTGTTGTTAAGAAGAGCACTCGCGAAAGTGTTGTTGTTGATTTAGGTAACAATGCAGATGGTGTTATCTACAAAGAAGACATCATTAGCCGTGAATCTTTCCGCCCTGGCGATCGTGTTCGTGCATTACTTTATGCCGTACGTCCAGAAGCAAAAGGCGCACAGTTATTTTTAACTCGTAGTAAGCCTGAAATGATCATCGAATTGTTCAGAGTAGAAGTACCTGAAATTTTAGATGAAATGATTGAAATCATGGGCGCTGCTCGTGATCCAGGTGCTCGCGCTAAAATCGCTGTGAAAACAAACGATAAGCGTATTGACCCAATCGGTGCTTGTGTTGGTATGCGTGGCGCACGTGTACAAGCTGTATCTAATGAGTTAAGCGGTGAGCGTGTTGATATCGTAATGTGGGATGATAATCCAGCACAGTACGTGATTAATGCAATGGCTCCTGCTGATGTTGCGTCTATCATCGTTGATGAAGACAACCATTCTATGGATATCGCAGTAGAAGCAGACAGTTTAGCTCAAGCAATTGGTCGTAACGGTCAAAACGTTCGTTTAGCAACTCAGTTAACTGGCTGGGAATTAAACGTAATGACGGTCGAAGAGCTTACTGCTAAGCATCAAGCTGAAAGCGCTAAAGTTGTTAACTTATTTGTTGAAACTTTAGACGTAGATGAAGATTTCGCGACTGTTCTAGCTGAAGAAGGTTTTACTTCGTTAGAAGAGATTGCATATGTACCAGAAGCAGAGCTGTTAGAAGTTGACGGTTTTGATGAAGATATTGTTGCTGCATTGCGCGAACGTGCAAAAGCGGCGATTTCGACTAGAGCATTAGCAACAGAAGAAGCACTTGATGGTGCAGAACCTGCTGCTGACTTATTAGCGTTAGATGGTTTAGAAAAGCATTTAGCATATGTTCTTGCAAGTAAAGGTGTGTCGACCTTAGAAGACTTAGCAGAACAAGGTATTGACGATTTAATCGATATTGAAGAATTGACAGAAGAAAAAGCAGGTGAGCTCATCATGGCTGCCCGTAATATCTGTTGGTTTGGCGAAGAAGCATAAGTCGATCAACAGGGGGATTTAATTGATGGCAGATACAAGTATAGATAAATTGGCCGCAGAAGTGGGCAAGAATGTAGACAGACTGATTGAACAGTTTGCCGAAGCAGGAATTAAGAAAAGTAAAGCTGATAGCGTTTCTGAAACAGAGAAACAAACCTTATTAGACCACTTGAAAAAGCAACACGGTGCGGATAAAGAGCCTCAGAAAATGACGCTTCAACGCAAAACTGTGTCTACTTTAAGTGTCAATGCAGGTGGCGGACAATCTAAAGACGTTAAAGTTGAAGTACGTAAAAAACGTACTTTCGTTAAGCGTGACGATAGTGAGTTAGCAGCAGAAGCAGAAGCTCAAGCTAAACAGCAACAAGAAGCAGAAGCAGCAGCGAAGGCTGCAGCAGAAGCGAAAGCTGTTGAAGATAAAGCAAAAGCTGAAGCCAAGGCTAAAGCCGACGCAGAAGCTAAAGCGAAAAAAGAAGCCGATGCGAAAGCAAAAGCTGAAGCTAAGCCTGCGAAAGCTGAAGACCCAGAGTCTGCAGCTGCTAAAGCTGAAGCTGACCGAATTAAAGCAGCACAAGAAGAAGCAATGACTAAAAAGCAGAAAGAAGAAGCGGCACAAGCTGCTGAAACTGCTCGTAAGCTTGCTGAAGAAAACTCAAAGCGTTGGGCTGAAGAAGAGCGTCAACGAATTGAAGCTGAGAAAAACAGTGACCACCATATCACGACTTCTAAAGCCGCTCGTGCTGCAGAAGATACCTCAGATGCTGCTGAAGAAAAACGCGGTCGTCGTACTCGTAACAAAAATGCTAACAAGAAACGTGGTGGCAAAGGCGGTCGTGATAACCGTTCTAGAGGCGCACGTAACCAAAGCACTGCTCCTGAATCAATGGCGCATGGTTTTAACAAGCCAGTTGCAGTAGTTAAAGGCGAAATCCGCATCGGTGAAACCGTTTCTGTTGCAGAATTGGCTTCACGTATGTCTATTAAAGCTACCGAAATCATCAAGCAAATGATGAAAATGGGCTCAATGGTTACCATTAACCAAATTTTGGACCAAGAAACAGCACAAATGGTTGCTGAAGAAATGGGCCATAAAGTGGTACTACTTCGTGAAAACGAATTAGAGCATCAAGTACTTGGTGATCGTGATGAAGATGATGTTGTACTAGAGAATCGTGCTCCTGTAGTTACCATTATGGGTCACGTTGACCATGGTAAAACATCATTACTTGATCATATTCGTCGTGCAAAAGTTGCTGATGGTGAAGCGGGTGGTATTACCCAGCACATTGGTGCATACCACGTTGAAACTGATAATGGCATGATCACTTTCTTAGATACTCCTGGTCACGCGGCGTTTACGTCAATGCGTGCTCGTGGTGCGAAAGCGACTGATATCGTAATTTTGGTTGTTGCTGCTGACGATGGTGTTATGCCACAAACAATTGAAGCGATTCAACATGCTAAAGCCGGTAACGTGCCGTTAATCATCGCTGTGAACAAAATGGATAAGCCAGAAGCTGATCCTGAGCGTGTGAAGAGTGAATTAGCACAACACGGTGTTATGTCTGAAGATTGGGGCGGCGAGCACATGTTCGTTAACGTTTCAGCTAAAGCAGGTACCGGTATTGATGAACTACTCGAAGGCATCTTGCTACACGCTGAAGTTCTAGAACTTCAAGCAGTACGTGAAGGTATGGCTGCTGGTGTGGTAATTGAATCTAAACTTGATAAAGGTCGTGGCCCAGTTGCTACTGTTCTGGTTCAAGAAGGTACTTTACGCCAAGGCGATATCGTTCTATGTGGTCTTGAGTACGGTAAAATCCGTGCAATGAAAGATGAGAACGGTAAGAGCATCACTGAAGCAGGCCCTTCAATTCCAGTAGAAATTTTAGGTCTTTCAGGTGTGCCATCAGCGGGTGACGAAGCGACTGTTGTACGTGATGAGCGTAAAGCACGTGAAGTTGCACTTTACCGTCAAGGTAAGTTCCGCGATGTTAAATTAGCTCGTCAGCAGAAGTCTAAGCTTGAGAACATGTTTGCCAACATGACTGAAGGCGAAGTACAAGAGCTTAACATCGTACTTAAAGCAGACGTTCAAGGTTCACTTGAAGCAATTTGTGATTCATTAACTAAACTGTCTACTGACGAAGTTAAAGTAAGCATTATTGCTCGTGGCGTTGGCGCACTAACAGAAACTGATGCAACACTTGCTGCAGCTTCTAACGCAATCATGGTTGGTTTCAACGTTCGTGCTGATGCACAAGCGCGTAAGACGATTGAAGCTGAAAGTGTTGATTTACGCTACTACAGCGTTATCTACGACTTGATTGACGAAGTAAGAGCTGCAATGACTGGTATGCTTGCTCCTGAGTTCAAGCAACAAATCATTGGTCTTGCTGAAGTACGTGACGTATTTAAATCGCCTAAGATTGGTGCTATTGCTGGTTGTATGGTTACTGAAGGTACCATTAAACGTAGCGCTCCAATCCGTGTACTACGTGAAAACGTGGTAATTTACGAAGGTGAACTTGAGTCACTACGTCGCTTTAAAGATGACGTTGCTGATGTTCGTAACGGCATGGAATGTGGTATCGGTGTGAAGAACTACAATGACGTCAAAGTTGGCGATCAGATTGAGGTCTTCGAGACGGTCGAAGTGGCCAGAACGCTGTAACACAGAAAGGGCGGCGTTAGCCGCCTTTTTTATTTATATAAAGCTATAAGGTATTAATGTTATGGCAAAAGAATTTAGTCGTACTCGCCGTATTGCGCAGCAACTCCAACAAGAGTTAGCGATGATTTTACAGCGTGATATGAAAGATCCACGTATTGGCTTCGTGACGGTTAACGATGTCGATGTCTCTCGTGATTTAAGCTTTGCAAAAGTTTTTGTGACTTTCTTTGAAGAAGATCAAGAGTTAGTCGATCAAAAAATTGAAGCACTTACTGCTGCTGCACCTTATGTAAGAACATTGGTTGCTAGCCGTATGAAACTTCGTGTAATGCCTGAGCTTCGTTTTGTATATGACAGTTCATTAGTTGAAGGTATGCGTATGTCTAACTTAGTTAGCCAAGTGATTACCCAAGACAAAGCTAAACAAGATAAAGCTAGACAAGATGATTCTGGTTCTGAAGAAGCTAATAGTTCTGAAGAAAAGTCTGAGGATAAAGATTAATGGCTCGTCGTCGCAAAGGTCGTTTTATTAATGGCATTGTACTTTTAGATAAAGGTACTGGCATCAGTTCTAACCATGCTTTGCAACGCGTCAAACGTCTTTATAATGCGAATAAAGCTGGCCACACTGGTGCATTAGACCCTTTAGCTACAGGTATGCTACCTGTGTGTTTAGGTGAAGCGACTAAGTTCTCTCAGCATCTTCTAGATGCTGATAAACGTTATATGGTAACTGCCAAATTAGGCGAAAGAACTGATACCAGTGACTCTGATGGTGAAGTTGTTCAAATTCGTCCAGTCAAATTCGAGCAAAAGTTATTAGATGATTCATTAGAGCATTTTCGTGGTGATACCATGCAAGTGCCTTCAATGTTTTCAGCATTAAAATATCAAGGTCAGCCTCTATATAAGTACGCCCGGGAAGGAATTGAAGTTCCTCGCGAAGCGCGTCCTATAACAGTTTTTGAATTGTTATTTGTTAGCCTCGAAGGTGATGACTTAACACTTGATATTCACTGCTCGAAAGGTACTTATATTCGCACAATCATCGATGATTTGGGCGAAATGCTAGGTTGTGGCGCGCATGTCACTATGCTAAGACGCACGCAAGTTGCTGATTACCCGTATGCGAAAATGGTGTCACTTGAACAGCTAACAGAGCTTGCTGAAGGCACAGATAAAGAAGATGAAACTTCTTTTGCTGTACTCGACGAATTGCTATTACCGATGGACACAGCAGTTGCTAATTTCCCTGAGGTCAATATTTCTGAGGCAAGTGGGCAGTTCATTATGCAAGGTCAACCAGTACAAGCATCGGGCTTAAAAGCTGATGAGCTAGTGAGAATGACTTTGGGTGAATCTCGCGAGTTTATCGGTATCGGTGTGATGAATGATGATGGTTTATTAGCACCGAAACGTTTGGTTGTTGATCACAGCAACGATTAGTTAATAGGTTTTATAAACTGATCGGTGTTTTTTATTGCGATAGTGACTGAATATAGTTAGAATGTCGCCCCCTCTGGCTGAGTTAGTGATTGGCTAGAGTTAATTTAATTTTTTCTGGAGATAAATATGTCACTAAGTAATGAACAAAAAGCTGCTATCGTAGCTGAATATAGCCGTGGCGAAAACGACACTGGTTCTACTGAAGTACAAGTAGCTTTATTGACTGCGCAGATTAACCATCTACAAGGTCACTTCAAAGAGCACATCCATGATCACCATTCACGTCGTGGTCTATTACGTATGGTTAGTGCACGTCGTAAACTTACTGCTTACTTAAAGCGTAAAGACGTTGCTCGTTATACTGCTCTTATCCAGAAGTTAGGTTTACGTCGTTAATATCGACGTTTAATTTGAGCATGGTTAACGTGTTCAAATTCAAACCGTGAAAAAGGAGGCTTATGCCTCCTTTTTTATTGGGTAAAATTTACGATTAGTTTGATGCTTTAGCTTATACGTAGAGTTCGATAGCGCATTAAACTTGCTCTAACTGCATTGGCATTTCCACAAAGTATTTAGATTCAAACTCTTCTAAAGGTAGTGGTTTACTGAAAAAGAACCCTTGACCAATTTGGCAGTTATGCTGCTGTAGCCACTCAAGTTGCTCTTCATTCTCGATGCCTTCTGCAACAATATCTAATTTAAGTTGCTGGCCTAGCATTAAAATGGTTGATGCTATAGCGGCGTCGTGAGGTAAGTCAGATACAAAGCCTCGGTCAATTTTCATAGTCGTTATAGGCAAGTGGCGTAGATATGACAGTGAAGAATAACCCGTTCCAAAGTCATCCACTGCAATACCAAATCCTGCACTCTTAAGCTGCTCAAGCTTTGCAATGGCTTGGTCTACATCGTTCATCAAAGATGTTTCGGTAATCTCAATCTCAAGTAACTCAGGGCGTATTTGATAACGCAATGCGAGTTGTTTTATATCGGATACTAAGCTGGCATCGGCAAATTGCTGTGAGGCGACATTGACGGCAATTGGAATGGCATAATTATATTTCTTTTCCCATTCGCGGATAACTTTACAGCTTTGTTCGATAACCCACCTGCCTATGGGAATAATAATTCCTGTTTCTTCTGCAATCGGAATAAATGACATTGGTGATATAAGTTCGCCATTTTTCAGCCAACGAATAAGTGCTTCACAACCGATAACACGATTAGTTTTAAGGTCTAATTTAGGCTGGAAGTAGAGTAAAAATTCATTGTGCTTTAGCGCGTCATGGAGCGAGGCTTCCGTTTTAAGTCTGACTTCAGCATTTTCAGTCATTTGCTGCTTGAAGAAGGCCCACTGATTTGAACCTGCCGCTTTGGCTGTATACATAGCAATATCGGCATGCCTAATCAAGTCTTCAGCGCCTGGACCATCTTCAGGATAGATTGAAATACCAATTGAGGCAGCAGGGTGAATAGCGTGCTCATTGAGTTGAACTGGTGCATTCAGTTGTTGCTGTAGCTTATCGACAAAGTCAGCGGCTTGATCTGGTGTTTCAATATCGTCAGCAACAATTACAAATTCATCACCTCCGAGCCTCGCCACACTCCCACGATCGCCTACAACAGTTTCTAAAATTCGTGCGACGCGGGCAAGGAATTGATCACCAATGGCATGACCCAGTGAGTCATTAACATTTTTAAAGCGATCCAAGTCGATAAAAAGCAGTGCGAAATGCCTTTTATGGACTCTGGCTCGCTGAATGGTGACATTGAGTGTTTCAAGTAATAGGGTTCGGTTTGGCAAGCTAGTTAATGGGTCGCGCGTTGCCATTTTACGAAGTTTATTTTGAGTCTGACTAAACTGTAATAAAATTTGGTTAAATTTTGTGGTAACGAGTCCTAGCTCATCATCTTTGTGTGCAGTAGACGTTGGTAACAGATTCTCATCTGGTAAGTCTGGATCAATTTTGTCAATAGCTTCACTGATCCTAGCAATGGGCTGAGTTAAGAATCGATGGAATACAATCGTTAATACGAGAGTCAGTAACAAAGCTCGAGCGAGGGTGGCGATAAAGCCCAATTGAAGTTGATTAAACAAGTTATTGGTCATCTCTTGCGTGTCGTAAAAGATGGTTAAAGTACCAATAAGTTGCTGTTTTTTATTACCTTCAAAATAAAATGGTCTATACAGAGGACGAGATATTTCATTTAAATCATTAAATAAAAAATGACTTAAATTGTCATAGTTTTCGGAAAAGTGTGATGGTTTATTACTTGCTGTCACGAATAAACTACCATCATCAAGGGTGATAACTGCTGAGCTTATATTATCGATTTTGATAATGCCTTCGAGAGTTTGTTCGGTTTGTTTGTCATCAAGAGCCCATACTGCATTAGAAGCGGTCTGTTCTACGGAGTTGAGCAGTTCTTGTTGTGAAGCAGTAAGTTGCTGTTTAGTGGTAACAACAACCAGTGCAATCTCGACGATAAATATGGCAATAGCAAAGAACAAAGCAGTGAATACAACTAAGTTAGTTTGTTTCCATGTCAGAGACTTAAACCTTTGAGTCATTCAAACGATTCCATTTGTTTATTAGATAATCACAGCTTTTATAGATAAATGATGTATTTAACATGTTGCACTCTATTATTTTGATATTTTTATTTAGTTACAACAACACCTAACTCTAGACAAAATAGGATTAAAAGTCATTAAGTATAGCTGTCACAATTGATATCAACGAGCCAATTCACCCTTAAAAATGATGTTTGATATACTCAGTTATCTATTTAGCGCCACACTTAGTCGCTTTATCGGCTTTTTGAAGATTAATTTTAATTATTTTTTAGTGGTATATTGCGATGAGCTTTAACTATTGTAAAAAATTGCAGTATACTTATGCGCGTAATTTAAAGGTAAATAATTAAGGAATGGGTCAAGTGAATCCAATAGTAAAGAGTTTTGAGTATGGTCAACATACCGTCACCTTAGAAACAGGTGTTATTGCACGTCAAGCAGACGCTGCAGTTCTAGCGAGCATGGGCGACACAACTGTATTAGTAACAGTTGTTGGTAAAAAAGCAGCGGATCCAAGCCGTGACTTTTTCCCGTTAACAGTTAACTACCAAGAAAAGACCTACGCAGCAGGTAAAATCCCTGGTGGTTTCTTCAAACGTGAAGGTCGTCCTTCTGAAGATGAAACACTGATTGCTCGTTTAATCGACCGTCCAATTCGTCCTTTATTCCCGAATGGTTTTAAAAACGAAGTTCAAGTGATCATCACAGTTGTTTCTGTAGATCCTCAAATTGAACCTGACATGGTTGCAATGATTGGTACTTCAGCTGCACTGTCTATTTCAGGTCTTCCATTCAATGGCCCTATCGGCGCAGCTCGCGTTGGTTACATTGATGGTGAATATTTATTAAACCCAACTGTAGATCAAATTGCTGAAAGTGATCTTGATTTAGTTGTTGCTGGTACAGAATCAGCAGTACTTATGGTTGAGTCAGAAGCTAAGTCATTAGCTGAAGAAATCATGCTAGGCGCTGTGACTTACGGTCATGACCAACAACAAGTTGTTGTTCAAGCTATTGCTGAATTTAAAGCAGAAGCGGGTAAGCCTGCATGGGATTGGACTGCTCCAGTTCAAGACCAAGATTTAGTTGCTCAAATTAAAGAGCTAGCTGAAGAAGGTATGACTGCTGCTTACCAAATCGAAGTTAAGCAAGATCGTTACGCTCAAGTAGGTGTTGTTAAAGCTGCTGCTAAAGAAGCATTAATTGCAAACAACCCTGATGTTGATACTCGCGAAGTTGATGGTTTACTTGGCAGTCTTGAGAAGAAAGTTGTTCGTGGCCGTATCATCAGTGGCAAGCCACGTATCGATGGTCGTGAACCAGACATGATCCGTGCTCTAAATGTACTAGCTGGTGTACTTCCACGTACTCACGGTAGTTCATTGTTCACTCGTGGTGAAACTCAAGCACTTGTAACTTGTACTTTAGGTACAGAGCGTGATGCACAAAAAATTGATAGCATCATGGGCGAGCGCACTAATCGCTTTATGCTTCACTATAACTTCCCTCCTTACTCTGTTGGTGAAACAGGTATGGTTGGTTCACCTAAGCGTCGCGAAATCGGCCATGGTAAGTTAGCTTGGCGCGGTATGGCTGCTGTTATGCCATCTGCTGAAGAATTCCCATATAGTGTTCGTGTAGTTTCTGAAATTACTGAGTCAAATGGTTCAAGCTCTATGGCTTCAGTTTGTGGTACTTCATTAGCATTAATGGATGCGGGTGTACCAATCAAGACTTCAGTTGCTGGTATTGCAATGGGTCTAGTTAAAGAAGGCGACGATTTCGTTGTTCTTTCTGACATCTTAGGTGATGAAGATCACTTAGGTGACATGGACTTTAAAGTAGCTGGTACTCGTGACGGTATTACTGCTCTTCAGATGGATATCAAGATTGAAGGTATCACTAAAGAGATTATGGATATCGCTCTGCAACAAGCATACGGCGCACGTGTTCATATTCTTAACGTAATGGATCAAGCAATTGCTGGCCCACGTGAAGATATCTCAGACCACGCTCCACGTATCACGACTATCAAGATTAATCCTGAGAAGATCCGTGATGTTATCGGTAAAGGTGGCGCTACAATTCGTGCTCTTACTGAAGAAACTGGTACTACTATCGAGCTTGATGATAATGGTGTGGTTAAGATTGCCTCTTCAAATGGTGAAGCAACGAAAGAAGCTATCCGCCGTATCGAAGAAATCACTGCTGAAGTTGAAGTGGGTCGTATCTACAAAGGTAAAGTTATCCGTATCGTTGATTTCGGTGCGTTTGTTAACATCCTACCTGGTAAAGATGGTCTAGTTCATATTTCACAAATCAGTGAAGAGCGTGTTGCTAACGTTTCTGACCATCTTGAAATGAATCAAGAAGTCGACGTTAAAGTGATGGAAGTTGACCGTCAAGGTCGTGTAAGACTTTCTATCAAAGAAGCTAACGCAAAAGAAGAAGCTGCTGCAGAATAATTTCTGACTACAAGCTTTATTAAATTAAGGAGATCTTCGGATCTCCTTTTTTGTGCCTATAATTTGGAACTAAAATTTTTAAGATTTTTTTAGAAAGGTATTTTAAACTTTAATTTTGGCCTAACCGATTTGCTTAATGATTGAACTCAATCATTAATACAGTGGTCATAAGCACTAGATTAGCAATATTGGTTAATTTACAGATAGGGTTCAGCAGTTTTTAACTGAGCTAATTGGAATATGAAAAATTATTTGTATCTGCATAGCCCTGATGGGGATAGGTTGATATGATGCAAAGTAATTATAGAACCTGATAAGGTATTTAAATGGAACAGAAATTACGTACCACAGTCGTCGCATTATGTGTGGGTGCCAGTATGTTATTGTCAGGTTGTGCTTCTTTATCTGGTAGTGCAGATAGTGCTGTCTCTGGCAAAGTTATGGTCGCGCCAAGTGCCCCTGACTACAAATTGGAAGTGACTCTGGCTAAGCTCAATGAGATTTTGGGCACAATGGAATTGACCACAGAGCAACGTGCTCGTTTTCATTATGATCGCGGCGTAATTTACGACAGTGTCGGACTGCGTTTATTAGCCCGAATTGACTTCCATCAAGCAATCAAACTTCAGCCAAACCTCGCCGATGCTTATAACTTTCTAGGGATTTATTACACCCAAGAAGGCGAGTTCGAAAGTGCCTATGAATCTTTCGATGGGGTTTTAGAGTTATCACCTGAGTATGATTACGCTTATTTAAATCGTGGTATCGCCTTATATTATGGTGAGCGCTACGAGTTAGCAGCACAAGACATGCAGACCTTTTTAACTAAAGACCCATCTGATGGTTATCGTGCATTATGGCTTTATTTAGTGGACTCTCCACGAAGTGCTGAAAATGCTCAATTAGCATTAGTTGAAAATAGAAAATCATTAAATGCTCAAGCTTGGTCAACTGTTCTGGTTGATTACTATTTAGGTACCTTGACTAAAGAGCAAGTTTTCGAAGCTGCTAAACAGAATTTAACTCAGCCTAAAGAATATACTGAGCGTTTATGTGAGACCTATTTTTATCTGGCCAAGAAAGCAGTAGAGCAACAAGATTATGAACTAGCGATCGATTACTATCGTCTAACGCTAGCAACTAACATTTATGACTTTGTTGAACATCGTTATGCACGTATAGAACTTGCACAAACTCAGCAAAAATTAGCCGAAATTGAAATGGCAAAGATTCAATAGTAGCTTGCTAAATAACTTGATAAGGCTAACGAGAAATCGTTAGCCTTTTTTATTTTTAATTATCTATGTTTTACATATCACAACCTATTTACGTCTTATGGCATTCTTTAAGACTTTACCTAGCCAACTATCCTCGGAAAAGCTATAATTTGCGCCATTTTTATCATGCTAGGGCAAAGTAACTCATGTCAGCTCACACAGTAGAGGTCGATAAACGTCGTACCTTCGCGATTATTTCGCATCCAGATGCCGGTAAGACCACCATTACCGAAAAGGTTCTGTTATTCGGACAAGCTATTCAAACTGCAGGTACCGTTAAAGGCCGTGGCTCTAAGCAACATGCTAAGTCTGACTGGATGGAAATGGAGAAAGATCGTGGTATTTCTATCACGACTTCTGTCATGCAGTTTCCTTATAGTGATTGCCTAGTTAACTTACTTGATACTCCTGGTCACGAAGATTTCTCTGAAGATACTTACCGTACTCTAACAGCGGTAGACTCATGTCTGATGGTTATCGACTCAGCGAAAGGTGTCGAGGACCGTACCCGTAAGTTGATGGAAGTGACTCGTTTACGTGATACGCCAATTGTGACCTTCATGAATAAATGTGACCGTGATATTCGCGATCCTATGGAAGTCATGGATGAAGTTGAAAATGAGCTGAAAATTGCCTGTGCTCCTATAACTTGGCCTATTGGTTGTGGTAAGTCTTTCAAAGGTATTTACCATATTCACCGCGATGAAGCTGTTTTGTATCAATCAGGTTTAGGCCACATGATCCAAGAAGTTCGCACGGTGAAAGGTATCGATAACCCTGAGTTAGATGTTGCTATTGGTAGCGAACTTGCTGAAATCTTACGTGAAGAATTAGAGCTTGTAGTCGGTGCTTCTCATGAGTTTGATTTAGATGCATTTCTCAGTGGTAAATTGTCGCCTGTTTATTTTGGTACCGCACTAGGTAACTTTGGTGTTGACCATGTTTTAGATGGGTTAACTGAGTGGGCACCAAAGCCACAACCTCGCGCAACTGAAGTTAAAGAGATTCAAGCTGAAGATGAAACGTTCAGTGGCTTTGTATTTAAAATTCAAGCGAATATGGATCCTAAACACCGTGACCGTGTAGCATTCATGCGTATTGTGTCTGGTAAATACCAAAAAGGCATGAAGATGCATCACGTTCGTGCTGGTAAAGATGTGCGTATTTCTGATGCGTTGACCTTTGTTGCTGGTGACCGTGAACAAGTTGAAGAAGCTTACCCTGGCGATATCATTGGTCTGCATAACCACGGTACGATTCAAATTGGTGACACCTTCTCTCAAGGCGAAAAACTTAAGTTCACTGGTATTCCAAACTTCGCTCCTGAAATGTTCCGTCGCATTCGCTTAAAAGATCCATTAAAGCAAAAGCAATTACTCAAAGGCTTAGTTCAACTTGCTGAAGAAGGTGCTGTGCAGGTCTTCAGACCACTTGATACCAATGATTTAATTGTAGGCGCTGTCGGTGTACTGCAGTTTGAAGTGGTTGTTGGCCGTCTTAAGAGTGAATACAACGTTGAAGCTATTTACGAAGGCATTAGTGTTTCTACTGCGCGTTGGGTTTACTGTAAAGATGAGCGTAAACTAGAAGAGTTCCGCCGTAAATGCAGTGCTAATCTAGCGCTAGATGGTGGTGATAACTTAACTTATATCGCACCAACCATGGTTAATCTGAATTTGTCGATGGAGCGTTATCCTGACGTCGAATTTGCCAAGACTCGTGAGAACTAAAATCGAGTTAGATGCTAGTGTTAATCTTAAAGGCGGGTAACCGCCTTTTTTATTGCCTAAATTTTAGAAGTTGAACATATGTTTAGCTAATATAGACAATATTAATTTCAATATTACTCTTAATATAGTCTGCTTAAAGGAGTCGCTATGTTATCTCGGTTGACAAAGTGTTTAGTTAAAACTTGGATGACTTATATCCGTTGGTGCGATCAAATGGGACTAACACTTGAGAATAAACGGAGCTGCGCGCCTCGATTAGAAGAACCTGAGCTTAACCTTTTTAGTTCTAGAAAAGTCGATTCGAATAAAAGTAGCGTAAATGAAAGTAGGTATGAAAATGATTGATACTCACGCTCACCTTGATCTTGCTGATTTTGATCATGACCGCCAAGATTTGTTTATTAAAATGCGTGAACAAGGGATAACAGGTGCCATTATTCCTGGGATTAATGAGCTTCAATGGCAAAAACAAATAGCGATAGCGACTGAATTCAACTGCTACTTTGCATTGGGCATTCATCCTTGGTATATCCCAACAAATATTGAGAAATCATTAACCTTATTGGAACAAAAAATCTCAAAATATCAAAATAATGATTATTTTGTGGCTGTGGGGGAGTGTGGTTTAGATAAGCTGAAACCTGAGTTTACTATGCAATTAGAGTTACTTTCAGGTCAATTAGAATTAGCCAACCAGTTTAATCTTCCTGTCATATTACATGGGGTAAAATGCCATCAGGAATTGTGTGATTTATTGGCAAAACACCCTAATTCTAAAGGCGGAGTTATTCATGGCTTTTATGGGGGACCTGAGCTAGCCAAGCGTTACATTGATTTAGGCTATAAATTAGGAATCGGCGGGTTACTAATGAACCCAAATGCCAAAAAGTTGCGTAAAACAATTATTGAAATAGAGATTAAACATTTCTTAATTGAAACAGATTCACCCAGTATGACTCCCTTTAATTCAACAGAAAAACGAAACACACCACTTCAAATACCAAACTTCGTCACAGAGATCGCAAATTTACAGAAAAAAACAACTGTTTTTATATTAGAACGATTGAATGAAAACGCCTCCCAACTGTTTGAGCTATAATTCTTTTTTTAAACACAGTTATTAATTAAAGTTAATGTTGCATAAGATCCTGAAATTAAACTCTAAAAGTATGATCTAATCCACGATTTTCATCTGCTCCTCAGTTATAATCATTAACGGAAAATAGGTGAGTTAACAACAAATATACAAATCGTTAACATAAATAAGGGTGATGATTAATGGATATACTAATGAGTCTAGTAGGTGTGGTTACCATACTAGCAATCGGTTATGCACTATCAAATAATAGAAAAGCAATTAATGTTCGTACTGTTGGTGGCGCTTTAGCTATCCAAGCGTTCTTTGCAGGTTTTGTTCTATATGTTCCAGTTGGTAAAGACATCTTAAAAGGTGTTTCTGATGCTGTTTCTAGCGTTATTGGTTATGCACAAAGTGGTATTAACTTTTTATTCGGCGACTTAGCCCAATTCAAAGTTGGTTTCATTTTCGCAGTTAACGTTTTACCAGTTATCGTATTCTTCTCTTCTCTAATTGCTGTTCTATACTACTTAGGCATTATGCAGTGGATCATCCGTATTATCGGTGGTGGTTTACAAAAAGCATTAGGCACGAGTCGTACAGAGTCTATGTCTGCAACTGCTAACATCTTCGTTGGTCAAACAGAAGCACCTCTAGTTGTACGTCCTTTCATTGCGACTATGACTAACTCTGAATTGTTCGCAATCATGGTTGGTGGTCTTGCATCAATCGCGGGTTCAGTATTAGCTGGTTATGCGCAAATGGGCGTACCAATTGAGTACTTAGTTGCTGCATCATTCATGGCAGCTCCTGGTGGTCTGATGATGGCTAAGCTTATGCATCCTGAGACTGAAGAAGCTAAGAACGAAATGTCTGAACTTCCTGAAGATCCTGATAAGCCAGCTAACGTATTAGACGCAGCAGCAGCAGGTGCTTCTTCTGGTATGCATTTAGCACTTAACGTAGGTGCAATGTTGATTGCATTCGTTGGTCTAATCGCAATGATCAACGGCATCATCGGTGGTGTTACTGGTTGGTTTGGTCTTGAAGGTATTACTTTAGAGCTGATTCTTGGTTACATCTTCATGCCTTTAGCATTCTTAATCGGTGTACCTTGGAACGAAGCTCTTGTTGCTGGTTCTTTCATCGGTCAAAAGATTGTTGTTAACGAATTCGTAGCATATCTTAACTTTGCTCCTTACTTACTTGATGCTTCAGCTGAAGGTTACCAAGTAGTAGCAGAAACTGGTCTGATGATGACTGACAGAACCAAAGCGATTATTTCTTTCGCACTATGTGGTTTTGCTAACTTATCTTCAATCGCTATTCTATTAGGTGGTTTAGGTGCTATGGCTCCTAGCCGTCGCCATGACTTGGCTAGACTAGGTATCCGTGCAGTTATTGCCGGTTCACTAGCTAACTTAATGAGTGCAACTCTAGCTGGTTTATTCTTAGCGATTTAATCCTAAGATTGAAGTGACTATGAGTTAAATGAGGGCTGTTATTACTAAGGTAATAGCAGCTTTTTTTTAAGATTTTTTGAGTATATAACGAAAAATTAATCTGTTTATTTGATTGTATGGCATGTAGGTTGCTCTCGATTTTAAGTAGTGATTTATATCGATTTAGTCAAATAATGCAGTTTATTAGACAGAAACGTTCTAAGTTGTTAGTGAAAAGTAGAGATATTGTTCACATTTTGGGATTAAGTATTCGTATTTATGCCAATTCTTATTGAGCTTTTATCCAATAGATGTACAATGCGAACGTTTATAAAAATCGCCGCCCTCGAAGGTGGTAAATAAATATATATCAATGGGGTTGATAATGAAAAACGTTAAAACTTTAGCTTTAGCTGCTACAACTATCGCTGCAATGTCTGCACCTGCAATGGCTGCCGACCGTGGTGAAGATATCCGTTCTGGCGATTACAGCTGGATGCAGTTCAATGCAATGTATGCATTTGACGAATTACCAAGTGGTGGTGAAAGTGGTCACGATTACTTAGAAATGGAATTTGGCGGTCGCGCTGGTGTTGTTGATTTATACGGTTACGTTGACGTATTTAACTTATTCACTCAAGATTCAGGTGATAAAGGTTACGGCCAAAACAGAATGTTCATGAAGTTCGCTCCTCGTTTCTCTTTAGATGCAATCACAGGTCTTGACCTTTCAGTTGGTCCTATCCAAGAAGTTTACTTCTCTACTCTATTTAACTGGGGTGGTGGAGCAATCGGTGAAGACGTAAATGCTTCATTCTGGGGTCTTGGTGCAGACGTAATGGTTCCATGGTTAGGTAAAACTGGCATGAACTTATACGCTCATTACGACATGAACGGTAAAGACTGGAATGGTTACCAGTTCTCAGCTAACTGGTTCAAACCAGTTCACAACTTTGACAACGGTACTTTCGTAGCATTCCAAGGTTATGTTGATTACCAGTTCGGTGCTGATGACGAGTACGGTGATGAGTTCGTACCTATGAGCTCTAACGGTGGTGCTGCATACTTCGGTCTACACTGGCACTCAGACAACTACGCTCTAGGTTACGGTCTAAAAGGCTACAAAGATGTATACCTTCTTGAAGATGGTGCTGGCATCGTTGGTCTAGAAACAACTGGTTGGGCTCACTACCTAACAGCTACTTACAAGTTCTAATAGTACTTGTAAGCACTTGGAGCCACACATAGTGTGGCTCCAAATTTATTGTAAAATATGTTAGTATTTACTTAAATACATCCTAAAATTTGATACAGTGTATTTAGTTAAATATTAACGTCCAAACAGAGTTTTATTTGAACTAATATTTTATGAGAAAGTCATAAAATGTTCGACATAAATAGTTTGGATTGATTTGCGCGCTAAAAGGGAATTTTCGCGGAATGGATGAAGCATACTTCATTGTTTCACCTCTTCCGGTCTTCAAGGATTCAAGTCGTGGTACTCGTTATCAGATTGAATACTTAGTTCAGTAACTTATCAACTAATTTACTGGCAATGCTCGAAGGCCCGGCCTCACAATTAAACTACTGCCAGCTTTATGCATTGCCAAAACAAGATTTTATTAGGTTTTTGTTTCGGAGAGCAAACATGAGTGATTTAAAAAAAGCAGCACAACTTGGTATCTCTTTAATGGATTTAACCACATTAAACGACGATGATACTGATCAAAAAGTCATAGATTTATGCCACAAAGCGAATACCGCTGCTGGCCATACTGCTGCAATCTGTATTTACCCGCGTTTTATCCCAATTGCTCGCAAAACGTTAAACGAGCTAGATTGTGAAGATATCAAAATTGCTACAGTGACTAACTTTCCACATGGAAATGACGATATTGCCATAGCAGTATTAGAAACCCGTGCAGCAGTAGCTTATGGCGCTGATGAAGTTGACGTTGTATTCCCTTACCGTTCATTAATGGCGGGTAATGAGTCTTTAGGTTTTGAGCTAGTTAAAGCGTGTAAAGAAGCATGTGGCGATGAAGCTATTTTGAAAGTCATCATTGAATCTGGTGAGCTTAAAGATCCAGCGCTTATTCGTAAAGCTTCAGAGCTTTCAATTGATGCTGGCGCAGACTTCATTAAAACATCAACAGGTAAAGTTCCTGTTAATGCAACGCTAGAAGCTGCTGAAATCATGCTAACTGTCATCAGTGAAAAGAATCGTAACGTAGGTTTTAAACCTGCCGGCGGTGTTCGTGATGCAGCGCAAACTGCTGAGTTTTTAGGTGTCGCTGAGCGTTTACTAGGTGCTGATTGGATCAGCCCTGCAAGCTTTAGATTTGGCGCTTCAAGCCTATTAACAAGCTTATTGCATACGCTTGAACTGTCTGATGCTCCACAAGGTGCGCAAGGCTACTAATAGAGAGTGGCTAATTAAAGACTGCAAGTTGATTTAGTATCGTCATTAGTTAGCCAAACTTGTTTTAACGGTTTTAATTGATAGCATCGATCGCCACCGTATTCATGTGATTGGTGCCATCTTGTTAAGGCGGATTGTATAGGCTCTAAATTATTAGGGTTTTACATGATGCTGGAGGAAATAGTATGTTTCTCGCTCAAGAAATTATTCGTAAAAAACGTAATGGTGAAGCTCTCAGCAATGCTGAAATACAATTTTTTGTAGATGGTATTACCCAAAATACTGTCTCTGAAGGTCAAATTGCCGCCTTTGGTATGGCTGTTTACTTTCAAGATATGAACATGGATGAGCGTATAGCCTTAACCACAGGTATGCGTGATTCAGGTACCGTGCTTAATTGGGATTCATTGTCACTAGATGGACCGATTATCGACAAGCACAGCACTGGTGGTGTTGGTGATGTTATTAGCTTAATGCTCGGCCCTATGGCTGCGGCGTGTGGCGGTTATGTACCAATGATTTCCGGTCGTGGCTTGGGTCATACAGGCGGTACACTTGATAAGTTTGATGCAATTCCAGGTTACCAAACCGAACCCTCAAGTGAGTTATTCAGAAAGGTAGTTAAAGAAGCTGGTGTGGCGATTATTGGCCAAACAGGTGATTTAGTCCCAGCTGATAAACGTTTTTACTCAATTCGTGATAACACCGCAACCGTTGAATCTATTTCGCTTATTACAGCGTCGATTCTTTCTAAAAAGCTAGCAGCAGGTCTCGATGCTTTAGCTATGGATGTAAAAGTGGGTAGCGGTGCATTCATGCCAACTTATGAAGCATCTGAAGAGCTTGCCCGCAGCATTACAGCCGTTGCCAATGGCGCTGGAACCAAAACAACAGCGTTATTAACTGACATGAACCAAGTATTGGCATCATGTGCAGGTAATGCGGTTGAAGTGCGTGAAGCTATCAACTTCTTAACAGGTCAATACCGTAACCCTCGTCTTTATGAAGTGACGATGGGCTTATGTGCCGAAATGTTAGTGTTAGGTGGTATTGCCCAAAATGACACTGATGCACGTAATAAGTTAAATACTGTACTTGATAACGGTAAAGCTGCAGAGATATTTGGCCGCATGGTATCTGGTCTTGGCGGGCCGACTGACTTTATCGAGTCATATGATAAATATTTACCTCATTCACAAATAATCCGTCCTGTGTATGCCACTAAACAAGGTTATGCTCATAGTATGGACACTCGTGAATTAGGATTAGCTGTAGTGACACTAGGTGGCGGACGTAGAAAACCTGGTGACAAACTAGACTATAGTGTGGGCTTAACTGATGTGTGTGCTTTAGGTGACTTTGTTTCTACCGATAAACCTATTGCTATGGTGCATGCACAATCTGAAGCGGCGTTTGAAGAAGCGTCAGCAGCGGTTCAACAAGCGATAAAAATTGAAGATTCAGCGCCTGAAAAGACGCCAGAAATTTATCGTTATATCCGTGCTTCGGATTTATAAGGAGTTAAATTATGAAACGTACATTTATTATGATGCTGGATTCGTTCGGTGTAGGCGCAGCAACTGATGCTGATAAATTTGGCGATGTAGGTTCAGATACCTTCGGTCATATTGCTCAGGCCTGTGCTGAAGGTAAAGCAGACATTGGTCGTCAAGGCCCATTGAAACTGCCTAACTTGGCTAAGCTTGGCTTAGGACATGCAGGTTTTGAAAGCACAGGTAAATTTGCAGATGCTTTCGGCGATAATGTTGAAGTTATCGGCGCCTATGGTCATGCTGATGAACTAAGCTCTGGTAAAGACACCCCGAGTGGTCATTGGGAAATGGCGGGTGTACCTGTTCTTTATGAATGGGGTTATTTTTCTGATTTAACCAACTCATTCCCACAAGAGTTAACTGATAAAATCTTAGCTCGTGCCGGCTTAACCGAATTTTTAGGTAATTGTCACGCATCAGGTACTACAATACTTGAAGAGCTTGGTGAAGAACACATGCGTTCTGGCAAGCCAATTTTTTACACATCTGCTGATTCGGTATTTCAAATTGCCTGTCATGAAGAAACTTTTGGCTTAGAAAACCTTTATCGCTTGTGTGAAATCACTCGTGAAGAGTTAGAGCCTTATAACATTGGCCGTGTCATTGCGCGTCCATTTGTGGGTACTGGCCCTGATGATTTCGCTAGAACAGGTAACCGTCATGACTATGCGGTATTACCGCCAGCGCCAACCGTATTAGATAAGCTTAAAGATGCCGGTGGTGAAGTGGTGAGTATTGGTAAGATTGCCGATATTTATGCCAACAGTGGTATTACGCAAAAATTTAAGGCTACTGGGCTTGAAGAGTTATTTGATGCAACGCTTGAACAAGTGAAACGTGCAGGTGATAACACTATCGTATTCACCAACTTTGTTGATTTCGACTCTCATTATGGCCATCGTCGTGATATCGCGGGTTATGCCAAAGCGTTAGAGTACTTTGACCAACGCTTACCTGAGTTATTGGCATTATTAAATCCAGAAGATTTGATTGTGTTTACGGCAGATCATGGTTGTGATCCAAGCTGGCAAGGTACTGAGCATACTCGTGAGCGAGTGCCCGTGTTGGCATTAGGCGCAGGTTTAGCTGCTGGTTCATTAGGTCGTCGTAATAGTTTTGCTGATATAGGTCAGTCAATTGCTAGTTACTTTGAGCTTGAACCGATGGAATATGGTGAATCTTTCATTTAACAATGAAACATTACTATCTTCTAACGATATTTTGTTAATAAATATAGTAGAATCGCATTCGGTAATTAAGGGGATGACTTAATTACTAATATTAAAGATTTAAGATAAAAATATAGGGGTTTTTCATGGCTACACCACATATTAATGCTGTTGACGGTGCTTTTGGCGAAACAGTTTTATTCCCAGGCGATCCATTACGTGCAAAATACATTGCTGAAACGTTCTTAGAAAACGTTGAGCTAGTGACTGATGTACGTAACATGTTTGGTTACACTGGTACTTATAAAGGGACTCGCATCTCTGTTATGGGTTCAGGTATGGGTATTCCTTCTTGTTCAATCTATGCTCACGAGCTAATCAAAGAATACGGTGTTAAAAACCTAATTCGTGTTGGTACTTGTGGTGCGATTAGCACTGACGTAAAAGTTCGTGACGTGATCATCGGAATGGGTGCTTGTACTGATTCACAAGCAAACCGTTTACGTTTCAAAGGTCAAGACTTTGCTGCTATCGCAGATTACAGCCTATTGAGCGCTGTAGTTGATTCAGCTAAAGCTCACGGCACTAACATCCGTGTTGGTAACGTATTCTCAGCTGACTTATTTTACACTCCAGATCCTTCTATGTTCGATACTATGGAAAAAATGGGTGTATTAGGCGTCGAAATGGAAGCTGCTGGTCTTTACGGCGTAGCACACGAACTTGGTGCTAAAGCATTATGTGTTGTGACTGTTTCAGACCATATCAGAACTGGCGAAAAAACGTCTTCTGATGAGCGTCAAACAACGTTCAATGACATGATTGTTATGACATTAGATGCGGCAATTACTCTTTAATAAAGACTAATTAGCAAAGCATAAAAAAAGGGATAGCGTCAGCGTTATCCCTTTTTTAATGTCTTTATTTAGTTTGGCTAATTTGCTTTTTGATCTTAAGTTTCCTTTGTTTCCATTTTGTCTTTTTTCTTAACCTGCTTATCTTTCATATCTGCAAGCTCTTGATACTCTAAGTCAGCCATTTCGGAGTGACTTAGCTCGTCATTTTCTTGTTCACTATCAATTAGTTCACTGCCATTTTGCGCTTGTTGATTAAGCTGTTCTTCATCTAACTCATCATTTTCAGCGGCATTTTTTTGCAATAGATTACTGTTTTTTCGACCTTGTTTAGCACGTGTTTTACGGCGATCAAAGTCTGCACGTTTAAATGACAACGCTCTTGAAAGCAGTAAACCGATAATGCCGGCAGCAATTAACATGGTTTGCTGCAATTTCATGCTTTCTTGATATAGAGTTTTAAGTTCGTCGAAGAAAATGCGTAGGTTTAATCTAACTTCGATGTAACCCAAGTTATTTTCACCCTGAAGGACATTTTCAATCATAGGAGAATAAGGTGATAGAAGCTGTTTTAGTTCTTGATCGTCTGCATCAAGTTCTTCTTCAGTTATCGATTGCGCGAAAGCGAGCCTGACACCTTGGGCATCATAGATATTAACTGACATGACTTTAGGATCATCAATCAGTGCGTTAGCAAGCCATTGAAGTTGCTCATCATTTTGAAGGAACATTGCTGGCGCAGCACCATTAGCCGCTTGCTGAACGAGTAACCTTGCCATTAACTGTGTTTGAGAGTTAAGTAACTGCTGGCCATTATTGATGCTAGATTTCCACAGGTGGGTGAGCCCAAACAGTAATAATACTGCCAAAACAATTTGGATAATCCTGCTGATTCTTTGACTTTTCTTAAGACCTTTAACAAAAATCACTTTAATCCTTGGTAATTTTTCTATTTAATTAATACTAATCGAAATAAATCATAGTAGATAGTCGCAATCATTGGGGAAGTGCAGTCGATGGAAAGTCAGAAAAATAAACAAGCTCTAACGTGGTTATTCTCAGGGTTTGATGCGTCTTTTACTTACAGTGATATTACATTGACTCGCTATTTTGAAGATGAGTTTCTTAATAATATCCAAGTTAAACAGCCACATCGGTTTAGAGTTGTCTTTGATGAGTCAGCTTTAGAGCAAGTCAGTCAGTGGTTTGAGCTATTAAATCAAGATTGTTCAATCGCAGTATTGATGCGCCACAATAGCTTAAAAGGATTGGAAATTGCTTCATCTACGAGGTTAACTGATTTTATTGCACAATTCCCATCAGGCATTAAAGCTGAGCTACTTGAAGTAACCCAGCCATTACCAAGCTTTTTTAAGCCGGGTCTATTAGTCATGGACATGGACTCTACAGCGATTCAGATAGAATGTATTGATGAATTAGCGGCTATGGCTGGGGTGGGTGAAGCCGTTTCTGAAGTGACAGAAAGAGCAATGCAAGGTGAACTGGACTTTGAAGAAAGCTTGCGATTACGAGTGAGTAAGTTAGCTGGAGCAAGCGAAGATATCATTGCCACATTATGTGAAAACTTACCATTAATGCCGGGGCTTGAAAGCTTAGTTGCTGAACTTAAACCAAATGATTGGAAGTTAGTGTTAGCATCAGGTGGATTCACTCCGTTTGTTGGTCATTTAAAAGAACTCTTAAAGCTGGACGCTGCTTATGCTAATGAACTTGTTATTAAAGATGGCAAGCTTGCAGGCGAAGTGACAGGGCAAGTGGTTGATGCACAATATAAAGCCGATGTAATCGATAAATGCAGTGCTGAGTGGCAAATAGCGATAGGGCAACGTATGGCGATTGGAGATGGCGCTAATGATATCCCAATGGTTAACGCCGCTGACTTTGGCGTGGCGTTTCATGCCAAACCTAAACTGCTTGCGGCAGCAGATGCGAGTATCCAACAGCTCGACTTACGCTGTTTAGTGTTTTATCTACAAGGCTAGTTAACTTGTTCTAATAACTTGTTTTATTGATTAATGTTGATAGCTGTAAGTGTTTTAATCTTCGATGATTGATTAAAATGTTTACAGCAAATTTGCCTTGGTAGTTTTATTAAACTGCGGCTAATCTTTTCAATGCTACAGTTTACTTGATTGACTTGTTATTAGATTTTTTACTCTAATTAACTTGAAATTAACACGCGCTGTGTTTAACGTGGTTATATTCATGATGTCGGATATAGCCAAATTTGTATGCAGCAATCTCATTACCTTCCTTATCGAGACGGAAAACTTCACCTTCGTCATCTAAAAGCGCAGCCTTTAACTTCTTCTGAAAACCTCAATCGCGCACCTATTTTGATGCTCCATGGCGCTATGTCTAATGGGCGTGTTTTTTATAGTCCGTCCGGTAAAGGCTTAGGCTGTTACCTTGCTGATCAAGGTTACGATGTTTATGTGCTTGATACTGCTGGCAGAGGGGCAAGTGAGCCTAGGATCAGTGCTGATTATCACATGGGGCAAACAGAAGTCATTTTGGAGCAATTGCCAATAGCGCACGATTTTGTGCTTAAACATGCTAATGCGCAAAAAGTGCATTGGTGCGCGCACTCATGGGGCGGGGTATTGATGGCGAGTAGTTATATTCGTTTGGCACAGTTAAGAAATCAAGTGGCATCTTTTGTGACTTTCGGTAGTAAACGAACCATTAAAGTGAAGTCATTTCGTAAAACCATGATGGTGGATTTATTTTGGAATCGACTCGCACCGCTGATGACTAAGTATCAAGGCTACCTTGCTGCTGATAAATATCGTCTTGGAATGGATAACGAAAGCAGGTTGTCTCTGTTGCAAACCATTGATTGGGTGAGAGGAGATTGGATTGATGCCGATGATCAATTTAATTATACCGAAGCGGTGCAAAACATAGATTGGCCTCAAAGCTGGTTTATAGCCGGAAAAAAAGATTTTGTATTGGGTAATCCTTCTGATGTGAAAGATATGATGAAAGAGTGCGGACTCGCGAACGCTGATTATACTTTATTGGCTAAACGCAAAGGATTTAAACGCGACTACACTCACGGCGGTATGCTAACGGATAAATTGGCTGTGACAGATCATTTTCCACTGGTAAGTGATTGGTATAATCGATTTTGAAATTAGCTTTAGTTTGTTACTTAAAGCGGTATCACCTGAGTCGATTAAGTTTGAGCAGAATTGTTTAGCTCGCCCGTGAGTCGTTAAGATGTAACTCAGGGAAACGTACTTCAACTTCAGCGGTAATATCTAACAGTTCTCCGCTACCAATAACTTGCCATAAGCGTTCTTCAAGCTGCTTTGCTCTATGGCTGGCATGAATGGTGATATATTCCATTTCGCGGCGTATGTAGCTCATATCAGGCTTTTCAGTTGCGCTAAAATAAACTCTAAGTGCCATAAAACGTCCAACTGCTTGGGCATGGCTAATGAATTTAATTTGCGCTGTGCGACTATCAAAGTCATTCATTAATTGTGATTGAATATTGATGGCGCCTCTTCCCTGACGAGATATTTGCAGGAATACTTCAAAATATTTCGCCCCATCAATGGGTTTCATTACTCTAATGGGGTCGATGATAAGTTGCTTAAACTGAGTTTCGTCAAATAATGGCGTTAAATTAAAATTAAGAGGTTTGATTGAGCCTGCTGCAAATAAATGACTAATTTCATCGGTTTTAGTGCCAATACCAATACAGGCTAATTGAGCTGACTTTTTGGTTTTCTCTACAAAGTAAGGAACGCTAACCAGTTGTCGTAGCAGTAAATTTTTCATCCCATCGGCCAATTCTTTTAGCTCGCCTTCATCATCAGATAATTGTTCAAATTTATCTCGATTATGGTTAATGAGCCTGTTGATAAACTCAACCCCAGTATGTGGCTCGTGACCAACAATTGCAGACAAATGCAGTGTTTGGTCATTATTGCGACTGCGAATAAGTTGATATGGTAGTTTTGACAGCTCAGTTTTACCTGCAATGGCTTGCAGTTTCGGGAAGTTTAATTTGACTTCTGCAGGGGATGAAAATTGAGTGTTATCTTCAAGAGTAAACTGTATTCCACGTGTCGAGATATCATGGGAGATACCACGACTTTTTTTACCGTTTTGTTCAATTTCAATGATGGTTTTAAAAGCGAAACGTGCCTCTCTTCTTCGTTCACTAAAGGGCATAGATAAACGCTTTATTGTGTTCTTTTTTAGCTTAACTTGGTTAAAGAGTTTGAGCTCATTTACGTTATCACCTTCATTAAACCAAGCTCGGTAATTTGGCCTTACATCTTCATTGGTTAAGTCTATTAGTTGTAATATATAACTGAACCTAGCTAATTGCTGCTCAGTTAATGCTGAGTAATGGTCTTCGTCACCAGGCAAAGTTGAGGTTTTATAATTGAGTTTATGATCAATCTTTTGCTGCACGATTTTAAAAATACGCCAACTGACTTTTGCCGCACCAAAGCCAAAAAATAGCTGCATGGAATCGTGCTGTTTTAATTCATGCAGTGAAGCTGAAAAATATTGGGTAACGCCTTTGGCTTGATGGGTAAAACAAAAAAACAAGCTATGATCGGTTTCATTGGGGTATTTTATTAAGTTAACCAAGCGATTATTGGTGAGCATGCTGGGCAATTGACTCACTTCTTTTTCATCAAGAAAATATTGTAATATCGGTTGGTTACCACGACTTAATAATTGGTGGCTGATAAAAGGCTTGCCTTCAGACACTGAAATATAAAGCGGCATGTGGGCCAGCATTGGTAAATAGTGACGCTCAAACCCTAGGCCAGTTGCATTGACAATGACGTCATTTACATCAACTTTATAGCGAAACTTATAGCCGCGGATTAATTGGGTAAGAACTTTATCTAACTCAATGCTATCGCCTATTCGGCGTAAACGCATAATGGCATTATCATCTTTGTTTTGCACATCTACAATTTGATAATCAACCCCATTTTGTAAGTCTTCAAAAAAGAACTCTTCATTAAGTTCCAGTAACTTAATACGCAAAGGCTTATCTTGATCAAAGCGGTGTTTAGCAGGAAGTCGAACTCTAGCACCGCCAACGGATAGGTCAAGGCTCGCACCGAAAGCCTCCGTACCGCCATTTTGAGATGCAGAGATACGAATGGAGTAGTTCATACGTTCTTCACTACGATTAAAGTAACTTCCCATTACGACACCTGGCACCACTAACTCAGATGTTTCGATAACCGGTTCTTGTTTATTTTGACGTAATTGTTCTTTACGCTGTCGATGTTCGTTAAGCACATGCTCATAAACACCGATAGTGTATTTATTGCGATATATTTGCAGTGCTTGAACTAGCGAATTTTTTGCGGGTTCATCAAGAAAGTGTCGCTGGGTTGCGATTGTGACTTCTTCACACTCTAATTCTGTTTTATCGCGCAAATCGATAATGCGTGTACACAAGGCTGAAAGACGATTGAGTTCCATTTTTAGAAGAAATCGAGTCGAATTAGATTCGTCGATAGTCAGTTTTTCAAAGACATCTTTGAAGTCTGGTTCCATCAGTAACGGCTTTAGTTGTTCTATTAGCTGACTATGGTCTTCTATGCTCATTGGCTCTTTTCAGTTTTGTGCGATAACTAGGTGCTAAATTAAAGCCTGACTGGTAATCTTATCGGCTCACTACATACTTACTTTATACAAATTTAATTTATGTGTCTGTTAAAGCAAGTAATATAACAACTTAAATACAATATTAATCCGTTAAGGTTAAATATTATCCTCTAATTTAATTTTAGCGTTTAACTCAGTGACAGAGAAGCATGGCAAAAAATAAAACAGCGTTTGTGTGTAATGAATGTGGACAAGATTTTCCACGTTGGCAGGGCCAATGTAGTGCATGCCAAGAGTGGAATACAATATCTGAAGTGCGCATTGCTGCGGTTAAGTCATCTTCTGCATCTGTTGCAGGTTACGCAGGCTCAGTAGGTGGTGGATCTAAAAAACTGGGTGACGTTGAAGAGTTTGAAGCGCAAAAGCAATTAACGGGAATTGGCGAGCTCGACCGAGTATTGTGTGGTGGTCTCACAACTGGGTCAGTCAATATTATTTCTGGCGACCCAGGTGCTGGTAAAACTACCTTATTGTCTGATTTGATTGCCCGAATGTCACAAGTCATGCCATCGCTATACTGTACTGCTGAAGAATCATTGTCACAGTTTAAAAATCGTGTGAATCGACTCAAGCTTAACTACAACGAAGATAATTTGTATCTAATGGCCGAAACCAATGTTGAAGCTATTATTGCCGAGCTTGACGCTAAAAAAATTAAGTTTGCCGTTATCGATTCGATTCAAGCTGTGGTGTCTGACTCTGCAAATGGCAGCCCAGGTTCACCATCGCAAGTTAAAAGTAGTGCACAGGCCTTAACTCAATATTGTAAGCAAAATAATGTGACCATGTTTTTGGTCGCTCATGTTAATAAAAACAATGAAACCGCGGGTCCACAAACCTTAATTCATATTGTCGATTGTCTTACCCATATCGAGTGTAATGACGGTCAGATAAGAACCTTAAGAGCGAATAAAAACCGTTTTGGCGATGTCGATACTGTCGGTATTTTTAAAATGACTGAGCGAGGCATGATAAGTGTTGATAATCCCAGTGAAATCTTCTTATCTGGCTCGACAACAGAATCTCCTGGCGCTGCGATTACTTGTATTCGAAAGGGCAATCGCAACTTATTGCTTGAGATCCAATGCTTGACCACAGAAACCGAAGGTGAGTTTCCTCAGCGGGTCTGTGTCGGGTTAAACATGAATCGGATTAAGATGCTAACAGGGGTTCTGCGTAAGCATACCCGCACTAAGATTTTTCATGACACCTATTTTAACCTAGTCGGTGGCCTTAAAATTGATGAGTCAGAAACCTGTATTGATTTAGCTTTAGTGACAGCTTTACTCAGTAGTTTGAATGACTTTGTTGTGCCAAGAACCACTTGTATTATGGGCGAATTGAGTTTAAATGGTGATGTCAGGCCTATTGATAGTGGGGTGCCAAGAGTCAAAGAGGCGGTGCAACACGGCTTTACTGAAGTGTATATTCCTCACCGAAACTATCACAAGTCCATGGAAGGTTTAGGGGCAAAGATACACCCGATTAAAACGATACATGAATTACTTGAGTTAATTAATTAGCTTAATCAGTAGATATTAGGAAAGTTGTAATGTGGTGCTGGAAGTGGTCTTAGAGTGGTTTTTATTTGAACACTAGATTATCGCAGTGAAAAATCATTGGCCTCGAAAGCCCATATTACCTAATCTTTGCGACTAACCTATTTACTGGTGATTGTGATAACCACCATTCTTATTTATATTATTTTTCTGCATCAGCGAGGAGTTACTACAAACTAATCAATTGAGCTAACTCTCGCTGTAGTATGGCTTCATCACCAATATTGAGTTCAATAATACGTTTTAAATGACTAATACTGTCGAGGTCGATGTGATGGCACTCTAGACCTAAATGATTGACCTCTTTATGAACCAGAATGGTATCCATACTTAATACAATATCTGACTCAGGTAGTAAAAAGCTTAAAGCAACTTCTTGTCCCTTGTCTGCAATAAAGCCCTCGGGTGTCGATACTAACGCACCGCTGATACTTAAATCCAAAATATCAGTGCGATAAGTTTTGTCTTCAATAGTGATGGAAGCTGTTGCTGCAAATAAGGTACGCGTGAACTTTCTTCTTTCATCCATAAACTATTCCACCCACTTACTGAAGTGACAGATTAATGATGACGTAATATGTCTGCAGTCATCAGTGAAACTTTACTAATAAATTAAGAATACGCTATCTAAAAATGAATGCCAATAATGAGTGAGTTACAGCGCTTTACAAGTACCCTTACAAGTAAATTAACAGAAACAAAAAAGGAGCCTACGGCTCCTTTTAAACTTGCGATACTGACTACCTATCGCCGCTGGAATAAATATTCGCTAAACCAGTAAATGACCACATAGTGCAATAACAGGTAATGTCACTAAGGTACGTAGAATAAATACCACAAACAACTCGAAAAAGTTAACTGGAATTTTGCTACCAATCAATAATGCGCCTACTTCACTCATGTAGATTAACTGTGTCACAGATAAGGCTGCAATGACAAAACGAGTTAAGTCCGACTCAATTGAACTGGCTAAAATTGATGGTAAGAACATATCAGCGAAGCCAACCACAATTGTCGTTGAAGCAACATCAGCCTCTGGTATTTGTAGCAGCTCTAATAGAGGAATAAACGGCATACCAAGATAGTCAAAAATAGGTGTATTTTCCGCTAAAACCAAGGCGACGGTACCGATAGCCATCACGACAGGAATAATACCAAAAACCATATCTAAAACGTTCTTAACGCCTTCTTGTAGAACATGCTTCACGCCACCTGCGCGAGATGCTTTATTTAACGCCTGCTCAAAACCCCAAGACATAACGCCATGTCCTTTAGGGATCATTTCATCATCCGGGTGACGAGGCGTATTGTCGATATATAAGTCTTTCTTCCACGATAAAGGCGGTAACTTAGGTACGATTATCGCAGCAACAAAACCGGCTAAACAAACCGTTAAGTAAAATGGCACAAATAGATGTTCAAGTTGAACTTGTGAAATAACAACTAAACTGAAGGTAATAGATACCGCAGAGAAAGTTGTACCAATGACTGCAGCTTCACGTTCAGTGTAAAAACGCGTTTCGTATTGTTTGTTGGTCATTAAGATACCAACACTACCATCGCCTAACCATGAAGCCATACAATCAATGGCGCTTCTTCCTGGTAGATTGAAAATAGGGCGCATGAGTTTAGTTAGCATAGTGCCGAAAAACTCTAATAAGCCAAAATTAAGTAGTAAAGGCAGCAACATGCCAGCAAAAATGAATACGGAAAATAGTACAGGTAATAAGTCGTTAAGTACTAGTGCACCGGTATCAGCTGAATATATTACCTCTGATCCTATTTCTAAATAGGTGAGTACAATAAATACAGCCCCTAAAATACGTACGATTAACCAAAATGGAGACACGTTAAGTAGTGTGTTGAGGAATGGTTTATCTTGCACTAACTTAGGTTTAATTATTTTTGTTAGCACAGATATGATTGCCATGAACACGACAATACAGGTGACAACTAAAGGCAGTATTTCAGAAAATTGACTCTGAACCGCTTTAGACAGTATGGCAATTGGGATAGTAATGGCGTCGTTATAACTTATCGGCGTCATGAATAATAACAAACCGATCAGCGACGGAATGATAAAGGTCAGTATTGTCTTTATGTTATGTTTTTGTTTTTCTTGAGTCACTTTATATATGCCTTACCAATTGACCACATAATTATGGTTGATTGTGTCAAACCGTCCAATGGGGAAAATGCTGAATGTCCATTCAAAGATGCGTTAAGCGAGGCAAGGTTACCTGCTTATCTAGTCTATGTAAAACTATTCACTTTAACGAATAGTTATTGAGTTATTTTGCTTATCTATATTCTATAGGTTTTACTACTAAATGCACGGATTAATTTGTTTGTAATCAATGTGTTGAGATTTTGTTTTGTGGTGGTGCTTGCGGTGTTGCTTCGTTGTTTAGGCTCATTTCAACGTCTGAAGATAATAAATAACAAAGTAAATAGCACCTTTGTAAAATCAGTTACTAAATTAAAATCTAATACATTAGATGTAGATAGGAGTTTTATCCATTAAAATTGAGTATGATAGCGTAGAATTTATAAGGAAATGACCTAGCAGTGATCATGAATAAAACGGAAAAGATTGCAAGATTAGCTTACCTATTTGGTTTGCTGGGTTTGTTCGGTCTTTTTCTTGGCATTGTTTTATCTATTACGATTGAGTATATCCAGTATGGTGATAAATACAGTTTACTGCAGTTTTCGTTAAGTGAACTTGGGACATATAATCGCTCATCGACTGCTATTTTAATTAATGGTGGCTTATTCTTCGGAAGTTTAAGTTTAACCATGAGTTGTTTGTTTGGCTTACAAATGAGTAGTCGTTTCACCAGCGGCTTATTTTGGCTGTCACTAGTGATTACTTTTATCTCGCTTGCTGCCATTGGTTTATTCCCACTTAATGTGCATCACTTGCATATACATGCTGTTTCAATTTATATCTACTTTGGTTTTGTTAGCGCTGCTTTTTGTCTTATTGAGTGCGCTATAGAACGAAAAGTGCCGCAGTGTATGCCATTTATTTTGAGCTGTATGATTTTACTCATACATGGAGCCATTTTGTCACATGACTATTGGCGGGAAAGTTTAGGTGGAAAACCTATATCTGATGGAATGCTGTTTCAAGCTATAGTGTCGCAGTCACCTAAACCAGAAGTATGGTGGTTATCAATATTGTTTTGGTGCAGTATCGTGGCGATGTGGCTATGGATGTTGAGTATTTGTCGGTGGTATTTTTTGCCCCACCGACAAGGTCAAACATCTTAATTCTTCTATAGTCAGTTGTTGCTAAACCTGCTCTAAACCTGCTCTAAACCTGCTTGTCCAAACCAATAACCATTGCATGCTTGCGGGCTTAGGTTTCTATCAAGTGCATCAGATGTCATGTTGACTTCATTATCTATTGCCGAGGCGGTAAGTTTATTTGCCAGTCCATTAGCAATATCCAAACACTCAATACTACTCGGTGAGATCCTAAAGTAATCCACACCCATTTTTTGCATGGTTATCAACTCGTCTGTTAAGTCAATGTGTGAGGCTGATTGCGTTTGAATGCCATTAAGTCTTAGTAGGTCTTGTTGCTCTTGAGTTTGCGCCAGAATCCCTTTCGGGTGTTGCTGACATATGGTTTCGCAATTGTCTTTATTTAAACCAAAATGTTTAGCTGTAAAACAACGGGCTGAATGCGCTAATGGTATATAGCCATGTCCCATCACTTCCACTTCAAAGTTTGCTTTAGCCGGCTGAGATATCACATTATTCAACCACACTTTTGATAGTTCAAAAGGCATAACAAACCGCTTCATTCCCATGGTTTGTAATATATCTAAACTGGCACGGTTATAGTTGTTAATCGTCGGCCCGCAAATGAATGGAACTTTTGCCTGTCTAGCAAGTTGCACAGCAGCCATATCATTGGCTTCAATACTAAATTCACCATTAACGATATATTTTTTAAGTTCGGTTAACTCTGACTGGGCTTCGATTAATGCCATAGTTGATAACACGACATTTTTGCCATGATTTTTTAGCATCTGGGCTAATTCAAGGTAATCATTAAATTTAAGTAGGCGGCGCCGGCTACATACGGTTTCACCCAAATACACAGTATCAATTTGGCTGTTTGCCGCCTTTTGGTAAAATTGCTCAATAGTGGCTTTATCCCAGCAAAAGCTTACTGGTGCGAGAGAAATCTTCATTAATATTTACCTTACTGCCATTGGCGTTCGTACGCGCCTAATGTGGTGACTTGTCCTTCAGACACTTTTGCGAGAACTTGATTCCATCTAGCTTGCTCGGTAAAAGATTCAGGGTGAGTTAAAAAGCTATCAATTGCTTCTCGCCAAACACGTGTGACTTGCTCAACATAGGCAGGACTGCGCTGTCTACCTTCAATTTTTAGAGACTTAATACCAGCAGATGCCAATTGTGGCAGTAGGCTTAAGGTGTTCAAACTCGTTGGAGACTCTAATAGATAGTTGGCTTGGCTCTGATCTTCAGCGATATAGCGACCTTTACATACCACTGGGTAACCTAGTTGTTGGTCGACGCCAGAAGTATCAATTAGCACTTCATTTAAGCGCGTCAGGCATTTATCACCTTGTTCTTGCCATCTAACATGCTTAGCAGGGGAGCAAGACCCGCCAGTATTAGGTGACTGACCGGTAACATAAGAAGACAAGTGACAACGGCCTTCGGCCATAATGCACAAACTACCAAAGGCAAATACTTCTAGTTCAACACTGCTATTTTTAGCTAAATCTTTAACTTGTTTAATTGATAGCACACGAGGCAATACAGCGCGCTCAATATTAAATGCTTGCTGATAGAATTCTAGAGCTGCAAGGTTTGTTGCGCTGGCTTGCACGGATAAATGCAGTGGCAAATGCGGATAGCGACGGCTTGCATAATCTAGTAGCGATATATCTGCGGTGATCAGTGCATCCATACCGATATTTGCACCTAAGTCGATAGCTTGATACCAACGGGATTCTTCGCCTGGTTTGGGAAAAGTATTAAGTGTTAAAAATACTTTTCGACCTTGGCTGTGAGCAAGCTTAGTGGCTTGTTTTATTTGTTCAGGAGTAAAGTTTAATCCAGCGAATGAACGGGCATTGGTATCATCTTTTAATCCAAGATAAACCGCATCTGCACCGGCTCTAAAAGCGGCTTTTAACGAAGCTAAATTTCCTGCGGGGCACAAGAGTTCCATTTTCTCTCTCTCAAATTGCTGTTGAAAGGGAGTGTAAAGTTGAATGACGTCACATGAATTGATTTGAAACAGGTTTCAATTGATAAAATGTGAGTAAACTAGCTTAAATATAATTCTAGGCAGTGTAGGAGTATGAATGTCTATTAGTTTTTCAAGTAAAGTTGCTAAAAATGTATTAGGTTTAGCGCCAAAAGTGGCCACACAATCATTGGCAGTCGTGCCTGAAAAAGTCAAATTGGATCTGTTAGCTAAGCTGCTTTCATTGACATTATCTGAGCAAATTAAGTTCGGTGAATTAGACTTCTTACAATCTAAATGGGTGGCTATTTCAGTACAAGATATTGGCTTACATTTTGAAATCAGTTTTGATGGGCAATTGTTATTACGTCCGCTAACTAATGCTGATGTGACTTTTACTGCAAATGTGCCTGAGTTATTACTTGTCGCTGCGGCTAAAGAAGATCCTGATACCTTATTCTTTCAGCGTAAACTGCGTATTGAAGGGGATACTGAGTTAGGTTTAGAAGTGAAGAATCTACTATTAGGTATCGAGCTAGAAGCGCTGCCACAGCCTGTAAGGTTAAGCATTGAAAAGCTGGCCATTACGTTACAAACGCTGCAAAGCTATTCTAATGAAAACAATTCTGCGATGGCGTAGAGCAAATTACGTTTTTAAACTTGTTTATTGAAACAAGTGAGTAATAAAAAAGGCGCTATTAAAGCGCCTTTTATGATCTTTATACCTTGGCCTAAATTCATAAAATCAAGACTAGTAGGTAAGTGAGCTTAAACTTTTCCGGTAATCACTTGGTACTTATACTTTAGCTCTTCAGGCGTTTCAGCATGTGCAGGATCTGGATCGATACAATCAATCGGGCAAACCGAAATACATGTTGGCTTGTCGTAATGTCCAACACATTCAGTGCATAAAGCTGGATCGATTTCGTAAATCTCTTCACCCATGGTGATTGCTTCATTTGGGCATTCAGGCTCACACATGTCGCAATTGATACAGCTATCGTCAATTATTAAAGCCATAAATATTACTCTGCTGGTGCCGTTTCTTGATGCGGATTACGAGAATCTTGCCCTTGAGGAAGATTTCGCATCAAAATAGCTTTATCTAACTCAACTTCATCAGGCACAGCTAAGAACACGAAATGCCCTGAACCTAGCCCAGCTTCCACAGACTCGCCTTTACGATTAACTAATTCTGAAATGGTTAAGGTTAAATTACCTTGCGGCGTCATCACTTCAACACTATCACCAACTAAGAATTTATTCTTTACATCAATTTCAGCAGCGCCTGCTTCATTGCGCTTACCGGTAAATTCACCAACAAACTGCTGGGTGTCACTAATCGAATAACCATAATCATAGTTTTGGTACTCATCATGTACGTGACGACGCAAGAAACCTTCGGTGTAACCGCGATGTGCTAACCCTTCAAGGTTGTGCATCAATGTACGATCAAAGTCATTGCCTGCAACTGCATCTTCGATTGCTTGACGATAAAGTTGTGCTGTGCGAGCTACGTAATAAAACGACTTAGTTCGGCCTTCGATTTTTAATGAATCCACGCCCATTTTCGTTAAACGCTCAACATGCTGAATTGCACGTAGATCTTTCGAATTCATGATGTAAGTGCCATGCTCATCTTCATAAGCTGGCATGTATTCGCCAGGGCGACCAGGTTCTTGAAGTAATACTACTTCATCAGAAGGCTGGCCAGCGCCTAATGTAGGCGTTTCTATTTGCACGCCATTTTGATCAACAATACCTTGCGGGTTAACCGCAATAATATCGCCAGTCTCAGTTTGCTTAGCTTCATGGACATCATATTTCCAGCGACAAGCGTTTGTGCAGGTACCTTGGTTAGGATCGCGCTTGTTGATATAACCTGAAAGCAGGCAACGCCCCGAGTAAGCCATACATAAAGCGCCGTGAACAAAGACTTCTAGTTCAATATCTGGACACTGCTGGCGAATCTCTTCGATTTCATCAAGCGATAACTCACGAGACAAGATGACACGTTTAATACCTTGTTGCTGCCAGAACTTAACTGATGCCCAGTTAATCGCATTGGCTTGCACAGACAAATGTACTGTTTGATCTGGGAAAGCTTCACGTACCATCATGATAAGCCCCGGATCTGACATGATGACCGCATCGGGTTTCATATCAATCACTGGCGCCATATCGCGGATATAGGTTTTCAACTTGGCGTTATGCGGGGCAATGTTACTGACCACATATAACTTTTTATTTAGCGCATGGGCTTCTTTAATCCCCATGGCAAGATTTTCCATTTTAAAGTCATTATTTCGAACGCGTAAGCTATAGCGAGGTTGACCTGCATATACCGCATCTGCACCATAGGCAAAGGCGTAACGCATGTTCTTTAATGTTCCTGCTGGAGACAATAGCTCTGGTCTAAACATAATCACTCTCAATTTGATGGAAATTCACGCACAGCGCGGGGGGCGGCATTTTACTTAAGTATGGTTGCTTAATGCAAATAATTCCTCTGTGATTGTGGGGTTTGTCTAATTTAACTATGACTAATGAAATTAATTGTTTTATTTAGATTAGTGCTTTTTCTTTATTCAAATAAGTGACATAACTGATATAATCCGAACAAAGCAACAACAATAAAATAACAGGCGGTATGCATGACAACTGAACACCAATTATTGGTTGGGCTATTAAAGAAGCTTAAAGACGACGCTTTAGTGCTTCCTACACTGCCTGAAGTGGCCATGAGGGTACAGGAAGTCGTGTCGCAACCCGACTCTAGTTTAAAACAAGTCGGCGACATTATTGGTCAAGATGCTGCAATTTCTGCACGTATTATTAAAGTGGCAAATAGCGCTTTATATAGTCGAGGTAATAAAGCTGAAAATATCAGCGCTGCAGTTAATCGTATTGGCTTAATACAAATTAAATCTATCGTTACTTCGGTTGCCCTTGAGCAGTTATTTATTTCGACCAATGAAATGGTTTGGGAAGTGATGGATGAAGTATGGCAAACCTCTATTGAGGTGACTGCATCTTCTGGAGCGATGTTGTCGATATACAATAAGCGCAACCCAAGTAAAAAGCTTGACCCGGAAACACTGACACTTGCAGGGCTTGTGCATAACATTGGTGCTTTACCTGTATTATCTGAAGCCGAATCAAGGCCTGATGCATTTAGCAGTATTGAACAATTACGGGGTTTAGTGCGTAAAATGCAAGGTCCTATTGGCCGTGCTATTTTAAAAACTTGGGATTTTGCCCCAGAAGTTATGGAAGTTGTTGAACGTTGGGCTGATTTACATTACATGCCAGAAAACGTAACGTACTTAGACTTTATCCGATCGGCAGCATATTACACAGGCGAGCTAAGAGCTGGACTAGAGCTTGAGCAACGCTTAGATATTTTTGCTACTCGTGGCTTGCCGGTTACACCAGAAGATTTAGAGAGTGATGAGTTTTTAGAGGTTTATCATTCTATTAAGCAAAGTTATCAATAACAACGCCAATAAGAGTCCACACATAAAACAGTAAGATAGCTTGAGTTAGAAACGTTTTAACTCGCCTTACTCAAATTAAATGATAGTGTTTACTATTAGCGGTCATAATCAAAGGTCACTGAATAAGGAGCAATAAATTGTGTTAAGCATTGAAATCATCATTGTACTGTTTATCGCACTTATTCTGTTGCTCGGAATTGTTTTAGGTGGTTATTTTCAACAAGGGAAGTTCATTGCTGAGTTAACTCAGACATTAGAATCTAATAACGTCACTCAATCCCCGTTGAATTTTAAACATACTCCCCGCGCGTTTAAACCACTTGTCCATAACCTCAATTTATTTCAACAAAATAACCCTGTAACACTTGAACGAGACAAATTGACGGGTTTATCAAATCGGGTCGGCTTTAAGCGAAAAATGTTTGCCAAAATGCCAGCAACAGAGGGCATGTTAGTGCTGGTGGACATTCAGCAATTTAGATTTGTGAATGATTTATTTGGGTTTATATTTGGTGATCAATTACTTAAATCGTTTGCAAAGCGAATCAAAGAATTAGGTAATCCTCCCCAGTTTGTATCAAGAATGAATGGCAATGAGTTCTTGCTGTTTTACCCAAAGTCGATTTCAAGTTCTGAATTAAATAGCATCAAGCAACATTTGCAGCAACCTTTTGAGATTGAGCAAACGCCAATCAGCATTAAGGTTCAGTTAGGGGTGTTAGAGTTACACGATCATCATGCTGACGTCAGTTTAATGCTGAGGCGTTTAGATTTAGCCCTTAAAAAGGCGAAAGTCAGTCATAAGGATATTGCCTTTTATAATCAAGATGATGATAAAGCGCAGTACCGTGAGTTGATGATCATTAATAGCCTACCTAAAAGCTTAAAACAGAATCAGTTGTATATGGTGTATCAACCTAAGCTTGATATTGGCTCAGGCAAATGTGAGCAGGTTGAGGCATTAATACGCTGGGAACACTCTGGATTAGGAAATATTCCGCCGACTGAGTTTATCCCGCTTGCTGAGCATACTGGCGTGATTGATTTGATCAGTAAATGGGCGCTAGAGCAGGTGTTAAAGCAACAAGTGAAATGGCTGCAACAAGGCATTAATATTAAGGTCGCAGTGAATTTATCGACTAAAGATTTAGAGAACCAACACCTGCCTATTGATATCAGTAACTTGCTGACTCAATACAAAGTGCCAGCTGAAAACTTGATGATCGAAATTACCGAAAGCGCTTTGATGCTCGACTTAGCCAGAACAATTGAAACGTTGAAAGAGATAAGAGAGTTAGGGGTGAAAATCGCCATTGATGATTTTGGTACTGGCCATTCTTCGCTAGCTTATTTACGCCACTTGCCCATTGATGAAGTTAAAATAGATAAAGCATTTTTGGATGATTTTAATTGCGATATTCAAGCCAATAAAATTGTTAAGACGAGTATTGAATTGGCCAAAAGCTTAGGTTTTGATGTGACAGTTGAAGGGGTGGAAACAAAGGATGTATTTGATACCTTAATTGAATTTGGTACCGATACGATTCAGGGTGAATATGTGAGTAAACCACTGATAGCCACAGATTTGGAGCTACGCTTCTCGCAGCTCATTCAACAACCATTTATCACTTTACCCACTAAGCATTAGTAAGTTTGAACACTTAAGCTCGAAAACTAATAGTCGTTTTTTATCAATCACTTTGTTTAACTACCATCATAGTTTATCTATCACTTAGTGTAAGAGTGATATATTCATACACTAAGCAACTCTTAACTCAGCACTATCAAAGACTGAGTTTCAGCTAAATTTTTCTCTCAACTGTTCAATTAAGTTCATTGGCATTGGTGCCATTTGACGTTGCTGGTTCATGCAGACCATTTCAATGGTAGCTGTTACCGCAGGTTTTTTGGCATTAGGGCGCCAAATTTCTTGTAGCCATACCGTGCGGTACTTGCTTTCGAAATAATATTTAGTTCTGACATCGACAATATCAGCAAATTCGACACCGTCATGGCACAACATATCGGTTCGATATACGGCAAAGCCCAGTTGTTGTTCTTGCCATAAGACATTGAGGACATTTGCGCCTATGACATGTTCACGTGCACGTTCAAAATACTTTAAAAAATTAGGGTGGTAAACAACCCCTGAAAAGTCGGTATCTTCGTAATAAATTTGTACAGGAAAATGGAAGGTAGGGCTGTATTCAATTGTTTTTTGAGTCATTGTCATTATGGTGTCGTAGTTTAGTAAGTTTATTGTCGCTTATTTGAAGGGGTTTCTATAGCCTTAATTAGCGCACTTCACTGAAAACAAACCTCATCAGACCACAACCACTAAATTAGGCTAATGTTAGTCGACTTTGTTGAAGCTACTTTTACTTCTAAGCATTTTGCTAGCAAGATGCTCTTCGACTGCTGGGCTGAATAAATATCCTTGGCCTGTTGTGCAATCTAACTCAATCAGTTTGAGCCTTTGTAAGTCGGTTTCTATGCCTTCTGCCACAATATGCATCTTGAGCTCATTACCGAGTTTGACGATATTTTTGAGTACAATTTCAGTGGCATGGTTATCCAGTAGTCCCTTCAAAAATCCTTGATCTATTTTCAAAGTATCTAGTGGAAAATGAGTTAAGTAATTTAACGATGAAAACCCAGTACCAAAGTCATCTAATGCGATTCTAACATTGAGCTTTTTAAGCTGTTTAAGCACCACTTCTGCCGTATCAAAGTTTTCAATCAGTAAGGATTCTGTTATTTCCAATTCGAGTTTTTCGGCTGGGAAACCTGTTTGGTGCAATATCGACTCGATATGCTCGCAAATATCGGGCTGTGAGAGCTGAATAGGGGAAATATTAACTGAGATATTGTCTTTTAATAAGCCTTGCTGGTGCCACTTTTGTCCATCTGTGCACGCTTGCAGCAATACCCAATAACCAATCTCAATAATTTGGCCATTACTTTCAGCTTCAGGGATAAACTTAACCGGTGGTATAAGCCCTTCGGTAGGGTGATACCACCTTAACAATGCTTCAAATGAGCATACTTCGCCCGTTTCTAAGTTGACCTTGGGCTGATAATGAACTTGGAATTGATTATTGATCAAAGCATTTTTTAGCTGCTGCTTAATGGTCGTTTTTTCTAGCAATGCTTGAGATAAGGACTCATTAAAAAAGTAAGCGCCGTTTCGACCTGCATGTTTTGCCGCGTACATGGCGGTATCAGCATGTTTAAGTAGGGTTTTAGAGTCTAGGCCATCCTCGGGGAAACAAGCTACTCCGATACTCGCTGAGCTGGTGAACCAGTGAGCTTTTATCTGGTAACCTGTGTTAATACTGGTACGGATTTGCTCAATAATATTAATGAGCTCAGCCTGGGTACCTGGGTGCTGGATGATAATTGCGAACTCATCCCCGCCCAGCCTTGCCAATAAGTCTTCTTTTGTAAGGGTGTTCGATAATCTCTTACTGACCTCGATAATCAATTCATCGCCAATGTCGTGACCCATGGTGTCATTAACTTCTTTAAAGTAATCCAAGTCGATGAACACAACGGCTGCAGGTTTTTGTACATTAGTGACCGTTAATTCGAGTTTGGCATTAAACCGAAAGCGATTCGATAAACCCGTTAAGCTGTCGTAGTTTGCTCGGTTGCTTAGCTCAGTTATTTTTTGATATCGAGTAAATAAATATAACAGGGTGAGCAAGGTACAAATAAGTATTAAGGTGATGATTGCGTAAAACCACCAAGCTTGTCTTACCTTAAAGTCAAAAGATGCCACATGAGGGCTCCAGCGGCCATCACTGTTACTACCTTGGGCAATAAAGGAGTAATTTCCAGCATTAAGGTTAGTGTAAGTAGCGGAAGTATTGCTACCTGCATATACCCAACTCTCATCAAAGCCTCGTAGGCGATAGCGATATTGGTTTTTATTAGGAGCTGTGAAATCCATCGATGCAAAGGAGAATTGAACAAAGTTCTGTTCATAGTCTAGTTGTACTTCATCCATCTTTTGGTTGCTATTAGCACCAATGAATTGTTCGTTGGCGATCAGTGCAGATGTAATATGAACTTTGGGTTTAAAATTATTACTTTTGATGGCTTGAGTATCAATTTTAAAAACCCCATTATTTGAGCCCAAATATAAGTGGTCATTTTTCATCGCAATAGCGGAATCAGTGAATGAGCTATCTTTTTCATTAATGGCACTAGGGTACTGAGTGACTTTAAAAGTACTGGTATTCATTTTGGCGAATTTAGCTTGTGAAGTCACCCAAACAAAGCCATCACCATTACCCGCAACGCCTCTAAGAGTGTTAGTGGTAAAACCATGTTCTTTATTAAAATACTTAATATCAACAGGGGCGTTCCAATTTTCACCGACTCTAATACGGGCAAGCCCTAAACCTTGAGTTGCGACCCAAATATCATTTCTTTCATCTTGATAAATTTTAACGGTTCTAATATTTTCAGTGTCGCTGCCAAGAGACAGGTGTTTAACCTCAAATGTTTCAGGATTCACGCGATAAATGGCATTAGTGGTTGCCAGCCAAAGCTCACCGTTATGGATAAATTGCTTGTCAAAGGTATAGTTACCGCCAGCTTCGTAGGAATAATCATTTTCAGTCAGTAATCGTTGCTTAATACCTTCTTGGGGATTAAACAGAATGAGGCCGACATCTAAGTACCCTGAAATCCAAACATTGCCTTTGTTATCAGGCAGCGCAAGATAGAAAGGGCTATTAGGGAATTGATGCGAATTACCTGGTGCATTGCTAAAATGCCGCAATTTCTCACTCGGTATATTATATAAAGATAAGCCGTTTGAACTTGAAATCCATACATTGTCCTTGTCATCTAAGATCGCGCTGTAAGGGGATTCTAATGACAAGTTCTCAATGGGGTTGAGTTTAATTGCTTCTGTTTTATCATTGATTTGGTTTATATATTCTGAAGTTGTCACCCAAACTTTATTTTTTTCATCGGTATCTATCCAATAAGTAAAAGGACTTGAAAGTTCAGGGGTGTATGGATGAGGTTTAAATATTCGGGTGCCATGCTTAAAAGGCGAGTAATACGAAGCGCCCATTGAAGTGGCGAACCAGATGCCTCCGGCTTGATCAAGTTGTAGTTCTTTTACTCTGTTATCGGCAATTGCGTGGTGATTATACTCTTGGTGCTGGAGATGGGTAAAACTCATAGTGTCTAGACTCACTCTGGTGGCGCCTTTATCGTGAGCTAACCAAAGCGTATTACTATTTTCAAAGAGCATATCGACTACAGTATTCGATGCTATTTGATCGATAGAAGGATTGTTTTTATCAACCTCATAAATGATGACTTCCATGGTTTTAGGGTTAAAATCGACCAAGCCTTGTTGATATGTTCCTAGCCAAACTTGTTCGTCAGACACAACTTGAGCTGTATTGATCGAAGCTGTCATTATTTTATTGGTATCTGGGTTGCTAGAAGTTACCAGCTCTAAGCGCTCAGTTTCTTTATTTACGGTTGTAAAACCATAGTCAGTGCTTACCCAAATTCTATTCTGGTAATCAGTAAATATGGTGTGTGTGGAAGTTTCATAACGTTGGTTATTTTCATCGAAAAGGAAGAAAGCCTTAAAGGTTTTGGTCTTAGGGTTATATTGACTAACGCCTGAGCCAGTCCCAAACCACAAATTGTCATCTTTATCTTCGTAGATGCGGGTTATCCAACTAGAACTTAAGCCATTCTGACTACTGAGTGTATTATGCTGAATCATCTCATTTTCTGGGGTGAGCTGATTAAGTCCATCTTCGGTCGCTATCCAAATATTGCCGGCTTTATCCTCATAAATGTCGGTTACATAGTTGTTGGATATATGGTTCGTTTCACTGGGCGAAAATTGAAAGTGAATAAAGTTAATACCGTCATACCGACTGGCTCCACTGTCAGATCCAAACCAAATATAACCGCTTCGCTGTTGATGAATGGAAGTGATATTAGATGAAAGAAGGCCGTTGCTAACATTCAGTGTTTCAAGCTGAAATTGCTCAGAATGAGCAAGGGTAGTAATACTGCAATAGATGCAAATAGCAACGATAATGCTGTGTAGGGTTATTGCCCGCTGTAACATCAACTTCTCTGCTATTTACAATGATAAAGATAACGTAATTGTTACATAAAAAAATGCTCCATGGAATCCTGAAGACGCGAACTGTATGTTTGATATGTCAATTTAACTTATTGTTAACAAGTGTGTTTTTGTAATGCGTTTTTTTGACTTGGCTTAAAGGAGGCATAGGGAGAGACAATTTTTGAGCGTTTTAAAACATTTAATTTATTGAGAAAAAATAGAAATATTCTAAACAAATAAACTTAATAAATAGACTATATAAATTGCACATAGGAAGCTAATAAGCGGTTTTTACTGGAGAAGCTAAATAGCGTCGAAGCTTCATCTAAAGCAAGAGGTTTGAGTCAATAGGTAAATGGCTACCGACAACATCAAGTAAAGATTTAGCCGTTAGACTTGAAACGCTGATGACCTGAGTATCGCATCCATATTTTTGTGCCACCTTTGCCATCAATAAGTCAAAATCACCATCGCCAGAAAGCAGGATGACTTTATCAACTTGCTTTGCGTAATCTAGAACATCGATAGTTATACCGACATCCCAATCACCTTTAGCACTGCCATCACTTCGCTGTATATAAGGTTTTAGTTTCACTTCAAAACCGATATGACGTAATGCATCCTGAAACTTAACTTGGCCATCGTCTGCTGGGGCTATAGCGTAAGCAAAAGCATGTTCAATGTGCGCCTGTTGGGAGAGCAATTTAAATAAGGCGCGATAATTAAACGAGCGTCCGAAAGCCTGCTTACAGGTGTAATAGATGTTTTGTACATCCACAAATACGGCTACTTTTTCCATTATTACACCTGTTTTTCATTAGAAGAGTCTATGGTTTAAGACTCGTTTAGTGCTTTGCGCTTTTGCATCTCAATAGCATCATTGAGCTGTTGCTCGACAAATCCTGGAGAGTGCGTTGCACCTGATATTAATCTGTACATAGCAGGGATCACCAATAAGGTCACTAGAGTAGCAAATGCCATCCCAAAGAACACTACTGTACCCACAGCAATTCGGCTTTCTGAACCTGCGCCAGTTGACATAATTAACGGAATGGCACCAATCAATGTGGTGAATGCCGTCATCAGAATCGGTCGTAAACGTCTTGCTGATGCATCAATAATTGCTTGTTCTAACGCTAATCCTTTGTCGCGCAGCTGATTGGCAAACTCGACAATTAAGATACCATTTTTAGTGACCATACCAATGAGCATGATCATGCCAATTTGGCTATAAATGTTAAGCCCTTGGCTGGTAAGGAAAAGCCCTAAGAACCCACCAAAGACTCCCATAGGTACAGTAAACATGACCACTAAAGGATTGATGAAGCTTTCAAATTGAGCTGCAAGAACTAAATAGGCCACTAACAAAGCTAAACCAAACACAATAAAGACACTGCTTTGGTTTTCTTTAAAGTCTTTTGACTCACCAGTGTATGACACGGTAATGTCACTGGGTAACATTTCAATAGCTTTAGCATCGAGAAAATCTAATGCTTCGCCCAAGGTGTATCCCGCACCAAGGTTTGCTTTCAAAGTAATCGACTTTTGTTTATTAAGGTGACTTAATTTTTGCGCCGAAGCGACCTCGTCAATTTGGGTAATCGTATCTAAGGTAATTAACTTTCCTGTAGCAGTTCGCATGTAAATCTGACTTAAATCTGCCACGCTATTGAAGCTATTTTCATCGCCGCGAAGATAGACATCATACTCTTCACCGCGCTCAATGAAGGTGGTTTCACTACGGCCGCCTAGCATGATTTCTAAAGTGTCTGACACTTCTGTAACACTCACACCAAGCTCTGCCGCTCGTTCACGATCCACTGATACTAATAGCTCTGGGGTGGTTTCGGCATAATCAAGATCGGCACCTTCCAAAATAGGACTCAAATCAGCCTCAAGCTGTAACTTCTGCGCCCAATCAAATAGTTCATTGTAATCAGAGCCGCCTAATACAAACTGCACTGGTTCACTTGATTGGCCTCTAAAGCCAGGCAACATAGGTCGAACCATCACATCAGGAATGCCTTCAAGGGCTTTAGCTACAATCCCTAAAGCTTGCTGAGCATTGATGTCACGGTCTTTCCATTCTTCTAACTGAATGATGACAAAACCAGTTTGGTCGCCTGCACGGCCGCCAAAAGCGGGCGCTTGAGTACTGAATGATTTAATGATGCCGTTACCTAACATCGGCATCAAACGTTCTTCAACTATGTCCATGTTGGCTGCCATGCGGTTGTAACTGGTACCTTCAGCGCCTTTAATAAACGCAAAGATAACCCCGCGGTCTTCTTGTGGAGCAAGTTGCGCTGGTACTTGATTTAATAGCCAGCCGCTACCAATGACACAAGCAATAATGACAACAGGAGCAGCTGCGCGATACTGAACCGCTTTTGAGACCACACGGCGGTATTGTTTTTCAAGCCTGTCGAATAACCCATCAACCCATAGGTTAAAACGGTTAGGTTTGACATTGGCTTTAAGTAATTTACTGCCCAATACAGGGGTTAAGGTGAGTGCAATGAGAGAGGAAAATAACACTGACACTGCCAGCATGACCGAAAACTCAGTAAACAACAGGCCCACCATGCCTTCCATGAAGGAAATCGGCAAAAATACCATAACCAGTACTGCTGTGGTCGCCATTACAGCAAAGCCAACTTCTCGTGCGCCTTTGTAGGCAGCCAGAATAGGGGGCTCGCCTTTTTCAATGTGATGGAAAATGTTTTCCACAACGACAATGGCATCATCGACGACTAAACCAATGGAAAGTATCAATGCCATTAAGGTCAAAAGGTTAATGGAGAAACCAAAAGTATTAGCGGCAATAAAGGCTGAAATAAGTGAAACTGGAACCGTGACGGCAGGGATTAAGGTTGCACGTACTTGACCGATGAAAATATACAGCACCAAAATAACCAAAATCGCCGTGATAATGAGAGTGTTATACACCTCATCAATTGAACGAGAGATAAAAATGGTAGAGTCATAGTCAACAACGAGTGCTGTACCCTCTGGTAAAAAGTCTTGGATTCTATCAACTTCTTTGTGGACGAGCTTCGCGACATCTAGTGGGTTAGCATCAGATTGTGCAATGATCCCTAAGCTAATGTTTGTAACGCCGTCACTTTTAAACGTCGAATTTTCGTTTTCTGCACCAATAAAGACATCTGCGACATCTTTTAAGTAAATCGGTGTGCCATCTTCAGCGGTGCGAACAACTAAATAGTCAAAGTCATCAGGATTGTTATAAAGCCTAGCGGTTCTCACCGTCATTACCGTGGTGTCGTTTCGAACTTCACCACCGGGGGTTTCTACGTTTTCAGTATTAAGCGCCGACACAATGTCATTGGCTGAAACATTGCGGCCAGCCATTAACTCAGGCTTTAGCTGAACGTACATGACTTTATATAAGCCACCCGATAACGAAATTGAACTGACACCAGTGATTAAGTTGAAGCGATCTTCAAGTACCCGCTGGGAGTAGTCAGTCAATTGCGTTCTGTCCATCATTGATGAACTTAAATTGACGTATATTGATGGCTCACCTGAACCATTGTCTTTTGAAACAACTGGATCGTCGGCTTCATCGGGCAAACGACGCTGAGCGCGGGCTACAGCATCACGAACATCACTGACACCTTCAGTTAAATCCCAACCTAAAAGAAAAGTCACTGTAATACGTGACATGCCGTTACGAGTAACAGACTCAATTTCATCTACACCACTGATACCGGTAAGTTCATCTTCAATGGTAGTGGTAATCTGGCTTTCCATAATGGTCGCAGAAGCGCCACTATAGGTGGTCATTACGGTAACAACTGGATTCTCGACATCGGGCATTTCTCTTACTGACAGTTTTGACAGAGAAACCAGACCAAAAACTACCAGCAATAAGCTGAGAACAATCGCAACAACAGGACGTTTTACTGATACATCAGAGAGCCACATTAGCTTTTCTCCTGTACAGCATTCGTGGTTGTGTCAGCTGATGTTTCAGGTATTAGCTCAGAAGTTTCATGTGCTAAACGTGGCGCTGTGCCTTGTTGCTCCAATATATCTACAGACACGCCATCACGCATATTAACGAGTCCTTGAACGACAACATTATCGCCAATGTTGAGTCCTTCGGTAATGAGTACTTCATTATCAATTCGAGCGCCTAAAATGACTTCGGTGCGATTGGCAACATTGTTACTATCAACGAGGTAAACAAAGCGTTTAGTGCCTGAGTACTCAATAGCCTGAACTGGGATAACAGGCTCAGATACTGCTGGGAAGTTAAGCGTTGCTGCCATCATCATGCCTGGCTTTAATTTGTTGTCAGGATTAACAAATTGGACTCTGACACGTAAATTTAATGTGTCTTGGTTAATACGAGAGTCAATGGCAATAATTTCGCCGTTAAACTCTTGAGATGGCCATGCGCGGCTTTGAGCTGTGACCGGCATACCATTTGAAAGTAGTGATAGGTAATGCTCAGGAACTTGCAGGTCGAGTCTCATGGTAGAAAGGTCATCAAAAGATAAAAGTTCGGTACCGACAGAAATCATTTTACCTACGCTGAAATCAATCAAGCCAGCAGAACCTGAGAATGGTGCATTAAGAGAGTGATAATCTAAATCAGCTTGAGCTGCAGCTAGCCTTGCCGCTGCCATATCAACACTGGCACGCTGGGCATCAATTTCGGTCTGAGTAATAGCATTACTTGAAATCAGTTTAAGAAACTCTTTGAGTTTACGCTTTTCATCGGCTAGGTACGCGGCTGCTTCGGCAGTAGCAGCTTTCGCTTTAGCATCGTCTAACTGAACGATGATTTGGCCAGCCTGAATATCTTGATCGGGTTTAATTAAAATCTGACTAATTTGCCCAGCAACTTGGGATGAAATATAGACAGATTGCTCAGCGTCGAGCTTACCTATTAACGATAATGATTGTGATAGTTCATGCTGATCAACAATGCCTGTGACGACAGGGATAGTTTTCTGCGGTTTCCCTTGGGACTGAGGTTTGGCTTTATCAGCTTGAGATAAACCACTAAAAGACACTACCGCAGCGATGACGCTGCTGACTATGATAACAATTGCCAATTTTTTCATTTTATAAGCTCTAAGAAAATATCATCAGACCGATTGATGAATTAGGGACTATTTTAATTAAAAAAACGGCATATAAGGGTAAAGGAATGTAAAGCAAAGCATATAAGATTGTAACGAAACATGCTGATAACAAAAGTGTTTATTAAAATGATCGTAAATGTTGTTAAGCGATCTGAGTTGTTACAGCCTGCTCACAATTCATGGTTTCATATGCAAGAAGTTATTGCTAATCATCGTTAAATGACCACTTAAAATGAAAGTAGACAAGGTATTTATTTTTGTTTGAAATATTAAAAAGCCCCAGTTTAAACAACCTTTCTTTACAAAAAGATAATTTACTGGGGCTTAATTATTTTAACGCGTTTTGTTTACACTAACAGGTGGTGCTACTTGGCAATACGCTTGTATTTAAGACGATGAGGCTCAATCGCTTCAGTGCCTAAATGTTCTTTCAACCATGCGGTATATTCAGTGTAGTTACCTTCATAGAAGTTAACTTGACCTTCGTCGCGGTAATCTAGAATATGCGTGGCAATTCTATCTAAGAACCAACGGTCATGGGAAATTACCATGGCACAGCCTGGGAACTCTAGTAGCGCTTCTTCTAGTGCTCGAAGTGTTTCAACGTCCAAGTCATTGGTTGGTTCATCGAGTAACAATACGTTACCGCCAGCTTGCAGTAATTTCGCAAGGTGGACACGGTTACGCTCACCACCTGATAAAGTGCCAATGATTTTTTGTTGATCGCCACCACGGAAGTTAAAGCGTCCAACATAAGCGCGACTTGGGATCTCTGTGTTATTGATACGCATGATATCTTGACCGTCGGAAATTTCTTGCCAGACAGTATTTTTATCATTCATCGAATCACGGAACTGCTCAACCGATGCAATTTGTACTGATTCACCCACTTCGATACTGCCGCTATCAGGCTGTTCAGCACCAGAAATCATCTTAAATAACGTCGATTTACCTGCGCCGTTAGCACCGATAATACCGACAATGGCACCTTTAGGGACGGCAAAGGTTAAGTCATCAATCAATACACGATCGCCATATGACTTGGTGAGGTTATTTACTTCAATGACTTTGTCGCCTAGACGAGGTCCTGGTGGAATAAACAACTCGTTGGTTTCGTTACGCTTTTGGTAGTCGTTGGTATTCAACTCTTCAAAGCGAGCCATACGGGCCTTACCTTTAGATTGACGACCTTTAGAGCCTTGGCGTACCCATTCTAATTCTTTTTGAATGGTTTTCTGGCGCGCACTTTCGGTAGATGATTCTTGTTGCAGACGAGCATCTTTTTGCTCTAACCATGAAGAATAGTTACCTTCCCATGGAATACCTTCACCACGGTCAAGTTCCAAAATCCAACCCGCGGCATTATCCAAGAAATATCTATCATGGGTAATGGCTACAACAGTGCCGGTGTAATCTTGTAAGAAGCGCTCAAGCCATGCGACAGATTCAGCATCCAAGTGGTTGGTTGGTTCATCAAGTAGCAACATGTCTGGCTTTTCAAGTAATAGACGACAGATTGCAACGCGGCGACGTTCACCACCTGACAATACTTCGATTTTTTCATCCCAGTCTGGAAGACGTAATGCATTCGCTGCGCGGTCTAACACCACGTCCAGATTATGTGCATCTTGAGATTGAATAATGGCTTCAAGTTGACCTTGCTCTTTTGCAAGTGCATCAAAGTCTGCATCAGGTTCAGCGTAAAGCGCGTAGACTTCATCTAAACGGGTGAGGGCATTTTTAGCTTCACTTACCGCTTCTTCAATGGCTTCACGTACGGTTTGCGATTCATCAAGCTTAGGTTCTTGGGGAAGGTATCCGATTTTTAGATCTTGCATCGGGCGCGCTTCACCTTCGATTTCAGTATCTAATCCCGCCATGATACGAAGTAAAGTCGACTTACCTGAACCGTTTAAACCTAAGACACCAATTTTGGCGCCAGGGAAAAAACTGAGTGAAATATCTTTAAGGATTTGTTTCTTAGGCGGAACAATCTTTCCTACCCGCAGCATACTATAGACAAATTGAGCCATTTTTGAGGTTCTTTGGTGACCAATGATGATGATAATTCTACTTTATTTTTCGGTTAACTCAAATTTTGGATTAATTAAAATAATGATAATTTCCAAAGAAATTCATGTTGTAAATACTGGGATTGTGACGCAGAGCAGAGTAGAATACCGCGCAACCCTATATATAAGAACTGCTGTTGGAGACACCAATGCTAAAGAAAGCTATGAATATCGCGGATTACGATCCACAACTGTTTCAAGCCATTGAAGATGAGACTCGTCGCCAAGAAGAGCACATTGAATTAATCGCGTCAGAAAACTATACCAGCCCACGTGTTCTTGAAGCACAAGGTTCTCAGCTAACTAACAAGTATGCTGAAGGTTATCCTGGTAAGCGTTACTACGGCGGTTGTGAGCATGTAGATATTGCAGAAGAGTTAGCTATTTCTCGTGCAAAAGAATTATTTGGCGCTACATACGCAAACGTACAGCCACATTCTGGTTCTCAAGCAAACTCAGCAGTTTTCATGGCGCTACTTCAAGGCGGTGATACTGTTTTAGGTATGAGCCTAGCCCATGGTGGTCACTTGACCCATGGTTCTCACGTTAGTTTTTCTGGCAAACTTTATAATGCTGTTCAGTACGGTATCGATGAAACTACAGGTAAAATCGATTACGCTGAAGTTGAGCGTTTAGCTGTTGAACACAATCCAAAAATGATTATTGCTGGTTTCTCTGCTTACTCAGGTATTATCGATTGGGGTAAATTCCGCGAAATCGCTGACAAAGTCGGTGCTTACTTATTTGTTGATATGGCTCACGTTGCCGGTCTTGTTGCTGCGGGTATCTACCCGAATCCACTGCCACATGCGCACGTTGTAACGACAACAACGCATAAAACACTTGCAGGCCCTCGTGGTGGTTTAATCCTTTCTGCTGCAAATGATGAAGACATCTACAAAAAGTTAAACTCAGCAGTATTCCCAGGTGGTCAAGGCGGTCCTTTAATGCATGTTATCGCTGCTAAAGCCGTAGCATTTAAAGAAGCTCTTGATCCTGAATTTACTACTTACCAAGAGCAAGTTGTTGCCAATGCTAAAGTGATGGCGAAAACCTTCATTGAGCGTGGCTACGATGTTGTTTCTGGCGGTACTGATAACCACTTATTCTTGCTTGATCTGATCAGCAAAGATATGACAGGTAAAGATGCTGATGCTGCGTTAGGTAAAGCTAACATCACAGTAAACAAAAACTCAGTACCGAATGACCCACGTTCACCTTTCGTTACTTCTGGTCTACGTATTGGTTCTCCAGCGATTACTCGTCGTGGTTTCACAGAAACTGAATCGGTAGAGTTAACAAACTGGATGTGTGATGTACTAGATGACATTACTAATGAAGCTACTATCGAGCGCGTTAAGAACCAAGTGCTTGAGTTGTGTGCTAAATACCCTGTTTACGGATAAAAGTAACGGATAAACCCGTTACTTTGTGTTTTCTGGTTGAGCAATATCGTGCTAATTAATCTAAGCCCATATTGCTTCTCTCATTTAGACACATGATCCTTTTGAACTAAGTAGGATAATCTTATCGATAAGGTTAACCTTATAAAGTAAATAGGATAAACTTTAATGGCTGTAAGTACTTTGTGCTTACAGCCATTTTATTTTATTTTCAGGAGCGAATATGCATTGCCCATTTTGTAGCGCGACAGATACCAAAGTGATTGATTCTCGTCTGGTGGCTGATGGCCATCAAGTGCGTCGCCGTCGGGAATGTACATTGTGCCATGAACGCTTCACGACCTTTGAGGGTGCTGAACTGGTGATGCCACGGGTTATCAAACAAGATGGTACTCGCCAACCATTTGATGAAGATAAGCTTCGAGGCGGAATGCTGCGTGCTGTGGAAAAACGTCCAGTATCTATTGACCAAATTGAACAAGCGTTAACTAAAATCAAATCTACCTTACGTGGCACTGGTGAGCGCGAAATTGACTCGGCTATGATTGGTAATTTAATGATGGAACAATTAATGGTACTAGATAAAGTGGCTTATATTCGCTTTGCTTCTGTTTATCGTGCCTTTGAAGATGTATCTCAGTTTGGCGAAGCCATCGCTAAACTACAAAAGTAATTTTTGTTCATAGTATTGAGGCTGTAGATAACATTTTGCAGCCACTATTCAAGTAGGTGTTTATGTCTCAGTGGTCCGTTATTGACATCGAAATGATGAGCCTAGCAATTTCATTGGCTGAAAAAGGGCGTTATACCACTCGTCCTAATCCTAATGTTGGCTGTGTTATTGCCGTCGATGATAAAATCATTGGCCAGGGGTATCACATTAAAGCGGGCGGCCCCCATGCTGAAATTCATGCTCTTCAAAATGTAGACGCCAAGCAAAACCAACATAAACTTTCACAGGCCACTGCCTATGTCACGCTTGAGCCTTGTAGTCATTATGGCCGCACGCCTCCTTGCGCTTTGGCATTAATCAAAGCTGGGGTGAAAAGAGTCGTCGTCGCAGAAGTCGATGCGAACCCACAAGTTGCTGGTAATGGAATAAGACTATTACAAGAAGCGGGCATTCAAGTTGATGTTGGCTTACTTACCGAACAAGCCAAATTGCTCAATTTGGGCTTTACTAAAAAAATGACCACAGGTCTGCCTCGCGTCACCATAAAACTAGCTGCAAGTATTGATGGCAAAACAGCGCTTTCAAATGGTGTATCAAAGTGGATTACAGGTCCAGACGCACGAGCTGATGTTCAAAAGCTTCGCGCACGTCATTGTGCATTGGTAACAGGTGTTGAAACGATATTGGCCGATGACCCTTCATTAAATGTGCGTTATGAGCAGCTTGGCAGCTTGCAAAATTCACTTTCGGCCTCAGAACTACATCAGCCTTTAAGGGTTATTTTAGATAGTCGTGCTAGGTTAACGGCTGAACTAAAGCTGTTTGATATAGAGTCGCCAATATTGTTGGTGTCTTGTGTCGACTATCCCGCAGAAGTACGAGAAAAATTTAACAATCATGTTAGTTGTATCACTATTGCTGCAAATGAGGATGGACGGGTTGATTTACATGCGTTATTTACTCATTTAGGTAAGCAATGTCATTCAGTACTGGTTGAGGCTGGAGCCTGCCTTGCTGGTAGTGTACTAGATGCAAAACTAGCAGATGAGCTTTATCTTTATCAAGCAATGAAAATTTTAGGTAGTCATGGCCGTAATTTATTACAATTGAATGACTATCAAACTATGGAACAAATTCCTGGGTTACAATTAGTAGATTCGCGCAGAATAGGCGAAGATCAGCGATTGATTTTTAATCTCTAGTTGATTGAGCCGTTTACGATAATAATTTTGTTGAGAATGAACATTTTTGGCAAAGCTAATTGAGCTGAATAATCTATCAGAACCGAACCACAAACAAGTGAGTACTTATGTTTACCGGCATTATTGAAGCCTTAGGCACATTGAGAAAAATCGAGCGTAAAGGTGATGATATTCGTTTAACCGTTGCCAGTGGTCACTTGGATTTAGCTGATGTGAAGTTAGGCGATAGTATTGCTACTAACGGTGTATGTTTAACCGTGGTGGAATGTTTAGCTGATGGCTATGTCGCCGATATTTCGGCTGAAACGGTCGCACTGACCGGTTTTGCTAACTATCACGTTGGTCAAAAAGTTAATCTTGAAAAAGCCGTACTGCCAACCACACGTCTTGGTGGTCATATGGTTAGTGGTCATGTTGATGGCATCGCTGCCGTTGAACAACGTAGCGTTCGTGGTAAGGCCATAGAATTTTGGTTAGCAGCGCCTGCGGAGCTATCTCACTACATTGCCCATAAAGGCTCAATTACCATTGATGGTGTCAGTTTAACTGTGAATGAAATTGACGGTCATCGTTTTCGATTAACAATAGTGCCGCACACAGCATCAGAAACCACACTGACAGCATTAAAAGCAGGCGATAAGGTGAATATTGAAGTTGACCTTATTGCACGATATTTAGAACGGCTAATGAATCCGGAAAAAGCTGCCAAATCGACAGGCGGAGTCACGATGGAAATGTTAGCCAGCGCCGGATTTATGCGATAACCCTATTTTTACCCTATATTGCAAATATGGGAAATAACAACATAAAGGTCTTAACATGGCACTACATAGTATAGAAGAGATCATCGAAGACATTCGCCAAGGTAAAATGGTTATCTTGATGGACGATGAAGACAGAGAAAATGAAGGTGATTTAATCATGGCGGCTGAAAAGGTCACGCCAGAGGCAATTAACTTCATGGCCACTTATGGACGTGGTTTAATCTGTCAAACTATGACTAGAGAACGTTGCCAGCAATTAAATTTACCGTTAATGGTGACTAACAATAACGCCCAGTTCTCTACCAACTTTACTGTTTCTATTGAAGCGGCGACAGGTGTGACGACTGGTATTTCAGCCCACGACCGAGCTGTTACTGTACAAGCTGCAGTTGCTAAAGAAGCCAAAGCGGCTGACTTAGTTCAACCAGGCCATATATTCCCATTAATGGCACAAGATGGCGGCGTACTGACTCGTGCAGGTCACACAGAAGCTGGTTGCGATTTAGCACGGTTAGCAGGTCTTGAACCATCCGGTGTAATTGTTGAAATCTTAAATGATGATGGCACCATGGCGCGTTGTCCTGATTTAGAACTTTTCAGTGAAAAGCACGGCGTTAAAATGGGTACCATTGCTGATTTAATTGAGTACCGTAATACCAAAGAAACGACCGTTGTTCGCGAAGCTGAGTGTAATTTGCCAACGCGTTTTGGTGAGTTCAAGATGGTGACTTTCAGAGACACTATCGACAATCAATTACACTACGCATTAGTGAAAGGGAATGTTGAAGAGAACTGTCTAGTTCGAGTTCATTTACAGAATACCTTTAATGACTTATTGCATTCAGAACGCGATCAAAAACGTAGCTGGCCTTTAGAGAAAGCCATGGAACGTATCGCATCAGAGGGCGGTGTTTTGGTGTTATTGGGTCATGAAGAGCACTCAAGTGAAATGCTGGCAAAAGTAAAAGCGTTTGAGGCAGAAGACAATGGTCAAGCGCCAGCATCGGCTAAGTGGGAAGGAACATCTCGTAAGGTTGGAATCGGTTCACAAATTCTATCAAGTCTTGGTGTTAGCACAATGCGTCTATTGAGCTCACCGAAACATTATCATTCGTTGTCAGGCTTTGGTTTAGAAGTTACTGATTACATTGCAGAATAATTCACTAATTTAGTGAAGTTAACATTTATCATTAATTGCACAGGACTCAGGGCATTTTGCTGTGGTATTATACCGCCACTTTTGCCCAGAGCTGGGTGCTTTAGCTAATTTAGGTAAGATAATGAACGTAGTTCAAGGTAATATCGAAGCAAAAAATGCCAAAGTTGCGATCGTAGTATCGCGTTTCAACAGTTTTTTAGTTGAGAGTCTGCTTGATGGCGCAATAGATACACTAAAACGTTTTGGTCAGGTTGAAGATGACAACATTACTGTTGTTCGTGTTCCTGGCGCTGTTGAATTACCACTTGCTGCACGTCGTGTTGCTGCATGTGGAAAGTTTGACGGTATCATTGCACTTGGTGCAGTGATTCGTGGTGGTACTCCGCATTTTGATTTAGTTGCAGGTGAATGTAACAAGGGTCTAGCTCAAGTTGCTTTAGAGTTTGATATCCCAGTTTCATTTGGCGTGTTGACCACAGATACCATTGAGCAAGCAATTGAACGCTCTGGTACTAAAGCAGGTAACAAAGGCACTGAAGCTGCCCTAGGTCTGCTTGAAATGGTTAACGTTCTGCAAGAATTAGAACAACAGTTGGTATAGTAGTAGGAAAAGTAATGAAGCCTTCAGAGCGCCGTAAGGCACGCCGTTTAGCTGTTCAAGCTATTTATTCATGGCAATTAAGCAAGAATAACGTTGCTGATGTTGAACATGAATTTTTAACTGAGCAAAACATTAACGGTGTTGATGTAGCTTATTTTCGTGAATTGCTATCAGGTGTAGCCACGAAAGCAAATCAACTTGATGATCTTCTAAAGCCTCACTTAGATCGTGACATTGAAGATGTATCTCCAGTTGAAAAAGCCATTGTGCGCTTAGCTGCATATGAATTAACTTATCGTAAAGATGTGCCATTTAAAGTGGCTATCAACGAAGGTATCGAATTAGCGAAAGCGTTTGGTGCTGACGACAGCCATAAGTTTGTCAATGGTATGCTAGATAAGCTTGTTACTCGCAAGTAATGAATGAAAACGGTATCTTCGGATACCGTTTTTGTATGGCTTAGATACTTCTATAAAAATATAGGTGGGCGGGCAACCGTACCAGATTTATCGTGAAAGAATTCCAAATTATTGAACAATTTTTCCGTGATAAAGGCCAGCAGCGCCGTGATGTGCATCTCGGTATCGGCGATGATTGCGCAATAGTGCAACCTGCCGAAAACAAATCAATCGCAATTTCTTGCGACACTCTCGTCGAAAACATTCACTTTCTACCCACGATGCCAGCGCATGAGCTTGGTTATAAATCTGTTGCGGTAAACTTGTCAGATTTAGCAGCAATGGGTGCAGATCCTGCCTGGATGACACTTGCATTAACTTTGCCTGATGTTGATAACCAATGGTTACAAGAATTCAGTGAAGGTTTGTTTGAGGCTGCTGAATACTATAGCGTGAGTTTGATTGGTGGTGACACGACGCGTGGACCTCGTTGTATAAACATCACCATTCATGGGCAAGTGCCAACAGGTAAAGCACTTACTCGTGGTGGCGCTAAAATTGGCGATTGGATTTATGTTACTGGTACTTTAGGTGATTCAGCCTTAGGTCTAGATGTGCTACTGGGCAAAAAAGAGGTTGATCCTCAATACAAAGGTTTTTTAATTAATCGCCATTATCATCCAACGCCAAGGATCATTGCGGGTCAAGCGCTTCGAACATTAGCAACCAGCGCGATTGATTTATCAGATGGTTTAAACTCAGACATTAAACATGTTTTAAAAGCCTCTAATGTGGGTGCCATTATTGATGTGAATGAGTTACCGTTATCGAAATCACTACTTGAGTCTGTAGGTAAAAACGAAGCGATCAATTATGCGCTGACAGGTGGTGAAGACTATGAACTACTATTTACTGTACCTGAGTCGCAGCGAGGAGCATTGGATACAGCGTTAATTCATGCTGGTGTTAAGTTTGTCAAAATTGGTCAAATTTGCGCAGGCGATAAATTACGACTGGTAGCCGATGGTCAACCTTTTGAACTCGACTCGAAACATTTTGAGCATTTTTAATGAAATTATTATCAACTGATCCCGCAGTATTAAAGCTATCTTTAAAAAATCCAGTGCACTTTTTAGCGCTGGGTTTTGGTAGTGGCTTGGCTGCTAAGGCCCCAGGTACTTTTGGTACCCTTGCTGCAGTGCCTTTAGTGTATTTAATGGGACATTTAAGCTTAACGGCTTTTATTATTATCACTGTCATCAGTACCCTAGTAGGTTTTTATATTTGTGATAAAGCTGCAAAAGACATGGGAGTCCATGACCATGGAGCTATTGTTTGGGATGAAGTCGCAGGATTAATGATCACCATGATAGCGGCGCCAGCAGGGCTGATATGGATGGTAGTTGGTTTTGCCTTGTTTCGCTTTTTTGACATTCTTAAACCTTGGCCTATTCGTTGGCTAGATGCCAAAGTACACGGCGGCTTCGGTATTATGATTGATGATGTGCTGGCAGGAATCTTTGCGCTAATCTGTCTGCAGGCTATTTATTACTTTGTGTAAATGAAGTCTTTAGTTTTGAGTAAGAACGGTTTTAAAGCTCTATTAATTACGTCAAATTTATATAAAAAGCCCACTTAATTGTGGGCTTTTTAGTTTGGTTCCTTAAACTCAAGAAATTACATTGTTTTAAAGCTCATCAGCCTTAATTGTTAATGCAATAGCTCTCTCGCATTGGCGAGTGTATTCTCGGTAATAACATCACCAGCAAGCAGTCTTGCTAGCTCACTAATACGCTGCTCTTTATCCAATGGCTTCATTTGGGTTTCTGTGCCGCCACTCTTGGTAAATTTATTCACTAGCATATGTTGATGACCATTCCCTGCAACCTGCGGTAAATGGGTTACACAAATCACCTGTGTAGATTCGCCAAGGCTTCTAAGCATTCGTCCGACGACAGCAGCTGTAGGCCCTGAAATCCCCACATCAACCTCGTCAAATATTAAGGTTGGAGTAGAAACCTTTTTAGCTGTTATCACCTGAATGCCTAAACCGATACGTGAGAGCTCACCACCTGATGCCACCTTGGCAATAGGTTGGAGTGGTTGCCCTGGATTAGTGGTGACTTGAAATTCAATTTGGTCACTGCCAGTTAAAGACTGAACTTCAGGGTTAAAGTTAACAGCGATACAGAACTTTCCTTTAGGCATATTCAATTCATGAATTGATTGAGTCACTAATTTATTGAGCTCTTTAGCGTAACGTAAACGGCTCTGGCTGAGTTTTTGTGCATTTTGGATGTAAGCTTGTTTACTGTCATCAACTTGCTGCTGTATTTCATCAAGACGGCTAGCATCATTACTTAACTCTGTGAGTTCTGCTTTTAGTTGTTGATGATGTTCAGCAAGTTGCTCGGTTTGTACATGATGCTTTCTAGCCAGTTGCATTGCTTTAGAAATACGTTGCTCAAGAAAGGCAAAATGCTCAGGGTCGAGTTCAATTCTACTGAGATAATCTTGGACTTCGCTGCTACTTTCTTGAACTTGAATTAACGCTTCATTAAGCATCTCGGCAATATTTTTAAGTGCAGGGTCAAAACTCTGTAAGTTATCAGCAAAGCCTACAGCACGATTAAGTAATGACTCAACATTATGTTCGTCATCTTCGCTGAGAAGTTGCAGGGTATTTTGGCAGCTTTCAATTAAGTCAGTACCGTTTGCTAGGCGTTTATGTTCTTGTTCAATTTGTTCAAACTCACCAGGTAACAACGCGAATTCATCTAATTCTTCAACTTGATACTGTACCAATTGCTTTCGGGCGATGCGTTCTTGCTGGTTTTGTTGTAATTGCTTTAGCTCATTTTCGATATTTTTACAGCGTTGGTAGCTTTTACTAACAGCATCAAGTAAGAGTTTATGGTTGGCATAGCTATCGAGTAAGGTTAGTTGATGCTCACTTTTAAGCATGGCGTGATGCGCATGCTGTCCATGAATACCGACAAACAATTGCCCCAGTGCTTTTAATTGCGAAAGTGGTACAGGGTTGCCATTAATGTAAGCGCGAGAACGACCGTCTGCGCTGATAGTCCGACGTAAAATACATTCGTCTTCCACATCTAGATCATTATCTTCAAGCCAACGTTTAGCGAAAGGAACATCATCCAGAGTAAACCGTGCACTAACTTCAGCTTTATTCGCGCCAGGTCTTACCGTATTAGCATCTGCTCGATTACCTAAGCACAGACCTAATGCGTCAATAGCAATGGATTTACCTGCACCCGTTTCACCTGTAATGCTGGTCATGCCGGCTTTAAAATCGAGTTCTAGGAAACGTACAATCGCGAAATTATTAATGCTTAATTGGCAAAGCATAATCAATCCTTGTGTGAATAATCATCAAACCACTGTATCTATAAACAGTTTACACTGTTTATAGATACAGTAAAGTGCTGGTGGAAGATTTTTACTGTTCGGATTTTAATCTCTATTTAAACAATCACTAAACGCTTCAAATTAAATGATGAAGCAGTTTTTCAATGATCGGCAAAGTGATAAAGGTGACTATTGTGCTAATAAGTATGCATTTTGCGCTGGCTAAACCGTTGGTTTGATAGCGCTGAGCCAGTAAGTAAACACTTGCTGCTGTAGGAAGTGCTGCCAAAATAACACCCATGATAAGTAACTCAGTATCAACATTAAAATACCGTAATAAGGCGTAAGCGATAATGGGCTGAAATACGAGTTTTAAGATATTTAGTACTGTCATTTCGATAGCAATGTGGCGCTTAGGCTCTGATGGCTCTACGCCGCCATGCATTGCTTTAGCTAATACCATTCCGATTGCAAACAGGGCGCAAGGGCTAGATGTATTACCGATAAGTCGCATCATCATGCTGAGACTATCAGGAATAGGAATTTTAACTGCTGAAGCTGCGACCCCAAGCACACAGCCTATTACGATAGGGTTACTGATGAGTGCACTTAACATGATAATAATGGGGTGACGTTTTTGCTGTTTATTAATGGCTAGCTCCATACTCACCATAGCAAAGGCAAACATGACTATGGATAATAAGCTGGCAATCGCTGCAGCTGTAATTGCATGGTTGTTACCCGGATAGAGCATCATCATCAAAGGAATACCGATAAAGGCCGTGTTACCAAAGCTGGTATTTAGGCCTCTAATTGCCGCAAGCGCTGATTGTTTTTTATCTGCCATCAGTGAAATAACAACGGTGACAAAGTAGGTGATAATCATTGCGGCGCCGAACGAAAAAATAAAACCCCATTGCAAAATTTCGTTGATGTCTGTTTCGGCTAAAGCAATAAAAAGGATTGCAGGGAAGGCAACGTAATACACGTATTCATTCAATGTAAAATCGGTATCGTGAGGTAATACTTTTAGTTTTTGGACAACAAAACCTAATAGCATGATGCCGAATACAGCGATAAGAGGGGTAAGAATACTAGGCATCCCTCATTCCTTCTTTGATGAGTTATAGATAAGCATAGGTAGAACCAATAAGCTCAATTTATACTGTGGCTGCTATTGAGAAGGGAGTCCTACTAATAGGTCACTTTTATCAACAACAGAAAAGTGTTTATGTTAGCTACTAATGAATCAGCAAGTTTTGCAACTCAAAATACAAGTCATTTAAGTACAAATAAAGTGTATAACTGCCCTGATTAAATGAGTGTACTCGAAACAAGCTAATTCAAAATGAGATTTAAGTCTTACTTTAACGTGTTTGACCGATAATGAAACACGTGAGAGTGATACTGAGTATTATATGAAGTACTAGAAAGTGAACTAAATGGCGCAAATAAAAAAGGAGCGACTATCTGAGCCACTCCTTTAAACAATAACATTTAAATTATTGTTGAACACTAATGCCAATATTGGATACACCAGCTTCGACAATTTCTTTGCGTAATTCTTTAATGAAGTCAGTCGTTAGTTTTGGATTGTCTTCGATAATATCCAATAACATACCTTGCAGTTCTTTTTCTTCCTTCATCACTGGGTGATTAAAAACAAATTCCTCAACCACTTCTTCATTTAGCTCATCTTGTAACTCTTCAACACTGATCGCTTCAATGTAGTTTGCTACTGTGCTTGATGATAGCTTGCTGATGTTAGTAATGTCTTCTTCTATTTTACCTTGGATACCACCCAGAAGCGTTGTGAGTGCAACAGCTGCATCCATCGCAGGGTATACACCATAGGCTTCAAAGTCACTTGGGTCAGGAGTATTGTCTTCAAGGCGTTGTAAATGGATATCGTAATTGAACTTAAGCTTCTTGTCGTACTGAGACTGCCAAAGCAAATCGAGTACTGTACTTAACATTTTTGGCTCGCCAAACTCACATACTTCAGAAAATAACTGGTAGTTAGGCAGCATGCGCTGACAAAGTGCGGTCGCAAATAATTGCTTTTGAGGTAAAGATAACGCTTTTAAGCGTTTAAAAAAACCGGGTTTATTACTCATTGGGAACATCCGCTGATAACTGTGATATCACTTGATTTGCTGCTGATTCTACCTTAGTTAGCTCATCAAGTAACTCTAGTATTTCCGGTTCTAGATCATCAAGGCTGATTTTTTTCTTCAGTGCTGATTCTATCTCTTGGCAAAGCTTTTGAGTATTAGGGACTCCGCAATAGCAACTAGCGCCATGTAGTTTGTGAACTGTTTGCAGCATTAGTTCATTATCGGCATCTTTTAATGCGGTTTCGATGTCATTAACACTATCGGGTAAAGAGTCGACTAGCATCTGTAGCATCTCGATAGCCAAGTCGGGCTTTTGATTGGTTTGCGCTAAGCACAGCTCCCAATTAAGGGTATGCATATCGAAATGGGTGAACTTAGGTTTATTGATCCAGCGGTCGATGACGCCTTTAAGTGCGGCTTCATCAATCGGTTTTGGTAAGTAGCCATCCATACCACTGCCTAAAATCAATTCTCGCTCTTCAGCTATAGCGTGAGCCGTCACTGCAATAATAGGTGTATTGCGATTAAGAGACTCTTGGCGAATAAGTTTGGTTGCAGTAATACCGTCTGTTCCTGGCATTTGGATGTCCATAAAGATGACATCGAATGCTTGTTGCTTAGCATGTTTAACCGCATCATCACCGTTGTTGACGGATATGACGTTGACAACGATTTCTTTTAATAAAGTATCGATTAGCTTTAAATTTGCAAGATTGTCGTCAACCGCTAGCACGCTTAATTTTTTACGCTCATAAACCACGTCTTGAGTTTTCTCTGTTAACAGTGCTTTTTGAGTTGGTGGATGGATCAGTTGGTTTGCCAAATCATAGTCACTGGTGGGCATACTTAATAAAATATCTGAGTTTGGACGAAGTGCTTGATTGAGTATTTCTTGTTGCTCGATGCAATCATGCAGTAACACTAAGCAGGGTGTCTTTTGTCTGGCAGCTTTTAAAACTGTCATTAGCTGTTCGATATTCTCAAAGCCGTGACAACTGATCAGAATATAATCATAGTGTACTTGGCTAGATGATAGCGTTGATTCTAAATGATTTACTTGGCCCACTGAGGTTAAGTGCAATCCCCAAGCCTCAAAGCGGCGATTGAAGGTATCACGAGTTAATTCACGTGATTCAAATAAAAGTAGCGTCTTATCACGTAGTGTTTCTAAGTGCAGTACTTCCCCAATATGGAATTGGCTCAACTCTAACGGCAGCATAAACCAAAAAGTAGAGCCTTTATTGGGTGAAGAGGTAAAGCCAATTTGACCACCCATTTGGTTGATCAAACGCTTAGTGATCACCAGTCCAAGTCCTGTGCCGCCAAACCGTCTTGAAATTGACGAGTCTGCTTGGCCAAATGCTTGGAATAAATATTCTTGCTGGCTTTCATCAATGCCGATACCCGTATCAATAACTTCGCAGCGAAGGGTGATGCTTTCATCTTTTTGGCCAACCAAATGAATCTTTAATACCACACTTCCGTGGTCGGTAAACTTAATCGCATTGCCGATAAGGTTTGTCATTATTTGACCAACACGCATGGCATCACCGCTGACGCTTTCAGGCACGTTATCATCGATATCTATGACTAACTCAATGCCTTTCTCTTGGGCGCTACCTGAAACAATACTGACGGTTTCTGAGATGGTTTCTCTCAGCGCGAATGGCATTTTTTCAAGTACCATTTTCCCCGCCTCAAGCTTAGAGAAATCAAGGATGTCATTAATAATGCCTAGTAAATTACTGGCACTTCTTTCAATTGTTTTGATGTAATCAAGCTGACTTGAATGCAAAGGGGTTTTGATAAGTTGTCTTGAGAAGCCAATCACACCATTCAGCGGCGTACGTAATTCATGGGACATATTGGCTAAGAATTCAGATTTAATTCGACTGGCTTCTAATGCCCGCTTTTTAGCTAAATCTAATTCAACATTCTGAATTTCGATTTGCTCTAAGGTCTCTCGTAAATCAGAGGTGGCCTGATCGATATTTTGCTGCATTTCATCATGATATTCAGATAACGAGCTCGCCATCGCATTGATACCACGCTTCAATAAATCAAGTTCACCGATGAGTTCACCATCCAAGCGAGTATCGAGCTTACCTTCACGGATTTTAGCCACCACTCTCACCATTTCAGTAATAGGGTAGTTAACGTGTTTTACTAATCGAAACGTGAAAAATAAGTTTAATTGCACACCAATTAAAACGATGACAAAAGCTGCAATAGCTGCCCGGTGTTGTTCAAGCAGTGCATTTTCTTTATTAAGCAGTATCGCAATATAGCCAAGTATCTGCTGACCTTCAGCATTGGTAATCGTGGGTGTTGCCGTTTTGGCAGGGGAAGCGGTAGCCGTGTAATTGTTATTTTGTTGATTGACACCTGTATTAGAAATTATGGGGACGCGGATCACCATAGTGTCGTCTATGGTTTCATATTGACTGGCGATTAATGACTCAAGAGCTCTGGTATAACGCATGCTCTCAAAATCTTTGTGGTAATGAGAGGTAACAAATAGCTGGTTATCGATATCAAATAAGGCAATGGAATGTATCAGAGAGGAGTTATTAAGTTGAGATGCGGCTAATAAACGTTTGCTTGCTTCTCGGTCTTCTGTGACTAAGCCAAATTCACTGGCAATGGCTAAAGGTTCTACAATACTTCTACCTTGGGCGATTAAGGTTTCTTCAAGTTCATAAAAACGGTTTATGGTGAAGTAACTTCCAAGTAGAATACCCACCATTACAGTAGGCGCTAACGCAAGTACCAGCACCCATGAGCGGAGGCTGTATTTGGTCATGTTGTTAGCTTTGTTCATCGTGAAGTTATTATTCCTAAAGACTTTTATCAATTATGTTGTCTAGACTGCCAGAAATACAGCACTCTTGACCAGTTATTTATTCAAAACCAGAGGCCAAAATGGCGCAATTTTTTAAAGCAAAACCAAACAAGACTAAGCAGTTATCAGCAAAGTTGAGTTTAACGGTATCACAACTCGATCATCTCGGTGCTGGTATTGCACAACATAACGGGAAAGTCGTGTTTGTACCGGGTGCGCTTCCTGGTGAAACCGTGACAGCTCAACTGACCGAGCAAAAGAAAAAATATGCTAAGGCAAAGTTGATAAAAGTTGATAAATCGACGCCCGACCGTGTTGATGCTCAGTGTCCGCATTATCAGCAATGTGGCGGCTGCGATTTACAACATATGAGCATTGAAGCTCAGCGTGAACATAAGCAATCAGCGTTAACTAACTTAATCAGCAAACTGGCTGTCAAAATTGATCCATCTATGGTGACAGAAGCTGTTATTGGAGAAGTTTGGCATTATCGCCGCCGCGCACGCTTAGCCACCTTATTTGATAAAAAATCGAAAACCTTACAACTAGGCTTTAGAGCTGCTAATAGCAGCGATATCGTGCAAATCAAGCAATGTGATGTGCTAGCTAAACCCTTGTCGGCATTAATAGCACCATTTACTGAGTTACTTAATCAACTGCAGGCTAAAACCACTTTAGGACATTTAGAGCTGACTGAAGCAGATAATGGCTTGTTTGCTGTACTTAGGATTACCAAAGACTTAAAAGATGCTGATAAGCAACTATTAGTAAGTTTTGCTCAAGCTCATCAGATTAACTTGTTAGTTCAAGACAATGAAAGTGTAGTTCATTCACTATATTCTGTGGTTGTCTCTAGTCATCAAGCAGAGCCAGAGCTACCTCAATATAGTTTAGCTGATGGTAAAGTTGATTGCCGATTTAGCCCAGGTAACTTTGTGCAGGTTAATGCAGATATCAATCAGCGTATGGTTACCCAGGCAATTGAATGGCTTGAGCCACAAGCGAACGAGCGTATTTTAGATTTATTTTGTGGAGTGGGTAACTTTAGCTTGCCACTAGCTACACAAGCTGCAGATGTTATTGGGGTTGAAGGCGTGCCTGAAATGGTGGCTCAAGCAAAACAAAATGCCCAAGATAACAACCTAACCAATTTAAATTTCTTTCATGCTGATCTGAGTGCTGATTTATCAGAAGCGTCATGGCTTGGTCGCATCGATAAATTATTACTTGATCCTGCCAGAGCTGGGGCTTATGAAAGTTTGCAATGGCTTTCTAAAATGAAGCCAAAAAAAGTAGTTTATGTATCGTGTAACCCAGCGAGTTTAGCCCGAGACAGCCAAGTATTAATTGAGCAAGGCTATAAATTGAAAAAGCTTACCATGCTAGATATGTTTCCACAGACTCACCATATTGAAGCAATGGCGCTATTTGAAACAAAATGAAACAGGCTAAGATTGCTTGAGTGTTGCTAGCAGAACATTCGTTACCAACCTGATGCTTTATTATTGAAAGCTGATGAATGTAAATCTTGTTTAAGCTAGAAATTGATGGAAAATTAAACCTTTTTCGTTTTTTTAAGTAAGAATTTGTAAAATGATTAATTTTAATTTGACATAGCTTACTGAACATTCAAGATGATTCTTTTGCAATACTGCAGAGCGCATCTGCAATAGACCGTTTATTGAAAATAAATAGGTTTGTTTTACTGGTAGTTAATAAGTACCAATAAGGAAGTTAATTATGGTCTCAGTCCGAGAAGCACATTTTAATTCAGCCGATTTTAATATCGACGAATGGGTTACGCGTTACTTAGATAATGCAGAAGAAGCCCAAATGTTGCTGGATCTTATTAAACAGTTAGATGCGCTGCCAACTCCATCCCCAGATGTTCATCGCGAATTATTAGACCGTGCTCGTGAGATGGTTGAGATCCTTGCGCCGCTGAATATGGACATCGAAACCCTGCAAGCCTCCCTATTATTTATCATTCATGATGCAGGTATTCTTTCGATTGAAGACATCGAAGAAAAGTTTGGTAAAAGCCTAAGTCAGCTAGTGGCAAGTGTTGTCACGATGGAAGCCATTGGCGCATTAAAAGTCAGCCAAGATTCACGTACCGCAGAACCGCAAATCGATAATATTCGTAAAATGTTATTGGCGATGGTGGAAGATGTTCGCGCTGTTGTTATCAAGCTTGCTGAGCGATTACGCCTACTGCGTGAAATTAAAAACGTCGATGAAGAGACTCGCGTTTTAGTTGCCCGTGAGGTTGCCGATATTTATGCGCCATTAGCCAATAGATTAGGCATCGGTCAGCTTAAATGGGAATTAGAAGATATTTCATTTAGATACCTTCATCCAGTTGTCTATAAAGACATTGCTAAACAATTAGACGGTAAGCGTGTCGATAGAGAAGTATTTGTCGATAAGTTTGTCACTCAGCTGCAAGAACGTTTAGATGCCGACCAAATACGTGCAAAAGTCTATGGTCGTCCAAAACACATCTATAGCATCTGGCGTAAAATGAAGGGTAAAGATCTTAAGTTCGATGAACTGTTTGATGTTCGCGCAGTGCGTATTGTCACTGATCGTCTTCAAGATTGTTATGGTGCATTAGGTGTCGTGCATACCCTTTGGCATCATATCCCACGTGAATTTGATGACTATGTGGCTAACCCTAAACCTAACGGTTACCAATCAATCCATACCGTCGTTGTAGGACCTGAAGGTAAAACTGTTGAGATCCAAATTCGTACCGAAGCGATGCATCAAGATGCAGAGCTAGGTGTGGCTGCGCACTGGAAGTACAAAGAAGGTACGGCTGGTGGAAAACAAAGTGGCTATGAAGAGAAAATTAACTGGCTACGTAAGATTTTACTGTGGCAAGAAGATGTGGCCGAAACGGGTAACCTAGTCGAAGAAGTGCGCAGTCAGGTTTTCGAAGACCGAGCATATGTATTTACCCCTAATGGTGAAGTGGTTGATTTGCCACTGGGTTCAACCGTACTTGATTTTGCTTACTACATTCACTCCCATGTGGGTCATAAATGTATTGGTGCAAAAGTGGATGGACGTATCGTGCCATTTACTTACCAAGTTGAAACTGGCGAGCGGATTGAGATCATTACCTCAAAGCATCCGAACCCGAAAAGAGACTGGTTGAACCCGAATTTAGGCTATATCAAGTCGTCTCGTTCCCGCTCTAAAATTCAACATTGGTTTAAGCAGCAAGACCGCGATAAAAACATGGTTGCTGGTAAAGAGTTACTTGAAGCTGAATTAACGCGGATATCGTTAAAAATTAAAGATGCACAAGTGGCTGTTGAGCGATTTAACATGAACTCAATGGATGACATGTTAGCGGCTATTGGCGGCGGCGATCTTCGCCTTAACCAAGTGGTTAATTATATTGAAACCAGTCTGCGTAAAGAGCCGAGTTCAGAACAAGAAATTGTTGAAGAGATCATAAAGCGTTCGCACACCAAACCTGCCCGTAAAGGGAAAGGTCAAGTTGAAGTTAATGGCGTGGGTAACTTACTGAGCCATATTGCCAGCTGTTGTAAACCTGTTCCTGGTGATGAAATTTTTGGCTATATTACTATGGGCCGCGGCGTTTCAGTACATCGCAGTGATTGTGCTCAAGTAAAAGAATTAATGCGCGCTCACCCAGAGCGTAATGTAGAGGTAGTGTGGGGGGAAAACTACTCCGGTGGCTATCGCATTAAAGTACAAGTAAATGCTCATGATAGAAGCGGATTATTAAGAGATGTCACCACAGTACTTGCAGCTGAAAAGTCGAATGTGATGGCAATGAGCTCAACATCAGATGAGAAGAACCAAACTGCAGCGGTTGATCTTGAATTAGAGCTTTATAACCTTGACGGCTTATCGCGTATCTTAGCGAAACTGGGTCAAATTGAAGGTGTGATTGAAGCAAGAAGGTTATAACGTTTAATACGTCAGTTAATGTGAATTGATAGAGGTGGTAAATCGTTAGGTTTACCACCTTTTTGTTTAGCCCTAATTATTTGGATGTTCCCCATGTCTAAAGAGTCATCTCAAACTCATAATATTATTCAGCCATTACTAACGATTATGGAGAAATTGCGCGACCCTGAGATCGGTTGTCCTTGGGATAAACAGCAAACATTTGCGACAATTGTGCCATTTACGCTCGAAGAAGCTTATGAAGTGGCCGATGCAATAGAACAAGCAGATTTTGAATCGCTGCCTGATGAACTGGGTGACCTGCTATTTCAAGTGGTGTTTTATTGTCAGTTGGCGAGTGAGCAGGGCATGTTTGATTTTGCTGTTGTGGTAGACAAAATTTGCAATAAGCTGACACGACGTCATCCCCATGTATTTGCAGTTAATGACATTGACATCAACTCGCCGCTTGCCAATGCGGAAAAAGTTAAACAATCCTGGGATGCAATTAAACAAACGGAGCGCGAGCAAAAACAGCAGTTTTCATTACTCGATGATATTCCTGTGGCTCTTCCTGCATTAAACCGTTCGATAAAAATTCAAAAAAGAGTCGCTAAGGTAGGGTTTGACTGGCCAGACTTAGTGCCTGTTGTGGCTAAAGTCCATGAAGAAATTGATGAAGTGATGGAAGAAGCGCAGCACCTTAAAGCGCAGCCGGAAATTTATCATGAACGTGTGGTTGATGAGATGGGCGACTTGTTATTTGCTGTTGCTAATATGGCAAGACATTTAGGGGTAGAGCCTGAACAAGCGCTGAGGCAAGCAAACCAAAAGTTTGAACGACGTTTTCGTGGTGTAGAGCAATTTGCTAAGCAAAGCGGAAAGCCCGTGAATGAACACTCCTTAGATGAGTTAGACGCATATTGGGATCAAGTTAAACAACAGGAAAAGGCTTTAAAAGGTTAGGCTTAAATCAGCACTAGTCGATGCATAAGCATCGGCAACCTGCGTTAGTACTCATTGCTTTGATGGCCTAAAAAACACATAGAATGAGGCTGTTGGCTTATTAAACATGATTATCGTAATTTAATGAGTTTATTGTTTGTTGTTATCAAGCTAATTTGGTAGAATGTCGCCCCGTCCTAGTGCTTTCTTACAAGCACGTATTTTTCAAACTCACATTCTCAGGTTCAGCATGACTACAAGGTATATCTTCGTAACTGGTGGCGTTGTTTCTTCACTAGGTAAAGGCATTGCAGCAGCATCTCTAGCAGCAATTTTAGAGGCGCGTGGCCTCAATGTAACCATTATGAAACTGGACCCATACATTAACGTCGATCCAGGTACCATGAGCCCAACTCAGCATGGTGAAGTATTCGTTACTGAAGATGGTGCTGAAACTGATTTAGATTTGGGTCATTACGAACGTTTTATTCGTACCAAAATGAACCGTCGTAATAACTTCACTACAGGTCGTATTTACGAGCAAGTGCTTCGTAAAGAACGTCGTGGAGACTATTTAGGCGCAACTATTCAGGTCATCCCGCATATTACTAATGCGATTAAAGAAAAAGTACTTGAAGGTGGCGAAGGCCATGATGTTGCTATCGTAGAAATCGGTGGCACAGTAGGTGATATCGAATCACTGCCTTTCTTAGAGTCAATTCGTCAATTAAGTGCTGAGCTAGGACGTGATCGCACTTTATTCATGCATTTGACTTTAGTGCCGTTCTTAGGCGCTGCTGGCGAAATTAAAACTAAGCCAACTCAGCACTCTGTAAAAGAGCTACGCTCAATTGGTATCGCACCAGACGTATTAGTCTGTCGTGGCGACCGCGCTATTCCTGCAAACGAAAAAGCGAAAATTTCGCTATTCTGTAATGTAGAAGAAAAAGCGGTTATCTCGTTAAAAGACGTAGACAGTATTTACAAAATTCCAGCTTTACTTCGTTCACAAGGCCTTGATGAGTTAGTTATCAAGCGTTTTGGTATTGATTGTAAAGAAGCTGATTTATCAGAGTGGGAAAATGTAATTTATCAAGAAGCTAACCCAACGGGTGAAATCACTATTGGTATGGTGGGTAAATACATTGAATTACCAGATGCTTATAAGTCAGTAAATGAAGCATTAAAACATGCAGGCCTTAAAAACCGCGTGACTGTAAACATTCAATATGTTGATTCACAAACTGTTGAAGCAAAAGGCGCTGAAGTCTTAACTGGCTTAGACGGCATTTTGGTTCCAGGTGGTTTCGGTGAGCGTGGCGTTGAAGGGAAGATTTTTGCGGCTCAATACGCACGTGAAAACAACATTCCTTACTTCGGTATTTGTTTAGGCATGCAAGTAGCACTTATCGAGTTCGCTCGTCACGTTGCTAAACTTGAGGGTGCTCATTCAACTGAGTTTAACTCTAAGACTGATCATCCAGTGATTGGTTTGATCACTGAGTGGATCAATGAAGAAGGTAATGTTGAAACTCGTCACGAAGAATCTGATTTAGGCGGCACAATGCGCTTAGGTGCTCAGCTATGTCATTTAGCTGATGGTACTAAAGCTGCTGCAGCTTACAGTTCAAATACTTGTGTTGAGCGTCATCGCCATCGTTTTGAAGTGAACAACAACTATGTTGAGCGCTTAGAGAAAGCAGGCTTAATATTCAGTGGTCTTTCATCTGATCGCAAGTTAGTTGAAATGATTGAGCTGCCAAATCACCCTTGGTTTGTTGCTGGTCAATTCCACCCTGAGTTCACCTCAACACCGCGTGATGGTCACCCACTATTTGAAGGGTTTGTAGCTGCAGCTGCAGCTCATCAAAAAGGTGAAGCTAGCTAAATAACGAAAGCCATTGATGAGTTCATCAATGGCTTTTTTTCATGGTGTATTCCAAGTTGTCACTTTGATAGTTGAAGCGTCAGGATAATAGGTCTATGCTATGCTTCAAGTTGACAATTAATTACCAAACTGAAAGTGAAATACCAATAATCAATCTTCATTATTAAAAATGTTGCTGATTACTGGTATTGATTTTCTATTTTAATTTTATCTTACATTTATCGAGGAAGTTATGGCTAACATTATTAATGTCATTGGTCGCGAAATCATGGATTCACGCGGTAACCCAACAGTTGAAGCAGAAGTTCATCTTGCTGATGGTTCTATCGGTATGGCTGCTGCTCCTTCAGGTGCTTCTACTGGTTCACGTGAAGCATTAGAATTACGTGACGGCGACAAAGCTCGTTACTTAGGTAAAGGTGTATTAAAAGCTGTTGAAGCTGTTAATGGTCCAATCGCGCAGGCGCTAAAAGGTAAAGATGCATTGGCTCAAGCTGAACTTGACCAAATTATGATTGACCTAGATGGCACTGAAAACAAAGCTAAGTTTGGCGCTAACGCAATCTTGGCAGTTTCTTTAGCAGCAGCAAAAGCGGCAGCTGCTTCAAAGAAAGTACCTTTATATACGCACATTGCTGACTTAAACGGAACACCAGGTGTTTACTCTATGCCTCTACCAATGATGAACATCATCAATGGTGGTGAGCATGCTGACAACAGTGTTGATATCCAAGAGTTTATGATCCAACCAGTTGGCGCTGCTAACTTCCGTGAAGGCCTACGTATGGGCGCTGAAGTTTTCCATAGCTTAGCAAAAGTACTTAAAGCAGACGGTCATTCAACGGCAGTAGGTGATGAAGGTGGTTTCGCACCAAACCTTCCATCAAATGCTTCTGCTTTAGCTGCGATTAAAGTGGCTGTGGCGAATGCAGGTTACGAGTTAGGTAAAGACATCACTTTAGCGATGGATTGTGCAGCTTCAGAATTCTTTGATAAAGAAGCCAACATCTACGATCTTAAAGGTGAAGGTAAGAAATTCACTTCTGAAGAGTTTAACTACTTCTTACAAGATCTTACTAAAGAGTATCCAATCGTTTCTATCGAAGATGGTCTTGATGAGTCAGATTGGGAAGGTTTTGCACATCAAACTAAATTGATGGGTGACAAAATTCAATTGGTTGGTGACGATTTATTCGTAACCAACACTAAGATTTTGAAGCGTGGTATCGATAATGGCATTGCTAACTCTATCTTAATCAAGTTCAACCAAATTGGTTCGTTAACTGAAACTTTAGCTGCTATTAAAATGGCTAAAGATGCTGGTTTTACCGTTGTTATCTCTCACCGTAGTGGTGAAACAGAAGATGCAACCATTGCTGATCTAGCCGTTGGTACTGCTGCAGGCCAAATCAAAACGGGTTCTTTAAGCCGTTCTGATCGTGTTGCTAAGTACAACCAACTTCTTCGTATCGAAGAAGCATTAGGTGAAAAAGCACCTTACAACGGTCTTAAAGAAGTGAAAGGCCAAGCTTAATCTTTATTAAATCTTAAAAAGGCCACCACTAGGTGGCCTTTTTTGTTGTACTATAGCGTAACAATTACTAATAAATATCGCTGATAACCGATTTATGAAACGACTTTTACTATTACTGATTATCTTAGTAGGCTTGTTGCAGTATCGACTTTGGTTAGGCGAGAACAATCTTTCCCAGTATATGAATCTGCAAAAGCAGATTGCCAGCCAACAAGAAAGCAATAACAAACTCATCGCCCGTAACCAAGTGCTAATCGCTGAAATTATTGATCTAAAAAGTGGTACTGAAGCCATCGAAGAGCGTGCAAGAAATGAGTTAGGTATGGTCAAAGAGGGTGAAACTTTCTATCGTGTTGTTGGTAATAATCCTCGAAATAATTCTACATTTGGTCAGTAAACATTATGAAGTCTGTAAAGCAATCTGTTGTCGCTATTGTGCCAGCTGCTGGCATTGGTGCCAGAATGGGTGCATCTATTCCTAAGCAATACTTGATGCTTGGCGAACAAACTATATTAGCGCATACCTTGGATAGTTTAATTTCCCATCCTGACATCAGTAAAGTGATTGTTGCATTGCATCCTGAAGATGACTTTTTTGCAAATCTGACACAAGCCAATCATGAAAAAATCGTGACAGTATTAGGTGGCAACGAGCGCGCAGATTCTGTCCTTGCAGCATTGAATAGCTTAAATGATGAAACCAGTGATGTAACGAGTGAGCACTCGACTTGGGCATTAGTCCATGACGCTGCCAGACCTTGTCTAACCCAAACTGATATAGATAAATTACTCGTGTCACGTGAAGTGCATAGCCAAGGTGCTATTTTGGCTATGCCAGTGAGAGACACAATGAAGAGAAGCATTGTTGCTAATGCTGAAAACAAAACTGTAAGCAAGGTTGAAATAGCTGAAACAGTTTGTCGCGATAATTTATGGCACGCTTTAACGCCACAATTGTTCCCTAGTCAGCAACTTAAACAAAATTTATCTGCAGCCCTTGAACAAGGCGCTAATATCACTGATGAAGCGAGCGCAATGGAGTGGGCAGGGGTAAACCCTGGGCTAGTATCAGGTAGAGCTGATAACATTAAAGTCACTCATCCAGATGATTTACAATTAGCTAAGCTATTTTTAGCCAACATTGAGTCGCTTTAATGGTATAACTCAGGTTAAAAAGTATTAATCATCAAAATATATTGCAATAACAGTCATATAATAAACGGTAATCGAAAATAATGAATATACGAATTGGACATGGATTTGACGTACATAAATTCGGTGGTGACAAGCCATTAATATTAGGTGGCGTTACCGTGCCTTATGAAACAGGTTTGATTGCCCATTCTGATGGTGATGTGGTTTTACACGCTGTTTCAGATGCAATTCTCGGCGCTATGGCCTTAGGTGATATTGGTAAGCATTTTCCTGATACTGATGCCGAGTTTGCAGGCGCTGACAGTAGAGTGCTACTTAGGCATTGTTATAAACTAGCCAAGCAAAAGCAGTTTGTAATCGGTAATCTTGATGTCACAATTATTGCTCAAGCACCTAAAATGCTCCCGCATATTCAAGCGATAAGAGAATGCTTAGCGCAAGATTTAGAAACTGCCATTGATAATATTAATGTGAAAGCCACCACGACTGAAAAATTAGGTTTTACCGGACGTAAAGAGGGCATTGCCGTTGAATCTGTCGTTCTGATGTCCAAAGCATTATAAAACTATAAAAGTTAGTTAGCCGTTAGCCACAATAACCCCGATATTTTGAGAACATGACATGAGTTCGTTACATTACCTTTTTGATAAACCCACCTGCACCGCTGATTTACGTACTTTCAACAGCGACTTTATCGTGAAGGAAATGCTGCCTTTTAGCCCGACAGGGGAAGGTGAGCATCATATGATCCATGTTCGCAAAGAGGGTTTGAACACCAATCAAGTGGCAGAAATGCTGGCTAAGTTTGCAAAAGTACATCAAAAAGAAGTGACTTACGCAGGCCAAAAAGACAAAAATGCAGTAACTGAGCAATGGTTCGGCGTGCGCATTCCTGGTAAAGAAACTCCTGATTGGCAATCCTTAACAACACCAGAAACTGTAACTTCTGCAGATGCTGCCAGTAAAGATAATGACGTTAATCAAGCTCGTCTGACTATTTTATCGAGCCAGCGTCATAGTAAAAAATTACGTATTGGCGCGCTATTAGGTAATCGCTTTGAGCTGACATTGCGAAATGTGTCAGACAAAGATGCCTTAGAAAAACGGATCCAACAGGTCATTGAAACAGGTGTACCTAATTACTTTGGTGAACAACGTTTTGGTCATCAAGGTAAGAATTTAATTTTTGGCCAACAAATGTTGGCAGGTAAAAAAGTAAAAGATCGCAAGAAACGCAGTATGTACTTGTCAGCTGTTCGTTCAAATGTTTTTAATCAGGTTGTGTCATACCGATTAAATCATCATAGCGTCGCGCCATTAACGGGTGATTGCGTAATGCTTGCGGGTAGTAAGAGCTTTTTTGTCACAGAAAAGTGGGATCCTGCCACGCTAAAACGTTTATCTGATAACGACATTCAATTATCTGCGCCGTTATGGGGCCGAGGCGCAATGCTTCCTCAAGCAGATGCAGCGTCTGTTGAACAAACAGCTTTAGCTGAATTAGCTCAAGATCTTGTAGGTCTGGAGCAAGCTGGGCTAGAACAAGAACGTCGTCCTTTGTTGCTCAAGCCACAAGCGCTTAAATATCGATTTGAACAAGATAATTTAATTATCGAATTTATCTTACCAGCAGGCAGTTATGCAACATCAGTTCTTAGAGAATTATTGGATTATCAAGACGTGCAGGAAGTAAAACGTCAACAAATGGTGGCCGAGCAAAATGCTGCAGCTCAACAACAAGCCCTTGCGAAAGCTTCAGCCTTAGTTTCAAAACAAGAGCCTGAGCAAGAATCTAAACAAGAGCCAACAGCGTGATTAATATACTTGTCAGCAACGATGATGGCGTAACCGCTCCTGGTATAAAAGCGCTAGCTGAAGAATTAAGTCAAATTGCGAAGGTAAAAGTTGTTGCACCAGATCGTAATTGCTCAGCAGCAAGTAACTCTTTGACCTTGACTAATCCATTAAGAATTAATAACTTAGATAGTGGTTATATTTCGGTCAATGGTACGCCATCTGATTGCGTGCATTTAGCCATTAGAGAATTATGCGACACTGAACCCGATATTGTCGTTTCTGGTATTAATGCAGGAGCGAATATGGGTGATGATACCTTGTATTCTGGCACTGTTGCGGCTGCGACCGAGGGAAGATTTCTTGGTTTACCTGCTATTGCGGTTTCTCTTGTAGGTAAAGAGTTAATACACTATAAAACTGCAGCCGTTTACGCTGCTAAAATTGTGCAAGGCTTACTTGAGCACCCAATCAATAGCGATCAAATTTTAAATGTGAATGTGCCGGATTTGCCTTTAGATCAAGTTAAAGGCATGAAGGTGACTCGCTTAGGTTCAAGGCATAAAGCCGAAGGTATGATTAAATCTAAAGATCCTGCTGGTCGCGATATATATTGGCTAGGCCCGCCAGGAAAAGAACAAGATGCCAGTGCGGATACTGACTTTGGTACAGTTGAACAAGGTTATGTTTCAATCACTCCGCTAACGGTCGATTTAACAGCATATAACCAGCTTGCTGGTTTAGAGAACTGGGTAAATAAACTATGAGTCAGATAGCCTCAACTGTTGCTATCAATTTAGCGAGAAAACTCCATGAAGCTGGCATCCGTAATAGTGCGGTTTTAGAGGCTGTTTCTAATACCCCTAGAGAGTTGTTCTTAGACGGCGCACTAGCGCATAAAGCATATGAGAATACCGCATTGCCTATCGGGCAAGGACAAACGATATCTCAGCCTTATATTGTCGCGCGTATGACAGAACTATTATTGCAACATAACCCCGCTAAAGTATTAGAAATAGGCACGGGCTCAGGTTATCAAGCTGCAATCTTAGCTCAGTTGGTACCACAGTTATGCACTATTGAACGGATTAAAGCTTTGCAAATCCAAGCAAGGCAGAGATTAAAACGTTTAGATTTACATAATGTGTCATTTAAATATGGCGACGGCTGGAAAGGTTGGCAAAATAAAGCCCCCTTTGATGCGATTATGGTTACCGCAGCTGCGTCTTCAGTGCCTGAGGCATTATTAGGTCAACTCTCTGAAGGTGGGGTGTTAGTCATTCCCGTAGGTGAAGACTCACAACAACTGTTAAAAATAACGCGAGATGATAATGAATTTAAATCGCAAATCATTGAAGCAGTTAAATTTGTGCCATTGGTTAATGGCGAACTTGCTTAATTAGGGTGATATTTCCCATTTTTAGCTGGAGAGAATGCTTGAAGTATCACAATTGGCTATGCATTATTATTTTGATGAGCTTTATATCTGGCTGTAGCTTTCAGGCTCATAGCCCTGCACCAGTACAAAGCATTTCATCTTCTGCTGGTCCTAAATATAATAAAGGCTCAATTACCGCCGGAAGCTACAAAGTTAAGCGCGGTGATACCTTGTATTCAATTTCATGGGGAGCAGGTAAGGATTTCAATGACATTGCTGCTTACAATAAGCTAAAAGCGCCATACACAATTTATCCTGGTCAGACCTTAAAATTATATAAACCTGCAGCCACTAAAACTGTTTCTAAACCGGTTGCTGTAGCGAACACCAAACCCACGCCTACAAAGAAAACGCAGCCAAAACAGGCAGCAGTGCCAAAACAGGCTAGTGCGTCAGTTAGCAGAAATAGTACAAAAAAAGAGCTTGATCACAAAGCGAAGCCTGCGTATTCTGTAAAAACTACCCCAGATAAAACGGTTCAAGTAGCTAAAGATCCTGTTCAAGGCTTGCCGAAGAAAGTAAGCAAGTGGAACTGGCCAAATAAAGGCAAAATAATAGGATATTTCTCTACAACTCAGCAAGGCAATCAAGGAATTAAGGTTGCAGGTTCTCGTGGCGATATTATTAAAGCCGCTGCTGATGGAAGAGTTGTTTATGCAGGTAATGCACTTCGTGGTTATGGTAATTTGGTTATTATCAAACATAACGATGATTATTTAAGTGCATATGCCCACGCAGATTCAATATTGGTTAAAGAAAAGCAATATGTAAATGCTGGACAGACAGTAGCGAAAATGGGTAGCACAGGGGCAAACCAAGTGATGTTACATTTTGAAATACGTTTACATGGTAAGTCAGTTAACCCATTAAATTATTTACCTAAACGCTAATTGTTTAGTTCACATTAAAACGGAGGATAGGCAAGTGCACTAGTTTAATTAAATTTACCAGGTTTGGGAGAGCACCATATGAGCCAAAAACAAAACACTGCAGTCGCAGTAGAGCTTATGGATTTAGCTACACAACCACAAGAGGTTGCGCCGAAGGCAGGAAAAGCCAAAGAAGGGCAGCAATCCGATATTGATCAACAAGTTCAAGATGATTTGCAAAAGAATCTTGACGCCACTCAACTATATCTAGGTGAGATCGGTTTTTCCCCTTTGCTTAGTGCAGAAGAAGAAGTCTTCTTTTCACGTAAAGCACTCAAAGGCTGCGAGAAGTCTCGTAACCGCATGATAGAAAGTAATTTACGCTTGGTTGTAAAAATTGCCAGAAGGTATAACAACCGAGGTTTAGCGTTACTTGATCTTATTGAAGAAGGCAATCTAGGACTTATTCGCGCGGTCGAAAAATTTGACCCAGAGCGAGGATTCCGTTTTTCAACTTATGCGACTTGGTGGATTAGACAAACCATCGAGAGAGCTATCATGAATCAAACCCGTACCATTCGTTTACCTATTCATGTCGTTAAAGAGCTTAATGTGTACTTACGTACCGCAAGACAGCTAGCTCAAAAACTAGATCATGAGCCAACGGCTGAAGAAATTGCTGATACTCTTGATGTCTCTACCAGCGATGTAAGCCGCATGTTAAAGCTAAACGAAAAAATTACCTCAGTAGATACCCCATTAGGTGGCGATAATGATAAAGCCTTACTTGATGTGATTGCTGATGATGATTCTGTTGGGCCAGATTATAAAGTACAAGATGAAGACTTATCTAATTCAATAGTAGGATGGTTAAACGAGTTAAATACCAAGCAACGTGAAGTGTTAGCAAGACGTTTTGGTTTACTCGGTTATGAACCCTCTACATTAGAAAATGTTGGTGCTGAAATTGGATTAACACGTGAACGTGTTCGTCAAATTCAAGTAGAAGCATTGAAACGATTGAAAGATGTTTTAGGTGCTCAAGGCTTGTCAGTAGAAGCATTGTTTAGAAGTTAATACTTTTAAAATTTCTAAAACTAAACAGGGCATTTATGCCCTTTTTTATTGATTAATTAACCCAGCGATATGAGGTTGAAGATGAATAAGAAAGTCATATTACTATTATTACCGCTTAGCTTATTAATTATCTCAGCTTGTCAAAGTACCCGCGATAGTATGATTGAGCAAGGTTATCCGTTGGCTTATGCTGATGGTTTTCAAGATGGCTGTGATAGTGGTAATAAAGCGGGTGGTAGCTTGTTTGATGAATTCAAAAAAGACGTTAAACGCTTCAATGCTGAAACTGATTATGCCCAAGGTTGGAGTGACGGATTTAGGCAATGTGAAACAGAGCAAGAGTCAATTCAGCGACAAGTCAGAATGAGTATTGAGCAGCAAAAATTGCAACAACAAAAGAAAAGTAATGACTTAGCTGAGCAACATGCATTAGAGCGTGAAGTGATGAAAGATGTTGATACAGATGCGTTAAAATCACTTGAAAAGTAAGCCTTTTACACCGAATTAATGATAGTAAAAAGCCGCTACAGTTTATCGTAGCGGCTTTTTTGTTTTACTAGGAAAGTGGCTTTATTTACAAACTGGCTAGTCTTTTAAGCTCGTAAAGCATGTCTAGTGCTTGTTTAGGGCTGTAATCATCAGGATTAATTTGGCTGAGTTTTTCTGTGGCTGCTGATGATTGAGGCTCTGGCATTGTCAGGTTAAGTGCTTCTTGAATGGGTACTTGGTGAGTGTTTGCCAAGTCTCTGCTTTCAAGCATATGCAGTTTTTGTTTCGCGGCTTTAATCACATGAGCTGGAACACCTGCTAGAGATGCGACCTGTAAACCATAGCTTTTACTAGCAGCGCCTTCTTGAACTGCATGCATAAAGGCAATCGTGTCATCATGTTCTACAGCATCTAAATGTACGTTGGCTGCACCTGTCATTTGCTCTGGCAATTGGGTTAACTCGAAGTAGTGGGTTGCAAACAAAGTTAATGCTGCCACTTTTTCGGCTAAATATTCCGCTGCTGACCAAGCAAGAGATAATCCATCATAGGTCGATGTTCCGCGGCCAATTTCGTCCATCAACACCAAACTTTTTGACGTGGCATTATGTAAAATATTAGCTGTTTCGGTCATTTCTACCATGAAGGTTGAGCGACCAGAAGCAAGATCGTCTGATGCGCCAATACGAGTAAATATGCGATCGATAGGACCAATAACCGCTTTTTGTGCAGGAACAAAACTGCCGATATGAGCCATTAAGGTGATTAGTGCAACCTGCCTCATGTAAGTCGATTTACCACCCATATTGGGACCAGTAACAATCAACATACGTCGCTCTGGTGCTAACACTACGGGGTTAGCAATGAACGGGGCTTGGCTGACTAATTCGACAACAGGGTGACGACCAGCTTCAATATCAATACCGATGTCATTGCTGATTTTAGGGCAGTGATAACCTAAGGTTTCAGCTCGCTCTGCAAAGTTACTAAGCACATCTAATTCTGATGCCGCTTGAGCAAATTGCTGTAATTCGTGTAATTTAGGTAAGATTAGATCGAATAGCTCTTCCCAAAGTTGTTTTTCAATTGCCAGCGCTTTGCCTTGGCTTGAAAGTACTTTTTCTTCGTACTCTTTAAGCTCTGGAGTGATATATCGTTCTGTATTTTTCAGAGTTTGGCGACGCTGATAACTCAGCGGCACTTGATCTGATTGTAAGCGACTCACTTCAATGTAATAACCGTGGACTCGGTTATAGCCGACTTTTAAGGTGTTAATGCCAGTTTGCTCTTTTTCACGAGCTTCCATTTGCACTAAATAATCATTAGCACCTTCACTAAGGCCGCGCCATTCATCGAGCTGTGCATTATAGCCAGTGCGAATAACGCCGCCGTCACGAATAAGCATAGGTGGGCTATCTACAATGGCCGCTTCTAATAGCTGTTGTTGCTCTGGGAATTCACCAAGTAGCCCTGCTAATCGTTTTACTTCATCTTGATTGCAATGGCTTAAGGTTTGTTGAATCTCAGGTAATAATGCTAATGCTTGGCGTAGTCGTGCAAAATCTCGAGGACGCGCACTGCGTATCGCCAAACGGGCCATAATACGTTCAATGTCGCCAAGGGCTTTTAATTGCTGGTGTAAATCGGCGTATAAACCTGTTTCAATCAATTCTGCAACAGCTTGTTGGCGTCGGCTGATATGTTGCTGGTCTCGAAGGGGTTGATGTATCCAGCGTTGCAGCATACGGCTGCCCATCGGTGTAGCTGTTTTATCTAACACCCATGCAAGTGTGTTGTCCCGAGACCCTGATAAGTTTACTGTTAACTCAAGATTACGTCTTGTGGCAGCGTCTAGAATAATAGTATCAGCCTGGTTAAACATGGTGATGCTATTGATATGCGGTAAAGCCGTTTTTTGGGTGTCTTTGACGTATTGCATTAAGCAGCCAGCAGCTTGCAGCGACAGTCTTGCGTTTGTTATGCCAAATCCGTGAAGGTCTTTTGTACCAAACTGCTCTAGCAATAACTGAATACTAGTATCGTAATCAAATTCCCATTCAGGTCTGCGTCTTATTCCTTTCAGGTTTTCGATTAAGTGGCGATCAACCAAGTCTTCGCTATAAAGTAGCTCTGCTGGACTTGTGCGCTGTAATTCAGCTTCCAACGTTTCTGCATTTTCAAGCTCAACAACCACAAACCGACCTGATGATACATCTAAGGTCGCATAGCCAAAGCCTGTTTTACCTTGATAAACAGCTGCAAGTAAATTGTCTTGTCTTTCTTGTAGCAAAGCCTCATCGGTTAAGGTACCTGGTGTTACGATTCGTACAACTTTACGCTCTACTGGACCTTTACTCGTTGCAGGATCGCCAACCTGCTCACAAATGGCGACAGACTGTCCTATTTGAACCAGTTTTGCGAGGTAACCTTCAACTGCATGATAGGGCAAGCCTGCCATTGGGATCGCATTGCCACCACTTTTACCTCTTGCAGTAAGTGAAATCCCAAGTAATTCAGAAGCCAACTTGGCATCTTCATAAAATAATTCATAAAAGTCCCCCATACGATAAAATAACAACATCTCAGGATGCTGTGCTTTAAGCGTTAAATATTGACGCATCATTGGAGTATGCTTTTCTAAACTTGAGTCTTCATTTACAGTCATTAAGTCGTTGCTCTTAATCTGGCTTTAACATGGAATTATTAACGGCGCTCATCTTAACAATATTTAGTTTGATTCCCAATAAGCTATCTTCATACAGTGACTTTTAAGGATATGATTAGTGATATTTTCAACAAATTAAATAGCTTGTAACTCAATCGTTTACTAAAACAGTAACTATTGTATACAGTGGTTTTTTAGCATGGGCATTTGTTAGGTTAATATTTTTATCTCATTTAAAGCTCTGATTATTAATGGTTTAAAATTTTAAGGATGAATAAATGTCAAAAAAGTATACAGTAACTATTGATACTGTATGATTATACAGTATACTGAGCTCATATCGTTAGACAGACAAATTTATTCGTTACCAAGTTCGCATGTCGAACAGAGTCACCTTAAAAGGGATAAAGAGAATGAAAGCAGATCCAAATAAAGAGAAAGCGTTAAATGCCGTACTAGGCCAAATTGAAAAGCAATTTGGTAAAGGTTCAATCATGAAGTTGGGCGCTGATCGCACAATGGATGTTGAAACTATTTCTACTGGCTCACTTTCATTGGATGTTGCACTCGGTGCTGGTGGCTTACCAATGGGTCGTATCGTAGAAATCTACGGTCCAGAGTCTTCTGGTAAAACAACTTTAACACTTGAAGTGATTGCTGCAGCGCAGCGTCAAGGTAAAACTTGTGCGTTTATCGATGCTGAGCATGCTCTTGATCCTATTTACGCTAAAAACTTAGGCGTAGATATTGATAACCTTTTGTGTTCTCAACCAGATACTGGTGAACAAGCGCTGGAGATTTGTGATGCATTAACGCGCTCTGGTGCGGTTGACGTTATCATTGTCGATTCAGTTGCTGCATTAACGCCTAAAGCTGAAATCGAAGGTGAGATTGGTGATTCACATATGGGCTTAGCGGCACGTATGATGAGCCAAGCAATGCGTAAACTTGCGGGTAACCTTAAGCAGTCAAATACATTGCTTATCTTCATTAACCAAATTCGTATGAAAATTGGTGTTATGTTTGGTAACCCAGAAACGACGACTGGTGGTAACGCACTTAAGTTCTACGCTTCTGTTCGTTTAGATATCCGTCGTACAGGTGCGATTAAAGATGGCGATGCCGTCGTGGGTAACGAAACCCGCGTTAAAGTGGTTAAGAACAAAATTGCTGCGCCATTTAGACAAGCTGAATTCCAAATCCTTTATGGTAAAGGTATTAACCGTACAGGTGAGCTAGTTGATTTAGGTGTTGTGCATAAGCTAGTAGAAAAAGCAGGTGCATGGTACAGCTACCAAGGTAATAAAATTGGCCAAGGCCGTGCTAATGCTGGTAAATACTTAGTTGAAAACCCAGCTATTGCACAAGAAATTGAAGCTAACCTTCGCCAAATGCTGTTAAGCAAAGAAAAAGAAGCGGCGCCTGCTGAGTCAGATGAAAACATTGACTTAGAAACTGGTGAAGTTTTCTAAACAAGTTTGGTTATAGGTTGAATCGTGGTGGTTAAGCAACATTAGTTTTATTTACATTACCCCGTTTAAACCTAGCTAAATATCAATCGCGATTGGCAACAGCCCATCGCGATTTTTTGTTTTTATCAGCATATGAAGCTGTAAAAGTAATGAAAACGTACAATTAGCGAAGTAAAAAACTAACTCACTTGGTATACGGTGATGGTCATTTATTAAATCAAGCTGCTATTAAATTAAGCAGTGAACCCACCATTTATTTAGATACTTTGCACTTTATATGTAATTAAAAAAGACAGTGTTATAGGTACTGTTATACCCATTATCGCGGAGTTTTGGCAGCTTGAGCATGGCATTAAATATCGATGCGAGCAGTTATCTGAGTCAGGCGGGTTTTATCATGTAGTTCCTGGCGAGAAAACGATCAGTTTAATTGCCAAAGTAGCCCCAATATAAGCTATTAAGTCATTTCTCATGGGATTTTCGTCAGTAAAATTGAATAGCCGATTAGCTCAATCGCTATTCAATGTAAGAAAAACGCTAATCTAAGCCGCTAGATTCTCGCACCTTCAGTTTGTTTAAGTATATAATGTTGCCAATATTCGAGCTGGTATACAGCTTCAAGATAAATAGAATTTATCCATTTAGGGCGATTTCATGTTTCAGACCACCACAGAATTAAGAAGCGCATTTTTAGCGTATTTTGGTAACAACGGACACCAAGTTGTAGATAGTAGCTCTTTAGTACCTCATAACGACCCAACGTTATTGTTTACTAACGCAGGTATGAACCAGTTTAAAGAAGCTTTTCTTGGCTTAGAAAACCGTGGTTACACACGTGCGACAACGTCACAACGTTGTGTTCGTGCTGGTGGTAAACATAATGATTTAGACAATGTGGGTTATACCGCTCGTCACCATACTTTTTTCGAAATGCTAGGTAACTTCAGCTTTGGCGATTACTTCAAAGAAGAAGCGATTTCTTATGCGTGGAACTTCTTAACCCAAACACTGAAATTACCAACAGAAAAATTATGCGTCACTATTTACGATACTGATGATGAAGCATTTGAAATCTGGAATAAGAAAATCGGTGTAGCCGCAGAGAATATTATCCGTATTGGCGACAATAAAGGCGCACCATACGCTTCAGATAACTTCTGGCAAATGGGTGATACAGGTCCTTGTGGGCCATGTTCTGAAATCTTTTATGATCATGGTGAGCACATTTGGGGCGGACGTCCTGGTACTCCTGAAGAAGATGGTGACCGTTTCATTGAAATCTGGAACATCGTATTTATGCAGTACAACCGTCAAGCAGACGGTGAAATGAAGCCGCTACCAAAGCCTTCTGTGGATACAGGTATGGGTATTGAGCGTATTGCTGCCATTATGCAAGGCGTACACTCAAACTACGAAATCGATATTTTCCAAGCGTTAATCAAAAAAGCGGCTGAGATCATTGGCGTAGAAGATTTAGAGAATAAATCATTACGTGTAATTGCCGATCACATTCGTTCTTGTTCTTTCCTTATCGCTGATGGTGTTATGCCATCGAATGAAGGCCGTGGTTATGTTCTGCGTCGTATCATTCGCCGTGCAGTTCGTCACGGGAACAAGCTTGGTGCCAACGACACTTTCTTCTATAAGTTACTTCCAACACTGATTGAAGTGATGGGCGATGCAGGTAAAGGTCTTGTTGAAGCGCAAGCAATAATTGAAAAATCATTAAAAGCAGAAGAAGAGCAATTTGCTAGAACGCTAGAACGTGGTTTAGGTATTTTAGATGCCGCATTAAACGAATTAAGCACTAAGGTACTTGATGGCGAAACAGCGTTCAAACTATACGACACTTATGGTTTCCCTGTGGATTTAACTGCAGATGTTTGTCGTGAGCGTGATATTACCGTTGATGAAGCAGGTTTCGAAACAGCAATGGCTGAACAAAGAAGCCGTGCACAAGCAGCTGGTAACTTTGGTACTGATTATAATAGTGGCTTGAAAATCGAAGGTGAGACTGAATTCTGTGGTTATACCGAATTAAATGGTCAAGGTGCTGTAACTGCAATCTACGTTGAAGGTGTTGCTGTAGAGTCACTTTCCGCAGGACAAGAGGCTGTTATCGTACTAGATAACACGCCGTTTTATGCAGAATCAGGCGGCCAGGTTGGTGATAAAGGTCAACTGACAATTGATGAGAATGTATTCGAAGTTGCCGATACTCAAATATTTGGTCAAGCTTTTGGTCATGAAGGTAAGCTGACTGCAGGTACTTTATCTGTTGGTCAAACCGTTACGGCAGAAGTGGATAAGAAATTACGTCACCGCACGCAATTAAACCACTCTGTGACCCATTTACTGCATTCTGCTTTACGCAATGTATTGGGAACCCATGTGAATCAAAAAGGTTCTTTGGTTAACCCTGAACGTTTACGTTTTGACTTTGCTCATTTTGAAGCTGTTACCGCTGCAGAACTTAAGCAAGTTGAAGATATGGTAAATACGCAAATTCGTCGTAATCATCAGTTAAAAACTGCGGTTATGGGAATTGATGAAGCCAAAGAGCAGGGCGCAATGGCCTTGTTTGGTGAAAAGTACGACAGTGAAGTACGTGTCGTCACTATGGGTGATTTCTCTATTGAGCTATGTGGTGGTACTCACGTAGGTCGTACTGGTGATATTGGTTTATTCAAAATTACTTCTGAAGGTGGTATTGCTGCTGGTATTCGTCGTATTGAAGCCGTTACAGGTGCTGCTGCAATGGCATATGTTGCTGAACAACAAGCGCAACTTGATAAAGCGGCGTCGTTATTAAAGTCTGATTCTGCTTCAGTGGTTGTTAAGCTAAAAGCGCAGCTTGATAAAGTGAAACAACTTGAAAAAGAAATGTCGCAGTTAAAAGATAAGCTAGCTGCTGCTGCAAGTGCAGATATCGCTGGCGAAGCGATTGAACTGAACGGCGTCAAAGTATTAGTTAAAAAGCTTGAGGGTGTTGATCCTAAATCATTACGTGGCCTTCAAGATGAGCTGAAGCAAAAGCTTAACTCGGCAATTATCGTATTAGGTATAGCTAACGAAGGTAAAGTGAACTTAATTGCCGGTGTGAGTAAAGATTTAGTCGGTAAAGTTAAAGCGGGCGAGCTAGTCGCAATGGTTGCACAACAGGTAGGCGGTAAGGGCGGTGGGCGTCCTGATATGGCTCAAGCTGGTGGTACTGAACCAGAGAAACTAGATGATGCTTTAGCATTAGTTCAACCATGGTTAAACGAACGCTTAAGCTAATTAAAAATAGGTAAAAGCTTTAAAGCGATATAATGAAACACTGATTGATGAAATAACTAAGTTAAGCTCTATTAATGAAATACCATTAATAAAGTGATTTAAGCTACGTTATTTCATCAGCAGTGAAAGTCTATCGTTTTATGGCTTGAGGGATTGTTGAAGGTTTGGCATAGTGTAATTCTAAGTATAAATATCGATGTTGATTAACGAGTTATGAGACATTGTTTTTTCTTAAAATCTGGTTCAAAGCACTGTAAATTAATTTAGTACAGCTTTTTATGCTTTTTTGTTTATGAAAGCATCAACTTGTTTTGAATGTTCTGTTTTAGCTTTGTCTAAAGAATGGTCTGCAAATGTTAACAGCTTGATGCAAGTAGACCTGTAAATTGCCAAATTTTGTTGATTTTCGATTTTTTACGCTAAAAAGCTTAAAAATTTTATTGATTTAGTGTCGTCACTAATGATTTGTATTAAGCTAACACTATTAAAACGCGCATATTACGGATAGAAGCTGGTGTATGCTGATTGGACTAAAGGAGCAATCGAATGCTGATTTTGACTCGCCGTGTAGGCGAAACATTAATGATAGGTGATGAAGTTACTGTTACTGTACTAGGTGTTAAAGGTAACCAAGTACGTATCGGTGTGAATGCACCTAAAGAAGTATCAGTTCACCGTGAAGAAATTTACCAACGTATCCAGTCTGAAAAATCTGGAAACACTTCACCAGAAGGTGGCAATTTCTGATAAATCAGAATTGTGAAGCGTTATACCATTAAAGCCAGTGTCAGCTGGCTTTTTTGTGCCCCCAATTTGATATTTTAGTTTATGCCTGTTCACTACTTTCATAGTACAGTTTTGCACTCTTAACCCCTTAAGTTATCTTTCTCGGTAGGTTTTCAACGCTTATATTTTTACGTTTTAAATAACAGCCTCACTCACTAATAATGATGCCTGTTATGGCTGTTTCAATACTCTTTCAATTGTGAATCTCATTTGTGGTTTGTGTATAAATCAAATAATCACCAAAAGTTGATTTAAAATTTAGAACAAGCCGTTTTCCGATGAGGGTTAAATCTAGATTCAATTGTTTTAATCGTAAAACACAAAAATCGGCACAGTGAATTGACAATATTTGTGGCTTAAGTCGGCAATATGATTAAAAACAGTTCAAATGAATATATGTTTCTGAAAAAGGGTTTGACTTATTTTCTTCAAACAGTAATATACCGCCCAAGAAACGGAGAGGTGGCCGAGTGGCCGAAGGCGCTCCCCTGCTAAGGGAGTATGGGCTTTAACTCCCATCGAGGGTTCGAATCCCTCCCTCTCCGCCATTTCTTAAAAAATAGTAAGCGATGCGGATGTAGCTCAGCTGGATAGAGTACCTGGCTACGAACCAGGCGGTCGGAGGTTCGAATCCTCCCATCCGCACCATTGCTATTTTTGTGTTTGAATTATTTAATGAGCGGATGTAGCTCAGCTGGATAGAGTACCTGGCTACGAACCAGGCGGTCGGAGGTTCGAATCCTCCCATCCGCACCATTAAATCATTCAAAAGCTTTACCATTTTATATATGCGGATGTAGCTCAGCTGGATAGAGTACCTGGCTACGAACCAGGCGGTCGGAGGTTCGAATCCTCCCATCCGCACCATATAAAATTCATACCAAATTATGCGGATGTAGCTCAGCTGGATAGAGTACCTGGCTACGAACCAGGCGGTCGGAGGTTCGAATCCTCCCATCCGCACCATAATTCGGAGAGGTGGCCGAGTGGCCGAAGGCGCTCCCCTGCTAAGGGAGTATGGGCTTTAACTCCCATCGAGGGTTCGAATCCCTCCCTCTCCGCCATTATTTGCATATATTGAATATGCAACTAAGCTCAATTAGCACTGAGTATGAAGTGATAGTAAAAAATTTGCGGATGTAGCTCAGCTGGATAGAGTACCTGGCTACGAACCAGGCGGTCGGAGGTTCGAATCCTCCCATCCGCACCATGATCAAGAAAATACCCTGTAGTTTACTACAGGGTATTTTTTTGCCTGAAATTCACTCATTCTAGATCTTATTTAGAATTCGCCTCAATACTTATCTGTTGCAACCACGCCTTATATACAAGTCGTTCTGACTGAATACGCTTTAGGTTTCCGCACTAGTAAATGAAGAGCATTAAGAGAGACTCAGTGCCATTCATCATAGTGAGCAGAATACTTCACTAGTTTTAATTCCCTTTAGACTATTTATTTCATATTTAGTCATTTTCAAGTGATAAAAATGGCATATTTATGCTTTTCGGCATTACTGCACAGGTTTGGGGCGCTTGGCTGTTCTTATTCTTGATATCTCTTTTTATAGCTAAATCGTCATGATCTTGTCATTTTTTGATTAAAACCTACAAAATTGAATAATTCTCAGTAATACCTTAGTTATTTTGTTGAATTGTCACATAGTGAGGTCGAATATTATTATTTTTGGTCTGACCAATTTACAAGGTGTTGGATTAATTGTTATAGATTAGTTATATTTTTCGTCGATGAAGAATTTAATATAACCAAACCTATTAGTTTAAGCTCTTTTATATAATCTGAAATTGGTTAATATGGACTGAATAATTATTCTAAGTAGCGTTAATCCAATACTTGATGCTTAAAAATGGTGCATCGTTTATTGAGCTAAAAGGCTTCATCGGCTTTACGCAATTAAAATGGATCCTATGTGCAATCGCTGATTGAACATTAAGACAAGAGAGGATGTATGACTTCAATATCTGAGCAGTTATTTAACGCCCTAGGCGTGATGATAATGGGGATGAGCTTAGTATTCATATTTTTAAGTATGCTAATTGTCGGTATTAAAATCGTCGCCAGATTATGTAAGTCAGAGAATCAACCTGCCGTTGCTCATGTGCCAGCACCTGCCGCAGCATCAGCAACACTTGATCCTAAGTTAATAGCAGCAATTACTTCTGCTATTCATCAGTATCGTGCAAAAGATTAAAGTTTAGGAGTTTTTATGAGCAAGCCTTTAGCGTTAACAGATGTAGTATTACGAGACGCCCATCAGTCTATTTTGGCAACCCGCCTTCGTTTAGACGATATGTTACCTATCGCTCCTTTACTGGATAAAGTTGGTTTTTGGTCTTTAGAGTCATGGGGTGGTGCAACGTTCGATTCTTGTATTCGTTATTTAGGCGAAGATCCTTGGGATCGTATTCGCGAACTTAAAAAAGTTATGCCAAATACACCACAGCAAATGTTATTGCGTGGTCAGAATTTATTAGGTTACCGCCACTACGCTGATGACGTAGTGACGCGTTTTGTCGAACGCGCCCACACAAACGGTGTTGACGTGTTCCGTGTGTTTGACGCCATGAACGATGTACGTAATCTCGAAACCGCAGTTAAAGCAGTTAAACAGGTTGGTGGTCATGCACAAGGTACGATTTCATTTACTACTAGCCCAGTTCACACGGTTGATACTTGGGTTTCAATGGCTAAAAATCTTGAAGATTTAGGTTGCGATTCGCTTTGTATTAAAGATATGGCTGGCTTACTTAAGCCAATGGAAGCCTACGACCTTATTAGCCGTTTAAAGTCGCAAACTGATTTAACTGTGTCTATGCATTGTCATGCGACAACAGGCTTGAGCACTGCAACTTACCAAAAAGCCATTGAGGCAGGTATTGATGTGCTTGATACTGCGATTTCATCTATGAGCCAAACCTATGGCCACTCAGCCACTGAGACGCTGGTAGCAATGGCAGAAGATAATGGCCGTTCTACTGGCTATGACATGGCAACGCTTGAAGAGATTGCTGCTTACTTCAGAGAAGTACGTAAAAAGTATGCTCGTTTTGAAGGCGCACTAAAGGGTATTGATTCACGTATTCTTCGCGCTCAAGTTCCTGGCGGCATGTTAACTAACATGGAAAACCAACTAAAAGAGCAGGGCGCTGCAGATAAAATGGATGCCGTGCTTGAAGAAATCCCACGTGTTCGTGAAGATTTAGGTTTTTTACCTCTAGTGACTCCAACATCTCAAATTGTCGGTACTCAATCAGTCATCAACGTATTAATGGGTGAACGTTATAAAACTCTGGCTAAAGAAACTGAAGGCGTACTGAAAGGTGAATACGGTGCTACACCTGCCCCAGTTAACGCTGAGCTACAGGCACGCGTGTTAGATGGCGCTGAAGCTATTACATGCCGCCCAGCAGACCTTATCGAGCCAGAGCTTGATAAGCTTCGTACAGAGTTAGCTGACATTGCTAAGAAAGACAACTTTGCCTTAGCTGCTGAATCTGATGATGATGTAATGACTTACGCATTGTTTAATCAAATCGGCCTACAGTTTTTATCAAACCGCGGTAACCCTGATGCATTTGAGCCTGTACCAAGTGCAGATGATATGGCTGTACCAGCTGCAAAAGCTGAAAAAGGTCCTGAGACTTACACCGTAAATGTACAAGGTCAAAACTTTGTGGTCGAAGTCAGTGAAGGCGGTGACATTAGTCAAATTGTTCCAACTGAAGCAGCATCTGCAGGTTCACAAGCTCCAGCGCCACTTGCGCCACACGCACCAGTGAGTAATGAAATCAAAACCACAATGAATGCGCCGCTTTCAGGAAATATTTTCAAAGTCTTGGTTAAGGATGGCGATCAAGTTAATGAAGGTGATGTGATCATCATTTTAGAAGCGATGAAAATGGAAACCGAAGTTCGTGCTGCAACTACCGGTGTTATTCGTAACGTATCAGTTAAACAAGGTGATGCTGTGACAGTTGGCTCGCCACTGTTGGCATTAGCGTAGGAGATAGCATGGAAGGATTAATGGCCTTTTGGTCTGAGACGGGTATTGCTAACTTCGCACCTGATCAATTATTCATGATGGCGATAGGGGGTTTATTACTTTATCTCGCTATCGCTAAAGGATTTGAACCGCTACTTTTAGTGCCTATTGGTTTTGGTGCAATTCTAGCGAACATTCCTAATGCAGGTTTTACCGACGAAGGTGGCTTACTTTGGTATGCCTACTACGTGGGGATTGAAACTGGGATTTTCCCATTGTTGATTTTCATGGGCGTTGGCGCACTAACTGACTTTGGTGCACTGATTGCAAACCCTAAAACATTGTTATTGGGCGCTGCTGCGCAGTTTGGTATTTTTGCCACTTTGCTTGGTGCAATTGCCCTTAACTTAGTACCTGGTTTTGAATTTAGCATGCAAGATGCAGCTGCCATTGCGATTATTGGTGGTGCTGACGGACCTACGGCAATCTTCTTAGCCTCTAAACTTGCCCCTGACTTATTGGGTGCAATAGCGGTCGCTGCATATTCATATATGGCATTAGTACCGCTGATCCAGCCTCCGATTATGCGTCTTCTTACAAATGAGTCAGAGCGTAGCATCAAGATGGAACAGCTGCGTGAAGTGAGTAAGAAAGAGAAAATCATCTTCCCGTTGATGGTTGTTGGTATGACTATTCTATTTTTACCTGCAGCCACACCGCTGGTAGGGATGTTCTGTTTAGGTAACTTAATGCGTGAGTCTGGCGTAGTTGATAGATTATCAAGCACAGCACAAAATGAGTTGATCAACATTGTGACCATCTTCTTAGGTCTTGCTGTAGGCTCTAAGTTACAGGCTGAAGAGTTCTTACGTATTGAGACTTTAGGTATTCTGGTATTAGGTGCTGTAGCGTTCAGTATTGGTACGGCTGCTGGCGTGACAATGGCAAAAATTATGTCTAAGGTTTCAGGCGGCAAGATTAACCCATTGATTGGTGCCGCTGGTGTCTCAGCAGTGCCTATGGCCGCCCGAGTTGTGAACAAGGTAGGTTTAGAGTCCAATCAGCAAAACTTCCTGTTAATGCATGCCATGGGACCTAACGTTGCAGGTGTACTTGGTAGTGCAGTTGCTGCGGGTGTATTACTGGCAGTACTAGGCTAGTGATATAGGCATAGCTATTGTTAACACTGATTTAAGTTTTAAAGCCACTCATTGAGTGGCTTTTTTATTGGCCTAATTACCTTCCCGTATCTATAGGTCTTTTAATTCAACAGCCTTTTAATTTAATAGCCTTTTAATTCGATAGGCTTTTAACTCAATAGCCTTTGAAGTCAATAGTGTTTTATTTCAACAGCGTTCGATTTCAAGGATTGGCGAATTACCACAACATCAAACACTTCAGCTTGAATCTGCTCTTAAACAAAGCTTTTAAACAAAGTTTGGGGTAAAGCTCTCGAGACAAAAATCCAACTTAGTTTTAGTAAATACTTTGATTGCACCTCTTTAGGGTAGGTAGTTGTGTTAAGGCTACCCATTTAGGTGCGGTAGGATCGAGTTCGCACTAAATTGGTACTACCCTTTATAGGTACTACCTTGCTGTATAATAATATTTTTATTTAAAACAATAGGTTGTTAAGTTGGCACGGTTGCTGAATAGTAAAATACAGCTATTAAATAAATTAATGTCTCTTGTTAGTCACGATTAATGGCGATTATTTAGCCTTGTTTCGTGATTTATGAGAGTGAAAACCAGATAACACATTTAAGCAAAGGCGCTTAATTATTCCTAAAGGAGTAATTAGGCGCCTTTTTTTGTTTTGCCTATTTAAAACTTAACTTTTTAAATTTAACAAGGATAAAAAGATGAATTGGAAAAAAGCACTTAAACATACCTTATTGGCGGTATCGTTTACCGCGGCGGTGCCAGCAATGGCGGAAGTCGGCTTTCCTGAAAAAGAAGAGTTAACTTTCGGTTTTATCAAATTAACTGATATGGCACCGATTGCTATTGCTTACGAAAATGGCTACTTCGAAGAAGAGGGCTTATACGTCACCATTGAGGCTCAAGCAAATTGGAAAGTGTTATTAGATGGGGTTATTGATGGACGTTTAGATGGCGCGCATATGCTAGCGGGTCAACCTATTGCAGCTACTATTGGTTACGGAACTGAAGCTCACATTATCACGCCTTTTTCAATGGACTTAAATGGTAATGCGATTACTGTATCAAACGATATTTGGAAGAAAATGAAGCCAAATATTGCTAAAGACAGCGAAGGTAAACCTGTTCATCCGATTAAAGCTGATGCATTAAAGCCTGTAGTTGAGCAGTTCACTGAAGAAGGTAAGCCTTTTAAAATGGGCATGGTATTCCCAGTATCAACTCATAACTATGAACTGCGTTATTGGTTAGCGGCTGGTGGAATTCACCCAGGTTATTATGCACCGCATAAAGGCGATACTTCAGGGCAACTTGATGCTGAAGCTTTCTTGTCTGTAACACCTCCACCACAAATGCCTTCAACCCTTGAAGCCGGTACTATTTACGGTTACTGCGTGGGTGAGCCTTGGAACCAACAAGCAGTATTTAAAGGGATCGGAGTACCGGTTGTTACTGACTATGAAATTTGGAAAGACAACCCAGAGAAAGTATTTGGGATTACAGCAGAGTTTGCTGAAAAATATCCTAACACCACTATTCGTTTAACCCGAGCGCTGATCAAAGCCGCAAAGTGGTTAGATGATAACGATAATGCTAATCGCCCAGCAGCAGTTAAAATTCTGTCGCAATCTAATTATGTTGGCGCAGATTACGACGTCATTGCAAACAGCATGACAGGCACCTTTGAGTATGAAAAAGGTGACAAGCGTGCAGTCCCTGATTTCAACGTGTTTTTCCGCTACAACGCCACTTACCCATATTACTCTGACGCGATTTGGTACCTCACTCAAATGCGCCGTTGGGGACAGATTTCAGATGATAAGCCTGACGCTTGGTACAAGGACATTGCTGCCAAAGTTTATCGCCCTGATATTTACGCAAAAGCTGCACAGTCGCTGATTGATGACAAAACCATTGATGCAAAGCACTTCCCTGATTTTGCAACAGAAACCGGTTTCAAAAAGCCACAGCAACACTTTATTGATGACATCGTTTATGACGGCAGTGCGCCAAATGATTATTTGAGCAAGTTCGCGATTGGTTTAAAGCAAGGCGACAAACTATAAGCGTTTGTTCCTATGAGGGAATTAGTAAACCGAGGTTAATAAACAAAGGTTTATAGGTGAAGGTTAGTAAGCACAGTTTTAGTAAACAGCGATTAGTACACAACGATTACATAATGGCTGGGTTTACCGCTTACTAACCTTGTTAAGTCGTTAAGGAATACATGATGACAAGCATTACACGGTTAACAGATCGATTAATGATAGATAAAAGTAAGGTGACTTCTTTTTTATCTTTAATGAGTCAAGCCAGCAAAGCGTTATTGCTACCTGTTATTGGCATCACTGTCTTTTTAGTGATTTGGTCAATTGCAGCCAACAGCATCAATACTTCATTGGGTAAATTCCCAGGCCCAGTAGCCGTGGCGGGGCAGTTTGGGGCTTTATATGAAGAGCACAACGCTGAAAGAGTAAAAGCTGAAGCTTTCTATGAACGCCAAGAAGTACGCAATGCAGCAAGGTTAGAGGCCGACCCGACCTATAAAGTTAAAGTGCGGGCTTATACAGGTAAAGAAACCTTTTTAGACCAGATTTTTACCAGTTTAATCACTGTGATGTCAGGTTTTATCTTAGCTGCGTTGATTGCCATACCAATGGGAATTTGGATGGGGTTAAGTCCAACGTTAAATGCAGCGCTTAATCCTATTGTGCAGATTTTTAAGCCTGTTTCACCTCTAGCTTGGTTACCTCTGGTCACTATGGTGGTGAGCGCGCTTTATGTATCACCAGATCCCATGGTGTCTAAGTCTTTCATTAACTCTCTATTGACCGTCACCTTATGTAGCTTGTGGCCAATGATGATTAACACCTCGCTTGGGGTCGCCAATATTGATTCAGATTTGGTCAACGTTAGTCGTGTATTACGTTTATCGCCGTTAACTCATGTGCAAAAAATCGTCTTACCTGCATCAATTCCACTGATATTTACCGGCATGCGTTTATCGCTTGGTGTGGCTTGGATGGTATTGATTGCCGCAGAAATGCTCGCGCAAAACCCTGGTTTAGGTAAGTTTGTTTGGGATGAATTTCAAAACGGTAGTTCAGAATCATTAGCACGCATTATGGCTGCTGTGGTGGTTATTGGTTTGATTGGCTTTTTACTCGACCGAGGTGTGCTAGCACTGCAACGCTGGTTCTCATGGGATAAAAGCAAATAGCTTTTTAAAGTCGCGGTTTAAATAAAGTAGTCATTGAAAGAGGACAGTCTAATGAGCACCTTTTTAGATATAAGTAACATTGATATGGATTTTCCCACTCCAAGTGGGCCATTTAAAGCGCTTAAGGAAGTAAACCTTAAAATTAATAAAGGCGAGTTTGTCTCACTGATTGGCCATTCTGGTTGCGGTAAATCGACCGTTTTGAATATTGTTGCGGGTTTATATCAAGCGACCAAAGGTGGGGTGATTTTAAATAGCACTGAAGTGACCGAGCCTGGGCCTGAACGTGCGGTAGTGTTTCAAAATCATTCGTTATTACCTTGGTTAACGGCTTATCAAAACGTGGAGTTAGCGGTTAAGCAGGTTTTTCAGCAGAAAATGAATAAAGCTGAAATGAAGCAATGGATTGAGCATAACCTTAAGTTAGTACATATGGATCATGCGATGCATAAGCGTCCTAGTGAGATTTCAGGTGGTATGAAGCAGCGTGTAGGCATTGCACGTGCATTAGCCATGCAACCTGATGTGTTACTGATGGATGAACCATTTGGGGCACTGGATGCGTTAACGCGCGCCCATATGCAGGACTCATTAATGGAGATCCAAAATGAGTTAAACAATACCGTCATTATGATCACCCATGATGTTGATGAGGCGGTGTTGCTGTCAGACAAAATTGTGATGATGACAAATGGACCAGCTGCAACAGTGGGTGAGATTTTAGAGGTTAACTTGCCGCGTCCAAGAGCCCGATTAGCACTGGCTGAGGACAAAGAATATAACCGTTTAAGAGCTGAGGTATTGAAGTTCTTGTATGAGAAGCAACGTAAAGTTGAGAATATTAATATTAGTAAATCCTCAATTAGTAGTAGTGAAACTGCCAAAGTAAGCTAAGATTTTTGTGATGGACAAGTTTTAAAAAAAACAAAGGGAAATATGATGAAGAAGACTCAACTTGCAGGCTTTATTAAGGAAATGTGTTTTAAAAACAAGTGGACCAAACCAGCATTAAGTGCGCTGGCACCAGTATCGCTAGCACTGGCAACAGCCACAAACGTACATGCTGCAGAAGCCACTAGTATTGCTGAAGCGGTGACCGAAGGTAAAGTGAACCTAGATATGAACCTTCGTTATGAAATGGTAGAGCAAGACAATGCGCTTAAAGACGCAGATGCATTTACATTACGAACTCGACTGACTTATGCCACAGCTGATTACTATGGCTTTTCATCACTAGTCGAATTTGAAGATTCACGTGTTGTTGCAGGCGTTGATGATTACAACAATACCTTAGGTAAAAATCCTGATTACTCTGTAATTGCCGATCCTGAAACCACTGAACTTGACCAATTATTCCTTAAATACAAATTTAAGGGCTTTAGTGTTAAGGGCGGTCGCCAAGTGATCACCTTTGATAACCAGCGTTTCGTTGGTCATGTGGGCTGGCGTCAAGACAGACAAACCTTTGATGGTGTCATGCTTGAGTATCAGTTCAATGATGTTTTCAAAATCGACTACGGTTACATCACTCAACGTAATCGTATCTTTGCCGAAGAAAAAGATATCGATTCAAAAGATAACTTGATTAACGCTTCACTTAAAACAGGTTTTGGTACCTTAAGTGGTTATGGTTATTTACTTGAAGTGGATAATGACATTGAAAACGGCTTAGACACCTATGGTCTTCGTTTTGCTGGTAGCACTGATGTTGCCGATATCAAGATCTTGTACTCAGCAGAATATGCGACTCAGGACTCAGATAACGCAGATCAGTCTTATTCAGCTGATTACATGAGCCTTGAGGGTGGAGTAGGGCTTTCAGCTGTGACCTTCAAAGTGGGTTATGAACTGCTGGGCTCTGATGGTGGCGACTATGGTTTCTCGACGCCACTGGCGACATTGCATGGTTTTAACGGTTGGACAGATCAGTTTTTAACTACACCGAGTCAAGGTTTAGCTGACTTGTATGCCTCTATAGGCGGCAAAGTATTAGGTGGTAAGTGGGCTGTGGCATACCATGAATTTGATGCTGATGAGTCGAGCGAAAATGTCGATGATTTAGGTTCAGAGGTTAATGCTGTATTTAGTGTGCCTGTGTACGACCATTACACATTAGGTGTTAAGTATGCATCGTACTCTGCAGGTGATGTTGCAGCGGGTAAAGTGGATACGGATAAAGTATGGTTATGGGCCAACGCTAAATTTTAGTTCTAGTTCTAGTTCTAGCTAATAAAAATGGCAGATGATTTCATCTGCCATTTTTAGTTAAATCTTAAGTGCGCTTTAACTATTACGCGGTTTGCTCAACAACTTTATCATTTGAGTTGAATTGCGCTTCATCAAACTGACCTTCGCTCTTACCAATTACAACAGCAGTCATCATATCGCCTGTGACGTTAGTTGCTGTACGGATCATGTCTATCACACGGTCAATGGCAGCAATAAAGGCAATCCCTTCAAGCGGTAAGCCAACAACACCTAAAGTCACGGTTAACATCACCATCGCGCTACCAGGAACACCTGCAGTACCAACAGAGGCAACTGTTGCTGTGACAGCAATTAGCATGTAATCAGTCATATCTAACGGAATACCGTAGATTTGGGCAATAAAGATAGCGGCAATAGCTGGATAAATACCACCACAACCGTCCATGTTCATTGTCGCACCAAGCGGTAATACAAACGCGCTATAACGCTTTGATACGCCCATAGATTCAGTACATTTACTACTGGCTGGTAATGTACCAAAGCTTGAAGCGGTACTGAAAGCCACTAACTGCGCAGGCATCGCTTTACGGAAAAACTGCACTGGGCTTAATTTCGCCACAAACTTAATCAAGCCGCCATAAACGAAAATAATATGGATTAAGGCTGCAACGTAAATGGCTAAAATGAACTTACCTAGTGGTAATAAGGTTGATAAACCATATTCGCCAACAACCCATGCCATTAAACCAAATACACCGATTGGAGTGAGCTTTAAAACCATGCGGGTTAATTCAAACATCACTTCAGCGCCAGCGCTAATGGTGTTTTTTAATGGCGCAGCTTTTTCGCCAACGGTGTTAATTGCAATACCTACTAAAGCTGCAAAAACGATTATCTGTAATACTTTGCCTTCAGCTAACGAAGCAAAAGGGTTTTCAGGGATCATATTAAGCAGTACTTGGGCAAATCCAGGAATATCGCGGTCACGCACTTCAGATGTGGCCAGTTCAATACTGCCGCCCATATCAAATGAGCTACCAATGGCAAGACCAATAAATGATGCAGCCGTGCCCGTTAACATAAACAGTCCCAAGGTTTTTAAGCTGAGTCGTTTGAGGTTCGCTTGGGTACCTAAAGAAGTGATACTGACAACGATGGCACAAAATACTAACGGCGCAACCAGCATTTTAATGGCACTAATGAACAAGTCGCCAAGAGGTTTAAGCATTACGGCGCTATCGCCAAGGGCGATACCCGCTAATATACCGAGTCCAAAACCTGCCAGCACTTTCTGCCAAAAAGGAATACGTTTCAAGGTTTGAAAAATCATTTCAATTCCAACTATTTATTATACTTGCTCTTTAAAGTAAGCAAGGGGATTATTATTTCAATAACCTAACACAATCACACATAAAGGCCATTGATAGTCATTGTTGATTTGTTTGTAAGAGAGTAGCAATGCGTCGATAAGCAACATCATGTTCAGCTTATTTTAATATTGCTTAACTACAGTCTTTAGCTGAACAATTTTCGAATTGTATTGAGTGTTCCAAGATGGAACAAACCGTTTTTGATATAAGTTATATCATTTACATAATATGTTAAATGCACTTTAAAATTCAACAACTTGCTAACTTGGTTGTATTGTGTTTTTAAAGTGTTTAAAACTCTATAGATATCATTAGGTAAAGTGAATGACTGCGTTATGGTTAATGTTTAGTGGGGCTTTTTTAGCGGCAACTTTGTTACCTGGAGGTTCAGAAGTTTTACTTGTGGCCTTATTAACAGATGCTCCCGAAACTTGGTTGTCTTTGTTAGTGGTTGCCAGTGTGGGTAATTCATTAGGGGCTATCACTAGTTATTATTTAGGCTATTTAGGCCGCTTTGCTAAGACTCCAGACGACTTTGCCTCTAAAAAATACCAACATGGATTAAAATTAATCGAGAAATATGGCTACTGGGCATTACTACTTTCTTGGTTGCCATTAATAGGTGATATTTTGTGTTTAATTGCCGGTTGGTTAAAGCTACCTATTGTGCCGTCTACCATTATGATTTTGACAGGAAAAACAATTCGATACTCTTTAATAGTAGCGGCCTTTATGTGGGCGTGGTAAAAGAGAAGTCATGGTATTGAGAATGAATCAAATTTTATAAAACGCAATGTTCAGTGAGGGTTTTTTCGGCTATTGAATTAATCGGGAAGTTAAAAATGAAACCCTATTAATACAGTGTTGTCTGACATGTATCTAGCAAACCTCATTGACCTTTTATTCAAGGAGAATAAAGTGAAAAAATGGATCTTGGCAGCGGCAATTTCTATTGCGATTAGTGGTTGCGCCCATGAAGCGACAACCTCTTCTGCATTACCTGAAGGCGTGACCTTACTTGAAACCGTTCAAGTATCAGATGCGATAGGCATCCCTTATAAAAAATACCAACTTGAAAATGGCCTAACGGTCATTTTGCATCAAGATAGCTCAGATCCTTTAGTACATGTCGATGTGACCTACCATGTGGGCTCAGCCCGTGAAGTAGCTGGCCGCAGTGGTTTTGCTCATTTATTCGAACACATGATGTTCCAAGGTTCACAAAATGTCGGTGATGAGCAACATTTCAAAGTCATTACCGAGGCAGGTGGTACCTTAAATGGCACCACAAATACCGATCGTACTAACTATTTTGAAACTGTACCAAGTAATCAGTTAGAAAAAATGTTGTGGCTAGAGTCAGATCGTATGGGTTTCTTGCTTCCAGCTCTGACTAGCGAAAAATTCGAAGTTCAACGTGAAACGGTTAAAAATGAACGAGCACAACGCATTGATAACCAACCTTATGGCCGTTTAAATGAGCGCTTTAATCAAGCGATGTTTCCTGCAGGGCACCCATACTCTTGGCCTGTAATTGGCTGGCCAGAAGATTTAGAACGTGCCACCGTAGATGATGTTAGAAACTTCTTTAAACGTTGGTATGGCCCTAACAATGCAACACTTACCATTGGCGGCGACTTCGATGAAGTACAAACCCTTGCGATGGTGAATAAGTATTTTGGTGAGTTAGCCCGCGGTCCTGAAGTTAAAGCTGACCCTAAAACGCCAGTAAGTTTAGATGAATCTCGTTATATCTCTATGGAAGATAAAGTGCATTTACCGCTTATCTATATGGGGTTCCCAACAGTGTACGCTCGCCACGAAGATGAAGCTGCATTGGATTTGTTAGCCAACATTTTAGGTGGTGGCAAAACCTCACTGTTTTATAAAAACTTAGTCAAAGATGGCTTTGCTGTACAAGCGTCAGTGGGACATCCGTGTCAAGAGCTATCGTGCCGGTTAACTTTATATGCGTTAGCCAATCCAGCAAGTGGTGCAAACCTTGCTGACCTTGAGCAAAAGATGAATGACTCAATTGCTGAGTTTGAGCAACGTGGGGTGACTGATGATGATTTACAAAAAGTAAAAGTACAATTTGAATCAGATACAATTTACGGCATGCAAAGTGTTAAAGGTAAGGTGTCGACACTGGCTTACAACCAAACCTTCTTTGATGACCCAAATATGATTGCAAGCGATCTTGAGCGTTATGCGAATGTCACCAAAGAAGATGTGATGCGTGTATTCAACACTTACATCAAAGGCAAGCCTATGGTGGTGATGAGCGTTGTACCAGAAGGTGGCAAACAATTAATTGCCAAGCCAGATAACTTCACGCCGACCATGTTACCTATTGCTGAAGAGGCTGTAACTGGTACTGAAAATGTTCGTCAGATTACTTCAAGCTTTGATCGCAGTGTGATGCCTAAAGTGGGTGAAGCGCCAGTACTTAAAGTGCCAGAGTTGTGGACGGCAAAATTAGATAACGGCATTGAAGTCATGGGCACTGAAAGTGACGAAACGCCAACGGTTGCGTTATTAATTTATCTTGAAGGCGGTAACCGATTACCAGAAATGGATAAAGCAGGTTTAGCGTCAATGACTGCGTCAATGTTGAATGAATCAAGTGAGAAACGTACCACAGAAGAGCTAGCTGGCGCACTTGAAATGCTAGGCAGTAGTATCTCGTTTGGTGCTTCAGCGACTCAAAGCTTTATTCAAGTATCGAGCTTAACGGAAAACCTAACCCCAACTTTAGCTATCTTACAAGAAAAGCTATTTTCGCCAGGGTTTGTTGAGGCTGATTTTGAGCGTTTAAAGCAGCAAGAAATTCAAGGACTGCAGCATCAAGAGTCAGATCCTAACTTCCTTGCAAACCGCGCTTTTTCAAGCTTACTTTATGGTGATGACAGCCACTTAAGCGCTAATGCAGGCGGAACACTTGAAACCGTATCTGCGCTAACACTTGATGACGTTAAACAGTTTTATCAGCAGCAATACAAAGCAGGTAATGCACAAATGGTCGTGGTGTCTGATTTGAACCAAAAAGAAATCATGCCGTCGTTATCTGTGTTTGAACAATGGCAAGGAAAAGCCAATGACTCAATGACGTTACCAACACTGCCTGACCTTGCTGGTGGCACCATTTATGTTATTGATAAGCCTGAAGCGGCTCAGTCTGTGATAAAAATTGGTAAACGTGCATTACCTTATGATGCTACAGGTGATTATTTCAAATCCTTCTTAATGAATTACCCATTGGGCGGCGCGTTTAACAGTCGCATAAATCTGAATCTACGTGAAGATAAAGGCTACACCTATGGCGCACGTACAGGCTTTAATGGTAATGATTTAACCGGACGTTTTGAAGCATCCGCAAGCGTTAGAAGTGATGTTACTGCTGAGTCGGTTACTGAGTTTGTCAACGAAATTGAGCGCTTTCAGAAAGATGGCATGACGGAAAAAGAGTTAGCCTTTATGCGCAGTTCTATTTCTCAAGGTAAGGCGCTAGATTATGAAACGCCTTACCAGAAAGCTGGCTTTATGCGTATCATCCAACGCTACCAGCTGGCCGATGATTTTACCGAAAAGCAAGCTGAGATAGTGGAAAACGTTACAGCGGCTGAGTTAAATAAATTAGCGGCAGAACAGCTTAAATTATCCGAAATGATCATGGTAATTGTGGGTGATAAGAAAGCAATCTATCCAAAATTAGAAGCATTGGGCTATCCTATTAAAGAGATTAAATAAGCTTAGCTATTGCATTTGAAACTATCGACCCTATATAGGTTTTATAGGGTCTGATACAATAAAGTAATACGAATAACGGTGACAATATAAATGTTACCGTTTTTTCTTTATTTGACGTTTAATAACTGAGCTTTATTTACTGATGAAACGTAAATTTACTCATCAATTGTATTTATTTATGCAATCTGAGAAATAATGTCGTTTAATATCAGGTCTAGCAGTTTGAATGTCGCGAATGAGTGCGACGAATACGAGCAACAATAAGAGAACAGCAAATTGAATTCATTCAATAAAATAATCGATCTTCTTTCTAACGGCGAAGGCCGTGATTCTTTACTTGGTATGCAACGCGGTATTGAGCGTGAAGCATTACGTATCGATGATTCTGGTCAATTAGCAAAAGATAGCCACCCAGAAAAGCTAGGCTCTGCATTAACTCATTCTCGTATTACCACTGATTACAGTGAGTCACTGCTTGAGTTCATTACCCCTGTAAATACTAATATTGATACCTTATTAGAAGGTCTGACTAAAACTCATGCCTACAGCGTAAAAAACATGAACGGTCAGTCGCTATGGCCTGTCAGCATGCCGTGTTATGTCGGCGATGAAAAAGACATCCCAATTGCGCGTTATGGCAGCTCAAATAACGGCAAGATGAAAACCTTATATCGTAAAGGCTTAACACATCGATACGGTCCGCTAATGCAAATTATTGCTGGTGTGCACTTTAACTTTTCGGTTTCAGAGCAACTTTGGGATACCTTGTATGAGAACAGTGACAAAAGCTTATCTCGACAAGATTTTATTTCAGAGTCTTATTTTGGCATGATCCGTAATTACCGACGCCTTGTTTGGGTGTTGCCGTATTTCTTTGGCTCGTCTCCTGCACTGTGTAGCTCTTTCGTGAAAGGCCAAGATGTCGGTTTTGACTTTAAGAAAACCGGCAAAGGCACCTTATATCTCCCATATGCAACATCACTGCGTATGAGTGATTTAGGTTATACCAATAAAGAACAAGAACAGCTTAATATTAGTTACAACTCGCTGCCTGAATATTTATCTGGCGTGGGTGAAGCCATTAGAATGCCTTCGGCAAGTTTTGCTGAAATTGGCGTAAAAGTTGATGGTGAATATCGCCAGCTTAATAGCAATGTGTTGCAAATCGAAAATGAGTTTTACTCGCCAATCCGTGCAAAACGAGTAGCTAAATCAGGTGAAAAACCTTCTGAGGCGCTAGCAAGGGCTGGGGTTGAATATATCGAAGTGCGTGCATTAGATGTTAATCCATATAGCCCTATCGGCATTGATGCGAGTCAGGTGAAATTCCTCGATTTATTCTTGTTGTATTGTTTGTTGTTGTCATCAGACAAAACGGATGATGCTGGTGAAGCTGAAATAGCAGCCAATCTTAAAGCGGTTGTTGCTGAAGGTCGTAAGCCTGGGCTTGAGCTTAGCCGTAAAGGCGAACAAGTTGCCCTAAGTGAATGGCTCAATGATATTTTCGAACCAATGAGCCGTATTGCAAAACTGCTTGATGGCGAAGGTAGTCAATATCAAGATGCATTGACCCAGTGGCATGCAGCAATTAGTGATCCAAGTAAAACGTTATCAGGTCGCGTACTTGAAGACGTGGTTAATCAAGGTATTGATCATGGTGTGTGGGTGAAGCAATTATCTCAGCAATACCATCAATACCTAGTAAATTACCCGTTGTCTGAAACTGCGATGGCTGGGTATGAAACAGAAGCCAAGCTATCACTACAGCAACAACAAGAAGTTGAAGCACAAGTGACCGTTAGCTTTGACGAGTTTCTAGCGGATTACTTTGCTGATCTAGCTGAACCAGCTGCTGTAAACCAATGAACAAAGCTGCGTTAATAACAGTAAAGATTGCACTAACATTAACGACTGTTGCGTTGCTGCAAGGCTGCGCAACATCAAATGAAGATGAGTTTACCTGCGGCTCGGTAGCGAGCTATATTACACCGCCGACAGCAGATAACTTATATCGTGTTGTTGTCACCCACCTTAACGGCAAACCAGTAATTTCTCGGCCTTATTACAAATTAGCTGCTGGTAGTCATGAGTTTACTGTCGCAGAATTAATTGAGTCAGCTGATCTCAAAGTCAAACTAGCCGCAAGGCAAACTAAAGCCATCACGGTGGAAGTTGAACGTGAGCAGCGTTACCACTTAGCTGCAGAGTTTAAACAAGATAAAGTTTACAGCGGTCTCAATACTGACTACTGGCAACCTGTTGTATGGCAACAAGAGTTTCATGAATGCGTCTTTGCTAACCCAATGGAATAACTCTTTATAAGCTTTTCTTTTCTAACCTTCAAATGCACTATTCATCTGTTGATGTTTACCTCATATATTTATTACTCTTTTACAAAATAGTGTCATTTTATTCCCTTGATAAGTCGCCTTATTAATCAATAAGTACAAAGGCTAATTTTATGCCAATCTCGATTGCATCTACATCCTATAGATGTGAAAATCGAGCCAATGTATTGAATTTGCATTCAGTTGATTTAATTTGTTTATAAGGGTTTTTATGAAGTGGTTTTTCCGTGCCTTTAGCGCCGTTATTTTTCTACAACTTACAGGCTGTGCCACACCACCACCCAAAGAACCTGATAATTTATGTTCTATTTTCCAAGAGAACCGGTCTTGGTATAAAGCTGCGGTGAATACCCGTGATAAATGGGGAGTGCCAGTGCACATTCCGTTAGCGATGATGTATCAAGAAAGTTCGTTTAAACATAATGCCGCACCACCAATGGAGTACTTTTTAGGGTTTATTCCTACAGGGCGTGCAAGTGATGCCTATGGTTATGCACAAGCCAAAACCATGACATGGGATGACTACGTACGTGAAACGGGGAACTCATGGTCGAGCCGCAGCAATTTTGATGATGCGATGGATTTTATGGGCTGGTTTATTTATAAAACCCATAAAATTAATGGCGTTTCAAAATGGGATGCTAAAAATCAATATTTGAATTACCACGAAGGTTGGGGCGGATATAAACGCGGTACCTATAAAGCTAAAGCTTGGTTAGTGCCAGTGGCAAACCGTGTGGATGCTCGTTCTAAAACCTATGCCGCTCAGTACCGAACCTGTAAAGAGGACTTAGATTCTTCTTGGTTATGGCGCTTATTCTTCGGCTAAGTTAGCCCTTTTATAAAGCCCCGCAAAGTCGGGGCTTTTTTATGTCATAAATTCCATCCTAAACCCACAATAAATCTAAACTTTCCTCAGCATCTTCCGATAACAAATGTAGCTATTGTGTTAATTGCGCTTTTCGCTTGGTAATTGACCTAAGAATTTGTAAGTCTCTCAAATAATAAGAACGATTATGTTCATATAATAAAAATTATTCCCGGAACTCTATATGCAAAATTATAATGATAATAAATTGCAGACGAAGTTACTTTTACCGTTGCTTTCGTTAGTGCTACTGACAGTTGTTGTAACCCTATTTTTACCAGAACCCATATCAAAGACTCAAATCGTATGTCTGCTCATCAGCTTAGGTGTAGCTCAACTTATTGTTGGTGTTTATCTGTTTAAGCAACACATTCAGCAAAGATTGAATAAATTAGGCCATTATTTAAGTTTAGTGATCAGCACTGAAACCGCACCAGATAAGCCATTAACAGATAGCAGTGATGATCAAATTGCGGCGATTACTAATAACCTCAGTGATTTTATTGAGGACTTAAAATCTGTTATCGATAATATTCGCACCGACGCAAATAATGTGCGAACAGGGTCTTATGAGCTTGCATCACAAATGGGCGCTGCAGAGTCTTCAGTGAATAAAAGCACTGATGAGAATGAACAAATTACCACATCGCTTTCTGAAATCGTGCACACTGCGGATGAGCTTTCTAACAATGCTGATGAGTTAAAGTCGACTTCAGTTCAGGTTAAAGAGCTACTAGAGCAAGGGACTGTTGATGCACAAAATAACCAAAGTTCTATGACGACTTTTGCTGATGGCATTGAAAGTATGGTGTCTGACTTAGATTTACTGAATATCGACAGTCAGAAAATCGGTAATGTTCTTGAAGTGATTAAAAGCATTGCAGAGCAAACGAACTTGTTAGCGCTGAATGCGGCGATTGAAGCCGCTCGAGCTGGTGAACAAGGTCGAGGTTTTGCCGTAGTTGCTGATGAAGTGCGTGCGCTTGCCCACCGCACTCAAGAGTCTACGGTAGAAATCCAATCAATTGTTTTAGAGTTACAAGCTAAAGCTGGCAACGCTGTTAATGCCATTGGTGAAAGTCAGCGTGTTACCCAAGAAAGCTTGCAACAATGCCAGCGAGTGAATCAAGCATTTGCTGATATCGGTATCGCATTCCAGCAGCTTGACAGTGTCGCTGGTAACATGACCTACAGCATTCAAGGTCAGCAAACATCAACTGGCAGTATTAATAATCGTGCAATAGAAATTTCGCGCTTAAGTCACGAAGTTCAGCTTAATCTAAAAGCGATTTCTGATAGAGCACAGCAGCAAAAGGCCAGTTCTGAAAACCTTGAGCAAGTACTGACAAGGGTATGTATCTAAAGTGATCAAAAAAGGAGCCGGTGGCTCCTTTTTTGTAATCAATCAGTAGTGACAATCAAAAGGTTTAGTCATTAAACTCTTCTAAAATCCACGCTAATGGTGCTTGATATTGCGTTGGCATCCACTGTTGCAGCTGAGCGATACTGTCATTGACCATATCTTTACTGTGTGCAGAAAGATTTAAATGACCGACTTTACGACCGACACGTACTTCTTTGTTGTACCAAAATAACTCAGCGTTAGGCAGGCTTAACCAGCGATCATCTTTATCGACACCGATTAAATTGACCATAACACACTGAAAGTTAACTTGTGGCTTATGGATAGGTAGTCCACAAAGTGCACGAAGATGTAATTCAAACTGGTTAATGTGACAACCTGATTGAGTCCAATGACCTGAGTTATGTACTCGTGGTGCTAACTCGTTTACCAATAAGTCATCACCAACTCTAAAGCACTCCATTGCCATCACACCAACATATTCAAGCTCATCCATCACGGAAGTTAGCATGGCTTCAGCTTGAGCTTGTAAGTGGTCTAGGCGGGTTAATGGTGCAATTGAGGCCATTAAAATGCCATCTTGATGTAAATTAAGCGTTAGCGGGTAAAAAACACATTCACCGGTTTTGGTTCTGACACCAACAATAGACACTTCTTCATCAAAATTAATCGCTTGTTCAGCAATCGCTTCATTTCGCCAATCAGCTGGGATTTGTGTTGCTTCAGCCTGCTTAAGCCAATGCTGGCCTTTACCATCGTAACCACCAGTGCGGCGTTTTAATAATACTCGATCACCGTATTGCTGATGTAAGGCATCAGCTTGAGTATTGTCATCAACTAACTCCCAAGGAGAAGTTGGTACTGATAACTCATCTAACAAGCTTTTTTGAGTAAAGCGATCTGCTAGGCGACCAAACACTGGGCCATTAATAAAATGCGGATGCTCGCTGAGTTGTAAGCTTAAGTTTGATTCAGGCCACTGCTCACGTTCAGCTGTAATTACATCGCTATCTTTCAGCGGTAAGCGCTCGTCAGATGGGGTCATGATATCAACTGGACGAACATTAATCGCTAGTGGTTGACCTGCATGAGCAAGCATTGCTCCCAATTGGCCATCACCTAATACCCAGACATTATGCTGTTTAGCGGATTGCTTAAGATCTTGCTGAGGCATTAAGCTTCCCTCGGATCTGGATTTTCAAGGATAGTGTTAGTTTGATCTTCGCGGAAGGCATCTAAACGAGTTGCAAGTTCAGCATCTGTCACAGCCAAAATTTGGCTAGCTAATAAACCAGCGTTAAATGCACCTGCGGTGCCAATGGCTAAAGTACCAACAGCAATACCTTTAGGCATTTGAACAATTGAAAGTAGGCTATCCATACCAGAAAGGGCTTTACTTTGAACTGGGACACCTAGCACTGGTAAGCGGGTTTTTGATGCGATCATACCCGGTAAATGGGCCGCGCCACCAGCACCACCGATAATGACTTTATAGCCTTTATCTGCTGCAGTGCTAGCAAAGTCCATTAGTTTGTCAGGAGTGCGATGTGCTGAGACAACTTCAACATGATACGGCACCTGGAGCTTGTCCATAATTTCTGCGGCGGCTTCCATGGTAGGCCAATCACTCTTAGATCCCATTACTACGGCAACAAGGGCTTGCATGATAACTCCTTAACACACTTATATTATTAGGTTATTTATACTTCTTCCCTGTGTAGGGTACAGGGTTTATAACAGGGAAATACCCCGCTATAAAAAAGGGGCTAGATAATATCATGTTGGCCTTATTTTGGCTGCTTTTCAGTGTTTTGTGCGGCTGAAACTCAGTTTCTGATTGCGAATGCTAAAAGTCTCCTCTAATGTTAGTTGCATAGGCTTTAAACTCGGAGGCACTCTATGTCATTCCAAAGGTTAAAGACTAAGGGACTAGTTTTTTACATTTCATTTATTTTTTTTGTGTTAAATCAACCTGCTTATGCCGAAGTACGTGCGGTGATCTTGACTGAGGTTGATGAAAATATTGTGTCTATTTCCGGTAATGAGGAGATGGAAGCAATTTCGCTATTAACGGAGTTTAGCGATAATCAGCTGACATTTGAGCAACAGCAAGTGAGTATGACCCGTGGTTGGCTAGAATTGTCTAAACAACAAAATAGCTGCATGTTCAATAAAATTAAAACGCCTGAACGACTTGATGTAGCGACCTTTTCCCATTACCCCATAACTGTTTATCCACCATTACGCTTGATTGTGTTGACTAAAAACCAGCATATTTTTGCCAGCCAGCTGGACTTAGCCCAATTACCCGAAAATACCCAAGGCGAAATAGGTGTCGTAAAAGACAGAGCTTATGGTGAATATATCGATAGTCAAATAGCGAAAACTCCCCATGAATTTTACGTTCGTGGTGGGGTCGGATCTTCAAACAAACTCATTGAAATGTTAAATGCTCAGCGGGTGTTAGGGATTATTGAATATAGCGAAGTAGTGGATGCTTACTTGCGGAACAACGACAAGACTCTTGATTATGTTTCAATTCCCATTCGTCATGTTGAACAGGCTATTTATGGTTATATTGCCTGTTCAAAAGGAGATAAGGGTGACAAGGTTATTGCTGAAATCGACCATGTGATGAGCCAACAAAGCTTTCAAGAGGCGTTTATTCGTATGCATGATGATTTTTTTGGTGAAGCCGAAAAAGCCATCTTAATCCCTGAGTTAGAAACACTGTTTAACCTGAGGTAACGCATTTGGATTCAATATGAATGCATCGGGTTAAGCTACCAGTGTAAGGATTAATGCTTAACTGCAATCGATAAGTTAAATCCTACTAAGTGAAACTTTTCGAAAATAAATAACCCTTTTTGACTCTGTTTACGTTATTACTAATAAGGTTGATATCAATCAACGACTTGGTAATGAGGCTAAACATGACAAAGCAAACTAAAAATGGTTTTCAACATCAACTTTATCTCGGATTATTTCCCTTAGTTTTTGCGGTTTGTGCATCCGTTAACGCTGCAGGCATTCACTCTGTTGAACAAAGCCAACTTGAAACCCAAACCGTTCCTGCTACTGAAGGGGTCAAACGTGTGCAAGCAATCACTCCTGAGCCATTGTCTTTACCGAAAAAACCACCTTATCCACCCGTAAAGCCTGGTTATTACCAAGGCGATCTTGCCATCAGTGGTCATGGCGGGAATATGGTGACTGGAGAAACACCTGTGTCGCAATTCAGCTTTATATCGAGTCAAGCCGATTATAAAGCGTTGCAGCAAGCCGTGAGTCATGATGATTTACCACAGCGTAATAGTATTAATAGCCATCAATTACTCAATCGCTTTGATTATCAGTTTTATAATACTGAAGCGGTTTCAACTAACTATGCCATCGCGACAGAACTTGCTCCATCACCTTACAATCAAGGTACTCATCTACTGTTAGTGAATGTTGAGCTTACAAAAAGTGCCAGTGACAAAGCGGCACTTGGTTTTAATTGGTTACAAGCTAAAGTTAAATTTAATCCACGATTAGTGTCAGAGTATCGCTTAATTGGCTTTGAAAATGCTTATCAAACTTCGTCACGTAAAAGACAAGTCACTGTCGGTAATTCTCGTCAGTATATTGCTTTATATGAGCTCAGATTTAACGAACAAGCTGAATATGCAACGACCAAAAATGTTCAGCCAGCCAACAACTCAATACATGCCCGTTACAGTGCTAAAGATCTGGCAGTTATTTCGTTATCTGATGGGCGCTCAAGCTCAGGTCAGCAATTTATTGATCAATATCCGATTGATATTGGTCAGCAACAAAAGTTTTTTGAGCAATCGAGTGATGATTTTAGGTTTGCTGCTGCGGTTGCAGGTTTAGGGCAACTGATTAATCAGAATAATTATATCCATGATTTTAATTACAACAAATTAATTGAGATCGCCATCGAAGCAACTGATGGGAACCTTGACGCGACGCGATCTGAATTTATAGCACTGGCTAAATCAGTGGCAGTTATTGCAGCAACTAAAGTTAATAATGGTTCAAGTGAAAGAACTGGAACACCAGCGCACCAACAAGAGCCTTACCCAATGCCGCAGCCAATAAAAACCAAACCGATTGGGCAGCTTCCTGAAGGTAAGCAGCAATTAATTGTACCTGTTGTGCCACCTCAACCTAAACCGGTAAATAAACATATTTAGTAGACAATAACATCTGCGCTGGGCACACTGGTTTAATGCAATTAAAACAGCACATAAACGAGTGTTTAACCCAAGGTAACCTGAGTGACTGAGACAGAGTTAAGTAATAATGCGATGACAGCTACAAGCATGTCAGATGAGCAATTAATGTTGAACTATCAGCAAGGTGATACAAGTGCTTTTGAGCTGTTATACAGCAAACACAAAGGCCCCTTATATCGCTATTTTGTGCGTCAATTAAGTAATCATTCGCTTGCTGAAGACTTATATCAAGATACGTGGGGCAAAGTGATTAACGCTGCTGGCAATTATCAAGTGACAGCCAAATTTACCACTTGGTTATATCGCATCGCCCATAACCTACTCATAGACCATGTTAGAGCTGTTAAGCCTTTAGATAAAGTCGAAGAGTTGGGAGGTGAAGGTATGGATAATTTTGATGCCAATATCACAAATGAACACGCACATAGTCGCCCAGATGAACAACTCGAAGATGTGCAAAAAGCCAAGTTACTTAAATCATGTATTGCCAATTTACCTGCAGTGCAAAAAGAAGCTTTTTTACTCAATATTGAATTAGGACTTACTGCTGCTGCCATCAGTGATATTGCGGATGTGACATTAGAAGCCACAAAAAGCCGTATTCGTTATGCTTATCAAAGCATTAAGCAATGTGTTGCAACCAAATGGCAAGGGGTGACTCATGAGTGATAAAGATAAGCCTCAGTCGGGGACGCAAACAGATGCTGTCAACATGACCGACGAAGCATTTAATGCATTGCAACAAGACATTAAAGCTTTATATCAGCAGCAAGATCTTGAAAGACCATCTGCTGCGATAGATGCGGCGATTTTATTGCAAGCTAAAGCCGTTCAAGGTGCTGGCGGGAGTAAAGCCAAGCAATTACATAACAATGTTGTGCCGATAAGCTTTTGGAAAAAACATCGCTTACCTTTATCAAGCGCAGCGTCTGTGATGCTAATCGCATCTGTTATGTTACTTAACCCTGATTTTAGCCAACATGCTAAAACTGAACTTGATGATAGTGTACCAGTCATGGCAGACACTGCTGCGCCTACACCAACACCTACACCTGCAATGATGCGCAGTGCGCCGCTTTCTAGTGAACAGCCAAGCACTCAGTCAAGTGCTCAGCTAGATATTCAACCAAATATTCAGAGTAGTAATCAATCTACTAACGAGCCAAGCAACTCTGTTGATGTTATTAATCAAGAGCAAGCTATCACTAAAAGTGCTCAGCCTAAATCGGTTCAGCAAGTTGCTTCACAAGCACAAACTAAAGGTCAAACTCAGGCAAAAGTACAAGCATTTGATATGCAAATACCTAACGATAATGCGATTAATAACGAGCGTGCTGGTGTTGAAATGAACCAAGCCGAATTACAAGTTATTGAAGAGTTTGCATCGAAAGAACAACAGTCTTTGACAGCCCCAGTTATGCAACATGACTCAGCAACTAAGGCGGTAGATAGACTTAATCAATTGGTAAAAGACAAAGACTATGTAGAGGCTGAGCGTTATATGCTCACTATCGAGCAGCGTTTTCCTGATATTGTTAATCCAACGCACCCGCAACATAAACAATATGCTGAGTTAAAACAGCTATTAACCACTAAGTAATGCTTGTTTTCGTCGAATGACGTTAACGGCTTCTAAGATTGGAGAGCCCTTTTTATATAGAAAGGGCTTTTAGGCCTGGTAACGCTCATTTAGTTACAATTTCTCGTCAGTAAATTAGCCTTTAAAGACTAATTGATACTGCTAAGTTGCAATTAATTTGCTAATTTGAGTCCTTGAAAATAATAATATTTACAAGGACTTTTCTGGCTATGAAACTTCGTCACTCTGTTACCGCTTGTTTATTGGCTTTAGGCTTGAGTAGTGCATCAGCTTTTGCGCTGAATACCGATAATCAAGGTTATTACCGCGCTCCCGCATTACATGATCAAACTGTAGTATTTACCGCCGAAGGTGACCTATGGGCCAGTCAGTTAAATCAAACCAATGCCAAGCGTATTACCACACAAGCGGCGGAAGAGTTAGATGCTGCGATATCTAAAGATGGTCAATGGATAGCGTATACAGCTAATTACGAAGGCGCCACAGAAGTCTATGTTATGCCAATAGGCGGTGGCGTGGCGAAGCGGGTGAGTTTTGAAAATAGTCGAGTCCGTCTTCAAGGTTGGACTGCATCAGGTGAAGTCCTTTATTCAACCGATAATGCCCATGGCCCTGCAAACTACTGGGTGCTTAAAACCGTAAACCCAACCTCATTAGCCATCACCAATTTACCCTTAGCTGATGCCATCGAAGGCACGATTGATGAGCAAGGCAAATATGTCTATTTTACCCAATTTGGTCTGCAAGCCAGTGGTGATAACGCTAAAGTATATCGCGGCGGGGCTTTAGGTGAAATTTGGCGTTTTGAACTTGGCAGTGACAATGAAGCGCGAAAGCTAACGACATCTCACGAAGGTTCAGTAAGACAGCCCATGCTTTGGCAAGACAGGTTGTACTTTGTCAGTGACCAATCAGGTAATGATAATATTTGGTCGATGCAACTTAATGGTACTGACATCAAGCAACACACACAGTTTGACGAGTGGCAAGTTCGCGATGCGACGTTAAATCAAGGCCGCGTTATTTTTCAGCATGGCGCAGATTTAAAAGTGTTTGATATTGCAGCGGCTGATTCGTCAATTCTTGATATAAGTCTGACATCTGATTTCCCTCATCGACGTGAACACTGGGTTAACGACCCAATGGAATACGCAACATCAGTTGAGTTTGCTGCTACTGGAGACAAAGCGGTCATTACAGCTCGAAGCCATGTGGCGATAGCGAGTCATGATGGTCGACGTTTAGTCCAGATCCAGAGTCCTGCAGAGTCGCGTATTCGAGATGGTATTTTAAGTATTGATGGAAAATGGGTTTATGGCATCAGCGATGCTTCAGGTCATCAAGAAATATGGCAGTTTCCAGCCGATGGAACCAAAGGGGCTAAACAATTAACCAAAGATGGCACTAGTTTACGTACCAGCTTACATTTATCTCCAGATGGACGTTATATCGCCCATGATGATTATGATGGCAATGTGTGGCTATTAGATTTAAAGAAAGGCAAAAACCAAAAGATTATTATTAATGGTGAAGGTCTTGGGGAATACCCCAATATCGTCTGGTCTGCTAACAGTCAATTCATCGCAGTCACTAAAGCGGAAATAGGTAAGCAGCGCCCGCAAATCGTGCTGTATTCTTTGTCAGAAGAAAAATCAAAATCCCTCACCAGTGACAAGTATGAATCTTTCTCACCAAGCTTTAGCCCTGATGGTCAATGGCTGTACTTTTTATCAAATCGTCATTTTGATGCGACTCCAGGTTCTCCTTGGGGGGACAGAAATATGGGGCCGATATTCGATAAACGGACTCAAGTTTTTGCTATTGCGCTGAAGGAGAAAGCAGTTTTTCCATTTGTTAAACCAACAGAGCTTAATACAAGTCAATTAGCTGAACAGTCTGATGACACAGATTTCGCCACTAAAAAAGTTAGAATTGATTGGCAGGGGATTAATCAGCGACTTTGGCAAGTTCCGATTGCATCAGGTAATTATGACCAATTAACCGTGTTAAAAGATAAATTCTATTTATTGGACACACAGGCCAATAAAACCAGTTTGAAATTGGTTAAGTTTGATCATTTATCCCCTGAGTTGAGCGAGTTTGGCAGTGATATTGCTGCCTACAAGGTGTCAGCTAATGGCGAAAAACTACTCATTACTAAACAGTCTAACCCTAGCGAACTTCATATTGTTGCTGTTGGCGATAAACTGCCAGCGGAGCTTAAAAATACCAAAGTTGATACCGCACAATGGCAATTAGCTATTTCGCCAATGCAAGAGTGGCAACAGATATTTGAAGATGCTTGGTTAATGCATCGTGATTCATTTTACGACAAAAATATGCGAGGTAAGAACTGGGCTGAAATTAAGAAAAAGTACCAGCCTTTACTCGCAAGGCTGACTGATAGAAACGAACTGAATGACATATTCAAGCAAATGATGGGTGAACTGGATGCACTCCATTCGCAGGTTAGAGGTGGCGATATTGCTAAAAATGACACTGCTGCAGGGGCAAGTTTAGGCGCTAGGTTATCGCAAACTTCAAAAGGGATTGTGATTAGCCATATTTATCAAAACGATCCAGAACTTCCAAGCCAAGCATCGCCATTAGCGCGGATTGAGGTGGATGCAAAGGTAGGTGATATTATTCTAGCCATTAACGGCAAGCCGGTGACCAATATTGCTGAAGTGACTCAAGGTCTTAGAAACCAAGCTAAAAAGCAGGTGTTACTGGATATCAAACGTGGCAAAAACAGCCATAGCACGATTGTGGTTCCACACGAAAATGCGACGGATGCTAAGTTACGCTATTTAGATTGGGTGAATAATAATGCCAATAAAGTTGCTGAAGCCAGCAACGGAGAAATGGGCTACTTGCACCTGTATGCCATGGGGTCTGGCGATATAGAAAGCTTTGCACGTGAGTTCTATACCAATTATGACAAAGCGGGTTTAATCATTGATGTTCGCCGTAACCGAGGTGGCAATATTGATAGCTGGATTATTGAAAAACTACTGCGCCGTGCTTGGGCATTTTGGCAACCAACAACTGGCTCAGCCAATGCTAATATGCAGCAAACCTTTAGAGGTCACTTAGTGGTGCTAGCGGACCAAATGACATATTCAGATGGCGAGACCTTTTCAGCAGGTATTAAAGCACTTGGCATTGCCCCAGTTATTGGTAAGCAAACTGCGGGTGCTGGGGTGTGGTTAACGGGTCGAAACCGCCTCACCGACAAAGGGATGGCAAGGGTGGCTGAATTTCCTCAGTATGCAATGGATGGCCGTTGGATTGTCGAAGGTTTTGGTGTAACACCTGATATTGAGATTGATAATTTACCTCATGCCACGTTTAACGGTGTGGATGCTCAGCTTAATAAAGCGATTAGTTACCTTAAAGATGAAATGATTCAAACGCCTATTTTACCTTTAAAGGCACAACCGATCCCTGCAAGCGGTGCGGCAGCGGATATTTTGCCGAACTAGTTATCATCTCCCCTTGAGTTTTAAAGCCGCTATCGAGTAATCACGTTAGCGGCTTTTTTATCTAAGTTTGATTGTTTAAATATGTATTACATGCATACTCAAACGGTTAATTTAGAGACAAAAAAGCCACTCATTGAGTGGCTTTTTTAGTTTTATTTAATAGCTCAATAGCGTATCTGTTTAGAATTAAAGGTTAATCTCTACTTCAGAGTTAATGCTATTTGCGATAAAACAATTTGCATGAGCTTTATCGTGAATTTTTTGCAGTACTTCTTGGCTAACTTCAACGCCATCTGCAAATATCACTTGTGGGTTTAAGCTCATTTTAGTGACGGCGAGTTTGCCCGTCTCATTTTTGCCTAATTCGGCAACAGCATTGTCAGTATAACTGGTAACTGATAGACGTTTTAAATGTGCTATCGCTAAAAACGTTAACATATGACATGACGATAACGCAGCTAATAAACTCTCTTCAGGATTAACCATAGCCTCATTCCCTTTGAATTCTGGGGCTGATGAAGCATTAATCACTTGGCCTGTACCAAACTCTATTTGATGATCTCGGTTAAACTCTGGCGCAGTATGCTCAAAATGATCTGCTTGCCATTTTACCGTTAACTTAAAACCCATCTAAAAATCCTTTATTAACAATATCAAATATTTAGATAAGCTTGATTTGAGTTTAACTCAAATAGTTTCAAACAATTATCTAGACATTTTTAGCTGAACAAGCATTTTACCTAAGTGACTGATGAAATCTACTAAAGCTTAGATATTTAACGACTAGCCTAGATGTAAAAATACCTTTGCATTTTTATTTGAACGTTTTTTATGCGCTATTTCATTCGCTTAGCTGTGATTTGATAATACGCGTTGTTAATCAAATGTTATGAATACGTATGCAATAAATTGAGGCTAATACTTATCCATGACTAGTATAGAAAAATAATAATGCCTGATATTCCATTAGTCTGAGTCGTATAACTGAATGTTGGGTGACTATAAAGTCAGTAAGGTGAGGGGAAACTCAATGTTCAATTGTAAACCTAGTGTTTTATCGCTAGCGCTAGCGGCAGCAGGAGTCAGTTTTATCTTAACTCCTAATCACGCATTTGCGGCTGAAGAAGTTAAAACGCAAACCATTCAGTCATCAACAGCAGATGTTGAAGTTGATGCTACTGAAACCACTGCGCCAACCAATGTGTTAGCAGAAAACGAACAAGAAGCAGATGATGACACTGGTATTGAGCGTATCAATGTTACCGGTTATAGCCGTAGCTTGATTGATTCACTTAATTCAAAACGTTATGGGGATACCGTTTCAGAGCAACTTTCTGCAGATGATTTAGGAGCGCTGCCAGATGTTTCGATGGCGGATGCATTAACTCGTCTTCCAGGTATTTCAGCCGTGCGAACCGGTGGTCAAGCCGCGGAGATAAACATTCGCGGTATGTCAGGTGGCTTCGTTTTTTCTACATTAAATGGCCGTGAGCAAGTCTCTACTAGTGGTTCTCGTAGCATCGAATTTGACCAATATCCATCAGAGCTTATTAGTTCAGCTGCAGTTTATAAATCGCCAAAAGCTTCACTGATTGAAGGTGGTGTAGCAGGTACTGTTGAGCTCACGACAGTCAGCCCATTAAGTAAAGAAAAACAACATAACTTTACTGCCAATGTGCGTGGTATGTATAACGATCGCGCTGATGAGGTTTATGGCGCAGAAGAGTTCGGCCATCGTTTAAGTTTCTCATATCAAGGTAAGTTCCTAGAAGATACTTTAGGTGTAGCAGTAGGTTACGCTCGCCTTGAGCAACCAAGCGTGGCAACTCAATTTATTGGCCTTGCTTACAATGACTCTAAAGATGTTGATGGTATTGATGGCGATACCAATGGCCCTGAAGATAACCCTGCTAATGAGTACATAAGTGAAGGTTTTGAAGTTCAACATTTAGGTGGTGTTGAAATTCGTAACGGTTATATGGCCGCCATTGAATGGGCACCAGTTGATAACTTTGTTCTAAAGGCTGACGCCTTTATGTCGCGCTTTGATAGTGAATCATTTGCCCGTGGGTTTAGAACAAAATTTGGTGGTTCAAGTGCTAGCGTATCAAACCCAACTTATGACGGTAATTCTGTCATCGGTGGCACCTTTAACCGAACCTCGAAAAGCTATACCCGGGTAGAAATTGTCAACGATGATAACCAAGACTTTGATGAAGTCGATAGCTTTGGTATTAACGGTGATTGGCAAGTTACAGATCGCTTAAATGTTAATGTTGATGTGTCGTTATCCGCAGCTAAAAGTGACTTCCGCAACGGTTTACTTTGGTCAAACGTGGCAGTTGATGCCAATGCAGATTCTCCTGTTTTTGATGAAAATGTATCAGTGAGTTATTTACTCAATGGTTTAGATTTACCAGATGTTGGCTTTAATCAAGCCGATGCTTTTTCTGATATTGACCGAGTGATGGTAAGTAAGTACGGGATCTACCCGTTTGAAAATGAAGATGAAGTAAAAGCGTATCGCGTCGACTTTACTTATGAATTAAATAATGACTTTATCTCGAGTGTTGAATTTGGCGCACGTTATTCTGACAGAACTTATTCTAATGACCGTTCAGTATTTGAATACGGTAATGATGGTGCCTTTTCTAACTCTGAGCCGCCTTTAAAACTCACAGACGACATGACGACAGTGGTTGATTGGGAAGGTGACTTCTCATACTTCCCATCTTACTTAGCGATTGATTTAGACAAAGCACTTAATGCGTGGTTCCCTGACGGTACACCTGACCCTGTACAAACTTGGGGTAATGCAGGTGGTGTGATTGATCCACAAGGCTATACCACAAACTACTCATGGTCAGTACTGCAAAGCGGCGATGTTTACGAAGAAGTCTTATCTGGTTACGTAATGGCGAATATTGATACTGAAATCGGTGGACTACCGATCACTGGTAACTTTGGTGTTCGTGTGGTCAATACCGACCAATCTGCCACTATGCTGCAAAACGTTGAAGGCGACCCAACATTAGGTGCGCAAAATATTACCGATGAAATTGGCATTATTAACCAAAACTATGCACCTACAGTACAAGGTGTGGATTACACCGATTACCTGCCATCAATTAACTTAAATTTCAAAGTGTCAGATGACTCACAAGTGCGTTTTGCTGCGGCAAAAGTGATGTCTCGTCCACCGATTAACCGTCTTGCTGGTGATATTAGTGCATCGGTTTCTGATGATGGTGAAATCAATGGTTCGAGTACCAATAACCCATTTTTAATGCCGTTTTATGCGAATCAGTACGACATATCTTATGAGTATTACTTCGATGAAGGTGCGATAGTCGCAGCGCTTTTCTATAAAGATATTGATTCATTTATTGATACCGTCGCCATTGAAAACTTCGACTTTAAAGGTAACGGATTTAACGTACCTGACTACATTATTGATGAAGACAGCGGCGAGCAAATTGAAACCACCAATGGCACCTATACCACCGCAGTAAACAATGCCGAAGGCGGTTATATTCGCGGACTTGAACTTGCTTATACCCAAGTGTTTGCATCATTGCCTGCGGGTTGGTCTGGACTTGGCTTTAACGCAAGTTACTCCTACACAGAGTCAGAAGTGCAATCAATTACCAACTTAGGTGGTGATACAGCTACTCAAGATCTTCCTGGCTTATCAAACAATGTTGTGAGCGCAACCTTGTTCTATTCCTATGAAGGTTTTGAAACGCGTTTAAGTGGTCGCTTCCGTGATGACTTTGTTTCTGAACAAGTCGCGATTAACGAACAAGTGGTGAACTTTGACGGTGAAACAGTACTTGATTACCAAGCGTCTTACCAAGTGACTGACGGTCTAGGCGTGTTGTTCCAAGTGAATAATTTAACCGATGAACCAACAAAGAGTTACTTCGGCACCGAAAACAAAACCGGCACCATTCAATACTTTGGTCGTGAATACTACTTGGGGTTCACTTATGCCATGTAATCAAAACAATAAAAACAACCTAACGTTAATTCGAGTGATGGGTCATCAAATTAAAAATAACAAACTGATGGCGCAATTTAATCAACATTTTATGGGGAGAAGTCACTCATGATGAGTATTTCTAAAGTCTTAAAGTTATCAGCAGTGGCGGCAAGTTTAGCTACGCTCGCTGGTTGTGGTGGTGGGGATTCATCTGAGCCAGGTGAAGTGCTTTTAACATGTAACGTGCCGAATATACCTAATGCAGCGGGTACAGAATGCATACCACCACCGCCGTTAAGCTGTCCAGCACCTAAGTTTCCTGATGCTAAAAATGAAAGTTGTATTGTGGGTTACAACCCTGAGCTTTCTGAACCAGTGGCTTATGCTGGCGAAAACCAAGCCGTGCTGTATTACAACCGCATAAAAGATAACGATAATAGTGATAGCAACACTAATTATCCCGGTTATAAGTTACATACTTGGAATAACGATACTTGTGATAGCTATGCCGCGCCATTTGACTCAACTGATTGGGCAAATGGTCATTCGTTTGATGGTATCGACCCTAATTACGGTGCGTATTGGATTATCAACCTCAAAGAAGGTTATGGCGAATGTGCTAATTTTATTGTTCACATTGGTACTGAAGGTTCTGGTAAAGCTTTAGGAGATGGTGATTTAGTCATGAACCTTAAAGTACTGGCAGAAGACGGTGAGCCAGAAGCAAACTTCAATCGCACTAACTTTACTATTCATGGTGAAAGTGATGTTTATGACTATCCTATTCTAGATGTTGGGTTTTCGATTGCTGGCGCCAGTGCACATTGGTTAGATCAAAACACCTTTGTGTGGAATGAAGATCCTGACGGCATTGCTAAGTTTGTTATTCATCATTCTGACAGCGCAGGTATTGCTGCTGACAATGATGGCAATATCACTGGAACACAAGTTGAAGTGATGTCCAGTGAGCTTACTGATGAGCAAAAAGCATTAGTACCACATTTAGCTGATTGGCCAGCTTATGAGGCGAACTTCAGTGCCGAAGAAGCTAAAATGATTGCTAAAAATCAATTAGTGATGGCAGCGTATGATGGCGATAACAAGCCTGTAGCTGCGAGCCATGTACAAGTGGCTAAAGTGCTAGATGCTTTGTATACCTCAGGTGAAAGCGATGCTGATGAAGCTGACTTGGGTATTATCTATGATGGTAGCAATATCATGGCCAAAGTGTGGGCTCCTACTGCGCAAACGGTTAATTTAAAAGTTTATGATGCTAGTAAAAACCTAACCAGTACTGAGGCTATGACGCTAGATGCTGATACCGGTATATGGTCATTTAGCGGTGATATGAGCTTAGACAGAATGTATTACCGTTATGAGTTAATGGTATTTCACCCAGTCACTAAAGCGATTGAAACTTTAGAATCTACAGACCCGTATTCGCTTAATGTCTCTACTAATGGACGCTACAGTCAGTTTATCAATTTAAGTGATGATGACTTAAAGCCTGATGGTTGGGATGACCACGAAGTGATGACGGTCGCCAACCCAGAAGATATTGTTATTTACGAAGGGCATGTCCGTGACTTTAGTGCACGTGATGAGAGCACTTCTGAAGCCAATCGCGGTAAGTATTTAGCCTTTACAGAAGAAGGTAGCGCGCCAGTTGAACATCTGCGTAAGCTTGCACAAAGCGGTGTGACTCATTTTCACTTGCTGCCATTAACTGATATTGCGACGATTAATGAAGATCCAGCCGAGCGTATTGATATCACAGATACCTTAGGCAGCTTGTGTGACAAGATTGAAGACAGCGCAGATGCGTGTGTGACTCAGGATAAGTCAGCGACGATTCAATCTATTCTAGAAGGGACATTACCGGGCTCAAAAGATGCCCAGGCACTCGTTAATGCCATGCGTGGTTATGACAGTTTTAACTGGGGATATGATCCTCAGCACTTTATTGCACCAGAAGGCAGCTATGCCAGTGATGCAGATGGGATTACCCGCGTTAAAGAGTTACGTGAAATGAACCAAGCACTGCATGGTTTAGGCCTGCGCGTAGTGCTAGATGTGGTGTATAACCATACCAGTTCATCTGGGCTTTGGGATAACTCGGTACTCGATAAAGTGGTACCAGGCTATTACCATCGCTATAACGAAATTACCGGCAATATTGAGTCATCAACCTGTTGTGATAATACGGCGACTGAACATCGTATGATGGACAAGTTTGTGACTGACTCTATGGTGATTTTAGCTGAGCAATATGGCTTCGATGGTTTCCGTTTTGATGTCATGGGCCATATGCCTAAGAGCAGTATTTTAGCAGCCCGCGACGCGGTTCAAGCAGTAGATGCTGATAACTACTTTTATGGTGAAGGTTGGAACTTTGGTGAAGTTGCAGACAATCGCTTATTTGAGCAAGCTGTTCAAGCCAATATGGCAGGGAGTGAAGTCGGTACATACAATGACCGTATTCGTGAAGCCGTTCGAGGTGGTGCTTTATTTGCTTTAGAGCAGAAAGATGATTACCTGCGCGATCAAGATACCTTACGTTTATCAATGGCGGGTAACTTACAAAACTACGTACTTAAAGACTTTAACGGTAATACCGCAACGGGTAGCAGCTTTAGCTGGAACTCACAACCTACAGCGTATGCGTTAGACCCTGCTGATAGTATTAACTACGTATCAAAGCATGATAACGAAACCTTATGGGATATTCTGCAGTACTCAAACGACATTGGTTTATCGTTAGATAGCCGTGTACGAGTGCAAAATATCGCCGCAACCATTCCATTAATGAGCCAAGGTATTCCATTTTTACAAATGGGTGGCGACATGTTGCGCTCTAAATCATTAGACCGTAACACGTATGACTCAGGAGATTGGTTTAACTGGGTCGACTTTACTAAGGGAAGTAACAACTGGAATGTTGGCCTTCCGTTAGAGCAAGATAACGCAGAAAAAATGGATCAAATTATTGAGCTTGCAGGTAACCCTAATTCAGCGCCATCTATGTCTGAAATAGAGTTTGCTTCAAACGTCTTTAATGAGTTCTTGTCCATCCGTAAAACAAGCCCATTACTACGCTTAACAACTGAACAAGACATTCTTGACCGTGTTGGTTTCCATAATATTGGTACAAACCAAACCCAAGGCGTGATTGTCATGAGTGTTGATGATGGTGCAGGGTTGGTGGATGTTGACCCTGCTGTTGACGCTATGGTTGTGATGATAAATGGTAGTGAAAATGAGCAGTCTCATACAGTACCAACCGCAGCCGGATTTAGTTTGCATCCGACGTTATCAATGTCGATTGATTCAACAGTGCAAAACGCAAACTTTAGTGAAGGCACCGAAGAGGGAACCTTTACCGTCCCTGCTTATTCCACGGCAGTGTTTGTTAAAAATCAAGGTGATAGCCAAGGTGCTGGCTTAAGTGCCAATGCGACAGCAGGTGCGCCTGATGTAGTTCCTTACGGTAGCACAGAGGTGTTCGTTCGTGGCGGCATGAACGGTTGGGGCGAAGTTGATAGCTTTACCTATATTGGAAATGGCGAATATCGCGTAGCGATTACATTAGCAGCTGGCGGTTATGACTTTAAGATTGCCTCTGCTGATTGGAGCGCCGTTGATTTTGGTGGCGTATCAGATGCTGAAGCTGGTGTCGAAGAAGATGTGGCTGAGCAACTTGCAGCTGGTGGCGCTAACCTAAGCTTTACAGCAGCAACTGATGCAACTTACGTATTCTCACTCAATGCTGCAGATAAAGATAACCCAGTGCTAACGGTATATAACGAAGAGCCATTTGTTGGCACCAGTGTCTATGTTCGTGGCGGCATGAATGGTTGGGGTGAAACTAATGAGCTTGTATACATGGGCGGCAGCATCTATCAAGCAGAAATCCTAGTTTCAGCTGCAAATCATGAGTTCAAAGTGGCTTCTAGTGACTGGTCTACGGTTGATTACGGAAGTTTAGATGATAATGGCGCAGTGACTTTGGGAACTGCAAAAGTGTTAGCCGTTTCAGGCACCAATATGAGCCTTAACTTTGAAGCGGAAGAAATGTACACCTTCACGTTTGATATGAGTAATCGTTCAGAGCCTGTGTTAACCGTCAACAAAACCGATATGTTTGCTGGTAACACTGTGTATATTCGTGGCGGTATGAATGGCTGGGGTGAAGTTGATGCTCTGAGTTATCAAGGCTCGTCAGTTTACACTGTAGATATCGCGCTTGATGCAGGTAATGCTGAATTCAAGATCGCCACTGGCGATTGGTCAACTGTCGACTTAGGTGCAATTGCAGGTGAAGAAACGGTCATTGAAGGCGACATGAAAACCTTAGCTTCAAAAGGTGCAAACATGATGTTTGACGTTGCAACAGCGGGAACTTATCGCTTTACTGTGACAGGCCCTAGCACTAGCTCACCGGTTTTGACTGTGACTGCGGTTAACTAAAACAGATGAGTCATACAGTGATAATCATGCATTGATAATCATACAGTGATAATGCTTGTTAATTAGAGACTAAGTTACATGTGATTAGTACTTTATTGCAAAAGCCAGTTGGGTTCCCAGCTGGCTTTTTTATTTTAGGGTAACTGTCGGTTTCTATAGGATGAACCTCGCAATATTTTTCATCACCAACAAACATAAATAGCTCAAACTTTCCCCGTATCATATAGCTCAATGTGATAGGTTATAGGCCTCAAACCTCTGAATTATTGGGCATCATTAATGTGGATAGCACTTACGATACTTGCTGCTTTTATGCAGTCTTGGCGAAATGCATTTCAAAGCGAGCTAAGCCAGCAGGTTAAAGTCAGTGGTGTCACACTCGCACGCTTTATCTGGGCAGGACCTATTGCTGCAGTCTATTTATTTAGCCTCTATCAAATCCAACCTAGCGAACTCCCTAGCTTTAGTTATCAGTTTTATGGTTTTGTGATTGGCGCATCGCTAATGCAAATACTGGCAACGGGATTGATGGTTAAACTGTTTCAATTAAAAAACTTTGCAGTAGGGGCAGGGCTTGCTAAAAGCGAAGCGCTAGTCGCTGCTATTTTAGGTGTATTGTTTTTTGGCACTAGCTTGAGTTTATTGGGCTGGATTGGGGTGATTCTTGGCGCAGTGGCAGTGATGTTACTGAGCACTCAGCGCGGCGTTAAGCGGTTATCTCTCAATACTATTCTATTAGGTTTAGGCAGCGGTGTTGCGTTTGCATTTACTTCTCTTTGGGTCAGAGAGGCAAGTTTACTGTTGATTTCAGATGCAGGCTTGGTTAACCCAATTCCTTTTACCCATAGAGCAGCTTGGGTGTTGCTATCAGTGATAGGTCTACAAACGCTGATATTAGTGACATATTTAGGCATAAAAGACCGATTGACCTTAATGGCATTGTGGCAACGCCCTCGACTGACATTACTCATCAGTGTTTGTAGTTGCATAGCATCAATTGGTTGGTTTAGCGCTATGTCGCTGCAAGCGGTTCCTTACGTTAAAACCTTAGGTCAGATTGAAGTATTCTTTACCATGTTGATTAGTGTTTTTTGGCTTAAACAAAAAATAAAAATTAATGAAGTATTAGGGTTAGTGTTAATTGCTGTTGCGGCGATTTTAGTCATGTGGACATAGAGAAAACCATAGGTATTTGGCTTTGAAATCAATAAGGAATAATACCTAATTGTGATTTCAATTTGTTGTTTTTTCATACTATACTGGCGAAGATAAAACCAAGAAATCATTATTCAGGGAGAGTTTTATGGATCTGGTTGCTCATCGTTTCGCGCGCAAAAAAACGTCGTTAATAGTCACGTCGCCAATAGTCTCGTCGCCAAAAGTCACTAAGTGGAGCACGACGTTGAGTTGTGCAAGTTTGTCATTATTGCTCAGTTCAAATGTGCTCGCAGCGACAATTTCGGAAGAAGGGATCCTTGAAGACACAGGAACCCCTACAGCTCAAGCTTCAGTTGTTTCAAAGGCGACTCTTGATGAGTCAGCAATCGTTAAAACTTCCTTCACTCCCGAACAGCTGAGCTTACCTCAAGATAGCAAATACGATTGGCTACAATTCACTTCGTTAGAGCTGTTAAAAGGCGAAATTAAAAACTTATATGACGATAAATTAGAATTCGAAAGTGATGAACTGGATACCATTTTTATTGATTGGGAAGATGTAAAAGTTCTGCAAAGTGCTGGTGTTGTGAGTATTGGTTTTTTAGATTTATCTACTCACAGTGGTCAGTTACTGGTTAAAGACGGCATTATGTATATCGATGGCCAAGAGTTTGACCGCAGCCAAATATTGACGATTATTGCAGGTGAGCAAAAAGAGTCGAATTACTGGTCGAGTAAAATCTCCTTAGGGGCAAACTTCCGCTCAGGAAATACAGATCAAATCGATTATAGCGCTATCGCCAAAACGGTTCGCCGCACCACTGAATCTCGCTTTAATTTTGATTATATTGGCAATTATTCAAAATCTGACGATGAAGAGAAAATTAACAACAATCGTATTAATACCAATTTCGATTGGTTCTTATCAAAGCAATTCTATTTAAGACCCATATTCGCTGAAATCTATACCGACAAGTTTTTGAATATTGAATACAAACTCACAGTAGGTTCGGGTTTAGGTTATAACATTATTGATAATGCTAAAACGGAATGGAGTATTTCAGGCGGTCCAGCTTATACCTACACAAAATTTGATAATGTAGAAGACGGTGAAGACACTGATAGCGGTTCGGCTACTGTAGTCATTGAAACGATTTATGACACTGAAATAACCAGTGATATTGATTTTGTTACTTCTTATCGAGTCCAGTACGGTAATGACGATTCAGGTGGTTACACACATCACGCCTTGGCGACATTAGAGATTGAACTGACCGATATGTTCGATTTGGATCTATCGTTTGTTTGGGATCATACTGGCAGCCCACAACCAGATTCAGACGGGATCACGCCCAAGGAAAATGATTATCAATTTATTGTCGGTTTTGGTATCGATATTTAGATTGAACGATTAATGAGAAGGCTCAGTTTGGGCCTTTTTTTGTGCCTGAAAAAAGTGAATGTAGCCATTAATTGTCAGCTGACTTACTAATGTTCCAATAACTGCGCCAGCCAGTAAATCACCTAAATAATGATAATTCTGCCCGAGTTGCCCAATGATGACTGCAGCCATGCAAAATATCCAAAACAGTCTAAATCTCGGTGCAAAGTGCCAAAATAAGCTGGCAAAAGCGAAGGTGAGCAATGCATGCCCTGATGGAAAAGAATGAAAGCTATTGGAAAGTGAAAAGGGGTGAAAGCTTTCGACACCATGGCTAATCCATGAAAGGTTATCGTCTGTCCAAGTCTCAGGCCAAGTACGGCCAAATATTATTTTAGCGCCAACTCGAATACTGCTGGCGAAAATGGCTACCAGAATAATGATCCGCCGAATATGAAATAGCCTAGTTTGATAACGCTTATTGAAACTCATAAGCACAATCGTTGCCGCGAGTATTTCGAGCAACAAAGGTATTTTTGAAAAGCCTTCAAACATCAAGTTTGATTGGCTGTGTTGATGCATAAATTCGGCAATGCTTCGGTCAAAATAAATAACACTAAGCAGAGCTGCCATCCCAGCGAGAAGGTAAGCTGAGATAATTACAGGGCTAAAAGAGATTGGTGTTGGACTCAACAAGTGACTCATCGCTTGTTGTTTAGCAAATTTCACAGCGCGTTATCTTTGGTTAGCTGGTTAATTTTTGCTGCTAAAGCATCGTTAACCGGAGTCGAAATACCAAGCAGTTGTGCTCTAGCTGCAACAAAGCCATTAATCTGCTCAATTTCAGTGATGCGTTGATGTGTTACATCTTGGTGCATGGAGGAGTAGTTATTGGCGGTGAGCTGAATAACATTATAAATGGTACTGAGAGACTCAGTTAGCGAAAGTGAAACTCCTTCAGCCTTTGCCACTGCAACGCACTCAGTGGCAATAGCATTGATTTGATCTTGATATTGCGCTTGTGCGAGTTGGCCGTTATTACATTGCTCGATTGCAGTGAGTGGGTTGATGGCGCAATTGACAATGAGTTTTTGCCATAAAGCCAGCAAGATATTCGAGTGAGTCTCACTATTTGGAATCGCACTTAAAAGTATTGATTCCATTTGCTGCGTTATTGCCGCTCCGCGGACTTTGCCAATAACAGTTTTGCCTGTGCCAGTTTGGCGAACATGGAGTTGACCTAGTTTTAATGCGGCTTGAGAAGTTGTTCCAAGATATAAACTGATATCGTTACGTTGATGAGCTTCAATAAGCTTGATGACTTGAAGATGCGGCCCCAATCCATTGTGCAGCAATAGTAAGGTGACGTTAGTTGGCAGTTTATCAATGAGCGCTGCAACGGCATCATTCACCTGATAAGACTTAACGCACACAATAACCAGCTCAATATTCGATAGCTGTTCAGCCGTCACATCACTAAGATTATTAACCAAGCAAGGCTGAACTATGGTGTCATTGATTAATGGATTATCAGAAAACGTTTCAACACTCAGGGATTGCATCTGATGATCAGCTGTCGATAAACAGAAGTTTCGACCGAGTAAAAGTGGTTGAGTGGTTTCTGATGGATTGTTTTTAGGGGAATTCGTGTGAGTCAGCTGATGATAAATCAGCATGCCAATAGCGCCAGCGCCGATGATTGCAATATTGGGGGCAAGTTGATTTGAGCGCATATGTCACTCGCTTATGACGTTTTCGATGAACGTTTAGGAAACAGTTTAGCGGACTGATACTTTCTCAATACATACAAGAGCATATAAAACAAAGCGATACCAAATATATCAGCGACGACATCAGCCACAGAAGCGCTTCGATAAGGGATTTGAGATTGAATGACTTCAATCAATATTGCGTAAAAAGTCAGTACTGACCACATCCAATACCACTTAGGTTTAAATGCGAAATAAGCTAAAAAAGCTAAGCCGAAAAAGCTCAGAGTATGGCCAACTTTGTCCATGTTATTAAAAGTAATGGGGTAGTTCGGCTTTGAGAAAACAAGATAACTGACAACAAGAACAGCTAAAGCAAATGCAGCAGTGAAAAATAATTTTAATTTCATGTTGTCGTTTACTTAACCTGATGCCATATCGTCTGAGTGAAGCAATAATAAAAAAAGCCGCGGCTAAAGTCATTAAATTCCAGTTAATTAATGTTTTCTATTTTACGGAGGGTTTGCGCTTCCCGTTAAAATGGTATTATTAGCACAATGATTAAATGGGAGAATAACTATGCCATCAATGGACATCGTTTCAGAAGTCGATGAAGTTGAATTACGTAATGCTGTTGAAAATTCACGTCGCGAACTTGCAGGTCGTTTTGACTTTCGCGGTAAAGAAGCTGAGATTGAACATAAAGATCATACCGTTACGTTAAAAGCTGAAGATGATTTTCAATGTCGTCAGTTAGTGGATATCTTACGTATTCAGTTAAGTAAACGTAACGTTGAACCATCTGCAATGGATGTTGACGAAAAGTCAGTGCATAGTGGTAAAACCTTCAGTTTGAAAGTGAATTTCAAACAAGGTATCGATAGCCTGATTGCTAAAAAGCTGGTTAAACAGATTAAAGACAGCAAGTTAAAAGTGCAGTCATCTATTCAAGGCGACTCAGTGCGCGTTACTGGTAAGAAACGTGATGATTTACAAGCGGTCATGCGGTTAGCAAAAGAGTCTGAATTAGGCCAACCTTTTCAGTTTAATAACTTTCGCGACTAACTTTCGCGACTAATTTTTAAGGCTATTTTTCGCGACGAATTTTAAGACTACTTTTCGCGACTAAAAACCTTGGAAAACTGACTCGATTAATCAGTCGATTGGTAATGGCTTAAGCGTCATAAGAGATTAATGCTGTAACAGTAAACTGTTGCAGCATTTTTTTATTCTCTAAAAGTTACCTCTGCTATTTGCATATAACTAAAATTTTATTGGTTTTCATTTCAGTTGTTACCACTTGCTGTCGCCTTGGTGCTGCATACTTTTAAATTGCGACGTTAAGATCTGAGTTATGACCACTGCAAAAATGAAATTCGCCATCGATGATGGTTCTACCAATGTAAAAATCAGCTGGATAAAAGACGAAAAGGTGCATTGTATTACTTCGCCCAATTCTTTTCGTAAAGATTGGAAGAGTGCAGCATTACTTAATGGAAAGAAGATTTTTAACTATCAAATTGGCTCAACAAAATACACGTTTGACGCCACTTCAGACAGAGCTTTATCCACCACTCACGTCGCATACCAGTATGATGATTTAAACCTACTTTCAGTCCATCACGCGCTATTACAAACAGGTATCACTCCTTGTCCTGTTAGTATTTTAGTGACCTTACCCATTACTGAATATTACAACGCAGACGATTGCCAAAAGAACGAAGCTAACATTGAGCGCAAAAAAGCCAATTTATTGCGTGAAATTTCGCTCAACAAAGGCGACTTATTTGACATTGTTGAGGTAGAAGTCTTGCCAGAAAGTCTACCAGCAGTACTAACCACATTAGTGGATTCGGGCATTAATGCCTTTACTAAATCATTAGTTATTGATGTTGGTGGAACGACTCTCGATATGGGGGTGATTGTTGGTGAATTTGATGATGTATCAAGCGTATACGGTAATGCCACAATAGGTGTATCTATGGTAACTGACGCGGCCAGAAAAGCCTTAGCAGCAGCTGACAGCGATGCCAGTTACCTAGTTGCGAATGAACTGATTAAGAACCGTCATAACCGCGAATTTGCATGTGAAGTGATTAATGACTTAACCAAAGTGGATTGGGTACTTGAGCGTATCGAGCATAAAATCGAAGAGCTAGGTAATGCCATTGCCTATGAAGCGAAAACCTTTATGCGTAACCCTAACCGTGTTTATTTAGTTGGCGGTGGCGCAACCCTAATCGAAGCTGCTGTGCATGAAGCATATCCAAGCCTTGGCGAAAAAATAGTGTTACTTGAACAACCTCAAGAAGCCTTATCCCGTGAGATCTGTTGTTATCACGCAGCTGAAAGTAACGACGTCGATACTGATGACTCTGCAGCAGCTTAATAGGTAAAGTGTATGCGTATTCAATGTACTTTTAATCTAGCACCAGAACTTCATGAGCAGCATGGTTACGCCATTGAGAATCTGCGAGCATGGCAAGTCAGTGAGAAAGAACGCAGCGATGAAAAGGATATCGCCCAGCAAAGGCGCAGCATTTTTCATCGTGACATTTATTTGTCTGGTTTGTATTTGCATCAGTTATCGCCTGAGTTACCAAAACTTGTCAGTGAGCAATATCGTCCAAATGGCGTTAATGCAAAGCGAATTACTCAGCAAATATCATTGTTTGATGATGAGTTGGCTCGCGAGTCTCAACAATCTATTGATGAGGCTCCAGCTCTAGCTAAAGCAGTACTTGCTGATAGCCAATGGCTGAAGTTTGAAAAAATGCTCGCAGCGCATCAACAAACACACAAGCAAGAGCAAGCTGATGTAGATGCTAAAGCAAAGATAGAAACAGAAGCGAAGCATGGGCAGTTAATCGAGCAGTTAAGCGAACTTCTTAATAGTCAGTTTTCAGCGCAGTTGAGTCAATTTCAAACTCAAAATGAGCAAATACTGGCAGAGCTAAAAGTGCAAGCTGTAGCTCATTCACCTATTACAGATTCTTCAGGTGTTAGCTCAGCTGAAGCTAGCTCAGCCGAATTAAGTTTAGCTAAATCGAGCTTAGCCGAATCGAGCTTAGCGGCAATTGAAACAAGACTAGATGATAACAACGTCGAATTACTGAACGCCATTAACGCTAACCAACAAAGCTTACTCTCGGCATTTAACAGTATTAAAATACAAATGAGCAGTTTAAGTGATCAGGTAACTCAAAACTTGGCTAATGGTCATAAAGCCTTGTCGGCTGATGATCAAGCACAAGTGAAACAACTCAATACCCAGCTTCAACGTGCCAGTAAAGTTAAAGCTAAAGGGCTTTGGTAGTTTGAGTCAGTAAGTTGGACAGATAGTTAACGTCAGCATTTACAAAAAGCCCAACTTAAGCTTGGGCTTTTTTATGTTTTAAAGAAATAAAGCCGCTAAATAATGATTAAAAATAATATTGATAACTGAGTTGAGTGAACTGGTTTGATTAATGTTTGAACATCTTCATTGCTCAGATACTTGCTAAAAATAATTTATTTAACAGGGTAATGCACAAAACATAGAATCAACAGGATGAAAAACAAACGAAATATAAGCTTAATTGTTTGAAAAATGACAATAAATACAAATTCATCGTAAAGACGACAAAAGTTGCAGATTTTGTTGGAGTTTTATGTCTATACTAAAGCTGTAAAGCACGTAAATGACATACGTATGAAAAGCAGATAGTTTGTTTGTAAAGTTAACAATAATTTATACAACTACCCTTGTGATCTAGAACAAACGCCCCAAAATCTACTTATGTAAGAATAAATATCTGCTAGAAAGTGAAGTATATAGCAAGGCTATATTATTAAAGGATAAGTTATCTATGAAAATAAATCTTTCAGGTCACCATGTTGATGTTACAGATACTGTAAAAGAAGACGTTAGCGCAAAGTTCACTAAAATTGCCAGCCATTTCCCTACGTTAATATCGCTCGATATTATCATCTCAAAAGAACACGGCGAATTTGAAGTTGAAATCACGACAAATTATGAAGGAAGTCGTATAGCCGCAAAATCCTCAGACCCTGTTATGTATCCAGCACTTTCAAGTGCAGGCAAAAAACTCGATGCAGCACTAAAGCATCGTAAAGGACAACTTAAAGCTGATTTGCACAATAAGCCAAAAGTAACAACGCCTGAAATCGCGCATGAAAAAGTTCAAGAAATGGATCTAAAATAAGCGATTTACGTTAATTAACGTATAAAAAAACGCAGTCAATTGACTGCGTTTTTTATTGCTTTAAATAAACGAATTAATCGTTGATTTCAGCATTGTGGTAAACGTTTTGTACATCGTCACAATCTTCTAAAGCATTAATGAACTTGTCGAAGGTTTCAACATCTTCGCCTGTTACTTCAGTCATTGTTTGCGGTACAAAAGTGATGTGCTCAACTTCGAAGTTGATATCAGCATTATCGTCAGTTAATGCAACACGAACCTTGTTAAATTCAGTAATTGGGGCAAATACGCTGATCATACCGTCTTCTAGTTCAACGTCAGTAACATCAACATCTGCCATCATCAATAATTCTAAAATGGCTTCATCGTCTTCACCTGCAAATACAAACACAGCTTGGTGATCGAACATATGAGAAACAGTACCTGGGCCGCCTAACTTAGCGTCGTTTTTAACGAATGCTTGACGTACTTCAGTAAAGGTACGTTTAACGTTGTCAGTTAAGCAATCAACGATGACTGAACAGCCACCAGGACCAAAACCTTCATAACGAGCAGTATCGTAATCTTCACCACCACCGCCTCGGGCTTTTTCAATGGCACGTTCAATAACGTGAGTCGGTACTTGGTCTTTTTTGGCGCGGGTAATTAAGCTACGAAGCGCTAAGTTACCATCAGGATCAACACCACCATTTTTGGCACAAACGTATATTTCTTTACCGTAGCGCGAGTAAATACGCGTTTTTTGGCCGGCAGTCTTTGCCATAGATTCTTTGCGGTTTTGGTATGCTCTTCCCATCTTGATCTCGTTTTTAATGTCGAAAATTGCCGCTGATTCTAACAAAAATAATCGCAGCTGTTTAGTCTATATAGGCACTGCAGTTGATGCAGATCAGCCGATAGAGGATTAGTGAGTTCAATTTACCATAGATGCTGTTAAATTTGTGTAAGATATTGATTGCAAGAATGAGGTATAAGTTTCAATATTCGTCTAGACTGATACGAGTGTTATAAAAACCATATCGTAAGCATGTAGTTAGCATCGGTAAGAGAGTAAAAATATGACAAAAGAGAGTCAAGAAACCGCCAGCACCAATGAAGATAATAAAGCGACGGTAACAGTATTATTTTATGAAGCGCCAGTAGGGCTGTTAATGAAAAATATAGTACTAACAGGTTTAGATGTGAGTGAGACGGGAAGGGTAATGCTTCCCAATGAGTTTAGGGCGGGAAAATCAATCATTGCTGTACTTGATGGTGAATGTAAAATTCTTAACTCACTAGGTGAGCGTGTGTATTCCCAGAAAAATTTAGTCTGATGTAGAACTAATTTTTTATTTATAACGTACCTAAATGTTAGTAAAAATAAGGCGACTACTTGTGAGTCGCTTTTTGTTTTTATTGAATATAGATAATTCGACCCCATCTATTAAATTAACAATGAAAAATTTAAGCTAAGTTAAACCTCCAGCTTAAGTTTTAAATAACAGCGAATCGCTATTTCAAGGAAGTACTATGCCAATGCCTGCTACGTTATTTACCCCGTATAAACTCAATGACACGCTTACCCTTAATAATAAAATCTTAATGGCGCCACTCACACGTTGTATGGCTGACGATGACTTAGTCCCAACTCAAACGATGGCTGATTACTATGCTCGCCGCGCTGATGCTGGCCTAATCATCAGTGAAGCCACCATTATTCGTCCTGATGGGCAAGGTTACGTCAATACACCGGGTTTATATACTCAAGCGCAAATTGATGGCTGGAAAGTCGTGACTCAAGCTGTACACGATAAAGGCGGGAAGATTTTTGCCCAGCTGTGGCATACCGGCCGCGTCGCTCACCCGTTCTTTTTTGGTGAAGAAAACGGTGAAGTGTTATCAGCATCAAATATAGGAATCGAAGGCACTATTCCACGTAATCGAGATTTGACATATCAGGAGCCTAAAGCGGCGACAATTGAAGATATTGCCTCACTAGTCGCTGACTATGCAACCGCTGCAGATAATGCCATAAAAGCCGGTTTTGATGGGGTCGAAATTCATGGTGCAAATGGTTACTTAATCGATCAGTTCTTACATTATTCATGTAATAACCGCACCGACGAATACGGCGAAACCCCAGAAAATATGGCACGTTTTGCCGTTGAGGTTATTGATGCCATTATCGAAAAAATTGGTAGTGATAGAACAGCGATTCGTTTATCGCCGGGCGCCTATTTCAATATGGAGCCAGACAACCGTGACCGCGCTGTATTTGATACCTTATTAAAGCAACTTGAACCGCGCGATTTAGCATTCATCCACTTAGGCATATTTGATGATGCTATGGAGTTTGACTATTTAGATGGCCAAGCCTCAAGCTATTTACGTAAGCAATATAATCAAACGATTGTTGGTGTCGGAAGTTATACCGCGCAAACGGGTAGCGATGCGATTGATAATAATCAGTTTGATTTATTAGCCATTGGCCGCGCTTTTATTGCTAACCCTGATTACGTCGCTAAAGTCCGCGATGGTCGTGAATTAACTGCTTATGATGATGCTATGCTCGCTGAGTTAGTTTAATTATTTTAACTATTGAGTCATTGCGACTCAGCATTAAGTCAAAAAGCTAACTTACGACTTGCTAGAAATTAAAGACCACGAAGTATCGTGGTCTTTTTCGTATGAGTGTTTGTATTAATGTATGTGTGAATCGAAAATCGAGAAGATTAAAACCATAAGTACATACGCATCGAACGTCTAAAGTGTTTCTGTATCTTGATACGCCAATGCTGCTTCTATAGTAGGCGCAGGCTTACCCAATAAATAGCCTTGAGCATAATCAATCTTATATTGCTTTACTTGCTCAAGCACTTGCTTGGAGTCCACAAACTCGGCAACAGTTTCAATACCCATTTTTTTAGCAAAATCCGTTACAGTGGCAACCAAATATTGGGCTTTTTCATCTTTATCTAAATAGCGAATAAGCGAGCCATCTATTTTAATAATATCGATGTCTAATCTCATCAAATGCACAAAATTAGAGTAACCCGCACCAAAGTCATCAATGGCAATTTTACAGCCATAGGGTTTTACTTTGCCGATAAAGTCATGGACTAAATCGTAATTGGTGATCTCTTCACTTTCTAGTAGTTCAAAGGTCAACCTTGTGGCTGTTTCAGGATAACTTTTAAGAAGTGTAAGCAATGTTGCTACTCGTTCAGGATCGGCAATGTCTTCAAGAGAGATATTGACTGAAAACTCATAAGGCAGCGAGTTAAATAATGAAAACGACTTTTCAAGCATTACTTGCATCATTTTTGGATAAAGACGCGAACGAACTGCCGTTTGCATAAACTGAGCCGGTGTCAGCACCTTGCCGTTAGCTAAGCAAATTCGCATTAAACATTCGAATTTCGGTTTGGCACTTATTACTTGGTTTGCACTTTCTGGACTGTCATTAATTGAAAGTGGTTTGATTAGCTGCACATAAGGGGTAACTAGGTTGTTTTGTACTGCTGAAACCAGTAACCGACTTTGATGCATATTGGCTTCAAAAGCTTGAGGGTTAGACATGTCAGCTGTAAATAAACGGTAGCGTTGGTAATGACGCTTTGCCATACGTCTGGCTAGGTCAGCATGTTGATGTAACTGAGAATACTGCTCATTGATACAATGGGCGCCGCCAGCACTTAAAGTAATGTAGAGTTCGTTTTCATCAATCACAATCGCTTGGTGGGAAATATGATCGATTAGCTGCTCGGCTAAGTCTTGTAATTGATGGTCATCAAACGTGCTGATAACCAAAACCACAAATTCATCAACCCCAGTTTTATATAAAATGTGGGGAGTGGCATTCATTTCGATACTATTAGCCACTTTTTGAATAATTATATCGCCGGTTTTTACACCATAAAAGTCATTAATTTCGTCAAAATCAGTAATACTGAATACTAACAATGAGCTGGCTTGATGTTGTTTTAAATCGGCATACAGCTTTTTACGGTTGGGTAAGCCTGTGAGGTTATTGAAATAAGCCTCATTAAAGAGGTTACTGTTTTGCTGCTCAATCTTATGGAAGCTCTCGGCTAGCGACTGTCTCATGACTTCAAAATTATCACCAAGCTGTTGGATTTCATCTTGGCTGTTGATGTTCAGCTTTTGGCTAAGATCACCTCTGACAATTTTTTGAGTCCAATTGGTTAATGTCAGAATATCTGCAGTGACAATTTTCCCGACACTCATCAATAACCAACTGGCTAAACTAAGCACGCCAGACAGTAATAGCAGCTGAAATAATAAGGTGTTGAGTAGTTCTGCGCCGTACAGCTTGACTTGCATTGAACCACCGTAAAAACCTTGCAGCTGACCACGGGAAATAATTGGTTGCATCACTTGGCTAAAACCCAATACCCATTCACTTTGACGTGTTTTATTGGTTTCAACATGACGTATTGCTGGAGGACGTTTGGCGGTGACTAGTTGCCCGTTAAGGGCGTTTTCTTTTACCTCGGGAATGAGGTTAGCCCACATGCCTTTGATGAAGTAATCATGAGTATTAGCAAACCCTAGCTTTTGAGCTCGGTTTAATTGAATTGATTGATTTTGTTGTCGATGATGCAGCGAAATCAACTCGCCATTTTTATCTAATACGGCAAAGTCAGATAAAGTGATTTGAAACAGGCTGGTTTGCTTTTTATCTATTCGAGTCGTTGCTTGTGCAAAAAATTGATCAATAGCATTGTTTATTTGCTGTTTTTGGTTATTTAAGTCATTAAAATCAATATGGTTACTGGCTAATACCAAATGCATATTATGTAAGGTATCACTGATACTGAGTTTTATCAGTTGTCTGTTTTGATGTAATTGATAGCTAAAGAAGATGATTTGGATACAGATTAAAATTAGCACATTCGACAGCATCAATTTGCGATAAAGCGGCATTTTCAAGTGTAGTAACCAATACAGTAATGGCTCTAACAAGCAATACAATAAAAATGCGCCTATAACTGCCAACGTTAACAGTCGACTAATCACAGCCACCTTTGGCCAGTCTGCTATTTCAATAAGAGAGTTTTTATCTCCCCAAGGGTTAATGGCTGTATTAGGGTTGTTGGGGTCTAAAATCCAAATCGCATCAGCTTGTCCCTCAACCTCTAACACCAATTTATATTCAATATCGCCTGGGTGTAATGGGAGTTGGTAGTGCCACTGGTTTTCGCCTGAAGGCCGCATCTGATAAAAGGGGTCATCGCTATGCCAGTCAGAAAAACTGCCACTTACAAAAACGTTGGTAACATGACTTGTAGATGTTAGCCCATATTCTTGATTGAGCTTGTCTGAAAGGGGGAGCGATAAATTGATCTCGTAAGGCGTTAGTGCACTGGTTGCAAGGTAAGATACAAGCCAAGTTTGAAGCGGCCATAAACATAATAAGGCTAATAGGATCCCCAGCCTTAATTTCCATTTATGTAAATAATGAGCCACTAAACTCAATGAAAAACCTTACTCATAACCGTAATCAACCCGAAAGATAAAAGTTGAGTTAATAATCACAGTGAAGTTGATGTAATTATTAACAATTATGTATCAATATGGGCTGAATTTTAGACAAGGTCAACAGGGCGATAGAGAAAATTTATCATGTCATTATTAAAAAGGGAGCGAGTTTATTGAACGCTAGAAAGGAGAGTGAGTAAGCGCTTAATATAGCTTTAAGTCATATTCAATCACTGAACTGTGATGCGAGCAGCATTCAGTTGCTAGCCGATATTTAAGATGTTACGTATAATGTAAACCATCTATTTCTGTTAATTGGCAATGTTATTGTACAAATTCAGCAGAAAGCCTTTCAAATTAAAGAGAAAATATCATGAGCACTATCCCACCATGTCCTAAATGTGAATCAGCTTACGTATACGAAGATGGCTCACAACTTATTTGCCCTGAATGTGCTCATGAATGGAACCCAAACGAAGAAATCGTTGATCCAGATGCCATCATCTTAAAAGATGCTGTAGGCAACTTACTGGCTGAAGAAGACAAAGTAACCCTAATCAAAGATCTTAAAGTAAAAGGTTCTTCATTAGTGCTTAAAGTCGGCACTAAAGCTGTTATAAAACGCTTTGTTGATGCTGACCACGATATCGATTGTAAAGTCGATGGTCACGGCCAAATGATGCTTAAATCTAAGTTTGTAAGAAAGCAAAACTAATCTAGTTTTAGCGCTTAATAAAAACTTGAGAACACCTGCTAAATAGCAGGTGTTTTTTTATGTGTGAAATAGGAAAACGTAAAAAGGAAACATAGACCTGAGTTCAGTTCCCGCTGCCACATTTGATCCGTAAGGTGAAACTCAGACAAACAAAAAGGGCTTAGCATTGCTGCTAAGCCCTTTTTATAATTTGGTGGAGGCGGCGGGATTTGAACCCGCGTCCAGAAAGCCTACATCCAAGGCGCTACATGTTTAGTCTCTCTTTTGGTTAACCAAGTACACTCCGAAAGACAGGATTGCAATTGGCGAGTCCGATACTATTTCGCGGTTCACCCTCGGACGGAGTTCCCTCGCTATCAAATGTAATATGACCATCTTGAATCCCTGCCCATTTGAGAGACGTGGGTAAGATGGCTAGCTAGCCTAAGCTGCTAGAGAGTAGTTAGAGTCGTTAGCAACTATAACAGTGCGGCTTTTTACGAGGCCAACCGCCCCTCGACATGCTCCCAGGGTTTCGTGAATCCTGTCGAATCCAGAATCGCCCCCAAAGTTTGTTGATTGTATCGGGTAAACACTAAAAAACCTAATGCATTTCACCAATTAACAATCGTTTGTTCATTATCCGTCCAGTCGACTCTTTTTCATGACACGTGATTGTTCAACTTTCCACTCACGTTCTTTAGTGTCTTGGCGCTTATCGTGATCTTTCTTACCTTTACCTAAACCAATTTCTACTTTTACCCATGCGCTTTTACGCCAGTATAGAGAAAGTGGCACTAAGGTGTAGCCTTGACGCTCAATTAAGCCTTCAAGTTTGTCGATTTCGCTGCGCTTCATCAGTAGTTTTTTAGTACGAATAGGATCGCACACTACATGAGTTGTTGCTGTGTTTAGCGGCTGAACGGTACAACCGTGCATGAATGCTTCACCGTTTTTGATGAAGACATAACAGTCGGCTAAGGTGACTTTACCCATACGCAGAGATTTAACTTCCCAGCCTTGTAGCTCAAGTCCAGCTTCTATTTTTTCTTCAATTTTAAATTCAAAGGTCGCGCGCTTATTACGTGTAATCGTAGCGGGTGGATTCTTTGATTTTTTCGAATTCTTTTTTACCATAATCGCGTGTACTGCCCGCTGTTATCCCATTTAAAAGATCTGATCATTTTTAATTGTGACAGATATGGGGGAGAGAATAATCTAATCAAGGGATTATACCCAAAACACTTAAAGATGCGAGTTTATTCATTAACCGTAATAGATGCGTTTTAATGTAGGCGTGTTAAAATTGGCATATTGTTATCGAAAGTGTTGTTATTCATGCCAAAAATTTCAAAAAATGTACTCGTTCGTTTCAGTGCAATGCAAATGTATGATCTGGTTAATGATGTTGAGTCTTACCATGAGTTTTTACCTGGCTGTGTAGGCGGTAAAGTGCTTGAATTTGATGGTAAAACAATGGTGGCTTCGGTTGATGTTTCAAAAGCAGGCATTCGTAAAACCTTTACCACGCGTAATCAGGTTGTGCCGGGTAAAACGGTATCGCTAACCCTTGAAAATGGGCCATTTAAAAATCTTGATGGTATTTGGCGATTTACAGAGTTAACAGAAGATGCCTGCAAGGTAGAGTTTGATCTAAATTTTGAGTTTTCAAATCCACTAGCTGATATGGCATTTGGACGGGTATTTAAAGAGTTAATGAACTCAATGGTGACGGCTTTTACTGATAGAGCCAAGGTGATTTACAATGACAAATGAAGTTGAAACATTCGCTGTTGATGTGATTTATGCGCTGCCAACTCAGCAGAAAATTATTACAGTGAATGTCACACCTGGCACCACTTTTATTGAAGCGGTTAAGCAAAGCAATATGGTGAGTTTTTTTCCTGAGATTGATCTTGAAAAAGTAAAGCTAGGTGTTTTTAGCCGACAAGCTAAACACGATGAAGAATTACAGCAAGGTCAGCGTATTGAGATATACCGCCCTTTAATTGCCGACCCTAAAGATGTGCGCCGTAAGCGTGCTGAAAAAGCCAAGGAAGAAGGGCGTAGCAATAAAATTACTGGAGCTAAGTTAAATTAGCAGTTAACGATAGTTGTTGGTAGCTGAATAACTGCACCCATTAAAAAAGCGGAAAGAATTATCTTTCCGCTTTTTTGATTTAAGCTTGTTTATTTAGAAGTGTAAAACCCTAATCGGCTTTGTCATTTCCTTGAGAACCACCAGTCGGTACATTGTTCTCATTTTCAATACGTTCTTCTTCAACTAATGGCTTCGCATCACCACGAATTGCTTTTTTAGGCTCTTGCTCTGGTAACAAAGGAGCCACAACTGGAGCTGACACTGTTGGCAAGGCGCCTTCATTAAGCGGTGTATCAAAGTCATCACTTAATTTGTAATCACCTTCTACTCGCTCGAGTAAATCACCATCAAAATACAAGATAAGCTCTTTATGAGTCACGCTGGCATCACGGCCACTTTTAAAGTGATAAACGTAGTACCAAATATTATCAGCGAAGCTATCACGAAGAACTGGGCGACCTAAAATATATTCTGCCTGCTCTTTGGTCATTTCAACACGTAGCTTTTCTACTTGTTGTAACTCCATGTAGTTACCTTGTGGTACATCAGGCTTATAGATTAACCAATCAAAAACACTACACGCACTTAAAGATACTGAAAGCGCAACGGCGCCTAAAAGGGTAAGACTTTGTTTTTTGTTTATCATTGTCTGCGCTATTTCCTAAAAATCTGACGCCATCATACCCAAGGCTTCCCTATGCTGACAAGTGGCTATTAACTGTTGAATGCTATAACGGTGTGAATAGTAGAGTAGATAGCGCTAAGTTAGTTCCTTAATAGTGGAGGAAAGTCGTCTATTTACCCCGAAAATGTATATTGAATGTTATGAAGTTGTAGAAATTCGTGGTAAATCCTTGTGTAATTATATAAATTTGAATTATGGGGATTAACTGAGTTCGATAATATCTATTACCTAAGTCAATTCATCAACCTATACAGCCCAACCCATCTGACTAAAAAGAATAACGATTAATAATGTCACTAATAAAAGCAGCTGAAATAAATAAAGACTCATTATCACTCCCCAAAAGTGCAGGTAGGCTGACTTTTGTTGGTACTGGTCTGCAGCTTGCGGGACAGATTAGTGTATTGAGTAAAAGCTATATCGAAAATGCTGATTTAGTTTTTTCACTTGTACCTGATGGCTTTACTGAAAGCTGGCTTGTAAGTTTAAATTCAAATCACCGCTCCCTTCAGCCTTATTATGCCCAAAAAGGTGAAGTTAAAAATCGTCGGGATACCTATTCGCAAATGGTAGAAGCGATACTTGAACAGGTAAGGTCTGGGTTAAATGTGGTGGTTGCCTTATATGGTCACCCAGGGGTATTTGCTTGTGTGTCCCACTTATCGATTAAGCAAGCGAGGCAAGAAGGACATCAAGCGGAAATGTTACCTGGAATATCGGCAGAGGCTTGCTTGTGGGCTGATTTAGGTATAGATCCAGGTACATCTGGGCATCAGAGCTATGAAGCCACTCAATTTATGCTGTACCAACACATTCCTAACCCTAAAACTCATTTGTTGCTATGGCAAATAGCTTTGGCTGGCGAACACACTTTGACCGAGTTCTCAACAACATCAGAACGCTTAGAGATTTTAGTGGAACATTTATCTCAATGGTATCCACTTGCACATGAAGTTGTTATTTACGAGGCTGCCAACTTACCGCACTTAAAACCTAGAATTGAACGTTTCAGCCTTAGGAAGTTGCCTTATGCTGAGCTAAGCACCATCAGCACATTATTAATACCTCCTTCAGAGAAGCTCGCTTTAAATGTCGACATATTAAAGCGTCTTGGGATTGAAGCTGGCGATATTGGATAATCTTTTCAACACAAAAACGGGAATTACTATGTCAAAACTTAGCTCATTTTTAACCGACTTAAGCTCGGATGCGAAATTAAAACAAGCATTTGAAAAATCGCCGCAACAAGTCATGCAAGATTACGGATTGAATAAAGAAGAGCAAGAGGCATTGTTGTCATGTGATGAAAGTAAAGTATGTGCGTTAATTGGTGATGTTGATAAATCTAAAATATTGTTTGTTCATCATTCCTAGGTTATTGACTTGAAGCATATTTTATTGTTTTTGGTTTTTCTAAGCTCTTTTGCTTTTGCCAATATTGAACAGCAAATTGACTTAGAGTTATCGCAATTAGAAAAAACAATGAAAACTTCCCCTGATGAAGGGGAAGTGCTCTTTAGCGCCTTACAAGATAAAAAGTCGATTTTAAATAATGATCAGCTTGCTAGATTATGGATGATTGATGCCCAAAGACAAATAATGATAGGCAATTTTGAAACTGCACTTATTCGTCTAGATGAAGTACAGAATGTAGCAACAGATAGAGTATTATTGACACAATCCTATATGTATAAGGTCACTTCATACATAGGTTTAAAAAATTACACTTCCGCATTTATCGAATTAGAAAATAACCTCGCTCGAGTAGAAAACTACCAAGATATCGAATTAAAACTAGAGTCATATTTACGCATTTTAAATGTATACCTAGATATGGATGCATATAAAGAAAGTAAACGAATTTCTAAAAAAGTATTGGCCTTGAACAAACAACAGTCACCTAAAAGCCATTGCTATGGACTTGTAGGGCTAGGCTACAGCAATTTGAATTTGAGACTCTATCGAGAAGCTTCCTCCACTTTTGACGAAGCATACGCTTATTGCCAAACTCACGAGTTTTCTCTTGTTGCGGCTATGGCTCTTAAAGGGTTAGCTGAAATCAACTTAGAAATGAGTGAATATAGTACTGCGAAACAACAACTTGAAATAGCTTTGGTCGTTTATCAGAGATTCAATTTTAGCTATGAGCTATCAAGGACTAACGCACTATTAGCGATAGTTCATTACCATATTAATGAATACGAAACTTCGATGTATTACGCCGAACTGGTTAACGCATTACCAAATGACTCTATTTATATGTTACCCAAGAGAAAAGTAAGTGAAATTCTATCAATGCTTGCAAATCAACAAGGTAATTATAAGGAAGCTTATCAATATCAAGTTCAAGCTCACGCCTTGGATATGCAGATAATTAATGAGAAAAAAGTAAAAGAAAATGCTTACCAAATGGTAAAGTTTGATTCAGCAGAGAAAACCCGCGAGTTGAACCAATTAGTCCAAGATCATGAAATGATAGCTAAACAACGAAGTATTTTGAATAATGAAAAGAGTTCCTCTTTCATGTTCTCTACGGTGCTTGTTGGTACGGTTGTTTTTTTGACCTTAATGTTATCGGCGGCATGGATGCAACGTAATCAGTTTCGTAAGCAAGCTCAAATCGATGCGTTAACTGGATTATACAATCGTGGTGCAGGGCTTGAAAAAGCAGAGAATGAATTTGTACATGTACAAGCTCGCGATGAAAGCTTTAGTATTATTGTGATTGATTTAGATTGGTTTAAAAAGATTAATGACAGCTTCGGTCATGCTACGGGTGATTGGGCGTTGAAAAAGGTCTCAGAGACGATTAATAGCTGCGTTAAGTCTAGTGATATTGTTTGTCGTCTGGGCGGAGAAGAGTTCGCGATATTTATGCCATGTACAAATATCGACATTGCTTATGAACGTGCACAAGAGTTGTGTGATGCTTTTGCGAATATCAATACACGTTATTCTGGACATCAATTTACCATTACTGGCAGTTTTGGCGTCAGTGAACTAACTAAAGATGATTTAAGCTTAGATCCAATTCTAAATCGCGCTGACAATGCGCTATATCAAGCCAAGTCAGAAGGCAGAAATCGAGTGGTTAAGTCTTGATAATCTGTGAGCTATATTAAAAAACACTTTTGATACTTACATCTAATATAAAATACTAGCTGAATGATTCATGCTCCGTTAGGAGACTGGCTAATAAGCTCTAAATACAGCAATCAGCAACTTCAACTCTTTAAGTAAACAATTAATATTGAATGGTTTTATTGCACATCCTTAAGTTATTAGTACTTCCTTAAATATTACCTCTTATCGTTTTCTCTTAAACTTTTATGCCCCTGTGCTAACTCTAAGTGCTGTCTTTTAATATTAGAGCTATAGCTCATTACTATTGAATGAAATTTTGATATTTAGTCACTCAAAATATATCGACTACATAATTAGATTGTAGTCTTAGTGCCATTAAGTAAACACACACGCCATTTTAAGGTCTAGTCACCTTAAACATCTGAAGATGATTCCTCTTTTAAGTGTTGTAAATAGGCTTAGATTTCAGCTAATAAATCGAAAAATGACATTTTTTTTACTTTTTTATAAAAAATATCGTTTTTTTTCAATGAAACCAATAAATTTTGTGATGTTGATCGGGTAACATCTACCTTGGCGTAGAGTGAATGCTCTAGAAATGTTATCTAGTTTACGTTAACGTCAAATTGAAACGGTTGTTTGAATTTTGTAATGGAGGGCTTTTGGTTAAGTTGTTGTTTTAAATTGAATTATCGTATTTACCTTTAGGTTAGTTCAAAACAAAAGCCTGATTCTACTTTGGTATAAATATAGAAAATATATGTAAATATATTTATACGGCTGGTAATTTTATAACTATATATAAATACGGGCGTAGTTATTGGATAAGTTGTAAGACAACTTACCATGATAAAAGTGTTTTTAATTTTTTGGTTGTTATTTACGTTCTTTATCAATGGTTTATTGTTTATTTTCTTTTGGTAATACCAATTTGTTGAATTGTTTTTGCTTGTTTTTACTCCATTTTGTGTTGTTGCAAATGCAACGGTTTCTCGTTAGGTTTTAGTTCGAAACAAACATTTGGTGGTTAAATATTGGCAGGTTTGTGTTGAAGGTAGAGAAAGTGAGGTATTGAAGGTTAAGTGCGGCAATATTAAGCCGACGAGTTTCAAACTTGCTTACTTCTCTCTTTTTAAAACGGACTAATGCTCAAGGGGCTTAATATGACAGCAGAACAATTAATGGCTAGATATGCTAAATCACAGCCAAGTGCTGAAACTGAATTACCTACTAGTGTAGATCTTGCACTAATCGGTCCTAAGGTCCCTGGCCAAGAAGCGATTTTTAATGACGGTGCGCTTTCTTTACTTGCAGCGTTATGTGAAGAGTTCAATCAAGAAGTCCCGCAACTATTGGCTAAGCGTAAGCAAAAGCAACAACGTATTGATAATGGTGAGTTACCAGATTTTTTACCAGAGACACGTGCCATTCGTGATGGTGAGTGGGCTATTCGTGGTATGCCTGAGGACTTAACTGACCGTAGAGTTGAAATAACGGGTCCAGTTGACCGTAAAATGATTATTAATGCCTTGAATGCCAATGTAAAAGTGTTCATGGCTGACTTTGAAGATTCACTGGCTCCAAGTTGGGAAAAAGTGGTTCAGGGTCAAATTAACCTTCGTGATGCAGTAAGAGGCGACATCAGCTTTACTGCTGAAAATACAGATAAACATTACAAATTAGAAGAAGACCCAGCGGTATTAATTTGTCGCGTGCGTGGTCTGCATTTAAAAGAAAAGCATGTGGAATTTAAAGGCGAACCCATCCCTGGTGGGTTATTCGATTTCGCCATGTATTTTTACCATAACTATCACCAGTTATTGGCGAAAGGAAGCGGACCATATTTCTATATCCCTAAACTTGAAAGCCATATTGAAGCGCGTTGGTGGGCAAAAGTCTTTGCTTATGTTGAAGAACGTTTTTGCTTAAAGCCTGGCACTATCAAATGTACTTGTTTGATTGAGACATTGCCTGCAGTGTTTGAAATGGATGAAATTTTATATGAACTGCGTTCAAACATTGTTGCATTGAACTGTGGTCGTTGGGATTACATCTTTAGCTACATCAAAACGTTAAATAAGCATGCTGACCGTGTGTTACCTGATAGACAAGCGGTCACCATGGATACACCATTTTTAAGTGCTTATTCAAGATTATTAGTTAAAACCTGTCATAAACGCGGTGCATTAGCTATGGGCGGTATGGCTGCCTTTATTCCGGCAAAAACACCTGAAGCTAATGAGCAAGTATTACAGAAAGTAAAAGGCGATAAAGAGCTTGAAGCACGTAACGGCCACGACGGTACTTGGGTAGCACATCCTGGTTTAGCAGATACTGCCATGTCAATTTTTAATGACTATATCGGTAATGGTACTAACCAGTTGCATATTACCCGTGATGTTGACGCGCCTATTTTAGCCGATGAGTTATTAACGCCATGTGAAGGTGAACGTACAGAAGAAGGCATGAGATTAAACATCCGCATTGCATTACAGTATATCGAAGCTTGGATCCAAGGTAATGGCTGCGTGCCGATTTACGGCCTAATGGAAGATGCCGCTACAGCCGAGATTTCACGTACTTCAATATGGCAGTGGATCCAGCATGAAAAATCATTATCAAATGGCAAACTTGTCACTAAAGCTTTATTTAAAAGCATGTTGAGTGAAGAGCTTGGCACAGTAGAGCAAGAGTTAGGTAGTGACAGATTTAACCAAGGAAAGTTTAATCAAGCAGCGACGTTATTTGATGAAATTACGACATCAGATGAACTTGTCGACTTCTTAACCTTGCCAGGATATGAATTATTAACGGCTTAATCTTAACAGAGTTTATTGTTAGAAACGTTTAACCAGAAAGAGTTGCTTTAATTAATGACTTATTTCTGAACCAATTTAGCTGCTTTGCAGCTGATGTCCCCCGGGGTTACTCACCTACAGGTTACACCGGGTTTTTTATCCAGTATTCAGAATATTAGCGCAAGCTAGTTGTGGTTCTTAATGCGAGGATTTTTAACTTCCTACCCAGTAAGTTTTCAACCATTCGCTTGTGTTGCGGCTCTTCGGAGTCGTTTTTTTTGCGAAAAATACCGAAGAAAAGCTGAATCGATTACATATTTGATACAATTGGTATTGGTAAAAGGTTATAGTAAAAATACTGTCATAATTGATGAGTATGGACTTGAAAACCTCACTACCAATAACAAAAGGTGTCGATTACTGGACTAAACGTATCAGTGATCAAGAAATGCCTGCTTTGTGTTCCACTATAAGAGACTTAGAGAAATTAGCTAAGGATGATGTGTCTTCTTTAGCCTCTCTTGGCCGCAGTGTTATGCATGATAATGCGCTCACGACTCGTATTTTACGGGTGGCGAATAGTGCTATTTACAATAAAGGTACCAGTCATGTCACCACGGTTAGCCGTGCTGCTGTGGTTTTGGGATTTGATACTATTCGTAATATTTGTATTACTGCTAAATTACTCACAAGCCTGCTTGAAAACCACAACCTATCAGAATCCGTTTATCAAAGATTAATCAAATTGATGGCCCATTCTTTTCAAGCTGCAATGCTCTCTAGAGTGATGTTAAAAGACTATGATGAAGCGTTACGTGAAGAGGTGTTTATCGCGTCTTTGCTGTATCGCATTGGTGAAAGTGCTTTTTGGAGTGTCGGCGGTGATTTTGTTGATCATTTAGACCAAACATTGCTTACTGCTACTTCGACTAAAGATGAAAAAGCGATAGTCCGTGAACATCTAGGCACATCTTTTTCTCAATTAACTCAAAGCATAGCTAGAGCTTGGGGCTTAGGTGATGTACTGACCACTTCATTGTCACACCCTGATGAGAGGATGCCTGAAATACGCAGTATATTTTTGGCAAATGAAATTACAGATGCTTTAAATCAACCCCATATCAATGCAGAAAAACTCAATGAGCTATTAAGCGCAGCTGCTGAAATTCAGAATATTAGCTTAGAACAATGTAAAGCTAGGTTTAGTCGCTGTGCTGAGGCGACGATTCGTTTAGCAGAAGATTATGGTGCTATTGAGTTAGTGCAGCATTTACCTGAAACCGCTGAGATCATTTCAGAGCTAGATAAGCCTGCAGAAAAGCCGGTATTTCGTGAAGCTAATTTAGTTCTGCAACTAAAAAAACTGCGTGAATTGACAGAACTTGCGATTCAAAAAGCTGACTTTAACCAAGTAGTGCAAACGACATTAGAAGGCATATTAGATGGTGTTGGCGTCGATCGTTGTGCAGTGATGCTGTTGTCGCCTAACCGAAAGCAATTATCACCGCGCATTGCATTTGGAGAAGGGGCTGAAAAGTTTAAACAAGAGTTACTGATTGAAATGCAAGGTGGCAGCAACCCATTTATGCAAAGCATTAATCATAAACAAGCAAATTGGTTACATGAGTTTGATGAACGAAAGCTAAGTGAGTTAGCTTCTTTTGTGAGTGCTAATTTTAACCATAACAATTTTAAATACGGTTTCATGATTGCGCCGATTGTTGTTAATGAAAAAACGATTGGGTTGTTTTATGCGGATAAATATATTTCATCAAAACAAATAACTCAGCAAGATTTTGATAGTTTTTGCCATTTAACTCAGTTAGCTAATCTTTGTTTCGGGCTATCAGTCCATTAGAGTCTCGACTCATTTTCCGTTAATTAACATAGGTCATTCAACATTGTTTAAACGACTTAATCATACGAGTGTCTATTTTTCGATATTGTTCAATGCCCCTATAACTAGAGTTCTAGTGTCAAGAGCACTAATGACAAGTATATTAGTACCATGCGTGCTCATATCAAACGTGATTGCAACTGAGTTAACTCACTCACCCTCTACCCAACAACTTCGCTCAGACAGTATCATTGCTGAAGATAAATCACGGCAACGATTGATTCCAGTTGAGCTTTATTACCCTGTAGCAGAGTTTAATTGCACTGGAAACCGTCAATGCCCTGTGATGATTTTGAGTTCGGGGTACGGCCTGCTTCATACTGAGTATCAATTTATAAGCCAGCACTTTCAAAAGCGAGGGTATTTGGTTATTGCGGTGCGTCACGAGTTACCTTCAGACCCTCCTTTATCAAGAGTTCAGCCTTTTTTACAAACCCGTGCTGAAAATTGGCAACGTGGGGCTGATACGCTGAATTTTATTCAGCACTATTTTAGTGTTCAGTACGTTAATGCAGATCAGTCACCGCAGGATGTATATCCTTATGTGAATTCGAATTTTGATTTTGAACATATTACTCTGATCGGTCATTCAAATGGCGGTGATATTTCAGCATTACTGGCAACCACTGGTACGACTGTTTTTGATGTAAATGCTCTTGATACAAATGCTCTTGAAATAAAGAACCCTGATGAACAAGGTGTGGCTGTAATCAATGATAAGGGTGAATCATCGGATGCTAACCAGTTTGAAAAGAGCCTGGTGGATTACATCAGCCGTATTATTACCTTAGACCACCGTAGAGTGCCTTTACCAAGAGATCCAGCAATTGACGTGCTTTCAATAAGAGCAAGTGATTACCCAGCTGACGAAGGCGTTCTTCCTACTGAGGCAGAAGATGCAACAAATATTGCTGTGGTTATGATTAATGACTCAAGGCACAACGATATGAGTGATTATGGGCCTATGTGGTTAAAAGAGCGGATACTTAGCATTATCGATGAGCATATGCAGTTTTAGCTGTTAAATGGACTTGATGATTAAACAAAAGGCCTGTGGATTGACTAATTCACAGGCCTTTTTGTTGGAGGAGTAATTTGAGCTTAGTTCTTTTCTATTCGCCACTTAACTATTCTTCTTTAACTGCAAGCTCATAACTAATTAAGGGTTAATTCTCTTTAATAAGCTTTGCTACCGCTTTAGCATCTTCATTAGGCACAGCAATGCTTAAATGGTATTGGACTATCTTCCAGCCATCATCGGTTAATTGTAGTGCTCCTGTACCACGGCATAAGCCGTAACTGGCGCTTTCAAGTAACTCATCAAATACGATAGTGTTGTCAAACTGCAATAACTGGCGAGATTTAACCTCATAATGCCAACCATCTGTAGGTCTTGCATAGCCTGAAAATTGCTTCATATCCCAACGTTCAGTGGCATCGGTTCCGAGGAATATAGCGTTTGCATGATACAAAGAAAAGTAGCTGTCCCAGTTGGCATCACTGGCGTCTTGGTGGAGTTGATCTAATAGCGTATCAGCCTGTTGTTTAGACTCTATTGAGATCATGTCCTTGGCTTCAGCGGGAAGTGATGACATCACCCATAAGCTGCTAGTTAATAGGAAGGTAAGCAGGGCATTTTGCATGGGAATTCCTTGTGCATTTTTATGATAAATCAACTAACAATGAAATTACTGCCAGTTGATTGGGTCAAGCTGATAAAAGTGACTTAACTCTTTATAAAGCAAATTGTGTTGTTGGTAAAATTCTTGTGGTTTTTCAAAAAAGGTTTCGCTAATAACTGCAAAAAATTCAGCAGGATTGGTTGCGCCGTAATAGTTAAACAAAGAAGGGGTTTGCTGCCTCGCACAATGCTGTAAGTTTTCAAACTCTTGGCCTAATACCATTGACCAAGCTGAATAATCCGTAATATCTCTCAGTGGCGGAGCGCCATTCGCTTGGCCGTTTTCTTGGTCAAGCTGGTGGGCAAATTCATGGATAACAACGTTTTGACCATCAAATGGATCTGCAGCGCCATCAAGGGTGCTTTTCCAAGAGAGAATAATTTTACCATTGCCCCATGATTCGCCCAGTAAAACATTACGCTGATTGGACTCAACACCCGCAAAATCAGTTCCTCTTTTTTCGACAATAAAGGCGTATGGGTAAACCAAGATTTGTTTGAGTTTTGGATAAAAATCAGTTTGTCGATTCAGTAATAATAAGCAAGCTTGCGCTGCAATAGTGACTTTGACTTCGTCAGTAATTTGAAAACCATCACAGCCTACAAACTCTTTTTCTTCGATAAAAATTTGGATGTGTTTTTTTAATTGTAATTGCAGATCGGTTGGCATGGCTTTGAAGTAGGGAAATCGACGTTTAAGGATTTGACGCCATGCTTTCGGGAAGGGCTGTTGAACGATTCTTTCTCTGCGTCGCTGAGTTCGCTTTGGTTTAGAGACAATGAGACCAATGGCAATCACTGAAATAATGATCAGAGCCAACAATGCAAACATATGCCTTCCTTGATGAGTAATAAGCTTAAATAAGTTATTGGGCGATTGTTTGATAAATTCAAGGGCAGTTTAGTGAATACTAATTAATATAATTTATTTGTTATAAAAAAACTGGCAAACAACGTACGTTGATGCCAGTCAAAGAGGAGGGAGGGATTATTGTTTTTCTTGTACGCTATCTAATAACTAATGGTAATTCTTTACTTTATTTTTATTCCACTTTCTATTGCCCGCTGTTCTTTTTCGGATAATAAAAAGTGCTGTTGGATAAGTTGCCTTATCAGTTTCGATTTTGCACTATGACTGCTTAAACTTAGTGCCGTAAGTTGCTCTATAGCTGCCTCACTTAATGTAAAGGTTGCCCTTCTAAAAGGCTGCGGTTTACCAGTTAAGTGCGGTGTTTCATTTAATGGGTCATTGGCTTGTGTTAATGCCAATAGTTGCTCCATTGCTTGTTTATTAGAATCGTCTTGAATTCTATTATTGGGCTGTTTACCCATAGCGTATAAATTTGCCGCTTCAATAAAATCATCAACCGACATTTGCGGTGAAAATTGAGATTTACATGGCGTAACGTTTTTCTTGAGATCTGCTAGCCCCATAAGTCCCCCTCAGCTGCGTAACATTACCGGCTTCATTACGTTGTTGGATAAGTTGCTGTGCATTTTTAACTTCCAGCAATTCACATGCAATATTGCGAATTTCGTTAGCCGCTTTTCCGCTAGGGTCTATTTCAATAACAGATAAACCTGATTCTTCACTGTCATCGTAAATGTTACGGCTGTAAGTTATTGACTCAAGTACATTGATATCAAAGGTATTGCACACTTCTTTGGCTTCAAAAATTCTACCCGCTTGATTTGGTAAACTTGGGCATTGAGTGATGACAAATGAAGCTTTCATTTTTGGGTTTATCATCTTACAAGTCGCGATGATGTCATCCATATGTTCCACGGTTTTTAAATCGCGACGTTTAGGACGTAAAGGCATTAATGCATGGGAGGCAACTGACAGTGTGGCACGTAAAGCTAAGTTATCTTGGCCACCACAATCGACGATGACATAGTCATAATGTTGCTCAAGGCTGAGTAAATCATTTCGGATCTTTCCATATAACTGCACGCAATTGATGGCAGGCAGTTCAGGATTATTATTTCTTGCTTGGATCCAGTCTGATGTTGTTCTTTGTGGGTCACAATCAACCATGATGATGCTTGACTTGGCGTCTTTTGCGAGAAAAACAGCAACGTTTTGTGCGAGACAGCTTTTACCACTCCCACCTTTTTCTCCACCGACTAATATGATCATCTTTACTTCTCCTGATGGGACAACGAGAACGACTTTATAAACACTCGTTGTTGTTATACTCAGCCATATACAAATCAAACAAAATGGTGCAGCAGAAGTATTTAAAAATACTATTTATCGGCAACATTTAGCTTTAATGTTATTAACTTTATGTGGAGAGTTGTAACAGGTCAATTGGCGGTAATTTGACGTTAAAGTCCTTTTGACTTGTTCATGTATTTTTGACAAATGCATGAGTGAGGCGTTTTTTTGACTGATTAAGTTTTTAGCAAAACTTATTAGTTCAACCCTTTAATTATGAGTAACTTAAGGCGTAAAAACATTGACGCTAATATTTCAGTCATCAGTTAATGCTTCTCGACTAGTTAGCCGTCTTTCAAATTCATAGCTAAATAGTATTATAAAGCTTATTGATATTCCTAAACGATATACTGAGATTTGTATAATAAAGTGCAATCGAAAGTGAATTATCACAGTAAGCTTGATTAGGTATCCCTTTACTGTAAAAATCCATCACTAAATAATTGAGCTGTGATTATTGTATTTTTAGATTATTTTGCACCAGCTTGAGAAAAATTGTGGGATGACTAATTTATGAATGAAGCTCTACTGTTAGAGGCAATTAATCAAAGAATGCCTTTTGGAAAGTATGCGGGAAGAAAACTGCTAGAATTGCCAGAGCCATATTTAGTTTGGTTTCATGGTAAAGGCTTTCCAGAAGGGAAGTTAGGTGAGCAGTTAGCTTTGATGTATGAAGTGAAGTTAAACGGCTTAGAAGAAATGCTGCAGCCTTTATTGAAAAAGTAATACTGGTTAAACAGCTAGTGGCTGAATTACATGACGAGTTAATAAGCGAAATGTTTATTTAAGGTCTATCTAACTCCTTAGTCATATAGAACCCGTTAATAACTTGGTTTTTGGTTATTTGGTAACTCGGCTGGATCTGCTTAAAATTTTGTTTCAGAAAAAAGCCCTTTGATAAGTATGATGCATCGACACTTAAAGATGAGTAACCTTGGCTCAGGGCCCAAGTTTCAAGTGTTAGGTAGAGTTTTTCAGCAAAGCCTTGGCGTTGTAATGAAGGCAAAATATATAAACTGTCTATATACCCTCGGCTGTGAAAATGAGTCTCGACATTGATCAGTCCAATTACCTCCAGTGTTTGTTCCTGTGTTTCATCCTGTTGAGTTTTGCTGACAAGTAGCCAGCTTTGACTGCGTTGCAGTCGTTGTAGCCAATGCCTTTTGGAACGAGGTGCGCTAGACCAAGCATTTAATTGCTGCTTACTGTATCGAGGATGGTCAATGTGTTGAACACATTGATGAACCAGTAGGCTTACTGGTAGGGCGAATTTTGGTGCAAAAGGAATAATGGAGATATCATTATTTTTCATGTTTTGAGATTTCATTGAAAATGCTAATCTTATTTCAAACGATATTAAGCCTAAGTATGAGTTCAAATCAAAATATTCGACTCAAAAGTTAACCCCAAAAAAAATCGGCTAATAAAAATTAGCCGATTATCGATTTATCTGAAACTAAAGCGAGTTATTTTTTCTCGATTTTGCCTACAAATAATAACTCATCAAAGGTTTTGTTTAGCGTGCTGCTTGTGAAATCGTTCATCCACATTTGCTCATTCATGCTAACAGTATCGCCTTTAGTGATTTCAACTTGAGGACCTGCTGCCCAGAAAGTTTTATCTTCAGCTTTAACTTGTACGTAAGTGTAGCCACCGCTGTTCATTGTTTCTAGAACTTCACCTTGGTGCATAATACCAGCAGCCCAAGCTGAAGATACGCCTAACGCTAATGTTGCTGCAGCTGCTAATTTGATTAATTTTGCTTTCATGAAATCGTTTCCTATTTGATTAGGCTAATATTTGCAATGATTCAAGTCATGAATCCACATAAAGATACAGCATTAAATCATGAAGCCAGCACAGGGTCTGTGATCAGCTGCAGATTTGTGAATACTACATTATCATAAATAATATTAACCTTAACTAATGTATAGGGTTTTGTTTTTGATAATTGTTTAGCCAGTGATAATTGTTGGTAGGTGATAACTGACATTGAGACAATTTATCGCCTAATTCGCGTTACCTGTGACTGACGTAGTACACATTGGGTTGTAATGGGTTTTCAATTAAGTTGCCGTGCTGAGATACAAAGTCTACAAATGCTTCAGGTAAGGTCATGGTATTCAAATCTTGTTGCCAATGGGCTTTTAGCAGTGCGTCGTAGCCTTCTTTACCTGCCGCGGTATATGCACTGGATACACCTATATAAAGCTTCTCTGTATCGATTTCACGCCATTCACCTTGCTGAAACTCTTCAATGAGTGTGATGCGATGGTTCATTGCAAGCTTGCCATCATAAAAGTAGCGTATGCCATAAGCATAAGGGAAGCTACCTGCACCAGTACCTGTCACGCCATTATTCGTTGCTGAGTTAATCGCAGATTCCAGCACTTGGTATAAATACTTACCTTGGATTTGATATTTAACTAATGGCAGCTCGAATGGCAATATCCGACCGAGTACATCTGCAACTGATAAGTTTCCTTTATTAAGCGACTGCCTAACGCCGCCAGCATTATGTAAAGCGAAGTCTAATTCTGGTTCAGACAATTTGGTCGCTTTGTACATGCTACGACACACCCATGGGGCAATTTCGCTGCCATGAGGAAAGTGCTTACTTGGTAAACGGGTGTGGATTAAATCTCGTGGAATATGGGCCAGTACTTGCTCTTCTAGTGCGTTAAGTGCAGGGCGGTAATCGCGCATAATCGTTTGGTGCACTTCAGCGCAAGCCTCACTGCCTAACACACCAGGGTGCGCTTTTAATGTTGCGATTACTGTTGATATTTGTTCAGCAGTTATTATTGGCTCAGCTGTTATTAATGGTGAGGCATTTTTAGATTCTGGTGTATTCGAGCTTGTGCTTTCTTTGCTTGATGGCAAGTAGGATACTTCAACCTGTTCATCAAGCATAAAGTAGTTATTGCCATTGATTGCCGTGCAACGTCCTTGCTCATCAAATTCAATGTCGGCAAGTCCCAATACTTCGGCGTATTTACTGGCGTGAATAATCGGCGTGTTGTTAATGGTTTCTGCGTAATCCGTGTGGCTTAAGCCTAAATCGCTAAAGCTACCTTGCAAGGTGTGCGAGTGACCGCCGACAATAATACTGATACCGTCAACTTTTTCTGCTAGCTCTCTGTCTTGGTCAAGGCCAAGATGACTGAGGATAATAATATGGTTAATGCCTTGCTTTTTAAGCTTGTCGACTGTGTTTTTAGTCGTTTCGATGGCATTAATGAAATGAGTATCAGGATCTGGCCGAGCGATTAGCGGCATTTGGTCAAGAGTAATGCCGACAATGGCGATTTGCTTATCATAAAAAGGTTTTAGCAAAACCTTGGCACATTGCTGTTCGTTATCATAATCCAGTAGCATCGGATGATCTTTTAAGCGTCCTTCCTTATCTAATAGCTCTTCTGTTAAATCCATATTGCCGGCCAATAGCGGGAATTCAATTCGATTTAAAAAGGCTAAAACTGGGCTGTTACCGGCATCAATTTCATGATTACCCAACACCATGGCGTCAGGTTTGAGCATATTTAATAAATGCGCATTGGCTGCGCCTTGAAATTCGCGAAAATATAAAGTGCCTTGAAAGCTGTCACCGCCGTGAAGAAACATGAATGCTTGGTCTGTGTTTTGGGCTTTTGTTCTGGCAACTTCGATTTGATAACTGAGGCGAGCATAACCACCGGTTTTGGTTTCTGCTTGAAATTGTTGACCATCAACAGTCAAGTTAAATTGAATTTTGCTGGGCTCGAAATTTGAATGCGTGTCATTGATATGAGCGAGCGAAAGCGGGTAATTTTTAGGCATCATTTCCTCTGTATTTACAAGGTAAACAGTTAAAAGTTCCCTTGTTAGGTGACAATTATGGCAGCGTCAGATTGCACCTGTTATTTACGCTTTTAAAACTATTTTTAGTCAAAAAAGGGAGCAATGCTCCCTTTTATTTGATGGTTACTTAACTTCAACATGCTCTACTTCAATAAACTCTGATATTCAGTCTATTGACGTATCACTAGCAGGTTTTGAGGCAGCTTGAGTACTGGCAACTTGAATTTTGGGTTTGCCATTTAAGCTTTCATTATTGCCCATGCTTTCTCGTTTAGAGAACTCACCATCATCTGACAATACGATACCTTTATGTTTCATGCGTGTGCTCCATAACTTGCGAGCCAGCTGCTGCATATCGGTAACAGGGTCGTTTGAGTCGACAATTTCTAAACCAAGTAACGATTCAACAATGTCTTCTAAAGTAACAATACCCTCACCAGAACCATACTCATCAACAATCATGGCAATTTTAGTATTGCGCTTAATCATTAATTCGAATATTGGTAAGATTTTCGCCGTTTCAGGGATCACTAGCAGGTTCTTTTTCAATACACCGATAGACTCTTTAGGCGTATAGCGTTCTGCTTGAATGATATTGTTACGGTTGACGTAGCCGATAATGTTATCCGGGTCGTCTTCATAAACCGGAATACGGGTAAAAGGCTTAGCCAAATACTGTTGTACAAACTCACCTTGAGATAAATGTAATGGCAGTTTAAACATAACCGTTCTTGGGGTCATGATTGCAGATACTGGCATTTCTTTTACTGACAGCATTTGGGTCAAAATAGCTGACTCTTGCTTGTCTAGCTCGCCTGAACGTAGGCCTATCTCAGCCATTGCACTCATTTCTTGGCGAATATATTGGCCTTCGTCACCTTTGCCCATTAATTTGGTCACTTGAGATGACATCCAAATTAGCGGCTTGGTGAGCCTTTCCATCCAAACCAAAATCAATGACACAGGTGCTGCGAGTGAACGCCAGTAATTTGCACCTAATGTTTTAGGGATGATTTCAGAAAAGAATAAAATTAAGAAGGTAAGCACACCGGAGAATACACCGAGCATTTCATCACCAAAAACTTTTGCAGCTTGTGCACCTGCAACAGCAGCACCAACAGTATGGGCTATGGTATTTAATGTCAGAATAGAAACCAGTGGTGATTCCACATTTTGTTTCTGTTTATCAAGCCGCTCAGCAGCTTTCGGGTTAGTTTTTGCCAAATTGGCAATATAACTAGGGGTAACAGACAGCAGTACCGCTTCAAATACACTACAAAGAAATGAGATTGTAATAGCGATAAATACTATAATGATAAGAGTTATCATAAAGGTGGAATTACACCTCCATATGGCAGACCAATATTAGTCCACATAAATTTTAGCAATAGTAACGAAAGTATCAAAGCTTTAATGCGAGTTCACTGGCCAAATTTTGTAAGGATCTGTATAATTCGCCGCCCGCTAGCAGGTTTTAGGTTTTTTTGAGGTTAGACAACATGAGTGAGAAAAAGATCAATTTATTGGATCTTGATCGTAAGGCAATGAGAGCGTTATTCACCGAAATGGGCGAAAAACCATTCAGAGCCGATCAATTGATGAAATGGCTTTATCACTTTGGTGTTAGCGACTTCGAAGAAATGAACAACATTAACAAAGCATTGCGCGCTAAATTAGCTCGTAAGTGTGAAGTGGTTGCGCCAGAAATCTCAAACTTCCAAAAGTCTGAAGATGGCACCATTAAGTTCGCGATTAACGTGGGCCAAGGCCAAGAAGTAGAAACCGTTTACATCCCAGAAGAAGACCGCGCGACCTTATGTGTATCATCTCAAGTAGGCTGTGCATTGGAATGTACTTTCTGCTCAACAGCGCAGCAAGGCTTCAACCGTAACTTAACGGTATCTGAAATTGTTGGCCAAATCTGGCGTGTATCACAATTTTTAGGTTTCCAAAAAGATACTGGCGACCGTCCAATCACTAATGTCGTGATGATGGGAATGGGTGAGCCGTTACTTAACTTAGCTAACGTGATTCCTGCAATGGATATCATGCTAGATGATTTCGGTTTTAGCTTATCAAAGCGTCGCGTAACATTATCAACCTCAGGTGTGGTACCTGCGCTTGATAAACTCGGCGATGCATTAGATGTCGCACTTGCAGTCAGTATACATGCACCAAACGATGAACTACGTGATGTATTAGTACCAGTTAATAAAAAATATCCATTACAAGAATTCCTTGCAGGTATCCGTCGCTATTTAGCTAAATCAAACGCTAACCGTGGCCGCGTGACCGTAGAATATGTAATGCTCGATCATATCAACGACAGCACAGACCAAGCACATGAGCTGGCTAAGTTGATGAAAGAAACTCCATGTAAAATTAACTTAATTCCATTTAACCCTTATCCTGGTTCGCCATATGGTCGCTCTTCTAACTCTAGAATTGACCGTTTTTCGAAAGTATTAATGGAATATGGGTTAACCGTGATTGTGCGTAAAACCCGTGGTGACGACATTGATGCTGCTTGCGGTCAATTAGCGGGTGATATTCGTGATCGAACTAAACGATTAGCGAAAAAACGCATGCAAGACAATGCTATTTCGGTCACAATGGATTAACTGTTTGTTTGTATAGATTAATAGGCGTAAGAAGCATGCACGGATTGCCGAAACTTTTAATTATTGTTGCCATATCATTACCTTTAGTGGGTTGTGTTACCGAAAGAACGTATAGTGGTACGGATATTCCAGTTTCTGAAAGGACATTGGATAAAACCTCAGCTGCAAAAGAGAGAATGCAGCTGGGTTTGACCTACTTGAATCGTGGCAACATGGAACAGGCAAAGTTTAATTTGAATCGTGCAGTTGAGTATGCACCGCAGTTAAGTGCAGTGCATACAGCTATGGCTTATTACTATCAAACTGTTGATGATGTTGAACGCGCAGAAGAATCTTATCGCAAAGCCATTAACACCAGTGATGCTACTGGTGATGCGATGAATAACTTTGGGGTGTTTTTATGCCAACAAGAGAAATACAGTCAAGCTGAAGTGATGTTTAAAAATGCGATTAATGCCAAAGAATACACCCGCACGGCATCAAGCTACGAAAACTTAGGAGTGTGTAGTCTTTCGAATGGCGAGTCTGAAAAGGCCAAACAGTATTTTGAAAGTGCATTACGTTACGATCCAAGACGACAGTCCACATTGATGGAGCTGATTGATTTAGCTATCGCTGAAAATGATTATGATGCGGCTAAATCAAACCTACAGCGTTTTCATCGAGTGGCACAGCAAACGCCTGAAAGTTTAGCTTTAGGAATTAAAATATCGCGTGAGTTGGCGGATTATGAAGCGCTTCAGCGCTATGGCATTACTTTAATAGCCAAATATCCAGCCTCTGAGCAAGCGAAAGAATATAGGGCTACTTTGCATTAATGACAAATAATAACAATGAGACTTCCCAGATAGATGGGAATGACGCTGAGCAAACTGAGTTACTAGAAGAAGTATCAACTGCTGGTATGCTGTTACGTACAGCGCGTGAAGCAAAAGGCTTATCAGTCGATGCGGTTGCAACTCAGTTGCACTTGCGTCCTAGCGTCATCGAAGATATTGAAAATGATATTTTTGATAATATCTCGTCGGCAACATATGCCCGAGGCTACGCTAAAAACTATGCTAAATATGTAGAGGCTGATGTTGAAGCCCTACAACAATGTTTAGCTCAACAACTACCTGACGAAACTGCTGCAATGCAAAGTTTTTCTCGTAAAACGACTCGTGATGCTCGTGATAGTCGTTTAACGATAGTAACTTACCTAATCATTTTAGCTTTATTAGCCTTGTTAGTTGTTTGGTGGGTGCAAAAGGACTCTTTGCTCAGCGGTATAGATTTGTCTAAACCGACAGCTGAAGAAGTTGCTGCAGCCAATGTACCTGCAGTCAGTCAAACAGAAGATTTATTAGAGCCAGAAATCGATCCGAATATGGCCTATATAGAACCATCACAAATGCCTGTAGAGACTGCATCGGGAGCAAATGCTGATACACAAGCAGCCTTAGGCTTGGCTAATGATGCAACGCAAAGCGTAGAACCTGCGGTTGATACACTGCAGTCTGCTAGTGCATTAGTTGCTAACACAGACGTTACTAGTACTGATCTAGTAAACACTGATGCAGCGCAAAATACAGCTGAGTCATTAGCAGCTAATGATGCAATATCGATGAGTTTTACCGCCGACTGCTGGGTTAACGTAGTTGATGCAACTGGTAAAACTTTAGTTGATGGCGTTAAAGGTTCTAGTCGAGTCGTTGAAGCTAAAGGTGTTGCGCCATTTAAACTTATTTTAGGCGCACCGCAAGTCGTGAAGATTCAATTTAATGGTGAAGATGTCAGCTTAGCTGACTTCTCAGAAGGCCGTGTGGCTAGGTTAACCTTACCAAGAGTGTAATGTTAGCTGTAACTAAGTAAGCAGTAGAGCAATAGATTATGTATAACGAATCTCCTATTATTCGCCGTCCTTCAAGTCGTATTTATGTTGGCGATGTGCCTATCGGTGATGGTGCCCCGATAGCTGTTCAATCAATGACGAACACTAAAACGACTGATGTAGAAGCAACAGTGGCGCAAATTCGTGCACTTGAAAAAGTGGGCGCGGATATTGTGCGTGTTTCTGTGCCGACGATGGATGCTGCTGAGGCATTTAAGATAATTAAACAAAGTGTCAATGTGCCTTTGGTGGCTGATATTCACTTTGATTACCGTATTGCACTAAAAGTGGCTGAATACGGCGTAGATTGTTTGCGAATTAACCCTGGTAATATCGGTAACGAAGAACGTATTCGTAGTGTGGTTGAATGTGCTCGTGATAAAAACATTCCAATCCGTATTGGGGTGAATGGCGGTTCTTTAGAGAAAGATCTCATGGATAAATACCATGAGCCAACGCCAGAAGCTTTGCTTGAATCAGCCATGCGTCATGTGGACATTTTAGACCGTCTTAACTTTGACCAGTTTAAAGTCAGTGTTAAAGCATCAGATGTTTTCTTAGCGGTTGAGTCTTACCGTTTATTGGCAAAACAAATTAAACAGCCACTGCATTTAGGGATCACTGAAGCGGGTGGTGCTAGAGCTGGCTCAGTTAAATCAGCCGTCGGTTTAGGGATGCTACTGGCTGAAGGTATTGGTGATACGTTACGTATTTCACTTGCAGCCGATCCAGTTGAAGAAATTAAAGTTGGCTTTGATATTTTAAAGTCACTGCGTATTCGCAGCCGCGGCATTAACTTCATTGCGTGTCCTTCTTGTTCGCGCCAAGAGTTTGATGTAATCAACACGGTTAATGCTCTTGAAATGCGCCTAGAAGATATCACCACAGCAATGGATGTTTCTATCATTGGTTGTGTCGTAAATGGACCTGGCGAAGCGCTAGTTTCCGATATTGGTTTAACGGGTAGCCATGGCAAAAGTGGTTATTACGATGACGGAAAACGTCAAAAAGAGCGTTTTGATAACAATGATTTAGTGGATTCATTAGAAGCTAAAATTCGTGCAAAAGCAGCGATAATGCAAAATAGAATCGATATTAAAGACGCAACAGAATAAGTTTGTTTTAGACAATAAATACACCTTACCAGCGATGGTAGGTGTATTTTTGTGTAAGGCATGTAGATTAATTTAAGCCCTCGGTCATCGATTTTAAATCGAACAAATCGATTAATGTTAAACCAAGGCAAGTTAACTCAAGTAGGCAAAACGTGGCTAAACAGATCCAAGCAATTCGCGGAATGAACGACATTCTGCCAACGCAAAGCCCAGTATGGCAAAAAGTAGAAGGGGTTATCCGTTCTACTGTTAGTGCATATGGCTATAGCGAAATCCGTACTCCGATCGTTGAATCAACAGATCTTTTCAAACGTTCTATCGGTGAAGTTACCGATATCGTTGAAAAAGAAATGTATACCTTTGCCGATCGCAATGAAGACAGCTTAACCTTACGTCCGGAAGGTACTGCTTCTACTGTTCGTGCGGGTAACGAACATGGCTTACTGTATAACCAAGAACAACGTTTATGGTACATGGGACCAATGTTCCGCCATGAACGTCCTCAAAAAGGCCGCTACCGTCAATTCCACCAGTTTGGTGTTGAAGTTTATGGTATTCCAAGTGCAGACATTGATGCTGAAGTATTAATGTTATCAGCGCGCCTCTGGGAATCTTTCGGGATTACTGAACACGTCAAGTTAGAGCTTAATACATTGGGCGATCCAGCTGAGCGTGCAGCCTACCGTGATGCATTGATTGCGTTTCTAGAGCAGCATAAAGAGCAGCTTGATGAAGATTCACAGCGCCGCATGTACTCAAACCCACTGCGCGTATTAGACTCTAAATCACCACAAGTTCAAGCATTACTGGCCGATGCGCCAGCATTAATGGAGTACTTAGGTGAAGAGTCAAAAACACATTTTTCAACCTTATGTGAACTCTTAGACGCTGTTGGCATCCAATACACAGTTAATCCTCGTCTTGTTCGCGGTTTAGATTATTATAACCGCACTGTTTTCGAGTGGGTTACTGACAGTTTAGGTTCGCAAGGCACTGTATTAGCTGGCGGTCGCTATGACGGTTTAGTTGGTCAGCTTGGGGGTAAAGATACTCCTGCTGTGGGTTTCGCAATGGGCCTTGAGCGTATTGTGTTATTGCTTGAAACCCTGGAACTGAACAAAGACGTTGCACCTGTTGTTGATGTTTATGTCACAGCAATGGGCGAAAACTGTTTAGTTGAAGCAATTAAAATTGCTCAAGAGTTGCGTCAAAGCCTGCCACAGCTTAAAGTCATGAGTCATTGTGGTGGCGGTAACTTTAAAAAGCAGATGAAACGTGCTGATAAAAGCGGCGCTGAGTATGCATTAATCATTGGTGAGAACGAAATCGCAAACCAACAGGTTGCAGTTAAGCCATTGAGAAATAAGAACGAACAACTTTTGGTTGCCCGAGACGATTTGGCGACCACGATTAAATCATTATTTTAATATTGGCTTATAGCTAATAAACAGAACTGAATAGAAAGGGGAAGTGCGCGTGGATATTTATAGCACAGAAGAACAACAAGTAGATGCTATTAAGCAGTTCTGGAAAGATTACGGCAGCTCTATCATTGTAGGTGCAGTAGTAGGTCTAGGTGGATTGTACGGTTGGAATTATTATTCTGACGTGAAAATTGAAAATGCTGAAGCAGCTTCAGAAGCGTTTCAAAGCATTGCCGCTAATAGCGCAGACAGCACAGCTGTTATGGCTGCTGTTAGCGATTTTGGTCAGCAACATGATCAACAAGGTTATCAAGCACTGCTTGAGCTAATGTCTGCAAAAGCTGCAGTAGATGCGGGTGATTTAGATAAAGCTGAAGCGGCTTTCACTAAAATCATCGCAGCTAACCCAGGTGCAGCACTTAGCTCTTTAGCGACGATTCGTTTATCTCGAGTTCAAGCTGAGCAAGGTAATTTAGGCACAGCATTAGCAACTTTAGACCAAGTTAGCGATGAAGCATTTAATGCACAACGTGACGAATTAAAAGGTGACTTCCTAGTGCGTCAAGGCGACATGGACAAGGCAAGAACTGCATACCAAGCAGCTGTAGACAATGGCGGCTCGTTATCAAGTCCTGCACTACAAATGAAGCTAGACAATTTAAACAAGGCATAAGGAATTAGCCGAATGAAGTCTTTATGCAAAACCTTGCTAGCAGCGGGCTTAAGTGTCGCGCTGCTATCTGCTTGTTCTTCTAATGATAATGAAGAAGAAGTTGTAACAGAACTTACTGAAATCCAAGCTACAGTATTTCCAGAAGTAAATTGGAGCGTCAGTGTAGGCAATGGTGTGGGTGACTATTACTCACAACTTAAACCAGCCGTTTTCTATGGTCATGTCTATGTTGCTGACCGTAACGGTACTGTTGTTGCTTACGATCAAGAAACAAGTAAGGTCGCTTGGCGTAAAGACTTAGCGTCAGAATTTAAAGATACTGCGCTGGCTAAAACCAAAGAAGCACGTATTGCAGCTGGCGTAACTGTTGGCCGTAATAAAGTCTTTATTGGTGGTGAATCAGGTTTGCTTGTTGCACTTGATGCCAAAACAGGTGACGTTGCTTGGCATGCTATTGCTAGTGGTGAGCTATTATCGCCACCAACAGTTTCTGAAGATTCTGTAGCTGTGCATACCAGTGACGGTAACTTTGAGTCATTCTCAATTGAAGATGGCAGCAAGTTATGGACCCACGAAATGCAACTGCCAAACTTGACCCTGCGTGGTACAGGTTCAGCTGCATATGATTCAGGTGGTTTCTTCCTAGGTACAGCTGATGGTAAAATATCAGTTATCGTTAAAAACAACGGTCAAGTGGCTTGGGAACAAGCGGTATTCAGTCCAACTGGCGGTAACGAGTTTACTCGTATGGCCGATGTGGACATGACACCGTTAATTTTGGGCGATAATTTATACGCGGTAAGTTACAATGGTAACTTGGTGTCAATGGAGCTAAGAACAGGTCGTGTTGTTTGGACACGTAAGTACTCAAGCTTTAATGAATTAGCCGCAGCAGGTGTTGGACTTTATGTCGTTGATGACCATAGTCGTATTTACTCAGTAGATAGACGTAATGGTTTGGAACTTTGGAGTAATACTACGTTAACAAACCGTGGTTTAACTTCTCCTGCAGTTATTGGTTCTTATATTGTGGTAGGTGACTTTGAAGGTTATCTACACTTTATCGATCGCAACACTGGCGAAGTCGCTGGTCGAGTTGAGGTTGATAGTGATGGTTTATTCTCGCAGCCGGTTGTGGCTGGAGACAAAATTTATGTGCAAGGTCGCAGCGGGAAGCTAGCTACTGTAATCCTGCCATAAATTAACCAGTAAACCTTATTAGAGCCCCTGGAAGTGTGTTCCGGGGGCTTTTTATTTAAAAGTTTTTAGAGGCAAAATCATGATCCCTGTAGTGGCCCTTGTGGGGCGACCTAATGTTGGTAAGTCAACTTTATTTAACCGTCTTACTCGCACAAGAGATGCGCTTGTCGCCGATTTTCCTGGTTTAACTCGTGACCGTAAATATGGTCGTGCGTTTTTATCTGGTTACGAATTTATTGTGGTTGATACTGGTGGTATCGATGGCACTGAAGAAGGGATCGAAACAAAAATGGCTGAACAGTCGCTTGCTGCGATTGAAGAAGCTGATGTCGTATTATTCTTAACTGATGCTCGTGCTGGTTTAACTTCTGCTGATCTTGCGATTTCAGAGCATTTACGTAGCCGTGATAAAACCACCTTTGTTGTTGCCAACAAAGTTGATGGTATTGACGCTGATTCAGCTTGTGCTGAGTTTTGGTCGCTGGGTTTAGGTGAAGTTTATCAAATGGCAGCTGCGCAAGGCCGCGGCGTGACCAATATGATTGAATATTCTTTAGCACCTTATGCTGAAGCAATGGGTATTACTCGCCAAGATTCAGATGAAGAAGGTGAAGAAGTACGCGAGTACACCGAAGAGGAAGCCGAAGCAGAACAAGAGCGTCTGCAAAGCTTACCAATTAAATTGGCTATCATCGGTAAACCAAACGTAGGTAAATCAACACTGACTAACCGTATTCTAGGTGAAGAACGTGTGGTGGTTTATGATGCGCCAGGTACGACTCGTGACAGTATTTATATTCCAATGACGCGCGAAGATCGTGAATATGTATTGATTGATACTGCGGGTGTTCGTCGCCGCAGTAAAGTACATGAAACTATCGAGAAATTCTCGGTCATTAAAACCCTTAAAGCTGTAGAAGATGCCAATGTTGTTTTACTGGTTATCGATGCACAAGATGGTATTTCTGAGCAGGACTTAGGTTTATTAGGCTTTGCATTAAACGCAGGTCGTGCAATTGTGATTGCAGTGAACAAATGGGATGGTTTAGACCAGTCATTTAAAGAAGGTGTTAAAAGCGAACTTGATCGCCGCTTAGGCTTTATTGATTTTGCCCGCATTCACTTTATTTCAGCATTGCATGGTACGGGTGTTGGTCATTTATACGAGTCTATTGAAGAAGCGTATGACAGTGCGACGCGCCGCGTAAGCACTTCAATGTTGACTCGTATTATGCAAATGTCACAAGATGATCATCAGCCTCCATTGGTTCATGGTCGCCGCGTTAAGCTTAAATATGCCCATGCTGGAGGTTACAACCCGCCAATCGTTGTTGTGCATGGTAATCAGGTCAGTAAGTTACCTGATTCATACAAGCGCTACATGATGAACTATTTCCGTCGTTCATTAAAAGTAATTGGTACGCCAATTCAAATTCGTTTCCAAGAAGGTGCGAACCCATTCCAAGGTCGTACTGAGAAACTGACGATTAGCCAAGAGCGTCGTCGTAAACGTGCTATGAGCCATATCAATAGCCGCAAGAAGTAATCTTCTGACAGCGTTTATTAAGATAATAAAAAAGCCTGAATTGAAAAATTCAGGCTTTTTTTATGCTAATCAATCGCTAAGCTAATCAATTTATAAACTAATCAATAGCTTCGTTAGTTCATCATTGAGTTAATCAATCACTTTAGTTATCTAGCCTTTTGTTGAGGCGCAGATGAACGATGTCTTGAATGACTCTTACTCGAAGAGCGGTTATGACTTTTTGATTGTGCTGTTGATCTCTGTGTTGTTGCTCTTTGGTTCGACGACCTTTGAGTTGTCGCTCTTTGTGTCGAAGAACGCTGCGTAGCGGCTCGTTGGTTCGATTGCTTATAATGAGTTGCCTTATTTGACGAACTCGGACTTTGCGAAGCTTTATGTTGAGAAGCCTTATGCTGCGACGTCTTATAATGCGAGGTGTTATAACTTGGCGACTTGTATTTGCTCGAGTTATTCGAACGGTTGTGATTCACCTTCGCCGTCTGATTGACCGATTTGTTATAAGTGCTTTTGTTATGACTCGCTGTATTTCTTTTATTATCCTTTAATGCCTTGTTAACGCGACTCTGTTGCGACTGTTTTGCGTAGTTGGCTTTATGCTTACTATTAACCGGCTTTACTGCTGGGTTATGTGAAGGCTTATGAACTGGTTTATGAGCAATACTGGCCTTGTTATAACGTTTTTTGTCATAACGATGGCTCACTTTTGGCGCTTTGTAAGCAACGCCACGTCGATGAGCGGGTTTATGTTTCCAACGTTGCGAACCAGTGCTGTATGCAATTTTATGTGGTTTACGGTAATAACGAGTATTACGATGGTTAACTACTACGACGCGATGATGTGACCAATGTACAGCGCCAAAGAAGTAGTTAAAGTTAATGTATACGCTAGGACCCCAATAAATTGGACGGTGTGGGCGATAATATGCGTACGCTGGATAATGCCAGTAAACTGGAGGATAAGCATGCCAGCGCCAATGACCGTAAACCACTCGCGGATCGTACACTGGTACATAAATAACTTCAGGCTGTGCTGGTTCAATAATAATCTGCTTTTCAACACGGGTAACAGTCATGTTATCCATTTCATTAAAGCTATCAGCTTCGTCCGCTTGCTGTCTAAGAGTCTGAATACTGGCAAGTACCATTGCTTCATCTTCTAAGAAGGCTTCGCCTAATTCTTGAGTCCAGTCTAAATCTTCATTTAACTTTTCAAGTACAGTCGGAAAAGCAACCAGTGCTGTTACGCTAGGATCCCAAGACTCAAGTTCAGCCTGTTGCATTTTTTGCTCGTTGCTCAAACTATTATGTTGTTGCTCCCAACGACGGGCTTGAACAATCTCAAGTGGGTAAGTCGCTGCTATTAATATATGGGTGAGCAAACTGTCTGGATAAAGGGCAATAGGCGCTAACATTTGCGCTAGCTGAGCTTCTGAAGGCTGAGTTTGCTCATATTGCGCGTCACTATTTCTTTCAACAGCATTACTTCCAACAGCATTGCTATCAACAGCCATTACCGCTGCTGATGACATTAGGCATAAGCTAATAAGCCCAGCCTTAATGAGTTTTGTGGGGATAGATAATCGGATCATTTTATCTCCAGGTACCAAACATCGGTACTTTACGAATGTTAGAGATAGCATAACTAAGTGAAAATGAACGTAAGATGAAAGCTAATCACGCAAGGGGAGTTATTTGAGAAAAATGCCGATAATTAAAGCGGGTTTACATAGTAAGCTAGCTGGCAAAGGTTACTGTAAATTTAGCGCCACCATATAGCTCTGATTGGGAAACGGCTAGTTCACCTTGATAGGTCTTCACTAAGTCTTGAACGATAGCCAAGCCAATACCGTGACCTTGGTGATAAGTGTCAGCGCGAATACCACGTTCGAATACATTTTGGCGCTGTTGCTCAGTGAGCCCGTCACCATCATCTTCAATAATAAAACGTAGAGTTGAATCAGTTTGCTCTACCGATAAACACACTTGTGATTTTGCAGCCTTACAAGCGTTATCCATTAAATTGCCAAGCATCTCGTGTAAATCTGCTTCTTCACCCTTAAACATTAGCTTTGGCTCAGCTTGATAATCAATATCCACATAAGATTGCTGATAAATTTTTGCTAAGGTTCTAATGAGTTTACTGGCTACATCATCGATGCTTATGCCTATATGCCAAGCTTGATTAGCGCTGGATTTCGCTTTGTTTAGTTGATAACTAATGATGTTATTAATATTGGTGGCTTGCTCTTTTGACTCAGCACTTAAATCAGTTTGGCTTTGCAGTACCGCTAACGGGGTTTTTAAACTATGGGCTAAATCAGCGAGTGCATTTCGGTAACGCTGCCTTTGTTGCTGCTCTGTGTTAAGTAAAATATTGAGTTGATTAGCCACCGCATTTAATTCGTTGGGGTAATCCTGTTTTAAGCGAGTTTGTTGACCCTTATCAACCAGTGCAAGCTCTTTGGTAAATTGATTTAATGGTTTTAACGTCCAAAATAGCCAAATCCCTTGTACGAGTGCCAGTACCAACATTAAAACAATCAGCCAAGTCCATAAGGTGGTATTAAACTCACTAATCTGTTGTTGATAATCGGCGTCATCTTTAACAATGTGAACTGTGATTGCCAGCGGCTTTTCATTGGTTTCAAAACTAACGCTAAAGCTATAAACCACGTGGTTGTTATCGCCATTGCCGGCTAAATCATCAAAGCTAACTTGAGTCAGGGCTCCTTGCCCCATCAGTGGAGTAGGCAGTGCTAAGGCTGTTGAGCTGGTTGTTGGCAGGTTTAAACCAAAAAAGGATTCGGAATACCAAAGCAGTTGATTGTCTGAGGTGATCAGCGCATATAACCCTGAGCCAATGACATTAAACTGATTTTCTATCAGATAATTAGGCATGACGACTTGATCGTCTTTAACCTCGGCGACCGCAAGCACTGAATAAACATAAGCTCGCAGTTGATTGTTTATCGATTGAGTAATTTGATGTTGGAAAGCGCTATTAACAGTCACGCCGATCAGCGGCAGTAATACTAAAATTAGTAATAAACCGCTAAGCATCAACCGAAACTTGAGTGAGTTTACGCCGCCAGATAAAAAGGCTTTTTTAGGAGTGTTAGACCAGCGTGCTTTAAATGAACTTAGCCCACTGGTTAACTTACTTATAGCAGCAAACCTCATCATGGCAACTAACTTAATTGTCGCAGGCGATAACCTTGACCGCGCAAGGTTTCTATCAATTTATAATCGCCATCGGGGTCGAGTTTTTTACGTAATCGACGAATAAACACTTCAATCACATTAGAGTCTAAATCAAAGTCTTGATCGTAAATATGCTCAATTAAGGTGGGCTTAGAAATCACTGCACCTTGGTGCAGCATGAAGTATTCAAATAGCTTAAATTCAGAGCTGCTAAGGATGATTGGATTTTGTAAGTGCTTCAATTCAAGGGTACGAGTGTTAAGGCTAAATGGCCCGTTAGCCACAATAGGACTAGCTTGTCCTGCTGAACGTCTAATTAGGGCATTTAGGCGGGCAACCAGTTCTTCTGGTTGAAACGGTTTAGTTAAATAATCATCCGCGCCAGAATCTAAGCCCAATACTTTATCTTGCCAGCCATCACGGGCGGTTAAAATCAAAATAGGGTAATCAATTTGCTTATTTCTCAGTTGAGTAATTAAGCTCAAACCATCGATTTTAGGTAAGCCAACATCGATAATAGCGGCGTCATACTGATATTCTGTCGCTTGGAATAAGCCATCTTCACCATCCGATGATATATCGACACTATAATTCGCGGCTTGTAAATGCTCAGATAAGTTACGCTGCAAGCCTACATCATCTTCAACTAACAATATTCTCATGGTTAATTCCTCGAAACTGAACCAGTACGTGCATTAACGGTGGCATAAAATACCATTCCCTGATTAGAGAGCATTTTGACTCTGTAACCTGGCGAACCGCCTACTTTTGTCGATTGAACTGATAACACTTTTGCAGAATATTGTCGTTTGGCGAGTTGAGCTGCCTGTGAGGAGCTTTTAACTGCTAAAGATTGAGACTTACCTGAGCCACCCTTTGATTTGTTATTGAAGCCTGGGTGTTTGAAGTTTACTGAAGATGACATGGAAATAGCACTGCTGATATTGCCTGTCACTGACAATGGGGCAGCCTGAACAGACCATGTTGTCATTGAAAACAACATGAAAGATAACAGGGTAATGCCTAATTTGTTGATTAATCTGCTCATTCGCGGCGTCCACATCAATATATATCTTTAAAATCAGTTCTCAGTGTAAAAGATCCCTTTCAATATAGAAACATCTGCATAACCGAAAATCACCTAGCTCTAGTGACGATGTTAATTATGGGGGGACTTAAATGAATAGAAGATGAATGGCAAAAGATCTATTGGAGGATACAGATGAAAATGAACAACTTAAATGTGCAAAGTTATGTCAATCGAGTTGTAGTACTAGGCGATAACCTTTAAGTTTACAGGGTGATTATTTTGTTGTTTCAAAATGCGGCGCTAGTTGAAATATAGCTGAGCATTTGAATAAATTTACACGGAGAAAATGAAATGCAACTCGACACCTCGACGACTTTGAGCCCTATCACTCGAACGCTACACTGGATTGTCGGTGTTGGCATGATTTCTCTGCTTGCCATTGGCGTATTTATGGCAGAAACCAAAACCTATAGCCTGTATTCTTGGCATAAATCATTTGGCTTTATCATCTTTTTTGTAGTGCTATTACGCGTGCTGTGGCGTATCAAAAATGGTTGGCCATCTCCAGCAGGTAACTACACTCAAATAGAACATAGTTTGAGTAAACTTGTACATGGCTATTAATTCTAGGCACCTTATTATTGCCTATCTCTGGCTTTTTAATGTCGTCATTAGGTGGTAATGGAGTTGATGTATTCGGGCTTGAAATTGTTGCGCGCAATGTTGACCCTGCTAACCCTCAAAAAGCACTGGCACATTATCCGCAGATCGCTTCATTTTTTCATAGCGTTCATCATTGGGCTGGCTATGCCATTATCGCATCGGTATTTTTACATGTGGTAGGTGCGCTAAAACATCATATTATTGATAAAGATAATACCTTGAAGCGCATGCTTAAATAATATTGCTGTAATTAAGGTATGAACTTTTTGAAGTAAAATAGAGAGACGTGCTCTATTTTACTTCAGTTATAAAATAACATACGTTAATCTTTCTGAGTCTATTTAATAAGGATATTTATGGATTTTAAAAACAACAAATGGATTTGTTTTACCCTTGTAATATGTCCAATCATTATCGTGTTTAGTGTCTATGAATTGGGGCGGTTATTGGGTTATCTAATTTATTCAGATAATGCCTTAGCGTCCTATGCAAATGTTGGCCAGCTTGGTTTATTTGCAGCTGCGATTTGGGCTATAGGCGAGTTATATCGAACATACAAAGCTTTGAATCCGTAGGAGCAATAATTCCATTTTTTGAGTCATAGATTAACTACTTTATTTAGTCATATTCCTTTCTACTTCCTTTCTGTTTTATTCCGGCGCCAACTATTTATTTAGCTTTGGCGCTTTGTTTGTTCATCTTGCATTCATTTTAAGTGTTCTTAAATAAAGGAACTTAAATAACATTCGCACACCATGGGTTAATTTAATTAATTTTGGTGCTGATTCTGAATGAGAGGGAATAATGATGGATATTCAAATTAATAAGCAAAATCGCTTCAATCAGATGGCGACAGTTATTGGATGCGTATGGATGCTGACACTCAGTTTACCCGTAACAGCACAAGATACGCTTAACCCAAATATCATTGTGGTGAGCGAAGGGCGGCAAGTAAATAACGCATCGTTTGCTGTTGGAAGTGCTCCCGCTTTGACCGCAGAGCAGCAACAATCATTAAAATTGTTAGTGGCTGAAGAAAGAGCGAAGCGTCAAAGTGATATCGCCCAAGGTAAACCTATAGCTGTACGGGCTAGTCGTGAACAAATCACTTCTGAGCGTAAGGCGGGAATATTGTCAGCGGCAGCACAGCGAAGCGTTAATGATGCTAATGCTATTGAAAAAGCATCCGCTGAAAAGGCCAAAGTGTCAGATAGCGCAACTGACACTAACCTTGGATTAAATCAAGAATCTAATCATTTATCTAATCATGTGCGGCAGCAATCAATTGTCGGTTATCGTGATTTTGATATTTATGATGCTTATAGTCGTTTGTTCGACGATTTTGATGAAGATGGGTTTTATCAAACTTTTAGTGTGACCTTTGATGCCGATGTCTATGGTTTTACTCAAGGTGAACCTGCCAATGTTTATGCAGAGCTTTATTTAAGTCGTAATGGTGGACCGTGGGAGCATTATTATTCTACTGAAGTATTTACTATTTATGGTGATGCTACAGACGATGACTACGAGGTACTCACAACCTTAGCCCAAGGCTATAAAACCGATTATTACGATGTGTTGATTGATTTATATGAGCTAGGTTATGAAGACATTGTTGCGACATTAAGTGCCGATGAATCTGACGGTTTATATGCTTTGCCACTGGAAAGCAGTGACAGAGATGAAGTGTACGAACAAGAGTATGTTGAAGTGGTAGAGACTGAAGTGATTGTCAGTGGCGGTAGTGTGTCATTAACAGCTTTGTTGATGCTATTGATGATGAGGCTTTATCGTCTTAAGGCATAAGTTAAACATTAAGTTTTTAGACGAGCCTAAAAAAGTCATCCCGCTCATGGCGGGATGACTTTTGTTTTTACTCAGAACAGAACGGATGCACTATAGAGCTATAGCATTATTGCTCTACTGAACAACTGACTTAATCTCACCTTGATTTAGGGTCGTGGTCAGTGTGTCGCCAGCATTAACTTGCTCAGCATTATTTAAAATCTTCCCTTCAGCGTCACGGGTAATACTGTAACCACGGCTTAATGTAGCTAATGGACTAACGGTTTCTAGCTGATGGGCACTGTAACTCACTTGCTGATTGGCATTGGCAAGCCTTGCTTTCATTGCTTCTTTTAAACGGCTGGTGAGATAACCCACTTTGTTTTGCTCTAAGGTTAACTTATGAGCGGGTGATCGCTGTTGCAGTCGGCTTTTAAGTTGTTGCTGAGCTAGCGTGGCATTAGCAAGCTTATGACGCAGGGCTGATTCAAGCTTTAACTGCATTTCATCAAAGCGCTGCTCAAGTTGTTGTAGTTGCCTCTTAGGATCTTCACGTTGCAACTGGTGGTTTAGCTCAGTCAGCTGTGTGCTTTGGTGTAATAAGTAATGACGCATAGCTTGGCGCAATCTTGAAAACGTCAGGTTGAGCTTTTGGGTTTTATTGCCCTTATCGTCCGATAATAATTCAGCACCCGCAGACGGAGTCGGGGCGCGCACATCTGCTACATAATCACTGATAGTGGTATCAATTTCATGGCCCACAGCGCTGACAACGGGCAGGGCGCTATTATAAATCGCGAGTGCTAGGTCTTCATCGTTAAAGCACCATAAATCTTCTAATGATCCACCACCACGTGTAAGCAATAAGATATCGACCTCTAAACGTCTATTGGCCGTGGTAATTGCATTGATGATTTGTTTCGCTGCTGTCGCGCCTTGTACTTGGGTTGGGTAAACCACCACTTCAATTGATGGGTCGCGAGTAGAAAGCACTTTAACCACATCACGAACCGCAGCTCCAGTTGCCGAGGTAATAACACCAATTCGTTGAATATTTTGTGGCAATGGACGCTTGGTTTCTGTTGCAAATAAGCCTTCGGCCGCCAATTTAAGTTTAAGTGCTTCATATTGCTGTGCCAGCAATCCATCACCAGCTGGCAACATTGACTCAAGCAGCAATTGATAATCACCACGGGGTTCGTAAACACTGATGGAGCCTTTAACTAATACTTGTTGACCATTAACCGGTGTGAAAGGAACCGTTTGATTACGACCTTTGAACATCGCACAACGAATTTGTGAGCGACTATCTTTTAATGTCATATACCAATGACCTGAATTTGGGGAAACAAAGTTCGAGATTTCGGCCTCAAGCCACACCTTTCCTAGCTCACCTTCAAGCAGCTGGCGGACTTCACCGTTTAATCGGGAAACGGTGTAAACATTATTTTTCGAGCTTTTCATCAAATTCAACCGACCAAGAGTATTTTTTCACTATTTTCCATTTACCAACCTAAATATGCAAGGTATAATCCCGCCGCAATATTTACCCTTTCTAAACCCTACACTTTCTGGGAGATGTTGCATGTTAAGATTAAGAAATGACGCACTAACATTTGATGATGTACTACTAGTGCCTGCTCACTCAACCGTCCTCCCAAATACCGCTGTTCTGAAAACTCGTCTGACTAAAAAAATTGAATTAAACACACCTATCGTGTCTGCAGCTATGGATACCGTAACTGAAGCTCGCTTAGCGATCGCGATGGCGCAAGAAGGTGGTTTAGGTTTTATTCATAAAAACATGACGATTGAACAACAAGCTGAAGAAGTACGTAAAGTTAAGATTTACGAAGCTGGTATCGTTCAACAACCTGTGACAGTAACACCAAGCACTACGCTTGCTGAGCTTAAGCAATTAACTGAACGCAATGGCTTCGCTGGTTACCCAGTGATTAACGATGCGAATGAGCTTGTCGGTATCATCACTGGTCGTGATGTTCGCTTTATCACTGATTGGAGCCGCACAGTAGAGCAAGTTATGACGCCGAAAGATCGTCTTGTCACTGTACTCGAAGGCACTAAGTTAGATGAAGTTCAAACGCTAATGCATTCACACCGCGTTGAAAAAGTATTAGTGGTTGATGACAACTTCAAGCTTAAAGGCTTAATCACGGTTAAAGATTTCCAAAAAGCAGAGCGTAAACCAAATGCATGTAAAGATGAATTAGGTCGACTACGTGTTGGCGCAGCTGTTGGCGCTGGTGCAGGTAACGAAGAGCGTGTTGAAGCATTGGTTAAAGCCGGTGTTGATGTATTGCTAATTGACTCTTCACACGGCCATTCAGAAGGCGTTTTACAACGTATTCGTGATACTCGTGCTGCCTTCCCTGATTTACAAATTGTTGGCGGTAACGTAGCAACAGCTGAAGGTGCTTTAGCCTTAGTTGAAGCAGGTGTTGATGCCGTTAAAGTCGGTATTGGCCCAGGATCAATTTGTACTACTCGTATCGTTACAGGTGTTGGTGTTCCGCAAATTACAGCAGTATCAGATGCTGCAGAAGCGATTAAGCATTTAGACATTCCTGTCATTGCAGATGGCGGCATTCGCTTTTCGGGTGATTTGGCTAAAGCATTAGCTGCTGGCGCGTCATGCATCATGGCAGGCTCAATGTTTGCTGGTACTGAAGAAGCACCGGGCGAAACTGAGTTATACAACGGCCGTGCATACAAGTCATACCGTGGTATGGGTTCTTTAGGTGCAATGACCCAAACTCAAGGTTCATCAGACCGTTACTTCCAAAGCGATAACGCTGCTGACAAATTAGTACCAGAAGGTATTGAAGGTCGCGTTGCATACAAAGGTAAGTTGAAAGAAATCATTCACCAACATATGGGCGGTTTACGTTCATGTATGGGTCTTACTGGTTGTGCAACCATTAAAGAATTAAATGAAAAAGCTGAATTCGTGAAAATTACATCGGCAGGTATGGGCGAGTCTCATGTCCACGATGTGACGATCAGTAAAGAAGCGCCGAATTACCGTAGCGGTTCTTAATTAAATAAAGGCGGCAATGTGATTGTCGCCTTTTTTCAATCTGCATAATGTAATTAACGCATTTATGAGTGACGAGTTTATTCGTAAAGCGCTTAATGCGTTTAGATTGAAGTACACCTACTCTAAGCAAAACCAGATATAAGGTATCCCATGAGCAACATTCATGAGCATAAAATCCTGATCCTAGACTTTGGATCGCAATACACGCAGTTAATCGCCCGCCGTATTCGTGAAATCGGTGTTTATTGTGAGCTTTGGGCTTGGGATGTATCTGAAGAGCAAATTAAAGAATTTGCTCCTAATGGCATCATCTTGGCCGGTGGCCCTGAAAGTGTGACGGCAGATAATTCGCCTCGCGCTTCTGAATACGTATTTAATGCTGGCATACCTGTACTGGGTATTTGTTATGGCATGCAAACCATGTCTGAGCAATTAGGCGGTAAAGTTATTCAAGGTGTTGGTGAAGGTGAATTTGGTTACGCACAAGTTGAAGTGCAAACTGAATCAGCATTATTCAAAAGCATTGAAGATGCTATCAGTGCTGAAGGCAAGCCATTACTTGACGTATGGATGAGCCACGGTGACAAAGTATCAGAAATTCCTGAAGGTTTTGTTACTGTCGCTAAAACCGAAACATGTCCTTTTGCTGCCATGGCAAACGAAGACAAAAAATTCTACGGTGTACAGTTCCACCCAGAGGTGACACACACTCGTCAAGGTAAGCGTATGCTTGAGCATTTTGCCCTTGATATCTGTGGTTGTGATGCCAACTGGAAGCCTTCATCAATCATTGAAGATGCTATTGAACGCTTGAAAAAGCAGATTGGTGATGACGAAGTTATCTTAGGTTTATCAGGTGGCGTTGATTCATCGGTAGTGGCAATGCTGCTGCACCGCGCTATTGGTGACAAACTAACGTGTGTATTCGTTGATAATGGCTTATTACGTTTGAATGAAGCTGAGCAAGTGATGGATATGTTTGGCGATCACTTCGGACTTAACATTGTTCACGTTGATGCGGAAAACCGTTTCCTAGACGCGATGGCTGGCGAAGCAGACCCAGAAGCTAAGCGTAAAATCATTGGTCATGTATTCGTTGATATCTTCGATGAAGAATCAAAGAAATGCGTTAATGCTAAATGGTTAGCTCAAGGTACTATTTATCCTGATGTGATTGAGTCAGCTGGTAGTGCAACAGGTAAAGCCCATGTGATTAAATCTCACCATAACGTTGGCGGATTGCCAGATGATATGGAAATGGGATTAGTTGAGCCATTACGTGAATTGTTTAAAGATGAAGTACGTAAAATTGGTTTAGAACTAGGTCTGCCATACGACATGCTTTACCGTCATCCTTTCCCTGGACCGGGTTTAGGTGTGCGTGTTTTAGGTGAAGTGAAAAAAGAATACTGTGACTTATTACGTTTAGCTGATGCTATCTTTATTGAGGAGCTGCATAAAGCAGATCTTTACAATAAAGTCAGCCAAGCATTTACGGTATTCCTACCAGTACGTTCAGTTGGCGTAATGGGTGATGGTCGTAAATACGATTGGGTTGTATCATTGCGCGCTGTTGAAACCATTGATTTCATGACTGCACATTGGGCACACTTACCATATGACTTCCTAGGTCGTGTATCTAACCGCATCATTAACGAAATCGACGGTATTTCGCGTGTGGTATATGATATTTCAGGTAAGCCACCTGCAACAATCGAATGGGAATAAGCTCCGATTAGATTGAAAAAAGGCGCTTAGGCGCCTTTTTTATTGCAACTAAAATAGAACGTAAATAAGAGACACTAATGACTCAAGCCAAAAACAACACTTATGCTCACACTCATCAAGTAAAGCAATTAACTGATGAAGAGTTAACGCAGCGTGATATTCAAGATGAGAAGTGGATGCGTGTGGCAATAGAGTTGGCGACAAAAGCAGAAGCCTTAGGTGAAGTACCTGTGGGTGCTGTTTTAGTTAAAGATGATCAGATGATTGCATCGGGTTTTAACTTGAGTATTACTGAACACGACCCGAGTGCTCACGCTGAAATGCAGTGTATACGCGCAGCAGGGAAAATCCTCGAAAACTACCGCATGTTAGGGGCAACCTTGTATGTCACCTTAGAGCCATGTCCAATGTGCGCGGGCGCGATGATCCACAGTAGAATTGAGCGAGTGGTATTTGGCGCCAAGGATTTAAAAACAGGAGCGGCGGGCAGTGTGATTAACTTATTACAAGACTCGCACTTTAATCACCAATTAACGGTTGATTCAGGCGTGTTAGCTGAAGAGTGTGCGAGTCAATTGAGTCAGTTTTTTAAACGTCGCCGTGATGAGAAAAAAGCACTTAAAAAGCTGCTAAAACAGCAATCAGACTTGTTGCTGCAAAAAGGCAAAGAATAGCTTTTGACGATTTAGCATTCTACGTTGTTTTAATTTAATACTGCTGCGACGGCGAGCATTATTATTCATATTCGGTCTTCTCATTATTCACCTACTTTAAGCTACGGATACACGGTTATGATAAACCGTTTTGATGACTGTTTTATTGCGCTGATGCCTGCGCAATTTTGCTAATGGCGGACTTATTTCGCTGACGATTGAGTAATATCTTCAGGGTTTTCGGTATTTTCTGCATTAAGACTGCTGGCATCATCAAGTTCAGTTTCAACTTCTTCTAACGATTCTTGCTGTCTGTTTTGATTGTCTACCCAGACTAACGTGTCGTAATAGCGGCGAATATTATCGACATAATGGGCGGCTTCACTGCCTCTGGCGTAACCGTAGCGTGTGTGCTGATAATATTTGCGTTGCTGTAATAAGGGTAAAACTTGTTTTACATCACGCCAAGCACTGGGATCTTTACCCATGCCGTCGGTAATTTTACGGGCATCTTCTACATGACCTAAACCAATGTTGTAGGAAGCTAGGGCAAACCAAATTCGCTGACTATCAGGGATTGAATCTGGTAATCGGTCGATCATTTTTTGTAGATATATAGCGCCGCCGCGAATACTTTGCTCAGCATCTAAACGGTTATCAACACCCACAGAGCTTGCTGTAGGCTGGGTGAGCATCATCATGCCGCGAACACCAGTTGGCGAGCGAGCTTTAGGGTTCCAGTGTGATTCTTGATAACCCGCTGCCGCCAGTTTTCGCCAATCTAAATCACCTGCATACTTTTCAAATAAGGCTTGGTATTCAGGCAGTACATTATCAATCGCGCGAATAAAGGCGCGAGTATCAACATAGTCAAAACGCTTTACATGGCCAAAATATTTTTCATTTAAATGTTCTAAAGTGCCATTTCGCTTTTGGATATGCCAAAACGATAACAATGAACTCAATAAATGATCGCTATTAACCGGTGGAAGTAACCACACCACCTCGGTCTTTTCATCCAGTACGATACCTTCTCGTAGTTCGGGTAAATAACGTTGATTGATAAGCAAGCTGTTTGAGTCTGCAATGGTGTAGAGCACTTCACCTGACGCCACCATTGAGAGCAATTCTTCATTGTTTTTATCGTAGACCTGCTGCCAAGTTAAATTGGGATTGGTTTGCTGCAGTTTAATGACGGTCTCAACGGCTGCTGATTCAGGGATAACCGTAATGTCGCCCTGAAGGTTATTAAAGTCGCGAGGTTTAAGATTACCAGATTTGTATATCAGTACTTGATTAACTTCATAAAGGGTAGGGCCGAGCAAGAACTGTTCGCGGCGATTATTGGTTGTCGTAATAGCGGCAGCGACAATATCAATTTCGTTTAGGTGCAGGGCGTCAAACAATAACTCTCGACTATGATACGGTACCATTTCTAATGGCACATCGAGGTACTTGGCAAACTTTGCCGCCATTTCATAATCAAAGCCACTCTCGCCTTGATCTGAGTTTAAGTAGGTTTGCGAGCCGTAAAGGGTCCCTACCTTTAACACGGTACGATCAGGCGTATGTTCAATAAATTCTGTTGCTTTCATATTCGCTTGATGACAAGCGCTAAGTAGCAAGCTTATTGAAATAATTGAGACTATCGTTATTAGTTTGGTCATGTCCCTCGAAAAATGAAGTGAGTAGGCTGGAGATAGAAATTAGTCGTTAATAGGCACGAATTCTCTAGCTTGTCGCCTATTTGTACTTCAAAGCGTCATTTAAAAAATCTAACTCTATAAAGATACTGTAGCAGTAGTTTTGTATTTCACCTAGTCTAATGCCATTGGCTGTTAAATTATACGGTTGAATTTATTAGTAAAATCGAATTTAAAAAAATAAAATAATAATGAAATGTTGCTGAAACATTACTACGAAAACTAGCCGATTATTTTTGATTGTTTTCATTAACGGGAAACACTGTTCTAGCAAGCCTTCTTAGGTGATTTATAAGGTGTGATTCCCTATAATAGCGCCAATTCTTACCCTGCCAATATAATCATAAGGTGAATTGACGTGATTGAGATCATTCGCGGAGCCCCAGCACTTTCAGCTTTTAGAATCCAAAAGCTTATGGAGGCCTGTGAAACTGCAGCCCTTCCTGTTGAGCAAATCTACGCTGAGTATGTCCATTTAGCTGATATCAGTGACAAGCTTGACGATAAAGAATATCAACAGCTTGAAACGATTTTAACCTACGGACCTGCCATTGAATCTCATGCTCCAGAAGGTTCATTATTTTTTGTTACTCCTCGTCCGGGCACCATTTCTCCTTGGTCTTCAAAAGCAACTGACATTGCTAAAAACTGCGGTTTAAGCAAAGTAAAACGCCTTGAACGTGGTGTTGCTTATTACGTCGCAGGTGCGTCACTGACCACAGAGCAATTAGCGCAAGTTAAAGGCCTAATTCACGACCGTATGGTTGAAGTGATTTTACCTGAGTTTGCTGCAGCATCTGTGTTGTTTGAGCGCACTGAACCACTACCGTTTAAGAGTATTAATATTCTTGCAGAAGGTCGCCGCGCGTTAGAAGTCGCCAACGTTCAGTTAGGCCTGGCTTTAGCAGAAGACGAAATTGATTATTTAGTGGATAACTTTGTTCGCTTAAACCGTAATCCTAACGACATTGAATTAATGATGTTTGCTCAAGCTAACTCAGAACATTGTCGTCATAAAATCTTCAATGCTGATTGGACTATTGATGGTGAAGTGCAGCCTAAATCATTATTCAAAATGATTAAGAACACCTTTGAAGTTACCCCAGACAATGTGTTGTCAGCTTATAAAGATAACGCAGCGGTAATGAATGGTAGCGTTGCGGGTCGCTTCTTCCCAGATCAAGACGGTGTGTACAACTACCACACAGAGCCAATGCACATCTTGATGAAAGTGGAAACTCACAACCACCCAACAGCAATTAGCCCATACCCAGGCGCAGCAACAGGTTCAGGCGGTGAAATCCGTGATGAAGGCGCTACAGGTCGTGGTTCAAAACCTAAAGCGGGCTTAACTGGCTTTAGTGTATCTAACCTTAAAATCCCAGGGTTTGTACAACCATGGGAAGGCGATTACGGCAAACCTAGCCGTATTGTTACGCCATTAGAAATTATGACTGAAGGCCCATTAGGTGGCGCAGCATTTAACAACGAATTTGGTCGTCCAGCACTTGTGGGTTACTTCCGTACCTACGAGCAAGAAGTATCAAGCCACAACGGTGTTGAAGTCCGTGGTTACCACAAGCCAATCATGCTTGCTGGTGGTCTAGGTAACATCCGTGAAGACCATGTTCAAAAAGGCGAAATTACTGTCGGCGCTAAGCTGATTGTTTTAGGTGGCCCAGCAATGAACATTGGTTTAGGCGGCGGCGCTGCTTCATCAATGGCATCTGGCCAATCTAGCGAAGACTTAGACTTTGCTTCAGTACAACGTGAGAATCCAGAAATGGAGCGTCGTTGTCAGGAAGTCATCGATCGATGCTGGCAGATGGGTGATGACAACCCAATTCAATTTATTCACGATGTGGGCGCGGGCGGTTTATCAAATGCCTTCCCTGAGCTTGTGAATGATGCAGACCGAGGCGCACTATTTAACTTACGTAATGTGCCTTCTGATGAGCCAGGCATGAGCCCACTTGAGATTTGGTGTAACGAATCACAAGAGCGCTACGTGATGTCGGTTGCGCCAGAGAACTTAGAAACGTTCAGAAAAATTTGTGAACGTGAACGTGCGCCGTTTTCAGTCGTAGGTGATGCAACAGAAGAGCAGCACCTAACCCTTGAAGATAGCCACTTTGATAACAAGCCAATTGATTTACCGCTTGAAGTGCTGTTAGGCAAGGCACCTAAAATGAGCCGTGATGTGGTGTCAGCAAAAGCGACCTCACCAGCTTTAGAGCAAGGTTCAATTGATATTAAAGATGCGGTTTCTCGTATCCTACATTTACCAACCGTTGCTGATAAGTCATTCCTTATCACCATTGGTGACCGTTCAGTAACAGGTTTAGTTAACCGTGACCAAATGGTTGGCCCTTGGCAGGTACCTGTTGCCGATTGTGCCGTTACCGCGTCAAGCTTTGACAGCTACGCTGGTGAAGCAATGTCAATTGGTGAGCGTACTCCGCTAGCATTATTAGATTTTGGTGCATCAGCTCGTATGGCCGTTGCTGAATCAATTTTAAACATTGCCGGTACTGATATTGGCTCATTCAAAGACATTAAGCTTTCAGCTAACTGGATGTCTGCAGCAGGTCACCCAGGTGAAGATGCTGGTCTTTATGAAGCAGTAAAAGCAGTCGGTGAAGAACTTTGTCCAGAGCTTGAGTTAACTATCCCAGTAGGTAAAGACTCAATGTCGATGAAGACTGCTTGGAATGATGAAGGTCAAGACAAGACAGTGACATCACCAATGTCGCTAGTGATCACCGCATTCGGTGTGGTTAAAGACGTTCGTCACACAGTGACTCCAGAACTTCGCACTGATAAAGGCGAAACTGAGCTGCTATTAGTTGATTTAGCTAAAGGCCAAAACCGTTTAGGTGGTTCTTGTTTAGCACAAGTATTTAGCCAACTTGGTGATGTTGCACCAGATTTAGATGATGCAGCAAGCTTACGTGGCTTCTTTGAAGTGATTCAGCCATTAGTCGCCGAGCAAAAAGTGATTGCTTACCATGACCGCAGTGACGGTGGCTTATTCACCACACTGGTTGAAATGGCATTTGCTGGTAACACAGGTCTGAACATTGATTTAGCTGCATTAAACGGTAACGACTTAGAGCGTTTATTTAATGAAGAACTTGGCGCAGTTATTCAAGTCACTCAAGCTGATAGCGCAGCGATTAAAGCACAATTTGCCGCCGCTGGCGTTGATTGTCATAGCGTTGCGACATTAACTGCTGATGATAACATCACTGTAGTTGACGGTGAGCGCGCAGTATTCAGTGATACTCGTGTCGCACTTCGCACTATGTGGTCAGAAACGACTTACCGCATGCAAGCTATGCGTGATAACCCAGAATGTGCCAAAGAAGAATTTGAGCTTAAGCAACAAGCAAAAGACCCAGGTCTGACGGTTGATTTAAGCTTCAACCCAAGTGAAGATGTTGCCGCGCCATATATCTTAAAAGGCGCAGCACCTAAGATGGCGATTATTCGTGAGCAAGGCGTTAACTCTCACGTTGAAATGGCCGCCGCATTTGACCGCGCAGGTTTCGAAAGCCGCGACGTTCATATGTCAGACATCTTATCGGGTCGCATTAGCCTTGAAGAATTCCAAGGCCTAGTGGCTTGTGGTGGTTTCTCTTACGGTGACGTACTGGGCGCAGGTGAAGGTTGGGCTAAATCAATCTTATTTAACGAACGTGCTCGCAGTGAGTTCTCACAGTTCTTCGAACGTGATGCAACATTAGCGCTGGGTGTGTGTAATGGTTGTCAGATGTTATCTAACCTGAAAGAAATCATTCCAGGTAGTGAGCATTGGCCACACTTTGTCCGTAACCGTTCAGAGCGCTTTGAAGCCCGCGCAAGTTTGGTTGAAGTACAAAAGAGCCCGTCGTTGTTCTTTGCTGGAATGGAAGGTTCACGCATGCCAATTGCTGTATCACATGGTGAAGGTCGCGCTGAATTTAAATCTGTTGAAGCACTAGCAGCGGCAGAAGCCTCTGGTACAGTGGCACTGCGTTATGTTGATGGTAATGGCCAAATCGCAACGCAATACCCACAAAACCCGAATGGTTCGCCAAATGCGATTACCGCATTAACGACAACAGACGGTCGAGTAACAATCATGATGCCGCATCCAGAGCGTGTATTCAGAACTGTTGCTAACTCATGGCACCCAGACGAGTGGGCAGAAGACAGCCCATGGATGCGTATGTTCCGTAACGCACGTGTTAAGTTAGGTTAAGCTTTACTTAACCTAATATTGAGTTAACAGTAAAAAGGCGACCAAATGGTCGCCTTTTTTATTGGATAGGACTTGTAAAAATAGACCTAAAAACGAATGCTCTTTTTAGAGAGGGTATATCGAGTTATTTGGCAGACATCAATATGATAGAGTTTTCACACATCTTCAGGTTTGTTAGTTGGCTTAATAGTATTAAATTTAGCGTCACTGACAGTGACTAAAGCAGCAATAAAAATGATTGCTAATAAATCAATTGAGATTGTTTGAACTGGTAAATTTTCTGTGTATTGATTAAAAGTAAAGCCTGGAGAAAATAACGCATTAATTCCAAACTGTAAGTTAGAATCCCAACTTATATTAGCGTAGATACCACCAAGTCCTGAATATGTAGCCGAAATAGCTCCAATTGCAATGTTAGGAACTTGAAGTGACTGGTTTAGTATTGAAAGCCAATAATATTTGTAATTTTCCTTTATTGCAGTCAAGCCAGCGATTAAATTAAGCGCTATCAAAGGTAAAGATACTGCGGTACTCAGTAGTGATGCAGAGCCATCAAATATTGAGGTGATGTAAAAAAACAAAATTGCTACAGCAGCAGTAATTTGAAAATAACCTATTACTTTAACCCGACTTTCAGCAAGCGAGAATGCTGTAGCCTTTTCATGTTCTCGTTTTTCATTTATTTCACCCTGCCTATTGGATAGTTCGCTAATTAAAGCTGCATAGTTAGGCGTACTGGGATCTATATTTTTTACATCAAGTAGTTCATCAGTTGAGTATTTAGAGTAGTCAATTGAGCTCATAACTTTCCTTGTTGTGATTACAGTTCATTGAGTATTGTTTTTGATAAGTCTTCGATTAAGTTGTTGATATACAGAATTTTACATTTGCATTGTAATTAATGTAAAGCCATTACTATTTAAGGGTTCTGATTAGGGCATGTTTACAATAAAGTCGTGGTGCTTCGCCCACACCAGACGAAAGGGAAACAACAGCATTTCCCTTCTCGACATCCCTTGCCGCCCCTTCGAAATTGCTCTGAAAAGCGAGCAAGCCTCATGCTTATTCGAAAATAGCTAACGCTTTAGAAAGGCCATCCATGGCCAACTAAAGCTAGCCTGACGTCCTGTCAGGCTTACGCCATTTTCTTCAAAGCATTTCTGCAATTTCAATGGGGAACATCAAGGCTGCAGGTTCGCTTATAGTTCCTAATTTTTTAGAAGCCAATTTTATTTGTTTTTTGATGCTTTTGATCTTCTTTGAATGTTCAATTTGAATTGAGGTAAGCAAGAAAATCGCGTGAGTCCAGACATGGATGTCTGGCTAGCTTTCGAGGGGAAGGGACGCCCCATCGGGAGCGTTAGTGATTTTTGTAGCTTGCTGAAGCGGGCTGCAAAGGAAGGTTAATGCTGGATGATTCTCCGTTGGAAATTTTGCTGTTTAAATTTCGCCGGAGCTGCGGGGTGTTCTAAGAGGGAGTCGCAGTTCACTCCCTTTTAGTCTGGTGTGGGCGAAGCGCCACGACGTTGACTTAATCCAAACGAAGTTTGGACAATAGGTCAATTCACAGCCCAAAGTTGATCAACAACCCAATATCAAACGTATGTTTGAATAGTTCCATTTTAGATATAAAAAGACATTAAAAAGCCCCTTAGAATCGAAATTCTAAAGGGCCATTCAATGCTCTATGTTGCAAGTGAGCTGCAAGAGCTGTTTTGCGCTAACAAAACATCAAGGGTAACGTCCGATGACTTTAGCAAGCTGACTGCATACTCAAGACATCTTTCGTTGTATTGCCGCTAACGGGTATCAAAAGGTAAGACACAAACGTTAGCAACAACAAAAAGCGATTTAGTACGCTTGGTACATCTCAACAAATACTTTTTTGTAGCTGTTGATGAAACGCTCAAATAATTTAGTCATTTTTAAATCTCCACTCAGTAATATTGTCAAATTAGTAGAGTTGGGGATGCAACTTGAAATCCATTCTGTTCAAGTTCAATCGGCCTTCTCTGAATACAGGATGTATTCTATGCCTGTTCAAAAAATAGCTCAAACGAATAAAATTAATCTTTAGGATTAGTAAAGCTAATGCAAAATGCTATTTTGGTTTAAGCTTGAAATGCTTTGTTGTGAGAAATTCTTTTAATATCATGGGTTAGTTGTGTTTTGTTGGTTTTATTTTGGGTTAAATATTCTATTGCAAAAATGTACAAAGTTGTTTTTTGTCACTAAGGGTGTTTTTATTAGTATTAGGTGGTTTAGGATTGTTGATTTTACAAAAATGTAAACAAATCCCTAGCAAGTATCTGCGTTTGTGTCAACTCCTAAAAGGTGGTAGTTTGCGCACCTGCTCAAAACCCGCATAAAAGCCATTTTTTATGACTGATTATGTTGATTGGTATCAAATTTCGGTGATATAAATTAAGGGTAAACAGTATTTGATTTTTGACTTAAGTGGTTGATATTAAGTGAATTATTGATATTGAGCACTTTAGTTTTTTAGTGTTAAGTCACCTTTTAAGGTTAACTGTGATGAATATCTCATTTATAAGGTGTTTTAACAAGATAAACTGAGCACGCGATTGAAACGTAGTTTAGCCTCGATTTAACAAGGTGTTAACCTGTTGTTTTGAGCCCTACTTTAGATTAATAAATTTTCCTGCAATGGCACTTGTTGTGATTGATGGGAATCGTCATGACAATTGGATGTACCGAGTAAGGAGTCACCAATGATTATTGAAGAGGTTGTAGAACTGTCACGATTGCAGTTCGCGCTTACAGCCATGTACCACTTTCTGTTTGTACCGTTAACCTTAGGTTTAGCCTTTATTTTGGCGATCATGGAATCACTTTATGTGATGACAGATAACCAAATCTATAAAGATATGACTAAATTCTGGGGTAAGTTATTCGGGATTAACTTTGCTTTAGGTGTGACCACCGGTTTAGCAATGGAATTCCAGTTCGGTACTAACTGGGCTTATTTCTCACATTACGTGGGTGATATTTTCGGCGCACCATTGGCCATTGAAGGCCTAATGGCATTCTTCCTAGAGTCGACTCTAGTAGGTATGTTCTTCTTCGGTTGGGATCGATTCAGCAAACGTCAGCATTTAGCAGTCACTTGGTTAGTTGCTATCGCTTCTAACATGTCGGCTTTATGGATTTTGGTTGCAAACGGTTGGATGCAAAACCCAGTAGGTTCTGTGTTTAACTACGAAACAATGCGTATGGAAATGACCAGCTTCGCTGAAGTGGTATTTAACCCAGTAGCGCAAGTTAAGTTCGTTCATACCGTAGCATCTGGTTATGTTGCTGGTGCGATGTTCGTTCTTGCAATCAGCTCGTACTACATCCTTAAAGGTCGTGACTTACCGTTTGCTCGTCGCTCGTTTGCGATTGCAGCAAGTTTCGGTATGGCATCTATCCTGTCTGTTATCGTATTAGGTGATGAATCTGGCTATAAAGTCGGTGAAGTACAACGCGTTAAGTTAGCAGCAATTGAAGCTGAGTGGCACACTGAGCCAGCTCCAGCAGCATTTACTGCTGTAGGTTTCCCGAATCAAGAGAAGATGGAAACTGACTTCGCGATTAAGATCCCTTATGCAATGGGTATCATTGCAACGCGTTCTATCGATGAAGAAGTGACAGGTATCATTGACTTAATCGACGAGCATGAAGTACGTATTCGTAACGGTATGGTTGCTTACTCATTCCTTGAGCAGCTAAAAGCTGGCGATGAAAGTCCTGAATTGCGTGCAAATTTTGAAGCAACAAAAGGTGACTTAGGTTACGGCTTATTGCTTAAGCGTTACACTGAAAACGTGGTTGACGCGACTGAAGAACAAATTAAAGCGGCTGCTAAAGATTCTATTCCTAACGTAGCGCCTATGTTCTGGTCATTCCGTATCATGGTTGGTGCTGGTGTGATTATGTTATTCGTGTTTGCTGCTGCATTCTGGCAAAGCACGCGTCATAAGATTGAAGAGAAGCCTTGGGTATTACGTGCTGCACTATACAGCTTACCGTTACCTTGGATTGCGATTGAATGTGGTTGGTTTGTGGCTGAATACGGTCGTCAACCTTGGACCATTTCAGAAGTGCTTCCGACCTTTATGTCAGCGTCGAGTCTAACGACTTCGGATCTGTGGTTCAGTATCATTTCTATCACTGTGTTCTACTCGATTCTATTAGTGATTGAATTGTTCTTAATGTTTAAGTTTGCTCGTCTAGGCCCATCAAGCCTTAAGACAGGTAGATATCATTTTGAAAACCAAGATGCTTAATCTGAGGACCTGATTATGTTTGATTATGAAATACTAAGATTTATCTGGTGGGCTCTGATTGGCGTATTGCTAATTGGGTTCTCTGTGACCGACGGTTTTGATATGGGTGTAGGTGCGTTATTACCAGTGATTGGTAAAGACGATACTGACCGCCGTATTATGATCAACACCATTGCACCGCACTGGGATGGTAACCAAGTTTGGTTAATCACCGCAGGTGGCGCACTGTTTGCTGCATGGCCTATGGTTTACGGCGTATCTTTCTCTGGCTTCTATGTGGCTATGATGTTGGTACTGTTTGCCTTATTCCTACGTCCAGTTGGCTTTGATTACCGCTCTAAGATTGAAGATCCAAGATGGCGTAAGTCGTGGGATTATGCGTTATGTATCGGTGGCTTCGTACCACCGCTGATTATCGGTGTTGCGTTTGGTAACTTACTCCAAGGCGTTCCATTTGATTTTGATCAGTTCTTACGTGCAACTTACCACGGTGGTTTATTTGGCTTACTAAATCCATTCGGTTTATTAGCAGGCTTAATTGCAGCATTTATGTTCGTGATGCAAGGTGCATCTTGGCTACAAATGAAGACGGAAGGCGAACTACGTGTTCGTGCAGCAAAAGCTGCTCAAATTACTGGTCTTCTCGTTGCTGTATTATTTGCTATTGCAGGTGTTTGGTTAGTAAACGGTATTGACGGTTATGTGATTACTTCTGCTATCGATACTGCTGGCCCTTCAAACCCAACGACTAAAACCGTTGCTGTTGAAGCTGGCGCTTGGTTAGCTAACTACGACAAGTACCCACTGACTATGCTATTCCCTGTATTGGGTCTGCTTATGCCTGTACTGGTTGTACTTGCTAGTCGCTTAAACCGTAGTGGTTTTGCCTTCTTATTTAGCTCATTAGCTATTGCAGGTATCATTTTGACTTGTGGCGCAGCAATGTTCCCATTCATCATGCCATCTTCTTTAGACCCGAATGTGAGCTTAACCATGTGGGATGCCACGGCGAGTGAGATTACACTTAATGTAATGACTTGGGCTGCAATCATTTTCGTACCGATTGTACTGAGTTATACCGCTTGGACTTATTACAAGATGTTTGGTCGCTTGAACCGTGAGTTCATCGAAAAGAACAAAACATCACTATATTAATTAAGGAGCCATTATGTGGTATTTCTCTTGGATACTAGGTGTATTACTAGCCTGTGCTTTTGGCATCATTAATGCGCTTTGGCTTGAGAACACTGAAAACTTAGACAGAATCAAAGAAGCTGACTCTGATAAGTAACAAGTAGTTTAAGCTAGAAAAATAAAACCCTGCACTTGCAGGGTTTTTTATTGGCTGAAAATAACAGTAGAAATAGCTGAGGTTTTATTTAACGATTAAATTGACTGATATTGCGCCGCAGTTATGAATTGATTGAAGCTTTCGCACCAAATGATAATGGTGTTGTAGTCGGCGACATTGACCTCAGTAGTGATTGGCACAAGAAAGTTATCGAAGGTTTTCACGTCAGCTACTTGAACCATGGTTGATTTTAAACGTATGAAGTCAGCTTCGGTTTCGACAAACTCTTTAGCCAAATACACTTTAAAATCAGGCCCAGGTGAGAGGTTACCATTGAGGGTAATAAACTCATCACCAATGGTGACTTTGCCTTCGCCCCAATGCAATGCATCGCTGTCTTTTAGGTCTCGGGTAAATTCAGTGGAAAAGCGTTGTTGGCTGTCGACTGATAATACTTGCTCGCTGCTAGGTGCATCTGGCGCGGTCAAAATAGGAAGTGCGTAAATACCGGCGCCAAAGCCCACGGTGAGTACGAGTGCATGGCTTGAAAATAATGCTGCTATGGTACGTTTTTTCATGCTTTTCCTTATCAATTTGAGCGAGTCATTTAAATCTGTCTTTAATTTTTGCTATTACGGCCATTTGCTATAAAACAAAAGGGCATGAACTTTTCAGTCCATGCCCTAATAAAGACCTGAGTTCGCTAAGGTTTATTTCAGCTAATAAAAAATCTTCTATCCAGTTAATGCTTAATAAGCCTAAACCTTAAAGAAATTAATCTTAGTTTTAAGATCACCAGCGAGTTCTGTTAATCCATCTGCTACTTCAACGGTCTCTCCAGCGCGCACTTGGCCTTCATTGGCGAGCGAAGATATTTGGTGAAGATTACGGGTAATTTCGTCTGCAACCGCGCTCTGTTGCTCTGTAGCGCTGGCTATACTGCTAGTGAATGTAGCAAGCTCACCGATACTTTCGGTGATTTGGCTTAATTGGTGACTGGTTTCCATACCTTGTTCAGCAGAGTGGGTTCCCAATTTGTGGCTATCTTCCATTTGCTGGGCAGTGCTTTTAACCTGTGACTGCAACTGGCCAATGGTTTTACTGATTTCTGAAATCGAGCTTTGAGTGCGCTGAGCAAGGGAGCGAACTTCATCAGCTACTACAGCAAAGCCGCGTCCTTGCTCACCAGCTCTAGCCGCTTCAATGGCTGCATTTAACGCCAATAAGTTAGTTTGTTCGGCAATACTGTTGATCACTTCGGTAACTTGGTTAATGGCTTCACTTTCTTTACTGACATTTTCAATGTTAGCTTGGCTTTCATTAAGCTGGGTTTTAAGTGAATTGAGTGACTCAACGACTTCGGTTAGTTGTTGATGACCGCTACGAGAAGACTCATCTACTTGTTGGCTTTTCGCTGCGCCTTCATTTGAGTGACTTGCCACATCACGAATAGAGGCTGACATTTCTTCAATGGCGGTGGCTATTTGATTGGTTTGCATCATGAGTGATTCAGACTCATCACCGTTCTGCCTTGCCATCTCTTGGGCTTTTTGCGCCTGAGATTCTAAGGTTTCAACTGAGTGCTGCAACGAGTCAATCAAGTCTTTTAAGTTTGCGGACATGTCTGCTGCGCTGGCGGTAATTTGATCTATTTCATTATTGCTATTGGGATCTCTTAGCTCAAATCGCTGTGACAAATCGCCTTTGCCTAATGCCTGCAATTGTTGCTGTAAAACCAGAAGTGGCGCCATTGCTTTAACTTGCGACATTGCCAGCAAACCGCTGATTAAAATAATCCCCAAGACAGCAACGCCAGCGGTGATATAAAGCAGCTGCATACTTTCGTTATTAAGCTCTGACGCTTCAGTTAAGCCGATTAACGTCCAATTCCAACCAGGGATATTAATGCTATTGGCAAACATGGTTTTCTGCTGATTATTGAGATACTCGTAACTAAAATGATTGCCGATCATTTTATTGGCATCTAAACCATTTAAAATTTCAGGACTGAGTTCATCCCCAGTATTAAATCTAGGGTGGGAAATTAACCTTTTATCGCTGTTTCTTACCAGCATATAGTAGCCAGACTCTTCAACCACCAGGTTGTTGATGGTTTTTTGCAGCTCAGTGATTGACTCTGTAATGTCAAAACCGATATATAAAATACCAATAACTTCGCCGCTATCGTTTTTGATTGGGCGGTAAACTGTCATGTAATCTTTGCCGAATAACTTGGCATACCCTTCGTAGGTTTCACCCTTAATTAGGGTTTGATAACCTGGGTGTCCTTTACCTAAATAGGTCACTAATGCACGTGAACCATCGACTTTTTTAAGCGAGGTTGAGATCCGTAAAAAGTCATCGCCATCTTTAACAAAGATAGTTGCAGTGCCGCCAGTGAGATTTGAAAAGCGATCTACTCGACTTTTGGTGGCGTTAATTTGGGTATTTTCATGAACGAGTGCAGGGGTTTGAGTACTGTAAATTCTGACACTGCGGTCAGGTTTATGAAAATTGCCAGGGTACATGGCACGAAGAATATCGGCATTTCGGCGGGCAAGGTTTAACAAGCTCACATATTGCAGCTCGATGAGCGCGGCATTACTTTGCATTTGCTCATTCATCGAATCAATGGCTTTTTCTTTTAATACATTCGACGAGCTGAAATAGGAAACGGAAGAAATAATACTGAATACCAGTACCGTAAGCGCTAACGAAAAGTACGTTATTTGTTTTGTTATTGACCAACTTCGATAGTTCATTTGATAAGTTCCGAGAAAAAGGTGAATACAATTTAGTAGATATACTCACAAATTGACTTGATTAAGATCATGAGAAGAATGAGAAATATCAGTAATTAGTTATTCAACATATTAAACAAAAAAACGACGCATTAATGCGTCGTTTTTCTATGGTTAGTAGTTGAAAATATTAAATTTGTACGGGCGACAATATTTCAATTTTCTGTGATTTTTTCTTCATTAAAATAAGATACATTGTCGGTACCCAAATCAGCGATAACATGGTGGTTAACAAAGTGCCGCCGGCGATAGCGATAGCGAAAGGTGGCCAGAAGCCGCCGCCTGCAATAATCAACGGTAAAAATCCGCCAATAGTGGTGATCGTGGTGGAACCAATATGTCTGCCGCAACCACTGACCAGTTCAATTATGGTGTCAGTATTGCCAAGCCTTGCTTCGGGGACATCTTCTAATTCGGCCAAAATCACAATGGCGGCATTAATCGCTAAGCCCATTAATCCGAGTAAACCTATGATCACCGTAAAGCCAAACGGATAACCAAATAGGTAAACAGCCAGTAAGCCTAACCCCGCAGATTGAAATGCACTGAGTAAGATGATGGCGGTTAATCTAAATGAGTTAAACGACAGTACTACTGTGGCGAGTAATAGAGTCACCACCACCACGATATTGGACAGTAAGTTACCTACTGCTTCATCACGTTTAGCACTCTCACCGCCAATTTCTAAATGGTAGCCAGAAGGCAGTTCAATTTGCTCAAGTTTTGCTTTGACATCATTTAGCACTTTACCGGGCAGCACGCCGCTGACAATATAGGCTTCAATAGTATTGACGCGCTCACCATTTCGACGTGGAATACCGCCGCGACTAACATTGATTTCATTATGAGATATAGCAGAAAGCGGAATGGTATCGCCTTGGCTTGAGACAAGGTTAAGTTCTGCTAAACGGGTGGCTTCCTCCCTTGAAGAATCAGCTAAACGCACTCGAACGGGCAGTGATTCTGTTTGCTCTAAAATGCTGCCGCCAATGATCCCTGTGGTCGCCATTTCAATTTGTTTGGCAATATCGGTCAGACTTAAGCCGCTCATTAAGCTGGCATCTTCATTAATTTGTAGCCACACCTTTGGCGTGCCAGCACTTAAAGTCGCGCGAGTATGAATCACATCTTCTGTTTGCATTAACAAACCGCGTGCTTGTTCGCCTAGCTGATTTAAAGTGTCTAATGATGGGCCGTATATTCGCAGTTCAACAGGTGCGTTAAATGGTGGGCCTTGTTCAAGCTTTCTTACTAGGATTTGTGCTTGGGGGAAGTCGGTATCAAATTCTCGTTGCAAGGATAAAATCAACCGATTAGCTGCATCAAAATCGGTGACCTTCACCATGGCCTGAGCGTAGTTGGTCGCACCTTGTTGACGCTGGGTAAGGTTGTAATAAAACGAAGGCGTATTGCCGCCCACAACCCAAGTGATCATTTCGACATCGTCGATGGATTCAAGGCGCTCATCAATGGCTTTAACTTGTTTTAAGGTGTTGTCTAAGCTCACATGAGGCGCTAAATACACTTCAATCTGAAACATGTCTCTGTCAGAGGGGGAAAGAATTGCTCTGTCATCTTGGTTGAGGCAAAAAAGCCTACCAGCGGTAGCACACCAATTAACAATGCGATGATTATTGGGCGTTTTAGGGCAAAGGCTAAGCTGGCTTTAAAAGCATGACCGAGTCGAGGGAAGGCCATGCCTTTTTGATACCAAGCCATTGATTCATTATCTTGACTAAATCGACCTGCAAGCCCAGCAATAATGGTATGCGAAATAAGGTAAGAGCCTAAAAGGGCAAACATCACCGAGATAGCAATACCGCCAACAAACTCACCAGCGGCGCCGGGCATTAAGACAATCGGTGCAAAAGCGAGCATGGTGGTTATGGTTGAGCCAGCTAATGGCAGCCATAAGTGGTGCAAGGTTTTACTGACGGCTTCAAGTTTACTTAATCCTTGTTTGCGGCGCTGAGCAATGGCATCAACAATCACAATGGCATTATCGACCATGATCCCAAGTGCAACCACTAGACCTGTCACCGACATTTGATGAATAGGAAGGCCGGTGTATTTCATACAAGCTAGAGTAAAAAGGGCGGTTAATGGTAATGACAAGGCAACGATAACAGCGTTTCTGAGCCCTAAGGTCAGCATTAAAACAAATAGGATAATTAAGAAACCTTGAATAAGGTTTATCACTAAATCACCAAGACGTACGCTGGTGTAGCCTTGTTGATCAAACAGCCATTGCACTTCGATGTTAGCAGGCAGGTTTGCGCTAAAGCTGTTTACCACTTGGCTCACTTGAGCCTGCCATTTATCGACGCGGTTATTTTCAATCATACGGGCTGAAACCAACACCCCAGACTCGCCATTAATGAGTGCGATACTGGTGGCAGGTGTTTTTGGCTGACGGCTTACTTTCGCTACATCAGCAAGGCGAATAATTTGGCCATTGCTATCTATTTTTAGCGGCACTTCGCTTACGCGGGTGATTGAATCTAGCTCACCAGATACTTCAATTAGGGCTTTAAATGTGGCGTTATTGATTTCACCTGCGGAGATCTTACTGTCAGCGTTAGCCAGAATAGCGGCAATACTGGCAGGAGTGAGCTTAAGTTGGCTGATTTTGTTACCGTCTAACTCGACTAAGATTTCTTCATCAGGCGTGCCTGATAATTTAACAAAATCAGTACCGCTTAATACCCGTAATTTACTTTGAAGCTCTTTAGCGTAGCGATTTAGCACATCAGTACGAATAGGTGTGTCGCTTTGCCACACTAAACCTAAAATGGCAGTGTTGGCATAACCAGTTTGATCATCTAGCAGACTATTTTGCGCCGAGGTGGGTAGCTGATATTTACTGTCAGAAATTAAATCTCGCGCTCTAGACCACACAGGCGCAGTATCAATAACGGTATCTTTCAGTTCAAGTTGAATCACTGAAATTCCAGGGCGCGAAGTCGATTGCACTAACTTTAATTCTTCTAAGCGGCGCAGTTCATTTTCCAGCACCTCAGTGACCAGAGCTTCAACTCGCTCGGCTGACGCACCAGGGTATTGAGTAACAACTGTGGCAAAACGGTTAGTAATGGTGGGGTCTTCGGTACGAGGCAAACTGCTTATGGCACCTAAACCTGCTACCAATAGCAGCGCTATCATTAAGCTGGCGAGCCTGCCATTTTCTACAAAGGCCTTTATCATAATGACCTCGCCACAGTCTCTGAAGTTGGTTTAACTAATTGGCCAACTACTAGTTTATGTAAGCCTTGGGTGACGATGACATCATCTTTATGGATTGCACCATTGATGTAAGCTTGCTGCTCAGTGGTATATAAAATATCTACGTCGCGGCGTTCAATTCTTGCCAAACCATCTTCATTTTTTTGCACCACAAATACGTTCCATAAGCCCCTCACACCATCGGTGAGTGAAGATATTGGCACCCAATAACCTGCAACCGCAATGTGTTGTTGGTACTCAAGGTAGGCTATTTCACCATTTATCACTTGCTTATTACTCGGTAAATCTACTCGTAATTGTACTGTGCGAGTGACAGCATCAATTTCGGCGCTGATCCCTGCAATGCGTCCTTTATAGATATTTTGACCAATTTGAATATCAACAATTTGATCTGTTTTAAGGTTTTGCGCCACGGTATTGGGGACACCAATGTAAGCCTGTTGTTGGCTAGTGCCGATTAAGGTAAATACCGGACTGCCTAAGGCAATGACTTCACCTAGATTATGATGACGCTTACTGATGGTGCCGTTAAACGGTGCGATGAGTGTTGATTTTAAAATTTTAAGTTCAGTGGCATATAGCGAAGCTTGTAAACGCTTTTGATTGGCTATAAGACTGGCAACTTGTTGCTGGTTTTCATCGAATTGCTGTTCAGACACATACTGCTTCTCCTTGAGTTCAATGGAGCGCCCCAAGTTACTTTGGGCTAGATCTAAGTCAGCTTGGGTTTGTTGCAGTGATGCACTGAGCTGTTGCTGCTCAGCTTCAAGTAATTGAGTATTTAACGTGGCAAGCTTTTGACCTTTAACAACAGCGTCACCACTATCGACTATGATATCGCTGAGTTTACCCGCAAGTTCAAAACCTACCCCAGTTGTGTCGGCTGAGCGAACTGTACCGGTATAACGCTGCTGATGCTCATAGCTCGGATTAAAGCTTAACGGTTGGGTTATCACATTAGGCACAGTAACAGCTACGCTGGGAGAAGCATCTTGTTTGCTACAGGCACTGAGCAAGAGTAACGAGATGGCGAAACTTATCGCTGTGAAAGAATGAGGCGCTGTTTTCATGGGAACATTCCTATTGCTAATGCAACTTCCTTGGCAATTCAATATAGATGATATTGACCTGCGAATAACATCGTGTGATGCTTGAATTAAGAACTAGACTGTCTAGTCCATTTTGTAATTAGTTTATTTCCATAAAACTAGACTGTCCAGTCTAATTTGTGATTAAATGTTAATTCTCGTAACAAGTTTGCTGCGGGAACATGTAAAAAAGGCTTTAAATCAATAAGCAAAGCCTCAAAAAATAAAAGATGAATTTATTATGATAACTGCGAAACACTCAACACTTTGCCAACATAATGCGCCGAAAACGCGTAGTGAGCAGAAATGTGCCCAAATACTAGAGGCGGCGATTGAGCTGTTTTGTGTTCAAGGGTTTCCAAATACCAGCATGGATTTAGTGGCGAAAAAAGCTGGGGTTTCAAAGCAAACCGTCTATTCTCATTTTGGCTCTAAAGATGAGTTATTCATTGCTGCCATTGAATCTAAATGTGTGGTGCATCAACTAACAGGTAACTTGTTAGAAGACGCGGCCAATGCCGAGCAAACCATCAGAATGTTTGCCACTCAATTTGGTGAGCTTATAGTCAGTGATGAAGTTCTCGCAGTATTCAAAACCTGTTTAGCTCATACCGATTCACATCCTGAATTATCTAAGCTTTATTTTGATGCAGGCCCTAAGCATATTCTTGGGCTATTAAGTGACTACTTTACTCGAGTCAATGAGCTAGGAGAGTTACATTTTGCTAATCCACACGATAGCGCCGTTAGACTGTGTTTAATGCTGTTTGGTGAGTTAAAAATGCGCTTAGAGTTAGGGCTTGATGCCACTGATTTACTCAAAGACAGGCAGAGCTATATTGATGAAACAGTGAGCCTATTTTTACATGCCCACCGCAAATCGTAAACGGGCACTGTTGTGAAAACCAAAAACTGTGTAATATCTCATAATATATTGAATTTGTGATCCAAATTGAATTGGTCATGGTATAGACCTTAGGATTTATCATAGATAATTTTGATACTAGACCCTAAAAATAATAATGAGAAAGGATGCAGTTAATGAAAGTTATTCCCAGCTTGTTCCAGGCTAATCAGCTTGATGTAAATTCTGTTAAAAAAGCAGTCAAGTTAACAGCGCTTGCTGGTCTGCTCCTCGCACCTCAAGTTATCGCGAGAGATTACTCCCCATTTAAGTTCCATGTTTCGCGCACTTCAACAGATTCTGCCCAAGTGGGTGACACAAATGCAGAGTTGCAGCGTGATGTTTGGCGCTTAAAGTTGTCGGGTTCTATGCCTATCAATAAAGAGTGGATGATCGGCGCTAATATTGGTTATGACAATTTAGATTATGGCTTTAAAAACATCGACAGCGATGTGTTAAATGGCCAAGTCACGCCATGGAACTCAATCAATAAATACAGCGCAGGTTTGTCATTCATTTATCGTCCAAATCAAAACTGGATGTTTATGGTTGCGCCTAAACTGCAATATTCTTACGCCAATACCGCGTCATCTTCAGATGCGCAAAGCTATGGTGTAGTTGGCTCGGCGATGTATCGCTTTGAGTCTGGCAACATGTTGGGTTTTGGTGTGGCATATCTTAATGACATTTCAGAAGTTAAAACCGTACCTTACATTGCAGTGCGCTGGAAAATTACAGATAAGCTAACCCTAGGTAACCCATTTGAAGCAGGTTTCAGTGGCCCAGCAGGTTTGGAATTATCTTATGAAATGAATGAAAAGTGGAATTTTGGGGTGGGAACATCTCGCCGCTCTGAGCGCTTTTTAATTTCTGATAGTGAGCAAACCATCGAAATGGAGGAGTGGGTAGGCTTTGTTCGTGCTGGATGGCACATTAGTGAGAAAGCGACTATTAATGCCTATGGTGGTTACTTCTTTAATAGTGAAATGGAGCTCAGTGAGCCAGATGTTACCGATGAAATTGAAAATCAGGCAGCGATTGGCCTAGCGTTTGATATTAAGTTTTAATCAGTAAATAATTCGATTATTGTGATAAACAAAAAAGCGACTAAATGGTCGCTTTTTTGTTCTGCTTAGATTAACAGTAAGAAAATTGAATTAAGCTATTATTTAGCCAACATATTCTTACGTAAGCTTTTTTGTGCAGGGTCGTCGCCTAACCAAATTTTAAGCAGTGCTTGTCTAAAAGCTTCGCCTTCAATAGTGGCTTGTTCAACGCCATTTTTAAAACTGGTTACGCCAGCACCTTTATGAGTCACAAAGGTAAATTGATCGCCTTTGCTAACTTCTTCAGTAAACAGTCCCATAAATTGTTCTATGTTTTTGTCTATTGATGCTGTATTGCCGTCGGTTGCGCTATCAAAACCTTCGTTAATGGCATCGACCATTTTATCTGAGGTGATCATACCTGAGGTAATGTTAAGGCGTACAACTGCTATTGATTGTTCTAATACAGATGCTAAATCTGTTGCTGGCGTTGCGATATAAAGGCTGCCAACATACAAATCCATAAAGAATTTACTGCGAACACCTGCGCCATTTAAGGCAAGAGATTGCTCGGCGATAGTCAGGTTATCAGCAAGCTCGACACCTGATACGGTTTTAGCTTGAGCCAATGTCGAGGTAAGTAAACTGGTTGAGAGAACTGCGGTTAGAGCGATTGTTGAAAATGCTTTCATAGGGGACTCGTTTTATAATTGTAATAGCCACGAGGGTATTAATCTGAGTACTCGTGGCAAATCGGTTTTAGCTGCGCATCCCTAGCTTGTATTGTCCATTTTGTTCAAACATGATTGCTTGTTTTTTCTTGGGAGCAATCAGGATTGGACCGTCATCAAAAAACAAAAATGCTTTCCAATTGCGGGCAAATACCGCCCAAGTTGTTTCGATAATTTGATATTTTTCATAACAGAAGAAGACTTGAGTCTCGTCATCCCAGTCAATGAATTCAGCAATGGGCTCCAATAATGCGTTGTCATCAGAATCCCATGCTGATTGCCAATGCTCTGTGTGTTTCCAAGCATCTTGTTTAGCCGCCCAGTCACCTTTTGAGAATAGTTCAGCACGATTACACTTATTACTTATCCATTGATTCCAGACTGTCATTGCACTCTTGTCGGTGAGAGGCTTGATTAACGCTTTATCTGTATCTAACACTGGCAAATCTTTATGGTTAAAAATCCACTTGCGCTTGTATGCATCTAATGGGATGTAAGTGTGTGCCAAAAATAGCTCCTAGGTTTTGAAAGAGGTTGGTCTAAATTAAGACAGGGATTATAACCACTCGGTCATCATAGTGCTAGGGGCAGCTGGGAAGGGTTATATTAATACAACAAGAAAGCTTGATGCGCAGTACTCACGGGGAGTGTAGAGCGCTGCGCACCAAACTTTTTAAACTCTAAAGCGCCTGATCAGCGAATGAAAAATACCGATAGTGCTTTCAAGTGATTCGCTCGCCGTGAGTGACTTATTGGCTGCATTGGCAGTATCAGATGCGCCGTCTGCGATATCGATAATCTGCTGGTTAATGTGCTCGGCCACTGCGCTTTGCTCTTCAACTGCAGAAGACATTTGAAAGGTCATGTCGGTAATATTAACCACCGCATCTTTAATTTCGCTTAGTGCATTACGGGTGTTTTCAACCACTTCTACACCGTGTTTTGCAGCAAGCTCACCTTGGGCCGACATTTCAACTGCGCTGGAGGTTCTTTGTGAGAGCTGTTTAATCACGCCATGGATTTGGTCGGTTGATTCGCGGGTTTTAAATGCAAGGGCGCGGACTTCATCTGCAACTACACTAAAACCGCGACCTTGCTCACCAGCGCGAGCAGCTTCAATGGCCGCATTTAACGCTAATAAGTTGGTTTGATCTGCAATGGATGAAATGAGGTTAGCGGCTTGACCGATTTCAGCGGTTGAATCAGCTAATTCCTTAACGGTAACAGCAATACTGTCGACGGTATGACTGAGTTGATGAATCGATGACAATGACTCATCGGCTAGGTTTGAACCCGCATCCACAAATTGAATGGCGTTTTCTGCGCTATGTGAGTTCTCTTCAATTTTTTGAGCGACTTCTTGAATCGCTTGAGACATCTCGGTGATTGCAGAAGCTATCTGTTGAGTGGCTAAACCTTGTTGTTCAACAGAGGTTTGGGTGACGGCGACTTGGGTTTTACTGATATTGGAGATTTCACCTAAACCAGAAACCGACTCGTTAATGCGAGTTAACGCTGTGCGGCACCTTGCCATTTCGCTGATAAAGGCAAGTTTTGCTTGAGCACTAATGCCGACATCGTCAAAGTAGGTTTGAGCTACGGTGGCATCAGCAAACGATTTAGGACTGATATTCAATAGTTGCTGCCAATGATTACCTTGCTGTTTAAGACTCCAAAAGCTGCTAAGCACAGCAGTGACAAGTGTTGCAAATAAACCAGTGTGATTGCCTTGAAAGCCGAAATATCCCATAAGCGCTAGGCTAGGTAGAGCAATAGGCAGTATCTTTGCCAGATGATGACCTAGCTGAGCCATTAATGGGGTTGCTGATTGCCCAGCAAGAATACGTGAATACGCCTTGGTCGCTCGCTGCTTTTCTGATGGTTCAGCGCAAACTCGCACTGACTCATAACCCACTAAGGTTTTGCCATCATATACAGGAGTAACAAACGCGCTGACCCAATAATAATCGCCATTTTTGCGGCGGTTTTTAACTAATCCCATCCACACTTTTCCAGCTTTAAGCGTTTTCCACATGGTGGCGAAAACGGCTGCAGGCATATCAGGGTGGCGAACTAGGTTGTGGGGATTTCCAATGAGCTCTTCACGGCTATAACCACTGGTATCGATAAAAGCTTGATTGCAATGGGTAATGATCCCTTTGGGATCGGTGCTGGAAACGAGCGGGGTATCGGGTGAGAAAAAGTACTCTTGGTTATTACCAGTACGGCTTGCAGTATGATTATCCATAATTCTTCTTATATTAAACTGCAGAGGTCATAAAAATACTCAAACTGTGATGTTGACCTCAAAATATACGGGCAATGTAATCTAAAAAATGTACAAATAAAAGTATACAAACCAACTGCTTACCATAGGGTATTTAGAATAAAATTCTGCAAGGCGATAAAAACCTTAGTTTAAACAGGTGTTTAAATGCAACTAGGTGTAATGTCGCTGTAACAATTTAATACACTTTTATTACAATTTAAGCTAATTCAAAGGGTTGTAATAAAGAATAGGCGAGTTATCTGCGGGGGGAGCCTGTCTAAGGGGATAAAGTTATTAGGCATAAAAAAGCCCAACGGTTAAGTTGGGCTCAAGTGCAGTTAGTTTAAGCTAATTGAACTGGTGTTGGTTTGATTAAGACTTATAAACCGTTTTTATACTGTAAATGAGTTGATTCAGGCACCATGGTGGCAAGCGTGCTGCTGACTTCATCTTTACCATCTAGTAAAGCTTCAAACTGCTTAATCAGTTCAACCTTATCTGGCGACTCTCTATCACCTGCACCAATATTGGTTAAATCAATCATAAAGCCATCGAACATATGACTTAAATCGTCAATGATCTCAGTATTTAAGAATTGGTCTTGGTTGTAGATGCTTGGGTAACCGGCTTTTTGTTTATCAATGGCGAACGAGTCACCTTTGAGATTTTTAATGCTGGTGGACTTATCACATGACAACATACAGCCATTATCAATACGCGGTTTTTCACAGCCAACACTTTGCTGGAAGAAACACTGACGGCTGGCCATTAATAGAATTGGGTGATAAATACTGTAAAGCATTTTAAAGTTATTCGGTCTGGCGATTTGCTTAATTTGTTGCTTGTTAATTTCATTTGAAATAAACGCGCCCGCACAGTCGAAGCCTTCTTTCATCGCCAATAACGCATAAGAGTTAGTGGTATTTAAAAACGGCCCTGCAATCCATTTAACACCGAGCTGTTGAGCGCGGTAAGCGATACCTGTGTTATTGGTGACAATAAGTGGTGGTTTTACTTGCTCTAAAATATTCAGCGCAACATCGTAATCTTTGCCAATAAGTACTGGCGGGAACCAAGGGATTAATCTTGGGTTTTGCTGTAAAAAATCAACGTACTTAGTGCAGCCACGTTTATAAGCGTCAGGTAACTTGAAGTAAATATCGCCTTCGGTCACATCGGCAAGATTGACATCTTCTTCGTCACAAATCAGCATCGACAGTGCAGGCTTTTGCTCAGCTGGTTTTGCATGGCGCTCAAGTTTTGGCAATTCCACTTCTGCTATGACTTCAATACCGTCATTCAAATAAGCTAATAGCTCATTTTTAAGTGTGGTGATTTCACGGTAAGGAATACTCATGCCATCGGTAAGTTTGTCAGTTTCAAGCTCAACTAAATCATAGTTAGCGTTATTGATATTTTTAAAGCGTTTTTCTATTGCTTCTTTATCAACACTTAATTTTTCACTTGGGCGCATTAAACTTATTGAGCTAAACATCACCGTTTTAGTGTCAGCATCAGCTAAGTCACTGCTGTTTTTTTCTGTGGTGACCGTTAATGTCAGTGGCTTATCTTGTTCACTGGCAAAACTTAACTTGAGTTTAATTTTCTCAATGCTTAAGTGAGCTATTTTATCGTCAACCGATGCATTGATTGCCTGCTTATCGAGTTGCAGTTGCTGCTGCGCATCATGGATTTGCACCACAGAAATAGACTCGCCTTTATCGGCTTTAAGTTGATCAACCAAGTGGTTTTTAGAGTTATCACGTGGATTATCAATAAACATTGACTGGTTTAAGTCACCGCGCAAAAAGGCATTAGTGAAATCACGGTTAAAGACTTTATATAAACGCTCGCCATCTTGGGTTAACTCACCTGTTTCAACATAGCCGTCAATTTGCTTACGGAAGCTATCAATAACAGTGTGAACGTAACTTGCACCTTTAATTCGGCCTTCAACTTTAAATGAATAAACCCCAGCATCAATAAGTGCAGGTAAGTCAAAAAAGGCGGAGTTGTCTTTAATGTTCAGTGGGAAGTTATTGCCAGATTCAGTGGTTTCGTATTCTTCACGGCATGCTTGGCTGCAACGGCCACGGTTACCAGAATTACCCGCACTGGCTGAGGTTGAATAACATAAACCTGAGAATGCGACACATAATGAACCATGAACAAACACCTCTAATAAAGTGTCATGCTCTTTAGCCACGGTTGCCAGTGTGGTGATTTCACGCAGATTTAACTCACGAGATAAATTAACTCGGGTTGCGCCAAGCTGTCTTAAAAACGGAATTTGACCCGCATTGTGGGTCGTTAACTGAGTCGACGCATGGATATCTAAGGTCGGGAAGTGTTTACGCAACACATAAAGCAGCCCCATATCTTGCACAATCACGCCATCTAAAGTGGTATTAACCAGTTTATTCAGCAGTTTCATCAGTGTCTTAAATTCTTGCTCTAAAATGACGATATTGAGCGTTAAGAAAATACGACAATCGTATTGATGGGCAAGTCTTATGATCCCGACCAATTGATCGAAGGAAATATTAGCAGCGCGATTACGGGCATTAAATGTATCTAAGCCGCAATAAACAGCATCTGCACCCGCAATAATGGCCGCTTTAATCGCTTCGACATCACCACCAGGGGCTAATAATTCAATCTTCGATTTCATGTTCTAAAAGGTTCTCAGTTAATTTTAGTGAGGGGATGTTACCCGTATATTTTGCTAATGAATATCGTTAAAGTACATTATTAATTAGTAAGCTCGTATATAAGTTGTAGGGAAAACAGCACAACAATGAATAAAATCATGGATTTACCCGTACTCTATTCGTTAAGAAATTGTCCGTTTGCAATGCGGGCAAGAATTGCGATTTATAAGTCACAGCAAGCTGTTTTACTGCGCGATTTAGTTTTGAGCGATAAACCCGCAGAAATGTTACAGGCTTCACCCAAGGGAACCGTGCCTGTTGTGGTGACCCCAAACGGCACCGTTATCGAAGAAAGTTACGAGCTGATGCTTTGGGCCTTAACTCAAGGTGATCCTGATGATTTATTGTTTGCTGATAATGATGAAGTACTCGATGTAATGCTGACGCTTATTTATCAATTTGATAGTGAATTTAAGCGCTGCTTAGAAAACTATAAATGCGCTAAACGCTATAGTGAGTCGAATATTGTTGAGTGCCGACAGGCGTGCGAAACCTATATCGAACAGTTGGAAAGACTATTGTCTCAGCATAGTTATTTAATGGCAGACAGAGAAAGCCTTGCTGATATCGCGTTATTACCGTTTATTCGCCAGTTTGCTCGTGTTGAGCGTCAATGGTATTTACAGTCGCCATATCCCAATTTAAGAGCTTGGCTTAATCGTTATTTGCAAAGCAAGATGTTCAGTAAAGTGATGACTAAACATCCGCTTTGGCTTGATAACCGCGAGGAGGTGGTTTTTGGTGGCTAGTTTCTACCGGCCATAACACCGCCATCCACATCCCAAACTGCGCCAGTGACCCAGCTTGATTGCTCAGTCAGTAAGAAGTCGATTGTTGCAGCGACATCATCGACTGCGCCAATGCGACCTATAGGATGAAAACCATCAAATGTGGCTAAAGTCTCGTCCATCACGTCTTGGTCTATGAAGGCGCCGTAAATCGGCGTTTTGACTACAGCAGGTGATACTGCATTCACGCGAATATTACATTCAGCTAGTTCCATCGCCATATGCTGGGTTAGTGAGTGCAAACCCGCTTTTGCCATAGAGTAAGCTGATGAAGGCGTGGCTTTAACCGCTTGTTTGCCCCACATTGAGCCGACATGCACGATTGAGCCACCACCGAACTTGCGCATATTGTTAGCAATTGCTTGCGAGATAAAAAAGCCGGCGCGGTTTAAGTTTAAATAACTGTCGTAGTCAGCAAGTTGGTGGTCTAAAAATGCGGTTGGTACGAACTTTCCTGCAGCGTTGACGAAATGACTGATGGGTTGCTTTAGCTCAGTGACAAACTTTATGATGCGCTCGATATCTTGAGTTTGATATAAATTGGCTTGTAAGGTTTGCACCTTGGCCTGCGGGTTAAGGTGCTCAAGTGCTGATTTAGCCGTTTGTAGTTTATCGTTTGAGCTGCCGATAATAATAGTATCGACACCTCGCTTGAGTATACGTTCAGCGCTGGCAAACCCGATACCGCTTGAACCACCCAGTACGATTGCTATCGAGTTTGGATTATTTGAGCTTTGCATGATGACTCCAATATAATTGTTGTGATGAGTTAATTTATGGACTCAGTGTAAGAAACTCATTAGGCTATTGAAAAGTAGGCACAATCTGGTGTTATAGGTACTAATTGGTACATATTTATGAAAACTAAAGAGAAAATATTTTCAAAGAAGTCTGCACCTGAAAAAAGTGCGCGAATGGTAGAAACGATTTATGGGTGTAAGTGGTCACTGACCGTGTATCAGCTATTAGCAAACGATATCAATCGCCCTGGTGCTATGGTTAATCATGTTGAAGGCTTAACCACCAAAGTGCTGAATGAATGCCTCAAACGAAACGTTGAGTTTGGTATTTTAGAAAGACTGACATTTAATGAAATACCGCCAAGAGTGGAGTATCAAGTTACCAAATTCGGGCAAAAGTTTTTACGGATTTTAGATGAGTTAGAAAAACTTCAACTAGAATTAGAAGCGGATGAAAACTAAGATAATCTGCGAGTAACATTGTAAATTAGACAATAAAAAAGCCCGCTAATTGCGGGCTTTTTAGTCTCAGTTTTAAGACTGAATTATTGTGTTTACTGACAGATTAAAGCTCAACGTTAATCCATACTAAACGGTGATCAGAAGAAACTGATTTTCCGCCGCCGCCCCAAGTTCCAACGCGCTCATCGTTCATCATTAAACGACCATCTTCAAATGATGCTGGCCAGAATACGCCTGAGTCAGTCACATTTAAGTCGCTAGATGGGATAACGTGGTCTAAACGAAGACCTGAAGTACTAGTCACAACATCTGGATACTTAGTGCCCCAGTTTGACTCGCGACATTCGCCATTAGATAGACACTCAGGGCCGCCTAAGCTGCTAGGTGCGTAAATACCATGAGTGGCAAGTTGGTTTACTTGCTCGCTGTACATAAGATCTTTGATGGTATCTAAGTAGCCGTCGCCTGATTCAGGGTCAGCATTTAAATCACCTAAGATAACAAATGATGCGTCACTGTCGATGCCGCCTTTATTGCCTTCGTCATCATAAATGTAGCTACCGTTACCTGAAATGTAGTCATCCCAGAATTTGATTTCAGCGCGGTTTAATAATTTATTATTTTCAGTCACTGTATCGAAAATTGGCGGTGTAGGGTGCGACATTAATAAGTGAATCACCTTGTCACCATCGTCAGTTGGGATGATGATTGGCGCATCTACGTGGTTTTTAGAAGACATTGGTTTTTCAGCCCATGCTTCAGCTGTGTACCATTCGTCACCACAAGCCATTCCTTCAGGAATTGGGTTGTTTTCGTCTTCACAGTTGATGATAGTTGGGTTGGTTTCACCTGGCATGTCTTTCCATTTGAAGTCTTGGAAAGTACGTACGTTGGCAGTATCGATTGGGTATTGTGATAGTAAACCGAAAGCGTATTGACCGTGGTAGAAACCAAAGCCCCATGCATCGCCTGGAAGCGCGACAGTGCCGTTACGGTCTAAATCATGATCGCTTAATAAGCCAGTGTTTGTTGCGAAGCTTTCAGCGTAACCAAATTGAATAGGCTCAAGCATTTCAGGCGCTTGGCCGTCACCTTCAACGTCAGTGTGCCATGTTGCACCAGCAGCTTGCTGAGGTACTGAAAGGTAGTTTAAGCGGAAGCCTTGAATCGCTTCTTGATCTTCACCAGTGCCGTCGTTGTTGAATTCACCCATTAATAATACTGCTGGGCGCTCTGTTTGAATAATGGCGGCAACGTTACGGATTTGAATCACTTTTTCTGCAACAGCTAGCTCTTCGTCAGTTAAGGTGCCGTCGAACCACTTGTCCATTAAATCTTGTTGTACAGCTGGAGTCAGCTTCATTTCTTCAACAAGATCTGAGTAGGTGTTTCTGTCAAAAGAAAGGTTATAAGCACCAATGCGCACATCGGTAGTTTCTGGTGCTGGTTCACCAGGGTAATAGTTATTTGTTTCGTCGTTACAACCCGCAAGTAATGCCACACTAACAGCAAGTGCTGCAGCCGTTTTTAATACTTTCATTTTAAAACCCCATTTTTTTATTTGTGCTTCCTTTTATAGGAAGTCGGTCGGGATTTTATACATGTGCAACTGTAGGCTCCAAATAAATACATGCTTTGTAAATTTATTGTGCACTCACAATTGATCTGGTTACTTATTTGTTTCGCTTGTGATTGTTTAAGGTTGTTTTTACGTTTGTTTTTATAGTGTTTATCATGAGGCGCTTAAGTTGCTTTTAAGGTGTAGATTGTTGCGGCTGTTACGATTTTAAGCTGTTGAACTGATGCGCTCTGTTTGCTAGGTAACAGATGTGTGACCTATCTTATATGTTGATTTTTTGCTAACAAAAAGCCCGCAAGTCGCGGGCTTTTTAATCATATTATTTATCAGTAGCGGTTATTCCGTTCCTGGAATAATATTTTCGATTGTGGTGAATAGCCTTTTGAAAGCTATTTACTCTTTTGAAGCTACTCACTTTTTTAAAAGTTACTCACTCTTTTAAAAACTATTCGCTCTTTTGAAAAGTGAGCTCTGTGGTGCTTTCAACCGATGCCGCAATGTCTGCTTCAGTGAATAACAACGGACGGAACTGCTTTTCAGTTGAATATAGTACACTTTGATCTGCAAACGATGGGCTAAGGACATTACTAGACTCTGAGTAAGTAAGAATACCTTTTGCCACAGGGCCATCGTCAGTAAAGCTTACTGCCATCATCCAGCTTGAACCATATCGGATTTGGTAACCTTCTGCAGTTAATCCTGAAGAAAGCGCAGCACCCGATACGGCATCCATCACTGCAGCATATTCATGCTGGGGTATTAAAGTATCATCGCCAGATAAACTGGTTGAGAATACATTAAATCCACCTTCAGCATTGTGAGTGCCAGGCCAAGGAAGTTTAGTGCCAGAAGCGCTGCCATCAGGCAATGATTTTTCTACAAACTGCACAGTGCCCATAGGCGCATCGACACTAAAACCTGCCGCTTCGACATTAAGTGCTGCTCGTGCAAGAGCAACCAGTGCGCTGCCGTCAGTGGCTAATGTATTAGGGGTCATTGCCGCATTTTGAAAATCAAATGGCACAGTTAACATGCTGTTTTGATCAAACTGATGTGCAAATTCACGAATTAACGCGCCGCCGACACTGTCGTTATCTTGCTTACCATTCCAACCTTTTAGCGCCATACACGCAGAGCTGATGTCTTTAGATATGGTGTCGCTAACCATAACAGCGGTGTCGCCTTGAGCGTCACATTGACTGATTAAATCTGTAAAAATTAAATCGTTTAAGTAAATGCGATTTGATAATGCTGCAGTTTCTAACTCATCAACGCTGAACTTGCCATCATCACCTGCGGCATCTTCCATTAATGTCAGTGCCATACGGGTACGAAGTGATAACTGGCCACGCTCCTTGCCATACATTGGTGAATAATCTTCTAATGGCTCTGCGAGGTTGGTTGACCAGAATGAATTATTCGAGTTTTGCACAAAGTCTGTACGTTCAAGTTTCGGTGCACGGTGATATGGCATCGGCCCGTCAAAATCAAAGATAGAAGTATTACCGGGTAGAATCGTAAAACCAGCTTGCTCTCTGGCTGCGATAATATCTGGGTTAGTTTTAAGTAATGATACGGCAAAGTCACTTAAGCCCGGCACTGTTGAGTCATCAATGTAAAACGCATTACCTTCTTTATCGGCGTACATGGTGTTATTAAAAATAACCCCGTCATAGTTTTTAAATGCTTGCTGAAATTCATCTTTATTACTGGCACGATTCATCGCAAACCAATGATCGATAGGATCTTTATTCGCCATGTTGGCATCTTGCAGCATAAAGGCTTGGCCATCATCCCACCCAAAAGGAGCAAGGGCCGCTGGCGCTTCAACAATCGGGCCTTTTGCTGTGGTGTATATGTCTTTTTCAGCAATTAACATGCCCGCTGCGCCGCCATTCACCACGACTTGTACGGTTTCTTTGGTAATCGGCATCGGTTTACCTTCGTAAAGGTATTGAAGGCGATCGCCACTGACAAGTTCAAGGTTATACATCACGAAATGTTCAGCGGTTGAGAAGGTGTGTGTCCAAGCTAAATCTTTATTAAAGCCAATATTAATTAAGCCTGGCATACCGACTAATGAGCCGCCCATAACATCCAGTTGGCCTGGAATAGTGATATGAGATTGCCAAAAACGCAGGTTACCTGTATGCGGGAAATGCGGATTACCTAATACCATGCCTTTACCGTTTTCGGTTTTATCTTTACCTAATCCCCAGCCGTTTGAGCCTAAATCACGTGGATTAGTTTCTGGGGTGGTAATGGTATTAGCGCGAGCGATTAGCTTACTGTTCACATCTTGGATAAACGCGGTTTGAGTGGCTGAAGGTGCTGGCCCAACAATGCGTGGTAAGTACTCTTCGCCATCACCTGGGTTTGCGTAAAAAATCAGGTCTAAGAAGTTTGCTGCGCCCGGAAGCAGGGCGATTGAAAATAAATAATTGGCAATATCCACGCCTTCGATGGGTTTTACCCAAGGCTGGCCTGCACAAAATGGCTCAGCTTCTTGCTCGCCTGCTTCAACATCGGCTAGGAATTGATTATAGCCTGCGCTAAATCCTTCCATTAAGGCTCGTGAGTTATAACTAAATTGAGGATACTGGGCTTCAGCCATTTCTCGTATTTTTAATGCCTTGTAAGCAAAGTCTGAGACTAAGTTGCCGTTATCTTCTGATGTCGGTAAACCTGTAGCAAAATCAATTGAGGCGTGTGGGCCAAAGTACATTGAACGTTCTGAGTTTGCTTTTACGAATCCGTCAGCCATGACACATAAATTGTCTTGAGCTTGAGCGTAGCCGCTTCCAAAGCCCAAGCTTTCAAGGTTGTCAGCTTGAATGTGCGGTACTCCGTAGGCTGTGCGGCGAATTTGCGCTTTAAGCATCCCATCTGGCGCAAAAGCTTGTAGAGGTGGGGTAACTTCTGGTTCAGGGGTAACTTCAGGGGAGCGGGAGTAGTCGGTGTCGTCACCACAACCTGCAAGAAAGACGGTTGATGCAACACCAACAGCCAGCATGATCTTATTCAAGTGCATTACTTTCATGGAAAAATATCCTTTTTTATTGTTGTCTCATTTCGCTTGTGGAGATGAGTGAGTCTTGCCTTTCCTTGTGCCTCAATTTCATTCATTTGCTTGCCCAATAAATAGCAAATGATGAAATACAACAAAGACACTGTATTTGATTAAATCAATCATTCAAACGTATGTCTACATTTTACCTGTTTCTGATTGTGTCAATTTTTTTGTATCAAAGTATTGAGTTTGTCTTTGAGGTCAAAACTGTTCAATATGGCCGTAAAATGCGTACATTGGCGAGCCTGTTCACAAATCTAACAATCAGAATCACATTTATGTGGGATAGATGAACTAATTTATCGGCTATACGGTCTATTATGCTGAGCTAGATTTGCCCGTATTATTGTTCTAAGAATTAACCCAAGACTTAATCCATGTATTAACCCGCTATTTCCACATGTTTGAAAACGGAAAAAGTAAGAGGAACGTTTGTTGAATATCGTCAAAATTTTATTAATTGCTTTGCTGACGCTTGTCTCAATCAGTATTCATCCATTTGCTAGTGCTGCCACAACTGGTTGGCTTGTGAATGATAATCACCCACCAGTTAAAGTACGCTTTATGCTGACGGGAGAGTTAGATGAAGACACCCAAACAGTTCCGGCCATTTTAGATGTTCAGTTAGATGATGACTGGAAGATGTACTGGCGTACGCCGGGAGAGGGCGGAATTGCACCTAAAATAGATTGGAGTGAATCGTCTAACCTTGGTGTGGTGGATTGGCAATGGCCGACCCCGCAGCAATACACCATTATGGGTTATAAAACGCAGGGCTATCAGCACGAAGGTGTATTTCCTATTCACCTGAAAGTTGACGATATTAACGCGAATACGGCTCTGAAAGGCAAATTCACCTTGTCTTCGTGCACCACAGTGTGTGTATTAACTGACTATGAACTTGAATTAGACTTTGTCGCTGACCAGCTTACAGCTGATACCGAAGCGATGTTCGCATTTAACAAGTCAGTTTCTACTGTCCCGCAACTGGTTGATTCAGAAATATCTGCAGAAAATATCAACATTGGCTGGGACAGCGTACAAGAATTACTGCAAGTCACAGTATTAGATAGCCAGTGGCGCAGGCCGCAAGTGATTGTTGATGGTGATAAAGAGACTAACTTCAATCCTATTGGCGTGACTCGTCAATCTCAGCCCGATGGCAGCGATGCTTGGGTAGCGCAATTTGAAGTATCAAATTGGTCTGGCGATCCAAAATTATTAGAGAAACAGCTTAATGTCACGGTGAGCGACAATCAACGCGCATACGAATATAAAACAGGGGTGCAGCCAACTTCAATTGAAGCTGCTGGCAGCTCACTGTTAACCATGATGTTGTTCGCCCTTATTGGTGGCTTAATTCTTAACGTCATGCCGTGTGTATTACCAGTATTAGGCATGAAACTGAGCTCAGTAATTGCTGCACCTGATCTACAAAAAAATCAAATTCGTTCACAATTTATTGCCTCAGCTTTAGGCATCATTGTGTCATTTTGGTTATTGGCCGCTTTCGTTATTACGCTTAAATTTACTGGGCAAGCAATCGGTTGGGGCGTACAGTTCCAAAATCCTTGGTTTATTGGCTTTATGGTGATTGTGACTTCGGTATTCGCGCTCAATATGCTTGGTGCGTTCGAAATTAATCTGCCATCGAGTTTACAAACTAAACTGGCTACCACTGGCGGTAATGATCATCGAGGTCACTTTCTACAGGGTATGTTCGCCACATTATTGGCTACTCCTTGTAGTGCACCGTTTTTAGGCACGGCAGTTGCGTTTGCCCTAGGCGCTGATGTATTGAGCTTATTGGTGATATTCACTGCGTTAGCCATTGGTATGGCGCTACCTTGGATATTAGTGGCAATGTTCCCACAAATTGCTCGTTACTTCCCTAAACCTGGGCGTTGGATGAACATCGTTAAAGTGTTCTTCTCGGTATTGTTATTGATAACTAGTTTGTGGTTAATCAGCTTGTTATCTAGCTTTATCAGCGTAATGGCATTGTGGGTAGTTGCGGCATTACTAGTGATTGTTTTCTTTGGTCTGATGGCTAAACAATATGGTCTGCCTGCTGTGATTGCCAGCTTTAGCATGGTGTTGATGATTGCTGCTATTGGCGCGTTTGCCACCTCAGATGATTGGTCAAATCCTCTGCCGACAGATTTAACATGGACGCCACTCGAGCAAACCGATATTGCTAACAGCGTGGCTCAAGGTAAAACGGTATTTGTTGATGTGACAGCAGATTGGTGTATTACCTGTAAAGCCAACAAGGTTGGGGTAATACTTCAAGATCCTGTTTATTCTGCGTTAAAGCAAGACAACATAACCTTGGTTGAAGGTGACTGGACAACGGCGTCTCAGCCAATAACGGATTACTTGCAAAGCCATGGTCGCTTTGGCGTGCCATTTAACGTTGTATACGGCCCTAACGCGCCAGAAGGTATCAAGCTGCCAGTGATATTAACCACTGAGCAAGTACTTGCTGCCATTGAGCGTGCATCAGGTAATTAATCAATTTTAATGTGTTGAACTGAATACAAAATAGATAATGCTCGGTCTTATCTATTAAGTGAAGCATCATCAGTAAACACATTGGAATGAATAATAGAACATGGCTGATTTAGATAAAAAAACTTTGACTCAAAAAGGATTAAGCGGCTTAAAGCAACTAGGCATAATGGTGCTGTTGTTTTTAGTTGTTTCTACTGCAGTTGATTTGTGGCGCGGTAAGGATATTCCCACAGAAGCTTTGCCGCCTATAAGCGCCTTGGACTTGGATGGTAACTTAGTTGATGTGATGGCCATGAGTCAAGAAGGCCCTGTTTTAGTCTATTTTTGGGGAACTTGGTGCCCAGTGTGCAATTTTGTTACCCCAGCCGTTGATATAATGAGCGAGCATTATCCTGTGGTGTCAGTGGCGATGAGCTCTGGTAGCGATGACAGGTTGAATCACTTTTTAGCAGATAAAGGTTACACCCTGAGTACGATTAATGATCAACAAAGTTTTTTAGCTAGAGAGTGGTCAGTACAAGTTACACCCACTGTGATGGTATTTAAAGGCGGAGAGCTTACGTCTTACACTACTGGTTTTACGAGCTTACCTGGCATGTGGTGGCGAATGGTGTTTGCCTAGTAGCAATAACCGTTAAGGTTTAACTCGGTCCTAATTCATTGCGGATTTTATTAAGGCTGACATGATTTTCATGTCAGTCTTTTTTGTCAGCTAAAAATCATAAAAAGTGGAATAAATAAAAACTTGTCAGTTACTTGAATGATAAAAAAGCACCTTAGGTAGCACTGTAGTAACGCGCGAAAACTTAAAAAACACGAGTTAATGAATATGACATTTCAATAGAAAGTCAGTTTAACGGTTTTACGTTAATTGAAATGCTTGTAGTGATGTAAAGGGAACAGATGTTCCCTTTATTGTTGTAGTGCTAGATAAATATTAGCTAAAGCTTATTATAAACAGAATGTTAGCCGTGTTTGTCGCTGGTGCATTGATTTATTTTATAAGCTATTAAATGTTTAAAATGCTTAATTACGATGAATAGCTTAACTATTTGTCCGACAAAAGTTGCTTTTAAATTGAACACCTAAAAGCTGTAACGTATACCTACTCGACTTCTTAATTCTCGCTGACTAGAATCATTTGCAACTGAAACATCACCAAACTCAACCCAAGGGGTCCAATTTCCTATCTTATAATGTGCAGTTAAATTATTCTCATAGTTAGTTCTGCTGTCGTTATAGAGCAGGTATTCTGAGTTGTCTGCGTAGTAATAGTTACCTTCAAAGCCAAATGACCATTTTTGGTATTTGTAACCTATATTAACCGTATAACGATGACGAAATTGTTTGATGTCTTCACCTGGTTTTACATCTAAACGATAGCGGCCACTTAATGACAGACCTTCAATGTTTTTGGGCGCATAAGTAAGTCGTAACTGGGGTTTGTAAGTCGCTCCTGAAGAACCAAACTCAATTGGCATACCTGGAATTAGCGTCCATTGGTCAGTTAGTTTTATCCTATAACCTAAATCTAATTCAGAACCATTTGATTGTAAGTCTTGCATAAACTTACCATCTTCACCTTTAAATTTTAGCTCTAAACTGACAGAAAAGTTACTGTCAAAAGTGTGTCCCATCTTCACACGACTTGCATGCTGATCAGTGCTGCTTTTATATTCCTGACGGAAATCAAGTGAGGCAGCATTAGCTTTAAAACTGAGTAAAGATACAACACAAATCAACAAAACTAATCGAGTAGATGACATGGCAAACTCTAGCAGTAACTAAGTTAATTTGTATTACAATATGAATATATAGAACTTCCAATATCGATTTTTTGAAATTGTGATCAGCGCCATGATTAGCCATTTTATGGCCTGATTTATTGGTAACAACTAGCCATATAAATTACCGAACGTTAACCCAGTAACCTATCTCGCTATGTTTTAACAACTTGGTATCATAGGTGTACCTTTGAATCGTTTACTTGTAAGAGCGGATGATTTGATTGGGAGAATGGTTAGCTCAATGTAAGGATAAGAAGTTTACTTAGGTTGAAGTAACAAAGAGTTTAGAGTGATTTCTGATGATTGAGGCTGAATAGATTTGAGGTATTAGAGTTTAAATATGGTCTCCCCACAAGGACTCGAACCCTGATCGATCGCTTAGGAGGCGACTGCTCTATCCTGTTGAGCTATAGGGAGACAAGGCAATTATACAAGGTTTGGTTTTGATTAAAAGTCTTGATATTTAGTTGGTTACTAGTTGCTTGTTAATTAAGCTAGTAAGGGCATGACATGAGAATGTAGCTGAGTTAGAAACTTTAAAATCACAACATTTTAAGTTTAACGGCTACTGATTTTATCTAATCAGTTTTAATCAGAACGAGTGATTTAGTGCAGCATCATTGTAGATGCTGCACTGACATAAAAGGTATGACTATTGAGACATATTCGATAGGTATTTTTGAGCGGTTAAGTTGCTTGGATTAATATTTAATACATTCTTAAATACTGTTTCTGCTGAATTTATCTCATTAACCTTAATTAGAAACATGCCAAATTTTATGAGTGTTTTTTCATCATTAGGGTTTTTATCGAGATAATCTAAATACACATTTAACGCTTTCTGATTGTTACCTGTCAAAGTAAGAATATTCGCATATTGAGGAAGATATTCTTCACTTATTTCTATTAACTTAACAAGAGTCTTTTCTGACAGCTCAACATCTAACAATTCGAATGACAGTAGTAATATTTGTCTTAGTTCTAATTCGGTTTGAAGATTTTGATCCATTCTTAGTAAATTATCTAGGGCAGCAGTTGGATTTTGCTCAAGAACACACAAATAGCTAGTGGCTAGGTAATATAACCTTTCAGCATATTTGTCTTCTTCAATAAGAGGGAAGACACCTTTCAGTAATAGCTTAAGTCCTGTGACGTTCTTGGTATTTTTTAACAGTAGTATTTTTTCTAAGGTATTTTCTAACGATGTATTGGTTTTTGCCTTGGAGAAATATGAATGCTTAAAGTTTGTTAGTTGATCTTCGTATTCTTCAGCTAATTGCTGAAAAATAATTTTATCTTCAGCACAAAGCTTAACGTTCGGGTTTAATTTTTGCCAAACTAATACTCGTCCAGGTTGATTGTCTTTACGCCACTGGGTGGCTAGCTTTTCTATTGAAGGAAGTGGTTTAAGCTCTTCAAGTCGTATCTTGAGTCTTTCAATAGTGCTTATAAGGAGGGTATGAAACTTTTTTGATGAGGTTAATAATGCAGAATAATATGCCTGCATCATCTCTTTCATGCTCTCTGTCGTCCAGTTATCAGGAGACTTTGTTGTTAAGAATTTTAAAAATTCACCATAGCCATAATCTTTGATAATTAAGGTCATATTTTCATGTTTACGCTTTATCTTTTCTTCAATGACCTCTATAGCATTAGAATCGTTTGGGCTGAGTATTTTTTTATTACAAAATACTAAAGCTTTGTTGGATAGGGCTATTATTTTGTCTACTTCTTTTGCCATTTTAATGAATTCTTTTAAATCACTTTCAATAACAGTCGTTGTTTTATCTATTGATGCTTTATCAATTAATTTAAGTAAATCTGAGTAAGTGTATTCATTACTGCCAATAGATATTTCTTCATGTTGTAGATGATCGATACCCTTAATTTTAGCCGCATTCGCGCCAAGGTTGATGAACCTAGCTTGTGGGTTATTGGCGACTTGTTGTTGCAGAGAGAGCGCTGCTTGCACAAAAGCGACAGGGGATTCAGCAAGGTGGCCTGAATAAGTTTCTACCCATTCATCGATACTACTGTTATTGATACCTGACGCTGACTCTACTGAGCCTTTAGCATGGGTTAATCCTTCAGCTGAATGGCAAAGGTCGACTCCTGAAAGAATGAGTTGCGTAAACCCTAACTCTAGCGCGACATTAACTGCAGTGTTGGTTACAGTTGGCCCTACGGTGACAATATTATTAGCTGTGTCGTCACACCAAGGATGCCTAGTATCTAAATGCAAAGATTCACCTTGCCATTGAGATAAGATTCTGTGGTTTACATAATGAGAATGAATAAACAAACTTTCTCGACTCAGCTTCATTATATCGCGATTCACTTCAAAGCTAATGTCGTAGGGATCGACCGAAACAATAATTTGAGCAGGTATACCAGCTTGGGAAAGTTTATAGGCCATTCTGGATACTGTAATAATAAATAAACGACTGTAGTTCTGCTTTATCCATTCAATATCATCATCTAGAGATGGGCCTCCACCGATGATCAGGCATGTTTTTCCTTTAAAGGTATTTCTAATAATCGATGCTGGGGTGACATTTTCAGTCAGGTTTTTTAATTCTTGAGTGACAAAGACTTCTTTAGAAGATTCAGCTTTTACTTTAAACGTTCGCGTTTTTATCGTTTGTAGGACAGCGTTAAAGAGTGTCGAGTACTCTTCAACTATTGCTGAGGTCGCAGCAATAGATTTTACAATTTTTACTTGGTTTTTAGCTAAGTACAATTTAGGTTTGTCAGAATTTATGTATTCAAAAAATTGCTCAGAATTATTGACGGATAAACTATCTTGGAACTCTTCAGGTATATCTATATTGAGAAATGACAGTACTTCATCAACTTCTACGAAGAAAAATATACTGTCTGCAGGCATTTCCATTTCTAAAATGTAATTAGCGAGAAGACCTGAATCAAGGCCAATAATAATATAAAGGGTGTTTTCAACACTCAGCGTTTTTTTGATCTTTTTATCAAAAAGTGTTCTTGAGTCTATGTTAACAAATGCATCTCGATTGACGCTTGTGAGATAGTATTCCCCAAATTCATTTACTGAAAATTGATTCTTTACTACTGACTCTGATCCGCTCATCGTATATGACCCTTGTTACCTTGATTGACACAATTTTGACTATTTTTAGCAATGCATGATTCATGCCTTTGTTTGTATTTTCAGGGTAATAGAGTATTAAGTCATTAGAATCTAAAACTCTAAGAGCATGGCTGTTAATTAACTATTAGCTCACCTGCTTTATAGGCTTGTTTAGCTATTTCGCCAATCGTAGACCAATAGTTTACTGGCGAAAGTCCTGAACCTGGCCTTTTAATGCACAAGTTGAGTTCTGTGAACTTTTCTCCTGCTTGAATATCTTTAGCTGCGACAATGCTTTTTCTCGCTATTTCTTTATTTTTTACTTCTGAAGGGGTTGGCGCTTTAACACTCGAACCTAGCGCGACTTCAACTTGACGAATAGCGCTCACCATACTTTTAAGTTCATTGGGATCAAGTGAAGCTTTATGATCAGGTCCTGGCATGTTTTTATCTAATGTGAAATGTTTTTCAATTATCACGGCGCCTCGAGCAACAGCCGCAATTGGAATCGTTATGCCTTTGCTATGGTCAGAGTAGCCTGTGGGTAAATCAAAAGCTTGGGCTAATGTGTCCATCACTCTTAAGTTTATCTCGTCAATTGGGGCAGGGTACTCGGTTGTACAGTGTAAAACTGTCACCTTGTCTTTCAGTGCTTTTTGTCCCTCTTTTGAGGAGTAAGCTTGCTGAAAAGCTTGTTTGCTGGGCAAAGCGTTTATATCTGCGGTATAACCGAAAGCAATCACTTCCAGCACAGCCTCAACTTCTGAAATATTAGCCATTCCAGTTGAGACAATTAAGTCACAACCAGTGCGAGCATGTTCAAGTACTAAAGGGGCGTTTGTAATTTCACCGGATGGGATTTTCAGTCGAGTTAATCCTAGTTCGTTGACTAAAAATTGTAAGCTTTCAGAATCGAAGGCTGTCGACAAAAACTCAATACCGAGCGTTTTACAGTGTTCGACAAGCTGTAGATGAAAATCATAAGAGAGCTCTAATCGGCTCAGCATCGATAGTTGTGACTCTACTTTTTGAGTATTTGATATTTGATATTCAGCTTGAACGGCACTTTCGGTTACAAGGTTTTTTGCTTTGAATGTTTGAAATTTTACTATATCCGCACCAGCTTCATATGCCGCATCTACTAACTGAAATGCAAGTTTCTCATCGCCATTATGGTTCACACCTGCTTCTGCAATAATTAACGTCATGCTCTTCCCTAATTCACTTTATTGAAACTGACATCATGAAAAGTTTTACAAGGATTAAACCTTAGCGATTTAACCAGTTCTATCACTTTTAAACTTGTGTTGCCTTGTCCATAAGGGTTAATAATTTTTTCATCTTTGTCTTTGTATTTTTGTGATATTGCATCGCTAATTGCTTGAATTATATTGTTGGTTGTTACTGTTGAATGTAAGACACTTTTAGCAGCTATACGACCTTGCTGACGAGAGCCAATATTCACTGTTGGAACGTCAAATGAGGGAACTTCGATAATACCGCTTGATGAATTGCCAATGACAGCTGCGGCATATTTTACAGCGCTGAGATAACGAAGGTGCCCTAATGAAGGAAGAGCGATAACTCGAGTACTATTTTGAAGCGCATACTTTTCGATAATTGGAATGATTTTACGTCCACCATCATCAGCATTTGGGTATGTCAAAATTACTTGATGGTCGGGGAATGTGTCAAGCGCCGTCAATATTGCGTGCATACTGGCTTCTGGCGATTCATCACTTAATGTTACTGGATGATAAGTAACGATAAAAAAGGGTTGTGTTATTTCAAAATCTAGAGAATTAGACAACTCTTTTAAAGTCATTAAATTGGAGCGTTGTAAGTGGTCTAAACCGATTGCGCCCACATTATGGACTCTTGTCGGTGCTTCACCTAACTGAATCACTCGTTGACGATATTCTTCTGTTGAGGTGCAATGTAAGTAACTTAATTTTGTAATCGCATGACGGATAGCGTCGTCATAAGCTCCTTCTGTGAGCTCTCCACCATGTAAATGTACAATAGGAATGCGAAGTATCATTGCTGTTTGAGCGGCTGCTAAAGCTTCAAACCTGTCTCCGAGTATGACTATTGCATCAGGTTGAAGTCTTGATAGTGCATCAGCAAAACCGATAACACCGAGCCCTATGCTTTTTGCAGTACCAACGGCAGAGTTTGAAGATAATAATATTTCGATTTTTTCATCGACAACAAAACCATCATTTTCAATTTGATGGAATGTCTCCCCAAATTCAGGTGATAAATGTGTCCCAGAAACTAATAATTGCAAGTCTAGTTCAGTGGAAGATTTAATATCTTTTAGTAGCCAATAAAGCAGTCCATATTCAGCTCTAGTACCTGTAAATACAGCAATTTTCTTATTCATTTTTACTACCTGTAGGTGACATGGTAAATAGCCTCACTTTTCTGTTTCATTGCTGCATCGGGCTACTAGGAAGGTTAATCAAATGCGCTTCAATATGCTCAGATACCGTTAATTTTCCGCGAGGCGCGTTTTTAAACATGGGTAAGCGGTGCATTAATTGCCAAACTGGTCTGGTCATTACGCCAGCTTGATTAGTTTCTTTTAGGAGTGAATCTCTAATATCGACTGACGGACACACTATTGCGTTTAACCAGTAGTTTGATTTGGCATATTCAGGCTCAACCATAAATTTAAAATCACTGCATTCAAAAAAGTCTTTATAGTGGTTCGCAAGTATTCTTTTCTCTGCTAAAAACTGTTCTAAAACTTCCATTTGAGCACAACCAAGGGCAGCGTTTAAATTTGGCATTCGGTAGTTAAATCCAGCTTCATCATGGAAAAATTCGTAAGGATGCGGAACTTTAGCTGTTGTTGTTATGTGTTTTACTTTTGCACCGAGCTTTTCTGTTTTGCATAAAACCATTCCTCCACCACCAGAAGTAATAATTTTATTTCCGTTAAAACTGATTGCTGCGTAATCGCTATAAGTACCGGTATGTTTGCCTTTGTAGAAAGAACCAAGGCTTTCTGCTGCATCTTCTATTAATTTAATGTTCCATCTCTTGCAGACGCTAGCAAGTTCATCTAATTCGACTGGGTGGCCGAAGGTGTGCATAGGAACCACAGCTCGGATAGGTCGTTTGGTTTGTTTATGGATACATTTAGCTTCAATTATTTCGGCATTAATAGTCAAATACTCCTCCATAGATTTCGGACATAATCCGAGACTCACTGGAGAAATATCGATGAAAATTGGTTCAGCTCCCATATGATGTATTACATTGCATGTAGCAACAAAAGTCAGCGCTTGAGTAAGTACAAAGTCACCGTGCTGAACCCCAGACATATATAAAGCGGTATGAAGCGCTGCTGTTCCGTTTGTTGTCGCAATAGCTTTTTCGCAGCTTGTGTATGAGGCTATTCGTTGCTCAAACTCATCGACATATTCTCCTACACTAGAAACAAAAGTGCTTTGGATCGTATCTAATACATACTTTTGCTCATTGCCATTAAATGTAGGTGCATGTAACGGTACAAAATCGTTAGTTTTGTACATATCACGAACAAACTTAATAATTGATGATGGGTTCATTGTTAAATCGCTATGTTAAGGATGAACTATGTTGAGTTACAAATGGCATTATTGATTTTATTACATTTTACTGTCGAGGTATTTTCCTGCTTCTTTGTGTGCAAAGTCTGGCAGCATAGTAAAAAACAGATCCACAATATCTTTTTTATTCCATTGTAAGTCCTGCTTCATTTTTCCGACTGTTTGCTCGAATAAATCCAGTAATTCAGGTTGGTAATCTGGCTTGCTTTTGATTATTCCTAGATTTTCAAATCGCTTCATATCTAATGTTTCTGCATCAGTATAAAACTCCTCAAAATCTTTCTCTCCAGTGGTATCACTGCTTGTAAAGTAACAAGGCCACTTTCCTTGTTGTGGAATAACTTTCACTAAATCACGGGCTTCATCTTCACTAGAGCAAAGGTGAGTTTCAAATCCTTGCAGCTTGATATATTTTTCTGCTATTTCCGCAAATGAAAGTAGGTGAAGTGACTCACTAAGCTTTGGAAAGAAGATATCTCTATTAGCGCCTAACAGGCATGACATTAAACACAGTTCGCCAGATTCCTGCGGAGTAACAAAATATCGCTTTATATCATTAGGGGCGACAATGGGCTGCTTTTTCTGAATGCGTTGGTTGAAACCATGTAAAAGAGAACCATCGGAGAAAGCCACATTTGCAAATCGAGCCGTAGAAATAGCAATTTGTTCACTTTTACGGGTTAAGAACATTTCCATTATTCGTTTTGATGCTCCCATCATGTTGACTGGGTTTGCTGCTTTATCTGTGGAGACACAAAAATACTTTTTGACACCATTATCTATTGATTGTTGTATCGTTTTTTCAGTGTTGAAAATATTGACATCAATCATCCGCATTAATGTGAATGGATCTTTTTCACTGCGAACATGCTTTAGGGCTGATAAATTTAAAACATAGTCATATTGCCCATCAGATTTAATGAAAGCATCGTATTCAATTGAGCCAATATCTAATGCAAATGTTTGAAAGTCTCCAGCGATGTAGCCTAACGAACTGCGGATATCTCTAACTAACTCAACCATGTTATTTTCACTGATATCAACAACGTGTAGCTTAAGAGGTTGGCGTTTAAAAATCTCTTTAGTTACAGCTTGGCCAATTGAGCCAGCCCCTCCAAGGACGAGAAATCTAGAACTTTCTACTATTTGGTTTAGTTGCTTTGCATGAGCCTTGATATCAAATTCAAATAAAGCTTTTTCTCGACCAATTAGTGGCAAAATACTACTCATTGATTGCTATCCTTGAGTTGGTTGTTATCGCTAGTTTATGAGCTTATTGAGTTTAAATCTTACAATCTTAAACACTTAAGATAAAGTTTAGTCATGACTTTAGTGATTCATTGTATAAAATTGAGTGTTGGGATGAATACTAGGCTAAAGGTTTCAGTGCTTTTTTAAGCAGAGGCTTCTGATCAACTGTCAATATTTATAGGCATGGAATTTGCTTTGGTTAATAACAGCGTCAGATTAACTAAAGTTATTCCCAATTAATTTATGTGGATATCTAATTGCGTATTGAATTAAACGGTAATAAGGAAATTAGACTTTTGGAAAGACATAACCATAAACCTGTCATTATCATCGGTGGTGGCGGCCATGCGAGTGTTTTAGTGGATATTTTACTTTCACAAAACAGAAGTATTATCGCCGTTTTTTGTCCTGACGAAATTTTGAATCAGTCTGTTTTTTCGGGGATCACGCAATATAAAAATGACGAAGATATTTTGACGTTTCAAGCTGAAGATGTCGTGCTCGTCAATGGTATTGGAATGTTGCCAAAGTCAGATTTAAGGTTGAAAACGACTCAAAAATTCCTTGCTAACGGTTATGAGTTTGAAACCGTTATAGCAAATGGCGCTTGTGTGTCTAACTATGCTCAAATTGAACAAGGCGCTCAAATTTTTACTGGCGCTGTTGTTCAAACAGGGGCATGTGTAGGCGCGCATAGCATCATCAATACCAATGCTACCATCGAACATGATTGTAAGGTTGGACAAAATAGCCATGTGGCACCGGGGGCTATTTTATGTGGTCAGGTTAATGCTGGTCATGGTGTTTTTATCGGGGCGGGTGCGACGGTAATTCAAAATATTCAGATAGGTGACGAAAGTGTTGTAGGTGCAAGCGCGTTACTGCGACATGATTTAAATTCGAATCAGGTTTATTACCCTAATAAAGCAGTTATCAACTAAAGGTATCAAGATGGATCTTCAATGGAAAAATGTACTGATACAATCTGACGCATCGATTTTAGATGCCTTAAAAATAATTGATGCAGAAGGGCTACAAATTGGTCTCGTTGTCGATCAGGAGCTAACCCTACTGGGTGTTGTCACTGACGGAGATATTCGAAGAGGAATACTAAGTAACATTGCTTTAGATGCCTCAGTCTTGGATATTATGAAAAAGTCGCCAATAGTTGCATCTGTCGAAACGCCTAGAGAAGAACTAATTCGAACGATGGAGCGAAGTCGTATCTTAGCTATCCCTTTGTTAAAGGGGAGTCGCGTAGTCGGTTTAGAGACACTTCATCAGTTATTTGAAAGCAAAAAATATAAAAACCCAGTATTTATTATGGCTGGAGGGTTTGGTACTCGCCTGAAACCAATGACAGATTCATGCCCCAAACCAATGCTGAAAATTGGCGGGAAACCAATTCTAGAAACAATTTTAAATCGGTTTATTAAGGCTGGGTTTACTAACTTCTATATTTCTACTCATTACATGCCAGAACAAATTCAAAGCTACTTTGGTGATGGTTCTAATTTAGGTATAAAGATTAATTATATACATGAAGATACGCCCTTAGGTACAGGTGGAAGCTTAGGTCTTCTTCCAAAAGATTTGCCTAAAGACTTACCTTTAATCATGATGAATGGAGACGTGTTAACTAAAGTCGATTTTACTCGATTATTGAAGTTTCATGAACAGCATAAAGCCAATGCCACTATGTGTGTCAGAGAGTACGACTATCAAATTCCATATGGTGTGATTGAAGGTGAGGGGAATTTAATTACTAGCATGGTGGAAAAGCCCGTTCAGCGCTTTTTTGTTAACGCTGGTATCTATATTGTTTCGCCTGAAATTGTAGCGTCAGTACCTGAAAATCATCGCATAGACATGCCGGTTTTACTTGAACAACATATGGATTTAGGTAAGCAGGTATTAATGTTTCCAATACATGAATACTGGTTAGATATTGGGAGATTAGATGACTTTAATCGTGCTCAAGCCGATATCCATACGTTAGGGGTTTTGAATTGATTGATAATAAGAGAGTTGTCGCTATTATTCCTGCTAGAGGTGGTAGTAAGAGGTTACCCCGTAAAAATATTTTACCATTTTCAGGGAAGCCGCTTATTGCTTGGACTATATGCTCAGCAACTCAATCAGGTTATATCGATCAGGTCGTAGTTAGTACCGATGACGAAGAGATTGCCTCGATTGCTAATCAATATAAAGAAAACATTTCTAGCCAAAGGCCCGAGAAACTTGCGTCAGACTCCGCGACTACTGAATCGGTCATACTTCATGAATTAACGAAACTAGATATTCAAGCTGATATTGTTTTGATTTTACAGCCTACCTCTCCATTAAGAGACTCCGCTCATATTGATGCTGCCTTGGAGTTGTTTATTAATAAAAAAGCTTATTCCGTTGTATCGGTCACTGAATGCGAACATTCACCTTTGTGGGCAAACACGCTTCCCGATGATGCGTCTATGGAAAATTTTATTAAGCCAAGTGCATTAAAAAGAGCACAGGATCTAGAGTGCTTTTATCGGTTGAATGGGGCTATTTATATATATGATGCCGAGACAATAAGATTAGAACAAAGCCTTCAATATAAGAGTGACAGTTTTGCCTATCACATGGACAAAAAGTCATCTGTTGATATCGATGACATCGATGATTTTGAGTTAGCGGAATATTATGCATCACGCAGGTGATGTGTGATGACTGAATCAAGAGTAATGGCTTGAATACTCATTCAAGTCATTGAAAATCATTTCTAAATCGACTTATCAATCTACATACACTTATAAGAATGACGTAAGTTCATATTCTAGGATATCGGCTAAACCTAACCAGTCATGCCTTTGTTGGGCATCTAACATTTGTGGTACTAGAGCAAGAATTGATTGTTTGTTTTCATGCTTTTCAATTATAGGTATTAAATAGTCCAGACCCAATTTCAGAAGATGAGATCCCTCTACTTCTTTGCCTAATCTAAATTCACTACTCGCTTTTTGAAAGTTAAGAATAAGTTCTTGGTTATTAGTGAGCATATTCTTCATGTCCCTTAAACGTTGTACCTAAAATTGCAGCTGAATTTAATGATGTTTGATAAAACTTGACTGTTTTTTTATTATTTCTAATAAATATCTCTAAGCTTCGAAGGTAAGAGCGAAATCCAAGGTGTGTTGGATTCTTATTTCCTAAACCGTTAAATACCCAATGAGTTGCAGTGTTGGCTGCAGGACCAAGGTGGCCATCATCCCATTGAGCATGGGTTTTATTACCAGGATAGGAAAAGTCGCAACCAAATAAACTTATTTGTTGGCAACCTAGATGCACAGCGAGATCGATTGCTGGATGAATAACACTGCCATTAGTAAATAAGCGAGTTTTTGGTATCTTTTGATTTAATTCATCGTAATTAACACTCGAACTGTAAGCGTTATACTTATTGCCTTTCCATGATTCTATTAACGTATTAGATGTAGAAGGAAAATAGACTAATGTAATTGATTCTGGAATTGGCTCGTGTAAGTGCTTTTTAGTGATAACCTTATCGATAGTGACTAGAATATCAGGAACAATATCGTTTGTTAGTAGAGGGCTTAATGCAGTATCAACAGCGATGATCAAGGGTCTCTTGTCTTCTGGTTTTTGTCGTTGTTTTCTTAAAAATGAGTAATGCTCTTCAAGAGTTGGCCCAGTCGCTATAACAAACACTTCTTTTTGCTTGAATACCTTTTTTAGTTCAACAACATCAGCGTCTCTATTTAATGCTTTTAAATTTGATTCTATTCTTTTTTCAAATTCGGGATCGGTAGTTTGATGTTTTTTATTGGCAAATTCTCGGTTATTTTCGTAAACCAATAAATCTCTTATTACAGCGTTTTCATCACTGGCAAGTTGTAAGTCTGGAGTTATCGCAAGATAATTAGTTGCTATGGCTTGTTGGTCTTTAATCGTCAATAATTGAACTTTAGGATGGCTTAACCATTCAGTTTGATCAGTGTAACTTAGCAATAAACTTAATAAGGCAAGATTTAAGGGCACAACAGATATTGACTCTAATTCCTCATTATCAATTAGAACGCTGGGAACATCTCCCATACCAAGGCCATATACAGTGACTTGTTTAGTGCTGGTTGCTATCTGACTTATGATTAAGTTTGCTTCAGCAAGCCGGTCATATCGGCTGCTGAGCTGAACACCGTCAACACTTATTGTTTGTTGCGCCGCAGATACCAGTTGTGCATCAAAATTGGTTATATTTTGCTTTATTAATGAATCGGCTATTTCAGGCCAGCGCTGTTTGATTACGCTATTATTTAATTCAAATAATTCTGTCATCTGGTTCTCAATCTAAGGCTGTACAGCTCAAATACATTCGACATTAACGTTTAAATCTTTATCACAATATCTTGAACTTGGATATTGCCCGTGCCTTCAACGCCTTCTAACACCGCGGTGGCACTTTCTTCTGATACTTGCTCAATAGTCACTGTAGCACGGTTTTTTGTCGCGACAGCGCGCATTAAGTTGACTCTATCAGGGATATTTTGCTGCAAAACGATTTGGAAATTATCGCCCATTTTGACGTTATTTTTACGGCCTAAGTTGATAATGATTCTGTTGCCTTGTTTCGCCACAATTTGCCCAAGTAGCGGGCGGCAATTAAGCAAGTTATCAATATCCTGTGTGCTTTGTTGTAGCAATTGGTTCATTGCTTGTCCGTATTCAGAACCCCAGAACCGCTGTGTTGATGGTGACACGGTTTCATCTCGGTCAAATTCCCATACAGCCATTGCTGAGTAATCTCTGCTCCAGACTTTTTCACCGCTGATACCATGGAACAAAGTAAAGCGTAAATTGATTTGACGCTCAGGATAATTGCTCCATAGGCCGAACATTGAGCTTTGATACGGCTCAGTGGAAATGTCTAACACTTCAGGTTGCAATATATATTGGCTATCGGTGATCTCTCCTAGCCAACTTGGGATCCTATTACCTTTGAAGTTAATAAGTTCGTTTCTATGGTCGAGTTTTTCCTCTGAATGCATGTGAGCAAAACTATATTCTGATAACCCATTAATCACTGAACCGTATTGTTGAGATAGAGCTTGCTCAAACTTAGCAAGTTGGCCGTAGCGTAATTGCGAGCGGTCACGCATGGTCGCTTGCGGGATCATTACCGCTGCTTTGAGTTGTTGGCTATGGCATTGTTGAGCCACTTTTTGTGACTGCAGGTTAAGCCTTAATAAAACGGTAATATCTGCTTTGGTAACTATTTCAGATACCAGTTCAATATTGTTGGCTTCGCCCATTCTTTGAATGTGAAATGCGTCTTGAGTCAGGTTGCCTTGATTGATGGTTTGCTGGCTATTGAAATTCACCCCAGCTTTTAAGCTGGCATAGTTAAGTGCCTGATTGATTGCCGCTTCACGGGCTTTATCGATATTCCCGTCAATGATTTTTGCTTGGCCTGATACTTCAACTTGTTGTGCCAAAGCTAAGCTACTAGCACTACTTGAAAGTATTGCTAGTAAGAAGAAAACGAATAATTTAAGGCTTAAATTTGGCATGTTCATTTCACTTTTGACAAATCAGTACAATTGCAGTGCCAACTAAATGACTTTTGGGCACTGTTTTTATTAATGTCTGAAATAAAGCAAAAACTGTGCCTGTTATTACCAAACTTGTTTTGTCAGCTCTGATTAATTTATCGCTCATTCTTGGTAAAGTTTTTAAGTAACCTGCCGATAAGTTTGAATAGAATGTGATTTTGATCACTTGGTATAAATTCAATAATGTTTCTATCGTTGAATTTGAAAACTGACTTCATTCAAATGCAACTGATTTAAGGGAAGGCTATGCGATCACTGATATTAATCCCCATTGCTTTAATGGTGGTTGCTTGTGCTAATAAAGAGCCAGCAGCTCCAGGTGAGCTGTCTTATGCCGTGCAGCCTACAGATACTAACTATTGGTTTGCATCAGAGCCAGAGGTTGAGTCAAAAAAAGAGCTTTACTATGACATCGAAAAAGTGGGTTTAGCCCCTAAATCTCAAATCAATATTCTTGCTGAAAAAATAGTGAATGAGTTGGTTTTACAAAATGATAGTTTGCGCTCAGATCAACCTTTGTTAGTCACTACCCCTGTAAAAGTGGGCGAGTTTAGTCAAACCGATGCATTAGGTTTACAGCTTCAACAGGGTTTTGTTGCTGCGTTTCACGCGCATGAATTTAACCTTGTGGATATGAACGTAGCTAATGCCATAAGAGCCACTGAACAAGGTGAATTTATTCTTAGCCGTGACTGGAAATTATTACCTTCTGATTTACCGGTTTCTCATGTAGTGGTCTCGACAATGGATACCACTACTCAGGGATTAGTCCTAAACGCTAGGATTGTTAATGTGACCAACAATCGTGTTGTATCGGCAGTGCAGACTTTCGTGCATCTAGCGAGCTTACCGGGGTTTTTATCACCATCCAATAAAGTTACTTCGCAAAATGGTCTGTTATTTCGTAATGAGCAATCGGGATTAGGTAAGGTTGCAGTATTAGGTGAACAATTATGAAAAAACTAGTAATTACAATGATGTCGGTTGTGGCACTATCTTTAGGCGGCTGTGCGAGTAGCGATAAATACGTGCAATGGGAAACTGAAGCGCCTGAGCAGTTCCCGACGTTAACCGCTATTGGTTATGCACCTCTAAAGACTCAACCGGCAAAAGATCAATCTCATAAAGTGTTAATGGCAATGCAAGCCTCTAAAATTGCTGCTTATCGTGAATTGGCTGAGCAAGTTTATGGCCAACAAATTGATGCAAATAGTCAAATGAGTGATTGGCTATTAAATAGCGAAACCGTTTCAGCTAATGTATCTGGCATGATTAAAGGCGCTAAGGTGGTTAAAAGTTATCCTGCTGGCGATATGTACGTGACTGAATTGGAGTTAGATTTCGCTCAAGTATGGGATCTTTATCAGCAAGCTAATCGACCAAGAAAGATTAAAGAAGTGACTTACTTTTAGTCGTATTATTAAGCTAGTTAGTGTTTGGTATGTGGACTCAAAGATATAAAATAAAGCCGCTGATAAGCGGCTTTTTTGTATCTATAGTGTTAATGAAACCAGTAAGTTGGTTGCAAGGCTATCACTAAACCTAATCTTAAAATCTATTCTTAAAAACCTAAATTTAAAACCTTTGATTTAATTCTAGGCTAACATCTGAGTCCATACCTAAGCTTTTAGGTTAGAGCCTAATGAAGAGATAGTTGAAGTATGGCCTTTATCATTATAAGTCAGGCTGGTGGCATTACGGCTCATTTGCATTGCTTGAGAGAAACGATTCAGGCTGGCAATATTAAGTTCGATGAGGCTGGCATTCTGATTATTGATGTCTTTGCATTGCTCTAAAATGACCTTGGCTTCTTCTACCTTTTGAACTAAGACAGCATCAGTACTGAGCAATTCTTTGTCTGGGTGATTGGCAAGTTTCTGGTCATTTTGTTGTAAATTATTAAGGCAGGTGATTTTTTCTCGAGCCAAGGCTAATAGAGTATCAGCGTCTTGGTCTGTTAATGCTTGTTTTTCTGCAGATACGAGTTTTTTCAGCGACGACAAGGTGCCGTGCTGAAAAGATAACAGCTGTAGTAATTCGTTCATAAGTTACTCTTTATAAAATCCACATTACTGGTGTAATGCTTAATTAGCCAAGAGTCATTATGATATTACTCTTGGTCGAAATTTAGTCCGCTCATGTCAGCTTCAAAACTTGCAATGTTAGCAGCGAGCTTTTCTGGGTCAACTTTGTATCGACCTTCTGAAATCGCTGTTTTAATTGCATCAACTTTGCTTTGATCAATTTCTGGTAACGATGCCATTTTGCTCTGAGCTCCTTGCAGCTGTTGCGCTTGCGAGGTGATGCTGACCGAATCAGTTTTCACAGCTGCTTTATCACTGCTTGGTGTTTCTGCAGTATTAGTCGCAGCACTTGAGTTACGATTAGTGCGTAACTGAGTGTGTGAAGCTGTTTTTAGATTGTTAATATCAATTGCCATGTAAGGCTCCAGCGTAATTTATGGTATTCCTAACAGGGTATCGGCCTTGCTGGAAAGAACTTTAGGATTATTTTACATCCTAACTTCAACTTCTCCAACACCTGTGACAATAACATCTAATCTTCTGTTTGAATTAGAGTTTTTGACTCTGATAGTATCTCCCAGGTTACCATCTCGCAGTGCTTCTCCTGCTGTTTTTATTTCAAAGCTACTTGTTTTTGCGTATATCGATACCGAATCGCCTTTACAGACAAAACATAGGTTATTATTAAGTAATGGTGCTTTTGCTGCGACTCGCCTTTTTGAACGCGTGCCAATAATGTCTGATATACCTGAGAAAAATTGACCTCGAATACTGTGTTGATCAACATAGTTGATTTCAATGGTGTCGTCAGTGATGAGCTCGCCTTTTTCGATAATACCTTTGGCGGTAACAACTGGGTAGAGCACCTCAACTTTTACAGATAAATACATTTGCCAAGGGTAATCGTACTCTGGACTTATACAGCTAATTTTGACGGTATTGGTACGGTTAATGGGTCGGTCACTGGCCATTTCTACCTGAATGGGTGGATAACAAGAAGGCGGGCTAAGCCTTCCTTCTAATCGTTGCGGCAAAATGTTTATTTTGGCATTGCTATTAAATGAAGGCGAGTCAGCAATTTTTTTTGCGACTGTCTCTTTAGCTAATGCGGTGATGGTCGATAAAGAATAGGTGATAGTACTGTCTTCACTGGCTAACGCCGGTAAAGGTGGGAACAGTATGATTAGTAACAATAGAATGTTTTTCTTCATATTTTGTTTCTAGCGAGTGGAGCCAGATGACCTCTACACATAAGATTAACGGTTTAAATCCGTTGATTTAAAAAGATTCGTATTGAACTCATTAATAGGTTAACTACAAGTCAGAAGTTTGACTTTTTCAGCTAAGAATATTGCTTTTTACTGATATTGTTTTAATTAAAGCAATAATTATGCCTATTAAGGTAAAGCTGAACATATAGTGGCAAAATCGAATTTAGCGTGTGTTACAATTTGATGGTAATTGATTTACTGTCGCTCTAAATCTAAGAAAAACGCCCATAAGGGTTGTACAAATAAACAAGGCAGGGTTATGTCGAGTATTCTTGAATCAGTCAATAAACGTACCCAACTCGTTGGCCAAAACCGACTTGAGTTGTTACTTTTTAAATTGAATGGCCGTCAACGTTTTGGTATTAACGTTTTTAAAGTAAAAGAAGTTTTACAGTGTCCGCCATTGACGACATTACCGCGTCTTAGCCCTATGATAAAAGGCATTGCTCATATACGTGGTTCGACTATTTCTGTGATTGATTTGAGTGCGGCAACGGGTGGCCGCCCATTAACGTCGACAGAAAACTGTTTCATCATTATTGCCGAGTATAACCGCAGTATCCAAGGCTTCTTGGTCAGTTCAGTTGAGCGAATCATCAATATGAATTGGGAGTCCATTATGCCGCCGCCACAAGGTGCAGGGCGTAACTCATATTTGACGGCGGTGACAGAAATTGAAGGTGAATTGGTAGAGATTTTGGATGTTGAAAAAATCTTAGATGAAATATCACCGGTTAAAACTCAAATAAGTAAAGAGGCTGATGAAGCGTTAACTATTGATCGTGAACAGCATTATCATATTATGGTCATTGACGATTCAGCGGTCGCGAGAAAACAAATTATACGCTCTCTTGAGTCATTGAATTTGCAAATCGATACAGCGATTGATGGTAAAGATGCCCTTGAAAAGCTCAAAGCCATTGCAACTGAAATGGATAATGTTGCTGACGAGATCCCATTAATTATTTCAGATATTGAAATGCCAGAAATGGATGGTTACACGTTGACCGCTGAAATACGTGATGATCCTAAACTTAAAGACATAAAAGTGGTATTGCACACCTCTTTAAGTGGAGTTTTCAACCAAGCCATGGTCGAGAAAGTAGGGGCTAATGATTTTATCGCAAAATTTAACCCAGATGAATTAGCATCTGCTGTGAATAAACACTTAATTTTATAAGCATTGTGGCAATAGTCTGTCTATTATTATATGCAGAGACAGTATATACAGAGGCAGACTTAGGTTTATTATGCCTTTTCGATAGGTTAAACAAGTTAAATAGTTAAGTGACCGGTTCACACTGAGATAGCCATAAGGGTAATCTCTTTATAATAGGGTGTAAATGTGACTAATAAATCACTCGCTGAAGCAGAATATAATCAGTTTAAGCTCTTTTTAGAGCAGCACAGCGGCATTGTATTAGGTGACAATAAACAATATTTAGTAAGAAGTCGTTTAGCACCTTTAATGGGGAAGTATGATCTTCCTTCATTATCTGAAGTGGTTAAACGTTCGATGAAGCCAACAGAAAGGCAATTAAGAGCAGAAGTTATTGATGCGATGACCACAAACGAGACATTGTGGTTCAGAGATAAATATCCTTTTGAATTGCTTCATAATACCCTATTGCCAGAATATAGCCGTTTAGGCCGTCCATTAAAGATTTGGTCAGCGGCTTGTTCATCAGGGCAAGAACCCTATTCTTTAGCAATGACTATTCTTGAATATCAGCAACGAAAGCCTGGTGCTTTACCTGGTGGTGCAACAATCCAAGCTACCGATTTATCACCGTCTATGCTTGACCGCTGTAAAAATGCGGAATATGACAGTTTAGCTTTGGCGCGAGGCTTGTCTCCAGAACGTAAACGACAGTTCTTTGATCCATTACCATCAGGCAATATGAAGGTTAAAGATAATGTTAAGCGTTTAGTGAATTTTAGAGCCCATAATTTGCTAGAGAGTTATAGCTTACTTGGCAAATACGACATTATTTTCTGCCGTAATGTACTGATTTATTTTGCCCCCGAGGCAAAAGCTAAAATACTGCGGCAATTTGCTGCCGCTCTAAACCCAAACGGCATATTATTTTTAGGGGCGTCAGAATCTATTTCAGGCTTAACTGATGAATTTAATATGGTTCGATGTAATCCAGGTATTTACTACCAAAAGAAAAAATAATATCAAGGCATTGTAATTAAAGGTTTTTTAGCTATTTAAATGCCAGCGTTCGCTGGCATTTTCTTTTTTATAATTTGTTTCAACTTTTCTTTTATATTGTGGCATAGCCTTTGCTTTATTCATCACAGTTAGCTGATGGAGGCAATTTTATGGCGATTAATTTTGAAAATGGTTTGGGGATACATCAATACTCGTTGGGCATACGCGCTCAAAGGGCTGAAGTGCTATCTAGTAACATTGCCAATTCAAATACGCCTGGCTATAAAGCGCGTGATGTGGATTTCGCATCAGCGATGAATAGCGCACGCTCACATCAGCAAGGGTTGCAGATGAGTCAAACAACTGACAAGCACTTTGATTTAAAGGCTCTTAGCCAAGAGCATGTTAAGTTTCGCGTACCGAATCAACCTGATACAGGTGATGGCAACACTGTTGACTCTCAGCAAGAACAAGCCGCTTTCATGCAAAATTCATTAGAATATCAAATGTCTTTGGGATTCCTTGAAAGTAAGTTTACTGGCATGCGTAAAGCGATTAGAGGTGATTAATCATGAGTCTATTTAATATTTTTGATGTGTCAGGTTCGGGCATGTCAGCTCAATCAGTGAGACTTAATACTACGGCAAGTAACATAGCCAATGCTGACTCAGTCTCTAGTAGTGTTGAGCAAACGTATAAATCACGTCACCCAATTTTTGAAGCTGAATTGGCTAAAGCAACAAGTCAGCAGAATAGTTCTCACAGTGTTAGCGTTAAAGGCATTGTTGAAAGTGATAAGCCGTTATTAAAGGAATTCTCTCCTGATCATCCGATGGCTGATGGTGATGGTTTTATCTATAAACCTAATGTGAATGTGATGGAAGAAATGGCAGATATGATTTCTGCTTCTCGTTCATACCAAATGAATGTTCAAGTGGCTGATGCGGCAAAGTCAATGCTGCAACAAACGCTTCGTATGGGTAAGTAATATGAATTTTGTTGGAGGTAACAGATGAGCCTCGTTAATCCTTACAGTAGTCAAAGTTTGCCGCAAACCCAGTCAGCTAGCACTACGGGTATTGCTTCGAATACCACGCAAACTGAAACGAGTAATAATGCTTATTTAGACAGTGTTCAGCATGCTGCGGCTGCTGAAACGCCTGAACCCAATAGCCAAGAACTGACTCAAGCTGATTTCTTTGCATTGTTAAGTCAGCAACTGTCGATGCAAGATCCATTTAAACCCGTTGAAAACGATCAAATGATTTCTCAAATGGCGTCTTTTTCTACTGTTGATGGTATTGCAAAGTTAAATGAAGAAATTCTAAACCTAAGTAACTTAACCAGTTCAAGTCAGGCTTTACAAGCGTCAGGGCTTGTTGGTCAGAAAGTACTGATTCCATCTGATACCGGCCATATCTCTACTGATAGCCCTGAAGTGAAAGGGGTGATCAGTACGCCAACACCGATTGATAGCATTACGGTCAATATTGAAGATGAAAGTGGTCAAGTGATCAGAACATTTGAAGTTGATGGTTCTGCTGGCGGTAACGTTGATGTTGCTTGGGATGGCCTTGATAAAAATGGTGAACCAGTGCCAGAAGGTAACTATGCCATTAAAGCTAACGGCAAAGTAGATGGTAAATCTGAAGATTTAGCAGTGTCTACTTATGCACACGTGACCAGTGTTTCATTAGGTAATTCGACGACTGGCGCAATATTAAATCTTCGCGGTATTGGTGGTATTCAATTATCTGATGTACTCGCAGTTGCTGAAAGTTAATTTGCGGCAAGCAAGATATCGGCAAGCTTAAAAACTAAATTACGATAATTGCCAGAATATTGGCGATTAAAAACAAATAGAATTAGTAAGAGAAGGGGTAAATTATGTCGTTTAACATTGCTTTGAGTGGTATTTCCGCTGCTCAAAAAGATCTCAACACTACAGCAAATAACATTGCCAACGTTAACACTATCGGCTTTAAAGAGTCCCGTGCAGAATTTGCTGATGTTTATGCTAATTCTATCTTTTCTAACAGTAAAACAGCAGTTGGCGGCGGCGCAACGACGACTCAAGTTGCGCAGCAGTTCCAGCAAGGTAGTTTACAGTTCACCAGTAATTCACTTGATATGGCAATCAGTGGCGGTGGCTTTTTCGTCACAGCTTCTGAAGTGGGCACACAAGATCATTCATTTACTCGTGCAGGTGCTTTTAAAGTAAACTCTGAAAGCTTTATGACAGATTCTGCGGGTAATTACCTTCAAGGTTTCCCTGTGGATGCTGACGGTAACTCTACGTCGGTGAGTTTATCAAGCACAGTACCAATTAAAATCCCTGATACTGCTGGTAGCCCTGTAAAAACAAGTAATGTGGGCTTACAGATGAACTTAAATGTCGGTGAGTCAGCATTAGATCCTGCGAACTTTGATCCAAATGACCCTGATACCTTCAATAATTCAACCTCAGTAACCATTTATGACTCACTTGGTGAAGCACACATTATGACCACTTACTTTGTTAAGCCTACTGATGGCGCTTACACCGGCGAGAGTAACTGGGTTGCTTTTTATGCGGTTGATGGCAAACAAGTGGATATCGATCAAGCTAATGGTGGTTCATACGGTGTTGATACAACAGGTGATGGTATTGCTGATGGTACCGCACTAGCTGAAAATGCTTCTGGCTGGAAAGGTTCAGTATTAAAGTTCAATGATGCGGGTGCTTATACTGGCTCTGACCCAACCACAGTAGAAACCGTAGAGCTTGGTGTTAACGGTGCCAATGTTTTAGGTCCTGGCGCTGATGGTACCCAAAAAATTACCCTTGGATTTAATAACCCAACACAATACGCATCACCTTTTGAGGTGACAGAGTTAACCCAAGACGGTACTACAGTTGGTCGTTTAACTAATGTTGGCATCGGTGAAGATGGCTTAGTCACAGCAAGTTACAGTAATGGTACAACAGAGCCATTAGCACGAGTTGCTTTAGTTCGTTTTGCTAACGAGCAAGGTTTGACTCAAGTGGGTAATACATCTTGGAAGGCGAGCTTAGATTCTGGCGCCGCATTAGCAGGTGAAGCAAATAGTGGTACATTTGGTGGAATTCGCTCATCAGCGCTTGAGCAGTCTAACGTTGATTTGACCACTGAGTTAGTTGATTTGATTTCTGCTCAACGTAACTTCCAAGCTAACTCTCGTACGCTTGAAGTTAACAACACCTTGAACCAATCAATTCTACAAATCCGCTAAACATATTAAGAGTCTACAAGTTTAGCTCGTCAAAGAGTTGCCGCAATGGCAACTCTTTGCCATTTCTATTGTTACATACTCCCACATTCTTCCCTCTTTCAATATTTTATTTCATATTAAATTCATTTGGTTAGTCTTAATTCTTACTCCTTTAATATTTTGGCACACTGATTGCTAGTTCTGTATATATCTTTTGTTATGTAGAAAGTTTGACGGAGCAGCAAATGGACAAATTACTTTATGTTGCCATGAGTGGGGCAAAGCAGAATATGAATGCTTTGGCTGTTCGTGCCAATAATTTAGCTAATGCCAATACTGATGGTTTTAAAGCTGATCTAGCTCAAGCTCGCTCTATGCAAGCATTTGGCGAGGGATTACCTACGCGAGTGTTTGCCATGACAGAAAGTCCTGGACATAACTTTAACTCTGGCCCAATTAAAACAACGGGTCGCGATTTAGATATTGCGATTAAAGATCAAGGTTGGATTGCGGTGCAAAGTAAAGAAGGCGGTGAAGCTTATACCCGTTCAGGAAGCCTAAGTTTTGACAGTACAGGGTTACTCACAAATGGCCGAGGTAATCCGGTTATGGGTGAAGCAGGGCCGATAGTACTGCCGCTGCCAATCGATAAAGTTCAAATATCACCTGATGGCATTATTTCAGTAAGACCGCAGGGTGCAACTGCAGATGTGATCGAAGAAGTTGCACGAATTAAATTAGTTAACCCAAATAACGCAGAAATGATGCGCGGTGAAGATGGTTTATTCAGACTGACTTCGGGCTTAAATGCACCCAATGATCCTAATGTGACCGTTGAGAGCGGAGCAGTTGAGGGCAGCAATGTTAATGCTGTATCGGAAATGGTGGCGTTAATTGATATTCAACGTCAATACGAAATGCAAGTGAAGATGATGAAGAATGCCGAAGATCTTGATCGCGCCTCGTCATCTTTAATGAGAATTAGTTAGGAGTAATTATTATGCATCCCGCTTTATGGATAAGTAAAACTGGCCTAGACGCCCAACAAACCGATATTGCAGTTATTTCTAACAATGTGGCAAATGCCAGTACCGTTGGCTATAAAAAAAGCCGCGCGGTATTTGAAGATTTACTTTATCAAACGGTCAATCAAGCTGGTGGTATTAGTGCTGATAACACTAAATTGCCAAATGGTTTAAACATTGGTGCGGGTACCAAAGTCGTCGCGACTCAAAAGATGTTTACCCAAGGTAATATGTTAACCACTGATAATTCATTGGACATGATGATTGAAGGACCGGGTTTTTTTGAAGTCGAAATGCCCGACGGTACAGCTGCTTACACTCGAAATGGTCAGTTCAGTCTTGATGAAAATGGCCAGATAGTCACCCCAGGTTCTGGCTATGTATTGCAACCTTCAATCACTATCCCTGACGATGCCACATCGATTACGGTTTCAGCTGAAGGTGAAGTGTCAGTGAAATTATCTGGCGCGACCGAAAGCACAGTCGTTGGCCAACTCTCGATGAGTGATTTTATTAATCCATCAGGGCTCGATCCATTAGGGCAAAACCTTTACACCGAAACGGGTGCAAGTGGCACACCTATTCAAGGTACCGCTTCGCTAGACGGTTTAGGTGCAATTCGACAAGGTGCGCTGGAAACGTCAAATGTAAACGTGACTGAAGAGTTGGTGAACCTTATTCAAAGTCAGCGAATTTACGAAATGAATTCGAAAGTAATTTCAGCTGTCGATCAGATGATGTCTTACGTGACGCAAAACTTATAACGTCTGGTGATTAGGAGAGGGGATGATGAATAAATATCTAGTCTTAGCATCAGCGATTATATTGACAGGTTGTAGCTCAACTCAGCAAAAACCTATTCCTGATGATCCATTTTATGCACCAGTGTATCCAGAGGCACCACCAACAAAGACAGTGTCTACAGGTTCTATTTTTATTGATCACCAATCGTCGAGTTTATATTCGGATATTCGGGCCCATAAAGTTGGCGATATTATTACTGTTTTGCTTAATGAGTCGACTCAGGCTAAAAAAAGTGCCAATAACGAAATTAAGAAAGACTCAAATTTAAGTGTTGATCCAATATATGCCGGTGGTGGCAATGTCACCATTAAAGGGGTACCGCTTGATTTGCGTTACTCAGATGAAATGAATACCAAACGTGAGTCAGATGCCGATCAGTCAAATAGTTTAGATGGCAGTATCTCAGCCAATGTTATGCAGGTTTTGAGTAACGGTAATTTAGTGATTCGCGGCGAAAAATGGATTTCGATTAATAACGGTGACGAGTTTATTCGTGTTACTGGCATGGTCCGAAGCCAAGATATCACCCCAGAAAATACCGTAGAGTCAACCCGCGTTGCTAACGCACGTATTCAATACAGTGGTACAGGTACTTTTGCTGATGTCCAAAAGGTGGGCTGGTTAAGTTCATTCTTCATGGGCGAATGGTGGCCTTTCTAAGGAGTATGCCATGAAGATTAAATCATTTTTTGTGAGTGTTGTTATTTCCGCTGCGACTGTTGCGATGTTAACAGTCTCAGTGCCAACTCAAGCTCAGCGGATTAAAGATATTGCCAATGTTCAAGGGGTACGAAGTAACCAGTTAATTGGTTATGGTTTAGTGGTCGGTTTACCTGGAACCGGTGAAAAAACCCGTTATACCGAACAAACCTTTAGAACCATGTTGAAAAACTTTGGTATTAATCTTCCTGATAACGTCAATCCGAAAACTAAGAATGCAGCGGTTGTGGCAGTCCATGCTGAGATGCCAGCATTTATCAAACCCGGTCAAAATCTTGACATTACGGTATCCAGTATCGGTGAAGCAAAAAGCTTACGTGGCGGGACATTACTGCAAACATTCTTGAAAGGTGTGGATGGTAATGTCTATGCGATTGCTCAAGGCAGCTTAGTGGTGAGTGGATTTAGCGCCGAAGGGTTAGATGGCTCGCAAGTGATTCAAAACACACCCACCGTTGGCCGTATTCCAGGTGGAGCTATGGTCGAACGTAGCGTTATGTCGCCATTTGCAACGGGCGATCATTTGACTTTCAATTTACATCGCTCTGACTTTTCTACTGCGAAAAGTATGGCTGATGCAATCAACAGTTTTTTAGGTCCTGGAATGGCTCGTGCTCTTGATGGTACTTCTATTCAAGTGAGTGCTCCACGAGATGCTTCACAGCGAGTGTCATTTTTAGCCACACTTGAAAATGTTGAAGTAGAGATAGCCAGTGAGTCAGCCAAGGTCATTGTTAACTCTCGTACTGGCACCATCGTCGTTGGTCAAAATGTGAAATTAATGCCTGCTGCGGTTACTCATGGCGGCTTAACGGTTACGATTGCTGAAGCGACGCAAGTATCCCAACCTAATGCTTTTGCCAATGGTCAAACCGTTGTCACTACTGACAGTACTATTGATGTTGCAGAAGCTGATAGTCGCATGTTCCTATTTGACCCTGGTACCACCCTAGATGAGCTGGTTAGAGCGGTTAATTTAGTTGGTGCAGCCCCTTCAGATGTACTTGCGATATTAGAAGCGTTAAAGATGGCAGGCGCTTTGCATGGTGAACTTATCATCATCTAAAAATTGTCGGTACGACTATGGAAAAGCTGTCAAATTCATCGCACTTTCTGGATCTAGGGGGACTAGATTCATTACGTTCTCAAGCCCAGAAGGACGAGAAAGGGGCGCTTAAGGAAGTCGCAAAACAGTTTGAAGGCATCTTCATTCAAATGCTAATGAAAAGCATGCGAGATGCCAATGCGGCTTTTAAGTCAGACAGTCCGATGAATAGTCAAACCACCGAGTTTTTTGAAAACATGCGTGATCAACAAATGTCGGTGGACTTGTCTGATAAGGGAATGCTGGGTATCGCTGACTTAATGGTTCAGCAGTTATCTCCACAAGACACTCCATTCAAACCCGCATCAGTGTTACGCGGTGATATTGATTCAAAAATCAGTCATGCCATGTTTGATGATAAAACAGGCCAAAATGCTGACTCTTCACTTGAGCTATCATCGTTGCAATCGCCATTAGCATCACGGAATACAGCGAACAATAACCAACAGCCAGTTATCAATATTCAGCAACTATCGTCAAATCACGATGCAATTGATGAAACAGCGCTTAAGCAAATTCTGGCCGGTAAGGCTGTGACTTCAGTTGCCTCTAGTGGCAATCAATTGCCGCAATCATTGAATCAAGCACCAAGCGAGTTTGAAAATCCAGAGCACTTTGTTGCTGTGCTATATCCTCACGCTGAAAAAGCCGCTAAAGCATTGGGGACAACTCCGGAAGTGTTGTTAGCTCAGTCGGCTCTTGAAACCGGTTGGGGTCAAAAGATGATCCGTCGTCAAGACGGCAGTGCCAGTAATAATTTGTTCAACATTAAAGCCGATAGACGCTGGCAAGGTGATAAAACTTCCGTCAATACCCTTGAGTATGAACAGGGGATTGCAGTGAAGCAAAAAGCTGATTTCAGGATGTATGACAACATCGAACAAAGCTTTAATGATTTCGTGTCATTTATTTCAAATGGTGAACGGTATCAAGAAGCTAAAAAAGTGGCAGCGGAACCTGCCAAGTTTATTAATGCATTACAAAAAGCCGGTTATGCCACTGACCCTCAATATGCACAAAAGGTGTTAAAAGTGATGGAGTCAGTGACCAAAGGACTTAAGTCTGTACTACCAGGAGAGACTAACTAATGGCTGTTGATTTACTAAATATTGCCCGCACGGGTGTGCTGGCAGCTCAATCTCAAATGGGCGTGACCAGTAATAATATTGCTAATGCCAATACAGTAGGTTACCACCGCCAAGTTGCTGAGCAATCGACGTTAGAATCTCAGAAAATTGGTAGTAACTTTTACGGCCAAGGGACTTATGTCTCCGATGTAAAGCGCATTTATAACGACTTTGCGGCTCGTGAATTGCGCATTGGCCAAACTGCAATGAGTGGCGCAGAAACGCGATATGGCAAAATGAATGAAATGGACCAGTTGTACTCGCAAATTGGTTCTATGGTTCCTGACAGACTTAATGATTTTTTTGCCAGTATTAATAGTGTGGCTGATTTGCCAACAGATCTTGGAATGCGTGACAGCATGCTAGGCGCTGCGCAGCAAACAGCGACAAGTTTGAATCAAATGCAATCGCATCTTGATTCGCAGATGAAGCAGACAAACAGCCAAATTGGCGCTGTAGCCGACCGTATTAATGAAATTAGTAATGAGCTGGCAAATATCAATCTAGAATTGATGAAAAGTGGCAATCAAGATAGTCAGTTACTTGATCAACAAGATGCATTGATCCTTGAATTAAGCGAATACGCTGAAGTGAATGTAATACCGCTAGATAACGGTGGTAAAAGTGTCATGTTAGGCGGATCGGTGATGCTTGTTTCTGGCGAAGTAGCCATGCAAGTGGGAACAACAACCGGCGATCCTTACCCAAACGAAGTGAGGTTAACGACATCGTCAGGCAATCAAACTTTAGTCATTGATGGATCAAAGTTAGGCGGGCAGCTCGGTGAACTATTTAAGTTCAGAGATGAAACGTTAATTCCTGTCAATCAGGAACTCGGTCAGTTAGCTCTGGGGATTGCAGATGCGTTTAACGAAATGCAGTCTAAAGGGTTTGATTTAAACGGTGAGTTAGGTGAAAACATTTTCACTGATATCAATGATCCAAGCATGTCAGCAGGACGTGTTGGTGAGCATGAGGGTAATACTGGCACTGCTAAATTAAGAGTCAATATTGACGATGTCGGCCAATTAACAGGAAGCTCATATGAACTGTCATTTACTGCACCCTCTACTTATGAATTAAAAGACACTAAAACAGGTGATGTGCAGGCGTTAACTTATGATGCTGTTAATAATCAATTAACTGGCGCAGATGGCTTCTCTATTCAAATTGATTCAGTCCCTGCAGGTTTTGCTGATGGCGATACATTTGAAATTAGACCTAATGCTGGCGCCGCAGCAGGTATTGGGGTGGTGATGACCGATCCTAAAGGCATTGCTGCAGCTGGGCCACAAATTACCGCTGAGCCAACGAATTCTGGCGACACCAGTGTAAAACTGACCAGTATTGATAGAACTAACCCTAATTTCCCTATTACTGATAGTGAATTGACCTTTCAAATTGATACCGTCACTAATACTTATCAGGCATTTGATGCTGACGGTACGGCTATTGGTGGCCCAACTGCATTTACTCCACCTCAAATCAGTACCCCTTATGGTTTTGATTTTGAAATTGATGACAGCTCAACAGGCGGCGTGATTGATACATACACTTTCGATCTGTCTTTTGCTGAAGGTGATAACAGCAATATGGTTGAAATGGCGAAATTATCAGATGCCAAATTAATGAATGGTGGTTCGACAACACTAGCGGGTGTTTTTGAAGGAAGTAAATTAGATATCGGCAGTCAAACTAAAGCTGCTGCAGTTTCACTATCGTCAAATGAAGCGGTTTATTTACAAGCTTACAACCGAGTACAAAGTGAGTCAGGGGTCAATTTAGATGAGGAAGCAGCAAACCTCATGCGTTTTCAACAGTCTTATCAAGCTTCCGCCAGAATAATGTCTACCGCTCAGCAAATGTTTGAATCATTGCTTAGTTCGGTTCGTTAGGAGAGTTAGTCATGCGTATCTCAACTGCACAAATGTTTAACCAGAATACGACCAGTCTCTCCAAAGGACAGTCGGCAACCAATAAAATTCTTGAGCAACTTGCTAGTGGTAAAAAGATTAATACCGCGGGTGACGATCCTGTTGCTGCAATTGGTGTTGATAATTTAAGGCAGAAAAATTCACTAGTGGACCAATATGTCAAAAATATTGATTACGCCCAAAAACATCTAGGTTTAAGTGAAAGTAAACTTGGTAGCACCGAGACTCTGATGGCGAGTATGCGTGAGCAACTACAACGCGGCGCGAACGGCAGCTTGGCACAAAATGAGCGGCAAATGATTGCCGATGAAATGCGCGGTAGCCTTGAAGAACTCATGTCTATCGCTAATACCCGTGATGAGTCGGGCAATTATATCTTTGCAGGTAACGATACCAATAATCCACCGTTTGCTTTTGATAGTAATGGCCAAATTGTTTATAGCGGCGATAGCGGTGTGCGGCAAAGTGTTGTTGCCTCAGGTGTCACAATAGGAACAAATGTGCCAGGTGATACAGTGTTTATGAATGCCTTAAACCCTTTAGGTGATTATGGCGTCAATTATTTGCCATCCCAACAAGGCGAGTTCACTGTTGAAAAGGCGGCTATTTTTGATTCAGCTGCACATATTGAAGATACCTACACCTTTAAGTTTGTTGATAATGCTGGCGTGCTTGATTTACAAATTGAAGATTCTGGCGGCGCGGTAGTTTCTACTGTACCCAATTTTGATCCAAGTAATCCTGTGAGCTTTAATGGCATAGAGGTGAAACTGTCTGGAACCCCCGTAGCAGGTGACTCTTTTACCATGGAACCCCAAGAGACTGTCAGTATTTTAGACAGTATGAATGAGGCCATAGCACTCCTAGAAGACCCATCTTTAGCAAATACTCCGCAAGGAAATTCAAAGTTGGCACAGCTATTGAATAATATCGATAGTGGTCAAAATCAAGTCAGTGCGGCAAGGAGTATTGCTGGCAATAGCTTGAAAGGCTTAGAAAGTATTTCTACCAACCACGCTGAAGAAAAAATTGTGAACGATAGTGCGCTATCCATGCTTGAAGATTTGGACTATGCCGCTGCTATTACAGAATTTGAGAAACAGCAACTGGCATTAAATGCCGTGTCGAGTGTATTCGGCAAAGTGGGTTCAATTTCATTGTTTGATTATATCTAGCAATTTAATGCATAGAGTAATTAACAAGAATAACCACCGTTAAATTGTAAAATTTAGCCAAGCTCCAAAGTCTTGGCAACAAAACTAAGAATGAGGAATTAAAATGGCTATTACAGTAAATACTAACGTTACATCAATGAAAGCGCAGAAGAACTTGAATTCTGCTACATCTAACTTGAATACTTCAATGGAACGTTTATCAAGCGGCTTACGGATTAATAGTGCGAAAGATGATGCTGCAGGTTTAGCGATTTCTAACCGTCTTAACTCACAAGTTCGTGGTTTAGAAGTGGGTATGCGTAATGCCAATGATGCTATTTCGATTGCGCAAATCTCAGAAGGCGCAATGCAAGAACAAACCAACATGCTGCAGCGTATGCGTGACTTAACCATTCAATCAGAGAATGGTGCTAACAGTACAGCTGATTTAGAAGCGCTCAGAGCAGAGATTAATCAGCTTTCTGCTGAAATCACCGCTATTGGTGAAGCAACGGCTTTTGGTGACACTAAGTTACTGACTGGTGATTTTTCTGCAGGTAAGAATTTCCAAGTCGGCCATCAAGCTGGCGAAAGTATTTCTATCGTTGTAGGTTCATCAAATGCAAGTTCACTTGGGGTTAACTCTGCTGCGATATCTAATTCAACAGCTGCAGGGCGAAGTGCTTCTTTAGCTGCAATTGATTCAGCGATTAAAGAAATTGATACTCAACGTGCTGATTTAGGTGCGAAACAAAACCGTTTAGCCCATAACATTGCTAACAGTGCTAATACTCAAGCCAACGTTGCAGATGCGAAGAGTCGTATTGTAGATGTGGATTTTGCTAAAGAAACTGCTGAAATGACTAAAAACCAAGTTCTACAGCAAACGGGTAGTTCAATGCTTGCTCAAGCTAACCAACTACCACAAGTTGCACTCTCGTTATTAGGCTAATATGTAACATTAGTTATTTAGTTAAATATAAAACCGTATTTGCAGACAATTGCAAATACGGTTTTTTGCTGTTTGTAAGATACTGTTTTTATTTGAAATCACTAAATGAATAAAAAATGTTCAAAAAAACTAAAGTATCCAAATTTACTGCCGTTAAAGTATTTGTAACCCAATAGACCCGCCTGGCAATCTAAGACAGGCAAGTTTTAAAGCCAGGTATAAAGAGGAAATCAAATTATGGCTATTACAGTAAATACAAACGTTACTTCAATGAAAGCGCAAAAAAACTTAAACGCTTCTACTTCAAATTTAGCGACATCGATGGAACGTTTATCAAGTGGTTTACGTATTAACAGCGCAAAAGATGATGCGGCAGGTTTAGCTATTTCTAACCGCTTAAACTCTCAAGTTAATGGTCTAGAAGTTGGTATGCGTAACGCTAATGATGCAATTTCAATTGCACAAATTTCTGAAGGCGCAATGCAAGAACAAACTAACATGCTTCAACGTATGCGTGATTTGACCGTACAATCTGAAAACGGTGCAAACAGTACTGCGGATTTAGAAGCTCTAAAAGCTGAGATTGATGAACTTGCAACTGAGATTACCGCGATTGGTGATACAACTGCATTCGGTGATACTAAGTTATTAGATGGCGGTTTCGGCTCAGGTAAATCTTTCCAAGTAGGTCACCAAGCCGGTGAAAATATTACGATTACGGTTGGTTCTAGTAACGCTAGTTCTCTTGGTGTTAACGCTTCAGCTGTTTCAAACAGTACTGCAGCAGCAAGAAGCACATCACTAGGTTTGATTGATGCAGCAATTAAAGAAATCGATACACAGCGTGCAGATTTAGGTGCGAAACAAAACCGTTTAGCACACAACATTGCTAACAGTGCAAACACACAAGCAAACGTTGCTGATGCAAAATCACGTATTGTTGATGTGGATTTCGCTAAAGAAACTGCTGAAATGACTAAGAACCAAGTACTACAACAAACAGGTTCAGCCATGTTAGCGCAAGCTAACCAACTACCTCAAGTGGCGTTATCTCTTCTATAATTTGATTAGTTAATTAAATTTTGATGATTAGAGAAGGGAGATCTAGTTAGGTCTCCCTTTTGACGTTTTTGATATTGATCATATTAACCAAAAATGACTAAGAGGCGTAAGATGGCTATGGATATCAATTTTACTGGTACCTCAAATTCTCTTGTAGATAATATGGGAACCCGTCAACTGACCGAAAGTAAAACTCAGGTCGCTGAAGAAAAAACTAAAGTTGCAGAGTTAGTCAAATCGGAACAACAAGCAAAAGACTATACTGATAAGCAGTCAGCTGACAAAGAGTTAGCTGAAGTGACTGACGACCTGAATGATATGGCGTCAATAATGCGTAAAGGTTTGGCTTTTAAAGTCGATGATGATTCAGGTAAAAATGTGATCAGCGTCATGGATATTGACTCCGGAGACGTCATTAGACAGATCCCCAACGAAGAAGCGTTAGAACTGTCTCAAAAGCTAGCTGAAGTGGCAGGTTTATTGCTTAATACTGAAGCGTGAATAAAGTGACTTTAATCTTCAAACTTTCGCAATCAAAGTTTGAAGATAATGCGTAAACTGTTTTATTGAATACTATGTGAGGAAACTATGGCATTAACAGCAACAGGTATTGGCTCAGGCCTAGATATCAACACTATTGTAGGTGTTCTTGTCGATGCTGAAAAACTTCCTAAAGAAGCAATATTCGATAAAAATGAAGCGACGATAGATGCTAAAGTGTCAGCGATTGGCTCTTTAAAAAGTAAACTTTCAACCTTCCAAGATGCGCTACAGAAATTGAGTGACCCTGAGGCTTTAAATATTCGTAAAGTGTCGACCGGTGACAGTATTTATTTTGGCGCGACTGCTGATAAGACGGCTCAAACAGGCAGTTACCAAATTCAAGTTGAGCAGCTTGCAACCTCGCATAAAGTCGCAGGCGCCAATGTTGCAGACCCTAGTTTGGGTGTTGGCACAGGTAGTTTAGATTTATCCGTAAATGGCGAGGCTTTTTCAGTTGATATAGAAGCGACAGATTCTCTTGAAGACATTGCTAACAAAATTAACGGTTCAGCGGATAACTCTGGTGTTACAGCAACCATCATTAAAAGTGATGCAGGTAGTCGTATAGTATTTAGCTCCGATGAGTCAGGTACTGATAATGAAGTGACTATTAGTGCAACTGATACAACGGGCTCCGGCCTTAATGATATGTTTGGTGCTGGAAATTTAACGACACTTCAAACGGCAGAAAATGCGGTACTTTATATAGACGGGCAAAAAGTCACTTCGCAGTCTAATGAAGTGACTGATGCTATTGCTGGTGTAACACTTTCTTTAACGGATGCCGATGTAGCTAAAACAACGACATTGAAAATAGAACAAGATGACGAACTTGTTAAGAGTAATATTCAAGCATTTGTTGATGCTTATAATACGCTTGTGACTTCTATTAGTGATATGTCTAAGTACGATACCGAAAAAGAAGAAGCAGCGGCACTTCAAGGTGATTCAATGATCCGCTCTATTGAATCACAAATGAGAAATATGATCAGCAATCGAGTTGATGTTGATGGGCAAACGGTAGCTTTATACGATATTGGCATTGAAACAGACCGCTACGGTAAAATGTCTGTAGATAGCGCCAAATTAGATACCGCACTTAGCGAAAACATGGGCTTGGTTGAAGGGCTATTTTCAACACCTGATACCGGTATAGCGAGCCAATTAGACTCTATGGTAGATGGTTATGTTAAAACCGGCGGCATGATTGAAAGTCGTAACAATAGTTTAACCAGTGAAAAAAGTCGCTTAGATGATCAACGCGAAGCATTCAGCATAAAAATGGGGTTACTAGAAGCTCGCCTGTTCAAGCAGTTCAATGCGATGGATTTAGTGGTCGCTTCATTAAATCAGCAGAGTTCCGGTTTAGTTGAACGTTTGAACTCGCTTCCTGGCTCAGTCTCTAATAGCTAGATAAATATGAATAATATTACAGAACATAACAACAAAATCGAAGAAACATTAGTTGAATTAGAAAATACACCGTCAGAAAATGAAAAATCAGATGAGTTGGTATCTAAATTGCTTGTATTGATTGGTGAGCGTCAAATTTTACTCGATAGCATTGATGTCAGTGATGTAGGACTTGCGAAAAGAACACTTCAAGACCAAATAGCCATTGGTGAAGGGTTTGAAAAAAGGGCTCAAAATGTCCTTAAGCATATTCAATCGTTACTTCAAGCTAGAAAGAAAAATCAACGCCAAATAAATATTTATCAATCAGTCGATTCAAATAAGTAGCGAAGGTGACCTATGAGAGGCTCAATAAAATCATACCGCAAAGTATCTATTGATAGTGAGATTGCTGTTGCTTCCCCACATCGTATTATTCAAATGATGTTCGATGGTGCTTTATTGCGCTTAGCTCAAAGTCGCTACGCAATCGAAACACAAGATTTGCAAGGTAAAGGCGTAGCTATCAATAAAGCCATTGGGATCATTAATGGTTTGAATAACAGTTTAAACATGGATGTTAAAGATTCAGTTGCCAACAATTTGAGTGAGTTATATGACTTTATGCTTCGTCGTATATCAGAAGCAAATATTAACAATGATGTTAAAGCCATTGATGATGTATCTGGCATTCTTCGCACTATCAAAGAAGGGTGGGATGCAATACCTCAAGATATGCATCAAATGACTTCAGAGGCGAGTTGAGACTAAATGTAACCCTTGTAAGAAAAGGCGCCTATGGCGTCTTTTTTATTTGTGTCAGCGTACCTCATTTTAGCGTATTTTTTATGAGCAAATAGTTAGGCTAACCTATTATTGTTGCTTATAAAAACAACTGTTAGTGACTTAAATCAACAGCATGATAGAATAATGGCTTCTGACGCTTGATTCTCATGCTCTGATAATACAATATTTATTTTTGCGTATTCGTTTAAACTTTATTGCAGGTTTGGCTATATTTAAGTAAAGATTAAAAAATATGAGTATGCATTCTGCTATGTTAATGTTTATATTATAAATGTGTCATCTGACTCAAAAAAATATATCATGACAATCAATATTCAAATCAAGACTCTGCTATCAGCTGTGGTAAAGAGCACGAAACATGAATATGACCTTGAATAACTAATAACTAGAGCTTTGGCCTTCTTAATGATGCAAATAGAACAACGAATTTTAATTGTTGCTGAACCTTCTGAGCGTGTATCTCGTCTTTGTTGTATTTTTGAATTCTTAGATGAAAAACATCATGTCATTACGAAAGATGATCTTGCTTCGTTAACACGCGAATCACGTTTCAGAGCTTTGGTCATTGATACTGAATCTGTTTCTTCTGAATTTATTAAAGATGTTCAGTCATCAATCCCTTGGCAACCAGTATTGTTAATTGGCTCTATTGATAATAATGGTGCCAATGTTCTAGGTACTATCGATGAACCGGTCAATTATCCACAGTTGACTGAGTTACTCCATTTCTGCCAAGTTTATGGGCAAGCTAAACAACCTCAAATACCCACTAGTGCGAACCAGACTAAGTTATTTAGATCTCTTGTTGGACGAAGCGAAGGCATTGCCAATGTTCGCCATCTAATAAGTCAGGTTGCTTCTTCTGATGCCACAGTGCTGGTGTTGGGCCAATCGGGTACAGGTAAAGAAGTTGTCGCGCGTAATATTCATTATATGTCTGAGCGTCGTGATGGACCTTTTATTCCAGTCAATTGTGGTGCTATTCCACCAGAACTGCTAGAGAGTGAGCTTTTCGGTCATGAGAAAGGTTCGTTTACAGGGGCTATATCAACTCGTAAAGGCAGGTTTGAGCTAGCTGAGAATGGTACCTTATTCTTAGATGAAATTGGCGATATGCCACTGCAGATGCAAGTTAAGTTGCTCCGTGTATTGCAAGAAAAAGTATTTGAAAGAGTTGGCGGTTCAAAAACCATTACTACCGATGTCAGAGTGGTCGCTGCAACCCATCGTGACTTAGAAACGATGATTACTGATAACTTATTCCGTGAAGACCTTTATTATCGTTTAAATGTGTTCCCTATTGAAATGCCATCACTCAGAGAGCGTCGTGATGATGTGCCACTACTATTGCAAGAACTCGTTAGCAGAGTATTTAATGAAGGTCGCGGAAAAATCCGTTTCACTCAACGTGCGATAGAGTCATTAAAGGAGCATAACTGGTCTGGTAATGTTCGTGAACTGTCCAACTTAGTCGAACGATTAACGATTTTATTCCCAGGTGGGCTTGTTGATGTTAATGACTTGCCTCGAAAATATCGCTATATCGATGTACCAGAGTACAGCGTTGAAATTAGTGAAGAGCAACAGGAACGTGATGCATTAGCGTCAATTTTCAGTGATGATGAACCGATTGAAATTCCTGAAACACGCTTTCCAAGTGAACTACCGCCAGAAGGCGTTAATCTTAAAGATTTGTTGGCAGAATTAGAAATCGACATGATCCGCCAAGCGTTAGAGCAACAAGATAATGTTGTTGCTAGAGCTGCTGAAATGCTGGGAATTCGAAGAACGACGCTTGTTGAAAAAATGCGAAAGTATGGAATGGGTAAAGATTAACCGTTTTTGCAATTAACTGTTACAGTAAAGCATGCCTTTGGCATGCTTTTTTTTGCTCGAAAATCATGGGCTATACACTTGATATATATTTTGGCACACCAAATGCATTAGCTCATTCAAGAGTTAATATTTTGACGGAGTGGCTATGTTTTCGGGGCACAGCAGTTCAGCACAAACTATGGTAGAGCCAAGCTCCCTAGTGGACGCTATAAGTTCGGTAAATCGTTTGTCGAACGATGACAGTAAAAAGGTTATTCAGCAGCATGAAAGACTTGCTGCGAGTTCTGTAACCGTCAAAAAGGAAGTGAAAACAGATAGCGCTGAACATATCGGACGTTCAACACCGCAGAAGGCGGCTAATATGTCGAATCAAATGGCACACATTCTTCAAGCAATGCCATCTGGTGTTGTGATTATTAATGGCGATGGACTAGTCACGTTGGCTAACCCTGTAGCAACTGAACTTCTAGGCCGACCATTACAAGGTGCTAAATGGTTCGATATCATTAACCGTGCCTTCTCTCCCCAAGAAGATGACGGACATGAAGTCTCACTTAAAAATGGTCGAAGAGTGAAACTTGCTATCACTCCTCTGACGCCTGAGCCAGGGCAATTAATTGTCTTAACCGATTTAACAGAAACTCGTTTATTGCAGAAAAACTTGTCTCATCTGCAACGTTTATCGGCATTAGGTAAGATGGTAGCAACGTTGGCGCATCAGGTTAGAACACCATTGTCTGCTGCGATGTTGTATGCATCAAATCTTGCTAGTCCTAAACTCAATGACACTGCGAAAAAGCGTTTTCAAACTAAGCTAGTTGATAGATTGAACGAACTTGAACGGCAAGTGAATGACATGTTGTTAATGGCTAAAAATAAACAAGATGATGCTTCTGAGCCCATGACGGCAGAAGATATTATTGAGCCTGTTTTAGCAAATTGTGAACCCATTGCAGAGAATAAACAATGTAAGTTGAATTACTTCAACAATGCTAATGAAAAGATGCTAGCAAATGGGAATGCACTAAGCTCAGCGATTAATAATTTAGTGATGAATAGCCTAGAAGCCAATGCAACTGAAATTAGGATCATCACGGCTTCATCTGATGCTCATATTCATATTGATGTCATCGATAATGGCAAAGGCTTGGCCGCGGATATGCAACAACAAATTTTAGAACCATTTTTCACCACCAAAAGCCAAGGTACAGGATTGGGGCTTGCAGTAGTACAAACCGTGGTCAGAAACCATAATGGGACAGTACAAGTTTCATCACAACCTAATAAAGGGTGTTTGATAAGACTTTCATTTCCGATTTATCAAGCTATAAAAACTCAGGCAGATCAACTTGCCGAGAAAGAAACTATTAACCGTGGACCTTTAACTGAAAAGTTGAAAGGTGTGGAGGCATCACATGGCTGAAGCAAAATTATTACTCGTTGAAGACGATGCATCTTTACGTGAGGCCTTGCTTGATACACTGCTTTTAGCAAGCTATGAATGTATTGATGTTGCTTCTGCTGAAGATGCCATTATTGCGTTAAAATCCAATGAATTTGATTTAGTTATCAGTGATGTTCAAATGGAAGGCATTGGTGGGATCGGATTACTTAATTACTTACAACAACAGAATAATAAAGTTCCCGTATTGCTCATGACAGCCTATGCCACAATTGACAGTGCTGTGAGTGCGATAAAACTAGGTGCTGTAGATTATTTAGCAAAACCTTTTGCGCCAGAAGTGCTATTAAATCAAGTATCTCGCTATTTACCATTGAAACAGAATCTTGATCAACCAGTGGTTGCTGATGATAAAAGTTTGGCGTTACTATCTATAGCACAGCGCGTGGCGAGTTCTGATGCATCGGTTATGATCATGGGACCAAGTGGTTCTGGTAAAGAAGTACTCGCACGTTATATTCATCAAAATAGTACCCGTTCAGAGCAACCTTTTATTGCTATCAATTGTGCTGCAATTCCTGAAAATATGCTCGAAGCCACTTTGTTTGGTTATGAAAAAGGGGCGTTTACTGGTGCATATCAAGCTTGTCCTGGGAAGTTCGAACAAGCCCAAGGCGGCACGATTTTATTAGATGAAATTTCAGAAATGGAATTAGGTCTACAAGCTAAATTATTAAGAGTATTGCAAGAGCGAGAAGTTGAACGTTTAGGTGGCCGCAAAACTATCTCATTGGATGTGCGAGTTTTGGCTACATCAAATCGTGATTTAAAAGAAATGGTTGCTGCAGGTGGCTTTAGGGAAGATTTATATTATCGAATTAATGTTTTTCCATTAACTTGGCCTGCTTTAAATCAACGCCCTGCTGATATTTTACCTTTGGCGCGTCACCTGTTAGTTAAGCATGCCAAAAACGCTAATATCTCTCCAGTTCCAGCTTTAGATGAAGTTGCTTGCAGACGCTTATTGACTTATCGCTGGCCGGGCAATGTGCGTGAGCTTGATAATGTTATTCAGCGGGCGCTTATCCTTCATTCAGGTGATGACATTTCAACGAATGATATTATCCTCGATTCTAGTGAAGTTGATTTACAACAACCTGAACCGATGCAGGCAAAACCTGCAGCAGAAAATGACGGTTTGGGTGGTGAGTTAAAAGCACAAGAGCACGTCATTATTTTAGAGACTCTAAATCAATGTAATGGGAGTCGTAAAGACGTAGCTGAAAAGTTAGGTATTAGCGCAAGAACCTTACGTTATAAAATGGCAAAAATGCGCGATATGGGTATTCAAGTACCTGCATAAGCCTTTTATAGTTTTAATTTTTCAATGTTTAAACAAACCTAATTGATGTTTTGATTAGGTTTGTTGTTTATTTGCTAGTCAAACAGTCATCCTTAAGTGACAAATCAACACAATTAGCCCTCTGATTTCTATTGTTGGCATCCTACTTGCTAAATCTATTGTAACTGGTTTTTAGTCGTCAAATATCCGACGAATAGGAGATTACAATGCAGATTAGCTCGAATCCTTTCTTACAAGAAATGCAATCACTTCGTGGTGAGATTTCACCTAATCTACGTTCTCCAATGCAACCGGAAATGATCCAAAAAGTGGGCAACACATCAGGTGCTGACTTTGGTGAGTTGCTCTCTCAAGCTGTTGGTGGTGTGACAGAGTTGCAAAAAAACTCTGCCAATTTAGCCACCCGTTTAGAAATGGGTGACTCGACTGTGACCTTATCGGATACCGTAATTGCTCGAGAAAAATCTGGTGTGGCTTTTGAAGCGACAGTACAGGTAAGAAATAAGCTTGTAGAAGCTTATAAAGAAATTATGAGCATGCCTGTTTAGGCCTCTTTATTAGATTAGAAAGTAGGTAATTATTGTGAGTACAGATCTCGTATTAGATTCAGATACCGTGAGTGGCACAGGGATTCAGCAGGAAAATAAGCCTGGTTTGATGAGTTCTTTTGGCAGTGCTGATTTTATGCGTCAAATTACTATGATCTTGGCATTAGCCGTGTGTTTAGTATTGGCTGTATTTATGATGATTTGGGCGCAAGAGCCAGAATTTAGACCATTAGGGCAGATGGAAACCAACGAAATGATCCAAGTATTGGACGTTTTGGATAAAAACAAAATTGCTTATAAAATTTCTGGTGATGTGGTTAGTATTCCGGAAGACAAATATCAAAATGTAAAATTATTATTAGGACGTGCCGGTGTTGAAGCATCAAGCCAACCAACCGATTATTTAAGTAAAGATAGCGGTTTTGGCGTGAGCCAACGCATGGAGCAAGCACGTTTAAAACAAAGCCAAGAAGTTAATTTAGCTCGCGTGATAGAAGAATTAAAAAGTGTTACCCGCGCCAAAGTGATTCTAGCCTTACCAAAAGAGAATGTATTTGCGCGCAACAAGTCAAAGCCAAGTGCGACAGTGGTTGTCAGTGTTCGCCGTGGTAGCTTAGGCCAAGAAGAAATCGATTCAATCGTTGATATTGTAGCTTCAGCTGTACAAGGTTTAGATCCAACCCGCGTTACCGTTACTGACTCAAATGGGCGTTTACTTAATTCTGGTAGTCAAGATGCGGCTTCTTCTAGAGCCCGCCGTGAACAAGAGCTGGTTCAACAGAAAGAATCAGAGTATCGCAATAAAGTTGACTCAATTTTAATGCCGATTTTAGGCCCTGAGAATTTCACTTCTCAAGTTGACGTCAACATGGACTTTACTGCTGTTGAACAAACCGCTAAACGTTTCTCACCAGATTTACCTGCGATTCGTAGTGAAATGACTGTTGAGCGTAATTCATCAGGTCAATCGATGGGCGGTATACCTGGGGCATTATCAAATCAGCCGCCAATGGAATCTGATATTCCTCAAGAAGCCGGCGCTGCAGAAACAACTTCAACAACCGGAGATAGTCACCGCGAAGCCACAAGAAATTTTGAATTGGATACCACTATTAGTCATACACGTCAGCAAGTAGGGCAGGTTAGACGAGTGAGTGTGTCAGTCGCAGTTGATTATAAACCTGGGCCTGTTGATGAAAATGGTGTGGTAACAAGAATTCCAAGAACTGAACAAGAACTGACAAATATCCGACGTTTGCTAGAAGGTGCAATGGGCTTTACAAGTCAACGTGGCGATACCTTAGAAGTGGTGACAGTGCCATTTATGGATCAGCTTATTGAAGCTTTACCCGAGCCTGAACTCTGGGAGCAGCCTTGGTTCTGGCGCGCTGTAAGATTGGTACTAGGTGCGTTTTTAGTGTTAGTGCTAATACTGTTTGTTATTCGCCCGATGCTAAATAAATTGCTGAAAACAAATGATGTTGAAATGCCTGAAGAAGCACGTTTAGGTCATGAGCTCGCAGAGATTGAAGATCAATATGCAGCAGATACTTTAGGGATGCTTAATACTAATCAGGCTGATTACAGTTATGCAGATGATGGCTCAATTCAGATACCTAATCTGCATAAAGATGATGATATGATTAAATCAATTCGGGCTTTAGTCGCAAATGAACCTGAACTTTCTACCCAAGTAATTAAGAGTTGGTTACAAGACGATGGCAAATGATGACGTTGCAGTAGCAGAGGCTACTAAAGGGTTTAACCCTGATGATTTAACCGGTACTGAAAAAACAGCTATTTTACTGTTAAGTCTAAGTGAAGCTGACGCTGCTTCAATTTTAAAACACTTAGAGCCTAAACAGGTTCAGAAAGTGGGTATGTCGATGGCGGCCATGGAAGATTTTGGTCAAGAGAAAGTCATTGGGGTGCATAAGTTATTTCTTGAGGAAATTCAAAAATTCTCATCTATTGGTTTCAATAGTGAAGAATTTGTCAGAAAAGCCTTAACTGCTGCACTTGGTGAAGACAAAGCCGGTAATTTAATTGAACAAATTATCATGGGCAGTGGTGCTAAGGGGCTAGACTCATTGAAGTGGATGGATGCGCGTCAAGTTGCCACCATTATACAAAACGAACATCCTCAAATTCAGACCATTGTTTTATCTTATTTAGAGCCTGATCAAGCAGCTGAAATATTCAGCCAGTTTCCGGAAAATACTCGTTTAGATTTGATGATGCGTATTGCGAACTTAGAAGAAGTTCAGCCTGCCGCATTGCAAGAGTTGAATGATATTATGGAGAAACAGTTTGCTGGCCAAGGCGGCGCGCAAGCGGCGAAAATGGGTGGTCTTAAAGCTGCAGCCAATATTATGAATTTCCTCGATACAGGTGTTGAAAGCCAAATCATGGAAACTATGCGTGAGTCTGATGAAGAAATGGCGCAACAAATTCAAGATCTTATGTTTGTGTTTGAAAACTTGCTTGATGTTGATGATCGCGGCGTTCAAGTCTTATTACGCGAAGTGCAGCAAGATGTACTGATGAAAGCATTAAAAGGAGCTGATGACCAATTATCTGATAAAATTATCGGTAATATGTCTAAACGAGCTGGCGAACTATTACGAGACGATCTTGAAGCAATGGGTCCAATTAGGATCAGTGAAGTTGAAATGGCGCAGAAAGAAATTCTCGCAATTGCTCGTCGCTTAAGTGATAGTGGGGAAATTATGCTTGGCGGTGGTGGTGGAGAAGAGTTCTTATAACTTTTCACTACAAAGCACTCTCATCGAAGATCTGCACAATAATATAAATTAATTGCTGTAAAAATTAGGCCAGTTCATGACGGAATCTAAAACCAAAAAATCAATCGAAAATGATGACTTAGATTTCAGTCACTGGCAATTGCCTGATGTGACCGAAGAACAAACGGATTCACCGTCGAATTTATTTGGTCATCTTGGCAGCCAAAACCCGCCTGCTCAAACTGATGAAAAACCACTGTTACCGCCAACCATGGCTGAGATTGAGCAAATCCGAGTCGAAGCCGAACAAGAGGGCTTCGAGCAAGGTAAAGTTGAAGGTCATAGCCAAGGTCTTGAACAAGGTAAACTTGAAGGGTTGGAGCTCGGTCATACTGAGGGCTTTGCTCAAGGTGAGCAACAAGGTTACGAAGTTGGCCAAGTTAAAGCGAATGAAGTACTTGAACGGTTAACTAAACTAGTGGAGCAGTTCGAGAAACCCTTGATGCTACTTGATGCTGAAATCGAAGCAGAAGTACTAAATTTGGCCATAAACCTGGCTAAATCAGTTGTTGGTCATGAACTTAAAACTCATCCAGAACATATTTTATCAGTGCTTCGTCAAGGTGTCGACTCCCTCCCTATAAAAGATCAGCAGGTTAAACTTAGATTACACCCTGATGATGCGACTCTAGTGACCGAATTATACAGTGATGCGCAATTACAGAAAAATCATTGGGATATTGAAGCTGACCCATCACTTAATCCGGGTGATTGCATTATCAACAGTTTGCGTTCAAGTGTGGATCTTCGTGTTGAAGAAAGAATGCGTCAGGTACTCCATGATCTACAAGAACAAGCTGGTGGTATTCACGCAAATGTGCAATCGATAAAAGCTGAGCATCCTCAATACACTACTGAAGTCGTGGATCATTTACCCGAAAAGCAATCTTCAAGCTTAACGACGGAAAGCAGTCAAATGACTGAATCTACAGATTCAGTCATCAGTGAGAATGATACAAGTTTGCAAGAACCCACTCGTCATGAACCACCTATAGAAGAATCATCTATAGAAGATCACAGTTTCCAAGCTACAGATTCTTCAGTTGAACCTCATCACGCATCTGCAATTGAAAATGGTACAGATGAGCAAGCCAAACCATTAGAAACTGATGAGGTACTAGACGATGCAAAACCGTCAACATCAGTTACTGAATAAGCTTAAAGTTCAAAGTCAAAAAGTGAGCCCTCTCAGGCCTGTAGCAAGTGGCCAATTGGTGCGAGTAGTGGGATTAACCCTTGAAGCGACTGGCTGTAGAGCTCCCGTAGGCAGTTTATGTTCTATAGAAACGATGGCAGGAGAACTAGTCGCAGAAGTGGTAGGTTTTGATGACGAGCTATTGTATTTAATGCCAGTTGATGAATTAAGAGGTGTGTTACCAGGGGCGAGAGTGCAACCACTAGGTGAGCAATCAGGTTTAAACGTTGGCTTAAGTTTACTTGGGAGAGTGCTCGATGGTAGCGGTTTACCCCTTGATGGTTTAGGCCCGTTAAATACAGATCAACAAGCCTCTCGTCATGCGCCGCCAATTAACCCTTTAGCAAGACGAGCTATTTCAGAACCCTTAGATGTAGGTGTTAGAGCGATTAATGCCATGCTGACCGTAGGTAAAGGGCAGCGTATGGGCTTGTTTGCAGGCTCTGGCGTGGGTAAAAGTGTGTTATTAGGCATGATGACTCGTGGCACCACTGCTGACATTATTGTTGTCGGTTTAGTGGGTGAACGTGGCCGTGAGGTGAAAGAATTTATTGAAGAAATTTTGGGAGAAGAAGGTCGCGCAAGATCTGTAGTGGTTGCAGCGCCAGCCGATACCTCTCCACTGATGAGACTTCGAGCGTGTGAAACATCGACTCGTATAGCTGAGTATTTTCGAGATTTAGGCTACAACGTCCTCTTACTGATGGATAGCTTAACTCGCTATGCCCAAGCGCAGCGTGAAGTTGCGTTAGCTGTTGGTGAGCCGCCTGCCACCAAAGGTTATCCGCCTTCAGTGTTTGCTAAGCTACCTCGCTTAGTAGAGCGTGCAGGAAATGGTGGGCCGGGACAAGGCTCAATTACTGCATTTTATACTGTTTTGACAGAAGGTGATGATCAGCAAGATCCAATTGCAGATGCATCGAGAGCGATTTTAGATGGGCATATTGTATTATCTCGAACCCTCGCTGATTCTGGGCATTACCCTGCAATTGATATTGAACAATCTATTAGCCGTGTGGCACCCATGGTTATTGCGCCCGAACACCTTGAGTCGATGCGATTAGTGAAGCAAATGTATTCTACATATCAACAAAACCGCGACTTGATCTCAATTGGTGCCTATTCTCAAGGTAGCGATCCACGAATAGATAATGCCATTAGGTTACAGCCCGCTATGAATGCATTTTTAAGACAAGGCTTTAAGGATGTTATTTCGTTTAATGATAGCCAAACCATGGTGGGGCAAATTGCTGCCCAATGTAAATAATGCGCCGTGCAGATCCTTTACTGACAGTATTAAAAATAAATAAAGAAGCGGAAGAGCAAGCCGCTTTGCAATTAAAGTCGGCTCAATTAGAGCAGCATAAGTGCCAAGGTCAACTTGACGCATTAAATAATTATCGTCTTGAATACATGAAACAAATGGGTGAGAGCCAAGGGAAAACCCTAAGTGCCAGTGAATATCATTCTTTTCATGAGTTTATTAAGCAAGTCGATCAAGCTCTTATTCAACAAGTCAATGCGGTAAAAGAAGCGGAAAAGCAAACAGGTTACCGCCAAGTTCACTGGCAAGAAAAGCAACAAAAACGTAAAGCAGTAGAAATGCTGCTTGATAAAAATGCATTAAAAGCGCAGTTGATTGAAAATAAACGTGAGCAAAACGCCTCAGATGAATTTGCCATGCAGCAATTCATTCGCAAAACACCTCGATAGACATTGTAAACCTATTAACTAATTAATCATTGCACCAATCCTTATATTGCTAATCACTTGCTAGTTAATCTATATAAATTAATGAAGCTGGCATTTTATTTGCTTATTTATAGAGTTAGTCATCAAAGTGTCAGCTTTGTGACTGTTATTCTGAATTTGATTTTTAGGCCAATCAGTTCATTTTGAATGATTGTTAGTGGAGTGCGTTATGCAACAAATGAGCAGTATTTTACTTGGAAATAGCGGTAAAGCAGCCAATGCACAAGTTGCAGGCTCTGCGCAAGGAACGTCGCAAGGTACTGAAAACAATTCATTTTTATCAGCATTTAATCAAGCTGCACAAGTAGATATTGATAAAACGAAGCTAACAAAAAATGCTGACGTTTCAGCAGAAAATAATAAAGAAACGCTATCAAAAGAAGGCGACGTTGAGTTAATTTTTGCTCAAATAGGTTTAGCTGAAAACTTTGAATCAACATCTGATACTGAGGCTGGTGGCAAAGGTTTGCCGTCGGAGTCAGCACTTTCCTTACAGTTGCAGTCTCAAGAAGAACTTTCTCAAACAGGTAGCGAATTAGCATTAGTCGATGTAACGCAGCATTCAATAGATAAAGATTTGTTGAATAGTGATATACCTGTTGATGCTATTGGTCAAGATAGTGAGCTTGTAACCGCATCATTTTTAAATGGATTATCGACTGAACAATTAGATGCTTTGAGTCAGTTTTCGTCTATGAGTGAACAAGAGCTTGCAGGGTTGAGTCCTTCCGAATTGAACAAATTAATTATGAGCTTTAATCAGCAGACAGATTCAGCAAGTGCTCAGGTTTTACCTTTAATACCAGATGTAAAACCTAATGCTCAAACAGCTACAACCTCAATAAATGAAAGTGATAATGCTGCTGAAGCTAAAAAAGTGGATACAGCCACTCAATCTGCAATTCAATCAAACGCAGGTCAATCTAGTGCTGCTAACGTAAACACTACTCAAGCATTAACAAGTGCTCAATTAGCGAGTGCTGAGAAGGTTATTGCTGAAGAAAAAGCGATTTCTAATGCAAATAAATTGGATGCTAAGAATGCCGAAAAAGATACTAACTCAATTAATCTTAGTAAGGCTGAGTTAAGTGTTTCGTTAGATAAACCTACATCGAAAGTGGCTTTTAATAATGCTTTAGCGAATGCGGCAAGTAATGCCACTAATCATGGGTTAGCAACTGAGCTTGGAAAGGAAAGTGATGCAATAGATTCAAAATCACTTCAACACCAGACATTACAAAACCAAAGTAGTTTGACTCCGCAACACAAGAGTGATGTTCCTCAATTTCAACTTTCATTACGCCAAGGCGTTGAGTCCGCAGTACAAATGCAAGATATGATTCAAAAGTTTGCCCCAGTCATGAAGCAACAATTGATCACTATGGTCGGGCAAGGTGTTCAACACGCTGAAATACGTCTTGATCCTGCAGAGTTGGGGCATATGGTAGTGAAGGTTCAAGTAAATGGTGAACAAACACAAGTGCAATTCCAAGTTGCTCAGTCGCAAACAAAAGACTTAATTGAACAAGCCATTCCCAAATTACGAGAAATGTTGGCAGAAGAAGGCTTACAACTTGCAGATAGTCAGGTTTCTCAAGATGGCGATAATCAGCAAAAGTCTGAATATGATGAACAAAACAGCACTGGTGATAACATGTTGGATGAAATATCAGCACAAGAGCTCGACATAGTGACAAAACATGCAAAGAGTAGTAACTCAGCTATAGATTATTACGCCTAAGTCGGTAATCTATAGCCAATAAGTTAAGGCAGTCAAAGCCGTGTGATAATCGTGACAAGATTGACACCAAAATGGCACACATAAATGGAATAAATGATGGCTGAAGAAGAATCTCTAGAGTTAACAACGGACAATCAACCGAAAAGTAAGAAGAAGCTCATTATATTTATTGTTATTGGCATAGTGCTAATAGCATTAATTGTTGGAGTTGCATTATTTTTCTTAGGTGGTGATGACGAGCCTACATCGTCAACTCCAGGAACTGCAGCCTCAACCGAAACCGTTGTTGATGAATCAAAGAAAGGTAGAGCCAATTATGTTGGTATGCCGAGACCTTTCCTGTTTAATTTACCTGGTGTAGACAGAGCACGTTTAGTCGAAATCAAAGTGCAGCTGATGGTGCGAGGTGATGATGGTCAAACTGCGAAAATGCATATTCCATTGATTGAAGATGCCTTATTAACGACTTTTAGTGCTGCAGATGTGCAAAAGTTAAGCACTCAGGCTGGTAAGGATGAATTGAGGCAACTGGCGCTGTTAAATGTGCAAAATACATTACAATCAGTAGCAGGCCGAAAAATAGTTGAGAAAGTGCTATTTACTGGTTTTGTGATGCAATAACACCAGTGAATAAGACAAGGTGATGATGTGAGTGATTTATTAAGCCAAGACGAAATTGATGCGCTACTTCATGGGGTCGATGATGTTGATGAAGATGACATAAACGACGGTGAAGACACGCGTGTATATGATTTCTCATCTCAAGACCGAATTGTTCGTGGGCGGATGCCAACACTGGAAATCGTGAACGAACGTTTTGCCCGTCACTTGCGTATAAGCATGTTCAATATGATGCGCCGAGCTGCAGAAGTGTCTATTAATGGCGTGCAGATGCTTAAATTCGGTGAATATGTTCACACCTTATTTGTTCCGACCAGTCTTAATATGGTGCGTTTCAGTCCACTCAAAGGTACCGCACTAATAACAATGGAAGCACGACTTGTTTTCATTTTGGTAGATAACTTCTTTGGTGGCGATGGGCGTTTTCATGCAAAAATTGAAGGTCGTGAATTTACTCCGACAGAAAGACGTATTGTTCAGTTACTACTAAAGATTATTTTTGAAGATTATAAAGATGCCTGGGCGCCAGTAATGGACGTTGAATTCGAATATTTGGATTCAGAAGTCAACCCTGCAATGGCGAACATTGTTAGCCCAACAGAAGTAGTCGTGATTAACTCTTTTCATATTGAAGTTGATGGTGGTGGCGGTGATTTTCATATCACAATGCCTTACTCGATGATTGAGCCCATCCGTGAACTGCTAGATGCTGGTGTACAAAGTGATAAGCAAGATACTGATATGCGCTGGGGACAGGCATTACGTGATGAAATTATGGATGTACAGGTCGGTATTGATGCCAATATTATTGAACACGAAGTAAAACTTCGCGATGTGATGGAGTTTAAAGCAGGCGATGTCATTCCGATTGAATTGCCTGAGCACATCATGATGCGTATTGAGGATTTACCCACTTACCGATGTAAGTTAGGTAAATCTCGAGATAATTTAGCGTTGAAAATTAGCGAGAAAATTCCTCGCCCTGAAACAGCTAAATCAGAGTTACAACTAATTACACGCAAAAGTAGCAAAGCGCGTGATATTTCAGAATTATAAGGTGACATAATGAGTGATGATACTGACGACTGGGCAGCAGCAATGGCAGAGCAAGCCCTTGAAGAGGCTAATGTTGCCGAGCAAGTTGAACTTGATGAATTAGTAGATGAGTCGGCGCCTATTTCTCAAGAAGAGGCAGATAAGCTCGATAGCATCATGGATATTCCTGTCACTATTTCAATGGAAGTAGGGCGGAGCTTTATCAGTATTCGTAATTTACTTCAGTTAAACCAAGGTTCAGTTGTTGAACTGGATAGAGTGGCGGGTGAGCCCCTTGATGTTATGGTCAATGGCACTTTGATTGCTCACGGAGAAGTGGTAGTAGTTAATGACAAGTTTGGTATTCGTTTAACCGATGTCATTAGTCAAACTGAACGAATCAAAAAACTAAAATAATCTCTATTCTCAATATAAAGCGTTAAGGATTTATCCGTGCTAAATGCAGTTAGTTTATTCGTCGTTGCTAGTGCTGCTGTCACCGACGTTGCAGCCTCAGAACCTGTTAGTTCAGAAGTTGCAATTCGTGGAGCTGAAACATCAAATATTGCTGCATTATCTAGCATGATGGGGGGGCTAATACTTGTTATAGCGATAATTTTTGTATTAGCGTATATCGTCAAAAAGCTAAATTTGGTCCAGTCAAATCAAGGTGTCATCAAGACTGTCGCCATGACACCATTAGGTCAAAAAGAGAAGTTGGTATTGGTTGAGTTAGAAGGGCAACAATATTTGCTTGGGGTGACTGCTCAACAAGTCAATCTGATTGAAAAACTTGATACCGCAGTTAATGTTGAGACGGTATCGTTTGCCAGCCGATTAAAGCAGGCAAAGCAACAAGCAAGAGATCAGGCTAAGGAATAGCAATAATGAAAAAGTGGATAGTACTCGCCTTATTTGCCGCTGTATTTTTTACACCTTTTAGTTTTGCTGAAGAAGGTATTTTAAAAGCCGTTACTGTAACAACTGGTGCTGATGGCAGCACTGAATACTCAGTTACGATGCAAATATTGCTGCTGATGACAGCAATGAGCTTTATCCCAGCAATGGTGATAATGCTGACTTCATTCACGCGGATTATTGTCGTCCTATCTATTTTACGTCAAGCCTTAGGTTTGCAGCAAACACCGTCCAATCAAGTACTCATTGGCATGAGTATGTTCATGACATTCTTTATTATGGCCCCAGTTTTTGATCAAATTTATGATCGGGCAGTGGAGCCATACATCAATGAGTCACTGACAATGCAACAGGCCTATGAAGTGGGTAAAGAACCTCTTCGTGCGTTTATGCTGTCTCAAGTGAGAACCACTGATTTAGAAACCTTTATAGAGATTTCTGGCTACACTAATATCACCTCGCCTGAGGAAACGCCAATGAGTGTATTGGTTCCGGCATTCATTACCAGTGAGCTAAAAACTGCTTTCCAGATAGGCTTTATGCTGTTTGTACCATTCTTAGTACTAGATTTGGTGGTGGCCAGTATTTTAATGGCCATGGGGATGATGATGCTATCGCCAATGATTGTGTCGCTGCCATTTAAAATCATGCTATTTGTTCTAGTAGATGGTTGGGGATTAGTCATGGGCACGCTCGCAAACAGTTTCGGCACCTAGGGAGCGTTACTGATGTCACCTGAGTCACTGATTGATATTTTTCGTGAAGCCTTGTCTGTTATTGTATTGATTGTAGCGGCAATTATTTTACCAGGTCTATTTGTTGGCTTAATTGTGGCAGTATTTCAAGCTGCGACCTCGATTAACGAACAAACCTTGAGTTTCCTTCCAAGACTATTAACGACACTATTTTCATTAATGTTTTTAGGCCATTGGTTGGTGCAAACCATGATGGACTTTTTCTATAACATGGTGGATATGATCCCGATGGTGATAGGTTAACTGGTGGAAATCTTATTTGAAGAAATCAGCCGCACAATAGCAGCCTATGTGTGGCCATTATTTAGAATATCTTCCATGTTAATGGTGATGGCGGTTTTTGGCGCCAATACCACACCCGCCAGAATTCGTTTGTTTTTATCAGTTGCTATCACAGTAGCCATAGCTCCTGTTTTGCCTGCTCCAGTCGATCCAATAGAACTATTCTCATTAGGCGCAGTGTTTATTTCAGCTCAGCAAATTTTAATCGGTACAGCGATGGGGTTTGTTACCATTTTGGTGATGCAGACTTTTGTGCTTACTGGGCAAATTATTGGTATGCAAACCAGTTTAGGTTTTGCATCTATGGTTGACCCAGGTTCTGGGCAACAAACGCCAGTAGTGGGTAACTTCTTTTTACTTCTTGCAACACTTATTTTTTTGGCTGTCGACGGACATTTATTAATGTTCAAAATGCTGGTGGCAAGCTTTGATACCATTCCAATTTCAAATCAAGGTTTCAGTATTGCTAACTATCGTAAGTTAGCGGAATTTGGTGGTTATATGTTTGGTGCAGCGTTAACCATGTCAATTTCGGCAATCGTTGCGTTACTGCTTATCAACTTATCATTTGGTGTGATGACCCGTGCATCGCCACAATTGAATATTTTTGCCATTGGTTTTCCTATCACTATGGTGACGGGGCTACTTATTCTATGGCTAACCTTAGGACCCATCATGGCTCATTTCGATGAGGTTTGGCTGCAAGGCCAATTATTGATGTGTGATATTTTGCAACTGACCTGTCAAATTGACGGTTCGATAACTCAGTAGGTTACTGATGGCAGAAGATACAGGTCAAGAACGCACAGAGGACCCCACCGCCAAGCGACTGCAACAGTCGCGAGATAAAGGGCAGGTGGCGCGCTCTAAAGAGTTAGGCACTGCGGCTGTGCTGTTAGCATCTGCAGTTGGGTTTGCTATTGTCGGTCCCAACCTTGCTCGTAGTTTACATAGCGTGATGACCCAAATGTTGACTATGGAGCGGGATCAAATATTCGATACCAACTCAATGTTTCTTGTATGGGGCGTGATAGGTAATGAACTTGCGTTTCCGCTTATCAGCTTTATCGCTTTACTCGCCTTAATTGCATTTATTGGCAATATCATTTTGGGTGGAATGACTTTCTCTGTTAAAGCTTTTATGCCTAAGGGCAGCAAAATGAATCCTGCAAAAGGGTTCAAGCGGATGTTCGGTACACAAGCTTTGATTGAACTGACTAAAGGCGTTGCCAAGTTTGCCGTTGTCGCGGTGTCAGCTTATTTTTTGTTGAGCTTTTACTTCTCCGAAATAATGACATTATCGAGTGATCACTTACCAGGTAACGTTTATCACGCACTAGAACTGCTTGTTTGGATGTTCATTTTATTGTGTTCTTCAATGCTGCTTATTGTGGTGATTGATGTGCCGTTTCAAATATGGAATCACAATAAACAGCTTAAAATGACTAAGCAAGAGGTCAAAGATGAATACAAAGACACTGAAGGTAAACCCGAAGTAAAAGGCCGCATTAGGCAGATGCAGCATGAAATGGCTAACAAGCGAATGATGTCTGAGGTGCCAAATGCTGATGTTATTGTGGTCAACCCAGAGCATTATGCGGTCGCAGTTAAATACGATGTTAGTCAGTCTGCAGCACCATTTCTAATTGCCAAGGGAGTTGATGATGTTGCTTTTAGAATTCGTGAAATAGCTAGAGAGCACGAAGTCCCTATTGTGTCAGCACCGCCTTTGGCGCGAGCAATCTACCACACAACTAAAATTGAACAACAAGTACCTGAAGGGTTATTTACAGCTGTTGCTCAAATTTTGGCTTATGTTTTTCAGTTAAAACAATATCAAAAAGGCAAAGGTAAGCGTCCAAAACCTATTCCTTTGAATCAACCTATCCCTGATGATTTAAAACACTAAATCGTTTGCAAAACCTTCAATTAAACTTGCTGTTCTTTTAATAGTATTCTTTTGGCTTGGTAATTGCATTTTGACTAGGTCGGCGTCAAGAATATTACTATAAAGGTTTCCTACTGATGGATGTAAAAGCAGCATTAGGTCAAGTTAAGCAAGTTAGGTTCAGTACTTTTAAAGGTGTTGGTACGCCATTATTAGTGCTTGCTGCTCTAGGTATGGTGGTATTACCCATGCCTGCCTTCCTGTTAGATATTCTATTTTCATTTAATATTGCATTAGCGCTAGTTGTGTTACTTGTTGCTATTTACTCTGATAGACCACTCGATTTTGCCGCATTTCCCAGCGTACTTTTAGTCGCCACCTTACTTAGGCTGGCATTGAATGTCGCTTCCACTCGAATCGTATTGTTAGAAGGTCACAACGGCGGCGATGCTGCAGGTAAGGTGATTGAAGCTTTTGGCTCTGTGGTTATTGGTGGTAACTATGCCGTTGGTTTAGTGGTTTTCCTTATTCTCATTATTATCAACTTTGCTGTTGTTACAAAAGGTGCTGGACGTATTTCTGAAGTCAGTGCTCGATTTACTCTGGATGCAATGCCAGGTAAACAAATGGCCATTGATGCTGACTTAAATGCTGGAACACTGACTCAAGATCAAGCTCGAGTTCGCCGCGCTGAAGTTACTAAAGAAGCAGACTTTTATGGTGCGATGGACGGTGCGTCAAAATTTGTAAAAGGTGATGCAATTGCAGGCATCATGATTTTGGTTATTAATATTTTAGGTGGTTTTGTCATTGGTATGGTTCAACATGGGTTAGATTTTTCTAGTGCGGTTGAAATCTATACTCTATTGACTATTGGTGATGGCCTTGTGGCACAAATACCTGGCCTATTGTTATCTATCGCTGCTGCATTGATGGTGACTCGTCAAAACGAATCTGGTGACATGGGCGGCATGATGATAAGCCAGATGTTTGTCAGCCATAAGTCGATGGCGATTGCATCAGGCGTGTTGTTTATTATGGGTATCGTGCCTGGAATGCCTCATTTTGCTTTTTTAACTTTTGCGTTTATTACCGCCTTTGCCGCCTATATGATTTACAAGCGTAATAATGACAATAAAACTGCGGCACTTGAACAAGCTGTGAAGAATCCTGCAGAAGTGAAAGATGCTGAGCCAAAAGAGTTAAGTTGGGAAGACGTGCAGCACGTTGATACCATTGGACTTGAAGTGGGTTATCGTTTAATTCCATTGGTCGACAAAGGTCAAGGTGGTGAGTTACTTGGTCGAATCAAGGGTGTTCGTAAAAAACTATCGCAAGAACTTGGTTTCTTAGTGCCTGCTGTTCATATTCGTGACAACCTTGATTTATCACCTAATTGTTACCGAATTTCATTGATGGGTGTGGTTGTTGGTGAAGCGGAAGTAAGGCACGATTGCGAGCTTGCGATTAATCCAGGGCAAGTCTATGGCAAGTTAGACGGCATCGAGACAACAGATCCTGCATTTGGTTTAGAAGCCGTTTGGATAGCCCCAGAGCAGCGAGAGCATGCGCAAACTCTAGGTTATACCGTAGTTGATACAGCAACCGTTGTAGCGACTCATATCAGCCAGCTATTGACTAACAACGCTGCCAAATTACTGGGCTATGAAGAAGTACAACAGTTAATGGATATGTTGGGTAAAAACTCACCTAAATTAATTGACGGCTTTATTCCTGACATCATGCCGCTAGGTTCAGTGGTTAAAGTGATGCAAAACCTTCTAAACGAAGGCGTTTCTATCCGTGATTTACGCACAATCGTGCAAACCCTGTTAGAATACGGTACAAAGAGTAATGATACGGAAGTATTAACTGCTGCAGTTCGTATTGCATTGAAACGAATGATTGTTCAAGAGATCTCTGGACCGGAATTAGAAATCCCTGTCATAACATTGGCACCAGAGTTGGAACAGATGTTGCACAAGTCTATGCAAGCGACAGGCGGTGAAGGGCCTAATATCGAACCAGGCCTTGCAGAACGCATGCAGAAGTCATTATTAGACGCTTCTCAGAAGCAAGAGATGGTTGGACAACCAGCCATTTTATTGACATCAGGCATGCTAAGGTCAACGCTGTCACGATTTGTTAAATATACTATCCCGAATTTACGGGTTATTTCTTACCAAGAAATACCTGATGAAAAGCAAATACGTATAGTATCTGCAGTAGGGCAATAGCGATGACTTTCTGTTTGAAAGAGGTGCGTAGTGAAAATTAAACGATTTTTTGCCAAAGACATGCGTTCAGCATTAGCTCAAGTGAAAGAAACCTTGGGTTCAGATGCCGTCATTATGTCTAATAAAAAAGTCACCGGCGGTATAGAAATCGTTGCGGCAGTTGACTACGATGAGCCTAAAGCGGATGTCGCGGTTAATTCGCCAGTTCCTGGATTTATGAATGTTAGCGATGACCAAGTATCACTTGGGCAAAATAAGCCTACGGTGAAAGCACAAACCAAGGTAAGTCCGCCTCCGGCTGCTGATTCACTGCAAGCTTTGCTTGAAAAACAACATAATCGTTTGCAAGAACAAATGTCGCAGCGAGTTGAAGAACCTGAACTACCTGATTGGGCAAAGCAATTACAAGATACTAAGACTGCTAAAGTTGAGCCTAAAATTGAACAACAGCAATTTGCTCAACCAAGAACATCGAATAAAAGTCAGTCTGCTGAAATTGAAGCAATGCGAGAAGAGATGGCGTCATTGCGTGGGTTATTAACTCATCAAGTGTCATCTTTAATGAAAGATCAGAAAAAACGCACAGACCCTGTAGGGGCTATGCTTGAAAGTAAATTGATTAATGCTGAGTTTTCTCCAGCCGTTGCAGCAAAGCTTGCTGGCTTGAGTCAACAATATACACCTGCTGATCTAGTGAGGGCTTTACCGCAAAGTTTAGCTAACCTTTTAGATAACCAAGGTGATGATATTGTTCGCACTGGTGGCGTAGTTGCATTTGTTGGCCCAACAGGGGTTGGCAAGACAACATCGCTTGCAAAATTAGCAGCAAGATTCGCAGCTCATCACGGCCCAGAGCAGGTTGCACTGATTACAACCGATCATTATCGTATTGGAGCCTATGAGCAATTGGCAACTTATGGCAAAATAATGGGATGTCCGGTTAAACAGGCTCATGATCTTGCTGAATTAGAACAAATTCTCTATCAGTTTAAGAATCGTAAGTTAGTATTAATAGATACGGCTGGTATGGGGCAGCGTGATATGCGCCTTTATCAGCAATTAGACGATTTAATGGCAAATACAAGAATACCGATTAGAAGTTATCTAGTGATGTCGGCAACCTCTCAAAGAAGAGTATTGCAAGATGCTGTAGAGCATTTTAAAAGAATTCCACTTTCTGGAGTAATTTTAACCAAACTAGATGAATCAGTTTCGATTGCTGGCGCGTTAAGTGTATTGATTCAAAATGGGTTACCATTGAGCTATATAACCGATGGCCAACGTGTTCCTGAAGATATGCAAGTTGCCGATACACTGATGCTGGCAAAACAAGCGTTAGCAGCATTAAACGACACCAAACCTCAAACGTCACATGACACTGCGTGGTCAAATGACATGGCCTACGCATTCGAGTAAAAATATGACCCGAGATCAAGCAAGTGGTTTACGTATGATGAATCAACCAAATAACGAAAAAGTGAAAGTAATTGCAGTCAGTGGTGGTAAAGGCGGCGTGGGTAAAACCAGTGTGTCAATTAACACGGCTGTGGCACTAGCTGAAAAAGGCAAACGTGTTTTAGTACTTGATGCCGATTTAGGCTTAGCGAACGTTGATGTGATGTTAGGTATTAGAGCCGAGCGCAACTTATCACATGTACTATCTGGTGAAGCTGAATTAGACGATATTATTGTTCGTGGACCTAAAGGGATTGGTATTGTGCCAGCGACTTCAGGTACTCAGGCTATGGTTGAACTGACTCAAGCTCAGCATGTCGGCCTTATTCGCGCCTTCAGCGAGATGAAAACTCAATTCGATATTTTAATCGTTGATACCGCAGCTGGTATCTCTGATATGGTCTTAAGTTTTTCACGCGCATCACAAGATGTATTGATTGTGGTTTGTGATGAACCGACATCTATAACTGATGCTTATGCCTTAATTAAAATTCTGAGCCGCGAACATGGTGTATTTCGTTTCAAAATTGTGGCTAACATGGTTAGAAGTTTGCGCGAGGGCATGGAATTATTCGCGAAACTCAGTAAAGTGACTGATAGATTTTTGGATGTTGCTTTAGAATTAGTGGCGACGGTTCCTTTCGATGAAAACTTACGTAAATCAGTACGTAAACAGAAGTTGGTTATCGAAGCATTTCCTAAGTCACCCGCGGCAATTGCATACCACGGCTTAGCAAATAAGATTATGAGCTGGCCCGTTCCGCAACAACCTGGCGGACATCTTGAATTCTTTGTTGAACGTTTAGTTCAGCGTAAAGATACACAAGAGGATTCGACGAGTGAATAAAGCCGCAGCGTATACTCAGTTTGATAATAAAACTTCAATTGTTGAACAGTATGCTCCGTTGGTAAAAAGAATTGCACATCACATGTTGGCAAGGCTGCCGGCATCAGTGCAATTAGATGACTTATTACAAGCAGGGATGATGGGGCTACTGGAAGCATCATCGAAGTTTGATGGTAGTAAAGGGGCTAAATTCGAAACCTTTGCTGGGATTCGAATTCGTGGCTCTATGATTGATGAAATTCGACGTGGAGACTGGGTTCCCCGTTCAGTTCATCGTAATCAACGCCGTGTTGCGCAGGTTATCGATGAATTAGGGCAAGAACTTGGCCGTGATGCTAAAGATACTGAAATAGCAGAAAAATTAGAGATGACTCTTGAAGAGTATCATCACATTTTGAATGATGTTTCAGTAGGTAAAATCATCGGGATAGAAGATCTTGGTGTTTCTGAGGATGTGATTGTAACTGAAGAATCAACCCATGATGAAAGCTTTGATTCTTTGGCTGAAATGCAATTTAAATCTGCATTATCTGAAGCAATTACCACATTACCCGAAAGAGATGCGTTAGTTTTGTCGCTATATTATGACGAAGCATTAAATTTAAAAGAAATCGGTGCCATTCTTGAGGTCAGCGAGTCGCGTGTTAGCCAGATATTAAGTCAGGCAATGTTGCGCCTTAAAGGCAAGCTCAAGCATTGGACACAGGTATAATTATTAATATAGAGCACAGTGTGTAAAGCTCACCGGAGGAAACCTTGGACAAGAATATGAAGATTCTTATTGTTGATGATTTTTCAACAATGAGACGTATCATCAAGAACTTGTTGCGAGACTTGGGATTTAACAATACTCAAGAAGCAGATGATGGCTCGACCGCCTTACCAATGTTACAAAAAAGCGAATTTGACTTCGTTGTAACGGATTGGAATATGCCTGGAATGCAAGGCATTGACTTGCTTAAGGCGATTCGTGCAGACGATTCACTCAAGCATTTACCAGTTTTGATGGTAACTGCAGAAGCAAAACGTGAGCAAATTATTGCAGCAGCACAAGCTGGTGTGAATGGTTACGTAGTAAAACCGTTTACCGCTGCAACTTTGAAAGAAAAACTCGATAAGATCTTTGAGCGTTTAGCATAAGCTAAGGAAAAGTTATGCAGGCAGCCACATCGGGGTTAATTGATCTTGAACAAGCCAAGCAACTCGTAAAGTTACTTGAAGAAGGGCAGCAAGAACAAGCTGATGACGTCATTCGTGACTTATCAGCCCCTCTTCAGCGTGAGTTATTTGATGAAGTCGGTAAGTTGACTCGTCAACTTCATAGTTCATTAAATGAATTCCAAATTGATACGCGATTAGCTGAACTTGCCAACAGTGAAATACCTGACGCAAAAGAAAGATTGAACTTTGTCATCGACATGACAGAGCAAGCTGCAAATAAAACCATGGATGCAGTTGAAGAATGTTTACCTTTGGCCGATACAATAATTAATAACATTCAATCGGTCACGCCAATGTGGGACAAATTGATGCGTAGAGACATCGCCTTAAGCGAATTTAAATCTCTGTGCCATGACGTTCAACACATTATGTCTCATAGCGAGCATGACTCAGGACGATTAAAGGAATTGCTCAATCAAATTTTGATGGCGCAAGATTTCCAAGATTTAACTGGGCAAATGATCCGTCGTGTTATTGATTTAGTCAGAGAAGTGGAAAGCAGTTTAGTGTCAATGCTCACTATCTTTGGCGAGAATGCAGCAGACTCCGCACGGGTCGTTGATGAAAATAAAATTGAAGCAGAAGGCCCCATCTTGAATGCCGAAACACGAGAAGACGTGGTGACAGGGCAAGATGAGGTGGATGATCTGCTATCAAGTCTGGGTTTCTAATTAGGAGTCAAATTTAATGTCTTTTGATGTTGATGAAGAGATACTCCAGGACTTTTTGATTGAAGCTGGTGAAATTTTAGAGCTTCTACAAGAGCAGCTCGTTGCTCTTGAAAATAATCCTGATGATGCTGATTTACTTAACGCTATTTTTAGAGGTTTCCACACTGTAAAAGGTGGTGCAGGTTTTTTAAGCTTGGGACCAATGGTCGATGTTTGTCATGAAGCTGAAAATACCTTTGATTTATTGAGAACCGGCAAGCGTCAAGTAAACGCAGAGTTAATGGATATCATTTTACAGGCTGTTGATGCTATCAATAGTATGTTTGAACAAACTCAGCAAGGGCAGCAGCAAGACGATGCTGATCCTACTTTACTCGAAAAGCTTAAGTTGCTGAGCTCTGGTGCTCCCCTTCCTTCTGAACTTGGCGAAGCCTCTGCAGAACCCGCAGTAGTTGAAGAGTTCATTGAAGCCATCATCGAAGAACCAGCCGTTGCTGTAGAAACTACGGTTGAAAGCACAATAGAAAGTGTCGCTGCTGATGCAGACTCCGCTGGCAGCATTGATGATATTGATGAAAGTGAATTTGAAGCCTTACTTGACGCTTTACACGGACAAGGTAAGAGTCCAACATCCACGCCAGAAGCGCCAGTCGTAGCAGCTGTTATTCCTGAAGCGACAGAGAACGCTGAAAGCGCCGCTAGCGATGAAATCACTGACGATGAATTCGAAGCACTGCTTGATGAGCTTCATGGCTCTGGTGGGTTTCAGTCAACACCCAAGGAAAATGAGCCTGCTCCTGTAGCAGAAGAGCCTAAAGTTGACGCTGATGACATCACAGATGATGAATTCGAGAAATTACTTGATGAGTTACATGGCAAAGGTTCAGCTCCTGCAGCAGTCACGCCAACGCCTGTAGCCCCTACTGCGCCAGTCAGTCCTCCTAAGACTAACAAACCAGCTGCACCTGCTAAAGCACAGTCTCCAGTAGAAGCACCCAAAGCGCCAGCAGCAAAGGCCGCTCCTGCAGCTAAAGCACCTGCTCCAGCGCCGAAAAAAGCAGAACCAGCTAAAGCGCAAAATGCCATGCCTCAAGGCGAGACAACTGTTCGTGTCGATACTTCACGATTAGACCAAATTATGAACATGGTTGGTGAACTGGTATTAGTTCGTAATCGTTTAGTCAGTTTAGGTATTTCTCGTGATGATGAAGAAATGTCTAAAGCGTTAGCCAATTTAGACTTAGTGACTGCCGATCTTCAAGGCGCAGTGATGAAAACACGAATGCAACCGATCAAAAAAGTATTTGGTCGTTTCCCACGTGTTGTAAGGGATTTAGCACGCACGCTTAATAAAGAAATTGATTTAATCATGGTGGGTGAAGATACTGACCTTGATAAAAACTTAGTCGAAGCTCTTGCCGATCCCTTGGTCCATTTAGTGAGAAACTCGGTTGACCATGGTATTGAAATGCCAATTACGCGTGAAGCAAATGGCAAACCAAGAACCGGTACTATTACCTTATCTGCAAGCCAAGAGGGCGATCATATTCTTCTTAAAATTGAAGATGATGGCGCTGGTATGGATGCAGGTAAATTAAAAGAAATCGCAATCAGTCGCGGAGTGTTAGACGAAGATTCTGCTGCTCGAATGACTGATAACGAAGCTTATAATCTAATTTTTGCTCCAGGATTTTCTACAAAAGTAGAAATATCGGATATTTCTGGACGTGGTGTTGGTATGGACGTGGTGAAAACCCGTATAACCCAACTAAACGGTACGGTTCATATCGATTCAGTTCAGGGCAAGGGAACAATCTTAGAGATTAAAGTCCCTCTCACATTAGCAATTATGCCAACTCTTATGGTTGATGTTGCTAAGCAAGTATTCGCTTTACCTCTTTCAAGCGTTAATGAAATTTTCCATCTCGATCTAACTAAAACAAATGTAGTAGATGGTCAATTAACCGTTATCGTGCGTGATAAAGCCGTACCGCTATTTTATCTAGAGCAGTGGCTGCATCGAAATAAAACTAATTTTACTCATGGCGATAAAAAACAAGGGCATGTGGTTATTGTGCAGCTTGGTACTATGCAAATTGGTTTTGTTGTTGATGCACTTATTGGTCAGGAAGAGGTAGTAATTAAACCTCTTGGTAGTATGTTGCAAGGCACGCCAGGTATGGCAGGAGCGACAATTACTTCAGATGGCGGTATCGCACTCATTTTAGATGTGCCAGGTTTATTAAAATATTACGCCAAAAGTAAGAAGTAAAAGTTCCATTATTTAAGGAATTAAATGGCTACTAAAGTTTTAGTTGTTGATGATTCAAGTTTCTTCAGACGACGGGTCAGTGAGATTGTAAATCAAGATCCTGATTTAGAAGTTGTAGGCGTTGCTGTTAACGGTCAAGAGGCCGTTGATATGGCTGCCCAATTGAAACCTCAAGTTATCACGATGGATATTGAAATGCCTGTAATGGACGGTATCACTGCCGTGCGTAAAATCATGGCTGCAAATCCAACTCCAATATTAATGTTTTCTTCGCTAACCCACGATGGTGCTCAAGCAACACTTGATGCATTGGATGCTGGCGCACTGGACTTTTTACCTAAACGCTTTGAAGATATTGCATCAAATAAAGATGATGCGATTAAGCTTTTACAACAAAGAGTAAAAGCATTAGGTCGCCGTCGGTTATATAAACCAAGAACCATCCCTTCAAGCTCCAGAGTGGTAGGCTCTAGCCTTAGTAATGCAACTACAAGCGCTAAACCTTCTTTGAGTGGTAGGTCATCGACTGCAAACTCTGCAAGTCAATTGAATAGTGCTTCTACCTCTGTGACTTCGATTAGAGCCAGCGGCAAAAAATATAAAGCTTTATTAATCGGTACGTCGACAGGCGGCCCTGTTGCATTGCAAAAAATATTGACGGCTTTTCCCGCGAACTACCCACATCCGATTCTATTAATTCAGCATATGCCTGCAGCATTTACTCCAGCATTTGCAAGCAGGCTTAATAGCTTATGTAAGATAGAGGTAAAAGAAGCACAAACTGGCGATGCATTAAAGCCAGGTTGTGCTTATCTTGCGCCAGGTGGTATGCAGCTAATGGTAGAAAAAAGTGGCAGTCTTGGTCGTTTGAAAGTGATTGCTGGTAATGCAGATATGAATTACAAGCCGAGTGTGGATATCACCTTTGCGTCTGCTTCTAAAGCATTTGGTAGCGATGTTATGGCGGTGGTATTAACCGGTATGGGGGCTGACGGCCGCGAAGGCGCCAGAATGTTGAAAACGGCTGGTGCTACCATTTGGGCTCAAGATGAAGCAAGTTGCGTCGTTTATGGTATGCCGCAAGCTGTTGCATCAGCGGGTATTTCTAGTCATTCAATTGCATTAGAAAATATGGCTGAAGCTATAATAAAAGAAACTGCTCGTGGCTAAGGTTCAGCAATCAATGTCAACGCAGCAAATGTTGCTGGTGTTTCTATTGGTTATTGCAGTGGTCTGCTTGGGTAGTTTATATTTTGATTTAGCCAAAAAAACCGAGAACTCAATGCTGAAGTTAGCGCACTAAAGTCATCACAAGTATTGTTAATGGTACCTGATGAACAAGCTGCGCAAATTGCCGATTGGTTAGCTAGATATCCTGAACAAACCAAGGCTATGGCGGCAAGAGCGGCTAAAGGCGAAGATATCACCATGGCATTTGGCCCTGGTACTGAAGTAATTAGCTCAGCAAATGTTGACGCTTCCTTAGTGGGCAATAAGACATTAAATCCTGCACTTTCAAGTCAAGCAGTCACTGAAAATGCACAAGGTGTAAAAGTTATCACGTTGCCTCATGGCGGGATCCGCGTGACAACACGAGAAACAGAATCACCTAATAACAATAAATAGTGCGATTAATACTGAGTGACGAGGCGTGATTTGAAAGTATGGACAATAGCTAATCAAAAGGGCGGAGTTGGTAAAACAACAACTGTTGCGAGTCTTGCTGGCGCGTTAGTTAAGCGTGGGCAACGGGTATTAATGATTGATACCGATCCTCATGCCTCGCTAGGTTACTATCTAGGAATTGATTCAGAGCAAGTGCCTAGTTCTTTGTACGATATTTTTCTTGCCCATAAGAACCTTACTCTAGAAACTGTTGAAAAACATATTGTTCCGACTTCGATTGATGGTTTAGATTTAATACCAGCGACAATGGCGTTAGCAACATTGGATCGCGCTTTAGGTCATCAAGAAGGGATGGGCTTGGTACTTCGAAATGTCACCTCATTACTTGAAGATAAATATGATGTCGCCATTATTGATTGTCCACCCATACTAGGTGTATTAATGGTAAATGCGCTTGCTGCAAGTGAGCACATTATTATTCCAGTACAAACAGAGTTTCTGGCCATTAAAGGTCTAGAGAGAATGGTCAAGACGATGGGGTTAATGGGACGTTCTAAAAAAACATCTTATAGCTTCACTATTTTACCGACCATGTTTGATCGCCGCACCAAAGCTTCACCTACAGCGTTAAAGTCTTTAGAAGAAACCTATCCAGATACTTTATGGCCGGATGTTATTCCTGTTGATACTAAATTCAGAGATGCCAGTTTGGCCCATGTGCCGGTTTCGCATTTTTTCCCAAGCTCTCGCGGCATGAAAGCTTACAATCAATTATTAGACTTTTTGTTAGCGAAGGAGTTTAAGCATGTCAAAATCGGTTGACGAGACTGTTTTTGATTTCTTCTCTGTTCTATTACAAGAGCCTTCTATTGATGCTCCGATTGATGATGCTCCGATTGATGATGCTCCAACTAATGATGCTCCGATTAATGAAGCATCAATGCCAGATACATTAGCGCCTGATTTAGCATCATCGAGTGAAAAGGTTAGTGAAAAATTATCTGCAGTAGATTCGGTTAGCTTAAAAAAACAACATTCTAAAATTTTCTCTAAACCAAATGTTCACAGTGAGGCGAATGACAACAGTCAGCTTACTGAGAATAAGCTTACAGGTAAGAGTGAGCAGGATGCGGTAGCCCAAACGATTAAAGTTGATCCTTCTGACCCCAAAAAAACCTTTGCTGAGCCTCAAGTCGATAAAGCTGCACTTTCAAAATTGTTGTCAGCGGTGTCAAAGCCCGCTATTAAAATAGAGCAAGAACCTGAGGTAAAGGGAGCCGTTAAGGTTGAAGAAAATATTGCCCAGGCTCAAAAAACGCAGCAACAAGTACAAGATGATATAAAATCGAAAGCTCAATTAGTTAGGCAACAACTCGGTCAAGTTATCGGTGAAGAAGCAATAAGCGAGAAAAGCGACACTTTATCTTCTACCGATAATAAAGAATCTGAAATTTCAGCCGATATAAATCAAGATAAAGTAGAAACTTATATTAGTGATACCGATGATAAAGCTGATTCAGTAGACACTCAAGCGTCAAAGGTTCAGAAGTCGGCTATACCGCCAAGCATTACGCGAAATTTACAAGATGTATTAGATGATGAATTTCAGGTTTTATTTTTTAATGTTGCGGGGTTAACCCTTGCTGTGCCATTGGTAAGTTTGGGTGGTATTGTTAAAATAGAGCATATAAATCATTTAATTGGTCGTCCAGATTGGTTTTTAGGTGTACAAACCCGTCGGGAACAGAAGGTAAATGTTGTCGACAGTTGCCGCTGGGTGATGCCAGAGAAATACACTAAAGAATTGGCAGACAGTGTTGATTATCAATATTTGGTCATGCTTGAAGACAGTGATTGGGGACTTGCATGCGAATCCCTTGTCAATGCAGTTAGAATAGACAAATCACACGTAAATTGGCGTGAAAAACCTGGTAAGCGCCCGTGGCTTGCTGGAGTAGTAAAAGAACAAATGTGTGGTATTTTGAATGTGCAAGCACTTATCGAAATGCTAGATGCAGGATTAGGTTGTCAAGATTCGATTGACTGAGGTTATTTATGACAGACTCGAGAAATGTTGCGGCAGTGGCTGCAGGTAAAGAAGACGTAGTACTACAGTGGGTGACATTTAAGTTAGATAATGAAACTTACGGTATAAATGTTATGCAAGTCCAAGAAGTCTTGCGTTATACCGAAATTGCCCCCGTACCAGGTGCACCTTTGTATGTGTTAGGTATTATTAATCTTCGTGGTAATGTTGTTACAGTCATTGATACTCGTTCACGCTTCGGATTAGATGCTGCTGAAGTGGATGACTCTTCAAGAATTGTCATCATTGAGGCTGAAAAACAAGTTATTGGCATATTGGTAGATAGCGTTGCAGAGGTTGTTTACCTTCGCCGCTCTGAAATAGATAACGCACCAAATGTAGGTACAGAAGAAAGCGCTAAGTTTATTCAAGGTGTAAGTAATCGCGACAATGAATTATTGATTTTAGTCGATTTAGATAAGTTATTATCAGATGACGAGTGGGCAGAAATTACTCAGTTGTAGTCATATTTTCTATCTAAGTTACTAGACGATGAAAGCCAGCATTATTTTTTGCTGGCTTTTGTGTTTTAATAGCTTAATTCAATTTACTAAGGAAAATAAATGTCGCAAGAATTGCTCATTGCCATCGTTGTTTATGTTGTTAGTTGTGCTGTCATTTGGATGGTCTTCAGTAAAAAGACAACAAAACTACAGAGCAAAGTCGATGCTTTAACTGTATTAGTAAAAGAAAATGATCGACAGCGTGAAACGGTTAAAAAAGAATTGCAAGAATTACGAAGTGGTACAATAGGTGTCGGTCGAAGAGTTGTTGAACTCGAACAGAAAATTGGCAAACAATCTGAGCTAATTGAAGAAGCTAGCCAACAAGACCCACAATCTAAAATGTACTCTAGAGCCCTTAAAATGGTCGGTTTAGGTGCTGGAATTGAAGAGTTAATGCAAGAGTGTGAACTGCCAAAAGCGGAAGCTGAGTTAATAATTCGGTTACATAAAAAGTAACTCTGCTATTTATGCTTTTTCGATAATTTTTTGATGAAGGTTGTTCCATTGTTCCGGAAACTTCCCATCAAGCATATAAACAAACGCAATAAGCTCTGCAATTAACGTGTAGAGCTCTTCTGGTACTTCTTCACCTAACTCTAGCAATTGTAAAAAGTTGCTTAGATGCTCATCTTGATGGATATAGACTCCAGCCTCTTTAGCTAAAGATATAATTTCTTCCGCAATCAAATCTGTGCCAGTCGCTGTGATGGTAGGGGCACTATTTCCATCGAAACTTAATGCCACTGCCTTTTTTACTTCAGTCATTTGGGTTACCTATCTGGTTTAACTGGCTATGCATTGGTTTTTACCAAATAGTGATCACCTGGTAGCAGGGTTGCAGGTACCACATCAATTTGGGTGCTGATATCTCTTGCTTGTAAGCCCGCTTGTTGAATTTTACTCGCAAGTGAATTTTGGTATTGCTCAACCTTTTCTAGCACTTTCATATCATTGCCGGTAAAGGTGAGGTCAAGGTATTCACCTTGTTTATGAGCCTTCACCAGTAATGGTCCCTGAGCTAGATTAAACTTAAGCTGCAAATGCCAAGCAGTTTTCTCACTATCTGTATCGTCTTGCGGTTCCTTTTCAAACTTACCTTCTAATTGCTCATCTCTTTGGCCAATAGAATATGGTAAAGCAAAATACCAGGTTAGGTTTTGATTAGAGTCACTACTGCTTTGCTGGTATAGACCGATACTGCTGGCAAGTTTTCCCATTGCATCAAGGCTACCAGCTTTATCTAAGGCGGCTAATAATTGTGGCGCAGTAGAATTCGAATTGAATATTTTTTGCTGCAGCTTTGCCATATAAGTTTGCAGGCGAGGGCTCATTGCTGAGCTGCTATTGTTTAACTTAAAGCCTAAAATCAGCTGAAACAGAGTGGTTATCGCACCACCAGAAAGGTTGATGTTAGATGCGGAAACTGCATGTGATAAGTTTAAGCTGGCTAGACTTTTTAATTCAGCTTTGAGTAATCCTGGGTTTGCAAGTTCAGTTAAAGGCGACGGGTCGAGTCTTGGGATTAATTTTAACAATTGAGTGGCAAGGTTTTGCTGCATATTCGAATTTGCTTGGGTGGCTTGTATTGGCATTGCACCCGCTTTAGATAAATTTTTACTCAGTACTTCAAGTGGTGATTTTAAAGCGTTATCTAACCTTGCCTGAGCAGCATGATTTTCAGGACTAAGTTTACTGACAAGTAATTTAAGCTCATTGACCTGATTAGCTGTAAGGGTGTTTGGTTTGAGTAAATTTTGAGTCAGTTGTAAATCTAATTGATTAAACTGATTTACTGTTAATTTACCGCCTTGATTTAGATGGTGAGCTAATTGTCCAACATTTTTGCTGTTTAATGGCTCACGCAACAAAGCACTCAAATTCTGTGGTAAGTCATGATTTGATGTTGTTGAAATGGGCGGCTTAACTGATGAGTTATTTGTGGAATTTGCAGTAAAAGGGAGCAGCTCTAGTTTTTTTAAAAATTGGGTTAAAACTTGTACTGGCTCTGGCTTACTGATGACGGTATTTGATGTTTGAGCTAAAGCTAAGTCTACAGGTTTATTTGACGTTGGCGTCATGCTTACATTGTCGATAAGTTGTATTGGACTTAATCTTAAAAGCAGCTGACCTGCTGACTGGGTAATTTGAGCTAAATTGTAACCAGAAGGTAGCTTGTTAAGCGGTGAAACCATCACGTTAGTGCCATTTTCAAACTGCAAACGGTTTGTATTTATTTCTACTAAAGGTAAAGGGTAGCCTTGTGGGCGAGAGGCTAGGGTAAGTAGTTGTTGCGACGAGACTCCATTTGACTTGGCTAAGTTTAGTATCTCTATTGGAAGGTTCAATTTAACTGCTTGAGAGACTAAAACAACTTGTTGGTTCAAAGGTTGCTTTGCTGGGTTTACAGTATTAACATTCATGGATTCTAGTTGCTGTAAGGTGCTTGCATTAAGCATTAATTTCGCGCCAGCTTGGATTAATCTCGTGATTTGTTCATTAGCCTTAAATTGATAATGTTTGCCATCAATCTCAATAGAGATACTATCTGACTTAACAGAACTGGCTGAAGAAATTGAAGCCTGATTAGTGACTTTAGCTGGAAGTAATACGGTGTTAGCCGCTAGAGAACTTTGTGTACCTTGATTCGTTGACTGTTTGGTACCTGAAGAGCGATCTAGAAGGTTTTTATTGGTGATGCTAGTACTATCTGAACCTGTGTTATTTGAACTAGAGCTAGCAAGCTTAGTACCTGTAATAACTCTTTCGCCATGACGGTTTTGAGCCTCAATTGTCGAAGCTCTACTAGTTTGCTTGTCCGTTGATATGGTGTGTTTTATTGATGTCATGGCAAATCTAATAGCACCTTTAAATATGTTCTATTACAAAATAATTGTTGATCTATGAAGTCTCGGCAGTATTCTTAGCGATAATTGACTTACTAGAATATTATCAAAAATCGCATTAAATCTATTTCGTTTGGTATTAATCTTTATCGACTCAAAATGTTGAAGCTTTAATGTTTCAGTGCATTTCCTGTTGCTGATAATTTATGCTTTACTGAGTAGTAGACTGGTTAGTTACTGTATTGATTTTGTGTATTATTAATTAATTTTAGTAGATTGAACTTTGTTTGTATTGGGTTAGTTATTCCCATAAAGAGAGATGTATGAAGTATAAATGGATGTTACTTTCTTTGTTGTTGGGTTGTGCTTCTACTTCAACAAAAGCAGAAGAAGTTAGTGTTGAGAGCCTTGAGAACACTGAGAGAGTTCAGACTCAAAAACCGGCTGTGGAGATTATCTACAATGATCCTCGCGATCCTATCGAAGGCTTTAACCGCGCAATGTGGGACTTTAATTACCTTATTTTAGATAGACATTTATTTCGCCCCATTGCCCACGGCTACAACGATTACCTGCCATCTCCCGTTAAGTCTGGTGTAAACAATTTTGTCCGAAATTTCGAAGAGCCAAGCTCTTTAGTTAATAACGCCCTACAGGGTAAGTGGGGCTGGGCTGCTAACGCTGGTGGACGTTTTACAGTGAATACAACCTTAGGTTTACTCGGGGTTGTGGATGTCGCTGACATGATGGGAATGGTTCGAAAACAGGACGACTTTAATGAAGTGTTAGGTTATTACGGTGTCCCCAATGGCCCTTATTTTATGGCGCCTTTTTTTGGTCCTTATGTGACAAGGGAACTCGCGACAGATTGGGTTGATGGTCTATACTTTCCTTTATCAGAGTTCTTGTTGTGGCAATCTATATTAAAATGGGGATTAAAAAATCTCGATTCTCGTGCTTCTGCTATTGATCAAGAACGTTTATTAGATAATGCGCTTGATCCATATACCTTTGTCAAAGAAGCTTATTTTCAGTATATGGATTACAAAGTTTATGATGGCAATGTGCCTTCTAAACAAGATGACGATGAGTTACTCGAAGAATACCTATCAGAGCTTGAGTAACCCTGCCGAAGTATCAAGCTTCTTCGGCAGTTAGCTGCCGAGGGAGTTGTATGGCATTAACAGATGTCTCAGTGCTTTTAGTTGAAGATGATTCAGTTTTTAGACAATTACTTGCGGATTTTTTAATTCAACAAGGTGCTGTTGTATTTGAAGCTTGTGATGGTGACGAAGGCGTCGTTGAGTTTCAATCTCATATTGTTGATATCGTCATTGCTGATTTAAGTATGCCAAGGTTAGGTGGCCTAGGTATGTTAAAGCAAATCCTCAAAATAAACCCTGCAATTCCCTCAATTGTGATTTCTGGCAACAATGTTATGGCTGATGTGGTCGAAGCGTTACGTTACGGCGCTAGCGATTATCTGGTTAAGCCTGTTGCAGATTTAAAAATTATTGAACAAGCAATTGAGCAAGCGATTTCACCCGCTAATTCACCTGAGCAATCCTTTGACAGTATTGAATTTGGCCCGTTAGATTTTACAGATAGAGATGCGGTGATGAATTCAGCGGCAAGTATGAGCCAAGACTTATCCTATCAAGAACTCAGTGATAACTTCACTTTGCTTGAACATAATGCAGAAGCAGCTAAAAGTGTTCAACAGCAATTGTTTCCAGCCTCCAATGTTCATTACCCCAAGGCTCAAATTCATTATAGTCTGTGTAAAAATAGCGATGTGAGTGCCTACTTTATTGATTCGACTATGGTTGGTGATAATCATTTGATCATGTATATGGCTCACTTTCACCCTGAAGATAATCGTGCGGCTTTTGGTTGTGTATTACTTAGAAGTTTCGTAAACCAGAAATTAAAATTGTATAGAAATGGCCTCAGCACGACCTTGGTTGAGCCATTTAATATGTTGAGCTACCTCAATGACAGAATGGTTAACTCTGGTTTGAATCTATATGTGGATATTGTTTATGTCGCGCTAGAGTTGAACAACTTTCGGGTCGCCATTGGCCAAGCAGGTAGCGGATTAAGGTGTTATTTAAGAAATGATAGTGGTATAGCGCCTCTTGCGCTTTCAGAGTCCTTACAGCTAGGTACAGTTGAGTGGAATAAGCCTAGTATGCAATTTAGAACCTTAATGCCAAATGAGAAGATTTGTATTGCGAGTAATACTTCTCATCATCGGAATCTATTAATGAAGAATAAATTTGATGGTTTATTTTATGATGAAGATTTACCAGCTGGTGGTTTTATGGAACTAGAAGTTATCTGATGTTTTCTTTAGCACTAGGGCCTGTTGTTCTTTGCTGGTTAAGTTTTGTTCGAAATAAAAGCGTTTTAATTGAGGCGGATGGATTGATGCCTAGTCATCTAAGCAAAATTCATCCAACAAAGAGTAAAACGCTTTTAGTCGAACCCTTTGGGCAGCGTTTGTTGGCCATTTTTACTGCGTTATCGACTTTTTATGTAGAATAACTACACTACAAAGTCTCTACCTTGTATAAATGGCCAACAATTCGCTGCAAAAACAACCTTAAAAGATCAACAGGCCCTAGCTTGTATGCCGAAGATAATCGTAAATTGATATATGGTTTGAACATAAAAAAACCTCGCAATAGCGAGGTTTTTTTGTGAACAATAAACTCAGTAACTAGCTAGGTTTAATTGCTTCATGTTCAGCTGTAACTGCGATTTCTTCTGCTAAAGCTTCTTCTTCAGTTTCATTGTGACCTTCTGCGCCATGCATCCAGTCAACTAACTTGTCAGCCATGAAGTAAAGGATAATACCAGATACCGCTGAAGTGATTGCGATACCCGCGAAGATAGCCATTGCGTTAGCTAATTGCTCTTCTTTCTCTCCGCCATGTCCAATGAATGAACCAACGATACCGCCTACTTTGTTTGCAATAGCAACGAATAGGAACCATGCACCCATCATAAGCGAAGCGATACGCAGAGGAGCAAGTTTAGTTACCATAGAAAGGCCGATTGGAGATAAACATAATTCACCCATTGTATGGAAGAAGTATGCACCGACTAACCACCACATGCTTGACTTAGCATTTGCGTCGCCGCCCATTTCAAGTACAGCACCAATCATGAATAAGAAACCAATACCCAGAAGCACAAGACCTAATGCAAATTTGACGGGTGAGTTTGGTTCATTCTTGCCAAGGCGGATCCAGATAGAGGCAATCACAGGTGCAAAGATAACAATGAACATTGCGTTAAGAGATTGGAACCATGTAGTAGGAACTTCCCAGCCGCCAATCATACGATCGGTGAAGTCGTTGGTGAATAAGTTCATTAGACCACCGGCTTGTTCAAAACCAGCCCAGAAAATGATGGTAAATAGACCCATAACCATGATGACTTTAATACGGTCACGTTCAATTTTAGTCAGTGGCTCTTTACGCACTTCACCCATTTCCTGTTGCTTTTCTTTTTCAAGTTTAGCTGCAGGGTAGCGACCAATATCACCCAATAGTTTTTGAGCAAAAATAAATTGGATGATTAAAGAAAGCACCATACCAATACCAGCACAAAGGAAGCCCATTTGGAAGTTACCGTCGTAAGCAGCAACAACTGAACCTACAATGATACCTGAAAGGAATGCACCAACGTTGATACCCATATAGAAGATAGTAAATGCGCCATCACGACGATGGTCGCCTTCTTCGTATAAGTCGCCAACCATAGTAGAGATATTTGGCTTGAATAGACCGTTACCAATGATTAGGGTAAATAGACCAAAATAGAATGCAGTAGTTTCAGCACCTGGGATCCAGCTATGTGGGAAAGCGAGGATGAATTGACCAGCTGCCATTAATGCACCACCAATCATGATGGCTTTACGTTGTCCTAAATAATTATCAGCTAACCAACCACCGATGAGTGGGGTTAAATAAACAAGACCGGTGAAAGTACCGTAAAGTGAGATTGCATCACCTTGTGTCCAACCAAGACCATGTCCACCTTCTGTTTGAACTTTATCTACAAGATATAACACCAGAATGGCGCGCATTGCGTAGTAACTGAATCTTTCCCAGAGTTCTGTTGTAAACAGCAGGAAAAGCCCCTTGGGATGACCAAGCATGGTCCCCTGTGGTTTTGCATTGCTCATTAAGTCTTCCACCTTAAGCTTGTGATTGCCTGCGGGACAAAGGTCGCCACAGAAATTGTTGTCTGCAATGGTAATTAATTTCAACGTATTGATATTTTCAGGCTCAAGCCTTTTAGTGTTTCAATTTAGTTGCTATAAAATTAATCACTTTGTTGTTTATTTATTATATTAAATATCGTCTTTTTAAAGTTTTAATCATGAAAACCTCAAAAAGCTAACCTTATATACCCTTTAAAGCCCCTAGAAGTCAATGCTAGTGGGGTATCTGGCAGAGCAAATACTTGTACAAAATCACCATTTAATACAAATGCTGAGTTACGTATGTTGTGGTTTGGTGGTTTTTTGTAAATGTTGTTCTTTAAAAGTATTAGCAGTGAAAATGGAGCTCAAATGACAAATAATTAAGCACTTTACCTTAATCGAGTAATTAGCGAGTCTTAGAATTGAATCTATACTTGTGTTTAAGTTTGTTAATTGCTTTTCAAAGTCTTAACAAGGCTATAAAATGCAACTCATTGGATTTATGCTGCTAAAGTGAATTGTGGTGATAGTTGTTAATGTTTTTGCAACAACTTTAAGTGGTAATTCTGGTAACTGACAAGGTTGGAGGTAGGATGTTTTTTAAAGTATTACTCTTGTTAGTGTGCATATGTGTCAGCCTGCCATGTTTTGCTTGGGAAGATACCGACAAAGATGGTGTTCCTGATAAAAAAGATGCCTGTCCAGAGACACCAATGGGCGTTGTGGTGTTAGCTAATGGGTGCCAAGAAATTTCTGATTTAATCCCAGAGAGTGAATTACAAAACTTGGATTTGCAGCTGAATCAAATCAGTCATGTATCTTCAGAGCAGCTTTTGAAGATTTATTTTGACTTTGCCCGTGCAGACGTTTTGACCACACAATTTCCAACAATTGAAAAAATGTTACCTTTTTTGAGGGAAAGCCAAAATATTTTATTAGTTGGGCATACCGATAATGTCGGTTCTGAACAAACTAATTTGAACCTTTCTTTGCAAAGAGCCTTATCTGTAAAAAAGGTATTAGTTAATCAGTTTGCTTTTGAACCAAGCTCGTTAACAGTGCTAGGTAAAGGCAGTGTTGAACCAGCGGTTGTAAACAACACTGCTCAACAAAGACAATTAAATAGACGTGTAGAATTTATAGTAAAAAAATAATTTTTATTAAGGGAGTACAACAATGGAAAATATCGAAGGTCTAATGGATCAAGCACCTGAGTTTATAATGACTTACGGACTTAAAGTTGTCATGGCAATTGTGATATTTATCGTCGGTAAATATCTTGCTAAAGTGGCTAAAAAACTAACAACAAAAATGATGTTAGGCCGTAAAATTGATGAAACAGTGGCTTCATTTGTTGGCAATTTAGTTTGGGGGTTGGTGTTTGTATTCACCATCATTGCAACTTTAGGACAGATTGGTGTACAAACAGCTTCTCTTGTCGCTGTTATTGGTGCCGCAGGTCTTGCTGTTGGTTTAGCGCTTCAAGGTTCATTGTCAAATTTTGCCGCAGGTGTGTTGATGGTTATCTTCCGTCCGTGCCGTGTAGGTGATTTTGTTGAGGCAGCTGGTGTTGCTGGTGTGATTGAAGAAATTACCATTTTCTCTACTAAGCTCCGCACAGGTGACAATAAAACTATTATTGCTCCAAACTCTGCGATGATGGACGGCACAATTACTAACTACTCAACTAAAGAAACTCGCCGAGTTGATTTGGTTATCGGTGTTGGTTACACGTCTGATATCGCAGAGACTAAGAAAGTCATTTCTTCTGTATTAGACAATAACCAATATGTGCTTAAAGATCCTGCATACACAGTTGCACTTGGTGAACTCGCAGACTGTTCTATCAACTTTGTGGTTCGTCCATGGGTTAAGACTGCCGATTACTGGCCTGCTCATTTTGAGTTACTAGAACAAATTAAAAATGCTTTAGATGCAGCGAATATTGAGATCCCATTCCCGCAAATGGATCTTCATTTAAAAGATATGCCAGCTCAGTAATATTGAATGAGTAGATTAAAAGCCAGCATTAAATGCTGGCTTTTTTGTTTGCGAAATTTAACTCAGCGCAGGTAATATTTTTTAAGGTAGAATGAGTTTCTAATAATTTTAAACTGCTTTTAAACGAGCTTGATGTAGTTGAGAATAAACATGATAGATTTTCGAAGTGATACCGTAACCAAGCCTACCGATGCTATGCGCAAAGCCATGGCTCAAGCTGAGGTGGGTGATGATGTTTATGGAGATGATCCTACCGTCAACCGTTTGCAAGATATGGCCGCTGAGCGTTTTGGCTTTGATAGCGCCTTATTTGTAAGTTCGGGTACTCAAGCTAACTTATTAGCGCTTATGAGCCACTGTGAGCGCGGTGACGAGTATTTATGCGGTCAACAAGCTCATAATTACAAGTTTGAAGGTGGCGGTGCTGCAGTTTTAGGCAGTATTCAACCCCAACCACTTAATAATCAAGCTGATGGAAGCATTTTACTTAGCGATATTGAAGCAGCAATAAAACCTGATGATGTTCATTTTGCGCAGACTCGTTTGTTGAGCATTGAAAACACTATTGGTGGTAAAGTTTTACCACAACAATACTTAGCCGATGCGCAAACTTTAGCGTTCAATCGAGGTTTGAAAATCCATTTAGATGGCGCGCGCGTTGCTAACGCTGCAGTTGCTCAAAACGTTCAAATAAGCGAAATTACTCAATACTTTGACTCTGTGTCTATTTGCTTATCAAAGGGCTTAGCTGCGCCTATTGGTTCAATTTTATTAGGTGATGAACGGTTAATCAATAAAGCCGTACGCTGGCGTAAAATGCTCGGTGGTGGAATGCGTCAAGCGGGGATCATCGCAGCAGCTGCTGAACTTGCAATTACAGATCAAGTTGAGCGACTCGCTGAAGATCATGATAATGCTGCTTTACTTGCGCAACATTTAGCGGAAATGCCAGAATTAACTGTTGATGTTAAGCAAGTACAGACCAACATGGTTTTTGCAGAGTTAGATAAACGCTACGATGTAAACCATTTAACCTTGTTATTAGTGCAGCAGGGAATACTGATTAGTGCGACTTACTCATTACGTTTTGTTACGCATAAAGATATCAGTCGACAAGACATTTTAACTTTCATCGATGCGTTAAAAACTTGCTTACCTCAATCAGTTGTTAAGTAATCGGTTTTTAAGTGATCGATTGTTAAGTCGTCGATAGCCAATTAATCAATAGTCATGTCATCAATAGCCAAGTAAACGAAAGTTTTAATCTTGAATAGCTTCAAAAGCATAACTCATTTGGGGTTATGCTTTTTTTGGTGCAAAGGTTTTAAAATCTGCTTCTAGTTAGTTCAATAATCTGAATACTATAAAAGCATATTTGTATAAGGTGTTTAGTATCAAAAGCTTGCTTTGCTGGTATCGTTCTTGCTACCTCTTTGGGGGTGTTCATAATGTAAGGATCAATATAATGGAATATATAAGCCGTCATATTGTAAAACCTATTGATTTAAATTCTGATAAAAACCTTTGTTGCGGTCAATTGTTAAGTTGGTTGAATGAAGAAACATCGCTTTTCGCCCGCTGTGAAATGCACAGCAAATTATTAATGGCTAAATTGGTTTCAGAGATTAACTTCATGAGCCCAGCAAAGCTTGGTGATGTGATTGAGTTTGGAATGGAAGTGATTAGTTTGGGACAAAGCTCGATCACTCTTCGCTGTAAAGTACGAAACAGCTTTAACAATGCGCCAATCGCTTTTGTGGATAAAGTGGTATTCGTCAACATCAATGAAAGAGGCTTGCCAGTACCTCACGGCATAAGAGCTAACGCGGCTTAACCTGCTTGGTATATAAAAGCCAGCTTCAATGATATTGAAGCTGGCTTTTTAATTTAGCGTGATAACAACTAAATTCTATATTAATGTAGTTTTAAGTGTGGATGAATAATTCGGCCAATACCCTTGGCTAGCATCATCAAGGTGCCTTTTACCACACCATGTAATTCAATCAAATGACGACGGTATAGCGAAGTATATACAAAGCGTGCAATCTTACCTTCCACTAACACACCGCCACCCATGAATGACATCAAGTTACCTACAGTATGAAACTTTGATAGATTAACCAGTGAACCTAAATCTTTATAAACATATTCATTACTCGGCGCTTTACCTTCCAACATTAAAATAATGTTGTCAGCGGTCATCAATGCCATTTGTCTAGCTGATTGACCACGAGGAGGCACCCAGCTGCCATCTTCTTGAGGGCATGCTGCGCAGTCGCCAATTGAGAAAATGGTGTCATCAAGTGTGGTTTGCATATTTTGCTTCACCATCACTTGGTTAATATGGTTACTTTCAAGGCCACCAATATTGTTCAAGAAGTCAGGTGCTTTTACACCAGTAGACCAAATAACCATATCTGAAGGAATGAGGTTGCCATTCGTCGTTGATAAACCTTCTGGGCTCACTTCCGTGATACGAGTATCGGTCATCACGTTCACACCGAGCTGTTTAAGCTCACGGGTGACAGAGTTTGATATTTCAACTTTATCGACTTTTGGCAGAATACGTTCATCAGCTTCAATTAATGTCACTTCAAGCAGGCTAGTATCAATTTTATAGCCAAAGCCACTTAGCTGTTCCACTGCATGATGCATTTCGGCTGACATTTCAACGCCCGTTGCACCAGCGCCAACCACTGCAATTTTGATTTTTTCGTCAAGTTGATGATGGCTTGCGTAACGCATGAATTTATTCAGTAAAATTTTACGAATAGACATGGCTTGCTCAGTGTTGTCTAAGAACAAGCTATGCTCTTTAACACCTGGAATTTTAAAGTCATTGGCAACACTGCCAATTGCAATAACAGCGTAATCGTATGGGATTTTACGCGCTGGAAGTAATTCTTGACCATCTTCATCATTAATTGGAGCAAGAATAATGTGTTTATCTTCTCGATTAATATCGATCATCGCACCTTGCTGAAAATGATATCCATGATCTGAAGCATGGCCGCGATAGCTAATGGCATCAAGACCAATATCAAGTGCACCAGTAGCAACCTCATGTAATAAGGGTTTCCAAACATGACTTTCTGCACAGTCAACTAAGGTGACTTTTGCTTTACCTTTTTTGCCGACTTTACGGCCTAATTTAGTGGCTATTTCCATACCACCTGCGCCGCCACCTATGATGACGATATTTGGAACTGCTTGCATCCTGTGATGCTCCTTTACTTGAGATTAAATAGAATCAGGTAAAATTTCTTATATCAATAGCGTAATTAACCAAGGAGTAACTTAGTTTATTCTGGCTGACTGCATTGGGATTGAGTTGATTTGTGTGGCTAGTTAGCCATAAGAGTTAAATCAACAACATAGCGCTTACGCTAAATTCTTGTACATCAATAATTTCGACACAGCGAGTGGCTGGAATTGATTTTTACTGGGATAAGAAATTAATATGGGGTGTTTATATATCAAGCAATGGTTGCTTGTCTTCAATAGTTAATCAAAGTGTGAACCAATATTGATACAGTTTGTATAAATGAGGATTTGATCACTTTTATAAGCAGTGGATTAAGAGGAGGAAGAAAAACAAAACCGACAAGCAAAACTTGTCGGTAATACGAGTACATCACTAACACTATAAATAAGACTAAAAAATAACTAAAAATAAACGTTTGAATCTGAAATTTAGTTGCTATTTAAAGCATGTAATCGTTTTTGTGCTAGCTTTTTGTAACTTGGCGTAGTTTTTTTACTGAGCTTTAGCTAGGCGACCATTATAGTCTTCAACAAGGTGAGCGATAATCTTTTCAGGATCTGCGTCCTGACAACATTTATCTAGGAACACTTTGAAGGTAACTAATGAATGGGCATTGTTGAACATACGATTACTTTGCATTGCATAGTAAGTATCATCGGTGTTGGATTTTCTTACGACAAACTCGCCGCTTTCAAAAGCTTTAGTACCGGGTTCATCATGCCACTTTGTGATTCTGTTTAATGCGATTTCACTAGATTGATTGACTTCGACATGATTTAACCAGCTGGCTGGTTTTTCGTTTTCTTTGTAATGAGGACATCTTACGGTGTAGTTGTACACGTGAGTGATTGCTGTCATAGCTTACCTACTTTTTTAAGAATGTAATTCATCATAGACCGCTAATTTAACTTTGGTCAACGGTTATTTATAGAAGTTAGATCTAGTTAACAAATGTTCTGGTATTAACTTTTTTAAGTGTTAAATATCAAGCGCTTAAATGTTTACGGTGAAGTGCTTTAGCGTTTGTTTTTTGTACTGCGCAGCTTAAGCTACACTTTTTTATAGCTGGAAATTCAGCTATAAAACTTTCCAAGTAGAAACCTATGCACATTTACAATTTGAATGTGCATAGTGATTCATTTTTACAGCAAAATTTCGGGCTATTTTGCGATTTTAGTTATCGCAAAATTATTCAATCGAATACCTAATTAAGCCGCTACCTAATACAATCTCTATATTAAAATGTGACTACTCATACCATACAACTCAATAGCATCGTAAACTCATGCAGCCGTTATATTATGCTGTCGTTACATATAGTGTAGTCACTTTATATTTATAGTGCGTTAGTAAATATTTCACAAATCTCAGCGTGAGTTGCTTGTTTAGGGTTAGTAAAACCACAAGCATCTTTTAGTGCATTATCAGCAAGAACCGGAATATCTTCAGGGTTAACACCTAATTCGGTAAGGTTAGCCGGAATATTAACTGCGACCGATAAAGCCTTAATTGCATCAATTGCTGCTTCAGCACCTTGCTCATCGCTTAGGCCTGTAATATTAACGCTCATTGCTTTGGCGATATCTTTTAACTTCGCAGGAACTACTTTTGCGTTATAGGCTTGTACATGTGGAAGTAACAGTGCATTACAAACGCCATGCGGTAAGTCGTAAAAGCCACCTAATTGATGCGCCATAGCGTGAACATAACCTAAACTTGCGTTGTTAAATGCCATTCCTGCTAAAAACTGTGCGTAAGCCATTTGCTCACGAGCATCAATATTATCGCCTTGCTCAACAGCATTAATTAAGTTTGCTTGGATTAATTCAATAGCTTTGATTGCACAAGCATCGGTGATTGGCGTTGCAGCGATAGATACATATGCTTCAATCGCATGGGTTAATGCGTCCATACCAGTTGCTGCTGTCAATGCAGCAGGCTTTTCAATCATTAATTCAGGGTCATTAACAGATAAAATTGGCGTGGTATTTTTATCAACGATAGCCATTTTAATATGACGTTTTTCATCTGTGATAATACAAAAACGGGTCATTTCACTTGCTGTGCCAGCAGTCGTATTAATTGCCACAAGCGGCATTTGTGGCTTAGCGGACATGTCTAAACCTTCATAGTCACTAATTTGACCGCCATTAGTTGCTACTAAAGCAATGCCTTTTGCACAATCATGAGGTGAGCCGCCACCTAAAGAAATCACAAAGTCACATTCATGAGCATTTAACATTGCTAACCCAGCCTCTACATTACCCATTGTTGGGTTAGGTTGCACTCCGTCAAACACAAAAACGGCAATGTCATTGTCAATGAGCTTGCTAGTCACTTTCTCTACTAATCCGATGTTTACTAGTGGAGTATCAGTGACGATTAATGCACGTTTAAATCCTAAGGTTTTAATGTCATTAATTGCTTCATCAACACCACCTTGACCAATCACATTGACACTTGGGATAAAAAATTTAGTAGCCATAATATGCCTCTTTAACGCGTAAGTTTATAAATGATAAAATTCTTTTCTGTCGTTAAAGTAACAACCAAACGCACTGCTTTTTGTGATGAAAATCATATATTCATACTTGTTTTGTTTGATTTTGTAGTTTTAATACCAAATAGGGAGGTAGCGCTAATTTTGCCATTTAGGTTTGAACTAACGCATATTTATGTAGGAAATAAAAATGCCTATAACTAAATTAGTTATAGGCATTTAAAGTGTTTTAATTAGAAATTTTTAAGACGTTTACATCGCAGGGCAATTCGCTTCACTTACACTAGTGATGACAATGTCTGTAACAGGCACATCGTTACTCGTGCTGGTAATGTTGATTTGGTCAGCCACATCTAATCCTTCGATGACTTGACCGAAGACTGCGTAACCAGGACTCGTGCTATTTTGATAATCAAGGTCAGTATTAGTTAACGCATTAATGTAAAACTGTGAGGTGGCTGAGTTAGCAACGTTTGTTCTTGCCATTGCAATTGTATAATGAGCGTTTGTTAGCCCTTTATTTGATTCAAGTTCGATTGGATCATAACCAGGTTTTTCAACCAAACCTGAGGTAAATCCACCACCTTGAGAAACAAAATTATGAATAACGCGATGGAATATCGTGCCATCATAAAATTTATCATCAACATAACGTTTAAAGTTTTGCCCTGTGATAGGGGTATTGGTTGTATCTATTGCTAGAGTCATATCCCCAAGTGTTGTAGACATCAAGTAACAAATATCGGCACTTAGCTCAATATCTTCTACAGGTGGGACGGGATCTGGGTCGACAGGAGCTGGAGAGCTTGAATCTGAACTTCCACCGCAGGCTGATAAAGTCAGTGCAAATAGCAAAGGGTACAACAATTTCATTTTAGGCCTTTATTGTTTTGTTTTTGTAGCGCTTATGTTGCTCAAATGGGGTGTTGATTGCAATAGGAAATAGCGCAAGATACAAACTGTTACTTCGAAAAGGGTGATTAATCATTTCCCAATGGTTAATAGGAGCTAATAAAGAATAGTTAAAGTCATAGTGAAGATAATAGTTACACATTAAAACATCGCTAAATGGCAAATTTGATATTACTTCTGTGTTTAAGGGGAACAACTTTAAACCTTGCGAATAAATCGCAAAAATAGGCTTTAACCGTTACAATGACGCCATTATTGGTAGTGTAAATTAGAGAAACATATGACTTTTGATTCAATTGGCTTTTCACAGCCTATATTAGATGCAGTAACGGCTTGTGGTTATGACAGCATGACGCCAGTGCAGCAAGTTGTGATGCCATTGGCCATTGATGGAAAAGATATTCTAGCCAGTGCGCAAACTGGAACAGGTAAGACTGCGGCTTTCTCATTACCGTTACTGTCCTTATTAGAACAACAGCTTAGTGAGCAAGATAATAAAACTGCTTGGCAAAGGCTGCGCGTATTGATCATGACACCGACTCGTGAGCTTGCGATTCAGATTGAACAAAATATTGTCAATTACGCTCAGTTTCTTCCGTTTGAAAGCGTTGCTGTTTATGGTGGTGCGAGTATTAATCCTCAGCGTAAAGCGTTAACTAAAGGCGTAGATATCCTTGTTGCTACGCCTGGTCGCTTATTTGACATTATTGGTCAACATGAATTGGATTTATCGTTTGTCACTCACCTAGTGATAGATGAAGCTGACCGTATGCTGGATTTAGGCTTTGTTAAAGACATTGAAAAGGTAAAGCGTTTAGTTAATCGCCAGCATCAAACCATGATGTTTTCAGCAACTTATTCAGAAGCGGTAAAAAGCTTAGCGGCAAAAATGCTAAATGAACCTGAGTTTGTGCATGTGTCAAATCAAACGACAGCAGATACCGTTTCTCAATCGGTGTTCCAAGTGGATAAAAGACGCAAAGCGGAGTTATTGTCAGAACTTATTGGCCGTAATAATTGGCAGCAAGTTATGGTGTTTACCAGCATGAAAGAAACGGCTGAACATCTTTTAAAAGAATTGAAATTAGATGGCATTAAAGCTGCTGTTTTTCATGGTGATAAAACTCAAGGTGCAAGGAACAGAGCGCTAGAGGAGTTTAAGTCAGGCAAACTTAGAGTCATGATAGCGACTGATTTGGCAGCTAGAGGCTTAGATATTGAAGCATTGCCATTGGTGATTAATTTTGAATTACCACCTGAACCTGAAGATTATGTCCATCGCATTGGACGAACTGGCCGTGCTGGCTTAACTGGCGAAGCAATATCGTTAGTGGCACAAAATGAAATGGATTTATTAGCAGATATTGAAGCATTAATTAATTCTCAAATAGATATTCATATTCAGCCAGGTTATGAAGCTGGAGCGCCTTTACCTGCAAGGTATCGTGAAGTTGAAGCTGCAAAACCTAAAAAATCTTTTAAGCATAAAAGACCAAGTGGCAATCGAGGTAGTGATAAAGCGAAGCCAACTCGTCAAGGTAAGTACGCTAAAAAATCCAAGTAAACTTTTATTTAGCTACTCTAGAACAAGGAAGTTGCAGCGTGATCCTCAAACGTATTAATACCAACATTATTACTGGCTTTTTAGGAGCTGGTAAAACCAGCCTTATTTTGTCTTTACTCAAGTTAAAGCCTGAAAATGAAACATGGGCTGTGTTGGTTAATGAGTTTGGCGAGATTGGAATTGATGCAGGCCTTATTAGTGGTGTAAATACTGGAGATCAGATTGTGATTAAAGAGGTTGCTGGTGGCTGTCTTTGCTGCGCTGCTGGTATTCCTACACAAGTTGCTATTAATCAACTTATTCAAAAAGCTAAGCCTGATCGATTGTTCATTGAGCCAACAGGCTTAGGGCATCCTGCTGAAATTCTTAAAGTGCTCACTAATGAGTTTAATCAACAAGTATTAAAAGTGAATCAGACCGTCTGTGTGGTCGATGCGCGTAAAATATTGGATGAACGTTATTGTGAAAACGAGAATTTTAATCAGCAACTGCAAATCGCCGATATTGTTTATGCCAGTAAGGTTGATTTATATGAGCAACAAGAACTTGATGACTTGAGAATATTTTTAGAGCAATTTGAAACGAATAAATCTTTAATTAGTTCAGCCAGTGATAACGTCATAGCAAATTTGTTTATCGCACTTAATGAGTCCCATAAGCCAGTTATTAAAAAAGCGCAGCCGTTAGGTTCAATGACAAAGGCAAACTCGCTGTTAAGCCCTCAATCGACCTCGATATTTCAGTCAACTGCGAGTACAGAGCTTGAACAGCAGATGATTGAATTCAATCAGTTGGGTTACTGGTTAAAAGCTAACGAAGGCGAGGGTGCCTATAGTATTGGCTGGATATTCGAGCCAAGGTTATGCTTTGATTTCGATGCCTTGATAAAGTTAATTAATCAATTAATTGAGCAAGATATTGTCAGGTTGAAAGCGGTGATGATAACCGAAGAAGGCATTGCAGGATTTAACATGGTAGACAGTAAACTGTCTGTAATGGAGCTTGATGAAACCATGGACTCACGTATCGAGATTATTGCTTTAGCGCCATTAGGTGAAACAAAGCTTACTCAACAGTTGTTAGCATGTTTTGCGATAGATTAACTGCTACCGATAGATAACCTTAGAAAATAGATAACTGCAGGAAACGAGTCGCTAAGACTCATTTCCTGAGTGAAAATCTTATTGCAGAATAAATCTTGCAGCTGTTCAAGTTAGCTTTACCTTGAAATGAAGATTGTTCCGGTTTTAGCAAATGCGGCTAAAACAGCTTGCTGCCCCAGCCTAACTTGGCGCGTAATACATTAAAGTAATTATGACCTTTAGGGTGAATCATTCTTAATCTATCTTCGCTACGACTAATTAAAATCTCATCGCCTGGTAGTACTGACAAATGCACATGACCATCACAACTGACTTCTAAATTTTCACCATTGTCTGGCGATACAACCAATTTAATAGTACTACTGGCATCTACAACAATAGGTCTACAAGACAGTGTATGGGGAAACATCGGCACTAATATCAGCGCTTGCAGGTTTGGGGTTAAAATCGAGCCTCCGGCAGAAAGTGAGTATGCCGTCGAACCTGTCGGGGTAGATACAATCATACCGTCTGCACGTTGGCTGTACATGAACTGGTCATCGATATAAACCTCGAACTGGATCATGTGAGCGACTTTACCTGGATGCAATACCGCTTCATTCACTGCTGTATTACTTGATTTGAGCATGCCATGACGATGAACTTCAGCTTCAAGTAAAAATCGATATTCTGTGTCGTATTGACCATCTAACACTTTAGATAAGGACTCTTCAAAGTTATCTGGCGGTAAATCAGTCAAAAAGCCTAGGTTGCCGCGGTTAACACCGATCACTGCAATATCGTATCTCGCCAATACTCTGGCCGCACCTAACATATTACCGTCACCGCCTACGACGATGGCTAGGTCGCAACGCTCACCTAATTCAGTTAAATCAACAGATTCAATATCAACTTTGAGTTCAGAGGCCACTCGCTCTTCAGCTAAAATCTCAAAGCCTTGCATAGACAACCAATGGTGCAAACGCTTCAAAGTGAGGTTTGTACCTTGGTGATGTGGTTTGCCGATAAGGCCAATTGTTTGGAACTTTTTGGTCATATTAGTATTTGATTTGCTCAAAGGCTTGAAACAAAGAAATTGATCCCCATAATATGCCCATAGTAATCAGAAACAAAGCATTTTTAGCTGGAGTGAAAATGAGCAACGAGTCGAATAAAGCAGATCAAGAAGTAATTGATGCAGAAGTAATCACTGATGTTGAAACAGAAGTAGAAGCTGAAGCAACACAAGAAGTTGATGAGTTAACTCAAGCTAATCTTAAAATTGAAGCATTAGAACAACAACTTGCGGAATCTCAAGCTGCACTAGCTGATCGTAAAGATGTTGAAATTCGTGCTGCTGCAGAGACGGCAAACATCCGTACTCGTGCTGCAAAAGATGTAGAAAAAGCACGTGCTTTCGCTTTAGAGAAGTTTGTAAATGAGCTTTTACCTGTGTTAGACAACATGGAGCGAGCGTTAACAGGTGTTAATCCTGAAGATGAAGCGACTAAAGCTATTGTTGAAGGCGTTGACCTAACAATGAAAGGTTTCTTAAGTTCTGTTGAGAAATTTGGTGTGGTACAGGTTAACCCACTAGGTGATGCATTTAATCCTGAGCACCATCAGGCTATCGGTATGCAACCAAGTGCTGAATACCCGAAAGACACTGTTATGCTAGTGATGCAAAAAGGCTACACGTTAAACTCACGTTTATTGCGTCCTGCTATGGTTATGGTTTCGCAAGGCGGACCAAGCGTAGATACTCAAGCATAAATGGCTTTAGTATAAAACTTGCAAGATATTTGATTGGGGAGTTTGATGAGCGAATTTCCCAATTTAATGTATAAAAAAGGACTGCGATTGCAGTCCTTTTTTGTGGCTGATTTATATTAAACTTTAGCCAATATATTGTTGGATCTGTTCTAGTACACCAGCGCCATCAAGTTTTAACTCTTGAATGATTTCATCTGGTGCGCCGTGCTTAATAAATTCATCAGGTAAACCAATTTGTAGCACAGGCTTGATGATTTTCATTTTTTGCAAAGCCTCGATTACACCGCTACCTGCACCGCCCATAATGGCGTTTTCTTCAAGAGTTACGATAATGTCATGACTGTTTGCAAGTTCAGCCAGCAGTGCTTCATCAAGGGGCTTAACAAAGCGCATATCTGCAACGGTTGCATCTAAAGTTTCAGCGGCTTCAAGCGCAGCTGCCAGAGTCGTACCGAAGTTAATGATGGCAATGCTTTGGTTTGTGCTTTGATTATTTGCGCCTTGGCGCTTAATCAACCCTTTACCAATTGGCATCTTTGTCATTTCTTCGGTTTGCTCAATACCTGTAGCGCTACCACGAGGGTAACGAACTGCAGTTGGACCATCTTTATAGCGATAACCGGTATACAGCATTTGGCGACATTCATCTTCATCAGACGGCGCCATTATCACCATGTTAGGTACACAACGTAAAAAGCTTAGATCAAACGCACCTTGGTGGGTAGGACCATCTGCGCCGACAATACCACCACGGTCAATAGCAAATAATACCGGTAAACGTTGTAATGCCACATCATGAATGATTTGGTCATAACCACGTTGTAAGAAGGTCGAATAAATTGCGACAACAGCATTGAAGCCTTCACAGGCAAAACCCGCACCTAAAGTAACAGCATGTTGCTCTGCAATGGCGGCGTCAAAGTATTGTTTAGGGAATTTTTGCGAGAACTCGACCATTCCCGAGCCTTCACGCATGGCTGGTGTGATGGCTAACAGTTTTTCGTCTTCTTTAGCAACATCACACAACCACTTACCAAACACTTGTGAAAAGGTTGGTGAACTCGGTTTAGCTTTAGGTTTTCTAAACTGAGTGTGATCAAATTTAGGTACTGCATGCCAGCCAATAGGATCTTTTTCTGCAGGCTCATATCCACGACCTTTTTTAGTCATGATATGTAAAATTTGCGGCCCTTTAAGGTCACGCATATTTCGCAAGGTTTCAACGAGTGAATCAACGTCGTGGCCATCAATTGGGCCAATATAATTAAATCCTAACTCTTCAAATAGGGTTCCCGGTACGACCATACCTTTAAGGTGTTCTTCAGTACGTTTAGCCATTTCTTTGATGACAGGCATGCCCTTAAGCACTTTCTTACTGCCTTCACGAATGGTGGTATAAAAACGGCCAGACATTAGCTGAGCTAAATGGTTGTTTAACGCACCCACGTTTTCAGAAATTGACATCTCGTTGTCATTTAATACCACTAACATGTCATTGTGCAGATCGCCCGCGTGGTTCATGGCCTCAAACACCATACCACCAGTCATCGCACCATCACCGATAACGGCAACGACCTTACGATCTTTTTGCTCTTTTTCAGCAGCAACAGCCATCGCTAGCGCTGCACTAACAGAAGTGCCGGAGTGGCCAACACTAAAAGTGTCGTACTCGCTTTCTTCACGCCAAGGGAAAGGATGTAACCCATTTTTTTGACGTATGGTGTGCATTTGGTCGCGGCGACCAGTTAGAATTTTGTGCGGATACGCTTGATGACCTACGTCCCATACAACACGATCAAATGGCGTGTTGTAGACATAGTGAAGCGCTACTGTTAATTCAACAGTACCCAGTCCTGAAGCAAAATGGCCACTAGAGTTACTTACTGACTTGAGTAAGAATTGTCTTAACTCATCAGATAGTTGTGGCAGCATGCCTTGAGGCAGCTTTTTTAAATCTTCAGGCGTATTGGCTTGAGCTAATACGGGAAATTGAGAATTATCGAAACTCATAAGGAGATAAACTGTCTCTTTTATAATCTTCGCGCAATGATATAGCGGGCGAAGTCTGCAATTAACTGGCTATTGTAGGTCAAATTGGCCAGGGCTGATAGTGCATCGTTAATTAGTTGTTCGGCGCATTTGTTTGCACCGTCAAGTCCAAGTAAGCGCGGGAAAGTGCTCTTATTGGCTTCTTCATCACTGCCTTGGGGCTTACCCAGCTCTTCAGTACTGGCAGTAATGTCTAAAATGTCATCTTGAACTTGGAAAGCTAAGCCGATATTAGCGGCGAACTCTCGAATCATTTTTTGTTCATCTTGGTTAGCATTTGCTGCAATTAATGCCAGTTCTGCTGCGCAGCTAATAAGTGCACCCGTTTTTTTATTATGTAACTGGGTTAGCTGTTCAAGATTTATACGCTTATCTGTTGAACTCAGATCAATTGCTTGTCCGCCACACATTCCGCTGTAACCCGAAGCTTTTGCAAGGGCAGTTACCATAGCGAGTTGCTGAGGTGGCGTAATATCGTCACTTGGCTGACAAATAAGTTCAAAAGCCAGTGTTTGCAATGCATCACCAGCAAGGATAGCTGTGGCTTCATCAAAAGCGATATGCACTGTAGGCTGACCACGACGTAGTGCGTCATCATCCATAGCAGGCAAATCGTCATGAATTAATGAATAGGCATGAATACATTCAATCGCAGCCGCAGCATTGTCTAGGTGTTCTATTTTTGCACCTAGCATTTCGCCGATACTGTAGACCATAAAAGGACGAATCCGCTTGCCACCTAATAAAGCGCCATGGGTCATGGCTGCTTTCAATTCAGGTGCTGTATCATCTAGTTCAGCGAGTTTATTTCGTAGAACATTGTCGACACGTTGTTGATACTTTTCAATTGCTTGGGCTAACACGCTTATTCGCCTTCAACGGTAAATGGGCTCAGGTTGGTATCGTCTTCATCCAATAAGATTGATACTTTCTGTTGTGCTTGTTCAAGCTTGGACTGGCTTTGACGAACCAGCTTAATTCCACGCTCAAATTGTTTGAGGGCACTGTCTAGTGTGACTTCACCTTGCTCAAGATCTGCAACGATGTTTTCAAGCTCCGATAAGGACTCTTCAAAACTAAGATTCTCAGGTTTTTTTGCCACAATTATTATTCCTTCTGTTGTGCGGAGGACAAGGTATATCAGGGCGGGCTAAGGGTCAAATTGAGTCGTAGTTTATTTGCTCAATAGCACGCTTTGTGACTGAAAAATTATACAATTAATAAAAAATATCTAAACTTGGGCTAAGTTTGACCGATAACTATAACGAATGCCAGTTTCCTTAATCGCCTAATAATATTCTTCTTCATTAAAACAATCGTTTTATAAATGAGAATTGATGGAATTTTTATCACAACTGGTCATTTTTTATTAGAATGCTGCGAATTGAGTGTTTTTTTGTTATTTGAACTATTATCCCTGTCACTCAGGGTGTTACATTGATATTCATAACGCGGTTAATCATGTTGATGGTTATCAGTCAGTACGGCAGCATTTAAAGACTGCAATCAAGGAGAAATTGTGGATTTAGCAACCCTAATAGGTTTGATCGGAGCCTTTGCTTTTATTATTGGGTCTATGGTCAGCAGTGGTGGTATTTCCATCTTTGTTGATGTGCCGTCAGTGATGATCGTATTTATTGGTTCATTATTCGTCGTAATGATGAAGTACAATTTAAAGCAATTTCTTGGGGCAGTTAAAATTGGCGCCAAAGCCTTTATGTTTAAAATTGATAAACCTGAAGACTTGATTGAACAATCGGTGAATATGGCTGATGCTGCTCGTAAAGGCGGATTCCTAGCATTAGAAGAAGCCCAAATTACTAACAGTTTTATGCAAAAAGCGGTCGACATGCTAGTCGATGGCCATGATGGAGATGTGGTTCGCGAAGCACTTGAAAAAGATATTGCACTGACTGAAGAGCGTCACAAAACAGGCGTTGGCATTTTTAAATCATTAGGTGATGTCGCTCCTGCAATGGGGATGATTGGTACTTTGATTGGTCTTGTTGCCATGTTATCAAACATGGACGATCCAAAATCTATTGGCCCTTCAATGGCTGTAGCATTACTTACTACACTGTATGGCGCCATCATCGCCAATATGATTGCGATTCCAATTGCAGACAAATTACAACTAAGAATGGCTGAAGAGTTATTGAACCGAAACCTCATTATGGATGCGGTATTAGCGATTCAAGATGGGCAAAACCCTCGCGTTATTGAAGGCTTCCTTAAAAACTATTTATCAGAAAAACAACGTCAAATTGATACAACGGACGGAGAATAACTCATGGCTAAGAAAGCCAAGTGTGATTGTCCACCACCCGGAGCCCCATTATGGTTAGCAACCTTTGCTGATCTGATGTCATTGTTGATGTGTTTCTTCGTGCTACTGCTAGCATTCTCTGAAATGGATGTGATGAAGTTTAAGCAAATTGCCGGTTCAATGAAGTACGCTTTTGGTGTGCAAAATAAAGTAGAAGTAAAAGACATTCCTAAAGGGACTTCAGTCATCGCGCTGGAGTTTCGCCCGGGTAAACCGGACCCAACCCCGATTGAAATTATCAATCAGCAAACTAATGAAATGACCCAGCAAACCATTGAGTATCAAGCGGGTGATGATGCAAGTGCTGGCGGCGTGCAAAAGCAACAAGGTGAAGATAGAGGTGGTAATGCTGCAGCAACGGCGCAACAACAAGCGCAGGCCCAGCAATCTCAAGCGTCATCTGAGCAAGAAAACATTAACGATCAAGTTAAAAAAATGGCTGAACAGCTGAATGAAGAAATCGTAGATGGTGCCATCGAAATTGAATCATTAGGCCAACAAATTATTATTCGTATTCGCGAAAAAGGCTCATTCGCCTCGGGTTCTGGATTTTTACAACCACGTTTTAAACCTGTTGTACGCTCTATTGGTGATTTACTGAAAGATGTGCCAGGGATTATTACTGTCTCGGGACATACTGATGGTATGCACATTAGTAATGAGCTTTACAGCTCGAATTGGGACTTATCCAGTAAACGGGCTGTAGCGGTGGCGCACGAGCTTGCTAAAGTCACTGGTTTTGATGAATCTAGAATGCAAGTGGTTGGAATGGCGTCAAATGCGCCATTAGTGCCAAACGATTCTAATCAGAATAGAAGTCGAAACCGCCGGGTTGAAATTGCCATTGAACAAGGTAAAGCTAAAGAGTCTAGAGAGATTGAAGCGATTCCTGCGCCAGAACAATAACGATTGAATTTTGGCTTTGGTTTTACTTATGATTTTATCTGTTTTCGGACAGCTTAGTGATTTTAAACAAGTTTCAAGTGAACAAAAAAAGGCCGTTTTAATAATAGTAATGCACTTTTATTAAGCGGCTTTTTTATTGAGTTTCGTTTAACTCACACAAACTGGATACAGTCTGCGTAACGCTATTTAATGTGTTTGGTAAATAGCCAATTTTTGCTATAATCCCGCCCTTAAATGACTAGTCACCTTACTAGTCATCGTTTTTTATGCCTGTTTACACCAATAATGTAGCTAAAAGTGAGCTCTCAAATAACCAAAGAGAACGACTTTAAAGCGGCAGATTATTAGTGTTAATGAGGCTTATACCGAATCAGATGCCCGCGGAAGTCCAATGAAGTTTATCGTAAAGCTATACCCAGAAATCATGATGAAAAGTAAAACCGTTAGAATGCGTTTTACTAAAATCCTTGAAACAAACATTCGCAATGTACTTAAGAAAGTCGATGAAGATGTAAGAGTACAACGCCAATGGGATCGCATCATGATCCATGTAGCTAGTGATGAACAAGCAAGAATTGATGCTATTTCTGCGCGCTTAGAGTGCATTCCAGGTATTGCACACGTCATTCAAGTTGATGAATACAGCTTTGAATCGATTGATGATATTTACCAGCAAGTTTTACCTGTTTATAAAGATGAGCTCGCAGGTAAAACTTTCTGTGTTCGTGTTAAGCGCACAGGTAAGCACGACTTTAACTCTATTGAAGTTGAGCGTTATGTTGGTGGTGGATTAAATCAGCACACTGAAGCCACAGGCGTTAAGCTTAAAAACCCTGACATGACGGTAAATTTAGAAATCGATCATGAAAAGCTTTATATGGTTGTACGCCGCATTGAAGGTTTGGGTGGATTCCCAATGGCCACTCAAGAAGACGTACTGTCGCTTATTTCAGGTGGTTTTGACTCTGGTGTATCGAGTTACCAGTTTATTAAGAAAGGCGCACGTACGCATTATTGCTTCTTTAACTTAGGCGGCGCACAACATGAAATTGGTGTTAAGCAGGTTGCTTACCATTTATGGCAAAAATACGGTGAGTCACACAAAGTGCGCTTCATCACAGTGCCATTTGAACCAGTAGTTGAAGAAATTTTAGAACGTATTGATAACGGCCAAATGGGCGTTATCTTAAAGCGTGTGATGATGCGCGCAGCGACTAAAATTGCTGAAAAATACGGTATTCAAGCATTGGTTACAGGTGAGAGTTTAGGCCAAGTTTCTAGCCAAACGCTAACGAACCTTAACGTCATTGACCGCTGTACAGATTTATTGATTTTACGTCCGCTTATCACTATGGATAAACAAGACATCATTAACGAGAGTCGTAAAATTGGTACTGAAGATTTTGCTAAGGCGATTCCTGAATATTGCGGCGTGATTTCGCAGAAGCCAACAGTAAAAGCGGTATTAGCTAAAATTGAAGCCGAAGAGCTTAAATTTACAGAAGACTTAATCGATCGCGTTGTAAATGATGCGGTAGTTATCGATATTAAACAGATTGCTGAAAAGGTTGAAACCACCGTTAGCGAAACTGAAACGGTTGAAGCTATCGATAATGGTAACGTAGTGATTGATATTCGTGCCCAAGATGAAGAAGAGCAAAATCCGCTTAAAATCGACGATACAGAGATTTTGAAGATCCCTTTCTTTAAATTAGCGACTCAGTTTGCTGATTTGGATAAAGAGAAAACCTATTTACTATATTGTGACCGTGGCGTGATGAGTAAACTTCAAGCACTATACCTAACCGAGCAAGGTTATAGTAACGTTAAGGTATATCGTCCTTAACCACAGTTTGATAATGTCATAGACAATATCAAAAAATGAAATAGCCAACGGTATGACGCCGCTGGCTATTTTTTTAACTGAATTATTAGCAAACTGAGATAACCCCAATTATTTGCTAATAAAGGGGCATAAAAAAACCGCATTACCATAAATTTGGCTAATGCGGTTTTTTTGAAACTGTTTTTACAGTAGATTATTCAGCAATGCGAACTTCTGCTGTAGTCACTACAGTTTGGTCTTCTTTGTCGGCAACTAAGGTGCTTTTTACATCGACATCAACGTTGTTCTGCATTTCTGTCATGCTTTGTTCAAACTCAGCGTTGATTGATGCTTGAAGATCGCTGATATCAATGGTGGTATCAGTTGCGTTCGCAGCAAAAGTAAAAGAAGAGAGTAAAGCTACAGTAGCTAAAGTTTTTAAGTTAAACATAAAGGGTCGCCTCCGGGCTGACAAATCACACTGTCGGACACTTCCTCTTTTCCATTTTGAGATTGTCCAACTCACTATATTTCAATGGTTATAATTTAAACGAACAGAGTGTTCTTTACAAACGACAAAAAATAACGATAATCATTAGAAAAACTAATTAAAAAACGAGAGATTGATCACTATGTCGAGAAGATTGCCACCTTTAAATGCTGTTAAAGCATTCGAAGCAGCTGCTAGACACTTGAGTTTTACTCGTGCAGCAGAAGAGCTATTTGTCACTCAAGCGGCAGTGAGTCATCAAATCAAAGCGTTAGAAGATTTTTTAGGCTTAAAGCTATTTCGACGTAAAAACCGTTCTTTGTTACTAACCGAAGAAGGACAGAGTTACTTCCTCGATATTAAAGATATATTTATCCAACTTGGGGATTCCACCGACCGTCTTTTAGCCAGAAGTGCAATTGGTTCGTTAACCGTAAGTATGTCTCCAAGCTTTGCTATTCAATGGCTTGTGCCAAGGTTAGCAAAATTTAGCGAGAAAAATCCTGATATTGATGTTCGAATTAAAGCCGTGGATAGTGAAGCTGATTCGTTAACTGATGACGTGGATGTTGCCATTTATTATGGCCAAGGAAACTGGCCTGGACTACGCGCCGATAAATTGCGTAATGAAGTGCTTATTCCAGTATGTTCGCCTTTATTGTTGAGTGGACCTAAACCATTAGAGAAGCCCAGCGATTTAAAAAATCATACTTTATTACATGACTCAAGCCGCCATGATTGGCAGGCTTGGTTTAGACAATGCGGGATTAGTGAAATTAATGTTAACTCAGGTCCTATCTTCAGTCATTCGTCACTAGTTTTGCAGGCTGCGGCGCATGGTCAAGGTGTTGCATTGGGCTATAGCGTACTAGCAAGACCTGATATTAAAGCTGGTCGACTAGTGTGTCCTTTTTCAGAAGTGCTTGTCAGCAAAGATGCTTATTATTTGGTTTGTCAGCAGAATCACTCAGAACTTGGCAAAGTGTCTGCGTTTAGAGAGTGGATGGTGGACATGTTTGCTGAAGAGTCCCGTAGCGAACTACTGGCTGGTGGCTAATACGGCCCTAGTACAATAATTAAACGCAATGAGCAGTAATAGAAAAAATGATGAAAGTTGATGACGTAGTAGCTAACAACCCCATACAGGCCATTGAATCTATTTTACTGGGTGAGCCAAGTAAAACCTTAGTGATATTTGCTCATGGCGCCGGCGCCAATATGCATTCAGAATTTATGGAACAAGTAGCTGAAGACCTAGCCAAAACAGGTGTACAAGTTTTACGGTTTAATTTTTTGTACATGCAAGCCAATATGCAAGATGGCAAACGCAGACCGCCTGATAGAGCGCCTAAGTTGCTTAATTACTATCAACAGGTTTTAGCTGACGTATCGAATCAAATTAAAGACGGCAGTTTAGTCGCAGAAAATATATTCCTCATGGGTAAATCCATGGGAGGTAGAATGTCAGCGATGCTAATGACCCCTGAGTTAAGTGACATTGCTAAAGTGGAAATCCACCCAGAGTTTGAGCAAGTTAAAAAGCTTATCAAAGGTGTTGTGTGTTTAGGTTACCCGTTTGTGCCGCTTAAAGGTGGCGAACCACGTTTAGCTCCCATTAATAATGCGACGACTCCAGTGTTGGTGTTGCAAGGGGAGCGAGATAAATTTGGTGGTAAAGCTGAAATCCCAAATTGGGCAATTGATGAATCAATCTCATTAGGGTGGATTACTGATGGCGATCATAGTTTTAAACCTAGGAAGTCGTCAGGTACAAGCTTAGAGGCTAATTTGCAAGCCTGCGTTAAACAATGTCAGCAGTTTATAACATCACAGATTTAATCACTTTTTATGATAGTAGAATTTATAAAGGCAATGAAATGAAAAAAGGCTTGTTATTGTTAGCGACACTGAGCGGTTTTTTAGCGGTAGGGTTAGGTGCTTTTGGCGCTCATGGACTTAAAAATATCGCCCCACCTGAACTTGTCGCTATTTTTAAGCTAGGTGTGGATTATCATTTTTATCATACCTTTGCGATCATTGCTGTGGCATTTGCCGGCCATTGGATATCTTCAAAATTACTTAATTGGGCAGCAGGTTTGTTTTTTGTCGGCATATTGCTGTTTTCTGGTTCGTTATATGTGTATGCATTCACGGGCGCTAAATGGATTGGTCCGATAACGCCGATGGGCGGGTTTTGTATGCTTTTAGGCTGGTTGTTGTTTGCTGTGGCGATTTTTAAGCAAAATGACGACGATAAAGCTAGTTAGCTGTATAACATAACATTCAATATTTAATCAAAGCAGCTGAAATACATCATTTCAGCTGCTTTTTTTGTTTTGGTTTTTTGTCTTTTCAATTTACACAGTGTCAGTAAAGTTGCGTATAATGCAGCTCATTATTGTATTTTTATTCGTACACACTAACGCTACTCACTATAGAGCGGCGTTATTGAAGCTTAAGGTTCACCATGAAAAACCTATTTTTGTTCTGCCGTGCAGGCTATGAGAAAGATTGTGCTGCAGAAATTCAACAGCGCGCAGCTGACTTGAATATTGGTGGTTTTGTTAAAACCAATACCAACGATGCCTATGTTATTTACCAATGCTTTGAAGAAGATGGTGGTGAGCAGCTAGCTAAAAAAATTGAGTTAAACTCACTCGTGTTTGCTAGACAAATGTTTGCAGCAAATGACTTATTAAAAGATTTGCCAGAAACTGATCGCATGTCGCCAATTGTGGCTGCATTAGCGGGAGTAACTAAAGCTGGTGAGTTAAGAGTTGAGACCCCAGATACCAACGAAGCAAAAGAGCTTTCAGGTTTTTGTCGCAAATTTACTGTGCCACTTCGCCAAGGCTTAAAAAAGTCAGGCTCTTTACTTGCGCAAGAAAATGATAGAAGACCGATTATCCACGTTTGTTTTGTGGCACCAGGTCAAGCCTATGTCGGTTATTCGCTGACTAATAATAGCTCGCCACATTTCATGGGTATTCCACGCCTTAAAATGGCGGCTGATGCACCAAGTCGCTCAAGTCTTAAATTAGATGAAGCTTTTGGCCACTTTTTAACTAAAGAAGAACAAGAGCAACGCTGCCGTTCTGGCTTACATTCGGTCGATTTAGGTGCTTGTCCAGGTGGCTGGACTTATCAACTTGTTCGTCGAGGTATGTTTGTTGCTGCTGTTGATAATGGCCCTATGGATCAAAAGTTAATGGATACAGGACAAGTACGTCACTACCGCGCCGACGGTTTCCGCTTTGAGCCGCCAAGAAAGAACATTTATTGGTTAGTGTGTGACATGGTTGAAAAGCCTTCACGCGTAGCTGAGCTTATGGAAGCATGGGCGATTAATGGGTGGTTTAAAGAAGCAATTTTTAACTTAAAACTGCCAATGAAAAGCCGTTATAAAGAAGTCAAACAAATTCTTGATACTATGGCTGAGATTTTAAAAGAAAATGAAATCGATGATTTTAAAATCCAATGTAAGCACCTTTATCATGATCGTGATGAAGTGACAGTGCATTTATGGGTTAAGCCTAATACAGCTTGGAATTTTCACGATTAAGTCACAACTGACATCGCGAGTTGGCATTACGTGTTTATATAGCGAATAAATAAGAGATATTAAAAAGCCCTTAGTGAATCACTAAGGGCTTTTTTAAAACTTTTATATTACCGACTTATTGCCTGTATGAAATTAACCTAAACGGTCAATAACAGCTTGAGTGAAGTCAGTAGTACCATGAGTACCACCTAAATCACGAGTAGTACGGTCACCTTCTTCAATCACTGCAGAAACTGCACTGCGGATCATTTCAGCTTTATCAGCCATACCTAAGTATTCAAGCATTTGGATAGAGGCAAGGATAACTGAAGTTGGGTTAGCTAAGTTTTTACCAGCGATATCAGGTGCACTACCGTGAACAGCTTCAAAAATTGCAGCGTCACTACCAATGTTAGCACCTGGCGCCATACCTAGGCCGCCAACAAGGCCTGCACATAAGTCAGATAAAATGTCGCCGAATAGATTAGTGGTAACTAAGACATCGAAGTTTTCTGGATTCATAACCAACTTCATACAAGTTGCGTCTACGATCATTTCTTCTGTTTCGATATCTGGGTAACGTAGGCTAACTTCACGAGCTACTTTCAAGAATAAACCTGAAGTAGATTTCATGATGTTGGCTTTGTGGACGATAGTGACTTTTTTACGGTTTTCTTTACGTGCAAGTTCATAAGCAAATGTTGTGATTTGCTCTGCGCCTTGACGTGTAATGATACTGGTGGCTTCTGCTGTAGCACCGTCATCAGATACTTTTTGGCCTAAACCTGAATACATACCTTCAGTGTTTTCACGAACGGTAATAATATCAATATTGTCGTAACGTGCTTGAGTACCTTTAAAAGAAAGCACTGGACGTACGTTAGCGTATAAGCTGAATTTTTTACGTAGACTAACGTTAATTGAAGTGAAGCCTTCACCCACTGGTGTAGTAAGTGGACCTTTCAAAGTAATACGGTTTTTCTCGATGAGGTCTAAGGTACGCTGTGGTACTAATTCACCTTGTTTTTCTAGTGCGGCTAAACCGGCGTCTGCAAATTCATATTCAAAGTCGCAACCAGCCTTGTCGAGAATCTTTAAAGCGGAATCGATAATGCTTGGTCCAATCCCATCACCTGGGATTACAGTTATAGTACGTTTTGGCATGGATAGTCCTTCCACTTAGTGGTTACTGCATTTTCCTGTAAGTGTTAATAACACGGTTACGGGACGATTAACTAACGGTTTTGTTGCGGCGCATTTTAACGAATTTTGAAATTTTTTTACAGGATTTAGTGAGTTTAATCACATATTTTTTATATTTTTTAAGTTAATCCTCAGCTGATTGCTTTAAGATATTCACAACAGCTTAATTTAAAGGTTCAATATGCGTCATATTTCGACTTCGATTGTTGCTGAAACGTTAACTTAGCGGGTCGATTTACCAAGACAGCTTATTGCGGTTAGATTTTTTGAACAGACGACTTTGGTCTAACAGCTTAATAAACAACCTTTATTATCAAGTTCGCTAATTTTAATACGATACTGAACGATATATTTCAAATTGAAGCAAATGTGTCGTTTCTCAAGGTTGAAGTAGAAATGAGTCATTAAGGCTTAACTGCTTAAAATAATAAATATAATGAGGATGACTTTGAAGTTACATAAACTTATTCCTTTGACGTTACTGACAGCGTCAATGTCGCTTACCGCGGCTGAGCAAGCCACTTCTTTATCGCTGAATGACATCATGCATTTTGAAACGCTTAAACAGCCTGTACTTTCTGATAATGGAAGAACATTAGCTGTTGAAGCTATGCCTGATAGAGGCGATAGCCGTGCTTTAATCAATATCATCGAATCTAAGAAGCAGTTTGTCATAGCGGGCGGATCAGACGTTCAAGTAAATAGCCAAGGTAGCTATGCTATCGCAACGCTTAATCCATCTTTATTAGATAAAGAAACTTTAAAGAAGTCTGAGCTTAGTTCTGGACTGGCATTACTGAATACCGCAACGGGTGAACAACAACGTTTCGAAAAGGTAAAACAGGCAGAGTTTAGTGATGATGGATTATTTTTAGCGATCTGGTTTGACGTTGAAGATGAAAAACAGGCTGATTCAGATGATAAAGATGCGCCTAAAATCAATGAAAAAGACATTGGTAGCGAGATTAAGCTGATTAAATTAGCTGACAATTCTAGCCATGATTTTGTCAATGTCACTCAATTTACTTTTGACCGGGTGGGTAAGAACTTTGTTGTTGCCATAAATGACATCAAAGCAAAGCAACATTTCATCAAAAAAGTAAACCTAGCGAATAATACGCTAAAGCAATTGTATAAAAGTACTGATAATCAAATAGGTGAGTTGAGTCTATCTGACGATGGTAATTGGTTAGCCTTTACCCAAGGCGCCGCAACTGATGATCGTGATGAGCGAGAGTATCAGCTTTCGTTATTGAGCTTGGAAACTTTCAAACTTAAAGAAACCCCACAAGATGATGATTGGACCTTAAACCAATATTCTAAAGTCTTTTTCTCAGAAGACAGTTTACGCCTTTTCTTAGGCCGTGTTCCGCAGGTTGATAAAGTTATCTCGCTTGCTGAAATAGAAACCGAAGCTGATTTATTTGATGAAACTGTGGTAACAGGGTTGCGCAACTTAAAAGTCTGGCATGGCGATGATCCCAAAATTAAGCCACATGAAATCAAACAATATTCAAAAGAGGTAAAGCGCACTTACTTAGCCGTGCTTCATATTAATGCTAATCGCATTGTTCAACTTGCCGATGAAACGATCCCAAATGTTCAGTATGGAGAGCAGCAGCGTTACTTGTTAGCGACCTCTGATGTGCCTTATCAGAAGATGATTACTTGGGCAGGTTTTTATCAAGATGTGTATTTAGTTGATTTAAACACGGGCAGAAAGCAGCAGTTATTAACGCAGCACCCAACTAATGAAATGCCAACTTTGTCACCAAACGCTCGTTTTGTTGCATATTATCAGCAAGGTCAGCTATTTATGTATGACATTGCAGGAGTAAGAAAGCACACTATTTCAAGAAATATTAATGTGGGTTTTGCCAATGAAGACCACGACTACCCAGGTAATGCACCAAGCTATGGGTTTGGTCCTTGGTTAGCTGATGGTTCTGGCATTATCGCATATGACAAATATGATGTCTGGCAGTTCAATACATCGTCTTTTGACGGATTCATGCTAACAAAAGGCCAAGGCCGTGAGACGAGTACGCAGTTGAGAATTGAAGGTCTATATGAAGATCAAAATGCTCCAGCTGAAGTGACTCAGGAACAGTCAGTGCTAATTCATGGTTATAACGAATCGACTAAAGCAGACAGTTTATATAGTGCGACGATTGGCGTCCCCGGATTGACTGAGTTAGTGGATAGTAAAGCTAAGCTTAAAGTCCTTGCACGCAGTAAGAATGCTGACACCATTGTGTATTCAAAAGAGCGTTATGATTTATACCCAGACCTTTACACCGCAAGTGTGACTTCACCAAATGATGCGGTTAAACAAACGGATCTGGATAAGCAACGTGCTGGCTTTAATTGGGGCAGTGCTGAACTGGTTCAGTGGAGCGATGCTGATGGCCGCAAAACCGATGGTGTATTAATTAAGCCAACTAATTATCAAGAGGGTAAACAATACCCTGTGATGGTTTACTTCTATCGCTTTATGAGTGACCGTTTACATTCGTTCCCTCACATGGCAATTAATCATCGTCCAAACTTTGCTTGGTATGCTGATAATGGTTACGCTATTTTCTTACCAGATATCCGCTTTGAAGTCGGCTATCCTGGTGCATCAGCAGTTAAAGGGTTAACTTCTGGAGTACAAAAGCTGATTGATATGGGGATTGCAGATCCTAATGCTATTGGTATTCAAGGTCACTCTTGGGGCGGTTACCAAACGGCTTTTGCAGTGACTCAAACCAATATCTTTAAAGCGGCAGTGACTGGCGCGCCAGTATCGAATATGACCAGTGCTTACAGTGGCATTCGTCATGGTTCTGGTTTAGCGCGTCAATTCCAATATGAGACAGGACAAAGCCGTATTGCAGAAAGCCTATTTCAATCTCCACAAAAATACATTGAGAACTCACCTGTTTTTTATGTCGAGCGTATTCAAACACCTATGATGATCATGTTTGGTGACAAGGATGATGCTGTGCCTTGGGAGCAAGGAGTTGAACTTTATTTAGCTATGCGACGCACCGGCAAAGATGTCGTGTTTTTACAATATGAAGATGAGCCACATCATTTGAAGAAATACCCTAATAAACTGGATTATACAATTCGTATGAAGCAGTACTTTGACCATTACTTAAAAGGGGCAAAAGCACCAGAGTGGTTAGAGAAAGGCGAGGCTTATAAAGAATATAAATAGTCCAAAGGTTAACGGCCTATTTAATCATAGGCTTTGACCGATTAAGACATAAAAAATGCCACATTAAGTGGCATTTTTTATGACTGCAATTTCTGTCATTTACATCTTTACGAGGTGTTACTGTTGCTGAGAACTCGCGGACTGTTCTTGCTCGACAGAAGTGGGTTGCGAATTGACAGCGGGTGTTGATTCTATGACAACATTCAATATTGGGATTTGTAGAAACTGATCGTAAGTTTCTTGTCCCCAAGCGATGAGCTGATCATCTTTAAATAATAATGGAGTACATTCATCTTTGGTTGTTTTGCCGTCAGATTTCACGTGGTGCGTGCGGTAAAACATAATTTGAAAGTTAGCATCTGCGGTGGCTTTAGCTTCGGTGAAGTCTGCTCGGCCCATTTTTTGACGAATACTCGCAATACTCTGGCCAATGGTGATTTCACTAAGCATTCTATGATTAAACTCTTGTCTTTCCTGCCAGCTGCGGTCTTCAGGGCGGGGTTCATAGACGAGTACTACAGTAATGGCGAATACCACATAAGCAATAAACATTGAGGCAATAAGAAACGATAGGGAAGGCTTCATTATCTAAACTCTCCCTTCATGACTAGAAGGGACTCTGAATTGTTTCAGATTGATATTGAGTGGCATATGACATTGAAGTTGGGCGAGTTTATAGCTCACTCGTGCCATTTCTTTACCATCTAATAACTTCTGAGCTTGCTTTGCTCCTAGGTTATCAATTGATTTATATAAGTTGGCAAGACTTCTGAATTTGTTGAGTAAGTCAGCAGCTGACTTAGGGCCAATTCCAGCAATGCCAGGGACTTTGTTTCCTGAGTCGCCGGTTAAGGCAATAAAGTCCAAAATTTGATTTTGCTGCACAGCGAGTTTTTTCTCATATTCTTTAATATCAAAATATTGCTGCTTAAAGTGATCCCATATATCAATATTATTCTGACTGATTTGGCCAAAGCCTTTATCGGTAGAAACAATAATGGCTTGACCATTATTTTCAGCAATCTTTGTCGCTAAAGTCGCAATGACATCATCGGCTTCAGAAAGTGCGTCATGTGAATGCACGTTGACTTCAGCTAAAGCTGCTTTGATATCAGCTAAGCCTGACTTTAATGGCGCCGGCATAGGCTTGCGGCCTTTTTTATAGTCAGGGTATAACTGTTTTCGCCATGACTCCTCATCGCCATCCCATACAACTATGGCATGGCTGGGTTGATGATGTTTTAACAGTTTTTTGGCCGCTGAAATAGTGCGCTCTTTTACACTGGTGATGTCATTTTCATCTGGCAGTACAGCATGAATACGTCTAACAAGATTGAGACCATCAATGATCAATAGTTTATTCATGTTTAATCTTTTTTCGTTGCTGGTGGCACGGCTTAATAGAGCCTTGCAGGGAATATTTTATTTTTAACATCACAGGATAATTTATTCCATGTGATGCAGATTATGATGACTAATCATATAGCTATTTAACATGATATTAAACAAGGCACTGTATTTTACTTTGTTATTCCTAACTTACTCGTCTTGGGAGACTATTTGATAGCAAGGGACATAAGCGCTACCTGGCAGTTTCATTCTTTGCTGTTTAACAAAAGCGTTTAGCAGTTTATCCATCATCGTCATTAACTGTTTGTCACCGCGGATTTCAAAGGGGCCAAATTCGTCGATTAATTTGATAGTATCGCTTTTTACATTACCAGCCACAATACCTGAAAACGCACGTCTAAGTGTTGCCGCAAGCTCTGCTTTATTTGGCTGAAAATATAGATGCAAATTTCCCATCACATCGTGTGTAGGCTCAAATGGTAGTTGAAACTCTGGCTCTATTTTTAATGACCACTGAAATTGATAGGCATCGCCTAAACTTTTGCGTGTCTCTTTTACCTTTTGCATGCCTTGCTTCATTATGCGACCGACTTTTACAGGATCATCAATAATGATTTGATATTTGTCCTGGGCTTCTTGACCTAGTGTTGCACCAATAAAAGCATCGATTTCGGTAAAATAATCTGCGCTTTCTTTAGGGCCGGTTAAAATGAGTGGGAATGGCAGCTCTTGGTTGGCTTGGTTTAGTAAAATGCCCAAGATATAAAGCAGTTCTTCTGCAGTACCTGCGCCGCCAGGAAAAATAACAACTCCATGGCCTAAGCGAACAAAGGCTTCTAAGCGCTTTTCAATATCAGGTAATATGACTAATTCATTGACGATTTGGTTTGGCGGTTCGGCTGCAATAATACTGGGCTCGGTCAGTCCTATGTATCTGGCATTACTGACCCGTTGTTTAGCATGACCAATAGCTGCGCCTTTCATCGGTCCTTCCATGGCCCCAGGGCCACAACCAGTGCAAATATCTAGGCCTCTCAAGCCTAGTTCATAGCCGACTTCCCGAGTATATTGATATTCAATGGCGTTAATACTGTGGCCGCCCCAACATACCACGACGTTAGGATCTTTCATCGGCGAGATGACTCGAGCATTACGCAGAATATCGAACACAACATTGGTTATGTGACTGGCATTGGTGAGGTTGATGTGTTTTAAATTATCGTATTTGTTATCGATATAGACAATATCGCGTAGTACTGCAAAAAGATGCTCTTGAATTCCGGCAATGATTTCGCCATCAACAAAGGCTTGCTCTGGAGGATTAATTAACTCGATGAGTAGGCCACGCTCACGCTGCAGTACATTAATATCAAAATTGGAGTAAGTGTCGAATAGCGCTTCAGAGCTATCACTTTGCAGACCAGAGGCGAGAACGGCTAAAGAGCAGTTTCTAAGAAGTTGGTATAGTTCGCTTTTAGCGCTTTGTTTAAGGCGATTTACTTCCATTTGAGACAGTTGATCTAAACTGCCTCTGGGACTTATTTTTACAATCATATGCAACTCCTCAAAGAGATGAGTTGCAGTTGATATTAAATATCGATTACGACTCTATCTCTGCCATTATTTTTGGCTTTATATAGCGCAGCATCAGCACGTTCAAATGTCTCTTCGATACGCTCGTTGTCCATAACTTTTGCTGCACCAATGGATAATGTGACGGTAATACGCTGATTCTTAAATTTAAAAGGAATGTTCTTAATTTTTTCTCGTACACGGTTTAATAATAAACCAATATTGTCTTCATTGACTTCTGGTAGCAATAAAACAAATTCTTCACCGCCATATCTTGCGACAAATTCACTCTCTCGAAGGGAGTTTTTAAGCGCCATTGCGATAACTTGTAAGGTCTTATCACCCGTGCTGTGACCAAAGTTATCATTCACAGATTTAAAGTAATCAATATCAGTGACAGCCACCCAAAGTGGGGTATTAAAGCGTTTATGGTTTCTAAATTCTTGTTCCATACGATCTTCGAGAGCTGCCCGGTTAGGTAATTGTGTCAGTGGATCGAGTAAATTAAGTTTTTGATGCTCGAATAGCTTTTCTTTATAGGCATTGGCTTCTTTAGTCATGCTTGAGAGTTCTTTTCGCATCGACTCGATTGATTTACGTAATAAAGCTTGTTCCCGACTTTCCAATGCCTCTTTACGACTCAGGGCATCTTTTAGTGAAGCAAGTTGTACGGTAAGCGCTGTCTTTAATGATAATGAATCATCGGATTCAATTAGAATTCCATCTGCATTATCTACCCGTAAGTTGATTTCTTTATTAAGTTGAGTCTTAATTTGCTGTGAGCGATCGTTGTTGTTTGCTGTGTTGGTGACAACATCGCGCACCACACTAATGGCATCATTTAATGAATATAAGAAGTCTTGAGAAGCCGTTTTCTCACGGGCAATGTTGTTGAGCAATAAACTCAAAATGGTTTGATAGGATTCAAGTAAGGTATTGAGTTTAATATCACCCATTAATACTTCTTTCATCACTAAAATTTGATCGCGCTGTTCTTTTCTAAACTCTATCTCTGAAATTTTATGCGCCAGCTCTTTCGCTAGGATTAGGTGCTGAGGCAAGATGACATGGTCATCGCTATCTGCAAATTCCTTTTGAAGAATATGTTCATAAAAACTAATGACTTGCTCTACTTTTGGGATGTACTCCCATATAGTATGGATAGGCTTATTGAGATCTTTTTTGAAGTAATTAATTTCTTTTTTAATTTCATCAGGGGCTGAGTCAACTCTTTGTATCTGGCTGATGACACGAGATAGACTAGTACGACTCTCTTCTAAACGGGTCATTGTGTGGTGATACTGGCCTTTTAACAGGCGTTCAATTTCCACTAACTCTGGCAGTGCTTCATCAATCTGATCATAGCCTTGCAGATGATGACGTAATTTAGCTAAACGATTATCAAGTTCCAGGTTTTGTCCTTTGCAAGCTAGACTCAAATGCCCTAAAAATTGGATTAAAGTGCGTAATTTTTCATTACGATCTTCATGAATTTCTTCGAGGGCCAACTTAGCTGAATTAAGTTTCTGTTTTAATAGTGAAACTTGCGAAACAGCAGTTGAAGAATCTTTCATGCGTTTAGGCTCCCTGAAATGAACAAATAAATAACTAACAACTTCAATCATCTAGCGAGTTGAATGTTACAGATTGTATAGTAAAAACCACACTTTTAATACGCTATCAATTAACTATATATATGTATCGGCAAGTTCGTATGAAAGCTGAACTAACTGAAATTTTAGTGGTTAATTTTTAGGCCATTTGATATCCGAAATAGCCCTATTAGTCTCTGCTCGAATAATACCTCTTTGCAATGCATGAGTTAGGTTTAAATATAGAGGTTTAAAAAAGATTGCTGCTGGTGCAAAGTTTAATGTTCGAATACTGACGTAAGTATGGCCTATATCTATGCTTTTTGCTGCTGCCAATGCATATTGTACCGTTTCAAACTGTAATTCGGTGGTTAGTCTTAAATCCGGGTTCGCCAACAAAGGCAAATTGATGTGACCCATGATGCAATCTAACTCAAGATTCTGTAACTCAGAGTAGTTGGGCACATTAGTATTGATTGTTAACGCTTGATGAGAAAGTACCTCTGATATTTGAATTAAAGTTTGCTCTGGTGGTAAAGGGTCAGTAAAACAGAATGCAAACTCACCGGGTTTAATCAAATAAACTTTGCAGCTTAATTGTGCTTCAAATTGATTGATTAGGTTTTCGGTGATGACTTTAGATTCTGTAAGTCCAAATTCATTGTCTAAATCGGCCAATAGCTTAACACTAGCCAGAGCTATGGTTTTAGGTGAGCTCTCATCAGACATGCAGTGTAATAGCCCTTGGTACCCTTTAAGTTGAGTTTGAGGCTCTTGTAGGACTTGATTAGCAAGTAAGGCTTTTTGTTGTTTGAAGCTGTTTAATCTTTTTAAGCTATAAAGCCAGGCAAAAGATAAAATAAAGATGGCGGCAAGCAAGATGATAATAGCCATTTGCTGATCTTTACTATTTTTAATATAACCGCTGAGTTTGTGTTGATAGATATTGATTTCAAACTTTAATTTTTCTTCAGTTAAGTTTGATGTGAGTGTTTCTTCAACAGGTTCTTCTTCAGTGTTTTGTTGCATTTGGACTAATCTGTCCATCATTTCTAGAGCCGCAGGGTAATTGCGTTCTTCTCTATATGCTTTGGCTAAATATTCAAGTGCTTCTTGTTGCGCATCAGGTAATTGCTTTGAATCGGCTATGATTAATGCGGCAATCCCGTGAGTTATCGTTTCTTTCCACAATGACTGTTCAGACAATGCTTGGGCAAATAGCAACTCATTATAAACCAAGTAATGCATGATCCCTTTTTCTCTAAATATATCATTAGCCATTTGTAAATAGCTCATGGCTGAAGGGTAATTACTTAAATGAAGATAGGCTTCGCCAATGTTATGGAAATTAAGCCCTTGGCTTATTCTTCGATTATGTTTTTCATCTAATTGCTGTGCATTCAGGTAGTAGTCAATGGCTTTATTCCACTGTTCTTGATTAGCATAGATCATTGCAATGACAGTCATCGCTTTAGACTGAGATGCATCTCGCCCCAGCTTTTGATAACTGATTGCGGCTTCGTTGGCATTCTTAAGGGCTTCATCCCATTGACCTAGGTCGCGGTAAGCCCGAGATAGCTGAAACTGAGTTTGCGCTTGAATGACGGGATAGTTTAAACGGTTTGAAATTCGATAAGCTTCACTGTGATGTTGCAGTGCTTTAGCGAGTTGATTGCGGCCCGTGTAGTAAATGCCTATTGCTGTTTCAGATAGGGCGATGAAGTAATCATTACGCAGTCGATAGGCAATTTCACGGTAGCGTTTGTAATGATATAAGGCTTGCGTGTCTTGTTTCACTAATGTGTGTAAAGAGCTTAAGTTCTGATGCAGTATAAATTGCAAATTTAGACTTTGGTTATCATTGATATTGCTTATTTTATTAAGGGCTTCTTTAAATAAAATGATCGATTGTTTGTACTGTTGATCTTCAAGGCCTCTTATTCTCCCTTCAAGTAGTAAAATAATTGCTTCATGCATTGGTGTTTCTGCAAGAGATTCAAGCTGCTGAGTCAATAAACGGGCGTTATTAATTTTGTCTTCAGCTTTAAGGGCTGTTTCTAGAAACAATCGCGCCAAAATCTCTAAATCAGCATGTAACTCATCAGGGCGGTACTTTAAAGAGTCGGCAATGGCTTCAAATTCAGAGCGATTATTAAATGACAGTGGAAATTGAGTACGGGCTTTAAGTCGCTCGAATAATACATTGGGGGTTTCCATAAACTCAATTTCGCGTTGTTGGTTAACCTCAGCGTGAGCAGGAAACGTTACAATTAATAACAGTAAGGCGTGACAGAAAATAATGAGTTTTTGCATGGATTAATAACGACCTTATTATTATTTTTGTAAGCTTTTGTTGGAAGTGGGTGGGCGAACAATCTCGCTTGTTATAATATTATTTCGTAAAGATTAAACTTACCGTAAAGAATTTGTATGATATTGAAAACAAATAACTACAATGCATAAAAAACATAACAAGAATAATAACAGAAGGAATGTAGAGTGAAAGTCTCAAAACTGGCTATTTTTACTGCAGGGGTATTTTTTTCAGCAAATAGCCTTGCTGAAGTGAACTACCAAATTGATTTAACCCAACCACAGCATCACTTAGCAAAAGTAAAAGTGAGCTTTCCCGAATCATCAGCTGATGTGTTAACCGTTAACTTACCCGTATGGCGTACAGGTAAGTATGCTGTGCTGCCGTTAGCTGACGGCATTCGTCTTTTTGAAGCAACAGATAGCCAAGGAAAACCATTAACTTGGCAGCGGAGTGCTACAGGTGAATGGCAAGTTAACTTAACTAAACCTACTGAAGTGAATGTGACTTATCAGCTCTATGCCAATGACTTAGGTACTCGGGTGCGTCATATCGACAATACTCATGCATATCTAGATGCCAGTGGTGTGTTTATGTATAGCCCTGAGTTTCGGGATGATAATGTCAAAGTATCAATGAAAGTGCCTAAGGGGTGGGATAGCCATTCAGGTATGGAAAAGGGCCGTAAATCTCATTCTTTTATTGCCGATAACTATGATGTGCTTATTGATTCCCCAATAGAAACTGGTGTTAACACTCACTATAGCTTCGAAGCTGATGGCAGAGATTACGAACTTGTTTTTTGGGGCGAAGGCAATTACGACGCTAAGCAAGTTGTAGAAGATTTAACAAAAATCAGTAGTACAGCTAGCGTTATTTGGGATGACTATCCGTTTGAGCGTTATGTTTATATGGTACATGCAACCAGCGGTGCTCGTGGGGCTACAGAGCATTTAAACTCGACGATTATTCAATTACCTCGCTTTAATTTCAGAGAGCGCAAAGATTATTTACGCTTTATCAGCACGGCTTCACACGAGTTTATTCATACTTGGAATGTAAAGGCGTATCGTCCACAAGGATTGGTGCCTTACGATTATCAAGAAGCTAGCATGACAGAGTTACTTTGGATGGCCGAAGGTTCTACTAGCTACTTTCAAAATCAGTTATTGCTGCGTGCAGATGTGATCACTCCGAAGGAGTTTTTTGCCGACTTAGCTAAGCGAGTGAATAGCAATATGCACAAACCGGGTCGTGAAATTCAATCCGTATCAGAGGCTAGCCTTAATGAATGGACGAATACTGGTGGGGATTACGCGATAAACCACGGAGTGAATATTTACTCAGAAGGATATCTAGCATCTTTATCGTTAGACTTTAACTTGCTGAGTGATACTGAGTTAACGCATTCATATCGTGATGTTCATCGCCAGCTGTATCGTGATTTTAAATTGCCTAAGGGTTATAACGTCGATGACGTCAAAAGTATTTTAAACCGTTTATCGGGCAAGGATTATCAAGCTTGGTGGCAACAACATATTACTTCGCCGTTCAGTTTAGATTTTGATTCGCTATTAGCAAAGGCGGGTTTGGTTATTAGCTATGGCAAAAACGATGAGGCCACTGTTTATAGCGGATTAAGATTAACCGGTGCACATGATGATCTAACCTTGGTACACGTTAGCCGTAACAGCCCAGCTTGGAATGCCGGTGTGGTTGCAGGAGATGAAATTGTTGCCATTAATGGATTAAAAGTGACTGCCGCAGGCTTTAAAAAGCGTTTAGAAGACTTTAAACCTAGTGATGAGATTATAGTGTCATTGTTTAATAATGATCAGTTAAAGCAGATTGTTATTAAGCTGGATGAGCAGCCAAAAGGTGAGCTATCTATTAAAGGTATTGAAGACGCCAGTATTGAGCAAAAAGCGTTCTTAAAAGCATGGCTTGGAATTGATTGGCCATTTGATGAAGCTGGCAGCTTTCTTAAATAAGAGGTTTTATCAAATAAGCTCTCTCAAATAAGTCGCTTTTGAGAGAACGAAGTTAAGAAAAAGCCCCCATAACCTAAGTTGTGGGGGCTTTTTAAATTTATACGCTTATTTTCAAACTATTGCGTTGAAAATCGACAGCAATTAAATATTTTCTTCAATTGGACCAAGTGCTTGCTTAAGCGAATTGATGAAGGCTACAAGTTCGCCGCCCATCAATGCGAAATCCGCATCTAATTTAGCTAATGGATCTTCAGTGCCAACATCATCAGTCGCTGCTCTAAATTCTTCTGAAAATTTAAGGCGTTTTACGCTGGCATCTGATTGCAATAAAAATGCAATAGATTGGCCAAAATGAAGTGCCAATTTATGCACTTGTTTACCTGTGGCTAAATGAGCCAGAACTTCATCTTCTTGAAGCACTTGTTGCTTAAAGCGAACTATGCCGCCTTCATCTGAATCTGATTTCAGTTCAGCTTCATCTTGCATCTCAAATGGCTGTGGAGATGAGCCGTTACGTAACCACTCAGTCAATGTCGTTTCAATTGGCGTTGTGAAATGTAAAGGTACAACAGGCAAGCTGCCTAATGCTTTACGTAATAAAGCCAATAACTCTTCAGCTTTTGCTGCACTAGAGCTGTCCACGAGGATCATTTCAAGTTCAGGCATGATAAGCGCATGAGTTTGACTACGACGAGAAAATGCTCGCGGTAGCAATGTCATGGTTATCTCTTCTTTCATCGCGTCTTTTTCTTTCTTTGTGACTTTGCGACTTTCTTGATCTTCAATCATCGCCACTTTTTCATCAATGGCTTCCTTGATGACTTGGCCAGGAAGGATTTTTTCTTCTTTGGTGACACAAATTAGGTGACGGTTCTCAGCACTGTGTACTAAGGCTTGGCCTTTTTTGCCTAAAGCATTGGAAAAACCAAACTTGCTGATGTCTTGGCTTGAGCAAGGAGAAAAGGTGAAGTCTTCTAAAGCTGTTTCGAGTGCCTCGGTATCGGTAGTGAAAGGCTTGTTGAAACGATAAAGGGTGAGATTTTTAAACCACATATAAGGCGCTCATCAAAATTAAAAATGCAGTTTACGGTATCACAGCGCTGGGGTAAACCTTCAGGTTAATGATGAAAGATTGTCGTTAGAACAGAATTCATTAAATTGTCATAATTGCTTACCTGGTTATATTTTCTTTTTAAAACAGCGGCTTATTTGTTTTGTTGTGTGGTTTATTTAGCGTTGGCTAAATAAAATTAACGGATTGAAATATTTCTGCAACAAAAGGCGTGCAATATTCGCCTCGTTCCCAAGCTATTGGTTAGCAGTAATCTGTTAGTTCCAACCAAATAGCAGCAAAAACTAGGTGTAAAACACCAATAAATTATGTCTAAAGGATGATAATGATGAACGCTTTTTATAAAACTCTAGTTGCTTCAGCTATTACCGCTGCTACGCTTTCAACTGCACACGCTGCTGAGCCTCTTGAAGTATACGGTAAGTTAAATGTTACTGTTCAATCGAATGATGAAGGCAATGGTTCAGTTACAGAAATTCAAAGTAATGCGTCTCGTTTTGGTGTTAAAGGCGGATTTGAATTAAGCGATTCTTTAGAAGCGTTCTACACAATTGAGTATCAAGTTGATACGGGCAACTCAAGCTCTGATAACTTCACAGCACGTAACCAGTTTGTTGGTTTAAAAGGTGATTTTGGTTCTTTTGCTGTTGGTCGTAACGACACGATGCTTAAAAAGTCACAAGGTAAAGTTGACCAATTCAACGATTACTCTGGTGATTTAAAAGCGCTATTCAAAGGCGAAAACCGTTTAGCACAAACTGCAACTTACTTAACACCTAAGTTTGGTGATTTCCAAGTGGGTGTGACTTACGCTGCAGAAGGCGATAGCAAGCAAGAAGAAAATGATGGCTTCAGCCTTGCAGCTATGTATGGTGATTCAGGCCTTAAGAGCACGCCAGTTTACGCTGCACTTGCCTATGATTCAGAAGTAGCTGGCTACGACATCGTTCGTGCAACTGTTCAAGGTAAAATTGCTGGTTTAGTACTAGGTGGTATGTACCAACAAGAAGAAGCTGTTGATAGCGGCGAAAGCATTGATGGTTACTTACTAAGTGCTGCATACAAAATTCAACAAGTGACGTTGAAAGCACAATACCAAGACATGGAAGACAAAGGTGATTCATGGTCAATCGGTGCAGATTACTCACTAGGCAAGCCAACTAAACTATTTGCCTTCTACACTGACCGTACTTCAATGGGTACAGTGGAAGAAGATGATGGCGAAATCATCGATATCTCAATCGATGAAAGCTACTTCGCTGTAGGTATCGAGCACAAATTCTAAATTGAGTCGTTATTCATAACGATTTAATCAGAATAAAGTAGTATCACAAAGGAGGCGCATGTCTCCTTTGTGTGTTTTTAAACCAATGATCTAAGCTAAAACATGATAGATTTATGACAAAAATATGATTTTGTAGGCTTTATTAGCCCTAAGATCATATTTCTGTAATAAAACTGACCAATAATACTCATGCGGCAAATTAATCACAGAAACTATTATGACAGCTAAGATTTTAATTGTAGAAGATGAATCAGCGATCAGAGAGATGCTGACCTTTGTTATGGAACAACACGGTTTTACCACATCTGCTGCTGAAGATTTTGATTCAGCGATAGACTTACTGCAAGAACCTTATCCAGACTTGATCTTGTTGGATTGGATGTTCCCAGGTGGCAGTGGTATACAATTAGCGAAGCGTTTAAAGCAAGATGAGTTTACACGTCAAATCCCTATCATCATGCTCACAGCTCGTGGTGAGGAAGAAGACAAGGTAAAAGGCTTAGAAGTCGGCGCTGACGATTACATCACTAAACCTTTCTCTCCTAAGGAGCTGGTTGCACGTATTAAGGCGGTATTACGTCGCAGTGCACCAACACGTTTAGAAGAAACGATTGATGTACAGGGTTTGCTACTTGACCCAGTGAGTCATCGAGTATCGGTAGGTGAGTCAGTTCTTGATATGGGGCCTACAGAATTTAGATTATTGCATTTCTTCATGACACATCCAGAACGTGTTTATAGCCGTGAACAGCTACTAGATAATGTCTGGGGTACCAACGTCTATGTTGAAGATAGAACCGTAGATGTACATATTCGTCGCTTACGTAAGGCCGTTGAAGACTCTGGACATGATAAGCTTATCCAGACCGTACGCGGTGCGGGTTACCGTTTTTCAACCAGAATGTAATCACTCATTTTGGCCGCGGATGAAAGACTGCTGAATCGAATTGTTTATAAATGATACATACAGGAAGTGTTGTTTCGTTGACACATTTATTCAGCAGTTTTTTTAACAATCGGCTATAGTCAGTGTCATCATTTTAAGCTATCTTGTGAGCCATTATTTCTACCGACAATTAGTTAAAAATCCACTAAGAGATTATTTTCATTAATTATTAGGCTGCTTATGTTTCGATCTTATTCAGGATCCCGGTTGCTCCTACGCCTCGTTGGAATACTGCTAGTTTTTGCCCTCATCGGCGTCATCATTGATCAAGTCTCTCTTGCCATTATTGTTGGCAGTATTTTACTTTTAGGTTGGCATTATCGACAAATAAGTCGTCTAAACTTTTGGCTTTGGAAAGACAGAAAGCTAACTCCGCCTCAAGGTTCTGGCAGCTGGGAAGGGATCTTTAACGGTATTTATCGGCTTCAGGGTAAAAATCGTCGTCGTGTAGGTCAACTAGCGTCATTACTTAGCCGATTTAGACAAGGTGCTGAAGCGCTTCCTGATGCTGCAGTGGTACTCGACTCTGAGCACAACATTCTTTGGTGTAATAAACTGGCGCAATTGATACTGGGTTTCGTTTGGCCACAAGATAATGGCCAGCGAATAGATAATCTAATTCGTCATCCAGATTTTTCTGATTACCTAAAAAAAGGCGACTTTAAAGAGCCGCTTGAACTTGCGTCTCCAATATCAGAGCAACGGTTATTAGAAATACGCTTGATGAGTTATGGTGACAGGCAATTATTGCTAATTGCGCGAGATGTTACTCGAATCAATCAGCTAGAAGGCATGCGTAAAGAGTTTGTGGCAAATGTCTCTCATGAACTCAAAACACCGCTAACTGTTATTCAAGGTTACTTAGAGATCATGCAAAGTATGGAAGAGCCAGACAGCATGAATCACAAGCCTCTTAATTTAATGCAACAACAAACCCGTCGTATGCAGTCGATGGTAGAACAGTTATTAGCATTATCCCGTATTGAAGACGGTGCAGATATCGACCTTGAGCAAACCATCAATATGCGTCCAATGCTTGATATTTTGAAAGATGAGGCCTTAGCTTTAGCGCTGGACCAGTATGAATTGACTTTCTATATTGAAGAAAACTTAAATTGTCATGGCAATGAGGTACAACTGAGAAGTGCGTGTACTAACTTAATATCTAATGCGATTCGCTATACTGAACCCGGTGGAAAAATTTCTATTAGATGGGAAACGGTGCCAACAGGGGCTAGGTTTAGTGTGACAGACACAGGTCTTGGTATTGCGCCGCAGCATATTAATAGACTGACAGAGCGTTTCTACCGGGTTGATAATGCCCGTTCAAGTAAAACTGGTGGAAGTGGCTTAGGTTTAGCGATAGTTAAACATGCGTTGAATCATCACTATAGTGAATTGAATATCACCAGTGAACTTGAAAAGGGCAGTTGTTTTAGCTTTATTATTCCAACCCATTTAGTGGTTAATAAAAACTGACATAAGATTTAACACGTTTGCGTGAAATAACTTTTATAAGGCCAATTCAATTTCATTGAGTTGGCTTTTTTGTTGGATGAAATATTTCATATCTACACGATGTGATGGGCTTAACAGCCTTGGTTCATTGATTGCTTAATTACTTCTCCAGTTTAATTAATATGTTTTACAATATGTATCAGGGCTGTTTTTCTAAATAAAGCAGTTCTTCAAATAAGTTAATTTCTAAACCAGACCGTCTCTCACATTCATTATCATTTCGGAATTATGGCTAATTACTCTCAAAACATAAGTGGTTTTTTACTGCTCTCTATTATCAGTTTGTCGTCTTGGGCTGAAAATGATGTCAAAGAGCTGGTAGAACAGCAAACAACCCCTGCTCATTGGAGTGGTTTGCCCTTGATGGCAGACAAAGCTGCAGAGCGCGGTCATGAACTACCGATCCCTGTGGGAGTTAGCCTTTTTTATAACAATATTGATGCTGACTATGTAGCGGTGAATGACTTTCAAGTACAGGTAGATGGAGGTCTATTGGGGTTTAGAGGGCCAAATGACTATGTTGTACCAGCAGAAGATGTCAGCATTACTGGCACGGATAGAAGCGTACAGTTGAAAGTCGATGCTTGGATATTACCGTTTTGGAATGTCTACGGGTTACTTGGTTATACCGAGGGAAGCAAAAACATCCAAGCTAAGCTAGATAATGTTGAAGGGTTACCTTGTGACGAGGCATGTAATGGCATCGTATTGCCTATTCCTATCGAATACACAGCCAAAAACTATGGAATAGGAACAGTACTAGCAGGGCAAATTGACCCGATAATCGGTGATACTCCCGTCATCGTGATGGCAGTAGGTGCGATTGTCAAAGCGCACACAGATACCACTGACAGTGTTATTAAGACTAAGCTTGCTTCTGTGAGAATAGGGCAGCGTTTTGATGTCGGCAGTGACAAACTTGCTTGGTTTTTAGCATTTAGCCATCAGAGTGTTAATCAGAATGTCACAGGAGACTATTCTTTTGTGGGGACCGAACTTGAACCCTTAATGGAAGAGGTAAAGTTTGATATTGACCTTGCTAAAGAAGAGACTAAAAACATGTCTTTTAGCGTCAATTATGACTTTGGCTCTAAGAATGAATGGAATTTTTATGCTGAATACGGTTTCTTAAATTGGCAGCATTTAATTGTCGGTTTCGGTCGTAGGTTTTAATTTAAACGGAAACTGGCTGTCATAATTTTGTAGTTATGCCGCTATATTTTTTGTGTTGCTTCTTGTTTTTAGTGGTGTTATGGCACTGATTTTATTGTCTTTTATGTTATGTGTCACTACGTTTGGAAGGTTTGTTTCTTAATTGTTTAAAATGTTGATTGTCATACAACTGTCACATATTGGTCATAGACTTGTCATTGAAGCGATTGATACTGAGCGTGTCTTAAATAACAACGCTATTAATACCGGAGCATTACAATGAAACTTAAACAGCTAGTTGGCACTATCGCCTTTGCAGCAGCTGGTGTTTTTTCAGCAACATCGATGGCAGCAATTGATAAAACATTACCTGTATATGAAAAGACAAGTGGTGTTTCAGGCAACTTGTCATCGGTTGGTTCAGACACGTTAGCAAACATGATGACGTTATGGGCTGAAGACTTCAAACACATTTACCCTAACGTAAATATCCAAATTCAAGCTGCAGGTTCTTCTACTGCACCACCAGCTTTGACTGAAGGTACTTCTCAGTTCGGCCCAATGAGCCGTCAAATGAAGCCTAATGAAGTTGAAGCTTTTGAAAAACATTACGGTTACCAACCAACAGCTATTCGTGTTGCAATTGATGCATTAGCAGTATTTGTACACAAAGATAACCCAATTGAAGGTTTAAGCATTGAACAAATCGATGCAATCTTCTCGTCAACTAAAAAATGTGGTGGCGATGATGTTACTCGCTGGGCTGATGTTGGTCTAGAAGGGAACTGGTCTAAGAAAGACATTCAGTTATACGGTCGTAATTCGGTATCTGGTACTTACGGTTACTTCAAAAAGAAAGCACTTTGTAAAGGTGATTTCAGAGCAAACGTAAATGAGCAACCAGGTTCTGCGTCAGTAGTTCAGTCAGTTTCTCAAGGTCTTAACGCTATCGGTTACTCAGGTATCGGTTATAAGACTGCAGGTGTTAAAGCGGTAGCACTTTCTAAGAAAGGCGATAAGTACATTGATGCAACGGCTGCTAATGCTGCTAATGGTACATACCCATTATCACGTTACCTATATGTTTACATCAACAAGCACCCTAACAAAGATTTATCACCAATGGATCGCGAGTTCATCCGTTACGTGTTATCTAAGCAAGGTCAGCAAATCGTAGAAAAAGACGGTTATGTACCACTACCACGTAGTGTTGTAGCTAAAGACCTAGAGAAAGCAGGTATCAAGCTTTAATCACTAAAGTGATATTAGCTTAGATATATCTGATTAATAAAGCCTCATTCGTGAGGCTTTTTTGTGTCTAAAATCTATTGAACCAGCCACTCGATGAAGCCAAGATATTAGGCTAGAATAGCTGCATAAAAATACCTATAAGGAACTGTTGTGGCTGAACAATTTGATTTCAATACCGATTACCATTCTTTAGCGAATACTGACGAGATGAAAGTGCATCATATGGCGCTTTCCTTAGATGTAGACTTTGATAAACAGCAGCTAAAAGGTTCGGTCAATTTATTGTTTAACCGGTTAACTACTTCGACTCAATTAATTTTGGATAGTCGCGATTTAAACATTGCTAGTATCACTGATACCGATGGGCATCAGCTAGAATTCAGCCAGCAGCATGTGAATGAACTTCAGGGCGAAAAGATCACCATTGAAGTCGGCAGTGAACTTACCGAAATTGTCGTTAATTATCATACCTCCAAGGATGCTCAAGGGTTACAGTGGTTAACGCCAGCTCAAACCTTAGGCAAACAGTCTCCTTATTTGTTTAGTCAATCTCAACCTGTAAATGCTCGCAGTTGGATCCCGCTGCAAGATACTCCGAAAGCCAGAATGACTTTTAGTGCATCAATTCAAGTTAATAACGGTTTGAGAGCGGTGATGAGTGCGGCCAATTCTGTAGAAATGCCCCAAAGTGGCTTGTTTCAATTTGAAATGGAAAAACCGATCCCGACACATTTACTCGCACTTGCGGTAGGCGATCTTGCCTATGGTGAAGTGAGTGAGCGCTGCGCTATTTATACAGAACCAGCCATGCTTGAAAAGGCGCTCAAGGAATTTGAAGATACTGAATCAATGATTGTCGCTGCAGAGTCTTTACTTGGGCCATACCCATGGGGACGTTACGATATGATTGTACTTCCGCCAAGTTTCCCATTTGGCGGAATGGAGAACCCGAGATTAGCCTTTATAACACCCACTCTGATTGCTGGTGATAAAAGCTTAGTGTCGACTGTTGCCCACGAACTCGCTCATTCTTGGACTGGTAATTTAGTCAGTAATGCCACTTGGCGAGATTTATGGCTCAACGAAGGCTTTACTACCTACTTTACTAATCGCTTAGTTGAAAAGATTTACGGTAAAGAACAAGCTGATTTGGAATGGGTGATTGAATATGGTCGCTTACAAGAAGAAATGCTATCAATGCCATTAGCGTCGCAAACGTTACCTGCTAATGTTCAGCGCCAGGATGCGAATGACTCATTTAATCGATTTACCTATGACAAAGCATCTATGTTTGTCCATGAGTTAGAGTCACGATTAGGTCGCGAAGCGTTCGATAAGTTTTTATTTGATTATGTTGAGCATTTCAAATTTGAAGCGATTACCACCGAAGACTTCGTTAAGTATGCAAAGCAAACATTACTCACTCAACATAGCTCAGTAATTAGCGAGTCAGAGTTAATGATTTGGGTTTATGGTGAGGGGCTACCTGAGTGGTTTATTGCGCCAACCTCAACCAGTCTAGATAAGGTAACATTTGCTTTGCAGCAGTTTAGTGAGGGAGTTAATGCAGCAAAGCTTAACGTGACTGGCTGGCGAGTACATCATTGGCAATATTTCATCACTCAATTGCCTTTTACCTTAAGCCAAGTGCAATTAAAAGATCTCGATATGGCATTTGATTTTACTAACAGCCAAAATGCTGAGCTCGCATGTGACTGGTTTAGAGTTGCAATCAGAAATCAATACGAAATCGTGTTACCAAAAGTAGCAGAGTTCCTTACTCATATTGGCCGAGCTAAGTTTGTGAAGCCCCTTTATAGCGAACTACTCATAGCGGGATACCAAACTCAAGCAACGACAATTTTTGAGCAAGCGAGAGCGGGCTATCATCCTTCGCTGCAAGTGCAGTTAGACCTGATATTTAAAGATTGAAATTCAATCACTGGTAGCGATTAATTCAATAGCACTGGCAAATTTAAGGTAAAAAAATGGCAACCCAATGGGTTGCCAGAAGTATCTCTGCGGGACATGGCTAATAATGCGCTAGCGTATTAACTCGTTCCCAAATAAGGGGGATGATGATGAACAATTAATGAAAAACAACAAAAACGTTTTAAACTAATTCTTTCAGCGATAATTAAGTTGCCGTGATGAAGGGCTGGTTAACTTTAGATAATGTCTTGATTTACTACACAGTAAGTCATTATCAACTCGCTACAGTTACTATGAGTACCTAGCTTGGAAAAGGTTCAATCGGTTCGATAAAAAATGATCTTTTTTTTGATTTATTTAACCAATTTAATACCAATGCTTTCTCCTAAGCTTATCTATGCCGTACTAAATGATTTAAGTGACGGTTTCAGCTTTATCTCTTCATCAATTAATTCCTAATCCTAATCTTCAATCCTAATCTTCAATCTTCAGCTTTCTTGTTTTTAAAGCCGTTCAAGCTCATTCATAAACGCCCGTCATAGCCCTTTTTAGCAATGCAGAGAATATGTATTTAAGTTTTGCTAGTTAGAGTTGCATTAGGGAAGGTAAAAAAAATGGCAACCCAATGGGTTGCCAGAAGTATCTCTGCGGGACATGGCTAATAATGCGCTAGCGTATTAACTCGTTCCCAAATAAGGGGGATGATGATGAACATTTACAGGAAACACAATGAATAAGTCTAAAACTAATTCGGTTAGCGTTGATTAGTTTGCCGTGATGAAGGGCTAGTTAACCGTTGAAATTGTTATGAGATACTGTCAAAAAGCGGTAAGTCATTTAAACATTATCAACTCGCTACAGTTACTATGAGTAGCTACTTTTAAAAAGGTTCAATCCGATCGATAAAAAATGATCTTTTTTTAAATTATCTGTTGAGTGTGAAAGAGGTTAAGCGTGACTGGAGTTAAGCTTTAATGAAATATTAAAATTTAACTCAAAAAAAATGGCAACCCAATGGGTTGCCAGAAGTATCTCTGCGGGACATGGCTAATAATGCGCTAGCGTATTAACTCGTTCCCAAATAAGGGGGGATGATGATGAACAATTAATGAAAAACAACAAAAACGTTTTAAACTAATTCTTTCAGCGATAATTAAGTTGCCGTGATGAAGGGCTAGTTAACTTTAGATAATGTCTTGATTTACGAAACTGTAAGTCATTATCAACTCGCTACAGTTACTATGAGTATCATTGTTTGGAAAGGTTCAATGGGTTCGATAAAAAAATTCATTTTTAAAGATTATTTCTGTTAATTTCTTTCGCATCACTTCCTCAAACGTTTCTTTCGCTTAGCTCCTACCAATAGCTGCTACTAACATATCGTCACCTTCGAGTAACACACCGACACCTTCTCGGTAATCAATAGATTGCTTAGCAGTGGTTATTCTTTTCTGTCTTTGATATTCACCTTTGACACTGTAATTTTAAAATTTACTTAGGGTTATACAAAAACGGTAGAGACTGATTTACGATAAATCGAAAGCAAAAAAAATGGCAACCCAATGGGTTGCCAGAAGTATTTCTTGCGGGACATGTATCAAGGTTGCGCTAGCTTATCGATACGTTCCCAAATGTGGGGGATGATGATGAAACTTTAAAACAGAGAAAAAGTCTTAAAACTAATTCGGTTAGCATTGGTTGATGAGACCATGTTGATATGTTTATAAACTTTGAATATACCGTGATGAAGGGTTTATTCATTTTAAAGTAAATCGACATTATCAACTTGCTACATTACTCAGAGTCACGCTTTTCAGAAAGGTTCAAATTTTTTATAAAAAAGATCAAACTTTTTGTTATTCCCTTTTAGGACGGTAGTTCCAAGCTCGCCGTAACGACTAAACCTCCGAAGTAAATTTCCATCAATAAGAAAATTAATCCAATGACTAACCTGCATTAAACGCGCTATAAGGTGGATGAGTTAGCAATGCATGTCCTCAAAAGGAATGATGAAGCATGTAAAATAGGATAGCAAAAGATAAAAAACAGCCATAAAAAAAGGCAACCAAATGATTGCCTATCGATCCACTTTGAGATCAAGGGGACCGCGCTAGAAGTCCCAGGGAGATGATGAAAGTGAAATCACACTGTCTTAATAAATAAGACCCTCACCTGAGAAAATAGTTCAAAAAAAATACAAATAATTTAATGTTTTTCTCAATTAAATTTTTGTGTTTTTAAAATCAATCGTTTGCGAAAAAATAAATAGGCGCTAGCTTCTATTGATACTGCTTAGTATGTCGCTAGTTGACGCCAACGTAGTCATTTTTCTCAGACTTGGCTTACTTTAATAATGATTCAATTTCAGTCATTAAATTTTCAGGCTTCATTGTTGGTGAGTAGCGTTTTAACACTTTACCGTCTTTATTGATCAAAAATTTGGTGAAATTCCATTTAATGCCTTCACTGCCGAGTAACCCTTTGGCTGATGACTTTAGGAACTTATACAGTGGAGTCGTATTTGCACCGTTAACTTCAACTTTACTAAATAGCGGAAAACTGACACCAAAGTTAAGCTCGCAGAATTTACTGATGGTAGCCTCATCACCTTTCTCTTGCCCGCCGAACTGGTTGCAAGGGAAACCAAGCACGACAAAACCCTGATCTTTATAGAGTTGATAAAGGTGTTCAAGTGGCTTGTATTGGTGGGTAAAACCACACTCACTCGCTGTGTTTACAACCAAAACAACTTTGTCTTTGAAATCAGACATTGAAACTGTGTTGCCTTGAATATCAACAGCACTTTGCTCGTAAAAAGACTGGCTCATAAAAACTCCTTATAAATTTAATATCACTATATAGCAGAATTGAACTTAGTCAATTAAGTTGTGCGCAATTCAAATTATGTTGCAACCTTAATATATCGATTAAAGCTTTGTTGAAAGTGGCTCTCAGGCTTAAGCTGGTACTTTTAAAAATAGCCCCGCAATTGGTTGCCTATTCAGCACTGAATACTTAGTTATTAGTAAATACGTAACCAATCGCGAATGGGTATCAATAATTAACAAAATGCGGTGTATGTTGCTTCTGTGTGTGCAGTTTGTGTGTGTATTGCTTGAACCGTGAGCGATACAACTGATTTATAAAGACTAAAGATTTTAGCTCAGTATAATCTCGGCAAATTAAGTTTATGACCGAGGTTTGTAATATGAAAAAAATCATTTTGGCAGCTGCGATGGCTGTCAGTGGACTATCGTTAAGTGCGACTGCGAGCGAAGTTACATTTGGCTTAAGTGAGCATGTGGTATCTGCTAATTTAAAATCAAATATAAATCCTCATACAAACCTTGAAGGTGGGTACATCTATTCTGATAAGAAAGGTCATCTTGCTGAGTTTGCAATGCATATGACTCATCAAACTGGTGCACATACTATCGAAATCGGTCCTAAGTGGACATCGGTATGGTTTGATGACAGCCCAGATGGCAGTGTCATTTCTGTTGGTGGACATTATACGCTCGCCTTAGGCAATAAAATCTCACTTCACGGTGATGCTTATTATGCACCATCAGTATTATCGTTTTCAGATGTTGACGGATACACAGAATTAGGTGCAAAAGTGCAGTACGAATTTAACCCTAATATGGCTATTTTTATCGGTTATCGAAATATGAAGTTCCAATATGATGGTGGTTCGGACAGATCGTTTGAAGACGGCTTTTATATTGGCGGCACTTCGCGCTTTTAAGCGAATAAATTAAAAGTGTTGTTGTGGCGATAAAGTCATCGACAACAAAAAAGCAAGTTGCGGGGCAACTTGCTTTTTAATCGAATAAGTATAAACACTTTAGTGGTACTGGTTTACTTCAAAATCCAACTCTGCGTAATCATCTGCATAACGACGCTTAACATCTACTCTGCGTTGCTTGAGCTTCTTCGCTTTTGGCTTTTCTTCAACTTCGTTTTCCCAAAGGGCGTCGTCGATATCAAATTTGTAGTATTGAGACATATCTCTTTCCAACGTGTTTCTTAAACTGATTGATGACCACATAAAAAACATGATTGTTCAACTCAGTGATGAGTCGTACTCACTTTGAGTACACGGTCATTTTTACCTAATTTTAATTTGGAACGAAAGCAAAAAAAATCACCTAAGACGGTGAATTTTATTGTTCAATCTTTTGAATGTGATGATTGAGGCGAACCATTTGATCTTATTAATGATTCATCGGGGAGCTCTGCAATTTTATTTACTATGTATTTATCTTCATCATCGCCGCGAATACGTTGGCTTTCGACATTCAGTAAATACATTTTTCCATCAACGACTTGATAAATTTGGCCACGGTCTAAATAGATAATATTGCCGGTTTTATCCCAGTGAAATATGCCGCCATTTTTAAATGGAAGGGGAGTTTGTCCTAGATGTTCAGTAGAGATTTTATATTGGTTCGGTGGTATTAAAGTGAGGGTTGTCTTCATGCCATCACAACTTGGGCATGGAAAGGTGCCTTGATAAACCCCTGGCCAGTCGACGGTGTGTAAGCTTCCCTTGGCAGGGTCTGGGTCGAAAGTTAATTGTGGTTCAGAGCAAGCGGTGAGCATTATGGCTACTATCGCTACAATTATCCTTATTGCGCTCATGAGCATTCCTTTGGTGTTTAAACTTATTGAGTCGGCTATGACTTACATAACTTACTTGTTACTTGTGAGTGTTGGGTCGATATTAAAAAACGCTTTGATGGTATCAATTTGCGTCATTGCATCTTGGTAACCTAATTCAATTAAAGCACTCGTGTAGGCTTTTTCAAATAATAAATATGAAACGACACTGGAATCAGTTTCGCAATCAACCCCAAAAAATTTAAGTAACACCCTGATAGCAATAGGTAACTCTTTAAAATATCGCGCGGCAATTTCACTTAAATCTTCACTGGGTTTTATCACCAAAGTATCAATTTTTCGTAAATTTATTAGCTTAGCATCGGCTTCTGGAATTAACGCTAATGTGGTGTTAATCCGCTCTAACCGCTCCAAATCACTGTTTAAAGTATCTGAGAAAATAGTATCGAGCAAATGACCTGCAATGGTGGCTGTTTTGGGATGAGCATCGACTTCATTATGATGCTGTTGATGAGGGCTATCGAGATTAATCACCATAATTTTATCTGCGCCTAAATGTATAGGGCTGGATAGTGGAGACAGTTGATGCACTGAACCATCACCAAAATAGGCTTGATTCAATTTAATCGACGGAAAAACCAGTGGAATGGCAGATGTAGCCATTAAATGATCTGTGGTTAAAGTGCAGCGATTTCCTTGCCGCCTAGCTCTTTGCCAGTCACTTACACTGCTATTGGCTTGAAAGAAGCTGTAAGAGTGAGAGTCGTTGTAGCTTGATGCATCTAAGCTAATGGCTTTGAGTGCACCGCTGCCGATATTGCGTTCAATACGCTGAAAATCAATTAACTGGTTAAGCAGGCTGCGCAGTGGTGCATTATCCAATAAGCTGCCAGCATCAGTATTCATTTTATCGCTCTGTAGGCCTTTAAGCGCCATTTTACACAGATGTTTAAATACTCGAGGAAACGATGAATGATAGACTTTTTTCGTTTCAAAATGACGCCATACCCAATCTAGTTTTTTAACGCCTAAGTGAAAACATGAAGCGTGGGTGGCTAAAGATGTGGCGTTAATCGCACCAGCAGACGTACCACTGATTATTTCAAACGGAATGTGATGATTACGAGGGTACAGTTGAACTAAGGCCTTTAACACCCCAATTTGATATGCTGCTCGTGCGCCACCACCGCCTAAAACAAGTGCAATTGATTCTGACAACTAAGATCTCCTTCCTAATGACTAACGTCATGATATCAGTATGGTTAATAATATCTGGTTCGACGAGTAATTGAACAATTATTTCATCTTTAACTGGCAGAGTTTTTAAGGCTGGGCAAATGCTTAGGCATAAAAAAACGCACCTTATGGTGCGTCTTTATCTCGAAAGGCCTTAATGTAAACTAAGGCTTTACGATTTGGATAAGGTTAAATTGAATTAGCCTTTAATTGAAGATTTGATGAAATCAACAATTTGATCAAATGGGATATCTTGCTTCTCACCCGTGCGGCGGTTCTTATATTCGAATACGCCAGCATCGATGTTGCGGTCGCCAATGACGACAACGTGCGGTAAGCCAACTAATTCCATATCGTTGAACATCACACCAGGACGCTCTTTACGATCGTCTAGTAAGATTTCAATGCCTTCAGCAGCTAAATCTTTATATAGCTGTTCAGCCATTTCTTTAACGCGATGAGATTTGTGCATGTTCATTGGTAAAATACCCACAGTGAACGGTGCAAGTGACTCTGGTAACATCATGCCGCGCTCATCATGGTTTTGCTCGATTGCAGCAGCAACGATACGGCTAACGCCTGCACCATAACAACCCATCATCATCACTTTAGACTTACCGTTTTCATCGAGTACGGTTGCGCCCATTGCCTCTGAGTAGTTGGTACCTAACTGGAAGATATGACCCACTTCGATGCCACGTGCAAATGCATAAGTACCTTTGCCATCTGGCGTCGCTTCACCTTCAACCACGTTACGGATATCCATAGCATGAGCTATTGGTAAATCACGTTCCCAGTTGATGCCGAAGAAGTGTTTACCTTCTTGGTTAGCGCCGGCGCCGAAATCACTGATAACAGCAACATCTTTGTCGATGATAATTGGCATTTCAAGGCCAACAGGACCTAATGAGCCTGGGCCTGCACCCACAGCCGCTTTGATTTCTTCATCGCTAGCAAATTCAAAAGGTGAAAGCACAAGTTCGTGTTTTTCAGCTTTTAATTCATTCAGCTCATGGTCGCCACGCACTACTAAGGCTACCAATGGTGCTTCTTCAGTTGCGCCTTTAACGATCAGCGTTTTCACTGTCTTAGTGATTTCAATATCAAATTGCTCAACTAATTCAGCGATAGTTTTTGCATTAGGCGTATCAACAAGGGTCATTTCTTGTGATGGCGCAGCTAATGTTGCTGTTGGTAGTGGAGATTCAGCTTTTTCGATATTAGCGGCATAGTCGCTATCAGTTGAATAAGCGATTAAATCTTCACCGCTGTTAGCCAATACGTGGAATTCGTGGGAAGTGTCACCACCAATTGAACCTGTGTCAGCAATAACAGAACGGAATGCTAAGCCCATGCGCGTGAAGATATTATTATATGCTTCATGCATTGCAGCGTATGTAGTGTCCATACACTCTTGATTCAAATGGAAAGAGTAAGCATCTTTCATCAAGAATTCACGAGCACGCATTACGCCAAAACGAGGACGAACCTCATCACGGAATTTAGTTTGTACTTGGTATAGGCTTAGTGGAAGTTGCTTATAAGAGCTCACTTCTTTACGCACTAAGTCAGTAATCACTTCTTCGTGAGTTGGACCAAGTACGAAGTCACGGTTATGACGGTCTTGGAAACGTAATAATTCAGGACCAAATTTTTCCCAACGACCTGTTTCAACCCAAAGATCTGCAGGCTGAACTAACGGCATTAAGATTTCAATTGCACCTGCTTTGTCCATTTCTTCACGGATGATCGCTTCAACCTTACGTAAAACACGTAGGCCGCTCGGTAACCATGAATATAGACCTGATGCATTACGACGGATAAAACCCGCACGTAGCATTAATTGATGACTGGCAACCTCTGCATTTGCAGGGGTTTCTTTTTGTGTTGAAAGCAGGTAATTGCTAACTCGCATTCCCAATGTCCACTTAGTAACTATTAATGGGCGACATTTTAGCACTTGCCACGATGTTGTCACCAGATAATTGATGCGAAGAATGCTTTATTGTGGCGGTTATAGAAGAGAGTTAATCGGCTAGGTTGTCAGCGATGTTGCTAACAACCAACTTAGCGGAGTAAATAACACTTATTTAAGTCAGGGCTAAGCCATTATGAAGTGCTTTTTAGTGGGGTAATTTAACAGGCTACTTATCTCGTCTATCGCCAATGATTTTGGCAGGATTTCCCGCAACAATGGCAAACTCAGGGACATCTTTTGTCACTATGCAGCCCATGCCGACGACGGCTTGATTACCAATTTTAACACCATCAACAATACCAGCTTGTGCGCCAATCCAAACATCATCACCTATGGTGATGCCTTTTGCACTAACAGGCTGCTGATAAATGGGAGAGTCTACTGACATGCCATGGTTAAAAGCATAAATCGTCACGTTATTGGCAATACGTGTTCTATTGCCAATGTTGATGCCGACTCTACCACCATCGAATGAACAACCATGATTAATTGCCACTTCATTCCCCATAGTGATTGGCCCATGTAAAAACACATCGGCGGCAATCATGCATTGATTGCCGATTTGGATATCTCGGCCACGCTCTGCAAATAAATGCGCTTCAGGGGCAATAAAACATTGCTCACCAATATGAATCGTTTCTACTTGCATCAATAATTGTTGAATGTCGTCTTGCCAAGGTTTAGCCCATAGCAAATGCTTTTCTTTTAATGAAAAATAAAGCCAAGGCATCCAAGATAAGCGTTTTTTATGTTGGCTTTGATAGTCAGGTTTATCATTTGTCATGGTTTTGGGCTTTTTTATTGTGCATTTAATCAAAGATAACAGTAGGCAGTTACCGCAACTTGGACATGCGTTGAGTTGTTAACATACCGAGGTTGGCTTTATTTCAATCACTTCAATTTTGTCATTATTAATACGCCAAAAAATATCGATATCATATAAGGCCACTTGATATATTTTAGGATCTGACTTTGCTTTTTTATATGCAGGACGAGGGTCTTGAGCTAAAACATCATTAACCACTTGCTGTAAATTTACCAATTGCTCAGCGCTAGAATAATCAGCAATTTGTTCTTGTGCTAGTGGGCTAAATTCAACGTCTATAAGTTTAGGTGCCGACTGTGCTATTCCACCACTGGCATTATCAATAGAGTCAGAAAAAGGAATATAGGGTTTAATATCGATAATGGGCGTGCCATCTAATAAATCCATTCCTGATATTTCTAAACAGACTTTGCCATTGCGTTGCACCACGTTGTGTAATTTAACCACAGACTGACCAATACCGTTTGGTCTAAATGTAGAGCGAGTGGCAAATACACCTAACTTTTCATTTCCACCTAATCTTGGTGGTCTAACGGTATTTTTCCAACCCTGGGCTAAGTTTTCGTGAAAACAAAAAAGCAGCCACAAGTGAGAGTATTGCTCAATACCACGAACTGCATCGAGGTTATTAACATGTGGAGCAAGTTCAACCCAGCCTCGTACATTTACCAACCCAGGTTGTCTTGGTATTCCAAATTTTTGTTTGTACGGTGTGTGACATATTGCAACAGCTTCTATCTGAGAACTAAAAGACTGTTCAGAATATTTATTCATTTATTTAACTAATATATTTAACGGTTATTCAGTAATTTCAGTTTTAATTGCTTGGCCGACACAAAAGGCTTGGGTATAACAGGTATTGGTTTTCTGTTCTGTTAATAAGCACTTTTTCACAATTAATCCATTGGCACCTAATTCAACTGCTTTTTTACGAGCTTCTGTGCGAGCATCTGCGATATTAGCTGGCACGCCAGCTTCAGTTTCTTGGCAAGACTCGCCTTCAACTAACCCGACAATTTCAAACGCACCTTTAGGGCGCTCACCATCTTTGTATAACACTACAGCTGCAGGTTTGAAGTATTCATCAATCGCTTCACCGTCTAAATTACTGTTGAATGTGTAATTACCTGAACAAGCTGATAAAAGTAAAGTCGAAAGGGCAGTGAATAACGCAAGCTGACGAGAAGTGTTCATAATACGGCCTAATTCTTTTGAGTGCATTAAAGAGGGTTTTATTGGTTACAGTTTACATGGCTAGCAAGGCTGTGGAAATACTTGCTGATTGAGATATGCAGATAAAAAAAGAGCCTACCGAAGTAAGCTCTTTAATTGCAGAAAAGATAACCTTTATTCCATGCCAGGAATTAAAAAGTCTTCCATTTTCTTGCCAGCATCAATTTGCGTTTTAAATACAGTTGGCATACGGCCTTGGCCTGTCCACTGAATTAATTCACCTTCAACTTCAATTTGATATTTAGCTGGACGTGGAGCGCGTTTCTTTGGCGCCGGCTTAGCAGTGACTTCACCTAAATCTTCAATTGATAAACCACTGTTTTCAATTTGAGCTAATATTTCAGCAATACGTTCGTTGCGTTCTGCATTTGCTTCTAATTCAGCTTTTTCGTCTTCTTCTCTTTCAGTAATAATCTTTTCAAGTTTTACTGAAAGTTCACGTAAATCTTCTAGTGATAACTCTTTTACTGCAGCTTTAAAACGACGACCATGTGTTAAAATTTCTAAAAAGTCACTCATATCAATGTGCATCCTAATGATTTTAAATAATAAGTATCTCAAGTAATTCTGTGGCTATTAAATAATACTTATCAAAACTCTTGATTGTTTAATTGTAATCAACCGAAAGTGTAAATTGATTTGACCATTTAAAATGTTAAAAAAATAATAGTAGAAAAACACGGTTACTTGAATCGGCTTTAATAATAGAAACTAAACTTGTTTGGATCAAATAAAAAAATCATTAAATGAACAAAAATTAAATAAAAATGCGCAATTAAAGCGATAGATTAATAAATTATTACAAAATACAACTTATTTAGAAGCATCAACTTAACCAAAAAAATATAAAACAAGTGTTTGACTTCGGTTGACGTTAACGTTAACAGGACGTAAAGTTGTGCCATATTGCATTGGTGACAACCAATGTGCCATCCACATACATTGAAGGTGTAGAAGGAAATCCCATGAAAGTATTGGTGCCTGTAAAGCGCGTAGTCGATGCCAATGTGAAAGTCAGAGTAAAGGCTGATAACACAAATGTTGATACTGCTAATTTGAAAATGGCGTTAAACCCATTTTGTGAGATTGCTGTAGAAGAAGCAGTTCGATTGAAAGAAGCGGGAAGTGCGACAGAGATCGTGGTTGTCAGTATTGGAGCAAAAGCTGTGCAAGAACAGCTACGTACGTCAATGGCGCTGGGTGCAGACCGCGCTATTCATGTGCAAACAGATGAAGAGTTAGTGCCTTTATCGATTGCTAAAATTCTTAAAGCTGTGCAAGAAAAAGAACAAGCGGACTTAGTGATTTTTGGCAAACAGTCAATTGATGGCGACAATAACCAAACAGGTCAAATGCTTGCTGCATTAACCCAAATGCCTCAAGCCACGTTTGCATCAGAACTTAAGTTAAGCGCTGATGGCGCTGAAGTCACCCGTGAAGTGGATGGCGGTTTACAAACACTTAAAATGCCGCTTCCTGCTGTTGTGACAGCAGATTTGCGCCTAAATGAACCACGTTACGCTTCACTACCAAATATTATGAAAGCAAAGCGTAAGCCGCTTGAGACGCTTTCAATTGACGATTTAGGTGTGAGCTTAAAAGCACATCAAAACATCGTTAAGGTGACACCTCCTGCTGAGCGTCAAGCTGGGATCATGGTGAGTTCAGTAGCTGAGCTAGTTGAAAAGTTAAAAAATGAAGCGAAGGTGATCTAATTATGGCCATTTTAGTATTAGCAGAACACGACAATGCAAGTTTGAAGCTAGACACTGCAAAAGTGGTTAGCGCGGCTACAGCTATTGGTAGTGATGTTCATGTATTAGTTGCTGGCAGCGCATGCGGTGCAGCAGTTTCTGCTGCTCAAGCATTAACAGGTGTAAGTAAAGTATTAGTTGCTGATTCAGCTGCTTATGAAGCGCAAATGGCTGAAAACTTATCTGAGTTAGTGGTTAAGCTTGCTGGAGATTACGACTATATTGTTGCAGCTGCCACCAGTGTTGGTAAAGATACACTTCCTCGCGTTGCTGCACTTTTAGATGTAGCACAAATATCTGAAGTGATTGAAGTGGTTAGCGCAGATACGTTTGTGCGTCCTATTTATGCAGGCTCAGCCTTAGCGACAGTGCAAAGCTTAGATGACAAAAAAGTATTAACCGTTCGTACCAGTGCGTTTGATGCTGCGGGTAATGAAGGTAGTGCTGAAGCTGTTACCGTTGATTTTGTTGCTGAAGCTAAAACCGTGTTTGTTTCACAAACACTCACTGAGTCTGAACGTCCTGAATTGGGTAGTGCAGGTGTGATTGTTTCTGGTGGCCGCGGTATGGGCAGTGGTGAAAACTTTGCTATTTTAGAAGCGTTAGCAGACAAAATGACTGCAGCAGTAGGTGCATCTCGCGCCGCTGTTGACGCTGGTTTTGTACCGAATGATTTACAAGTAGGCCAAACAGGTAAGATTGTTGCGCCTGACTTATATATCGCTGTCGGTATTTCTGGTGCTATTCAGCATTTAGCGGGTATGAAAGATTCTAAAGTCATTGTTGCTATTAACAAAGACCCTGAAGCGCCAATTTTCCAAGTGGCTGACTATGGTCTTGAAGCTGATTTATTCGATGCTATCCCAGAATTAACCAACGCATTATAACTATCGCTGACAGTCCCCAGTCTGCTCCCTGTGGCTGTTATTGATTTGATATGAGTGATTGGACTAAAAAGGTTTTTGTCTTACAGGCAAAAACCTTTTTTAATGCCTAGAAAAACAATTAGGTATATTTGGGAAGCTATTGAACAGAATTTTATCGAGTATGATTGGATTTATTTGGGGCTTATTGGCTGAATTTATGCAAATTAAATCGCTATCAATTCCTTATTTGTTTAAAGTTCTTATTTAGCTAATGTCTCTTTAATAACTAAAGTCTTCTTTATCTGCTGAAGGTATTCTAATTCGCTGAAGGCTCTTTATTAGTTGAAAGCTCTTTAAATCGCTGAAGGCTCCATATTATTTACCAGTTATTTAAATAGTCTCGAATTTACTCATATTCAATATTTTAGTTTCCTAATGTAAATGTAAAATATTCTTAGTTAAGTATATGCTCTAATTAATCAGCCTCAGTTATTTTTCATAGCTTAATGGTTAATTTGGCAATGCGATATAAGGCCCATTTACCAGCTTGTTTACCTTAATAACCATCAGTGGCACTTTCTAATGCGGCAGTTTATTACTAAGTGCATCAACTGAATTAATGACAGTGAAAGTTATCATCTTCAATCAATTGCTAGAACTGCGAAACTAACCTCATCAATTAATAAAGAAAGCATAAAGCGGCATAATGAAGTGAAATGGTCGTTATTGATGGATAAACCTTCGTTTGCTAACAAATCGTTACACCACTGATAAGCTGCTGTGGTGTTTTTTGGTTGTGATGTTATTTCTCACAAGATAAGCTACTTTTATCTGGTAATTAACCTCGTGCTTATGTTTGTATAGTGGCGTGTAGCAGCAGAGAGCTTCAAATCAGGCTCTCGCACTGCTGAATACATAAGTAGAGGCGCATCAAATATCAGTAAGGTTAGGTTGGGTGATACCAATAACTTAGCGTGAAAGGATTTGGTGCCGAAGTGAACAGGTTATATCAATGCCGTTTGCTGGGGCAGTTTCCGAAAGGGGCTGCACTGTCATAGTAATTTTTATCCGTGAGGATAAAACAATGGATATCGATGTTGATATCGATATTACTGTGGAGTGCTACTGAAAAGATCCTTGTCTTCGCTTCCTGCGTTGTCTTGCCTTATCAGTTATCCTCCATTCGTACTCAACGAAGAAAATATAAAAATGATGATAACAAGTTATGCCGATTCGGCACTTTCGCTTTTGCCTCCTGTAGTGGCAATTATTTTAGCAGTGGTAACACGTAAAGTTCTTCTTTCACTTGGCTTAGGTATTCTTGCTGGTGTTGTACTTTTAAGTGACTTTTCGTTTGGTGCGGCTGCAAGTCATTTAGTTAGCACTGTGACAAGCTTAGTGTGGGATGACGGCGCGTTAAACGCGTGGAATCTACAGATTATTGGCTTCTTAGTGGTATTAGGGATGATCACCGCATTAATCACTGTAAGTGGTTCTGCACGAGCATTTGCCGATTGGGCACATCAGCGTATTCGTAATAAACGTGATGCTAAGCTGATGACTATGTTTTTAGGTTGTGTTGTCTTCATTGATGATTACTTTAACAGTATTGTTGTTGGTTCAATCGCTCGTCCTATTACAGATCGCTATCATATATCTCGCGCAAAACTGGCTTATTTATTAGATTCAACTGCTGCGCCAGTGTGTGTTATCTCGCCAGTTTCAAGTTGGGGCGCGTATATCATCGCACTTATCGGCGGCATCTTAACAGCACATGGTTTTGCTGACACGGGTCATTTAAGCGTGTTCCTGCAAATGGTACCGATGAATTTCTACGCCATTTTTGCTCTATTATTATTACTTTGTGTTGCTATCTTCGGTTTAGATATCGGCCCAATGCGTCAACATGAACGCAATGCCCAAAAAGGTGAGTTGTTTGACGAAAGCAAAGGCTTACCACCAGGTGCAACAGCTGATTTACCAGAAGCAGATACTGGTAAAATCATGGGCTTGTTCCTACCAATTTTTGTATTAGTTGCTGCAACGATTTACTTTATGGTTTCAACAGGTGCTGATGCACTTGCTAGCGAAGGCCTTAAGTTCAGTGTGTTAGGCGCATTTGAAAACACCGAAGTTAGTGAGTCATTATTTTACGGTTCATTAGTGGGTTTAGTGGTTACTGTACTGCTAACAATCCAACAAAAAATCAGCACTAGCATGATGTTTACTGGCCTTAAGGTCGGTGCCAAATCAATGCTTCCAGCTATTTATATCTTGTTATTTGCTTGGACTATCGCATCTGTGATTGGCGAGCTTGAAACAGGTAAGTACATGGCAAGCCTTGCGACTGGTAATATTCCGTTTGCATTATTACCTGCTGTATTATTTTTACTGGCTGGTTTAACCGCATTTTCAACCGGCACTAGCTGGGGTACATTCGGTATTATGTTACCAATCGCTGCCGATATGGCGATGGGCAGTGACAGCACTATGATGTTACCAATGCTTGCTGCAGTATTATCAGGCGCGGTATTTGGCGACCATTGTTCACCAATCTCAGATACCACAATTTTGTCTTCAACTGGTGCAAGTTGTCATCACCTTGACCATGTTATGACCCAATTACCTTACGCGGTTATTGTGGCGGTATTAAGCTTAGTGGGCTACACAGTACTTGGGTTTACTGGTTCTGTTGCTATGGGCTTTATTACTTGTTCTGTATTGTTTGTATTGGCTGTATTAGGGCTAAAAATTGCAACCAAGTAATGCTATTGAAGAGCTCTTTTGAAGGGCTCTTGTGAAGGGTTCTTGTAAAGAGACCTTAAAGTAACTATTTATAAATTGCTTTAGACTTTAGACTTTAGAGTTTAGAAAGTAAGCCATAAAAAATGCCACTCAATCGAGTGGCATTTTTGTATGTGGGTTATTCAAATCTTAGATTTATTTTAGTCCACGACGTTCTAGCAGGCCATCTGTCGTCGGTGCTTGGCCTCTGAAGTTTTGGTAAGCTTCCATTGGCGGTACACTGTTGCCCACTTCACGGATAGTTTTTCTGAACTTCATGCCGATTTCACGGTTTAAACCACCTTGGGTTTGCACGTAAGCAAAGGCATCAGCAGCTAGGATTTCACTCCACATGTAAGCATAGTAACTTGCTGAGTAACCACCAGGGAACGCATGGGCAAAGTAAGTTGAGCGGTAACGAGGCGGTACTGCTGGTAAATCTACGCCATGTTTCTTAAGTGCATTAGCTTCAAAGGTTTCAACATCTAGCAGCGGTGCATTAGCATCTAATGCGTGCCATTCTAAATCAAGTAGCGCAGCTGACATGTACTCTAAGGTATCAAAACCTTGGTTAAAGCTTCTTGATGCTAATAACTTTTGCAGTAAATCATCAGGAATTGGCTTACCTGTATCATAGTGTTTAGCGTAATTGGCTAATACTTTAGGGTGCGCAGCCCAATCTTCTTCAAATGTTGATGGGAATTCAACAAAGTCGCGAGATACAGAAGTGCCCGCAAGTGATGGGTATTTCACTTTTGAGAACATGCCGTGAGTACCGTGACCCATTTCATGGAACATGGTGGTTGCTTCATCGTAGCTGACAAACGTAGGTTGGCCTTCTGGCGCCTTTTTAATGTTCATCACGTTTACTACAACAGGCTTTTGGTTTAGTAACTGAGATTGCCCCACAAACGAGCTCATCCAAGCGCCGCCACGTTTGCCTTCACGGGCAAAGTAATCAGCGTAGAAGATTGCCATGCTGCTGCCATCTTCATCGAACATCTCGTAAGCTTTTACATCAGGATGGTATACAGGTAAATCTGGACGAGGCTTAAGCGTTACGCCGTAAAGCTCTTGAAGGGTAAAGAATACGCCGTCTTCTAATACACGGTTAAACTCAAAGTAAGGCTTGATTGATGCAGCATCAAGATCGAATTTTTCTTTACGTACTAACTCAGCATAATAAGCCCAATCCCATGGCGCTAAAGTAAAATCACCGCCTGTTTTGTTGATCATCGCTTGAATGTCAGCAGCTTCTTTTTGGGTGTTTTCAACAACGGCTGGCACCATTGAACCGAACATGTCGTATACCGCTTCTGGTGTTTTAGCCATTTGCGGTGCTAAGCGGTAATCAGACCAAGTGTCAAAACCAAGCAAGTTAGCTTTTTTAGCTCTTAACTGGGCTAAACGTGCCACTAAAGAAGCGGTCTCGTTATCACCTGTCAATCCGCGATTAGCTGATGCTTCCCAAACCTGTTGGCGTAGTTCACGGTTATCTAGCTGGGCTAATACAGGCTGGCGTGTCGTGTTGGTGATGTTGAGAAGGTATTGTCCTTCAAGTCCAGCCGCTTCAGCGTCAGCTTTTGCCGCTGCAATGGCTGATTGGGATAAACCTGCAAGTTTGCTTTCATCATCGACTTTAACTGCAATCTCTTTGCTGAGTCTAAGTAGTCGCTGAGCAAACTCGTTGGTTAATGTTGATTGCTCTTCATTCAAGTCACGAATTTTTTGTTTTTCAGCTTCTGTAAGTTTGGCTCCAGCAAGGACAAAACGCTGATGATAAACTTCCACTAAGCGGGTTTCTTCTGCGGTTAATGAACTGGTAGTGCGGCTATCGTAAATTGCTTGAATACGGCTGAATAACTCAGGGTTGAGGTTAATATTATCTGAGTGTGCCGCCATTTTTGGCGCCATAATTCCTTGAACTTTTCGAAGTTCTGGATTGCTGTTTGAGCCCGTTAGGTTATAAAAAATGCTAGAAGTACGAGTGAGTAATGTACCGCTTTTTTCCATTGCGACAATGGTGTTTTCAAATGTTGGCGCCGCTGGGTTATTGGCGATATCTAAAATTTGCTGATGATGCTGGGCCATACCAAGCTCAAGCGCTGGTTGGTAATGTTCATCTTTTAATTGGCTAAAATCAGGCGCTTGATATTGCAAGCTACTGGCTTGCAGTAATGGATTTTGAAGCTGCACTTGAGCTCCTTGTTCTGCGCTGTCTGAATGGGTGTTACTGCAACCGCTTAATGCGAGTGTAGTAGCAATGGCTACTGCGACAATTGATTTATGCATCGACTTTCTACTTCCTTAATTATAGTTGTTCATGCAATTTATCAATTGTTTCTTAATCGTATATGAAGATTTTGCACTTTCGTGATACCTGTAGCTGTTGTGAAGCATTATGGCCTGAAAATTGTGATCTAATTCATTGCAAAATGTAAATATTGTTAACGTTTTGAGGCTTTAAAGAAGGGCAGGATTGGATGTATTAGCGAGCTGTTAAGAGGTTTGAGGGTGATGAATATGAATAACCTTACAAGAAATACTGCTAGCTGCCTCACGCTATTTAATCCCAGCGTGGCTTATCTATAAATCGATTCAATGATAGACTAAGCACGATTATAACAATAAGGATCTCCTGTTTTGGCACAACTTTATTTCTATTATTCGGCAATGAATGCCGGCAAATCAACATCACTTCTACAATCATCTTATAACTACCGTGAACGCGGCATGAATACGCTTGTAATGACAGCGTCAATCGATGATCGATATGGTGTGGGAAAAGTTGCCTCTAGAATAGGGATCGAAACTGAAGCGCATGTTTTTGGCGCTGAAGATAACTTATCAAAGATGATTGAAACTGAGCTTGAAACCCAAAAGTTACACTGTATTTTAATTGATGAGTCGCAGTTTTTGAGTAAAGAGCAAGTGAAGCAGTTAACTCATGTGGTGGATAATTTAGATATTCCAGTACTTTGCTATGGCCTTAAAACTGATTTCCAAGGCGAGCTGTTTAGTGGCAGCCAGTACCTATTAGCATGGGCTGATAAATTGGTGGAGTTAAAAACCATTTGTCATTGCGGCCGTAAAGCTAACATGGTGGTACGTCTTGATGGAAATGGCAAACCAATGCGCGAAGGTGAGCAGGTGGCTATTGGTGGTAACGAAAGCTATGAGTCTGTGTGTCGTAAGCATTTTCGTGAATTTATTTGGGATTAATAAGCCCAGTTACCAGTCAATAGGTTACGAGCCAATAAGCCTCGAGCAATAAGCAACGAGCCAATAAGTAATATGGCAATTTGAATAAATAAACAGCGCCTATTGGCGCTGTTTTTGTTTAGCTTTCATTTTGCTCATCAGCGGTTTCATATCATGTTAATTGATGTTGATACCGCTAAATTAACGCGTTATTAAAAGTCAGCTTCGTCAAAACCTGCAATCTGTGCGCTACTCATTTCAACTTGCTTACGCAAGCTGCGAGTTTGGCATCCCCAATAACTCATGTAAAAAGAAGCGGTATTCAATTTAGCTTGATAGAAGGCGAGTTCATCGGTGCCTGCTTCAATCGCAGCAAGAGACGTTGCCGCAATACGCGACCACATCCACGCAAGAGCGCTAATGCCAAATAACTGCATATAAGGCATTGATGCAGCGCCAATCATATCGGGGTTCGTTGCTGCTGATTTGGCAATAAAGCCAGTGGCTTTTTCTAAGTCGCCCGCAGCATCCATTAGCCCTGCAATATAAGGCTTCATGGCATCATTGGTGCTGTGTTCACCAATGAACTGTTTGACCATATCTGACCACAAGCTCAGGGTAGCGCCTTTATCTGAGAGTAATTTACGTCCGACAAGATCTAAGGCTTGTACGCCGTTAGTGCCTTCGTAAAGCATAGCGATACGAATATCACGGACAAACTGCTCCATGCCCCATTCGTTAATATAGCCGTGGCCGCCATAAACTTGCTGTGCATCGACACAAGCTTTAAATCCTTGGTCGGTAACAAAACCTTTGACGATAGGGGTAAATAGAGCGGCCAGAGCTGATGCCTGTTTGGCTTTAGCTGGATCGTTATGACGCTCTGCTTGGTCTAGCCATAACGCCTGCTGACCCATTAATGCACGAGTGCCTTCATTGAATGATTTCTGTGACAGCAACATACGGCGGACATCGCCATGGACTAAAATTGGATCCGCGGCTTGGTCGGCTTGCTTAACGCCAGATAATGCGCGGCCTTGAATACGGTCTTTGGCGTAAACTAACGCATTTTGGTAGGCAATATCAGATACACCTAAACCTTGAATACCAACACCTAGTCTGGCTTGGTTCATCATAGTGAACATGGCTTTTAAGCCTTGATGGGGCGCGCCGACTAATTCGCCTACAGCGCCATCAAATAGCATTACGCAAGTTGAATTACCGTGAATACCCATTTTATGTTCAAGAGCGGTAGCGCTTAAGCTATTGGCTTTACCTAATGAGCCGTCATCATTGACCATAAATTTAGGTACAGCGAATAATGAGATACCTTTAACGCCATCTGGAGCATCAGGTAATTTGGCTAACACAAGATGAATGATATTTTCAGCTAAGTCGTGATCGCCAGAAGAGATAAATATCTTTTCGCCGCTAATAGCAAACGTGTCATCGCCAAGAGGCTTGGCTTTGGTGCGTAGTAAGGCTAAATCAGTACCCGCATGGGACTCTGTGAGGTTCATGGTGCCAGTCCATTCACCGCTGACAAGCTTTTCTAAATACTTTTGTTTGAGTGCATCACTGCCATGAACATGAATGGCTGAATAAGCGCCATGGGTTAATCCAGGGTACATAGCAAAAGCCATGTTGGTGGCGGTTTTCATTTCGGTAGCGAAGGTGCCAATGACTTCGGGTAAGCCTTGTCCGCCGTATTCAGGGTCGCAGGTAAGCGTTGCCCAACCATCATCAATGTATTTCTGGTAAGCGGCTTTAAATCCTTTTGGGGTGATCACTTTGCCGTTTTCAAGCTTGCAACCTTCAAGGTCGCCAGAGGCGTTTAATGGCAACATGATGTCGGTGGTGAAATCTGCCACCCCTTGTAAAATCGCATCGGTCAATTCAGGGTCGATTTCGTCAAACCCTTGCAGGTCTGTTTGCTGATATATATTGAGTAACTCAGATAAGATGAACTGGTAGTCGCGCAGGGGAGCTTGATAAATCGGCATATTACGGTCCTTTGTTGTTTGCTATCTGTCAAACTGCCGATACTAGCTAAGCAAGGTTAACAGATTCCATGACTGTCTATTTCTTTATTGTTTTAGTGTCTTTTATTGCAAATTTTAGCTTATTCTTTAAGCGTTAAAACTACCTTAACCAATTTCGAGTAAAAACTCAGCTTTATTTATTGGGTAATATATTGTATTAGTAATTAGGTCGATTATTCATTGATAATTTGGTGCATTTTCCAAAAATCGAATGCATGTTCTAATACTTGTTCTGGTGCTTCCACTTGAGGGTAATGACCAACACCTGCAAGGCTAATGGTGTCTGGATTAGGGATTAACTCTTGATAGCGCTTTAACATATCTCGACCGGAAATTGGGTCTTCTAAACCGTTAATAAATCGCATTGGTGTTGTATTTTGTTGTAGTGCGCCGACCCAACGGTCGCGATGCTTAACTCGCAGTTTCATGTACTGAATCAGCTTATGAAAGATACGGTTGCCTTGATTATGTTGGATCAATTGCCAGTATTTTCGCAGCTCATTTTCTTCAATTTTGATACTACAAATATTGTCGAAGTTACGTTTAAAGGCGTTATAACCCATAGCTTTAGCCACAATAAAGCCAATAGGACTAAGTAACAGCTTTTGGATTAGAATTGGATGAATCACCTCTGGGAATATGCCACCATTAAGCAATAAACTACTCAAAATTTCGAATGTCACAGGGGTATTGTGTTGCTTGGCATCACCTTGTCGTGCAAGTAACTCTTGGGTGACGGTATTACCGTAATCATGGGATAAAATATGAAGCTTTTCGATACCTATTGAAGCGACAACATCTTCAACTAAATTAGCTTGTGCATCAAAAGAGTAGGGGAATTCAGTTGGTTTATCGGAATAACCAAAGCCCATCATATCTAACGTAATCAAATGAAAATGCTGACTTAACTCATCCCAAATAGGCTGCCAGTCGTAACTGCTGGTTGGAAAGCCATGAATTAGTAGTAATGCAGGTTGAGTCTTATCACCTGTCTGTTTTACAAAGACATTACTCTCAAAATGTTTCGCAAAACAGTGTTTATGAAAGTAGCCATCATTCAGCCATTGCGTTAATTTCTGCATACATAATCCATTATTTTTTATTTAAAACTAACCTGATTAGACCAGTTTGTAAAACGCCTCAAAAATTAGTTCCTCATCATAAACTGCTATCTATTTTTGCTGCTTTAATGAAATAAATCGTGAATAGAAAATATACTTTAGTCGGTCTTAATATTGGAGTGCACATTCATAAGCAGACATAAGCAATCATTAGCGATTTTTTTATTAGGATGAAACATATGAAGACTAGCCAAGCGATATTAAGCCCAACATTAAAGGATAAACCCTTGCTGCGTATTAACGAGCTGCACCGTGAGTTACTAGGGGTGATAATGACCTTTTCAGTGTTGATTTTGTTATTGGTATTTTTCTCTGCTGAAGTGCGCGCTGATGATTCTCAATCCACTCTTGATTATGACTTTCCTCAAGCGAAGGCTTTTACTCTTAATGATGCTGAAGGAAACGAGTGGTCATTTGCAGAGCATGCAGGTAAACCCATCGTTATTCATTTTTGGGCGACCTGGTGCCCTTACTGTAAAAAGCTGCAACCTGGACTTGAAAGATTGCGGTTAGCTCACCTTGATAGCGATCTTGAAATGATTGCTATCAGCTTTAATGAAGACAAAGGGGCAATGCCTGCAGCTGTATTAGCAGAACGGGGGATTGGCATGAAAACCTTGGTTGAGGGGGACAGTGTTGCAGAGCTTTATGGCGTAACAGGTACACCCACCACAGTGTTTATTAACCGCGCTGGACAGTTAGTATGGTTAACACGGATTTCAGATCCTGACTCACCTAAATTAGCTCAAGCGATAGAGTTTCTATTATCTGAGTAATAGTAACAATGGCTGGACTTTCGAACCGCATTAGCAATTATTACCCCGCAATAGTGTTTATTACGGGGTGATAAATTATCGATATGCCCTTATGCCGTTTTGTAAGCTATACCTTTCGATACCCATGGCATTAGATACATCTGACATTTGAAAATCATGAAGTGATGATAGCTGACGCTTGGTTATTGCCTTCAGTTTCTCCGATAGACATAGTTAGCGGTAATTCTCTTGCTTGTTCCCGCAAGTAGTCCATTCCCGCAAGAAAGCCTGAGAACATTTTCAATGCGATAAACTGTCCTTCAACAGTAGTTTTGTAGTTATTGCCCTGTTTATTTAGTGCTCCGGCAGAAATTAAATAACTCATTTCAAGCGGAAATGCTTGCCACAAAGATTTACCCGTGTGGGCTTTAAATTGTTGGTTATCTAACAGGCCGTGACCCATCATCATCATTAAATGATGCTGCATTAGTGCTTTTGCTTCTAATGGCTTGGTGTAACACGTGCCCGTATGGCCAGCTTCAATACGGCTAATATAGTCAGGAATATCAAAACTTGAAATTCTAAACTGCTCGCCAAAACGGCCAAATGCGCCAGAACCTACTCCAAAACAGTCTTCACCGTCTAAGACATATTTGTTTTCTACTGGCTGACCAAAGTTGCGGCTGAATGTCCAAGGGAACTCCATGATATAACGTTCGCCCATGGCTTCTTTTACCGCTAAAAACTGTGGCCATAAATCTTCAGGGTTACCTGCTAAACAACCCGCTTTTTTACGGTTTTGGCCAATGCCAACGGTTAAAGGGTAAGTCGTTATTTGGTCAGGGCTTAAACGAATGGTTTGGGCTAAATCGCTGGCTACCGTTTCAGGAGTTTGCATTTTAAAGCCGTACATCATATCTAAGTTAACTGTTGGGATAACCTCTATCGCACGGCTAACATATTCAGCCTGTTGCAAGCCGCTGCCGAACTTTTCAAAGCGGCCACTGGCTTTTAAAATCTTGTCATCAAAACTTTGTACGCCAATCGACATGCGATCTACTAAGCCTTTTAGTAAATGTGGATTACCTTCCTTAAAATAGATAGGGTCACTTTCACAAGAGACTTCACGAACGCTAGTTATCGACTTAATCATTTCAATGGTTTCAATTAACTCATCTTCTAGGATCGTCGTGGTGCCGCCTCCGATATACACCCGATTAAAGCGATAGCCTTGAGCGATAACCATGCGGATTTCTTGTCTTAATGCTTTGAAGTAGGCCTTAGCAACGCCCTCATTAAATTTAATTTTATGGAATGAACAAAAACGGCAAAGGGTGTGACAAAAAGGAATATGGATATATAAGGTTTCAATTGGCTTGTCAGGTACAGCCAATTTGGTCACATCTTTTAAAGCCACGGCATCTTTTAAACTTAATGATTGCTTGATAGTCATGCCCATTGCCCAGTCAAGACTGCTGGTGGCTAGGTTCAACCTTGATGTTGATAAGAATTTTTTCATGAGTTGCCCTTAGACTTTAAGTTTACCAATGGGATGCATTCATATATCAACAGCAGTCATTGGTTTTATGCTAATTCAGTAGATTGATATCAGCCTAAATTAGCCAATCATTCCAAACTGTTGCATAAAGCATGAAAATACAAAAATCTACAAATATGGCGTCACTGAATAGTAAAAATTTGACCCCTATCACTTGTTCGAATACAAACTCAATGGCTAATTTAAATTAATGTTTAGGCTTAACTTTTCTGAATTAAACAAAAAACAACTTTAAGATCTAAATGTGGGTATATTTTGAATTAGTAATACCGAATGTTTGCAATGGCTTAATTTATTGTTTGCTGGTTTATTCTACAAAAGTAGGCCTAGATCGCTTTTTTTGTCGGTTAAATAGCGTAAATTACCCTTGATTATGCAATTATAAGAACGCTAAGTTTTTATTTGAAAACTATTATCAAGGGGTTATCTATGGAACATCGTTGGCAAATAGCCATATCAGCAGGATTACTGGCAGCTTTATGGGCTGGGGTTGCGGATGTATTTCAGTTAGTCACTTGGGTAGGTTTCTTAAGTTGCAGCACCTTTTTTGCTCAAACAGAAACTGGCGTTAAAGGCATGTTCATGGCCATGAGTACCAATCTATCTGGTGTATTTTGGGGCTGGTTGATTATTTCGGGTAGCGGCTTCTTTATATCTCCTATGGTGGGTTACGCCTTTACTGGTGTTGCTACAGCGGCTATGTGTTTGCAAGCAAGCTATCAGAAATTAGTGTTTATTCCCGGTGCTTTTATTGGTTGCTGTATTACTTTCGCTTTAGGTGCCGACTTAGCTGCAATATTACCGCCATTATTAATGGGGGCTGTACTGGGTTACAGTATGAGTTTATTAACTGGCCAATTGATCAGTGTTACGCCTAAATTTCAAAGCTTGTTTGCTGCAAATACTGCAAAAGAGCTTTAATATCGGCTATATGTTTGAGTAAGACTAAAGTGATATGAATTCTTAATCTTAATACCGCTTTCATAGCGGTATTTTTATGAGAGTTATTTGGCTTTTATCTTGCGCTTGATTATTTACATATTTATTAACTCATTTTTTATTCCTTTATCTTCAGTTGTTTGTATCACTTTAGTCTTACTTTTTTCGTGGGGAAAGACTGAGATGAATTATAATGAACTGATAAGCCTCAGCTTTATTTTTCGTAATGTATTTATAACCCTTTCGACTATACTCTTTAAGCTTATTTGGTTAAAAAATAAGCAGGTTAATTTAATTAACGATTAGGAGTGAGCGAAATGAACAAGACCTTAATAATTGCATTATGTGTTTTATTTAGTAGTTCCGTTTTTTCAAAGGATAGATTGGAGGTATACCAAGATTACGATCTAGGCACCGAACTCATGATGATGACGACAGTTAAAGTTGATCCGAATATGGGGGACATTTACCTAGCAGGATTGCAAAGCAGTTGGGTTAAAGCTGTCAAGATTCAAAAAGAGCTTGGCTTTATTAAAGATTGGAAAATATACGGCAGTGATCTCGCAACCAGCGGAGATTTCAACATGCTGCTTGTAGTGAGCTTTGAAAATGCTGCTGACATTGAGCCTAACAAGGAGAAATATCAAAAGTTCATGGAGAAATGGAGTGACTCAGATGAAAAAATGTCTAATGAAATTTCAGCCAAATACCCAGAAGTAAGAACCTTAACCGGTGAATATAGAATGCGAGAAATTATCTTAAAATAAGGTAATCGGGACTTGTTCATGCAGTACCGACGAATTTGAATAGGTTCCGTACTAGTAGGTTATTGTTTTAACTGTTATTCGTACTTTTTATTTTCCTTCCCCGCCCCAATTAGCTTCGTTTCATTTGTGTAAAATGCTATTAAATCGATAGGGAATCGTTACCAGTATGCTTTGCTGGTAATGACTATTTGTTTAGATCTTGCTAGTTTTTTATTTCGAATTTACTCTGGTATTTAAACTCGTTAGGATGGCGCTTTTTTAAAATACAGCAAGGTTCAATATGAAGTCTGCAACACTGTTTATCTCAATCATTTTCTTAATAACCTTAACCCTCACACCCAAAGCGAAAGCAGCGCCTGAAGTCGGCTTAATGGTGGGTAGCGATTCTGGTATTAATGTCAAAATGGATAACTACAAATTTGGTGTTGGTTTCGATGACTTGTCATTTACTCTTGATAAAACCTTTAACTTTAAAGGCCACCCTCATTTTTATTGGGGTATTGGCGGTAAGATTGCTGATGGTAATAAAGATGATATTCAGCTTGCAGGTAGAGCAGTATTTGGTGCACACACTAAAGTAGAGCGCTTTACTTTTTTCATCGAAGCCCAGCCAACACTGTATTTACTTGATGATGTGAAAGTAAAACTAGAAGCTATTGGTGGCGTTAGATACCATTTTTAATGAGTGTTAAATATCATTGGCTGACATTGTGTTGCAGTTAATGGAATATAAGTTAGCTATCTTGAAAATAAATTCAGCTCGCGATTAACAAGTTAAAAGCGAGCTGAATCAGGTTTATACCTATATCTTATCTATATTGTTAGTTTGCTGTGTTTAATTTCGTTGGAAAGACATTTGCGTATCGAGGTTTCCATCGCCATCTTCATCAATACGTAAGAGCAAAGTATTGCCTTGCGCAGACATTGTAAATGTTGGGCCACCTTCACCAGTAAAACCAGATAAGCCTGTATCGCCATTACTATCAAATGTTTGGCTAACAGTGACTTGATTTGATTCTGCATCGACACTGTAAGTTCCCCATTCCATACCTGAATCTTCAGTTGCATCATCTTGGTCAACTTCGGCATGAATGTATGTACCATCGGCGTTAAATAACAACATTAGCAAATCATTTTCATCAACTAATTGGTCGTCAATTGCTTTAATTAACCAGGTTCCGACAAGATTATCATTAGCTTGTTTATCAAAGGTTAAGCTGTCATCAATTGTGTCATTGGCATCTTCATCAATAGAAAGAACTAATTGTTCTTCAATAACTTCGGCAAATAATAAAGGCGCACCAACTGTGTCAGTAAAGTCAGTCAAACCTGTATCGCCGTTGCCATCAAATATTTGGCTGGCAGTGACGCGGTTGGTTTCACTATTACGGATATATGTTCCCCATTCCATTCCTGATTCTTCTTCACTATCATCAGAGTCAACTTCGAAATGAGCATAGGTACCGTCATTGAAAAAGACTAAAGTCAGTAAGTCATTTTCATCTTCTGCATAATTCCAGGTGCCAACAATACCAACTTGAACGTTGTTTAATGCCATTTGCTCTGATAAATGTTCTACAGCATCGGTGGTGTCAACTAAGCTGGTTACCGCTGTATCTTGGCCGCCATTTTCAATGGTTGCTTTGACTGCAGAGTCTTCAGCAAAAGCTTCAGAAGCTAAGTTAAAATCTACTGGTTCAGCTGTTGCGGTGGCGGTATCTGAGATAGTAATACCATTAGATGTATCACCATCTTGATCGAGTGTTTGTAATAACCTGGCAATATTTACTACCTGATCATCATCGATATTTTCAGATTCAGCAATATTGAAAGGGGTAACCACTCCTGATGCAGGTGTTGCTGGGAAGGTAAGGTCGCCAATAAAGAAAGTGACGCTTTCTCCTTCAATATACTTGTATCTGCCTTCATCGTCGGTCACGCCAGTTTGAGTCTCTGTTCGGTAACCAATACCAATGACTGCACTATCGATAATAATCCCCTCAATCAGCGTAGGAGCTGGCGTTTCTTCTTCAGGCTGGGGTATTTCAGGTTCAGGTCTTGGAGTTTCAGAGTCATCGCTACTACCGCAACCCAACAGTAAACTTGAGATGAGTAGGGCTATTAGTTTATTGGACATTTTTCTCTCCTTAGAAATTGTCGAACCACCTATTGTTTCATTAGGTGACCATTTTTAAGGTCAAAAAATAGGTAAATCGGCAAGCTTTACCATAGTGAGTTTATGGTTTCGGATATCATCACTTTTCTTTGGTACTCACAAAAAGCTAAAGTGGCTACCTTAGCTATTTGCTTTTCAGGGGCTAATTGAATTTATATTATGATTAATAATTAACCACAATAAGACTAACTGGTGATTTGTATCTCTATAGGTCTGAGAAAGTTGTAAGGTATTGTAATTATTCTAATAGTTTCTTTTTGGTATAGCTTTTTTTAGCAGTGTTACCCCGTTATCGCTTAAATGCTTGTCTGACTTTAGTGACAAAATTAAGCTTTAAGGCTTGTTTGCTAGAGAGTAAATCAGGCTGAAACTGTGCGATTAAGCGGTACAAATGATAATGAGTGACTTTTTTAGCGACAAACCAATCGAGTCGGATAAATGAACCACGTAAAGTAGAACGTTCAAAGTCGACTAAGCCTAATTTATTCTTATTATCAACAATGATATCTCGTATAGGTAATGCGTGACGGGCAACACCTGCATCGAGCATTTTGTTCACTATGACAATCAAATCTTTTAAGTTATCACGGTTTAAATGAGCAGGGGTTTTACCTGAAATCTTTGACATCATCAGCGTCTTTTTAGCGTCATCACAACTCAGTAAATTCGGTATACCATTAATCTTCTTGAGCCTCACTAATGACTCTTTTTCGATGTTATAACGGCTAATGTATTTGCGATAAGGTTTAAAATGCTTCTCTACTGAATCATTACCAATCGCGAGGTACATTTTTTCAGTATCGTAAATTCCGTTTACTATTTCTGTCTGGGTTTTCATTGAGAGTTGTTTCTTGTTAAAGAGTTATTTCAGTTTATTTTAGTTTAAGTCCCTTCGGTATAGCACTTTTGACTGAAGGTTATAAGAGAGTTTTACTTTGCTTAAACCCCAGTCTGTTACTACGGTAACAAAACGGTGACTTGCTAGAAACCATAGACTTATATCCGCAATCATCACCGATTTGTTGTTAATAAAGAAACCAGAATTTGAGTGGCTAACTATATGCTTCTAATTTTTAAAGATATGTGGAGATAAAGAAGTAGCCGGTAATAGCGCAGCTAATTGCAATCACAAACGTTCTCATGTGTTTTGCTGATATTTGCTTAGATATATGTGCAGACATATAACCGCCAATTAGAGTGCCAACTAAAACAACAAAACCTTCGAACCATGCGATGGCATCATTATAAATAAACAAAATGATGGCAATGAGTGACACTGAAGAGGAAATCACTAATTTAAGGCCATTCATCGCATTAATATTTGTGTGGCCTGCTAAAGCAAGATAACTCAGCCCGATAATCCCTAAGCCGGCATTAAAAAAACCACCATAGGTACAAACCAATAGCAGCACTAAAAACAATAGCACAGCGCCAAATTGTGAGGCGTATTTATGCTTGCCTGACAAGCTGCTGACCCATTTGTTAATTTTAGAACCAAAAATAAACAGCACTGTGGCAAATAGTAATAACCAAGGAATGGCTTCTTGAAATAAAGCTTCTGGGGCAATGAGTAATAACCAAGCCCCTAAGCTGCCACCGAGTAAACTGGCGCCTATGATGATAGTTAACTCTTTTTTGTGTGCTTTTAGTTCATGTCTAAATGCAAAAGCGCCACTAAGGTATCCTGCGAGAGAAGAAAACGTATTGGTCGCATTTGCCATAATAGGTGGCACGCCAACAAACAGTAGTGCTGGGAAGGTGATAAAGCTGCCACCGCCGGCTAATGAGTTTAATACTCCACCCAAAAAACCTGCAACTAACAGCAATACGACATCAAAGGTCATTTAAGTCACCAAAAATAAAGGAATAGGTTGCGAGGAAAGCTCGCAATAACAGTGTGGGCAATCATACAGGCTTTGTTGTAATTGAATATTAAATAATAGTTCTTTAAAGCACACTTTTTGAAAGGCTTCTTTAAAGGGGAATAGAGGAAGTTTGAGAATTAAAAATCAATTTACCATTAAGATTTCAAGTGGTGCTTTATTTTTACTAAAGACTTTAGCTAATAAACCTTTAATTAATTTACAATTGATAATCATTCTCATTTGTTTGGTATTGTTTTAGTATGCCCTTGTTTTGCAGAAACACTGCAATTAATAATCATTTCAGAAGGGAATAACATGACTAATATTATTAAGATAGCTATAGCTGTGGGTTTAATAGTAATGAGCTTAAATGCCAATGCTAATACGACTGAAAGTAAGTGTGAACTGACCATCACTGCTAATGATGCTATGCAATTTGATAAGAAAGCGTTATCAGTACCAGCAAGCTGCAAAGAGGTGACGTTAAATCTAAAGCATTCTGGTAATTTGCCTAAAACGGCAATGGGTCATAACTGGGTATTAAGCACAGCTGATAATGTGCAAGCGATTGCCAATGATGGCATGACGGCAGGGGCTGATAACAGTTATATAAAAGCGGGCGATGAAAGAGTGTTAGCGCATACTGATGTAATTGGCGGCGGTGGTTCTACGTCAATTACTTTTAGTATTGACGGATTAGACAGCTCGGCAGCTTACCGATTTTTTTGCTCATTCCCAGGCCACTGGGCAATTATGCAAGGTAGTTTTGTAATAGAAGCTTAGTGATTGTTTTAAGGCAATGAGCTACCAGTCATAATGATTTAATATCGTGATACTTCGTATCAGCTGTATAAGGATATACGAATGTCACGATGACATGGATGCTTGCTAATGACCTACGGTCACCAAGATTTAAAGTCGTGGTGCTTCGCCCACACCAGACGAAAGGGAAACAACAGCATTTCCCTTCTCGACATCCCTTGCCGCTCCGACGAAGTGTTGATCTTCATGCTAAATAAGCGAATTTGCTACCGCCTCAGATTCGCATCTTCTGTATATGGATATACGAATGTCACGATGACATGGATGTCAAAGAGTGACCATGGCTCAACTGAGGCTATGTCGGCGACGATAGGCCGGATGTTTGCTTATGACCTACGGTCACGAAGATTTAAAGTCGTGGTGCTTCGCCCACACCTGACGAAAGGGAAACAACAGCATTTCCCTTCTCGACATCCCTTGCCGCTCCGACGAAGTGTTGATCTTCACGCTAAATAAGCGAATTTGCTACCGCCTCAGATTCGCCATCCATGGCTCAATCTGAGGCTATGTCGGCGTCCTGCCTCCATCACGCAAATTAGCTTAACGCATTCAGACACTTCCAACGGAGATCATCGAGCCAGCAGGTTAATTTGGTAATGGATAGAGAAAGTTTGATCTGACCCGACTTATTCACGACTTATTGCATCTGACGTATATGGATATACGAATGACATGGATGACCTGTCGGTCACGAAAATTTAAAGTCGTGGTGCTTCGCCCACACCAGACGAAAGGGAAACAACAGCATTTCCCTTCTCGACATCCCTTGCCGCTCCGACGAAGTGTTGATCTTCATGCTAAATAAGCAAATTTGCTACCGCCTCAGAATCGCCATCCATGGCTCAACTGAGGCTATGTCGGCGTCCTGCCTCCATCACGCAAATTAGCTTAACGCACTCAGACACTTCCAACGGAGACCATCGAGCCAGCAGGTTCATTTGATGTTGGATAGAGAAAGTTTGTTCTGACCCGACTTATTTTGGATATACGAATGTCACGATGACATGGATGCTTGCTAATGACCTACGGTCACGAAGATTTAAAGTCGTGGTGCTTCGCCCACACCAGACGAAAGGGAAACAACAGCATTTCCCTTCTTGACATCCCTTGCCGCTCCGACGAAGTGTTGATCTTCATGCTAAATAAGCGAATTTGCTACCGCCTCAGATTCGCCATCCATGGCTCAATCTGAGGCTATGTCGGCGTCCTGCCTCCATCACACAAATTAGCTTAACGCATTCAGGCACTTCCAACGGAGACCATCGAGCCAGCAGGTTAATTTGGTGTTGGAAAGAGAAAGTTTACTCTGCCTCCACTTATCCTACTCAGACCCCACTTATCCCAAGACTGTTTACTCTGATCCCATTTATTTTTAAAGTGTAATTAAGTTTTTCCTCAAAGTGAGCAAGATGGCTACTAATAAAGTTAAATGGAATGGAAGAAAAGGGACAGTTAAATTATCCATATTTGTAGTTATCATTATTGCTTTAAATGTTCTGACATACATGTATAAAGATTTAATGCTTTACGGTTATATTTTTTATAGCAGTGATTATAAAGAAGATAATAAGGTCGTATTGTTTTCAGATGAAAGTGGTGGCAATCAGTCATTTTAACTGAGTGATTACTATGTCATAGCTCGAAGGGAGCCTAGCGTACAGTATCTCGTTTACACTAGTTTATTAGTATATGAGGATGGCGTTATTAGAATTGATAATCTATCCGTTAACAAAAAAGAGCTAATAGAAAAATTGTATTCTGAGCATTATATTGAAGATATTTACGTTATAGAAAACTGTTCTGTATTTAGGTTTATTAAACCTTTTAAGGGGGTTGAGCATGAGTATCTTGCGCTTCTAGACGGTGTTCAAGCTGTATTGTCATTTGATAGTAGCGATGGCGAAGGAGGTAGTGCCTCTGAAATATGTAATATTTTTAAGAATGTGGATAGTTAGTCTAGTTTAAGAACCTTGCTGTTTCTATATCGTTTGCTTTTTAGGCACTTTCAACGGAGACCATTGAACCCGCAGGTTCATTTGGTATTGGATGGGTAACTAATGACCTATCGGTCACAAATATTTAAAGTCGTGGTGCTTCGCCCACACCAGACGAAAGGGAATTATATAAATGGAAAATCCTTATAAAGGCTGTGAGCGTCAAGATACCTATTCTTTTATACAGTCGGCTATAATTCCAATAATGTTTATGCAGGGAAGTATTTTTTCCACTTTTTCGGAACATTATGTTGTAGGAACCGTATGCGGGATTATATTTTTACTCGTTCTTTTTTCACAGGAAGAAATAAAACTGTTTAGATATGATGCAGATTTTAAACTTATTTTCTTATGTGTTTATGCTTCCACTGGATTGTATTCAGCAATCTTAGGTTTCTTTGATAAATTATCACCAATGTCGATTCTTATAGTGATTGATATCAGTTGGGTTATGTATATTTATTATGTATACGGAAGAGTTTATTTAGAAGGCAATAAGTGAAGAAAATAAGTTTAGGTAAAGTAAATTGAATCTCTAATTAAAAACAAACCTACGGATTCAACAATCTCCATTGAAGTGTCCGATGACGTTAAGTCAATTCACGTGATGGAGGCAGGACGCCGACATAGCCTCAGATTGAGCCATGGATGGCGAATCTGAGGCGGTAGTGAATTGGCTTAGCTAGTCAGAGGAAAAACACTTCGTTGGAGCGGGTGGGTGTTCCAAGAGGGAGTTGCCGTCCACTCCCTTTTGGTCTGGTGTGGGCGAAGCACCACGACATTAATCTTTCAAACCTCAATCCAAACGAAGTTTGGTGCTCTCATCACTAAAAACTCAAATTACTCCAACAAAAAAGCGAGCCTCCAATTAAGCTCGCTTTTGATCTTTTCAAAGTTAAATTGAATCAAGCATTCAATTTAAAACACCATTTCTGGTACATGCTCTGGCACGACCAACTTACCCGCTGTTTTTGATTGGATCTCTTCCACCGACACCCCTGGTGCACGCTCTAATAAGTGGAATGCGCCGTCTTTGATTTCCATAAAGGCAAGATCAGTCATAACACGTTTAATACAGCCGTAGCCTGTTAATGGCAGCTCGCATAAAGGCAGTAGCTTAGAGTTACCTTTTTTATCAGCATGCATCATGGTGACGATGATATTGTCAGCGCCAGCCACTAAGTCCATGGCGCCGCCCATGCCTTTAATCAGTTTGCCTGGGATCATCCATGAGGCGATTGAGCCGTTAACATCGACTTCAAATGCACCCAGTACGGTTAAATCTACATGTCCGCCGCGGATCATGGCAAAGCTTTCTGCAGATGAGAAAAACGATGCGCCATCAACTGCTGTGACAGTTTGCTTACCAGCGTTGATAAGGTCGGCATCAATGGTGTCTTCAGTTGGGAACTCGCCCATACCCAGTAAGCCGTTTTCAGATTGCAGCATGACGCTCATTCCTTGTGGAATGTAGTTAGCCACTAACGTTGGGATACCAATGCCGAGGTTAACGTAAAAGCCATCTTGCATTTCTTGTGCTACACGTTGAGCAAGTTGTTCTCTTGATAATGCCATGTCTTGCTCCTTATTTTGCTGCCGCTTCGGTTGGTTTGACAGTGCGTTGCTCGATGCGCTTTTCAAAGCTGGCTTGAATTACACGGTCAACGTAAATACCGGGGGTATGAATATGGTTTGGGTCTAACTCGCCCGGCTGGACAATCTCTTCGGCTTCAACCACGGTAATTTTGCCCGCGGTTGCCATCATAGGGTTAAAGTTTGCGGCTGTTTTACGGAAGATTAAGTTACCCATAGTGTCAGCTTTCCAAGCGCGAACGAGGGCAAAGTCAGACGTCAGTGAATCTTCAAGTACGTAATGACGTCCTTTGATTTCACGGGTTTCTTTACCGTCTGCGATTGGGGTGCCGTAACCTGTTGCTGTGAAAAAGGCAGGGATACCTGCGCCGCCGGCACGAATTTTTTCAGCCAATGTACCTTGTGGGGTCAAGATAACGTTAAGCTCACCCGATAACATTTGCTGCTCGAAGGTGGCATTTTCGCCCACATATGAGGCAATCATGGTAGCGATTTGACGCTGTTTAAGCAGTAAACCTAAGCCGAAATCGTCAACACCAGCGTTATTTGAAATGGCAGTTAAACCAGATACGCCCATTTTTACCATGTGGTTAATTAACCCTTCTGGAATACCGCATAGGCCAAAACCACCGACCATGATTGTCATGTCATTGGTTAATCCATTTAAGGCTTCTTCGTAGCTATGAACGACTTTATTGAGTCCTGCCATCATCTTGTCCTTTTCAGTTTGCTAAGGTGCAAAGTGTGTACTTATTCTGTGTTTGTCTATTAGCTCGTTAAATTGAGCGAATAGCTCTGCTGTAGCTAAAAACTAATCCGCGCTAATCGCTTGTGCCACTTTTGAGCCGTTTTGGCGACCTAATGCTTGGCTAATTTGGTTGCCTGCTTTGGCAAGCTTAGTTAAGTCTATGCCAGTTTCTATCCCCATGCCGTGAAGCATATACACCAGATCTTCTGTGGCTAAATTACCCGATGCACCTTTGGCATAAGGGCAACCGCCAAGACCTGCAACGGATGAGTCAACCACGCTAATACCAGTACTTAAGCACGCCTCAATATTGGCAAGTGCTTGGCCGTAAGTGTCATGAAAATGCAAAGCGAGTTTTTCAACAGGGACTAATTTAGCCACTGCTTCAACCATCTTACGGGCTTTAATAGGTGTGCCAACACCAATGGTGTCGCCAAGTGAAATCTCGTAACAGCCCATTTTGTAAAGTATTTCAGACACGCGGGCGACTTCATTGATATCAATGTCCCCTTCGTATGGGCAGCCTAGTACACATGATACGTATCCACGAACAGGGATATTACGGGCTTTAGCCAGCGCCATCACTGGCTCGAAGCGGGCAATTGATTCTTCAATTGAGCAGTTTATATTGCGCTGGCTGAAGGTTTCAGATGCTGCGCCAAATATGGCAACTTCATCGGCGCCAGCGTCAAGCGCAAGTTCCAGCCCTTTTAAATTCGGGGTTAGCGCTGAGTAAACAACGCCTGCTGTTCGAATGCTGTTTTGACTATTTATCGCGTTAAACACATCTTTTGAGTCCGCCATTTGCGGCACCCATTTAGGTGACACAAAACTGCCAGCTTCGATGCGCTTGACGCCCGCATCGGCAAGTTGCTCAATTAAGCTAAGCTTATCTTGAGTCGTGACAAGCTTTTCGTTTTGCAGGCCATCACGAGCGCCAACTTCAAAGATGCTGACATGGGTAGGAAGCGAATTAGCAAGGCTCATATTTAATCTTCCTTCGCTTCTACATTAAGTGCTTCAACATTCAAAAGCTGGGCACCATCAGTGACTAACTCGCCGCTTTGGAAATAAAACTCACTGACGACACCATCAAACGGCGCTTCAATGGTGTATTCCATTTTCATGGCTTCCATGACTAATAAGCCTTGGCCTTCAGTAACACTATCGCCAACTTCCACAAGGTGGGTGACTACAGTGCCATTCATTGGCGCTTTGAGTTTATCGGCGCTATCTACCGTATCTTCTGCTACTTGAGCCAGTACCGCTTTAAAGTGGTAACTACCGCTAGGTAAGAAGAGGGTAAAGTCATCACCTTCATGGCTTACAGGGACTTTGCTTTTATGGCCGTTAATTTCAGCCAGTAATACGTCATCCTGAATAGAGCCAGCAAGTTTGAGTGCTTGACCGTTAAGACCTAGGTGCAATGCATCGCCTAAGTCAGTAATCACTAGGTTTTGTAGGGCAGGTTGCTCTGTATTGTTAGCCGAACTGCTGTCACTAGTCACTGAGTCAGTGAGTAGAGCTACGTGATGAACGCTTGCGCTATTGAGTCTGAAACCGCTGACTTGTCCCCAAGGTGAATAAGGGTCGTCACTGTTAGTGGCGTTGACTTTTGCAGCCTCTTGACGTGCAAGGACTTGATAAAGCCCCGCAAGAGCTAATGCATTATCTGATTCATTGGTGACATCGCCAATTAAGCTACTTGAGTAGCGTTCGATAAAGTCGGTACAAAAATCAGCTTCGGCAAAGGCTTTATGTTCAGCGATATTAGCTAAAAATTCGATATTATGTTTAAGACCGCTGATTTGGTATGAGCTTAATGCGTGGGTTAAACGCTGCAGTGCACGTGGGCGAGATTCATCCCATACAATCAATTTTGAAATCATTGGGTCGTAAAAGTTACTGATGACATCGTTTTCACGAATACCCGAATCAATACGCACATAGCGGTTTTGATCTGGCTCACGCAAGAAGTTTAATTTACCTGCTGCTGGCAAAAACTCATTACGTGGGTCTTCAGCGTAAATACGCACTTCAAACGAGTGGCCATGAATACTGACTTCATCTTGTTTTAGCGGTAACTCGCTGCCACTGGCAACCATTAGCTGCCATTTAACTAAATCTTGGCCCGTGACCATTTCAGTCACTGGATGCTCCACTTGTAGACGAGTGTTCATTTCCATGAAGTAAAAGCTGTCGTCGGTATCTAATAAGAACTCAACTGTACCCGCACCAACATAATCAATGGCTTTAGCAGCGGCAACGGCGGCTTCACCCATTTGCTGACGCAGTGCATCTGAAAGACCCGGCGCTGGCGCTTCTTCGACTACTTTTTGGTGACGACGTTGAATCGAGCAATCACGGTCTGATAAGTAAATGGTATTGCCAAAGGTGTCGGCAAATACTTGCACTTCGACGTGACGAGGCTGACGTAGGTAGCGCTCCATTAATAATTTGTCATTGCCAAACGATGAGGCTGCTTCACGGCGAGCGGAATTTATCGCATCAAGCACTTCTGCTTGGTTTTCAACGATACGCATGCCTTTACCGCCGCCGCCAAAGGCGGCTTTAATCAGCATTGGATAGCCAACATTTTCAGCTTCGGTTAGTAAAGTTTCATCGTTTTGGTCATCACCGTGGTAACCAGGCACTAACGGCACATTTGCTGCGCCCATAATGATTTTAGCCGCGCTTTTACTGCCCATTGAGTCAATGGCATCACTGCCAGGTCCTACAAAGGCAATGCCGTTTTGCTCACAGTTGCGGGCAAAGTCAGCGTTTTCAGATAAAAATCCATAACCTGGATGAATAGCTTCAGCACCTGCCCTTTTAGCGATATCGATAATTAAATCGCCTTTAAGGTATGACTCAGCAGGCGCGCTGCCGCCGATATGAAATGACTCATCGGCCATGGCAACATGACGGGCATTGGCGTCGGCATCAGAATATAGCGCAACAGTGCGGACACCCATCGCGCGAGCGGTATTAATAATGCGACAAGCAATTTCACCGCGGTTAGCAATTAATAATTTAGTAAACATTATTGAGCTCCTTGCGCATCAGGCTTGGTGCTTTGGGAAGGTAAATCATTCCAAGCGGGTGAGCGTTTTTCAAAGAATGCATTGAGGCCTTCTTGGCCTTCATCTGATACACGAATACGAGCAATTTGCTCACTGGTATAGGCGAGGGTGGTATCGTCAATCACGCCATTTTCAAGACTTGATACTAAAGTTTTAACCCATGCCATGCCTTGAGGGCTGTTGGCCTTGAAAGCATCAATAAAGGGTTTAGCTGCAGTGTCTAAATCGTCATTAATCTCATGGATCACTTGATGAGTTAACGCAACTTCTGCGCTAAAGCGCTCAGCCGTTAGCATGTAACGTCTTGCTTGGCGGTTACCCATAGCGCGCACCACATAAGGGCTTATGACGGCTGGGATGAGACCGAGTTTGACTTCGCTTAAACAAAAGCTGGCACGCTCATTGGCAATGGCGATATCGCAGCAGCAAATAAGTCCGAGTGCGCCGCCAAAGGCTGCGCCATTGACTAAGGCGATAGTCGGCTTAGGAAATTTATCTAGCACGTGCATTAATTTAGCCAGCTCATGGGCGTCATTGAGGTTTTGCTCAAAGTCCATTTTGGCTTGCTTGCGCATCCAGTTAAGGTCAGCGCCTGCACTGAAGTTTTTACCGTTGGCGCGCAATATTAATTGCTGGCATTGGTCGTTTTCGGCAAAGGCTTCGATGGCGGTGATCATTTCATTAATCATCACTTCATCAAAGGCATTATGTTTTTCAACGCGGTCTAAAATTAACTCACCAACGCCTTGGTTAAGCTGGCATTGGATGTATTGGTACGGGTTGGCTATTGCCATGTTTGCATGCTCCTATTGATATTGAATGAATAACCGCAATTACATGCGGAACACACCAAACTTGGTATCTTCAATAGGCGCATTTAACGCCGCCGATAACGCTAAACCGACAACATCTCGAGTCTGCGCAGGGTCAATAATGCCGTCGTCCCATAAACGGGCGCTGGCATGGTACGGATGACCTTCTTTATCGTACTGCTCAACAATCGGTTTTCTAAAGGCTTGCTCGTCTTCATCAGACCATTCTTGGCCTTTACGGGCTAAACCATCACGGCGAACCGTGGCTAATACGCCTGCTGCTTGTTCACCGCCCATCACTGATATGCGGGCATTTGGCCACATCCACATCATGGTCGGTTCAAATGCACGGCCACACATACCGTAGTTACCTGCGCCATAACTGCCGCCAATGATGACGGTAAATTTAGGCACATTGGCACAAGATACTGCGGTAACCATTTTTGCGCCGTGCTTAGCAATACCCTCATGTTCGTACTTTTTACCCACCATAAAACCTGTGATGTTTTGCAGGAACAGTAATGGGATTTTGCGTTGGCAACACAATTCAATAAAGTGCGCGCCTTTTTGGGCAGACTCAGAAAATAAAATGCCATTGTTAGCCACAATGCCGACAGGGTAGCCATGAATGCGGGCAAAACCACATACTAAGGTGTTACCGTAATTGGCTTTGAACTCGTCAAAGTCAGAGTCATCAACGACGCGGGCAATGACTTCTTTTACATCAAATGGCTTTTTAAGATCGGTGCCGACAATGCCGTAAAGCTCGTTAATATCAAACTTAGGTAGCTTAACAGGACTTAACTGAGCTTCAATTTGTTTTTGATGATTAAGGCGGGCAATAGATTTGCGGGCCAGCTCCAGTGCGTGGTCATCGTTTTGAGCTAAGTGATCAGCAACGCCTGAAATTTTGGTGTGCACTTCAGCGCCGCCAAGCTCTTCAGCGGAGACCTCTTCACCAGTAGCCGCTTTAACTAGCGGTGGACCTGCTAAAAAGATGGTGCCTTGTTCTTTTACAATAATCGATTCATCTGCCATGGCTGGAACGTATGCGCCGCCAGCGGTACATAAGCCCATTACAACGGCCACTTGCGGAATGCCTTTGGCTGACATTTGTGCTTGATTGTAAAAGATACGCCCGAAATGATCGCGGTCAGGGAATACTTCATCTTGACGCGGTAAGTTTGCTCCGCCTGAATCCACTAAGTAGATACACGGCAAATGACAGCGATTGGCGATGTCTTGGGCACGTAAATGCTTTTTCACTGTAATCGGATAATAAGTACCGCCTTTAACGGTTGCATCGTTAGCGATAATCATACATTCAACGCCGCTAACGCGACCGATACCAGCAATTACGCCTGCTGCAGGTACTGCTTCGTCGTAAACTTCGTAGGCCGCAAATTGGGAGATCTCTAAAAATGGCGAACCTGGGTCGAGGAGTTTTTCGACGCGCTGACGAGGGAGCAATTTACCTCTCGAAAGATGACGCTCAAGGGCAACGGGACCACCGCCTTGTTCAATCTTAGCGAGTTTGAGTTTCAAATCGTCTACGATGGCAGCCATGTCATTATGTTTGGCTTTAAATTCATCGCTACGGGAGTTAATACGGCTGCTCAATTGCGTCACAATGCATATCCTTATTGAATCAAGGGGAGCGATAGCATGGTCGAGACAATGGGGGAAACTCCCAACCATACTTCGCAAAACACTTTCCACTTCTTTAATGGCTAATTACCGATAGCTGTGGTGATTACTACACACTATTACCGCAAACTATCGGTTTAGGTTATGTCGTTTGAACGTTAGCTCAATTTGCTAACTATTTCGTTTCGTTAAACAGTTCTCGGCCAATTAGCATACGGCGAATTTCTGAGGTGCCAGCGCCAATTTCGTAAAGCTTGGCATCACGCAGTAAACGGCCTGTGGCATATTCATTAATGTAACCATTACCACCCAGTAACTGAATCGCATCTAATGCCATTTTAGTGGCAAGTTCTGCACTGTATAAGATAGCGCCAGCAGCATCTTTGCGGGTGGTTTCACCGCGATCGCATGATTTAGCCACGTTATACACGTATGACTTAGCGGCGTTCATGCCTGTGTACATATCGGCGATTTTGCCTTGAATTAGCTGGAATTCACCGATTGATTTACCGAACTGTTCGCGTTCGTGAATGTAGGGTACAACAATGTCCATACAGGCATTCATGATGCCTAGTGGGCCACCCGACAGTACGACTCGTTCGTAATCTAAACCGCTCATTAGTACTTTGACGCCGTTGTTTAGACCACCAAGAATATTTTCTTCAGGGACTTCACAGTCTTCAAAAACTAATTCACAGGTGTTTGAACCACGCATGCCCAATTTGTCGAGCTTTTGCGCTGTGCTGAAACCTTTGAAGGTTTTTTCGATGATAAAAGCGGTAATGCCATGAGGGCCTTTATCGATATCGGTTTTAGCGTAAATCACTAGGGTGTCAGCATCTGGGCCGTTAGTGATCCACATTTTGTTGCCGTTTAAAATGTAGCGGTCGCCTTCTTTACGGGCATTAAGCTTCATTGAAACAACATCAGAACCAGCATTAGGCTCACTCATAGCGAGTGCACCAATGTGCTCACCGCTAACCAATTTAGGTAGGTATTTGGCTTTTTGCGCTTCGTTACCGTTACGGTTGATTTGGTTAACACATAAGTTTGAATGTGCGCCGTAACTTAAGCCGATAGAGGCTGATGCGCGGGAGATTTCTTCCATTGCTACCACATGGGCAAGGTAGCCCATGTTTGCGCCGCCAAATTCTTCAGGCACAGTGACACCAAGTAATCCCATTTCGCCTAAAACTGGCCACATGTGATTAGGAAATGCATTGTCTTGATCAACTTGCGCTGCGATTGGAGCAATTTCGTTTGTTGCAAAGTCATTGATGGCGTCGCGAAGCATGTCCACGTCTTCGCCCAGGCCGAAATTAAGGCTTGTGTAGAGTGATGTCATTGTCTTGTGTCCTGTTGAATATAGGTTACTGCTGCCGTAAAACTATGTTGTTTCTTGGGCTTATAATTTTTATGGTCTAGCTGTTATTGCTAACATCGGAAAGCTTGAATTCTTTTTGACTCAATGCTTTCCTTTTTGGATATAAATCTGTTGTACCAATAGCGTCGATGAGTTTGGCTATTTTTATTGGTATTTCTTTAATACTTTTTGGGCCACGTATGCTTAGTCTTATTGAGTTTATTTGTCCTGTTCAAGCGCCGCACGGCATTGCTGCTCGGCTGAATTCAGTTCCATCAATACGACTTTAATATCATCCATTTGCTGTTGCAGTGATGCTTTCTTTTCTTCTACTAAGTCAAGCATGGTGTGCAACTGCGATGTACTGCTTTTATCTGCATCGTAAAGTTCAAACAAACGACGTGTTTCCGCTAACGAAAACCCTAAGCGCTTGCCGCGTAAAATCAGTTTTAAACGTACACGGTCTTTTAGACTGTAAATACGAGTTTGCCCACGGCGTTTTGGCTTTATTAGTCCTTGGTCTTCGTAGAAACGAATACTTCTTGTTGTGATATCAAATTCTTTTGATAAATCACTGATTGAATATGTAGATTGTGGGTTTAAATTTGCGCTCATCGTTTCACCAAAAGTACGTCTTTTGATGCAAGATATATGAAGTTTACGTAAAGGTAAAGTTTGCTGCCAGTTTGTAAAAGCAATTTGGGTCGGAATTATTGTAAATAGTGCTTGCCAAATGCGGAGGAGTTTTACAAAACATGCATGTATTGGCGGCTTAGCAGTATACCAAGTTTTATAAATTAATGGTCATGAAAAATTATACGAGTGTTTGAATTTCAATGTCTTAGCTAACGATTTAAGTGTCAGTTAACACACTTCGTGCTGCTTAAATGTTATATCCCTTGGTCTAATGGGGATTATTTTTTAACCACGCCATAATGAAATAAAAATAATCACCGTGATTAAAAATTAACTGATATAGCATATGACTGGGGAGTAAAAGATGGCTGGATTAGGGATGAAGATGCATCAGCAGTCTTTAGCTGATAAACAAGGCTTTTGGCAAGAGGCTGCTAAAGCAGTGACGTGGTTTACACCATTTGAGCAAGTGTTAGATGAGTCTAAGGCGCCATTTTATCAATGGTTTGCTGGAGGTAAAATGAACACTTGTTTTAATGCTGTTGACAGGCACGTTGAGGCAGGACATGGGGATAGAATTGCTATCGAATACGTGAGCCCTGTGACTCAAAACCAATACAGTATTAGCTATCAAGAATTGCTTTCTCAAGTCAGCCGCTTAGCGGGTTACATGCAATCAATTGGCATCGAAAAGGGCGATAGAGTCGTAATTTATATGCCAATGGTGCCAGAAACTGCCTATGCGATGTTAGCGTGTGCTCGAATTGGCGCTATTCATTCAGTGGTGTTTGGTGGCTTTGCTGCAAATGAATTGGCTACACGCATTAACGATGCTAAACCTAAATTAATTCTCTCTGCTTCATGTGGTATTGAGCCTTCAGGCGTCGTGAAATACAAACCGCTATTAGATGAAGCGTTAAATCAAGCCACTCATACTGTGAATCACTGTGTTATTTTAAATCGTCCGCAATACAGTGCAGAGATGCAAGCTGTAAGAGATGCTGATTGGCAGGCTTCAATAGCAGATGCCCCATTTGTTGATTGTGTTCCTGTTGAATCAACTCACCCTCTGTATGTGCTGTATACCTCGGGCACCACTGGGCAACCAAAAGGTGTGGTACGTGATAATGGCGGCCACGCGGTGGCGATGACCTGGTCGATGAAGCACATTTATAATATTGAAGCGGGTGATGTATTTTGGGCGGCATCAGATGTGGGCTGGGTGGTGGGTCACTCTTACATTGTTTATGGGCCGTTAATGGCTGGCGCTACCACGTTAATGTATGAAGGTAAGCCTGTTGGCACCCCAGATGCTGGCGCATTTTGGCGCATTATTGAAAGCTATCAAGTAAAAAGCTTTTTCACTGCACCGACCGCAATTCGCGCGATTAAGCGTGAAGACCCTGATGGGGAGCTTTTAAAAGGTGTTGATTTATCTTGCTTAGGCCAAGTATTTTTAGCGGGTGAGCGCTGCGATCCAGACACGCTTCATTGGGCTCAAGATAAACTCAGCAAACCTGTTATCGATCATTGGTGGCAAACTGAAACAGGTTGGCCTGTGGCGGCGAACTTAATGGGCGTGGATCCGATTGCGATTAAGGCTGGATCGCCCGCAAGACCTGTACCTGGTTATCAAGTTGAGGTGCTTGATGCGATGGGTGACCAAGTGCCTGCCAATGATAGCGGTAATGTAGTGATTAAACTGCCGTTGCCACCAGGTAATCTCACCACGCTTTGGAATAACGATGCCCGATATGTGGACAGTTATTTGTCGATGTATGATGGATATTACTTAACCGGAGATGCGGGCTATATCGATGAAGAGGGTTATCTTTATATTATGAGCCGCATTGATGACATCATTAATGTTGCAGGGCATAGATTATCGACAGGACGATTTGAAGAAGTCTTGTGTCAGCATGATGCTGTTGCAGAAGCTGCTGTGATTGGGGTGCAAGATAAGCTTAAAGGCCAAGTGCCATTGGGACTAGTGGTGCTTAAAAATGGCGTTAACCTATCAGATGAACAACTTTATAAGGAACTACTAGCATTAGTACGTCATGAAATAGGCCCTGTCGCTTCGTTTAGATTAGTCAGTGCAGTGCAAAAGTTACCTAAGACTCGTTCAGGTAAAATCTTACGTGCCACCATGCGTAAGATTGCTGATAACAATGAGTACACTATACCTGCGACAATTGAAGATCCAATGACATTGGATATTGTTCGCAGTGCATTAACGAAAATGGGCTATGCAGACTCGCTAACGAAAGAGTTAACTGTATAGGTTAAGAACGCTTAAATCGTTAACTAAACGCGAGCCAATTGGCTCGCTTTTTATTGCTCGCAAAAATCCAATGATAAAAAGTAGGATGTTATTAACGGCTTGGAAATGGACATTTTAGGGCTGGATAACAGAGTTATTTGGTCTAAAATGGGAGTTAAGTGCTGATTTATAGTGTTATTTAATCAAATTGAATTGTTTTTTATCCTATAATCGCTTGAGTATTTTATCCAACAGTAAGAATTAACCCGTAAGCAGACAAAGGCTTGAACAACGTTTATGAACAACATTAAAGAGTTACCTGAAAAAATTAATACCAAAACTAGCCGACTGTTTTGGTTAACTGTTTTTACTGGTGGGATATATCCGATTATTTGGCTATTCGCCAAATACCCGAAAATGGATGAAATTACTTCTATTCGAACCGCTGATGATTCGTTCATATTATCCATTGCCGTTTGCTTTGGTTTTGGTGGGGTATTGTCACATAGCGAAATAGGGTTGCTGGGTGGAATAGGTAGCTTGTTATTGGCGGGGGCGTTTTTTTTATATGTATTTTGGGCGTTTAGAGCGCGAGCGGCATTACAAGATTATGCCCATGTGAATTTCGGCATCGATTTAAAAATGAATAAGTTTTTCACTGTGGTACTGAATATTTTCTACATTAATTACTGCATTAATCAATTGCCTGAAGAGCAACAAAAAGGCCATCCAACTTATGGCAAAGGCTCGATTAATATTACAGAGCTAAAGTAACTAATACTCTCCCTCTGTAGTAACCATATAAAGTAAACATATGAAGTAAACAGATACAGCATTTGTTAAATTAAAAAAGAGAAGCCAATAGCTTCTCTTTTTTATACGAACAATTATTTTAGATGAACCGGTATCAAATTATTTATTAAGCAATTTCGCCTTGTTTTGGTTTGATAAATCCGCAGATTGTTGGTTTTTAGCTCATCTTTCGTAAAAGCTTATCAGGTAATATTCGCAAGATAAGTTGGATAAATGCCCATGGGTAACTAGGAACGTAGCAATTTGCGGGTTCTTTATTAATGGCTTTGACCATAGCGAGGCAACCTGTTTCTGCATCAACCATAAATGGCGCGCCATCTGCGTGATCGTTTATCTCAGTTTTGATATAACCCGGGTGAACACAAGTTACTGCTATTGGGCTGTTCATTACATCTAATCGGATCCCTTCAGTGAGTGATGTTAATCCCGCTTTAGTGGCGGCATAAACGGTCATTGCACGTCTAAAACCTCGTAGAGCGCTAATAGATGAAACAGTCACTAAATGACCAGCATTTTGTTGTCTGAATATTTTCATTGCGGCTTCACATTGCGCTAATGCTGCAACAAAATTGGTTTGGGCAGTTTGTTTGTTAGCTTCAAATAATCCGGTACCTATTGAACCGCCTTTGCCCATGCCTGCGTTAACTACGACTCGGTCTACAGTGCCCATGAGAGAATTGAACTGCTCGAATACATCAAAGACTTGTGGGTGGTCGTTGACATCTAATGCCAATATCCACACTGTCACATTGGGGTAGGTTTGGTTAATTTGTGATTTTAATTCTTCTAAGCGATCGGTACGTCTTGCACATAAACCTAAGTTGGCACCTTGCTTAGCAAATTCAAGTGCCATGCCTTGTCCAAGCCCAGAGCTGGCGCCTGTAATGATAATATTTTGTCTGAACATGAGGATTCCATTCTTCGCAAATTTTGTGACTTATTAGCCTTGGCATTATGGTCGCAATGTTATTATTGGTGTTTTATAAAAGTCTGATTTATTTCATTATTGGTGCTTTTATTCTAATTGATTATCTTGCGTGCTTCATGTCGGTGTGTCAAATCAGTCCTTTAGAGAGGAAGGCTACGAGCATAAAAAAACTCCAACTAGCGAGCTAGTTGGAGTCAGTTTTGAAAGGCATATTGCGACTAATACAGTGACTAACGTTCCAGTTGGCTGGCTTTGATACAGCCATTAGCACCTGAGCAAATGAGATCTGCAATTTTGTTTTTAACGCAGTTTGATAACTTACGCTCGGTTTTACGGGTTTGCATATACAGCGTCATATTTGGCTTATTACGCATTAATTCTACACGCTCTGTTTGTGGGACGATTTGTGCCCGCAGAGAGTCGTCATTAGTTAAGTAATCTACCGCACCTTGAGAAACCACTAATGTTATGGCGTCGGTGCCAGTGAGAAAGTCGTAAATTTCATTGAGATTATTGGTTTTAGCCGCCACTTTTAGTTCGCGATTTCTACCATCGGCAAATTGTTTTAACGGCGTAGCTTCAAGCTCGCTGTTAAAGTGTAAAACCTCAGTGAGGATCACAGGGTAGTTCAGTACTCTATCTAGAATGGGTTTATAGATTTCATCCCAGATAGGGTGATCATGTTTTGCTATCACAAAGGTGTCTGTGACTTCGCAAATTTTCTGGCTCTGAATGCCAACGTGTATTGATGGGTTACAAGTGATGACCATATCACACTGATTATTGAGCAGCATTTCTTCATCATTTGGACCATTGTCTTGTAGCACTGCAGATTTAACGCAAGTATTACCGCAGATGTTGTCGCACTGGCAATTGTATAGTTTTCTTAATACACCATTAGTGAAGCCTGAAGGTGCGTGGATCGTTATGTCGCTATCTAGGCTTTCGATGCTTTTATCAATTTCTTGGACAAGATCGATATGATTAATTTCGATTCTTTTGAGAATAGGGTATAAGCGCTGAGATTTATCTGTTATCTCAAGACCCGATACTTTTTTGATAAACAGGGGGTCATCGAAGGCTTCTCTGAGTCGTGATAAACAGCGGCTTATTTTTGATTGAGGAACGTTAAATGATTCAGCAGTTAGTTTTCCACTTTGAAATTCGTACAACCTTAAGAACACTAACAAGGTCATATAGTCGAGGTTAAGCAGCCTTTCTTGTGTCGTTGTAGGGATCATTATTCACGCTTATTATGGATTAACGTTACAGCTAATGTACCAATTTAGAGGTATTTTAGGAGTGAAAAATAATAAAATTTGTACTTCAATCACGCTTTTGTATGACTTATACGGTTGAAGTGTTAACTCACGAATAGTATTAGGGAAATCATTCTAAAGTCTATTTTATTTGGTGGATAAGGATTTGATTTTAAATATGTCATTACTGGTATGGCTATGAGTGCTAAATATACAAATGCCAATCAATCGATTGGCATTTTTTATTGCATTGCCGTGAGAGGTTACGGCATTGCATTAAGTAACATTAGTTTATGCTGACCACTCAAATGGATCATGATCAGCTAAGACCTTGGCATAAGTTGTCGTCATGGTTTCGATAGAAAAGTAATAACCTTTAGTTTCATTGTTGTTTTGGCTATCAAGTTGAAAGTGAATATCTTCACAACCTTCTGTGTTGTTGAACTTTTTATTCAATGAAGCTAATTCTGCTGTCTTAAGGTTATAAGGAGGGTGGATAAAATTAGTTGCTGCGACCAATTCACCCATTGCAGAATAACGGCGAATATAATCCGCCATTGTTTCGATTAACTTACCCTCTTTTACACCCATCCATTGCTTAGCGTAAGCCGCAACAATAGACCTCTTTGAATAGAAGTAGTGCTCGCTTGCTCCTTTAATGATCTCGATATCTTGGAACTGACTATCTTCAATCAATTGTTGGTGAGCTAACTCAACATTGTCTATTTCAAGCGTTAGACCTGCAACGGCAATGACTTGTTCGGCCGTCACAAGACGGCCGTCCTTACTTAACAAGCGAATATAATCAACTAGTTCAATCATAAATGGCTCACTTATGCAGGAAGCAGCGCTAAGCTTTCAAGCTTATCTGCCACATAGCCTAGTTTGAATTTTTCAAGTGTGGCACGAGTTGGGACACCGGTCTCTTTATCCCAACCCATTTCGGCATAAAACATATCCAAGCCAATTTGAATATCGTCTCTGTCCATCTTAATCGTACCTTCGTCACCGAAGTTCATGTCATGGTCTAAGTCGTAAACCCACTCAGATAACACGTCATGCTGATTGCGCTGATCAATCTCGTTCATTTGCAACACCGTTAATGCTCGGTGAAGTTGCAGTACGGCTTCGGCTTTAGCATCTAGCTCTGCTTCAGAGGTTTCAATACCTGTGACTAGACTAAACATCTGCGCTTCAATTGAGCTATCGCCTAGGTAATTCTTATTAACGTCGGGTGACACAATCAGTGGGAACATCCAATTACATAAGGTGAGCGAGTCATGAAGTACATTTTTTACTAAACACCATTTAGCAAACTTAGCTTTAGAGGTGTTCATTGGTTTGTAGTGCTTAACTGGATCAAATGCACCTTCGCCCCACATTGATGCAGCCACTTCGGCAATTTTTGTTTGTGGTAGCCCACAATTAATCAAGTTAATGTGTGAATGACACTGAGGGTCGCGATTAAATACGGTATTCAGTATCGCGCCAACTTGACCTGCTGATTCACTGGCATGGTGAACGCCACCAACCATCGAGCGGTTAAACACTTTCATGCTTTTATCGAGATAAACACTATAGGTTTTTCCTATCAGGCCGTAACCGGCATCTCCATCAAGCTCAAAGGTCAGTTCTGCCATTCGCGGTGTTTCTACTCCATTGAGAATATCTTCGATGTTGTATAACTCACCATCATCATTGATAAATTCATGTAAGCCTCGACCTAGACAACGGCCTAAGATATTTGAGCCTTGGTAAGTTTCACCGTAAGCAATACGTGTGTAAAAGTCTTGCATAAAGTGTGCATCTTGGGAGTTGTATTGGGTCCAATTAATCTGTGCAAACTCTTCAGCTGGAAGTAATATTTCCCAGAAATTACGTTTGTTGAATTCGCGCATCATATGAGACAGCTGACCGTAAGCGCTCCAAATACCAAAATTATCCATATAATAGGCGCCAACAGTTTGCACGTCGGTGCGCTTTTCACCATTTGCTGGTTGCCCCATGGCATACCAAGGGTCGAGGAAACCTAGACATACATTAGTAATGTTTTCGGTGGGTAACTTGTATTCGGTTTTCATTTTTGGATTTTTTATTTCGCAGAAGCAACGAATAGGGCACGAATGACAACCGCCAGGGCGTTTAAATATTTTGTTGGCTTCTTCACGACCGAAGTAAGATTCAGCCATAGATGTTCGCATACCAACTTTATGACGGTCGTCCCATGGGGTTTCACCCACATCAACAGGGTTATCTGCTGCTCCCCACTTGACTCCTGGACCACCACGCCAACGACTAATTGGGGCACTATATTCTGCCCAAGATTGTGGCTGATTAGGAACAACACCTTGGTTGTTAGCGCCAATAATACCGAGAATATGATCATCTAATGCACGTAATTGCTCATTGGATGTTGTTTCGGCAATTTCTACTGTGCCAGTACCGATAATCCCAATGGCTTTAAGTTTTTTAGAACCCAATACCGCGCCGTGGCCACCTGCAGAATGACCACCTTGAGTTTGAATGGTTGATTGGGCGATAAGGTGCTCACCACCTGGGCCAATAGCGGCAACTTGTGCTTCTTGCCCCATCATTTTACTGACCGCGGCGAAGGTGTCGAACATACCTAAACCCCAAATCGAACTTGCAGACTCTAAGGTCACTTTATCATCGACAATTTTAAGCCAAACAGGCGTATCTGACATTCCTTCGACAATAATGGCATCGTAGCCTGCAAACTTTAATTCAGGAGAAAAGTGACCGCCAAAGTGACCGTCTGTAATTAAATGATTGCGGATAACAGGGTTGCGAGAAGTAATGGTTGTTCTTGCTGAACAAATTGCGCCTGAACCACTCAATGGCCCTGCGGAAATAACTAAACGGTTTTCTTCATCCGTTGCTTTAATATTATCAACATGGTCATCCCATAACACTTTATAACCAATACCCATGCCACCAATATAATCGTGATAAGTTTCAGTTGTTTCTTTGGTTATTAATTTAGTGGTTAAATTAACTCGTAAAACATTTCCGGCCCAGCCGCCATATTGATTCGTCATAATTGTTCCTTTAGCTTTTAGTTAAACTAATTTTAAATATTTTTCGTGATGCTCAACTTCGGCAACGGCTTCTTCCCAGGTATAAAACTTAATTGCTGCTGTTGGGCAAACTTGGGCACAATTAGGCTTGCCTTCACAAAGGTCACACTTGAGAGATTTTCGAGTGGTTTTATCAATGGTAATAACTTGTTGCGGACATTTGTCTGCGCAATAACCACAACCAACACAGAGTTCGTCATTAACGACTCTTGCGCCCGTTTCTTCATGGACTGATATGGCTTCTTGAGGGCAAACGGTCATGCAGATATCACACTGTCGGCATGTGGATGGCACAATTGTACTGTCGCCTTCTTCGCCGCGCTGATCTTGGTAGTTTGCTTGAACGCCATGGGGGCCGAAGTTCAGGTTTTTGGCCACTTTAATTCTTGAGGTGCTTGGACTGACTGCTGATTTACCATGGCTCCAGCTACAGGCGATTTCACAGCGCCTACAACCCACACATAGCACAGGATCAACCACCATTAATCCACCGGGTAAGATTTCGACTATTGGCGCATCTTTGTCATCACTACTGCTACAACCGGTAAGAAAACTAACCAAGGTACCGCAGTAAACAGTCCCCACGGCCACTTTGGCGCCATTAGCAAGAAGTGCTCTCCTTGTAATCATATTTGTTTTCCTCTTAATTAATAAATATTGCTTTATTTGTTTATATTTATTGTTCGAGTATTATTGAGGAAGAATTAGAACAAATTGATTGTGATCACGTTTATTTATTAGTTTATGTTTTCATTATTAATATTTACGCTAGGTCACATTTTAAAATTTTACTAATAGTTGTTATGCCCATTTTTACGGGTTAATTTTATTAAGTGGATATGATTTCTTATTTGGGTAATTTTAATTATTTAAAAATCTAAAAGGTAAACCTTGATGTCTGTTTTTATACATCGATAAATTTATAGTGTTTTGTGCTATTGCTAATTTTATAAATTAAAATCATTGTAAAGATTGTAAGTTTCAAAGTCGCTCCTAATATCGTCGAGGGAATAAAGTGGTTGGGTAAGATGCAATGAGAGGTTTTTGGTACGAGACAATGAGAGTAGCCACCCATGATGTTGTATTTTACTGTTATTGCTTTGAGCTTTGGCTGCAGAATTGTTGCTGCTAAAGAGATTTAATGGTGAGTACATAAAAAATGCCAATCAGATGATTGGCATTAGTAAACAGATTCAAACGTTAACCTAAGTTTATGCAGACCACTCAAAGGGATCGTGATCTGCTAACACTTTGGCATAGGTATCAGTCATTGTTTGGATAGAGAAGAAATACCCTTGGCTATCTGTCTCATTAGTTTTCCCATCACGTTGAAAGTGAATATCTCCACATCCCTCCGTTTGACGAAACTTATCCATTAATGTCGCTAATTCTGCCTGCTCAAGTTGATAAGGTGGATGGATAAAATTTGTTGCTGCAACGAGTTCGCCCATCGCCGAATAGCGACGAATATAACTCGCCATAGTTTCAATTACCTTTCCATCTTTGACACCAATCCACTGCGCGGCAAAGCTACTGACAATAAACCTTCTGGAATAAAAGTATTGTTCTGTTTCACCTGCAATGATGGCGATATCTTGATACTGACTATCTTCAATCAATTGCTGGTGAGCGAGTTCAACATCTTCTATTTCAAGGTCAAGACCTGCAACGGCAATGATTTGTTCGGCCGTCACAAGACGACCATCCTTACTAAATAAGCGGATATAATCGACTAATTCAATCATAACTAAGTCACCTATGCTGGTAACAAGGATAGACTTTCAAGCTTATCCGCTACATAGCCAAGATTGAATTTCTCTAAAGTGGCTCGAGTAGGTACACCAGTGTCTTTGTCCCAGCCCATTTCAGCGTAAAACATGTCTAAGCCAATTTGGATATCATCACGGTCCATCTTAATCGTACCTTCGTCACCGAAGCTCATGTCATGATCTAAGTCGTAAACCCATTCAGACAACACATCATGCTTGTTGCGCTGATCGATTTCGTTCATTTGCAGTACGGTTAATGCACGGTGCAGCTGCAATACGCTTTCAGCTTTAGCATCAAGCTCAGCTTCTGATGTTTCAATCCCAGTCACTAGACTAAACATTTGCGCCTCGATGGAGCTATCGCCGATATAGTCACGATTTACATCCGGTGATACCACAAGTGGGAACATCCAATTACACAGAGTGAGTGAATCATGTAATACATTTTTCACTAGGCACCATTTAGCAAATTTTGCTTTTGAGGTGTTCATTGCAGTGTAGTGTTTAACTGGGTCAAATGCGCCTTCGCCCCAAAGTGATGCGGCCACTTCAGCGATTTTTGCATAGGGTAAACCACAGTTAATTAAGTTAATGTGTGAATGACATTGCGGATCGCGGTTAAAGACAGTATTTAAAAGTGCGCCAACTTGACCTGCTGATTCACTGGCGTGATGAACGCCGCCCACCATTGAGCGATTAAATACCTTCATGTTTTTATCAAGGAATACGCTATAGGTTTTACCCACTAGATCGTAATCAGCGTCTGACTCAAGCTCAAAAGTAAGTTCAGCCATACGGGGTGCGTCGACTTCATTAAGAATATCTTCGACGTTGTAAAGCTCGCCATCTTCATTAATAAACTCATGTAAACCACGACCTAAACAGCGCCCAAATATGTTAGATGTTGGGTAATCTGCGCTATAGGCAATACGGGTATAAAAGTCTTGCATAAAGTGGGCGTCGAGATCGGCATATTGCGCCCAGTTAATCGCTGTAAACTCTTCTGCAGGTAGAATGATTTCCCAAAAACCACGAGCGGTAAATTCGCGCATTAGATGAGACAGTTGCCCATAGGCACTCCAAATCCCGTTGTCATCCATATAATAGGCACCAACAGTCTGAATATCTGTTCGTTTCTCGCCGCTACTTGGTTTACCCATAGCATACCAAGGGTCAAGGAACCCTAGACACACGTTAGTAATGTTTTCGGTGGGTAGGTTATATTCGCTCTTCATTTTCGGGTTCTTGATTTCGCAGAAACAGCGAATAGGGCAAGAATGACAACCACCTGGGCGTTTAAAGATTTTATTGGCTTCATCACGGCCAAAGTACATTTCCGCCATTGAGGTACGCATGCCGACTTTTTGGCGATCGTCCCATGGGGTTTCTTCTAACTCAACAGGGGTGTCGGCTGCGCCCCATGTAACGCCCGGTCCTCCGCGCCAGCGACTACCAGTAGAACTGTATTCAGCCCAAGACTGTGGTTGGTTTGGTACTACGCCATTGTTGTTAGCACCAATGATCCCAAGAATATGATCGTCTAAAGCACGTAATTGTTCATTCGTTGTCGATTCTGCAATATCTACACTACCTGTACCGATAATGCCGATGGCTTTTAGTTTTTTAGAACCCAAAACTGCGCCATGTCCACCTGCTGAATGACCGCCTTGAGTTTGAATCGTTGATTGAGACACAAGATGCTCACCACTTGGGCCAATAGCGGCCACCTGTGCTTGTTGTCCCATCATTTTACTGACAGCAGCAAAGGTATCAAAAATGCCGACTCCCCATAATGAATCTGCTGGCTCAAGGGTGACAGTGTCATCAACAATTTTTAGCCATACAGGGGTTTCAGATTTACCTTCAATAATAATTGCATCGTAACCAGCAAATTTAAGTTCTGGTGAAAAGTGACCGCCAAAGTGGCCATCAGTTATTAAATGATTTCGAATAACAGGGTTACGAGAAGTAATTGTGGTTCTTGCAGAACAAATAGCACCAGAGCCACTTAATGGTCCCGCTGAAATAACTAATTGGTTTGCTTCATCAGTTGCTTTAATTCCATCAACATGATCATCCCATAACACTTTATAACCAATTCCCATGCCACCGATATAATCGTGGTAAGTTTCAGTGGTTTCTTTGGTTATTACTTTTGTTGTTAAATTAACTCTTAAAACATAACCGGCCCAGCCGCCATATGTATTAGTCATAATTATTCCTTGTTAGTTTTTTTAAACTAATTCTAAATATTTTTCATGATGCTCAACTTCTGCAACTGCTTCTTCCCAGGTATAAAACTTAATTGCACCTGTTGGACAGACTTCTGCACAATTTGGCTTACCTTCACATAGATCGCACTTAAGCGATTTACGTGTGGTTTTATCAATAGTGATAACTTGTTGGGGGCATTTATCTGCGCAGTAACCGCAACCAACACATAAGTCGTCATTAACCACTCTTGCACCGGTTTCTTCGTTAACAGATATTGCTTCTTGCGGGCAAACTGTCATGCAGACATCACACTGACGACAGGTCGATGGGACAATTGTGCTATCGCCTTGCTCACCCCGTTGTTCTTGATAATTGGCTTGAACGCCATGGGGGCCAAAGTTAAGGTTTTTAGCGACTTTTATTCTTGAAGTACTTGGGCTCACAGCCGATTTACCATGGCTCCAGCTACAGGCAATTTCGCAGCGACGGCAACCGACACAAATGATGGGATTGACCACCATTAGACCGCCGGGTAAAACTTCTACTATTGGGGTGTCTGGATCATCGCTGCTACCACAGCCAGTTAGAAAACCTACTAATGTACCGCCATAAATCGTTCCGACAGCCACTTTAGCGCCATTAGCAAGTAGTGCTCTCCTTGTGATCATATTTGTTTCCTCTTAATTATAAATATTGCTTTTATGTGTATATTTATAACTTGAGTATTATTTAATTAAATTTAAAACAAGTTGATTATGATCACGTTTGTTTTCTTACAAAATTTATAAATCACAATATATATCTTGAGTCACACTTTTTATGCTGGTATTTCATTATTTAAAAATAACCATTCTATTTGTTGTTTATGATGTGTGGGTTAATTCTATTTTTCGGAATTTTAATTTTTGTTTATAGCATTTTATTAAATGGAATTAGGCTTAGTTTGAATTAATATTTTATTTTTTAAATGGTTTCATGATTTTTATCACAATAAGATTTTTATAAATAAATAATTATTACAATAAATAAAAATACCGTGAATTAATAAAAGGAATAACAATGATGAGCAAATTGTTAACTAGGAAATATAAGAAGTGGATAACGCCACTTGTTTTAGTTCCAATGGTTGCACTTACAGCCTGTTCCGGTGATGACGGAAGTAATGGTGAAGATGGCGAGCCTGGTGACATTAATATTGCGATTTCTTCAGCGACTTCATTAAAAGCTGAAATTGAAAAAGTTACGATTGACGAATCGTTAAACGTCTCTTTTGAATTCTATTTGAGTAACGTCAATGGTGTTGCTGTCAGGGGGTTAGCTGATTTGGAGTCAATTCCGACTTTGGGTGCTGGTATTGCTAAACTGGGCGAGCAGCAACGACGAGTTAGACCATTAAATGAAGCTGATAGCGCTAGCGTTCAATCTACGGCTGAAACTGATTTGTCACCACAGTGGACAAGTTATATCAATAATATAGTGGAGCCGGGTGACGTTGCTGATAATGATTTAGAAGAGGGCTGGGATAAAAATAAAGGCACTCAATGGCAGGCCAGTATTGAATCTTCATGTAAAGAAGGCTGTATTGAAGCAATAGGCAATGGTTTGTACCGTTATACGTTTTCACAAACCTTAGACAGCTATTCAAATATTGATGGTATCAATACTGACTACACTGCTGAAAATATTCATCGGGTTTATTTAGAATTATTGCCTTATTCCGATGCCGAAATTAATACCATGTTAGTTAACACCACATTTGATTTTGATCCTCAAACAGGTTTTGCTGCGGCAGCAGAAGACACTCGGATATTACTGGCTGCTGAGCAAAGCTGTTATCGCTGTCATACCGATGACTTATCGGCAGACAATAGCTTATTAATGCATGGCAGCAAACGCTTTGATTATGAAGGCTGTGTCATGTGTCATACCAGTTATTCAGGGGATCCTGAAACCGGTGTGAGCATTGGTATGGCGAGCTTAGTACATAAAATCCATAAGAGTGATTACTTAGTGATTGGCTATAAAGGTTCAGTTCATGACTACAGTGATTTGTCTTATCCTGGTGATATGCATCAATGTCAGCAATGTCATATTGAAGACGGTGCGCCTCAAGCTGACTTTTACCAATATCCTGGTCAAGAAACCTGTTTAAGCTGTCATGAGAAATATGCACCTGATACTTGGAATGGTACTGCGGTAGGCTTATTCCATGATCGCGATGCATTTCCTGATGCATGGGCGATGAGCTGTAGTGGTTGTCACCCAGATAGTAACAATCCATTAGGTTCTGCCATTTTCCACAATGCTACGGTGAGCGTGACTGACACCTTGATGCAGCAATATCAGTTTGCGTTAACTGACAGTGTTGTAGATGAGGCGCAGGACACGTTAACTGCCACCTTAACCTTTAATCAGTTAAGCACTAATCCTGATGCTGATCCTGCTATTGATAATCTATGGATTGTCGCTTCAGGTAATAATCAACAAGCCGTAATGCCAACTGATAATGGCCAACGTAAAGTGTGGGATATTGTCTCAGGATCTGACGATATCACGCTCACTAGAGATAGTTCTGTTGTGACTGTGACAATTGCTAATGCCAGTGTTGCTGATTTTGGCTTAGAGGATAAAGGAACATTATTTGCCAAAGTAATGGCATGTGGTGATAAATCAACGGGGTTAGCAGCTTCATGTGATGCGTTGGGTTCAGACACTAATATTGTTGTTGCCGAAGTACCTGCTGACAGCACAATTGCCTTAACTGCCAATGTAGATGCTTACGCTGAATTGGTGAATAACCAAAAATGTGTGGCTTGTCATGATGAGCAATTCCAGCAACGTGTAAATGATGCGCACAGTAAAATATCGACTCCTGGTAATGGCGCAACCTGTGGTGCATGTCATTCACCGCAAGTAGCAACAACATTGACAGATGGTAGCTGTCAAAGCTGTCATACCAACGACATGGTTAAATACATGAATGCGACGCGTAAGCACACCCCAGGTGATGCTAGCATCAAAGCATTTAGAACCATCAATAACAGCTTAAGCTACCGTGAGTTAGTGCATTCATTGCATGCTAATACGCGAACCACTGTGGGTTATCAAGGTAACGAGCGTGAAGATATGACTTATCCTGCTGCGGCGAATGATTGCCGAGCATGTCATGACGAAGGCCAACTCGATATGGAAACGCTAGCAGCGCAAGATTCTGTGGTAGTAGCAACGCCTGATGCAACCATGACTGGTGAAGTTGCCGAGTATTCACCGACAGTCGCTACATGCTCAGCTTGTCATAACAATGTTGAAAGTTGGGCTGCCCACGCTGTAAGTTACGGTGGTGTATTCCAGCAAGATGCGAGCTCAGGCGCTATTTACCAACCTGGTGATGAGTCTTGTCAAACCTGTCATGGTGAAGGCAAAGGCTTTGGTATTGATGTGATGCACGGCTTTAATTAAAGCGACATAACGCTTGCCAAAGGGCTGTATGAGTTTGAAAAATCACTCCGATTTGCTCGTACAGCCCTTTTTTAATATTCGCCTTTAATGTTCTAAGGCTCATCATCACTTTTTACTCTGTATTTAAGCGACGCATTAATGATTTACATTTACTAGCACTTCTTATAACTATCTGTGTTTATTCAATAAAAGTTGTTTGTTTTTTATTCTTCCTATTTATGCAATAGAGTGTGCACATTTTGCGACTGTAATTTTGTTACATAAATCCGTATAATCCTCCTTCAAATGGATTCGCTACGCGCGATTAATCTCTGTGACCTTTGGAAAATAATAATGAAAACCCAATCATTTCGTTCAGACATCGGCGTTATCGGCCTCGGTGTTATGGGCAAAAATCTCGCGTTAAATATTGCTGATAATGGCTACCAGGTTGCCGCTTTCGATCTTGATAGTGAAAAAGTTAATGCCGCCATTAATCAAGAACAAGCAGAAAGAAAGGCCGACAAAGCACCCCGAATGCTCGGCTGTAATAATCTTACCGAAATGCTCGATTCATTAGCTAAACCTCGTGTGATCGTTCTATCAGTTCCTGCTGGTGGCCCAGTTGACGGTGTGTGTAATGCGTTAATTGATGCTGGTATTGAATCAGACGATATTATTGTTGATACAGGCAACAGTTTATGGACAGATACCGTTGAGCGTGAAGCGCGCTTTAAAGGTAAGTTTGTATTCTTTAGTTCAGCAGTCTCAGGTGGCGAAGTCGGTGCACGTTTTGGCCCATCATTAATGCCTAGTGGTGACAAAGATGCTTGGCAGTACGTTGCTCCTGTATGGAAAGCGATGGCGGCTAAGGTTGATCCTGAAACAGGCTTACCCATAGAGCGTTTCGAGCCAGGTAACCCAGTCATTGAGGGTGAGCCATGTACGACTTACATAGGTCCTGCTGGTTCTGGTCATTATGTGAAGATGGTGCATAACGGTATTGAATACGCCGATATGCAATTAATTTGTGAAGCATACCAATTACTTCATGATGGTTTAGGTTTATCTGCTCATGAAATTGGCGATATTTTCCATGGTTGGAATCAAGGTAGTTTAAACAGTTATCTGATGGAAATCAGCGCTGAAGTACTGCAACAAGATGATCCGCTAACGGGTAAACCGCTAGTAGAGATGATCTTAGATAAAGCGGGTCAAAAGGGGACAGGTTTATGGACTGCGGTGAGCAGTTTACAAATTGGTTGCCCTGCGCCAACGATTGCTGAAGCTGTTTATGCTCGTGCTGTTAGTACTCAAAAAGTGTTGCGTATTAACTTAAGCACTAAGCTTGCTGGCCCCGCCAAAGTTAGCCTTAACGATGCTGAAAAAGCCGAATTTATTGCTAATCTTGAAGATGCACTGTATTGCGCCAAAGTGTGCTGTTATGCACAAGGTTTTCAATTAATGGCGATGGCTGCAAAAGAGCAAAATTGGACTTTAGATTTTGCCGAAATCGCTAAGATTTGGCGCGCGGGTTGTATTATTCGAGCCACTTTCTTGCAATCAATCACCAAGGCTTATCAAGATGATGCCGACCTGCCGAATCTATTGATGGCAGAAACCTTTAGTGACAGTTTATCAGCTAAACATATTAACTGGCGTAAAACGGTTGCGGCTTCAGTGATGCAAGGCATTCCTGCGCCATGTATAAGCTCTGCCGTGGCTTATTATGATAGTTATCGTAGTGAAACGCTGCCAGCTAATTTACTTCAAGGTCAGCGTGACTTTTTTGGTGCTCATACTTTCGAACGAACTGACAAGCCAGCTGGTGAAAAGTATCATTTAGATTGGAGCGCTAAAGAGCGTACTTTATCTAAAGTATAGTTTTTACAGCGATAGCTTTTGTTTATAGGCAAAAGTTGCTTAATTTAGCTGGTTCAATTTAAACCGTTAAAATACTGTCTATTAGTCTATATCTAAAAACGCTTCTTTTTGAGAAGCGTTTTTTTATATCAGCATTTTTAATATTTAAATTAAGTTATATCTTAACTGTAGTTACAATGGTTAATAACGAATCATTCGTATTCAGTTGTTTTGTATATTAATTAAGAGATTATCTAAATTCATCAGGCCTTGTAAATGGTACAAGTCTAATATAGGTTAAATTAAGGTACTAACTGAAATAAGGGAATATACATGCCAACGAAAGCGGATAAGAAAAAAGATTAGTTGAAGCCATTGATGTTCTTACCACCGAATATAATAAATATTCTGATGCAGCAGTAAAACAACTCCCAGCGTTAGAAACTAAAGATAATGAAGCGTTAGAAAAGTTATTAGAAGTGGTGTTATTACGTGAGTCAATGAGCCAGAGAGCGACGTCTAAAGCGCCAGCTTCAATAAAGTTAAGGGCGTCTATTGCTGATGTGATTTTACTTAATGATGATTTTGATAGAAAGCTGATCTCTGCCAATGCTAATGCAGCTGTGGAAGCCAGTTAATTAATCATTAAACCCGTTATCTATGCGAGTTATATAAAAGCACTTCTTTATGAGAAGTGCTTTTATTGATTTTAAGCCCTAATTTAACACTAGGCCGATACTGAATAAAAAGCTAAACATCATCGTCAATTTTGCGGTTCTACCAAGTATTGGGTTAAGGGCTTCGCCACTGGTATTACTAAACTCACCGCTGAGCTGACGGGCATATACTAACGAAAGACCTGCTAATAAAACGGGTATTCCGGGTAGGTATCCCATTAAGAATCCGCCAATAATGATCCCGAAAGGTAAATAAACTAATGCTTGATATAGTATCCGAGCCTGAGCTTGACCGATGCGCACAGCAAGTGTGTTCTTGCCAGCTTTAGTATCTGTTTGAATATCACGAGTATTATTGACTAACATTATCGCCGCGTTAAACATGCCTATTGCGCTGCCTAAGAGCCATGCGCTGGTGCTGGTATCACCAGCTTGAATGTAATAACTGCCGACAACAGCAACTAAACCGAAAAAAACGAACGCTGCAACTTCACCTAGTCCATGAGACGCAAGCGGGTAAGGGCCGCCGCTATAACAAACTGCACCAAGTAATGCAGCAACGGCTAAAACGGCGATAGGCCACCCCCCATGTACAATCAGGGCTGAACCGACAAGTAATGCCAATACTAGGCACAATATCATGGCATTGCGGACACTATTTGGTGAAATCATGCCGCTTTGGGTAACACGAACTGGACCAACACGCTCGTCGGTATCAATGCCGTTCTTAAAGTCGAAATAATCGTTTGCTAGGTTAACGGCTATTTGTAATAAAATGGCACACAACATAGAGATACAGGCAATTGTAAAACTGAATTGTTCTAGGTGCAGCGCTAGAATATTACCAATTAATAAAGGACCAATTGCAGCGGGTAGGGTGCGTGGTCGAATAGCTAAAATCCAAGATTGCATATAGTTAAGGCTTCAAGGTATTGAGTTAAATTAGGATTGCCTAATAGCATAGCAATTTTTTACGATTAAGTACGAGATTGTGATCGCGCAATTTGGTAAAAAGTTATTGTTATTTTTGCTGATTTTTTTCATATTTTGTACATATAACCATAAATTTATGATTATTTTTACTATTGATATGCGGTTCTAAGGTAACCTTAGACAATTGAGATAGCATCAACAGCGTTAGGATATTTATGAGTCAGGTATTAAACGATTTATTGTCATTACTGTCATTAGAACAAATAGAGCTTGGTCTTTATCGTGGTCAAAGCCAAGATTTAGGATTTGGCCATGTGTTTGGTGGACAAGTAATGGGGCAAGCATTAAGCGCTGCGAAACAAACGGTCAGCGAAGATAGACATGTGCATTCGTTGCATTCATATTTCTTGCGCGCTGGTGATGAGAAATTGCCAATTGTTTATGATGTTGAGAATATGCGCGACGGTGGCAGTTTTAGTGCAAGGCGAGTGAAAGCGATTCAAAAAGGTCGTCCAATTTTTTATATGACTTGCTCATTTCAAACGCCCGAAGCTGGATATGACCATCAGGCGATCATGCCAGACGTTCCCGGACCAGAAGGCTTATTGAACCAACAAGAACTGGCGCTGACGATGCGTGATAAAGTGCCGGCAAAAATACTAGAAAAGTTCATGGCTGATTCACCGATTGAGATGCGTTTAGTTAACCCTGTCCATCCAATTGCGCCAGACTCGACTGAACCTAAGCGATATACTTGGATGCGCGCCAGTGGCAATATCCCAACAGATCATAGCGTACAAGAATATTTGTTGGCTTATGCCTCAGATTTTAACTTTCTAGTCACAGCAGCTCAGCCGCATGGGGTATCATTTTTAACGCCAGGTATGAGAATGGCAACCATAGATCATGCTATGTGGTTCCATAGGCCGTTTAATTTTTCTGACTGGTTGCTCTATAGTGTTGAAAGTACTAATGCGAGTGGCGGTCGTGGTTTTGTAAAAGGGCAGTTTTTTGATCAACAAGGGCGTTTGGTTGCATCAGCAACTCAAGAAGGTCTATTAAGAATGACGAAAGGGTAATGACGATGAAGAATGGTTTTAAAGCAATGGTCTTTGGGGTGATAACTCTAATATTGACGGCATGTGTCACTGTAACACCTGATGAGCCAGTTGTTATTAATGGCTATGCTGGTTATTTAGAGCGGGTAACTCTTCCTGCTGGCTGTCGAATCGATATTGCAATTATTGACTTAAATACCCCCGGCTTGATTATTTCGCAGAAAAACTTTGATATTGCTCGCGCTCCGGTGCCATTTAAATTTACGCTACCTGCGGACAGTATCGACGATGATATTGAATATGGTGTGGTGGCAATGATTTCATATCAAGGGCAAGTGATCTTTCAAACCTATGATAAATTTCCTGTTGTAAATAACGATAAATACACTACCGAAGTTATTATGAAACAAGTTGAACGTTAAACTGAATTTATTCCGTTTCAGCTAAATCGGTGTTATTTCGTTTGCGTCTTAATTTTTATTCCTAGGAATTAAGACGTAAATCACATCTTCTTATATCACTAATTGCATGTGCTGCTTAACAAGCAATAATCAAATTTCATTTCTTTTTATAATCGAGGCTTAAGTTGTGCCTGATTTGCGTGTTAATGCTGTAAATGAAGTCGATCAATCTCGTTCTGAGCATCGACTCATTTGGGCTTTATGTTTAGCCTCTATCGTTGTCTATATTAATCTTTATGCCGTACAAGGCATGCTGCCTTCAATTGCAGAACATTTTGATGTTACAGGCGCTAAAGCCACTTTAATTCTTTCTGTTACCAGTTTTTCGCTGGCTTTCTCGCTATTAATTTATGCGGTTATTTCCGATCGTATTGGCCGTCTTGCCCCAATTATGGTGAGCCTCTGGTTGCTGGTAGCTTCAAATGTTCTATTAATATTTGCACAGGATTTTGATGCATTATTAATGGTGAGATTGTTGCAAGGGGTTTTATTAGCTGCTGTCCCTGCAATTGCGATGGCTTACTTTAAAGACCAATTACCAGCTAGTTTTCTGCTAAAAGCGGCCGGTATTTATATTATGGCCAATAGTTTAGGTGGTATTGGTGGTAGGTTAATGGGTGGCTTGTTATCGCAATATTGCACTTGGGAACAAGCAATGACAGTCAATTTTGCTGTGACATTAACTGGTATTACGCTGGTAACGTATTTATTGCCAAGGCGAGAGCTAAAGCCTGAAAAAATTAAAGACTCTATTGGCGTGTTATCAAAGATAAAACAAGATATTGGTGGCTTTATTTACCATTTAACAGACCATCAAATGCGTTTAGTTTATGCCATTGGTGGGCTTGCGTTCATGATGATGGTGAATCAATTCAGTTTTATTCAGCTGCACCTTATGGATGACCCATATAATTTTAGCCGTTTTGCAGCCACTCTGATTTTCTTGTGCTATTTGAGTGGCACACTAACGTCTTATTTTTCAGCTAAGTGGGTGGTGAAATTTGGCGCGTTACGTTTATTTAAAGGTGCATTATTGGTCATGCTATTAGGGACATTGCTTACCTTAATGGATAACCTAGCCGCTATTACGCTAGGATTTTTACTTACTGCGAGTGGTTTCTTTTTAACTCATAGCTGTTGTAACTCATTTGTGGCCATCAGAGCGTCGACTCATCGTGCTAAAGCGACTTCTTTATACCTTTGCAGTTATTATCTCGGAGCGTCGCTTGGAGGGCCGTATTTGATGCTTTTTTGGCACCAATTAGAATGGCAAGGGGTTGTTATTGGATCTTGTGGATTATTAGCCTTGCTATCTGTGGCAATTATGCGACTGACTTATCATCAGTCAAAAGATATTGAACTCGAAAAGGTTGTTCAAACAAGCTAATTATTGTCGAGGTATAGAATAAACATTAGAGGCCGTAGGCCTCTTTTTTATATCTGTTATTCGGGTAATTTAAAAATCTACTGCAATGGGCTCTTAAAATTCATTGTTAATGAGCTGTATCACGAACTAGTTGAGTTCTTAATTAAGTAAATTATGTTGAGGACTTCATTTAGCACATCCCCTGAGAGTCTAGTTGAAGCTAGGGTAAATATTTCGATGATAACTAAGATAAATGGTTTATATGGATAAACACATCCTAAGCTTTAGCTTGTAATTGCCTGCATTATTTCTATTTTAATCACTGTATTTAATAAAACAGTCTCTTTGTTCAGGTGATGGAAAGGCTAATGATCAATACAAGGAGTTGTGTTGGTTATTGATATTAGGGTTAAAGCTAAGCTGGAGTGGAGTAAGGTAAGTTTTGAGTGATTAAATACTGCAGTATTAGAATGACATCTAAATCAGTGATGTGTGTTTAGAGGCCCATGTATAGAAGTTCATGTATAGAAGTTCATGTTTAGAAGATTGTGTAATGAAAGAGTTGAGACTGGCAAATTTCAGACATAAAAAAACCACAATTAAGTGGCTTTAATAACTCTTAAAAGCTATCTCTAATGATAAAGCTAATAAAAGAAGGTGGTATCCCCTAGGGGATTCGAACCCCTGTTACCGCCGTGAAAGGGCGGTGTCCTAGGCCTCTAGACGAAGGGGACCCGGACTGCATTAGACTCTGCAAAGAGTGAATACTCATTAAATCCTGTAGGCTAAGATTTAACGCTTAATTTCAAATCACCAATTACTCGGTAATTTATCTTCTTAAAAAAGAAGGTGGTATCCCCTAGGGGATTCGAACCCCTGTTACCGCCGTGAAAGGGCGGTGTCCTAGGCCTCTAGACGAAGGGGACCCGGACTGCATTAGACTCTGCAAAGAGTGAATAACTCATTAAGTTCTGTAGGCTAAAACTTAACGCTTTTTTTCAAACTATCGAAATAAATCAATAATTTTAAAATAGTGGTATCCCCTAGGGGATTCGAACCCCTGTTACCGCCGTGAAAGGGCGGTGTCCTAGGCCTCTAGACGAAGGGGACCCGGACTGCATTATACTCTGCAAAGAGTGAATAACTCATTAAGTTCTGTAGGCTAAAACTTAACGCTTTTTTTAAACTATCGAAATAAATCAATAATTTTAAAATAGTGGTATCCCCTAGGGGATTCGAACCCCTGTTACCGCCGTGAAAGGGCGGTGTCCTAGGCCTCTAGACGAAGGGGACCCGGACTGCATTAGACTCTGCAAAGAGTGAATAACTCATTAAGTTCTGTAGGCTAAAACTTAACGCTTTTTTCAAACTATCGAAATAAATCAATAATTTTTAAATAGTGGTATCCCCTAGGGGATTCGAACCCCTGTTACCGCCGTGAAAGGGCGGTGTCCTAGGCCTCTAGACGAAGGGGACCCGGACTGCATTAGACTCTGCAAAGAGTGAATAACTCATTAAGTTTTGTAGGCTAAAACTTAACGCTTAATTTCAAATTACCAATTACTCAGTAATTTATCTTCTTAAAAAAAGAAGGTGGTATCCCCTAGGGGATTCGAACCCCTGTTACCGCCGTGAAAGGGCGGTGTCCTAGGCCTCTAGACGAAGGGGACCCGGACTGCATTAGACTCTGCAAAGAGTGAATAACTCATTAAGTTCTGTAGGCTAAAACTTAACGCTTTTTTTCAAACTATCGAAATAAATCAATAATTTTAAAATAGTGGTATCCCCTAGGGGATTCGAACCCCTGTTACCGCCGTGAAAGGGCGGTGTCCTAGGCCTCTAGACGAAGGGGACCCGGACTGCATTAGACTCTGCAAAGAGTGAATACTCATTAAGTTCTGTAGGCTAAAACTTAACGCTTTGATTTAAGTATAATTGGTGGAGCTACACGGGATCGAACCGTGGACCTCTTCGCTGCCAGCGAAGCGCTCTCCCAGCTGAGCTATAGCCCCTCAACTATACTTAATACATTTGGACATGCTGCGATAAATAATCACGTTGTGTCTCAACTGCGAGGCGCATTCTATGCAGCCTCGCCAAAAGTGTCAACTCGTTTTTTAAGAATTTATTCTATCTGCTACAAATTCAATCGCTTTGGATATTCTTTGTTCGCAACGAGCCTTTCCAACCAAAAATAAGGTTAAATCTACAGCAGGTGACATACCAGCGCCTGTAACCGCTACGCGTAAAGGCATTCCGACTTTACCCATACCCACTTCAAGTTCTGCAGCTGTATCTTCAATTGCTTGATGAATAGCTTCAACTGTCCACTCAGGAAGTGCAGAAATTTTTTGTTGAATTAGCTTTAGTGGTTCCATTGCAACACCACGTAAATGCTTTTTAGCAGCATTTTCGTCGAAAGCGTCGAAATCTTCATAGAAGTAGCGGCTAGATGCAGCTAAATCTTTTAATGTTTTCGCTCTTTCTGCTAATGCTGTAACGACTTCTGCTAATGCAGGGCCATTAGCTGTATCAATTTTCTGATCATCCATATGCCACTGAAGGTGGTTTGCTACATATTCTGGCGCAAGTTCTTTAATGTAATGTTGGTTTAACCAGTTCAGTTTTTCAGTATTAAAGGCTGAAGCAGCTTTGTTGATATCGTCTAGTTTAAATAACGAGATCATTTCTTCCATTGAGAAAACTTCTTGATCGCCATGAGACCAACCTAAACGAACTAGGTAGTTAAGAAGTGCTTCAGGTAAGTAACCATCATCACGATATTGCATAACACCGACTGCGCCGTGACGTTTTGATAGTTTTGCACCGTCATCACCTAAAATCATCGATACGTGAGCATATTCAGGCACTGGTGCACCTAATGCTTTAAGGATGTTAATTTGGCGAGGGGTGTTATTGATGTGGTCTTCACCACGAACAACACAAGTTATGCCCATATCCCAGTCATCAACTACAACACAGAAGTTGTATGTCGGCGTACCTTCTGTACGAGCAATAATTAAGTCATCTAATGTATCATTAGCAAATTCGATACGACCACGAACATGATCATCAAAAACTACACTGCCTTCAGTTGGGTTTTTGAAACGAATAACGAATGGCTCGTCAGTATCACGAGGAGCATGATCACGACAATGGCCGTCATATTTTTGTGATTCGCCATTTGCAGCTTGTTCTTCGCGCATTGCTTCAATACGTTCGCGAGAACAGTAACACTTATAAGCAGTACCTTGTTCTAGCATTTGAGCGATGATTTCGTTGTAACGATCGAAACGTTTAGTTTGGTAATAAGGACCTTCATCCCAAGTTAGACCTAACCATTCCATTCCTTCAAGAATTGCTGCGCAAGCTTCAGGAGTTGAACGCTCAATATCAGTATCTTCTACACGTAAAACAAACTCGCCTTGGTTTGCGCGGGCATAAAGCCAAGAATAAAGTGCTGTACGAGCACCACCTACATGTAAAAAGCCTGTTGGGCTAGGAGCAAAACGCGTCTTAGTTGTCATAATGGGACACTGACCTATTTTCAAAACGTCTATATAAAGACAGATATAATAAAGTGGCCGATATTCTATACCCAAACCACCTTGTTATGCGAGTTTCACTATTGATAATTTAAACTGCGTCAATAAGCACAGCAATTAATGATAGATATAAGCAAAAAACTATAGCCAAAGAGAGTGCTAATTGCTTACTTAACCTCAACTCAGTTTAATAAATCCATATCAAACCGCTTGTTCAACGCCAACTATATTGAATTTACTTGCCATAGACTCGCTATTGATGCGTAAATTCGTCTTGTTATCAGTGCAAAGGTTAAGTTTGAATGACAGTTGACTATCTATTAGCTACTTAAATCTGGCTTATTCATCTTTTAACTCGGCTAATAACTCGGCTGAAGTTACTAATGAATTAAAAGTTGTAAGATATAGAGTGATAGAGAGGCCGACTAAACTTTGACTGAGCTGTGACTGAAGCTTGGCCTTGAACCTGTCAGGTGGATCGATTTAGTCGCTATTTGGGATTATTGATTCTCTTTACATAGATAAAGTAGTAATTAAGATTCGGTTGATTAAATGACAGAGCGACTTCTGATGAATGTATGATGATTTTACTCTCAATATTATTTGAGGGAAAAGCATTAAAGAGATAAAAGGCTAGAGGGCACGATAAACAATTTTGCTTTAAAGCAGTCTATTTCGTCATTTATCGCCATTAAAGCGTTTAACAATTCAACAATCAGCACGTTTTTACCACGGCTAAGCTTTTTAAATGAAAAAGTCGTTGACAGTATTTTGTTGCTCCCTATAATACGGCCCCACACAGCGAGGTCGATTAGCTCAGCTGGGAGAGCACCTCCCTTACAAGGAGGGGGTCACTGGTTCGAGCCCAGTATCGACCACCATTCTTTATTTATAGAGAATTAAATCATTGTGTAAATCCCAGGTCGATTAGCTCAGCTGGGAGAGCACCTCCCTTACAAGGAGGGGGTCACTGGTTCGAGCCCAGTATCGACCACCATTCTTTTTGTAAAGAATTAAAACATTACGAAATCCCAGGTCGATTAGCTCAGCTGGGAGAGCACCTCCCTTACAAGGAGGGGGTCACTGGTTCGAGCCCAGTATCGACCACCATTCTTTTTGTAAAGAATTAAAACATTACGAAATCCCAGGTCGATTAGCTCAGCTGGGAGAGCACCTCCCTTACAAGGAGGGGGTCACTGGTTCGAGCCCAGTATCGACCACCATTCTTTTTGTAAAGAATTAAAACATTACGAAATCCCAGGTCGATTAGCTCAGCTGGGAGAGCACCTCCCTTACAAGGAGGGGGTCACTGGTTCGAGCCCAGTATCGACCACCATTCTTTTTGTAAAGAATTAAAACATTATGAAATCCCAGGTCGATTAGCTCAGCTGGGAGAGCACCTCCCTTACAAGGAGGGGGTCACTGGTTCGAGCCCAGTATCGACCACCATTCTTTTTGTAAAGAATTAAAACATTACGAAATCCCAGGTCGATTAGCTCAGCTGGGAGAGCACCTCCCTTACAAGGAGGGGGTCACTGGTTCGAGCCCAGTATCGACCACCATTTCTTCTGCTTTACCTCTTTAATTTCTCAAATCTTATTGATATCTCAAACATTCAATTTTCTGTTTTATTATTCATTTTATTTTGCTGCAATCTATTCATTTTTTCGTTAAAGAGTCTATTTCGCATAATTTGTTGGCAAGCTTAAGCAAACCTTCATTGATTAGGTCGTTAACCGTATTGGTAATCTATATTCACTCTTTGAATAGGTAATTGAGCCATAAAAAAGCCGCTCAATGATTGCATTGAACGGCTTTGTGTCTTTACTCACTCAAATTAGGTTAATCAATGCCTAAAAATCCACCGGTTTGATGAGCCCAAAGTTGAGCGTAGATCCCACCAGATTTGATTAATTCTTGATGAGTACCTTGTTCAACAATTTTGCCTTTATCCAATACGATTAATCTGTCCATTGCTGCAATGGTTGATAAACGATGTGCAATAGCAATTACCGTTTTACCTTGCATCAATTCATACAAACTTTCTTGAATCGCTGCTTCAACCTCAGAATCTAACGCAGATGTCGCTTCATCAAGTAAAAGGATCGGTGCATTTTTAAGTAATACACGTGCAATTGCGATTCGTTGACGTTGACCGCCCGATAGTTTAACCCCACGTTCACCCACTTGTGCATCTAAGCCGGTATTACCGAAAGGATCCGATAGGTCTTGAATGAACTCGCTTGCCTGAGCTTGCTCAATTGCGGCCATTAATTGCTCATCTGAAGCTGTAGGGTCGCCATAAAGAATATTTTCACGGATTGAGCGATGTAACAGTGAGGTATCTTGGGTCACCATGCCGATCATTGAACGTAATGAGTCTTGGGTGACATCGGTAATTTTTTGATCGTCAATGGCAACATGACCTTTCTCGACATCATGAAACCGCATCAGGAGGTTAACCAGTGTGGACTTTCCTGCACCCGAACGACCCACTAAACCGACTTTTTCACCGGCTTTAATATTTAAATTCAGGTCGTTAATCACCCCTGAGTTTTCACCATAATTAAAGCTCACATCGTTAAAATCAATTTTACCATTATCAACGATGATATCTTTTGCATTGGGCTTATCTTCAATCTCAATAGGTTTAGATAAGGTGTTCATGCCGTCGGTGACAGTACCTATGTTTTCAAATAAAGAACTGATTTCCCACATAATCCACTGTGACATACCGTTAAGTCTTAAGGCTAAACTCACCGCGATAGCAATCGCGCCGACGGTAATGGCATTGTCTGCCCAAAGCCAAATGGAGACTGCAGCAATAGTGAATGCCAGCATGTAGTTAATGGCTTGGACTAATACGTTGATGATGGTGACAAGGCGCATTTGGCCATAAACTGTGTGTAAAAAGCCCATCATACTGTCTTGTGCGTAATCAGCTTCTTGCTTAGTGTGAGAAAACAGCTTAACAGTCGCAATATTGGTGTAGCTATCGACGATACGCCCTGTCATTGTCGAACGGGCATCGGCTTGCTTTGCTGAAATGGCTTTAAGTTTGGGGACTAATTTCCATTGTATTGCGACGTAGGCAAATAACCATATCAACATGGGCAACATTAAACGAATATCAGCGCTGGCTATCATGACTAACATTGAAGTGAAGTAAATCAGGATATACATCAATACATCCAGTAATTTCATCACTGTTTCACGCACAGCTAATGAGGTTTGCATCACTTTAGTGGCGATACGGCCTGCAAAATCGTCTTGGTAGAACGAAATACTCTGCTTAAGCAAATAACGGTGAGCTTGCCAACGAATCGCCATTGGGTAATTACCCAATAAGGTTTGATGGACGATAGAGGCGTGTAGCCAAACTAATAGAGGGATCACAACCAGCACAATAATCGACATACCGATTAAGGTATTACCTTCATCCTGCCATAAGGTTTCAGGGTTTTTAGTCACTAACCAGTCAACTAATTTACCCATAAAGCCAAATAAAGAGACCTCTAAAACGGCCAATGTAGCAGTTAACATCGACATGATAATCAGATGCTTTTCAAACCCACGAGTGTAATGGCGGCAAAAAGCATAAATGCCTTTTGGGGCTTGGGATGGCTCTTCTTGAGGAAGTGGGTTGGTTAACGATTCGAAAAATTTAAACATCAACTGCTCTAACAAATATTAGTTATTGCTAGGATACCGTAACTTGTGAACCAAGTGTTGAATTGATTATTACAATTCATGTCTGAAAAGAATCATCATTGAGTTCCGTTTTCCGCTAGTGAGTACAGGTAACTTTGGTTACAGTAGATTTACTTTAAGCTGTTATGAGCGTATCTAAGCCGTTATGAAGACTTCTAATATTAATGAAACCAACGGATCGAATGAAACGCAGTTGGTTTCGTTAAGCCATGATAGTGAATCAAATCAAGGCTCTGTTAATTGTCATTTGTCAGACGATGTTTGCAGGCAGGCAAGATTAAGTCGTGATGCTCGTTTTGATGGTCGCTTTTTCATTGGTGTCAAAACGACTGGTATTTTTTGTCGTTCTATTTGCCCAGCATCGCCCCCTAAAGAGCAAAATGTGGTTTATTTTGATTCTGCTATCAAAGCGGCTGAAGCAGGGCTTAGACCTTGCTTACGCTGCCGACCAGACAGTGCGCCGCAATCGAATGCGTGGCAAGGTACGAGCACCAGTTTACAAAGAGCGATTCATTTAATTGATGGTGGCTGTTTAAGCGGTGATAATGCAGAGTCTTTAACGGATTTATCAGCCCGCCTTGGAATTAGCTCGCGCTATTTAAGCCAGTTGTTTAACAAACAACTTGGTACCTCACCCAAAAAATATGCCTTATACCGTCAACTGATGTTCGCAAAACAACTGTTACATCAGACCCAGCTTTCAATGACCGATGTCGCTATGGCGGCAGGTTTTAATAGTATTAGGCGTTTTAACGAAGTATTTAAGTCCCAATTGCAGTTAACTCCTTCGCAATTAAGGCGCTCAAGTAGCGCTAAATCAGTCGAATCAAAAGACAAAACAACCTCACGTAGCCTGCAAACGAGTCCGCAAGGGATTAATTTACTGTTGGATTACAGGCCGCCATATCAATGGCCTCATATGTGGGCATTTTATCAATTACGCGCGGTTGAAGGCATGGAGTGGCTTAACGAAAAGACACTATCATATGGTCGCAGTTTTGCTGTGTTGCTTGACGACAAATTAATTAGAGGCACATTTGAAGTCGCTCAGATTAAGGCTAAAAATCAGCTTTCATTGAACGTACAATTTGAAGAGCAACAACACATAGGTTTCTTATATCAAATCGTGCAATACGTTCGTAAGTTACTCGATTTAGATGCTGATATGGATGTTATTGAAGCAGCGTTTTCGCCATTGGAAGTTATGGGAATGACTGTGTCATCAGGGCTGAGGATTCCAGCGACTGCGTCAGTACTTGAAGCGGGTTGCCGCGCGGTACTTGGACAACAAGTGAGTGTTGTTCAAGCCAGTAAGTTATTAAATCTGTTAGCGGTTAACTATGGTGATAAATGCACTATTGGGGAGCGGGAAGTGTTATTTTTTCCAACTCCTAAGCAAGTTGCCGATGCTGGACTTGATGAGTTTAAAATGCCAGGTGCAAGAAAGCGTGCTTTGAACGGACTGGGTCAATTTGTGGCACAAAACCCGTTAGCGTCACCTGAAACTTGGATAGAGGTTAAGGGAATTGGTCCTTGGACGATAGCTTACGCTCAAATGCGAGGAGAAAGTGACCCAAACATTTTTCTTGGTGGTGATTTGGTTATCAAGAATAGAATTAAAGCCTTAATTGCCAAACAAGATGCTATTACCGGCTTAGATAGGGAATTTACTCCCAAGTTATACCAACAACTCGTTGAGCAAATTAGTCATCAAGTGAGCCCATGGGGCAGTTATTTAACCTTTCAATTATGGAAAAATGATGAAAATTAATAATCAACCACCGTTATACCAGCAGGTTATTAGTAGCCCTGTAGGGAGCCTTAAATTACAAGCATCTGAGTATGGTTTAACTCACTTACAGGTGGTGAAAGATTCAGTTGCCAATACCAATGCAACAAATAATCAGCAAACTGATGCAGGTTCAGATGCAATTGCACCATCTGAAATTGAATTAGAGCAGGCTAAAGCTTATGTGGCGCAGGCGATAACAGAGTTAGAGCAATATTTTAAAGGAGAACGACAAACCTTTGATGTAAAACTTGCCGCTAAAGGCACTGAGTTTCAGCAGCAAGTGTGGCAAGCATTAACTGAATTAAACTTTGGAGAAATTTGCAGCTACGCCGCAATTGCCGACAAAATTGTACGCCCCAAAGCAGTAAGAGCTGTAGGTGCTGCAAACGGCGCTAACCCGATAGCTATTATTGTTCCTTGTCACCGCGTTATCGGTAAAAATGGGAGCTTAACAGGGTATGCCTATGGGCTTGAGATGAAACAATATCTATTAAGCTTAGAAGGCGTAAATACTGAAAACTAACATGTTATTTTAGGTTGATGTTGCTAGGGCCTGTTGAGCTTTACTAGTTAAGTTTTGTTCGAAGCAAAAGTATTTTAATTGAGGTGGATGGATTGATGCCTAGTCATCTAAGGACCTCTTTATTCATATAGACTCATCCAACAAAGAGTAAAACACTTTTAGTCGAACCCTTTGGGCAGCGTTTGTTGGCCATTTTTACTGCGTTATCGACTTTTTATGTAGAGTAACTACACCACAAACTCTCTGCCTTGTATAAATGGCCAACAATTCGCTGCAAAAACAACCTTGAAAAATCAACAGGCCCTAGAATATAAAAACAACAATAGTGAGATTTCATCAATCAATCTTCAACTTAAGTCACTCAAAGTCGCCTATAAAGTACATTCAGCCCATAAATTGCGCATAGCATGCGCAATATCGCTAACTTAAGCTGCTCAAATAAGCTAAAATAACTGCCAAAGTTATATTCAATTTTTATTTATATTTGAGCATCCTAATTTAATGACATCAGCTAATAATTCACCTGAAAACTTGCAAAAGAGTGCCACTGGTTTTGCCGAACTAGGTTTAATCGCACCGATCACTAACCGTCTTGCGGAAATGGAATATAAAACGCCAACACCTATTCAGGAGCAAGCGATTCCAAGTGTGATTGCAGGAAAAGATTTATTAGCGGGTGCCAATACAGGTTCAGGTAAAACTGCGACTTTTGTGTTGCCCATTCTGCAAAAAATTCATCAAGCGCAATTAAACACTAAAAAAGACAAAGGTAATTTTGTGTCTGCTTTGGTGCTAGTGCCGACTCGCGAGCTTGCTAAACAAGTTGCTGACAGTGTTAAGTCTTACGCTGTTTATTTTAACGGTGCGATTAAATCGACTGCTGTATTTGGTGGGGTATCTGCCAATACACAGATGTTAGCGCTTCGTGGCGGTACCGATGTGTTAGTCGCGACGCCAGGGCGTTTACTGGATTTGATTTCAAGCAATGCCATTAAGCTTGATAAAATTGAAACACTGGTACTCGATGAAGCAGACAGAATGTTAAGTCTTGGCTTCACTGAAGAGCTTTCAGCCTTGTTAGCGTTAATGCCGCAGAAAAAACAAACCTTGTTATTTTCTGCCACTTTCCCAGAAGAAGTTCGTACACTGACAGACAGTCTGCTGCAAGAACCTGTCGAAATTCAGCTTCAAAGCGCTGATGCCAGTACTTTGGTACAACGAGTATTTACGGTAAACCGTGAAAAGAAAACTGCATTACTCGCTGAGTTAATTAAGCAAAATAAATGGCGCCAAGCGCTGATATTTGTCAATGCAAAAAACAGCTGTAAGCATTTAGCCGATAAATTATCAAAGCGCGGGATTACCGCTGAAGTCTTCCATGGTGATAAAGGTCAAGGCGCGCGTAACCGAGTGTTAGATGGCTTTAAAGCTGGTGATATTGAAGTGTTAATTGCCACCGATATTGCTGCACGTGGCTTAGATATTGAAAAGTTACCCGTTGTGATTAACTTTGATCTTCCAAGAAGCCCTGCAGATTACATGCACCGTATTGGCCGTAGTGGTCGTGCTGGTGAAGTAGGTCTAGCGTTATCGCTTATTGCCCATGCTGATTATCATCATTTCGGCATCATCGAGAAAAAGAACAAGATTTGCTTAGAGCGCGAAACTTTTGTTGGATTCGAACCTGATGAAGAAATGCCAGATGATGAGTTTGCTGTAGAAAAGCCAATGGCAAAACCTGCAGGTACGGGTAAGAAAAAGAAGAAAAAACAAGCCCCTGTGAATGTTGATATTTGGGCTGGTAGCTCAAACAAAGACAGTTCCAAATAGCGACTTTTAATAAAATCTCAGACTTTACACTCTGAGATTTAAATCATTGGCGTTAGACTATTTTTAATAACCCAAACAGTTAATACATCCAAGTAATAGATTAAGAGTAACCATCAAATATGAAGCAGTTATTTTGGTTAGTAGATGGAGTCATTGCTGGTCGCAGCGGCCCAAATAAAGATGAATGGAATTTAGCTGAACTTAAAGCATCAGGGATTGGAGCAATCTTGTCGCTCAATAACGGCGAAGGTGTCGATAAAGCAGAGTTAGAGAACTTAGGCCTTCGCTATTTATGCACCCCTTTTTCTAGAAACATACCGCCGCAAGAGGGCGATGTTGCTATTTGTACTGAGCAAGCACCTAAAGCGCTGGCGTTCATTCGTCAATGTGAAGCCGATAACCTTGCTGTGTTGATCCATTGCCGCTCAGGTAAAGACAGAACCGGTATTATGATGGCGTATTACTTGATGGATAACGGCGCAGCGCCAGTACATGCCGTCAGCCAAGTTCGCAGTGTTCGTGATATCGCTTTTAGTTCAGAAGGCTGGGATCAACTGGTCTTTGACGTGCTGTACGCATTGCAAGATTAATAAACTGGTCGTATGTTATTAAACTAGTTGGTGATATTAGCTTATTAGACTAGTTTAAAAGATAAGTTTTAGAATAGCTTAATCGCTACAAAGCGAAATAAATTTCAGGAAAGGGAACCTTGATGCTTAAAAATAAATACATATTACTATTTTGCTATGTGTTTGCTTTTATCGTATCGGGGTGTGCCTCTAAGGTAGAATTTGAGCCTCTTGAAAAGCAATATAAGCTTACCCCAGCAACAGATACTCCTCTCGCAAATTATATTGAATCGCAACAAAAACCGCACTTAACAGGCATCAAAGCCTTACCTGACGGCATAGATGCCTTTATCGCAAGACTTGCAATGATTGAAGGTGCTCGTGAGAGTGTTGATTTGCAATATTACATCTATCGCAACGATGAAACCGGTAAAATCTTAACCATGTTTTTGTATAACGCAGCAGAGCGCGGCGTAAGAGTGCGGGTTTTACTCGATGATATGACAACGGCGAACAAAGATGATGGCTTAATGGCCATTGCTAATCATCCTAATATTTCTATCCGTTTATTTAATCCATCTTATGAGCGCACCTACCGTGGTTTGGCTTTTATTACTGATTTTGGTCGCATGAACCATCGAATGCATAACAAGTCATTGACCATCGACAATTTAATTACCGTTGTTGGAGGCAGAAACATTGGTGATGAATATTTCTCTGCGAATAAAAATGTCGAATTTGGTGACCTTGATGTACTTGCTATAGGAACCGCTGTTGAAGAGGTATCGACTCAATTTGATACCTATTGGAATTCTGAGCAAGTAAACAGTATTCAGCAGTTGGCTGGTAATAATCAGCTAAACGTTGACCTAGAAGAATTAAAAGCCGAAGTTGCAGAATTCGAAGCAACCCTAAGTGAAGATGAATACGTAAAACGCCTTGAAGCTAGCACATTGCTTGAGCGGTTAAAAAATCAAAGCTTAGCATGGTATTGGGGCGAAGCTCAGGTGGTATATGACCCGCCGAACAAACTTGAAAAAAATGCTAATTCTAAAATACTGCTTGATGATTTAAGTTATTTCTTTGAACAAACTGAGCAGAAGTTATTAATCGTGTCGCCATATTTTGTCCCAGGTGATGATGCAACTAATGGCTTTATTAATGCTGTGAAAGAAGGCAAAAAAGTTACCATTGTGACCAATAGTCTTGCTGCAACAGATGTATTGGCGGTTCATGCTGGTTATCAACAGTACCGCCAAAAACTAGTTGAGGGCGGGGTTAAAATCTATGAGGTCAGAGGTGACCCATCCGAGAAAAAATCAAGCTGGAAGGGAAGTAGTAAAACCAGTTTACATGCCAAAACCTTTGTTATTGATGATACTACCGTGTTTGTTGGTTCATTTAATTTCGATCCCCGCTCAGCGCTAATTAACACTGAAATGGGGTTAATTATTGATAATCAGCAATTTGCTAAAGATATGGTAAACGGTATTGCCGAAACAGCAGACAGTAAAGCGTATGAGCTTGCTATGAAAGATGGCGATTTAGTCTGGCTAGATAATCTAAATAACAAGGTGATTTACGCTGAACCCGGTGCAGGTTTTTGGCGAAAGTTTATGGCCGACTTTCTAGCGTTATTGCCAATAGAGTCACAACTTTAAGCTTGATAAATGGTTTACCTCCTTTGCTATTTGCTATGTCATAAGGCCTGTGATTAACTCAGTTTAATATTAATTATCGGTGAGTTTATGAAGAGTAAAGCGAGTCAATCTCAAGGGTTGTTACTTTTTCACCTCTCTCATGTTCAGCAGTTTGCCTTAGGCACGCTGAAAATTCGCGAAATTGTCCCGTTTTCTTCGTTATCTAAAATTCCTCAGTCCCATCCTTCTATTCTTGGTGCTGCCACAATGCGTGGAAATACCATTGCTGTTATCGATATGGCAGCAGCTATTGGTTTTAAGGCCATTGAACCCAGCGAACAAAAAGATTGTTACATCATTATTACCGACTGCCAACGTATGGTGATTGGTTTTTTAGTGCGTGCGATTGATAAAATTATTGAATGTAACTGGCGCGACATTGAAGCTCCTGCCTCAAATTTAGGTCACAATGTATTTTTAACAGGGGTGACTCGACTCGACAATAAGCTAGTGCAGTTGCTGGATGTTGAGTTACTGATGGCAAAAATATTTCCATTAGATCCAGCTGCAAATCGAGCCATTTTAACTGATGTGCAGCGTGAGCAATTAAAGCCAATGCGGATTTTATTGGTTGATGACTCAAAAGTTGCCCGTAAGCAGTTATCTGATGCGTTAGACTCGATAAATATTCCCTACGATGTCACTGCCGACGGTCATGATGCTCTGCAAATCATGCGCGATGCCGCCGAGCAAAAAAAGCCAATTAATATTTTAGTGAGTGATATCGAAATGCCAGGGCTAGATGGCTATGAGTTGGCGTTTGAAGTGAAAAATAATCCAGACTTAGCCAATGCTTATATTATTTTGCATACATCGCTTTCTAGCGAAATCAGTGTGAGCCAAGCAAAGCAAGTTGGCGCAGATGAAGCATTAACTAAATTTGATGCCCACGAATTGATTGATGCCATGCTCCGTGGTGCAAAATAGCCAGATGAGTAGCTTCTATTTCAATGTATGAGCTAAAGATTGGTTCTGCGCTGAATTTGATGCCCACGAGTATGCCTCTTGGTACAAAATAACCAGATTATTAGCTTCTATTTCAATTTATGAGCGAAAGATTGTTTTGCGCTGAATTTGATGCCCATGAGTATGCCTCTTGGTGCAAAATAACCAGATTATTAGCTTCTATTTCAATGTATGAGCTAAAGATTGGTTCTGCACTATAATTGGCCACATGTTGGCTAAATGTGGTTTGTTTGGGAATAGTGAGTAATATTAGTGCATCATTTTGGACTCAGACTAGACTTTAGCCATTTCATCCGATATATACCTATCAGAGCTTATTAAAAGCCGCACAAATATTAGAGCTTATTAAAAGCCATAAATATAATAATCATAGGTCAAGCAATGAATCAAAATCAATCACTGTTAGCGCGGGTCGCTAGCGGTAGCTTAGTGCTACAAATTCTCGTCGGTATAATTCTCGGTGTCATTCTCGCCACAGTGTCAACTCCAGCTGCTACTCAAGTGTCATTTTTAGGTAGTTTGTTTGTTGAAGCACTGAAAGCAGTAGCACCAATCTTAGTTTTCGTCCTTGTGGCATCATCGATTGCCAATCAAAAGAAAAACACCCAAACCAATATGCGACCAATCATTGGTTTGTATTTGGTGGGCACCTTAGCTGCTGCACTAACCGCAGTGGCATTTAGCTTTGCTTTCCCAACAACCTTATTACTCGCTGGTGGTGTTGAAGGCTCTAACCCGCCACAAGGTATCGCAGAAGTTTTAAATACTTTGCTATTTAAAATTGTAGATAACCCAGTGAATGCCTTATTAACAGGTAACTACATTGGTATCTTAGCTTGGGCTGTGGGTCTGGGGATCACTTTACACCATGCTAGCGAATCAACTAAAAAAATCGTATCTGACTTAAGCGATGGCGTAACTAAAATCGTACGCTTCGTTATTCGTTTTGCTCCTATTGGTATCTTCGGTTTAGTTTCCGGCACCATTGCTGCGACAGGTTTTGATGCATTAGCAGGTTACGCGCAGTTGCTAGGTGTGTTGGTTGGGGCAATGCTATTTATTGCATTAGTGGTTAACCCAATCATTGTGTACTTGAAAATTAGACGTAATCCGTATCCATTAGTACTTAAGTGTTTACGTGAAAGTGGTGTTACGGCGTTCTTCACTCGTTCAAGTGCGGCTAACATCCCAGTTAACATGGCCTTATGTGAAGAGTTAAAACTTCATAAAGACACTTATTCAGTATCAATTCCGTTGGGTGCAACCATTAACATGGGCGGCGCTGCAATCACGATTACAGTACTGACCTTAGCGGCTGCGAATACTTTAGGTATTCAAGTAGACTTCCTAACTGCTGTGTTATTGAGTGTAGTAGCGGCTGTTTCTGCTTGTGGCGCTTCAGGTGTTGCAGGTGGTTCATTACTGCTTATCCCATTAGCGTGTGGTCTATTCGGTATTTCTAACGACGTCGCTATGCAAGTGGTAGCAGTAGGCTTCATTATTGGTGTGGTTCAAGACTCTGCTGAAACTGCGCTTAATAGTTCTACTGACGTGGTATTCACTGCTGCGGCATGTGAAGCTTCTGAAGCGAAAGAAAACAGCTAAAGCTTATTGTAAGCATTAAAAAAACCGCTCATATGAGCGGTTTTTTTGTTTGGAGCTTAAAACCTTTTTACAGGTTAGTTAGCACTTCAAAATAATATCTTTAGTCGCTGAAAGGGTGCTTACTGAAAAAGGTACGCTGCTTTTGAGTATACGGGTGAGTAATTGTTAGCATTTGTGCATGTAGACTCAGTCTATCTCGTAATGCGATGGTATTCTCATCAGCGTAAAAAGCATCACCAAGGATCACATGGTTTAAGGCAAGCATATGAACGCGAAGTTGATGAGTTCGGCCAGTTTCCGGCATTAGTTTAACCAGTGTATGTTCTGGGTGTCTTTCAATCACTTCATAATGAGTGATTGCCGTTTTACCTTGGGCTGAAACAACCTGAAAAGGTGGGTTCGTTTTGTCGGCTGCCAGTGACAAATCAACGGTGCCAGTGTCACTTTCAACTTGCCCTTTAACTTCTGCGATATAAACCTTCTTGGTTTTACGATCTTGAAATTGGGTTTTTAAGTGAGACTCAGCTTTTTTATTGCGGGCAAATACCATAATACCTGAAGTATCACAGTCTAAACGATGCACTAAGATGGCTTCAGGAAACAGCTTCTGAACACGAGTGATTGCACAATCGTGTGTTGCAGGTGCTTTACCTGGGTTCGCTAGCAGTCCCGCAGGCTTATTAATAACAATGATATCTCGGTCTTTATAGCGGATATCGAGCCAAGGAATACTAGGTGGTTGGTAATCAAAAATTTGCATGAAGTCGCATCGGTTTACAAAAATAGTGGGGTATTTTAGCAAAGTTTTGGCTGCGAGTATTGATTAACACGCAGCAATTAGATTTTAAGTAGAATGTGGAGTGATAAATGACAGTTAAGGCAAGTACTGCTCAGGGGTTTTTCTGCTGTAAATACGACTGTAGGCCATTAACTGTGGGTAAAAGGTTCTAAAAGCAATTTCGATATCAACGTAAAGTTTATCGACATCAGCAATGGCTGTTTTGAATAAGTCCGGCTTCGAAATACGACGGCTAACCCCTTCAATAGCTTTATTCATCCCTTGTTTGGTCTGATAAGCTGAAAGCCAGTCTTGTTCAATGATGTTTGGCGCTATTTGTTGTAGCTTTTCTGGCAAGTCTGATGTTGTCTCGAGGCTGTGATAGGCTTTTTTAGTAAAATCAGCTAATGACTCTTGATGATATTCATCCCAGTAATAGGCTAAGTAATGATCAAAAGCTAAATCAACCAGTATGGGAGCGACTCTTCGAGAAGATTTTGGAAACTGCTTAATTAAGTCCACAATTATTTCATGGCTATCGGTAATTTGGTCTATCTGCCTATGTAGCCAAATGCCTTGCTGTAAAGCCTTAGGGAAGTGTTTTATATCGCCTTTTGCAAAGTCACCAGCAAGATTTGCTGCCAAATGAGTATTACTGATATCGGCTAAATGTAGGTGAGCAAGAAAGTTCATATTTTGTACTTTTAATTTTTGAGTTTTTCAGTATGATGCTTAACCACGCATAGAAAAGCTAAACGCCACTGACGAGTTTTTTAAGTCTAGTTTCAATCATATAGATTTCTAGTCAAATGTCATTGGTATTATTTTCAAGGATGTTGCGTCATATTATAAAAATCGGTTTAAGGATCATGGATGATGAAAAACTGGATCATGTCAGTGTTAGGGCAACAGCCAAGTCGCAAGCGCACCAAGATCGATGTCGACCTTCGCTTTGAAAAGCAATCTTTTAGGCCTGAATCTAACTCCTTGGCTGAAGATACTCAATCTTCAAAATCTGCTGCTGAATTAGAAAGCAGCATTAATCAATTTGAATCGCCAAATTCAAAATAATCTCAACGAATAACACATCAGCCTGAATAATGATTGTAATTATTAACTTAAATTAAAAATCTCTTATTCTATTTGGGTTGGGTTGGGTTTTATCTTGAACCAAGTAAGCTTTTGACTATTACTTGCATCTAAATAGCACAATATTTAGTACCCTAAACTTGATATTAGCGGTCGGTAGCCCTAGACTAGCGGCCGTTTTTATTGTCTTTAAAAGAGTATTGATATGCGCGTTGCTGACTTTTCTTTTGATTTACCTGATGAACTTATTGCTCGCTACCCAATGGCAGAGCGAAATGCATCAAGATTATTGACCCTTGATGGCAATAGCGGCGAATTAGCTGATCAGCAATTTACCGACGTGCTATCTAAAGTAAATTGCGGCGATTTAATGGTGTTCAATAACACCCGTGTTATTCCTGCTCGTTTATTTGGTCAAAAAGCCTCTGGCGGTAAACTCGAAATTCTTGTTGAAAGAATGCTCGACGATAAACGAATTCTAGCCCATGTGCGCTGCTCTAAGTCGCCTAAAGTAGATTCAATTGTGATTCTAGATGGCGGTTATGAAATGACAATGCTAAAGCGTCATGACGCCTTATTTGAGCTTGAGCTTAATTCTGACAAAACGATTTTAGAGGTTTTGGAAGAAGTCGGTCATATGCCACTTCCGCCGTATATTGATCGCCCTGACGAAGATACCGATAAAGAGCGCTATCAAACGGTTTACAATCAAACACCAGGCGCAGTGGCTGCGCCTACTGCAGGATTGCATTTTGATGATGCAATGTTGGCAGCGTTGAAAGAGAAGGGCGTTAAGGTTGCTTTTGTGACCTTACATGTCGGAGCGGGTACTTTCCAACCTGTACGTGTTGAAACTATCGATGAGCATGTGATGCACTCTGAGTGGGCCGAAGTGTCTCAAGAGGTTGTCGATTTAATCGCTGAAACTAAAGCTGCGGGTAATAGAGTTATAGCCGTAGGTACCACCTCGGTGCGTTCACTTGAAAGTGCAGCAAAAGCTAGCGGTGATAATCCACTTGCCGAGTTTAAAGGCGACACTGATATCTTCATTTTCCCTGGTTACGAGTTCAAAGTAATTGATGCAATGGTGACTAATTTCCATTTACCGGAATCGACTTTGATTATGTTAATTAGTGCATTTTCGGGTTTTGATAATGTGATGAAGGCCTATCAGCATGCGATTGAACAAAAATACCGCTTTTTTAGCTATGGCGATGCCATGTTTTTAACGAAAAAAGCCCCGTAACGATTGATTTTGATCTAAAATACCCGCCCACAGAGGTGGGTATTTTTTTGGGTGAATTTTAACTTCAGCCTTGAAGTTATAACTTATGCCCTCATGTCTTATGCAACAACAACGAGTCAGACTGTTTATCTGGCAAGGTGATTTATGAATTTTGAACTTGATACTACAGACGGACGCGCACGTCGCGGTCGTTTAGTTTTTGAACGCGGCACGGTTGAAACACCAGCTTTTATGCCTGTAGGAACCTACGGTACCGTTAAAGGCATGACGCCAGAAGAAGTTCGCGCAACAGGCGCTGATATTCTTTTAGGTAACACATTCCATTTATGGCTTCGTCCAGGTGAAGAAATCATGCGTAAGCATGGTGATTTACATGACTTTATGAACTGGCAGCGTCCGATTTTAACCGATTCAGGTGGATTCCAAGTATTCAGCTTGGGTGATATCCGTAAAATCACCGAAGAAGGTGTGCATTTCCGTTCACCAATCAATGGCGAAAAGATTTTCTTAGACCCTGAAAAGTCGATGCAAATTCAAAACTCACTTGGCAGTGATGTGGTGATGATTTTTGACGAATGTACTCCGTATCCAGCAACTCATGATGAAGCGCGTAAATCAATGCAGATGTCACTGCGTTGGGCTCAGCGTTCACGTGATGAGTTTAATCGCCTAGAAAATCCAAATTCTTTATTTGGTATTGTTCAAGGTGGTGTATACGAAGACTTACGTGATGAAAGCGTTAAAGGCTTAACTGAAATCGGTTTTGATGGTTACGCGGTAGGTGGCTTAGCCGTTGGCGAGCCTAAAGAAGATATGCACCGCATTTTAGAACATGTGTGTCCACAACTGCCTGAAGAAAAACCTCGCTACTTAATGGGCGTAGGTAAACCTGAAGACTTAGTTGAAGGCGTTCGCCGTGGTGTCGACATGTTTGATTGTGTTATGCCAACACGTAATGCCCGTAATGGTCACTTATTTACCCCAGAAGGTGTGATTAAAATTCGTAATGCTCGTCATCGCGATGATACAGCGCCATTAGATGCAAGCTGTGATTGTTACACCTGTAAGAACTATTCACGCGCTTATTTATACCACTTAGATCGCTGTAATGAGATCTTAGGTGCGCGTTTAAACACCATTCACAACCTACGTTACTATCAAATTTTGATGGAAGGTTTGCGTGGTGCAATCCAGACGGGTACATTAGACGCCTTCGTTACGGACTTTTATACCAAGTTGGGTCGTGAAGTCCCTCCTGTACCAGAGTTACAAGACTGATTTTTAATCTAGAAAACAAGAAGAGAGTAATATGTTAATTTCAAATGCATACGCAAACGCAGCTGGCGCACCACAAGGTGGCGGCACGATGGAACTGATTTTCATGCTAGTAGTTTTTGGCTTGATCTTCTACTTTATGATTTTCCGTCCACAGTCAAAGCGCGTTAAAGAGCACAAAAACCTAATGTCAGCTTTGAGCAAAGGTGATGAAGTGCTAACAAGCGGTGGCATTTTAGGCAAGATTGCTAAAATCAGTGACGACAGTGATTACCTTTTATTGAGCATCAATGAAACAAGTCAAATCACTATTAAAAAGGACTATGTTGCAGCGGTATTGCCTAAAGGCTCTATCCAGTCGTTGTAAGCCAAGAGGGCTCAGGTGTGTTAAATAAATACCCAATGTGGAAAAACATCATGGTGCTGCTTGTCATCACCATTGGTGCTTTCTATGCAATTCCAAACCTTTTTGGTGAGGATCATGCAGTACAAGTCGTGGCGACTCGTGGCGCTGAAGTAACAACTTCAACTCTAACGTCAGTAAATGGAATACTTGAAAGCAAAGGCATTGCGGTAAAACGCGCTGAGCTCGAAGATGGTCAATTAATTGTCCGTGTTCAAGATGCAGAGCAGCAATTATTAGCTAGAGAAGCTATTGCTGAAAGCCTAGGCGATAAATATACCGTTGCATTAAACTTAGCGCCAGCAACCCCAGAATGGCTTGAAGCCATGGGCGGTTCGCCAATGAAGCTAGGTCTTGATTTACGTGGCGGTGTTCACTTCTTAATGGAAGTGGATATGGGCGAAGCCATTCGTAAAATGGAAGAAGCCAAAATTGCCGACTTTAGAAGCCAATTACGTGAAGAAAAAATCCGTTATGCAGGTGTTCGTAAAACTGCTAAAGGATTAGAAATCAAATTCCGTGATGCTGATAATCTTGCCAAAGCTGAGCGTTACTTAAAATCACTCAGTAATGAAATGGTATTCACTGACGGTAGCGTCGGTGAAAACTATGCACTGTATGCGTCAATGAGTGAAGACTACCTTAGACAAATTAAGGAAGAAGCACTACAGCAAAATATCACGACTATCCGTAACCGTGTAAACGAGTTAGGTGTCGCTGAGCCTGTAGTACAACGTCAAGGTTCTCAACGTATTATCGTTCAACTTCCTGGTGTTCAAGATACTGCTCGTGCTAAAGAAATCCTTGGCGCGACAGCTTCTATCGAATTCCGCATGGTAGACGATAAAGTTGACCAAGCAGCTGCAGCCAATGGCCGCGTACCTGCAAGTTCAGAAGTCTTTCCTCGTCGCTCAGGCGGTATTGCTGTACTGAAAAAAGAAGTGATGCTAACAGGTGATCATATCACTGGTGCTCAACCTTCTTTTGATGAATACAGTCGTCCACAAGTATCGATTAACCTTGATGCTAAAGGCGGTAATATTTTCTCGAACGTGACTAAAGACAACATTGGTAATCCAATGGCGACTTTATTCATTGAGTACAAAGACAGCGGACAACGTAACCCTGATGGCACAGTGAAAATGACTAAGATTGAAGAAGTCATTTCTGTCGCTACCATTCAGGCGCGTCTTGGTCGTAACTTCGTGATTAATGGTCTTGACCATGCTGAAGCGCAAAGCCTTGCACTATTACTTCGTGCAGGTGCATTGATTGCGCCAGTGACTATCGTTGAAGAACGTACAATTGGTCCAAGCCTAGGTAAAGAAAACATCGAAAATGGTAAATTAGCGATGATTTGGGGCATGATTGTTGTGCTTATTTTCATGCTGATTTATTACCGTGCCTTTGGTGTGATTGCTAACCTTGCACTAACTGCTAACTTAGTGATGGTTGTAGGTGTTATGTCAATGATCCCGGGTGCAGTTTTAACTCTTCCTGGTATTGCTGGTATGGTTCTGACTGTCGGTATGGCAGTAGATGGTAACGTACTCATTTTTGAGCGTATTCGTGAAGAGTTACTGGCTGGCCGTAGTGTTCAGCAAGCAATTCATGAAGGTTATGCTAACGCATTCTCAACCATTGCTGATGCGAACATTACTACGTTCATGACTGCATTGATTCTATTTGCTGTAGGTACTGGTGCCGTTAAAGGCTTCGCAGTAACTCTGATGATAGGTATCGCAACGTCAATGTTTACTTCTATTGTAGGAACACGTGTTATCGTGAATCTTATGTGGGGTGGTAAACGCGTTAAGAAACTGTCTATCTAAGGAGACGTTGACCATGTTACAAATATTTTCAGTAAAGAAATCAATCAACTTCTTAAAGCATGCAATGCCAATCAGTATCTTATCAATGGTACTGGTTATCGCATCATTAGCATCATTAGGAATTAAAGGTATTAACTGGGGACTTGATTTCACTGGTGGTACTGTTGTTGAACTTGAGTTTTCAAAGCCTGTCGATTTGATTGAGCTGCGCGGCCAACTTAACACAGAAGAATCCGATGGTGCAGTGGTTCAAAACTTTGGTTCTAGCCGAGATGTGCTAATTCGCCTTCCGGTACTTGAAGATCTTAAAAGTGATGACCAAGTTAATGCTGTCATGAAAGGCGCTCAATCTATAGATTCGAGCGTGATTCAAAAGCGTGTTGAGTTTGTTGGCCCACAAGTGGGTAAAGAGTTAGCCGAACAAGGTGGTTTAGCGGTTATTGTTGCGTTAATTTGTATTCTTATTTACGTTTCATTCCGTTTCGAATGGCGCCTTGCAATGGGCTCTGTTGCCGCTCTAGCGCATGACGTTATCGTAACCTTGGGTGTATTCTCAATCTTACAACTTGAGTTCGATTTGACGGTATTAGCGGGTTTGCTCACCGTTGTGGGGTATTCATTGAACGATACGATTGTTGTATATGACCGTGTTCGTGAAAACTTCCTTAAGATGCGTAAAGGTGGCCCTGTTGAAGTCGTCAATAAGTCGATTACTCAAACAATGAGCCGTACCATTATTACAACGGGGACAACCCTTGTAGTAGTGATTGCATTGTTCCTCAAAGGTGGCACCATGATCCACGGTTTCGCAACAGCATTGCTTTGCGGTATCTTCGTGGGTACATACTCATCTATTTACGTAGCAAGCTTCCTAGCGGTTAAACTAGGTATCTGTCGTGAACATATGATGCCAGTTGAGATTGAAAAAGAAGGCGCTGACCAAGACGCAGTTATGCCTTAGTCATTGCTATGTTTAATACAATAATGTGTTAAATAACTCAGCTTTATGAAAAAAATCAAAAAAAGCCACTCAATAGAGTGGCTTTTTTATATGTCCCAAATCTCTAAATAAAAGCATCTGCAAATTTGACTATCTGGAAATGAAATATTCGGTGTATTAACTGTTTTGAGATAACAAGTGTTGATGAACCAAAGGGGAGATAACTGCAATGAACTGGCTATTGGCAGGGTGAGAGACATCGAGTTTTACCCAACCGTCCGTTGAGAGTTGTTCTAAGCTGGTTAGTTGGGTATTGGTCACCAATTGAGCATGCCATGAACCTTGGGCTCTAATAATGCCATACTCTGTATGTAGTCGACTTATTGCAAAGGGGATCATAATTGGCTTATTTCTAATTGGTATTGAGCTTGGCCTTTTTCACCAGAGGTAAATGTGCCATGACCTTGAATATCAACTAACTCACCTTGGCCTGAATTTGGCACTATCATAAAACGGCTACTCGCCACGCCATTTTCGAACTTACCATCATGTTGTAATACGAAGCTGCCAGACTTACCGTTGATACTGACTTCTACGTTCTCATAACCGCAAAATACCGCCATTCCGTCGGCGGTATAACACATAATATATTTGGGCTGACTCACGCCTTCTAGATCGCCGGAATACATTTGTGTAATACTGGCAGACGTCTGTTTCGCGCCATCAGGGTGCTGGATATCGGTGGTTTCATCCCAGCTGGTGATTTGAAAAATGCCTGATATTTGAAGGTTCATATTGTTCTCCTCTTAGAACTAACATGAGCATATATTGAGTATAAAGTTTAATCAATGCTCGACAGCAAGAACCATTTCCAAGTAGGATAATTAAAAATTTGCCAGCAGAGCAATAGCAGTAGGAATAATAATGGAAGATAGAAAAGTATTATTAACCGGTGGAAACTTACTTCAAGCACACACTTGGAAAGGGTTATTGGAAACCAATGGCATTACTGTCGAGCTAACAGGTGAAGCACTTGTTGGTGGCGTGGGTGAACTCCCTGCGGAAATGCAAACTGTTGATTTATGGGTTAACCAAAATCAATTAGAAAAAGCGCAAACTATTCTTGAATCCCACGATATGGATCGCCCTGAGTGGCAATGTTTACATTGTCATGAAATGAACGACGGCAGTTTTGAGTTATGTTGGCAATGTAGCTCTCCTCAAAGCACCCCACACAATTAAAAATATTATTTAGGGCCTGTTGATTTTTCAAGGTTGTTTTTGCAGCGAATTGTTGGCCATTTATATAAGGTAGAGACTTTGTGGTGTAGTTATTCTACATAAAAAGTTGATAACGCAATAAAAATGGCCAACAAACGCTGCCCAATGGGTTCGACTAAAAGTGTTTTACTCTTTGTTGGATGAATTTTGCTTAGATGACTAGGCATCAATCCATCCGCCTCAATTAAAACGCTTTTATTTCGAACAAAATTTAACCGGCAAAGATCAACAGGCCCTAGTTGGATCATAATAAATGATTATCTTTGATAGCCAAATTGACTAGGACAATCCTTTGTTAAATTGGTTATAGTCAGCCTATGTTGATATTTCGAGACGAATAAATGCAATACTTTCCATTGTTTGTGGATACAAAAAATCTAAATGTATTAATTGTTGGCGCGGGTGAGGTAGCAACCAGAAAGTTAGATTTATTGTCTCGTACAGAAGCCGAAATAGATGTTATCGCTCCAAATATCGCAGATGAGATTAGCGTTTATGAAAAAAAGGCCGAATCAAATTACATCGCCGTGAAGTACAGTCTGATGATATTGCTGATTATGATGTGATTTACATGGCCACAGCTAATGAACAGCTGAATATGGATTATGCTGTAATCGCCAGTCAAAAAGGCATTTGGGTTAATGTAGTAGATAACCCAAGTTTCTGTAGATTCATTACCCCATCAATTGTGGACAGAGGCAGATTAGTGGTTGCCATAAGCACGGCTGGCGCTGCACCTGTATTTGCTCGTACTATTCGTTCACGCCTCGAAACTTTGCTGCCGCAATCCTTAAGCCCCTTATTTGATTTCGTCGCTTCTAAGCGCATAGAAGTACAACAAAAAATAACATCAGGTAAAGAGCGCAGATTATTCTGGGAACGTTTCTTTAATTTGAACAGCGATCGCTTTGATGGCGTGACAGAAAGCCATTATCAAGATGCTTTTGGTAGTTATGGCGCAGAAGGTGAAATTTTACTCTTCAATGAAAATGATAATGCGGCAATGCTGCCAATTGCTGCGATGCCATTACTGCAAAAAATAGATACTTTTTATTCCGATAATGCAGAAAGTCATCTTATGGAAATAGATAATAAATCTGTTACCGATATTAATGAGCTTGTTCGGCGTGATGCTAGCCGTGAGCCTATACCGTCGCTAAGCATCATTTCAACTAAATACCAGCACGGCGATAGAATGTTATTGGTAGTTAACCAAGAGAAGCTCAATAAACTAAAAGCACATTTCCCTATGGCTAAACATCTACAACCTGGCGCTTTATAACATTGATAAAGCGTTAATTTGGCAAACTTAAATGAGTTAATTAATCAAATAAACCTTGTTTATAGTTAGCTTCAGTTAAACCGAGTTTCATACTGACGTTAAACAGTATAAACTCGGTTTTTTTATTTGAATGGAACCCTCATGGCGCCTAAAGCTACGGTCTTTAAAGCAGCACTTCAAATTGCTGATATGGATAGACATTACTATGCAGATCATCAATTAACGATTGCTCAGCACCCTTCAGAAACTGACAGTCGCATGATGGTGCGAATTCTAGCTTTTATCATGAATGCTTCAGACTCTTTGCAATTCAGTAAAGGCCTTTGCGTAGATGACGAACCTGAGCTGTGGGAAAAAAGTTTATCTGATGAAATCAATCTTTGGATTGAATTCGGTCAAGCCGATGAAAAATGGCTTCGTAAAGCCTGTGGGCGCTCTAAGCAGGTTCAGTTAATTACTTATGCTGGTCGCAGTGTGCCGATTTGGTGGCAACAAAATGAGCAAGCTTTACAGCGATATAAGAACTTATCAGTATTCAATATCGATGAAGACAGCGTTAAAGCAATGGAAGTATTTGTCGCTCGCAATATGAAAATTCAAGTGAGTATCAGCGACGGGGAAATTTGGTTGTCTGATGACACTAATAGCTTAATGATCCAGCCAGAGCGTTTAAAGTAACAGCGCTAAAAAAGTAGACTATAATTTAACCGTTAACTTGTCTTTGTTACACAGACGCGTACTGTTTCTAAATTGGGTTTACACCAGCTTTTGTGGTGTCAGTGTTTAAACAGCATATCGACTTTAATAATATGCTTCAGAACTATATGCATTTGGCCGCCATAACTATCTTCTAAAGATACTGATTGAAACATCTAACAATAGACTCGATAACAAATTGGATTTTGTATTAGTTCAGTCTATGAAGGATGTGACAATGAAGACGCTATCATTACGAGCTGTTGAAAAAATAGATCTACTCGCTCGGCCGGAAGTGGCCGAGCATATTAATTTATTCTCTGCCGCCTCTGCTGTTTTTACCGATTTTAAAACCCTCAAACCTTTAGTCATTAAATTAAACACTGCAGCTGTAGATGTGGAACATTTGATGAAGCAATCCCATGTCAGGCTTAAAATAGTGATTGATGAAAAAGGTCACTTTATGGGGTTAGTCAGCTTACAAATGCTGCATAGTCAAGAAATGCAAAAGCATGTTGCACAAGGCTTTCCAAGAGAACAGTTATTGTTATCTGATTTTATGTTGCCAAAAGATGCGTTAAAGGCGATTGATTATCAGGAACTTTCTAAAGCTCGTATTAGCGATGTGATTGATACTTTGAAACATTCTCAGCATCAACATTGTTTAGTTGTCGACGAACAGTTAGGTGTTATTAGAGGGCTTATTTCAGCTAATGATATTGTCCGTAAACTCAAGTTACCTGTGGATGTGAACTTAAATCCGAGTTTTATGGAAATCGCAGACAGTATTGAAAAGGTGAAAGTGGCCAGCTAACGTATTTATTGTATAGGCTAAAGTGATGTCAATAACGTGTTGTTTTTCATATAAGTAATCATTAATGTGTAATAAAGTTTATTACATGGAGTGAATATGCAAATTAGAAAAGCAACGATGGCAGATGCCAAAGATGCATTTGAGATCCGCAATCTTGCTATTTTATCCCAATGTAAAGGGCATTATAGCGCTGACGTATTACTTAAATGGACCGAGGGTGATGTACCTGAAGCGTTTATTCATGACTTTGCCAAACACGGTTTTGTGACTGAAATAGCTGATAAAGTTGTTGGTGTTGGCATGATAGATCTTAACAGCGGAATGGTGGACGCTATGTTTGTTCGTCCTGAGTCCTTTGGTCAAGGTTTAGGTAGAAAAATGCTCGAACATCTAGAAGCACAGGCTAAGCAGGCTAAATGTAAAAAGCTGATGTTAGATGCATCGTTAAATGCGGCTAATTTTTACCGTGTTTGTGGTTTTGAAGGTAGTAAACAAGCTATCTTTCATTCTCCAAGAGGCATTGAACTAGCCTGTATCCCAATGGTGAAAAAGTTGTAAGTTATCTCATAATCTAAAGCCATTAATAGATTTGCTAGTCGTTACTGTATTAAAAAAGCCTCATTTGTTTTAGACAAGTGAGGCTTTTTTGATGCTATTTAAAAGTGCAAATAGTAAATATTAGTTAGCGCTTTGCTTTAAATGAGCCTGTAACATTTCAAGTCCGCCACCATTATAAGTTTGTGTAAAGCCAGCTTTAACTAGATCACCATTGGCAATGCCACTGCGTCTACCACTGCGGCAATACAGTACGATAGCGGTGTCTTTTGATAAACCTTGCTTAGTTAAGTGTGTTAACACCAATTCGAAAGGGATATTGACCGCTCCTTCCAAATGGCCTGCAGCAAACTCTTGCTCTGTGCGCACATCAAGTACTAATGCACCGGCATTAATTTTATCCCATGCCACACTAGGGCTCATACCTTGAGCGTTTGCATTGACTGCAAACATCAATGAGACGCTACATAAAATCAGTAATATGGCTCTTTGAAAAAAGCTTAATTTATCTTGTTGCACAATTAATCCTTCATTCTTTTTGTAAGTTAGCTAATTCGGCTGCAGGTTTTGCACCTAGCTTTTTAAATACCATCGCAGCAGGGCAGAAACCTGTAAAAGCACTTTGTAATAGATTAGCGCCAACAAAAACAGTTAGCCAGACAAAATTATGGTTCACCCACATGGTTAATGCCAATGACAGTAACACCATAAATCCTGCGAAAGCCATAATGATTCGTTCTAAAGACATACTTCTTCTCCTTAAGTGGGTTGTCGATTTTTCATAACACTAAAATACAAAATGGGAATAACAATCAAAGTAAGAATGCTCGATATAAAAATACCGAAAATTAAACTGATTGCTAAGCCATTGAAGATTGGGTCATCAATAATAAATAGCGCACCGATCATCGCTGCAAATGCGGTTAACATGATGGGCTTAGCGCGCACGGCACCAGATTGAATCACCGCTTGTTCAAGTGGCATGCCTTTGGCGGTCTCTAGCTTAATAAAGTCCACTAACAGGATTGAGTTACGGACAATAATGCCAGCTAGTGCAATCATGCCTATCATCGACGGTGCGGTGAAATGGGCTCCCAACAAAGCATGACCTGGCATAACGCCTATGATGGTTAATGGAATAGGAGCCATTATCACAAGAGGGACGAGATAAGACTTGAAATGGCCTACAACCAGCAAGTAAATAGCTATCATCCCGATGGCATATGCAATTCCCATATCTCTGAAGGTTTCATAGGTAATTTTCCATTCTCCATCCCATAAAATGGCGACTTCATCTAAACCGTCAGGTTGATGAATCAAATGCTGTTTTATTGGATAAGGGTTAACACCTGAGTCATTATCATCTTCAATGCCCGCAAACATGCTGAACATGCCATAAAGCGGACTATCAGTTGGTCCCGCCATATCTGCAACGACCATGATCATCGGCACCATATTCTTATGAATAATCGGTGTATTGATGTTGCCGTGATCTATTGTGACGACTTCACTTAAACTAATACTCACCCCAGTTGCATTGGTTAATCTTAATGCGAGTATTTGCTGCAAATTAAGCTTTGATTCTTCACTCGCTTGTAGGCGGATCGGCACGGGTAATTGATAGTCTTTATTGTGTAAATAACTCACATCACTGCCATTTATTGCTGTTGAGATCGTATCGACAATATCCGAGTAATGCAGTCCTAATAGCTGGGCTTTACTTCTATCGATATGTAAACGCCAATGAGCAGCGTTACTTGGCAGATAAATATCAACATCAACCACGTGTTCAGTTTGCTTAAATCGCTGCTCTAACGCATTTGCAGTTTGCTCACGCAGTTGTGTCGTTGGTGCATAAACTTCTGCCAATATCGGTGACCATACTGGTGGCCCAGGTGGCACTTCGACTATTTTTACATTTGCTTGGTAAGGCTTGGCAATTTCGTGCAGTTTAGCGCGAACTGAGGTAGCGATTTCGTGGCTGTCACGACTTCGCTCAGACTTATCCACCAAGTTAACTTGTATGTCACCTAACTCTTGGCTTTGTCGCATAAAGTAATGTCTAACTAGACCATTAAAGTTGATTGGGGCATGAGTGCCTGCGTAAAGTTGCAGGTGCTCAACTTCTTCAACACTCAGTAAGTAGTCACTTAAGTCCTTAAGAGCTCGCTGGGTTTGCTCTACAGGAGTTCCTTCAGGCATATCGACTAACACTTGAAACTCAGATTTATTATCAAATGGCAGCATTTTCAAAATAACAGCTTGTCCAACAGGCAGAGCAACTGCCATAGCAATTAATAATAAGATTCCGCCCGCTAAGCCTAAGCGAGCTAACCCTGCTTTTTCACCGATAAGAAAAGGACTCATTAGTTGGGTGAATAAGCGCTGTAACTTGCTATCACTATTTTCTGATTTAGTTTTTTCTGAGCTGATTTGCTGAGAGTTGGTTTGTTTAGAGTTACTGTGCTGAGCATTGCAGGGCTTATCATTGCTGTGTCTCAGCAGTTTCAAGCTCAGCCAAGGAGTAACAACAAATGCCACAACCAAAGAGATAAGCATCCCCATACTAGAATTAATAGGGATAGGGCTCATATAAGGCCCCATAAGGCCAGAAACGAATGCCATTGGCATAAGTGCTGCAATTACAGTAAACGTGGCTAGAATCGTCGGACCGCCAACCTCGTCAACAGCTAATGGGATCAGCTCTTTTATGTTTTTGTTGCCCATTGCCATATGACGATGGATATTTTCAACCACCACAATGGCATCATCAACCAATATGCCAATGGAAAATATGAGTGCAAATAGGGAGATTCGATTGAGGGTGAACCCCCATGCCCAAGATGCAAATAAGGTCATTGCTAGAGTGACAATTATGGCGATGCCTACCACTAAGGCTTCTCGCTTACCCATGGTGATTAATACCAGCAGCACAACAGCCATCGTGGCAAACATCAATTTTAATATAAGGGTATTGGCTTTATTTCCTGCGGTTTCACCGTAGTTTCTGGAAACTGTGACTTCGATATTATCTGGGATCAGCACATTATCGACTTTTGCTAAACGTGTCATGATCTGTTCGGTAATCTCAACGGCATTTTCGCCACTTTGTTTTCCGATAGCGAGCGTTACAGCTGGATAAGTCCCCGTTGCGTCAACATGCCATACATTGTTGGTGGCGATATCAGCTTTTAAGCTGATTTGAGCAATATCGGATAAATAGACAGGGCTAGCTTGAGATTGCTTATCAGCGTTACTCACTTTGACAATCAATTGACTTACATCATCAATGGTTTGCAAGAATTGACCAGTTTGAACTTTGATAACTTGGTTTTGTTGTACCAAATCACCGGGCATAGATATCTGATTATTATCGGTAAGGACTTGCTTTAAGTCTGAAAAACTTACCCCATAATGATTCATTTTTAACGGGTCTAGTCTGACGTTAACAGTAAGTTCTTGTCTGCCCATAGAGTAGATTTCACGGGTACCTTTAACGCGCTTAAACTCATTTTCAAGTTCAGTCGCGATAATGGTGAGATCTTCTGCATTCACCTGAGGATCTTTTGACCACAAGGTTAAGCCAACAATTGGAACATCATCAATGCCGCGAGGCTTAATTAAAGGCGTGCCAATTCCTGCAGCATTGTTAAATTTATCTTGGTTAGATTGCAGCTGATTATACAAATTAACGATGGCGTGATCACGAGGTACACCCACATCAAACACTGCAATAATTAATGCACCGTCATTCATCGAAAATGAATATAAAGTATCTATTCCTTTAAGTTCAGAAATGATTTTTTCGGCGGGTAAGGTGACTTGTCTAGACACTTCTTCAGGAGAAGCGCCAAGATAAGGAATATAAACATCAGCAAAGGTGACATCTATTTGTGGCTCTTCTTCTTTTGGGGTAATCACAGTGGCAAAAAGGCCCAGTAATAACGCCAATAATGCTAATAATGGGGTAATCGCACTCGATTGAAAGGCGTTAGCTATTTTACCTGAGATACCAAGAGATGTAGGTTCAGTCATGATGTTATTCGCCTGAAGTTGCAGTGTTTAACAGGTGACTTGCTGCGTTGCTAATTATTTTATCGCCTGCCATCAGGCCAGCCTCAACAACATATTGTTCATTATCTATTTTGCGTAACCTCACCTGAGTTTGCACCAGTTTGTCATTGTGTTGACGAAATACTGCGGTGTAATCGCCCCGTTGAAAAACGGCTTCACTTGGAATAATTATTTGCTCAACGGCAGCATCAGCAATGAATACCTTAACCCACTCACCCGGTGAAATAGCCAGATCTGTTTGCGGTAAGTTAATCCGAACTTGGTAACTTTGACTGGTGTTTTGCAAGAACACATAAGGATTAATTTTGGTCGAGTTTATGCGTAATCCTGATGCTAACTCCACTGAAATGATGGTATTTTCGTTAACTAACTGACGATAGCGCTGGGGAAGCTGAAAAATAGCGCGCATTTTGTCGGTTGAGTAACCTGCGTAAAGGGCTTGGCCAACATTGACAGTTTCACCTTGTTCAACAAAGCGCTCTGTAACTCGGCCACTAAAAGGCGCACTAACTGTGGTGTAATTTAACGTTTCTTTTGCTTGTATTAGTTTGGCATTGGCAGCAGTTACAGCTTGTAAGCTTGAGGCTGAGTTGGCTGTTGCTTCATCCATAGCACCTTTAGAAATCGCTCCTTTAGGAAACAATTCTTGATAGCGCTTAAATTGGGCTTGGGATTCAATATTTCTCGCTTGAGCTTGAGCTAACTCTGCCTCCGCAGTAGCTAGGCCTGCACCTTGCTCTTTACTGGTTATTTCCAACAATGCCGCACCTGCTGGCACGATATCGTTTACATCATAGTTAAGTTTTAGAATTCTTCCCGCTGTCTGCGCCGATACTGTGGCTGCTTTTATCGCCTCTATTTGACCATCAAATTGTAGGTAAGTAATGCGCTTTTCAGGAGTAACGGTGAACAGTTCATCCGCAGAAGCAAGATTACTAGACTCTTTACTTGTTTCTTTGCTTGAGTCCGCTGCAAAAATCAAAGATGAGTAACAACTCATTAGTACAATTGAGGTAAAAGTAAAAAGAGAAGCTCGAGTTAGCCACATAAATATATCCAACAATAAAAATGATCCATAAGAAAATTCTAATGGACTTTGTTGTTGAGTGCAATCTATTTATGAGAAAAATCTAATGGAGTGATATTTTGATATTTAAAGTGAGAATTAACCCACAAAAAAGCCGCCTGAATAAACAAAGGCGGCTTTCATTAATCAAATTAAACTATTGAATAGGATAATTTAGAAAGTATGGTTGTATTGAAGTGAGAAGTAGTTCGCGCCAGACTCAGTATAAGCACTTACTTGGCCAACTAGAGCACTATCCTCTAAAACGTGAACCTTTTCACCAGCAACTAGAGTGTAACCGAAGTCGATGCTTGATTTATTGCTCAAGTTATAAGTGAAACCTGCTGAATACCACATGCGATCCGAGTCAGGAATTGATAAAGAAGAAACTTCACCTACAACACCTTGGTCACTTGCAATACCAGCACGAACAGTCCAAGTTTCATTGATATCGTACGTACCACCTAAACTAAAGAACCAAGAATCTTTCCAGTTATAATGCTTGATGACATCACTTGCAGTGCCAAGGTCGCCATCTACAACACTGATGTTGTCAAATGAACTCCACTGGGTCCACTGGGCAGTGTAGTGAATTGCAAACTTTTCAGTTAGCTGATGAAAACCAGCAAGCTGTGCGATATCAGCAATTGGAATTTGGATTTCATCAAAGTTTTCAGCTGGTGTTAATGGGTTCGAATTGTAAGCTATGTCACCAGAAGCTTTCATTTCAGGGCTAAATCTGTAGCTTAAACCAATTCTGTGGTTTTCGTTAAACTCATAAGCTAAACCTACAATACCACCAACAGCCCAGCCGTCAGCTTCAACGTCAACTAAATTTAATGGAACCTCACCAACAACGGGTAAAGTGATATCGCCGTTACGAGTTAATGTTCCTGAACCATAAACAGCGTCAAGACCTAAGCCTAAGCTCAAAGAGTCATTAATACGGTATGACACGCTAGCGTTAAAGTTAACCGTAGTTACTTCAGTATTACCCAATAAATCAATTGGAGTATTGAAGTCATGATCACTATTTAGTGTTGAAAGGTCAGTACCTGTACCATAGTTTGAGAAGGCTGCAACACCGTACGCCCACTTATCGTTGATTGGGCTAATGTAGTAGAAGTTAGGAATGAATTTAGCTTCAGCAGCGTTATCCATACTTCCAATATGGTTGTCGCCGTACTGGACATCACTTACTTCAACTTGAACGTCTGCATATGAAGCACCTACAGAAAGTGTCTTCTCATCAAATAATGCCATTGCAGCAGGGTTACGTGATAATACTGACGCGTTATCAGCGATGATTGCATCACCAGCCATTGCACGGCCAATACCAGTTGCTGATTGGCTATTTAACTGAAAACCAGCAGCCATTGATTGTGTGCTAGCAAGCGTTACTGCTGCAGCTAGTAGAGTCTTGTTGAATTTAGTCATCGTTTTAATCTCATCGTTGTACGTCAGTTTATTAATTTGCTCAGTACTCATTCTTGCTTAGTACTGGGCTCCCCAATTAACACCAACTTAGTAATTGCGGGCATATTAGGTAACAGTTGTTACCTCTACAACTCCGACCAGTTGCTAGTCATTGTTAATATTAAGTTAATTTCTGCTTTTGGCATTTTTAGGTCAAACTGAGTAAATACTCTATAAACGCTGTACTGTAGGGCTGTTGAGAATTTTGTGTTGAAGGTTGAAATATTATAACGAAATATTAAGTAACAAGGAGGTAACAAGATTATTTTGTAAAAAGGAGTACAGTTGTACGCTGAGAGGTCCGATTACTGTTCTATAGCCAGTAATCGGACTGTTTAGAAATTAAAGCGAGGCTTTAAAGTTAGCGAATTGAGTCTTGATTGTCTCAGCAGGTGGAGATAATTTACTGACTACAACACCGACTATAGTTGCAAATAAGAACCCAGGTAGGATTTCATATAAATCGAATAAACCGCCAGAAAGCTGCTTCCAAACGACAACAGTTACAGCACCTACAATAATGGTTGCGATAGCACCATTGCGGCTATAGCCTTGCCAGAATAATGAAAGTAGTACCACTGGACCAAATGCTGCCCCGAAACCTGCCCAAGCATAACTCACCAAGTCGAGCACTTTACTGTCTGGGTTAAGTGCAATCACAATCGCGATAATCGCAATAGCAAGAACACCAAAGCGGCCAACTAACATTAACTCTTTGTCTTTAGCTTCAGGACGTAGCCACTTACGGTAAAAGTCTTCAGTGATCACACTTGAACAAACAAGAAGCTGAGAATCGATAGTACTCATAATCGCAGATAAAATTGCCGCAATTAAGATACCGCCTATCCATGGGTTGAACGCAACTTGTGCTAAGTGAATAAATACTGTTTCTGAGTTCGCTAAAGGTGCATCTGCAAAGTAAATAGTGCCAGCAATACCAGTGGCGAGAGCACCGATTAATGCAACTAGCATCCAGCTCATCGCGATACGACGAGACAATGGAATATCATCAGGGCTTCCTATTGCCATAAAGCGAGAAAGAATATGTGGCTGACCAAAGTAACCTAAACCCCAAGCAAGCAAAGAGACCAAGCCGATAGTGGTCATATTACTATGTAGTAATGACAGCATTTTCGGGTCAAGTGTTTCTAATGCTACTTGCGTATCAGGTTTACTGAAAATAGCGATTGGCACGATTAATAGTGCTAATAGCATTAAGCAACCTTGGAAGAAGTCGGTCCAACTTACTGCGAAAAAACCACCTACAAAGGTGTAAGCCACAATAATCACTGAGCCTATCATTAGGGCAACTGTGTAATCTAAACCAAAGATTTGTTCAAATAGAATTGCGCCGCCAACCATACCTGAAGAGGTGTAGAAGGTGAAAAAGACTAAAATAGTAATTGCAGAAACGAGTTTTAAAAAACCTTGCTTGTCTTCAAAACGTTTTTCAAAAAAGTCGGGGAGGGTAAGGGCGTTGTCTGCCGCTTGGGTGTATATACGTAGACGTCTTGCAACAAATAACCAGTTTAGCCATGCGCCGAATACTAAACCAAAGCCAATCCATGCCTCGCCTAAACCACCTAAATAAACTGCACCCGGTAAACCGAGTAATAACCAACCTGACATATCTGATGCGCCGACACTTAACGCTGTCACGGCAGGGCCCATTTTGCGGCCGCCTAGAATGTAATCATCTACTGTGTCTGTTTTGCGGTAGGCCCAATAGCCTATGCCCATCATAAGGGCGAGATAACCAATGAATGTAATTAGAATTGGAGCTTCAATTGCCATGCTACTTCCGTATTGTTCTCTTTATTGTGCGGCATATGCTAACAGATGTTTGACATAGTGCACAATTTTGAAAGGAAGTATGAAGAGTTATTGACCAGCCAATGAAATTTCATTAGCTGGTTTGTATGTCAGATGTTTGAAATTTAGATAAAAGTTTGCTCAATTTCGTTTCTTACAAGCTGAAGGTCTGCATCTTGTTCACCTACAAGTAACATGAAGGTGTCTGCGGTTTGAAAACCTAAACCTTGATAGTTCTGATCTGCGAACGATTCTTCAATCACCATTCTATTTTCTGCAGGAATAATAAATAAGGTGACTTTGCCTTGCTCGCCTTCCATCACTAGGTGCAAACTTTTCACGCCTTGGAAATCACAGTATGAAGTGTAAAACACTTTTCCAGGCTGCTGGATGAACTTGGCATTTTCTAATCCACCAATACCAGCGAGCTTAAAGTTAACATCTTCAAAGCCAACGTTTTGATCCACGTTCATGGCTTTTGGTTCATGGTAAACATGGGTAAGGGCATGTTCAGCTAAATCTACAGGCGTAAAGCGCAGCATGCTGAAACTTAATCCAATCACTAAAGCAACAGATGCCGCCATCGCCATTAAATAACGAGTGTGCTTCTGCTGTTGATGTTTGCTAAGTTGCTGTCTGAGAATGAGCTTTTCAGCTAAATCATCAGGCACATCAATATTAAGTGCGTTAGTCAGTTTACTGTCCAATGCTTTTAACTCGTTAACGAGTTTTGCATCAGTTTCAGACGCTGCAATCTGTGCCAAGAAATCTTCGTCTTGGCTATTTGGGTCACCATAGGCATGGCGACGAAATTTTAGATCATCCATTTGATTGACCTCTAACTTCGGGAGACTCTAAAGCGTCTTTTAATTGATTACGGGCGCGAAATAATCGCGTCATGACGGTATTTCTGTTTAGCTCTAACAAATCAGCGATTTCTTCACCGCTAAATCCACCAATAAGTTGTAATAAAAGTGGCTCACGATATTCAACTTCTAATTGGCCAATCTGTTTACGTAGCCAATATTGCTCAGTTTGTTCTTCGGTGGTGGAAGACTTTTCATCTTCAAGCAATTCTTGCTCTACATCACTATAGTCAAACTGTTTACGCTCAAATCGGCGCGCATTCTCACGACGTAAAATGGTAATTAGCCAGGCTTTAGCGGCTTTATCATCTTTTAACGAGTCTAAAGCGCGCCAAGCGCGTAGAAAGGTTTCTTGAGTGACGTCTTCTGCCACATGTTTATCGCCGATTAACCAATAGGCATATCGAAAGATATCAGTGTGAAGTGCCCTGACGAGGCTGTCGTATCGTCGCTGTTTATTTAGCATGTCAGATAAGACCGTGGGTTCGGACTTTTTATTTCGCAAGCTATCGAACATTTTATGACTTATTGTTAAATATTATGTTCGATAGCTTAAAAGGTTAGCTGTGAATAGCAAGCATAATTACGCTTAAGGATTCAATGAGCTAAGTGGTGATGTGGTATTTTGTTGTTGATTTACTTGCGTTTGTTTAATTGCACTTAACAACATATTCTTATCAATGCTTGACGATGATTTGCTGTATTTTGCTTGTTGTAACTGATGAATCGCTTTCGATAAAGCATCGGATAAATATGCGATATCAGACAAGGTCATTGGTTTTGCAAGCCTTGCACTATAAAGCTGTTGCAGCAAAGAAATCACCAAAGTGACGTCATTGTTATCACAGGCTTTAGCTATTTCATCAATACTAGCGGGTGATTTTACTGTTGTATTTGAAGTTGGCGCCACAGATATGTGAGCTTGTTTTTTACTTCGGGCGTTAATCCATAATGCCAAGGTAATTAACCATAACGTTGCAAACAATAACGTTAGCCAAGGCCAAATACCTGATTGTTGATTGTTTGCTTGAGTTGGCTCTGCGATGGCAACGGGCGTAGATGCAACTGTGCCAGTAATGGTGACAGTTCTTGCTGGAATTGTGGCATATTGCTGCTGACGTAAATGGGTGTTCCACCAAGGGATAGTGATTTCAGGCAAAGTGAATGTCCCCGGTTTAGTGGGCACAATTGCGCTGGTTAAACTGTATTGAGCAATGACTTGGTTATCACGTACTACAGTTTGTCTAATTGGCTTTTCAGGATAAGATTTTAATCCGTCTGGCATGGTCAGTTTTATGTCTGGCAAACTGTTGCTGTCAGCATTTGATGCGACGATATTAATTGTGCGAGTAATCGGAGTGCCAATCTCAAATTCATTACCTTGATCTTCCGGCCATACCTCTTTAGCAATTAATAAGTCACTTGCTAGCCATTCACCTTGGTAAACATCAGGAATCGACATAATCGTCATTTGAGTGTCTTCTGCTCTTGCTTGCATTGGTCTGCTTTCATTAAAACCAAACATGCCGCCTCGTCTTGGCGCTTCAACAAGAATATCACCAGAAAACCCCGCGCCTTTTATTGCTAAAGTACCAGCAGTATCCGCAATAATTGAGTAGGTTCTTTCAATAACTCTAAAACGGCGGCCATCGACCACTTCAACCGAATCTTTGTCTTCCCCGATTTGTTTTATCTCTGTACCTGCAATTTCAGGTGCGCTAATGACGCCACGTTGCAACTCGGCAGCTAAAAATAGCTTCACTTTATAAGTAATAAGCTGGCCAACATAAGCTTCGTTGGTGCTCAATTCACCTTCTACAAACAAATTACGCATTTGCTGAGGCTGACTGCCCGCTTTTGCAACGGTTAAGTTAATAAGATTAGATTTTATACCTTCCATAGTAAACGATGGAATCGTCACTGTGCCGGCGTTTTTGGCTGATAATAATACTTGCCATCGGGTTTCTTTGGTGGCGTCAAAGTTAACGATTTGAGTACTTCTGCCGACGCTGGTACGACCGACAACAAAATCTTTTAATAAAATTGAAGTGTCTAATGAGCCTGCATTGAGATCGGCATCGGCAGTCACGTTTAATACAAAGTATTCACCTTGCATCACTGGGTTCCTGTCAACAGTCGCTTGGATTTGACTGACTGCGAAAGCTTGCCCTGTAAAAAGAATTGCAAGAAGGGCGATAACGACTCTATTTACCACTGTTGTTTGTCCTTAGGAAGTTGGCCACTTTGGCGACGCTTTTGATATTCCAATTGCATTTTGTTTCTTATTAGCACTTGTGGATCTTCGCTTACGGCGCGAAGAGCACGTTCTAAGTCTGCTGGTAATGGCTCTTCTGCTAGCTGTGATGAAGCAACAGCTTGAGATGATTCAGACTGCTTATCTGACTCTTCCATTTGTGCTTTTTCCGCTGCCTTAGCTTGAGCTTGTTGTTCTGCAGATTGATCTTGCTCTGGCTCAAACGCTGATTCTGGTTCATTCTCAGGTTGAGCTTGCATTTCAGCTTCGTTTCCAGATTGTTTATCTTCATCAGACTCACTTTGAGAAGGATCAGGTTGGGCTTGATTCTGCTCACTACCTTGCTCATTTTCTTGGTCTGACTGATTCTGTTCAGCGTCACTCTTTTCTGATTCACTTTTGTCAGAGCTGTCTTGAGGATTTTGTTGTGACTGTTCCTGTGGCTGCTCTTGAGACTGCTGCTGAGAAGAGTCCTGTGACTGGTCGCCAGATTGGTTATCACCTTTTTCATTTTGACCTGATTCACCCTCGTTTGAATCATTTTGGTCAGATTGGTTTTGGTCCGAACCGTCACCCGATTGTTGTTCTTGCTGTTGTTTCATTTGCTCAGCAAGTTCAAGGTTTTTTTGAGCTTGAGGGAATTCAGCTTGTTGTTTCAATGCTTGTTGGTAACGACTAATTGCTTCATCGAGCTTATTTAATTGCATCAAACTATTGGCTTGATTATATAAACCGTTAGCGGAGCTATCTTGCTCAAATCCAGCTAATGCATTTTCATAATCGCCAGCTTTATATTGGGCACTGGCTTGCCAAAGAGGCTGGTCAAATTGCTCAGCTGCATTGGCGAAATCTTCACTTGTTTGAGCTTGATTAAAGGTTTCGCTAGCTTGTTGATCTTGGGTTTTCCATAAATCATCCCACGTATTCGCCATCGCAGGATTGGGTTGAAATATAAGCCCAAGGGTTAGGGCGGTAAACACCGGCACTAAAGTAAACCTAAAGCTGAGTAACACTGGGATAATCAGTAGCATGGCAATATATGGACCTAAATCTTGCCAGCTTTCACCTTCAAGTTCAGTTGCTTTAGCGTCGCCGTCATTGGCCAGCCAATTTTCAAGTCGACTTAAGGAGCTACCATCTGCAGTCGCTGGGATCATGAGTCCGCCCGTTGGGCTGACTAATTGTTCAAGTAACTTAAAATCTGTTTTATCAATTACTATTTCGCCACGGTTATCACGTAGTAGTTGTCCATCAGGTAATTGAATTGCAGCGCCTTGGCTGGTGCCAAACGCCATCACTGAAACTCGATAGCGACTGCCATCAAGTACTTTGGTTGCATCACTGTATTGCTGTGGATTAACGCCATCAGTCATGACAATAATATCACCAGTGATGTGACCACCTTGAGTAAGTAACTGCTGTGCAAGTTCAATGGCGGCGGATAAATCTGAGCCCCTAACTGGCATAATATCTGGTGTGAGTGTTGGTAATAAATTAAGTAAAGTAGACTTATCTCGGGTCAAAGGGCTTATGGTAAAAGCATCTCCTGCAAAGGCGATTAAGCCTGTTTCACCTTCAGATAAATTGGTTAAAAAGTCTGTGGCTCTATATTTTGCTTGGGACAAACGGTTAGGTTTTTGATCCGTAGCATACATGGATAAGGACATATCCATTACCAGCACACGACCTTGCTCACTGCTGTAAACGGGTAAGCTTTGCTTATTAACCGCAGGCCCGGATATTGCAATAACTGCGATAACCCAACACAACATAAGTAACCACTTCGGCTGCTTTTTTACTTGGCTGGTTTCACTGATCAAGGTGTTAGCCAAATGCGGCGCAATATAACTTTGCCATGCAGAATTACTTTGTTGGCTTCGCCATAAGAATATTGCGATGGCAATTAATGGGATGAGCGCCAATAACCATTCTGGACGAATAAAATGTAAACTCATTATAGTCCTCCAGTTGGTTTGCTTGAGCCAGAACTAATATTCGACTTAAGAGTTGCCTGTTTGTTGACAGCAAGATTTAGCTTATTGGCGAATTGACCTCTTAGACTGATAAACACGCTTACGAGTAAAGCTAACAATAATGGCCAATAAAATAGCTCACTTTTGGGGCGGTAAGTCAGCTGATCTCGGCTAACAGGTTCAAGTTCGTCAATCTTTTGATAAATCTGAGCTAACTCTTCACTGTTTCGAGCTCTAAAGTAATGACCGTTAGTCATGTCGGCAAGACTTTGCAATTGATCTTCATCTAAATCTAGCGAAGGGTTTACGCGCTCAGTGCCAAATATACTGCGACGCTCCATGACTTCTGCACCGACGCCGACGGTATAAATGGTGACATTACGCTCAGCGGCAATTCTCGCAGCCACTTCAGGCTCAATATTACCGGCGTTATTTGAGCCATCGGTCAGTAATATCAATACACGGTTACTGTCATTGACCATGTCAAAACGTCTTACCGCTAAGGCAATGGACTCACCAATGGCAGTTTGTTTACCCACAAGGCCGATTTCACTGTCGGCAAGAAACTTAGCCACAGAGCGTCTGTCTTGAGTTAACGGCGCTTGAAGATAAGCGTGATCAGCAAATAAAATAAGTCCGAGTCTGTCGCCGTTTCGTCTTTCGATGAAATCACCGATAACATGTTTTATAAGGGTGAGCCTATCGACGGTTTTACCCTCAACGACCATGTCTTCTATTTGCATGCTGCCTGATAAATCTACGGCTAACATAACATCTCGTCCTTCAGAAGGTAGCTCTATTGGCTCACCTAACCATTGAGGACGAATTAAGGCGCACAGAAGGCACAACCACATCAACCAATAGGCTTTACGGCTTGGTTTATGTTGGCTGACAGTAACTTGTTGCTCTGTTTCGCCAATACCGGGTAATTGCAGATGACCACCTGTGTTTTTTGCTACCTGTTTTTGTTTGAGTAAAAAAGGTAACGGCAATAACAAGAGTAACCATGGCCAAGTTATTGAGAACATGTTGCCTCCGATTGCTGGCTTGTCGGAGTGCTTTGCGCTTGTATTGGCACTTTATTAAGCGCAATCAAATGACCTGATTTGTTGAGCCATTTTTCAGTTAAATTTTTGAGTTGCATACAATCTTGCTTTGATAATCCATCTTTTTGGTAACGCTTTTTCAGTAGCTCGCTCATTTGATTCGCATCTTGCGCTGATAATCTAATGGCTAACCATGAATACCAAATATCACCATCTAATTTGGCAAAATCTTCACGGGGGAAATAGCTCATTGCTGTTCTTTTTAATAAAGTATTAATGTCAGTTGCGTACTGAGGTGTTGATACGTCAAGCAATTCAAGTTCAGCCAATGCAACTTTTTTAGGCGCATTATAGCGGCGGTTTTTCTTAAGTTTTGTGACTGCAAAAATAATGACTGCAATAATAACTATGGCGAGTATCCAAAACCCAGGCGCGATGGGTAACTGGCTAATTTGCTCTGGAAGCACAATATCTTCCAGTTGTGATAATGCTGGGTTAGCTTGCGCAGTATTCATTTAGCGTAATACTTCCAATTGTTCGCTGAGGCTTTTGCCTGCATCAATAAAACGAGTTGGGACTTTTATCATTTTCATCAGTTCGATAAATTGCTGCTGACTTGCGAGTTGACCACTTAGCCAAGCATCGTAACTGTTTCGAGTTAATGTCAGTTGCTGTTTTCCGTCTCTTACTGGTAATGCAAAACGTTTAGGCAATGATAGTGTGCCTTGCCTTAGCGGATCGCTAATGACAAAAGCACCTACATCACAATGACGTTTAAGTTCGGTTAATGCGGCTAAGCATTCTTGGGTAAAGTGCTGTCCGTCGGTAATAATCCACACCAATGAACCAGGCTTTGCAATACGTTGCAAGCGCTGACATGCCCGTAAAATATGTTGTGGATCCTGTGGCAGTTCATCAAAGTGATTTAGTTGATTTTCATGCATTTTGATAAGTGCAGATGTTAACTGCAATATACCTTGGCGACGGCTGCGCGGTTTGAGTTCAAGGTGCTCAGTTTCACTGGCAATAAACGCCCCGAGGCGATCGCCGTGATTAATCGCATTCCAGCCAAGGGTTGCGGCAACATGAGCTGCTTGAACTGATTGAAGCAATAAACGTGAACCAAAAAACAAACTGTGACTGAAATCAACGAACAGAATAATGGGTCGTTCCCGCTCTTCAACAAATAACTTTGTATGAGCTTTACCAGTTCGAGCTGTGACGCGCCAATCTATGGTTCTGACATCGTCGCCGTTTTGATAATGACGCACCTCAGCAAACTCCATCCCGCGGCCCTTAATTAGGCTACTTCGATGTCCAGCTTGGCTTGCTTTTGCTCGGCTGCGTTTATCTGGCATCGCGCGAGCGGTGCTTTGGCAGCTAATGAGTTCTTGCTCATTTAGATTCACGCCATTACTAAATAATGGCAATGAACCCTCAAGCGTTTGTTCAACGGGCATAGTGCAATGGTTCCAATTTTAAGGCGCTAACTATAAGGGAGTTAGCCTTTGCAATGTTCAAGTGTGACTAATTTAAGTGCGACTTAGTTTAAGAGTTACTTAACTTAAAAGTTACTTAATTTAAGAGTTACTTAATTTAAGAGTTACTTAGTTTCAGGTGACGGAGTCAAACTTAAGGTACCGCAACTTGGCTTAAAATGTGGTTAATAACATGATCAGCATTTATGCCTTCTGCTTGCGCTTGGTAACTCAGCAATAAACGGTGTCTGAGTACATTTGGCGCAACTGCTTGAATATCTTCTGGTGAAACAAAGTCACGTTCTTGCAGCCAAGCTCTTGCACGAGCACAACGCTCGAGTGAAATAGAAGCACGTGGGCTCACACCATATTCAAGCCACTTTGCAAGTTCTGGGCTGTAACGTTCAGGTTGTCGAGTTGCCATGATTATTTCGACAATATAGCTTTCAAGTGGTTCAGCTAAGTAAAGCTCCATTGCTTGTTCACGGGCTGCAAATACGTCTGACTGCGCGACAGGTTCAATTGTTGGTAGCTTTTTCGTCACGGCTTCATTTCGAGACTGACGTAAAATTTCGCGTTCGGTTTCTGCACTTGGGTAATCAAGATTTAAATGCATTAAGAAACGGTCTAATTGCGCTTCAGGTAGTGGATAGGTTCCTTCATTCTCAAGTGGGTTTTGTGTTGCCATCACTAAGAATAAATCAGGAAGAGGGTAACTATTTTTACCCACAGTCACTTGACCTTCAGCCATTGCTTCTAGCAGTGCAGATTGAACTTTAGCTGGGGCACGGTTAATTTCATCAGCCAAAATCAGGTTATGAAAGATTGGCCCCGCTTCAAATTCAAATGTAGCAGTTTGAGCGCGGTAGATGTCTGTACCGGTTAAATCGGCAGGCAATAAATCTGGGGTAAATTGAATTCGATGAAAATCACCTTCAACACCATCGCAAAGCGCTTTAACTGCACGCGTCTTTGCAAGGCCTGGAGGGCCTTCAACTAATAAATGGCCATCGGCAATGAGTGCGATGAGTAAGTTCTCTGTTAATACAGGTTGTCCCAAAATGACATTATCTAAATAAGCGCGTAAGGAATGAAATCGACTCAAAGGCATGATGATACTCAATTATTTGCTGAAATTTGTTCTAATTAAACCCATGTTAATGAATTTCATTAGCCTTTGGCTAGTATGATTAACAGATTTTCATTTTTATTTGTTAGTTCACAAACAAGATAGTCGCTAACTTGGTAACTAATGTCTGAATTATTATTAAATATGACATTTAAAAGTTAAAGCTCTAAATTTTAACTTTATGATTTTATAGAACTTAAATCTATGTTGATTGGTATTTTTGGGTTTATTTTGAGCTTATTTTCATACGGATGTTTAAAACTTGGTAATTAAAAGTTAGAATCAGATCACACTTTATGGTCAGACCAGATCTGTCTGACAAAAATGGATATTCACTGACAAGCCATTTGAAGGCTAAACAATTACAAGAGGGTGAAAAATGAGTGATAGACAACAAGTAACCAACGCCCGCGGGGAACGCATTGCAATCGTTGCGGGTTTACGTACCCCATTTGCAAAACAGGCGACCGCATTTCACGGCGTATCAGCATTAGATATGGGCAAAATGGTGGTTAATGAATTGCTATCACGCTCAGAACTAGACCCTAAAACTATCGAACAATTGGTTTATGGCCAAGTGGTACAAATGCCAGCGGCACCAAATATCGCTCGTGAAATTGTGCTTGGTACGGGCATGGATGTGTCGACAGATGCATACAGCGTAACGCGTGCATGTGCTACGAGTTTCCAGTCGGCAGTGAATGTGGCTGAATCAATTATGACTGGCAATGTCGAAATTGGTATTGCAGGTGGCGCGGATTCTTCTTCTGTATTACCGATTGGCGTTTCAAAAAAGCTCGCTCACGCACTGGTTGATTTAAATAAAGCCCGCACATTTAAACAAAAGTTTGCCATTGCACGTCGTCTAGGCCTTAAAGATTTAATGCCTGTACCGCCAGCGGTAGCAGAATATTCTACCGGTTTGTCTATGGGGCAAACCGCTGAGCAAATGGCTAAAACGTACTCTATTAGCCGTGCAGATCAAGATGCGCTGGCACATCGCTCTCATACACTTGCTACTGAAACTTGGAATACCGGCAACTTACGTGACGAAGTGATGACTGCTCACGTGCCTCCTTACAAACAGTTTATTGATCGTGATAACAACATCCGTGAAAACTCGGTACTAGAGTCGTACGCTAAATTGCGTCCAGCATTTGATCGTAAACATGGTTCTGTTACCGCTGCAAACAGCACACCGTTAACCGATGGCGCTTCAGCCATTATTTTAATGAGTGAGGGCAGAGCAAAAGCTTTAGGTTATCAGCCTATTGGTTACATTAAGAGTTATGCATTTACAGCAATCGATGTGTGGCAAGACATGTTAATGGGACCATCTTACGCTACACCGCTTGCATTAAAACGAGCAGGAATGGAGCTTGAAGATTTAACTCTTATCGAAATGCACGAAGCTTTTGCGGCGCAAACCTTGGCGAATATGCAGATGTTTGGCTCGAAAAAGTTTGCTGAAGAAAAGTTAGGTAGAAACCGTGCAATCGGTGAAATCGATATGAGTAAGTTTAATGTATTAGGTGGCTCGTTGGCTTATGGCCATCCATTTGCTGCTACTGGTACTCGATTAATTACTCAAGTGTGTCGTGAGCTTAAGCGACGTGGTGGTGGTACTGGTCTCGCTACAGCATGTGCTGCTGGTGGTCTTGGCGCAGCAATGATTGTAGAAGTGGAGTAATTAACATGGAAAAGACATTTAATTTATCTCGCCGTGAAGACGGTATCGCTATTCTGACTATGGATGTTCCTGGTGAAACCATGAACACCTTAAAAGCTGAATTTGGTCCAGAGATCAGTGAAATATTAGCTGAAATTAAGCATGACGCTAGCGTTAAAGGCTTAGTGGTTATTTCAGGAAAATCAGACTCATTTGTCGCAGGTGCTGACATCAGTATGCTTGACGCTTGTACCAGTGTATCGGCTGCTAAAGAACTTTCGCAACAAGGGCATGTGGTTTTTAATGAGTTAGAAAAATTATCGATCCCTGTTGTTGCAGCGATAAATGGCGCTTGTTTAGGTGGCGGTCTAGAACTGGCTTTAGCGTGTCATTTACGTGTATGTACTGATGATAAGAAAACCATTATGGGTGTACCTGAAGTGCAGCTTGGTTTGCTACCTGGTGGCGGTGGAACTCAGCGTCTACCTAGAAAAGTGGGTATTACTACCGCGCTAGATATGATGCTTACAGGTAAACAAATTCGCCCTAAACAAGCCTTGAAAATGGCATTAGTTGACGATGTTGTGCCTGAGTCTATTCTATTAGAAACCGCCATTGCGATGGCTAAAAAAGGTAAGTCAGCCGCTAAGGTCGTTAAAAAGAGTGCATTAAATAAAGTACTTGAGTCTACCAGCATGACTCGCGATATTATTTTTGACCAAGCAGCAAAACAAGTACTCAAAAAGACTCAAGGTAACTATCCTGCGCCGGCTAAAATCATCGACTGTGTTAAGCAGGGGATGAATAAAGGAATGATAAAAGGCTTGGAGGTGGAAGCCAGTCATTTTGCTGAATTAGTGATGTCACCAGAATCAGAATCACTGCGTAGTATTTTCTTTGCAACCACTGAAATGAAAAAAGAAACCGGTGCAGAAGGTGCAGAACCTCGAAAAGTGAATAAAGCGCTTGTGATTGGTGGTGGCTTAATGGGCGGCGGCATTGCGTCTGTGACGACTACGAAAGCCAAGATTCCAGCTCGTGTAAAAGACATTAATGAAAAAGGCCTGAGCAATGCATTAGCTTATGCATATAAGTTATTGGCTAAAGGCGTAAAACGTCGTCATATGACACCAGCTGTTAGAGATAACTTAATGGCGCTGATGACAACTACCACTGAGTACAAAGGCGTAAAAGATGCCGATATCGTCGTTGAGGCAGTATTTGAAGATTTAGCACTTAAACATCAGATGGTGAAAGATGTCGAACGTGAATGTCATGAAAATACAATTTTTGCCTCTAACACTTCATCTTTACCTATTGGCCAAATTGCAGAGGCTGCATCGCGCCCTGAAAATGTCATTGGTTTACATTACTTTTCGCCTGTCGAAAAAATGCCGTTAGTAGAGGTTATTGCCCACAAAACGACGTCACCTGAAACCATCGCAACTACGGTAGATTTTGCTCGTAAACAAGGTAAAACACCGATTGTTGTCCAAGACGGTGCTGGTTTTTATGTTAACCGAATCCTTGCGCCATACATGAATGAAGCTGCTCAAGTTTTATTGTCAGGTGAAAAGGTTGAGAGCCTAGATAAAGCATTGGTTAAGTTTGGTTTCCCAGTCGGCCCAATTACATTACTTGATGAGGTTGGCATTGATGTCGGTGCTAAGATTGCGCCAATTTTAACTCAAGAGTTAGGTGAACGTTTTAGAGCGCCAGACGCATTTGATAAGTTACTTGCTGACGACCGAAAGGGACGTAAAAACGGCAAAGGTTTTTATCAATATGGCAATAAGAAATCGAAAGCTAAACTCGTTGATGAGTCTGTATACCAAGTACTTGGTGTCAGTAATCAAACGACAGGTTCTGCCAGTGATATCGCTATGCGTTGTGTCGTGTTGATGCTAAATGAAGCTGTGCGTTGTCTCGATGAAGGGATTATTGCTAATCCTCGAGATGGAGACATTGGCGCAATATTCGGTATTGGTTTCCCGCCATTCTTAGGTGGCCCATTCCGATATATGGATTCAATGGGCATTTCAACTCTGGTGTCAAAATTACGACAATATCAACAGCAGCACGGCGATCGTTTTGAACCATGTGATAAATTAGTTCAAATGGCTGAAAGTGGTACTATGTTTTATTAGTCTTATTTCATACTTTTAGCTATTGGTAAAATAACAAAGTGGCAACATGTTGCCGCTTTTTCATACAAAAGTGGCAGGTTTGTGCCTAAAATATAGCCGACAAGTCTATGGTTAAGCTTCTAGCTCTTTGCCGATAATAGTAAATGGTTGTGATATTGGTTATAATCTCGCCATCTTTACGCTTGGCTGGGTTAGCTGTGGTGTTCAATGATTATGGAATGACGTTAACTGAATGAATTATAGAGGTTTCAGTGATATTTCTTATTATCTTTGTGTCGTGTATTTCTGGATTTTATCTAGGTAATCAGGCTTTTTATAATGGTATGGCTGTCAAAAGATGGTCACTAGCAGGCTTCCTAATGGGGCCATTAGCGTATCCGTTATTCAACAGTCATAAGTATTTATTGATAAGAAAGCTATCTGTAGAAAATGAACAGACTAATCATTTTTGACCCAATAAATACCAATAAAAAAGGGAGCATTTGCTCCCTTTTTTATTGGCTAAAGCTACTTAATAGCTCGCCTAGTAGATTGATCTTTAGAGTGTTCAAGCTTAACTCCACCAAGCTTTTGCTTTAATCACTTCTAAGTGTTCTAAACCCTCTGGTAATTTAACTTTTTTACGCTGTGGTTGTGCAATACCAAGAGCTTTCTTTAAAGAATTAAACATAATGACTTCCTTAAGCGATGCTTGAGTTGCTGAATTTAATGTATGGGTTTCCGGCTATTTGTGCGTTAGTTTCTGTGAACTTGATGTATGGATTACCAGCTACTTGAGCGTTAGTTTCAGAGAACTTAATGTATGGATTACCGGCTACTTGAGCGTTAGTTTCAGAGAACTTAATGTATGGGTTACCGGCTACTTGAGCGTTAGTTTCTGTAAACTTGATGTATGGGTTACCAGCTACTTGAGCGTTAGTTTCAGAGAACTTAATGTATGGGTTACCGGCTACTTGAACGTTAGTTTCAGAGAACTTAATGTATGGATTACCGGCTACTTGTGCGTTAGTTTCAGAGAACTTAATGTATGGGTTACCGGCTACTTGAGCGTTAGTTTCAGAGAACTTAATGTATGGGTTACCAGCTACTTGTGCGTGAGTTTCTGTAAACTTGATGTATGGGTTACCGGCTATTTGAGCGTTAGTTTCAGAGAACTTAATGTATGGGTTACCAGCTACTTGTGCGTTAGTTTCTGTAAACTTGATGTATGGGTTACCGGCTACTTGTGCGTTAGTTTCTGTAAACTTGATGTATGGGTTACCGGCTACTTGAGCGTTAGTTTCAGAGAACTTAATGTATGGGTTACCAGCTACTTGAGCGTTAGTTTCAGAGAACTTAATGTATGGATTACCCGCAACTTGTGCGTTAGTTTCAGAGAACTTAATGTATGGGTTACCAGCTACTTGAGCGTTAGTTTCAGAGAACTTAATGTATGGATTACCCGCAACTTGTGCGTTAGATTCTGTAAACTTGATATATGGGTTACCAGCTACTTGAGCGTTAGTTTCAGAGAACTTAATGTATGGATTACCCGCAACTTGTGCGTTAGTTTCTGTAAACTTGATGTATGGGTTACCGGCTACTTGAGCGTTAGTTTCAGAGAACTTAATGTAAGGGTTACCAGCGATAGAATTGATTGGCTTTAGTGGCGCATTAACACTTACTTCCATTGTATTGTTAGCAGCAGAAGTAGAAGTTAGAAGTGCAGCTATGATAATTCCGTTAATCATTGTATTAATCTCTCAGTTCAGGGTTAATAAAAGTTTTTTATTTGACGTCTGAACTGCTAGATGCACTTGTTGTGCCAATGTTAACTTATGTTGCGTTTTTCCTCTTGTTTGTTGAAATTGATATTCAACAATTTAGTAAAATCAATTTCAGGCACAGGTTTACTGAAAATGTAACCTTGGATTTCTTCACATTTAAGTGCTTTTAAAATATTCAGCTGAGCATCATCTTCTACACCTTCACCAACAACTGATAATCCCATGTTATGAGCAATGGTGATAATGCTGTCTACCATTTTCAGATCTCTATCGGATTTACTGATGTCATCGACGAAGGATTTATCAATTTTTAAGCAATGGATTGGAAAGCGCTTTAAATAAGATAAGGAAGAATAACCAGTACCAAAATCATCTAGCGCTAACGTGACTCCCATTTTGGCAAGTTGGTTCATGACTTTAATCGCGTTTTCAGGATTTTTGATAATAGTGCTTTCAGTAATCTCAAGTTCCAAATGACAAGCAGGCAGTTTAGTTAACTGTAATACGCTTGAGATACGTTGTTGAAGATCTGGAAGGGCAAACTGCCTTGAAGATAAGTTAATCGCAACACGGCCGTTAAAGATGCCTTGTTCGCGCCATTTCTGCGCTGCAAAACATGCTTTTCTTAAAACTAAGTCACCAATTTCCACAATAAGGCCGTTCTCTTCAGCCAGTGGAATAAATTCATTGGGAGAAATTATGCCGTGTTCTGGGTGCACGAGCCTAACTAATGCTTCCATACCGACAAGGTCATCTTCTTTTAGATCAACTTTGGGCTGATAGTAAACTTCAAATAAATCTTCTTTTAAACCTTCACGGATCAAGTTTTCAATTTCAAGTTGACGTAAAGCATTCTGGTTTAAAGATTCAGAATAGAATTGATAGCGATTACCACCACCGGATTTGGCATGATACATTGCAATATCTGCTTTACGCAGTAGAGCTTGTTCATTTTGCTCATCCTCAGGGTAAAGCACGATGCCAATACTTAAACCGACTACTAGTGATTCATTGTCTATTTTAAATTCTTCTTTTAGCGCATCAATAATTCGAGAAGCAATCGCGGCACATGAACCAATATCAGGGTTATGATCAACTAATATTGCAAACTCATCACCGCCTAGACGATATAAACTAACGTGTTTAGGTACATTATTCTGAATGCGCTTTGCTACATCCACTAATAACTCGTCGCCAATTTGATGACCTAAAGAGTCATTGATGCGTTTAAAGTTATCTAAATCTAATACCATTAAAGTATGGTGAATGTCTTTTTTAACTAAATTGTTTAGCGTGACTTGTAAACTAGAACGGTTAGGCAGACCGGTTAAGATATCGCTATTGGTTAACTTTCTGAGCTCTTCTTCTTGTTGTTTACGGCGAGTAATATCTGAGAAAACACCAACGTAATGAGTGGTTTCACCTTGTTGGTTATATATGGCATCAACGGTGAGTTCCATTAAGAAGTGGCTACCATCACCTTTATTAGCTTCTAATTCATTACTCCAGCGCCCCTGCTGAGAAAGAGAGGCATGTATTTGATTAGTGTAAGACTCGGGGTAACGTCCAAAAGTAAATAACCCGCCAATAAACTCTTCTCGAGATTGGTTTGTTAACTCACAACAAGCATCATTGACTTCAACAAAATGATATTTTTCATCTAAGATAAACATCCCTTCGGAAATATTTTCAATTGCACGTTCGAATAAACGCAATTGTTCTTCCGTTTGTTTAAGGTTATTGATGTTTTTAATGGTACCCGTCATTCGAACCGGGTTTTCTTTGTGATCTCTTTCTACAATTTTGGCTCTATCTAAAATCCACATCCACAGGTTTTCGCGACTTTTTACACGGTAAGCCACTTCAAAATGATCAGATAGACCTTTAAAATGGTCGTTTAATGCTGTCTTAACGCGGTTTTGATCTAAAGGATGAATGTTACTTTCTTCGCCAGGTTTGCCAGAACGTTGACCATCCTGCGGGAACTCGAGTGTTCCCCAAATATTAGAACGATAAATCTCACCGGTTTCAATGTCCCAATCCCACATTTCATCGCCGCTGCCCCAGAGTGAAAGCTTCAATCTTTCTTCACTTAATGCGATTTGCTTTTGGATTTCACGTCGGCGTAAGATTATTTTGGTTATGATAAAGACTAAAATAAAGCCAAGTAGTGTGTATGACAGCTTAGCTTCAAAAGAGTAGTACCAAGGTGGTGTGACTGTTATTTGAATCGTTTTTGTTTCACCTTGCTTTTCAGAAAGTTTATTAACAGCATAAACATTGAAGAAGTAAATGCCTGCAGAAAGGTTAGTATATGTAGCAGAGTTAGTATTTTGAGATGATAACCAATCGTCATTTAACCCTTCCATTTGATAATAGAAAGTAAAGTCTTCTAATGGTTTTCCTGGTGCTATAAAAGTAAATGAAAAGGGGTAGTCAGAATATTTTAGAGTTATATTTTTTTGCTTGTTTATCGGATGTTGTAATATTCCTCCACCAATTGCTTCTGAGATGTTAAACAACTGAAAGTCATTTAACACCACATCTGATGAATCAATACTTATAATCTCTTGATATATCTCAGTAGGGTTGATAATACTTAGCCCATTAGAACCACTGAATAAAGCGGTGTTTCCACTTACCATGGAACCTTGAGAGTTATAGTCACTCTGAGCACCATGTTTAGTTGAAATAGTTATATTTTTAGAGTTTATTTTGTTAGTTAAATTTATTTCAGTTGCTGACGAAGAAATAATAAAATTATCAAAAGCTTCTATTGAATATATTAATTTATTATTTTTGAAAACCTGTTCAAAAATTAGATTTTTGGTAGAAAGCTTTATTAGGGAGTTGCGAGTGCCAAATAGTAAGTCGTCGCCATCTAATTCTAGGCTAGTCACCATGTTTTTGTTATATATTTTATCAACAGTGTCATTAACTATCTTAAATAATCCTCCTTGGGAAGCAACCCAAAATGTATTACCTTGCTTTACTAAGTCAAAAATGGGATAGCGCTCTCCTGTAGAGAGAACTTTCTTTTCAATATCATTCTCAAATATCAGAATCTCTCCATCAATAGTTGATAAATAAATCTCATTTTGTTCTTTATCACTGGTGACATTAGTTATTTGCTTATCAGATATTTTTTCTTGTTTTAACGTTGATAAATCAATTTTTGTTAGCCCATCTAGGTTGCCAATATACAAATTATTATTAAGTACTTGAATAGATTTTGGACCATCAGAATCTAGAATCTCAATTATATTAGTTTCATTTAAATTTTTATCTAATACTTTAATGTGAGAGGAATCAATAGCAACAAAAAAATTCTGTGAGTCTTGAGTTATTGACCATATGTTATTAGTCACTAGCTTGGAGTTTTTTATTAAATTTCTGCTTCTATCTACTTTTATAAGCCCTAAGTTTACATCTGCAATAAAAGTCGCAGATTTAGTTTCTTTTATTATTGGGCGTTTAATAGAACCCTCAGTAGGAATGAACCCCACATGTTCAATGTTTTTATTTTTAGAAACTTTTACAATGTCAGAACCAACAATTGATGTTATTTCAATTTTATCTTTAGACTGCTCTAAGTATGTAAGTGATAAATTAGAAAATTTTTCTGTTTTATTGTTGTTGAGACTAAGTAAACCGCTTTTTGTTGAAATAATAAGTTCATCATTCAATAGTCCAATATCATTGGAATCTTTTTCAATAAGAGTTAAGTTGTTATCTGTTAATTTGAAAACATTACCGTTATAGTTTCTTATATAAAAACTATTATTAATCTCTACAACTTTTTTTACTTCTTGTAATACTTCACTTTCAAACCCCCAAATTATCCTTGTGAGTTCTTTATTCAGAACTAAAATTTTGTTATTTAGTCCTAGAGCAATACCTTGAGATAAAGCAGAAACAAACCAGATCGGCTCATTTATTGGTTTAGATTCAACGATCACAGGAGCAAATGTTTCTAATTCGCTATTAAAAACAGCTAGCCCTTTATCTGTCCCAACAATGAGTCGACTCCGGTGATCGATAAAGAGTGTTTTTATAAATGAGCTGGGTAAATTTGAGTGTTTATCTTCCGCGTAAAAATGTCTGAAATTCTTTCCATCGAAACGGTTTAGTCCATTCACAGTGCCAAGCCAAACATAGCCTTCGTTATCTTCAACAATACTTGTTACAGTAGATTGCGATAATCCATCATCTACATTGTAGTTTTCTATATTAAGCAGTAATTCGTAATTATTGGTTGAATCAGCAAAAGCAAGGCTCGTCAATGCATGGGCAAGGAGAAATGTACAAATTAACAACCGACTTATCATTGGCATAAAAAGGATACTTTTATCTTCTGTGATTTAGAATTATTCAACGTAATACTCCACTTTTTCAGAAAGTTAATACTTTGTCAAAAATTGGTAAGAATAAAAAAATATATTTCAACTCCCTGTATTAAAAACATACAACCAACCGCTTGCAACGATTAAAAATCATCCTAAATAAACTTCATTTACTGCCACAGGCAGTTTTTTACACTGTAAAAAGTATCTATGATGATAATTTTATAAATTCTGTAAAAATTTTTAAACGTCTTGTTCATTACTAGAATTCAAACTTATCGGCATCTTGCTTAAATCCTTTTAAGTCTGTAATCACTTGTGCTGTAGGCATTGGTTCCAGCTGACTGTGTTGCTCGCCTGCGTTAAACATCACTAGTCTGTCACTGTGCTTACTGCGCATATTGCTCACGATAAACTTAATAAGGTCGGCACGAGTAAACGTCTTGATTTCTTCAACGACTCTTTCTCGCTGTTTAAAGTCATAATCTCTATTGCCAAGACAAACCCAGTAACGCTGGCTTCTACTTTTAAGGTTGGCATCTTTTTCTAATATTTGATTAATTAAGCCTAGCTTTGTGGCTTCCCACTGCTCTTTAGTAATTTGCATAACGGCATAATTAAAGTCAGCGATAAATTCGTCAATGGCTTCGAGTAACTCGCGAGGTCCTGTGGTAGGCGATTGTATGTAGAATATCATCCCTGGGTGGCGATTGAGTGGCAGATATCCTGTTCCGACCATATAACCAAGCTGTTTTTCTGTCCTTAGCTCATGAAAAAAAGTAGACGACATTGTGTGGTTTAGCAAACTAAATAAGCCAACAGTATTAGCCGTAGTCTCATTTGACTGATAATAAACAATGATTGCACTGTCTTGATGTTCAACAGAAAGTTCACGCATTAACGTGCCTCTGCCAGTAAGGTTTATTAGCTCGCGACTGGACTCAGAGCTCGGTTTAGTGACTAATGAGAGTACCTGTTTTAATCGTTTTGCAAGTTGCTGGGTTTCACTGACGAGCCAATCGCCATAGACTAAGCCTTCTACATAGATTTTTTCATAAAATGCACTCACATGATCGTGAAGCTCATCTAAGGTTACATCTTCAAGCATTTCTGCCATTTTCGCTGGCTCATAAGAGCGTTTCTGTAGTGTGACTGTAAGGCTGGTAAACAGTTGAGCAATAGGCTTAGCTTGAGCCACATTTGTCCAACTTCTTAGTAGCTGCTTTTTAATGAGTTTAAAGCGATCTTGAGTAAAATTGCGCTCTCTGGCTTTTTCAATCACTAGAGCCAACAAGGTTTCTTGATTACCTGTGAAGCCGGTTAGATGTAGGGTTATACCCCCTTGATGAGGGTATATATTATAATTAAGCCCAGCAACTTCAGCTTGATAAGTTGATTCTGTTAAGTAATCTAAAACCATCTCAACGTATAACCGTGTTAATGCCGCATGTTTAGGTGTCGGGCTCGCATTCTCTGAGTCCAATGAAAGGTACAAATGGCCTTTAGGTACGTTAAATTCGTCATCTTTACGATGCCAAATTCGATATCCTTCATCTTCAGCAACCACAACAGGTACATCACTGTTACTGGCTTCGTCACGAGATTGTGGATCATTCACAATAAACGGGTTTTTTGTCGGTAGTGACAATTCAGTTCTTGGTTTTGCCTGTTGCCAATGAGCTATTTTCTCAGCAGGAATATCTTCAATTGAGTAGGGAGTAAAATACCATTTAGCTTGCTGGTTAGTACTGACTTCTCTGGAAACCAACTGAGTACGCATATTGGATGGGGAGAACATCTCTAATAAGCTTAATGCTTCATCAGGATTTAGCCCATCCATACGATAGTCGCCAAAGACAATGTCTTCGACTTTATAGTGCTGCATGTTGATGCTTAAATGACTGGCTAAATCGAGTATTTTGATTTGTTCTTGATATTTAAAGGCGGTAGATAACAGACTTGAACGCTCATCATAACGCCAAGATTCTATTCCTGAAGTGCGTATAAGCTCAATATATTCAAAAGTACACTCAATAATAGTATCGACTTGCTGAAGACCTTTCTCTGTAAGCTGAATACTGATGCTGTAATCTTTAAAGTTGTAGCCATTGACGCCACCACCTGCTGATAAATTATTGGCATAACCTTGTTCTTTTAAATAAGACAGCAAGCTACCAGGGCTTTCATTGCCTAATAAGTGGCTGATAAATGTAAGTGGTTTTCGTTGGTAAAATGGTTCAATACAGGGAAGGGCAAAACTGATATTTAATCTTTTTTGGTCTTTCACTGGTGAAATGTTGATGTGCTTGAGCTTAGCATCTTCATGAAGGTACGGGGTATCAGGATAGGTAAGTTCAACATTTCGATTATTGATTTGACAAAAAAAGTGTTGGGCCAATTTAGCTTGAGCATCCAATGACAGCGGAGATACTAAACAAAGCGTCATGATATTAGCGCTGTATTTCGACTGATAAAAGTCTAAGAGTTCCTGCCTTACTTCAGCTTCATCCCCAGCAAGGGTTTGCAAATTGCCTACTGAAAATTTACTAAAAGGATGCTCGGGATTAACCGACTCTTTTTGAACTTGATAAACACGTCTAATATCGTCTTTTAATTTTAAACTGTATTCAGAGTCGATGGCATGTCTTTCTCTGTCTACTAATTCTAGATCGAATTTTGGCGCTATAAAAAACTGGCTGAATCTATCTAATGACTCTTCGAAATGTTCGGCATCGATACTGTAGAAAAAGTTGGTTTGTTCGGTGCCTGTCCAGGCGTTATTTGAGCCACCATGCTGATTAATAAACTGATGATATTCGCCAGAGTCAGGAAATTTTTCTGTGCCTAAAAATAGCATATGCTCAAGAAAGTGAGCCATGCCAGGGCGAGAAATAGGATCATCAAAATGACCTACAGACACTGTCATGGACGCAGCCGCTTGTGTCGCTGTGTTATCTTCAACGAGTAAGACCCTTAATGCGTTATCAAGCACAATATGGCGATATTGGCGATGGTCATTTGGGCTTGTGACTATGTTATTTTTTGTATCAAGTGCTGTGTCTGGTTTTATGGTCAAGATAATGCTCCAGATAAGAAGGCTTGTTATATATTGATCTCGTTGGCGACTTTTAGCAAATATCTAATGAAAATATCGACTAAAGACTAATTAATTTTACTTCATTGATACTTTGTAGATGGCCTTTTTAAGGCTACAATTGAAAAACAAACACAATAATAATGAGTAGCGACAATGGGCAGCAATAGAAGTATGCAGCTATTTTTGATGCGACATGGTGAAGCAAGTTTTGATGCACCATCTGATAGAGAAAGAATGCTGTCGCAATTAGGCCGCACTCAATCTAATGCCATGGCGAATTGGTTAACCGAAAAAGTTGCTAGTGTGGATCTAGTGATTGTGAGTCCATACTTAAGAGCTCAGCAAACTTGGCAAGAGGTAGCTAAACACTTACCTGAACCAAACAAGTGGTTAGTTTTAGATGATATTACGCCTTCAGGAAGCCCACAAATTGCTGTGGATGCTATTTTGGCTTATGCAGAACATTACGATGCTCAAAAGGTGTTAGTCATTGCTCACATGCCAATTCTGGGATACATGGTCAGCGAATTAGTCGCCGGAATGGAACCACCTATTTTTGCCACTTCAGCTATTGCGTCAATTGAGAGAAATGAACATGGCGGTCATTTTGAATTGATGCAAACTCCTGCGCAAATGAGTGCTTAAAACGAGTTATAATCAATGTGTAAACTATAAACTAGGTGAGTGCTTGGTTTTGAAATATTCAGCACTCACAACTTGTTATTAAAACTATCTTCGATGAGCATGGTCGCCAATATCAACCAAGATGAGTAAAGCAGCATCAGCGCCCCATTCTTTGGGGGCTTGATGAAAAGCTTTCACTTTTGGGTGCTGAGCAAGCCACATCGGTAGTTGTTGCTTTAAAATTCCTGAGCCGTAACCATGCATTACGCAGCAGCAAAGAATGTGTTGTTTGACACATGCCTGCAGTAGCGCAGCTAATTCAAGTTTAGCTTCAGCTTGGCGCATTCCATGTAAATCAAGTAACAAATCAGGCTGATAATCTCCGCGACGCAATCGCTTCAACTCAATTTTTTCAACGCCTTCGTTTAACCAGCGCATGGGCCCTTCAACAGGCAAAATAGGTTGATAATTATCTGAAAAATAACTATCAGCATAAACTTGCTGCTCTTTGATTTCGACTTGTTGTTTGGATTTGACCGACTGCTTAAAGTGGTGTTTATCTTGATTTAACGGTTTAACACCGCCAAATTGCTCTGAAAACAGCGCAAAGTCAGGATTATTTTCTTTATTCATGGCGCTATTGTATTGAATTCTAGGTCATCTTAATAGACTTCAGTTACAATGGTCAGGAACAATTTTTCAGGAGTTATGTTTTGGATAAAATCTTTGTAGATGAAGCTGTCACCGAATTAAGAACCGTTGGCGATATGTTGCGTTGGGCTGTGAGCCGTTTTAACGATGCTAACATTTATTATGGGCACGGGACTGATAACGCTTGGGACGAAGCGATTTCTTTGGTTTTTCATGCATTACATCTTCCTGAAGAAATCGGTCAGCAAGTGGTGAACTCCAACCTGACGAGCAGTGAAAAGCACAAAATTGTTGAATTAATTATTCGCCGAGTGCGTGAGCGTTTACCGGTTCCATACCTAACTAACAAAGCCCGCTTTGCTGATTTAGAGTTTTATGTTGATGAACGTGTGTTAGTGCCACGCTCACCAATCGCTGAAATGATCAATAATGGTTTCAGCCCATGGTTATACAACAAGCCTGTATCTCGTGTTATGGACTTATGTACCGGTAGTGGTTGTATTGCTATTGCATGTGCTTACGCGTTTGAAGATGCTGAAGTTGATGCATTAGATATTAGTGAAGATGCACTAGAAGTCGCTCAAATCAATATCGAATCATTAAATGTATTAGACCGAGTTTTCCCAATTCAATCTGATATTTTTTCATCAATTGAAAAAGGTCCACATTACGATTTGATCGTATCGAACCCACCATACGTAGATGAAGAAGACATCGGCGATATGCCAGATGAATATCATCATGAACCAGCTATAGGGTTAGCATCAGGTCGTGATGGGTTAGATTTAACCAAGCGTATTCTTGCTAATGCAGCAGATTATCTAACCCCTGATGGTTTATTGGTTGTCGAAGTCGGTAATTCGATGGTGCATTTGAACGAGCAATTCCCTGATGTTCCATTCACTTGGGTAGAGTTTGAGCATGGCGGAGACGGTGTGTTTGTTCTTACCTATGATCAGCTAGTTGAAAATGAATCACTTTTCGCCATCTATAAAGATAGTGAATAATAACGATTAGAAAAATATATCACGTTGAGGTAATCAGATAGCATGTCGGGAAATAGCATAGGTCAGAATTTTGTCGTAACGACTTTCGGTGAAAGTCACGGTGTTGCATTAGGTTGTATTATTGATGGTTGCCCACCAGGTCTTGAACTGACGGTTGAAGATATGCAACACGATTTAGATCGCCGTCGCCCTGGTACCTCTCGTTATACAACTGCGCGCCGCGAACCTGATGAAGTGCGTATCTTATCGGGTGTTTTTGAAGATAAAACAACTGGCACTTCAATTGGTTTGTTAATTGAAAACACTGATCAGCGCAGTCAAGATTACTCTAACATCAAAGACTTATTCCGTCCGGGTCATGCTGATTACACTTATCAGCAAAAATATGGCCTACGTGATTACCGTGGTGGTGGACGTTCATCTGCCCGTGAAACGGCAATGCGTGTAGCAGCTGGCGCTGTAGCTAAAAAGTACCTCAAACAAGTTCATGGTATTGAAATCAACGGTTATATGTCTCAGCTTGGACCTATTTGCGCAGAATCGGTCGATTTAAACGAAGTTGAGCAAAATGCGTTCTTCTTTCCTGATGCATCAAAATTAGAGCAACTTGATGAGTATATGCGTGATTTGAAAAAATCAGGCGACTCAGTTGGCGCTAAAATCACTGTTGCAGCCACAGGCGTGCCTGTTGGTCTAGGTGAACCAGTATTTGACCGACTTGATGCAGATATTGCCCATGCTCTCATGGGGATTAACGCAGTTAAAGGCGTTGAAATTGGTGATGGTTTTGGCGTGGTTACTCAAAAAGGTTCAGAAGGCCGCGACTTAATGTCTCCAGCAGGATTTGAGTCAAATCATGCTGGTGGAGTATTGGGTGGGATTTCTTCAGGTCAGCCAATTGTTGCTCATATTGCACTTAAGCCGACTTCAAGTATTTCAGTGCCAGGTCAAAGCATGACAGCACAAGGCACGACCGCTGATGTTGTCACTAAAGGTCGTCATGATCCATGTGTCGGCATTCGCGCAGTACCGATTGCTGAAGCTATGTTAGCTATTGTGTTGATGGATCATTTACTTCGCCATCGCGCTCAAAATCAGGATGTGGTTTCTCAAACCCCTGTTATCGGTATGAAATAAATGCCTAATGCGTTATCTGCTGAGCCTAACGTCCGTTGGCTCAGCGCTTGTTACTTTTTCTTTTTTTCAATTCTTGGATTAATGGTTCCTTACCTCGGTGTCTTTTTTGATAACCGAGGCTTTAATGCGCAAGAAATTGGATTTCTGATGGCGATACTCATGGGGACGCGCATTATTGCTCCCAATGTGTGGGCTATGGTGGCTGATAGAACGGGAATGCGTTCTGAATTAGTCAAATTCGGCTCAGCTGCGGCAGCGATAACCTATATCAGTTTTTTCTTTGACGGCAGCTTAACGTATCTTGCCTTAAGTCTGATGGTTTATACCTTTTTTTGGAATGCCATTTTAGCTCAACTTGAAGTCATTACTCTTGAAAGTTTAGGGGATGAGTCTCATCGATACGGTGCTATTCGCAGTTGGGGCAGTGTCGGATATATCTGTTTAGTGATTTTTGCAGGCTTTGCAATTAGTGAGTATGGGGCTGAAATTGTGCCATCAATTGGCATGGTGCTATTTGTGGGTATGTTTTTATGTGCCTTAGCCTTACCCAACAATAGAGCTTCACTAGGTGATGCTGCCTCTAGACCTCCTTTGAAGTTAACTTCCCCTATTATCTGGTTCCTGATTTCTGCGATTTTATTACAAATGAGTGTTGGGCCATTTTATGGCTTCTTCGTTTTGTACCTTAAACAAGCTGGATATTCTGAGGGCATAGCAGGATTGTTTGTGGCTTTTGGTGTGGTCGTTGAAATCTTAATGTTTATGCTAGCGCCTAGGTTGCTGGGGCGATTTGGCGTGAAGATATTATTGATTGTCAGTATCGCTTTTACGGTATTAAGATGGGTTTTGCTTGCCTACGGGGTCGAAAATCTTTTGCTCTTGTCTATCAGCCAAGCATTGCATGCCTTCACTTTCGGCTTAACCCATGCTGCGTCGATACAGTTTATTCATCGAAATTTTGATATTGCTCATCGCAGTAAAGGCCAAGCTTTATATGCTAGTTTAAGTTTTGGCTTAGGCGGCGCGATTGGGATATGGATAAGCGGGATGATATGGGGCGACGGTTCAGGCTCTGGGCAGACTTGGTTGTTTGCCTCTTTTTGTGCGGTACTATCGTTAATCGCGGCTGTTGCGATTAAAGAGACAAAACCAAATAATCAAAGCACTTGTTAGTGTTAGTTGGGTTATTAGATTTACATACCTGATTTAAGGTAAAAATAAAGGATTCATTGTAGTGAAGCGTTTTAGATTAGGTTTGATTATTAACCCATTGGCAGGATTAGGCGGCAGTGTCGGCCTTAAAGGCTCTGACAATGTGGCGCAATTAGCATTTGAAAAAGGCGCTGAGCCTAAAGCTGGTTTAAGAATGCAGCAAGCCTTAGCTGTTATCGAGCCGTTTAAAGATCAAATTGATATTATTACGGCTTCAGGTGATATGGGGCAAAACCTTGCTGTTGAGATGGGTTTTTCAGTTACTTGTATTCATTCATATCAAGCTAATGATTCTGCGCTGCAATTGTCTACTTCAGATCAATCGTCCACTCTAAATCAATCATCTGCTGAAGATACCCAGCAGACTGTCAAAGCACTTTTAAATGAATCGTTGGATTTATTGTTGTTTGCAGGTGGAGATGGCACAGCTCGTGATATCTATGCCGTAATTGATGATTCACTACCGGCACAATTGCCCGTTTTAGGTGTGCCAGCAGGCGTAAAAATTCATTCTGGCGTGTATGCCATTACGCCACATGCTGCAGGTCTCGTCGTTAGTATGTTACTCAAACGCGAGTTAGTTAGTTTGATGAGCGCCGATGTGATGGACATTGATGAACAGGCTTTTCGAAAAGGCACGGTTAGAGCAAAACGTTTTGGTGAAATGCTAGTGCCTGCTGAGCCGCGTTACATTCAAGCGGTAAAAATGGGCGGCAAAGAAGTGGATGAATTAGTGCTGGCAGATATTGCAGCAGATGTCATTAATCAAATGGAAGATGAGCTGTATATTATTGGCAGTGGCTCAACTGTTGCCGCTGTAATGGAAGATTTGCATCTCGACAATACCTTATTAGGTGTAGATGTTATTCAGCATCAACAACTTATTGCATCAGATGTAACGGCTAAAGAGTTACTTGAATTAACTGAAAGCAAGCCAACAAAGTTAGTTATTACTCTCATTGGTGGCCAAGGGCATATTCTCGGTCGAGGTAATCAGCAACTTTCGCCACAGCTGATTAAACGTATTGGAAAAGACAATATTATTATCCTAGCGACAAAAACTAAGTTAAAAGCACTTGAAGGAAGGCCATTAATTGTGGATAGTGGCGACCCTGAATTAGATAGTGCGCTTGCTGGTTATTATAAAATTACCACTGGATACCACGATTACGTGATGTACCAAGTCGCCAACCCAGATTTATCGGAGAGTTAGAGCATGTTAGAGAAGTATGATGCGGCATTAGAAGGTTGGATTGAACATACAGTTGCCAATGGTGATGATGACGCGCTATTTGCAAGTGGTTACTTACAAGGCCATATCGCAGTGGTTTTTTCTCAGCTTGAACAAGAACAACTTAGTGGTATTGAAGCGTTAGATGACAAAATGGTTGATTGCTTGGCACTGGCAAACGATGAATTAGAACAAGCTGACTTTGAATTAGTCCAAAATGCTTGGCAACAATTACGTCAAATTATCAGCGATATCAAATAACGCGATATTACGTAAGCTCTGATGTTAACTAAGCATTAGTTATTAAATAAATAGTAAAAGTAAGTGATATTGCATGACCGAACCAATCAATACTACCGATAGTACCTTCGAACACTTAGGCGCAGCTATTGGTCTTGTTAACCCTAAAACCCCAGTCAATGTGGGTGGTATTATGCGCGCTGCGGGTTGTTATCAAGCAAAGTCAGTGCTTTACACTGGTAACCGTTACGAACTTGCTGCTCGCTCAGGCGAAGCGCAATACGACGTTGACACTAAAAATGCAGCCAAAACGATCCCGTTAACACGGGTGGAGTCGCTGCTTGAGCAAGCACCGGAAGGCGCTAAAATTATTTGTGTTGATTTAGTGGTTGGCGCAACACCGTTGCCGTTATTTGAACATCCGCAAAATGCTTTTTATATCTTTGGCCCTGAAGATGGCACCATTCCGCAGCAAATTATTGATGCTGCAGATGACGTTGTGTATGTGCCAACTGTGGGATGTATGAATCTAGCTGCATCGGTCAATGTATTGTTATATGACCGTTTATCAAAAAGTGCCCAAGTCGCTGCTGATGACGAGCTTATTCGTGAGAGCCGCGATAACAATAATCGCACCAAAGTCAAAACTTGGCTCAAATAGCTTTTTAAGCAGATTTACTATATTGCTGAATAAAATGGTCAAGTTTAACTTGGCCATTTTTATGGGCTATTTCGGCTTCAAAGCATTGCAATATGGCAGTCTCATGGGCGGCGATTAAATCAAATATCTCTTGATATTCAGTACAGTCTTTTGTCCATTGACGGTATTCTGCCTCAAAAGGTTCAACCCAAGTCTTTAGAGTTTGCACAAGTTCAGTCCACTCTAGCCCCAACCACTTTTGTGCATCTTCATAGCCTTTTTGCGTCATTTTATCGACTGGGTAGCTAAAGCGTTCAGATTGCTTTAACAGGTGTGATAATAGTAACTCAGCAGTTAGTGTCTCTACTTCAACAAGCTTATTCCATAGGAGCTGACGTTGAGGGTTTTGTTCTACATTCTGTAATAAAGTAAAAAAGGCGATGCCGTACAACTCGCCTAAATAAGCTTGGTGGACCTTTTGATTCATAACACTTCCTCTAGCAAGTTTAGGGTATGGATATTAAGTGAGTTTTTATCATTTTGCTGACTATGTACTTAATGTAAAACTCAATAAGTTAGACCATTAAAGATTTGCCTTTGAGTAGTTTTCTTAACCACATGCGATTAGGGTTTAACATTGCGAACATGTCATAACTGATTGGCGGTGTTTGCTCGCAAATAATGGAGGCTAACGCCTCTGCAGCTAGCGGTCCTGAACTTAACCCCCTTGAACCTAACCCTCCTAAAACGTATAAACCTTGATGTGAAGGTGCGATGTGCTGGCGCCAAAATTTGCGACTCGCAACAGTGAGTTGATGGTCTGCTAATGGCTCAGTGTGATATTGCGCGAATATGCTATCGATGTCTGGTGCTAATCCCATCATAGGGCAATGGTCTCGAGTGACCATTCGAACGCCGACTCTCGCTTTTTCATCTGATACATCCACATCATTTACCCAATCCCTATCGGGGAAACTATGATGCATTTTTTGAGCGTTTTCTTGTTGTTCATCAGGGCAGTAATCAAGGTTGTCAGGTGACTTAACGTAGCTTGCTCCTACACAATGATGTTGGTTATTTTCTGGGGTGAGGTAACCATGAGCGCAAATCACCGTTTGTAATTCGGTAAGTTTACCTTTTGACGGAATATGGCTCACCTGGCCGCGAAACCCTGTAACTTGCAGTGAACGAGTTTGTGCAAACTCCGTTAGCTGTGCGCCAGATGCTACAACAGCTACAGGGTGTTCATAATACTGCTTACCTAACTCATTATCCTCAGTCGTGGTTAATCGCCAAACTGAATCTGTTTTGGTTAATGCTGAAATTTTGCAGCTAAGCTTTACCTTTACTTCATTGCCTTTATTTGAGGCAATTTTCTGTGCTTGTTTTATTGCAGCGACTGCAAACTCTTGAGGACAAATCCAGCCTGCTAACGGGTAATAAAATGCAGGTTTATCGATTTGAATATTGGCAAGTTCATTCGCTTTGGCGGAACTCACTGAAAATGCGATTTCGTTTGGCCAAGTCTGACCATCAATAATCTTATTTAACCTTGCATCGCTGCGCTCATCAAAGCCTGTTTGCAACACGCCGCATAACTGATGGTCTATTTGATGGCCTGCAGCAGTTAATTCCTCTAAACGGCGACGACTATACAAAAAGGCCTGTTGAAAGTATTGGCTCATTAAACCGTTATCTGGGGTTAAAAGCGGGTAAATGGCGCCTTGCTTGTTGCCTGACGCGCCATCAGCCAGTATTTCGTCTTTACAGTAAATGGTGACATTTTTACCTTTTTCAGCCAGTGACAAAGCAAGGTGAGCGGCGGCAATGCCACCGCCGATAATCGCAATGGAGTCATTACCATCTTTTGAACTCAAATTTGCGTGCGGTAAACAATAGGCATACTCGCTCAATAATGATTGGCGGAGTGCTTTTCGCTCACAGAGGGGAATTTCATTTTTAAGCCGTTTTAAAGCATCACTCTCACGTTTCTGCGGATTTGAAACTAAAGCAAATCCAGCACTCTCAGCGTAATGGGTTAGTTTTGATGGAGCATTTTCTTCATCAAAAGCATAAATACGAGCACTGTCGAGACTGATCCTGCCCATTTGCCAGAATAGCTTTTGAGTGAAGTGTTGATCTAAATACTCGGCTTGCGTCGTATGAGGTAAGCAATGCCAGTGCTCTAGCTGCCCTTGTTGGCTAAAGGGGAGAGTTTGAATACTGCTTTGCAGATTACCAAAGTAAATATCAACGACAAATTGACCTTGGTTAAAACTGAGCCGCTGGCATCCGCTAATATTGGCAATAGAAGATGTTGTTAATTGCATAACATAATCATCCCAAGGGTGTGATGTTAACTCACTACTAACTTCAGCTTGTTGAATTAAATGGCTTAACTCCAAAGAACTTAAGCTGTATGCATCAAATACACTGAGGTGGATTGATTGGCTAAATTGTTCAGATAATTGCCAAAGCAGCATGACTTCCATGCCAATTCCAAACCCAAGCTGACCAATACACAAGGTTTTGTGAGAGTTTGGCTTATCTGACAAGACAGTTTCATAATAATGCCTTATGCTTGCTGCATAATTAGGGTTTTGACAGTAACTACTTGGAAAATTAGTCGATATTGTTGCACAATCTCGGGTAACTATAGGGAAGTCAGTGGTTAAATTGGTCAAAGCTCATACTCAAATTTGGTTCTATTGAGATTATTTTACCTATGTTTGTTGAAAGCTGACCACTTTATTCGTCTAAAGCGGATATCATTGCGGCAGCAAAATTAGGTACTGACACGTACAAAATGGATAGCAAAAAATGAAAAGAGTCGTAATAACAGGTTTAGGTGTTGTTTCAAGCATCGGTAATAACAAGCAAGAAGTGACAGATTCACTTAAAGCTGGACGTAGTGGTATTACCCATTCTGACCAATTCGAAGAAATGAAATTACGCAGCCATGTATGGGGCGAGATTAAATTAAACCCAGCAGAGCACATTGACCGTAAAGCGCTACGTTTTATGGGAGATGCTGCCGCTTATGCATACATTGCTATGCAAGAAGCTATCAGCGATGCAAACTTAACTGAAGAGCAATATTCTCACCATCGTGTGGGTTTAGTTGTTGGCACCGGCGGTGCATCTTCTAAAAACCAAGTAGAATCAGCTGATAAGCTACGCGAGAAAGGCGTTAAGCGTGTAGGTCCTTACATCGTACCTCGCATTATGGCGAGTACCGCGAGTGCATGTTTAGCTACACCATTCAAAATTAAAGGCATGAACTACTCAATCAGTTCGGCTTGTGCAACATCAGCTCACTGTATTGGCCATGCGGCTGAACTCATCCAAATGGGTAAGCAAGATATGGTATTTGCTGGTGGTGCTGAAGAATTAGATTGGACCCTGACGATGGGGTTTGATGCGATGGGTGCATTATCAACTAAGTACAATGAAACGCCTGAAAAGGCTTCACGTACTTATGATGCTGACCGTGATGGTTTTGTTATCTCTGGCGGCGGCGGAATCGTGGTTGTTGAAGAGCTAGAGCACGCATTAGCTCGTGGCGCTAAAATCTATGCTGAAATTATCGGTTATGGTGCTTCTTCAGACGGTTACGATATGGTTGCTCCATCAGGTGAAGGTGCTGTGCGTTGTATGCAAATGGCACTTGCTGATGTTGATACACCAATTGATTATGTTAACACTCACGGTACGTCTACCCCAGTAGGTGATGTGCGTGAACTTGAAGCATTACATGAAGTCTTCCAAGACAACATTCCGCCAGTGGCTTCAACTAAGTCAATGACAGGTCATGCTTTGGGTGCTGCAGGTGTTCATGAAGCGATTTATAGCATGATAATGATGGAAAACAGCTTTATTGCGCCAAGTATCAACATCGATACTCCAGACGAAAAAGCGGCTGGCATTCCATTAGTCACTGAATATCGTGATGCCGAGCTAACCACTGTAATGAGTAATAGCTTTGGCTTTGGTGGCACTAACGCAACATTAGTGATGCGTAAATTTAAGTAATAATATTGAGCTTGTCGTTATGATGCATTTAATGACTCAATAAAAGCTGGTATTAAGATTGAATATTTAAAAACCTTTAACGGAAACGTTGAAGGTTTTTTTGCTTATGAAGCAATCTAATCGCTGCTTAGGGTCTAAATTCAAAATAGAATTCATTATTTCGTTTTTGAAGGTAACGACTGTTTCTCATTACTTGATAGAATAAGGAAATTGTGTCGTTTTAAGATGGTAAATCCCAAGTATGAAGATTGTTGCTGATGAGAATATGCCTTATGTCGAAGCGTTATTTGGCGAACTAGGTGAAATAACCCTTGTTAATGGCCGTCAACTGAGCCCAGAGCAACTGGTCGATGTCGATGTGTTATTGGTTCGTTCCGTCACTAAAGTTAATAAGCAGCTACTTGCTAAAGCTAATAAGCTTAAGTTTGTCGGCAGCGCGACAATTGGCACTGACCATATTGATCTTGATTACCTTCAAGCAAGCAATATTCCCTTTAGTAATGCCCCTGGTTGTAATGCTACCGCTGTGGGGGAGTTTGCGTTTATTGCCATGTTGGAACTGGCTAAACGATTTAAACAACCACTTAAAGGGAAGGTTGTAGGCATTGTTGGAGCTGGTAATACCGGCTCAGCACTTGAGCATTGTCTAAAAGCTTACGGCATGCAGGTTTTATTGTGCGACCCTGTATTGGCTAAGCAAGGCGATAAAGTCAATGCATCTCGCGATTTTGTTCCCCTTGATACCATCATTGAGCAAGCTGATATCATTAGTTTACATGTGCCGATTACACGAACTGGTGAAGATAAGACTTGGTATTTGTTTGATGAAGCTAAACTCAAACAACTTAAACCCAATACTTGGTTATTAAATTGCTGTCGCGGCGAAGTCATTGATAATCGCGCCCTGATTAAAGTAAAGCAGCAAAGAACCGATTTAAAGCTGGTTTTGGATGTCTGGGAAGGGGAGCCTAACCCCATGCCAGAGCTTGTTCCATTAGTTGAATTTGCGACTCCACATATTGCCGGTTACAGCCTTGAAGGGAAGGCCCGAGGAACGCATATGTTGTTCCAAAAACTGTGTAATATTCTTAATCTTGAGGTCGATAAAAGCGTCAGTAATTTGTTACCCGCTTTTAATATCAGCCAGCTTAGTATCAACAGTGAGCTTTCAGAAATCCAGTTACTGAATATCGCAAGGTTAGTCTACAACCTCAGTGATGACGACTATTTGTTTAGAAATAGCTTTCTTAATAACCATGGGTTTGACCATATGAGAAAAAATCACACTCATAGACGTGAATTTAGTGCATTGTCGCTAGTCAACACGGGGCAATCTGAGGTAAATTGGCTATATAAATTAGGTTTTTCAGGAGTCGAGCGTTAATTATGTCACAGGAATTTAATGTTGTTGTTTTAGGTGCGTCGGGCGCAGTGGGTCAAACTATGATTGAGATCCTCGAAGAGCGAAAATTCCCAGTCGCGAACTTATACCCATTAGCAAGTAGCCGCAGTGCAGGCGACACCGTAAGTTTTAATGGTAAACAAGTAGAAATTCTTGATGTGGACACGTTCGATTGGAGTAAGGCTCAAATTGGCTTTTTCTCTGCTGGTGGTGATGTATCTGCTAAGTGGGCTCCTATTGCTGCTGAGAATGGCTGTGTTGTAATTGATAACACCTCACATTTCCGTTACGACATCGACGTACCGCTTGTGGTACCAGAAGTGAATCCGCAAGCGATTGCAGATTTTCGTAACCGTAACATCATTGCTAACCCTAACTGTTCAACCATTCAAATGTTAGTGGCTTTAAAACCGATTTATGATGCATTTGGAATTTCGCGTATTAACGTTGCGACTTATCAGTCAGTGTCTGGATCTGGTAAACAAGCCATTGATGAACTTGCTGGCCAAACATCGAAGTTACTTCAGGGCTTACCGGCTGAAAACAAAGTTTATCCTAAGCAAATTGCATTCAACGTGTTACCGCAAATTGATGTGTTTATGGAAAATGGCTACACCAAAGAAGAAATGAAAATGGTGTGGGAAACACAGAAGATTTTTGGCGACCACGATATTGTAGTTAACCCAACGGCTGTGCGTGTTCCAGTATTCTACGGACACTCAGAAGCTGTGCATTTAGAAACCCGTCAACCTGTTGAAGCTGAAGAAGTAAAAGCTGTTCTACGTGACGCTGAAGGAGTGGTGTTATTTGAAAGCGATGAAGACTACCCAACTGTGGTAACTGACTCTGCTGGCACTGATCCTGTGTTTGTAGGTCGTGTAAGAAAAGATATTTCTCACGATTACGGTATAAATTTATGGGTAACGGCCGATAACATCCGTAAAGGTGCTGCTTTAAACAGTGTGCAAATAGCTGAAGTTCTCATTAGAGATTATTATTAATCTACTGTGAATAGAGTTATTTAGACTAAAAAGCCTGCAGCCTGCAGGCTTTTTTCGTTTTACCGCTGTCAGCAGTAGCAGGGTGACTAAATCTGGTTTATAGTCTTAATTAATAAAAATAAATGACCTAAAGCCAGTTGTCACGAAGACAACTCGATCGCGCTCAAAGGGAAAGATTGATGATTTTTCGTACCTCTTATTTTGTTGGCATTATGGCCTGTGCAATGGCCGTTGTTTCTGCTTCTCATTTTATCGAGCCTGCCCATGCAGAAACGCTCAAAATTACTGGTCCAAATGGTGAGGTCAGCTCCGCGCCAACTCGCCAATATGGCCCAACAACTTCAGCAGATACCTTTTGGAGCATTGCTCAAAAAGTAAGACCCAACCAAAATATTTCCGTATATCAAGTGATGGCAGCATTATTTGACGCGAACCCTCATGCTTTTAGTAGTAATAATTACAATTCATTAGAACGCGGCATGACATTGCTAGTGCCATCTGCTGATGTTATGGCCCAAATTGGTCGTGCTGAAGCTAAAACTAGGGCTGAAAATAACGACAAACGTCTGCCTAATGCTAATCAAAGTACGACATCAACAACGCCACCTGCGATCCCAGCGACAAATAATTCAGCGGTAGCTAATCAACCGTCAGCGCAAAAGCCATTACAAATTGTGGCTGAAGCCAAGCAGCCCACTGCTGCAGAGTTAGCAAAACAAGCAGCAGTTAAGAGCCAACCTCAAATTGATGAGTTAACGGTTAAATTAGAAGATGCACAAACCAAGGCCTTATCATTAACTGACGAGCTTGCCCGAGCAGAAGATATGTTAATGGTGAAAGATGCAGACAACGCTGCACTAAAAGCCAAAATCCAAGAGTTAACTTTGCAGTTATCAGCAATGCAAGAAGACTTTCAATTACTCACTGAAAAATACCAAGGGCTAGAGACGACTCATCAGCAGTTAGTTGAACAAAATAATAAACCTGAGGTGGTAGAAGAGCCGACTGATTTCTGGCGTTCAATTTCAGACAATATGATGCTGCTAGCACTGGTTGCAGCCCTGCCTCTAATTATTATTTTCTTGCTGATATTTTGGCTAATGCGCCGCAAAAATAATGCATCGAATGAAGCTGAAACTTCAACAGAGCCTTTGGTGGAACAGGGGGTTTCTGAGCCTGAAGCAGAAGTGGATGATATTGAAAACTTAGCGATTCATTTAGATGAAGATGAAGCGGCAAGCGACAGTATCGATGATTTGCTTGATTTAGAAACTGCAGCCACTGAAGAGCTAAGCTTGGATGAATCTTCTGATGCAGACATGTACATCACCGAAGATGCGGAAACGACAGAAGAAGCTGAAGGAACATCATTAGATGATCTTTGGGCCGAAGCAATGGAAGAGCAAGAGGAAGACTTACAACCTCTTGAAGCTGATGAAGATGACCTTGACAGTTTACTTGAAGGTTTAGACTCGCCGATTGAGTCTGAAGAGACCGTTGTCGAACCAGATACTGTTGCGGAACAAAATACAGCAGACACTGATGATTTAGATAGCTTATTAGCAGGCTTTGACGAACCTGAGTCTGACCCAGCGCCAAGTTTAGATTCTAGCTCTGACTCAAATATTGATGCAATAGATGACAATATCGACCCACAAGATGATATCGACAGTCTATTGGCTGATTTTGATATACCTGAAGAGTCAGCAGCTAGCGATAGTCAATCGTTGGAAAGTGACACTCCAGCTACCGACGCACAAGACGATATTGATAGTTTGTTAGCTGGATTTGATATACCAGAAGAGGCAGAACCAGAAGCCTTAACAACAGAAGATGAGCCTGCAGCGTCAGCACTAGCGGCTCAAGCGACAGATACTCAAGATGATATCGATAGTTTATTAGCCGACTTTGATTTACCTGATGAAGTTTCAATCGATGCTGATTTAGCCGTTGGGGCAGAACTCGAGTCAGAGGCTGAAATTGAGCCTGAGTCAGTGGCAGAGTTAACACCTGAGCAAACTGAAACGGCTGCCGATGAAGATGACTTAGATGCGCTTCTAGCATCCATTGATGCGCCAGCGGAAGAAGAGCATGACTTTACCGCAGAGATTGCCGCCGAATTAGAAGATGATGTTTCAGTCAGCCTTGATGAAACGGCCAACATAGATGATCTCATTGCTGAAGTTGATCCTGAGAAAGAGTTCGCCCCGCTCAGTAATGAAGGCCTAGATGTTGAGCAGGTATTGAGTGCGGAACTTGAAGAAATAGAGTCTGAACTTGAAATTGAATCAGACAATGACGACATCGACTCGCTGCTTTCAGAGTTAGAATCGACGGGGTCAGAAAACGAGAAAGATGTTGCGACACTTGATCCAGAGTCTGATTTTGATACCAGTACTGATTTAGAAATCGACAACATCATTGCTGATATTGAACAAGAGCAAGTTACATCTGAATTAGAAAACACGGATGATGCGGCTCAGCTTGACACTGAAGTTGAAGCTGAACTAGCAATTGATGAACAAACTAGTTTTAACTCTCCATTAGATGCGAGTAACGAAGCAGCCGATTTAGACGAATTGCTAGCTGACTTAGATGTCACTGACTCAAATGAGACAGATCTTAAGTTTGCGCCAGGTGATGAGTCTGCATTGGATATGCAAGATGATTCGCCTTCTGAGCTGCAATCAGAAAAAGAAGCAGTGTCTCAAGAAGATCCGCTGGTCGCTGAATTGCTTGCTGCCGAGCAGCTAGATAAGGTTTCGCAACAAAGTAATGAAGAGCAAGACTCAGATATTGATGAGCTTGATGCCCTGTTAGCGGATTTTGATGTCGATAAAATCGCCGATGAAGAAGCGCCACTATTTTCAAATGATGACGCAGTGGTGCCTGAGCAGAACTTTGAAGCAGATTTAGACTCAAAAAGTGCAATAGAGCAAGAACAAACTACTGTTTCTGAACAAGAGTTTGACGCTATGTTATCTGAGCTTTCAGTATCTGAATCTGAAGATAATGAACCGAGTGTCGAGTTGAATATTGAAGAACAACCAGACACAGAAGTTGCTGCTAAAGACTCAGGTTTCTTTGATGATTTAAAATCTAAGAAAACCGAATCGCCAGGTTTGGACTGGGAAGCGGATTTGTTTCAACAAGCTTCTAACCATCCAGCTTCTGAACAAACTGACACTGTCAGTAACGATGATGATAGTTATCAATTAGTTGATGATAACTTAACAGTAGATGAAGCATTAGCTGCACTAGATGCTCAAGAAAGCCTTGCAGCGAATGAAACTGCTAAAACTGAATCCGAGCAACTTGATAGTTCAGCTACACCTTCTGAGGCGACACTTGACACGTTTGAGCAAGAAAATGGCTTTATCGATATCGATAAATTACTTAACGATGCCGATGAGGACATCGACTTAAGTGATCAATATAAAGACGTCGATGTAGATATGGGAGAGGTTAATTCCCTAATCGGCAATGCTGAAATGATTGATGTTGATGATGAAGAGAACTCAGTCAATGCCAAGTTAGATTTAGCTCGCGCCTATATCGAAATCGAAGATGAAGATGCCGCCAAAGCGATTTTGAAAGAAGTTCAAATTGACGGAAATGAACGTCAACAAACAGAAGCGGGTAAACTGCTTGATAAAATGAGCTAATAAACAGCGAATATAGTGTGTTAACTAAGCAGCAAAAATGATGAAACGGCGCAGCATGCATGCGCCGTTTTTTTTGTGCTAAAATGCGCGCTCTTAAAATTTGAGGGTTATTTCAATGCGTGTGGCGTTAGGTGTCGAATATGATGGTAGTCAATACTTCGGTTGGCAGCGACAGAAAGAAGTTGTTTCTGTGCAGGCAAGAATCGAGGCCGCTTTATCATCAATAGCCAATGAACCAATTGAGATAATTTGCGCTGGCAGAACCGACTCAGGAGTTCATGGCACAGGCCAAGTAGTGCATTTTGACACTCAGTCTACTCGTCAAATGTCTGCCTGGACGTTAGGTGTCAATGCCAAGCTGCCTGATGATATTGCGATTCGCTGGGCAAAAGAAGTGGATGATACCTTCCACGCTCGTTTTTCAGCCACGGCACGTAGATACCGTTATATTATTGATAACAGTGAATTTAGACCGGGTATTTTACGTAATGGTTTAAGTCATTATCACTACGAACTTGATCATGAATTGATGCATCAAGGTGCGCAGCTGTTTGTCGGCGAACACGATTTTACCAGTTTCCGCGCCCTGCAATGTCAGGCTCACAGCCCTGTAAGAACCATTGAATTTGTAAATGTTACTCGCCAAGGGCGATTCATTATGATTGATATTAAAGCCAATGCTTTTTTACATCATATGGTGCGAAATATTGTCGGCACGCTCATTGAAATTGGTCAGTCAAATCAAAAAGTAGAATGGGTCAACGAGCTACTTGCATTAAAAGATAGGAAGTATGCTGCGCCAACATCAAAGCCAAATGGCCTATATCTCGTTGATGTGACTTACCCAGAGCATTACCAATTACCAAAGCCGCCTATGGGCCCATTATTTATGCTCGATTAATTAGCTCAGCTTTACGAGTTAAATCGTGGATAAATCAGACTTGTTGAGTTAAGGAATAACATGAGTTCAGTAAGTGCCAGTTCTGTGAAAGATAGTCAAGCTATCAAGGCGCCAGATAAAGATACGAGTTTAACTCAGTGGTTAGATTATTTACTGTCTATTCATCCAACTGAAATTGAAATGGGCTTAACTCGTGTCACTGAGGTGGCTCAGCGTTTAAATGTACTAAACCTCGATTCTCAGGTTGTTACTGTTGCTGGCACCAATGGCAAAGGGACAACCTGCGCCATGATTGAGTCTGTATTACTGCAAGCGGGTAAAACCGTTGGCGTGTATAGCTCTCCTCACTTAGTTAACTTCAATGAACGAGTTCGATTAAATCATCAAGATGTTTCTGACGAACGGTTAATCGAAGCTTTTATTGCGATTGAAACTGCCAGAACTCAGGCTCAGCAAGCAGAAATCTCATTAAGCTTTTTTGAATATGCCACACTTGCAGGGCTGTATATATTTAAGCAGACTCAACCTGATGTGGTGTTACTTGAGGTGGGTTTAGGTGGACGCTTAGATGCCACTAACATTATCGATGCAGATGTCACTGTCATTACTTCAATCGATATCGACCATCAAGAATATCTTGGCGACACCCGAGAGCTAGTTGGGCGTGAGAAAGCTGGTATATTTCGCGAAAATCGCTTAGCCGTGATTGGCGAACCTGACTTGCCAAGTTCAGTGCTCGAATATGCCGCAGAAATTAACGCTAAGGTATATCGAGTTAATAAAGACTTTAGTTATCACCTTAATGGCGATAAATGGCAATTTAGTGGCAATAAGAGTGTCATCAATAAACTAACCTTACCTAAACTGCCTTTAGCTAATGCAGCGACTGCCATAGCCGTCATTGAACAAACATGGCCAGCGATTAGTGCTACTGATATTACCACTGGCATCGCAACAGCGAGCTTGTCAGGGCGACTAGAGCAAGTGTTAGATAAACCTGTTGTGCTGGTCGATGTTGCTCATAATCCCCATGCCGCAAAGTATTTAGCATCTCAATTGCAACAATATAAACCTGCTCGCATTATTGCTTTGTGTGGCATGTTAAAAGATAAGGATGCATCCGCTGTACTTACTGAGCTTAACGGCACAGTTGATGAGTGGTATTTTACTAGCCTAGATGTTGAGCGCGGCTTAGATGCGCAAACGTTAGCAAATCAGTTATCGATGAGTTCAGCCAATGATTCAACTAAACCTGCGTCCTATCAGTTTGATTCAATTAGCCAAGCGTGGCAGGGCATAAGTGCAAATATAACTGCAGATGATGTGGTAATTGTATTTGGCTCATTTTACACTGTGGCTGGCTTTAGCAAAATTTTACAAAGGGAATAAACATTTGTCTGCTCAATTTCAAAACCGATTAGTGGGAACCGTTGTTATCGTAGCGCTTGGGGTGATATTTTTGCCTGACTTACTCGATGGCAAGAAACAACGAGAAATCGAAGAGTTCACTGAAATCCCGCTGCGTCCAGTAATCAATGAGCAAGCAACAGATACCATTGGTGAAGGTTACAAACCTGAAACCTTTGAAGTTGAAGAAATCGCCCAAACTCAAGACCTAGGAGTATCAGAAGATACTGCTCAGGAGTCGGTCGCAGATAGTTCACCTGCTCAAACTGCCGAAGTTAAACAAGTTGCTAAAGCTAAGCCTGAAGTGAAAAAAGTGGAGCCTATTAAAGCGGGTTACACTTTGCAGTTGGGTGGATTTAACAATGCCAAAAATGTTGAAGATTTAGTTAAAAAGCTTAGAGAAAATGGCTTTACTGCGTACACCTTGCCTGCAAAACCAATTGATGGTTCGTTGACTAAGGTATTCGTAGGTCCTGAGCTTTCGACTGATAAACTGAAAACATACCAGAAAAAAATCAAAAAAATTAACGGTCTTCAAGGCAAAATTGTTCAATACAATCCCCTAGAAAACTAACTATTCACTATTGTTTGGTACAGCGCAAAGTCAATTTATCTAGCAGTTGGTGAGAAAGTTTTCTACCTCTGTTAGAATCGCGCCGTCTTAACATCTATACCGGATCCCCATCTCAATGGTTTGGATTGATTACGCTATTCTCATCGTTATCGGCTTATCAACTGTCATCAGTTTGATCCGCGGATTTGCCAAAGAAGCCATGTCTTTAGTGGTATGGTTCGCTGCCTTCTTTATCGCCAGCCAATTCTATCAAGACTTAGCCGTTCATTTAACGCAAATGAACGATGAAATGACCCGCAATGGTGTTGCCATTGCCGTGTTGTTTATCGCCACACTTATCTTGGGCGCATTAGTAAACTACTTATTAGGTCAACTGGTTTCTAAAACTGGTTTATCAGGTACCGATCGAGTCTTAGGCTTGTGTTTCGGTGCGCTGCGCGGGGCACTAATTGTCAGCGCTATCTTATTTTTTCTGGATGCTTTTACCGGTTCGCCAAGTCAAGACTGGTGGAAAGAGTCAGAACTTGTACCCCAATTTGGTGTGGTGATTCAGTGGTTTTTTGACTACTTGGAAAACACATCTAGCTTTGTACCCAAAATATAAATATAAAACATCTTACAATGAGGAAGCTTACCCATGTGTGGTATCGTCGGAATAGTTGGTCAATCATCGGTTAATCAAACCATTTATGATGCTTTGACCGTGCTTCAGCACCGTGGTCAAGATGCAGCAGGTATTGTGACTGTTGACAAGAGTGCGTTTCGTTTACGTAAGGCAAATGGACTAGTTAAAGACGTTTTCGAAGTTAAACATATGCAACGCCTGCAAGGTAAAGCTGGCATTGGACACGTGCGTTACCCAACAGCGGGCAGCTCAAGTGCTTCAGAGGCGCAACCTTTTTATGTTAACTCACCATTTGGTATTTCTTTAGCCCATAACGGTAACTTAACTAACACGGTTGAACTGGCTGAAAGCCTAGTTAAAAAACGTCGTCATGTTAACACCACCTCAGACTCTGAAGTTCTGCTAAACCTATTAGCGGATGAGCTTCAAGAAACTCGTAGTTTAACCTTAAGCGCTGATGAAGTATTTGATGCCGTGGCGAAAGTACACGCACAAACGCGTGGTGCTTACGCAGTTGCAGCGATGATTATTGGTCAGGGCTTAGTGGCATTTCGTGACCCGTTCGGTATCCGTCCGTTAGTGCTTGGTAAGCACGAAACACCAACGGGTACTGAGTACATGGTCGCTTCTGAAAGTGTTGCATTAGATGCAGTCGGCTTTGAAGTGATGCGTGATGTTGCGCCAGGTGAAGCGATTTATATCTCGTTAGATGGCCAGCTATTTACTCGCCAATGTGCAGTAGACCCAAGCTACGCGCCATGTATTTTTGAGTTTGTTTACTTTGCTCGTCCAGATTCAGCGATGGATAAAATTTCAGTTTACGGCAGCCGCGTAAACATGGGTGCTAAGTTAGGCGCTAAAATCCAAAAAGAATGGGAAGATCATGATATTGACGTGGTCATCCCAATTCCTGAAACATCGTGTGATATCGCTTTAGAAATTGCCCGTTGTATGGATCTGCCTTATCGTCAAGGTTTCGTAAAAAATCGCTACATTGGCCGTACGTTTATCATGCCAGGCCAGCAAGAGCGTAAGAAGTCAGTACGTCGTAAACTCAATGCTATCAACACAGAGTTTAAAGGTAAAAACGTATTGTTAGTCGATGACTCTATTGTACGTGGTACTACGTCTGAGCAGATTATTGAAATGGCTCGTGAAGCAGGCGCAAAGAAAGTTTACTTTGCATCAGCTGCTCCTGAAATCCGTTTCCCTAACGTTTACGGTATTGATATGCCAACGACCAATGAGCTTATTGCTCATGGCCGCGATGCTGACGAGATTGCAAAAATCATTGGCGCAGACGGTATCATCTTCCAAGACTTAACCGACTTAGTTGATGCTGTAGGAATGGAAAATCCTGATATTAAGCGTTTTGAAACCTCAGTATTCGATGGCCAGTACATCACTAACGATGTTGACCAAGCCTACTTAGACCACTTAACGCAGTTACGTAACGATGATGCTAAAGCGAACAGCAAAGACATCGGCACTAACTTAGAAATGCACAATGTTTGTCATCCTTAATATAAGATGATGTGTTAGTTTTTAAAAAAGCCAGCGCAAGCTGGCTTTTTTGTGAGTCTAATCCAATCAACAGCTGAATATTCAATAGATTTACAGAGAATGCATATGTTTGTTGTTTTGAGGTGATGTAAATCTATAGTGTGGATAAGCTGAAAATGTCGTCAAACCAAGCCGTCAAATGATCAACTTATATACATTTTTAGTCTATATGCTCAACAGCGTTTATACTGTGCAGATATTAACAATAAATGAATAAACAGCGATCGAGTGAAACTAAAAGGATTTGAGACTCATCAATGGTGTTCTATTAAGGATTTATGATGACAATTAAAAAATATTCGCGCCTAGCATTGGCCGTTGCAATTAGTAGTGTATTAGTCGGTTGTGGTTCGGACTCTGACTCAAATCCAACACCAGAGCAAGGTGTGTTTAATTTAGGGGTTTCAGATAACCCCGCATCAGCCAATGTAGTCAACATTGCATTTAAGCAAGTCGTGTTAAAAAACAGCGATGGTTCAACCTCTTTTGATGTAAACACTGGAGACGATGGCTTACAACACGTCGATTTATTAAGTGTACAAGGCACTGAAATAGAGACATTAGTCAGCGGGCAGTCAATTCCTGTTGGCGAATACCAGATGTGTATTTACATGCAAAACAATGAAGTCTCAACTGATGAGAGTTCATATGTGCTGTCTGGCGCAGAGCAAGATACTGACACCAATGACTGGGTCGGTGGTGTGGTTGAAGGGCTTGTTACTAATAGCAATGGCTCATGCGGTGGTGTTGGAGCAGAAGAGGAAGATACTGGTAGACTTTTCTTCAATAAATCATTCACCATTGCAGCTGGAACCAATAATTTTGTGGCTGAATTTAACCTGACCAAAGGCCTACAAGGACCAAAAGGTAATAAAGATTATTGGACCCTAAAACCGACTTCTGTTCAGTTAGTTAATACCGCTGAAGTGGGCGCAATATCAGGTCAAATCAGCGAACAAACTATGGCTGATTGTGAGACTGCTGCTGGTGGTTCTGAATTTAGTTCTGCTGTGTACCTTTACCCTAATGACACCGCACTAGAGTCTATGGCTGACTTCAGAGACGCTGACTACGGCGAAGATGAAATTGCGCCAATAGCCTCAGCTAGAGTTAACCCAACTCTTGATGCCAACGGTGACGTTGAAAGCTATGGATATGAGTTTGGTTTCGTGTCTGCAGAAACCTACAGTTTAGGTTATACCTGTTTAGCACAAAACGATGATCCAGAAGATACCAACATTGCTGAGCCAGATGATGGTTCTTTACCATTCTTTTTAAATGCTGAAGAGCAGGGTGTTGTGGTTGTTGAAAATGAAACAACTGTAAGAGATTTCCCAATGGCGCTATAGTCGCTAATGAGTTATTCATTACTTTCTAAAAGAGAGGCCTAGCTTCTCTTTTTTTATGCCATAAAAGCGTAAATTAGTTTGTTTTACTAATGGTAATGTAGTCATACTTGGCCGAATTTTAATTAATCACTTTTTAAAACGGAATCAACCGTTTTAAAAGGTTTAGCAGTTAATACGAAATAGAGGCTATTTAATGTCTAAAATCGAATTTTCCGCAGAGCAGCGTGAAATGATGGTGCAAAAGATTCAAACTTATTTTGAAGATGAGCTTGATCAAGACCTTGGTCAATTTGATGCTGAGTTTCTATTGGATTTTTTTGGCAACAATATTGGCGCGCATTTTTACAATCGTGGCTTACATGATGCCCGAGCTATTTTCGAAGCACGTATTGAAACCATAGATGAAGATATTTACGGCATTGAGAAGGATATAAAGTAGCTTTTCCGTTAAATCAAACACTTAATATTTGTATGACAAACTATTTACTTTCTGCTTTAGCTCCCCTAGGTTAGTCATAACACGGGCAAATTAACGATTGATTAATGGAGAAAAGCAATGTCTCAGCCAACAAGGAATGATATCCCACAAGAAGCATTTGACTGGTATGACGAATATGCACACGGTGGAATGGATCGCCGGACCTTCATGAAAAAGCTAGGCACATTAGTGGCTGTGGGCTATTCAATGGCGGTACTCACATCCGCATTATTGCCTAACTATGCGCTTGCTGAGCAAGTCTCGTTTAATGATGCAGATATCAAAGCTACTTACGAGACATTTGACTCACCTCAAGGATATGGTAAAGGCCAAGGTTATTTGGTCACTCCCACTAATAAAACGGGCCCATTGCCAGTGGTGCTGGTTATTCACGAAAACCGCGGCTTAAATCCTTACGTTAAAGATGTGGCTCGCCGTTTAGCAAAAGATGGTTTTATCGCTTTTGCGCCAGATGCTTTGTTTCCTTTAGGCGGATATCCTGGTAACGATGACGAAGGTCGAGCGATGCAAAAGTCGATGGACAGAGATAAAATTCAGCAAGACTTTGTTGCAGCAGCTAAGTTCTTAAAATCTCATGCAAACAGTAACGGTAAACTAGGCGCTGTCGGTTTTTGTTTTGGCGGTTATATCGTTAATTATCTTGCCGCAGTTGAGTCTGATTTATTAACTGCTGGTGTACCTTTTTACGGAACCCCTGCCAAAAAAGAACTTCGTGAGAATATTAAAGCCTCATTAATGGTGCAACTTGGCGAAGATGATGAACGAGTTAATAAATCATGGCCAGAGTATGAGGCTGACTTGAAACACTTAAATGTGCCTTACCAAATGCACATGTATAAGGGCGCTAAGCACGGGTTCCATAATGATTCCACTGCACGTTTCGATGAAGCTAATGCCAAACTAGCTTGGGATAGAACAGTAAACTTTTTTAACGAAAAGCTCGTATAGGACTGAGTCACAAGACCTAAACAGACGAGTTTCCAATGAGGCAAAGGCTTTGCCTCATTTATTCGCCTATTGAATAGTCGTCGTTCTTTAATGGAGATAAAGATGAACAAGCGCCATATATTAACTGTCAGTATCCTTTCAGCACTTAGCTATCAAGTCCTAGCCGAGCCCGTAGATCATTTAAGTGATTTTTTCTCTGCTGATGGTGCCACTGTGACCAGTGCAAGTTATCCTACAGATGAAACATCACATCAGCTGTTAAAAAATCAAGATATTGTTGGTATTAATAAGCTACTGCATAAAAGAAAACTGACTCCGACAGATCAACAACCAGTCGTTCGTATGAATCGCGATACTTATTATTCACTGGCAGTGGTTGATGTATCTAAGGGCGCGACGATCACTATCCCTCAGCTCCCTGAAGGAAGGTATGTGTCTGTTCAGCCTGTAACTGAAGATCATCGTATCCAACCTATGTTTTATGGAGCAGGCACCTTTGATTTACACACTCATAGCGGTGAGCATTTATATCTTGTTGTACGCCTAGATGCTTCATTCTCAGAGGCGGAAGCGGTTAAATACCAAGACCAAATGATCATTAATGCCAAAAGTGATGTGCCTTTTACCGCAGAGCCCGTTACCCAAGCGTCATTTAAAGCTGTCGAAGATGCCCTAAAAGCTAAAATGCCAGGGATTACTAAGCGTGATGGTAAGGATGCATTAGTCGGGATGTTTACGGCCCCTAATGATGATTCTAACAAGCTGTTCACCCAAGAGAAGTATGAAGTAGGTGCAGCAATAGGTTGGGGCGGCGCTCAGCAAGTAGATAATATTTATGAAGTGTCAGGTAATTACCCTGCAGATAAATGTCATCAGGCCACTTTTAAAGACCCAATGAACAAAGCGTTTTGGTCTATTACCGTTTATGACAAAGCGGGCTTTATGTTTAATGATCTTGCCAACTTGAGTTCAAATACTGCAAAGCCCAATAAAGATGGCACGTTTACCATCAGTTTCGGTTGCGGTGATGATGCAATCAATAATATCAAAACCAGTAACGAATCAGGTGTATTCAATTTAGGTATTCGCCATTACCAACCCAGCGATTTAGTCAGCAAAGAAGGTTATCGGTTATTGCCTTTAGTAAAAGCTGTCGACTAATCTAGGCCCCTTTGTTGAGTTTTAAAGCCACTTTATAGTGGCTTTTTTTATGGCTTACTAAGGGCATTAACGTTTTTATTTCGAACAAAACTTAGCCTGCAAAGATCAACAGGCCCTAGTCACTCTATGACAAGAGTTAAAACTCCAAATTAAATGAGTGAAGATGACATTTATTGATGTGAAAAAGACTATTAGTTCGCAAAATCTAACACTGACTTAAAGTAGTGTTTTATAAGGTGATGATTTTCTTAGTTAAATTTTGTTGGCTTCATTATTGCTTATTTCAATGCTTATCAAGGTTAGTTAAACCGTGAATATATAAGGGATTATGATGATAAAAAAGCTTGCAAAGATACTTAAAGAATACCAATCACTGATAATTTTTATCCTATTAATGAGTGTATTTAGAAGTGCCGTCGCTGATTGGTATACCGTACCAACAGGGTCAATGAAACCCACTATTGTTGAAGGTGACAGAATCCTTGCCAACAAGATGGCATACGATATTCGAATTCCTTTCACCCATGTTTCTGTATATCAGACTGGGGAACCTGCGCGCGGCGATATTATTATTTTTGACTCAGAAGCCGCTGACAATAGGTTAGTTAAGCGTGTGGTCGGTGTGCCTGGCGATACAGTAGCCTTAGTTAACAACCAATTGGTTATTAATCAACATGCCTTAAGCTATCAAGATAAACCGCTGCCAGTAATTGCTGCAAAGCAACAGGCAGAGTTTGATTACCCGCAAGCTAATCAAACACCAGCAGATTTACCTAGCCAAGATAGAATAGAAGATTTACTCGGCATGAAACACTCAATCAGAGTGAGTAAATTGGGCTCAGTTCGCTCAAGCTTTAGTGAGGTAACAGTACCTAAGGATTACTACCTTGTGCTCGGTGATAATAGAGATAATAGTGCTGACTCAAGAGTCATTGGATTTGTGCCCCGCCATGAAATTATTGGCAGCACTGAGAGTGTGGTGATGTCTTTAAATTATGAAAATGGCTATTTACCAAGAACAGAACGGTTTTTCCATTCTTTAATTAGCGGATAGCTGCTAATTAAAGGTACATACAACCGCTAATATTGAAAATTAACGGTTGTATGTGATTTCATCAGAAAGCGTTGGTTAACATATTAATCAGTTCTGACTCAGTTGTTGGCATTTTTGCCAATTCAATTGTTTCAGGCGAACCGCCATTCAGCATATAGGCATTGGTGGTCAAATGATCATGGTGAAACCACTTACCGTTAACACAAACGTCTGTATAGCATTTCTCACATTGCTTTAATTCCATAACGGCCTCCTGACCTCAATTCTGCGATAACTAAACCTATCTCAAGAATTTGTTAGCAATGATGATCTAGATCAACTTTTTTCCAGCTTTCATAAAGCAGTAGCAGTCGATATGGTTGTTTTTTAGTGCCAAAAAAGTCAATTGTATGGCTAATGGGGTGTTTTTATATTCTTTATATTTCGGTTGTGAAAATTTACTACAAAAATAGGCACATTAAATAGTGAACAGCTAGCTATAGAAGCCTTTGAACGTTATATAAACTCTCTTAGATGTTATTTATTGCCAATTCTTGTTAAATCTAATTTCAGTGAATATTTACTGTTAATAATCACTGTAATTATATACAGTAAGAGCCATAATATTAAAAATACAGTGTTAAAAGCGCTTCCCAATCTAGATGGTTAGACTTGAATGATCCTATATATTGCCGAGAAACCAAGCTTAGGCCGAGCCATAGCTGATGTATTACCAAAGCCACACAAAAAAGGTGATGGTTACATTATGACCGCTAACGGTGATTGTGTTTCATGGTGTGTGGGGCATTTATTAGAGCAAGCTGAACCCGATGCTTACGATCCTGCTTACAAATCTTGGCAGCTAGCTCATCTGCCAATTGTGCCTGAACAATGGAAATTAAAGCCAAAGTCAAAAACACGCTCGCAATTATCTACCTTAAAAAAACTGATAAAGCAGGCATCCAGTCTGGTTAACGCTGGCGATCCTGACAGAGAAGGGCAGTTGTTGGTGGATGAAGTCATTTCTCATTCAGGGGTAAAAGCGGATAAAATTGCCCAAACTCAACGCCTGCTGATCAGTGACTTAAATCCTTCAGCGGTTAAAAGAGCCCTCGGCCAAATGCGAACCAATAAAGAGTTTGTGCCACTTTCAACCTCTGCATTAGCCCGCAGTCGCGCTGATTGGTTGTATGGCATGAATATGACTCGCGCTTATACCATTCAAGGTAAAAAGGTGGGCTATCAAGGGGTACTATCGGTTGGGCGAGTCCAAACCCCAGTACTTGGGTTAGTCGTAAGACGTGATGAAGAAATCGCGAACTTTATTCCTAAACCTTTCTATGAAGTGTTAGCGCATTTATTAACTGAGCAAAATGAATCATTCACAGCTAAGTGGAAACCCAGTGAAGCTTGTCAGCCATATATGGATGAAGAAGGTCGAGTGCTGGCAAAAGGCTTAGCTGAAAATGTTGTTGGTCGCATTAGCAACCAACCTGCTGAAGTCACTAAACTTGAATCGAAAAGTAAACGCCAAAACCCGCCACTACCATATAGTTTATCGGCATTACAAATTGATGCTGCTAAACGATTTGGCATGAGTGCTAAAGAAGTCTTGGATATATGCCAAAGCTTGTACGAGCGCCATAAACTGATTACTTATCCTCGCTCAGATAGTCGTTACTTACCGGTTGAGCAACATGGTTTAGCACCGCAAGTCATTAATGCGATTACTAAAAACGATCCTTCGTTAACGGCTAAAGCTGATGCGCCAAATGCCAAGCTTAAATCTAAAGCATGGGATGATAAAAAAGTGGATGCTCACCACGCAATTGTACCCACTGAAAAAGTCAGTAATTTAGCTAACTTGTCGTCAAAAGAAGCCAAGTTATATTCCCATATTGCTAGACAATACTTAGCCCAGTTTTACGCTGCATACTTATATGACGAAACTCAGGTTGAAGTCACTATCGCGGGTGGCTTATTCACTACCAAAGCCAAACAAGAAACCTCATTGGGCTGGAAGCAGTTATTCGCATCAAGTAACTCAAGTGCTAATGGTTTAAACCCAAACAAAGAGGATGACGAGTTAGCCACGCTACCTGCGCTAGCAAAAGGTCAGCAATTACATTGCCCACATGGAGAGCTGGTTGAAAAAATTACTCAGCCGCCAAAGCATTTTACCGATGCGACATTATTAGGGGCAATGACCGGAATTAACCGTTATGTCACCAATGCTGAAGTGAAAAAAATCCTCAAAGATACAGATGGTTTGGGCACTGAAGCCACACGGGCAGGTATTATTGAGTTGCTATTTAAGCGTGGCTATTTACAGCGCCAAGGTAAGGCGATTGTAGCGACAGCTGTGGGTAGCGGTTTGGTGAATTCATTACCAGAATCTGCCACAACGCCAGATATGACAGCGCTATGGGAAAGTAGTCTCGATGCCATTAGTCAAAAACAGTTACGTTACGATGCGTTTATGACGCCATTAATCAATCAATTGAATGAACTGATAACTCAAGCGGCTAATCAATTACCCAATGCGTTATCTGGGGTAACGGGCCCAGGTTATAAAAAGCGTCGTTCAGGTTCAAGAAGTGGTGCTAAAAGTGGTTATAAACGTAAATCAACTGCCAGCGCCTCCAAGGGGACTGCTAAATCTACAAAAACCACCAAGAGCCGCAGTAGCAAGTAAATTAATTGTTTAGCTTGATTGATACACTTTATTAAATTGTGTTGCGATTTGGTTTGTTTTAGGTAACCTAGCGCGTTAGGAAAATGCTATGTTATTTAAATCATTAGGAAGTTTATGAATATCAAGGACGTAATTACCCCCTCTTCGCTTTTTAAAGCGTTACCATTTTTATTGCTCATCATTGCTGTGTTTAACTCTTACTACATAGTCATTGAAGGTCATGTTGGTGTGGTTAAACGCTTCGGAGAAGCAAAAGATCAGCAAAACCCAGGTCTGCATTTTAAAATCCCTTTTATTGAAACAGTAGAAATGATTGAAGTCAGAACCCGTAAAAATGCAGAAAAAATGGCATCAAGCACCAAAGAGCAGATGCCAGTGACAGTTGAAGTATCGGTTAACTGGACAGTGAATAAAGAAGCCGCATTAGAACTGTTTAAAAGCTACGGCGGATTGAGTCAATTTGAGCAGCGTATTTTAGACCCTCGATTTCGTTCAGCCACAAAAGATACGATTCCTCAGTTTGAAGCTGAACAATTGATTCAAGACAGAGCCAGTGCGATTCAAGGCATTGAGCGTCGTTTATCTGAAGAAATGGCTGATTTTCCGGTTGTCGTTGATAACATTCAAATCGAAAATATTATCTTGCCGCAAAAGTATATTAACTCTATTGAAATTAAACAAACTGAGAAAAACTTAGCTGCGGCAGAAGAGCATAAGCTTGAAAGGCAGCGCCTAGAAGCATTACGTGCAGTGAACACCGCTGATGCTAAAGCAAAAGGTATTTTAAAAATTGCCGAAGCAGAAGCTCAGTCGATATTACTAAGAGGTAAGGCCGAAGCTCAAGCGATTGAAGCTAAAGCCAAAGCGCTTAAAAACAACCCGTTAATTGTCACCTTAACTGAAGCGCAAGCATGGGATGGAAAATTACCGACAACCATGATGGGTGAAGGTGTGATGCCAATAATGGATATTCGTGAGACTCAAGGTAACTAGTTTTTTATAAGCGACACCAATATTTGATTGACCATAAAGCGCAATAGCAATATTGCGCTTTTTTATTGTTGTTTATTGAGTAAATAGTTTACTCAATATAAAGTTCCTTATTCTCAATACTTTCGCTAATCTGAAAGCATAAATAAAACGTTTTGCTTGAGCGAAAAGGCTAATGAACAATGGGAAGATTGGGAAAACTGGGAAAACTGCAATCTTCTCGCAATCGAATAACAGTTACTAAAAGTGCAGCCTCAGTTGTTGCTGCCACTGCACCTGTAGCGTTAATACTTGTCATTACATTGATAGACTCAGCTAAACCATCTTTGGCTGGAAATGCTCAAGTGCTGACTGCAAGTTCTCAACTACAGGCTAGCAGTCGTGTTATCTCAACAGGTATTTGGCATGAAACCTTTGATGAGCAAAATTTAGATAAGTGGTCATATATTCTACATTCTCAAGGTATTAGCGTTCATCCTAAACCGAATCCAGCTGATACTGCTGATTCGATCTCTGCTTCAACATCTGTCTCAAACTCAAACTCTGCTTCAAGTATGGCTCAAGATTATGCTGCTTTAATCGAGATTACAGGCGAACAATCTTATCTTTGGCGTGGTATAGATGCACTTAATCGGGTGGAGTTACAACATAAGCCAACACATACCAGAGAAGGCCAAACGACAAGTGTGAGCTGGCAGTTTATGCTTCCTGAATTGTTCAGTGAAGACACCCACCAAATAGCGTACTGGGAGTCCGATAAAACCTATCGCCAAAGTTATCGACTACAACTTAATGGTGCAAGGATGAGTTTGGTATCTAATATTGCCAAAACGGTAGTGATAGATGAGCAAGCTGAAACGCAAAACAAGCAACAAGCCTTATGGCAGATTGATAATATAAAACCAAACGTTTGGTATACCGTTAAGTTAGAAACTCGCTGGTCAATGGATAAAGGCCATATACAAGTATCATTGGATAACCAACAACAAGTCGATTTAACCTTACAAACCTTAGTTGCCAATAATGAGAATATGTTTATTCAGTTAGGGATTCTACGTCAGCGTTCTGAACGAGTTGAATCAATCTGGTTAGATGATGTGAAAGTCAGTCATTTTTAATCTGCTTTACTATTTCTGATTTTATATTTTAATTCTTCAGTCAGTTCGTCAGTTCGTCAGTTCATTCTTCAGTTAACCAGCCAGCAAATTAGTCAATTTATCCTCCCCAATATTGTGGCGTAAAATGGTAACTTTTGCCGCCAGCCTCAACCTATAATTTCTGCCATTACAAGATGATTAAACATCAAATTGAGGCAGGTTATGACACATTCAGTTTCTAATACTATTCCTAAAACCAAACCCGCAGCAGGTTTTGTCAGTCGCCATAAAACCAAGTTTATTATTTTGATGACGCTAGTCTCGATAGTTCTTGGCTCGGTACTACTGGCGAGTGGCTTTACTGTGCACCATCAAGATATTCCAGCAGATTATTGGACTACGACTTCCGCGCTTAAAGGCAAGTTCCTCGATACCGAGATCTTTATCGGCGCACTGACCATGATGCTGATTGTCACGATTTGCTTAGCGATTTGGGGGTATTGGAAATTGCACTCATTACCTAAAAAGCATGCCGAACATACAGGGCAAGCAAAATTGGTGTTTTGGTTATGTACTATCGGCTTTTTTTACAATGAATTGTGGATAGCTTCGATCTTAATTGTAGTGACAGATTGGAAGAAGATTTCTGCAGTGATTAGGGCCTGCTGATCTTTGTAGATTAAGTTTTGTTCGAAATAAAAGCGTTTTAATTGAGGCGGATGGATTGATGCCTAGTCATCTAAGCAAAATTCATCCAACAAAGAGTAAAACGCTTTTAATCGAACCCTTTGGGCAGCGTTTGTTGGCCATTTTTACTGCGTTATCGACTTTTTATGTAGATTAACTACACCACAAAGTCTCTGCCTTGTATAAATGGTCAACAATTCGCTGCAAAAATAACCTTGAAAAATCAACAGGCCCTATAGGGAGACAAGCATAATGAAAGAGCTACTTTACCCATATATATTGATTTGCTGGATTCTATTGAAAACCGGTTTGGTTAAACGCACCACAGCTAATTACATCTCAATGGTAGTAGTGGGCGTGCTGATAAACTTAGCTGTGTTTTTTGCCCATCGTTTTTATTCACCTGTGGATTTAACTGACTCATCAGTTGTAAGAGCACAAACGGCGATATTAAGTCCGATAACTGAATCAATCGACCAATATTACGTTGAGCATAATCAGCGCGTTGAAAAAGGGCAGTTGTTATATACCTTGGTAAATAACGAAGAGAGCAATAGCTTGCGTCAAATTGAAGCGGAAATTAACAGTCTCAATAGTGAAATCAGCCAAACAGAACAAGACTTGGCAAGGCTGACTCAAGTTAAAAATGTGGTGGCAAAACGCGATATTGACCAATATCAGTCTAAGCTAAGCTCGCTAAAGTTTGACCGTGAATCATTGCTAGCGCAGCAGCAACAAGCTGAATTTGAGAATAACCAGCTTGAGATCCGTGCGCCTTTTGACGGTGCGATTACTCGAATCGACACAGCTGCTGGTTCTAGAGTGGGTAACATTCAATTGTGGAACACTGAAACAAAGATTTTAGAAATGCGTATCCCAGATCAATTATGGGATAGGGTGAAGCAAGGTCAGTTTGCTGAGTTCTATGTTGATGCTTATCCAGGTCATATTTTTCGAGGCCGAGTGCATTCAATATCATTAGCGACAGGTGAAGCAAGAGGAAGTCATGGTAGCCAAGAGCAAGGCGTCGCCCAACAGCTTATCAATAATTCGAAAAACATTGGTCGCACCGTGTTAATTGAATTTACCGACCCAGAAGGTATTGAAATCCCAATTGGCGCTCGAGGCTCAGCGTGGATATCAACTGAAAAGCCGTTTTCATTATTAGGTCCAATCGATATGTTAGGCGCGGCTACGTTACGGTTAAAAGCTATGAAGAGTTATTTCGGCGCTTTTTAATTCAGATTCCTCTATTTTAAGGGCTCTCTAATTTAGGAGCGCTCTAATTCAGGAGCATTCTAATTCCGGACCTTTGTAATGATTAAATTAAGCTAATTAGGGCTTAATTTAATCGGCGTTAGTAACTTATTTGTTTGAATATTGTTGATAACTAGTTACTATTGATGGGCAAGCTAATCGTTTATAAACACAGATAAATTAGAGGTTTACTATGTCAGAAGAACAAACCACGCTAGCTAGACCATTACATGGCTTTAATAGCCCACAACGTTATTTTGTAGGTTATACCTTAGCGGTGCTAGTTGATTTAACTGTGTTGAACTTACTTGCTGAGTATTGGCAACATATTACCGTGTCGTCTTTTTCGGTAACCTTATTAGTGGCCATTTTACTGCAGTTATTACTCAAGCTGACCATTGCCTTTGAGCACAAGCTAGCTGACCACTTTAAGAGCAAACCGGGTACAGCGCCGAAAATTTATCGCGCCTTAAGCACATGGGCAATTTTGTTCTTTTCAAAAATTATCATGCTTGAAGCAATTAACTTAGCTTTCGGCGACAGCATTACCTTTACAGGGCCATTTAACGGCATAGTGGCCTTCTTCGTATTAGTATTCGGGATATTATTTGCTGAATTTATGGTGTCGAAAATTTACTTTTCACTACGTGATAAACCGACAGATGAAGCGGCAGCTGAAACAGCTTAAGGTTATGTAGCTTGCATGCAGGGAGCTAAAATAATTAAGGCTCCCTGCGGTTTTTAGCTAAGTAAACACTAAAAACTTAGTAATAGTGACTTGAACTGTCAGATGAATTTGAGCCAAAAAAATGAGTAAGCCAATAAAGGATTACTCATAAAAATTCACTAGTTCACAACATAAAGGGCGGAACACGAGTGATTATGCGCCTTGTTACTTAACTGAAAATTAAATTAGTCTTTCACATTGTGATCTCAAGCCGTTTTTTGACCTAAAGTCATATCATCTCAAGGATTTTTGACGATTTAATGAAATCAGCTTATCTAACACTCGTTCACCATCAATACGAATACCATTGTGCTCATACTCTGATGTCATCCAATATTGAAGGTTATCAACTAACTGCGCTGTTTCAAGGCTGTAGTTCATATCAACATACATATCTTCGCTGTATATCGCTGCTGTAACGGGCACTGTATTTTGCATTAATACATCAACGTCATATAAATTGCTCCAATCAGATTTAGTCGCAACAGCATCGGCTAACGCTTTAAGTGGTTTTAACTGATTAAATTGCTCAAACATCCATGGATAAATCATCTCGCCAGTAAATAACAGACGTTGACCTTTTTGATAATTAAACTGCTGGAACTGCTCTCTCACACGATGGGCAGACCAATTTGCGCCTTGTTGATGGAATTGCTGGCAATAAATTGATTCATGCATCAAGGCAAAAATTGGGTTGGTGTTGTAGTCTAAGAATTGGCTAAATTGATGTAAGAAAAGCGGATTAATCTGCTTGCCTGAGGCGGTGTCAATTAACGCTTGTTCTAACAGGTAATAAACCGCCTCTGGGCCTTGTTCCATACCAATATTAACCCCAAGCAGCTGTAGCATTTCAACGGTGAGTTGCTCGCCAGTGGCTAAAATGACTTGGTTGTTATCGATATAGTCAGCAAGCTCAGAGGTTAATTGCTCTGCATCTTTAAAGCGGCGATAAAAGTCATTGTTCTTTTTAATCACTCGTTGATATGTCGCTTTATAAACATCATCAGCGCGTCGAGTTAAAGATGGAATACCGCCAGTAATAAAGGCTTCTTTAATCGAATCCGGCGCAGCAGACAAGTAATGCAGTACACAAAAACCACCAAAGCTTTGGCCTAAAATGCTCCACTGAGTATTGTTGGTTAATTTAAGGCGAATAAACTCAGCGTCGCGAATAATATTATCGGCGCGAAATTGGCTAACGTACTCCACTTGCTCTTCAAGTGCTAAATGGCTCAGGGTGACATGATTGATTAAACTTGAAAGGCCGGTGCCTCGTTGGTCGAGTAAAATAACTCGATATTCTTCTAAGGCACGCTTTATCCAGCCGCTATTCTCAATGGGTCTAACTGCGCCAAACCCCGGGCCACCTTGAAAATACACTAAATAAGGTAGGTCTTTTTTCTGGCTTTCAGTGCTGACGATTTCACGGGCAAATACCGTTATTTTCTCTCCTTCTGGTTGCTGATAATTGAGCGGAACCGAGAAAAAATGTTTCTTTGAAACAATACCTGAGAGAATGCTGTCCATTTGCATGCTTTACCTGTGAAGAGAGACTAGAGAAAGGTAGTATTGTAGAAAGCTTAACTATCGATCACAATGAAAACTTATGCTGATTTGGCTAAGTTTTGTTAGCGAAAGCTAATTTATGTTTGTAATAGTTTACAAGCACTTCAATTCATTTTAAGAACTCATCTTCAAATACAGTGCTATATAGGTGATGTATTCATATTGAAATAAGGAACTAAGAGTAAATTAACCCTGTTTATTGCTTAAATAGTTTCATTGAACATACGGTCAATACATCAAGTCGGCGTCAACCGTTCGGGTTATTGTGAATTTTTTATAAATATTTAAAAGATAGATCAAACTTTTTTACGCCACTTGAAGCATAATAAGCTCAAAGCAAACACTTGCTACTGTGAGGAAATAAGAAATGAAATACCAAATCATTCCAGTCACCCCGTTCCAACAAAATTGTAGTGTGATTTGGTGTGAAAAAACCAAACTAGCAGCAGTGGTTGATCCAGGCGGAGACATTGACCGCATTGTGACTGAAGTCAGTAAGTTAGGGCTAACTCTAGATAAAATTCTATTAACTCACGGCCATATTGATCATGTTGGTGGGGCTAAAACTCTCGCTAATCAGCTCAATATCCCGATTGTTGGGCCGCACATAGCCGACCAATTCTGGCTAGAAGGCTTAGCGAAGCAAAGCCAAAATTTTGGTTTCCCGCACATTGATTCCTTTGAACCAACTCAGTATTTAAACGAAGGTGATGAAGTCACCATTGGTGAACAATCCTTAGCAGTGCTGCATTGTCCAGGCCATACGCCGGGTCACGTGGTGTTTCACTCAAAAGAATCACACCTTGCATGGGTTGGTGATGTCTTGTTTAGAAGTTCAATCGGCCGAACTGATTTCCCACAATCAGATCATAAGCAGCTGATTAACTCGATTACGCAAAAGTTATGGCCACTAGGCGAAAAGGTGAGTTTTATTCCGGGTCATGGCCCAATGTCCACTTTTGAAGAAGAACGTCAGCACAACCCATTTGTGGCCGATCAGTTACTGTCTTAAGTTATTTGCTCATTTCTGCATATACAGTTACATTTTTTTACCTAATATCTGCACCGATGCAAACCAGCGAGTTGACTGACTCGCTGGCTAATCCCTCCAAGTTTACGTGGTTTGTCACTTCCTTTAGTTATCACTAATCTTTGCATTATTTACATCCTTTGTTAGCTTATAAGCTCCAACACAAGATTGTGCTGGCAGTGACTCGTATCCTAACTAGGCTATGAGTTAATTAAGGATTGATTGAGCAGGCAAGGATTTATGGCGCATCACTTATTATCACTATTGGATATTTGGGCTGAAAAACCGCAACTTGAATGGGCATTAGCCGTTATTACTTCGGTTGAAGGTTCATCTTACCGTAAGCCCGGTGCCATGATGTTATTTGACCCATTAGGCAAAACTCTGGGAATGCTCAGTGGTGGTTGTCTAGAGGCCGACTTACGCCGTCATGCTCAACAAGCAATTCAAACTCAACAAGTGTTTCATCTTACTTATGACGCCACCGATGAAAACGACACGAGTTATCAGCTAGGTTGTGGTGGCTTAGTTAATATCATGATGGTGCCATTACTGGCTGACAACCATTACCTTGGTTTACCTGAGCTGCACCAGCAATTAACTCGTGGTTATCACGGCCATTATCAATTATCCCTCAATAACAATGCCAGTCATGCTGGCGAGATGTCAGGTAAATTCATTGCGTCTGATACCGTTAAGCCAATTCAAACTAACGACTTATCGAATAAAGCTCAGCAACTCACATTAGCTGAGAAAGAGTATTTATCGATACCAGTTCGTGCGCCATTTCATTTAGGCATATTCGGCGGCGGATTAGATGCACAGCCTTTAGAGGCAATGGCTGCCCAATTAGACTGGAAGGTTACCGTATTTGATAGTCGCTCAGCCTATGCTCGCAGCTATGATTTTCCGGTTGCTAAAATCAATAAAACCCCACTGCAACAACTTAAAAGTGACGCATTAACTCAATTAGACGCAGCTGTTGTGATGAATCACAATCTTGAGTTAGATGCACTAGCGCTTAGCGCATTACAGCCAACCGATATCGCCTATATTGCGTTATTAGGCCCAGGGCACAGACGAGATAAAGTGCTAGGTTTAGCCAAGCTTTCACAGCAAGAGTTCAGTGGCTTCTTTTCAGCGCCCGCAGGGCTTGCACTGGGCGGCGAACTACCGAGCTCAGTGGCATTAAGTATATTATCGCAGTGTCATGGTGTGCTTCATCATAGTATCGGTAAAGATGATGACTTAAGCCGCTTAGATAAGGTCATGAGCTAGTGACTTTTTTATCTAAAGCCCCAAAAGTGGTGAGTGTCATGCTGGCTGCAGGTCAGAGTGCCCGTTTTGATGGCGCTAAACTTGCGGCCACAGTGTCAGGCCCTAAGGTGAACGATCCTGACCCAAATGCTGAAAACCACAGCCTATTAACTCACAGTTTATTATCGTTAAGCCAAGCAGCTGAGCAGATTGATATTGGTAAACCGTGTGTGATTTTAGGCGGTCATATCGATGTGTTATCGCCGCTGATACCTATCAATACGCCAATTTTAATTAATAGCGACTGGCATTCTGGCATAGCCAGTTCTGTGGCATTGGCGGCTAAATATGCCCAAGCTGAAAAAGCGGATGCATTGCTGCTCACACTCGCCGATCAAGTGGCCATTTCTTGTTTACATTATTTAAGCCTCTATCGTTTGTTTTGCCTTTTTGGTCAAACGACAGCAGCTTATTATCAACAAAATCCTGGTGTGCCAGCCATTTTTCGTGCTGAAGATTTTGATGCCCTTCAGCAATTAGCAGGCGACTCAGGGGCTAAAAAAATATTAAAACAACATTTAACTAATCAAACTTTGGCCGTGTTTCCGTTAGAGCAAGCCGCCATAGATATTGATACTAAAGCCGATCTTAGCTGGTGGTTGGCGAACAAGGAGTAAGTGATGACGCAACAAAAGCAAACACTTGAAGTGAATGGAAAAAGCTTCACCCTAGATGCCGACCCCAATATGCCTATCTTATGGGCGCTGCGAGACATTTTGGGCTTAACTGGCACCAAATATGGCTGTGGAGCAGGCCTTTGCGGTGCGTGTACTGTGCATATTGATGGCGCGCCAGTACGAGGTTGTTTAACCAGCATAAAACAAGCTGCGGGTAAGTCAGTGACCACCATTGAAGGACTTGAAGCTGAGAAATTAAAAGCGGCTTGGGAGAAACATAACGTGCCGCAATGTGGTTATTGCCAAGCAGGGCAGTTAATGTCGGCAGCCGCATTACTTACCACTACGGCTAAGCCCACTGAAGCGCAAATAGATGATGCGATGTCGGGCAACATTTGCCGCTGTGGAACTTATCCGCGTATTAAAGCTGCAATCAATACTGCTGCTGATAACAGTAAAGCGGAGGTATAACCATGACCACATTTACCGCAGTTGAAAATATTAGCCGTCGTAACGTGCTTAAACTATTTGGCGCAGTGGGTGGAGGCTTAGCACTAGGCGCATCAGGTTTAGCGTGGAGTCCCATGTCTATGGCACAAGAGGCTATGGCACAAGGGGCTAGCGCTCAAGGCAAACAAACGCAGCTGAACATCTTTATCGCCATTGGCGAAGACAACAAAGTGTATTTAACTTGTCATCGCTCAGAAATGGGACAGGGTATAAGAACTGGTGTGCCGCAAGTATTAGCTGATGAGTTAGAAGCTGAATGGGATCAAATAGTGGTGGTTCAAGGTTTGGCTGATGAACAGTATGGCAGTCAAAACACCGATGGTAGCCGCAGTATTCGTAAACATTATCAAAAAATGCGTCAAATGGGCGCAACAGCTAGAAGCATGCTAGAACAAGCCGCAGCAAATCAGTGGCAAGCAACACCTGCAGATGTGTATGCTAAAGCGGGTAAAATTCATCATAAAACCAATGGCAAAAGCCTGTCATTTGGTGAGCTTGCCATTGCAGCCTCTGCACTTGCAACACCAGCGCTTGATAGCGTGGCATTAAAGCCAGCTTCGAAATTTACCCATATCGGAAAATCGCCCACCATTGTGGATATGGACGATATGCTTAACGGCAAAGCTGAATATGGTTTTGATGTCAAAGTAGCAGGAATGGTGCACGCCTCAATTACTCGACCGCCAGTATTCGGTAGTGATGTAGCTACGTTAGATGATAGCGCCGCCCGTAAAGTGGCAGGGGTGTTAGATGTCATTCAAATCCCAATCGTAAAAGGCGCGCCGTTGTTTCAGCCGCTTGGCGGAGTTGCCGTTATTGCAACCAATAGTTGGAGTGCGCTGCAGGGACGTAAAGCATTAAAAATCACTTGGACAGACTCTGCTAACAGCCAATATAACTCGGATACCGATTTAGCAGAGCTTGTGAAACGCGTTGGCGAGTCTGGTACAGTTATTCGTCAATTGGGCGACTCTGTTACTGATTGGAGTGACGATAATAGTTTATCAGCGGTTTATACCGTGCCGTATTTGACCCATGCCATGATGGAGCCGCCAGCGGCTGCGGCATCAGTGACGAAAGATAGCTGCGAGATTTGGGCATCAACTCAAACGCCGCAAAGCACTCAGAAAAATGTCGCTGGGGTTTTGGGCTTAAAAGACGAGCAAGTTAAAGTGAATGTCACCTTACTGGGTGGCGGTTTCGGGCGTAAGTCAAAACCTGACTTTAGCGCTGAGGCAGCGTGGTTATCTCAAAAAATCGCTAAGCCAGTTAAGCTTTTATGGAGCCGAGAAGATGAGATTCAAAACGGTTACTATCATGCGATTAGTGCCCAGCATTACCAAGCGAAATTAGATGGCAATAAAGCCCCAACGGCGTTACTTGCACGTACAGGTTTCCCATCGATTAGCTCCACTTTTGCCGAAGGTGTCGATATGCCATCAGCAGGGGAGTTAGATCTTGGTTTTTCTGATATGCCGTTTAACTTAAGCCAAATTCAGTTGGAATCTGTTAAAGCTACAGCGCATTCTCGTATCGGTTGGATGCGCTCAGTATGTAATATTCAACATGGTTTTGGTGTCGGCAGCTTTGTCGATGAACTTGCCGTTAATGCTGGTAAACCCTGTATTGGTATGTGGCGTGAGCTGTTGGGCAAACCGCGTCATGAAAAGCTTGAAAATCAAGTGGTGAAATACGGTAACTATGGCGAGACTCTAGCAGACTTCCCCATTGATATTGGCCGTTACTTAGGTGTAATTGATGCAGTTGAAAAGGCCATGGTTAAACAGCCTAAAGTCAAAGCCAATCAAGGCTGGGGCTTTGCAGTACATCGCAGCTTTGTTAGTTACGTAGCGGTTGCAACCTTAGTCGAAATGGATGGCGATAAGCTCACTGTATTAAAAAGCATTGCTGCAATTGATGCCGGTACTGTGGTTAACCCAGATAGGGTGCACTCACAAACTGAAGGTGCGATCATATTTGGATTAAGCCTAGCGATGATGGGCGAAATTAGTTACAAAGACGGTAAAGTTGAGCAATCTAATTTTCATGACTATCCGCTGCTACGCATCGGCCAGTCACCAGAGATTGAAACCATTATTGTCGAGTCAGATGCCAAACCTGCAGGCGTCGGTGAACCTGGCGTGCCACCCGTGGCACCTAGTTTAACCAATGCAATATTTGCAGCTTCAGGTAAACGTTATCGCGATTTACCTCTGAGTAAAGTACTGAAGATGTAGCTTAATTAACGAGAGTAATATCAATGCCCAAGCTAGTTAATAGCTTGGGCATTTTTTTGGACATAAATAAGCGGAATGAATAACGGAGTTGGTATTTTAAGCTACCTAACTATTATCAGAATTTAATGAATAACTGTGTATTGTCAAATACATACCTGTATCACATAAATGCAAAGTTTGTTTCTCGTTATGTAAATAAGTAATTTCTCCCCCAAAATCCTCGTTAAGCGTCAAGTATCTGAAAATAAGTATGTTTTTACCTTAATGGTATACATGCCGACCCCAAATTATTCTCGGTTAACTCAATTCTCGTTTTTATCCAAAGTTAAGCTGATTGATTTAGTTAATAGTGGCTGTTAAGTTACTAAAATTATTAATAAATAAAGTTTTATGTGATTGAGTTTTGGTAAAAATCCCAAGGGTGTTTATCGGAATTCTCGCTAATAAGCTGTTAGCTTTTAAGGAGATGTATGCTCAAAAATATCATCGAGATAATTGAAGCTTTTATTCAGAAAGAAGTTGAAATTGTCTCTAGTCAAGAAATGCCCCATATGCCAACGCTTGGAGATGCATATGAGTGTATTAGCAAAGATTCTATTGAACGTGCACTTCCTTCTTCTTTAGATTTAAGGGTAGTATCTGGTTTCATACGCGGTTTACCTGAACAAATAGATTGCATGCTTGTTCATGGAGAGGGTGAACAATATGGGCGTACAGATAATTACTTTTATGACATTGAGAATGTGCTTGTAGTTTTAGAAGTTAAAAAAACTTTAAATAAAACAGACTTGGTTTCCGCATATCAGCAATTAGCTCCTGTTTCTAAGATTGCATTTGAGAAGTTTGTTGCTGAACTTGAAAATAATGTATTTCCTGATTGCTCCGAGGCGCATCGACATTTTTCACAAATTACAGGGAAAATAGCAACAGATGAGTGGCAACAACTAGATTACTCACCAGTCACCGATGCAATGATGATGAGTATCCTAACTCAGGAGTTACAATTCCCAGTTAAAATCGTTCATGGTTATGGTGGATATAAAACAGAGAGTGGATTACGTAATGCTTTTCTAGACTTTTTAGAAGCGAGTGATCCTAAAGAAGAGATTCTTGGCATCAATGCACTCCCAAACTTAATTACTAGTGAAAATTTTAGCCTCTATAAAACAACAGGGCTTCCATTTGTCCCTGAGTTAACCGATGGTTATTGGCCCATCATGGCATCAAGTAGGGGAAATGTGGTTGAGCTGATGATTGAGGTGATCTGGAGTAAGATTTCAAAATTTTGCAATGTAAAAATGCCTTGGGGGGAAGACTTAGATATTGATACTAGTGCTGTATTACTGTTAGCTGAACCAATCTATGATGCTGGAAGTGAATCTGGAGGCTGGAAGTTTCATACTCGTGAGCCTAACGAAGCTAGCCTTGCAAAACCAAGATCTTCTTCAGAGTGGAAACCTGCTTTTTTCTCAGAAGAGCTTTCAACTTTATTAATGCATTTGCAATGGAATTCCCATCTAGATAAACAATCAGATTTCTTTAAATCAGTAGCTGTAGAAGCTGGTATTTCAGATGAAGAATTAAGAGATACCTTATTAAAAACTAAAATTATGGCAGAAGAAAATGATAGATATATTCGATTTATCCTTCCTGTCGTGCATATGGTCTTTTTGGACGAAGGTGGAATGATAGCATCAGATGACAATGATAGACTTGATGCTTGGTTATCCAAAAATGATATGTCAGGCAAAGGAAAAATGGTCTTTATAAATTCAACGCAACTAGCACAAAGCTAACAAGTTGCTTAAACGGAATAAAAACAGTTGGCCATCGCTTCGCGATTATAGCCAACCATTTTTATCCGCTTAGCAAGGCGTTATATCTCTAGGAGTTCATGTTGGCTGTAGTGGAAACTGAAAGGTTATGTATTCGTAAAATTACTGCTACGGATGCTCAAGAACTTTCGAAAGTATTAGCTGACCCTACAGTAATGAAATACTCTACTGTGGGAGTCCACTCTGAACAACAGCTTCAAGAGTATATTACTAACTGTCAGAGACAATATGACCTAAATGGTTATGGACACTGGGCTATTTATGATTCCAGAACTTCAGATTTTATAGGTGTTTGTGGGTTAAATAAGAATCAGATAGATTCAGGTGAAGTCATACATATCAACTATCGTTTAGCTGCTAGCCAACAAGGTAAAGGTTATGCTGTTGAATCTACGCTTGGAGTTTTAGACTTCGCAAAGTGCTCATTAAAACTTGATGCTATATACGCACTCATCGAGCCTGAGAATATTAGCTCTGTTAAAGTAGTAAACCGCACGGGCTTTGAGTTTATTGAGACTTCATCATTTCGAGGTTTCAGGGTTGATGTCTATCAAGTAGTTCTATAAAAACGAGATATAACAAGAAACTATGGCGTAAATAGCTACTTTCTTCGGTTTTTCTAGCAGCAACTAAACGTTGCTATCCTCAATTCTTGAATGAAAGCTGCGTTTGCTTTTGAGGCGCCGCTTTTGTTATTCATTTTGGCACTGCACCAACTACCAACCATTTATAAAGACATTTAATTTTTGAATAGTTTCAATATCAGCCCCCCTAGTTTAAAGTCTACTTCGTTAACTCAGAAACACCGCTATAGCTCCGCTCCGCATTGAGCAAAATATCCTGATATAAGTTGGTTTGCTTTAATTGCGAAATAGCCTCATCGACTAACATGGCAGTATGAGGATCGTGGCAAGCAATGTTGCGAGGTGCTTGATCGAATAGCCTGACCTTGGTGACTTCAAAAGGTGATTTAATTCGGCCGTCAATTTGGTGGCGATAATAATCAAAAATCCGTTGTTCGAGAATGATCGCTTGAATACGCTCACTAAATAACATCAAGATTTGGTTTTTTTGGCTAGCGATTTCATTATAGCTTTTATGGGTTTTCGATAACTCTGAAAACTCTGAACCTAGGTATTGATTCGCATTTTGAAAGCCTACTAATGAGTAGTTTTTAAGATCTTGAACCGTGTCTATTTTTAGTTTGTTTTTGGTCAGAAAAAACACACTATTTTGATATTCGATTAAACTTTGAGTTAAAAAAAGTCCGTCGCTATTTGAGGGGGAGTTGATGATGCAGTCGACTTTTTTGGTTTTGACTAATCGCAACGCTCTAAGATTAGTCGCAAAAGTGATTTCACCTAATTGCAGATTATTTGATGATAAAGCTGCATCTAATAATTCATATTGCAGGCCGCTTTTCTTATCAACAAAAAAGTAGGGTTCAATACTATTACTGGTGGTAAAATTGATAATTCTATCTTCAGAGGCACCAACAGGATCGCTTGCAAAAATAAAGCTATAAGAAAGAATGAAGCTGAAAAAGGCAGGCTTATAACTTGAGGTTTTTGGGTATTTGATATGCTTCAACTTATAAAGTCCTTTTAAAGTTGTTGCTCAATACTGAGCTATAAAACTTATATTTGCATTCTCTAATGTAATGAGTAACAACACAATTACTATTTTGCTTGGATTTAGTTAAGTTACTTTATAAGAAAGGACTGTGTATGAAAATATACAGTGAGAGGTACTCCCTGCCTTATTTGAAGCGTAATAGCAAAAAGCCTAACTCAATAAAGTTAGGCTTTTGGATATACCGCTTCTATTTACTGTTCATATCAAACTAGTCATTTTTCCTAGTCTGAGAATGTGCTCCAAATCGGCGCGTGATCTGATGGCTTTTCAATACCACGTAAATCGTAATCGACATCTGATTCGGTTAAGCGTGGTAATAATGACTTAGTCACCATAACCACATCAATACGCAGACCACGGTTATCGACAAAGCCTTTACTGCGGTAGTCAAACCACGAGTAACGTTCAGTGCGCTCTGGGTGTAATTCACGGAAGCTATCAACTAAGCCCCAGTCTTTTAAACGTTGTAGCCATTCACGTTCTTCTGGCTGAAAACTACATTTACCGGTTTTAAGCCAGCGTTTAGCATTCACGTCACCAATACCAATATCTAAATCCACAGGCGAGATGTTGATGTCACCAATAATGGCAATGTCTTCATCTGGCGTGTGATTGTCAGCAAGGTGCTGCATTAAGTCTTGGTAGAACTTACGCTTAGCTGGATATTTGGTTTCGTGGCTGATGTTTTCGCCTTGGGGGAAATAACCATTCATCACGGTAATCACACGGCCATTTTCTTGGGTGAACTTACCCATGATCATCCGGCGCTGGGCATCTTCAGCATCATCTTTAAACCCTTTGATGATTTCGATTGGCTCAGCTTTTGAGAGCATAGCGACACCGTAATGGGCTTTGCCGCCATGGTAATGCACGTGATAACCCATAGCTTCTACGTCTGCTACTGGAAATGCTTCGTCGTGAACCTTCGTTTCTTGCAGGCCGATAACGTCTGGTTGATGGCTGTCGATTAACGCTTGCAGTTGATGTAAGCGGGCGCGAATACCATTGATGTTGAATGAGACAATTTTCATTACACAAGTACTCGCTTAAATGGCTTAACAATCACGCTAGCGTATACGCCAGCCTCGATGTATGGGTCTTGGTCTGCCCATGCTTGTGCAGCCACTAATGAGTCAAACTCAGCAACCACTAATGAGCCTGTAAAACCGGCTTCTGCTGGGTTTTCGTTATCAATAGCAGGATGTGGACCAGCAACCAATAAACGACCTTCAGCCGCAAGTGCTTCAAGTCTTGCTAAGTGAGCAGGGCGAGCACTCATGCGTTTCTCTAAACTGTTTTCAACATCTTGTGACGAGATCATGTACCACATAGATAGGTTCCTTGAATTATTTTATTTGTTCCGATTCATCATGTTCCATATGTTTATATAGGTACATAACGGTAATAACAGTATTGACTAGGGTAAGGGCGGTTAAACCAAATACTTTAAAGTTAACCCAAGTTTCTAGCGGCAAGCTAAAGGCAACATAGATGTTGGCAATACCACAGGCAACAAAGAAGGTCACCCAGTACCAAGTGACGTGTGCCCAGATATTGTCGGGGCATTTCATTTCTTTGCCGAGCATGCTTTTAAGGATTGGTTTATTGATTAACTGACTCACCATTAATGCGATGGCGAAGAAGGCATAAACAATGGTCACTTTCCATTTGATGAAGGCATCGTCGTGGAATATCAGGGTTAAGGTTCCGAAAAATGTCACCATGGCAAAGGTGATTAAATGCATTTTCTCGACTTGTTTATAAAGGATATAAGTGACAATAAGCTGCACTGCGGTAGCGGCGATAAGCGCGCCTGTGGCAGTGTAAATGTCATAAAATTTGTAGATGGCGAAAAAGATGACCAACGGAAGAAAATCAAGCAATTGTTTCATATGATGCGATAGCCTAAATAGATAAATCAGTTTACTGATTAATAGCCGTCATCGCTTTATACAAGCTTGAATTGGTTATTAACCATTATGGTAATAGTAGGCTCAGAGTCTAGCATGGCTGCAGGGTTCATATGAAGGGTAACAAGGGCTTGTTTACTGGATTTAGTCGTAATTTAGTCGTAATAACGGTTAATAAAACTTCATAAAGGCGATAACAAAATGCCACTCGAATGAGTGGCATTGATAGTCTTAAATCAAGCTTAATAATTAGAGGAATAACCCATTATTTTATTCGCTTATTTTGAACTGCTACTTATGAGTCGCCGCTTTCATGTTGCGGGTAAACTCTCCTAGTGCGCTAAGTAAGGCTTTTTCATCGTCTTTGTTACGCTCGATGATTTTTACCACAGCAGAACCTGAAATTGCACCCGCAGCGCCAGCTTTAATGGCTTCGCTCACTTGTTTAGGCTCGGCAATACCGAAACCTAATAATGGTGGTGGTGCATTAAACTCTGCAAGTTTAGCAAGGACTTCACCAATAGGTGCACCCGCTTTTGACTCTGTGCCAGTCACGCCTGCACGCGATAACAAGTAGGTATAACCTTGACCGTGTTCACTGACCATTTTGATGGTGTCAGTATCAGCATTTGGCGGTGCGATAAAGATAGGGGCAACGCCATGTTTATGAGCCGCTTCGCTGAACGGCGCTGACTCTTCAACAGGCACATCAGCAATCAGTACTGAATCCACGCCCGCTTGTTTAGCTTTAGCGTAAAACTCGTCAATGCCGTTGGCAAATACGAGGTTAGCGTATAACAGTAATCCAATCGGCATGTCAGGATATAACTCACGAACTTGTGTCAGCAGCGAGAAACAATCTGCAACGTTAGTGCCTGAATCTAATGCGCGTAAGTTAGCGCCTTGAATCACTGGACCATCGGCTAATGGGTCTGAAAACGGAAAGCCAAGTTCAAGGGCATCAGCGCCATTATCCACTAAGGTTTTAATGATCTTTAACGAGATCCCTACGGTTGGATCGCCAAGGGTCACGAACGGCACAAATGCACCTTGCTGTTTTTGCGCTAATTGGTCAAAAGCTGCTTGATAACGATTAGTCATGATAAGTCCTTACTTCGCAGCTTCAGCAGAAGCTTTTTGTTCTAAAATGTCAGAGACGGTGAAGATATCTTTATCACCACGGCCCGATAAGTTAACCACTAAAATTGTTTCTTTAGTGGCTTCTTTAGCCATACGGACTGCATAAGCAATAGCATGAGCTGATTCTAGTGCTGGGATAATCCCTTCTGAGCGTGCTAGCAGCTGGAAACACTCTAATGCTTCATCATCGGTTGCTGACTCGTAACGCGCACGACCAGTGGCATTAAGGTAAGCATGCTGCGGGCCAACAGACGGGAAATCAAGACCCGCTGACACTGAATATGACTCTTCAATTTGACCGTCGCTGTCTTGCATCAATGGCGCTTTCATACCAAAAAAGATACCCGTTTTACCGTGCTTAAGCGGTGCGCCGTGCATTGGCGTATCAATGCCTTTACCTGCAGGTTCAACGCCGATAAGTTCAACGTCTTTTTCATCGATGAAGTCTGCAAACATCCCAATCGCGTTTGAACCACCACCGACACATGCGATAACCGCATCTGGTAAGCGGCCTTCTTTTTCAAGAATTTGCTTTTTAGTTTCTTCACCAATCATACGTTGGAATTCACGTACTATGGTTGGGAAGGGGTGCGGGCCTGCTGCAGTGCCAAGCAGGTAATGCGCTTTGTCATAACTTGCTGACCAGTCACGCATGGCTTCGTTACAGGCATCTTTTAGGGTGGCCGAGCCAGAAGTCACAGGAATGACTTCTGCGCCCATAAGCTTCATTCTAAATACGTTCGGCGATTGACGTTCAACGTCTTTCGCGCCCATGTAAACCTTACATTTAAGGTCTAGTAACGCACAGGCTAATGCCGTTGCTACGCCGTGTTGGCCTGCACCAGTTTCAGCAATAATCTCTTTTTTACCCATGCGTTTAGCCAATAAAGCCTGACCTAACACTTGGTTGGTCTTGTGCGCGCCGCCATGGAGTAAATCTTCACGTTTAAGATAGATTTTAACCATAGGGTTAGGGCTTAAGTTACGGGTTAAGGTTAATGCGGTAGGGCGACCTGCATAGTTTTTCAGTAACTCGGTAAATTCTTTTTGAAACTCTTCATCTTCTTGGGCTTCAACAAAAGCAGTTTCGAGTTGCTTTAGTGCTGGAACAAGAATTTGCGGTACGTACATGCCGCCGTATTCGCCGAAATAAGGGTCAAGCTTGAGCTTTGTCATTGGGTCTTCCTTATCAATATTGTGTGAAATACCCATGTAGGTTATTTCGTAATGCTGTATTAAATTTGGTGCTAATTCTTTCTGATTGCTGTGAATGCTTGGGCAATCTTGTGCGCATCTTTAATGCCGGGCTGTGATTCAACGCCTGAGTTGAGATCTAATCCGTAAAAACCTTGTTGGTTAGCATCGAATGCGTTTTCAGGTGTTAGCCCACCTGCAAGCATGCTGTTTTCTCGTTCTGCGTTGGTTATCGCAGAAGTCTCGAGTAACGCTTGCCAGTTAAAGGTTTCGCCAGTGCCGCCAAAGCCTGTAGTGTTTTTGCTGTCGAATAAGTAACGATCGCAGCCTTGTGGTTTATCGCCCACCTTATTGCTATTGCTATTGCTATTGCTATTGCTATTGCTATTGGATGTGGTATCGACGCTGACCGCTTTCCAGATTTGGCAATCAAGTTTGGCATCGGCAAGTAATTGCTTTAACTCAGCTACTTCAGCACTGGTTTCGCTGCCGTGCAATTGCACTACCGCTAAACCGACTGTTTTTACTGTCTCAACAATCTCAGCGTTGGCTTTATTAACGAATACGCCAACAAAGTTCAAACCGATGTTATTTGGTTTGCTTTGATTGACTAATTCAGCTGCCTGTTCAACAGTGACGCTTCGTGGTGATTTTGGATGGAAGATTAACCCCCCAAACACTGCGCCAGCTTCAGCTACTGCTTTAATATCTTCAAGGCGAGTTAAGCCACACACTTTGTTACTGCCAAAAATCAGTTGACGACAAGCAAGGTCGATATCGTCTTGCGCCATGATAGAACTGCCCACAAGGTAGCCGTCTACTAATGGATTTAAGCGTTTAACCTGTTGGTTATTATAAATGCCAGACTCACTAATAATCACTCTATCAGTAGGAATTTGCGGTGCTAAAGCTTCAGTGGTGGCCAAATCGGTGCTTAAGTCACGTAAGTTGCGGTTGTTAATACCCACAATACGCGCATTAAGATCAATGGCTCGCTCAAGTTCTTCTTGATTACTTACTTCTGTTAGCGCATCTAAATTGTATTTAGCGGCTTCTTCAGCCAATAACTTGTATTGCGCATCATCAAGTACTGACAGCATTAATAATACAGCGTCAGCGCCTTGATGGGCTGCCAGCTTGATTTGATATGGGTCGACAAAGAAGTCTTTACACAAAATCGGTTGGCTGACTCGAGCGCGAACTAGCGGAATGTAATCAATATCGCCTTGGAAGAACTGCTCGTCGGTTAATACAGAAATACCTGCTGCGTATTTTCCGTAAATATCGGCAATCGCTTCAACATCAAACACTGGGCGAATAAGCCCTTTTGATGGACTGGCTTTTTTACATTCAAAAATATAACCGGCATTTGGTGCTTTAAGGGCATCAAATAAACTGCGGTCAGATATTTTAGGTTGTAAGCTCGCTTCAGGGTAACGCAGCTTAAGCGATGCAATGTGCGCTACTTTGGTATCAACAATTTTAGTTAATACGTTTGATTCTTTATCTGTTTTATTCGCGACTGTAGGCATTAGTGTGCTTCCTCTTGCTGACTTGCTTCAGCCAGTTGAGTTAATACTGAAAAGGCTTTGCCGCTATTGATTGTTTCAAGGGCAAGTTGAGTACCTTGCTGCACTGAGTCACAAACACCACTGACATAAAGTGCGCAGCCTGCATTAATCGCTACAGCATCACGGTGGGCAGGTTTACCTTCGCCTTTTAAAATAGCTTGAGTAATAAGGGCATTATCACTTGGCTCACCGCCCTCAAGGGCTGAGATTTCAGCAGGTTCAACACCTAATTCTTGTGGCGTGAGTTTATAAAAGCGAATGTTGCCGTCGTTAAGCTCTGCCACTTGGGTTTCGCCGTGTAGGGCGACTTCATCCAGACCGCTGCCGTAAACGACCATGGCACGTTTAACACCTAAAGCGTTTAACACGTTCACAATTGGCGCAATTAATTTAGGCGAATATACGCCCAATAGCATGGCTTCAGGTTTAGCTGGGTTAATCAGTGGGCCTAAAATGTTAAAGATGGTGCGGGTTTTAAGGGCTTGTCTTACAGGCACGGCGTGGCGCACACCAGCATGATAATGCGGTGCGAATAAAAAGCATAAGCCGAAGTCTTCAATGCATTGGCTAGCAACTTCTGGTGGCATGGTTAACCCAATACCGCAATGTGATAACACATCTGATGCACCTGATTTACTCGATACGCCGCGATTGCCATGCTTGGCAACTTTTGCACCAGCAGCAGCGGCAACAAATGATGCTGTGGTAGAGATATTAATGGTGTTATGACCATCGCCACCTGTACCTACAATATCCACCACACCAGTTGCTAATGATTTAGCGCTGCGCGGAAAAGGTTTAGCCGCTTTACGCAGTGCATCTGCTGCACCGGTGATTTCTTCAATGGTTTCGCCGCGCATTTTTAGTGCCACTAGCATGCCTGCCATGGCTACTGGATCCATTTCACCTTCAACGATTGCGGTGAATAACTCTGCGCTTTGGTTGCGGGTTAACGCATTGCCTTGATAAAGTGAGTCTAATAGAGGTTGAAGTTGAGACATTATAAGGCTCCCTTTTGGCTACTTTCATTGGCATGGGTTAGGTAAGTCAGCGTTTGGGTTAATAGCGTGCTACCTAAAGTGGTTAAAATGGACTCTGGGTGAAACTGGAATCCTACCGCTTTATCTTGTGGGTGGATTACCGCCATTGGCATGTCTTCGGTGGTGGCAATCACATCTAAACAGTCTGGCACTTTAGTCGCGACTAAGCTGTGATAACGCGCCACTGGCAGCGGAGAAGGTAGATTAGCAAATACACCTTCGCCATTGTGCGTAGTTGGGCTAGCTTTACCGTGAACCACAAATGGAGCACGTTCAACTTTGCCGCCGTAATACTCAACCATGGCTTGATGGCCTAAACAAATACCTAGCATTGGTACTTTGCCCGCAACTTTGCCGATAAGCTCCATCATGCAACCTGCTTCATGAGGTGCGCCTGGGCCTGGAGATAACACTAAGGCTGCTTGGCCTGATTCAGCGATAAGTTTTTCAGCTAAGTAATCAGCACTAACGTCATTACGATAAATCAGCACTTCGAAGCCTAAACTGCGAAATTGATCCACCAAGTTGTAGGTGAATGAGTCAAAGTTATCTAATAAATACAGTTTCATATTGCTAATGCTTTTTGACGTTTGTTGGTTTGAATTCATGCTGCTCGTGCTCTTTAAACTCATAGTCCACCGCCCATTTTAATAGCTGAAATAACGGCTTGAGCTTTTTGACGGGTTTCGTCGGCTTCAGCTTGTGGGTCTGAATCAAATACCACGCCAGCGCCGGCTTGAATAAAGGCTACATCGTTTTTAACAAAGGCTGAGCGAATCACGATACAGGTATCCATGTCGCCTAGACCATTTACGTAACCAACAGCGCCGCCGTAACTACCGCGACGTGCTTGTTCAGCTTGTCTGACTAATTGTGATGCACGTACTTTTGGCGCGCCGACTAAAGTGCCCATGTTCATGCATGCTTGATAAGCGTGTAGGGCATCTAAATCTTCACGTAATTGACCTGTAACACGGCTAACGAGATGCATAACGTGTGAGTAGCGGTCAACTTTGAGTAACTCTGCGACTTTACGGCTGCCGCTTTGGCTAATACGAGCAATGTCGTTACGAGCTAAATCAACCAACATTAAGTGCTCAGACAGCTCTTTTTTATCAAGGCGTAGTTCAAGTTCAATACGGCTATCTAAGTCAAAATCAATGCTACCGTCGGCTGTTTTACCGCGCTGACGTGTGCCCGCAATTGGGTATACTTCAACTTGATTGCTCGCTGCATCATATTTAAGCGCACTTTCAGGTGATGCGCCAAATAAGGTGAAGTCTGGGCCGCGAAAATAGAACATGTATGGGCTAGGATTGGTTAAACGCAGTGCTCTATATGCACCTAGCGTATTGGGACAAGGTAAGCTGAAGCTTCTTGAAGGAACGACTTGGAAAATATCACCAGCAACAATGTGCTCTTTTAAATCAACCACAGTTTGCTTAAACGTTTCGTCACTGATGTTAACTTGCGTTTCAGCATCGACCGTCACTAAAGCTTGAACTGGAGTCAGTGTTTGGCATTGCTGATTAACATCAATAGCACGCTTTGCAAGTGTCTCAGTTAGCTGTGCGTCTGTTGAAAACTGGTGGGTAATGATTTCAGCGTGTTGCTGCTGGTGGTCAACTAAAATAAGTGTTTCTGCGAGGTAGAATAAGTAATCAGGGCAATCGTTATCTGCATTAGGCACTTCTGGTAGCGGCTCTACAGTATCGATTAAGTCATACGCCAGCACACCACCTAAAAACAAATCTTCAAAGGCATCTTTTTGGTCAGTTTGAATGTGTTGAACGAACATTCTTAAACCATCAAGAGGAGACGTCGACTTTAAACGGGCATCTTCATCTTGTAACTGCTTGGCTTTAGCAAGGTTAATGACTAACACCTTGTCTTGCTGTTGCTGCTCACTTGTTTTGAAGAAGTCACTGATAGGTGCAAGTAAACTAGCACCGTTATCGGTGAGGGCGCTGAATGCCAGTTTGTAACCGTCACAGCGAACCATCATGGCGGCGTGGGTTAACACAATGCTTTTTAAGTGATCTTTGCTTTCAATCTCAGCGGATTCTAGCAACATAGTATGTGGCGCATTGGCGGTCACATGCTGATAAAGGCTTAATGGATCAGCATGATACGCTAACGGTTGTTTTTGGGTCACTACATGGGCGAACTGATGTTCCATAATACTTATTGCGCCTCTCTAATATGTTGATTCTTCATACTCGATACTCTTATTGGTGCCAGTGTCGTGCTCGGTTTGCGTTAGTTTTATCGGAGAGTGCAAGCCGTAAATAGCAAGAAAGCCCACATCTCTGCGGGCTTTCTAGTAAAATCTTGTTGTTATTTAAATAACTACAACGCTTCACACCACCCGTTAATTTGGGAAGTGCCACCACCAATTGATGTTAAGTGCGTTAAAGTTAGTCATTTAAATCGAATCTCTTGAGTTTAGGTTGTATATCTAAAAAAGTTAGCAAAATGCGTTTGGCTAACGTATGCCTTATAGAAGACCTTAGCTGAGGTTTAAAGTCAATTGAATATTTCTCAAATTTGGTATTTTTTTGTTCATCAAGGTGAAAGTGGCATCAATTTGCTGAATATGTAGCAAATAATCACTTCAGGGTTAAGCTTTTCAACAAAGATTAAAGTACAATAACGTTATGATAACAGACTCTCTCTTGGCCGATCTTCACAGCCATACGACCGCATCAGACGGCGTACTTACTCCTTCTGAACTTGTTGAACGCGCCATTGAAAAGGGCGTTGAAATGCTAGCCATTACTGACCACGATACCGTGGCAGGTCTTGCTGAAGCACATCAATTTAATCAGCAACATGAAAAGCCGCTTAAATTAATCGACGGTGTTGAAATTTCAACTCGTTGGCAGAATTTTGATATCCATATTGTTGGTTTAAACATGGATAAACAAGCGCCAGAGTTACTTGATTTTTTAAGTCGTCAACGTGAATTACGTGAAGAACGCGCTCAAGAAATCGGTGTACGTCTCGCAAAAGCAGGTATTGAAGGCGCTTATGAAGGTGCTAAAAAATACGCCGATGGCGCAGCAATCAGCCGAGGGCATTATGCACGTTGGTTAGCTGAAAACGGCTATGCTAAGGATATGCCGAGTGTATTCAAACGTTACTTAGCTCGTGGGAAAACAGGTTATGTGCCCAATAATTGGAGTGACATGGCTACGGCTATCGACATTATTCATCAAACTGGCGGCGTGGCTGTTTTAGCACATCCAAGCGGTTATAAATTGTCGGCTAAATGGTTAAAACGTTTGGTGCGTGAATACAAAGAAGCCGGCGGTGATGCGATGGAAGTCGTATTGGGCCAACAAAGTATTGATGACCGCGCTAACTTAGTCGCTTTAAGCCATATGAATAACTTGATGGGTTCTATTGGCAGTGATTTTCATTTCCCGAGTAATTGGATTGAGTTAGGCAAAAATTTATTCCAACCTGCTGGCGTACAGTGGGTTTGGCAATCAGAATCTTGGACGGAGCGACCATGAGCCAATTTTTTTATATACATGACGAAAACCCGCAAGCAAGATTAATTAGCCAAGCGGTAAACATTTTAAAGCAGGGGGTGATTGTTTATCCTACTGATTCAGGTTATGCATTAGGTTGTATGATTGGCGAAAAAGATGCCATGACCCGTATGGCGCGTATTCGTAAAATCGACAACGATAATAACTTCTCACTGATGTGTCGTGACTTATCTGAACTGGCTAACTTTGCCCGTGTCGATAACCAAGCATACCGCTTACTGAAAAGCTGCACGCCAGGGCCTTACACTTTTATTTTTAAGGCCAGTAAAGAAGTGCCGCGCAGATTACAGTGCGATAAAAAGAAAACCATTGGTATTCGCGTGCCTGATAACTTGATTGCGTTAGCGCTGTTAGAAGCCCTAGAAGCGCCAATTATGTCGACCAGTTTAGTGATGCCTGATGAAGAGTTTGCAGAGTCTGATCCTGAACATATTCGCGATATTTTAGAGCACAGTGTCGATGCCATTATTCATGGCGGATACTTAGCTGAAAACCAAACGACAGTGATTGATATGTCCGATGGTGACATGGTTATTGTGCGTGAAGGCGCAGGTGACATCAGCCCGTTTGAATAAGGTTTTTGATCAAATTATAGGGCGGTTTCGGGCGCAGTATAACTTTTGACCTGCAAGTTTGTGGGATAGTTGTTTCAACCCTAGGCAATAGTGCGTATAATCGCGCGTTCGGTAATTTCTAGCTATAGTTTTGACGTATTAGCCAGAGTGTAAAGCAAATCAGTTTACCATTTGTTATGTGTTGCTACTTGTTTTAACCAACTGATATTAAGTCATTAAATTAAGGAATAAACCAATGCAGGGTATCCAAAAAAGTTTACCCCTAGCGATTGTTCGCGGTGAAGCACTTGATGCCATGCCGACCGATTTGTTTATTCCGCCAGAAGCGCTTGAAGTGTTTTTAGAGACATTTGAAGGGCCGTTAGATTTATTATTATATTTAATTCGCAAGCAAAAACTGGATGTTGTTGACTTGCCGATTGAAAAAATTACCACTCAGTATTTAGTCTATATTGATATTTTAACTGAAGCGCGAATTGAACTGGCTGCTGACTATTTAGTTATGGCAGCGACACTTGCGGAAATTAAATCTCGACTGTTGTTACCTAAAATAGTGACCGCAGACGAAGAGGAAGAAGATCCTCGCGTGGTGTTAATTCGCCAGTTAAAAGCCTATGAAGTGATAAAGCAGGCAGCGGCCGATTTAGATGGGCTGCCACGATTGGAGCGCGATGTATATTTAGCACAAGCTAAAGCCGCACCAAACATTAAGCCGGTTATCATGCCTCCTGAAGTATCATTAGTTGATATTGCTCAGGCGTTTTCTGAGGTATTAAAACGAATTGATGCGAACGAACATCATCATGTGAAGCGTGAGTTGTTATCAACCCGCGAGCGGATGAGTCAGATTTTAGCAAAACTGTCGACTGAGCATTTTATCCCTTTTACTGATTTATTTGATGTCAGTGAGGGCAAAGCGGGTGTGGTAGTGAGCTTTTTAGCCTTGATGGAATTAGTCAAAGAGCTATTAGTTGATTTGGTTCAAAATGAGCCGTTAGCACCGATTTACGTGAAAGCGTTTTAATCGATGCAGCACAAGATATGAGAAAGGACATCATGCAAATAAACGACATTCAATTAAAACAATTAATCGAAGCCAGTTTATTTGTAATGGGAAAACCACTCAGTATCAAAATGATTAAAGACACTGTTTTAGTTAAGTTTGATGTGTCTCGAGCAAGGATTAAAGCTTGCTTAGATGAGCTACAACAAGATTATCAAGAGCGTGGGGTACAACTGGTCGAAGTGGCTAGTGGTTATCGCTTTCAAACCCAAGAGTTGCTGAGTGAATTCTTACAACCTTTGTGGCAAGAAAAATCCCCTAAATATTCTCGGGCGACGTTAGAAACCTTAGCGGTAATTGCTTATCAGCAACCAGTAACGCGCGGTGATATTGAACATGTAAGAGGTGTGGCCGTCAGCAGCCACATAATAAAGAGTTTAGCTGATAGACATTGGGTAAAAACCGTCGGTCATAAAGAAGTGCCAGGGCGACCAGCACTCTATGCTACGACCACAGAGTTTTTATCCTATTTTGGCTTGAAAACCTTAGCGGATTTACCTTCGCTTAGTGATGAAGAGTCATTGCAGGTGCTATTTGAGAAAGTATCAATGGCACCACAACAAACAGAAGAGTCGAACTAGATGAGCGAAAAATTGCAGAAAGTCTTGGCCCGTGCAGGCCATGGCTCCCGTCGTGAGATGGAGGCATGGATTGCTGCAGGCCGTATTAGTGTAGACGGAGAAATTGCCAGTTTAGGTGATCGCGTTGAAGCGGATGCCAAAATACGCATTGATGGCCGTGCCATCGTTATCAAAACTGAAGAAGACATCATTTGTCGCGTATTGGCTTACCATAAGCCAGAAGGTGAAATTTGTAGTCGTAAAGATCCAGAAGGCAGAACCACAGTGTTCGAACGTTTACCAAAAATACGTGATTCACGTTGGGTAGCGGTTGGACGTTTGGATATCAATACTTCAGGTTTATTATTATTCACATCAGACGGTGAGTTAGCGAACCGTTTAATGCACCCTTCAAATGAAGTTGACCGCGAATATGCGGTACGTACTTTTGGTGAAGTGCCAGAAGCTGCAGTACAGCGTTTACGCAAAGGCGTAACCCTTGAAGATGGCCCTGCAAGTTTTGATTCTATCAAACCTGCTGGTGGCGAAGGCTTAAACAAGTGGTGGCATGTCACGCTTAAAGAAGGACGTAACCGTGAGGTTCGTCGTTTATGGGAATCACAAGAAGTACAAGTGAGCCGTCTTATTCGTGTTCGCTACGGTATGGTTGAATTACCTAAAGCATTGCCGCGTGGTGGTTGGACTGAGCTTGATATGGAACAAGTAAACTACTTGCGCCAGTTAGCCGGTTTAGAGCCAGAAACACGTACACTACTTGGTACCGATAAGCACAGTGTGGCGCGTGCACAAGTTAAAGGCGCTAAAATTCGCCGTGCGGTACGTAAGCATAAAACAGCCGTTGCGCGTCCTAAGTCGACACGTCAACGTGGTTAAACTTTTATAGCAGTTAAGCTATAAGTTGTATTTACTTATTAAGGTCGCCATTGGCGGCCTTTTTTATTGCGTGCTGTTTATTACACGCGGTTTATAGCTTGTAGTTAATTGCTTGTAGTTAATTGCTTGTAGTTTATAGCGTGCCGTTTATTGATATGCCGTTTGTCATCAGCGTTGCAATTCAGCCTTTGCTAAAGGCTTAAATAGAGCTTACTCACCTTAATCAATCATATTCGATGTAGGATATGCTCAAATGGTTATAAATATAATCAAGGGCTTCCTTGAAACTGTGTATATCGCTAACTATATTTAATTTGATGTTTTTTTAGCCAGTTACATACACTTACTGTTGAGGGAGTATTAAATGAAAAAGTTAATCGTCATGGTAGTAGCTTGTCTTTTATATGGCTGTGCATCGGCGCCGACATGGAAAGGGATGTCTGAAAGGGAAATTGCAGACTGGAAAGCGATAGGGTTTGATGCTGCAAAAGCACAAACATGGAGTAAGAGTGGTTTTAATGCTGAGCAATCTCAGCAATGGAGTAAAGCAAGTTTTGATGTCGAGTCAGCATCGGATTGGTCAAAAGAGAAGTTTAACCCAGAAGAAGCGGGAACTTGGAAGCAAGCTGGCTTTGAATTAGATGATGCAGTTGATGATAGGGCGAAAGGCTTAACCCCTGTAAAAATGGATAAATAGTGCTTATTTTAGGCATTAAAGCCGAGATTGCTGCTCAAATAGCCAAATAGACAATTTATTTCAATTTCTACTTTACACCAGCGAGTGAGATCGCTATTATCTCGCTCGTTCGGAGAGATGGCAGAGTGGTCGAATGCACCGGTCTTGAAAACCGGCATGGGTTTGTAGCCCATCTAGGGTTCAAATCCCTATCTCTCCGCCATATTTATCGAAAGAGCCCGCTAGCAATAGCGGGCTTTTTTGTATCTGTATTTTGGAGTATTGCCAATTGGTTTGTAGCGTCTCAATGTAGGGTCCAAATCGCTACCTCTCCGCCATATTAAGAAAAGCCCGCTATTTTATAGCGGGCTTTTTGCTGTTTGGATTTTGAAGTTTTAATGAAAATGGTTTGTAACTCATTAATGTAGGGGATATGACCGTTTATGTTCCAAAGTTTAAAAATCAAAGTCGTGGCGCTTCGCCCACACCAGAGCAAGAAGGGTGAAACTGCTCACCCCTCTTGTATCTCCCCAGCAGCCCCGGCGAAATTTTCTGGAAAGCGAAAGATTTCCAACGGGGGACTATTCAACTTTAAACCTCACATCTAGTCTGCTTCAGCCATTATCGAAAAGGTCTAACGCTTTCGATAGGCCATCCGTGGCCTAACGAAAGCTAACTTGGCATCCATGCCAAGCTCACGACCTATTCTCGATGACCTCAATTCAAATTAAGTCTTTTAGCTGATTAGGTTCTTGGTCTTTGTAGCTTTTTAATTGCGACGAATATAGTCAAATCGAAGAGACAATAATCCCAGTGTGAAACGCTCTGAGCGAGAGGCATGGATGCCGAACTGGCCCCTTAACATGGATGTTATTTGTTTTCGCAGAGCCCACATGGATGCTTACTTTTAAATCAAGAGCTAGCGTCTCGCAGTTTTTTGCACATAAGGTCGCTCTTTCACATCCGTGTGATCGCGACATTCCGTTCATCCTGGGCATTGCAGCGGCAGGCAATGGATTAGATTGAAGTGATGGTCTTCGATGATTTAGCAAAAATAAATGAATTATAAAGTTTGAACTTGTAACTCATTTCAGCACCGAAATAGTTTAGGGAGTGTATTAAAGCTAAGTAAAGTTTACTCAATGTAATGATATACGCCTTGCGCATATCATTTATGATTATTTGTCATTTGATGTAATGGTCAAGCTTCAATATATTAGGTACATGATTATTAGCAACCGCTTGAGTTAATTGTGGTAATTCATTAGTCTAGTTTGACTGTCTATACGCTAATAATGTTTTATTTCATTGTTGCAGTGTTGAAAAGGATTTCCCTTAATTGCATAGACTAAAAAGAGGCCGTATGAAAATTGTGAACTTAACTACAATAGCTTTGATGACAAGTGCAATATTATCTGGACAAGCTATTGCTGAAGATAAACCGAACACCCTAACTGTTAATGCTGATAATTTTACTCATGCAGAAACTGCTCGAAATTACCGTAATTGGGGGAGTAAAGGAGCTACTCAAAAATTTTTTAAAATGAGTGGTTTGCCTCCACGCGGTAAGTCTGCGCCAACGGTTCAAATGAATGACGATACCTTATATGGGGTTGCTATTGTCAAAACTATTGAGGGTAAAGCAACATTTTCTATACCAGCTTCTGATAATTATATGGCTGTTCAAGTGGTAACTGAACGGGGTCATGGCCAACATTATGTTGTTGAAGACGGCAAATACAGCCTCGCGGTAGAATCTGAATTTGCCTTGCTTATTTATCGGTCAGGCACTGAAAATGGCATCGATGCAGCGAAAGCGGCTCTGGATAAAGTTGAAGTTTCAGACTTTAATTTTGCGGTAAACTATCAAGTTCAACCTTATGATTATACTGAAGTTGAAACGTGGGTGAAAAAGTACACTCAAGAAGTAAATAGTATGGATAAGTTTACTTATACTTTTCCGCGTACTTCTGACAAAGTGACTGATCTTCATCAATGGAATTTAGAGAATGCGGCAGGATGGGGTGGTGCCAGCCCTGAAGCTTGGGTAGGTAATAAGTATTCAAATAGTCCGAAAATGAAAGCGGCTATATGTTATGCGACGACATTTAAAGACCCAGAGAATAAATTTTTCACTTCAATTACGGCTTATGATAGTAACAAGTATTTAATGCAAGACGTACGGAACATTAATTCTCATTCATGGGATAAGAACGAAGATGGTTCAATTACCGTGTCATTCAATTGCGGCAATACAGCGCAAAACAATATTGATACTCAAGGGAATGACTTTACGTTCACCACGCGTCACTACGGTGTTAACCCGAAAATAATGAAGAGTAAGAACGACCCGATTATTGCTGGAGTTGAAGCAAAATAATCAAATTTATGACTATACCAATAGATGTTAAATACAGTGTAAGTGCTGATGAATATCACCACTTACACTTATGTCATTTGGAACATTAATCGATGTCGAACGTTACGTTAGTATTGGCTGTAAGTGAAGACGCAGTGTTACTGAAATCTCTAGCCGTTAAAGCCTTCCACGCTGACTTTGAGCAGTATGGGAGCTTTCCTCCGCATATCGAATCCACGCCTTGGCACCAGCAAAGTATTGAGTCTGGTCACTACTATATTATTAAATATGGAAATCAAAATGCGGGTGGCATTTTAGTGGTGCTGAAGAGTTTGACTGAAATTGAGGTGAAGTATTTTTTTATTGCACCTGAGTTTCAGAATAAAAAAATAGGTTCTGAAACCATAAATCTACTTGAAAAACGTTACTCTCAGATCGTTAATTGGTCGCTAGTTACTCCCTATAAAGCTTTTCGTAATCATCATTTTTATCAAAAATTGGGCTATGAAAAAGTAGGCGAAATTCAGCCAGATATTAATGAAGCGTTTTGGCTATTTGAGTACCAAAAAACGATTTGACTACCTTTTTCTTTCCTTTCCCTAGAGCTACTTGTTGCTCAACTTTCAGTTTAACTCTCTTGGTTTCATCCCTTTCAATTTAACCCGTTCGCTTGCAAACGTTGCAGTTCATTATTTTATTCAGTAAGTTACAGACTTAAATTAGTGAAACAAGATGTAATGGTATATTGATAGTAAGGGAAATATGATGAAATGGAATTTGGTAAGCAATATCGCGAAATTACGGGTGTCATTGATGACGTGGTTGGCGCTATCGCTCCTCGCTTTATCACCGTTAAAAGCGCTTGCTGAGGATAAACCTACTGCTGCTGAGTTTGACTACCAAGGCTTTACTCAGCAGTACTTTGAAGCATGGAAAGGCTCACAGAAACCTGATGCCACTCAAGAAGATTTAGAACATTATTTATCTTTTTTAACTGATGATGTGGGTTACCAGCATTTACCTTGGAGCGATGACGATAGCCGTCAGCCTGATGGTAAAGCAGCACTTCGTAAAGGAATGACCTATTACTTAGCATCACACGATGAGTATTCAGCCAAACTGACTAATCAAGCCTATGGTCATAATGTGATTATGATTGAGTTCCATACTGTGGCAAAAGGCACACACCCTGATAATGGCCAATTAACCCTACATGATAACTCAGCGTTTGAAGTGCTTGAAATAGACGACGGTAAGGTGTCAGTGATTAGGCATTATTCGAATTAATCAAAGGTAGGAAGGCGATGACTGGGATTACAGATTTAAATCAATTATTAGCTAATATGTCGCCAGAGTTAAAAGCTGGTGAGTTTGTATTTTGCCATGTAAAAGGGCGAATTGCTGAATATGCCCATTTAGACCCTTTATGCCTTTTTCAGGAGCAAGAAGGGTTAACACTCGTGTTATCTGCAGAGGCAGCTTTACAAGCCTATTTACCGTTTGAAGGACGCTTTAAGCAAATCACTTTAACGGTGCACTCTAGTTTAGAAGCGGTGGGATTAACTGCGGCTATCGCTCAAAAGCTGACTGAACACGGCATCAGTGCCAATGTTATTGCTGCATATTATCATGACCATATCTTTGTTCCTGTCGATAAAGCAGCACTTGCCATGACTGCACTAAAGGAATTTTCAACTATTTGATAGCACTGAGTTAGTATCACTTGGTTTGCTACAAACTATTCTAAGCCAGTTACAAAAACTGTTTCAAAAGTCATTACAAGGACTATTCCAAACAAGCAGGTTATAAAGCACTAGTGACAAAAGTGCGGCTTTAAAAAAGTTTTTATTAGGCTTAAATGCTTTGCTAACTCCGATGATTATCGTTCATTTCTATCAAGCTTCTGATTCTAAAGTTCATTTAACGTACTTATTCTCTAGTCAATTTAGCTACTCAGCGCCGATAGCCAATATAACTAACTAATTTAATGGTTATATTTGAGTTCTATATCGAAATAATTCTATACTGCAATTACACTAACAAATCTCTAATTAACTGTTAACATTCTGATGAGTTAACAACTCAATTTAGCAGCTCAAATATAGCGTCGATTCAAGGGAAGGTTATGACTGATAAGAATAAAGAAGTTTCTTCAACAGAGGTTGTTGCTCAAACAGAAGACGCTCAAGCCCAAGTCGATAAAGCTTCTACTGCTGATACCCCAGCCGATAAAGCAAAGAATCAAAAAATTCGTAAAATCACCAATATCATTTTAATCGTGGTGTGTTTTTTATTTGTTTTTCATCTTATTGCAGACAGATATATTCCTTCTACCGATTTAGGCCGTATACGTGGTTTTGTGGTGCCAATTACGCCGCAGGTATCAGGTGAAGTGATTGAAATTACGACTTCTCCGAATACATTAATTCGAGAGGGCGAAGTGCTAGCGCGGATTAATCCAAAAGATTATGAAATTGCACTGTTTACAGCACAGCAAAATGTGACTCAAGCTGGGCAGAATATGGGAGCATTAACAGCTAATGTTACCGCAGCAAAAGCTAAAGTTGCCAATGCTGAAGCTAACTACACCAACGCCAAAGTACAATCAAAACGTATATTTACAATGGTCGAGCAAAATGTGATGTCTCAGGCTGATGCGGATAATGCCCGCGCAGAATTAGCCAGTGCAGAAGCGGGTGTTGCCGCGGCAAATGCTGACTTAGCCAAAGCTGAAGAGCGTTTAGGTTCAGAAGGTGAAAATAACACAGCTGTTAAATCTGCATTATTAGCACTTGAACAAGCAGAGCTTAATTTGGCAAGAACCGAAATTAAAGCGCCAACTGACGGCGTAGCCTCTAACTTTCGTTTAAAAGAAGGGTTTTACGCGAGTGCAGGGCAACCTGTTATGACGTTTATTTCGTCTGAAGATGTGTGGATTGAAGCGAACTTTAGAGAAAACAGCATAGGCAACATGAAGCCTGGCGATAAAGTCGAGTTTGCACTGGATTATGCTCCCGGCAAAGTATTTACCGGCAAGGTCGCTTACATCGACTACGGTGTTGATTGGGGCCAAAACGAGCAAACAGGTAAGCTTGCGCAAACAACCGGTCAAACTGGTTGGTTAAGACAGTCTCAACGTTTCCCTGTGACTATTGTATTTGATGAAGATGAAGCGAAAGGTTTACGCCGAGTAGGTGGTCAAGCTGATGTGATGGTGTATACCAAAGAGAGCTCAGTCATGAACTTGTTTGGTAAATTTTGGATTCGCCTAGTGAGCTGGTTCTCTTATGTCAGATAAGCAAACCGTTGCCATAGCCCCAGAACTTGAAGAAGCGATATATACCCGTCGGGTTATTCGTTTCACTTTAGGTATCGGTTTAGCTGTGGCAATTTCAGCGGTATTTGCTTGGCAATTAGCGTTTATTGTTCCAGTGTTCGTGGCTAAGTTTTTAGTCGATAGAACCGAGCCCACCATGCAAACTGTTTATGAGTTGTTGTTATCAATGGTGGCAACGATTGCGATTGCGTGGCTAGTCAGCTTTGGCCCTGTGCAATATCCGATGGTGTTGTTGCCACTTCTTGCATTGCTGATGCTATGGGCTTACTACCTTTTTTCAAACCCTAAGTGGAATTTCTTTGCCACCATTTTAATTGTAGCAACCTTAGTGTTGCCCTATTTAGGCATACTGCACCCTGGCGCCGCCATTTTTGTTGGTGTGGGATTAAGCTTTTCAGGTGTAGTGGCAGTGGTCATTTTTACCTTATTGCATATTCTATTGCCTGATTTATCCCCGAATCGAGAAACTCATGTCGCTGCTGGACTAACCTCTGATGAGCGTCTTTATGAGTCTGTTCGTGCACTGATAATTGCCTTTCCTGTGATTACTTTTTTCTACTTATTTGAGATTACTGGCGCGCTATTGACGATGATTTTTATCGCCATTTTGTCATTACAATCAGCAGGGAGTAAGAGTGTAAAAGTGAGCTTGTTTTTGCTGATCACTAACGGCATTGGTGGTGCAATGGCGGTGGTGTTTTACAATTTATTAGTGATTGTCCCTGAGCTTACTTTTTACGTGGGTTTAGCAATGATATGTGCCTTGCTATTTAGTCAAAAGATTTATGCTAATCCAGAGAAAGCGCCTATCTTTGCGGGAATATTTTCAGCGTTATTGGTGGTGGTCGGCTCGACTGCATCTTCAACTGATGCTGATGTTGCTACCAATTTTTATATTCGAATTGCGCAACTGTTCCTTGTGGGAGTATACATGGTAGTGGCATCGTTCTTTCTTGAGACACGTAATTGGAAGTTCTTACAAAAAAGAACTGCAATGTAGTGCTTTAGCTATTTGTTTTTGTTTCGTTGACCGTTAGTTTGAGGTGAGATAAATGCCATCACAAGTTTTTGAAAAAGAACCAAGCGCTTTTATTCCACTTTTACGTGCCGAATACATAGCTCCGTTTGTGGCTAGGCTTAAAGATTTTGATAACAATGTTTATCCGCTTATCGAGCAAGCGGGCCTTCCTGAAAGCTTACTGACAAACGAGTACGATTACGTTTCAGAGCAAGCAGTATTAAACCTTTTAAAATTAATGGCCGAAAAGCTGGGGAAACAACGCTTTGCTGAGTGGTTATACCAAGTCGCTAGATCAATATTCATCCCTCAACATTTAGCTAAAATCTCCTTAAAAGGCACAGTCAGGCAAGCATTAACTGATTTTACTCATGTGGTAAACCTTGAGTCTAAACAAACCCAAGTACATTTGAAAACAGCCTTGAAAAAGGTGTGGTTTGCTCGTTTTCGTCAAAAAGAAGATCCCATTGAAAGTGACCTTTCTGAGCAATTTGCATTAACCATGATGGTTGAGTTAGTGCGAGCTGTGACTCAAACCCATTGGCAACCGATTGATATTGCGCTGCAGTCTTCAAACGAAGCCCATTACTTAAACGTGTTAAAGCTTAATGAGTCGCAAGTGTTTTATGCCCGTAATGTGACGGCGTTAAGTATCTCTGATGCGGTTTTAGATGGTCCTGTAAAGCTGAAAGAAGGGTGGGAGTCCACCTTAAAAACCATAGTAGAAAGTCCTAAAGGATTTGTTGCTAGCCTTCAGTTTGCATTATTACCTTATATGTCTTCAGGACGATTACCTATAACAGCTGCAGCAGATCTTTTAGGATTAAGTGTGCGTACTTTGCAGCGTAGGCTTTCTGAAGAAGGGGTGAGTTACAGCCAAATGGTAGAAGGGATTTATTTTCAGCAAGCTAAGACTCTTTTATTAAACAAGGATATTGCTGTCACCCAGATATCTGCCTCCTTGGGCTATGCTGATGTGGCGCATTTCTCCAGAGCTTTTAAACGCATGTCTGGTTTCTCACCTCGAGTGTTTCGTCAAAATAACCAAACAAAATGAACTTGATTTAAATTTTGCAGTAAATTTCGTTATAACCTCTGCCGTAAGTCTAAGTTTTATATTGCAAAATCATTAGTTAACAGTTTTAAATGTTCTTTTATTAATGATTCGTTGGTTAATGAAATGTTTTTGTGTTGTAGCAGGTGTTTTATTGGTTAAGTTGCGCTATATTTTTATTAATAAACGTATCAAAATTACTTTTGTTTAAAAGAGTTAGCGACCCATAACTGACAACTTGGCTTGTTAATATTATTTTTAAATGGAATGACATTAAATCAGGGACAGACATTATATGAGTGATAAACCAATTTCGAACTCTGCGGAGTTTACTCATGCAGCAGTGGATGCAGCGATTAAAATTGCGTTAATTTTCGCGATGGTGATTTGGTGTTTTAAAATCATTCAACCTTTCATTATGCCTATTTTGTGGGGTGGTATTATTGCCATCGCTTTATACCCTGTTGTAAAACTCGTTAGCCGCAAGCTCAAACTGACTATGGCTAAATCTAGCTTAGTGATCACCTTACTTTCATTAGCTTTGTTAATTGTTCCCACCGTATTGTTTTCAGGCGCCATAGTGTCTGGCACCCAAGATTTTGTCGCTGAAGTTCACGATGGTACTTTAGTGATCCCCGCACCTAAAGAGTCGGTTGCTGAACTACCCTTAGTAGGCGATAAGCTTTATAACGTTTGGTCTTCAGCGTCGTCTGACTTAGAGAAGTTAGTTAGAACTTATGCCGATGAAATAAAAACATTTTCGACTAAAGCTGCTGGCGCATTTGGTAGCTTTGGTATGACAGTCTTACAGTTTTTAATATCAATTATTATTGCTGGCGTGTTTATGGGTAAGGCTGAAGGTTCAAACCAAATGTTCCATAAAGTGTCAGTAAGGCTTGCAGGTAAGCACGGTGAAGAGTTCTCATCACTTGCTGTTGCAACCGTTCGTAGTGTGGTGCAAGGAGTTATTGGCGTTGCATTTATCCAGTCTATTTTAGCGGGTGTTGGCTTAGGGTTAGCTGGCGTACCTGGCACTGGTATTTGGATGTTATTGGTGCTCATTTTAGCCATCATTCAATTACCGCCAATATTAATCTTGGCACCTATCATTGCTTATGTATTTAGTGTCGAATCATCTACTACTGCAATTATCTTTATGATTTGGAGCATTTTAGTGAGTGCCAGTGACGCGTTCTTAAAGCCTATGCTAATGGGACGTGGTGTTGATATTCCTATGTTGGTGATTTTGCTAGGTGCTATCGGCGGGATGATTTTATCTGGCATCGTTGGTTTGTTTGTCGGCGCCGTAGTACTGGCATTAAGTTACAAGCTGTTTTCTGCATGGTTAGTTGTTGAAACGGCCGAAGTGGATACTGACTTAGTGTTACCTGAAGTTGAAAAAACAGAAGGATAAAGCTCGATGGGCAAAGTGATGTCGCAAGAAGACAACTTTAGTTATTTACTGGGGTCTTTAGTATTAGTGTTGTTAAGTGCGGCATTGGTTGAACAGTTTTTCGATGCTGGGCAAATGATTGTGGTAGGCACTACCGTAATGAGTTTATCTATTTCGGTAATTGGTTTAGGTGAAAACAAGCGCTGGATACGTTCAACCTTTGGTTTGATGTTTACCACACTGATTTTTGCCAGTATTGGCTCAGTATTTGAATTGCTTAATTTGGATATTATTGCCCTATTAACCATTCTTTCTTTTCTGATTGCGGCAACTTCAAGGGCTGCGAAACAAGTATTATTTTCTGGCAAAATTTCAACTAATCAAATTGTTGGCTCTATCTGTATCTTTTTACTTTTAGGGCTTATTTGGGCGTTTACCTATTTATTATTAATCGAAATTTTCGGTCCTGCCTTTAATGGTATTGAAGTACAAAAGTGGCCAGATAATTTATCTACTGCAATTTATTACAGCTATATCACGCTAACCACTGTGGGTTACGGTGAGATTTCTCCCAATATGCCTATTGCACGATTTTTTGCTTTTTCTGAGGCTATTTGTGGTCAGTTTTATATGGCGATTATTGTTGCCAGTTTAGTCGGGGCAAAAATGTCTCAAACTGAAAGTTAGCACAAGGCTAATTATACTTTACTTTTCAATTCGGTAGAGTGATTGATTCTAATGGAAGAGGTCGCATGGATTTAACTAGGAAAAGTGTGTTGATTGTGGATGATATGGACGCCATCCGTAAAATCAGTTCAGATCAATTACGTCGTTTTGGTATTGGCCATGTTCATCAAGCAGAAAATGGCGCCAAAGCACTAAAGATACTTCAAAATTATCCGATTGATTTGATTATCTCCGATTGGAATATGCCTGTGATGTCGGGTATCGAGCTATTGAATGAAATTCGACAGTCTTCCAAATGGCGACATCTTCCTTTTCTGATGATAACCGCTGAGGCGGCAAGAGAGAGGGTAAGCACTGCAATCGCAAGCGGCGTCACAGATATTGTCATTAAGCCATTTAACACGGTGACCTTGCAGCAACGTGTTTCTCAATGTTTGAGTGGTCATATTAGTAATAAAGCTCAGCCTCTCCAGCAAGATGAACACTCACTAGTTACCGAAGCACTAACTTCTTCAAGCCAGCCTAATGCTATCGATGATAAAGAGGCTCCTCGCTCTTCTGTGTTGGTCGTGGATGATACTACCGATAATCTCACTTTGATTGGTGGATTATTAAAAGATGATTACCAAGTTAAGTTGGCAAAAAGTGGGTTAAAAGCTCTTGAAATTGCCCAATCTGATTCACCACCGGATCTTATTTTATTAGATATTATGATGCCAGATATGGATGGTTTTGAAGTTTTAAAACGCTTAAGAGAGCATCCTCAATCAGTACATATCCCAGTAATATTTGTTACTGCATTAACTGAAGATAAATATCAACTTCAGGGCCTAGACTGTGGCGCTGTAGATTATATCAGTAAACCAATTCAGCCAGATTTACTCAAATTGAGAGTGAGAAATTTGATGGCTTATGTACAAATGCATAAGCGTCTGCAATCAGATTTTGACAATATGGTGACCACAGAAAAGCTAAAACAAGAAGTACAGCAAATATTACAACATGATTTAAAGGGGCCAATTGCGGGATTAATGGCGTTAATCGAGCAAATTAGTCGGGACCCTCATATTTCAAAAAGTAATCTAGAAAATACTCACATCGCTGAAGATATGTCGTTTCAATTGTTGAATATGATCAACATGTCTAGCGAGCTTTATAAAATTGAAACCGGTCGATTTACCCTAACACCTAAGCCGTTCTCTATGTTCAATTTGCTGGAAAAAATTATTGCGGTGTTAAAGAAAACTTTCCAGGTAAAGCATCTTTTGATTTATCTCGATTGTGAAGAGGATGGTGACGAGGATTACCTAGCACTGGGTGATGAAAGTCTTAGTTATTCGATGTTATTTAATCTGCTTAAAAATGCCTGTGAAGCCGCGCCAAGCAAGACACGAGTATCAGTGTCATTAAAGCGAATTGATAGCGTTTCAAATACCGAATTTGTAAAGCCTGCATTGATTATCACTATTCAAAATGTTGGGGCTGTAGAAGAACATATCCGCGACACTTTTTGGAACAAATACATTTCAGCTGGTAAAGATAATGGCACGGGGATTGGTACTTACTCGGCTAAGTTACTCGCAGAAGCACAGAATGGACACGTTGCTTTAGAAGTAAGTGATGAAAATGAGACGACAAGCGTTTCGATTTCAATCCCTCATGCGGTATAAGTAATCTAAGTTATTGTTTTTTATGTTAAATATGTTTAGTTTGGGTGTTTGGGTAATGAGTAAAAAAGCCAAATAAATAGCAGTCCGATCTATCACTGTAATATCTGATGTAATGGAAACAGATGGAAATGAATATAACTTTATCCTCGATAGCAATTGGATTGTTTTTTTTATTATTGTGGCTGTTTTTTCGACTGAGAAAGCAAGCTAATAATGACCTTTCAACTTTTTTTGAAAGTGGCATTAACCGGACTTTCACCGGTTTAATCGTGTTTAGTTTCCTAGCATTGATTTCGCTGATTGCTACGATTGGTTTAAACATCGCTTATAAACATGATTTAGAAAAAAGTGGTTTAGCATTAAATTCTGTCGCGTTGACGACAGATGCCGCTTTGTCCTCATGGGTTAGAGGTTGGGAAGATAGAGTGGGAGCGGTTGCGACCAATCCATTGTTACTACAGCGCGCTATGTTTCTAACTAAAATCGGTCCAAATAAAGAAGAACTTCTTGAAAGTGATCATTTAGCTTGGTCTAGGGATGCTTATAAAAGGTACAGTGAATCGTTTGGTTCGTTAGGTTTTTTTATTATCACATTAGATGGGAAGAATATTGCCTCAAGTCGTGACAATAATCTTGGCGTTACTAACATCGTTAAGCGTGAGCATCCCAAACTATTTGCTAGAGCTATCAAAGGGGAAATCGTCATCACCCCGCCGATGAGATCTGATATTGCATTATCAAATCCTTATGGTATCGAGCGTGCTGATACCCCAACTATGTTTGTACTCAGTCCTGTTACTCAAGATAATGGCGAAATTACCGCTGTGCTTTCACTTCGAATTGACCCTTACCTAGAATTTGCGAAATTAACCAAGAGTGGCGCAGTTGGAGATACCGGCGAATCCTATTTTGTTGATGAGCAAGGTCGAATGTTGTCCCACAGCCGCTATGAAAAACATCTGATTTCTTTTGGGTTACTAGAAGAAGGGCAAATGTCAGTACTAAACCTGAACGTCACCGACCCAATTCATGAGTTATCTGCAGAGAACCCCGCAACTGTTAATCATAATGATCTTAGACTTACGTTTTCTGCCAAGCAGGTTAGCGCTAAACGAAACGGAAGCAGCTACAAATCTTATCGAAACTATTTAGGTGTTGACGTCATAGGAGCTTGGAAGTGGGATGAGCGTTACGGTTTCGGTATTGTCACAGAAATGTCTATTGACGAAGCTAGCAGTAATTATTCGTACTTTAAAACCATCATCATTATTCTCATTAGCGTCATTGCGTTATCTTGCCTGTTGCTCACTGTAGCAAGCCTTTGGCTTAGCCGTCATGTTTTACGTCGATTACAAATTAGTAATGAGAAGTTAGAAAAAACAATTTCAATTCGTACTAAAGATATTCAAGAACGAGAAAACCGTTTATGGGATCTATATGAAAACTCAGCAGTGGCTTATGCAACTTTAGACGTCAATGGTAAGTTTACTAAGCACAATAAACAGTTCGCTTTAATAACGGGTCATGACCGTAAAGACTTCACTGAATTAACCTGGGCTGATGTGCTTGATACTGACGATGAAGAAGGTCAAAGAATTTTCAAATCAGCTCTTAAAGGTGTAGATACTTCAGATGCGCGGCTAATTTTAAATACAGAGTCAGGTCAACATCTTGCCGTTTCTCTTACTGTAAGAACTGAGTTTAATGATGATGCTAGCTTGGATGAAATTCGATTATCACTGCTTGATATTGATGAGCAGGAGACCGTTCGAGCTGAGATGCAAAAAAATCAACAACAATATCAAACCTTAGTAGAGAACATTCAAGGGGCGGTATTTCGTTGTAATTACGTCGATTTAGTCAGTAATGATTTTACCGTTTCTTATATTAGTCCTAATTTTGAGCATATCACCGGCTACCCTGTTGCAGACTTTACCGGCGTAAACCCTAAGCGGCGCTTTGTTCATTTAGCGATTGATGGCGACGGAGAAATGTTCTTTGAAACCGTCCGTGAAGCTGCATTAAACAACAAGAGAGTGGTTGTTGATATGCGGATCCTGAATCGTTCTGGTGAGCTCAGGTATGTTCAAGTTATGGCAAAGTTTGAAACGTCTGAAATTAATAGAAGAGGTTTTTTCGATGGTACTTTATTTGATATTACAGAACAAAAACTTGCTGAAAACCTGTTATTAGACTCTGAAGAAAAGCTTGAAGTTGCAGCTAAAAGTGCGCAAATGGGTATGTGGGATTTTTATCCTCATGAAAATCGTGTTGTCGTCAATCGAATGTATAGCCAAATGTTAGGTTACGAACGACTTGATATTTGTGCAAATGAAGATAAATGGGCAGAGCTTACTTCGGGAGCAGAAACTTTTTTCAGCTTGATTCACCCAGATGATCATACGGATATTTTTGATTTAAAACAGCCTGTTGCCAAAGGTGATGACGAAAAAATTATTCGTCAAGAGTTTAGGATGCTCCGTAAAGATGGCAGTTACGACTGGATCTTGAGCATTGGTCAAACCTATCAATACCATGAAGATGGCAGCCCAGAACGGATAAGTGGCGTACATATCAATGTTAATGCAGCAAAAGAGTTAGAAAGAGAACTCGCAGCGGCCATTGCCGAAGCTGATGATGCCAACAAAGCCAAAGGTGATTTTTTGGCGAATATGAGCCATGAAATTCGCACTCCAATGAATGCCATTATTGGCATGTCACATTTAGCGCTCGAAACTGATCTGAGCCGTCAGCAGCGTAATTACATTGAAAAAACCAATGGCTCAGCTCAATCATTATTAGGGATCATTAACGATATTCTCGACTTCTCTAAAATTGAGGCTGGCAAATTAGATATTGAAAACATTGATTTAAGCATTGATGAGTTACTCAACAACGTCAGTAACCTTATCGGTATTAAAGTGGCTGATAAAGGCTTGGAATTGTTGTTCGATATTGATGAGAACATTCCTAAAAACTTGTTAGGTGATCCATTAAGAGTTGGGCAAGTGCTCATCAATTTAGCGAACAATGCCGTTAAGTTTACCGAGCATGGCAATATTATCATCTCAGCTAAATTAGCTGAGATTACGCCAAATCAAGCCAATATCACTTTTTCTGTTGCCGACTCCGGTATTGGCATGACGCCTGAGCAGCAGTCGCGACTGTTTAATGCGTTTTCTCAAGCCGATGCATCAACGACTCGAAAGTATGGTGGTACAGGACTTGGCCTAGCTATTTGTAAAAACCTTGCTGAATTGATGAATGCCGAGATTACCTTAAGCAGTGAGTCAGGTGTTGGCAGTACTTTTAATCTCAATATTCCTTTTGACTTAAACCCTATTTCTTCAAACTCTCCTATGGAGCAAGACTTTTCTTATCTTGATGGCAGGTTGGTTTTATTGGTTGATGATAATCAGGCTGCGAGAGAGATATTATCTAACTTGTTAGTTAATGTAGGAATGAAAGTCAAAGTGCTAGATAGCGGCGCAGCTGCCATTGCTTGGCTCGACAGCGGTGAACAAACTGATGTCGCTATAGTCGATTGGCAGATGCCTGAAGTCAGTGGGATTGATGTTGCGCGATTTATTGGCGAACTCGCGCCAGAAATAAAACCTAAACTCATCATGATTACTGCATATGGCAAAGAGGACTTATTGCTCAGTGCTGTAGATGTTCATTTCGATAGCATATTAACAAAGCCGCAAACCCAATCTAGTCTCATCAAAGCGCTTTCTTACGTTATGTCTGACGAAGAGTATCAATCTAGACATACAGATGCTGATAGTGAGCTGTCGAAGGCTCTAAAGCATTTAGCGGGCGCTAATATACTGATTGCTGAGGATAACGATTTAAACCAAGAGCTCATTGAAGAGCTACTTAACAATAAGCAAATCGAAACAACCATCGCAGCTAATGGTCAGCAAGCCTTAGAGTTTGTGGCCGAGCAAGATTTTGATGGGGTGTTAATGGATTGCCAAATGCCAGTGATGGATGGGTATTCCTCAACCAGAAAAATACGTGAAATACCACAAAACCAAGCTTTGCCAATTCTTGCGATGACAGCCAATGCTATGGCAGGAGATCGTGAAAAAGCGCTTGATGCAGGCATGAATGATCATATACCTAAGCCTATTGATGTCGAAGCGATGTTCATAACGATGGCGAAATGGATAACCCCAGCAAATCCGACTGAAATAGAACTCATTGAGCAAAACGGTACAGAGAAATTAGACTCAAATATTATAGAAATGAAGCATGTTGATACTGCTCAAGGCTTGATACGAACTCAAGGAGATGTGCGTTTATATCATAAGTTATTAGCTAAATTCGTTTCTGGTCAAAAAGGGTTTATTGGCGCATTTTCGAAGGCAATAGCAGTAAATGATGAACCTTTAGCAGCTCGACTCGTACATACATTAAAAGGTGTTGCTGGCAGCATCGGCGCAATTAAGTTAGCTGAACAGGCCTTACATTTGGAGCAAGGGTTGTCTGAAAGTGACGTGAGCACGTTAGCTGACATTGAACTTGAGCTGTCTAAAGTATGTGAAGAAATATCCACTTCAATTCCAGCATCGCAAATCGATAAAGTTCAACTATCATTAGACAAGTCATTAGCAATCAAAACCTTAGAAGTTTTAATTACTATGCTTGAAAGTTTTGATATGGAAGCGACTGAATATCTCGATAGTCACGGTGATTGTTTAAATGTAGAGCCGTTAGTACACAATTATAAATTACTTGAAAAGCAGTTGAATGATTATGAATTAGATACGGCCATGGAAATCGCTAAACAGATGATTGAGCAATTATCGTTAATGGACTAAATAATGACGCGTTGATGGATTTTACAAGGAGTATAGATGGAAAAGCAGACTATATTAGTAGTGGACGATACCCCTGAAAACATTGATGTTTTAGCAGGGGTATTAAAGTCAGATTATCAGATTAAGATTGCTAAAAATGGTGAGTTAGCACTTAAGATTGCTCGTAGTATCAGTTTAGACTTAATTTTGTTAGATATCATGATGCCGGGCATTGATGGTTTTGAAGTATGCAGACAACTCAAACAAGACGAAAGAACCCGCCATATTCCAGTGATATTTGTGACCGCTAAAATTTCTGCTGATGATGAAATAAAAGGGCTAGAACTCGGCGCAGCCGATTATATTACTAAGCCATTTAATCCTCCCATAGTACAACGTCGCGTACATACTCAACTGGCATTAACAAATCAAAACAGAATACTTGCAATTAAAGTACAGCAAAAGACGGCTGAAATTGCCCAAAACCAATTGAACGTCATTCGCCGCTTAGGCCGTGCAGCTGAATATAAAGACAACGAAACAGGCATGCATGTTATTCGCATGAGTTATTACACCCACGTGCTAGCTCTTGCTGCAGGGATGAATGAATCTGCAGCTGAAGTGCTAATGAATGCAGCGCCTATGCACGATGTAGGTAAAATCGGTATATCTGATGCCATTCTAAAGAAGCCCGGAAAACTCGAATTTGAAGAGTTTGAGGAAATGAAGAAGCATTGCTTAATCGGTGCAGAAATTCTGGGCGACAAGGATTCAGAATTAATGACCATTGCCCAAGAGGTTGCACTCACTCATCACGAAAAGTGGGATGGCAGTGGCTATCCCCACGGACTAAGTGGTGAGAATATTCCGTTAAATGGTCGTATCGTCGCCATTGCAGATGTATTTGATGCGTTAACCAGCGAGCGCCCATACAAAAAGGCGTGGACAGTAGACGATGCTATCGCACTTATTAAGCGCGAAGCTGGGAGTCACTTTGATCCCAAGTTAGTGCCGTTATTTGTTGATAAACTGGATGAAATTTTAGAAATAAAGGCTAAATTTAAAGATGATGAGTAATGCTATTGCGGTCTTTATGTTGAACTTAACGATTAAATACCTATGTGAAGGGGGTTAATATTACATGTGGCGTAGAATGGTAACAAATGTGTTAGTGCTCGATTATAATAAGCCTATATCGAGTTAAGCGCTAAGCCAGCAAGCGAAAAATGCTAAACGATGTAAGGCTTATTCAGAAGCGGTTAAGTAACACAGTAGTCATCTACGTGGCTTATTTCTGAACGGATTACCCACTCTATGTGAGTGAACTTATTTATCTGTGTAACTTGCCAATAACGGCAATTTAAACTTATTTCGACAGAGGAAAATTACATGTCTAAGACTTTTATCAGTAAAAAATTACTTTTAGCTGCTGTTATGGTGCCTGCTTTATTAACGGGTTGTGCGACAGGTGATAACCCTGAATCTAAAAAAGCCAATGCGCGTAAAGAAACACAGTCAGCGCTGCAAGAAATTTACGCTGAACATAGCGGCGCTAAGACTGCGGTTGCTCAGTCAGTGGGTTACGTAGTTTGTACTGGTAGTAATAGCTACTTGTTTGCACTATCAACAGGCGGCGGTGTTTGTGTATTAACCTCAAACGGTCAAAATTCTTATTACCGTTTCGCAACTGGTGGAGTAGGTGCTGGTATTGGTTGGAAACAAATGGCATTCGTCCAAGCCTTTATGGATATGGACGCGATGAATCGATTTAAAGAGTCAGGCTATGAAGGTCAAGCGCAAGCAGAAGCCAGTGCTAAATATGAAGATAGTGGTGACCAAGCTTCGGCAAACCAATCAGTTGATGTTAGCGGCGTAAAAACCTACCAAGTTAACCTAATGGGTGCTGCAGCACAGGCGACGGTTCAAGGTTATAAGTACTGGGAAACTGACTTTTCTGACGACTTTGTTGAAAACGAAGAGTAAGCGCATCGTTTAATAAACTTTTTGAATGAGTTTTTTGATATTACTAAATAGCTAAGCTTATTCAATAAAAATTTTAAACCGCAACTGACTATTCAGTTGCGGTTTTTTTTATTCAATTAAGTCAGTAGCAATATTTCTCAGATGAGTATTTTTACTGTAGGTTTGTCAAAATTTAGACACTTGAATAATTTTTGGCGTTTAGTGAGTTGATTTAGATAAATTAATTAAGCTGTTTTTAATCTTGGGTGTAAGCCGTTTATTTCAGGGGTTTATGCTGATATTGTTATTAAAAATAGTCTATTCAGCATAAAATAGCGTAGGTTGTTGGAGTGATTTTTAATCATAATTAAATTTATACTTCAATTTTATGCGAAGAACTTAATAACTAGACTATTCCTACAAGCATATGCGTTTATTTCGCTTTCCGTCAGTCGCTCAATAAGCTAAATTACTCATGTACGGATAATAATAAAATTCAGGACGAATCTGTTTTTAAGGTGGATAGAAGTTGATTTCAGTATATTTAGTTGATGATCATGAATTAGTGAGAACTGGCATTCGTCGTTTATTAGAAGATGAGCGAGGGATAAAAGTGGTTGGTGAAGCACCTGACGGCGAAACTGCAGTGCAGTGGTCTCGTCAAAGTGAAGCCGATGTGATTCTGATGGACATGAATATGCCAGGTATGGGCGGATTAGAAGCTACCCGTAAAATTCTACGCTATCAACCAGAAGCGAAAATTATCGTACTAACTGTTCAAACAGAAGATCCATTCCCTACCAAAGTCATGCAAGCCGGTGCGTCAGGTTATTTAACCAAGGGCTCAACGTCACCAGAAGTGCTACGTGCAATTCAACAAGTGTCACGCGGGCAACGTTACTTATCGCCTGAAATAGCTCAACAAATGGCGCTAAGTCAGTTTAGTCACTCTGATGAAAACCCGTTTAGCAGTTTATCTGAGCGAGAATTGCAGATCATGTTGATGATCACCAATGGTGAAAAGGTTAATGACATATCTGAAAAGCTTAATTTAAGCCCTAAAACAGTCAACAGTTATCGCTATCGATTATTTGCCAAATTAGATATTGGTGGAGATGTTGAGTTGACCCGCCTAGCTATTCGCTACAAAATGCTCGATGCCAGTTCTTTTTAGACATTAGGTGTTCATACTAAGGTATCGAAGCCTATTTTAGGATAGTTGATGCCTTCAAGCTTTAATTCAAAATTATTTTTAAAAACCGTTTCATCTTCACCGGGTGTTTATCGTATGTACGATGACAAAGGTGAAGTGATTTATGTCGGTAAAGCAAAAGATCTCAAAAAGCGCCTTTCTTCGTATTTCAGGGCGAACCTGCCCAACGTTAAAACTCAAGCGCTTGTTGCCCGTATTGCTAATGTCGATGTGACGCTAACCCATAGCGAAACCGATGCATTACTGCTTGAAAACGATTACATCAAACAATACATGCCTAAATACAATGTTTTGTTACGTGATGATAAATCTTATCCGTATATTTTATTAAGTGGCCATAAGCATCCGCGTTTGGCATATCACCGCGGTCCTAAAAGAGAGAAAGGCCATTACTTTGGTCCTTATCCTAATGGCGGTGCTGTGCGTGAAAGCTTAAACCTCATGCAAAAGCTGTTTCCGATCCGCCAGTGTGATGACTTGTACTATAAGTCTCGCTCACGTCCTTGTTTGCAATATCAGTTAGAACGTTGCAGCGCGCCATGTGTAGGGCGTATCTCAGATGAAGATTATGCAGGGCAAGTTAAACTGGCTAGCTTATTTTTACGAGGTAAAGACCAGCAAGTTATTAGTGAGCTGGTGGCTAAAATGGACACTGCAGCCAATGAAATGGAATATGAATCTGCAGCGCAATATCGTGATCAAATTACTGCATTAAGACGTGTCGCTGAACAGCAAGAAGTGTCAAACCACAAGGGCGACATGGATGTGATTGGTGTGCATTACGCATCAGGCATTGTGTGTTTTCATTTATTGTTTATTCGCGATGGTAAAATTTTTGGTAGCCGCAGTTATTATCCTACTGTGCCACCGGAAACCGAGTTAGAAGAAGTGCTGGTGTCTTTCATCGGTCAGTTTTATTTAAATGCCGACATTCAAAGAACCATTCCAAAAGAAGTGCTGATCAGTGAAAACTTTGATGAGAAAAAAGTACTGGAACAAACCATTGCTGCAGCGTTAGAGCGTAAATTTGAAATTAAAACCCATGTACGGGGTGAGCGCGCTAACTTTCTACGATTAGCGATAACCAATGCAACGAATGCAGTGAATACGCGTTTATCGCACAAGAATACCGTTGAGCAGCGATTTCAGTTATTGGAAGAGGCGTTGGAGTTTGGTCATCAGATCACCCGTATGGAATGCTTTGACATTAGCCATACGATGGGAGAAAGCACGGTAGCTTCTTGCGTGGTGTTTAACCGAGAAGGTCCTCATAAAGCAGACTATCGTCGTTATAATATTAATGGGATTACTGGCGGTGATGACTATGCGGCGATGGAGCAAGCGCTAAAGCGTCGATTTGATAAAATTGATAACAACGGCAAAGTGCCCGATATTGTGTTTATTGATGGTGGTATTGGTCAGTTGCGTATTGCCCAAAAGATTGTCGATGAAAAGTGCGTGAACTTAGATAGACCACCATTGTTAATCGGCGTGACTAAAGGTGAGGGCCGTAAAGCAGGGCTAGAAACATTTGTATTTGGTGGCACAGAACAAACCTTTGAACTTGCCAGCGACTCGCCTGCATTCCACTTAATATTGCATATCCGAGATGAGTCACATCGGTTTGCTATTACAGGTCACCGAAATAAACGCCAGAAAACCCGTAATACTTCGACATTAGAATCAATCCAAGGCGTGGGACCAAAGCGTCGCAAACTATTGTTACAACATTTGGGCGGAATACAGGAAGTGAAGGGCGCTAGTGTTGCTGAATTAACAAAAGTGCCCGGAATTAGCCTAGAAATGGCACAAACAATCCATGATGCATTGCGAGGGGGATAAAATTAAGGCAAGATTGGCGCTGTTTCTGACTATTTGGTTTCTTCAATGCCTTTTAATTTACCTATAGCGCTAACATTATTCCGGTTGTTACTGTTGCCGGTTTTTGTCGTAGTTTTTTATCTCCCTTATTCTTGGGCGCCTTTTGCGTCCGCATTTATCTTCTGGTTGGCGGCGGTAACAGACGCGTTAGACGGTTATGCAGCAAGAAAACTCAAACAATCCACTCGTTTTGGTGCCTTTTTAGATCCGGTAGCGGATAAAATTATGGTGACAACGGCGTTGGTATTGTTGGTTCAGCAAAACGATAATATTTACCTCACCTTAGCTGCACTGTTTATGATTGGTCGTGAAATTGTTATTTCAGCACTGCGAGAGTGGATGGCAGAAATTGGCAAGCGTGGTGTTGTTGCAGTATCTTGGATTGGCAAATATAAAACCGCAGCGCAAATGGTGGCGATTGTTGGTTTGATTTGGCAACCGAATGAATTTTTGACCAATGTGGCATATGGACTATTCTATGTAGCTGCAGTGCTGACTTTCTGGTCGATGATGAGTTATATTTCAGCAGCTTGGAAAGACTTAACTGCTGAGTAGTGCAATAAAAGTTCAATAAGTTTATTTAGTGCGCATTCAGTCATTTTTGTTGAAAACAGCAATTGACACCGACACTGAAATCGGTAGAATGCACCCCCGTAGACAGCGATGCTTCAGCGTATAACCGAAAGGTTGCAACTTGATGACATCGAGGCCTAATCTGCGAAGATAGGCAAATGATTGCGAGATTAGCTCAGTTAGCTTTGTATCAGACGATACCTTGTTAAGTGAATTAATTAAGCTAAAGATGCGACATTAGCTCAGTTAGCTTTGTATCAGACGATACCTTGTTAAGTGAATTAATTAAGCTAAAGATGCGACATTAGCTCAGTTAGCTTTGTATCAGACGATACCTTGTTAAGTGAATTAATTAAGCTAAAGATGCGACATTAGCTCAGTTGGTAGAGCGATACCTTGCCAAGGTATAGGTCATCGGTTCGAACCCGATATGTCGCTCCAATCATTCTCTATACGGCGCGATGGCAGAATGGCTATGCTGCGGATTGCAAATCCGTCGACCTCGGTTCGACTCCGGGTCGCGCCTCCACAATTTTTGTTTAGTTGTTTAGTGGATTTAAACTAAACGGTTAAAACAACACTTATGCCCGAGTGGTGGAATCGGTAGACACAAGGGATTTAAAATCCCTCGCTTAATAGGCGTGCCAGTTCAAGTCTGGCCTCGGGTACCATCATTTACATACGACTTTTAGTATTAAAGAGTATGGTGCGAAAAAGCCTCAACGAAAGTTGGGGTTTTTTTGTATCTGAAATTTGAGTAATTGAAGAAAGATAAAATCCCTCGTCGTTTTAAAATCAGGCGTGCCTGTTTAAGTCTGGCCCCGGCTACCATTATAAATAAGCCTCGACACAAGTCGGGGCTTTTTTATGTCTAATTTTTTAGATTAAGAAAATTAAAATCCCTCGTCGTTTTAAAATAGGGCGTGCCAGTTCAAGTCTAGCCCCGGGTATCATTATTCTTAGATGAAGAGCTTACATACGACTCTTTAATCTTGATAGACAGTATTAAAGAGTATGGGGCTTTTTTGTGTTTGCAATTTGAATATGTTTAGCGATAGATACTTGATATTTATATATGTACAGCGAGAGTTAGCCGTTTTTATGCTGCCAGCGAACTCTCATTGATTAACGTTCTGTTGTACAAGAAGCTACAATTATTTTTGCTCAATCTTATAATCTAATTGATAGAAGTGAGCTTCACTTTTGCCATTTTCAAACTGGTTGTATACACCTGCTTTGAAGTAATTGAGCATCTCTTTCCAGTACGTGATGTCATGCTCCACTTGGTTCTCACCATCTCTATTAATCACTAATTTTGAATCACCAACAATGATATCGAATTTAGTTGGGGCATTTGGGTCATATGCGCCGAGATCAAAGCGAACATAGGCATTTTTACAATCTGATGTGTCGCGGTTACCGCTGTCTTTACTGCAGTTTACTGCATTGTTTTTAATGATCGCCCAATAATGATCTTTAACCCCTTTGCGGTCAGCTTCATACACTAAGCGTAATAGTGGGTGAGGGATGTAACCTACACCATGCTTGCCATCATCAAAGGTACCTTTATTGTGCACTTGTAAGAATGTCATAGCGTCATTTTTAGAAGGACTATCTTTCACTGATTCGCGCGGGTTGATTGGCTTTAGTTCAGCTGAAAGATGATAAAAAGTATTAGGGCTATCTGACTTGAAGTTTTCAAGAACTCTTAACTCATTACGTAACTTATAACCTTCCATGTTCATGACTAGCGCTTTAGAGCCTTTATCTACGTAGAAGTGCTCGTTAACGATACCGCTAAAGTCACTGTCAGTGGCTAATTCATATTTACTGCCAGGCTTTGAATTTGGGGTTGAAATTTGCAGCTTTGACGCAGATAAAATATTAGAAAATTGAGAATAATCTGCTGGCGCTTCACGTTCCCCCGTTGCTGCGGGATATGGATTTACCGTTGGTTCGGTTGTCGCTGCACATGCTGTTAATAAACCCGATACGATTAAGGTTAAAGGTAGTACTGTTAATTTTTTCATTGTAACTACATTCCTACTTATGGCTTTTATGAATTATTTCGTATTACTTTCTTTGAATTACTTTATCTGGATTATCGCTCTGAACATCATCTGCGATGTTCGTAATGGCTTAGTACCAATATAACGCTAAATAATACATTTGACGTATAATAATACAAATTAAGTATGACTCAAATCACAACATATTTACTCTTTCAACAAACGCAGTTCAAATGTGCGTGTATCTAAGTAAAAACTTACATTTCGTTTACTCTCTTTTAATTGGATTTAAGCTAATTTATTAATCTATAACAGCATTTTTGAATAAAAAATTTAGTGTTATTGGGATTTAACATAAGAATGACAAGTATTGATTTCGGAATGATGTATCAAGCATTAGTTGAAATCCATTAGAGATATTGACAGGGTAGAGTGTTCATTCTACCATTGCGGGTAGAATGAATACTCTACCTAGGTGTGTTTTATGGAAATGGAACCAAACACTATTGACTGTCCACTACCTTTAAAAGTCCAAATTGCGGCAAGTTTAGAAAAGGCTTTTAGTCAGTTTGGGTTTGCAGAGCCCAGTGTGGCGCAGTTAAAAACGGCGTGTAACGTTAGTTTACGCACTCTGTATAAACATTACCCGTCAAAAGAGGCAATGATTGTTGCTGCACTTGAATACCGTCATCAAAGATATCTTTCTTTTTTGGCTGATGAGCCTTCAACGACAGGTACAGAGTCGGTTCTGCATATTTTCACTCAGTTAGAAAAATGGATGCAGCAATTTGCTCCCAATGGGTGCATGTCAATGAACGCGATAACTGCTTTTCCTGATAATCAGGATGTCATTGATGTCGTTGCAAGGCATAAAGAAGAGGTGCGTCAGCGCTTAGGGCAAGTGAGTAGCCGGCCAGATCTCGCATCAGCATTATTTCTACTTCATGAAGGCGCTTCAGCCACATGGCCATTATTAGGGCAAGAATCAATTCTTTCAGCCAAACAAATCATATCTATCATTATGGAGTCAGCAGTATGACGTCTTTAAAAGCATCAAATCTAAACCAAGCTATCCCAGAAACAATGAAAGGGGTTCAGTTAATTGGTCATGGTGGACCTGAAATGTTGCAGTTAAACCAGCATATTGCAGTGCCGACACTAACAGATAATGAAGTGTTAATTCGAGTACTCGCTGCGGGCGTAAATAATACCGATATCAATACCCGTACGGGGTGGTATTCCAAATCTGATGTTAAAAGCGGTGATGCTGAAAGTGATTACACTAGTTGGTCGGGAAATACATTTGTTTTCCCCCGTATCCAAGGGGCTGATGTATGCGGCGTTATCGTCGCGGTTGGTAATAAAGTTAACCAGAATCGAATTGGCGAGCGGGTATTGATCGAGCCGTGCCTTAGAGAACATAACGGCCAGCAGCTTACTTCGCCTTGGTATTTCGGCTCCGAATGCGATGGCGGCTTTGCCCAATACACCAAAGTGGCCTCGCAGTATGCCTGTGCAATTAATAGCTCGCTGACAGATGCTGAGCTTGCTTCATTTCCGTGTTCGTACTCAACCGCAGAGAACATGCTTACCCGTGCGAATGTTGGCTCAACAGATACGGTATTAATAACTGGCGCTTCAGGCGGTGTGGGCTCTGCAGCAATTCAGCTAGTAAAAGCGCGTGGGGCGAAAGTCATTGCCATCACTAGCCCAAGTAAAAAAGAGCATTTACTTAGCTTAGGCGCTGATAAAGTCTTAGCTAGAGATGTTGATTTAATAGAAGCATTAGGCAATAGCAGCATCGATGTAGTGATAGATTTAGTGGCTGGTAAGCAATGGCCGCAGTTACTCGAAGTACTTAAACCAGGCGGCCGTTATGCGGTTTCTGGTGCCATAGGTGGTGCGTTAGTCGAGCTTGATGTAAGAACTTTATATTTAAAAGACTTGAGTTTCTTTGGTTGTACGGTGTTAGCGCCGCAGGTTTTTCAAAACTTAGTTGCTTGCATTGAAAGTGGCAAAATTAAGCCTGTGGTCGCCAAAACTTTTGCCCTAGAAGATATCGCCACAGCCCAAGATGTTTTTCAGCAAAAGCAGTTTGTCGGTAAAATAGTACTCACGCTGGATTAACTGATCTTTTTAAGCAAGGTGTTGATGTTTAACGTTTTCAGTATTGAGTTTATTACTGATAAGTATCGCAGCTTGCTTACCCCAGTGTTGATAAATAGTTTCACTGGGGTGAAATCCATCCTTGGCCATCGTTGCACTCGCGAGTGACTGACGCATATCTAATTGCTCACAAGGTAAAGCACTGCCTTTAATCCATTGAGTTAAAGCATGATTAAACTCATTGGATCTGGCGCCAAGAAACCATCTGAATGGCTGTGGTAAAGCTGGAAAGGCAGCCATAGGCGGGACACTGGTTATGATAATTTGTTGGCACGCCAATGATGTAAAAAGTAACTCGCACAATTGCTGTTGCTGACTAATCCAAGTCTTAGCCGAAATAGGGCTTAATACATCATTCACACCTAATGAAATAACCACCACATCGGCAGAAATTTGATGTGGCTGAGTTAGAATATAATTGAATTTGTTAAGACAGTTTTGGGTGCTATAACCACTCTTTGCGATTAATTGCCATTTGAGTTTGTAATCACCTAGAGCCGAGGATTGTGTTGTTTGACTCATCATTGAGGACAAGGAAGTGACTAATTGGCCTGATAGCGCCTGTTGCTGAGTTTCTACCCCAACACCAGCAGCCGCTGAATCACCAACAATCAATAAAGATAAAGTCGTGGAATTTGCATCCGAACCATCATTAACTTCAGAATTGAATGACGAGTTATCAGCGCCGTTTAGTTTTACGACTCCTTCACGAAGTCCATTAGGCTCAGGTAGCTTAAGTGTGGTTTTTTTTACCCAAATAGCTTGCAGTAAATATACAGGCCATAAAAAGATTAAGCTTAAATAATGCAATGTCGGTCATCCTTTCCGTTAATCATTGATAGTCAGTTATAACTTAAATACCTAACTATTTCATCTGCTTGATTCGTTTAACATGATTAATTTAGTGAAACCTATCAGTTAACTAACCAGCTGATATTTAATTTCGAATAACTGTTCAACGCCTGGGTAAACTTCCTGAATGAGCGACTTAAGAAACGATAGTTCCATGTTTTCTTGCTCAGCATGCTCCTCAGTTAATTGATGAAAAGCCACTTTTGTCACCGCTAATACCTTAATATTGCAAAACCAACGGTCATCTTCAAAAGTCGACACCGACAGGGTTTCACCGACTTTAAAGTGAGATTCTGACTCATCTCGTAAAGTAATGGTTTTAGCCCCAGATAAAATGTCTTTTTCAAAACGACCAAAAAAGCTTATAGGTGTTAATTCACTCATTGAGTAACCTTCTATTACTTTGCAAATATTACTTATCTAATATCGCCATTCAAATATCGTCTTAATATTTTGCGCTAGTTTGAGCTGAAATGACAATGGATTGATGGATTCAACTTAACTCTGGCTTTACAGCCTTAACTTGTTGGTGGCGATCCCTTATGATGTGCGCAATTTTAATCGAATAGATATTCAGGAAGGTCATTTGCACACTTTGGCGCAATTAAAATCGGGCGAATTAAACGGTCAGAAATTACAACGTATCCAAATTGCTGAGCAATTAGCTGAATTCCCACATGAAGTTTTAGCGTTTGCTGACACCTTAGAGGTGCTTGATCTATCCAATAATCAGTTAAGCAGTTTGCCTCATGAGTTTGCACAATTAACTGAGTTGAAGATTTTATTTCTGTCATTTAACTGTTTTACTGAACTTCCAGCAGTGATTGCCAAGTGTCCTAAGCTTGAAATGATTGGCTTTAAAGCCAATCAAATCACCACAGTTGCAGAAAACAGTTTGCCGGTTGATACCCGCTGGTTAATTTTAACCGACAACCAAATTACCCAATTACCTGAGTCAATCGGTGATTTACATCGATTAAAGAAATGCGCGCTAGCGGGTAATAAAATCACTGCACTGCCAGATAGCATGGCGAATTGCACTGAGCTTGAGTTACTGCGCATTTCAGCCAATGAATTAACCCATGTGCCTGATTGGTTGTTGTCGCTACCTAAACTGGCTTGGCTGGCATTTAGTGGTAATCCAGTGACTGATAATCACGTTAATCATGACGCGTTTTGTCAGGCGAGCATGGCCGAGTTCGAACTCGGAGACCAACTAGGACAAGGCGCCTCTGGGGTGATTTACCAAGCCCGCTGGAATAAGGCTGAGTTACAAGCGGATATCAGCGATATTGTTGCACTGAAGATGTTCAGGGGCGCGGTGACTTCTGATGGTTACCCTAAAGATGAGTTACATTGCTGTTTAAGTGCAGGCCATCATCCGAACTTAATTAAAGTGCTGGCGCAGATTTCAGAGCCTGATCATTTAGGTTTGGTCATGGAGCTTATTCCTCCGCGATTTTATAATCTAGGTTTGCCACCTTCACTTGTCACTTGCACCAGAGATACCTTTGCAGATGATATGGATATTTCCATAACGCATATTGTTAAAGTGATGCTGAGCATGGCAGGGGCTTTGTCGCACCTTCATCAACATAAAGTCAGTCATGGTGATATATACGCCCACAATACGATGATTGATGAGCAAGCGAATATGCTGTTTGGCGACTTTGGCGCAGCGACTGACTTAAGTAAACTAAAGCCGCAACAGGCTAAATTGATGCAATGGATTGAAGTTAGAGCGTTTGGCAATATGCTGGATGACTTATTGCAGCAACAAATTGCATTAGGTAATAAAACCAATACGGCTGAATTCACCGTGCTGTCAGAACTATCTCAGCAATGTTTACAGCATCAATCTGATTTACGACCGAGTTTTGATGAAATTTGTCAGCAGCTAAGCCTGTTAAGTTAGTGATTAATATTTACAGCTGCTAAATAATGGTATGGGATAAACAAAAAGGTAAGTTAGTAGAATGAGCCAAACGGAATTAAATCTTCTGATTGCACAGGTAAAGCAATGTGAGTTGTGTAAGCCTGAATTAGCGCACGGGGTTAACCCTGTTGTGCAGCTTCATTCTACTGCCAAAATACTAATAGCAGGACAAGCGCCTGGTCTTGCGGTACATCAGTCTGGTGTCCCCTTTGACGATGCCAGTGGCGAACGTTTAAGAGAGTGGTTAGGGATTGATAAGGCCGTGTTTTACGACCCTAAGCAAGTGGCCATTCTGCCAATGGGCTTTTGTTATCCGGGAAAGGGCAAAAGTGGTGACTTACCTCCACTAAAGCAATGCGCCAAAAAGTGGCGAACGTTATTGCTTGCCGAGCTTAAACAAATACAGCTCACCATTGTTATTGGCAAGTATGCTCAAGATTATCATTTAGACACTGCCAAACAGTCTTTAACTGAAACCGTTAAGAATTGGGCAGACTATCCTCGCTCAATAATGCCTTTGCCACACCCCAGCCCAAGAAATAATATTTGGTTAGCGAAAAATCCATGGTTTGCGGAGCAATTACTTCCTGAGCTTAAATGTCGAGTTAAAGCCGCATTAAAGGATGAGTTTTAAAGGCTTGGCGTTAAATGGTGCTTTAATGCCGTGTTTTCGTGCTATTTGCTTGTAAAATGGGCATTCGAACAATAAGTTTCATTTTTTTATTGATTCAATCTGAAAAATCAGTAAAGTATGCACCACATCAGCGGCGGCAACCGATTGCTTCGTTGAATATCAAATTTTGTAACGCGTTACGACGAGTTACCAGAGTTTGCCCGAGTGGTGGAATCGGTAGACACAAGGGATTTAAAATCCCTCGCTTAATAGGCGTGCCAGTTCAAGTCTGGCCTCGGGTACCATCATTTACATACGTAAGTATGGTGCGAAAAAGCCTCAACGAAAGTTGGGGCTTTTTTGTGTCTAAAATTTATAGAAATGATGCATAGAGTAAAAGCAAAATCCCTCGTCGTTTTAAAGTAAGGCGTGCCACTTCAAGTCTGGCCTCGGGTACCATTATAAAACAGCCTCGACATTAGTCGGGGCTTTTTTATGTCTGAAATTTAAGTAAGTTGAAGTTATTAAACGTTTTTAGGTGCTTCAGACTTGAAAATAATGTCTTTAGATTGCACTATATAAAAATCGAATTGTGATGCCCTCTAGGAGGATACCGTCACTTTTTGTAGGGATGCTGTAGGGTGGTTTGGAATACTCGACTGGGTCGAACTCTATATTCTACTTCTATAGGTACTACATTCTGCTGGTAGTGTTAGTACCACTACTACAATCCAATTTATGGCTGCAAACCATTTTGAGGCGTCACGGCCAGTGACGAAAAATAATCAGGAATTTAACTATGCCTGAGTCGGCTTGGGTCTATTTAGGGAACTATTATGTTCACTTTAAAAACTCAGAAATTTGAACTTACGATAAACATCGCGGCAATCATTAAGGCTTCGGCATTTTTGTTGTACGTTATGTAGTGATTTCAAGGGGCGGGCGACTTCGGTCGCCCAAGCTTCACTTACAAATTATCAACTGCAAATCATACTCAAAGCCACATCCGTTCTACACTTCAATAATTTCCGATTTAAGTTTTATTTGATTTACAACAACAAATATGTGTTAAATTAAAAGTAGAGTTGTTTGTAATAAATCGCATTTGAAAAGGAAGTCGAGCAATTAAAATCTGTTTAAAAATGTTATTCGGTCTTAAAGTTGGATTCAACGACATCGACATGAATGACATAATCACAAGCGAAAGTTCATACCTAGATAACATCAGTTTCGAATCCCCGATCGTGTTTAAGTAGACAGTTAGTTCAAGTAAGAACTTTAGGCATCAACCACTATCACTTCGCCGTTAATAAACCCATCTACTGAGCGCTCAAAAGCTTTACCGACTAATCTTCCTGGTACAGGTTCAAATCCTGGCATCATTTCACCGTAAACTTCCCATGCTTCAGTTAACACGGTTGGATTTACCACATTAATACGGGTATTTCTTGGCATCTCATGGGCTACACATTTTACGAAGGTGTCTATGGCGCCGCTGGTGGTCGCATCTGCAATCGCAAAAGGAATAGGCTTCATGTTTAATATGCCACTGATAAGTGTGAATGAGCCACCATCAGCAATATATTTTTGCCCGATTCGGACTAAGTTAATTTGACCCATCATTTTGCTCATTATGGTGGTTAACCATTGTGATTCAGTCATTGATTCAAAAGTTTCATATTCACAAAAGCCGACTGTGTTTACTACAGCATCAAAGTGGCCCACTTTTTCAAAAAGTGATTCAATCGATTTCTCATCAGTGATATCGACAATATGATCGACATTGCCAGAACGCCCAGCGGTAATAACCTTGTGATTGCCAAGCCCTGTTAGTGCTGCCTGCCCCATTTTACCTAGTGCGCCAATTAAAATAACTGTTTTCATATTTGCTCCTTAACCTGTGTTTGTTTCGATGGATGTATCTTAGGGTGGAATCAAAACAAGCGGAAACAAATAGTATTTGTAGGTGTTACAAGTTTTTCTTGTGTAGTGTTAAACTGCTACCAACATCAAACTCAGAAAGTGGTTAGCGTGAGTAAATTAGATCGTTTAGATATGAAGCAGCTCAGGGTGTTTCAGGCATTAATTCGTGAAGAGAACGCCTCTAAAGCTGCGAATCAGCTTGGGTTAACTCAGCAAGCAGTTAGCGAGCATTTGAAAAAGTTACGAGACGTGTTTGATGACAGATTATTTGTGAGGAAGACCAATGGCTTTGTACCAACCCCATTTGCGGAGGAGCTGGCTATAGGTGTCGATAGACTGCTTATAGATTTTAACTCGTTGTTGTCAGCTAAAGATTTTTCACCAGAGAAAGCCAAAGGCACGTTCGTTATTGCTGCCACTGATTATGCTCAACAAATTATCTTACCTAGCCTGATTGCCAAAATAAGACAACAAGCACCAAATTTAAAGTTGATTATTCGCGACTTCGAATTAGATAAACTGCACGAGTTAATGGAAAGCGGCAAAGTTAACTTAGCGGTGGCATTTCCTGACTATATTCCTGAGAGTTATAAGATCGTTAAGCTATTCGAAGAGCATCATGTTTGTGTGACATCAACTCATTCATCGATTGCTCAATTAACACCATCATTAGCTGAAGTAGCCCAGTTTCCAACCATTATCGCATCTCCATCAAGGCCTAACTTTAAAGGGTCAATCGATGAATGGTTCTCAACCTTTGGCTTAAAACGCAATGTTGTGGTGTCTGCTCCGTGCTTTTCCATTGTGCCTATGTATCTTGAAACCACAGACTCAATCGCGTTTTTACCGTCTAGAGCTATCAAAGGGTTAGATGTTGTCACTATAGAGCTTGAAGAGTCGCCAGATAGTTTTGATGTGATTGCAGCGTGGCACCCGAGATACAATGAGGATCCGTTGCAAAAGTGGGTTGTGAGTTTACTTGATTGCTTCTAACGTTTACGTGAAAGCGAAAAAACAGAGCAAATATTTGCTCTGTTTTTTATTTTGATACGTTAATTACTCTTCGTTACTGGCAATAAAGTTGTTAATTGCTGTGAGTATCAAGTCTTTTTTCATTTGAGTTGGGGTGACTTTTTGATCAAACCAAAAACTCATTGGTTGGTCGAAACCAATGCCATGCATGTAGTTGTATATCGCTTTACGCAATCCCTCACCAAGCATGGGATGATCAGTACCGGTTGGGTCAGTAAAATCGACATCGTTTTCAGCAAACGTAATATCAGGGCGCTCAGCAAGGGTAATGCCAAATTGTTCTGGGTTCATGCCAATCGGGCTGTGAACTGTGGCCACAAAACGATGCCAGTAAGCAGACTGGAAACAACCTTGCTCCATCATCTGGCGTACCATTTCGAGCGAATCAATGGTTTCTTGCTCAGTTTGAGTTGGGAAGCCATACATCAAGTAAGCATGAACCAAAATACCAGCGTCACTAAATGCTTTAGTCACGTGAGCTACACGCTCAACGCTGACGCCTTTTTTCATTAGTTTCAACAAACGGTCGGATGCGACTTCAAGACCACCGCTGACAGCGATACAGCCTGAATCTGCGAGTAATTGGCAACGTGCTTGGCTAAAGGTTCTTTCAAAACGGATGTTACCCCACCAACTAATCACGACATTACGTTCAATTAATCGTTTAGCTAATGAAAATAACACTTTTGGCGGCAAGGCTTCATCGACAAAATGAAAACCTGTTTCACCGGTTTCTTCTATGATCTGTTCGATTCGATCGACTAGCACATCGGCGCCAGCAGCATCGTATCGGTCAATATAATCTAGGCTGACATCGCAAAAGCTACATTTACGCCAATAACAACCATGGGCAATGGTGAGCTTGTTCCAGCGGCCATCACTCCAAATGCGGTGCATTGGGTTAAGCATTTCGCATAACGACAGGTAATCGCCTAACGGCAGCCCATCGTATATTGGTGCGCCCACATCAGTTTGTGGAATATCGTGAAGCTCGGTATTTTCATTAAAGTGAACATAAGGCTGGCAATTTTCATCCTCTGCAAGGAAGTAAGTACGGACTAAATCATCTATCTCACGTTCACCTTGGAAGTATTCAAGCAGGGTAATTAATGGGCGCTCGCCGTCATCCAGACAGATAAAATCAATAAACTCAAATACGCGGGGATCTTTCAGCGCACGCAGCTCCGTATTAATAAAACCGCCACCGATTACGATAGGGATGTCTGGGTTAATACTTTTACAGGTTTGCGCAATACGCAAAGCGCCAAGCATATTGCCCGGAAAAGGCACTGTTAGTGCAACCACACTCGGCTGTGTTTCTTCAAGGTAATGCTCGACTAATTGCTCCAAGATTTCAGAACTGAAACTTGGTTCGCCCATCAAGGTATCGTAGAGGTTATCAAAACTTGGGTTAGCTGCGGCAAGTTGTTCACCGTAACGACTCACTTCAAAGTAAGGGTCAACTCCTTGGGTAATAACGCTCGATAAATCATTGATAAATAGCGTGGCTAAGTATTTGGCTTTATCTTGTACGCCAAGGTTACCAAAGGCGGCTTGCAACACATCGCCTGATACCGCTTCCATTTGTGCAATGGCATCAAATGCGGGGCCTTCAGGTAAAAAGCGGCGCGAGTTAATCCGCATCGCAAGGCTTGGGTCTTTGCCTTGTAAGAACCGTATCGCAGTTTCGACGGTTAAGTGGTAACGGTCAAATTCGGCGAGGAAATTAAAAATGACATCAGGTAGCTCGTCATCTTCAAAGTGTTGGTAGTTTTCTTCTACATGCTGACGAATAATCTCAAGTGCTGGCGCTGTCATCATTTCTAAAAACAACTCAATTGCAGGATCCCGTTGCACCGCCTCATAGCCTCTAGAGCGTAAAAATCCGGTTAAATACGCAGTAGCCGGATAGGGCGTATTTAACTGAGTCATCGGTGGAGTCATTAGAAGAACGGTCATAACCTGCCTTTAAATAGGAAAACTTGAGCACTTGCAGCAAAACAAAGTGGCAATATCACAACTGAAAAATACAGCTGTTAAAAATAAAAAAGGATTCTAACAAAAGCAGTGGATAAAAACCCGTTAATTAGCTTTTCAGCTTTATTAGATGAGGCGACTTCTGGAGTCCGTCTTTATAACTGGCATTTATCACCTGCATTTGTCATATAGACATTGGAATAGCGCTTACTGATTTTATACCTGTTTATAGGCTTGGGTATTATAAACTTTCCAGTCTGTATTTTTAGCCGTAAATCATCAATGCTCCAAAGTTTGTTTACTAATTAAAAATCAAAGTCGTGTCTATTTTCCTACATTAAAAGAAACATCGCAGGATTCCATCCTGCACAGGCCAAAAGGGTATCAACAGCAATACCCTCTTGGATCACCCTGCCGCCCCAAACGAAAAATGCTGAAAAACGCATATTTTCGATGGGGGTGTATCCAACTTCTGACTTCGTTTGTCGACTGCTTCAGAGTTATTCGAAAATGCTAACGCTTCCGGTGGGCCTTCCATGGCCCCACGAAAGCTAGCCTGACGTCCTGTCAGGCTCACGCTATTTTCTTCAACGCCCTCAATTCAAATTGAGTCTGGCAGTTTTTGTCTTGTTTTCAGTTACAAAGATAGTCAAGTCGAAGAGATGAAAATTTTTGGTATAAATGTGGCAGTGACAGTCCATGACATGGACGAGCTTTCAGGGGCTCCCTTTTCCGTGCATCATTTATTGCTTGCTGTAAAGGCTACCTACATTGTTGAAAACCTCAATCTGAAGGTATTAGCAATAACATTTGATGAGTCAAAGCAATATGAATTCTTACTTGTACTTAATCCACCTATAATTCTAGGAGCAACAGGCATGGTATTAAATGCATTTTCTATAGAGCCTTAATTTTGTTTTTAGATTAAGATTGGTGAAAACGATGTTCACACTTAAATGTGGTGTTATTTTCATGGAGTGAAAATTGATCAAATATTTTAAATACCTTATAGCGTTAATAGCAACCTTGCTCATTTTTTCATGTGCAAGTATTCAGGAAAATAATACAGATTCGAATAATTTGATGGCAAGTATTGAAATACTATCTAATGAAGCAACCAGTTGTTTAAATAGCAACAACAGAGCATCTAGTATGTGTACTAGTTTGCCAAAATGTATAAAACTGGAGGCTCTGACGCTGTAAAACGATTTAGCGCTGAGGCTGCCAAGTATCTCGAGGAAGATCTCGATGCTGCACTTACTACAACAGATCAAATTATTATAGTTAGTCATGCTGTATAATTTTTGGGTAAGCGAACATAACGAGCGTATTATGCACAGGACTGCTAATTGTTGACTCGGTTCCGCTACGCAGCAAATTTTAACAAACTATCACTCGCCCTGACTTGGGCGCTTTACTATTATATTGAAAGGATGCAAACAGAGAATGAAGTTTATTGAATTAGAGGTGAAAACTGCATTTGTTGTACATGGATTCGATGAGAATAATAAAGAAATCATAGAAAAAGTTTCAGATGATGTGTTTATAAAAAAACTGATATCAATTGATAGAATTCAATCAATAAGTGAAGAATATGTATTAGTTACTTCAGCACATACACGAGTTATGTATTGGGAATATAATTGCTCCATGGACGAGTTAACTGCCAAACTAAACAGCGCTGGACTGCAAATCGTCTAACCGAAAATGAAGTCACACAGCCAACGTTTAGCTTTTCAACTAGGCTAAGCTTGAGTTTTCGCGCTGTCAGTCCTTTATCAAGTGTTATCTTTTACAATTCTGTACAGTTACATTTGCTCTTATTGGATGAGCCACCTTGTCGAACCTAATTTTATTGGAAAAATAGTCGAAATTGATTCTTCTGAGTTAGTTCAATATTGGAAGCATGATTGCTCTAAAGTCATCTGGCCGGCATGACTGGTTACCCGTAGGTACAGGGAAAGCATCTTATTTTATTACTATTGATTCTAATGGAACTGAGGTAAATAAAGAGTTAATTGACTCCAATTCAGATGGCTGGACGAAGCAAAAACTGTTAAATAAAATGCCAAAACAGCAATACGAAGCTTCTGAAACTAATCCTAATAACATGCCTGTCAAAGTTAAAATTTCATCTGAAGTTAAGCGTATGAGTTAATCAAAGCATATAAGCCAATTGAGGTGTGAATGTTAAATTTGTATGTTGTGGTGATAAAGCGCTTAGCTGATTTGTATTAGGGTTAACTTTATCAATGATTGGTCTATATTAAGTAATACAGCCGACGAATTTTCAAAAACGTGATTTAATTATTTTATTGTACGGTAATAATAACAAATGGGTTTATAGGCTGGTGGGTTTACCAATTGCCCTACAATTATCTACATCATAAAAGACATTAGGTTGTTAGGAGTTACGATGAAAACTGCAGTGTTCTTATTGCTATGCTTATTGATTGTGCCTGTTCAAGCAGCTGAACATGAAAATGGTTTTGTTGAGCAGAGCGCTGATGGAAAGGCGCTAGTCTGGAGTGATATAAATAATGAATGGGTTAGCATAGAGCTATTTTGGAGTGACTTTGCTAAGTCTAATCAAGCTAAATATTGGGGCCAGTCTGAGGTCATACCCTAATTACAATGATGTAGAAGAGTTCGATACATTTTTGGTTCAATTAGATGAAGGCAATTGTTTAATGCAGTTCTTCCATTCAAGGTGGCGGCGAGCTAATGATGTTCAACGCTGGGATGATACTTTCAATGAATATGGTGGCTGCCCATATGTGTTTAATTAGTTTATTTCGAAAGAGATATTTCTCGTATTCTCATCATTTATGAACGGCGAATTCGGAAAAATATAAATTTGCCTAAGTTAGTTTTAGTGTATTTAAACTTTGCCTCATTAATTAAAAAGCCTCTGCCGAAGTCGTTCGAGCAGAGGCTTTGTCATTTTAGCTTTTAAACCAACGAAAGGTTACTTAAACGTTGATATGCTTTTTAAATGCTGGGGCAGGTTTAAAGCTCGGTTGATTGAATCCTGGGATTTCGATGCTTTCACCTGTGTGAGGATTACGACCATTTTTAGCTAAATGGTAACGAAGCTCGAAGGTACCAAATTGGGGTAAATACACTTTCTCGCCTTCGGTTAAGGCTTTATGAAGCTGAATGAGGATCTGTTCTAATTGAGGCTTGGCTTGAGATTGTGTAATGCCAATGTCAGATGCCATGGTTTGTACGAGTTGCTTCTTATTCATAAAATTACTGCGATAAATAGTTTAAAATTTTTTTGCGGGCAACGTTTATAGCAGTTCTGTCAAAGCATTCCTAGTTTCTTAAAGCCAATTAACCGCTTACTGGGGGCTTGTTGGGTTAGTTGGTCTAAATTCATCCGTCTTTCGTAGTAACTTGTTAGCAGATATCACTGTCTGTAACACAAGGTTGATATTTTTTTGCCATACTGAGTAAAGGAATTCGAAGTAGGAGGGTGTGGATGAAAGCATTGTGTTGTTTGCGTATTAGTTTACGTACTGGTTTCGCTTTTACTTTCTTGTTGTCAATTCTATTGAGCTCGCCGATTAAAGCCGCTTCACAAAACCATGCTACCTATAAAACACTGGCTCAACATGTCTTATTGATTTCGTTGGTGGAGCCGTCTGTTAAATGGCAAGATTATTTATCCATTTTACAAGGTGCGAGTGAAGCTGAAAAACTTGAGTATATTGATACGATCCAAGTTGATATTGCTGACTTTTGGCATCAACGCCAAGTGGCACTGCCATATGACAGTCTAGATAATAGCGCATCTTCAAAACACAAAACTTTTGCCCTTGAGCCCAATGTGGAAGATTACTTAAGTGTGTTAAACCACATCAGAAGGCTTATGTGGCTTAACGAACGGCACGAGTGGACAAGTATTCAACCTGGTGGGTTATTACGCCCCGGTGATAGCCATAAAACCATCAGTGCCATTTCGCAACGATTATGGCTGTTGGGTGATTTGTCTTCTCGCTCTGAAACTCAATACGTTTTTGATGAAACTATTACTGTTGCTGTCGCGCGTTTTCAAGCCCGTCACGGTTTAAAGGCTGACGCTGTTATTGGCCCTAAAACCTTATATTGGTTAAACCAAACCCCAAAAGAGCGTGCTGCATTACTGGCGGATAACTTTGTACAAAAGACCAGTTATAAAGCCGATTTAGGTGAGCAATATTTATTAGTGAATATTCCCGCGTTTGAAATGGTATTAGTTAGTGATAATCAAGTGGCACTGACCTCTAGAGTGATTGTTGGGCGCTCATATAGACGAACCCCTGTGATGAAAGGCCAAATATCTAACATTGTGATTAATCCTACTTGGACTGTACCTAAAAAATTGATGCGCCGTGACATATTGCCGAAAGTGGCCGAAAACGGCAGTTACATCAGTGATAGGCAGTTTGATGTGTTTGATGTTACCGGCACAAAAGTCAGTAAAACCCCGCAAGAGTGGCAAGATATTGTCAACGCAGGGCCGTTCCCATATCGTTTAGTTCAGCGGCCTGGCGAGATTAACGCATTAGGGCGTTATAAGTTTCACTTTAAAAACGACTTAAACATCTATTTACATGATACCCCTGATAAAGGTCTATTTACTGAGGATGATAGAGCGCTTTCATCGGGTTGTGTGCGTATTGAAAAAATCCAAGAATTAGCAGAATGGTTTGCAACTAATGTTGTGATTGATAAGCGAACTTGGCAGCGGATGCAAATAGAAGGTGAAAACACTCAATGGTTTTCATTATCAAAAACGGTACCGATTCATTTTGTCTATTGGAATGCGTGGGTCGATGATACTAATCTAGCTCAATATCGTAACGATATTTATCATTTAAATAACATGAGCCAAACAATTGTGGCGAACAATTCATCTAATTCGTTACAGAGCGTTGCTCGATAAGTGATTGACCTGATTATAACTTACTAACATGTACAAAAATTAAGCTGGTTTTGTCGGCTTGATCGCTTGCTATTGCCTTCCTTTCCGTTTAACTTCCCTTTCAGTTGTGTAAAAAACACACAGGTTTTTATAATTAGAAAGTGGTGAGTTAATGTCTTTAGTTTGTCCTGCCCGTAGGCAAGTATTGTTAGGTTTAAGTGGTGTTGCTGTCGCTTCAGTGTTTTCAACACCGGTTCAAGCAAGTCGTTCAACTCAAGGTGTTAGAGAGTTAAGTTTTTATAATCGTCACACTGGCGAGCGCGAACAAGGACAGTTCTGGGCAGAAGGTGAGTACAACCAAGATACATTATCGTTATTCAGTGAAGTGCTACGAGATCATCGTCAGAATCAAGCTGCACCTATGGACAAACGCTTATATGAGTTTGTGTATAATTTGCAACAAGCGATAGGTAACAACGACGAAGTACACGTTATTTCAGGTTACCGTTCGCCGCATACCAACAATATGTTGGCCGCGAAAAGTAATGGTGTTGCCAAGAAAAGTTATCATATGAAAGGTATGGCGATGGACCTCGCTATTCCTGGTGTCGAACTTAAAACTTTGCGCGATGCCGCGCGTTCATTAGAATTAGGCGGTGTTGGCTATTATCCCCGTTCTGGTTTTATTCATGTGGACTGCGGCCCAGTAAGAAGTTGGTAAAGTTTCATTTTTGTCATTTACCTTCATGGTGCTAAAACCCGAACTCAGCATGCATTATCTTCAGCTTTGTTAATCTATCGAGGATAACATTGCTGAGGTAGCAAAACTTGGTGAGCCGTTAACTGAGTGATTGGTATGAAATAGCTGCTAATTGCTTGTTGAGGTGCATAAGCTGTGTTAAAATCCGCGCGCTTTGTTTAAACGAGTTCGATTGAATTGTTTTAATATGCTTTTTATAGAATTTTATTATTAATAAACAAGCACGAGTTGTTATTGGTCGAAAATAACAACATCAATTTATTTTTTTATTAAGTGAGAAACACATGTCTTACACTATTCAAGCTGAAATCCGTACTGAAATCGGGAAAGGTTCGAGCCGCCGCCTACGTCATGCGAATTTAGTTCCTGCTGTAATCTACGGTCCAGGTAAAGAGCCAATTTCTGTTAAGTTCGCTCAAAAAGATATCGTAAACATTCAATTGAATGACGATTTCTACACTACTGATTTAACTCTAGTTATCGATGGTAAAGAAGTTAAAGTACGTGTTCAAGCTATCCAACGTCACGCTTACAAGACGTTAGTTGAACATATTGACTTCAAATTTGCTTAATCGTTAATTTGAATGAAAAAAGCGCCTTTCGGCGCTTTTTTTATGTCTGAAGTCTGGTCAATGTTTTATTGCCAGTTTGCTATAACGTAGTTAGACAATGACATTAATAAATCTTCTTAGTCATTTTCAGAGTTTGTTTAACTCATAGCTATAGAGATAGAATAAACATAGGCAGGATTATTTACCGCTAAAAGCTAGTCAACATTAAAGCTGTAATAGATATCTAATGATTGATTTAGTGTCCCTGATACGGTTTCTAGATACAGCTGCGATAAAATGTAGTAGCGAACCGTCATTTCATAGCCTGGGTTAAATACCCCTATCCCGTACTTGACCATTAAGTCTTCACCAATGTAACCACTAATCGCGACACGGCCTTCATCGTTGGCATCCAGTTGTACATTAGAAAAGCCAAACTTTTCGATTAACCCTGTTGCTGTCGAACCAATGTTATTCATGGCTCCGCCACCAAATTGTGAGCCTAAGGTTAAGGCTGCGCCCATCATTAAGGCACTGTTTTGTTCATTGCTGCCATTACTAAAACCAGCACCAGTGACGATATATGACAAGATTTCTGCTTGCTCTTTTGCAGGGGTTGAAAATAACGTCACGATAGGGCGCATAGCGGTACCTGTGACTCTGACACCAGCGGTGATATCTTCTTCTTTGATTTCTCTAACGGCTTCGATATTTAAATTAGGAACCTCGGTTGGTCCAGAGAACTGCACTTCACCAGTACTAATGGTGAGCGTTTGCCCCATGAATTTGTAGGTACCTCGGCTAACTCTGATATCGCCAAATAATAACGGTGGCTTAAATGCTTGTTGCTGCAGTAGCAGTGTTCCGTTGAGCTTACCGCTGAGTCCCATCCCGTCAACACTGACTTCTGGGCCAACATTAATGCTCAAATCTGACACAATGGCATAAGGGCTCACACGTTGCTCTTGCTCAGAAATAGAGTCATTAAATACCACATCAGATGAGACGGCTACGCCACCTTCTGCAAGCTGTACAACGGTAATTTCACCGGCAGGTATATCGACATTTCCTTTAACTGCCAGTTGATCTTTATTAAAAGTAAGATTGATATCAGGAGAGGCATGTAAAATTGCAATCGGTGGTTGGATTAACGCGAGTTTGTCACCTTTGATATCAATATCACCACTGAAGTTGCCTTGTGGCCAAGATAGGGTGCCATTAATTTGCGCTAATCCTTCGCCCATGGATAAGTTGCCATCTATTAACCCTTTTTGACCTTTAAGCGCCATAGAGAGGTTAATTTTATCGACTAAAGTTGGGTTACTGGTAGTGGCGATAGCAGCCTTAGATAATGCAATGTTGCCTTGAGCCATTGGGTTATTAAGGTTGCCTACAAGATCTAAATCTGCAGTAAAGTCACCTTGAAGGGTTTCAAGTTTTGGGAAAAAGCCTTGGAAGTGATTAAGGTTTAAGGTGTCTATGCTGACATTGCCGGATAGTTCGCGGCTTGGATCGGTGCTGACACTGATTTGGCTGTGTATATTGGCAATTTGTTCAGCTTCTACAATGAGATTAGTGGCAAGCTTTGTTTCATCTAATAAGATGTTCAACTTAACGATATCGTAATCGAGTTTAATAAAATCATTACTGGTTCGTTTTAACTCAATCTCTCCTTCTGCCATGTTGACTTCAGCATTGGCTTGAAGGTTTTCAGTTTCTGACCAGCTTGCTGACGCGGTAATATCAGTATCGCCAGCCCAAGATAGTCGAGTGGGTAACATTGGCTTTAATAAAAGTCCTGGTGTCCCTTGTGCTACAAGGCTGATATCACCTGATTGGCCGAAGCTTGCAGGTGTTTCGATACACACTTGGTTGTTGGGGTGAGTAATACAAAACGGCTTGACGCTACCCTGAGTCTTTTTCTGATCCCAAATGATGTCTACAACTCGATCTGTAGTCCAAGTTCCTAGGAAATTAGTGACTGATAATGCGTTAATTTTGGCATCGAAGATTTGAGTTTTATCGTCGAATTTATTGTCAATAATAGTATGAATAGCAAGTTCGCCAGCGGTATTAAACTCAAGGTGTTGTTGGTTTAAATTACCTGATGCATTAACTAAAATTTCTGATAAATCGATATTTTTCCAGTTAAGTTTGTCATTGCTGACATCAAGCTTAAATTGATGATTACTCAGTGGTAAATAATTGGCTGTTAAGTTAAGCAGCTCAACTTCCATATCGGCGTATTCAAAGTCGGTGACCTTAGCGGAAATGTCTACAATGGGTTGTTGCTCATTTCCCGTTACATCGATTTTTGCATATATACCACCTGTTGAACTTGGTAACCACTGGCTGAGATCGGGTACGGTAAGTTCAGCGTCAACATCCCAGAATTTACTGGCTTGGCCATTTACAATGAGCTCAGCGCCTAGTGCGCGAGCATGTAAATTATCTGCATTGACGGCAAGCTGCTCATTGAACTCAATGTTGCCACTGACAGTGAGTGGAAACTCATTTAATGTGCCTTTAAGATCGGCATCGGCGATTTGTATATTCCAAGTCTCATCGCCAACACTACCTTTAGTTGATAATTGGCCGCTGATATTACTGTCGAGTTCAGTTAGTTCGTACAAATAACTGATTTTTTCTAATTGTAGCGTTTCGGTTTGTAGCTCTGCTTGCCAATTAACACCATTAGCAAAATCGAGTAACCCATTACCTTTAATGTCACCAGCTTCTGATTTTATATCTATGTGCGAAACGGTTAGCTTGTCTTGCTCAAAACTGACATTGGCGTCGGCATCAAGTTTTGGATGAAACGGACTTTGTAGCTGCGCGCTAAAAATCGCAGATTGACTGTTTATATCACCTTTACTGGTAAACTTATCCACTTTTGCTAAGTATTCTGGTTTATCAAAAGGCCATTTCAGATCTGCTTGAGCGACTTCTAATTGGTAATCCATTTCAGGCTTGCTGAGTGCAGCTATGGCTTCAAAGTCGATTGTCATATCACCCGTTGCCGATACTTTTACCGCTAAATCATCAAAGCCATTTTCGGCCTGTATTGATATTTTTTGCTTGGATAAACTCGGTAATTCAGCCACATTATTGAGATTGAATTGAGCATCGATGGTCATCGGGTAGTCATCGTTTAAGCTAATGTCGCCCACGAGTGTGGCATCGCCATATTGGTGTGTGACTGACAGTTGTTGCACATCAATAAAGTATTCGACATAACTGCCTTGTAATGCAATATGTGCAAATTTGTCTTCACGTGACCCTAATCGCATCACACTATCGGTCGAGATTAATTCATCCACATAGATAGGGAAGGTCATATAGACGGCGGGCAGGTTAGCCATGGCCCAGTCATCTATGTCTGAAGTCGTTTCGGGAGTTAGTTTATTTACATCTTTGTCTTTATCGTTATTTGCACTAGTCGTTTTATCATCTTCACCATCCCCAAGCGGGATATCGACGAGTAAACCTTGACTGTGAAGATAACTGACGCGCAGTCCACTTCTATTCCACAAAGCTTTGCCTTGCAGACGTTCAGCGTTATAGCGCATATCGTTGACACTGACTTTGACGTTATTTAAGTCCAGTTCGTTAAGGCCGATTATCACAGGTAAAATCAGTGGTGATGGTTCTTCATTTTTGTTATCTAGCTCAGCGTTTTCAGGGTTTACTTGCACTAAATCATCTATAAGTTCTTTATTTGTAGCATCGTCATTTATAGGGTTTTCATTAACTGCATCGTCATCAAACTCATCGGTGGCTACACGCACTTTCACATCGCTTGCAAGTAGGCTATCGACACATATCTGCTTATTGAATAAACATGTTGGCACCCATGAAAGGGACAAGTTTTCTACTTCTACCGCTACGCCGTTCATTGACCAACTGGCGTAATCAAATTCTAAATGCTTATTAATGATCCCTGAACGCAGCTTGAGCTCAAGGTTGGGGACAAATTGATTGGCAAAGAAGACACTTATTTGTGCGCCAATGGGGGTACCAATTAATACTGCAACAAGGATCAGTATCAGTAATGGAATATAGATTAATATACGAGTTGAAAGCTTAAATGCAATCCAGCAGCGTTTTAATACAGACTTTGGCGGCTTAGCCGCAGGTATATGACCATGAGCTGAATGAGTCTTATGGTCTTGCGTGGATGCTTGAGGAGAGGATTGGTCAGTCATTACAATTCAGTCCCCATGGTTATGTGAATTCGCCACGAGCGATCAACGGTTTCAGTCTCTTTAAGGCCGACACCTAAATCAAGCTTGATTGGTCCAATAGGTGAAATCCAGTGAATACCGCCACCAACTGAAATCACGGGTTCAAATTGTTCGGTATCAAATGCATTACCCGCATCAACAAAGCTTGCTACTCGCCAGGTATCAGTTAGGTAATATTGATACTCTAAACTCCCCACAACAAGATAACGGCCACCAACAACCTGACGCGATATGCCGCCTTCAGCATTCTCATATTCAATATAAGGGCCTAACTCTTGATAACTATAGCCGCGTATAGACTGATCGCCACCGGCAAAGTAGCGCAGTGAAGGCGATATTTGGTCTATTTGATCACTGTCGGCGATATTGGCACCTAAATCCAGACGAGCGACAAAGCGGTGACGATCAAAGAAAGTATCAATCCACTTAAATTTGGCTTCTAATTTTGCGAGTCGAATTTCTGAACCTAAATTGGGGTCGCCGTACTCAACACTATAAACCTGTCTAAAGCCCGATTTGGGGTCAAGGGTGTTGTCACCACGGGTGGTTTTACCAATGCCGAAACCGGCTAAAATGTATTGCGGGTCGTAGTCAGTATCCGATTGATTATAAAACTCTTGGTTGAACTCCAGTGAGTAACCAAATAACCAGCCACTGTCTAAGCGCATTTGTCTAATAATGCCTAGTAAGCGTTTTTCAGATTCAAGTTCTCCAGTGTAGTCATAACTCTTGTTTTCTTCATTATAGTCTTGTGTCACACCGTACTTGTCGCGTAGAAGACCAACTTTAAATTTCAATTGGTCGTCTAATGGATGTGTCAAAGGAATCGTATATGTAGTTAAGAATTTAGGCCTATCAGGTGACCACTCCATGGTCGTTTCTTGAGTATGGCCGAAACGGTTAATTTCTGGCATACGCCATGTCAGACGGATACGAGGCTCAATGTTTTTGTCAACATTATTGCCAATGTCTGCACCTAAACCCACTTCAAATGAGTGGGTAGGGCGCGGCGCTAAATCGACTTTAATAGGTACTTTGCTATCTGAGATATTGTCAATTAGTGGTAATACTTTGATGCTACTGAAATAGCCTGTATCGATTAAGTTTCTGTTAAGGCGGTTTAATCGACTGGTGGAGTACTTGGCATTTGGATCAAAAGGAATCAACTTTTCTAATAAATCATCATTGACAGTTTGGCCAGAAAATACCACATCACCAATGAGGTAGCGTTTTCCTGATTGGAAATCGATATGAATTTTTGCCGTGTTGAAATCTCGATTGATTTCTATTTCAGAACGAGCAAAAGTTGCATCAAAATAACCTCTTGCTAGTGCGAGAGTCACCAATTGTGACTTTAAGTCAGAATAGATCCCATGGTTTAACGTATCGCCTGGTTTAACTGTCAACTGATTTAGCCAGCGATTAAAGCTGTCGTCATTGAGCATTTCATCACTGAACTTGATATCAATCCATTGAATGATGGTGGGTGCGCCTTCATCGATATCGATATTAAGCTTCCATGGTCCCTTATCAGATTCAGTGACATCGATGTCTACTTTGGCATGATAATGTCCCATGGATTCTAAAGCTGCAGTGACGCTATCTTCAACGGTAAATAGGAATGCGCGGCGTTGCACCGCAGAGTTTGGGCTTTCGCCAAGGTGAGCACGAATATTTTTTGTGAGTCTTTCTGAGGCGCCCGTTAATTCAGTGCTAAGCCATTCATCTTTTGCCCAAGCGAAATTCGATGCCATCGAAACGAGGGCAACGCACACAACAAGGCAATATTTAAACGATTTGGATAACAATGAATGAATGCTTATCAACGGCTAATTACTTATAACCTATTGTCGCCAGAATAGTGCTAACAGGCAAGGTTATGATTGAAATTACCGCCCGAAATGGTTACAAAGATACAAACCGATCAAGGACTTGCTTAAAATGAAAACAATATCGCTCGCTTTTGCTGTTTCGCTGACACTTTTTTCAGGCTTATCTTTTGCTAATAACGACAAACCTTTTGCTATCGCCATTCATGGCGGTGCTGGAACCATTAAAAAATCCAGTTTCACACCTGAGCAAGAACAAGCCTATCGCGCAAAATTAAAAGAAGCCGTTGATGCGGGTTATCTGGTGCTAGAAAAAGGTGGCTCAAGCCTTAAAGCAGTCACAACTGCCATTAATGTGCTAGAAGACTCTCCATATTTTAATGCAGGAAAAGGCGCGGTATATACTCATAATGAAGAACACGAAATGGATGCCTCTATCATGGATGGCAACACCATGAATGCAGGCGCTGTTGCGGGTGTAAAACACATTAAAAATCCAATTGATTTAGCGCGATTAGTCATGGATGAGTCAGTGCATGTGATGCTGTATGGACAAGGCGCTGAAGAGTTTGCTTTAACCCAAGGTGTACCATTAGTTGCTAATAAAACCTTTAATACTCAAAAGCGCTATGAAGGGTTGCAACGAGCTAAGGCCAAAATGGCTGAAGCTAAAAGTAGTGCTGATTACCAAGCGGCGCACCAACAATTAGACACTGAATACAAAGTTGGCACTGTGGGCGCAGTGGCATTAGATAAACAAGGCAACATTAGCGCTGGTACATCAACGGGTGGTATGACAAATAAACGCTATGGACGAATTGGTGATGCTCCTGTTATTGGCGCTGGCACATATGCTGAAAATGGAGTTTGCGCAGTATCAGCAACAGGGCACGGCGAGTATTTCATCCGCTATCAAGTTGCAGGCGATATTTGTGCCAAGGTGAAATACCAGAAAAAATCGATTATTCAAGCCGCTGATGAAGTGATTAACCAACGCTTAATTACAGCTGGCGGTACAGGTGGCGTAATTGCCATTGACCATCGCGGTAATATCGCTACACCATTTAATACAGAAGGCATGTACCGCGCGACTCGCAAAAGTGGTGAGCCAGCTCAAGTGATGATTTGGCGCGACAAGTAAGTTAATCAATTAATTTTTGAATTAGGTTTATTAAAACGAAAAAGCATCAGATACCTGATGCTTTTTTATTACTCGAACTTCTATAAACCAAGCCTAAGATTTAACCGAATAACACAATCTATTAATTCAATCATCGCTTTATTAGTATTTTGACTACACTAAATATGAAGACCAAAAAATAATATTAGGGTCATGTTTCAGCGCAGAAACAGATATTAAGGGGTAAAATTATGGATTCAATTAAAATTTCAGAATATATGGATCGCCAGCCAGTGCTATTAAAGGCCAACATGTCTTTAGCTACGGCAGTAGAACATCTATTAACTAAGAATAAAGCTGGTGCGGCGGTTGTAGATAATGATGGTGCTTTGGTGGGCTTTTTATCTCAACAAGATTGTTTATCAGTGATGCTTAAAAGTAGTTATCACTGTGATATGACAGAAACTGTTAAAGATTGCATGAAAACTGATGTGCTAACTGCAACTCCAGATGGCAGCATATTGCAGTTAGCAGAGCAGATGCTGGGTGCAAAACCTAAAATTTACCCAGTGGTAGAGGGAACCAAAGTGATTGGTACTATTAACCGTACCGATGTGCTGAATGCAATGAACATATATATGCAGCAATGTTATTTAACGCCAGCGTAGAAGCCAAGAGTAATATCTCCAATTACCTGCAGTATATATCTAAGTTTACCGAGTTGTTTGTTGCAAACTAATACCATTCAGTCTAGTTCCTTGCTAGGATCGCAGTTTTTGAAATACTTGCTAGGAATTAGATTTGAATTCGGACCAACACCCGCTCTCTAAAGCATACCTAAACTCTTGTTATCAAACCGACGCGGCTAGAATCCGTCGTCGTTTGTATCAATTAAATAAAGAGCCTCAGTCTGAAAAGAAAGATCAAGCCTTAGCCAAGTTAACCGAGCAAGCGACCCAAGCTTACGATAAAGCGCAATACCGACTGAATAATATTCCTCAAGTGACCTATCCTGATTCATTGCCTGTATCGCAAAAGCGCAATGATATTGCTTCTGCTATTGCCACAAATCAAGTGGTGATTGTGGCGGGTGAAACAGGCTCAGGTAAAACGACTCAGTTACCCAAAATTTGTTTAGAGTTGGGCCTCGGTACACGCGGTTTAATCGGGCATACCCAACCTAGACGTCTTGCTGCGCGAAGTGTTGCTAGTCGTGTTGCTGATGAGCTTAATAGTCCACTAGGTGAAGTTGTTGGTTTTAAGGTCCGTTTTGCAGATTCTATCAGTCATGACAGCTACATTAAGCTAATGACCGACGGTATTTTACTGGCTGAACTGACCTCTGATAAATTCTTAAATCAGTACGACGCCATCATTATCGATGAAGCTCACGAACGTAGTTTAAACATCGACTTTATTTTAGGTTACCTTAAGCAAGTTTTAAAAAAACGTCCTGATTTAAAGGTGATTATTACCTCGGCAACCATTGATGTTGAGCGCTTTTCAAAACACTTTAACAATGCGCCAGTCATTGAAGTATCAGGAAGAACCTTCCCTGTAGAAACTCGTTACCGTCCGTTAGTCCGTGATACCGACGCTGATTTAGATGTCAGTGATGGGATTTTCTCCGCTGTCGATGAGTTAATGGCCGAAGGGCCTGGCGATATTTTGATTTTCATGAATGGTGAGCGCGAAATTCGTGACACAGCTGAAATGCTGCGTAAACAAAAATATCGCGATACTGAAATCTTGCCGCTTTATGCGCGTCTATCTTATGGCGAGCAGTCAAAAGTATTTAAAAGCCATATTGGTCGTAGAATTGTACTGGCGACCAACGTGGCAGAAACGTCCTTAACCGTACCGGGTATTCGTTATGTTATTGACCCAGGTACCGCGCGTATCAGTCGTTATAGCTATCGCACTAAAGTACAGCGATTACCGATAGAGCCTATTTCACAAGCCAGTGCGAATCAGCGCCAGGGTCGTTGTGGTCGTGTTGCTGCAGGTATATGTATTCGTTTATATGACGAAATGGATTTTAATCAGCGCCCTGAGTTTACCGATCCTGAAATTCTTCGTACTAATTTAGCGTCGGTTATTTTGCAAATGTTGGCCATTGGTCTTGGTGATATTGCGGGTTTCCCATTTATTCAGCCGCCTGATCAAAAGCATATTCGTGATGGTTTTTTACTGCTGGAAGAGCTACAAGCCGTTAAGCAAAAACGTAAAGATTTAGTGCTGACAAACTTAGGTCGTGACTTAGCTAAAATTCCATTAGATCCGCGTTTGGCGAGAATGGTACTTGAAGCAAAAGACATGAGCTGTTTGCACGAAGTCATGGTGATAGCCTCTGGTTTATCGATTCAAGACCCGCGTGAAAGGCCGATTGAAAAGAAACAAGCCGCAGATGAATGTCATCGCAGGTATGCCGATAAAGACTCAGATTTTGTCAGTTGGGTAAATCTGTGGAATTACTTAAAAGAGCAAAAAAGCGAGTTATCGGCTAGCCAATTCCGAAAACAGTGCCGCGAAGAGTATTTAGCCTATTTACGTGTGCGTGAATGGCAGGATTTATATACTCAAATTAAACAAGCGGTACATGACTTAAAGTGGCGCTTAAACGATTCGCCAGCAAGCTATGATAATTTGCACAAAGCTTTGCTATCAGGACTGTTAAGCCACATTGGTTTTAAAGATGCTAATAACGAATATCTTGGTGCTCGTAATCGTAAGTTCTTTGTATTCCCAGGTTCTCCATTGGCTAAAAAAGGCCCTAAATGGATTATGGCAGCGGAGCTTACAGAAACCTCACGTTTATTTGCCCGTTGCTGCGCCAAAATTCAACCAGAATGGCTAGAGCCGTTAGCTGCGCATTTGATTAAGAAAAATCATTTAGAGCCGCACTTTGAAGCCAAACCTGCCAGTGTTATCGCCTTTGAAAATCAGGTGTTATATGGACTGACAGTGGTTAATCGCCGCAGGGTGCAATATGGGCCTATCGATCCTGTTGAGGCGCGTGAAATTTTTATTCGCAGTGCTTTAGCGGAAGGGCAGTTACAAACTAAAGAACCTTTCTTTATTAAAAATCAGCAACTGCTGAATGATATTGAGTCGTTAGAACACAAGTCTCGCCGCCGCGATATTTTAGTTGATGAACAAGTGCTGGTTGATTTTTATGATCCGTTAGTGCCGCAAGGTATTTATAACTCGCCGCTGTTTTTTAAATGGTGGAAAGTCGCTCGTAAAGATAATCCTGAGTTACTGGATTTTAATCAAGACTTATTAATGCAGCGCAGCGCTGATCATATTTCTGCATTGGACTTTCCTGAAGTGTGGCATAAAGCCAATTTAGGTCTGCAAGTGAGTTATCACTTTGAGCCTGCAGCTGTTGATGATGGTGTTTCGGTGCACATTCCAGTCGCGCTTATCAACCAAATAGATACTGATGATTTTGATTGGTTAGTTCCAGGGCTTAGAGAAGAAAAGGTCGTGGCACTGATTAAGTCGTTACCTAAAAACCTACGTCGTAATTTTGTGCCAGCGCCAGATTATGCCCGAGCTTGTGTACAAGCGATGGAGCCGTTTACTATGCCACTGCTTGATTCCATCTGTAAGCAGTTACTTCGTATGACAGGCACACGTATCAGCGGTGATGATTTCGATTTAACCCAGTTAAGTGCTCATTTAGCGGTTAATTTTAAAATTGAAGATGATAAACATCGTCTTGTGGATCAAGGCCGCGATTTAGATACTCTTAAAGATAAACTTCAAGGGGTGGTAGCAAAAGCGATTCGAAATGTGGCTGAAGATGGCATTGAAAAGAAAGAAATCACCACTTGGTCATTTGGTGATTTACCTAAGCAATATCAAAAGCGTAAAGGCAATTACGAAGTTAAAGCGTATCCAGCATTAATTGATGAAAAAGACCAAGTATCGATTAAGTTGTTTGATGATGAATTCGAAGCAGAACGTCAGCACCGAATTGGTTTACGTCGCTTACTGCTAATTAATATTCCATCGCCGGTTAAACATTTACAAAAAGCACTGCCTAACAAGGCTAAGCTTGCGATGTACTTTAATCCTTTTGGCCAGGTACAACTGCTGATTGACGATATTATTTCGGCATCGGTTCAGCAATTACTAGATGAGAAAAAGCTCGATGTGCGTAATGAAACGCAATTTGAACAAGCTAAAGATTGGGTACGACAAGAGCTAAATGGCTATGCAGAGCAAATTTCTTTGCAAGTTGAGCAAGTACTAACGATTTATCAGCGTATTAAAAAACGCTTAAAAGGCAAAATCAGTTTAGATATCGCTTTTGCCATGAGTGACATTAATAACCAGCTTGATAAATTAGTATTTAAAGGCTTTGTAGAACATTGTGGTTGGAACCGTCTTGCTGATGTAGCCCGTTATTTGAAAGCCATTGAAAACCGTTTAGATAAGCTGCCAGTAGACCCGACTCGTGACAGACTGCATATGCAGAGCATTGCTAAAGTGAGTGAGCTGCTAACAGCGCAACTTGCAAAGGTACCAAAAATGCAACCTGTTCCAGAGTCATTAGTTGAAGCGCGCTGGATGATTGAAGAGTATCGGGTATCGTGTTTTGCACAAGTGTTAGGTACTGCTTATCCGATTTCTGAAAAACGGATTGTGATGCATATAAATCAAGTGTAACTGTTCATCTCGGGCTTTTTGCTAAGGAATTGGCTAAATAAAATAGGCTAAGAGAATTATAGCGAGTGATATCTATGACGATATCACTCGCTTTTTATTATCTTAAAATTAATCGGCATATGTGAGTGGATTGTATGGTGTGATAGGTAAATGTGACATTAATATGCTGCGCTCGTGATCTTTTTTGTAAGACTTACAGTTTCACCCTGCTAAAAACCACTATTAAACGAGTTATTTACAGAGTGAGCATACATTTCTGAAAGTTTTTTGTAATTATTGGTTGGGTTGGAACTATTTGCTTGGTATAATCTCGCACAAGAAGTAATGATGGCTACTGCTTCTCTGTAAAGGAAAATGTCACCCCCCAAATAATAGACATTCCTTACCCCCTACAAAACGACCTTAGGTTGATAGGAGTTACTATGGAAGTTCATGAATACGAAAATGCTTATTATCAAGTAAAAGATGACGTTCTAGAGTCACTACCTACTGATGAAGAATAAGTAGATTGAACTAATACTATTAGCTCTTTCTCAAGCATAAAAAAAGCAGCCTTAGCTGCTTTTTTTATGTCTAGAGCTTATTTTATGTCTAAAGTTTAGGTCGTGCTTTAAGCTAGAGCATTATTATCATTGTGCTCAAATTCTATAGGTCAATACGACCTTTCTCTGTTAGCACTTCAACAATCGTCCAGCGTTTACCATTTTTAACCAATTTGATAGTGCGATCATCTACCCAAGGGCTTCCACCTCTTAATCCTTCAACTTTCACTTTTACATCAACTTCATCGGTGAACTTTCGGAAAAAATCAATATCAATATCGTCAATACTCATATTGACGTCAGTCATAGACAAGCCTAATACATGGCGTTGCACTGCTGATGCTATGTGGTAATGCGACATGACATCCTGTAGCTCTGGGCTGACAAACACTTTGGCTTTTTCTACATCACGGTCGACATAGATTGCCTCAAAGAAACCTATGGATACTTGTTCAGGACTTAATGCTTTATCCAACCGACCTTGCTGACTTTCTTCAGCTGGGCTGCATGCAGTGAGGAGTAAAACACTAATGATGACAAAAATTTTATGCATAATGGTTAAGTTTTTTATGATGATAGGGCAGTATCGCTATTTCAATCAGCAGACACAAGTTTCAAACTGTAATAAGCAATTTTGACATAAAGATCTTGACTGTAAATAGGACTCGTGGCATATCTTACTATATAGTCTAAAATAAGTATTATTAACTATTCCGAACTTGCTCGTAGAGTTTGGTGGATAACTTTGGGTTATCCACAAAATCTGTGGACAACTTTGTTGAATACTATTAGCCTTGTTTGTAACTCGATGATAAACAATGGTTTTAAGTGCTGGTCAAAAAATGACACCCTTCATTTCTCTTGTGTAAGTTTCTATTTTAATCACGAGATTTATCCTTTTTTCTCGCCTCTACTACTTGCAATTCAATTAAAAATACTTTTCGTATACGATTGTTAACACAATTTAATATAGCGTTTTTAGCTCTATTAAAGTGGTGACTAACAGTGACTCATTTTAGTTGTATATCTGGTTTTTTACGCCGAACTGACTGTAATTCTTGTTGGCAATTCTTGTTAATAATTCTTCTCGGAATTTCTTGTTAGTATTTGTTGTGAGTTGCTCACTAGAGCTGGTTATTGAAATCTAGTTAATACAAACCTTAATGTACAGACAATAAAAAAGCACTGGCGCGTTAGCGTCAGTGCTTTTTTAATTCCTACTATTAAACGATCAATGAGTAGGTGATGAATGGCCGTTTAAGACTGTTCGTTTTGCGCTGCTTGAATTGCAGTTAGTGCAATAGTGTAAACGATATCATCGACTAACGCGCCGCGTGATAAATCGTTTACTGGTTTGCGCATACCTTGCAGCATTGGGCCAATACTGATGAGGTCAGCACTACGCTGTACCGCTTTGTATGTTGTATTACCCGTGTTTAAGTCTGGGAATACAAATACTGTAGCTTTACCTGCAACAGGGCTGTCAGGTGCTTTAGAGCGAGCAACGTTTTCCATTACCGCAGCATCATATTGCAGTGGTCCATCGATGACTAAGTCAGGACGTTTCTCTTTAGCAATACGGGTAGCTTCACGCACTTTATCAACATCCGAACCTGTACCAGAAGTACCGGTTGAATAACTGATCATTGCAACGCGTGGCTCAATACCAAATGCGGCGGCAGATTCTGCTGATTGAATCGCGATATCAGCAAGTTGCTCAGGATTTGGATCTGGGTTAATTGCACAGTCACCGTATACCAAGACTTGATCAGGCATCAACATGAAGAAGATAGAAGATACTAAGCTTGAACCAGGAGCTGTTTTAATTAACTGCAGTGGAGGGCGAATTGTATTGGCAGTGGTGTTTACCGCACCAGATACAATGCCATCGACTTCGTCTTGAGCAAGCATCATGGTACCTAATACCATGTTGTCTTCTAACTGCTCTTTAGCAACGACTTCAGTTAAGCCTTTGTGGCGACGTAAATCTAGCATGCCTTCTACATAACGCTCACGCGCTTGTAGTGGGTCAATGATTTGCACGCCTTCACCGAGTACAACATCTTGCGATGATGCGATACGTAAGATTTTTTCAACGTTACCTAAAAGCACACAACGGGCAATGCCACGTTCAGCACAAATTGATGCCGCTTTGATTGTTCTTGGCTCTTCACCTTCAGGCAATACAATGGTTTTCTTGGCTGCGCGAGCAAGCTCAGTCAGTTTGTATCTGAATGCTGGTGGAGATAAACGGTGCTCACGTGGTGAATTTTGAGTAACACTCTCAATCCAGCTTTGGTCAATATGACTTGCAACATATTCTTGTACGCTATCGATACGTACTGCGTCATCAACTGGCACTTCATGGTCAAAACGCTGAATATTTAGTGAAGTTTGCCATGTGTTACTTTCAATTAAAAATACAGGTAGGCCAGTTTCAAAAGCGCGTTCACACAAAGCCATGATTTCAGGCTCTGGCTCATATCCACCCGTTAGTAGTAATGCACCAATTTTCACGCCATTCATGGCAGCAAGACAGGCGGATACAATCACGTCTGAACGATCGCCAGAAGTAACGAGTAAAGAGTTAGTGCGAATATGGGTAACCATATTTGGAATACTACGAGCACAGAAAGTCACTTTACGTAGGCGACGAATATTCATTTCACCCGCGTTAATGATTTTAGCGTTTAAGTGTTTAGCTAAATCAGATGCGCGAGGTGAAACTAAATCTAGGTTGTAAGGCACACTACCTAAAATTCGCAGCGGGCTTTTACCTGGAAGTTGGAACATCGCTGAAGTATCTGCAGTTGTTGCTTCGGCATGATCAAACACTTCTGATAGATCTGGGCGAGCGCGACCTTCGTCGTCAACTGGCGCACCAATCTTATTGATGATTGAACCAATAAGACGTTGGTTTTTATGACCACCCCAAGAGTTATAGGCGATTTCTAAGCGGTTCATTAGACCGTTAGGCGAATCGTTACCAGGTGTGGCAATGAAAATAACATCAGCATCAAGTGCTTTAGCAATTTCAAAATTGATGTCGTCAGAGAACGGGTGAGTGCGAGTTGGCACTAAACCTTCGATAACGATGGTTTCTGTGTTGGCAGCACATTCGCTAGCGCGAGCAATAATTTGCTCCATTAATACGTCAATTTGCTCTGAGCGAATCAAGTTTTCAGCATGCTCCATTGAAAATGGCTCAAGCGGATTAACGGTTGGCGAATGGCTTAAAATGGTCGTTGAACGTTCTGGGCCGTTATCACCATTGCGGATTTGTGCAATAGGTTTGAAGAACTGAACTTTAACACCTTTGCGTTCAAGTGCACGCACCATCCCAAGACTCAATGAGGTTAAACCTACACCGGTACCAATTGGAATTAACATAATATTACGAGACATAGAGACCTCTATAAATAGCGTAAATAAAGCCTGCTATGCAGGCTTTAGGTATAGGCAATGGTGATTAAGCTTTGATTAACTTAATTGCATCTTCAGCGATAACCCATTCTTCATTAGTTGGGATAACCATCGCCACAGTGCTGCCTTCTTCTGTTATCACGCCGTCTTTACCAAAACGTGCTGCAAGGTTTTTCTCTTCATTAACATTGAAGTTAAAGATAGCAAGCATTTCTAGAACTTTTGCGCGGATGATGTCAGAGTTTTCACCGATACCACCAGTGAACACAACCGCATCTAAACGTCCTAAAGGCACAGTGTAAGAAGCAATGTATTTGGCTAAACGGTAGCAGAAGATTTCTAATGCTAATGTTGCGCCTTTATGGCCATCTTTATAACCGTCTTCAATACCACGACAGTCATTAGTCAGTTCAGAAATACCTAACAAACCACTTTGCTTGTTGAGTAAGTTGTTGACTTCATCGATGGTGTAACCAAGTTGGTTAACGAGGTGATAGATAATTGAAGGGTCCATATCGCCACAGCGAGTACCCATAACTAAACCTTCTAATGGCGTTAAGCCCATTGAAGTATCAACACTTTTACCGCCTTTAACCGCAGTGACAGAAGCGCCGTTACCCAAATGCGCAACAATCACATTAGTATCAGCTACGTCTTGATTAAGTACTTTAGCGGCTTCACGGCTAACAAATAAGTGGCTAGTCCCGTGCATACCGTAGCGACGAATACCGTGCTCGCGGTAAAGCTTGTAAGGCAGTGCGTAAATATAAGCGTGCTCAGGCATCGTTTGGTGGAATGCGGTATCAAATACGGCTACTTGAGGCAAAGTAGGGAATGAAGCCATTGCCGCACGAATACCGATTAAATGTGCAGGGTTATGAAGTGGCGCGAGTGATGCACAGTCTTCAATACCAGAAATCACGTCTTCGTTAATGATCACTGAGCGAGAGTATTTTTCGCCGCCATGAACAATACGGTGACCAATTGCTTGGATTTGAGCGGCTAATTCTGGCTGATCAGCAAGAATATTGTTAACTATGTATTCAACAGCTTCGCGGTGAGCAGTAAATGCGCCTAATTTGGCTTCATTTTTTGCGCCGTTAACTTTCCATTTGATGCGTGAATCTTCTAAACCGAAGCATTCAGCAAGTCCTGATATGTGATCATCACCTGAAACAGCATCAATTACAGCAAATTTTAGAGAAGAGCTACCGCAGTTGAGTACTAGTACGAGTTTTTCTGACATGTTGAGACCTTTTAGTCTGATCGTGCAAAATTTAAATTGACGTGAAATGTGTTATTTCAACTATCAATCATAGTTAATTAATTACTAAACAACCGATAAATTTACCGTAAATTTGGGGCTAATTATCGCTGTGTGCTATTGTGCATATATCTTTCAAATCTTGTAGGGCGTAACGTTGAGCGTAAAAGTTTTCAAAATCATTGGCGATGGTCGACGTTATATGAAAACCTGGCCTATGGTTCGACAACTTGGGTTTTATTTCCCTGAATATCGCGTCGTTAGGGCAACCCATTTAGGCATTATGTTTATGCCATTTTTTGCTATCTTGGCTGCAATTAGCCAAGTGTATGTCAACGGCTGGGCATTTTTACCTCAAGCCATCGCCATACTGTTATTCTTTATCAGTTTGCCTATTCAAGGCCTGTTATGGCTGGGATTACGTGCTAAACATCCTTTGCCGATAACACTATTTGATTGGACCAATCAGCTCACCACTAAAATGAGTTCCATGGGCATAGCCTGCCAACCTTTAGGCGCTAAAGCGTGTTATTTAGATATGGCACTTATTTTAAAAATGGCGTTTGAACGTTTGGATAAAAGTTATTGGGAGCAGCTTTAATAAGCTGTTTTTAATAATCTGCTTTTATGCCACGTTCAGTGAATACCGTTTTAATGGCTTCCATTGTTTCTTTGCTTGGTGGTTTAGTGTCGATTAACGAGTATGTTTCACCGAACGCTTCCCACTTGTGAGTGCCTAACTGGTGATAAGGTAGTAACTCTACCTTTTCAACATTCTTCATTGGCTCAATAAAGTCTGCTAATGCTTTAGCTGAAGCAAGATCTTCAGTAAAACCATCGACAACCACATATCTCACCCAAGTCTTTTGATTACGCTTTGCTAAGTACTCAGCAAATTGCAGCGTACGTTGATTACTGACCTTAGTTAAATCGATGTGCTTGGCATCATCCATTTGTTTTATGTCGAGTAATACTAAGTCGGTATTGTCGAGTAACTCATCAATGACAGGTGAGTATTTGCGGACAAAACCATTGGTGTCTAGGCAGGTATGTAAATCATTTTCTTTGCAAGCTTTGAAAAGCTCAGCGACAAACTCAGCTTGAAGAATGGCTTCTCCACCTGTTGCTGTCACGCCACCGGATTTGAGGAAAGGTTTGTAACCGATGATTTGGCTCATGAGCTCATCAACAGTGACTTCTTTACCGCCATCTAAATCCCAAGTATCACGGTTATGGCAATACTGGCATTTCATTAAGCAACCCTGCATAAACGCAACATAGCGAATACCAGGACCGTCAACGGTACCAAAGGATTCAATAGAGTGGATACGACCTGTGGTCATGGGCTCTCCAAATAAGCAAAAAAATGGTTGTACTAAATATTAGTACAACCAATTTTAAGAAGTATTACAAGCCTTTAGTGAAAGTACGAGTAATTACATCTTGTTGCTGTTCAGGTGTTAATGCATTAAAGCGTACAGCGTAACCAGAAACACGGATGGTTAATTGTGGGTACTTTTCAGGGTTCACAATCGCATCTTCAAGCATTTCGCGGTTCATTACGTTCACGTTTAAGTGCTGACCACCTTCGCTGTTAGCGTTACTCATGAAGTAACCGTCCATTAGCGATGCAAGGTTAGCTCGGCGACCTGTTTCATCTTTACCTAGTGCGTTTGGCACGATAGAGAAAGTGTAAGAGATACCGTCTTGTGCATGAGCAAATGGCAGTTTCGCAACTGATGTTAGTGATGCAATTGCACCATTTTCATCACGACCATGCATTGGGTTTGCACCTGGAGCAAATGGCGCGCCAGCTGGGCGACCGTCTGGAGTCGTACCTGTTTTCTTGCCGTATACAACGTTTGATGTAATGGTCAAGATTGACTGTGTTGGAATCGCATTACGGTACATTTTCTTAGTACGGATCTTAGCCATGAAGCGTTCAACTAAGTCACAAGCAATGTCATCTACACGTGGGTCATTGTTACCAAATTTCGGGTAATCACCTGAAATATCAAAGTCAATTGCAATGCCGTCTTCATCACGGATAGGCTTAACTGTACCGAATTTAATTGCTGATAATGAATCGGCAGCAATTGAAAGACCAGCAATACCACATGCCATAGTACGACGAACGTCACGGTCATGAAGTGCCATTAACGCAGCTTCATAAGAGTACTTGTCGTGCATGTAATGAATTGAGTTAAGTGCTGTCACGTATTGTGTTGCTAACCAATCCATTAAGCCGTCTAAACGACCCATTACATCATCAAAATCTAAAACGTCAGCAGTAATCTTGTCGGCTTTAGGGCCAACTTGGATTTTCAGTTTCTCGTCCACGCCGCCATTGATAGCGTACAGCATGGTTTTTGCTAAGTTAGCACGAGCACCGAAGAACTGCATGTGTTTACCCACAATCATTGGGCTCACACAACATGCGATTGCGTAATCGTCTGATTCGAAATCAGGACGCATTAAGTCATCGTTTTCATACTGGATAGAACTCGTATCGATTGATACTTTGGCACAGAAGTTTTTAAAGCCCTGTGGCAATTCGTTCGACCATAAAACAGTGATGTTTGGCTCTGGGCTAGGGCCCATGTTGTATAAAGTGTGTAAGAAACGGAAGCTGTTCTTAGTCACTAAAGTACGGCCATCTAAACCCATACCTGCAACTGATTCAGTTGCCCAGATTGGGTCGCCAGAGAATAATTCATCGTATTCTGGAGTACGTAAGAAACGCACCATACGTAGTTTCATCACGAAATGGTCAACCATTTCTTGCGCTTGTTCTTCAGTTAATACGCCATTAGCGATATCACGTTCGATGAAGATATCAAGGAATGATGAAGTACGACCTAATGACATTGCCGCGCCGTTTTGGCTTTTAACTGCAGCAAGGTAACCGAAGTAAGTCCACTGAATTGCTTCTTTAGCATTGGTAGCTGGTAGAGAAATATCACAGCCGTATTTAGCTGCCATTTTCTTCATTTGACCTAATGAACGATGCTGCTCTGCAATTTCTTCACGTAATTGCATTGTGCTTGCTAAATCTTCGCCTGCTTCAAAACCAGCTTGAAGTGAAGAGAACTGAGCGAACTTGTCTTTCATCAAGTAGTCGACACCGTAAAGTGCGATACGACGGTAATCACCAATGATACGACCACGGCCGTATGCATCTGGTAAACCAGTTAAAATACCAGACTTACGACACGCCATGATTTCAGGCGTGTAAACATCAAATACGCCTTGGTTATGGGTTTTACGTAATTCAGAGTAAGTGTATTTTACGTCTTCATCTAATACACGGTCATAAGCTTTACAAGAACCTTCAACCATACGAATACCACCATTAGGTAGCATTGCACGTTTAAGTGGCGCATCAGTTTGTAAACCAACGATGGTTTCTAAATCTTTGTTGATATAGCCAGCATCGTGAGAAGTAATGGTAGAAACCATTTTTGTGTCGAAATCAACAGGAGCGTGAGTGCTGTTCTCTTGCTTAATACCGACCATCACTTTTTCCCAAAGTGTTTCAGTAGCTTGAGTTGCACCGGCTAGAAAAGACTCGTCACCTTCATAAGGTGTGTAGTTTTTCTGGATGAAGTCACGAACATTAACTTCAGTTTTCCAATCGCCAGCTTTAAAACCTTGCCAAGCGTTTGCAAATAACTCTGTTTTATCGGTCATGGTAATTTACCTTCTCGTTAATTGACTGTTGATGTGCCATACGATGGTAGTTGATAACTGTTACAACCAAGTTGGCATATCAAAAAATTGAGACCCCTATTAATGGATAATTACTAGGGCATCTAATCTGTTGGCTAACTCACTAATATTGGTACTGAGTTAGCGAAAATCTTTGCAAATCTAAATTGGTAAGACCAATTTACCTAAGGGATATTAGCATAGGTTTTATGCAACTTCACTTAATTAAATCAAAATCGAATAAGATATGGACAAAACTGTTATCTGGCTAACACTTTTTGACCAAAAAGTTTTTTATTCAATCATTAGTGACTACTCTTGCGGCTTGTTGTTGGCTAGCTTTTTGTTACCTTCTTATCGCAATATAGCTTTGCTATACTGTTTTATAGCATCTTTTAGATAAGTCGATCATTTATTAGTGAAAGCTTTACTTTTAAAAGCAGCTTTATTACCAAGTTCATATGACTATTCTTGGTATTACCAATTTATTTGTATGATTAAATGATGGCGTTAAATACGGTTAAGTTTGTTATAACAAGTCACGCTGTTTATTTGCTTTATTAGTCCTATTGAGTTTTAAAAGATTTGAGGTTTTTTATGCAGAAATTAACCGGTGAAGAACGCCAAAAATCGGCAGATTCAACGACCGAGTTAACGAATAAGCCGTCAGAACCGACGACTTATGAACAAGCAGAAAAGTTTGGTTTAGCTAAGGTGGCCAAAAGCCCTTGGCAATCTTTCATCTTATCGATATTCGCAGGCGCGTTTATTGCCATTGCGTTCGTGTTTTATGTCACGGTAACCACTGGCAGTACCAGCGGTTGGGGCATGACCCGTTTTATTGGTGGTATTGCATTTAGCCTTGGCCTCATTTTAGTGGTTGTATGTGGCGCTGAGTTATTTACCAGTACTGTACTTACTTCCATTCCTTGGGCACAAAAACAAATTAAAACCGCAACACAACTACAATGTTGGGCGCGAGTTTATGGCGGTAATTTAATTGGTGCACTGATTATGGTGCTACTGATAATGACGTCACGTATGTTCGAATTAAATGGCGGACAATGGGGGCTTAATGCACTCAATATTGCGCAACATAAAATTCATCACACTTGGGGTCAAGCTTTCACTTTAGGTATTTTGTGTAACATGCTGGTTTGTCTTGCTGTATGGATGACGTTCGCAACTAAAGATTTATTAACCAAATCCTTATTAATGATATTACCTGTAGCGATGTTTGTGAGTAGTGGCTTTGAACATAGTATTGCCAACATGTTTATGGTGCCATTAGGGGTTGCTATTCATTCTTTTGCGCCAGAAAGCTTTTATCTTGCATTGAATATTAATCCTCAACAATATGCAGATTTAACCTTAGTTAATTTTGCATTCAATAATTTAATTCCTGTGACATTAGGCAATATTGTTGGCGGCGGGGTGTTTGTTGGTTTAGGTTTTTGGCTTGTTCAACAAGGTAAATTAACCATAGGTTCTGAAGGTGCAAGTAATGCATCGTTAGTGACGAAAACTGAACAAAAAGACTCACTACGCTGATAGCAGCTAAAGTGTTATTTGTATATCGAAAGCCCAGCAAATGCTGGGCTTTTTTGTTTGAGTATTTTAATTATGACTTGATTTTAAGTCTGAAAAATATCTGTCCCAACCAATGTGCGCTCTGTCAGCGGCTTGTAAAAAATGACTCGGGTTATTGGCTTTACCTTCAAGGATCCCCTGATATATTCCCGCAATCACAGTACCAATAAAGTCACCTAATTCAGCTACGCGATCTTGTTGATATTCTTCAACTGTCATTGGGCTGTAGATGAGTTCAGTGTTAAAAGCTAAATTCAAATAGTCGGCTAATTGATATTGGGTTAGCGGATCACCATGCAGGTTATAGGTTTGACCGTTGTGCTTATTCTGAGTCAACATTTTTGCATAGGCGTAGCCTAGCTCGTCACGGGTGGTGTAACCGCATTTACCATCATTAGCGCAATTGGCAATAACGCCTAATTTTTTATAGCTATCGATATATTCAATATCGGGTTCAATATAAATACCGTTACGACCAATCACCCAATCTAGGCCGCTATCACGTACGTCTTGTTCTGTTTGACGGTTACTTTGAATAACAGGGGAGAAGGCCGTGTTTTCTTCAGCTCCTTGAACACTGGTATACACAATTTTTTGTACACCAGCCTTTTTAGCGGCATTAATGACATTTCGATGTTGACCAATTCGTTTATCAGGGGCATCCATACCTGAGACGAGTAGCAGTACATCAATTGATTGTAGTGACTGCTCTAATTGCTGTGCATCATTGTAATCACCAGGTCGAACTTCTACACCTAGATGTCGCGCATTATCAGGCGTTCGTGCTAATGCGATAACATTTTCTTTAGGGGTAATGGCTAACAGTGCTTTTACAATTGCTGTACCTAGTTGTCCGCTTGCAGCGGTAATAGCGATGTTCATTCAATAACTCCTAAAGGTTTAAATTGATCATTTATCTATAGTTGACTTTTAAGGTGCGACTAGCAGAGCTTAATAAATTAATTCCTATTTTTTCATTGTGCTTTTAACTGTATTTTTTAAGTTCTGCATAAATGATTTAAAGTGTGGCATAAATTCAGCAAACAATGGGTGCTTACGGTTTTCCATCATGACAGGGCCTAATAGGCGCAATGACACGGCAACTCTAGTTGCTAGAGATGTTTCTAACCCACTGCCTTGTTGTAATTTATCAACAACGTTGAATAAGTCTTCTCTATCTTGAAATTCAAAAGCTAACGTTTTACCCACCTGTGACTCTGGTAAATTGATTTCTTCGACAGTAATACGATAGCTGTGACCTTTACGGATAATTGTGTTCATAATTAATACCTTATAAATAGTTTATAGTCGTTGAAGTTGTAGTAGTAAATGTTTAGTGATTAATGTTTAGCTTTTTAATATGGCTTCTACTTTAGGTTTTATGGTCAATGACACGATAACCATTATGGTCAGTGCAAAAGGCAGCGCTGTGACTAGAGTACTGAACCAAGCGCTAAAAAACGTATCCGAACTTGTAACCCCAAGATTATTGTAGGTTGTCGATAACGCGATACCTGATTCCATAATCAAAGCCATGCTGATACCTACAAGCGTGTTCTTTAGTTTCACTCCCGAATTGGGAATGAGAATTTCTGCGAGCTTTGTTAGCAATGCCATCATGATAAAACCCGCTGGCATCACTGTGATTGCGGCCAGCAGAAATGCACTTAACCAGTCAGAGAAAAAACTATCGCTGTATCCAAGATTTAAAAACGTCATCACACCTGTTAATGTGCCACCCATTAATGTCATCATGCCTAAGACGGTGAGCACTTTATAAATCAGTGGTGTTTTATTATTTGTTGGTTGCGAGGTAACCATCTCGCTTGAATTAATCGCTTGTGTGTTCAGTGCTTGTGGAGCTAATGTTTGTTGATCTAATGCGTGATGAACCATAGTTATCCTCCGTCTTGAAATAAGTGTTAATTTAGTTGATAATGTCAACTATAGTTTTACTGATTGACAATGTCAACTAGTTTTGTTGTGGAGTCTCGTTATGCAAGATCGAAAATCATTAGAAAGTCTGTTCCAGCTAGTGCATGTATTGAAGCGTCAGTTACACGATAATATTGAGCAACTGGATTTAGACATCGCACCGATGCATGTGCGAGTGCTTAAAATAATCAGTAAAAAAGCGCCGTGTACTGCTATTGATATTGCGAACTTTTTAAATCGTGACAAGGCGCAAGTGACGCGTTTACTGAATACATTAATTACCCAAGAGCTGATAGTTAAGGAACCAAACCCTGAAGATAAGCGCAGCCAATGTTTGCGTTTAACTGAAAAAAGTCAGTTGATAATGGGGGGATCAATTCAATTGATAAAAAAATTCATCAACAAATGACAGCTGGGATGACAGAAGATGAGCTTGCGCTATTTCAAGTTATTGCTAAGAAAATGGCAACAAACTTAGCTGCAAAATAATTTAATTAATAGTGAGGCTTTGTGTGAGTTTAACCTCTGACTAAAGCTCTGTTATTAGTTGGGCTTATAAACTTACGCTGTAAAGCTTTCTATTTGAAATGAGCGACAAATTAATGCTGTTGTTTGCGGCAGCATAAACCACCTAATTAAGTTAAGTTTTTAAACTAAAACGTCTCAAAATACTGTTTTGTACCTTGGTATTTATGAGCGCACTTATTTCGTGTTAAAGGTTAATATAATTAAAACCGCGGCTGTATTAATGTTTTCGTTTACCTCCCTCAATAAAGTGATAAAACCTTCAATAAATTGTCTTATTTTTAATAAAAATTTATGAATACGTATGCAATCGCGCCGCATACATTTTGGCCAAAATATATTGTATTGTTTTTCAATGTTTTATCTTTAAATGCTGAATCCTAGCTATTAATTGCGAATTCAAATTCATAAAAAGGTGCTCTTTGGATGTCTTACCTAAGTAATTTTTACCTATTAATTGGATTAAATAAAATACAGTTATACTCGCCATAAGTAATTATAAGTTTCTGTATTTTGGTTGTTATTTATACTTCCTATATCTTATTTTATTTGTTTGATGAACTCTGAAAATAGCCTTTTATATTTTCTAAAAGTTAACAGTTTTAGCTCATTTAATCTGGTGTACTTGGCTGCTTGATACGTTGAATATTAATGCGCAAATATTCTACAAAAAATATGTTGTGATATTGTTAATTTGAATATGGGGATATTTATTTAATTTGAACTTGGTGTTTTAAACACTTAATTCAGATAACTACAAAAACAAAAAATAAGGTGATGAGCATGCGCGCACATAATCACAATAGCGGCTTAATTAAACGCTTAAGTCGCTCCAGATTTTATTGTCTGTTTTCTCTTCTAGTGATATCAATAATGTTAGTTTCGCAACCCGTTGCCGCTGCTGTCAGTCCAACATCAATATGCTTTGATAATGGGAATGGATTTAATAATCCGACAGTGTATTTGTGGAACTCATCACCAGCTAATGCAATTCCAAACTCCAATTGGCCGGGTCAAAGTATGACAACTGAAGCGGGGTTTAGTTGCTACGATTCAGGGGTGGAATTAAACAGCGTTAATGTTATTTTTAGTGATAACGGCAATCAACAAACAACCGATTTAATGATGACCAGTCCTAATCAATGTTGGCAAAATGGTGGCTGGAATTCACTTTATGATTGCGGGCTGTTAAGCGCTAATCTTGACCCCATTGCTGATGCAGGCGCTGATATAACTGTGGTTGCGGGTTCAACTGTCACATTTGATGCTAGTGGCTCATCGGATCCTGACGGTACAATCTCAAGCTATGAATGGAGTAATCAATTAACCGGTATTGCGCCTTCGCAAGTTTATAACACGCAAGGCAGTTACCAAGTCACCTTGACTGTTACCGATAATCAAGGCGCGATAAATACCGATACCGTTTTAGTTACTGTCACCAATATTAATGCTGCCTCAATTGAAGCAACCTCCATTTGTTATGACAACAATGCAAATTTTGCCTCTCCCACAATTTATATGTGGAACTCAACTCCTCAAGGTGTATTAGCTAATTTTAATTGGCCGGGTGACACCATGATTCAACAAGGTGATTTCTACTGTTTTGATCCCGCGGTTGAACTGACGTCAATGAACGTTATTTTTAATAATAATGGTGACGGTCAAACTAATGATTTATTAATGACATCGCCTAACGCGTGTTTTAAAGATAATACTTGGATGAGCTTAACAGCTTGTGGCTTTTCGATTATTGAGGCAGAGAATCTTGCTCCTACAGCAGATGCAGGTGCAGACATCAGTATTTGGGTTGGCGAAGAGGCAAATTTTGATGCCAGCGGCTCAACTGATAGTGATGGCAATATTACTAATTACAGTTGGAGTAATGGCCAAACAGGCATAACAACCAGTCAAGTTTATAATCAGGCTGGTACTTATGTGGTGACGTTAACGGTTACCGATAACGACAATGCGACCGCTCAAGATAGTGTCACTGTAACGGTTTCTGCGGCGCCAGAATTTAACTATCCAGTGGGTAAAGCGATTTATTATATTAATGATAATAATTGGGGCGCTCCTACTGCTTATATTTGGGCAGCTGAACCAGCAGGAAGTATGGCTGATGGTCAATGGCCTGGAGCAGCACTTACCGATTTTGGTGGTTTAAATGCATGGTATATCGACATTGATGAAAATGCCCAAAGCGGTAACGTTATTTTTAGCGACAATGGCGCTAATCAAACTGCTGATTTAAATTTCAGTGGTGATTTATTATGTTATTACAATGGTGAGTGGGTCACATTGGCGGCTTGCGCCATACCAAGCCTGTCTTCTGCTGACGCGGGGGAAGATCGCACCGTCAATGTAAATACAAGAATTGCGCTAACCGCAGCGGCATCTCAAAGTTCAATAGATAATGCTATTTGGCAAAGTGATGCTTGGCAAGGTGTGTTAACAGGAGCAAGCCTTGTATCGCCAATCTTAAGCAATACTGGCACATTCAATGTCACGCTAACACTTGATAATGGCAGTACAGATTCTTTTGTACTCAATGTGGTGAATGCTGTGCAAGGCTTGGCTGAAAGACCCAAGCTTGCCACGCCATTGAATTTCCCATTATCTGGTAGTGTTTCATCTAGTGATTACGAGTTTGAATCAGCTTTTCCCGCATTAGATGGCACTTTCTCATCGCCTGTAATGGTCACTCATGATGGTTTAAATGACTTAATTTATATCGTTGATAAGTCTGGGAAGGTGTTTGTATTTCCTAATGATCCCGCAGTTAGCACAGCTCAAGTTAGTACCTTAATTGATATCAGCGAAGAAGTTCGCGATTACCATGAGCAGGGCTTACTTTCGATAGCCTTTCATCCAGATTTTGCCACTAACCGTTTTGCCTATATTTATTATATCGAAGGCGATAATGACAACGAAAGTGACAATGGTGTATTTGGCGATGGCGTGCTTGAGCGTATTACATTAAATGATGCGACTAACCCAACGCAAAGTAGCGAGAGGATAGAGGTACTTCGCATTCCACAACCTGGACCTGATCATAAAGGCAGTATGATGCAATTTCACCCTCAAACAGGTGAATTTTATATGAGCATCGGTGATGGTGCTTATGGTGATACGGCTATTGAGCCGACAGAGCCAGATCCTAGAACCAATAATAGCGCTCAAGATACCAGTAATTTACTGGGCAGTATTATTCGCTTAAACATGCGCGAGACGCCAAACTTCTCTGGTAAATATTACGATATCCCATCAGATAACCCATTCATCAATGATGACAATGTGCTTAATGAAATATGGTCCTATGGTCATCGTAATCCATGGCGTTTTAGCATTGATAATCAAGCGCCTTATGTTTTATGGCAAACCGAAGTAGGTCAAGCTGACTTTGAAGAAGTTAATATCATTCAAGCAGGTGGTAACTATGGTTGGCCGATTTGTGAAGGTAACAATCATCGTGGCAATGATGGTGGTGACCCAAACAATACTCGTAGTTGTAGTGGTGACTTAATTGCACCTGAAGGTGGTTATTTTCACGATACGGGGTCGGTGTCTATTATTGGTGGTTTTGTCTATCGAGGCGCTGAATTACCTGAGCTTACAGGGCATTTTATTTATGGCGATTACGTCAGTAAAAAGATTTGGTCAGCGGTTGAAGGTAATACCGACCAACTGGTGAGTGATGCTTTCCCAAGTAATATTTCGTCATTTGGTACTGATATGAGTGGTGAGTCGGTTTTTGTCACTTCTCATGGTGTTGAATATGGCGGCTTATCGATTATTTACCGTATGGTGAATCGTGAAGCGCAAGCGGCAGCGATTCCGGCAAAACTGTCTAGTACAGGACTGTTTGCTGATCTGGCTGAGCAAATACCTTCACACGGTGTAATTGAATATGATGTCAATTCAGACGGTTGGTTTGACGGTCTAATAACGCGTCACTTTGTGGCATTACCGAATGACAGCAATATTGTGTTTGATGAAAATGACATTTGGAATTTACCTATCGGGAGTGTGCTGGTTAAACACTTGTCCTTACCAACTAGTATCGATAATACAACACCTTACGAAACATCAGTGCTGTTTAAACAAGATTCAGGTAACTGGGATTCTGCAAATTACCGCTGGAATGCCCAAGCTACTGATGCGGATTTAGTGACTGAAGCATTTAATGAAACAGCAGCGCAATTTTACGATGGTGCAGTGACTAATATTGAGCGTCGTATTCGCTCGGGAGCTGAGTGTACTTCTTGCCATTTGGGTACAGGCAGTAAAGAGCCATTAGCTATGAGTACTGCTCAATTAAATGGTGAGTTTGATTATCAAGGAGTCATAGATAACCAACTGGATGTATTTAACCAAATTGGTTTGTTTGATAGCGCAATAGCCTCTGTTAATAGTTTAGCTGCTTATCCAGATCCTGAAGATATAACAGCTGATCTTGATAATCGTGCTAGAGCCTATTTAGACACAAACTGTGCCCATTGCCATGATGGCAGTTTAATGGACTTAAACTACGACACACCAGTAAATGAAATGGACATGATGAATGTTCAGCGTTCTGGGGTTTACCGTATGTTGCCATTCGATCATACAGCGAGTTTGCTGCATATTTATCAAACCGATGATGCTAACCGCATGCCAAAAGGCAGTGTATTAACCAATCCATTGGCGGATACGTTAATTGCTGACTGGATTGATGGCCAAAGCGCGACTCAAATTGGAATGAAAGTGACAGTCGACCAAACGACGATTGTTCCTAGTACTATTGTCTTGTTATCAACTTTTGGCTTGTACGATAATGGTTTTGAAACTGTGCCTACAAGCGGTGTTTCTTGGACGTCATCCGATACCAATGTACTTAATCCAACTGGAGATAGCGCAACAGTTTCGACCACTGCGGGTGAAAGAGGAACCGCTACAATATGGGCCAGTCACAATGGGCAACAAGGTAGTCTAGATATTACCGTTATCAGTGCCCCCGCGCAGCCAACCGGGTTTAGTGCGCTGGCAACCAGCTCTGACTCAATAAGCTTAACTTGGAATGATGTTGCAGACGATGAGCAAAGTTATGAGATCCGTCGCTCATTAAATCCAGCAGGCCCATTTTACCCTCTAGTAACGTTAAACCCTGATAGCGAAAACTTTGTTGATACGGGGTTAAGTCTAGACACCGAATATTATTATGATTTAACAGCGATTGGGGTTTATGCAAACGCTATTAGTGTTAGTGCCAGTGCAACTACACAAGGTATTGGCACAGTTAATGATGTAGAAATTATTAGTGCAGTAACCCCAACACTCATTGCTGGTGAGTCTCAGCAGTTAGCCGTTATTGCTAATGCTGGCGAAACTAGCCTTGGTGTGACATTAGCGGCAAGTTGGAGTTCAAGTGATTCATCTATTGTTAGTGTTAACGCTGAAGGCTTAATCACTGCTGGTAATAACTCAGGTAGCGCGACAATTACAGCAAGTTACCAGGGCAGCAGCGACAGTGTCATTGTGAGTAATCAAGGAGGCGGCCAGTATGTTTACTTTAATGTTCCAACTAATTGGAATACACCAACGGTATATATTTGGTCTGATGACAATGGGACGCTAACCACTCGCTCCGATGGTTGGCCCGGTACTGTGCTTAGTGCAACGGCAATTGAATTGGGCGGTACTTGGTTAAAACTCATCTTGCCGGATGCGTGGGCAAATAATAATCAAGTGAACATTATTTTCAGTAATAATGGCGCCGATCAAACAGCCGACCTTAATGTAAGCCTTGCAGCACCTTCTTGGTATGACAATGGCTGGTTAACCGTTGCGCCAAATGGAAATGGTGTTGAATCTGGCAGCCAAGTGCAGGTAGGTAATGGCACGGTAACGTTAAATGGTAGCGAGAATTTAAGCGGTAAGTTATTTGCTACAGGGACAACTGTTGAAATTAATGCTGATATTGCAGCGACAGGACTTGAGTTTGTCGGCTGGGAAGGTTCTGGTATTGCATATTTGATTGACCCTAGCTTAGCTGATACACAACTGGTTGTGGGTGATGCATTATCCTACACCTTACTTGCTGTATTTGACTCGGTAAGTGACTCTTATGAAGTAGGGCGTGCTTTTTATAACGATGAAGGCTGCGCAGGCTGTCACGGCGTCGAAGGTGATGGCGGTACTTCGTTATTGAATGTGGCAAATAACTATGATCTTGCCAGCTTAACCTCATACATTGAAAACAACATGCCTTTGGGTAATCCAACGGCTTGTACTGGAGAGTGTGCATCATCAACGGCAAGTATGATTTTAGCTGGCGCTTACGTAGCACCACTTAATGTTTGTAATGCGACTGACCTTGATGATTTAGTGCCACAAGACCGCGGCTATCGTTTGCTATCAACCCTTGAGTACAATAATTCCATTCGTGATTTATTAGCATTATCGAATGATGTTGATGTGACGACAGGGCGCATACCTGCCGATATCCCAGTCAATGGTTTTAAAACCAGTGCCAATACCTTGTTTACTAATGACTATGCAAAAGGCTATATCACTGCTGCAGAAGCGGCCGCTGAAATGGTCAACAATATCTATGATCTATCCTCAGGTTGTAGTGACATTGCTTGTGTGATTAATGATTTTGGTAAACGTGCATTTCGCCGTCCAATAACAGATGCAGAACTTGCAGATTTAACTGAGGTTTACAATCAGCATGATGACATTGGTTTATTAACAGCTATTTTATCAGCGCCTGCCATGTTGTATCGCTCAGAAGTCGGTGTCAGTGATGGTGCTGGCTATTATGAACTGACGGATTACGAAGTTGCCTCAATGCTGTCTTATACCTACTGGGCTACTACGCCTGATGCGAGTTTGATGGCTAAAGCAGATGCTGGCGCGTTAAGTAGTGCATCGCAAATAGCCAGTACCGTGCAAGGTATGCTTCAAGACTCTAGAGCAGAAGCCGCATTTGAGCGATTTATTACCGGTTGGCTTGATTTAGACCAAGACATTAAAACCTCAGTGCTGAGTGACAGTTTAAAAGCTGACATGAAGCAAGAAACAATTGAGTTCGTGCGCCGAACGGTATTTGAAGGCGGACAATACAGTCAACTATTGACCGCCGATTACAGCTTTATGACCCAACAATTAGCTAATCATTATGGCCTAGAGTGGCCTGGAGGTAACGGTTGGCAAGAAGTGGCTTATACCGCTGGTAATGGCACAGTTCAAGGTATAGCTAATACTGAGCGTCGCGGTATTTTAGGGCACGCAGGTATATTAACTATTCAGTCAGCTTCAGAGAAAACCCATCCAGTTAAACGTGGCTTATTTGTTCGTCGTAACTTGATGTGTCAGGACTTCCCACCGCCACCAATTGGCGCTGTACTTAAGCCTCAAGAAGATCCTAGCTTAACGGTGCGTGAGCGTTTTGAAACCGCCCATTTACAAGATGGTTGTGAATCATGTCACCAGTACATTGATGGCATCGGTTTTGGACTTGAAAACTACAATGCTGTAGGGATTTATTCTGAAACTGAAACCACTGATGATGGCCAAGTCAAAGTTATTGACTCTTCGGGTTACATTGGCAGCTTAGACTCTGCTGAAACCTTCTTATCAGAAAGTGATCCAGTTATCCCTTATCAAGGGATGAATGAACTGGCACAACTGGTTGCAGACAGTGCACACGGCAAGGCATGTTATGCCCGTCAGTGGTATCGCTATTCCCGTGGTCAGCTAGAAACGGATGAAGACAGCTGTACTGTTAGCGTATTCGGTGAGGAGTTCAAAGATGATGCAAGCTCGACCATGCTTGAGCTGATGATTGAATTAACTCAAACAAAAAACTATACCCTGCGTAAATAGTGGAAGGATAATCTGATGAACTTTTTAAAACATAAAATGAAGCGCCGTGATTTCCTTCGCACTATGGCAAAAGCAGGTTTAACCACTGCATTTGCAAGCCAGTTTGCTTTTTCGCCTAATGTTTTTGCAGCTGCGGGCGATGCGAGACGGTTTGTGATGGTGTATTACCCAAATGGTTGCTCTAGAGAAAAGTGGCACGCTTATGAAACTGGTGGCTTAGGGGCTGGGAGTTTGGCTGATAGCCCACTAAGTCCTTTAGACAGTCATATCAATAATTTGGTCCCCATTAAAAACTTAACCTTTGCAGGACATGGTGGCAGTTCAGGGCACCCAGAGGCATGCCGTGCAGTATTTTCTGGCGGAGTGGATGGTGCGCCATCATTTGATAGTGAAATTGGTAATGCATTAGGTGGAACCTTAACTAATAATCTACACGTTGGCTGTTGGTCAAGTAAAGCTAAAGGCTCTGAGTACATGCCGTTCACAAACATCAATGGTAATAAAATCGATGTGCCTGATAACCCACAAATGATTTACGACAATTTACTGGCAGATGTGGTCAATGGGGGCAATCAAAGTGAAACTTCTCCAGAAGATTTAAGGCGCAATCGCGTACTAGAATCATTACATGAGAATTTGGATTTACTCCAAGCTAATAGTTTAAATGTTACCCAGCAAGGTAAGTTATTAACCCATGAAGAGTCGCTGAATTACTATCAAAATGTATTAAACAGCTCGCTAGATATTGGCGATGGCACAGGTTTCAGTCGTCCAACGGTTGGGATGTCTGGACTCAATGAAGAAGCCGAAGCGGTGGCTCAAGCACAAATGCGTAATATCGCGATGGCATTTCAAGCTAATGTCACCCGTACTGCCAGTTTTCAATTTATGGGTGCGCAGGATGAGTCACTACAGATTAACTTTCCGAGCATTCGACCTTACATGGGAGATTATGGTAGCGGCGATAAATTGTATTGGAACCAAACTCGTTCACACGTTAGCTCCCATGACGAATCTGATGTATTTAACTCACAAACCCTTTGGTACAACATGATGGTGGCTTACTTAATGGATCAATTAGCCTCTCGCCCTGATACCGCTTATGGTGGCACTTTATTAGATAACACCTTAATATTGGTCATGTCCGAAGTCGGTGGCGGTAATCATCAACAAGAAAATCCAGGTATTTATCTTGCTGGTGGTGCAGGCAATGCGATAAATAAAGGTATAGCTATTGATGCCAATAATGCAGGTATGTCGAATTTGTATTTAGATATCGCCAATGCCTTTGGCTTAGGTTGGAACAACTATGGTAATAGCTTTGGTGGCGTCAACGGGTTATTAGTGTAGAAACTCAAACAAGTTTTAAAAATATTTAACGAGCGTGGGCGATACAAACATAAGTTAATCTGGTTTATCGCTCACGCTTTTTTAAATGAAGGTTTTTATTTGTTTTTTAACAGCTTATCAGTAACAAAAGATCTGTTTTTAACCGATAACCATAATATCACCCCGAGTACGCCTACACAGAGCTGAATAATGCCGAGGTTTGTAATTAAAGACGCTTGGCTGAGTGAGACTAATACCATTCCTAGCGCTCCGCAGATCATGCTACAAAATTGAATCAACGCGACAGCAGAGCCTGTGTCATGACTTTGCTGATCTAACATTAAGTTCGTGCCAGGTACTTTCATGGTGATGATAACCACAGTCGCTGGCGCGGCAATAAGCGCAAAAACAATAGGTGATAAATGACCTATGGTTAGGGTTAATACGCCTGCTACTGATAAAAAGAGAAAACACAGAGTGATAATTCTTTTCACCGTGATATAACTGGATAGGCGCATATAAATCATTGGGCCAAACGCCGCACACATTGCATTAAAAGCAAATGCGTAGCTAAATTGCTGCTCTGTAAGGCCAAAATCGTTGATGTAAATATATGAACCAGAAGCGAGAAAGCCCATTAATGCCATTGGTGAAATTGAAAATATGATTAATAAGATAGCAAATCGAGGGTTTTGGATAATAACCGCAAGCCGTCCCCATGATCTCAGTACAGAGCCCTGATACCTTTTCTCAAGGGTTTCTTGATAACACAAAGCTAAGATACCCGCGAAACTGCCAAATATGGCTAATGCGACAAACATCATTCTCCATGAGGCAACTTGCAATAAAAAAGCCCCAATCACTGGCGCAACCATAGGGGCGATGATGACCAATGACATGATAGTTGCCATGATTTTCTCGCGCTCACGACCGGTATATATGTCCTTTACGATAGCGGTTGATACCACTGTAACCGCACTTGCTACAAAGGCTTGCAGTATGCGGGCTAAGATAAGCTGCTCAATACTGGCTGATAAAGCGCAAATAATGCTAGTGACAATGTAGCCGCTTATCCCGATGAGCACGATAGGTTTTCGGCCAAACTTTTCGCTTAGGGGTCCCCAAAACAGCAACCCAATAGCATAGGTTACAAAGTAACTGCTCAGGGTTAAATTCACCATAGATTGATTGGTATTAAGCACCTCAACCATGGTGGGTAAAGCAGGTAAATACAAATCAATCGTTAATGGCGGAAAAGCGCTAATAATGACCAGAAAAAATAGCATACCGGTCTTACCCAGTAACTGCTGTGGGTTATTCAAATTAAAACTCTTTTTAAGCTATTTATTGTTTAAAGGGTCTACACGACATTGCTTGAGTAAAGCGGTGAAAAATTCAGCCCCTTTTCGTTCTGCAAAGGCGATATTGCGTTCAGGTATGGTTTCTGGCTCATCATATTCAGCAAGCGCCGCTTCCATACTTGATTCACGGATAATATGGATCGTTGGGTAAGGGGAGCGGTTGGTAAAATTTGCCGCGCTATCTTGGGGCTCGCCCTCAAAGCAATAGTCAGGATGAAAACTTGCCAGTTGATAAACACCTTCATATTCGTTTTCAAACAGTTTGTCGTTGGCTAAATCGACGATATCGAGATAACTGTAAAACCCTTCAAAGCCGCGGGGCATAATAAAAAGAGTGGTCTCAACATTAGGGTGTTCATCTAAATATTGGCATTCGTTGAGAAAATCTTTCATCACCTGCTTAACTTTGGTGTTCTCACTACAGTAATAACGAATACTGTTTCGCTCTACTTCACGGCGAGCAAAAGGGCAAATGTTATATTTCATGATCACTTTGTTGACCCAGTTTGCCGTCTCTATATGGTATTCGTTTAACTCTGACATCTGAATTCCTGTTGCTTAATTGACACGACTAGTTAGGTAGTACCATAGGGATAATGGATAACACTAATAATAACGCCATTGAAATATTAAATATGCGTTGCTGACGTTGATTTTTGAGTAATTTTTTTAAGCCAATGCCAAAGCTCAGCCATATTGAGGCGCAAGGTAATGCAACAAAGAAGAACACTACCGCAATGGTAATGACTTGTGGTGCTAAAGAATGGTCAATGCTAGTAAATGTCGCAATCGCACCAACAGCCATAATCCAACCTTTTGGGTTCACCCACTGAAATGCTGCGGCTTGTAAAAAGTTAAATGGCTTTGCTGTTTGTTTGCCTTCTAGATTGCTAGAACTATTGGCAATCAGCCAAGAAAGGTAAAGTAGGTAAATAATGCCTGCCACTTTAATGATTTGATGGGCCACCGGGTAAGCTTGAAACACAGCGCTTAGGCCCAAACCGATAGCAAGTACCATGCTTGGGAAACCTACGATGATCCCTAATAAATGCGGAATACTGCGTTTAATGCCAAAATTTACTCCAGATGTCATCAACATAATATTGTTGGGGCCAGGAGTTATTCCAGCTGAAAAGGCAAACAATGCGATGGTAATAATGAGTTCCATAGACCTTATCATTCTAGATGGGTGATTTGCTTAAGAGCCACATTTTAGCGGTTATCGCTTAGTGAACAAACAAAAAACTTGTGTTTAGTGAATTACATTTGGATACGTTTGTCATTAATTGGTTGGGGTTATTTTGTTGTTTGCCCTCAAGTGTTTAAAATATACTTAAAATATTCGGATTTGTTGTTATTAAATTTGAGTCAGGTTAGGTTAGGGTTCATATGTTAAATTATTATCGATGCTACAGTTCGCACTTTTTAACTATTGCGCTTGATTATTGCTCTTATTGACTGTGCTTACCTTCGAAGTACTTGCTAGTTTCTGATTATAGGATTAACGGATAAATGATAAACAAACAGTGGTATTTATGGATAAGTTTAGTGGCGGTATTAGTTAGTGGTTGTGCAACAAATGAAACCAGTATTGATCCGGTTCCAAGCAGAATTACTATGGTGACCTCAGGCGACTTAGATTTAATTTCTTCAAGCGCAAAAAGCTTTGGCTGGCATCCAACCATGTTTACGGTTCGTAGTGCGAATAAACTTAATGATGCTGAGTTAGTAAGACATATGCGTCAATCGATCACTAAAATAATGGAAGCTAAGGGGTATCATTATGTTGAAAGTGATGAGTCTCCAAGTATTTTAGTTGGTTTTGGCATGGCACTAGAATCGGAAATGAGTGATAAAGAAATCATGAAGCGAGCGGGTTTAGTCGCAGGTTTATCGACCAAGGGCGTGGATGACGATTATGAAAAAGGTTCGGTACTCGTTGCACTATTTAGCCCTATTCGTATACAACCTGTATGGAAGGTTCTTGCTCAAGGTTTTACTGATACAGATAAGCCCATTGAAGATCGCGAGCAACGCTTTGATGAACTTACCACTATGATGCTAAATTCTGTTCCTAACCACGTAATGTAGTTTTCGAGTAACATTCGAATAATAAAAAGGCCGCTGATAAATTTCAGCGGCTTTTTTATTTATCTTGTCTCGTTCTGGAATGAGTTAATGCAATAATTAAACGGTTACATCGACTTCGTAAGAACCAAACTTACGAATGTTGATCACCCCAGTATCAAAGATAAGATATTGGCCTTTGATACCTTGCAAAACACCAGTTACTTCAGGGGTTTTATCAAAGTTATGCGACTTAACTTTCTTAGGGAATTCAGTGATAGGGAACTTGATCCCTTGAATCGCATCATCTAAACGCTCAATAACAAAATCAGGGTTTTGCTGTTTGATTTCCAATAAGCGCTCTTCAATCACTGGGATTAATTGATTGGCCATATCGACTAAGTCGACATCATCAGCGTTGCCTTTTAGCATAGCCTGCCAGTTAGTTTTATCGTTGATTAGCTTTGCTAATTCAACTTCCACTAAGCCCGATAGTTGACGTGTCGATACTTTGAATATTGGCAGACCTTGAGTCGCCCCCTGATCTATCCAGCGAGTAGGGATTTGGGTATAGCGGGTGATACCGACTTTAATCCCTGAGGTATTGGATAAATATACATAATGAGGAACAAAGCAATGGCTTTGAGCCCACTCAGGCTCGCGGCATGTGCCTTTATCAAAGTGGCAGGTTTCTGGTTTCATAATGCATAAATCACAGCTTGCAAGCTTAGACATGCATACATAACAGTGACCTTGAGAGTAACTCTTTTTGGTCTTTTTACCGCAGCTGCAACAAAAAATATTCCCAGTGTGAGTTAGTGTCAGTGTTTTACCAATTAAAGGGTTAAGGTCGATGGTTTCATCGCCCACAGGCAGTTTGTATTGCACTTCATTTTGCTCATCAAGCTGAGTGCGCATTTTAGACAGCGTTCCTAACATTTTATACTCTTTGTTTTTATCATTTGTGCTTAGTCTAACAGATGCTTGTAGGTAAATTTAAACGGTTTTTTAGATTGAATCGACAGTTATGCGGGTAGAGATATTGTGACAGTTAAATGAAGGTTTATCGCAATGAAATCGAAAATCTAATGGGGGGAGATAATTTGAAAAATAGGTTAAACACCAGCGTGGAGAATGAATCATCACGCTGGTGAAATAAGCTTATCAACAACAGGTTAGCAGCTATTGGTGCTAGCTGTTAATTATTCATTACTGATTACTAGTAGTAAAACCGACCTTGAGTAACTAAGCGCTTTTACTGAGTTTATCGAGCACTACATCATCACCAAGTTCATATAAGGATTCTGTTAACTGTTCTTCTTGGTTAGGATCTGACAAACCTAGACCCATAGTGGCTCTAAATAACGCGATGCCACTATGACTTGCAGTTTCTTGCTGACTACTAAACTGCTCAATGTTTATTCCAAGCGCATTGATCTTATTTGAGATTTCAAGAACTAAACCTTCACGGTCATATGCTACTAAGTTAAAGCTTAAACGCTTGATTGGCTCTGCAATATAGCCGGTTTTAGAGTAGGCGTAATTTAGCCCTTCAATACACTCTAAAGCTTCCAGCATGGCATCCCATTTTAATGCTGAAACTTCTAACTGTAATATAGCTGCAAAAACACCGTCGATATGACGCATTTCTGAATCAAGCCAGTTACCATTGTGACGACTTATAACATTTGCGATTTGTTCAACTAACCCTACTCTATCAGGGGCTTGCAGGGTGATCAGGTAACGTAACATATATGAAACTCCCAATTTTTTAACAAATAAATCTGCTGTAACACTACTGTCATATTTACGTCATATAATTCAGCCAATTAAAATGGCATCCAAAAAATGTCATATAAGCTCGCTAAACTGCTGATTTTTACACTAGCTACTCGCTAGTAATTTAACAACAGTCGGTTTAAGTAAATAAAACAGCTATTTATTTAGTAACACAGCGGATTAAACAATCATAGCGAAATTTCGCTGACGATTAATTATAGAGGTTCTGAATGGAAAGTCAGGTAGGTCAGCCTGGTTCTGAAACGAAAAGCTTGCTAGTTAATAGAAGCACAAGTCGAAGAGCATTTACGGATAAAGCAGCTGAAGTCGGAGTGACTGTGGGTGGTACCATGGTCTTTGTCGCTTTGTTGTTGATTTTCTTTTACTTATTGTATGTTATTAAACCTATTTTTGATGGCGCTGATGTTGAGCCTGTCTCAACAATCAGTTATCAAAATACCGACCTCGCCACGTTAATGGTGGGCAGTGATGAGCAGAACGAAATTGCTTATCGCGTGACGGTTGAAGGTCAAGTTGATTTTTATTCAGTAGCCACTAAGCAGTTAATTGAAAGCTTTAATCCACCTATTCCAGCGGGCACAACTGTAGTCAGTAGTGCTAAAGCAAAGCCGAACGAACAACGTTTTGCCTTGGGCTTAAGTTCGGGTGAAGCCTTAGTTGTAGGCGTTAATTTTGGTGTCACTTACCCAGACAACGTGCGCACGATTACGCCTCGTTTACGTTATCCCCTTGGTGAGACGCCAATCATGGTTGATGAAGGTCAGCCATTAAACAATTTAGTTTTTGATTACATCGATAGTCGTATTGGCTTTGCCTACCAAGATAATGAAGGTTCATGGAAATTGAATCGTCTTGAAGGCGAAGAAAACATGATGACCGAAGAAATTGAATGGTACTCAGACTTAACTTTCGTTGAAGATGCTCCAAAAGAAGCATTTACCGCATTAATGACACCTGATCACCGTCAATTAATTTTACCGACATCAGACAAGATTTTTATCTATAACATTCGTGATACTGATGCGCCAACGTTACTTCAAGTTATTGATGTAAAGGATGGTAAAAATAAAGTATCTAATGTGAGTTTATTGGCGGGTGCAAGCTCTGTATTAGTCAATTATGAAGACGGTACTATTGATCAATACTTCCAAGTCAGTAGTCGCAACGGTCGTTTGTATCAAAAAATACGTGACTTTGAAATTGACTCACCTGTGCAAACAATTGCGACTGAGTTTTATCGTAAAAGTTTTGCAGTAGTAAGCCCAGAAGGTGAGCTATCGCTACTTTATACCACCAGTCAACGCAACTTATTCACCGAGAAATTCAATATCGCTCAGCCTGGCGAAATGGCATTTAGTCCTCGTTCAAATGCGTTAATCGTTGAAGCAAATAATAGCTTAAATGTGTTTGTAGTTGATAATGACCACCCTGAAGTGTCATGGAGCGCTTTGTGGCAAAAAGTCTGGTACGAAGGTTATCCAGAACCGCAGTACGTGTGGCAGTCCACCTCAGGTTCAGATGATTTTGAAGCTAAATTAAGTTTAATGCCGTTAGCATTCGGTACAATGAAAGCTGCTTTTTACGCAATGCTTTTTGCTGTGCCAATCGCGATTGCTGGCGCAATTTACACGGCTTACTTCATGGCACCCAAAGTGCGCAGTGTGGTTAAGCCAACGATTGAAATCATGGAAGCATTGCCAACGGTTATTTTGGGTTTCTTAGCAGGTCTATGGTTAGCGCCATTAATTGAAGACCACCTGCCAGGTATTTTAGTGTTACTGACCCTATTACCGACCAGTATTTTGCTGAGTGCATTCACTTGGAGCAAGTTGCCACCTCAGTGGAAGCAACGCTTACCTGAGACTTATCAAGAAATTATGCTAATCCCGGTTATTTTGTTTGTGGGTTGGTTCTCATTTGAAATAAGTCCAGTGATTGAAATTGCTTTCTTTGATGGCAACACGCGTCAATTTATTACCAACGAACTCGGCATTACATTTGACCAACGTAACGCGTTTGTTGTTGGTATTGCGATGGGCTTTGCGGTTATTCCAACGATTTTCTCGATTGCTGAAGATGCGATTTTCTCTGTGCCACGTCACTTGTCGAACGGTTCGTTAGCCTTAGGTGCAACCAACTGGCAGACATTAACACGTGTGGTATTGCTAACGGCAAGTCCTGGTATCTTCTCAGCAGTGATGATGGGCTTAGGCCGCGCTGTAGGTGAGACCATGATTGTATTAATGGCAACCGGTAACACCGCAATCCTTGAGTGGAGTGTATTTGAAGGTATGCGTACCTTGGCGGCGAACATTGCTGTTGAAATGCCTGAATCTGCCATTGGTAGTTCGCATTACCGCGTACTGTTCCTTGCAGCATTCGTCTTGTTTGTATTTACCTTTGTCTTTAACACCATTGCAGAAGTGGTACGTCAACGTCTACGTGAACGTTACAGCTCACTTTAAGGAATGAAGATGAAAACAGTATTTAATATTTCGCCAATCGCCTTGAGAGGTTTGAGCAATGGGTAAGTGGGTTAAATCAGGTTCTCCATGGATATGGATGACTGGTGGTGCAGTAAGTATCAGCTTGATTGCAGTACTTGGTTTGTTGTTATTAATTGCTTGGCGCGGTTTAAGTTACTTCTGGCCTGCTGATATTTATCAGTGGAAAATGGAAGATAACAATGGTGTTAAGTCGACCTTAATTGGTGAAATTTACGACCGTGAGGAAGTACCTACTGAACGTTTAATTTCAGCGGGTCACACGTTTAATGAGTATCCAGGTGAATTTGTTACGCGTTACTTAGTTAAAACCGGTAACCGTGAGTTTGTAGGTTTAGATTTCCGCTGGATTTTAGCAACGGATATTGTGAGCCGTGAAAAACCAACTGATATCGCGATGTTTGAGCGTACTAAAAACGGTAACTTCTATGGCTATCCAGTTGCGGTTATTGAAGACGGTAAGCGTTTATCACTTGAAGGTGAGCAGATTGAAGCGTCGTTAGAAGAGCATATCGAACGTGCGGTTAATATTGGTAAACAAGCGCTGAAACTGCAGAAGTCTGAAATTGGTTCAGTTAACTACGCCCTAGAACGTCTTCGTTTAAAAGAACGTGGTTTCGAGTTAGATGGTAAGTTAACACCAGCACTTAAAGCAGAGCTTGATGCCCAAGCTGAGCAGTTAAACCAAGACTATTTAGTCATGGAAAAAGACTTGTTTGCATTGCGTGATGAAGCGGCAAGAGACTCTGTTATCATTCGTGATATGCGCGGTGAAGAAGTCACTTTAAAGCTTGATTCAGTACTTGATGTTAGCTACGTAAATCGCATGAATAGCTTTGATAAAGTCGTGCATTGGTTTGTCGGTTTAGGTCGTTTTGTTAGCCATGACCCACGTGAAGCCAATACCGAGGGCGGGGTATTCCCAGCAATTTTCGGTACGGTATTTATGGTTATGCTAATGGCTGTGATTGTGACACCATTTGGTGTTATTGCAGCGATTTACTTACACGAATACGCTAAGAAAGGCCCAATTACTAAGATGATCCGTATTGCGGTGATTAACTTAGCGGGTGTTCCGTCAATTGTATACGGTGTATTTGGTTTAGGCTTCTTCGTTTATATGTTAGGTGGTTCGTTAGACCAATTGTTTTATCCTGAAGCATTACCATCGCCAACCTTTGGTTCGCCTGGTGTAATTTGGTCTGCATTAACCTTAGCAATTTTGACTTTGCCAGTGGTTATTGTATCGACTGAAGAAGGCTTAAGTCGTATTCCAATTGCAGTACGTCAAGGTAGTTTAGCCTTAGGTGCGACAAAATTTGAAACCTTGTGGCGCATTATTATTCCAATGGCGAGCCCTGCAATTATGACAGGTCTTATTTTGGCTGTTGCTCGTGCAGCAGGTGAAGTTGCGCCGTTGATGCTAGTAGGTGTCGTTAAACTTGCACCGACACTACCTATTGATATGAACTTCCCGTTTATCCATTTAGAACGTAAGTTTATGCATTTGGGTTTCCATATTTATGACGTTGGCTTCCAAAGCCCTAACGTAGAAGCGGCTAGACCATTAGTTTATGCAACTTCATTCTTATTAGTATCTGTGATTGTGACACTTAACTTAACAGCTATTAGTGTACGTAATCACTTACGTGAAAAATTCCGTTCGCTAGAACATTAATTAGCGATATCCTGAGGAAAAAGAAAAATGATTTCTATTGATCAAAGCGCTATTAAATCTGAAGTTGTCGATTTAGCAAACCTACCTGCACAGGATACTGCGCTAGAAATTCGTAACCTAGATTTACGTTATGGTGATAAACAAGCTCTATTTGATGTGAGCATGAAGATCCCAAAAAACCAAGTGACTGCATTTATTGGCCCAAGTGGTTGTGGTAAATCAACGCTATTACGTTGTATTAACCGCATGAACGACTTAGTTGAAACTTGTCATATTGATGGTGAAATCTTACTTCATGGTCAAAACATTTATGACAAGAAAGTCGATGTTGCAGCCCTTCGACGTAATGTCGGCATGGTGTTCCAGCGTCCTAACCCGTTTCCAAAATCAATTTACGAGAACGTGGTTTACGGTCTACGCCTGCAAGGTGTGAGCAACCGTCGTGAGTTAGATGAAGCGGCTGAACGTTCTCTTCGCGGCGCTGCGATTTGGGATGAAGTGAAAGACCGTTTACACGATAACGCTTTCGGTTTATCTGGTGGTCAGCAGCAACGTTTAGTTATTGCCCGTGCGATTGCCATTGAGCCAGAAGTATTACTACTCGATGAACCAACATCGGCATTGGATCCTATTTCAACGTTAACGATTGAAGAGTTAATCACGGATCTTAAATCAAAATATACTGTGGTTATCGTAACGCATAATATGCAACAGGCAGCACGTGTATCAGACCAAACTGCCTTCATGTACATGGGTGAGTTAATTGAGTACGCTGATACCAATACTATCTTTACCACGCCACAAAAACGTAAGACAGAAGATTACATTACAGGTCGTTACGGCTAATTGTACTGGCATTAGTAGCTGATGGCTTCGGTCAATATTTTAAAGAATAAAGGTTGATACAGTAATGGAAAGCAAAAATTTAAATAAGCATATTTCTGGTCAGTTTAACGCTGAATTAGAAGATATTCGTAACCGTGTATTAGCGATGGGTGGCTTAGTAGAGCGTCAGCTTGAAGAATCACTGGATGCACTTGCATCACTTGATGCTGAACTTGCGCAGAAAGTCATTGATGGCGATCATCGAGTTAACGGTATGGAAGTGTCGATTGATGAAGAATGTACTCGTATTATTGCTAAGCGTCAGCCTGCAGCAAGCGATTTACGCCTTATTATCACCATCGGCAAGACCATTACCGATTTAGAGCGTATTGGTGATGCTTGTGTACGTATTGCTAAAGCAGCCTTAGATAAGCGTTTAAACAACCAGCAGCCATTATTAGTGAGCATTGAAAACATGGGGCGTCATGCTACGCGTACGCTTCATGCGACCCTTGATGCATTTGCACGTATGGATGCTGAAAATGCACTTGAGTTACATAAAGAAGATGCCAAGTTAGACAAAGAGTATGAAGGCATTATTCGTCAGTTAATGACCTATATGATGGAAGACCCTCGCTCTATCCCAGCGGTACTAGATGTACTTTGGGCTGCTCGTGCAGTTGAGCGTGTGGGTGACCGTTGTAAAAATATCTGTGAATACATTATCTTTTACGTGAAAGGTAAAGATGTTCGCCATACTTCATACGAAGATATGGAAAAAGATTTAAACATGTAAATCGCCATCTCTATCGCTATCAGCATTTACATGTGATTGACGATGATAAGATTAAGCCCCTTTATAGGGGCTTTTTTATGGCCGTTATTTATAAGACTACTATTTCGTGGCGCAGATATATGGGAGCTGATCAAAATACGTAATTAGTTACTATTGAATGATTAAGCGTTGGCTAAACTGGACAAAATGACCTTGTAAGAATTTGATGTTTGAGACAGTTTGTCGCATCGTTTTTCATAAGTTATTAAAAAATCGATATTTTTATGAAATAGGTCACAAATTTAATTTGGCACTCTATTTGCTATATTTCTATATCCAATCCTTATGGCAAGATATATGAGATGTAAGACCCATAGACTAAACAACGTAAACAAATTTTCAGGGGAGCTAAGCGGCGCATTCGCTGACTTAGGCACCTTTCTTCCTTTGGTATTAGGGCTCATTGCACTAAACCAATTTTCTCCCCAAGGCATCTTTTTAGGCTTTGGTTGCTTTGCGCTCTTTACCGCCTTTTATTATCGCAGGCCAATTCCAATACAACCTATGAAAGTGATCAGTGCTTTGGTGATTGCTGAAGGATTAACCCCTGGTATGTTGCAAGCCTCAGCAATGCTAATGGGGATAATATTACTCGTACTCGCTTATAGCGGCATTATTCAATGGATGGCGAAGCAGTTATCACCAGCAATTAGCATCGGTATCCAATTAGCCATTGGTATTCAATTGATTTGGATGGGCGGCTTTATGATGAGTGAAACATGGGCTGTGGGTTTACTCGCTTTTGCCGCATTGTTTCTAAGTCGCTTTATGCCGATGCAATACATTGTGATGCCATTGGTTATCTTGTTAGGCATTACTTGGCAGTACTTAAGCCAAAGTTCACCCAGTTTTAATTTCGCCCAAGCTGCGCATTGGCAGTTTAGCTGGCCTGACAGTCATGAATGGAGTTCTGCGGCCGTGTTATTGGTATTGCCACAGCTTGCGCTGACATTAACCAATGCTGTGATTGCTATTTCTGCGATGGCTAAAGATAAGTTTCCCGATGATAGTGACAAGTTTACCCCACAGGCATTTGCTAAAACCTCGGGATGGTCAAACTTGTTATTGGCGCCTTTTGGCGGCGCTGCTATGTGTCACGGCGCAGGTGGCTTAGCAGTACAGCATCATTTTGGCGCACGCACTTGGTTAGCGCCGACTATTTTTGGTGTCACTTGTTTACTTATAGCGGTATTTTGGGGGCAGGGCATTGCTACTGTTCTTTCGTTAATTCCACTTGCTGTGCTAGGCAGTTTGCTTGCAATAGCAGGTACTCAATTAGCTTGGTCAAAGCGTTTTATCGATGGTAAACCTTTCTGTATTTTTGTTATTTTTACCACGGCGTTAGTTTGTCTTGTTATCAATACCGCTGCAGGTTTAGCTGTGGGAGTCGTTTTAGAGTTAGGACGCCATCAATGGCTGTCACTTTCTGCTTCAAAAAATTAATAATCCGAACAGTAAATTCAATCGAATGTGATTGAGCTCACAAAGTCATGTTAGCTCAATTAGTCATCGCGTATATGCGGCATGACTAATGAGCAAACTGTGTTAACATTTTCTGCTTAAATATTCTCTATTGTGAGCTAAATGAAAAATACCCTTTCTCGTGGATTAACCAACTTATTGCCTATGGTATTAAGTCTTTGGTTATTTTGGTCGTTATTTATTTCTTTAGATGGCTTAGGTCATTTACTGCTGGATATTGTTGACCTTAATAATACCTTTGTCGGTGCAGGCTTTATTTTAGTCGCTGTATTGGTGTTTATTTCAGGGGTGTTATTTTCGTTTAGTCCATTTGCTTGGTTATATGGCTGGCTAGAACAGCAGTTAATGAAGTTCCCATTGTTTAAATCAGTCTACGGCAGTATTCGTGATATTGCTGGGTTGATGAAACGAGATGGAAAGCCGAAGAATCAAAAGACGGTGTTAATTAAGCAAGCAAATGGCGGTTATGTCGTTGGGTTTATTATGAATCAAACTGCCCCCGAACCGTTAACTGAAGCATTACCCGAAGGTGATTGGGTACCGGTGTTATTCCAGTTGAGTTATCAAATGGCTGGAGTAACAAGTTTAGTTAAACGCGAAGATCTCATCGAGGTCGATTGGTCTTTTGAAGATGCAATGCGTTTTAATCTAACTGCTGGTATTTCCATTTCTAATAATAATCCCCCTGTAAAATAGATTATTAACGGTGGTGTGACTATATTTGTAGTCACACACGCTAAATTTTCTTTTTACGGTTGCTTGAAGTCGAAAAATATCAGTTAGAAGTATTCTAAATTAACTTGTTATTTTTAAACAGATTTTTAGCGGCTTATCGTAACTTATTCTGGTTCTTTATCATGTCAAAGAAGTCGAGTGTTAACCCGCCTGTCTTTTATTCTTCTGTAATACTTATTTTTATGATGGTTCTATTCTGTGCTGTATGGCCAGATAGCGTTAGCCATTTCTTTAAATCTATTCAATCTTGGTTAGAAGTTAAAGCTGGCTGGCTTTATATTCTTGGTGTCGGCATCTTTTTGATATTTATTATCTATGTGATGCTCAGTCGATACGGCGATATTAAACTGGGCCCAGATCATTCAGTGCCTGACTACAGCAATAAGAGCTGGGTATCGATGCTTTTTTCTGCAGGCATGGGTATTGGCTTAATGTTTTTTGGTGTCGCTGAGCCTGTAATGCATTTCTTGGCGCCGCCAGAGGCAGACCCTGAAAGTATCCAAGCTGCTAAAGATGCGCTGAAAATCACCTTTTACCATTATGGGCTTCATGTGTGGGCTATCTACGCTGTGGTTGCGCTTAGCCTTGCTTACTTTTCATATCGTCATAAGTTGCCTTTGTTACCAAGGTCAGGTTTATATCCATTAATCGGTGACAGGATCTATGGACCTATTGGCCACGCGGTTGATACGTTCGCTGTGTTAGGCACTATGTTTGGTGTTGCGACATCACTGGGTTTTGGCGTTTTACAAGTAAACTCAGGTTTGAGTTATTTAATAGACGGATTCCCGAATACGATTTCCACTCAAGTGTTTTTAACCCTTGGCATTACTGCCATCGCGACAATTTCGGTTGTAGCAGGCTTAGATAAAGGGGTAAGACGGTTAAGCGAGTTGAACCTCTTTTTAGCATTAATCTTATTACTAGCAGTGTTATTTTTAGGACCGACGGTAATGCTTTTACAAGCATTCGTGGAAAACACTGGTGGCTACTTTAGCGATATTGTGAATAAAACTTTTAACCTCTATGCCTATGAGCAAAAAGAGGATTGGATTGGTGGTTGGACATTATTGTATTGGGGCTGGTGGATTTCTTGGTCCCCATTTGTTGGGACTTTTATCGCCCGAGTGAGTCGCGGACGTACCATTCGTGAATTTTTAATGGGCATGTTGTTTGTACCCACAGGGATCACCTTTTTGTGGATGACGGTGTTTGGCAATACTGCCATTGACGCCATTATGAATCGCGGCGCAACTTATTTGTCTGAGGCGGTAAGTAATGATGTTTCGGTGGCATTGTTTAGGTTCTTTGAGTTTTTACCATTTAGCACGGTTTTATCTGTAGTCGCCGTCTTCTTAGTGGTGACGTTCTTTGTGACTTCGTCTGATTCTGGCTCATTGGTCATAGACAACTTAACCTCAGGTGGTGATAGAACTTCACCTGTGTGGCAGCGATTATTCTGGGCAGTTTTACAAGGTGTTGTAGCGTCAGTATTACTAGTTGCTGGTGGTCTTCATGCACTTCAAACCGCAGCGATTGCCAGTGCTATGCCATTTTTGATTGTGATGTTTTTAATGTGTATTGGGCTTTATAAAGCCCTTAAAGATGACCGTTTAAAGCTTGAAAGTGTCCAGCAACACAATACTAGTGTCCAGTTTGCACAGGCGAATATGAGCTGGAAAGACCGGATTGATGTGCTGGTTTCGCAACCAAGCCAGCAAGATGCGCAAAATTTTCTGGATATGATTGCAAAACCTGCATTAAAAGAGGTGAAGCAAGCTTTCTTAGACAAAAATGTACCAGCGGTTATTACCCGAGTTAACGAACGGGTATGGTTACTCATTGGAAGTTCTGAAAATGAAACGTCGCCATTTGCCTATGGGCTGCGTATTCGAGCCTTTACGATGAATGGAACTGAAGTTGAGACATTTGATAGTCATCAGGATTACTACCGAGTAGAAGTGTTTTTAGAGCACGGTGGCCAGCATTATGATGTGATGGGCTATACCCAAGAGCAGATTATTGCAGATATCGTTAATCAGTATGAGCGTTACCTGCATTATCAACACCTGTCTAACTCTGAGTTGGTGATGGTTTAAGTCTTCAAAAGCAGCTGTAAAAAGTGCGATGGTAATAGGCACAGCGTATAGCTAGTGGCTATATTCAAGAGCTATATTTAGGGCTATATTTAGAGCTATAGCATTGCTAAATAATAGCTACAGCAGAAAACATTGCCTCATGTGATAACTGAGATTATCCTTGGGGTAATTTTTTGGACTAATTTATAAAATTGGTCGCCAATGGTTAACAACAATAGTGGGAAAGTCGATGTCAGGCACTCAAAGTAAACTAGATAAAGTATTAGCGGAAGCGAGAGAATATAAAGCCAGCCGTGAAAAGGGATATCGCGAACAAGCGTTAAAGCTTTACCCTTGGGTCTGCGGTCGTTGTACTCGTGAGTTCACTCATAAGAATTTATCTGAGCTGACAGTGCACCATGTTGATCATAACCATGACAATAATCCTTCAGATGGCTCTAACTGGGAGCTATTATGTCTTTATTGTCACGATAACGAGCATTCTCGTTTTGAAGAGTTGATCCGTTATGGCAGCACCACTGAAGTGAAGCAAGAAGCTGCGACTTACAATCCATTTGCTGATTTAAAGTCGATGATGAAAAAGTAAGTCATTACTTACAGCTTAAGATGTTCCATTAGCGTAAGTTATAACTGAGCTGATTTAAAAGGTTACCTTTGGGTAACCTTTTTTGTTTTAAGGCTGTTAAGCTGCAGCATAAATTGAGTTTATAGCTTTCCTTCCGCTGCTAGCCACTTATCACGGCTGATCACCTGATGATTATTACCACCTTTTAGCGTTTGTTTGCGCTCTGGCAATAAGTCCCAAATTTGTTGTTTCTTTTCGTCACTAGCCTTACCCCAGCCAACTATTTCATTGATGTGTCTAAAACAACCCATACAAAAGTCGTCATCGTTTAGCCCGCATTTGGCAACGCAAGGTGAGTGCATGTATTCGTCCTATAATTACAAGTCAGAAAGCGATTGGTATTTATTTATCCATCAATAAAACTAGACATAAAACATGATAAAAATTAGTCTTCGATGAAATTTAATTGTTATATATCAATTGGTTAATCTTAATGGTTAACTGTCGCTATTTTGTTTTTATTGTAACGTTAGCGGTGGGTTAGTGTTGAGTAAGATTAGCTTAATTGCTACAAGTTGGTGTGGAGAATACCATGAAATCTTGGCTATGTTCAGTAGTAAAGCGCGGGTCTATTATTTCGATGACGGTGTTAAGTTTACTCATAATGACGGGGTGTTCATTACTTGAAGTGAAACTTGAAAGTGGCGTCGAGCCGCTTCCTAAAGATCAAATTAACATGCGCATGTTTAGCCGTGAGTTTAGTTACAGTTTTTATACTCAAGTTGAAGCCAGTGCCGATCTCATTGCTAATAGCACTGATGATGTCACCATTATTTCAAATACTCTAATGTGGAAGATTTACTCAGAGCAAAATTTACAGCGTGCAATTTTTCAAGCATCACCAGTGGCTGCAATGCTTGATACTTGGGTTTTTACTGCACAAATGGAGCAGTATTTCTCTGAAGGTGCAGGCAGTGATTTATTTGGTGAGCAGCAAATCATTGCGATAGAAGCGAGTCAGATATTATCGGCGCAGTTCGCAAAAACCGCCAAAGGATTTGTTGATGCGAGTAGCTACAAAAAACATCAAGCTTTTATTAAGGAATATGTAGCCAAAAATCCAATTAAAGATATTAGCTTTAGCCGAACATCAGCGTTTCAAGATTGGTTAGCTTATAGCAATATTTCTGAGTTTGAGGCGATCACTACTTTTGGCTCAATGCCTGAAGTGATGAGTGATATGTCAGATAGAATGGCGATGACAACTCAGCAAATGCCTAAAATACTAGGTTGGAAAGCAGAGCTATATGCCTTACATGCTGATGTTAATGCCGCCGATGTTGAACAAGCGCTTAAAAATATCAGCGAAACAACGGTAAAGTTTCAAGCTTTAATGGAACAAACTCCGGAAATGATGACATTGTTAGCATCAGATATGCGCACTGAACTGAGCCCGTTAATTGAGCAGTTAAGTGAAGTGACAGATGATAAACTACAACAACTTTCAAAAGAGCGTGCTTCGCTTGCGCTGATTATTACCCATGAGCGTGAAGCATTAGTACAAATGATTGCTGATGAACGAGAAGCAGCGATTCAGGATTTAGACTCGTTAACTCATAAAACCGTTGAATTAGTCTTCAAACAAATCACCGAAATGCTCAAGAGTATGATTGTGTATTTCATTTTGTTCTTAATCGCGGTATTTTTTGCGCCTTTAGGGTTCGGTGTCTGGTTAGGCAAGCGAATGGCGATAAAAAAACAAGCATAAAAGGTTTCAGCATTGTCTATTAGTACTGCTAACACAATTAAACTCTTGCAGATAAGCGAATGCTTATCTTTGTTCAAGCCTTTATGGCAAGTGCAGGCATTTGAGTGTCAATCTTTGCCTTGGGAGCAAGCATTCCCACGATTAGCTGACAAAGTGTGGCAAATTGACGATGCTGAAATAGATGCGTTAGATGTAGATCAACAAACCCTAGTGGATTGTTTATTGCCAAGTGTGATTGAAGACTTGATGTCGGCCTCGGCTTCAAATTCGGGCTCAAGCTCAACAATTGAACCTGCTGAGTTGAGAAGATTATTGTGTGATAAGTTCTCAGCTAGCTCTGGTAATGATGATAGTGAGTCAGCACTAACATCAGCACTAGCATCAGAACTAACAGAAACTGAATTAAGTCATTTTAGTGCTCATATAAAAGGGCGTAAGTGGCAACAAATTACTCAGTTTGCAGAGAATGTCCCTTTTGATGGATTACCGATTTTAGAATGGTGTGCGGGTAAGGGGCATTTAGGCCGATATCTTGCTAGAACCCACCATACCAATGTTACTAGCCTAGAGTGGCAGCAAAGCCTGTGCGAACAAGGACAAGCCTTTGCTGAACGTTGGCAATTACCTCAGCAGTTTCTCTGTACTGATGTGTTTAAGTTGGATGAAAATCCATTAAAAGCGCAGCTGCATGCCGTTGCGCTACATGCATGTGGTGATTTACATGTGCGGCTACTTAATTTAGCCACAGAGGTTGCCACCCAGTCGATCTCATTCTCACCTTGCTGTTATCACTTAATTGAAGCTAAGCAATACCAACCACTTTCTGATGTGGCTAAACAGGCAAGTTTTATCTTATCGAGGCACGATTTACAGTTGCCATTGCAACAAAGCGTGATTGCTAATCAAAAGCAACTCGCCTTAAGGCATCAAGAAATATGCTGGCGCCTAGGGTTTGATAGTTTGCAACGAGATGCGACTGGCAATTCTAGTTATCTACCTATTCCGAGTATCAAACGTAGCCAGCTCTCGGGTGGTTTTGTTGATTTTTGTCATTGGGCAGCAGCGCAAAAACAAGTGGATATTTCGGCGATTAATGATATTGAGAAATATCTTCAAATAGGGCGGGATAGGCAACGGCTGACAAGACGGGTTGATTTGGTCGCTCACTTGTTTAGGCAGGTTTTAGAGCACTGGTTAATATTAGATAGAGTGTGTTACCTAGTGCAACATCACTACCAAGTTGAGGTGTTTGAATTTTGTTCAAACAGTATTACTCCAAGAAATAGCCTAATTCAGGCTAAAAAAAGATAATTGATATTATCTATGTTCGAAATGTTAGCTAACTCGCTGTTATATCGTTTTAAAATACAATGAAGCAGATTTAATTAACTTATGCCATTGTAAGTTTCTGTCACATAAACTGTGGTTTAGATAGATTTATCTGCGACTAAAAGTGGTTTTATATTGAATATTTGGGTTTTTCTTGCTCAAATGGCGGGTTAATAACAAATACCAATAAATATGGTTGCTGTAAGCGACCTTAAAGTGAGCGATTGATACGGTTTCATGAAATATTCCCGCGTTTTTATTAATAGTATGGCTTATGAGTTAGCACCCCAAGTGGTGTCTAGCCTAGACCTAGAATCTCGTCTTGCGCCGCTTTATCAAAAGTTTCGTATTCCAATGGGGCAACTTGCTGCATTAACTGGTATCAAAGAACGTCGTTGGTGGCCTAAAGGCTATCGTTTATCTGACGGAGCTTTATGTGCTGCAAGAAAAGCAGTTGATGAAACTGGCATTAGTGTGAACGATTTAGGCGCTGTGGTGTATACCGGCGTTTGTCGTGACCAGCATGAGCCTGCCACTGCTTGTCGTGTAGCTGCTGAGCTAGGCGTGTCTAAAGACACTGCAATTTATGATATCAGTAATGCTTGTCTTGGTGTGTTGTCAGGGATTTTAGATATTGCTAACCGCATTGAGTTAGGCCAAATCAAAGCTGGCATGGTAGTTTCCTGTGAATCAGCCCGCGATATTGTGGAAGTGACTATCGACAATATGTTGTCAGAACCAACCATGCAAAACTTTGCTCAGTCATTAGCGACATTGACTGGTGGTTCTGGCGCAGTAGCTGTGATATTGACTGATGGCAGTTTACCTCTTAGAAATACTCGCCAGCATCAATTATTAGGTGCGAGTCATTTATCTGCTCCTGAACACCACGAATTGTGTCAATGGGGTTTGCAAGAGACTAGCCAAAAACTTTATCGCGAGTTTATGCGCACTGATGCCGTCACCTTGTTAAAAGAGGGTGTTGATTTAGCCAAGCACACTTGGGAACACTTCTTAACTCAACGTGATTGGGTGGTTGATCAAGTTGATAAAGTGATTTGTCACCAAGTTGGCGCATCAAACCGTAAACAAGTGTTAAATGCGTTAGATATTCCTCATGAGAAAGAATACCCGACTTATGAAACATTGGGCAATATGGGCACAGTATCGTTACCAGTCACAGCCGCGATCGCACATGACCAAGGTTTCTTAAAGCTAGGTGATCAAGTGAGCTTTCTAGGAATAGGCAGTGGATTAAACTGTATGATGCTCGGCATCAAGTGGTAGTTAATCAACTGGTTATTTAGCAGTATTATAAAAATTATTAGGAAGCATCATGTTAGAAAATCTGTTGCCTTTTGACAGTCATTACTTAGATCGTAATGGCAATAAATTACACTACGTCAACGAAGGTCAAGGCGAGCCAGTGGTTATGGTTCACGGTAACCCGAGTTGGAGTTACTATTATCGTAATTTGGTCAGTGCGTTAAGCCCTACTCACCAATGTATCGTGCCAGATCATATTGGTTGTGGTTTATCGGATAAACCAGACGATCCACAGTACGATTACACCTTAAAAAATCGTATTGATGATTTAGAAGCTTTGCTAGATCATTTAGATGTGAAAGAAAATATTACCCTCGTTGTTCACGATTGGGGCGGTATGATTGGTATGGGCTATGCGGCTCGCTATCCTGAGCGCATTAAACGTTTAGTGTTTTTAAATACTGCAGCGTTTCACTTACCAGAAACTAAACCGTTTCCTTGGGCATTGTGGATTTGCCGTGAAACCATTTTAGGAACGTTTTTAGTTAGAGGCTTTAATGCATTCTCATCAATTGCGTCTTATGTTGGTGTAAAACGTAAGCCAATGGCAAAAGAAGTGCGTGAAGCATACGTAGCGCCCTTTAATAACTGGAAAAATCGTATTTCGACACTACGTTTTGTACAGGATATTCCGTTAAAGCCTGAAGACCGTAATTACGATTTAGTCTCTGAAATCAGTGACAGCTTAGCGAAATTTTCTGATGTACCAACGTTAATTTGTTGGGGACTACAGGACTTTGTATTTGATAAGCACTTTTTAGAAAAGTGGCGTCAACATATGCCGCATGCGCAAGTGAGAGAGTTTGATGACTGCGGTCATTATATTCTTGAAGATGCTAGCGAAGATGTCATTGGGCTTATTCAGCACTTTATGGCTGAACAGCCTAAAGGTTAACGTGTTGACAGCAAAAAAAGGCATCGTAATGATGCCTTTTTATTTTGCTGCTAGAAAAGTTAACACCAATTGTTATCTATGTAGTTAATTTAAAATCGTAATTATGACTTGTGAGCTTATGACCATAAAAACGGCCAACATATGTCAGCATTTGTCTCATGCTGCACAACATTCTCCAACAGATCTTGCTGTAGCTGTGCAAACAGCTCAATCTGGTACTCTTTCGTATCAAGAAATCGACTTCAACAATCTAAATATTGAATCTGATGATATCGCTTATCGGCTGAATGATTTTGGTATTCGAGCTGGCATGAAAGCGGTATTAATGGTGACGCCGAGTATCGAATTTTTTGTACTGACTTTTGCGTTATTCAAAGCCGGTATTATTCCGATTTTAGTCGACCCAGGTATGGGCGTTAAAAACCTTAAACAATGTTTTGAAGAAGCAGAGCCAGATGTTTTTATCGGTATTCCAAAGGCTAATATTGCTCGAAGAGTATTAGGTTGGGGTAAGTCATCGGTTAAACATAATTTGAATGTAGGTGGCAGCAGTATTCAGCGTTGGTTATCTGGCGCAAAAAGTATTGATCAACTCCCTAAAGCTCAAACCGCAAAGCCTTACTCTGTTAAGTTGCTTGAACAGGATGAAATGGCGGCGATTTTGTTCACCAGCGGTAGTACTGGGACACCAAAAGGCGTGGTTTATAGTCATGCAATGTTTGAAGCGCAAATCCAAGCTTTAAAACTGGATTATGGCATTAAACCAGGCGAGCGTGATTTGGCGACATTCCCATTATTCTCATTATTTGGCCCAGCATTAGGGATGGCATCGATTGTCCCTGCGATGGATGCAAGTAAGCCGATTACAGCGAACCCTGATTACTTATTTGCAGCAATAGAAAAGTACCAATGCTCAAATATGTTTGTTAATCCAGCGTTGCTTGAGCGTTTAGGTCAGGCAGGTGAACAAACAGGTCATAAACTTAGCAGCGTTAAGCGGGTTATATCCGCGGGTGCTCCTGCGACGATCTCCTCAATTAAACGCTTCAGCCAAATGTTATCTTCAGGTGTTGAAGTGCTGAACTCCTATGGCGCCACTGAATCTTTACCTATCAGCATGATGCCGAGTTCGGCATTATTTGAGACGACTGAAGCAACCGATAACGGCAAAGGAATATGTGTTGGCAGACCTATTGAAGGGGTTGAAATAGCCATCATAGATATAACAGAAGATGTGATTAGTCATTGGGATGACTCACTCATATTGCCAAGCGGCGAGATAGGGGAAATTGTTGTTAAAGGTCCTATGGTCAGTGGCCTTTATTATCAACGAGATAGCGCCACAGCGATAGCCAAAATTGCTGACATTAACAGTGATGGAACAACAACTCGTCACCGTATGGGCGATGTTGGTTATCTGGATGATGAAGGTAAACTGTGGATGTGTGGGCGTAAAGCGCACCGTGTAGACAGTGATAAACGCTATTTCTCAATACCTTGTGAGCGAGTATTTAATACTCATCAACAAGTTAAGCGCTCAGCATTAGTGGCTATTGAGATTAATGGGGCAACAGTACCGCTATTATGTGTCGAACTTGATAAAGGAATTGTTTGTTCAACCAGTAAAGCTTTATATCAAGACTTGCTCGATATTGCTGACAAGCACCAACACACAAAAGGTATTCATCGCTTTTTAATTCATCCAGATTTTCCAGTTGATGTACGCCATAACGCTAAAATATTCAGAGAAAAACTCAGTATTTGGGCACAGAAGCAGTGGAAGGAATAACCTGTGACTAATAGTGATGTGTCAAAAAACAATACAGCTAACCAAAAGAGTCCGTTGATGTTTGAAGATCTATTAATACAAGAACAAGCCGCATTACAGGCGCTAAAACCGTCGGTAAGCAAGGTGTTTGTGACCGGTGCAGGCGGTTTTTTAGGTAAAACAATTTGTAAAAGACTGCGAGCAGCAGATATTGACGTCGTAGGTTTTGCTCGTGGAAGTTACCCAGAGTTAACAGCAATGGGCGTCACTATGATTCAAGGTGATATTGCTGAATACGATAGTTTGCATGCAGCAATGCAAGATTGCGACCTTGTGTTTCACGTCGCCTCTAAAGCCGGTGTTTGGGGAAGCAGAGAAAGCTATTTTGATCCCAATGTTAATGGCACTGCTAATATCATTCGAGCCTGTAAAGCACTGGATATCAAGCGTTTGGTTTATACCAGCACGCCAAGTGTCACCTTTGCAGGTGAAGATGAAGCTGGTATTGATGAGTCAGCTCCTTATGCTGAAAAATTCCTAAACTATTATGGCCATTCAAAAGCCATTGCTGAAAAAATGGTACTTAATGCTAATACCACTGAGCTCAAAACCACCGCGTTAAGACCGCATTTAATCTGGGGGCCAGAAGATCCTCACCTTGTTCCACGTGTAATTGAACGTGCCAAAATAGGTAAATTAAAGTTAGTCGGCAAACAAGATAAATTGGTAGACACCATTTATGTAGACAACGCCGCCTATGCTCACATTCTTGCTGCAAATGATTTAAACGCTGCAGCTAATTCCGCGGGTAAGGCCTACTTTTTAAGTAATGATGAGCCAATTACCATGGCGGCAATGCTTAATAAAATCTTAGCTTGTGTTGATATTGCTCCAGTCACAAAACGTGTGCCTGTTGGTGTTGCTTATACAGCTGGGGTTGTTTTAGAAACCGTCTACGGTCTGCTCAAAAAGCAGCAAGAACCTATTATGACGCGCTTTGTTGCTCGCCAGCTTTCAACTTGTCATTATTTTGATATCAGTGCAGCCAAACAAGATTTTGGTTACCAAGCCCTAATTAATATTGATGAAGGCATGAAGCGACTAAAGCAGTCGCTATAACCGTTTACCCTAAACAAGGGGTTTAATAAACTTACATGGATTGCCGGCATAAACACCATTGCCGGCAATATCTTTGGTGACAACGCTTCCTGCGCCTATCACCGCTTTATCACCAATAGTTATTCCAGGCAAAATAGAAACATTGCCCCCAAGCCAGACATCATCACCAATTACGATGGGTTTGCCATATTCAGTTGATCGCCTTTCGATTGCATCAAGAGGATGAGTTGCAGTGGACAGCATCACGTTAGGGCCAAACATTACATTATTGCCAATCTTTACCTTGCAAACATCTAATATGACTAAGTTATGATTAGCATAAAAGTTATCTCCAACTTCGATGTTAATGCCGTAATCGCAGAAAAAGTTAGCCTCAATATGACATTTACCCTTTGGTGAAATTAGTTCGTTAATAATTTGATTACGCTTTTCATTTTCAGATGGACAAAGTTGGTTAAACTGATGGCATAACTTTTTGGCATTGGCTCTTAATGCCAATAATTCAGGCTCCCAAGCATCATAGGCTTGGCCAACAAGCATCTTCTCTTTTTCTGTCATAGTGGTATCAACTCAAGTTTATAATTTCAGTAAAATATTTTTTGGACTTTCTGTATATACCTAGGTTTTCCGTTTATAGCTTCATATAAATGCAAAGTAGATTGTTACTAGGGCCTGCTGACCTTTGTTGGTTGAATTTTGTTCGAAATAAAAGCGTTTTAATTGAGGCGGATGGATTGATGCCTAGTCATCTAAGCAAAATTCATCCAACAAAGAGTAAAACGCTTTTAGTCGAACCCTTTGGGTAGCGTTTGTTGGCCATTTTTACACCGTTATCAACTTTTTATGTAGAATAACTACACCACAAAGTCTCTGCCTTGTATAAATGGCCAACAATTCGCTGCAAAAACAACCTTGAAAGATCAACAGGCCCTAGACCTAAGTTGGCTATACAGCACGTTGAGATCAAAGCAAAATAGTTGCCTTTATGATGCCTGTTAATTGATTACAAAGGAAAAGTTAATGACAATCCTGCGCACATTTTCACAATTGTCTTTATTGGCAGTTACCGCCTTAGCAGTTACTCCTTTAACTGTGATAGGCAGTAGTCATGAGATTCCAGTGGATAAATCACATGAATCTTTAATTGGTCAAAACCCGCTTGTCGGCAGTTGGCAGTTAGTATCTGGTGAATATTTGAATGATAAAAACCAATGGATTGACTACCAAGATTTAAACCTCACGGCTATTAAAGTAATCTCGAAAACGCATTTTAGTTTTACCACAATGAAATTAGAGTCAGGTACTCAAACATTTTGGGCAGCAGGGACGGGCAAGTATCAAATAACAAAACAACACTATATTGAATTTCCAACTTTAAATTCGTTTAACGTCAAACAAGGAGAATCATTTAATTTTTCTTATCAAATCATTGGGGATGAATGGCATACAAAACGTTATGAAGGTGATCAATTATCTGAAAAAGAAGTTTGGAAAAAGCTGGACTGATGGGAGCTATAGCTAAGTTGTAACACTTGATTTACGACTCTGTTGTACATAAAAACGTCTATAAGCATTGGTTAAATTATCAACCTCTGTATCTTAAATTCCAACTCACTAATAAAATAAATATTACTCTAATGAATAGTGAGCAGGGAGGGCAGGATGCAAGAACAATGGAATTTGGCCACTTTAGCAATTCATGCTGGTCACAAAAAAGAACAGTTTGGTGCATTGGTAACGCCACTTTATCAGTCGGCAACGTTTGTGTTTGATAATGCAGAACAAGGCGGTGCTCGATTTGCTGGTGATGAACCCGGCCATATGTATACTCGACTCGGTAATCCGACTACCGATGAGCTAGAACGTAAAATGGCAATGCTTGAAGGCGCTGAAAGTGCTGCAGCGTGCGCATCTGGTATGGCTGCCGTGTCATCTGCATTGCTAACTCACCTTGAAGCTGGCGATCACCTTATTGCATCTAACGCCATTTATGGCTGTACTTTCGCATTGCTTAGCACTCAATTAACACGCCTTGGAATTAATACCACTTTTGTCGATTTTAGCGATACGCTTGCCATTGAGGCAGCTATTCAACCCAACACCAAATTAGTATTTTGTGAAACACCAGTGAATCCGCATTTACAGGTGTTTGATATATGCGCGATAGTCGAGATAGCCAAGCGAAATGGGCTAATCAGTATTGTCGATAACACCTTTATGACACCGCTATTGCAACAGCCATTATCAATGGGTGTTGATATGGTTATTCATAGTGCGACCAAGTACCTTAATGGTCATGGAGATGTCATTGCGGGAATAGTGTGTGGCAGTGAAGCGCATATTCATAAAGTTAAATATGAAATATTAAAAGACTTTGGCGGCGTGATCTCGCCCCATGATGCTTGGTTAATTCTTCGTGGCCTCAAAACATTGGATGTTAGGTTGACCCGTCATTGTGATAACGCTGAAACTATTGCTAATTGTTTAGAAAGTCACCCTCAAATAAATCAGGTGTTCTACCCAGGACTTAAGTCTCATCAAGGTCATGCCTATATTGGACGTCAGATGAAACGAGCGGGTGGGGTGATTGCATTTGAATTAAATGGTGATAAACAAGCAGCAATTAACTTCGTCAATCGCTTATCGTTATTTGCAATAGCGGTGAGTTTAGGAGATGCGGAGTCCTTGGTGCAGCATCCTGCATCTATGACACATTCGCCCTATACACCTGAAGCCCGTGCAGAAGCTGGGATCACAGATAACTTATTGAGAATTTCGGTAGGGTTAGAAAATGTTGAGGATTTAATTGCTGATTTAGAACATGCTTTAAGACAGATTTAAATTCTATAAAATCAGAGGCATAATAGCTCGCAATTTGCGGGCTTTTTTATTTAATCAAGAAGTAAGGATTACAGCTGATAAAGTGGCAAAGAGATTGTGCTTGGAAGGTTTTAATAAAAAATTTTGGAAGTTAGTTATTAAAGTGCTTATTTTTAAGAATAAATTTTTAAAATGTGGTTGTTAATAAGAAGTTCTTAAATGGAAGTTACTAGAGAAAGCTTGAGAGGTAAGTCTTATAATAAATTGGTTGCGGGAGCTGGATTTGAACCAACGACCTTCGGGTTATGAGCCCGACGAGCTACCAAACTGCTCCATCCCGCGTCCGTATTTATTTTTAGCTAAATTGAAAAGTATTTTTACTGATGTGGTATCAATTATTTACATCTTATAAAAGGCTTATAAGAAATTGGTTGCGGGAGCTGGATTTGAACCAACGACCTTCGGGTTATGAGCCCGACGAGCTACCAAACTGCTCCATCCCGCGTCCGATTTTTTCAATTTTTATTAAGTAAGTGGTTGCGGGAGCTGGATTTGAACCAACGACCTTCGGGTTATGAGCCCGACGAGCTACCAAACTGCTCCATCCCGCGTCCGTACTTAATATTGATAGTTGTTATATTGGTTGCGGGAGCTGGATTTGAACCAACGACCTTCGGGTTATGAGCCCGACGAGCTACCAAACTGCTCCATCCCGCGTCCGAATATAAACTATCTTGCTTAAACAGATTGCTAATAAATAAATTTAATAGCTTTCGCAGTTTTATAAAACTAAACAAATAATTGATTTGTTTTACAAAATTGGTTGCGGGAGCTGGATTTGAACCAACGACCTTCGGGTTATGAGCCCGACGAGCTACCAAACTGCTCCATCCCGCGTCCGTTTAAGCGGGGCGAACTATAACGACCTATACTGCCCTTGGCAAGTCGAAATGACATTTTTATGATTGTTTGTTGGGTTAATGAGCATAAATAGCGATTTATTGGCTTTATTGTTTGGCTTTTAATCGATGTCTTATTTATATTTTTCCAATTTTGAAATTTTAAGATCAAATTAACGACTTTCATCTCTTCGAATATCCCTCATTTATTGCGTAAATCGTTCAAAATGACTTAAAAGATTAGAATTTATGCTTTTCAGTGACATTTTCACACTTGAGATTTGGTTTAGGTATATAATGCCGACTTAATTATACCTGTGAGATGATGACTGCGATTCCATGTTAAATTTTTTTGCTGCTGCCCCTAAGGGTTTTGAATATAGCTTATCTAATGAGCTTAAAGAGTTTGGTGCTACTGATGTTAAGGAAAGCGTCGCTGGTGTGTATTTTTCTGCACCAATAGAACTCGCCTACCGAATTACATTATGGTCTCGCCTTGCTAGTCGCATTGTCGTGGTTATCTATAAAGGTGCTTGTGAATCTGCCGAGCAACTTTATAACGCAGCTTATGCTGTCGATTGGCCTTCTCACTTCTCTAACAACAGTACATTTGGTATCGATTTCCATGGTACTGGTGGATTTATCAATAACACCCAGTTTGGTGCATTGAAAATCAAAGATGCGGTAGTTGACCGTTTTCGTGATGATGGTAAAGAACGCCCAGACGTAGAGCGTATTAATTCTGATTTTAGAATTGATGCTCATTACCGAAATAATCAACTCACCATGTCGATCAACTTTTCTGGTCCTTCTTTACACCAACGCGGTTATCGCTCTACAACGGGTGAAGCGCCGTTAAAAGAAAACCTTGCAGCCAACATGTTGGCTCGAAGTGGCTGGCAAGCAAATCCTATTACGCTATTAGACCCTTTTTGCGGAAGTGGTACCGTCGTTATTGAAGCTGCATTAATGGCTGCGGACATTGCCCCCGGTTTACAACGTGTAAGATTTGGTTTTGAGCATTGGCTTGAGCACGATGAAACTATTTGGCATCAAATTTTAGATGAAGCACACGCGAGAGCTTCATTAGGTAAGACTCGCTGCGCGATTAAGTTCTTTGCATCAGATATCGATTCACGCTTAGTGGCTTTAGCCAAAAAGAATGCGGAAAATGCCGGTGTTGCAGATTTAATTGAGTTTTCTGTATCGGATGCGCTAAATGTGACTCCGCCTGTTGCAGACGGTTTCCTTATTTCTAACCCGCCATATGGTGAGCGTTTAGGCAGTATTACTGAATTACTGCAGCTTTATTACCAGCTGGGTGACAAGTTTAAGAAAGACTTCGGTGGCTGGAAAATTGCCATGCTATGTAGTGACATTGAATTATTGTCTGCATTGAAGCTAAAAGCTGATAAGCAAATGAAGATGTTTAACGGCGCACTTGAATGTGGTTTTAATCTTTATACTCTGCATGCTAAAAGTACTCGCCGCGAAGCGCCAGTACTGCCAGAAGGCGTCGATATTGCTGATATTTCACCTGCTTTTGCTAATCGCATTAAAAAGAACATGAAGCAGCTGACTAAGTGGGCTAAAAAAGAGGGTATCGATAGCTACCGTATTTATGACGCTGACTTGCCTGAGTACAATGTTGCGGTTGATAAATATGTCGACCATGTTGTAATTCAAGAATATTCAGCACCCTCGACAATTCCTGAAGCTGTAACTAAGCGCCGTTTAACGGATGTGTTGTTATCTCTTCCGAATGCGTTAGGTATTGATCCTGAGCTTGTCACATTAAAAACCCGTGAGCGTCAAAAAGGGGCTAATCAATATCAAAAAATTGATGAGCAAAAGCTTGAGATCATTACTCAAGAATATAATGCCCGCTTTAAACTAAACCTAACAGGCTATTTAGACACTGGCTTATTTTTAGATCATCGCTTAACCCGTAAATTAGTTGGCGAAAAGTCAGCGGGTAAACGCGTACTGAACTTGTTCTCATATACAGGTAGTGCATCAGTGCATGCAGCACTTGGCGGCGCAAAATCAGTGACCACTGTTGATATGTCAAATACTTACCTTGCTTGGGCTAAAGAAAACTTTGAGCTAAATAACCTCAACGTTAGACAATATCAGTTTGAACAAGCTAACTGCATTCAATGGATTAAAGATTGTAACGAACAGTTCGATTTAATCTTCATTGACCCGCCAACTTTCTCTAACTCTAAGCGTATGGAAGATAGCTGGGATGTTCAGCGTGATCACGCAGCACTCTTAGTTGATTTGATTAAATTGTTAAGCCCGACTGGTGAAATAATTTTCTCAAATAACAAACGTAAATTTAAGATGGATATCAACCTTTTAAGTCAGTATAAAATGGACATAAAGAACATTGATAACCAAACCTTACCATTGGATTATAAGCGTAATCCACACATCCATAACACGTGGTTAATCACTCATGCTAAGTCGCCTTACAGCAGCTAAACCATGACGAGTAGTAATATGTTAACTAACACCATGACTGAAACCTCAGGTTTAATTTTGTATCACACAGATGGGTGTCATCTGTGTGAAATCGCTCAATCCTTGGTTGAGCAATTAGGCATGAGCTATCAACATATCGATATTTGTGATGACGAAGTATTAGCTGAACGTTATGGCATTTCTATTCCGGTGTTAGTGATGGGTGATAAAGAACTGTTTTGGCCATTTGATGGCGAACAGTTAACTGATTTTATTAGGAGCGTCGTTTGAGTCTAGTTCGTATTAATAATGGTTCGTTAGCCTATGGTTACACACCATTATTGAAAAATTCTGATTTCACTATTTTACCTGGTGAGCGTGTATGTATTGTGGGCCGAAATGGCGCAGGTAAATCAAGTTTAATGAAAGTCTTATCAGGTGATGTGTTACTTGATGATGGTGAATTTAATATTGCATCTGATGTCACAGTGAGTCGTTTGCAACAAGATCCACCTAAAGCTGAAACAGGGACAGTATATAAGTATATTTCAGCGGGGCTTCAAGAAATTGGTGAACAACTAGAACGTTATCATCAGCTTTCTCATGACGTTGCAACGGCTGAGCCTGAAGCAATGGAGAAAATGCTCAATCAAATGACTCGCTTGCAAGAGTCACTTGATCATAATAATGGCTGGCAACTTGATTCAAGAATTATTCAAAATTGTGAATTATTAGGCCTCGATCCAGATAAGCCTCTCAATGAGTTATCTGGTGGCTGGCAACGTAAAGTGGCATTAGCCCGCGCCTTAGTTAGTGAACCTGACTTATTGTTACTTGATGAACCTACTAACCACCTCGATATTGATACCATCGAATGGCTAGAGCAGTTTTTGCTTAACTTCAAAGGCGCAATTGTCTTTGTCAGCCATGACCGTGGCTTTATTCATCGTATGGCGACTCGCATTGTTGACTTAGACCGCGGCGTTGTAACGTCATGGCCTGGTAACTACAAAATGTACTTAGAAGGTAAGCAAGAGTGGCTGCGCGTTGAAGCTGAGCAAAATGCGCACTTCGATAAGAAGCTTGCCGAAGAAGAAGCTTGGATCCGACAAGGGGTTAAAGCGCGCCGTACTCGTAATGAAGGCCGCGTTCGAGCCTTAAAAGCCTTAAGAAGCGAACGCAGCGAACGTCTGAATCGTCAAGGCAATGCGAAGATGAACGTCAGTGATACTGAGCGTTCAGGTAAATTGGTATTCGATATTAAAAATATCAATTACAACCTGCCTGAAAAAGACTTGGTTAAAAACTTTAGTTCAACCGTGATGCGTGGCGATAGAATCGCCTTAATCGGACCAAATGGTTGTGGTAAATCTACCTTAATTAAACTATTGATTGAGCAGCTAACACCGCAATCAGGTGAAGTGAAAGTAGGTACTAAACTTGAGGTGGCTTACTTTGACCAATACCGTGAAGCACTTGATCCTGAAAAAACGGTTGAAGAAAACGTCGGTGACGGTAAAAGTACTGTGACAATTAATGGCCAAGATCGTCATATCTTGAGCTACTTACAAGACTTTTTATTTTCGCCAGCTAGGGCGAGAACACCTGTTAAAGCATTATCCGGCGGTGAGAAAAACCGTCTGTTGCTTGCACGCTTGCTGTTACGACCTGCAAACTTGATTATTCTTGATGAACCAACCAATGACCTTGATGTTGAGACCTTAGAATTGTTAGAGTCTCTACTGACTGATTTTCAAGGGACATTACTGATTGTAAGCCATGACCGTGAATTTATTGATAATACGGTGACAAGTAGTTGGTGGTTTGCAGGTAATGGTGGCTGGCACGAGTATGTTGGCGGTTACAATGATGCTGTATCTCAGGGAGCTAAATTTTATTCTGAGGAACCTGACGCCACATCTGTTGTCATACCATCAGCACCTGTTGAAACTAAGGCTGAAAAACCTAAACAAGCAGCAGTGAATGCACCAAAAAAATTATCGTTCAAACTTCAACGCGAACTCGACCAGTTGCCGAGTAAAATGGAGAAGTTAGAACAAGAAGTAGAAGAATTACAAACAACTGTGGCTTCAGCTGACTTTTATGGCCAGCCACAAGATACTGTCAATTCAGTGCTGCAAGCATTGGCGACAAAAGAACAAGAATTGGATACTTGCTTTGAACGTTGGGAAGAACTCGAGTCATTGAAGTAAGCGCATAATAAAAATAGGAAATAAAATGAAGTCGAAGTTTGATAAGGCATTATCTGTCGTTGCCTTGAGTGTGCTTGGCGCTATCGGAAGTGTTCATGCTGCTCCAGTATATGAAATTGTAAACATCGAAGATTTTGACCTTAAAGGTAATGTCGATGGCACCAGCCGTGGTTATGCACTTGGCGTAAATGCTAACGACGAACTAGTCGGTGTATCCAAAGGCAAGAAAAAGCTATCAGTTGACGATGAAGATGACGATGGTGTTATTGACGTTGAAGACGGTATTGCGCCTGAAGAAACTATTGTTTATTCGGTTTTTTTACCGATTATTGCCAATAATTTTACTTTTACTGCTGAAGAAAATGACGCTGAATCTCCATGGAATCCTAATTTCTTTAGTATTAATGGCACTACGGCGCCTACAGATGTTGATGATGAAGGCGAGTTAATCATCAATTCAGTTGATACCTTTTTCTATGGTATGAATGACACTGACGTAAAAGTTGGTTCTTATACCGCGCCAGAAAAAACTATCGATTATGAAGGCACTGATGAAGATCAAGAGTTTTGGTATTATCGCGATTTCGAATTACGCGGTGTAGCAGTTACAGCTGATGGCACAGAAATCGAGCTTAAGCCTTCATATGAAACCTATGTTCGTGAAGAAGATGACTTTGTAGTTGAGCTAGGTGGTTGGTCAGCCGCTGCCGCAGTTAACAATAATAATCTAGTTGCAGGTTATGCAAGTACCGACATTATTGAGTTCAGTGCTGATCGAATTGATGATTGTATCGATGCTAGTGAAAATGAAGATGCTGAGTTTCCAGTACCGGTGGAAATTTGTGTTCAGGCAGATCAGTATCCTTCAAATGGACGTCGTAATATCTCTTACCAAACTCGTGCACATGTTTGGCAAATAGAAGCAGATAATACTATTCCTGAAGACAATATTGTTGAATTGCCTCTTGGTTTAACACCTGATGAAGATTCGACATTAAATTATATTGCTCAAGGTTTAGGTATTAATAATGACGGTGTAGTTGTGGGTCGTTCTCACACTTATCGTAACGGTAAAAAAGACGACTTATACCAAGATGCTTCGTACTGGCAGAAAAACACCACAACGGGTGAATACGAATATAATTGGATTGATCCTGACATCTTCAGTGATACCGTTTATAGCTCAATAGCTTATGATATCAACGATAACGGTATTGTTGTGGGTAGTTTTCAAAAATACATCAGTGGTTATTTAAGAGAGAAATTCTTTTACTACGACATTAACGATCCAGCAGCTGAAATTGTCGTACCTGATGATTTTCAAGATGGATTGTCGGATTTAACCAGCAAGCCAAAAGCAATCAATAATGCTGGGCAAGTTGTGGGTAATATTGAAGTTACTTATGATAAAGAGAAGCCACGCCCTAAAGCGGGTTTCTTATTCAACATGAACGACAACGAGTTTATCAACATCAATGACAACTTAACTTGTGAATCGAAAGGTTACGTGCAAGATGAAGATGGTGAGTGGGCTCGTCATCAAATTGAAGTGATTGATGGTGATGGCTCAATCTTGACCTATGGCGCTGAATTTTATGTTGTTGAAGCAAACAGCATTAATGAAGATGGCACGATTGTAGGTACAGCATTCGTTCGTAAACCAATATACCAATACGATGATGAAGGTAACTTGATTTTAGGTGAGAATGGTACGCCTTTATTTGAGATTGATGGGAATGGCGACCCTCTTACATCATTCCTTACACGCATGGTTGTGCTTAAACCTGCATCGGGCAATCAAGAAGCCTGTACAGAGTCTGACTTAGTCGATGATGAGCCATATGAACGTCAAGGTGCGGCGTCATTTGCCTGGTTATTAGGTTTACCGCTACTTTGGTTACGTCGTCGTAAACTGAAGTAGGGGGAGCATTTTTTAAACAAAAAGTCGAGGTTTATTCCTCGATTTTTTTTGTCTTTTTTCTCAATACTTTAATTAAAAATGCATAATTTTGTCATAAATCGACATTGATCTTGTGTGAAAAATCGCCTATTTCTTATGTTGAAGCCATTGATGAAGTCACTATTCAATGGGCTTAATTAACAAAACGAGGAAGTGTTAATGAAAAGACAAAAAAGAGATCGATTAGATAGAGCTTTTTCTAAAGGGTTCCAAGCGGGAATTGCGGGACGTTCAAAAGAACTTTGTCCATATGGTACTTTAGATTCTAAATCACAATGGTTAGGCGGGTGGCGTGAAGGTGTTGATGGCCGTTTAAGCGGTTTGTTTAATAAATAGGAATAGGTGTTGTCCAAATACAAAAAAGCCCTCATACGAATAGTGAGGGCTTTTAAGAAAGACTTTATGCAGTATCTACAATACTAAAATTTAAAGATATTAAGTCTGGTTTTTACTTCCACTTCCAGACTTATATTCAGCAACACTATTCAAACAGCTATATGCCATACCACAGATTACAAATTCTATAATTCAAACTATTTTTCTAAGACTGAATTTACCACTAAATTATTAATCTACACTTTGCTGATAGCAACTTTAGAAGGTCGACGTATCTTTAAAAATACCCACTTTTAAATCTGTAGCAGAGTAAATCTCACGGCCATCGACTTCCATGACTGCATCAGCAATACCCATAACGAGTTTACGGTGTATTTTGCGCTTCAAAGTTAGTTTATAAGTGACTTTTTTAGCTTCTGGTAATACTTGACCAGTGAACTTGACTTCGCCAACACCTAGAGCACGACCTTTACCTTCAGCACCTTCCCAGCCTAAATAGAATCCAACGAGTTGCCACATTGCATCTAAGCCTAAGCAACCAGGCATTACAGGGTCGCCATTAAAGTGGCAATCAAAAAACCATAGATCTGGAGTAATATCGAGTTCTGCTACGATTTCGCCTTTACCAAACTCACCACCGTTTTCGTTAATTTTAGTAATACGGTCGATCATCAACATATTATCGACAGGTAAGCGAGGTGAGTTAGGCGCAAAAAGGCTTCCATTACCGCATGCGATTAACTCTTCTTTAGTGAAACTGTTAGCTTTTACCATTTAAAATATTACCACTTAATGTTGAGTAGGCTGACAAGATAGCGAACACGTGTAAGCTAAACAACTCCGATCACTATATTATTCGTAATTTTATTAATATTTTTTGTAAAAATGACGGTTCTATATCATCGTCATCCTGACCAGCCATTTTTTCTAATCGTTGTTGGACGAGTCCGTACAAAGATTTCTCAGGAAAATCATTGTCTTCATTTCGCTCACCAGCATTAATTTGCATTAGCAAAGTGATCGCTTCATCCATATGCGCTATTGCATGGACATGGAATAAACCTTTATCGATAGCTTCAATGATTTCTGGCTCAAGGTTTAATTGCAGCACATTAGCTTTTGGAATAATGACACTGTGTTCACCATTTAGGCCACGGCTTTGACATAGTTTAAAAAGCCTTCAATTTTTTCGTTAACACCACCAATTGCTTGAACGTTTCCAAATTGATCTAGTGCACCTGTGATCGCAAAAGCTTGGTTAATCGGTTGCTCTGCAATTGCTGACATTAAACAACAATATTCAGCAAGTGAGGCACTATCTCCGTCAATTTCTTGATAAGACTGTTCGAATACAATATTGGCATTTAAATGCAATGGGGCGTCACGGCCGAAAATACGATACAAAGAAGCTGATAAGATCATCATGCCTTTTGTATGGATATTGCCACCTAATTCAGATTTTCTTTCAATATCGATGACCTCACCATCACCATAATGCACTGTGGTTGTGATTCTGGCTGGTTCGCCATAACTGGCATCTTGGGTATCAATCACTGTTAAGCCATTTATTTGGCCTATCATCTCACCCGATGTTTGCAGATTAATGAAATTATCAGCAAAGTTTTGCGCAGCGTAAATTTCAGAACTGTCATGACGTTTTTTAATATTGACTAGTGCTTTAGATAGGGTAGACGCGCTAACCGACTTAGTATTGGTGACTGCTTTTGCTTGGGTGAGTAATTGGGCTATTTGCAGCATTGATAAACTTAAACGCTGCTGATGCTCTGTGAGCTTCGAGCTATACCAAAATAAAGGCATTAAAGCAGATAGTTCCAATTGAACATCATACTCATTGGCCAAACTTACAAGCCATTGTAAATATTGAGTCTCTGAGTATTTGGTTAAGTCTAATTCTGAATTTACTTCGGCGAGTAGCGGAAAGTATTTGAAAAATACTCGGTCTTCAGTTCGTAAATGAGTAAACAAATTGGCAGAGCCGACAAGGATAATTTTGCAATTCAGTGGAATTGGAGCAAGTTCACTGTTGATGCGGTAAAAACCATCCTCAAGAATTTGCATCACAAATTCCCACAACCCTTCGCGCTTCCAAAGTGACTCTACATCAATAAATACAAAATGGTTCGAAGCTAATATCCCAGCTTTATATTGGCTCGACTTATCGGTTTTTTGCATTTTACCAATTAAATCAGCACGGCGAATTTGACCACTAATATAGCTGTAAAGCTGGTTTTGATTGGCTATAGTTCCAACGTTTGCTGAAGGTAGCTCAGTTTGCCAGCGGAAACTTAAATCTTGATTATCGTTTTGACTTTTTGTAGCGACTAAATATGAGTCTGATGGTGTGTCCGCTTGCCCAGCTAAAGCTTTAAAAAATAACTTACGATCGATACTTGCAAAATCAGCGAGGTAAAGGTGCTGATTGTCAATTTTTGTCATTAAGTTAAATGCATCTGTACAACGTTCTTGGCCAAGTAAAAGGTGACTTAAATAAACAGTACTTGGTAAAGATTGAGGCAAGGTAAACTGCGGCGCAAGTTGCGAGGCTGGGATCAAAGTTGTGGTCATAGCTACAAGTGTTAGAAATAATTAAAAAGATTTTAGCACACTATATCGTCATATTATTGAAATGATTCTTCTATCAGTTAGCTATTTATAGGTTTTATGACCGTTTTTAATTTACTTTAAAGAAGGTTTTTACTCGGTTTGCTCAAATAATAACTAAAAAGACTATTTGATGACCATTTGAATAAGTTTTTAAAAAATCATGTTTACAAGTGAGCCTGATACTTATATTATTCTCGGCGTTCGGAGAGATGGCAGAGTGGTCGAATGCACCGGTCTTGAAAACCGGCATGGGTTTGTAGCCCATCTAGGGTTCAAATCCCTATCTCTCCGCCATATTAAGAAAAGCCCGCTAAGTTATTAGCGGGCTTTTTGCTTTTTGCTTTTTGAAATTTGAGATATTTGGAAAGATTTTTAAAAGGTTTGTAGCGTCTCAATGTAGGGTTCAAAGTCTTAGGTCTCCGTCAAATTAAGAAAGGCTGGCTATTTTATAGCGGGCTTTTTGCTTTATGTATTCTGGAAATTTGCCAATTGGTTTGTAGCGTCTCATTGTTGGGTTCGAACCCCAATCTCTCCACCATAATTATCGAAAGAGCCTGTTATTAAAAAAATAGCGGGCTTTAGTTTTAGAAAGAACACTTCAATATAAGTTTGTATCTTAATTATCAAATGTTGGCCTTGTTAATTAAAATTAATAATCACTCAAACTACTGAAAATTAATATTAAAATTGTTTCTTGAAAGTTCTAGGGTACTCCGAATATATTTATTGGTATGTGGATTGATACAATTCAACATATAATCAAATTTCATATTTGAGCTTGGAAAATATTTTGTTGTTTCAGCGTCTAAAAATCATTTTTTTGTTACTGCTATCGATGAGTTCTTTCTCAGCGTTTGCACAAGTGCAACTAAATGAGACTCAAACACAAAATAATACAGCTCTAGTTAAGACTGATATGTCGACTTGTGTTTCAGGTGACTCAATTGCTTTAAGCATCATATCGTCTACTGATAATGCAAAAGCTTATGGCTCAAATACTGCTCAAGCGAATCAAACTCAGCTGTTGCAACCACAGCTGTTGCAAACTCAAAGCCAGAATGTTGTTTCCAATCTAGTTAATAATCAGGTTAAGTCTAAGCATTTCTCTAAAGAGAAAGAACAACCGCTTATTGGTGAGTTAACCAATATTAACTTTTTTAATGATATTCGACGGGTTGTCAGCAGTGACAATCGTGCAGGCGTAGGCGCAAGACCTAATTATTTTCTACAAATCGCTTTTTTCGAGCCGATTATATTCAATCGATATATCGCTCCGATAGAAAAACCTAAATTCTCTACTCACTGGACTAGCCAGCTATCTAGTGCCGTTTCTCGCCTGTCAGGCTGGAAAGACGGTAATAGCCTTTATAGCCACCATCACATACGTTTTAGTTAACCCTCTGTTATTCAGCATAAATTATTGATTGCCGACTTACGGCTAATTTATTGTGTCCTTGGACATACCTGTTTGAGTTGATGTCTTTCGAGTTTATCTCGCAAGAGTTAAGTCTCATTGGCTTTAACTAGGTCTCAAGTGCACGGATTCATTCTTAACAGAGAATAAAAACGTGAATAAAAAAACACCTCAAGCTCCAATTAATCGCTTTGCGACTTGGAAATACATCGTGCTGCTTATTAGTATTGTAATGATGTTTCTTAGCGCATTACCGTCGCTTTATGGCGAAAATGCAGCTCTACATATTAACGCTAGAGATAGTCAAATTGAGATATCTCAACTTGTTAAACAGTTAAATAGTGAAGAAATTTCGACAAACTACGTTACCCAAACCCAAGATAAAATAACTGTAGTGTTGAGCGATCCTAATCAACAATCTGCTGCCAAATCTTCGATGGAATCTTACTTAGAAAAAGATAACGTTGTTGTTGCTTTGGCTATGGAGTCTGATGCGCCTCAATGGTTAACTGATTTGGGGTTTAATCCAATTAAATTGGGATTGGATTTGCGTGGTGGGGTCCAATTTTTATTGGATGTTGATATGGAACCTGTGTATCACGCCCATCGACAAATGGTCATTGATGAATTTAGAACCATGGTCAGAGGCTCTCAAGGTCGTCATGTTGATGGCAAAGTACAGCTTAACTTTCGAAATAGTGTTGATTTACAAGCTGGGATTGCAAGTGCGCGAGAAGAATTTCCTCAGTGGCAACGCAGCGTGAATGGTAACACCTTGGTCATGACGCAAACTGAAGAAGCGCGTGATGCATTGCGTAGTACTACCGTTCTTCAAAACCTGCAAATTATGCGCAGCCGTATTGAGCATTTAGGGATTACTGAGGCTTCAGTTCAGCGCCAAGGTCAAACTAGAATTCGCATCGAGCTACCTGGTGTTCAAGACCCTGCAACAGCAAAAAATGTGATTGGCGCAACTGCGTCTTTATCTTTCCATGCTTTAGCCGAACCGCTCTCACCAATGGCGATGACCGTAGATGATGAAAGCGGCAGGCCAGTGCATTTAAACAGAAGGGCGATTTTGGGTGGTGAACATATCATTGATGCTAGAGCTAGCATCGGCGAAATGGGCATGCCACAAGTTAACCTGACATTGGACTCAGCTGGTGGTAGAAAAATATCTTCATTCTCGCGGGATAATATCGGAAATCCAATGGCGACGCTCTATAACGAGTTCAGCCAAGGAAAAGATGGCGAAAGTGTTGAGCAAAGTAAAGTCATCAGTGTCGCGACTATTCAAGCGCACCTAGGTAATCGCTTTATGATTTCAGGTAGTGGCAATTTAGCAGAATCACAAGAATTGGCTATGTTATTGAGCGCAGGCTCTTTAACGGCGCCTGTCACCATAGTAGAAGAACGAACCATTGGCCCAAGCCTAGGCGCTGAAAATGTTAAAAGTGGTTTTGCAGCCTTAGCATTAGGTTTAGGTCTCACACTGACATTTATTGCCTTTTGGTATCGACGATTAGGTTGGGTGGCTAATTCTGCATTATGTATCAATCTTGTCATGCTGGTGGGTTTGATTGCCTTAATTCCTGGGGCTGTTCTGACTATGCCAGGTATTGCGGGCTTAGTACTGACTGTCGGCATGGCGGTTGATACTAACGTACTGATTTTTGAACGAATCAAAGACAAAATGCAGCAAGGTTATAGCTTTGCTCAATCCATTAACAGCGGTTTTAATAGTGCTTTTTCATCTATTTGGGATGCGAATTTAACCACTATGATTGTGGCGATCGCGCTTTATTCAATCGGTAATGGGCCTATTCAAGGCTTTGCCCTGACACTCGGCTTAGGGCTTCTAACAAGCATGTTTACAGGCATTTTCCTTTCAAGAGCCATTATTAATCTCATTTGGGGACGTGATAAACGTCGCATGGTAAAAATATAATGAAAAAATCAGCAGATAATTTATCAAATCAAACGACTAGCAGTAAGTTGACCACAATTCGTTTTATCATGACAGGTTTTTCACTGTTTTTGTTAGTGATGTCGTTAGGGTTAGTCGCGTTTAAGGGATTTAACTGGGGGCTTGATTTCACTGGTGGCGTTGTTGCTGAAGTGCGAGTCGATGCGGCTTTACAAGCTGATCAAATCAAGGCTCATTTAGATCAAGAGCTCACTCAAGATGTGCAAGTGATGAAAGGCAGTGACAGTGGCCAGTGGATTATTCGCTATAGCCATGATGGTGAACTTGATACAGGAATAGCAGAGCAACTAGCGCCAATTAGTCAGAATGTTCAAGTCGATAGTCATAGTATTGTTGGGCCACAAGTTGGACAAGAAATGGTTGAGCAAGGCAGTTTGGCAATTATCGCCTGTTTGTTGTTAATTATGGTTTATCTCAGTATGCGCTTTGATTGGCGTTTAGCGTCAGGAGCGCTTATTGCGTTAATGACCGATGTTGTGATTGTTTTGGGCGTATTTTCGCTATTGCAAATAGAGTTTAATTTGACCGTACTCGCTGCGTTATTAGCGGTACTGGGCTACTCATTAAATGATTCGATTATTATTGCTGACAGGGTCCGAGAATTAATGCGTATGCGCCCTAACGGGCAAACTGAACCTATTATTAACGAAGCCGTTAAGGCGACTTTTTCAAGAACATTAGTGACTTCAGGTACCACACTTGTGACGGTTTCAAGTCTATGGCTTGTTGCTGGAGATAGTTTACAAGGCTTCTCTATCGCTTTATTTGTAGGCATAGTGTGCGGCACGAGTTCATCTATTGCTTTAGGGGTGACACTACCTCAGCTATTTGGTTTAAAACCAGCTGACTATATTCCCCAATCAATTGATATAGAGGAAACGTATTCTTAGCATTACTCATGTTGAAAGTTAAGATTTATTTTTCAAGACTAGTAAGTAGATTTTGAGATAATAAAACCAGCCAATTGGCTGGTTTTATTGGATTATGTAGGGAGTGCTAACTCTTCGCTAAGGTTAAATACAAAGCGCTATCATTCACAAAGCGCAATTAACTTCGGCAAGTACTTTTTATCAAGTTTTGCTATCTCAGTTTGCTCTTGTAAAACAGCATTCAGTATTTCATGTGTGGTTAATGGGTTTGCTAATACAACTCTGAATACGGTTGTTGCTTGTCGATGATATTTTGCAGGTTTGATTCGGGTACGGGAAACAAAAGATTTACCTTGCTCACGTTGATGTTTTTGAATGAATTGAGTTAATCCATCAAGCAACTTATTACATTTTGCAATGACATCAGTATCATTTTTATTGATGGCATCGGCCATGAATATCTGAACTTCTTTCGGAACATATCGGTAAGTCAAAATACAAAGTTCTGGCTCGGTGATAAGTTCAAAATCTGAGTGTTGGTGAATTTTGTCAGCAAAATAACGTGCTTTCTCAAGGCTATTGTTGATTAGTATTTCATAACCATCACTACCGATAATTTGTAAGCAGGCATGGACCAGCATTGCCATACCCGGTCTTGAGCCTTCTAGGGTTTGACTACCTAAATCTTTAGAGCCAACACGAAGTATGTACTCAGCATGGTGTGCAATAGCGTGGGCAAGTTCTGGGTCTTTAAATAACACCATGCCAGCTCCCATAGGAACATACATTTGTTTATGGGCATCAATAGTGACCGAATCCGCGAGCTCAATTCCACTCAGCAAATACCGGTATTTATCTGATAATAAACTGGCTCCGCCCCATGCAGCATCAACGTGGAAGTGGCATTGTAATTCTGCAGCAAGCTGCGCAAGTTCAGTTAATGGATCAATATTACCGGTTTCGGTAGTGCCTGCAACGCCAACAATTGCCATGACTTTAATGTTATTTGCTGTGAGTTTAGCTGCGGTTTGACGCATTTGTTCTACATCAACTTTATTGTCAGCATTGGTTGGAATACTGATAATATTGTCACGGCCAATGCCTAATAAATCTGCTGTTTTGCCTATCGAGTAGTGACCACGCTCTGACACTAGAATCGCTAAATCGTCATATCCATAGTGTTTTAATGCGCGGGGTAAACCTTCACGGTTAATGCCTTTAAAGTTACCATCTGCTTTGAGCAATTGGTTTCGAGCTATCCATAAGGCGGTAATGTTGGCTACAGTGCCACCTGAACAAAATGCTCCCAGTGAATAATTCGCGCTGTGCATCCATTGGTCATAGAAACTATCACTTTGATCAAAAATCAAATGGTGCATCATGCCGAGCACTTGACGTTCAAGTGGAGTGAAAGCTTTAGAGGTTTCAATCTTGACTAGGTTTTGATTTAAGCCCACCATCATTTTTGACAGCGGTAAGACAAAATATGGTAGGGCAGAAGTCATATGGCCGATAAAGCTCGGCGCTGAAGTATGAACTGAGTGCGCGACTAGATTTTTCATGATTTCATCAGTGTAATCAGAAACAAATCTAGGAGACTCTGGAATTTGGTATGCACGAAAATCTTGTTCGATTAACGATAATGGCTTTTCTAGCGCCGCAATACTGTTACCTAAAAAGCCTGCTAAGTCTTCAGAAAGTTTCTGCTCTATAATACTCAGCGTTGATTCAGCATCTTCTGGAATGGTAAATATTCGTAGAAGGCTAGCTTCTGATGCTTGGGCTTGTCGGTAGTTCTTTGCGGTCATGTAATCGTGCCATCATTTTTATTTTTCAGCCAAGAAGCACTAAAAATTTAAGTGTCTTCTTGGCAATTATGAGGGCTAACTTTACTTCATGGATTATTGGTCAGCAAGTTTTTGCTACAAACGGGCTGTTTTACAACGATAGTTTTAACGTTGCGGCGATATTTTGAGCGGTATTGACCAGATTTTCATGGGCATCAGCTAAAATATTATCTAATGGAGCCAGTGCAGGGATAATTGGGAATATCGCGGTCATGCCTTTTTCTAAAATCAGATCGGCGCCTTGGCCTAAACAGCCTGCAATTCCAATTACTGGGATCTGCTGGTTTAACGCTTGTTGCATCACGCCCATTGGCGTTTTACCACTTAAGGTTTGGCTGTCCATCCGACCTTCGCCAGTAATCACAATATCTGCGCCTTGCATTAACTCAGCAAGCTTCACAGTCCTAATGACAATGTCGACGCCCGGTTGAAGCTTAGCATTAAGTAAAGTCATTACGCCAAAACCCATGCCGCCAGCAGCGCCTGCACCTGGATATGATGCTATGTCATCAGCAAGCTGTAACGTAGTAGTACTATTGATGATTGCCGCAAAGTGATTAAGAGTTTTATCTAGCTCTAATACCATTTCAGGACTTGCCCCTTTTTGCGGGCCAAAGACTGCTGATGCGCCATTAGTACCGCATAGTGGGTTATCGACATCACATGCGACTTCAATTTTACAACTTGCAATAAGAGGGTGAGCTGCTGAACTGTCGATATTGGCTAATTGACTAAGCCCAGCCGCCCCATAGCCGATAGATGTGCCTTGAATGGTATTGAGTTTAAACCCTAATGCTTGTGCCATACCAGCACCACCATCATTGGTGGCACTGCCGCCTAAACCCAAAATGATATGATTAATACCTTTATCAAGTGCATCACGAATAAGTTCGCCTGTTCCATAGCTAGTGGTTAGCATGGGATTACGGCGATCACGTTCAATATGGTGTAAACCTGAAGCTTCAGCCATTTCGATCACTGCAGTAATGTTACCAGCGATGCCGTCGGTGGCTCCTAGTATGCCATATTGCGCTTTAACCGGTTGTCCATCAGGCCCTGTGACTTGGAGAGTTTCCATTTTGCCGCCAGTCGCATCTACCATAGCTTGTACAGTGCCTTCGCCGCCATCAGCCATAGGCACTTTACAGTACTCAGCATTGGGGAAAATTTGTTTGAATCCTTCCTCAATAGCATTAGCAACTCCTAATGCACTCAGGCTTTCTTTGAACGAGTCAGGGGCGATGACTATTTTCATATCAAATCTCGTGTTTAAAATTGACTAAAACGCCACCCAATTAAGGGTGGCTAGAATGGATAACAATAGCGGGTTAAAGCAGTACTAAACTTAAAATGTAAACCAAGGTCATAGCTGTTAAGCCTTGAACGAGTGTTGCCATTGTTTGGGCACGGTATGCCTGTTTAACACTCATGCGGCTAAATTGTGTAACCACCCAGAAAAAGCTGTCATTGGCATGAGATACAGTCATTGCACCTGCACCAATGGCCATTACCGTTAATACTCGTCCCATGTCACTTGCTAGGCCAATATCCCCTAGTAGTGGTGCAACTAATGCAGAAGTGGCCACTAATGCAACGGTAGATGAACCTTGGGCTGATTTTAGCGCTGCTGCAACGATAAACGGCATGAAGATCCCTACACCAAGAGCAGATAAGCTACTACCAAGGAAGGTACCAATTTCAGTTGCTTTTAGTACTGCGCCAAATGCACCACCTGCACCTGTAATCAATAGTATTGGCGCAGCAACCACCAAGCCTTGGCTGATACGCTCACTGAACTCTTTAATTTTGTCTGAACTCTTTAATAACGGAATTGCTAGCAGTAAACCAATCATTAAGGCATTAACTGGCTGACCTAAAAACATCAAGATATCAAAAAGCGCTTCTTTACCTAAGGGGGCAGATGGGAAGTTTGCAATTGAACCTAAACAAATCAGTAAAATAGGTACAAAGATAGGTGCAAAAGCTTTTGTTGGGCTAGGCAGTTCGCCATAGCTTTGCTTTAAGGTTTCATAGTCTTCAAGCTGATCATTTAATTCGGTAGCGCCTTCTCCATCAGGTTGCTCATTTGCAAATCGGTTAGCCCATAAAGTACCAGCAAGTGCTGCAATTGCGGCAACGAATACACCAATAGCAATGACTAATCCCAGCTGGTTTTCGAGGCCTAAGTTACCTGCTGCGGCAATAGGGCCTGGTGTTGGTGGGACGAATGTATGAGTGGCGTATAAGCCCGTAGCTAGCGCCACACTCATTGAAACACTGGACACTTTCATTTGGTTAGCCATTGACTGCTTAAGCGAGTTCAAAATGACGAAACCTGAGTCACAAAAGACGGGGATAGAAACGATATAGCCAATAATCGACATAGTTAATGTTGGGAAACGTTTCCCTAGCACTTTAATCACTACATCGGCCATGGTGATGGCTGCACCACTTTTTTCTAAAATCGTACCAATGATGGTACCAAGAACAATAACCAGACCAATGTAGCCTAATATGCCGCCAAAACCACTGGTTATGGTTTTAGCTATGTCGGCACTGGGTAACCCATAAGCAAAAGCGGCTAAAAAAGAAGCCAAAATAAGGGTTAAAAAAGGATGTAATTTAAATTTTGAAGTCGCAATAACAATAAATGCAATTACGCCAATTAATATCAAGATCATGCTCATGATAACGTCTCTGGTCAGGGTATAAAGATATGTTGTTTTTGTAGGCGTATTATTGAAAACTTGCTGAATTTAGTCTTTGTGCAAAAGGGCAGATTTTGGTGTAATTAGAGATTTATTATTGTGCATGTGCACAATACGCTCTATTTAATGGGGTGGCATTAACTCATTGTATTGTCTTTGCTAGGGAATAAACTTTGAAACATCAGGTCTGATGCATTATCTGACCTAGATATAAATTGAGTAAGTGGTGAAACTCTTGCAAGTTAGTACCAGTGATTTGTTGAATTTTATCTAAGCGATAGCGCAGGGTATTTCGGTGGATGAATAAGACTTCAGCACATTGTTTATGATCGCCAATATGCTGAATATATACAGATAAGGTTTTTTGCAGTACACCATTTTTATCAGCATCTATTAGCTTTAAATAAGGGGCTGAAAGGGCATCACCTTGCCAATGTTGCTTAAGGCCTGTGAAGATAACTTGTAAGGCATAATCTTCGTATAAATATTTACTGCGCTCAGGGTTTAAACTTTTACCAATTGCGAGTGTTTCTTTTGCTGTGCGATAAGATTTTGCAATGCCTTCAATACCAATAAAGAAATGGCCCAAAGAAATGTTGAGTTTCAACTCCATATTGGCGGGAATGCGTTTTAATAGCTTATCAATACGATGACTTTCAAGTTCAGGGTCCCAGCGCTTTCCGTCAAGGTAGGCTGGCTTTAAAATAACCAGCTGATTGAGTGAAGTCATTGCAATGAGGTTATCGCGGTCTGGATGCTGCAATAAATGGACTATTTGCTTTAGGGCTTGGTTGTTGTGAACTTGCTGCTGGTTTACTGATTCGATTTCGATAATGGCGACGACTCTTTCGACAGTGACATCAATCCCTAATTGGTGTCCCCAGTGGGTTAACTGATCCACATCTTTATCTTCTGCTCGAATGAGCTGCAGGATGAACTCTTCTTTTTGTCTATTTTGCCATTGCAATTGATCTTGCAAGTTGGCTTGCTCAACAATCATTTCGGCAGTCATTTTCAGTAGCTCACCGTATTGAGCTAATTCACAGGGATTACCCGTAATACCGATGACACCGACAATTTGTCCTTGATAATGCAAAGGCAAGTTAAGTCCAGATTTTACCCCGTGTAAACTCGGGGCAATATCTTGGTTGATTTCAACATTTCGGTTTTGACTAATTGCCAGTAACGCACCTTCATGGATAGCGCCGATACGCTCGTTAGAGCCTGAACCTAGTATGACTCCCTGGGCATTCATCACATTGATGTTGTGCCCAATGATTTTCATGGTTCTATCTACAATCCTGTTGGCGATTGCACTGTCAATTACATACATAGTTCACTCTAGAATACGGTTTTATATTAACCCGCTAATTGGTTAATTAATTGATAAAGCCAATAAAACAATAAACCGTAACTGGTAATTAAAGTCAATACAGTTGCGAACTTAGCAAATGGTGGCACTTCAGATTGCTTGAGCCCGATATGACATAAAGCAATTGAGAATATGCTGATAGGCGCAACGATAATACTTAGCGGTAATATGACAATTGCACCCGTTAGTAAAATTAACGCTGAGAATCGAGAAGGAGGTTTCTTGTTAGTCAGCGGCATCGGAATTAACGCTGTACCGATTGATAACACTACCGCGCCTAAATAAAGCACAAACTGGGCAAATGATTCATATTGCATAATAAAGCCAATCAGCGCTGCAATGGGTACTAAAAGCGACACAGTGACGTGCTTTTGACTAAAAGAAGCTTGTACGTATTGACCTGAAAAATAGCAGCAAGCCTGTACGATGGCATTAATAAATGCAAACGCCATCAAGGCGATTAAAATAAGTATGCTGTCATTGGCAATGGTTGTGCCTGAAGCATAGGCTGGCAAGGCCAGAAAAGACATGGTTATACCAGATAATATTAGGGGCTTTTTTTGCATGATAAGTTAAGTCTAATTATTCACTTTGACAGAATTTTAATGGACATTGCTTAGAATAGCTTTTGTTAATTTAGCAATATGAAGTTATTTATTGGTAAATGCGAATTTGGGCACAAAAAGTCACATAAATTACTCGATTATGTGCATCGCAGTAACAAAAAAGCCTGCATAAATGCAGGCTTTTAATTTATCAATTAGCGCTTATAACTTGTAGTTAACGCTTAGCATAATCATGTGAGCTGTGTAATCATGGCTGTTACTGCCAAAACTCATTACATTCCAAATGCCATCAGGCGCGATGTCATTTGCTGCATCATTATCTAAGTATTTCTCAATTTTATAATCTAAACGTACAGCCATTTTCTCAGTGGCTTGGTATTGACCGTATAAATTAACGTTATGCACTTTGGCGAAGTAATCACCGTAGTCGCCGGTTACACCTTGGCGAACTTGAGTATTACTGTCTGACTCAGAGTAAGTGTAATCTAGACCTAAACGTAAGCGGCTATCCATTAAGTTGTTATAACTTAAGTTAGCACCCACTACGTCAATATTGTCTTCGATATCTGCTTGCCAAGTTGGACCTGAGAACGTGCTGCTACCTGATTGCTGTGATTCAATAACCTGGTGATTATAGAATGCGTTCAGCATGACATCTGCATTAAACATATAGTTAATGTTGATATCGTAACTGGTGTCTTTTGACTCAGTTAAGCCAACTTCAGTATCAGTGTAGTCATCTTGTGCATAGCGAACGCCTAAATCAACCGTTAATGCTTCAATAGGGGTATGGCTAACACGGGCTTCAACCATAGTGCGGTCACGGTCTGCTAGATAGTATTTACGTAACAAGTCGTTATTTTCAGATGAAGTCCACTCTGAGGCTTGGTAGTCAGAACCGTCACGGTTACCAAAGCTACCTTTTACCCACATATCCCATTTTTCGAAACTGCTAACGCGGTAACGAGCCCAAAGGGTACTCTCTTCAGTAATTTCACGTTCAGAATAACTGCGCTCATCACGCTTGTAATCAACACCACCATCAAGTTTCATACCACGAGTAATGCGGTAATCAGCTGCAATTTTGGCGCGATGTGTTGTTTGATCGTATGGCGTGTTGTATGCCACTTGACCATTTACATCGTTGATGCTGATTTGAGTCCACTCTTCAATGTTAGTGTTGTTTTCGCGGTCAGAGTAGTCGTAACTACCAGAAACACGCACACTGCGATTGATACGTGAAACGGCTTTCAGTGTCATTCCAGTTAAGTCAACTTTCGCATCAATAGACTCTGTTGGTACGCTGTAACCATAGCCAGATGTCACTAAGTCTTGATCTTGGCTCATTTGACCAAACATCAAGCGACCACTTACCGCAGTTCCGTTTTCAGTATATTGACCAAGTAGCGACACGATATGTGACTCGTTATCTGGGTCAAGCGCCATATAACCGCGCGTTTGAGCTCCAAACGTTGGGTTAAAGGCATTGTCGTAGCTTAATTGGGCATTATCATTTTTAAAGATAGAACCATCATAGTTTAAGCTAGTGAACCAGTTATTACCGCTAAACTTAATACCCGCATTAATGGTATCTGTTGTGTAATCTACAGGCTCAGCAATCATCATTGATTGGTTGAAGAAGCTACCAGAAGCTGTTTTAGTACCGGTTTTTTCTTCACGCTGATAATTAACGTAAGTGGTAAACATAGACTCGGTTTGGTATTCAAAACCAAGACCAGCTCGTTCACGTTTTAGTGAGAGCTCAAACGGATTAAGGCTGCTATATAACTCAGTCATACCGTCAGTAGAGCCAGCTGTTTGCCAGTTATCAGGTAAAGTTAAGTCTGAACCACCAATACCTTGGTAAGGTGATACGACACTGTTTGAGTCATAAGTTGCAATAGAGCGGTAGTTTAGGTTCAAGTTGTATTGACCTAATTTGCCTACGTTCACTTCTAAGCGGCCATTATCGAGACCTAAATCAGTCGCTTCAACTTTAGCGCGGTAACCAGACTCGCCAATGTAATTGACGTCAGCATCTAATTTAGGTGCAAACTCATTGTCGCTACCAAATGCATTAGCTGAGTGAATGTCATCTTCGCTGTTGTAACCAACACCAACACCAACACTGCCTGTTACGCCAGTTTCTACGGCGCAACCTTTACAAACCCACTTGTCGAATTTTACTTTGTCAGTATTGGCACTGCCTACACCGTATCCATCGGCAGCCATTGCAAATCCTGCATTGGCTACTAACGCTAAGGTGATAATATTCAGTTTAAATTTCATAGTCGTACATCCTTAACGCTGAAGTAATTTGCCAGAAGGGTGGTTAGAACCATGTACTTGGCTATGACAATTTAAACAACTGCGGCCACCAGTAAAGGCATTATCACCAACATTAGAACCCATACCTGTGTTCCCTAAGTAAGCATTGCTTGCATGGCCATCACTGGCATGACATTGCTGACAAAGTTGTGGAGCACGAGTTTTTAGCATTCCTTCATTCACTGAACCATGTGGGTTATGACACGTTACACAGTTTTCAGTTACAGGCGCGTGTTCCCAAAGCTTAGGACCACGTTTTTCAGCGTGACATGAATAACAAGTCTCGTTCACACTTGGTTTAACCAGGTCTGAATCAGCCATGCTTCCATGAGGATTATGACAATCACTACAAGTCATTTGATTCCATTTCATAGGATGACTTGAACGTTTATTCATATCTGTTTTTTGTTGTGTATGACAGCTAGTACACACTTCCATTTCAGTCTTTTTAGACAGAATAGGGTCGTTAGCGGTATGAACACTGTGACAAGAAGCACAAGCAACATCAGCATTGTCGTGATGGCTCATATTCCAAGACATACGGTCATCATCTAAGTGACAGCCCATACAAACACTGTTTTGTTTTTCTGGAGATAGAGTAGAGTCTGGACCAAATGCGATAACTGGCTCGTTACCACCTCGGTTATGTTTACCCATAGGACCATGACATGCTTCACATTGAAGACCTGCCATTGGGCTTTTTGACGATTCGATAGCGCCGTGAACACCTTTAAAGATATCCATGACTTTTTCAGAACGTTTGTGACACATTAAACAAGAATCAGCACCTTTAGGAGAATAGCTGCCTTCTTCAAATTTCTTATCTAGAACGGCTTCAACTTCGTCAGGTGTCATTTTTGCATCCCACTTCGACGCGTAAGCCGAGTGAGACATCCCAAGAGATAACAGTACAACTGTCACAAATGTCGGGATGATAGAATTTAGTTTCATTTTGATTTTCATAGTTAGGCTTCCCAATCTAGCTCATGATGTAAATGTGAATTTTGTAAAGTAAGGGAGAAGCAAGCTTCTCCCTTATTTGAAATTACATGTTCACCTGAGTGTGATCGAAAATGGTAGGCTTATGACAAGCCATACAGAACTCAACTTGCGCTGAAGCATTTGCATCTTCATAAGAACCGTTTACAACAGCTCCCTGACCTTCAGCATGGGCCTTGATTTCATCGAATCCATGACACGATGCACAAGTCGCTGTGATAGGCGTAGTGTATGCACCAGCTGAAGTTGCTAAAGCACCTTTCAGTTTGAATGCATCAAGATTGAAATCATTATGACACTGTGCACAGTCTCCAACGATACCTTGCTCACCATGGACACTATGAAGTTTCATTTCAAGCGCACCTTGGTTTCCGCCTGATGCATATGTGCCATCTGGAGTATGACAAGTCACACAACCATCAACACCAACAACAACTTCACCATCAGCATTTTCACGACCTAGTTGCTCAGTCATTACGAAACCAGCATGGTAGCCTTTATGAATCTCGAAAGTTTCACCGTGACAGTTTTCACAAGTGTTGAATGCTACAGAGTCAGTATGACGCATGCTAGGCGCTTCGCCTGAAAGCGTGCCAAATACTAAATCAGCTTTCATACTGGTTGTTGCGATATCTTCGCCACATTCAACTGCGCTAGTGCCATCGTTACACATTTCTAAACCGATGAAGCTGAATGCTGTATCAGTATCTTGCATACCCGCAGGTGAGTACTCACCGAATGGTAAAGAAGGAATAGTGTATTCAATGTTTCCAGCAACAACTGTTACATCAGTACCCAGTTCGCCATCTCTAACTAAATCGTAAGCTACTTTAGCTAGACCCGTTCCTGGGCTTGCGTTGTAACCCATGATAGGGAAGTTAGGACCAACGTTAGTGATAGTTTCAATACGCTGAATCTTGCTTACTAAAGTTGAAGCGTCGATAGCTGTTCCAGCTGCATCAGTAATAGATACTGATAGGGTTGCTGAAGTATCAGTATTAACTGTTAGTGTTGAAGTCATGCCATACATGTCAATGAAGGCTTTCTTCTCAACGAAAGGACCTGTGTGAATTTCTTCAGTCCAGCTTGCGTTATGACAAGCAATACAGTTTGAATTGTCAGATTGTTGTGAGTGACCTTCACCAGCAACAAAATCAATTCCAGTGTGACAACTTGTACAAGTTTCCATAGTCGGAATACGAGTCCAGTTACCCCATTCAGTTAATTCTTCAGACTCAACGTGACAAGTTTGACAGTTGTCTTGAACGATAGCGTGTGCTGTTTCAGCGGTGTAATCGTTCTTACCCCATACTTTGTTTGAGTTATGCACGTTATGCACTAAGTGAGCGAATGCCACTTCAGGCTTACCGCGTCCGTCAGCCCACTCTTGGGTATGACAAGTAATACACGTTTCAACAGTCGTTGCTTTGTGATAAATTTTCTCACCTTCAGCGTGACAACTTGCACATACTTCATGAGATACGATGTTCTTGGTGTATTGAGCTTGGTAGCCTTCACCATCAAAGTCAGCAACAATTTCACTAACAGGAACAGCAGTAACACCGTCTAATAAAGTTGAAGCTTCGGCTACAACGTTAAAACGTTGAGTTAATTCAGTGTTGAATGTCTCAGTGTCGAAGCTTTCGAAAGTAAAATCATAGCTACCATTTTTGTTATCAACAAAAGTAGAGCTAGAGCCAAGCTTCTGCCAGTTTGCGCTATTACCAGCACCACTAGCCCCTGCAGGGATAAGTTGGGCAGCATTTTCAATTGAAAAATCTTTAAGACCGACAACGACTTCATCATCTTCGTTTGTCGCATAAACTTTTACGGTAGGGATGTTGTCAGCGTAAGTTACAGACAGCACTTCAAGCTTTAGCTGTTCAATTGTTTCTGCTGGAGTACCGCCAGGAAGACCTGGGTTACCATCTTTACCATCATCACCGTCACTGCCACAGCCTGTTAAGGCTAAGCTGACTGCACTTGCTACAAGCATCAGTGCAATTTTAGAATTTTTCTTGTTCATCATTTGTCCCTGCATAATAAGACATCGCTTAAATTTGACGTGGCTTTTTATTTTGCCTAGATACGTAGTCTATTGAGTCAATTTAGCTTTTTTGGGTTTTTAAATTCATCAATTACAAGATTAATCCACAACTAGAGAAAAATCTTTATGTCTAGACTGATACTGTGAAGCAGATCGGTCTATTTCTAAAGAGGTATACTTTTTATCAAGTAAACCTCGTTTTATTGGCTTAAAGCAAAAAAGAGCCGCACGATGGCGACTCTTTATTTTACTCATTAACCTTTATTGTCCACCCCAATCGGAGTGAGCTTCAAGAATCTGACTATCATTGTGACAAGTTGAACAGGTTTCAATGCCTTTCAACGAATCAAAATCAGCTTCTGGTACACCTAATGAGTCAATTGTACCGACAACACCACCATTTGTTTCAATATGTTGGATAGTCGATTCACTTAATCCATAAGGAGGAACGTGACAGCTAACACAGGCCGCAGTTTGCGGTGATACTACTAGCAAACCATCGTCATCTTTACCGAACGCTACAGGAGTAGAATCCGCTGTGATGCCTTGGATAGAGAAGCCATCATCACCGTGACAGGCTTGACACTCGGTTTTCTTAAAGAATAAAGAACCACTTGAATCGTAAACATAGTGTTTAGAGTGAACTTTAGTCGCTAAGTTAGACGCTTCACCACCAGAAGTCGCACGTGTTCCGTTATGACATGAAGCACAACCATCGATGTCATTTGTATAACGGTGGGTGATTTGTGTTGTGTGACATTGCTGACAATCTGCCATGTCTGCATGTTGCATACGCGGTGATTCAGTAACAATCGTACCGTCTAAGTTGAAGTAGAAAGTATCAGAAGTGACATAAGGAGCGTCTTGATCACCAGCATCAAGGTCTGCTTCATCACAGTATTCAATAACACCTTTACCAGAACAAACATGGATTTGACTGCTTAACGCAATTGTCGAGCCTGCATCAATTAAGGTCGAAATTTCGAAGTCATCAGCACTGACTGTTGCTGTGATTGAACCATCAGCTTGTTCAGTGAAAGTATCGTAACCAACTTTCTGATAGTTAACTAAGAAATCGTCAGTTAATACACCATTAATAACGATTGCACTATTATAACCGCCGTACTGATATGGGCGAGGGTCAATTTGATTAATCGCTACGAATTCATCACCATTTTTAACGGTAAAGTTAACGAGGATTTCAGAAGCGTCATCAGCTACTGTCATAGTGTTAAATTCAACTTTAAGCGTAGTCGCTAAGAAGTTGCTGTTTAACCCATAATGAGCTTCTTCAGCGCCACGTCCACTGCCGTCATTTGTATGGCAATCTAAACAGTTATTACCCTGTCTGTGTGAAGAAGGAACACCAGCGGCTTCAGCTGCAGGACTTGGACTATGACAGCTCCAACATGCAGTTGTATCAACATCGGCTTTCCAGCTGTCAGTTAAGTTGAAGTCTTCATTCGGGTTATGACAAGTTAAACAGTTCGAAGTCATTTGCGGGTAAACACCAGCGTCAGAGAAGTTCGCAGTATTATGGATGCTGTGAACCATACCTTTGATCGAACCATCGTATTCGTACGCCTCACCAATCGGATTACCGTCAGCATCAGTATCTTGCTTGCTGTAACTGTTATAATCCGTGTGACAGAAAGAACAGGCTTCTTCTGTATTATGCTTACTGCCATGCATTGATAATTCACCAGCTTGTCCAGCTCGGTGACATGTTTGACAGTCTGAGTTTGCGAGGATTTGTAGCGGTTTTTCAACTTCTACATCAGTTGCTGGTACCCAGTAGAAAAAGCTGTTGTTAACAAGTGTTTGCGCACTGTTATTAGTGGTTTTGATAGACATGTAAACGCCGTTAGTCGCATCTGCCATGTAATCATACTTTTCCAAGGTATCAATCGCTTTATCAATTGTGATTGAGTAGCTACCATCTTGATTATCTACAAAGCAATCTTCACACTCACTTTTGGTGCCATCATAATAGCTAGAACCAGTAAAGTATCCGTCACCTTTATCTTTGTTGAAGTAACTTAACCAAATTTGCCTATCGACACTTGGGTTAACAAGTTCATCTTCACCTGGCTCGTTAGCTGAACCAACTCGGCCAAAAGAAATAGCAGCTAGATCCGCTTGAGTTAAACCAATAACCGCCACGCCATTAGCATCAGCTAACTTGAAGTCGACAGTTAAGAATTGGTTTTCATCTACGCTAGCAGTTGTGATTGTGCTTGTTAATGCTGATACCGAACCAATTGGTTTTCCAACAGTGCCATCTTCACCATCTTCACCATCAGTTCCGTCACTGCCACAACCGGTAAGTGCTACTGCCAATAGGCCTGCACTAAATACCGCTTTAGCAGTAGTATTGAAATTGAATTTTTTCATCATTGTTCCCTGCAAGAGATTTCTGTTTCAACTTGATTCTTCATCATAAAATCAAGTGTATGGATAATATCCAAGCTTATTTATAAGCTCTTTCATTTTATTGAGTTAGCTCTAAAATCACTGTGATTTAGATCTTACTATTCCGAAAGAGGTATTACTAAATTCTACATTTTGAAAGTTAAAATGTTGAAATTGTAAAAGTTAAAAGTCGCTTTCGTCACTAATGTTGCACATCTGTGGCGGGCGCGATCAAAAATAAAAGCATTTAGAATATTCAATTTGAGTAAGCTTAATTAATGAAATCATTAACTAACGTACCATCCAATACATTACTTACTGCTAAAATTGCCATTACTAATAATAAGTGTTTTATGTGATGTTTGTGTTGTTTTATTTGTTTTTTAAGTGAGATTTATGCTTACAATGCAAATTTTTGGCTGGAATTGTGATCTATGTCTCAAAGTGTTGTTGGGAATGTTTTTCGGTGAGGGTTTTATTGAACTTGAAAATTCAGATTTAGATAAAAATGAACAATAGTAGAATTGTTATGCAGCATGAAGAAATTCATTGCTCAAATAAAAGAAGAATTGTGCAATGATTGTTCAAACAAACATAAAGATGGTAAAAGAGAGCGGAATTAACTTGATCATGCTCATAGCTTGGGGGATAATCCTGCCGTTCACATCAAACCTGTTTAATGTGAAATCTATGGTGACCTTAGGGTCCCCCCGCAATGATAACTTGTGAACTCGGCCAGGCCTGGAAGGGAGCAACCGCAGCAAGTGACTCGTGTGCCGGGGTGTGGCTCTAGGGTAACCTCCAAATTCTCCTAGTTTTACCTCTTAATATTTCATTTTTTATCTATTAAATAGATTTTTAATTAGTAATTATCTTAATTAATCAGTAATTAACTATTTTCAATGTTAGGTAAAGCGTCAAGCTTAGCTTTGGCCTCAGCTTCCTCTTCTGCAATACGTCTCTTTAAGTTAGCTTTCAAAAACTCACGAGACTTTTCTAGTGCAATCTGAATTTCATTTTTCATCTGCTGTAATTCATTATAATCTTCGAAGAAATAGGTATCGACTAAGTGCCTGATATAACGAACGGGCAATTGGTTTAGGGTGACGCAACACAAATCTGCTAGATACTCTTCAGGCAACTCTTCCAATAAGCCTTCATCTCTTAATATTTCCATGAGTAGCACTTCATAATAATTACGAATATCAACTTGCATATATAACTCCAGCAGAATGTCTTTTATGTTAGTTTGCTACCAGATTGAGTTGGCTGCAATAAAAAGTTGACTGTGACGCTGGGTTAATTCATCTGCATCGCGGCTATAGCCGCCGCCAATTACAGCAGCAATCGGGATACTAGCAAGTTTAGCTTGATTAAATATAAATCTATCACGAGCCAAAATACCTGCTGTAGATATATTGAGGTAGCCTAAGTCATCATCGGTGTGAATATCTACGCCAGCATCGTAAAGAATAAGATCGGGTTGGTGAATACTAATGAGATAGGGGACGACTTGCTTTAGAGTTTGAAGAAAGTGTTTATCATCAGTTCCTTTGTCAAACTCTATATCATGATCTGAGTGGGGCTTTCTTGATGGGAAATTCTTTAAACAATGAAAAGAACAACTCACTATATCTTCAAAGTTAGTTGCTAATGTTGCAGTGCCATCGCCTTGATGCACGTCGCAATCAATAATAAGGACTTTGGTCGCCTTGGCTGAAAGGAGCATTGTGTTGGCTGCAATCATTAAGTCATTGAAGATACAAAACCCACTTCCATAATCATAATGTGCATGATGATAACCACCACTCAAATGCAACGATATGCCATGTTGTATTGCTAATTCAGCACATAAACCCGTACCACCAACTGAGTGCAAGGTTCTATTAAGTAAAGCTTCACTCCAAGGAAAACCAATGCGTCTCATCACTTTATGGTCGAGGTTGTTTTGCATAAAATCATCGACATATTTTGATTGATGAATTTGCTTGATTGAGTCTGATTCGATTTTATTTGGCGAGTAAAAATGTGCTGGTTGGGCAATTTTTGGGTCAAGTAAATATTGTTGCAGTAACTGGTACTTAGTTGTAGGAAATCGATGGTGAGAGGGTAACGCCAGCTTGGAATAGCTGGCGTGATATACAAGTGGAATACTCAATGGTAATTAAGCTGCTTAAGCGATATCGGTTTTGCGTTTAAAGCTGTTTAATTGCCCAACTCATGAATTCTTTTCTGGTTTCTTCATCAGCCTGTAACCACCAGTATTGCAGCATCTGTTCTGGGTGTGTGGCAGTCTTATCACCAGCTTGTGCAACAGCAGGTACTGGTGCAACTTGGGCTGAAGACGGAGCTGTGGCCGCCACAGTGGCACTTGTCGGTACCGCTACTACTGGTATTGCTTTGGTATTACTATCGGTAGCTGATGCAGATAAAGCGTCAATGTCTTCACCTTTATTACCATTAAATAAGTTACTGATAAAGCTACTTTCTTTATAGTCTGTCTGCGTCATTTTATAATTGACTGAGCCATTATCTTTACGAGAAATAATGAGCTGTGGGTCTTTAGCAAATGATTTAGGTTTTTTTACAAACTCGCCATCTGCAGGTTTCAGTTGGTACTCGTGATCACCGTCTACTGTAATAGTGATGATGAAAGGCGAAGACTTCACGAAACTTTGGCCGTCACTAAAATCGTCGTCAATCAAGTCGTGATATCGAATCGCTATTTTACGCTCACCATTTTCAAGTGATAAATTGGTCTTGTGAGAGAACATGTTGGTATCAACTTCTTTACCATCAAGCGCAAGGTATTCGAAAGACATTGGAATAGTGAGATTAGCCGCTATAGCAGTCGTAGAGGTGAAAAAAGCCAGTAATGCAGCACTTAGCGGAAGAGTAAATTTCATTGTTGCTCCTTAACGATGGTTATTTCGATGCGGTCGTTCAAACATTTGAATTCGTTCTTCAATATAGCTGATTGCTTGACGACATTTCCCTAATCTTCGATGTAGGGATAGTATTTCATTTTGTATCGTGATTTTGTCAGTACTGTGACAGTTTGCAAGCTTAGTTTCCATTTCAGCAATTTTTTGTTCAAAAGTTGTAGCCCAATTCAAATGTTTATTTAATTCTTGATAAATTTGATGGCTATTTTTCATCACATTGCTGGCAATCCAACCAAACCCACTGTCTGAATGTTGTTGCTGTTGTTTTTTAGCGTATCGAGCACGGCTATTAGCGCGTTTTTGCTCGGCTGTTTTTACGTTAATATTGGTGGTAACTAACGCTCGGCGCAGGGCTGTAAAACGGTCTTGTATACGCTGACAACTTAACTCGATAATTTTGACATCGAGTTTTAAAGAAAGTTGCTTTTCTAATTGCTGAATATCTTTTTTCAATTGGACTATACAAGGGCTTAATTGCGCGCCTTGTTGAATAAACAATTGTGAATTAAACCGTTCAATGTCTTGCAGCATTTTTTTTTGTTGGGCGGGCAATTGTTGGTCATGAAATAGTGCATCTTGCTCAAGTGAACTTAGCTGCTGTTTCAATTGGTAAATTAGTTGATTGGTATTTCTCATAACCATGCCGTCCACGCTAGATGCGCTGCAATTGATAATACTGTAATGATAAAGAGAGGTTTAACAAACGGGATCCCAAATCTAATCGCTGATTTAGCACCGATAAACGAACCGGCCATCATACATACGCCCATCCACAGTCCTAAAATCCAGTCTACTTCGCCTAACAAGGCAAAAATAACCAACGCGGTGACATTACTTACCGATGTCATTACTCGTGCTAAAGCGCAACTATTGAGTAAAGGTAGTTTATGTAATCTGATACTTGATACAGTCCAAAAAGCGCCAATCCCAGGTCCTGCAAAACCATCATATCCGCCTAGTAATACGCCTTGGGCAGCTTGTTTTCGTTTGCAGGGTGAGGTCATAGGTGCAGCTTTGAGGTTTTCCCCCATGGCTTTAGGACTAAATAAGGTATAGATAGCAATACTGATAATGACTAACGGTAAGATTTTTTCAAGCCAGGCTGCATCAATTAAATAAACAAAAATACTGCCTAATATGGCACCCAAAAAGGTGGTAATAAAAGCGGTCTTCCAAAACCTAAGATTGATTAATTGTTGTTTATAATAAGTATAGCCCGCAGTAATTGAACCAAAACAAGCCGCTAGCTTATTAGTTCCTAATGCTAAATGTGGCGGGATCCCCATAGTTAACAGTGCTGGAATAGACAATAATCCACCACCACCGACTACGGCATCAATAAAGCCAGCCACAAGACCTATTATGGCCAAGATTACCCAATGGCTTGGATCTAACAAAAATTCCAAATAAATACCTATTCAATAACTTTACGAAATGGCGGTAGGGCATCGAGGAGTGATTTGCCATATCGCTTGGTTATAAGACGTCTATCCAAAATGGTGACACGACCATAGTCATCTTCTTTACGGAGTAATCTACCACAACTCTGGATTAATTTGCGTGAAGCATCAGGAATAGTTAACTGCAGAAACGGATTGCCACCTTTACTCTTAATGTATTCTGCATGAGCTTGCTCAACAGGCGAGGTCGGTACAGCAAAAGGCAACTTAGTGACAATTAAGTTTGTTAAATAATCGCCGGGTAAATCTAACCCTTCTGAAAAACTGCCTGTTCCGAAAATAATACTGGGTTTGCCGTCATCACAGCGCTGTTTATGTTGCTGCAGGATTTGTTGTCGTGGCATTGTACCTTGGACAAAAAGCTGATCTTTTGGAATTTTACTCATCACTTGGTCAGTCACTTTTTCCATTTGCCAATAAGAAGCAAACAAAACGAGTGTCGCCATTTCATCTTCTACAAGAGCAACAATCTGTTCTGCTAATTCATCGGTAAAAGCATCTTCAGTAGGTTCGTTATTCATCTGTGGGATAAATAAGGTAGCATTATTCTCGTAATCAAATGGTGATAGCAATGCTAGGAAGCGGCTGCCGTCAGTTAGAGATAACCCTACTTGATGAGCAAAATGGTTGAAATTATTTAATGCCCTAAGAGTTGCACTGCAAAGCACAACGCCGGCCGCTTTTTGCCACAACATGTGCTCCAGCATAAAGCCAACTTCAATAGGGGATGCACAGAATAAATAATCTTGCTGCTTACCGGTAATTAATTCAGCCCAGCGAGCCATTGGCGCACCTTTCTTTGAATCTTCTTTAGCTAACATTTTCCAAAGTTTACTTAAGTTTTCGAGTCGCTGTAGGATAAAGCCTGCTTCCGAAAGCACCGCTTCAGATTGATGTTTTGGAAGTTCACCGTCTTTAATCGCTTCGCTAAGGACAGACTGAATCTTATTAAATTGTTTCACGGCTAAATTTGATGTCGTGGCTAAGTTTTCTGCTTGAATTAGCAAAGACTCAGGTAACTTACCATTTTCAAAACGCAATCGGGTTTCAGGGTTAGCAAACAGCTTTGGCTGTGTATCGCAAAAATGTGCAACTTGATTGAGCTGAGTAACTAAATCGCCAATATGATCAAGCATCGCCTGTACTGGCGCAATGATATGAGTCGTCTTAAGTTGATTTTGTAGTTTTGAACAGGTTTTTGAGGCTTTCTCTAACCAGTCACTTGCACCTCTCAGTGTGGCTTGAGCACTGGAGAAGTCTCTGGCAACTGTTGGTAAATGATGCGCTTCGTCAATAACATAAAACATGTCTTCTGGTTCGGGGAGAATAACACCGCCACCAAGTTCTAGATCTGCAAATAATAAACTGTGGTTTACGATTAACACGTCCCAAGTTTCTACATCTTCTCGAGCTTTATGAAACGGACAGTTGTGATGACTCGACATTTGTCTATGACAGCTGTGTTTGTCGCAACAAATTTGTTGCCATAAAAAATCTGGCAATGGTTGCTTTAATGTATCAATCTCCCCATTCCATTTCCCTTCTTGGAAATCTTGATGAAGCGCTTTGAGTAAATCTATTTGGCTTTGATCTGGTTTTGTTTGCCACATAGCCATTTGTGAGGTGTCTTCAGGGCCTATCATCGCAGCAAGTTTTGCTAGACAAACATAACGTTGTCTACCTTTTACTAAGCCGAATTTAAAGTCGACACCTGATTGTTGTAAAAAGAAGGGCAAATCTTTATGAAGCAATTGCTCTTGAAGTGCTACAGTCGCCGTAGCAATACAGACCTTTTTTTACTGGCGAGTGCCAGTGGAATAGTGCCTAAAATATAAGAAAGTGACTTACCAATGCCTGTACCGGCCTCACAGACCATAATACGCCTGTGTTTATCGTAATCACCTGCTAACGTCTTCGAGATTTCTGCAACCATGTAGTTTTGTTCTCTGCGAGAACGAAAATTTGGCATAGCAGTCGCAATATCTTTATAGATAGTGCGGATCTGAGTTTTGATATGATCCGTTAACATGTATGACCCATTAGTATTCTTTACTTACTAATTCTTTATTGGCTGGTATATGCTGTACATAATAACAGTGATTTTAAATGTTCGGAATAAATAATCGAAGGTTTAGATAAGTCTCATACTTTAAAGGTGATTAATTTGGCATATCTCGAAGTCTCATTTTGGCAGGTAAAAGTCATTAGGTTGATGAATAAATGATTATTGCTAATCGATCACCAGTAAGTTTGCACTCTAACCATACTGTAACGTCTGTCGAAGGTAGAGTGTTAACTAGGCATGCTAAGTACCAGCATGGTCGTTTGTTGCTGCAATACTTTTTAAAAACTGCTTCTGGTCCTGCGTTAATAGAGATTGAGCAAGCTGAAGTTATTTGCTTTTGCAAACAATCAGATAGTGTATTTATACTGCAGCATTTTACTTCAGGCATCCGCATAGAGCCGGTAAAACTTAAAAATTTTAGTCATCAACAAGTGTCATGTATTTACCTTAAATCAACCACGGTACAAAAGCAGTTATTGAGGATTGCTAATGATGCAGGCATTGATATCTATGAAGCAGATATAAGAGTGGAGCAACGTTTTTTAATTGAACGTTTTATCGCGTTAGATGCTGAATTTATTGTATCTGCTCCGCATTTGCAGCGTTCGCTACCTTCATATACTGCGACAAAAGCAAGAAAGGCTGATTTAGATATTCCGTTATCTATGGTTTCGCTAGATTTTGAATGTAGCCCAACAGGCGAGCTTTATTCTGTGGGTTTATATGGCTCCAAGTCTGCACTTGATAACCAGTGTGACATATATAGAAAAGTGATAATGGTGGGCAAGCCAACCTTTGATATAAATAAGCTAGCTGATAACGAAGGCGGCGACACAAAGACTGAAGCTTATGCAGTCTCAAACGAATACATCCAATGGGTCGATAACGAAGTTGAATTAATCCATGAGTTAATTAAGTGGTTTAATGATTATGATCCTGATGTGATTATTGGTTGGGCTGTGGTGACGTTTGATTTAGCTTTGTTATATAAGCGCTGTAAATTGCATAATATCCCTTTATTGATTGGAAGAGCTAGCACCGAGCTTTCATGGAAAGTAGAAGATAAATTCAGGCCTGAAACCTTATTACTTCCGGGCAGAGTTGTACTCGATGGGATTGATTGGATTAAAGCGGCGTTTTACCAGTTTGAGCGGTATTCTCTAGAGCATGTGTCTCAGCATCTACTTGATGAAGGTAAAGCAATCGACCATGTTGAGAATCGTGGCCAAGAGATTTGTCACTTATTTGCTAACGATAAACCTGCACTAGCTTTTTATAATCTAACTGATTGTCGATTGGTATGGGATATTTTTGAAAAAACACAACTACTCGCTTTTGCACTAGAAAGAGCAAATCTAACAGGCTTAGAGTTTGGTCGAGTGGGCGCATCTGTTGCTGCTTTCAATAATTTATACTTACCTCACCTTCATCGAAGTGGTTATGTTGCACCAGCAAGAGCTGCAAGCAATGGGTTAGAGTCGCCAGGTGGCTATGTGATGGATTCGATACCTGGTTTTTATAAAGATGTGTTAGTTCTCGATTTTAAAAGTTTGTATCCCTCAATTATTCGGACTTTTTTAATCGACCCCAAGGGGCTTATTGAAGCCGAACATCAGGCGACAGAACAGACTGTACCTGGCTTTTTAGAAGCTCAATTTAGTCGTGATAATCCTATATTACCGCAATTAATTGCAAAGTTAGCTGAGCAAAGAGAGCTGGCTAAAGTCCATAAAGATAAACCACTGTCTCAAGCCATTAAAATCATCATGAATTCGTTATACGGCGTCTTAGGGTCCAAAGGATGTGTATTTCATGACGCAAAGCTTGCAAGCTCAATCACTATGCGTGGTCATCAAATAATGAAGCAAACCAAAAGCTGGATTGAGGCTGAAGGTTATAAGGTTATCTATGGCGACACAGATTCTACCTTCGTCTGGCTTGGTGTGGATCATCATATAGAAGATATAAACTGTGTTGGTAGAAGGCTCGCTAAACTCGTTACCGAGAAATGGCGACAAACGTGCAACGATAATTATCAAATTGAAAGTTATTTGGAATTAGAATTTGAGAGTCATTTTAATCAATTTGTCATGCCTACACTTAGAGGTTCTGATGCGGGGAGTAAAAAACGCTATGTAGGTGCGTCAAAAGATAGCGAAGGCCAACTTGAACTGACATTTAAAGGAATGGAGCAGGTGAGAAGTGATTGGAGCCCTGTTGCTAGAAGGATGCAATACCACTTATACCTTTTACTTTTTACACAAGGTGATGTGAAGTCATATTTGCAGCAACAACTGCAAAAGCTCGAAGAAGGCGAGTTAGATGATGAGCTGATTTTTAGAAAGAGACTTAAAAGACATGTTGAAGAGTACACAGCTAAATCATCGCCACACGTTAAAGCTGCAATCAGATTATGCCAGTTAACTGGAAATGAAAGAGCAGGCAGACGAGGCAGTATGGTTGAGTATCGAATGACGCTTAATGGAGCGCAGCCTATAGAAGCTAAAAATGAAGCGATAGATTATCAATATTATGTCGAAAAACAGATAAAACCCATTGCTGAACCTGTTTTAGCATTGCTAGGAGAGGGCTTTGATAGTCTTAGTAGTAATCAAATGATGTTAATTTAGTGTTGCTTGATATTGCATTTATGGTTATTCGTTACTATTTTTTAATGGTTTCGTAGTTGATTGTACTGTTTGATGTGTTGTTTTGGTATATTCGGGCGGAAAAAGCGCTCATTTCTTTGTTTCGAGATATTTCTGCGTGCTAGCCTTTGATGAAAGGATAATACAAACAAAATGGACTGTTATCAGAAATAATGATGAAAATTAAATGGGAAGGTTTAGCTTGATGAAAAAAACTTTAATCGCTTCAGCACTTACAGCTGTAATGTTCGTACCAACGGCTTCAGCTATCGAAATCTACAAAGATGATAAAAACTCTGTAGAAATTGGTGGTTTTATTGATGCTCGTGTTTTCCATGGTCAAGATACTACTGAAGTGGTCAATGGTGCATCACGCATTAATTTCGGCTTTGATCGCCAAATGGGTGACGGCTGGAATGCTTTTGCTAAGTTAGAGTGGGGCGTGAATCCATTTGGTAACAGTAAAATCCAATACAATAACGATCAATTGTCATATGATAACGACGAGTTTTTAGCTAACCGTCTTGGTTATGTTGGTGTGAATCATGACACTTACGGTACATTAACTATCGGTAAGCAATGGGGTGCTTGGTACGACGTAGTTTACAACACTAACTATGGTTTTGTATGGGACGGTGACGCTTCAGGTACTTACACCTACAACAAAGGCGATGGTTCAGTAAATGGTACTGGCCGTGGCGACAAAACTGTTCAATACCGCAATGCATTCGGTGATTTCAGCTTTGCTGTTCAAGCTCAGTTAAAACAAGACGAGTTTGATGTATTATCTGACGGTACTGTTGATGGCGAGCCTCCTGTATCTCCAATGATCAGTGCGCAACAAACAGTTGCAACAATTGAATACAACAATACTTACGGTTTAGCACTAACATACCAAGCGACTGATAAGTTTGTTGTTACTGCTGGTGTAAACGTAGGTGAATTCAAAGGTTCTACTGTTGAGAACGAAAAAATTGAAGAAACTGATTTAATCTACGGTATCGGTTTAACTTATGGTGGTTGGGATGCTGAAGGTTTATACGCAGCTGCTAACTACAGTAAGCAAGAGTTCCATGACACAGATAACCTAGGCCGCCTGATCTCAGAAGCTTACGGTGTAGAAACGCTTTTATCATACCGCTTTGATAACAATATCCGTGCGTTCCTTTCGTACAACATTTTAGATGCTGGTGATGAGTACAAAGCTGACTACGAAGGTGACACGTTTAAACGTCAGTTCACTGTAGCTGGTTTACATTACATCTGGGATGCTAATACAGTAATTTACTTAGAAGGTCGTATCGATAATAGTGACTTCAGTGGTAGTGAAGAAGCTGCAATGAAGTTATCTGATGATGATGGTATTGGTTTTGGTATTCGTTACACTCTTTAGTATCAAATAGCTTTCCAAACGTCTAAAAACACCCATTTATGGGTGTTTTTTTTTGTCTATATCAAACCGAATGCAGTCTCAATGTTAATGTTTTGTATATATGGAGCTTAAAAAGCTAATTTTAGTAGCTTAAAAAGAAAGCAGTTAGAAACATTGTTGCAACATTATTTGTTTTAGGTGGTAATTAATTAAATATATAATTTTCAATACCTTGGGTGGCCTATGTAGTTGAATCTTCTGTTTGTGTTCATAAATGTGGACAGATTAACTACACAAAAGTCTCTATCTCCCTTTATGTTAATGAAACATATGTTGAATAAATGTTTTATTTGTGATTTTATTGCTCTTGAAATGTAGTAGCGGTGTAATTCGCACACATTCACCAACTTGCCTTTAAACACGTTGGAAAATAAGAAAGATATAAGTCCAGGGAGATTGACAATGCATAAGAATTTATTAGCTAAATCAGTGCGCCTCGCAATGATTAGCGGTGCAGCTGCGGCAGCATTCACTTCACCAGTAGCTTTTGCTGCTGAAGAAGGCGAAAAAGTAGAACGTATTGAAGTAACAGGTTCACGTATTAAACGTGTAGACATGGAAGGTGCTAACCCTGTCCAAGTTATTACTCGTGAGGACCTAGTTGAGTCAGGTATCTCAAACATTGGTGACATCCTACAAGAGATTCCAGCAGTAGCTGGTGCAGCGACAAACACCGCGATTAACAATGGTGGCTCTGGTGCTGTTCGTGTTTCTTTACGTGGTTTAGGCAGTGCTCGTACTCTAGTATTAATCAACGGTCGTCGTATGGTTAACTCTGGTACAGGTGCGAATGCTTCTGCTGATTTAAGTACAATTCCTGTTGCAATTATTAAGCGTGTTGAAGTTCTTAAAGATGGCGCGTCAGCTGTCTATGGTTCAGATGCTATCGCTGGTGTTGTAAACATTATTACTCGTAATGATTTTGAAGGTTTTGAAGTTAACGCATCTTACGATGGTTCAACTGAAAACTGGGATGGCGAAACTAAAACTGTTGATGTGACGTTTGGTGTGAGTAATGAAAACTCAAATGCAGTAGTTAGTGCATACTATACCGAACAGACAGAGCAAATGTCTGGTGACCGTGACTGGTCAAAATATGAATTAGATTTAAATCCTGAAACTGGTGAGTTAGATAAAGGCGGTTCATCTGCACCACCATGGGGTCGTTATAACGGTATCAATGCTTCTGATTCAGGTGTTTGTGGTTCTCAAACACATGGTGCAGGTAGTGGCCCTGGTCAATCTGACCCATCTGATTTTACAAACCCTACTGGTTACGATTGTTGGGATTGGGATAAAGATACCTATAACTACGCTCCTGCTAACTACCATTTAACTCCGCAAGAACGTTACGGTATGTTTGCTGGTGGTGAATATCAGTTTAATGATTCTCTACGCTTCTTTACCGAGTTATCGTTTAACCGTCGTACATCTAAAACTAAGTTAGCTCCGCTACCATTAGCACCTTTAGCTTTCTTTGGTTGGACAGATGCTCCTTATTCGGCTGATAACTATTATAACCAAACAATGGGCCCTAAAGATGCTAATGGCAATACAGTTGAAATTGCTGATTGGCGTCGTCGTATGGTTGAAACCGGTGGCCGTGATACTTCATTTGAAGTAGATACTGTCCGTGCTGTATTTGGTATGGCTGGTGAGTTTGCTGATACATGGGGCTATGAAGTTTCTTATGTTTACGGTAACAACTCGTCATCTTCAGCACTTGCTGGCGGTGTTAACTTTGAAAAAGTTTCACAAGCTGTAGGTCCTTCTTTCAAAGATGGCGAAGGAAATATTGTCTGTGGTACGGTTGATAACCCAATTTCTGATTGTGTATCTTTGAACACATTTGGTATTCCGGGTACCGATACACAAGTTTCACAAGAAATGCTTGATTTTATTACTTTTGAAGCACATGACTTAGGTTCTAATGAACAAACTGTATTAAGTGCAAGTGTATTTGGTGATGCGTTTGAACTTCCTGCTGGTCCAGTAGGTATGGTGTTCGGTGCTGAGCATCGTGAAGAGTCTGGCGCTGATTTACCGGATGCTTTAATCGCATTAGGTATTACAAGTGGTTCAAGCCGTCAAAAAACACAGGGTAGTTATGAAGTAGATGAACTTTATACAGAAATGAACTTCCCTCTACTTTCTGGTGTTGTTGGTGCAGAGAGTTTAGAAATTGACGGTGCTTTACGTTACTCTGATTACAATACATTTGGTGATACTACAAACTACAAGTTAGGTCTTCGTTGGATTCCAATTGATGGCTTAATGCTACGTAGTACAATCTCAACAGCATTCCGTGCTCCTTCAACTAGTGAATTGTTCGCTGGTGCTTCTGATAACAGCCCTTCAGTTACTGATAAATGTGCAACTAACCCAACAGCATTCTGTATAGCTGATGGTGTACCTGCGGCAGGTTTTGAGCCTATTGGTGACCAATTATCTTCAACTCGTGGTGGTAATGATGAATTGACACCTGAAGAAGCTGATACATTAACTGTTGGTATCGTTTATAGCCCTAGCTTTATTGATGGTTTATCTGTAACTGTTGATTACTGGGACATTGAATTAGATAACGCGATTTCAACAATCGGTGAACAACTAATTCTTGATAAGTGTGCTGATGAAGGTCTTTACTGTGACAAAATTACTCGTTACGGTGCCGATCAAGGTGCATTGTACGGTAATTCTAGCGACATTGATGACCGTAATATTAACGTAGGTTCAATTACATCTAGTGGTTATGACTTTAACTTATTATATGCGATTGAAACTGGTATTGGTGATTTAAGCTTTAACTTAGATTCTACTTACTACGATACATATGATATTACTCAAGCAGATGGTTCAGTTGTACAAAATGCTGGTTGGTTCCGTCGTTCAAGTGGTGATGGTAACTTCCCTGAGTGGAAAACAAACTTGAACATCAACCTTGCTCAAGGTGATTGGTCTGCTAACTGGAAAATCCGTTACATTGGCGAATCTTTAGAGCCATTTGATGCAAACAATGACGGTACTACTGATTTAGATGATTTAAGTGATTCTCGTACTATTGATAGTCAAACTATTCATGATGCTCGTTTTACTTATTACTTCGATAATGTAAGTACAACTATCGGTGTCAGTAACGTGTTTGACCAAGACCCTCCATATGCTGCAACAGGGTTTAATGATAATACCGATCCACGTACATACTCTACTACTGGTAGACACTTGTACCTAGGTGTAGGTGTTAAATTCTAAACGAGTTATTTATTAACTAGTTAGGATTGAAATCTGATAGACATGGTTTGCAAAAGCCATGTCTTTTTCAATATAAAGGAGTATAAAATGTATAAATCTACAGCCTTGGCATTATGTGTACTGTTATCTGGGTGCGCTTCACAAAACACTGATGATACGGTTACTTATAATGATGAAGAATTAGTCTGTGAATACATAGCTAAAACAGGAAGTAATTTGAAAAGAAAAACTTGCATGACACGTCAGTTATCAGATGAATTAAGAAAAGAAAGTGAAAATGACTTAAGGGAATCCTTTAGAAAGGGGCAAACTCAAGCTCATGTAAAAATCTAATTTCCCTCTAGATTTTTCACTCGAATATAATCCTAATGAATTTATTTTATTAGGATTTTTTATATTTATTGCCACTACTGGTCTGAGGTGATAAATGAGATTTTTCTAAAATACTTTTTTAATTAACCTTCACAAATCATAGGACTATGTAGTGACTCACTACATTTTTTACCTTCAATAAGTTTTTACTTTGCTTAAAAATACAACGTTCAAGCAATAACCCCCGCATAACTCCTCTTTCTGGTAGTTTTAGATGTTCTCAATTGTTGACACAGGTCAACATTTTGTGAAATGATGCGAGCGGGTCTATGCCTTAGCTGGTATAGAATAGGGAAGAAAAAACTAACAATCACAAGAGAAAGATAGACTTAGTTGCAGCAACAAGGATTAACAAAATAATCTTGGTTGTTACACATTAGTTAAGCTTTCTAATTCACTATAAATTGGTTGGGAACTATGTCCAAGGTAAGCAATAGAACTAAAATCGCTACTGCACTGGTTGGCGCGCTTGCATTAGCTAGCAGCAACTTCGTGATTGCAGATCCTCTAAGCGATGTACAAAAAGCAGATACTAAGATCCATACAGATGCTGCTGCGTCGCAAAATAAAGTTGATAAATATTTCGATCAAGCACAAGACATGCTTTTTGAGTATGGCTCAGTTGCTGACGAACGTGAATCTTTAAAATCATACAACGATTACGTTGCAGGCTTAGTTGCAGACCAAGAAGCAACGATGAAGCTAATTCAAGACGATATCGACGGTGTTGATGCTCTTAGACAAGGTGTTGTTCCATTAATGTTTAAAATGGTTGATGCACTAGAGCAATTTATTGCTTTAGACCTACCATTTAATCTTGAAGCTCGTGAAACTCGTGTTCAACGCTTAAAAGATACATTAAACAGTGCTGAAGTAACTTTAGCAGAAAAATACCGTCTAATTCTTGATGCATACAATATTGAACGTGAATACGGTTCAAAGCTAATTGCTGAAACAGGTCAATTAGAACTAGACGGTAAAGAAATCTTAGTCGATTTCTTAAATTTTGGTCGCGTGAGCTTATATGCTCAAAGCCAAGACCAAAAGTCAGCTTGGATGTACAACGAACAATCTAAAAGCTGGGATAAGTTAGAAGCTGGTTATCTTCGTAACTTAAGTAAAGCTATTAAACAGGCTCGTGGTCAAGGTGCTCCTGATCTCATTCGCCTTACCGATCCCTGCTGCGGAGGCTGCGCAATAATGAAAAAGTTTATTACTACAGCAATCGTTGCTGCAAGTTTGTCTCTAACTTCTGGAATGGTTAGTGCAGCTGATGCGCCTAAAACGATTGAACAATTATTACAACAAGTACAAACAGATCGTGCTAACGCTAATAAGACAAACAAAAAGCGTGAAGCTGAATTCTTAAATGAACGTGGCGATAAAGCTGCACTTCTAAAGCGTGAAAAGGCTGCATTAGCAGCTGAAGCTCAACGTGGTAAAGACTTAGCACAAGCTTTCACTGATAACGAACGTAAAATCGCTCAGTTAGAAGAAGACCGTAAAATTGCTTCTGGTGACTTAGGTGAAATGTTCGGTGTTGTTAAAGGTGAAGCGGGCGATTTCGCAGGAAAGTTAGTTAGTTCTAACATTACTGCACAATTCCCTGGCCGTGATGCGTTTATCGCTGAGCTTGGCGCTCGTAAAGAATTACCTAAAATTTCAGAGCTAGAACAATTTTGGGAAGCACAGCTTTTCGAAATGGTTGAGTCTGGAAAAGTTGTAAACTTCGATGGCCAAGTAACTGGATTAGACGGAAACGTTGAATCTACAACAGTTACTCGTGTTGGTGCTTATAACTTACTTGCTGATGGCGAATATGTTGTTTACAACGCTGATTTAGGTTTGATTCAAAAACTATCTCAACAGCCTGGTAGTGCTCAAGTTTCTAGTGTTAAATCATTCACTAGCGCCACTTCTGGTTACGAAAAATTATTCGTTGATCCAGCTCGTGGTGTTCTATTAAGTGTATTCACCCAAAAAGCAACCATTGAAGAGCGTATTGAAGCTGGTGGACCAATTGGTTACATCATTATCGGTATTCTAGTACTTGGTGCGCTAATCTCGATTGAACGTTTAGTAACGCTTTACATTGTTGGTTCTAAAGTTAAAGCACAACGTAAGAATATTGATAACCCAGGTAACAACGCTTTAGGTCGCGTGCTTAAGGTTTATCATGAAAATAAAGACGTTGATGTTGAAACTCTTGAGTTAAAACTTGATGAAGCTATCTTGAAAGAAACACCTGCGTTAGAAGCTCGTATTTCAATCATTAAAGTATTAGCTGCAATTGCTCCAATGATGGGTCTGTTAGGTACTGTAACCGGTATGATTGCAACCTTCCAAACAATTCAATTGTTCGGTACAGGTGACCCTCGTCTAATGGCTGGTGGTATTTCTATGGCATTGATGACTACGGTTCAAGGTCTAGTTGCTGCATTACCATTAATGCTGATGCATGCAATCGTGATTGCACGTAGTAAAACAGTTGTTCAAGTTCTTGAAGAGCAAAGTGCTGGCATTATCGCAGACCATGCTGAGAAGAGGGCTGACTAATGATGCTAATCCTGATGGACGTTTGGGACTCTGTCAGGGGCTTCATGGCCACCGGAGGAGATATCCTCTGGCTGGTAGCGGCTGTACTATTCCTAATGTGGGTATTGATGCTAGAGCGCTTTTGGTATGTCAGTTGGGTAGCACCAAAAGAGCATAAAGGTATTATAGACCTATGGAATAATCGAGAGGATTCAACCTCTTGGTATGCGCACCGTATCCGTGAAGCTTGGATGTCCCAAGCGAAACAAGATATGAATGCTCGTATGCTGATGATCAAAACCTTAGTAGCAATCTGTCCGATGATTGGTCTACTAGGTACCGTAACCGGAATGATAGCAGTGTTCGATGTGATGGCAGTTCATGGTACGAGTAACGCTCGTATGATGGCGGCTGGTATTTCAATGGCAACCATGCCAACAATGGCAGGAATGGTTGCTGCACTATCAGGTGTATTTTTTAGCACTAGATTAGATGCAAAAATGAAAATCAGTCTTGAAAAGCTTAAAGATAGCTTGCCGCACCACTAGAGAGAGTATTTAAAATGGCACGTAAAAAGCATTTAAACGTAGAAGAAGAAGCACAAGTAGATATGACACCGATGCTAGATATCGTGTTTATCATGCTTATCTTCTTTATTGTGACGACTTCGTTCATTAAGCCATCAGGCCTTGATTACAAGAAACCTGAAGCTTCTACTGCGACACAACAAAAATCTGCGAACATCTTTATTGGTGTGAGTAAGACAGGCGTAATTAAGATGGAAAACCGTCAGGTTGACATCGAGCGTGTAACAGCAAACGTTGAGCGTATGTTAGCTGAAGCACCTGAAGCGGCTGTTCTTATTGAAGCAGATCAAGAAGCCGAACATGGCCTTGTTGTTAAAGTAATGGACAACGTTAAGAAAGCGGGTATCGATAAGATTTCGATTTCAGCGGGGAAAGACTAATATGCTGAGAGCAATAGTATCACTCATTTTAGGTGCTGCTGTTACTTTCGCCTTGTTTATCTTCATGGCCTTCTTGGTCGGTGGCGGCGCAAAGCGCGCCGACACCTCAACTGACTCTCCTATCATTGAGATCAGTATGGAGAAGCAGGATACGAAAGTTCAGGATAAGCCAAGGGTTAAACCGAAGCCGCCAGCACCACCTGAGCAACCACCAAAGCCGGAAACTACTCCGCCAGATACGTCATCAGATATTGATACGAATATGGCATTCAACATGAGTGGTGTTGTGGCAGGCGGTGCAAACACAGGTTTTAAACTCGGTAACATGATGACGCGTGATGGTGATGCAACACCGATTGTACGTATTGATCCTCAATACCCAATTGCTGCAGCACGTGATGGTAAAGAAGGTTATGTACAACTTTCATTTACTATTAATGAGTTAGGCGGAATCGAAGACGTTAAAGTTATTAAAGCTGAACCTAAGCGTATTTTCGACCGTGAGGCTGTTAGAGCTTTAAAGAAATGGAAATACAAGCCTAAAATCATTGATGGTAAGGCTATGAAGGTTCCTGGAATGACGGTTCAACTAGATTTCACATTAGATAAAGGAGGTCGATAATGCGAACAGTAAATAAACTTGCTAGTGCTTTATTGATTACTTTATGTAGTAGTTCACTTTTGGCTGTTTCAACTGCACAAGCTGCAGAGAAATGTCCAATTGATGAACGCCAATCTAGAGCTGTTGGCGCAAGTGCAGGTAAAAAAGTTCAACGTGCATTTGAAAGGTATACAGAAGGTCAGTTAGACGAAGCAATTGAGATTTTACTTGAAGTTAATGCCAAAAATGACTTCGATAAAGCCTATATTGGTCGAATGATTGGTTCTTTTTATGCTGAAAAAGGCCAAATGAGTACGGCTATCAAGTACTTAAAAACAGCTGTTGATGCTGACATTCTTGGTGGTACAGATCATGCTGCAACAATGCGTTTGTATGCTGATTTATTACTACAAGAAAAGCAGTTTAAAGACGCTATTCCTTACTACTACAAGTGGATGGATTTCACTTGTAAAGTTGACCCAGTTGTTTACCGTCGTATCGGTATTGCATACAGTGAACTTAAGCAGTGGGATAAAGTACTTGAAGTTGCCGATAAGGGTCTTTCCTTAATGGAAAAACCTGATAAAGGCCTTTATCAAATGAAATTGACTTCGTACTTCAATCAAAAGAAGTATAAAGAAGCGGTAAAAGTACTAGAGATTATGGTGCCTTTATTCCAAGACGATAAACGTCTTTGGGTACAGCTTGCTCAATTTTATTTGATGACTGAAGATTACACTAAGTCGCTTGCGACCTATGATCTAGCTTATAAAAATGGTTTTCTAGAGACAGATGGTAATATCACTCGTCTTGCTCAACTTATGTCGCAAAACGGTGCTCCGTATAATGCAGCTAAGTTATATGAAAAACATATGAAATCAGGACTTATAAAAGAGAATGAAAAGACAATAAAGATTCTCGCTGGTTTCTATCATAATGCTAAGAACTTCAAACAAGCTGCTAAGCTATATGGACAAGCTGCTGAGCTAACAGGTGATGCAGAATTATACCTTAAACAAGGTAAAATTTTAGCTATCGCTGAGCTACCAAAGTCTGCTATTCCAGTGTTTGAAAAAGCACTTTCAGCAGGTCTTGATGAGCCAGGTGAAGCAGAACTTGAATTAACATTAGCCCACTTAAGTTTGAAGCAGTATAAATCTGCCTACAAACGTGCTAATCGAGCTGCTAAACACAGCAAGACTAAAAGAAGTGCTAACAGTTATATTTCATACATCAAAGAAAAAGCTCGGATTAACAATATTACTCTTTAATAGTTAATTCGTATAAAAGCCCCTATTAGGGGCTTTTTTTATCTGATATTCAAATAACAATTATCAACTTATATTTGTTATTCTCAGTTACAAATTTTTACTAACCACCAACATCAAAAATTTTATATATTGCCAATAATAATTACAAAGAAAGACTAAAAGATTACGGCACTGTTCACTTGTGCCAACATAGGGAAATAATATGCAAAAAACCATACTAGCAGTCTCAATCACCTCGCTTTTGTTATTACAAGCTTGCAGCGAACCTCAAACTACAGCCTCAACTAAACAAGCCAATTCGGCTGTGTCTTCAGAAGTTGTAACCAAGAAAAGTGCAGCTGATATCTATAATGAAATGGCAGATAATTACTTTAAAGATGTTCTTGCTTTAGAGCCTATCTATGCAACATATGTTGGCGTCAATGATTATAATGACCAATTTGGTGGGGCTTTAACTGAAGAATATCTTAAACAACGTCACGAACTTAATTCACGTTACCTAAAGCAAGCTAAGTCATTAGATGTTGATGCATTACCTGAAAACCTACAGCTTAGTTTTGATATGTTCATTTACGACCGCCATATGGATTTAGTGGCAGAGTCATACCCTGAACATTTTATTCCTATGAATCAATTTTATAGTACTGTGATCAGCATGATCCAATTAGGTAGTGGTGAAAGTGCTCAACCTTTCAAAACAGTTGAAGATTATCAAAATTGGCTTGGTCGTTTGAAAGGATTCATTCAGTGGACTTCTCTAGCACAAGCTCGAATGGATGAGGGAATAAAAAGTAAAGTAGTATTGCCAAAGGTATTAGTTGAAAGAATCATTCCACAACTTGATGCTCAACTTGTTAAATCGGTAAATGAAAGCTTATTTTATGCTCCAATTAATTCATTCCCAGATGATTTTAGTACCGAAGAGAAAACAGCTTTAACTGATAAATATAGCGAGTTGATCAATGCTGAGTTATTGCCAGCACTGACACAGCTTAGGAATTACTTTAAGGAGACCTATTTACCACATGCACGAGCATCTGATGGTTGGTGGGGATTACCGAACGGTAAAGAGTGGTATCAGTCTCTAGCAAATAGTCACACTACAACCACTATGCCAGTTGATGAAATTCATCAGATTGGTCTTTCTGAAGTTAAGCGTATTTTAACCGAAATGGATTCTGTACGTGAACAAGCTAAATTTGAAGGTGACTTAACAGCATTTTTCGCATCTTTAGGCAGCGAACCTCAATATTTCTTTACCGAGAGACAGGGGCTTATTGATGGTTATATGGCTTTAAAAGATGATATCAATAAAGAACTGCCTAAGTATTTCAATATCATGCCTAAGGCAGATTATGTTGTTAAACCTGTTGAAAGTTTTAGAGAAAAGTCTGCTGCAGGGGCTTCTTATCAGTCACCGGCAGTTGACGGTTCGCGTCCGGGTGTGTTCTATATCAATACTTACAACCTTAAAGCACAGCCTAAGTGGGGAATGACTACACTATCTTTGCATGAAGCGGCTCCTGGCCATCACTTCCAAATTGCGATTAAACAAGAATTAACAGGTATCCCCGAGTTTCAACGTTTCCAAGGTTATACTGCATTTGAAGAAGGTTGGGCGTTATACGCTGAGTATTTAGGGATTGAAATGGGGTTATTTAAAGACCCTTATCAATACTTTGGCAAGTTATCTGATGAAATGCTTCGTGCCATGCGTTTGGTTGTAGATACAGGTTTACATGCAAAAGGTTGGAGCCGAGAACAAGCAATTCAATATATGAAAGATAACTCGCCTATGGCTGAATCTGACATCATTGCTGAAGTAGAACGTTACATGGCCATTCCAGGTCAGGCTCTATCATATAAAATTGGTCAATTAACTATTTTAAAGCTAAGAGCTGATGCCGAAGATAAACTTGGAGAAAAGTTCGACTTAAAAGCGTTTCATGACCAAATACTGACCACTGGTTCATTACCAATGGCGGTTATGGAGAAAAAGATTGCTCGTTGGATTGAATCTGAATTGGCAAAATAACGAATAGCTGTTAGCTTAGCGATTGTTATTATAATTTTAGGGAGCAAAGTATGCTCCCTAAAGTTTTTAAGCGTTATAATTTATTTAAAGTAGGAGTGCATCATGGTACAGGCAACTGCAAGACACCTTTTAGTTAGCTCAGAAGAGCAGTGTGAACAATTGAAGCAAGAGATTATTGCCGGTGCAGATTTTGCTGAAATAGCTAAAGCAAACTCATCTTGTCCTTCAGGTGCGCAAGGTGGTGAACTTGGTTCATTCGGCCCAGGAATGATGGTACGTGAGTTTGATGAAGTGGTATTTAGCGCTCCGTTAAATGAAGTTCAAGGTCCTGTTAAAACTCAATTTGGTTATCATCTTCTTGAGGTGACAAGCCGCGGTTGATTAATACTCAACTGAAGAAGGCAGCTTCGGCTGCCTTTTTTGTTTTTTGAAACCGGTAATTAGCTTGTTGTTCTAATAGAGGGATACTTAATGATCGAGTTGTACACGGATAGGCTTGTGATTAGATCTGTTCAAGAAAAAGATTGGCCTAATGTACTTGCACTAAATTCTAACCCATCAGTACTAAAGCATATCAGGGAAGTGACTTCAGAAACTGAAATTAAACACACATTTAATCAAAGACTAGCAGCTTGGGAGTATGAGTCTAACCAATGGCTGACATTGATTATTGAGACAGTTTCAACTCAGGAGTTTGTTGGTCTTACAGGCTTTTACCGTGAAAATGAATTGATGAACCGTGCTGAGGTGGGTTATTTGATATCTCCTAAGCAACAAGGTTTAGGTTATGGAACAGAAAGCCTAAAAGCGATAATTGATTGGGGGATTTTTCAGTTTAATATCAAAAAGTTTATCGGTTACTGTGCAGTCAACAATTTAGGTTCAGCCAAAGTTATGGCTAAAAGCGGTTTTACTCAAGAAGGCTTGCTTAGAGCAAATCATATGATTGGCGACCAAATCATTGATGAATATGTATTTGGGTTGCTGCAATCTGATATTCGAACATAACAAGCTGTTTCGGTTAAGCTGTTTTAGTAATCACTTATCAAATTAAAAGTGCAAATTCACTATTTTATTGCGGACTTTTATCACATAATTGGCAATACAATTGAAAACTATTCTCGTTTACACTTACAAAACATGATCTATGTAAAAGTATTGCGTTAATGGCTCATATAAAATCAGTTTATAAAATATTTTTGAACGCAAGGTGGATGTCTAATGAAGCTCAGTGAACTTAATCCCGGAGACTCGGCGAAGATTGCTGAAATCGGTCAACTTTCTTTACCTCAAACAGTAAAGCGTAAGTTGTTATCAATGGGGATTACACCTCATACAGCGTTCAGAATGTTACGCAGAGCTCCCATGGGTTCTGGTGTTGAATTAGAGTTACGTGGCAGTCGTTTATGTATGCGCCGTGATTTAGCGGATATTATTGAGGTGGTAGTAACAAATGACTAAAGAATTCCATTGCGTAACAGTAGGCAACCCAAATGCGGGTAAATCCACTCTGTTCAATGCATTAACAGGTTCGAATCAACAAGTTGGTAACTGGTCAGGTGTAACTGTTGAGAAAAAAACAGGTTACTTCACTTTAGATAATACTAACGTACATCTAACTGACTTACCGGGTATTTACGACTTGCTGCCGGCTGGTAACAGTTGTGACTGTTCTTTAGATGAGCAAATAGCACAGCAGTACCTTGCTGAGCAACGAGTTGATGGCATTATCAATTTAGTTGATGCGACTAATATAGAAAGGCACCTTTATTTAACTGTGCAACTTAGAGAACTTGGCGTTCCTATGGTTGTGGTTTTAAATAAGATTGATGCAGCTAAAAAGTTAGGAATCACGACTGATTTAGAGTCAATGAGTAAAGAGCTTGGCTGTCCCGTGATAGCGGTTTGTTCAAGAGAAGAAGCTGATGTTAAACGGGTTCAAGATCAGGTTTTAAGATTATTAAATGGCGAAATCACTGAGTCGCCATTGATGCTTGATTATGATGAAAGTATCGAGTCAGGTGTTAAAACGTTACAGCAACATTCAGCAGATTTAAGCCGCGGCCGTGCACTAGCCATGTTAGGTAATGGTAATGGTTGTGGTCAGTGTGATAGTACAAACTTAAAAGATGTTGTGAATGAATGTACTCAAGTCGCAGAGCAATCTGGTACAGATATCGAAGTATTAGTTGCGACTACTCGTTTCGATTTTGTTCAAAAGATATTTGATAGTTCAGTAAATGTTGCAGGCCATGAGAGTGCTAGCGATAAATTAGATAAAGTTTTGCTCCATCCAGTTCTAGGTGTACCTGTATTTCTATTCGTGATGTACTTGATGTTCATGTTCAGTATCAACGTAGGTAGTGCTTTTATTGACTTCTTTGATATTGCAGCAGGTGCTGTTTTTGTTGATCAATTTGGTGCAATGCTTGAATCTATCGGTTCTCCAGTGTGGTTAGTGACCATTTTAGCTGGTGGTATCGGCCAAGGTATTCAAACTGTCGCGACATTCATTCCAGTTATTGCGGCACTATTTTTAGCACTTTCAGTGCTTGAAGCTTCTGGTTACATGTCTAGAGCGGCATTCGTTGTTGATGGCTTGATGCGTCGCATCGGTTTACCAGGTAAAGCTTTTGTTCCTATGATTGTCGGTTTTGGTTGTTCAGTACCCGCGATTATGGCAACTCGTACATTAGGTAGTGAAAGAGAACGTATCGTTACTGGGATGATGGCTCCATTTATGTCTTGTGGTGCGCGTTTACCTGTCTACGCTTTATTTGCTGCAGCATTTTTCCCTGATTCAGGACAAAACCTGGTATTTTTACTGTATATCATCGGTATTTTAGCCGCTGTAGGTACGGGATTATTGTTACGAAGCACAATATTACCTGGCAGCAGCAGCGCAGTTGTAATGGAACTGCCTAGCTATGAAATGCCAAAACTTAGAGCTGTTTTTTCTCGTACAACAAAACGTACTAAGAGCTTTATTTTAGGTGCAGGTAAAACCATTGTTATCGTAGTGACTCTGCTTAACTTTGTTAACGCTATTGGTACTGATGGCAGCTTTGGACATGAAGACAGTAAAGAATCTGTCTTAAGTGTGTTAAGTCAAAAAGTAACACCACTATTCTCGCCAATGGGTGTAGAACAAGAAAACTGGCCTGCAACTGTCGGTATCATCACAGGTATCTTTGCTAAAGAAGCGGTTGTTGGAACGTTAAATAGCTTGTACTCAGATCCAGCTGATGGTGAAGAAGAGCTCGCTAGTCTTTCTGAAAGCTTTTCTGAAGCACTAGCAACAATTCCTGAAAACTTATTTGGTATTGCGCCAGAAGATCCATTGTCATTGGATGTAGGTAACGTCGAAAATATTGAAGAAGCAGCAGAAGAGCAGGGTGTTGATCGTTCAACCTTTAGTGCGCTTCAAGCTGGTTTTACAACTAAGGTCGCTGCGTTTTCATACTTACTATTTGTGTTGCTCTATACTCCTTGTGTAGCGGCTATGGGTGCACTAGTAAATGAATTTGGTAATAAGTGGGCACGCTTTGCTGCTTTATGGACCTTTGCTTTAGCTTATGGCAGTGCGACGGTTGTTTATCAAGGAGCAAATATTGCTAAGCACCCAGTACAGTCGGTAAGTTGGATTTCGTTCTTTACTATTGCGTTAGTGGGCTATTACATGTGGCTTAAGAAACAAGGTAAAAAGAACCAACAAATTATTCCTGGTGTAAGAGTTATCACTGAATAAGGCTTTTTAATGTTCAATTTAAAACCAGCATTTTAATAAATGCTGGTTTTTTGTTTTTAGACTATTATTTTTATCAAACAGGCATTGTAACTCGCGTAAAACTGTAGGATCATCGAAGGTCATATAATTTTACCATCGTGCACTAAGAGGAACTCCATGAGTCAAGTGGACAACGAAGTACGTCCAAGTAACTTCATACGTAATATCATTGATGAAGACTTAAAAAGTGGTAAGCACAACAGTGTGCAAACCCGATTCCCGCCTGAGCCAAATGGTTTTTTACATATTGGTCATGCTAAGTCTATTTGTTTAAATTTTGGTATTGCAAAGGATTATCAAGGTCAGTGTAACTTACGCTTTGATGATACGAATCCTGAAAAAGAAGACATCGACTATGTTCATTCTATTCAAGATGACGTTCGTTGGTTAGGTTTCGATTGGTCTGGTGAAATTCGTTATTCGTCTAACTATTTTGATCAACTGCATCAATATGCGGTTGAGTTGATCACTAAAGGGTTAGCTTATGTTTGCTTCTTAAATGCAGAAGAGACACGCGAGTATCGTGGCACTTTAAAAGAGCCTGGTAAGAATAGCCCATACCGTGATACTTCCGTTGAAGAAAACTTAGCGCTATTTGAAAAAATGCGTAAAGGCGAATTCAAAGAAGGTGAATGTGCTCTTCGTGCAAAAATCGATATGGCTTCACCGTTCATGTGTATGCGTGACCCTGTGATTTATCGTATTCGTTTTGCCCACCATCATCAAACAGGTGACAAATGGTGCATCTACCCGATGTACGATTTTACTCATTGTATTTCTGATGCGATTGAAAATATCACTCACTCATTATGTACATTAGAGTTCCAAGACAATCGTCGTTTGTATGATTGGGTATTAGATCATTTAAATGATTTTAATGTCCCAAACCGTACCAGACAGTATGAATTTTCAAGATTGAATCTTGAATACACTATGATGTCAAAGCGTAAGCTAAATGATTTGGTTACTCGCAACTTAGTCAATGGTTGGGATGATCCTCGCATGCCGACTATTGCAGGATTACGTCGCAGAGGTTATACACCGGCGTCTATCCGTGAGTTTTGTCAGCGTATTGGCGTGACAAAGCAGGAGAACTTAATTGAAGGTGGCGTTCTTGATGCATGTATTCGTGAAGAGTTAAACGAAAATGCACCTCGTGCAATGGCAGTGCTAAAACCGATTAAAGTGATTATTGAGAATTATCCATCAGAATCACCAGAAATCATTAATGCACCAATGCACCCTAATAAGCCAGAAATGGGAACGCGCGAGTTAGCATTCGGTAAAGAGTTATTTATTGATGCTGAAGATTTCCGTGAGTCAGCGAACAAACATTTCAAACGTTTAGTATTAGGTAAAGAAGTACGTTTACGTAACGCTTATGTCATTAAAGCAGAACGTTTTGACCAAGATGACGAAGGTAATGTCACTACTGTTTATTGTACTTATGACAATGAAACATTAGGTAAGAACCCAAGTGATGGTCGTAAAGTGAAAGGTGTGATTCATTGGGTTGAAGCTTCAACTGCTAAAACTGCAGAGTTTCGTTTATATAACCGTTTGTTTACTGAAGCGACTCCTGCAGCATTCGAAACACTAGATGAAGTAATAAACACTGAATCATTAGTGGTATTACAAGGTGTTGCTGAAGCGGGTCTTGTCAATGCACAAGCTGAAAAAGCTTACCAGTTCGAGCGTGAAGGCTACTTCTGTGCAGACAGTAAAGACTCTTCAAAAGAACATTTAGTGTTTAACTTAACAGTTCCATTACGCGATTCTTTTGCATAAGAACGTGTTATAGCTTTTCGTTTAGATAAAGAAATGCCAGAGTAAAAACTCTGGCATTTTTGTTTTTGGTGGCATTCCATCACTTGAATATTAATTTATTGATTAGCTGATATTAAATGAAGTGGAGCATCGTCACTTAAATAAGCCTCATCAACTTGATCTAATTTATTGAAGCGGATCATCCCTTGAATACCATCAATATAAGCTTGACCACGCTCAGAGTATTTATCTAAGGTGTTAGCTAACTCTAATCCTGTTATTGGCTGTTTATCAGCTCTTAAGTCTCTTCTAAGCTCGCGTAACTTTATATAAGCAGCATTAGTATTAATATTTAGCATATAGCCTTCAACAGATGCTTGAGGGGTATCAAATCTTGCTAAACCATAGTTACCAAGCTCTTTTCGTTGTTGCTTAGGGATCATTCCATTACCACTGAAATCCCATTGGCCAAAGAAAGCATTACCCTCTACGGTAAATCTTGATGTTGCCCAGCCACTTTCTTCTGTTGCTTGTGCTAGTACCAGTGAAGGCGGCATGATATCAACACGCTTCAAAAGTTGTTGGCGTTGCTCTTCGGTTATTGACTGTAAAGTTTCGCTAGTGACTCTGTATTTTCTTGCTATAGCGGTTAATTTAGCATCATCGAGTTTAGCGAGTTTGACAACTTCTCTTTCTGCTGTGATGTTTTCATTACTAATGAGGATAAGCGGGGCCATAAGCCTAAAAAAAACCATTTTTTTAAGTTGTACTGGTATCTCATTCGAAGTCTGCTGCCATTTCTCGCTAACATTCTCGAAGGTCAGCCTTGGGACTTCACGGACGCCTGCTTGCCAGCTTTCAGTGTTGTAATTGAGGGTATCAAATAAGGCTATAAGCTCATCTAAGGAATTCAAATTAATATCTTTAGCTTGCTGCGGGTGAGAGCTTTTAGTAGAGATTTTTGTTTCAGAAACAAGTTTTTCAGACTTATCTTGTTGGTCAGCTGGTATTGATGGTGAAGACTTCACCCAATAGTTAATAGCAAACAGGCTCATCAGGAGTATTACAACAAAGAGTATTTTTTGATAAGTGTTTTTGGTCATATTTCATCCTAAAGGCTGTTGCAGGTTTTTGAACAAAGTTGAGCGTATTGTAAGTGCGACAAAATTAGTGGTTTTATTTAATGAATTTAATGAATTTAATGAATTTAATGAATTTAATGAATTTAGTGAAAACGAGATGAAAACACATTAAAAAAGGCGCGTAAGCGCCTTTTATTATAGTTTAAAAATAGTTATTGCATCATAGGACCAAAACCAAGGCTCCATAAAATAACACTACTTCCCATTAGCCCGACTAGCAGAACTAATCCTGCAGTAACGACTGAGCTTGCGTAAATGAATCCTTTTTCTTCAGGAATATTCATAATAATAGGCACGCCCGCATACAATAAATAAACCGAGTAGGCTAAGCCAGCTAAACCAACGAGCATAATAAACCAAAGCACAGGGTAAAGTACCGAAATACCAACCATAAATAATGGTGTCGCAGTATATGCGGCGAGTTCTAATGCTTGGGTAAATGTTGGTGATGCATCAAAGGTTTTTGCCATCCAAAAAGATAAGTATGCTAACGCCATCACACCACCGATAAGGCCGAAATACATTCCTACCGACATAAACATTGCACTTTGTGGTGTCAAAAATAGAGGTTCACCATTTGCAGGGTGCCAACCGATGTAAGCTGTCGCAATAAAACTGCATACAGCAGGAATTAAGGCGATTAATAAAATATGGCTGAGACTGCTTTTAACTGCCTCATGATTGCGTTCAATTGTTTTCCACTCTTGTTTCGGATGAGTGTAAAGCCCCATTAAGTGATTTAGTATCATAATTATTATTATCCTTGTTTAGCATTCATACATTAGCTCGCCAAACTGCAGACGAACTGATCATAGTCCCATATATCAATCGACTTAATCAGCTCCAGATCTACTCAATATCGTTAGACATTTATTGAGTAGTAACTTCATCCCTTACGAAGTTCATCCATTTAAGTAGATTGAAATACAACTTTTGCAACTATTGTTACGAAGATGTATAGACTATTTATTGAACATAAGCATCGATTCGTCAAGGGTTAATCGTGTTTTATCTGTAGAAATATCCTCAACGAAGGTAAAATACGTTCAAACCCTAACAAAAGTTTAAAATCACATGCAGCAATTATTGGCGCCCATTTATCGTTTTTTGAAGTGTGAGACTCCTGATAGTTGGATTGAAAAGGCAAGTCACCCTGACAATTTATCCATTATTCTACGAGACCATTTACTTTGTGAACTCAAAGCCGCCCAAAGCGCCATGTTTCTGATTCGTAAATATGCAGTTGATAAAGAAAGTGCGAGTAGACTGACGCAGTGGGTAAAACCTTATGAGGAGTTTGCTTACAAACGCGTCGGTGATTTAGCGAGCTTAAAGGGCAAAAGTAGCATCACTAAGCAAGTCACCGTAAGGGATAATTGTCCCTACGGGCAGGACCTTGTTGATAAAATGGTGTTGCTGATAAAAGAAGAGTTGCATCATTTTTGCCAAGTCATGGAGTTGATGGAGAAAAAGAATGTGCCTTATGAACTACTTGAAGCTGGCAGATATGCCAAGGGAATGATGAAGCATGTTAAGACTTTTGAGCCTGATGCATTAGTTGATAAGTTAATAATTGGAGCGTTTATTGAAGCAAGATCGTGTGAACGTTTTGCAAAACTAGCTCCACACCTTGATACTGATTTAGAAAAATTTTATATCTCTTTACTTCGCTCAGAAGCCCGTCATTATCAAGACTATTTATCACTTGCAGAGTCTATTTCAGGCAAAGACATTAGTGAAAGAGTCGCTTTTTTTGCAACTGTAGAAGCAGATTTGATTTTATCTCCTGATGAGGATTTTAAGTTTCATAGTGGCTTGCCAGTTTAAACCTTAAGGCAATAGCTTAATAAGAGTGGGATTGCTAACTATGAAAGATAACTTAGTGTTTTTATTGATTGGCTAGGTATAAAAGTTTTCAACAACTAGAGCTAATTACTTTTTATCGGGAAAGGGCAGTTGCTGTAATTCAGTACTGTCTTTTTTTACAATCAAAATGCTACCTTGATCGTACCAATCACCAACAACAATACGTTGTTTATTGTCATCTAATTCATGAATAGCAGGGCGATGAGTGTGGCCGTGGATCATTCTTTGGGTATGGGTATCGGCAAGTAATGTATCCACTGCTGATTGCTCAACATCCATGATGACATAACTTTTATCTTGATTGCCGCTTTGGCTTTTAGTTCTAATGTCTGCTGCAATTTTTTGTCGAGTAGATTTAGGTAAGTGGCAATAAATCCATTTAACTATTGCTGAATTTCTAAAACGACGAAAACGTTGATAAGACTTATCTAGGGTGCATAAACTGTCACCGTGTAACACTACAGTTTCGATGCCGTATAAATCGAGTACTTTGATTTCAGGTAATAACTGCATACCAGATTTGGCAGCAAATTCTTTACCTATCATAAAATCACGATTGCCATGAATAAAGTAAACAGGCATTCGCTTAGACACTTGTTTGATATGTGTAGCAATGTCATCAGTAAAAGGCTCAGCAATATCATCGCTGGTCCACACTTCAAACAAATCACCGATAATGTACATGGCTTCAACTTCAGATAAATCTGAATTGAGGTAGTCAATAAAGGCTTGAGAGATATCAGGACGATCGGCACTTAAGTGCAAATCGCCCATAAATACAGTGTGCACTATAGCTTATTCAGCAATGCTAGCACTGTTGATTACCACGGCTTCTAGTGGCACATCTTGATGCATACCACGGTTACCCGTGCTAACACCTTTAATTTTCTCTACGATGTCTAAGCCTTCAACGACTTCAGCAAATACACAGTAACCCCAGCCTTGACCAGTTTCTGCTTTATGATCTAAGAAAGTGTTATCGCTAACATTGATGAAGAATTGTGCAGTTGCTGAATGTGGATCAGAAGTACGCGCCATTGCTAATGTACCGATTTTGTTTGATAAACCGTTGTTAGCTTCGTTTTTGATAGCTGCGTTAGGTGTTTTCTGAACCATGTCTTCAGTAAATCCACCACCTTGAACCATAAACCCGTCAATGACGCGGTGAAAAACAGTGCCGTCATAAAATCCGTCTTTAACGTACTTGATGAAGTTTTCAACAGTAAGAGGCGCTTTTTCAGCATTTAGAGCAATTTTAATATCGCCCATGTTTGTGTGCAAAGTGATCATATTTAAATACCTAGATAAAAATTGTTGCGCGATTCTAACTTATCTAACGTGAGGCTTAAAGTGCAGTGTTCAAAACAGTGTTGCTCATGATAGACTTTGATCCAATTATATTGGTATCAAAACGAGTAAAAGAGAACCATCGATGTTGAAAATTTACAATAGTATGAGTCGTGAAAAGCAAGAATTTAAACCGATTAACCCAGGCAAGATTGGCATGTATGTATGTGGTATCACCATATATGATTTATGTCACATTGGTCATGGTCGTACTTTTGTTTCTTTCGATATGATTGTTCGTTATTTGCGTTACAGTGGTTTTGACGTGAATTACCTACGTAACATCACTGACGTTGACGATAAAATTATTAAGCGTGCCGCAGAAAATAACGAAAGTTGTGATTCATTAACTGAGCGATTAATTGGCGAAATGCACAATGATTTTGACTCATTAAATATGATGCGTCCTGACTTTGAGCCAAGAGCGACGCTGCACATCGAAGAAATCATTGAAATGGTGCAAACACTCATTGCTAAAGATCATGCCTATGTATCTGAAAGCGGTGATGTGCTGTTCAGTGTGTCTTCGTTCTCTGAATATGGTCGTTTGTCTGGTCAAAACCTTGAACAACTACAAGCTGGCGCACGTGTTGAAGTAGAAGACACTAAACGTGACCCTATGGATTTCGTGTTGTGGAAAATGTCTAAACCTGGTGAACCAACTTGGGAATCACCATGGGGTCCTGGTCGTCCTGGTTGGCACATTGAATGTTCAGCAATGAACAGCAAGCATTTAGGCGAGCATTTTGATATTCATGGCGGCGGTAGCGATTTACAGTTCCCACATCATGAAAATGAGATTGCACAATCATGCTGTGCACACGGTTCAGAATATGTGAACTACTGGATGCATACTGGCATGGTCATGGTCGATAAAGAGAAAATGTCTAAATCATTAGGTAACTTCTTTACCATTCGTGATGTATTAGCGCATTACGATCCTGAAACGGTTCGTTATTTCTTGCTTTCAGGTCATTACCGCAGCCAGTTAAATTATTCAGAAGATAATTTGAAGCAAGCTAAGTCAGCCCTAGAGAGAATTTATACCTCACTTAAGGGGTTAGACTTATCAGTTGCTGCTGCGCCTGCAGAAGCCTTTATTGCTAAGTTTAAAACAGCAATGGATGATGATTTTAATACTCCAGAAGCTTATTCTGTTATTTTCGAAATGGTGCGCGAGATTAACCGTTTGAAACTAATCGATATGGCACAAGCAAGCGCACTCGGTGTCAGTCTTAAATCATTGACGGAGGTTTTAGGTTTAATCAATCGTGATGTTGATGCTTTCTTCCAAGGTGAAGGCAGCGATGACGAAGTTGCAGAAATTGAAGCGTTAATCGTTGAGCGTAATCGCGCTCGTGCTGAAAAGGACTGGCCTGCTGCTGATGCCGCGCGCGATAGATTGAATGCACTAAACGTTGTCTTAGAAGATGGCGAAGAAGGCACGACTTGGCGTAAAAAGTCATAAGAAGCGATTAGGGTAGAGTGATTAACTCAGCTGAATTTTATTCAGTATAGTAAAACTCTGCTTACTCAGTTGTTATCTTAATCAAATAAAAAGCCTGCAAATGTGCAGGCTTTTTTGTTTCATTTTCGCTTGATATTCAGCTTAAATACTTATGAAAACTTAATATCACTATATGAGTTTAATTAGTCGTGGTATTGCTCTGCAGCATACAAGGTGTTTTCAAGTAAGCTTGCAATAGTCATTGGGCCTACACCGCCTGGTACCGGGGTAATGAATGCCGCTCTCTCGGCTGCAATGTCAAATTCAACATCACCAACAAGTTGACCACTTTCAAGGCGGTTAATACCCACATCAATCACAATAGCGCCAGGCTTAATCCAATCACCAGGAATAAAGCCAGGTTTACCTACTGCAACCACGAGTAAATCAGCTTGACGAACTTTTTGTTCAAGATTTTGAGTAAAGCGATGACATGTTGTGGTTGTACAGCCTGCTAGCAATAACTCTAACGTCATTGGACGACCAACAATATTAGATGCGCCAACGATAGTGGCATCAAGTCCATAGGTATCAATACCTGTTGACTTGATGAGGGTAATAATCCCTTTTGGCGTACATGAACGTAGTACAGGGATGCGCTGGGCTAATCTTCCAACATTATAAGGATGGAAACCATCGACATCTTTGTCTGGTCTGATGCGCTCGATGACCTTTGAGTCTTCAATATGATCAGGTAAAGGTAATTGTACTAAGATGCCATCGATTTTTGGGTCTTCATTACATTGATCAATTAATGCTAATAATTCAGCTTCAGTTGTTGTGGTTTCAAGGTCATATGAATACGACTCAAAGCCAACTTCTTCACATGCGCGGCGTTTGCTGCCAACGTATACTTGTGAGGCGGCATCTGCGCCAACTAGAATCACTGCTAGACCTGGAACACGCTTACCAGCTGCTTTACGTGCCAATACTTTTTCTTTTAGTGAGGTTCTAATAGATTGAGCTATCGCTTTGCCATCAATATTTTGGGCAGTCATGAGTGTATAGTTTCCTTTATATGGCGCGATTGAGGTGATTTTTAACGAGGCGTATTCTACCAGTCAGCCATAGGCATGTCATGATTATTGGCTAAACGATTTATTAAAAACAGAATTTTTTGTTTGTAAAAACAGCAGCTGAACCAGATTGCAAAAAAAATCGTTGACGATAGTAAAGTGACTCGTTAATATGCGCTCCGTTCTCACAGATAAGCCGTTAAGTATTAACTTAAAACTACTGTTGAAGACATCTCGGTGATTAGCGCAGCCCGGTAGCGCATCTCGTTTGGGACGAGAGGGTCAGAGGTTCGAATCCTCTATCACCGACCAATTTTATATTTGTAAAGCGAATGTTTTGCGAATAAGCTTGAAACATTAATTGAACACCAAATCAATTAATTGTGACAGCTGGTTATTCAGATTAGATTTGTAAACCATGCGCCACTAGCTCAGCTGGATAGAGCAACGCCCTTCTAAGGCGTGGGTCTCAGGTTCGAATCCTGAGTGGCGTACCAAATTATGGTGATTGTAGCTCAGTTGGTAGAGCCCCGGATTGTGATTCCGGTTGTCGTGGGTTCGAGCCCCATCAGTCACCCCAAATTTTGCACTAAAAATGCACGATTGTAGAGAAAGCGACCTTAGGTCGCTTTTTTTATGTCTAAAATCCCCATATAACCCCGTTTTCACACTCGACTCAGCCGTAAACCGTCGCTATAATGTCGCGTCTTGATAAATATCTAATACGAATTACTACGGGTAATGGCGCTGAAAAGCTGCTGTATCGCACTTTTATTAGAAAACATTAATAATCAAGAAACGAATATTTAATAGTTGAGGTTTCGACTATTACAAAGGACGTCAGACATATTTCGAGGTAAAACAATGCAAGTTTCTGTTGAAACAACTCAAGGCCTAGAACGTCGCCTAACAATTTCTGTTCCTGCTGAACAAATTGAGAAATTAGTTAAAGACAACTTATTACGTGAAGCGAAACGTGCAAAGATTTCAGGTTTCCGTCCAGGTAAAGTACCAGTATCTGTGATCAATCAACGTTACGGCGCAGCAATCCGTCAAGACGTTACTGGTGAAGTTATGCAACGCAACTTCATCGAAGCTATCATGGCTGAGAAATTAAACCCAGCTGGCGCTCCAGTTTTCGCACCAGGCGAAGCTGAAGGTGAAAACTACGTATTCGTAGCGACTTTCGAAATCTACCCAGAAGTTGAATTAACTGGTTTAGATGCAATCGAAGTTGAACAGCCACAAGCTGAAGTTAACGACGCTGACGTTGACACTATGATTGAAACTCTTCGCAAGCAACACGCTACATTCGCTGTAGTTGAAACTGCTGCTGAAGAAGGTAACAAAGCTAAAATGAACTTCGTAGGTTCAGTTGACGGTGAAGAATTCGAAGGCGGAAAAGCTGATGATTTCGAACTAGAGCTTGGTAGCAATCGCATGATCCCTGGCTTCGAAGCTGGTGTTATTGGTCATAAAGCAGGTGATGAATTCGAAATCGAAGTGACATTCCCTGAAGATTACCATGCTGAAAACTTAAAAGGTAAAGCGGCTAAGTTCGTTATTACTCTTACTGAAGTTCAAGCTGCAGAACTACCAGAAGTTAACGATGAGTTCGCTTCTTTATTCGGTATCGCTGAAGGTGGCTTAGAAGCACTTAAAGCTGAAATCCGTAAAAACATGACTCGTGAACTTGAGCAAGCGCTTAAAGCAAATGTTAAAGAGCAAGTTATTGAAGGTTTGTTATCTGCAAACGAAATCACTATTCCTAAAGCATTAGTAGAAGGTGAAGTTAACGTTCTTCGCCAACAAGCTATGCAACGCTTTGGTGGTCAAACTGAAAACATGCCTGAGCTTCCAGCTGATTTGTTCACTGAACAAGCTGAGCGTCGTGTTAAAGTAGGTCTACTTTTAGGTGAAGTAATCAAAACTAACGAACTTCAAGCTGAAGACGAACGTGTTCAAGGTCTTATTGCTTCAATGGCTTCTGCTTATGAAGATCCAAGTGAAGTTGTTGAATACTACAATGGCAACAAAGAGCTTATGCAAAACATGCGCAACGTAGCGCTTGAAGAGCAAGCTGTTGAAGTTCTATTAAAATCATCAAAAGTTACGCCAAAAGAAGTCGCTTTTGAAGAATTTATGAACAAGGCAACAGGTAAAGCGTAACCTTCGCTTGACTTGATTGGCGGATCGCCATTTAATGGCTCGTATGAGGTTCCTCATACGAGCCATTTTTATTTTAGGGAAGCATAAAATGCATAAAGCGCCAGAATCTGTACTCAATGCTCTTGTACCTATGGTTGTTGAACAAACGGCTAAAGGTGAGCGTTCATATGATATTTACTCTCGTTTATTAAAAGAGCGAGTAATTTTCTTGGTTGGCCAAGTGGAAGAACACATGGCTAATTTGATCGTGGCGCAATTATTGTTCCTAGAATCAGAAAGCCCAGATAAAGATATCTCAATTTATATCAATTCACCTGGCGGCTCTGTTACTGCTGGTATGGCAATTTACGACACGATGCAATTCATTAAGCCTAATGTAAGCACAGTATGTATTGGCCAAGCTTGTAGCATGGGTGCATTCTTATTAGCGGGTGGTGCTGAAGGTAAACGTCATTGTCTGCCTAATTCACGTGTGATGATCCATCAACCACTTGGTGGTTTCCAAGGACAAGCATCTGACATCGCTATTCATGCTCAAGAAATCTTAGGCATTAAGAATAAATTGAATGAAATGTTAGCTGAACATACAGGCCAGCCATTAGATGTTATCGAGCGTGATACTGACCGTGATAACTTTATGAGTGCTCAAGAAGCTGCTGATTATGGTTTAGTTGATTCAGTTTTTGAAAAGCGTAGCTGATCTTTAGGCCTGAGTACGCTATTCTGTGATGAATAGCGTATAAAAAATATTTGACTGTTCCTGTGTAGGTGAATAAATGCACAGATGGTTTCTTGAAAACAGTGAACAGGCTGCAACAGAGGTAGGGTAATGGGCGATAATAAAAGTACCGGTGACAGTGGCAAACTACTGTACTGCTCTTTTTGCGGAAAAAGCCAACATGAAGTTAGAAAGCTAATCGCTGGACCTTCAGTATATGTTTGTGACGAGTGTGTCGAGCTGTGTAATGACATCATTCGCGAAGAAATTAAAGAAATATCGCCTAAGCGCGATCATGATAAGTTACCGACGCCGCACGAATTGCGTACTCATCTTGATGATTATGTTATTGGCCAAAACCAGGCTAAAAAAGTCTTGTCGGTGGCGGTATATAACCACTATAAACGTTTGCGTAATGGCACACCGATTGAAGGTGTTGAATTAGGTAAAAGTAACATTTTGCTAATCGGTCCAACCGGTAGTGGTAAAACGTTATTGGCTGAAACGTTAGCACGTTCTTTAGATGTGCCATTTACTATGGCTGATGCGACAACATTAACCGAAGCTGGTTATGTTGGTGAAGATGTTGAAAACATTATTCAAAAGCTTCTTCAAAAATGTGACTACGACGTTGAGAAAGCTGAACGTGGCATCGTTTATATTGATGAAATCGATAAAATTAGCCGTAAATCTGATAACCCATCAATTACACGTGACGTGTCAGGTGAGGGTGTTCAGCAGGCATTATTGAAATTGATTGAAGGTACTGTTGCTTCGGTTCCACCTCAAGGTGGTCGTAAGCATCCACAGCAAGAGTTTTTACAGGTAGATACCTCTAAAATCTTATTTATCTGTGGTGGTGCGTTTGCTGGGCTTGAGAAAGTGATTGAGCAACGTGGACTAACAGGTACTGGTATTGGCTTTGGCGCTGAAGTTAAAGGCGAAGCTGATAAAACGACGATTTCACAAACGCTTGGTAAAGTTGAACCAGAAGATTTAATCAAGTTTGGTTTAATCCCTGAGTTTATTGGCCGTTTACCGGTTGTTGCTACCCTAACTGAGTTAGATGAAGCCGCATTGGTACAAATTTTATCTCAACCTAAAAATGCACTGACTAAGCAGTATGGCGCATTGTTTGAGATGGAAGAGGTTGAACTTGAGTTCCGTGAAGATGCACTTAAAGCCATTGCTCATAAAGCAATGACGCGTAAAACAGGTGCTCGTGGCTTACGTTCTATCATCGAAGATATCTTATTAGATACCATGTATGACATTCCTTCAGTAGAAGGTGTGATAAAAGCCGTTGTTGATGAATCAGTAGTGAAAGGTGAGTCTGCACCTATCTTGATTTATGAAAACACTGACAGCCAAGTGGCTGGTGGCGAACAATAAATAGCCGCTTTTAGCAGTTTATGAAAAATAAGGAGTCCATTGGGCTCCTTTTTTCGTATTAAGCATTGAAACTTCAAGAAACATCCCAATATACTGATTATAAAATCCATTCATCAAACGGAATCGAACTATGACCCAAGAGCGTGAAGCGCATATCGAACTCCCCGTGCTGCCACTTCGAGATGTAGTGGTTTATCCCCATATGGTAATTCCGTTATTCGTCGGACGAGAGAAATCAATTCGATGTTTAGAATCGGCAATGGAACAAGATAAACAAATTTTATTGGTCGCACAGAAAGAAGCTGATTTAGACGAACCAACAAAAGACGATATTTTCGAAATTGGTACAGTAGCGTCAATTTTACAATTACTTAAATTGCCTGACGGCACGGTTAAAGTATTGGTCGAAGGTGGTCAACGCGCTAAAGTTGACAAATACACCCAAGAAGAAGAATTCTTCGTCGCCACAGCCCAATACTTAGAATCTGAACAACTTGCTGAAAAAGAAGAAGAGGTGCTAGTACGTAGCGCTATCAGCCAGTTTGAAGGTTACATTAAGCTAAACAAAAAAATCCCACCTGAAGTACTGACTTCATTAACCGGTATTGAAGAAGCTGCGCGTCTTGCTGACACAATGGCTGCTCATATGCCGCTTAAGTTAGAAGATAAACAGTCAGTACTGGAAATGATCAACGTTGGCGAACGTCTTGAATATTTAATGGCGATGATGGAAGGCGAGATTGACTTATTACAAGTTGAGAAGCGTATCCGTGGCCGTGTTAAAAAGCAGATGGAAAAAAGCCAGCGTGAGTACTATTTGAATGAGCAAATGAAAGCCATTCAAAAAGAGCTTGGCGACCTTGATGAAGGTCAAGACGAGTTTGAAGTACTCGGTCGCAAGATTGAAGAAGCTAAAATGCCAGCTGAAGCGAAAGAAAAAGCAGAAGCTGAGCTTAATAAGCTAAAAATGATGTCACCAATGTCAGCAGAAGCAACAGTGGTAAGAAGCTATGTTGATTGGATGACGTCAGTGCCTTGGAGCCAACGTTCTAAAATTAAGCGTGACTTATCTAAAGCTGAAGAAATTTTAGATACTGACCACCATGGTTTAGAAAAAGTTAAAGAACGTATTCTTGAGTACCTAGCAGTTCAAAGCCGTGTTAAACAGCTTAAAGGACCAATCCTGTGTTTAGTTGGACCTCCGGGTGTAGGTAAAACTTCATTGGGTCAATCTATTGCTAAAGCAACAGGTCGTAAGTATGTTCGCGTTGCCTTAGGTGGCGTGCGTGATGAAGCGGAAATCCGTGGACATCGTCGAACTTACATTGGCTCAATGCCAGGTAAAGTGATTCAAAAAATGGCTAAAGTGGGGGTTAAAAACCCATTATTCTTATTAGATGAAATCGATAAGATGAGCTCAGACATGCGCGGCGACCCGTCGTCAGCATTGCTTGAAGTACTTGACCCTGAACAAAATGCAGCATTTAACGACCATTACTTAGAAGTCGATTACGACTTATCTGATGTCATGTTTGTGGCTACATCGAATTCAATGGATATTCCTGGACCGTTATTAGATCGTATGGAAGTGATTCGTTTATCGGGTTATACCGAAGATGAAAAACTTAACATCGCTAAAAAGCATTTGCTGACAAAGCAAGTTGAGCGTAACGGTCTTAAGCCTAAAGAAATCAATATCGACGACAGTGCCATTATTGGCATGATCCGTTATTACACTCGTGAAGCTGGTGTGCGTTCATTAGAACGTGAGCTGTCTAAAGTGTGTCGTAAAGTCGTTAAAATGATTTTATTAGACAAGTCAGTTAAGACTGTCGAAGTGAATCAAGACAACTTGAAGTCATTCTTGGGCGTGCAGCGCTTTGATTACGGTAAAGCAGAGTCAAATAACCAAATTGGTCAGGTGACAGGTCTTGCGTGGACTCAGGTTGGCGGTGATTTGCTAACGATTGAAGCCACATCTGTGTCAGGTAAAGGCAAACTTGCTTATACCGGATCACTTGGTGATGTGATGCAAGAGTCAATTCAAGCAGCTATGACTGTTGTAAGAGCTCGAGCTGAACAATTAGGCATTAATGCTGACTTTTACGAGAAACGTGATATTCATGTTCACGTACCTGAAGGAGCAACACCTAAAGATGGTCCTTCGGCAGGTGCTGCAATGTGTACAGCGCTCGTTTCAAGTTTAACTGGTAATCCAGTTAAAAGTGATGTGGCGATGACGGGTGAAATTACCCTTCGCGGCGAAGTGCTTCCTATTGGTGGCCTAAAAGAAAAGTTACTTGCGGCACATCGCGGTGGTATAAAAGTTGTTCTTATTCCTAAAGAAAATGAGCGCGACCTAGAAGAAATTCCTGCGAATGTCATTGCGGATCTTAAAATTCATCCAGTTAGATGGGTGGATGAAGTGCTTGAATTAGCCTTAGAGAGACCTGTAAAGGGCTTTGAAGTGGTTAAAAAGTAGCTAAATAACAAAAAAACATGCTTTGAAGCCAAAAAAAGTGAAAAAAGGGGCTTAACAAACGCGAAAGCTGTGGTAGCCTAGATAAGTGGAGAGTCAGTTAGCACCAAACCCTTGGCGCAACTGACTTTGAGCTGTATCCAAGTACATTTTTTTGGTTTTCCAACTAAGTTTGGTGTGGTATCAAACTTATTACAAAAAAGCCTCCGCAGACCGCTCTAAAGACGGATTTGGTTGCGGCGCGAAAATAAACATTCAAGGGGATGACATGAACAAATCTGAACTAATCGAGAAAATCGCTTCTGGTGCTGACATTTCTAAAGCTGGCGCTGGCCGTGCATTAGATTCTTTCATTGGTGCTGTTACTGAAGCACTTAAAGAAGGCGACAAAATTTCTCTAGTTGGTTTTGGTACTTTTGAAGTACGTCAACGTGCAGAACGTACTGGCCGTAACCCACAAACTGGTGCGGAAATCAAAATTGCAGCAGCAAACATTCCAGCATTCAAAGCTGGTAAAGCTCTAAAAGACGCTGTTAACTAAATAGTTAATATCGTTGCCTTTTGTAAGGCATTTGTAGAAAGCACTGTTTTAACAGTGCTTTTTGCGAAAGAAATATCAGAAAAAACTTAGTTAGTTTTGATATTCGGAGGAATTGGGTCATACCCGAGGTAGCGTCTGATAACTCCACATAAATTACAAGAAGGCGCATCCCCAAGTGGTGCGCCTTTTTATTTTTTTAATCGCAACAAGCGAGAATTCAGATGTTAGAAAAAATTCGCGAAGGTTCACAAGGCGTTATTGCTAAAAGTATTTTAGTGCTAGTGATTCTTTCGTTCGCATTTGCAGGTGTAAGTAGTTACCTAGGAACTTCAACTGAAGTTGCTGTCGCTGTAGTTAACGGTGACGACATTACTGCAAATGAACTAGAACAAGCTTATCAAAACGAACGTGGCCGCTTAGAACAACAACTAGGTGAAATGTTTGATGCATTATCTGCTGATGATAACTACATGAATGGTATCAAGCAAAATGTATTAGACCGTCTGATTGCTGACAAATTAATGACTCAAGCAGCAGAAGATTTAGGCTTACGTGTTTCAGATGACCAAATTAGACAAGCGATTGTTAATGAGCCAGCTTTCCAAACTGATGGCGTGTTTGACAACGATCGTTACTTAGCTGTATTACGTCAGCTAGGCTACCAAACGACAAGTTTCAGAAATATGATGCGCACTGATATGACGCGTCGTCAGCTATTAACATCGTTAGTAGGCACTGAATTCGTATTAGATGGTGAAGCAAAGCAATTAGCTGAAGTTCAAGGCCAGACTCGTGACATTCGCTACTTAGTTGTTGACTCAACACCTTACTTAGCTTCTGCTTCAGTATCAGAAGACGCGATTAAAAACTACTACGACAGCAACTTGATGCAGTTTATGGATCAAGAAAAGGTGAGCTTAGAGTATGTAGAACTTAACGTCGCTAATATTGCTAAAGGAATCGATGCATCAGTTGAAGATGCACGTGCTTATTACGAAGAAAATAAGCAACAGTACCAAACCCCTGAAAAACGTTTAGCTGCACATATTTTATTTGCCTCTGGCGATGACAGTGCTGATGAAGCGAAAGCTGAAGCGAGTTTAGCTAAATTGCAAGCAGGTGAAGACTTTGCTGAAGTAGCAAAAGCTGATTCGGATGACCAGTTCAGCGCAGAGCAAGGTGGTCAACTTGACTGGTTTGAACAAGGCGTAATGGACCCTGCATTTGATACTGCATTATTCGAACTTAACCAAGGTGAATACTCACAAGTTGTTAAAAGTGAGTTCGGTTACCACATCGTTAAGTTACTTGACGTTCAATCAGGTGCAGCAGCACCATTTGATGAAGTTCAAGATAAGATTGTTGCAGACCTTAAAAACAAGAAAGCCGTTGATGAGTTCTACAGCTTACAAAGTGTTTTAGCTGACACAAGTTACGAAGTACCAGATACATTGGACGAAACAGCTAAAGCATTAGATGTTGAAGTGCAAACAACTCAGCTGTTCTCACGTAACAATGCACCGGCTAACTTGAACAAGCCTGACTTAATCCGCGCAGCCTTTTCTGATGACGTTATCGGTAGCGGCATGAACAGCGAAGTGATTGAGCTTGAGCCTAACCACGTTGTTGTTATTCGTTTACTTAAGCATCAAGATGCAGGTACTTTACCTTTAAGTGAAGTCAAAGCAGGTATCGAAGCACGTTTAGTGCAAGAACAAGCTAACCTTGAAGCAAGTGAAAAAGCCAACGAATACTTAGCTGAAATGAAAGCGGGTAATGAGATCACTGAAGCGACTATTGCTACTAAAGCGCAATTAGCTCGTTTCAGCCAAGATATCGACCAAGCTATCACCACTAAAGCATTCCAAATGCCAGCGCCAGAATCAGGTTCTGTTGCATTTGATACCGCGGCTCTTGCGAATGGTTTTGCTGTTATCGCACTTGATAATGTGAATGCTGCAGTCGGCATTGATAGCAATATTATCGACAGCATTAAAGAACGTTTAGCACCGCAATATAGCGAAGCGGATTATCGCGCGATTGTTGATGCGTTAAAAGCAAAAGCTAAAATTGAGTACCCTGTAGCTGAGTAACATCTAGTTCAAGGGATATAATTTAAAAGCCAAGGGAAACCTTGGTTTTTTTATGTCTTACTTTTAAGCTTTACTCAACCATAAGTTTTAACCCAGTCATGTAGAAGGAACTTCATGAACATTGCGCTTTTTGATTTTGATGGCACAATCACAGAAATTGACACATACACCCCATTTATTCATTTGAGTGTGCCTAAATGGCGATTTATCGCCTGTTATCCTATTTTACTGCCCGTTATATTACTTTATAGATTTAAGCTGATTGGTGGCTCTTCAATTCGAACTGTTATTACTCGTTTTAGCTTTTGGAATCGGAAAGCTGACGAGGTGTTTGTCCAAGGAAAAGAGTATGCTTTAACATTAGATTCGCTTATGAAGCCAGAAGCTAAAAAGCGTTTAGAGTGGCATAAAAATCAGGGTGATTTAATCGTCATTGTGTCAGCATCGTTGGATGCGTATTTAATTCCCTGGTGTGAGCAACATGGGTATCAATTAATTTGTGCCAATTTAGAAACACGCAATGGACGTTTAACTGGTCGTTATTTAGACGGTGACTGCAGTGCAGAAGAAAAAGCTAACAGAGTCGAGCAACAACATTCGATAAGTGATTTTGATAAAGTCTATGCCTACGGCGATACCGAAGAAGATACTCACTTACTCGCATTGGCTGATGAAGCTTATTTTTGTTGGGAAAAAGTAAGCTGATGAGTTTGCTGTAGTTACAAATGTTGTTTCAAACGTCGTTTTTAAAGTGATAGAAAGTTCTTCATCATTTATTCAACTGGCAAAGATGAATAAGTCGAACAAATGGAAAGAGAAAGGGAAAACAGTGGACAATATAACTCAACGCTTTGAGCGTGTATTAACTCATATTGATAACCATTTATCGTCGAGTTTAGATATTGAAATGTTAGCTAAACTAGCACAGGTTCCTGAGTATCATTTTGATTTTATTTTTCAAAGCCTATTTCATACCAAGGTTAAAGATTACATTGAATTATTGCGTAATCTAGAAGCTGCGCAACAACTTGGTTTTGATAAAAATATTGCAATTAGTGCAGTGGCGAAAGCGGCAGGTTTTAGTTCTGAGAAAGATTTTGAGCGTGCTTTTACCAAAAGTATTGGTCAAAGCCCAAAACAATTTCAGTTCTCACCTGATTGGGGTAACTTTTTTCAAAAACAGCAACCGTTAAAAACATTGTCAGAAGGGCATGATGAATTATCAGCTTCCGAGGTGAATGTTGAAGTAGTATTGCTCGACGATATCCCGCTAATTATTATTGAACATCGAGCATTAGCAGAGTATTTACCGCAATCAATTCAGGCGATGCGCGCGTTTAGGCAAACCCATCAACTTTCGCCAACCAATACCCAGACTTTTAATTTTATTTATCAGACTAACCCTGATGAAGTTGAACCCGAGCAGATTAATTCATCAGCACAAGAATACAAAATTGATATCGCTGTTAGCGTCAATGCACAGCAGAAAGCTTCATTAGGGGCGGTTATTGAATCCTCAGAGTATTTTAAAGAAACAATTATACCTAAGGGGCGCTACGCTTCCTTTTTGCATTCAGGTTCAGATGAAACGCTAAATAAAAAAGTAAAATATTTATATGGCGCTTGGTTAGTTGAAAACAACAAAACTAATCAAACTCAATTAAATAATATGCCGTTAATTTTTGAAAAGTTAAATATAACTGAGCCAAATCAGGGACAAACCAGAGTGTATTTACCCTTGGTCGAAGAGTAAACCTAAGCACATTTTTTTACTTTTCGTTTTACTTTTCTTTTTTACTTTACTGTGCGGTGACTCGCATCATTTCAGCGCAAATCCACGCCATGTAGGTCGCCCAAGCATAGCCAAAGACTGAAAACAAGATTGCGACAGGAGCCAAGGAACGATGAAATGCCATTGCAACTACTGGCGATGATGCAGCGCCAATACAACACTGGCTGGCCATCGCCATTTAAGCCACAGGTGCTTTCATCAACTTGGACTTTTTGTTGAGTGAGTTTCTGGTTATTGTTTTGAGCTTTAGAAAAGTGAGACCATTGAAAAGTTGAATAACAAGCATAAAAAACCAAGTCAATTGACTTGGTTTTTATGTTTTCAGGTGTTGAGTTTATGATTTATAAACTGACAACATCAAAAGTCACGTTAGGATTAACGTCTGCTTCATAATCAATACCGTCGATACCAAAACCAAACAGTTTCAAGAACTCTTCTTTATATTCATTGTAATCTGTTAGTTCAGCTAAGTTTTCAGTGGTTACGTCAGCCCACAGTTCACGGCAATGCTTTTGAATTTCTTCACGTAATTCCCAATCATCTAAACGTAGACGATTATCTGCATCCGTTTCTGGTGCTGCGCCATCTTCACGGAATAAACGCTCACTGAACATGCGATAGATTTGGTCCATACAACCTTCATGAACGCCTTCTTCACGCATTTTCTTAAATACCATTGCGATGTAAAGTGGCATTACAGGAATTGCCGAGCTTGCTTGTGTTACTACACTTTTAAGTACAGAGACGTTAGCTGAGCCGCCGGTGGCTGATAGCTTTGTATTTAATGCATGTGCTGCACGGTCTAAATCCATTTTGGCTTTGCCAAGGGCACCGTGCCAGTAGATTGGCCAAGTGATTTCAGTACCAATATAGCTATAAGCGACTGTTTTACAGTTATCGGTTAATACGCCAGCTTCACTTAAGGCGTTCATCCATAATTCCCAATCTTCACCGCCCATCACAGTAACTGTATCTGCAATTTCTTGCTCAGTAGCTGGTTCAACTGATGTTTCGATAATAGTGTTTTTATTGGTATCTACTGCAGTCGCGGTATAAGTCTCGCCAATTGGCTTAAGGCTTGAGCGGATAACTTCACCAGTATCAGGTAGTTTACGCACAGGAGAGGCCAATGAATAAACCACCATGTCGATTTGACCAAGGTCTTCCTTAATCATCTCGATCACTTTTTGTTTCGCTTCATGGCTAAAAGCATCGCAGTTAATACTTTTAGAATATAAACCTTCCGCTTTAGCAAACTTGTCAAAGTAAGCTGAGTTATACCAACCTGCAGTACCAGGCTTAGTTTCAGTGCTAGGTTTTTCGAAGAAAACACCAATAGTGGCAGCATCGCTACCAAACGCAGATGCGATACGTGAAGACAAGCCATAACCACTTGAAGAACCCACTACGAGTACCTTTTTAGGGCCATTAGCAATTTTGCCTTTCGCTTTGGTTAATTCAATTTGTTCTTTTACGTTAGCTTCACAGCCAATTGGATGTGTGGTGGTACAAATAAAGCCACGTGTCTTTGGTTTAATAATCATAATTTCGTTTCTTCCTTTAACAATGGCCCTAGGATAAATAGTTAGCCGCCGAAATGGCACTCATTTTTGTTAAAAATAGCCATTTAACTCAGTGGTTGGAGCAGTTTAGCGTTTTGCTGAGAGCTGAGTTTGCTCTGCAATCAGTCTGCGAGTGTATTCATGTTGTGGGTTTTCAAATAATTCCTCAGTGGTACTTTTCTCAACCATGACGCCTTTATTAAGCACCATGACTTTGTCACTGAAGTGTCGAACCACATTGAGATTGTGGGTCACAAAGATATAAGAAAGCCCCATTTCTTTTTGTAGCTTGAGCAACAAATTAAGAATTTGAGAGCGAACTGATAAATCTAACGAGGTTAGCGCTTCATCAGCAATAATAATTTTTGGATTTAACATTAAAGCTCGTGCTACTGCAACACGTTGCTTTTGACCCTCTGACACCATATGCGGATAAAAACTGGCATGTTCTGGCAGTAAGCCCACTTTACGCAGAGTATCGGTCACTTGAGCTTTACGCTCATGGGGTGTCATATCCGTATTAAATCGCAATGGCTCTTCTAATAACGCACCAATGGTTAATCTTGGGTTAAGTGAAGTATTTGGGTCTTGAAAAATCATTCGTATTAAACGGCAGCGCTGCTTTAAGTTACGCGCCTCTAATGCTTCACCCTCAAACTCGATAGTACCGGTTGTACGGGGCTCTGCGCCCACAAGCATTCTTGCTAAGGTACTTTTACCTGAACTCACCTGACCAACAATCGCTAAGGTTTGACCTCGCTCAAGTTCAAATGAAACAGGGGAGAGCGCTTGATTATATTGAGCCTTAAAGCGTTTATAACCAATAAAATATCGCTTACTGAGATCGGTAACGTTAAGTAATGGCGTTGTCATCTTCAGTCTCATTGTTATATGGGAAGTGGCAAGCAAAATAGCGATCTTTCTCATGAGCTAAATTGGGCTGTATAACGCATTGTCGTTGCGCATCTGGGCAACGTGGGCCTAAGCGGCAACCAGCAGGTAAGTGCTGTAATGAAGGAGATGATCCCTGTAATGAAGGCAAATATGACTTATGACGCATTTTACCTGTGTGTTCAGGCAAGTTTTTAAATAAGGCTTTGGTATATGGATGATACGGGTTTTTAAGCAGTTCACTTACCGGTCCCGACTCCATAATTTGGCCACTGTATAAAATACTAATACGGTCACACCATTTTACTAATGTCTCTAACTCATGACTCACTAGCAAAATAGACACGTTTTGTAATTGATTAAGCTGTGACAAGAGCCTAAATATTTGCGCTTGAGTGCTAAGCTCCATTGAATTGGTCGGCTCATCGGCAATTAATAATCTTGGGTGATTTGCTACTGCCATGGCAATCATTACTTTCTGGCATTCGCCTTCGGATAATTCCCAAGGATAGCTTTTCATAATGGCTTTAGGTTGTTTAATCCCCACTTTATGCAGCCACTTTTGCGCGGTTAAATGGGTATCTTTAGATCTACGCCAAAAAGGAATCGTTTTATTGGGTGTTAATGACTCAATTAGCTGGCTGCCAATAGTTTTAACTGGATCTAAACTGCCAGAAGGATCTTGAAATATCATCGTCATGTCAGTGCCCATTAAATTACGGCGTTGTTTTGACGTCATTTCTAGCAGGTTTTTGCCATCCCACATCATACGGTCGGCAATGATATTCCAGTTTGGACCTAACACTCCAAGTACGGCTTTAGCTAACAAACTACGGCCAGAACCTGACTCTCCCACTAACCCATGCACTTCACCAGGATTAATGGTTAAACTGACTTTTTCAAGTACCTTTACCGTGCCTTGAGGAGTATCAAGCTCAATGGTGAGGTTTCTGATATCAAGTAATGGCATAAGTTAATTTCTTATCGGCGCTAACGCCGAGCGTAATCCGTCACCCACCAAGTTGATGGATAAAACCGTAAATAAAATAGCAAGCCCAGGAATGGTGATGGTCCAAGGTGCAATTAATAGGCTACTTAGACCTTGGAAAATCATTGAGCCCCATTCCGAGCTAGGCGCCTGTGCGCCTAAGTTTAAAAAGCCAAGTGCTGCAATATCCAAGATAGCCACAGAAATGGCGATGGTGGTTTGAATAATCACTACATCCCACACATTAGGCATAATCACGTACCAGAAAATTTGTACTTGGCTAGCGCCATCGAGTTTTGCCGCTGTGACATACTCTTTTTGTAACTCTTCATGGACAGCTTGGTGTATTGCGCGAACAAATTGTGGCGTTAAGGCAATACCTACGGCCCAAAATACGTTGGTGAGGCCTGGGCCTGTAACAGCGACTACAAGAATAGCTAATAGGAGTGATGGAATTGATAATAAAGCATCTAGTAAGTGGCCTAAAATACTCGACTTTAATCCGCGCATCATTCCTGAAAGCGAGCCAATAATGAAACCTACAACTAGCGCACAAATTACAACAATCAGCGACATGCCGAAAGTGAGCCTTACACCGTGGAGGATTCGACTAAATAAATCACGGCCTAAATCGTCTGTGCCTAAAAAGTGTGACACATGACCAGCAGCATCCCATGATGGTGGCAATAAAATGGCATTAGGATTTTGAACTTCAGGTTGAAAAGGTGCGAGTAATGGCCCGAAAACAACTAACAGTAATAGAAATATCACCGCCCATAAACCAGCTACAGCAAAAGGATTACTGGCAAAAGCATGCCATAAATGCCCAAGTGGCGAATCTATTTGTTCTTCTTGGTAGAGTTTTTTAATTGGCATACAACTCTTTCCTATTAATTGGATTAATAGTGGTATGTACTAATTCAATCACGATACTCAAAAAGATAATCAATAATGAAACTGACAATATACCCGCTTGGATGACAGTGTAATCACGCTGGTAAATACCATTAATAAGCCATGAGCCGACACCAGGCCAAGCAAAGATAACTTCAACAACGATACCGTAACTTGCAAATGAACCTAGCATTAATCCAAAAGCTTTTAGAACTGGGATAAGCGCATTTGGTAAAGCATGTCTAAGTAGAATTCGATATGTGTTCAAGCCACGAGCTTCGGCTGCACGAATGTAAGTTTGAGTCATTACCGTCATCATTGCTTGACGAGTAATGCGGATAACGACTGTAAAAGGCAGTACTGCCAAAGTCACCGCCGGCAAAATAATATGCAGCAAAGCATCCTTAAAAGCCGACATTCTGTAGGTTTCTTCCGATAACAAAGTATCAATTAACATCAAGCGAGTAACGGGTTCTATTTCGTATAAAAGGTTAATTTGGCCAGAAATAGGCAGCCACTCAAGTTGCACACCAAACCAAAGGGTAAGGGTTAAACCTAGCCAGAAAACCGGTATAGAATAACCGGTTAAGGTAATGGCTAAAATGCTGCGCTGCACTGATTTACTTTTGCTAAGAGAAGCCAAAACCCCCAAAGGCACGCCAAAAAATACCGCAAGACATCCTGCAAACAACGACAGTTCAAAAGAGGCGGGAAGCACAGCGCTAAGTTCATCTGCTACGCTTTGTTGGGAGTTAACCGAAATCCCTAGATTACCTGATAATCGCTGAGTGACATAAGCTACGAATTGACTCAGTTGATTGCCTTCTAATTGATAGTCTTCAATCGTTTGAGCTTGTTGCTCAGCAGTAGGAAACTGTATGCCAGATAACGCATAGCCTTTTTCAACAGGAAACATGCCAGTTGCGAAAAACAACACGGCAATCATCACTAAAGAGGTTGCAAAAAAGAGATTGATTCGTCTTAAAAAATAGCGCCACATTAGGGTTGAACCTCCTCTTTTTTCAGTTCAACACTGGAAAAAGACATTCCGCCGTAAGGGTTAACATTTTTGATACTGATATCGGTATTTTTTAAAAGTAATTTTTGAGCGTGTGCAATGTTAACCAGTGGCACTTGTTCATGAATAATCTTTTCAGCTTGCTTATAAAGAGCTTTCCGTTCGGGTTTAGAAAGGGTTTCTTTTGCTTGAGCTAAAATACTGTCTAGTTCGCTAGAACACCATCGAGAGCGATTATTATTCGACTCAAGTGCACTGCAACTCAGTAACGGAGTAAAAAAGTTATCAGGATCGGTATTATCTGCGTTCCAACCAATTAATACTGAATCGTAATCACTTGAAATAAGCTTTTGGGTGAATACACTCCAATCGTAACTGACGATATTAACGGTGACGCCAATATTGGCTAAATCAGCTTGAATGAGTTCCGCTGTTTTAAGTGCATTTGGGTTATAAATCCTGACCACTGGCATAGCCCAAATATCAAAAGATAGATCAGTTACCCCTGCTTCTTTTAGCAAGCGCTTTGCTTCTTCGGGATCATAATGATTGGCATCTTCTGTTTCTGAGTAGGCCCAAGATGCAGGTGGTAACATTCCGGATGCCGCTACTGCGGTATCGTGGTACACCACATCAAGAATATTCTGTTTATCAATCGCGTGAGCCAAAGCGTGTCGCACTCTAGCATCATCTAAAGGAGGTTTTTGGGTATTGAAAGCCCAAAAGGCTACGTTTAACCCAGGTTTTTTACGTAACTCAAGGTGCTTATGTTTTTTAATCACTTTAAGCTCATTGGCTTTAGGTAGGGCTGAAACTTGGCAGTCTTGGGTAATGATTTTAGCCAGTCTTGCTTCACTTTTACGAGTTATATCATAGACTAATAAGTCTATTTTTGTTTGCTCGCCCCAATAGTATGGGTTTTGTTTAAAGCGTATGTATTCATTTTTAACATACTCTGATAAATAAAATGGGCCAGTACCGATAGCAAAAAAATCAACATTTTCTGGCGTTCCTGCCGCCAGCTGTTGTTTGGCATATTCTGCAGATAAAATCACCGCAAAATCCGTGGCGAGATTCGATAAAAAAGACGCATCTTTGTGGGTGAGATGAAAGATGACTTCATGATCATTCACTCTTTCGATATCGGCGACTAAGTTTGAAAAGTCGATACTTTGAAAAAAGGGATAACCAGTACGGCTGACTAAATGGTAAGGATGATTAATATCGATAATGCGTTTGAAAGAAAAGATCACATCATCAGCATTAAAAGCTCGCGATGGGCTAAATAGATTACTGTATTGGAATTGTACGCCTTCACGTAATTTGAAGCGATAGCTTAGCCCGTCATCAGATACATCCCACTCGGTCGCAAGTGAAGCAACGTAGTCTGAAGAGTCGTCGTTATAGTCGATTAGACGGTTATACAGCTGGTTTGAACTAGCATCAATGGTGGTGCCAGATGTAACCAATTGCGGATTAAAGGTTTCTGGATTACCTTCAGAGCAATAAACAATCCCTGACGGGACATTTAACTCACCACAAGCTGTTACTAAAAAAGATAGTAAGCAGAGTAATGCTAAGGGATTCCAGCGTTCTCTCTTCACACGCATTTTTTCATCATTTAATTTTTAGGCTGTAAACGACTATTTTAGCAGTGTTAATAACTTAGGAGCAAATATCATCTTAAGCCTTCTCCAATAAGTTGTACTTTTTTAAAATGCCGCGCAGTTGGTGATAGCTTAATCCAAGTAACTCAGCAGTTTTCTTTTGGTTATACTGACTTTCTGATAATGCTTTCTTGAGCAATTCGACTTCATAGTTTTCAGTATGATCTTTAAAATTAATCGGAAAACTAAACTGTGCAGTCAGTTGAGACGCTGATGTTTCTTGCGCTTCGTTATTATTTTCGCTATCGACAGTATTAGTCGTTGCAGGCTCAATATTTGCTGCTACAGGCGCTTGTTGGCGCTCACGTGTTTTAACGCGACTTGTCGGGCGGTAAGGTGACGCAAATGGATCAAGAATAATATGGTCAATTTCATCACCATCGGAGCCGCGGCGATACACGCTGCGCTCAACCACGTTTTTAAGTTCACGAATATTGCCCGGCCAGCGATGAGACATTAACTGTTCTATTGCCACAGGGCTAAAACCACCGAAATATTCTAAGTTGAGTTGCCTTGCCATGCTAATAGCAAAGTACTCAGCCAATGGCATTATGTCTTCTGTTCTACATCTAAGTGGTGGTAATGTAATAACATCAAATGCCAGTCTATCCAGTAAATCAGCGCGAAACTCGCCATTTTCAGCAAGTGATGGTAAATCTTCGTTGGCTGCGCAGACTAAGCGGACGTTAGTTTGTACTGTTTTACTGCCACCGACACGTTCAAATTCACCGTATTCGATAACCCGCAATAGTTTTTCTTGAATAAGACCAGAGGTATTAGCGAGCTCATCTAAAAATAGCGTACCGTCATCAGCACGTTCAAAGCGGCCTTCATGTTTTCCTTTAGCTCCAGTAAACGCACCAGACTCGTGGCCGAATAATTCGCTTTCAAGTAAAGACTCACTTAAAGAAGAACAATTGAGCTTAATAAACTCTTGATCCCAACGTGCGGATAGAAAATGTAATCGTTCTGCGATAAGTTCTTTACCTGTACCACGTTCACCGATGATTAAAACCGGCTTAGAAAGTGGGGCAACTTTAGACACATGTTCCAATACTTCTAATAAAGCATTGGATTGTCCGATAAGATTGTCTTGCTCAAATTGTCTAGTCACTGTAATTTTTAGTCTATTACGCTAACAAGTGGTGAAAATCATAATAGTTGGCTAGCGCTTTAAAATAAAGAAAAAGTTAATAATTTGGTTAACTTATTGAAAATTAATGTTTATACAAAGTTGGCACGCCTTGTGAATAGTAATATTCGACATTAACAAAATATTTGAGGGACACATTATGGGAATCTTCTCACGCTTTGCAGATATCATTAATTCTAACATCAGTGCTTTACTAGATAAGGCCGAAGATCCAGAAAAAATGGTTCGTCTGATTATTCAGGAAATGGAAGATACGCTAGTTGAGGTTCGTTCAACTTCTGCAAAAGTTTTAGCAGAAAAGAAAGAATTACTTCGTCGTATTAGCCGCGTACAAGAACAAGTTATCGATTGGCAAGCGAAAGCCGAATTGGCTTTATCGAAAGATAGAGAAGATTTAGCAAAAGCGGCGCTAGTTGAAAAGCAAAAAACAGTGACAGTGCTAGAAACCCTAGAAATGGAACTGCAAGTGGTTGAAGAGCATATTGCTCGTCTTAAGCAAGAAGTTGAACAGCTTCAAGAAAAGCTTAATGATGCAAGAGCACGCCAAAAAACAATCATTATGCGTAAGCAAACTGCGACGTCACGCTTAGAAGTGAAAAAACAGTTAGACTCTAGCAAAATTGATGACGCAATGGTCAAGTTTGAAAACTATGAGCGCCGCGTTGAAGGCTTAGAATCACAAGTTGAAGCATACGATATCGGTAAGAAAAATAATCTTGCAGATGAGTTTGCTGCATTAGAAGCTGAAGATTCAGTCAATGAAGAGTTAGAAGCATTAAAAGCGAAAGTAAAAGCGAAATCAGCTCCAAAATCGCAAACTAAAACAAACAAGTAAACTTTTTTCAGAGGTGAGTTATGGATATGGATCTTCTTATTGCCCCAATTATTATTTTTCTAGTGATTGTGGCGCCTATCTGGTTGGTTCTTCATTATCGCAGTAAGCGACAAGTGAGCCAGGGGCTCACTGAGGCAGAGTTTACGCAATTAAACGAATTGATTGCCCAAGCAGAAAAAATGGGAAATCGAATCGAAACATTGGAAGCTATCTTAGACACGGAAGCACCAGAGTGGAGGGGAAAACATGAGCAAGGCTAACGGTCGTACATTATACCGAATCCCCCAAGCAGGTAAGATTTCAGGAGTATGTGCAGGGATTGCCGATTACTTTAATTTTGAAACTTGGCTAGTGCGTGTCATTGCGGTATCAATCTTTTTAGTGGGTGGTTCAGGGCCCATTTTAATTATCTATATCGCCTTGTGGGTTATCTTGGACAGTCAGCCTGTTGATGATAGTTCGAAACAACACCATAAGGATATCGAGGTAAAGAAAAAAGTGTGGCAGGCTGGAGAGCCAGCCAAACGTGCACTACATGAAGTGAACAGTCAGTTCTATGCACTTGAAATTAGATTGCAACGTTTAGAGCGCCATGTGACTTCAGATAACTTTGATTTAAAACATGAAATTAATAATTTATAAAGATTAATAATTATTTTAAATGACAACAACTGCGTTACCTCGCTCTATTAAGAGCTGCTAAATCCAATGGGCGGTATTCCGCCCTTGAATTTTTCCTTTCTTGCCTAAATGTTATAGTAATAAACGTTGCCCAAACTCCTACATCATTTCCTCTACTTATTAGTAAACAGTTAGTAGTAGGGATTTAATGAGAACTTGAGATAAATTATGAGTTTTATTGATCGCTCTATAAGTAAAATATCCCAAAAAACCCATCAGTTAGTTAATCGCAGCACCGACAGGCATGTCCGTTTAGCGGTGACAGGGTTATCTGGAGCGGGAAAAACCGCTTTTATTACAGGGCTTGTTAATCAAATGCTCCATGCTGGCAGTAACGTAAAACAAAACCCTTTACCACTGTGGCAGGTTTCCCGAGATAACCGTCTTATTGGTATTAAGCGTGCTATGCAGCCTGATTTAGCGATAGCCAGTTTTGATTACCAAGGTGGAATGAATGCCTTAACCTCATCACCTGCAAGCTGGCCTGCGTCAACCCGCAATATTTCCGAACTGCGTTTAGCGATAAAATATCGCCCTAGAAAGGGCATATTGGCAAAAATATCTGATACAGCAACATTGTATGTTGATATCGTCGATTACCCTGGTGAGTGGTTATTAGATTTACCCATGCTAAAGCAAAGTTATACCGAATGGGTCACAGGTCAAATAGAGGTTAAAAAACGATTACGTCATTCAGCCTGTTACTCCGCTTTTGAACACGCTATTAATCAACTTGATTTTGCTGAGACTGCAGATGAACATAAACTTAAGCAAGTGGCTGACTTATATCAAAAGCTATTAGTCGATTTAGTTAATGCTCAAGGCTTTTACTTAGCCCAGCCTGGGCGGATGTTATTGCCAGGAGAGTTTGCAGATACGCCTTTATTGGCTTTTTTCCCTTTGGTGAGTTTATCTGTAGAGCAACTCGCTGAACTTGAAACCTCTGCTGAAGATAGCTATTTCCAAGTATTGAAAAAGCGCTATCAAGAATATGTCTCTGTCGTCGTAAAGCCTTTTTATCGTGACTATTTTGCAAGCTTTGATCGCCAGTTAGTGCTGGTGGACTGCTTTAATGGCTTAAATAATGGTAAAGAACAATTTGAAGATATGGGCAATGCATTAAATAGCATTGTTGAGAGTTTCCATTTTGGTCAATCTAGCCTGTTAAAGCGTTTGTTTTCGCCTAAAATAGATAAATTATTATTTGCTGCCAGTAAAGTCGACAGAGTCACCCGTGATCAGCAAAGTCATGTATTAAGCTTACTTACCGATATGCTCAAGCACAGCCAACATTTTGCTAATTATGAAGGTTGCGAAGTGGAAACGATGGCGATTAGTGCCATCAAAGCAACCCAGCACGGTATGGTAAATACCTCAACGGGCGAGCAAGAAGTGGTAAGAGGCATAGATGAAAATCAAAATATGCTGACTATTTTCCCTGGTGAAGTACCACAATCATTACCTGAAAATGAATTTTGGCTAAAGCAGGGGTTCAATTTTGTGTCGTTTAACCCTCCTAAATTAGCGCATTCAGCAACTTCTGATCCGCAATTTGAACATATTCGATTAGACCACTTGCTGCAATTCTTACTCGGGGACAAGTTACAGTAATGAATCAATCAAACATGAAAAGCTCAGCAGCTGACAGTTCAGTCGAGCAAACGGAATTGAAGCAACAACAAGTCTTTGAGTCGGAAGCTATAGATGAGCCGCAAGTAAAAGCGGGTCAAACTTTTGCTGAAGTTGAGTTTATTTGCGAAAGCGCTTTAGCTGAAGTTGCTCCAGAAATTAATGTTAACGAAACGCAAAAGACGTCTAAAAGATGGTCTATTCTGGCCAAACTCTCTTTGGTGGGCATAATTCTCGCAGTGGTTGTACAAACACTATTAGGCTTACATACAGCATTTCTTCAAAGCCCATGGTTATTTGGCTTCTATGCAGCAGTAACTTCGATTGTTGTGGCGTGGGTGTCTTCAATGACACTGGTTGAGTGGCGTAAATTAGCTCGATTAAAGCATGTCGCTGATACCCAAGTCACCGGTGAGCGCCTATCACAGAGTATGCAACGTGGTGAAGCAGAAAAGTTTATCTCCCCTTTAATGGCACATTACCCTGATAGCAAAGGTAAGCAGCACTATATTGCTATTAATAGTAGCGAGCATAATGATGCAGAAATGGTACTGCTATTTGATGATTTAGTCGTCAGTGAACGTGATGAAAAAGCGAAACAAATAGTCAGTCGCTATGCCGCAGAATCTGCTTTATTACTCGCTGCCAGTCCGTTAGCAGTCTTAGACATGGCAATTATTTTGTGGCGTAATCAGCGAATGATTAATGCCATTGCAGAAGTTTATGGTATTGAGCTAGGTTATTGGAGCCGAATTGAACTGATTAAAAGCATTGTTGTTAATATTGTTTATGCAGGCACCACTGAAGTCGTTACAGATTTGGGGACTCAACTGTTATCCGTTGAAATGACAGGAAAATTGTCTGCAAGGTTAGCTCAAGGTTTAGGTGGAGGTTTACTGACTGCAAGGTTAGGTTATCAAGCGATGGGTTTGTGTCGACCATTAATTTTTAAAGAGCAAAACCGCCCGAAACTTGGACAGATCCATCAACAACTGTTAACTGAGTTAAAAACATTCTCAACCTCAATGATGCAAAAGAGCAAAGTTAAACAAACCAATAACACTGAACAAGAATAGTTTTAGGTTAAAATTTGAACTATTCAAATTGTTGACTACAGTTTTATGATAGTTATTTTACCGCGTTAATTTGAGCGCTTGGAAAATAACTTAATCAGCCGATCAAGGATAGGGAAGCAGATCGGTTTTAAATTGGACTTAAAGGAGTTAACAATGAAACATCCATTTCTAATGGGCGTAATGTGCGCCTGTGCTTTATCTGTCGTTATTTCAGCTTCTAGCGAAGCCAAACAGGTTTCAACAGCTGATGCAAAACAAACTCAAGTACCCACTAAAGCCGCTCAAGAGAGCAAACAGGCTAAAGTAAATATCAATAAAGCCAGTGCCACTGAATTACAGCAGTTAAAAGGTATTGGAGAATCCAAAGCGAAAGCGATTGTTGAATATCGAGCCAAGAATGGCAAGTTCAGTAATCTGGAGCAACTTAGCCAAGTATCAGGAGTAGGGGATAAGCTGATAGAACAAAACGCAAAACAAATTAGTTTTTAATTAAGTGAAATCTAAAGCAGGTTGTTTATAAATCTTGCTTGTAACCCTGCATAAATCAAAAAGGAGCCATCGGCTCCTTTTTATTTTTACAGTATTACTCAATGACTATTGAGCGTTAAATTGCTGACCATTAATCTCAAGAGATTCATCACCCATTAGATAAAGGTATGTAGGCATAATTTCTTCAGCTGTTTTCAGCGTTGCTGGATCTTCACCTGGGTAGGCTTTTGCGCGCATTTCTGTGCGAGTAGCTCCTGGGTTGATACTATTTACTCGAACGGTTGTGCCTTCACATTCGTGAGCTAATACTTGCATCATGCCTTCTGTGGCGAATTTAGAGAAAGCATAAGGGCCCCAATAAGCACGGCCTTGTCTGCCAACACTACTTGAAGTGAAGATTAACGAAGAAGATGGCGCAGCGCGCATGATCGGTAGTAAGGCTTTTGTGAGAATAACTTGTGCAGTGACGTTTATTTTCATTACATCTTCTAAAGACTCTAAATCAATATGCTCAAATGGCCCGAGTGCGCCTAACAAACTGGCGTTATGTAAAACGCCATCTAAGTGACCAAATTGCTCAGCAATGGTATCTGCCATATCTTTATAGTTTTGCTCAGTAGCGCCTTTTAAATCTAGTGGCACAATGGCAGGTTTTGGGTAACCCGCTTGTTCTATTTCATCGTAAACCGCTTCTAGTTTTTTAACGGTTTTACCTAATAAAATGACTGTAGCGCCATGTTTTGCAAAATTTATTGCTGCAACGCGGCCAATGCCAGCACCTGCGCCAGTAACAAGAATGGTTTTATTATTTAATGAATCTTTTTTAGCTTGATATTCCAACATGGTTCAATTTTTCCTTCGGCAGCAAAAGCACGTCAAATCTAGACTCGAACAAAAGATAAACGATCGTTTAAAACAAATGACTGATAAATGTTAACGTGTAGTACTTTCGCATGTAACAAATATGTAGCTAACTCAATGCTTTTACGTTAACTTGAGATGAGTTAAGGACAAAAATATGTCCTTATGGTCATGCGTTTACGCTATTGTGACCAATTTTTGGGGAAATTAAAATTATTACAACAAGATTTGGGGAAAAAAGATGAAAAGACTCATATTGGGTGTTGCTATTGCATCTGCTCTTGGGCTTAGCGGCTGTAGTGAAGATAGTACAAATGAAGCAAAAGATTCTGTGGAGCCACTCATTCCATTCTCTCAAGTGGTCTTCGACCCTGCTGCTGGTGATGTACCACTACCAAATGACCTTTTATTTAACGGAACCACAGATGGTACGTTAGCTATTCCGGGTGAAGATGGTGTTGACTATGTTGACCCAACATTAGCATTAGGCGCACTGGATGGTTGGTCAACTTCTTCACCTATTTCAATTACAGTAAACCTTGCTACTGATAACTCTGGTGAAATGTTGACGTTAGACGCCGCATCTGTTTTCCAAGCTGGCGCTGTGCGTTTGTTTGAAGCCACAGTGGGCGGGGCGTTATCAACTGATCCAGAATGTGCAGACGCATTAACGCTTTCAGCGTGTAAAATTGGTGATGAACTTCAATTTGGGGTTGATTTTGTCACACAAGCTTCAGGCAGCACCATTGCTGTAGTCCCACTTAAAGCACTAAAACCAAATCAATCGTATATATACGCAACAACTAATCTAATTCAAGATTCTGCTGGTCGCGCCGTTGAGCCTTCAACGACTTATAATCTTCTTAAATTAGATATCGACACTAAGCCACTTGAAACTGATGAACAGCTTTTACTTCAAGGTTTAGTGAACAGCTATGAGAAAGGCATGGCTGCTGAACATGGCGTTGATGCTGAAACGGTTTCATATTCAGGTTTGTTTACTACTCAGTCTGTCGCTGATGTGTACGAAACAACAAAGCTCTTGATGGCTTCAACTCCAGGATATACTCCTTCTTTTGTTCAAACTCCGATGCCGATGGATAATGGTTTTGGTGGAACTGTGACTGTTGCGCAAGCTGCGGGTTTAACGGAAGCTGATGGCGTCGCTTATGTTGTTTCTGACATCGCTGAAATTTGGACTGCAGTTGTTCGATTACCAATATACGGTGATTGTTCATCTTCGGCTTGTAACATCCCAATTGTTGATGGTGCACCTACAGCGCCAAATGGCCGTTGGTTTGCACTCGGTGATAGCCCTGTGTCTGTTTTACTGGCTCTTGAAGCAGGTACCATGAGTGTTGCTAACTTTAGCTCACAAGCTGTTGCGCAAGGTGTTGATCCTGCAGCTGCATTGCAAAACCCTGCATTAATGGCGGGTAAAACTTGGTTGTTAGATGACGGCACAGCTGCTGATCCCACTAAACATTTAACTAAGTTTAATCCAGTACCAGCTATCATGAATTATGAAGACGTTAATGTACAAATTACGCTTCCTAATGCTGCTAAACTAGCTGCTTTTCAAGCATCTCAAGGGTTAACTTTTACACCCCCTACAAATGGTTGGCCTACAACCATGGCTCTGCACGGTCTGGGTGGCACTAAGCAAATGGCACTTGCCTATGCTGGTACTTACGCTGCTTTAGGCGTAGCAACTATTGCAATTGATATGCCTTTGCATGGTGACCGTTCTTATGATGCAACAGGTAACGGCGTGTATGATATTTCTGCTACCAGTGAGTTATTTGGTCCTGAATATGCCAATGGTAACCCTTTAGTATTTGTGAATGTGGCAAGTACACTGACTGTACGTGATAACTTCCGCCAAGCCACACTTGATCATTTAGGATTACGTTTACTATTAACTGGCATGTACAGTGAAATTGCGCAGGGTGGTGGTCAACAAGTATTTGATATCAGTAAAATTAGCGCTCAAGGCTTAAGTCTAGGCGGTATCGTTGGTACCACTGTATCAACTTATGCTTCAACAGGCTTAACTAATCCTGCTGATGGCACTGAACTGCCAAATGCATATGCTATTAATGCTGCATCGTTAGTTGCTCCTGCTGGCGGTTTAGCAGGTTCATTTGCCGGTTCTGCGACGTTTGGTCCTGTTTTATTTGATACTGTTACAGCAACTGATGATTTTATGGCTTTGGTTGATGAAGCAAACGTTGCTGACTATGAGCCTGGTACGCCTGAGTATGCTGCGTTAGTTGAATCAGTTTATGCTGCATTTATTCCAACATTTGCATTTGCAGTGCAAACTGCAGTTGATTCAGCAGACCCAATTAACCATGCAGCGATGTTAGCTGATACTCAATTACCTGTGCATTTAATTGAAGTTGCAGGCGATGGCGCAGGTAATTTACCTGACCAAGTATTACCTAATCAGGTTGAAGGCTTCCCACTATCTGGAACTGAGCCGTTAATTGCAGGTTTAGGTCTAGGTTGTGTTAGCTCTAATAACGCGGGTTCTGGAGTGGTTCGATTTGCAAAAGGACATCATAGTTCTATCGTTAGTCCTGATGAAATTGAAGGTGTTACAGATGGTATGGCAGCACGAGCAACGGTTGAAATGCAATCTCAAGTAGCCACATTTGCTAAAACAGCAGGTTTAGGTGCAGCAACGATTCTTGTTGATGATGAAGAAGTTATCGTGCCTTGTAGCTAATTAATGATGTTTAATTGTTAATTGACTAAAAACCCAGCAAATGCTGGGTTTTTTATTGTCTACAATGTTTAACTTCCTGCTAAGATAAGCCGTAATAACGTTTTTCTTTATGGAGTGTATTTTGGAGTTTTTATCTGAGTACGGCATGTTTCTAGCTAAGGCTGTCACGATTGTCGTCGCAATTCTTGCAGTAGTGATTGTTGTTCTTGCTAGCAGCATGAAACAAAAAGCAGAGAAAGGTGAGCTTAAGCTAACTGATGTCACTGATGAACTAAAACAACTTGAGAAAGAATTAAAAGAAGAGCTGCTAACTAAAAAGCAATTTAAGGCTTACGAGAAGCAATTAAAAGCTGATGATAAAGCAGCTGAAAAAGAAGAAACAGCACCTTCTAAAGTATTTGTAATCGATTTTAAAGGCAGTATTGATGCAGGTGAAGTGGCTTCGTTACGAGAAGAGATTACTGCTATTTTGACTGTTGCCGATAAAGACGACCAAGTATTAGTCAATGTGGAAAGTGGCGGCGGTATGGTTCATGGTTATGGACTGGCATCAAGTCAGCTTGACCGTTTAAAGCAAGCGAATATTCCACTGACTATCTGTATTGATAAAGTGGCTGCCAGTGGCGGTTATATGATGGCGTGTGTTGCAGACAAAGTTTACGCAGCACCTTTTGCTATCGTTGGTTCAATTGGTGTTGTCGCTCAGTTACCTAACTTTAGCCGTTTGCTAAAAAAGCATGATATTGATTATGAACAGCACACCGCTGGCGATTTTAAACGTACTTTAACCGTGTTTGGTGAAAATACCGATGAAGGCCGTGAAAAGTTTCAGGAAGAGCTTGAAGAAACACATGTATTGTTCAAAGAGTTTGTAAGCAAGTATCGCCCTGATATGGATATTGCTAAAGTCGCTACTGGTGAGCACTGGTATGGTCAACAAGCGATTGAACTAGGTTTGGTTGATGCCATTTCAACCAGTGATGATGTGATTTTAGGTTTGGCCAAAGAGCATCAAGTGATTAAAATTAAATATCAAATGAAGAAGAAATTAGCTGACAAAATTGCCCATGGCGCTTCCTTGTCTGTTGATGGCGTTCTAAATCGTTTGATGGAGCGTGAAAACGCCGTTAAGTAAGGGTATCAATGCAGCAAGAGTCGGGTTATAAAGCGAATATGATGGTGGGGGATCAATGTTACCCTGCTTTTGAATTACGCAATTTACTCAATTTTATTGAAGTTCACCTCGGTGAAACTGTTGCTGCTGATATCTACAATAAATTGGGCTTAGGGCCATTAGAGCTTAACGCCATGCAGTTTGTTTATGTATGGCAAGTTGAGTTTGCAATGGAGCAATTACGTTTGCTGAGCCCAGATAAAGAGATTGGTGCCCGCCTAGGCAGCAGTTATCAAGTCGAATCCCTCGATGTTTTACTGCCTTTTTTTGATGAATTCACCACCTTAGGTCAGTGCCTTAAATTCGTCATCCAAAATCCTGATTTAGCTGGTAGTTTTGCAGATACTTTAGTTCGGGTTGAAGATGATAAATTGTGGGTTCGTTGGCTAAATACCGGCAAAGTCTCAGCAGATAAGTTTGCCTTTCAATTTCAGCACAGTGTGTGTGCTTTATTAGGGGCAGCAAGACAGTTAGTTGATACTCAGGTATTTATTGATCAAATTCATTTAGCTTCACCAAGCTGTAATACTGACTACTTAATCCAAGAAACGGGTGCTGAAATCACCTTTGATTGTGACTTTTTTGAATGGGGGTTAAATATTGAAGTATTAGATAAGCCCTTAGCTTATCAATTCAAGCAAGCCAACATTGAAAAAGCAGCTCCCGACAGTATTTCGTTTATTGATCATGTACTGACAGGTATTCGCCACAGCATGCCAAATCCGCCTAAATTAGAACCGTTTGCTTTATCGATACATATGAGTGAGAGAAGTTTTCGGCGTAAACTTTCTGCAGCAGGGACAAGCTACCAAAAGTTAATCGATCAAGTACGTTGCCAAGCTGCAATCAATTTAATCCTGACCGATACAATATCTATTGAAGATATTGCCGAAACCCTTGGTTATGGAGATGTGAGCCATTTTAGGCAAAGCTTTAAGCATTGGTTAGGATATCCTCCAGGACACTTTCTACGACTTAACCAATTGCCAACTCAATAGTCCATTATTCAGTAGATAAATATGCCTAGCGAAAGTCTAAAGGCTCTTACTGGCATAGGCCAATAGTCGGTGACATGCTATCAATCCAGCGCTCAACTAATTGTGTTCCTTCGGTATGAATAATCTCGCGACCGATAGGTGGCATCTTGTCTTTTGCAGACGATAATATCTGTCGATAATGCATTATTGAGCGTTCAGCATTTCCAGGCACTATGTCATATGACAATCCATTAGGGCCACCATCCCATCCTGGAGGCTGTTTACAAACGCCGTATTCAAAGCTTGTGTGGTCAATAAAATAGCTTAAACGTAAACCTGAAATACTCGCAAAACCCTGCTCATTATGACAATGAGCGCAATTTATATCTAAATATCCTTTGGCACGATTGGTTAAGCTCATTTCATTATTTTCAAGTCCATAGGATTTATCTACGCTGCTTAAGTTCGGCAATAATCTGAGCATATTTTCATCTGACCAAAAAGTGAGTTGGTTAATTTTATTGCCATTACTTAGGGTTATGTCTCGATTCAATAAGTGCGCTTTTACACCTATGGGGTTAATACGGCTGATATCATTTTCAGTAATTTGATGACAGATTTTGCACTCAACTTTGCTAGGAATATGGTAATCAAAAGTGACAGATTCACCTTGATTATTCAGTGTATGAGTTACATCCGCTCCCGCTATAATCAGTGATGCGTTTTCTTGCTGCCATTGGTAGTTTAATGCTGTCCAGCCGGCTTCTCGATGGATCATTAATCGAGTTTCAATCAGCTTTTCGTTATTTGCCCCAGTCAATTGAGTATCAAATGGTAGCGCAAATGTTTTAACTAAAACACTGCCTACAGGAAGGGTAAACACCTGCTGTGGATTAAACGTCATTGATTGATCATCAGGTAGAAAAACAAATCGATATTTACTGGCATAGTTTGAGAAAAGTTCAGTAGATAGTTGATAGTTGATACCCGGTGTCGTTGGTGAATGAGTCGGCATACTTGGGTCAATAAATAATCCGTAATCGCTTAAGTTAGGGCAATCCTTAGACATTAAAGCTGTCCAATTAACTTCAGAACTTGATTGCTGACAGACATCATCTGAGGTATCAGGTTGCTCTGGTGTCGTGGGCGTAGAAGGAACTTCAGAGCTTGAATTGTCAGTTCCAGAACTATCGCTTTCAGAACTGCCACTGTCAGAACCGCCGCATGCCATTAATATTGAAGTTAGGGAAATGATTAACAGGCTCTTTGTCCATACACTCTTTTTACATTCACTCTTTGTCCATAAAGTCTGATTCAAATATCTTTGATTTAAAACTCCTCTATTTAATACCTTCTGATTCAGTAGAGTCTGTTTAAAAAAACGGGCTTTGAAATGGAAGAGATAAGACATTGGCGGTATCCTGCTTTCATTTTGATAAACAACAAAAAAGAACAAAGAAAAATTAAGAATGATAAAACTGGCTAAGTGTTTTTAGCTAAGAAAAGTAAAAGAGGATGAACCTAAGTCCATCCTCTTATTAAAGGCGTTTTAAGAACAAGACGCCGCTGGTAATCGCTTAATCCATTCGCTGATTAAGGCTACACCTTCATCATGAGATAGACTGCGACCAATTTCAGGCATTCTATCGCCAGGGTCGTTACTTTCCATACGGAAGTGTAAAATCGACTCCTCAGGGTTACCTGGCACAACATCATAACCTAAGGTGCCACCACCATAAGCCACAGGTGACTTACACGTACCATGAGAGAAACCAGCATCTTCATCATAACTGCGCCAATATTCAAGCTTTAAGCCTGTATTGGATGCATTACCTTCTGGGCGATGACAATGAGCACAGTTAATATCTAAATAGCCTTTAGCGGCTGCCATTAACTCAGTATCAGACATTGAAGTAATGTTTACTTCATCACCATCTTGATACTCAGGCACCATGTCAACGTCTGACAAGGTTGGTAATCCTTGTAAAATACCAGCAGCTTGCCATTTGGTTAGCTGATTCATACTGCCATCAACGTAGGCATAGTCACGGTTTAAATGTCGGGCTTTAGGCCCAATTGGCATAAACACCGCGTTACTATCGGCATCAGGTTTGAATTGATGACATTGCTTACATTGATTCATGCTTGGAACGACATAATCAAAATTAAGCATTTCGCCTTTATGAGTGACTTGTTTCCCCTGAATCGCCCCAGCTTTTGCCAGTACAGCATCCGATTTATCCGCTTTCCATACATAAGGCAGTGCACTCCAACCTGTTTCACGATGGATTAATAGTCGGGTTTCAATTAAATCTTCATTTGCGAAACCGCGTGCGTTGGTATCTTCTGGTAGTGCAAATGTTTTACTGATCACTGTACCGACAGGAAAATCAAATGATTCATTTTCTGTGTAATCAGCTTTAGTGCCTTCTGGTAAGTACACAAAGCGATATTTACTGGCATGGTCGGTAAATAATGGAGTATTGAGATCGTAAGGTAGACCATTAGAGTTTGGCGCTGCTGTTGGGTTAGCCATGTCGGCAAACAGGTTATAATCTGACAGGTTAGGGCAGTTTGCTTTTAATAACGCATCCCAGCTGACATTATCTCCAGTTGCTTCACATAGACTTAAATCGCCATCACCCTCAAGGCCACCTTCACCTTCGCCAATCGATCCACCACCACCAACTAAGATGCCGCCATCACAACCTTCTGTTTCATCATCCACACCACAACCGAATATTTCATCACCAAAAGTGACGGTATGAACCGGTAAACTGACTTGTGAACAAGCTAAAAGATCTTCTTGAGGAGCTTGTAACAATGCTTCAGGTAGATTTTGATCTGTATTGGAGTTGGCATAAAGACGTCCCACACTGACATCGCCATTATTGATTATACAAGTGTTATCACTGCCGTCTTCTGCAAATGGTAATTCTTGTAAACCGAGATAAGCCGCAGTGCCATTATTGGATAATGCTTCACCTAAGCCATCGTAAATAATACCTGGCATTTTCCCATGAGTGAGTACGTAGGCTTTAATAATGTCATCAATCAAATGACCATTAGGCTTTTGACCGTAATCACTAATGTTATTGTCATGGACATGAATATTTCTTGGTGTTGCTCGCCAGCCATCACTAATGGCTTGCCCTGGTTGGGCGTAGTTAGCAACAAACGTACTTATATCTCTTTCTGCCACGAAGAAACTGGTTATAGCAACCGCTAAGCTGTCATGGTTACTAATGTCATTGTTGAATACTTCAACATCATCGGTAGAAAGAATAATGACACCAGTCCCAGGAGGGACAATGTGGACACCACCAGGATTAGATGAACCATTGGCGAAGTTTTTGGTGTTGTTACTGTGAATTTTATTATTAAAGACACGAACACTTGAACCATATCTTTGGTTATTAATCGGTAAATCAAATACTAATACGCCACCTGTATTGCCTACAGCTTCATTGTCATATACATCAGCATATTTAGAGTTTTCAATTTCAATACCTGCGACGTTCTCCTTAGCAATATTACGACGAACAACAATATATTCTGATTGACCCACATAAATACCGGCGTCAGCGCTACCGCGTACATAGGTATCTTCAATTAGGATATTTTCACATTCAACAGGGTAAAGACCGTAAGCCCCATTATCTTTATCGAGTTCACCCTCCCAAATGGTTGCCAGCCTTCTTAAGATAATGCCGTTAGTATTTTTAAGCTTAATACCGTTATTTTTTGCTTCATTAACCGACAGGTCTTGAATGATAATATTGACTGCATTTTGGACGAAAATACCGTCACCAGAGTTGGCTTCAGAGAAATCGAGTACGGTTTCATCTTGCCCGTAACCCATAATGGTCACGTTTTTAGAAAACACGCCATCACCGTCCACATCACCATCAAACAGTAATGTCGATTCAATTTTGAAATTCCCTTTTGGGAGAACAATGACATCATTACTTTGAGCATTGATTAATGCTTCTTGAATACTCATGGTGAGGTTTTCACCAGCTTCAACCATGATGGCACCTTCAGGAAAGGTAGGGCCGGTTTCTGCAGGGGGCTGAACAACTGGTGGGGTTTCAGTTATGGTTGTGTCGTCATCATCTGAACCACAACCGCTTAAACTCATTGTGACAGCTGTTGCTACAAGGGTAGGCACCAGCCAAGGCATTTTCTTGTTGAACATAGCATCTCCTGCTTATTATTATTTCATTCCTACTCCGTTAGGTTCCGCCAGTGGAGTGGATACGATTTAATTCGTATGTTGTCCAACATGCCTTGTTTGATAATTGTTAATCAATGTGAAATCTGGCCACATTTACATAACATATGCTTTTGGGGTATATCTGAATTAAATCAAAATAGCGGATGTTTAAGATGAGTTTATTGATTGCTAGAGTCAGTGCAGAGGTGAAGAAAAGACGTAAAAAACGACAGCATTTGCTGTCGTTTTAAAGTTTTGAGTACCAGCCAGAATTAGGCTTTATAGCTTAAATGCTGATGGAAACGCACGATGACATCGATATGTTCCTTATCGATATCAAATTGATTAGTAAATTGGCGAATTGCATCATCAACTTGGCTCATAAAGCGGCCATAACTTTCATCATGTTGATCTGCTTTAGATGCAACGATAACAAAACGAATCGCTTCAGCGAGCTTAGTGTCATCCCAATGAAAAATGGGTGCTGGGGCTGTATCACTAGGGTCGAAACCGACCATCTGGAACTCAGCGGTACTATCGAGCTGTTCGTATTTACTGTTACGAACTAGGGGGACTTTGCCGTTAGCAATCATAGCAACTCGATTTAGCTTATTGGCTGCAGTAGCTTTAACAAAGTGATCAGCCACTCTTTGGTATTTCTCGCCAAAGCTAGTGGCGTTTTCAGCAGCAAGTTGCTGTTTAATACGGCGACCCATTGGTAAGCTAACTGTCACATAATTTAGCGCACTAACCGATTCTGGTAGGTCGCATTCACGGCGCTTGTAACGGCTGTCTACAGCGCGAAGTTTATAACCATAAGTCTCTTTGAGGCCTTTTGCTTTGGCAAAAAAGTCGTAAGAAATATGCTGATGGTCTCGAATTTTTGTCGGGATATCACTAATCGGTAATAGCGGCTTAATTTCAGCTAAAAAGCTTTGAATTTTTGCATGGAACTCAGCAGAGTGACTGCGAAGTTCTGTACCTGTTGCAAGGAAAACTACTTTTAATTTTTTTGCACGGTAACCTGGAAGCGTGTGAAGACGATTGGCTTCATGATGAGCAGGATTATAAAAGAAACGAAGTTGTTCTTCGGTGGTGAGGCAATAAGCTTCATTATGGTAACGAACCATAGGCAGCTTGTCGTTAGCAACAACATGAACATTAAATAGGTCATGTTTATCAGCAATTTTGTAAACAAGTTTACTGAATTCTTGGTAACAATTATCCAAATCACTGTATGACGCTAATAACTCATCGGTTAACGTGAATCCAACGGTGATGTACTGGTTTTTACGCGTTGCTGTCGGTAAATAAGCTTTCTTTTGACGACTGACGGACATAATTTTTCCTTTTAGTCATAGGGTTTTACCAATTACGTGTGTATGAAAGCTATTTTATGAAATGCGCTTTCGTAAATTGCTTTGATAAATCGTCACAGTAAATTGGTACTTTTTGCGTTTAAAACAAATCCATTTTGGTACAGTTTAATTGGTAAAGCTTAAATTAAAATTACTTTTTTATCTTTATTAATGAAATATTTTAACCTTGGTTACTTTTTTAATGCATCGATGATCCAGGGCTGCATCCATTGCGTAATTTTAGGTTGAGCATCTTGATTTGGATGGATGCCATCGCGTTGCATTAAATCAGGGTTTGCTGCGATTTCCATCATAAAAAAAGGTGCTAACGGAATATCAAAATCATCAGCGAGATCATGATAAACATCATTGAACATTTTAGTGTATCTTGGACCGTAATTAGGTGGCACCATAATTTCAGTGAGAAGGACATTAGCGCCACTGTCTTGTGACAAGTTAATGATTTTTGTAAGATTTGATTTCAGTTGATTAGGTGGGAAACCGCGTAATCCATCATTACCTCCGAGTTCAACAACAACGAGTTCAATCTCGCTAGAAGTCAATAAACTCGGGAGTCTACGTAAACCACCAGCAGTGGTTTCGCCACTAACAGAGCCGTTGATAATGTCATGTTCAGGGTATTGGTCTCGTAACAATTGTACCCAACCTTGCTCTTCCGACATGCCATATCCCGCACTTAGACTATCACCTAAGATCAAAATCGTGGCAGCATAGCTAGATGTTGAAATAAACATTGTTGAAACAACAAACATAACCGCCGCAGTAAGCAGGCGTTTAGCTGGTAAAAATAAGAAGGATCGTATGTCGACTAATTTTGCAAATAATTCAAGTGCCATTAACGTTACTAACCTCAATAAAACTGTGGTGACCCAAGAGGGAGAGCTTACTATCCTCAATGGCATTAATATGGATGTCAAGCAGGGAGACAGTGTTGCGATCCTTGGTCCATCAGGATCTGGCAAGTCTACGTTACTGGGATTGCTCGCAGCGCTTGATACGCCAACATCGGGTGAGATATTGCTTGATGGACAAGCACTGTCTGGACTCAACGAAGAACAAAAAGCTGCACTGAGAAAACAAAAAGTCAGCTTTATTTTCCAGTCTTTTATGTTGGTTGATACTTTAACAGCGCTTGAAAACGTCATGCTACCAGCTGAACTTGCCGGAGTACAAAATGCCCGTGAGAAAGCGGAAAGCATGCTAGATCGCGTTGGCTTATCTCATCGTTTAACTCATCTACCGAAACAGTTATCTGGTGGTGAGCAACAACGCGTTGCCATCGCGCGAGCTTTCATCTGCGAGCCTAAAGTGTTATTTGCTGATGAGCCGACAGGTAATTTAGACAGTGCTAACGGTGATAAAATTGCTGATATGCTGTTTGCGTTAAACCAAGAAAGCGACACCACATTGGTATTAGTGACACATGATTTAGAGCTGGCTAAGCGATGCAAAAGGCAGTTAGTGATGGAAAACGGTCACTTATCTGAACCTTCAGTTAGTGCCGAAGAAAGACAAAACGTCTCAGAGGAGGCGTGTTAATGGAATTACAATTAGCATGGCGTTTATTTAAACGTGAATTAATGCAAGGTCAGTTATTACTGATTGTATTGGCGATAACCTTAGCGGTGTTGTCAGTCAGTGGACTTGCCCGTGTCAGCGAGCGCTTACAAGTTGCGATTAATGGTGAGGCGGCTAGTTTTATAGCTGCCGATCGTATAATTGATTCGCCAGTGCCCATAGATAAGCAAGTACTCACATTAGCTGAAAATCTCGATATTCTGCATGTCAGTAATATGAAATTTAATTCGATGGTGTATTCGGGCGATAAGTTTCAGTTGGTGACGATAAAGGCTGTTGGAGATGGTTATCCGCTTCGAGGTGAAATTGAACTGTCTTCTGGAATTACTCAAACTTTACCTACAACGGGACAAGCTTGGTATGAAAACAGATTAGGCGGATTACTGGGGTATCCAGATACATTGGAACTTGGTAATACTGAGCTGAATTTATCCGCTGAAATAAGTCGCTTACCCGATGCTGGTTTTAACCCTTTTGCTTCATCTCCTGTGCTATTAATGCGTTTAGATGATGTTGAAGCTACTGGGATTATTCAACCCGGTAGCCGCGTAAGCTATGTGTACCAATTTGCCGGTGAAGCCCAAGCTTTAACTGAGTTTGAAGCTAAAGCAAAACCATTGCTGAATAACAGCCAGCGTTGGACTGATGTGCAATCTGGTGATTCACCAATTGCTTCAGCGGTGCAGAGAGCCGAGCGCTTTTTGTTACTTGCAAGCTTGTTAGGTATTGCATTAGCTTGCGCTGCAATTGGTATTGCGGCGCAGCGATATTGTCAAAGACATTATGATGTAGTGGCGATGCTTAAAACATTCGGCGCATCTTCTAAGCAAATTCGAACCTTATTTGGTATTCATTTAATGCTGGTGACGCTTGTCGGTATTGTGTTGGGGTTATTGGGGGGCTTATTACTTGATTTAGGCATTAACCAATTTTTACCTGCCGAAATCGCTGCCTATTCACCGCCATATTCACGGCCTTTACTGCTAGGTGTTAGTACCGGCTTAATCAGTGCTTTCATGTTCTCTGCGTATCCATTAATGCGCTTATTGGCGATTCCGCCTTTAAGAGTGCTACAAAGACAGCTTGAAGGTTTGCAGTTTGGCATGTGGCTACATTTGTTACTCAGTCTTGGCGCAATGGCGTTATTAGGATATTTGTATTCTCGCAGTATTGCCTTAACCATGACTGTTGTACTGGCGGTGTTATTGCTGGGTGTATTGCTGAGTATTTTAGGCTTTGCAATGATCCGTTTAGGTCATAGCGTCGGCATGAAAACCACCAACCCATTCCAATTAGCATTGGCAGGTCTTCGTAGACGCGCAAGACAAAATGCTGTGCAGCTAGTCGGTTTTAGTAGTGCGCTAGTGTTGTTATTAACTATTTTGGCGCTAAGACAAGATTTGCTCAATGAATGGCAAAAGCAATTGCCTGAAGATGCACCTAACTATTTCTTAGTGAATATTGCTCCTGAAGATACTAAGCCATTGGATGATTTTCTTGATAGCAATAAGATCATCGCAACCGACATTTATCCAGTGATCCGTGGCCGTTTAACGCATATTAACGATGAAGAATTAATTTCACGTCAAGAAGAGAAAGATGGTGCCGAAGGGCGAGTGGGTATTTCACGAGAGTTAAATTTAACTTACCGAGAAACACTGCCACCTAATAATAAAATCACCGCTGGGACATTTAACCAAGCTGATGATGAGGTCTCTGTTGAAGCCGAAGTGGCTGATCGCTTAGGATTGTCGTTAAACGATACTATGACGTTTAGCATCGATAACCAGAGCTTTAGCGTAAAAGTGACCAGTTTTAGGCAGGTTCAGTGGGAAACGCTCCAGCCAAATTTCTTCATGATATTTAAGCCTAAAGCACTTGAGCCGTTTTCGTATACTTCTATGGCAAGCTTTCATCTTAATGATGAAGACTTAAAAGCCAACGGCAGTGACTTAACTGCAAATGCTGTGGTATTGCAATTAATCCAACAGTTCCCAACAATTTCTGTGATTGATGTTGGTGCTATGGTGGGGCAGTTACGACAGATTATTGAGCAAGTATCATTATCGTTATCGCTGGTTTTAGCTTTGGTCTTATTGGCAAGTGCATTAGTACTGATAGCACAAACAGAAGCGGGTATGGCGACAAGGCAGCGTGAACTCGCTGTGTTACGTACTTTTGGTGCATCAGGTTGGTTACTACGTTCAGCGACTGGCCTTGAGTTTGCTTTACTTGGCGCTATTGCGGGTATTCTCGCGGTCATTGTGGCTGAGTTCGCGCTATATATGCTTAAAACTCAAGTGTTTGAATTAGTGGTTTATATGCATTGGCCATGGTGGGGCATTGCACCGTTGGCAGGCGCTGCTGTGGTAGCCTTTTTAGGCATGTGGCGCTGTCGTCAATTACTTAATCAGTCCTGTAGTGATTTATTAAAAGCAGGATAATATCCTTTTTATGAAATAAGCGAGTTTAAAAGGAGTTAGACATGTTCGCCGTTATTTTCAAAGCGAAAGTCGGCAACCAAGATCAACACTATGTCGATACGGTTGCCATAATGCGCGATTTGGCATTTGACCAGTATGGCTGTGTCGACTTTATTGCTGTTGCTGAGGGCAAACAAGAGATTGCTATTTCTTACTGGCATAGCGAAGAGGATATTAAACGTTGGCATCAAGATGCTAAGCATGCTGTCGCGCAGAAGCTAGGTAAAGACAAATGGTATAGCTCTTATACGGTTGAGGTGGTTGAGATAAAAAGGCAATACAGCTTTGGTGAGTAGCTCTAAGGCTTAAGTTGTACCGTTTGCTTTTATTATTAATGATGCGGAAGCTATTTGCATATCTGTTTTAGACGCTTATTTATGTAGTTTGAATATTTGAAATGCCGTTAAGCCTGCTTAACGGCATTTTTGTTTCAAAAGACCACTAATTAGTAACTATGACCAATTCTTGTTATTAAGCTCTCTCATTTTAATAATTTATTGTTATAGTAGAGGTATAAGTCTAATTATTTGTAATGCTGAGTAGCGCTTTTATGATAAATCAAAAATGGTTAACTACCTTTTTAAAGCTTGCCGAAATAGGCCATTTTACCCAAACAGCAGAGCAGCTGTTTATGACACAACCTGGTGTCAGTCAGCACGTACAAAAGTTAGAGCAACAGCTTAACGTACAGCTTATTCAGCGATTTGGTAAACGATTTGAGCTAACAGATGCTGGTATTCAGCTGCAACAATACGGAGAGCAATTATTGAAGCAGCAGGAACAATTGCTCAGTGATATTCAGCTAGATTCTCCTTACGTAGGCGATTGCCGTTTTGCTTGTTCAGGTTCACTGGCAATGTGGCTATACCCGCACTTTATCGATTATCAAATTCAACATCCGCAATTGTCGGTGTCTGTTGAAGCTGCGCCAAATAAACGCATTATTGATCAAGTGATAAACAACGATATTGATATCGGTATTGTGACCCAATTTGTGTCAAATCCGGAACTTGAAGTAAATCCTATTGGTGATGACAATTTATGCTTGATAGTACCTGCCAAATTCCAGGGTAAGGATATGAGTTTTGAGCAATTAACATCACTTGGATTGATTTCTCATCCCGATGCAATGCATTACCTGCAGCAATTAATTAGTAGTAATTATAGCGATGAACAGGCCAGCGCTATTCCTACTGCAAGTTATGTGAATCAGTTGAATCAAATCTTATTACCAGTGGCCAAGGGGCTCGGTTTTACAGTATTGCCTGAGTTCGCAGTAAACAGTTTTAATCAGCCTGATTTGATTTCGGTAGCCAATTTAAAGCACCAAGTGAAAGAGCCTTTATATATGATCCGTAAGAAGTTTCGGCCACTTCCCAAGCGATACGATTGGTTTATTGCAACAACAACGAGTTTAGTAAATCAATAATCAAAGTTGAATAAATTCGATCACAATTAGTAAAGCTTAAACTCAGGGTAAGCTAGTTAAAAAAACCAAAAAACTAAGAAAAGGGCTCAAGATTATTAATAATCTTGAGCCCTTATTTGTTTGTTGGCTATTGAGTGGTTTTTAAGCTTTTAGAATAGAATCTAACGCAGGATTAATTTCCAGGTACTTGAAATTAAACCCTGAGGCCAAGGTGCGTTTAGGCAATACAAATTGACCTTCTACAATCAAATCAGCCATCTCACCCATTGCAAGTTTTAGAGCGATTACGGGCGTTGGAATACATGCAGGGCGATTTAAGCTTGAGCCAATCGATTCAGCAAACCGTTTATGATTAACCGGGTTTGGCGCTGTAGCATTAAATATGCCTTGAGCGTCATTAGTTATCATTAAATGCTCAATTAAATGAGTCAAATCGTCAATATGTATCCAGCTAACACCGTGTAATCCTTTACCGATTGGCCCGCCAAGACCGAGCTTGAAAGGAGGTAGCATTTTAGCCAGTGCGCCACCATTCTTACCTAACACTATGCCAATTCTAAGTACGCAAACACGAGTGGTTTCTGATTGCGCTTTAAGGGCAAGGTGTTCCCATTCACTGCATACTTGGTGGCTAAATTCATTATGGGCTTGGCTGTCTTCATCCACGGGTGTGCTTCCTTGGCGTCCATAATATCCAATTGCAGATGCACTAATAAAGCTTGCTGGTGGCGTGTCACTTTGTTTGATCAATTGAGTCAACATTGCAGTGATATCCCAGCGACTATCGCAAATACGTTGCTTTTGTTGATTGCTCCATCGTTTACCGACAATAGGTTCACCGGCAAGATTAATAACAGTGTCAAAATCATTTAAGTTATCTAGTTTAGTAAGGTTATCAATGTACTGATGTTTTGACCCCAACACTTGGGCTGCATGTGAAACATTACGTGTCACAATGGTAAGTTGATGAGATTGCTGGCTTAGCAATGCGACTAATTGCTGTCCGACAAATCCTGTTGCGCCAGTCATTAATATATTCATATTCTCACCATTTTGTGGTTACTTTGTTTAAAGCGGTCTTGAGAAACGGTTTAAGTCATTCATTAATAATCAGTACGAGTGATAACAGGCATAAGATCAACTTAACCCAATTGAAAGCATCCAAATTCAAGATAATGGAATTTTGGCTTTGACTATTGCTGAATGTTTCTTCTTAAGCGATTGGTTTGTACTTTCCTGTAAGCCTGTTTAGCTCAGATTCAGCTTAATCTTGCTAAAGTTGCGCTAATATTTAATTAAATAGCCTTAATATAGCCATTCATACTCAATAGATAACGAGTATAATGCGTAAGTTATTCTTATTGTGCTAGTTTAATTCTAGATTAATGTTCGAATTTATAAAATTTATAAAATTTATAATCATCGGCGTTCATTTGCTTTAGTACATTGATGGTGAGAGAGCATTATTCAAGTTAACGCTCAAATAAAAAGTAACTATGTATCCGATAATTTCAGCAACAACAAAGGGATTTAAATATGAGTGGCGGTAATTCTTCATCAATGGCGTTACGTGGTTTTGCCATTATGGCTTGTTTAGTCGTTATTTTAGCGGGTATAAAAACAGCCAGCCCCATTGTAGTGCCATTTGTATTATCAGCATTCTTAGCCGTAGTGTGTAATCCAGCAATTCAATTTATGACCCGCTACAGAGTACCTAAATGGTTATCGGTCATATTATTGATGATGTTTATTGTGATGATGGGACTTTGGTTAGCTAGTCTTGTTGGTAGTTCGATAAACGAGTTTTCCCAACAAATGCCATTTTATCGTCAACAGTTGATTGAGCAATTTTCTTGGATACTCGAAAAGCTCAATGGTTTAAATATCAATATTTCAAAAGATAAAGTGTTGGAATATTTTGACCCAGGAATGGCGCTAAGCATGACAACCAATATGTTGTCTGGCCTAGGTAATGTGATGGCCAACTTGTTCTTAATTATTTTGACTATTATTTTCATGTTATTTGAAGCGCAATCTTTACCCAAAAAGTTTCATTTAGCGCTTGATGATCCAGATATGCGTTTAAAGCAAATCGATAAGTTTTTGCACTCAGTAAACCAATATATGGTAATCAAAACACTGGTCAGTATCGCGACGGCTATTATCATTGGTGTTGGGCTATCGATTATTGGGGTTGATTACGCTTTGCTTTGGGCTGTTATTGCTTTTTTGTTTAATTTTATTCCTAACATTGGTTCTATCATTGCTGCGATTCCAGCTGTTTTATTGGCCTTTATTCAAATGGGGCCTGGGGCTGCTGGTTTTACCGCACTATTATACCTTGGTACTAACACTGTGATGGGTAATGTGGTTGAACCAAGATTTATGGGCCGTGGGCTAGGCTTATCTACCTTAGTGGTGTTCTTATCATTAATCTTCTGGGGCTGGTTATTGGGCTCGGTCGGTATGCTGTTATCTGTACCGTTAACTATGATTGTAAAAATTGCCCTTGAGTCCAGTGAGGGTGGAAAATGGTTCGCCATTTTATTGTCTGACGAAATTCCTGATGAAGCCGATAAACTTCAACAACCTGAGGCTGAGGAAGCAAGTACAGTTGATAAAGCGTAAATGTTGCTTCAATAACTTAATTATTAATTTGTGAAAGTAAAAAAATGAATCTAGTGAGTGATGATTTTCCTCTTGGGCAAGCGCTTGCCCAAGTACAATTAACCGATGAACTTTGCCGTGTATTTCATGGTAGAGGTGGTCGTTTTGAAAGTTTTGAACACCTTTGTTTAGATTGGTTTAAGCCAGTACTATTATTAACCAGTTTTAAAGAATTATCAGAAGCTGAGCGTCTTACTTTAACTGACGCAATCGCTGAAGTATGGCAAGTAAACCACAATGAATTAGATCTTAACCTTGTATTCCAATACCGCAACGCGGGTAAAACTGTCACTGAGATTGTGTCAGGTGAAGTACCTGAAAAACACATCGTCACAGAAAATGGTGCAGATTTTTTAGTGCACCTTTTACGTGGCCAAAATCATGGTATTTTTTTGGACATGGCCAACGGTCGCCGATGGGTTAAAGGCCATGCAAAGGATAAAAAAGTACTCAATCTTTTTGCATATACCTGTGCTTTTTCTGTGGTCGGTTTGCAAGGCGGCGCGACTGAAGTCGTTAATATGGATATGAGTAAAGGCGCACTGAGTATTGGTAAGCAAAACCACCTTTTGAATGGGTTTGAATCTGGAGCACGTTTTCTTGGCCATGACATATTTAGGTCTTGGGGCAAGCTGACTAAATTAGGCCCTTATGATTTAATTGTTGCCGATCCACCAAGTAATCAAAAAGGCAGTTTTGTGGCAACTAAAGACTACGTAAGACTATTACGTAGACTACCAGAGTTGTTAGCAGAGCAGGGAGAAGTGCTACTGTGTTTGAATGCGCCTGAATTAGGTTGTGATTTTTTGAAGAAACAAGTCACTGAAACAGCGCCTATTCTTGAGTTTATTGAACGTATTGATAACCCGCCAGTATTTGCTGATATCGACAAGCAAAAGTCATTAAAAGTATTGCGATATAAACTAAGAAGCTAAACAGCAGTTCTAGCAGTCAATATCAATTATTTAGCACAATTGAATATAAATTCAATTGTGCTTTTTTGTTTGTTTATCAAAATAAAGCAAAGTTGTATTTAGTTTTGAATGGATAGATTTTAAAAGTCTTCGAAGTTTTGCTTAGATCATAATGGTGCAAAGGGTCGGTTAACAAGTTGATAACTTTTGGCTAAGAGGCTATATATACTTAGGTATTAAAAGCGATATTAGCTTGTTTTATTTTTGTAAGTCATTTTGACGTCGATATACAGTTGAGTTAATTAAGTCAAACAGAAATCTATATAGAGCAACTGTTTAGTGTGTTTTTATGATCCAGATCAACAAAGATTCGTTTTACCAATTTGTGAGTATATAGTTTAGTCTTTGATTAAAGATAAAATTCTCGCAATTCTTAGTAGGTAACAACTAAGTTACATTACTTTCTTTATATCCCTCTGCAGGAGGCTCCATGAGTACAGATCTGCAACGTGAAAAAAGCCTAGAATTTAAAATTTTCATATTCTTAACGGTTTTTTTAGCACCAATCTTATCTGCACTGTTAGTTAGTGCGCTCGGTTTTACCATTTGGTTCAGTCAAATCCTTTCAGGCCCCCCTGGTGCTGGTTAGTTTCAATTAACAAAAATAAATAATAGAGAATAAGTGTCGATGAGCAAAAAAGAAATCCATGTAACCAGTCTAATTGTCCAAGTTCAACCTGAGCAAATGGCTGAAGTACGTCAGAAAATAATGGCGATGGAAAATGCTGAATTATCAGTGAATAACGAAATGAAAATTGTAGTGGTGATTGAGGGGCCAACACAGCGCTCTTTAATGGATGATATCTCTACCATTAATGCAATCCCAGGTGTGTTAACTGCCACTATGGTTTATCACCAAAGCGAAGAGCTAGAAGAGGGTGAAGAATGAGTATGAACAGACGTGAGTTTATGAAAGCCAATGCTGCTATTGCAGCAGCTGGCGTTGCTGGCATGGCTTTACCCGCATCAGCGAGTAACCTAATCACTAGCTCGGAGCAAACAAAATTAGAGTGGAATAAAGCACCTTGTCGTTTTTGCGGTACAGGTTGTTCAGTCATCGTCGCTACGAGAGACGGTAAGGTGGTTGCTACTCATGGTGATGCTAAAAGTGAAGTAAACCGTGGTTTAAATTGTGTTAAAGGCTACTTCTTATCAAAAATCATGTATGGCCGCGATCGTTTACAAACGCCAATGTTACGTATGACAAATGGCAAGTACGATAAAAACGGTGAGTTCACTCCAGTTAGCTGGGATATGGCTTTCGATACCATGGCTGAAAAGTGGAAGAAAACCATTAAAGCTAAAGGCCCAACGGCTGTTGGTATGTTTGGTTCTGGCCAGTGGACAGTTTGGGAAGGCTACGCTGCAGTTAAACTGATGAAAGCGGGATTCGGTTCAAACAATATTGACCCTAACGCACGTCATTGTATGGCTTCTGCGGTAGGTGGCTTCATGCGTACCTTTGGTATTGATGAGCCAATGGGCTGTTACGATGATATGGAAGCGGCTGACGCTTTTGTATTGTGGGGCTCAAATATGGCAGAAATGCATCCTATTCTTTGGACTCGTGTGACTGACCGTCGCTTAAGCGCACCTCATGTAAAAGTGGCGGTATTGTCGACGTTCCAACATCGCTCATTTGATTTAGCTGATTTGCCGATTGTATTCACGCCGCAAACTGATTTAGCAATGCTTAACTTTATTGCTAACTACATCATTCAAAACGACAAAGTTGATAAAGACTTTATCAGTAAACATGTTAATTTCCGTAAAGGTGAAACGGACATTGGTTATGGTTTACGTGCATCGCATCCGTTGCAGAAAAAAGCCAAAAATGTTGGCACTGCTGGTGATTCTACTCCAATAGATTTTGAAGAGTTCAAGAAATTTGTTGCTGATTATGATGTTGAAAGTGTTAGTAAACTATCAGGTGTTCCAGAGCATAAATTAATTGAATTGGCTGAGTTATATGCAGATCCTAAAAAGAAAGTCACTTCATTCTGGACCATGGGCTTTAACCAACATACCCGCGGCGTATGGTGTAACAACCTGATTTATAACATTCACTTATTAGTGGGTAAGATTTCAACTCCGGGTAACAGTCCTTTCTCGTTAACAGGTCAACCATCAGCATGTGGTACCGCTCGTGAAGTAGGTACTTTCTCACATCGTCTACCGGCAGATATGGTGGTTACCAACCCTAAGCATCGTAAACTTGCTGAAGAAATTTGGAATATCCCAAGTGGTATTATTCCGCCTAAACCTGGCTACCATGCTGTTGAGCAAAACCGCCGCCTCAAAGATGGTGACTTGAACTGTTATTGGGTTCAAGTGAATAACAACATGCAAGCTGCAGCTAACATGAATGAAGAAGGTTTACCGGGCTACCGTAATCCTGACAACTTTATTGTTGTATCTGATGCCTATCCAACGGTTACTACTCAAGCGGGTGACTTGATTCTCCCTTCAGCAATGTGGGTAGAAAAAGAAGGCGCCTATGGTAATGCTGAACGTCGTACTCAATTTTGGCATCAAATGGTGCAAGCACCTGGCGAGTCAATGTCTGACTTATGGCAGTTGATGGAGTTCTCAAAGCGTTTTACTACTGACGAAGTTTGGTCAAAAGAAGTCCTTGATGCAAATCCGCAGTTTAAAGGTAAAACATTATTTGAAGTGCTTTACCAAAACGGTAATGTTGAAAAGTTCCCGCTAAGTGATGCTGACCCTAAATTTATGAACAATGAAGCGAAGCATTTTGGTTTCTATGTTCAAAAAGGTTTATTTGAAGAGTACGCTCAATTTGGCCGTGGTCATGGTCATGATTTAGCTGATTTTGATGTTTATCATACTGAGCATGGTTTACGTTGGCCTGTTGTTGACGGTAAAGAGACTAAATGGCGTTATCGCGAAGGAGCAGATCCTTATGTGAAAGCGGGTAAAGGCTTTGAGTTTTATGGTAAACCAGACGGTAAAGCGATTATTTTTGCCTTGCCTTATGAGCCAGCACCAGAAGTGCCAGATGAAGAGTTTGATATTTGGTTATCAACTGGTCGTGTTTTAGAGCATTGGCACTCAGGCTCGATGACACAACGTGTACCAGAGCTTTATAAAGCCTTCCCTGATGCAGTGTGTTTTATGCATCCTGATGATGCTAAAAAGCGTGGATTACGCCGAGGTGATGAAGTGAAAGTCATTTCACGTCGTGGTGAAATCAAAACTCGCGTTGAAACTCGCGGTCGTAATAAACCACCGATTGGATTGGTTTTCGTGCCATGGTTTGATGCTAGCCAGCTGATTAATAAGGTCACACTTGATGCGACAGATCCTTTGTCAAAGCAAACTGACTTTAAAAAGTGTGCGGTTAAGATTGTCAAAGCCTAAGGAGAACGACCATGAAAGCACGTAAAATTTTATCAATGATTGCGTTATTGGGCTTCTCTTTTAGTTTAATGGCGGCAACTGTACCAGCAGATAAAGTAGCGACATTACGTTTAGCTCCAATTGATGTTGAACCAACGCCGCCTGCAATGCAGAAGGTGATTAACTCAGACGTAAAACAAGTGCGTAACTATCCAATGCAACCGCCGATTATTCCGCATCGCATCGACGGTTACCAGATTGATTTAAAAGTGAATAAATGTATGCAGTGTCATGCACGTAATAGTACAGGTCACTCACAAGCTCCTATGGTGAGTGTGACGCATTATATGGATAGAGAGAATAACTTTTTGGCTTCATTATCGCCTCGCCGTTATTACTGTACTCAATGCCATGTATCTCAATTAGATGCCAAGTTACTGGTGGAAAATGATTTCGTTGACGTAAAAGAGTTAATGAAAAATCCTGCTAAAACTGAGCACTAGGAGCCTGTATGATTGCAAAAATATTAGAAAATCTAAAAGTGATTTGGAAGGTGATACGCCGCCCAAGTGTTCACTATAGTCTGGGTTTTCTTACATTAGGTGGCTTTGTCGCTGGGGTTATTTTTTGGGGTGGATTTAACACTGCCTTGTCTGTTTCAAATACAGAAGCGTTCTGTATTAGCTGTCATGAGATGGAAAATAACGTTTATGAAGAGTTAAAAACCACAATTCACTTTACTAACCGAAGTGGTGTACGTGCAACTTGTCCTGATTGTCATGTTCCACATAACTGGACGGATAAAATTGCCCGTAAAATGCAGGCTTCTAAAGAAGTTTGGGGCAAAGTGTTTGGCACCATTAACACGCGCGAAAAGTTTGAAGGTAAACGTCGAGAGTTAGCGGAGCACGAATGGGAACGGTTAAAGGCAAACGACTCTTTAGAGTGTCGTAATTGTCATAACTTTGATTACATGGATTTTACTCGCCAATCTAAGCGTGCATCAGCGATGCATTCAACTTCGCTTGCCAGTGGTGAGAAAACCTGTATCGATTGTCACAAGGGTATTGCACATCAATTACCTGACATGGCTGGAGTGGAAGGTTTCTAATACTTCCTGTTTGGTAAAGTCGTGTAGACTTTAGTCAATATGTTATATAAAAGGTCAGCGTAAGCTGGCCTTTTTGTCACTAATGAGGCTATATTAAATATATATAATTTTTAGCAGTTATAGAGACTTAATTTGGCTGGTTTGTTTTAAACGGCACTGAAGCAGGATGCATGCAGAAATTAAATTTAATATATAACGACATTAAAAAATTACTTTACCTCAATCTAGTTGTGCTCTGGATTATGGTGACTTTAAGCCTTACTTTGCCTACCGTAGTTGTTGCTGGTGAAAACTTATCTTATTTAAAAGAGCTAAATTCAAAAGTATTAATTGATAAACCCTCTGCTGATAACAGTATTTTGGACGTTGATTCCCAAGAAATACCACCAACAACCGAACTTAAATATTCAAATGATCTATTGATGAAGTGGCTTGAGTCTGAATTTCAACCTTCCACTTTATCAGTATCCCAGCAATTGAAAGAGTTGAACTGGTTTCAGACAAAAGCGCAACCTTTTAAAGGCATGACCATAAGAGTTGTTTCTGAGCGAATAAATACCCATCAATATGAAGCCAATATTTTAGCGAAAGCTTTTTACGATATTACTGGTATCCATGTCATTCATGAGTTAACCAATGAAGACGATGTGATTAAAAAGTTTTCTGCACAAATTATGACAGGTCAACGTCTATATGATGCTTATATCAGCGATAGCGATCTCATTGGCAGCCATTTTAGGCAACAACATGTCATTTCAATTACTGAACTCATAAATAACCAAGCAAAAGCTTATACGCTGCCATCTCTAGATTTAAATGACTTCATCGGCCTTGCTTTTACCACTGGCCCAGATGGAAAAATATATCAATTACCCGATCAACAATTTGCCAATTTGTACTGGTATCGAAGTGACTGGTTTGCCAATGCGGATTATCAAAAATTGTTCGAAACCAAATATGGTTATCCATTAGGTGTGCCACAAAATTGGCAAGCCTATGAAGATATCGCGCAATTTTTTACTGTCGATATTAACGAAATAGACGGTATTAAAATATATGGTCATATGGATTATGCCAAGTCAGACCCTTCATTAGGCTGGCGAATTTCTGATGCTTGGCTTTCGATGGCTGGTGTCGGTGATAAAGGGCTCCCGAACGGCTTGCCAGTTGATGAATGGGGCATTCGTGTTGAAGATTGTCACCCTGTGGGTGCGAGTGTAGAGCGAGGAGGGGCCTTAAATAGCCCTGCTGCGATATACGCTATAGAAAAGTATAAAGAGTGGCTAATCAAGTATGCGCCGCCTGAAGCGCAGCAGTTAACTTTCTCTGAATCTGGTGATTGGGCAGCAAAAGGCAATATCGCCCAACAAATATTTTGGTATACCGCATTTGTCCCTGACTTTACTAAACAAGGCTTGGCGGTGATGAATCAAGATGGCACCCCCAAATGGCGCGTAGCTCCATCTCCTGTGGGTAAATACTGGCAAAAAGGCATGAAATCAGGCTACCAAGATACAGGAGCTTGGACTTTCTTAAGTCACACACCTGATAGCAATCAAATTGCTGCTTGGTTATACGCCCAATTTGTTGTCTCTAAAACGGTTTCATTAAAGAAAACCCTAGTTGGTTCAACACCTATACGTCAATCGGATATAGATTCTGACTACATGACAAAGAAAGCGCCATTTTTAGGTGGTTTAGTTGAGTTCTATCGAAGTCACGCTAGAAACGTTTGGACGCCTACCGGCACCAATGTACCCGACTATCAAGGTATGGCGGGGTATTGGTGGCAAGCTATTAGCCTCATTATTGAAGGCAAGGTATCAGTAACGGATGGAATGAATGCGTTAGCTGAACAAATTGATAGTCATTTACTTGAATTACAAGAGCAAGATTTAACATGTGGCCCTAAAGTGAATAAAAAGATTAATCCCTCGATTTGGTTGAATAAATCTGGTGCACCAAAAGCGATGATGCCAAATGAAGTTAAAGGTAAAACGTTACCTTTTGAGGAGGCTATCAATGCTTGGTAATAAACAAAATTATTCTCAGATGTTAGGGGGCGTGCTATGTGGGTTTATGATACTTGCGAGTGTTTTAGTATCCCATAAGGTTTTTGCTTCTGAAATTACAGTTTACACCTATCAACACGTACCGTTTGCTGAACAAACAGATACCAAACACCAAGGGATGATAATTGAAGTTATCGATGAACTGTTTTCGCGAGCAGAACTTGAATATAAGGTGGTTTTTAATCCATTAAAACGTGGGTTAACGATGACGAAAAGAAGTCACAATGTGTGTGTATTACCTATTGTACGCACTCAACAAAAAGAAAGTGATTACCGGTGGGTTGGGCCAGTTTTAATCTCGCGCTACGGTTTATTCAGTGCTAAGAGTCAAACAATGCCTCTAGTGACGCTTCAGGATGCGAAGTCGTTATCTATTGGTACTTATTTAGGAAGTGGGATCAGTGAATATTTAACATCATTTCGCTATCAAGTTCAGGTTACTAATGATGATGCATTAAATATCAAAAAGCTTGAAAGGAATCGCATCGACCTTTGGGCTGCAGAATTGATTAGTGCACAAGCCTTAATGAGACAGTCTAAAATTAAATTAGGGGAGCCTGAACTCATTTTTCATACATCTTTGCGGGCGATGGCCTGTAATAAAACCTTGAGCAACGATAAACATGAGGCACTGGTGAATGCATTAAACAGCATGTACCAAGATGGGTTTATGGAAAAAGTAAATCTCGCCTACGGTGCTTCCTTGTAGGTAGGCATGGGTTGCTTTCTTTATTAAATGCTGCTGCGAGTAAAAGAGTATGTCGACTTTCCAAAATCAGCCATTAATTGATTGTGTTGTTCAATTTTTTGAGTCGGTACTAGTGAAACTCCATTTTTTTTGTTTAATATAACCATTTGTTTCAAAGAGCTTCTCAATACACCTGATTCTTCATTCGGTAAAAACGAAATAACACTTTCATTCTCAGACCAACTACCTGATGAAAAACCATAAATTCCAATTTTTCCTTCAAGTGAAGACTGATAGCTTCCGTCATCATTTAGCACTATATGAGTATTGTTACCAAAACCATCATAATTGAGGTACGTCCCCAAAACGTTTTTGCTCAATTTATCAGAATTATTGGTTGAAATACTTGCTGCACAGCCAGTAGTAAGTATGAGCATTGAGCTTATCAGCACCTTGTGGAACATTTGAAATTTCCTTCTATTCTAGTTTCTACATGGTTCAAAAAACGTATGCATAATGATGAAATGTAGTACTAAAGTTTAATTTATTATTATGGGATATTGATATGTCTAATTAATGAATGCAAGTTAAAAAAGTCATTTATTTGACGGGCACCGCCAATTTGACGGTATGTTTTTTTTGAATATGTTATTAAGAACTTATTTTATTTTAATGACTTACGATTTATTCGTCTGACAATCGATTGCTACATTTGTTTAACAATTAATTATCAGATGTAAGCCTGTTTGGTCTATAAAAAGTATTGTTTCCAAAATTATTGAGTTAACAAACTATACTTGTTCTATTCAGCCAGCTCTCAACGGATGAGATATCCGCTGATAACAACATGAGCTTTTTGGGAGGGTATTATGTCTATGGTGAGTTCTAAAGATTTTGCTAACTGGCTTAAGTTACAGTTTGATCAATTAGAGTCTGGCGTTAGCTTAACAAGAGAAGATATTAATCAATTAACTGGGAGGCAAGGTTTCTCTTTGGTGTTCATTAACGACATTCATTATGAGTTGATGCAGCATGGTATTGCATTTGTTACTGACACATACAGACAGGACTTTTATATGGTCAAGGTGCAAGATAAACCGTGGCGGGATGAATTGGAAAATGCTGGCCATCAGCAAACATTCTCCAATATTATCTCAATTAATATGTCGCGTTAAAGCTGACTTTCGATGTTGTCTACAAGGTAAGCGGTAAAGTCTTCACCATGATTTTGAAGCATTTTCGGGAACATCGAAATGGGCGTCGAGCCAGGGAAGGTATTAATTTCATTTAATAAAATTTCATTCTCATCTGTTAAAAAGAAATCAATTCTTGATAAGTGTCTGAGCTTCATCCCTTTGAATGCCTTTATGGCATATTCTCTGATTTGTTGTGTTACTTCTACAGATAAGTTTTGTGCGACGACATCGGTTCTGGCTTTACTGCTAGCATTGTATTTTTCTTCAAAAGTATAAAACGTATTAGTCGCACAAATTATTTCTCCCGGTAATGTGGCAATCACTTCACCTTGATACTCATAAACCGCCACTTCAAGTTCGCGGGCAACGATGGTTTTCTCAACCACCACAGAAGGCGCAAAACCAAAAGCATCATTAAGCACTTGTTCGACTTGTGATGCATCATCCACTTTATAACAACCCACAGATGAGCCTTGAGACGCTGCTTTGACAAATACAGAGCCCCATTCTTTGAGTGCTGTTTTCGTTTGTGAAATGGCCTCTTGGGTTAAATCATTTAAGAAAATATAGGGCGTGTTTGGAATACCTAATGCTGTAAACCACATTTTTGCAGTAATTTTATTAAAGCAGTTACTTGATGCCTCTGATTCACAACCAAAATAAGGCAGTTGGATCAGGTTAAAATAAGATTGAATATCACCTGTTTCACCGGGAAAACCGTGAATACAAGGAATGGCATAATCAACAGGCCATGCGGGTTTACTTTCATTATCAAAACGAACTTCACGGCGGTTAGTTAGCTCACATCGATTACCTTCTGTATCGAAATAGTGGCCATTAGCATCAAGCTCTAGTCTAAGCAGATTTACTTTATCTGACTTTGCTAAAGATGATTCAAAATAGTTAGCTGACAATACTGAAACATCGTGTTCAGCGCTGCCTCCGCCACAAATTAGCAGTACATTGATAGTTGTCATATAGCCCCGTGAGAAGTTGACGGTGAAAATAGGTTTATCGTTGGTTCATGATAATGAACTGGTAAGGTTTAGTGCAAGCAAGGTTTTCGGTAACTGCTTATCTAATCATCAATATGGGTTATTAATTACTAAAGTTTAATTACTCGCCTTCATCTATACAAAATAAACCAGTTTGTCAGCCAATCAAAAGGCCTTGCTGTTAATCAACAAGGCCTTAGTTATTGACGTTGATTCGCCAATTTTACCAGCCAATGAGATAACGGCTCTTTTTATCAAATAATTTCTTGATTGCAATGGCAATGAAGTAAGAAATGACGATGACTAACATAGTGACAATTAATGTGGTGAGAATATTCCCGCTACCCGCTAAGCCGAAAATATCTGGACTGTTATAGATCATCCACCAAGGAGTTGTTATCCAAGGATGAATAAAGTAAATCGCAAAACTGACTTCAGCGAGCTTTTGCAGTGGCTTAATACTGATGTGTTCAAACTTATTTAAAATCGCCAATATGACAAAAGTCAGTAGTATTTTTTGTGGCAACATCAAATCAGGCACTGTCAGTTCAAGTGCTGCTTTATTTAACGTCCCCGCACCAAACCAATGTGCTTGAGCAACCGCTAAGGCGATGGCGACTAGTAACATCAAAATCCAGTATTTATCGATGAATGGAAATAGTTTATCTCTATGGGCTGAGCCCCATACACCAAATAAATAGACAGGTAAAAAGTAAAACAAAGACTGAATCGCGTTGAGGTTTGACTCCGGTCTGTGAATTAACATGGCAATGATGAATAATGGTATCGCTACAATAAGCAGGTGTTGACGCTTGATTAAATGCATCACCCAAGGAGATAGCGCAAACAACATCATTCCCATTGGGATGTACCAATAAGCGGTTAGTGTTCTGCCAGTGATGACATACCAGCTTGCTGCAACAGCGGGCTTTTCAATATCGGCGTACATTACATGCATCGCGGGATCTGTACCGACTGATAAGTGCCAAAATATCCAAGGTAGTGATAGCAATATATAAGGTAAGAATACAAACTTGGTTTTGCTTTTCATGTATTTCTTATAATCCCAGCGATGATAAAACACGTGGTGGAATAAAAAACCTGAAATAAACACAAAAAATACCGTGCCATTCATCATTAAATTAAACCAAGCTTTATCGGCTAAGGTTTCGACCTCCCAACCAGCAGGGCGATAACAGTGAGCCATCACGATAAAAATAATCGCTATTCCTCGAAAGTGGTTAATGCTGTTTAAAAAGCCCTTTTTCTCAGCTGGGTTCAGGTGAACTGTTTTTGCACTCTCTGACATATTAAGCCTTGATTCTATTATTCTTTAATAAGAAATATCAGTGTTGCTCCATTGTGCTTTTATTGTTAAGAAATAACAATACTAGAGCTACCTTGTTTGAATCTCCTTATTGCAATTAAAAATGTACTGAAATGTTGACGTCCACGTTAGACCTTTGTCGACAATGCGTCGGTTTTATATTGACCATGCTATTAAATGAGCATATATTGTCGACAATTATTCGAAACATAGCTCAACTTTATTCTAATGACATTTTTTAACGAACAGCCAATAACCGCAGCCGATAAGACTTTCTTTGAATTACGCAAAGATATTGTCGAGGGCGACATTCAAGCTGGCTCTAAATTGAGTGAAACAGAACTGTCGACAAAGTATCAAGTAAGCCGAGCTGTTATTCGTGAAGCGATTAATCGGTTAGAGTCGTGCCATTTGGTTGAGCGCAAAGCAAATGTTGGCGCAAGAGTTGTGGCGTTAACGCCTGAAGGCTTGATTGAGCTATACCAAGTTCGTGAGTCGTTGGAAGGTATGGCTGCAAGACTTGCAGCTAAAAACATGTCACATACCGAAATCGCCGATTTAAACTCCCTGCTAAACCGTCATTTTGATGAGGTTCAATCAGGCGAATCCTATTACCAAGAAGCTGGCGATGTCGACTTTCACTACCGCATCATATTAGGCAGTAAGAATAAACACCTGATAACCGTGCTTATTGACGGCATGTATCACCTTATACGCATGTATCGCGTACAGCTGGGAATGGCGGGGCCACGTGTTACCACTGCATTTGATGAACATAAACACATAGTCAAAGCGATTTCTAACCGTGACGAGGAGCTGGCAGAAATGCTCATGCGACGCCATATCATGTACTCAAAAGCGAATATCGAATCGAAGCTAGAAAACTAATAAACCAACAAATCCATTCAATCGCACGTGTATTAATAGCAAAACACGGTAAGCCATTGAAGACAATTGCACATTAAAGAGAGGGAAGTCATGAGCGCAGGCAAAAAATTCCGTCAAGCACTAGCTGACAACAAACCACTACAAATCGTCGGTACTATCAATGCTTATGCAGCGATGATGGCAAAACAGATAGGTCATCAAGCAATATATTTATCGGGCGGCGGTGTTGCAAATGCATCCTACGGTTTGCCTGATTTGGGCATGACATCATTGAGCGATGTAATCGTTGATGTGCAGCGCATTACTTCAGCCTGTGACTTACCATTATTAGTAGATATTGATACTGGGTGGGGCGGCGCATTTAACATTGCTAAAACTGTTCGTGATATGGAAAAAGCAGGCGCTGCTGCAGTACACATGGAAGACCAAGTAGCGCAAAAGCGTTGTGGCCATCGTCCAAATAAAGAAATCGTTTCAACAGAAGAAATGGTTGACCGCATTAAAGCTGCGGTTGATGCGCGTATTGATCCTGACTTTTTCATCATGGCTCGCACAGATTCTTTTGCTCAAGAAGGGTTAGAGGCCGCAATCGCTCGTGCTAAAGCTTATGTGGCAGCCGGTGCAGATGGCATTTTTGCGGAAGCGGTTAAAACAGAAGAGCATTACCGTGCATTTTCAGAGGCGTTAGATGTGCCAATCTTGGCGAACATTACGGAGTTTGGCCAAACAGAGTTGTGGAATAAAGAGCAGCTAGGTGAGTGGGGCGCAGACATGGTGCTTTACCCTTTAAGTGCCTTCCGCGCAATGAACAAAGCAGCTGAGAATGTCTATTCAGCAATTTTAAATGATGGTGACCAAAAAGCGGTTGTCGATACCATGCAAACCCGCATGGATTTATATGATTACCTGGGTTATCACGATTACGAGCAAAAGTTAGATAGCTTATTTGCTGAAGGTAAGAATAAATAAGCTGCATAAATATTTATCTAATAGCTGTTTGCTAGAAGTTATGTGCTAATCGTCAGTATAAAAATTAGCCAAACATTGTTTTGGGACAATGATAATTTTTAGCAAGCAGATAAGTTAGAAAGAGTAATGAAGTAAGTGTTAACAGTACCTAATAAGCATCTTTGATTTATCGAATATGTGAAAAATAGCAGAAACATAAAAGAATAGGACATCATTATGGTAGACAAGAAATTAAGTGGCGCAGGCCTTCGAGGTCAAAGCGCAGGTGAAACAGCATTATGTACCGTGGGTAAATCAGGTTCTGGTTTAACTTATTGCGGTTATGATGTGGCTGATTTATCTGAAAATGCCACCTTCGAGGAAGTCGCATATTTACTGTTTAACGGTGAACTACCAACATTAGACCAACTAGAAACCTACAAATCAGCACTGAACGCTCAGCGTGATTTACCACAAGCGCTAAAAGAAGTACTGCAACGTATTCCTGCAGATGCACACCCAATGGATGTGATGCGTACGGGTTGTTCATTTTTAGGTAATTTAGAGCCAGAAGTGGATTTTACTCAGCAAAATACCGCTGCTAATCGTCTACTTGCAGCTTTCCCTGCAATCATGTGTTACTGGTACCGTTTTAGCCATGACGGCGTTGAAATTGACTGTGTTACTGATGAAGACACTATTGGCGGCCATTTCTTAAAACTGCTTCGTGGTGAAACACCGTCTGAGCAACATCGCAAGGTTATGGATGTCTCGTTAATCCTTTATGCTGAGCATGAGTTTAACGCATCAACCTTTACCGCTCGCGTTTGTGCATCAACGTTATCTGATATGTACTCATGTATTACTGGTGCTATCGGTACACTTCGTGGTCCATTACATGGCGGCGCTAACGAAGCGGCAATGGATATGATCCAAAAGTTTACCTCACCTGCCGATGCTAAAACTCAAATGGCTGGCATGCTAGAGCGTAAAGAGAAAATTATGGGCTTTGGTCATGCCATTTACCGCACCTCTGATCCGCGTAATGTGATTATTAAAGCGTGGTCAGAAAAGCTTGCCCATGAACACGGCGATACCAGTCTTTATGATATTTCTGTTGCCTGTGAAGAGTTCATGTGGGATAGCAAAAAACTATTCTGTAATGCTGACTTTTTCCATGCCTCGGCTTATCACTTCATGGGTATTCCAACCAAGTTGTTCACGCCAATCTTCGTTTGTTCTCGTCTAACGGGTTGGGCTGCGCATGTTATGGAGCAGCGTACTAATAACCGTATTATCAGACCAAGTGCTGATTACACTGGTTCAGAGCCTCGTACCGTCACACCAATTAGCGAACGATAAAGTCTAAAGGCTGACGGAATCCGTCAGCCTTTTTGTTTATTTAAACGCGAACAAATTAGTTTGTCTTACATCTTTTTATCGTTCCTTCACTGCTGAATACGTTGCAATAAAAACAAAAACGATCTGCAGGTCATTTAGTAAAACACAGCAAACGATTAGAAAAAGATGTTAACCATCAATAACAACGGATTGATTATGAATTCCAATTTTAGAAAGCCCCTAGCTGGTAGCAATCTTGATTATTTTGATACCAAAGCTGCAGTCGACGCCATTAAGCCAGGTGCTTATGAAAAACTGCCATACACTTCACGCGTATATGCTGAAAACCTTGTAAGACGTTGCTCACCAGAAACCCTAACAGATTCACTTAAGCAAATTATCGAGCGTAAACGCGATCTTGATTTTCCTTGGTACCCAGCACGTGTGGTTTGTCATGATATTTTAGGCCAAACCGCATTAGTGGATTTAGCGGGTTTACGTGATGCTATTGCTGAAAAAGGCGGCGATCCATCGAAAGTCAATCCCGTGGTACCCACTCAATTAATTGTCGACCATTCATTGGCTGTAGAGCATGCTGGCTTTGAAAAAGATGCCTTTGAGAAAAACCGCGCGATTGAAGATAGACGAAATGATGACCGCTTCCATTTTATTAATTGGACTAAAACGGCATTTGAAAACATTGATGTGATCCAGCCTGGTAACGGCATCATGCATCAAATTAACTTAGAAAAAATGTCACCAGTGGTGCAAGCTCGTGAAGGCGTGGCATTTCCTGATACGTTAGTGGGTACAGACAGCCATACGCCTCATGTAGATGCGCTCGGCGTTATCGCAATTGGTGTGGGCGGCTTAGAAGCTGAAAGCGTTATGCTTGGTCGTCCTTCATGGATGCGTCTGCCTGATATCGTCGGTGTTGAGTTAATGGGTGAGCGCCAAGCTGGCATCACTGCAACCGATATTGTGTTAGCGATTACTGAGTTTTTACGTGAACAAAAAGTAGTATCAACTTATCTTGAATTTTACGGTGAAGGCGCAGCAAACCTAACATTAGGCGATCGCGCAACCATCTCTAACATGACCCCAGAATTTGGCGCTACTGCTGCAATGTTCTATATCGATGATAAAACCATTGATTACTTAACGCTGACAGGTCGTGATGATGAGCAAGTTAAGCTTGTAGAAACCTATGCCAAAGCCAATGGTTTATGGGCAGATACGCTTACTAATGCTGAATACGAACGTGTGCTTAAGTTTGACTTGTCATCAGTTGGTCGCAACATTGCTGGCCCGTCGAACCCACATCGCCGTGTTTCAACCTCTGACTTAGCAGCAAAAGGCATAAGCGGTGAAGTTGAAAATGAAGCAGGGTTAATGCCTGATGGCGCCTGTATTATTGCCGCAATCACGAGCTGTACTAACACTTCAAACCCTCGTAACGTTATTGCTGCCGGTCTCATTGCGCGTAATGCCAATGCTAAAGGGTTAACTCGTAAACCATGGGTGAAAACTTCATTAGCACCAGGCTCTAAAGCGGTACAACTTTACCTTGAAGAAGCCAATTTATTAACCGAACTTGAAGCCCTTGGTTTCGGTATTGTTGGTTTTGCCTGCACCACTTGTAATGGCATGAGTGGCGCATTAGACCCTGTTATCCAACAAGAAGTTATTGCGCGCGATTTATACACTACCGCGGTGCTATCTGGTAACCGTAACTTCGATGGTCGTATTCATCCTTATGCAAAACAAGCATTCTTGGCATCACCGCCATTAGTCGTTGCTTACGCCATTGCCGGTACTATCCGTTTTGACATCGAAAAAGATGTATTGGGTAAAGACAGTGAAGGAAATGACATTCGCTTGAAAGATTTGTGGCCTTCAGATGCTGAAATCGATGCTGTGATTGCTAAAAGCGTTAAGCCTGAGCAATTCCGTAAAGTTTATGAGCCAATGTTTGATATCAAAGTAGACTATGGTACTGGTTCCTCACAAGATGGCTCTTCACAAGGTGCCTCTTCACCTAAGATTGACCCGCAATATGAGTGGCGTCCGCAAAGTACCTATATTCGTCGCCCACCATATTGGGAAGGCGCATTAGCAGGTGAGCGTACTATGAAAGGTATGCGCCCATTAGCGGTATTGGGTGACAACATTACTACTGACCATTTATCGCCTTCTAATGCGATTATGCTTAACAGTGCTGCGGGGGCTTATCTTGATAAAATGGGCTTACCAGAAGAAGACTTCAACTCTTATGCAACCCATCGAGGCGATCACTTAACCGCTCAACGAGCGACTTTTGCCAACCCTAAGCTGCTCAATGAAATGGTCCAAGACAATGGTCAAATTAAGCAAGGTTCATATGCGCGTATTGAGCCAGAAGGGCAGATAAGCCGTATGTGGGAAGCCATTGAAACCTATATGGAGCGTAAGCAACCATTAGTGATCATTGCTGGTAAAGATTATGGCCAAGGTTCTAGCCGTGACTGGGCAGCAAAGGGCGTCCGTTTAGCGGGTGTTGAAGTGATTGTCGCTGAAGGTTTTGAGCGAATTCATCGCACTAACTTAGTCGGCATGGGCGTATTACCTGTTGAGTTTATCAATGGTGAAACCCGTCAAACATATCAAATCGATGGCAGCGAAACCTTTGATGTGGTCGGTGAACGTACCCCTGGCGCTATGATGACATTAATTATTCATCGTCGTGATGGCTCGCAAGCTGAAGTGTCTGTTAAGTGTCGTTTAGACACAGCTGAAGAGCTATCGGTATACGAAGCTGGCGGTATTTTACAGCGCTTTGCTCAAGACTTTCTTGAAAATAACCTGTAACCAGTGATCTGTAATCAGTAACTAATAAATCAAAAACGACATGATGTAAGCGCGAAAATACTCTTTCGCGCTTAGTATTTTGGGAATGTTTGGGCGATTAAGTCCATACATCCATTGATGATTTATAGATTTTATAAGAATAAATTGAGTAGGAATTGATATGTCTACGCAACAACAGGCGCAAGCTCCACAAGTGAAAATACCTGCCACTTATATGCGTGGTGGCACCAGTAAAGGCGTGTTTTTCAATCTAACTGACTTGCCTAAAGTGGCTCAAGTGGCTGGTGCTGCTCGTGATGCATTATTGCTGCGAGTGATCGGCAGCCCAGATCCATATGGTAAACAAACTGATGGTATGGGCGGGGCGACATCAAGTACCAGCAAAACGGTGATTTTATCTAAAAGCACTCAAATCGATCACGATGTGGATTATTTGTTTGGCCAAGTTGCCATTGATAAGCCGTTTGTGGATTGGAGTGGCAATTGTGGCAACTTAACTGCCGCTGTTGGATCATTTGCTATTTCGAATGGTTTAGTCGATGCCAGCCGTATTCCACAAAACGGCATCGCTGTAGTGAGAATTTGGCAGGCTAATATTAACAAGACCATTATTGCCCATGTACCGATGACAAATGGTGAAGTGCAAGAAACTGGTGACTTTGAATTAGATGGTGTGACATTTCCTGCAGCCGAGGTACTTGTGGAATTTATGGCGCCAGCTGATGCGGACGCTGCTATGTTCCCAACAGGTAACGTGGTTGACGAGTTAGTGCTTCCGCAGTCTATAGCTGAGTTTAGCGACAAGGGCGTTAAGTCAGTGAAAGCCACTATGATAAACGCTGGCATTCCGACCATTTTTGTAAATGCAGCAGATATTGGCTATCAAGGTAATGAACTGCAAGATGACATTAATAGTGACCCACAAGCTTTAGCTTTTTTTGAAATGCTCCGCGCTCATGGGGCTGTGCAAATGGGATTAATTAATCACATTGATGAAGCTGCGAGTCGTCAACATACGCCCAAAATTGCCTTTGTATCACCCGCTAGTGATTACACTTCATCAAGCGGAAAGTCGATCACAGCTTCGGAAATTGATTTACAAGTTCGCGCCTTATCTATGGGGAAACTTCATCATGCCATGATGGGGACTGCTGCTGTGGCGATTGGTACTGCAGCGGCTGTAGAAGGTTCATTAGTGAACTTAGCTGCTGGTGGGATACCACGCACTCAAGTGGTGTTTGGTCATCCATCTGGTACGCTAAAAGTTGGCGCAGAGGCAACATTGGTTGATGGTAACTGGCAAGTGAACAAAGCCAGTATGAGCCGCAGTGCCAGAGTGTTGATGGAAGGCAGGGTAAGAATACCTGGTGATAGTTTTTAAAGCTTAATTTTTAAAAGCTAGTTTTACACATATGTGTTTAAAATTTAGGTATGAAATTTTACCTTTACTTAGCTTAGTCGCTGATGTTTATATAAGGCTAGCAATATGATTATTGCTAGCCTTTTTAATTATGTTTTCAGTTTGCTCCATTATTTAATAGGGCGTGGTCTGTTAAATTATTAAAAGATAATAATGCCACTAAAAATCAAGAATTAGACAATTAATGTAAAAGAAAATGGAATATGAATAGAGAAGATAACCAGAAAGGGTTTACATTAATCGAGCTAGTGGTAGTGATTATTATTTTAGGCATTTTGGCTGTTTATGTAGCACCAAAATTTATCGATTTACAAACGGATGCAAAAAATGCCTCACTTCAAGCTATCCAAGGAGCAATGGAAGATGCTGTTAAGTTAACTTACAGTAAGTCATCGATTAAGGGTAATCAGAAAATGACTGCTGGAAGTTCAGTTTTTGTCGACATTAACGGTACGCCGGTTTCAATTAAATTCGGAACGCCGTTAGCCAATTATGATGGAGACCAAGGTAGCTGGGATGATTTGATCACGTTAGATTACGATACACTCACTACGACGATAGTCGGCGGGCATTTCGTCGTTTATTTTGAGTCAGATACCTTACCTACTGCTTTAAATGATGAATGTATGCTTCATTATAAACAAGCTAACACTATCAATGACCCACCTGAAATAGAGGTTAACCCTTGCTAATTAATCATCTAACTTTTGGTATTTGACTCTCCGTATTGGCATAATTTATAGTATGAATTAAAAGGATTTCTGTTTTACATTCAAGGATTAGAATGAACCACCTATTTGTTTACATCTGCTTAAATGGCTTTTTCTTGATGTATTTAATCATCAAGAATAATCAGATTCAGAAAGACATTTGTCAATATATCGAGCATGAATACCCAGAGTATTGGCTGAAATATTTGCTTAATGGTAAAAGGCTAGGAAATCCTGAAAAGTGGTCAAAAAATTTTGCTATTGAGTCAGCAACCAGCGGTGAAATCTTTAAATTTCAGAACCCGGACTTATTAAACCTTCAAACGAAACAAAGTAATAATTTCGATCTAATGGCTTTAATTCCGATATTCCTAACAATAATTTTAACTTTGGTTGAATATTTATTGAATTAGGTGAGCACTTCTTTTAAACAATCACCTTAAACCTTGGGTATGTGTTTTATACTTCTTAAATTCTTTGATACTGGCAGGTTTATTTAAGTTCATACCTTCAAGTTAATCTATTGCCTGCCGCAGGTTTATGTGCAAACACGACTATGACACGCTGCAAGTTCATCCCTGAAAGCTCGGCCATGACGTCCATGTCACGGACGGTCACAGCCGTGCCTACACTGAGATTCAAATTTCTTCGATGTAACTTTACTTGGAATTAAAATAATAAAAGGCATGTTCGATGGGTAAATCATATGCATTGAGAGTACTAAGCCATTTGTGAATCAACAGACGTTAACCAATAGTCATGAGTATGGATTCATTAACAAATTAAATATGGGCTTTATAAACATAAGCTATTCAAACTCAGCTCATACGTTTGTGGTTTCAAGGTCTTGTATTTTTTTGAGTACAGCCTCTGCATCTGCAGTTAAACTCGAGTAAGTTCTAATATCTCCTTTTCTTTGAGCGTGAATGGCTTGTTCAAGGAGCATTGAATACTGTTTTTCAAGCTTATTGATAGGATTAGTTTTAAAAAAGGAAAACATAAGCACTCCGTCATTATTTGATAATGTAAATGTACGAAGTGCTGATTAAAAGAGTTCAGTTTGATAGTAACTCTCATTAACGAGTCTACAGAAAAAACGAGCAGTTTAGCTGCTAACGATCCTCTCCCCATAATCTCAGTGCTAATCCTGAAGCTCTAGAGGTGACTTGCTTACAAGCTCGTTCGAAAACATAAGGTGAGCCTAAGCAAATAAAGTGCTCTTTAGCTCGAGTAATTGCAGTGTAAACCAACTCTTTAGTGAGCAGTTGCCATTGCGCATTGCTGGGTTTTTGCGGCAGAACAAAGGCCACTTTTTCAAATTCACTGCCTTGGCTTTTATGTACGGTCATCGCAAAGCAGCTGTCATGATGTGGTAAGCGAGCGGGCTGCACTTTAAGTAAACTACCATCTGCTTTTACAAAGTAAGCCATAAGACGCTCTGGTTTAAGCTCATCTTGTAAAATCAGCCCAATGTCACCGTTAAACAAGCCTAGGTTGTAATCGTTACTCTGGATGATAATCGGTCTGCCAAGATAAAACTCTTGGCTTGGCTTTATCCAATGGTTTTGCTCAAGTACTTTGGTGATGGCAAGGTTGATTCCATCGACGCCAAATTCACCTGAGCGCATGGCACATAAAATACGGAATTTATTGAAGCTTTCAATAATGTTTATTGCTTGATGAATATCCTCACGTGAACCAGAATCAGCATTAGAATCAGAACTCTGTTGATAAGCAAATTGATTATCGAGGATCATTTGCAAGTATTCGCTATAAGCCGCAACAGACAGTTGAAGTAATTGTAAGCTTTGGCCTTCAACCTGATGCTCAATCCATGTGAGCTCTTGATGACCTTGTTGCCATTCACGGCGAATACCATTGATATCGACAGTATTAACCGCAGTTGCCAGCAAGCCAATCCCCGCATCACCTTTAAAGCGATGGCTGTGCATTAACATGCATAGGTTGTCACCAATCATTGGTGTTTGATCAATAAATTGATGGGTATCCTCACCAGTTAACTGATGAAGTAACTCAGCTTGTTTGGTTGAATAACGCATTCGCCAAGGCTGTGATTGCTCATTGGATTTTTCTGGGCTAGCAGTTGAATTTACAGCCTTATTGGCAAGTCCCGAGCAAATATCGGCTAAGACTGCGCCAGCTTCAACAGAAGCTAACTGATCTTGATCGCCTAAAAGTATCAATCTTGCTTTATTTGGCAATGCATTTAACAGCTTATGCATCATAGGTAAATCAACCATCGAGGCTTCATCTACCACTAATAAATCTAATCGTAGGGGATTGTCTTTGTTATGACGAAAAGCATGAGAGTTTGGAATAACCCCCAATAACCTGTGCAAAGTGGCAGCTTCTTCAGGAATATTATTTAGCGCTTCAATTAACTCAGGTTTGCCTGTTTGGCTGACCTGAGTAAGTAAACGGGATTTAGACGCTTTGATTGACTCACTTAACCTTGCCGCGGCTTTACCCGTAGGCGCCACTAACTTTATGGTTAACGATGATTGAGTCAGCAGAAGCAATAAAAGCTTTGTCACTGTGGTAGTTTTACCTGTGCCAGGGCCGCCCGTAATCACTGCTAAGGCTTTAGTTAACGCTGTGGCTGTAGCCACTTTTTGCCAATTGATCATCGGGGCTGACGAGCTTGTTTTTGCTTCATCAAACAAGTCATTTAAATAAGCGGGCAATACTTGTGAGTTAGCCGATAAATCGATATCTAGATTAATTGCCGCCATGTGATTGAGGCGGTTAGCCACTTCGGTTTCAAAGTGATAATACTTATTAAGATATAAACGCCCATGTTCAAAAATAAGCGGTTTATTATCACTGGGCTCACCGACACACTCTAAGTCGATTATCGCATTGGCTAATTGCTGGTGGTCGAGCGCTAGTTTACATAAAGCTTGTTGCTCGCAAAAAGGGTTAGCTAAATCGATATCGTTAATCACTAAACAGCTGTGCTGACTCGATAATTGCTGACTTAATAGGGCACAAACAAACAATAAAAAGTCATCGTTTGAGCCGTTATCGGTTTGAGTTGCCTGGCTTGAAATTTTAGCCTCAACTTGAACTTTGGCCATTTCCAAAGCGAAGTGGCGATCTAGCGGGGTGATTAGCCCTTGTTGTTGCCAATGTTTTAATAAATCTTTTATTGGTGCGCTAAGTTGGAGTAATTGGCTCATGATGCAGACTCCATTGATGCTCTTGTTTCTGTTGAAGCATTTGACTCAATTGAAGCACTAAATAAGACATCTAATTGCTCAATTAACGCTTGAGGTGGCTTGTCGAAAAACACACCCGATTGCAGCGATTGTGGGCTCATTCCACGTAAAAATAAGTAAAAGCTGCCACCAATATGACGTTGATAATCATAGGTTGGCATGCGCAATGACAAGTAACGATGGAGCGCTAAGGTATACAAGATATATTGCAGGTTATAGCGGTGGCTACTGATGGCTTTGCCCATGGCATCGATATTGTAATCTTGGTAGTCATCACCTAAATGATTCGATTTATAATCGGCAATATAAAATTGACCATTATATTCAAAGGTTAAATCGATAAAGCCTTTTAGCATGCCTTGCAGCTCATCAAATTCAAGCCCAGCATCATAACCGTAATGGGTTAACAGTTGGTTTAATTGCTCCGACTTTAACCGGCTAATGGGCAAGTAAAACTCCATTTCCACCAGCTTTTGCTTTTCAGTTAATTCACTTAAGGTTAGTGGCATCCCTTGGGGAGTAAGCAATTGTTGATCGCACTGCTGATAACCCGTTAATAGCGGGGTATGCAATATTTGCTGATACCAATCAAATAAGGTGTCAGTCCAAATTTCTTTATCAAAACCGTATTGATCCATGGCTTTGATTAAGGCATCTGGTAATTCATTATCGGCATTAGTGAAGTCAAATAACTCTAATACCAAGTGCATAAAGCTACCGGCATTAGCGCCGCGTTCAAAAGTAAAACGGTTAATGGCATCTTCTTGGGCTTCAGTATCAAATGGATTGATATCACTGCTTGGCTCAAATTGTGGCTGGGTTTCTTGGCTGAAGTCTTCATCATCAGCGCCTGGGGCGACTTTTTCATGGGCTAAATGCTTCACTAGACCAGAATAACTGCCGACGCGCCAAGGCGTATGGTAATCGCGCACTAATGTTTTCGGTGCAAGCTCTTGGTCGTTGTTATCTCTGTTGATAAGCGCTGACTCATCGATGGCATCGATTTCAGTAATACTTATTGCATCAATACCATTGCCCGTTTTATCTGTAGTAAGCGATAGCGCTTTTAATTTGAGCTGCTCAAAGTCGCACTCTTTACTGGTGATACCCAATAAATAACCGATGGCAGTTTCAAATAACTGGCTGCTAATACCTGCTTTTAACATACGGCTATGATTGGCGATGTATAAATAACACACATAAACAGGGCGGGTGAGCGCAACATATAAAAGGCGTAAATCTTCGGCGAGGTTTTCTTGTTTATATTGCTCCCAACCTTCTTTACTGGCTTCTACATCCCATACTAATTGGTCGTTTTGATGGTAAAGCATTGGTGTGGGTTTGCGGCGATTATCACGGGCTAGACTGATAAAGGGGACAAAACATACTGGGTACTCAAGCCCTTTACTCTTATGAATCGTGACGATTTGTACCAAGTTTTGCTCACTTTCAAGCCTAAGCTGCTGCTCGTCGCTACCTTGACCATCAATCAGTTGTTGCTCAAACCAATTGATTAAGGCACTACTACCATCAAGCTCAGTGGCTTTTTGTTGTAACAGCTCAGATAGATGACGAAAATCGGTTAAGCGGCGCTCGCCAGTTTCAGTTTCGTTGATAGCTGCTGTTGACTCATTCGCATTCCCTTTGGCTAAGTAACGTTTGATTAGCGCTGTTTCACTGGCGAGGGAAAGCAGTGCTGGCATAATGCCGTGACGATTCCACAGTTGATGCCAGTCGGCGAATTTATCTAATAAATCTTGGCGCTGTTCTTCATCTTGATTAAATTGATGAATTTGCTGGGCGCTGTAGCCCATTAACTCGGTAGCCATGGCGCTGCGTAAGCTACGCTCATCTTTTGGGTTAGCTAAAGCACGTAATATAATCGCGAGTTCAAAGGCTTCCTGGGTTTTAAATACGCTATCACGGCTTAAAAATACTGCGCCAATATTACGATCGCTTAAGGCTTTTTTCATGACCGCCGCTTCGTTTCGGTCGCGCACCAGTACCGCAATGTCTTTAGCAATAAGCGGTTTGGCTGATTTACCATTTGAGGCATTATCCTTAAAATCATTGCCCGTAAAACACTGACCATCTTGTGATTCAGTTAACAGCCGCTTAATTTCACTGGCGGCATCATTGGCTAATATTTTACGGCCAGTGGTTTTATTTAATCCTGATTCATCTTCACCCAGTAACTTTATGCGAAGTGCAGCAGGGTTGGTGGCTGCTTCGGTGAGTATTTTATTGTCAGCACTTTGTGGCGTATTGACTACATCATAAGGAATTGCATCACTGATAAACGGGTCGTCATGTTGGCTAAATAACTGATTTACACCCTTTACTAGCGCAGTTGATGATCGGTAATTAGTTTCAAGGTTGTAATGGGCTTCGGTTTGCTTACGGGCTTGAATATAGGTATGAATATCAGCGCCGCGAAAGGCATAAATCGCTTGTTTAGGATCGCCAATCATTAGCAAACTGAGTTTATCTAATTGTTTTTGCTGCTGATAAATAGCTGAGAAAATCGCAAATTGCAACGGATCGGTATCTTGGAACTCATCAATTAAAGCCACCGGAAAGCGAGTGGCAATGGCGTTAGCAAGCTGCTGGGAGATGACTGACTCAGCAGGTTGTGATGCTTGTGATTCTTGTGATTCAGAAACTTGACTATTTTGCGCAGAATTTAGTGCACCAGCTAAGGTGATTAATAGATCGTCAGGGGTCATCAAATTACGTTGGGCTTTTTGCAGCGCAAAACGTAATTTAATCCCATCTTTAGCCCGAACTAAAAATGCGGGTTTGATTTGATTAATTAAATCAAACAATCGCTCTATATGATCTAATAACGGCGCTTCAGATGGCGTTGGAACCGTGCCACCTTTATTGAGTTTAAGACCTGACAGTGCCAACATTTCTAATTCTTTAATTGGCGGCAAACCATAATCAGCTTTGACCCAATTGGTTAAGCGGTCGAACATTGCTGCAAGTTTCGGGTAGTCATCGGCCTTTTTACCAAAGCGGGCACCATTAAGCGGCAAACTATGGAGTAGTGTCAGCGCTGTTTCACTGTCGGCTGCCCAGCGCATTTTAAAGCGTGACAAACTTTGAATAAGCTCATTAGTTAACTTATTAAAGTCTTTGGCTATAAATGAGGTTTTAGCTTGCGTTGCGCCTAACAACTGCCTTAGCTGTTTGGCTAAATCATCAGGGCTGCCAAATTCATTGGCGATCACTTGGGCTAATACTGGCGGCAATGGGTAACAGGTTTCACGCCAAAAATCTCTTACCGCATGATGTAAAAACTCGCTGTCATCTAGAGTAAACTCAGATTCAAATAACAATGATGACTCGAACGCCATGTCAGATAAAATCCGCTGACAGAAACCATGAATGGTAAAAATGGCAGCTTCATCTAATGACTTTAACGCTAAATCTAAACGTCTTAACGCGATTGAACGTTCAGACTCAGGTATTTGCTGATAAAGCGCTTTGACAAACTCATCGTTAGTTTCAAGGCCAATAAAACATTTAAAGGCCACCTGAATTCGTTTACGGATACGGTCACGTAGCTCTTCGGTGGCAGCATTGGTAAAGGTCACCACTAAGATTTGTTCGCAGGTTAATGGCGCGCTGTTTTCATCACCCAACAGCAAACGTAAATATAACCCTGAAATGGTATAGGTTTTACCTGTGCCAGCACTGGCTTCAATTAAGCTACTGCCCGCAAATGGTAAAGTGAGGGGATTTAATTTGGTTACAGTGACCATTATTGATTGCCCTCAGAGCTAGTCGATACGGTTTCGTTGATGTATTCATCTAAGTCAGCCAAGGTGCCTTTGTGATACACGCTGATCATCGGCTTAAGTAATTGCATGGCTGTACGGCCAAATCCTTGCTCAGTGAAATCCTCTGGGAAGCTAAATAAACGCTTATTGTGTGGATCGTTTCCTTCGCCAAACTCGGTTTGTTCATCAATCCATTGGCTTTGGGCTTCATGGAGTTTTTCATCGTGCTCACCTTCGGCTTCAACGTAGGCAAGGGCTGTGCGAGGCATAAAGCAAAGTGGCTGTGCTTGGCCGTTAACATAAGCTTGAATAAACTGTTGTAGCAGTTGCTGGGCAGCCTCAGCTTTTATGGCATTAAAGGCATGAAAATGGCCTATGTCGAGCAGGTAACTGTTTTTCTCTACCCCAGCCGCGTTTAAACACAAGTGACGTAAGTAAACCCGTAAAAAGTCTCGGCCGTGCGCAGTCCCTGGACGATAATTCACTTGGCCTTTGGCGTAAATATCATCAATGCGGCCAATCAAATTGACTTCGATGGTTTGCTGCGGCGTTAATTGAATGTCGTTAAAGGATAAATCGACATCCACCTCAGTGGTTTGGGTTTCAGCAGTTAAATATTGAACTCTACTAATTAGTGCAGCAATATCCTTTTGATATCGATTAAGTAGTAAGTCGTCGAATGGAGGCATTGGTAATGAGCCGCCAGCTTTTAGCTTGGCGACAAACTCAATATCTGCATGTTCTAACTGATTTGAAATAGCGCTATCGAGTAAAGCGGATTGCAGCTTGTAACGCTCAAGCGAGTCTAAACCAAAAGGTTCATCATTATCGTCGGCCTGAATACGCAGGTTAAAGTCGACTTTAAGACTACGATTTAAAAAGAACTGCGCCGGACTTCTAAAGAAACGCAATAAAGCAGATAGCTCAAGAGTAAGCTGATGTTCTGTCGCTGCATCGGCTAAATCTGATTGTAAATCCACAGCAATAGGCTTGGCTGAGTCGATAAATGCCGATTGCCATTGCGCTGTTAATGGGTCATTAAACTTAGGCGGGCACCATTGATGACTATAACTTTGCTGAAAAGAAGAGTGTTGTAAACTAGATTGCTGCGATGGCGAGTCTGAAAACGCTGGCTGAAATAGTTGCGCATCGAAAGGTTGCAGCGGCTGCTGAACAATCAAATGCTCAATGATGGCTTGGTCGGCAGCGTCATTACTGATGCTTGAACGTGCAGCAGAGTCAGAACCTTCGGTTAAGCAATAATCGGCAAAGTAACACAGCTGATAATATTCAATAAGCTCCGAGACTAACATCGACGGAATACGCTCGGCATTATCGCGCTCTGAGTGGCCAATGTAACTGATATACAGCTGCTGCCTTGCGGACAAAAGCGCTTCTAAAAACAGGTATCTGTCATCTAATCTGCGTGAGCGGTCACCTTTAATTGCGCCATTGTGCGCCATTAAGTCAAAGCCCACAGGATGCTGGACTCGTGGATAAACACCGTCATTCATCCCTAATAAACACACTACTTTAAATGGAATCGATCGCATTGGCATCAAGGTACAGAAGTTGACGCTACCTGCAAGGTATCGTTGGCCCACTCTTGATTCATTCAAGCGTTGATTGAACCACTGCTTAAGTACCTCAATATCAAGTTCGCCTTGATGGCCTGCACCTTCTAATTCTTCTTTTAATGACGTTAATGCTTCACGGATGGTTTGTACTTGTTCGCGTTCTTCGTCATCAGCTTCAAAAAATACATCGAGTAATTGATAAAGCTGTTCAATACGCTCAAGTGTCGGGCAAGTGGTCGCAAGTTGCAGTTGATACTCATCGATAGATTCTAAAAAGTTAAGCAAATAGCCTAAGGTTTGCGCAGATTGTCCTTCAACCCCTTTAACTAACAAGGTGTCATGGTAAATCGATGAGTCGTCGTTAAACGCATAACCTTGAATAAGACGGCTAATACCAAACGCCCATGAGTTTTGTTTAAAAGCAGGCACGCCTTGTTGCAGGCGGGTTTGTTCATCACGCCCCCAACGAACATTGGCGTCATCTAGCCAGCGTCTGATGAGCTGTAAGCCGTCATCATCGAGTTGAAACTTGCGTAAAATAGCCGGCACTTCAAGAATGCTAATAATATCTGTTAAGCCAAAACGGCTTTGATTGATATTCAGTAAATTTAAAAAACTATTAATTAGCGGCGACTCTTGCGCTGCGCCTCTATCCGCAATGGCGTAAGGAATATAATAGTTACTTTGACGAGTCCCTTTTAATGCACCTTGTAAAGAGCTTGATTGGCTATTACTGGTGCCAAAAACAGCATCAATATACGGCGCATAAGCGGCGACATCAGGCATCATCACCACGATATCTTTTGGTAGTAAGCCGTCACTATTATCTTTATTGGACAGTAATTCTAATAAATGGTCGTGTAAGGTTTCGACTTCACGTAGCGGGCTATGACAGCTTCTTAAAGTAATCGAGTCATCAGTTGGTTTAAGACTTCTTCGCGTGTCAGTATTTTGATAAAAATGCGCATCTGGCCCTAATGCTTGACCTAGTGTCTCCATTTGCAGAATGTCGAACTGCAAACCTTGAAGTAGGTTTAACTCGTCAGGGGATTGCTCTGGTTCAATGTAGCAATCGTAGCTAAAGTCAGTGTGCTCAGCAGGTAACTCCAGCATTAAATCTAAAAGCTCACGGCCCATTTTGCCGTTATTGGCAAGAATAGGATTACCGACTTCTAGCTTTTCTTCCCACAGTTCGCCTAACTGCTTTTTATCAGCGTATTGCAGCGCCATACGAGCACGGGCTTTAGGGTCAACAATATCGCCCCAATAATGCTGGCAAGGGCTTAATGAAAACATGATAACTTCGATACGTTCGGCTAAATGGTAAAGCACCTCAAGGGTTTGCGGTGGCATGGATGAAATACCAAACACAAATAAGCGCTCTGGCAATGAGCCGATAACCGTTTGAGGATTTTGCAGCGCTGCAATCAATTCTTGATGTAAATTGGCGCGGTGATAATGGCTACCCTTGATGGTGTTTTGATTGTAATCAATTAATGCTCGCCACAACTTAGGTTGCCATAACTGATTTTGTTCAAGCTTTATTGGGTGCTCGTTTTGCTCCCAACCAAGGATCCAACTTGGGCGATAAACTAAGTATTGGTCAAAAATATCGGCAATACGGCCACACAATTGATACAGCTTCATCGCATCAAAGTGCTGTTGATGCTGGGCCGATAAAATACTTAAGCTATCTTTTGTCGAAGTATGTGTTTGCGTTTCTTCTACTGCAGAAAGAGCTGAGCTTAGGTTAGAGTCTGTAACATCGGTCGCTAATTCAGGATTGAGATAGGCCTTTAGTGGCGCAAAGTCTTCATCAGCTAATAAAGTTGGCAGTAAATCCATCAACTTCCACGTCATGGCCGCCTTGGTAAAAGCATTGTCTTTAGGCACATCAGGCAATAATTCGTGGCAAAGTTGCCAAGTAAAACTCGATGGCAGCGGGAAGGAAAGGGCCGCGGCAATACCATTGTATTTAGCCACTTCTAAACGCAGCCAAGTCGACATCCCCGGACTTTGGACTAGCACATGCTCGTTAGCCAGCAAGTTAGCATTATCAAGGGGAATAGCTAACATTTTGGAAAGCTGTTCAGATAGCACTTCCATCTGATTCGATTGAATTAATCTAAGCATTACTGACTCGGCAACTGATGATAAAAACCATTCTAAGAGGTTGTTATTAGGTTTGAAAGGCTTTTATAACATAGCGGGGTTAAACGATAAAATAGCAAGCAAATAGGAAAGGCTGGGGTTGTTTAGGTTTGTGATGTTTTCAGGGGGAGGGAGTTAATAAATTGGGTCAGAGATTTAGTTTATTCTGTCCCAATTTAGTTTTTGTTAAATCAAAACTCACTTCCCATCTTACCTATAACATCTAAACACACCCCAAATAAATCTTGGGCACTATCGATTTCATAAGTCGCTTGTGGGTGTTGAGTAGGGTTACGGTAAGCTGTGCGTATTAGGTCTAGTGAGTTTAATAATGTTTCAGGGGGCTTATTTCTAGTTTTTGCTTTTAATTGTTGAACCATACTGGCCCAGATTGGCTTAGCTAATCTATTTTGACGTTTGTGATGTAAATAGTAATGTTTTAAAACTGACTCTGTGGCTCTTAAAATATGAAAAGCGGAAGCAGTTGCTTCACCAAACAATAAACATTTACATGCAGATTTAATATCGTGTTGTGCTATTTCATCAAGCAATTCAAAAACACCATCAGCCAATAATTTTTCAGGTGTTTCTAATAGGTATTGAGTATTGAACCTTCTATTAGGAAGTATATATATCTTCTTAATGCTTGACTCTGGGAATACTACAGTTTCAATAAAATGAGCTTGTTCAGATACTTGTCTAGAGATTGCATCGCCTATTTCTTCTTGGTCGTTTTCGAGAGTACTTAAATCTTCCTGCATGTTATTAAAAGCTATAGATCCCATTGCTGCGAGGGTGACCTCAAAATTCCCCTTTTCTAATTGTTCGATTAAGGTGTCGAGAGCCGCTTCAACATACTCCTTTTTATCGGTAGCATTCACGTTACGTAATAAGCGTATGGCCAATCCAATTTGTATATAGGTATAACAATGCTGAACTTGCACTAAACTATCCTTTTGATGTTACTATTTGCATAGCACTTATGTATGTTTTATAAACATACCAATTAACCTTTACTAAAGTAAAGTTATTGATTTTTAAGAACTCTATCAGACTTATGCTGAGTAAATGAGCTTCATTAATTAGAATGTGCTCATTGGTGGTAACAGCTTATCCGTTTTTCAAACGGAATTGGGATTACATTCAACGTCGTGGCGCTTCGCCCACACCCGACCAAAAGGGAGTGAACGGCAACTCCCTCTTGGAACACCCAGCCGCTCCAACGAAGTTTAAAAAGCGAAACTTCCAATGGAGTTATTCATAGCGTTTAACTTCGCTTGTAGACTGCTTCGGCAAGCTACAAAAATCACTAACGCTTACGATGGGGCGTCCCTTCCCCTCGAAAGCTAGCTAGCCATCCATGGCTAGACTCACGTAATTTTCTTGCTTGACTCAATTCAAATTGAACCTGCCGGTGCAACAGATCCCCATTGAAATTGCTGAAATGTGTTGAAGAAAATAGCGTAAGCCTGACAGGACGTCAGGCTAGCTTTAGTTGGCCATGGATGGCCTTTCTAAAGCGTTAGCTATTTTCGAATAAGCATGAGGCTTGCTCGCTTTTCAGAGCAATTTCGTAGGGGCGGCAAGGGATATCGAAAAGGGAAATGCTGTTGTTTCCCTTTCGTCTGGTGTGGGCGAAGCGCCACGACGTTAATCTTTATCTGTATGTAATTAACGAACCAAATATTTGGTTAATGATTTACACCGTGTTTTTCAAGAAATGGCTGCACACGTTCCATAAGCTGAGCTTGTTTAGATTGTGCTTCTTGCATACCTATTTGAGCGCCCATTTGCATTAATTGTGGGGATTTTGCTAAGAACTTTTGACCAACAGGGGTTTGGTAAAATTCAGTTACTGCGTTGAGCTCTTCATCTGTGAAAGAGTCTGAATATAGTGCTTTAATTTCATTGATGATTTTAGTGCGATCAATATCTTCGTTAAACCAAGCTCGGAAGATTTCTTTAAGTTCTGCTTTGCCTTCATCATTTAATTGAAATTGAGCAGACATTTGGTCGATGACAGGGAGCATAGCTTCGAAGCCGCCATTCATCTGTGTGTCCATATTCATCACTTTGAACATTTTGTCGATTGCCGAATCTTCGGCCATTACAGGTACGGTTAATGCAATAAAAAGCAGGGGTAATATTAATATTTTCTTCATTTCATGTCCTTATGGGCAAACAGCTTGATAAATAACTCATCCTATATAAGTTATTTAAATAAATCATACACTTGATATCTTATTGAAGTAAAGGCATGCAAAGGTTTAGGTGAAAAATAAACTGTTGATATCAAAGTGTTAATGTGAAGAGTGCTTTATAGAAGAGGGCACTTGAGCCTCAACTGAATGAGGCTTTAGTGGCTGAGGTTCATACCAAGCCTACAACCCCATTTTCACTTTCCTAAAATAGCGCTTAAACAAGATTTGATGTTGCTGAGCCTGCTTATCACTCAACTGCTGGTATTGCAGTGCAATAAAGTGTTCTGTCAGCTTGTTAAAGTCAGCGATGACTTGAGGTTTGTCAATTAAGGCTTGTTCAATAAAGCTGGCGAACGCTTGTGGTGGCATGGTTTCTCGTGGGTAACCTTTTTTAGCTAATTTAGTGCATATAAGGTTATAACGTTTGATGATTGGATCTTGTTTGGGGCTTAAGTTAAACACACCCGCATAATAGGCAATCACTAAAGCAATAAGGCTAAAGCTGATAATCATTAAGATGATCATTTTACTGGTATTAACATCACCAAGTAATTCACTGAGCACTTGTTGCTGGCGCTCTCCATCAAAGCCAAGTACCCAGACGCTCCAGTAAAAATCCAAACTGGCTAGTTGCAGTCGGATATCATTAAGCCAAGGGATTTCTTTTAATCGTAAACTGGTAAATGGGCTGTCTTGTAAATAGCTATCTTGGCCAGTAAACATGGCATCAAAACCATCTAATATTCGCTCTGGCGCTATCATAGCCGTTGGATCAAAACGTACCCAGCCTTGTCCTTCAAACCAGACTTCGGTCCATGCATGAGCCATGTACTGATAAATACTGTAATAACCCGCTTTAGGGTTGTATTCACCGCCTTGATATCCTGCAACCATTCGAGCAGGTATGCCACTTGAACGTGCCATAAACACTAATGCTGACGCGTAATGAGAGCAAAAACCCGCTTTGTTTTCAAACAAGAAATCATCCACTTGATCGCCGCCAATAGGAGGTGGGCTCAAGGTATAAAAATACGGTTGTTCAGTAAAATATCGCATCATTGCGTTAATGCGATTAACGGGATTAGGGTAATCCTTGGCAAATTGCTGCGCCAGTGCTTGAGTTTTAGGATTGGTTTTAGTTGGCAGAGTTAAATTAATCCGCTTGGTTAGTGGTGGTAATTTTGCTTCAAGTTGACTGTTAGGATAAGAGGTCACTCGATAACTAAAACGTTGATCAATATTACGCAAAGAGAACAAGCGATAATCGTCCAACTCCTTCACTTGGTCAGTTTGCGAGAATGCCTGATCTAAGCCGAATAACCATTTTTGATAAGTGGGTTCGGTGATCACTTGATAATTAAGTGGCACTGCTTTATCAACTACTTGTGATTCGCTTCTTTGTTGCCTGTTGCCATAAGCACTGCGCTGCTCATTTTTACGTAAGTTGGATTGTCTCCAAGTTTGACCGTCATAGCTTTCCATCACTAATGTTCGCCAATAGAGTTGCTCATTTGGAATAAGTTGTAACTTTGAAGTGTTATTGACTTCATTATCAAATCCGACTCGAAACGATAGGCTTGGCGAGCGAGTGAGTTTACTGATATCTCCCAATGAAACTTCATCAGATAAGCCTGTAGTAGCATTTTTCATACTGGGTGCTAGCCATAAAGGAGGGAGGCGCGGGAATACCACAAACAGGAGTAATGCTAAGGGCAGACTTTGTAAAAACAATTTAAAACCAAAGCTTAAATTAACTTTCCTGCTGCTATGTTGATATACGCTGATAAGTACACAGGCGTTGATAATGCAAACAAACAGTAAATGCAGCGTATCTAAGATGCTTTGCCGCTCAAGCAGCGCAAACGCAATGAGAAAATAGCCTACTAACACCACAACTTTTACATCGCGAATTTGACGCATTTCAATGTATTTAAGCGCGTAGCCAAGCAGTAGTAAATTGACTAGTGCGTTGAGCATACCAATTTCTTTAGACACTAAAGCTAAAGTGGCTGCGGCACCAATGGCAAGGCTGGTAACTAATAGCTTTGGCGGGGCGGCGACTTTGCCTAAATAAATACCCACTCGCCAAACAAAACAAATGGCGCAGATACCAATACTCCATAACGTGGCATCTTGATAAAGTGGCGATAATACTAATACATTGGTTAACAATAGCCAAAACAGGGTATTACGACCAATGTTTTCGTTAAAATTATCGTTAAACGAATCAGTTAAACTGGTATTTTTGAGTGCTGCTTTATTTGTTTTCATCAGCACTCCCATTTTTTAATTCATTGTCTAATTTATTGTTTAATTTATTAGTTTTGCCGAATAGTGCAATGAGTTGTTGGCATTGTTTACGGTGCGCTTCACCGCTGTCTTGTTCAATAATGTGCTGGTTAAGGGCTAAACCAAATACTTGCTGCCCTTGAGATAAGGCATTGACTTGCCAAGCGAGTTTGCTGAGTTTTTGCTCAAGGCTATTTCCTTGAGTGTCATCTAGGCTTAACCACACGGGTTTACCCTCTGGCTGCGCAAACTCTTTGGTTAGCATGCCGCGGCCTTGGGCCCACTGTTTCCATGCCACCTGTTTTAATGACTCACCTTCAACATAGGTTTTTAAGCCTTTGTAATCGTCTACTCCAGGCTGTAACTTGCCGTGGTCAAACTCTGTGCTGTTATCATCATCTAAACTGGTGAGAGATACTTGAGTGCTAAGCGGTTCAGCATAAATGATGTGATTGATATCTAAATCAACATAAGTCCAAGTGCGGAACAAACCTAATGGAAAATTAGATGAAACTTGAATTCGCCCTGGGTTAAATGTGCCACGAACTTGTGGAGAGAAAGCGATCGTTGCATGGATTGACTCACCAACATCTGTCAGTCGAATATGCCGCTGGTCAGCAAAGCTAAGGCAAATTTGTTGATGGCTTGTATGACTGTTATTTTTATTGATTTTGCTGGTTAAACTTACCGGGAAGGCAATATTTTGATTGGCATAAGTTTCTGGCGGTGTTTGAGATGTAAGTGTTAGCCCTGCAAGGTTTTTATAACTGTAGATAATACAAGTGTGCAGCACACTTGCCAGCAATAAACTTAAGCCTATGACTAAGTTATTTTGATAGTTTGTACCAAATAGATAGAGCACGAAAATAAGTGCAAACCATGCGATACCAAAGCCACTGGGTAAAATGAAAATACTCTTATGGGTCAGCGTGACTTGCTTGTTGGCCGGAATGCGCTTGTTGAGCCAACGACCCCAACGTTGCTTTATTAGCTGAGGAATAAAGCGTGAATACCATTTGGGCTTTGGCTGAAAATTAGCTTGCGGTTCAACTATCTTGTTCATATTCGCTAGCTAATTGGGTTAACGCTAGCAAGAATATGATCAGACAAGGCTTGACCTTGTAACTGACTATTCGTGCGAATACGGTGTTCAGCTACGCAGTGAAATACCGCTTGAATATCTTCAGGCACAACGTAATTGCGATGATGTATAAACGCCCACGATTTAGCGGCATCTAACAGCGCAATACTGGCGCGTGGAGATAAGCCGTTGCCATCAGCTTGCTGGCGAGAAAATTGTGCTAAATGAATGAGGTATTTGAGCACCGCATCAGATGCGCTCACTTTCTGAACTTGGTTTTGCAAGCTGATTAATTCATCAGGCGTAAAGCATTGGGACAGTGGTTCAGCTACGCTACGTGAAGTTAAACCTTTGAGCATTTCAAGTTCAGCTTGCTCATTAGGGTAGCCAATAGAAATGCGCATCATAAAGCGATCTAATTGGGATTCAGGTAATGGAAACGTCCCCGATTGCTCAATAGGGTTTTGCGTTGCAATAACAAAGAAAGGTTTTGGTAATGGGTGAGTGGTGCCATCTAAGGTGATTTGGCGCTCAGCCATGGCTTCGAGCAGTGCGCTTTGGGTTTTAGGGCTAGCACGGTTAATTTCATCTGCTAACAGCATTTGATTAAAAATGGGCCCCGGGTGAAAAGTAAATTGTTGCTGTTCCTGCTGATAAATCGACACACCGAGAATGTCGGCAGGTAGCATATCACTGGTGAATTGGATCCGTTGATAACTCATGCCTAAAGAAGTGGCGAGCGCTTGGGATAAACTGGTTTTCCCCATCCCCGGTAAATCTTCAATTAATAAATGGCCTTTAGCCAAAATGCAGGCCACAGCCAGTTTAATTTGCTCAGGCTTACCTAGTAACACACTTTCTAATTGCGATAATAATTGTTTTAGTTTTGACGCTGGCACTCAGGACTCCGTTAGTTAACAAATTAAAAGTGATGTTTGTTAACAAATACACCGAAACTATAACGTTACCTTGTCATTAATTAGAAGGAAAGCACTTAACGACATTAAGCTGTAAAAGTTTATTAAATGCTCAAGACATTGTTAACTGCTGTTTTAATATAAAAAACTCAGCTCTTGAGGGCTAAACATACTGGCATCTGAGCTATTGGATTGTTGGTAAATCAAACGGTAGCTCAGCACTGCCTGCACATATTCTCGTGTTTCTTTGTATGGAATGGTTTCGATAAAGCTCATGACATCTAATTTACCGTCCGACTCTTTTAGCCAGCGTTTAACTCGATGAGGCCCAGCGTTATAAGCTGCTGAGGCTAGCACACGGTTATTATCGAATTGCTTTAAAAGTTCTGCATAGTAGGCACTACCAAGTTGAATGTTGTATTCCACTTGGTATAAGTCTGTTTTGCGTTTGAATTTGAGTTTATTTTTGCGGGCGGTTTCTTTTGCTGTCGCAGGCATTAATTGCATTAAACCACGGGCGCCAACACCGGATGTGGCATAAGGATAAAATGCGCTTTCACGTCTTGCGATTGCGCGCACTTCATCAATATTGACTTTGTACTTTTTACTGGCTTTTTCAAACTCTGTTTGCGCCGCTGGCGGAAAGCGTAGCTTTAAGCTATTCCACTGTTTAGCTTGAATACTGGCTTCAACGCTGTAATCAAACCACCCCTGTTTAAGGGCATACAAGCCATATTCAGCCCGCATCGGATTTGATTGCCTACGAAGCATATGTACCCACTCATTGCGGGCATCTCGAGTTTTATCCATGGCAATTAATTCTACAATCCTTGCCATAGCAGAGTCGTCATTTAATCTGGCGGCAAGCTGCGGTGATGACTGCAAATTATCATCATTCATCGCTAACGGCGCTTTAATGGTTTGTGCGGTATGAAAGCCGTAAAAGTTACGAGCTTGGCTAAGCTGTGTTGAAATTTGCTTAGACTGAAGTTTGTCTGCTTCATTTTCCCCGTGTTCATCTAAATAGCGCGCTTGCCAATACTGCCAGCGTGAGTCGTCAATGACATCATCACTTAACAGGGCAAGATAGCGTTTTATGGATGCGGTATCTTGCTCGCTAATCGCCCAGCGCAGCCTGATTTGAAATAAGTCATCTGAATCTAAAATGGGTAAACTGGCGTCGATATGTTCGAGTAAGTCAGCTTCTTTATAAATTAGTGCACGGCGAACAATATAGCGGTTTAATTGTTGCCCTTTAATGGCATTGAATCGATTTGCTTTATCATATTTTTTGTAAAGTTTAACCGCTTGCTTTAAGTCCTTCCGGGCTAGTTTTCGTAGCCCAACGGTAACGATATCAGCCACCATTGGCGACTTAGAAGAAAATTTACGGGTATGACGTAAACTATTTGGATCGCGGTAAACGGATATCAGTAAATCAGCTTCAGCTCTATTTTTGGTAATTTTTCTTGCTAGGTATTGAGTCAGCCCATACTGACTTTCGTTAAAACTTAATAGCATCCGCGACCAAATGAGCGCTTGACTGCGTTTACCTGCTTTAGCCCACTCACTGAACAATACGTCGCACTCTTTTGGACGAGAGCGGCCGTATAGCCATAATCTTTCTGCGCCAGCAAAGGCGACTTTGTTATTTCCTTGGGACAGTTGTGCTCTGAAGTAATAACATTGCAGCGCGGTATCATTGGGCGTGTCAGGGGAGATGGCGAGAAAGTTTTGCCATTGTTTGCGGCTTCCGGCATTTTTCAAATAGCGATAGCGTAAGTTGTTATATAAGGGCGTAGCGTTAAATGCTTCAATAGCTTGGTGAGCTTGTTCGCCATTGAGTTTCAAAATACTGGCAGATTTTTCATGGTAATCGAGATAAACGTTCAGCGGATACTCACCGAGTTTAGTGCGTAATTGTTGATAGGTTTTCATTTGCTTTTTGTCTAACGCTTGACGGGCATCTAAATAAAGTTGCTGTTCAGCGCTGTAGTTTGCTTCTTTAGCACTGACGCAGTGACTAAAGCCCTGCAATAAAAGCAGGGCGGCAATGACAAATGAAAAATACATCATGTTACGCATAATAATGAGACCTCCGCCTCAGTACGACTTCGTTGCGAAAACTTAACTAGAGTTCAATCTATAGACCGAACTCTTATTTAAACATGCTCTGTAGGGTTGTTATTGTATCTAATGTTTTAACTCACCAATTCAATTTTAAAAAGCTCAATAAATTTGCTCAACCAAATAATAGTGCAAATAGCCATTGGTGGTTCGTTAAATTTGCTTAAATCTTTTATAAAGCTGCTCAATGCTCAATGCTTAAGTTAAGGCTTAGCTCTCTTTTGAGTCATCTAAGGCTTTATGGATTAGTTGTGGGTCCAAGTTTTTACTGGTTTCCACCCCTAATTTTTGCATGATGTGAGCTTGTCTTATAAGGTTACCTTTGCCTTGTGACAATTTACTCATCGCTTGCTGATAAGTTTTATCTGCAGTTTCTAAGGCGCGGCCTAATTTATCCATATCTTCAACATAACCACATAATTTGTCGTAAATTTTAGCGGCTTGTGCAGCGATGCTTTGTGCATTTTGGTTTTGATATTCGTAGCGCCAGATATTATTAATGGTACGCAGTGCAACCAGTAAATTTGTTGGACTAACGAGCATAATATTATGATCTAATGCGAAGCTTACCAGTGAAGGATCAGATTCTAGTGCTAATAAAAACGCTGGCTCAATAGGGATAAACATCAGCACATAATCAAGGCTCTTAAGGCCATGAAGCTTATGATAATCTTTTTGACTTAAGCCTTTTATATGTTGACGAATTGAGAGAGCTAACTCTTTAATTGCTTGCTGTTGAACGATTTCATCTTCACTATTAAAGAAACGTTCGTAGGCAACCAGTGACATTTTGGCATCGATAACCACATCTTTTTGTTCAGGTAGGTGAACAATGACATCGGGCTTAAAGCGTTTACCTTGTTCATCTTTTAAATCTTGCTGGGTATCGTACTCATGGCCCTCACGTAGACCACTTTCTTGTAATACACGCTCTAGAATGACTTCGCCCCAATTACCTTGTTGCTTGTTATCACCTTTTAGCGCTTTGGTCAGGTTAATCGCATCTTGACTCATTTTAAGGTTGAGGTCTTTTAAATGATCAAGCTGATGCTTAAGTGCGCTTCGCTCCGTTTGTTCCTGAGTATAGGATTCACGGATTTGCTGCCTGAAACCTTCAAGTTGCTGTTTAAGGGGGCCAAGAACGCCATCAATTTGAGTGACGTTTTGTTGTTTAAAGTTTTCGCTGCGTTCTTCGAAAATGCGGTTCGCAAGGTTTTCAAATTGCAGCTTTAATCTTTCTTCTGCGCTTTCTAGTAGGGCAATTTTGTCGTTAAGCGCCGCTTTTTCAGTATTGGCTTGGGTTTGAATGCTTTGCTGCATAGCATTGGATTTAGAGAGTGCCAATTGGGTTTCCATGAACTTTCGTTGGCCATCAGCTAACGTTTGTTCAAGCTGCGGCACACGTTCTGCTTGTGCTTCTAATTTAGATAACTGAGCAATTAGTATTTCAGACCTTTCTCGAGCCTGATGCAATGCATTTTCTTTTTCATCGATTTGTTGCTGTAAAAGCTGTTGTTTAATCTCTAAATCAGCTTGAAGCTGGTTCATTTCAGCGGCGATTTTATCTCGATGTTGTTCCCATCGTTGGCGGGTTAAACGTTGATTAAGTAAGGCACCAATGAGTAAACCTAAAAAAGCGGCAGCAGATAATGCAATGATTTCGGCGATGGATAAAGAAGTGGGAAGTGTCATGATTTCGACCAACTGAAAATGATGGTTAAGATTCTCATGCCGTTAATGTTGGCGCAAGGGAGTAGCAGGCTATTTCATACTTAAGCGCTTAATTAATAAACTCAAAACAATAAAAAAGCTAGGGACTGTTGAACTTTGCTGTTTAGATGTTGTTCGAAGTAAAAACACTTTAATCGAGGCGAGTGGATTGCCGCCTAGTCCATATGAGCAAATAGTCATCTAAGCAACTCTTTATTTAAAAAGCAGCATTCAACAAAGAGTAAAGTGTTTATAATCGAACCCTACGGGCAGCGTTTGTTGATCACTTCTCCAGCGTTATCGGTTTTTTATGTAGAATAACTACACCACAAATCCTCTGCCTTGCATAAGTGGTCAACAATTCGCTGCAAAAATATCCATGAAAGATCAAAAGTCCCTAAACTATTTGAAATATATTTTCGTATTGAACTGTCTTATAGTTATCGAAGATGATTAATCTGTTTCTAAGTGAACGACAAGGGGTGATTTATGGTGTCAAAAAAAGGGTTTACGAAAGGAATTGGCAATACGCCTTCTTGGTCCCTTAAAGAAAATGAAGTCACTCCAGAAAGTGTGTTTAGTGACAGACGTAATATTATTAAAGCATTGGGACTTGGCGCTTTGGGTGCAAGTTTACCTGGTCAAGTACAAGCTGGGCTGTTTGATTTGTTTGGTGGTGAAGAAAAGCCTCCTTTTGCCGTTCAGGGTCTTGATTACAGTAAACCTACCCAATTTCAAATAGCTGACCGCTTAACTCCAGAAGATAAAATTACCCGTCATAATAACTTTTATGAATTTGGTACCAGTAAACAAGATCCATTTGAAAATGCCCAACAGTTTCAAGTTAACCCTTGGGAGCTAAGAATTGAAGGCTTGGTTGATAAACCTTTAACTTTAGATTTGAACGAGTTAACCACCAAGTTTGACCTTGAAGAACGTATTTATCGGTTACGCTGTGTTGAAGCGTGGTCGATGGTTGTGCCTTGGGTTGGTTTCTCATTAGCTGAGCTATTAAAAATGGCTGGCGTGTCCAATAAAGCCACTCATGTTGCTTTTGAAACCTTGTTTGATCCTGACCAAATGCCTGGACAAAAGAATCGTTTAATGGGCGGTGGTATTCATTACCCCTATGTTGAAGGGTTAACCATTGACGAGGCGATGAATGAATTACCGTTTTTAGCTGTTGGCCTATATGGTAAAACCTTACCACCGCAAAATGGTGCGCCAATTAGACTGGTTTTACCGTGGAAATATGGCTTTAAAAGTATCAAGTCGGTAGTCAAAATTCGAGTAACTGATAAGCAGCCGCCAACCAGTTGGAATCAATTGGCGCCACATGAATATGGATTTTATGCCAATGTAAATCCGCAAGTGGATCATCCGAGATGGTCACAGGCGTCAGAACGTAGCATCGGTGAGGGCGGGTTATTCTCTGCAAAACGTATCCCAACACAAATGTTTAATGGTTATGGCGAGCAAGTGGCAGACTTATATAAAAATCTAGATTTAAGGAAGTACTATTGAAGCGCCTAACACCTAGAGGTTTATTCTGGCTAAAAGGCTTATTACATTTAAGCTTTTTAAGCCCGATTATATACTTAGTCGTAATGGTGTTAACTGATAATGCCGGCGGCGATCCTGTACAGTACATTATTCATTATACGGGTATGGGCGCGATTAACGCTTTAGTGGTGACACTGCTTATATCACCTATAGCAAAAAGATTTAAACAAGGCTTATTACTGCAAACAAGAAGACTAGTGGGTTTGTATGTATTTGCATACGCGAGTTTGCACATCGCGGCATTTATCAGTTTAGATTTGCTGTTTGCTTGGGGCTTCTTATTTGAAGAGATAATTAAGCGGCCGTATATTTTAGTTGGCGCTGCCTGTTTTATTATTGCCAGCTTATTAGCATTAACTTCTTTTCAAGCACTAAAACGTAAGATGGGTAAAGGTTGGCAGTCATTACATAATTGGGTTTATGTCATGGCATTGTTAGCACCCATTCATTTTTATTGGTCGGTAAAGTCAGAAATCATTGAACCGAGCATTTATATTGGCGTGTTTGCTTTGTTACTTTGGTACAGAAGAAAGGCCATCAAGCAATGGATTTTTAAATCAAAGTAGCTGTTAACTCTTACTAATCGAGGCGTAGGGAGTGTGTTTTACTTACGTTGATACGTTAATTTATCTTTTGTTATTAATAAGCGCTTGGCTAAAGCGCTTGTGTTTATTGATTTTAATTTTGTGTCATAGCTTTGTTATTTTTGCTTTTTTTTCAATTAGTCTTCTTGTCCAATTATGTAAGCCTTTGATATATTGCGCGCCGCTGGAATAACCAGTCTTATTTGGAAACAACAATGAAAACGACCGATTATCCTCCTAGTAGAAAGGGAGAAAAATAACCTACAGTCGGTCTGTCAATGAATGTCTAGTCCAGCAGTGGCTATGATTGTACTTCACTACTTAGTTTTTATTTTTTCTCCCAATTCTCTACTCAACTCCACAATACTTTTGTATTTAAAAATGATTAGCATACTTATTTAAAAGTGGCTGATAAATAAGACCTGCCGCTTTAAATCTGGTTGGTTAAGCTTTGCAAGATAGAGAGATATTCCATGAAGCTTATAAATAAAGCTTTAGCTTATGATTCAACTCCAGAAACGAATGATGAGTCCAGCCGAATCAAAAAAGAATTCAACCAACTCACTCAAGACGAACAAGTTGCATTATTAACTTCAATGCCTATTGAAGATGCAGTCAATATGCTGGGTGAGTGTTCAGTTATTCATGTTCAAAAATTAATCGCTGAATTAGATATTATTGGCGAGGATGTTAGAGCAAGACATTATGCGCATCAGTTAGGCATCATTCTTTCAGAAGTTGAGCCCCATAAAGGCTATTTAAATACGGGGGTTTTTGCACATGTGCAACAAAGAATAGGCTGGATAATCGGTCTGGCTTTGTTAGGCATTGTTTCAGGTTTAATTATTGCCAGTTATGAAGATACGCTTAGTCAATTAATGCTATTGGCTATCTATATGCCTGTGATTGCTGCCGCAGGCGGTAACACAGGGGCTCAGGCTGCGACTTTAGTGATTAGAGCTTTGGCCACTGGAGAGCTTAAAAAACGTCAGTGGTTGTCAGTATTATGGAAAGAAAGCAGGGTTGCCTTGGTCATTGGTGCGGTGATTGCATTGGTTATTGTGGCAAGGGTGATGCTTTTCAGTGATGGTATGTCGACAGGTGGCTTTGACCTAGAACTCATCGCCTGCGCGATAGCGGTTGCGTTGTTTATTCAAATTACAATTTCAACCACTTTAGGCGGGGTATTACCCATTATTGCAAGAGCTTGTAAGCTGGATCCTGCAGTACTTGTTAGTCCGTTACTGGCATCAATCGTTGATATATCCGGTATGCTGATTTACTTCAGTATTGTGAATGCTTTTCTAGGCATAAGTTAACTACAGTTCAGTATTTTATTCTTGTAGAAAAAACACAAAAAAGCCGAGTTCAGCTCGGCTTTTTATACGTTACTTTTTTCATAATCTGATTATCTAAATAAGCAATTCTTATCTCTAGGTGGATTGACCAAACCGTTGATGCAGTAACTTGCGAATAAACTGAAGCTAATAACACTACCCATGATGATTGCCAATAAATACCAAGGTTCATGCATAGTCATTCTAAGGTCAATATACTGGTAGGTCGATATTCCCCAAACCATCACTGTCGCAATGACAAGTCCTAGCTGGATGAGTCGAGTAATCAGGTTATTTTTAAGCAGTAATAGTATTGGAAGCATCACGCAAGTGATTGCCAGTGGCATTTGGCCGAATCGTAAAAAGTGTGCACCTAAAAGTAAATAAGCCAAAGAAATTAGAATAATTCGCCACCACATTGCCATGTTCCTCACTAATCAGCTGTCATTCATGCATTTTGAATGCAGCAATATAGCTTATTAGAATATGAAGGTTCTATTACATCACTCACAGAAGTCTACTTTGGACATTGAATTAAGTGACAGAGGTCAAAAAGTGACGATTTGTAATACGGTTAAATTGCTGTTCGAAAGGTAAAAGTGGAATGGTAGAAGTCGAAAGATAGAAGTTGAATAGTAAATCTCGAATAGGGCTACGGATTATATGGGGGAGTAGTCGTTATTGAGCTAAAAAGAGTTTTGTGAAATACAAAATACTTGAAGAGTAATAAGAATTGGTCGGGATAACAGGATTTGAACCTGTGATCTCTTGTCCCCCAGACAAGCGCCTTACCGGACTAGGCCATATCCCGATTAAAATCTTACGCTGCATAGACTATCAATAAGGTATTTTTCAGGCAATAGCTTTACTGAAAAACACCATCAATTGATTGTAATTTATACGTTTATGCAGTTTTACTGATTATAAAGCCTTCGTCCTTCGCGCATCACTTGAATCAGTTCTGGCGCACTTAATTTATGCTTGAGCCTTTTTTGATACTCAATATCATAAATACGATATTTACCATGGCGGTCTAATACGGTTATTTCTTCACTTTGGTAAATAGCAAATGTGCGACTGTCACCAATATAAACCCAGCTTTGCTCGCTAGGCTGCAATAAGCTGTAACCTGAGCTGTAATCTGTGATTGGATTATCACAATGGAGTATGTGGCTCATCACAGTAGGTACAACGCCATAATGGCTTGTACGGTAAGTTACAGTATCTGCAGCCGCTTTTGGCCAATGCATGACAAAAGGCACTTGGACATTACCCGGTGACAAGTTTTGACTCACTTCAGAAGTATTACTATTAAATACTTGGCCATGGGTACCGGTAATCATGACAACGGTATCATCGCTAAGAGCACCTACAACTTGCTGTAACTGCTGATCAATGAAGTAAAGTGACTGACGATACTGGTTGTAAAGCACCCTTTGTGCAGGCTTTAAATCAATATGTGGCTTAACTGTCTCAATACCTAAAAAGCCAATAGGGGTATCGTAATGTTTCGGTGCAGATAGGTTAACTAACGAGAACCAATGTGATTGTTGCTCTGCACTCCAGTCGATAAACTGTTGCACATTTTTCATGTCAGTTTGTGCGCTGCTTGCTTCACTGTGATTGGTAAAAATAGTCAGGCCATCAAATATTGAACGCCCCTCGAACACGTGTTGGTTTTCTTCAGGTAGAAAAATAGCTTGTTGGTAACCCGCATTAGCCATTGCGGCAGTCATGATAGGCGCGGTGTGATAAAACTCTTTTCTATCCCCATAGTTGCCTTGCAAACCGTAAAATAAAGCAAACATACCCGTTTTGAATTGGTTACCGCCGCTGTAGTGCTCAGCAAATTGCTTATTGTCAGCTTGATACTGTGTTAAGAAAGGCATGGTGAGTTCATTGACCATATCTGCTCTTAAACCATCAACAGAGATGATTAGCACATTAGCTTGATCATATAATTTAACAGGCGCTTTACATTCTAGTGGAGCAACTGGGTAACTTAGTTTTCTTGCTTTTGTTTGATAACGTTTGTCATCGCTGTTTGTGCCTTCAATACCGTGGCTTTCCATGAAAGAGCGGGCTGTTGCAGGATAAGACAGCGGATAGGTATCATCAAAGCGGGTGATTTGGGTTACATCAGATGCATCAGCCCAAATATGAACTAAATGACTGCTGATAAAACAAATACCCACGAAAGCAATCGCTTTATTACCGAGCTGCTTCTTCTCTAATTTCTCTATTCTTTTCCAAATAAAGTTAGCAGCAGTAAGCTCGATTAAAATAATCGCAGTCGGTGTCGCTATATAAGATGTGCTTTTAAGCAGGGCATTAAGATCTGTCCAAGCAAGGTCAAACGCAAATGGACTTAAGTGAATACCGTAATCGTCATAAACAATGGTGTCATACAGTAAGATACACAAACCTAACGTGGCAACTAGCGCTGCATAGCCTCTTAATATTTTTGAGTAAGGCAACAACAACGTGACAGGAAAAAGAAATACGACATAAACAATAAAGGCTAAAAAACTGAAGTGACCAATAGTGCTGATAGCAAGGTAGCCCCAGCCAATAATGGTTTCAGGGTAACCGACACTGCTTAAATAGCGAGCGCCTACAATCATGGCTAAAAAACCATTAAAGAAGGCAAACCAGTGGCCCCAGTTAACAAGACGCGACACTTTGTCACGAGTCATTTGTTTTTTACGCTCAACCATGCGGTATCGTTTTCCTAATCCTATCTGGAATCAAAATAATTGTGTCAAAAGTAAAATATAAAAATAGCATACCTTTGAACAATTTAAATGACTTTAGTATGTCTTAGTCAGCTTTAACTGATTGTGCTAACGCTTTTGCGAATTGTTCAGCAACAGCTTGACGAGATTCACTCGGTACTTTGTTTTCAAGTAAGTGTGAAACACAGTTGCCTAATACCATCAGGCTTAAATCAGTTGGTGCCTGATGCTTGTTTAATACTGCTAAAAGCTCAGTTATTAATGCTTCAACTTGAGTGTTGGTATATTTAGATTGGATAGCCATAATCAGAAAAGTTCAAAAAGTAATGAATTAGCCGGCTATTATATCGGATTTAATGCGTGGTTGCTGCAAGTTTCTAATGGCTAAAAATACATCAATATTTAGCGGTTTATCCTACTTTTATGTCACATTCTTCTCTGCAGGTTTAGCTGACATTTCTTAAGTTTATTTGATTTGTTATTGCACGTTTTCGATAAGATTTTTTGAGACTTTTTAACTCGGTCTGTTATGATATCGAACGCTATTTCGCTTCCATCAATAGAGATCAGTTAGGGCTTATGAGCATCAATATCGAACAAGCAATTATCCACGAAATTTCCCAAGACAGTCAGGGACAGTTAAGTTGTCGTCTTAGACCGCAGCCGCTATTAAACAGCAATGCTGTAGAGTCTATGTTGGAAGAATTACACCAAACTTATACTGGAAAAGCGGGTAAAGGCTTTGGCTTTTTTGGAACTCATGGTGAAGATGGCGAAGCAAACCCGGCTTTTTCTAACGCATTAAACGAATATCGTAGTGGCGAGTTAGGTTTTGTTGAATTCAGTAGTGCTGCCAGTAAGTTGCTACAAGAAGAACTAGCTAAGTACGACTTCAGCCAAGGCGGATTTTTATTGATGTCTTGTTATACCAGCATGACCAGTGATTATTTATTTGTGGCGTTACTGAATGCTAAACCGTCAATGACGGTACTTGATGACATGGAGCTATCGCAGAATAATCATTTGGACTTAACTAATGTTCAATTAGCTGCTCGTATCGACTTAACTGAGTGGCAAGCTGATAAAGAGTCTCGCAAATATATCTCGTTTGTTCGAGGACGTGCTGGCCGCAAAGTAGCCGATTTCTTTTTAGACTTTATGGGCTGCGTAGAAGGTGTAAATACCAAAGCGCAAAACAAAACCTTAATGCACGCTGTTGAAGACTTTGTAGCTAGCAGCGAGTTGACTAAAGATGAACGTCAGCAGTGCCGTGACAAAGTATTTGATTACTGTACTGAACGTGCTGACGAAGGCGCTGATATTGAAGTGAAAGATTTGGCTGACGAATTAGCTGACTCTGGCATGGACTCGTTTTATGATTTTGCATGTGGCGGCACTTACGAGTTAGATGAAGAGTTTCCTGCTGATAAAGCCAGTTTACGTACACTGAAAAAGTTTTCAGGCACTGGTGGCGGTGTAACATTAAGTTTTGATGGTGGTCATTTAGGTGAGCGCGTTATCTACGATCCTATTTCTGACACCTTATTAATTAAAGGTGTACCGGCTAACTTAAAAGATCAATTAGACCGTCGCCTTAAAGGTGAATAAAGCAACATATTTCAATTAAAGCGTCCGTTTGGACGCTTTTTTTTGCATTTATTATATGTATTAAACGATTTGACCTGATTTAAGAGCTTATTTGCTCGTAATTACATTTAAACATTTTATTATCAAATTATTTTAGTACACTAGCCAAAATTTTTATGCCTGTTGTTAAAGCAAATTGATGGTGGACACAATATAAGTGACCACTTTGGGGGAACCATGATTACTGCCTATGTTTATCACAATCGCAAGTTAACTGTTCACGAACTAAATGTTCAAGACAGTATACCCGAACAAACATTATGGTTAGACATGTTCAAACCCAATGACGATGAACGTGAGTGGTTAAGCAGGTTTTCGGTAGAGGAAGTCCCCGAAGAAGAAGACATTAATGAAATTGAAGCTTCAGCACGTTTTTTTCAGAGCAAAGATGGATTGCACATTAACTCTCTTTTCCCGCAACGTGTTGGTTCTGATGTTCGTGCGATAAACGTCTCGTTCAACTTGCGAAAAGATTTTTTACTGACGATACGCGAAGATGACGTTGGCCTTATCCGTTTGCTGCGTAACTACCTACGTTTAGGGCGTTTAGATGCAACAACACCGCAAGGACTGATGTTAGAGCTATTTCATCTTAAAGTAGATTACCTTTCTGATTTAATTGAAGATGTGTATTCAGTTCTCGATGATGTTAGCCAAAATGTTTTTGAAGACAAAGAACTCGATGAAGTCTTCAAAATGATTACGCTGCAAGAAGACTCAAATGGCAAAATTCGTTTAAGTTTGCTCGATACACAACGTTCATTGCGTTATATTCAGCGCTATTATCGTGAACATTTATCAGAAGAGAACATTAAAGATTTACGTGAAATGCTATCGGATATTGAATCGTTAATGCCTCATAGCCAGTTTATTTTCGATAAATTGAATTTCCTACTAGACGCTGCAATGGGCTTTAGTGGCATCCAGCAAACAAAAATCATTAAAATCTTCTCGGTTGCTGCCGTGGTATTTTTACCGCCAACAGTGATCGCCAGTAGTTACGGAATGAACTTTGCCAATATGCCAGAATTAGATTGGCGTTTTGGTTATCCAATGGCGATTGGTTTGATGCTTGCCAGTGCAGGTGGCACTTACTTGTTCTTTAAGCGGAAAGGTTGGTTATAAACATTCTTAGATAAACGTCTTTTGCTAAAGCTTAATTAGCTTAAAAACGAAAGCCATTAATAACGCTGTTATTAATGGTTTTTTTGTTTTAGTTAATGAATGTTTCTGAAAGACTATTAAGCTTGTCCAACGCCGTAACTAATGCGTTCTCTTGGGTTTAAATATTTAAAAATATTTTCAGGTAAAGCGGATGTGGGTAAACAACGCACTATACTGATTTCTTCTCGCTCTAAATCAATAATTGGTGCTTGGTCTTTAGGAACTAAAGGATCATAAAGCATGATCTGTGGAAACAATATCTTGTTTAGGTTAACCGACATGACTAGGCCAAACTGACCACTAGATAATTCAATGACGCAGCCAGGGGGGTAAATGCCGATGGTTTTAATTAATTTTCCAACGTATTCAGTGTTAAGTTTTTGCTTATAGTTTTTATAAATAATACCCAGTGAAGCGTAAGGCGTTTTGGCTTTAGCTAATTTTGTACCATTGCATAAATTATCGTACTCATTCACGACGGTAATGAGTTGGGAAAACTTATCTAATTCTTCACCTTTTAAACCTTTAGGGTAGCCAGAACCGTCAATAAACTCGTGATGATTAGCAATCATCGGCTTAGCTTCTTCAGGAAAAGTATCGGCTAGCTTAAGAAAATTAAGGCTCATTAATGGATGCTGTTTAATTAAGTTTTGCTCAGGTTTGGTAAGCGGAACTTGTTTTTTTAAGATGTTACTCGGTATTTTAAGCTTTCCTACATCATGGAATAATGCACCTAATCCAACCAACTCAATATCTTCACGGCTCCATTCAAGGCTTTTAGCTAGCATCATACAAATGACCGAAACATTCATTGAGTGATGATAAATGAGATCGTCTGGCTTTGCGTCGCTCATTAAATGAAGTACTAAATCATCTGAACTAAGCAACATATTAGTCATGGTACTAATCATATCTTTAGCATCATTAACCGAGTTTAGCGGACGGCTCCCTAACTTTGATACTGTTGAGCGCATCATTGCTAATGACCGCTCAAATTGCTGTTCAGTTTTTTTGATGCTTCGACGTAGCTTGTTTTGGTACTCGATTTGATCTTGTTTGTATTGATCCATTTCGAGTTTCAATTTATCTAAACCTTCATCTTGAACAGGCGCAGATTTTTTAGTGACATCTTTTTTATCGATTATTGGACTATCGCTTCGTTCAGTATCGAAAAATACGTGCTCAATTCCGAGGCTTTTGATCAATTCTATTTGAGACTGTGTTTTTACTTTAAAGCTACTAAACAGGAATGGGTGTTCTTTCCACGCGACAGGTAAGCGGATAAAGTTACCCACTTGAATTTGATTGATTAGAACTTTTACAGATTTTTTCATAGGTTACAGCAAGTGCCTAAAGCATTTTTTATTATTGAATAGCAAATGATAAGTTGAGTACTTTTGCCAATTTATCAAATCCATGGCAGCATATTATCACTACATTATTAAAAAGTGCTGATTTAATATGGATTTTATTGAAGTCATCCCGAATGCTTTACCCGATGATTTGTGTGACAGACTCATTATGGCTTTCGAGAATCATGAAGGCGTAATAGAAGGAAAAACAGGCCAAGGTGTTGATAGGGCTAAAAAGCGAAGTTTTGATTTAACCTTGGATAATCATCAAGATATGATTTCGCTTAAAAATGAACTATTACAGAATACATTAAAGCACACCGCTGATTATTTCAAAAAATACCCCATGGCTTTGATGGGAGCGGTTTCGGTTTCTGTTGCCGATGAGCAAGGTAAACCAGTCACTCTTAATCCAGATAATTTTTCTGCTCTTGGTGAGCGCAGAGCAGAAGCATTAACTAAGTATTTGTATCGTAGCGGCGTGGTGAATATTCAAAAGTATATTAAAGGTGTTGGTGGGTATCCTCACTGGCATTCAGAACATTTTCCTCAAACAGGCTCGCATGAAGCGCTTCATCGTGTGCTGTTATATATGTTTTATCTTAATGATGTAGAAGAAGGTGGAGAGACCGAATTTTATTATCAGAATAAATTAGTTTCCCCTCAAAAGGGCACTATGGTCATAGCGCCTGCTGGCTTTACCCATACCCATAAAGGCAATACACCGATTAGTGGTGATAAATATATTGCTACGTCGTGGATAATGTTTAACAAGGCTGAACACTTATACGCGCCAATTAGATAAAAACGAGGCTTGAGGCCTCGTTTTGTTTTTACCTATTGATGCAAGGTCTTGTGTTTACAAGTTTGTCATTCGAATAATGATTATTGAGGCGGAATTTTGATGGTAAATTTCGCGCCTTGCAAATGGCTTTCTGTAATTGAAAGTAACCCATGGTAACTACTGACAATTTCGTTACACACTGCTAGGCCAATTCCTTGCCCTGGTGATTGGGTATCTGCGCGTACTCCGCGTTGAATGATGCGCTCTTTTAAAGCATCTTCAACGCCGGGCCCGTCATCTTCAACAATGAGTAAAGCATTACCATCATGGTCAATACACGCTGTAACGATGACTTCGCTAATCGATAGCCTAAAGCCGTTTTCCATCAAGTTGCCACATAGCTCCATTAAGTCGCCTTTATTAATCGGGAAACTCACTTCTGGGGAAACATTAGCGGTAAATTTTAGGTCTTTTTCACGATAAATTTTAAATAGCATTTGTGATAACTGGTCAATCATCGGCTTTACAGGAGTTTGTTCGTGCACTAAGCCTTGCCTGCCAACTAAAGCGCGTTTTAATTGATATTTAACCAACTGATCCATCTGACCCACTTGCTGCATAATTTTCTCGCTTGCATCGGCTTTAGTCAGTGAATTGTCGTCAGTAATAGCGTGCACTGCAGCTAAACGTGTTTTGAGACTATGCGCTAAGTCATTCATCGCGTTTTGGTAGCGCTCTTGTTGATCACTGGATTGTGATAATAATTGGTTTAAAGCTTGAGTGACGCCTTCAAGCTCATGGGGATATCCCTCTGAGAGGGCTTCTTTTTTACCGTCTCCAATTGCTTGTAATTCGCTTTTTAATCTTGCCATAGGGCGCATTCCCCAGTACGCAGCACTGACAAGTAATACCACTGCAAGCAGCATAACCACAGCGAGACGTAGATAGGTGAGCTTTTTGAAGCGAATAAACTCGTTCTCAACCGAATCTGCATCTTTTAACACGACCATGTTGTACTGGGTTTGATTGAGCTCAACCGGCAACATGTAGGCAAAGTAGGATTTTTCATCCGACATGGTCAAATAATAGGGTGGGTTTGTATCAGCTATGGATTCAAAACGCTGACAAATGTTATTTAAACCGCTGTCTTTGGCTGAGGAAGAGATCCATACTTCGTCAAAAGTCTGGGTACAACTCGCCATCATATAGCGTTTCTGCTTATTATTTTCATTCAACCAGCCATTGTCTGCTGGGATGAGGTCGTATTCTCTTAGCTCAGCAGCAATTTGTGGCATCTCGGCAATGAGCTGTGAAGTTTCCTTATTATAACTGTTTTGGGCATGAAGGATGGTCACTGACCAAGCCAGCCCAAACCCCACCAATGCAATGATAGATAATGAAGTAATGAACATCCGTGTTAACAGACGTTTTTTAGGCTTAAAGCTTAGCTGCATGGGAGATTAAATTTATATCCTTGGCCGCGAATAGTGGCAATAGGATTTTCAATCCCACCTTTACTGAGTTTTTTACGAATACGGCTGACCATCACTTCAATGGTATTCGGGTCGCCTTCTTTATCGCCATAAACTACATCTAATAAGCGTTGTTTCGCGACGACTTCGTGGCAGTGGCGCATTAAATACTCCAAAATGAGATATTCAAAAGCAGTCACTTCCATATTTTCATCATTTAAAATCACCTGTTTGGCCGCTAAATCCAGTTGCAGTGTACCGCTGCTGATAGTGGGTTTCACAAAGCCTGCGCTTCGTCTTACTAAAGCGTCTAATCGTGCTACCAGCTCTTCTTTTTGAAAAGGTTTCACTAAGTAATCATCGGCGCCAGCATTTAAGCCTTCTACTTTATCTTGCCAATTGACTCGTGCGGTTAGAATTAAAATCGGCGCTTTGACGCCAGCATTACGCATGTCTGATATGAGGGTCATGCCGTCTTTGTCGGGTAAGCCTAGGTCGACTATAGCGATATCAATAGGGTAGTTCGTGGCCTGATAAAACCCTTCTTTGGCTGTTAAGGCAACCTGAACTTGATTACCCAAATCAGATAATTGCACGTTCAAGTGATGAGATAAAATAGGGTCGTCTTCTATTACCAAAATTCTCATAAAAATACTCTTTGGTGTTATCGCTATAAAATTAGAAATATGATTTGAAAGGTTATTAAATAGTGTTTAGTGAACTCTTCTAAGTCACTATTTAACTACCTGCTATAGGTAGATATTAAAGTCATAATGCTTAACCTTAACTGACTGTAATAGTAATTGACTTATCAGACAAGCAGTTGCTGTATCAAACTGAGTAATATGGTGATCGCCACTCCGATGAATATCACTCCTGTAATTGCATCTATGATATTGCTTCCTTTACTCATTTTATTTTGTATTGCTGGTTTAGTCAGTATTACGGCTAAAAAGCAAAACCAAATAAGCGATAAAATAAACAATAAGCTGGCCGAAGCTATTTTGGTTGATGCAGTAACTTCAGGTGTCACCAGTACTGTGAATATTGTAATAAAGAAAATCAGCGCTTTGGGATTAAGTAAATTAGTATATAAGCCGATTTTAAAGCCTTTAGCAGGCGTTATAGTATCGAAATTGATATTAGTTTTCGCAGAAGGAGTTTGCAGTATTTCAGAAGGCTTCGATTTATTTTGAAAAGATTTTACTGCAGAAACTAACGCCCCAAATCCCATCCAAGCAAGGTAACTTACCCCAATGATTTGCACTGCGAAGTATGCCAGTTCAGATTGCTTTATCATGATGCTTATCCCCAGTAGTGACAGTAAACTGTGGAGTAAAATTGCGACGCTAATGCCTGTTGCGCACATCAATGCAGTTTGACGGCTTTGCTGGGTAGATGTTTTTACAATAATGGCGAAATCTGGACCTGGACTAATAAGTGCTAGGCAATGTATTACGGCAAGTGTTGAAAGTAAGGCAAAGTCCATTTTATTTCCGAAGTGTTGGGTTATAAAAATACTGAAATAAGGGAGGATATTACTTCTGTATAAAATAATAAATGTTAGGTTATCCCATAAATAAAAAAGGCGCCATTGAGGCGCCTATTTATTCGCTATAGATACAAGTTAGTTATTAAGCATTTTTAACTTGTTCTTCAAAGCTTGAACCAACTTTGCCTGCTTGAGAGTCATTAAAGACTTCTTCGTTGAACTCGCCTTCAGATTTAGCAATCACGACTGTAGCAACTGAGTCACCGGTAACGTTTACTGCTGTACGGATCATATCTAATAGACGGTCCACACCAATAATCAGTGCAATACCTTCAACAGGAAGACCAACTTGGTTAAGTACCATAGCAAGCATGATTAGACCAACACCAGGAACACCCGCTGTACCGATAGAAGCCAACGTTGCGGTTACAACCACTAAGGCATAATCCATTAGACCTAATTCAATGCCAAATACCTGAGCTATGAATACCGTTGCAACACCTTGCATGATAGCGGTGCCATCCATGTTGATGGTTGCACCTAATGGCAGAGTAAATGAAGCGACTTTATTGTCAGCACCTAAACGGTGTTCACAGGTTTCAATGGTTACAGGTAACGTCGCATTTGAGCTAGCGGTACTAAATGCAAATAGCTGAACATCACGCATTTTGCGCAAGAACATAAATGGACTAAGTCCTGTAAATGTTTTCAACAGTGTTGGATAAACCACCAATGCCTGCACAAGTAAAACGAAAATGACTAGGAAGAAGTATTGAACCACACTGCCAAGGGTTTCTAGCCCAAGAGTTAAGCTTAACTTAGCCATTAAAGCAAAGACACCGTATGGTGCAAGTTGCATGACTAACGTTACTACACGCATGATGACTTCGTTTAAGTCATTAAATAGCGCCGATACACGAGCACCGCGTTCACCAATATGAGAAATGGCAAAACCAAAGATGACTGCAAAAATGATAATTTGCAGCATGTTGCCTTGGCTCATTGCTTCAATTGGGTTAGTTGGCACAATGTTAATCACAACTTCAGCAAGACTTGGTGCATCTTTGGCACTGAACTCCATAGCTGAAGTTGCAAGTGATGCATTACCTGGATGAACGATAATAGCGAGCGTGATTGCGACGGTTAGTGCAATTGCTGTGGTGAACATATAAAAGGCAATGGTTTTACCGCCTAGTCGACCTAATTTAGAAGGATCACTCAATGAACTTGTACCACAAACTAGCGATACAAATACAAGTGGTACAACCAACATTTTCAAACTTGAAATAAATATGGTGCCGACAACATGTAAAATGCCTTCGGTAATATAGTCTTTTACGAATAGGCTTTCAGGAAATACGTTTCTCAGAATTAAACCGAGAAGAATACCCGCGCCCATACCTATGAGGATTTTGCTTGTTAAACCAAGCTTACTATTTTTATTCAAAACTACTTCCTTCCAATCTCAATCATCGATTTTTAATGATTTTTATTTTTTATCTTTTAAAGCCTAGCAGGAAAATAAATCTTATGAAACGGTGTAAAAGTTAAAGTTTTTAAGGAAAAATGCCGAATAAAACAGTAGAGTAACAAAAAAGTTACCAGATTTTTGTGTAATATAACGTTATAAGTAACTATTATAAATCTTAAGTACGATTTTAATGTAACAGGGAGACTGACAATGAGGTCAGCACAAAGACTATTTTTAGCGCTTTTAAGTTCAATTTTTCTTTTCGCTTGTAGTGGTGGAGGAAGTATTTCAGATGACGGTGGTGGGGGGACAAATCCTGAAACTATAACAGTGACACTGACTGTTGATAATAATCAAATATCTGTGGCAGAGCCTGCGACTTTAACTGCAACGGTAAAGACCTCTAGTGGAACTGCTGTAGATACCTTAGTTAGTTTTGAGTTAAATGATGGAACTTTCGGAACTTTTGCCCCTGCAACTGGGCAAGTTGCGACTAATTCTGATGGTGTGGCATCAATTCAACTGAATACCGCATCAATAAATACAGGTGCATCTGTTACTGCAACGATTACAAGTGGTGAATCAGCAACTGTTAATGTAACTATGGCTGGAGATGGCGGTGAAGCCGGAGGTGGGGCGCAAGTTTCAGTGGTACTTACTGACGCCGATGGAATTCCAACTGATACTATTAGTACACTTTCCCCTGGTAAGCTTGTTGCTACAGTGACAGGTATTAACCAAGCTACGATTGTTACTTTTGAATCTGACATTGGGGATTTACCTATTTTAACTGCTGTAACTAATGAAGAAGGCAAAGCGAGTGTTGATATTTATGCTGGTAGTTCTCTAGGTGCAGGAACGGTTACAGTTACTCTTCCGACCAATGAACAAGGCTCAACAATTGTTGTTGTGGGCGCAACGAATGTACTAATGGGATCTGGTGACCCATTTGTTGAAGGCGCTGCAGAAGTAAGTATAGAAAATTTATCAGCTGGTGGTACTGCAACGATAACTGTGCTGATTCAAGATGCAGAAGGGAATCCATTTAATCAACCTGTAGATGTTAATTTTTCATCGACTTGTGCAACAAAGTCTCCAGCCCAAGCGGAAATTAGTTCTCCTGTGTCTTCGAGCAATGGAGTAGCTACTTCAACATACTTGGCGCAGGGTTGTGTAGGTGAAGATCAAATCAATGTGACAGCAAATGCTGGTGGAATAAGTTTGTCTGCTGTTGCATCGTTAAATGTATTGCAAGCTGATGTTGGTAGTATTGTATTTTTATCAGCTGAACCAGAAAATATTGCTATCTTGGGGACTGGAGGTGTTGAATCATCAGTAGTTAAGTTTCAAGTGCTGGATAAAAACAGTAATGTTGTGGCTAATCAAAAAGTTGATTTTGCTTTAAATACTGATGTTGGTGGGATTAGTTTGGATCCTTTTACTGTTACGACAAATAATGAAGGTATTGCCCAAACAGTTGTTCGAACAGGTACTGTGGCAACTTCCGTTCGAGTTACTGCTACAGTCGATGATGGTTCAATTCCTGCGATATCAAGTCAATCTAAGCAATTGGTTATTTCAACAGGTATTCCAGATCAAGATAGTTTTTCACTATCAGCAGAAACAGTTAACCCTGAGGGTTGGGGCATTGATGGAACAAAAGTAGTCGTAACTGCCCGGATGGCGGATGCATTTAATAACCCAGTGCCTGATGGAACCACTGTTTCATTTACTACGGAAGGTGGTGCAATTGAAGATGCCTGTCAAACTGTTAACGGCGCATGTTCAGTAACATGGATTTCACAACAGCCACGTCCTCAAGGTGAGACTATTACTGGAGGTGCCGGGACATTACCTCGTAACGCTGATTCAGATATTCTTTATTATTCGGATTTAGGGGTATCAGGCAATGTTTACGGTCAAAAATATGGTGGCAGAGCGACAATTACAGCCACAGCTATTGGTGAAGAGTCATTTCCTGATTTGAACGGTAACGGTCGATTTGATGAATCAGAAATGGATGAGTTTTTAAATGGTGTAGATGTAACAGGTGAACCATTTGATTTAAATGATGCCTTTAACGATTACAATGAAGATACAGTGTTTAATCCTCAACCTGCAGGGCAACCTACAGGTCAAGACGGAGGCGATTTAGAAGAGTTAATTGATTTTAATTCAAATGGCCAGTTTGATGTAAAAGATAGCTTATATAATGGTGTACTTTGTTCAGATCCTGCTCATGCAGGCTGTGCTGATGGAGTTAGTGATTCAAAGTCAATATATGTAAGACGTAGTATTGTGATTGTTATGTCTGGTAGTGAAGCATATAGAACGCTTGATTCAGATATTCTTGTTAATGATAGCCGAGGCTCTGTTGTTGGACAGAGTGATATTGTTATTGTTGGTAAAGGTGTTGCTAGTGTTTTCTTCGATATATCAGACTTACATAATCAGCAAATGCCATCAGGAACAATCGTTCGCTTCTCTACGAGTGCAGGTAGTATTTCCTCTTCAAGTGAACTTGTGTGGCCAATATCCAATGTAAATAGCGGTCGTGGATTTTCTGCGCAATTGAAAGGTGAAGAAGAGCCTAATGCTGGTGTTTTCTCTGTTGAAGTAGAAACCCCTTCAGGTTTAATTACTCCATTACTTAATATGAATGTAACGATTCAGTAGTTGTAGGCGTCCTTTTGCTAAATAAAAATGCCGCTCATTGAGCGGCATTTTTTTATGCTTGTTAGAAGTAGAAAGTTTTACTTTTGGAATTGATAAACACTGCCCAGTTTTAAAATCTGAGTTAACTCATCTAACGCTGTACGAGATTCAATTATTAATTGTGGGTCAGCTAAGTCTTTTACTTCAAGGCTGTCGCGGTAATGTTTATCTACCCAGACATTTAACCGATTAAATAAAGCATCATTCATCAATGTGTTTTGATTAACTGCCGATATTTCTAATTCACTCATTGCAACACGTAAACGAAGACATGCTGGACCGCCGCCATTTTGCATACTTTGTTTCACATCATAATACTGTACTTGTTTAATAGGCGTGCCTAAAGTAACCAGTTCATTGAGGTAAGCAAATACCGCAGGGTTCTCTTGACAGTTAGTCGGCGCAATAATCGCCATTTCGCCGTTTGGTAGGGTAATGATCTGAGTATTAAATAAATAACTCTTAACAGCATCGTTAATTGAAACTTGATCTGTTGCGACTTTAATAAAGTAGACATCGGTGTTCATCTTGCTGCGGATTTCTTCAAATTTGGCTTCAGTATTTAAAAAAGCTTGTTCGTGGTAGAACAGTACATTTTGGTTACCAACTGAAATCACATCGTTATGAAATACACCTTGATCTATCACACTAGGGTTTTGCTGCATAAAGACACTGCTTTCTTCATCTAGTTGATGCAAGCGAGCGACAGCTTGTGAGGCTTCTAATGTTTGCCTAGCTGGGTATTTAGTCGGCTTGACTGCGTTTGGGTTGGTTGCTTCTTGACCGTAAACAAATAGCTCTACACCAGAGTGACCGTAATCTTGGCAAAGACGAGTATGATTGGCAGCACCTTCATCACCAAAACTTGCGTGTTCAGGTAAATGCAGATGATGTTTAAAGAAACGCTCATCTTTAAATGTCGCTTTGAGAATATTACCTGTAGTTAACGGCTCAATGCTGCGGTGCAGCTTGTCGACCAAGTTTGCTGGTGTGAAATGCACTTTTCCATCGCGAGTATCAGCACTCGGTGAGACAGTGGCCGCATTTGCTGTCCACATTGATGATGCACTGCAACAGGCATTTAATAAAGCAGGAGCATGCTTAGCGGCTTGGTTTAGTACTTCAGCGTCAGAACCTGCAAAACCCATACGGCGAAGAGAGTGAAGGTCTGGACGTTCTTGAGGGGCTAATACTCCTTGAATCATACCTAAGTCAGCAAGTGCTTTTGCTTTTTTGAGTCCTTGCTTCGCGGCAGACTTTGGATTTGAAGCTTGCGCAGCGTTGCTATATGAGGCTACATTACCAAAAGATAAACCTGCATAATTGTGGGTTGGTCCGACAAGTCCATCAAAGTTCGCTTCGAAGTGCTTCATTTATTATCCTTAAAAAATATTTATTATTGTTATGAATTATTGTTATGAAAATGAGTTCATTTGCTGCTAGGTACCGCAAGAATACAGCCAGTATACTGATGAAATAGGCCTTAACAAGCGGTGACTTTGGTCTCAAAAATTGAAAAAGTGACTAAACATGCACAACTTTTACTTGCTAGACCATAAATAATGAAATATTACTTTTAATTAACGCAATATTATTTTTTTTCATTTTTTATAATTGATTAAAAAATGGCTCGCTGGACACATATTAGAGGTATTTACTTGAAACATTCGTCTCAACACTCTATATATGGAACCAATTTAATCTATCAGAGACTTTTTGGCGCAAATTAAACTATGGGTAAATCGCTAGTTATTGTCGAATCGCCGGCCAAAGCCAAGACTATTAATAAATACCTTGGTAAAGAATTCATCGTTAAATCGAGTGTAGGTCATATCCGTGATTTGCCTACATCATCATCGCCTGACAGCAAGGTTGCGACTAAAACGCCTGCTGAAGTTAGGAAAATGGCCCCTGAAGAGAAAGCTAAATACAAGCTACAACGTGATAAACGTGCGTTAGTGGCTCGTATGGGTATTAACCCTGAAAAAGGCTGGGCCGCCAAATACCAAATTTTACCTGGTAAAGAAAAAGTCGTTAAAGAATTAAAAGCACTTGCTGAAAAAGCTGACCACATCTATCTCGCAACCGATTTGGATAGAGAGGGAGAAGCAATTGCTTGGCATTTACAAGAGATCATCGGTGGTGACGAATCTCGTTATCAACGTGTTGTCTTTAACGAAATTACCAAGTCAGCTATTCAAGATGCATTTAGTGAACCTTCAGCTCTTGATACCAATATGGTTAATGCACAACAAGCTCGTCGTTTCCTCGACCGTGTTGTGGGTTTCATGGTGTCACCATTACTTTGGAAAAAAGTAGCACGTGGTTTATCTGCAGGTCGAGTGCAGTCTGTGGCAGTTCGCTTAGTTGTTGAGCGTGAAGGTGAGATTAAAGCATTCGTGCCAGAAGAATTCTGGGATGTTCATGCTGATCTTGCTACTTCACAGCAGCAAAAGCTTAAAATGCAAGTTGCCAAGTTTCAATCAGGTGCATTTAGCCCAATTAATGAAGCTCAAGCTCAAGTTGCACTAGATGCATTAAAAGATGCCAAGTTTGTTGTCACTGGTCGTGATGACAAAGCAACGTCAAGTAAACCTTCTGCACCATATATCACTTCTACACTGCAACAAGCTGCGAGTACGCGACTTGGTTTCGGTGTTAAGAAGACCATGATGATGGCGCAACGTTTGTATGAAGCGGGCCATATTACTTATATGCGTACCGATTCTACAAACTTAAGTAAAGAAGCCGTTGAAGGCGTGCGTGACATGATTGGTTCAGAGTACGGTAAGAAGTACTTACCTGAACAACCATTACGTTATGGTAGCAAAGAAGGTGCTCAAGAGGCGCATGAAGCTATCAGACCGTCAAACGTCATCGTACAGTCAGCATCTTTAACAGATATGGAAAGAGACGCTCAGCGTCTTTATGAGCTCATTTGGCGACAATTTGTTGCTTGTCAGATGATGCCTGCCAAATATGATGCAACTCGTCTTACTGTCACTGCGGGTGATTACGAATTAAAAGCCAGTGGTCGCACATTACGTTTTGATGGTTGGACTAAAGTTCAGCCACCAATGGGTAAGAAGAATGATGAAGACAACACATTACCACCTTTAGATAAAGGTGATGTGTTAGATCTTAATGAGTTATTGCCGAAACAGCATTTTACTAAACCGCCTGCGCGCTTTAGTGAAGCATCTTTGGTTAAAGAACTTGAAAAACGCGGTATCGGTCGTCCATCAACTTACGCAACGATTATTTCTACGATTCAAGATCGTGGTTATGTCAAAGTTGAAAACCGTCGATTTTTCGCGGAAAAGATGGGTGAAATTGTTAGTGACCGCCTGGTTGAAAGCTTCAGCGACATTATGAACTTTGACTTTACTGCTAGCATGGAGCAAACGCTCGATGACGTAGCACAAGGTAAGTTAGAGTGGAAAACCGTACTTGATGGTTTCTACGCTGAGTTAACTAAGCAGCTCAAAAATGCTGAGTTAGATCCTGAAGAAGGTGGTATGCGTCTCAATGAGATGGTACTTGCTGAAGATATTAAGTGCCCAACTTGTGGTCGCCCAATGGGGATCCGCACAGGTACAACCGGGGTATTCTTAGGTTGTTCAGGTTATGCATTGCCGCCGAAAGAACGTTGCAAAACGACAATGAACTTAACGCCTGGTGAAGAAGCGGTTAGTGATAATGAAGATGCTGAAACTGATGCACTTCGTGCCAAACATCGTTGTGGCAAATGTGGCACTGCCATGGACAGCTACTTAATCGATGAAGGCCGTAAATTACATGTTTGTGGTAATAACCCAACGTGTGAAGGGTACGAAATCGAAGCGGGACAGTTCAAAATTAAAGGCTATGAAGGCCCAATCATTGAGTGTGATAAATGCGGCAATGATATGGAACTTAAAAATGGCCGCTTTGGTAAGTACTTTGGCTGTACTAATACAGAGTGTAAAAATACTCGTAAGCTGCTTAAGAGCGGTGAAGCGGCGCCGCCAAAAGAAGATCCAATCTTCTTACCTGATTTAAAGTGTACTAAGTCTGATGCGCATTTCGTTTTGCGTGACGGCGCTGCAGGTATTTTCCTTGCTGCAAGTACATTCCCTAAATCCCGTGAGACTCGTGCACCGTTAGTGGAAGAGCTTGTACATTACCGTGAGCAACTATGGCCTAAATATCAGTATCTAGCTGATGCACCGGTTACAGATGATGATGGTAATAAAGCTGCAGTTAAGTTTAGCCGTAAAACCAAGGAGCAATACGTTGCGACTGAAGTGGATGGTAAAGCGACAGGTTGGTCTTCGAAGTTTATTGGTGGCAAGTGGGTAAGCGAATCGACTAAGAAAAAACCAGCAAAAAAAGCGGTTAAGAAAAAAGCCTCTTAATTTGATTAAGCTTTCAAATTTAAATGGGACCTAAGGGTCCCATTTTTGTTTCTGGTATTTATATGGATTAGAGAGATCTCTTTGGTTCTCAGTGGATAAGTTTTAAAGCTATAACCTAAGGCTTGTACCTTTGTTAGACACATTTAAATCAATGCTATCACTTGAGTGTCATTTAGATACTCAAGTGAGTCCTCAGTAAGACTTTCGTGATTAATCATGTGTGTTATTACACACCCATTTACTGACCCAATTACAGATACAAAAAAGCCTCTTTCGAGACTTTAATTAAATAATCAATTTTTATGCTAGAACAAAACTAATGAATGCGTTACCACTTCTTCTTAGGCTGGAATAGCATATCGATATCGTCTTCATCATTTTTAGGTGTTTTGATCGCTTGAGGATTCAATTGCTTCTGTTGAGAATCAATTTCTTCTAATAACTCTTTTGCTTCTTCGACTTTTCGGCTGATGAAAGGGTCATTAGGTGTTTTAGCTTTAATAGCCTGTAATGTTGCTAGTGCTTTGGACACCATTTGTTTAGATGAACCAAATTGTTTTAGTGAGTTAGCAGCACGTGAACGTGAAAGCATTGACTCAACATTAATACGCAATTGGTAGCTATCTATACGGTTTTCTGCTTCAGCAAACACTTGCGGGTCAAGTTTACCTTTGTTGTTTTCTGCTCTAACAATAGCTTTAAGTTTCTTGAGCATCTGTACTAATTCTAAAATTTGCTTGTCATTGTCCGGTAAGCGAAAGTTTTCAATCGCTAAAGCTTGTGATGGACTAGAGCTTAAAGTAGTGATTTGAGCTTGGATATCGACTAAGCGGCGTTGGTAATCCGCTTGTTGTGGTTGATTTTCAAGATGAGTTAGGGACATTTCAAGCGCTTCATTAATTCGCTTGTAAAGCACTAAAATGACACTGCTAGGGAATGATGCCAAGCCAGTGTTAGATAAAACGTTTTCGGTTTCATTAATAATGGCTCTATGGCGTTTTAATTCCATTCTGCGCTCTGCTTCAGCACGTTCTTTTTGTTGCTGAATAACACTAATACCAATGATCAGAATAAAAAGTGCACCTAGCAGTATCAATACCAAGGTAAAGGTCATATGGTTTCCGTTCAATAATTAACAGCAGAGTGGTTTATTACCACTTTTATTAAATTTGTAGTTTATATCTTAGCGCATGACACGCAGCGTGTCGTATAAAAAGTCATTCAAATCGTTAAGAATTGCTATAACTTTGGACTGAGTCCGCAAGGTTACCATTAGAGGCCAATAACATGCAAAATTCTCAAACTCGTTATTACTATTTGCTTTAATATTTTAGATCGTCTATAACATTTAGCTATAACGGAATCTTTCATAAGCTGTTTTGGTTGTGTTTTATTTAAACAGTTTAGCTTCTATCGAAAGCTTCTAATAAATAAAACTGATTCACATCTGGCGCAAGGCGAAGGTCGTAACATGAAATTACAGCAACTAAGATATATTGCAGAAGTGGTAAAACACAATTTAAATGTCTCAGCAACAGCAGAAGACCTTTACACCTCGCAGCCAGGGATCAGCAAACAAGTCCGAATGCTTGAAGATGAGCTGGGTATTCAAATCTTTGGCCGCAGTGGTAAGCATTTAACTCATGTGACACCAGCTGGGCAATTAGTGATTGATATTTCCAATGATATTTTAGGTAAAGTTGAAAGTATTAAAAAAGTATCGGAAGAGTATACCCAACCTAATCAAGGTGAGCTTAATATTGCGACCACTGATACACAAGCCCGTTATGCGCTGCCACAAGTCATTAAGCCTTTTATTAAGCGTTATCCGAAGGTTAACCTGCACATGCATCAAGGTACGCCTTCACAAATCAGTGAACAAGCTGCAAGAGGTGATGCTGACTTTGCAATTGCAACAGAAGCAATGCACTTATATTCAGATTTAATTATGTTGCCTTGTTATCACTGGAATCGCTCGATTGTTGTTACTCGCGATCACCCTTTGGCTAATCGTAAAACACTGACTATTGAAGATTTGGCTGAGTTTCCATTGGTGACTTATGTATTTGGTTTCGACAAAGCATCTGAAATTGAAAAGTCATTTAAAAAAGCTGAACTAGAGCCTAGAGTCGTATTCAGTGCCACTAGTGCTGATGTACTAAAAACCTATGTGAGATTAGGACTGGGTGTCGGTGTTATTGCTTCAATGGCGATTGATCCCGTAATTGATAAAGACTTAGTGGCAATTGATGCGAGACATTTGTTTGCCCACAGTACGACAAAAATCGGTTTCAGACGTGGCAGCTTCCTACGTAGTTATATGTATGATTTCATGTATAACTTTGCGCCGCACTTAACTCGTGATGTCGTAGAAAAGGCGGTAGCATTGCGTGACCAGCAACTGATTGATGAGATGTTTGCTGGAATGGATTTACCGGTTCGCTAACTTTTGGTTTTAACACGTTAGGCTTATTTGATTCGATAAAAAACAAAAAATCTCGCCAAGGCGAGATTTTTAATTTTTAAGCTTTATTAAAGGAATTAATCAGGTGCGTAACCGTGAATACCAATAAGTTGGTCATCCAAATAAGCTTTTTTATCGACCATTTTTAATCGGTTTAAGCTAAACCATTTTACCACTAGTGGGTAGATAGCATGCTCTTGTTCATGAACTCGGCTAGATAAGGTCTCTACTGTGTCATCTTCATAAACAGGGACTTTAGCCTGTAATACGACAGGGCCAGCATCCAGTTCAGGTATGACAAAGTGAACACTCGCACCATGCTCCGTATCTTTGGCATCTAATGCTCTTTGATGAGTATGCAATCCTGCATATTTAGGCAATAAAGAAGGGTGGATATTGATCATCTTACCCATATATTGACTAACGAACTCATCAGATAAAATACGCATGAAGCCAGCAAGCACAATTAAATCAGGTTGATACTGCTCAATGGCTTGCTGTAGACGCATGTCATATTGCTGGCGGCTCTCATCCTTTCGGGCGATAACACAGCTGGTATTGATTTCACCATGATGAGCACGGACAAGTCCGTAAGCATCAGGTTTGTTGCTAATAACACCAACAACTTCAGCGTTAAGGTTATCATCACAACCATCAATAATGGCTTGTAAGTTAGTACCGTTACCTGAGATAAGAACAAGAACGCGGCAGCATTCAGACATCTAGTTAATCTCCACTTGCTCTTCGTCACCTTGACGATTTGCAATTTCACCAATTAACCAAGCGTTTTCACCTTCAGCTTTAAGTAGTTCAAGTGCTGACTCTACTTTTTCGGCAGGCAGAGCAATAATCATACCTACACCACAGTTGAAGGTGCGGTACATTTCAAACTGCTCAATGTTGCCGTTCTCCATTAACCAGTCGAAAACAACAGGCCACTGCCAAGAGTCACCTTTAACGACGGCTTTGCAATCGTCAGGTAATACGCGTGGGATGTTTTCCCAGAATCCGCCACCAGTAATATGTGCCATTGCATGAACTTCAGTTTGCTCAAGCAACTTAAGTAAAGGCTTTACATAAATCTTGGTAGGTTCTAATAAATGTTCGATAAGTGGCTTACCAGCAAGATCTTGCTGTGGATCTGCCTTGCTCACTTCTAATACTTTACGTACTAAAGAGTAACCATTTGAGTGAGGGCCAGTTGAACCTAGTGCAATAAGTGCGTCACCAGATTTAACTTTAGTACCGTCGATGATAGCTTCTTTTTCAGCGACACCAACACAGAAACCAGCTAAATCGTAATCTTCACCTTCATACATACCAGGCATTTCAGCAGTTTCACCACCGATTAACGCACAACCTGATTGATGACAGCCTTCAGCAATACCGTTGACAACTGAAGTGGCAGTTTCAACATCTAACTTGCCCGTTGCGTAGTAATCTAGGAAGAACAAAGGTTCAGCACCAGATACGATTAAGTCATTTACACACATAGCAACTAAATCAACACCAACAGTGTCGTGCTTTTTGTAATCAATGGCTAAACGTAACTTGGTTCCAACACCGTCAGTACCAGAAACTAATACTGGGTGTTTATACTTAGTTGGCAATTCGCAAAGAGCGCCAAAACCACCTAGGTTGCCCATTACTTCAGGACGGTGAGTGCGTTTTACCGCAGATTTAATGTTATTGACTAATGCATTACCAGCATCGATATCAACGCCAGCGTCTTTGTAGCTAAGTGGTGTAGGAGTGCTCACGGAGGATCCTCTAGGGTACATCGTTTTATGGGATTTTATGCGGCGCTATTCTATCAGTTTGTGGTAGGCGTCGAAAGTCATGATTTAGCTTTATCCGATTATGAAAACAGTTTTCTGTAATGGTTTTAGCTGTTTAGCGTGAGATTGGCTGCAATTATGAAACTTTATGTTTTATAAAGAGAATAAATAAACTAGAATTTGAACAATTTGCGAAAAATATCTCATCATCAGGAGTGCAAAAATGAAAGTCGTTGAAGTAAAACACCCGTTAATTCGTCATAAAGTAGGCTTAATGCGTGAAGCTGAAATCAGTACTAAACGTTTTCGTGAGCTAGCCACAGAAGTTGGTAGCTTATTAACGTACGAAGCAACTGCAGACTTTGAAACAGAAACTGTCACTATTAATGGCTGGAACGGCCCTGTTGAGATAGAACAGATTAAAGGTAAGAAGGTGACTGTTGTTCCTATTCTACGTGCAGGCTTAGGGATGATGGATGGTGTATTAGAGCATATGCCAAGTGCTAAAATTTCTGTTGTTGGTATTTACCGCGACGAAGAAACTTTGGAGCCTGTTCCGTATTTCGACAAGCTTGTTAGCAATGTTGATGAGCGTGTGGCGATTGTCGTCGACCCTATGCTGGCAACTGGTGGCTCGATGATTGCTACTATCGACTTACTTAAAAAACGTGGTTGTGTGTCAATTAAAGCACTTGTATTGGTTGCCGCGCCTGAAGGTATTAAAGCTTTAGAAGCTGCACATCCAGATATCGAACTATATACAGCATCAATCGATGATTGCCTAAACGAGCAGGGTTATATTTTACCGGGTCTTGGTGATGCTGGTGATAAGATTTTCGGTACTAAATAAATTTAGTTAACCCAATAAAAAAGGAGCCATTGGCTCCTTTTTTATTGGGTCTTAATCAGTATTCAAGACTTTATATTGTTTAAGACTTCATATTGTTCAAGACTGATAATGTTATTGACGACTAGAGTACCATTGCCGCAATCCAGCCAAAGCCGATAAGTGGAATGTTGTAGTGAATAAAGGTCGGGATAACACTGTCACGGATATGATCGTGCTGTCCATCAGCATTTAGACCCGCTGTTGGGCCTAAGGTTGAATCTGATGCCGGTGAACCTGCATCGCCCAATGCTGCAGCTGTACCCACTAATGCAATTGTCGCCGCAACAGAAAAGCCAAAGGTGAGTGCTAATGGCACATAAATGGTGGCGATAATAGGAATTGTTGAGAATGAAGAACCAATCCCCATAGTAATTAATAATCCTACAATCAACATGAGCAATGCTGCTAAGGCTTTATTGTCGCCTATAATGTCACCTAAAGAAGTAACAAGGGTGCTGACTTCACCTGTTGATTTTACAACAGCCGCAAAACCCGCTGCAGCAATCATGATGAAACCAATATTGGCCATCATCAATACACCTTGGTTAAACATATCTTGTCTAACATCAGGTTTAATAATGCCTGAGAAACGGAAGATGATGAAACCAGTTAATGCACCAAATATCATTGAATCGGTTTGTAATTGAACTACTAACGTTGCAACGATAGCCACAAGTGAAATGATTATGGTCTTCTTGTTAATGCCCACTTCTTCATTTTGTTCTGCAACAATATCCTTTGCTTCATAAACTCGTGGTTTACGGTAAGTAATGAACACTGCCGTTAATAGTCCAGTGATCATTCCTAGCGCAGGCAACAGCATAGCTGTTGGAATTTGTTCTTTAACAGCTTCAAGGCCATTGTTGTTCAAGTTAGCCAATAAAATATCATTTAAGAAAATACCACCAAAGCCAACCGGTAAAATCATATAAGTGGTAACAAGACCAAAAGTGATAATACAAGCAACTAAGCGTCTATCTATTTGTAGTTTGCTTAATACATGTAGTAGTGGCGGGATTAAAATCGGAATAAACGCAATATGGATTGGCAGAATATTCTGCGAGCTTATTGCCATTAATAAAATGGATGCAAGTAGCAACCAACGCACAACTAGCGTATTTGTGCTGTTAGGTTCTTTACCCACTTTTTTAATAATGTTGTGAGAAATAAGCGTAGTTAAGCCAGAATGCGATAAAGCAGCAGCAAAGGCGCCAAGTAAGGCATAACTTAACGCAATTTGTGCACCGCCTCCAAGGCCATCATTAAAGGCTGAGATGGTTTGATGGATATCTAAGCCTCCAACTAACCCTGCAACAAGTGCGCTTACAGTTAGTGCAATGACAACATTCACACGCATGAGACTTAATGCAAGCATTAAGGTGACAGCAATTACGACCGCATTCATATTAATTTTTTCTTATTTAGTTTTGTTATTAGATAGACATAGTGAAGTCATTCTTGTCCGTATCAAACTTCATGTCCAGTTTATCTCTATTCAGTTTACAAAAAGTGTATTCATGTAAGGAGGGTTTTTCATTGATGTAACAAGGCCTGTAGTTATGTTGAATATAATCTTTTGTATATACCAAGTTATCCATATGCCTTTTTCTTATCGACAAGTGGACTGTTTTTTCAGCAGGTAAAACATATTTCATCTTAAAGGACTTATTTCTTTAATCAATTAGGGGTAAGGTATATCGCAATTAACCAAGATACAGATTCATTTCAAGTTAAAGCAATTGTGTGAGCTGTCTCGCATAATGCTTTAGTTTGGGTATAATGCTACTCAGATTAACAGGCATTGTTTTTAAGTTTTTTTCAATCCATAGATGGAGATATAAAATGAGCGTATTAGTAGGCCGTCCGGCCCCAGATTTTACTGCCGCAGCGGTTCTTGGTACTGGTGAAATCGTTGATAGTTTCAATCTATCTACCGCGATTAAAGGTAAGTCAGCAGTTGTTTTCTTCTACCCACTAGATTTCACTTTCGTGTGTCCTTCAGAATTGATCGCATTCGATCACCGCATTGAAGAGTTCACTAAACGTGGCGTTGAAGTTATCGGTGTTTCAATCGATTCTCAGTTCTCTCATCACGCTTGGAGAAATACTGCTGTAGATAAAGGCGGTATCGGTGAAGTTAACTACACACTAGTTGCTGACGTTAAGCACGAAATCTGTAAAGCATACGACGTTGAGCATCCAGAAGCTGGTGTTGCTTTCCGTGCTTCTTTCTTAATCGACAAAGAAGGCCAAGTTCGCCATCAAGTCGTTAACGACTTACCATTAGGTCGTAACGTTGACGAGATGCTTCGTATGATCGATGCACTACAATTCCACGAAGAGCACGGTGAAGTTTGTCCTGCTGGTTGGGAAAAAGGCGACAAAGGTATGACTGCAACAACTGAAGGTGTTGCTTCTTACTTAAAAGATAACTCTGACAAGCTTTAATCGCTTTTGTTAGGTATTAAAAAAGCTGCCTAGGCAGCTTTTTTTGTGTCTTATATTTGTGTCTTATAAATGTGTAATAGGTTGTTGCTAACTCTCTGAATCTTCTTTCACTTCGACTTCATCCACTTCTTCACTCACCATTGGCCAACCGCCCAATTTTTTCCACTTATTGACGATATAACAGAATAACTCTGCGGTTCGTTCGGTGTCATATAAGGCTGAATGGGCTTCTTTATTATCAAAGTCAATTCCAGCCATTTTACATGCCTTAGCTAGTACGGTATGACCGATAGCTAAACCCGCTAAGGTTGCAGTATCAAAAGTCGCGAATGGGTGGAATGGAGAACGTTTTAAGTCATTACGCTCAATAGCTTTGTTAACAAAGCCAATATCAAATGCAGCATTGTGAGCCACGATAATACAGCGATGACAGTCAGCCGCTTTTTGCGCTTTTTTGACATTTTTGAAAATTTCTAGGAACGCTTGCTTTTCATCAACGGCACCACGTAAAGGGTTAGTTGGGTCGATGCCATTAAACGCTAACGCTTCAGGTTCAAGATTTGCACCTTCAAAAGGCTCAATATGAAAGTGTTGGGTTTTATCAAGTTCGATAAAACCATCATCATTCATTTTAAGTGTGGTGACAGCTATTTCTAGCAACGCATCAGTTGCGGCATTAAAACCTGCAGTCTCGACATCGATAACAACAGGAAAGTAGCCTCTAAAGCGGTGTTTGAATTTGTTTGCGTCGCAGATATCGCTCATTAAAAACCTCATTCTCAAATATGTCGGCTATTATGCTAAAACTGTGGCTCAGTGTCATGTTTGATTGTGTAATTTCTCTGCTAAAGATTAATAAAACTTTGCCGATATAGAAATGTGACTAGCAGACAGGGTGTTTTTATGTGGCGTAAAGCAATTCTATTTTCAAGCTTAGGTTTTGTATTTCCTGCGCAAGCAGATTTACAGCACTATGTTGCATCTTTGGATGACTCAATGTGGCGCATTAGCCAGAACAGCCCGATTGAATGCCGCCTAGAGCATGATATCCCTGACTACGGTAAAGCTATTTTTACCAGTAAAGCGGGTAAAGATTTAAACCTAAACTTTACCTTAGATATGTGGAACAAGCCTGATCAAGTCACAAATGCAGAGCTTATCAGTAAAGCCCCTCAATGGCGTCCTGGCGTGAATGAAAAAGCCATAACTAAACTTAAATATCAAAAGCAATTCAATGGCGAAGTACCTAAACAAGCCGCGTGGTCCATGCTCTCTGAGTTAAGTAAGGGGATGCAGCCTACTTTTTATTATGCTGATTGGTATAACCAATCCGATAAAGTGGCGGTAGGTTTATCGGCTGCGAATTTTGGTGGCCAATATAGACAGTTTCGCTCTTGTTTATCGACATTATTACCCTATGGCTTCGACGATATTGCTTTTACCGTATTGAATTATGAAGAGGGCGGTACTAACCTAACGCGTTTTTCGAAACAGCAACTGAGTCGCGTACAAGAGTACTTATCCTATGATTCTGATGTTGAACTGATTTTCGTGGACGCTTATACCGACAGTTATGGCGGCCGCTCGACTAACCAACGTGTATCAGAGCGCCGTGCAGACTCTGTAGCGGACATTCTAGTGGCCAGCGGTATTGAAGAAAGCCGTATCCATAAAACAGGTCATGGTGAAAGACGTCATGTAGCGTCTAATAACTTAGTGGAAGAAAGAGCCCGTAACCGCCGAGTTGTGATTAAGATTTCTAAAAGCATTTAAGGTTAGTCAAAAGGGCGATTAACTAACAAGAGTTTGATGCTTAAAGAACAATGATAATGGTTTAGCTTTATGAGCTAAGCCATTTTTTATGCGTGAAACAAAGATATCAGTAAATTTAATAATGGTTTTAGATAATAAATTTTAGATAAAAAAAGCCCGCTTAAAGTAAGCGGGCCAAACAATTTGTATTCACAAATTCAAGGAAGGAAGTCAAGCATAAGAACCAGGGATAAGATGAGGTATTGGGGTACATCATCTTGGAGTTCTTGGTTTTCAATAACTAAATTAGCTATGTCCTGAAAACAAGATACATATTAGAGAGATTGCTCTAGATTGACAAGCTAGAAAAATTTCAATTTATCATTAGTAAAACTAATCTGAGTTGTGTGGCTCAATTATGATGTAATCACGCTTAAGTGATAAAACTAGATTAAAACATACTTTATAAGCATTGCGAGTGCATATTTAGTCGATTTAAACGTTTTAAGCAATGATATACAATTGTTAAAAGTCAGCTTGATTACAGTAGTATGAAAAAATTATAAAATAAATTATTTACTTGTAAGCCCATGATTTCGGGTTGTTAGCTCAAATAGTGATGGCTATCACCTTTTGAAATTAGAGAATAAAACTTAGCTCAATATCCTAGGTTTTATTGGATGAGTATAATTAATGCCAAATGGCTACTTTAACCGTTTACCACCTAATATAAGCGCGAATACGTTAATTTTACTGCTGGATTGAGAAGTCACTATTAAGCGAGGTAAGGTTTTGAGTTTCGAAGTATGCAATAAATAATCTTATCCAAAACTGATGTAAGGCTTTTAGTGGATAAATTCTGATGAATAGTGCCTTATTTAACTTTGTGTGATATTTGCTTTTGCAGCACTTTGATAAGTATTTTGTTGAGAACTTTAATTGAGGCAGTGGCTGACAGATAATAATTCTTGAACACGAATGCTGATCTACTGCTTATCAATCTACTTTTTATATAGAAAGTAAGAAAGGCGCTAAATTCGCTTTGCGGTATATATAAGTATAAAAACAGCATTTGGTGCCGTGGAAATTCAAACTAAAGGCTGAGCAACAAAATTTGGTGGTTATTTCGGCACTGTTCGATAAGTTTGTTTACTTGCCTAGGTTAATAGAATGTAAACTTTTCAATGGTTAACATTAAACTTTCTTCATTTCTCTGTGTAAAGCCTGAAAAAGCCGTTTTTTAATGGCAAATTAAGCGTTGAAGCATAAAATAAAGCCGGCTTTACTGAGTCCTTTTATTCACAAGCGTTGAGGTACTCGGTATAGTAAGCCATCTTTTATTACGCAAAATTTACAATCGCTAATTATGTTTACATGGCCTATTTCAATTTATTATGAAGACACCGATGCTGGTGGAGTAGTTTATCATTCTAACTATTTAAACTTCTTCGAACGCGCCCGAACCGAGTGGTTAAAATCTATGGGTATCGTTCAGAGTCAGTTATTAGCAGAAGATATTGCTTTTGTTGTTAAGCATGCTGAATTAGATTTTCGCATTGCAGCGCGATTCGAACAGAACTTATTTGTAGAGTCACAGGTCATAGAATTGAAAAAAGCCTCTTTGGTGTTTAAGCAGCGTTTGCTTGATGACAAAGGCGACTGTTATTGTGAGGGCACTATTATTGTAGCCTGTATTGCTTTATCACGTATGCGACCAAGAGCTATCCCATTAAATATTGTGCAGGAGTTCAACCGTGCAAGCTGAAATTTCTTTTATCGGTCTTTTTTTAGAGGCAAGTGTTCTCGTTAAGTTAGTGATGCTGACTTTATTATGCTTATCTATTGCCTCATGGGCTGTCATTATTCAGCGCCGAAAGTTATTAAATAGCGCTCGGGCTAAAGCGATCAAATTTGAAGATACATTTTGGTCCGGTGTTGATCTCAATAAATTGTATAAAGAATTATCTGCGCGCAGTGAAGGGGTTTCAGGCCTTGAAGCTTTATTTGTCGCAGGGTTTAAAGAGTACTCACGTTTAAGCCAAGCCAATAGTAAATCACCTGAAGCTGTCATGGATGGAACTACTCGTGCTATGCGAGTGAGTTTATCTCGTGAAGTTGAGCGACTAGAAACACACCTTCCTTTATTAGCGACCATAGGCTCAACAAGTCCGTATATTGGTTTGTTCGGAACAGTATGGGGCATCATGAACTCGTTTATTGCTCTTGGCGCCGTTGAAAATGCCACGCTTACCATGGTTGCACCAGGTATTGCTGAAGCCTTGATTGCAACAGCTATGGGCTTGTTCGCCGCGATCCCTGCTGTTATCGGCTATAACCGTTTCTCGACTCAAGTCGAAAAGATTGAAATGTCGCACGTTAACTTTATGGAAGAGTTTTCTAACATATTGCAGCGCCAGGCCTACAGTGAGAAGGAAGCGGTGTAATGTATCAACGTAAGCGCCGTCGTCCGGTCGCCGAAATCAATGTTGTACCTTATATTGACGTGATGTTGGTGCTGTTAATCATCTTTATGGTTACTGCGCCAATAGTTTCGCAAGGGGTCAAAGTTGAATTGCCTCAAGGTGAAGCTGAACCGTTACCAGCTGAAAGTAAACCACCTATTGTGGCGTCTATAGATGAGTTTGGAGAGTATTTCCTAAATGTAGGAAGTGGATCTAATGATGATTCACTGTCTTTGGATGAAATCTCAATTCAAGTGGGAGCAATGATCTTACTTGAACCTGAAAGACCTGTGGTTGTGAAAGCTGACCGCCGTATTCCTTATGAAAATGTGATTCAGTTAATGGTCAGTCTGCAAGGTGCGGGTGTGCCTGCAGTGGGCTTGATGACTGATTCACCTAAGGAGTAATTTAGTGGCTGCTAAATCTCAATTAACCTTACCAATTACAATCTCAGCAGGTGTGCATGTTGGCGTTATTGTCGCGCTAGCATTAGGCATCAGCTTTGATGATAAGCCTAAACATTTGCCACAAGCTCAACAATCAGAGCCAATTGTGCAAGCTGTAGTGGTAGACCAACAGCGTATTAATGAGCATGCTGAAAAGCTGAAAAAGCAACGGGCTGATACTGCTCGTATCGAGCGTGAGCGTCAAGCTGAGTTAGACAGGCAAGCACGCAAAGCAAAAGATGAAGTGCGTAAAGAGCAAGAACGCATTAAGCAGCTCGAAAATCAGCGTAAGTTGAAAGAGCAAGAAACTCTTAAAGCTAACAATGCGGCAAAAGCGGCAAAGTTAAAAGAAGCTGAAGAAAAAGCCAAAGCACAAAAAGCAGCTGATTTACGTAAGAAGCAAGAAGCTGAACGCCAAGCTGCTGAGAAAAAAGCGGCTGAAAAACGCAAAGCAGAAGAAGCCGCAGCGGCTAAAAAACGTGAAGATGAGCGTAAACGTAAAGAAGAGGCTGAAAGAAAGCGTAAGGCCGAAGAAGCTGAACGTGCTCGTCAAGAACGTGAAATGGCAGAAGCAATGGCGGCTGAACAAGTTGCCTTATCAGCTACTCGAAATAAGCAAGTTGTGTCTGAAGTAAATAAGTACACCGCAATGATCAAATCAACTATTCAGCGTAATTTGGTTGTTGATGAGTCTATGCGCGGTAAAAGTTGTCGAGTATTAATTCGCTTAGCGCAAGATGGTTTTGTCACTGCAAGCCAAACATTAAGTGGCGACCAAGTAGTTTGTCGTGCAGCTAAAGCGGCAATTAACAAAGCGGGACGTCTGCCTGTTTCAGCTGAAGCAGATGTTTATAACAAAATGAAAGAAATTAATTTAACCGTATCACCGGAATTTAATTAAAGGAGTCACATGAAGATTTTGGCAAAATGGTTAACGATATTTGTACTATTTATTAGTACTACCGCTAATGCAGCATTAGATATTGTTATTACTGAAGGTGTTGACGCTGCTAGACCAATTGCGATTATGCCTTTTGTTTGGCAGGGTACAGGTCCAGCTCCACAGCAAATTAGCGATGTCGTTAACAGTGACTTAGCGCGAAGTGGTACTTTTAATCCGCTTGATGCGCGCGGTTTACCACAAACGAATATCAGCACTGTGAAAGAGTTTGTTGCCACAGGTTGGGGCGAAACGGCTTCTGAAGCATTACTCGTAGGTTCTATTAAGCCTTATGGTACTAATCAATATCTAGTGAGCTTTGATCTGATTGATCTTGTTAAAGCGCAACTGCAAACAGGTAAAGGCCCGACGACTTCAAGTGACTTATTACTTGAAAGCCGTGAAACGGTCATTAGTGAAGCGCAATTTAGACAATACGGTCACCGTATCAGCGACATCGTATATGAAAAGTTAACTGGTATTCGTGGCGCATTTTTAAGCCGCGTAGCTTATGTAGTCGTTAAGCAAGGTGAAAAGTCGCCATATCATTTAATGATTTCTGATTATGATGGCTATAACGAACAAATGTTATTACGTTCACCTGAGCCATTAATGTCACCAGCTTGGTCGCCTGATGGACGTCGTTTAGCTTATGTAAGTTTTGAGAACCGTAAAGCGGAAATCTTTGTTCAAGATATCTATACTCAAGAGCGCGTTAAAGTGAGCTCGCATAATGGTATTAATGGTGCGCCAAGTTTTTCACCTGATGGTAAAAAGCTGGCAGTGACTTTATCTAAAGATGGTCAGCCAGAAATCTATATTATTGATATCGCCACTAAAGCATTGAAGCGTGTCACTAATCATTATGCAATTGATACTGAAGCTTCGTGGACGCCAGATGGTGAGTCGTTAATTTTCACCTCTGAACGTGGCGGCAGACCACAAATTTATCAAGTAAAACTGAGCACTGGAAAAATATCACGTGTGACATTTGAAGGTGAGTGGAATTTAGGTGGCACGATAACACCTGATGGTCGCAGCATGATTTTTGTTAACCGTACAAACGGAAAATACAATATTGCGAGAATGGATCTTAAAACTCGCTTTATGCAAGTACTGACTTCGACTCAACTCGATGAGTCTCCAAGTATTGCGCCAAATGGAACCATGGTTATCTATGGTACCACTTACCGCGGTAGCCAAGTGTTAGCTGCGGTATCTATGGATGGAAGATTTAAAGCAAGACTACCAGCAGGCCAAGGCGAAGTGAAATCGCCAGCCTGGTCTCCATTTTTATAAAAAATTAATTAAGGATTACCCATGAATCTGAATAAGTTGTTTAAAGCTATGTTAGTTGTAGTACCTGTAATGGCATTAGGTGCATGTAGCACAACTTCAGAATCTGAAACAGATGCAAGTGGTTCAACAAGTGGTTCAACAACCACAACTACTGGCGGTGAATATGGTTCTGGTGGAGTTGAAACTGGTGGCGTAGCGCCAATCTTGACACCAGAAGAGCAACAACGAGTTGAGCAAGAAGAATTACGTGCTCAAAACATCATTTACTTTGATTTTGACCGCAGTGAAGTACAAAGCGAAAATGCGGCTATTATCCAAGCTCACGGTAACTACTTAGTAGAACATCCTAATGTGCGTGTATTGATTGAAGGTCATGCAGATGAGCGTGGTACTCCTGAATACAATATCGCTCTTGGTGAGCGCCGTGCAAAAGCCATTGCTAAATACTTACAAGGCATGGGTGTTCAAGCTAGCCAAATGAGTGTGGTGAGTTACGGTGAAGAAAAACCATTAGATTTTTCTCGTTCAGAAAGTGGTTTTGCTAAAAACCGTCGTGGTGTTTTAGTTTACTAATAACGTAATAACAACCGACGTTTACGGAAGGCCAGTCCTGCTGGCCAGTTTAGGAGTTTATTGATGAAACATGCTGTTTTAGTTGCTGCAATGTTTGTAGCTGCAGGCGCCACAGCCGCACCTGCGCCGGTACAAGATATTGCTGGTGGTTCAAGTGATGATCGAATCTCTCGTTTAGAACGTATTATAAAAGCGAAACAACAAACTGAATTTGAAGCCCAACAACGCTTAGATGCTTTACAACGTGAAGTATTAGATTTACGTGGCATTACTGAACAGCAAGATTACCAAATTAGTCAAATGCTTCAGCGTCAACGTCAGCTTTATGAAGAAATCGCCAATTTATCTGCTAGCGCTGCCTCAACGACTGTCACGGTTGCTGATTCAAGTGCGAGTTCAGCGACAAAGTCGACATTAGGTGAAACTGCAAGCTATGAGCAAGCCGTTAACCTTGTGTTGAAAGAAAGAAAGTATGATGAAGCGATCCCAGCCTTCAGCGAGTTTATAAAGCAATATCCTGATTCAACTTATGCTGCTAATGCAAATTATTGGTTAGGACAGTTATTATTTAATAAAGGTACCTTCCCAGAAGCTAAGCAAGCTTTTGATACTGTGGTGACAAAATACCCTAATTCAAATAAGCGTGGTGATAGTTTAGTCAAGCTAGGTATGATCGCAGAGAAAGAGGGTGATAGCGCAACAGCAAAGACTTTCTATAACCGCGTATTAAAAGAATATGCAAATAGTGCCTCTGCTCGTCTAGCACAACAACAACTGTCGGCTTTATAAGCCTAATTTAACTAAAAAACAGCCTCTTAGTTTATTTTTAGTGCAAACGGCAAAAAAACCATAAATTGCACTTGCATGAGAAGATGAAAAAGGTATTATAGGCGCCCTCAGAACGGAGCGACGTTCTGGGGTCATTAAACAGGTTAGATTAACTTATTTTGATGACAGATTGATTGAACTCTATTTATAGTCTTCACTTAATCTAAGAAACAGAAATGGGTCGTTAGCTCAGTTGGTAGAGCAGTTGGCTTTTAACCAATTGGTCGAAGGTTCGAATCCTTCACGACCCACCACTTTTCTGAAAGTGAGATTGCCAGTCAGGCTTTAATTCAGACGTAATGAATCGTTACGTAAAACTAGATGGGTCGTTAGCTCAGTTGGTAGAGCAGTTGGCTTTTAACCAATTGGTCGAAGGTTCGAATCCTTCACGACCCACCACTTTTCTGAAAGTGAGATTGCCAGTCAGGCTTTAATTCAGACGTAATGAATCGTTACGTAAAAATAGATGGGTCGTTAGCTCAGTTGGTAGAGCAGTTGGCTTTTAACCAATTGGTCGAAGGTTCGAATCCTTCACGACCCACCACTTTTCTAAAAGTGTTGCCAGTTAGGCATAGATTTAGACGTAATGAATCGTTACGTAAAACTAGATGGGTCGTTAGCTCAGTTGGTAGAGCAGTTGGCTTTTAACCAATTGGTCGAAGGTTCGAATCCTTCACGACCCACCACTTTTCTAAAAGTGTTGCCAGTTAGGCATAGATTTAGACGTAATGAATCGTTACGTAAAACCAGATGGGTCGTTAGCTCAGTTGCTTGTGCTCTTGTTAACAAGAACAGACAGTTGGCTTTCTCTCCGATTAAGACATAAGTTTTAATAAAAAATAGATGGGTCGTTAGCTCAGTTGGTAGAGCAGTTGGCTTTTAACCAATTGGTCGAAGGTTCGAATCCTTCACGACCCACCACTTTTCTAAAAGTGTTGCCAGTTTGGCATAGATTTAGACGTAATGAATCGTTACGTAAAACCAGATGGGTCGTTAGCTCAGTTGGTAGAGCAGTTGGCTTTTAACCAATTGGTCGAAGGTTCGAATCCTTCACGACCCACCACTTTTCTGAAAGTGAGATTGCCAGTCCGGCTTTAATTCAGAATCCTCATTTAGTATTCAAAACATCCTAGTTTCGTTTCAGCTGAAATTCCAAAACTTTCAACATCCCTAAAACTTTCTATATCCCTAAAGCTCAAACATTTACTAAAAACTTCTAATTTGATTCCTAAACCTTACTACTTATTAGTAACGTTTTCTCATTCTTTAAATTCGCTAGCCTTTCCTTTTTTTAATTCTTTTTATTTTATAAGTTTATCTTTTAAGACAGTAAAACTTCCTTATTCAATTTAGGGCGTTCTCATCTACTTTTGTCTAATAGACCTATTGCTAATGTTGCTTGGATGTTAACTGGGTCATATTGCTATGGATGATAAGAACAGGGAGAGCATAATGAAACAAGTAAAATATGGTTTAGTAATAGGTATCTCGATGCTGGCATTAAGTAATGTAAGCTATGCAGATACTGATATGCATTTTGGCGGTTACGTAAAAGCTGATGTGATGTTCAGTGATTACGGAAATGGTGCACCTGATTCTGGCAGTTTGTCTCGACAGTTTTATGTGCCAGGTACAATTTATGGTAAGGAAGGTAACGGCAACCAAGTTGTTGATTTTCAAGCCCGTGAAACACGCTTTAACTTTAAAACTGTGTCAGATTTTGATGGTCATAAACTGACTGGTTTTATTGAATTAGATTTCATGACTCATACAGATGGTAATGAGCGTGTATCAAACAGTTATTCTCCTCGTATTCGCCAAGCATTTGTAAGTTATGATAATTGGACTGTAGGTCAAACATGGACCACATTTCAAAACCCTGGCGCATTACCTGAAAATTTAGATTTCGTTGGCGCAGCTGAGGGTACACCTTTTGTACGCCAAGCGATGATCCGTTATACCAATGGTGGTTTCCAGTTAGCGGTAGAAAATCCAGAAACAACCGTAAATCAATATCAAACAGCGTCTCGTTTAACCAGTGGAAGTGGTATTGTGCCTGATGTTGTTGCGCGTTATAACTTCAAAACCGAAGGTGGAACAGCCATCTCTGTTGCAGGTATCTTACGTCAATTAAATGTAGAGCAAAATGTAGGAGACCAAGCCGTTGATTCAACTGAAATGGGCTATGGCGCAAGTATTGCGGGTATCATTCCGGTTGGTAACGATGATTTCAAATTCTCAGCGACATATGGCGAAGGTCTAGGACGTTATATGGCGCTTAACTATGCCAATGCTGGTAATTTAGATGCATCTGGCGAAATACAAACCATTAGTTCATACGGTGGTTATGCAGCTTATCGTCATTGGTGGAATGATAAGTGGCGTACAAGTGTAACGGTGTCAGCTTTTAAAGCAGATAACGATACTATGCTATCAAGTGACCAGGTTAATGCTGAGTCTTATTCAAGCTATGTTAACTTACTATACTCACCAACTAAGCCATTAACTTTTGGTGTTGAATATATGTATGCGATGAATGAAAGAGAAGATGGTAGTGATGGTGACTTAAGCCGTATTCTGTTTTCTGCTAAATATGTCCTATAGCAAAGTAGTTTAATTTTGTAACTTTCCCCCCGAAAATCAAGTTACATTAAAAAAGGGTTAATTCAATGAATTAACCCTTTTCTTTGTATAACATATTCGAAATAGTAGCCGTACTATTTAGCCTAATAAGTTATTTGAACGAACATATTGTTCGAATTCAGTGTAACCACCTACATGAACTTCATCTACGAAGATTTGAGGTACCGTTTCAACTGGCTTGCCCACAGTTTTCTCTAAATCAGCTTTAGAAATGCCTTCAGCATGAATGTCTACGTACTTAAATTTAAAACCGTCACGTTGTGCAGTTAGTTTTTCTGATAATTCAACAGCACGAACACAATATGGGCAGCCTGGACGGCCAAAAATAACAACAAACATAGTGACTCCTTTTTTTGATTTGACGATTTATACCATAACTCTTATTGAATTGATAATTTATACCGAACTCAGTTAAAAACTACTTTCATCAATCGTTTTATAACGACCTTTATAGTCAAAAAACTTCTCCACTAAATCCCATTTGTGTTTTTGTTTTTTGAGTAAGAGGAGATCTGGCTTTTTAAAATGCTCTGCTTGGTCAACAAGTTGATTTGGTGTTTTATATTGCGGATGTTTCATTCCTGGCGTTCGAGAATGCGGTGCGATAAAAATGGCAAATAGCGCGCGGCGCTGGGCAGGTGTTTCCATTCTAAAGGTTTCTTTGAAGTCATTGGCTTCAATATCGAAGTACTGCACGATCAATTTATTGTCATCTACCGTTAGCAGCATTTCTTGGCATTTAAAGAGGTGGTGATGCTGAGAAGATAAGACTTGCTTCAAGCGTTTATCAGGATCTATCAATGTTGATTGACAGGTTTGGCATATGCGGGCGGCAATATCATTCTCAGCGCCGCAATCAGGACAGGATTTTGATCTGAATCGAAAGTCACATTGGTGCTTCTGGTTATCATGAGTATTTTCAATTAAGCCTTGGCACCGTCTGCCAAAGTGCTCAACAATATCGCCGTCACTATCAACTAGTCCCCAAAACGTGTTGGCAAACTGACAAACAGGGCAGTGAACTTGCACTGGGACAGACTTACTGTTGGTTTTCACTTGACCAACTTCGGGGAAGTATAAGTCATAGCCATTTGCAGCGTAATCAATAACTAGGCAATCATCTTTCTCAGGCGCTAAACGGAGCCCTCGGCCAATCATTTGCTGAAATAGACTCACTGATGCAGTGGGTCTTAAAATTGCGATTAAGTCTACATGAGGGGCGTCAAAGCCTGTGGTTAATACTGCAACGTTGACAATAAATTTGAGTTGCTGTTGTTTAAAGCGAGTAATTATTTCATCACGCTCAATATGAGGAGTATCTGCGGTTATTAATGCTGCATCTTGGCTGAGTAAATTGATGATTTCTTTGGCATGCCTAACTGTTGCGGCAAAAATGAGTACACCTTTACGGTGCTCGGCAAGTTGTAGCACTTGCTTGATAATAGCGGTTGTTGCTCGCCCTTGATGATTGAGTAAGTCATCAACTTCTTTTTGCGGGTACTCTCCCGATTCTGAAGGTGTGACTTGGCTAAAGTCATATTGAGCACTTAAGCCATCAAAAATCTTAGGCGCAGTTAAATACCCTTGCTTGATTAAAGGCCGCATTGGCAGCTCAAATATACATTTTTCAAAAATTGGCTTTTCAGTGTTACCCACTTTGCCATGGTAATGGTGACGATATATCCAACCTAAACCTAAGCGATATGGCGTTGCGGTTAAGCCCAATAATTTAAGCTGAGGGTTACGTTTTTTTAAATGAGCCAACAGTTGCCAATATTGGCTATTTTCATCGTTACTCACGCGGTGACACTCATCAATGATCACCAAAGAAAAAAGCTGATTGAATTTTTCAGGTGCTCTTGCTGCAGATTGCACACTGGCAACAACGGTTTTACCAACGGCTTTTTTTTGATTGAGTCCTGCAGAATAAATACTGGCTTCTTCGGTCAGTAAACCCACTTTTTCAGCATTTTGTGCCACTAATTCTTTGACGTGAGTGAGCACTAAAACATTTCCGCGTGCAATACGTGCAAGCTCAGCGATGACGATGCTTTTGCCTGCGCCAGTGGGTAATACTAGCACCGCTGAATCATTGCTTTGTTTAAAATGGGCTATGGCAGCATTGACTGAGTCTTGCTGATAATCACGAAGCGAAATTGTTACTGGCATAAACTCGTTATTGTTGAATGTGTTGAAAAGATAACTGAGGCATTACTTTATCACGTAACGATGTGGATGTTAGGTTATTACGATTTGCTTAAGCTGAGTTTTAACATAAAAAAGCCCCCTCATTTGAGGGGGCAATGAGAATCTGGTCAAGACTCTCTAGGTGGGTAGGACGTAAAGGTTACGATTAACCTGACAATCACTTATCGTCAGTATTACTCGGTTTTATTTAAGCGGGATTCGATAAGTGTATCGATTACCGCTGGATCTGCCAGTGTTGACGAATCACCTAAGTTGGTCACTTCATTAGCAGCAATCTTACGTAAGAAACGACGCATGATTTTGCCTGAACGTGTTTTAGGAAGTCCGCCTGCCCACTGAATTAAATCTGGGGTTGCTAGGGCGCCGATTTCTTTACGAACCCATTGGCGTAGACCTTGACGAAGTTCTTCTGTTTCTTCAATGCCTTTAGTAAGCGTCACATAAGCGTAGATGCCTTGGCCCTTGATATCATGGGGGTAACCAACTACTGCAGCTTCAGCAACTAGCTCATGTGAAACAAGCGCACTCTCAACTTCTGCTGTACCAAGTCGATGGCCGGATACATTGATAACGTCATCTACACGACCAGTGATCCAGTAATAACCATCTTCATCACGACGAGCACCGTCACCAGTGAAGTACATGCCTCTAAAGGTTTTAAAGTAAGTTAGTGCAAAACGGTCATGGTCGCCATAAACAGTTCGCATTTGGCCAGGCCATGAATCTAGGATGACTAAGTTACCTTCAACCGCGCCATCTAAAATATTGCCCATGTTATCCACTAGTGCAGGTTGTACGCCAAAGAATGGGCGAGTAGCAGAGCCTGGCTTTGCGTCAGTCGCGCCAGGTAGCGGACTAATTAAAATGCCACCCGTTTCTGTTTGCCACCATGTATCCACAATAGGGCAAGACTCATGACCAATCACTTCGTGATACCAGCGCCATGCTTCTGGGTTAATAGGTTCACCTACTGAGCCCATAACACGTAACGAGCTGCCATCGAAACCTTCAAATTGCTCTTTGCCTTCAGCCATTAATGCACGGATTAATGTCGGAGCAGTATAAAGAATGTTCACTTTATGGCGGTCAATCATTTCGCCTAAACGAGAAGGGCCTGGGGAGTTAGGAACACCTTCATGAATTAACACGGTTGCGCCATTAGCAAGCGGGCCGTATACCATGTACGAGTGGCCGGTAATCCAACCCACATCAGCAGTACACCAGTAAACTTCACCTTCTTTGTAATCAAATACATATTCGTGAGTCATTGACGCATAAACCATGTAACCGCCTGTAGTGTGTAACACACCTTTAGGGTTACCAGTCGAGCCTGATGTATAAAGTAAGAAAAGCGGGTCTTCTGCGCCCATTTCTTCTGCTTGGCAATGCTCTGAAGCTGTTGCCATTACATCGCTCCACCAAATGTCACGACCTTCAACCCAATCGATGTCGCCACCAGTTCGGTTAAGTACGATAACTTTTTCGACGCAATCCACATCTGGATTATTCAGTGCATCATCAATGCTACGCTTTAATGGAATTTTACGACCGCCGCGAACACCTTCATCGGCAGTAATGAGTACTTTTGAATTGCCATCAATCACACGTGATGCTATTGAGTCAGGTGAGAAGCCACCAAAGACAACAGAGTGAACAGCACCGATACGGGCACAAGCTAGCATTGCGACTGCAGCTTCTGGCACCATTGGCATATAAATGGTTACTACATCGCCCTTACAAACACCTTGACTACGTAGGGCGTTAGCAAATTTACATACATCAGTATGAAGCTCACGGTAGGTTATTTTGCGTTGTTCGCTGGCATCATCGCCTTCCCAGATGATGGCAACACGGTCGCCATTTTTTTCAAGGTGACGATCTAAACAGTTAGCTGAAGCGTTCAATGTGCCATCATAAAACCAGTTAATTGACAGGTTATGATCATCAAATGACGTCTTCTTAATTTTGGTGTAGGGTTTGATCCAATCAATACGCTTACCGTGTTCTCTCCAAAAACCTTCTGGATTTACCACAGATTCTTGGTACATTTTCTTATAGGTATCATTGTCTACCAGTGCGTTGGTTGCGAAATCTGCTGGTACTTTATAGAGAGACTGCGAGCTCATATGGCTTCCCTTTGTCGAATTTAGCGTTACGAAAGTATCGTCTGCAAGGTGAGGTTAACACTATTAGACCTTGGTCTAGTTTTAAAATATCCTTAATATTTAACCTGTTGCGCATGTTAGCATGGCACCAAATTGACACAGATTTATTGCTTGATTATTAAGCGAATATAATAAGAAGAGAACACCATGAATTTGACCTTAGTCGTTGCTGTCATTGCAATTTGCTATGTATCTTTACTGTTTATTTTAGCGTGGGGAGCTGAGCGATGGTTTAGCAAGATCACCAAAAAAGTTCAGGTATGGATATACGGCTTAAGTCTAGCGGTTTATTGTTCATCTTGGAGCTTCTTAGGCACAGTTGGTCAGTCTGCGAACGATTTGTGGTCTTTTTTACCGATATATTTAGGGCCAATACTGGTTTTCACACTCGGTTTTGGTGTGCTGCGCAAGATGGTTATCATCTCAAAAGCACAAAATATTACCTCCGTTGCCGATTTTATTGCCGCCCGCTACGGTAAATCTCAAACCCTTGCAGCGATTGTTACTCTCATTGCACTATTTGGCATCATGCCTTATATCGCCTTACAACTTAAAGCGATGGTATTCAGTTTAAACCTCTTCCAGCCTGAAAATCAGCCATTAAGTGCTGTCAGTGTGCCTTTACTGATTACCTTTATATTGGCTATTTTTGCGATTCTATTTGGTACACGAAAGCTTGATGCGACTGAACATAATCCCGGGATGATGGTCGCAATTGCCTTTGAATCATTGGTTAAACTCGCGGCATTTTTAATCGTCGGTTTTGTGATCACTTATGGCTTTTTTGATGGCTTTGCCGATATATGGCAACAAGCGTCAGAGAAAGACATTATCAAAAATGGCAACCTGAATATTGTGTCATTTTTGCCTGAAATGCTGGTGGGTATAGCAGCCTTCATGTGTATGCCAAGGCAATTCCATGTAATGGTGGTTGAATGTGCTGAAGAAGCTGTTCTGAATAAAGCTCGTTGGATATTCCCGCTTTACCTTGCCATGTTTGGTTTATTTGTTGCGCCTCTGGCATTAGCTGGCACCTTGTTATTAGGTGACAATGTGGCAGCTGATACCTATGTGATTAATTTACCTTTGGCACTCGACCAACCTGTACTTGCGGTCATTGCATTGCTAGGTACTTTATCGGCTGCTACAGGCATGGTCATCGTAGCTGTCGTGACCATTAGTGTGATGATCAGTAATGAATGGTTAGTGCCGTTTATGCTGCGAACTGGCCGTGTAAATGGTACCAACTTTAATCAATTTGCCCGATTTTTATTGAATGCTCGCCGTTTAGCCATCGTGATCATTTTGGCTTTAGGTTATTTAAGTTACTTGTTGTTTGGTAACAGTGAATCGCTGTCTCACCTTGGGCAGCTTTCTTTTGGGGCATTTGCGCAGTTAGCGCCAGCTTTATTAGGCGGCATGTATTGGAAATACGGTAATCGCTCAGGGGTCTTTTTAGGCTTAGCAGTTGGTTTCTCGCTTTGGTGTTACATCTTATTTGAGGGCAGCGTAGGGATTGGCGGTGAGACGGGTCTGTTAGCGTCTATTAGCCCAGAAGTTGCTGACACCTTAATTGCATTACTCGCCAATGTGGTTTGCTATATTTTAGGCTCTCTTTGGTTTAGGGCGGGTGTCGCAGAGCGTATTCAAGCCAGTCACTTTATAAATCCTGGGTTAAATAAACAGGGCGATAAGAAGGACACTAACCGTAAACATGGGGCAATCTCTCAGCAGGACTTATTAATTCTTGCTAGCCGCTTTGTTAGTCCAACAAGAGCTTATGAAAGCTTTAGTAAGTTTTCACCAGATGCTGTGCGCAGTGATTCATGGCACAAGGTTGCTGGTGAAGAACTGATTTCGCATACCGAACATATGCTCGCGGGTGTGCTTGGTGCATCCAGTGCTTCACTGGTGATGGATTCGGTATTGCAAGGGCGTGATTTGGCCCTTGATGAAGTCTTTAGTTTAGTAGATGAAGCATCGTCAAAAATCATTTTGAGCCAAGACATGCTTCGCGGCGCAATTGAACATGCCTATGAAGGCATGAGCGTGGTCGATAAAGACTTAAACCTTGTGGCGTGGAATTATAAATACGCAGAGCTTTATGATTATCCTGATGACTTTTTACAACAAGGGATGCCAATCAGTGAAGTCGTGCGTTTTAATGCTGCGCGAGGTTACTGTGGTGAAGGCGATATAGAAACTCAGGTTGAGATCCGTGTTCAGCACATGCGAAATGGCACCGAACATACTTCAGAGCGGCAACGCAAAGACGGCAAGGTTATTAAGATTCAGGGTAATCCCATGCCAGATGGCGGCTTTGTGATGACCTTTACCGATATTACCCAGTATCGACAGCAAGAAAAGGCTTTGATTGAAGCGAATGAAACTTTAGAAAGTCGAGTACAAGAGCGTACGTATGAGCTAGCAATGCTAAACAGTGAGCTACTGGAAGCCAAAGCCCAAGAAGAGCTAGCTAATGCCTCTAAAAGTCGCTTTTTAGCCGCAGTAGGCCATGACTTAATGCAGCCGTTAAATGCGGCGCGTTTATTTACAGCATCTCTTGCACAATACCCCAACTTAGATTTAGAAGGTAAAACCACGATTTCCCATATCAATAATTCACTGCGCACAGCAGGTGAGTTGTTAACGGATTTATTGGATATATCAAAATTAGATTCAGGCATGGTTGAAGTGAACCGTCGTGATTTTGCGCTAGCGGAGCTACTAAACGGTTTATCGGTAGAGTTTGAAGCCATGGCAAAGGATAATCAAATTCGCTTCAATATGATTGCTTGTAGCGCCACGATTAACTCAGACTTATCTTTACTTAGACGCATTTTACAAAACTTCCTGACCAATGCTTATCGCTATGCTAAAGGTGGACAAGTTTTACTAGGTTGTCGTCGTAGAGGGGCTTTTATCGAGATACAAGTGCTTGATACGGGCTGTGGTATTGATGAGCATGAAACCGAAGAAATCTTTAAAGAATTTAAACGACTTAATCATCCAAGCAGCCGCAATGTCAGCGGGTTAGGTTTAGGCTTGGCCATTGCCGACCGCATCAGTAAGGTGCTTGACCACCAAATACAAGTGAGATCCAAACTAGGTCAGGGTTCGGTGTTTTCAATCACAGTGCCGCTTGGTGAGACTGTCAGTGAAAAAGTTATTAAGCCGGTGCCAACATTAACTCAGCCATTAGCAGGGGTTAAAGTGCTTTGTATTGATAACGAAGAAGCGATTTTAGCAGGACTTGAGAGTTTATTAACCCGTTGGAAGTGTGAAGTCGTGTGTGCATCTGACTTAGCAGACGCCCGGATTAAACTTGGCTTAAAAGGCGTCGCGCCAGATATTGTATTAGCCGATTATCATTTAGATAATGATCAAAATGGAGTTGATGCAATGGACGGCATTCGGTCTCGTTATGGTGAGCATTTACCAGGGATATTGATTACTGCTAATACTAATAAGGATTTGATTGACGATGTACAAAAGCGCGGTTATCACTATATGGCGAAAATGGTAAAACCTGCCGCATTAAGAGCGCTTATTTCTAGCCTAGTTAAGTAAGACTTAAAATTAAGAGCATAATAAGCGATTAGTCATCAAACCAAAATAAATATCAGTTTCACAAGAACAGCGAATGATTACAGTATACGGAGATGAGAAGTCAGGTAATTGCTATAAAATTAAACTTACACTACATCTGCTTAATATTGAATATCAGTGGCAAGTCGTAGACTTGATGAAAGGGGAGACGAGAACGTCAGCGTTTTTAGCCAAAAGTCCCCAAGGTAAGTTACCGATTATAGAATTAACTGATGGCGGAGTGCTGGCTGAATCTAATGCGATTATCGGTTATTTAGCCAGTCATTCAGCGCTCATCCCTGAAGATGAATTCGATAAGGCGTTGATGTATCAATGGATGTTTTACGAGCAGTATACCCACGAGCCGTGTATTGCCGTTGCACGCTTTATTCAGTTATACCAAAACATGCCTGTTGAGCGTCAAGCTGAATATGATGCATTACATGCTAAAGGGGAAAAGATCCTTAGCTTACTTGATCAGCAGTTGTCAGGTAACTCATTTATTATTGGCTCGCAGTTCACCTTGGCTGATATTGCTCTTTATGCCTATACCCATGTCGCGGATGAAGGTGGTTTTGATTTATCTCATTATGACAACATCAATAACTGGTTAGAGCGGGTTACTCAGCAAAGTGGATATGTGAGCATGTTTGGCTGACAAGAGATGGGTTAACTATCAGAACAGAGAATTCTCTTAAATACAGCCATTAATGATTTATAACGAGTTGAATCATTAAAGTAAAACGTTAGCTTCAAAGCATTCATTTCAAAATATTAACTTCAAAATATTTTTAAAAACATTACCTTACAAACATAAAAAAACCTTACTGAGTGTGACTGCATGGCAGTGTTTACACTCTAGTAAGGCTTTTAAGCAAGCTTGTTTTAAATTACTTCTCTAACTTAGCGAAGTAATCAAAAATTACAGGTACGTCATTTTGACCCATACCTGCATCAACAGCAGCTTGTAAGCTTGTTGAAGTACCTTGAGCAATTAAAGACTGAGTACCTAAGTCTTCACACATTGCTAGGAAGTAGCCAAGATCTTTGTTGGCATTAGCAACAGAGAAACCTAATTTTTCTTCGCCATCTACAGCATAGAACTTACAGAACTGCATGAATGGAGAGTTAGAAGGACCCGCTGACATGATGTCAAACAGTTGTTGGCCATCAACACCTGCAAGTTTTGCAACAGCAAAAGCTTGAGACATAGTAGCAACAGTAGTCATACCCATGAAGTTGTTGATTAACTTGGTAGTGTGACCCGCACCTAATGCACCTAAGTGGAATACATTCTCGCCTTGCTCTTCTAAAAGAGACTTAACCTTGTTGAATGTATCCATGTCGCCAGCAGCCATAATGTTTAATAGGCCATCTTTCGCGTGTGCAGGAGTACGACCTAAAGGAGCATCAATCATGCCTGCGCCTTTTTCTGCTAGTGCAGCACCGATTTTCTTGGTAGAAGCAGGGATAGAAGTACCGAAGTCAACTAATACTGAACCTTCTTTAATACCCGCTAAAACACCGTCGTCGCCGTAAACAATCTTTTCAACAACTTCTGAAGTTGTTAGGCAGAACTGAACAACATCACTTGCAGCTGCTAATTCTTTTGCTGAAGTAAACGCAGTTGCGTTACCACGGTCAGTAACTCGAGCAACAGCTTCTGCACTAAGATCCATTACATTTACTTGATAACCTCTCTTTTGAAGGTTCTCAACCATGTTGCCGCCCATAAGGCCAAGTCCGATGAAACCAATGACAGGCTTTGTCATATCTAACTCCTAAATATATTGGTAAATGCTATCTGAATGCTATTTGCGCTAGCATCAAGAATAGGCGTGCTAAGTTATTTTTATAAAAGCGAAATGATAATCAGTCTTGCTTTTATAGTTTCAATTAAAAATGTACGAATTCTTCACTTACTTCTGATTTTTCAATTGTATTACAATAAGACTGTAAAGCCAATTAATTACTGACCAATTTTTATAATTGGTTTACCAATTGCAGATTTTGTGACATTGGTTGTTTTATTTCGAAGTAAACAAAGTGGTGTGGTTAGGGTTTATTTAAAGAGAGCCTATTAAATTAACAGGCTCTCTTTGAGAGGTGCGACTAAATTAGAATCTAGCGCGTAAACCTAATGTGTAACGACGATCTGATTCACTATATTTCCATACAGAACCAAGTTCCGTTGTATATTCAATTGGCTCACCAGTTAAGTTAACAACGTTACCGACAACAGCGAAGTGTTCGTTAATATCCCAACTTGCAGAAAAATCAAACTGACCACGTGCTTCACGGTAGTTATTACCTACTGTTGCGTCAAAATCATCTGCAGTAGGGTCATTTTGGTTAAATACGTTATAACCTAATGCACCAACAGTTTGAACGCGTTTTTCAGCTTGTGAATATAAGTAACGGTCACGCCAGTTGTACGCTAAACGGAACTGAAGATCTTCATTTTCCCAGTAAATTTGGCCATTAGCTGTATTTTCTGAAATGTTCAGTAGTGGGTTGCCATCTGGCTGCTCACTGTCTGCATAAGTATAGTTAGCATTAACACCAAAACCTGACCAGAAACCTGGTAAGAAAGTGAACTGTTGCTGATAACCAAGCTCTAGACCTTTAACTTCACCACTACCACCGTTAACGTCAGTATCAATTACAATACCCGTTTGACCTGCGGCTTTTTGTTGATCGACATAAGCTAAACCTTGATCTTCTGTCGCGAAGTTAACATCACCTTGGCTTTGACCCGCTGTGTCGAGTAAACAAATGTTACCCCACTCAGTCGTGTTTTGACCTGATACTGTACTTGCATCAGCTAAACAGCTGCTGTCAGTTTGGGTAAATGAGTTAACATCTTTATAGAAAAGCGCAGCAGAAACGATACCACCGTCGCCAAAGTAATGCTCTACAGAGAAATCGTATTGTGTAACACGGTATGGCTCAAGCTGGTAAGAACCTTGAGTACCGGTCACTAGCGAGTTATCGATTGAAAGTGCAGGACTTAATTCATCAAAATCAGCACGACGCATTACTTTCGCTGCAGCAAAACGCATTAACGTTTCTTCAGTTAAGGTATATGTGACGTTTAAGCTAGGTAGGAAGTCTGAATAATCGTTTTTACCAGTATCTAGTACTTTATTACCGTCAGCGTCAACTGAAGCAACAACACTCGACTCTAGTTCGGTTTGAATATAACGACCACCGAATACCGCAGTTAAATCGTCAAAATCTAAATGGAACTGAGCGTAAATAGCACTGGTTGTCTCGTTAATTTCTTTATATGCGCCGTTATCTTCAACCATGTTGTCAGCTAAAGTACCGTTCATCGCATAAGAAGTGTCTTGCAGCATTTGTTGTACAAGTGCATAAGTGGCTTCAGTATTTTGCAGCTGATCAGCGTCGTATACATTATATGTCAACAAATCGTTTTGACCGTTAACACCAGTTTGGTCGAACGAATTATTCAAGTTAACGATATTCATGCTATCGGCAAGTAAGGCGTTATCAATCCAGATTGGTGCGAAATTACCATTATCATCAACGGCTTTTTTATATGAATCTTTAAGCGTTGTGTTGCCATTGATTGGCTTAAGATCGAAGCGGTTCGCTGTGTAATCACGGTCTGTAAAGCGAACACCGGCTTTAACAGCTGATACCCAATTTACACCAATGTCACTGATTTTAAAGTCAAAGCGTAATGCTTGCTCTTCATTGTCAGTTTCTAATGTTTTGTGGAAAAATTCACGGAACACTAAGTTATCTGGGTTAGTTAGCATACCTGAGTCAGCATACATATAACCTGGAATACCACCACCGCTGTATGAGCTACTTGTACTTGTATGAGTAGTTAATGAGTCAGTTGGGTCAGTACGTTCAATAGGGCGTAAATTAAATTCGTTAGCGGTTTGTTTTTCTTCAGATTTAGATAATGAATACTCTGCAGATAATTCGATATTATCGGTAATAAACCATTCACCACCAATGGCATGTGAGGTGGTATCTGAAGTAGTAAAGTCACTCCATGTTTTTGGAATGACGAGTACGCCATCTAAATCGTAATTATGAAGCTCGCCGTTAGCGTCGTAGTAAGAATCACTTCTTGCAACAGAAGAACCACCTACATCAAGAATAGAGTAAGCAGACTGGCCGCCATCTAGTTTAGTTGCATTTAAATCTAGGTAGATATTGGCTTCAGCACTAACTGGTTCCCATTGTAAAGAAACACCATAAGCAGTACGTTCGCGCTCTTCAGTTTTTTGCTCTACCGTGTTTTGAGTGCGGCGCAGGTATTTACCGTTCGGTCCACCTGAATCATCAACAACACCGTCACCATCAATGTCGATATTGTCTTGTAAATCTACTTTACTAAAAAATTCATCACGGCGTAATTCGCGATCTAAATAAGCTAAATTGGCCGAAGCGCCAAAAGTACCCGCATCACCTAGGTCCCAGTTATTACCAATACCCATTGAAAAGTTAGGTGCTGTATTTTCTGTTTTATCCGCGTATTCACCGTCTAACGTTATCGCTACGAGTGGCTCTGAAAGCTCTAATGGGCGAATCGTTTGCATGTTGACAGTACCACCCAAGGCACCTTCAATCATTTCTGGTGTTGGAGATTTAATGACTTCAACAGTTTTTAAGAAGCTAGATGGGAAATCGTCTAAACCAATACCACCACGGCCAGCGCCAGCAGTAGAACGGCCATTCAGTAATACAAGGTTTTCTGATACGCCGCGAATAGTGACAGATTCACCTACGCCGAAGTCAGTACCAATTGAAACACCGGTAATACGTTGTAGTGCTTCTGCAATATTGTTATCAGGTAACTTACCAATGTCTTCAGCAACAATAGCGTCGACAATACGGTCATCAGTTCGTTTTAGTAAGTTAGCTGCTTTCAAGCTACCGAAGATACCTTTAACTGCGATTACTTCAATTTCACTTGTGTCGGCTTCTGCAGCAACACTTTCAGCAGGTTCTGCTGCAAACGCTGGCATGGTTAGCAAAGCCGTTAAAGTAGCACCAAAGAGCGACACATTAGTCGCTTTACTTTTAGCCTCACTAAACATAGCGCTTATTCTATTAAGCTTCATAATTCCCCCAAAAATTGTTTTTAGTCATGGTTAAACTTTGTTATGACCAATTGTTGTTGTTTTAATCAACAGTAACATTTATATAACAGGGGTAATCTGATTGCAACTTATTATTACCAAAATTATTACATTGGTATACCAAGGTCTAGTGTGGGTAGGTTTGTTGTCATACGTGAACGATCACTTTAAAATTTCGATTTGTAATAAGTAATATAGGTCTCTGTTGGGGCTTTTCTTTAAGCTTATGATTCTAAAGTGTTTAAGTCTATTGCCTATAAGTGGGTATAGTTAGGGTTTTATTGATCTGGATGATTGTTGGTAAGGCTTTGGTCATGTAATGGTTTAATTATTGGTAATACCAGTTTTGATTGTTTTTGTAACAATATTAGTCGGATTAGAGGAGCATTTTGAACGTTAAATGGCTTTATAAAGCATAAAATTTAACAATGAAAAAGTGAGGTGATATTTTTTGTTTAAGTGTGGATTGGTGTGGATTGGTAATAGGGCTTGAACCCTAATTGGGCTATGTATTTAATTTTCCTCGATGCTCTAGTCTATGTGTTAATCCATTTAATGAATACAAGAAAACAAAAGACCCTTTACCTGGCTTGATAAAGGGTCTTTATTGTGTCTGCTTATTAAAGTCGGTTAGCCATTACTGAATGTATCAGCACTGCTTTGTTCCTGGGTGATATCGGCTGCGATGGTTTTCATCGCATTTGTCAGTTTGGTTAACTGAGCTGACGTAATCGTGTAGGGCGGGGTGATGTATATAACATTGCCAAAAGGTCTAATCCAAACGCCAAGCTCAATAAATGCTTGCTGTAGCGCCCCGGTATTAATCGCACTGTCCATTTCAATCACGCCAACAGAGCCAAGCACTCGCACATCTTTTACATGCTCATAATCAATTGCTTCAGCAAGCTCTTGCTTCATTTGCGATTCAATATCGGTGACTTGCTGCTGCCAATTGCTTGTTTGTAAAATCTGTAAACTTGCATCCGCAGCGGCACATGCGAGTGGGTTCCCCATAAAGGTCGGTCCATGCATAAACACGCCAGCAGGAGAGTCACTTATTCCTTTAGCCACTTCGTCACTACAAATCGTTGCTGCAAGGCTAATGTATCCACCTGTTAACGCTTTGCCCAAACATAAAATATCAGCTTCGATATTGGCATATTCATAGGCAAACAGTTTACCTATGCGGCCAAAGCCTGTGGCGATTTCATCTAAAATTAACAGCACTTGGTATTTATCGCATAGACCGCGTAAAGCAACTAAGTATTCGGCTGAGTAAAAGTGCATTCCGCCAGCGGCTTGCATAATCGGCTCAATGATAATTGCGGCAATGTGTTGATGATTAGCTTTTAATATTGCTTCTAAGGCATCAGTATCACCATCGACTAGCGCCTGATTAAAATCAGATTGCGGTGCAGGAGCAAATAATTGCTCTGTGACTGCGTTGCCAAACATAGTGTGCATACCATTATCTGGGTCGCACACACTCATGGCTGCGAAAGTATCGCCATGATAACCACGTTTAACGGTAAGCAATTGTTGTTTTAATGGCTGGTTTTTACCTTGCCAATATTGCATCGCCATCTTCATGGCAACTTCTACAGCAATGGAGCCAGAATCGGCTAAAAATACTTTAGTTAGATTAGGACTGGTCATATCCACAAGGCGCTTACACAAGTTTACAGCAGGTGCGTGGGTAATACCGCCAAACATCACATGGCTTAATGTGGTTAATTGATGCTGCATGGCTTCGATAATTTCAGGGCGATTATAGCCATGAATACAAGCCCACCAAGAGCTAGTGCCATCAACAACCACTTGACCATCAGATAAGGTTAACTCACAGCCGTCAGCAGATTGGACTCCCGTGACTTTTGCCGCATGGCTCATGGAAGTATAAGGATGCCAAATATGCTGTTTATCGAAGTCAAAGTCGATGGTTGAGCTAGAATGTTGAAAATCTTTATTGTTCATATTTTAACCGTTAGTCAAGGTGTGTCGCTTGCTAGCATTGACAGTTTAAACGCTGAAGGTATCCTAACCCAATATAAAGTGAATACAAAATGAATAAAAAAAGGATTAATCATGTCATCGTCAGCGATCCGTCACGACTGGACCAAAGCAGAAATTGAAGCGTTATTTGCTTTACCAATGAATGATTTACTGTTTAAAGCTCACAGTATTCACCGTGAATCTTTTGATCCTAACGAAGTGCAAATTAGTCGCTTATTGTCGATTAAAACCGGTGCTTGCCCAGAAGATTGTAAATACTGTCCGCAAAGTGCACGCTACGATACCGGTCTTGAAAAAGAACGTTTGCTTGAAATCGAGAAAGTTATCACTGAAGCGAAAAGTGCCAAAGCTGCTGGCGCATCACGTTTCTGTATGGGAGCCGCTTGGCGTAACCCGCGTGAACGTGACATGCCTTATTTAACTCAAATGGTGAAAGATGTTCGTGCCTTAGGCATGGAAACCTGCATGACCTTAGGCATGTTGTCATCAGAGCAAGCAGATGAGTTAGCCAGTGCAGGTCTTGACTACTACAATCATAATTTAGATACCTCGCCTGAGTACTATGGCGATGTTATTACCACGCGTACTTATCAAAACCGTATCGATACCCTATCTAATGTTCGCGCATCAGGCATGAAAGTGTGTTCAGGTGGTATTGTCGGCATGGGCGAAAAAGCGACTGACCGTGCAGGTTTACTGCAACAGTTAGCTAACCTTGAACAACATCCTGACTCTGTACCGATCAACATGCTGGTTAAAGTGGCGGGAACGCCGTTTGAAAAAATTGATGATTTAGATCCGCTTGAATTTGTCCGCACTATTGCTGTTGCACGAATTATCATGCCTAAATCGCGAGTTCGTTTATCAGCTGGACGCGAGAACATGACTGATGAATTACAATCTATGTGTTTCTTCGCTGGCGCCAACTCAATCTTCTATGGTTGCAAGTTGCTGACAACGCCAAACCCAGAAGAAAACGACGATATGACTCTATTCAAGCGTTTAGGTTTGCATCCTGAGCAAGGACCATCGGCAGATATTGAATCAGACAGCGCCTTGTTAGCAAAAGCGAACGCTAAAAAAGATAAAGCGACTCAACAGTTCTTTGATGCTGGCGCTATCTAGTCGTTAAAGGCAATGATTATGGGCAGTCATCCTATTTTAGATAAAATCAGCCAACGTATGCACAAGCTAGAAAGCGATGGCTTACTCAGACAACGTAAGTTGTCAAAGGCTGATAAAAATCAACAAATTATCGACTTTAGCCATAATGACTACCTTGGCTTAGCTAATGCCGCTGAAATGGTTGATGCCGTTACTCAAGGGGCAACAATCTATGGCGTTGGCAGTAAAGCATCGCCTTTAGTTTCAGGTTATAGCCAAGCTCACTTGCAATTAGAGCAAAGATTATGCGAGCTGACAGGTCATGAAGTAGGGCTTTTGTTTTGCTCGGGTTTCAGTGCTAATCAAGCGCTAATTAAAACGCTATTTGACGCTAATGATGTGGTGATTGCCGATAAGCTCATTCATGCATCAGTGATTGATGGCGTAAAAGATAGCGGGGCAGTTTTTAAACGCTATAAACACAATGACCTTGACCACGCCGAGCAACTGCTTAAGCGAAATCCTAATAGCGTGTTAATGACCGAAAGCGTGTTTAGTATGGACGGTGATACAGCGCCATTATCTGAACTAAAGCGTTTATGTGAGCAATATAATAGTTGGCTTGTGGTTGATGACGCCCATGGTTTTGGTGTCAGCAAAACTTCAAGAGATGATTCTCAGCAAACTAATTCTCAACAAGATAAGAGTCAGCAAACTAATTCTCAGCAAATAAAAAAACAGCTGTGCGATATTCAAGTGGTGACATTTGGTAAAGCGCTTGGTTGCCAAGGAGCTGCGATTCTTGGCCCACAGGCTGTGATTGATTTTATGGTGGCGCAATCTCGCCAATATATATACTCAACCGCCTTATCGCCAGCGAGCGCTCATTTAGCTTTAACCGCGGTCAATTTAACTGAGTCTCAGCCACACAGGCTTGAAGCGCTTAATGCTAATATTGGCGCATTTAGACAAGCTTGTATTAAACACAATATTGCGTTGACGGATTCCATCACAGCAATTCAACCTGTACTCATTGGTGACAGTGATAAAACGGTATCGATTGCGAGTAAATTGTATGATGCAGGTTTTGCAGTTGGCGCCATCAGGCCGCCGACCGTACCTGCTGGTCAAGCAAGACTGCGTATCACGATAAATGCGCAGCATAATAACAACGACATTGCTCAATTGGTCGACGCATTAGCGACTTTAATTTAATTTTTTTAAGCATACTTTCATCAAAAAAGTATCGCTTAGCTATCGTTTCGAGAGCGTGAATGAACTCAAATAATCCTGTGGCAGTAAAGTTTTCTCAGGCAGCGTCAACCTATAAGCAGCATGATGTGTTGCAGCGGATCACCGCTGAAAAATTATTAAGTAACCTCCCGCTACAGGGCGATATTGTCGATATTGGCTGTGGCCCAGGTACTGACTTTTCCTCGTTTAATCACAAACACCAAGGCATTGCCACTGTGACTGCCATTGACTTATCTGAGCCGATGCTAGCAGTGGTGAATCAGTCATTCCCATCTTATAAAACCTTGTGCGCTGACGCTGCGAGTTTACCCATCATTGAACAGCAATTTGACGGCTTATATTCAAACCTTGTATTGCAATGGTGTGACGATTTACAAGCTGTATTTAGCGAGTTTCATCGCGTACTAAAACCTACAGCGTCTTGTTTAATCAGTATTGTCAGCCGTGGCAGTTTACCTGAGCTAGAAACCTTAGGCTTGGGGCATAATGCCTTTCGTTCAGTTGAAGAAATAACAGCTGCAATCGATAACCAATATTGGCAAGTTGATAGTGTGGATGAATGCAGTGAGTCGTTATATTTTAATGATTTACGAGTACTGCTTTACTCAATAAAAGGGGTTGGGGCATCGGTGAAGTCCTATCAAGAGACTCCATTACAAAAGCCTTTATTACAAAACTCTTCAATTCAAGAGTGTTCACATCAAAGCCGTTCATTACAAGAGCGTTCGCTTCAAAGCTGTTCTTCAAAAGAGCGGGTAACGCTTCGTGGTCGCCAAGATTGGCTAGCACTAAAGCAACATGCTGAAACCTTGCGACAAGCTCAAGGTATCCCCTTAACTTATCAAATTACTTATTTGCAGCTAACAAAAAAATAAAAGGCTTATCGCAATGATTTATTTCGTCACAGGTACCGACACCGATAGCGGCAAAACCCTAGTTTCGTCTGCGTTATTGCACGGGGCTAAAGGTAATAAAATGGGCGTTAAGCCCATTGCATCAGGTTGTGAGCAAACTGAAAATGGCCTGAGAAATAGCGATGCATTAGCTTTGATTGCTGAGTCAAATATCAAGCTCGAATATAACCAAGTCAACCCAGTTGCATTTAAGCCAGCTATTGCGCCCCATATTGCTGCAATGCAGCAAGGCGTGATGTTAACAGCACAAGGTGTTGTAGACTCCTTACCATTAACAGAGCTGACTAACGCTGATTTTGCCTTAATTGAAGGCGCTGGTGGCTGGCGTTTACCACTAGGCAATGGGGAATACTTATCAGACAGTGTTAAATTGCTGGCAATGGAGCAGCAAGTCGGCATCATTTTGGTAGTAGGAATGAAGTTAGGCTGCCTTAACCACGCTTTATTAACTCAAGAAGCCATATTGTCAGATGGACTAAAAATCGTTGGCTGGGTAGCTAACCAAGTCGACTCAGATATGGCATATCAAGATGAAAACCTCGCGACATTAAAACAAATGATGAGTTCTGACTTTCTTGGTTACGTGCCACATTTATCGAATCCAAGCGCAAAGCAAGCTGCTCAATCAATTACCTTTAAAAATTTATAGTGCAATATTTACTTGATATCCATAGGGCTTAATACACCTGTTTGGTGTAAGCCTGCCACATGGGTATAAATTTGAGTTGTCTTAACATCAGTGTGTCCAAGTAACTCTTGAACTGTTCTTATATCGTGGTCCCGTTGCAATAAGTTCGTCGCAAATGAGTGTCTAAAAGTATGGGCCGTAACGCGCTTACAGATTGTTGTTTTAGCTACAGCTTTTCGTAATGCTTTACTAAACGTAGTGGGGTCAATGTGATGCCTACATGTATAACCATCATTGGGATGAGTTATGTAATGAATAGATGGAAATAAGAATTGCCAGTGTAATTGTTTCGCGCTAGACCTGAATTTTCTCAACAGACTTGATGGTAAGGAAGCCATTCCTAGCCCCTGAGACAAATCAAACTGGTGAGTCTGACGTACATTTTGTATTTGTTGATGAACAGTATCGAGAGTCATGTTGGGTAAAATGCATACTCTATCTTTTTTACCTTTTCCTCTGAATACGAACAGTGTTTCTTTGTCAAAATCAATATCTTTAAGTCTTATTTTTAAGGCTTCATTTAATCTCAAACCAGCTCCATATAATAAACTCCCTATCAATTGATATTTGCCATGTAAATTATCTATAACCAGTTTTGCTTCTTGATCCGTTAATACTTGAGGAATGCGTTTTGGAGCTTTTGCATATGGGAATTGCAAGTTCTCTGTATTAATCGCTAGTACATGTTTAAAGGCAAAAACGAGCGCGCATAAGGCTTGTTGCTGGGTGCTGCTTGAAACATGTTTCTCATTAGCTAAAAAAGATAAAAATTGTTCGATATGTGATGATTTAATACACCTGGCATTAGAAAACTTAAAATATCGAATAAAATATTTATTCCAATATAAATAAGATTTTTCAGTTTGGTAGCTATAGTGCCTTATGCGGATCTGCTCGCGAATTGCCTGTAAATATTTAGTATCAGCCATCAATTACTCCTTTAAATAGGGTTAACTGTATATACATACAGTTATAATGTGATTTGACAAAATAACAACTAAAAATGCTGAAAAATCGGTCTTAAGTTGTAGAGAGCTTATAACTGAAAAAAACATAATGAATTGATATTTATAGATTTATATTTTTAGGTTCTTTTCTACTTCGCTAGTTTTAAGAGCGAGCAAGGTTTGTTTGCTGATATCAGTTAAATTTATTGCTTTACATCAATGAGATAGCAAATGTAGGATGTTATAAATCAATAACTTAAACGGCCGACTTTATCAGGCGAGCCGTATAATAAGCTGTTATGTCATTCAAATGGAGTAGCAAATTTTGGCATCAAAAGAACTTATACTTCCCAAAGACAGTTCAACTGAATCAATCGAAACAAACCAAAGTATTTTACTTGTTGGCGCTAATGGTTCAGGGAAAACTAGGCTTGGATCTTGGGTAGAGATTAACTCTCCTCAGAAAGATTTAGTACATAGAATTTCTGCTCAAAAATCTTTAGCTTTACCTGACTCAACAACCCCCCAATCGATTGAGCAGGCAGAAAAAGATTTATTATTCGGCCACCCAAACTGGGGGCCCCAGAATAAAACAAGTAAATGGCAAAGCAAACCTGCTACGACTTTTATGAATGACTTCCAAAAACTTATGGTTTACTTATTTTCTGACGAGACAGAAGAAAATGCAAAATTCAAAAGAGCTTGTAAAGAGACTGATGAACGGGTCAACCCACCAAAAACTAAAATTGATCTTGTAAAAGAGTTGTGGGAAAAAATTCTTCCTCATAGGGAGTTAATTATTGGTGGATTGAGAATACAAACTCGCATAAAAGAGGATGCGGATAAAATATATAATTCATCTGAAATGAGTGACGGTGAGCGTGTAATTTTTTATTTAATAGGTCAATGTTTGGCTGCTCCTGCCAATGGAATTGTCGTAATTGATGAGCCCGAACTACATTTACATAAGTCAGTTCAAGCCCCCCTGTGGGATGCTATAGAAAAATTACGTCAAGATTGCTTATTTGTATACCTAACTCATGATGTGGACTTTGCGGCTGCAAAAGAAGCTGCTAAAAGAGTGTGGCTGAAATCATTCAATGGACAACAGTGGGATTGGTCACTTATAAACAATGATGAAAACTTACCAAGTGAGTTATTAATTGAGGTGCTGGGAAGCCGAAAACCTGTTGTATTTGTTGAGGGGGAAAATGGCAGTTTCGATGTTAGCCTATACCGAGAATTATTATCTGACTTTCTTGTCATTCCTCGCGGTAGCTGCTCCCAAGTTATTCAATCTGTAAAGGCCTTGAAAACAAATAGTCAAATTCATCACTTAGATGTATTTGGAATTATAGATCGAGATAGACGCCTCCAACCTGAGATAGAAAGACTAGAGCAAGACTCAATATTTGTTTTAGAAGTTGCAGAAGTGGAGAATTTATTTTGTACGGAAGAAGTATTAAAAATAGTGAGTGAAAGACTTGCTCGAGATCCCTCCGCTGACTTTTTAACAGTATCTAATACAATCTTTGGTAGACTCCAAGGAGAGCTAGATACGCAAGTATCACTACATGTTTCCAGTGAAGTTAAGTTTAAATTAAATGTATTCGATGTGAGTCAAAAAGGTACTGAGAATATAAATTCTGCTCTTCAAAGCTTAATTGCCAGCATTGATGTTAACCAAATATATTCAGAAACAAATCAGAGGTTCATTGATGTATTAGAAAGTAAAGATTATAAGCAGTTATTGGCCTTGTATAATCGGAAGTCACTTTCCAACCAAGTAAGCAATTCATTAGGATTAGCTAATGGTAGCCTGCCTGATACCATATTGAGGCTAGCAAAAGGAGATTGTAAGGAAGCTGTAATTGATGCTCTAAAACCTTACTTTGGTTCTTTTCAGCAATTCATGACATAACAAGGCGCTTAAATGGAAAAATTACAGTTGGCCATCGCTCCGCGATTATAGCCAACTCCAATTTTCCATTTAGCTTAGCGTTATGCACCATCACTAAACATCTAGCTATATCGAGAACTTATAATGGCAGTAGTAACAAACATAGACCTCAGGGCAATCATTTCGGTTTTATTTGGTCAATTTAGTCAAATAGAAGCTGCGTATATATTTGGCTCTCGTAGATTCGAATCAGGAAGCACAAGATCTGACATTGATATTTTATTAACGACTTCTGGCCATTTGAAGCCGTCTGATTTACGAGATTTCACTGTAAAATACTGTAAGTCTTTAGATTTATTTATTCTAGAAAATGGTAAAGCAGTTAGTGTTGCCAATGAAAGTTATGTGACGGCTGAAAATAATGATGCACTTGTTGAAAAGTTAAATGCAAAGCTAATCTATGACTGCGATAACGGTTCTTCAAATTATTTAGATGACTTAGCATCAATTCAACTGGATGAGAGGTTTGAAGAAAGAGGACTGACTGTAATGCCAAATGGCCCAGCAGATGGCCTTGAAGTAAATGCGTTGGTCAAGTTTTTTGACCGTGCTGAAAGAAACAGTCTACCTGTGAAACCATATTTGGGTGCTGATATAAACGAAGCTTGCGATATGGTGATCGATATAATTAAGCGTTTGGAAAGTGCAAATGAATCCGTTACTGGATATGGGGCTGCAAAAACTGGGTGGACAAATAATCTATCAAGTGAATATGACTTTCAAAATTTATTTTGGATTACTGTAAAGCCTTGGCTGCCAAGTTTAGCAAGAGAGGAGGTAGCCATTAGATATGATGGACAAGAAAAAAAATCTGATTTCAGCTTGTTTTCTAGCCAAGTTATTTTTGAATTTAAATATATCAAAAGTGACGGAGATAAAAGGGCTGTAGTTAAAACCCTTAGTGGACTTGGTGAATTTTACAAACAACATAGAAATGTCGGGATTGTCATATTTGTGATCTTCGTAAAGAAAGGAATAGATATTGACAAACACCGATGGGAAGAAGATTACTCGTATATATCTTCTACCCCTTCCGTCAGGACTGTGGTTATCCAAGCAGGTGCATAACAAGTTGCTTAAAAGGACAAATAACAGCTGGCTTTTGCTCCTTTGTCGCCATTGTAGCCAACAATTATTCGCCTCTTAGCAGGGCGTTAAATGCAATGAAGAATATAGCACTATTACTAACCCTACTTTTACCTGTATCAGTTTTAGCTGAAGAGTGCTCAACTGAAAAAGTAAAGCAGATCAAAGACAAGCTTTCAAACAAAAACTTGGGTAAGCCGGGTGGGCATGGGAAGCTACCAAAACTCACCGATCACGACTATCCAATAAAGTGCTCTATAAACCATAATGGTCAAGTTTTTACTTGGTATACGGACTCTGATGAATCGCACTACATTATTAGAATTCAATCAGGGGAAAAATCGGAGTATTTCGGTGTATTTAAGTCAGTCATTTAACTAATAAGGATAGGCCGCGCGCAGCCGCGTCCTTATCCCAAGTTTTGAGCAAGCCCGAGTGATACCTTTATAGTGTAAATATCGACGTAAGAACTAACGCTTTTTATGTGTGTGCTGTATCGCTAATGTTTTTGTCAGGCGCAGTAACCACTTAGTCTTGTTAGCTAATTTATTTACGCAACATATCAATGCCTTACCATCTCCTTATACTTACACTAATCTACATTTTTCTGTGTGGGTTTTATCATCCTTCGGCTTAAACAGTCGCATTAGGCGTCCTTTTATTTGGCCAAATAATCCTTGTTGGCCGCCTAGGCTTGTTTACATTACTTTGTTGCCAACAGCCCATAAATTTCATCGGCTGTTGGCAGCAAGGGCAAGGTCGTATGGCTTGGTTTTTGGTGCTGTTTTCGAGCGGCATCAACTTTGCTCCTGCAACAGCTAACATCAAGCCTATTAGTTGACCACTACATATGTTATCAGGACATGCATCGAAATCAGCACTAATGCGCCTGACAGCGTAGCTTCGTTCAACAAGAGCATTAATGATAAATCACAATCAATACGAATTATCGTACAGCTTATAATCTGCATATTAGTTCTGAACTGTAATCTCATCACATCATCTATTGGTAACACCTGTGTCAAATTGGTAATAGTCATTTTTACTAATTGGTAATACAGCTGCGTCGCTAACTAACTTTGTTCTGTTATTTGGTCATGTTGTTATAACCATTGGTAGTGAATATGAAAACTATTCAATAATAACAACTCACCATCTCTGTAATCTTTTGTTTATATTGTTTATTTTTATTTTATGGAAAAAGCGTTAAGCCAATGCGTTAGTCTTTTTTATGCCATTGTTACTACCAATTTTGGTTTTTGGTAATGCTTGAGGTGCTATTTTGGTTGACAATGATATGTTGTGCTGGTTATATTTTGTTTAATGAAAGGTTGCAGGTGTGAATGGGTTGTTAATACAGTGGCTGTATTGGATGGCTTATGTGTGATTTGTGTGGGGCAATTAATCATAGCTCTTTGATCATATGCAACAAAGAGTTCTGCTTCTTTTTACAACGAAATTAGATAATTTGTGGTGTTAATTAGAAGCAAAGTCTTACCTATTTTTATTACGTTTTTCAGGGGTAGTTAAGTTCATGTGTAGGTGCGCCACTATATGCAGCGCATATAGGTATTCTGAGTAAGCTTTGAAAATAGTTAAGCCGAACAATACACGAACATATTCAACAAAGAGATCGTAAATTATAAAGGATTCCAATATCAACACATATCAATCTTACCGACATTTTCAAAAGAAAATGTGTGACATTTTCGCTGTGCTAGTTTTTGCTTTAGCTGTTTTTAGCGCATCACTCAATGCTCAGGAAATTGAGGAGAATACGCTTATTCCTAAGTCACACACTAGCCTTGCTGAAGGTGTTTTACTGGGGGATCTGTCAAAACTCGATCCGCTTAAAAAGCCAGGTGAAAATTTTGACTTACTCGATTGGTCGTTAACGTTGCCAACCGATCTCAACGAAGATAAAAAAGCTGATACCGTCTATGAGAAATCATTAGATAAAGGCTTTAACTTAAAGCCATTTTTTTATACAGCAGATGATGGTGGCTTGGTATTCGCTTGCCCAAACGTAGGTGCAAAGACCTCAAAAAATACAAAATATGCGAGAACCGAACTACGCGAAATGCTACGTAGAGGTAATAGTCGAATAAAAACTCGTGGCCTGACTAAAAATAACTGGGTTTTTAGCAATGCGCATGGTTCGGCGAAAGCTAAGTCTGGGGGGGTTGAAGGCAGTTTGGAAGGGACTTTGGCAATAAACCGGGTATCTACCACAGGTGATAAAAAAAGGTTGGACGCGTGGTCATCGGGCAAATTCACGCGACGGATGACGAACCTATTCGTTTATATTACCGAAAATTACCAGCCAACTCGAAAGGGGCTATTTATTTTGCCCATGAAATAAATGATGGTGACGATATTTGGATAAATATGATTGGCTCACGTTCACATACTTTGTCAGACCCTGATGACGGAATCGCCTTAAACGAAAAATTCTCTTATAAAATTTCCGTCGAAGATGAAGTGTTGTTCGTCACAATAATCAGGGAAGGTAAGCCTAATATTACTAAGTACTACGATATGAAAGATAGTGGTTATAGTGCTAGTAACCAGTATATGTACTTTAAAGCGGGTGTTTATAATCAAAACAATGACGGCGCTGATGGTGATTATGTGCAAGCCACTTTCTATCATATCCATAACATGCATAAAGGGTATAAATTTTAGCGCAGTTAACACATGAATTTGAAATTCGTAACTACAATTATTGGTTATATTTTAATTTAAATTAATAGGTTAAAACTTTTGTTTGGGTTTCGTCTGTTGGAATTAATATAACGCTAATTTAAATATAAGGATTTCATGGCAGTAACCTGCTTGCAATAATAAATATATGAATTTAATGGCAATAACCTGCTTTCAATAATAAATATAAGAATTTTATGGCAGAAACCTGCTTGCAATAATAAATATAAGAATTTAATGGCAGTAACCTGCTTGCAATAATAAATGTATGAATTTAATGGTAATAACCTGCTTTCAATAATAAATATAAGATTTTTATGGCAGAAACCTGCTTGCAATAATAAATATAAGAATTTAATAGCAATAATAAATATAAGAATTTAATAGCAATAATAAATATAAGAATTTAATGGCAGTAATCTGCTTGTAAAAAAATATACCAATAAATGGCATTAACATGCTTATTAAAATACTAAGGGGAAGTACGGTATGTCGACAAAATTAAGTAAAAAAACAAAACCCATCCATAAAATAGGGAAGTTCAAGCTTTCACCTATAGCAAAATGGATGAAGCTTGCTGCATTTACTTCTGTAACCAGTTCTTTTGCATTTTCGGCAATAGCACAAGAAGCCGAAACTGAAAATCTAGATAAAGTTGATAATGATATAGAAGTTGTTGTAGTTACTGGTACACGTAGAACAATTCAAGACCAAATTGCAATAAAGCGTGAATCTACCACGGTTGTTGACGGTTTATCTGCTTCAGATATTGGTGATTTACCTGCACTTTCAATTGGTGAGGCGCTAGAGACATTAACGGGAGCATCATCTCACCGTGAAAATGGTGGTGCTACTGAAATCAGTATTCGTGGTTTAGGCCCATTCTTAAGTGCCACTAACATCAATGGCCGTGAAGCGACCAATGGTAGTGGTGACCGTTCAGTTAACTTTTCTCAGTTCCCATCAGAGTTGATGCAGAAAGTAGCTATTTATAAAACACAAGACGCTTCCATGATTGAAGGTGGGGTTGCGGGTGTTATTACCCTGGAGACACTTAAGCCTTTAGATTTTGGTAAGCAACGTTTTCAGGCTGAGGTAAAAGGTAACTACAACCCAGACCAAGGAAACGTTGACAATTCACTTCAAGGTGATTTGGGCTACCGTGGAACACTAAGTTATGTTGATCAATTTGAGTTTGATAACGGTCAAGCATTTGGTTTGAGTGTAGGTTTGCAGCGTCAAGATATTAGCCAGCCAGAAGCTGAATATAGAAGCTCAAGCCCAACGGGTTCATCTTTGTGGGCATGTTTGAATGATCCAACCGATACCAATACCGGTTTTTTCCGTAGCTCAGCGGGCGATTGTGAAGATGAAATTGTTGGCTCGAATAACCAAGGTTATAATAATGATATTGATCCAGAAACAGGTCTTGCAGTAGATGATGGCAGAGAATACGCATGGACTGGCTCAAGCCGAAGCTTCCGTCAAAATGAAACATCTGATGAAAGAGACGCTTTATTCTTTGCTCTACAATACCAACCCTCAAATAAATGGGATATCAATTTTGACGCGCAAATTTCAGATCGTACCCAAGCAGAAGCGCGTCATGATTTAATTTTCTTACAAAAGCGCGTTACACCGGGTGTAACTGGGCAAAATCTGATCACAAACGATGTTGGCGGTATTCTACATTGGGAAGGTGAAGAACGCATCGAATCTGCGGGCGAGCAATTTTCGCGTGAAGAAAACTATCGTGGATATGGCTTGAACGTTGAACATTTTTTCTCTGATGATCTAAAGATTAGTGTTGACCTTGGCTATTCTAAAACCAGCCGTGAAGAACTACAAATAACAAACCGAGGAAGAACGAGCTCTCGTCCTTTCTTATCTTGGGATTTAGGTGAATATATTCCTCATTTCACAGTGACTGATTTTGATGTGACTGATATTTCCAATTTTACTGATAGCCTTCGTACTCGTATCGACAGAGAAAATGTCCGCGACAACGAAATTATGGGTGCACGCCTTGATATTGATTATCTTCTAGACAGTGATTTTTTTAGTAGCGTTCAAGCTGGCGTTCGCGTTTCTGAGCTAACATTTGTTCAATTTGGTGGCACGAACGGTAATGGCTCAAGAACTACATTTAATTTAGATGAATCTGCAACATCGGCCATCGATGTACTTGAAGGTTGCCAAATAGCCTTCCCTGAGACTGATTTTTTATCTAGTGTTTCTGACGGTGATATTATCACCCATGTTGACAGTTCAGGTAATGTTGTAGAAAGCGGTACAGGCGCTTCGTGGGCAACTTACAATAACGAGTGTTTCTCTCAAGCAGTCGCAGCATCACAAGGCGGCGAATTCGCATATCCAGAGGTTACATACGAGAATGCAGGTACTATTGACGTAACAGAACAAACTACCTCTGCTTACGCCATGCTTAATTACGACACTGAAATGTTTGGTAAATATATTCGTGGTAACTTTGGTGTTCGTGTAGTGGATACTGACGTTACCTCTATTGGCTTTAGAGAAGGTTTCGACGTTGTCACTGATCCGGCGACAGGTATCGTCGAATTAGTACCAAACGGAAGTATTGAAAAGATTGTTGGTGGTGGTGATTACACTGAAGTACTACCAAGCTTTAACTTAGTCGTTGATTATGATGACAATATTCTCCTAAGGGCCGGTATTTACCGAGGTATGTCACGTGCAGATCCATCTGATCTAAGTTATAGCCGCACATTCGTAACCGATGACTCGGATGACCCTGAATCAGTAGAAGACTTGTTGGTTGGTGTTAATGGTTCAGGTAATCCTGATCTTCAACCATTAATGTCATGGAACTATGACGCTGCTTTTGAATGGTATCCAAGCGATGACTCTATGGTAGCGCTAGGTGTTTACTACAAGCAATTCAATGGCGGTTTCCAACAGCAAACACAGTTAGAGAATTTTATCGTTGACGGTGTGGAAGTTTCTTTACCTATTACTAATTCAGTCACTACTGACGAAAACAGTGACCTTTATGGTTTCGAAGCGACATTCTCGTATCGTTGGGATTTAGGTATTGGTGTGAAGCTTGGTTATAACTACGCCGATACAACCTATGAGTTTGAAGACAGTAACTACGGTAATACCTTTACTACTGATTTAGACGGTGAAACCACTCAGCTTACCGCAGGTATTGTTCCACCTGCCTCAGTACCTGGATTTTCTGAGCATGTATTCAATGGACAGCTTTACTACCAAATAGGCGATTTTGATACTGCTCTTATCTACAAGTATCGTAGTGAATACTTCCAACCATACACTTCTAACGGCACAAGACTGCGTTATGTTGATGAGGCAGGTATTTGGGAAGCTCGTGCTGCATATAAAATCAACAAACACGTTCGTGTTAAAGTTTCAGCAATTAACTTGTTCAGTGAGCCACGCAGTGATGACTTTTATACTCAAGGTAACTTGGGTCAAGTAAGTGATTACGGTCCTCGCCTGTTCGCAGGTGTCAGCTTTAAGTACTAGCCAACTCTAGTACTTAAATAAAACAAGCTAAATTTGGAAAGAATCTTTTTGGAGTCATAAAAATGAATAATAAATCTCTTATACCGCTCATCATTGCGACAGGCCTATTAGGTTGTGGCGGTGATGACGGTGCTGAACTAGATGGAAATACTCGCGGAAGTATAGCAATAACCGGAAGCAATTTTATCGCTGGCGAAACAATCTCTGCAGCAGCTACTGATGCTGACGGAATTATTGCAGACACCATTACCTACGTTTGGTCAACAGGTACTATCGGCACATCTTACACAATTACTGAAGCTGACGAAGGCACAGTTATTTCTGTTTCTGCTAATTATACCGATAATGCAGGCTTTACCGAAGGTGTTGGTGCATCTACACCTGTTATCAACCCAACCTTAAATGTTTCTGCTAGCATTATTAAGGGCCCTATTGATGGTGCAACTTGTGACATATTTAAAGTTGATGATAGTGGTGCTGCGGTTCTTCCTACGCAAGGCACTGCAACCTCTGACACTTCAGGTGGCGTTACATTTATCAACGTACATTTCGAAGGTACAGGTTTAATTGCATGTACTGGCGGAACTTATACGGACGAATCAACAGGTTTAACCTTAGATGCTCCTCAACTAAGATCTGTAGTGAATGTAGTTGAAAATAGTGTTCAGACTAATGAAGGAGGGGAGGAAGTATTAGTATCACCACCTACCTATGTTGTCTCTCCTTTAACCGAAATGGCTGTTCAAAACGCGGGTAGTGATTTAAACCAGTTTGCTGACGAAGCTGAAATAATTAATGCTCGTTTTGGTATTCGTTTTGATACAACAGAAGTGCTTCCTACTTTAGTTGGTACTGTTGAACTTGGTGCTGATGGTGCTGAAGATGCTGATAGATATGGTTCTGTGCTAGCGCTACTATCACAAGTTGATGCAGACAACGCAGACGCAGATTTATCTACCGTTATGCAAGACCTTGCTAGTGACGTCGCTGATGGTTCTTTTTCTGAAGAGTCTTTAGTTACACTTGAGACAGCACAAATTAATTTGCAAACTACTTCACAAGTTGCCAGTTCTGTTGATGAAGCGTTACTTGACGTAATTGGAGCCGCTGTTGGTTATAACAATGACCCTGTAGCAGCAATCATTGAAGGTGAATTTGGCGGTACTGTTCAACATACTGCTACGGATCCATTAACAGGTTTAGTAACCATTATTGATCCAAACTTTGAAGAAGATGCTTTTGTTGCTCAAACTGATGTAGCACTTGATTATGGTACATTTAGTATCAGTTCCAACGGTAGCTGGTCATATACTGTTAGCACTGAAAACGATACTGTGGCTAACCTTGAATTAGGTAACTCTGTAAGTGATTCAATCACTATCGCTTCTATTGATGGTACCACTGCTGAAATTAATATTCGTGTTGCTTCGCTTACTCAGGTTGTAAAAATAAGCGATACAGGCGGCGATACGGGTGAGATTAGATTTAGCGTTGATAACCTTCGTCAAGGTAAGCTGAGTGCATCTATATCTAAAGAAGTTGCGCTTGGTAGTGATGGAAATGTTAAAGATGCTTACATTACGCTTTATGGCTCATCTGGTAGTTCTAGTGAATCGCTTATAGATTTGCGTATTCAAGGAACTCAAACTGAAGACGACGGCACTGTAATTGACCCTCGTTTCTTTGTTCGAAATACTGACAGTGACGCTTACCCTGGCAATATGATCACTGCACCATTTGTTGAAGAGCAGTTCTATGATGTACAAATCGCATGGGACTTAGATCAAGCAGATCAAATCACCGTGACTATTGATGGTGAAGTGATTGGTGGGAGTTCTTTCTCTACTGCAGCAGTTGTTGACTCTGATTATACAGGCTTAGACCAGTGGTTCGCTGATGGTGTTAAAGCTATCCAATTTAGATTCGGTGATAATGATAGAACGATTCCTTTCGGTTCTTTCTATGTTGATAACATTGAGGTATTTTCAGATACGGCTGGCACTACAAGTATATTTTCAGATGACTTTGAAGGTTATGATGCAGGTGAAACTTTAGATGGTACAGACAGCCAGTATGGCTTAGCTATTTACTCAGAAGTTATTGTATTTGATGCAGGTGACGGCACAGAAGAACCTACACCAGCAGTATTCTTTGATTTAACAGGAAGAATTGCAGCTGATGAAGCAACGACTACAGGTTTAGTAAGTGTACTTGACCCAGATGATGGCGAAGCTTTTATTGTTCAGACAACCTTAATGGGTACATACGGTTCATTTGCAATATTAGACGATGGCTCATGGACCTATACCCTCGATACCGCTAATGCCACTATTGCAGCACTTGTTGTAGGTGAAAGTGAACTCGATACATTTACTATTGAATCTTATGATGGCACTACCGCTGAATTAGCAATCACAATAACAGGTACAGTTGTTGTGGCGACGGGAGACAACAATGTTGCCAGAATGGCTGATACATCATTAACGGCTGATGCTGAGTTACGTTTAACAACGGATCCACTAGCTGAAGGTTCTATTTCTACAACCATTAAGATACAAGCAATTGCTGGCTTCACTGCTACACCAGAAGTTTCTGAAGATAATACCGCTTACATCAGTATTTACGGTGGCTCTGCTTCTTCAAGTAACCTAACCGGTGAAATTGTCTTTAGTAAAGGCGCTGTTAAATATCGTGATGCAGAAAAATCTCAACAAACCATTGATGGCTTAACTTATTTTGATGATACCGATATTGATGTAGTTCTTGCTTGGACAGCAACAGGTTATTCACTTTCAATTGATGGTGGTACAACGTTCTACGGTCCTTATGAAGCAATCAATACAGGTACAGCGACAGAGACGTATCAAATACGTATTGGTAGCTCTTCGAAAGAGTCAGCAAAAGAATTACTAGCTGATGATGTCGTCATTGCTGATGAAACAGATATGGCAGTGCTATCTGAGGACTTCGAGACTTATGCTGAAGGTGAAGATTTAAGCACAATGTATTCAAGTTCTGCTGAAGCAACCGTTAAGACCATAGCGGGAAGTAGTGTAAATAAAGTTGCCCGAATGGCTGATACATCATTAACGGCTGATGCTGAGTTACGTTTAACAACGGCGGCACTTGCTGAAGGCTCTATTTCTGCAAGCATTAAGCTACAAGCCATTGCTGACTTCACTGCTACACCAGAGGTTAGCGAAGATAATACCGCTTATATTAGTATTTATGGTGGCTCTGCCTCTTCAAGTAACCTAACGGGCGAAATAATCTTTGCTAAAGAGGGCGTGGTTAAATATCGTGATGCAGCAAAAGAGCAGCAAACCATTGAAGGCTTAACTTATGCTGATGACACCGATATTGATGTAGTTATAGATTGGACTGCAACAGGTTACTTTTTGTCAATTGATGGCGGTACAATGTTCTACGGTCCTTATGAAGCAATCAATACAGGTACAGCGACAGAAACGTATCAAATACGTATTGGTAGCTCTTCAAAAGAGTCAGCAAAAGAGTTATTAGCTGATGATGTCGTGATTGCTGATGCAACAGATACGGCGGTTCTATCTGAGGACTTCGAAAGTTATGCTGTGGGTGACGATCTAAGTACGACTTACTCTAGTTCTGCCGAAGCAACAGTGCAAGAAGACTAATCAACTTGCAGTTGTAAATTAATGTTTTAAACAATGTGTTAAAAATGCCGCTTATTGATAGCGGCATTTTTTGTTCATATTTTGTAGACCAAAAGGAGCAGGAAAAGCGTCTTACTTTATTACCATCGACTCCAACGGTATTGAAGTTAGTAAAGAACTGATCAACTCTACTCCTGATAGGTGGATGACTCAAAAACATCTAGATAAAATGCCAAAGCGACAGTATAAGCCTTCTGAAACTAACCTTAATAAAAGACCTGTTAAAGTTAAAGTTTCATCTGAAGTTAAGCGTATGGGTTAATCAAAACATTACAAGCTGTTCAAGCGGGATAAATAACAGTTTACCCGGTTCCGCTCCGCTTCACATTATAGCAAGCTATTAATCAGCCCCTTATTGGGGCACTAAGGCCTTCTTAACTTTCAAGTCATGTACTCCAAATTACCTAATGAAATTCAAACCACTCACCTTAGTCAAAGTAACTTTTGAAACTGTCCCAAATGCCTAGTGATGTATCAGGAAATAAGTCGATCCCCAGTGCGGACTTTAATAGGTAGAGCATTAGTAGCCCAAGTAGCATGCTAATGACTATAAATCCGCCGACGGTGGCAAACATCATCAACATAGACATGTTCTTTTCTCGCCTTGTGTAAGCGCGTTTATTTTTACCCAATAAAAACACGTAATAAAAGCGCCATTTGATAAATGGAAACTTAAAGGTGCCACGTTTATCAATAAAATGACCGCCCCAAGTGTCTGGCCCCAGTGACATTTTTATTGCATTAAGTTGTTCGTCAGTAAAACTGGCGGCAATATTTGAAGGTGAACGTTTAAGCACTTTTTCAATCAGTGGATCTTGTCTTATGGCGTCGCTAGAAGCTTGAGGTTTTTCTGCCATAGATGTCCTAAAGTGTGTCTATTTCAAAGTCTATTTTAAATCTAGCATACAATTGTTAAGTTACTGCAATGGATATATAAATTGAGGAAGTGCTATGAGCGATTTTCAGCAGGTGATTTCATTTTGGTTTGATGAGATAGACCACGCTTTGTGGTTTAAAAAAGATAGCGAGTTTGACCGAGTTATTATGTCGAAATTCGCAACACTGCATGCTCAAGCGATGGCTGGTGAACTCTATGAGTGGCGAGCTAGTCCTCTTGGCAGGCTCGCAGAGATTATTGTGCTCGATCAGTTCTCTCGGAATATGTACCGTGACTCTCCTAAGGCATTTTTATCTGATCCTCTTGCTTTAGTGTTAGCACAAGAAGCGGTTGCTCAAAGCCAAGATAATCAGTTAACGCCTATTGAACGTAGTTTTTTATATATGCCTTATATGCACAGTGAATCAATGATAGTGCATCAGCAAGCTCTGGTACTGTTTAATCAAGCAGGGCTTGAGTCAAATTATGCATTTGAAAAGAAGCATCTTGAAATTATCGAACGCTTCGGCCGTTACCCGCATCGTAATAGTATCTTAGGCCGAGAATCGACTGCTGATGAAATAGCCTTTTTGATGCAACCTAGCTCATCATTTTAGCTAAGAGATTTGCAAGCAAGATTGGAAGTATGTTCAGCGAGCAGTTAGGTTTATGTTGTTAAAACAAAACGCCTATTACCGGAGTAATAGGCGTCATCATGACTTATCTAGAGCAGATTAACCTTTAGCGGTTTATCTGAACAATGAGTTTATGCTTCGAAGTTTTGCTGTTCGTAACGTAGTAAAACTAAATCATCATTACCATTCAAAACGTGTTTAACAAACGGATTATTGAACAAGCTTTCACTTTTAGCTGAATGTAGAGTGATAGGGCCGTTTGTTGGTACTTTTTCAAGATAAATATCATTTAACAAGTTACTGTAATAACCAACAAAACTAGGAAGAATAAGCGTGATGTCAGATGATAAAGTGTGAATGAACTTAATAATATTCATTCGAATATTTTTATCTATAGCAACGATACTGACTAATTTTATGAAACCATTTTGGGCAACACAAAAGGCTAAATGACCAATGATTGAGTTATTAAAGTAAAAACAAACCACTTTGACGCGCTTACATTCAATGTGCTCAAGGGTGTCGTTAAAGTCATAACCGCTTTGTACTTTATGAGCGCGATAGATACCTTCTTTTTCATCTTCAGTCATTTCATCAAACCAAAACTCTTTGATTTGATTAATGCTGTAGTTGTAGATGTTTGGCATTTGACCATCGTTAATACGATTTTTACGCGCTTTTTTAATTACTTTTAATTCATGTGCGTCGTATTGATAACATTGATTAAAGAAGTTAGCTAAGCCCACTCTTCTGTTTAACGAAGGTAAGATGGTACCTTTTTCCCACAGACTGACCATCGATTGGTTAATGTTCTTAAACAGACTATGGTTATTCGCTAGGTCATCAGCTAAAGACTGTTGTGATAAACGATAAGATTTCCGATATTGTCTTAGTACTGTTGCGAAGGTTTCTTTGCAAAATTCTGGTTCTGTTACCTGATTAGTCACTATCTTCCCCTAGATACATATGTGAACTGGATTACGTTTTAAAGTAAGTGACGCAAATCCTAGTTAACATATGTGACAGGTGCTACTTATAACAACTATAAGCTATGCTAATATAGATTGTGAAAATTAGGCAATTGGGTGGTGTATGTACAAAAAGTATTCGGAGCAAATAAGCTTAAATTACTTGCGAGTATTCAACGAGTTATATAGTACTCGCAGTACAACTTTAGCTGCGACTAAGTTAGGTATTTCTCAATCAGCTGTGAGTCAGGTTTTATCTAAATTACGTGAAGCCACGAACGATCCGTTATTTATCAAAGGGCAGGGTAAATTAGTCCCCACAGTTAGGGCGACCAGTATTGGTGAGGGCTTGGCTTCAGAGTTGATGCAGATTGAGAAACGGCTTTATCCTGAAGACTTTTTCAATCAGGCTGATTTTGATGGTGAGATAACATTTGCGATATCGAGTCCACTGATTGATATCATTGCAAAACCGCTAGTAGAAGTATCCTCAAGGATTTTACCCAAGGCCAGAATTACTTTTGTTCATTGGAACGATCATACCCTTGATCAAATTATTAATGGTGATGTGCATATTGGCCTAAATTTATTCCCTTTAAATTCCCCTAAAGAAATTAGACAAATCCCGATTACTGGGGCAAAACCTGTTTTCGTTAGTCGTACTCAAAATCAGTGGATTGAAGAAGGTATGGAAAGCAGTGGTTTTGCTGAGCACATCTTTGCAGGTGTCATTTTGAGTGGAATTAACCGTATTCAAGCCATTCTTGAAAATAGTGATTTAATGGAAGGTTTTAAATTTAAATATCGCTCAGAATCGCAAACCATTTTGGCTAATCACTTGTTGCTTGATAAGAGCGTTATTTTAGTCGATGAACTTTCAAGCTCCCATTACAAAGATTATTTTTGTTACCAGGCTCCGCAGCGACTTAATAAGCTGCTGCCAACATCGCTGAGTTATGCTATCTATTATTTACAAGCTAATCATCAACATCCGATTTACGCAGATGCCGAACGCGTTGTGAAAAAAATATTAGATGGTTTGCTCAAAGATGTGCAACTTATCCCGAATCAAAATATTTACTAAATTGGCGAGGAGTGATTGATAGATGTTTGGTGGTTAATGGAGGTTTGGTAAATAATGGAGATTTAATGTGAAATAAAACGCTACATTGGCGAAAATGAACGCTTTTGCGGTGATGATAAACGAAGCTTCAGAGACACTCATCTTGAGTGTCTCTTTTAATTGCTTATATCAAGTGCAATATCGGTATTTACAGCTTAACCATCAGCTTGCCTTTGTTTGCACCTGTAAAGAATAGGTTTAACCCTTCAATTGAAGACTCCAAACCTTCTAATACATGCGAGCGGTGTTTGATTTGTCCTTTTAATACATAAGGGGTTAACTTTTCTAGTAAACTCGGCACTTCGCCAAAGTGATCTGGCATGGTAAAACCTTGCACAGTAATACGTCTTCTAAGGATATTCATCCAGCTAGGGCCCGGCGCTGGCGTTTGTTTGCTGTAATCAGCTATTAACCCGCAGACCATAATGCGGCCATGGGGATTCATTTTATCAACAATTAAGCTTTGGATAGGGCCTGCGGTATTTTCAAAAAATAAATCAATACCTTGTGGTGCTAATTTATCTAACTCAGCTGCCAAATCTGCCGTTTTATAATTAATCGCTGAATCAATACCTAACTCATTGACAATCCAATCTGCTTTTTCATCGCTGCCAACAACGCCAATTACGTGTAATCCATCTGCTTTGGCCAATTGCCCCACGATTGAGCCTACTGAGCCCGCTGCACCAGTAACAATAATCGTTTCGCCAGCTTTTGGTTTACCGACATTGAATAAGCCTTGTGTGGCCGTTAAACCCGGTAGGGCAAATATTGATAATATGGCTTCGTCAGGTAGCGGTGCGTCGACTTTATTAATGCCTTTACCGTTAGTTAAAAAGTATTCCTGCCAACCCATCATCCCCATAACTCGATCGCCCGCTTTAAAATCTGGGTGATTGCTTTCGACCACTTCACCCACACCGCTGCTTCGCATGACATCGCCTAAATTAACCGGCGGGATATAACTATCTGTGTCTGGTTGCATCCAACCAAACATGGCTGGATCTAGTGACATGTGATTTTGTTTAATCAGAAGCTCGCCAGGTTTAACAACGGGCATAGGCTTTTGGATAACTTCAAATATATCAGAAGTGATTGGGCCGCCTTGTGGGCGTTTAACAAGGTTAATGGCGGTATATGTGTTCATGAAATTATCCTTAATGCTGTTTGTTCTTTAATAATGAAATCTATTATTCCTTTTCTTTCTTATAAGATATAGTGGCTAAAAAGCGATTCTTTATTGCTTTAAAGACAATAGTGGCTGGGTTATGGATCAATTAAGAGCACTAAAATACTTTGTTAAAGTGGTGGAGCTAGGCAGTTTTACTCAGGCTGCGAAGGCATTTTCTGTTCCTGCTTCATCTTTATCACGGCGGGTTGCTGATTTAGAAAAAAGTCTTGGGGCGACCTTATTAAAACGCTCAACCAGAGCCGTTAATTTAACTGAAATTGGTGCAGAATATTATCAGCAAGTATCACTATTATTAACCCAGCTAGAGCAAAGTAATGAAGCTGTACGCAGTTACCAAACTGAGCCCATGGGCAAGTTACGTATAAGCGCTATGGTGGGTATTGGTCGCGAGGTGTTAATTCCGCTTTTAGAAGAATTTTCCACGTTATATCCCAAGGTTATTTTAGATATTGAGCTGAGTGATGAATTGTCTTCAGTTGGCCGTGATGATGTTGATATTGCTATTAGAGGCGGCTATGCCCCCAACGATCGAGTCGTGGCGATTAGATTAATGGATAATCAATTTATTCCTGCAGCGAGTGAGCAATATCTTAATCATATGGGGACGCCAACTCATCCTAATGAATTATTACAACATAAAGGTTTATATTATCGATCCCCTAATGGCAGAGTGCCTTGGTTAAGCCTTATTGAAGGGCAATGGCAAGATGTGTCTGCTCCTGCTACCGCCATTAGTAATGTTGGTGAGTGGCTAATTGAAAAAGCGAAAAAAGGTGAGGGGATTGTGATGATGCCAAGGTGGGTTTTATCACCATTTCTGGAAAGAGGTGAGTTATTAGAACTTGATTTTGAACCGCCGTTATCAGCGACTCAAAGTGCAGACTTTGGAGTGTATTTGATATATCAAAAACAACGATACCATGTACCTAAAGTCAAAGCCGCAGTGGATTTCTTGGTAGCAAGAATCAAAAATGTTTGATGGTGAGCGAAATCGATTTACCTATAACGACAGATCATTAATAGGTGAGTTGGTCCTATTGGAACGTTAGCTAGAACATTAATTAAAACATTAATTAGGGCACTTTAGGGAAGGATATGGAATTTCAAATTTCAACAACGCGTTTAATCATTCGCCCCTTTGTGGCTGAAGATTTACCCATGTTTACGCAATACCGTAACGATCCCATTATTGCCAAATATCAAAGCTGGACTGATTACAGTTTTGAGCAAGCACAATCTTTTTTTGCTGCGATGGATTATAAGGCGTTTGGTCAGTCAGGCTTATGGTTCCAATTGGCTATAGCAGATAACCAAACTCAGCTTATTATGGGTGATATTGCGGTGCATTTTATTGATGATGAACAAATGGAAATAGGATTTACCTTAGCGCAGCAATATCATCGGCAAGGCATTGTCTTTGAGGCGGTATCCGCAGTGATAAACTACTTATTTATTGAGCTTAAAAAGCATCGAATAATAGCGATTACTGATGCTGAAAATATCCCATCGATGGGATTACTGAACAAGTTAGGATTTAGAAAAGAAGGGCACTTTATAAAAAATATCTTTTTTAAAGGGCAATGGGGCGATGAATGTGCTTTTGCCATGTTAAGGGATGAATACATTTCAAATGCGAATAGTAAAGTTGAAGGGTAAATGAATGGCCTGTGATGATTGCCAAGAGTCGATATTCAAGCAAAAAATAGGCAGGTGTAAATCGTGTATGTTGCAATTAACCTTACTATCTTTGGTGGGATGGCCGTTATGGTGGTGGCTGTATGCTGATGATATGTCGTCGGTTGAGTCAATCGCCATGATGTTTTTCTGTGGCGCTTTTAGTGGTTTATTGTGTGTTCATTTAATAGTGTTAGCTTATCGAAAAATCAATAATTTAAAGTAATAAACCTTTTAAATTCAAAAAGTCAGCAACATTGCTGACTTTTTTGTTTTAACTTTTGTTTTAAGCTTTGAATTATTTTAGTGAAGCTTTAATTCAAGATTAATTTCTACGATTCCATTTGAATAATACTGAGTATTTCCAAAGACTTTTAATCACAAAAAAGCTAATAAGAGCGAAAATACAACCTAGTACGATACACCCCAACAGGAATGGTGGGCCAATGGTGCCAATAGAGCTTTCTACCCATTGCCAGCTGGCTTCAAAAGCAAAATCTGTGGTATCCAAGCCTAAAATCTTAGAACCTAATAAATAAGCTGCATAAAACATAAACGGCATTGTGATTGGGTTAGTTAACCAAACAAGAGCAACGGCGAGCGGAATATTGACGTTAAAAAATATCGCCATGCCAGCAGCTATGACCATTTGAAACGGTACAGGAAGCCAAGCTACAAATAAGCCCACCGCAAATGAGCCAGGAGCAGATTTGCGATTCAAACTCCAAAGGTTGGGTTTATCCAACAAATTTCCGAAAACCCGTAAATATTTGTGATTACGCAAGGTTTCAGGCTTCGGCATAAATTTTTGTAATAATTTTTTTGGCATATACGCGATTACTGTCTTTAATTAATCAATGATAAATCGATTCATTTATGGTTTTTGCGCCAGTATGCTTTTTAGCAATTTATTGCCAAGCTTACTTCCTATATGGATGGCGTCTATCATTCTGATTGTCGTTTTATCCACCTTCACAAAATGGCCTTTCATCAGCGGAACACTTTGTGGAGTGATGTTAGTTTCTTTTTGTTTTAATTCATTATTTTCTTCACATGAATCAGAAATCCCTGTTCAAAAACAATTTAAGGCAGAGATAGTATCACTAGTTAGCACAAACAGCGACTGGATAAGTTTCGACATTAGAGTGATTTCTGACCAATACCAATTTTATCACTCTAACTATAGACTCACATGGCAACAACCGCCTGAAGTAAAAGTGGGTCAGGTTTGGCAGTTTACTGCGCGAATGAAGCCAATCACTAGTCCGTTGAACCAAGGAGGGTTTAATCAACAGAAATACTTTTTAAGCCGTCATATCGTTGCTAAAGGCCGAGTCAAACAGGCTGAACTTGTTGATTATAATGCCCCATTACGACAGAAAATCATTAACAAGATGGCACCCATATTACAAACACGTTCAAATGGGGCAATATTGAAAGCCTTGCTGTTTGGCGATAAATCCGATCTAAGCCCCACTCAATGGCAGCAACTAAGACAAACTGGCACCGGACATTTAGTGGCCATTTCAGGTTTACATTTATCGGTTGTATTTGGTTTGTTCTGGTTTATTTTTCGCAGTGGTTTGCAGTTTTTTCCATCATTTAGCAGACGCAATATACTGATTGCTATGGTGTTGGCTGCATTAATGGCGACGGGTTACGGCTACTTAGCAGGTTTTGCCATCGCCACTCAGCGCGCGCTGATTATGCTACTCATCTTAATTGTATTAACGATGGTGAACCAATATTCATCGCCTTGGCAACGATTAACTTGGGCATTGTTTGCCGTTTTAGTTATTGATCCGTTTGCCAGTTTAAGTGCAGGTTTTTGGTTATCTTTCAGTGCGCTTGCCATCATATTATTTACGCTAGAATATTCAGTTGCTAAAGCAAAGATAAACAGAGCTGATAGTGAAAGCACGCTTAATGATCCAAAAAATCCCCTTGAAATTAGTCATAATGAGATTGAGTTAAAAGGCATTAAAGTAAATGAACCTTATACACAAAATCTTTCATTGCTTGAGCGCCTCGCAAACCGTTACCAAGATTATAAAAATAAACTTATTGGCTTCTGGGTTGGGTTTTGGTCGATTCAATGGCGTCTGGCTATCGGTCTCGGTTTAATGCAGGCCATATTGTTTGGCACTATTTCAATTAACAGCATTTGGGTCAATTTACTCATGGTGCCTTGGTTTAGCATTGTGGTCATTCCGTTGAGTATTATTGCCTTGGTATTGAATCTCTGTTTGATGTTTATTCCAATGACTGATGAATTGAGAGGTTTTATTGGCGAAAAATTGATGAGTTTTGCTGATGTTGCTTTAACACCATTTCAGTTACTGATTAGTGGGAGCGATCATTGGCCTTTATCTCTTATACATCTATCAGACAAGTTAGTTATCAGCATAATGTTATTCATATTAGGCATATTTTTAATGATGTGGGCTGTCAATACCTTATGGCGATTGGCTGTTGGCGTGTTGTGCATCCCTTTACTTTTGTATTCATGGGTTTCTTTTTATTCTTCACCAACGCAACTTGTACCTTCTTGGCAAGTACATGTACTGGATGTTGGCCAAGGTATGGCTGTACTTATTCAGCAAGGTAATCGAGGTTTGTTGTATGACACTGGCGCCGCATACGGTGATAACTTCAGTTATGCTGATAGAGTCATAATCCCTGCACTCAATGCGAAGGGGATAAGCAAACTTGATTACATCATTATTAGCCATGATGATAATGATCATGCTGGTGGCCTAGATGCTTTAATGAAGCAATACCCTGATACTCATATTATTAGCGATTCATTCGAGAGTCATTCTAACTACTCTGTAGAAGATGGGAGAAGTCATAACTCTTGTAATAATCATCAATTTGATTGGCACGGAGTAACGCTGAGACTAGCTATCAATGCTATTGCTAAAAATGATAATAATCGCTCATGTATTGCGTTTATCACTGATGGGCAGCATCAAGTTTTGCTCGCTGGGGATATTGAGAAGAGTTCAGAGAGATATTTCATCAATAACAATATGTTATCTAAGTCTGATATATTGCTTGCGCCGCATCATGGCAGTCGGACATCTTCCACAGAGGCATTTATAGATGCGGTATCACCACAAGATGTTATTTTTACTGCAGGGTTTGCCAATCAATATGGATTCCCTAAAAATGATGTCGTCGATCGGTATAAAATGAGAGGAGTTGAAACACTCGTTAGCGGAACTTCAGGCCAAATTAGTATAGATTTTGAACCATCAACTTATACAATTCGACAATATCGTTCAGATATTGCGCCATTTTGGTATAACAAGGTGTTTAGATTTGGTGAGAAAGTTAAAGCAGAGTAGAATGTGGCCTTTGTTTGCTATTCAAGTGTTAATGTAATCAATGACAACAACTAACAACGAAATGTCGAGCGTATTTAAACGCCTTCTTACTTATCTCGTTCCAATGAAAGGAATGTTCCTATTAGCTATTGCTGGCCTGTTAACTTACGGCCTTGTCGATGCTGCTTTCATTGCATTCATTAAACCTTTTATTGACGAAGGGTTTGGTCAAGCTCCTGCTGTAGTCGGTGGCGTCGAAGTTGATGTCCCAACTCACGGCGGTTTTAACGCCAATAAAGATATTATGCTGATGGCCCCTTTAGTGGTGATAGGCATGTTTACTTTGCGTGGTATTGCTAACTTTGTATCGACTTATTGTGTCTCGTATATGAGTGCGAAGTTGATCATGGATATGCGTCAACAAGTGTTTGAGCACTATCTTCGTTTACCAGTAAGCTACATTGACCGTGAAAATAGTGGCAATTTAATTTCCCGTGTGACCTTTGATACAGAGCAAATCGCTCGAGCATCAGGTAGTGCGTTGATTTCTATTGTGCGCGATTCTATTACCGTTATTGCGATGCTCGCTATTATGTTCTTTTATTCTTGGAAGTTATCACTGTGTATTTTAGTGATAGGGCCATTGATGGGCATAGTTATCAGTGTGGTCAGTAAGCGCTTTCGTAAGGTATCTAAGCAAATTCAGTCCGCTATGGGCGGCGTAACTGCTACCACTGAACAAATGATTAAAGGCCATAAAAATGTGTTGGCATTTGGTGGACAAAAAACGGAAGTCGATCGTTTCTTTAAAGTGAATGATTCTAACCGCCACCAGAATATGAAATTAGCAGTAGCCCAAGCAATCAGCCAACCTGTCATTATGGTTATTGGCTCATTTGCACTGGCGTTTGTGTTGTATGCAGCAACATTCCCAGGTTTAAAAGATGATATTACCGCGGGTACTTTTGCGGCAATTCTAGGCGCAATGATGGCCATGCTTCAGCCAATTAAAAACTTAACCCGTGTGAATGCTGAATTCCAACGGGGTATTGCGGCTTGTACTACTGTGTTTGAATTATTAGATACCGCACCTGAATCAGATACTGGTGAGTTTGAAACTCAGCGCGTTAAAGGTAACTTGAAGTTTAACAATGTTACTTTTAGTTACCCTGATACTGAAAAACCTGCGTTAACTAATATTGATTTTGAAGTTAAGCAAGGTAAAACCATTGCGTTAGTAGGCCGAAGTGGCTCAGGTAAATCAACCATTGCTAGTCTTATGACCCGATTTTATACCGGTGTTTCAGAAGGGGATATTACCCTTGATGACGTCAGTATTTATGATTACAAGTTAAAGTCGCTGCGTAATCAAGTTGCATTGGTATCCCAGCAAGTCACATTATTTAATGACACTATTGCCAATAACATTGCTTATGCATATCCGGGAGAAGTGTCCCGTGAGCAAATTATTAAAGCGGCTGAACTGGCTTATGCGATGGAGTTTATTGAAACCTTGCCTGAGGGATTAGATACTGAAGTCGGTGAAAATGGTGTGTTGCTGTCAGGCGGGCAACGTCAGCGTATAGCAATTGCACGCGCAATGTTACGTGATGCACCGGTATTGATTTTAGATGAGGCAACATCGGCATTAGATACTGAGTCTGAAAAAGCGATTCAGCATGGTTTAGATAATTTGCGCCATAACCGCACGTCAATTGTGATTGCTCACCGTTTATCTACGATTGAATCTGCCGATGAAATCTTAGTGATCGACCAAGGTTCAGTGGTTGAACGCGGCACTCACACCGATTTGATTGCCAAAGAAGGCATTTATTCCAACCTGTACCAAATGCAATTTGGTAATTAAATGCAATCGTTAGTGAATAAAATTTGGTATCAAGGGCATCCAGCTAAATGGTTATTACTGCCATTGAGCTGGTTGTTTGCTTTAGTGTCTTTGCTAAGGCGTTTAGGATATAAATTTGGTTTTAGCACTGCAGAAACCTTACCAGTACCGGTTATTATTGTGGGTAACATCACCGCAGGTGGCAGTGGTAAAACCCCAACGGTTATCTATTTAATCAACTTATTGCGCGAGCATGGTTACAAGCCTGGAGTAATAAGTCGTGGTTATGGCGTTAACATTGACGGCGTTAAAGCTGTGAATGTTACAGGTAAAGCCTACGATGTGGGTGATGAGCCAGCGATGATAGTTGCTCGAACGCAGGTTCCTATGGTTGTTGGCGCTAAACGCATTGACGCTGCTAAAGCGCTTTTAGCTGAATTTGATGTTGATGTGATCATTAGTGATGATGGATTGCAGCATTATGCATTAGCTCGAGATATTGAGCTGGCAATAGTCGACGGTCAGCGCCGATATGGTAATCAGTGTTTGATCCCAGCAGGACCTTTACGTGAAGGTTTGTGGCGTTTAAATACGATAGATTGGGCAATTAATAATGGTGGCAGCCCTCAAGCAAATGAAATTGCGATGAGTCTAGAACCTTCTGCGCTAAAAGCGGTTAAACCTTCATTGAATCATGAGAAGTGGCAACAACAAGAAGCTATAGCGATGGCTGGTATCGGTAATCCACAGCGATTTTTTGATAGTTTAGACCATTTAGGTTATCAAATTAAGCAAACCAAAGCGTTTGAAGACCATCAAGCGTTTGACGAAGCTGAGCTAAAGCAGCTTTCACAACATACTCCATTGATAATGACCGAGAAAGATGCGGTTAAATGTCGCGATTTTGCACAACAAAACTGGTGGTATCTGCCAGTTAATGCGAAGCTTAATGAAAGTTTTGACCAAGCATTTTTGAATAGACTTAACGAAGTCGTCAAAGTTAAACAAGGAAACCTCCATGGCGTTCGATAAAAAATTACTTGAGATTGTGGCTTGTCCTGTTTGTAAAGGTAAGTTGGAATTTGATAAAGAAGCAGATCAGTTAATCTGTAAAGCTGATAAATTAGCGTATCCAATCACTGAAGGTATTCCTGTTTTACTTGAAAACAGAGCGATACCACTAGAGTCGTAAAGGGTTTATCACTTCTAAAAAGTGAATATGATCTCATTCACCATTTGTAAAAAGCGCCTGTCATGGCGCTTTTTTTGTGCATGATATTCAACGTACATTTCATTGCTTTGGTTAATTATTGTGCGAACCTTGTTATTTGTATGTGGAATCTGTTTGTAGAGTAATTACACTAAATATAATAAAAGGTAAAAGTTAGCAATTTAGTGCTAGCTAAATTTGCGGTTATTGTCTGTATATCGGGATACTGAATATTCAAAATGATAACGGACAGCCCATATGACTCAAATGCAATCCTTTAAAGATAAAGTCTCCCAAATGTTGGTATTAAACCAAGGGCAGAGGATCAGCCATTTTGAACATGGTGGAAAACGTTATTGGCTAAAGCAAGTAGAACACCTTGAAGGAGCGATGCGCTTTTTAAAGGCTGATTCAGCAAAAGCTCTGACCAAAGAAACCCAAGTTTTAAAGCAATTAGACAATGAAGGTGCGCCTGTACCTAAAGTGGTGGCTAATGGTGACGGTTATTTGGTTGTGGAAGATGCAGGTAGAACAGTCCGAGATTGGTTAGATAGAGATGATGTTGAGTTAGATAAACAGCAAAGTATTCTTGATGATGCAAGCCAAGCATTAGCAAGCTTACACTCTATGCAGTTAGCACATGGTCGCCCCGCACTTAGAGACATCAGCTGGCGCGCAGGTGAAGTTAAATTTATTGATTTTGAAGCAAATCAACAAAAGGGCTCGGTAGCTGAGCAGCAGATCCGTGACTTATTGGTGTATGTTCATAGCTTGTATCGTTATTTAGGCGAAGATAGCGAGCGTATCTCGAAGACTATCTCTGTTTATAGGGAAGCTGGCGGTGAAATTATTTGGCAGAAAGCTAAGCAGTTTTTGGCAGCGTGGCAATGGCTGTATTACTGTTCTCGCCCATTTAAAAACATTGGCGGCAAAGATTTAAAGCCTGTTTATTGGGTGTTGTGGCACTTTAGAAATAACTAGTGTGTTAATTCAACCCAATAAAAAAGCTTGTGAGGTTCACAAGCTTTTTTATTCTGAAAACTAAATCGATTTGAATGTTACTTTTTCAAATCTTGATAAAGGGTATCAATCCATTTCTTTTCGGTTATGAAATTCCAGCTCCAATCTTTCCATTTTTCAGGGAAGCCTTCTGCATGAACTTGCTCCAGAGTTTTGCCTTGAGTGATTTTTTCATTCATCCAATTAATAGAATGATCAAGCATATGCTTAAACTTCATCAAATCATCTTTATTGGCAAGCTCACCATGCCCGGGAATTATCTGGGTTTGATCGTCAATTTGGCCAATTACTGTGGCGACATTATTTCTGTAACCAATTACCGAGCCCCCTCCGTTTAAATCCACGTAGGGGAAGCGATCTTTAAAGAACAAGTCACCCATGTGCACGACGTTATCTTTAGTCCAAAATACCACGCTGTCACCGTCAGTGTGGCCTGGCCCCATATGCTTTAAGGTCATAGTGTCGTTATTAAAACGAATCGAAACATCTTCAGAGTAGGTCACAACCGGAAGCGCTGCTTCGGGCGTGCCTTCTTTCGCACTGAGTCGCTTTAAAACATTGTGATGGGCAAAGATAATCCCTTGTTCACCAAAGTGAGCATTACCACCAGTATGATCACCATGATAGTGAGTGTTGATGACGTATTTTGGGTTTCCAGGTTGGATTTGATTGAGTGAAGCGCTAATTTTATCGGCTAAAGGTGCAAACTGGTCATCGATAATTAATAGGCCGTCACTGCCGGCTGAAACGCCAATATTGCCACCGGAACCTGTAAACATATAAGTGTTTTCAGTGAGTTTCTTAGAAACGATTTCTACATCTTTAAAGCGGTCATCGTCAGCAAAAACACTGGTATTAACAAGGGATAGTTGAATTATCGATAGGGTGAATAAACTGAGACGTTTCAGCGTCATTGTGGGCTCCTGGGTCATGTAACCATTTAGCCAGCACATTAATTTAATTATGTTATCTGCTGGCGTAAATGGCTTAGCTTCCGTATTACTAATTACTTACAGTGTCCAAGGTAGCAGCTTTTTAGCTCTTTTGTCAGCTAAACCTAATTTAACCGATGATTGATAGCGAATACGGTACAGGGCTTGATAACACAAAGGCACTAAATACAAACTGGTGACTGTTGAAAAACTCAAACCACCGATGATTGCAATGGCCATAGGTGAATAGGGTGGACCACCGCCACCAATTTGAGTGTCACCCATTGCTAATGGCACGAGCCCTAGCACTGTCGTCGCCACAGTCATCAATACTGGGCGTAATCGAGTAATACAAATAGATTTTATCGTAGTTGAAAGATCAGTTAACTTTGGCGTCATTTGGTTTATTTGGTCGACCAATACAATACCATTGTTCACTACGATCCCCATCAAGATAAGGATCCCTATCATTGCCATTACTGACATTGCCGTGCCTGATATCCATAATGCCCAAAATACCCCAGTGATTGAAAATAGAATTGAGCTAATAATCGCAGTGGGTAAAAGCAGTGATTCAAATAGGGCTGCCATGACAATATAAATCATCGCTAGTGCCAGAATCATGTTTACCGCCATGATGGATTGATCTTCATCCTGACGCTGGAAACCACCACGCAAACTATAGTCATAACCGTAAGGGAAATTGACATTTTGCATCACCTTTTCAATTTGTTCTTGGGCTTCCTCGGTGGTGATTTCATTAACGTTTGCACCAATCGATAGCGCGGTTTGACGGTTGTAATGTCTAATGGTGTCAAAACGTGGCTGAATTTTGATTTCAGCTAAATTATCTAAATTGTAAACACGCTCACCTTTACGAATAATCGGCAGTTGTTTGAGTTGCTCCAACGAACGTTGCCAGCTTTTATCATAGGCAAGCTCAATACGTAATTCACCATTAGGATCATGTCTGAATGAACGCAGCGGTGTACCACGCAGTGCCATCGAAATATGTGAGGCAACTTCATTGAGTTTTAAATCTAAACGAGCTGCCATTTCCCGGTTGATGGTCACAATCACTTCTTGCTGAGCGCCATTAACCTCTGAGCGCACATCCTCTAATCCTTCAATAGCACTTAATAGCGGCACGACTTGCTTACTTAAGGTAATTAATTCAGAAGTAGAGCGGCCTGTTAATGTAATTCTTAACCCAGAATTTTCATTGCCCCAACCAAATTGAGGTGTAGCTGCAGCGTACTTAGGGAAACCTTCTCGAATGGTTTGCTTAAGTTCTGACATCGGCGTTTCTATGTCTTTTTCGAGTAAAATAGTGGTTTGGATACTGTCAGCTGAATAATAGCTATACACAGAATCAATCATGAAGGCTTCTTTATTACCATAAAGGTAGTCTTCCATTTGATTAATCATCGCTTCAGTGACTTTAAGGTTATGACGGCCTTCTAATTGATAGTTAATGTATAAGCGGTCATTTCCTTCGCCATCAGATTGATCTTGTTTAACTAAACTCAAAGGTAGGGCCGTTGATACAAGTATCAATACTGCAAGTACGCCTGATATTTTTGAGTGTTCTAGCACCCAAGTTAAACTGCGCTGGTAATAACGCTGCAATCTAGACTCTTTTTCTTCGGTATCAATCTCAAAATGTAGTTTGGTTAGCAGCAGTGGAATCAAGGTTTTTGCTACTAATAATGATGCTGCAAGAGATATACAAATTGAAATCGCCACATGCTCTAGGAAAATAGTTAACTCAACTTTTACCCCAACGATATTAGGTAAGAACACAATTGCGGTGGTTAAGGTGCCAGCGAGGACTGCTAAGGCAACTTTTTCAACCCCTGTGAGTACAGCAGATTCGTTAGCTTTTTGGCAATGGGGCTTGGTATCTTCATTACCGGTTAACCCACATCGCTGCTTTTCTTGCAGAACACTTTCGGTGACTACTACCGCGTTATCAATCAACATACCGACAGCTAACAATAGTCCCATCATGGATAAGATATTTAAGCTGTAACCCAGTAAATACATACCTGCGAGCGTCATACAAATTGAAATAGGCACAGATGAAACGACAACCAAGGTCATCTTTAAATTACGTAAAAATAGATATAAAACACCGAAAGATAAAAACGCACCGATTAATCCTGAAATCAGTAAGTCTTGCAGTGATGATTTAACCCCATAGGCTTGGTCTTCCATGACAAACAACTTAATGCCTTGGAATTGTTGATCTTGCTTAGTTTGTTCAATCACTTTAAGTACACGTTCAGAGACATGGACTAAGTTGGCACCCGATTCTTTAAATACATCTAGACCTACAGCGTATTTTTGATCTAAATGGCGGCCTTCGAAGGGTTCTGGCAAGGTAAACTTAACAGAGGCGATATCGCCAAGGGTTGTGGTGGTATTTAGTTTAACCGCTTTGATATCTTCAAGAGATAAAAACTCTCCCTTAGGTGAAACCTGAAATACCTGATTGTTATTGCGTACAGTACCTGCGCTAATAACAAAGTTTTCAAGTTGTAGGCGCTGCCTAAGCTCTGATGGATTAATGCCAGAAGCTGCTAGTTTATCGGCATCTAGTCGTATTTCAATTTGCTTTTGATCGACGCCATATAAAGTAACTTTAGACACCCCCTCAATACGCTCAAGTGGTTTACGCAGCTGTTTATCGAGCAAATCAAATGCATTTGATAATTCGCGCTCACTTGAAATTCGAATGGTAAGAACCGGCATATCAGCAGTAGAAAACTGCTGAATAAATACGCGTTCAACATCCTTTGGCAGTAAATGCCTGACTGAATCAATTTTCTCGCGGGCTTCTAAACTTTTGGTTGCTACGTCTTGTCCCCATTTCATATTAAGCTGAATATTGGCGCCGTCTTGAGATGAGTTTGAGCGAACTTCTTCAATACCACTCATGGTTGCTAAAGACTCTTCTAGCACCCGAGTAATATCACGTTCTACTTCAGCAGGAGTCGAGCCCTTATAAGGAACGTTAACCTGTATTTGCGGAATATCGATACCAGGAAACATTTCTAGTGGTAACAAGCGACTCGACGCCATGCCAAATAGCAGTATGGCTAGAAAGAACATGCTGGTGGTCACCGGCCTTTTAATCGCAAGGCGAGTGATACTAAACCCCTTTTCAGTGGATTGAGCATCATGGTTCGAAGCTTGATTGCTTTTACTCATGACTGTCCCTCCACGCTTGGTTCTGCGCTTACGTTAGTATTGCGGTTAGCTTGTTCATCTTCCGTTTGCTGATAGCTCTTTTTATCAAAAATACCGTATAGAGCAGGGATGACTAACAGAGTCAGCATCGTTGACATGCTTAAGCCGAATATAACTGTAATTGCCATAGGTGCGCGGATTTCACTGCCATCACCGACACCTATAGCCATAGGTAATAGGCCTAATGTGGTGGTTAAAGTTGTCATCATGATTGGGCGCAGACGTGACTTAGCAGCAGTGCTGATAGCCTGGTCTTTCTCGATGCCTTCTTTACGCAACTGGTTAATTCTATCGACCAGGACAATGGCATTATTTACCACAATACCTGCGAGCATAATCAGTCCGATAAATACCACCACGCTAATGTGTGTACCTGTGATAAATAAGCCAATAATACTGCCACCTACCGCCATAGGAACGGCAAATAGAATTAACAATGGGTGCAATAGAGACTCAAACTGACTGGCCATCACTAAGTACACCAGAAATACCGCAAGAATAAGTGCAATTTTTAATGACTCAAAAGAGTGTTCCATTTCTTCATTTTGTCCACCGAAACGTGCCTGAATAGAAGAAGGGAATTGCTGTTGGTTTAAAATAAGCTGTGCTTCTTTAACCGCTTCACTTAAATCACCATAACTTAAGTTAGCCGATACAATTGCCACACGCTGCTGACTCACACGGTTTATGGCAGAGGGTCCAACTTGGAGTGACACATCGGCTACCGCGCTTAATGGAATGGCATGTTGGCTATTAGGGTTGATTATTAATGCATTAACGTCTTCGATATTATTACGCTCAGCGAGTTCACTACGTACTAGAATATCCACTTTACGATCGCGCACCGTATATTGGCTGGCGATAGTGCCGCCTACACGATGTGCTATTCGACTGGCAACGGTTGGTGCATCCATGTCTAATGCTGCTAAGCGAGCATGGTCGAAGCGAATACTAATTTCTGGTTGACCGTCACGTAGCGAGGTATTGATATCGCTGAATCGATTAGACTGAGATAGCGCTGATACCAACTGATCGCCACTTTGTTTTAACTGGGCTAAATCATAACCAGACAGTTCTATCTCAAGCGGGGTTTTAAAACTGAACAATTCAGGATGTTCAATTTTGGCATCAAGGGCAGGAATGCGCCTTGCTGTTTCACGTAATGTTGCAGCAACGCTATCAAAGGCATGAGTGTTAGCAAGCACAACTTGTAAACGTCCCCAGTTTTCACCACCGCGTGCAGTATCTGATGTCATTAATCCACCACTACCTGCTTGGCTGAACGTGTGTTTTACATCTTCGCTGTCACTGATTGAATAGGCCAGTTGCTCAAGTACCGAATCGGTTTTTTGAACTGCTGTTCCTGGTGGTAATAAAATTTCCACATAAAACTCGCCTTGATTCATCGGCGGGATTAACTCAACTCCCAATCGTGGGAATAAGCTACCTGCACCAACTGTAAGCATGATGGCAATAACAACAGTAACTACTTTGTGTGCCATTGCATGCTTTAACACGCGGTGATATATCCTTTCGATAAAGCGATAAAACACATTAAAACCTGCGCTTAAAGGACGCATGAATAAACTAAATAACCACGAAATAAATCGAGTTAAAATAATGACTAAGTTTAATAGGGCATTAGGTAGGTAACTCAGTAGTACTTTGAACGGAAACCCAAGCACTAAACCGCAATAATGAGCAATTTTTCCTTTAGTGGTGGTCGGTTTTGCTTTTGGCTCTGCTATGGTTTCTTCAGGTAATTGTTTGAAACCTTGGCGAGACGCCAGCATTGGAATGGCTGTTAAGGCAACAAATAATGAAGCTAATAGCGCGAAAGTCACCGTTAGGGCTTGGTCAGAAAACAAAGCACCTGCAATACCATCAACAAACACTAGAGGCACAAACACTGCCAGTGTCGTTAAGGTTGAGGCAAAAATAGCCCCCGCAACTTCTTTGCTGCCTTTTACTGCGGCATCTAGCCTTGCTAAACCTTGGGCTTTATATCTGTCAATGTTTTCCAACACTACGATGGCATTATCGACTAATAAACCAATGGCTAGAGCGATACCGCCAAGTGACATAATGTTTAAACTGATTTCAGCAAAATACATCATATTAAAGGTGGCGATAACTGAAAATGGAATCGAAATTGAAATAATTAAGGTGGCAATAATGTCACGCAGGAATAAGTAAATTACCAGCATGGCTAATAAACTGCCGAAAAGGGCTGCTGAGGTCACTTCGCTGACGGCGCTTTGGATAAATTCCGATTGGTTATAAATAACTTTTAATTGGTTATCTTCTGATTCAGCATTAAGGTTATTAAGCTCAGCTTGGATTTTTTGCGCAACAGAAACCGTATTCGCGTCACCTTCTTTATAAATCGCCAACTCAATGGATTCAACATCACCAATACGAGTGACATCGCTTCGCTCTTTGTATCCATCAACGATGTCAGCCACTTCACGTAAGCGTATAAGAGTCTGGCCGTTGCGATATACGATTACATCACGTAACTCTTCTAAAGAGTTAAACTGGTTTAAGGTTCTGACCAAGTACTCTTTGTCTCCTTGAATCACTTTACCAGCTGATAAATTGATATTTTCTTCATTGATTCGACGTTTAATATCGTCAGCATTTAAGTTTAATTGCTGAAGCTTTTGCTGATTTAATAGAATATGAACTTCTTGCTCTAAACCACCTGATAATCGAACTGCAGCTACACCAGATAAGGCTTCAAGGCGGCGTTTTAGTTCTTCTTCAGCAAAGGTTCTCATGCCTTTTAATTGAGATTCACTTGCATCAGGCACTGATAATGCCAAGCGCATGATGGGATCTAAATTCGGGTTAAAGCGAAGCAATAGTGGTTTATTAATGTCTAAAGGCAGCTCGATAGTATCAATTTTTTCGCGTACTTCGAGGCTTGCCATATCCATATTGGTGCCCCATTCAAACTCAAGCACCACATCAGACATACCTGAACGGGATATAGAACTAATCTTGCGTAACCCTTTAACTACGCCAACAGCTTCTTCTATTGGTTTAGAGAGCAGCTGCTCCACTTCGACTGGCGCAGCGCCATCGTAAGCGGTGCGCACAGTGACACTGGGATAACTTAAATCAGGCAGTAATTTCACCGCTAACCGGGTAAATCCAACCATTCCAAACAGCATGATGGCAAGCATAAACATCCATACGGTTACAGGACGTTTAACCGAAGTATTAATCAATGACATAGTAACTCCCTTACTTAGCGTTTAAGCTGTTTTTGGCATAAGAAAGGGGTGTAATGATTTCAACTAATGACTGATCTTTAAGGTTTTGTTGGCCGCGTATAACGATTTGCTCGCCTTGCTCAACACCCGAAATAACTTCTACTTTATCTTTTTCGCGATATCCCAAGCGGACTTCACGGCGGGTGGCAGTGTTATCTTCAATAACGTACAAAGCTTGAGTGTCATCTTGATTAATCACTGCATTAAAAGGCACTGTAACCACATCTTCATGGGTGTCGTATTTAAGCTCAACTCGGGTGAACATACCAGCTTTAAGGTTAGCTTTGGTGTTATCAATGGCAATAGTGACTTTAAATGTGCCACTTTGCGCATCTACGATAGGGCTAATACGCAATACATTCGCGATAATTTCATTTGAACCTGTGGCTTTACTAGTATTTGAATATTGATTACTGATCTTAGCTTGTTGGCCTAAACGTAAGCTGGTTAGTTGCTGTTCGGGTAAATGAACTATCCCATGTAACTCATCTTGATTAACGATATAGAACAATTCTTCAAACTCTTTGGCCATATTGCCTTTTTTGACATGTCTCATCGCAACAATGCCATCAATTGGCGACACGATTTGGCTTTCAATTACATGTAATTTTGCTAAATCGCGTTGCGCGATAGCCGCTTGTAAGTTGAACTCTAATTTGGCCATTACATCCTGACTAACAAATTCTTTATTTTTCATTTGTTTTAGTCGATTTAGTTCTTGTTCAATGATTTGAACTTCAGCTTGAGAACGTTTGTAATCATAGTGCTGACGTTTGGCATCAATTGTCGCTAAGGCTTGGCCTTTAGTAACTCGGTCGCCTTCTTCTACCTTAATATCTTCTATTAAACCTGCAATACGTGTGACCACATGGGCTTCTTCAGGTGCTTCTAAGGTTGCGGTAGTGCTATAAAACGAAGACACATTACCTTGGGTAACATGGGATACTTCAACTGGAACTGCGTATTTTTCTTCTTCTTTTGAATCTTCCTGCTCACCAGTGCAACCAGTTAATCCAGTTGTCAGTGCTGCGATACAAAGTAGTGGGATTGTCATTTTTTTCATGCTGATTAACCTATCCATGGGGTACCTGCCAGTTCAATATTTTGAATTAATGACGCTTAATAGAGTTGAGTGTGAAACCTTAACTTGTAAACGTCACGTTATCATTTGTAACTAATGTTATTTTGCTTGTAACAAAGCAGTAATTGTGCCAATTTTAATTGTTTATATTTATCAGTGGTTTACTTGGTTTTTGGTTGTGGTTTAGGATTGGGTAATATTAATATGTAGTGAAAATGTTTATTTATTAGTGTTATTGGTTAATTTAACTATGAACATAAATTGTTCAGTTGGGGCTGACGTTGTTTATCTTTTGAGGTAAGTTAACTATCTAAAGGAAATCAGATAGATGTTAAGGGTTACTGTCATCTGTTAGGCAAGTTTGAGTTATAACTTGTGTTAAGAGCTTTAGTTACAAGCCAAAGCCAAAACAATATGGCTGCAGATATAAAGGAAACTGTTTTGAAAATCATTCAAGCAACAATTGAGCAATTGAATTTAGTTACAGCCTTATTCGATGAATATCGTCAATTTTATGGGCAAGCTGCAAATATAGAGCAATGCAAAAAGTTCATTAAAGAACGTCTCATCGAGAGTGATTCGGTGATTTTTATTGCGACGAATGAAGAAGGCGACGGTCTAGGGTTTGTTCAGCTTTATCCAACGTTCTCGTCTGTTGCGATGAAGAGAATGTGGATACTGAACGATATGTTTGTCGCAACAGCAGCAAGGCAACAAGGAGTTGCCAATAAACTGCTTAAACAAGTTGATTTGTTTGCCCAATATACAGATGCTAGTACAGTTAAGCTGGCTACAGCAGTAGATAATGATGTGGCAAAGGCCTTATATGAGTCGCTCGGCTATACCAAAACCACCGCTTTTGATCATTACACCAAGCTATTTTAGTTGCCAGTTGTAATACTTTTTAGGTGTGGTTAGTAGATAAGCTACCAAAACGAGGACGAGATCCTTCAAGTGTGATTACCTCGATTTATACCCGAGTTTTACCATATTCATAAATTCACATGTTTATGTATATGGGTAAAAATGAAAGATTTAATTTTCGGTGTCGTTGGTAATATGGGGCCTGAAGCAGATATCTTATTTCAAGATATTATTTTCAAAGAAGAGGTTGCCCACGGAGCTGTGAAAGATCAAGACCATATGGGAATGGTGGTAATTAAAAACCCTGATATTCCTGATCGCTCTGAAGCAATTAATGAAGGTGGCACTGATCCTATCCCTGAAATGCTTGAGTCAGTGAAGTTTTTAGAAAGAAATCAGGTGCATTTTGCTGTGATGACTTGCAATACAGCACATTATTTTAGAGATGATTTACAAGCTCAAACAGATGTATATCTTTTGGATATGCTGAAAGCGACTAGCCATAAAATCCAACAAGAAAACCCTCAAGCTACCGTAGGTATTTTATGTACTAATGGTACTTATAATTCTGCCATTTATGATAAATACCTCGACGAAGCGCAGATAGCCTTTTGTAAACCCACTTTTGAAATCCAAGAGCGATACGTGCATAGCGCAATATATGGCGCTAAGACTGGTGAGAAAACAGAATGTGGACAAGACATTCGTACACCTTTTGGAATTAAATCCGGTGAGTTTATCAATAATGCAAAATTATTAATTAAGGCCATTGAAACGTTAACAGCACAAGGCGTTGATACGATTATTCTAGGCTGCACAGAACTGCCATTAGTTCGCTCTATTCTGGAAGCTGAATTCATCGATGTTGATTTTATCGATCCGATGGAAGCGGTAGCTGAAAAAGTTGTAGAAGTTTATGATGCAGCAAAAAATTTATATTTTAATACTCAATCAGTTACTGAAATCGAGCAGGTTAATTTAGTTGAAATTCATTCAGTTGATGATGTGGCTCACTATATTGTCTCAAAAGCGAAAGCTCATCAGTTGTGTGTCGATAGCTAATTGGCATTAGCCAAGGATATTATATACGACCATTCAATTTGAGTATGAATATTAGTATTGAACAATAAATACACTTCTCATGAACTCGTTGTAATTGGGCAAGCTAACGCTTTCTGCACATTATTAATCAACTCTGGGCGGCGAATCAGAGAGAAAGGGCATTTAGCCACCAGTTATAGCAGTTCTATTGGCTCGCAGTTTTGCTTTGCTCATTTTGCTATTCTCGTATTAGCAGAAAATTAATTCTGCTTTGAAGTGTATATATTGCGTTCATTTAGGTATTCATATTTTCAGATCTTGATCCGGTAATTTAATCGATAATTTGCTCATTCTCAGGTTCTTGTTTTGAAAATCAATTGAATGGTTATTACCAATACCTAATCAGATTAAGTGAATATTCTAATATTCTCGTACGTCAGTAAATTTAGCTAAGCATTGTCGGAATTTACACTCTTATTAGAATAGGATTTGTCATTTGTTGACATTAAATCCATATTTAACCATGTTAAGTTCTGATTTTTTACCTGAATTGAATGATTTTTAAGTCCTATAAATAGACATCCGCCTAAGTAAATGTTGTAACTAATGGGTATAAAACTGGAATTTAGCTGTATTTTTAAACTATGAATGAAAATATTTTATTATTATTTAAATTAATTTTTATGCGCTAACATTGGGCATGGCGCACTTTTTGTGCACATTTCTTGTCATTTACACTTAATCATACCAAGAATTGTTAGTTCATTTGCATCTCATCAGCTATTTCTAATTAGGTATAAAATAAATTTTTAAGTCGTTTTTATTTAGAACAGGCAGATTTTTTATAATGATGACGCAATAGTTATATTAATATCGAATAAAAAAGCGGCAAACAAACTCATTTTTCAAATGAAAATCCATCTTGGTGCAGCAAATTGATACATTACATTAAGCTGTTTGATGAATAATCATTCAATTTAAAGTTGTAGGTTTATTGTTTAGTCCATTAATTGGTCAAGTGGATAAAGCTATTTGGTTAGATATTTAATGCAATTGGTTATATCTATTTGAATAGCATTTTAGGCTGTATTTTGTTGCTGATTTTTCATTTGGATATGAAACTTGAGACGTTATATGTTCTTTCTCGCTAAGGTTTAGTCAGTAAAATCACTGGGTTTAATGATTAGAAGTTAAGATTTTAAATGCTTATAACGGTTAAGTTTGAGTATTTGAGTTCAACAAAATTAGTAAATAACTCACTATATCTGTAGTGAGACTGTCTCCATTTCAAACAGACTCCAGTCTTTGGTGTAAGCGACCTCATAACACTAAATTAAAACGCAAACCCATAGTCGCTGTCACATTTATTAATCGGTAAGACTTATGGCTTTAACGCTTTGAAGAAGCACCAGATTAGCCATTATAGAGTACAAATTAGTGGAGCACTCATATTGATATAACGCTCCTTTTGTTTACTTAAAAGCTCGTTAGGTTTATCTAGACTGTGTTTATACACTGAGAATGAACTCTGTGCGAATAAGAACGGAACACGGTGGAAGAGGGTATAGGTCACGTAAGATAACTGCTAATATACTGTTTTTATTATTAATTGCAGGCATAAAAAAAGCGCCCAAAGGGCGCCTTTTATTCAGCAGTAGTAAATACTATCGTTTATCTAAGCTGACAAAATCGCGGTCTTCAGAACCAGTGTATAGCTGGCGTGGACGGCTAATTTTGTGACCTGGTTGGTCAAGCATTTCTTTCCAATGTGCAATCCAACCAACTGTACGCGAAAGTGCAAATAACACTGTAAACATACTAGTAGGAATACCAATTGCTTTCATGATAATTCCTGAGTAGAAATCAACATTTGGATACAGCTTCTTAGATACGAAATACTCGTCTTCTAATGCAATGCGTTCTAGCTCCATTGCTACATCAAGTAGAGGATCTTGAACGTTTAGTTCAGCTAAAACTTCATGACAAGTTTCACGCATAACCTTCGCACGAGGGTCGAAGTTTTTGTATACGCGATGTCCAAAGCCCATTAAACGGAATGGATCAGCTTTATCTTTCGCACGAGCAACGAACTCAGGAATACGATCAACACTGCCAATTTCTTCTAGCATGTTTAAACAAGCTTCGTTAGCACCACCATGAGCTGGACCCCATAATGAAGCAATACCTGCAGCAATACATGCAAATGGGTTAGCACCTGATGAACCCGCTAAACGTACTGTTGATGTCGATGCATTTTGCTCATGGTCAGCATGTAAAACAAAGATTCTGTCCATTGCTTTTTCAACAATAGGATTCACTTTGTACTCTTCACATGGAACTGCAAACATCATCGACAAGAAGTTACCAGCGTAACTTAGGTCGTTGCGTGGATAGACGAAAGGTTGGCCAATTGAATACTTGTAGCACATTGCTGCAATCGTTGGCATTTTAGAAACTAGGCGGAAAGCCGCAATTTCACGATGTTTTTCATCATTTACATCAAGAGAGTCTTGGTAGAACGCAGATAATGCACCGGTAACGCCACATAGCATTGCCATAGGATGTGCATCGCGACGGAAGCCTCTAAAGAAAGAAGCTAATTGTTCATTAACCATTGTGTGGTTTTTAACCATTGCAACAAACTCTTCGTACTGAGTTTTGCTTGGTAATTCACCGTACAACAACAAGTAACAAACGTCTAAATAGTTAGATTCAGTAGCTAACTCGTAAATTGGGTAACCACGGTGTGTAAGCACACCTTTTTCACCATCAATGTAGGTAATAGCAGATTCGCAAGAAGCGGTTGCTAAAAAACCAGGATCAAAAGTGAAATGTCCTGTCTTTCCTAATTTACTGATATCGATTACGTCAAAGCCAGCAGTTCCCTGCTTAACTGGCAATTCGATTGATTCATTCCCCGGTAACTCTAATTTGGCTATATTGTCAGCCATACCCCGTTCTCCTTACTTCATTCTTTTCTGTGAGTGCGGCATGTTAAGCGGACATTACTTTACAGTGAATCGTGATCACATTTCAATTTAAATAAGCGTTTAAATTTATTAGACCATGGTATAAACCTTGCTAGACGCCTTGCCAGCATTGGCTTGAAACGAAAAAAAATGCAAAAAAACAAATTTTGCATAGTGTGACGTTTGTATTTGACAATGGGCTTGAGTATACTTGGCCTCGCCCACAAAGGGCGACAAACATCACATTTTTGAAATCATTTTTTAGCTGGCTAAATTAGTGAATTCTCAAATAGTTAAGTGTTTGATAGTAGTCTGTTAAGTTTCAACAATTTGTTTACATAAGTAGTTTGGTGTAACAAATAGAAGCAAACAAGATGAATAATAAAAATAATGCTCAATGGAGCTGAGTGAGCAGAACGTGAAAAAGCAAAGACCTGTCCATATAGACCTACAGACCATTCGCTTTCCTGCAACAGCGATTGCGTCAATTCTTCACCGCGTATCCGGTGTCATCATGCTGTTTGCTGTCGGTATTCTTATTTGGATGCTAAATGAATCTTTAGCATCGCCTGAGAGTTTCGCCGGCCTACAATCTCTTTTTGATAACTTGCTGGTTAAGTTTGTTATCTGGGGAATTCTAACTGCGTTGGGTTATCACTTAATCGTTGGCTTACGTCATCTGATTATGGATACCGGTCGTTGGGAAGAATTAGCCTCAGGCTTAGCATCAGCAAAAATCGCCTTTGTTCTATCAGCGGCGTTTTCAATCATCGTGGGGATTTGGGTATGGTAACCAACGCAGCAAGCCTTGGACGCAGTGGTGTTCATGACTTTATTTTAATCCGTGCTAGTGCAGTAATTTTAACCTGTTACACCATTTTTATGGTTGGGTTTATTGCTTGTAGCGCCCCTTTAACTTACGAAATTTGGCATGGGCTATTTAGCACCTTACCAATGAAAGTATTCACTTTGTTGGCACTGGTTGCAGTATTAATCCATTCATGGATTGGTATCTGGCAAGTACTGACTGATTACGTTAAAAACGTTTCAGTGCGTGGATTACTTCAGTTCGTATTTGTCGTAGCGGCTTTTTGTTACCTAGCTGCAGGCATCATCATAGTGTGGGGTGTTTAAGTGAGTATTCCAGTACGCGAATTTGACGCAGTAGTGATCGGCGCTGGTGGCGCTGGCATGCGAGCGGCTTTACAAATTTCAAAAGAAGGTAAGAGCTGTGCGCTTTTATCTAAAGTGTTTCCAACACGTTCTCATACAGTTTCTGCGCAAGGTGGTATCACTGTTGCGTTAGGTAACGCGCATGAAGATCATTGGGAACAGCACATGTACGATACTGTAAAAGGTTCTGATTTTATCGGTGACCAAGAAGCAATCGAGTTCATGTGTAAGACAGGTCCAGAAGCGGTTATCGAGCTTGAGCAAATGGGTCTACCATTCTCTCGTTTCGAAAACGGTACTATCTATCAACGTCCATTTGGTGGCCAATCAAAGAACTTTGGTGGTGAACAAGCGGCACGTACTGCAGCAGCTGCTGACCGTACAGGTCATGCTTTACTTCATTGCTTATACCAACAAAACGTTAAACACAAAACTGAAGTGTTTTCTGAGTGGTATGCATTAGATTTAGTTAAAAACGATGACGGCGCAATTGTGGGTTGTACTGCAATTGAAATTGAAACTGGCGAGATTGTTTACTTCAAGTCGAAGGCAACAATTTTAGCAACCGGTGGTGCAGGGCGTATTTACGCTTCTACTACTAATGCTCACATTAACACCGGTGATGGTGTTGGTATGGCAATGCGCGCTGGCGTTCAAATGCAAGACATGGAAATGTGGCAGTTCCACCCAACGGGTATTGCTGGCGCAGGTGTACTTGTAACTGAAGGTTGTCGTGGTGAAGGTGGTTATCTTTTAAATAAAGATGGCGAACGCTTCATGGAACGTTATGCACCTAATGCAAAAGATTTGGCTTCTCGTGACGTTGTTGCTCGTTCAATGATGACTGAGATCCGTGAAGGTCGTGGATTAGATGGTCCACTAGGCCCGCACTGTTTACTTAAGCTTGATCACTTAGGTAAAGAAACATTAGAAGCTCGTCTTCCTGGTGTTTGTGAACTTTCTCGTACTTTCGCGCATATTGATCCAGCAGATGGCCCAATTCCTGTATTGCCAACATGTCACTACATGATGGGTGGTCTACCCGCTAAAGTTAGTGGTCAAGTTGTGCGTCAAAATAGCGATGGAACTGAGCAAGATATCGTGGGCTTATTCGCAGTAGGTGAGATTGCATGTGTATCAGTACATGGTGCAAACCGCTTAGGTGGTAACTCGTTACTTGATTTAGTGGTATTTGGTCGTGCAGCAGGTCAACATTTAGGTAAAGCCCTTGATGAAACTGCTGATCCTATCGCGCCATCAGAAGCACAGATTTCAGCATCACTTGATCGTCTTAATCGCTGGGAAAGCAATAAAGATGGTGAAGATCCTGCTGTTATTCGTAAAGACTTACAGTTATGCATGCAACTTAACTTCTCTGTATTCAGAAGTGGCGATGCAATGGCTGAAGGCCTTAAAGAGCTTAAAGCAATTCGTGAACGTTTAGCGAATGCTAAGTTATCTGATAACTCTTCAGAGTTTAATACTCAGCGTATTGAATGTTTAGAGTTAGACAACTTGATGGCTACGGCGATTGCTACAGCTTACGCTGCTAACTTCCGTACAGAAAGCCGTGGTGCGCATTCTCGTGAAGATTTCTTAGACCGTGATGATGACAATTGGTTATGTCACAGTGTCTTTGACCCTATCACTGAACAAATGACAAAGCGTGAAGTCAACATGGAGCCTAAGCTTCGTGATGCATTCCCGCCTATCAAGCGTACCTACTAGGAGAAGCCCCGATGAAATTGGAATTTGCAGTTTATCGCTACAATCCTGATGTAGATGCTAAGCCTTATATGAAAGATTACAGCTTAGAAGTGGATGAAGGTACCGACATGATGGTATTGGATGCACTGATGAAGCTGAAAGAATCTGACACGTCGTTATCTTTTAGACGCTCATGCCGTGAAGGTGTTTGTGGTAGTGATGGCGTAAACATGAATGGTAAAAACGGATTAGCGTGTATCACGCCTGTTTCTACCTTCAAAGGTAAGAAAATTGAAATTCGTCCACTACCAGGTATGCCTGTAGTACGTGATTTAATTGTCGATCTGACTCAGTTCTACACTCAGTACGAAAAAATTAAGCCGTTTCTTATCAATGATGAGAAAACTCCGGCTCGTGAACATCTGCAGTCTCCAGAAGAGCGTGCTCATCTAGATGGTTTGTATGAATGTATCATGTGTGCGTGTTGTTCAACTGCTTGTCCATCTTTCTGGTGGAACCCTGATAAGTTTATCGGACCAAGTGGTTTACTTCATGCGTATCGCTTCTTAATCGATAGCCGCGACACTGCGACTGAAGAACGTTTATCTGGTTTAGACGATGCTTACAGTGTATTCCGTTGCCACGGTATTATGAACTGTGTTGATGTTTGTCCAAAAGGGCTAAACCCAACCAAAGCAATTGGCCATATCAAGTCAATGCTATTGAAGCGAGCAGTATAAATGCGCAGTGTAGAGCTAGGACTATCTCTTAAATAGCTCTTGATGAGAGCCATCTTCATCAATGGGGATGGCTCTTTATGTGTATTAGGAAGACCTTTGTATTTAACGCTGTAAAATTATATAGTTAGATGCGATTCGATTGCGGTGCAAAAGGTATCGTAATTTTGATTATGGCGAAACACGTGTATCAAGTTTGTAAGGAAAAGTAATGCACCAAGGCATCATGAAAGCTTGGCTCGAATCGTCACATTTAAGTGGCTCAAATTCGACCTACGTAGAAGAGATGTATGAAGCCTATCAAGAAGACCCAAGTTCAGTTACTGCTGATTGGCAAGTCGTCTTTGATAATCTCCCTGCGGTAAATGGTACTTCTCAAGATATACCTGAAGCTGCACACTCTAAAGTACGTGATTATTTCCGCAGTTTAGCGTTAGAAAGTCGTGCCAAAGGCGCCAGCCGTGTAACCGACCCTGAATTAGACGCTAAACAAGTTAAAGTTCTTCAATTAATTAATGCTCATCGTTTTCGCGGCCATCAAAATGCCAATCTAGATCCACTAGGCTTATGGCAACGTGAAGCAGTACAAGAATTAGATCCAGCTTTTCATGGTCTTGATGCTGAAGATATGTTGCGTGAATTCAATACGGGTTCATTTGCATACGGTAGCGATACATTAAAATTAGCTGACATTGTTCATGCACTTAAGAGCACTTATTGTGGCTCAATTGGCGCTGAATACATGCACATTACCGATACAGACGAAAAGCGTTGGATTCAACAACGTCTTGAACCGTCTTTAGGTAAAGCAAATTATGACAACTCCACTAAGAAACGTATCTTAGAAGGCCTAAACGCTGCTGAAGGTATGGAAAAATACCTAGGTGCGAAATTCCCAGGCGCAAAACGTTTCTCACTAGAAGGTGGTGATGCTTTAGTACCAATGATGCGCGAGATTTTATACCGCGCTGGTGAAGCTGGCACTAAAGAAATCGTTGTTGGTATGGCTCACCGTGGTCGCTTAAACGTGTTAGTTAACGTTTTAGGTAAGCGTCCTGCTGAGTTATTTGACGAATTCGCAGGTAAGCACGACGAAATTCAGGGATCTGGTGACGTTAAGTATCACCAAGGTTTCTCATCAGATTTCGAAACGCCAGGTGGCAATGTTCATTTAGCCTTGGCATTTAACCCGTCACATCTTGAAATCGTTAACCCTGTTGTCATAGGTTCGGTTCGCGCTCGTCAAGATCGTCGTGGATGTACTGACGGTTTACAAGTGATGCCAATCACCATTCATGGTGACTCTGCAATTACGGGTCAAGGTATTGTTCAAGAGACATTTAACATGTCTCAAGCTCGTGGTTTTAGAGTTGGCGGTAGTATTCGTATCGTTATCAACAACCAAGTGGGCTTTACCACTTCTAATCATGAAGATGTTCGTTCTACAGAATACTGTACTGACATTGCAAAAATGGTTCAGGCGCCTATCTTTCACGTTAACGCTGATGATCCAGAGGCGGTTGCCTTTATTTCACAGCTAGCTGTTGATTACCGCAACGAATTCAAACGTGATGTTGTCATTGATTTAGTCTGTTATCGCCGTCACGGCCACAACGAAGCTGATGAGCCGAGTGCTACGCAGCCGTTGATGTACGCTAAAATCAAAAAACATCCAACACCGCGTAAAATTTATGCCGATCGCCTAATCGAAGAAAGCAGTATTTCAGCTGATGATGTGACTGGTTTAGTGAACACTTACCGTGACTCATTAGATGCGGGCGATTGTGTGGTTAAAGAATGGCGTCCAATGACTCTGCATACTGTGGACTGGACACCATATTTAAACCGCGAGTGGGATGAAACCTATCAAGCTGCGATGAAACTTGAGCGTTTAAATAATCTAGCGCAAAAGATTGTCGATATTCCAGAAAGTCACAAGCTTCAGTCACGTGTCGCTAAGATTTATAAAGACCGCGTGTTAATGGCTAATGGTGAAAAACCACTGGATTGGGGTTTTGCTGAAACCTTAGCTTATGCGTCTATCTTAGAAGATAACAAACGTGTTCGTATTACTGGTCAAGATTCTGGTCGTGGTACTTTCTTCCATCGTCACGCGGTATTGCATAACCAAAACGACGGTACGACTTATTTGCCATTACGTAATGTGGCAGATGAGCAAGGTGAGATTGATATTATCGATTCTGTATTATCAGAAGCATCTGTTTTAGCATTTGAATACGGATACGCCACTGCCGAACCTGGTGGGTTAACAATTTGGGAAGCGCAGTTTGGCGACTTCGTAAACTGTGCTCAAGTGGTTATCGACCAATTCTTGTCATCTGGTGAGCAAAAGTGGGGCCGTTTATGTGGTCTAACTATGCTGTTACCACATGGCTATGAAGGCCAAGGTCCAGAGCATTCATCTGCTCGCCTTGAACGTTTCCTACAATTATGTGCTAACCACAATATGCAGGTATGTGTTCCTTCTACACCGGCTCAGGTTTATCACATGTTGCGTCGTCAAGTTGTACGTCCTATGCGTCGTCCTCTTGTGGTGATGTCACCTAAATCATTACTACGTCACCCACTAGCAGTGTCATCACTTGATGAACTTGCTAATGGAAGCTTCCAAAGTGTGATTGGTGAACTTGATGCATTAGACGCGAGTAAAGTGGATCGCGTTGTCTTCTGTAGCGGTAAGGTTTATTTCGAGTTACTCGACAAGCGTCGTAAACAAGAAATCACCAACGTTGCTATTTTACGTGTGGAGCAACTGTACCCGTTCCCACAAGAAGAAATGCAAGCAGCACTTGCTGAATATCAGCATGTTAAAGATTTTGTATGGTGTCAGGAAGAACCGCAAAACCAGGGTGCTTGGTATTGTAGCCAACATCATTTCTGGGCAGCGATTCCTGCAGGCGCACAATTAACTTACGCTGGCCGTGAAGCATCTGCTGCCCCAGCTTGTGGTTATCCGGCTCTGCATGCTCGCCAGCAAGAAGAATTAATCAATAGCGCATTAAAACTGTCGTAATAAAATTTATAAAAAGGAAAGCTTTCCATGAGTATCGAAATTAAGGTACCCGTTTTGCCAGAATCAGTTGCTGATGCGACTATCGCGACATGGCATGTGCAACCTGGAGAACAGGTTTCTCGTGACCAAAATCTAGTTGATATTGAAACTGATAAAGTGGTTCTAGAAGTTGTTGCGCCAGAAGATGGATCTCTAAGTGAAATACTATTCCCAGACGGTGAAACCGTTCTTGGCGAACAAGTTATTGCTAATTTTGTTGCTGGTGCCGTTTCTGGCCAAGAAGTAACAAAAGCTGAAGCTGAAGCTGCTACTCCAGTTGCTGCTGAATCTGATGAATCAAATGACGCGTTAAGCCCATCAGTTCGTCGTTTAATTGCTGAGCACAACCTTGATGCTGCAGCGATTAAAGGCACAGGTGTTGGTGGACGTATCACTAAAGAAGACGTTGAAGCATTCGTTAAGTCAGCACCTGCAGCGAAACCAGCTGCAGCGCCTGCACCAGTTGCACCGCTTGAAGGTCGTAGCCAAAAACGTGTTCCTATGACGCGTTTACGTAAAACAATTGCTAATCGTTTACTTGAAGCTAAAAACTCGACTGCAATGCTAACGACGTTTAACGAAGTTAACATGCAGCCAATCATGGATATTCGTAAGCAGTATCAAGAAATCTTTGAAAAGCGCCACGGTATCCGTTTAGGTTTCATGTCTTTCTACGTTAAAGCGGTAACTGAAGCACTTAAGCGTTTCCCTGAAGTTAACGCATCGATTGACGGCGACGAAATTGTTTATCACAACTACTTTGATGTCAGCATCGCAGTATCAACACCACGTGGTCTAGTTACACCAGTACTTCGTGATACAGATACAATGAGCCTAGCTGAAATCGAAAAAAATGTACGCGAATTAGCCCTTAAAGGCCGTGACGGTAAATTATCAGTTGATGATATGACTGGTGGTAACTTCACAGTGACTAACGGCGGCGTATTCGGTTCATTGATGTCGACTCCGATTTTAAACCTTCCGCAAAGCGCAATCTTAGGCATGCATGCTATCAAAGATCGCCCAATGGCAGTGAATGGTGAGGTTGTTATTCAACCTATGATGTACCTAGCACTATCTTACGACCATCGAATTGTTGATGGCCGTGAGTCAGTTGGATTCTTGGTTGCTATTAAAGACTTCCTTGAAGACCCAACACGTCTATTGCTTGACCTATAAGAGTCAACTAGACAGTACCCTCGTAGCTGGCTCATAAGAGCCAGTAGGATTTTTTAAGAAGTATATGGATAGATCATCATGAATTTGCATGAGTATCAGGCAAAATCCTTATTTGCCGAATATGGTTTACCAGTTTCTGAAGGCTTCGCTTGCGATACAGCCCAAGAAGCGGTAGAAGCTGCTGGTCACATTGGCGGTAATATGTGGGTTGTTAAGTGTCAAGTACACGCAGGCGGCCGTGGTAAAGCAGGTGGCGTTAAAGTTACCGGCGATAAAGAAGAAATCAGAGCATTTGCTGAAAACTGGTTAGGTAAGAACTTAGTCACTTACCAAACTGACGAAAAAGGTCAGCCGGTTGCTAAAATTTTAGTTGAAAGCTGTACTGATATCGCAAACGAATTATACCTTGGTGCAGTTGTTGACCGTGCAACACGTCGTGTTGTTTTCATGGCTTCAACTGAAGGTGGTGTTGAGATTGAAACTGTTGCAGAAGAGACTCCTGAGTTAATTCACAAAGCAATCATCGATCCATTAGCGGGTCCTCAGCCATACCAAGCACGTGATCTTGGCTTCAAGTTAGGTTTAAACCCAACTCAAATGAAGCAGTTCACTAAAGTGTTCATGGGCTTAGCTAAAATGTTTGAAGACCATGATTTCGCTTTACTTGAAATCAACCCACTTGTTATCACTGACGAAGGCAACATTCACTGTCTTGATGGCAAAATCGGTATCGATGGTAATGCTTTATTCCGTCAACCAAAAATCCGTGAAATGCACGATCCATCACAAGATGATGCACGTGAAGCACACGCAGCTAAGTTTGAACTTAACTACGTTGCACTAGACGGAAACGTTGGTTGTATGGTTAACGGTGCAGGCCTAGCAATGGGTACTATGGACATCGTAAACCTACACGGCGGCAAGCCTGCTAACTTCTTAGACGTTGGCGGCGGGGCAACTAAAGAACGTGTTGCTGAAGCATTTAAGATCATTCTTTCTGATTCAAATGTTAAAGCAGTATTGGTTAACATCTTCGGTGGTATCGTACGTTGTGACATGATCGCTGAAGGTATTATCGGTGCAGTTAAAGAAGTCGGTGTTCAAGTGCCTGTTGTTGTTCGTCTTGAAGGTACTAACGCTGAATTAGGTCGTGAAGTTTTAGCTAACTCAGATCTTGATATCATTGCAGCTACAAGTCTAACTGACGCAGCTGAGCAAGTTGTTAAAGCTGCGGAGGACAAATAATGTCTGTATTAATTAACAAAGATACTAAAGTTATCTGTCAAGGTTTCACTGGCGGTCAAGGTACTTTCCATTCTGAGCAAGCAATTGCCTACGGTACAAAAATGGTTGGTGGTGTATCTCCAGGAAAAGGCGGTCAAGTTCATTTAGATCTTCCTGTCTTTAACACTGTTAAAGATGCTGTTGCAGAAACAGGCGCTACTGCTTCTGTAATCTATGTACCAGCTCCTTTCTGTAAAGATGCTATCTTTGAAGCGATTGACGGTGGCATTGAGCTAATCGTTTGTATCACTGAAGGTATCCCTACGTTAGATATGCTTCAAGTTAAAGTTAAACTTGAAGAAACTGGCGTACGTATGATCGGTCCTAACTGTCCAGGTGTTATCACTCCTGGTGAGTGTAAGATTGGTATCATGCCTGGTCACATCCACAAGCCTGGTAAAGTTGGCATTGTTTCACGCTCTGGTACATTAACGTACGAAGCAGTTAAGCAAACTACCGATGAAGGTTTTGGTCAATCGACTTGTGTTGGTATTGGTGGCGACCCAATTCCTGGTACTAACTTCATCGACGTATTGGAAATGTTCCAAAACGATCCACAAACTGAAGCAATCGTAATGATTGGTGAAATTGGTGGTACTGCTGAAGAAGAAGCGGCTGAATACATCAAAGCTAACGTAACTAAACCTGTTGTTTCTTACATTGCTGGTGTTACTGCACCAGAAGGTAAGCGCATGGGTCATGCTGGCGCAATTATCGCTGGTGGTAAAGGTACTGCAGAAGATAAATTTGCAGCACTAGAAGCGGCTGGCGTAAGCACAGTTCGTTCTTTAGCTGATATCGGCAAAGCTTTACGTACTAAAACTGGCTGGTAATCACTAGTTAGATTTAGATAAAGGCGCTTCGGCGCCTTTTTTGTTATCTATATTAAATGCCTCATATGTTCAAACATAGAAATTAACAATTAATATATGACTAAACAGTCGTTTATGTTTTAATCATTGATTCGTCATCATTTGTATTAACACTGAACGTAGATTAAGGATAATCATGGCTAAAGCTCTTCCTGACATTATTGCCGAAACCGATAGGCTTATCATTCGTCCATTTAATGAAAATGATGTAGAAGCTATTTTTAAAATGAACAGTACTTTAGAGATGTTAACTTATATTCCTCAGGAACCTCTGACGGATATTTCTCAAGCTAAAGCAGTGTTTAACAATCTTATTCAAAAAGAATATAGCAGCCGAGGTTTTGCCCGTTTTGCTGTGTATCATAAGCAAGATGATAAAGTGATTGGTTTTTGCGGCCCTAAATATTTACCTGAGTTCGATAAAGTGGAACTTGGATATCGATATTTCCCTGAATATTGGGGAAAAGGGATAGGAACCGAAGCTGCTCATGCCGTCATTGAGGTACTAAAACCTATGTTTGATATCGACCAAGTCATTGCACTTATTCTTCATGGCAATGTAGGGTCTGAAGCGGTGGCGAAACGAGTAGGTATGTGTTTAGTGGAAGAAGATGTATACCAAGGACATAAGGTTCATGTATATCACAGAGATTTGTAAGTAATTAATTTTATGATGTTGTTTTTGTAAATAACTTCTGGTTAAATTAGCTTTCTCTAAGGAAAGAGTCGATCATTTAATTAATGATTGGGTTAATGGAAACCTGCATATTCAGCCGACTCTTTCTTGTTTCATAACAAGGAAAGAACATGATTCAAAAAAACTCCATTTAGCAATTCTTGCTGGTTTATCAGTCTTAGCTTCTCCTGCAATAGCGAATAATTCATATCAACATGACGCTACACTCACTTATGCCGATCATTCTGAAAATGATGATGGAAGCGGCACATTCAATGTAAATTATCGTTATTATTTTTCAGAAGTTAATCAGAACAATAAACCTTATTTGTTGACTGGTATTTTAAGTCAGACTTCAAATATCGGTGGTTACTATTCAGGTGTCGGTGAAGATTATGATGTTTATTCTGTAAATGGCGAGTATGTACTTGAATCAAAATGGTTTATAAAAGCGGGTTACCATAATTTTGAAACTGACAATGGCTTTGATAGCGATAATTATTCTTTAACTGGGGGCTACTATTTTAATAATACAAGCTCGGTTTATTTAGAGTATATAAACTCATCTAGTGGTTATGATAATAGCGGTACAGGGGTTATCGAAAAGTCATCGACAGATTCTGATACTTTCACATTAGGCTTACAGAGTTACATGCCACTTGAATGGACAACTGGGATAAACTTTGAGGCGAGGTACAGCTATCAAGATTATCAAATTGATAGTCATTTCCAAGTACCTGATTTTTCTTCAAAGCGATCTGATGGGGATACTACTTCTATGATAGCTCTCGCTGCTGATTTATTTATCACTAACTCATGGTCTGTAGGTATGTCTTATGCCTATGATTTTGACAACAGTGATAATGATAATTGGGATATTTCAACAGACTATTATTTACCTATCACCAACAGTATTGCTGCAGTTTTTGCTATAAATACCAATTTAGATTCAGACATCGATGGCTTTGGCTATAGTGCAGGTATTAATGGACGCTTTTAACATCAAAGTTGCTTGATAGTGCAATCAAAAAAACCAGCATAATGCTGGTTTTTTTATGAAGCAATAACAAGGCTTACGAATTACTCGTCTGCGTGATCGCAAGTATCGTTAGTGCAATGGCCATATAAGTATAAGCTGTGGTGAGTCAGCTTAATATTATGACGCATAGCAATTTCATCTTGGCGACGTTCAATAACTTCATCCGAGAATTCAATAACTTTGTCACAGGTTAAGCAAACTAAGTGGTCATGATGCTTCTGAGTCGACATTTCAAACACTGCTTTACCACTTTCAAAGTGGTGGCGGTTTAGAATACCTGCATCGTCAAATTGGTTTAATACACGGTAGACAGTTGCCAAGCCGATTTCTTCGCCAATATCGAGTAATTTTTTGTATAAATCTTCAGCACTGATATGTTGGTTTTCAGGGGCTTGCATCAATTCTAGAATTTTGACTCGTGGCAGGGTAATTTTTAATCCTGCTTTTTTGAGTGCTTGATTTCCATCTGTCATCGCTAATCTCTTGATTGCAGAACCTTAAAGGTTCGTCCGTGGATAGTTGAGATCATTATATGTGGTGTAATACCAAACTGGAACCTTTCATCGAGGTTTATCGGCATATAACAGTGAATTTTCTTTCATCATCTCAATAAAACAAGCTGTTAAGTTAATAAATGGACAATAGTCTTACTTATACTAAGGGATTATTGAGAGTGTTAGCTATTTATATCACTATTAAGCTATAGAGATGTCTAGTAGGGTTTTAGGCTTAGCTAGAAGATAAAGACGAAGCTAGTGGCTAGATGTTATGGTATCGACATCTGGCTTAATATAATAAAAATAAGGAAATCAGTATGTATCAGCAGATTGTTGTCTTAACCGGCGCAGGTATTTCAGCTGAGTCTGGGATTAAGACCTTTCGCGATCAAGACGGGTTATGGGAACAGCATCATATAGAAGATGTGGCTACGCCTGAAGGTTATGCTAGAGATGTTGATTTAGTTGAAAGGTTTTATAACAGCCGTTGGGAGAATCTCCATAGCGGTGAGGTGACACCCAATGCTGCCCATGAAGCATTAGCGAAACTTGAAGCTGAGTTTCCGGGTAAGTTATTAGTCATTACTCAAAATGTCGATGACTTACATGAACGTGCGGGTTCAAAGCGTTTATTACATATGCATGGTGAGTTGTCTAAAGGTCGTTGCCCGCAATCATTACAAACCTTTGTTCTACGTGAACCGTTTAGTGAAGAAAATTGCTGTACTTGTTGTATCCCAGCCAAACGTTTACGTCCGCATATTGTCTGGTTTGGTGAAATGCCATTTGGGATGGACAGAATTCATGATGCGTTAGATAACTGTGATTTATTTATCGCGATTGGTACTTCTGGTACTGTTTATCCTGCTGCAGGTTTTGTTGATAGTGCTAATCATCATGGAGCGCAGACTGTTGAAGTTAACTTGGTTGAAGCTGACAGACACAGTCAATTTCAATATCATTTAACAGGCAAAGCGGGAGATATTGTTCCTCAATTAGTAGAGACAATTTTATCCGGTGAAACAGTGGGTAACCAGACGTTTAATGAACAACTAGCCAATGCTTTATCTGCATAGTGCTGTTCAATTAAAATGCATTTAGAAAGTGTGGTATTTCATAGCAAAAATAGAGAGAGCTTATGAAGCAGCAAGGTAAACTTGCCATCATTATGCGAGGGTTGCCTGGCAGCGGGAAATCTTTTTGGGTGAATAAATACCTTAAGCAGCTCGGTTTAGAACAAGCGTTGCATGTAAAACAACATGGTTATTTTTCCACTGACAGTTATTTTGAAAAACAGGGTAAATACCAATTTAATCCTAAGTTGCTTAGTCAGTACCATCAAGCTAATTTAACATCGTTTATCAATGCCATGGCTAATAATGAGCCATTAGTCATTTGTGATAATACGAATGTAGCAAAATGGGAATATATGGCTTATGAGGCAGCAGCTAAGTCACTAGGTTATCAAGTTCGAGTTGTGCTCATCGGAGAGCCTAAAGATTATCAGCACCAAGAGTTGTGTGCTGAAAGAAATAGCCATCAAGTACCATTGATTCAAATTAAACGGATGGCAAAATTATTTGAGCTAGATGACTAGGTAAACAAGAAAGTTGAAATAAAAGGCGCTTATTAGCGCCTTTTTGATATTTACTACGATACTAAATGATTCAAGCGTTTAGTATGAGTATTAGTTTTGCAAATCAATATTATAAATGGCAAACCCGAATTCATCAGTTAAATCTGTGCGCTTGGTCATTGGACGGACTTGGTAATCTTCGACAAATTTATCAGCCGTTGCACTGTCTTGAGTTTCAAAGCGAATATCAAGTTTAGTACTCGTGTCAATTGTCACAAAGTCCCAATTGTTGTCAGCACTTGGGTTGACTTCACCGTTTGCTTCAGACTCTTCTGAAATATATTGAGCTAACGCTTCGCGATTGGTATCAGGAAGCTCCATCACCACGAAATCAGCACCTGTTCCAGCAAATTTCCCACCAAATGCGCGGTAGTTGTTTGATGCTATGATGAACTCTTTACTTGCTAGTTCTTCACCTGTAAAGGTTACGCCTTCAGCATCGGTATAGCTTAAATCTACAATACGGTTTGCATCGGCATTAACGACAGCACAGTCACCATCAAACTTTGTTGGTTGAGTGACGTCAATTTTATAACTTACACCATCAATGACATCGTAGTTATAAGTTCTGTGTGTATCCCAGTTGATTAAGCTTTGAGCTTCGGTAGAGTTCGGATTAATTTGATTAAACTGATTCGCACTACATTCAAGCCAATCTTTAACTTCAGCGCCAGTCACTTTTACCGCTACCATTGTGTTTGGATATAGGTATAAATCGGCAGCATTTTTGTAGGTTAAATCACCAGCTGGGACTTGCACATAACTATCAGCATCAGATGTAGTGCTATGACGACCGCCAGCTTTAAACGGAGCAGATGCTGATAATACTGGAATACCTTTTAATGCATCTATTTTATCTGCAGCTTCTGCGACTGCAGCAATTTGTGCATTTGAAACAATCTGTACAGTAGGATCATCTTGAACTAATGATAAGAAGCTATACATATCTGTAGATGACTTACCAATTGGTGCATTCACATATTCAAGAGTAGCGTTGTGTTCAACTTCTACCATGGCATGAATTTGTACGTCAGCTTCTACTGAGAACTCTTCTGTGGTATCTGTCGCTTTGATGAAAATTGGGCGAGCATGGGACAAACTGTTAGAGACTGTCCATGCACCGTCTTCTTGAATAAGGGTTAAATCAACAACACCTAAGTTGTCACCCCAACGACCTGGCATTACTGCAGCTACACCATTGATGGTGCCTTTTTCGATATCTACATTGGCAACGTCAGCAAATTGTGAGCCTGGGAATACTGAATGGCTGTGACCAAACATAATGGCGTCAATACCATCTACAGTAGTTAATGCCCATGTCGCATTTTCAGCACTCATGTCGCTTGGGTTTTCAGATGAGCCGATTCCTGAATGAGGGATTGCAACAATAACATCAGCGCCTTCAGCTTTCATTTGAGGAACGTAACGTTCTGCTGATTCAACAATGCCTCGTGCAACGACTTTGCCATCAAGGTTTTGTTTGTCCCAAATTTTAATTTGTGGAGGAACAAAACCGATATAGCCGATTTTTATGGTGTGTTCATCGCCATTATTATCAACGACAAGCTGTTCTTTTATGATGTAAGGCTCAAATAATGGTTCGCCAGCTTTAACTTCTCTGAAGCAATCGTCAACTTCACAATAGACGTTGGCACTGATATAAGGAAAGTTTGATTCAGAAGTCGCTTGATCTAAAAAGTCCAATCCATAGTTAAACTCATGATTACCTATGTTACCGACTTCATAATTCAGCGTATTCATTGCTTTGTATGCTGGGTGAGTGTCTGTTAGTTGGTTTGTTGATTTAAATTCGTGGGCAATGTAGTCACCCATAGGGCTACCTTGAAGTAGATCACCGTTATCAACTAATACACTATTTTTAGATTCAGCACGGGCTTCGTTAATAAGTGCTGCGGTGCGAGCGAGACCAATTGTTTTATCCGTTTGACCACTGTAATAATTGAAATCCATGATATTGGCGTGAATATCACTGGTTTCCATGATGCGTAAATCAACTTCCACAGTTTTCACTTTATCGTCTGAAGAACTGCAACCTGTAATCCCAAGTGCACCCGCAATAACAACTGCTAATAACTTTTTGTTTAACATACGTTTCTCTCTTTTTTCCTGACCCCGGAGCTTATTGTTAACTTGCTCCATATTGTTGTAATTAATATGGAATATGCTTTCCTTGTATTAATCGTCAGCAATTATATACAAAGTAAATTACAGTGTTGCGACTTGAGAACAATAATTTAAAATAAAGTGATTAATTTGATTTGAATGTTAATTTTTGAAGTTTTGTGCTAATTGAATGTTTTAAATGGTGTTTTGAACTTTAGTTGGGTCTTGTTTAGAAACTTCTTTAGGAATTAACTATGCTTCCGTCGCGGACTAATTATTTATTCCAAGTCATTTGGTTTAAGTTTTAAACAATGATTTAACACATAGTGTTTGAGATAATTGTTGAGATTCTATTAAGTTAAAATTGGCTTTAAAAACTAGTTAGAAGTTTGATGTGATAATTTGAACTTGATAGTTTTAGATATGAAAAAGGCGCCGTAGCGCCTTTTTATTAATGAAGGTAAATTACTTATCTTCTAATAAACCACGGCTTCTTAATAGTGGTTCGATACCCGCATCTTTGCCGCGGAATTGACGGTAAAGTTGCATCGGATCTGCGCTGCCGCCTTTAGATAAGATGTTATCTCTGAAGGCTTGTGCTGTAGCAGGATCAAATATGCCATTTTCTTTAAACGCTTCAAATGCATCAGCGCCTAAGATATCAGACCATAAATAGCTGTAGTAACCAGCCGAGTATCCGCCTGCAAAAATGTGCGAGAAATAAGTGCTACGGTAACGTGGTGCAATTTCTTTGATTAAGCCCATGTTAGCTAAAGAGTCTGCTTCAAATTTTGCGGCATCGCGAACTTTGGTGTCAGTCAATGTATGCCAATCTAAATCAAGCTTGGTTGCTGCCATGTATTCAACGGTTGCAAAACCTTGGTTGAATTTACTCGCCGCTTGGATTTTTTCGACTAACTCTTGCGGGATCACTTCACCTGTTTGATAGTGCTTAGCAAATTGAGCTAATACTTCAGGTTGAGTCATCCAGTTTTCCATTACTTGAGAAGGGAACTCAACATAATCTCGTGGTACAGAAGTACCTGCTTGAGATGCGTACTCTACATCTGACAACATTCCATGTAGTGCATGACCGAATTCATGGAATAAAGTGCTTGCTTCATCGAATGTTAATAATGCCGGCTCATTTCCAGTAGGGCGAGGGTAGTTCAGTACGTTTACAATAATTGGCTTAGATTCAACGCCATTCATATTGTACTGCTGACGGTACGAATTCATCCAAGCGCCACCACGTTTGCTGTCACGTACGTAATAGTCACCCATAAATACAGCTAGGAAAGAGCCATCTTTATCGTACACTTCCCAAGTTCTGACATCTTCATGATACTTTGGTAAATCAGTACGTTCTTTTACTGTTATCCCGAACAAACGGTTAGCAGTGTAAAAAACGCCATCTAAAGTCGCTTCTAATGAGAAGTAAGGGCGAGTTTGTTGCTCATTAAAGCTGTACTTACCGACTCGGATTTGATCTGAGTAATACCACCAGTCCCAAGCTTCAAGTTTAAATCCACCACCTTGGCTGTCGATTAACGCTTGCATATCTTTCACTTCAGCGTTGGCTTGTGCTAATGCCGCAGGCCATACTTTGTCTAATAAGCCGTAAACATTTTCAGGTGTTTTTGCAGTACGTTCTTCTAATACGAAGTGAGCATGGGTTTTGTAACCCATTAGCTCTGCTTTTTCTGCACGTAGTGCTGCAATTTTAGCTAAGGCTTTTTTGTTATCGTTAGCATTATCGTTATTGGCGCGCTCGATGTAACCCTTGTAAATGGTTTCACGTAATTCACGATTTTCAGCATAAGTTAAAAATGGTGTAATAGAAGGGCGCTGAGTAGTAAATACCCATTTACCATCATGGCCACGTTTTGTTGCAGTGGCTGCTGCTGTGTCAATAATATCTTGAGGAAGGCCTGCTAAATCAGCTTTGTTATCAATAACAAGTTCAAATGCATTGGTTTCAGCAAGTAAGTTATCACCAAATTCTAGGTTTAATTTACCAATTTGCTCGTTAAGAGAGCGCAATGTCGCTTTATCTTCAGCTGATAAATTTGCGCCACCGCGTGTGAAGCGCTTATAAGTGTCTTCTAATAATTTGGCTTTAGCAGTATTCAGATTAAGTTTATCTGCTTGCTGATGAACGGCCTTAACACGTTGGAAAAGCGCATCGTTAAGCAGAATATCATCACTTGCTGCTGACAGCATTGGTGATACTTCTTTTGAAATAGCTTGGATTTCTGGGTTAGTGTTCGCACCTGTTAAGTTATAAAACACACTGGCCACTTTAGTGAGTAGCGCGCCTGAGAACTCCATTGCTTCAATGGTATTTTCAAATGTAGGCTTTTCAGGGTTTGCGACTATAGCGTCAATTTCAGCTTGTCTTGCAGCGATTCCAGCTTTAAATGCCGGTAAATAATGTTCATCTTTAATTTTATCGAAATCAGGGATTTCCATAAATGTGCCGTAAGGCTTAAAGAATGGGTTGTTTGCATTCTGAGTGATAATGTCAGATGCAACTACATTTGGCGCTTGTGCGGCTTGAGTCGATGCAGTGTTTGTTGAGTCGTTTGCACATGCACTAAGCATGACTGTTAATGCCATGGCTGAAATCAGTGGTTTGAGGGTTAATCCCTTCATAGTTATTTCCCTGTTTGCATAAAATGGTTAAAAATGAGCCTTTAGGAAAAAAAGAACCTTAAGCTCTTATATATCATCATTATTAGATTATGATTTGTGAATAGTTTACCAAGTTTTTGTCGCTTTCATGTTTTAGTTTGTAACAAAAAATAAAGGGACCTGATTTAACATCAGATCCCTTTAAGTTATTTCAATCAGTTGGGGAATAAATGAAATAACCCATAAAGCAATATCTTATAGATTAAGGCTTTAAAATCACTTTTACACTGCCATCAACATCGGCTTCGTCAATGTAACCGATAGCATTCGGGTTCGATGCTATAGCGGACTTCATTGCCGATGCACTTGATACTGTTGCTGGTGGGTTTCCTTTACCAGTAAACACTTGCTTAGACCAAAAAGCTTTTAACTGAGAATCAGACTTACCAGTTACAGTGCTATGAAACTCAGAGCGGGTAGCATTGCCTTCAGCTAGTTCGTAAACAACAGCAGACTTAGAGCCTTTGCCTAAGAATAGTTTTTTAGCATCTGAAGCTGAGATATCTGCAGCGCCTGGTGCGCCAATAACCACTACAGCCGCTTGAGCTGACATGATAGAACAAACGCTAAGCGCTAAAATTGATAGTACTTTTTTCATTTTATCGCTCCTTAAAATACGACGTCGAACTGAACTGTGTAAACGGTAGTGTCATCAAACTCTTGGCTGATATTAGTATCAAAACCACCTGAAGTATCACCGAAGTCAGTTGCGTGAGTTACATCAAACTTAAGCGCTAAGTTATCCATTGCATCCCAACGAACACCAGCACTGTAGGCAGTACGCTCACCATTGAAAATGGCAGCATGTACTGGGTTTGTACGCACGTCATTGTCTTTTGTTTCATAGTAAGAAGCGGTTACATATGGCGTGAATGCATTAATACGGTATCCTAAAGTTAAGTAACCAGCATCAGAGTCTGGGTATTCAGCATCTGTCTCAATGCGCGTCCATTCAGCAATGGCTAAGAAAGAGCCATTGTCATAGCTTCCGCCCACACCGACAAATGTACCTTTAGCATCATCAATATCCAAAATATCGACGGTGACATCAATTGAAATAGGTAAGCCTGTTGATGGATCAATACCGCCATCAACAGCAGTTTGACGTGTAACTGTACCGTCAAGAGTCGCTTGGCCGTATACTGCGCGGAAGGTCCAGGTTAAATCGGTCCAGTTAACGTTTGCACCAATTAGATTACCAATATCAATACCTGCTTCTTCAGATTGACCTCCAAAGGCTTGAATTGTTAGCGTTGAATCATCAAACTCTACATCGTAACTTGCGTCACCACCTGTGTAAGAGGTGAATGGTACCGCGTCATAAACTTCAGAAGGTGGACGTACAAATGGTTGTGCATAACCGACATCTAAGTAGTCAGAGTACATGAATAAAGGCACACGTAATTTACCCGCGCGTGCTTGTAATCCATTTTCAAAGCGGTGAGAGATATAAGCCCATTCTGCTTCTACGTCCCAGTCATTGCTGCCTTTCATCATAAGCTGCATCACGGCTTGAGTTTGATCTGTTATTGCAAATGTACCTTGAAGGCCAAATTTGCTGCCGTCATCGAAGTTCGCTGAGGTAGTCGCACCTGCATAACCAGCATTATTATCAGAGCTGATATAAGCGCCAGTCATAAAGCCGTTAAAGCTAAAACGCTCAGTTAAGCTCGCTGTTTGGCTAGCTTGCAGCGACTGTACTTGTTGCTCAAGTTTGGCAATTTTTTCTTCACTTGTTTCTTCTGCTGCAACGTATGCAGGAAGCATGGCTACTGAAATAGCTAATGGTAGCGCTTTCAAGTTGAATTTCATGGTGTAACTCCTGTTCATCTTATCCCAAGGATATGTTGTATTTCATTACCTTATACTTTTTAAGGTATTATTTTTGTTAGACTTTAAATTGACCTGTTATGGTTTGAAGTTGTTTGCTGACTCCTTCAATGTCATAACTGATCCCGCCCATTTCATCCGTGGTCATTTTTACTTTAGCGGCATTAGTTTCAATATCGGCAACATACTGCTGAATGAGCTCTGAAGTGTTGTGTTGCTCTTCAGTGGCTGCAGCAATTTGGTCGTTTACGACGGTAATCGCACTGACTTTGTTGGTAATACTGATTAATGCATCTCCTGCTAATGAAGTGGTTTTAACACCTTCTTCAGCGGTTACAATTCCACGTTGCATTGCATCAACTGCTTGAGTTGAAGTAGAGCGGAGCTCTTGCAACACTTGTTGAATTTCTTGAGTTGACGCTTGTGTACGAGAAGCAAGGGTTCTCACCTCATCGGCCACAACGGCAAAACCTCTTCCTTGTTCACCAGCTCGAGCAGCTTCAATTGCTGCATTCAAGGCAAGTAAATTTGTTTGATCTGCAATACCACGAATGGTATCGAGAATATCGTTAACGTTACTGGTGAACGCTTCGAGTTGATTGACAACGACTGCCGTTGTTTTTACTTCTTCAGCTAATTTATTAATGGTTGTGATGGCTTGAGCAACAATCTCTTGGCCTTGTTTAGCCTCGTCATTGGCGTTATCGGCTTCAGAAGCTGCGTTGGCGGCATATTCAGCAATATGTGCTACGCTGATGAACATTTCACGCATTGCATGTGAGATTTTTTCAACTGATTCATTTTGTTCAATTACTGTGGTTTCACTGTTTTTGCAACTTTCTAATAGAGTGTGCGACACAGCGCTTAGGCTATTTGTTGTTTGTTTAGTGTCAGCAATAGAAACTTGTAGCTTTGAGACAAACTGATTAAACCAATGGACTAATGTCGCGATTTCGTCTTTACCGGTATATTCAATACGTGAGCGTAAATCACCTTCACCTTCGGATATATTTTGTAAAGAGTTGGTCACGCTTTGTAGAGTGACAATAATAGAGCGGTTAACCAAAATCCCTACAATGATTAAAAATATGGATGCCAAAATACCAATAGTTAACATTGTATAGGCTGCAGTTTCAGAGCTATTAAGAGTTGAGCTGATACTTGCTTTAAATTGCGTTGAATAATCTGATTGCTTATTACCAAAGACGATTAACAGATTTTCATATCTTTTGGCGTTCTCTGCTGCTTGACGTTTAATGTTATTAAAATCAATATCATCTTTTAAAAATTCAGCCACAAGCAATTTTGCATTGTCGTGGTAAACCGTAAGATCAACTTGCATTTTAGTCGCATCGTTTATTTCGGATGGCATTAACGATTTCACAGTATTTAAATTACTGTGGATTTGTTTAACCATATTATCAGCAGTGACCAATGAATCTTCTTCACCTGTGGTGACAGCTGACTGGATATTCTGATCTAATTGTAAAAGCAGCCCTTCATTAATAGTGGCTAAATTTAATACGGGGTAGAGTTGTGATTGAAGTCCATTTAAACGTTCAGCATTTTGTTGCACGCTTTGATTGTTAATTACTAGAGAAATAACAAACGAAGAAATTGCAACGACTGTTAATAAAGCGATCCTATGCTTTATTTTTAAGCTGTCTAACTTCATCAAGTTGGGCCTGTTTTTAAGTTTTATTTTCGAGTTTTGATTTATTCTTTTTACGTTAATTTATTGTTGTTTCTATTACGGCAACTCTCCATCTTATTAGTAAATCATTTCATTATTTTAAATTAGTAGGTTGAGCATAAAATGAGCAGCATATAAATGTGCTATATAAAATTATTAAAGTTTTAGGTCTATCTTTTGCTTGTTTAATCCTAACCCTTTGTTAATAAGTGTTGCGGATTGGTCGCTGTAGCATTAATGGATGTTAAGCTTAAATTAATGAGTGTTAACAAGTCTGTTCTAGCAATAACACTATCGGCAAAAAAATAATTTCTTAATAGTTGGGGCGAATATTTATGAAATATTTAAGCGAAGACGAACTTTAGGAAGGGTATTAATGTAGTTAGTAACCATTCTTATTTTGATGGTAAATAAGAATGGTTTAATTATTAATTACTTAAGATTGAAATCTAAATTAGATTAATTAATGGCCTAATGATTCTGAACCTGCACGTCTGGGGTCGGATGCACCATAAATACCATTTTCGGTGACAACAATAGACTGGGTACTGCCCATAGCACTGCTGGTTTTCACTTTGTGACCTTTAGCCTCCAATAGAGTCACTGTGTCATTATTTAAGCTGGTTTCAACACCAATATAGTCTGGCAACCACTGATGGTGAATCCGTGGCGCGGCAGTCGCCTCTGCAATATTTAAATGGTGATCCACTACATTCATAATGACTTGCAAAGTGGTTGTGATAATCCTTGAGCCGCCTGGACTTCCGGTCACTAAAAAGGGCTTTCCATCCTTCATTACAATAGTAGGGCTCATTGAGCTCAGTGGACGTTTATTACCTTGTACCGAGTTAGCTTCACCACCAATAAGTCCATAGCCATTTGGACTACCAGGTTTTGCAGAAAAGTCATCCATCTCATTGTTGAGTAATATTCCAGTTCCAGCTGCAACTAATCCAGACCCATAACTAAAGTTAAGAGTATAGGTATTTGATACTGCGTTACCCCATTGATCGACAACTGAGTAATGCGTGGTTTGATTACTCTCATAAGGGGCAATATCTCCAGCTTTGATTTCTGAACTTGGGGTGGCTTTGTTATAGGCAATCTTTTTGGCAATACTATCTGCGTATTTCTGGCTGGTTAACTCATCAACTGGGACTGGGGTAAAATCTGGGTCGCCAAGATATTCACTTCTATCAGCATAAGCATGCTTCATCGTTTCGACCATCAAATGTAATGTTTGAGCAGTGTTATGGCCAAGTTTTTGTATCGGATAATTTTCTAATACATTGAGCATTTCAATAATATGAATACCACCAGATGAAGGCGGCGGCATAGCAACAACTTCATAGCCTCGATATTGGCCTCTAACAGGTTCACGCTCTACGACTTGATAGTTTTTAAGATCATCTAACGTCATTATGCCGCCAGCTTGGTCAATTGCGGCGACAATTTTTTCAGCCGTTTCACCTTGGTAAAACCCTTTACTGCCTTGTTTGGCGATTAATGACAAAGAGTGGGCTAAATCTGTTTGTACTAATGTGTCGTTTACCGAGAAACTATCACCATTTTTTTTGTAAAAAATTTCAGCTGAACTAGGCCATTGTGAAATTCGTCTTTTTAAGCCATCTAGAGAATCGGCTAAATCAGAGTTCACTCTGATCCCATCTTTAGCCAGTGCGATTGAAGGCTGAATAACTTCATTTAAACTCATAGTGCCATATTTGGCCAAAGCTTGCTCCAAACCCATGACAGTCCCCGGTACGCCCACGGCTAAGCCGTGTTCGCGGCTTAGCTTTGGGTTGGCATTGCCTTTTTCGTCTAAGAATATATCTTTATGTGCGTTTGAAGGTGCGGTTTCGCGATAATCGATGGCAATGGTTTTATTGTTTTCAGCAAGGTGAACCAGCATAAAACCACCGCCACCTAAATTACCCGCACGGGGTAGCGTAACTGAAAGTGCAAAACCCACCGCAACAGCAGCATCAATGGCATTACCGCCTTTTTTGAGAACGTCCACTCCAATGCGGGTTGCTAATGACTCTTGACTTGAAACCATGCCATGTTCAGCCCAAATGGGTTGAGCTGTAGCTGCTCTGCTATATATGGACTGCTCATTAGCAGCCTGTACTGAATAGGTAGAAATTGATGAAAAACCAATTGCTAGTGCAATAGAAGTTGAAATGACGATAGGTTTCAACTGAGAAAAGATACCCATTTTCAGTCCTTTGTAATTGTAATCATGTTTTGCAATGTGCCATAAGTATGATCTAATGCACAATATCTAATGCTGTTTTTTGAGGAAATATGTCAGAGTTTTTAGTTGAAGATAGGCTTGATGATATTGAACTGAGTTTTTATGATTCAGTTGCCTCAATTGGCCAGTCTAATTGGCAGCGAGTTTTTAGTGACGATAATCCATTCACACAGTTTGAGTATTTGTTGGCATTAGAGCAAAGCTTGAGTGTATGTCTTGAATCTGGTTGGCACCCGAAGCATTTAGTCGTGACATCAGCAAAAGAAGTGATCGCCATTTTACCTTGTTATGAAAAATCTCATTCTTGGGGGGAGTATGTCTTTGACTGGGCTTGGGCCGAAGCCTATGAAAGAAATGGCTTGGAGTATTATCCTAAGTTAGTGGCAGCCATTCCGTTTACGCCTGTATCTGGTCAACGTATTGGCATAGCGGCAGGCGTATCCCAAGTTGGACGTGAATTAGTCATTAATAAAATCTGTCATTGTTTAAATCAAACAATTGATGAGAAGCAATTCTCGTCATGGCATTGTTTGTTTTTACCTCAAAGAGATTTTAACCATCTAAGTCATTGCTCTATTTCAAGAATAGGAACACAGTTCCATTGGCAAAATAAGCAATACCAAAGCTTTGATGACTTCTTAAATCAATTAGTATCTAGAAAACGCAAAAGCATTAAAAAAGAACGAAAAGCTGTAGCTGAATTTAACTACAAATTTATTGATGGTGATAAGGCTACACCAGAACAATGGCAAGGATTTATTCATTGCTATCAACAAACTTACCTTAAACGTTCGGGTCATACGGGCTATTTAAATGCTGACTTTTTTACTCAAATAGCCTCAACAATGGGCAGGCAAGTCCGTTTATTACTAGTCACCAATACAGATGGAAACCTGATTGCATCGGCCTTGTATTTTATCTCTTCCACACATCTTTATGGTCGCTACTGGGGCTGTTTACAAGAGGTAGACGGCTTACACTTTGAAACCTGTTATTACCAAGGGATTGAATATGCAATACAACATGGGCTAGCAATATTTGATGCAGGTGCGCAAGGGGAGCATAAAGTCGCTAGAGGGTTTGAACCCATTGCAACGTACTCAAATCATGAAGTCATTCACCCTGAGTTTAGAAAGGCGATTTATGATTACTGCCAGCAAGAGCAGCTTCATATAAAGCAATACATGCAGCAGATATCTGAAAAGCTGCCCTATAAATTGCAATAGCCCATACCTTATTGAATACCGGCTAAGGCTAAGCAATTTTATCATTAATTAATGAAGAGTCATCAAAGTTATAATAGGATTTAATTTACTCTAATCTGAGTCAAAAGCGCTTATCTAATTTACCGTGTGTTTTAGAATTACCCTAAAAAACGTGCTAGTGTTTACAAGTCTTTAACTTAGTCATTATCCCATATGAACTTAAAAACCATTATAAATCTGGGCACCAGCAGACAATCGTTCTCTTCCGCAAATCGCACTCGAACAATGAATATTATCGGTTTAATCACCGTGGTTATTTCACTGCTTTACTCTGTCAATTACTTATTTTTCCTTGAAAACCGTACGGTAGGTTTTATCAATTTAGTTTTCACAGTCGCCTATCTTTTCACTATTGCTTTCAGTGCAAGCCATCATCCTAAATTGGCTAAGATATGGTTTTTTAGTGTTTTGATGGTTCATCTATTGGTTTGCACTAATGTGTATGTCACTAATGCTAGTGGTTTTCATCTTTATTTTTTCCTCGTGCCCACAGGTGCTTTTTTATTATTTGAGTTACGAGAAAGAGTAGAGCAAGTATCACTGAGTTTAATCGCATTAGTGCTATTTTTTTATTGTGAAAATACCTTTAATACTGATCCATTGATTGTGTTGACGGAACAAATGAATCACATGCTTTATCAGTCAGTTGTGTTTGTAACCATGCTAGAAGTCATTTTTGTACTGTATATATTTGCCAAGCAAATTGATAAAAATGAGCAGCAGTTGATATTACAAGCTACAACGGATTCTTTAACACGGTTAGCCAACAGACATTATTTTTTTGAGGAAGGTAAAGCTTTATTTGAAAATGCGGTGGACAATAAATTGCCATTCACTTTAGTGTTGTTAGATTTAGATTTTTTCAAAAAAATAAATGATCAATATGGTCACCTTGTTGGTGATAAGTGTCTTATTGAAGTGACAAGTACCATTAAAGCTTTATGTCGCGAACATGACTTATGTGCTCGAATAGGTGGGGAAGAGTTTGTAGTGGCTATGCCCAATACATCTTTAGCTGATGCACAAAAGGTGGCTGAGCGAATGAGGAAACATATTGAGGAATGTAAGATCTCGTTGTCAGAGTCCCGAAAGTTGACATGCACTGCAAGCTTTGGGCTTGCAGATAAAACGCAATGTGCTACTGAGCTTAAAGACTTATTAATTCGCGCTGACAAAGCATTGTATGTGGCTAAAGAAAACGGTAGAAACTGCGTGAAACCTTACTGTGAACAAGCGGCATAAGTGTTGGTTTAAACATTTTTACTGAATTAGCATTATTTTAATGGTTTAAATTTCGCTGGTGGAATAATGCCGTGATGCTGATTGGCTCACTTTAAACCAATTTGAATGCTTAACCCTCTTCTGGTGCCATTCAAAAGCAGCTTTATCAATAAATGCTTCATCCACATCAAATCGCAAAGGGGCAATGATATTTTGGGCGACCTTAAATCTGATACAGCCCGCTTCATTTAAGGTTAGCTGAGTATGTATTGCCAATTCAGCACGTATGCATGCTAAATCTTCATCGCTTGTGTTTTGAGGGAACTGGAGATAACCCGTTAACAGAATCTTAGGCATGACTTCCTTGTTTTAAACCATTGTAATGAGCTTTCTTCAATCTACTTTTTTAAATCAACTTTCTTTAAGTAAAATGTCTTTAAATGAAATGTTTACATTACCCCAGCGCCAACCAAAAGCCGACGCCAATCATTAAGCTTCCTGCTATGCGATTCATTAATTTGATGTTATCGCCACGAGATAAGAACATTCTTAAGCTTTTACCACCGCTTGCGTAAGCTAGCATTGATACGCTTTCTGTCACCATGATAATTGAAAGCAGCCAAAATAATTGAGGTGCTACGGCTTTATCCACACTGATGAAGGGGGGTAGTAATGAGATCATAAATGCCCAACCTTTTGGATTGGCAATTGCCGTGACAAACCCTTGGGAAATTAGCGAGTAATTACTGATGGAATTATCTGTTTGTTGTCCTTCAATAATGGCCATTTTGCCCTTTGAGCGCCACATGTTAATACCAATGTAGGCAAGATATGCGCCGCCAACCCATTTTAATACAGCAAATACATCAGGGTAGTTAAGCATCACACTAGCAACCCCCATGACTGCGGCAATTGCCACTAAAGCAACACCTACCAGTTCGCCGACCATCATCCAAAGTGTACGTCTAACACCAATACTCATGCCAAGTGTCATGGCTAAAGTCATGCACATACCTGGGGTGATAGAAACGAAAAAGAAAGTTGGAATGAACACTGCTAATACTGCAAAATCTGGCATGAATTGGAATTCTTAAATGAGAAAAGCTTGAGTGTAAGGATTTAATGCATTTGTGCAATATAATTTTTAGCCGCACAGTCTACATATAATGAGTTATGAAACAAAAGATGGAAATGCATATGACGCTTTGGAGCGAGCCAAAGCATCATATGTATTATTGGGTCAATTTCTAACTTGGCTCTACCACAATGTGTTCAAGCTCAATTGCCGCAACAGCTTGTAAAGTATCCATAGTTGCATTAACAAGGCTAATTTTACCCGCTGAAGACTCAATGAGTACGGCGCGATTAATGTCAGTGTAATCACGGTTATGGCGGATTAAGTTAGACAAGGCCATTTGCATTGGCATCATTGAAGGGTTAAATGCGGCGTTTTCTGCATAGCGGCCACAATAGGTTTTACCGTCTTTGGTTTCAATCACAACAGCAGCAAAGTTTTTGGTATAAGGAGCATAACTTAAACCTGCTTGATCAACGGCTTCAATGATCATTGGATCATCAGAGTTTAAACTGAACTCAATATTGCTTTTAGACAATAGAGGTTTAGTGACCTGTAAATCCTTAGGGCCAAAAGCGTAAGGTAAGTAATGTGCCAACAATTGTGGCTGCTGGCCAGGTAAGTGGATTTTAATATCAATACCGCTGACTAATTCATTGATGAATTGGCGACAATGGCCACAAGGGCTGAAGTTGACGACAATATCAACAATTTTCTGCTCGCCATTAAGCCAGGCATGACTGATAGCGCTTTGTTCTGCGTGAACGGTGTGAAATAACGCTTCTGAAGATAGTTCGAAGTTAGCGCCCATGTAGATGTCACCGCTTTCACCTTTTGCGATAGCGCCAACGTAAAACTCACTGATACTAGGTTTCGCTAATGCGGCTGCAATAGGTAATAAATTTAATAGTAAATCTTCTTCGGTCATTTCACTTACTTTAACAAGCTCAGCAAGTTGACTAGCATCAATATGACCGCAAAAATCCTCATTAAGTAGTGGGATTAACGCTGTAGCTACCGGTTTTGGTAGTTGGGTGATGCTATCAATGAAACGATTTTGCATGACCAATTCCTTTTTATTAAACAATAAGTGCTAATTAAATTATCTATTAGCTTAAAACGCTTAAAGTGATTGCAAGTATAAACAAAGTGCTTTTAATAACTTCTGCTTGTGTTCATTCTCGCTGGTTTCTTCCAATAAGTTTTCGAGATTAATCACATAATCAGCATCAGATAAGCGTTGCTGACAAAATTCTCGCCATATAAGCGATTCGTCATGATTAAGGGTTTCTGGGTAATTACGGGCTCGATAGCGGAAAAACATTTTATCTAAACGTTCGTCTTCAAAATCAAGTTGCAGCGCCGCGAGGTTTTCTGGACTCGTATTACGGATCATTTCCATTTTGGCTTTATCTGCATGACTAAAGAAACCGCCGCTATATAGCATTAAGTCAGGATCTGTAGCTACAGGATGATCATTGATTTCGAATACTGCTTGTAGTTTTTCTCTTAATTCAGGGTGCTGTTTAAATAACTTATATTGGCTGCGAGCAAATTCCATATCAAATTGATGGCGCTCAGCGACTTGTTCAGTTAATAACTTTGGCGTGCCAATAAAAGGACATTTATTCAAATGAATTTGTTTAAGTGCTATAGGCAACTCATCTGGTGCCAGTTCACTTCGCGGCGTATACATACGCTGGGCAATGTCTTCTGCTGGTAGCTCAACAAGTGGAGTTAAATCCATTGCAAGATTAACGCATATCATGGCGTTTTTATTGGTTGGATGCGGAGCTACGGGAGCAATTAAAGTCACACAGCCATTAGCCGCGCTAATTTTTGAACTAACGTGCACAAGCGGTTGCATGAAGTCGCCTTGAATAAGCTCTGCGACTTTCTTCTTATTACGAAGAGTAAAATAATATTCGTACAGCTTGGGCTGTTTTTCTTTAATCAGTTTTGCAATCGCAATGGTGGCGTATACATCACTCATCGCGTCATGAGCTTGCTCATGACTCAAACCATTAGCTTGAGTTAAATGCTCTAGTTTGAAGCTTGGTGAACCATCTTCTTTTAACGGCCAATTAATGCCTTCTGGTCTGAATGCGTAGCAAGCACGAACAAGATCAATAATATCCCAGCGAGTATTGCCATTTTGCCATTCACGGGCATAAGGGTCGATGAAGTTACGGTAAAAGCCATAGCGACTAACTTCATCGTCAAATCGTAAAGAGTTATAACCAACAACACAGGTATTAGGCTGGGTAAAAATACGATTGATCCGCCCCATAAACTCTGTTTCTGCCATGCCTTTTTGGTTAGCAAGTTGAGGCGTAATGCCTGTGACTAAAATGGCTTCGGGAGAGGGCAAATAGTCAGTGGACTGTTTACAGTAAAAATTTTCAGGCTCACCAATGATATTTAGGTCTAAATCAGTTCGAATGCCAGCAAACTGTGAAGGGCGGTCTTTTGCAGGACTAACGCCAAACGTCTCGTAATCGTGCCAGAAGAGGGAAGGTTGTGTTGTTTTATTCATAATAGTGTTTTATTGTCCGTAAGGTATCGATTTTGTAGCGTTTTCGATAATTTACTGTCCAGTGTTGTTTGTTTTAAGTTGTTTTTGATTGCTACTGTTTAACTGTTTTGTGTACACTGTTGTGTCCATAAAGTGAACTGGTGTGTACATATAGTATGGCTATTAATAATTCTCAATTAAACAAACTTCTTAATAAAAAACATGATAAGCCTTTTGAGCTTTCAGATCGAGACTCTTTAGGTGTCAGGGTTTCGGCAAAGGGTAAAATTGCTTGGCAATATCGCTTTAGAAGCAATGGGAAATCTGACAGAATAACTTTAGGTTATTATCCTGACCTAAGTATTGCTAATGCACGCTTAAAGGTACCACAACTAAGAGGTTGGATTAATGAAGGTAAAAATCCAAAAGTTGAATGGCGTTCAGCTATAAATCATGTGGCTCTGTCAGAAAAATGTACCTTGGCTAATCTCGCACAACGTTGGTTAAAAAATGAATCAGAAATTGGACATAAGTCGACGACTTACGAAAATTACAGTTCAATAATTGGTAAATGGATACTAAATGAACCTAGAAAGGGGGAGTTAAAACACAAGTGGGTAAAGGAAAGATTGGATATTTCACTAGATGATATTTCCAATGGACAATGGATGGATTACTTTGATTGGATTAAGCGAGAAGGAAGTGCTGTAACTTCTGGTAATGTGTTAAAGCTTTTGAAAACCATTGTTAAATGGGGAATAAAAAGGGAGTTAGTTACAGCATCGAATCTTTTAGTCTTTGAAGTTAAGGATGTCGGTGAGGCTCCCAAAAAAGGAGAGAGAACACCGTCTTTATTTGAAACGGCTAAATTGTGGCAAGAAATTGATAAATCTAGAGCATTTCCGCAAACTAAAATCTGCTTAAAACTATTAATACTCTTTGGTGCACGTAATTCCGCCCTTAGAACTGCCAGATGGAGTGATTTAGATTTTGAACAGAATATCTGGACTATACCGATTCCAAAAGGGAAAAAAGAGTCTCCAAGAAGAGGGACTCATGTTGATGATAACTCGGTACAAAAGCCAGAAAAACATCCTATACCTGAAAAAGCTAAAGAGTTATTTGAGGAACTTGCTTCTATATATGGAAAAAAAGGCTTCATATTTCCTGGAAATGCAATAAACAAACCTATCTCTATTAGCGCCATCGATAGATACTGTTTCAGATTGTCTGCAAAGCTGTTCACTAAGTATGGAATTTCTAAAATAATTCCTCATGATTTCAGGCGATCGATTGAATCCATATTGAGTGAAATTAGTCCAGAAAAAATATTTGTGTATGAAAAACTGCTTGGTCATAAACTCAAAGGTAGTATGGCTCATTACAATAAGGCGGATTATATACAGCATCAACTGGACGCATATGAGACTTATTGGGCTTTGATTAAAATTGAAATTGATTTGAACAATAAATAACAAGTGCATTTTTCCCCCAGCCTATGCAGCAAATGATGTTAAGTATTTTTCAACATCATCAGTTACAAACCTGTTTTTGTTGTAGCCTGGCATTGCTGTGGGAAAGCCTTCCTTATACAGGTGACTGTTTTTATTAGTATAAGCGTAATAAGATGAACGACTTAACTTTAATAGGTGGCATAATTCTTTTAATGTTACTGTTGGGCCATATTTGTTAGCTAAATTCATTAATTTCTCCAAGTTTTTCAGATTTTTAAATGTTTAATTTTTCAATGTGAATTTATTCTGCTTCAAATCACATCATTTGCTTGAGGTAATTAAATCAAACTTTTCAAAAATATTATAAAAAAGATTATGCCACGATATTTTTTTATGTGCCTGTTTTTAAAGTGTTTTTAATGCGTTAAAAATAAAAATAAAAATAAAAATAAAAATAAAAATAAAAAAGTGTATATTTTTATATAAGGTTTTAGAGAGTTTTTATGCTGTGTATTGTCAACGAACTTTAGGATGTCTAGAAGAGGGTTAATGGACTGACTCACTTTTGCCCCAAACCTTGTTTACTGTTTTTGAAAAAAGCAACGTCGTGGCGCTTCGCCCGCACCAGAGCAAGAGGAAATCAACAACTCCCCCTCTTGCATCACCCAGCCACCCATCGCAAAATTTTCTGTAAAACGAAATATTTCCAAATGGGATTGATCCTGCTTTGAACTTCATTTGTAGTTCTAACTCGTTTCTGTCTGTGCGACCTGAAGTCGTATGAAGCGCTGTTCACCGCGATAAGAGTGAACCATCTGTATCACCAGATTACCCTAGGGTTCTGAATAAAGCAGTGAACCAGACAATGTAATGAAGCTCTGCAGTATGCTGAACGTAAGTGAATCCATGTAAGGTGCGTCATACGAGGAACAACGGAAGTGGTTAACACGCTGTGGCCAAAAGACACGTGAGTAGGTAAGAGATTGGACTGTACTCTATCGTGAACAATACGCTCTCCGCATTATAGTGTGCATCTACCCCGACGTTGCGTGACATATGGAACAGGGTAAGCCAGTACTTCTCCCAATAGGAAAGCCGTCTGCGAAGACAGCCGATAGTTGTGCTGAAAAAGTAGGCTAGAAAAAGCGAAAGCCGTGTTGTAATGATGTGGATACAGATTGTTATCTGGCGCGAAAGCGAGCTGACTTCAAGCAGGTCTCCCGTTGCAAGATGATTTGTAGAACTTTATTTAAGGAGGAACGCAAATGGTAGCTTTAATTAAAATTAGTGCACCTCCTATCGCGACTCAATGCAAAGCCATTAACTGGACTGACATAGAGTTACATGTTTTAAGGCTTCAAATGCGCATTGCAAAAGTAACCCGAGACGGTAAACGCGGTAATGCGAAAGCGTTACAGTGGATATTGACTTACTCAAGAGTAGCAAAACTTCTTACTGTTAAACTAGTATTACAAAATAAAGGCAGTAAAACGCCAGGAATTGACGGCATCATTTGGAACACCGATGTTCGATGTTGGGCGGCGGTTAACCAACTGAGCAGAAAAGGCAACAAAGCCAAATCGATTAGGCGCATCTATATCCCCAAGAAAACGGTAAACTCAGAAAATTAGGTATTTCCTTCATGATAGACCGAACGCAACAAGCGCTACATCTTCTTGCTTTAGAGCCTATATCTGAATCAATTGTTGATATTAATAGTTATGGTTTTCGACCCAACTGAATTACTGCCGATGCAATCGCGCAATGCTTCAAATGTTTGTGTCAGAAAAACTCTAGTCGTTGGATACTTGAGGCTGATATCAAGGCCTGTTTCGACAATATTAATCATCAATGGCTCACTGACAACATTCAAACGGTTAAACGAATGCTGAAGCAATGGCTCGGATGCGGCTTTATCGGTAAAGGAATTTCTTATAACACAGCAAAGGGAACGTCTCAAGGCGGCATCATTTCCCCAACGCTTATGTTATTGACGTTAGCAGCTTAGAAAATCTGATTAAGTCGATAGCGTGTAAAATAGGCGATAGAGTCAATTTCATCGGATACGCAGATGATTTTGTAATTACAGGGACTTCGCAAGATGTCTTAGTTAACGAAATTAAACCGCAGGTCATTGGCTTTCTGATATAGAAAACGAATGTCACTCACATTGATGACGGTTTTGATTTTCTAGGATTCAACCTTTGAAAATACAAAGGCAAACTGCTTATTAAGCCAAGCAAGAGCAACGCTCTTTCATTCTTGGGTAACTTACTCGAGCTCATTAAGAAACATGCAACAACTCCAGTTAACGATTTGATTAAAATATTGAATCCTAAATTAAGAGGGGGCTAATGATTATCATCATTGTGTTGCAAAGTGAACTTTAGATTATGTAAACCATCAACTTTTCTGGTTATTGTGGAGATGGACAGTTAGACGTCATTCAACGAAAAGTAAAGACTGGGTTCGTCGAAAATATTACATGAACCGTATAGGTGGATAGCAATTTCACGGCCGGCAGAAAATCGCTAACATGGACTGCCATTTTATCTCGTTAATATTGCCCCTCAATTAAAAGGCATGTGAAAATCAGTAGTAAGGCAAAACCTTATGACCCGTTTTATGAAACTTACCTCAAAGAGCGTAAGCCAAAGAAACTGGTACGAAACTCGTGGTTTGAGCCTGTCTTAGCTACGCTGTGTGCTGGGTAACGTAACACGCCATAGTGGAGGCTTGAGCCGTATGCTGTGAAAGTTGCACGTACGGTTCTTAGGAGGGCGGCACTCGGTAACGGGGGGCGGCTATCCGACGAAACCCGTTAGGTTAGACTGTGGTCCAATCTTCCATTTTAGAAAGTCTAAAACAACACACTGTTTACATTAATATAGTGGGATAAAAAGTGTATTTAGTCGATTTTTATTACCATCGCTGCTTGGCAAAAAAGTCGTGTTGAGCCCTCCTCATAATCACCGCCTGTTAAACTATTTATTTAAAATAATTTATTATTTGATTGCATGGCATTCTAGTTTATGTTTTTATTATCGTTTTACGATATTTAAAGCTAATTTAAATGGCATGAACAAAGCCCTTTAACCACCCAGTGGTATTTGGTAAGGGTATGATAATATGGAAGTTGTATGTCTGGATTATTTCGTCAGCAAGCTGTTGAAGCGCAAAAGCAAAAGTTGCACGGAGATGTGTCATTGGCGCAGCCGATTTCCATTTATATTTCTTCCTTTGTCATCTTAGCTATTATCATAGCCATTGTATTATTCCTATCTTTCTCTCATTACGCTCGCAAAGAAACTGTTCGTGGTTATTTAGTGCCTGATAAAGGCGTGATCAAAACATTTGCCAACCGCAGCGGCAACGTTGAAATATTGCATGTCTCCGAAGGCGACTTTGTCCCAAAGGGCTCGCCATTAGCAACAATCGTATTAAGACGAAGTATGACTTCCGGTGAAGAGTTAAGTGAATCTCTCATTGATGAATTGAAAGCGCAGCTTGCGTTGCTTCAGTCTGAGCAGATGGTTAATCGCGCTTTGGAAGTGAAGGAAACGTCTCGTTTAAAAACAGAAATTAATAATCACCAAGCCTCGCTCGCTGTTCTGATTAATCTAGATTCGTTGTTGCGCGATAAGCTAGCGCTGCAATTAAAGCAGCAAAAGCAGCACGAAGAACTCTTCAAAGATGGCTTTTTATCGACGCTAGACTACCAAGCACAGCAAGAAAAGCTCATCAACGTAAGGCAAGAAGTAGAAAACCTAAAGTCTAATCAGGTTCAAACTCAAAGCCAGCTTAATGCAGTAATGGCAGAGTTAGAAGTGCTACCAAGCCAATACGCACTTAAAAAGAACGACCTAGCGCGGAGGCGCTCTGAGCTAAAGCGCCAAATCGATGAAACGGAAAATAACTACCGTTATGTAATCCGAGCAAGTGAAGCCGGAACGGTCGCGTCGATACAAATCGTAGCGGGGGAATTTGTCGTCAATAGTCGCCCATTAATGAGCTTAATTCCTGAAGGTGCTCAATTGGTGGCTGAGCTATTATTACCGACTCGCAGCGCGGGATTTGTGAAGTCAGGGGATGAAGCAAGGCTCCGCTTTGATGCCTTTCCTTACCAGCGCTTTGGTTTTTTAGAAAGTCATGTTTCTCGAGTTGATAAAGCGCTACTACTTGATGGTGAAGCTAGAGTGCCTGTCGCGTTATCTGAACCTGTTTACCGCATAAGGACGACATTATCTAAACAAGATATACTGGCCTACGGTGATAAATTCCCCCTTAAAAGCGGGATGCTACTCGAGGCTGACATCGTACTCGACAGGCGAAGCCTGCTTGATTGGTTGCTAGACCCTATCTATAGCCTACAGGGGAGGGTGAGTTAATGACGGACACATCATTAAACCAGCCAACTAATCCTGTTGAGTTGTCAGAGTTCTCGGGCAATAAGCGTGTACCGCTTATCTTGCAGGCTGAAATGGCTGAGTGCGGTCTTGCTTGCGTGGCGATGGTTGCTAGTTTTCATGGTCACAAACTTGACATGGCTGCACTGAGAAAGCGTTATAGCACCGACCTAAAAGGGATGAACTTACAACAGCTCATCAGTCTAAGCGACAGCTTAGGGCTTGCAAGTCGAGCACTAAAATGCCCGATTGAAGAGGTGGGTAAACTGTCTTTGCCCTGTGTTTTACATTGGGATATGAACCACTTTGTTGTGCTGACGGGCGTGACTAAATCAGGTGTGAGTATCAATGACCCAGGGCTGGGCAAAAGGAAGCTAACTATCAAGGGGTTTACTGAGCACTTTACTGGGATTGCATTAGAGCTTACCCCGACAAAAGGGTTTGTGCAGCAGGATGAACGTAAGCAAATGCGCTTGTCGCAGCTGTGGAGCAAAATGACAGGGTTAGGCAAAAACCTTGCCTCTTTATTTGTACTGTCCATCTTACTTCAAGTGTTTGCACTTGTGACCCCTTACTACATGCAGTGGGTGGTGGATGAAGTGTTGGTTAGTCAGGATAAGCCCTTACTCATCGTCCTTGCTTTAGGTTTTGCTCTACTGGCAATTATTAACGTCGTGACGACTGGCGTGCGAAGCTGGTTGATACTCAGAGTGTCGAGCCTACTGAATATGCAGATGGGCGTTAATCTATTGCGTCATCTTCTCCGCTTACCTATGAGTTATTTTGAAAAACGTCATATTGGCGACCTTGTGTCACGTTTTGGCTCACTGGCGCAAGTACGTGAGCGGTTCACAACAGGCCTTGTCGAAACCGTAGTTGATGGTGTGATGTCGATTGCAGTGTTGGTGATGATGCTTTTGTATAGCGTTAAGCTCACTTTAGTTGTTGTTGCCGTCATCCTCATTTATGCGTTACTGCGCTTAGCGCTATACCGTCCATTACACCGCGCAACGGAAGAGTCGATTCAAGCCAGCGCAAAGGAGCAGACCAACTTTCTTGAGAATATTCGCGGTATTCAAACGATAAAGCTGTTTACTTGTGAGCCTCAACGGCAAAGTGTTTGGCAAAACCGCTACAGCGAAGTCATTAATGCAGATATCCGCTTAGGGAAGCTAAACATCAGTTTCGAAGCTGCTAATAAGCTGTTATTCGGTCTTGAGAATATTATCGTCATTTACTTAGCGGCCACTATCGTGATGACCGGTGATTTAACCATAGGTATGGTGCTTGCTTTTATCGCGTATAAGAACCAACTAACGGAACGTTTCGCCAGTTTAATTGAGCAACTCATCTTATTTCGTATGTTGCGCCTGCATCTTGACCGAATTTCCGACATTGCACTGCATGAGCAAGAAGCTAATCGTGACAGCAATATGCCGCTGAATGTCGTCACTGGTCAGTTAACACTGGAGCATGTCAGCTATAGCTATGGTGATAATGAGCCCGATGTTATTAATGATGTCTCACTGACGATTAATGCTCATGAGTCTGTGGCAATAGTGGGCGAGTCTGGCTGTGGTAAAACCACTTTGGTCAAACTGATGTTGGGATTATTAACCCCAACACAGGGTCGCATATTACTCGATGGACAAGATATTACCCAAATTGGCTTAACGCAGTATAGGCAGCAAATAGCGGCTGTCATGCAGGATGACACGTTACTCTCCGGCTCTATCGCTGATAACTTAACCTTCTTTGAGCCAGAACCTAACTACTTACGCATGCAGCAGTGCGCGCAATTGGCAGCAATAGATGCTGATATTAATAAGATGATCATGGGTTACAACACGCGCGTGGGTGATATGGGAAGCCAGTTCTCTGGCGGCCAAGTACAGCGCTTATTATTAGCGAGAGCCTTGTATCAGCAGCCAAGCCTACTGTTTATGGATGAAGCGACCAGTCATCTTGATATCGACAACGAAGCAAAAATCAGCGAGCAAATAAAACACTTAGAGATGACTCGCGTCATTATTGCACACCGGCCTGAAACGATTAAGCAAGCGCAGCGGGTGCTCGTTATGCATCAAGGAAGAGTGTTTAAACCAGGCCAACTCGCTACAGGAGTGGGCGGTAAGGTAAGTATGCAGATGGAATCTAATTTTAAGCCGTTAAGTTTTTGATATTAATCAAAAGTAAATACAGAGGCTTGGCAGTTTAGAATAAAGATACAGCAACTTTAGACGGAAACCGCACCCTTGGTCAGTCGCTTAAGGTTAGTGGCTCAACCTGAGCAACGAAACACTTAGGCAAACATAACGTTAAATTGTTTAAATTAAGGAAGATATTATGCAAAACAAAGTAGAGAAAACTAAAAAAGTAGAAGAATTGACAGTTGCAGAGCTAGAGGCTGTTAATGGCGGTAGTAGTTGGTTAGGTCACCTAGCGAGCTTTGAGAGACACCAAAATGAAATGAGGTTTGGATACCAAACCGGTGGCAGCGGTGAGCTTATGACTTGTGACCGGATGTACTGATAGTTACTTCGCATCAGCTTAAGATAAAGAGTCAAGAAATATAGTTTCTTGACTCTGGCAGTCTAGCTTTATTTCAGAGTCTATTGAATTATGAATATTGTGAAGCTCTTTCACTTAAATGCTCTTGTTGTTTTATTTTTTATCTTCAGCACGTTATTTTTTAGATGGGCAGATATCCCCTCTTCATTTTTTTTGCTAGATTTTTTTGCGAAGTCTTTTGTTGTAATGACTTTACTTTTTTCCTTCTATTTATATAAAAAATTCAGTCCTGCTAAAATTCTCGTTTCTATAGTGCTAGTGATTTATTCTTGTGGTTGGCTTTATTTGGCGAAAACAGAGTCAATAACCTTGTTCAACTATGCAGTCGGAGGGGTGAATAGCAATTCGATGTACCCAACGCTACGCATTGGAGATTACTTAGTATATAAAAAAAGGTAAGAATGAAAAAGTAAAAAGAGGGAATATCGTAAGCACAACAGTCGTAAATCAAAGCGGTAACGGCTTTGTAGATATAGATAAAAGGGTTGCCGGAGTTCCTGATGATTTCATTTTTGTTTGTGATTATGACGTTTTCATTAATAGCGTTTCGTTTTATGACAATCATAAGGGGCTCGCTAATTGTTTGCATGTAGAAAAATTTAAGTTAAGTGAAAATTCTTATTACTTACTAGGAGATAATAAATTCTCAAGCTATGACTCACGTTTTTTTGGAAGTATAGAACTGTTAAACATTGATTATTTAATAGTTTACAAAGTGGCGCCAAACTCTGAAGTCACCTATTTTTGATAGAGCCATTTGCTACAACGATGATATGGGAAGTTAGTTCTCTGGTTAAGTACAGTGCCTATTATTGGTAAGAGTCTAAATTCCCACGTCGAGAACAACTTTGTTTGAGCTGGTATCGCCATAATAGTTTCCGATGTATTCTTGCTTGTATAGTGAGCCCCTTGTTCGCTATGGAACATAACCCCTTAGGTTCACCGCGCCCTACATAGGGCAACGAAAGCGCTTTGCCATTTAAACGGCTATCAAGTGATAATGGCATCGCCCAACTAATAACCTTACGAGTAAACAGAACAATCACAACCGTTAAGTATATCCAGTGGTTACCTACCTAATCCCATTTTGTCCAATAACAGGCTAGGTTGGTTCTAATTTAGTGTGGTCAGCTTTTGTTAGCCATTACAGGGGCGGCTCTAGTTTGCCGGTGATATTCAAACTTTGTCATAGCTGAGATTATCTAAAATGTGGAAAACTTCAGGATTTCGTATGACGTTTCAGTCCTCAAAAAACTAGCTAGATTCTTGATGGGTAGTCAATTTAAACTAGTTGTTATCACTTTTTATTTTCAGCTTTTTTGCACTTTTTACAAATAATGATGCATCCGATGATTAACACAGTTAAGGGTAGTAAGAATTCCATGAAACCTCCTTTATAGGTATCAGCTTAGGGTGATTTAAGCTGATACCTTTGCTGATTTTAAATTTAAAAAAACTTAAATAGTAAGTAGCGACATTTTAACCAAGAGTCCTCAGGCAGCCCTTTGCCCTTGTACTTTCTATCATAAGCACATTCTCCGATTATAAATTTCAAATACAATAAGCTTGAAGGTAAACAGAAAAAAGGGCTATTGGTTATCCAAAACATAGTCACACAAACTATAGTCGAGATGAGTAAAATAAGTACAGGCGTGTAACGAGCATAAAACGCCTCATTTTGTTGATTAAAAATCACTATCAAACCCCGAATCAAAACCCGAGTCGAAACTTGAACAAGAGTCAAAACTGTCGAAGCTTGATGAAATATCAGTATCACAAGTGCTTATTGAATTACTGCTTTCAGTGATACCGAATGGGTTACCTTTGATGTCTACACTGGAGCCTGAGACCATTGGTGTGCCATCAATATTGGTAATAGGGGCGTTATTTTTAGAAGTCATAATGTGTCCTTTAAAAAGAAGGTTAATTACTGTTCTAAATTTAAGTTAATGAAATAAAGTTGAATTGCAAACTTATTTATCTGCAAGGTCAGCAATAAAAATGTGCCCTTTCTTTATTCACCTCGTCAGATACCTAGACTCTTTCAAGGCTCTAAAAATTCGTTTTTCAGCTTTTATTTTCTTTGCTTTTATTCGATAGAATTGTCTTTATCTAGCAAAAGTCGGCACGATTTTCTGCAATAAAACGGCATGTGCAACAGGCTTTCAAAACGCGGATGTGAGTTATTACGAAGTAATGACGAGCAGCAGCACGCGCATGTACAGCTGGTCTGTACTAACCGAATTTTAGTTTTGCCTCAGCAAAATTTAGCCTCATATTTGGGACAAATTGAAGGCTAAACCAATGTGGTTTTCGTCAGAAAATCATAGCGATGAAAGAGGGAAATGAGGTGGAACACATCCCCTCGTCATAAGCGGTGAAAATGCGGTTAGTACAGAGCGTAGCGAAATACATGCGCGTTTGATGCTGTGAAGTGCTAGAGCGTAGCTCGTAAACCCGCGCCGATGACGAGTCATCAGAGCGGGTGGGCGCTTCAGAGCATATGAGGGATTAACGAAGTTAAACACTCATCAGCCAAAGGCAGGCTTGGTAGCGATGTTCATCGCTATTTTCATCCCGACAGGGATAAATCACTTTAACTGCATGAATATCTGAACTTTGCAGATAAAAGATGAAACTTCGTATTCTGTGAAACTAGTTATGGATACCTAAAAATCAACGCATAAAAAATATCAACATGAACGCTTATCAACAACTGCAACAAACCATCAATACCGCCGTGTTTTCATCAGGGAAACAGGCTGAAAAGTATCAACCTTATTTGTTCATGCCCATGAAATATATACCAGGGGAAAATAATAATCAGACAGGCAAAGTCAGACGGGAGTTAACCATAAAAATGGTTGCTCGATTTGGTGTCACTTCGCCAACCCTCATTGCGGTTATATATGGTATTACCAAGCGGCAAGCACTCGAACACCTCAACAAGCTTGTGAAAGAAAAGCTGCTCAGCTTAGTAGTTACCCATCGGTCAGTTGACGACCGTGTGTATGTACTCGATTACGCGGGCGCGAAATATGCTGAAGAGTTGTTATCCATTGCGGTCTACTTTCGCACCAACGACAAGCCCGCATTACGGGTTAATCAGAACACCATCATGCACGATTTAATGATGCAATATATTCAATTGCGGGGCATTCATAATAAAGCCAAAACCGGTGAGGATAATCCGTACTGGATTTCATTAGTCACAGAGCCTGAATTTAAACGACTCTTTAAATCAAATGATGTAAGAAACGTCGACGGAATTGTCATAGAACCAACCGGTAGCCTTGCTGCTATTGAACTAGAACATTCCTTTAAAACCAAAGCTGCACGACAGACCATTTTATTAAAATGGCTTTACGGCCTCAATCATGGCTATTACGACAAGGTGATGTTGTTCTCTCAATCTTTGCAGGTATTTAGTGATATTAAGCGGCTGCATAACCAACTATTTGAAGAGATGGTGACTCTAGTAGATAAAAAGACGCGTATGCCTCTTTTAACATCACAAGACGTCACTCAATTACAAAACAAAATCATATATCGAACCGTATTATGCGATGAATTAGAAAGCGTTTTTTATCAATAGGTTTTAAGCGCCACAAAAACGAGAAAGACACCCAAAGGGTGTCTTTCAAGGCAAGGCCTACAGGAGGCATTACAGAGGAGTGAGGTAGATTCAACACAATGGAAAAATCACCAGAGATTAATTTTATCCATAAAAAGAACTCCGTTTCACTGCAGCCGAGGCATCCATGATTTCCCTAGCAATAATAAATAAGCCAGAAGATAGGGAAATTAAGTTAGTTAAGAGGGAGGGGAGTAGAACACTTCAACTAATCACCTGATGACATGTAATAGATAATAGAAAAAAGTACACACAACAGGCCAATAGTGGCCCAAATTAAACCTAGAACAATATGCTCCATGCGACCTCTTAACAATCCTTGTTAATCGTCTTAAAAGTATAGTCAGAAATGGTGATTAAGGTAAGTTATCGAAACTGTATCTCGTTTATGCTTTAAACCTTGTTTACTATTTTTGAAAAAAATAATGTCGTGGCGCTTCGCCCACCCGCGAGCAAGAGGGGAACAATAGCTATACGCTCTTGTATCACCCAGACGCTCCGAAATTTTCTGTGAAGAGAAAGAGCTCTATATATGGTATTAATCCTGCGTTTAACTTCGTCTGTTGCTAACTTTAGGCTTATTCGAAAGTGCTACTGCTTCAGATAGTGCATTTGTAGTCGCAACAGATATGTCCGAACAGAAACGACCCTAGTCAAAGTTCATTATGCTGCCTAAAGTCCCAAGTTTTTATCATTCGAATAGAGTGGTGGCTCACGTTCTAATACAGTTAATAATATGTATTGACCAAAATAGTATCGATAGCTGTAGTCGCAAGTATTCGCGGGCATTATTTAATAGCCTGAATTTCTATGTAATGGTTTGAATGGAACTACATGAACAGCAATACATCATGCAACAAGAGTTGGTCAACTGAAATGCTGTTTAATGATTAACAACTCTCTTGTATGAGCAGGCTATTACACTTGAATAAATAGATACCAATACCTTTTAATTAAGAAATTATGCACTTTCCTTGATTAATTTGCACATCTTCAATGCGGCACATAGTAACTATTTGCATGGGAGAACATATCTTTTTTAATTAGATTCATAATTCACTGAAAGGTATACTCGGCCAGAGTTATTGCGCCTCCCCAAGCGCCACCTTGTTATAATTTTTAGCTTATTAAACCGTTTATACCCCCCTTATTAATTACACTAATTACTCTCTACTTTATTCAGGTAAGTTTATTTTCTTGTAACCAGCACCTTAATATCTCTTAATCAAACCTTAAGATAGGAAGGTTAATTTAAAATTAATAAACTATTTCTAAATTGGAAAATAATGAAGAACATGATAGGAATCTTAAGAAATCAATTGTCAAAACAGCAACTAAATAAATTCTACTTAGTTTCTACTTTGATTGTCAGTGGACAGTTATTAGCGGCTCCATCATTAGAAAACTCAGTGCTTAAAAAAGATGGTAATGAAAGCAGTTTACAAGAGTTCTTAGGTAAGGTCGTATATGTAGATTTCTGGGCGTCATGGTGCGCCCCATGTCGTAAATCTTTTCCGTGGATGAACAAGGTTCAATCTAAATACCAGCAACAAGGTTTTGAAGTTGTTGCGATAAACCTCGATGTGGATAGCGCATCGGCTCATGAATTTCTCGCTAAAGTCCCAGCTAAATTTAACTTACGGTTTAATCCTGATGGTGATGTGGCCACAGCATTCGATTTACTCGGTATGCCCAGTAGTTACCTGTTTAATCGACAAGGTGAGTTGGTTCAGCGTCATGTGGGGTTTTATGAAAAACATACAGCTGCTTATGAAGAAGAAATAGAACTGTTATTAAAGGAGTAAGTCAATGGAAAAGTCGTATGTAAAGCAATACCTCACCGTATTAGCCGCTTTATATGTTTTTGGGAGTTTAGCTGGCTGCTCTACTTTAGGTGTAGAACCATGGCAAAAAGATCAATTTGCACGTGCTGATATGGCGCTAAGTAATGAAAAGTTAGATCTGGCATTAGATGACCATATTTATTTTAGTAAAGAAGGAACAAGTGGCGGACGTTCATTGGCTGGAGGAGGTTGTGGATGCAATTAACACCTAAACATAATATTGCTAGTGCATTAGCGATGGCGAGTTGTAGCCTTCTTTCTTATCAAACTCTTGCAGAGGAACAAGCATCTGTAAACGACGGTTGGAATGTCGATGCTGCCATTATGTATTATGGCGAACAGGAACGAGTGCAAGCAGTTGAAGCTATTGGTAATGTTCAAAAGTCTTTTGGCGAAAGTTCACTGCTAGATATGAAACTAGTTGTCGATAGTTTAACGGGGGCATCAGCCTCTGGCGCTGTGGCACAGTCTGATAGTCAAACTTTTACACGCCCATCAGGTAATGGGGAATATACGGTTGCAGCAGGTGAAACGCCGCTTGATGATACTTTTCAAGATACTAGAGTACAGCTAAGTGCTAACTGGCAAGAAATACTTAATGCGGATTGGACTGTAAATTTGGGTGTATATGGCTCAAATGAATATGATTACTTGTCGTTAGGCTTGAATGCGGGAGTTGAGCGGAGTTTTAACAAGAATAACACGACGCTGGCATTATCGGGTGCTTATACTAATGATACAGTTGACCCTGTTGGTGGTCGTCCAGTTGCGCTTTCAGAAATGGTATTTCGTAGTGATTATGATGGCGATGATGCCTACCAAGCTGCATTTGATGCAACCCGATTGTTGGGTGATGACACTAAACAAACAGCAGATATGATGGTGGGGGTAACACAAATTCTTAATCGTAATTGGTTAATGCAAGCTAACTATGGTTTTTCAAGTGTGTCTGGTTATATGACAGACCCTTATAAGATTCTTAGTATTGTCGATGGCAATGGGCAATCCCACGGTTATCGTTATGAAAACCGTCCAGATACTCGTACTAAACACAGTGTTTATATATTAGCTAAAGGAGCGTTGGATAAAGGTGTTGTCGATTTTTCATATCGATATAATACTGATGACTGGGATATTCAAGCTCATACTTTAGAAACCCATTATCGCTATTATTTTACACCTAGTTTATACGGACAATTGCACCTGCGCTATTATCAGCAGCAGGCTGCTAAGTTTTATCAACCATTCTTGAGAACAGGGCAAGTGTTACCTGATTATGCTAGTGCAGATTATCGTATTGGGGAAATGTCGACTTATACTGTAGGGCTTAAGTTTGGTCATCGGTTGTCTGGTGGTCATGAGCTAAGTTACCGTATTGAGTATTATCAACAAAACCCTGAAAATAATGGTACTGAAATACCTGATGAGCTTAATAATCATGATTTATTTCCATCGGTAAAAGCAATTGTGGCTCAAATTAGTTATTCGTTTTAATATGAATAATACCTCAATAAATCGAGTGATTTAATTTGTTAAATAAATTACCTAAAACATTCCCTCCCCCAACAGAAGCGACGTTGTCACGTTGCTCTTGGGGTTTTTTAGGCTCGTTTACCGCGATGGCAAGTCCGTGTGAAGTCTTGATGCAAATAGATGATGAACATATTGCTATGCAAATGCTTAATGTTGCAGTTGATGAAGCAAGGCGTATTGAACAGAAATATAGTCGTTTTTTGAAAGGTAATATTCTTTGGCAAATTAATAATGCTCAAGGAAATGCAGTAAATATAGATCAGGAAACGGCTCAGTTATTGCAATTTTCCCAGCAATGTTATCAATTAAGTGGTGGTTCATTTGATATCACTGCTGGACCTTTGATTAATTTGTGGCGCTTTGATGGTAGCAATCAAGTGCCGAAGGAGGGCGCAATTAAATCTGCTTTAAGGCTAGTGGGTTTTAGTGCCATTGGCTTTACTGACAGTAAATTGAACATGCCCGCGTCAATGAGTTTGGATTTTGGTGGTATAGGTAAAGAGTATGCGGTTGATCGTGTGGCGCAACAACTGAGTCAACGTTGGCCGAATATATCAGTGATGGTTAATTTTGGTGGTGATATTGCTTGTCCTGTTCTTAAAGTAGATGGTTGGCAAGTCGGTATTGAAAACCCGCAGAAGCTGGATAATGCAGCTGCACAATTAACTATTCGTCAAGGTGCATTAGCGACAAGTGGCACCACTCGTCGTTATTTTGAGGTTGATTCAGTACGTTATGGGCATATTATCAATCCACAAACAGGATATCCAGTAGATAAAGCCCCATTGTCAGTGACGGTACTCGGCCCCAATTGTATTACAGCAGGTATGCTATCTACTATGGCAATGTTAAAAGGAGCTGACTCTGAAGGTTTTCTGGCTGCACAAAATGTTGATTTCAAGGTATTTAGGTGATTTACGGTTGATATTTTTTGACTTGATAATTTAGCAAGGAAATAAACGATGAGAGTGTTATTAGTTGAAGACAACCAGTTATTAGCTCAAGGGATAGAACTGAGCTTATCGAAAGAGGGGGTTCAAGTCGATCACATATCATCTTATAAGGAAGCGGTCGCTTCTTTAATTAACGAAGATTTTAGCGCCATCATTTTAGATTTAGGGCTACCTGACGGTAACGGTGAAGAGTTATTAAAACAGTGGCGCCGCAAAGGTATTTCACTGCCGATAATCGTGCTTACAGCTAATACTGATTTTGATACGAGGTTAAATTGTTTAGATATTGGCGCTGATGATTACCTGAGTAAACCTTTTGATGTAAGAGAGTTAGTTGCGAGGTTACGTGCTATTGTTCGTCGCCAACATGGTTTAGATAATAACCAATTTAGCTTGGGAGCATTGACAATTGATTTCTCCTGCTGTGAAGTACACTTTCGAGAACAATTAATTAAACTTCCACGGCGTGAATATCAATTGTTATTAGAATTTTCACAATCAGCTGGGCGAGTATTGACACGCAGCCAACTTGAGCAATTAACTTATGGTTGGGATGAAGTAGGTAGTAATTCAATTGAAGTTCATATCCATCATTTACGAAAGAAGATGGCACCAGAGCTAATAAAAACAGTCAGAGGTATTGGTTATATTTTAACTGATGTTCAGTAACCAATACTTTCAGTATTTCTGATAAGGATGTTATGTTTTCTTTACGGTTTTCTCTTAGTTTACTCATGTTGCTTGGGATATTACTGACGGTGACTTTGTCTAGTATACTAAGTACCAGAGATGCAATGTACGAAATTGAGGAGTTGTTCGACGCTGAAATGCTACAAACTGTAAAAATACTTGAACTTTTCTTTGTGAAGCAATTAACCCCTTCTAAATTGAGTAATCTTGTTCAAAATCCCATTCAGTTTCATGTCAATGCATCGGAAATAGAAACTTTTGCAGAGAATTCAGATGTTGAAACCCTTTCTTACGAACGAAAACTGTCATTTCAATTATTTTCGTCATTGGGAGGAGTATTAGCTTTTTCTGATAATGCTGGCGAACAACCGTTAACAGACTTTACGGAGGGATATACTTCTAAATCAGTTGGCGAGCATATGTGGCATGTTTACAGCTTATATTCTGCAGAGCAACAAGTCTGGATAATTACAGCCCAGCGCGATGATGTTCGCCAAGAGCTTGTTGATAAAATTAATGCAAACAGTTGGCGTTCCCCTGTGTTCATTGCACCAATTATGCTGATTATCATGTTGTTGATGACCTATTACCTATTCAAACCCATCAAGTTATTAGAACGACACTTGATGTATCGAGATGTTCAAGATTTATCGCCAATAGAGATACATTTGCCAGCAGAGCTGACATCAATACAATACTCGCTTAATCAATACTTATCACGAATTGCGGATCTGATGCATCGTGAAAGGCGATTTAGTGCAGATGCCGCCCATGAATTAAAAACACCTTTAGCCATTATTAAACTTCATAGCGATGGTTTGGAGAGTGTGTTAAGTAAGTCGGATGAAGAGATAAAAAGAAATGCATTACCTTATACTCAGGCTATGGGGAAAGGGATTAGCAGAATGAGCCATACAGTTGAACAATTGTTACTACTATCAAGGGTTGATGCTATACAGGCAATTAATAAAACTGGATGTGATTTACAATTCCTGATAGAGAATGTAATTAATCAACTCGTACATATAGTGGCTGATTATGAGTGGGAATTAGATATCCCAAAAGGTTTTACTGTAAAAGCTGATGCTTTTTACCTTGAATTAGTGTTGAAGAATATTATTGAAAATGCTTGTAAATACAGTTCGAAAGAGTCTGTGATTAGTATTCGCTGTTACAAAAATCATAGTCTAGACTCAATTGAGGTTACTGATCAAGGTATTGGTATGAATGAATCTGAAATAGTTTTAGCGCAGAATCGTTTTTATCGGGTGGACGAAGGAAGTTCGCAAGGAGCCGGATTGGGCTTGTCTATTTGCCGTCACATTATGTCGCTACATGAGGGTGAGTTAGAGCTTAAACAAGCTGAACCTAAAGGCCTCAGAGTGAGCCTTAATTTACCTTCATGAAATGAAAGCAAGTAACGACCTATTTTTTCAGAAATATTTAGCTCAGTAGGAATCGAAAATTGCAAGAGATTACTCTGATATCCACACTATAAAAGTGAAACATCGTTCAGGTTCATTGGGTGTCAGTCTGCCGTTGTATTGATGCGGGGGAAGCTGAGAATAATGCCCAGTTATGTATCGTATAAGATCTTGCAGAGCTTCTGTAAAGTAACGATTTCCCGTTGATGTACCCACTTTGTCCTTAGACTCCTAAAAAGCGTTTCATAGGACAATTATCTCAATAATTCCCACAACGAGATAAACTTTGTTTGAGCTGATATCGCAATAATAATTGCCGATAGCTTCTGCTTGATTAGTGAGTCCCTTTGTCATTGTGGAACATAACATCTTTGGTTCGACCATCATAGACCATCATAGACCATCATAGACCATCATAGACCATCGAAAGTACTCAGCCAATTGAGCGACGAACAGGTGAGCCCAGCTAATGACTTTACGTGTAAATCGAACAATCATAACGGCTAAGTACATACAGCGCTTAATTGCCCTCTCGTAGGTGATATCACTAACCCAGACTTCATTCGGAGCACTGACTCGAATCGTCGATCTAGGTCATTGGGGGCAGTATGTGCCTGTGCCGCTTTTGGGGATTTGTCTCAGGTATCTGACAAATAGCTATACCAAGCTCCTTCATCAGCTTAGTGGCGGGATAATGGGTTAGCGAGATACCTGCCTGGTTAAGCATATCTGAAATCGTTTTAGCACTTGCCGAGCAGTTACTTGAAGTGTGTACTTCGCGAACTAGATTTCGAAGCTTTACTTAATCTGCGTTTATAGTTGTTGGCCGTTTTCTCCAATGTGAGTCCTACATTAACAGAGTTGTGACCTTTTTAGTATTTCGTTGTGCTCCTGAAGGGATTCTACTTGCTTTTTTACTCTCGAATTTCAACTTGTTCTGGTGATGTCTTATGTTGCTTACTTTGTCGCTCTTCTCTTAATTGTCGAATCTGCTTATCCATGGTTGACTTGCCATATTAATAGCTTGAGCAGCTTCAACAACTAAGTAGTTCTGAGCGAGTAAGATTTGTGCCGGTTCAAATTTAAATTCACTATGCCATTACATTTTCTAGGTAAATAATTTCCTAACAATATATGACACAGCTACAAAAAAGATGTATAACGTATAAAAAATTATGTAAAACGATAATCATTAAGGGTAGGACGCGTGATTTAACAAGTTTCAGGCTCATTGGAATCTAGATAGAAAGTAGCTACTTTCGTTGGGGGGGGGCTGTATTTCCTTGTAAGGGTTAGTTCAATGAATGAAGTCATCATGTTGATTTTTCAATCTATGAACTCAATTGTTGACTTCGATAAATAGGTAAATAGCAAATCGTCTTTAGCGGCTAAATATTTTGGGGTAATAAGGTTATGTATCAGCATGATGAACTTTATATTTTTGTAATAGAAGAGGAGGTAACAATTTAAGGAGTGAAATTAACTTTATTTACGAGGTCATTGTAAAAATTTGTAGTCTTAATTAAAGGAATGAAAATGAAGGATATTACTATTTCAGCGTTAATAATTGCTCTCAGCTTGTCAAGTTTTGGAGCTATTGCCACTCAAGATAGGCCATATCAACATGAAGCAAGTGTTGGCTATGTTACAAATACAGAAGACGTGAGCGATGGTATTCTCGGTATTGATTATCGTTACTATGCGACTCCGATATCACAAAGTGCTAGCCCCTATGCGTTAAATGGCTTTTTAGCTCAAGTATCAAATGTTGGAATTAATTACAGTGTCTTTGATGCGATAGATATAGATACTATCACGGTAGATGCAGATTATATTTTTGACTCTAAGTTCTTTGTTGGCATGAATTACCAGCGCAATAGTATTGGTAATATAGATTTAAACGCTTATGGTATCGAGTTAGGTTACTACGTAAATTCACTAACTGCCATCTCTGCTGTTTATGATGATGGGGAGAGGAGTGTTAGTGAAGGTTATGGGGTAAAACTTCGTCATTATCTAGAACTCGAATCAACTCCAGGTATTGATCTCATTGCAAACTGGCTACACGAAAATTCAGACAATAGTTACGAGTTAGGTGCAGATTGGTATGTGTCTAACTCATGGTCTGTAGGTTCTGGTTATGTTCGTGATGTAGATGGGGAGGATTTTGATATCAGAACTGCGTATTCGTTACGTCTGTTAGATGTTGTTACTGCTAATTTTGCAATTTCTAAGATGATTAATTCAGATGTTGATGGTGTAAATGTAGGGGTTGCTGTTACAGGTCGATTCTGACTTTACGTTAATAGTGTTTACTATTGAGCTATTTCAATAGCTTTTTATGAATTAACCTGCTATTGAGTTGCGGAGCGATAAGCCCTTGGTTGGAATCGCTCTTACTCCTAAACTCTCTCTCTAGCTATTTTAACGTAGTAACGACAAGTGTACTAAGCTGGTTAAGGCTCCGAGTATCGAATCTACTGAAGCCAATGGGCATTAATTTGTTTCGTCACTTTCTCTGCTTACCTTTGAGTAATTTTGAAAACATCATATTGGCAACTTAGAGGCTCTTTGCTTGAAATAAGATTTCAAGTTGGCTAAATGAAAGTTTCAGATATCCTCTATGTTTCAAACGACAATGAGCGACCAAGAGAAAGTAAGTTATATCCCTAAAGAGAAAATACTCAACTGGAAAATGCAAAGTCAATATGGAAAATGCAAAGTCAATATGGAAAATGCAAAGTCAATATGGAAAATGCAAAGTCAATATGGAAAATGCAAAGTCAATATGGAAAATGCAAAGTCAATATGGAAAATGCAAAGTCAATATGGAAAATGCAAAGTCAATATGGAAAATGCAAAGTCAATATGGAAAATGCAAAGTCAATATGGAAAATGCAAAGTCAATATGGAAAATGCAAAGTCAATATGGAAAATGCAAAGTCAATATGGAAAGGTGTACTGCGCAAGATGTTGTAACAGGTTTAATTATTATCGTATTAAGATGTTTTTTTGTTGTTTAGCCTTATTGCTTATGTTAATATTCTATTGCTATAGGTGATTTATAGAACACCCCGGTAAGTCACTTTGTAGCTTTAACGCCCTGTAAGGGGCGTTTTTTTTGCTTGAAAAAGCTACATTCTCAAGTTATTTTAATTTGGCACGAAGTTCGTTTTATTTTAGAACTTGCTATCTTGCTATCTTGCTATCTTGCTATCTTGCTATCTTGCTATCTTGCTATCTTGCTATCTTGCTATCTTGCTATCTTGCTATCTTGCTATCTTGCTATCCATTATTTTTGCACGACTTTATTACTTTGTACGAACAACTAAAGAATATGTTGGTGCTATTAAAGTGTGGGGGAGTTAATGGTCATAGGCTAAGCAATTTTTTTGCCTGCATTTCCTAAAGAGAAATCGTAATATCATATACTTGTTAAGTAAATTTATTAGTGGAAAACGAAATTCTCTTAGTTATGGTTTGGCGTTAGTTGAGTCTATTTGAATTAATATATAAGCAAAATTTGATACTTGTCTGTGGAGGGGGCTAAACATATATGTATTCCTTCTGAAGTGTCATCTTTCGTAGGGAAAACACTTAAAGTGGGTGGGAGGGCGTAATTAATTCTATTATGTAGGTTCTAGCTTGCCGTAGGATTTATCAGTATTTTTCATGGGGCTCTCGAAGTTGATTATGGTTATTCAGTGCTTTAAGGTTATCGAAGAGTTGTTTTTGAATCTCTTGGGTGACGTTTGGTGCTCCACTAACAACTGCATCGCTTACCACCACCACATGATGTTCGATGGCATACTGCGTCACTGTTTTATCCAATGTTTGGGTGAATCGCTTGATTTCGGAGATGCGTTTTTCATCACTGAGCTGACTTTGCGAAAGGTTCTGTTTAAAGGTTGTGATCGTGCCATTAATATCAAACTCAACAATCTCTGCATGAAATAAAAATTGAGTACATAAACTTACAGTAATACTTGCAAGCAGTGCAAACAGGAAGAGCAATAGTGTGGTGAGATGGAATGTTGAAGTGTTCATTTAAGCCCCGCTGCACAATCGTGTGTATCTAACCCTTCCATAGCAAGCAAAGTATTGTTCTTGAGTGTTTTGCTCTTTCACTTAAATTCTCCTTTACTTACCTTTCTAATATATAAATTATAAAGTTATTAAAATCGATAAGATGAGTTGGCTAATAAGCTCTACTTAATCGGAAAGGGTATAATCCTAGCAATATCGTAGAGATAAAATTAGGTAACATTTACAATTGGTTCTGTACTTTTATGCGGGATAAACGAACCACTTACTAATTAAAACACTGATAAAAATATATACTGACAAATACAAATTGTTTTCCAAAGCATAATGAATTCCTCAATCGCTATTTGTGTTATTAACAAGGTCTAAAGAAATAATCGTGATGATAGATTTCCTGTGCTAATAATAATTTTAAATTAAATAAGTACTTATAAAATGTAAGGGCTCTAAAATATTTTGCACATTCCATTTTTACTTGTTTTTATGCAAGATAAAAATAGTATTTCATTGCAGTAGCTCGATGCTAATTTTGTATTCGATACTTTAAAAGAGAGTTTAAAGATGCTCCTTCGGAGTCGAACAATATTTTTTAATGCAAAAAAGTATCTAATTTTAAATTCACCTTGTTTTATTCTCTTGCGAAAGTGATAGCTCTGTTTCAAGTTCTTATCATTAATTTGAAGTGCTATATAATCCCAAACTGCTGTCGCAATGTTGTTAGTGTTGTTTTGCGAGTATTAATTTACGTAAAACAATGATTGCAGTGTGGGGGTGTTATGTCAATACTTTTCGAAAAAGTAGGAGCAAGTTGATATTACACCCAAAGCATTGGCTATCACTGCTGAGCAAAGTGATTTGAGGTGCTAGAAAATAACAGAAACGTCTAGAAAAGGGTTATAACACTTTTTAAAAGTGTCAACCATTCTTAGTGAATACAAACGAGGTAATAACCCACGCTAAAATTGAAGAAGGTAGGAGTTGATGTTTAATATATCGTTGTTTTAAGTTGGAATGCTGTTTGATTAATTTTTAAATAGAAAGCCAACGAACTAAAGAGTTGAGTGAAACTCGATTTGAGTCTGCGGTTAAAGGGGGAGCGTAATGAAGTTAATGGGGCTAATATCAGCCATAGGTTGATGGCTGAGCTTAATCATCAAGATTTTCGTGTGGAATGCAATAAAGTCTGCTGCTTAATAAGAAAGCTTAAGCAAATTGTTAAAGACCAAATGTTACATTGTCCCTTTGGGTAGGAAACACCGGTTATTGTACCGAATCATCTGAGCAAAAGTTTAACACAGGGTAACTATATGTGCATTGTTCAATAACCTGTGTTAACTATATAAGAAAGGTTGGTTGTATTTAGATGTTATGGTTGGTTGATTTGTGTTCGAGAAGGATGCTCTTATAGAGGGAAGCACAGTACTGAGTCGACTAACTGCTTTAAAGTAGTCTGTGAACAAGTCGAATACGAGGTGGAATTAATGGAAGGCCTAACGAATGCCCCAATTAATAGTTTTTAGCAACTTGGGGTGGAGCTGTAGGCGCAGTTTGATTTTATATACGGTTTTGACTCGACTTTTAAACGAGCAATAAAGTTGATCTTATATAGAGTGTCATATTTTTAGCTACAGTTTTCAATAAATCTGTAATAAAGAGCGATTCTCAACGTGTACATTGTAAATGCATTTTAGTTTAAAGCTTTAAGTAACCTTGTTGTTTAGCTGTCGTTTTTTGTAAACTAACCTGTTTAGCTAGTTTGCTGCAATAGCTATATGTTCTATCAGCTTTGCAGATATTTTTTTGTAATGATAAATTATTTGGTATACATGCACTTAATTGGAGTGTTATTTCTAAATAGTTATGAGTTAACCAAAGTAGCTTTTTAAATATTGCGCTTCCTTCTTTGTATGATGATACGTTGTTAACAATCACATTAACCTTATAGATACTATGTTTGCTATTCAATTCCTTAAGCAGTTGGTAAGCTTTGGTTAGTGAGGGGGCTGAATAGCTTAATATTATATATATTTCATCTGAAGCTTTAGCAAAGCTAAAGGACGCTTCAGAAAAGTTTATCGCAGTATCAATTAGTATTACATCATATTCAGTTTTTATCCTCTCAATATCTTGAAATATGTGGTAATGATTTTGCCAAAAACTAGCAGAATTTCCCTTGCATTCTAATATATCTGCATAAGAAACTATGTAGACATTTTTCATCAATAGCTGAATCCTATGCTCTATAGGGGATTGCTCTTTAGATTGTGGTATTGGTTTTTTATGTAATATAGAGAAGTAGTCCGATCTGTTTGTATGATCAAAATCTAAGATAAGTACCTTCTTATTTTGTTTGCTTAATGCATAAGATATTTTTAGGCTAATACTTGTTTTTCCTTCCCCACCTTTACCGCTCAGAATTGAAATTACTTTAGTCATCACTCTAATTTACCTATCGTTGTTAATTTAAAATGTGTTTGTCGCAGATCTTTCCATCTTATCGATAGAGTTATATTACCCATCATAGACTATACGATAAGTATTGTATTGCGATAATTTTTGTATGTTAAGTGGTTTTAATATGTTGTTTTGCGATGCTTTGGGTTGTTGAATGTATGTGACGGGATGTGATATAAACTATTCATGTATCTTAATGTTGCTTTATTGTGTGTATTTTGGGCTGCCTGCTATAGTCTAAGGAGTGTTTGCTTGTTGAGAGGAGATTGGGATGGGGGAGCGAAATAAATTGATGGTTTTGTGCTTTAGGATGAGGTTTGTTGTTCTATTAGGTTCATTTTTAGTCGTATTTTCAATAGGGTATTCTTTGTTGTTTTATGGCAAAATTCTATGGCACACAAGTGAGTCTTTCGTTGAGCTTTGGGAGTCAGGATTAGGCGTTAAGTGGGTGTTGCTTACGATACAATCACCAATTTTAATTTGTTTTTTCTTGAACGTCTATTGGTTTCAGAGGCTTTTGCAATTATACCACTCAGGAGATTACTGGGGGGATAGGGCTATGAAGTGTTACTTTGGTCTTATAGGGGTTGAAGTATTTGTAATAGTGTATCGTTCGGTGCTTTTGCCATCAATAGAGTATGTTTATCATAGTTTTTATTTTTACGAAACAGTCTTTCATATGGATATTGATCTTGGGGATGTTCTACTTGTAGGTATAACTGTGACTATAACGTACATTTTAAGGGAGGCTAGGCATATTAAGGACGAAAACAATAAGTTTGTATAGTTTTATTGCCGTGGGTGCTCTAGGTAGCGTGGTTGCGTTTGCGAGATCTCAGTGGTACGCTCTTTAGGTTGCTTTCATAGGGGACGGTTGCTTTTTAGAGCTTTCCCCATGATTAAACTGGTAATGAAATGACAAATGACTAATGAATATAATTGTAAATTTGGATGTTGTAATGGCGAAACGAAAGGTTAACTCTAAAGATTTGGCGGAGGCTGTTGGTATCACCGCTACAAATCTATCCTTGTTGAAGCGAGGGAAGGTTAAGGGAGTTCGTTTCGAAACGCTTGCTAAGTTGTGTTTTTTGTTAAATTGTCAACCTGGTGACATATTGGAGTTTTCTTCGAAGGTGGGAGAGGAGGTTGATGATAAAGTAAATTTTTAGTCAGGTACAGAATGAGAACAATGGCACTGCATCGATAGTTGTGGTTTGTATAGAGAATGATGAAATTAAATTGCACTACTAAAGAGTATAGTTTTTGCTTTTTTATAGTTGCTTTATCATTTCCTCAGCTAAGTATTCGTCGACATTGGCTTTGATGTGGGAAAGATGTCTTCGTGGTACTGAAGATACAGCTGTAGTTAGTGGCGTAATAGGTAGAATATGCTTAGGTTTAAAATCCTCATTACTTATATTTAGCCTGATATTTGATTTAACTTGTTTCCTAATTACTTTAGTTAGGAGCATTAGTCGGTGTATGCTTTAGTCGCTCTATGCTATTTTTTATCTACAGTGATGGGAGGTTTAAAATCTCATTGTAATTTTATCCTCTTATTGGGCGCCCTATTTGCATGCTTGTATAATGTCAAGTTAGCTTGGGAGTGTATTTACAATTATATCTTTCCTGGCTTGATGGGAAAGATCGCTTTTGAGAGGCCTAGCATGGTTGTAATATTCAATAACACATATAACAATCAAAGCTTCTTTAAGTGAGAGATAGCTTGGTCTTGGTGCTCTGGTTCAATATTTTACCTTTTTTACTTAATGCATTTAACAGCTTCGGAATATTCAAGCCCTTCGCAGAAACGTGGTGCAGCAATACTCTTTTTTAAGTTATTGTGGCAGTTCAACTAGCCTTAATTTATAGGGGGAATAGTTTGTAATGCTTTAAGAGTTGTGGGCTTTATCGGCAGCGAGTTAGGTATATTCAAGTCTTAATACTGGAGTGAAATTGGGACCATTCTGTTGTTGTGCTACCTAACTTTGATGAGGTTACTCGCAAATTGTTTAGCTCTCAGCCTTTTATCTGCTAAATGCCTCAAGTAGCAGATAAAAGACTGAGGGCTGTTCATTAATGTAGTAATGGTCAACTGATCTTGTACACTTTTTATCTATTCGTCTCATATTCTGCTGGTGAGATCTTTGACCTGTTTGTGGTGTCGTCTCTTTTGATTATTAAACTGTTTGATATAATCAATCATATCTGCTTTTGCTTGATATATTCTTTAATTGACTCGTTCAGATTTTAAACTTCTAAATACACGCTCAGAGACTGCATTATATAAACAACTTCCTGCATATTCATGTTAGCTTTGATATCTAATTTAGGGAAGCAATATGAAATCCTTAACTGGTATATTGGGCACTTTTTGAATGGAATATTAGCCCTGTTAATGGCTCTAGCTTGTTTGCTGCGAATCGTAAATTCGTAATGTTACCTGAGCAATGCGTATTTAATTGCTCAGGGTTAAACTGTCTATTCAGATGATTCGGCGCAATCGCTAATGCTTTACATGCGCAAGGGTAACGATGTAATCGTGGATATTTAGCAATTAACTTAAATCTTCTTTAAGCCCCTTACTTTATGGATCTCCATACGATAACCTTTATGATTAAGCTCAATAATTATTTTACAGCTACCATCAGTCTCATCCGTTTCATTATGGATATGCTTAACTGAAGCTTTTAAGCGAATATCATCTGGTTTTATTAGCTTAGATTTTACATTAAAATATAACGAACTGCGTGCTAATTCAAAACAACGGCAAATGCGTGAGCATTAAATCCTGCCTTCTTCAATTTTATGAGACTTGCAGCCTTTCTTCACTTCCATAACGAGGAAGGCTGAGGCTTTTTACAGGTTATTGTCACTTTCTAGCTCTTGAATTCGTTTTGCTCAGCGGTGATGCCGAGAGGGAGGCGTGATATCAATTTGCTCTTCTCTATATTGGTGTGGCCATTTTTGTAATGTGGAATATCCAACACTTATCGCATTGGCTGCTTGTTTGACTGGCTACCCTTAAATGGTTATTAATTTGACACATTCTAGTTTTAATTCGTCGGTAAACTTCTTTTATTATTGCCTCGTTGGTTTTTGGTTATGATACCTCCAACAAGGTGTCTTGTTTGGTTAGAGTATAACGTAGATCACTTAACTTATCGCTTAACGAATCATTATTATCGTGATACAATAATTTTAGGTTTAAATTTAGTATCTTGGAGGCGTTAGTGTTTGTTGAAAAAGGGAGCCGTCAGGCTAAAGTGAAGAAGGGCTCATCTAGTACAAATTCTGTCAAAACAGAGATTAGGCGGCGAATAGAGATAATTATGGAACTTAGGGAATTAAAGTCGGAGTTTGGATATATAAATATTGAAGAACCTCAAGCTTTATTTATAGATAAGCCTGATAGTTAAAGAAGGGGGAGAATGTGGTTCTCGTTAATGTTGCTTTTAAATACCTGTCCTATAATAGAATATGTTGGTGAGGTTGATTTCGATAGGAATAGTTCTTTTTATAGTGACGAAAATAAGTCTCAATTAGAAAGTATTTTAATGAAATTGAAGTCAGGAAAGCTTAAACAGGTTGTTTTAAACGCTGAATATGTTTTAAATGGTGAATCAGACCTCTTAAAATATAGCCATTGGCTCGCAGAGAGAAGGGCGGAAAGGGTTAAGTCTTCTATAAATTCAGAAGTTGAAGGGCCTTCTTATATAATTAAATACTTAAAATATGCCAATTTAGGTAGGAGAGTCACGGTTGATGCTGTATTTGAGTGTGATAAATAGTAATATATCTTGAAGGTTTAGTCTTTCGATGTGTAAAACTATAGTGGTCAACTAATATTGGCCACAAGCTTAAAGTTTAAACAGAGCAATCGTTCTGATTCTAGGGGGCCGTCCGCCGTTGTATTGATTAGGGAAGCTGACAATAATACCCAATTATGTATCGTGTAATTTCTTTCAGAGCTTCTGTAAAGAAACGATATTTTGTTGGTGTATTCTCTTTGCCTTTAGACTCCTGAAAAGCGTTTCAAAGGGCAATTATCCCAACAATTCCCACACAAAATAAACTTTTTTGAGATGGTATCTCTATAATAGTTGCCGATACCTTCTGCTTGATTAGTTAGCCCCTTGGACACTATGGAACATAACATCTTTAGGTTTGACCATTATAACCATCGAAAGTGCTCAGCAGTTCTAGTGTTCTAGGTGATGTCTTATGTAGCTTACCTTGCTGTTCTCTTAATTGTCGAACCTGCTTATCTATGGTTGACTTGTCGATATTCATAGCTTGAGCTGCTTCAACAATTAAGTAGTTCTGATCGAGTACGAGTTGTGCAGATTAAAGTTTAAATTCTGCACTAAACAGTCTTCTTGTACGTTTCTCATAGTGTCACCCGTTAACTTATAAGATGATGATATCACCTCTAACTAGCTTGCCAATTTCGCCATACCACTACACTTACTTTATTTCTTAGCAAATTTTAATAGATATAAAATAATGAAATTAAAATCGCTAGTGCGACGTAATGTATACCAATATAACCAACAGTTCATAACATTGAGTTTCAGAGTTATAAAATGAAGCTGCTTTTTAATCATGCTTCGGTAGTTTATTGCAAGATATATGATGGTCATTAGCTTATGAAGTTCCTAACTAATTGATAAAATTAGATAGTGTTAGTTTTTATTGGTTGAGGAGGAGAAATAAGAACAGAGAAGCAAAGTTATGTGAACATTATAAATATAATAAAGCTTGACCTATTAAAGTACGCGTTTATTATACGATATGTTAAAAACATTGTGCTTTGTGAGGGGGTTGGTTTTGAATTTGTTGAATGTTAAAGTTTTGTGTGTTCTTTGTATGTTTTTATACTTGGGGGGATCTCATGCTGCTGTTAATAACATAGAGTTAACCTGCAATGATAAAGGTGCTAAAGAAGACGTTTTTTTTGAATACTACTCTGAAATTGCCAAACAAGTTGATATGACTCCAAAGGAATATATAGAAGCTTTAAGACAAATTACTGATTATAATATAACTTGTAATCAGTCCTATGACTCTAATGACAAAAACTTATTTATTATTGACTTCCTAATGTGATTATTTGAATTTTATAAATAATCAGACTGTTAACTATTTGTTAGGGAGAAGTGTTTTACCTACTGGTTTTAATTCAAATATACCAATCCGCAATATAGTATAGTCTCTTGTAAACTGCTTATCAAAGTTCCTGACGCAAACTCCCCCTTCAATATTTAATGGCTTTTTGTAATAATTTTGTTATCGATAAGCCCAATACTAGATAGTCACCCTAAGTTCAAGTCAGTTTTAACCTTTTTACTATTATACAACCCACTACATTATTAAAACGTAAAGTATTTATTGTTTTGTGATAATTAATTTTCGTTCTGTGGTTGTTTTTGTCGTTTTCGTGTGGTTAAATTCTTTTTTTCTATTCTATTATTGTTTAAATTAATTTGTTTTACTCAAATTTGAGGCATTTCGAGCCTCATAAACTAAGCTTATTTAGGTCTGCCGTTGTTTGAAAGGTTAAATTATGAATTATCATTCTAAGTTACAGAGTTACATCTTTATCATCATTTTCATTATGCTCATCGGTTGTGACCGTTCCGATAAGGTTCTATTACCTAGTTCAAGCCCTCAAGTTGACGAGGTTATAGAATTAACCCCTTTCGTATTTAGAGTAGACTCTTCAAAAGGGGGGAGATTTCTTTAGATTTTTCATCAAATGTTTCTGGTTCTGATAGTTGGTTTATCGAGTCTATAGATTTTTCTGATATTACTGCTGAAGTTGAAATAAAAGATAAAAAAGCTTTTATTTCAACTGAATCTGTTGGCTTTATAACTTTTGATTGGAAGATTATTAATGAGGGGATTACATATTCTTCGACGGGATTACTAGCAATAGATAATAGACCTGAAACAAACTCGAGACCAGATACTAGGCCAGTGACTTTGACTATCACTACGGAAGAATCTTTGGTTTTTGATTTGTCAAATTATGTTTCAGATGATGATGGCGACAAGTTAGTCATTGGCCCTTTTCTACAGACTGCCGATAGATTTAAAATTCAAGACTTCTTAGTAGAGTACATTCCTGGAGAGTTTAAAGGGAACGATATTGCATTTTACGGCGTTACAGATGGAAAAGGTGGAATATCCATTGGCGAAATATCTATCATTGTTCGTGATTTAACCATAGAAAACACTCCACCAACAGCAAGAAACATTACACGAACAATGGAAGAAGGTGGAGCAATTGTTTTCGATGTAAAAGAACTCCTTAATGAAAATTTTATAACTGATGAAAACGGTGATGATATTGTTTTTGTTCGTTTACTTGGTGATTCTGGTAGAGCTACTCTTACAACTAATACTAATATTCTTTATACACCATCAAGTTTTGTTGGTAATGACAGTTTTGTTTATGTTATTTCAGACGAGCAAGGCGGTTTGGCTCAAGCTGAAATAAATATCACGGTAACACCAACGTTTATTCCCGAAGCGCTTTCAGTAAAGCCGATAGTGTTAAGCCTTTTAAAAGAAGAGAGTACTAATTTAAATGTGAGTTCAGCAGTTAACTCAGGATTAAGTTGGACACTTGACAGTGTTGCAGCAACAGGGAACGGTGTCAAAGTTGGGGCATTAACATCTACGACGGTTGAGCTTACAGCTCTTGAAACTGGGGTTGAACGCTTGAACTTCTCAGTATCAACGAGTGCTGATTCTAAAACTAGTGAGATAATTGTTGCGGTAACGGAACTTGGTAATACAGCTCCGTTAGCTCAGGATATCGTAAGTAATTCTGATAACGTAACAGCGGTTAATATTAATTTAGCTGGTAAGTATAGTGATCCTGATGGGGATAGTGTGACGGTTAATAGTCTTATACAAGAGTCTTCTCGTTTCTCGATTGTTGGTGATGTAGTGTCTTACACTCCATCCGGATTTATCGGTGTAGATTCTGCAGTTTATGTTGTTGAAGACTCTCGAGGTGGTTATGCGTTAGGTTTGTTACTCGTCAATGTTACTGATGCTAATCCTCCAGTTCCTAATATTGCGCCAACAGCTTCCGATTATGCAGCCTCAACGAATAGCTTGACTCCAATTTCGATTAACTTGACGGCGTTAGGCTTGATAAGCGATCCAGAAAACAGTCCTTTAACGGTTACAATTTATGGTGGCGAAGGGCGGGCCACTTTGGCGCAGGATATTATTACCTATACACCAAATGGGTTTATAGGCTCTGAAGAGCTTGTATATCAAGTAACAGATAATGCGAATTTAAGCGATTTTGGAACGCTTACATTTACAGTGGCGGATGGCGCACCTAATTTATCGCCTGTCGCAACAGATTATGATGTGACTATTGATCAAGAAGATTCGTTAGTTATTGATATAAATAAATTAATTTCAGATGGATTGATAAGTGACCCTGATGGTGACAGCTTAGTATTTGATTCAATAGGCGGCACATCTGGCCGTGCAGTATTGACGTCGAATACAGCTATCACTTATAACGCCGGAAGCTTTAGTGGTACTGACAGTTTTGTCTATGTCCTTTCTGATGGTAATGGTGGTTTGGCTCAAGCAGAAATAACTATCACGGTAATACCAACATTTATTCCCGAAGCGCTTTCAGTAAAGCCGATAGTGTTAAGCCTTTTAAAAGAAGAGAGTACTAATTTAAATGTGAGTTCAGCAGTTAACTCAGGATTAAGTTGGACACTTTACAGTGTTGCAGCAACAGGGAACGGTGTCAAAGTTGGGGCATTAACATCTACGACGGTTGAGCTTACAGCTCTTGAAGCTGGGGTTGAACGCTTGAACTTCTCAGTATCAACGAGTGCTGATTCTAAAACTAGTGAGATAATTGTTGCGGTAACGGAACTTGGTAATACAGCTCCGTTAGCTCAAGACATCGTAAGTAATACTGATAACGTAACAGCGGTTAATATTAATTTAGCTGGTAAGTTTAGTGATCCTGATGGGGATAGTGTGACGGTTAATCGTCTTATACAAGAGTCTTCTCGTTTCTCGATTGTTGGTGATGTAGTGTCTTACACTCCATCCGGATTTATCGGTGTCGATTCTGCAGTTTATGTTGTTGAAGACTCTCGAGGTGGTTATGCGTTAGGGTTATTACTCGTCAATGTCACTGATGCTAATCCTCCTGTTCCTAATATTGCGCCAACAGCTTCCGATTATGCAGCCTCAACGGATAGTTTGACTCCAATTTCGATTAACTTGACGGCGTTAGGGTTGATAAGCGATCCAGAAAACAGTCCTTTAACGGTTATAATTTATGGTGGCGAAGGGCGGGCCACTTTGGCGCAGGATATTATTACCTATACTCCAAATGGGTTTATCGGCTCTGAAGAGCTTGTATATCAAGTAACAGATAATGCGAATTTAAGTGACTTTGGAACGCTTACATTAACAGTGGCGGATGGCGCTCCTAATTTATCGCCTGTCGCAAAAGATTATGATGTAACTATTGATCAAGAAGATTCGTTAGTTATTGATATAAATAAATTAATTTCAGATGGATTGATAAGTGACCCTGATGGTGACAGCTTAGTATTTGATTCAATAGGCGGCACATCTGGCCGTGCAGTATTGACGTCGAATACAGCTATCACTTATAACGCCGGAAGCTTTAGTGGTACTGACAGTTTTGTCTATGTCCTTTCTGATGGTAATGGTGGTTTGGCTCAAGCAGAAATAACTATCACGGTAATACCAACATTTATTCCCGAAGCGCTTTCAGTAAAGCCGATAGTGTTAAGCCTTTTAAAAGAAGAGAGTACTAATTTAAATGTGAGTTCAGCAGTTAACTCAGGATTAAGTTGGACACTTGACAGTGTTGCAGCAACAGGGAACGGTGTCAAAGTTGGGGCATTAACATCTTCAACGGTTGAGCTTACAGCTCTTGAAGCTGGGGTTGAACGCTTGAACTTCTCAGTATCAACGAGTGCTGATTCTAAAACTAGTGAGATAATTGTTGCGGTAACGGAACTTGGTAATACAGCTCCGTTAGCTCAGGATATCGTAAGTAATACTGATAACGTAACAGCGGTTAATATTAATTTAGCTGGTAAGTATAGTGATCCTGATGGGGATAGTGTGACGGTTAATAGTCTTATACAAGAGTCTTCTCGTTTCTCGATTGTTGGTGATGTAGTGTCTTACACTCCATCCGGATTTATCGGTGTAGATTCTGCAGTTTATGTTGTTGAAGACTCTCGAGGTGGTTATGCGTTAGGTTTGTTACTCGTCAATGTTACTGATGCTAATCCCCCAGTTCCTAATATTGCGCCAACAGCCTTCGATTATGCAGCCTCAACGGATAGTTTGACTCCAATTTCCATTAACTTGACGGCGCTAGGATTGATAAGCGATCCAGAGAACAGTCCTTTAACGGTTACAATTTATGGTGGCGAAGGGAGGGCCACTTTGTTGCAGGATATTATTACCTATACTCCAAATGGGTTTATAGGCTCTGAAGAGGTTGTTTATCAAGTATCAGATTTCGATGGTGCTACAGCCATTGCGACAATCTCATTTGCCGTATCAGATGCAAGCCCAAATACCCCTCCAATTGCTAGTCCTGTGACTATCAATTTATCAGTTCAAGATATAAATACACAGCCAGTAAGAACTATTGATTTAAGCTCGTTTGTTTCTGATCTTGAAGGGGATATTATAACTGTTGATATGATATACGCATCGGTAAATCCAATATCGATTGATGGAGGGTTAATATTGAGTTACACGGCTACGTTTGATGTTGTATCTGACAAATTCACTTACGTTATTACTGATGGGGAAGGAGGCGTGTCGCAAAACGTAGTGACTGTCAATATTATTAATGAAGCGCCAATAGCAAATGCAGCTGTTGCAAATATAGATCCGTTTGATTCTTCTAATAATTCGATAGATATTAATTTGGCAGATTATACATCTGATTTAGATGGTGATACTTTGAGTTTAGTTGATATTGGTACTGTTTTACCTCCTGCTACTTTGAGCCGAAACGGCCTTATTCTGACATATAAACCAAATGGAGAAGTTAGGAATGAGGCTATTAGCTATACCGTTTCTGATAATTTATATAGTGCAAGTAATATTATCAATATTTCTTCAGCATCGGCAGGGGGATTAATCACTGGACCTTTAACATATCCCGATATTTTAATGGACTCAGGCATACAAACTATTGACCTATCCTCAGTGGTAAGTAATTCTTCAGGCAGGCCTGTTGTCATTAAGGATGTGTTTGGTGCACGTTTAGGTGATACAAATATTATTCCTAATACTCTTACGTTCAGTTACGAGCCTTTAGATGTAAATTACGGTGAAGATATATTTTATTATACGGTGACTGATAATGAAGGGCATGAAAAAATTGGACAAATAATAGTCAATATTCTCGAGCCTTCTTCACCTGTAATTAGTGATGTAGTTCTTTCATATGGGGAAGAATTGGTTGCTAACGTAAGTTGCTCTGCTTGTGAAATTGCTAATACTACTTACCAGTTTGAAGTAGAAGGATTGCCAGTAACTGCTCATAACCCTGTTAATTCATACTTTCTAAATAGTGAAGAGCAAGTTGGTGTTACTGTTACTGTTAGGAATAAATATTGTACGATTACTGCAAGTAATGCTTGTAAAAGCCAGAGGGCAAAAGTTGTTGCAGAATTGGATTACGTCAAAAGTATTTTCCCGTTGCAAGGTGGCTTTTTGGCAGTAAAGTCTAATGGTTCCGTTGTTGGTTGGGGGAGTGATTTTGAGTCTCAATGGTACCCTAAAGAAGAGCTTAAAAATTTAAAGCAGTTGTTATCATCAGGTCTAGTAGATAGGACATATGTTGCATTAAAAGCAGATGGAAGCATTGTAAATTGGGGGCTTCGTAACATCGATAGTTCAAGTGTTCAAGAGCAACTTGTCGATATCGAATTTTTAACTTTATCTTTTGGTGATGCTATAGGTGCCTTGAAGTCAGATGGAACAGTTGTCACATGGGGGAACTCTTTTTCTGGAGGTGATAGTAGTAGTGTAAGTAGTCAATTAGTTGGTGTCACTTCACTGGTTAGTAATTTGGGGGTAATGGCTGCTTTGAAAAGTGATGGCAATGTAGTGACATGGGGCTCTTTTGCTTTTGGCGGGTTAAGCACTGCAGTACAAAGTCAGTTAATCGGAGTTACGAAGCTAAATAGGCATTTTTCTGCCATTAGGGATGATGGAGTTCTAATTAATTGGGGGAAAGATAACGATAGTTCAGCTGTTCAATCAGAGTTAATTAATATAGTAGATTCAGTATCAACTAAAGGTAATACCGCCTTTGCTGCATTGAAAGCAGATGGAGGCGTTGTAACGTGGGGGGCAGGTGCACCGGCAGATAGTTCGGCAGTTCAGTCTCAATTAGTTAATGTGAAGGAAATAGTTGCAAATGATTTAGCTTTTGCTGCACTCAAAACTGATGGAAGCATAGTTACATGGGGGGACCCTTTGTTTGGAGGTGATAGTTCGACTGTTCAAAGTTCACTTCAGAATGTTGTTAAATTATATTCATCAAATAAAGATTTCTTGGCTGTAAAATCTGACGGAACAATTGTTACTTGGGGGGTCACAACGCCTGGTTCCCCCGCACCACTATTAACTGATATTAAATCTATTTATCCAAGTAATAATGCATTTGCTGTTTTAACGGGTGATAAGCATGTTATTGCGTGGGGGGATGCAGATAATGGGGGGGATATTTCTGCCTTTGCTTCTGATCTGGAGCCTAAGTTATCTATATTATTTAAAGACTTAGCTTTTAATTGATTTAAACGATTTTTTAATTTATATCGGGCGGTTTTAAATAGTCCATTAGCTTGTGTCACTATTAAATAAAGATGATACAAGCTAATAGTGTTCGTCTTTACTTTGCAAACTCGAGTGTTACTTTCTGAATATCTAAGGAACCTATTAAAATGGTTAGAGTTTTACTCTTTAGCTTTGTTGTTATATTAAGTGTGTTCTCTTTTGTCGTTACAGCTAATGATGATATGAAGTCTCTTTTTAGTGAAGCCTACTTGGGTGGTAAAATCAATTACACGAACATAGAAAATAGTTGTTATGACCATTATGATAAATGCGATATTTCTGATTTGGGTTATGGTGTATATGGTGGATATAAAATATCACCATGGTTAGCACTTGAGGTTGGTTTTAACAAGTATGGTCACTATGAAGCACTTTACCAAGATGAAAATATAGAAGCGAATATTAACGGGTATAGCGCTTCTTTATTGATCCCAATCCCGATTCCTAAGTTAGAGTCTTTCGCAGGCTTTATGCGAGTAGGAGGCAGCTATTTGGATGTTAATCGTAACTCCTCCCAAAACTCCTTAATGTCGAATGATAGTGATTTTAGCGTTCTGGGGGCTTTAGGTTTTGAATATTCCTTAAATTCTTCGTGGAGTTTAAGAACTGAGTATGAATATATTCCTAATGTTGGAGGAAGTGAAGGGCATACAGTTTCTTTAGGTGTCAGTTATATTTTTGATTCAGATAACAAAAAATATTATTCAAAAAAGTTTGACGGCGACTATGAACCCCAAATCAGCAAGCCAAAATTCACAGCTGTTTCTAGCGGAAGAAAAGAGCTTGTTAGTCCTCACGAGCCGGTGGTACTTTACTTTTTGACAGACTCTTCCGAACTGACAGCTGAACAGCTGTATGCGTTAATTCCCTTAATTAATTTTATGGGTAAGAATAATGATAGTTTCTTAAAGATAGTAGGCCATACAGATTCTAAAGGTGAGGAAGGGTACAATCTTGCTCTCTCACTGAGAAGGGCTAATTTCGTTTCTAGATATATTGAAGATAAGGGGATCTCTGTAGAACGTATAGATGTTACTGGTAAAGGTGAAAAAATGCCTGTTGTTGGAAATAAATCTAAAGAACAGAGAAAAGCGAACAGGCGAGTTGAAGTCTGGTTAACAGGGAATTAAATTTCTATACTGAAAATATCGAGTCGATTGCTTGTACTAGGTGCATTAGATTTTGAGTCATTTGGTAACATCAAAGCCTTGTTCTGAATTTGTGGCTTGTTTATTTGTTTAATAACATTTCTGGTCACTATGAAGTATCATGTTACTAGCTCTACCATACAGGTCGCATGCAATCGCTAATACTTTGGCTATTAACTTGCTGTCATTCAAATGACATTGCCTAATCAACAGATTTGCTAGCAAAAAAGTCGATTATTACAGCTAAATAGGCACTACGATTGCATTCCATATGTAACTAACATCTCTATATTTGACTTGATTGTGATCATTTCAAATTAATTGTGGGCTAACAAATTCGGTATTGTTAGTTTTGCCTTAGAGCCTTTTTATAAGTATAAGTCGGAAATTGACAACTAACTAGCACTAGATCTTTCATAAACCTGTAACACGGTATGAATCAACTTAAATTTCACTGTTTCACTATCTCTGCAATGGTCTAGCACCTGCTTTCTACTTCTAGAATTCATGTGTGACTTATTTCCGACTCTCAATCTCACATCTTCGACTGTTAGTGAAGTATCTAGAAATTGCCAGTATTTGTAATTACTACGATGAACATCAAACAAATCACATAACAGTTTTATTGAATCTACATGTTAAATAATCTAACACTATTGCATAAGTTGATTTTGGTACTTTGGATGGTTATTAAGTCGACCTATTCTAATTTAAATTGGACTGTGACTGTTAGCTTCTTCATTATAACCTAGTTAATTTTGGCTATGACCTATGACCTATGACCTATGACTTATGACCTATGACCTATGACCTATCCAACAACGTATCTCCTATGACTAGCCATTACACCTATCATATTACTGATATGTGAATGCATCATTTTTATGCTTTCTTTAAAGGGGAGAATATCATTATGCTGTCCGTTGTGTCCTAAGTGAATTTTTATTGATGTAGTGTGGTCCACTGTTCTTGTAATTTTACAGCTGTTTTAATTATCAGATTTATACCAATTATTTTTATAAGCCATGGAGCCAAACAAAGCGTTTGCTTTGGCTCTGTCGATAACACTTTGCTCAACCTGAGCAGGGGTTAACTCATTGCTATCAAAGTTGTACGTGTAACTTGATACTTTTTCGCCGGGAGAGAACACTACTAAATTCTCTCGTGTTAAGTAACCATAGTTTTTATCAAACTGCATCATTACTCGTTCGTCTTCTTTGGCTAACGGTTGCGTCATGTCGCGACCTATCATCGGTGATATGCTATCAACTCCAATCAGAGATAGCAGAGTTAGAGGCATATCAAGATTGCTAACCAAGCGTTCGTCGCTCCTTGGTGCAATGTCACTGCCTAAAATTACGGCTGGAATATGGAAATGGTTAACCGGTACTAATTGTGAACCGTAAGCTCGAGCATCATGATCTGCGATGATAATAAAAACGGTGTCGCTCCAGTATTTAGATTGCTTAGCTTTATCGAAGAATCTTCCAAGTGCGTAATCAGAATATCTTACCGTATTGTTACGCGTGTTATATTCGCTATCATAAGCTTTAATTTTTCCTTCTGGGTACTCAAATGGGCTGTGATTACTTGAAGTAAAAACTAAGCTAAAGAAAGGCCGACTTTTCTTAGTTAATTGAGTAAATTCTTGATGCGCCTTTGTATAAAGATCTTCATCGCTAACGCCCCAAGAACCTTTAAAAGTCGGATTCTGATAGTCCTTCTCTTCAACAATATCTTCAAAGCCATTACCTAAGAAAAAGCTTTTCATGTTATCAAAGTGAGCTTCACCACCATAGATAAATTGAGTGTGGTAGCCTTCATTTTTGAGTAGGTCAGCAATGGTAAAGAAATCTGTTTGGCTTTTACTAAGCTTAACAACGGCACGTGATGGCGTTGGCGGGAAACCTGTGGTTATTGCTTCGATCCCTCGAACTGAGCGTGTGCCAGTGGCATACATTTGATTGAAGGCCCAGCCTTCTTTAAGTAATTTGTCTAGATTGGGAGTCAGAGCTAAACCACCCATTCCACCAACAAAACGTGCTCCCAAGCTTTCTTGTAGAAGTATAACTAAGTTCTTTCTCTTACCTTGAAAACTTGCGATATTTTGATTCAACGTTGGTAAAGAGTTAGGAATAAAACTTGTAGACTTAGCTGAAGACTGTTTCACTAATTCAATGACTTTGTCTTGTGCCATTTCCCCGTAAAATTTTTCTGCGCTGCGCTCTGATTTCATGTTGTTCACAGCGAATAAGAGTGAATATGATGAGTTAAGCACTAGATCGTTCACTAAAGGATCATTTGAAAATGCAACCATTGCAGGGTTAATTGGACGGTGTCCTAGTGTAGATCTTGCTCCTAATACACCAAGTAAAACTACGCTTATCGCGATTACTGGACGCCAGTACCATTTGAACTGCTTTATTGTATTAGTGACTTTCCCGCTCCATAGCCAGCCAAATACTAGAGTGATGGTTGAGCCAAAAAAGCCAATGAATAACTCGAGTTTGTAACCCGTCCATAGCATACTAAAGACTTCTTTCGGATAGATTAGATATTCGACAAACAGGCGGTTAGGGCGTAAATCGTATTCCATAATGAAAGGCGGGGTTGCGAGTTCCATACAAACGAGGAACCACAAGCCGATCACAAGCCAAATACGTAAAGTGAGCCGCCAGATTTTACCTATGACATCGTTCTCCGGAAGAAACGATGCGAATAAGCTTGGCAGAATGAATAGCCAGCATAGTGTCACTATATCAATCCTTGCGCCTTGTAAAATAAGCAATACCCAGCCTTCAGCAAAAGAAACTCGATCTGCCATCCACACAGCAAGTAGAATACGAGATGTCGTCAGCAAGCCAAAAGCGACAAGTGCAAAGACAAGTATTGGTCGTAGTGGACCCAAATTCATATTTTTAAGCCTAGTTATGATTGACGACAAGAACTGAAAATATCGAGAGGTTTTTCGTATTCTTGGGTTTCGATATCCATGATTCCAAGAATGGAGTGGAAGATATTGTCATGTGAATAAATTCCACTTTGAGACTGCTGACTCAAACAATTGTAGTTGATCTGTTTACTGGCTTTAAAACCGGAAGACATCCACATTATTAATGGTACTTTCGCTTGGTGATTGGGCGCTAAGCTATAGGGCATACCATGCAAAAATAGGCCATTCTCACCAAGTGACTCGCCGTGGTCAGATACATACACTAACGCCGTGTTGTATTTATCTTGGAATGACTTCAATTTTTCGATCGTTCTACTGATGACATAGTCGGTATAAAGGATAGTGTTATCGTAAGTATTTACAATTTCTTTGACTGAGCAGTTCTCAATGTCAGCTCGTTGACAATCAGGTAGAAAGGTTGCTTTTTCTCTCGGGTAGCGCTGGAAGTAAGTCGGACCATGACTACCGATAAGGTGTAGTACAATCATTCGATTACCATCTAAACCTTCTATGTCTTTATAAAAATTTTCCAGTAGTGCCATATCGTAACAGGTTTTTTTATTACACATTTCATCTTGGTGAGAGCGATCTACTGTAACCTGAGTAATGTTACGAGCCACTCCTTTGTCACCACCATCATTTTCTTTCCATAATAATGAAACATTAGCGCGCTTTAGAATATCTAGTAGGTTGTCTTGACTGTCTGCTGTTGCACGGTCAAAGTTCTCGCGTGTTAATGATGAGAACATACAAGGAACAGAGACCGCCGTGGCTGTTCCGCATGAGTTAACGTCTTGGAAAGATATGACGTCTAGATCGCGTGTATATTGATTGGTTGGCCTTGTGTATCCGTTTAGCTCATAGTTTTGTGAACGAGCGGTTTCGCCGAGCACAAAAACAAGTAAGTTAGGCTTGTTTTGTGCTTGCTGTATCGCAGTTGAGGTTTGACGGGCATCCAATGCAATCTTGCGATATGGAATAGGCTCAGAGAAGTAAGTATCCTTTATATAGCCAGTTGCACTATAGACAAACTGGGTTGGGATAATCATTTTTTTTAAATAACTATTGTTTCGACCGACAGAGACATAATCCTTATAATACAGACTAGCAATGAGTGCAATAACCGCTAAAGAAGTAAGCATAGAAGCTAATTTAGTAAAGGTTAATTTAATGGGGGAGAATTTTTGACTGAGAGGAGTCTTGAAAACAAGTAAAGCGGGAATGACTCCCATCAATACTGTCCAGATTAGCGAATAATAACTTAAGTATGATGTCGCTTCAGTTGAGTCTGTTTCAACAATATTAACGATCATATCGTAGTCGAACAAGGTACCGTAGTTATAACTTGCATAACTGACCATACTAGAGGTAATCAATAAAATGATAAAAAATGGCTTTGCAATCCATGGCCAGCTAAATAAGTTAAATAAAAAATTTAGGGCAGCCAAAAAGAAAAAGGGGATTGAGATTACAAAGCCTATTTTTACGTTATCTAACTGGCTTAGAATATTGTTAAGCTCCTTATAAATAGGAAGATTAATAATGGTAGTAAAGTAAAAAGCCAGTAGCAAAGTGAAGGTAACAAATGACATGTTACCTTGAATTAATTGATTTTGTTTTTTCATAGTATTTCGATAATAACGGATGCCCAAACTAGTAGCTCAATTGCGAGTGCAACGAAAACAGCAGCTGAGCCAATGTCTTTCGCTCGACCACTTAACTCATGACATTCATCGCCGATGCGATCAACCACAGTCTCTATTGCCGAGTTCATCAACTCAACAATTATTACAAGCAGTAAGCTAAAAATAAGTAAAGTGCGTTCAATGTGATCAACTGGAAGCAGAAAAGCGACACATGTAAAAATGAGAGTTAGAACGACTTCTTGTCTAAAAGCGGCTTCATTTATCCAAGCGGCTTTTAATCCTTTTATTGAATAATCAGTTGCGTCAATAACGCGGCTGATACCTGTTTTTCCTGGTTTCAAATTAAGGCTCCTTAATTTTCCATATCGTGTACTTATTGACAATGTATTTTGAACTTATCATTAACTGAACGAACAACTCAAAAACGTTACTGAGGGCTATATAATCAAGATATTAAATTTCTATATTATCAGCACCGACAAAATGCAATTAGGTGGGTTAAGGGGCTTGGTTCATGCCATTTAAATCCACTATAATTATCGTAAAACGATAATTATAGGAGCATAAATTATAATCTTATGCAATCAAAATAATATATTTATTAGCAAATTGGTCGTAGCGTTCAAGTTTAGATCATCCCTAGTTAGTCAAAAATTTATCTTCATTATCAATGTTAATTAACTGATTTTTTAAGACAAAAAGTAAAGCGGTAGTGAATAGGTTTAAATTAGCTGGGCACTTTAATAATGGGGGATGTTCCAATAAAAGTGTTAAGTGCCAAAATGAACAAAAAGTAGATATACAGCGGAATTTAAACAAGAAGCTTTAGTAATAATAACTGAATAGGTTTACAGCGTAGCAAAGGTAGAAGCGTCTTTGGGCACCACTGATAAATCACTTTCTAACTAGAAAGCTAAGTTTAAAGCTGAGTAATCAGGTGCCAGTTTAAACGAGCTAACCAATTAAGGTCTTCGCAAGGAAATTAAAGAGCTAAGGATGGAAAAAGATATTTAAAAAAGGCCAGTGCTTCCAGCCAATGGAAAACAAGTAATGTTTAAAATAATAAAGATGCGATCTTCGGTACAGCGTCAGTATTAAAAGGTTTCTTCGTGCTTCGCTTTGATTTCTTTCACATCATCGAGTACTGAATGAAACTGTTTTACCAAATCAGGATCGAAATGTTTGCCTGACTCTTTCTCAATTAGCGCCATCGTGTCTTTAACCGTCCATGCTTCTTTATAAGGTCTTACCGAAGTCAGTGCATCAAATACATCGGCAATGGCAATAATACGTCCTTCTATTGGAATATTTTCGCCAGATAAACCGTGGGGGTAACCACTGCCGTCCCACTTCTCATGATGACTAATGGCAATGCGTTTAGCCATTTGCAATAAAGGGTCATCGTGATCGCCGATAATGTCAGCACCGATTTGTGCATGAGCTTGCATTTCTTTCCGTTCATCGGCATTTAACTTACCCGGTTTTTTTAATATTGAATCTGGCGTACCTATTTTGCCAATATCATGCATGGGCGCTGCGTTATAGACTAAATCACAAAATCGAGAAGAGTAACCGGATGAAATAGCTAATAATCTAGCGTAATGGCTCATTCTAATAACATGTAATCCGGTTTCATTATCTTTGTATTCTGCTGCTCGACCTAAGCGGCGAATGATCTCAAATCGAGTTTCACTCAACTCTTTAGTACGTTGGGCGACTTCTGATTCAAGTAAACGTTTTTGATCATACAATGATAGATGATTTTTTACTCTAGCCTTTACCACTGAGGGGCTGACAGGTTTAGTAATATAATCCACGGCGCCTAACTCAAAGCCTTGTGCTTCATTTTCAGTTTCAGATAATGCCGTAACAAATATCACAGGAATGTGGTAGGTAAGGGGATCACTTTTGAGTTTCTGGCACACTTCATGGCCGTTCATGCCTGGCATCATGACGTCTAACAAAATAAGATCAGGAGCCGACTTTCGTGCTAAAGCTAATGCTTTGGCGCCACTAGTTGCGACTTTTAACTTGTAACCTTTACCTAAAATATCAACTAAAATGTCAATATTTTCAGGGGTATCATCAACTATCAGTACCTTCGCCTTTTCCATGTTAAATCCCTATAACTCTTCCTAGTTTATATGACTTAAAAATACTTTTCGGTAAGTTGTAAAAAGCACATCAGTCAATATTTTTACGAATTTTCCCAATATGTTCGACAGCATCTTCAAACTGGTAAGCTTTAATCATTTCGTCTACAGGCTTAAGTTTAGCTCAAGTTTGCTGATTCACCTGTATATTGTCGAGCATATCAGTAGCCAATGTCTAACAGTCCAATAATTTGTCGGGTCATTTGGAAAAAACTTCATAACAGAAAAGTTCAAGCTGAGTTGTCTCAAAGTCAGTTTCATTGTTGTTATCAAGCATCAATAGCTGTGCAAATTGGGCAACATCTCATATTCTACTAATGAGATATTTCAAAAAATATTTACTATCGAATAGCTACCTTCTTGCCTACAACTTCTCTTAACGTTTTATTGCCCACAGACTGATTATTTAGGTATAGTCCTAAATTCTTTATCGGTATTAAGTACACATCTAAACTCAGAAGGAATTTATGAATTACTTTAAAATATGTTATCTATTTTTGTTTTTGTCATTAATCTCTTTTTTTGGGAAAGCCTCGATTACTGAGACTAGTGTTGTTCAAACAACATTAGATATAAATAATATGTCTCTTGTTTCGTATGAAGAGGCCGACAAAGATTTAAATGCGCTATATCAAAAAATCATGGTTGAATTAAATGACCAGTATGAATTAAAAAAGGCACTGAAAATATCAGAGCGAGCTTGGATTAAGTTTAAAGAACTTGATTGTCTAGAATCTGAAAGTAGTATTTGGGCGGATGGAACTGGAAGCACTTCTGCTGTTTATCAGTGTTTTACAGATAAAACTATCACTAGGATAAACACCCTCGTTGACCGGTTTTCTCCCTTTATTGGTCGAATGGAGGCTGAGCCATATAGAAAAAAATACGGAAATAAGAATTAGCATGTGTCTGTATTCAATATTTATTTTCTCAGCACATTTACGGCCTTTAAAAGACTTCCCTTTATTGTTTACACATTGGGGATGACCATCTCGCCATTCACTGAAAGAACGTCCAAATTTCAGCGGGTACGACATGTTCCCACTCAATTTTTTGCTCGTTTAATGTGTTTACTAGTTGTAAAACCATCGGGAGGAACTACCGCTTTTTAGTATCAAAGCTAGCACCACAGTAAAGCGTTTCTCGAAGGTCTTGATATACCTCTCGCTCAAGCATTTTTTTAGCTTTATTAAAAGACTGATTTATTCCATTAACAGCAGTAACACAACTTATCAATACTTAGTACGCTTTTTAGTGCATTCATATCCCAACGTTTGAAACGTTGCACTAGCATTCTATTGAATGACTTATAACCCATTCCAATTAAAATTCGGTTGTATAACTTTTTGTTTTTTCATTTAACACTTAATATTTATTGGAACATCCCCCCTCATTATCAAAGTGTCCTGTTCAATTTAAACCAATCACTACCGTGTTGATTTTGTGTTAAAAATTAATTGACTTTGATAGTAAAGAGAATATTCAGATTAACTAAGGAGCTCTTAACTTGGTCGTTACGGCAAACTCCTTAATAATTGATTGCATTGTATTCTAACTTATGTTTTTATTGTTATTATTACAATAATTATCGTTTCGCGATATTTAAAAGTGTTTAAATGATATGAACCAAGCTCTTTAGCCACCCAGTTGGTGTTGAGCATAATAGTATGGAAAATGGTATGTTTGGATTATTTCGTCTTCGTCAACAAATTGTTGAAACCCAAAAGCAAAAGTTGCACGGTGATGTGTCTTTTGCGCAGCTGATTTCCATCTATATATCTTCCTTTGTTGTCTCAGCTATTGTCCCTATCTTTCTCTCGTTACACTCGCAAAGAAACCGTTCGGGGTTAATAGCTCCTGAAAAGGAGTGTTCAAAACATTTGAAAACCGCAGCGACAACATTGAAATATAACATGTCTCTGAAAGCGATGTTGTTAAAAGGACTCGCCATTCGTAACGTCCGTATGACGGTGAAGTGTGACGTCCTATGAAGAGTTAAGTGAGTATCTCATTGATGAATTGAAAGCATAGCTTGAGTTGGTTCAGTCTGAGCAGATTATTAAGAGGTTTTTTATGAATATAAATTATCGTTTAGTGATGAAACTTAGTCACGTGGACTACTAGTGGTAAAACTTTCCTGTGCGGAGCATTGCTAATGATTGAGATGTCAATCATTAGCAAAATATCAATTTAATAGTGCGGACTGACATTCAGATTAGAGTAACCGTAAAAACTAAAATAAGGACATTACTGTGAAAACTAAGTTATCAATAGCTATTTCAGCAGCTTTAATTTCTAGTGCTACGATAGCAGGAGAGGTACAGTATTCTACAAATTCATACAGCCCTGAAATACTTTCTGTAAAGCAATATAAGAAAGCTTTATTAACCTCAAAAAAGGCTTCTGCACAAAGATTTATTATTGAATTAGAATCTCCTTCTCTATCAATGTACAAGGGCAGAATGTCAACGATTGCTGGGACAGTTCCTGCAAAGAAAGGTCAAAAAATTAATGTTCAGTCATCAGAGGCTCAGTCATATTTAAGACACTTAGTTCAAGAGCAAAATAAATTTGCATCAACACTATCTAAAGTCTTTGTTAATGCGAAAGTTGAACGTCATTTCCAAACATTATTCAACGGTGTAACGATTGTTGGTCAAGGTCTATCAATTGATGCACTAATGGCTATTCCTGATGTTAAAGCTGTTTACCCTGAAGTTATGTATGAAACCAACATGGATGCTTCTCATGAAGTTATCAATAGCCAAGCAATGTGGACTGCAATTGGTGGAAAAGAAAATGCAGGTAAAGGCATTAAAGTTGCTGTTATTGATAGTGGTATTCGTCCAGAAAACCCTATGTTCGCAGATAATGGTTTTGCAGCACCAACAGGCACAATGCCAAGTGACGATTACTGCTCAACTGTCGATACGACTTTCTGTAATAACAAGCTAATTGTTGCTCGTTGGTCTCAACCTACTTTCCCTGTATGTCCTGATGAGCACATGAGCCCACTTGGGTTTGGTGGACACGGAACTCACGTAGCAGGTACTGCAGTAGGTAATAAGATTAGCACTACTTATAAAGGGGTTGATGTTGAACTATCTGGCGTCGCTCCCGCAGCTTACTTAATGGCGTATAAAGCGCTTTACAAAACAGAAAATTGTACGAAAGCATCAGGTTCAAACATCATGCTGATGGAAGCGCTTGAGCATGCTGTAAATGATGGCGCTGATGTAATTAACAACTCTTGGGGCGGTGGTCCTGGTGGTAACCCTGCAAATAGTCCATATAAAACAATGTTTGAAGCAGCTGAAGCTGCGGGAATTGTTGTTGTATCTGCAGCAGGTAATGATGGTAATGCTGCTAAAACAATTGGGTGCCCAGCTTGTATTGAATCAGGTATTACAGTTGCAAACAGTACCACTGGTCGCTTCTTCGCAAATAGTTTCAATACTGACGGCGATGAGATGTTAGCTATTGAAGGCGATAATGCCCTATTAGAAACAGATATTTCATTGCCAATAGTAGCTTCAATGAATATTGACTCTGATAACTTTGAAGGTTGTACTCCATTTGATGCAGATGTATTTAAAGGGAGCATTGCACTCATTTCTCGTGGTAAGTGTGCATTTGCCGATAAAGCTGCAAATGCACAGGTTGCTGGTGCAGAAGCTATGGTTGTTTATAACAATAAGGCTGGTGCACCTATTAGCATGCATATGCCGGATGCAACGTTACCAGCTGTTATGATCTCTCAAGAAAATGGTAAAAGTGTATTAGATTCTGGAGCTATCTCTGGTACAATTTCTGCACAAGTTCAGCGTATTGTCACTAAGCTACTAGCTGATAATATTGCAACATCAAGTTCACGTGGTCCAAATGGTAACGAGAATATTCTTAAGCCTGATTTAGCTGCGCCCGGAACTAACATCCTTTCAGCTTTCTCTCCAGATGATGGTGGAGAAGACTTTAACATGATCTCTGGTACAAGTATGGCAAGCCCTCATGTTGCTGGGGCTGCTGCAATGATGACTCAACTGCACCCCGACTGGACTGCTACAGATATTAAAACAGCGCTGACATCGACTTCTAAGATAGAGGGCATTTGGGGGGATGATGCTGCGACACCTGCGTCACAGTTCGCCATGGGAGCTGGTCGTATGGACCTTGATGCTGCTGCAAAAGCTGTGCTGACTTTCGACAAACCTTCTATTGCAGCTGATTCTTGTGTTGGCCCTTGCACTTTCACTCGCACTGTTTTCAATAAGAGTGACGAGAAAACATCTTGGAACTTAACCGCTTCAACCGATATTGCTGCTATTACTGTTTCACCAACTACTCTAGATCTTGATGGTGGTGCATCTGCAAGCTTTACGGTAACTGTTGATTCTACCTTTACTGACTATGGCTCTTGGATTTTCGGCAACATTATGCTGAAAAGCAACGAAGGCAAACAAGATGCTCACCTCCCACTAGCTGTTATGGCAAAAGAGTCTAGCGATTCATCTCTTGTCTCTGCAGTGACAACAGCTACAGATATTAAAGTTAGCGATGAGTTTCCAATCAAAGCCGTTGTTAACAACTCTTTATTTAAAAATACAGTAACGGTTAAAGCTTACACCCCAAAAGGTACATCATTAACTTCAGCAGACGATGTTGTTGTTACATCTAAAGGGACGACTCAGAACGGTCTAGAGATTAATGAAGAGTTAGGTCTTGTTACATGGGTTGGTAGGTTAGATTTACCTGAAATAGGCATGAGAAAAAATAGTAATGATAAGCCTAGTATTTTTGACTTAGGTATAGAGAATGTTCCGGCGTGTAATGAAGGATGTGATGACACTAGCTTTACTATTACAGTTCCCTCATATAAATACAATAATGAAATTTATTCTAGTATTACTATATCGACTAATGGTATGGCAATAGCCGGCGGGTTATCAAAAGCTAATACTGCGCGTAATAAAAAGCTTCCTGATAATGGAAATCCAAATAATGTAATGGCTCCATTCTGGGCTGATTTCGATCTATCCGATGGCTCAGAAGGAGATGCTGGCGGAGGTAAATTAGGCTTTGCTATTGTATCAACAGGTACAAAAAATTGGATTGTTGCGGAATGGAATGAAGCGAAGCTCTTTGGGGATTCATCCGATGATAAATACTCGTTTAGTTTATGGATCGAAACAGGTAATGAAGAAAATATAAGCTACAATTATCTTACTATACCATCAATGCCAACGAAGGTGACAATTGGAGCTGAGAATTCTACTGGAACTGTCGGCACTACATATCATTATAATGGTGAAGGGAGCTCAATTAATACAGGAGATAAGCTCAATTTAACAAACAAACCAGCAGGGCGCTTAGAAATTGATTACATGGTTAAAGCTACATCATTTGACGCAGGCCAGGCTGATTTGGCTGAAGTAGAAGAAGAAGGTACTGTTGATTTTAACGTACTAGACAATGATATAGCAGATCAAAAAGTAGCCCGTGTATCAATTACTGGTGACGGCATGACAGCCAAAGCACAACGTCTTATCGATGTTACTCCAATAGGTAAGCTTGGCAAAGTATCAATGGTTACAGAGCCTGAAAATGGTGAAATAACTCTAGCTGTAGACGGTACTGTTAGTTACACGCCAAATGATGACTTCTTCGGCAAAGATAGTTTTACCTACACGTCAGAAGATGAAGATGGCAATATGAATAAAGCTACTACCGCCACTATCACGGTTACTAACGTCAATGACGCTCCAACAGTGAGTCCTTCTAGTATGTCTAGTGCAGAAGGTTTTGTAGTAACAGCTAACGGTAAAGATGTAGATGGTGATGCTCTAACTTACACATGGACGCAAACAGCTGGTACAGATGTTACGTTTACAAATGGTGGAGAATCTATCTCATTTACAGCTCCTAGTGGTAATCAAGCTCTCATTTTTTCTGTCTTAGCATCTGACGGTCAACTTTCAAGCAAAGCTGGCACCGTTACTATTCCTGTAATGAAAAAAGAAAAAACTTCTGCAGGTTCAATTAGTTGGTTGATATTTCTATTTCTTTCATTTATAGGTATTGGTAAGTATGTATTAAAAAATAAAAGCGCTATCTAATGCTAGGTTAGTTATTTGACAAGCATTGAATTTGATAATTTCAGTGGCTTTGTTCCCTAAATCAAATTAGTAAGCAAAGTCACTATCTTTTAATTGTTATGCAAGTTGTAGAGACTTTATAGGGTTATTATGCCACGATTAAAGGATTTGAAATGATGAATATGTTTAAGAAAGGGCAGTCAATATGGTCAAGGAACGACAGGTGAGAGCCGCTTAATGACTGATGCGTTGACTCATTATTGATAACGATTCAAGTGAAACCAGTAATTTGATCTCTTAATTAAATATTTGCAACAGTGCCTAAAGAATAGAGTCTCTAGCAGATATTTCACTTAGGAATGAAATTAAATCTCGATATAAAAAGTAAACCTTTTAGGTCTTGGTAAAATATACACACCATCAAATACATAACTCTAAAATTTACTTAAGGGTTGTATTTTACATAGCATATCGGCATATTAAAGCGTTCTACATTAGACATGTTTTAATAAATAAGGATATTTATAATGTCATTCAAAAAAATCGCCATTTTCGGCCTTTTATTTTCATCAGTAACCTCAGTATCTTCACTAGCAGCCGACTCCATTATCGCTGAATGTGCAACTTGCGAAACAGACTCGCAATTTTATACAGCCGCAAGAAGAAACGCAGTTCTAAATCAAACCTTATCAATCAATATCATAAATTTCGAGAACTATGAATTTAGAAAATTTAGAGTCTCTAAATCCTCGTCTATAGAATGCGAATATGACAGAGAACCAGATGGAGAAGGTGGGAGACAACAGATTTGCCGCAAGAAATATCAATACTCAACAATACCAACATCAATCACAAATAAAGAGTTAAATCAATTTACTGATTTAGCGGATGCGATGAATGACGCTAGAAAATATTACTCTCAACGCTCAATAGCAATACCTTCAGAGGTTGTAGAAAGTGGATATGAGTTAATTGGTGCAGGTTATGTAAAGAGCAGAGTCACTGACCATTTTAATAGCATGCCTCTAAAACGAAGTATTCTCGAAAAAGCAGTAATAGCTGGTGCCGCAGCTTCAAGCATGGTTGAAGTAGGAGGTATCAAATTTAGCATGCCTGCATTAGTTTTTACTTTTTCTGACGGTGTAAAAGCCTACGCGACCCTTGATTTTTATGACATGGATGATAACGCACATTTCAAATTCACAAAATTAATTGATAAAAATGGAAATATAATTGATTTTACAAAATCAAATCCTTTTGTTGAAAAAACTTACACCTTTGAAGGAATGTCAGTCGCTTCATGGTCAGTATTTTTCAAAGCGATGAGTGCATACGGCTTAACCGTTCGAGGCGCTTCAAGCAAAGTAGTTCCAAGAGGAAGCGTAACTGTAGTTGTTTGTAGAAGTGGAGATAAGGAGTGTACACATATTAACTAATTAACATGTGTTGATATATTTCCGCATAAAGAAATATCCGGATATATATTTTCCTAGTAGAGATACTTCTCCACCAAACACATATTAAGGCAAGTTAAAAATGTCACATTATTTTCCAAGATAGAAATGTCACATATTCATAATAATTGTGATATTTCCATTGAATTGTTTCTTTTGTAATCCCATATCAAAATTAACCCTGCATTCTACATGGGTATAATTAGGGGGAAACATGGCTTATTATTACGTCAATAAAAATGCTCAAGCTAATGGTGAACATGAAGTGTACACTGGTAATTGCTCTTACCTACCGGTAGAACATAATCGGATTTATCTCGGTAATTTTGCAACTTGCCAAGAAGCCATTAGATAAGCAAAAAAAACTATTCAAAGTCCAATGGATGTTTTTATTGCTCAAGAGATTGTCACACGTCATAAGGAAAACTGTTAATGGAGAAGGTGTGTAACACATTTCTTCATTAACTTTTTAAAAATAAGCATAATGTTAAGAGTTGAGTTATTCAGATATAGTCATTACTGCGCTTACACGATGATAAAAAATAATGACCAACAGGCGAAATGTAAAAAGTAAAAAAACTGGCGCGACAGATAGTCATGAACGATAAAGATTTTCTGACAGAAAGAGAAATTAAGCTGCTGTTGTCGGCCACCCAAAAAAGGCAGACATGGATCACTTGACTATTTAATCATCCTTATGATGTACCATCATGGATTAAGACTCAGTGAAACCGTTTTATTAAAGCGCTGTTATGTTAATTTAGCTCAGTCTCGTTTATGGGTTAAACGTTTGAAAAATGGTCTTTCTGTTGAACAGCCGATTGATAGTGAAGAACTCAGAGCAATTAAAAGATATCTTAATGGCCGTGATGACATGTTGCCATAGCTATTATTAGTGAGCGACAACAAGCACTCTCCAAGATTATCTCGGCTATAGAGACCCAAAACCGTTCATTACACCCGAATAGCCAGTATTCATTTTGAAGGTATTTGGGATTAAATACAGCTTAATCTCTCGATGAACTTGGCTCAAACACCACATCGGAGAGGTAAACTGGATTCATAGACAGTCTAGGCGCTTTACGATTCGCCATCCTCATGTTTCTATTTCGGAGAGGCTCATCCACGCGTTCATCCTGACTTTGTTTGTAGTGGTCAACTAATATTGGTCGCTACAGTGTAAAAAGTTAGCATGAGGTGTTTTCAATTTAAAAAGGAACTTTTAAGATCTATAAAAACTTAGCCATAGCAATCCTTTTAGGCTTATTTTCCCAAACTTCTTCTGCCTCCGAAGAAATCTCTTCTCTATGCAAAACCTGCGTAACAGAACAACAATTCATGTCTCACGCTCGTTCATTGTTATCAGAAGAGGGAAGTCTTATTACACATATTTTTAATATGCCTAATATAGCATATAAAAAGTATCGAGGTTCTAAAACAGGATACGTTGAATGCGAGAATGTTCACGAGCTAGATGGTGAAGGAGGTCGACAACAAATTTGTAGAAAGAAATACAAATACGTAATAACAGAAATGCCACTTACTAACCAACAGCTTAGCGACTTCACAGCTTATGCGTTAGACTACAATGATACCGAGAAGCTTTTTCAAGAAAGAGCTGTTGAAGTTCCAAGAATAGTACAAGGTACTGCATTTGACTTAATCCAGAATAGCTATGCGCAAGGAAAAGTAATTTATTATTTCAATAACAATGCGCCTTTTAGTAAATATTACTCTGAGAAAATGGCAGTTGTTTTAGGCAGCTATTCTAAAGTCCTAAATAATGTACCAACGGCATCAGTACCACCAATAGCTTTTCGCTTTGACGATGACACAATTGCTTATGCAGTATTGGACTTTGTCGATTCAGACGATAAATTTCATTTTAAATTTATAAAAATTGAAGATAAGTATAACTTTATAGATTTAAGAGAGAAAAACCCTTTTACCGGAAGCTATACGTTTGTAAATTTTTCTCAGTCAGCATGGTCAGCATTTCTCACAGCTTTAAATCATTCTGGACTTATGATTCGCGGAGCTAAAGAAAGCATAATACCAGAAGGAACAGTAACTATTGTTCCATTATGCAGCTCAGGAAAAGTGTGCCCGCAACCAGAATAAATAAAAGCTGATAATTTGCCTTTATTAGGACTCTAATACTAAACCGTATTGGAATGCTCACCTTAAGCCCCAAAAACAGCATCAAACAATGTACAGAGGAAAGCATCAATGCTTTGAACATAATCTATGGTAGTGCTCCATAGCAACTTTAATGTTCTCAACTTTTTTACCCAAGTAACTACCTCTGGAGAGCCAAAGGACATATCCATAAGAACATTAATTTCTAATTTTAAGTACTCCAGCTCTTCCATTAATTCAGCTTTAGATTTCATCCTAAAGGTAATATGCTGTTTTAGTCTTGCTGAGAACGTAAATAAACCGCATTAGATTCGACTGGAGAGTAGTTCCTATCAACCATATCAGTAGCGTCTAAATGTGTAATTAGCGCTTTAATTACACCCTTGTACTTCTCTGGAATACGCATAACCACGGTGTTTTCGTATTTTGGACTAACGGGGCACTTGAACAGAAACTTACGGTTTCACCTGACACTTTCGAAATCTAGCCGTAATTCACTTGCCCTTACTGCTCTCGATATACTTATAGAGGGTTGGTTTAGAAATCCCCATCATCTCGCAGATTTGATCTACCATATGTACCTTTTCGTCATAAAGTTTCACTGCTAAAGCCTGCTTATCTTTGCTAAGTGATTTAGGCCTACCACCTTTTCGACCTCGTGCCGCTAAAAGACCTGCTTGAGTTCGTTCCCGGATCAAGTTCCGTTCAAACTCAGCTAGTGCACCGAAAATATGGAAAACTATCTTTCCAGAGTTCGATGATGTGTCGATAGCTTCTTTAAGGCTCTTTAAGTCAATCTCTTTAGATTCTAATAATATCACCATTTCAATCTGGTCTTTGAGTGAACGACTCAGTCTGTCTAATCGCCAGACCACTATGGTGTCACTGGCTCTCGCGTACTGCAGAACTTGATGTAATCCTGGACGTTCTGCTTTGCTTCCATAAGCCTATCTTCATAAATTTATTCACATCCAGATTGACAGAGTGCATCTCGTTGCAAATTAAGACTTTGATCGTCTGTCGAGACTCGCACATAACCAACCAGCATGAACTTCTCTTTCTCCAAGCTATTTTCTCTAGCTTAAAGTTAAATAACTCATTATGTACCAGCTTATATTAACATTGATATATTTACCGAGTATATTTACTTAGTTTGTTCTGTAAATTCATAGCCTTCTAAAGAGAGCTGCAGCCAGTAAATAAAACGTGGATTTTATTTACTCTGTCGTTCATTAAGAAATCTGTGATATAGTAATAAAAGGTATTACCTATTAAGAAGAGGGATTAAAATGGCGACATCAGTAAAAATGGCTCTGTTGCAAATAAGGGGCGTGAGTGAATGAGCCACAAGGGGAAATCAGCCCCTCATCAATGATTAGTGACTAGACAGCTCTCTCCTACTGTTTCTTGCCCGTATTGCCACATTTCCAATTTCCCTTTCTTGAACATATGCATCACTCCAAATCCTTTCAGCGTGGCATACGCCGTTTATATGGACCCATCCGATTTGCAAGATATTTGATATGAATTCTGAGAATAGTTCATTGCCCCCATATATTCGGCCTGTTATTGAGCAAATGCTCTGGCCCTGATGGATATCTGCTTTTACTGTCCTTATCATCCTTGCGGCTTCTTTAGAGCCAATGGCGTATTAAGGTTTTCAGTAAATCAGTCTGACTGTCTCTTCATCAAATCAAATGTCTTAGCAACTTGTGGGGTAGATTAAATTTTTGTTCATTCCAGCCGTTTAAAGTGCCAATTTGTATTCTTCCTCACGAGCAGCGATGACCCATGCCATTCTCGCAAGCTTATTGGCAACAGCAACACAGGCGGTATTGAATCCTCGTCTTTCTGCCAATGCGATAGCCCAGCGACTAAACTTATCTGATTTATTACCAGTGTGTTGTAAAACCGTTCTGGCTCCATGAATAAATAAGGTTCTTAAATAAGCATTGCCACGTTTACTTATTCCCATGAGGTGATCTTTTCCTCCACTACTGTGCTGCTTGGGAACTAGACCACACCATGCAGAAAAGTGTCTGCCATTATTAAAATCTTTACCTTCTCCAGCAGCTGCATAAAATGCTGTTGCAGTGATAGGGCCGATACCTGGAATGCTTTCTAATCGCTGACAAACTTGATTGTGTTTTGTCTCTTGTTGTACCTGGATATCACAAGATTTAAGCCGTTCTTCAATAGCATTAAATTCTTCATATAGTTGATAGAAAATAATTCTACCCTTGGTTGTTAATTCATTATCGGCATTCTCTAAAATGTCGGGCAATTTTGACCTAAAAGACGCTTTTCCTTTTGAGATAACAATGCCATATTCAGTGAGCATTCCTCTAACCTGATTAATCAACGCTGTAGACTGCTTGTTCAGCCTTTCTCTCATTCTATGTAGCATTTGAACATCTTGCTGCTCTATAGGTTTAGGTTGTACAAATCGCATGTTAGGACGTTGCGCTGCTTCCGCGATAGCCAGTGCATCGTTGTAATCATTTTTATTACCTTGGCGGTAAGGTACGACATATTGAGGGGCTATTAATTTGACTTTATGACCGACTTTTTCAAATTCTCTAGCCCAGTAATTTGCGCCACCACAGGCTTCCATTACGACAAGAGAAGGCTCTAATTGGGTAAAGAAATGAATCAAGTCTTTACGCTTAATCATTTTCTTTTTGACGAGCTTGCCAGCTTTGCTTACACCAACAAAATGAAAAACAGACTTTGCGATATCTAGACCAATTGTAGTAATGTTCATAGTGGACCCGTCCTCTTTCTGATGAGTTTTAGCAACTACATCGTGGCCCATTGTGAGGCCGATTTAAAGTGGATGGGTCCATTCCATTATTCATGCTCTTAAATCCACGGATTGGGTGGATGAGTCGTTTCAGTTTTCCATGATCCGCTTCAACAGCATTGTTTAAGTATTTAACTTGGCGGTGAACCAACTTATTTGGGCATTTCCTTTGAGTTTTTAACGCTCGGATAGCTACGCCGTATGCCGGCGCTTTATCAGTATTGAGCACATTGGAGTACTCCCAGCTTTTCAGCCCTCTCAATGCCTTTGCTAAAAAGAGCTGTGCCGCTTTAGCATTACGCGTAGTAGACAAAAGAAGTCGATAGTGTTTCCACGTTTATCAATCGCTCTATAGAGGTAAACCCACTTTCCTTTGACTTTAATATACGTCTCATCAACTTTCCTACTCTAACATGAGCGTGGGCGCCAATACCATCTGAGCTTTTCTTGAATGAGTGGAGCATACCGCTGAACCCATCGATAGATTGTTGTGTGGTTAACATTGACACCGGCTCTCCCTGCATATCTTCAAGCTCACGATAACTGAGGCCGTATTTACAATACCTCGAACGGCCCAAATAATGATGTAGTATTTGAAGTGGCGATGCTTAAAGATGTTCATGGTGGATTATCTCAGTTTAAAGTGGTACTAGATTAACCTGTCATGCTTTATTTGCAACAGAGCCTATAATTTTTGTTTTTTCATTTAACACTTAATATTTATTGGAACATCCCCCTCATTATCAAAGTGTCCTGTTCAATTTAAACCAATTCACTACTGTGTTGATTTTGTGTTAAAAATTAATTGACTTTGATAGTAAAGAGAATATTCAGATTAACTAAGGAGCTTTTAACTTGGTCGTTACGGCAAACTCCTTAATAAATTAATTGCATAGTATTTTAACTTATGTTCTTATTGTTATTGTTATAATAATTATTGTTTTACGATATTTAAAGCTGTTTAAATGATATGAACCAAGCTCTTTAGCCACCCAGTTGGGTGTTGAGCATAATAGTATGGAAAATGGTATGTTTGGATTATTTCGTCTTCGTCAACAAACTGTTGAAACACAAACACAAACACAAACACAAACACAAACACAAACACAAACACAAAAGTTGCACGGTGATCTGTCATTGGCGTTAGCGATTTATATTTATATTTCTTCCTTTGTTATCTTAGCTATTGTTCTAGTCATTGTAATCTCTCTGTCTTTTTCTCACGATGCTCGTAAAGATACTGACCATGGTTATCTAGTCCCCAATAAGGGCCTAATCAAAACATTTGCCAACCGTAACGGCAACGTTGAAATATTACATATCTCAGAAAGCCACTTCGCCTTAAATTAATATCATCATTAATGAGTTGAAAGCGCAATTTGCAATTGCTCAAAACCAATTTAGGCAAAGGCTATCAAACAAGATTTAACAATGTTTAGGACTGTGCTGTTTTGCTTATTCTATTTTTAAGGGGTGCTTATATGTCGCTATCTCACAAATTCCTATTTGTTCCAGTGTCTTCTTCAGAAGGCATGGGTGAATATATGCGCTCTTTAACCATCGCCAATGAAGTTAAGCAACGCTGGCCTGATGCTAATATCCAATTTATTATAAGTCGTCAGGCACCCTATGCATTCACATGCCCATTTCCTGTGGCACTTTTAAATGATACGCCGACAAAAAATATTAAAGCGGTAAATGACTTCATTTCTTTTTTTACACCAGATTTTGTGTTCTTTGATGCGTCTGGTCGTCGCTCACAGTTGGCTCATGCCAACAAGTTGGGAGCGAAAGTAATATTCATTAGTCAACATAAACGTAAGCGCAGTAAAGGGATGAAGCTGTTACGAGCGCGAGTCACTGATAACCATTGGGTGGTACAGCCTGAGTTCATTATCGGCACGGTTAGTCCGTTAGATAGGCTAAAGCTTAAGTTCATTAACAAACCTGAGCCGACTGTTATCGGTTCGGTGTTTGCAAATCCAGTTGCGCATCGGCAATCAGAGTTACTTAAGAGACTAAGTTTAGTCGCAAATAATTTTATATTGTTTAACGCTGGTTCTGGCGGGCACCAAAATAGGCAAGGTCATTGTATTGAGGTGTTTGCGATGGCTGCGGCAAGAATTTACCAAAAAACAAAAATACCATGCGTGGTAATTTTCGGCCCTAGTTACCCTAAGGCAATGTCTGAGTTTGAAGGTGTCATTAATATTAAAGAATTAATTCATGTTGATTTTATGGATCTTCTTGATGCTTCGAAAGCGGCCGTGTTAAGTGGTGGTGATACACTTTTACAGGCTATAGCGTTAAGAAAACCGACAGTATCGGCCGCTGTGGCTAAAGATCAGAATTACAGAATTAGATTGTGCCAAGAAAGAGGACTCACAGTGTGGAGTAGCGTTACAGCTAATGAGATAACTTCAAGACTGCTTACTCTTATTCAACCTGAGAGTGCTCAACAACTCTATATTGCTTTGACGCAATATGAATCGACCAACGGCTTAGATGTAGCAATGGAAGTGATTACTGACTTAATGAGCGAGCAGAGCAAATGAATAAAACAAAATAGCGATGGTTATTACTAGTTCTCTTTAACGTTAACGTCTGGTGAACTAGAGTGCTTTGCTCAAACTTTTTAAAGAGTTTTCATAATCAATAGCTAACAATGAATAGTTATGGTTTTAGAATCATGGGCGACTGCATACCATTAATAATGGTAGACCACCACTAATGGCAGCCTTTTAACGGTGGTTAAAAATTTAACGAGTTGCTAAGAAATTTATCGAACAACTAATTAATAAGTTGTGTAATTCACAATGTGTGGACATTTTTAAACTATGGAGTATTTATGAAAAAAGTAATTATAATTTTATGTTTATTTGTATTGGGAGGATGCTCATCACTCAAAGTAGCCAATGTTGAACCAAAATCAGGATATTTCCCGAGTAAAACTAAAGCAACAGTTGTAGTAAATAAACCTTTAGATTTAGACCAAAGAAGCTCATTGATTTTAGTAGGAAATTCAGATTTTCAAAAAAAACAAATTAAAAATATTAATTACTTTAAAGAGGTTATAACTTTTGAAGATCTGGAAGCAATAATTGTGAAAAACTGCTTAGGCACTAAAGTACCATCGATTAAAGACCAGATCGGGATTAATAATGCTGCAAAACACTACAAACCATTTTTATGGTTTAGGCTTGTTACAAGAAGTTCTGGAAATGATGAATATGCTCAACTTATCCTTACCGATTCATTAACACTTGAAGACTACTTTGTAACTGAAACCCATTTAGACCGTATTTGGGATCAAAGTAACTGGTATCCGATGTATAACTCTTTTATTGACTATATTAAAGAACATTCAAAGACATATAAATAAAACATAACAAGAGACGATGGCGTCAGTACCGAAACACAAGAACCTCAAAAAGGTATTGAACTAGATGAAGCTAAAAGGGTCAGGATACACTCAATGAAATGTTGCGCAAAAGACAACTTAATGATTCGGATAACCAAGTGATTATAGCCGAAATATGATTAAGTGAAGAAAAACTTGGCCTACTCTCTCATTAACCATCTTAGCCGTTCCATTACAACATTTTTCAGTTTGAGTTTATTGGAGGTGATAGTCGCATTGGGCTTGTTGCAAAAATATCTTGAGGTGAAGTTTGGCTGGGAGGGAACTGGTTCTAGTTGAAAACAACCTCAACACTGACCAAACGATTCATAAAGGCGGAGCGCTCCCGCAGCAAAGTTTTGGACTCATTTGTTCTCAACCAAAAATCTAGTTGATCTTTATTCAACATACGTAATGACTCGCCCCTTGAATTGTTGACCAAGCTCGTTTCTGGGTTCTGGGGCATAGTTCATTTCTTCAATTTTGCGACAGAACCTTATTTCCTTCTTCAGGTGCGAATAGTTTTTAATTTAAAACCTCTTCCAGCTTTATATTAAGATTACAATAAATATTTGGATCGGTATTAAATCTATCTGTAACATTTTCTAGAAAACCACTGCACTCATAGATGAACTAATAAGTTCTTGACTATGGATTGAGCTACTAAGTAATTTTTATAAAAGTAGAGTTGTAAATACATGCGCTACCTCAGCTCTATAATCGTCATGATGATATTTCATTACAAAATCATTGCTATGTCTTTTTTGCTTTTATTAAAAAGCACCTTTTTAGCATAAATCAAATCAATGTTAGATTTATCTCTTTGTATTAAATCATCCCATATTTCTTGCGTTACAACCTTGTAAAAACCTTAATAAAAAGTAACTGAACAAGTTACAGCATACCAAAGGCCGAAGTGTCTTTGGGGGCCATTGATAAATAATTACTTTATCAATGGAAGCTAAGTTGAAGTTGAGTAATTAGGTGCCAGTTTGAATGAGCAGACCTTAACAGGGGGGAAATAGGAAAGGAGTATTTCAGAGAGGAAGGTGAGCCAGTTTAAAAGGCTCACATTCGTTTGATTATCGGCCGGTCGTTCCTTTCGCCAGTGCTTTGATTTTTACGACTTCGAATGGTCTGATGCCAATATCTTTGCCGTTATTTAAAGCTGCGGTTCGGTTAAGTTGATTGACTGTTACATAAACATAACCATCAGGACCAAATGACATGCCATCAGGCCAAGTTTGGTTCTCTGATAGCGTTGCAATAATTCGATACCCTTTGGGTGTGGAGACACCAATTGCATTGTTCTCAATATCCGTAACATAAACGTTCTGTGCGCTGTCTATAGTAATCCCATCTGAATAAGGTTTGTTTGCGTACCTTTTAATATTATCTGCGACAGTCTTTCCATCGTTATCGAATTCACTCGCTTTAACTCGATAAATAGTGCGGCCATTGACAGCTCCGAAATAGACCCATTCGTAAGATGGATCGATAGTGATTGGATTTAATGCAAAACCAGTTTTATTCTCGGCTTTCATAGATGGGTGATTTTCAGCCACTCGAACTGCTTCTCCAGTCTTTAGGTCAACCGTTACAAAGGCAGGAATGGCTTCACTTTTTAGATCATTCTGGGTCATATCAGCAATGATAATACGTTGTCTTTTTTGGTCTAAAGCAAAGTCTTGTAGGAAGCTTGTCGGTCTTAGAACTGAAGCGGGGATTTTTATCGTTTTTACCAAAACTTCATTGCGAGTATCCCAGCCCGTTATGGTATGAGTCACAAGATCGAGAATCCACGCGACTCCGTTATCATCTGTACGAATGGCTATGACGGCTTTAAATTGAGAGTTTTTACCTTGTGCATATTTCATTGTCGGGTACGGCGTTTGATTTCCACCGACGCTTAACTCGATAACTTTAGTTGTTGGGTGATCAAGCGGATGAACGCTTAATAATAAACGTCCATCTGGCGTAACAGAAGGATTACCTGGGCGCTCAGTCATGGTTGCGACCAGCGTAGCTTGTTTTGGAGGGTGTTCAGCCTCAGCCTCTGCATATGCATAAGTCGATAAAATTGTGCTAGCTAGTACGGCGTGGATTATTGTTTTTTTCATTTTCTTCTCCTTGATAGTTTACGAAAATTTTACCAATGGGTTACTAATCATCAACAGCATTGTATTTGTTACACTTTCAAAAATAATTTGATAATTAGTTTTAATTTTTTCATATCAATGCGTATTGATAATCAGTTGAGTTAGGTTTAGTTCTTAAAAATCGTGGAGGTGAAGGAGTTGTAATTACTCTTTGTTTCGAGTAACAGATTGTTATTAGTGTTAGTAATTTTTAACTTTTATGACTCAAGTAGGTTAAGTGTCGGCAACCTATCTGAGTCATCGTTTACCCGCTAGTTTTGTCGAGGGAATAAGGCTGATGGATTAGCTAAATTAATCGAGTATGATGCATTACACCCTATGCCTATTTATGTTAACAAAGAAGGCTTTGAGGTTTTTCCTGAAAATCTAAAGGATTATGACGTGCTGATTGACGCTACAGGACGTGCCCCCGTAAGCTTAACTCTCGCTGGTGCTGTTAGAGATATTCAGTCAAATCAGCCGACTATTATCGATGGTTTGATTTAGAGCTGGGGTCAAGAGTTAATTGCGATTATCGATAACGGCAGACTTGCTATGGTTGCATGGATAGATTAACTAAGGTGGAAGCTGTCCAGCCAAATTTCGATACTTCTCGATATTCTTGTGGGAGTATTTATACGCCATACGATGCGAACGTCAGCTTGATTTCTGCTGTTTTGGTAGGTGAGGGGGTATTGAATAAGCTAAAACCGAATCTTAACTGGACTTATACAAAGATAACGAGCAAAACACTAAGTCCCCAAAACGGTTAGTGCTAAAGCCTTGTCTCGATTGTAAAGTTTGCAGTAGAGGAAAGTTTGTTGACTGAGTATGATATCGAATTAGTTTTGAGGTAGAGGGATCTTACTGTATGCCTTTTGTTGTTATAGATCCTCTAGCTATTAATGCTATGCGCTTTAAGACAAATAGAATCAGGCTGCACATGGCGAACTAAGAGGTGGAAGTTTTATCGTTAAGGAGGTTACGACTCCCTAGTCGAAAGACAGTTCTTTGTGCTTTCATTTCGTCAGAAAGTTTTACATCACCAGCTAACTATTGTGAATGCTAAGCGACATTCTAGTGTAACTAATAATTATCTAGACGAGTGGCATACGTACCCTCAAGATAAACCTTACCTTTCAAATATAGACTTTAAGAACTGGAAATCGAGTTTACTTGGTCAAAAACCTTGCCTAGTAACAGTTATTGGGTGCTCCACGAAAACGGAAAGTTTCATAACTTAATCTTTTTGAACACATTTTAGTATTGCTCCAATAAAAAACTTTACCTTATGGAGAGTCGGTATACTTTCTCACATCGATTATGTTAAGCCTAGTTCAAAATCTCAAAAAATGATTATAGTGGCATATCGAATTTTAAAGCGATTTTAGTTCTTAGCTAGTGCCGTAGCGATATCCAAAGTATTCAATGTAGTAGCTCGATGAATTTGGTTAGAGGGGGTGAATTACTTTTAACCCATTCGAAGTCAGACCTAATTGATTCACAGTATCGCCGAGCCGTGTTTTACATTCTTTTTCTAGACTAGGAGAATGCATTGTAATTGGGTATCTTGCATACTGAGTAAAGGATAGGACAGCAAGGCTGTGCTTCGAAGGTAATGGTGGAAATATAACTTTAGATATCCCCCTGAAGTACACTGATGACGAAATTCATAGGGTAGTACAAGCGCATAAAGCAATAGCTAGCCATACAGCAAGGGTATATAAAGAAGATAGCATTAGAGATTTAAGAAAAAGAAGTAGTATGGTATATTTTTTAGCCCTAAAAAACGAACCCAGAAGGGTTCGTTAGTTGGTTGCCAATAACATTAATCTAATGCATTAACGTGTTCTGCCCAGACTGGTGCTGCAAATTCAAAATAATCTGTTGGGCATAAACCAAAGATTTTTGAAAATTGAGTACAGTGCAACTCACAGAACATGGCTATCTCGTCTTTGTACATTATTAGTACTTTTAACATATCAATTCCTGTTAAGTATTGTTCGCCGACATCAGCGTGCTTATTCAGAATGGAATGACTAATGTTAATCCCCAACATGTTCCACTCAGCATCAACATTAAGATAGATGTATCGAGAAAAACATAATCTTGATGATTCATTGGTACTTTCAGCGTTTGCTAATAGTAAAAATGAACAGCTTTCAATACCTCTAGATTTGGGATGTAAACGAAAAATCATATATTGGTCCATATATAGCTCCTAATTAATGGTTTGTGGCCCACCATTAACTAGGTTGCGACTGGGGATTTTTTGACTGTTAATAGAATTTATTGTCAATTAGGTAAATAATTTATTACGTTTAACAAGGTCATAATTGGCAACTCAGTCAGTTTTATTAATGAATTAATGTTTAGATTGAATGAGTAAAAGACATGAAACTATTAATAGAAAAGCGAACCCAATAGGATTCGCTAGATGGCGATTACAGTGCTTCAGCAGCAATAATCAAATCAGACCAACATTGCTCAGCTGTTTCGAAGTAATAATGCGGATATACCCCAAAAATACTCATAAATTCATTTCTGAACCGTTCACAAAAAGCAGTAATATCGTCGATGTAAATTAATAGCATCATATAAGCTTCAATACCTGTTAGATATTGACTCTCGAGCTCAACATTTTCTTCAAGTAGCGATTTGCTGATACTGATACCTATCATTTGGCCTTGTACATTTCGATGTAAATAAATGTATTTATTAAAGCTTACTTGAACCTCATCATTCTCAAGTTGATGGTCTGCCAGCAGCAATACTGTGCTGTGGTCATCCCATGGCGATTTAGATTGACGTTTATAGACCCGTATAAGTTGTGTTTGTGTCTTGTTCATAGTAATTCCTAGCGTTGATGTCCTTATGATTAACTAGGTTTGAACGATGGGAGATTATCTGCCTTTTATTTACAGGTTAATAAAATCCATTGCTAGATTAATGGCCTCTGTTTTTACTCCTTGACTACTCAAATGCTGTTTAACTTGAACGGTGGTAGGGCTGGAAAATCACGAAGAAAGAAAGTAGTCGAACAAATTATTTTAAATTAGATACTTATAGTTTCGTAGAACTTTTGAGGGGATTTATAGGGAGTCTGTTGATACTATTATTGCTGTTTTGTGTCACATACAGGGGGAGTAAAGGCTATTTATTTAGTAAAGATATAAATGTGTACATAGTAGTGTACATAAAAAAACATTATACGCTTAATGCCTTTGCAGTAGGCGGGGTCTCATAATCGTGCCAGAACAGAGTCGGTTGTATTCTAGTGTTCATTCTTATGTGTTTTCGTCCATTAAAGCTTATTTCATCGAATCAATATCGAAATCTGATCAATCACTTTCCCTTGTAGGTAAAGGGAAATCTTGTCTGTATCTCAACAGTCATGAGTAAACACAGAGTGCGTTGATTGACTTCATATTTAAATAAGAGAGTTTAGAAAATCATAATAAACCTTTTCAGCAGTAAAATCGAAACTGATTCAAATAGGCGTGTTTTGAAAGAAACAATGAAGACAGTTTTGGTTGTTTATGGATTTAAGCAAGAGCACTTTAAGCGCTTTAAAGTGGCAATAATTTGTCCACTAAGTCGTTAACTTATTGTTTTCACGTTCAGAGGAAGGATAAGAATTCTTGTTAAGAGTGGATGGGATCCATCAAATGCGATTATTAGACTTATAACTCCAAGTTTATAATTTTATTCATTAAACACGTATTTTTGATTTAGATAACCGATCACTTTTAATCTTTTAATTCAAAAATATCTTCAATATCCGCAGCTAATAAACGGTTTACATCGGTAAAAATGTCCCATTTTCTGCGAATACCATAAAAAATAGAGTAGGACTCACCTAAAAATGTCTGAATACCTCGTTTCACCTTTAATTTCTTTCACTATCGCAATCTCGCTATTGTTTGTTGGCAAGGGGTTAATTGAAAAGTCTGCATTATTACAGAAATACTCTATTCCTGAGCCTGTTATCGGCGGTTTTGTTTGCGCAGGTTTTGTGGCGTTTCTTTATTATGTGTTTCATTTTCAATTAACTTTTAGCTTGGAAGTGAGAGATGTTCTGCTGTTGTATTTTTTTGCTGGTATTGGACTTCAAGCAGATTTTAAGACCTTAATTAAAGGGGGCAAGCCGTTAATTATATTATTGGTTTTAGCTGCCACGTTTATTGTTTTGCAAAATATAGTCGGTATGGGGGTCGCTTCTGGTTTTGGTATGGATCCTAAAGCTGGTTTGCTGTCAGGTTCGGTAAGTTTAATCGGTGGGGTAGGAACAACGCTGGCTTGGGCACCTATCTTTGTCGAAGAGTATGGTATTTCAAATGCGATGGAGATTGGTATTGCTTCAAATACCGTAGGCTTAATCGCAGCTTGTGTTATCGGCGGTCCGATCGCTAATTACCTTATGAATGAACATAAAGTTAACCCTTCCAACGGTAAAGATGTTGCCGTGGGTGCTTATCAAGATAACCAATCTAGTAAAGAATTAAGTCATTATGGCGTGCTTTGGGCTTGGTTGGTGTTAAATGTTGCTTTGATGCTAGGACATTCAATTAATGATGTTTTTGAGTCTCTTGGACTTAAACTACCAACGTTTGTTAGTTGTTTGATTGCTGGTATTTTTATTGGCAATATCGGCCGTAGAGTGTTTAAAAAGAAGCGAACCCAAGAAAGAATAGAGCAAGGTCAAAAAGGCCTCGCAATGATTTCTGATATCTGTCTTGGTATGTTTTTAACCATGGCGTTAATGGGACTACGTATTTGGGATTTAGATGGATTATTCGGTTATATATCCGTCATTATGACCGCACAAATACTGCTATCGTTATTGTTCACTGTACTCGTTGTTTATTATTTTATGGGTAAAAACTACGATGCTATTGTGATTTGTTCTGGCTTTGGTGGCATTACATTAGGCTCTACAGCAACCGCTATTGTTAATATGACTGCGGTAACCAATCGGTATGGCGCTAGCGCGCAAGCTTTTATTGTTGTGCCATTGGTGTGCGGATTTTTCATTGATTTGGTTAATGCCATTGTTATTAGTTTTTTTGTTGGTTTGTAGCGCTGCCGCTTTCAAAGAAAAACTCATTGTAGATTGAGAGGTTTACATATTAGATATTTGCTGGTTAACTTCAAATAATGATAAGGGAGCAGTTATGTATAATCATTTATTTAGTCAACCAGTTAAGTATCGAATCAATCAGGGGCAAACCTTATTGATTGCACTTGCAGATGACGTGAGTGATTTTATTTTATTACCTGCATTAAGCCAGCCATTGGCTGAAATTATCATCTGCGAGTCTGATAGCGCCCAATCTGCGAGTTTAATTTTAACCTGTCAGCCATTTTTTAAAGTTGAAGTGTTAGATGAGCGCCTTAATTTGACAACTGTCATTGAGCCTACAGTTAGTGATGACGCAGAAATTCAATCTGACACTGAATCAAGTCCTCAGGCTATTAATTGCTCGTTTAACCGAACCTTAGGCCAAGGGTTTCGTCTATATGCCAAAATAGGCATTGCCCCGAGGATTTCTGCCCAGTCATTAAGAAAAGGTGTCGGTTTATCATTTGATGTTGAAAACTTATCGCAAAATTTGGTTAGCGTGAGTTATCAGCATTCAGTATGTGAATCGGTGAACCTCGAACAAGATTTACGTTTAAACCAAGAGCCAAAAGAGCTGATGATGGCCAAAGCGATCCTAGCCAGAAACTTTGATTATGAAGAGCCGCCAGCGACGTTAGCGTTAAATATTAGCGAGATTGAACAGGTAAGGGCGGATATCAATTTATATTTATCAGAAACACATCATAAAGTTCATGCGATCATTGCGGCTCAACTGCTGAAACTCGATAATTTACTCAACCACAAACAACAGTGGCTACTAAGAACCTATAGCCAGTCTCAGCAGCGAACCAATTACGCTACAGCAGCTAATGAGCTCTCTAAAGATGTTGAAGATTTACAGCGTAAATTAGAGTGCTTTGCATTATTGGCACCAGCTGATGTGAGCCTAATGGTAGATAAGCTGACTGAAGAAACCTGACTTTTCCCTGTTCATTGCGTAAAATCCTTTCCAAATCGTTTCAAGCAACTCTTTAATTAGAGTTCAACCATGCCTTTTATTATATAGAGTTATTTGATGCAATATATTTGTCCTATATGCCGTACATCCTTGTCACTCAATGCCAAGTCTTGGCAGTGTGAGAATCGTCATCAGTTTGATTGTGCAAAAGAAGGCTATGTCAATTTGCTACCGGTTCAAAAGAAAAACTCAAAAGATCCTGGTGATAATAAAACCATGATGTTTGCAAGACGTGAGTTTTTAAATAAAGGTTATTATCAAAAGCTCAGTGATAGGGTCAACGAACTCGCGATTCAATTCAGTTATTCAGAGACTGAAACCACACAGCAAAAAATATTAGATATTGGCTGTGGTGAGGGCTATTACAGTCATCGTTTATTCAAAGCGATTAAGGATAACATTGCTGCAAAGGCTGATGTTAGCGTCAGTACGAGTTCAGAGGAACTCTCTGAACAGGCTACTGGATGTCACTTACAAGGATTGGACATTTCTAAATCAGCGATTAAATACGCCTCTAAACGATATTCTGATTTAGATTTTTGTGTTGCGAGTGCATATGAAATGCCATTTGCAGATAGTTTGTTCGACTTGGCCATGCGAATTTATGCGCCGTCTAAACTTGAAGAATTGCAAAGAGTGATCAAAAAAGACGGCATTTTAATTACGGTTTCGCCGGGTCCAATGCATCATTTCGCTATGAAAAAAATTATCTATAGTGAGCCTAAACCCCATGACGAGCCTAAAGCTGAGCTTGAAGGCTTTACCTGTTTGCATCAAGAAAGACTACAGTATCCATTAGAGTTATCAGACCCTATTGATATTGAACACTTTTTAAATATGACACCCTATGCATGGAAATTAACTCAAGAGCAAAAAGCTCAAATAGCAGATCAAGGACTTAGCTGCGAATTAGACTTTAGTATTGAAATTCATCAACGTAATTGATTTGTCATCTAAATTTGCTATTTTACTTTTTGAATCTGATATTTAGTTTTTAATTGTTATCGAATTCGCGAATTTTAAGCGTGGTTATAACTAATTGAATTAAAATGTTGATGTTAGTTGACATCCCCGTAGAAAGGTTCATAATCTATCGGGCTTGAAGGTTGGGCTTAGTTTATGTGTTTCAATACGACCAGTTTCGTCCTGTGAACATAAGTAAAACCGGCATTTTCAGCTCTACCGCCGTTAAGGCTTTATTTTTTATATACAGGATTTATATCATGTCTCAAGTTACTGGTGTTGTTAAGTGGTTCAACTCTGACAAAGGTTTCGGATTTATCGAGCAAGAGTCTGGTCCAGACGTATTCGTTCACTTCCGTGCTATCAACTCAGACGGTTTCAAAACTCTTGACGAAGGTCAAAAAGTTCAGTTCACTGTTACTCAAGGTCAGAAAGGACCTCAAGCTGAGAACGTAACTGTAGTTTAATTATTCCTAGCCTCGGCTAGATAATTAAATAAAACTGTAGTCTTTGACTACAGTTTTTTTTTGCCTTTAAAAAAGATTCGATAAATACTTTCGTAAAACCTCTACAAACTCCTGCAGCTGTTCTGTCGTCCAATATCGCTCCATAACGTTAAAGTACTCATCCCTTAATAAAGCCTATGCCGTGATGTTTCCTACTATAGAGCGCTGAAACGGGTTATATGCCATGCTTATAAGCGTCAGTTATATGTGTTAGTTATGTGCGGTGATTATAAGAAATAGGCACTATCTGGTTAAAGCTCCCTTTAAAAAGCAGCTAAAATTAAAACTGAATATAGACTTGGCTTAAGGTTCTGAATTAAAGGGGTGAGGCGGCATTAGTTGAGAGTCATTAAGCACTATTTATTGGTTAGCTTTCTGCAGGCTTAACCTGCTTAGTATCACGTTTATTCGATGACAAAAACCATTAAAAAATCCCAATGAAACCCCAATAAAAAGCCCAGTAACGAGACTGGGCTTTTAAAATTTTTTATTATTAGCTGGAAGTCATCTAGCGTTAACTCTTAACTGCTAAATAGCGAACAATAGTTAGCTGGAGAATAAGGTTTCTTCTAAACTTCTGCCTTTCATTATGGCTTTGTATTGCCAGCCTTGTTCGCTAAATAACGCTAGCAGTGACGATTCTAGACTAAAGCTATGATCAATGTGATGTTCAATAATGATTTGTTCGTCATTATTGATTTTAACATTGATTATTTTTGGCATGCTTCGCACTTTATCACTGAGTAATTCAATATCAGATTGCTGCATGGTAAGAGTTAAAAAGGCTGTTTCAGCATCAGCTTTCATTGAAACTGATTGTTGCAGCTGCCCTTGCTCAAGATATAGCACCTGATCACAAAGCTTTTCCAACTCTTCTAAGTTATGTGAGCTAATGACAAAAGTGGTGGTCGCAGATAAATCTTTTACGATTTGGCGGATTTTTTTGGCGTTAGCAGGGTCGAGGCCAGCCGTTGGTTCATCCAGTAATACCAATTTAGGTGAACCCATTAACGCCTGAGCGATAGAAACGCGCTTGCTCATGCCATGGCTTAGGCTTTTAGGCAGCATTAAGGCTGACGAGGTGAGGTCGACTAAATCTAAAACTCTTAAAGCCTCTTGTTTTGCTTGTTTACCAGTCATACCTTGTAACTTTCCAAAAAAGGTCAGTTGCGACACGATAGTAAAGTTTGGATCAAGCGCGGCATCTTGAGGTAAAGCTGAGACCAAGTTTTGTAGTTTTTGACTGCCAGGCTTCTCACCCAAAATGGTAATGTCACCAGCACTTGGATGAATAAAACCACATAACAAACTAAAGAGGGTGGTTTTACCCGCGCCGTTAGGTCCTACAAGAGCAATAGGTGCTCCAGTATCTAATGATAAATTAATATTAGATAACGCAGCTTTAGCGCCGTATTGCTTTGATACGCCTTCACAAGTAATTAGCTTCATAGTGCACTCCGTTGCATGTAAATACGACCTGCGATTAAAACTGCGAGCGTTTGAATCAAAGGAATTGGCGCATAAATTAGTGAGCCCAAACCTTGGGTATTTATCATCAGAGACAATTGCGAGCCTGGGAGCACCCAGCTTAAAAATGACATTGCAGGTATTTGGCTATTAATGAGCATAATTAAAATGCCACTAACTGCCCACAGAATGACTGCATAAATACTCGCTTGTCTAGCACTGTTGGCGTACCAAGATAATACTGCCATTACCGCGGTATAAGGCAGTAATGCGATAAACACATTAATGAACACAGAAAAACCACTAAAAAGTGCATCAGCAAATAAGCTAGCATCTCGACTTAGTACCATTAGGACCGTGGCGATAATTGTCAGTAATAGTAAACAAGATTGAATCAGCATCTGACCTAAAAACCGGCCGAAGAAAATACTATCGCGACTGACTCTTAGTGTCAGAAACCTGAATGAACCACGCTGTTTATCAGAACTAAATTGGTCGGCGGTAATAAAGATGCTAAACATGGGGAACACATAAAGTGCAATACACCAAAAGACAGCAAACTCAGCGACTTTCCAGCTAAATAGCTGGCTTAACGCATCTGGCCCATATATGCCTTGGACCAACTCTTTAAATCCTGGCTCTAGCATGTATACCGATGCGCTTTGCACAGGATATAGCAAGATAATTGCCCAAAGGAGCGAGAAAGCGATTAACGCCGCAATCCCTTTGGTATTGGTAAATCGCTTACTCAGTTCGTAACTGGCAATCAGCCAAGTCTGACGAAGTGAGGAAGACCGAGGAGAAGAGTCCATATATAAAAAATATCCTTGAGAAAAACGGTGATGTGTCCGCCATCATACTTGATAGCGGACTCGATGAAGATTAATTTTTGTTAAGTCAGTGTTAACTTAACCATTAATGATTAATCTAGCAGTTGTTCAAGCTCAGTTAAACGTTGGGTTAAATCACTGACTTGAGCTTCTAAGGTGTTTACTCGCTCAAGTAATGCATTGGTTGCCTCATTATTCACTGATTTACTGATCGGAGCGGCGCTGACTTCAAATTGAGTACTACCTTGCTCAAGATATTGTTTATCTGAAAATAGTTGCGCATAACGGCTATCACGACGGTTAGCTTCACGGGGTAATTGCACTACTAAAGGCTCATCGCGAGATGCTAAAGATTGTAACGCGGCTTCGACTTGCTGTGGACTATCAAATTCATGCAATCGATTACAGCGCGTTTTCAGTTCACCAGGGGTCTGTGGACCACGAAGTAGCAATACAATTAGCACTGCAAGTTGTTCACTTGAAAACTGAAGGTCACTAAATTCTGTGTTACAAAAACGATGTTTGTATTTGACTACTCGACTGCCAAAACCTGTCTGCTCACTGATCAGTCTTTTCTTAGTGAGATCATCGATGAGTGATTGTGTTTCTTGCTCTGTGAGACTCATGACGGGTTCACGGCTGCTTTTTTGATTGCATGCCATGGTTAAGGAGTTAATTGAAAGAGGGTATTGCTCGGGGGTAGTAATTTCTTTTTCTAATAAACAGCCGATAATGCGGGCTTCTTGATTGCTAAGTTCCATAAATTACTCCAAATAAAAAAGCATGGTTTGTTATAACAGAACCATGCTTTTTATCAAATAATTCAGGCTGGATGCAGTTTATTTAAGCAATTTGATGCCATCGTCTTGGATGCTGATTTGTCCACCTTTGAATAAACCACCAATACTACGCTTGAATGCTTTTTTACTCATGGCTAATTGATCATAAATAATAGCTGAGTCAGTCTTGTCATTCAGTGGCAAGAAGCCACCTGCTCGGTGTAATTTATTGATGATGGTTTCAGCATTTCTGTCTAAGTTTTTTTGATCGGCTTTTTGTAAAATCAAATCCACTTTGCCATCTTCACGAACTTGTTTGATGTAACCTTTTATAGATTGACCGAAACTCAAACGCTGGAAAACTTCGTTTTGGAACAATACGCCCCAATGAGCATTGTTGATAATGGCTTTAAAGCCTAAATCAGTACTGCCACCAATGATCAAGTCCACTTCTTGTCCTGCTTCATATTCAGCAGGCGTTTTATCTAAAAACTTATCGACCTTTGATGAAGCCATAATACGCTCATCTACGTGGTTAGCATGAACATAAACTAGGTATGACTTGCCTTCTTCGATACTTCTATGTTGCTCACCGAAAGGAAGTAATAAATCTTTATCTAAGCCCCAATCTAAAAAAGCGCCAAAAGGGCCAGTCGCGATTGCTTTTAAATAAGCGAACTCGCCGACTTGAGCGTAAGGCTTTTGGGTCGTCGCAATAACAATATCTTCAGAATCAAGATAAAGAAATACATCAACCATATCGCCAACTTGGCAGTTTTTAGGGACGAACTTATTAGGTAGTAATACTTGACCTAGTTCTTGCGCATTCATATAAATGCCAAAACTGACTTGTTTAACGACTTCTAGGGAGTGACTCTTTCCGATTTGTATCATTTGCGGCTCTATTTAACTAAAGATAAGGAGAAAACAGGGTAATTATATACGCAATATCGATGCTTGTAACTGTGCTTATTTCAGGGTTTGATACTTGAGAGAATAATCTCAAGCTTAAAAGCTTAGTTTGAAAATGGCTAGGTTAATAAACTATCTCAATTGAGCACAAATTATTTGCTAGAACTGTTTGGTTTTTAACAAAAAAAACATAACATTGCCGTTGCAGTTAAATAATGAACTAAATTTATACTAAAATTGCTTTTTCACCCTTGCATTATCATGGTTTGCAGGGTTTAATTGCGCCGCTTTTTTAATTGAACCAATGAATCCTAATATTCGTTAATTAAGATTAAAAAATAACAGATTTTTAATTGGGTAATGAGTGTTCTCTTGTTTGCATGAAGTAAAGCTACAGCTACCCGATTTAAACCATAGAAGCATTGATTGAATTCTGTCTAAATAGCATTGGCTCGAGTAATGAGTTTGACTATAAATAACAGTACAAGCTTAATGATTCACGTTTTTAACTTACATCTACGCTGTGACGGTCATCGAATTTATGGCAGCGTTGGACTTTAACATGCTAAACAAATCAAATATCTATTACGAAACATTGCATACCGGCTACGGTCAGTATTTTGAAGTTGAACAAGTTCTGTTTGAGCAAAAAACAGAGCAATGGCATTTAAGTATTTTTGAAAATACTAATTTTGGCCGAGTAATGGCACTTAATGGTGCTATTCAGACAACTGAAAAAGATGAATTTGTTTATCATGAAATGATGACTCACGTACCTATCCTTGCTCATGGGAGTGCTAAAAATGTGCTTATCATCGGTGGTGGTGACGGTGGAATGCTACGACAAGTATTAAAACATCAATCTATAGAGCAGGTTACTATGGTTGAAATCGATGCTAATGTAGTTGAAATGTGCAAAACCTATTTCCCGCAGCACTCACAAGGTGCATTTGAAGATGCACGGGTGAATTTAGTGATTGATGATGGGATGCATTTTATTGAACATTGCCAGCAGCAGTTTGATGTGATTATTTCTGACTGCACCGACCCTGTGGGGCCAGGTGAAGTGTTATTCAGCTCGGCATTTTATGAAAATTGCACCCGCTGTTTAACAGACAATGGTATTTTTGTAGCTCAAAACGGGGTGGCATTTATGCAACCAGAAGAGCTGCAAGATACAGTAAGACGTATGAGCCCTTATGTAAAAGACTGTTGGTTTTATAATGCTGCAGTACCTACATATATTGGTGGCACAATGGCTTTTGCATGGGCGACTAATGATTTAACGGCTCGTGAGCAAGATTTAACGACATTAAAGCAACGTTTTGAACAGGCTAATATCAGCACTCGTTACTATACGCCTGCTTTACACATGGCAAGCTTTGCATTGCCTGCATTTGTTGAAAGTGCAGTAAAAGACGCTCAAAGCGTTTCTGCATTATCGGCTGAATAGACGGAATGAAGAATATGAAAGATTGGTCTATCGAAAACGCACGTTCAAGCTATAACGTAACGCATTGGAGCCAGCAATACTTTGGTATTGATAATAATGGTGAAGTCACAGTCACCCCTGACCCAAGTAAACCAGATTGCACAATTGGTTTAAATGAGCTTGCCAAAGATATGGTTAAAGCTGGCGTTGCTTTACCTGTGCTTGTGCGCTTCCCGCAGATTTTACATCGCAGAGTCGAAAACCTTTGTGATGCATTTAATGAAGCTATTCAGAAGTACGAATATCAGAACGATTACTTATTGGTTTACCCAATTAAAGTGAATCAACAACAAACGGTTGTTGAAGAGATTTTAGCAAGCCAAAAGTCTAAAGAAGTCCCGCAGTTGGGCTTAGAGGCTGGTAGTAAGCCTGAATTGATGGCCGTTCTTGCCATGGCTCAAAAAGCCAGTTCAGTGATTGTTTGTAACGGTTATAAAGACAAAGAGTATGTACGCTTAGCCTTGATAGGTGAAAAACTTGGCCATAAAGTCTATATCGTTATCGAAAAGATTTCTGAGCTAAAACTGATTCTTCAAGAATCTGAAAAGTTAGGCGTTACACCGCGTTTGGGCCTTCGCACTCGACTTGCGTTTCAGGGGAAAGGTAAATGGCAAGCAAGTGGTGGAGAGAAGTCAAAGTTTGGCTTATCTGCAGCGCAGGTTTTAAAAGTCCTTAACGAATTAAAAGAGCTCGATATGATGAGTTCTCTACAATTAATTCATTTCCACTTAGGCTCACAAATCGCCAATATCCGCGATATTCGTCAAGGTGTAAGTGAAGCAGGGCGCTTTTATTGTGAGTTACGCAAGTTAGGTGCATTAATCGATACCTTTGATGTCGGCGGAGGCTTAGCCGTAGATTACGACGGCACTCGAAGCCAAAGCAATAACTCAATGAATTACGGCTTAACTGAATACGCCAATAACATTGTCAGCGTGTTGAGTGATATTTGTAATGAATATGAGCAACCAATGCCGCGGATTATTTCGGAATCTGGTCGACATTTAACCGCTCACCATGCGGTATTAATTACCGATGTGATTGGTACTGAATCTTATAAGCCAGAAGACATTCAGCCTCCTGAAGAAGATGCGCCACAACTATTACACAATATGTGGGAGTCGTGGACGGACATGAGTGAGCGTCCTGATAATCGCGCGATTATTGAGATTTATCATGATACTCAAAGTGATATTGCTGAAGCGCATTCGTTGTTCTCTGTAGGCCAATTGACCTTGATGCAACGCGCTTGGGCTGAGCAAACCAATTTACGAGTTTGCTATGCATTAAAAAGCTTATTAAGTAATAACAACCGATTCCATCGACCTATTATTGATGAGTTAAATGAGAAGTTAGCGGATAAGTTTTTCGTCAACTTTTCATTGTTCCAATCAATTCCTGATGCATGGGGAATTGATCAAGTGTTCCCTGTATTGCCGTTAAGTGGTTTAGACAAACCACCTGAAAGACGTGCTGTGATGCTGGATATCACTTGTGATTCAGATGGTATTGTTGACCAATACGTAGATGGACAAGGGATCGAAACCACATTGCCAGTGCCAGCTTGGACTCCAGAGAGTCCTTATTTAATCGGCTTTTTCATGGTTGGTGCTTACCAAGAGATCTTGGGTGATATGCATAACTTATTTGGCGACACTAATTCGGCAGTCGTGCGTGTTGAAGAAAACGGTTTACCTAATATTGAATCGGTTTTAGCGGGTGATACGGTTGCCGATGTGCTTCGTTATGTAAACTTAGATGCAGTGGCATTTATGCGAACCTATGAAGAACTGGTAAATCAGCATATTGCTGAAGAAGAAAGAACCTCGATTTTGGAAGAGTTACAGTTAGGTCTAAAGGGTTACACCTATTTAGAAGATTTCTCGTAAAAAGTGTGTCAGCAGAGCCACATGATTGGCTCTGCGTTTTTAGGTTTTGAAATATGTTTTTTGAAGGTTCGGAAAAAAAGATTGAAGTCATACTCGCTGACTCATCCCAAAAACTTCGCAGTTTTGGTCAGCCATTTTGGGCTGATATTGTGGCTTGCGCTAACGCTGAAATTCTCTCGTCAATCAGTAATGAATATTGCGATGCCTATTTATTAAGTGAGTCGAGTTTATTTGTGTGGGATGACCGTTTTGTCATGCTCACCTGTGGCACAACCACACTCGCTGATGCGGTGATGTCGTTTATTGCTCATGTGGGCGAAGAAGCGATAGGCTTTGCCAGTTATCAGCGTAAGAACGAATATTTGTCTCACCTGCAGTCGAGTTCGTTTCAAGATGATTTGAAAAAAATCCGTCAAACGATTACGGGTAATGCTTATCGCATAGGTCATTTAGACTCGCATCATCATTATATGTTCAGCACAAAAAAGCCATTTATAGCCCCAGTAACGGACGTGACGAATGAACTGCTGATGTACCACATAAACGGTGAAGCTGCTGATTACTTACGTGGTGTGAATCAATCAGCACAGGGAATTCGTGATTTATTAGCACTATCAGAGTTATTCCCTGACTTTATTGTGGATGATTTTTTGTTTGAACCGTTTGGTTATTCAATAAACGGCATTAAAGGGCAAGAGTATTTTACGATTCATATTACCCCACAAGAAAAAAGCTCTTATGTGAGCTTAGAAACTAATGTGAACTTAGCCAACCATCCTGTGGATATTTACTCAAGGTTATTAAGTAGCCTAAACCCAGGAAGTTGGGATGTCATTGGTTTTAATTCGCCTAAAAACACTGAAGGGTTCCCAGCACATTTGTGTTTAGGCAGCTGCTCACTTGCAACAGAGCAAGGGTACGATGTGAACTTCAGTCATTATCAGCAACTTTGTCATGAAGTACTGATACCAGAATATTTGTAGTTATTGGCGTTTAGCCATTACGGAGATTTTTATGAGCACTTTTGCTGAAAAAGCAGATTATTCATTGTATTCAAATGCATTTGGTTACTTACGTCAGCCACTTAACTTTAAGCCGATAGAAACAGACGCTGATGTAGTTGTGATTGGTTTGCCATTTGATATGGCGACAACAGGTCGCTCAGGTGGCCGTATGGGACCTGATGCTATCCGCCGCGCATCTGTTAACCTTGCTTGGGAAGAAACCCGCTGGCCATGGGATTTCTCCATCAGTGAATCTATTAATATCGTTGATGCTGGCGATTTAGTGTTTGATTGTGGTGATCAAGAAGACTTCACAACAAGACTAGAAGGCTTTGCTACTCGAATCCTTGATAGTGACAAAGCATTATTAAGTTTTGGTGGTGATCATTTTGTCACTTTGCCGTTGCTGCGCGCGCATTATAAAAAGTACGGCAAAATGGCGTTATTACATTTTGATGCCCACACAGACACTTACAGTCAGGGCAGCAAGTATGATCATGGAACCATGTTTTTCCATGCGCCAAATGAAGGTTTAATTGCGCCAGAAAACTCGATTCAAGTGGGAATTCGCACAGAATACAATACTGCAGATCATGCGTTTAAAGTCATTGATGCCGCAACGGCAAATGATTTAACTGCAGCGCAAATCGTTGAGAAAATTAAAGCCCGTGTTGGTGATATGCCATTATACGTGACCTTTGACATTGACTGTTTAGATCCTGCCTATGCACCAGGTACAGGCACACCAGTATGCGGCGGATTAACCAGTGACAAAGCCATGAAAATTATCCGTGGTCTTCGTGGCATGAATATCGTGGGTATGGATGTAGTTGAAGTCGCTCCAGCTTACGATTCTGCAGATATTACGGCGCTTGCAGGTGCTACCTTAGGTCTTGAGTTGCTACACGTGTGGGCTGAAGGCAAAGGCTTAGTTAAAAAGTAAGTTTGCATATTAACCTTATTTAAAAAACCAACGATTGTCGTTGGTTTTTTTATGCCTACTTTTTGCAATTAATGCTTATAAACATAATTATCAGCAATGTCATGAACATATAACAGTAACTGTGAGTATAATGACATTAATTGAAGAGGTATCTAAATGAATGATTTAACTGATATCCGCCGTGAATATACTCAAGGTGGATTACGCCGAAATGATTTACCAGACAATCCAATGGACTTATTTAACTTGTGGATTGAACAAGCAAAACAAGCTGAACTAACCGATCCAACCGCAATGTGTGTTGCCACTGTGGATGAGCACGGTCAGCCATTCCAACGTATAGTGCTACTGAAAAAGTTTGATGATGACGGTTTTGTTTTTTTTACTAACTTAGAAAGCCGAAAAGCCACCCAGTTGGCAAACAATGCTAAAACCAGTTTATTGTTTCCATGGCATCCTCTCGAAAGGCAAGTTGCTGTAACCGGTGAAGCAGAGCCATTATCTATGATGGAAGTGACCAAATACTTCATGAGCCGTCCAAAAGACAGCCAAATAGCTGCATGGGTATCAAAGCAGTCGAGTAAAATAAGTGCTCGCCAAGCTTTAGAAGGTAAATTTAATGAAATGAAAAGCAAATTTGCTAAAGGTGAAGTGCCATTACCGAAATTTTGGGGTGGTTACCGAGTAAAGCCAGAAAGCATTGAGTTTTGGCAAGGTGGTGAGCGTAGACTTCATGACAGGTTTATTTATCAAAAAGCGCCTTCTGGTTGGAATATTGATCGTTTAGCGCCGTAATTGAATTGATAATATCGCTCTAACACAAAGTTATTGAGAGTATGAATGAGTAAAACAATTTGGGTCGATGCAGATGCATGTCCAAACCCTGTAAAAGAAATGCTATTTCGCGCAGCTGATAGAAAATCAATACCATTAATCTTGGTGGCGAATCAGCTTATTCGTGTGCCTGCTTCACCGAACATCTCAGTTGTTCGAGTGAGCTCAGGCTTTGATGAAGCCGATAATTATATTGTGGATCAGCTACATGATGGTGACTTAGTGATAACCGGTGATATCCCTTTAGCCTCTGACGCTATTGAAAAGGGCGCAATGGTATTTAACCCTCGTGGCGATATATATACTACTGATAATATAAAGCAGCGTTTAACTATGCGTGACTTTATGGAAGAGTTAAGAAGTAGTGGTGTGCATACCGCAGGACCTAATAGCTTTTCACAAGCGGACAAACATGCGTTTGCTAAAGCACTTGATAAATGGCTAAGTCGTTTATAGCTGTTGTGGTAATTTAATGTTTAGTTGATGCTCAGTTGGCATAAAGGATAATTAACTCGCAGTGGGGATAGTCTCCGAGTTAATAAATTTTAATCTATAATTTAACTGTTTTTATTCACAAAAGGGATTAATGATGAAAAAATGGCTCGCAGTATTACCTATAGCGTTACTGTCTACTACTTTGTTATCTTCAGCTGCTTTTGCTGCTGATTGGCAAGTTAAGCAAGGGCACTCAAAAGTCAGTTTTATATCAGTGAAAAAAGGCGACATTGCTGAAGTTCATGACTTTAAGAAAGTAAGTGGTAGTTTAACTCCTGAGGGAGCGTTTAATTTATCGATTGACTTAGTCAGTGTCGATACCGGTGTTGAAATTCGTGATGAGCGAATGCAGACGATGCTGTTTGAGGTGGCTAAATTTCCTGAGTTAACATTATCAGCGGTCGTTAACCCTAAGTTATTGGCAGATTTGAGTGTAGGCTCAACGTTAGTCACACAAATTGATGGCACTATTGATTTGCACGGCAAAAGCCGATTAAAAACATTTGATGTGCTAGTGGCAAAATTATCGGATAAAAAAATGGTGGTAAGCAGTATGTCACCAGTTGTTGTTCAAGCTGATGACTTTAATTTAGTCGAAGGCGTTAACAAACTCCGAGAAGTAGCAGGTTTAAGCAGCATTAGTTTAGCAGTTCCAGTGTCTTTTGTGCTTACGTTGTCGCAATAAAATAATGTATTAAGCATACCAAATTAGAAATTTACAAGTGGCTTTTGACTATCAAAAGCCACATCATTAGGGGACGTAATGGTCACTGATAAAGATGGCTACATTCATTTAATTCAATATTTAACTGAACATCTTGGGTTGTTTGAGGCATCAGAAGATAACAGTATTAATAGTCAAACGGTAATGGAATTATTTGAAGATCAACTATCCGCTCAAATCATTATGGTTTGTGGTCAAAATCCAAACTTATCTTTCGCTCAGCGTAATAAAGTAATTCGAGAGATTGATGCCATTGTGTATGATTTGGAAGAGATTTTAGCAAGCGTCGCCACTCATAATGCGACCCCAGAGCAAAGTGTTTTTATTACCGAGTTTTCAGGGTTAATAAAAAACTTATTCGATAAAGAAATCGAACAAATTCTTAGATAAACTTCATTCTAAACACCTTCATTCATTATATTTTTAGGATTTTTGCATGTTCAAAACAATAGTTACTGCCACCTTATTCAGTTGCATTTCATTTTCTAGCATTGCTGCTGAAAAAGAAGTGTTAGGCCAAACTGAAATGATGTCTGTCAGTGAAAATGGAATTGTATTTGAAGCGAGAATGGATACTGGCGCAGTAAACTCATCTCTACACGCATTAGATATAAAATTAGAAGGCGGTAGTGCTACTAAAATGAAAGATAACATTGGCAAAAATGTATCTTTTACTACCTTTAATGAAAAAGGCGATAAAGAAATCATTACCGCTGAAATTATTGGTACTTCAACGGTGAGTAATTCGCAAGGCACCGAAACCCGTTACGCTGTGAAGTTGCCTATCACTTACGGCGAAAGTACCCGAAGTGTAAAAGTTAATTTAAAAAATAGAACTACCATGGATTACAAATTACTGATTGGTCGTAACTGGCTTAAAAGTAAATATGTTGTCGATGTGTCGGAGAAAAAGTTTATTGGTCCAACATCAGGGATCAGTATTGTAGAATCTGGTTTGATCTTTGATACCCGAATTGACACTGGCGCAGTTGAGAACTCATTACATGCAGTAAACTTGCGGATCAAAGGTGAAGATAAAGCCAACATGGAAAATAATGTTGGCAAAGACGTCACGTTTACTACCATGAATGAAAAAGACGAAACAGTAGACGTCACAGCTCGTATACATAGTACATCGCTAATACGCAATGCACAGGGCAGTGAAATCCGTTACATGGTGACATTGACCATCGGTGAACCTGGTGAAGAGTTTAAAGTTGATGTGAACCTACGTGACCGCAGTAAAATGACTTACAAATTACTTATTGGACGTAATTGGTTGCAAGGGCATTATATTGTTGATGTGAATATGTAGTTCACAAATATTCATCATACTAAGGAAACCGCTTTAATAGCGGTTTTTTTGTATTAGTCATCATAAAATAAACGGATAGGATGATTTTAATATCGATTTTTAACAAGCATGTGATGATGTTTAAAATTTGAATAAACTCAGATTATTTTTATTAAAGTGAATATTCATCAGTAATAGTGCTACTAAAACTGATTTTATTCGAGAATATTGAATCAAGATATTTTGAGTGCAGATTAATTTAACTTTTGAGGCTTTTGATTTTGTTATCAAAATACAAGCTGCTATTCTTCTAAGTAGTTTGTTTTGATGATCTTGCTGATAACTGAAAGGCGCCGGATAGGGCCAATGGAGTTTATATGAAAGTAGTAATACCAGTCGCGGGCTTAGGTACAAGGATGTTACCTGCAACAAAAGCTATTCCTAAAGAAATGCTACCTATAGTTGATAAACCGCTTATTCAGTACATTGTTGATGAATGCGTTAGTGCTGGTATCACTGAAATCGTATTAGTCACCCATGCCAGTAAAAATGCCATTGAAAACCATTTCGATAAATCATATGAGCTCGAATCCACCCTAGAGCAACGTGTAAAACGTCAGTTATTACATGAAGTAAAATCCATTTGCCCTAAAAATGTTACCATAATGCAAGTTCGCCAAGGCGAAGCAAAAGGTCTAGGTCATGCGATTTTATGCGCGAAACCTTGTATTGGAGACAGTCCTTTTGCGGTAGTGCTTCCGGATGTGATTTTAGATGCTTACTCAGCTGATCAACGCACTGAAAACTTATCTACTATGATAAGCCGATATAATGAAACTGGTGCTAGCCAAATCATGGTAGCGCCAGTTGATGAGAAATATGTGAATAAATATGGTATCGCAGATTGTAACGGCGAATCTATTTTACCTGGTCACTCTTCTCCAATAATAAAGATGGTGGAAAAACCTAAAGTAGAAGAGGCGCCATCTAACCTTGCTGTAGTGGGCCGTTATGTACTTTCTGAAAAAATTTGGGGCTTATTAGCTAAAACACTGCCAGGAGCAGGCGATGAAATTCAATTAACAGATGCGATTGATATGCTGATTGAGTCTGACTCTGTTGAAGCATTTAATATGTCAGGTAAATCTCATGATTGCGGTGACAAATTAGGCTATATGAAAGCGTTTGTTGAGTATGGTTTACGTGACCCTAAATTAGGTGCCGATTTCTTAAAAGAAATTAAAAAGTCGCTAGCTGAGTTTTAGAACTACTAGTAATCCAATCTAGAAAACCGTCTAATAAGGCGGTTTTTTTATTTATGCTTTAAATGTTTTTTATAAAACAACTTTGTGGAATAAATTTTCCCATTTTATTACCATGTCCTTCTTTTGAATCCTCTATGGCTGTAATGACCGAATTTATTGCTCCACCTTGTAAAGAAAAAATTTCAATTCTATATCAGGATGAGGATATATTGCTGATCAATAAGCCTAGTGGCTTGTTAAGTTTATCAGGTAAAAATCCACTCAATAAAGATTCTGTTCACTTCAGGCTTGTTCAAGATTTTCCCACAGCTACCTTGGTACATCGATTAGATTTTGGTACATCAGGCATCATGCTGGTGGCGCTTAATAAATCAATCAATGGATTATTAACTAAACAATTTCAAGATAAAACGATTATCAAGAATTATCATGCGACTTTATATGGCCACGTTTCAAAAGAATTAGAAGATTCCGCGCTGATAAATGCAGCAATTGCCAAAGATATTGATAATTTTCCTTTTATGAAAATCTGTGCTGACACTGGCAAAGCGGCCTTATCAGAAATAGAAGTGATTGAACGAACGCATTTACAGGTACTTGATGATGGCAAATCTAACTTAACTCCTGTCACGAAAGTCAGATTTAAACCGATAACCGGTCGAACACATCAATTAAGAATTCACAGCCAGTATATTGGTCATCCAATTCTGGGTTGTGACTTATACTGCAATAAGGACTCACAAGCGCTAGCACCACGGCTGTTACTACACGCAAGTTACTTATGCTTTATCCATCCAGTGACACTTGAGCCTTTAGAAATCAACTGTGAAGTGCCGTTTTAATTGCTAGAAATATCATTTTAGTAAATAAAAAAGCCCGATGCTTGTTTAAGCAACGGGCTTTTTTGTGTTGCCAAGAGGCAAATACTAAGCCTTACAGTACGCCACGCTTCATTTGATCACGTTCGATAGATTCAAATAATGCTTTAAAGTTACCTTCACCAAAGCCTAGGTTATTCTTACGTTGAATGATTTCAATGAAGATTGGACCAAATAAGTTTTTAGTGAAAATTTGTAGTAAGTAACCATCATCATCACCATCAACTAAAATTTGATGATGCTTGATACGATCTCGGTCTTCTGTCACTTGTGGTAACTTATCGAAAATCGTGTCGTAGTATTCTGGGATGATATCCAAGGTCTTGATTGCTGTGCCTTCCATCGCATCAAGAGAACCAACAATATCACGGCTTCTAAATGCTAAATGCTGAACGCCAGGGCCATTGTATTCACCTAAGTATTCATCAATTTGGTTGTTATTGTTGCCTTTACCTTCGTTAATCGGAATGCAGAAACTACCGTCTGGTGAACGAAGTGCATATGAAACTAGTGCTGTTTGTGCACCGCTGATGTCGAAATAACGAACTTCAGTAAAGGCAAAAATGTCTTTATAAAAATTAGCCCATTTTTCCATAGTGCCTTTATAAACATTGTTGGTGAGGTGATCGACTTCCATAAAGCCTTTCTCTTCAACAATCATTGGCTCTGCTAAATCTTCAAAGTCAGTAAGGTAAATATTTTCCGCTTCGCCGAATACGTCGATAAAATAAATTAAGCTGTCACCAATACCATAAATTGCAGGGTAGGCCATATCTTTAGCTGCATCATCAGCTGGCTTTGCGCCACGTGCTACCGCTTCGTTAAAGGCAAATTCAGCGTCTTCAACACGCCAGCCCATTGAACAGATTGCAGGGCCGTGAGATTTAGCGAAATCTGCTGAGAAACCTTGCTTAGATTTATTCAGTAAGAAATTAATATCGTTTTGCTTGTAGTAAACAATATCGTTTGCTTTTGCTTTTTTAAGCATAGAAAAACCAAAGTCAATAAACACTTGATGCATAAAATCAGTGTCTGGGCTGGCAAATTCTGTAAATTCAATGCCTAAAAGACCAAGTGGGTTTGTTTCGCTCGCCATTGTGTTTTCCTTAATTTTATTTGCTTTGAGCGTCACTCTTTGGTGACGTTTTAATCGGTTAAAGCTGAATCAAAATGTTGCTTATGATTCAATCCATGAACGGTTGTAGTCGTCACTCATGCAGTTTTTAACATGAGTGGTTAAATTGAGTGGCGCAAAGGTGTCTACCATTACGGCATATTCATAGGTTTCTGTTTTGCCTATCGAGGCTTCAGTTTTACCTGGTTGTGGGCCATGAGGGACGCCTTTTTGATGCAGTGTCATATAACCCGCTTCAATCCCCGTTCGACTCATGAAGTCACCGTCGACGTAATACAGCACTTCATCACTATCGATATTGTTATGGTAGTAAGGTGCAGGTATTGACTCAGGGTGGAAGTCATACAGACGAGGCACAAAGTTACACACCACAAAATTGTTTGCAGTAAAGACAATATGATCAGAAGGAGGTAAATGAATTTTGCCCACTTTAGGCGCATATTCTGTGATGTTAAACGCCCACGGGTAAACACATCCGTCCCAGCCAACAAGATCAAAAGGGTGCCATTCAAGCGTGGTGACTTGATATTTATCACCAAACTTACTGACAAGAGGGAACTCACCTTGTTCAACAATTGCTTCTGTTAAGGTTGGCGTTCTAAAATCTCGCTCGCAGTAAGGGGCTGACTCGAGCATCTGGCCATATTCATTACGAAAATGTTTGGGCACCTCAACCATTGAAAATGACTCGATAACAAATAAACGAACATTTTCGTAGTCGTTAAATTTAAGCTGATAAGTGGTACCGCGAGGGATCACTAAATAATCCCATTGTTTAACGTCTAGTTCACCATACTCACTGAGTAATTTACCTTCACCTTGATGCACAAATACGATTTCATCAGCATATGCATTACGATAGAACTCAGCAGTATCTGTAGAGACTTTGGCGGTGTACATCGCCACATCACTATTATAAAAAATCTTATTCCGCGCACTGAAAAAGTTACCTTCACAGTCAGCTTGTCGAGAGTCGAGTTTATAGTTTTGAATTAATGAATCTTGCCAAGCCTCACCGTGCTCTAGTGAGTATGGAGCGACATCTAACGCCTTCGTTGGCATATTATGGTGATATTTATTGGAGTAAATATTTGAAAAACCGTGGGTCGAAAATAACTCTTCACGGTACAACTCGCCTGACTCTTTCTTAAAAGCGATATGACGTTTAGCAGGTATCTGACCTTGCTGAACATAAAAAGGCATACTGACTCCTTAACCCTATTTACTCATTTGATAAGTCTTGATTAGCTTGTTGCACGGTTATTGTTAGTGTTTCTAGCGCAATAGAATCAAATACTTTGTGATCTAGTTATCAATTTAGTTGCTAGAATGAACAAAAAAAAGAATAATAAACTACGTAACTTAATCAATTTTTTAGATGGTATTGGTTTGTTTACAATAGTGTCACGGCAATTGGACAGCGCCTAAGTGTGAGGGATATATGAAAATTGATGTTGAAGCCTTCAATGTTCTGCAAGTACTTGTAGAAGAAGGTAGTTTTGCTAAAGCATCTGAGCGTTTGCATAAGGCTCAATCAGCCGTAAGTTATCAAGTGAAAAAGCTTGAGCAGCACTTAGGGGTGCAATTATTTAACCGAGATCAATACCGAGCCGAATTAACCCCTGAAGGAAAGGTTATTTTAGCTGAAGGCCAACGATTACTGCAGCATTTATCCAATATTGAACACTTAGCTAGTCGCTTTAGTGATGGCTGGGAGCCAAAGCTTGAATTAGTTATAGATGGTGCACTACCAATGGAGCCTATTATGACTGCGTTGCAACGAATGTCTGAACATAATGTGCCGACGAAAGTGCAGTTAAATATGGAGTTTTTAGGCGGAGTTCAACATCGATTTGAGCGAGATAAAGCGGATTTGATGTTAGTTAAAGATTATACCGCCGCGCCATATTTCTCAGCTAAACAGTTGCCCACAGTTACAAGTCTATTAGTCTGTTCAGCACAGCATCCGTTAGCTACTAAGCAATCAATCAGTTTAACTGAATTACAACAGCACGTTGAACTTACCATTGAAGATTCAGCGCCGACACAGCAGCGCGATGAGCTTCAATTTGGCGGTGATAAAGTGTTTTACTTGTCAGGTTTCATCATGAAAAAAAATGCGTTATTAAAAGGATTAGGCTTTGGCTGGATGCCGGCGTTTTTAATTAATGATGAACTTGCTGCAAATCAATTATCGCTTGTTGATTTTGTTGGCGGTCATCGGTTTCGTTTTACGCCGCAACTTGTTTCAACACTAGAGCGGCCTCTAGGTAGAGCGGGGAAGTTATTTACCGATTTAATTTTAGAAGAATTCGCACTATTTGATAAACAGCGCCACATAGAGGGAGCATGATATGGCCTTTTGGTTAATGAAGTCTGAGCCAGATGAGTTCAGTATTGACGATCTAGCACAATGCGAAAATCAAACAGAAACTTGGGATGGGATCAGAAATTATCAAGCTCGTAATTTTTTACGGGATAAAGTAAAGCTTGGCGATACCGTTTTTTTTATCACTCCAGTTGTAAAGTGCCAGGCATAGTGGGTTTAGCCACAGTGTCGTCAGCGCCATATAGTGATCAAAGTGCTTTTGATGAAAAGTCAGCTTACTTTGATGCGAAATCTTCTATTGATAACCCTCGCTGGGTGGCTGTGGATTTGACATTCAAAGCTAAATTGAGCCGTATTATAACGCTGACAGAGTTAAAAGCAGATCCTAATCTGGCTGAAATGGTATTAGTTAGCAAGGGAGCAAGACTTAGTGTGCAACCGGTTACTCAGCATGAGTTTGATTACATATTGTCTCTTGAGTAAATGCCTCAATATCGGCAATGACATTTAAAAATATGTAATTAAAAATGAATATAAAAAAGGAACTCAATTGAGTTCCTTTTTCGTGATTGTCTAGCTATCAGCTAATGCTAACCGCTTTGCGTTATATCGGTTAATAGCTTTCTTTAGCTACAATGGTTTGGCCGATAGGCGTAAGACTTAATAGTGCTAGTTTTACATGCTGTATCGCAAATGGGATACCGATAATAGTAACAAAACAGGCTAATGCATGGGTCAGATGACCAATGGCTAACCATATTCCACAGAATAGAAACCAAATCACATTCCCCACCATACCTAATGGGCCAGTACCAAAGTCTTCTATTCCAGAAAGGTGTTTACGGTTTACATTTTCTTGACCAAATGGCCAAAATGCCATTTCACCAATAACGAAACATGCACGGCCAAAAGGAATACCAATAATACTGATAAAACATAAGATGCCCGCAAGCCACCAAGCAAGCCCCATCACAAACCCACCCATGATGAACCATGCAATATTAAATATTAATCTCAACACTGACATTGATAATCCCTTAATTTCGATTGAATTGATTATTAACCTGAACGTTAACCTATATACTGATAAGCGAGAAATATGCCAATATGGATTAACAAAGTTGAGAGTCACCAGTTTTTGACTTAAGTGGCTGATTAAAAAGTGTATATTTTAATTTTTATTTGAGTTATTAAAGGAGGGTTAAGCTTTTAACACTATTTAAATTACAGAGTGTAAAAGTTAGATATAGCGGTTTTCACTATTTATTAGGTAAAATACTCCTTCAAGTTTATAAATGAAATTACAAGTGAAAAGCTATGTTTGCTGCAACTCCTGTCGAGTCAATGATGTTTGCTGGTCGAGAAATATTTGTGAAACGAGATGATCTCATTCATCCCGATTTTAGCGGTAATAAAGCACGTAAGTTTCAATATTTTCTAGCTAATGATTTCCCACACATCAGTAAAGTAGTAGGTTACGGCTCAGCCCAAGCCAATTCGCTCCATTCACTCGCTGTACTGGCTAAAATGCGTGGTTGGCAACTTGATTATTATGTCGATCATATTGCTGATTACTTAGAGCAAAATCCTCAAGGCAATTACCTTGCCGCATTAAATAATGGCGCCAATATCATAGAGAAATCTGCAATAGACAAGCTGCAAGCTAAAGACTTTGAAAATGCCACTGACTTTAAAAATGCTAGCAGCTTTAAAAATATTAGCGGCTCTGAATATAGTAAAGAAGAACAAAGCTTGTCACTGGAAGAATATGTGGTGAGTTTATCTAAAAACGGATTGGAAAATGAGTTATACATTCCTGAAGGGGGCCGTTGTGAGTATGCCTCTGTTGGACTTGAACAACTCGGCAAGCAAATTTTAGATTGGGCGCAGTTGCACAATCATGTTGAATTAAATCTATTTCTGCCTTCAGGCACCGGTACTACCGCTTTATTCCTCCAGCGTTTTTTTATTAAGCAGACATGTACTAACAAGCCTAAAGTGAATGTACTGACATGTAGCTGTGTAGGTGGTGATGATTATTTAAAGCTGCAATTTAATCAGCTGACTGACATTAGTGTTTATCACCCAAGAATAATTTCAAATGGCACTAAATACCATTTCGGCAAATTGAATCGCCAATGCTATGAAATGTGGCAACGAGCGTGTGAAACCGGAATTGAATTTGAACTGCTATATGACCCTGTGGGTTTTATTATGCTAGAACATTTTCTGACAAACCAAGGCGTAGAGCCTCAAATCGACAGTTCATTGCCATTGATGTATTTGCATCAAGGTGGACAGCTGGGTAACCCAAGTATGCTGGCTAGATATAAAAGAAAGTATGGCTGATTGAGCGTCAGTTGAAGCTAGATTAAAAAGGGTATTTAAGAAGAGTAAAAGTGAAGTATTAATATAAAGGGATTGAAAGAGGAAAGTTCTTTTCATATTGCTCAGTTCTAATAAACGTCCGGTATAGTGTGAGATGAAATACCGAGAAGCGATGTTTATTGAGTAACTGAGCAAATGAATAACGCAAGCGTTATAGAAAGTGTTACTTGTTAGCCGTAATCAACCATTTCATGAACTTTAACGCTTCTGTGCGCTTTGAAAAAGTTGTTTTAGTTTTACCTTGGCTGTCAGTAAAAGCTATTGAGTTTTTGTTTGATGATATTGAATTTACAGGAAAATTAACTGTAATTTCGTGACCATTAATGTTGTATGACATATGCCACACTCCTTGTTTAAAATTTCACCTTATGGTGAGTAAGTAATAACAATAAATATCCTTAAGCAGTTGTGTTGCGTAAGTTTGTGCTTATTGAAGCTAATGTGTGTGCTTAAGTTAGTTGTGCTCATTACACTTACAAGTAGGCTTATAGATTAATTTTTTTAATCGCCAACATACTTGCTTTGATTAGTTGAACATAGGCATATGACAAACTAATGACAATGTTTAACTTTGCAGGATGACTTGTAGTGTGGGTTTACAGTTGCGGTTATGACTAACAGAAGGGTAAACGAATAAATACAAGTTAACTTAATAACATAAAGGATAATATGCGTATATTTTTTATATGGCAATACATTTTTTTCAAAATAAAACAGTTTCAGACGAAAAGGTGAGCTAATTAGCTTTTTTTTGCATGCTAATTCACCAAAAAGTGTAAAGTCAGCGCAATAATTACCATAAACGTTGGATTTTTAGATCCTTAGTATAGGTCATTAATACACTGACAATACTTTAGTTGGTGTTTATTGAATTAATAAATCAATTCACCAATTGGATTGAGTAACTTACTGATCCCTTTAGTGAAGTACAATGGCGCATCCACTACGGTGTAACACAAGCAGCCTTCAACTGTTTTAGGGCTGTGCTCATGTTCGCTATTAAGCACCATAAAATCACCTGCGGTATAAGTGTTATATTCGTCGCTAAACTCACCAGCAAGTAATAAAGTTAACTCTTCACCTTTGTGACTGTGCTGCGGTATCTCTCCGTTTTCAGCAATGTGTAACAAACTTGCCCTGGCTTTGATTTCACCAGTATCTAAACGTAGGCGACTCACTTTACCAATTCCTTGCCATTGATTAGCTACTTGCTGTCTGAAGGCGCGGGGTAATCTGTAGTCTTGTCCTTTAACAGTGATATCGATATTAGAGACAGTTGAGTTTGTTTGTTGTGAGCTGTCAGCAACATCTAAATTGTCGTCGGTCATCATATCAGCCAGTAATGCCTCTAAGTCTGAATCTAGCTCAGCGTTCATTTGGCTATCATCTGAACTAATTGCAGATAAGGTAAAACTGTCTTCAGTCGCTGCTAGAGTAAGCGAGGCTAACTTGGCTGCACATTCAGAACACAGCTCACAATGTGCCGAAACTGCTATCGAAAGCGATAGTGGTAATTCACCTTGGGCATGGAGTGTTAACAAATCCTGATTTGGGTGATATTTAATCATAATGTTTCTCCATGAAGCCTTTTAACTTTTCTAATCCAAGTCTTAATCTTGATTTTACTGTGCCGATGGGCACTTTTAATTTATCTGACAGTTCTTGTTGAGTCAGTTCTTGCATGTAGATCCCTTGAACAACTTGCTTTTGCAATGGGGGTAGGTCTTCTACATGTTTAAGTAAAGTGGCTGACAGCTTAAAGTCGTTATCTGTTTCATCGCTTTCGTCAGACTCAAACAAAGGCCAGATGTCGTCGCCAAAAGCATCTTCACGATTATTTTGCACTTTACGCAGCATATCAAAGCACTGATTTCTCATTACCGTAAACACCCAAGTACTTACTGCCGCTTTGTCAGCATTATATAAATGGGCTTTGGTCCAAACACGGGTCATGGTTTCTTGAACCAAATCCATTGCTAAGCCTTGTTGACTTAATCTTTGCACGCCAAAGGCTCGAATTTTAGGTGAGAAGTGGGCAAACAATTTAGCAAAGGCGGCTTTACTACGTTGGTTGGCAACTTGCTGCATTAATTCGGCAAGATATTGAGCTTCGTTGTCACTGGTATCTTCTGATTTCATAGCACTATGTTTTGCATTATTATTTTTAGATAACATGCCTTTATCATAGCGATTTTTTATAGGTTGTGATTGAAAATTTTCCATTTATTTTCGCTCGCATTGTCAAAAGAAGTCTCAAAATAGAAAGCTTCAAGAAAGACTTAACATTATTGATTGTATCGTCATGCGTAAACAGCTTTGACTCACAACATCAATATGTCACTTATTGGTTAGTACGCGGCGGTTTGAGAAAAAGATCATAATGATTGAAGATTTATAAGAAATAGATAGATTATCGATACGCTGTAATTATTCTTTGTCGATTTTCAGTTCAAGTTTTTATGAATTAGCTGAGTAAGGCTGATATTTATTTAAGTAAAAACTAACAGCATCATTATTTAATGATGCTGGAGATTAAATTCTGAGTCATTTCATGGTTGTGGCTATTAATACATTGGTATTTTTCTTCTGCTGTAATAGGCATGATTTCTAGCCAACGCTGACAAACCCAAGAGATATTTTCGAAATCACTTTTATTGTAATGAGATAAATGCGCTGGGTATTGCTCGAGTAATTGTTGTAGTGTTTCGCTTAGGTATTGTTGATTTGGCACAATATCAATGCTTGGCCAGTCAGGGATTAAACTGAGATCCCCTCGTTTGAGTCCATCGTCTTCAATCGAAACGTCATTAACCTTAAAACGTTGCTGACCTTGGATACTGATCCCGAGCAGGCCATCATCTAATGTCTCAAAATCTATGATATGAACCCAAGTGCCAATAGGCATAAGCTCGTTATTGCTGTTTAGCATACATAGGCCAAATCCATCACCAGATTTTAGCGACTCAGTGACTAAACGTTTATAGCGAGGCTCAAAAATCCTTAGTTGCGTAAAGCCTTGGGGCAATAAACAAATTGAAAGCGGAAATAAGGGTAAAATCATAACTGCACCTATATGATGAGTGACTCAAATATCGAGACAAGGTTTATTATTAAATCAACTATATATACGAAGTTGAGTCACGCTATGATCACTATTTACAATTTAGTTTTGTTTTACCCAAATCAGCTGTTCTTGGTCAATGCCTAATTGCTCCATTTTACTGACAAAACGCTGTTTGATATCAGCAGGTAGTGTGTTGTTACGTGCAAGTATCCAAGCGTATTCATTATTAGGGCCGATAACCAATGATGCTAGGTAATCGCCTTGTTCATCTGATACTAAGTCATGAATTTGATATGCACCGTAAAAAGGACCAAAGAAAGAGACTTTTAATCGGCCAATATTATCTGACTCAATAAAGTAGGCTTTACCCTCAGCTTGCTGCCAATCAGACTTTTCTTCTGAGTAACCTTTATTAATCACGACTACTTTGTCGCCTTCTACAGAGTAACTTGCTGTTACTTGACTAAGGCCTCGTTCGAATGAGTGATCTAATCGAGCGATTTCATACCATGTGCCTAGGTAATTGTTTAATTTAAAGTCGTCAACCACTTCAACTTTAGTGTCTAGCATAGTGCAGGCACTGGTAGATAAAAGTAATAAAGCAGAAGCGATGATTTTAATTGATTGTTTGTGCATCTTATTTCCTTTAAAGCAGTTCATTAATAAATGGGCAGTAGGTAAGTAAATTATTATTTAGATAGTTAACATTTCTTAAGTAAGCCAAAGACTTTGCTAAGGTTACATTTTAAATCTAATAACTAATGATACGTGGAACTCAGCCGATAAGATCTGTATCAATAAAGGATTGTAGAATTTGCATACTATTTGGCAATATTTTAAACAATTAGCTGAGTGTTTTAGATAAAGGCTGCAGTTTTTAGCGCTAAATCATCTTATAATTTAATGAAAATCGATGTTGAGTTAACTGAGAAATAATAATGAAGAAAGTTCTTGATACTGTAGATCAACGCACCCAACTAGTGGGTGAGAACCGTTTGGAATTACTACTGTTCAAAATTAGTGCAACTCAATTATTTGCGATTAATGTATTTAAAGTAAAAGAAGTGGTTAAGTTACCGCCCTTAAGCGCCTTGCCTGGTAGTAATAATAATATTAGTGGCGTGGCCAACATCCGCGGCATGTCAATTCCAGTGATTAACTTAAGAGGGGCGATTGGTTTTAGCCCAATGCCAGTATCTGAAGACTGTAATCTGATTATTACTGAGTATAACCGTAGCGTGCAGGGCTTTTTAGTGGGTAAGGTTGAGCACATTGTCAATATGACATGGAGCGACATCATGCCGCCGCCAAAATCTGCAGGGGCAAATAACTATTTGACGGCCATCACGAAGCTGCAAGATAATAACGTCGAGCGTTTGGTTTCTATTATCGATGTCGAGAAAGTGCTAGCTGAGATTATTGATTATGATATTAGCTTATCTGATGGCGTGTTAGATGAACATTTAGCCGAGCATATGCCAGGTAAAAAAGTGCTTATTGTTGATGATTCATCTACAGCAAGAAAGCAGGTTAGGGATACGCTCAGTCAATTAGGTATCGACATTATAGAAGCCTCAGATGGCTTACAAGCTTTACATTTACTGCAACGCTGGGCTGATGAAGGCAAAGACGTGGCCTCTGAGTTATTAATGATGATAACGGATGCTGAAATGCCAGAAATGGACGGTTATAAACTAACGTCAGAAATTCGAGCAGATAAACGTATGTCGTCATTATTTATTACGCTTAATACATCGCTCAGTGGCAGTTTTAACCATGCAATGGTTGAGAAGGTCGGTTGTGATGAGTTTATTTCAAAATTCCAGCCCGACTTATTAGTCGGTGTGGTGCAAACACGTTTAAAAGCATTACTTGGCTAACACTGATAATCTCTTATTATGTATTATTAAACTTAACAGGCTAATGACTCAGTGATTAGCCTTTTTAGTTTCTGTGAATAGTTTCTGTGTATAGTTTCAATCTAGGTGCTTCGATGGTTATTGTTCGAATTCCTCTTGAACCTGCTGCAACAATAACTTTTGATGTTCCCTGGTGATGCCAATGTTCATTCGACATAACCTAATTGCATAGGCAAACTTTTCTTTGCCAACAATGTTCAGTATTTCACATAACAGATGCTTATTCAGTGAAAGCGTGTCGCAATAATGATTTATCGCTTTTGTGAGGGAATTAAAGGTGAGTCCATCGAACTCAAATTGAGCGCTGTAACCTTGCTCTATATCCACCGCATTCAGTACTAATGGCCAACCTTTCGCATTTATCCGGCCTTTAGCGATGTTGTACATCATCCAAGCGCTTTCTTTAAAGCCTGAAAGAATTCGACAATCAAAACCTGACTCTTCAAGCTCTTCTTCAGTCCAATTAATTCCTATGGCTAAATCTTTGTGATAAATCCGCATTAGGTCATCTTTCACGGCATCACGGCAATCCCAAATTGATGTGAGCAAGTTCTTTTTAGCTAAACGTGCGCATTCCGTACAAGCAGGCAATGTGAGTGAGGGGTGGGGCGTACTAGGTTTTGCATAATAACTGAATACATCATTGGACGGCTCGGCGCAAAACCAACATTGATGGCGGAGATCAAAAGGGATTTCAACTAATGGGGGTAAATGATTCACAAAAGACCCTTAATCAATCTGTACTTAATAAAATATGATTCAATAAAAAAGCTGCCGAGTTTCGCAATAGATACGATTCCTCAATGCAGCTTTATTTCAATTAACCGTTTTATGCTCACATTGATTGCTTAGGAATAATGTGATTAACGAATTGTATTTAAAGAATTATTCAGCTTCTACATCAACTAATTCTTTAGCTAAAACGATAGGATCGACTTCGATACATTCTTCATCTGCAATCCAATCTAAACCGACTAAAACACCATCTTCGTTTAAGTCACCAACCCAGTATTCTAAAAATTCATTTAGGCTGATTTTAACAGCTTTGTATTCAGCCCACTCTTCTGTGCAATGGCTTGACGCTGCAGATTCTGTTGACCATAAAGGCATTACATCAGTTTCTTCGAATTCAGAAGAGTCACATACAACCCAACCTTCGCCCGTTTCATCCGCTAAGCCCCATAGGACTTGATGTTCTTTAACGTTCTCAATAAAGCTTGTAACAGCAGGGGTTTGTTCAATCATGATTAGTCTCTTTGATGAATTCAATTAACGTGACGATTATACGGTAACTCTAATCAATACAAAACACTATTAAGCTAATGTGACAACATCAATTTAAACATGAACTGAAATTAACCTTATAAACACATATTTTCAATATTTAAGACTTAAAGGCTCTTGTTTCCTGAATCGCTATCAGTCACGATGTCAACAGTCATTATTTGCAGAAGTATTCATATATGGTGAGTGTTAAAGTATCCCCAGTTTTTAAGTCAGTGTTATTACTTTCTAGTTGCTTTGTAAGTCTTCAATCTATTGCAGCGCCTGACAATTTTTCTCAATGTGTTGATAACCTAAAAATCAAAGCACGCAGTGAAGGTTTATCTGAACAAACCATTAATACTAGCGTTGCCAACCTTAAATTTATTCCTCGCGTCATTGAACTTGATAACCAGCAGCCTGAATTTAGCCAAACTTTTGGTAATTATTTTAATAAGCGCGTGACTGATTGGCGCGTCAAAGAAGGGCGCCGTTTATTAGCTGAAAATCGTGAGTTATTAAACAAGTTAACTGTTAAATATGGTGTTCCTGGACAATATATTATTTCTTTTTGGGGGTTAGAAACCAATTTTGGTGGCTATAAAGGGAAAATGTCAGTGCTCAATTCGTTAGCTACATTGGCATGTGATCCTCGCCGCAGTGACTATTTTACTAATGAGTTGATGCAGGCGTTAAAGCTTAAAGAAAAATATCAGTTTGACGATTCAACTATGGTGGGTTCTTGGGCTGGCGCCATGGGGCACACCCAATTTATGCCAACCAATTACGCTAAGTATGCTGTTGACGGCGACGGTGATGGCAAAGTGGATTTATGGAATAGTACTGCAGATGCATTAACTTCTGCGGCAAACTTTTTACAACAATTAGGTTGGAAGCCTAACGAACGTTGGGGACGGGAAGTGAGCCTACCTGAAAATTACGATTATCAATATTTAGGTCGTAAACATCCGCAACCGTTAACTAAGTGGTCAGAACTTAATATCACTCAAACCAGTGGTAAAGCGCTGTCGACGCCAGATATGGAAGCATCATTGTATGTGCCTTCTGGCCATACGGGACCTGCTTTTTTAGGCTATGACAATTTCGACGTGATTATGCGCTGGAATCGCTCAGAGTTTTACGCTATTGCCGTTGGGCATTTAGCTGACCGAATTAATGGTGCAGCCCCTCTGGCAGTCAGTGCTCCAGAACACGGCATGTTTAACCGCAGTGATATTAAAGTCATGCAAGCAAAACTCAATGAGTTAGGTTTTGATGTTGGCAAACCTGATGGCGTATTAGGACGTAACTCGATAGCTGGTGTACAAGCTTTTCAGCGCAGTAAAGGCCTTGTTGCTGATGGTTTCCCTGATGAAAAAACCTTTACCGCTCTTGGTATGACCTTAAGTGAGTAATTGAGGGCAAAACCCAAACACTCACTCGATAACGGTTAATACCTCCTCAAGCTCTATACCTCAGATAAACAGCAAAAGCCGATTAAATACGGCTTTTGCTGGCAGCTTGTTAGACGATTTGTTAAGCTGCGGCAATTATTGAAATCGAAGTAAATTAAGGACATTCGATGACAGCTCAAGATAATATGGTAGTACGTTTCAACTATACGCTTCGTGATGAAAAAGGCGAAGTGATTGAGACTAATGAAGGTGGTTCACCTATTGCTTACTTACACGGCCATGACAACATGATGCCAGGTATTGAAGATGCGATTACAGGCAAAGAAGCTGGTGCCAAATTTAGCGTGACACCTCCAGCTGCAGCTACTTACGGCGAACGTATGGAAGCAGCTGAGCAGCGCGTTTCTGTTAAGCACCTGCAAGGCGCTAAAGTATGGAAAGCGGGTATGCCTGCAATTGTTAACACTGAACAAGGCCAGCGCCAAGTGACAGTGGTTAAAGTTGGTAAGTTTATGGCAACCATCGATACTAACCACCCTTTATCAGGTCGAGAATTGACCTTTGATATTGAAGTTGTTGAGGTTCGTGAAGCAACTGATGAAGAAATTGCCCATGGCCATTCTCATGGTGAAGGCGGTCATCAGCACTAATATTGATTAATAATCAATATTTAAGTGACTATTAATAAGTGAAAATAAGCTTCTGTTTAAACCCAGGTTCTTGTTTTGATCCCAAGTGAATCTCACTTGGGATTTTTGTTTTCAGCTCTGTTAATTCGGAAATATATTAATGATTATTGAATTTTCACAAGGCAAATTAGTGGTCACACCTTTTGAAGTGCAATGCCGTTTAAATGTGAATAATATTGTATTAACTGCAATGGTTGATGACCTCAAGTGTATTGCTGACAGGTTATTACTTATCGCCGATGCGGGTGCGGTGCGTTGGAGTATTCAGCTCGACAATAACCAACAATTTTATGAAGTATTAGAAGTGATTGGTATTGCACCTGAGTAACGTCATTCTCAAGTGCAATTGGTGTTTATAAGCTAGCTCGATGGTGCGGGAGCATATAGTCAAGAATAGGGCCTGCGGGAACAATTTGAGTTGGGTTAATGTGCTGGTGGCTGAAATAATAATGTTGTTTGATATGCTCGAAATTAACGGTTTCTGCGATACCTGGATGCTGATATAAATCCCGTACATAAGCTGATAAATGTCGGTAAGATTCAATCGTACGTAGATTGGTTTTGAAGTGTCCAACGTATACACAATCAAATCGTATTAATGTGGTAAATAATCGCCAATCAGTTTCGGTGATATCTCTACCTGTTAAGTATCTTTGCTGACTAAGTCGTTTATCTAACGTGTCTAAGGTTTCAAATAACGGATATATAGCCTCTTCATAAGCTTGCTGACTTGTAGCAAAGCCTGAACGATATACACCATTATTGATATTGGCATAAATAATGTCATTGAGAGCATCAATTTCACTTTGTAATTGCTTTGGATAGTAGTCAGCTTCATTACCTGTAATATGATTAAATGCCGAGTTGAACATTCTTATAATTTCAGACGATTCATTACTCACAATAATATTTTGCTGTTTGTCCCATAAAACCGGCACAGTTACGCGACCGTTGTAATCGGGGATCGCTTGTTGGTATATCTGATACATAAAGTCTTTATTAAACAAGGGATCGACTTGAGAGCCGACAATAGGGTGAGCTGTGGGTGACTGTTTTGGTCCTTTAAATTCCCAGCCATTTGATAGCATATGTGGCTCAACCACAGTGATATCAATATGATTGGTTAGTTGCTTTAATTGTCGAAAAATCAAAGTACGGTGAGCCCAAGGGCAGGCCAGTGAAACATATAAATGATAACGACCTGATTCAGCTTTAAATCCAGCTTTGCCTGCAGGGCCTGCTTCACCGTCAACTGTCACCCAGTTTCTAAGCTGCGCATCTTCACGCTGAAATTTACCGCCATTCTCTTTCGTGGCATACCATTGATCAACCCACTGACCATTCTGTAATAAACCCATGTTAACCCCTGCGCTTTAATGCTAAAAGTTAATCATAACCATGAAGTAAATCGAATAAAATCTCATAAATTTGTTCGTTTCATTCGATTAAGTGAAATGGTTTGATCGTTAAGTAAAAGCGGACTACATCATGTAGCGAAAAAGTCAAACTGTGACTTAGCTCCAATTGTGAGATTTTTTGTGGATGTTCGTATAAAAAGACAATCTATTTGAAGGCCTGTTTCGATTTATAGTTTGCATAAATAAAGGCTTAACTCACTTTTTAACTGATTGTTTTAATTAACGAGCATGCTAATGCTTAGTCCCAAAAACATTGTCTTTGTTGTTAATGTAATAATTAGTGTAACGTATTGTTGTTAATGGGTTAAATGTCACGTTTTGTAATAAAAATGACATGAAACTAGTCCAGTGTTTGCTACCATTCTGCGCAGAGCTGGGTAGCTCGATAATAAAATAAAGATATTGATTAGGGGTTAGATCATGAAAAATACATTATACAAAGGATTAGTGGCTACAGCTGTCATTGCAGCATTGTCTGGTTGTAGTAGTGACGATGATAAAGATCAAACAGCATGTGAAGCAGCGGGTGATGCTTGTACTAGCTTTACCGTCATTCATACCAATGATAACCACGGTCGCTTTTGGGAAAACAGCGATGGTGAATACGGTATGGCAGCACGTAAAACTGTCATTGATCAAATTCGCGCAGAAGTCGAAGGTCGTGGCAACGAAACCATTTTATTATCAGGTGGTGACATCAATACAGGTGTTCCAGAATCTGATATGCAAGAAGCTATCCCTGACTTTGTCGGTATGAACTTACTTGGCTACGATGCGATGGCAGTGGGTAACCATGAGTTTGATAACCCGTTAAGCACGTTAGATATGCAAGCGACTCTTGCTAACTTCCCAATGCTTGCTGCAAACATTTACGATAAAAATGCTGAAGAGCGTTACTTTGAGCCATACCGTGTATTTGAAATTAACGGTCTTAAAGTCGCTATCATTGGTTTCACAACCGTTGATACACCAAAAATTGTTAACCCAGAAAATGTTGATAACTTAGAGTTTACTGATCCACAAGTTGAGTTACCAAAAGTATTAGCTGAAATCGAAGCGAACGAAGAAGTTGATATGGTATTTGCTGTGACGCATATGGGTCATTATGCAGATGGTAATCACGGTACTGAAGCCGCTGGTGATGTGATGTTAGCGCGCTCTGTAGAAGAAGGTCAATTACACGCAATCATTGGTGGTCACTCACAAAACCCAGTATGTATGGAAGGTGACGAATACGCTGATTTTGCTCCTGGAGATGAATGTAAACCTGATCAACAAAACGGCACTTACATCATGCAAGCCCACGAGTGGGGTAAGTACGTTGGCCGTGCTGATTTTGAATACATGGATGGCGAGTTAACCTTAGCAAACTACTCTTTGATTCCGATCAATTTGAAAGAAAAAGATGACAACGGTGATTTAGTCTTTATTACTGAAGAAATCGAGAAGAATCAAACTGTTTACGATATGTTGAAACCATATCAAGAACGAGGCCAAGAATTGCTTGATGTGGTTATTTCATACACTGACGGCAAGTTAGAAGGTGACCGCGAGGTTGTTCGTGCTGAGCAAACAAACCTAGGTAATTTGTTAACTACGGCTTACTCAGAATTCGTTACTCAAAACTTCAATGTTACTGCTGATTTTGGTGTGATGAACTCAGGTGGCGTTCGCGCATCAATCGCTGAAGGTGATATTTCTTACCGTGACGTGTTGACTGTTCAGCCATTTGGTAACTTTGTTGCTTATGTAACAATGACAGGTACAGAAGTCGAAAGCTATCTTGCTGACATCGCAATTAAAACTGGTGGCGGTTACCCACAATTAAATAAAGTTGCAATGGACGTTGACTGTGCCGCTGGCACTGTTGATATTGCTTCTTTAGGTGGTCGCGCTTTTGATGCAGAAGAAAACTACACCTTCTCACTAATTCACTTTAGTGCTGCTGGTGGTGATGATTACCCTGTGATTAATCAACATCCTAACTACATTGATACTCAGTTAACTGATGCAGCAGTATTCCGTGAATACTTTGTAGCTAATCCTGAGATCAGTGCAGAAGATTATGCTCCAGTAGATGGTCAGTTAAACTTCTACCGCAATGGTACTTTAGTTGGTAGTTGTGCAGAATAATCGTTAATTCGATTCAAGGAAGATTAAAAGGTAGCCTCGGCTACCTTTTTTGTTTTGTACTACTAGAGTTTTGTTATAAGCCCGTTTAAGTGAAAGGTTAACTCATTAAAAACTTTGGGGTAAGATAGCGGCAAAAATCAATAAGAGATTGGATAATGCCTACAGCACTTGAACGTATTACAATTGAACCCACCAATGCCGCAACCGCCTGTGTTATTTGGCTTCATGGCCTAGGAGACTCAGGGGCAGGTTTTGCGCCAGTCGTACCGGTATTAGGTTTGCCACAAAACCATTCGATACGTTTTATCTTTCCCCATGCACCTGAACAAGCGGTGACGATCAATGGCGGTTATATCATGCGCTCTTGGTACGATATTAAAAGTATGGACTTACACGACCGTGCGGACATTAATGGCGTATTAGAATCAGAACAAGCAGTTAAGGCGCTGATTCATGAGCAAATAGAAGCAGGCATTGCCGCTGAACACATTATTCTGGCAGGGTTTAGTCAAGGCGGTGTCATGAGCTTATTTACTGGCTTACGTTTTGAGCACAAGCTTGCAGGTATTATGGCTTTATCTTGTTACTTACCGGCAGGTGAAAACTTACCTGACGATTTACATCCCGCGAATGCTAATACGCCTTTATTGCAACATCATGGTGAGCAAGACGAAGTAGTGCCATTATTTGCAGGTAAAATGGCATATGATGCATTGAAAAAAGCAGGATATGCTTCAAATTGGAAAACTTTCACAATGCCTCACAGTGTTATTCCAGAGCAGTTAAACGAGATTGGTCAGTGGATCGCAAGTAAGTTAATTCGATGATTGTTTTGTAAGTGGAATAATTGAATACTATTGTTGATAGTTCAATATCAGCAATAATAGTTATGAAATAAAAGGCTTAACAATAGTGTTTTTAATAACACTATTGTTGAGCCTTTTTTGTTTGTCTAGTAAGTCTTCGGGTAATTGTGGTGTGTTCTAAATTATGCATAATCAAACCTTATTTTTATATATTAAACTATTGTTATTTAAGGAGTTGGATTCAAAAAAATGACATGTAATGATGTTATTTTGTTAATATATTTGACGGTTAATGTGAATATGTAAAATACATCAAGATTTAACATCTAAGAACGCAGATAGATTACGGATACAATAATGATAATAAATATTCCGCCAAGGTCAGTGGTATCACTAACCTTAAGTTTGGCAGTTGCCACAATTAGCCTCCTTACATTAAGCGGTTGCGAACAACGTCCAACTTGTACAGATGACAATTGCACTAAATTCACGGTGCTGCATACCAATGATAACCATGGCCGTTTTTGGCAGAATAAAGCGGGTGAAGCTGGTATGGCTGCGCGTTTTACGGTAATTGATGGCATTCGCAAGCAGGTCGCAGCAGAAGGTGGGCACACTTTAGTTCTATCAGGTGGTGATATTAATACTGGTGTACCAGAATCAGACTTACAAAAAGCCGTTCCTGATTTTATTGGCATGAACATGATTGGCTATGATGCAATGGCTGTCGGTAATCATGAGTTCGATAACCCGTTGTCAGTGTTAGATGAACAAGCTGAATTAGCTAATTTCCCAATGCTTGCAGCCAATATTTATCGTAAAGAGACCAATGAGCGTTACTTTGAGCCTTACAAAGTCTTTAATTTGGGTGATATCAACATTGCTGTAGTGGGTTTAACGACTGACGATACGCCAAAGCTGACTAACCCGTTACATACGGAGTCACTATTATTTACCAATCCCATTGAAGAAATGAAAAAGCTGTTACCGCAACTTAAAGCGGATGACAACATTGACTTAGTGTTTGCCGCAACGCATATGGGGCATTATCAAAACGGTGAGTTTGGTAGCAATGCTCCCGGTGATGTCACTATGGCTCGAGCACTAAATGAAGGTGATTTACATGCCATTATTGGTGGCCACTCTCAAAACCCTGTGTGTATGAGTGGTCGTAACAGCGAATATGATACGCGCTTTATGCCTGGAGATTCATGTCGCCCAGATAAGCAAAATGGCACCTTTATTATGCAAGCGCATGAATGGGGCCGTTATGTTGGTCGTGCAGATTTTGAGTATATTAATGGCGAGCTATATTTAATTGATTATCAGTTAATTCCAATTAACTTAAAACGAATGGCATTTGGTAAGAAGTTAGCTTGGCCGGTTGCTGAACCTATAGAGCGAAATGCCGAAGTAGAAGCTGCTTTACTTCCATATCAAGAAAAGGGCAGTGCAGAACTTGATGTGATCATTGGTCGTGTGGATGGCTTATTACAAGGTGATCGCAAAGTGGTTCGTGCGCAGCAAACTAACTTAGGTCGATTAATTGCTAAAGTGCACAGTGAAAAGGTTCGTGCCGATTTCGGTATTATGAATTCCGGTGGCGTGCGTGCTTCTATTCAAGCTGGCAAAGTCGCTTATCGTGATGTGCTAACTGTGCAGCCGTTTTCAAATACGATCGGTTTAGCTGAAATGTCTGGTGAAAAGTTAATTAAATACTTATCTAAAGTCGCTACCAACACCAGAACAAGTGGCGCCTATGCACAGTTTTACGGTATCGATATGACGGTTAAATGTCGCGATCAAGATGTTGAGATACACAGTATTAATAATCAGCCTTTTGATATAAACGCTCAATACACTTTCTCGATCCCAAGCTTTAGTGCGGCAGGCGGTGACAATTACCCGAAGATTAATATTTTAGAAGCAGGCTATGTTGATGCCATTGAGCTATATGATTACATCAAGCAGAAGCAGCAGATAAACATCGCTGATTATGAACCAAATGGTGAGCTTAAATTTGAACAGTCGAAGAGTAGTTTAGGCTGCAGCATCTACTAATTTAGATATCAAATTGATCGGTAAAATAGATAAAACAGAAGGGCAATCGAAAGATTTCCCTTTTTATTTTAAAATGTTAAATGCGTTAAGTTATTGTATTTATGCGATTTTAATTTTTAAATGATAAAAGTATCAAATTATTTTTAGAAATTTACTTGAAAACAAAAATATCGTTCTCATATCTAGTTATAAGTTAGGCACGCTCAATAGAGGGTTTAACTTACATTACGCCGTAAGGGTAATGACAACCGCCAAAAATGGCATATTATTTTTTAACATATTGCTTTAGACAAGGGTATGAACATGCGCAAATTTAACTTAACTCCAGATTTAACTCCTCTTTATCGTAGTGCGATTGGTTTTGACCGTTTAGCTAAAATGGCAGAACACGCCGCAGTGCAAAATGGTAACACTGGTTACCCTCCATACAACATCGAATTACTAGGTGAAAACCGTTATAGCATCACAATGGCTGTTGCAGGTTTTACTATGGACGAACTTGATATCACAAGCGAAGGTGACAAGTTATTAGTCAAAGGTAGTAAAGTTGCTGCAGTAAACGATGAGCGTAAATATTTACATCAAGGTATTGCTGAGCGTGGGTTCGAGCGTACGTTCCAGTTAGCAGATCACGTAAATGTGGTTGGCGCAGGTTTAGAAAATGGCCTATTAAACATTGAACTGGTACGTGAAATCCCAGAAGCATTAAAGGCACGTAAGATTAAAATCAATACTGCCAACACAACCAATACCATTGAGAGCTAAGATTCTCATCGCTATCTCTTATTAATGATAAGAGATAGCGAACTTGTAAGACATTAGTTTTTATCGTGCTTTCTATCTCCCAATACACTCATCATGTATTTAGCAGCACGAAGTTTCACATCTCCCCTGATTATTTTGCCCAACGAGAATCTATTTCCTTGTTGGGCTTTTTCGTTTTAGATGATCCTTAAACCTATATCTATCGCTATTCGCAAAGTGCTTTATCTAAAATAACTGAACCAACGCCATCAATGCCAAGTTCATCTTCAGGGTTGTAAAGTGGACAAGTGGTCATAGAAAGGCAGCCGCAACCGATACAACCATTTAGTGAGTCTCTTAACTGGGTTAAGTAGCTTATTCGCTGGGTTAGTTTGTCGTGCCAAGCTTGAGATAATGTTGCCCAATCATCTTTAGTTGGCGTTCGCTCGTTAGGTAAGTAGCTCAATGCTTGTTTTATCTCTTGGAGGCTAATCCCCATTTTTTGGGCTGCTTTTATCACTGATATACGGCGGATGACATCACGGCGATATCGACGTTGGTTGCCTTGATTACGTAAGCTTGAAATTAATCCCTTTGACTCGTAAAAGTGCAAGCTAGACACCTTAATCCCACAACGCTTAGCCACTTGACCTACCGTTAAATCAGCTTCATTTAACATGATTTCTCCCTAGCTATTAATTTTTATGAAAACCGTAGCGACCTTAGCCCGATAAAAAATTTATTTCGAAATAACCGTAATTAATACTTTACCTCAACTTAGGTTGAGGTTTTATAGTGTGTTCATCTTATATAAACATTCACTAAATTGACAGACATTTGCAGGAGGCAGATATGAGTAAAGCGATGACTTATAGCACTGACATTAATGAGATTGTGAACAGCACTGATCGTCAAAAAAAACAGGAAAACGCACTAAGTGGCAATTTCAAATATAGGTTTATGACTCATGAAGATAACCAGCAAGCAATCAAAAATGTAATTACTAAAAGCCAATTACTTTTTAGTCAAACGATGAAATTGAAATAGCTCAACATTAGTAAGCGAGCAAACACTTAAACACTCAAAAAATAAGTTTAATAAGGACATTATTATGCGCTTAGAACATTTAAATTTAGTGGTAAACGATTTAGCTGAAACCTTGTCATTTTATCAAGCTGCATTCCCGCATTGGAAAGTCAGAGGTGGTGGCGAAGGGGAATGGCATGGTGTATTGCGTAAATGGATTCATTTCGGTGATGATTATAACTACCTTTCTTTTAATGATAACGGCAAAGGATTAATGCGTCCTGTTGAAGGCTATGATCTTGGATTAGCTCACTTTGCTTATGTGGTGTCTGATTTACAAAGCTTGATACAAAGATTGACCTTAGCTGGTTTTGAAATAGCGATTCAGGGCGGTAAAGATGTAAATTACGACAGTGTTTATTACATGGATCCTAATGGCTATGAAGTTGAGTTTGTTGAGTATTTAACGGACATACCGAGTGAGCGAAATCAATATAGTTAAGTTAGCAATTAACTCAATGTCTGCACGGGAATCTGCCATTTGAACAGAGTAAAGCACAGGATATTAGAGGTAAAAAATGAGATTAAATCAAATAACATTGCCGGTTAATGATATGGCTAAAGCGTGCGAGTTTTATCTGTTATTAGGCTTTACACAAATTGTTAGCACCGCTCAAAATGGTAACCATTACGCACGTTTTGCATGCCATGAAGGTGAAGCGACATTCTCATTGTCGTTACAGGAATCAGAGCTATTTACAACAGAAGAATTGGCATCAAAAGAATCGACAACACAAGCATCTAAAACAGCTGGTAATAACTCCAGTGTGATTTACTTTGAGCATCAAGAGCTGGACAAATGGGTCGCAGACTTGATACACAAAGGGATTCAGTTTGAACAACTGCCAGTTGATGAGGCATATTTATGGCGCGAGGCGGTTTTATTTGACCCTAGTGGTAATAAAATCAAGCTGTATTGGGCAGGTGAAAACAGGTTAAACCCGCCATGGCGAGTGGATATTCAAGCTAGTAGTTAACTTATGTATACGATAAGTCATTGCACAACCCCATAAAAAAGCCTACTGAATAACGCAGTAGGCTTTAATTTATCCTAATTACACATTAAAGCTGATAAGCATGGATTCGGCTTAGGAAGCTAACTAATGACTTAATTTTATTATTGCTTCCACGGGTTTTCGCTGCCGCTGCCATTAGGTACCGAACTTGGCTTGTTATCCGATGAGCGTTCATTGCGTCCACTTTGTGATGAGCCATGACTGCTTTTAGAAGCATTGGATACGTATGGTGAGCGCGAAGACCCACTGGCTTCTTCTTGGTTAAACTTTTTGGCTTTATTTTTGTTGTAGTGGTTATTCTTTGGTTTGTCTGACTTACCACGAGACAATTTAGGCTGTTCTTGATCCGACTTTGGTTTTGGCGTTTTAGGGTTTTTAGGCACAAAATCTAAAATCGAAATAGGCACCTCTTTTCTCGGCGCAAAACCTTCAATCTCTTTACGTTCAATAATATGGCCTAAACGTCGTTCAATGGCGCAAAGGTTTTTGAAGTCATCCTTAGACACTAAAGAAACTGCAGTACCTTGTGCTCCAGCTCGACCTGTTCTGCCTATTCGGTGAACATAGTCATCAGCTGGAAAGGGTAGGTCGTAGTTAATTACCAATGGCAAATCATCAATATCAATACCACGAGCAGCAACGCCTGTGGCGATTAAGTAGGTAATTTTACCTGCTTTAAAATCAGCTAAGATTTGTTCACGAATAGGCTGGCTTCGCCCACTATGGAAAGACTCTGCAATAATGCCGCGTTTTTCGAGTTGAGTTACCAGTTTCGCTGCGCCGTGCTTGGTTTCGATAAAGATTAAGGCTTGTTTCCAGTCATTTTCTTGGATCAAATGACTTAGTAGCGCAGATTTTTTATCTTTATCAACGGTCACTAACCATTGATCAATTTTTGGTTTAGCAGCGGCATCCGTTTCAACAGAAATCTGCACCGGTGTTTTCATTGCCGTTTTAGCTAAAGCGCGAACTTGATTAGACAGCGTCGCTGAAAACAGCATGTTCTGACGTTCATCTGGTAAGAGTTCGATAATGCGGTTAATGTCTTCAATAAATCCCATGTCGAGCATGCGATCGGCTTCATCGAGGACAAGTACTTCAAGCTCATCAAAGTGGACTGCACGCTGGGTGTATAAGTCTAATAAACGACCAGGTGTTGCCACTAAAATATCAATACCTTCGATGAGGCGCTGCTTTTGTTGTTTACTATCAACTCCGCCGTACATCACCATTGAATTGATGGATAAGTGCTTACTGTATTGCTGAATGTTTTGCTCTACTTGCACTACTAGCTCACGGGTTGGAGCAAGTACCAGTGCTTTAACTCGTTTACCACGCACTTTACGAGGTTCTTTAAAACGCTCAAGTATTGGCAAGACAAAGCTGGCAGTTTTACCCGTTCCTGTTTGCGCTGCAGCAATGATATTTTTACCCGACAAGGCCACTGGAATTGCTTTTTGTTGAATTGGAGTCGGTGCGCTGTAGCCTAATTCATTAAGAGCAAGTGTGATGGGTTCGCTTAATCCAAGCTTGGAAAATGGCATGTGTTATCTCAGGTAAAATGTCAGTAGTGTCTGTAATTTTAGTTGATAAAATTAGGACATTGAAAAGCATAGTATTATAGCAGAGTGGATAAAGTATAGGATAGTTGAGTTTGTGGCTAAGGATTAAAAAAGGGAGCAAATGCTCCCTTTATGGTTCGATGTTTAAAGCTATTAAAGCTATTAAAGCTATTAAAGCTATTAAAGCTATTAAAGCTATTAAAGCTATTAAAGCTATTAAAGCTATTAAAGCTATTAAAGCTATTAAAGCTATTAAAGCTATTAAAGCTATTAAAGCTGAAAAAGGTAAGGTTACGCTTTCATGGCTTTATCACCACGTGCAAGACCTACAACACCCGAACGAGACACTTCAATGACTTTAGTGACTTCTGCAAGCGCACCAATAAAGGCATCTATTTTATCACTGGTTCCGGCCATTTGGATGGTATACAAACTCGAAGTAACATCGACAATTTGACCACGGAAAATATCAGCTGTGCGCTTAACTTCTTCACGCATATCGCCTTGAGCTTTTACTTTAACTAATGCCAGCTCGCGTTCGATATGCGCGTTTTCAGTAATGTTAGACACTTTAAGAATATCGATAAGTTTGTGTAGCTGCTTTTCGATTTGCTCATGGGTGTCAGCTTCAGCATTAACAGTGATATTAAGGCGTGACAGTGTCGTATCTTCAGTTGGTGCCACGGTCAAACTTTCAATGTTATAGCCACGTTGTGAGAATAATCCCACTACGCGAGATAATGCACCGGGTTGGTTTTCAAGTAATACAGAAATAATACGACGCATTAGCTTCTCTCCGTTTTGCTTAACCACATATCTTTCATTGACTCACCACGAATTAGCATTGGGTAAACGTGCTCTGTTTCATCCACGCTGATATCCACAAATACCAGTTTATCTTTCATCGCTAGTGCTTCAGCAAGCTTGGATTCAAGCTCGTTTGGATCGCTAATGGTCATACCAACATGCCCGTAAGCTTCGGCAATTTTGGCAAAGTTAGGCACAGAGTCCATATAAGAATGTGAATGACGGCCTGAATAAATCATGTCTTGCCATTGTTTTACCATGCCAAGGAAGCGGTTATTCAAGTTAATAATTTTTACTGGCGTGTCATATTGAAGCGCTGTTGAAAGCTCTTGAATATTCATTTGGATTGAACCATCACCTGTAACACACACTACGGTTTCATCTGGCATTGCCATTTTAACGCCCATAGCAGCAGGTAAGCCAAAGCCCATGGTGCCAAGACCACCAGAGTTAATCCAGCGACGTGGTTTATCAAAAGGGTAATACAATGCTGCAAACATTTGGTGCTGACCAACATCCGAAGTCACGTAGGCATCGCCATCAGTTAGCTTGTGTAAGGTTTCAATCACTTGTTGTGGCTTAATACGATCAGTTGTTTTGTCGTACGCTAAACTGTCGCGTTCGCGCCACTTATTAATTTGTGTCCACCAAGTATCGAGTGCTTCACTGTCATTGGTTTTTTGGGTTTCATCCAACAGCTTTAGCATGCTGTTTAGAATATTTTCAGCAGAGCCAACAATAGGAATATCGACACGAACGGTTTTTGAGATCGATGCAGGATCAATATCAATATGTAATATGGTTGCGTTAGGGCAGTACTTTTCAACATTATTGGTGGTCCGGTCATCAAAACGTACTCCAATACCAAAAATAAGGTCACTTTCGTGCATGGCCATATTGGCTTCATAACGGCCATGCATACCTAACATACCTAAGAATTGCGGATGACTTCCAGGGAAGGCGCCTAAGCCCATCAGGGTATTGATAACTGGGATGTTTAAACGCTCTGCTAACTGCAGTATTTGCTGGTCACACTCTGAAATGATTGCACCACCACCGACATACAGTACTGGTTTTTTTGCAGATAATAATGCGTGTAAACCTCGGCGGATCTGACCTTTATGGCCTGAGGTTGTTGGGTTATATGAACGCATATTCACCGACTCTGGGTATACATAGTCGTGAAGCAATTCTGGGTTTAAACAGTCTTTTGGTAAATCAACAACAACTGGACCAGGTCGGCCTGTTGACGCGATAAAAAATGCTTTTTTGATGATTTCAGGGATATCGCGAGGATCTTTAACTAAAAAGCTATGTTTAACTATTGGGCGTGAGATACCAATCATGTCACATTCTTGGAATGCGTCATTACCAATGAGGTTGCTTGGTACTTGACCCGATAACACTACCATCGGAATAGAATCCATATAGGCAGTAGCGATACCGGTAATAGCATTGGTAGCACCTGGACCAGAGGTCACCAAAACAACTCCAACGTCGCCAGTTGCGCGTGCATAGCCATCGGCCATATGTACGGCAGCTTGTTCGTGTCTTACAAGGATGTGTTCTACACCTGCAATTTTATGAAGTGCATCGTAGATATCGAGAACTGAGCCACCAGGGTAGCCGAAAATGTGTTTTACGCCTTCATCGATTAACGAGCGCACAATCATGCTTGCGCCGGATAATTTTTCCATTGCTAAATCCTCTTAAGTTACCGTTGTGGGTAAACAGTATCTTGTTACAACGACGGTAATCGTTCTAAAAGTAAGCCCGAATGGTAATTCGAACTCGTTTATCTTTGCAGTCGATAACCGCCTTAGATAATTGCCTTGATATAGGTGATGTTGAGATAACATCAAGTGAAACAAGGTAAATTCATCATAATTAATTTTGAACTTGAAACAAGGGGCAATTTGAAATTAATTAAGAAACTTGAGTGTATTTCATGAATATTGAAAATTAATAAAAATTAACTCGTAAAAGTGCACTAAATCATCAATTAATTGCACTTTATTAAATACGGCCTTATTAAATAGCACAGCTGAATTGCTCAGTGCTTTAACCTCAGTTGTATCCATATTCAACAATAATCTTATAAATGCTTCTTTTTTAGTAACCAGACTAAGGCATCAAGGTATGTTCGTTATAGCCAGCGTGAATGAGTGTTTAAGCTTTTTTATTTGAGTTTTCTTATTACTAAAACTTAAATTTATCAGTAAGTTCTACCAACTTAAAACTTACCCAGATGTCTAATAGTTTTTGTCATATAAATCTGCTAAGTTCATATGATAATTAGAATTAATCTCGATATTTAGCTTATCAGTTACCCACAGCATTGATGATCCATTAAGTTATTTATTAAGAGACGATATAAAAAGAACAAGGAATGGTTAATGACGGCACAGTTAAATAGTGAGCAAGTTATTCGTAGGCTTTACCAAATTACCCATGATCATAAAAAAGGATTTGAAGCTCAAATAGTCGAGCTAATACAAATGGGGTTAGAACGTTTTGGATTAGATATTGGCATTCTTTCTAAAATAGAAAACAACAACTACTTTGTTAATCACTGTGTCACTCCAGAAGATGTTCCTATGAAACCTGGTGACAGGTTTGATTTTGATGCCACTTACTGCAGTATTACTTGTTCTGCAAAGGCGCCTGTGGCAATTGAACATGTTGGTAATGACAAAAGGTTCGCTTTTCATCCTGCCTATAAAGCATTCGGCTTAGAGTCATACATTGGGGTTCCAATTCATTTTAAAGATGAATTATATGGCACGCTAAATTTTTCTAGTCCGACTCCTTTTTCAAGACAATTTCGTGATAGTGATATAGATGCACTGCAACTAATGGCTTCATGGATAGAAGTTGAATTGATCCGCAGGGAGCAAGAAACAGAGCTGAAAAACTTGAATAATAAGCTTAAATATCAAGCTAATTATGACAGTCTAACTAATATTCCCAACCGCCGAGGCATGCATAGAAAGCTTTTAAAAGGTATGAACCATTTAAATCGTATGGGAGGGGAATGTACTCTAGCCATAGTCGATATAGATCATTTTAAGAAGTTAAATGATGCTTATGGCCACCCAAAAGGCGACGAAGCATTGGTGATTATTGCCAATGGGATTAATGATTCATTACGTGACTATGAGTTTGTGGCGAGATTAGGCGGTGAAGAGTTTATGATCTGGTTACCAGACACTAACGCCAAAGGTAGCTCAATAGTGTTTAAACGAGTGATGAAAACAATCTCTGAAATTTCGATTATTCCAGATCCCATAACTGTGTCCATTGGAGCTGCCTATTATAAATTTAATGACAGTAAACAGATTAATTTAACAGAGCTAATCGATAACATGATGGGAAAGGCCGATAAGGCGCTTTACGATGCTAAACAGCAAGGCAGAAACCGCTTTAAACACTCAGAGGAGTAACGTTCAGTTTCACCATGGTGTTTGTGAAATGAACGTTCAATAGAGTTGTCAACTTACAGAATACTAGCCAGTGAACTCAGTGCGCCATTAACTTCAGTGCGCCATTAACTAAAGTATAAAGCTGATTTCATTGTTAGCTCTTATATAAATTAATTTACTGGTTGAGTTCGCTGGAATAGCAAACAAGCCATAACTAACATTACCGAAATCAGCATCATTGCAGAAAATGGTACTGCAGTGCCTGTGTAAAATAGCGCAAGCAAAGGACCTGCAAGAGAGCCAAACCCAAACCGTAATGTTCCAATCACAGCAGTCGCAGTTCCTGTTTCTTTTTGAAATTTCATCAACACAATCGCATCAGCGTTAACTGACATTATGCCTAAACAACCCATCAATGGAATAAGCATTGCTACGGTATAGTGGTAGCTCAGATCGATTAGATTCACGATGATCAATCCAGTTGCTGATAACGTGGCAAAAACTGTCGCAACGAATAACATTCGATTTGAACCATAACGGCCGACAATTCTTGAGTTAACAATATTGGCCAGCATCAACGCGCCGACATTGGTGCTAAACAAAATGGCGAATAATGATTTGTCGAGACCAAATACTTCCATATAAATAAATGGTGATGCGGTCAGATAACAAAAGAATGCGAATGATGTCAGCACGCCACAAGTAATATTAATTTTAACCCCCTGGCGGGTTAAAACAGTTTTGTAAGACTTGAGAAATGACTGAGTACTGCGTGACTCTTTGGCTTTATCGCTTGGCATTTTAAGTTTTAAAAGCACAATCATTAACAGCACAATGGCATAACAGCTTTGGCTTAAAAAGATTAATGGCCACTCGCCAAACTCTAAGATTAAGCTACCTAAGGTGGGTGCGAGTAAAGGCGCTAACATCATAATTAAACTGACATAAGACATCCCTTTAGCGGTGTTATTACCATAGACCTCTTTAATATAGCCAGGCACTACAACTGTTGCAGCAGCGCCGATAAATGCCTGTACAAATCGTAAAGCTAAAAACACCTCAATACTGTTAGATAAAGAAATGAATAAACTAATGAGTGTGAATCCACTTAAGCCAAAAATGACTAATGGTCGACGACCAAACCTGTCGGCTAATGGACCAAATGTCAGCATACCTAAGGCATAACCAGCTAAGTAAATACTCAGAGACTGCTGCACAGTCGTGACATGGGCATCATAGCTTAATGCAATTGCCGACATCGCAGGTAAGTACATATCAATTGCTAATGGAGTGATGGCGACAATCGCAGCCAGCATTGGAATCAACAAGGCAAGATTTGGAGAGTTCTGCGCCGTAGCACCAGAATGAGTGTTAGAAGACGTGCTCACACATACCTCGGTTTTACAAAAAAAGAGAAGAAGACATGGAAAGGGAAGCTGAATATTCCATTGAGAATTTTAACATGATTAGTGTTTGCTAAAGAGATTTATTTAATAAGAACTTGTATCAAAATCTTTACTGGAACAATCAACTAGGGTGTAACAATACCTTAACAAGAGTGTCGTTTGACTGTCATTGAACTTGGTTAGCTTACTTGAAATTTTTATAACAAGTACGCAACAGGAAGAAAATGATGAAAAGCAATATTTTACCACTAGCAGCGATTGTTTCTATGATGCTTTTATCTGGTTGTGATGGCGATGACGGCAAAGATGGTAGCAATGGAGCGGATGGTACAAATGGTCTGTCATCATTATTAGTGACAAGCACCTTGGCATCGGGGAATAGTTTATGTCCTTTTGGCGGCAAGCAAATACAAACAGGTATTGATGCTAACAATGATGGAATTTTGAATGATGATGAAATCATAACTGCACAAACACAAGTTATCTGTAATGCTTCGCAAGCTACTTTATCTATGGAGCTCATTGGCCGTTATGAATCTGGCGTGTTTGGAAAAAGCGCCGCAGAAATTGTCGATTACCATGGAGCAAGCCATTTGGCTTATGTTGTGAATGCGCAGAGCGGAATGGTCGATGCTATCGACTTGTCGACGTTAAATTCACAAGCAGCCGAGACTATAGAATCAAGTACTCTAAATAATCTAAGTAAATCCTTTAGTTTAGATGTTGTTGCGGATAGCGAATTATCAGGCTTAGGCAGTGTAAACAGTATCAGTATTTATAATGATCTGTTGGCTGCGGCTGTTGAGCGTGCTGATAACATAGGTAATGCTACGCAAGGCAATGGCATTATTGCCTTTTATCAATTATCAGCATCGGGTGAACCAAGTTATATTAAAGCGGTAACTGTGGGCGCTTTACCTGATAATGTGGTTTTTAGTCACGACGGTACCAAAGTCATTGTCGCTAATGAGGGGGAGCCTAACTCTGCTTACACGGTAGACCCAGAAGGTACAGTGGCAGTGATTGATGTGATTGATAATTTACCAGCCGATGAAGCGACAATGATTACCTTTAACGACTTTGATGCAGGTAATGCGCGTTTCGATGAGCTAAGTGAATTAATTAAATTAAACGGGCCAAATGCTTCGGTATCTCAAGACTTAGAGCCTGAGTATATTGCTGTATCAAAAGATGACAAATATGCCTATGTCAGTTTGCAAGAAAACAATGCCATTGCAGTTATTAATCTTGAAGATAAAAGTGTTGAAAGCATTAATGCTCTGGGACTTAAAGACTATGGTTTAGTTGGTAATGAAATCGATGCCAGTGACAAAGATGACGCAATTAATATCATGGCTTACGAGGGTGTTTATGGTATGTACCAACCTGATACCATCGCCAGTTATCAATGGCGTGGCCAAGACTTTATTGTAACTGCCAATGAGGGCGATGCCAGAGACTACGATGGCTTTTCAGAAGAAGAACGCGCCGAAGATTTAACCTTAGACCCAAACCATCCACAAATATTAGCCGCCCAAGATAACACTCAACTTGGGCGTTTAAAAATCACCACCAGTATGGGAGATGAAGACGGGGATGGCGATATGGATAAAATTCTTTCATATGGCGCTCGGTCTTTTTCTATTTGGAGTCATGATGGTCAGCAAGTTTTTGATAGTGGTAGCCAATTTGAGCGAATTACAGCCGCGATTTTAGGTCATAACTTTAATAATCATAATGAAGAAAGCAAAGGTGATAGTCGCAGCGATGATAAAGGGCCTGAACCAGAGGCGTTAGCTATAGGGGAAATTGGTGATAAAAAGTATGCCTTTATCGGTTTAGAAAGAACCGGTGGTATTATGGTTTACGACATTACTAATCCTTTTAATGTGAGCTTTATTGATTATGTCATCAATCGTAATTTTGATATCGATTTTGAAATTGATGGAGATGATATTAGTGGCCAACCTGAACTTGCTGGAGACTTAGGGCCAGAAGGTATGAAGTTTATCGGCGCAGAATCAAATCCAACTGGCATGCCTTTATTGGTGATTGGTAATGAGGTGAGTGGGACAACGAGTGTCTATCAACTGACATTTGATCTATAAGATGTTCAGTTTTAAAAATGAGTCGTCATTAAGTTATCGTTAAACCGTCATATTAATAGGTTTAACTGAAGTTGTTGGTAACAGTTCCTTCTGAATACTGACTCATATACTCAACGACAGCGCCAGCTGTACAAAGCCAATATTGCAAAATATTGGCTTTTTATTTGGCTCAATTTAACGTTCGGGATAATGAGAAACTGAAACCTAAAAAACAAAACCTAAAACATAAATTAAAAATGCAGAAGCGATTAATACAGTTATTGTTTTTCCGAATAAAAAGGTGATTTTATTCTGCTCTAGATCATGTATTCTGTATTTGTGTGAGTAAGTTAACTATTTAATGGAGAAGTAAATGGCAGAAGTAAACATTGATACTTGTTTATCTGGTGAACATGTCATTTTAGAACCACTGACACTTGAGCATGTGGCGGCATTAAGCCTAGCAGCATCGGATGGTAATTTATGGGAGCTTTGGTTTACCACGGTCCCGCATCCTGATGACATGAAGGCTTATGTTGAAAAAGCATTGGCCCAAGAGAGCCGAGGAGAAGCACTCGCGTTTGTGGTAAGAGAAAAAACCTCAGGTGCCATTATCGGTTGCACACGCATTTGTAATTGGGACCAGCCTAATAGACGATTAGAAATCGGCTATACATGGTACGCCAAACGAGCTCAGCGTACTGCAGTGAATACAGAGACTAAATTATTAATTTTGGGCTACGCATTCAACACTTTGGATGTAATGGCTGTTGAGTTTCGTACTCATTGGCACAACCAAGCTTCAAGGCAAGCCATTACGCGTTTAGGTGCGAAACAAGATGGTGTATTAAGAAATCATAAGTTGTTGAAGGACGGTACAGTTCGAGACACAGTTGTTTACTCGATCATAGACTCCGAATGGACCACAGTGGAAAAGCATTTAAAACATCGCCTAGATTATTATCAACAGCAAAATGCCAACGCCATTTTACATACCGAGATTAATTACTAAATCACAAATCGTTGATTTAAAAATTAGCGTTTTTAATAAAACTAAGTAATAAAAGCGACAAAAGTAATGAAGGATATTTCATGTTAAACAAAGGATTTCAAATAGTTGCTGTTGCAGCATTAATGACAGTTTCTTTCCATAGTGCCGCACAAGACAAAGCAGAAGAGGCTTTTAGTAATGAGCTAGTGCAATGCGCTGCATATTATGAAATTGCCTCAGGTGTAATCATGGGGATGGATGCGCCGCAAATGCAAGCCGTTGGTGGAAGGCTTAAAGATTCAGGAATCGAAGCTGAAAAATTAGCAGGCCAATATATGCCAGCAGATAAAGTTGATGCAGCAGTTGCAACAGCAAAAGAGCAGCAAATTGCTAGTTTGGGTGGTTCAAGTGGCTTAGGTCCATTGATGGGGAAGTACAAAGACTTATGTAAGAAAGTGGTATTGGATCCAAAATCTAGGCTTGAATACTGGGCGATGGTAACAATGTAAGTTGTTGACGAACTGTATAAAGAATTTGCACAGCGTATCGGTTGGTTTTAAGTTAAATCGACCGATACTGACTTAGCTAATGCAGCTAATGTAGCTAATGCAGCTAATTCAGCTAATTCAGCTAATTCAGCTAATGCAGCTAATGCAGCTAATTCAGCTAATGCAGCTAATGTAGCTAATGTAGCTAATGTAGCTATCGTAAATATTGTTACTACTAATAAGTTTAAAGTTTTGTTTATTAATAATATTTTTTGATGTCATGCTAGTAGCTTAAAAACATCGTATTACTGTTTAATTTTTATCAGCTTTAACATCTCACTTTTATTCAATTTCATTTATCAATCATCTATTCGACTTTGACATTATATTTGTCAGCGATTCGTTTTAGCCTGCCTGATTTTCTAATTTGATTAAACCAGTTGCTGATGTCATTGGTCGAAACAATAGAATTGGGACTGAGTAAAATACTATGGGTGTATGCTTGATCTAATCTGTCAGAAATTAATAACTGGGATCTGGCTTTAGGGTGAACCTGTAAATAATGTTGAAGATATGATTGAGTCACTGGCGCGACATCCGCTCGTCCTTTCAAAACACTTTCAATTGATGCACTGTTGCTATGAACAAACTGAATATCAAAGTTAATCCCGAGTTCATGGCTATTAGTATTCCAATCGGCAAATTGATAATGGTAGCCGCTGACTAAACTAAGGGATTTATCATTAAATGATGCAAAGTAATCTTGATTCTTTTCACTGTCTCGTAAGGTAATGAATACTTCGCCATCAATAATATCGAGCGGGATAAAACTGGTATCAAAATTCTGCCAACCCCAGATAGGGCTTTCAAAAATCATCATATCAAAGCGACCAATCTCATAGGCTTGATAACGGTTTTCAATGCTGGTATTTACAAATTGGAATTCTACTTCGGCTTGCAGTTCATTGAACGCGGCAATTAAATCGATGGTAAAACCTTGAAACAAGCCTTCGTCAGTTAAATTAACATAAGGGGCAAACAAATAGCCGCCAACATTAACGACAGGTTTGGCTTGTGCAGGAGAAATTAGAAATATAAGTGCTGTTAGTGCAGAAAAAATTTTGTTCATATGCTCAAAAATAAATACGCCAGTGAATATGACACTAGACAAAAAATTGACTATGTAACAAATGTAACACTTTTGGATTACAAAAAGAATACCCAGTAAGAGAGTAAGGATATACAAAGTCTGATTTGGGAGGATTAATTAACTCGTTATAAATACAAAAAGCAGGACGAGAAAACTATAGAAATAATTTTGATTTCTATTGAGTGTAATTACTTTATTTATTAATTGGTTAATAAAGAAAAGGTCGATGTACTTCAAAGGTGATACTTATATTCAATGTAGAAATGTCATCTCTTTTAAAGCAGTTTAAGATTGCCAAGCTTTAAAATTATAATGACAATTTACATTGTAAGTGCAGTCAATACCTTGGGTGAAAGCACTATTTTTGTTGCCATTTACCTGCGGCAGTTTGAACGTAATGATTTTTATCAGCTGCTGCGATTGCTTTTTTTGCCGCTCTATTAGCCACATCAGCAGTTGAAAGTTTATTCTTTTTGGCTATTTTTTGATAATGCTGTTTGCGCTTATTGTTAACTTCTAACATTAAAGCTTCAGCTTCAGGGTTATTAACGACTAAGCCTAAATATCCATTGGTTTGCTCGCCTACTAAACCTTGTGTTTTAGCTTGTTGCAGTGTCAAAGCATAGGCGTTTGCAGACATTAATAGCCCTGTTAATAAGGCAATGATGGGTAACTTCATAATCTGATTTCCTTATTAATTAAAATAACTCGTCATCTTCTAATAGTAAGTCGAGCTCTTTATCAATTTTAATGATGATTTCGTGCTCGATTTTTACATTGAGATTAATCTCAATGGGTTTATCGGGTGGCGCTATTTTTACTGTGGGTGAGCACGCTGAGATAAAAAAAGTGCTGGCACACATTAGTAATAAATTATTAATCGAATGAGTTTTCACTGAGTCGTCCTTACTGCTTAAAAGTCATTAAATAAATTGCATCAAAAATTCACGCTTAAATGTGTTCTGCTCAAGTATTCATTTCACGGAACGTTCTATGTCATTTTGCAGTTGGTTCCCAATTTGAGTACTTTTGTACAGTTGAAATAAGTTCTCTTCATGAGAGTAGTTCAAATGTATAGGTCTTTCAATATCTTGGCTTTTCCCTTTAACCTGAACTTTAAGAAGTGCATCGCCATTATCTTCCATATCAAAGCTACTACTCAATTGGCTATATTCTAGATGTTCAAGAGCTTGCACTACAAAATCTAAGTATGGCTGTGTGGTTCTAATTTGTTCAAGGGCAGGGTTGTTAGAAACTTGAATGAGTCCGCCAGGTTGTCTAGCAGCTAAATGTCCTCCCTTAATCGTCACTTTCCCATCGATTAAAGAGGCGGGTAACACGCCGTCAAAAATACCGTCGGCATATACTCCGACCTGAGGTTGCGCTGCTAATAATGCCTCCAAACTGATGCCATTTAAAACAAAATAACCTTCTGACTGATCGTGCAATTTTACATAAAATTCTGGTACTAAGAATTCACCATCTAACAAATTACCACTCGCGGTTAAATTAATGTCAGTATCACTGAGTCCACTAATTTCTTGTAACCAATTTTTCGCTGCAATTTCATCATTCTTTCCTAAGGAAATATTGGCGTTGAGCTTGATGTTTTCAAGATTAATACCGACATAGGCATCAGCAATATTAAGCTCAGCTTTCTGGCAAAGTAGTCGGCTCTGACTGAAGGTCGTTGGCTGGCTGGGCGTGCTATGCACTTGTTGCCAGTTAAATTGGCAGTTAGAGGTTAAATTAGCGTCATAAAAGAAGTTTTCATTATATTGTGCATCTAATTGAGTCAGTTGTTGCTCAAATTTCATTTCAAATAAAGATACGCCTTGGCTTTCATTTAATGCGAACCCCGCATTTAACTTGTTATGCCCTGAAATCATTAAGTTATCAGGTAACATTTGAGTTTGCCCAAGTGTGCTGATTACTGACTGTAAATCAGTATCAACCTTCCATTGACCTGCTAACGATACAGGCATCCCTTGTTGAGGTAATCTTAATAAGTGATAACTTGATAAATTAAGATCATCTAGCTGCCAAAGTTCTGTGCCCCTTAATAGCTGTTGCTGTAAAGCTAAGGTTTGCTTGATTGTTACATCGTCAAGGCGTAACACTTTATAGCGTCTAAGCTTTGATTTAGAAGGAATAAGTTTATCGATACGTATGTCTTGTAGTTGCCAATCTAATTGAGCTTGATTGGTTTGTGCGAGTATTTGCTCAATTAATGGCGGCTGTTCATCGCTGTTTTCAGAATCAGAACTAAAGCCAGAGCCTGAAGTAAAAGGTGTTAATAGTTCAATGTTTTGCCTAGCATCAATCTCAAATTGTCCTAAATGAATCTCAAATTTTTCTGATGTTAATTGTTTTTCGTTGTTTACCGAATAGGCGAACGAGTCAAAACCAAGCTTAAAATCACCTAGGGTGAACTTTGATGTAGCTTCTGTGGATGAGATTAAAGAGGATTGCTTATTTACAGGGCTTAACGGTTTAGTCAGGCTAATCACTGATGGCTTTTCAAGTCGCCAGTGCAATTGTTCAAAAATCATTGAGTTATGGGGCGTTTGTATATCAAGCTGCTGCGTTTGAATTGCCGACTGTGGAAGTAAAGTCAATTCTGCAAAATGGTCTTTAACTGACATTTGTGCACTTAGGTTTATTTGTGTGCCTGCAACGAAAATGGTGTTATTGATTGACTCTGGTATCTGAGCTTCAGGTACGTTTTGACTTATTAATTGGCTGGTTTTTATAGTCGTTGTAAGATTTTTAGCGGCTATTAAATCAAAAGTTTGATGTTGATGAATATTAAGGTCGAGTTGAGAGGTTATTTGAAAAGTAGCCTCATCATGTTTAGTAATATTATTAAAACTAGAGATAGGCAAACTAGTTGCAGATAGTTTGTCTATATTCAATGTCGCTGAGGCTACAGGGTGCACAAGAGATAACTTAATATCAGTTTCCATGACATTAATTAATGACGGCGCATTCAATGGCATTTCAATAGTCAGTGGCTGTTCAAGAGCTAATGACCAATCAATTTTCTGTTCTAGTTCTGCAAGAAATGGCTGCAGTTGATGACTAATCTCTGGGTTATCTAATAACGCGATAATATCTGTTAATTGCTGCTGATTAGTACTTATTTGCCATAGTATAGGTTGAAGATTAAATATCAGAGTTGCAGTTGTCTGCTGTTCTTCAGGTGTTTGCTCTTTTTGAGGAGCGAGCTCTTTTCTAGGTTCATAAGTTATTGAAAAAGTGACTTCTTCTTTTGGTGAGAAATCAATATTTGGCAGTAACTCACTGCTAATCATTGGGATAAAAGCAGATTGATTAACAGGTAGAGCTTGGGACGATATAGGAATAATTTGATGTTGGCTTTCGATAGAACCATGAATCAAATCAAGTTCAGTTTGACTTTTCCACTTGCTATTAACCATTAATTTTAAATCCTCGATGGGTTTTAAAATAGTTTCTATATCATCAATTAGCTGCGGTTTTGCAGACTTTATCATTGAATTATTATTAGCAGTATTAACACCAGATTGCTGTGAAAGGTTATTTTGCAAAGCAAGGGAGAGTGCTTGATTAAAACCTGATAAAGCTGAAATTAAGGTCGCTATATCTGTTTGATGACTTAGGACCCACTGTGTTTGCTTCATCTGTAAATCAAACAACAATACGGATTGCTCCATCAAACTTAGCTCACCTGACAAGGTGTGTTTAATGTCTGAAGCTTTTGCTTGCTCAAGCTTTAGGTTATGAGTTTGAATTATCGGGAATGGTATTTGTGTTTGAAGTGATTTAGGTAGGTAAACACTGATATTGTCCAGTGATATTTGCGGGATTTGATTTAAGCTTAAACCTATATTATCCGAGTTTTCACCTTGCTCTTGGCGAGTAATAAAACTTTTTCCTAAAGTGACCTTTATATCGCCGATGTGTAACTCGCGAATATCTTCAACAGATAATGACATGCTCTTTAGGGTATTGTAGCCATCCTTTAAATCTAACCTGATATCTTGAAGCTCTATTAAACTATCTTGATAGCGCATTTGCAGCCAAGGCAATGACAGTTGGTTTAGATCGCTCAGCTTAAATTTATTAAGTTCTGTGACATTAATTTTGAGAGCGTTAACTTCAACATCTATGACCTCAATATTGTAGGGCTGAGTTAAAGAGTTAACGATATTGAGTGCGATAGGTCTGAAGTTTTGTTGGAGCAGCAGTAGACCTAATGCGATTAAAAAAAGCAGAATAAAAATAATCGCTTAACAGTAAAAATTCGAACTGCCATTAGGGTTTTATGTCTTTTAAAATATTGATTTATTTGATTGAGCAAAGAATAGCATAGCTTAACTATAATGGCTCCGTGTCATTGATATTTGATACGAAAGCATTTGAGTTCCAGTGTATTTATGCGCCTGATACTAGAGTTTGAAATTGGGGCTGGCTAACTTTGATTTAGTTACAGTTTTAGCTTGGATAAAACCTACTGAGTAGGCCTGACCAAGCTACATCAAAAATAGACATCAGACTAAGTCGGGCTTAAGCCCAACGAATATGAGTGGTGAGGGTATGACTTTCCCCTGATGCTAATTGCACTTCATCTTCAAGAACATTAGCCGCTTCGTGGCACACCATGGTTAAGTAGTCATTATCATTAAAGCGCGATAATCGCTGAGATTTATCAATCCACGGATTCCAAAGCACTGCAGACTGGCTATTCTCACGACTGACTTCAATAGTGCCATTTGGAGTATGTAACAGCTGTTTGTGGGCTAAGTCTGTATAGACACGGTCAGTTTCTCGAGTAAAGCTGACCTCATCACCGTCTTGCTGATAGGGGCCTTTACCAAATTCAATATATTTAGACCCGCTAAAGCCAGTGCCTTTTAACTGATGTATATCTTCAATAGGGAAATAAGTATGTAACGCTTGGGTAAGGTTAACTGGGTAGTCGCAGTTGTTTTTATTAACAATGCTGACTGATAATGATTCACCAAGGGTAAACAGCACACTGACTTCGGTATCGTGAGGCCAATATTGTTTGTTTTCTTCGGTAATTTTTAGGGTGAAGATTAAATCAACCACTTGGTTGCGCATTTTTACTGATGCTAAAGACCAGATACTGGTACGGGCAAAACCATGTTGCGGATAACCTTCAATAGGACTTGCACCAAACCAAGGCCAACACACAGGAATACCACCACGGATCCCATTACCAGGCTGGTAATCATCGGCTTCAGATACCCAAAGCAATGGTGCTTTGTTCGCTGGTTTAAAATAATCTATTTGTGCGCCCTGAAGAAAAATACTCGCTTGGCATAAATCAGTATTCACTTCGACATAATCTAAACCGTTAGGGTGTTTTTTAGTGGTAACCGAACCCATAATGCGCTGTCCTTATGTGAGGTATTTATTGTGTATCTGATACTAGCTTACAAATTTTTTACTAGTAATTTAAGAGGCTAACTCTTTGTTATTACGGTTTGAGTGTTTGATAAATGACATAAACAGAATCGATTAACATCGACTGAAATGAAGTAGTCGATTATTTGCAGGCATCTCGATATCTGACTGTAATGTTAAGCCTTGTCCTTGAGCCAGTGTTATGACCCACTCAATATCACGAATGCCACTTTCAGGATTGTTTTGCTTTAACCATTGATCAAATGAGGCGTTACTTTCACTGCTAAACTTACCTTGATAGTTAAAAGGTCCATATATTGCGACATTTGCAGTTGTTGATAACGCTTGTCCTAAGCCATTAAAGAAGGCTTCAACCATCGCTTTACTCATAATATGTAAAGTATTTGCGCTGAATAAACCATCTAGCTTGGGAGATATCATGCTTATTGGCCAATCAAGGGTAACGTCTAGTCCAAAAGCGGGTAATAAATTAGGACTACCGACTAGCTCAATACGAGCATTTAAGTGGGTTAGATAACTGTTTTGATCGCTGGCTTGCCAAGTTAAATGGGGCAGATTAGCGGCAAAATGAACACTATGTTGACCTGTGCCGCTGCCGATTTCTAATACTTGCTGGCTATCTGAAAAAATATACTTTAACTCAGCAAGTATTGGTTCTTTATTGTTTTCACAGGCTTGAGAAAACGGCAATTGAGAAACATGACTTAAGATAGGTCTACCTTTTCCATTTCAAGTTGCTGTAATGCAATAACTGCTTGGGTGCGATTTCTAACACCTAATTTACGGAAAATAGCCGTAGCATGAGCTTTAATTGTCGCTTCAGAAACGCCAAAGTCATAGGCAATTTGTTTATTCAGCAAACCTTCAGCAAACATCTGTAAAACACGATATTGCTGTGGAGTTAAGTCAGATAGCTTACTGGCCATTTGACTGGTTGGATCGTCATTGACCTCGAGTATTTCAGTTCCTTCTGGCAACCAGATATCACCATAAAGCACTGCGTCTAGCGCTTCTTTTAATGTATCCATCGAAGCAGATTTAGGAATAAAACCAGAGCTGCCGTAATGGATAGCGCGGCTGATAGTCTGAATATCTTCATGGGCTGAGATAACGACGACAGGAATGTCTGGATAATGGCCTCGAAGATGAATTAACGTCGAGTAGCCGTGAGAACCAGGCATTTGAAGATCAAGTAAAATCAAATCAAGATCAGTTTCTTTATCATCAAGAATTTTTTGCAGTGCATCGGCACTGTCTGCTTCAAACCAATTAGTACCTTGAAAAGCATTATTTAATGCTTGTCTTAAGGCATTACGGAATAAGGGATGATCGTCAGCAATAATAATATTTAAATTTTGTAGCTTCATGGCTTTTTAGTTGTCTTGGTTGCACGTGAAGGTAATTTTAATGTAACAGATAACTTGGTTATCGATCCACGCTAAAATGCAAGAGTATAACGAAAACAGTTAAATAATATTATGAGTTAGACTTTGGTCTAGTGTTGATGCAGCATTCTGGCAAAATCCAAAATTATTAACTGCTTGCGAACAGTTGCAAGCAGTTAATGTTTGGTTTGTTTTATGAACAATAGTCTAAAACGAACATCGTCATGTGTTGTTAAATAATGCCATTCTCAGCGAATAGAGCAATTCAGGTGCTATAGGATTATTAGTATGTTAAACACTAACGCTCGTTTATACGCTAGTTTTTACTGGCCAAACTGGAATTGGGTTTCTTTGTTCATCCACAGCCACAAAAGTGAATACGCCTCTTATGGCATGTTCACGTAAGTCTTGGTACATGTCTTCGACAAATATATTGACCTCAACTTTTAAAGACGTGTTACCAACATGAATAACCCGAGCCACGAGTTCAGCTAAACTGCCTGCAGGTATCGCTTTTTTAAAATCAATTCGATCAGAACTCACTGTCACCAAGGCTTTTCGGCAAAAACGGGTCGCTGCAATAAAAGCGGTTTCATCCATCCATGCTAATGCATCACCACCAAATAAAGTGTTGTGATGATTAGTATTTGACGGAAAAATTGCCTTAATCACTTTAGCTTCAGATTGGTTGATTCTGTCACTAATTTCTTTTGGTAATGATGGGTTTTCTTCAGGTGATACGTTACTGGTAAAGGGCATTCAACTACCTAATTGTTATTTTTAGTACTTCTAGTAGGAGGCCGGATTATACGGATATGTGATTTAAATAGGTAGAGTAGATAAACAGACTTACTCATTTATCTTTATGAAAAAGAGAAAACGGCGAATAGAGCAAAAATAATACAAAGGATTTGTCTGATATTGAGTGTCGATATTGAGTGTTGATGATAACTGTTGATTTGTACTTTTGGTGTTAAGTACTGAAGCTAAGTAATAGAGCTAAGCGCTGGTAAAATCTATATAGCTAAACACAGGCTTAGGTGTGAGGACTTTAACGGACTTAATCTGTTCTATCTCAACAATAACCTGAGAGTTATCATCATTTATAGCACCTTTGATTACTTCCTTTTTATTACCGTTAATTTCGGTGAATCCAGTATCAGTAAATTGGTCGTTAATTACCGATTTATCTAACATGGTTAACTCTACTTGGTATTGATACAAGCACATAATTTCAAGGTAATCATGTAAGTCACACTTGAGCATAATGCTTCCTTTACTATCTTTTGAAGTCCAATTATTGGCATCCTGGACAAATGACATTCTAGGCCTAAATACTCGCTTAACCCCTAATAACGTAATACTAAGGTGCTTACTTCATTACCTATGCTGGTTAATACATATAACCTATCAAACTCACTTTGTTCATTAATATCTTCGCCAGCATCTCCGCCTAAGAGTGTCACTAGTTCTGGCGTGGTGTTGCTATGGCCAACAACTAAGATATGCGACTGTGAACTGGATTGAAGCTTTGATGCAAAAGCAGCAAGTTGACGTGGGTCGTAATGCGTTAAAGGGATAGCAGTAAGTTCAGAGGTCGGCAGGGCTGTTAATTTTGTTCTTTTGTAATCAGTGCTATAAATCGCAGATAACGGCACAGAAGAGAGTGTATCAGCAAGTCGCTTGGCTCTTTGCTGGCCTTGTTGAGTTAATTCGGGATTATCACCTTTTTGTTTCTCTGCGTGGCGAACTAAAATGTAAGTCTTATTATGAATATCTGAAGCTTGATTAATTGAGTTTTCAGCAGCGATTAAACCACTACTAAACATCATGATACTTAATACAGTTATTAATCCAAAGGTCATCAATAATCCTGTGATATACCTTCGGTTAAGTTGTTTTTTGTAGTTGCTATCCATGTTGACTTCCACGTTTTATTGTAATTATTTTTGTAATTTTATTGATTAATCCGCTAGGTAATACTCTATGGTCGAGACCACTCTCACACGTTTAATGTGTGGGTTATTTTTGTCTCTATTCGAAATACTGAATTGGCCTTGGGATGCACGTTTAATTTTGCCTAGCTGGCTTTGTGAGTCAGTGGCAAACTTTTCAGCCACTAAGCGGGCATTATTAGTCGATTGTTCAATCATTTGCGGCTTTATTTCGTTCAAGCGGGTAAAGATGTATTCAATTTGTGCATCGTAGTTGTTTTGCGAGAAAACTATCCCTTGTTTACCTAGCTGAGAAAGTGTCGGCATGGCAGCGCGCACCTTATCTATATCTGTTGAATAAACGGTAATAGTTTGTAGTGCGGTATAACGAAATTCTACGGTTTGGTTACCGCCATATTGTTGAGCTAACTTATCTGTAATGGTAGGTGCTGAAATTGAAATTTCGTCAGTACTAATGCTGTTTTTTATCAAAAAGTCATTGATGAGAACGTTTTGTTTATCAACCTGTGCGTATAAATCTTCTAATTTATTGCTTGCTGCTGTGTACTGGATAGGCCAAATAACAACATCAGCAGGGTATTCGTTTTCAGCAAGCCCTTTTACGGTGACGCTTCGATCAAGTAATTTGTACTCAATGATGGCCTGTTTGAGCGACAAGCCTAGTACTGACAAGCCAATCAACAGCAATAAACCAAGAATGGCGGCGCTGGTTTTAGACTGGGTATTTAGCGTGCTGTTCACTAGATATTCTCCTGTAGCCTTGTTAATCATTTACTTGAGTCGATTTAAGTGTTGCGCGCTAGAATCTATAACATTGGGGGATTTTATCTAGCCAAATTTAACGTTAATCTAACACTTGATTATTAAAGACCTTATCCGTAAGTTGACGTCTTAGTCAACTTTTTAGGTTTTTAGGTTAATTAATGCACATTGAAGTGCCAAAGGAATAAAGGATTATATTTGAATTTAAATAGCGAGTATCACTATCGTTAGCCATCAGTTTTATATTGATAAGTCAGGTTTCTTTTGCCGAAACATATCAACATGCCAACTCATTTGAGGCTTTTACTGTTGAAAATGATGCGGAAATTGATTTAAGCGTGGTTAAGCAATTTACGTAGCAAGTCGGTCGTGACCGAAGCTTGTGTTAGGTTATTTAAGTCAATCGATTGAATATAATGACCAGCAATAAAAGAGCCATTGGTGGCATTATTTCGAAAACAAAATGAAGTCCGTATCAAGATTGGAATACAATTCATATTCCAGAAAATCGAGTATTACAATCGATGGCAAATCAAGAGCATAATGGTATGGCTCTCAATCATGAGTTAACTCATGTGCATGCTGTGAGTTATCAACGTAAAAAATTAAAAATGGTTATGAAGATCGTTTTTATGATGATGGTTTAGCTGTTATCTTACAGCACCGCTTTGGCAACAAATCTGAATATCCTAATTTTGGTATTGATTTATATACTCAGACTGCAAAATTAGCAGCTAAGCACGGACCGTTAATTTTATTATCTAAAGCTGAAGATGCTAAACATGAATCTAGCACACGAGTTGAAAGACAATTAGCTTATGTGCAAGAAGGTGCCTTTCCCCAATTCTTGATTGAGAACCCTTAGCTATAAATAGTGGGCTAGATGCTTATTTTAAAATCTATAAAGGTCAAGATATAAAAGAGGTGACAGGTAAAAGCTTTGGGAAATTAGAGCAAGAGTGGACTGCAATGGTTAATCTATTTAATTAATGTTTGATGCTCAGTGTTTATAGAGGTTGGAGGACAACGGCTGTTGCCCTCTTATTTCAAATATCTAACCTATCTTATAATCCAATTGAACGGTTGATGTGGCTTTAACAGGTTTACCATCAACGAATTTAGGGGCGTAGCGCCATTGCTTAAGGACTTTAATACTTTCTTTTTCAAAAGCTTTACCACCTTCAGATCTAATGACTTCAGGTTCGGATACGAAACCTTGTTCATCGACAACAAAGCTTAATTGCACCAGCCCTTCAGCTCTTGATCTGAGCTTACTTGATGGATATTCAGGGTTTACACGGTAGATAGGTGTTTGTTGCTGTTCTTGACTCCAAGGCTTCATGCTTCCGATCGCTAAGCAATGTTGAGTGGCAAGATCTGTTTTTTCTCTTTCACTATACATGGCAACTAAACGTGCATGTGCTGCTAACTCATAAGGGTGGGTATAATCCAGAGCTTGGTACTGATTGATTACTTCCAGTAATTCTATTTCTGCTTTGTCATATTTTTTATTTGCTAGGTAAACTGCTGAGCTTTCAAATCTTGAATTAACCAAAACAGTCGAGTCAATTGGAAGGAACTCACTGTATATTTCCTTTGCTTGTAAAATATATTTACGGACTTGTTTCTTATCGTATTTAGTTTGGACAAGTTTGTCATAAGAAGCTGAAAGAGTATGGGCATATAAAATTGGATTTTCGCTATCTGAAGCAATGCTTCGGGCTTCAGACAGTAAGCTTTTAGCGAGTTTTAAATCTTTAATTTTATCAGCATAGGTTAAAAGAGGATCTACCAATTGAACACTATCGTCACCGTAATGTGTTCTATATTGCACCAATGTTTGCTCAAAATAAGGGGCCGCTTCTTCATATTGCCTATTATTGCTAAGAGCAATGGCCAGATTAAAGCCTAGGTTAGCTGTATCTATACTGGCTTCACCATAAATACTTCTACCTAATTCATAAGCTTGTTGGGCTGATTTAGCGGCTTGTTCGGTATTGCCTGACTCAAAGGCGACATTATAAGCTTCATAGGCTTGCTTAAATTCTGTAGGCGTAGCTAATGATTGCGAAGAAATCAATAAACTGCCTACCAGTATGCTTATATTGCTTATCTTCAAGAAATTTAACTGGTTTGATACTAGCTTAGCGGGTGTTAACTTAGCTGGATAACGACTCATTACAAATCCTTTTTGAATATCACTGAACATTTCCATTTTATATGTTCACCTTATCTTTTGGTTGACTTCATAACAATAACAATTACGTATCAAATTAATTCATTTGTACTTTGGGAGTATCGAATGTTGCTTTATGGAAGAGATCAACAATAATTAATTAATAGTTTTGAAATACTTTTATAAAGCTTGGCACTTCAAGGATGAAATATGTCACTAGCAGGTTTGCCGTTTATTGAAAACATCACTATTGGAGATTCTCTAGCTTATTGGCGGAGAGTTATTTTTAATCGTATTTTTGGTTTGTTAGCCATTGTCTGTATCCCCGTATATTTCACAAGTATTTACTTGTGCATTCAAGCTAATCTTTATGCTATGGCGGTATTCGATACTATTGTTTATGCCATCTTACTGTTTATTATTTATGACAAAAACCTCACTGATAAGGCACGTTTTAACATTGGCTGCATGTTGGCTTTTAGTCTTGGACTCGGTTTTTTAATCGCCATTGGACCAAGTGGTGCAGGGTTCTTCTGGTTATTTATATTCCCACCGTTAACTTGTGTTTTGTTGGGAAAAATAGCCAGTAATTATGCGCAACTCATTAACCTTATATGTCTTTTGGGGTTAGGCGTGGCTTTTCATTTTAATCTACATATATGGCCCAATATTGAAGGCTACAGCACGATAATTTGGGCTGTGGTTGTAATCAATTTTATTGCCACCAATGCCATAGTGACTATGTCTATTGCCTTCTTATTAGGCAAACTATCGCACTCCTTAGAAAGTACGTTAACATCAAGGCGAGCAACGGTAATTGGTTTAGCAAAACTAGCCGAGTATCGTGATAACGAAACAGGTGCGCATTTATTGAGAATGCAGCGATACGCAGCAATGTTAGCCACCCAAAGATACAGCGAGTTTGACGCGCCAAAAGAACTGACCGTGTCTTTTATTGAAGAAATCACTTTGTCTTCAGTACTACATGATATTGGCAAAGTCGGCATTGCTGATGCTATTTTACTTAAACCGGGAAGATTAACGCCTGACGAGTTTGAACAAATAAAAGCTCACCCTGTCATAGGTGCTTCGGTTTTAAATAGTCTGACTGAATATGCGCCAGATTGTAATTTTATAAAAATGGGACGTGATATTGCTGGCGGTCATCATGAGAAGTGGGATGGTAATGGCTACCCTAAAGGTTTATCAGGTATAGAAATTCCTCTTGCTGCGCGTATCGTTGCCTTAGTTGATGTGTACGATGCGTTAACTTCACCTCGATGTTATAAAAAGCCCTTTAGCCATCAAGATGCGGTTAAGTTAATCGTAGAGGGGAAGGGCAAACATTTTGACCCTAAACTAGTAGAAAGTTTTATGGTAATTAACCATTTGTTTCAGCAACTTTCATTGGCATCAATTGAAGAGGATGCAATTGAAGAGGATGCAATTGAAGAGGGTGCAATTGATGCCAGTATTGCCTAAATGAAAATCACAAAGTTTCATAAACTTATTCCTGCCAATAAAAAAGCCAGTCATATTCATGACTGGCTTTCATTTCTATCAGTTTCGATTGTTTACAAAACTCATGCTAGATAAGTGAAAATAATCCTAAGTTATTTAAAAATAGCTTTTAAATAACTTATATAGGTCTATTTGCTTAGCAGGGCTTTACGCTCTTTTGAAGCCTGAGCTAAATCACGTAGTAGCTTTTCCGAGTCTTCCCAGTGTAAACAGGCATCTGTTATGCTTTGACCATAAGTTAAAGGCTGACCTTCTACGACTTTTTGATTACCTTCAATCATAAAGCTTTCAGCCATAATACCTGCAACAGCTGTGCTGCCACTGCGCATTTGTTGCATGATGCTGTCGGCAACGTTTAACTGGTTTTTATGTTTCTTTTCACTGTTACCGTGGCTGAAATCAACAACCATACGTTGTGTTACACCTACTTTTTCAAGTTGTGCACGCACGACTTCGACATCTTCTGCCGAATAGTTCGGCTTTTTGCCACCGCGTAAAATGATGTGACCATATGGATTACCGTGAGTACGGTAAACAGCCATTGCACCATCTTTATCTGGAGAGTAAAAAATGTGTGGAACTTGCGCTGCACGGACGGCATCAACTGCAATGTTGATATTACCGTCAGTACCGTTTTTAAAACCAACAGGACATGAAAGTGCCGATGCCATTTCGCGATGAATTTGGCTTTCCGTTGTACGAGCACCAATAGCGCCCCAAGTAATTAAATCAGCAATATACTGACCATTCACCATGTCTAAAAACTCAGTTGCGATAGGGAGTTTTAATTCAGTAATTTGTTGCAGCAAATGGCGCGCCATTCTCAAGCCTTTGTTTGGGCTAAAGCTGCCATCCAAATCAGGATCAGATATTAATCCTTTCCAACCTACGATTGTGCGTGGTTTTTCAAAATAAACACGCATTACAATACATAAGTCTTCTTTTAGCTCATGATGTAATTTGGCAAGACGCTGAGCGTATTCTAATGCAGCTTCTGTATCGTGAATTGAGCAAGGGCCGATGATAACGAGTAAACGTTGATCTTCGCCTGCAATAATGGCTTCAACTTCACGACGTTGCTCAACTAAGTAGTCAGCAGCATCTTGGGTTAATGGATATTCAGATGCGAGTTGCGCAGGTGAAATTACCTTACATAAAAGTGAGGTACGTAGTTCATCAGTTTTAATTGTCATTCATTTTACCGAGCATGTTTGCGATGAATTAACATCATATTGCTCGGGATTATAACTAATTAGCCAGCGTTAGACACGCTGAAATCGAGTTAGATATGGAACAAAAGCGGACAAATTGGAATAAGTTAGCCGAAAATGCTGCGTTATTAACATTTTCGGCCATTCAAGTTGTAGTTAACGTTTTGTCTCAATAACCATTGCGACTTAGAACATGTGGCGTTTTAGGCCCGTGATATCGAGGATTTTTGCAGAAATTTCTTCTACCGAATGGAAAGTGGTGTTCACAAAAGGAATGCGCTCTTTCTTATACATCATTTCAACTTCTTTGACTTCAATTCGGCATTGCCTTAATGAAGAGTATCGACTGTTTTCCATGCGCCCTTGACGAATTTCATGCAATCGATTTGGGTCGATGGTGAGGCCAAATAATTTCGATTTATTGCGCTTTAATGCTTCAGGCAGTTTTAAGTTATCCATATCGTCTTCAGTAAACGGATAGTTGGCTGCTTTTATCCCAAATTGCATCGATAAATATAAGCTTGAAGGGGTTTTACCACAGCGCGAAACACCCAATAAAATGATGTCGGCTTTATCCATATGTTTCATGGTTTGGCCATCATCGTTCTCCATTGTGTAATTTATCGCTTCTATCCGAGAGTCATAGCCCAAGTTACTTTTACCATGAGTTCGGTTCATCACCGGCTTCGCTTCTATACCCAATTGTTTTTCTAACGGGCTAACGAAAGTGTTCAAAAAATCATAATCCAAGCCTTCGCTTGAATAAATAATGTCACGGATTTCTGGTTTGACGATTGAATGGAAAAGTATTGGTCTTTCGCCTGTTGTAATAAAACAATCATTAATTTGCTGCTTAACCTTCTCAGCTTTTTGAGTTGTTTCTACAAATGGAATTGTAAGTGCTTCAAATTCAACTGGAAATTGTGAAAGCACAGCATGTCCAAATACTTCTGCAGTGATTGCAGTCCCGTCTGAGATATAGAATACTTTTGGTGCCATTATGACCTCTTGTAGTAATAAAATTACAAATAAAATTATAGATTTACGTCACTTGTGTGGGAGTGTAGAATGCCGCTGCCCTCGTGTGAAGGGGCCATTGAAATAAACTTGTGGAGAGATAACTGTGCAGCAATACATACTCTGGTATCAAGAACTAGGCATGGGTGATGTAAACAAGGTTGGCGGCAAGAATGCGTCACTTGGTGAAATGATCAGTAACCTAGCAAACGCAGGCGTTCAAGTTCCAGGCGGATTTGCGACAACTTCTCATGCGTTTAATGAGTTCCTAGAGCAAAGTGGTGTTAACCAGAAAATTTTCGACATTCTAGCAACTTTAGATGTTGATGACGTTAATGAATTAGCGAAAGTTGGTGCACAGATCAGACAGTGGGTTATCGATACCCCATTTCAACCAGAACTAGAAAACGCAATTCGCGAAGCTTACGAGCAACTTTCTAGTGAGACTCAAGAAGCATCATTTGCAGTACGTTCATCAGCAACTGCTGAAGATATGCCTGATGCATCATTTGCGGGTCAGCAAGAAACTTTCCTAAACGTTAAAGGCTTTGAAGCGGTACTACTTGCTATTAAGCATGTATACGCATCGCTATTTAACGACCGTGCAATTTCTTACCGTGTTCACCAAGGTTACGAGCATCAAGGTGTAGCATTATCTGCTGGCGTACAACGTATGGTACGTTCAGATAAAGCATCATCAGGTGTGATGTTCACTATGGACACTGAATCAGGTAACAACGACGTTGTCTTTATCACTTCATCATTTGGTTTAGGTGAAATGGTAGTACAAGGTGCAGTTAACCCTGATGAATTCTACGTTCACAAACCAATTCTAGCGCAAGGGCATCAAGCCGTTGTGCGCCGTAATATCGGCAGCAAGTTGATTCAAATGGTTTACTCTGATGATGCTTCACATGGTAAGCAAGTGAAGATTGAAGATATTCCAGCTGAGCAGCGCAGCATTTTCTCAATTAATGATGAAGAAGTGATGGAGCTTGCTAAACAAGCTGTCATTATTGAACAGCATTATGGCCGTCCAATGGACATCGAATGGGCTAAAGATGGCAACGACGGTAAGTTATATATCGTTCAAGCGCGTCCAGAAACAGTTCGTAGCCGTGAAGATGTGCAATTAATTGAACGTTACCACTTAAAAACTAAGGGCGATGTTGTCTGTGAAGGCCGTGCTATTGGCCATAAAATCGGTACTGGTGTAGCTAAAGTGCTTGCATCAATCGAAGACATGGATCAAATCGAGCCAGGTGATGTACTTGTCACTGACATGACTGACCCAGATTGGGAACCAATCATGAAGCGTGCAAGCGCAATCGTCACTAACCGTGGTGGCCGTACATGTCACGCTGCGATTATCGCACGTGAACTTGGCGTACCAGCAGTTGTTGGTTGTGGTGATGTCACTGACCGTATTAAAAATGGTCAAGTGGTGACAGTATCTTGTGCTGAAGGTGACACTGGTTTCATCTATGACGGCAAGCAAGAGTTTGAAGTTATCACTAACCGTGTTGACTCATTACCTGATTTACCGATGAAAATCATGATGAATGTGGGTAACCCTGATCGTGCATTTGATTTTGCTCGTTTACCAAACGAAGGTGTAGGTCTTGCGCGTCTTGAGTTCATCATCAACCGCATGATCGGTATTCACCCGAAAGCATTGCTTGAGTTCAACTCACAGCCTGCTGAGCTTCAAGAAGAAATCAACGAGATGATTGCTGGTTATGAATCGCCAGTTGAATACTATGTTGCTCGCCTTGTTGAAGGTATCGCGACTATTGGTAGTGCGTTCTACCCTAAGAAAGTAATCGTACGTATGTCAGACTTTAAGTCTAACGAATACGCTAACCTTGTTGGTGGTGACCGTTACGAGCCAGAAGAAGAAAACCCAATGTTGGGCTTCCGTGGTGCTAGCCGTTATATCTCTGAGTCATTCCGTGACTGTTTCGCACTTGAGTGTGAAGCGATTAAACGCGTTCGTAACGATATGGGTCTAAAGAACGTAGAAATCATGATCCCGTTTGTACGTACTGTTGATGAAGCTGCTCAAGTCATTGAATTGCTGAAAGAGCAGGGCTTAGAGCGAGGAATAGACGGACTTCGCGTTATCATGATGTGTGAGCTACCTTCTAATGCATTGTTGGCTGATCAGTTCTTAGAGCACTTCGATGGTTTCTCTATCGGTTCTAACGATTTAACTCAGTTAACTTTGGGTCTTGACCGTGACTCAGGCATCATCAGCCATTTATTCGATGAGCGTAATGATGCGGTTAAAGCATTACTATCGTTAGCGATAAAAGCGGCTAAAGCGAAAGGTGCATACGTAGGTATTTGTGGCCAAGGCCCATCTGACCATGCAGACTTTGCACAATGGTTAGTTGAGCAAGGCATCGACACAGTTTCACTTAACCCTGATACTGTTATCGACACTTGGTTATACCTAGCAGAAGAGCACGCTTAATTGCTCGGTTAATTTGGCTAATAAGTTAGCTAAATGAAAAAAGCCGCTTAAATGCGGCTTTTTTGTGTCTGTAATTTGTGTTTTTTTATTGTGACTCTGTTTAAGTCTTTAACTGCCAGACATATATTATGGCTTTATCAAGACATGGAATTTAGTGCTTAGGTATAAATTGAGATTTATGAATAAAAGGATAGATTCAAATGGCATTAGCAAAAATCATTAGTTGTCATGTTACTGACGAACAAAAAGAGAGTTTTTCCCACAGCCAAAGCCAATGGGGCTTAAGCGCATTAATTAAAGTCATACCATCTATTAGGTACAATTTTTTATTGAGTTTGATTGGATATATTTCCTAAATAAATACTAAATGTAAATTGCGCTCAATGAAGGTTTAATTTAAAAATGAGTCGCATTGTAATGACTTTTCTTTACTGAAAATAACTATATCAAATAAGTAAAGTGTTCTTATTGTAAATGTATAGATAGCTGTGGAATAAAAAGCACGAAAGCTTATTTGCTTTTGTTTGTAGCTGGGGAGCTGAAATTAGCTTGGACTAATAAGTAAAAACACCTCTTGTTTGAAAGAAGTGTTTTAATTTGTATACTGAACAAACGTTTACCTAATGTTCGAGCTGACTTGATTCGCTAAGTATTGATGTATTGCAGTCGCTTTTTGCTGAACCTCTACACAACGTTTAGTGATTTGTTTGTAGTTTTCGACGTTTGAGCGACCTCTATATTTGTTTACAGCTAATCTAACTTCGTTTTGATTTTCAAACAAATTGAGAACGCCTTCAATTTCAGTAGTGTTTTGACTCCATACCTCACGTGTTGCATAGCATTCAGCTAATTCTGCTATTAAATCTTGCTCTGCTTTTGAGCTATCTTTAGCACTGTTATTAATTAAACTACTATTTGCGGACAAGTCGAATGAACATAAAGAAACTAAGCTTATGATAATCAATAAATATGTCTTCATAAAATTGTACCTGTGATGGTTTACTAACCTTAGAAAACATAAACTGTTTATGTTTTCTAAGAGTTAGGTTTAAGACATTTATAATTGAGCTAACTTTACTCTGCAGCTAAGTTGGTTTTTTCATTAACATAGTTGTTAATGGATACCGCTCTTTGATTGATTCGAGTACATCCACGTGCGATTTGAGTTCGATCTAAGCTTTGAACGCCTAAAGCCATTGTTTGATAAAAACGGCTGTTATATTTATTTATAGATACTCTCACTTGCTCTTGATCATATAAACTTAAAACATTTTCTATTGACGTTGTATCTTTGCCTAAAAAATCAAACTTAACGTAACAATCTGTGAGATCTTTTAATAACTCATTTGCTACGTAATGATTTTGATTTGCTTGCGGCACATTATTTTCTGCAAAGGCGTTAAGGCTAACTAAAGTTGTCAAAGCTATAGCTACTGATAGAGTTTTCATCATATTAAATTTCCTAAAATATAGTTGGTAACTAGGTAAAGGCAATATAATCAATCATTTGCTCAGATACAGAAAAGGGTGAAGAATACGTTACTCTTTCCATGAGCTATTGCGTCCATTCCTTGGTTTGATTTCATCTAAGAACAATGCGGATAGCTTAATACATTACATAATCTTAGTAATATAATCATAGCAGATATTTTAACCATGTCTAAGGTAATTTAGGAAGGGCTAAATTGGTGTTAATGTGTATATTTTTCAGATGATTAAAGTTTGCATGGAGTTGAATTATTTTCTACACTTGCTTTATATAGTTAGGTATTCCTAATCGTGCTATCGATATTACTAAATTATCAGTTGAACCAGAAAGATCATTTATAATTTTTAATGACATTCCTATACTAATCATCTGAGAGGATAAGAATACAATCAATTTTTTGTAATTGAGACATGTTATCAATCTTGTATTACCGAAATAACAGTTTACTCAGTGTTGACTGTAATTGAGTGCATAATTTCACTTAAGTAGAAATTTATTGATGAAAGTTAAACCACCTACCATTAACTACAACTAAACTTGCCTATTTTGACAGCTTGATAAGCCTCAATGATGTGCTGCACATTGGCAGTTTTGCCGTTTTGAATACGTTGATAATGAGCTAATGTTTTATTCAAATAACGTTTTGGGGTATTTGTTTGTTCAAGCTTTTTTGAACTCCAAATTTGTTTGCCTGCTAGGCTGACTGCTTCATACTTTGATTTATGATGAATATCATTTTGATTAGAGGTTAAAATGATTTCATAAAAGCGCTGATTTTCTTCAATCAATACTTCATGCTCTAAACTAAATTTTAAAGCTATTAGGTTTTCTCTTAAGCTATATTGATGATGAACAGGGCAAAGTAAGAAATCAATTTTTAACGCTGAATATCGCTGTTGAATACTGGTAATAAAATCATTCATCAAATCGCCGCCAACGCCTGCAATAATAACCAAATGTTTGCCTGAATATTGTGTTAAAGGTAGCACCGCAACATCAATACAATGTGTAAACCATTTAGATTGTACTGGTTTGTTCAGTTGAACTTTTTGGGTCAACTTTTTACCTGCCCCTGAATTGGGGGAAGAGAACTCGTTAAAGGTTTCATCTTTAACAATCTTACTGTGCGAAGCTGGAAAATATTTAGTTAAGCTTTTATCAAGCTTAGCCATTAGCTCAGGCACTATATCAACAAAGTGTATGTTAGGCGCGGCGTTACGCTTTAATAAAGCAGCACCAAGAAACCCATGGTCACAACAACAATCCCAAATATGCTCATAGTCTTTTTCAACCATACTATTGATCTGCTGTAATCTTTTACTGAGTTTCATTTGATATTTAATCCGAGCTAAAAAATGGTTTGATAATGTGCAGCGACTGGAATGCTTTCAAAATGGTGTTGAAAGTTGGAGGAGTTTAAATTGAATTAAATATTAAAACTTCTAATCCCAAAAAATTGCCGCATAAAGCGGCGCATTGTAATGGTTTTCAGTGGTTATGGCTAAGTATTCATAACAGTACAACTGGATTAGTTTATGTCTGCGATCATATCTTTGTATAACTTAAGTAAAACGAGCAAGGTGGTTCACTTCTTCAGGTCATGGGTTAATAAATCAATAGCGGTATGATCTTTTAAATTCAATTTTCGCTTTGCATTTCGCAAGGGGCTTTTATCTGTTCTATGAAATGAGAATCTGTCTATTTAAACTAATTATTACCTTAAAGTTATGCAAATATATCAAAGTAAATTAAAACAGAACCTTAGCTTAGTATGATGACTTTTCAGTAAAGATAATTTATCAGCTAACTGACTGATGAAAATTACTAACTCAACTACTTAGCGGCTCTTTTTTTGTTTATAATGATCACAAAATTACTATAAACAGAAGTCCAATATGCTGCCGCTGCTATCTCATCATCAAACTTTAGAACCTATTTATTTAAGCTTTCTAGATGCGCTTGAAGCGTCATCGTTTGCAGGCGAAATAGATAAGCGTTACAGCGCAAGATTGATTCAAGCAACCGACAATTCTGTTTATCAATTTCTGCCACAAGCGGTTATTTACCCATTCAATCAAACTGATGTCGAGCTAGTATTAACCCTGGCAGCAGATCCTCAATACAAACAAGTAACGTTTAGTGCACGGGGTGGCGGGACAGGTACTAATGGTCAGTCGCTTACCCATGGTCTAATACTTGATGTTTCAAGACACATGAACCAAGTGCTTGAAGTTAATGCCGAAGAGGGCTGGGTAAAGGTTCAGGCTGGTGTGGTCAAAGATGCGTTAAATGATGCACTGCGACCTCATGGTTTCTTTTTCAGTCCTGATTTATCGACTTCAAATCGCGCAACCGTGGGTGGTATGATCAACACTGATGCCTCTGGTGCAGGTTCATTAGTGTATGGTAAAACTTCTGATCATGTTTTAGGGCTTACCAGTGTTTTAGTGGATGGTAGCGTATTAACTACGGCTCCTATTAAGGCTGAGACTGCGCTTAATCAGCAAGTTGAAGCTAATCCATTTGCGCAAAATATCATTGGTCAGATTGCAAAGCGTTGTCATGACAAACGCGATTTAATTGTTAATCAGTTTCCTGCTTTAAATCGCTTTTTAACTGGTTACGATTTACGTCATGTTTGGAACGATGAGCTAACCCAATTCGATTTATCGCGTATTTTAGCCGGCTCTGAAGGCACTTTAGCAGTATTAACCGAAGCGAAGCTTAACATTACGCCGCTTCCAAATACGCGAATGATGCTGAATATCAAATATGACTCGTTTGAATCGGCATTACGCCATGCACCTTCTTTGGTCGCTGCGAGCGCTACAGTGGTTGAGACCATTGACTCGAAAGTATTAAATCTTGCCCGCGAAGATATCATTTGGCATTCGGTATCGCACCTTATTGAAGCAGTACCCAATAAAACCATCGAAGGCCTCAACATGGTTGAGTTTGCAGGCGATGAAGATGACGTTAAGCAACGTATTGGTAAACTTGAGGCGGTTTTAGCAAGCCAATTGGCTAATGAAGAGGCTGGCGTTGTTGGGTATCAAATCACTTCAGATAAACCGAGTATCAATAAAATTTATGCCATGCGTAAAAAAGCTGTGGGACTACTTGGGGCAACAAAGGGCCGCCGTAAGCCATTAGCCTTTGCTGAAGATACCGCTGTACCGCCAGAGAATTTAGCTGATTTTATTATGGAATTTCGTGACTTATTAGATGGTCACAAACTGCAATATGGCATGTTTGGTCATGTCGATGCTGGAGTTTTACACGTGCGTCCCGCACTGGATATGTGTGATGAAGCAGATGAAAAACTGTTAAAAACCATTTCGGATCAAGTTGCTGAGCTTACCCTTAAATATGGCGGGTTAATGTGGGGTGAGCATGGTAAGGGGGTACGCGGCGAATATGGTCCAGCGGTATTTGGCGATGAACTGTATGGTGAACTAGAAGAAATTAAAGGTTTATTCGATCCGCAAAACCGCTTGAACCCAGGTAAGTTAGTTGCTCCGAAAGACAGTGGTCCAATGATGTTTAATGTTGATAGCGTTAAACGTGGCACATTCGACAGACAAATCCCAGTTCAAGTACGTGATGCCTTTCCTGATGTGATGAACTGTAATGGTAATGGGCTGTGTTTTAACTACAGTAGCTATTCATTCATGTGTCCGTCATTCAAAGCAACAGGGGATCGTATTCATTCGCCCAAAGGGCGCAGTGGATTAATGCGTGAATGGCTACGTTTGCTAGAAGCTGAAGGTGTTGATGTTGATGCTCTGGCTAAGTCAAAACCTTTAAGCTTTTTACAACGGGCTCAAAATAGCTATAACGCAGAGCGTGACTACGATTACTCCCATGAAGTTATGGAGTCATTAAAAGGCTGTCTAGCTTGTAAAGCGTGTTCAGGGCAATGTCCTGTAAAAGTGGATGTGCCAAAATTTAGAGCGCAGTTCTTCAATATTTATTACAAGCGCTATATGCGTCCAGCAAAAGATTACCTAGTTGCAGGTATCGAAGACTTGCTACCTATGATGGCAGCTATGCCAAAAGTGACTAATTTAGCGTCACAAAATAAGTTAAGCCAATGGGTAATTAAAAAGTCGATTGGCTATGTAGACTCGCCAGCGTTATCTGTTCCTACCCTTAAACAACGTTTAGATGGTCATGAAAGCCGTGGCTATGATTTAGAGGCACTACAAAAAATTCCAGAATCTGAACGTTCTGAATATGTGTTAGTGGTACAAGATCCTTTCAATAGTTTTTATGATGCAGAGCTGGTATATCGCTTTATTCAGCTGATTAAAGAAATGGGCTTAAAACCAGTGTTACTTCCATTTAAACCCAATGGTAAGCCGACACATATTAAAGGCTTTTTAGATAAGTTCGCCAAAACAGCGCAATCCAGTGCTGACTTTTTAAATCAAGTTCATACACTTAATATGCCGATGGTGGGGTTAGATCCTGCACTTGTGCTTTGTTACCGCGATGAATATCAGCAAGTGCTTGGCGATTCCCGTGGTAATTTTGAAGTGTTACTGGCAAATGAGTGGCTAACCTATGCCATTAAAACAATGCCCGCGCTGAATAAAACTGAGCAAAAGTTTAGCTGGTTTAGTCACTGCACAGAATCTACAGCAAAACCTGCCACGCCAGCTGAATGGAAAACCATTTTTAGTCATTTTGGTGCTGAATTTGATGTGATAAACGTTGGTTGCTGCGGTATGGCGGGTACATACGGCCATGAACAAGATAACTTGGGTCGCTCTACTAAATTGTTTGCCATGTCTTGGCAGCCAACGCTCGACAATATTGACGATAAAACCCAAATTTTAGTGTCTGGGTATTCTTGTCGTAGTCAGGTTAAACGATTTGCAGGCTTTAAACCCAAGCATCCAATTGAAGCACTGCTTCAATTAATTGTACAGACGAGCAAAGCTAATGGCTGAACCGGTTAATATTGCTAAGCAAATTGGGCAGTTATCAACTGCTCATTCCAATAGCAATGAAGTCGAACTTTGCAGTGAAACACCCATGTTTGAGATTAACGGCGAGGGGGACTGGTCATACCTAAACAGTCCGCTTCCTGCTAAGTTTGCTAAGTTGTTTTCCAGTGTGCTGAATTACATTGATGGGGAATATTTTTTAATAACCCCCGTTGAGAAAGTCAAAGTGCTCGTTAAACGACATGCGATAGTGTTGGTGGATTACGATATAAACGATCAAGATGGATTAACATTCATTAGCAGTATCGGAACTAAGCATGCTATAGCTAATACATCAGCTGTTATTTTGTTAGATGATGCCATTGAAATTGAAATTGAAATAGAAAGAGGAGTTAAAGCGGGCTTAGGACGTGCTTGTTACTACCGATATATTAATCAATTTGTAACAGACTGACTAAAATAACGGTCTTATACGTACTATGTCTAATAATCAGTGGCATTATAAAATCAGATTGTAGTAAAGCCATATTAAAGTGAAAACTTGTTTATATGATAGTAATCTAAAGTACAACTCAACAGTCGTATTCTTAGCTTGATTCATCTACTGACCAGTAGCTAAGACTTGATGAGCATGTAGGAGCGGTTTATGAAACGTTATGAAAGTCTTTATTATCAAATATCTCACCTCAACATCATGCTGCAAAATGAGCTTGATGAACGCCTAAAACGCTACGAACTAGACGTTAAACTTTGGCCTGTGTTGTTTTCGTTGTGGCAAGAAGAGGGCATAAGCCAAACTGAGCTATCAAAGCTTTGTGATGTGGCTAACTACACCATGACGCGCCTACTCGATCAACTTCAAGTGCAAGGCTATATTACTCGCCATCAAGAGTCAGACAATCGCCGTGCATTCCAAATTTTCTTAACTGACGCGGGTAAAGCGCTAGAGCAAGATTTAATCCATGAAGCGCAGTGGGTTAATGAGAAGTGCTTGGAGGCTCTTGATGAGCAAGAACAGCAAACCTTATTGCAGTTATTGAATAAGATTAATCAATAAAGTTTATTGATAGTGCTGCGCTTGATTCATAGCTTTGATTACTGATCACATTCTTTATTTAATATCATCACTGCTCCACATTAAACATCACAATAGTCTTGAGCACCTATCGCCAAACTTAGTAATTTGGTTCGAAAATTAGTACTTTTATTTGAAACTCATTGCTGTTGCTTGAAGTTTAGGCTTGAAGCTGAATAATTTAGTTGAAGCTGCTAATACATAATATGATGAGTGTTTTTAAAGAATAAACTGTGAAATTTAAGCTTAATTTACATGGCATCGAGTGGGTAAAACAAACATTATCTGTTTCAAGAAGGAATCGAGTTGAACAATTATTTTGAAAGCCCTTTTGTTGGTAAGTCTCTGAAAGAACAAGTGACTAACCCTAATATTATAGTGGGCGAGCATAGCTATTACTCTGGTTATTATCACAATCATAGCTTTGATGATTGTGCGCGTTATTTACTCGCTGACAGGACTGATGTAGATAAATTAATTATCGGAAGTTATTGCTCAATAGGTTCTGGTGCTGTGTTTATGATGGCGGGCAACCAAGGGCATCAACATCATTGGGTTAGTACGTTTCCATTTTTTTACCAAGACAATGAAAACTTTGCTGAAGCTAAAGATGGTTTTGTACGTTCGGGTGATACGGTCATAGGAAATGATGTTTGGATTGGCACTGAAGCAATGATTATGAGTGGTGTATGTGTTGGCGATGGTGCAATTATCGCAAGCCGCGCAGTCGTCACTAAAGATGTGGCACCATATTCTATTGTTGGTTCAAACCCTGCAAAACATATACGTTACAGGTTTACAGAGACTGAGATTTTACAGTTATTAGAAATGAAATGGTGGCAATGGAGTGATGAACAAATTAAAGGTGCAATGAGCTTTATGTGTTCATCAAATATTGAAGGGCTTTACGAATACTGGCAAAACATGAAGCGTATGTAACAAACACATTGTCATTGAAGCCCAATTAAAAAGGCCGCTAATGTTATCATTAACGGCCTTTTTAGTGCTCATGTATTGGGTTTAATCCTTATGCTGATAACTCTTCATGCTTATGCACTAAGTTAAAGTCAGCTAGTACCGCGTAGGCACTAGGGATAATAAATAACACCAACAAGGTTGAGGTGAAAATACCGAACACGATTGAAATTACAATCGGTTTAACGACTTGTGCTTGCAAAGAGGTTTCCATAAGCAACGGTAATAAGCCTGCAGCTGTTGTTAGTGAGGTTAAAAATACCGCTCTGAATCTATCTCGACTTGCCTTAACCACGGCTTCTTGAATGTTATCGCCAATGTCGACATGGTGGCGAATATATTGCACCAGCAAGATGGAGTCGTTCACTACAATCCCGGCTAATGAAACGAAGCCTAAAATTGATGGCATTGATAAACTATGACCTGTGAGTAAATGTCCCCAGAACACGCCAATTAACGCAAGAGGAATGGCTAACATGACCACGAAAGGCTCTAAGTAGCTTCTAAATTGGAAACTTAAAATCGCGAATAAACCAAATAAACCAATGATAAAACCTTGCATGAAAGATGCACCGGTTTTAGCGGTTTCTTTAGCTGCGCCTTCATAATCCACTCTTAGCCCTGGGTATTTTTCGCGAAGTTCGTGGGCATATTCATTTTGTACTTTACTGACTATTTCACTGCCATTGGCTTTAGTGTTATCTATGTCTGCCATGACAGTCACCGTGCGTTGGCTTTCAATTCGTTGAATACGAACATATGAGCGCTCGTAATCAAGGGTGGCTACAGCGCTTAGGGGTAACTGATTACCATCACCTAACATAATGGGGAAGTTGGCTAATGCCTGTAAGTCACCAGCTTGTTGTTTGTTTAAACGTACCTGAATTTCAATGTTTTCAGGCCCTGCTTGCACGTCATCTGCGGTCTGGCCAAAGTATGCTGCACGTAATTGTGATGCAATCATTTGCCCGTCGACACCATAGTTTTCAGCGCCGTCTCGCAGTTTTACAAGCACTTCTTCTTTACCTGGGCGCATGTCATCTAATATGCCGTTGACGCCTGAGAACTGGCTTAAATAAGACTGTAAATCTACTGAGGCCATTTTAAGCAATTCAAGATTGTCATGTTGAAGTCTGACTTCGACATCTCGTCCTGCAGGGCCCATGCTAGGCTGTTTGAAGACGAGAGATAATGGCTCAGCGATATCACCACTTTCTAAGCGCCAGTCCCGAATAAAATCGTCAATTAAGCTTTCGCGGGTTTCAGCTGATAGCAAATCTAAACGAACCGTTGCCACGTGTGGGCCTGATTCACCTGCATCGGCGTTCATGTTGTATTGCTCGGTGATATAACGAATTAAATCTGAGTCTTCTTGATTTTCTTCGGTATAACGTTCGCCCACTTTATTGGCACTGGCAACTAACTTTTCTACCACTTGTTTAGTTTGATCGAGTGTTGAGCCCGGCGGCAAAATAATCCGCGCTTCGGCGATATCACCATCGAGTTCTGGGAAACCGACAAACTTAACAGCGCCGCCAGCGACGAGGGCAATAGAGACAAACAATAACCCTAAAGTTGCGCCAAGGCTTGCATAACGCCATTTAACTACAAAGGTCACGGCATTGACTAAATTGTTATTGCGAAAGTGCTCAAACTTTTCCAAGAAAACACGTTTAAATTTAAGTGGTGGCTTTTCATTTTTATTTGATTTTAAAGAGTGACTTAAATGATTCGGTAAAATCAAAAATGCTTCAATTAGGCTGACGCTGAGCACCATGATAAGCACTAAAGGCACCACTGATAATACATCGCCCATTTGGCCATCAAGCCATAACAGGCTACCAAAGATGAATACAGTGGTTAAAAAGGATGAAAATACCCCTGGGGCGACTTTTTTAACACCTTGAGTCACTGCATCATTTATGGGTAAACCTTTTTCAACGTGGGCGGCTACAGATTCAGCAATCACAATCGCATCGTCCATCATAATACCAATGGCCATTAATAGACCCACTAGGCTCATGATGTTGATTGATACGCCAAATACCCACATTAAAAATAGCCCTCCCATAAAGGCTACTGGCAGACCTGCCGACACCCAAAAAGAGTAACGCAGTGAGAAAAATAACCACATTGAGAAGAACACTAAGATGATCCCTTGCCAACCATTTTTAAGTAGCATGGATAATCTATCTTGCAGTAAGGATGACATATCGTTAGTGAGGGTCAGAGTCACGCCATCTGGCGCGACAAGTTGCTCTTGGGCGACAAATTCAGTGACACGTTCTTTTATTCGTAAGGCATCATCAGCTTTGTTTTTCTGAATTTTAAGCACAGCAGCGGCTTTACCGTTAAATATGGTGTGCTCTTCTTCGAGTTCAAACAGATCTTCAATTTTGGCTATGTCTCGCAAGCGTACTACGCCGCCTTCAGGGTTAGATGACACGATTATTTTACCCAAATTTTCAGGGGTAATACGGCGCTCATCGAAGCGAATTAATAAGTTTTTATCTGATAATTCAACGCTACCGGCTGGCATTTGTACATTTTGTCTACCGACTTTATCGGCAACTTCTGCAACTGTTAGCCCTAAACGCCTGATGTCCGCTTCGTTTAACTCAACCCGTATTTGATGATCAGAAAACCCAGAAACGGTAACTAAGTTCACGCCAGCATCAATTTTTAAACGACGCTTTAAATCTTCTGCATAAGACTTTAAGTGGGGTAAACTTGCATCGGCTGCAATGGCGATATCTACCACAGGTTCAGCCCAATCAAGTTCTTTAACCGTTGGCGGATCAATTTGTGATGGGAAGTCTTTAATGGCGTTAATCTCAGTTTGGATATCAACTAGACTGCGCCCCATATCCGCATCGCCGGTTAATTTAACGGTTAACGAAGCAAAACCTTCTTGGGCATCACATTTGGTTTCTTCAATGTCGCTTAACCCATCAATGGCATCTTCCATTCGCAGACATAAGCTTTCTTCAACTTCAGCTGGAGAAGCACCTGGGTAAACCACGCTGGCAATAATGTAAGGTGGGCTAAATTCAGGGAACGTCTCTCGTTTAATCTTGCCAATACTGCTGAGACCGACGACAAAGAATGCCAACATCATCAAGTTTGCAATTGTCGGGTGACGAGTGAAAAAATTAATCACTGGTTAGACTCCTCAACATTTGGCTTGTTGTGCTCAGCAATTTTTAAACTCATGCCTGCAATGGCTGGAATGAGATCGTTAGTGACTATTTTATCGCCTTGAACTATTGGGTTTTCGTTTGTTTGGCTTTCAATGGCGACGCCATCTTCAGTGCGATATACCACATTGACCTTGGTAATCTGTAACTTGTTTTCTGCATTCATAACATAGATTTGGTCGCCATGGAGCGCTTTTTCAGGGATGACAAATTGTTTCGATGGGTAGCCATGAATATAAGCAGTCACAAACATCCCATTGGTTAAAGGCGGGCGTTTAACTAAATTCATATCATTGAAGTCTTGTTCGACTTCTAAGTAAAAACCAATGGTTGCCTGATCTGGGTTGATGGTGTCGGCAATACGAGTCAGTTTTGCTTGCCACTGGTGATGCTTTTGACCCATGTTGATTTCAACGAGAGAGTCAAAGTTCACCTTTTCAATTGAGGGTAATGATGCAGTGTCACGGGGAATGTCCGAAATGCTGCTAATTAAAGTTTCAGCATCTTGCAGTGATAACTCTGCTTTTATTTCAACCGCGCCAAGCTGGTGGGCTTCAAATAATACTGAACCATTATTAACAGCTTGTGCACGTTCAATATTAACCTCGGCAATACGGGCATCAAAGGGCAGGGTAAAGCGAGTATTATTTAATTGCCTTTGTGCATCATTGAATAATGCTTGGTTTACTTTGACCTGAGCCTGGGTGACTTTTCTATCGTCAGGTAGCAAGCTTAGGCTACTGTTTAAATCTTGCACTAAGTTACGCTGCGCCAGAAGAGCCTGTTTTTGGGTTTCAAGTTCTGATTTAGAAATCAGATTCTTGGCATTCAGGGCCTGTTTACGTTGGTATTCTTGATCCACTAAGGTGAGCTTTTGTTGCTCGATTTCTAAACTGGTTTCAAGGTTTACTTGTTTTTGAGTTAGCTGAATAAGCTGCGCTTCTGCCGAATTTACATTCGCTTCAGCTTGGGCTAGTTTTAGTTCGTATTCAAGCGGGTCAATAGCAAGCACTAAGGTGTCAGCTTTTATTAAACGACCAGTCTCAAGCTCTGGATGACGGTAAATGATTTTACCACCCACTTCAGCAATACCCTGCCAACTATGCTTTGGTGCAACGCGGCCATAGGCTTTAATTACTGGCATACTTTGCTGTTTGTCGAGGCTAAATACTTCAACCAAACGAGACTTATCATGACCTGCTTCGAGTTCGGGTGAAGATCGCATCGCAATGGCAATAAATAAAATAATAAATCCAGCTGCAATGCCGGGAAATACGTAACGTCTTTTTAAGCTGGTCATGTTTAGCGGTCCTGACTTGGTTTAGATTCATCGGCGATTAGCCCATGACGTAAAAGTGATGCATTGTGTTTAGCGAGTTTTTGAAAAAATTCAGGATTTGTTTTTATGCCCACGGCTTGTTTAATTAAGTCCGGCATAAGAAATGGAAATACCAAAAGGCTGATAAAACTCATTTTGGCGCACATGATATCTACATCTGATTTAAGCATGTCAGCTTGTTTGAGTTGATCAAATATCGTCATGCGAGTCGTTGGAAATATTGCGAATAAATTCGCTTGTAGTTCTTGATTTACTTCAGTAGCAGCAAGATTAGCTGTGCGGAAAATAAGCTTGGGGAAATCTGGGTTTTGACTCATTAAGGTATAATAAGTCGTTAAAATATCCTCAGGAGAACTGGCAGCAAATTGTTTATTGGTTTGTTGAATCTTTTCAAACATAGGCGCTAAAGTTTCTTTTAGCATTTGACTGAATAAACCCATTTTAGAGTGAAAATAATAGCGAATAAGGCTGGCGTCGACATCGGCTTTTAATGCTATGGCGCGCACTGATACTTTTTCATAATCATTTTCAACAAATAAAGATCTCGCGGCATCGATTAAAGCACCACGTTTATCCATTTGTGTTAATGGTCTTCCTGCTGACTTTTTAGTTGTTGCCATGATATCTGTGGGTTTGAGTGTAATTATTCAAGTGTAGAATATAGTAAGCTAATGTGGTGACATCGCTAAGGGAATTAATTCTACAATATTCATCTAATGATGAATAAATTGCGGTTATAAAGGTTAGATCACACTTTAAGCTTCATTTAAACAAACGTTTAGCTGAAAACAAAACAGGCTAGCAAATTGCTAGCCTTCGAAATGACTTACCGAAATTATAAATATAATTACATTTTAAAAAGCATGAGCCTAACTTATAAAGCCGTTGTTAAAATCTCACGGCTCACAGCTAAGTCGATATCGCCATGTTCACCTAATTTGGTCATGCCGTGCTTTTCAAGTGCTGCAACTAATACATCCACTTGCTCTGCGCCAACATCAATATCACTTAAGCGTGTTGGTACTTGCATTAGCTTGAAGAAGTCTTCAGTTGCGCTAATGGCTTGATCAATTTTTTGCCCATCAGTGCCAGTTGTAATGCCAAATACACGTTCAGCGTACTGGACTAATTTGCCATGTTTTTGCTCACGGCGTACTTTCATGACTGCTGGCAAAACTATTGATAACGTTCTTGCATGGTCAATACCGTGGCTGGCAGTTAATTCATGACCAATCATATGTGTTGACCAATCTTGAGGAACACCGGCGCCAATTAAGCCGTTTAGTGCCATAGTCGCAGACCACATGATATTGGCTCTGATTTCTAAGTCTTCTTTAGTGTCTGCAGCCAGTGCTTTCGGGCCTTCTTCGATTAATGTTTGCAGTAAACCTTCACTGAAACGATCTTGTACTTTACCGTTTACATCGAATGTTAAATATTGCTCCATAATATGGATATAAGCATCAATAACGCCGTTGCCAATTTGGCGATCTGACAGTGAAAGAGTCACCGCAGGATCAAGTACTGCAAATAATGGGCGCAATAACGGGCTACCAAAAGGAAGTTTATTGCCATCACGAGTGATAACACTACCACCGTTAGACTCTGAACCTGTCGCAGGCAGAGTTAATACTGCGCCAATAGGTAATGCGTCAGCAACTGAAGCGCCTTTTGCAACCATATCCCACGGGTCTTGACCTTCAAACTTAGCAGCAGCGGCAATAAATTTAACCCCATCGACCACGGAACCACCGCCCACAGCCAGTAAGTAATCAATCTTTTCTGCTTCAATGATGGCTTGAGCTTTCATTAGGGTGTTGTATTGAGGGTTTGGCTCAATACCTGAAAATTCAAACCAAGTGTGGTCTTTAAGTGCTTCAGTCACTTGCTGATAAACACCGTTAGATTTAATCGAACCACCGCCGTAAATCATTAACACTCTTGCATCAGTAGGGATTTCACTACTGATTGCATTAATTTGGTTCTCACCAAAAAGGATTTTGGTGTTGTTTTGAAATGAAAAATTAAGCATGAGATTGTCCTAAATAATGTGTTATGCGCTGATATGAGAGACGAGTTTTTGCGCTGTAATGGACGAGCTTGCAGGGTTTTGACCTGTTATTACTAAGCCATCTTGTACCGAAAATGCATGCCAGTCAGCTACTTTTTGATAGTCTGCATCACGTTTTTGTAATTCATCTTCAAGAAGAAACGGTACAACATCAGTTAATTGAACAGCGTCTTCTTCAGTATTACTAAATCCTGTTACTGCTTTACCAGCCACTATATAGCTACCATCGTTATTTTTCGCATTTAATAGCGCTGCACTTGCATGGCAAACAGCAGCGACAGGTTTGCTTTGTTTAATAAATTGCTCGATTAATGCAATAGAGTCAGCATTATCTGTTAAATCCCATAATGGTCCATGACCGCCTGGGTAAAATACTGCGTCATAATCGTCTGCTTTGACTTCAGATAATATTAACGTTGAAGCGAGATGTGCTTGGGCTTCTTTATCGTTATCAAATCTACGTGTGTCATCGGTTTGAAAGTCAGCAAGTTCGCTGCTTGGATCAATAGGCGGTTGCCCGCCAGCAGGTGATGCTAAAGTGATTTCAAAACCCGCATCTTTAAATACAAAGTAAGGCGCGGCGAACTCTTCTATCCAAAAGCCAGTCTTGTTACCTGTGTCACCTAAAGCATCATGTGATGTAAGCACCATTAATAATGTTTTTGCGTTTACTTGAGTCATGAGAAATCCTTGTATGCTGTTTATATCAAACCGTGTTTGGTTTTAGTCTGTTATCTAAATCTTGAAGCCAGTATAGAAACAAGAACTAAATCAAACAATGCAGACTTTTTAGACTTCATTGTTTGAATAATTGATACAATGGTGCGGTTAAGGTAGATTTATGCCTAGTGTTGATCCGGTTAGAACAAGTTGAGTGAATAATGAATGTATCTTTTGAGCAATTAAAAAGTATGGTGGTTTTTTCGCAAGTGGTTGAACAAGGCAGTTTAAGTGGGGCAGCTAAGCATATTGGCCTTTCAAGGGCGGTAGTGAGCTACCATTTGAAAAAGCTAGAAGAACATTTACAAGTCAAGTTACTCAATCGTTCAACAAGAAGTATCAGACTTACCGAAGAAGGGCATGCTTATTACCAATCCTGCAAGGTCATTGCAGAGCAAGCTTATTCGGCGAATAAACAGATTGAAAATATGAAGAGCGAGCCTATGGGCTTGATTAAAATAACTTGTCCTGTCAATGCGGGCCTTGAAACCATTGTGCCTGCATTAAATGAATTCAAAACCTTGTATCCAAAAATTGAGTTGGATGTCATGTTGACTGATGAAGTTGTCAACATTATTAATCAAGGCATTGATATTGCTATTCGAGGTGCACCACTGGTTGATTCAAGTTTACAAGCCACTAAATTATCTGTGTTAAAAACCTGCTTATGTGGTGCGCCAGAATATTTTGAAAAACACGGTAGACCGAAAAATCCGGGGGATCTTAGTGCTTATGACTGGGTGGTATATAAACCATTAAAGAAAATATTAGAGCTAAAAAAGGGCACTCGCTCCTTTAGTATCGAAATGAAAGGCAGTATTACGACCAATAACGCATCTGCTCGAACTGCTTTTGTAGAAGGAGGACATGGCATTGGCCGTATACCAACATATGATGCTTGGCCTAAAGTAAAGCAAGGGACGTTAGAAACTGTGTTAGATGATTACCAACTATCTGACATCAACATTTATGCGGTATTTCCTCCCGGTGCTGCCGACTCCAAAAAAGTCCGTTTATTATTAGATTTTTTGAAGGTTTACTTCGATAAGAAGGTAAACAGTCTCGAGATAGGCTTGAAATAGAACTATAAAATGTTGTTCTTAATTTTGATAATCAATTACTTGGGTGAAACTTTTGACATTAACTTAATGAAAATTTTGTGTTTGATTAAGGTAATGTTCCGATATGACAGTAGCTCAGGAAGAGTAATGACTAAGCAATAGCAACCAAAAAAGAATGACCAAGCAGCAAATAAAAATGTAAAGCTCACAAAAGGGTGATTGTTGTTCAGCGAATACATTTTTAAATCTAGAATGACTGAATACCAGAAATAGGATGACAATGTAATCAATATACCGCTAGCAACAGCTAAAGAAATTGAAGATACAGTGCGTTGTTGATGCTTAGAAATTTTTTGTGCTTTAAAGTGATAATTACAAAGACTTTTATCATGCTTTATACATTGTTTTTGGCAGGCACATTTGTCTGAAATTTTAACAATTTCTGTCTGACACCGAGTACAAACGACTTTTCCCTGATTAACTTTACCCATTACTTCGGTACCCCCAATACCTTAGAAATTTTTACTTAGCCTTTCTTTTTATTTTATTACCTTAACGATTGTTACAATTGTTTTCTTTGCATTAAATCAATAAAGATTATAAATATTAAAAAATAGAGTAATTAATTATCAAGCAGCTTGAAAATATAAAGGTAACTTTTCATACATTTAAAGTCGTTTTAATAATATTTTTATTGCTGATGAAAGTTTTTATCATATCTCGAGGTCTTATAGTTTGTGTGGTGTGAAATGAATTTTATATGGATTAATTTATCGAGACTGGAGTTTGACATGAATACTAAATTAACTTTATCAGCAGCGTTAAGTTTACTTTTAACAAGTTTTGCTGCGCAATCTTCAAGCATAACCTTACATGATGATCTTGATATCGATAGTGTCAATGGCATCGTGATTGAATTTCAACGTGAAGTGGATCTTGTTGCTGGTGAGCAGCTCATTGAAGTCAGCTACAGTGACTTGTTTCAAGACAATGCAGATGACTCAGGTCATTGGGTTAAATCTGAACCACTATACTTAAAGCTGGATGTGGCTGGTAATGAGAATTACCATCTTGAATTACCAGAGCTTTATTCGGCTGAGGCTGCAAAAGATTTTCTACAAAACCCAGTCATGACTTTATCAATTGATGGTCAATCTAAAGACGTCACTTTATTGAGCCAGTCTCAATTATTTACTTTACTTTTATTAAAGCAATAGTAAATAGTATTAAAGCGGTTGAATTTTTTTATAAGTTAATATTAATAATTCACTATTTTACTCTTAAATTATTAGAGTATGCTTTATTTTACGACTAAATTGAATACATTGAATAATGTGTTAATTTTTCAATGTGAATATACATTAATGTCCTTCTTTAACTTTTCTTTATATTAATAAAGTATATAGCTGTAAAGTTATAAATAATAATTTCGTCATTAATTTAGCTAAAGCATAGGATCTGTCCTAGGGGAAACGCCATTTAAATTATTTAAATGGCGTTTTTATTCAATAATTTAAAAATTATTGAATCTGCTGTTAATCAGGAGGTTTAGTCCACAAAATCCGTCTAATTGCTGATTGTAACTTGCGTTCCCATGTTAGGATCCTTATCATCGCGATCCCAAAATGAAAAAGGCAACATCATGGCTATCAGAATCAAGCTAAGACCCAAGCGTGAAAAATCACTAGAACGTAAACACCCATGGGTTTTTGCTAGTGGTATACATAACATTAAAGGTAAACCACAAGCGGGTGAAACTGTAGATGTTGTTGCGCATGATGGGCATTGGTTAGGCCGTGGTGCATGGTCACCAGAGTCTCAAATCCAAGTTAGAGTTTGGACTTTTGATAAAGAAGAACAAATAGATAAAGACTTCTTTATGCGTAGAGTTCAGCGAGCTCAAGCTGGGCGAGAAGCGCTTATCTTAGAGCAGGGCTTAACTGGCTACCGTTTGATTGCCGCTGAATCTGATGGGTTACCGGGAATTACCATTGATAAGTACGCTAATGTTTTGGTCTGTCAATTATTAAGTACAGGTGCTGATTATTGGAGAGATACCTTAGTTGAAGTATTAGCTGAGCTTTATCCTGATTGCGCTATTTACGAACGCTCTGATGTGGACTCTCGCAAAAAAGAAGGTCTAAAACCTGTTACAGGTTTATTGCATGGTGAATTGCCTGAAATGCCAGTCGTTATTGAAGAGAATGGTATTAAAATTTCGGTAGACGTCACTAAAGGGCATAAAACTGGCTTTTATTTAGATCAACGTGATAATCGTGCTATTGCTGCGCGTTTCGTTAAAGATAAAGCGGTATTAAATTGCTTCTGTTATACGGGGACTTTTGGTTTATATGCTGCAAAAGGTGGAGCTGCTAGTATTGAAAATGTCGATGTGTCTAAACTCGCGTTAGATACCGCCCGTTTAAATATGGAAATTAACGGCTTTAATGATGATCATGTTAACTACCATGAAGCGGATGTTTTTAAGCTATTACGCCAATATCGTGATGAAGGTAAAACCTTTGATGTCATTGTATTAGACCCGCCGAAGTTTGCAGATAATAAAGCACAGCTTAATGGTGCTTGTCGTGGTTATAAAGACATTAATATGATTGCGATGCAATTACTTAATCCTGGTGGAACTTTGCTGACTTTCTCTTGCTCTGGTTTGATGGCCGCTGATTTATTCCAAAAAGTGGTTGCTGATGCAGCGTTAGATGCTAAACGTGATGTACAGTTTATTGATAGATTGAGCCAAGCAAGCGATCACCCTATTGGCAGTGCTTTCCCTGAAGGCTTCTACCTTAAAGGTTTAGTGGCGCGAGTTTTCTAAATTTGGTAATGACTTCTAGCTATTTGCTAAAAGCTAAAGGCTACCTAAGGTAGCCTTTTTTGTTTTAAATTCGCTAATTAGTGTAGTTTGGTCAATGATTATAGTTATAAGCTGATGTCGTTATTTCGATAAATTTGGGTCTGTCGTATATAGGTGAAAGTGATGAAGTTATTTACTAAAACAATAGCGTTAATATCAATGTTCATGCTCACGTTTGTAAGCATTGCCCCTGCTCAATCCCATGAGTTGTATGAGTTAACTACATCAAATGGTGGCACATATGTGAAATCCTTCACCTTTAACAATGGTCAAAGTGTTGTGGTTGCAGAAGGGCGTATTGAACCTCGCTCAATTGGATCGATAAGCATCAAATTATATAAAGACCTCAATGTGGGTGATTTTACTCAAGGGATTTTTATACCAAGAGATGGCACTATTTTATCTGTCGAAGTTGTTGAAGATACTATTGATAAACAGAAGCTTAAAATAATTACAGTAACCGCAGGTAGTGGAAATTATCAGGCTATTGGTTATGTTTGTGTTGAAAATGAGCAAGTTAGCCAATGTGAGTAACGCACTAATTTAAGTTGGAAACTGATATAAAAAAAGCCGCAATAGCGGCTTTTTATGTGATTGAATTTCGCACCAGATCTAGACTGACATTATTTAATCATTAACTAAGAATCTGGACGTTTAGCTTAACCAATACAGCCCTAAGCTGCTCATACATGCCAGCATCAAAGAGGCTTCAAAAACCATTTTGCTACTGAACAAGCTCTGCTTTCCTTGTTTTAAACTCGCTATAAACTCATTCTGCTTATAAAGCTTGCAGGTAAGTCTCTCTGTTTGAGGATCAATCAGTAATTGTAAGCGACAGGGCTTACCATTGTTTAGCTTAATTTTGTGGGTACTACGTTGTCCAAAATTAACTTTTGTCGATACGATCTTGTCATTTACAAGTACACGCTCTAAACCAATCCAGTCACTAGCCAGCAATTCTATTTTTTCCTGATTTAAATGATATTTGAAACTCGTCATGAATATCTCCTTGGCCTGTGAACCTACCCTAAGATAAGCAGACAAATGTGACGTTTTCCACCAAGAAAAATGAAGTTTATTTGAATGAAAGGGTATGTGACTGTTGAGATTAAGGAATTTATTTTTATTATTTTTTATTGACAACAAAGGGTTTTGAACTAGCTACAAATTGATGGTTGGCATATGAAAGCGCAATTAAAAAGTTATTAAAACAGTAGGTTAACCTTATCTTTTGTCTGTGTCGTTAACTTATTCCTTTAAAGCACAGTAATGACCTAATAGATCCCGCCAACTGACGATCCCAACTAATTCATCATCTTGCAGTACTGGAAAGCAGGTAATACCTTTGGTCAGCATTAACTGTGACGCAGTTTGAATATCAAGCGAAGGATTTACTGTAATAGGACCATGTGCCATGACTTGATGTACCCGTTTATTGAGTGTTTCAATATCACGTGTTAGCTCAGCTGCAGTGCCAATATTTGGGCTGATGGCGTTGATTAAATCTGTTCGAGCCAAAATACCTGCAATGGTATTATTTTCGTCAAGCACGACTAAATGATGAAAAGGCACATTATCAAAGATTTCTTTGGCAGTGCTGATGCGGTCATCCATTTCGATGGTGACAACTCTTGGGCTCATTATTTGCTCAATTGTGACCATATTGCTTCTCCTTTTCAATTAATCTAGTTATATCAGACAATTGTAAAGTGAACAAATAAACCCATTGTTCTTAAAGCTTATAAGTGCGGCATAAAAATAATCAAGAGTCACGCAGTAAAGATAATAGGCTTAATTTTAATACATGACTTTCTGCTGTTAAGTACATGATGTCTTAATCATGTTTTTGCACGTCTAAATGAAAATCAATATAGCGCTGTCTTTTTTTCGGTTTCAGCGCATGTACGTCCACTAATACAAGCCCATCAATACAATTACCAAAATCGGTATCGATACCAAAATCAACAAACTTCACTCCATCTTCTTGGCAGAGTTCGCCATATTGCTTGTACAGGGGGGAACAGCAGCGCCCATATTGGCTAGGGTGTGTTTTAACACCTTAAAACAACTTGAATAGTCATTATCTACATATAAACGGTTTAATTCGTGTAATCGTTTATCAGTGAACTGATATGGACAGTTAGATGTTGCTAATTTTACTGGTATTGAAAAATGTTGTTGGTAAAAGTGGACCATCATTTCTTTGGCTTGTTCTGGTAATTGATCGCTAATAGACACGGGACCAAATAAGTATCGGAACTGTGGATTTTTAGCCAAATACGCGCCAATGCCTAACCAAAGGTAGTCAAGGCTTCGCTTACCCCAGTATTTAGGTTGCACAAAACTTCTACCAAGTTCCAATCCATTTTCGAAATAGGGCGCGAACTCTTCCGAGTAATTAAACAAGGATTGACTATATAGTTCTGTTTTACCTTGTTGCTCATGAACTTGTTTTGCACTGGCAAATCGGTACGAGCCTACTATTTCTAAAGCATCTTTATCCCATAGGACTAAGTGTTGGTAGTATGGATCGTATTGATCATTATCGCGGCGATTCCCGCTCCCTTCGCCTACTGCGCGAAAGGCAATTTCCCGCAAGCGACCAATTTCTCGCATAATCGGGCTGCAGTCGTGATGTTGATATAAAAATATTTGTTTGTTGTCGTTAGTTTCGCCCAGTAATTCACATTGCTGTAATGCGCTTTGCAGTTCACTACGTGACTCAGGATGCGCAATAGCGTTTTGAGTGGCAAATATTGGGCTACGATCTTTACCGATGCGATATAGGTGATTTTTAAGTAGCTGCACTTTGGTTTTGCGGGAAAAGTCATTACTGGTAATGGCTTCTTTGGGGATTAACTTACCAATTCTCACAGGCATGGTGCGCTTAGCTTGTTTGAACATCTCTTTGACTAACAGCAAGCTTGCTAATGGTTTGTATATCATTGAGGCGCCATAAAAAGCGGCTGAATTTTTTGCATCTACATACATAGGCAATAATGGTGCGTTACAGGTATTGGCCATTTTTAAAAAGCCCGAATGCCACTTCAAATCTGTCACGCCTGTCGGCCTTAATCTAGACACTTCTCCAGATGGGAAGATAAGCACTGCGCCTTCATTTTTAAGATGCCGATGGATATTTTCAAGGTGCTGCCTAGGCGTTCCGCCAGACATGTTATTAACAGGAAGCAGTATTGAATGCATTGGCTCTAATGCCATTAATAGCTCATTTGCCACGACTTTTATGTCAGGTCTAACTTGGCTAATCAACTTGATTAATGCGAGAGCGTCGAGTGAGCCAATAGGGTGATTGGCGTAAATTACTACTCGCCCTTCAATGGGAATGTTTTCAATTTCATTGCTTGGCACAGAGTAGTTAAAGTCGAAGCAATCTAAAACGTGTTCAACAAAATCGACACCCTTTAGATATGAAAACTCAGCAGCAATGTCATTACATTGTTTTTCGTTTAATAAATAACGCAGCATGGCTTTTGTTGGAGTAGCTAACCAGGGGGTTTTATTCAAATTAGGTAAGTTTTTTTGAACCACGTTCTCTACGGTAAAAATCATTGTGATGACCTTTTTGTTCTTATCAAGTTGATGTGTGTAGCGTTGCTATACACGACCGTTGCTATGCCACTTTTTGTTTATATTCTGGTGCTTGTTGCACATTTAGCTGAAATTGCTTGAGTACTTTTGTGGTTGATGCTTCGTCACTCCATCGCAATAGCTGTAATTCACCGGTGAGTGTTTCGGCTATCAAGGTACAGTTCTCAACCCAGTCGCCATCGTTGGCATAAATAATGTCATCGTGAAGGGAAAGTTCTGGTTGATGGATATGTCCACAGACAACAGCTTGAACATCTTGTGTTTTGGCATACCGCAGCACGGCATCACGGTACATCTCTATGGCATGTTGGGCTTTATTTACCCGTAACTTTACGTAACTGGCTAATGACCAATATGAAAAACCACATGCATGTCTTATTTGATGCAGCTTACGGTTTAGGAATAGTAAAACATCGTATAAATGATCGCCGAGCTTGGCGTAAGTGCGACTGATACAAACCTCTGAATCAAATTGATCGCCGTGCAGCATTAAGATTCGTTCACCACTAATGCATTGGTGGACATATTGATTAGCCATGGTGATTCCCCACAAATGAAAGTCGGTATATGACTTAAAGGCTTCATCATGGTTACCTGGCATGTACTTAATTTGAGTCCCATCTTTTGCGAGTTGCAATAACTTTTGCAGTACCAAATTATGGCTTTCAGGCCAATAAACACGCTTTTTTAATGCCCAGATATCAATAATGTCGCCAACCAAGTAAATTTGGTTTGCCTGTGTTTGTGACAATAGCTTTAACAAAAACTCAGCTTTACAATCTACGCTGCCTAGATGGACATCAGATAGCCAAAGAGCGTTAAAGCGCTGCTTGATATTAACAGGAGGAAGGGCGCTTCCATCAGAGGAGGTCACTTGTGAAAATGGATTAAAGCTTGCTTTGTTATCAACATGACTTTGAGACATTTACGCTTCGCCTAACAATGGATTTCAAAGCTAGCTTAGGGGATGTTTTTGAATAATAAATGACGTAATCATGTCAAATTGGTGACAGGGTTAATAAATTGTTAGTTCAAGCAAGGTGAGCTTTGCAGACATATTTAAAGAAATATAAAATTTAAATGTGTTGACGCAATTAATGATTTAACTGTTTTGTGGAACTGAAAGTATTGAAGTAGCAGATATAAAAAAGGAGCAACTGAATCCAGTTACTCCTCTAAATTTATTACGCCGCGACTTAATCAGTTGCAGTGCATTGCTTAGACTTACTTAGCAGCATTAATGATGGCGCGAGCCATATCATCTGCAACATCACCAGTAGTGCGGTTATCTTTTTCCGCTTCATCAAAGATTTTAGTCAGTGTGTTATAAATCTCTTCAACTTTAGCTGTTGATTTAGCTGCATCATAATCACTTTCAAATGACACATTGATGATACCACCAGCATTTATCACGTAATCAGGTGCGTATAAAATGCCTTTTTCTTTAAGGGTTTCACCGTGACGCACTTCTGCAAGTTGATTGTTTGCACAACCAGCAACGATGGTTGCTTTTAACTGTGGAATAGTCGTGTCGTTGATTGTTGCACCTAATGCACATGGCGCGTATACATCAACGTCTTGGCTGTAGATATCTTGTGGTGCCACGATAGTTGCACCAAATTCAGTGGCAACTTTATCGAGTGATGCCTGATGAATATCAGTAACGATAAGTTCGGCGCCTTCTTCATGTAAATGCTTACATAAGTAGTAACCTACATGGCCAACGCCTTGAACTGAAATCTTAAGACCTTTAAGGCTGTCAACACCACGTTGATGCTTAACTGCCGCTTTGATACCTAAATACGTACCTAATGCAGTGAAAGGAGATGGATCGCCACTCTTACCTTCAAGACCAGCCATATATGGGGTTTCTTCATGAGCAATCATGATATCTGCAGTCGATACGCCCACGTCTTCAGCTGAGAAGTATTTGCCGCCAAGAGTATGAATACAACGGCCAAATGCACGAAATAATGCTTCTCTATCAGTCATTTTTGGATCGGCAATAATGACTGATTTGCCACCGCCCATCGTTAAACCTGCAAGAGCATTTTTGTATGTCATGCCACGAGAAAGACGTAGTACATCGTTTACCGCTTCATCATCTGAATCGTAGTTCCACATACGACAACCACCTACGGCAGGGCCTAGGTTGGTGTTATGAATTGCAATAATTGCTTTTAAGCCACTTTCTTGATCGTGACAAAAGACGACTTGTTCGTGGTTATCAAACGATACATGATTAAATAAAGCCACTTGTGTTCTCCGCTGTGCGATAAAAAAGTCGTTAGAGTGTATGGGATAACGACTGCTTGTTATTATTTATTGCAGAACGATAGCATTTAGCGATACTCTCAACAAAGATAGATTCATATAATTTTGTGATCTACGTGGCAATTTAGCTTGCCACTTTACGTAAACGTAAACTTTTTATGCGTTTCGTTACATTTGTCACCTTTTTTGAGGTGTTGATGTTATTTTTATGATGGCAAATATAACAATAAAATAGGAAGAAACAATGACCGAGTCAGTGGCTGAGCCGAAAACAGAACAACAAGATCCTGAAGTATTAAGACAGCAGTGGGTCCAAGCGCAATTTCAAAAAGCCAATCGCTTCCTTGCTGAAAAAGGTGTCATTCCATCAAAAGTAATCGCTGATGAAAGCCGTTATTTAGTGCCTTATCTCGCTATTTGGAAAATGGAATCTAAGCAACCTACTAAGCAAACTTTCTGGGTGATGTCTGGTGATTTACCTTCAGATTATGTGGATGTAAAAGTGGCTGGAACGGCTCGTGAAGCTATCCGTCATTTCTCAATGATGTGGCAACTTAAAGCTGAAAATTTACAAAAATCTGGCGCTACGCGTGATGAAACCCAACTAAAATTTGCTAATTTATTAGTTTCTCGCGCTGAGAGCTTATATAAACTGCAAAATGATGAGAAATTGTGGGAAGAACAGGCTTAAATCTGAGCTGATAAGTTTGAGTTAAGTTTTATATTCATCAAACGAATAGCGATATATTAAAAAAGGCACCTTCAAGGTGCCTTTTTTAGTTTGAAGCATTAATTATTAACACTCGTTTTTTACGTTAGCTATAAGCGTTATTTTTCATTAATGCTTAAGCTGATAAATTACCTAGCTATTTACTCTCTAAGTGGCGCTGCATTAAGTTGTTGTTCACTTCGGCCATTGATAGTTGTTGATCTTCTAACAATACAATTAGGTGATACATTAGGTCAGAGGCTTCATTGATTAACTCTTCTTTATCGTTAGTCGCTGCAGCTAGTGCAGTTTCTAAACCTTCTTCACCGACTTTTTGCGCAATTCTTTTAGTGCCACGCTCAAATAAAGACGCGGTATAGCTTGAATCAGCACTTTGTCCTTTACGAGAAATAATTAAGTTGGTTAAGTTATCGATAAAAGGGTGGGCGTTGCCATCAGGCCAGCAACTTTCAGTGCCTGTATGGCATGTTGGACCATTAGGAATAACTTGCACCAGTAAACTGTCATTGTCACAATCTTTATCAATTGCCACTAAATCTAATGTGTTGCCAGAGGTTTCCCCCTTAGTCCATAAGCGCTGTTTTGAACGACTGAAAAAGGTCACTTTGCCAGTTTCTAAGGTATGTTCTAATGCGGCTTTATCCATATAACCTAGCATTAATACTTTACCTGTAAGATGATTTTGAACAACCGCAGGGATCATATTATCTTGCTTGTCCCAAGCAAGTGTTGAGATATCAAAATTTACTGTTGAAGATTGGGTCATCATTTTTACTCTTCTTATATTGTTCTTATCAGTTATCGAACAAACAAATTATCTATTAAAGACGTATTGCAATGTTTTCATTGGCTAAATATTGCTTTAGCTCATTGATATCGATAATGCCTTTATGGAACACACTCGCGGCTAATGCTGCATCTACTTTAGCTTGTTCAAAAACATCTTTAAAATGTGCCATTGTACCTGCGCCGCCAGAAGCGATTAACGGTACATCACATATAGCTCTGACAATACTGAGTTGTTTTATATCATAACCGCCTCGTACGCCATCTTGGTTCATGACATTAAGTACGATTTCACCGCAGCCACGTTTTTGTACCTCTTCTACCCAATCCTGTGTAAACCACTGGGTATCTTTGGTGGCAGCTTCATCACCGGTAAATTGCTTTACTTTGTAACTGTCAGACTCTGCATCGTAAAATGAGTCAATCCCAATGACGATACATTGGCGACCAAATTCATCTTGTAAACGCGAGATTAAACTTGGATCGGTTAAGGCTGGAGAGTTAATTGATATTTTATCTGCGCCGAAAGCCAACATTTGTCTAGCTTGTTCGATGGTTTTAATGCCGCCAGCAACGCAAAAGGGAATATCGATTTGCGCTGCAACACGGCTAACCCAAGACTTATCAATGACTCTGTCATGGGCGCTAGCGGTAATATCATAAAAAACCAGCTCATCAGCGCCTTCTAGTGCGTATCTTGCTGCTAATGGCTCAATTTCACCGATGATTTCATGGTTTCTAAATTGAACCCCTTTAACGACTTGTCCATCACGAACATCAAGGCAAGGAACTAAGCGTTTGGCCAACATGTAATCGCCTCCTCAACAGTGAAGTTCTCGATTAAAAGCGCTTTACCTATGATGATGCCGTCAGCTTTGCTGTCTCTAACCGCAGCGACATCATCAAGAGTGGCAATACCACCAGAGGCTTGCCATTTAATATCTGGATAAGTTGCAGCAAGCTCTTGATACAAATTAGTGTTAGCGCCTTGTAAGGTGCCGTCACGGCTGATGTCGGTCACTAGAGCGTGCTTAAGACCTACGCTACTAAATTCACTTACGAGAGATTCAAGTGACTTGCCGCCGCCTGTTTGCCAGCCCGATACCGCAACAATTTTTTCGCCATTATCATTGATGTTCACGTCTAACGCTAAGCAAATAGCGTCACTGCCATATTTTACAAACCAGCTTTTGACTAACTCAGGCTCTTTTACCGCTAATGAACCAATAACAACCCGTTTAACGCCGATGTCGAGTAACTCTTTTACTTGTTGCTCGCTACGAATACCGCCGCCCACTTGAATATCTGTTTTTAAACCTGCAACTAACTCTGAAATCAGTTTGATTTGACGTTTTTCAGGATCTTTTGCACCGGTTAAATCGACAATATGAAGTAAATTGGCACCTTGTGCCTCATAGGATTGAAGCTGAGACAGTGGACTTAAATCAAAAGTGGTTTTTTGTTGATAATCGCCCTGATAAAGTCGGACAACTTGACCATCGATTAAATCAATTGCTGGAATAATCATGCTTGGTTCCCCATATTTAGGAAATTTTGTAATATTTTTGAGCCAATAGCAGCACTTTTTTCAGGGTGAAATTGCACCCCGAAAAAGTTGTCTTTACCAATTGCGGCGCTAAATTGTTCGCCGTATTGCGATGTGGCAATCGTGTATTCGCTGATTGGTGCTTTAAAGCTATGGACGAAATACACATAGCTACCGTCTTCAATACCAGCAAAAAGAGGGTGGTCAGATACCGTAATTTGATTCCAACCCATGTGCGGTAAAGGCAAACCTTGACTGTCTAAATCGTTTATTTGCGTTGGGATTAGCCCTAAACATTCGATGTCATTGTCGCTGCGGCCACCATGTTCGTTAGATTTTTCTGTCATCATCTGCATACCTAAACACACGCCCATGACTGGTTGAGTCAGGCTTTTGATGATGTTAATTAAGTCCCGGCTAACTAATGCATCCATCGCAGCACCCGCAGTTCCTACACCGGGTAATACGACTCTGGCTGCTGACTTAATGACGTCGTGATCCGCCGATACGATGACATCTGCTTGTAAACGCTCGAATGCGAATCTTACAGAGCTTAAGTTGGCGCAGCCCGTATCCAGTATCACAGTGGTATTTTGACTCATTTTTGTTGTGGTATTTGTCATTGCTACAACCTTTAAAGAACGCCTTTACTTGATGGCAAAATATCGCCTTCGACTTTCACTGCTTGGCGAAGCGTTCGGCCTAGCACTTTAAATAGGGCTTCAACTTTGTGGTGATCGTTATCGCCATCAGTGCTGATGTGTAATGTGCAGCGAAGTCCGTCTGCAAATGAGCGGAAAAAGTGCGGCACCATTTCAGTGGCCATTTCACCCACCATTTCACGATCAAATTGAGCATTAAACTTAATTAAAGGTCGACCTGAGATATCCATTAAACATTCACCATTAGCTTCATCCATAGGCAGACTAAAGCCAAAACGAGCGATACCACGTTTATCTCCTAGGGCTTGACGCAGGGCATCACCAATGGCGAGTGCAGTGTCTTCAACGCTGTGGTGATCGTCAATTTCTAAATCGCCATCAACAGATACATCCATTTTGAAGTTACCGTGAGTTTGAATTTGATCTAGCATGTGGTCGAAAAAGCCAATGCCAGTATCAATTTTACCTTTGCTGGTGTCGTCTAAATTGATATTCACTTTGATGTCTGTTTCTTTGGTGGTGCGAACCACTTCACTGATGCGACCTTTATTAAGCAAGGCATCGGTAATCGCTAACCAATCAAGGCTTTCACGCGCATATTGGAAACTGGCAATACCCATTGCATTGGCAAGTTCTACATCGGTGTGACGATCGCCAATAACCGCAGAGGTGGTGAAATCAACTTTACCTTGAGTTAAATAATCTTTGACTAGGCCAAGCTTTGGTTTACGACAGCTACAATTTTCATGTTCAAAATGCGGACAAATCACCACGTCATCAAATTTAACCCCTTGGCTTTCGAAAATTTGCATCATCATATTATGGGGTGCATCGAAGTCTGCTTGCGGAAACGAGTCCGTGCCCAACCCATCTTGATTAGATACCATCACCAGTCGATAGCCTGCACTTTGTAACTTCAATAAAGAAGGAATGACTTGTGGCTCAAATACTAGTTTATCTAGACGATCTAATTGTTTATCGATGGCAGGTTCTTCCACTAAAGTGCCGTCTCTATCGATAAATAAAATTTTCTGCTTCATGGGACTTCCTTTAATTTTTCATTATTCTGTTTCGTTATCGAGCGCTGACTTACTCGTTCAGCTTTAAAGCTGATAACTTAATTAATTATGTTGACTAAAAATGGCGATGAGTCGGTCAGTATCAGACGCCTCACTAAAACTAAATCGAATGCGGTTTTGTAAACGGGCATCTTTATAAGCTCTTGCCACAATGCCAGCTTGTTGAAGTGTTTGGCTAACATCGGCGGTATCATCAAATTCTGCTAAAACGAAGTTACCATTAGCGGGTAATACTTTGGCGCCGTATTCAGTTAATGCTTGGCTTAGGCGTTTGCCTTGTTCTGAAAGTTGTTTTACTTGTTTCTGCATTAGTGCAATACCTTGTGAAGATAGTGCCTTTTCTGCCACTTGAGATACAGGTAGCGGGACAGGGTATGGGGCTATAACTCGCATGATTAAATCAATGATGTCGGTATTGGCCATTAAAAAACCACAACGTGCGCCAGCTAATGCAAAGGCTTTTGATAAGGTTCTAAGTACTACTAAATTGGGATAAGTTTCCACTATATCCGCAACTGTATAGGCTGCAGAAAACTCAATATAAGCTTCATCTACCACGACAATCTTATTTGGCATCGCGATAATGGCTTGTTCAATGGATTGTTTATCGATGATGGTGCCGGTGGGATTATTTGGATTACATAAAAACACGATTTTGGCATCAGCAGTTTGCTCGGCAAACCCGGTTGGCAATTGATACTCATCGGTAAGCGATAGGTTGATTACGCCAACATTAAATGTTTGCGCGCTGATAGCGTACATGCCGTAAGTTGGGCCAAAACAAGCAATGCTGTCTTTACCTGGAGTACAAAAAGCGCGAATCAATAACTCAATCCCTTCATCTGCGCCGCGAGTCGATACGATGGATTGAGCATTCACACCAGAATAATCACTATATGCATTAATTAAACTATCAGGTTGGCACTCTGGGTAACGGTTTAGTTTGTCTAACTCACTATTATTGAACGGTGATTCATTAGCATTGATCCACACATCGCCGCGACCGCCAATACGTCTAGCACTTTCATAGGGCGTTAACGCCAATAACTCAGGCCTTGCTAATTGTTCAGCTAGGCTTAGATTGCTGTTAGGTGCTATTGAGTCACTAATTTTTGTGTTTACATTGGCCATTATCAATTCTTCTGTTATCTGCTTTCTGCTATGTGTTTTTACTTATCAAGTATCAAGTATCAAGTATCAAGTATGTTAGTTAGCGTTACCGCTTGCCTGACAAAAACCTTGCGCTATAGAGTACTCAAACGGATAGCTACGGCATTTTTATGTGCATCTAATAATTCGTTTTCAGCTAATACCATTACTGTTTCACCTAAGTTCTGTAGACCTTGCGGTGTTAGCTCTTGCACAGTGAACCTGCGACAAAAATCTGCTAATGAGAGACTTGATACGCTGCGGCTATAACCATATGTTGGTAATACATGGTTGGTTCCGCTGGCGTAATCACCCACAGATTCAGGGGTGTAAGCGCCTAAAAATACACTGCCTGCAGCGCGAATATTGGCAAGTATCGCTCTTGGATTTTCAGTTTGAATAATTAAATGCTCTGGCCCGTATAAGTTAGAAACAACCGCTGCTTCTGCTATGTTTTTAACAATAATCGAGCGACTACAACTTAAAGCTTGCGCTGCTATATCTTGTCGCGACAATTGCGCCAGCTGTTTTTCAAGCTCACAATTTACAGCATCTGCAATAGCTATTGATTCTGTTACTAACATGACTTGTGAGTCTGGGCCGTGCTCTGCTTGAGACAATAAATCAGCTGCAATAAAAGCTGGGTTTGCTTGCTCATCAGCAATCACGAGTACTTCAGAAGGACCTGCGGGCATGTCAATCGCAACGCTACAACGACCATCTTGTGACACTAATCGTTTCGCTTCAGTAACAAAACGATTGCCAGGGCCAAAGATTTTATCGACAGCAGGAACTGATTCGGTGCCAAAGGCGAGCGCTGCAATAGCTTGCGCGCCGCCAACTTGGTAAATCTCGGTGATGCCACAAACCTTGGCCGCATAAACAATAGCGTCATTGATTGGCGGAGGACTGACTAATACGCGCTGCTCACAACCTGCAATTTTTGCAGGCAAAGCTAACATCATTACCGTTGAAATCAGCGGAGCGCTGCCACCAGGAATATACAAACCCACTTTTTCAATCGCTTCAGAGCGTAATTCGCAGCGAATACCAGGCTGAGTTTCTACGTCTATAGGATTGAATTTCTGTGCTTGGTGAAAAGTATCAATATTGCTAACTGCATTTGCGACAGCTTGCTTAACTTCAGATGACACTCTTTCACAAGCTTGCTCAATTTCATCAGCTGCTAACGCGATTGATGAAATATTAACGCCGTCGAAACGTTGGCTATATTGCTTAAGTGCGCTATCGCCATCTGCTACAACGGTATTAATGATGTCACGAACGGACTGCTCAACACTGTTATCACCAATCAAGGGCGAGCGTGATAATGCTTGCTGCTGAGATTCAGGGCTTAACTGTGCCCAATTCAGGGTTTGCATTGATTGTTTAGTTTGCATTCGTGGCTCCGCTACTACTATTTTGGCTCTGACTATTTGAAACGTTACAGTGCGAGTTAAATTAACCTGCCATTTTCTCAATTGGCATAACGAGAATAGAACTTGCGCCTAATGTGGTTAATTCTTCCATGGTGTCCCAGAATAAATCTTCGGTACTTACGGCGTGGATAGCAACGCGATTGGTATCATCATTAAGTGGTAATACTGTTGGATTTTCTGCGCCAGGAAGTAAAGCAACGATTTGGTCTAAGGTTTCTCTAGGGGCGTGTAAAAGGATGTACTTGCTTTCACGTGCTCGGACAACACCATTCATGCGGGATAAAATCTTATCAATTAATGCTTGCTTGCCCGGCTCTTGCTCTTCAGCTGATTGAATAATACAAGCCATAGATTGATAGATAATGTCAGTTTCGTATAAGCCGTTTGCTTCAAGGGTTGCGCCGGTAGACACTAAATCACAAATACCATCGGATAGACCTGCACGAGGAGCTACTTCAACCGAGCCTTTTAACATACAGTCACTGTAGTTAATGCCTTTTTCTTGCATGTAACGACGAAGCAGGTTTGGATAAGAAGTTGCAATGCGTAAACCTTCAAGTGAACTTGCGTTTTCATAACTAAACTCGTTAGGAACAGCTAGTGATAGGCGACATGCGCCAAAGTCTAATTCACGCAGTTTTACGCAGTCAGCTGGCTTGCCTAAGGTTTGACGTTCTATTTGTTCTTCTTCTAGAACATTCTCGCCAATAATTCCTAAGTCGACGACACCATCCATCACTAAACCTGGAATATCATCGTCACGGACACGAAGTAAATCGATTGGCATATTATCAGCGTGAACAATTAATCTTTGCTCATTAACATTGAATTTAACGCCGCAACTTTTGAGTAGTTTTTGTGACTCTTTTGAAAGTCGACCTGATTTTTGAATCGCTATACGCAGTCTGTTATTTTCGCTCATGATGTAACCCCTAATAAATTTAATATAAAAACAATAATTTAAAGCCTAGAAACTAAAAAACCCCTGAAATCTCTTTCAGGGGTTTGTGTATCTTTTTACAACCGCCTGAAGGAAATAGTCCTCCGGCAGTGAGCATCCGAAGGCTACCGCAAATGGTGATGATGATGGTTTGTGTTGATTCGGATGAACATAATAAATTCTCTTTTAAATTAGCTTGTGTAATTTCATTACAAACAATCTAACCCCTTTTAAATTTGTTTGCAATACAGAATAAAGACTAATTGTGATTTTTTTCAAAATAAAAAACATAACTTATATCAGTATGATTTATAGACTTATTTTCACACTGCTTGTGTATACAAGTTCATTAAAAGTAGTGGTTAAATTAACTATTAATACGAGTTAATCTCATTAGCGAAATAAAGTATCGGACATTTTCTTTCATTGTTAAGCGCACTAATTAATTAGATAATATGAACATTATGATTAAGTAGATCGGAATTCCTTCAAATAGTGATGCAAATGAGTCAATTTTTAAGAGTTAATTGTGAGCAGTAGATTACAAAAAGAAGTTGAATTGGCTTTTTCTTCTGCGGGCGCTTTGGCTAAAAGCGTTCATCAATATCGCCCGAGACAAAGTCAATTTGATATGGCAATGGCAGTTAGTAGCGCCATTGCAGATAAACATAATTTGATTTTAGAAGCGGGTACTGGGGTAGGTAAAACTTATGCTTATTTGATCCCCGCATTGTTAAGCGGTAAACAAGTCATCATTAGTACTGGTAGTAAAAACCTACAAGAGCAATTATTTTTTAAAGATTTACCTTTGCTACTAAAGATGTTTTCAGTCGCGCCTAAAGTCGCATTATTAAAAGGCCGTAGTAACTATTTATGTCAGCTTAGGCTTGAAAAAATCTACAGCAAATCAGTCAAATGTCACCTCAAGTGGTTGATGAATTGATCAAGATAAATCAATGGGCGAGTATGACCAAAGATGGTGATACTGGTAATTTAACCTCTGTTGCTGAAAACTCTGCCACTATCGCGACTGTCACCAGTACTAAAGAGAGCTGTACAGGTAAAAGATGCAGTTATTACGATGCATGTTTTAGCCGTAAAGCAAAAATAAAGGCGCAAGATGCTAAAGTCGTCGTAGTAAATCATCATTTATTCTTTGCTGACAGATTACTTAAAGACACTGGCTTTGCAGAGCTGTTACCAGAAGCTGATGTTGTCGTTTTTGATGAAGCCCATTTAGTCCCCGATGTGTGTATTAACTATTTTGGACAGCAAATCTCGACTCGAGATATTGACCGTTTACTTAATCAAGTTATCGATATCTACCGCACTGAACTGCGTGACAGTATTCAATTAGAACAACTTAGCCAACGCATTTTAGTAAAACTATCCCATTGGCAAAATGAGTTACTGGAAGCAGAAGTAATAGATTGGCGTCAGGTAATATCTAACAAAGCACTTGCGACACATTCATGGGATTTATTAAAAGAGCTTACCTTGATGTTAACGGTGACCACAGAACATGTTGGTCGAAGTGAGTCGTTAGATGATGTGGTGACACAGTTATCAGCTGTAATTGGTAACTTACAAAGCTATTTTGAATGTAACGATCAAAACGCCGCTTATAGTGTTGAGCCAAGTGGACGCTTTACCATGTTGCGAATTGCGCCCATTAATATTGCCAAACAATGTCAGCAATTATTTGATAAACAAACCCAATGGATTTTTACTTCGGCTACGTTGCAAGTTAATCGTCAGCTAAAACATTTTGCAGATGAACTAGGGCTTGGCAAAGCTAAACAAATTATCCTCGACAGTCCTTTTGATTATCCCAATCAAGCCTTATTTTGTGTACCTAGACATTTGGCAAAGTCTGGGCAATCGGCCGCTAATGTAAATCAATTAGTCGATGTGTGTACTCAAGCGATAAACGCCGCTCAAGGTCGTACCTTTATACTGTTCACTAGTCACCATATGTTGCAACAGGTGGCTATAGCGCTGCAACGAAAGGTTAATTACCCTTTGTTAGTACAAGGACAAGCGAGTAAACAAAGCTTGTTAAATAAATTCCGTCAGCTAGGTAACGGGGTATTATTAGGCACGAGCAGTTTTTGGGAGGGGATTGATGTAAGAGGGCGGCTATTGAGCTGCGTGATAATCGATAAACTCCCATTTGTGTCACCAGATGACACTTTATATCGAGCTAGAGCAGCTAACGCAGAGCGAAGTAATAAAGATCCATTTAATACTATTTCCTTGCCACAAGCTGTCATTAGTTTAAAGCAAGGTGTCGGCCGGCTTATTAGAGATGAAAAGGATCGCGGTGTATTAATATTGTGCGATAACCGAATTGTTAATCGACCCTATGGTGAGGCATTTATTAACTCATTGCCGCCAATGAGCCGTACTCGTGATTTAGATGCCGCGTTAAGCTTTTTAAAAAGTATCCCATAAGTTATTATATTGGCCATTATTTAAAGATTTACTCTAGGGTTAACACGTCTTACATGACTCAAATTTATTCAGATTTAACGATACTTGCATTAGATACATGTACAGAATCTTGTTCTGCTGCGTTATTACATCAGCAATGTTTACATACCCGTTCAGCTAATGCTCCAAGAGAACATAGCCAACGTTTATTACCTATGGTTGATGAAGTACTAAAAGAAGCAGAGATTAAAATTGCGAATGTAAACTTGATTGCATATGGCCGTGGACCAGGTAGTTTTACTGGGATCCGTATATGTACTAGCATGACGCAAGGGCTAGCATTGGGTCATGATATTCCTGTTATTGGAATTTCAACTTTGGCAGCAATGGCGCAAATGGCGATTGATTCAGCCCAAGCTAAACAAGTTTTTGTTGCGATTGATGCGCGAATGAATGAAGTCTACTGGGCTCAGTTTGTTGATGTGGATGGCATTGCGACCTTAGTGGGCGACGAGCATGTTACTAACCCTGATAAAGTACTCATCAGTTTGGACACCAAACAAGAGATCGTATTATGCGGTACTGGTTTTGATGCTTACCCAGATTTATTAACTAAAATTGACTCAACTAAGATGTCTGATATTAAGTTACCCGATGCCGAAGCAATGATAAAACTTGCTCAGGTTGGTTTCGCACAAGGTTTATCAACACCAGTTGATGATTTAGCACCTGTGTATTTACGTGATACGGTGACTTGGAAAAAGCTTCCGGGTAGAGAATAAATCCGTTAACGTTTTAGTTTATTCAATATTGTTTATTCAAAATAGTTTCAGAAAATAATAGGAGGACGATGTTAATGCAATCTACAATGTATTCGGCCATTCAGCCTTTGTCTTCCTATAATCCTTTCTCGCTCAATAATAGTGCTGCTACACAGCCTATTAAACAAAACAGTTCTGCAGTTAAAGTTGATGGTTTGAATGACATTTCGGCCATCAAAAAACAAGCGAAAGTTAATGAAACTGTTAATAGTCAGTCTGAAGGCCAGCAGGCAAGTCATCCTGGCTCAACTTCTATATTCGATCAGCAAGTATTGTACTTTGATGAATCAGCGATTAAGTCAGCGGTTGATGCCAAAGTACATTATGATAATCAAACATCGACGAATGCACAGCAGCATCACTCTCAAGGTAGTCCAGGAGCGATAAAAGAATACTTGCTTAATCAGCATGCTGCACAGCGAGATCAAATTCAACAAATGGTGGGCATTGATTTATATGCATGATCCTAAGCCGAAAAGCTTATCTGCTATTCCTTCTAAAGGAATATTTTTCCTAGAAGTTCTTGTCGCATTCCTTATCACCAAACTCCCTTTTATTAGTATTCCGTTTAAATGGTTTGAAAGTTACTTCCATGAGATCTCTCACGGGCTCGCTGCAATTGTTTCTGGCGGAATGGTTAACCAAATTCAATTGTTTCCAAATGGCGCAGGTTTGTGCTTTACCCAAGGTGGTTTTGCACCGTTAATTACCTTTAGTGGTTATTTTGGCGCAGCTTTGTGGGGTTATCTTATTTTCTTACTAGCCACCTGGCGTGCGGGGATTCGATTAACCCTAGGCTTATTAGGTCTGACCGTTGTCGCTTCAATTATATTTTGGGCACGAGATTTATTAACCATTGCTATTCTTATTAGCCTTGCTTTATTTTTACTACTGCCTCTTAAATTTGACCATTCAACTTGGTTGAATACTTTACTGCGTATGCTCGGTCTTATGATTATCCTTAATGCTATGACGAGCCCAACTGTGTTATTTGGCTTATCAACTCAGGGCGATGCGGCTAAACTTTCGCAGTTAACATGGCTGCCGTCTTGGATATGGGTCATCATGTGGGTAGCGTTTAGTTGCTTTATGTTATGGATGTGCTGGCGAAGAGTTGACGACAACAAGCCACAAACAGTTTAGAGTGATCAACCTAGCAATCTTTGCCGTATCAGTTGCTGTTTATAAAAGACAATTTCTTCAGGGAGAAGACAATGAAACGTACGTTACTGTTAACCACCGCGCTTGGTTTAAGCACGTTAGGTTTAGCTACCGTTAGTCATAGTGTAATTGCACATGACCATGCAAGCAGCGAAAAAGCTCAAGCTGTCAAAATTAATCCTCAACTAGCCGCAGCGGTTGCGAGTGATTTTCGAAGCGAAAAAAATACTGCCCGTGATAACTACCGTAATCCAGCTGAGACTCTCGCATTTTTAGGTATTCAAGCTGACGATACTGTTATTGAGTTATGGCCTGGTGGTGGTTGGTATACTGAAATATTAGCGCCATACCTCGCAGAGAAAGGACAGTATATCGGCGGGATTTTCGAAACAAACCCAAAAGAAGATACCAAACGTACCCAGTATTACGCTAAAGCGGGTAAAAAGTTTGAAGCTTGGTTAAGCGATAATAAAGAAGCCGTTGGTAATGCATCTACTGTGACTTTTCAGCCTCCAGCATCAGTTGATTTAGGTATTGATAACAGTGCAGATTATGTACTGACGTTCCGTAACCTTCATAACTGGGCTGGACAAAAACAGTTAGAAAATGCCTTTACTTCATCTTATAAAGTATTAAAAGATGGCGGTGTTTTTGGTGTTGTAGAGCATCGCGCGAATCCTGGTATGTCTTTTGACAGTGGCTATATGGACCAAGCAGAAATGATCGCGTTAGCAGAAAAAGTAGGTTTTACATTCGTAGCGTCTTCAGAAGTTAATGCTAATCCTAAAGACACCAAAGATTACGCTAAAGGCGTGTGGACATTACCTCCACGCTTAGCACTTGAAGATGAAGATAAGCAAAAGTATCTTGATATAGGTGAAAGCGATCGTATGACACTTAAGTTTGTCAAAAAAGCGAAGTAAGCGTTTTTAATAGCTTTACAAGTAAACTTTAATGAATACTTCAGAGTATTCTGCAAGATAAGAAGTCATCAATGAATGAGCCAATTGTAAAATCGCCGCAATATGAGGATGTCGATTTTCAATTGGCTCATATTCGTTTAGCGGCAAAGCGATACGGACATAAAGATAAACCCATCTTATTAGCGCTTCATGGCTGGTTAGATAATGCTGACAGCTTCGTGCCTTTAGTTGAAGCATTTGAACAACAATCGCTATTTGAAGACTTCCAACTCATTGCGATTGATTGGCCAGGCCATGGCTTATCACAACATCGACCAGGCCATTATCCACTGCATTGGATTGATTACCTCTATGATCTCGATGAGTTAATGATCAAGTTAACTCAAACACAGCCGGTAAGCATTATTGGTCACTCCTTGGGAGGAATCGTTGCAGCAGCTTACAATGCGGCTTTTCCTGATAAAGTCAGCCAATTAATATTAATTGAAGCACTATCGCCAATATTTGAGTCTGCTAAACATTCTAAAGAGCGTTTAAATAGAAGTTTTAAGCAACATCATCGCTTTAATCAGACTAAGCAGAATAGTGAAAAAGGAAATCAAGCTATACCACGTGAACCTAACCGTGGACTCTCCATTGAACGTGCGGTAAACGCACGTCATCAGTTGACGGGGATGGACAAACAATGGTGCGAGTTAATTATTAGGCGTAATCTTGAAATTAAAAATCAGCAATATTGTTGGAAAAGTGATCCGCGTTTAAAACTAGATTCGCCTTATAGATTAACCTTTGAACAGGTTGATGTTTTAATGAGCGTCAGTGACACACCCTGTTTATTAATATTAGCCGAACAGGGCTTTAAACAGTTAAAATTAGCTTTGCCCCAAGCAAAGTTGTGGTTTAACCATTTAACGGATGTGCAAATTGAAGGAGATCATCATTTGCATATGGGCAGTGCGGAGCAAGTTGCTAACAAGATTAGAACATTTATTCTAAATTAAGCATCTTGAGGTGCAAAATCACTATGATTTTTTTTCATTTATGTGATTATGGTCTGAATTTAAACGGTCGTATGATTTTTTGTGTGGCTGAGAATAATAATTATCAATAACGTTTTTACTGTAACTAGTAACAATAATAAGAATTTACGCTAGTGTTGATGCAGTGATCTTTGACACCGTACTTATTGAACTAATTGGTTCATAAAAAGTGTCAGGATAAATAGGAGAAAATTGTGGACCAGCCTTGGATAAATAACTTACCAGAACACGTACCGGCAGAAATTGATACTCAGCAATTTGCTTCGTTAGTCGATATGTTTGAATCTGCAGTATCAAAATACGCTGATCAACCTGCATTTATTAATATGGGGGCGACGCTTACATACCGTAAGTTAGAAGAAAGAAGTCGTGCATTTGCAGCCTATTTACAAAATGAATTAAAGCTTGAAAAAGGTGACCGTGTTGCCTTGATGATGCCGAACTTACTGCAATACCCTATTGCACTATTTGGTGTCTTAAGAGCAGGTATGGTGGTGGTAAACGTAAACCCACTTTATACCCCAAGAGAACTAAAGCACCAATTAGTGGATTCAGGCGCTAAAGCCATTGTTGTGGTTTCAAATTTCGCCCGTACTTTAGAAGAAGTTGTTGCTGAAACGCCAGTTGAGTCAGTGATCATCACTGGTCTTGGTGACCAACTAAGTGCGCCAAAACGTACTTTGGTTAATTTCGTTGTTAAATACATCAAGAAGATGGTGCCGAAGTACAGCTTACCTCATGCGCTTTCTTTCAGGCAGTCGCTAACTAAAGGCCGTCGTCAGCAATATATTAAGCCTGAAATTACCTCTGAAGATTTATCCTTTTTACAATATACCGGTGGTACTACCGGTGTTTCAAAAGGGGCGATGCTTACCCATGGCAATGTAGTGAGTAACGTTTTACAAGCAAACGGTGCTTATTCTCCTGCGCTTAAAGACGGTACAGAGTTCGTTGTTACTGCATTACCGCTTTATCATATTTTTGCCCTTACAGTGAATTGTTTATTATTCCTCCACAAAGGCAGCAAAAACTTATTAATTACCAATCCGCGTGATTTGCCTGCTTTTGTCGGCGAGCTAAAAAAGTATCCTTTTACTGCGTTAACTGGGGTTAATACGCTATTTAATGCCTTGGTTAATGATGAAGATTTTAAAAGCCTCGATTTTAGTCGTTTAAAATTATCTATCGGCGGCGGGATGGCTGTGCAAAAAGCGGTTGCTGATAAATGGCAAAAGATTACTGAAACGCGGCTATTAGAAGGTTATGGCTTAACTGAGGCATCGCCACTCGTGACATGTTGTCCCTATAACCTAGATGGTTACAATGGCTCAATCGGTTTCCCTGCACCTTCAACTGACATCCAAATTCGAGATGATGAAGGTAAGGTTTTAGCTCAAGGCGAAACAGGCGAGCTTTTTGCTAAAGGACCGCAAGTGATGAAAGGCTACTGGCAACGTCCAGAAGAAACAGCCAAAGTGATTGATAATAACGGTTGGTTAGCCACGGGTGATATTGGTTATATGGATGAGAAGGGCTTCTTCTTTATCGTTGACCGTAAAAAAGACATGATCTTAGTTTCAGGGTTTAACGTTTTCCCAAATGAAGTTGAAGATGTGGTTGCACTACATCCGCAAGTAATTGAGGTTGCAGCTGTCGGCGTACCGAATGATGCCAGCGGTGAACTCGTTAAAATATTTGTCGTGGCTAAAGATAATAGTTTAACTGAAGGCGATATTATTAAGCATTGTCGTCATCATTTAACAGGATATAAGGTACCAAAGCTGGTAGAATTCAGAGATGAGTTACCAAAATCCAATGTAGGTAAGATTTTACGACGAGAACTTCGAGACGAAGTTAAATCAGCGTAAAGTAGAGCCGGCAATAGCCGGCTTTTTATTGCATGTCATTTAGGTTTACATTGGCGATAAGTTAATACTGGAGATAATTTTGTTATCGTTTGAATACATTAGCGATCAAGCAAGCCTTGAGCAATTAGTCGCTCAATATCAGCAAAGTGATTTACTGGTATTAGACACAGAGTTTGTCAGAACAAGAACCTATTATGCCAAGTTAGGTCTAATTCAAGCTTATGACGGTAAAACGTTGGCTTTAATCGATCCAGTAGCGTTACCAGATTTAAGCTGTTTTTGGCAGTTATTATCAGATACTAATATTACTAAACTCGTGCACTCATGCAGCGAAGATTTAGAAGTGTTTGCTCGTTATGGTAACTGTCAACCAGCACCATTATTTGATAGTCAAATCGCAGCTAGCTTATGTGGTTTAGGCCACGGTGTCGGTTACGCTAAATTGGTCCAGATGTTCTTAGAGGTTGAAATCGATAAAGGTGAATCTCGCACCGACTGGATGAAAAGACCGCTCACTGATGCACAACTTCAATATGCCGCTAACGATGTTTATTATCTCTACAAACTTTATTCGCAGCTGCTAGCCAAAGTTAACGAAGCCAACAGAATGGAATGGTTACTTGAAGAAGGTGAGCGCATGACAGAAGGGCGCCTTACGCCGCCTAACGAAGAGCTAGCCTACCTAAAAGTGAAAAATGCGTTCCAACTATTTCCGAAACAGCTTGCATATTTAAAAGTGCTAGCGACTTGGCGCTTACAAAAAGCGTTGAAAAAAGACTCAGCGCTTGGCTTTATCATTAAAGATCATGCGATGATAGCATTAGCTAAAAAGCAACCTAAAACGGTAATAGAGTTAAATCAGTTGAATGATTTAACTGATCATGAGAAACGTTTTCATGGCAAAGATTTGGTTAAGGTTCTACAAACTGCCGATCTAGATAATTTACCTGAAGCTGTTGATGTTATTGCACTTAAAAATGGATATAAAGCCTCGTTTAAGGAAGTGAAGGCGATATTAGCTGCAATAGCAGAAGAAAAAGATGTGGCAATTGAGTTTATTGGATCAAAACGTTTGATACATGAATTTTTGCTATGGCTTCATCATAAAAAACAAACTCAAACGCCTTTATTACTCTCAGGTTGGCGTGGTGCGCTTGTAAATGATGCACTTGATGCCATAAAATTTGGCTAATTATGTTTGCTTAGAGAATGATTAAATTTCTCAAAATCTTTGATAGTTTTAGTTTAACAACAAAAAGCCCAGATGAGCGAATGTCATCTGAGCTTTTTTAATATACAACTAATATCTATAACCTAAAGCAGCTTAGTAACGCTTAGTGCGCTAACTGACGCTGTATACTCTCCAACTTCTGCTTATATAATTACTTTCCGTCTGGAAGGGTAACATTAAGCTCTAATACTGAGAGTTTGTCATCGTTTTGGTCAAGTTGCACAGAAACCTGATCTTCAGATATTTGTACATACTTTCGGATCACTTCAATAATCTCTTGCTTCATTTTTGGAAAGTAATCAGGCGCATCACGTTCACCACGTTGATGAGCAACAATTATCTGTAAACGCTCTTTTGCCGTTACAGCTGTATTGGTTTTTTTATTGCTTCTGAAATAATCGAGTATTGACATAATTAGCTACCAAATATCCTTTTTAAGAATCCTTTTTTCTCTTCAGTAAGAAACCTAAATGGTACTTCTTCACCAAGTAAACGTTGGACAGTATCAGCGTAAGCTAAGCCCGCATCACTTTCATCATCATTAATAACAGGGATACCCGAGTTTGATGCTTTTAATACAGCTTGCGACTCAGGAATAACGCCCAGTAATTTAATGGCTAAAATCTCTGATACATCTTCAACACTTAACATTTCACCTGTTTTAACTCTTGCAGGTGAATAACGAGTAAGTAATAAAAACTCTTGAATTGGCTCAAGATTTTGTTCAGCGCGGCGAGAGCGACTTTGTAGCATACCTAAAATGCGGTCTGAATCTCGAACAGAGCTGACTTCAGGGTTAGTAGTTACAATGGCAATGTCTGCAAAATAGAGTGCCATCATCGCACCTTGCTCGATACCCGCTGGTGAGTCGCAAACAATGTAATCGAAATCTTTACTTAACTCATCTAATACGCCGCCAACACCTTCTTTAGTTAAGGCATCTTTATCGCGGGTTTGTGACGCTGGAAGAATAAACAATTTGTCGCAGCGCTTATCTTTAATTAAGGCTTGGTTTAAATTCGCTTCGCCATTGATGACGTTAACGAAATCATAAACTACACGACGTTCACAACCCATAATTAGGTCGAGGTTTCGTAGACCAATATCAAAATCGATAACAACAGTTTTTTTGCCTTTTAAAGCTAATCCTGTTGCAATTGCAGCGCTTGAAGTTGTTTTACCAACGCCACCTTTACCTGATGTGACAACAATTATTTGTGCCATTTGTTATTATATCCTTTTATGTTGCCAACTATTGAGGCAATGATTCAACCATGAGTGTATCGCTACTTAAGCGAACGCAACCTCGTTGATCGCTACAATGCTGCTGCAAATGTTCTGCTAACCAATATTGTCCAGCAATTGAAACTAATTCGGCGTCTAGTGAGCTTGCGATGATAATACTGTTTCTATCACCTGCAGCGCCCGCCATTGCTTTACCACGTAAAGCGCCATATATATGAATGCTACCATCAGCAATAACTTCAGCACCATTACCAACGGCACCAAAGATGATTAAGTCAGCATTTTTTGCGTAAATTTGTTGTCCTGAGCGGACATTTTGCTTAATGATTTTGGCTTCTTTAGTCGGAGCAGGCATATTCTTAGCTTGCTTGCCTGATTTCACAATCGCTAAACCTAAAGACTTTGCCTGCTGACTAATACTTTCATTAGTAGATGTTACACCAACAATGATCAGTTGGTTATCAGTGAGAAGTTGTTTTAATGCTGCGAGATCAATATCATGATTTTCAATTGCACTTAGATTTAAGATTAATGGTGCACCAATGAAAAACTGTGGTGCTTGAGATAACTTAGTATCGAGATCAGCAGCAATTGCATTAAAATCATGAGTATTAATATGAAGTACTGAAAGAGTAAAAGATGTGGCTTTTAACTCAAGACTTTGTATGGCCATCCAGACGTTAATCTCCAAAAAAGTCAGTGTGAGAACTGAATTGCAATTAAATTATTAATTGTCCATGTTATAGTGTGCGTTGTTGACTATCAAGCAAGAAACAGAGGAATTTAAGCCCAAAATGATATGCGCCATATATAAAAGTAGCCGAAAACTCGATACCTACTTATTTGTTGAGAAACGTGATGTTTTTGATGCAGTTCCTGAACCTTTAATGAAGATGTTTGGCACACCTAAATTGGTGATGATGGTACCACTATCAAAAAGAACCGAGTTAGCCATGGCAGATATTGAAAAAGTTAAATCTGAATTGACTGAAAAAGGCTTCTATCTTCAACTGCCACCACCAGTTACTAATCTATTAGATGAGCACCGCAAAAGTTTAGGGATTACTGACTAAGGTCGCTTAAAAATAGTGTGTTAATTTGATAATGGAAGTCAGTTTTGTTTTAAATACCAGTTTGTATAAGATAATAGCTTGATTTTGATATGGTTATATTTTGTATTTCGACGTTAACACAAATGTGTTAACGTTTAGTTCATAAGAATAAAAATAGCAACAATGAGTTAATTTAGGACATTTTATGATTGGGAAGATCATTTCATCTGTAATAGTCATTTTTTTTACTATTAACCTTGCGTATGCTCAGCAGAGCCTAAGCTTTGATGATTATTTAGCTACATTACAAGAAAAAGCTGCTCAAGCAGGTGTTTCACAAAACACGATTGATAAACATTTTTCAAAAATTAAAGTGTTCAAGCGTGCCACAGCTAATGGTTCAGACAAACCGTTAAACCTTGAAAGCTATATTCCACAAAATGCACCAGAAATAACCGTCAGCACAGCTCGTGCAATGTTTAAAGAACAGCAAGAGTCGTTCATTACGATAGGCGATCGTTATGGAGTTCAACCGCGTTTTTTAGTGGCTCTATGGGGTATGACTTCTGAATTCGGTGAAAAGAAGGGGAACTTCCCTATATTATCTGTTACGGCATCGAATGCTTATTCGGGTAATAAAGAACAATTTTATATTGATGAATTTATTGCAGCATTAAAAATCCTTGATACTGACCAAGTTCAATATGAGCAGTTAATAGGTTCGTCTACAGGTGCTATGGGGCATATGCAGCTAATGCCTTCGCAATATCTGGCTCATGCCCAAGACGGCAACGGTGATGGTGTAAAAGATATTTGGAATAATCAATTTGATGCGTTTGCCACTGCAGCATCTATGTTAAAAGATGCTGGCTGGAAAAATAGTGAGACTTGGGGCCGCCAGGTAAGCGCTATTAATCCAATAGAAAATGAATTTGTTGGCACGGACCACACTGAAACATTTAATAAATGGCAAGATTTAGGTGTAAGACGATATAACGGTAATGACTTACCTAAACGTGACGATATGCAAGTTTCACTATTAATGCCTGATGGTGCTAATGGCCGACAATATTTGGTCTATAACAACTTTCGCTTGTTACAAGCTTGGTCAGTAAAGGAACATTTTTTACTCACTGTGACTTACCTTTCAGAACGAATCAAAAATCCTCCAATCAATTAATGATATAATGCTGGCAATGTAAGGTTAATGCTGTACTGAATTATGTCTTTTTGGGTTGAAAAAAAACTTAGCGAACTTACCACTGTACAATGGGAAGCATTGTGCGATGGTTGCGGTAAGTGTTGTTTAAATAAATTAATTGATGATGAAACAGAAGAGCTGTATTACACCGATGCTGCTTGTCATTTATTAGATGATGAAACCTGCGGTTGTCGCCGCTATCCTGAACGTTTTAAATATGTGCCAGCTTGCACTGCAATAACGGTAGATAATGTTGCTGAATTAACTTGGTTACCAGACTCTTGTGCTTATAAACGTTTGCATGAAGGTAGAGAGCTACCAACTTGGCACCCGTTAATTACTGGTTCGAAAGATGAGATGCATGCTGCGGGAATTTCAGTTAAAGGTAAAACCATTAACGAAAATAAAGTGCGTGATGTATTTGATCATATCGTTCTTTGGCCGCTTAAAGACGTAGATTAAGTAACTTAAATTCTAGTGTTTAATGTCAAAATTAATAAAAAAGCACTCATATGTGAGTGCTTTTTTTATAATTATTTGATTGAGTTAAGCTTTAAAATGGTATTTATATCTTATTTAAAGCTTATACAAATTAGCTATTTAGATTTTAACGGTTTTAACGCAGGGATTAGCATCACAGCAAGCACAATAAGATAAATGATAAAAGTGACTATCATCCATTGAGCCATGCTGACAGATAAAAACGTCCAAGGGTCATCACTGCACATTCCTGTTGGTGAAAATACCGAAGGCAACCATTCATCTAATGGCATCCAACTTGGAAACTCAGGAAAAAATGAACAAGTTGAAAAAGGTGAGGGGTCGACTTGTAAATCATTTAATTCAAGGGAAAGTTTTAAGCCCCAAACGGCACTTACGCCCCATCCAACTAAGCCTGTAATTCTGGTTAACCAGAAACTAGGTGCTATAGCGCCAATAACACTGGCTATGATTAAACCAAGCACTGCAACACGAACATATACGCACATGACACAGGGATCTAATTCCATGATGTATTGAAAGAATAACGCTGCAGCTTCAAGCCCAATAGCGGATAAAAGCAACACCATCCATGCGGTGCGAGAGCGAGTAAATTTCTGTAAACCAGTCAAATCAATCTCCTGTCGATTTATGACGATAAAAAAACACCCTCGAATGAGGGTGTTTTCAAAACAAACGTTAAATCAAATCAGTGTTAATGTCCAACAGTGCCGCCAATAACATCTTTAGCAGAGTGATGAATAATAATGTGATTATCATAATAGTATTGCGTCATATCCGTTAAGAATCCTGATTCAATCATAACGATACCAACAATAGAAAGTACGATTGTATAAGGTAGTGCCATCCAAACCATGCGACCGTACGACAGTCTAACCAATGGTGCAAGAGCTGAGGTTAGCAAGAATAAGAACGCTGCTTGGCCATTTGGAGTTGCAACAGAAGGTAAGTTTGTACCAGTATTAATAGCAACGGCTAGGAGGTCAAATTGGTCACGGGTGATTTGGCCGCTGATTAATGCAGCTTTAACCTCATTGATGTAAACGGTACCAACAAATACGTTATCGCTCACCATAGACAACAAACCATTCGCAATATAGAAAACAACTAATTGTGCGTTACCTTCGAAGCTTAGTGCCCATTGAATGACTGGCGCGAACAAATGTTGGTCGATGATGACACCAACTACAGCAAAGAAAACGGCTAATAACGCGGTAAAAGGGAGCGCTTCCTCAAATGCTTTACCTAGAGCATGCTCATCAGTTACACCATTAAACGCCGTGGTTAAGATAATAACTGAAAGGCCAATTAACCCAACTGAAGCTAAATGAAAAGCAAGTCCTATAACTAGCCATACACCAACTAAAGCTTGTACTAGCAGTTTCATTTTGTCTGCTTTTGTACGGTTTTGATCTTCGTAATCAGAATAATCACTTAAGATTTTATGAACTGCATCAGGAAGCTGTGCACCATAACTAAACCATTTAAATTTTTCGACTATAAAACAGGTGGTAACACCTGCAATGAATACCGGAATAGTGACAGGCGACATGCGAATAAAGAATTCACTAAACTGCCAATGGGCCTGTGCTGCAATTATTAAGTTTTGTGGCTCACCGACCATAGTACAAACGCCACCTAATGCAGTACCAACACCAGCGTGCATTAAAAGATTACGTAAGAAACCACGGAAAGCTTCAAGCTCTTCATCATTCAATTGCTCGCGTTCTTCAGAGGTATGATCATGGTCGCTGCTAAAGTCTTTACCCGACGCCACTTTGTGGTAGATCGAATAGAAACCAATTGCGACAGCAATAATTACCGCGATAACAGTTAATGCATCTAGAAAAGCTGATAAAAAAGCAGAAGAGACACAAAACATCAATGAAACAATGACTTTCGAGCGTACTTTTGTGATCATTTTAGTGAACACAAACAGCAATAGCTGTTTCATGAAGTAAATACCAGCAACCATAAAGATCAATAGTAGTAGCACTTCTAAGTTTGCTTCAATCTCATGCAAGACTTGTGTGGGGGAAGTCATGCCGATAAATACGGCTTGAATGGCCAAAAGACCACCGGGTTGAAGTGGGTAACACTTTAACGCCATTGCAAGAGTAAAAATAAATTCTAAGACAAGAACCCACCCGGCTACGAATGGACTGACATAGAAAAATAATAATGGGTTTATAACAAGAAACGATAAAATTGCATATTTGTACCATCTTGGGGAATTACCCAAGAAGTTACTAAAAAATGCAGCACCAGTGGTTAACGGCATAATAGCCTCTCCAGTTGTGAATTTATGATAGTGAACTTTTGAGGAAGGAATCTGACAGACAAATCGAAGCCGAAATGAGAGTTTAAAAGGTAAAAGGATGATTTATAGTGCGTTAACTATGTTGTTTATTAGCTACTACTTCTACTTTTACCGTGTTGATACAATTATTTCTTAGCGCTTTAATTTGTTATTTCAAAATTCGTTAGTTGTGCCACTAACTTACATCCATTTTGTTTGGCGCGTAGTTTAGCGCAAACGTTCGATATTGTAATGCGATAAAAAAATCCACGACAAAAACATAACCAATATAACTACTACCTCACAATCTTTTCTATGGCTGGATAATTAATAACCATTAGTGCATCTAAATCGGTCGTTTAACCGCTATCGATGGTGTGTAATTGCAAGAGCTCTGGTATGATCAGTTCATAGGATAACTACGGGATGTTCAAGTTGACAATTATCAATGCAAAAGGTCCTGCAAGTTTTGCAGAGAAGTATATCGTTCGTTCGATATGGGAAAACAAGTTTCCACCAGGTTCGATATTGCCTGCAGAACGCGAGCTATCAGAATTAATTGGTGTTACAAGAACCACGTTACGCGAAGTGTTACAGCGTTTAGCACGTGATGGCTGGTTGAAAATTCAACATGGTAAGCCAACTCAAGTAAACAACTTTTGGGAAACATCGGGTCTTAATATTCTTGAGACTATTGCCGATTTAAATCCTGATGGCTTTCCGTTACTCGTTGATCAGCTATTATCAGCAAGAGCCAATGTTAGTACGATTTATTTCCGCGGTGCGGTTCGTAATAACCCTGATAAAGCACAGGAAGTTTTAGCCAAAATACACCAACTAGAAGACAGTGCTGAAGCTTACGCAGATTACGATTATGAATTACATCACGCTTTAGCGTTTTCATCGGGTAATCCGTTGTATGTATTAATTCTTAATGGTTTTAAAGGTTTATATAGTCGAGTAGGGCGTTATTATTTCTCGAGTCAAGAAGCCCGTACTATAGCTTTAGACTTTTATAAAGCATTAGAAAAACTGGCTATTGAAGGTAAATACACCGAAGTTAATGCGTTGATGAAAACTAATGGCATTAACAGTGGCATTATGTGGCAAAAGCTTCGTGATGATATGCCTGCAGAAATTGCTATTAACGACAAATAATATTTGGCTGTGACTAGTAAATACAGTGTCTAGCAAATAATAAAAACCAACCTCAAGGTTGGTTTTTTTGTGAATAGAACTTTCTAATCCTGCTTATAGCGTCGTCATTTTACTATCATCGGTGGCTGGAGGGCATTGAGCCAGTTTTATGACCTTACCACTTGCATCGACTTGCTCTAAAGTGACGTCAAACCCCCATAATCGATGTAAATGTTTCAAAACTTCTTCATTGGTTCCGCCTAGAGGAATCCGCTTATTGGGCACATATCTTAATGTTAATGAACGATCACCATTAATATCAACTCGCTGCACCTGAATATTTGGCTCAAGGTTTGACAAGTTATACTGCTGAGAAAGCTTCTCTCGAATTAGATGATAACCTCGGTCATCATGAATCGCTGATACTGATAATTTATTACAACTGTCATCATCAAGAATACTGAATAATTTAAAGTCACGAATCACTTTTGGTGAAAGATACTGACTAATAAAACTTTCATCCTTAAAGTTTTCCATTGCAAAAGTCACAGTGGTTAACCAATCACTACCTGCAATATCAGGAAACCATCGTTTATCTTCTTCTGTAGGCTCTTCGCAAATTCGTCTGATATCAACAAACATGTTAAAGCCGAGAGCATAAGGGTTAATGCCACTGTAATAAGGGCTGTTATAGGCAGGTTGTGCAACTACGCCAGTATGACTTTGTAAAAACTCCAGCATAAACCTGTCGGTTACTGTGCCTTCATCAAACATATGATTCAAAATAGTGTAATGCCAAAACGTTGCCCAACCTTCATTCATCACTTGGGTTTGCTTTTGGGGATAAAAATATTGCGCCATTTTACGCACTATCCTTACTATTTCACGTTGCCATGGTTCTAGCAGTGGCGCATTTTTTTCGATGAAATATAAAATGTTTTCCTGAGGTTCATCAGGGAAATTGATTTGATTATCTATTTTTTGTTCATCAGGATTTTTAGGTACAGTACGCCATAAATCGTTAACCTGGCTTTGTAAGTATGCTTCACGATCTTTTTGACGCATTTTTTCTTCTTTAAACGACACTTCAGCAGGGCGTTTATACCTGTCTACACCATAGTTCATTAATGCATGGCATGAGTCCAGTGTCAGTTCGACTTGTTCTACACCAAAAGTTAATTCACACTCATGGATATAATTTTTGGCAAAGACCAAATAGTCGATAATTGAACTGGCATCAGTCCAAGTTTTAAATAAGTAATTATTTTTAAAAAAGCTGTTATGGCCAAAACTTGCATGTGCCATCACTAACGCTTGCATTGTGATGGTGTTTTCTTCCATTAAGTAGGCGATACAGGGATCTGAATTAATGACAATCTCATAAGCCAAGCCCATCTGACCACGGCGATAACCTTGCTCGGTTTCGATAAAACGTTTACCAAAAGACCAATGGGTATAACCTATTGGCATCCCAATGCCTGCATAGGCGTCCATCATTTGTTCAGCCGTTATTACTTCAATTTGATTGGGATAGCTGTCTAGTTTGTAAAAAGCAGCCACTTTTTCAATTTCTTCCATGTAAGTTTCGAGCAGTGAAAAACTCCAATCAGGCCCGTCATCAAGAGGTTGCTTTTTTATTTTGTCAGCTTCGGTCGAATGATTTAGTTCTGCTGTCATTGTGTTCTCCTTAGCTTGGCTGCTTTTTAAATAATTCACGGAACACGGGGTAGATATCATCAACTTCTTTAATGTGTTGCACTGCAATATTGCCAAACTCTTGTTGCAAGGCTTCATACTCGCGCCATAGTGTTTGATGTGCGCGGCGGGTGATTTCGATATAACTAAAATAGCGCGACACTGGAAGAATTTTATCTGCTAATAATTGTTTACATGCAGGTGAGTCATCGGCCCAGTTATCGCCATCTGATGCTTGAGCTGCGTAGATATTCCATTCATCTGCAGGATAGCGGGCTTGTTGAATTTCATGCATTAAATTCAATGCACTAGAAACAATTGTGCCGCCTGTCTCTTGAGAATAGAAAAATTCATGTTCGTCGACTTCTTTGGCTTGAGTATGATGTCGTATATAGACGACTTCTAAATTTTTATATGTTTGGGTTAAAAATAAATACAGTAAGATATAGAAGCGTTTAGCCATATCTTTGGTTGCTTGATCCATCGAGCCTGACACATCCATTAAACAAAACATTACTGCTTGGCTAGAAGGCTTTTCACGTTTGGCAAAATTATTAAACCTTAAATCGAAGCTGTCGATAAACGGCACACTGTTTATTTTCTTCTGTAAACCCTCTATTTGCTGTTTTAAATCCATGATGACTTCAGCTTGAGTACCAGGCGTGTTTTCAAGCTCATTTAGTTCAGCTTTAAGTTCTGCTAACTTTTTCTTTTTGCCTGCTGTCATGGCAATACGACGGGCATGGGATGAGCGTAGTGAGCGCACAATATTGATATTGGCAGGTACACCAACATTAGTGAATCCTGCTCGGTAGGTTTCAAATTCAACCATTTGTTTAGCGTTAGTTTGTTGAAGATCTGGCAGGGCTAAATCTTCAAATAGCAGTTCTAAATACTCGTCGTTGGAAATTTCAAATAAAAACTCATCTTTTCCTTCACCAGTGTTTGAAGCATCTCCTTCACCACTACCTTCGCCCGCACCACCACCCTTAGGTCGCTCAATTTGATCTCCTTGATTAAATTGATCATTACCTGGGTGAACGCGTTCGCGAATCCCCCCTTGTCCTTGATGAAAGATTGGCTCGCTAATGTCGCGGGTAGGGATGCTGATTTTCTCGCCTTTATCAATGTCAGTTACACTTCGGCGGGTGACAGCTTCGCTAACGGATTTTTTGATTTGTTTCTTATAGCGTTCAATAAATCGTTGTCGATTAACGGTGCTTTTGCCCTTAGCATTGAGGCGTCTATCTATAAAATTTGCCATACACAACTCCTAATGAACTTTGACCTTAATCATAAATACACTGACTAAGGCCAAAGTGAGCAAGACCTATGACGATTTACGAACCCTCAAGTACCACTCTGAAAGTAATCTAACTTGTTTTTGGGTGTATCCTTTTTCCATCATACGATTGATAAAGTCGTCATGTTTGCGCTGATCATCAGCAGACGTTTTAGCATTGAATGAAATAACTGGCAGAAGGTCCTCTGTGTTGGAAAACATTTTCTTCTCGATGACCACTCTTAGTTTTTCATAACTGGTCCATAGTGGGTTATTACCTTCGTTATTGGCTCTAGCACGTAATACAAAGTTAACGATTTCATTACGAAAATCCTTTGGATTACTAATGCCAGCAGGCTTTTCAATTTTCTCAAGCTCTGCATTAAGCGCAGCTCTATCAAATAATTGCCCAGTTTCAGGGTCGCGAAACTCTTGATCTTGGATCCAGAAATCTGCATAGGTGACATATCTATCAAAGATGTTTTGACCGTATTCAGAGTAAGATTCAAGGTAAGCTGTTTGGATCTCTTTACCAATAAACTCGACATATTTCGGGATCAAGTAGCCTTTTAAGAACTCTAAATAGCGTTCACTGAGTTCATTTGGGAATTGTTCCTGCTCGATTTGCTTCTCGAGTACATAAAATAAGTGCACAGGGTTTGCGGCAATTTCAGTGTCATCGAAGTTAAATACTCGCGATAAAATTTTAAATGCAAAACGAGTAGATAAGCCTTGCATACCTTCATCGACACCGGCGTAATCTCGGTATTCTTGGAATGACTTAGCTTTAGGATCGGTATCTTTTAATGTTTCACCATTATAAACCCGCATTTTAGAGTAAATTGATGAGTTTTCTGGCGCTTTTAAGCGAGATAAAATACTAAATTGTGCCAGAGTTTCTAAAGTACCAGGAGCACAGGGAGCAGTTGAAAGCTCTGAGTTACTTAGCAGTTTTTGGTAAATCTCCATTTCTTCAGATACACGTAAGCAATAAGGTACTTTGACGATATAAACCCTATCTAAGAATGCTTCGTTATTTTTGTTATTTCTGAATGTGGTCCACTCTGACTCATTCGAGTGAGCGAGGATCATGCCATTATAAGGCAGGGCAGATAACCCTTCAGTACCGTTATAGTTCCCTTCTTGAGTTGCTGTTAACAGTGGATGAAGCACTTTAATTGGTGCTTTAAACATTTCAACAAATTCCATTACCCCTTGGTTTGCACGACACAATGCACCTGAATAGGCGTAAGCATCGGCATCATCTTGAGAGAAATGTTCTAATTGACGAATATCTACTTTACCCACAAGTGCTGAAATATCTTGGTTGTTTTCGTCCCCAGGCTCAGTTTTGGCAATTGCCGTTTGATCAAGTATTGAAGGATAGACTTTAACAACTTTGAATTTAGTTATATCACCACCAAATTCGTGCAAGCGCTTAACAGCCCATGGTGACATGATGGTTTTAATGTAACGAGTTGGAATATTATATTCGTTTTTTAATAGCTCACCGTCTTCTTCTGAGTCAAATAAACACAGCGGACTGTCGTTGACTGGGCTGCGAACACCGTTAGCGGTTAAAATAAAAATGGGTACCTTTTGCATTAACGACTTTAGCTTTTCAGCCAGTGAAGATTTACCACCACCCACAGGGCCGAGTAAATACAAAATCTGTTTAGATTCTTCTAAGCCCTGCGCTGAATGCTTAAGGTAAGATACGATTTGTTCAATAGACTCTTCCATACCGTAAAAGTCTTTAAAGCTTGGATAGTGAGTGATAAGACGGTTTGAAAAAATACGGCTAAGTACTGGGTCTTTAGACGTATCAATTGTTTCAGATTCACCGATAGCCATCAGCATTCTTTCAGCTGCAGACACATATGCACTTCTATCTTCTTTACAGATTTCAAGAAACTGCTGTAGTGAATACTCTTCATCTAGCTTTTGTTCATAACGTTGTTGGTAATGTTCGAATATGCCCATAAGAAACCCCTTGAAACTTAGCTGAAAGAAAGTGATGGATAGCGCATTTTTAGTGACTAAATCTGAAAATAATTTCCATTATTTTTTGTCTTTAAAAACCATTTGCTAAATTAAGTCTAGGTCAGAGGGTTGCTATTTGCGAGGTGAGATATGCAAAAACTTCAATAAAAACAAAGATAAACAGTTGCAATTGCAACTATTGCAAAAGTTGGCAGGTGTTCGGGCTATATAAAGAGTTGGGTTATTCGGTTGTTATCTATCTCGTTTTGAGTAATAAAAAAGGAGCCAAAAGGCTCCTTTTACATCATCTCATTTGTACCTAAATAGGTAGATTAACCTGCGAAGTTCGCGTTAACGAAATCCCAGTTAACCAGTTCCCAAAACGCAGCCATGTAGTTAGGGCGAACGTTACGGTAATCAATGTAGTAAGCATGTTCCCAAACATCAACAGTAAGTAGTGAAGTTACTGATTCATCAGTTAAAGGAGTCGCAGCATTGCTAGTGTTAACGATTGAAACTGAACCGTCAGCATTTTTTACTAACCAAGTCCAAGCACTACCGAAGTTATTTACTGCAGAATCAGTAAATTTAGCTTTAAATTCTTCAAAAGAACCGAATGCAGCGTTGATTGCATCAGCAATCGCACCAGTAGGAGCGCCGCCAGCATTTGGTGCTAAACAGTTCCAGTAAAAAGTGTGGTTCCAGATTTGAGCAGCGTTGTTGAACATGCCACCAGTAGAAGTTTTAACAACTTCTTCTAATGTTTTGTTTGCAAATTCAGTACCTTCAACAAGACCATTAAGCTTAACAACGTATGTGTTGTGATGCTTACCGTAGTGATATTCAATAGTCTCTTCAGAAATGTGTGGTGCAAGTGCGTTCTTAGCATATGGTAATGCTGGTAATTCGAAAGCCATTTTTATCTCTCCATGGACATAGGTTATCGTTTTTTTATGAGTACCACTTAGGCATCATTGCTCTGCCGACATTGTACTGCAAATTTTTGTGATGTGAATCATTGTTTGATGAATAATGTCGATAGACGCAATCTATAAAAGCTATTTTTATTATAACCCTACAAACTGTGGGATTTTGTTCTTGGCTAAGCTCGCGTACAATGGCGAAAGATTATTAAGTTGCACTTAGGAATTACAATGGAAACAGTAGACAAGATTAAACAGCAAATCAGTGAAAACCCAATCATCGTATACATGAAAGGGTCACCAAAGTTACCAAGCTGTGGTTTTTCATCGCAAGTTGCACAAGTTATGATTAACTGCGGTGAGCAGTTTGCATTCGTTGATATTTTACAGCATCCAGATATTCGTGCTGAATTACCAAAATTTGCTAACTGGCCAACATTCCCACAATTATGGGTAGAAGGTGAGTTGATTGGTGGTTGTGACATCATCACTGAAATGTACCAAAAAGGTGAATTACAGCCAATCATCAAAGAAACTGCTGATAAGTTTCGTACTGAAGAAGACGCTGAATAATTTAAGTTAACTTTATTTATAGATTAAATATGGTTAAAACAAAAAAGCCCTAAACTGATTGCAGTTAGGGCTTTTTTATTCTTGAAACCAATTAAGTAATTCCAGTTATTGCGCTTTTTGATCTTCAGGTGTTTTAGGCAGGATAAGATTCATTAAAATAGCCACTAAACCACATAAGCTGATCCCGGTTAAACTAAACTCACCGATACCAAATGCCATTCCACCAATACCAAAAACTAATGTAACCCCAACAATACTCAAATTTCTTGGTTCATTTAAATCTACTTGATTACGTATTAAGGTGTTAAGTCCTACTGCTGCGATTGAGCCAAACAATAAGCACATAATGCCACCCATGACAGGTAATGGGATAGTTTGCATTAATGCACCTAATTTACCGATAAACGCCAGAGTGATGGCTGTAATTGCCGTCCAGGTCATGATTCTTGGGTCAAAACTTTTGGTCAGGGTCACTGCGCCTGTGACTTCTGAATAGGTTGTATTTGGCGGTCCCCCGAATGCTGATGCAGCCATGGTCGCAATCCCATCACCAGTTAATGTGCGATGTAAGCCGGGCTTTTTCATATAGTCTTTGCCAGTTACATTGGATATTGCCAGTAAATCTCCAATATGCTCAACAGCTGGGGCGATAGCGACAGGGATCATAAATAGAATCGCTTGCCAATGAAACTCTGGCACAACAAAGTTAGGAACAGCGAGCCATGGCGCTTGATTCACTGGGGTAAAATCAATAATACCAAATGCCATACTGAGTCCGTAACCGACTAAAATACCAGCAAGAATTGGCATCACTTTTAATATGCCCTTTGCAAACACGGCAATAGCAACGGTAGTTGAAAGCGACATAATCGCAATAAATAATGCAATGTTTGGCTCAACGAGCACAGCGCTGCCATCACCTGTTTTACCTAACGCCATATTGACGGCCATTGGCGCGAGCCCTAAACCGATAATGATGATCACAGGGCCAACGACAACAGGTGGCAATAATTTATGAATAAAACCACTACCATTTATTTTAACCAAGGCACCAAGAATCACATAAACAAAACCTGCAACCATTAAACCTCCCATGGTTGCGGGTATTCCCCATGTTTGTACGCCATACATAATTGGAGCAATAAAGGCAAAAGAGGAAGCTAGAAATATTGGAACCTGCCTTTTGGTAATGACTTGAAACAGCAAGGTTCCTAAACCTGCAGTAAACAATGCCACGCTGGTGTCTAAACCACTGAGTAATGGCATTAACACTAAGGCGCCAAATGCGACAAATAACATTTGCGCGCCTTGTAATGGGATGAATAGACGATTCATATGTAGGTGATTTCCTGTCAGGTATAAATTAAGCTGTAAGATAGGCTAATATTGGTTAAATGTCTGTAATGTAAATCAAGTTTAAATCCTTTTACGTAACAATTAGTGGTTAATTCGCCTGTTAAATTGGTAAGGGAATGTAATTTTAGAAGCAAAATTAATATGCTACACTTCGCTTACTTTCATCTATTGCTTATATCTTCCTTATGCAAAAAATATTTTTACAAATTATTGTTATCAGTGCGCTATTTGGCTTATTTAGTCCTAAAGCGATATCAGCTGAAGTCGGTCTGTTAGATGAAGCTGATGTGGTCGTCACTTCAAGAGCAAGATCTGAGCGACAAGCTGCACTAAAAACGGCGTTATCAGCGGTATTTGTAAAAAATTCAGGCTTACCTTCGGTATTAGAGCATCCATTAGTTAAGGCACAAATCAATAAACCAGAAGTGTTATTGACCCAATATGGCTACAGTGAAGTTGATAAAGAATTAATTTTAAAAGCTAATTTTGATCACAAGCGCATTATCTCCACACTACGCCAAGCTGAATTACCTGTTTGGGGGCGTCAACGTCCGCTAACATTATTATGGTTGTCTATTGAAGATGAAGGCGAGCACAGTATTTTATCTGATGCGTCTGAAATGGATACACGTTCACAAATCGATTTAGACTCGAGTAATAAAGGTATCCCAGTCATTTTACCGATAATGGATTTAGATGATGTAATGAAGATAAGCGTATCTGACGTGCGGGGCATGTTTACTGATGTCGTTGCAGAGGCATCGACTCGATACCGTGCAGATTATTTTGCTGTGGCAGATATGGATAAAGTTGGTGGGTTTGTTCGTTTTCAAGTTTCTCTGTTTGATAAAGACAGTAAAGCAGGGTTAATGCAGCCTCTTATACATCATCAAGCCGAAGTCCTTGATTATCAAGAAGCGACAGATCAAATACTCAGTACCTTAGCTGAATATTTTGTTAGTCAGTATGCCTTTGCTGATAGTGGCAACAGTGCAGAAACATTGCTGTCATTAGCAGGTGTTCAAAGTATGGCGCAATTGGTTGAAATCGAAGCTTACCTTAATCAACTGAGTGCGATTAAAACGGTAAGTTTAAGCCAGTTTAAAGCCAATACCGTGACTTATAAACTTGAGTTATTTGGTGATGCTGAAGATTTACAGAAACTACTAAATATCAATAAACGTTTAACAGAGGTGCCAGTGTCAGAAGCTGTAGATGAGCTGCCTGACCTAGAGTTCTCGCCAGAGCAGCAAGCAACTAAACTATTTTATCAATGGCATTAAGTTCTGATTTATTAATTTGAGAACTGAGTTTTATCAGTTTGCTTGTCTGTTTGTACATAGTTGATAGTTTTATAGCCACTCGATACGTGATAACGATCTAACTGTTCATTGTTGAACTCGTTAGTCTGGCTAAACAACAGCAGACCTCAAAACGATTGTGTTATACTCAGCATCGCTTGTTTACATTATTAGAGAATTTTTGAGTGACCCAAAACTCACCAAAACAGTTATCGTTACCCGTATATTTACCTGACGATGAGACTTTTCAAAGTTATTATCCTGCAGTGGGTAATGATGAGCTAATTCAAAAGCTTCAAGCTACTGCTGAAGGTAGTTTGTCGTCTAGTTTATATTTATTTGGTCCGATTAAGTCAGGGCGAACTCATCTTATGCATGCTGCGTGTGCTCATGCAAATGATCTTGATAGACGTACCCTTTATATTCCTTTAGGCATTCACGCCAGTATATCTCCTGAACTTTTTGAAGGTGTTGAGTCATTACAATTAATTTGTATCGATGACATCGATGCCATTGCAGGACATCCCATTTGGGAAGAAGCATTATTTCATTTATATAATCGCGTGGCTGAGCAAGAAGATTGCCGCTTGATTGTCAGTGGCAGCTCATCTCCGACCGAAGCAGGCTTCGCGCTTCCAGATTTAATTTCTCGGATGCAGTGGGGGCTAATTTATCAACTGCAACCGATGGCAGATGAAGAGAAGTTAGTCGCATTACAGCGCCGCGCCGCAATGCGAGGACTGCAATTATCTGATGAAGTTGGGCGGTTCTTATTAACACGCATGGCGAGAGATTTACGTACTTTATTTGATGTACTAGATAAACTTGATAAAGCCTCTATGGTTCACCAACGTAAGCTCACGATTCCCTTTATCAAAGAAATGCTTAGGTTATAATTTTTGCAGATGATTTAAATAAAAAAGCCACCTAAGGGTGGCTTTTTCTGTTTATTTAAAACTTAAGCACTGAGCTGCCTTGTTTTAGCGCTTATTTTTTAGCGCTTTGGAATAGGCATATCTCTGTGCTCTCTGCCTATTTGAACAGGGCGTCTTTCTGTGGTGTTGTCAGTGGTATTTAAGCTACTAACTTTTGATAGTGAATGGCTACTAGGGCTTATCCCAAGATTGTCATACCAATCTTGCCCAGCAGTCATATTAATCGGCTCTGGTAAATTGTTGAGTAAGGTTTTACCGTCTTCTTCAGGCATGATTTGATCAATAACAAACGCAGCTCTATCTAATAACTCAGGTGAACCAATTCTGCCACGCTGTCCCCAGTCGACAATTAACTCTGTAGGGTCTGTAACTGCAACATCCCTTTGTATTTGGTAACGATGACTCATAAATGACTCTTCAAATAACATTGCTGCATCTTCGCGAGTAGAAGAGTAAGCATAAAAGTCATTAGCATGATCAGTTAAGAAAAAACTAGTCACATCATTTGGAAGGTAAGCTTTTTGGGTATTGTTTGCTGTTTCTCCTTGAAAACTCACACCAGCTAAACCATACATTTCACTGCTAGTTAGCGGGTCAACATTTTTAAGCTGATCAGACACCAGCGCGTTATCATCTGTACGACGATAGAAGTCATCAATTAATGTCGGGCCAGTTAATGTATTATGTATAGAGCGGGGGAAGAAGTCATTGGCATGGGCTAGCTCGTGGTAAAGCAAGCTGGCTAAGTTTGGTGTTATGTCCTCTAATGTACGAGTTTGCCTTACAGCTCGGTCGATACGACTATAGGCGTAATCATTATCTTTTACGTAACGCCAAGGCATGATGAATTGTAAATCATTACCAAAGTCGCTGCGATAATCAGGTGCTTCATTAATGCTGTCACGCTGCTCTGGTGTAAACCACAGATATTCAGGATCAAGATAAATCGCACCAGTGGCTACCCAATAAAAAGAAGGCCTAACATCATAACTAATAACAACGGCTGTGACTGATTGAAGTAATTTTATAAAGTCGCTATTGGGATCTGCTTGGGTTAAAAAGGTTTCGAAGTTTTCTCCCATCCAGTCATGAGAAACGACGACTCTGTCCATCACAGATTGAACATTTTCTGAATTAGCGACTTGTCCAACTAAGGGTAAGTCGGCGATATTACAAGTTTGATTGAGTTGGTTTGAATAAACACAGTTTGACGCGTTAGCAGCGTATTTGGATGAATCTTTATAGGAGTATGTACGTGCTACGGGCTGATCAAAATACGGAGAAGAAATTGTTGATTCGTTAGTGACTAACACAAACACTTCATCAGATAAGGTTTCACCTGCAAATTGCCCCGTGGCTTTTAATCCGATAATACTATCAGAGTTGACATTGGGTGCTGTAAATAAAGGCCGTTCAGGGTTGGTTAAATCAAGTTCAACCGCTTGATTAGAGAAGTAACACCATTCAATGTCATCAACAATGAGATCGTTTATCCTTTCAACGCGAAGACTAACTCCATTACCCTCAACGACTTGATGATCGCTATTAATATTCAATTGATTGATTGACGCGTTTGCATTGATAGATACTGATTCAGTTAAATTTGTTTGGTTGCCAGAAACGTTTACAGAAAAACTATATTCGCCAGATTCTGGAATAATAAATGATAAGACTGGGCTGTTTTTTGATACTAAAGAAAGTACGGGACCAGACGTTTGTTGCCATTCATAAGTCAGCCCTGCTGAATCAGTGTTTTCTACACTGGCAAGGATTGTAGCTGATTGACCAGCAGTATAAGTTTGTTCAACATTAAAGCTTAAATTCGAAGACGTGGTAACTAAAGTGAGCCCTGAACTTATTTCACAAGTATTAATTGGTAATGAATTATCGGGTGTGACCGAGTTTCCTGATGATGAATCACTAGAACTACCGCCACAGCCGCTTAATACCACAGCAGCAATAACTAAATTCGTCATAGCAAAAGATTTTGTTTTGCTTAAGTAGCGATTGTTAGTTAATGCATTCAAAATACTTTTATCAATAAAAGTCTTGTTAAACAATGTGTTCATATACAATCTCCGTTGCTTTTTACTACATTCAATCAAATGACTGACATTTCACTATAGCATGGGATTTGTTGCACAAAAAGAAGGGATTAACCAATTGATAACCAGATTGTAATCGTTTGTTTACTCCCTAAAAAGGATATAAAAAAAGCGCCTAAAGGCGCTTTTGGGGTTTTGAATAAACTGTGAAAGTTAGTCTGCTTTAGATTTCTTTTTTAAGCCTAAGCCTAACTCTCTGCCACGCATACGCGCGTAGAAAGGGAAACCGACTAACAATGCACTGATTAAGACAGATTCGATTAACGCAAAGTAAAGCGCATCTTCAGTGACATACACTAAGGTCAAACCATGAAGTAAGTATAAGCAAAGAATAAAGCTTGCCCAAGCGTAGGTGTATGGCTTGCCGGTTAAGATCCCTTTGATAGGGAGTAATAAAGGTAAGATCCATAATAAGCTAAACGCCATTGAATATTCACCGGTCAATCCTTGTTGTATAAACCATCCTGATAACAGCATGAGTAAAGCAACATAACCCACACGGCATAACTGAAATAAAGTATGTGTTGTCATTTTGAAGCTCACAATATCGCTAAAACATTTTCAGGAGGGCGACCTATTGCAGCTTTTCCGTTTGCTAAGGCGATTGGTCTTTCAATTAATTTTGGTGTTTCAATCATAGCTTGAACTAATTGTGCGTTTGATAAAGACTCGTCGGCTAAGTGAAGTTCTTTATATTCAGTTTCTTTAGTTCGCATTAACTCTCTAGGAGATATCGCTAGTAAAGTTAAAATATGGTTGAGTTCTTCGGTAGTTGGTACCGTTTTGAGGTATTCAACAATAGTGACGTTAGCATTGTTTTCTTCAAGTAATGCTAGTGTTTGACGGCTTTTTGAGCAGCGAGGGTTATGGTATAGCGTTACGTTTGTCATAGGATCACTTGTTATCTTTATTTTGGCGACAGTTTATCAAACTTTAGATGAGATGGTTAGCCACATCGGGTCGATGTGGCTGAGTCATAAATAAATTTACAGAGTTACTTCAATGCGTCTAAAGACCGTTTAGCTTGTCTAAATTGACGTATACGGGCTTCTATTCGGGCAATTTGTAATGTTTGTCCTTCTGAATGGCGGTAAGCATAATTAAGTTGGTCAATTGCGCCGTCATAATTGGCAGCAAGAGCCATGGCTTCGGCATTACTGTAATGCTCAAGCGCTTTATTCCCAAGCTTCCGATAGGCTTGAGTCATTAGCTGATAAGGTAATGTATTTTGCTTATCTAAGAAAATTAGATCTTCTAATAATGGAATTGCTTTACGTGGCTGGTCCGCCTCCACATAAATGTTAGCTAGGTTTGCAGCAATAACCAGTGATGTTGGCTTAAGGCGCTTATGATGCTTTAGGAGTTCTATTGCTGTTTCATAATCGTCTTTTTGGGCTAACAAATCTGTTTTGGTATCGATATAGAATAAATTATTACGATCATTTTCAAGTAACTCATCGATAATTTTTTCAGCCTCGTCAAACTTCTTAACTCTAAATAACGTTAAAGCTTTACCGTAAAGCGCTGCACTTTTAAAAGTATATGTTTTCTTCTTTAACTGTTTATCAAACAGAGACATTGCAGCTTGATCGCTATAACTCGAAAATCGAACTTGTATACGCGCTTTAGCAAGTTGGTAATTTAATTGGTCCGGTATAAATCGATTAGGATATTGTGCTGCTCTGTTTCTGGCATCAGTAATACGTGATTCAGGTAAAGGGTGAGTCAACAACATTTGCGGCGGAGTAGTGGTAAAGCGATAACGAATAGCTAACTTTTGGAAAAAATCAGAGGCGCCATTAGGATCGAAACCCGCATCGGCTAAAATTTGCATTCCAATTCTATCGGCTTCACGTTCATGTAAACGGGTGAAGTTAATTCTAGCTTGCGTTGATAATGCTTGAGTAGTTGCTAAAGCAGCCATACCCGCTTGAGGGGCTGCAATGGTAAGTAGAATAGCGCCTAGCATTCCTACAATCGTTGCGGTAGAGCTTTTATCTTGCGCTTCAAGTGAGCGAGCTAAATGCCGTTGAGTAACGTGAGTGATTTCGTGGGCAAGTACCGATGCAAGCTCACTTTCAGTATCAGCATGTAAAAACAAACCTGTATGGACACCGACATGACCGCCAAAAAAAGCGAACGCATTGATTTCGTCATTTCTTAACAAAAAGAAATAAAAGGGGGTTTTTACTCCGGTAGCATGAGCAACCAATTTATTACCAAGCTCTGATAAGTATTGATTTAACATTGGATCGCTAATAACAGGTGCTGATGAACGGATAACGCGCATATAGGCATCGCCATACACCATCTCTTTTTCAAGACTGAATGTGTTTACGGCGGCGGTACCTAGATCTGGAAGGTCATTATTCGCGAAGCTTTTAGCAACTCCGGCAGTGAGTAGTAAACTGACAGCAGTCGTTACAACACCTTTAGAAAACTGAGAAAACGATAATTTGCGCAAATGAAACCTTTATTATAATTATTTCAATAGGGTGGCAAGCAAAATTACATCAACACCTTAATGGTATCGCTTGTGGTTTATTGTCCTTGCTAGGATAATAGCCATAGAATGTGTAAAGCAAGTTCATAATGAAATTTATTGATTTAACTGCTCATCAATGCCCCTATCCTTTGGTGCAAATTAAGCTAGCCTTAAAAAAAATGCTACCTGGTGAAACATTGGCAATTAGTATCTCTGACTCTGGTTCACGTCGAGATGTTCCGCTGTTTTTGAAAAAATTTGGATTTCAGGTTCAAATTACTGATGATAATGACAAAGCTATGTCATTGCACATCACAAAACTTAACAATATATAAGTATAATCTTATAGTTCTATTAAGATAGAATCCGATTATAACAATTAAAACTGTATTTCTTTTTTAGGTAAAACGATGCTCTCATTTTTAAGTGATTGGTATAAAGCCAGATTCAGCGATCCTCACGCGATAACATTAGTGTTTATTTTACTTGGGATAGGCTTACTGCTTTATTTTGCTGGTGGACTCCTGGCACCATTGTTGGTTGCGTTAGTATTGGCTTTTTTATTGGAGTGGCCTGTTGCACAGATTGCAAAATTTGGTATTAATCGCACTCTAGGAGCTTCGTTAATTTTAGTATTGTTTATCGGGTTGATGGTGTTACTGGCATTCGGTTTAGTTCCAAGTCTTTGGCGCCAAGGCATCGCGTTGGCAACAGACTTACCTTTGATGATTGATACAGGGATGCAGTCTCTAGTTTCCTTAAGTGAAAATTACCCGCAATATATTAGTATCGAACAAATTGATGCCATGGTGATAGAACTAAAAAAACTTGTTGATACCCAACATTTACTGGATATAGGTAAACAATTATTAGGTTTTTCGGCTTCATTATTAGTGCTGATGGTATATGTGATTTTAGTACCGTTATTAGTGTTCTTCTTTTTAAAAGACAAAGATCAGCTGATTAAAAGCAGCAAACGTTTTTTCCCTAATAATCGTGATTTAGCTAGAAAAGTTTGGTTCGAAATGGATCAGCAAATTTTCAACTATATTCGCGGCAAAGTAATAGAAATTGTCATTGTCGGTACCGTTAGCTATATTTTTTTCGCTGTAATGGGTCTTAGATATTCTGCGTTATTGGGTGTGTTGACTGGACTTTCGGTTCTTATCCCATATGTTGGCGCTACATTAGTCACATTGCCAATTGCATTAGTTGCTTTTGTACAATGGGGGGTAAGCCCTGAATTTGGCTATGTAATGATTGGTTACGGGATAATTCAAGCATTAGATGGCAATGTGCTCGTTCCTGTTTTGTTCTCAGATGCTGTCGATTTACATCCAGTTTTGATTATTGCTGCAGTGCTTGTTTTTGGTGGGCTTTGGGGTGTTTGGGGCGTGTTCTTTGCAATACCTTTGGCATCTTTAGTCAAAGCAGTTATCAACGCTTGGCCTGATAATAGACCTCCAACAGAAATTAAAGTTGATGAAGAAGTGTCTTCTAACTAGTTAAGTCAGATTATTTAATCTAAAAAAAGAGACTCGAATGAGTCTCTTTTTTATGTATAAACAATTAATACTGCGACTAATTTCTTTTACTCATCGTATTTATTTTTCGATTTTATTTATCGATTTTAGTTATTGATTTCAGTATCGCTATTATTGTCAGTGGCACTTTCTGCTTTATCACTACTGTCAGCGTTGTTGTCACTGTTTGGTTTTTTGGGGTCACCAAATTGCGGCATTTTAAATTTAGCGCTGTATTTTAAAACGGCTAAATTACTGGCAATGATACCAACAACTAAAATGATGATGATCCACACTTCTAAACCTGATAAATCCATGCCTACCTCAATTAATAATAACGAGCTTAATCAACAGCTAAACGCTGTTCACATTTACGAATATCTTCAGGCGTGTCAACTTCTGGCGAATCAAATGCGCTAATTGCAACTTTGATCTTATGGCCATATTCTAAAGCGCGAAGTTGCTCTAATTTCTCTAAATCTTCTAAACGCCCTAGAGGCAATTTAGCAAAGGCATTAACAAAGCGACGGGTATAAGCATAAACGCCAAGGTGCTTATAAACAGGGTAGTCATCTGTGTCACGACCAAATGGAATGCATGAGCGAGAGAAATACAATGCATTAAATTCATTATCAAAAACCATTTTAACGTGAAGCGGGTCATCACGTTCTTGCTTGTCGATAATTTCAAAGCCTAATGTCGCCATTTCAAACTCACCTGGATGGCGTTCAAAAAGGCTAATAATCTGTTCGATTGATATAGGGTCAATAAGTGGTTGGTCACCTTGAAGGTTGATCACCAAATCATCATCAGCTAAACCAAGTTGGCTAATAGCATCATTAATGCGATCGGTGCCTGATGCAGCTTCTGGGCTAGTCATGACAACTTGGCCGCCAAATGACTCTACCGCTTCTTTAATACGGTCGTCGTCAGTTGCAACATAAATATTATCTAATCCTTTTGCTAATGAAGCACGTTCGAAAACGTGTTGGATCATTGGCTTACCATTAATAGGTGCTAGTGGTTTGCCAGGAAAACGGCTAGAACCATATCTAGCAGGGATTAAAAGAGTAACTTTCATCAATAAACCTACTTATCTTAAAACGATAAACAAAAGGGCTCAAATGAGCCCTTAAAGATAGCTTTTAGGGCTAAATTAAATGCGTCGGAATAACTTAGTCAGCATTTCATCAGTAACTTTTTCTTCCCAGCCAGCACCGTAAACATTGTCCCATAATGGGCCCATGCTCTTAGTTACTGCAACCATCTTAGCGATAGTTTCATCTGGTAGATCTTTACAGATGTTTTTCGGTAACGTGATGTTATGAACTTCCATCATTTTACGGAATTCTTTAACGCCTTCTGGGTAAAACTCTTCAAGTACGTCAAATGCTAAACAGTTACCTATACCGTGATGGTAACCTAATACATAACCTAAGCCGTATGAAACAGCGTGACATGCGCCAACTTGGCTATAAGCGATACTCATACCACCCATGTATGATGCCATCATTAACTTGTCGTCTTTTTCTTCGTGATTGTCAACGAAGACCTCGCGACATAAGTCCATAGACTTTTCAGCGAATGCTTTAGCAAATTCGTTTAGGTAGGTACCCTCTAGCGATTCAACACAATGGATGTAGCAATCCATACCAGTGTAGAACCATTGATCAGTCGGTACGCCAGCAATAAGCTCAGAGTCCATGATGATTTGGTCAAATACAGTGTAGTCAGAGTTCAAACCTAATTTACGAACTGGCCCACAAAGTACAGCAGTACGTGACGCTTCAGCACCTGTACCAGATACAGTTGGAATACCAATGTGATGAACAGCAGGGTTCTTAATTAAATCCCAACCTTGGTATTCAGCACTGCCACCTTCGTTGGTTAGCATAAGTGATACTGCTTTAGCTAAATCAAGGGTAGAACCACCACCAAGACCAATAACACTTACTGGAAGTTTAGTATTAAAAGCTTGAACTTGTTCAGTTAGTGCATCAACTTGTTTAGTCGTTGGTTCATCATCGACATTAACGTAAATCAGTAAGTCATGTGCTTTAGCTGGTACACGACCTGCAAGCGGCTTATCTTGATGTACGTCATCAACTAAAAATATCACAAAGTCATTTTCGACTTTACGTTCTTCAGCTAAAACTGAATCTAACTGAGCAAATGAACCACGACCAAAAATCATTTTTGGTACGCATTTGAAATTTTTGAAACTCATTACAACATTCTCCGTTGAGATTAGTACTGTAAAAGTACTATCGCGCCAGTTAGTAAAAAGGCGCGATAGAGATAATCTGATTAATTAAGCAAAAGCACGTTTGATGTTTTCAATACGCTGGGCTATTTCTTCTTCTGTCCAAGACAGTTTAATTAGCATAGAAATAGTACGACTCATGATGGCATCAGACTTAGGCGTTTCAACCTTAGTGTAATCTGGACGATCTTGAATTAATGTGATCGGTAATGCAGCAGGAGACTTAAGCTCTTGAATGTGCTTCCAGTTATTTAGGTAATGCCAGTTGTTCACATACCAGTAGAAACAACCATCAACGCCGTTTTCAGCTAACTTTTTGTTAATTTCAACAGTACGTTCTTCTGTAGGCATTAAGAAGGTTAAGAAACCAGCTGAATCACCTTCAGGATCTGGAATTTCACGGAAAGTCACTTCTGGGATATCAGCCATGGCATCTTTAATCAGCTTTTTGTTGGTACGCTGAATATCAATGATTTTGTCTAGCTTACGTAACTGAGCAAGACCCATTGCAGAGTTCATTTCAGAAATACGGAAGTTTAGACCCATGATAGGGTGGCCTTCAGCACCGCGATCATTACCAACGTGGTCATGGCCGTGATCTGAGAACATGTGTGCATGGTTATAAATAGTTTCGTTATTCGTCATGATTGCGCCGCCTTCACCACAGGTGATGGTTTTAACAGAATCAAATGAATAACAACCCACATCACCAATAGTACCTAAGGCTTTACCTTTATAGCTGCCGCCAATGGCTTGACAAGCATCTTCAAGAATAACTAGGTTGTGCTTTTTACATACCGCTAAAATTTCATCCATTTTAGCCATAGAACCACACATGTGAACAAGGTTGATTGCTTTAGTGCGTGGGGTAATTGCCGCTTCAATTCCTTCTGGAGATAAACAAAGTGTTTCATCAATCTCAGCAAAAATAGGGACTGCGCCAGCCATAAATACTGCTTCTACTGAAGCAACAAAGGTAAACGGAGGAACGATAACTTCATCACCAGCGCCAATACCTGCTGCAGCCATAGCTGTTTGTAATGCGGCGGTGCCACTAGAAACAAGATGAGCATGCTTAGCATTCATCTTTTCGCAAAGAAGGGCTTCCATCTCACGAGTCTTCCAACGATCGTTACGCATGTGATCGAAGTTATAACGAAAGGTAAAACCATTTTCCATCACATCAGCGACTTCTTGCTTTTCCTCTGGACCAAATAATTCAAAACCTGGCATGGAAATTATCTCCTAAAAAATGCAGTGCGCGAGGTCGCGCTAAATAAACCCGAAGATTATAACTGGGTTAGGGCGTTAATTGCATTAACTATATGACGTTTACGTGTGATTGCATGGAAGTTTCAGCATAATAGATTCATTAAATGCTAATTTTTATGTCACAGAAGCTAAACTCAAGTGCGTAACTGTTTAAAATCAAGAGATAAAAACAACAAAACCCACATTATCAGTGGGCTTTGTTGAGTGTTATTAGATTTTATTAATCTTACTTCATAGATATCAACTTGTTGGCGTTTCGGCCTTCGTGTTAGCGTGTTCACTGAAAACAGTTACATCTAAGTCGGTTAATAACCCATTATTAATTCCGTAAATCCAACCGTGAATAGCGACTTCTTGACCACGATCCCAAGCATCTTGAACAATTGATGTGCTGGTGACATTGGCAACTTGTTCCATCACGTTCAATTCGCATAGACGATTAAAACGTTGCTCTTCATCAAGCTTCTCAAGATCTATGCTATGTAGGCGATAAATATCTTTTAAGTGACCTAGCCAGTTATCAATAAGTCCAAAACGTTCGTTACTCATTGAGGCTTTAACACCGCCACAACCGTAATGGCCAACCACCATAATGTGTTTAACTTTAAGAACTTCAACAGCATACTGAATAACAGACAAGCAGTTTAAATCAGTGTGAATGACCATATTGGCAATATTACGATGAACAAAAACTTCACCAGGCATTAAGTCAATAATCTGATTAGAGGGTACGCGGCTATCAGAACATCCAATCCATAAATATTCAGGATTCTGTTGTTCTGCGAGTTGCTTGAAGAAATCAGGGTCTTCTTCGTTTATACGTTCAGCCCAGCGGCGATTGTTATCAAATAGAGGCTTTAGTAATTTCATTGATTGTTTAGACCCAAATAATAGTGAAAGATGTAGAGTTATTTTTATTCAGCCATTAGCTGATTTTTATCATTTTCAAGAGTATATCAGCAAATTAAATTATGCTGGTCTATCCATTTAATTTATTAAATTGAAATCATTTCACGCTTAGCGAAGAAATGTTTCTAAGGTTTGATTCACTTTCTCTGCTTGTTCAATATTTGAAAAATGTCCGCTATTAGCGATTTGCACCAGTTGACTACCTGAGATGCAATCTTGCATTAAGTAAGCTTCAAGCATTGTTCTAAGTTGGTTTTGCTCACCAATCATGATCAAGCAGGGTAAAGCAAATTGTTCAACCAATTCTAGAGTGTCACGTTTATATAGTGCCAATGGGCTAAATAATGCGAGTTGTTCAATTTGTAATGCTGATAAATTAGTAAGCTTATTAACTAACGCCTTTTTCGCTTCTGACTCTTGTGATGCAATAAAGAATTTGTTTGCTACTGTTTCAGCTAATGAAGCACTGCATTGTTTCTGCTCATTGGCTTGGTCAATCCACCCTTGATATTTGGCGCAATTAACTTGAGGCTCAAAACCGATAAAAGCATTTGAAAGTACCAGTTTTGAAATTTTTGTAGGCTCTGACAACACCATTTCAGCAGCAATTGCGCCACCTGTGCCATTACCTAAAACAGAGCAGTTTTCAATTTCAAGAGACGAAAGTAATGCTAAGCAGTTCTCAGCAATTGTAATCAATGAGGTAGTGCCTGAAGGCATGGCTTCTGACTGGCCATGCGCCCACAAATCAACAGCAATACAGCGATAGTGTTGGCTTAATTGTTCAATCTGAGGTCGCCACATCGTATTATCAGCGAGGAAACCATGGATAAAAAATAACACAGGTCCTTGGCCTTCATCTGTGTAATGAAGCTTGTGATTGTCGATGTTAACACTTAGCGGTACTGTTAGAGGTACTGATTGAGTCATGGTGTTCTCTAAAACGGGAAACGATAAAAATTATCAACCTAGGCTGATGTGAATGACAGTGCTTAAATAAAACGACAATATCGGTTCAACGATTATGCATCTTTAAAGAGTAACTTCTGATTACTCGGGTGTATTAGCGACAAAAAACACATAATGGTCGACTAGAGTATCGAGTTTTTTAAGCAGGGCTGATTGTAAAGTGATTTCAGCTTGAGACAAGAGCTGTCTTAAGGAATCTGGCTGATATTGTGATAAAATCTGTGAAGACTCGGGAAAATAGCTTAAATGCCAAGGCTCAGGGCTAACACCACTTTTGTTTGCTTGATAAGGTAAGTAAAATCCATGCTCGCTTGCATGTTGAGTTAGCCAAATAGCTAACTGAGCGCAAGGGCCATCATCAACATACTCATCACTGATTAATTTTAAATCAGCTTTGCTGATGTTATTACCATCAAATACATCAATATCAGTCCCCCAATGATGCCGTGAAGCACCAGGTAATGCAGACCAACATAAAATGGCATCCACTAATTGCTCATCAGTTAAGAGTGAGTGATCTATTGGCTGGTTATTAATATCAAGCAACGTGCGCTTGCCTAGCGCTTTACCGTTCCAAATGGCCATTTGGCGCTCGAAATTGCGATAAGCTGAACAAATCTGAACATCAATACCATCAGATAGGGCATGTTGCTGCATTTTATTAAACGCAGTTAAAGTTCTAGCGGTCAGTAAGAATTGGCCTAGTGGTACGAGGTGAGACTCATCCAGCCCATATAAGGCTGGATACTGTAAATTTGTCAATTGAGCCAAGCTTTTTGGCTCTGACGTGTTGGTTACTCGCAAAGCAGTTTTTCTAAAATTGATTCATAGCAAAGTGCTAAAATTTCTAGGTCAGACACTTTTACGCACTCATTAATTTTATGAATGGTGGCATTCACAGGGCCAAGCTCGATGACTTGAGCGCCTGTTGGTGCGATAAAGCGTCCATCTGATGTGCCGCCTGATGTTTGTGGATCGGTTTCGTAGCCTGTGACATCCAAAATAGCAGCTTTTGTCGCTTCCAGTAATGGTCCGTCACCGGTCAAAAACGGCAAGCCGTTAAATACCCAATCGATGTCATAATCTAAACCGTGGGCATCAAGAATATTTAATACTCGTTTAATTAATTCTTCCGCAGTGACTTCAGTTGAGTACCTGAAGTTAAACATCACCTGCAAATCACCTGGTATTACATTTGATGCACCAGTTCCGCCATTAATGTTGGCAATTTGAAAACTGGTTGGTGGGAAAAACTCGTTACCATTATCCCAATGCATTTGTGCAAGCTCAGCTAAAGCTGGTGATGCTTTGTGTATTGGGTTATCAGCAAGGTGAGGGTAGGCTACATGGCCTTGAATACCTTTGACTGTTAAATTGCCAGTAAGACTTCCTCGGCGGCCGTTTTTGACCACATCACCCAGTTTGTGAGTCGATGAAGGCTCACCTACTAATGACCAAGTGATTTTCTCATTTCGTGCTTCAAGAGTATCAATAACACGGGTTGTACCATTGATGAATGGTCCTTCTTCATCGCTGGTAATTAAAAACGCAATTGAGCCGTTATGATCAGGATGCTTAGCAACAAAACGTTCAGTTGCCACAACCATTGCGGCTAACGAGCCTTTCATGTCTGCAGCGCCGCGGCCGTGAATATAATCATCAATGACTGTTGGCTCAAAAGGTGGCGTGTGCCATTTACTTAAATCGCCAGTAGGGACAACATCAGTGTGGCCAGCAAAACAGAAAACTGGGCTTTTTGTGCCACGTCTTGCCCACATGTTTGTTGTGTCATCAAACACCATAGATTCAATATTGAATCCAGCTGTAGCGAGTCTGTCACCCATAAGTTTTTGACAGCCTTCATCTAGCGGGGTAACTGATGGGCGAGCAAGCAAGTCTTTAGTGAGTTCTAATACTTCTTGAGTCATTATTTAAACCACGCTTGGTAATCTGCTGCTTTGAAACCGATTAAGATTTGATTGTTTTGAACTAACACTGGTCGTTTAATTAAAGTAGGAAACTCCACCATTAACTGCAGCGCTTTCTCTTTAGTAATATCGGCTTTTTGATCATCGGTTAGATTGCGGAAACTGGTGCTGCGTTTATTAAACAGTAGCTCCCAATCTGCAAGTTCAAACCATTGGTTAATGATGTCAGCGTTAATGCCTTGCTCACGAAAGTCGTGGAAAGTGAAAGCTTGGTCTTCAGATTCTAACCATTTACGTGCTTTACGAACGGTATCGCAATTCTTGATGCCATAAATAACGCTATTACTCATTGTGTGTTCTTTTCCTTGGTTCTTGTTTTATCGCAGTACTGATTAATGAATTATACAGTCGAATATTTCAAAGTAATTTATTGCACAGTACTACTTAATAATTTGTAGGGTTAAATAAATTGATACTATAAAATTTTGAGCTCAACTATTACAACTCAACAGTAAAGATGACATCTTTACCGGCGATAACCTGACCTTGCGCTTTAACTAAATATTGTACATCTTCCATATTTGCCAGCACGACAGGGGTCAATAAGCTTTCTACTTGGTCAGTTAAGTATTCCAAGTCAAATTCTAATATTGGATCGCCCACTTTTACTTGTTGGCCTTCTTCAGCTAAGCGCTTGAACCCATTACCACGAAGCTCGACTGTACCAACACCAAAATGGACAAACAGCTCTAGACCTTGAGGTGACTCAATACTAAACGCATGGTTAGTTTCAAATATCTTGCCAATAGTGCCATCGATAGGCGCTAAAATGAGCTTGCCAGTTGGATTGATAGCTAACCCATCGCCGACGATTTTCTCCGCAAAAACTACATCGGGTACTTGTTCAATTTCTACTAGGTCGCCTGAAACAGGTGCAAAAATTTCGATACCGCCAGTTAAGGTCGGTTGCCCTGAAATAAGTCGGCGTATACGGCTTAAAAATCCCATGAGATATAGCCTCTTTTTATAATGTTTTTATGGTTTTATTCTAGTGTTGTCTGATTTTTTTATAAACAATAAATATTGAAAAATACTAAATAAAGTCAAATTAACTGAATAACTGGTTTAATTGTTCTATGTGGCTAAAGCCTAACGCTTGCTGTGCCTGGGTGTAAAACTGTTGATATTGGCCATTACAAATAGTGGCTTTAACATCTAATAAGCTGGAGGTATTAACACTAAGCTCGTCAATTCCTAGACCGACTAATAAACTAATTAGTTTCGTATCACTGGCTAATTCACCACACAAACACACTTTGGTTTGATGTATTTTGCAGGTATCGACCGCCATTTTAATAAATCGGATCATTGCTGGTGATACAGGAGGATAGTCTTTGACTAATACAGGGTTGCCCCTGTCTGCGGCTAATGTATATTGAGTTAAGTCGTTGCTGCCAATACTAACAAAGTCTAACTTAGGCAATAAGTGTGGCAAATTAAGTACTGCTGCTGGTGTTTCCACCATAATGCCAATATTCAGCTCGCCAAACCCTTTTTCTTCTTCAATAAGCTGCTGTTTGCACCAATCAATTAACTCGAAAGCTTGTTCAAGTTCTTCAACCTGGTTCACCATTGGAAATAACAGCCTAATTCGGCCGTGATTAGCCGCTCGGAGCACTGCTTTGACTTGGGTAGTAAATAGTGATTGATGTTGAAGGCTATAACGTATGCCACGAACACCTAAGGCAGGGTTATCTTCATATTGCTGGCTTAAACAAGGGATTTCCTTATCAGCACCGATGTCAAAGGTACGAATGGTGAGTACTTTGCCATTTAAGCTATGCAATGCATCACAATATTGTTGATATTGCTGTTTTTCATCTGGCACAGAATCAACTTGCATCAGTAAAAATTCGGTTCTAAATAAGCCAATGCCGGCAGCGCCACTGTGTTCAATTTGAGTAATATCATTGAGACTGCTGACATTTGCCAGTAAGCAAACAGGATGACCATCACGGGTAACGCTTGGCTTATCAACATATTGTAATAACGCGGCGCGGCGTTGGGTTTCTTGTGCTGATTTTTGTTGTAATAGCTGCTCAGTTTCTGGCGTTGGGTTGATATGAAGCTCACCACTAATGGCATCTAAAATCAGCGGGCTACCATCATTGATGTCATAAGTATTAAATTGGCAACTGAGTAGAGCGGGGATCCCAGCAGCTTTTGCTAAAATAGCGGTATGACTGGTTAAGCCGCCTGTTTGTAGAACAATCCCTTTAATTTTGTTTAACGGAATAGTGGCAAATTCAGCTGGGGTGATATCTTCAGCAAGTAAAATACTGTTATCTGTTAGCTTTGAGACATCCCATTGCAATGTTCCGTTTACCGCTGACATCAGCCGTTTACCTAAACAAATAACATCATTACTGCGATTCGCCATATAAGGGTCATCGAGTTGCGCTAATTCTTCAGCATGTTGGGCAAATATTCGCTCAACTGAAACGACAGCAGAAAATCTAAATCGGGTAATATAATTTTTTAGTTGTAGTGCTAAATCATCATCTTCTAACAGCATGATGTCGGCATCGATTAAGTGAAAGTGTTCACTATCGGGTTCGATTTTGGTTTGGCAGTGTTTTAAGTGACTACTGAGGAAACCAATAGCTTTGGTGGCTTTTTCGCACTCTTTAGGGATATCGGCAACAGGTAATAAACGATAATCGACAGTTTGATTATGCAGGTTAATATGAACCGCTTGGCCAAATGCGATTCCGGGGGAAACTACAATACCTGTTACTGCCATAAACGTTCCTGTTAGCTGAGAGTGATAAGTAATTCAGAGACAGTTTCTACTGCTTTTTCAGCCTGTTCTCCGTCAGCAAATACCTTAACAGATTGACCTTGATATAACCCTAAGGTTTGTAATTTAAACAAACTTTTGGCACTTGCTTGTTTGCCATTACATTCGACTATGACGTCACAGTCAAAGTTTTTTGCGGCTTTGACTAATAAAGCGGCAGGGCGGGTGTGTATTCCGTGGGGTGCAATAATGGTGACGGTCTTTTCGTACATCTAGACTAACTCGATCATTAATAATAAGACAAATACTACCGCAAACCTGTGGCTGCTAACAGTAACTTGTCAGCAATTGTCTGGTTTAGAAATTAAAAATGATTCATTTAGCTAAGAAGTTAACTAGAGAGGTTAAATTTGGAGCAGATGATAGAAGTTTTATGATGGATATCAAGGTGCCATCAAAATGATGGCACCTTAAAATTATGACAACTTGCAAAAGTTAGTCTGTTTTGAATTGGCCAAGATTTTCAGTCACATTCTGACTAATAGTTTGTAGTGATTGCGCGGCAAGAGAGTTAGTTTCGTTGGTTCTTACTGCTATTTCAGTTAACTCTGAAATTGTGGTGATATTACGGTTAATTTCTTCGGTGACTTGAGACTGTTCTTCAGTTGCACTGGCAAGCTGAGTATTCATGTCGCTGATGTTTGCTATAACAGCTAATATTTCTGTCATTGCTTCTTGAGACTGAATCGCTTTACTTTGCAACTGTATAGATTGCTCTTGAGTTTCGGTATTGCTCTTAATCACTAGTTCAACACCATCGTGGATGTTGGTAATGATTTTATTGATTTCATTGGTAGAAGCTTGTGTACGAGTTGCTAATGCTCGTACCTCATCTGCAACGACCGCAAAACCACGGCCATATTCACCAGCACGGGCAGCTTCGATCGCTGCATTTAGTGCAAGCAAGTTGGTTTGATCTGCAATACCACCAATGGTGTCTAAAATTGAGCTAATCTCTGCAGAAGACTTACCTAAATCATGGGTGACGTTTTCAGCATTTTTAAGCTCATTAACCAAAAGGTCTGTTTCATGCACGGTTTCTTGCATGAAGGCATGGGATTGCTGCGCTTGCTGCTTAACGTTATTTGCCCCATCAGCCGCTTGGTATGTATTTTGCGCCATATCATTTGTAGTCGCGAGCATTTGATTTACAGCAGTAGCAACACTTTGAGTTTCACTGTGAATGAGTTCAGCGCTTTGGTTTGACTCTTCAACTGCGACTAATAAATGCTGTGCATCAGTATCCAACTCTTTGCCTAACGGCTTTAACTCTGAAACAACAGCTGCAATTTTAATGACAAAATCGTTAAAGGCATCAGCCATTTTGGCAACTTCATCTTTACCGCTGTTATCTAGACGTTTAGATAAATCGCCTTCACCTTTAGCAATATCTTCCATTGCTTGAATTGCTGCATTAATAGGCGAGGTGATAGATACATTTAGTAGTAAGAAAAAGCCAAAAATTGGAATTGATATAAGCATCATGATTATCAGATAGTTAATCACTACGCTTCCCATGCTGTCTTTCACATCACTTGCACTGGCGTGGGCGATGATGGTCCAGCCCCAATCTGAAAAATATTCAGCACCGGATAAAATAGTTTCTACCCCTGAAGTAGATGACAAATTATGTTGGTACTCAAGTTGGCTGGTGGCCATTCTACGTGCATTGCTGACGAGTTCGATTAAAGGTTTAGAGCCATCAGCTGCTACATAGCTATCAAAAGACCGTCCCTCAAGAGAGCTGACTTCAGGGAAGCTGATGATGACATTATCTTGGTTTACTAAAATGTAAGATTCATTGTGACCATAACGCAGCTCTGATATGAGGGTTAAAGATTGCTGCTTTAAACTGGCTAGATCTTGTTGGTGATTACTTTGTCTAATTAAGGCATTTAATAAAGATGTTGCAGTAGATACTTGCGCTTCTATCTGCACTTTCTTTTGATTGATAAGGTTATTGTATTGTTCATTGATTGAGAAACTCGCAAAGCAGACAGTACCTATTGCCGCCAGAGCTAACATAATGATGAGGCGTTTCAAAATGGTTAACTGTCTTAAGAAGGCGATCATAACTATCCTTAATAATGTTTTTTTACAATATATTACGCAAATATAGACAGTTTTAGTTCTGGAAAGAACTCCTAAATACGAGAAGTGTGATCCACTGATATCTTTTTACATAAAGATACAAATATTGCCTAATAAAGAGTCGTTGAGTGAAGTTTAGAAAAGCTTAATTTTCAAATTGTTAATGCACTCTATGTTATGTCGTTTTTTTATTTTTGCTAATGAGATGTTTTGGCTTTGATTTATTTTTCGATAAGCCTCAGAATGAGAGAAAAGTAAAACTAGGTAAAAATTGCTATGGATTCAGTTCAAATTGTTACTACCGATGACATCTTGCTTAAGCTTTGTCATTCGGTTTCCCACGTCCTTTCTAGTACAAGTGACAGCCAAGTTACCCATGCTGGCATGGTGCAAAATATTACTCGCACTTGTTTAAAGCCTGATTTAGGTTGTTTTTCCATTTTTGATGGCGGTTTTTCGGGTTTAGTGGTGATTAATTTTTCAAAAGAAGCTGCCATTGAAATTTATCGTCGCTACATGATCAATATGGGCATGCCTGAGTCTGAATTAGCTTTTTCACATACTTCTGATGATGTTGGTAATGTGATGGGTGAGTTGATGAACCAAATTTTAGGGGATTTCATCAAAACAATCTCAAAAGAATTGCAGACCTCAATTAGTCAAAGTCAGCCAAAGATGTTAACCATTAATAAAGAGTTAACTATATCAATTGACACTAATTTAGATGAAGCGGTATCAAGAAGGGTATCTTTTAAAACTGCTGATAATCATATTTTTTATCTTGAATTTGCAATGGACAAAACTGAATTCATTAAGCTGAAAGAGTTTGAATTAGATGAAGAATTTGACCCTGACTCGCTTATAGAAGCACACGGTAATGGCAATAATAATCAAGCTAAAACCAAAGCTAAAAAAGACGAGCAAGTGGTAGTTGCAGATGATGCTGATGATTTATTGAGTGAATTGGGCTTATAAATTAAATTAAAACGGTGATTATTAGCGTTATTTTAGGTATAAACAGGGTGTGAGTACCTAAAATAACTATAAAAAGGTCTGATGCTAATATGACATCTAAAGCTACTTCAATTGATATCGCCTATCGCGCTGGCGTTTCTCAGTCAACTGTTTCTCGGGCGTTGAGAAACAGTCCCTTGGTTAACCTCGAAACTCGTCAACGAATTCAAGCTATTGCCAAAGAGCTTAATTATAAAGTTGATAAGAATGCCAGTAACTTACGCACTCAAAATAGTCACACATTAGCTTTATTGATTTGTGAAGATCCTACCAACGATGAGTCATTAATTAACCCTTTCTTCTTGTCTATGCTTGGCTCTATTACCCGTGCTACTGCGCAGCAAGGTTACGATCTATTAGTTTCTTTCCAGCAATTATCAAGCGATTGGCATGCTGATTACGAAGACAGTAATAAAGCGGATGGCATTATTTTATTGGGTTATGGCGATTATGTGGATTATGAACATAAGTTACAAAAGCTATTAGAACAAAATACCCATTTTATTATCTGGGGTGCTGAGCACAACAACAAAGAAGTTTTGTCTATTGGTTGCGACAATCATCAAGGCGGTGTAATTGCCACTGAGCATATTATTTCTTTGGGGTTAAGTAAGATTGCTTTTTTAGGTGACGCCTCTGAGCACAGTCCTGAGTTTCGCGACCGCTACCTTGGCCATGCAGAAGTGTTAAAAAAACAAGGTATTAAACTGAATAAAAAATGTCAGTTTGATGCAATCAGCACCGAAAGTTCAGGCTTTGATGCTGCAATGAAACTTTTAGATAGTGGTCATGAATTTGATGCTATTTTTGCTGCGAGCGACCTCATTGCAATTGGTGCTATCCGCGCACTTAAAAAACGGGGTGTTAGAGTACCAGAAGATATTGCAGTGGTTGGTTATGATGATATACCTGTTGCAAGTTTTGCGAATCCGTCGTTAACGACAGTGAAGCAAAACACTAAGTTAGCAGGTGAAATCTTAGTAGAAAGTTTATTAAAATTAATCCGTGGTAAAGAAGTTGGACCGCAGCTTATCCCAACAAATATGGTAGTTCGTCATTCTTGTGGTAGTAAAGTGGACACTGAAAATGAGTCATAAGTATTCGTTATTAGCTGTGAAATTATTTGATCTAAGCTAGCAAATACTGATGTGTAAAGTCGCTATTTCATTCAAGTCATGGCGGCTCATACTTAAAAGCTTGATTCCATATGTCAGAAACTTAATAAATACTTCGAACGTAAACAATTCAATATAAGAGCAATTATGGACAATGCTTTGAATCAATCTGACCATTATACAACCTCATTTCGTTCACTTTACTTCAAGCATACGCTCATCACTTTTGGGCTATGCAGCTTTATTTTTTTGTCATCCTTTAAGGCTATTTCACAAGACCTCGAACCTCGCAGTTATACAAATATACCTATCGATATGCATTTTATGGCGGCAGGATACCTGCATTCAGAAGGCGCACTATCTCCGTCTCCTTCAGTACCACTAAAAGATGCAGAGTTGAATCTTGATGCTGCCGTCTTGGCTTATGCTCATTCATTTGCATTAGCTGGTAGCTCTTCGAAACTTGATATGTCGATGGCTAGAATTTGCATGCAGGGCTCAGCAAATTATCAAGGCGAGATCGTTGAAGCTGATCGCTGTGGATATGGCGACCCTAATGTGAGACTTACTTGGAACTTCTATGGTGCACCAGCTCTAGAGCGAAAAGATTTTGCTCAATATCAAGAAGGCTTGGTGATGGGGGCCAGTTTACAACTAAGTTTACCGCTAGGTACATATGACGAAAATAAATTAATTAATGCCGGTGCTAATCAATGGGTGTTCAGACCCGGCGTCGGCATGTCTTATACCGTTGGCGATTGGCAATATAGTGCGATGACTTCGATTCGGTTTTATAGTGATAACGACGAGTTTTATAATCAAACATCTCTCGAAAAACAGGCCCAATATACCTTTCAAGGGCATATTATTTATAGTATTGCTCGAGGCCAGTGGCTGTCATTAAGTGGTAACTATTTTATTGGTGGTGAAACAAGCAAAAACGGTATTGATGCAGATGATGCACAAGACAACTCTCGGTTTGGTCTCACATACTCTTTAGCTTTTAATCAACACCACAGTATGAAACTTTATGCCAGTACCGGTGTTATTACCCGAATTGGTAATGATTTCGATACGCTGGGGCTTGTCTGGCAATATGCTTTTTAATTGAGTCATTTTGGCCTGTATCGCTCAGCTTATTGATAATTCAGTTCATTGAAAACAAAGTTCATTGAAAAAATTTATTGAATTGGCACTGACAAGACGTATGTTTAATTTCAAGCTACAAACAATAAAAGTGCATTAAACAACACAAGGAAGAAACATGGCAGGTGCAAGCTTATTAATGTTATTGGACGACATAGCTGCGATTTTGGATGATGTTGCAGCAATGAGTAAAATTGCGGCCAGAAAGACTGCAGGTGTGTTAGGTGACGACTTAGCCCTAAATGCTCAGCAAGTCTCAGGTGTTGCCTCGGAGCGCGAATTACCCGTAGTTTGGGCCGTAGCGAAAGGCTCCTTTATGAATAAACTCATATTGGTACCTGCAGCATTACTTATTAGTGCTTTTATTCCTTGGGCGATTACTCCGCTATTAATGTTTGGCGGTTTATTTCTATGTTTTGAAGGATTTGAGAAGATTCACCATTCATATGTACAGCGAAAAGATAAAAAAGTCGAAATTTCAGAACAAGAGATTATTGAAAAGTCTCAACAAGATATAGCCGATTTTGAAAAGAAAAAAGTCAAAGGCGCTATTAGAACCGATTTTGTTCTATCAGCTGAGATTATTGCTATAAGTTTGGGCGTAGTCGCTGAAAGCAGCTTATTAAGTCAATTTCTTACCTTGAGCGTGATTGCTATTATCATGACTGTTGGGGTTTACGGATTAGTGGCTGGTATTGTCAAAATCGATGACTTGGGCTTATATCTAACACAGCGAAAAGGTGAGGGTGCTTTGGTCGCTATGTGGCATAAGATTGGCTTTTGGTTACTTGCTTCGGCGCCTTATTTGATGAAAGGGTTAACGATTGTGGGCACCATTGCCATGTTTATGGTTGGAGGTGGTATTTTAACTCATGGAATTCACGCGATCAGTGCTCAGATAACAGTCATAGCGACAATGGTGAGTGATATAAGCTATATCGGCGGTTTATTTGGCATACTCACTCCAAGCATTTTAAATGCGGTGTTTGGCGTGATTGCAGGTGCAATAGCGGTAACCTTGATAAATCTACTATCGAAAATGCGCAGTTAATCCTCAATAACACTATTTGTTCAATTGAACTGCATCGAGTAAATCAACATGGGCAAGTATCTCTTGCCCATCAAAACAACCACTTCCCTTTATCTGTTTGGCCTTATACATAAACTCGTCAGCTTGTTTGATTAAACTGTCTCTTGTATGAGCCTGAAACGGATAATAGCTAACTCCCATACTGATAGTTATCGTTAAATCTGAATCATTAAACTTAATTGGTGTGCTAAGCGAGTCTAGAATTGTTTGTGCCTTTTGAGCTACTTGATCAACTTTTTCAATTAAGCCCAAACAGACCACAAATTCATCTCCGCCTAAACGTCCGACAATATCTGATTTACGGGTACAAGATTGCAATCTAATAGCGACTTGCTGCAGCACTGCATCTCCAGCGTCGTGACCAATTGAATCGTTAATAATTTTAAAATCATCAATATCTAGAAAAAACAACGCGACTTTACTTTGTGAAAGTTTCGCATTGTGTATAGTTCCGTCGAGGGCTTTTTCTAATGCTCTGCGATTCATTATTCCAGTTAAATGATCTTTTTCTGAGAGAACTAATAGCTGTTGCTTTTGCCTCTCAAGTTCACTGGTTTGCCTATCTACTTCTTGTTGTAACTCTTGTTTTGTTACCATGCTTTCATCAAGCTTACTGGTCATATTATTAAAAAAAGATGCAAGCATGCGAAATTCTATATCTAGATTTTCAGAATTTATCTTATTGGCCAGTTCTCCTTTTGATAATGCATGTATCCCAAGTTTCATTCTGCCGAATCCTATTTTAAATCGTTGATAAATGGAGAAGCTAATCGCAAGTACTATCATGGCAGTAAAAATTAAACCTAGTGCGGAATAAAGCATGACAGAGGTGATTGATAACTCATTGCTGTCTAGAGTTTTTTGGTTCAAATAGGCGACTTCTTCTGACATGTTTTCAATCAAAATATTATAGCGATAGCGTAATAGCTGACGTGCTTGGTTGATTTGATGTTCAGATAAGCTATTTGATTGGGTTGAAAGATTTTGCTCTTGTGATAGTAATGACGCCATATCATTGGTTAATTTTTTAAGGTTAAAAACACGTTGAGTATAAAAATTTTGCTTTCCAAGCTTTAGCGCCAGTGTTTGGTGGGACAGCTTTACTTGAGTAAAGCTGGCGCTATCTTGCCTTTGAGAAAATAACCATAGCTGGCTGCGAAGGTCATCAATATTTTTCTGTAAACCAGAAAAATACCGCAAAGCATCAGTCGTTTTATGCTGAGCCGAATGAATTTGTAAAAACGAAAAGCTTAACAGCAAAGTAAAAATAAAACTGACGCAAAGCAGAAGTATCAGTTTTCCATTGATGGAATTTACCATTTCGCATCCTCGAAGGCTTTAGCTTTTTCAAATGGTTGCCTATAAATCACTTCTCGAAAGTTAGGCTCTTGTCCATGGACTAGACCACCTTGTTTCGCCCAGTGAGATTGAGTCTGCAGGCTTGATAGTAGAGAATTACCTATTGATAATCTAAATATATAGTCGTTCCATGACCATTTGATTTGATTTAACGGCACATCAAGGTGTTTTGCCACGATAAGCATTGCGGCATCTGGGTGACTATTTATCCAGTTTATTGATTGTTCAAGTACATTGATAAGTGAGATTACTTGGTTGTTTTTAATGTTGTTATCAGGTGATAACCCAGATCTTTTAGCAATTAAATTGAAACTGAGTTGGTAAATTCCTTGAATACCTAAATTGGTAATCTTGCGACTGGCACTCATGTTTAGTTGATATCCATAAGGCTCCCAAATAGATATTGCATCCACTTGATTTAAAATTAAAGCATCAACCAGCTGTTTAGGTGAAAGATATACTTTATCGATATGTTTCACATTACCGCCTTGTGCTACCAGCAAAGTGTCGAAATAATATTCGCTAGCACTTCCTTTGACTATGCCTACTTTTTTAATATGTTTTTTGTCTGAGTTAGTTACCAAGTGAGTTATAGGAGAATTATTTTTAGGTTCGGTGATTGCTTCTTTGGTGGATTGGTTGCTGTTGAGCAATAGGTCTTCATTTAAAGTAAGCAGCTTTAAGTCATTAGTGGATTGGACAAAACTGGTTAACAAAGCGATATCATGGGTTTGATAGCTTTTGAACATGACCACAGACTCTGAGGTTGTTGCGTAGTCAACTTGATCAGCAATTAAAGCTTCACTACAGGCCACACCGCCAAAGCACTCGATGAGTTTCACATTAAGGTTAGCTTGTTCAAACATATCCAAATGTTTTGCAATGATAAAAGGTGCGGTAAGTGGGGTCTGAGAAACACCTATTTTAATCACTTCATTATGGGGTTGAGTAGCAACTCTATTGGAAAGAGTGAATACTAATATTATAAGTGAGACACAGCTGATAAAGGTTATGGCTAATCTAATAGAGGTAGTAGGGTGTAGTTTACCTTTGCGCTTACTTTTCAAAGTCCAATCCTTAGACAAATATTTTCTTATAATTAATATTAGAATAAGTATTAGTTTTTGTAGGGTTATTTAGATCTTTTTAATGATTTTTTTGTTTGAATATAGTTGTGGCACCTCAATCTGTTAATAGTTCTACTTCAAATGCACAAAAAAGCCACTTGATTAAGTGGCTTTTTGTGGTTACACCATAATAAAAAGTTATATGACGGTTACTTAAGTTTGTCTGCTACCACTGGGTAGAAATCCCACACAGCTTTGTCTGTCATAGAGCGAACTAACTTAACGTACTCGGCATGAGTCCAAGCTAATGGTGTCGCAGAGTTCGTACCTTGTCCCATTTCGTAGTTATAGCGCGTTGGGTTACCTACACCATCCCAAGCTTGCTCTGGCAACATCATTCCTTCATTGGCAAAGGTTTCCATCCCTTGGACATAGGTATTAATGAGTTGCTGATGAACTTCAGGTGTTAGCGTATCAGTCGATTTTGCTAGTGCTAATTCGTAATGGCCGCGCTCACCAGTAAAGAAAGGCCAAACGCGTCCGCGTTGATCTGCAGTATTGCCTTGTTCAGCGTAACTTAACCCAGTAGTGATATCTTCACCGTAACCGTCGTTACCGTAGCGGCGATAACCTGGCACTTTACTGCCATCTTTAGCGGTAAATTCATATTTAACCCGTAAGTTATGCTCAAGTTTGGTGTCATCTATTAACATGACACTGTTTTGAATGACGCTATCGCTGGCATCTTTAACCCCATAACGGACTAACTCTAAAAAACCACCATCTAAAATGGTGCGTTGGTCTAAACCTGGCTTACCATTATTATCAAGTAACTTGTCATTATTGTTCGGGTTGCCGTTAGGACTAATGCGGACATAATAAGGTTTATTATCTTTAGCTAGTTCGCCGTTATTTGTCACCATGGTCGTTTCTAAACTGGCTTCAAGCTGTTTGGCGATAGCTAAGTACTCGACGCCTTGTTCATCTTTTGCAAGTTTAGCTAAATCACTGGCTGCTACAAGACCTGCTATCACGGCGGCAGTGGTAGAAGGGGAGAAACCTGCTTGCTCTTCCCAGCGCTCTTGTTGAGTATTAGGTGGAGTGATTTCAGTCTCGTTCCAATCGAGTTTTACTTTGCCGCCAGTCACTAAGAAGTCAGCTGCAGGTTTCAGCATCTCTTGATACCACTGGGTAATTTCAGCGTCAGTTAATACGTTAGCTTGCCATAATTTCCAACCTAGCATGATTGGCATTGCTGTTTGATCTAACTGCACGCCAACCCATTCGATTTCACCATCAACATGAGTCTTTTGTAAGAACCAACCGGGCGTTCCCACATACTCAGGTGTTTGTTGACTGACTTGTACCTTTTTTAAATATTCAAAGGCAACTTTAGGGGTTTCAGTATCGCCCATAGCTAAAAATGCCATAGCGCATTGATAGAAGTCACGCGGCCAAACTGCTTTATAACCAGTACTACCTACTTTGGCTGAAACTGAATCGCCCCATGGGTTTGATAAAGATGCTATTAATGCACCTGCGTGGGTTTTGTCTTCTTGGGCTTTTAATACCAATGCGCTGGTATAAAGCAGTTGTCCATCATCAGTAGTATTAGCGCTCATACCGTTGATTGCTGGCAGAGATGCTAAATAATCTTTCCAACCTATGTGCTTATCATCACCTAAATAAGCACTTAATACTTTATCGTAGCCTGCAGTAAGCGTCGCTTCAGTATTCGCCATACTGCTTTGCTTATCAGCGCCAAAACCTATTGCCACATTCATTTCAAGTGTGTTGCTTCCTTGGGCTTTATTGAGTGTTGGGTATTGAGCGGTAAGGGCAACGTTACCTGCAGACTTGTTGTCAGTGTTAGAGGTAGTTTGATAGAGGTTATCCAGTTTGCCATTGTCTTTTAAATCGACTAAACCACCTGATGTACCCACAAATCCAACACTAGCTTGAGTGAAAGCCACATCTGATTTAATCGTCATCACTGAGGAATCAGCACTGCTGGTGTGAGCCACTAATGCTTGGTCTTCAATCGATGCAATATCATTGGCACCACTGTTATCAATATGCGGATTAGCATAAAGATGTGGGGTTACGCCGTCAGCAAAGGCAGTGAAAATAACTTTCATCATCATGCTGTCACGATTAGGATCGGTGAAAAAATGTTTCTCAATTTGATATTGACCATTTTTGGCTTTGTTGGTGACTTTATAAGCTAAAGAGAGTGGGCGGCCTTGTTCATCTTGGTGTAAATATTCAATAGTACTGATTGTGTCTTCTTTTTCAGTATCAACGAAACCTTCGCCAGTGATGATAAATTGCATTTCTTTAAGCTGGGCATTGTGGATCATGCCGTACATGGTTTCAGTTAACACCCCTTGGGCAAGGGAGAACCATACTTTACTGACAGGATTTTCAGCGCTGCTTTGGTATTGGCCGTCAACATAAGGCTCATAAGAAGTTCCAATGCCTGTTTTACCCGAAAAAGCCCATGTTGGCTCGATACCTGGAGCGCCAGGTGCTACGTTAACAGGTGCCACGTTAACAGGTGCAATGGCAACGGTTGCTGAATCAGTTTGGTTTTGAGCACTTTCTTCAGTAATAGAATTAGTATCTGAACAAGCAGTTAGGGTTAAAATTGATGCACTAATGATGATGGTATTAACAGCTTGTGCGATGACCGACTTTTTAAGATTGGTTTTATTATTTAACAAGGTTTTCATTACTGACGTTCCCCAAATTGAATTCTTTTTTATTAATTTTGTTTTTTGATGAGGCAAATGCCTCATCAATATAATTTTTGTAAAATTATGGTTGGTCCTATTATGATTAGTGCTTAGACATCATGAGTGGGTTGCTCAACAAATAGCACTGCGATACCTGCAATAATCATAAATACGCCACCTGTAATAAGTGCAAAAATCGGTTCACCGTCAAACAAGGTTTTTAAAATTACACCTAATACACTCGCCGCAAGTAGCTGAGGAATGACGATAAAGAAGTTAAAAATACCCATGAATACGCCCATTTTCTTTGGCGGTAAAATTCCCGATAACATGGCGTAAGGAACTGAAAGAATAGATGCCCAAGCGATACCGACACCAATCATAGGTATCCATAATAAGGCTGGGTCTGTGATGAAGAAGAAGCTGATTAACCCTAAGCCTCCTAACGACAGGTTAATGGTATGAGCAAAGCGAATACCGACAGCTTTAGCAAGAAAGGGAATGGCAATAGCAGCTAATGCAGCGAAGCCATTGTATGAAGCGAATAGCATCCCAACCCAGTCAGCGCCGTCATTGTAGGCTTTAGTTAATACATCTGACGTGCCGTAATGATATGAAGTGACCGCTGATGTGGTGTAAATCCACATTGCAAACAAGGCAAACCATGAAAAGAATTGGACGATAGCAAGTTGATGCATTGCTTTTGGCATATGAAATAGATCATCTACTACATTAAATACCATGCCCAAAGATTCATGTTCTGAAGTTTGATTGGACTTAACGGTTTTGAGTGCCATTGAGCAATACCATTGCAGTGGACCAAAAGCGAAAATGCCAATCGTTAAAATATACAGCTGTTTATCTAAATCAAAACCAAAAACAAGCCCTGTAGTGATAGCACCGACCGCCATCCATAACATAGCGGCGAACTGGTATTGACTCGCTGTGCGTGAACGTTGCTCGTCGTTTGATTCTTTGCCACTTTCAGCTTCATCTTGAGCTTGAAAAGCGCTGATTTCTTCTGGTGAATACTCTTTTGATGTAATGATTGTCCAACCAACGGCAAGAAACAATACAGCGCCACCAAAGTAAAAGGCATAGCGCACTGAGTCTGCTATTTGTCCTTCTGGTGCGGTATTAGCGACATCAAAGTAATTGGTTAATAAATAAGGTAGGGCTGATGCGACGACTGCGCCAACGCCAATGAAGAAGCTTTGCATTGCATAGCCTTGAGTACGTTGGCTCTTAGGCAGGTTGTCACCGACAAAAGCGCGAAATGGCTCCATGGCAATGTTGATCGATGCGTCCATAATCCACAGCATGCCAGCAGCGACCCAAAGTACAGGAGAGTGAGGCATGATGAACAAGGCGAGGGTAGTACAGATTGCACCAATTAAAAAATAAGGGCGACGACGTCCAAGACCATTCCAAGTGTTATCACTTAGATAACCAATAATGGGTTGAACAATCAGTCCAGTTAAAGGCGCAGCAATCCACAGGATTGGAATTTCATCTATTTCGGCACCTAAGGTTTGAAAAATACGACTGACGTTAGCATTTTGAAGCGCGAATCCGAATTGGATCCCCAAAAATCCAAAGCACATATTGAAAATTTGCCAAAAGTTTAATTCTGGTTGTTGACGACGCTGTACCGGAGCTGAAGCCTGAGGCTGGTTATTATTCTCGGCAGACATGTATCTTCCTTTAAGTTCCATTTTAAATGGTCGTTCAGCATCATGGCTGAATTCTTATTGTTACTGTTTTTTACTGATCTATCGTACTGGTTATTCTTGTTAGTTAACTTTGCCAGGTTCCCATTTCGACTTGGTTAAATCGAAAGTTAAAAAAATGGCGAATACTCATCTCCCTTAGACGGGTATTCGCCAAAGACCTCGTATTCTTAACTTCGGTTGATAATGAAGGTAAGAAAGGTACTCAAAACCTGACGCAATCCGATGAAGGTGATGCGTCAGTAACGACCTAGCCCATTCCATCCCCACAAGCAGAGGAAGAAATTTAGCAGGTTTTATATTAGCCTTGCGGCGGAATTTGGCACAACTAATTACATACGTATTCATCATTTTTGCACAACTAAATGCGATCAAATTTGTAACAGAGCTGTGGTTGGAGTATCGAATTTTGAAGGCTCACTTTAGGTTTTATTATTTTAGCTAAGTTAGGGCCTGTTGTTCTTTGCTGGTTAAATTTTGTTCGAGATAAAAGTGTTTTAATTGAGGCGGATGGATTGATGCCTAGTCATCTAAGCAAAATTCATCCAACAAAGAGTAAAACACTTTTAGTCGACCCCTTTGGGCAGCGTTTGTTGGCTATTTTTACTGCGTTATCGATTTTTTATGTAGAAAAAACTACACCACAAAGTCTCTGCCTTGTATAAATGGCCAACAATTCGCTGCAAAAACAACCTTGAAAGATCAACAGACCCTAATGTAAATGAAGAAAAACCTGAAGGCAATGAAGACATTGCACATCAGGCTTTTGGGGGGAGAACTGAGTTTTTAAATCTAGTTTGTTACTAGATTGCTTTAAAGCGGATAGCTGTACCACCACTGGTTGCTAGGGATAAACCTAGAGTGTCTTTCGCTGTGACTGTCTTAGTTTCAATGACATAGTCATAAGGATTCGTCTCCCAGTTAGCTTTGTCACCGTCACGATATATTTGTGCTTGGTATTGTTTATCTGCAGATAAGAAATCTAATTTAATATCTAGCTTACGAGCATTTTCATCAGTCAGAGCACCTAAATACCAATCTTCTGAAGTACGGTCTTTACGGGCAAAAGCAACAAAGTCTCCAATTTCACCAGCAACGGCGATACTCTCACTCCAATCAGTTGGAACATCTTGTATAAACTGAAATGCATCTAAACGCTGAACGTAATTTCGCGGTAAGTCTGCCGCCATTTGTATAGGGCTATATAGAACAACATACAATGCTAACTGTTTAGTGAGGGTGGTTTGCACTCGATTAACCTCATCTAACCCTTTAGGTGCAAGGTCAAAAATGCCCGGAGTGAAATCCATTGGACCTGATAACATACGGGTATAAGGCAAAATAGCGGTATGTTCTGGGTTATTTGGCGGAGTGCCCCAAGCGTTGAACTCTTGTCCTCGCGCACCTTCTCTTGCAATCCAGTTAGGGTAGGTACGACGTAAACCAGTATCTTTAATAGGTTCATGAGTATTGATACTTATGCCGCGTTTAGCAGCTTCAGTGATGCTATGAAGGTATTCATTGACCATGAATTGGCCGTCGTGCCATTCATGTCGTGTAATGCCATTTTCATCGACGTGTTTAATATCACCACCGTCAGCGACGTATCCAGTTTTAATTTGTGTCACGCCATGCTTTTTATATAAATCATAAGCATCACTCATTTGGTTGCGATAATTGGTTACAGAGCCAGAAGTTTCATGATGGCCGATTAAACGAACATTTTTACTGGCGCCATGTTGGCTCACTGCATCAATATCAAAATCATCGTAAGATTCAGTAAAGCTAAATACGTCACCATTATGGAACCAGCTGCCATCCCAACCTAAGTTCCAACCTTCAACTAATACGCCATCAAATCCATATTTGGCGGCAAAATCCATATAACGTTTGGTTTCACTGGTGGTTGCGCCATGTTTCTCTCCTGAGCCCCACGTGTTCTCATTTAAATGCATTCCCCACCAAATACCCACGTATTTGCCTGGTTGCACCCAAGACACATCACCCAGCTTATTTGGCTCATTTAAATTTAAGATCAAATCTGAATTTAACAGTCCTGTGGCTTTTTGAGCGATTTGAATAGTACGCCATGGCGTTGAAAAGCCAGGTTTAGTTTTTACTAGCGTGCCGTCTGACCATGGTGTTAAATCCGCTTTTAGTGTGCCATCTCGTCGTTGATCAAGCACCATAGCGGCGTAGTCAGTTAGAGCTGCTTCATGAATGCTTAAATGAAGGCCAGATTTAAGCTTATAGGTAAACGGGGTATGGGCTCGATCCACTTTATTTACGCTGGTGGTGTTATATAAGTATTCATAACGATTCCAGCCACGACCGGGGATCCACCAAGCAGTGGCATTATGTGAGTCAGGGACAGTAAATTCTGTTAATTCATTAGTGATATTTAATGAAGTTTCAGTGGCAAGAGACTGTTGAGTTGGGACTGTATATCGAAAACCGATACCATCATCAAAAGTTTTGAATTCGACTGTGAAGGTATATTTACCGTTAGAGAATGAAGTTGTTAGCTTGTTATGCTTATCATCTATCCATTCCCGTTCGCCCCAAGGCTGCTGCCAGCGAGACTCAGATGAATTAATCTTGGATGTTGTAATATCAAAACCACTGCCAAACTCCCCCAAAGTTTCAATTACCAAGCCTAAACGCGAGTTTAATACTGCATCTTGGCCATTAAAGCTCACCTTGTATTCAGGTCTATCTCCATCGTCAGTTAAGCTGACAATAATTTGCTTATCAGGAGAACTCACAGTGACCGTTTTTGCCACGACGCTGTTATGTGTAGCAAATAACGCGAAGGCAACCCCAATCGATAGTGTTGAGAGTGTCAATATTCCTAAGGGCGGTTTTGAGTAGCGGAAGGTATTTAACGCGAGTGACATTATAGCTCCATTTTTATTATTGGTTTTCCTTAACCCATAGTAGAGCTGTTAATAATTTAGCTGCAATTTGTTGCATACGTATTCAGCTAAATAACCACAATGTAATTTAGTTTATTCTATAAATTTTAAAAAATGCATATCTAGCAATACTGCAATACTGCAAAAATGAAAAAAACTAATAGTTGTATCAAGCGTATTTTGTTAGGCGAGTGAGAGTTAATGCCAGTGATATTACACCTGTTACGAAATCTAATTTAAGTGGTTATTTATGTGTTATTGCGGCAATGGCTAGAATCGTTTCTGACAAATGTGATTTGCAAAAGCAGCAATTGTGACAACGCTTAAGTTGTAGCTAAATGTATGACAGGATTAGATTTTATTGCTTAAATTTCTACATGGTAAAAGTTTGATTTGCTATGGTTTCTCTTAAATAACAAAAGGGAAAAATCCATGGTGATGAATAGACGTAGCTTTTTAAAAGGCAGCAGCGCATTTGCATTTTCTGCGAGTATTATGGGGTGTTCAAGTAGTGATGATGACAAGACTGAACCGCCAGTAACTGAACCACCAACACCTGAACCAGACGGTGTATTTCACACAACTTGTCCTCGAAACTGCGGTGATAGATGTAGCCTGTTAGTTTCAACAAAAGACGGCGTCGCCGTTTCTATAACAGGGGACCCGTCACACCCAGTTACTGCTGGTACTCCTTGTGTTAAAGGTCATGCATATTTAGAGTCAATATATAGTCCAGAACGTATTCAGCAGCCGATGAGACGTGTTGGTCCACGTGGCCCTGGGGCGACATTTGAGCCGATTACTTGGGAAGAAGCTAACAGTGAAATTGCTGCTAAGTTAAACGCAGTGATCGAGACTTACACTGGTAACGCAATCGTGCCTTATTTCTATTCAGGTTATAGCGGTATTAGTGCAAGCTCAGGTTCAAATCGTTTTTTCAATAAAATTGGCGGTCGTAACTTACAGCGTAATATTTGTGCCAGTGCTGGCTATTCAGGCATGAGTTCAATTTTAGGTGAGTTTTCAGGCCCAAGTCCTGAAGACTATGTAAATACTAAGTGTTTTGTTTCTTGGGGTACCAATGAACAAGCAACCAATATTCATCATCTTAAGTTTATTAATGAAGCCCGTGATAAAGGCGCTAAAATTTTAGTAGTTAACCCTGCTAGAACACCGCTAGCTTCTCAAGCTGATATTTGGCTACAACCAACACCAGGTACTGATGCCACCTTGGTAGTGGGGATTGCTAAAGTATTAATCGAAGAAGGCCTTCATGACACTTCATTTATTGACGCACATACCCAAGATTATGATGCGTTATTAGCACGTTTAGAAGAATTTACCCATGAGCAAATCGAAGTAGATACCGGTGTTTCTAAATCTGAATACCAGTCGTTTGCTAGAGCGTATGCTGAGGCTGAATGTGCGATGATCCGTATTGGCTATGGCCTACAACGTACGCTGAATGGCGGCCGAATGGTTAAAGCAATTCCAACTTTAGCGGCACTGACCGGTAACATAGGTAAAGTTGGTGCTGGTGTGGTTTATCTAAACACCCAAGCTGGTGGCATGTTTGACTGGAGTTACTGTAGTGGTAATCACTTAGCACCTGAAGGCGCTGTAAGAGATACAGTGAACATCAGTGAAATTGGTAAATCATTATTGCCAGAAGACTACCAACATGAAGATGGTCAAGTAGGGCCATTGGCTTATGATGAGCCGTGTGACCCAATCAAAGCGATGATTGTATATTCAAGTAACCCAATTGCGATTGCACCTGACGCTGACTTAATTGAAATCGGCTTAATGCGTGATGATTTATTCTTAGTCGGTATCGATTTATTCCAAACCGATACAATGGATTACGTTGATTACCTATTGCCAACTTCAAGCTACATTGAGCAAGCCAACATGATTGATAGTTATCATTGTTACTATGCTAAGCACAGTACTCAAGCTATTAGTCCGCTATATCAATCAAAGCCTGATACGATTATTTTCCAAGATTTGGCTAAAGCTATGGGTTACAGCGACCCTGAGTTTAACGAAAGTATTGATGATATTTTACGTGGCACTTGGAAAGGTAACATTAGTTACGATGAGTTATGTGTCCAGAATTGGGACAGCCCAGTGGTTGATTACCCATATCGGAAAAATTATGACTTCCCAACACCAAGCGGAAAAATTGAATTTAAAGATACTAGTGGAACATACTTTGATCCTGAAAAATTCAATCCAGTCATTGATACCGGCACACCTGAGTCAGATGAATTTGCAACTAAAGGCATGACAGACGAAGAGAAAGCGCGTGAATTCCGTTTACTTTCACCTGCTCATCCCAAATTGAGTAATTCGCAATGGGCGAACGTTAAATATATCGAAGGTACTTTCCCACAGCATACCGTTTACATACATCCAGATGATGCAATGCGTAAAGGGATCAGTGATGGCGACCAAGTTAAACTCGTTGCCAGTCGCTATGGCCAACGTGATGTGACGATTCAATATACTGCAAGAGTAGAGCCGATGACGCCAGCTGGCACTATCTTCGCTTGGAAAAATGCTTGGAAGAAGCTTAATGAAAATGGGAGTGGTACAGCGATTAATCAGCTGACTAACAGTGAGTTAACCGACATGAACCATGGTTCAACTTTCCACTCAACTCGTGTTGATATCGCATTGGCGTAACCCAATTCATTAAGGAATAAACAAATGACTGAACAAAAATGTTTTGTATTTCGTCAAGAAAACTGTGTAGGTTGTGAAGCATGTACCGTTGCCTGCCAAGCGGGTAAAGATTTAAATGAATTCATTACTTTACGCGATACTAGTCAAGGCGAAAAAACCAATAGCCAAGGCAGACAGGTAGCTGTATTTTTAAGCCAATCTTGTCATCATTGTGCTGATCCGGTTTGTGTTGAGAAGTGTCCTGAAGGGGCAATGGTGCAACGTGCAGATGGTATCGTATATATTGATGATACTATGTGCATTGGCTGTGGAGCATGTAAATTTGCTTGCCCTTACGGCGCGCCTAAAGTTGACCCTAACCGCGGTATTTTATCTAAGTGTGATATGTGTAAAGACCGACTAGCAGAGGGTGAAAAACCGTATTGTGTTCAAGGGTGTCCTGTTCAAGTGCTGGATGTAATGGATCAAAGTGAAGCTCTTGCTTTACCTGGAGCCAGCTTATCGGGCGACGGTCATCAGGATTTAGGTACAGGCCCTTCAACGGTATTCATTAAACTACGTAATTAATATTATAATTTCGATTCATAAAATATTAACTTACTAAAGTTATAATTCGTTAAATTTAAGCCTGAGGAATACTTCTTCAGGCTTTATTTTTTCTTTACATAAAAAAGCCAGCTTTTGCTGGCTATTTTTATTTGTTGATATATCTGTTATCTATATAACTGTTACCAATATAACACTTGTCTAAATTAAAGTTTCATAGTGTCATTTCTATATCTAATACTTTATTACTAGAATTACACTGTGAACCGCGTATTTCTACGTTGATTTAACTCTCTAATATGTTTATCCCAGTTATTACCAACTTGAATAACTGAACTTGCATGATCTAATAAATCTTGGTTATGTGATAAATCAATATCTAAAGCAAATCCTCTCGCTAATGCAATAATTGAATAATCTGTTTTAGTAATTGATTTTTGATTGATGCTGGCATTGATTATAACGCTGAATCCAGAGAAGAAAGCTGATAATAGCTCTGCTTCAGTTAAGCGTTTAGGCAGTGTTTCGACACGTCTAAAATCAGAAATAACAAGGCTTGATAGCTTCCTACATATTGCATCAATCGATTTGGCAGGGTTTGATGATTCAAGCCAAACTGATTCATTTTGTAGGCTTTTTTCAATGGCGCTAGCGAGTTCAGCAGCACGCCATCTCTCTTTGAAACTCATTACTAACATAAATCTACCTATCATGTTCAATAGCAATAATTTAATAATACGACTTATTTATTAATGGATTAATGATCTAAGTCACTGTCTTAAATAAATCGTAAAAATTGTTTTATATTAATTGGAATGTATCACAGACATTAATAATAACCTGAAATAGTATGAAGGTAATTAATTAATAAGGAAATGACATGACTAATGCTGACAACGTTAAATCTATGGCGTTAATGTTTAATCTTTTAGCTGAAATTTTTTATAGAAATCCCGATGAGGATTTAAAGAAAACGATCTCTGAACTGGATACATCATTATTCATAACAAATGGTACTAATTTGCAAGATCCAGTTTCAAAGTTGCTAAATGACATTAAAAGTCATGCCACAGAGCACTCTTTAGCTGAATTAAAACAAGATTTTAATATGTTATTTATTCGTCCTAAAGGAAAACTGGCTTATCCGTGGGGCTCAGTATATCTGAATAAACAAAACCGTTTGTTTGATTTAACCACGTTAGCGTTTATGGAATTCTGTAAAAAATATCAGCTCAATTTCACATTAAGTCAAAATGAGCCTGTTGATCATTTTAGCTTGATGCTGGTGGCATTAATTCATTGTATGGAGCTTGATGAAGCTGAAGAGAACTCTAGCATCAACGACTTTAATGAATCTTTATGTGAACATCCTGAAACCGATAGAGCGGCAACATTACTGCAAAGGCACTTATTGCCTTGGTGCGGGCGTTTTCTGACTTTAGTCAATGAACATAGCCAAACAGGCTTGTACAGTGCAGCTGCGCAATTAAGCGAGTTATTGCTCGCGCAGTTGCAACATGATTATCAGCTGACTATTAAGCCTGTTGAATTGTATAAATAGTCAGACAGTTAATCATTTGCAGGGCATAAAATTAAAGCCAGATAACATCAAGTTATCTGGCTTTTTCATTAGTGTTTAATAAGTTATCGTGATTATAAATCAATCGCCAATATCTGAGACTCTAATGGCTTTAGTGTTACTTTTATCTCTCCAAGTCCTTGTGCAACATTGAGTTGATGAGACTGTTGCTGTTGAGGTTGGAGTAAATTACTGACGTCATGCTGACCTTGAGTTAAATTGGCCGTGTTGACCAACTCAGACGGTAAAGTCAATGTGAATGAGGTGGTATCACTTTGGCTAAAATTACTGATAACAATCAAAAATTGTTTTTCATTGTAGCGGCTAAAAGCAAATGTTTTATCGTTATAGTTATTTAAGTCTGAATTAATATCAGTAGTAGCAGTAGCCTTATCGATAGTGTTATCAGCAGTACGATTACTCGTATCAAGCTCAAAGTACTGACCGCTCAGCGCTGGTGCTGTATGGCTTAAGTTCATTAAGGTTTGATAATAATGACGTAAGGACTTTTCTTGCTCACTAGACTGGCCGCCGTCAAATTTGCCGTTGTTCATCCAACGTTGATGAGCTGGTACGCCGACATAATCGAAGATACTGGTTCTAGTTGGCTGTCCAAAGCCTGCATTTTCAGCGCCTTGCTCACCGACATCTTGGCCAAAATACAGTAAGGTTGGTGATCGACTAATAGTAGTTGAAATCACCATCGCTGGTAGCGCGGCCTCTGGACTGCCTGCAAAATCTTGTGTGTTGATACGCTGTTCATCGTGGTTTTCAAGAAAGTGCAGCATATGCTCTTCAATATCCATCACTTTTGCTTGGTCTACTGCAATTTGAGCGGTGGACTCTTCACCATGAATAATATCTTTTAAAGTGTCGTATAAATCGACTTTATCGTAGAGGTAATCCATTTTTCCTAAGTGAATGTAATCACGATAAAGACTGGGGTTATATACCTCAGCTAATAAGAAAGCATTTGTGTTGTGATGTTTAATGTTGCTGTTGAGATAACTCCAAAACTCTACTGGCACCATTTCAGCCATATCATAACGAAATCCATCAACACCTTTGGCTAGCCAGAACTCGGTGATGTCTTTAAATTTTATCCAAGAATCTGGAATGTCGGTGGCATCTGTCGATTGCCAAAAAGCATAATGCTCAGCTGATGACTTTTCCGCATAATTAGCAGGTAGAGTAGGGAAGTCATGGCTGCCATCTGGCTTTACTCCATAATTTACTTTGACCGTTTCATACCAGTCATTTGCATCAGGTTTAGCTAACCGAGAACCATTTCCAGTCCATTTTGCTGGGATTTCAGTAAATTTCCCATCCGATAATGGATGTTGCTCGCCACCTAATGGTTGATAGTTATTGCTAGCATCTGGCACGCTGAAACTTTCACCAACAACATAATAAAAGTTATTATTTTTAGCGTATTCAACTTGGGTGTTATCCTGCTGGCCAAACTGACGATTGCTAGGGAGTTCACTCTGCTGCTCTAGTGAAACGTAATTGCGCGCCACGTGGTTTGGCACAATATCAATGATGACTTGCATTCCGTTTTGATGAGTTCGTGCAATTAATGCTTCAAATTCGGCTAAGCGCTGCTGTGGGTTATCGGCTAGATCTGGATTGACGTTGTAATAATCTTTAACGGCATAAGGTGAGCCCGCGCGGCCTTTAACTACATCTGGATCATCATTGCTAATTCCAATATTAGTATAGTCATTGATTAACGCATGGTGCGGGATCCCAGTGTACCAAAGGTGGGTTGTCCCTAATGATTTAATATCTTGCAGTGCAGTATCAGTAAAATCGCTAAACTTACCAACACCATTTTCATCTATTGTGCCCCAAGGTTTATTGGTGGTATTGGTATTTCCGTAAAGACGGGTGAATACTTGGTATACAACAGGTTTACCTTGTAATGGGGTTGCACTGCTTAACGTATTTGACGTGTCTTCTTTGACTATTTGGTCATTTTTAAGCGCCATCACGGTTGATGTATTGTTACTACTCTGTCCTGAACAGCCACTAAGGATGAGTGATAAGGAAAGTGTAAGACTCAATACTGGCAAACTTGAAATCGTTGTCGGTTTTAATTGCATATCTGTCTCTTTTGACTGATGTTAATTTTGTTTTTATATGCTGAATCGTATAAATAGCGTCACTACAGTTGGCTAAGTTCGATTAGTTTAAGCTTAAGATAATGACACCTTTTTCTTTTAAAGTGAGCGGCTTATCTAATGAATACGAATGTTGGTTAAAGATATTGGTACCGGTTTTGTTATCTTTAATCACAGCGTTAAAGCGAGATAGGTCTAACTCTATCGGGTTATCATTTTTGTTATATATGATCATGGCATTTTCTGATTGACCATCTTTTTGATAGCTTCTAGCTTGAACATATACCCCATCTTTTGGCACGTAGTGAGATAATTTACCTTGTTGTAGCGCAAGGGAGCTTTTACGGAAGTTCAGCAAGGTTTTGTTAAACGTTAAAGCATCGATTTGAGCGGGGCTTAAGTTTTGCTGAGTGAATACATTAACCTCATCGTTTTCCCATCCCCCAGGAAAGTCACTTCGGACAAGTCCATCGTTACGATCTTTAGTCGGGCTTTCCATTAACACTTCTGTACCATAAAACATTTGAGGTATGCGGTTACTGGTCATTACATATACCATGACCATTTTATAAAGAGCCATATCATCCTGCATCAAGCTGAATAGTCGGTTGGTATCATGGTTGCCTTCAAATAACACTAAATCCGTTGGTTTTGCATAGACCACATCGTTAGCAAGCATTTCGTACAAGTTTATAAGGCCGCTGCCCCAATCTTCATTTTCAGTTAGGCTTGAAATAATCACTTCATATAAAGGAAAGTCCATCATGCTTGGAGTATGTGATACATATCCGTCGGCATTTTGTTTACCAGCTTGCCAGTAACTGACGGTAATTGGGTTATCTGTCCACTCTTCACCAACGATATTAAAATTCGGATACTCATCCATAATGGCTTTAGACCAGCGAGTTAGAAACGTTTTATCGGCATAAGAATAGGTGTCTTCACGAATACCACTTATCCCCGCATACTCAACCCACCAAATACTATTCTGGATGAGATAGTTAGCCATGAACTCATCTTTTTGGTTCATGTCAGGCATGGTGTCAGTGAACCAGCCATTTTCAAATTCAGCTCTATCATTTTCCATCGCATAAGGGCCTTGCACTGTGGTTCTGCGATGACTGGTATACATGATGTCTTTTGGATTCTGCTGCCACTCTTTTTGACCATTTATCCAGCTTGAAGTAGGAAAATCTGCCATCCATCGATGACCAGATCCCATGTGATTAACAATCACATCTTTAATAACACCAATGCCAAATTGTTGCGCTTCTTCTACTAAGGATTTGTATTCTTCGTTACTACCAAATCGTGGATCAATTTTGTAAAAATCAGTGGTGGAATAACCATGATAGGAATACTTAGCTTGGTTATTTTCAAGCAGTGGGTTAATCCATAATTGAGTGATGCCCAGCTCTTGTAAATAAGGCAAGGCTTTACGGATCCCCATGATATCGCCGCCATGACGACCGTCTTTATCAGAACGATTAACCGTTTCTAACATGCTTGGATGATTGTCATTGTCTGCATTACCGTTTACAAATCGGTCAGGGGTAATGAGGTAAATAACATCTTTATTACTAAAACCTTGTCGCTCTCGAGAACCAGTGGCTCTTGCTTGGATGGGGTAATTAATACTTTGGACAAATTTATCATTGTCATAAAGTCCAAATTGCAGTGTTTGCGGCTCTGCATGTTTTAAATCTAGATCGATAAATAAATGGTTTTGACTGCTTGATTGATGAACTTGTGTAAGTTTTACGCCTTGAGATTGCTCAAGTTTAATTTGCAATTGACTGATATTTTCGCCATAAACCAACAATTGAAGTTGGCTATTTTCCATGTCTGCCCACCATGATTCAGGCTCAACAGTTAAATTAATAATTTGTGAAAATGCCGGTGCAGAAAACATCAAGCTAACAAGCAATGAGTAGGCAAATGTATGTGGCTGACGAGTCATGTTATAAACCTTTTCTTCAGTAAAGTTTGTTCTTAGTTTTTAGTTTTTATTTATATTTATAAGCGTTTGATGAATTCATCGTGACTAGGCATTTTATCAACAGCTCTAGCAATGATTTGTTCGACGTTAGACAAAAACTCGTTGAGATCAGGCTGACTTATACCATTGGCTAACGGGTTATAATCCAAAGGTGTAATACCTTGCCCTAACAAAACTTGTATCCATGCCGCCTCGGTAAATAACTCATCTTGATAGCGGGTGACAGTGCCTGTTGCACTGAATAAATCTATCTTCTGTTGTAATGATTCAGGAATAGGCATATCACGGCACTGCTGCCATAAATCAGCTGTGTTAGGTATGTTAGGTGAGTTAGTTCGTTGATTTACGTGATAGTGCAAAATAATAAAATCGCGGATTTGCTCAAACTCACGTTGTGACTGACGGTTATATTCATCAATATTCGTTTGTTGAATGCCATTGTGAGGAAAAAACTTTGTTAGTCGGATGATGGCTGATTGAACCAGATGTAAGCTAGTTGATTCAAGAGGCTCTAAAAATCCGCTAGATAAACCAATAGCCACACAGTTTTTATGCCACTGTTTTTCGCGGCGTCCGGTTTTAAATTTTATTTTTCGGGGTTCTGCTAACGGTTTGCCGTCTAAATTTTTAAGCAGCAGGGTTTTAGCTTCATCATCTGAGATATGTTTACTGCTATAAACTAAACCATTACCAGTACGATGTTGCAGTGGAATACGCCATTGCCAACCAGCATTGTGGGCAATAGAGCGAGTGAAGGGCACTAATGGTTCAGATCGTTCACATGGCACGGCATAAGCGCTATCGCAAGGTAGCCAGTGTTGCCAGTTTTCATAACCTACGTTAAGTTGTTTCTCGATCAATAATGCAGCAAAGCCTGAGCAATCTATGAATAAGTCGCCTTTAATCACTTGGCCGTCTTTAAGCAATACGGATTCAATATCACCTTGAGCAGTTAACTGAGCTGAAGTGATTAAGCCCTCTATCCGTTTTACTGATAAATTTTCGCTGTATTGCCTAAGCATTTGCGCATAAAGCGTGGCGTCAAAATGATACGCGTGAGTTATGCCAGCTAATGGAGAGCCTGCAACACTATTCATAATATCGAATTTATTGGTTTTAGCAGCCTGATAATTTAAAGAGTAGTTCCAAAAAGACATGGTATCCTGCGGGTTCGACTTTAACCAATAGTGATGAAATTGGGTGTATCCAATGTCTTTGCCGATATCTCCGAATGCATGCATGTAACTGTCATTTTGCTTGCCCCAATTTTCGAATTGAATTCCTAACTTGTAACTGGCTTGGGTTTGTTTGATAAAGTCAGCTTCTTTAATGCCAAGCACACTATTAAATATTTGCAGTGGAGGGATGGTAGCTTCACCGACGCCAATCGTGCCAATATCTTCTGATTCGATAAGAGTGATATTAAGTTGGTTTTTAAAAAGTCTTACTAGCATGGCTGCAGTCATCCAACCTGATGTACCACCGCCTACAATTACAATGTCTTTTATATTGTTGTTATTCATAGTAATCGCCTTTGTTTATTTTAAATCTATGAGTAAAAAAGCCCCTGTAACAGGTTACAGAGGCTTAATTTTCATTACGCGTTCTTAATCAGAGATTAGAACTTGTAGTTCGCTCCAAGCATGTAGTTACGACCATAATTTTGGTAGTCACGTACATGGCGAGCATCATCACCTGTGTAAGATGTGAATGGCTCATTGGTTAAGTTATTCACTTGGAACAATACTGATAAACCGTATAAGGCATCAATACCACTATCAGAGAAGTCATAACCTACTTGTGCATCAACAACCGTTTCAGCTTTAACGTTAACGTTTTGACGAGTCAAACTAATTGCTGTTACTTCACCTAAGAAGTCACTACGGTAGCGAGAGCTGACACGTGCTTCAAAGCCTGAGTTTTCGTAGTAAACCGTAGCGTTGAAGGTTTTTTCAGATAAACCAGGAAGGGTAGTTGGATCACTGTCTGGTGTTTCTTTAACTTCACTGTCGTTATACGAACCACTCATTACAGTACCAAAGCCAGATAGCACATCAGCAAATTGACCGAAGTCTAATGAGAATGATGCTTCAATACCTTGTACATAACCACCATCACCATTTTGTGGCTGGGTAACTAAACCAATAGGGTTATCACCTGGGTTTTGCGGCAAAATAGTACTGAAATCAAATGCTGACTGTTGGTCATATACATAGTTTTCTAGGTCTTTATAGAAAACTGCAACTGCAAAGTAACCTTGATCACTGAAGTAGTTTTCGTAGCTGATGTCATATTGACGCGCCATCCAAGGACGTAATTCAACATTACCCGCACTACCTGACCAGTTCACACCGTCATTAGGGTTTTCGTTGTAGCTAAAGTTAACGTTTGCGTTCATTTTATCCATACGTGCACGAGTTAACGTACGCGCTGCAGCAAAACGAAGCATTTGACCGTCAGCAATGGCTAAACCTAAGTTGATGCTTGGTAACCATTCAACATAATCATCACCAGCTGTTCGTGGAGTTAGAACAACTTCACCGTTTTCAACGGTTGCGACTGTACCATCTGAACTTTGATCACTATGTACTGCTTGTAAACCAACGTTACCCGTTAATGGTAAGTCAAATAATTCAGTTTCTAGATTTGCCATTACATAAGCAGTTGAGATTTCTTCGTAAACGCCCCAAGAGTTTGTTGCACGAGATAAGTCAACATTTGCTACGTCAGTTTCTGTGTAATTACCGTCGTTATAAAAAGCTAAAGAATCATAACTTAACACATCACCCATACCGAAGAAGTCCAGTGAAGTTGGGCTAAGTAGGTATTGATCCGGTACAGTCATGACGTAGTTTGGATCTGTTCCGTCATAGCCTTTAAGGGTTAAGTAATAACCTTTATCAAGCTTAGTTTTGTCACGGTCAGTGCGGTTAACACCAAACTCGATGCTACGCATTATGCCTTCGTCAAACACATATTCAGCGCTTAAACGGAAAGACTTCAATTCATCTTCAATTTCTGGCTTATTGATAAAACCATCTTGGGTGTTTGCGCCAAGAGGGCTACCCCAACCAAGTGGATCACCTAATTTAATAACGTTTGGATCTGAATAATCTAATCCGTGAGTAAAGTTGTAACCACCGTCGCCATTGTAAGCAAAACCTAAATCATCAACTGCGCCAACACCAGTTCCACGGCCTGTACCGCTGTAGCTTTCCATACCGATATCAGTACGTTCAGCTTTTGAAAGTGCGATATCAGCCTCAATGGACCAGCTGTCAGATAAGAAGAACTTGTTATTCCAACCAACAGATAAAGATTCTGCATCACGTTTGTTGACGTCATTACGAACAACAACTTCAGCACCTCGAATCACACCTTCAGTCACTAAACCATCTTCAGTATTAGTTGCTTCAATGCCGCCGTTTGCACCCCATTGAGCCGGAATCTCGATGCCTCGTAAACGTTGGTCATCGGTGAATTTTGAGTAATAAAGGTCTACTGTTGTGTGGTAAAAATCATTGGGTGCATACTCAAAAACAGCTAATACACCGTCGCGTTCAAGTTCAGATGAACGAACAAATGGTTTCGCACCACCAAGTACATCTGGGTTAGTATCGACATAATCTAATTTCGGGTAACCCCATGCTTGCCAGCGCTCTTCTTGGTTAGGTGACTGCATGCGGGCATAACCTAATGCGATACCAATAGTGTCATCCGCAAATTGGTCAATGTATGAAATGCTGCCACGATAACCCGTGTCTTCAGAACCACTGTTCAATGCGCCAAGGTCATTCATTTCGCCACGTAAGCCGATAGCAAAAGTTTGCTCACCGTGTGCTAGCGGGCTAATTGTTTGCATATCAACTGTACCACCAATGGCTTGCGCCATAACTGATGCATCAGGTGTTTTATATACAACAACTCGATTTAATAATTCAGAAGGGTATTGGTCAAATTCAACGCCGCGGTTGTCGTTAACAGAAGCCTGTTCACGTCCGTTTAGAGTAGCGGTTGTGAAATCTGGTCCCATACCACGGATAGAGATGACGTTTGCACGACCATCAAGACGCTGGGCTGATACACCTGGTAGACGTGCTAGTGATTCAGCAATACTGACATCAGGTAGTTTACCGATATCTTCAGCTGAGATAGCTTCAACGATTGATGATGAAGACATCTTCAATGATTGAGACTCTTGCAAGCTACGGCGAATACCGGTGACTTTTAGTACTTCAATTGATTCATCTGCAGAAACAGCATCTTCTGCTTCAGCTGCGAAACCGTACATACTTGTACTGGCAGCAACCATTGCTAACGTCAGTAAGCTTGGTTTAAATAGCGACATCCATCTTTCCCCTTCTGAATGGCCAATAGCTCTTAATGTGTAAGGTAGAGCTATTAGATTTCTATTATTTATAATTACAGTCTTTATAGTATTTCCTTCAGCTTGCTTAATTGACTGCATAAGCGCTGAGGTATATTTCCGTTTTGTTGCGGAACAGTGAAGATACTACTCCTAGCTTTCTTTCCCCGACAACGTTATGCATACGTATTCAAAGGATCTGCAGGCTAAAAATGACTGTTTTTTTACTTTTAGTTAACATTCAAAAGTCATATTTGAGACTCTTTAAGTGTATGAATTGTAGCACTTAAATGTGTTGTAAGTATTTTTTAAAACTGTATTAATTCTTTGCATACGTATGCAGCTCTATTGAACCTGATTTCCATAATCACGTATCCTCGAGTCAATTAAATAATAATGACGACCTGTTACTGGGTCGCAACAAAGGGTTAACTACGTCAAGTTTGTGTAGTAGTTGATTCGCTTATTACAGAGGGTGTGCAATGAGTCAGTTATCATGGTGGCGCGGCGGAGTGATATACCAGGTATATCCACGAAGTCTGATGGATTCCAACGGAGATGGAGTAGGTGATTTACAAGGAATTATTGCCAAACTTGATTACATTGCTAGTTTAAATGTCGATGCGATTTGGATATCGCCATTCTTTAAATCACCGATGAAAGACTTTGGTTATGACATTAGTGATTACCTTGATGTCGACCCTATGTTTGGTTCGATGAAAGACTTTGATGAATTGATTGCTAAAGCACATGAGTTAAATATCAAAGTTGTTATCGATCAAGTGCTAAGTCATACCTCTGATGAACATGCTTGGTTTAAGCAAAGTAAATTAAGCCGCGATAACGATAAAGCTGACTGGTATGTGTGGGCTGATCCACAAGAAGATGGCACTGCTCCAAATAACTGGTTAGCCATTTTTGGCGGATGTGCTTGGGAGTGGGAACCTCGTCGTCAACAGTACTATTTACACAACTTCCTAAAAAGTCAGCCTGATTTAAACTTCCATAACCCAGAAGTGAGACAAGCTGTTTTAGATAACGTCGAATTTTGGCTTAAAAAGGGCGTTGATGGATTCCGTTTAGATGCTATTACTTTTTGTTATCATGACGAACAGCTTCGAGATAATCCTGCAAAACCCAAAGAACAACGTCAAGGTCGCGGTTTTAGTGAAGATAATCCATATGCTTATCAGTACCACTATTACAATAACACTCGCCCACAAACCGTTGGCTTTATTGAAGACTTACGTTCGCTAATCAATCAATATCCTGGTGCAGTAACCTTAGGTGAAGTGTCTTCAGAAGACTCTCTTGCCACCATGGCTGAGTACACTCAAGGCGATGATCGCTTACACATGGCCTACAGTTTTGAGCTACTGACTAATGATTTTAGCGCGGCTTATATACGTCAAACGGTAGAAGAACTTGAAGCCAGTATTGGCGACGGTTGGCCTTGCTGGGCTATTGGTAATCACGATGTTCAGCGAGTCGCTACACGTTGGGGCAAAGGTGAAAGCAATCCTGACTTAGTTAAAATGCTAAATGGTTTACTGTGTTCATTGCGTGGCAGTGTATGTAGTTATCAAGGTGAAGAACTAGGTTTAACTGAAGCTCCTATTGAATTTGAACAGCTCCAAGATCCGTTTGGTATTGCTTTTTGGCCAATGTTTAAAGGTCGTGATGGCTGCAGAACGCCAATGCCTTGGGTTAAAGAGCATCAACAAGCTGGTTTTAGCGAAAATAACCAAGCTTGGTTACCTATTCCTGATGCCCATAAAGCATTATCAGTCGACTTGCAGGAGGCCAATCCTGATTCAAGTTTGCATGCATACCGTCACTTTTTGGCTTGGCGTAAGCAATATCCTGCGTTAGTTGCTGGTGATATTCAGTTTATCGATACCAATGAACCAGTATTAGCTTTCACTCGTCAATTTGAAACTCAAACTTTGTTAGTGGTATTTAACCTGGCAAATAGTGCTAACCAGTTTAATGTTTCGAGCTTCTCAATCAAGCAAGTTATCGACAATCATGGCTTAGCGTCTGGTGAACTCGTTGACGGAAAGACCTTAAAACTTGCAGCATTTAATAGCTTTTATGCCGTCATTGATTAAATGCTAAAACAGCAACCTTAGGTTGCTGTTTTACTTTACAGCTTGGACATTGAGCTTAGTTACCTATAAAGCTCAATCCTCAATATTTACACAATCAATATTTACAAAATCATTTTTTATACAATAACAAGAGTACCTTAATTATGGCCTCAACAATTACAAGCGGCGCTACAACCGTTAGCCATTCAGGCGATGGTAAATATCGTTTTGCATTGGTATCACTGACTTCATTGTTTTTTATGTGGGGTTTTATCACCTGCTTAAACGACATTTTAATCCCTCATTTAAAAGCGGTGTTTTCATTAAGCTATACCGAAGCCATGCTGATTCAGTTTTGTTTTTTTGGTGCTTATTTTTTAGTGTCTCTTCCGGCTGGTAAGTTAGTTAAAAAGTTGGGTTATCAACGTGGGATAGTGACGGGTCTTGTTATAGCAAGTTTTGGTTGCGCATTGTTTTATCCCGCAGCCGACTTTGCCGTTTATGGCTTATTTCTTGGCGCACTATTTGTACTTGCATCTGGAATTACCATTTTACAAGTAGCAGCCAATCCATACGTTAATGCATTGGGAAGTGAAGAAACGGCTTCAAGTCGTTTAAATCTAACTCAAGCGTTTAATGCGCTTGGAACGACTGTTGCTCCATATTTTGGTGCAATACTCATATTATCGGTAGCAACAGGTGCCGTTGGTGAGTTAAGTCATTCGCAAGCAGAAGCTGAAGTTGTAAAAATGCCTTATCTTTTCCTTGCTGCGACTTTAGCGGTATTGGCGGTAATTTTCGCCAAATTGAAACTACCAGTCATTGAAGCACACGTTGAACAAAACACGACGGGTGAAGTGACCTACAAAGGTAAAACTAGTGCACTGCAAAGTACTCATCTTGTTTTAGGTGCAGTAGGTATTTTTGTATATGTTGGCGCTGAAGTCTCAATTGGTAGTTTCTTAGTCAACTTTTTAGGCGAGGAGCACATTGTTGGGCTTCAAGAAGCAGATGCCGCAAAATACATTACGTATTATTGGGGCGGGGCGATGATTGGTCGCTTTATCGGCTCAGCAGTGATGCAAAAGATTTCAGCAGGCAAAGTATTAGCTTTTAATGGCTTAATGGCTGCCGTTTTAGTATTAGTTGCAATGTATACCAGTGGTGAAATTGCGATGTGGGCAATATTGGCTGTTGGTTTGTTCAATTCAATTATGTTCCCAACAATTTTTAGTTTAGCACTCAGAGATCTTGGTCCACATACTTCTCAAGGCAGTGGCTTCTTATGTCTAGCGATAGTAGGTGGTGCAATTATTCCTTTATTACAAGGGGTAATGGCTGACTCTATGGGCTTACAACCAGCATTCATTTTACCTGTTGTGTGTTATGCATTTATCGTGTTTTATGGCGCGAAAGGTTCTCAAATGTAATTCTGCAGAATGACATGTTTTATTTGTTAAACTTAAGCAGCCACTCGGCTGCTTTTTGTTTTTAGATAAATTGATCTCAATGCGTTAAATATCATAATCATTACTTGCGCTAAAGCGCGTTAGCTCCTATGATCCAAGCGCTTTTTCTGTATTAACTTCTTTTTCTTTACTCTGTGAGATCCCAATGCTGACTTTCCCACTTTCTGGCAGTTCTTCTGAACTGGTAATCGATGTGCTAACCATGGTGTTAACTGATGGTAAACCATTAGATAGAGCATACTCTCACAACTTTTCTGGCATGCAATACCCGCCGGCAGAGCTCGCCCGTATTACCACAGTTACCGGTGATATCCTTCGCCGTTTAAACCTTTACTGTTTTTTAGTAGACATGAAGTCAGACGATATTGAGCGCATGGGTTCAAAATTGATTAATGGTTGGCACTTATTCCATGAGCTTGAATTACCAAAAATGGAATATGCATTACAGGTAGACCCAGAAGATTTTGCAGTGCGCGTTGCACAAGCAAAAACACAGCCTGCTTTATGGGATGGCTGTCCTGAATGGTTAGATACATTGGGTGCAGAGCAATTAGGTGATAAATGGCCTGCAGAAAGAGCAGCCTTAGCAGCGGTTCCTAAGCGTTATATTCGTGCAAACTCACTTAAAGGCACGCGCGATGAATTAAAGCAGCGTTTAACCAAAGAATTAGTGGCAACGGTTGAAGTTGAAGGAGTCGATAGTGCTCTTGAAGTTCGTTCTGACTCTGCATTATTTAAAACTAGCGCTTTTAAAGAAGGTTTTTTTGAGCAACAAGATGCGGGCTCACAACTTGTAGCTGCCGCAGTAGGTGCGAAACCTGGTATGCGTGTAGTTGATGCTTGTGCTGGTGCTGGTGGTAAAACATTACACATTGCTGCACAAATGAAAGGTAAAGGTCGTTTATTGGCCATGGATGTTGAGCAATGGAAACTCGATAATCTAAAATCTCGCGCTCGAAGAGCAGGCGCGCATAACGTAGAAACTCGAATCATCGCTAGCAGTAAGACCATTAAGCGTTTGAAGTTAACCGCTGATCGCGTGTTATTGGATGTTCCTTGTTCTGGCTTAGGCGTACTTAAACGTAACCCTGATTCAAAGTGGCGCGACACTCCAGAGCGCTTACCTGTATTAATCGAATTACAAAAAGATATTTTACAAAGCTATAGCCGCATGGTTAAGGTGGGTGGCATGTTAGTCTATGCGACATGCTCTATCATGCCTGATGAAAACCGTAATCAAGTCGATGCTTTTATCGCTGCGAACCCTCATTTTAAACTCATTGATGATGAAGAGATTTTAGTTTCTGAACATGGTTTTGATGGTTTTTATCTTGCTCGCATGGAGCGAATTAGCGAAGTGTAAATTCATTTGTTTTAAAATAGAACAAGTCGTTTAAGCAGTATTGTTAGCAGACAATACTGCTTTTTCATTTTTAGCAGCATAAAAAATCAAAATAGTCTTTATAACTAGCTGAATGAAAGGTTAAAGCAGATAGTTAAGTAATACGTGTTAAATTGGTGTAACACTTTTATTGATTTCAGTTGCAAATGTGCATAATCTTCATAAAGACAGTTTGAGACATATTCCTGTCATAAACAGTGTTTGATTTGGTTTTAGGAGCTCTATGGATAGCGCGCAGTATATTAGTACTAATACTGAAAACTATGATGTGTTAACGCATAGGTCTTCTAGTATCGAGCGTTACAGTACCATTTTATCTATGGTTCTGGCAGGTTCTCCACTTCGCGAAATACTCCATTCATTAGTTCTTTCCATTGAAGCTCAAAAAATAGGTACCAAAGCATCAGTACTGTTAATCAGTAATGATAAAAAGCGCTTGCTTAACGGCGCTGCGCCAAGTTTACCTGAAGAATACAATCAAGCTATTCATGGGGTCGAAATCGGTCCTGAGGTTGGCTCTTGCGGCGCTGCTGCAGCAACAGGCAAACGAATAATCGTTGAAGATATTGAAACTCACCCCAATTGGGCAGCATTCAAAGAATTACCCCTTAAAGCTGGTTTAAAGGCTTGCTGGTCTGAACCTATTATCGATTCAAATGGTGAAGTACTCGGCACATTCGCCATGTATTACGATACCAAAAAATCACCATCTGATTTAGATTTGGAATTGATTCAAGAAGCCGCTAAATTAGGCAGTTTGTCGATAGAACGCAGCCAAGCTCTGCATTTGCAACGATTGACGAGCCGTATATTCAGTAAATTACCAATGGGTCTGGTTATCACCACAGATACTCACTCGTTGCTGCAAGTTAACCCTATGTTTAAAACCATCACTCGAGATTTTACTGCTGACAAAACGGTATTTGAGCCTGAGGTTTTTTTGGACAATCAGATCCCAAAGTTTTAGCCTCAATGCTTAAAAATTTGGGTAGGGGTAATACATGGCAAGGGGAACTAACAGGATATAAACGTAATGGTCAAACGTTCGATGCTGAAGTGACTGTGACCACTTTTAGAGACTACCACGGTGAACAGAATTGCTTTTCTTGGCTCATTACTGACATTAGCGAACATAAAGATGCTAATAAACTGATTCATTTTCAAGCCAATAATGACGCCTTAACCAGCCTTGCTAATCGACGATGCTTTTTAGATAAAATATATGATTATGTTTGGCAGTTAGAACGTACAAAGCAAACAGATATCGCATGTAGTGTTTTATTAATGGATATTGATAATTTTAAACTTATCAATGACAGTTTAGGCCACGAAAACGGTGATGCGTTACTTAAAAAAGTGGCTGACCGATTAACCTCTATCACGCCAAGAGACAGCTTGCTCGCTCGAATTGCAGGCGATGAGTTTGGGTTATTTATCCCTGGTAAAGTTTCCGACAATCAACTTATTTCATTAGCAAAACAAATTAATTCAGCCATTGCCGATGTAGTGGTTATCGAGCAACAACATATACACCCTTCAATGAGCATCGGGATCTCTCGCTATCCTGATGACTCCACCATTGTCGAGTCGTTAATTAATTTTGCTAGTCAAGCGATGTACGATGTTAAACTCAAAGGTCGAAATCACTATCAGTTCTTCAATGAAACGATGCAAAAAAATGCTGAGCGCACAGCTTACCTACAAATGGAATTAGGTAAAGCATTAAACAGTGAAGCATTTGACATGTATTTTCAGCCCATTGTGTCGGTAGATTCCACTAAAATTGAAAAAGCCGAAATATTACTACGTTGGCAATTAAACGGTGAATTCATTTCTCCTGAAGAATTTATACCTATTGCTGAGCAGTCGGGGTTAATAGTACCTATTGGTAAGTGGGTTAGGCAGCAAGCATTAGCAATTATTACTGAGCAATGGCAAAAAGGTTGTCCTATCTCTTTAGCGGTGAATGTTTCCACCTGTGAATTTTTAACTGATGAATTGCAAAAAGAGTTTATTTGCTTTTTTGAGGACTTTATTCGGAATCAGGCAATATCAGATTTCCCATTAGATTTACTAACTTTAGAAATTACCGAATCATTGATGATGAACCAGCACCAAAATATAGAATGCCTATTAAACCAATTACGCAGTTGGGGCATCAAAATTTCAGTGGATGATTTTGGAACTGGTTATTCATCTTTATCGTATTTAGCTAATTTCCCTGTTGATCAAATTAAGATTGATAAAGCCTTTATACAAAAAATCGAACAAGGTCCAAGGCATAAAGCATTAGTTGAAGCGATAGCAAGCATGAGTAACGCACTTGAACTAGCGGTTACAGCAGAAGGCGTGGAAACACAAACCCAATTAGATTTTGTCAAAAATAACCATGTTGATGCCATACAGGGCTACTTTTTTTACAAACCAATGCCACAAGATGCTTTCTTTGATTTATTAGATAAGCAAAAATAATTCAAAGACTAATTCCAGAGTCTAATTCCAGAAGCTAATTTCAAAAGCTAACTCCAGACCAATAGTCAGATTAAACTATTTTACTCATTTAAATCATTCGCCTTGAATCGTCACTAGTACTTTTCGGCTTCCACCGTGATTACGATGCTCACCTAAATAAATCCCTTGCCACATTCCTACCGCTAATTGCCCATGATTGATGGGAATTGAAAGCTCACAACCTAGTAAACTGGACTTTAAATGTGCTGGCATATCATCGCTTCCTTCATAGGTGTGCACGTAGTAAGGCTCATTTTCTGCAGCCGTGCGATTGAAGTAAGACTCAAAATCTTGTCGAACACTTGGATCGGCATTTTCATTAATAGTGATTGAAGCAGAAGTGTGTTGTAAAAACACATGCATCAATCCCACAGAGAAATTAGATAATTCAGGCATTTGCTGCAAAATTTCATCGGTAATTAGATGAAAACCTCGAGGCTTGGCTTTTAATTGGATCTGTTTTTGTAACCACATTTCAAAATCACTTTTTTGTGCAGAATTATGGCTAAATTGTAGAGATATTTACTCTTTACGCCAACAGTGCAAAACACTGGTTTAAAAAAAATCAGCAGGATATAACACTATTGAATGATTTTACTGCCTATTTGAGTTCAAAATTTTACTTGTTTTAGTCAGAAGCCTTGCCGTTAAAGGGCTGTATAAAACCTTATAATTAATATGTTTATTTTTCATGGATTTTGTTTAGTCAGTTATTCTGACTAATTATCGATGTGGTTTACCTGTACAGTTCGGCAGACGAGTGTAAGCTGGACGTAAAACGAACGATTGATACAAATTGTTTCATTTGGTTTGTATTTATTTTGACATAATTTGCTGGTTTTTTGGGCATAAAAAACCGCTCATAGAGCGGCTTTATGTAAATTACTGCAACAATTAAGGCATTTTAGCTATTAACCAAGCATGATTTTTGGTTCAGTGAACTCAAGCTCTAATGCTTCTGCTACTTCTTTACATACCAATTTACCATGGATAACGTTTAAGCCATTCAGTAGGTGTTGGTCAGCAAGTAATGCCTTCTTATAGCCTAAGTTAGCAAGCTTTAAGATGTAAGGGAGGGTAGCATTGTTAAGTGCGAACGTTGATGTACGTGCGACAGCACCTGGCATGTTAGCTACACAGTAGTGAACAACTTCATCGACAATGTAAGTTGGTTCTTGGTGAGTGGTTGCATAAGATGTTTCTACACAGCCGCCTTGGTCAATAGCAACGTCAACGATGGCACTGCCAGGCTTCATGCGCGAAATCATGTCACGAGTAACAAGTTTAGGCGCAGCAGCACCAGGAACCAGTACGCCACCAATCACTAAATCTGCATCAATAACATGACGTTCAATGGCATCTGCAGTTGAATAAATAGCTTTAACAGAAGAACCAAACTGTACGTTTAGACGACGTAATGCATCGATGCTACGATCAAGTACAACTACGTCTGCGCCCATACCTACAGCCATTTGCGCTGCATTAGTACCTACCATGCCGCCGCCAATTATTACGACCTTAGCAGGCTCAACACCCGGTACGCCACCAAGCAACATACCACGGCCACCTAATGACTTTTCAAGAGCGCGAGCGCCTGCTTGAATTGACATGCGACCAGCAACTTCTGACATAGGTGCAAGTAATGGAAGGCCACCGCGATCGTCGGTAACAGTTTCGTATGCGATACACACTGACTTACTTTTAATTAGGTCTTCAGTTTGCGGCATATCCGGTGCTAAATGCAGGTAAGTGAATAGAATTTGATCTTCACGAAGCATAGCGCGCTCAACGGCTTGAGGCTCTTTTACTTTAACAATCATGTCTGATTGTGCGAAAACTTCTGCGGCAGTTTCTAGAATAGAAGCACCAGCGTCAATATAATCTTGATTGGTAAAGCCGATGCCTGTACCAGCATCAGATTGAACGAATACATCATGGCCTTTAATCGTTAATTCGCGAACGCTTGAAGGAACCATACCTACACGGTACTCGTGGTTTTTGATTTCAGTAGGGATACCAATAATCATTTTGTGCCTCTATTTGATCAGTTGTCGTTGTTGACAATTCAATTGTTATTATAATCGCTCGCCTGAACGTGCTTATTTCAGGGAAGTCTAGTATAGTGCCCAAGACGCAGTTTATGCTGCTAAACTTTACACATTAAAAGATGAATATGTTGTTTTTGTGCTAAAGCAAGGTTAATAATATGGCAAATAATAAAAAAATTCTGTAAAAGATTTAGATCGGATTGACCGTAATATCCTCAATGAACTTCAAGTTGATGGTCGCATATCAAACGTGGAGTTATCGAAAAGAGTAGGGCTTAGTCCTACTCCTTGTTTAGAGCGAGTTAAGCGTCTCGAGAAACAAGGTTACATTAATGGCTACACTGCATTAGTTAACCCTCATTATCTTGGTGCATCTTTACTTGTATTTGTGGAAATCACGTTAACACGCGATACGCCTGATATTTTTGAGCGCTTCAACAAAGCCGTTCAGTTGCTGGATGATATTCAAGAATGTCATTTGGTCTCTGGTGACTTTGATTATTTATTGAAGACTCGAGTATCTGATATGTCGGCATATCGTCGTTTATTAGGTGAGACACTACTTAAGTTGCCATCAGTTTCTGATACTCGTACTTATGTGGTCATGGAAGAAGTCAAACAAACTAATAAAGTCGCATTAAATTTATTAGCGGATAGCTACTAAACTTTCTGACCATCAAAAATAAAGGGCATCGCCCTTTATTTTTTTATCTAAAATCAGTAAACCTTCAAAAAACACCTCCTTTTTGATGCAAAAACAATCAAATTTATCTTACTCAATTAAATTTTGGTTAAGCATCCATCTATCTGAAAACATTAGGTTGAGCTAGACTTATTCACGTTGCATAATCGCTGCAACATCAGTGATATTCTGTTATTGTTATCATTCTTTTTAATTCTTATTCGGGTGTTTTCGTTTGTCTCAGGGAAATAGTCTTCAAACACTTAGTGGCCTTCAACGTCTTCTCGAAGGTGGATTGATCATTTGTTGCATGACAGCAACTTACATTCTTCTTGCACTTAGCAGCTTTGATCCTAGTGATCCGGGCTGGAGTCAGTCACATTTCCAAGGTGAAATTAATAACCTTACTGGTGCAGTAGGGGCATGGACTGCTGATGTCCTGTTTTATTTTTTCGGTTTTATTGCTTACCTGATCCCTATCATTATTGCAGCCACAGGCTGGTTTATTTTTAAACGCACTCACAAATTATTTGAAATTGATTACTTCTCAGTGGGGCTAAGAATTATTGGCTTCATGTTAATGGTATTGGCATTAGCTGCACTTGCGAGCATGAATGCCGACGATATGTATGTGTTTTCAGCAGGTGGTGTTGCTGGTGACGTGATTGGTCAGGCTATGCTGCCTTACTTCAATAATCTAGGTACTACCCTACTTTTATTGTGTTTTATCGGCGCAGGATTCACTTTAACAACTGGAATTAGTTGGCTAACAGTCATTGAAGCGACTGGCTACGGCACTATTTGGTTGTTCAAAAAATTGATTAGTCTTCCAAGTTACTTGAACGGTTCAAATGAAACAGAAGATACCCGTGGATTTATGTCTGTGGTCGATAAGTTCAAACAAAGACGCGATAAGTCAGATGAATATGAAGCTATCGATGGCGAAGTAACGGAAACCACTGATACTCAATCTACAGAAAGAACTGATACTCAATCAACAGAAAGAACCTACGGCGGTAAGTTAGAACCGCAATTTGAAACTCATTCAGATGCAGTATCCGAATCAGAAGCTGATGATGACGAATATGAAGCTGAGCCAGTTAAGCAATCTGTCTTTGCGAGAATGAAATCCAAAATTATTCCAAGTCGAGATAATACCCCTGACGACTATCAAGATGATGAAGCTGATAATCAAAATCAAGTAGCGCCAGTCAATGGCCAGGGTAGAGTAGAGCCGCAAGTTAGTATTAATAATGAAAATGATGACTCGGCAGAACCTTGGGTGGCAACAGGCGATGCGCCAGCTGTTGATTTAACTCATACTAATCAAACTGCTCATGCTACCGAAGCCAATAATGATCAAGCTATAGAGTTCGGTGATGAGTTTGAGCGCACAACCTCTATTGGTGCGACTGTGATGGCTGCAGCGGTTAAAAACCAGCAAAGCAGTGAACAACACAATTCGGATGACAGTGCTAACGCAGCAAGTGTCGTAGCAAATAATGCAACAAATAACCCAGTTGCATCCCCAGCGCCTACTGACAAGCCTTATATTGCCGAAGGTGTGGTAATTATTCCTGGTCAAGAGCCACAAGTTGTTATGAGTCAGCCACGGGTTGCCATGCCACCTTTACCAAGCATTACACTGCTTGATGTACCTGATCGTAAAGAAAATCCAATTACTAAAGATGAGCTTGATATAGTTGCTCGCTTAGTTGAAACCAAATTAGCCGACTTTAATATTGTGGCTAATGTGGTTGGTGTATTCCCAGGCCCGGTCGTTACGCGTTTCGAGCTTGAGTTAGCACCAGGGGTGAAAGCATCGAAGATTACTAACCTTTCAAAAGATTTAGCCCGCTCATTATTAGCAGAAAGTGTCCGTGTGGTTGAAGTCATCCCTGGTAAGGCTTATGTGGGTTTAGAGTTACCTAATAAGTTTCGTGAAACCGTGTTCATGCGCGATGTTCTCGACAGTAAAACCTTTGAAGAAAGCCAATCAAACCTATCTATGGTGTTGGGTGAAGATATCGCAGGTGATCCTGTAGTGGTTGATTTAGGCAAAATGCCACATTTATTGGTTGCTGGTACTACAGGTTCGGGTAAATCTGTTGGTGTGAACGTGATGATCACCAGTATTTTGTATAAGTCTGGCCCTGAAGATGTCCGCTTCATCATGATTGACCCGAAAATGCTTGAACTGTCGGTATATGAAGGGATCCCGCATTTATTATGTGAAGTTGTCACCGATATGAAAGAAGCCGCCAATGCACTGCGTTGGTGTGTGGGTGAAATGGAACGTCGTTATAAATTAATGTCCGCATTAGGTGTACGTAATCTTAAAGGTTACAACACGAAAATAAAGTTAGCGAAAGAAGCGGGTACGCCAATTGTTGACCCGCTTTGGAAGTCATCAGAAAGCATGGATGAGCAAGCGCCAGAACTTGATAAGTTGCCTTCAATTGTTGTCGTCGTTGATGAATTTGCTGACATGATTATGATTGTGGGTAAAAAGGTTGAAGAGTTAATTGCTCGTATTGCGCAAAAAGCTCGTGCGGCTGGTATTCATTTAATCTTAGCGACACAACGTCCATCAGTTGATGTTATTACTGGTTTGATTAAAGCGAACGTGCCAACGCGTATTGCATTCCAAGTTTCATCTCGTATCGATTCTCGTACTATTCTAGATCAACAAGGTGCAGAAACCTTACTGGGTATGGGTGACATGCTTTATTTGCCGCCAGGTACAAGCGTTCCAATACGTGTTCATGGCGCTTTCATTGACGATCATGAAGTACATAAAGTGGTTGCTGATTGGCACGCACGTGGTAAACCACAATATGTTGAAGAAATCCTAAATGGCGTTAGTGATGGGGAGCAAGTACTGCTTCCTGGTGAAACCGCTGAAACCGATGACGATACCGATCAACTCTATGATGAAGCTGTAGCCTTTGTAACCGAAACCCGTAGAGGGTCGATTTCGAGTGTTCAACGTAAATTCAAAATTGGTTATAACCGCGCAGCACGGATCATTGAAATGATGGAATCACAGGGCATTGTGAGTAGCCAAGGCCATAATGGTAATCGAGAAGTATTAGCGCCACCGCCACCGCGCGGTTAGTTATCTAATTACGCTATTTGAATGCAGTAGGAAAGAATATGAAAAAATGTATGGGTTTATTATCAGTTATCGCCGTGATGTTTACTTCATCTGTTCAGGCTGATGACTCGGGTGTACTGCGAGAAAAACTGGAAACTCTGGCTTCATTAAAAGCAGATTTTAGCCAAACCGTTACAGATATTAATGACAAGGTCATTCAGTCTGGTGAAGGCGTATTTGCTTTAGCTTACCCAAACAAATTTTACTGGCACTTAACTCAGCCAGATGAATCACTTATCGTTGCAGATGGTAAAGATTTATGGATTTTTAATCCGTTTGCTGAAGAAGTCACCGTCATGGATTTTGCTGATGCAGTTGAAGCGTCGCCGATTGCATTATTAGTGCATCGTGATGAAAAAACATGGGCTCAATACCATGTTAGCCAAGTACAACCAGAATCAGGTAAAGCTTGCTACATGATCAAACCTAAATCATTAGAAAGCAGTGTTGTTACAGTTAATGTTTGCTTTGATGACACACAACTTACTGACTTTAACTTGCTCGATGAGCAAGGTAATCACAGCCAGTTTGTTTTAAGCAATCAAACAACTGTGGCTGAAGGTGAACAGTCATTATTTGAATTTGTTGTGCCAGCCAATGTTGATATCGACGATCAACGTGCCAATGCAGCTCAGTAGGTAATTGTGGCTAATTTAGGTTTTGATTTTGCGCCCGACTTTCGTCCTTTAGCCGCTAGAATGCGACCGAGGGAGATAAGTGAATACGTGGGGCAAAGTCATTTGCTTGGTGAAGGCCAACCGTTAAGGCAAGCATTAGAAGCTAATCGCGCTCATTCAATGCTGCTTTGGGGACCTCCTGGTACTGGCAAAACGACTCTCGCTGAATTAGTGGCTCATTACGCCAATGCTCATGTTGAACGCATCTCAGCTGTCACGTCCGGTGTAAAAGAAATCCGTGCTGCCATTGAGCAAGCAAAAGCTGTTGCTCAAAGCCGAGGCCAACGCACCTTATTGTTTGTCGACGAAGTCCATCGTTTTAATAAAAGCCAGCAAGATGCTTTTTTGCCGTTTATCGAAGATGGTACGGTGATTTTTGTTGGTGCTACCACTGAAAACCCATCGTTTGAGCTTAACAATGCATTATTGTCTCGGGCAAGAGTGTATTTGATTAACCGCCTCGACGCTGATGATATTGCTAACATTATCAATCAAGCATTAACTGACACAGAGCGCGGTTTTGGCAAGCGTAATTTTGTTATGCCAGATGATGTGATGCAGCAACTAGCCGCCACCTCTGATGGTGATGCACGTAAAGCGCTTAACTTATTAGAACTAATGAGTGACTTAGTCAGTGATAATGACAGTTTTACCCAAGAAATGCTCACTCAGGTCGCCGGCCATCAAATGGCAGCATATGATAAAAATGGCGATCAATTTTACGATTTAATTTCAGCTGTACATAAATCTGTGCGTGGTTCATCACCTGATGCCGCGCTGTATTGGTATTGCCGTATTTTAGAAGGCGGTGGCGATCCGCTATATGTCGCGAGACGATTACTGGCAATAGCTTCTGAAGACATCGGCAATGCTGACCCTACAGCAATGAATATTGCACTAAATGCATGGGACTGTTTCCATCGGGTTGGCCCAGCAGAAGGTGAGCGCGCTATAGCACAAGCCATTGTTTATTTAGCCAGTGCGCCCAAAAGTAATGCGGTATACACTGCATTTAAAGCTGCAAGAGTACTCGCCAGAGAAACAGGCCACGAGTCAGTGCCCGATCATTTACGTAATGCACCCACTCAATTAATGAAAAACATGGGACTGGGCGCTGAATACCGTTACGCCCATGATGAACCCGGCGCTTTTGCGCCTGGTGAAAATTACTTCCCAGAATCACTGCAACAAAGTCAGTTTTACTATCCAACAGAGCGCGGATTTGAAAAACGGATTAAGGATAAATTATCCCATTTAGCTGAACTCGATAGATCAAGTGAGGTAAAACGCTATGATTAGCATGACCAATATCATGTTTGTGGCACTTGGTGGCTCAATTGGTGCTGTTTTTCGCTATGTTATTTCAATTTTAATGCTTCAGCTATTTGGAAGCAGTTTCCCTTTTGGTACACTGTTGGTCAATATATTGGGATCTTTCTTGATGGGCGTTGTTTATGCCATCGGTCTTGAAACAAGTCACCTAAGTCCTGAAATTAAAGCCATGGTTGGCGTTGGGTTATTAGGCGCTTTAACGACTTTTTCGACTTTTTCCAATGAAACATTATTGCTGATGCAAGAAGGACTTTTTGTAAAAGCAATTCTCAACGTGTTGTTGAATGTCATCCTATGTATTTTCATGGTGTATGTCGGCCAGCAGCTAGTATTTTCTCGCATTTAACTATTAAGAATATAAAACATGTTAGATCCAAAATTTTTGCGTAACGAACTTGAAGTCACAGCTGAGCTGTTAGCTAGACGTGGCTTTATCCTTGATGTTAGCCGTCTTACCGCTTTAGAAGAAAAGCGTAAGTCGCTACAAGTGGAAACAGAAGAATTACAAGCGTCCCGTAATGCAATCTCTAAATCCATCGGTCAAGCTAAGTCTCGTGGTGAAGATGTTAGTGAAATCATGGCAAAAGTAGGGGACTTAGGTTCTCAACTAGATGCGAAGAAAACTGAACTGGCTGATTTGTTAGCTGAGTTAAACGGTATTGCCATGAGCATGCCAAACTTACCTGACGATGCAGTACCTGCAGGCGCTGATGAAAACGATAATGTTGAAGTTCGCACTTGGGGCGAGCCAACAAAATTTGATTTTGAAGTTAAAGATCATTTGGATCTTGGCGAAGGCTTAGACGGATTAGACTTCAAAAGCGCAGTAAAAATTACTGGTTCACGTTTCATCGTAATGAAAGGCCAAATTGCTCGCTTAACCCGTGCTGTTGGTCAATATATGCTAGATCTTCATACAGAAGAGCATGGTTACACTGAAATGTACGTGCCTTTGTTAGTGAACGAAGAAAGCTTATTAGGTACTGGTCAATTACCAAAGTTTGGTGAAGATTTATTCCACACCAAACCAGCAACTGAAGAAGGTCAAGGTCTAAGCCTTATTCCTACTGCAGAAGTGCCATTAACCAATATGGTTCGTGACACGATAGTTGAAGAAGCAAATTTACCACTTAAAATGACGGCATTAACCTCTTGTTTCCGTAGTGAAGCAGGTTCATACGGTCGTGATACTCGTGGTCTAATTCGTCAGCATCAGTTTGATAAAGTTGAACTTGTTCAAATCGTTAAGCCTGAAGATTCAATGGCAGCACTTGAAGAATTAACGGGTCATGCTGAAAAAGTATTACAAGGTTTAGGCCTTCCTTACCGTACAATGATCTTATGTACTGGCGATATGGGCTTTGGCGCATCTAAAACCTATGACTTAGAAGTATGGTTACCAGCGCAAAATACCTACCGTGAAATTTCTTCTTGTTCAAACATGAAGGATTTCCAAGCGCGCCGTATGCAAGCTCGCTACCGTGGTGTGAATGACAAAAAGCCAACGCTTTTACACACACTAAACGGTTCTGGTCTAGCAGTCGGTCGTACAGTGGTGGCGATTTTAGAAAACTACCAAAATGCTGACGGTTCAGTTACGGTTCCTGAAGCGCTACGTCCTTATATGCGTGGTCTTGAAAAAATTGGCTAATGCTTATTAACTGTTAAATTTTTTAGCTTAAAAAACCAAACTTCGTGTTTGGTTTTTTTATGCTTTAACTTCACTGTTATAATCGCTCATACAGCTTGAACTGGCTCACTTCACAGATGATAAAAGTTTTAAAAACATGCTAGAAATTGAATACGATATCGATGAATTAACCACCTTGATGTATGTCAAAGAAGAACATCATTTTTGTTTTGAAAATAAACACTGGATTACTGCCGTCGAGCTGAACATAGGTGACAAAATTTTAGCCCGCAGTGGCGCTGTGGCGTCAATTATAGCTGTAACAAAAGTCGATATACGTCATCCCGATGCATTATTAGTGAGCAAGCTTAAAGATGTGAAATTAAGCCATAACCATCATTTCTTTGTAACCAAAAATCCAAATTCGGCATTAGATGTGAGTTGTGAACAAGCACCTAACGATCCCCTTGAGTTGATCCCTTACGAGCTTGCCAATAAACCCTCTTACTTACCCAGTGGTGAGCCAACAGGTCATCATAGTGGTCCTTGGGTCGCTGCTGGTTACATCAATGAGTTAGGTGAACAAATTGTAGGATGGGGGCGAGCAGATGATGAAAAGTGCGCCGAAGATGCCGCCATTATTGATTTAAAATCTAAAGTTGAAGACGCTGCTAAGCTTAACCAAACTAACGTGACAATTTCCCATGCTTACATTAGAAAGTATTCTAAAAGAGGGCGTTTAATTAACAAGATGAGCCCTTGCACTCACTGCCGCGATAATTATGGCAATGCACTAAATGATAAAACAGTTGGTGACAGTAACTTGGTTAAAACGGGGCGAGATTTTCTAAAAACTAAATAGTGTGAAGAAATTAGCACTTGCTAGTAAACAAAAGCAGTTAACAATTTAAATGCATTCATCTAATTATGGAGCGAGTGACTTGTTCAAAGCAACTAGCTTAAGTTCACTGCTCCGAGTAACTAGATTAAATGCATTTTGCCGGCTTTGGTAATCCCGCAATTTTAGTCGCTTGTTTGGCAGGTCCAACAGGGAAGAGGGTGTAAAGGTATTTTGAGTTACCTTTATCGGCACCTAAAGACTGTCCGATCGCTTTAACTAATACTCTGATCGCTGGGCTAGTTTTGTACTCTAAATAAAAATCACGTACAAAGTTAATCACTTCCCAGTGTTGTTCTGTAAGCTCAATTTCTTCGGTTGCAGCAAGTACTGGTGCCATGTCTGGTTGCCAGTCAGTGTAATTTTTTAAATAGCCTTTTGCATCAACTTCAATTTGTTGGCCATTAAATTTGATTGAATCTACCAAGTGATCACCTTCGTGTGTTGCAATGTTGCCAGTACAAACTGGTCATAATCTATGATTGAAATATTAGCTGATTGAGGTAAGCGATGACTTAATCCTCTTGCTTCAATATCTTCAATGAGTACATATAACTTGTAGTTAGTTAAACGCTGTTGCCATTGAGTGTTCAGTAAGCAATTCAGCGCGTCGTCAGCTAGCAATATGCTGTCTTGGTCATCAATGTAACGTAAACAACAATTCAGTGCGTTATCGGTCGTGGCAGAGCTTTGGATATGGTGCAGTATCATATTAATAAACCACCACTTCGTTAGCTTGTTGGATCAAGGTTCGTATCTGATGAGTTGATGCCATTTCTGCTTCAAAATTAAAATCATTAGCACTTATGCCAAATTGTTTAGCTGATTGTTGGCACACTAAAACAGTTTCAATATCGTATAAACTTAATGCTTTGAAGGTCGAAAGGTAATCTTTACTGCCAACAAGTTCTGGTTGTTGCTCTGCTAATAAATGCATTACCGCTTCATCGGTAAACACAATAGAGACTTCTTGTTCAAAGCTTGCACTTAGCATTGCAAAGTCTAAGCCTTCACGGCTTGATGCATTGCCAATAGGACTGTGCCTAAATATGACGCAGATTTTTTTCATATAGTTAAACCCTTTAGCATCATATTAAAAGCACACTAATCGATCAGACTGTTCAATGGTAGTAACCAATTCACCTAATCCACCCATCTCAAACTGCTCACTGGCATTTGATGAGTCTTTACGGTTTTCTTTTGCATCTTGCTCTGACAGCACGCCACGTCTTAATGCAGCCGAAACACAGTTAACCAGCTTGAGCTCATGTTCAGCGGCAAGTTTGGTCCACGCAAGATGTAAGTCATGCTCGTCAGACGCAGGGGATATCAGCTTACTGCTATTAGTTACGCCATCTTGATAAAAGAAAACACTAGTCACTTGATGACCGAGGGATAATACGCTTTCGGTAAAGCGAAGGGCTCTAAAACTCGCGGTTGAGCCATAGACTGTGCCATTAACTTGGATAATAAATTTATTCATAACAATAAAAAATGGCTCCTGTAAGGGAGCCATTTTAGCGTAGATAGCTGTTTAATCACAAGGTCATAACCTGATGATTAATGCAGATACTCACAGATTAATCATCGTTACCCATGCCTAACAAGTGAAGTAGGGCCATGAATAAGTTAATGAAGTTTAAGAATAATGAAATCGTAGCGCGGATGTAGTTAGTTTCGCCACCGTTTACGATACGGCTTGTATCATAAAGGATTAAACCAACCATGATCATTGCAACAGCAGCTTGAAGCGCCATAAACATTGCACCGCTATTAACGAAGAACATGTTAATAAGTGAAAGGCCGATAACAACTAATAAGCCAGCAAATAAGAAGCCACCCATGAAGTTAAAATCTTTCTTTGTGGTGATTGCATATGCTGAAAGCGAAATAAAGATAACAGAAGTTAAACCAAACGCTTGCATGATTAGCTCTGGGCCATTTGCCATACCGACATAATGGTTAAGGATGTAACCTAGTGATGCGCCTTGCATACCAGTGAAAGCGAAAATCCATGCTAAACCAGATGCATTATCTGCTTTTTTCAACGTTACCATCATCACTACGATACTACCTAAAGATAGACCAATAGACATGAAAGGACCGATATTCATCGCCATTGCAACACCTGCCATTACAGCAGCGAATGCTAATGTCATCGACAATAACATGTATGTGTTTTTAATGAGTTTATTGGTTTCCATCGTCGTGGCTTGCTGGCCAGACAAAGTTTGTTGATTCATAACAGTCTCCAAGACGTTAAAGGGCATGTTCCTTAATGAAAAAGCACTGGAACATAGTGATAAATTACTAATTACTTAAGTTGATGATACCCCAGCTTTACTACAGCTTAAAGTTATCTTCACAAACGAATTGATTTAGCTCCAAAAATTGTAGGTTTTTGTCGGTATATCAACCCGCTTTATTAATTTTATTAATATCAAAGTCCATTGTTAAAAAACTAGCTTAACTGAACATTAAATATTGAATTCACTCATGGCTGTTAAATTCCATTGAGATTTCGTCATAAACTTAATATGAGGGCTAAAGCCGCTATTTCAAGTTTAGGCTAACCATTCACTGTGTAGTTTTTCAGTGTCACCTAGGTATTCAAGTACCCACTCAAGCGCTGGCGACATCTTTTCTTGGTTCCACGCCAAACAGCACGGGCTTGCATTTTTAGGGTTTTCTAAGGTTTTAGAGATAAGCGAACCAGATTGAATAAATGGTTTAGCCAGATTCAGTGGCATATAGCCAATACCTGAGCCGTCTCGGAAACAATTAATTGCTCTGATCCAATCGGGTACCACTAAGCGTCTTTGATTATCCAGCAGCCAAGTTGTACGTTTCGGGATTTCGCGAGATGTATCTTCAAGACAAATAGAAGGGTACTGACGCAACTCATCATCGGTGAGAGGTCGGTCTATTTCTGCCAGCGGGTGATTTTTACTAACTAAAAAAGCCCATTCAATATCGCGCATGTCTTTATATTGGAATACGCCACCAACAGGAATGGCTGTTGTTGCGCCAATAGCAATGTCGCTTCGACCTGTAGCTAATGCTTCCCACACACCATTAAACACTTCAATTCTGATGATTAACTCGACATCGCTAAAATGGCGGTAAAAATCGGCAATTAATACGCTGATGCGATCGGCACGGACAATATTGTCTAACGCTATCGATAAGGTAGGTTGCCAACCATTGGCAACACGTTGAGTGCTGCGCTTTAAGTCGTTCATTTCTGCAAGTAGTTCACGGGCATGTTGCACAAAATGTTTACCCGGTTCAGTTAAGCTAACACTTCGGTGATGCCTTTCAAACAAAATGACACCAAGTTCATCTTCTATTTGTTTAACGGCGTAACTGACGGCTGATGGAACTTTGTGCAATTGATTGGCTGCTGCGGTGAAACTACCTACACGAGCGACAATATCAATCATTTCCAATGCTTGTTCTGAAAGCATAGAGGGCTATCCTTTGCTGTGAAAAATTATGAATGCAGTCATCAAAAGTAAACGTTTCACAATCATTTTGCAAGTCATTAGACTGCACGCTGATTTCTAACAGTCCCAATTTGGAATACATTTTCACATGAACAATGCATCATCAATCACATCTAATTCTAAGCCTGCAAACTTGCAGTACTTTATTTTATTAGGTTACCTAGCGTTATTAAGCATGCTGGGCTTTATTGCCACAGATATGTACTTGCCCGCTTTTCAAAATATCGCTGACTCATTTTCAACAAGTTTGAATAATGTGGCATTTTCTTTAACGACATTCTTAGCAGGTCTTGCGTTAGGTCAATTGCTATATGGACCGTTAGTTGAAAAGGTAGGCAAACAAAAAGCATTGATTATTGGCCTTAGTCTATTTGCAGCGGCCAGTGGTGCGATTGTGATGAGCGAATCAATCTTGATGCTTAATATTGCACGTTTTTTCCAAGCATTAGGTGCATGTAGTGCAGGCGTTATTTGGCAAGCTATTGTTGTTGAGAAGTATGATGCTGAAAAAGCACAGAAGATATTTTCAAACATTATGCCGCTTGTGGCATTATCACCAGCGGTAGCACCGTTAATTGGCGCATCAATTGTGAGTAACTTTGGCTGGCGCGCAGTATTTATCACTTTAGTGATTGTCGCTTTATTACTGATTGTTCTAACTAAGTGGTTAGTCGCTGGAGAAAGCAAACAAGCTGAAGTGCAAGAGAGCATTAGTTATAAAAGCATATTAAAGAATACTCGCTACTTAGGTAACGTAGTCATCTTTGGTGCATGTTCTGCAGCGTTTTTCAGCTACTTAACAGTATGGCCAAGTGTGATGATTAAATATGGTTATGAAGCACAGGCAATTGGCTTAAGCTTTATTCCACAAACCATCATGTTTATCGTGGGTGGTTACATGAGCAAAATGCTCGTTAAAAATTGTGGCGGCGCTAAAGCACTTAACTACTTACTAGGCTTATTCTTCGTTTGTGTTGCAGCAATTGCATTAGTAACGTTAATCATTCCTGCGGAAACTATTTTTCCATTGCTTATTGTTTTCTCTGTTCTAGCGGCTGCTAATGGCGCGATTTATCCAATTGTCGTGAATAATGCTCTGCAACAGTTCAGCAAAAATGCGACCAAGGCCGCTGGCCTACAGAACTTTATTCAAATCGGCATGGCGTTTGGTGCGTCTAGTATTGTAGCTATGTTAGCCCAGTACGCAGAAATGACTATTGGTTTAGGCATTGTATTAAGTGCAATTGGTGTGTTTATTGGTTACCGTTTATCGAAGCATGATAGCTGGGATTCAGTTAAACAGGGTTTTGTTAAACCTGATCCTGCGCGAATAGCACTCCATGCTGATAAAAATTCAACAGATTGATGCTAAGTCAGGCAATCGATGAGCTTTTATTAGTTTAGTGCTTTACATAAAACGCTGAGGACATTATTATTCTCGGCGTTCGGAGAGATGGCAGAGTGGTCGAATGCACCGGTCTTGAAAACCGGCATGGGTTTGTAGCCCATCTAGGGTTCAAATCCCTATCTCTCCGCCATATTTATCGAAAGAGCCCGTTATTGAAAAATAACGGGCTTTTTTGTGTCTGAATTTTGAGTTCTTAATACAAATAGTTTGTAGCGTCTCAATGTAGGGTTAAACTCCTATCTCTCCGCCATATTAAGAAAAGCCCGCTATTTTATAGCGGGCTTTTTGCTTTGTGTATTCTGGAATATTGGCAATTAGTTTGTAGCGTAATCTATTTAGGTTACATAACTCGTTTCTGCCCCAAAGCTTGTTAGCCATTTTAGCAAGTCAAAGTCGTGGCGCTTCGCCCACACCAGACGAAAGGGAAACAACAGCATTTCCCTTTTCGATATCCCTTGCCGCTCCGACGAAGCGTTCTTCCTTATGCTACAGAACTAATTTACTACCGCCTCAGATTCGCCATCCCTGGCTCAATCTGAGACTATGTCGGCGTCCTGCCTCCATCACGTAAATTAGCTCAACGCATTCGGACACTTCTAACGGAGACTATTGAGCCCGCAAGTTTATTTTTAACTACAATTATTTCCTGAAATTATTCGTAGGTTTGAATGCTCAATTTGATTTGAGGTAAGTAAGCAAATAGCGCGTGTTTAGCCATGGCCTTTCTCGCACTTCCGTGTGCTTCAAGGCATTTAGTGCATCCTGCACTTAAGATTCTAGCTTTCGAGGGGAAGTGACGCTCCATCGTAAGCGTTAGTGATTTTTTGTAGCTTGTCGAAGTTGGTTACAAATAAAATATCTAGCTCATTTCTACCCAATTACCTGTTTGAAATTAAACTTCGTCGTATTTATTAAACTGCCTTCTAATAACAAATGACTAACTCAAAGAAGCATTAGCTGATTTATATACAGTTATAATGAGAATTTGTAGCTAAATGAATGAATACAATTAATACGTAAACTAAAGTTGTATGTATTAACTAATGCTGTTTACTCTAATATATTGATAAATGTGTTTTAAATAAATCCCATTTTTTGCAGCTACTTTTATCAGGCAAGCGGGTTTTATTTTAAGACATTAATAACTAATTAGTATTTACATCAATAAGATAGAAATTGTAGGGTTATATTAATCAATAACTTAAGCGGCAGACTTTAATCGGTGAGCCGTTCAATAAGCTGTTAGCTATCACAAGGAATCACGGTGAAACTTTTCCACTTTCTTTCTGAAGAATATGCGTTGAAAGCATTAAAAGACCAAAGGTTAAAGGTTTCTCGTTTCTCTGATTTCAACGACCCATTTGAACTGACTTCTATGACATTGGATGACAAGTTTAATAGGACTGTGATAAATGAAAACAAGAAAAAGATTGATAACTTATTTCGAGTTCTTTGTTGCAGCGCTAGTTGGAATAGCCCTCTATTATGGGGGCATTATGGCGATAAACATAAAGGCGTTGCGCTTGAGTTAGAAGTACCTAACAAAGCGGCTGAAGCTATTCGCTATCGAAAAAGTAGAGAAAATGTAGATTTAGAAAAGTTGTTTTCGCAAAAGGATAATGAGGCTAAACGTAAGTTCTTTGAATTATGCACTACAAAGTACATTGAATGGAGCTATGAAGACGAATATCGGGTTCATTTGATGGATGATGAGTTTTATCACGATAGCGGTCATGACTTTTTCGACCTTGAGGGGCAGATAGCAATTAAAGGGATAATTATTGGCGCAATGAATAAAACTTTAACTAAATCTAATATTCAACAAGCGTTGCCTTTGGGGCATGAAATTTCAGTTACTACTTCAAGTGTGGCATTTAAGTCTTTTAATATTGTTCAGAAAAAAGACAAACCTACCTATTTGGTAAAAGGTGAAAGCTAACAAGTTACTTAAAAGGACGCAAAGCGCTTGGCTTGTTCTCCTTCGTCGCTAATTTTAGCCAAGCATTTTGCGCTCATTAGTTAGGCGTTAAGCATCACGAATAGAGAACTCGATGAGTATTAAGCCAAACTGGAATGAAATTGCGCTAAGAATTGGTGAAGATTTAAGCCATGATGAGCTGCAATCAAAGTGGGCCATGGAATGTCATAAATGGTTAGAATCAGTAGCATCAGAATTTGGCGATGGTTACAGGGTTGAAGAGTCTATAAACTTTTCAATTATGTCAGATGAAAGCGACAGATATATCAAAGTATTCTCTAGTTTTTTGGAAAGAACATTAAAGAGGATTTTGACATCATTAAATGGCATAGCCTCCGATGAAGGGTTTGGAAAGCATGTCGCGATGATTTTTCAAGATATCGAACAGTATTACGAGTATGTAGAAGTTTTCCTGCCCGATGAAGGTGAGTTTGGCTTAAGTTCGGGTATGTATATTAATGACGGCTATGGGCATTTCGTATTTCCTTCTCAGGATATAGATATTGCAGAGCCAATTGCTGTTCATGAACTAACCCATGCTTGTTTGGCTCATCTACCAATCCCTACTTGGTTAAATGAAGGTTTAGCGGTTGTTATGGAAGATGTATTGACGGGGAATCATCTTTACTTAAATAAAGAAATTGTAGCGAAGCATGAAAAATATTGGAATCGAGAGACTATTCAGGAGTTTTGGAGTGGTGATAGTTTCCTCTCCACTGATGAAGGTCAAGCACTTAGCTATAACCTCGCACATATATTAGTTCGGAATATGTCGAAAGATTTTGAAGCATTTAAAGATTTTGTTAACAAAGCTTCTTTTGAGGACGGTGGAGAAAAATCTTGTATCGAGAATCTAGGTTTCTCCCTACAAAACTTTGTAGAAACATTTTTAGGTACAGGCAACTGGGCTCCTGCAAAAGAGCTTAACAAGTCAAAGTACGCAGACGGTGTAAACATTGCTGGTGTTTGAGGCGTTTATTTGCCTATGCCTTTCTGCCGTTTCAGCAAATGGAGACGAGTAAATTAAGATGGAATATATAAAGAAACACTTCTGGCTCTTTGGCCTTTTTTCAGGTTTAGTTGTATCTCTATCTGTAACTTTAGTCATTGTAATTTGGGAGGTACTAGAGAACCCTGGCGGTATATTTCGTGGGAGTAATGGAATAAATTGGAACTTTGTTTACGACACTGCAGAGAGCTGGTTTGTTCCTACTTTCATTTATGTTGCACTTATAGCTTCTGCCGCTCATCTGTTCATGACTCTTGTCAATTGGCTACGACAGGTTTGGAACAAAAGCCAAACTTAACAAGCTATTCAAGCGGTATAAATAACAGTTGGCTGTTTCGTTTCACAGTATAACCCTCAATGATATTCCGCTTACTGCGGTGTTACATGTATTAAGGTTCTGCAATGTATTCCAAAATGTGTGTAGTGATATTTGTTTGCTTTTCTGTCATTGGTTGTTCCAGTCGAGAGGTCCAGATCCTTGATGTCAATGGTAAAGAGATTGGCGAGTGTTCCGCTGGTTATTACCTACATTTTTATGGTTTAGAAGATTCTATAGACTATATGCTTTATCAATGTGCTAAAGATTATATTGATAAAGGCTATAAGATTTCCGGTGTTTTACCTTTAGATCGTGATTACACACTTCCTGAACCTCCGAAAGGAAAAGCGTGGAATAAGAAAATCGCTATGCGGCATTTTAAAGATTCTAAAATAACGGAACGAGAGTTGGGGTATATTCTTGCCGCCACTGAATATGAATACCACCTAAAAAAGCTTGATGCAGAGAAGCGCTTGGCTGACGGAACTATTGACGAAACTGAATTTAATCAAATAATTCAAAAGGCTGAATTTATTTGGCGTGGTGAATAATTGAGATAATAAGTCGATTAAGAGGTACAAAACAGGGCCTATTTTCGCAACTTAACATTCTAGCCCTTTTAATAGGGCATTATATTTCAAGGAGCACTTTTGGCAGTTACTAACAATAGATTAGCCGAGCATTACACTTGGGGAAATCAGTGTGATGGTTGGCATCTGGTAAAATCTAAAAACCTAAGTGTAATCCAAGAAAGAGTGCCTTCTGGTTGTTCTGAATCACGTCATTTCCACACCAAAGCAGAGCAATTCTTTTTTATCTTATCTGGTATTGCGACAATGGAACTTGAGGGGGAAATATTCAAAGTCAAACCAAGTGAGGGGATTTATATCCCAGCGGGTTCAAAGCATAAATTAAGCAACCTGCACGAAATGGATTTAGTGTTTACAGTAACATCTACACCACCAAGCCATGGTGATCGAATTGAAATTTAACAATAAATTCAACAAGGATAAAAAGCAGTTGGCTTTGCTGCTGCGCAGCTTATTATAACTAAAATATTACTTGCCTCTTAACGAGGTGGTAAATTGATTCGGAAATTACAGTGGAAATAAGCAGGGAAAAAATAAGTAGAGTCTTAATAAACTTTTTTGTTCACTTTACTCCCAAATGCCAATAATCGTTTTCAATTCCTGAGTTCTAACGCATCTATGTTCAAAAATGAGATCTAGCATTTAGCCCCAAGTAACTTGGTTTTCATATCGTAAATTCCATGTCACTTTCAATATAACAGAATTATACAATCAACTTTGTTACTGGATTCCTTATGCTTGTACTCAGTATTACTGGGAAGTTGCATTTTTAAAGAGGGTTGATTTGTTAATCTGCATTTCTTGTTGTGAAATGGGGCAACATCAAAGAATGCGCTCGTTATTATGGTAGAATCTCAAGCTTGGGATTTGCTTATAGCCTTGATTTTCCTTATTAAGGAGGTATCACAAGCGTTGTAGTGATACAGCTAGCTAATCAAACATTAAGCAAAATGGAGTGGTCTTTATATTCGGTAAACGGATATACGAACATCATAATTTATGAGTTTTAAATCAGACAAATACAGTATTGAATCTACAGATTATCAAATTGGACAAGATAACGTTAATAAATTGGGCATGGATGTCCACAACACCGTTTTTACCGCCTCAGTCGGCTTTTCTCTTCTCTTCATCGTCACTTTATTAATACTCTCACCAGCAGATGCCAAAGCTGCTATCGACTCAGTTAAAGGTGCCGTGCTTTCCAATTTTGACTTCCTGTTTATGTGGGGAGCAAATTTAATGTTGCTTTTTGCAATCGTTATTGCGTTTTCGCCTTTGGGTAAAATTCGTTTAGGCGGTGATAAAGCAGAGGCTGATTATTCCATGGTGTCATGGATAGCCATGCTATTTGCCGCAGGAATGGGGATTGGATTAATTTTTTGGGGCGTGGCAGAACCGACTGCCTTCTTTACAAACTGGTTTGGTACGCCATTGGGTGTTGATCCATATACCGCTGAAGGCCGTGAAGTATCCTTAGGGGCAACCGCTTTTCATTGGGGATTCCATGCGTGGGCAATTTATGGCATGACTGCGCTTTGTCTCGCTTATTTTGTTTATAACAAAGGGCTGCCTTTATCAATGCGCTCGGTGTTTTATCCATTACTAGGGGATAGGGTCTGGGGTAAAACAGGCGACGTTATTGATGTACTCACTGTATTGGTCACCTTATTTGGTTTGGCAACATCTCTTGGATTAGGCGGCACGCAAGCTGCCAGTGGCATCAGCCATGTGTTTGGCTTTGATAATAATATTTTCCTGCAGCAGAGTATTATTGCTCTCATCATGGGCTTAGCCATTTTCTCTGTTCTGCGTGGTATGAATGGGGGCATTAAGTTTTTAAGTAACCTGAATATGATTATCGCCTTTATATTCATCGCGTTTATTGCCGTACTTAATTTCACCACGGTACTTGATTCATTAGCCACTGCAGTTATTGGTTATGTAAAAAATATCATTCCGTTAAGTCAATCTGCTGGTCGTGAAGATACGACATGGTTACATGGTTGGACGGTATTCTATTGGGCTTGGTGGGTGGCATATGCGCCATTTTTTGGCATGTTTGTGGCTCGTATTTCTAAAGGCCGTACCATACGCCAGTTCCTGTTATGCGTATTAATCATTCCTACACTTGTTACAACCGCATGGATGTCGATTTTTGGTGGTGTCGCAATTCAACAGGTTATTGATAAGGTAGGGCAACTGGGGATCGATCAAGGTATAACAGACGTTTCGTTAAGTTTGTTCTATATGCTGGAGGCTTATCCGCTTGGTAATATTTTATCTCTCATTGCGATCGCACTGATTATTGTATTCTTTGTAACCACCTTGGATTCAGGTTCTATCGTTATTGACGGTATGACCGCAGGCGGTAAGCTACAAGTTCCAGATCGTCAAAAGGTTGTTTGGGTTGTTATCTCAGGCGCAATCGCTATGGTAATGCTATGGATTGGCGGAACACAGTCAATTCAAGCCTTACAGTCGATAACGATTATTGCCGCGTTGCCTTTTACTATTATTTTGCTTGTAGGCTGCTTTAGTTTGATAAGAGGTTTACTAACTGAAGTAGAACAAAAAGGTAGATTAGATAAAGCCGATGAAGTCGCTTAGACCAGTTATGAAAATTTGATTTAATTAATAAAGTATAGAAGAGCTTAAAGTTCTTTCTCTACGACATGATAAAAAGGCCGTTACTTCAATGTATCGGCTTTTTTTAATGAAAATTGTTCTTGGTTTATGAAAGAGTCACGAAATATATAATATATTATTTCAGTACTATTTCGTGACTGTAATTACAAATGGAATAGGTTGCATGATGCTAAAAAAACATCATGATGGCGCTATGTTGAGCAAACAATCCGTTTTTTTTAATTTATGCTTTACAGCGAACCTTGAGACCCTTATTATTCTCGGCGTTCGGAGAGATGGCAGAGTGGTCGAATGCACCGGTCTTGAAAACCGGCATGGGTTTGTAGCCCATCTAGGGTTCAAATCCCTATCTCTCCGCCATATTAAGAAAAGCCCGCTATTTTATAGCGGGCTTTTTGCTTTTTGCTTTTTGAAATTTGAGTTATTTGGAAAGATATTTAAAAGGTTTGTAGCGTCTCAATGTAGGGGGCAAATCCTTATCTATCCACCATATTGATCGAAAGAGCCCGTTATTAAAAAATAGCGGGCTTTTTTGTCTCTGGATATTGAGTTTTTAATACAAATAGTTTGTAGCGTCTCAATGTAGGGTTCAAATCCTTATCTATCCATCATATTTAACGAAAGAGCCCGTTATTGAAAATAGCGGGTTTTTGCTTTCTTAATTCTAGCTCTTCGCTAAATTAAGAAAGCCAACGGAATATTGAAAGCTATGAGCTATTTTCATAATCGGGCGAGTATGTCTTAAGTAAAAGATGAAATTAGCTTCATCAAACTTGTCGGATGTTCAGCATTAAAGTAACGTGAATCATCGCTATTAATTGCTCATACGTAGAGCAGGAGAGCATGGAATGGATCTCTCACAGCAACAACTCAACGATGCCGTTGAAGAAGACATATTGACGATACAGCAAGCTAATACTCTTTGGCAATATTTACAGAATCATCCAAATCAAAAGTCCAATACTGCGATGTCGGCGCGTTTTGATTTTACCCATGTGTTGTATTACTTCGGTGGCTTTATTGCTATTGGTGCGATGACCTTGTTTATGGAGCTAGGCTGGGAGGCTTTCGGTGGCATTGGCATTGTTTCATTATCCTGTTTTTATGGTCTCATAGGTTTAGGCTTAACTCATTACTTTAAGAATAGGGAGTTAGCCATACCTGCAGGCATTTGTGCCACATTTGTTGTAGCACTAACCCCTTTAACCATTTATGGCTTACAACAAGCACTAGGGATCTGGCCCGATGATGCAGTATACCGAGACTATCATCGTTACATAAAATGGCATTGGCTTTATATGGAACTAGGAACTTTGATAGTTGGGGGGATTATTGCTTGGAAGTATAAGTATCCGTTTTTAATGATGCCAATTGCTATTACGCTTTGGTATTTAACAATGGATTTAACAGCTATGCTAAATGGTGGCGACTACAGCTGGGAGCTTCGTAAAATAGTATCTTTATATACTGGTTTATTAATGATCGCATTAGCATTCTGGATTGATATTCGTTCTCGCTACAAAGCTGATTATGCTTTTTGGATATATTTATTTGGAATACTGGCCTTTTGGGGTGCTTTAACTTCAATGAACTCTGATTCAGAATGGAGTAAGTTTTTCTATTTTTGTATCAATATGGCCATGATTGTGAGCGGTGCGATGCTGGTCCGAAGAGTGTTTGTCGTTTTCGGCGCTATCGGTAGCTTTATTTACATTGAGCATCTTGCATCAAGTATATTTAAAGACAGTTGGTTATTTCCAATCAGTTTAACGATTATCGGCTTAGGCATAATATTCCTCGGTATTTTATGGCAAAAGCACGAACAGTCCATTAGTAGTAAAGCTCGTAAGATATTACCGCAATCATTAAAAGAATTACTGGAGTCTAGGGCGAGCAGAAGTTGCTAGATTAAAATGATCAAGAGCTAATAGCGAAATAATTTGGGGTGTAATTTAGCTAATTTTGTATTGAAAATTACCCCTAAGATATTAAACCAATAGCAACGAATAGTTTTATTTGCTCCTAAAGGCATGACTAATATCATCAAGGGTAAAATAGGATGATGTGTTAATAAACTATACTAGTATCGGACTCGATTGCGGTAAAACAAACTCAATTGCATTAGGTTTTACTTCAAAGCGAACTTGCTCACAATGATAAGGTTCACCATCAAGGTTTAGAGGCAAGGTTAATGGGAAGTCGATCTCTAACCAGCGAGTTTGAAAGTGAAAACAAAATTCGCCATCGGTGGTAGAGGAGCTAATTTCTTCAATGACTTTTGGTAAGTCTAAGGGAGTAAATCCTTTTAATAAGGTGACATCCATTAAGCCATCGTTAATTTTGGCATCAGGTGCAAGCACTTGTCCGCCACCAGCTTGGCGTCCATTGCACATTGCCCCTACGACAATATTACCACTGAAACTACCTTTATCGGTTTTAATGGTGCCTTCATAAGGTTTAAAGCCAATGGCTTTAGCTAAACCTGTAAGGGTATAAGCTCCACCGCCAAGAAAATCTTTTAATTCAACAGGTGTTTCAGCGGTCACTTGTGCACCAAAGCCAGCTGCTGCGACATTAATAAAGTGGCGATCGTTAGCGGCGATTAAATCGATCGCTGATGCTTCTCCTGTCATAGCAAAGGATAAAGCTTGAGTTATTCCAGTTGGGATTTGGGCTGAGGTTGCAAAGTCATTGGCTGTGCCAAGTGGTAACACGGCAACCTCTGGTAATATCAGCTGCGCTTCTTTATGTTTGGCTTGTAAGTGCATTAAGGCTGTTACTGCTTCGTTGAGTGAGCCATCGCCACCACCAATGATTATTCTATCAAAACCGGCATTTATCGATTCTTGAATCAAACGCTCCATATCAGCGCCTTCCCAAGTGACTTTTACAGCTAAGTCATAACCTTGCTCTCTCAATGAATAAACAGCTGTACGTATTTCAGGTATACCCGCTTTTTTACCATTAAGAATAAGACTGAATCGTTTTGCTGCCATTATGTTTTCCTTTTCAAACATTATAAAGATTTTGCTCATTTATTTAGTTAATAATTCAGTTGTACCAGTTTCGAGTTGTCACTAGATCAAGCACAACTAAAAGATGTCACAAAAGATGTCAAATATAGGAATTGAGCTGAAATTTATTTAAGTTCATGATTTACTTATGCCACAAAAAAGTTAACAACAAAATGCTAATCGGTTTATTAAAGCAAATTAGTTAAAAATAATAATAAAATTATCACATTGATTAAAGGAAGCCAGACAATGAAAAAAGCTGCAATCTCACTTGCTGTTGTACTTGGAATAGGTGCATTAGCAGGATGTAATAGTGCTACCACTCAAAGTGAAACCGTCACTGCCGCTGAGCAAGTTCAATTAAATTTTGCGGATTTTTCTGATGGGTTCATTAATGATTTATGGCAATGGTCACCAACTTGGGCACTATACAGTGGCAAGCATGTTAATGACGGCTATTTGGAAGTACCAAATGATGCTGCTCGTGCAAAAACATTAGCGTTTGTAAATACTCAGCAAACTAAGTTGTTAGCGTTTGATAAAAGCACATTAAGTACCAATGATTTGATTGATTATGAATTAATTTCAAACTTATTAGCCAGCATCAAATGGCAGCAAGAGCGCTTTAAAGCGTGGCAGTGGAATCCTTCACAATACAATGTAGCAGGCGGGTTTGCTCAGATCATTAACGAAGATTTTGCGCCTTTGGATGAAAGACTTAAGTCTGTGGTTGCGCGTTTAGAAAATGTACCTGCTTATTATCAAGCTGCCCAAGCAAATATAGACAACCCAACCATTGAACATACTCAACTAGCAATTATGCAAAACCAAGGTGCTTTTTCAGTACTGTCTGATGATCTTGCTCAAAAAGTTGCGGACTCTGGTTTAACTCAAGCTGACAAAGACCTATTTACCCATCGTTTTGAACTAGCCAAAACAGCAGTAACTGAGCACATTGAATGGTTAACTCAGCTTGAAGCTAAACTTGAAAAAGAAGGCGCGCGTAGCTTTAGAATTGGTGAAGAGTTGTATGAAGAAAAATTTGCCTTAGATATTCAAGCAGGCATGTCAGGCAAAGCACTATTTGAAAAAGCGACCGCTGATAAACATCGCGTTCAAGCGGAAATGGCAAAGATCACCAATGACATTTGGTCTAAGTACATTGATACCCCTAAACCACAAGATGACAATGTGGCCATTAAGCAACTCATTGATGTGTTATCAGTTAAACACGTAAAGCGCGAAGACTTTGTAGATGAAGTCAGAGCACAAATCCCTGAGTTAGTGAAATTCGTAAACGAGAAACAACTGATGACGCTAGATCCCTCAAAGCCATTAGTTGTACGTGAAACCCCAGAGTATATGCGTGGTTTTGCTGGTGCATCAATCAGTGCGCCTGGCCCGTATGAAAAGGATGCGAATACTTATTACAATGTGACACCTCTTGATGGTATGAGTGACGAATCAGCAGAGAGTTATTTGCGTGAATATAACCACTGGATTTTACAAGTGCTCAATATTCATGAAGCGATCCCTGGTCACTACACTCAACTAGTGTATTCAAATGAGTCACCAAGTTTAGTGAAAAGCCTATTCGGTAATGGTGCAATGGTTGAAGGCTGGGCAGTTTATACTGAGCGTATGATGCTTGAAGAAGGCTATGGTGATTTTGAACCTGAAATGTGGTTGATGTATTACAAGTGGAACTTACGCGTCATTGCCAACACCATTTTAGATTACAGCATTCAAGTGAATGGCATGACAGAAGAGCAGGCTATCGACTTAATGACCAACGAAGCATTCCAACAACAAGCTGAAGCAGAAGGTAAGTGGCGCCGTGCAACATTAAGCCAAGTACAACTAACTAGCTATTACTCTGGCTATCGTGAAATTTACGATTTACGAGAAGAGTTAAAACTAGCTCAAAAAGAAGACTTTGATTTAAAAGAATTCCATGAAAAGTTCTTAAGCTATGGTAGTGCACCTGTTAAGTACATTAAACAGTTGATGACCAATAAGTAACTTAGTTACGGGTTAGTTCACATCAAAAAGCCGACTGAATAAAGTCGGCTTTTTTGTGCCTATATTTTACCCATGTCAGTCACCTAAATACCTTGATGGGATTTGTGCTTGTGTTCGAGCCTGAGATTGGGTAAATATCTATCATTTAAGCTGATATTTGTTTGAAATGTATAAACTAAACAAAGATAAAATTGCAGCGCAGATTACCCAAAACAACACGGTAGCCATTATTACCGCAAATGACGTATCCATTACGCTAAATTCGCCATAAACGATATCAGGTTCAACTATAAGGTGGCCTAGACCTAACTGAAGCGGAATATTTGTCCAAAATGCTAATGACATAATCAGTAGCGCAGGTTCCAATCCAATGGGGATTAAAATATGTGCGATTATTGGCGGCGAATTTAGTAACAGCGCCAAAATAAGCAGTCTTTTGAAAAATAATGGGTAAGTCATCGTATTCAATTCCTTTTGAATAAATCGTAAAGCTGGATAATAGGTAATCAAAAATAAACAGTGCTTTATTCAGCGTCTCTATTCATAGATTGGTGCATCATAGTGATAACCTTCGTCTGAGTATGCCGTTACTTTGGCATCTTCTACTAAACCTGATTCTGCTTGAACTTGGGTTTCAAAGAAATGTTGAATTTGTTTTCTACGCCCATGTGCTGCCCAAGACTCGGCGTTGTCCCAAATTTCGTTGAATACAATTGGGTATTCGTTTCTGGTTGCACTTGGGTGATCGATTTGTCGAGTCAGCATATATTGAATGCATCCTTGTTCACGATATGAGTCAGGTTCAAGTGCTTTAAGAATGTCAAATAACTCAGCTTCTTTGCCTGCTTTAGGCTTAAATTGTGCTAATACGTATACGCGACTACTCATGATATTTGCCTTTTTTTTGTAAATAATACAAGATTAAAATGCTGTTAATTGAAACTCAATTACTACGCTGATTTTATGATGGTTTATTTAGCCAGTCTTGCCATGAAATCGTTCGCCCAGGAAATGCGACTTGAGTATAGTGCCATTCATCATTAAGCCAGTTTTTTATTGTTTGAAACAATATACACTCTTGTTCAATACTATCGTTTCGTATCCAAAAATGAACCACACATTGATATTGTGAAAAGTCACTTGGGTCGATGTAAATTGAGCCTAGGCACTGAGTTTTCGCCAAATTAAAAACTGAATAAGCAAAAGCTGTTCGTGCTTCGAATTCTTGTTTATGCACGTTAAGACTAATGATGTTTTGCTCTAGTGTCATGTCTTGTTCAGGCCAATTTGAATGAGGCCCGAAGATACCTTGCAAAGAGTCTAGGCTTGACATAACGGCTTCATAATCTAATTCAGCAATATCTTCATTTAGAGGGATAATATGGAAATGTTCTGTATTGTGTATTAACGGCACTATAAATGATGTAGACACTAATGATTTTGCCATTTCGCAACCTTTTTAATGAAAGACCTATTCAATACAGTAGGCTCGTAGAGTTTATCAACAAATTTATTAACTTACAGAGTTTATGATATTTTTAGACCGCTATTCGTTACTGTAAACATTGTTACAAACAAAGGTAAATAAAAAGCAAGCCATTAAAATAATGACTCGCTTTGCTAATTGAACATCGCAATGACTTACTAAGATTAACCAATAACTAGCTAAAATTAATTGGCATTTAATTCACTAACTTTCTTCGCTGCTAATTTTGCTTCTGATTTCGCTTTCATCCTAAGGGCGATATTAACGAGTGCAATTAATACAGGCACTTCGATTAATGGTCCAATAACACCGGCAAACGCTTGGTCAGAATGGATCCCAAACACAGCGATAGAGACTGCAATGGCGAGTTCAAAGTTGTTACCGGTTGCAGTGAAAGCAATCGAGGCGTTTTTGTCATAAGGTATCCCCATTCTGTCGCCAATAAAGAAACTGATAAAGAACATCAAAATGAAGTAAATACCCAGAGGTAAAGCGACTCTTAGCACATCCATTGGCAGCTCAAGGATCATGTCTCCTTTTAAACTGAACATCAATACAATGGTACCCAATAACGCAATTAAGGTAATTGGCGATATCTTTGGAATAAACACTTCGTTGTACCATTGCTCACCGTTACGGGCGACCAGTATTTTACGGCTTAAAAAGCCAGCTAGAAAAGGAATACCTAGATAAATCAGTACGCTTTGAGCTATGTCTGCCATTGAGATATCAACCACAAAACCTTCATAGCCAAATATTGGTGGTAATACCGTAATAAATAACCATGCCATTACGCTATAAGTTAAGATTTGAAACACGCTATTGATTGCAACAAGTGCTGCGCCTAACTCTTTATTGCCACCGCCAATATCATTCCAAACCAATACCATGGCGATACAACGTGCTATTCCAATTAAAATAATTCCGACCATATAGCCAGGGTAATCACTTAGAAAAGTTATCGCTAAGATAAACATTAAGATTGGTCCGACAATCCAATTCATGATTAATGACAAGGTAATGGCTTGTTTATCTTTAGTGACTTTACCTAGCAAGCGATAATCAACTTTAGCCAGCGGTGGATACATCATTAAAATAAGGCCAATTGCCAGCGGTATATTTGTACTTCCCACACTCATCGAGTTGGTGATTTGTTCAACCTGTGGAAATAGGGCACCAATAGACACACCAACTGCCATGGCAACGAATATCCATAGGGTTAAGTAGCGATCAAGAAAACTCATTTTCTTGGTGGCAGAGTCAGTAATCATTTCACTCATGGTTTTTTCTCTTTGTTTGTATATTCGAATAAGCTGTTTCGTTTATCGTCGAAAGACGATTTAATAGCTTGAAATCTTCTATAAAATTAAAAGATTTTTCGAATACCTTGTTTATCTAGTTAGTTAAAATAATCGATCAAATTGCTGTTGATAATTATTAAGTGCTTGTCGGTTGATGCGATAACAAATTTTAGGTGGATTAGGTTCGGCATTTATAAAACCTGCTTGTTTTAAAATACGAATATGTTCTGACACTGTGGATTGCGCCAAACCCACTTCAGCTACTAAATCGCTACTTAAACAACCGCCGAGTTCATCCAAGTTAAACAGTATTTTAAGAATCCTTATACGGGCAGGGTGGGCCATCGCTTTAGCTTGAGCGGCAAATGACTTCTCATTATTTAATTGCTGCTCTGTGACTTTAAAAGCGGCAGCTGATCTTTGGCTGCAATCTTGTGTCATAGCGTACATTCCTATTAATTTAGATGAGCTAGAAACTAACCATCGATCCAACGCATATCGGTAAAGAACTTGTTTTGGTTTAGACTTGATTCTACATCTGTTTTATTCAACATTTTTAAGCTTAAATAATTTACTCACTAATAGTATGAGTGGCTTACTTGAACTTAGTCATTAGTTGATCTTTATAGTTAATCGTCGATTAACGATAAATGTATACCCATCAATTAATGTTTGCAATGATTAATTACAAACTAGGGAATATTCATTCAATTAAAAGATCAAAAGATAACTTGGCTCGCAAATTTACATTAATTAACTAGTAATAATGCAGTGACGATGATAATCTAAATGGTAATTGTTCTCGTTTAGATTAAGACCGTTATGAAAAAGATTCTCTTGATTGATCAACAGCTCACAAATAGCTTGCACCTATGCCAACAAATGGAATCGATGGGATATGAAATTCACATCGTCGATAATGGCTTTAATGCGCTGGTGGAATTAGAGAGACACGAATTTGAAGTTATTCTTTTAGATTACAATGTCCCGAAGATGGATTCATTTTGGTTACTCATGGCTAAGCACTGTCAGACTCCAGTCATCGTGTTGGCTAACAACAATGTAGATCAAGAACGCATTAATGCATTTGAACAAGGTGCAGATGATTACATATCTGCACCTTTCAACGTCAAAGAGTTGTTATTGAGAGTCAATGTACTTCGACGTCGCAGTGAAAAGGTTGTTCATCAATCAGATTTTGATGATATTTTATTTGAAGACGTAAACAATACAGTCATGCTCAATACTCAGCATTTAAAATTGACTCAAACTGAATACCGTTTGTTTAAGTACTTGTTCCAACGTAAAGGCGAGGTGGTTACTAAAGCAGAGTTGCAAATGCGAGTATTGCACAAAGAATTAGGTGAGTTTGATCGTAACCTTGATATGCACATCAGCAATACACGCCGGAAGATGGCTAAAAAGTCTTTACCTCGCGAGTTAATCAACACTGTGCGAGGTAAAGGTTATTGTTTTAGTCCTATTTTGATTTAAAGCTTTTATTACAATGCTGTAAGTCGCAGTATTTAAGTTTTTGCCGACAGCCAAACTTACTATGAAAACTACGGACAAAGTTTAAAATCATTTCGTTGTAAAGAATCTCATAATGCCGAATACCTGCATATTCGGCATTTCTGTATTTGAATCCACTACATTCATTATTTTTAGATAGCTTATACTGTGATGCTTTGTTTGTATTACTGCCATATTATGACTAAAACCTGACATAATTTGAGCAGATGTTTAGCAGTTGTTCACCATTTGATTTTATTGAGTAACGGCATTTGATAAGATGCTGGCATAAAAATCGATAATAACCTTACATAAGGAAGTCCTATGCGTATTAGCGCGAATTTTGATGGTGGCAACATTGAGACTATCAATCTAGACAAGCACGATGACATTCAATTGGCTATCAGACCTGATGAAGGCGGTGAGTTCTATCAATGGTTCAACTTCCGTATGGAAGGTGAAATCGGTCAAACTTATAATTTAAACATCATGAATGCTGGTACAGCGTCTTATCCTAAAGGTTGGGAAGACTATCAAGCTGTAGCGAGCTACGATCGCCAACACTGGTTTCGTCTACCAACTAGCTACCAAGATGGTAAGTTAACGATTCAAGTTGATTTAGACTGTGAAGCGATACAAATTGCATACTTTGCGCCATACAGCTATGAGCGCCATTTAGATTTAATTAGCTCAGTGCAATTACACCCATCTGTAAGCCTTGAAAATTTAGGTTTAACACTTGATGGCCGTGACATGAGCTTGCTTAAAATCGGTGATAACGACCCAGCTAAAAAGAACATTTGGATTACTGCAAGACAGCATCCCGGTGAGACAATGGCAGAGTGGTTAATTGAAGGTTTATTAAACCAGCTGTTAGACAGTGATTGCCCAACAGCGAAACTGTTATTGGATAAAGCTAACTTTTACATTGTGCCAAACATGAATCCTGATGGCAGTGTAAGAGGCCATTTACGTACTAATGCGGTTGGTACTAACTTAAACCGTGAGTGGCAGTCGCCGAGTCTAGAGCGAAGCCCTGAAGTGTATTACGTTACCAACAAGATGAAAGAGACTGGTGTAGATTTATTCTATGATGTCCACGGTGATGAAGGCTTACCTTACGTGTTTGTTGCAGGTTGTGAAGGCGCACCGAATTACACTCCGCATATGGCTAAGTTACAAGAGCAGTTCCTAGCTGCATTAGGCATGGCAAGTGCCGATTTCCAAACTAAATACGGATATGACAAAGATGAGCCTGGACAAGCGAACTTAACGGTTGGTTCTAACTGGGTAGGTAATACATTTAAATGTCTTGCAAACACGTTAGAAATGCCATTTAAAGATAATGACAATTTACCAGATCCTGTTGTAGGTTGGTCTCCAGCACGTTGTGAATACCTAGGTGAAGCATCGCTAGTAGCTATGCTTGCTGTTGTTGATAATTTAACAGAGTAATCCAGTTATGGCGTTAATTGAATGTCCTTCATGTCAAAAGCGTATTTCTAGTAAAGCGAAAGAATGCTCTCATTGCCGTTCTAAAACTGACGGTGATAACGAATCTGTTCGTATTATTAGTCATATTCAGCAATCAAATAAGTTAATGACCCACAGTTTTGTGTTTTTAACTTTATTTATTGCAGGTGTGGTGATTTGGTTTTGGGGCGGTGAAACTGCAACTGGTATTCAGTCTTATATAGCAACAGGCTGTTTTGTTTTTGGTTTTGTTGGCTATAGTGTTACTCGTGCCAGAATTGTATTACATAAACGGAAAAGCGTATGAATGATATCAATAAAGTCATCGATGACATGCCTGAAGAAGTTTATCATCGTCTTCGTTCAGCCGCTGAAACAGGAAAGTGGGACGACGGTACAGTGTTATCGGATGAGCAAAAAGAATCCACTTTGCAGGTCGTTATGCTCTATCAAGCTCGTAAATTATCCCAGACTGATCATTTTACGATTGGCGCTGGTGGTAAAATTAATGAGTTATCTAAGTCTGAACTCAAAAAAGAATTTCGCGGTGAATCAATTGCAGAGTTTAAAGAGTCGGATATTTAGTACATAATTCACAGCTTGCAATGAATATTTTGCTAAACAAAAATAAAAGCCGCATTGATAAATGCGGCTTTTTTATAACATATTTACAATAGTTTAAATCTATTTGTACAGGTTACTCGGTAAGTTCGCCTAATAAGTTTCTCTTCATTGCCGACTTTACTTCACTTGCTGTTAAATCTTTTGATAGTAAATAGTGAAGCTTAGCTAATGCCGCTTCGATGGTCATGTCAGAGCCGCTAATCACTCCAGCTTGTTCCAGAGCATTACCTGTCGCATAACCGCCCATATTGACCTTACCTTGGAAACATTGCGTTAGGTTCACAATGACAATTCCACGTTCATCAGCTTGTTTTAGCGTATCTAACAGCGCCTTATCTTGTGGTGCATTTCCGACGCCAAAAGTAAGAAGGATTAATGCTTTAACAGGTTGCATTAAAATATTGGCAAAAATTTCGGTAGATATTCCCGGATAAAGTGTAATCACTCCCACAGGTTGCGGGCTGATATTTATCACTTCAAGAGGCATCAATGGTGCTTCATTGGGTTCAGTGACTTTACCGGCTCGTAGATTTATCTTTATACCTGCTTCCAGTAACAGCGGGAAGTTAGGTGATGCAAATGCATCAAAACCGTCAGCATGGGCTTTGGTTGAACGGTTACCGCGGAACAGTTTGTTATTAAAAAATAAGCAGACTTCAGCAACAGGGTAATTAGCTGCGATATACAGTGAGTTCAGTAAGTTTGTTTGGCCATCTGAGCGAAGTTGAGCTAACGGTATTTGCGAACCTGTCACAATCACTGGCTTTGATAGGCCTTGTAGCATAAATGATAATGCAGAGGCGGTATACGCCATGGTGTCGGTGCCATGCAAGATGACAAAGCCATCATACTTTTCGTAATTATCTTTAATGTCATTAGCAATCAATTGCCAGTCTGTCGGAGCCATATTAGATGAGTCAATTAACGGCGAGTACTCATTAATAACAAAGCTTGGCATCTCTTCATGATAAAACTCAGGCATAGATTTTACGCAGTCAGTTAAAAAGCCTGCCACGGGTGCAAAGCCGTGGTCAGTTTTGCGCATACCTATGGTACCGCCAGTGTAGGCGACATATATAGAACGTTTTGTCATTGAAGTCGGTTCTCAGAACTGGAAATTATTAGATCTGCAAATTATACGTCTTAGATTAACTAAAACCCAATAAAAATGCCCGCAATGCGGGCATTTTTGAATATTATTCAATTTGAGCAGTTTAGCCTAACAAACCTTAAGGTTTGTGCTGGTCAAATTTAAGCTTATTATTTAGTTAATTCTTTCAACTAATCGCTGTCCATAATTGTTGTAACTGCATTACTAGTAATTGCAGTGTTCGCAATATAAGTACATGCCATTAGGATCATCAAACATGGTGAACTCTTCAATGACAGATGACCATTCGCTGAATAGCTGTTCAAGCATCGGTGATTGAGTTGAAGCTGCTGGCAGGTATGGCGATGCTGTGGCTAACATTTTCTGAACAAATACTTCTTCTGTTGAGAGTTCTCGTTCAATTATTTTGGTATCAAATTTTTCGATTTCAGCAAGTGCAGCCGCTTTTGCTACAGCGCTATCAATATCACCTAGTTCGTCTACTAAACCCAGTTCAACAGCGCGAGTACCTGACCAGACACGGCCTTGAGCGATACGGTCAACTTGTTCTAAGCTCATGTTACGTTCTTCAGCAACCAATGAGATAAATTCATGATAGCCATGTTCGATGTGACGTTGTACAACGGCTGATACGTTTGGATCTAAAGCGCGTGTTGCTGAAATACCAGCCCATTCTGAGGTCGAAACACCATCAGAATTAATGCCCCAATTTGAAAGAACTTTCTCAAAGGTGGCAAACATACCAAAAATACCAATTGAACCGGTTAATGTCGTTGGCGTAGCGTAAATATAATCAGCACTGGCTGAAATCCAATAACCCCCCGATGCTGCAAGGCTACCCATACTCACTACAACAGGCTTGCCTGCATCTTTTAATGCTATGACTTCTTGGCGGATTTTCTCTGAAGCAAACGCGCTGCCACCAGGGCTGTCGACTCGTAAAACCACGGCTTTGACTTTGTCATCAAAGCGGGCTTTTTTAAGTAATGCCGAAGTGCTTTCGCCACCAATTTGACCAGCTTGTTGCTTGCCATTAAGAATATTGCCTTTAGCCACAATTATGCCAACAGAATCTTGCTCAATTAGACTAGGTATTGGTTTTACAGCTGCATAATAATCTGAGAATGAAATCTGTTTAAATGATTCGCCATCTTTGTTTGTACCGACTTTGTCTACCATGGCTAAACGGAATGCTTCATCAGATACCAGTTCATCAACCCATTTCATATTTAAGGCTAATTGCGCAGAGTCACCTGATACATTATCAAGTTCGGTTAAGTAGCGCTGCGGGTTTAATACTATGTCGTTTTCGTTAATGTCACGGTTTGATGCCACGATAGATTCATAGTTTTGCCAAATATCATTCAGTAATGCACTGCTTGCTTCTTTAGCTGGGGCAGACATGTCATCACGAATGAAAGGTTCTACTGCAGACTTGAAGGTACCAACACGGAACACGTGAGTGCTGACATTTAATTTGTCTAGCGCAGATTTATAAAATAAACGGTAACTACTTAAGCCTTCCAAAGAAACAGCACCTTTATTATTGAGATAAATGCTATTGGCGTAACTGGCAAGGAAGTATTGGTTTTGCTCATAAGAGTTACCAAATGCCACAACTGTTTTACCAGATTCTTTAAAGTTATTAAGTGCCTCACCTATGGCTGTCATTTTACTGATCCCGCCAGCACGTAAATTACTCATTTGAAGGACTATTGTATTGATGCGTGGGTCTTGGGTGGCACTGTCTATGACATAAATGATGTCAGAAAGCAGAACTTCGCCTTCAGGATCATTACCCTTTCCTTGTTTGAATAGGGCCTCTATAGGATCAACATGACGTTTTTGATCAACAATGCTGCCAGCAAGGTTTAACACTAAAGCTGATTGATCTTCAACAACGATTTCATCATCTGCGCTCAGTGCTACAACAATAATGGCAATGAAACCGAAGAAAATTAAATTAAGGATGATTTTGCGAATACCGTTAATGGTTTTCCAAATCAGGGTGAAGATTCGTTTTATAATTGATGGTTTGGCGGACATTAGCCACTCCTATAACATTCTAATAGTGTAATGCTAACTGATTATGAGCGGCTTTGGTAAATTGAATTGTAACGGTTTTTAACAATAGCCTTGTTAAAGCATTGAGCTTATTAATTACACGTTGTATGCTAGTTTAAATCACTTGTTTAAAAAGGATGTTTGAATGTCGTTCCCACATTTATTAGAACCCTTAGATTTAGGCTTCACTCAGTTAAAGAACAGAGTGCTGATGGGCTCAATGCACACAGGTCTAGAAGAAGAAAAGGGCGGATTTGAGAAACTGGCCGCATTTTATAAAGAACGAGCAGCGGGTGGCTGTGGTTTGATTGTCACTGGTGGTATTGCACCGAATTTTCGTGGCCGCTTAGCGCCACATGCTTGTCAGTTAAGTTTTCCGTGGCAAGTGCGTAAACATCGCATTGTAACTGATGCTGTTCATGAAGCAGACGGCAAAATCTGTATGCAAATATTGCATGCAGGTCGTTATGGTTATCATCCTTTCACTCAAGCTCCGAGTAAAATTAAGTCACCAATCACTCCCTTTACGCCATCTAAAATGTCTGCAAGACAGGTAAGAGGGACGATAGACGATTACGCCACCAGCGCCAAACTAGCTAAAAAAGCAGGATATGACGGTGTTGAAGTCATGGGCTCTGAAGGTTATTTGATTAACCAATTTATTAGTTCACGTACTAATACACGTACCGATGAGTGGGGTGGTGGCTTTATTCAGCGCGCTCGCTTTCCACTTGAAATAATTAAAGCGATACGTGAAAAAGTTGGTAATGATTTTATTATTATTTTCCGTCTTTCAATGCTGGATTTAGTTGATAACGGTTCGACTTGGGATGAAGTCGTCAAACTGGCTAAATGGCTTGAAAAAGCGGGTGTTAGCATCATCAACACGGGCATTGGCTGGCATGAAGCGCGCGTTCCAACGATTTCTACTAGCGTTCCTCGTGGAGCATTTTCTTGGGTTACTGAAAAACTGAAATCTGAGGTATCTGTACCTTTGATTGCTACAAACCGTATCAATACGCCTGAAATCGGTGAATCTATTATTGCTTCTGGTCAAGCAGATATGGTGTCAATGGCGCGTCCATTCCTTGCTGATGCAGAGTTTGTAAACAAAGCGGCGGCTGGAACCAGTGAGTTAATTAACACTTGTATTGGCTGTAACCAAGCTTGTTTAGATCATACATTCTCGTTAAAGCGTGCTACATGTTTAGTTAACCCTCGTGCTTGTTATGAGACCGAAATTAATTTCACCCCAACACTAAATAAAAAACGTTTAGCTGTTATGGGCGCTGGCCCTGCAGGTATGGCGTTTTCTGTTTATGCGGCATCCCGCGGTCATGAAGTAGTTGTTTTTGAAGCTAAACCAGAAGTTGGCGGTCAGTTTAATTTAGCCCGTAAAATTCCTGGTAAAGAAGAGTTTGATGAAACAATCCGCTATTTCACTAATCAAATGAAACTGAATAATGTTGAATTACGCCTTAACACACGTTTAGATGCGGAAGTGTTTACTCAAGAAAAATTTGATGAAGTGATTATTGCATCAGGTGTAGTACCTCGTGCACTAGATTTACCTGGTTTTGATAATCCAAGAGTGGTTGATTATCAGCAGGTACTAAAAGGCGAAGTGTATATTGGTGAAAAGGTCGCCTTAATTGGTGCTGGCGGGATTGGTTTTGATATAGCCCATTTCTTGTGCGAACAAGAGTCAACCACATTACAGCCTGATAAATGGCTTAAACAATGGGGTATTGATAAGGACTACGAACATGCAGGTGGGTTAATGGATGTTCAGCAACATAAGCCATTACGTGAAGTGCACTTACTGCAACGTAAAACCACTAAAATGGGTAAAGGTTTAGGGAAAACTACAGGTTGGATCCATCGTAGTGTATTGAAACAACACCAAGTTAAAATGAAAACCGGTGTGAGCTACGAAAAGTTTGATGAACAAGGTTTACATATTAAAGTCGGTGAACAGTCTGAAATTCTCGCTGTTGATAATGTCGTCTTGTGTGCAGGCCAAGAATCAAACCGCACATTAGTTGATGATATGAAAGCCACTGGGCTTCCAGTTCACTTAATTGGTGGGGTTGACGTTGCTGCTGAACTTGATGCAAAACGTGCAATTCGCCAGGGTGCTGAGCTGGCCATGACGATTTAACCCTGTATTAAATCACTTAGTTGTCGATAAAAACCTAGCCTTTTGCTAGGTTTTTTGTTTTGTTAGTTCATCAGTTATATTAGTTATCGAGCATCTTAGTGGAAGCGATATATGAACCAGCAAACAATACAAAACCTGTTCGATGGCTCAATAAAAAACACACATCAGGATCAAAACTTAAATTTCAGTGTCAGCAGTCCAAGCGTAAGCCAATTTAATGAGCTACGAAAAGATGCTGGATGGGGTGAAGTGGACGTTACCTTAGCGCAGTTTAGTCTGGTTAATTCTTTATTTCATATCGGTATTTACCGTGATGGAGTGTTGTTAGCCTATGGAAGAGTGATTGGTGATGGGGCGTTATTTTTTTATATTCAAGATGTGGTGGTGATTCAAGCGGAACAGGGCAAGGGTTTCGGTGACTTTATTATGCAAGGTATTGAATCTTACCTCTCAAATACAGTAAATAAAGGCGCAACGGTCGGGTTATTATCTGTAAAAGGTAAAGAGTCGTTCTATCAAGGTTATGGTTATACAACTAGAGATGGCATTAATTTAGGCCTTGGTATGTGCAAATTTTATTGATACTTTTTGTATTAAATTTTTACTTACTCGTTTTTATGATTGATTTAACTTATTTTTATAGGATATAGAAATGTCTAACGTTGTGATTACAGGTGCCAATAGGGGCATTGGTTTAGCATTAGCAAGTTTGTTTAAACAACAAGGATGCAAGGTATTTGGGTTATGTCGCCACACTTCTGACGAACTAGAAGCATTAGATATTAATGTGATTACTCAAATTGATGTCGCTACCGATGAAGGTATCCATAACATGGATACTTCGTTAGCAGGCGTTGCTATCGATGTGTTGATATGTAACGCGGGTATTTTAAGGGATGAGCAATTATCTCACCTTAATATAGATACCATCAGACAACAGTTTGAAGTCAATGCTGTTGCGCCGTTAAGGGTCGTTGCTAGTTTACAGAATCAACTTAATGCGGGTGGTAAGATTGCTATGATCACCTCGCGTATGGGATCAATTGAAGATAATACTTCTGGTGGTCGCTATGGATACCGGATGTCGAAAGCGGCGTTAAATGCTGCGTCTATGTCGTTAAGTCATGACTTAGCCGATAAGAATATTGCTGTGGGAATTTATCATCCAGGTTACGTGCAAACGGATATGGTGAACCATGGTGGTGATATTTCAGCCATAGAATCTGCAGGCCGAATTGTGGGTCTCATTAATGATTTAGATATGGACTCGTCAGGTGTATTTAAGCATTCAAACGGTCAAACTTTACCTTGGTAGGGTAATGTTGTCTGAATTATCAAAGAGGGCGTTTGCTCTCTTTTTATTAATTTTCATTTTTGGTATTTATCAACAGTAAATTCTTGCAAGTGTCTTAGGGCCTGTTGATCTTTCAAGGTTGTTTTTGCAGCGAATTGTTGGCCATTTATACAAGGTAGAGACTTTGCGGTGTAGTTATTCTACATAAAAAGTCGATAACGCAGTAAAAGTGGCCAACAAACGCTGCCCAAAGGGTTCGACTAAAAGCGTTTAACTCTTTGTTGGATGAGTCTATATGAATGAAGAGGTGCTTAGATGACTAGGCATCAATCCATCCGCCTCAATTAAAACGCTTTTATTTAGAACAAAACTTAACCAGCAAAGATCAACAGGCCCTAGTTCTCACTTTCAAAAATCCAGTTTTATTTTGTCCATTAAGTGACTGTTTTATGTACTACTTAGGTTTGAATTTAAGTTTGATTACAGACTCTTTGTTTATTCTTTAGGGCTAAAAATTATATTAAACAGATTTTCGGTGATTGTTTGTGCAATAATTTTTATTTAATTTGCACAGCAACTTGCCAAATACTGACAAGGTAGGAAGTGATGACGATGAAAAGTGACTCTGCGGAGAAAACTCCGGGATTACTAGGTAGAGCGTTGGATAGCATCGAAAGAGTGGGAAATAAACTCCCAGATCCGGCTATGTTATTTTTAATTTTAATGTTTGCAGTTTGGGTTATCTCAGCATTACTTTCGGGCGTTAACTTTGAAGCAATCGATCCAAGAACCAATAACCCTATTGAAGTCAATAATTTATTAAGTGCAGATGCGTTAACGCACTTTTTGACTTCGATGGTAACGACTTTCACTGCATTTGCTCCTTTAGGTGTTGTTTTAGTTGCGATGTTAGGTGTGGGGATTGCTGAGCAGTCAGGCTTTATTAATACTGCGCTGAAGCAAATGCTGAAAGTAACTCCTGCAAAGTTTTTAACACCAGCAGTTGTGCTTGTAGGTATTATTTCACATACCGCAACTGATGCAGGCTACGTAGTGGTTATACCGTTAGCCGGCGTTATTTTCTTTACAGTAGGTCGTCATCCTTTAGCAGGTATTGCAGCGGCGTTTGCCGGCGTTTCTGGCGGTTTTTGTGCTAACTTTATTCCTTCTGGAATCGATCCTTTACTGCAGAGTTTTACCCAAGCGGCAGCGCAAATTGTTGACCCAGAGATCCAAGTAAACCCTTTAAATAACTGGTTCTTTGCAGCATCTTCATGTATTCCAATTACGCTAGTTATTTGGTATTTAACGGATAAAATTCTAGAGCCTAGACTGAATAAGTCTCATAAAGTTAACCGTGATGAAGTTGACTTACCGGCGATGGATGAAGCTAGCGATAAAGAAATGAAAGCTTTCAGAATCGCTTCGGCTGTGATGTTAGCTGCAATAGTGGGTTTCTTTTCATTAACGATCCCTGAAACGTCTACGCTGCGTGATGCAAACGGTTCGCTAACTAGCTTTAGTGCCCCATTAATGCAATCAATTGTGCCGTTAATTTTCATCTTCTTTATGTTACCTGGTTTAGTGTATGGCTACATGACAGGTAGTTTTAAAACGTCTTCAGATGTTGTGCAGGCGATGTCGAAGTCAATGAGTGGCATGTCTCACTATATTGTGATGGCATTTTTCTGTGCTCAGTTTGTAGCGGCTTTTTCTGCCTCAAACTTAGGAGCTTTGATTGCTGTGGAAGGTGCTGGGGGGCTTAAAGCATTAAACTTACCAGCTGAAGTGACCGTTGTAGGGATGATTATCTTAGTTGGTTTTGTAAATCTGTTTGTTGGTTCTTCATCTGCGAAATGGGCGCTAATTGGCCCTGTGTTAGTACCAATGTTAATGCAGTTAAATATCAGCCCAGACTTATCGCAAGCGGCTTATCGTATTGGTGATTCAAGCTCAAATATCATTACGCCACTTATGCCTTATTTCCCTCTGGTTGTTGTTTACTGTCAGCGTTATGTAAAGGGAATTGGGATAGGAACCTTGATTTCGATGATGTTGCCATTTAGCTTGGCGCTATTATCTATTTGGAGTGCTTGGCTATTAATTTATTGGTCAATTGGTTTTCCTTTAGGTTTAGGTGCGAGTTACACCTACGGATAATGGATCAAATCATCACAGATAAAAGCAGCGTATTCACGCTGCTTTTTTGTTTGCATTACGATAACTAATAAAGACAGTCATTAGGACAATCAAATAATATCAACTGGTTGAATTTATCTATTAACGACTATAATTGACATTAATTAAACTTATAAAGAGTGTTTTACATATAATTTATATGCCACAAATCAATATTGAATCAAGTTATGGTGTCATCATTATTCAAGACATGAACGCTGTTCATGTTGACGAGGTTTATGCCAAAATTTATGGATATGAATCACCAGAATCGCTGTTGAGTCATATCGATTCGTTTCTTGATTTACTTCCCGTTGATATACATAAGTTAGCAACTCAAAATTATCATAATATTGTCGCTGGTAAGATGTATCCACGAGGTCATACATTTACCAATATTGATAGAAACGGTCGAGAATTTACTGTGTTTTCTGTTGACCATTTAATTCAATGGCATGGAAAACCCGCTTTGCAAGTCACAGTGATAGACTTATCGGTTTTAATCGAGGCGAATAAACGGATAAGAGAGCAAGACTTAATGTTTAAAAGGTTAATCACCGATTCGGGCCAAGGAATTATGGTACACCGAAACTTTAAACCTTTAATGATTAATGATGCATGTGTGAAACTATTGAGAGCAAATTCCAAAGAACAAGTCATGAGTATTGATTCGGTTCTAATATTAATCCCGCAGCAATATCAAGATCTAGCTAAACAACATTATCAAGAAATTATTTCCGGAAATACCGTTGGAAGTACCAGTGTGGTAGAAAATAATTGTTTTGATGGTTCCAGTCGTTTTTTCAATGTTTACGATAACTTAATCGAATGGGATGGTGAGCCTGCTGTTCAAGTTGTGATAGAAGATGTGACTGATAAAGTGCAGCTCGAGAGAGAACTGGCATATAAAGCGACTCATGATGAATTAACGGATATTTTTAATCGAAGTGCTATTTATGATTGGTTGAATGAGTATTTGGGTGACTCTGTTGATTTAACTTGTCTGTTGTTAGACATTGATGATTTTAAACTGGTTAATGATACCTACGGCCATCATAGTGGTGACAAAGTCATAAAAGCGTTAGCTGTTATAATCAAAGGTGTTTTTGAAGATAATCAAGGTGCCGTTGGCCGATGGGGAGGCGAGGAGTTTATTGGTTTTATTCCTAGACTGGATATTACTCATGTGTCTGAACTAGCTGAAACCATTAGAACTAGGTTTGAGCAATTAGAGTTCAAAGTAGATGAGAGTGTGTTTGCTGTGACTGTCAGTATTGGGATCAGTGAAGCAAAACAGTGTCATACGATGAAACGAGTAGAAAAACTCATTAAAACTGCTGATAAATGTTTGTATCTGGCGAAAAGCAATGGCAAAAACACTGTTAATATTTCAGATTTAGGGGCTATTTAAACAAGCTTATCTTAAAATAGGTTATCTACAACTGAGATGTTATTTGAATAATATTATTGCTTAATAACAATAGGTTGTAGTGTTAATCTATTTAAATCTTATAGATGATATTTTCTACTTGTTATTCCCTTATCCTTATCCTTATCCTTGGCATTCACACTAGACTTGTCAAAATCACAATGTGAATGCCTGATACTACTCCTTAAATACCAAAAGCTCAGCTGCTATGTAGCCTTCATCAAGACATAAAGTTAAATGATAGCGTTTACCTGTTTAGCTGTACTAGCATCAACATTGATAGCGTTACCAGCTTTTAAATTGTTTACTCTTTTAATTTCATTAAATATTAATGGTGACAAAAGAATACATAAAGCAACGTTCGATAAAGGAACAGATAGCCAGATTCCGTTAACTCCTAATATTGATGGCAACATTAATAGGAAAGGAATTTGGATCAGCATGTTGCCTAAGGAAATAGTCAAAGAGCGACCACCTTGGTTTACCGCCATGAAGTACATGGTAGCGATAAATATGAGCCCATCTAATACCAGTGCAAATAAATGCAGGCGCATACCCACTAACGTTTCTGCCATTAATACTTTATCTTCACTGCTAAAAAAGCCGATTACAAATTCAGGAAATATATTAATAATGGTCAGCGTAGATAACGCCAATATAACAATAACCTTTACAGCCAGTTTTACAGTGGCTTTGATGTTGCCTATCTGTTTAGCGCCATAGTAATAACTTACAGGTGGTTGCATACCGCCAGCAATACCTTCAGCAAGTAAAAAGAAAGTCGTTGCTACATAACCAACAATAGCAAATGCAGCGACATGTACTGCAGAGCCGAACTTCATGAACAGATAATTATGCAGTGCAATGATAAAACTGAAATACAAGAACATGAATAAGCTAGAACTACCTAAAACAATAATGTGCTTCATTTGCTTTGGGCTTAATAAACGGAGTTCAAATTTAATTCGTGTATTGGCATGTGATGAGAGAAAATAACTAAACCCAAGCACAACCACGGTTGCTTGTGATAAAAGCGTTGCAATAGCAGCGCCTTTTAATCCTAACGGGTATACAGCTATCAGTAGATAATCCAAAACAATGTTTAGTGTTGCACCAATAATCAGTAATTTGGTTGCAATACTAGGGTTTTCATCATTACGCACTAGCAAAGGGAATGCTGTAGCGGCGGCGGTAAAAAATGCCCCGTAGGCAAACACCTCGATATAGTTCATCGCCATATCAAAGTTCGCCCCATTTGCAGACTGCAGTAGCAGTAATGATTCACCTAAATAATGTATAAACACAGCAGCAAGGACACTAAGGATAACAATCAATGCGACTGCGTTATTTAATACACGTTGACCATCTTTAGGTTTGTTTTCGCCGCGACTGATGGATAGCAAACTACCACCACCCATGCCGAGCATCATCCCCACACCAGCAATACAGCAGATAACAGGCCAAGCCATATTAATGCCTGCTAAACCTTCAAAACCAATATAATGACCGACGAAAATACCGTCGATGATTTGATAAAGACCGCTGACTAACATGGCTGCGATTGATGGAATGGCATATTTCCAAAAATGCTGGCTGACGGTTAAGGTCGATAGCTTAGGTTTAACGTTAGACATGATCCACACTCAAAATTATTCTACATACTAATGTTGCGTATTATTGCTATTTATAAGATAGAATAAAGTTGGAATCTATCCGATATTCGGATAGGTAATTTCTTTGAATCTTATGGAGTTAAAATGAATTGGTCAATAGAGCAATTACAAGCCTTTGTTGCAGCTGTTAATACGGGCTCGTTTTCTGCGGCGGCGCGGACTTTAGGTAAAGCCCAGTCACGTGTGAGTACCGCGGTTGCCAATTTAGAAATTGATTTAGGATTCAAGTTGTTTGATAGAGCAGGTCGCACGCCTATTTTAACAGAGCAAGGCCAGCAGATGTTTATTGAAGCAAACGCTGTGCTAGCACAGTGTGAGCGATTAAATTCAAGAGCGATGACGGTACAGACTGAAGATGAGTTAGCCCTAACCATTGCAATTGATGAGGCTGTGCCAATTTCTATTTTTGAAGAGTTTTATATTAAAACTGCAATGACATTTCCTTTGTTAAAGTTGACCATTCTTAATGGATCAAGAGATGATATTGCTCAGTGGGTAGACGATGGTAAAGCTGATCTCGGTGTATTATTTAGAGGAGAGCAATTATGCGAACGGTTAGAGTTTTTTAGTATCGACAGTTTTCATCATTCATTGATCGTGTCAGTAGATCATCCATTAGCTGAAATCCCAGTGCCTAATATCGCAGAGTTGAATCAGTATAGACAGTTAGTCATTTGTGACTTACAAACAGCTAGCAAGGCCATATCGGCAAACTGCTGGCACGTTGATAGCTATTATCATATAACCTCTTTAGTTGTTAGAGGCTTAGGCTGGGCGCTTGTGCCTGAGCATATTGCTGATTCGTCTTGGTATTCAGGTGAGATAAAAGAGTTGAGTTGTTACCACATACCTGATTCGATATTGATTGAAATGGGATTAGTTAAACGTCGAGATAAAGGTGCAGGTAATATCATGAACTGGATGTTTGGCGAAGTCGATAAGATGTTTATTGAAGCTAAAAAAGCAAAACGTGCTCGTTAGTACTGCTGGATCATTAAGCAGGTCTATAGTTATAATTTATGAACAAAAAATTATGGATAAAGGTTTATTATAGCTGGGTTTGAATGATATTGCTTTGGAGTAATACTGATACCAAACTAACTATATTAAGCTAATTTTATCAATCTACTCTATCAATCTAGAATGACCACTGACTTGTTGTGTTGAACATAAAGGTTGCTTGGTTCATCAGTGGTTAAATCAAGATCTAAGTTAGAATCTGGCACACAACAACAAGGTAAACATTCATTGTCTTTCAGTTCAACCAAAGGCTTAGTGAGATAACGCACACTGCCTTTGTTAACTGTTGTTTTGCAGGCACCACAAAAGCCATTTCTGCATTCAGAGAATACATTCACTTTTTTTATTTCTAGTACTTCAAGCAGAGTGTGTTGCTGCTGATTGAACAGCAACACAGGCTCGCCATTTAAACTAACAATGGGTGCTTTTTTAAAGTTGGGCTTATAGGTCAAAGTCAGAAAACTCATCACTGTCTACAGCCGAGTCAATCTGACCGACTAAATAAGATGAAACTTCAACTTCCTGCGGTGCAACTTGTACAGCATCACTTTCTAGCCAGTTTTTCATCCATGGAAGCGGGTTAGATTGCTCTGGGTATGGTTGTGGCAGGTTTACGGCTTTCATACGTTGGTTAGTAATGTATTCAACATACTGACATAAAATTTGCTCATTAAGGCCAATCATTGAACCATCTTTAAACAGGTATTGTGCCCATTCTTTTTCTTGCTCTGCCGCTTTGTAAAAGATGTCATAAGCTTGGTCATGACATTCTTTAGCGATTTCACCCATTTCTGGGTCATCTTTGCCGCCTTGCATAATATTAACAATGTGCTGAGTACTATTAAGGTGTAACGCTTCATCACGGGCAATTAAGCGGATAATTTTAGCGTTACCTTCCATCAACTTACGTTCTGCAAAAGCAAACGAACAAGCAAAGCTCACATAGAAACGAATCGCTTCTAATGCATTAACTGACATCATACAAAGGTAAAGTGATTTTTTAAGAATACGCGAACTAACCGCGATTTCTTTACCATTGATATTATGAGTGCCTTCACCGTGTAAGTTGAATATTTGAGTCAACTCAATAAGGTCATCATAATATTGTGCAATATCACCGGCGCGCTTCAGAATTTCTTCATTTACCACGATATCGTCAAATACCACAGATGGGTCGTTAACAATATTACGGATAATATGAGTGTAAGAACGCGAGTGAATGGTCTCTGAAAACGACCAGGTTTCAATCCATGTTTCTAATTCTGGCAGTGATACTAATGGCAGTAGGGCAACGTTAGGCGAACGACCTTGAATAGAATCCAATAATGTTTGGTATTTAAGGTTTGAGATGAAAATGTGTTTCTCATGCTCAGGTAAGCTTTGGTAATCAATTTTATCTTTACTTACATCTACTTCTTCTGGGCGCCAGAAAAAAGATAATTGCTTTTCAATTAACTTTTCAAAAACTTCATATTTTTGTTGATCGTAACGCGCAACATTAACCGATTGGCCCATGAACATTGGTTCATTCACTGCGTTATTCGGTGTTTGACAAAAAGTAGAGTAAGCCATTTATATATCCTAAAAAAGCGGGGAAACTCCCCGCAATTGTATGCAAATTATTGATTAAATCTTACAAGCGCCGCCAGCACAATCATCATCTTCTTTTTCGACTACAGTGATGTCGTCTAAGTTGTCTGATGCACCATCACGAGTGTTGTGATAGTAAAGGGTCTTAACCCCTAATTTGTAGGCTGTTAGCAAATCTTTAAGCAAAGTTTGCATCGGAACTTTCTGACCGTCAAAACGTGTCGGATCGTAGTTAGTGTTTGCCGAAATCGCTTGGTCAATAAACTTTTGCATAATGCCGACTAACTCTAAGTAACCATTGTTGTTTGGCATATTCCAAAGCAGTTCATATTGATGTTTTAGTTCATCAAAGTCTGGTACTACTTGCTTTAACTGACCGTCTTTACTCGCTTTAACACTAATCAACCCACGTGGAGGTTCAATACCGTTGGTCGCATTAGAAATCTGTGAAGACGTTTCAGAAGGCATTAACGCTGACAAAGTTGAGTTACGTAGGCCATGTTGCTGGATATCGCTGCGTAAACCTTCCCAATCCATATGAAGCGGTTCACTACAAATTTTATCAAGGTCACGTTTGTAAGTATCAATTGGCAAGATACCTTCAGCGTATGTTGTCTCGTTAAATAACGGACAAGCACCTTGTTCTTTCGCTAAATTCATAGAAGCTTTTAATAAGTAAAACTGAATTGCTTCAAATGTTTTATGGGTCAAGTTATTGCCTGAGCCATCAGAATATTTCATTCCATTTTTTGCTAGGTAATTTGCAAAGTTAATTACACCGATACCTAGAGTTCGACGATTCATTGAACCAAGCTGAGCCGAAATAATCGGGTAGTCTTGGTAATCTAATAAGTTATCAAGTGCACGAACTGCTAAATCAGCTAGCGGTTCTAATTCTGATAAGTCATTGATAGCACCAAGATTTAGTGCTGAAAGAGTACAAAGGGCGATTTCACCATTTGGATCTTCAATGTTTTTCATTGGCTTAGTTGGCAAAGCAATTTCTAAACAAAGGTTAGATTGCTTAATTGGCGCGACTTTAGGGTCGAATGGGCTGTGGGTATTACAGTGATCGACGTTTTGAATATAAATACGACCAGTTGACGCACGTTCTTGCATCATCAGTGAAAATAGTTCAACGGCTTTTATCTCTTTACGACGAATGCTAGTGTCAGCTTCATACTGTAAATACAGACGTTCGAATTCAGTTTGATCAGCAAAGAACGCATCGTATAAACCTGGTACGTCAGATGGGCTGAATAAGCTGATGTTTTGAGATTTAATTAAACGCTGATACATCAGTTTGTTTAATTGAACGCCGTAATCGAGATGACGAACACGGTTGTCGTCAACACCACGGTTATTCTTAAGGACAAGTAGCGATTCAACTTCTAAATGCCAAATAGGGTAGAACAAGGTTGCTGCGCCGCCACGAACGCCGCCTTGTGAGCATGACTTAACCGCAGTTTGGAAATACTTGTAAAAAGGTAAACAACCTGTGTGGAATGCTTCACCGCCTCTAATAGGACTGCCTAAAGCACGAATACGACCAGCGTTAATACCGATACCTGCACGTTGGCTGACATACTTAACAATAGAAGATGCCGTCGCGTTAATTGAATCTAGGCTATCGTCACACTCAATCAATACACATGAGCTGAACTGACGTGTTGGAGTACGTACGCCTGCCATAATTGGAGTTGGCAGTGAAATCTTAAAGGTAGATACCGCATCATAAAAACGTTTGATGTAATCAAGACGAGTTTCTTTAGGATATTTAGCAAATAAACATGCCGCAACCAAGATATATAAGAACTGAGCACTTTCGTATATTTCGTTAGTGACACGGTTTTGAACTAGGTACTTGCCTTCTAATTGCTTTACTGCAGCATAAGAGAAGTCCATGTCACGCCAATGATCCATATAGCCATCAAGAATCGTTAATTCTTCAGCTGTATAGTCTTCAATAATATGTTTGTCGTATTTACCAAGCTCTACCAAACGGTTTACTTGATCAATTAGTTTAGGTGGTTCAAATTGGCCAAAAGCTTTTTTACGTAAATGAAATACAGCTAAGCGAGCAGCCAGAAATTGGTAATCAGGTGATTCTGGTGAAATTAAATCAGCTGCTGCTTTGATAATTGTCTCGTGAATAGCTTCAGTTGGAATACCTTCAAAAAACTGCAGGTGAGAGCGTAATTCAACTTCTGAAACTGAAACGTTATTCAGTCCTTTTGCTGCCCATTCGATAACGCGATGAATTTTATCTAAATCAATTTTTTCGCGTTCGCCACTGCGTTTAGTGACTGTCATATTGCTGTTCATTAAAAAGCCTTGGTTCTATATTTATTGGTGTAATTTATCATTGGATCTTTTTCTATCGTGTTACTTACGATCGCCAATAAATCACATTACGTTCCCTTGTAAGCTGATCATCCAAAAGCATTCACAACATAATATTAACAAAAATACTAGTGTTACAGCGAGATACGTAGGTTTTAAGCTAGTGTCTCTTAGTGATGTCACACACAAGATATGGTGTTTTTAAATTTTATACATACAAGATAGTGAGGTTACTCACTATTTGCAAGCAAGATTTTATTGAATAACTTGTGGATATCTTATGTATATTGAAACAAGTTAGTAAAAGCTAACCTGCTAACGTAAAATACGCTTTAACTTTTCGGTTTAGACGTTTTTTTGTTCGAATATTCACACTGGTTCGATCGCTAAAATAATCAGCGATCGATTGTTTCGGTATAAAAATAGTTTGATTTTTTGATCTAAGGTTTGCTATGCAGATTTAAGCCTTAATAGGAGGTATAACTGATTTAGTTTCTTCAAATGAAATAGGGCTTGAGTTGCTAGTTTAACTAACGATTTTATAAGCTGAGTAAGGCCATTTAATGGCCGCCACTTTGCAATGACTTTGATTACACATGACTTTGATTACACATTAGTATGGTTACGAAATCACTTTTGTTATAAAAAGATCGTGCAGATCAGCAACGGTATTAAATTCAATTTTACTTGGCCATTGCTCTGGAGTATCTGATTCAGATAAATACCCCCACAAGGCTGTTCCGCCTATCATCCCTGCATTGTCAGCTGCAACTAAGTCACGTTCTGCGTCGCCTAAATATAATATCTCATGAGGTTTACAATTAATTTGCTGTGCAGCTAAAAACATTGGAGCGGTATGGGGTTTAGGGTGCTGAGTTGAATCTCCACTTATAATAGATTTTGCACGATGAGTTAAACCTAAAGCATCAATAAGCGGTCGAGTAAACTTTGCTTGCTTGTTAGTGACAATGCCAAATGGAATTTCATTACTGTCCAATAAATCAAGAAAGACATCAAATCCTTCAAATAACCGTGCTTTTTCACCATTTACCATTTTGTAGTAACCCAACAATGATTGCTGAATTTCAAGTTGAGTGGTTTCATCAAGATGCGGCACACCGGCTTTAACTAATGCAAGACTGCCATGTGAAGCCGAATAACGCAGGGCTGCGACACTTTGAGGTGCTATTTTACGATCTAGTAGGCTTAGATTTAACGCATGGATTAAATCTGGTGCAGTATCAGCTAAGGTGCCGTCTAAATCAAAGAGCACAGCTTTAATAGAATTCATAAATGCCTCGTGGTATTAACAAGTTTATCGAGCTATTACATTATTAAGTTTAATTTGGAGCTAAGAAGGGGGTAACGCCGGAATTGACGTTACCTTTTGATATGGCATCTTAATCTTGCTTTGGTTAGTCAGCGACCTTTTGAGTGGCGATCATGTAATTAACATCGACTTTGTTAGTGTACTTATATACACCTGAAAGAGGATTATAAGTGATACCTAATGCGTCACGACAAATTAAGTCGGTATTATCAACTAAGTTTATTAGCTCGGATGGTCTGATGAACTTACTGTGATCGTGTGTGCCGACAGGAAGCATTTTTAACACATATTCAGCGCCGACAATCGCCTGAATATATGACATCATGCTTCGGTTGATGGTTGAAAAGAAAACATGACCACCAGGCTTAACCATGTCACAACATGCTTGAATAACTGATAATGGATCTGGCACGTGTTCAAGCATTTCCATGCAAGTGACGACATCATAATGATTTGCGTGAGTGGCAGCGTGCTCTTCAGCAGTCATGGTATCGTAATTGATGGTCACCCCAGTTTCTAAGGCATGAAGCTTTGCGACTTCAATTTGAGCCTCGCCCATATCTAAACCCGTCACATTAGCACCAATTTTTGCCATGCTTTCTGACAAAATACCGCCTCCACAACCAATATCGATAACTTGTTTTTCAAATAAGCCACCGCTAGTTTGATCAATATAATTTAATCGTAAAGGGTTTAATTGATGTAATGGCTTAAAGTCGCCATTTGGATCCCACCAAGATTCTGCCATTTTGGCAAATTTTTCGATTTCTTGATGATCAACATTCTGTTGAGTGGTGTGTTCTTGGTTCGACATAGCAAGGACCCATAATATATTTATGATTATTGCATGCATTATAACCATCCATTACAAGAAACATAGTGAGATGAAACAAGATTCATTTCTAGTTGCCTATATATTCGGCAGTAATTGCTGATAAAAAAGTCATCGAGGTTTTATTAGCGGCTTTTGGGCATTTCAATAGTAGTGAAACCTAAACAATATTGACTAATTCTTGCTGTTTTTATTCAGTTTTTCACTTGCTTTAACTTTTCGTTGTTCTAGGGTCTAGCCACTTTATTTATCTGTGTTAGAATGCCAAATCACGTTTTTGAGCTACACAATAAAATGGAATAATTATTGTGCGCTAATTTTAGGGGAACGAGCAGTTTATGACTGATCTGGCATCATCAATTTCGCCAATTAACATCGAAGACGAACTAAAAAATTCTTATTTAGATTATGCAATGAGTGTAATCGTAGGTCGTGCATTACCCGACGTTCGTGACGGTTTAAAACCTGTTCACCGTCGTGTGCTTTTTGCAATGAACGAATTAAAGAACGACTTTAATAAGCCTTATAAAAAATCAGCTCGTGTTGTTGGTGACGTAATTGGTAAGTATCACCCACATGGTGACTCTGCTGTTTACGATACAATCGTACGTATGGCACAACCATTCTCAATGCGTTACACCTTAGTAGACGGCCAAGGTAACTTCGGTTCTGTCGATGGTGATTCAGCAGCGGCAATGCGTTATACCGAAATCCGTATGGAGAAGTTAGCTCATTCATTGCTAGCTGATTTAGAAAAAGAAACCGTGGATTATGTACCTAACTATGATGGTACAGAACATATCCCTGCGGTTTTGCCGACTCGTGTACCGACATTATTAATTAATGGTTCATCTGGTATTGCGGTTGGTATGGCGACGAATATCCCGCCGCACAATATCAATGAAGTTGTTCAAGGCTGTTTAGCGTTAATAGAAGAGCCTAGTCTCTCAATTGAACAGCTAATGGAATACATTCCTGGACCTGACTTCCCTACAGCTGCGTCAATCAATGGCCGTAAAGGTATCATTGATGCATACAAAACTGGCCGCGGCCGTGCTGTTATGCGCTCAAAAGCAGAAATTGAAGAAGAAAACAATCGCGAACGTATCATCGTTACAGAAATCCCTTATCAAGTGAACAAAGCACGTCTGATTGAAAAAATCGCTGAGCTTGTTAAAGATAAGAAGATTGAAGGTATCAGTGGTTTACGTGATGAGTCTGATAAAGACGGCATGCGCATTGTTATTGAAATCAAACGTGGTGAAGTCGGCGAAGTTGTACTAAACAACTTATACGCTCAAACACAAATGCAGTGTTCTTTTGGTATTAACATGGTTGCGTTGACAAATGGTCAACCGAAACTGTTTAACCTAAAAGAAATGCTTGAGTGTTTTATTCTTCACCGTCGTGAAGTTGTGACTCGCAGAACAGTATTCGAATTACGTAAAGCTCGCGAACGTGCACATATCCTTGAAGCACTAGCGATTGCACTTGCTAACATTGATCCAATTATTGCGTTAATTAAAGCATCACCAACTCCAGCTGAAGCAAAAGTTAAATTAGTTGCTCAAGGCTGGCAGTTAGGTAATGTGCAAGGCATGCTTGAAAAAGCAGGTGATGATGCAGCGCGTCCAGAATGGTTAGAGCCTGAGTATGGTATTCGTGATGGCGAATACTTCTTAACTGAACAACAGGCACAAGCGATCCTTGAATTACGTTTACATCGCTTAACTGGTCTTGAACATGAAAAAATTCTTGCTGAATATGAAGAGTTATTAGAGTTCATTGCTGGTCTATTGTTTATTCTTCGCAGCCCTGAACGTTTGATGGAAGTCATCAAAGAAGAGCTAGAAGAAGTATTAGAACAATACGGTGATGCTCGACGTACTGTAATTAATCAAAACGAAGTTGATATGAGTCTTGAAGACTTAATTAACGAAGAAGATGTCGTCGTGACATTATCACATATGGGTTATGCCAAGTATCAGCCACTGACTGACTACCAAGCACAACGCCGTGGTGGTAAAGGTAAAGCAGCAACTAAAGTTAAAGACGAAGATTTCGTTGAGAAGTTACTCGTTGCTAACACTCATGACACCATCCTTTGTTTCTCTGACTTCGGTAAAATGTACTGGCTTAAAGTTTACCAATTACCATTGGCAAGCCGAACAGCACGTGGTCGCCCAATCATTAACTTACTACCATTATCTGATGGTGAGCGTATTACTGCTATTTTACCAGTACGTGAATATGCTGATGATAAGTTTATTGTTATGGCAACAGCGCACGGTACAGTTAAGAAAACCGCATTAACGGCTTATAGTAATCCTCGTGCAAACGGCATTATTGCTGTTAACCTGAAAGATGATGATCAATTAATTGGTGTTGATATTACTAATGGTAGTGATGACATCATGTTGTTCTCGAATGAAGGTAAAGTCGTTCGTTTCAACGAGAAAGTACGTGATTCAGAAACAGGTGAAGTGAAGAAAGATCCGGAAACAGGTGAAGACTTAATTGCTATCCGTCCAATGGGCCGTACAGCAACAGGTGTTCGCGGTATCAAACTTGAAGATGGTCAAAAAGTCGTTTCGATGATCATTCCTAAAGAAGAAGGTTCTATCTTAACTGTGACTGAAAATGGTTACGGTAAGCGTACTGACCTTTCTGAATACCCAGCTAAGAGCCGTGGTACTAAAGGTGTAGTTTCTATTAAGGTGAGTGAACGTAATGGCGCAGTTGTTGGCGCTGTACAAGTCACTGAGTCTGAAGAAATCATGTTGATTAGTAACAAGGGCACGTTAGTTCGTACTCCTTCAAGTGGTGTGTCACTGATTGGTCGTAACACGCAAGGTGTGACTATCATCCGTACTGCTGAAGACGAGAAAGTCGTTGGTTTGCAAAGACTAGACGAAATCGAAGTAACTGAAGAAGAGTTAACAGAAGGCGTTGAAGGTGAACAACCTGAAACACAAGCTGTAGAGAATACAGCAGATGATGCAACAGATACTCCAGAAGCTGATGCTTAAGTAAAACGATAAGCGATTACAAAAAAGGATGCCAATGGCATCCTTTTTTTATGTCTGACTTTTGTCATTAAATACGTTGTTACTACACATAAATATTAACTTGAGTCGTTAAAACTTAAATAACCTGAACTCGGGATAAGAAGTTAGTTAACTTGTTAATTTATTTGATGTTTTCTTTCAGTATTATTCTAGAGAGATATTTTTGCTTAGAACAAGGCAAATTTGTGCGTCAATAGCTGGCCTATTGCAAACAAATTTAACGCCGTTATCAGTAAAAATAGCCTCTAGAAAGCAAGTTGTTATCCCGGGCTCAGGTTAAATACTTAAAGCTAATGAGCATTAGTTATTTACTCACTGTTAATCACAGTTCAAAAACTATTACTACACTGAACAAAAATTAGTGCTTAATGACTATTCTTCGTAAGTGTATCGGCTCTTTTAAAAGTATCTCGCCAGAAATTTGAGCTTAGCTTAGCGATAACCCGTGACTCACCATTGAGCAGCATTGCCATACCGATATTAAGCTCTGGAGAATAAGACACTTCAGCCACATAGCCCGCAACCCAACCAGCATGATAAATTAATGGTCTACCTTCAAATTCATACACTCGCCAGCCTTTTCCATAATGAGCGTTATCTAGGTAGGTACGCCAATCACGTCGTCTTAGCTCTTTCGTAGTTCTGACACCAGCGGTTGTGACATCCTTGATAACACTATTTGACAACACACCAGGGTTTTCGCCAAGGTTTGCAATGAGCCATTTTGACATATCAGTAATACTGGCATTAACTCCAGCTGCCGGCGCAACAGCATAATAGTTCGGTTTTACGGTCACTTTTCTGAAACCAGACTTTGTCTTAACGTGAGGTTCAGCGCGATTACTTTGCTGATCAAATGCATCATAACCAATAGATGCAGTTTTCATATTGAGGGGTGAAAATATTTTCTGTTGTAGTAAGTCTTCGTAAGATTGACCAGATTGTTGTTCAATCGCATTTTCTATAAATGAAAACGCGACATTTTGATAGCTGTAACAAACACCTGGTTGGCACATAGGCGTCAACTCAGAGAACTTATTGATGATCCTTTCCATGTCGACATTAGCATTGATTAAATTATCGTAGCTATTTGGCATCAACCCGGTACTTTGGCCAATGATATGACCAAGATTAATGTCTTTAGCTTGTTGTTTATCTGCAAGGGTAAATTCAGGTAGGTAGCTTACGATAGGTTGTTGCCAGCTTAATTTTTTCTCGTTTACCAGCATGCTAGCCAATGTTCCAGCAAATGTTTTAGACACGGACGCTAGTCTAAAAACAGTATCAGCGTTTACATTTAAACTGCCACCTCTTGTACGCTTACCATAAGTACTCAGTTTTAATACTTGATCGCCTTCAACAATAACAAAAGCGCCACCGGGAACTTTGCTTTTTCTTAGTTGACTGTGAAAATTTTGTTTGAAGTTATTTGTTATTTGAATATATTCAGATTGCGTCGCGGCTAAAGAAGAAATAGAGCTAAGTGCCCCGATAGATAACGTGCCTAAAAGCAAAATAGGTTTTAAAAGCATTTACAGTTCCAATGACCGTTTAAACGGCTTATTTTTTATTGTATTTGTGACGCTATTAGAAAACAAAACGACGTTTGTTACTAACTTGTATACAAGTATTGTTGTGCATAACAGGCTAACTTACTAGTCATTAATGATGAAACTTTACTAATAAACAAGCAAAGTAACCGATTTTAAAAGTAACTTAGTTTATTTAAACAGCAGCTTTTAAAATCTAAAGCTTTTAACTGTCAAATAAGCAGTGAATTCTATCAAATAATACCTCTAAGATAATATTTAAACGTGTTGTAAATTGAATAATTTCAATCCTTAATCGCTTTATGATTATTTTTCATTTTAGCCACCAAACAGTTGAGATATACTGCTTATCAAAATGCTATCAATTTAATGTTTTAACCCAAAACGATAAAGGACAATGCTGTGAGCGCTATTTATAATTTTTGTGCTGGACCTGCCATGTTACCACAAGCTGTAATGCAAAAAGCACAGCAAGAGTTAATCGATTGGAATGGTTTGGGTGTCTCCGTCATGGAAATTAGTCACCGTAGTAAAGAGTTTATTGCATTGACCCAACATGCTGAAAAAACATTACGCGAGCTAATGGATATTCCAAATAACTACCATGTGCTATTTATGCATGGTGGCGGACGTGGCCAATTCACCAATGTGGTTAACAACTTTTTAGGTGATAATGGTAAAGCGCTTTATTTAGTTAATGGCCAATGGTCAACTGCCGCAGTTAAAGAAGCAGTAAAGTTAGTTGGTGAAGACAATATTGATCAACTTAATATCGTTGAAAATAAGTCTGGTTTAAACCAAGTCGTGTTACCTGATTTACACAGCATCGACAAAGATTATCGTTACGTGCATTTTTGTGCCAATGAGACTGTAGATGGTATCGAGATTTTTGACAATTTAGATAGCCCTTGGCCTGTGGTTGTTGATTTATCATCAACTATTATGTCACGTAAAATTGATGTGAGTCAGTACGGTCTAATCTATGCAGGAGCACAAAAAAACATCGGTCCTTCAGGTTTATCAATTGTCATTGTTCGTGATGATATGCTTAAACTACCTAGCTTACCTCAATCTTCTATTATGGATTACAGTGTAGCTCAAGCAAATGATTCTATGTTTAACACGCCACCGACTTTTGCTTGGTATCTTGCAGCTGAAGTATTTGACTGGTTAACAGCGCAGGGCGGAGTCAGTGCCATTGAAGCCGTTAATAAACAAAAAGCCGATCTGTTATATCAGTGCATCGATGATAATCCATTTTATAAAAATGGCGTGGTATCAGCGAACCGCTCAAGAATGAATGTCACCTTTCAGCTTACTGATAACAACTTAGATAGTGAGTTTTTAAAGCAGGCAGAATTAGCAGGGCTAGTTGCGCTGAAGGGACATCGTATTGTTGGTGGTATGCGTGCAAGTATTTACAACGCAATGCCGTTATCAGGCGTACAAGCTTTAGTCAGCTTTATGGAAGCATTTGCCAAAAGCATTGTTAGTCTATGTAAATAGCGAAACTTAAAAGATAAGAGAAAAAGCGAATGACATTTAGGTCATTCGCTTTTTGGTTTAATTAAAGAATTGAGCTGATAGATTTTGCTAGATAATCTACATTTGCTTCGCTTATACCTGCAATACTCATCCGGCTAGAACCGACCATATAAATACTATGTTGCTGCTTTAATGTTTCCACTTGCTCAGCATTAATGCCTAAAAATGAAAACATGCCTTTTTGGTTGGCAATAAAGTTGAAGTCTTGTTTAACGCCATTTTCAATTAGTTTGTTCACTAACATTTGTCGATTGCCGTTAATGCGGTTTCGCATTACTGTTAGTTCATCTAACCATTGTTGCTTAAGTTCTGGTGTGCCAAGAATGGTTTCTACAATTGCTGCACCGTGTGCTGGCGGCATTGAGTAAATACAGCGGACGACATAAAGCAGCACTGAAAAGGCAACATTGGCAGTATTACTGTCTTTGGCGACTAGGGTACACGCACCAATACGTTCACGATATAAACCGAAGTTTTTAGAGCAAGAGCTACACAAAATCATTTCTTCGACGGCTGCAGCCATCTGACGAACGCCGTAGGCATCTTCATCAACACCATCCCCGAAACCTTGGTAAGCCATATCGATTAAAGGCGTAAAACCTTGCTTAGCCGTAATTGCAATGACTTCATTCCATTGCTCAACAGATAAGTCCATCCCACTTGGGTTGTGGCAACAAGCATGCAGCAAAACAACATCATCTTGGCTTATTAGGCTAAGCGCTGCTTTCATTTCTTCAAATTTTAGTGTTTTGGTATCGTAGTCATAATAAGGATACGTTTTAACAGTTAAACCAGCCGCTTCAAATAAACCTGTATGGTTAGCCCAAGTCGGATCGCTCACCCAAATTACCGTATTAGGATTACAGCTTTTGATAAATTCCGCAGCGACTCTTAGTGCCCCAGTTCCACCAGGCGTTGACACTGTTCGAATACGATCGGCGAGTAATGCAGCGTGTGATTGACCAAAAGCGAGTTCTGTCATTAAACGATTAAACTGCTCTGAACCCGTTGGGCCAATATACACTTTGGTGGTTTCAGTATCAGTTCTGAGTTGCTCTGCTTTTTTTACACAATCTAAGATAGGCGTGTGACCAACTGGATCTTTATATACGCCGACACCTAAATCAATTTTTTGAGGGTGATTGTCTTGGCGGTACTGGGTCAGTAATCCCAGGATTGGATCTGCAGGCATTGCAGTTAAAGTATTGAACATGGCCGTTGACCTTATAATGTAATCAGCTAATAAATCAGCGTTAGTAGGATTTACTTAAGGGTAACGTAGATTAATTGCTGATTGAAATGCCTTTTTTTCAATATCTGTGAAAACCTCTTTTTTTCAACACTCAAGTTTACAGTTTGAACCTAAAACTGATGTTGTATTAGCTAAGAAGACGTTTGATCGAGTGTTTTTCATTCATTTTATTCAAGTTGGCTGAAAAACAGTAAATAAAAGTCATATTTCCCTTGAATCATAGGCTGCAATGAGTAAATTTGTAGGCACGAATAATTAATCAAACTAATAGTGCACAAATCGTATAGATAAATTGACAAACAAGTCGTTATCTATTGTCTACAGACATTCTCGCGTTTAGCTAGAAATTATTTAAGAAGAATTACTAATGAAACAATTGCGTCTAGAACCAGTAAAAAAAGTAAGCGGTGTGGTTAATATTCCTGGCTCAAAGAGTATTTCAAATCGAGCATTACTCCTTGCAACGCTTGCTAAAGGGAAAACGACGTTAACTAACTTACTAGACTCTGATGACATTCGTTATATGTTGGCATCGCTAAAGCAGCTTGGTGTGAACTATCAGTTATCTGAAAATAATACAGTATGTGAACTCGAAGGCTTAGGTAAGCCTTTAAGCGCCGAACAAGCACAGACGTTGTTTTTAGGCAATGCAGGCACGGCAATGCGACCTCTTTGTGCCGCACTAACACTCGGCTCAGGCGAGTTTACCTTAACTGGTGAGCCGCGTATGGAAGAAAGACCCATTGGCGATTTGGTTGATTCTTTACGTCAACTTGGCGCGAATGTTACCTATTTAAAAAATGATGGTTTTCCACCTCTCACAATTAACGCTGATGGCCTAAGTGGCGGTGAAGTTGAAATTGCAGGTGATTTATCAAGTCAGTTTTTGACGGCTTTGTTAATGGTTGCTCCTTTAACTAAAGATACCGTGAATATTAATATTAAGGGCGAGTTAGTTTCTAAGCCTTACATCGATATTACTATAGCGTTAATGGCGCAGTTTGGTGTGAAAGTGATTAATCATGACTATCGCAGATTCGAAATTCAAACCGGTCAACAATATGTATCACCTGGTAAAGTGTTAGTTGAAGGTGATGCATCTTCAGCATCATACTTTCTCGCTGCTGGTGCAATCCAAGGTGGTGAAGTTAAAGTCACTGGTGTAGGTAAGCTAAGTATTCAAGGCGATGTAAAATTTGCTGATGTGCTTGAAAAAATGGGCGCAGATATAGAGTGGGGCGATGATTACATTATTGCCAGACAAGCAAAGCTTAGTGCTGTTGATTTAGATATGAATCATATTCCTGATGCGGCAATGACAATTGCTACTGCGGCGCTATTTGCTGAAGGAACAACCAAAATCACAAATATTTACAATTGGCGTATTAAAGAAACCGATCGTTTATCAGCCATGGCAACTGAGTTACGTAAGGTTGGTGCAACAGTTGAAGAAGGTCATGATTTCATCGCTGTTACACCACCAGCAGTGTTAAATACTGCTGCAATTGATACCTATAATGACCATCGTATGGCGATGTGCTTTTCAATGATGGCCTTTGCTGAATGCGGGATTACCATTAATGACCCAGATTGTACTTCTAAAACTTTCCCAACCTATTTTGCTGAGTTTGCTCGCCTAGCTCAGTAATTCGCTCGATTTCATTCTTCATAAAAATGACGGCAGTCAATATACTGCCGTTGTTTTGATCTGGTTAGTGAACTTACAAAATACTCCAGTTTTTTGAGCAAAATTATTATACAATGCTGCGCGCTCATTTTGATGAACCTTTTTTACTTTCATGGAAGATTGTTTTTTTTCGGAGGAATTTATGTCTGAACGTGCTCCAGTAGTCACAATCGACGGACCAAGCGGTGCAGGGAAAGGGACCATATGTCAACTAGTTGCGCAAAAACTAGAATGGCACTTATTAGATAGCGGAGCTATCTATCGTGTATTAGCCCTAGCTGCAATTCATCATAATGTTGAATTAGAAAATGAAGAAGCTATTACATTATTAGCCGCTCATTTAGATGTGCAGTTTTTAACAGGTACTGATCTCGTAAAAGTGATTCTTGAAGGCGAAGATGTTTCAACAAGCATCCGTACCCAAGAGTGTGGTAATGCAGCTTCAAAAATCGCAGCATTTCCACGCGTTCGTGAAGCATTACTTCGACGCCAGAGAGCTTTTAGTAGTGAACCTGGTTTAGTTGCTGATGGACGTGACATGGGAACTGTCGTTTTTCCTAAAGCACCAGCCAAAATTTTCTTGACCGCATCGGCTGAGGAAAGGGCGCAGAGACGCTATAAACAGTTGCAGGACAAGGGCTTCGATGTTAATATCGATCGCCTTTTATCTGAAATCATTGAACGTGATGACCGCGATATTAATCGTTCTGTCTCACCTTTAGTGCCTGCAGATGACGCGCTAGTTATTGATACTAGTGGCATAGGTATTAATGAAGTGCTTGAGCTTGTGCTTGAACACATCAATAAAAACTTAACGTAATTTCTTAATTCTGAGAAATTATGAAACAACATTTATATCACGGATGATGTAAATAAATTAATTGACTCCACATCTAGGATGGATGGTGGTTTATAAAAGAAAGTAATCATAAAATGACTGAATCTTTTGCTGATCTATTTGAACAATCTCTAAATGAACTTGAGTTCCGTCCTGGTTCTATCGTACGCGGCGTAGTTGTACGCATCGAAAACGGTACTGTACTAGTTGACGCTGGTCTTAAGTCTGAAAGCCCAATTTCTGCTGACGAATTCAAAAACGCTCAAGGTGTTTTAGAAATCGCTGTTGGCGACGAAGTTGATGTTGCACTTGACTCTGTTGAAGACGGTTTCGGTGAAACTCAATTATCTCGTGAAAAAGCGAAACGTCACGAAGCTTGGATTGTTCTAGAAAAAGCTTACGAAGATGCTGAAACTGTAATCGGTATCATCAATGGTAAAGTTAAAGGTGGTTTCACTGTTGAATTAAACGGTATCCGTGCCTTCTTACCAGGTTCTCTAGTAGACGTTCGCCCAGTTCGCGATACTGCTCACCTAGAGTACAAAGAATTAGAATTCAAAGTTATCAAACTTGACCAGAAGCGTAACAACGTTGTTGTTTCTCGTCGTGCTGTTATCGAATCAGAAAGCAGTGCAGAGCGTGATGCTCTTCTTGAGAACCTTCAAGAAGGTCAAGCAGTTAAAGGTATCGTTAAGAACCTTACTGACTACGGTGCATTCGTAGACTTAGGTGGCGTTGACGGTCTTCTACATATCACTGATATGGCTTGGAAGCGTGTTAAGCACCCATCTGAAATCGTTAATGTTGGTGACGAAATCAACGTTAAAGTTCTTAAGTATGACCGTGAGCGTACTCGCGTTTCACTAGGTCTTAAGCAACTTGGCGAAGATCCATGGTTAGAAATCAGCAAGCGTTACCCAGAAAGCACACGTCTTACTGGTCGCGTAACTAACCTAACTGACTACGGTTGTTTCGTTGAAATCGAAGAAGGCGTTGAAGGTCTTGTTCACGTTTCTGAAATGGATTGGACTAACAAGAACATCCACCCATCTAAAGTTGTTAACTTAGGTGATGAAGTTGAAGTTCTAGTTCTAGACATCGATGAAGAACGTCGTCGTATTTCTCTAGGTCTTAAGCAATGTAAGACTAATCCATGGGATGATTTCGCTACTCGTTTCAACAAGGGCGATAAAGTTTCTGGTAAGATCAAGTCTATCACTGACTTCGGTATCTTCATTGGTCTTGACGGCGGCATCGACGGTCTTGTTCACTTATCTGACATTTCTTGGAACGGTACTGGCGAAGACGCTGTATCTGAGTACAAGAAAGGTGACGAAATCCATGCAGTAGTTCTTTCAGTTGACCCTGAGCGTGAGCGTATCAGCTTAGGCGTTAAGCAAACTGAAGACGATCCTTTCAATGCCTACTTGGCAGACAAGAAGAAAGGTACTATTGTAAATGGTGTAGTTACTGCTGTTGACGCTAAAGGCGTTACAATTGAACTAGCTGAAACTGTTGAAGGTTACCTTCGCGTTGCAGATATCTCTCGCGAGCGTATCGAAGACGCATCTACAGTATTCGCTGTAGGTGACAAAGTTGAATCTAAGTTCATGGGCGTAGATCGCAAGAACCGTTCTATCAGCTTATCTATCAAAGCGAAAGATGAAGCAGATGAGAAAGAAGCAATGGCAACTATTAACAAGCAAGATGATGCTGTTATTAGTAATGCAATGGCTGAAGCGTTCAAAGCAGCTCGTAAGTAATAAATCGCCTGTTGTGTGGGAAACGCACTTTGTTTCCCATTAGGCGACTGTGTTTGGCTTGATAATAGAGGGTATAGGATGACAAAATCCGAACTGATCGAAAAACTCGCCACTAGGCAGTCGCAGCTGTCGGCGAAAGAAGTGGAAAGTGCTATTAAAGAAATGTTAGAGCAAATGGCGACAACATTGGAAGGCGGTGATCGTATTGAGATCCGTGGTTTTGGTAGTTTTTCACTTCATTTCCGTGCACCACGTGTAGGCCGTAACCCAAAAACTGGAACCTCAGTTGACTTGGAAGGCAAATACGTACCGCACTTTAAGCCTGGCAAAGAACTGCGTGAACGTGTCGATGCGGTTAATCATTGATTAACGCTTGATTAAAAAGCCTCCTTTTGGAGGCTTTTTTGTATCTAATGCTCACCAAAGCTGGTTAGTTGACTAAAATTCTTGGATAATCATTATATTGGTAAATTTCGGTCCTATCTTTCACAGATAAAATGGAGCTGCACGTGAAATCTTTTATTGCCATTGTTATTGTCGGATTATTCTTTGTTCTTGCTCTTCTTTTCGGTGCCAAGAACGAGCAAATTGTTACAGTCAGTTATTTTGTAGCTGAAGGTCAGTATCGATTACCTGTGGTACTTGCAGTTGTCTTTTTAGCTGGCTTTATCATTAGCTGGTTATTTGCCGCTTACTACATTGTTAAATTAAAAATGGTGCTAAGAAAAAGAAATAAGACCATTGCACAGTTAACGGACAAGGTAGCAGAACCAGTAGCAGTAACAGCACAGGATACCGCCGCGTAATATGCTAGAGATCCTCTTTCTGTTGTTACCTATAGCCGCCGGATATGGCTGGTATATGGGACGAAGAAGCATACGACAGAATCAAAAACAGCAAAGTAAAAAACTCAGTAGAGACTATTTTACTGGGCTTAACTTCTTACTTTCAAACGAATCTGATAAAGCAGTCGATTTGTTTATCACCATGCTAGATGTCGACGACGAAACGATTGATACACATTTATCGTTAGGCTCACTGTTTAGAAAGCGCGGTGAAGTAGACCGCTCTATACGCATTCACCAAAACCTCATTGCAAGACCGAGCCTTACTACTGAGCAACGTGATATTGCTATGATGGAGTTAGGCAAAGATTATTTAGCCGCTGGCTTTTACGATAGAGCGGAAGAAATATTTTTGAATCTAGTGAGTCAAGATGACCACAGTGAAGAAGCCGAAACTCAATTAATTTCAATCTATCAAGTCACCAAAGAATGGCAAAATGCCATTAACATCACCAAAGGCTTAAGCCGAAAACGTCAACAAGCACTAAAATCAATTACAGCGCACTTTTATTGCCAACTTGCTGATGAAGCAATTGATACGGCAGAAAAAATCAAATTATTACAGCAAGGTATTAAACTTGATGATAAATGTGGCCGCTCGTGGTTAACACTCGCGAAAATCTATCTTGATAGTGAACAAGTGAGTTTATGTAAAAAGTCGCTGCTTGAGTTAAAGCTTGCTGACATTGAATTATTCTCGGACGCTATTGGCGTTGCTCGACAAGTTTATCGTGACAGTAATGATCTAGATGGTTATCAATCATTACTTCAACAAGCATTAGAGTCTGGTGCAGGAGCGAGTGTTATCATCGCACTTGCTCAACATAAGATTGAGCAAGGACAAACAAAAAGTGCTGAAAAAATGGTGTTAGATCATCTATATCGACATCCCACGATGAAAGGCTTTCAGCATTTAATGCAGCTTCATATCAAACAAGCCGAAGATGGTCAAGCAAAACAAAGTCTAGCTATGCTCGAAAAATTAGTTGAACAACAAATTAAATTCAGACCGAGTTATCGTTGTTGTTCATGTGGATTTCCTGCTCATAGCCTTTATTGGCATTGTCCTTCATGTAAAGAATGGGGCAGCATTAAAAGAGTCAAAGGTCTCGATGGAGAATAACAACTGAACACTTATAATTGATTTAGTTAAATTTTTATTAGAGTTCACTTGCTCATACCTTTACGCGATAAGATTTTATAAGAAACAAGCAAATCAAACACACTGCAATCAGTCATTAAATTGTAGTGTGTAAATTAACACCTTACGGAGTAAACATGGCAGATAAACCGATTGTAGTAGCCTTAGATTATGACAATAAAAGTGAGGCACTATCACTGATTGATAAGCTTGATCCGACTATGTGTCGCTTAAAGGTAGGCAAAGAAATGTTTACTTTATTTGGCCCTCAATTGGTAAAAGATATTCACGACCGTGATTTCGATTTATTTCTAGATTTAAAATTCCACGATATTCCTAATACTGTCGCTAAAGCGGTATCAGCGGCAGCTGATTTAGGTGTTTGGATGACTAACGTACATGCAAGTGGTGGTTTGGCCATGATGCAAGCCGCTAAAAATGCTTTAACTAATTATGGTGATGATGCGCCATTACTCATTGCTGTGACCGTACTGACGTCAATGAGTGATGAAGACCTAGCATTACTGGGCATTAACGTACCAGCATCAGAACATGTTAAACGTTTGGCATCTCTTACACAGCAAGCAGGACTTGACGGCGTTGTGTGTTCAGCCCAAGAAGCCACAATGCTTAAAACAACATTCGGTAAAGATTTCAACTTAATCACCCCTGGTATTCGACCTGTTGGCGCAGATGTTGGCGATCAACACCGCGTGATGACACCACCAAAAGCAATTGCAGCGGGCTCTGATTATTTAGTGATTGGTAGACCAATCACCAAAGCTGCTGACCCACTTGCGTCATTACATCAGATAGTTAACTCGCTGAAGTAATTTTATTTACTCAGTGCAATTATTATCACGTTATGAGTGGCGTGTTCATCGAATGCTGTATTTATCGTTACTGTTTATATAGCTGCTGTTTATCAACAAATTATGCAGGAGTGCAATATGTTTGATTATCAAGGAAAGAACGTTGTTGTAATTGGTGGAACCAGTGGGATTAACTTAGGCATTGCTTGTGCCTTTGCTAATCAAGGTGCCAATGTAGCAGTAGCCAGTCGTAGTATTGAGAAAGTTAATGCTGCAGTTAATACATTAAAGCTTTCTGGAAAATCAGGAAAGCATATTGGTGTCAGTTTTGATGTCAGAGATGTTGAAGCGGTGGCCTCGGGTTTTGCTACGATTGAGTCTGAATTTGGTTTTATTGATGTACTAGTCAGCGGCGCAGCTGGAAACTTCCCTGCAAGGGCTAAAGATTTATCTGTTAATGGTTTTAAATCAGTTATGGATATTGATTTACTTGGTAGCTTTCAAGTTATTAAACAAGCCTATCCTTTGCTCATAAAGGGTATTAAAGAAAGAGGTGAAGGTGCCAGTGCAAGTGTGATTCAGATTTCGGCGCCGCAAGCTTATGTCCCTATGGCATTACAAGTCCATGTTTGTGCTGCAAAGGCGGGAGTTGATATGCTAACCCGTACTTTAGCCATAGAGTGGGGCGTTGATGGTATTAGAGTTAACTCTATTGTGCCGGGTCCCATCGCAGAAACAGAAGGTTTTGATCGCTTAGCGCCGAGTGAAGGATTAAAATCAATGATAGCAGGCAGTGTGCCTCTCAAACGTAATGGTCACAAACAAGACATTGCCAATGCAGCTTTATTTTTAGCATCAGACATGGCTTCATATATAACCGGTACCATATTACCAGTTGATGGTGGTTGGTCATTAGGCGGAGCGGGTGCTGCAATGGATGCACTGGCTAAACATTTGCCTGAATAGTATTAGTAATTTTTAAAGGTGATTTAAATGGCAAACGCATTGCAAGAGCAATTGCTTAAAGCAGGACTTGCGAGTAAGCAAAAAGCGCGAGATGTAAAAACCCAAAAGCGTAAACAAAAGAAATCAAAAGTTGATGACGGTAGCGCTGATTTAAAAAAGCAAATTGCAGATCAAAAGTTAGCGCAGGCAGAAAAAGATCGTGCATTAAACGAAAAACGTTTTGCTGAGGCTAGTGAAAAAGGTCAAGTGCGCGGGCTTATCACTGAATTCACTAAATTTGCTATCAAGATCCCAAAAGTAGCTGAAATCAAATTTAACTACACAATGGACAACAAAATCTTATCCATTTATGTGGATGAAAAACTTCAAGGCCAGCTGTTAACTGGTGCTGTAGGCATCGTACGCCATGAAGAGAAGAGTTATCTTGTGCCACATAAATTAGCTGAGCGAGTAAATTTACTTGTTCCGCAATGGTGTGGTTACTTATGGGAAGAAACAAGTAATAACCCAGCTGATCAAGTGGAACAAGCTGATGATCCTTATGCTGATTATGCAATTCCAGACGATTTAATGTGGTAAACATTGATTTACTACTAGCAAATGAACACAATAAAAAAGCCTCTTAAAGAGGCTTTTTTATTGTGTCGTTATTAGTCATTAGTTTGTGTTTGTTTTACTTCTAATTAACGACTCTCACCCATATAAACGTACTTAGGTCGCAAATTGCTCAAACATTCAAGCTATTATCGAAATGGTTCTGATTACCGACAAGGCCAACAAGCAAACTTTATTGATATAAAGCACACCTTTGGTTTACGGCATATCAGTGTGGGAAAGTGGGTAAGCCGAGAAGAGTCCGATATAGCAGCTAACCTGGTTTTTGATTCATTAGCGGATTTATCGCAAATCTTACAAGTGCCTACCGAGCTAATAGGATTACGTAAAACGCTCAATTTATTATTTGGACGAGGTGGTCAAAAAGGTGTGCAAGCCCATTATTCACCAACAACACGTGAGCTCGCATTAGCTAAAAATGCAGGAGCTGGTGCCTTGGCACACGAATTTTGGCACGCTTTTGACCATTATATTGTCGATAAAGCGTTTGATATCGGAAGCCAACAAACAAGAGCTAATCAAGCGTCAGCATTTAATTTAAAGTTCAGCTGCGCTGCGGATTTATGGCTTAAAGATGTCTTACTTAAACCTCATGCTCTGAATGATAAGTTATCAGCTTTATTTAAATTAGTTTTGTTAAGTAGCGATGGTGAAAGGCCGAGTCAATACGTTACTAATGCAATTGCAGTTGATAAACAGCAAGGTAGTTATTATTTTTCGAAACCCACAGAACTTATGGCTAGAGCATTTGAGGCTGCAATAGAGTCTGACGGTCATCTTCAAAATCAATATTTAGTTTCAGGCACGATGAAACGAGATACGGCTTCAGAAATGATATATCCCACGTTAGAACATCGAAAATTGATAATGACAAGCATAGTAGATTACTTTGCTTTATTAGGTGTCGCTTTCGAGCAACAAAAGAACGTTATTTCTTAAATGAAAAGCATAGTGAAACCTATGCATTTAAAGGCTTGTAAGCTAATTTTAAATAAAAGCAGCACTTCAATATCTAGTTTGAAATTTTATACTTTTTATCTATTTTAAATGCAGAATCAACTTGTGTTTAACATGACTTTTGTATAAATTGAAACAACTGTTTTAATTATCTGTTTAAGAGTCTTATATGAACCCTTACCAAGCTCCTTTGAAAGACATGCAGTTTCTATTAGAAAATGTTTTTGATGCCACTAACACTTGGCAGAGCATGCCTAATATGGCTGAAATGGTCGATATGGACACAGCAGTCGCTATTTTAGATGAAGCGAGCAAGATTAGCCGTGACCTAATTCAACCTATTAACCGAAATGGTGATGAACAAGAAGTTAGGCATCTGGATGGTAAGGTCATTACGCCTGATGGCTTTAAAGAGACTTACCAGCAATTTTCAGAAGGTGGTTGGGTTGGTTTATGTGGTGAGCCTGATTTTGGTGGCATGGGAATGCCAAAAATGTTGGGTGTATTAGTTGATGAAATGAATTACAGCGCATGTAACTCATTCACTTTATACAGCTCATTAACCGCAGGTGCAGCGTTATGTATTAATGCCCACGCAACAGATGAATTAAAAGAAAAATATTTACCTAATTTATATTCAGGCCAATGGTCTGGTGCAATGGACATGACTGAACCTCAAGCGGGTTCTGATTTACGTAATATCCGCACTAAAGCAGAACCACAAGATGACGGCAGTTATCTCATTTCTGGTAGTAAAATATTTATTACTGGTGGCGATCATGATTTGACAGAAAATGTTATTCATCTTGTATTAGCCAAACTCCCAAATTCTAGCGGTATTTCATTATTTTTAGTGCCAAAAATTAGCGTGAATGATGATGGTACATTGGGCGAAGCTAATGGCGTAACCGTGGGTTCAATAGAACACAAAATGGGTCTTAAAGCGTCAGCGACATGTGTAATGAACTACGATAATGCTAAAGGCTTCTTAGTTGGCCGCGTTGATCGCGGTTTAGTATGTATGTTTACTATGATGAACTACGAACGTTTAGCGATTGGTATTCAAGGTCTAGGAAGTGCACAAGGTGCTTACCAAATGGCCGCTGATTACGCTAAAGAACGTGTACAAGGTGTTGCAGCAGGTGGCTCGCCAACAGGCGCCAGTGCAGATCCTATTATCGTGCATGGTGATGTGCGCCGTATGTTACTAACTATTAAATCGATTACTGATGCTGGACGTGCTTTATCTGTGTTTACGGGCAAACAGCTGGATTTAGCAAAACATGGCGAAGGCGATGTAAAAGCTAAAGCGGCTAAGTATGTTGGTTTACTTACACCAGTATCAAAAGCCTTTTTAACTGATCGCGGCTTAGATTCAACGATTATGGCCCAGCAAGTCTTTGGTGGTCATGGTTATATTCGCGAAACAGGTATTGAGCAATTTGTCCGTGATACACGTATCGCGCAAATTTATGAAGGGACCAATGGTATTCAGGCAATCGACTTTTTAGGTCGTAAAGTTACAGGTGATAATGTTGCAACCCTGACAAACTTTGTCGCTGAAATTAATGCTGAGCTTTCGAGTCTTGAGCATGTTTCAGAAGCGGATAAAAAAGCGATCAGTTTGCGTTTTGATAATTTACTGACGATTGCTAATCACATTAATGAGCACAAGTTGTCTCAACCTGCATTGATCAACTCTAGTGCTGTCGATTTCTTAGATGCCTTTGGTTATATCCTTTATGGGTATTATTCATTATTAATGGCCGAGCGTGCTCACGGTCATGAAGACCAAGACTTTGCAAAGCAAAAACAATATGTTGCCAAGTTTTACATGGATAAAGTATTGCCTAAGGCAGACTTCCATATTGCTCAAGTTAGCCAGGGCGATGACTCTATCATGGCTATGCCAGCAGATTTGTTTTAATTAAATACTACTCAAATAAAGCAAAAAGCACTTTGTGAAAACAAAGTGCTTTTTTATTAATAGTGCTTTTATGATTATTTAAAAGGTCAATTATGGTAAGTCGTTTAAAGTTTGCAGGAGTAATGCACTAAAGGGCGCTAATCTGGCTTTTTTAGCTTTAGGGCTTAATCCGTTCTCGATGATAACAAAGGCATATTGCTTACCATTAGCTGCATTTAGATAGCCAGCAAGGTTTTCGACTCCCATCATGGTGCCCGTTTTAGCGGCTACTTCATTTTTTAATGGCGCTTGGTTAAAGTACTTTTTGTAGCGCAGTGTACCTGATTGCCCTGACACAGGGAGTAGCTTTTCAATATATTGCAGGTTTTCATCGCTTTTAATTAACTGTAATAAGCTCATCATTTGATGCGCTGTCATCAAATTATAGCGAGATAACCCTGAACCATCGACAATATTTGCCTCTATAAATGGTAAGTCTAAAGCTAACATAATGTGTTCAATAGCTTTAGCTCCTACAGTAAATCCATCTTGCTGCTGGGGATTAATTGCTTGCTTAGATTGGTAAAAATAATTTTTGCCTATTTGTTTTAATAAACTATCGGCGATTAAGTTATCTGACTTTTGTAACATGGTTTTAAGTAGTGCTGGTAAGTGTTCCGATTCATGTGAAGCTATAACTGTGTGTCCATTAGGTTTTGTGTCGCCAGCATGAAGGTGGAGCGTTTGGTCCGAGCTTATAGCAATGTTCTGATAGCTGATTTCGTTTTCAGTTAATAAGTCAGCGACAACGTTTTTGCTGTATAAACTAGGATCGTTAACTGCAATAGCCAATCGAATCGATTTATTACCAGGGTAACAACCATCAATTTCATAGTGATTATTATCAAAACGCTGCATATGTAGTTCACAAAAATGTTTTTGTGCATCTTTTACATCAATACTTGAATCAAATTTAGCCGTAGAAGTCATGGTAATTGGATATATTGACTTAATTGAGACTGATGAGTCATCTTTAGTGGGCTTCAATGTCGTTTTAACGCAGTTTCTATCAATGATGTAATTTGATACTGGCGCAGCGTAACAAATGCCTAAATCGTCCCATGCCCAGCCAGGAGCACGTATTTGTTTAGACTCTTCTGAAACTAAGAATACTGAACCCGTTATTTGATTAATCCCTTTTTGCTTTAACTTACTGATGAGCGCACTAAGGTGTATTCGTTTAAGGGTCGGATCACCCTGAAAATGGATATAAAGATTACCTTCTAAGATGTTTTTGCTGATTACGCCGTCATAACTGAGCTGAGTTTGATAATGAAAGTCCTTACCCAGTTGATGACTTGCTGCCACGGCTGTAATGACTTTTTGGATACTCGCAGGCAGCATCAAAGTATTGTCGTTTAGACTGTAGATAGTCTGCTTAGCTTCCACATCCCAAATGCTCACTGAGATCTGAGATTGTGACGGGCTAATAATATTCATCATATTTGCTAGATAGTCATCAGCGATTGCTGGAAAACTTAATGTCAGTAATATAAGTGGTATAGATAAGGCGCGACAGAGAAAAGGCATAATAAAAAAGTACAAAAAGATTGGTAAAGTTAAAATACGCCATTTATCTTTCGTTTACATTAAACATCTTCGTTTGTAGTCGATTAAACGCACTTTTTTCTGTAAATATCTGGTCTTCTTCGTGAGTAATTCGTTAGAGTTTGATCCCAAATATATTAATTGTTTCTCATAAACTAACCAAACGAGTGTTTAAGTTAAGAAAAACCTTGCTCGAAAGCAGTTAAGTCGGTAATTTCTATTTCCAAATATTTTTGTTAATCAGTTATTGCGACGTCTCAAAACAGCCTTTTGATAGATTTAGTTTTTTTAAACTTTGTTTGCCTATAAAAATTAGGCTTATTAATTAAATCTTAAAAGTGACATCAATCAGCTAGAGCGTCGAACTCAATGGAATGCATTGAGAAACATTTAAGGAGGTTGCCTTGCTGGACAAGCTAGGTGGTATCGCATTACAAGCCGAATCATTAAAATGGTTATTAGATCCGATTCAGTTCAAAACTGAATTGCTTTCACGCATTGCCAATGCAAAAACTGCGATCTATATTGCTGCATTGTATTTAGAAGATGATGAAGCAGGGAACGAAGTTTTAAATGCGTTATTAGCCGCTAAGGCTGCCAACCCGGAATTAGATATTGTCGTATTAGTTGATTATCATCGTGCGCGACGCGGGCTGATTGGTCATAAAGGTGATAGCGGTAACTACATTATGTACCGCAAAGCAATGGCTGATGCAGAGGTCTCGTTTGAAATATTGGGCGTTCCGGTTAAGTCTCGTGAGTTTATGGGGGTGTTACACCTTAAAGGTTTTATTATTGATGATGCTGTCATTTTCAGTGGCGCCAGCATTAACAATATTTACTTCCAACAATTCGAGAAATATCGTTTTGATCGCTATCACTTGATTGAATCTGCTGAACTTGCAAGAAGTATGATTGCATATATTCATCAGTTCCTCGTGAGCGATCCTGCAGTGTGTTCTTTAACTCAAGATAGCAAAACAGAACAATGTCCTGAAAAGAATGATATCCGTACTTTTAAAACTCGTTTAGGCCGTTCTAAATATGAGTTTGAAAGTACTCGTATTGGTAATCGCGTTACGCCGCTTGTAGGCTTAGGCCGTAAAAAGAACAAGCTGAATGAAGTTGTTGTTAAGCTGGTTGATGAATCAAAAGAATCATTATTCATTTGCACCCCTTACTTTAACCCACCTAATGCCTTAGTACGTGCACTGACTCGTCATCTACGTAATGGCAAAAGTATTGATATTGTCGTGGGTGATAAAACAGCAAATGACTTTTATATTCCACCTGAAAAAGAATTCTCAACGATCGGCGCACTGCCTTATATGTATGAGCAGTCTTTGCGTAAGTTTGTTAAGCGTCAGCAGTGGGCGGTAGAAAATGGTCAGTTACGTATCCACCTTTGGAAAAATGGTATCAATAGTTACCATTTAAAAGGGATTAGCGCAGACGGCCGTAAGCATCTTATTACCGGTTCAAACTTAAACCCGCGTGCTTGGGCATTAGATTTAGAAAATGGCTTATTGCTTCATGATGAAAGCGGTGCATGGAAAGAGGATTTTGAAGCTGAACAAGCGTTGATTTTAACTCATACCGAAAAGCTTTTTCATTACAGTCAAATAGAAACCTTACAGAAGTACCCAGTTCCTGTGAAAAAAATTATGACTAGAATTAAGCGCCTAAAAGCTGATTTTTTACTGCGTAGGATCCTATAGTTTAATCTACATTAGCTAAGGTAGTTTTTTTTGCGATGAATTATTTTGAAGGTTAATACATAATCTATGAGCTACAATTTGCTTATGTTTATGTGTTGGCCTAATAATTTTTAGTAAAACTTTGTAAGCGTTATATCATTCCTCCTTTTGTAAAGCATTGAGTTAGATAGAGAATCCATCATGTTGGCGTTACCTTCTGAGCAGCAGCACGCTGTTCATCGTCTTTATCAATATAGAAAGTCCATTTCGACTAAACCCTTTGCAGCAAGAGGAATGAAGCTGATCCGCTGTCCTTGGTGCTTGTTAGGCGAACTATTTTGTACCTGCGAGCATAGACAGTACCTTACTACTTCGGCCAATTTTATGCTGATAATGTATGATGATGAAGTGCTTAAACCGACTAACAGTGGTCGTTTAATTGCTGACACAGTGCCTAACACAAGTGCTTTTTTATGGTCTCGAAAAGAGCCTAACAAGCAAATGGTAGAGATGATTAATGACCCACAATATCAGCCATTATTAATCTTTCCTGCTCAATATGCTCAAGAAGGTCAGTTAGTGGTTGAGCACATTGATCAAGTCGCTTATACAGCACAATGCGACAAGTTAGTCACTGATAGCGACACTACAAAAGATAAAAAAGATCCCATTATTGATTCTTTTAGATGGCAGTTGGCGCCAAGCAATTAAAATGTTTCGCAAAAGTCCATACCTTCATGAATTGCCATTGTTATCTTTTAACCCTGAAACGTTAGCAACTTATGAGCTAAGAAAGGGTAGTCATGACTTTCAATTATCGACAGCGGAAGTAGCAGCTTTAGCTTTTAGCGCTATCGATGAACCTAAAAATGGTGAAGCATTATCTACTTGGTTTGATTTATTTGTAGAGTCTTCGTTACTCGGTCGAAATAGGCGTTTAAAAGAAGACATAGTGCCGATTGAAAACTATATTGATAAGTTCAAACAGGCTATGATAAAAGCTAATGAAGCTTAATTCTGCTTCATAAGGTTCACCTCTTTAGGAAAGTTTGTAAATTAGCTCAACTGTTTACGCATAGGATGCGCGCTTAGTATGTTTGATAATAAATTAATTGTTCTTTACCGACTTGAACCTGGTTGTTTAGGGCCTGATGGTATGGATCACATTGAAACTTTCTGTAACCTTGCCCAGCAAGCTTTAGCTGCATTTGATACAGATAGCTGCCAATGGTTTCTTGAGCCAAGGTTTAACAAACAGTTAGATGAAATGGCTTATTGTCTAGCCAACAAGATGTTAACTCGTGAGCAAGCTGCCAAGTATCTAGCCCGTTTAGGTGATGATCTTGAGCAAGTACAAGAAAGCTTCGAAGACAAACTTACTCTCCTGATCAATCAATATATTGCTCGTAAGTCGTAACGTTCGGCTGCTTTCAATCAATAAAGGCATCGGCATGTTAACACCTACAGAGCATTCACCATTTAATACATCTGAGCTATCGGCTTCTTTACAACAAAGGTTAAAGCAACAGTTTGGCTTTGATCAATTTCGAGAAGGCCAACAAGCTGTCATTGAACACATCTTATCTGGGCATTCCTCTTTAGCGATTTTCCCAACCGGTTCAGGTAAATCTTTATGCTATCAATTTAGTGCATTACAACTAGATAATGTCACTTTGGTGGTGTCTCCTTTGCTGGCATTGATGAAAGATCAAATTTCATTTCTTAATAGTAAAGGGATTAATGCTGCCAGTATTGACTCAAGCTTATCTTATGAGCAAAGTCAGCAAGTAATGCGCGATGTGCGAAGCGGTCAGACTAAAATACTTATGGTTTCTGTGGAGCGTTTTAAGAATGAGCGCTTTAGACAGTTTCTATCTTCAATCAGTATTTCTTTGTTAGTGGTTGATGAAGCGCACTGTATTTCAGAGTGGGGTCATAACTTTAGACCTGACTATTTAAAAATCCCAGTTTATTGTCAAGAGTTTGCCATATCTCAAGTGTTACTGCTTACAGCCACGGCTACAGCAAAAGTGAAGCATGATATGGCTGAACGCTTCAATATATTGCCTCAGCAAGTAGTTCAAACAGGTTTTTACCGTTCTAACCTAGATATTAGTGTGTTACCGGTTTTAGAAACCGAGAAAAATGCTGCCTTGCTAGAAAAAGTTCACCAACATAATGTTGTAGAGAATGGCGCAGGGATTATCTATGTCACATTGCAAAAAACGGCAGAAGAAGTAGCTCAATTTTTAAATTCCCAAGGGATCAGAAGTACGGCTTATCACGCTGGTCTTGAGTCTGATATACGTAATGGGATTCAAAATCGCTTTATGGCTGGTGAGATTAATGTGATTGTCGCTACTATCGCCTTTGGTATGGGGATTGATAAAAGTAATATTCGTTTTGTAATCCATCATGATTTACCCAAGTCGATTGAAAATTACAGCCAAGAGATCGGCCGTGCAGGGCGCGACAATCAATTATCCCATTGTGTAACCTTAGCCAATAAAGATGGCCTCAGTACCATCGAGAATTTTGTTTATGGCGATACTCCAGAACCGAGCGCCATTGCCAAATTAATTCAGCATATCAGCGTCGAAGTAGATAATGGCCGCTGGGAGATGCAAGAATCAGCCATATCAAGTAGTTGTAATATCAAATTACTGCCGCTAAAAACTTTATTAGTCCAACTTGAATTAGCCAAGGTCGTGAAACCAAGTTTTGCCTATTTCGCTGAATTTAAATATCAATTTCTGGTTGATAAACAGCAAGTTCTGGCGAGTTTTGATGAGCAAAGACAGGCATTTTTAAATCAAATTTTTGAACATACGCAATTTAAGAAAATTTGGGGACAATTGGATTTTGATAGTTTGTTTCAGCAGTATGGTGCCCAGAGGCAGCGAGTAGTTGCTGCACTTGAGTACCTTGCAGATAAACAAATGATTTTATTGGAAACAAAAAAAATCACTCAAGTATTTGATGTTAATCCGGCGTTGTTAGTTCAACAAGGGCTAGTTGAACAGTTATCAGAGTACTTTCACAGTAATGAAGTTAAAGAAATTGCTCGTTTAAATCAGCTATTAGCATTTTTCGAGTCACCCACTTGTATTACAGCAAGACTAGCAAGATATTTTGATGATAACGCTGCGCCAGAGCAATGTGGCCATTGCAGTGTATGCCGTGGTTATCCAGCTATTTTGCCGCAAAAATCTATCGCGCCTATTGAGTCTCAAATCAATATTAAACAATATTTAGATGGTTTCATTCAGCATATGCAGTCTAAAGGGTTCGAAGCTGTGTCGGTTTTAGTGCAAGCAAAGTTTCTTGCTGGCATGACGGTTCCCATCTTCGCTCGTATTCGTGTTAAGCAGCTAGCTGGTTTTGGTTATTGTAGTGAATATCGATACCAAGATATTATTAATTATATTGATAATGGGGCAGGTTCTAATGAAAAATAAAGCGGTTGAAGGCTTACTCAATAAGCATGAAAAGCTTAATCATTTGGAAGGTATTAAAGTCATCTCTCACACCCAAAGAGAAAAAGATGAGTGGGTACTTCATACATTAATGATCGACGGCTATGATGTGCCGTTTAAATTTAAGCGACCTAAAAAATATAAGTCGCTTAAAGATCAGTTAGTCAGTCTTATCTATTATGCAGATGAAGAAACTGTTGCAGGCTTTGCCATTGAAGTAATGCAAGTGGTTCGAGTCAAACGCTATTAAGCCATACTCTTTATTTATCTTGACCAGTGCAGTATTTATTGGCCAGAGTATTCAAAAGCACCTTTTACTTGCCATACACGATAACGCAGCTCAGCGCCTTCTGGTAGATAAAACACTTTAGGTAAACGGCTATCGTAATCGATAGTGATACTGTCACCTAAAGTAACAAACTTTATCGTTTTAGGATCGCGGCACATCATCATTGTACTTGGGCCATCTGTCATTTTATCTACCGAGTAATAGCTGTATCCCCAGCCTTGTAGACTTTGTTTTTCTACAGTTCCCATTAGTCTGTGCTGGTTACAATCTACCATCTTATTTTGACCAATTTGAATTTCGACTTTGTAATTTACTTCATCGTCTCGTTTAGTCAGCGATAGAATATGTTGTACTTGATTTTCTGCTGGCTTTGGAAACATCTTTGCTTGCTCAATTTCTTGATAGCTCTCTTGCGTAAATGAATGACTTGTAATCATGCTAGGACGCTCAAATTGATTTGGCACAGGGCTTGTGGCCGTTGATGAAAATGACAGAGTGGCAAACAATCCAATTGCTGACATGTTGAATAGATTTTTTAATGTGCTGTTTAGGCTTTTTTTCATATGGATTCTCGCTTCTAAAATGCTAATGTAGTACTTGTGTTTGATTGCGTTGTTGTAGTTATAAACGGCTCTAATGTGAAAAAGGGTTTTATTTTTATAATTAATTTTTATATTTAGAATGTAAACTCTATTTTATATTTGCTAATTTAATAAAATTTCTTTTGTTTTCAATGTTTTTTGTTAGTATTTTCAAACACCATTGCTTAAATTAATATTTTAAATAGACTAATAAAGTATACTTTTTATGTGTTAGCGCTGGATAAATCTACAGCAATTTGGCCTTATTTATGATTTAACTGGCAGATTGAATTTATTCAACAACATATTTTTTGATGACATAGGATGTTCAATTGAATACTAACCTGGAAAATTCTGCTCATATTTTACGCATGGCTGTTCCGCAAATGTCAGCGTTAAACATTCCTGTTACTCCCGAAAATTATGCTATTTGGTATCAGTATTATTCTGAAACCAATTTAGGTCTAAAGCGCGCCATAGACGGTTTACTAGCGAATGAAGTTGAGTTTACAGCTTCTGTTAATCAAGGTTTATATAATAATTTTATTCAAGAACAATCGCCCGAGGTGATTGAGAATGTTCAAATTGAAACCCAAATTTTAATTAATAGCTTAGTGAATAAAATCAGTCAGTTTTCAACAGGTACTGATGACTTTTCTAATAACTTATCTCACTTTGCTGACGAGTTGCAATCTGGAGCTAATCCTCAAACTTTGAACGAACTTGTGGTCAATATAAGTGCTGAAGTCGAAAAGGTTATCGCCAACAACCAATCAATGAAAAAAGATATCGAAACCTTAGGTGATGAGCTAACCCAATTAAAAGGGGAAATGGATAATCTCAGTAAAGTGGCCATGACAGATGAACTTACATCTTTGAATAATCGCCGAGCTTATGAAATTTTCTCAACTGAACAAGTCAGCTTATTTACCCAAAATCAAATACCTTGTTGCTTGTTGATGATAGATATCGATCATTTTAAAGCTTTCAATGACACCCATGGTCACCTAGTGGGTGATAAGGTTTTAGCATTTGTTGGATTTGCTTTAAAGCAGTCGGTTAAAGGCAATGACTTTGTTGCTCGATATGGTGGTGAAGAATTTGTTGTTTTATTGCCAAATACTGAATTTAAAGATGCTTTCACTGTGGCAGAAAATATTCGAGAACGCATTGCTGCAAGGCAACTAACAATAGGCAAAGAAAAGAAACAGCAATTAGGTAATATTACCGTTTCTATTGGGCTTGCGAATATCCAACCTGGCGATGACTCAGAGACGTTATTAAAGCGTGCTGATGACATGTTATACCAAGCTAAGTCTTCTGGAAGAAACTGCGTTAAAGGCTAACAATCAATAGTGTTAATTACTCAGTAGTGTCATTTCTACAGATTACAGCCTTTATCTTTTCCAAATGTCTTCAAAATATTCATATAAAAAGCTAAGGATGATGTCCTTAGCTTTTTGTTTGTTTTATACGCTATAAGTTTTTGGTTCTGACAATTACTTCGTAATCTATATGTTCAAAGCTTTAGCTATCATAGCCTCACTCTTCAGTGTTCAATTTTGAGGTTGGTAAGTCCATGTGCATTTTGATCAAATGCTCTTCCATATCAAATGATACTGCAAAGCCTAAATTTTTCGCTAAGTTTGCCATGCTGCGGTTTTCGAACATAGTAAAACCAGCCAGTACCGGTGTATCAGTTGTTTTATAATAATTAACCAGTTTTTCTAATAAGAGTTTACCTAAACCAATGCCTTGGTAATCACCACGAACAGCCATAGCAAATTCGGCTTCTGTGTTATCAGGATCGGTTGATGCTCTGACAGCCCCAAGGGTAATGGATTCGCCATTATCATCAACTGCAGTGGCAATAAATGCCATTTCGCGGGCAAAATCGATTTGCGTTAGTACCGCCATTTCTTCGTGGGTCATACGCGAGCGAACCCCAAAATAACGCTTATATCTATCTTCGTCACTGAGTGAATTATCGAATGCTAAATGTTTAGGCTCATCTTCAGGCAAAATAGGTCTTAACATGACCTCAATGCCATTTTTCAAAGTGGCTGTTTGTTCTAATTCTTTAGGATAAGGCATGATAGCTAAACGCGTTTTTGGATCGATATCTTGCTGATTAAGCTTCATGTTGACATCTAACAAGGTAATTGTTTCGCCTGCAGCCAATACAGGGTTTAAATCAAGTGAAGCAATTTCAGGGCAATCGATTATCAAATGAGATATCTGGGTTAACATGATACATAAAGCATTCATGTCTAAACCAAGAGGTAAATGTCTGTCTCGTAGCTTATTCGCTTTTAAGGCTTGAATGACCATGTATCTTGCTAGGGTCATATTTAAAGGCGGTAGGGCAACTGCAGCATCCCGAGTTGGATCCCATTCTGAACCTCCTTCTCCTAAGCAAATTGCTGGTCCAAATACTGGGTCATTAATGACTGAAACACGTACTTCTTGGGCGCCAGCAGTGAGTGCCATTTTTTGCACAATCATGCCGTCAATTTTGGCATCTGGATTAATTTCTTTGACTCGGCTTGTGATGGAATGGGCAGCTTGCTGAACTTCATCATCATTGGTGAGGTTAAGCATGACCCCATGAGCATCGGATTTATACATTAAGTCTGGCGATTGAACCTTTAGCGCCACAGGGTAACCGACCTTATTAGCAAGCTTTATTGCTTCGTCGGCAGTTTTAGCAAAACAGGTTTGAATAGTATTCAAGCCATAGGCTTTTAAAATATCTCGAGTTTCATGGGTTTCTAAAATAAAACGTTGTTCATTCTGAGCTTTTTGTAATAAAGCCCGTGCGCTTATTGTGTCTGTAGGGATATTATCTGGTATTGATTGAGGTACTTCTTGAAGTAGTCTCTGGTTGCGACGGTATTCCACCATATGCATAAAGGCTTTTACTGCGCCTTCTGGGGTGCGATACGTTGGTATAACGGCTTTGTTAAATAACTTCCTTGCTGCGTAAGCAGAATTTTCACCGCTCCAATTGGTTAAGATATTTAACCGATTTCGATTAGGGTGAGCTTTAATTGCTTTTACTAAACTTTGGGCTATTTCATCACTTTCTTCTAATGCCGAAGGTGAGTGAAGCACTAAAATGGCATCCATTTCTTGGCTGTCCATCAAAATATTCAAAGCTTTGGTATAGCGCTCACTATTGGCATCACCGACAATATCAATTGGGTTTTGGCCTGACCAAGTGCTTGGTAAAACTTGATTGAGTTTATTTATAGTCTCTTCTGATAATTGAGCTAACTTACCGCCTTTTATAATTAACTCATCTGCGGCAAGTACTGCTGGACCGCCGCCATTACTGATAATTGCTACGCGTTCGCCTTTTAAAGGCGTCGAGTGAGCTAAACTTTCAACAGCTGCAAACAATTCAATTAAATCATTTACTCGTAGCATACCTGCACGTTTAAACGCTGCTTCATAAACTGCGTCATTACCACCAATCCCACCTGTATGGAGCATGGCAGCTTTTACGCCTTCTTGACTACGGCCTGATTTAATCACAAATATGGGTTTATTGCGGGCTGCAGCTCTTGCCGCTGACAGGAAATGGCGTTTTTCATTAATGGAGTCGATGTAAAGCATGATGGCGCTAGTACTGCTATCGCGGCCGAGGTAATCAAGTAGTTCATCAAAATCAATATCAGATGCATCACCGAGTGAAATAAACGATGAAAACCCAATATCTTTATTGTTTGCCCAATCTAATACCGTGGTGCAAATTGCAGCGGATTGTGAAACAAATGCAATTTTACCTTTTTTAGCACTACTATGGGCCAAACTGGCATTCAGCCCTATGGGAGGGATGATCATCCCCAAGCTGTTTGAGCCTAAAATGCGCATGCCAAAGCGTTTAGCATGCTGCTGAGTAAGACTTAATAAACTAACCCCATTATCATCAAATTCGTTAGCCATACCTGATGCCATGATGATGACAACTTTACAACCAAACTGGGCTAAGGTTTCTACAATATTTGGTACTCGACTGGCTCGAGTACAGATAATGGCTAAATCAGGTTTGATAGGTAAAGATTCAATATTGGGGTAGGCAAGTACGCCCATGACTGAGTCATATTTAGGTGTGACTGGCATAATGGGGCCAGAAAAGCCGCTACCTAATAAATTCTTCATCAATACTCGACCTGCGCGCTTTTCGGTATTTGATGCGCCAATAACAGCGATAGACTTAGGCTTAAATAAAGCGTGAATACTTCTCTGACTCATAATGCCTCACTTGCGAGTGTGTTAGCTATTAGCGATCGATTGTAATGTGACTCTTTGACAAAGCTCAGACAACCATGAAATTTTAGCTTCATGACGGCGTGCTGCGCTACATATGATGGCGAGATCCACAGCGATATCTTTATGACTGTCATCTGATTCTAGTTTGAAACGATAGGAATAGTTATCAGCAAATAATTGTTGCTGTACTGTATAATTATCGACAAGTATGGTTGGGGTTAATTTTTCATCTACTGCACGGAACAATTCCACATACTCATTGAGATCATCAACGATAAGTTTTACAAACTCACCATTTTTATTACCTGTTAATGAGCCATATCCTGAAGCAACTTTTTTCTGATATAGCTGTTGCGGTCTGTCTCTTAATGTTTGAATGCCAATATCAATTGAGCCATCAATCAAGCCTTCATTACTGGTTTTACGCCATTGTCTTAATTCTATGACGGCATCAGTTTCTGCTCTAATTGCGTTGATCAGATCTTTACCCATCATTACCATTAATGGTTCACCTAAATGGACCGTAATATACTGTAAATTTTTAGGATCAAAATATTCAGGTTCAAGTGCAAGGTTTATTTGTTCGATTGAACATTGAATTTTAGGCGCAATTTTATCTGCGTAACTTGTAGGGTGAAGACCGTTTGCGGTGCGAATGAATAATGGATCGCTTAATTCTTCACGTAGTTGAGCCAATATTTTTGACACAAATGATTGTGAACGGCCCAGCTGTTTTGCAGCTCTTTGGGTTGAGCCCGCTCTATAAAGAGTGATAAACACATTAAGTGCATTCAGATCCATGATATACCGATAATTTAGAACACTTTAACTTCATATTACACCATATATTCCGCAAACACATTAGCCTCCAAAGTAAATAGCTCGTTTGGAATATCCCTTATTCCATTTTTACATTTAGTTATTGATAGTATTGCATTAGCTAATTTTTTATTCCTTGGAGAGTACATGACAGAACAGCTAGAAACTGCACCTATAGCAACAACTAAACCTAACATTGTGGTTAGGATTTTTAAAAAGAGTCTCACTGTTATCGCTGCATTTTCAGCTTTAGGTCTTTTGAGCTATTTATTTTCATTATTAACCCAGATCCATGGTAAATCATTACCTGAAAGTTACTTTGTTAATGGTTACCCGAGTATTTTAGCTTTACTCGATTCAGAGCTATTTATGGGCTTTGTCTTTGTGGTCACTATTGCCATTATTTGTTACACACTCTTGTTGTTTTGGCGCTTACATGAAGTGGCTGTTCATAAAGCTGAAGCTATGTCGAGTGCCCATACTCAAATTGTATTTGCATTATCTTTATGTGGTTTATTCATCGACAAAGCATGGTGGGTACTGGCGATTATTATTGCATTTGGACGTTGGGATGTACTAGCCAATAGGCTTTCAAGCATCATCAGTAATGGCATAAAAGGAGATAAGTAGATGAAAGAGATTATGCTCCCGTATGTGTTAATTATTTGGTTACTTGTCAAACTCGGTGTTATTCAGTGGAACCTTGCAAACGCTGTACGCTCTGTTGGTTTAGGTATCTTTATCGCTTTCATGTTATTTACTGCACATCGCTTTTGGTCGCCAGCAGATTTAACTGACAGTTCAACTATAAAAGCGCCTCATGCGGTATTGAGTCCACTATTTGGTCAAGAAATTGAAGAGATATACGTTACTCATAACCAAAAGGTAAAAAAGGGCGATTTGATCTATAAGCTTGTGTCGATTGACAGTGAGCAAGAAATTGATTCACTTATCGCTCAGAAAGCGGCAGAACTAGCTAAAAAGGAAGCGTTAAAGCTTCGTATGCAAGCATTAGAAGTCACGCTAAACAATGATAAACGCAATTTGGTACGTGTCACTGAATTACGTGATTATGCCAGTGAAATGACCCGTGATGATTTACAGGCAAAAATACATTCAACAGAAGCTGAAATAGCTTCTGTTGTTGCCGAGTTAGAAACTCATCGTTCGCAGCTTCGTTCATTTGATGCACAAATTAGTTCTGCAAAGTGGAACGATCAGCGCCGTGAGATCAGAGCGCAGTTTGATGGCCAGCTTTCTATCACCAATGTGGCAGTAGGAAGTCGAATTGGTAATATGCATCTTTACGATACTTCTAAGAAGTTCTTGGAAATGCGGATTGCAAATCAATCTTATCGTTACATTAAACCTGGGCAATTTGCTGAATTTTATGTTGATGCTTTTCCAGGTGAAATTTTTCGCGGACGAGTGCATAGTGTCACTTCAGGAACTGGTGAGTCACTTATTAGTCCTATGGCAGGAACACAGCATGTAAGACAGCATGTAGGTAATAATTCTGGTAGTCATGGACGTACTGTTATCATTGAGTTTGAAGAGCCTGAAGGTTACTCAATACCTATTGGTGCTACGGGTTCAGGTTGGATTTCGGCTGACAAGCCGGCTAACTTCTTAGGCTTTATGGATATCATTGGTGGCGCAACCATCAGGCTTAAGGCATTAAAAGCCTACCTTAATGCTTTGTAAGTTACGTGTATAAGTACTATTTATAAATATTTGTATTTACTCAATGCGTAAGGTCAGCCTATTAGCTGTCTGCAACATGTTATTCTTAAAAGGAGCTTCGGCTCCTTTTTGTTATTTAGTTCTGTAATAGTTCTTGCTCAAATATTGTGTTCTCAAGCTTTTAATCATGTTCTGCCTAGGCCACCGGTCCTTACTTTGTATACCTATTGATACAAACGCGACAGAAATATTAATGAATAGTATTGACTAGTAAGCGTTTTAAAAACGATTGTTAGCGCTTTCATTTATGTATGAGTAATATTTTTGAGCAAATTAAATTCATTCGGTAGCATTTAATTCTTCTTAAGTTAGTTTATCCATACCATTTCAGTAAATTTCACTGGCTAATCATGTTAAAACAAGATTAATTTAGCGTATGACTAATATTAAATGAGCCTTCATCGCTTGATATAGCCCTGTAGATAGTCAATTTTGAATACCGATGGAATTAATTCTATGGAAGGATTAAGAATAAAAACCAAAGGTTGATCAATCATGTTTAAATCGCTTTCAGTAAAAATATTTGTGGGGATGTTTGCTGGCTTGTTTATTGGAACCTTATTCCAATACGGCTTCGCAAATGATGGTTTTGTTAATGGGACTTTGGTGGATATTGCTGCAGGTATCGGCAGTATGTTTGTTCAGATGATTATGATGTTGGTTGTGCCACTGGTTTTCTTCAGTATCGTAACGGGCATTATCGAATTAAATGATCTTAAATCTTTTGGTCGCTTAGGCAGTAAAACCTTCGTGTTGTATTTATTAAATACCGTGATAGCGATTATTGTAGCTATTGCATTGTCAGTTTGGTTTGCACCAGGCGCGGGTTTATCACTCACTGGCGATAAAAATGCAGAGTTGGTCACCACAGAGTTACCAGGCTTTTTAGGTATGATTGTGGATATCATTCCACGTAACCCTATCCAAGCTTTTGCCGAAGGCAACATGCTACAAATTATCTTTATGGCACTGATGACAGGCGGCGTAATTAAAGCGCTAGGCGATACAGTTAAGCCTACTATTACCTTTTTTCAGCAAGGTAATAAAATCATGTTAAAGATGATCACTGTGGTTATGGGATTAGCGCCTTACGGTGTATTCGCATTAATGATTCAATTAGCCGCAACTTTTGTTCCTGAAGCCTTTATGAGTGTATTAAGTTACATGGTATTGGTGATTGGCTTACTCGCATTTTGGGCGCTTGTTGTATACCCAACCATTATTGGTTTAACGACTTCAACCTCAGCCACTGATTTCCGTCGCCATACTCGTGAGCAGTTCTTGTTTGCACTGTCTACTGCAAGTTCGAATGCGACAATTCCTGTTACGATGCGCACATTAATTGAAAAGATTGGTGTTAAGAAAAGTATTGCTGGTTTTGGAGTACCAATGGGCGCCACCATGAACATGAGCGGCGCTGCTATTTACATTACTGTGGGTATATTCTTCGTTGGTAATGCTTTTGGTAACCCAATTGAGATGAATCAATTGCCGGTTTTGGCTTTCACTGTGTTTTTATTATCGATTGGCGCTGGCGGCGTGCCTGGTGGCGGAATTGTGATGATAGGTGTACTTATACATCAACTTGGCCTTCCGATTGAAGCGATTGCAATTGTGGCAGCGCTTGATCGCATCATTGATATGTTCTGTACCAGCACCAATGTAGTGGGTGATGCTGCTGTTGTGACTATGGTTGATCATAGCGAACAAGTATTGGTTCAAGAGCAAGGAGTTAAGCAACAAGCGGGTAACTCTGCGCTGGCTTAAACAAACTAACCTGAACTTTGGTTAAGCGATATATTAACCAGAATTCAAGTTAAATATATACACGGTTTATAAAAAGCGGCTTAAGCCGCTTTTTTATTTTTGGAAGATCGTTTTAAGTATCTGCATTTAATGGATGTTACTTAGCCAGTTCAGCATGAGTATGGTTTGGCTGTGTAAGGTTTTTATTTTGCAGGTAATGTTGGATAAGCCCTTTAGATAAAATCATAATGGTCATGACTTGATACAGTATTCCTGACCATGACATCAAATATATTGATAGCATTAAGTTCAAGCCATTACTGGCCAGCATTGCGACTCTTAATTGACTTCCTGCAAAGTAGAACAAGCTAAAGCTCATAACGACAGCAGCAGCCACGGCGCACCATTCACTCCAATGCTCAGCCCACAGTAAACCTTGTATAAGAGCTACCGAACTAAACACTATTGTCATGATTGAACGTGAGAATAATCGCGAAAATAATGCTGAGTTAAATGGCATTATGGTCGTATTTTGTTTATTCATGCTTTGACAACAGCGAAAGCGAATAACATTGACGAGTTGGTTCGCCATGCCTAAAAAACTACCTAATAAGCCTAAATGAATTGCCGTTAATATTGCGGCTATCATATTGCCGTGAATAAATTTGCAGTCTTGTTTTTGAGTGTTTGCCCACCAGCCAATCGCCATTGAGACAAATCCAAGCAGTTGAACAAAGAACAGTTGATTTAAAGCAAACTCAGGCACGCACAATAATCCGAAAAAATTTGAAGGTGCGTATTGTCTATATTTTCACCGCCAAAACAATGATCCCATCGAGGTTTATGCATATTGGAGGTGTTAAACGCTAAAAACAGCATTAATTGATCAGGTTAGGTGGTTAGTCTGTTGCTCAAATGTTTATTTGCGGGGTTTTTAATGTTGCTGGTGGCTTGCTATCAAACTAGCTTGTTATCCAGATTTTTTACTGCTTGAGATCAACGACAGCTCACTTGAGGAATGTCTTGCCAGCAAGTGGTGTATTGGGGAGTAAGCAAATCTCGGCGCATATGCCATTTACCGCTAATGCCCTGTGCAGCAACAAATACTGAGTCAGTACCGTAACGTTGATTAAGGGTGTCGCAAACTTGCATCAAAGCGGGATCTTTAGGTGGAGTAAATAAATCGCCTTGCAAATGCTGAACTGGCGATAAGTCGACCAATCCCACCCCGATTTTGTAATAACGAGTTCTAGGGTTAAATAACTGGCTACCGATACGTGTAGCATGACCTATTAACTCACAACTGTCATTTGTTGGTGAAGCGCAGCGATAGTGGTACTTAAAACCATTAGGTTGTTCATCATAGGGCGAGTTCTTGGCAAAAATCAGTAAGCTACTGGCAGCTGAACCTTGTTTTCTTGCTTTTGCTGCGGCAATCGCGGCATGTTTACTCAAGGCTTGAAGTAAAGATTCTTTATCTGTGATACGTTCGCCAACACTACGGGTTGAAAAGATTTGTTGTTTATCTGTGCGAGCGCTATCCCAGCCTTTACATTGCTCACCGTTAAGTTCGCGTACTGTGCGCTCTATTTCAATGCTAAAACTTTTTCGCGCAAGCCCGGGTTGAAGCTTAGACAGTGCCAGTGCATTGTGGATCCCCATTTGTTGCAGTTTTTTACCAATGCGAGAGCCAATTCCCCATACATCAGTGACTTGCATGCTGGCTAAAATATTGTGCCGCTGTTGGACAGAATCGATATAACACACGCCGTTATAACCACTGAGCTTTTTTGCCGCATGGTTAGCCACTTTGGCCAAAGTTAAGGTTTCACCTATGCCCACACAAACGGGTAAGCGAGTCTCTTTCCATACCGCACGGCGAATGTGCGCAGCATGGGTAAGCAGGCAGGGAATGGCCGGATAGCTTTGCTTGAAGGATAAAAAGGATTCGTCGATGGAATATATGTGTTGCTCGGGGGCAAAACGGCCAATCACCTCCATCATACTGTTAGAAAGTGAGCCATATAATTCATAGTTAGACGAGAGTGCGATGACTCCAAGCTTTTGACAGAGGTCTTTTACTTCAAAGAAAGGGCCAAACTTACCAATGCCTAAGGCTTTTGCTTGGCGATTAGCTGCGACAATACAGCCATCGTTGTTGGATAACACGACAATAGGGCGTCCACGCCATTCAGGTCTAAAGACTTGCTCAGCACTGCAATAAAAAGAATTGGCATCGACTAAAGCGTACATCAATTAATTACCTGCAAGTATCGGGCTTTGACGATGACAACGGATAGATCGGATCACCACACCTTCAACGCTAAAATTATCGTGTTCTTGGATTAAGACACTATTGTGATTGTCGTTGGCTGAAAGTAATAATCGACGTTTAGTATCAATTAACTTACAGACAAAGTTGCCGTTATAGTTGGCCACGATGACATCATGGTTTTCAACACTGACATGGCGATCCACAATCAAAATGTCTTTATCAAATATCCCTATTTTTTCCATTGAGTCTCCGCTAGCTTGACCTATAAAGGTGGCACTTGGGTGTTCAATTAATAGCTCATCTAAACTTAATGGTAGCTGTCGATACTCGGCGGCAGGGGATTCAAATCCAGTGATCCCAGCGCTAGCCAAAATAGGAATGACATTCATAAATTTCACATTCTAAAGAAACTGTATATTTATACAGTATTATAGTGATCCCCGTAAAATTGGCAATATTTTCCGTTTATTCGTGCAAATGTTAGACAGTTCGCTGGTTGTTTGTTCGCAATTGAAATAAGGAAAATTTAGAACGCCTTTAGTGAATATAGAAAGTTAACTACTTGTTCAGCTTAGGTTTAGCAAAAGTAGGTAAAATAATCATCAAGTTAGCTTATTAACAAAGCGTGATTGTGTTGAAAGGCAGTTTGACGCAATTCTTTAGCGGAAATGTTTAGAAAATTTTTTAGCGCAACAGAATAGCGAGAACATGATTAGTGGGAACATGGCTAGTGGGAACAAGCAGCAATAAGTGACGAACTAGGTTCAGACGAAAGCTAAAAGCTAGAAAAAATAGAATTTACTGGCATATAAAGGTAACTAACTTAATTTGGAGTTAGATAAAGTAGTAACAGTAAACCACAACACTTGCATACAAGAATCGACGTAAAAGGAAAACAATATGAAAAGATTAATGATGGTCGCCATGTTTGCTTTTTTCTCTGTGGCAGCTAATGCCAGCTACTCAACTCAACAATCAGTGGTTATCCAAATCGATCAGGCTAGAGCCAATATTGAATCAGCGGTAAGTTGCTCAATTGTCTACTCTCATACGCCTATGGCGACAGAAGCTGACTTTTACAAAGGCGTCGTCTATGAGAGCTACTCTAATCTTGTTGAGCAATTAGTGTTAACGGGTCAATCGGAAACTCAAGCAAGACAAATGGCTATGGAGCAGGTAGTTTCACAAGCACAGCACATGGAAAAACTACTCGATAATGAAAGAGCAGGTGGTAAGGCACAGTTTACTCAACTGTTAAAGCAAACTGCAGTACAAAATCAGTGTGTTCATTATGCCAACCTTTGATGCTAGTTAAGGCTGCTCTCAATAGCGATGTATTGAACATGGTGATGTTTGATTAATTTAGCATCGTTATGAGCAATTATTAAACACATAACGATGACCGGGCATAGTAACTTGATTAATGCCACTCTACTTAGTTTGTCTATGTTGATAGATGATTGAATTAATGACTCAAACGTTGCCATTGCTGGATAAGTCCAACCAAATGAAATAAACCAATGACAAGACAAATCAATCAACTCCACATCCAAAACTCTGGAGTTCTCCCCAGCGGATTGCTGACAAAGTAAAAACCTGCTAAACCACGCAGTAAATAAATAGCGGTAATTAACACCAGTATGAGTCTAACTAGCGGCAACTTAATGATTAGTCCAGCGGCAGATAAGGCATAACAAGACCACACGCAAAGCACAGTGAATATCACTAAAGTTATTATCGTCGGTTGTAATTGACCTTGCGCAGCCATTAATGCCATCTGTTCTCCTGCACCAAAAAAGCGATACCATGAAGCGCCAAAATAAATACAGCCTAAATGTAAAAAGGCGGCGGTCGCGCTGAGTATTGCGCCAATCAGTAAGCTTGTGTTCATAAAGAATGCATTCCGTTTGCGTGTGTTGATAAGACTTATGATAAAGAGGATTAAAAACGTCAGCTAAAATGGTTAGTTCAAGCTTTAATGTAAGGAAGCAACGACTTTATGTTGCTGAAAGCCCCTAATGATAGTGTCGTTTACTTGTAATAAAGGGATTCCTTGACCACCGAGTGCTTCGTAGCGCTCATTTGCCTCAAAAGATTTTTCAATATCGTAGTCGACAAATGCAATGTTATTGTCATTAAAGAAGGCGCGCGCTTTTTTGCAGTAGCCACACCAATCCGTTGAGTACATGACCACGACATTACTTTCAGCGTAAGCTGCGTTGACAGGTTTGTCCGTTAAGGCATCCCAGTTTTGATATACGGCATAAAGCACTAATAAAACAAATAGCTTTTTCAATTTACACCTTCCATGGAGTATCTGAATAATAGGTAGTGGGTTGAGTTTTTAGCTTCCAACATTCAACTTTCGACTTTCGACTTTCAGCAGTAGCAAAGGCTAATATAGTCATTAAACCCGCGGTAGCTTACCAATAAACACTAAATAAACAACAAATAAATCAGTTATTAATGCTTAATATTGGCGATAGGAGCAGGTCATTGTAAAAAACGCTGATTGTTATCAATAATGCACTGGCTGACGGCTGACGGCTGACGGCTTGCGGGTTATTGTCTCTATTAACGAGCCAACACTCATCATAAATGGAGCAATAGCATAGCTCTATCGTAATTAAATTATCTACAGCTAGAATGTCGTCAACCTTATCGCCACGATAAATGATAGGATTTATTGATTTCTGGGCAGGTAAGACTGTCTTTCCTACATGAGATTGCACGATTGTTTTAAAAATATCGAGTCACGCCACTTTGAAAGGTATTGTTTGCCGTGCTTTATTTTGGCGTACTTAATGATGGCAGGACCAGTGCCATTGTTAGAAATAATATATTTAAACAAGTCATTATCATGGCTTCGGGCAATTTCAACACTAGGCCATACTGACGCACGGGCATAGGCTCGATCGACAGAAGCGGAATAGATTGAAGTGAATGTCGTCACTATGCCGATGACTAACGCTGAGAAAGCGACAATCATTTCAGGGTTTTGATACCAAGGTTTTTTATCCAGCTGCTGCAGTAATTGCTGATTTAGGCGTTCAATTTGCTGTTGATTATTAGATAATTGTTGTTGGATATCTTGGTCATTGTTTTGCTGAGTACCACTTCCCATGTAGTTCAATCCCACTCTTGTTTTTATAAATTAACTTTCTTAAATGATTCTACAGATGTTAATGAGTTGTGATGAATTAATCAAATTGAATTCCTGTGAACTAATTTATAAAGGCCTAATAAAAACTCCAATAAAATCAGATGTGTGATGAACCGCAAATTAGCCTGTGACACTTTGTCGCACTGTGGAACTTTCTGGTTGAGCCCTGTTAGAAATTTGAGAAAGATGGCCTAAACCAATAATAAATGGGCGTCACAATGAAATTTCACACTAGCGTTTTAGCAGCATTAATAGCAACCATTCTTACTCCACAACTGGCGTTAGCAGAACACTCAACACAAGAACAATTAAAAAATTGTGATGGTGAAAAATGCGATGATTATATTGTGGTAACAGGAGAGTTGATGCGTGAGCCGACTAAGGTCACCACAGATCCTAAAAAACCACGTTTACCGTTACCTGCTTATGATGGTGCAGGTTTTTTAAAAACTATTCCAGGTTTTAGCATTAGTCGTAAAGGTGGTGCTGGTGGCGATCCTTCATTAAGAGGCATGGGCGGTTCAAGAGTCAGTATTGTGGATGATGGTCAACACGTTTACGGTACTTGTGGAGGGCGGATGGATCCGCCTACAGCCTATATCTATCCTGAAGCTTATGATGCTATTACTGTGATTAAAGGGCCGCAAACAGTTAAATATGGCCCTGTAGGCTCAGCTGGCACCGTTTTGTTTGAAAAAGACCGCCATAGCTTTTCTGAAAAAGACATAGAAGGGCGCCTTAGCATGACAGGCGGGAGTTTTGGCCGTGAAGATTATTTGGTCGAAATGAAAGCGGGTACCGAGACCCATTATATTGATTTTGATATGAATAAATCTAAAAGCGATCATTATGAAGATGGAGATGGCAACACAGTACAGTCAAGCTATGACCGCAGTAATGTCAATGTCGCACTCGGTTGGACACCGGATGAAGATACTGTGGTTGAATTATCATATGGCACATCTAGCGGTGAAGCAGAATATGCCGATAGAGCAAACAAAGCCCGTGTTATCGACAATGAAAATATCACATTATTAGCAAAAAGAGATGTTAACTCTTCATGGCTGAATAATGTCGAGTTTCAAGCTTATACCAACGAAAACGATCACGTGATGGACCAATTTGATCAAGGTGTTAATTCGGGTACCAATGTCCGCCGTGAAACATCTGGTGGTCATTTATGGTTTGACCTTGCCCTAAGTGAAAGTTGGGAAACGGTTGTGGGTATTGATTACATGGACAGTCGTCATGAAGGTAGAAGCATAGATCAAGAAGTTGATAACGGCCTTGATGATTTGCTAGCTAAACCTTTTAAGCAGAATATGAGTTATCAAAACCTAGGACTGTTTATTGAAGCGAATTACAGCTTAGATTATCAGTCGAGCCAAGGAAAAATCTTGACTGGATTAAGAATGGATCAATGGGATACAGAATTGCATGTTGGCCAGCAGGGGCAACGTGACGATGACTTGTTTAGTGGCTTTATTCGTTATGAGCACACATCTGGTAATAGCCAATACTATGTTGGTGCTGGTCGTGCTGAGCGTATTCCAGATTACTGGGAGTTCATGAAAGCGGATGATAGCAACATGTCTAACAAGGCATTTGACTTAGAACCAGAGAAAACGACTCAACTCGATGTAGGCTGGATTTATCAAAATGAATTTGAAATCTCGACGGCATTTTACTACGGCAAAGTCGATGACTACATTTTGATTGATTCAAATACCACTAAAACCTCTGCATATAATGTAGATGCCACCATTTGGGGCGGTGAAGTCGGCGTGTTATATCCATTTAATGAGCAATGGTCAGCGCAAACGACGGTGAGTTATAGTCATGGAGATAATGATACCGCTGATACACCTCTAGGCCAGATATCGCCGCTAGAAGGGCGTGTGTCACTAAACTACGAATCGAATAATTGGACAGCAGGACTGTTTTGGCGTTTAGTGGCATCACAAGATCGAGTGGCCATTGGTCAAGGCAATATTTCAGGCCAAGATTTAGCAGAAAGCAGTGGTTTCGGAACTTTATCGGTTAATGGCTCTTGGAAACATGATGATTTATTGGTGAGCTTCGGAGTAGAAAACTTATTTGATATTACCTATGCAGAGCATGTTAGTCGCTCTGGCGCAGGTAATGATATTCCGGGCAGCGATCCAATGTTTCAAGTGAATGAACCAGGGCGTACAGCTTGGATAAAAATGGACTACACCTTTTAAGTATAACTAACTTAAATATATCAATCAGGATAAAAAATACAGATTGCAGAACACCCATTATTGCTCTGCAATCGTATGTATTTGAACAAAATTAGGACAGTAGTTAGATTAATACGTAAGGAATTTCTTAATTAGAAATAGAGACATGGAAATCATAAAAACGTCAGTTAAAGCACTTACTTCGTTGAATGAGCCTAATATAAGCATAAGTAACATAGTCGCCCCTGAAAATGTTACTAAAACAAACTTTAATCATCCTCTACATTTACTGAGGGGGCTAGCTATCATTGCTATTGTCGGCGCGCATGCGTGGTCTTTTATGATTTTTTGGACTGGGAGTTTGGATTCATTGGGGCTTGAAGTACTATTTTCAGTCACTGAAATGCTATTTCACGGTTCGACATTGTATTTTGCGCTGATCTCAGGGGTGTTATTTAGCTTAGTGCTAGCTAAGCGTTCATGGAAGCAGTTTTATCTTAGTAAGTTGTTCAATGTGGTTTTGCCTTATATTACGATGTCGCTGTTTTATTTCTCGCTCTATAATGGCTGGCAAAGTGATCTTGGATTACAAGAGTTCTTCCTGAGTTTATGGTTAGGCAAAGCCTCTATTCATATGTGGTACATTCCGGTTTTAATGAGCTTATACCTATTAACCCCTTTGCTTTGGGAAATAGTGACTAGCCCCAAATTGAAGTGGGTTGCTTTACTATTGATAGTGATCCCATTATTTATTTCCCGTAGTCCTTTCCCTGATTTTATAAAACTTCAAACGTTTATCTATTTTGTTGGTGCTTATACCACTGGTATTTTTGTTGGTTGTCATTTACAGCAAGTCTTACATTGGATAGGGCAACATATTATCAAGCTATATTGTGTACTTTTCGGGTTATGTGTAACCATTATTATTAGCTATTATTTTGATTATATTGATATTGGCTGGTTCTCGGTAAGGCAGTCACTGATTTATATGCAAAAGCTAATAATTAGCGGCGTGGCATTATATGGATTGCATAGGCTTTTTGGCAATACAGATGACAAACATGCTAAAACCACAATAAATCAGAAAGTTTATCAAGACGTATATTCAGAAAGAAAACAAACGTTAACTCACTCGATGGTATGGAAAGTGATAGGGCGTCTAGGTGATATGGCATTTTCTATCTATTTTTTACATGTATTTTTCATGGGGTGGATAATTTACGCTGCGCAAAACTGGTTAATAACGGATAGAAATGCTTTAGAGATAGCGCTATATGGTCTAGTCAGTTTAATTGGGTCAATTGTTTTAAGTATCATTATTTCAATGATTGCACAAAAGCTAATATCGAAACATTCACGTAAAATAATCGGTGCATAATTTTTAAAACTATCAACTATGGCAAGCTATAACTGAGTAATGTATGAATCCAGAGCTACGACAACACATAATAAGTGTGTGTGATAAAAAAATATTACAAAAAGGTGAGTCAGTTGGATTGTCTTTTTACGCTTTTTTTGCAAATAAAAATGATAACCCAAAGTTGCTGATGCAAGCTGCGACTTGGTGGATTGAAACTCATCAATTAGATCATTTTGAAAAGGCTTACAAAATTAAAAAGATGATTGAAATTGAGTATTAGAAGCGAGCGGCTTCTTAAACTTAGACCCCTAAGCATGGGAAGCATAAATGTAAGGGGTTTTAACGCGAGTTAGTTGAAGTCGATATGATTCAAATGTTAAATGAGAAACCTAAGTTAATGGCGCTGAATTGATAAGCGGCCAGTGTTATTTTTGATGAGTTTTAGTTCTGAGTAAACATGACAACAAATTAACTCTTAGCTTATTTCCTGAAAGTTTTTACTACATTCTGTTTAATCATCATTGATACCTTAACCTTAGTGTTAAAACTTTCTATCAAATCATCGAGTCAAGTCTAATATTTAAGTAGTTTTGCGTTCAACTTGTTCATTAATCGACAGTTTGTGACATAATACATCAATTTTTTTGAGTTGTTTGGAATTGATTATGACTAGAATATTGATAGTTGGAACAATGTGCTTAACCCTAAGCGGCTGTGACATCATTGAAGATATTATTCACCCACCATCTAATACACCTGATGCAGAAATCGATTCTGGATTTAAAGATGAAGCTAGGCAGCTTGGCTTATCAGATAATGTTATTGAACGCTTATGTGTCGCAACTAAAAAAATTGAAACTCACTGTATAAATAGCGTGGATAGTGATGGTACACGCGAAGTTAAAGTTCAATATATTATGGATGAAGCTGTTATCAAAAACGGTAACGCAAAAAGCTACAATGTCAGTACTGTAGTGTTTCATTTAAGTACTGTTAAAGCATCATCAAAAGTCTATTTTGAAAATACCCGTACTTATAAGCAAAATGGTGGCTTTACTTACACTTGGGAAGAACCTGAAGATTTTGCAACGGCAAATATTGTCCTTTCTAGTGATTCTGAAAACCCAATAGTGTTAACCAATAATACAAGTGTCGAAGAAGTATCAGCAGATGAATTAGCCGAAATAGCCTTTATTGAGCTTAGCAATGATGATTTTAAAAGAGTTACTGCAGCGGAAATTATGGATGATGCGACATTGGTCCAATTTCCGTCTTTGATATATTATTTAACAGCAGATGATGAAAGTGCGGCAGAAGATAACTCATTTGCTATGTACACTGGTGGCCAAAGTAATATCATCGGTAACTTTGGTGGTGTAATTGCTGATGCAATTGAAGAAGTATGGTTTTAATTAGAATTCACTCCATTATAAACGGCCTTAATGGCCGTTTTTTATTTGGAATCTCACTGGCTGTAATGAAAAGAGAATTATGAGATTAGATAAGTTTGTACTTCGCAGCTGTTCTCTAGACAAGTCTGCCGTTAAAGATGTGATTGAGACGGGGCTAGTGACTGTCAATGGCCTGGTTGTTCGTGATTGTCGGTTTCAGGTACACGAAAATAACCAAATAAAAATGCAACAAGAGGTACTAACTCCTAGGCCATTTCGGTACTTAATGTTTCATAAACCGATAAATACCATTTGTTCGAATGTCGACGGTGACTATCCTTCAATACTGAATCAAATTGATATTAAAAATAAAGATGAATTACATATAGCTGGTCGCTTAGATGCCGATACAACAGGGCTTGTATTCATTACCGACGATGGACGTTGGTCATTTAATATCATGCGACCAGAGTTATCATGTGAAAAAACTTATCGCGTAAACCTATCAAAACCAATTGATGAAGGTCTTATCAACCAGTTTCAACAAGGTTTAATGTTAGCTGGTGAGACTAAGATAACTAAACCTGCAAAATTAGCCCTGTGCACCGATAATCAGAATGTAATGGAGTTGAATCCTCAGCTTAAAAATCAGGTGTGGTTAACGATTACAGAAGGTCGATACCACCAAGTCAAAAGAATGTTTTTTTCGGTAGGAAATCGAGTGAATCAATTGCATCGACAGCAAATAGGCTCGGTGGCACTTGATATTCCCGAAGGGCAATGGCGTTTTTTGACGCAACAAGAAGTTAAATCGCTCAGTTACTGAGTTAAATTTAAGCAAGCGCAATTAAAATCTATAAATAAGTTATCTAGATTATGTAAAGACTCTAGCCTAAGGTATTATCTTTGATACAGCCTTAATCACTGACTTACTGAGTCAATGACTGTCTTTAAATAAGCATCACTAAAACGATCTCTAAACAACAAGCCGATGAAAATAGAAATAACCGAAATTTTAAGTGTCGATAGTACAGATATTGATACCAGTATCGCATGTACAGATTGCAAAGCCTGTTGCTGCAAACTAGAAGTGATCCTTATATCTGATACTGGTGTGCCTGAAGAATATATCGGTGAAGATCAATGGGGCGGTGAAGTCATGCAGAGACTAGATGATGGTTGGTGTGTTGCAGTTGATAGAGAAACCTTGATGTGTACTATTTATGAAAATAGACCATGGGTGTGTCGTGAATTTGAAATGGGTTCGTACGAATGTGTCGAAGAGAGAAAGCAGCTGTAATGCTTGAGAACTGATAGATTATTATTACGTATTTTTGTATCTATTTTACCTTCCTCATATACTCATTTATCAAGTTTTAAAATATTAAAGTATTCAACTTTTCTCTGTAATGCTAAATCTCAAACAGAAATTATTTCACCCTAACTAACAAATCTAAAGGCAAAGGATATGTCTGCAAAAGTAATATTATTTGATTGGGGTGGCACCCTAATGATCAATTTTTCGGATTCAGATGGCAAAATGTGTGAATGGAAAACCGTTGCTGAGGTTGATGGTGCAATACAAACACTCAGTAATTTACGACAATGTGGATATCAGATTTACTTGGCAACAGGTGCTGATGATTCAACTGAAGGTGAAATTGTTAATGCTTTAGAGCGTGTAAAACTTGCGGAATATTTTAGCGGTATTTTTTGTAAATCAAATCTTGGGATACCTAAAGGCACAGCTGAGTATTTTACTCAAATTTGCGCAGCGTTAAATATTGATTACCTTAATGTGATCATGGTGGGGGATTCATTAGAAAGAGATTTTGAACCAGCTATCACCGCAGGGGTTAAGGCTATTTGGTTTAACCCTAAAGTATTAAAAACGCCTAATAAGCCATGCATTTCAATCTCTTAGTTAACTGAGTTACTATCTATAGTCGATTAACTCGCCAAATCATTTATCTTAAACAGTAACTTGGCAATCAATAAAAGTTTATAAATTTTAACAAAGGATATGTGAAAACTAATGAATGGAATGCAATTTTTTATCGAACTGTTGGATAAGTTAGTATGGCCAATGGTGTTTATCTTTAGTGTAATCACTCTTCAAAAACCATTGTCAGCCTTAATTCCTTTAGCGAAAAAGCTTAAATTCAAAGATTTCGAAGTGGAGTTTGGCCAAGATTTAAAAGCGGTATCTAAAAAGGCAGAAGGCGCATTTCCTGAACTTGAAATTGATAGAAAGTCAGTTTTAATAGCATCGGTTGAAAACCTGCCCAGCTCTTCGATTTTAGAAGCGTGGAGTGAAGTCGATAAAGCTGCCGAGAACCTTATTAGCACTAAATTACCGAATGTGATTCTAGATTCAAATACACGCTATAAAGATATTGAAGAAACATTGGTTAGTGAAAATATTATTGATACCAAAAAGGCAAAGTTATTCAGCGAATTACGTGTACTTCGCAATAAAGTCGCCCACGCTAAAGGTTATGAAGTGGGTAAGGTTGAAGCCATACAATATATTGAACTTTGCTTCGTGATGGTTGATCACTTGAATCATCTAAAACAGCGTTAATACCGCTTTAATGAAGCTAAGTTAAATAAAGGCAGGTTTAATCATGACAAGTCTAATTAAAATCAGGTTTAAATAGAAAATGCCATACCAACTCGTAGCTCCAAGCCCTGAACATATCAAACTTTTAATGACTTGGTTTCCTGATCAAGACAGCTTGTTCCAATGGGGCGGTCCAGTCTTTAGTTTTCCCTTTAGTGCCGATTCATTCAAACGAGATCTTAACCTAGCTAATTTATCTTCATTCACACTTACCGATGAAAGTGATTCTTTACTGGGATTCGGTCAATATTACCAAAGATTAGATAAGTGTCATTTAGCCAGAATTGCAGTTTCTCCAGTAATGCGAGGAAAGGGAATTGGCCAAGTGTTACTTCAACGATTAATAAATAGCGGCTTAACACAATTAAGCTTAACTAGTGCTTCTTTATTTGTGCTAGCAGACAATAAAAAAGCGATTAAAGCTTATGAGTCATTTGGTTTTATTGAGACCCAATACCCAGAAAGTATTGGGCTACCAAACTGTTTATATATGACTAAAAACAACGCTTTATAAAAAAGGCTAGCTAAATAAATAGCAATCTAACTTTCTTTCAAATCCAAGAAGTAACTTCTTGGTTGATATTTGAGTAGACAAATATGTTAGCTTATTTGTAGAGCAGATAGGGAAGACCTTCTATCTATATTAGTTTTGGATAATGTTTTCAAGGAGCTTAAAATGAATGATGTAACACATGGCTTTTCTATTGGTATCGAGAGAGTAAACAGTGATATTTTCCTTTCTTTAAAAGCAAAAGGTACGTTAACCCATCAAGATTATCTGGCTATCACTCCCATAATTGATTCAGCATTATCAGAAGTTAAACACCCGAAAGTAAATGTTTTTATTGATGGTATTGAGCTTGACGGTTGGGAAGCAAGGGCGGCTTGGGATGACTTGAAACTTGGTTTAAAGCACGGTAATGAATTTGAAAAAATTGCGATTTATGGCAATAAAGGCTGGCAAGAATTTGCTGGTAAAGTCGCTAAATGGTTCATTCATGGAGAATCTAAATATTTTGAAGATAAAGCAGAAGCACTAGCTTGGTTGACAGAGTGATTTGACTAAACCTAGTAATTCGAAAAGCTTCATCCAGTAAAACTCATTGCTTTTAATGCCGATAAATAACGTTATCGGCATTAACTAATTAATGTATAATATACTAATTATTTCAATTAGATAAGATTATGCATAACGATAAGCCACCGGTATATCCACTATTTGATTCTGCTGAATTTATCCTGTCTGGTAATAGTTATATCAATCAACATATCACCACTATATCACTGAAAAAAGTACCAGATGCAGGTCTTATTATAGAGCATTGCTCAGACTGGCTATTTGAACAAAGGCAATCTGAAAACAACTATAAAGCTTATCGGAGTGAGCTGACCACATTCCTTCATTGGTGCTTTGATGTTGTCAGTTTATCGCCAATTCAAATAACCCGTAAGGATATGGCTCGCTATATTAATTATTGCGAGAACCCACCTTTAGAATTAGTGGGTTACTTTAATGTCGCTCAGTTTAAAACTGATAAACAATCAGGTGTTAGATATCCTAATTCTACCTGGAGACCATTTGTTGGGAAGAAAAAACTAGGTGAAAAACTTCCTTATAGCTTAAGTGACAATGCACTCAAAACTAAAGTAGCCATTTTGTCTTCATTTTATGGCTACTTAAATAGTGAAGAATACACCGAACGTAATCCAGCACAGCTTTGGTTAAAGCACAGTCGTTTTGCGCAAAATCGTAAATATGTAAAGAATGAAGATGATAATAATCATGCATTTACTAAGTTGCAGTGGTCATATGTCGTAAGCACTGTATCGGATTTGGCAGATAAAGAACCTGCTAAACATCAGCGAAGCCTGTTCTTAATTAATATTATGTACAGCTGTTATTTACGTATTTCAGAAATAAGCGGTCGTGCAGGTTACTCTCCGATGATGAGCCAGTTTAGAAAAGACGTGCATAATGGAATTTGGTATTTTTATGTACCTTTTTCAAAAAGTGGTAAAGCGAGAAACATTGCAATATCGTCCTCATTGTTGGATGGCTTAAAAAGATATCGTAGGTTTTTGGGCCTAAGCGAATTACCAAGTTTGAATGAACAGCACCCGATATTCATTAGACATAAAGCCGCAGCTCACGGTCGTGAAGCTGGAGTGGTAAATGCAAATCTTGGTATAAGACAAATACGTGAAGAGATCGACACCTTAATTAACCTAGCTGCAGACAATGCTTTAGCTGATGGATTTGAGCATGATAGTGAACTCATGCGGCAGCTAACTGCGCACAATATCAGGCATACCGGTATTACGCATGATATTAATATTAATCAAAGACCATTATCACATGTCCAAGCTGATGCTGGTCATGAAAGTATTGATACCACATCGCAATATCTGCATACCACACAAACAGAACGACATCAGAGTGCCGCTAACAAACCTTTAGATCATCTAGCGTAAAACATAAGCGCTTGTACGTGAAATCTGAGAAACAACCAAGGTGTTGAGCTTCAGATTTCACGTACAAGCACCATTTAAAATAGACTTTTGTTACTCTGATAGCTGAAACTGTTTAATTATCCTTAAATGCAACCTAAACCAATACCTGATCATGGTTATTTATAACTACGCACAATGTATATTATGTTAAATAGAGTTTCATCTAATTATAAGATAAACCTAAAATTCTAATCCTCACCTCTAATTTAATGACTGAAAGAAATACATAACCTATTTTGAAACTTGGAACTTGAAATTTGATTTGATGAGTTTATTTTCTAAGATGGTTTAATGCAGCTTAACTTCTGTTTTAGTGAACTATTCTCAATGAACTTTCGATAAGATTATATTCCGCGAGTTGAAATAATTTAGTTTGCTTCGCTAGCTTTACATCAATTGAAATTAGTTAATTCTTTATCCAGTTTAATAGCTATAGTTCATAACCTAACTAAATATAAAATTAGGAACAATAATTACCTAATGCATCATTTGAATCATATAACATTTACTCTATTTGATTCTTTAGTCGTTACTCTATCAATGAATTTGAACATCACTCACTAAAACGCATGATTAGTTGCTACACAATCTATTGATAGATTTGATTGCTGTAAGCGATTAAATCCATTTAACTTTGTGCCAGTTTAAAAATGCTATTAACTATTTATGGTTGTATGACTCATTGTATATTAGAGTTTTTTTGGTTATTACGAGTGCACTTTGTTTGATTAACTAGCTTGAAACATCGATATTAACTGCTCATCTATCATATCTGAAGATGTATTGTTTAGCGTTATCGGTTCATCGCAATGTACTCGTTTGTTACAAGACAATAAGCATAATTGCCACAATTGTTTTTTGGTTTCTATATCTAAGCTTTTCACGTCTGCTACGCAAAGATGGCCACTTTGGATTAATGAGGCCATTTTGTCTAACGGAATGGATATGTTTAATTTAGTCATGATAATTACCTCAATATTCATTTGAGGTAATTATAACTTAATGAGAATGATTATCAACACGATTTATAGTAATTTAGATTGCTATGTTCGCTTTTAGTGATTATCTGCTAAAAAATCAAACCAAGTAGATTTTACTTCGCCGTTTAATTCGAAACTTATGATTGTTCGCCAAACCATATAATCACTGCTACATGAGCCGTATATAGCTTGGCCTGAAAAGGACTTCGAGTCATCTGATGTTAATTTAACGGGAATAATGCCCATAAACATATCTCTACCTTCTATTCTTACATCAACATTAGTTACAGCTTCTGAAAAGTTAAGCTTAACCTGTAAAGGTTTTTCACTAGGGGCAAAAACAGGATCGATAAGCAATGAAACGGTCATATTATGTACATTTTGTTTACACTCTCCTTCACTAAATTGGCATAAGGTCTCATCGACAATTCTGCCTGGACTATTAGATTCTTTAACTTGTGAATCGCATCCTACTAAATTAGCAATAAAAAATAACAAGAAAACAGACTTTGTTAAAAAGTGCACAAATAATAACCTCATGATTCAAATTGATAACATTATCTTTAGGAAATTGATCTGGATCAAGTTTACTCGGGCTCCCTGAGTATCTTTTTTGACACAGCTCAAGTATCATTGCATTGCCTCATGATAGATATAAAAAACATGAGGTAACACCTTGACAACGCGTTAAAAAGCAACTTCATTTTGGTTTGTTTTTTCAACTATTGTCGCCTAAACAGGTAAAGTTCCGCTTTACTATAATTAAAAGTAAAAGTAATAAGCCGTGGAAGCATTATGATGAATCATTCCCAGCCTACAGGCGCTGATTACAACTACACTATTGTTCGCCAATTCGCATTAACCACAGTTTTGTGGGGAATCGTTGGTATGGCAGTAGGTGTATTGATTGCGGCCCAGTTGATCTGGCCACAACTAAACTTCGAAACCTCATGGTTAACGTATAGTCGTCTTAGACCACTACATACGAATGCCGTGATTTTCGCGTTTGGTACTTCAGCCCTTTTCGCAACATCCTACTATATCGTACAACGCACCTGTCAAACCCGTTTATTTGCACCTAAATTAGCTGCATTTACATTCTGGGGTTGGCAAGCCATTATCCTCTCTGCTGCAATCACCTTACCTATGGGGTTCACCTCAGGTAAAGAGTATGCTGAATTAGAGTGGCCTATTGATATTGCAATCACCATTGTTTGGGTTGCTTATGCAGTAGTGTTCTTTGGCACAATCATTAAACGAACAACATCGCATATTTACGTTGCGAACTGGTTCTTTGGTGCTTTCATTATCACGGTAGCAGTGCTGCACATTGTTAACTCAATGGCCGTACCTGTCAGCTTATTCAAATCATATTCCATGTACTCTGGCGCAGTTGATGCCATGGTGCAGTGGTGGTATGGACATAATGCGGTTGGTTTCTTATTAACTGCAGGTTTCTTAGGGATGATGTACTACTTCGTACCTAAGCAAGCTGGTCGCCCTGTTTATTCATATCGTTTATCAATTGTTCACTTTTGGGCATTGATTGCGTTATACATTTGGGCTGGTCCTCATCACCTTCATTACACAGCTTTACCTGATTGGACTCAGACTCTAGGTATGGTGATGTCATTAATCTTATTTGCCCCTTCTTGGGGTGGCATGATTAACGGTATTATGACCTTATCTGGCGCTTGGCATAAGCTACGTACAGACCCTGTTCTACGTTTCTTAGTTGTTTCATTGTCTTTCTACGGTATGTCTACCTTCGAAGGGCCAATGATGGCAATTAAAACCGTTAACGCCTTATCGCATTATACTGATTGGACTGTTGGTCATGTTCACTCTGGTGCTTTAGGTTGGGTTGCGATGGTTTCTATCGGTTCTCTATATCACCTTATCCCTGTTTTATTCGGTCATTGCCGTATGTACAGCACTAATTTAGTGAATGTTCATTTCTGGTTAGCGACAATTGGTACTGTGTTATACATCGTAGCAATGTGGATTTCTGGTGTGATGCAAGGTCTGATGTGGCGTGCAGTTAACTCTGACGGTACATTAACTTACAGTTTTGTTGAGAGTTTAGAAGCGTCTTATCCTTTCTACTTTGTTCGCTTTATTGGTGGTGTGTTCTTCTTAACTGGTATGTTTATTATGGCGTACAACGTCATCCGTACTGTTAATGCACCTAAAGATTCTTTACCACCATTAACTGAAGAAAAAGCATAAGGAGCAGAACGATGAAATTTAATCATGAATTAATCGAGAAAAACATCGGTCTGCTAGGTATCTTCACTGTAATCGCGATTAGTTTCGGCGGTTTAGTTCAGATTACCCCGCTACTTTTCTCTAAAGATACAACTGAACCAGTTGAAGGGTTAATCCCGTACAATGCTTTACAGATTGAAGGGCGTGACATCTATGTCCGTGAGGGTTGTTATAACTGTCACAGCCAAATGATCCGTCCTTTACGTGCTGAAACTGAGCGCTATGGTCATTACTCTGTAGCTGGTGAATCAGTATGGGATCACCCATTCCAATGGGGTTCTAAACGTACTGGTCCTGACTTAGCCCGTGTTGGTGGACGTTACAGTGATAAGTGGCATGAAGTTCACTTAATTAACCCACGTGATGTTGTACCACAGTCTAATATGCCTGCTTACCCTTGGTTAGCAAACAACAAGTTAGACGGAAAGCTCACTGGTAATAAGATGCAAATCTTAAGCAATTTCCATCCGGATCATAATATGTATACCGAAGAAGAAATTGCTGGTGCGCAGGCTGCTGTAGAAGGCAAGACTGAATTAGAAGCGTTAATCGCTTATCTTCAGTCACTTGGCCACGCACTGAAATAAGGAGGCAATTATGGATTACGGAACGTTACAAGGCATTCTTACCATTATTGTTATGGTCGTATTTGCCGGTATATTTTACTGGGCTTACAGCTCTAAAAGTAAACCTAAATTTGATGAAGCTGCTAACCTGATTTTTTCTGAAGATGAAATCGCTAAGCAAACTAACCATTCAGGAGATAACAAGTAATGAGTATCTTTTGGAATGTTTGGATTATTTTTCCAACTTTGTTAGTAATTGCAGGTTGTTTCTTCCTTTTACGTGCTTGTTCAAAAAACAAGACCGGAATTGAAGAAGGCGAATCAATGGGTCACACCTTTGACGGTATTGAAGAATTAAATAACCCGCTTCCTAAGTGGTGGGCTTATATGTTCTACATCAGTATTGTCTTTGGTTTAATCTATCTTGCACTTTACCCAGGTCTTGGAAGCTACCAAGGTTTATTTGGTTGGACTAGTTCTAATCAAAGTGTCGGTTATGAACAAGGTATTAAAGAAGACTCTAAAGCGGCGGTTGAGTTAGCTAAAGCTGAGAATCGTTTATCACAGTATGACCGTGAAGTTGCTGCTGCTGATGAAAAATATGGCCCTATCTTTGCTGCATATCTAGCGACTCCGCTAGAAGAGCTAGTTAAAGATGAAGAAGCTCTTAAAGTAGGTGGTCGTTTATTCCTGCAAAATTGTGCTCAGTGTCATGGTTCAGATGCCCGCGGTAGTATTGGTTTCCCTAACTTAACTGATGGTAATTGGTTATATGGTGGCGAACTTGCCACTATTAAAACTTCAATTATGAACGGTCGTAACGGTATGATGCCGCCTAAAGGTGGTTTACCAATCGAAGACAGTGAAATTCAAGGTTTAGCTGAATACGTATTTAAATTATCAGGTCGTGATCATGACGCTACTCTCGCAGCGCAAGGTCAAGCTTCATTCATGAAAGGTTGTTTTGCTTGTCATGGTATGGACGGAACCGGTAATAAATTTATGGGTGCACCTAATTTAACTGACGATGCTTGGTTATATGGCAGCAGTCGTTTGCAGGTTATGCAATCAATTGCAAACGGACGAGCAGGTGTAATGCCTGCATGGGACGATATACTCGGTGAAGAAAAAGTTCACGTGATATCTGCGTACGTTTATAGCTTATCAAACAAATAGTTACAACACGGTAACATCAAAGGCTTCGTGAAAACGAAGCCTTTTTTTAAGTGATTCTTAAGCCTTTTCGAGTTAAAATATCACAATAATAATTCTTAATATTTAGGACCGTTTTATGTCTGCTCCTCTTCCCTGGTATAAACATTTTTGGCCTTGGTTTATTGTCGTTTTACTTCTTGTTGTGGTCATAAAAAGTATGGTTGCAATGAGCATCGCAATTGATAACGCAGACTCGCTTGTTTCAGATGATTATTATAAAGAAGGTAAAGCCATCAATATGGATTTACGTAAAATCAAACAAGCTAAAAATTTAGGTATGCAGTTTTTGGTTGAAGTTGATGATCATGAATTAAAGATTACTCAGCATGGCGGACCTGAATATCGCGCGGCATTAAAAGTCGATTTTATTCACCCTACTTTAGAAGAAAAAGATTTCAGTATTAACGCGACTGCAGATGGAACTGGTGCGTATCGTATCGGATTATCTGATGCCATTTCTGGAGCTTGGAATGTGCGCTTAGAAGGTTTTGATGCCAGTTGGAGAATCCAGCAACGTATTGAAATTACAGACGATGTAGAATACTGGTTAAATTAATTTTTCATGCGAAGTTGCTTTCATTGTAATGAACCCGTACTAACGGGAAATGAGTTTACAACTGTTATTAATAATCAGGAGCAGCTTATGTGCTGCCCTGGTTGTCAGGCTGTCTCTCAAGCTATTATCGATTCAGGTTTAAGTAGTTATTATCAATTCCGTAGTGAACCTGGCAGTAAACAAACTGCGTTAGTTCCCAGCGAATTAGCTCAGTATTCAGCATATGATTTGCCTGAAATCCAACAAGATTTGGTTTACTCAAAAGATAATGAGAAAACCCTTTCAGTGTCAATTGAAGGGATAACATGTGCAGCTTGTGCGTGGCTAATCGAACATAAATTAAAGCCAATTTCAGGCGTTAATAAAATCGCTGTAAACTCGACAACTCAACGTGCTTTAGTTAGTTGGGACGACTCCCAAATAAAACTCAGTGAAATATTATCAACTATAAGCCGTATTGGTTATCAAGCTGCGCCGTACCAAGTTGATGAACAAGAAAAACAAAGTAAAGTAGAAAGTAGAAAGTTTTTGTTAAGACTCGGTTTAGCGGGCTTTGCGACTATGCAAGTTATGATGTTCGCCCTTGCCCTTTACTCTGACTATTTTGTAATTCACGATACTGAAATGCGTGATTATTTTCGCTGGGTCAGTATGACTTTAGCTGCACCAGTTGTTTTTTATTCCGCTCAGCCATTTTATTTTAGTGCCGTTCGAAGTTTACTTGGCGGCAAGATAAATATGGATTTATCTGTGTCTCTGGCTATATGTGGCGCTTATATTGCGAGTTGTATTGCGACGATAAATGGCACAGGTGAAGTGTATTTCGAGTCCGTCACCATGTTTACCTTCTTTTTGTTATTGGGTAGATTCTTCGAGCAAAAAGCCAAGCAAACTGCCTCTGTAAGTTCGAGTAACTTACACAAATTAATTCCTCTTACTGCAAATCTAAAAACCACTACGCAAATAGACTCAAACAGCGATTTAATAGAAGAAATTACTGAAATACCTGCTAAACGTCTTAAAGTTGGCGACATCATATTAATTAAACCCGGTGAAGTTGTTGCAGCTGATGGCATCATTCTAGAAGGTAAATCAGGCTTAAATGAATCAATGTTAACTGGCGAGCAAATGCCGTTAATTAAGTACCAACAAGACATGGTTTATGCTGGAACTATCAATGTCGACCAGCCTTTAACTGTCGAAGTTACCGCTCTAGGGCAAGATCAACTCGTCGCAGAAATTATCCGTTTACAAGAAGTCGCCTCAAATACAAAACCTAAAATTGCTTTAATGGTTGATAAATCGGCAAGCTACTTTTCAACGGCAATTATCGCTATAGCAGCAATTACATATTTTGCCTGGTTGTTTATCTCTCCTGCCGACGCTTTTTGGGTAATGCTGTCAGTGTTAGTTGCTACCTGCCCTTGTGCATTAGCACTTGCTACGCCAACTGCAATTACTTGTTCAACTGCAATTTTTACAAAGCTAGGCATAATAGTTCAAAAACCAGGTGTGTTTGAAAAACTTCCTCTATTGGAGCACGTGGTTTTTGATAAAACAGGAACGTTGACTTGCGGGACAGTCTCTATCGAAAAAACAATCATTTTCGACAATGATTATACAGAAAGAGAACTTCTGCAATATGCTGCTGCATTAGAGTTGGGTTCACTTCACCCAATTGCTCATGCATTTTCAGTATTTTACAGTAAGCATGTTGTTGCATCAGAGATTTCCCATCACGTAGGTTTAGGCATTTCTGCAAAGATAGAAGAGAAAACAGTTAAAATTGGTAACGCACAGTTTATTGGTTTAGATGCTTCACAGTGTAAAGGTCAATTACTTTGGTTATCGATTGATGGTTTAGTAACTGCATGCTTTATTCTGCAAGATTTAATAAGGTCAGATAGTCAGCAAACGGTAACGGATCTGCAAACAGCAGGCATACAAGTCAGTATGGCGAGTGGCGATACGAGCGAGCATGTCAATGACATTGCGCAGCAATTAAATATTCAACACGCTTATTCTGGTTTAAGTCCTAACGATAAACTTGAATTAATTAATACCTTACAGAAAAAACAACATGTAGCTATGTTTGGTGACGGGATTAATGATGCTCCAGTGCTTGCTGGTGCAAATTTATCTGTCGCTATGGGCAGTGGCAGTGCTATTGCAAAAAATAGTGCAGATTTAATTTTGTTGGGCGATCATCTATCAAAATTTAATCAAGCGATTAACCTTGCTAAACTAACTAATAAAATAATAAAACAAAACTTAATCTGGGCATTTGCTTACAACATCATTATTCTTCCTTTAGCTGTAACAGGTCATGTAGTGCCATATATAGCAGCGATTGGTATGTCTATTAGCTCTATTATCGTTGTTTCAAATAGTCTCCGCCTGCTAAGGGTAAAAATATGAGTATCATCTACGTTTTAATTCCTATTGCCATGCTGTTTGTGGTTGTCGCCGTGGCGGTTTTCTTTTGGGCAGTAAAATCAGAACAATTTGACGATTTAGATAGACAAAGTGTTTCTATATTATTTGATGAAGACAACACTGCGCCAGATTCGAATATACAATCAAAAGACCAAGCAAATACCTTAAATGAAGAGCCTGTTTTAAATAACACATCTACCAATAAGCCAAATAACCTTGATTGAATTTAATGTTTGGGGGGCTTTCCTTGTAGGTTTAATGGGCGCAGCACATTGTTTTGGTATGTGTGGCGGCCTAATCGGTGCTTTTGCTACGAACTTGCCTGCAACATCTTCTAATCGTTTAGCCAATCAGTTGAGCTTTTTACTTAGCTATAATTTAGGTCGGATCCTAAGTTATACCATTGCCGGTGCACTAGCAGGTGCCAGTAGTGCAGCGTTAGGTTATATGTTTGACCTAGATTCTTACCTTATTGGTTTAAGAATTTTTGCTGGAGTTATGATGATAATTACCGGTTTATACATTGCTCAGATTTGGTTCGGTGTTGTTCATATTGAAAAACTCGGAAAAGGCCTTTGGACAGTATTAAAGCCGCTAGCAAACAAATTGTTACCTATTAAAACCCAATTTCAAGCAACTATTGCTGGAATGATTTGGGGATGGTTACCCTGTGGATTAGTCTACAGTACTTTAACTTGGTCGGTAGCTGCTGGAGATGCATTAAACGGTGCTATGGTAATGTTAGCTTTTGGTTTAGGTACCTTACCAGCTCTATTAAGTGCAGGATTAACCGCAAAAAAATTGGCAGGATGGGTTCAAAAAAAGCAAGTACGACTATTAAGTGGGATCTTGATTGTAGTATTTGGCTTACAAACTATTTATATCGCCATCATGCAGCTAAACTAGCTGTAGCATTGTTATTAGTTTAACATGGTACGGTAGTAATTAATTGAGAGTATATATGCCTACAGATCAAACGAAACAGCTTCGCGCATCTACTGGTGGTTGTGCAATTCATTGTCATGATTGCAGTATGGAATCGCTTTGCATTCCTTTTACGTTAGATAGTAACGAGCTCGATAGACTTGATGATATTATCGAACGAAAAAAGCCTGTTCAAAAAGGTGATCAGATATTTAAATCTGGTGATCCTCTCAAATCTTTATTCGCTATCCGTTCAGGTACCATAAAAAGTTTTACTATTACTGAGCAAGGTGATGAACAAATTACTGGCTTTCATTTAGCCGGTGACGTCATTGGTTTTGACGGCATTCACTCTCAAATTCATCAAAGTTTCGCCCAAGCTCTTGAAACAGCAATGGTTTGTGAAATTCCTTTTGATACCTTAGATACGCTTTCAGGCACTATGCCCAAATTAAGACAGCAAATTATGCGCTTAATGAGTAATGAAATCATGGGCGATCAAGAAATGATTTTATTATTATCTAAGAAAAATGCCGAAGAACGTTTAGCCGCTTTTATCAACAACCTTGCTAATCGTTTTGGAAGTCGTGGTTTTTCTCCACATGAGTTCAGACTCACGATGACCCGTGGAGACATTGGAAATTACCTTGGATTAACTGTCGAAACAATCAGTCGTTTATTAGGTCGTTTCCAAAAAGCAGGTTTAATTGAAGTTAAAGGCAAATACATCACCATCGTTGATAATGTTGCACTAAGCCAACTTGCAGGCAACTCTAGAATCGCAACTTAATGAGTTAATTTGGATTTTATGATCTAACGCAACGACATCACCTTGGATAAAAGTGATAGTTATATAAAAACAGCTTGGAGGTTTTATGAAGGATTATAATAAAATTTTGGTAGTCATTAACCCAATGACTGACAATCAACCTGCTCTTGCTAGAGCCGTTGAACTTGCTTCCAAGTCCAATGCATCAATAACAGCTTTTCTCACCATATTCGACTTCTCATATGAAATGACATCTATTCTTTCTAGCCATGAAAGAGAAGCTATGCGCCAAGGTGTCATTGACCAGCGAGAAACTTGGTTAACAGAAGCTATTGCGCCATACATGAAAAATGGTTTAACTATTGATACGAAAGTGGTGTGGCATAACAGACCATTTGAAAGTGTTATTAAATATGCCATTGAGCAAGAAGTCGATTTATTAGTAAAAAGTACACACGAACACGATAAATTAAAGTCGATTATCTTTACTCCAACTGACTGGCACTTGCTGCGTAAAGCCCCTATTCCTGTATTAATGGTTAAAGATCACGATTGGCCAGTAGCAGGGAAAATCTTGTGTGCTGTAAATGTTGCATCAGAAGATGATGAGCATTCAACATTAAATACTAGAATTATCGAAAGTGCATTGAATCTTGCAGCCAAGTTTTCAGCTCAAATTCATTTAGTAAATGGGTACCCTGGTACACCAGTAAATCTAGCAATCGAACTACCTGAATTTGATGCTGCAAGTTATAACGATACAGTGCGAATGCAGCATGAACAGCGTATTCAATATTTAGCTAACAGTTTCAATATTCCATTAGAAAACTGTCATGTTGAAGAAGGCTTACCTGAAGATGTTATTCCTGAATTAGCGCTCAAACTCGATGCTGAACTGGTGATATTAGGCACTGTTGGACGTACCGGTTTTTCAGCTGCATTAATCGGCAACACAGCTGAACATGTAATTGATAGTATCAATTGTGATTTGCTTGCTGTTAAACCTGAGGGTTATAAATCACCACTTGAAGACTAAAGTCTTTACCAGCGGCTAGAATGCTGGAATAATACGCGCCCTGAAACGATAGTTACTGGGCGCTTTTTAATGTCTGATATGCAACAGCAAGAAAAACTTTTGGCAGATCGCCAAGTAAAATTAGAAAAGAAATTACGTCATGATGTAGGTCGTGCGATAGGTGACTATCAAATGATTGAAGATGGTGACGTCATTATGTGTTGCCTTTCCGGCGGTAAAGACAGTTATGCAATGCTCGACATTTTGTTGAACTTGCAAAAACGCGCACCAATCAAATTTGAGATTGTGGCTGTTAACTTAGATCAGAAACAACCTGGTTTCCCAGAAGATATCTTGCCAGCTTACCTTGATACTTTGTCTGTGCCTTATCATATTTTAGAAAAAGACACTTATTCAATCGTCAAAGATAAAATTCCTGAAGGTAAAACTACCTGCTCGTTATGCTCTCGCCTTCGTCGTGGTACATTGTATGGTTTTGCACAGCGTATTGGAGCAACAAAAATTGCTTTGGGTCATCATAGAGATGACATTATCGAAACGTTATTTTTAAATATGTTCTTCGGTGGCAAAATGAAAGCAATGCCACCAAAGCTGTTATCTGATGACGGTGCTAACATGGTGATTAGACCGTTAGCTTACTGCAAAGAAAAAGATATTGCTGAATATGCTGAACTTAAGAAGTTTCCTATCATTCCTTGTAATTTATGTGGCTCACAAGAAAATCTAAAACGCGGCGCAGTAAAAGATATGCTCAATCAGTGGGATGTAGAATTCCCTGGACGCATAGAAACAATATTTACAGCAATGCAAAACACTTCTCCTTCACAGGGGGTTGATAGAAATGTATTTGATTTCTTAGCACTACAACGAGATGCTGATGCGCCTCTTTCTGGTGATGTAGCCGAATCTGACTTACCCGCTTTTGATTTTTTAGATACGACGAATAACGGACATATCAATTTGGATGACGCGGCTAAGATTGATATTGTGGCCACTTATAAGCCTTAAAAATGTAGATTCATTAATTTGAACCTAGTAAAAAGCCCTCAATAGAGGGCTTTTTTGTTTAAGCATATGCATAGTTACAAAACGTACGGACTCACAATACTTGGCTTTACATTGAACTTAAGTATTTGTAAGTTTTGAAGTTGCTCAGATGTCAGCTGAAGTTGGTTTTTTATTGCCTGCGTCTTACCATCAATCTCTACAGTAACAAATTGCTCAGACTCAGCAAAACTAAAGGTTAGCCCTGAAATAGGCTTTCTAAAGTATTTCATTGGAAAACCTTGTTGGCCATCGAGTAACGCATCCATATCATTTTTAACAGCAATAAGTGTGTCGTGTTTATATTCTTGCTGAGTTGTTTTGGCACGGACTTGCATTGCTACGCCACACTGGGATGCATCACCTTTTACTTCAATGTTTAATAAACCTCTATCTGATTTTAACTGCGCATCATATGGAAGATATAAACGTTGTTGCTTATCAAAGGTCAGAGGAAATTCATCTTTCTCAGTGGTAATGTTACCTGAAAGCATTTTACAGTTATCAGTTTTCGGTACGCTAAAAGCTATTTCAACCAGTTGATAATTGTTTTTATTGACTTGTTTTAACCTTTCATAAAATCCTGCATATGGAATAGAAACAGAATCGGCAATGACGGTTGGGCTTAGTAGCAAAGCTGCTACTAGCGTTGAAACATTTTTAAAATTCATTTTATAACCCTGCTAAATACGCCTTATTTTGGCGTAACATCTCTAGTAGTTCATCTATGTAAGCATCTTTTCGTTCAGAATAGTGAATTAATCCAAAGACTAACTCTTCAGCTGAAGGCTCTTTGTTTTGTGAACGTAAATCAGCTCTGATTGAACGTAACAAACTGTATGCTGAATTGGTATTGAGGTTCAACATATACGCAGCGATCGAATCCTCTGGAGTATCAAAAGATGCAACCTCATGGTTCAAACCGGGCTTTCTAGAGAGAGGGACAAGTCCGCACCCTTTAGAGAAACACCATTGACCAAAATAGTTATTACCTTCTTTGGCGAACCTTGAACTACCCCAACCTGTTTCATTCGCTGCTTGTATCAACACCATTTTTGCAGGTACCGTATCTACTCTTTCAAGTAGTGGAGAAAGGGTCGTTGTATTGAAGTTTTTGACAGAGTATTTATATTTTGTTGTTAGTTGCTCAAGTTTAAAAATTTCAGCATCCGTTAAGTTCTGTTTATTCTCTAGATTAACCAGTATGACTTTTAAAAAGTTTCTTTCATTTTGAATTAGCGCGTTTTGATGATTAACTGCTGGGGCCAGGTAATCAAAAAAAACTTGTTTTTTAGTTGGAATATCACTGATATCTGTAAAGTTCGGAACGGCGTCTTCTTCTATTACATTTTCTTGGATTTCAGGTGTCAAAATTAATATTTTTTCCAGCGTAGGCACTAACCAAACACGGATTAAAATAATACCGATAATAATAAAACCTAAACCAAGGGTAAACTTACCTACTCTACCTGTTCTCAAGTACGAACCTTCCTTTCTAAAAGTTTGAATAATTATACCGAGTTATTACACTAAAAGCAGTGTAGTGTTTATGGTATTATTTTAAAGGATGCCTGATAAGCATCGAATCATAGTTAATTTGTATTATCACTATAGTAGTTTCAAAAGTCATCAAGAGTATGAAAGGAATCAAAAAATGATGAACCCAGAGTTTAGCCAATTAGATCACGTTGTCGCATTAGGTGGTGGTCATGGTTTAGGTCGAGTATTAGCATCGTTATCTTTTTTAGGTCCTAAATTAACAGGTATTGTCACGACAACAGATAACGGTGGTTCAACTGGTCGTATAAGGGAAGACGAAACCACGATAGCTTGGGGGGATTTAAGAAACTGTTTATCTCAACTCGCTCACAGACCTTCTATTGGCACTATGTTGTTTGATCATCGGTTTAATGGTGATAATGAACTTAATGGTCATAATCTTGGCAATATAATCTTATATGCTCTTGAGCAGCTTTGTGTCAGACCTTTAGAAGCAATAAAACTCATTCGAACAATTCTGAAGATTGATACTAGAATCATTCCAATGTCTGAAGAGCCGACTCATTTAACTGCTTTGAATATTGAAGGAAAAACAATATTTGGTGAAACCAATGTCGATGGTATGAATGAAATCCCAAGCTCTTTAGGGCTTGAGCCACAAGTTAGTGCTACGTGTGAAGCCATAGAGGCTATCAAGAAAGCGCAATTAATTATCATAGGACCTGGAAGTTTCCTAACGAGTGTACTCCCCCCATTGCTACTACCTGCAATTGCAGATGCCATTTCACAATCAAATGCTCAAATTATCTTTATCGAAAATTTGACTAAGGAAGGTTGTGCCGCGAATAAAATATCACTTGAAGAAAAAGTTAATTGGATTAATCAATTAGTTGGTAGAAAAGCGATTAATAATGTTATCAGTCATGGTAAAAGCATAGATATTGGCGAGTTTGTAAGTAATTTCCCTTTAGTTAGTGACCATCATGCTGGTTTGCATCATAAACAGGCATTGGCTGATGCGATTGCATCAACAATTCAAGTATCAAAATAAGTTATAAAATAAAAATGCCGCATCGTTTAGACAAGCGGCATTTTTATCAGCAATCAAGCACTTGTTATTTCTAACTTAGAGTACTTTTGCAATGGCTTTACAAATAACAGGGATGTTTTGTTTCGTCATCCCTGCAACACTTATTCTGCCCGAACCTACAATGTAAACTGCAAACTCTTCTTTCAATCGATTGACCTGTTCTTTATTTAAACCCGAGAAACTAAACATTCCGTTTTGGCGCGATATGAAACTGAAATCTTGCTCAACGCCTTCTGACTTTAATGTCTCTACAAATAAGGTACGCATTTCAGCGATACGTTGTCGCATTTCAGTTAATTCAGCTTCCCACTCTTGACGAAGAGTATCGTCAGATAAAATTGTACTTACGATTAAGCCACCGTGTGCAGGTGGATTTGAATAGGTAGCGCGAATAGTCTTTTTGATTTGGCTAAAGCTTTTTTGCGCTGCAGTTTCGTCTGCCGCTACAATTGTCACTGCACCAATACGTTCATTGTATAAACCAAAGTTTTTAGAAAATGAATTTGCGATTAATAGTTCAGGTACTTTAGCCGCAACAATTCGTAAACCTTGTGCATCTTCTTCAATACCTGCCCCAAAACCTTGATAAGCGAAATCAAACAAAGGAACTAATTCTTTGTCTGCGCATAACTGGCCAACAATTTCCCACTGGGATGCATTTAGATCAATTCCCGTTGGGTTATGACAGCAACCATGTAATAACACTAAATCGCCAGCTTTCGCTCCTTGTAAGTCTGTTATCATTGCATCAAAATCCATTTCATGGGTTTCTGCTTTATAATAACCGTACTCTTTTATTTCTAAACCCGCAGTTTGAAAAATGTTTTGATGGTTTGCCCAAGTTGGGTTACTTACCCATAGGGTTTTAGAATCGGTATTTCTAACAAGAAATTCAGCTGCAACTCTTAAAGAGCCTGTTCCGCCAGGGGCTTGAGCTGTAAATGCTCGTTTATCACCAATAATCTCACTGTCTTGTCCAAACAGTAAGGTTTGAACAACAGCGTTGTATTGTTCAACACCTTCAATACCTAAATAGTTTTTTGTTTTCTCAGCTTCTAATAATATTGCTTCAGCTTTTTTTACAGATTTAAGCACAGGGGTTTGCCCTGCTTCATCTTTATAAATACCAACACCTAAGTTGACCTTTTCTTTACGAATGTCTTTTTTAAATGCGTCTGTTAAACCTAAGATAGGATCGGCTGGAGCTTGAGGGACCTGAGAAAATATCATTACTTCTTTCCTTCGTATGAAGTGAACCACTATTTTATGGTATTTATACCACTGAATAACGCTTTGAAATAGTGACTTTTGGTAATGATGGAAGAATTAGTTCACAGTTTGAACATTTACTAAAAAACTAACCCCTAAAATGAATAATCAATAACTTATAAACCATTCACCATGATACAAATAGAGGTTTGACTGCTTTTGCTTATAGTTTGATTAACTGTGTAATTCGTTTATCACTTTTAAATTGCTCTAGTCGTTTCTAGCTATTAATAAGTAGATAAAATTAAAATTTTATCTAGATCCAAAATAATGCTGCCTAAGGCTAGACATGAATTAGCACACCCTATTTTAAAACGACGAGGGATTTTACTTTTCTTCTATGAATCATTTCTATAAATTCAGATACAAAAAAGCCCCAACTTTCGTTGAGGCTTTTTCGCACCATACTCTTAATACAATAAGTCGTATGTAAGCTCTTCATGGAAGAATAATGGTACCCGAGGCCAGACTTGAACTGGCACGCCCTATTTAAAACGACGAGGGATTTTGCTTTTATTCTGTGAATCATTTCTATAAATTTCAGATACAAAAAAGCCCCAACTTTCGTTGAGGCTTTTTCGCACCATACTCTTAATACAATAAGTCGTATGTAAGCTCTTCATGGAAGAATAATGGTACCCGAGGCCAGACTTGAACTGGCACGCCTATTAAGCGAGGGATTTTAAATCCCTTGTGTCTACCGATTCCACCACTCGGGCATAAGTGTTGTTTTAACCGTCCTGCTTAAATAGCATTACAATTAAACAAAATTGTGGAGGCGCGACCCGGAGTCGAACCGAGGTCGACGGATTTGCAATCCGCAGCATAGCCATTCTGCCATCGCGCCGTTGTTTGATTGGAGCGACATATCGGGTTCGAACCGATGACCTATACCTTGGCAAGGTATCGCTCTACCAACTGAGCTAATGTCGCATATCAAACAAAACACTTAGATAAAACTGTTAACCAACTTGTCTCTGAGTGCGGAATGGAATTCTACCGTTTTACGCAAATGTGTCAATGCGCAATTACACTATTTTAAAGCTTTACGAACTGTTTGATGTATTAATCAACGTATTGCGCAATTTATATCTATTTATCAATTAAAACAAATAAAAAAGCACTTCAGTTGAAGTGCTTTTTTGAACAACTAAGATAATAGTTAGTTTATGCTTCAGGTAAAGACAAAGTCGTTAGACCAAGCATCTTCTGCATTACACCAACAACTTGGCAGCTATAACCAAACTCGTTGTCGTACCAAACATATAAGATTGCACGTTTACCATCAGCAATTGTTGCTTGAGAGTCAACAACACCAGCATAACGTGAACCTACTAAGTCGCTAGATACAATTTCAGTTGAATCCGTGTAATCCACTTGGTTCTTAAGCTCAGATGTTAATGCGATATCTTTAAGATATTCGTTTAATTCATCGCGATTAGTTTCACCGTTTAGGTTAACGCTAATAATTGCCATTGAAACGTTTGGTGTTGGAACGCGAATAGCGTTGCCAGTTAACTTACCTTCCATTACAGGTAATGCTTTAGCTACAGCTTTTGCAGCACCTGTTTCAGTGATTACCATGTTTAATGGTGCACTGCGTCCACGACGATCAGCACTATGATAGTTATCAATTAAGTTTTGGTCGTTAGTGTATGAATGAATAGTTTCTACATGACCGTTTTCAATACCGTATTTATCATTGACAGCTTTAAGTACCGGCGTAATCGCATTAGTTGTACAGCTAGCTGCTGAAACAATCATATCTTCAGGTAAAATATCGTTTTCGTTTACGCCGTAAACAACATTCTTAATCGCACCTTTAGCAGGAGCAGTTAACAATACTTTACTTGCGCCTTTACTCTTAAGGTGAAGACCTAAACCATCTTCATCTTTCCAAATACCGGTATTATCTACCACTAAAGCATCATTGATACCGTATTGGGTATAATCGACTTGATCAGGTGAGTTAGCGTAAATAATTTGAATGTAAGTACCGTTGGCAATAATTGCGTTATTTTCTTCATCAACTTCTACAGAACCATTAAATGGTCCGTGAACTGAATCACGACGAAGTAAACTCGCACGTTTTTCTAAATCACCTTTTTTACCGCCACGTAATACAATAGCGCGTAAACATAGTTTGTTGCTTTTACCAGTCTTTTCAATCATTAGACGAGCTAATAAACGACCAATACGCCCGAAGCCATAAAGAACAACATCTTTAGAATCAACGTCATCACCAAAGTTTAAGCCTTGTTCTAGCTCTTTGGTCATGTATGCTTGAATTTCTGATGCATCAGCATTGTCACGCCAGTAATTAATGGCTAATTTGCCTATATCCACTTTACAGTGCTTTACTGATAACTTACTTAATGCTTCAACGAATGGAAAGCTTTCACGTAGACGTAGTTTTTCGCCGATGTGACGACGAACAAGTCGATGCGCTTTAATAATTTCAATTGTAGATGCGTTTAAAAGTGGTTTACCATAAACTAAGACTTCAACGCCTTGATTACGATAAAGTTTACCAAGTAAAGGCTGCATAGCCTCAGCCATTTCGAAACGTTCTTGCCAACTTTGTAGGTGTTTATCAGCGCTCATTAAAAAGATCCTTTATCTCATATTTCAGCATATGTTTGCAGAAAGGTTTGAGTAACAAAAAGAAAAGACCAATAATCATTATTTGGTAGGGATATCCCCTTTTGGTCGGCGACATTGTAATGAAATTTCCACTTTTTCGCCAGTAAGAAATTTTTAGTAAACCTGTAATTTTATTAGATAAAATGCCATTTTGGAGCCTGTTTTGAATAAAAGTTTAGTAATAATTACATCATTTTCCGTATTTGCTGCTTTATTCGGCTTATTTGGTTGTGATGTTGGCCGAAATAGTGCCAGCATATGTAAAAAAATCCTGAACTTTGTGCGGATTTACATAAAGATAGTTGGTGTTTAGTGGAAAAAGGTGACTTAATCCGTAGTCGTTATCAATTGAAGCTGATTGATAGCCCATCAGGTAAGCAACTTTATGACCAATTAATTAAACTTGAGTCCTATAGTAACTGCATTGAATTGGCGGCCGGTGTAAAACATATAATAAATACTCACCGCACCGAGGATAGAGAACGAGCTTATGCGGTAAGCACTCAAAACTTAGCCCAATTACAAGAGTACACCAAAGACAACCCTGATATTTATCTTGCCTATTACCGTTGGACTAAATTTAATGACTTCCCTTCACGCGATATCGTTATAAAAACCGAACAAGCCGGGGAGCTAACAGAAACCTTTATGATTGCCCAAGTAGCCTCTCACTATATAAAAACAGATTTAGCCAAAGCTAAGTTACTTTATATTCAATTACTCTCGGACGTTAAAGCAAAAGATATTGATTCTGATTGGCTGCTCGCACTGGCGACCATTTATCGCAGAGAACAAAATTCGGAAAACGAATACCTGTTAACTAAAGCAAATACTTTAATGAGTATCAACACCGCCTCAGAAGATAAATTACTCGCATTAATAGCTAATGATAGTGAACTAGCAAAACAATTGGATATAGACGCTGCAGAACTTGTTAAACAACTAAATAACGGCAAGTTCGATACAAGTGAAATTAAATTAAGATTTGAATAAACAAACCATCGCTTGTTGGCTACACTGAAACTCAATTAATTAACAAGTTTCAATGTATTGCACTTTCAAAAAAGACGTTCAAAAGTGTGAGTTGTCGTATTTTGTAAATAAAATACATATATTTTAGCTTTTATTGCCGTTTTGAGGCTTTTTTACTTGACGAAAATCGTTAATTTGGTAATTTTACTACCATATGATTTACGTAACAGATTTATAATCACTTGAGGGATATGCAATGACTATCCGTGTAGCAATTAACGGCTATGGCCGTATCGGTAGAAATGTTTTACGTGCGCTTTATGAAAGCGAAAAGGATTACCCAATTGAAATCGTTGCTCTAAACGATTTGGGTGATGCTTCAATCAATGCTCACCTTACCAAATATGATTCAGTACATGGTCGTTTCAACGCTAAAGTTGATCATGATGATGAAGCTATCTATGTTAATGGCGATAAAATCCTGACTTTCCAAGAAAGAGACCCTTCTAAATTACCTTGGGCAGAATTAAACGTTGATGTTGTTTATGAATGTACAGGTATCTTCACTTCTAAAGAAGCAGTACAACCTCATTTAACTGCCGGTGCTAAGAAAGTTATCATTTCAGCTCCTGGTAAAAATGTTGATGCTACCGTTGTATACGGCGTGAATAATGAAGTATTAACTAGCGACATGACTGTGATTTCAAATGCTTCATGTACAACCAATTGTTTAGCTCCTTTTGCAAAACCGCTTAATGACTCAGTTGGTATTGAATCTGGTTTAATGACAACCATTCATGCTTACACCAATGACCAACGTCTATCAGATGTTTATCACACTGATTTACGTCGTGCTCGTGCAGCAGCGATGTCAATGATCCCAACACAAACTGGCGCAGCTGCAGCTGTAGGTCTTGTGGTTCCTGAACTTCAAGGTAAGTTTGATGGGTTAGCTGTTCGTGTACCTACAGTTAACGTATCACTTGTGGATTTAACTTTCCAAGCTTCTCGTGACACAACGGTTGAAGAGATTAACAAAATCGTAGCTGATGCAGCAAAAACTTCACCATTGAATGAAGCCCTTGCTATTAATGTTGAACCTTTAGTTTCTATTGATTTCAACCATAATGCATTTTCTTCAAACTTTGACGCCACTCAAACACGCGTTAATGGCCGACTAGTTAAAGTTATGGCTTGGTATGATAACGAATGGGGTTTCAGTAACCGCATGTTAGATAATACAGTTGCATTAATGACAGCAAAATAATTTGTTTTAATTGATAAAGTTGAAACACTAAAAAGCCCTGCACTAGCAGGGCTTTTTGTTTGTTAATTTTGCAATAAAATTACGCGTTACCCTTCACTTTCATATTTAAGGTTTTAGCAAAATTAAGCATTCTGTTTAATGGTACTAGAGCATCATCACGCAAAGCATCATCTACAAACACTTCATGATCAGTTTTATCTGTTGCAGTTAGTGAGGCTTCAATAGCTTGTAATCCATTCATCGCCATCCAAGGACAATGGGCACAGCTTTTACAAGTTGCACCATTACCACCCGTTGGTGCTTCAATTAATGTTTTACCAGGTGCTGCTTGCTGCATTTTATAAAAAATACCGCGATCAGTTGCGACAATGAATTCTTGATTATCCATTGTTTGCGCAGCTTTTATTAATTGGCTAGTTGATCCGACTGCATCAGCCAGTGCGACGACATTGGCTGGTGACTCAGGGTGAACCAAAATAGCAGCTTCTGGATGCTGAATTTTTAGCTCTCTTAAGGCTTTTGCTTTAAATTCGTCATGAACAATACAATCGCCCTGCCACATCAACATATCTGCGCCAGTTTCTTTAGCAATGTAACTACCTAGATGACGGTCTGGACCCCAAATAATTTTTTTACCTTCGCTATCTAGATGTTCAACAATCTCTAGCGCAATACTAGACGTCACCACCCAGTCAGCGCGGGCTTTAACAGCGGCAGAGGTATTGGCATAGACAACCACTGTATGATCAGGATGGGCGTCGCAGAACTCTGAAAACTTGTCGATAGGACAGCCAATGTCTAATGAACATGTTGCTTCTAAAGTTGGCATCAATACTGTTTTTTCAGGGCTTAAAATCTTAGATGTTTCGCCCATAAACTTAACGCCAGCAACAATTAATTTTTTTGCTGGATGATCACGGCCAAAGCGCGCCATTTCTAATGAGTCCGAAACACAACCACCGGTTTCTTCAGCTAGCGCTTGGATTTCAGGATCTGTGTAATAGTGTGCAACTAAAACAGCATCTTGGTCGATTAACAGCTGTTTAATTCTTGCTTTTGAAGCCGCTTTTTCAGCATCTGACAATAAAGCAGGTTTTGCAGGAAAAGGATATTCGATAGATTCGATATTCGGTGCCGAAGTGATCATTATGGTTCCGAGAAGTTACAACGTCCGGCGATTATACAAAAACGCTTAACAAAATTAAAGGACGCATTAGCGTCCTTTATATTGTTAAAACATTAGCAAGATTGATTTAGCGCATTGCTAATAACATTTCTTGTGGCTGCTCTAAATATTGCTTCCATAAATTACAGAAACGAGCAATGGTTCCGCCATCGATAACGCGGTGATCACCAGACCAACTAACTTGCATTATTTTGCGAGCTTCTACTTCACCGTTAGCATTAAAGCGCGGTAAGGTTTGTAATTTACCTAAAGCGACAATGGCAACTTCTGGTTTATTGATAATAGGAGTCGCAACCGTTCCTCCCAAAGCACCAATATTTGAAATTGAAATTGATCCACCTTTTAAATCAGCAGGGCTGACTCTACCGCTTCTTGCTGCTGTAGTGAGACGGGTAATTTCTGCTGCTACTTCTAAAATCGATTTATTTTGTACATCTTTCACATTAGGTACTAATAAACCCACTTTTGAGTCCACAGCCATGCCGATATTATGGCTAGCTTTATAGGTAAGCTCAGTACAATCTGCATTGACTTGGCTATTTAGTACTGGGAATTCATTAATGGCTAATGACATCGCTTTCATAAAGAAAGGCATCATAGTCAATTTCACTTCATCAGATGAGTAGCGTTGCTTCATTTCAGCACGTAATGCAACTAACTCAGTTAAATCGAATTCTTCACAATAAGTAAAATGTGGGATTGTCGAAACTGACTCAACCATCATTTTAGCCATAACAGCTTTAACGCCTTTTATTGGCTCAACTCTGTCAGATGCTGTCACTACATTGCTTGAAGTATTCGATACTGCAGAAGTACTTGCCGCTTGTGCATTCACATTGGATTGTGATTGAGAAGCGACTGGCTGAGTTGCTGTATTGCCATTGGCAAAGTTTTCGATATCTTCTTTGTAAACTCGGCCGTTCTTACCTGTACCTGGTACATTGGCAATGTTGATATCTAAACTACGTGCTAAACGGCGTACTGCAGGACTTGCTAATGCTTTACCCTGTGCCACTGGCTCAGCTGTAATTGACGTTGCTGTATCAGTGCTTACTTCATTAACTGATTGAGTTACTTCTGCCACGTGTCCAGCTGATTCCACTTCAATAGCAAATAGTGGTTCATGGACTTTTGCAAGCTGACCTTTACGATAATGTAATTTTACGATTTTACCGTTTTTAATCGCAGGTATTTGAACAAGTGCCTTATCAGTCATCACATCTGCAATCGGTTGATCTTCAACAACCATATCGCCTTCTGCGACTAACCACTCAACTAATTCACATTCGACAATACCTTCACCAATATCAGGTAACAAAAACTCTTCGATAGCATTAGTATTAACGTTTGTAGTTGGTTGATTGACTATTTCAGCAGGCTCTTCAACTGAGTCAGCAACAACTGATTCAGATTCTGTTGTAACAGCTGTTGTTGCATCAAGTTCTACCGCGTACAAAGGTGCATGTACTTGCGCAATTTCACCTTTAGCATAATAAAGCTTTGTGATAACACCTGCGTGAGGTGCAGGAATTTGCACTAATGCTTTATCTGTCATCACGTCAGCAATTGGTTGGTCTTCAACGACAACGTCGCCTTCTTTTACCATCCAATCTACGAGTTCACATTCCACGACGCCTTCACCAATATCAGGCAAAATAAAATCTTTAATCATATCTTGCTCCTAGAAATTGACTGAAGCTTTAATTGCTTCGTAGGTTTTAAGTTCATCAGGCATATATTCTTTTTCAAGAATAAGTGGATAAGGTGTATCTAAACCACACACGCGACTAATTGGAGATTCTAAATGTAAGAAGCACTCTTCTTGAATTGTCGCTGCAATTTCACCTGCAAAACCACCTGTTAAAGGCGCTTCGTGGTTAATCAATAGACGACCTGTTTTCTTAACTGAGGTAGCTACTGTATCAATGTCCCAAGGAGCAAGCGTTCTTAAATCGACAATTTCACATGATATACCGTCTTTTTCAGCCATTTTAGCTGCTTTTTCAAGTATTTCCATCTGAGCGCCCCAACCCAGTAATGTTATATCATTACCAGTCTTAACGACTTCAGCCTTACCAATTTCTATTTCAAAATCACCGGCTGGAACTTCACCTACAGATGCACGATATAGGCGTTTTGGTTCAAAGAAAATAACAGGATTCGGATCGCGAATTGAAGCTAGTAATAACCCTTTAGCTTGTTCTGGATTACGAGGAATAACCACCTTCAAACCCGGTGTTTGTGTAAAGTAAGCTTCAGGCGATTGTGAGTGGTAATGACCACCCGCAATCCCGCCGCCATATGGCGTTCTGAATGTTAAACCACCAACATTGAACTGATTACCACTGCGGTATCTGAACTTTGCCGTTTCATTCACTATTTGGTCAAATGCTGGAAAGATATAATCAGCAAATTGGATTTCAGCTACGGCTGTCATGCCATTTGAAGCCAGTCCGTTAGCAAAACCTGCAATGCCTTGTTCGGTTAGTGGCGTATTGAAACAACGTTCACGACCGAATTTTTCCTGTAAACCTGAAGTTGCGCGGAACACTCCGCCAAAATGCCCAACATCTTCGCCAAACACTACCATTCTTTCATCAGCAGTCATTGCAATTGCAAGTGCATCATTGATGGCGTGTAACATATTCATTTCAGCCACAATTATATTCTCCCTGCGCTTTTAGGATAAGACTTTGGATATTTTTTAATATGTTGTTTTAGCTCTGCAAGCTGCTTTTCTAACACAAGTGTAGGCTTATTCAATACGTCTGTAATCAAACCATCTATGTGCGGTAAAGGTACTTTCTCAGCTACTTTAACGGCGCTAAGTACTTCTTCACGGTATTTTTCATAACGTGCTGCATCATCAGCTTCGTTTAACCAATCTTTGTTGATCATCCAAAGCTTAAAGCGCTTAACTGGGTCATGTTGCTCCCACTTAGCTTCTTCTTCTTTAGAACGATAACCTGATGGATCATCCGATGATGAGTGAGCACCTAAACGATAAGTCATCGCTTCGATTAACACTGGTGCGTTATGCTCTAGCGCGTGGGCACGAGCTTGCTGAGTCGCTGCAAGTACAGCTAACATGTCATTACCGTCAACACGAATTGTATGCATACCGTAACCTACACCGCGACTAGCAATGCCATTACCTGCAAATTGTTCTTCTGTTGGAGTAGAAATCGCATATCCATTATTTCGACAAAAGAAGATAGTCGGTGATTTAAGCACTGCAGCCATATTTAGGCCCGCGTGGAAATCACCTTCAGAAGCTGCGCCCTCACCAAAGTAACAAATGGCTACGTTACGCTTGCCTTGTAACTTAAATGCATGGGCAACGCCGGTTGCTTGTGGGATTTGAGTTGCAAGTGGTGATGAAATAGTTTGGTAATTAAGTTCATTACTACCGTAATGAATTGGCATTTGACGGCCTTTACCTAAATCTTTTTCATTACTGAACATTTGATTCATAAATTGTTCAGTTGTGAAGCCACGGTAACGCAAAGAAGCATGTTCACGGTATTGAGCTAAGATAACGTCTCCATCATCTAATGCTGCTGTGCTACCAATAATAGATGCTTCTTCACCAGTACAAGTCATGTAAAAACTAATACGGCCTTGTCTTTGAGCACTGAGCATGCGCTCGTCTAATACTCGGGTAAAAACACAAGTATCATGAATTTTTTCTGCTAATGCTTTATCGATTACTGGCATAACAGCATTTTCGTATGTAGTGCCATCTGCTTGCAGAATTTTTAAAATAGGAATGTGCAAGGAAGCTTTGTCTAAGAAGCTGACACGATGCACTGTTTCATTATTCAGTGGTGCGTTGCTCATATTGTGCTCTTATTATGTGAGGCCTTATAAAATAAAGCTTAATTATTATATGCGAACGAACATTACGTTAACGTAAACTTGCGATCAACTAATGTTCATTCCATCTGGTGAATAACCTTTCACTAATTTTGTATATCTAGCTTTACAAATTAGTGAATATCTTCGTTAGGCGCTGGTATCAAACATAATACCGTGCGTTGTCCTACAGGTACATTTTCATTTGGAAAAACGATAGCTTCATACGGGTATTCGATTTTAATTTCTTTACCACCCTCTGTTGCTAAAGTCTGCCCTTGTTCGAAACCAGTAAAGTTCACAGTTGATTTAGGAAAAGAGAAAGTAAAATCATCGAAGTGTTTATTGACTGAACGAGAGACTTTATACAAATTAACTTTATTACTATCGAATACTTCTAGCTCAATATTTTGTTGAGTTATCAATTGATTCAACATTTTACGAGTGTTAGCGAATTTCTTCATATCATTTTGACCGAAAGGCATCACTTTACCCAGTTCAACGGTAAATGCATCAGCTTGGAACTGCTCTGAAGAATAATAGCTAAATGTTGTTGTTGGTTCATGGTGGAACAAAATAGTATCCACATCACAGCCTGCTAAAAACATAATTTGTTGCTGACTGAAACTTCTACCTGGTCTATAAGGATAAATAGCGAATTTCTCGTGTTTAGATGGCTTTATCGCAGTATGTAAATCGTAATGAATACGTTGAGACTCTTCATTGTCTAAGAAAAAGTCACGTACATAATCTTCTAGATTTTTAGCCCGTATTCTTTCTTTGTTACATAAGCCCTCACCCATTGAATGAGCGCCGCTAAATAGACGATTCATATTTTCTTCTACAAATCGTGTTTCAGTTAAAATTGATTCAGGGTTACCAATTAAAAACAAAACCCGATGCGCAGTTTGTATCTTTTCTTCTAGCAATGCTTGAATAAGTTCGTTACAAATTTCTATCGGCGCAGTCTCATTACCATGCACAGCACACGATAAGACAATATCTTTGGTTGAACCAGCATGTGGGGTAAAACTGATGACACCGTTATCTATTATTTTTACTGTTGTTTGATTAGATAAGGTGAAACTGTGTTGGGAAATGTGTTTATCGATGTTAGCTAACGTAAAAGCTAGAAAATCTTTTTCATCCATTAATTGTTGAAACACGAAGACTCCTTGAAAGACGGTTAAAACTGATTTGGTTTCAATCACAAGTGTTGATTCTAACACAACTGAGGGAAGCTAACGTTAAGAGACAATTACCATAGTGTAAATCTTTACTTGCATTCTGTTTCAGAATAAATATAATTTTAGCCATCTAGACTTCTTTATGGATATATTATGACATTAGCGACATTTGGTGCAGGCTGTTTTTGGGGTGTTGAATACTTTTTTAAACAAGTAGAAGGCGTTCTTGATGCAAAATGTGGTTACATGGGTGGTAAAGATCAGTTTCAAACATACGAAGAAGTTAAAGCAGGTCAAACAGGTCATGCAGAAGTTGTTCAAATAGAGTTTGATGAAAAGGTTGTGTCTTATGAAACCTTACTGGCTGTTTTTTGGCAAAACCATAACCCTACTACCTTGAACAAGCAAGGTGATGATGTTGGTCATCAATATAGAAGTGCCATATTCTTTCACGATGTAAATCAACAACAACTTGCACAAGATTCAAAACAGCAACTCACAGAGAGTGGTAAATGGGGTGTGCGCCAAATTGTAACTGAAATTGTGCCGTTACAACAATTTCATCAAGCGGAAGAATATCATCAAAACTATATAGAAAAGAATGACTTACCTAGCTGCCACATAAGCTACTAGAATATGAACACGGTTAAGGCACTTTTAAAGGTGCCTTTTGTTTACAGAATCGATTAATACAATCTATATCTTAGACTCTTCTGCGCTTTACCCCATCCTTTAAATTCCCTACAATCCATGCAAATTGCTAAAGGCATGAATACGGAGAAATACAATAATGAGTCAAGCTCGTCATATTAACCTACTTATCTTAGGTTCAGGTCCTGCTGGTTATACTGCTGCAGTTTATGCTGCTCGTGCTAATTTAAAGCCAGTAATGATTACCGGTATGCAACAAGGTGGTCAATTAACCACGACGACTGAAGTTGAAAACTGGCCTGGTGATGCTGAAGGCTTAACTGGCCCTGCGTTAATGGAAAGAATGCAGCAACACGCTGAAAAATTCGATACCGAAATCATTTTCGATCATATTAATGAAGTGGATTTCAGTGAACGTCCTTATAAATTAAAAGGCGATAATGGCGAATTTACTTGTGATGCATTGATCATTGCAACTGGTGCATCAGCCAAATATTTAGGCTTACCTTCCGAAGAAGCATTTATGGGTCGTGGTGTCTCAGCTTGTGCTACTTGTGATGGTTTCTTCTACCGTAACCAAAAAGTAGCCGTAGTTGGCGGCGGTAACACCGCAGTTGAAGAAGCACTTTACTTAAGTAACATCGCATCAGAAGTTCACTTAATTCACCGTCGTGATACTTTCCGCTCAGAAAAGATTTTAATTAATCGACTTATGGACAAAGTAGCAAACGGAAATATTATCCTTCACTTAGATCAAACTCTTGATGAAGTGACAGGTGATAACATGGGTGTTACTGGTTTGAATATGAAGAGTACTAAAGATGGGTCAATTTCGTCTCTAGACGTTGCAGGTGTATTCATTGCCATCGGCCATAGTCCAAATACAGGTATTTTTGACGGTCAGCTTGATATGAATTACGGCTACATTACCGTTAACAGTGGTCTGCAAGGTAATGCGACACAAACAAGTGTAGAAGGTATTTATGCTTGCGGTGACGTAATGGATCAACATTATCGTCAAGCAATTACATCAGCTGGGTCTGGTTGTATGGCTGCTCTAGATGCTGAACGATTCTTAGATGCACAGTAAGATTATTCTAAGTTTAATGTTAGAGGCATGAATAGTTTCATTTAGCCGAACATAATTAAACTTAATAAAATTAAAGCCAGCATTAGCTGGCTTTTTCATTTTAGTTTTTAAGTAATTAGTTTGAGTTATTTGTAAGACTTAAAAACGTTGAGTACAAAACCACATCGACGTCCCCTTCAACATCTGGATGTAATATCGTTTCTATATATTCCATACCAAGTTTTTTCATAATACCAATTGATGCAGTGTTAAGTTCATCCGCTATCGCTGAAAATTTAATAATGTCTGGGTGTTGTTCTACAATATGCTCAATAACTGCTTTAGCACTTTCAGTAGCAAAACCCTTACCCCATGCAGTTTGCTTAAAACGCCAACCAATCTCTAAGTTTTTAAATTGTGGCTTGTCTGTAAAGAAATCCATTGGCCTGATTAGAATCCATCCCAAAAAATAATCTTCTTTATTGAATACTTTCCACAATCCCCAACACTTTTCGGAATTTAAATAACTTGCGAGTCGTGGAATAAAAACTTGATCAATTTCTTTGCGTGTTGTTTTTCTACCGCCATTGATATATTTCATGACAGCTGGATCCTGATCTAATTCAAAAAGTAAATCAGCATCATTGAGTGTCATGAGTGAGATGTTAAGGCGGGAAGTTGAGATTACAGTCATAAAATTATTCCGTTAATAATGACGATTTAATAATGTCAGACGTTACAGCATATTTAAAAATAAATGATAGGCATAAAAAAAGGAACCCGAAGGCTCCTTTTTTAAAGCATTTTAACTAATTACTTAGCTAAAGCTTCTTTTGCTTTTTCAACTAAAGTTGTAAATACAACTTTGTCGAATACAGCGATGTCAGCCAAAATCTTACGATCGATTTCGATTGATGCTTTTTTAAGGCCGTTAATGAAACGACTATAAGAAAGACCATTTTGACGAGAAGCCGCATTGATACGTGCAATCCAAAGTTGACGGAATTGACGTTTCTTTTGACGACGGTCACGGTAAGCATATTGACCAGCTTTAGTTACTGCTTGAACAGCAACGCGGTAAGTACGTGAGCGAGCTCCGTAATAACCTTTGGCTAATTTAAGTACTTTCTTGTGACGAGCACGAGCGGTTACACCACGCTTAACTCTAGGCATTGTTCATATCTCCTTTAATTAAGCGTATGGTAGTTGACGTGCGATTGCTGGCACATCAGACTTTGCAACTAAACATTTAGCACGTAAGTGACGTTTACGCTTAGTGCTCTTCTTTGTCAAAATATGACGTAAGTGTGCTTGTTTACGCTTGAAACCATTAGCGGTTTTTCTGAAGCGCTTTTGAACACCCTTATCTGTTTTCATTTTAGGCATTGCTAAAACTCCGCATTGGGACATTAATAAAACGTAAGGCGAGCAAAACCCTCAAAAGGACTTTGCTACTTTTTAGTGGGTTGCCCTACTATTTCTTTTTAGGTGCGAGGACCATAACTGCTTGTCGACCTTCCATTTTCGGGAAAGATTCAACAACAGCATATGTTTCCAAATCTGCTTTGATACGGTTCAAAAGATCCATACCTAAGCTTTGGTGTGCCATTTCGCGACCACGGAAACGCAGCGTAATTTTCGCTTTGTCCCCATCTTCAAGAAAACGAATCAGGTTGCGTAGTTTTACCTGATAGTCGTTTTCATCAGTGCCAGGACGGAATTTTATTTCCTTCAGCTGGACCTGTTTCTGCTTCTTCTTTTGTTCCTTTTGGGCTTTAGCCTTATCAAAAAGGAACTTACCGTAGTCCATTATGCGACAGACAGGTGGCTCAGCATTAGGACTGATTTCAACCAGGTCTACACCTGCTTCATCAGCTAATTCCTGTGCCTGTGAAATACTAACGATTCCAACTGCCTCACCATTGATATCCGATAATCGAACTTCTGGTACGCCAGTGATTTCATCGTTAATACGATTAGGGGCTGGCTGTCGCCCTGCTGCTCTCTTGATCTTTATGACCTATTCCTCCAACAATAATAGACTACGGCTAGAAATTTGTTCTTGTATCTTGGCAGCGAAATCATTGATTTTCATCTTGCCTAAATCGATACCGTCACGTGTTCTTACCGCAACTTCCTTATTTTCCATTTCTTGATCGCCTACGACCAATAAATAAGGTACACGCTTTAACGTATGTTCACGTATTTTAAAGCCTATTTTCTCATTCCTCAAGTCTTTAGATGCACGAATGCCACTTTCTTTGAAAGTTTTAACAATTTCGTCAACATAATCAGACTGTTTATCAGTAATATTCATAACAATTACTTGCTGTGGTGCAAGCCATGTTGGGAATTTACCTGCATATTCTTCAATAAGAATACCTAAGAAACGTTCAAGAGACCCTAAAATCGCTCTATGGATCATAACTGGTGTCTGACGCGTGTTGTCTTCAGCAACGTAAGTTGCCCCTAAACGAGATGGTAATGCGTAATCTAATTGCACAGTACCACACTGCCATGCACGGTCTAAACAGTCATGAAGTGTAAATTCAATTTTTGGACCGTAGAAGGCACCTTCTCCCGGTAAAATTTCAAATTCTATTTCATTTGCAACAAGTGCTTGTTTAAGTGCTTCTTCAGCTCTATCCCACATATCGTCATCACCAATACGCTTTTCTGGGCGAGTTGATAATTTAACTACGATATTGTTGAAACCAAAGCTACCATAAGTGTCATATACCATTTGGATACATTCACTTACTTGCTCTTGAACTTGGGCATCGGTACAGAATACATGGGCGTCATCTTGGGTAAAGCCACGTACACGCATTAAACCATGTAAAGAACCTGATGGCTCATTACGGTGACAACAACCAAACTCCGCCATTTTAAGCGGTAAATCACGGTAAGACTTTAACCCTTGGTTAAAGATTTGCACGTGACCAGGACAGTTCATTGGTTTAATTGCATATTCACGGTTTTCACTATTAGTTGTGAACATCGCATCCGCATATTTGTCCCAGTGCCCAGAGCGTTCCCACAAGTTACGATCCATCATCAATGGACCTTTAACTTCTTGGTAAGTGTATTGGCCTAATTTTTGGCGAATAAACTTCTCTAACTCAAGGTATAAGCTCCAACCGTCGTTATGCCAGAAAACCATTCCTGGTGCTTCTTCTTGCATATGGTAAAGGTCTAACTGCTTACCAATTTTACGGTGGTCACGTTTAGCCGCTTCTTCTAGACGGTTTAAGTGTACTTTTAATGCTTTTTTATCAGCCCATGCTGTGCCGTAAACACGTTGCAGCATTTTGTTGTCTGAATTACCACGCCAATATGCACCAGCAACACTCATTAATTTAAAGTGCTGACAGAACTTCATGTTTGGTACATGAGGTCCACGACACATATCGATATATTCTTCGTGGTGGTATAAAGCTGGAGTCGCATCTTTACTGATGTTTTCATCTAAGATCGCGATTTTGTATTCTTCGCCACGTGATTCAAACGTATCACGCGCTTCTTGCCAAGAAACAACGTTCTTAACAACACTATAATTTGTTTTTGCAAGCGCAGTCATACGCTTCTCAAGTGCATCAATATCATCTTGAGTTAATTTGTGGTCTAAGTCGATGTCATAGTAAAAACCATTATCGATAACAGGACCAATAGCCATTTTTGTTTCAGGCCACATTTGCTTAATAGCATGGCCTAATAAATGTGCACAAGAATGGCGAAGGATTTCAACACCCTCTTCATCTTTAGCCGTAATGATAGAAAGTTCTGAATCAGTGGTGATTAAGTCACAAGCGTCAACAAGCTCGCCATTTACGCGACCAGCGATACACGCTTTCGCTAAACCAGGACCGATGTCAGCAGCGACATCTAAAGTAGAAACAGAATCTGCAAACTCACGTTTGCTGCCATCAGGCAATGTAATAATTGGCATTTAATTTCCTTATCCAGTGGTGACCCACACGTAGGGCCACTTGGTAATAAATAATAAATAAAAGAAATGCCACCGAACTACAGACATTACAGGAGTCTGAGCTGATAGTGGCATGAACTTGCATTGTATGTGAAAAGGCCTTTTGCAAGCAAGGGATGTACATATCTAAATCAGATTTAACTGCACATTATTGGTTTATTTAAGCCATTGATAACCATAAAACAGTTAAAAGAAAGTTTGATTGAGCTTAAATATCAAATACAGATGTTCTTTGACACCGACAAGACTCAACTATAATCACTAATGTGATTAAAAGACCCGTAACAAAATAATGGATTAAGGCTGTGATTAAACTATTTATAAGGAGTTATATATGAATTTAGTTAGCCGCGTTATTAGCTGTCCCCATTGTGGACATAATCAGCATGTGCACATTGATACAAGCTTGGGTGATCAAGAGTATTATGATGATTGCCGAATTTGTTGCAATTCAATCCACATGAGATTGCAGGTCAATGACTCTAATAGAACCATTCAACTGTTTATTGATTCAGATAACGAGCAGCTGTATTAACTGCTCGTTGCATGAACAAAGGTAATATTTAAATTAGATTAGTTATTGTTGAGCATTTTTTTAGCTAGAACACGTTCAACAGTATCAACGATAACTTGAGTTTGACTGTCGATTTCTATATTGATTTTATCGCCAACTTTGCTGTCACTTAAGTTGGTTAGTTTTAGTGTCTCTGGAATGAGGTGAAGCATAAATCTGTCATCATTAATTTCACCAACAGTTAAGCTGCAGCCATTTACACCGACAAAACCTTTATAAAAAATATAATCCATCCACTTGGTTGGAATACTCAGTGTTAAATTGTAATGACTATCTGTTTCACTCACTTCAACTACAGTTGCCATAGCATGAACGTGGCCTGATAAAATGTGGCCACCAATTTCTTTTCCAAAAGTTAATGAGCGTTCTATATTGACTTTGTTACCTGGCTCAACAAAATTTAAGTTTGTGACCTCTAACGTCTCTTCCATTACGTCGAAATAAACACTATTATTCGCAAGTTTAGTGACAGTTAAACATACGCCATTATTTGCAACACTTGCACCGGTTTCTAAACCTTGTTGCAGCTCTTCTGGAATTTTGACTTCAAACGTTTTTAAACCGCTTTGCTCTTTAATCGAAACCACATCGCATGTGGCTTGCACGATACCAGTAAACATATTTTCACTCGTTAGTTAAAAGGTTTTCTAATGAATCACACAGGCTTTCAAGCCAAAAAATTAATTCAACTGGCATTACCAGTATTAATTGCACAAGTTACCCAAACAATGATGGGCTTTATTGACACCGTAATGGCAGGCCGAGTCAGTGCTGTTGATATGGCTGCCGTCGCAATCGGTACCAGTTTATGGTTACCAGCCTTACTTTTTGTACAGGGTCTTATTCTCGCATTTACACCAGTATTTGCCCACCATCATGGTGCTAATAACCCTAAAGCAATACAACCACTAATGTCACAAGCATTCTATATTGCCATATTCGGTACTATCGGTGTTCTGCTGTTCCTCTCATTTGCGAAAACAATTTTTGCAATGATGGAACTGGATCCTGAATTAGCAGATTTAAGTGCGGGATATCTACATGGATTTATGTGGGGCGTTCCTGCTTTCATTTTATATCAAATATTGCGTGGCTGTGCAGAAGGTATTTCTTATACCTTACCTACTATGGTAATTGGTTTTGTAGGTCTTGCTGTAAACATTCCTGCAAACTATATCTTCATTTATGGACACTTTGGTATGCCAGCTATGGGCGGCGCGGGTTGTGGTGTCGCTACGGCACTTGTTTTTTGGGCAATGTTAATTGCCATGATGATCTATATGCAATTCCACAAAAAGTTTGATGAAATAGCACCGTTCAGTCGTTTAAACAAACCTAACTGGAAAACAATCTGGCAAATGACTAAACACGGTATGCCGATTGCTATGGCATTATTTTTTGAGGTGAGTTTATTCGCTGTTATTGCGCTATTACTCGCCCCGCTTGGCGCGACGGTTGTTGCTGGACACCAAATTGCACTGAATTTTTCATCTATTGTGTTTATGTTGCCACTATCTATTGGTATCGCAGTATCAATCCGAGTGGGATATTACTTAGGGCAAGACAAATTAGAGATAAGCAATTTAGTGACAAAAATAGGCTTATTTATTGCTTTCTCTTTAGCGGTATTTACCGCCGTTATTACTGTACTTTTCAAAACCCAAATTGCTTTACTTTATAACAACAACCCTGAGGTTGTGGCTTTAGCAGGTAGTTTAATGTTCTTAGCTGCATTGTATCAATTATCTGATTCAATTCAGGTTGTTGCTGCAGGTGCATTACGTGGCTACAAAGATACTCAAAGTGCATTTTATATCACTCTAATCTCGTATTGGGCTATCGGTATGACTTTAGGTTACACATTAGCAAGAACAGACATCATCGTTCCTGCAATGGGGGCTCATGGTTTTTGGATAGGTTTAATTGCTGGTTTAACGAGTGCTGCAGTGTTGTTTGCAATTAGACTTCGCTATATTCAAACTTCAGGCAAACTAAAAGCTGTGATTTCAGACAATCATCATTAAGTGGTTGATGTGGATCAAGTTCGATTCACAGCTCCAAAATACTGACTAACAGCATATAAGCTACGCATTATTAAGCTTATATGCTGTAATTAACTCCAAAATGAACAGCAAATCACCACTCAATCATTTTTTTGTCATTTTTGCTTGCATCAATCACGGTATACCGTAATATATCGCTCGTTCCAAAGATTACATGAATTTGTTTTCTTTAAACGATACAACTGTAGCTCAGCTGGTTAGAGCACCACCTTGACATGGTGGGGGTCGGTGGTTCGAATCCACTCAGTTGTACCATCTCTTTAGAGATTGATTTAGATATACAACTGTAGCTCAGTTGGTTAGAGCACTACCTTGACATGGTAGGGGTCGGTGGTTCGAATCCACTCAGTTGTACCAAATCATTCTTAACATTAAACCAGCTGAAGCTGGTTTTTTTGTGCCTAAATCTAAACAAACTGCTCACTAAATAAAAGCTCCTAGTGTTTTCAAATAGTAGCGGAAAGACTTAAAGAAAAAAGCGACACTTATCAAAGGATCGCTTTTACTTTACTGAATCAATTCTCAGTTACTCACTATCATAACCATTAGGATTAGTAGATTGCCAGCGCCAGGTATCTACCATCATTTGTTCTAACGTCCGACTCGCCTGCCAGTTGAGTTCTTTATTCGCTTTTTGCGCGTTAGCCCAAAAAGCTGGTAAATCACCGGCTCGACGAGGACTAACTTCATATGGAATTTTATTATCAACGGCTTGTTCGAATGCATTGACGATTTCAAAGACAGACACACCATTACCAGTACCTAAGTTGAATGCTTCAACCCCCGTGAAGTCTGTATTGGTATTTAACCAATTCATAGCCGCAACATGACCTTCCGCTAAATCCATTACATGTAAGTAATCACGCTCACAGGTACCATCTTTAGTTGGGTAATCTGAACCGAAAATACTCAGTTTTTCGCGTTTACCCACCATGACTTGTGCAACATAAGGTAATAGATTGTTTGGAATACCTTTAGGGGATTCACCAATTTGGCCACTTTCATGGGCGCCAATAGGGTTGAAATAACGCAATGACACGCCTCTAAATGCAGGATTTGATGTCGCAGTATCAGCCATAATTCGCTCAACCATCACTTTAGTTGCACCATAAGGACTTGAAGGAGTGCCTAGTTTCATCGACTCAACATAAGGCACGTCATTCTCTTCACCATAAACAGTGGCTGATGAGCTAAATATAAAATTGTTGACTTGATGTTCGGCCATTGCTTCAAGTAAGCACACTGAGCCGTGAACATTGTTCTGGTAATATTCTAAAGGAATTTGAGCCGACTCTCCTACCGCTTTTAACGCAGCAAAATGTATCACCGTATCAATGCTATGATCTTTGAATACTGAAGATAGTTGTGTTTTATCACGAACATCACCTTGCACGAACAACACTGATTTTCCCGTTAAGGTTTCTACTCTTTTGATGGATTCAATATTTGAGTTAAACAAATTATCGAAAACAACCACACTGCAGTTGTTTTCTAATAATGATAGAACAGTGTGCGAGCCGATATACCCTGCACCACCTGTAACCAAAACATTCATTGCTATTCCTTTTAAATTTACCCTACTTAGGCCTTAGCTATAGCCTATCTATTCAGCGCGTTCTTGAAAGCTATTTAATTTCATTAGTCACTATAACAATTCAAAATGTCATTCAATTGTCTTTTATCGCTTCGAAATTACTCATAGATGACTTCCTGAGAAATGGAGTTTACAAGTAATTAACATTTGTATGTCTATTTCAATAAAACAAAGGCTTATTCGCTGACGGTTATTATATGTTTTAAATTGATTTACGTAAAACGAATTGAGTTAACTTACTAATATTTAATGATAATCAACATTTAAAAACAAGATTAACCATCAGACACAAAAAATTACACATTGAAACAGTAAGGGTTTAACAATCCCTGTAACATGACCGTATAATAATATTAACTAATTTTGTCATGGGCAAAGCCTATGATTAGCTTCAACAAGAGGAAGTGTCGTGGCTACTGCAAAGCAAATTATTCTACCTATAGGCATCATAGGTGTTGGCGTACTCATTACTGGGCTTTTGGTTTCAATGCAAAAACCGCCAGAAGAGAAACCGCCTGTAGATAATACTCCTTTAGTTTCAGTTGAAACCATTAACTACAAACCAATGAAGTTTACTGTAAGTTCTTACGGTGTGGTAAACGCTAAATACCACACTGAGCTAGTGGCACAAGTCAGTGGTGAAATCACTTATCTATCCGATGCTTTTGTCAAAGGTGGCTTCATTAAAAAAGGAGACGTACTCGCAAGGATTGACCCAAGTGATTACGAGTCAGCTTTATTAGATGCCCAAGCGAATCTTGCTTCAGCTAAAGCCACGTTAGTCCAAGAAAAAGCAAATGCACAAGTTGCAGAGCGTGAATGGGCTGAGATTACAGATAGTAAACCAAGCGATTTAAGTTTACGTAAACCCCAACTTGCACAAGAAATTGCCAAACTTAAAAGTGCTGAAGCAGGATTGCTTCGCGCCCAGCGCAATCTTGAACGAGCCATCATCAAGGCACCATATGATGCATTAATTGGCAGTAGAAGTATTGGCTTAGGTGCATACGTCAGTAACGGTTCGCCAATAGGTTTAGTTTATAACACTGATAAAGCTGAAGTACGTTTACCACTAGCTGATAAAGAAATGCAGTATTTAGATCGTAAAGGTGCAAATGCAGAGGTCACCTTAGTCGGTAATTTTGCAGGTGAAAAACAAGAATGGATCGGCACCATAGTCCGCAGTGAAGGCGTGATCGACAGCAAAAGTCGCATGACTTACCTCGTAGCTGAAATTGATGATCCATATGGACTGAAAAAAGATCATAAAGAATTACGTTATGGCACGTACGTAACCGCACATATTGGCGGAACTCATGCAGGCCAAGTTGCAGTCGTGCCCCGTCACCTTATTGTTAATGGTTTAGTTGCCACAATGGATGAGGATAAAAAGTTACGTTACTTGCCAGTTAATATCATCAGACAAGATGGCAGTAATGTGATTATTTCAAGCGGTTTGGAAAATGGTATGAATATCATTACTTCAGCACTGGATTACCCTGTTGAAGGCATGACCGTAGCTTTACCTGAAGACAAAATTCTCCAAAAAGAGCCTAAAGTAGGTGTTGATTCAGACACTGCTATCGCCATGGAAGACAAGGAATAAATCATGGAAGATACTAATAAAGGCTTAATTGCGTGGTTTGCGCGCAACAGCGTTGCCGCAAATCTATTAATGATCATTATTTTACTTGGTGGTTTACTCACAGCTAACACTATTCGTAAGCAATTTTTCCCTGCAGTTGAAATAAACTGGATTGAATTTAGTGCAGTTTACCCGGGCGCAGCTCCGCAGGAAGTTGAAGAAGGTATTACGGTAAAAATTGAACAAGCATTAGAAACAGTTCAGGGGTTACAGCGTGTAATTACCTATTCAAATCGAAATCAGGCAAACGGCTATTTCCGCATTGAAGATTCCTACGATCCGCAAATTGTGCTCGATGAAGTTAAATCTGAAATTGGTTCGGTATCGACCTTCCCTGCTGGAATGGAATTTCCAAAAGTTGAGCGAATTAAAATTCGTCAAGAGGTGATGTATTTAAGCCTATATGGCGACTTATCTCAGCGCCAATTAAAAGATTTAGGCGAAAAAATCCATAAAGAAATCATGCAACTTCCTAACGTTAATATTGCAGATTTCTATGGCGGATTAAATTATGAAATTAGCGTAGAAGTCAGTAAAGATAGACTCCGTGAGTTTGGTCTTAACTTTAATGATGTTGCAGAAGCCGTTCGCGGCTATTCACGTAATATGTCTGCAGGACAAATCAAAGCTGAAAATGGTTACATTAACTTGCGGGTTGAAAACCAAGCTTACGTTGGTTATGAATTTGAAGATTTACCGCTTCTAACATTAGATGATGGTACCAATCTATTGTTAGGTGATGTTGCCACTGTAAATGATGGGTTTGAAGAAGGGATTCAATACTCAAAGTTTAATGGCCAAAATGCAGTAACCTTTTTTGTCGGCGCAGCTAAAAATCAAAGTATTACTGATGTTGCAGATACGATGAAAGACTATATCGCAAAGAAACAAGCCTTATTACCTGAAGGCGTAACCCTAGAGCCATGGGTTGATATGACCTATTACCTTGATGGTCGTCTTGATTTAATGCTAGATAGCATGAAAACCGGTGCTGTATTGGTATTTTTCATGCTAGCGTTATTTCTACGCGTTAGGTTAGCCTTTTGGGTCATGATGGGGCTTCCTGTTTGTTTCCTCGGTACCCTACTCTTTATGCCAATGGCATTCATTGATGTGACAATTAACGTCATCAGCTTATTTGCGTTTATTTTGGTACTCGGTATTGTCGTCGATGATGCCATTGTTATGGGTGAAAGTGCCCACACCGAATGCCAAGAAAATGGCCAAAATATTGATAGTGTTATTCGTGGCGTGAAACGAGTTGCCATGCCAGCAACGTTTGGTGTTCTGACCACCATTGCTGCTTTCTTACCTATCACTTTAGATGACGGCCCTTCGTCAGCATTTGGCCAAGCTATTGGTTTTGTGGTTATCTTATGCCTGCTATTTTCATTGGTCGAATCTAAATTGATTTTGCCTTCACATTTAGCCCATATGAACAAACCTAAGGTTGTCCAACCTGGTTCTAAAAACCCATTAGACTGGCTACGTAACGGGGTTAACTTTGTTCAAGGAAAAATCGAAAAAAATCTAACTTGGTTTATTGGCAATATTTACAAACCAAGCCTGACACTTGCCGTTAAATATCGCTATGCCGTTATATCAACCTTCGTCATGCTAATTGTTATTTGTGCAGCTTTATATATCAGTGGATTGGTTCGTTTTATAGGCCAGCCTAAAATCCCACATGATTTCCCACGCATTAGTCTCGAGATGAATGTCGATGCAGCAGAAACAGCAACACTTGATGCCGCCCATGCGATTGAAAAGGCATTAAGAGATGTTGAAACGCAACTAGAAGATAAATACGGTCAAGGCATGATTGCGGAACTGCAAGTTGAACTTCAGGGACGAACTCGCGCTGAAGTGAGAACTAAACTAGTAGATCCGAAATTAAGGCCAATTAACACCTTTGAAGTGGCTGAAATGTGGCGACAAGCCATGCCAAAAATTCCTGGTGTTAAGTCATTTGAAGTTCAAGACAGTCTATTCGGCGGCGGTCGTGATGACGGTGACATCAGCTTTAGGTTAGAAGGAAACGATGATGCACAGCTTATTGCAGCATCCCAAGCGCTAAAAGAGAAACTAAACACCCTTAAAGGTGTTAGTGATGTCAACGATAGCCGTCAGTCATCAGCTAAAGAAGTGCAATTTAACTTAAAACCTCTAGCTCACAGTTTAGGGTTAACCCTTGCCAATATTGCATCCCAAGTAGGTAATAGTTTTTACGGGCTTGAAGCTCAACGCATTATTCGTAATGGTGAAGAGATAAAAGTCATGCTTCGATACCCAGAGGAGCAGCGTAATTCAATTGCACTTGTGCAAGAGGTTTTGATCAAGACTCCACAAGGCGCTGAGTTACCTTTATCTGAAGTTGCCAACATTGAAGTGGTTCAAGGTGTAAATAGTATCCGCCGTGAAAATGGTAATCGTACTATTAACGTATGGGCATCGGTTGATGCTGAACAAGCTGAGCCTTTCAAATTAGCCAAAGATATTCGTGATAACTTTATGCCAGAGTTATTAACTAAGTATCCACGAGTAAAAAGTGAAGTTTCAGGTAATATTCAAGAGCAACTAGACAGTGCAGACACTCAACTTAGAGACTTTATCATCTCAATGTTAGTCATTTACAGCCTGCTAGCAATACCGCTTAAATCATATATCCAACCGTTTATGATCATGTCGGTTATTCCGTTCGGTGTGATTGGCTCAATGCTTGGACATATCATTTTAGGCATCGATTTAAGTGCCCTATCGGTATTTGGCATTATTGCTGCGGCTGGTGTAGTGGTAAATGACTCATTAGTCATGGTCGACTATGTCAATAATTCCCGCAAGCGTGGTATACCGTTAAACGAAGCTGTTATTAATGCAGGATGTCGTCGATTCAGAGCCATTATGTTGACTTCGTTAACGACATTTATTGGTTTAATGCCGATTATGACTGAAACCAGTATGCAAGCGCAGATGGTTATCCCAATGGCTGTATCATTAGCATTTGGTGTACTGTTTGCCACTGTCGTAACTTTATGCCTAATCCCTTGCCTATATATTGCTATTGAAGATATGCGCAAAATAGTCCGTAGTATTTGGAGAATGTATGTCCCAGAAACTAAGGAAGAAATACAGGCAGGCATAACGACACAAACGCCACATGGCATGAACTAAGTTAGTGCTAATCAGTTCATACAGTTAGTTAAATGTAATAGATAACACAAAAAGTGAAACGAAAGTTTCGCTTTTTTTATGTCTGGTTATATTGAATAATTTGATGTTGTAAATGTAAGCAGTAGTCGAGGGGTATACTAAATTGACTATTTGATTAGGCTATCCTAAGAATGTCATAAACAAAAGCTATTATGATAAACCGATAAATACATTAAGCTAATATCTAATCGAGTTATCGAATCAAACTGTATCATCGAAATATTCCATTTCTTATTGATTAGCTTTTATTAGTTACTGGTATTTATCAATTATTTTTTATCCATTATTTTTTATCCATTACCTCAAACATTCATGCAAAGGGAACAATCGTGTTCAGAAATCACAAGCTCACAAGATTATTATTAGCTACAAGTGGACTGCTTTTTTCTTTATCCATTTTTGCAGCAAACAAGTCATCAATTCCAACTCAAAAAGATGATGTACAATCAAACCAGCAATATGTATTACTGGTGTCTATCGATGGTTATCGCCACGATTATAATGATTTACATTCCCCAAAAAACATCAATCAGTTTGCAGATAAAGCTGCGACAGTAAAGTCCTTCATCCCATCTTTTCCAACAGTCACATTTCCTAATCATTTAACTTTAGTGACTGGGCTTTATCCGGCTAATCACGGGATAATTTCTAATCGCTTTTATAATCCAATACTAGAACGTGACTACGCTATGAGTATTCATGATGCTGTGACAGACGGACAGTTTTATCAAGGCACACCGTTATGGTCTTTAGCTCGCCAACAAGGTTTGAAATCAGCCACGTATTTTTGGCCAGGCTCGGAAGCAGAAATAGCCGGTTTTAGACCAAACTACTGGTTAAAATATGATGGAAGAACACCAAACGAAGAGCGAGTTCAGCAGGTAATTGATTGGTTTAATTTACCAGTAGACGAGCGACCACAATTTGTTACTTTGTATTTTTCTGATGTAGATAGTGCTGGCCATCACCATGGCCCTGAAGCACAACAAACTTACGATGCAGTTCAATATATAGATAAAATGATTGGGGATCTGTTAACTGGTATAGATGCCCTTCCATTTGATGTTAATGTCATCATCACGTCAGATCATGGCATGGCTAAAGTTGATGAATTCGATCGTATGTATACTGATAAACTTATTGCAGAAAATGAACAACTTATAGAAAAGTTTACCTTCAACAACGATGCAGCATTTTCCTTAGTTACAGCGACAGGCAAAAACAAAACAGCAGATTTATTAGCACTGAAGTTGTTAGTCGATAAAGTTGAAGGTCTCGAGTTTTATTTACAGAAAGATGTTCCAGCACATTTGCACTTTACAGATAATCCATCTATCGGTGATGCCATTATCATTAGTAATAACCACTATATTACTAGTTCCGACGCAAGACCGGGCGTTATTGGTAAACATGGCTATGACCCAAGAGTTATTACAGATATGAATACCGTTTTATATGCGCAAGGGCCTGCATTTAAAAACAAAGCATTAGTAGAAAAAGCTGAAAACATACATCTATATCCACTAATGGCTCAAATTTTAGGCTTAACCATCACAGAAGAAATTGACGGTGACTTATCAGTACTCAATCCCCTACTAAGTCCACAACTCACTGACAAGTAAGCTTGATAGTAGATATGATTAACTTATTATTGGAAATTAAATAATCATGCTCAAGCTTGCCTAGCAAAATAAAGGAAGACTCTTCACTTTTTTGCTAAGTTTAGTGTTAAAAATAAAGCCAGAAGAACATATTGTCTTCTGGCTTTTTTGTCATAATCTAAGGTGGCTATTTGAAAAGAATTACGATTTTTCCGAAGCCATAATTTTATGGTATAGCTTGTCTTTCATATCTACACGGTGTTGCTTTAAATCATGTATAGATTCATCTGATATTGGAGAATCTTTTAATTCAAGTTCACGAATTTGTTGATCTAGCTTGTCATATTGTTTCAACACTTCGGCAAACTCAGCATCGCTGTTATTAAGGGATGTAATGGTATCTAAGTGATCTGGAAATTCATTTCTAAGAGAGTGATTTTCACCTAACATAAAAGCCTCTTTTTTGTTGATTAATCAGTAATACACGAATAAAAACACATCTGTTTAAGTAGCAATTGAAAGCTTATATAAAATGTAGATCAACCAGATTAAAATACAAGCACTTTTTTACTTCACAAGCCAGTTAGAAAAGTCCAATTGACATAGATAACCAGCAGAGAGTTCGTAGCGACGTTTCTAATCAAACATATGTCTAAATCATAAAGAAAAAACAGTTCGAATTTTATAAAACTTGCATATAAACCAAAGAATCACTGTAAAATAGATAACTTATCTCTTTTAGCTAATATTTCATTTGGTCTTAATATGTTGCCTATCGAACAATCTCCTTTCAAAAAAGTTACCATTATAGGGAACGCAAATGGCGACTGGGCAGCGGCTAAACACGGTTATACTATTATTTTCAATGGTACAGTGGCTACTGGTAACCAAATAATCAATGTGTGTAATGGACCTTATGCGGGATCAACTGAAGATTTTGTTGTTACAGGTGAACACAGCCAATGGTTAACTCAGCAATTATCCCGCGTCGCAAAAGAGCTTGAAACAAAGCTCCAATGCTGGCCTTCGTCAGGCCTAGTGTGCTTTGCATTATTCAGCCAATTAGGTATCGAATTATCTCTGTCAAGAATGTCTTTGCTACCAAGCTTAAATCGAGGCGGTGCGCTAACGGAATCAGAACATTTACCTTGTGTTGTTCATAATTGGCTAGGCGAACGTAGAATAGCAATTGAATATCATTTGAATGCTAAAGAAAAAAACATTGAAGGTGCAAATAGCCTAGCAGATTGGCCAGAATTACTACTTACTGAGGAATCTTCATCCTCTAAATCAACTCTTGAACAGACTAAAGAACAAAACAGAGCGCAAATAAAACCACGTAGTTCAATGAGCTGTGACAATTTAGATCCCTTTACACTATTTATTCGTTTGTCAGAGCAGAAGCACAAGACAGAATCTGGGCTACAAAACTTAGTTTTATTAAGTCAACTGCAACTATCGACTTGGTTAAATGATTTATCTCAGCAAAAGTTACTTGTTATAGAGCAGCTTTTGTTTAATCAACATCCTCAAACAACGACAGGTTTTTGGTACCTATCGGATAATGAAGCTTCAGCCTATTTAGATCCAATTAGGTTTAAATTAGCATTGTGTCAGCAACACCTACTTGGCTATAACTAATCTGTTTTATTTAATTCTTTAAGTATTTTCAAGACTAAATCCAACTATCAACACCAAAGCCTTATTTATCATTACTGTATTCTCTGCTAAAACTATTATTACAAGGAATTGTGGTTACAACCTATTTTAAAAGGAAGATTTAATGAAATGGCTGCCAAATTTGTCACTAGTAGCACTAACAACTATTACAGCACTCTCTATTAGCTCATCTATAAATTATGCCTATGCTGAACAGCCTAAGTTAATAGTTCAGATAACGGTTGATCAACTTCGTGGAGATTTACTGCCTCGTTATCAACAACACTTTTCAGATGAGGGTTTTGGTTTTTTAATCAACGAAGGTATCTATTACAAAGAAGCTCATCATCAACATGCCATTACTGAAACCGTAGTTGGGCATACCACATTAGCAACAGGCGCTCATCCTTCTGCACACGGTATGGTGAGTAACTTATGGTTTGATAAACAACTACAACAGCCTATTTATAATGTGCAAGATAAAGCTCACCCACTATTAAGCGCTAATGCTGCTGTAGACGCTAAAAATGAGATTGATCCCACACAAAAAGCCAGTAAGGTTGAAGGACGTTCGCCAAAAAATATTATGGCAACTACATTCAGTGATGAACTAACCGCAAGCAATAATGGCCAATCTAAAGTGTTTGCTGTTTCAGTTAAAGATCGAGGTGCGATTACACTCGCAGGTCACACAGGGAAAGCTTTTTGGTTTTCAAAGTCAGCTGGCGAATTTGTTAGTAGTGATTATTACTTTGGCCAATATCCTCAATGGGTAACGAATTGGAATAAACAAAATCCAATTTCTCAGTACGCCGATACTCAATGGACACTGACTAAAAACAAAGACCAATATATATTTGGCGACAATAAAGCCCATGACTGGAAAACAAAGTTACCAGGTTATGGTGTTACCTTCCCGCACAATTTTGGCCCTAGTGATAACCCTTACTTCAGTACATTTTTAACCGTCAGTCCCATTGGTGATGAAATGACGGCTAACTTTGCCAAACAAGTCATTATTGAAAACAAACTAGGCCAACGCCAAATCAATTCAAGCAAACAAAACAGCAATCCTGTCACTGATTACCTATCAATAAGTTTTTCATCTACAGATTATGTCGGTCACATTTTTGGCCCGTCGAGTCTAGAAGCTGAAGAAAACTTATTAAGGCTTGATCGCACCTTAGCTTCCCTATTTGAATTTATTGATAACAAAGTCGGTTTGGATAACACACTAATAGTATTGTCTGCAGATCATGGCGCACCTGAAGCGCCTGGGTATTTAACTCAATTTGGAATTAAAGCTGAGCATTTTGATTTATCCTCCCTTGAAACAAATAAGGAGATTCAATTACTTAAATCAAAATGGAATATTAAAGGTAACCTGTTTGCCAATGCTTGGCAGCCATATATCAATTTAGACCATGATAAATTGGTTAAACAAAAGGTCTCTTTAGCACAAGCATCTAACGAAGTAGCACAAGTGCTAAATAGTGTTGCAGGCATTCACCGTGCCTACAGTTTTGACAAGCTTTTAAACGGTAATGTACCTAAAGATGAAATTACTCAAAAGGTTCAAAATAGCTTTTATCCCAGTCGCTCGGGTGATATTTATTTAGTATTTGAACCTAATGTGTTTGTTGCAGATTTTGATGGATTAAACGTTGCATCTGTACACGGTTCGCCTTGGCGGTATGACACCCATGTTCCTATCATTTTTGCAGGCTTTAGACTCAAACCACAAGTAGTCAATAGACCAGTAGCCACTGTTGATTTAGCACCGACCTTAAGCGCGATTGTTAATATCAATGCCCCTTCCAGTGCTGCTGGTTACCCATTAAAGGAAGTGATCAAATAACAATCTAGTTTTAATGATTCTTTTAACACATTTCTGACTACGGTATTTAACGGCTGAATTTATTCAGCCGTTTTTGTGCTTAATAACTATTGTTCACAGTACTCAATAAATTAACAGTAAATTTTAATATTGATATTTTCATAAGTGCGAATCCATTTTTCTCAAATAGACACAGCTTAGGTGTTGGATAATTGTTAATTAGACCTTAGACTGGGGTTAATTAATTAAAAATGCAGTTTTAATATGAAATTCAATCAGCTAGTTACCATTATATGTATAACCGTGCTTTCTTTTTGTTATCACAAAAGGGCTTATTCTGCTGATTATGTCGGTGTCGAACAATGTGTAGACTGCCACCAGCAAGAGTATAACGATTGGAAAACTTCACACCACAACATGTCTATGAGACATGCCACTGCAGAATCTGTTTTAGGTGACTTTAACAATGCAACATTGGTTGTAAACACACAAACCCATCGTTTCTTCAAAAAAGGCACCGATTATTGGGTTAGTACTAAAGGACCTGATGGCCAGTTTCATGACTATCAAATCAGTTATACCTTCGGATATGAGCCATTACAGCAATATATGGTCAAATTTCCTGACGGACGTGTACAACTGATTCCACTAGCTTGGGACAGTCGTGATAAATCACAAGGCGGTCAAGTTTGGTTTCACCTTTACCCTGATATGGACATTCATGATGAATTTTTTTGGACCAATAATGGACAAAATTGGAATTACATGTGCGCAGATTGTCATTCCACAAACATCAATAAAAACTATGACGGTAAAACAAATAGCTATGATACGACTTGGTCTGAAATCAATGTCGCTTGCGAAGCTTGTCATGGGCCTGCAAGTGACCATATTAAGTGGTCAAAACAACCAAGCGAACAAAACAGTAATATGGGGTTTAATCGTAACTTAAAACCCAAAGTTAACTCTTGGGAATTTAATAAAGGACAAAAGATACTCCAACCTAAGCAGTTATCAGACTCAGACCAATTGAACACTTGTGGTCAATGTCATAGTCGTAGAGCGCAATTAAATAATAATCATGACCATGTAAAATCCGATTTTTATGATAAATACATGCTTAACGCCATCACTCCAGAATTGTATTATCCTGACGGCCAAATTTATGATGAAGTTTTTGTATTAGGATCATTCAAGCAGTCTAAGATGCACAAAGCTGGCGTCGTATGTACTGACTGTCATAATCCTCACAGTAATAAACTAGTAGCACCTAAAGAAGCTATTTGCTTTAAGTGTCATGTCCCTAATGAATATACATCGGCTAAACATAGCCAACATCAAGATGGCAGTGAAGCCTCATTATGTGTCACTTGCCATATGCCCAAAACAACTTATATGGAAATCGACCCAAGAGCCGATCATAGCTTTCAAATACCAAGACCAGACATCAGCCAGCAAATTGGTACACCAAATGTTTGTACAAGTTGCCACACCAAAGAAACCAATCAATGGGCTATTAATGCACTAGCGAAACAGTTTCCTAATTCTAGTTACCAACAAAGCGATCATTTCGCGATAGCATTTGCACAAGCTGGCGCAGGAATACCAACTAGTGGTGACTCGCTGTCTTACATTGCTCAAAATAGTCTCGAAGCTAACATTATTCGTGCTTCTGCTCTTTCAAGAATGGATAGATTCCCTGGTCAAAATGCCATGGTTGCAATAATGCGCGGGATAAAACATCAAGACCCTCAAATTAGAATAGGCGCCGTTGCAGGTTCTGCAGCTTACCCATTTGAAGATCGCTGGCAAATTATCAGCCCATTATTACAAGATCCTGTTTTTGCCGTTAGAACAGAAACTGCAGGCGCATTAGTTATTAATTGGCTAAATATGAATGCTAGCCAACAAGCATTGTTGACCCCTGCTTTAAATGAATACATCGAAATTCAGCAATTTAATTCTGACAGAGGTTTTGGGTTAATGAACCTCGCTAATATCCACCGTGCTAAAGGTGAAGTTAAACTAGCAGAACAGACTTATTTAAAAGCGATAAAGGTTGAACCCATTTTTGCCACCAGTTATGTCAATCTCGCTGATTTATATCGACAACTTGGTGATGATGAAAAAGCACTAGCGCTACTAAAGAAAGGAATTAAAAACCAACCTCGATCAGCAACATTACGTTATAGCGCAGGTTTAAACTTATATAGGCAACAGCAACTTAATGGTGCAATTGATTACTTCACTCAAGCAACTGAAGTTGAATCAACTAACGCTCAATATTGGTACGTTTTAGGCTTAGCCCAAGAAAAAATAAATGTTAGTAAAGCAATGGTATCCATATCGAAAGCTTATGATGTGGGTAGAAACCCTCAACACCTTTATGCCTTATGTGAATTTAAAATTAAGTATCGCGCCCCAACAACTCAAGCGTGTTTAGATAAACTCGCTAAAATTGTTCCGCCGCAGGTTATAAAACAGCTTACAGGTGGTTAAAGGCAGGTTTAAAATCACAATTTATGCTATTAAAACTTTGCCCATGAACTTCTACTTCGATTATAAGGGCAAAGTTATTTTATTGATTTGTTTGCGAGCTAACTTTTAACCACTGAAACTAAGAAAATTGTTTCCATTAAAATATTAACTAATCAGAACAGTTTTCAAATACAATAAAATGTGTGTTTACAGCTATTCAATAATTGCATTTCCACAAAATGCAATCCACATTACGAAAACTGCAATAAGCGACTGTTTAATTTGACCTAGCACAGGATTCAGAATTAAAACGCCAACACATCACTGCTCACTAAATTAGCGTTTTTTGATTAAAATCAAACCAACAATCATTGTTTCGAATAAAATCCAATCAAGTGTTTTAATATTGATTCAAATCAATATGACCATTTTTTTACTCTTTATATTGTGTTGACGCAGTTTAATCCTCCAACATGGAAAAGGTTAAAACATGGATACACATGCAGCTTTATATCAGCGGTGTAAAACCCGCCTAGAACAATTAAAACAAACAGCGCCTCGTCAAACCGTAACACTCGATGAAAAACTAAAAGAAAACGGTATTACGAGACGTGAGTTTATGACCTGGAGCGCATCCGTTACCGCTCTACTTGCACTACCACTTCCATTTACAAGTTTAGTTTCCGAAGCCGCCGAGCTTGCAGATAGAGTCCCCCTTATTTGGTTACATATGGCCGAGTGTACTGGTTGCTCTGAATCCCTTATACGTACCGACACTCCAAATCTTGATAGCTTGATATTTGATCATATTTCCTTGGAATATCATGAAACCTTGATGGCCGCATCAGGTTGGCAAGCGGAAGAAAACCTAGAACACGCAATGGAAGCCTATAAAGGTAACTATCTTTTGGCAGTTGAAGGCGCTATTCCAACAGCAAATAACGGTGCATTTTTAACCGTGGGTTGTAAAGGCCATACAGGTCTACATATCGTTAAAGAAGCTGCAGAAGGCGCTGCCGCAATTATCTCAGTAGGTACTTGCGCAGCATTCGGCGGTGTTCAAGCTGCTGCGCCAAACCCTACAGGCGCGAAAGGCGTTCAAGATGTGATTAATAAACCAGTCATTAATTTAGGTGGCTGTCCTCCAAGTGAAAAGAACATTGTTGGTACATTAATGTACTTCATCATGTTCGGAAAACTCCCAGCTTTAGATATGTTTAACCGACCTAAATGGGCTTATGGCGCACGAGTTCACGATAACTGTGAAAGACGTGGACGTTTTGATGCTGGTGAGTTTGTAGAAACCTTTGGCGATCAAGGCGCAAAAGATGGTTACTGCCTTTATAAAGTAGGTTGTAAAGGCCCTTACACTTACAACAATTGCCCAACAGAGCGCTTTAATCATCACACTAGCTGGCCAGTATTAGCAGGTCATGGATGCATTGGCTGTTCAGAGCCTAACTTCTGGGACGATATGGCTGATTTTGAGAAACCATTAGGCAGACAACTATTACATGGGGTAGATGCTACAGCAGATACCATTGGTGCAGTCATACTCGGTGCGACTGTTGTTGGTATCGGTGCACATGCCGTTGCAAGTCTTTTTGCTAAGCCTTTAGAGGAATAACCCATGAACAAACGTGTCGTAATTGATCCTATTACTCGAATTGAAGGCCATCTGCGTGTTGAAGTCGAGGTTGATGAAAATAATGTCATTAAAAAGGCTTGGTCATCTTCAACCCTTTGGCGTGGTATCGAAGTTATTTTAAAAGGCCGTACACCAATGGATGTTGGTCTAATCGTACAACGCATTTGTGGTGTTTGTACCTATTCTCATTATCGCTGTGGTACTGAAGCTGTTGAAAACGCGCTAGGCGTTAAAATTCCTCTTAATGCCAAATATTTGCGTTCGTTAATGCAAACATCATTGTATATGCATGACCATATTGTTCATTTCTACCATTTACATGGATTAGATTGGGTCGATGTGGTTTCTGCGCTAAGCGCAGATCCTGCACTCGCTGCCCAAGAAGCACTTAAATATACTGCTAATCCTATTGCAGCTGGTGAAGGTGACTTACGTGCAGCGCAAGAGCGTGTAAAAGGCTTAGTTGATACCGGTAAATTAGGCCCATTTGCTAATGCTTACTGGGGCAATAGAACCTATAAATTCACACCAGAACAAAATCTAATCGCGTTATCTCATTATCTTAAAGCACTTGAAGTTCAGCGCATCGCAGCGGAAATGCTTGCAATATTCGGTGGTAAGTCCCCTCACCCTCAGTCTTTAGTTGTCGGTGGTGTGACATCGGTACGTGACATGCTTAGCCCTGCACGATTGCAAGAATGGAAACAAAAGCACGCAATAGTTCAAGACTTTATTTTACGGGCTTATAAAGCCGATATCGTCATGGCAGCTGCCGCATTTGGTACAGAACCGAGTGTGCTTGGCGGAGTCAATGTTAAAAACTTCATGGCAACCAATGATTTCGTATTAGCTGATGGTCAATACATGTTCGATCAAGGCGTTATCATGAACGGCGATTTAGCTGGCGTTAGCGATATTGACCCTGACTCGATTAAAGAAGATGTCACTCATGCATGGTATGACGCTGATGAAGCACAACATCCATATGAAGGTACTACCGTGCCAAACTATACCGGTTTTGTTGAACGCGATACGGTTTACGGCAAGTTACCTACAGTTGATGGCGACGGCAAATATTCTTGGGTCAAATCACCACGATACAAAGACGAACCCGTTGAAGTTGGACCGCTAGCATCATTATTAGTGAGTTACGCCCGCGGCAATAAGGTCGTCGTTGATTCAGTTAATGGTTTACTTGAAGCAACTGGATTACCCATTGAAGCTTTATTTACCACATTGGGACGTACAGCCGCTCGCATGCTTCAAACCGTGATTGTTGCTGAAGAAGGTTTAAAAACCTTTGATGCAATGCTGGTGAACATGCAATCAGATGAAAGCACCTTTGTTACTCCCGAAATTGATTCCAGCAAAGATTATGTGGGACATGCCATGATTGAAGCGCCGCGCGGGATGCTAAGCCATTGGATTAGGATCAAGGGCGGTAAAATTGAAAACTACCAAGCCATCGTACCGACCACATGGAATGCTGGACCTGTAGATGTAAATGGCAAAGTGGGTCCTTATGAAGCATCTCTCATTGGTTTAGAGCTTGAAGATCCAAGTAAACCGCTAGAGGTCATTCGTATTATTCACTCTTTTGATCCATGTATGGCTTGCGCCGTTCATGTCATGGATTACAAAGGCACCAGTTTAGGTGAGTTTAAAATCGATCCCAACGGATTTTAACCAATTAGCCAATCAAAGAGGAATTAATTATGACTCAGGTTGCTACCCACCATAGAGAATTGATTTTCTCGCCTGCTATCCGGATTTTTCACTGGATAAGGGCGTTATCAATCGTGGTGCTTATTGCTACTGGATTTTATATTTCTTGGCCATTTTTAGTGGCGCCAGAATCATCTGATGTATTAGTACAAGGATGGATCAGATTTGCCCATATTATTTTTGGCTTTGCATTAACCAGCATTACTATTATCCGTTTTTACTTGTTTTTCTTTAGTAAAAGCTCGATAGAAAGACGTTCAATGAAAGATGTTCTGAGTATTAAAAGCTGGGTTACCCAGATTAAGTCTTACATCTGGATGGGGCATCTAGACAAAGCAGGTGTATATGGTCCATTGCAGTTTGTTACCTATGTGGCCATTTCGTTTGTGGCCTTATTTATGTGCATTACTGGTTTAGTACTCTATGCCAATGTCTATCATGAAGGTTTTGGCGGATTAATTTGGGATGTTTCTGCGTGGTTTACTGCTTTAATGGGCGGTTTAGCACAGGTTAGGATCTGGCACCACATTCTCACTTGGGTATTCATTGCGTTTATGGTGATCCACGTTTATATGGCCGTTTGGTCAGGTATTCGATTTAAACATAACTCTGTTGATTCAATCGTATCAGGCTATGACTACCACAAGGATCATTAAACTTTGTCTACTACCCTACTTATCGGGATAGGTAACGTATTGTACGCCGATGAAGGTATCGGCGTACATTTCGTTAATTATATCCAAGAAAAATATCAGTTTTCTCATCCGACTGATCAATTAGATTTACTGGATGGCGGCACATTAGCCCAAGGCCTCATTCCAATCCTATGTAAATACGACAATCTAATTGTGGTCGATACCGTTAATAGTCCAGGCGTTAGCCCTGGTGAAGTGTATTCATTTAATTTTGACCAAGCGCCACCAGAAATCGATTGGCAAGGCAGTGCTCATGAAGTTGAAATGCTGCAAACCCTTATCATGATGGAAATGGTTGGCGATAGACCAAACACCCATGTTGTTGGAGTAACACCTACAGTAATCGAACCAATGACACTAGGGCTTACTGCAACAATCCAAGCAGCCGTCCCTACTATGGAAAAAGTATTGCTCAAGCACCTTAAAGAACGAGGCTTTAGTTACCAGCAACAAGCAGAAGTTGATATCAACGCACTTATCCCTGATTCATATAAACGCGGGAACTTACAATATGCCTAAAATCAGTTTTAATTTTCATTGTTATCGCGACATTCCCTTATATGCAGATCTCTGTAATCTTTATCTCGCTGATAACCGTTTTGACTTTACCGTTGGTCACCTCATTAATAATGACCAACACACTAAACATGCCCAGTTTGAACAAGTGCATACTTATTTTTTAGAAGTTGAAGGTTTAGAGGCCGAACTCAGTGCACTAGCAGACGAAATTGCGGCAAAATTTCTCTACTCGATTTGGCTTAAAAGCGCAGAAGTCATAACTATTGAGCATAGAGTCGGCACTAAAACTTGTTTACAACATCAAGTGGTGAATCAACAGTTCTGCAGTGAATGTGAACCTAAGTTGTCAGATATAAGTACAGTCTACGATATCTCTGAAACCTGTCCACAATGCTTTGGTCAACAAAAGCTACAAGGCTATGAACTTGGTTTTAAACAGCAAGATATATGTGACATTGTCGACAGAATAACTCAAGGAGAAGAAGTTTGTTTAGGTCAAACAGATAATCAAATTTACCTGAGTCTTAAACCAATTGTTCAGACAAAATCCTCTCAAGCTTTTGAAGGTCAAACAAGCTCATTACAACAAGTATTGGTTAGCCATCCACAAGTCATCACTTCATCATTTGTTGTCAATAAACAGCAAGCATTAGCCTTATCTAGTTATGAAAAACCATTTATCAAACTCGCACCGATTAAAAATTTCAATACTGGCACTGAACTTAACAGCACTGAACTTAACGATAATGAGCTTAAGGGCAGCGAACTTAACAGCTGTGAACTTAAGAATAGACAGTTAACGGCCAGTTATTACGATGTCACTTTTGCTGATAGTCGTCTGCTCATTAAAATAGCTGCATTACTAAAACATCAACAAATTAACTGGTTATTCATCAATAAACCCGACACAAATACCAGCAATAATTTAACAGTGACATGGTTGAACAATGCTTGGGTTCAAACTAAAACTCTGAGTGATATAACCTTTGAAGCACCAATGCCGAAGCACGATAACAATCGCTACCTTCAATATGATGTTTCATACAAAAAAAATGTGCTCTCTTGTATCAAAAATAACCATGACGAAACCTATAGTACTAGTCATATAGCAAGTAAACCGCTACCAGGTATTGATGCTGCAACATGTGCAATGCACTCAGGTTTATTAAGTACTGGCTGTATTACAAGTGCTAAGGGCTTTTTTGAAGCCACATCAACACTAAAAAGACTCGCTTGTATTTACTGCTCAAGTGAGCAATCAAGTTCTGTGATTACACAAAATGATCAAGGCGATATTAGCTCATTCCTACAATTACCGCTCCTCCCTCAAAGCGGAGCTGAATTGATTAAAGAGTTAACCTCTTCTGATAAAAGTACCATCTTCAAAAAATACTACGACGCTTTTCCAGACACCTTAGCGCAAGTTACAGAGTTCAATCTTGCACCTAATGATCTTCTCGATAGTTTACGAACATTTCTGGCTTATGCTGCGTTAATCGTGCTCCCGACTGAAGAATTAGCTTCTAGCGGTCACAATTCGGTAAATTTATCGACGCAGGAACTAGCAGATAAATTCCACGCATTAGCTCAAACCTATCAAGGTAACAATGCTCCTAGAGTCGACTTTCCATTGTGTGCTATCAATAGCGACGACGATTCGGCCATTCATAGCCGTTCTATCAACTGGAAAAAAACACTGGCTAGTTTAATGAGCTTCAAATTGGCTGGGGCAAATCCAGCTATTTTAGCTTTCGGCTTTTTCGACTCATTTACTGATTATTTAAGTAATTGGATCGATCACCTAGAGCAGCAACAAGGCATAGACGCTGTTGTTTTAGCGGGTAGCGATTTCAGTTATGAGGTATTCGCCAACCGATTATGTATTCGACTAGGTAAAAACTATCCATTAGTGGTCAATAGACAACTTGACTTGGATGGAGCCAACATCGCGATTGGCGGTATGTACCTTGCTAAGCGTCGTCGTTAGGAGCAGTTTATGACAATACATAGTGGTTATCGTCAACAAGTTATTCTGAATATTAACGGTATCGTACAAGGTGTTGGCTTTAGGCCATTTGTTTATCGTCTTGCCACTCAGTCAAATTTGTATGGTTCTGTATTAAATAATCAACAAGGAGTGTGTATTCATCTGCAAGGGATGAATACTGACATAAATAAAGTTGTCCACCAGCTTAAAGTTAATCCACCGCCTCTAGCGCGTATTGATAAGCTATTAATTAAAGAAGAAGCCATAGATTATTCATTAAACGATTTTGTTATTGAAACCAGCAGTAGCCATGAAGATGCAATAGTGTCGATATCTGCTGATAAAAGTGTTTGCGGAGATTGCTTAGTTGAAATGCGCAATCCTAAAAATCGTCATTATCAATATCCATTTACTAACTGTACTAATTGCGGCCCGCGCTATAGCATTATAAATAACTTACCTTATGACCGTTTCAATACCTCAATGGCAGATTTTGTCATGTGTGATGAATGCGCCCATGCCTATAACGATCCTCTTAATCGGCGCTATCACGCTCAACCTGTAAGTTGCCCCAAATGTGGCCCGCAACTGAGTTATGTTCAAAGTAATTCTCAACAAGAAAAAGCATCAACCGTTAATGGTGATATCAGTACTAAGCAAATTATCCATCAGATCGTAAATGATTTGAATCAAGGAAAAATCTTGGCAATTAAAGGGCTTGGTGGCTTTCATATTGTCTGTGATGCAACGAACGATGCGGTAGTTAAGCAGCTAAGGCAGCGTAAACAACGTAAAGCCAAACCCTTTGCAGTAATGGCTACTGACTTAGCTAATGCTAAACAAATGGTTGAAGGGACAGCTAAAGAGTGGCAAATCATCAACTCGGCCGAAAAGCCTATTACGTTAATGCGTAAACGGTCAGATATTAAAATTAATTTAAGCCCTGCCATTGCTCCTGAGCTTGATACATTAGGTGTGTTTTTACCCTATACACCATTACATCACTTATTACTTGAAGCATTCAAAAAACCAATCGTTGCAACAAGTGCAAATGTATCCGGATTGCCCATCATCATCGATGGTAACGAAATCAAACAACAACTTGCACATGTCGTTGACGGTATAGTGGATCATAACCGCCCTATCGTTAACGCGTGTGATGATAGCGTTGTACAGGTTATCGATGAAAAAATACAAGTAATACGCCTAGCTAGGGGCTATGCACCACTGAGTATTCCACTTACGAATAAATTACAGCATCAACTCCTCGCCGTTGGTGCTCAGCAAAAGAACACTCAGTGTTTTGCCTTCAATGAAAGTGCATTTGTGAGCCCGCATATTGGCGATTTACATAATCTTGAAACCAGTGAATACTTTGAACAAACTCTAGCCACATTTAACCGTTTGTATCAGTTTAATGCTGAGCAAATCATCGCTGATAAACATCCTGAATATACCTCTAGTCAGTGGGCCCAAACGCAATCCATTAAGCAACACTTACCACTTGCCAACATACAACATCATTATGCCCACGTATTAAGCATTCTTGCAGTTAACAACTATCAACAACCAGTATTAGCATTTAGCTTTGATGGAACTGGACTCGGGGATAATGGTGAGCTTTGGGGCAGTGAATGTATGCTTGCTGATGCACATCGATATGAAATTAAGTCACATTTTAAATCATTCAAACTGATTGGCGGCGAACAAGCGATAAAACAGCCAGTGCGAATATTATTAGCCCTGTTATTTGAAACCATGTCTGTTGCTGAAATTATGTCACTGCCAATTAATGCCATACAGCAAATGGATAGCTCTACGGTTAACAACTTATTTAATATGTGGACGAATAACAGCGCCTGTATTGAATGTCGATCAGTTGGTCGCATATTCGATGCCGTAGCTGTGGCGCTTAATTTAATCAATCAAAATGATTTTGAAGCACAAGCCGGTATGCTTATTTCAACTCACGCCAATCAAGCGGTGGCTTCAAATAATCAGCAACCCATTTCGAATAATGACGCTACAAACACCTTAAGTTTAATACCAGATATCAAACTCAACAGTCATGAAATTGATAAAGCCGCTAAAGATGCCCACATTCAGGTATTCGAGCCCGCCAATCTTGTCAACCAACTCATTACCCGATTAATTCAAAATAAATCAGAAACATGCACCCAAGGTTTACCACAGTTGACTAATCAATTGTGCTTGGAGTTTATCGACAGTATTAGCCAAACGGTAGCGAATGTAGCCGAGAGATTTCCTAGTCATAAAATCGTGTTATGCGGTGGAGTATTTCAAAACAAACTCTTGTATGAGATGACGTTACGCAAACTTTCTAAGCTAGGTAATGCCAATGGCAACGGCAACGGCAACCAATTTGGATTAGAAGACCGGATATTACCAAGCAGATTAGTACCGATTAACGATGCAGGTATATCCCTTGGACAAATTTGGTATGCATACCAACAGCTAAATAGATCACAAACACAGCATTAAGGCATTAAAGAGTTTCACTTTGCTGATGTTAATCAAAGAATCAATTAAAACCCATGTTAATACTGAATAAGTACAGGTTAAATCGGTTTTTAAAGGAGTATAAAAATGTGCCAAGATTGTGGATGTTCATTAACGGATCACTCAAGCCTACATTCGAATCCTCAACTGAACGATACTAAAACCTTATCCGTCATACATAAGATTTTGGATAAAAATGATCATGAAGCGCAACATAATCGCGAGCACTTTGAAGCGAATAACGTCCGTGCGTTTAACCTTATGAGTAGCCCAGGCAGTGGCAAAACTACACTGCTTGAGCACTTACACGAATACTTACCTAAAAAATACGCTGTGATTGAAGGCGACCTAGAAACATCAAGAGACGCCGATAGATTGATTGCTAAGGGCATTGAAGCCTATCAAGTACAAACAGGCTCAGCTTGTCACTTAGATGCCTTTATGGTGCATCAAGCGCTGCATCACATTGATTTAAAACCTATCGATGTTTGTTTTGTAGAAAATGTGGGTAATTTGGTGTGTCCAGCCAGTTATGATGTAGGTACCCACCACAACATCGTCTTATTATCTGTCCCTGAAGGCGATGACAAAATTGAAAAATACCCTGTCATGTTCCGCCGTGCTGATTTAGTCCTGATTACAAAAATGGATTTAGCTGAGCATTTTGACTTCTCATTAGTTGAATGTCGTAAACAACTTGAGAAGTTAAATCCTGAAGTCACCTTAATGCCCGTTTCAGTTAAAGATCCACAATCAATTACCGCTGTCGCTAATTGGATCCAAAAACACCAAGGGGAAAAATGATATGTGTTTATCTGTTCCTTCTCAAGTTACTGAGCTACATGAAGATGCCACTGTCACAGTCAATACATTAGGTGTTAAAAGGCGTGTGAGCAGTCATCTTATGACAGATCCTTTAGCCATTGGTGACTTTGTTCTTATACACATCGGTTTTGTCATGAATAAAATTGATGAGGTTGAAGCCAATTTAAGTTTAGAGCTCTACAAGGAAATTGTGGAGAAACTCGAGCTTGAGGAGCAGGTTTAATGGAACTCACCGACTTATATCAACAATTCAGAAACCCTGACACAATAAGGGCTTTATCTGAATCGATTAATAGTTTGGCTTCTGAAATTGATTCAAATATAAATATTATGGAAGTATGTGGCGGACATACCCATACGATCATGAAGTATGGGCTTAATCAACTTCTGCCAGATAATATCAAATTTATTCATGGGCCAGGTTGTCCTGTATGTATCATGCCAAAAGAACGAATAGATCATGCTGCTACCCTAGCCCAACTCCCCAAAGTCATCTTGTTGACATTAGGCGACATGATCAGAGTACCCGGCTCTAAAGGTAACCTTGCTAAGTTTCGTGCAAAAGGGGCTGATATCAGACCGCTTTACGATCCAATGGATGCATTAACTATTGCTAAAGAGAATCCAGACAAAAAAGTTATCTTTTTTGCCATAGGTTTTGAAACATCGACCCCCATGACTGCTGTGCTGATTGACCAAGCTGAAAAACAGCAAATCAACAACTTACTATTTCACATTAATCATGTACTAGTACCTCCCGCTATTGATGCTGTTATGGCTGATACCAAGAGTAAAGTTAATGCCTTTATTGGTCCGGCTCATGTCAGCGTCATAAGCGGCGCTAAGATTTACAGACCAGCCGTCGAACAGTATCAAACCCCTGTCGTTGTATCTGGGTTTGAACCAGTAGATGTAATGGAGTCGATACTTCGAATTATTAAACAAAAACATGCAGACATTGCAGAGCTTGATATTCAGTACAGCCGTGCTGTTACAGAAGAAGGCAACCTGACAGCCCAATCGTTAATTAATCAATACCTAACGATTAGAGATACCTTTAGATGGCGCGGATTAGGTCCTATCCCTAATTCAGCTTTGAAGTTAAAACCAGAATTAGCTCATCGCGATGCTGAAATCATCTACATGACAGCACTTCCTACGGCTGAAATTGACGATCATAAAGCCTGTCAATGCGGTGATATCTTACGCGGCTTGTCGAGTCCACCAGATTGTAAGGTATTTGGCCGAGGTTGCAGTCCTGAAACCCCGTTAGGTAGTTGTATGGTGAGTTCAGAAGGTGCGTGTAACGCTTATTATCGATATGCAGGAGTAAACCATGTCCATCCATAAGTTTGATCAAGTTCAACTCAGTCATGGTGGTGGCGGCAAAGAAATGAATAGCCTGATTAACGATATGTTCTTCAAAGCATTTTCAAACCCTATTCTAACCTCACAAGAAGATGCTGCGCATTTACAACTATCAGGTGCAACTGCCTTTACTACAGATTCATTTACCGTAGAGCCTTTATTTTTTGCTGGTGGCAATATTGGCAAATTAGCCATCGCAGGCACAGTTAATGATCTCGCGATGATGGGCGCAATCCCAGAATACTTAAGTTGTAGTTTTATCATTGAAGAAGGCTTTGCAATAAAGGACTTACAAACCATCGTCACCAGTATGGCCGATGAAATGCAACTTAGCGGCGCTCATATTGTGTGCGGCGATACCAAAGTGGTACCTAAAGGCTGCGCAGATGGTATTTTTATCAATACATCAGGTGTTGGCAAAATTATAAAACAAGATATATCGGTTAAGAATCTACAAGCCGATGACGTCATTATCGTATCAAGGGATATCGGAAGACACGGCGCTGCAATTTTAATGGCACGTGACAGCTTATCGTTAGATTCTGAATTAACCAGTGATTGCGCCACTTTATGGCCAATCGTCGAGCAATTAATTGCAGCCAATATTGATATCCATGCCATGCGCGATGCAACTCGTGGGGGCTTATCTGCGGTATTAAACGAATGGGCTAGCGCATCCGACGTTGGAATTAATGTTGATGAAAAAGCAATTCCAGTCTCTTCTGAGGTACAAGGCCTATGCGAACTCTATGGATTTGAGCCTTTCGATTTAGCTAATGAAGGGACATTTATTATCGCCCTACCTCGCGCAGCCGCTGACAAAGCATTAGAAATAATGACTCAATACTGTCATTGCGATCATGCCGCGGTCATCGGCTATGTAACTGAAGAACACAACGGCAAAGTTATCTTGAATACTCCTTGGGGGAGTAGTCGTTATTTAGATATTCCTCAAGGTGAACTACTGCCAAGGATTTGCTAATGCATGAGTACTCAATTGTTATGTCTTTAATGGAGCAAATAGAACAATTAGCTAAAGATAATAACGCAACTGAAATTGTCAGAGTTGATATCAAGGTCGGCGTATTAAGTGGTGTAGAACCACATTTACTACAAAATGCATTTGATACTTTTAAGCTTGAAACCATTTGCCATCAAGCCTTATTAAATATGCAGCTGCAACCATTAGTGATTGAGTGCCGACATTGCCAAGCTCGCTCAGAATTAACTGAACGAAATGTCATCTGTCCCAACTGTAAAAGTCATGATACTCGGGTTATTGACGGTGAGGACATGATGTTGATGCAGTTAGAAATGAATGCAAACTGAGTTATAAACAGAATTTTTTAAGCCGCTTGTTTTTTAAACAAGCATAGAACGAATGTCGTTAAGAAACACAGATTACGATTTGTAAGATTAAAACAATTTATCAATAAACTATTTTTACAAAAGGAAACTATCATGAAAGCAAAACTAACAGCACTACTTTTAGCTGCAGCCCCAACACTCGCATTAGCACATGAAGGACACGGTGGTGTTGGCATATTTCATCACATGTATGAATTAGCGCCTGCAATTGCATTAGTGGCGATTGTGGCCTTTATCTTCTATAAAAAATCTAAGTAATGTTCTTAAATTAAAACCATAGAATAAATAAAGCCCTCAAGTGAGGGCTTTATTAATTGTTTCTATTTTATTTGTAATGCTGTTTGAAATGGTCAGTTAAGCTTTTAACGCCGTATCTATCATAACTTGCGCTTGACTGATAATCTCGTTTAAATGTTCTTCACTGATAAAACTTTCAGCATAGATTTTAAATAATGCTTCAGTACCCGATGGGCGTGCAGCAAACCAGCCATTTTCAGTGGTTACTTTAATGCCACCAATAGCAGCATTATTACCTGGAGCATGAGATAAAATCGCAGTGATATTTTCACCAGCTAAGGTTTTATCAGTAAAGCTATCTGACGATAACTTTTCAAATTTGGCTTTTTTCTTCAAGCTGATTGGGCTATCGATTCTCGTATAAAAGCTTTCACCGAATTGCTCTGTCAGTTCAACATATCTTTGTGCTGGAGTTTTACCTGTGACAGCTAAAATTTCTGCGGCAAGTAACGCCAAAATAAAACCATCTTTGTCAGTACACCAAGTGCTACCGTCTTTATTTAGAAACGCAGCGCCTGCACTTTCTTCGCCACCAAAAGCAATAGAACTATCAGCTAAACCTTCTACAAACCACTTAAAGCCAACTGGAACCTCTAAGCAATGGCGATCATGGGACTGACAAATTCTATCTATGATTGCACTAGACACTAGGGTTTTACCTATCGCTAAATCAGCTGACCAATCCTTACGATAAGTCAGTAAATAATCAATAGCGACTGCTAAGTAATGATTAGGGTTCATTAAGCCAAAACCTGGACAAACGATACCATGACGGTCGTAGTCAGGATCGTTACCTACACACACATCATAGTTTTCGCTGTGAGCAAGTAGACCAGCCATTGCATAAGGAGACGAACAATCCATGCGGATTTTGCCATCTTTATCTAAAGTCATAAACCCAAATGATGGGTCTACTTTGTTATTTACAAGGGTAATGTTTAGACCATGTTGTTTAGCAATATGCGACCAATAATAAATACCTGAACCGCCTAGCGGATCGACACCGATTTTGATGTTTGCTTTTGCTATCGCTTCTAAATCAATAACATTTGAAAGTGACTTAACATAAGGAGCAATAAAATCGACTTCATCAATCCAACCAGAATCAACCGCCACACCATAGTTAACTTTTTGTACGCCAGATAATTGATTTGCTAGATATTGGTTTGCATTGGCTTCTATTTGTTTAGTAATTTCAGCTTCTGCGGGGCCGCCATGAGGAGGATTATATTTAATCCCGCCATCTTGGGGTGGATTATGCGAAGGCGTAATAATCAATCCATCGGTTAATAAGGCAGTATTAGATCTGTTAGCAGCAATAATGGCTTGAGACACGACTGGAGTCGGGGTAAATCCATCATTTTGCTGAACTTTAACAGCAACTTGATTGGCAGTTAGCACTTCAAGTACCGACATATAAGCCGCATAAGACAAGGCGTGAGTATCAAAGCCTACAATCATAGGACCAGTAATACCCGCTTGCTCACGATAATCAACAACGGCCTGGGTAATTGCCCAAATGTGGTTTTGATTGAAACTTGCTTTTAACGAACTGCCGCGATGTCCAGATGTGCCAAAAGTCACCTTTTGCAGAACATCGTCAACGTTGGGAGTAATGCGATAATAGTGACTCATCAATTTTGGTAAATTGATCAAATCCGTTTGTAATGCCACCTTTCCTGCTCGATTGTGAATCGCCACGCTTAATCTCCCTATAAAAATTTAAATTCTTTCAGCTATCGATTTTGCCAGCTCTTCATTACAACCTAATTGCAACAACACTTCTGATAAAATCGTACGCTTTTTAGCGGTATTATTATTGGTGGTTACCCAATAACCGCTATCTCCAATTTCTTTTGGATTAGCCGATTGACTCGCCGATAAAAGTTCAGCTTTTGAGCGGGCAAAATACAAACGACCACGACCCTGAATTTTTAAAATTTGATCAAATGTCGCTGGCGTTAATACTGATAGTGATTCCAGCAAGTACATAAAGCGCCCTACTGCACCTTTCTGTTGAGACAACATATGCTCGTGAACAACATCTTTAAAATTCGCCGCTGTGACTTCTGTGACTTGCTCAGGTTCAACAACTTCCGTTTCAGCAAGGTCGTTATGTTCAGCTAGGTTTGACTCTTCTACAATTTCTTCAGTTACAGTTTCATGAGCAGCTTCTAAACTTGGGTGACTAATAGCAAGGGGTTCCGCTGGCTCAGCAGTGTCAACAGAGAGGTCTAACAATCGACGTAAAATATCTGATGCGCTTTCGCCAATACGTTCGGTTTTACTTGCAATATAACGATAGAGTTCTTCGTCTACCTCAATATATTTCATATTAGTCTGCTTCCTTAGGTCTTTGAACGAATACCACCTAATACTTGTTATTCTTTATATGCAACTGTCGAATCGTTGATATTGAATAATGGCGGTTTAAGGATCGATTTTGATCGATCAAAATATTACTCACAGTCTACCCATGTGTCGCAGTAGGTTAAAGAGCAAAAGTCACTAAATCTTTCAATTTAAGTCAATTTCATTAAATCATTTAACGAGTGGATTGATTAATGAACATAAGTTCTAAGGATAATTAGCGCCTCCTATTGAAATCATATCTATTTTGCAGGCAAAATCACCGCCTCATTGATTATGACAACGGAAGACAAGCCATGCATTATGTTTCTTCAGGCGAAGGCCAACCGGTAATTTTAATTCACGGGTTATTTGGAAATCTCGATAACCTTAAAAATCTTGCCAATGCATTAGAAGAAAATCATCAAGTTATCCGTGTTGATTTACCAAACCATGGTAAAAGTGATCACTGGCAGCATATGGACTATCCAAGCCTTGCAGAAGAGTGCGTTAAACTATTGCATGAACTTAATTTAACCCAAGCCCACTTTGTTGGTCATTCCATGGGCGGCAAAGTTGCTATGGCATTAGCGTTAATCCATCCAGAAATGGTTACCAGCCTTGTCGTTGCAGATATTGCCCCCGTAGCATACAGCCCACGCCACCAAAAAGTATTTGCCGGATTGACTAGCATGCCTATGGAGCAAGTCACATCACGAAAATTTGCACTTGACCATCTCACTAATGCTGACATTGATGTTGGGACATCACAATTTTTATTAAAAAATTTACAACGCACCGATACAGGGTTTGAGTGGAAAATGAACCTTGATGGTCTCATCGAAAACTACTCACACATAATCGGTTGGGAAATGCCAGATTCTGTTTACCCAAAGCCATGTTTTTTTATCCGCGGTGGAGAGTCAGAATATGTTTTAGCTGAACATACCAATGCGATAATGAATCAATTTCCTAAGGTCAGCGCTAAAACAATTAATGGCACAGGTCATTGGTTACATGCGCAAAAACCAGAAATATTTAATCGTCTTGTGGTTGAGTTCATCGATAAGCACTCAAGTTAACTCTTGGTACATTTAATTAAACAAACCAACTGCGTAAATTTTTAAAAATGAACTAAGCAGATATAGCCCACGTATCATCATTGTGGTATATTCCCGCCCTCTTTTAGCCTTAAAAGTAAAACTGAAGGTAAAAACATGTTGAATCAATACATGGATCAAATTGAGACTCTCGGTCTAAACTTGTTTTTTGCTTTAATTTTTTCTTTATCGGCATGGCGATTCACGATGTACTCAAACAAGGTAAAGTGCCTAAGTTTGGTCGATATATCGTTTGGTTAGTATTATTCCTTGGCTGTGCCGGGTTTGTAGCAAAAGGTATTATTCAGATGACCTGGGAAGGCTCAGGCATCGGTTAAACAAAACGATGGCAAAAGAATCAACAGACAGAACAACGATTGACCTGTTTGCTTCTGAAAAACGTCGTGGACGTCCAAGAAGCAATCCCTTAAGTCGGGAACAGCAGCTAAAAATCAACAAGCGTAACCAGATCCAACGTGATCGCGCTAATGGATTAAAACGAATAGAGTTAAAGGTGTCACAAGTTTTGTATGACGCCTTGAACGAACAAGCATTGGCCAGTAACATCAGCCGTAGCCAGTTAATCGAATTAATCCTGCAACAACAAATCGACAACTGAACCATATTTTATAATTCGCAAAGCGAACTAGATATTTAAAGGATAGCAAATGGCAACTGTAGGTCTTTTTTTCGGTAGTGACACTGGTAATACCGAGGCTGTAGCCAAAATGATCCAGAAGAAACTGGGTAAGCAAATGGTTGATGTAAAAGACATCGCCAAGAGCACTAAAGAACAAATCGCTGAATTCGATTTAATTCTATTCGGTATCCCAACTTGGTATTACGGTGAAGCACAATGTGATTGGGATGATTTTTTCCCAGAACTTGAGCAAGTAGACTTTACTGACAAGTTAGTAGCGATATTTGGTTGTGGTGACCAAGAAGATTATGCTGAATACTTCCTTGATGCCATGGGCATGGTAGGTGACATCGTTTCTGCACGTGGCGGCATTATTATTGGTCATTGGCCAACCGAAGGTTACGACTTTGAAGCTTCTAAAGGCTTAGTCGATGATAAGCACTTTATTGGCTTAGGTATCGATGAAGATCGTCAACCAGAACTCACAGAAGAGCGTGTAGACGCTTGGGTTAAGCAAATCTACGAAGAAATGTGCTTAGCAGAGTTAGAAGACTAATATTTGTCAGTGCTCTACTTTTAAGTAGCATTAGCAAATAACAAAAAGCGGCATTAGCCGCTTTTTTTGAATCCGTATTTTAACGAGAAAAAATTAATTTATTTGCACTAGCTATATCGTTAACTTCGCTTGATTCCTTTATAAATAAAACCTGTTGAGGCAAAACCGAATGGCATCTGAAACACAAACAGTATCTTCGTTTCATTCACCACATTGGGATATATTCTGTGTTGTTGTCGATAATTATGGCGACATAGGTGTAACTTGGCGTCTTGCTAAACAATTGGCCGCTGAATATCACATTGACATCAATCTATGGGTTGATGACCTTAATAGCTTTTCACATATTTTACCTGAACTAGATAAATCATTAGCTCAACAACGCTTTTATGGTGTGAATATATTTAAATGGAACCAACCTCTAGATATAAACTATAAGCCGGGAGCCGTCTTAATTGAGGCTTTCGCCTGTGAATTACCATCACAGGTCACTTCGTTAATCGATTCATTGCATCAAAAGCAAAAGGCAAATGATAGCATTACTAAGCCACCAGTTTGGTTAAATCTAGAATACTTGTCAGCGGAAGATTGGGTTGATGGATGTCATGGCTTACCTTCTATGCAAGCAAGTGGAATTAAAAAACATTTTTATTTCCCTGGATTTACATCGAAAAGTGGCGGTCTTATATGTGAGTCTGAATTGTTTAGGCAGCGTGATGAATGGCAATCTAATGCCAATAACAAATTAGCATTGTTTAAAAAGCTTGGGTTATCAGGTATCGCAGTAACAGATTTTGTTATTAGCGTTTTTAGTTATGAAACCACTGCCCTAACTGCACTATGCAAACATTGGATTCAGTGTAATCTAGCGTCACAAAAAACAACACCAGCAAGTCAACGTATTCATGCATTATTCCCTGTAGGTAAAAGCTTAAGCAGTATCCTTGATTTACTAGACGTGCCACTAGAATCAATAAAAGCTGGGCAACAGTTTTGTGTAGGTAATTTAGTCATTCATATAATACCAATGACAGATCAAACTCAGTTCGATCGACTGTTATGGAGTTGCGATTTCAATATTGTTCGTGGTGAGGACTCATTTCTACGCGCGCAATGGGCTGCAAAACCCTTTATTTGGCATATATACCCGCAAGAAGATGATTATCATCTAGTAAAATTACAGGCTTTTGTTAATATCTACAGCCTGAAACTTGAAAATGATGTCGCAAATACTTGGTCTAAAACCAATTTTGCTTTCAATCAACAAGACTCCAATGTTGTAGAACATTGGCAACAACTCATTTCAGCCCAATCGACTATAGAGCAACATGCGAAACATTGGCCGATTGATGCTAAAAAGAATGCAGATCTCGCTTCTCGACTGGTTGAATTTGTAAAAACCAGCTAAGATACTGCGCAATTAAAAATTAATACCTAAAATATAGGAATAAAGTAATGAAAACTGCTCATGAACTCCGTCCTGGTAACGTGATCATGTTAGATGGCAGCCCATGGGTTGTTCAGAAAACTGAAACAACTCGCTCTGGCCGTAACGCTGCAATCGTTAAGATGAAGCTTAAAAACGTTCTTCAAGATTCTACCACTGAAACCACCTTTAAAGGTGAGGACAAAATGGAAGATATCATCCTAGAACGTCTTGCATGTACTTATTCTTACTATGCTGATCCTATGTATGTATTCATGGATGCAGAGTACAATCAATACGATGTTGAAGCTGACAACTTAGGTGATGCTGGTGCTTATATCGTTGATGGTATGGAAGAAGAATGTTCAGTGACTTTCTATGAAGGTAAAGCGATTTCTGTTGAACTGCCTGTCACTATCGTTCGTGAAGTAACATACACTGAGCCAGCTGCTCGTGGTGACACTTCAGGTAAAGTAATGAAGCCTGCAACCATTACTGGTGGCGGTACTGTTACTGTTGCTGAATTCGTTAAAATTGGCGACAAAATCGAAATCGATACTCGTACAAACGAATTCAAAAAGCGCGTTTAATCACCCGACTTTTTATCGCTATAGCGAAAAAGACAAAAAGCCAGCTATTGCTGGCTTTTTTTATATTTTTTAATTGCTTAAACATAATTAATCAATAACAGAGACTTGTACTTCAAACTCTCACCTCAAAAGCGTTATAAACTAATTAACATCCTCCAACCGAAGCTTTCAACTATTTAAGCACAACCTCGAACTCACCTGCAGAATAAAATCCTAAATAAACAATGAAATCTACTAAATAAACCTTTTATCTACTCAACAAATTCGTTATTGTTCGCAGACTTAAGACGTATTAGTAATGTTGAGGCAAGTATGCGCCCTATAATCAAATCCAATAAACTCGATAGCGTTTGCTATGACATCCGTGGCCCAGTTCATAAAGAAGCTCGTCGCCTAGAAGATGAAGGTCACCGTATTTTAAAATTAAATATCGGCAACCCTGCCCCATTTGGATTTGAAGCACCTGAAGAAATTGTACGTGATGTCATTTTAAATTTGCCAAGCGCACAAGGTTATTGTGAATCAAAGGGCTTATTCTCCGCCCGTAAAGCCATTGTGCAGCACTATCAAGCACAAGGTATTCACGGTATCGATATCGAAGACGTGTATATCGGTAACGGCGCGTCTGAACTTATTTGTATGGCGCTGCAAGGCTTACTTAACACTGATGATGAAGTATTAATACCATCGCCTGATTACCCTTTATGGACTGCTGCGGCAAACCTAGCTGGTGGTAAAGCTGTGCATTACCGCTGCGATGAAGAATCAGACTGGTTTCCAGATTTAGAAGATATAAAAAGTAAAATTACACCACGTACTCGCGGCATAGTGATTATTAACCCTAATAATCCGACCGGTGCGGTTTACAGTAAAGAATTATTGTTAGACGTGATTGAGCTTTGTCGTCAGCACGACATCATTTTATTTGCTGATGAGATATACGATAAGATTTTATACGATGATGCCGTACACACCCATGCAGCGTCGTTATCTGATGATATTTTAACAGTCACCTTTAATGGTTTATCAAAGGCCTATCGCGCTGCAGGTTTTCGTGTGGGTTGGATGGTTCTTAGCGGTAACTTAAAATCTGCAGCTAATTATATTGAAGGCTTGGACATGTTGGCTTCAATGCGTTTGTGTTCAAACGTACCTAATCAACACGCGATTCAAACCGCATTAGGTGGTTATCAGAGTATTAATGAGTTAATCCTGCCTAACGGTCGTTTAACGGCTCAACGTGACGTGTGTTTCGATGCACTAAATAGTATCCCAGGTGTCAGTGTTAAAAAACCTAAAGGTGCTTTATACGCTTTCCCTAAACTGGATATGAAAAAGTTCAATCTACGCGATGATGAACGTTTAGTGTTAGATTTGCTCAAATCACAAAAGATTCTACTGGTTCAAGGTACTGCTTTTAATTGGCCAGAACCTGATCATGTGCGTGTGGTGTTTTTACCCCACAAAGAAGATTTATCCAAAGCATTAACGGACTTTGGTAACTTTTTAGAAGATTACTCTCAGTAGTGTTTTAAAAACTAATAAAATATTTATCAGATAAAAAAGCCACTGACTTCAGTGGCTTTTTTATTGATACTTAATCAAACAGAAAATTCCCAAGCACCAGTTACCTAAACATTCTGTACTGTTACAGCAAAGGGCTAAACAGATAAAACACTTGCTCAATGACACGTTTATACATTGGCCGTTGCTCCCATTCTTCAGCTGTCAAAATATCTGAATCATCCATATAACTTTGTAGCAATATCCCCAACCTAGAAGCAAACTTCACATCATCAACAGCCAAGGTTAATTCAAAATTGAGCCATAAACTGCGCATATCCATATTAACGGTGCCAATAAGGCAATGTTCATCATCTATCAAAATAGATTTGGTATGCAGTAAGCCACCTTTAAATTGATGAATGCTCACACCTGCATTTAATAACTCAGTAAAAAATGAACTACTGGCCCACTTAACCATGGTTGAATCATTTTTACGGGGAATAATGATATTGACGTCAACACCACGTAGAGAAGCTGTCACCAACGCATCTAATAGCTGCTCACTTGGTACAAAATACGGCGTTGTAATTACTATCTTGTGCTGCGCTTGATATAAGCTTTGCAATAGTACCTGATGAATGACTTCTTCAGGCATTCCAGGGCCAGAAGGAATAGTCTGAACTAAAGATGATGTATCAGAGCAATGCGCTTCTGGTGGCATAGCCGGCATAATGCGCTGATTGGTTTCAACTTCCCAATCCCATGCGCTTACGGTATTCATAACTGGTACTACAGGGCCAGTTATTCTAACCATCATATCAATCCACTCACCTACACCATCTGATTGTTTAAAACATTTAGGATCAACTAAATTCATTGAGCCTGTATAGCCAATGGTATTATCGATAACCACTATTTTACGATGTAATCTTAAATCCATTCTGCGAAAGAACATTCTTAATGGACTAACAATTAATGCTGCAACAACATTAATTCCAGCAGACTTCATATCCGCTGGCCAATGTGATTTAAAAAATTGACGACTTCCTGCAGCATCTAATAACAGTTTAATTGCAACACCACGTTTAGCTGCATTAATTAAGGCTAATGCCACTTCATCAGCTAAACCACCTGGGTGCCATATATAAAACTCAATATCTATTGAAGTTTTAGCAGCATTAATATCGTCAATTAATGAGTTTAGTATTTGTTCAGGTGTGTGTTGCAATACCAATTCATTAGCCATCAATGATGGGATGTTTAACTGCGCATCGCATAGTTTACTAATAGAACGTGCATATTCACTTTGGCGTTTAGGCTGATGGGCATTGTGATGGTATAGAGCTGAAAACCATTCGGCATAAGGTTTGTACATACCTTTAGAGCGACTAGAGCGAGCTTTACCAAGGTGTAATTCACCAAATAGCATGTACGCTATAACACCGACAAAAGGTAAAAAGTAGATAATCAACAACCAAGAGAATGAAACACCCACGCTGCGCCTTTTAATCACAATACGTGTAGCAACACCGCCCAATATTAACCAATAAAGGAAAACACCGAGCACTGCCATAATCTGGGTTATTTGATCCATAGGTATTTGATTCGCCCTAAGCTTTATAGTGAATAAGCGATAAATAAATAGTAAAGTCTGATTGTACTGAATTATCCATCAAACGTCATAAATAGCGTCGTTCGTGAAATAGTTTTAATGTTGGGCTTAAAATAATAACTTTAGCAAACAGCTATGTTATAGATAACACTTTTAAAGAGGGTATTTTGCAGATTAAACATTTTAAGTACCCTTTTATCCTGTTGCTGGTTAGTGGATTACTATTGGCTTATAACAGCATCATTTCTAATTTTAATGGTAAGCCAGAGGTAATGATGAGTGAACAACCGCCTTTTTTTGTATCTCAATGCTCTTCGTCATCAAACTCTGTAGCAATTGATCGTAACGGAATGTTAAATATTGCGGTTTGGAATATTTACAAACAAAAAAAGGTCGATTGGCAACCTGTCTTAACAAATCTAACGCAACAAAATGATCTTGTGCTGCTTCAAGAAGCTAAGCTAAACCGAAATTTTCAACAATATCTTGAAGATAATCAATTTCATGTGCTCATGGCCAAAGGTTTTAAGTTAATGAATGTGCCTATGGGAGTAATGAACCTATCTACAGAACCTGCTAATGAGGCTTGTGCATATCAAACTACCGAGCCGTTAATCCGTTTTGCTAAATCAACCTTAGTGAGTCGATACCCGCTATCTTCTGGCGAGCAACTATTAGTGATTAATTTGCATGGCGTCAATTTTGATGTTCGATTAACCAGTTTCGAGGCACAGTTTAAGCAAATCCTGCATAAAGTGACGATACATCGTGGACCTGTGATCCTCGCGGGAGATTTCAATACATGGCGCGACGGAAGACTAGATATTGTAAAACAATTGGCTCATGGTTTAAGGCTTGAGGAAGCTCAATACAAAGTTGATTTTAGAAAGCGTGTATTCGGCTTGCCATTAGACCACCTTTATTATCGTGGTTTAACCTTAATCGATGCCAACTCAGATAAAACAACTGCATCCGATCACAATCCCATTCAAACCCAATTTAAACTAAAGTAATGGCAATGCCCGTTCTGCAACTGCCATTATCTATAATGTGCAGAACAGTCCTTAGTCAACAAGTTGCTTTAAAACAAGATTAACAATTAAAATACTTTGAAACAGACTAAGCGAGGTTCATTACAAGTAAAGCGGTAAAAGTCTTCTTCACGATCTTGCTCACCAACAAACGCCATCAAAGCTTTTTTGTCTGTACCTTTCACTAACTCTCTAATTTGCGCTAATCGCTCTGTAAATTTGGTTAGTACATTAACTTGCCAGCCTTGAGTATTAATTTCGACATAATACGGTCTAAGGTTTTTTTCTTTCCTTCACTTTGTTGCCACCAGCCAGCTGACAATTTTATTTTTATTTTGTTGTCGTCTATTTCTGGCTTATCCCAAGACAAGGTGCTAAAAAATATTTTTGTTTCAGCTTGCTCAGTCTGAAAGCGAAATTTTTGTTTGCCAACGGGGTTATTGATCTTTTGAAAAACACCTTGGTACTGATTACCACTGATACCTTCGAAGGTTAATTCTCGATCTCGATCAAACGGGAAATTAAAATATTGGTCAACTATGGTTTGAAATGAACTGGTGAGATAGTTTTGTTTCGCTTTCTTTGGACTTGAATTTGAAGCGGTTAATCCCCCTGCCTGAAACTCTCTTTGATCATCCTTTACTGGCGCATTAACAGGTTTAATTGATTTTGCAGCCACGAGATTAAAACGATTTGGATAAGCTAAAGGAAAACCTTCATCCGTTGATATACGGCCAGTCTTAGCTTGCTCACGTATTTTTGAGGTTGCTTTAGCGTAGCAATTTATTAGATGTTCAGTGTTTTTACCGGTTTTAAAGTATGGCTTACGTAGATTAACCGCTTTTTTATAAGAACAAGGAATTAAACTCACGCCGCATTCGTCGCATTCAAAGCTATAGGACTTTACATTGTCTAATAAATACAAATCTTCATTTGTAACCAGTTTATTTAGCTCAACACAACGGGCATCATCCATCTTGGCACTCTTCTAATAATCCAATAAGTTAGAGTAAAACTAAGCAATTCCAAGATCAAATTTTAGTTATAAAATATTGAATAAAAACAAATTGATTATCTGGCGATTCAAGATTAACTAAAGTAATGTTATAGCTATAGTAGGATTAATACATTCCGTATTCAGCGAGTATCGACTCTCTAGGGGACGCAAATGAAACCAAGTACATTTATGGCATGGATCACCCGAATGCCACTTCTCGAACGATGGGCATTAATGCATTGTTTTCAAAAAGAGAACGTTTCAGAGCATTGTCATCAAGTTGCCGTAATAGCCCACTTATTAGTTGTGATTAAAAACAAACGCTTTGGCGGCAATTTAAACCCTGAAAAAGCAGCAACCATTGCCCTTTACCATGAAGTATCAGAAACCAAACTTCAGGATATTAATTCAAATACCAAGTATCACAGCCCTGAATTTACTAAAGCATTTAAAAAACTTGAAGATTTAGCTGAAAAAGAATGCCTAGCGTCACTGCCAGCTGATTTACGAGAAGAAATGGAACCATTACTGGTTCAATCAGAAGTCGACCCAGAGTATAAAGCGATTGTTAAAGCGGCTGACATATTACAAGCTTATGTAAAAACGATGAATGAGCTCAGGTTTAATAACGATGAGTTTCATCATGTTAAAGACAATCTTGATAAAAAGCTTAATGAAATACAGCAACAATTACCTGAAGTAAAATGCTTCATTGATATCTTTTTAGATAGCTGTACTTCTACTTTAGATAAATTGACTGAAAACGATCCGCATATTTAAACGCGCAACCATTTTGATTAATCACTGAGACACAGTTAGCCGCCTTTGATGAAGGAACTAAAATGCCAGATACGATTTCTTTTAAAAAACCTGATAATGAACAAGTCCATAATCCTTGGCATGACAGACGTTTAGGTGAAGATAAGCTGAGACGTAATGATCATCGTAGCCCTTTCCAGCGAGATCGCGCTCGAATTTTGCATTCTGCAGCATTCAGACGTTTACAGGCTAAAACTCAAGTTCATGGTATTGGCATGAACGACTTTTTTAGAACAAGGCTGACCCACTCATTAGAAGTATCACAAATTGGAACTGGTATTGCCGCGCAGCTGAAACGTAAATATCCTGAAATCAATGATCTATTAGACTCAATGAGTTTAATAGAATCCTTATGTTTAGCTCATGATATAGGTCATCCGCCTTTCGGTCATGGCGGCGAAGTAGCACTCAATTACATGATGCGCAATCACGGTGGATTCGAAGGTAACGGACAAACCTTTAGGATTCTCGCAAGGCTTGAACCCTATACTGAGTATTGGGGAATGAACCTAACTCGACGAACTTTATTAGGGATCCTTAAGTACCCTGCTCTATATAACCAATTACATGTTGATTTAGGCCAGCAAGAAATTAAAAACCATCGTCAACTCAAACCCTCTGAGTGGCCGCCAGTTAAAAGTTTATTCAATGATGATAAAGATATTTATGATTGGGTATTAGCAGGTTTATCAACGAGCGATCGTAATCGCTTTATCAGTTCAAAACCTAGCCCCACTGACTCATATCCACATCATCGAACACAATTTAAATCATTCGATTGCTCCATTATGGAACTAGCCGATGACATTGCGTACGCTGTACACGATTTAGAAGACGCCATAGTCATGGGGATTGTCACTCCAGCACAATGGCAGCGTGATGTCGCTATGCATTTATCGGAAAGCGAAGACCCATGGCTCAGTAATGAATTTAAAACCATTGCTGATAAGTTATTCTCCCATCAGCATCACTTGCGCAAAGATGCAATTGGCACCTTAGTAAACGGATTTGTTACCGACATCATCATTACTGAAGACCAGCCATTTGAAGAGCCACTACTGAGATACAATGCAACGCTACAACCTGCTTTTGCAAATGCATTGGATACCCTTAAAAAATTCGTGTTTAAGTATGTAATTCGCAAGCCTGAAATACAAATGCTTGAATACAAAGGTCAGCAAATCGTGATGGAGTTATTCGAAGCTTTTGAGTCAGATCCATTGCGCTTATTACCGCTCAATACTCAAGAACGGTGGCAGCACGCTAAAGACAATAATTTAAACGAGATGCGCATCATCGCAGATTATATTTCGGGAATGACAGATGAATTTGCAGGACGCCTCCATCAGCAACTTTTCGGTCCTAAATCAGCTGGGATATTTGAGATAAGCCTAGAGAGATAGTCACTCCATAACTCACAAGGTATAAGGGCAAGCATTTGCCATTATTAATGACTACAAGTGCCTACAACGTAAGATAAAGTGAAGCGATATCGCTTCACTTTATTCTGGTTTCATCACGATAAACTACGTAATAATTAATTTATCTTCAAAACGGCCTTGTTCTACTTTCAGTTGATTTAACTGTAATCAAACTTTAAACAATCTGAATTAAGTTTAATATGTGATCAACACGATAATTACCTGTCTAACATCGTAATAAAATTACCAATAACACCCAAAGCGTGCAGTTGATCACGATAATAATGCCTCCAAAGAGGTAATTTTATAACGAAGATTAAGAATTCTTATAGATAAACAAACTCACATATAAGAGTCGTTACCTAAAGCTGTTTAGTTAACTATTTTTTAAGGAAGTGATTATGACTGTCACCAACACAGAGCAACTTAACCAACTTGTTGACCGAGTCGCTAAAGCGCAAAAAGAATTTGCTAACTTCAGCCAAGAACAAGTCGACAAAATATTTCGAGCTGCTGCGCTCGCAGCCACTGACGCACGTATTTCACTCGCTAAGATGGCTGCATCAGAAACAAATATGGGCTTATTAGAAGATAAAGTGATTAAGAATCACTTTGCATCTGAATACATCTACAACAAATACAAAGATGATAAAACCTGCGGAATAATTGGCGAAGATGTGACTTTCGGAACCATCACAATTGCTGAACCCGTTGGAATTATTTGCGGGATTGTACCTACTACAAACCCTACATCGACTGCGATTTTTAAAGCCTTAATTAGCCTTAAAACCCGTAATGGCATCATCTTCTCGCCTCACCCTCGAGCTAAGCAATCAACAACAACAGCTGCACGCATAGTACTTGAAGCTGCAATTGAAGCTGGTGCACCTAAAGACATTATCGGTTGGATCGATGAGCCTTCGGTTGCTCTGTCTAATCAACTAATGACTCATGAAAAAATTAACTTAATCCTCGCCACTGGTGGCCCAGGTATGGTTAAGGCTGCATATTCATCAGGTAAACCAGCTATTGGCGTTGGCGCAGGTAATACACCTATTGTGATTGATGAAACCGCTGATATTAAGCGAGCTGTTAGTTCAATCTTAATGTCAAAGACATTCGATTACGGCGTAGTGTGCGCATCTGAGCAAGCTGTAGTAGTCGTTGATAGCATATACGAGCAAGTGAAAGAACGTTTTGCAACTCATGGCGGTTACATGTTGTCGGTTGCAGAAACTCAAGCAATGCAAGATGTGATACTTAAAAATGGCAACTTAAATGCTGACATCGTAGGTCAAAGCGCAGCGACAATTGCTGCAATGGCCGGTATTGATGTACCTAGCTGGACCAAAGTATTAATCGGGGAAGTAACCGAGATTAGTGATGCAGAAGCTTTTGCGCACGAAAAACTTTCTCCTTTACTTGGAATGTATCGCGCAACTGACTTTAATGATGCCATGGATAAAGCTGAAGCTTTAGTGACTTTAGGTGGTATTGGCCATACGTCAGGTTTGTACACAGACCAAGATGGACAAAGTGAACGGGTTAAAGCCTTTGGTTTTAGAATGAAAACCGCCCGTATCTTAATTAATACCCCAGCATCTCAAGGTGGTATTGGTGACTTATACAACTTTAAACTTGCCCCATCGTTAACCTTAGGTTGCGGCTCTTGGGGTGGTAATTCAATCTCAGAAAATGTTGGACCAAGTCATTTAATCAATAAGAAAACTGTCGCTAAAAGGGCTGAGAATATGTTGTGGCATAAACTTCCATCATCTATTTATTTCCGTCGTGGCAGTTTGCCGATTGCTCTTGAAGAGTTAGAAACCAAAAAACGTGCGTTAATTGTTACCGACAAATACCTATTTAATAATGGATATTGCGACGAAACAATCAAGATTTTAAAAGCTCAAGGTTTAGAAACTGAAGTCTTTTACGAAGTAGAAGCCGACCCTACCTTAGCTATCGTAAAACAAGGGGCAAAAGTAGCTCAAAGCTTCCAACCTGATGTCATCATCGCTTTAGGTGGTGGTTCACCAATGGATGCAGCAAAAATCATTTGGGTGTTATACGAACATCCAGAAGTGGATTTTGCTGACTTAGCACTCCGTTTTATGGACATTCGTAAACGTATCTACAAATTCCCAAAACTCGGCGTTAAAGCGCAAATGGTAGCAATCCCTACAACATCTGGTACAGGTTCAGAAGTTACTCCATTTGCGGTCGTAACAGATGAAGTCACCGGTATGAAGTACCCTATTGCCGATTATCAATTAACACCAAACATCGCCATTGTTGATCCTAACCTTGTGATGGATATGCCTAAATCATTAACGGCATTTGGTGGTATTGATGCTGTCACTCACGCACTTGAAGCCTACGTAAGTGTCATGGCGAACGAGTTTAGCGATGGTCAAGCACTACAGGCATTAGACTTGCTTGTCGAATATTTACCAGCGGCTTACGAGCAAGGCGCAAATGCTCCAGTTGCACGTGAAAAAGTGCACAACGGCGCAACGATTGCTGGTATTGCATTTGCCAATGCTTTCTTAGGCATTTGTCATTCGCTTGCACATAAACTTGGCGCAGAGTTCCACTTGGCACATGGTTTAGCTAATGCACTGCTTATCAGTAATGTAATTAGATTTAATGCGACTGATATGCCTACCAAACAGGCATCATTTAGCCAGTATGACCGCCCTAAAGCATTGTGCCGTTACGCAACGATTGCCGAACACTTGAAAATTGAAGGCGTAGATTCTGCTAAATCAGATAATGACAAAGTCGAGTTGTTAATTGCTAAAATTGATCAACTTAAGTCTGTGGTGGGTATCCCAGCATCTATTCAAGAAGCTGGTGTTAACGAAGCTGATTTCTTAGCCAAATTGGATGAATTAGCAGAACACGCATTTGATGATCAATGTACTGGTGCTAACCCGCGATACCCATTAATTAAAGAGCTTAAACAAATCTTATTAGACAGCTTTTATGGTACTGAATATCAAGATAAGTAAGTTTACTTATTAGTTCAGTTATTCATGAGTAAATAAGATGTATTTTCAAACGCTAATCATTCATCTGAATTGATTAGCGTTTTTTTATCTCGCTAAGAAAAACGCCTAAATAACGCTGCTGCTTTAGCTTTAAGTAGTTAGTTACGAGCAAGCAGTTGTACTTAAGTTATAACAAACAAGCTATTGCTGTTCACTTTCCCTTCTGATTTACTTACAGCTGATTATTAAATTCAAGAAGTGAACATTTAATGAAGCGTCGAATATTTCTAAAATCCATTTTAGCTGGCAGTGCAATGACTTCTTTAGCAATTGGTGTCACTTGGATTGTAATCGACGCTGAAACTGAACCATTAACGATTGAATCGACACTTGTGAAAATAGAAAAGCTAAAACAAGTCCTTCAAAAGGAACAACAAGCTACAGCAATTAAAACGACTGGCATTTGGGATTTACAACAAATTCTGGCTCACTGTGCTCAAAGTGTTGAATACTCATTAACTGGCTATCCTGAACATAAATCCGAAGTATTTAAACAAACTGTCGGCAGTGTAGCTTTTTCAGCCTTTGCAGCTAAAGGAAAAATGACTCACAAATTAAGTGAAGCAATACCTGGCGCACCGCAACTATTAATAAAAGAAACTCAAGATAATGTTGAGATATTGATTCAATTAGATCGATTTAAACAATCATTACTGGATTTTGAATCTTATACTGGCGAACTAAAGCCCCATTTTGCTTATGGAGTGCTTACTAAAAATGAATACGCCATGGCTCATGCAATGCACTTTAATAATCATTTATTAGAAATCACAACCTAATAAGCACTTTAATACAGTAATTTAATTCAGTAATTTAATACAGTAATCTGACCGTTATTCAGCCGATACATGCAATTTCATTTCGACCATAGACGCTTCAAAACCTACTTTTTCATAAGCTTTTATTGCTGCATCATTTTGTGCATATACATCGAGGTAAAAATCTAATACTCCTTGGTTTCTACTCCAATGGATCAATTTATCCATGATGAGTTTATTTATCCCTAGCCCGCGATGTTGTGGCGCAACATACATAAAACCTAAGTAACCATGTTCAGCATGCTGTAATGATTTTTTTGATGCTCTGATTTGTACATAACCAGTAGCAATAATTGAATTGATATCTTCTGCGACCATTAAGTAACTGTTTTCTTGAGTTAATAGGCTATCTAAATCGTAATAAGTGGCAGCAACACTTTTAATTACTGAATTAAATGGCCTTTCCGCCTCGACCACTTGTTGCTCAAGATTGAGTAAAACACTTTTATCTGCCAACGTCGCTTGTCTGAAAGTAATGCTTTCTAAGCTAGTTTCTAATCGATTCAATTTTATGCCTTACAGTTAATTTAAAGTCTTAGATTGATGTGTATGATTGATAGCTAATGCACTAACCAAACTATTAGGGTTATCTATGCCCAGATATACTGTTTCAACATCATTGTTATTTAGTTGGTAGCTTATACAGATGTTAGGATTACCACTGAAGTTAAAACGTTTTATATTTGGACCACGTCGAATATAGCCCGAGCTTAACTTAATCATTGTAATGTCACTAATGGGAATTGATAAACAATTAAAAACTCCGTAGCGGACATATAAGAATTTGCTATCGATACTGATGGGACGACGCGACATCGCAAGGTATTCAGCCACAAAGAACACCAAACTTAAACAAGTAACGATTGTTATCACATTCGCTGCAAATGCAGACCAAACAAAATGGATGACAAGATGCATCAAAGGTATTTCAAAACAGATCATCAATATAAAACCAAGCGCGTTTGACTGATTAGCTTCTTTTAAATGATAACTAAAATGCTGCTCACCTCGATATGCTGACGGTTTTATAAACCGACTACAAAATACAAAACTCCAAACCCGTGTTTCAAACTTCAAAAGACTGGCCAACACTCCATTGCCAACTAACTTTTTTATCGGTTTCCCAATGGCAATATCAGGATCATTATTCCTAAGAATTGCTTGCCTAATCGCAAAAATAACGCAACTAATCACACTTAATTCGATAAAGACAAACCCGAACAATAATATATAACGTAGTTCAGTTAAATGTGGCCATATCACTTGGTGTTGTTTAGGAATAATGTAGCTACCTATAACAACAAACAATGCGAAGTAACTAAGTGATTTTAATAGCGCTAGCTTTTTGGGATTAATACACACAATGCAAATAATAGGTAAAGTAATTGCCATATCAATCAATAACAACCAATCACTTTTCGCTTCGCCATAGTCTTTCAGCCATAAATCATGGTTAAAGAAATACCACCAAACTATGCTAAATACTATTAAGCATATTAGTGGCATTTTACTCATTAGCTTTGTCGTACTTGATTCCATGAATATCCTTATTCAAAAGTTTAATTTTTGAGTCGCTAGTGGTGAGTAATTAGTAGTAATAAATTAGTGTGAAAAATGAGTGACTAGGTTCTCTTTAAGTACATGAAGCAATCAGTGGCTTGCTTCATTCCATCTACAATATAATCTTTAGTATATTGTTCTATCACTTCAAATCCCTTATTTGTAAATAAGCGGCCTAAATCTTCAGCTTGATAATAGTACATGTGTACCCTATCACCTGCAGCTGATTCTTGAGTCATCGAGTTTTGGTAATCGCCTGCCATAAAACTGATAAACAATATGCTGTTTTGTGCCAGCAATTGCGGCAAGTCATCGATAAATTGATTCAATGCCTGTTGGTTTAAATAGGGAACACTAAAAGCGCATACAGCAACTTTGAACAAGTCACCTTTAGACTGCTCCTTCAATGCCAAAACCTCTCGCATATCTAAAACATCATAATGATGCTGTGGGTTATTTACACTAGCAAGCTTGACCATATTTGGCGCCAGATCGAAACCATGGATTTTAATAGGCAAAGATACTCTGTCAGGGTTTCGCCAATTTGTAAGGTAACGACTGACATTTCCAGGGCCGCAACCGACCTCTAGCACTGGTATATTTTTTATGGATTTATTAATCTTATTGCTTTTATTATCCTTAGCATCAGTAACTTGTATCTTAACAATATACTCACATAACTTATCCAGACTGTGACTATATAAACTGCAGTCCATATATTTATCTTGATACTGTTGCGCCATTTTATTAAAAGTGGCGACAGTTTCTTGCACCTTTTCCATAAGAGATACATTCCACAGTTATCTTAAATTCTATCAGACGTTAAATAGCCAATATTATTAACGTCATCATTCATAGTTACTCTACTAAAAAAAGTAATAAAAAAACCACCCGAAGGTGGTTTTGTTTGTTTTGACTAAGCTAGCATTTAAAGAGCGCTAATTGCATCTTTACATAATTGAGTAATACGTTCCCAATCACCTTGTTCCATTGCATCCGTTGGCGCAATCCAACTGCCACCGATACAATCAACGTTTGGTAATGCTAAATAATTTTTGTAGCTTGATGGCGTGATACCACCAGTAGGACAAAAACGAATATTAGCTAATGGGCCAGAAAATGCTTTTAGCGCATTCACACCGCCAGAGGCTTCAGCTGGGAAGAATTTGAAATGGGTGTAGCCCAATTCCATTCCAACCATAACTTCAGAAATACTTGCTACACCAGGAATTAAAGGCACATTACCTTTTTTCGCAGTTTCAAGTAGTCCCTTTGTAGCGCCTGGAGTAATAATAAATTGTGAACCCGCATCAATTGCTTGTTGTAGATGTAGTTCATTTAAAATTGTACCTGCACCCACAATTGCTTCTGGTACTTCTTTAGCAATTAATTTGATTGCTTCTAAAGCACACTCTGTGCGCAAAGTTATCTCTAAAACACTTATTCCACCTGCTACCAATGCTTTCGCTAACGGTACAGCATGCTCAATTTTATTGATAACCATTACAGGAACAATCGGACTGCGTTTAAAAATATCTTGTGGCTGTATTGTCCAGTTATTCTCAAGCATTCGTTAATCTTCCTTAAAATTAGTAAATTTCGTCAATGGCACTGGTACTGCGAGCGCCTGTTTCAGGACTACTTAAACTATTACGTAAAGCACCAAATAGTTCGCGTCCCATGCCATAACTTGAATGATGTAAATCCACTTTACCGGCAACACGTGCTGCTAAGGTTGCTTCATCCACAAGTAAACTTAATTCGCCAGTATCAGCATTAACACGGATTAAATCGCCATCTTCTACTTTGGCAATGATTCCACCATCTAATGCTTCTGGAGTTAAATGAATTGCTGCTGGTACTTTACCTGACGCACCTGACATACGGCCGTCAGTGACCAATGCAACTTTGAAACCTTTGTCTTGTAAGGTACCAAGATACGGAGTTAGCTTATGTAACTCAGGCATACCGTTAGCTTTAGGACCTTGTCCTTTCACGACAACAACACAATCTCTATCTAACTCACCTGCTTTGAAAATCGCATCAAGTTTGTTTTGATCGTCAATAACAACTGCAGGGCCTTCAACGATGCGGTTAGCACTCGGCACAGCTGAGACTTTAATCACTGCTCGACCTAAATTACCTTTAAGTAATTTTAAGCCGCCATTATTTTGAAAAGGCGTATCAACATTAGTTAATACTTCTTTATCTAAACTGTCAGTCGGTCCATCAACCCAAGTTAATTTTCCATCAAGTATGCGTGGCTCTTGGGTATATTTTCGTAAACCAAAACCAGCAACCGTATTAACATCCTCATGGATAAGGCCTGCATCCAGTAATTCTTTAACTAAAAATGCCATGCCGCCAGCAGCGTGGAAATGGTTAATATCAGCGTGACCATTTGGATACACTTTTGCCATTAATGGCACACAATCTGATAAGTCAGAGAAGTCATCCCAGTTCACAATAATGCCTGCTGCACGTGCCGCTGCAACAATATGCATGGTCAGGTTAGTTGAGCCACCCGTGGCGAGAATACCAACAATGCCATTAACTACTGACTTTTCATTAACCACTTCACCGATTGGGGTATACTGAGTACCCATTTCGGTTAAACGACACACTTGTTTAGCAGCCATAGCGGTTAATTCATCACGTAGTGGATCGTCAGGATTTACAAATGAAGAGCCAGGAAGCTGAAGCCCCATTATTTCTAACATCAACTGGTTTGAGTTTGCAGTACCATAGAAAGTACAAGTACCCGCACTGTGATACGAGCTAGATTCAGCCTCTAATAAAGCAGCGCGATCAACTTTACCTTGGGCAAATTGCTGACGAACACGGGCTTTTTCTTTGTTTGGAATACCAGACTTCATTGGACCTGCTGGTACAAACATCATTGGTAAGTGACCAAAACTTAACGCACCAATCAAAAGACCTGGAACGATTTTGTCACAAATACCCAGTAATAATGCACCATCAAACATATTGTGAGATAAACCCACAGCTGTAGACATTGCAATCACTTCACGGCTAAGTAAGCTTAATTCCATGCCTGGCTGACCTTGAGTTACACCATCACACATTGCTGGCACACCTGCAGCAACTTGCGCAACGCTACCCACTTCCTGACAAGCTTTCTTTAAAAAGTTCGGATAGTCTTCATATGGCTGATGCGCTGAAAGCATGTCATTAAACGCAGTGACAATGCCAATATTGGCTTTAGTCAACTGACGTAGAGCATCTTTATCAGCGGGCTGACACGCTGCAAAGCCATGGGCTAAATTGCCACAGCTTAACGCACTACGATGAACGCCTTTTGCGCTGGCATCGTTAAGTGCCTGTAAATATTTTTTACGAGAATCTTTGCTGCGTTCGATTATTCTATCAGTAACAGCTTGAACTACTGAGTGCATAATGGACTCCTTTAAGCGCTATAGAACACATCAACGGGCGTTTTACGCTGCGCTAATACGGCTCTGATAGGCATTTCGTTCACATCGTCATTTTGTAGCGCTTGGCGATATACGGATAATTTAGACTCACCTACAAGGTGAAGATAAACTTGGCGACTGTTTAAAATTGCTGCCTTCGATAACGTTATACGTGCATGAGGTGCTGTTGTAGGATTAACAGCAGCGCATAAAGCATCAGTCGTAAATGCATTATCTAGCTCTTCACTACACGGGAACCACGAACATGTGTGTCCATCGGTACCCATACCTAGTACCACTACATCGAATGGTTTAGGAAAATTAGCTAAAGATTCAATCGTCATATCACAGCCCTTCTCAGGACTTTCAAACATATTTTTTAAACCACGGAATTTGGCACTTGCAGCGCGATTTTGTAATAAATGTTCACGAACTAAACGTTCATTTGAATCATTATCTTCAGCATCGACCCAACGTTCATCGGCTAAAGTGATATACACATCACTCCAATCAATGGCTTTGTTACTTAATAACTTAAATAACTTCAGCGGCGTAGAACCACCTGAAACCACAAGGCTTGCTTTGCCACGGCTATCAACAGCATCTTGTAACTGACTTGCAATTTTTTCAGCCAATTTAGCTTCTAAATCAGCTGGCGTATCAAACGACTTAAATACAGATTCTTTAATCATCATAAATCCTTACTCGTCCCAAGAACGGCCGTCTTTAGTGATAAGTGCTACTGAAGCCACAGGGCCCCATGTACCAGCAGGATAAGGCTTTGGTTTTTCGCCGCCGTTTTCCCAAGAATTCATGATGCCATCAACCCAGGTCCATGCTTCTTCAACTTCATCACGACGAACGAATAAAGCTTGGTTGCCAATCATGGCTTCTAATAGCAAACGCTCATAAGCATCAGCAATACGTTCATTTTTGAAAGTATCAGTAAAACTTAAATCAAGTTTAGTCGTTTGAATGCGCTGCTTCTCTTCAAGACCCGGCACTTTATTCATCATTTGGATTTCTACACCTTCATGGGGCTGCAGACGGATAGTTAACTTATTCGGTGGTAAGTTACGCATACTATCGCGGTAGAGATTTAAAGGTGGGTTTTTGAAATAAACAACAATTTCAGAACTCTTAAATGGCATACGTTTACCGCTACGTAAGTAGAAAGGTACGCCAGCCCAGCGCCAGTTGTCGATATCGACTCGAAGAGCTACAAAAGTTTCAGTGTTAGATTTTACGTTAGCGCCTTCTTCCTCTAAATAACCAGGAACTGGGCTACCTTTTAAGAAACCTGCGGTGTATTGACCGCGAACTGTATTCTCAAATACGTTATAAGGAGTAATTGGACGTAATGATTTAAGTACTTTTACTTTTTCATCACGAATGCTGTCAGCATCTAAATTAACTGGAGGGTCCATAGCTACAAGCGTTAACACTTGCAATAAATGGTTTTGGATCATGTCTCGCATTTGGCCAGCAGTATCAAAGTAACCCCAGCGGCCTTCAATACCCACTTCTTCGGCTACAGTGATTTGTACATGATCAATAGTTCGGTTATCCCACTTCGATGCAAATAAAGAGTTTGCAAAACGAAGCGCAATCAAATTTTGTACTGTTTCTTTACCTAAGTAATGATCGATACGATAAACCTGATTCTCATTAAAGTATTCTGACACCTTGTCGTTAATCACTTTAGATGATTCAAGACAAGTACCGATTGGCTTTTCTAGCACAATACGAGTATCAGAGTGAATAAGGTTTTGTTCGTTAAGACAGCGACAGATATCGCCAAAGATTGAAGGAGGTGTAGCAAAGTAACTGACCATGACACGCTTTGTAGGCTCTAACAAGTCATGGAATGCTTTATAACCATCAGCTTCAGTAAAATTAGTGCCGATGTAATGGCAACGAGCAATAAATCTTTCTAGGGTTTCTTCACACAACTCGTCTTTAACAAACGTGTTCAATGCTTTCTGTACTAAGGCGATAAACTCTTCTTGAGTGAAGGCATCTTTGGCGACCCCAATCACTTTTGTATCTTTATCTAGCAGGTTTGCTTTATCGAGTTGATAAAGTGAAGGCAGTAATTTACGTCTCGCGAGATCGCCCTTCGTACCAAAAAGTACAAAATCGCAAGCCTTAGCCCCTGATGATGAGTTACTCATTGCTTTACATACTCCTTTATATTGTGTGCCCATTGGCTATTATTTTGTGCTGCCGATGATTTAAAACACACTTTTGTTGTAATATAACAACAGAATTAGATTTGTGCATCTTTAATTTGAAAAAATTCGTTTGTCTTGTATCTAGCCTTTTTAACATAAAACCTGCTAGTATTTTGGTGATTAAATTACTGTACTATCTCTTTATAGTTACAGAATAACGCTGTAAAGTGACTACAAAACGTTTATAGAAGTACGAAAATTACTTCATTTACTATTAAAATGTAATTTATGATATAAAATTACATCATCCATTTTAGCGGACAATTGCTTATGAATACCCTTGAAAAGGTGCAAAAAAGCCTTACACAATTTAGTAAGTCAGAGCGTAAAGTGGCAGAAGTTATCTTATCTTCTCCACAAACAGCTATTCACTCTAGTATAGCTACGCTCGCGAAAATGGCTGACGTCAGTGAGCCAACGGTAAATCGCTTTTGTCGTCGTTTAGATACTAAGGGTTTCCCTGATTTTAAATTACATCTAGCACAAAGTCTTGCTAACGGAACACCTTATGTTAGCCGTCACGTAGAAGAAGATGATTCACCAGAATCTTACACCACAAAAATCTTCGAATCTTCAATGGCATCCCTTGATACAGCTCGCCAAAGCTTGGATGTAGTTGCTGTAAATAAAGCGGTCGATATTCTTACCCAAGCTAAAACAATTTCTTTTTTTGGACTCGGTGCATCCTCATCGGTCGCACACGATGCACAAAATAAATTCTTCAGATTTAACGTGCCTGTCATTTGTTTTGATGATGTGTTGATGCAACGTATGAGCTGCATCGGTTGTGATGAAGGCGATGTCGTTGTTTTAATATCACATACAGGTCGTACTAAATCACTGATTGAAATAGCCCGAATAGCCCGTGAAAACGGCGCTGCGGTTATTGGTATTACCGCTCGTAACTCTCCTCTTTCTCACGAATGTACTCTCCCAGTGACTATGGAAGTCCCAGAAGACACTGACATGTATTTACCAATGGCATCACGTCTTGCACAGCTAGTAACTATAGACGTACTTGCCACTGGCTTCACACTTCGTCGAGGCCCACGTTTCCGTGATAATTTGAAGCGAGTTAAAGAAGTATTGAAAGAATCTCGTGTAAACAAAGACCTTACTATTTAAATATTGCTTTAAAATGACAGGTCTAAAAAGCCGAACAGTATTGACTGTTCGGCTTTTTTTATTCTAAAGATCGATTCTGTCACAAAAATAAAACACAAAAAGCGATCATTTTGTTTGTAACTTTCCTACATAATGGCGAAATCTCTGTTAATATAGTTTCATTATTTGTACCGAATTCTTTTTCTTTAAATTAACGGAGTATCTTATGTTCCGCAGAACTAAAATCGTTACTACACTTGGCCCAGCAACTGACCGTGATGACAATTTACGTAAAATCATCGCAGCGGGTGCAAATGTGGTACGTCTTAACTTCTCACATGGTTCACCAGAAGATCATCTTAAACGTGCAACAGACGCTCGTAACATCGCTAAAGAGTTAGGTGTTCATGTTGCAGTATTAGGGGATTTACAAGGCCCCAAAATCCGCGTTTCTACTTTCAAAGATAACAAAAAAATTCAATTGAATTTAGGCGATACCTTTGTTTTAGATGCGGCGCTTGGTAAAGGCGAAGGCGACGAAAAGCAAGTTGGTATTGATTACAAAGAATTACCAAATGATGTTGCTATCGGCGATATCCTTATGCTTGATGACGGTCGCGTTCAGCTACGAGTTGATTCAGTAGATGGTCAAAAGGTTTTCACCACAGTGACTGTTGCTGGACCTTTATCAAACAATAAAGGCATCAATAAGCAAGGTGGTGGTTTAACCGCTCCTGCATTAACAGAAAAAGACAAAGCAGACATTTTAACTGCTGCGCAAATTCAAGTTGATTACCTAGCTGTTTCTTTCCCACGTACAGGTGCAGATCTAGATTTAGCACGTAAACTTGCGGAAGATGCTGGTAGCTTCGCGTTAATCGTATCTAAAGTAGAGCGTGCTGAAGCTGTTGGAACTGATGAAGCAATGGATGATGTGATTAAAGCATCTGACGCTGTAATGGTTGCTCGTGGTGACTTAGGTGTTGAAATTGGTGATGCTGCTTTAGTTGCAGTTCAAAAGAAACTTATCAAGCGTTCTCGTCAACTTAACAAAGTTGTTATTACAGCTACGCAGATGATGGAATCTATGATTTCAAGCCCTATGCCTACTCGTGCAGAAGTCATGGACGTTGCTAACGCCGTTCTTGATGGGACCGATGCAGTGATGCTTTCAGCTGAAACTGCTGCAGGTGACTTCCCTGAAGAAACCGTACTAGCCATGAGCAACGTATGTAAAGGTGCTGAACAACATCCATCAGTGATGTCTTCTAAACATAGACTTGACCAAAAGTTTAACTCTATTGAAGAAACAATCGCCCTTTCGACTATGTATGCTGCTAACCACCTAGAAGGCGTTAAAGCGATCATTAGCTTAACTGAATCTGGTGAGACAACTAAGTTAATGTCTCGCATCAGCTCTGCATTGCCAATCTTTGCTTTATCTCGTCACCAGAAGACTTTAGCGAAATTAGCTTTATTCCGCGGTGTTATGCCTGTTCAGTTTGACTCTACTGCTGTCGCTGCTGATGCGTTAGCAACAGAAGCACTTAAAGCTGTAGCAAAAGCTGGTTACCTAAAATCAGGTGACATGGTATTAATGACTAAAGGTGATGCTATGGAAACTGTTGGCGGCACTAACACTTGTAAGGTATTAGTCGTAGCTTAAAGTGTTGATACTTTGCCTTTAACTTTAAACCTGGTTGTTCACAGTTTAACAGTTATAAAAAAACCACCTCATTGAGGTGGTTTTTTATTGGGTGTGTTTTAAATAATCTTTAGGCTAAGTCATTTGATGCAACTAAGCCCGAATAAAAACTAACGTGCAATTACAACGTGTAATCTAAGATAGCAATTATAAAGACTCAAAATCATTAACGTGTATTGCCTCTAAACGTTTAGCGTCGGCATCAATCAACAAATCATATTCTTGTTGATCAATAGTATTGTTTGCTAATGCTTCACTAAATGTCGCTAACGCAGGTAGTTTTGGTGTTAACTCACCTGCCTTCTGCGCTTTTCTAATCCGAGCGTATAATGGCTTACAGTTAAGTTTTGCAAGAAATGCATTTTCAACTTCAGCTATACCACTCTTATCACCTTCAAAATCAGCACATAAGAAAGTGATACGATCGCGGGCTGGAGAAGTCTGCAGGAAGTTTTCAGCTAACGTCGTAGCCTGTTTATCCGTTGGTGCATTGAAATGATTTCCAATCGGGAAAATAATAACTTTAAGTAAAATCCCCACCATTCTATTAGGAAAGTTACGAGCAGCCTCTTCTAATGCTTTAGCAGCAAGGTGTAAGCGCTCAGTCATCACATAATGAACAATGGATAAATCATCTTGTTGACGGCCATTATCTTCAAATTGTTTTAACGTAGCGGACGCAAGATAAAGTTGGCTTAATACATCGCCCATTCTAGCGGAGATCATTTCTTTGCGTTTTAAATCGCCGCCCATAATAAGCATTGATAAATCGGTCATTATGGCTAAAGCAGACGAAAGACGACTCATATCCTTGTAGTACTGTTGAGTTGTGCCGCTAACCGGTGATGTATTGGTTTTACTTGCCGTTAATGCATTAAAAAACGCCATCACACCATTTCTAGCAGCGTAACCCATGTGACCCATTAATAGAGAATCAAAACGGTTTATAGCCGCCTTTTGATCTTCCATTGCTGCTGTTTCCATTTCAGCAAGCACATATGGATGACAGCGGGTGGCACCTTGACCAAAAATCATCAATGATCGAGTCAAAATGTTAGCACCTTCAACCGTAATTGAAATTGGGCTAGACATGTATGCATGGCCTAAATAGTTTTTAGCACCAAGCTGGATACCTTTACCAGACTGAATGTCCATTGCATCTTCAACCACATCACGACCAAGTTCTGTCATGTGATATTTCGCAATAGCTGTAACAACAGACGGTTTAACTTTTAAGTCGATACCGGTTGTCGTTAAGCAGCGAGCGGCTTCAAGTTGATAAGTGTTAGCAATAATACGTGCTAAAGCTTCTTGAACACCTTCAAACTTACCAATCGGCATACCAAATTGTTGTCGAACATAACTGTAAGCAGTGGTTGTTTTGGTTGCCATTTGCGCTGATGCAGTAGCTAAAGCAGGTAATGAAATTCCACGGCCAGCAGACAAACATTCAACCAGCATACGCCAGCCTTTACCCGCAAACTGAGGGCCGCCAATAATCCAATCTAGCGGAATAAACACGTCTTTACCGCTTGTGGTACCGTTCATAAACGCCATCATCAATGGGTTGTGACGACGACCGATTTCAACACCTTGATGATCTGTCGGAATTAACGCACAAGTGATACCGATGTTTTCTTCATCACCCAATAAGCCATCAGGGTCACGCATTTGGAATGCTAAGCCAAGTACTGTAGCAACAGGTGCTAGCGTAATATAACGTTTGTCCCAGGTTAAGCTTAAACCTAAGGTATCTTCACCGTTAAACTCACGGCGACAAACAACGCCTACATCTGGAATAGCGCCCGCATCTGAACCTGCTTCTGGACCTGTTAATGCAAAACAAGGTAACTCTTCACCCACAGCTAATGGCGGTAACCATCGATCTTTTTGCTCTTGTGTACCATAGTGAGTCAGTAACTCGCCAGGACCTAAAGAGTTTGGCACCATTACAGTCACAGCCGCACTAATACTTCGAGTAGCAATTTTACTCACAATCGTAGAATTGGCATATGCAGAAAACTCTCGGCCGCCAAACTTCTTAGGAATGATTAAGGCAAAAAAGCCTTCTTTTTTAAAGTAATTCCATAACTCTGGCGGTAAGTCTTTAAGATTATGAACAATGTCATAATCATCAATCATAGTGAGTGCTGTCATCACTTGATTATTGATAAAGTCTTGCTCTTCAGCTGATAAGGTTGGCTTGCCGTAATTATGTAGGGTATTCCAATTAGGATTGCCTCTAAATAATTCACCTTCCCACCAAACATCACCCGCTTCCATTGCTTCTTTTTCAGTGCTAGAAAGTGGCGGTAATACTTTCTTAAAGAAACTAAAAACAGGACGCGTGATAAAACGCATCCTTAAATTACGCACACCAAATAGCACGATTAGTGCTATTAATACTAGTATTAGGACAGTCATGTTAATCCCTTATTCCTTTGCTAAAATGGGTACTGATACGCCAGCAGCCATATAGGGTATTACTTTACGTATAATTGCTTCTGTATCGTTGTGTTCACCATAATCCGCTGCAGCAATCTCATTTAATGCATCAGCAGAAGCCATAGTGAAAACAATTGTTCCTAAGGTAAAGTGTAGACGCCAAAACATTTCAGCTGGAGGAATATGTGGCGCACTTGCTGACACAGCTTTTACAAACGCTTCAAGGTATTGACCATAATGCGTGGTAATAAACCATCTTAAATGGCCTTGGCTTTCAATATAGCCACGACCTAGTAATTGTAAAAATATTGTCGTGCCACCATGTCGAACTTGGTTTAACTCTAACAAAGGCTTAATTAGTGATGAAAATATTTCATTCAAATTTGCCAGTTCTGGATTTTTAAATAACCGTTGTATTTCAGCAGCTGCACTTGGCATGAACACATCTAAGTATCTTGCAAGTACGGCTCGAATTAGTTCTTTCTTTGAACCAAAATGATAGTTAACAGAAGCTAGATTGACTTCCGCTTTACTAGTTATTAATCTTAACGATGTTTCTGAAAAGCCTCTTTCGGCAAATAATTTTTCAGCGGCATCAAGAATTCTTGTTTTTGTATCTGTTCTGCTTGCCATTCCATGACCCATTTCAATTTAAAACACTCGTTTAAATTAAACATTGAGCGCACAGTTGTCAATCTTATTTACCTAAGTCGCACTAAAGAAACCATATGATTCATACCATCACAGCTAGATAGTTTAACAAAAATGCAATAAACGCCTTATTTATGTAAACTGACGCCGACATTAAAATAAGGAAACCTGTAAGATGAAACAGCCTTTTAAACAGCCGTCTACAATTGCTCTTATTATTTCAATTGCATTAGGGCTTACAGCTTGTCAGCAAGTTGAAGAAGAAATCATCGTTTCAACAGCAAAAGGAAGTGACACAACAAATCCATCAGCTGTTATTGATGGCTCCCCTATTGACTCGAAGTCAGCGATCAAATTTATAAACAATGCAGAAGCCGAGCTTGCAAAACTTTCCGTAGAAGGCGCAAGAACAGAATGGGTTTACAGTAATTTTATTACTGAAGACACAGCAGCGCTATCAGCTGCAATTGGTGAAAAAATAACTGCTCGTTCAGTGAGTTTTGCAACAGAAGCTGCTCAATATGCCAATGTAGAATTGGATCCTATAAATGCACGAAAGCTGCACATACTACGCAGTAGTCTAGTGTTACCTGCACCATTAGATCCGATTAAAAATGCTGAATTAGCTCAAATAAGCTCTGAATTAAATGGCTTATACGGTAAAGGTAAGTATTGCTTTGACGATGCTCGGTGTTTAACACAGCCTGAGCTTTCTGCATTAATGGCTGAATCTAAAGATCCTGCGGTGTTGCTTGAAGCTTGGCAAGGCTGGCGTGAAATAGCTAAGCCTATGCGCCCGCTATTTGAACGTGAAGTTGAACTTGCTAATGAAGGAGCAAGGGATCTTGGTTTTGCTGACTTGTCTGAATTATGGCGAAGTCAGTACGATATGAAGCCAGATGATTTTTCAGCTGAGTTAGATCGATTATGGAGCGATATCAAACCTTTATATGATTCATTACACTGCTACGTACGTGGCGAACTGAATGAACAATACGGTGATGATGTTGCGCCTAAACAAGGCCCTATTCCAGCACATTTACTTGGTAATATGTGGGCACAGCAATGGGGAACCATATATAATTCGGTTGCTCCCGCTGATGCCGATCCAGGTTATGATGTCACCGCCCTGTTGGCTCAAAACAATTATGATGAAATCAAAATGGTAGAACAAGCAGAAAGCTTTTTCTCATCACTCGGTTTTGATGAGTTACCAGACACATTTTGGACTCGCTCCCTTTTTGTACAACCTAAAGATCGCGATGTAGTATGCCATGCTTCAGCTTGGGATTTAGATAACCAAGATGATATTCGTATTAAGATGTGTATCCAAAAAACGGCTGAAGATTTTACTGTTATTCATCACGAATTAGGCCACAACTATTACCAGAGAGCTTATAAAAACCAACCTCACCTGTTTAAAGGTTCGGCCAATGATGGTTTCCATGAAGCCATTGGCGATACTATCGCACTATCAATTACACCAAGTTATCTAAAACAAATTGGCTTACTTTCTGAAGTTCCAGATGAATCAAAAGATATTGGCTTATTACTCAAGCAAGCATTAGATAAAATTGCCTTTATGCCTTTTGGCTTAATGATTGATCAGTGGCGCTGGAAAGTATTCAATGGTGAAATTTCACCAGAGCAATACAACCAAGCATGGTGGGATTTACGCGAAAAATATCAAGGTGTCGCAGCTCCTATTGAAAGAACAGAAGCAGATTTTGATCCAGGCGCTAAATATCATGTTCCAGGCAATGTGCCATACACTCGCTACTTTTTAGCTCATGTACTTCAATTTCAATTCCACAAGTCCTTATGCGATATTGCGGGCAATGAAGGGCCAGTTCATCGTTGTAGTATATATGGTAACGAACAAGCTGGAGCTAAATTGAACCAAATGCTGGAATCAGGCTTAAGCCAGCCTTGGCCCGAAGCGTTAAACATTGTGACTGGTACTAAATCAATGGATGCAAAAGCGGTACTTGATTATTTTGCGCCGTTACAGGTTTGGTTAGACCAACAAAACAAAACTGAGAATCGTCAGTGTGGTTGGTAATCAATTAAAGTAATTCATCCAAATATTATATATCGAAGAGCATCTATCTATGAAAATGGATAGGTGTTCTTTAAAAGTTTGTTTATATCCATTATCTCGCAATGAACGTAAGCAACACTAAGCGCGCAACATCAATTTAACACCATCAAAACAACCCGCTAAATGATTATTAACGTCATTAAAGTGGCACCTGTCAATCTTTCCACTAACGTGACCTACCTCACACTAAAATCGCTTTTTGTGACTAAAAAATATGATAATTTACGCCTGTACACAAAGTGAATGGAGTTACTTGTACCGCTATTTGTATTTAATAGTCATAGGCAAAATTTATTATTGAAACTTGTTCATCCATAAAGTTAGTTCCTCTATCTAATTTAATTGAAACAAATCTCTGACTTTTTATTATTTGCCCTATTTAGTACATTCTTCATCATTTTGGTATAGCTTCATGTCGCATGAAGCTGGGAGTGTTTGTGTGAAAAAAGAAATTACGTAAAGCTAAGAAATGGCAGAGCTAAACGCATCCGTAAAGGATCGACACTCAATTACAGCAATCACAAAAACAGCATTCATTTGTTATTTGTCACTATCGCTATTCTTTATTTTGTCATGAGATGATGAGATAAAATCTACGGAATTAGATTTATGCGTAAAATACCAGTTCATATCGCCAACTGACGCAACAATAAGCCCCTAAAAATTAACCCAACAGAAACCAAGAGGCAACACAAACTATACACATAGGTCATTGTCTTAAAATAGTTTTTACTATTTTCTGTGTATTGGTAGGTCATTTCATTTAAATCACATCAATGCTCACATAAGAGAATAAAACTAGGTTATTTTTGCAGAGTTAAATGACAAAGTAATTGATTCAATTGTTTATTATAAAATTTTTCAACTTGTTGAATGACTTTTAGTTTATTAACTCATTTCATACAGTCAGCAGCAATTGTTTAAGTCCATAACCTATCAGTTCGGTTTTCCAGATTCGAAAACCAAGGCATTATATGAAAAAAAGTAGTTACCAAAAACTTCGCAATCAACGTGCAAAGCGTTTAAACAACGAAATCGAACCAAAGGAAAACAACTTACCTACAGTCTTAATCTTTGTTGTATTAGTTTTAGTACTCGTTTATTTTTTAATTTAACCATTTTATGAACAATACCTTTTACTCATAACAGGGTATCTTGCCCAATAATATCAGCCTTTATCTAAGTGCCAAACTTAAATGCTAAGAGTCAAATTAGTTTAATTTATCTAAATCCACTGCCCTTTCTGTTAGTTTCACTTGCGACAACACGCTGTTGATCATTTTTAACTAGCATGACAAATATTGCGCCTGTTCCCCCCTGTTCACGGGTCGCACTATGAAATGCCTGCACTTGCTCTAATTGAACTAACCAAGTATTCACTGCAGATTTCATTAGGGCTGGAAACGGCTTACTTTTAAACCCTTTACCGTGAATGATGAGTAAATTCCGCTCACCTCTTTCATAAGCCAATAAAATGGTATTTATCAGCTCTTCACGCGCCTTAGATAATCTGTAAGCGTGTAAATCTAAGATTGTTTTGGATTTATATTTCCCAAGACGTAAATGACGAAACACTTCCTCTTGAACGCCATTTATTTTATGACTAATAATTTCTTCTGGTGTCACAACGGTCATCATGGCAGGTTCGATTGTTAATTTTTGTAAGTACTCGTTCTGCGCTGCTGCCGCTCTTCTTGCTAGTTGCGCCTCTGTAACAGGCTGATTTTGAATTCTAAAATGATTGTCGCTTTCCTTTAATGGCTTTACATTGGCCATTTCTGCTAAAAATAAATCATTATCTTGTTCTTGCATGAACCACTCCTACACACTTTGTAAAGATTCGTTGCTTTTGATACTGGATAGAATAATTTATAGTGTCATTCATATTATGAACTGCAACGGCATTCATTCATCACTCATTATATTTAAGAGCATTCTATTTGCATGAGCCATATCAAATTATTTTTTATTAGCTTCTTCTCTATCATGAGCTTTTACGTATCTGCCGAGCAATTATCGGATAACGATGTAATCAATGCTAACTATAAAGTCTTCTCTAGTGGATTCGAAAATTTAGATCTTGATAGTATCGACATCATTTACGCTGATGATGCTGTTTATATCTCAGAAACACTAGATAAAGAAATAGTGACAGGTAAAGACGATATTCAAGCGCTTTATAGCGTTTTTTTAAAAAAATCGCTAAGAAGTCAGCTCATATTGATGTTGATTTTAGAATCATCAACAGAGAGCTCAACGAGAAAACCGCGACTGATGTTGGTTACTACCTAGTGCGCTTTCATCCTCGTAAAGAGACCGGTGAACCTACTAGCGTATTTTCTGGAAAATTTGTTTTAGTATCACGCAAAGTGGGCAAGCAACAATGGCAGTTTATTGTTGACTCTAATACCAAAGCTAATCCAGAATTTTATTTCGCAGCAAAACCAGTATCTAACTTATACTATGGTCGTCAATTTAATCCAAAGCTTAATCAATTAGACGAATCAGAACATAATGTTGAATTGGAACTTGAAGAGCATAATGAATCAGATGGCCACAACCATTAACTACGATGCTGATATTCTAAAAACAAAAATGAATAAATGAAAATAGAAAACAAAACCCCATGCCCTTGCGGCTTAGCAAAACAATATCAAGATTGTTGCCAACCCTACCACCTAAAAAGTCAGTCTGCTGATAACGTAGAATCACTCATGCGCTCACGTTACTGCGCATTTGCACTACATCAGTTTGAGTACTTAATTGAAACCCATCATCCTCAATTTTTAAACGGGCTAACCATTAACATGCTTGCACAAGGCGCTGATGATACCCAATGGTTAGGTTTAGACGTCGAACACACATCACAAGATGTTAATGCTCAAACTGGCTCTGTTACATTTAAAGCTTGGTATCTTAATGGTGGCGAGATTGATGCAATATATGAATGTTCACAATTTCAATATTTGGATGGTAAATGGTACTACACTGAGGGAAAACAAAAGGTTGTACAATTGCCCAAACGAAACGATAAATGCATTTGTCATAGTGGCAAAAAATTTAAAGCGTGTTGCATGACAAAGATGGCCTAGTGCTTGGGTTCACTAAACAACTGATGAATTAGTGAATCACTTCATTTTGTTCAAAAATGAACTTTGAAAACTCATTTTCTCGAATAGCTGGACTATACAAATAGCCTTGAGCATGGTGACAGCAGCTATCTTCTAAGAACACTTCCTGCTCTTTAGTTTCAACTCCTTCTGCAGTTAATGAAATATTCAGTGCTTTAGCCATGGCGATGATAGCACTGACAATTTCACGACTTTCATGACTTGTAGTTAAGTCAGAAATAAATGAGCGATCAATTTTCAATTTACTGATTGGAAATTGTTTTAAATAACGCATAGAACTGTAGCCAGTGCCGAAATCATCAATAGCTAGCCCAACACCTAAATCAGCTAACTCTTGGCATAAACGGGTCGCATGACGGATATCACCCATTAATTCAGTTTCAGTAATCTCTAGTATTAAACTTTGTGGCTTTAAGCGGTAACGAGTGACTAAATTCCACACTTGTTCAAATAAATTACCACTGAAAAACTGTCTTGCTGCAACGTTAACATGCATAACGATATCAACGTTTTTGTGTTGCCATAAATTAAGTTGTTTACAAGCAGCCTCAAGCACCCAATCACCAATTGCGTTGATCATGCCAGATTGTTCTGCTATTTCTATAAATGCACCTGGGTATAGCACCCCTTTTTTAGGATGGTGCCAACGGATCAGCGCCTCAGCACCAATAAACTTATGGTTTTTTAAATCCATTAATGGCTGATAGTAAAGCTCAAATTGTCTGCCACGAATTGCAGACATTAAATCACGTTCAATATCGGCATTATTTTTGAAGGTTGCTAATAAATCATCATTAAAAATTTGATAATTCATCATGGCTTTCTTTTTTGCATACTGCAGAGCAATATCAGCACAAGATAAAGGTGAAAACTGATGAGCAACTGCGCTTACATCGACAACCGCAATCGCAGCTTTTGGATCCACTTTCTCACGACCAATCACAGATGGAACTGCCAGCTTTTGATATAGTTTAAAGACTTGCTCTTCAAGAATATCACTCGATGCTATTTCTGGTAGTAAAACCGCAAATTCGTCACTTCCTACACGGGCAACATCAATAGCATCATTGCTTTTCGCAAAATGTTTTAGACGTCTAGCAACTTCAGTGAGTAATGCATCGCCTTGTTCGTGACCGCTAGTATCATTAAAGCGTTTGAAGCCCATCAAATCGATTAGGAACAAAACACCTGAGGTTGCACGATCTAACTGCTGAGTAAAATGAAGACGATTGTGTAATCCGGTTAACGTGCAGTTCCATGCCAAGTTTTCTAACTCATCTTTATGATGTCGTTGCTCTGTAACATCAATACAAGAAACTAAGGCATAATAGTTCCCTTGCTGTGTAACAAAGCGGTTTGCTTGATATTGAGCCCAATATTTGGTGCCATCAATTCTTTCTAATTCAGCTTCACCTTTGACCATTTCACCAGAGATGAGCCTTTGAGTTAACTCATTGGCTAACTCACGTTTACCTCTAAAGAAATCCAGTGTGATTAATTCATTGTCTTGCACTACATTGCGACTTAACCCTGTCATTTTTTCATGGGCAGGATTAATGTATTCAATGATTTGTGTTTTAAGATTAACCAACATGAGTACGTGCTGAGCTTGCTCGGTCGCACTATGAAATAAGGTTAAACGTTCGTCATTATCATAGGCATAACGAGTCGCCAGCGTCAGTGCAAGCTGATCTGCAAACTGGCAAGCAAACTCAATTGTAGGGATGGACAATTCAACATGACTGTCAAATTCAATGCATAACAAACCTTCTATGTGTCCGTTAATGCGAATAGCAACGTCTAGATTAGATTGAATGCCGGATTGCTTATAATATTCTGAAAAGCAGCCGAGTCGTTTATCGGTTGCTGAAATGCTGCTGGCAATATGTCGATAACGACGTATTTCATCGAAATAGCTTTCTGAGGCGAAATGTTCATCTCTTAATTGCTTAATCGCATGACTGATTTCAACGGTAGGAGAGAGGCAGGCAATAACTTTTTGCTCTAATGCTTTATCACGCAAAGAGATAACTGAAACACAAGTAGCATTAAAATATTTTAGTAACAATTTACATGCTAATTCAGAGGTTCGGGTAAAATCCCCTTTCTCTTTAGCGACAGAGTTTACAATTAACTCTAATAAATGTTGTTGCTCACTTTGTTTCATTATTATTCCCAACAAGACAGCTTAGCAATCGGGTTGACCTCATTCTTAGGAGGTATTATCGCTTTAAAGTCAGGGTAAATTAGTTTACCCATTTAAAATTACAGTCAAAACTGCAATATAGGACAGGCAAATTAACCTATTCCAAAAAAAGTAGTAATGTTACTTAGGTTACACTTGCAACAAAAAATTGCAAGATGTAACCATCAAATATACATGATAATCAAAGACTTTACTGTTTAAAGACTATTTTCTAGTTGGAATATCATTTTTTCAGCAGTAAATTCGAATTCGAGAAAAACAGTATAATGCTTTTCTGATTTATCAAAGCTTGTTTTGACACTATCAAAACGTTGTTTTGCTTTATTGATAATACTTTGAGTATCGGCTTCAGCGTTTTCGCCCTCTATCTGAAGTATCAATTGGGTATCTTGCTCGTCAATCACAGTGCCGATATCCACAAATGAGCCGCAGTCATTGCAACTATCACTAACTTGAACTTCTTGCTTAGTAATTGTTTTAATCATCTTAATCGCCTTCCACTGCTTTAAAAGCGTCAGCATAACGTAAAAACTGTAATTAATTGTCTAGCTAGTTCACACAATTAGCAGAACATGATATTCAACAAATGTTACAAGGATAATTTTTAGTGTCTAAATATCAAGCGACTGCATAAAGTTGACTCGCTAAAGTTTCACTTATTTTACGTTGAGTGGTTAATTGATCTAAAAAATGGATTTGATTTATCTCAGAAATTTCAGGTACAGATTGCTTATGTTTAAGTTTGGTTAACTCATCACAGTTAGCCAATACTATTTGCATGTCATCTTGATACTGACCACGTGTGACTATTGCTTCAGGTCGTAGAGCTTGAGTTAAATGGAATTGCGATGCACCACCACGCTGAAATTCCTGTGCATTATTAACTGCTTCTTGTTGTGATAAATCACAAACCAATTGCTGCTTTTTAGGTAACTCAAAAGATTTGTACAGTTTTTCATCAATATTGAGTTCTTTATCTAACTGAAATTGAGACATATCACGTGCATCAATAGAGAGCATAGATAAAAGAAGGCCAAATTCACCACGGCGATCATGTTCAATCGCATCATTTAAGCGATTGCCCAGTTGTAGTTCATTGACTAAAGGAAACTCAATTTGCATATAAAAACATCATTAAATACTGCGATTGTTATTTTATCGACCACTTGAACAAATACTTGAGACTTATTTTCGATTTTGGCTTTACTTATATTTAATTCGTGACTATTATTCTCGCCGCAATTGAGGAGGGGTTCCCGAGTGGCCAAAGGGATCAGACTGTAAATCTGACGGCTCAGCCTTCGAAGGTTCGAATCCTTCTCCCTCCACCATTTGCACCAGTGATAAATATACCGTTTCGTGGAGGGGTTCCCGAGTGGCCAAAGGGATCAGACTGTAAATCTGACGGCTCAGCCTTCGAAGGTTCGAATCCTTCTCCCTCCACCATTTATCGTTATGGTTATCACTAAAAAATTATATTGTTGTGGCCAACAATATAAGCAATTAAGTAAAAGATAGATTAGTAAAAAGATAAGTAAGAAAATGTGGAGGGGTTCCCGAGTGGCCAAAGGGATCAGACTGTAAATCTGACGGCTCAGCCTTCGAAGGTTCGAATCCTTCTCCCTCCACCACTTCTTATTTAACGAATCAGATATTGTTTTAATATCTTAAAATAATTCACTTGCTCAAACTCTCAAACTCTCAAACTCTCAAACTCTCAAACTCTCAAACTCTCAAACTTCAAATTATCTGCTCTTTATAGAGTAATCAGTTAATTCAATTTTAAATCCTAAATATGTTTCATAAAAATTTACACTTGGCATTGTTATATCTATGTTAATTAATGATTTTTCATAGGATTAGGCTTTTATGCCTCTTTAAGCTATGAATAAATAAGACTATGATAATGGCCTCTTTTCTATTAAAGGTTCCATTATGTCTAAACAATGGGTTAATCAGGCTATCGCTAAAATCGAAGCCGACTTCCAAAGAAGCGCTGACACACATTTAATTAAGTTAGACCTCCCACAACTTGATGGCATAGATATATACCTTAAAGATGAAAGCACGCACCCTACGGGCAGTCTTAAGCATCGCCTAGCCCGCTCACTGTTTTTATATGCTTTATCTAATGGTTGGGTAAATGAAAATACCACTATTATAGAATCTTCATCAGGTAGTACTGCGGTTTCAGAAGCCTACTTCTCTCGTTTATTGGGTCTGCCTTTTATTGCTGTTATGCCCTCTTCGACTGCCAAGACCAAAATCGAGCAGATCGAGTTTTATGGCGGGCAATGCCATTTTGTAGACCACAGCAGTAAAATATATGCAGAATCAGAACGTTTAGCAGATGAGTTAAATGGTCACTATATGGATCAGTTTACTTTTGCAGAGCGTGCTACCGATTGGCGTGGCAACAATAACATTGCTGATTCCATTTTTAATCAAATGCAAAAAGAGCCGCATCCAATTCCAGCTTGGATTGTAATGAGCCCAGGTACAGGTGGTACATCAGCCACTATCGGTCGTTATCTTAACTATCAACAACTGGCCACTCAATTATGTGTTGTAGACCCTGAAAACTCGGTTTTCTTTGATTACTTCCATAAACGCGATCATTCAATTACTTGTGAGAATGGCAGTAAAATTGAAGGGATTGGTAGACCAAGAGTTGAGCCTTCCTTTATTGCTGGCGTGGTCGACGAAATGATAAAAATTCCTGATGCCGCCTCCCTTGCCACCATGAACTGGCTAGCTGCGTTAATTGGTCGAAAAGTAGGCCCATCGACAGGGACCAATCTTTACGGCGTGCTGCAATTGGCTTGTAAAATGAAACAACAAGGAAAGAAAGGGTCATTAGTGACGTTATTGTGCGACTCAGGTGAGCGTTACTTAGACACTTATTACAATAATAAATGGATTGCAGATAATATTGGCTCAACTAAACAGTATGACGATTCACTGCTTGAATTTAATGATTCGGGTTGTTTGAATCATTCTAAATAGCTTTTATCGTTCTTTACAAAAAAACCGCTTAAATAGCGTTTTTTTTATGACGAAATATTATCAAATCGCACAATAAGGTAGTCGCCTAATCGATATCTAAATACTTATGTGTTTGAATAGATAAACGCCAATTACGCGCGATGCAGGTTTTCATCGCAAGCTCAGTTGCCCTAGGCTTTTGACTGATGGGTTGAAGACAAATAGTTTTACCCTTGGTATCAATGGGGCTCAATAAGGCATCCAGTTCATCAATATGTTTTTGCGTTGCAATCGGGTGCTTAATTTCATTGGCACGTACCAAGGCTTGCTCAAGCACTTCATAACCGCCCTTCATGTTGACTTTAGGTGACACTGTCACCCAAACATCTTCGTGGCAAATTACTTCAAACGTGCCACTGGTTTCAATCTGAATAACATATCCAGCAGCAATAAAGTCGTTAGTCATGGCAGTCAAATCATATAAACAAGGCTCGCCACCAGTTAATACGATATGTTTTGCAGTAAAACCTTTGGCTTTAAAGGCATCAATTAAGCTTGAGGCATTATGTTCAGCCCAACGACCGATTGTGCCATCAACTTGTATTACTTGTTCTTGAGTCACCTTATTTTCGGCTAACACGTCCCAAGTCTGTTTAGTATCACACCATGAACAACCAACAGGGCAGCCTTGAAGACGCACAAAGAGTGCTGGGACACCAGTAAACGTACCCTCGCCTTGGATTGTTTCAAATACTTCATTTACTGGATAATTCATTAGCTAACCTTTTCTAAATATCACTCAATCAAGGACATGTTGTTAAGTTTACAGCGTTTCAAGTTTTAAGTTGTTGAAATACTGCTCACTTCACGGGCGCATCTCTCGCTTCTCGGGCGCATTTATAGATGATTTTCAATTCAGCTGCAAGTTTTTGCTATCAAGACCTGCAATAAGATAAAATATACTAATATTGATAATTATTTGACTCATAACTGTTTAATTTAACAACTCTGAATGAATACATCCGTCAGCGACCAACAGTTATGAATTTTTACGGTGAAATTAATGTCCAAAGCAATTGTTGTATTTAGTGGTGGCCAAGACTCCACAACCTGTTTAATTCAAGCGATGACACAGTACGATGAAGTTCATGCCATTACCTTTGATTACGGCCAGCGCCATCGTCAAGAAATCGAAATCGCTCAATCATTAGCTAAACAATTAAATATTGCGAGTCATAAAGTCATGGATGTTAGCTTACTCAATGAGTTGGCTATTTCATCTCTTACCAGAGACGCAATTCCAGTTTCCCATGAACTGATGGACAACGGCTTGCCAAGCACTTTTGTGCCAGGACGAAACATTTTATTTTTAACTCTCGCAGGTATCTACGCCTACCAATTAGGCTGCGATGCCATCATCACAGGCGTTTGTGAAACAGACTTTTCTGGCTATCCAGACTGTCGAAATGAGTTCATTAAGTCTATGGAACAATCACTGGTTTTAGGTATGGATAAACCGCTCAAAATTGTGACTCCATTAATGTGGTTAAATAAAGCAGAAACATGGGCTTTGGCAGATAAATACCAATCTCTTAAGTTAGTAACTGAAGAGACATTAACTTGTTATAACGGCATTAAAGGAAATGGTTGTGGTGACTGCCCAGCTTGCCACCTTAGACAACGCGGTTTAGATGATTACCTCAATAATCAGCACACAGTAATGAATGCACTAGAATCAAAATTATAAATGCGCTTATTAACTAACAAGATTCTTAATTAACGAATTAAACGGACTTTATTTATGGCATCAAGAAGCCAGAGCAGCGCAAATACTTACTACTTTGCAATTTTGATTAGCATTGTTTCATGTGTAATGTTTGTCATGGCGATGACACCGCTTGGTGCTAATGATATCGACAATTTTTTAAGTTATCGCTATGACAATATTCAGGCTGGTGAGTATTGGCGGATTATTACAGGCAATCTGCTCCATACTAACTTGTGGCATTTATTAATGAATTTAGCAGGCTTTTGGGTCATTTTGTTTCTTCACGAAACACATTATAAAAACCAGGCCAGCCAATTCATTGCCTTATTCATCAGTTTATGTATTTTGGAAGGATTAGGGCTTTATTGGTTTTTCCCAGAGTTAAAAGGTTATGTTGGCCTTAGCGGTCTGTTGCATGGTCTGTTTACATTCGGCGCTTTACTAGATATCAGAAAAGACTATTTTTCTGGTTACCTTCTTTTGATCGGAGTGTTTGTCAAAGTTGGTTACGAGATGTATTTTGGCGCCAGTGAAAGTGTTAGTGCCATAATCAATGCCAGAGTAGCCACAGAATCACACTTTATTGGTGTTATCAGTGGCTTAATTTGTGGTCTTGTATGGATACCTTTGATTCGATTTATCAAACAGCACAAAAACGCTGGCAATTAGATTATTATCAAAAACTTATATGGTCTATTACATGAAAGGGAGCATTTGCTCCTTTTCATATTTTAATCCTTTTTAACGTATGCCAACATCATCAACAACACAAGCACACCAATCAGCCCTATCGGTAACCAAGTGTTAATTTGCAACACTGTATCCACACTTGAACCAGTATGAATTCCGGTTGAATTGATAAATCGTTCAATTTTATTCAAGCCTAAATAATCACTCCAAATACTGATTAAACCAAGTATCTGAATACATGAGATAATAAACAATATTTGATTTTGACGACGATTAGCTTGCTCAGCTTTTCTTGCATACGCACGCTCAAGATAATCTTTAAAAAAACTCACGTAAGTTTTAGCATGCTCAAGACTGCTTTCAACATTCCACTTACTTTCTATTTTTTGATAAACATCTTCATTGTCTGACTCTATAGCCAATTTAAAGTTTTCATTGTTCATCCGTAATAATTCAATTTTATTGATATATTCATCAATAACATTTCGTTTTGAATTAAGTGTTTTCTTAGAGTCATTAGCCAGAATGTGGCTGTTCAATTTATCTAAAACACGACTATAAAAACTGACATAGTACCAAGTTGATTGAATATGATGTTGAATAGGCGCAAAGCGATAATAACGACCTATATCTTTGGTGATGATTGTGTGGAATCGACTAAAGAAAGCGTAATGAACACAGTCATTATCAATAATGGTGGTGTTATTACCTTTTACTCTTTCAGCTATTGCATTGCAGTTTAGGAACTGTTGTTTAACCGCCTTATTTTGTGGACTTTCATCAACAAAAAAAGTGACATTCCCTGAGTTATTACCAATATAAGCAAGTGGACGAGTGCTTCCACGCAAAGAAATATGGCTGATGCTTTGAATTTTTTTACACACAGCTAAACGCACTGCATTGCCCCACTCGCTTAACTGCGAGTCATCATGCTCTTTGACTAAAAGGTTTCTTAATGTGTTGTAAAAATCTACACCACCTTCAACTAAATTGGTTGCTAAAATTGCCTCAAGTATTTCATCTGGTATAGCTAAATGCAGCTCTACAACAAGTACAAAATTAAAAAACCGCTGGTCGAAAACCAATTCATATGTGGTATTTTTTAAATCAACATATTCACTTATGTCATGTTGACCATTCACTAAAAATCTTTGTTGTGTTAAATCATTTTTAAGTAATTCATTGGAAATTTTAGTGTCTTGCGCACCGTAGATACTTTTATAGTTTGATAAATCTCGGTGTAACTTATTGAATTGTTGTAACCACTCAATTTTGAAGTCATTTTTATCAAAAGTACCAATTAATCGGCCTATACGACTCTTTTTACTGATGAGCTGTTCATACTGCTCAGCATCAACCTCAATAGGCTGAACGCACATAACACGTAATTTAGGCATATCTCGTTCTTATTATTTTAGTGATTGACTGTGAGATTATAAAAATTGTTTCTCAGGGTTCGTTAGATAATCATCTGATAATTGTTCTTTTCGATAATCAATCGTTAACTCTTCACCGATAGCAATCTCGCTAAGTGTCACTAACCTCATTGGGTGATATCTGATCTCAGTATTCGGCGTTCTAGAATGGTTAATGTAACTGTATTTGGTTCTAAAATTTCTGACCAAAAGCGTTTTATTGTTAAGGTAATTACATTCCATAAAAATATAATTTTTATAAGGTTCAATTTGTTGAGCCATTAAATTTTCGATTTTTTCATAATCTTCAATCGACACAACTTGGCCATCAAATAGATAAAGAATTTGCTCGCTGCTCATTGTGCCAGTGGCAAACAAACCAAAACCATGAAGATCACTTTGTTGAATATCCGTTTTCGCTATCGTGTTTAGCGTTGCTGCTTTTACGAAATCTAAATCCTGAGTTTTATCTACCACTTGAGAAGCTGACATATCGTAACCTGATAAATTATTTAACATGTGTAATAACTAGTTAGCTTACTTTAACGGATCAATTGATGCTTTTAAATATCATTAGTTTAGATGCATAAAAAATAACCAGCCTTATTGATAACTGAAATTAAACTAATTTGATTATTTGCTGTTGGTTATTGAGAGTTGACTATTAGCGGATGGGAGTTGGAAATGTGTTGGTAGCTCTAACAGTAAAAAATACTATCCTTTCGTATTTGAATAAATATTAGGCTGCCAAATCTGCATTAGAATTTCTGGATTACCAATAGGTAAAAAACCAAATTGAGCATACAAACCATGGGCATCACTGGTTGCTAGCATCATTCTTCTTAAGCCGGTAATTTCAGGATGACTGACAATAGTCTTAATTAACCATTTACTTAACCCTTTACCTCTATGCTCATCTACAACAAATACGTCCGCCAAGTAAGCAAATGTCGCCTCATCTGTAATGAGTCTGGCAAAACCTACTTGTTGATTACCCTGTGCTAGCACACTAAAACATAACGAGTTTTCGATTGCTTTTTGCAACACGGTAAGCGGAATATTTTTAGCCCAATAGGAAGTTGCAATAAACTGATGAACAACTTTGATATCAATACACGTTTTGTCAGTGGTAATATTGTAGCCATCAATGGCTTTCACATTGTCAGTTTCAAGGTTATTGGTACTTTTCATCATTTCATTACCATTGTATTCCAAAATGCTTCCATTATTTAAAGCTATGCCGTTTGGTATAAGCTAACAAGGCTTTATCATCAAACCGTTGAGAAAGTGATAACCCTGTAATAACACCTTGTTGATCGGCATCAGATCTGTGTTGCCCAAGTTTGAGCTTTCCCTCTATTTCAGTAATGGTGATTTTAAAGCCAATAATCGCTTTCGATAACTTATCTTTGTAATCTTCTGGGATAAAACCTTGTTGCTCTGCATCTGAAGCATCTAACGGTTTTAATAAGTTTGCTTCGTAAGTTTTGACTGTATCAGTCAATATTTTCAACGTGGTCTCTTCATCAGTCAAGGTCACTTCACCTTTAATATGAACAGCTGCATAGTTCCAAGTCGGTACTGCTGGGTAGCTGTTATACCATGTAGGTGATATATAGCCATGTGGGCCTGAAAACACCACCAGTAACTTCTGCATATCCATCGACTTCCAATGGCTATTAGCTTTGGCAAGGTGACCATATAAGGTGCCGAACTCACCTTCCTCACGCTTTAATAGTAATGGTAAATGAGATGCCGTTAAATCTGCGGTTGTTAACACGGCAAAACTAAATTCTTCGATAAAGTCGTGCATCTGCTCAATTGATTCAATCGCCAACTTTTTGGGTATATACATTGTGCTTCCTGCTTATGTTTATTGGTTCGACAAAGACGATTTATATTGCACTTAATTATATAAGTAGGCCTAATTTTTTTGGTGGCCTTAATTCGATTAAAAATGTGCTTTTAACAGCTTGTTAAAATCTAAGGATATCTAGCTTTATTGTCCAATAATGGTCTCAAGATACATTCTTAACCGTTGCTGCAAAGGCAAAATAGCTTCATCACATTGCAGATATTCCACGATTGGCATTAGTTGCCAATATTGACCTTCGTCGCCAAATTGAATTGACTCAATTTCTTGTTGACTTGCCTTTGCTACGAAGAAATATGAAATACCATCTGCCGTTTGGTTAGTTCCACCTTGCTTATATATCAATCTATCTTGAGTTAACGCAATTGAGAATTCTTCATCTAGCTCTCTTAGTACACATTGCTCAGGGCTTTCATTTCCTTCTCGCCCGCCACCTGGGAAGTCCCACAGGTTTGGAAATGGGATTGATGGGATATTGTCTCTGCGATATACCACTAATTGATCATGAAACAACAATGCCAATTTACAACCAGTAAATAATGGCTTCTCAGAAGACTGTTGAACTGCCATCATTGTTATCCTCTAAATAAAAAACCAGTGATAAGCACTGGTTTTATTTATACAGCAATGAAATATTAACACTCAAGATTATCAGGCTATAACAATAAACCCTATAAATGTAATTGCAGCTGCAATTAGTGTGTAAGGTAACTGTGTTACGGCATGACTCACTAAGTTACATCCTGCACCTTGGGCCGCAAGCACGGTCGAATCACTGTAAAAGCAAGCTTGGCTACCAAATGATGATGCAGATAGTAGCGCACCAATTACTAATGGTATATCAGCATTAACAGCTTGAGCCAATGGCATCACAATTGGAATCGACACAGCAAAAATGCCCCAACTTGAACCGGTAGCAAACGCAAGTAATGCCATAGCGACGAATACTACAGCTGGCAATAAAGAAGCTGTCATATAAGGGCTTAAACTTTCGATTACAAATTGCGGTAGCAGAAGTTGGTCGCATACATCTTTAAAGATAAATGCCGCAATAACGGTACCGATTGCAGGCAGCATACTTTTAAAACCATCTATCATTTGTTCCATCATCTCTGCGAACGGCATGAGCTTTTGAACCGCATAATAAGGGATCGTTACCAACATTGTTGCCAATAAGCCGAGCCATACATCAATATCAAAATAAACAGTAAAGCCCACTAACATAACGATAGGCACTAAAAAATTGTGCAGTTTACCTTGGTGATCAGCTGTCTTAAACTCATCTTCCATTGCTTTCACAGCGTAATCATTACTGGTTTGAATGTCTGTAGAGTCATCAACGGGTATTCCTACCCCTTGCTTCGCTTTTAACTCCGCCTTTTTCATTGGTCCAAATAAAGGAATAACTCCCATCACCACTAACGGCACCATAATTACAGCAACCCACGCATAAAGCATGTACGGTATTGCTGACATATAAACCGAAATAGCTTCGCCCGTACCTGCGATACCGTTATCAACTAGCAAGCCACCAAAGAACACAGCCCATGTAGATAGAGGGACAAGTACACAAATAGGCGCTGCAGTTGAATCAACAACGTATGCCAGCATTTCACGGGAAATACGAAACTTATCAGTGACACGTTTCATCGTTTCACCAACGGTTAATGCATTCAAGTAATCGTCGATAAATATCGCGACACCCAACACATAGGTCATCATCAAAGATGACTTAGGTCCTTTAGCGACTTTTAGTGCATTTTTACCAAATGCGAATGCGCCGCCGGTTCTGACCAGTAGTGCGATTAAAGCGCCAAAAGTACCACACACTAAAATGAGCCAACCAATGGTTTCGTCAGCCATCACTTTTAGTGAGATTTCTGAAAAGTTATTTAATGCTTCAGTCGGATCGAGCATTAATAAACCCACAACAGCACCTATCACCAATGCGAGGATAGGTCTTCTTAATAATATTGCTAATATCAAAACAACCACAGGCGGGATCAAGCTGATCGCAGATGGTTCTGTCATGACGTCTTTCCTTGTTTAAAATAGAGTATGAAAATGGATGTGCAAAATAATGTCGTTATGTCATTGAGTCAACATAAATTAAACATGAACAAGAAATAAAATAAAAATTTTTGACAGATAAATCAACTTTGAATAATTCAACATGAATCATTTAAAGAATAATCAATCTCAATAACCACAAACATTAGAAACCAGTTACTTTGGTTACTTTTCAAAACAACAAGATTATAATCCATTCATTGGAACCAATAGCTACTTGCAAGCAACATTTAAAGGTCTCGCATGAACGAACTGACACTAGATAAAATCGATTTTGCGATTCTTACACAACTACAAAGTCACGGCCGATTATCAAACCAAGAACTAGCTTTAAAAGTTGGACTGTCCCCTTCACCTTGTTCTCGTCGAGTTAAAGCATTAGAAGATGCCGGTTTCATTTCGGGTTACGCCACGTTACTCAACGCTGAGCACTTTGATTTAGCATTAACGGTTTATATTCAAATACGCTTAGAAAAACATACAAGTGTAATTTTAGATGCATTTGAAGCGGATATTTCTCGCTATGAAGAAGTGCAAGAATGCAGTTTAATCACAGGCAGCGAAGCAGATTACCACCTTAAAGTGCTGGTTAAAGATATGCAGGATTACAAGTTATTTTTACTAGATAAACTCACCACTAATCCTCATATCGCTGGGGTAAATTCAAGCTTTGTGCTTAAGAAAGTAAAAAGTAGCACTGCGATACCGCTAGGTTAAATGTGCACTAGATCAAACTTTACTATTCAAGGTCTGAAAATATAAAATTGCACAAACTAGCCACACGATGAGCTATAGCCATTTAAATTTTAACTAACCCTATATTCTTGTGATTTAATTTCACTTTTAACCAATAAAGCCATTAGTTATTTCATCGCACTAGACAAACCCGCAATTAATCATTGTTGACGAAAGATCTCAAATCACTACTATTCGCGCTCTTTTATATTTCTAACTCATCAGAGAGTCATAATGAGCGCACAAGCAGACGGACATTTCAGTTCACGTATCGGATTCATCATGGCGGCAGCGGGTTCTGCTGTCGGCGTTGGTAATATTTGGGGTTTCCCAACTCAGGCTGCCACTCACGGCGGCGGCGCTTTTTATTGGTGTACGTTCTGCTTATTGTATTATTAGGGTATCCAATGTTGATGGCTGAACTCATGGTCGGGCGCCATGGACAAACCAACCCTGCTGATGCCATGGCAAAACTTGGACATTCAGCGAAAACAAAAAAGATCGGTAAAGCAATAGGATTCATTTCAATTGTTACCGCGACTTTAATCTGTACCTTCTACAGTATTTTATCTGGCTGGTTTATAAGTTTTGCCATTGCACCAATGGCGCAAATGGCTAATCAACCCCAAATAGCGAGTTGGTTAACTGACTTTTCAGTCTCTCGTAATCTTGTATTTACTCTCGTGTTTATCGCGTTAGTGATATTAGTGATTAGACAAGGGGTTCAAAAAGGTATCGAGCGCTGGTCAAAACGTTTAATGCCAATGTTATTACTGATGCTAGTTGGCGGCGCTGTCTACATACTAAGTCAGCCTGGTGCAATTGAAGGTTTAAAAGTGTTATTGGTACCCGATTTTTCGATGGTATTCCATACTGATGTTTTAGTTGGCGCACTAGGTCAAACCTTCTTTTCTTTGTCAGTGGGTACTGGCGCTATGATGGTGTACGGGGCTTATTTAAATAAGCAAGAAAACATAAGCCAGCTAACAGCATACGTAACTCTTACAGACACTATGGTGGCTTTTCTAGCCGCATTAATGATCATTCCAGCAATGTATGTTGCTCAGCATAATGGTGTACAGATATTTGCAGAAGATGGCAGTTTACTTAACTCAGACACCCTAGTTTTCAGTGTATTACCAGCGTTATTCGATTCTATTGGCGGTGTTAGTCAGTATATTTTAGCTATTGTGTTCTTCGTATTAATGACGATTGCAGGCTTAACATCCGCTATGTCGATTGTCGAAGTTCCGACCAGCTATATAGTTGAAAAAACCTCAATGAGTCGCAGTAAAGCTACCTTAATGGTTGGCGCTGTTATCGCGGTAATTGCCTCAGTAATTGTATTTAACTTTAGCAGTTTATTTGGCTTAATTATTACTCTGACAACAGAGCGTGCACAGCCTTTAATCGCCTTAGGCATTGCTATCTTTATGGGCTGGGTGTGGCATAGAAATGAATTACTTGCGGAAATTGCACAACAAGATGGTGCAAACAAGGACAACTTTTTCTGGCGCATATGGCCTGTTTACGTGAAGTTTATCTGCCCACTATTAATTATCGTCATCATTATGCAACTGTTTAATTAAATAGATAAAAGTCAGTCACTTAACATGTTAAATGCAAACCTGTCATAACCAAAAAACAAAGACAGGTTTGCTTACCAAGACGCCCATCTTAAAAAGGGTTACTTAACCCGTGTACTAATCCATTTAGACATAGGCTTAGCTGAAACGCCATGAACGATTAAACTTATAAACACCGTACAAATTACCGTCATCGCCATGAAGTCTCCGCCAGGTAAATCACGTTCAAGCATAATGATGACAAACACAATTGACGCTAATCCGCGTGGCCCAAACCAACCTAAAAATAGTCGTGAAGGAATATTTTCCCCTTTTCTACCCAAGGCTATAAATATCGGTAACATTCGTACTAAAGTTAAGCTCAGTAAGGCGTAAAGCAGCATCGTCCAAGTAAAGGCTTCAAAAGCTGAACCAATAACGATAGCCCCAAATAACATCCAAGTAAGTAGTGCTAAGATTTCTCCAATACCTTCTGTGGGCAAAATCATTTTATGTTTAACGTCTTTCATCAAGTGACCAAAAAGCAGCCCTCCTGAAAATGCCGCAATGTAGCCACTTCCGTGAAGTTCTTGTGAAATAGCAAAACAGCACAAAGCTAAACTGAGTACTATATTTTGACTCCAGATATCGGTAATCCAGTTCTTATGGTAGCTATATTTTATCAATTTAGCCGCTATAAAACTGGCTGACAGCCCTACCATTAAGCCAATGCCCAACTCTTCAAGTAAATAGGTAAATGCAATATGTGACACTTGCCCTTCTGCAACACTGCCTGCTGCTAGTGCTAAAAAGACGAACAAAATAGGCACACAAATACCGTCATTTAATCCACTTTCAATGTTTAAGCCTTCACGTAATTTAGATGGCACTATTGGACTTGAAACCACAGCCTTACCCAAAGCAGCATCGGTTGCGGCGAGCATGGTTGCTAAAGCTGCAATCTCATAAACGCTTAAATTAGGAAACAGCAGATAACCCACTACGAATCCCAAAGCAATAGCGCCTGGTAAACCATACAAAAGCATGCGAGTAGGAATACTAATATATTTTTTTAATACCGATAAATTACTATTTGATGCATCACAAAATAACACCACAGCCAAGGTTAAATCGGCAAATACTCGCATACCGGTATTGCCAAACTCACCACCTAACCAGCCAAGCACAGAAGGACCCAAAATAAATCCGACCACCACAAATACCATTGGACCCGAAATCATCGAGGTCTCAACGCGGCCTGCAATTAAACTGTAACTAAAAGCAAAAATAGCCAAAATGGCCAACTCTAAATACATTGCTCAATCTCCATATTGAGTTAATGACTCACTTATTGCTGTGATATCAGATTTATTAGGTCATATGACATTATTTACTAAGCATTTTGTAATGTATACGAATTAACAACATTAACATTTTATACCTCATACAGCGTGACCGACTTATTTACTCACTAGTTCGCTGACTTGTCGCTTTTGTTCAATATTAGTCTTTAGGTAACCATTAAAATGAACTCTATAAAATCAACTTAACCCTATTTATGGGGTTAAAAATATCAGAATTAGTAATATGAAAATAGAAATCAGACAGTACCGTGATAAAGATTTGGCAGAAGTCATGTCCGCTTGGGAAAGTGCTTCAAGAATCGCACACCCGTTTATGAACGAGGTTTTTTTGAACAAGAGCGCTACAACATCCCTAACCTCTACTTACCTAATGCTGACACTTGGGTTGCGATTTATGACAATAAAGTCGTGGGATTTATCGCATTGATTGGTAGTGAAGTTGGCGGACTATTTGTTAATACTGACAGTCATGGCAAAGGCTTTGGCAGAGCATTAATGAATAAAGCCGTGCAAATTCATGGCGACTTACAAGTACAGGTCTTTAAGCAGAATGCGCTCGGACGTAAGTTTTACCAATCATACGGTTTTTCATTTGACAGTGAGTTAACATGGCCTGCTACTGGCGATATCATCTACAAATTGAATTACCTAACCCAATAAACAAGTTTTTACGTAAAAACAGGCATTAATTATTAAAGGTCAATTTATGCATTCTTCACCTCTTTCTTTAGCACAACTAGGTTGGCGGCCTTATTTTCAACAACAACTGTCGTTACAAGTGGTCGAATTAATGGCTTCGAGTTCAATTAACGAACGCCTATATATTGGCAGAATTATTGAGCAACATCGCAGTGGTGTTATCGCATTAACAGAAACAGGTGTATTCCAATTAACACAGACACCCATTCAAGCTTCTGAAACCGATAAACTGTGTGTCGGCGACTGGGTTATATTTGATAATGAACAAAGATTTATACGTTTATTAGATAGGCAATCTTTGTTCGAACGTAAAGCACCAGGAAGCAAAGTTGATACTCAGCTTATATCATCTAACGTCGATAGCTTATTTATTGTTTGTTCATTGAACCAAGACTTTAATTTGAGTCGAATAGAACGTTATCTCGCGTTAGCAAAAGAAGCTGAAGTAGAGCCGGTAATTGTACTCACCAAAGCTGATCAATGCCCTACCGTAGATGAAAAACGCGCGCAAGTTCAGTCTCTGGATCCTTTTATGATGGTTCATGCGTTAAATGCGCTAGAACCTGAAGAATTAATTGAGTTGAATGGCTACTGCAAACAGGGCAAGACCATCGCTTTACTTGGTTCATCTGGTGTAGGTAAATCGACTTTGGTAAACGGTCTTATGGGGTTTGAAACACAACTCACTAGCTCGATTAGAGAAGATGACAGTAAAGGTCGTCACACAACCACAGCACGTGCATTAAAAGTAATGCCTCAAGGCGGTCTAATATTAGATACACCGGGTATGCGTGAACTGCAATTGAGTGCTTGTGAGCAAGGGGTAAGTGAAACCTTTAGTGAAATCACCGAACTTGCAAACCAATGTCGATTTGCTGATTGTCAGCATGGCGCCGAGCCCGGCTGCGCGGTTCAACGAGCCATTGCCGATAGCGTTATTACCGAAAGACGTTTTATTAGTTATCAAAAACTTATGCGAGAACAAGCCTTTAATAGTGCAACTTTAGCGCAAAAACGAGCTAAAGATAAAGCATTTGGAAAAATGATTAACTCCATTCAAACAGAGTCACGTTCTCGTAAGAAAGATAACTTTTAACCGATATTTTGGCCTTCAAGTGCTGATAGGACATAACTGAGACAACAAAGATAGGCCTAGTTCAATCGACTTCTCAATCATAAGTTTTAAATAAGAAATACTGTTCGGGACAGCCTTTGAAACCAGGTGCTGTCCCAATAATTTCAAATCCACATTTTTGATAAAAGCTAGGCGCTTGAAATTCCAATGTATCGACTTGTGCGGCCTTGCACCCTTGATGCTTAGCTTCTTGTTCAGCCTTTTCCATTAACTGAAAACCCAAGCCTTGCCCACGGTATTTATCATTAACCCACAGGACATTTATCAAAAACTTATGATAAATAGTCCTCCCTGACAGACCCGCAATAATCGTGTCATTTTGATCCCGAATTACAACTGTCAAAGGTTTAGAAGTTTCATTTCCCATTTGGTTGAAATTAAACTCTCTTACACCATTAACTAAATGATCTACAATCTGTGGTTGCTCTGATTCTAAAACTTGTACCTTCACACCTTTTCCTTATGGTTTAATTTAGCTCATTCAAGGTTCAAATAATTTATTTTAAGCTTTGATTAAATGTCATTTCACCTACTGAATTGATATTTACAAACGAAAAACTAGTGAAATAGAGGATTCTTTTTAACAAAAGTACCTGGAAAAAAAGCATTCGCTAAAGACTGAAAGCATAAAAACCAAACACCAATCAGTAAAAACCAATTCATTTGAAATGATTTAGTTTGCTGTTTATAAATAGTTTTCTTCATATATGTATAGGGCAATACAACTCCTTCATTACTTGCTACTTGATAAACAATTCCTTGAATATGCCACACAGAAACTTCGCTCTTATCAGTTAAAGTACGCGCTAATTTTTGACACTGGCTTTTACTTATCCCAATTGCAGTAAATGTGTCAGGATAAGACTCTATATAAAAGTCATAATAGCGGGTTACTGTATTTGTCTCGTTATTATGTACCGTTTCAGTTTTGCATACAGCACTGTCTATAACGGTTCTAAACTCGTGAATTTTCGCTAACGGTGTAACATTATATTTTGGAATAGCCCACCACAAAAACACAAAATTAATTGAAATGAATGCGATGATAAAAAATAATCTTATCTTTTCGTCACCTTTAGCATCGAACTCAAGAAAATCTATTCGTCTGTAGTAATTCTGTTCATTTTCAAATTCAACTCGCTTTTGTTTAAGTTGCTTTTCTTCAGGAGTGTTCCTACGGAGATCAATTTCTTCAATTAAGTTTTTATATCGTTGTGCATATTTTTCTGAATCAATATTTTCTTTTACATCTAATAACTCTTCCAATGAGTATTTTGAATAATCAATGAGCATTCAACATCCTGTTTAAATTAGTTTTATTATTTTGACTTTCTTTATCTACGTTTAAATTTTTGAATCTGCTTCCGTTCATCATCAGTTAATGCCTGATACCCTCTTGGATATGGCCAACCATAACCCCATCGATACGGAGTCGGAAAATAAGGACTACCACCAAGCCTTACGCCTGCCAGCATGATGTTAGCAATAGAAGGTTCACCAACTGCTGCCACGCATTGTTTCAAACGTTTATCAGATTCAAGTCGCTGCTTAAACGTCCCGCCTTGCCAATAATCATAGTCATGGGCAGTGCAACACGCTAACCACAACTCGTTTTGAGTAAAAGTACCATCAGGAAATACACTACAACCATCTGAGGTAAACGGCTTAATCTCATTGGCATTAACACCTAACGAAACAAACAAAAGCAGCGAAATAAAGATTACACGCATTGATTTTCCACTAGATAAAAATATGAGTTAACCGCGCTATCAAACTTGTTATCAGGGACGTGATATTCAATTAATGCAGCGATGACAAACATCACTACAAAAGTGACAGTAAGTGCAGCAATAACAATGGCGATAAAGCGTAAAAAAGTGGACATATTCTCTCTAAATAATATCGAGCGATTTATTCATCTTTATAAGACGATTTTATTTCTAATATTTGCGGTAAACACTGATTAAATAGTGCGACTAAATCTGGGTCAAAGTGTTTACTAGACTCATCATTAATCAACTGAACCGCATCCTCAACTGACCAAGCTGCTTTATAAGGTCTTTCTGATGTTAGTGCATCAAACACATCGGCAATGGCCACAATACGCCCAACTAACGGAATATCAGTGCCTTTTAGGCGATTAGGATAACCTGTACCATCCCATTTTTCATGATGAGTTAATGCAATTTCTGCGGCTGTGTTCATTAATATTGAATCACCACTAGATAAAATATCTGCGCCAATTTGCACGTGAGTTTGCATGATTTCCCATTCATCTTTATCAAGCTTGCCAGGTTTTAACAGTACATGATCTGGAATACCAATTTTACCAATATCGTGCATGGGGGAAGCCCTAAGTACGAGGCTTGCGTCAACTTCTGATAAGCCCGTAGCTTGGGCAATAACATAAGAATAACGGCTCATACGCTGAACGTGCATACCAGTTTCATTATCTTTATATTCTGCAGCCCGGCCTAAACGGTACACAACCTCTAATTGAGACTGTTCAAGCCGTTTGGTGCGATCGGTTACTTGATCTTCTAACATTTGATGTTGATTATGCAGTGCAAGGTGGGTTTTGATCCGCTGGCGTACAATCATCGAGCTTATAGGTTTGGTAATATAATCAATCGCACCTAAGCCTAAACCTTTACTTTCATCTTGCTCATCTGACATGGCTGTAACAAAAATAACTGGGATATCTCGAGTGCTAAAACCTTGTTTTAGCCTTTTACAAACTTCGTAGCCATCAATGCCCTGCATCATGATGTCGAGTAGAATGATATCTGGTTGATTTCTCGAAGCTAACGCAATGGCTGATTCGCCGTTCAGTGCTGCGATGATTTTATAAGTGTCTTTTAAGGCATGTCTTAATATATCGATATTCTCGACTTGGTCATCAACAATGAGAATGGTACTTCTATCCTTGCTATCCATTACTGTTCCTTAAGAAATTGTTGTTTGAGTCCATTAAACAATGTCATTGCTTGTTCAAAATCATATTGTTCACAAGATTCAAGAACTGCCATTAACTCTTGGGATGAGGTTACATTTCCATTGATTAATGTTTGTAATAGTTCAATCGCATCTGTGTCATTGTTATAAAGTAACTGCTCAAGTTCATTAAACATACTAGTGATTTGTTCGTGACTTAATTGCATCGTTCCAGAAACGGTAGTTCCAGAATCCAATCGGCCTCCCTTCACTGTCATTGCCAATGCATCATTTAAGGTATTTATTAATGATGATATTTGCTGAACAAATACGCCTAATAATGCTGGTGGGACAGTGTTTTTTAAATCAGCTTCGATCTCTAAACACTGCTTAACCAGTTCATTGGCGCCAATACTGCCCAATATGCCTTTAAAGCTATGGATCTGCATAGCAATCGTGGCTTGATCTTCTTTAGATAAATCAGAAATGGGTTTTGCTGCAATGTCAGTTAATATCTGTAAATCGTCAGCGGTTTTTTCAGCAAACTTTTGAGTGATTGATATATACAGCTTGTTGTCGTGATTTAACCTTCCTAAAGCTTGTACGGTATTGAGCCCTGCAAGTTCAAATGAACTCACAATTTGTTGCTGTAAATTTGAAGCGATTGCATTCGAGCTTTCAGGCGCAGAAGATTTAACTTCATTTTGACTCCACTTTAATACCGTCGAATAAAGCTCTTTAACATCAATGGGTTTATTAATGTGATCATTCATCCCTGCAGAAATTGATATATCTCTATCTCCAATTAATGCATTAGCTGTCATTGCAATAATCGGTAAATCTTTGAACTTAGGATTTTCACGTAGTAATTTAGTCGCTGAAATACCATCAAGAATTGGCATTTGAATATCCATTAATACCACATCAAATGCGCTTATATTGAGTTGTTTTATTGCCTCTTCGCCATTCACAGCAATAGTCACTTTCGCCCCTACTTTGGTCAGTAACTCTTTAGCTAACTCCTGATTAGTTTCATTATCTTCTGCTAGTAAAATGCTAATACCTGTTAAATCAAATTTAGATGTGTTTTCAATTTGATTAGACTTAACAATTCGTTTCCCACCAAGTACGGTAGCGATAGAATCAAGTAAAGAAGACGGTGTAATAGGTTTGGTCATAATGTCTGATAACGTTACATCATGGCTATGTCCCGTAATGGTATCTCTATCAAATGCACTTACCATAATGACATGAGGGGCTTGACTCATATCCCCCTGTTGGATTTGTTTTACAAACTCCAATCCATCCATTTCAGGCATTTTCCAGTCAGTAATGATCAAATCGTAATGCTTTTGGTTTAAAGCTAATTTAGCTAATGCTTTTTTGGCTGAGTTTTCAATTTCAGCATTGAAGCCAAATGATTCTATATAAGATTGGATGATCATTAACGACGAAGGGTTATCGTCAACTATCAATACATTTAAATGTTGATCAGCAAAGTGATTTTCATCTTCCTCTTTTATATCTAAATCAATGGCAAAGTCTAACTCGAACCAGAAACTTGAGCCTTGTTGCTCTATTGAGTTAACCCCAATGTTGCCGCCCATCATATCTACTAATTTATTACAGATAGATAAGCCTAGCCCTGTGCCACCATAGTTTCGAGTCGTTGACGAGTCGGCTTGAGTAAAGGGAATAAATAAGGTTTCAATTTGCTCATCTGACATGCCAATGCCACTGTCTTTGACATTAAAGCGAAGAGTTACTTTATCATCAGTTTGCTGCAACGCTTTGATAGATAATGACACTTCACCGTGCTTAGTAAACTTAACGGCATTGTTAAGCAAATTAAGTAGTACTTGCCCAACACGCAACGGGTCACCAATAAGGTTTGCAGGTAAATCAGTATCGAAATCAAATAAGAGTTCTAGCTCTTTTTCACCTGCTTTTAAACTGATGATATTTGAAATATTCTCAAGTACATCAACATATAAATTAAATGGTATGACTTCAATTTCTAACTTTCTTGCTTCAATTTTAGAAAAATCAAGAATGTCATTGATAATCCCCAATAATGAATTTGCAGAGGTTCTTATTTTGTTAACATATTTTTCTTGTTCTTTATTGAGATCAGAATCAAGCATCAAATGTGAGAAACCTTTAATCGCATTCATAGGCGTTCTGATTTCATGGCTCATATTAGCTAAAAAATCAGATTTAGAGCGGTTCGCTTGTTCTGCATCTGTTTGAGCTTCTTTAATCGCATTTTCATATGCTTTTCGCTCTGAAACATCACGAATAGACGCAACAACTTGCAACCCCTCACTGGTTTTAATTGGGCTTAAACTCACTTCAACAGATATTTCCTTTCCATGCTTATTTACTGCTAATAAAGACATACCTGTTCCCATGGGCCTAGATATATTCTCTTTTATAAAGGCATTTCTAAAATTGACATGTTTAGCCCTTATTGCTTCGGGGACTAATATCTCGATAGCTTGCCCAGTTAGTTCTTCAGGTGTGTAGCTAAACAACCTTTCAGCTGCTGAGTTTATTTGGGTTATCTGTCCACTCTCGTTGGTAATTAACATTGCATCTGGTGCTGAGTTAAACATTTCATTCGAGTTAATTAACGCATCATTTAAATCCTCTGAAATTTTCTTCTCAGAAGTTAAATCATTTAACGTACCGATTAAACGTTTGCCTTCGTTGATTTGCACTACATTACGTAAATAGCTGTAAGTTCTTACCTGTCCATTTTCAAGTGGTATGGTTAATTCTGAGCGTTTTCCCTCGCCTGTTAGCATACACAACTCATCTTCCAAACGAACTTGACTGTAATCAGGTAATTTTGTAATTGCAGTAAAAAACTCCTTCGAACTAAGGTCCTCTTTTGTAAAACCAAATAAGCTTGCAAATTCTTCATTACATTCAGTGTAAATAAGATTTTCATCCTGTATTAACACTGGGGTTGGTAACGAGTCCACTACTGCAGTTAAATATGCCTTAATTTGAATAATTTTTAATTCACGCTGTGTCGTTCTGTATTGATAAGCAGAAATAATTAAACTAGAAAGGAATAAAATAATCGCCAATATTTCTGGTGTGTATGAGTCATATTGTTCAATAAAAACGTCGCTTGGCCAAATTGAGACTATTAATTGATCATCAGCAAAATTAAGCGGTAACTTTACCGGTGAGCTATTTTTTAAATCATCAAAAGTGATATTTTTATTATTGGTCAGACGGGATTGATGAAACATAGAAAAGTGAGCACTGTTCACGTCTTCAAAGTATAAATGTAATCCTCTAGGCGTCAGGCTTTGCGCAATAATCCTATTTATCATCGCTTCAAAGTTATACTCAAGAATTAAAAAACCTCTAATATCAGTGATTTTCTCAATTTGATAATCTTTTTGATAAACACTTTTTCTGATGGGAGCCAGTACAACTCCCTGTAACGGTAATTCTTCTTCAGAGACCGTTTCCGAAAAAAGACGATGACTTATAAGGTTATCATTGTAAGCTTCTGACATCGCTTCACGATAAATATTCAGCGATAAAAGATTGAGACCAATGTCATTATGTAACTGACTTGTAGGGTATTGGTACATAACCGGTGCATAAATATCGTAACCCTTTGATTCAACTTTTTTGTTATTGATTAAATCAGATATCCCAATTTTATAATCGTAATGCTGTTCCAACCTAGACTCGAACTCCGCTCTATCTTGTATAATAGGAACATAAAAAATTCGCGTAATGGATGGATACTTATCGATAAATAATGATGAAATCGTATCAAAAACAGCTTCATGCTCATTTTTATTATAATAAGAAATCACTCGCACGTTATTAAACATTGAGGTGAGCGTATCTAATGTTGATTGAATTGAGTTGATATGAGACTCAGCGTTATTTTGCAGTTTGTCCTCCATTCTTATCGTTTCGCTATTGGTTAAATAAGAGTACAAAGCAATCGAACTAATGGTCCCTAACGATAAAATAACTAAAGCAATATACTGACCAAAATGCGTATTTAAGTTTGTTTTTTTAAAATAAGAAAAGTAAATCAAGGTTAACGAGCAAAACATACCTGAAAATAAAATGAAATTAGGCGCAATGGATTTAAAGTCAGTTGGTTCGTAAGCGGCAGTAATGGCTTGCCATAAAATAGCGGTGATAAAAATTATCAGCACCAATAAAGGTGTGGTGTAGTGTGAAGGATCATTCGACTTAGCGCTCAAAGCTATTAATATCACGGCGCCAATGATTAAAAAACTTATACTGGTACTTAACGCCATACCGGTAAAATTATTCCAACCATAAGCTGTCGGCATGCCAAACAAGTAACCCAATAGGGCCACTGAAGATACACCAATGATTAAACAAGCCACAGTCCGATTAATTTCAAGAAAGCGTTTACTTGTCATTTGATAACAAAATAAAAAGAAAGCAGTAAACATAAAACAAAGTGCAGTATTTGGTGCCATTCTGCCAGGGTGAGTCACTAAATCTGTTTGTAAATAATGCTCAGCAAATAATTCATCAATGCCAATATTAGTGCCTAGTAAATATTCAAATAATGAAATAGTAGAAATAGCGCCAATGATACAAGCTATGATTTTTAAGTATTTAACCTGCTGATAGGTCATTAGCAGAAGTCCGCTTACACTCAGCAAGAAACACAATGCTGTATTGAATTGCATTGGTGTCATTGTCGGATTTAATCGTAAAAAAGAATCTGTTTTAGTTAGCCAGCCAAACAGTACGATTGAACTGACTAACACAACCAGTAAGCATAGCCCTTTCATTAATATGACTAACTTATTATTTATATTTTCCATGTCTGACAATCCAAGTTTTCGATAAACAAGGCAATTAACAACATAATTGCTTTTATTAAGCAGAAGCTTCTGATCTTAATCTACATCAATATGAGTGTAACAGACTAATAAAGTTTGTTATTTAAGTGTTGATATCTATATGATAACTGATATCAATTTAGCCAAGATAAATAAACTATCTGATTATTATTTTAGATTAACGGCCGAAGCTACAGAGGTAATCAATGAAGCAAAAATCAGTCTTAGTTGTTGACCCCACAGACAACATTCGTAATGTTTTAATTCGGATGTTACGTGACATGGATTTTGGCCATATCTACCAAGCGCATAATGGTGTAGCTGCGCTCAAAGCCATTAATGACAATGCCGTTGACCTCATCGTATCTGAATGGGAATTGCCTAAAGTCAGCGGCAAAGACTTGTTACTAGCAGTTCGTCGTAATAGAGATACTGCCCATATTCCCTTTATTGTGTGTAGTTCTAGTGTCCAGCAATCGACGGTTGTGGATGCTTTGCGCTCTGGTGTTTCACAGTACATTGCTAAACCATTTAGTTTTAAGGTTTTTCAAGAGCGAATAAACCTCGCTTTCAGTAAACCTTTAAACAGCATGGTTTTTGATGGTGTAAACCAGTCAGATTTAAATTCAAACGTCAAAACCTCACAAGCTGATACAGAATCAAGCAATACTGCTATTGAAGATATTGTTACTGACGGTCAGACGAAAACCGATAGCCTAAACGATCGAGATAGTTTTTCAGTATTAATTGTTGATGACGAAATCAACAACATCGAAATAGCCTCAAAATGCATTAAACCCATCAGTAAAGTTAAAGTGGCGCTCACTGGCGAGAAAGCTCTGCAAATCTGTAAGCAGGCAAAGCCTGATCTTATTCTGTTAGATATTATGATGCCTAATATGGACGGTTATCAGGTTTTTGAGCAATTACAGCAAGATATTAATCTTGCAGAGATTCCAGTCATATTTTTAACCGCAAAATCGGATGATGAAGACATTATCGCTGGATTATCTCTTGGCGCAGTTGATTACGTCACTAAGCCATTTAACATGCAAATCCTTAATATGCGTGTTAAAAACCAACTGCAAGCGGTTAGACATAACCGTCAACTAGATGAGCAAGTCAATGAACACATAAGACAATTTACCCTTAAAGAAAACGTTGAGCGTATTATTTTTAATTATGTTGCCACCCCTCTTACTCATATTGATAACACTGTAGATAGAATAAGCAAACGAGTACTATCGGCTAAACAACTCAAAACAGAGACTGATAATATTCATTATTCCACGATGAAGATTAATCAAGTTGTGAACTCATTAAACACCATTTTGAAATTGGAAGATGGCAGTTTTGAACCTGATATAAAATCAATAGATTTACACGCATTGATCAGTGAAGTTGTGAGTCATCATAGTCGTGAACAAATCAAAAAATCACTCCAAGTTGATAACTATGTTGCATTAGATACCAAAGTAATGGGTGACAAACTGCTGTTTGGAACCATGTTTACGGAACTGTACAGTAACGCTATTGAAGCAACACCGCGAGGAACTCGAATTGCATTTTATGCTTCTGACATTACCGATACTGTTGACATAACAATATTTAGTGCAAGTCATGTAGATCAATCTATTCAAGATAATTTCTTCGATAAATATGTCACTTATGGAAAAAAATTAGGAACGGGATTAGGAACTTACGCTGCGAAGCTAGTGACGGAGGCATGTCATGGTATCATTCAACTAGAAGCTAAAGAAAATGAAACACGTATAACGTTGACCTTGAAAGTAGCCACACGCTAAGGGGTTAAAAATGAAAAGCCAGACTACTGATAAAATATCACTGGCTTTACTATTATTAATCCAATTTTATTGGCTTTATATTATTGGTATCACAAACACGCGCTAAAAATTAATAACCTCGGCAGTGCTTTGATTAAACTCAAATCGATTGATTTTTCCACATTGAGCAACATGATTACTTGATTGATATGGTGTATTACTCTGATTAATGTCAGCTTCCCAACCTTGGCCATTTTTAACAAACGCTTTAACTTCAAAATAGCCTGACACCGTTTGGCTGCAATCCATCACTACATCTAACATCCAATAATGTGCGCCCCAAGTATTTAAAGGCTCAACACCATAACCGTCTGCAGCAACCGTTTTTTCAACGCCCCAGCTCGATGGCCAAGTATTAGTTGTCCAATCTAAAGGAGTACCTTCTGCTTCAGAGCTTTGATTCGTTTCACTTCCGTACCAATCTAGATATGACTCATTTGTTTTCCAAGGTGATGTAGTGTCATTTTTAAGATTATTATGTGATATCGCAATTGCGCATTCAGTGTTACTAACCTGACAATTTTTACCTAAGTTATTATTCGCATAGTCATGATCGATACCGCCTCGGATAAACATATCCTGACCCGATTCTGTTTGAGCTTGAATAAAGATAACAGTGCGTTGTAAATCACCTTCATCAATCACAGTCATCACTTTTGAATCTTGGTGAATCGCAAATGCATCCCATGGTGCTACATTTGCTGCTATCTTACCGTTTGAATCAACAACAATGGTTTCACCGCTACAAGACTGCCCATTAGCTGCAAGCTCTCCTTTTAGCACATTACAATAGGTACCTGCTGCCATATCGGTATTAAGTGATGCGGTTAAATTACCATCTTCTTTGTTTATCGCAACGTGGCCAGAACTCCCGCGGCCAAAAGCAATTTGGTTATTACCATTATCCCACCAATTGGTCGTACTCCAGTTATCTGCTGTGTGGTTTCTAAAATCGACCGCACCAGAGATGTAGCTCCAGCGATGTTCACATTTCCACTGTTCTGCAAAACAGGCTAACTCACCATTGTTATGAACTGACACATTAGGACCACCAGCATCCGTATCACCATGGAAATCATAGCTCGACATCACCTTTGGATAACCGTACGGGTAAGCCAGCATAAATACATTGGCTAAATCATATAGGCGTCCATCTTCAAAAGTAATCACGTTACCGCCACCGCCATGCCCACGCTGATTATCATGATTATCAACAAACACAACTGCAGAGCTACTTGGCATAAAGCCCCAGCCTTCACCAAAGTTACTTAACCAAGCAAGTTTTCCATCACGAAAAGTATCCCCAAGCTTTGTGGTGTACTTAAACTCTGTTACCAACCCTGCGCTAAGGTATTCGTTTGAACTGATCACGTCTTGCCCTTGATCAATCACTTCTTGGAAAATTAAAGGTGAAGAATTTACTCGGGCCATGACACCTTGGATATCTTCAACCGCCATATGTTTTGAGGCATCCAGCCTAAATCCAGCAACACCCAGTGATAACAGTTCATTTAAATATCCAGCGAGCGTTTGCTGCACATATTCATTACTGGTATTAAGATCAGTTAACCCTAACAATTCACAGTTTTGAACTTCCCAGCGATTATTGTAATCATTTAACTCACAACTTGTATGGAAGTCCTGCGGGCTATACATAGGGTAGTTTTTATTACCAAACGTACTTCCTGCAACGCCAGTACCAGAACCCGCTGCCATGTGGTTAATTACGGCATCGACATAGATATCTACCCCAACCGCTTTACAACGATTAACCATATCAACAAATTCACCACGATTACCGCCGCGACTTTCTAGCTGATAACTAACGGGCTGATAACGTGTCCACCATTGACTGCCTTGTATATGTTCGTTAGGTGGAGACACTTGTACTGCCGCATATCCTTTCGGGCCTAGATAGGTTTCACATTCGGTAGCGACATCTTGCCAGCTCCATTCAAATAAATGCACGAAAGTGGTCGGTTGAGATGCTGCCTGAGCGCAATTTATTGTCCCCATCAGTAAACCGGCACTGAGTAGACTGGTTGAAAATTTCATTCTGTGTTCCCCAAGATAAAATGGTCATTGTTATTTTTTTGTTAATGCATATTTATCATTGCTCACTTTTTAAGCTTAGGCTTGTTTAAAATGATTGAATACGTATGCAATAAAACAAGGATTTAATGTATATAAGGAAATACTTAACCAATTCAGATTGTTAATTTACAACGCTTTAAATAACACTGACTGAACTGCTATTTGAGCTGTGTAAATGAGAAACACTGGAGGTAATGAGAATGCTGATATGCTTGAGGATAAAATGATATGTATAAAATGAAATCTATTAAAACGATATAAATAGCTAATTTAAATGAATATCACTCGAAAAGTCTGAAATTTTATTGGTTTTTTGATAGGTGTGAGTAACAGGAATAAAAGCCTTGATGTGAGGCTTTCCTGCGCGTTCAGAAGCCTTCAATCCATACAAGGTATATATTATCACCTGCACGCTAATGACAAAGTTCTTCAAAGCTTAAAGCACGTCCCCGTAACTTTGAAGAATAACGGCGATTAAATTCACTATCAACCGCTTAGCAGGCCGAAAATTTAACACCTTCCCCCTATTGCCGCAGCTTACGTAGCTGATCAATATTAACGTAAATATCGTTATCAGTTTTATTCATCAAAAAATTCAGTTAAGCCGCTATGACTTGACGCAGAATTTCATCAATCACCTGTTTGTGCGTTACTCCATCAGCAATAGCGTCATAGCTGCAAACTAAATGGTGACGTAATACACTATGGACAACACTGCAAAAATCATCTGGATATGCTAACGGTTTACGCGTTGCCATCACAATTGCAACAATAATCACATCAGCTAAGCTTGTTTATTTGATACAAGGTTTATTATTGATAGTTATAGCTACGGCACTGAACAGTGTAATACCTAACGCATCAGCAACTAAGTCAGCCATATCAAAAGTTCGCGTCGTAATAAATATTTGGCTGATTTCCTCAAACAAAACAAAAAGACTCACTACGAAAACCCCATAATATATACGGAACTTGATAGGTTTATTAACCGATGGTTCTACGCATTTAAAGTTTGGTTTTGAGTTTAAATAAAACCGCTGATGGTGTAAGAAAATGTCTAAATAGCTAAATTTACTGGCAAATAATGCAATAGCGGCGAGTAAGCCAAACAAGATGAAGTGACCAATTTTATCGCCATAAGGAATGAACTGAACGATATCGAATAAAACATTGTTGCCACCCATATTAGCAAGATAAATCACCGAACTAATAAATATGATAAAACTCACGGCAATACAAAGTGAAATGTAGCGGACGAATTTATTCATTCCCTGGCCTGTTGGTAATCCTTTAGCTAAAAAGATTACAACAGACTAAACAAAATCGGCAAGTTAACTAATATTTAAAACAATTATTTACTAGTTTTTAAACACGAATAAATAAAAACAGTTAGTCATTAAGTGCTAGTTCAACAGCCGCTTTAGCATGAATAGTCGCAGTGTCATATAAGTTGATATTGGTGTCGGATTGATTAATCAACAATGCTATTTCAGTACATCCTAAAATTATTGCTTCTGCGCCTTGTTCGAATAACTTATCGATAACCGCCAAGTAGGCAAATTTTGAATCAGTTATTATTTTACCTTTACACAGTTCATCATAAATAACCTTATGTATCATTTTCTGTTCAGAAGCACTTGGAACGATAACGTTTATACCGTATTTATCCTGTAAACGCCCCTTATAGAAATCCTGCTGCATGGTAAACTCTGTACCCAGAAGACCAATGGTTGTAATTCCATCAATTTTTAATTGCTCAGCAGTGGCATCAGCAATATGAAGAATGGGCATAGCCGTTTTTTCCGCGATTTCGTCGTAGACGTTATGCATTGTATTAGTACAAATTAACAGAAAATCGGCTCCGGCTTTTTCAACATTAGCTGCAGCATCTGCAAGAATATTTGCCGCCCCCTTCCAATCGCCTTGGTGTTGTAACTTTTCTATTTCATCAAAATCAACACTAAACATGACTATTTTGGCAGAGTGCAGACCACCAAGTTGCTGATTAATACCTTCATTAAGCGCTTTATAATAACTGGCTGTCGATTCCCAACTCATGCCACCTAACATGCCGATTGTTTTCATCGTTGCTCCTCGATTTCTCTATTTCTAAAAGGCAAATAACATCTTATCTCTAACACAGAATGATACACATGAACTTAATACTCAATCATCTATCAGCTGGATGGCTGACTCCATCATATAAGGTAACATCTGATATTTTTAATGGATTAACCCCATCTAAACAGCCTATATTAAAACCAAACTGATTAGGGTTTGAGCGACGTTGATGATGAGTATAAATACCACAATGTCGGCAAAAATAATGCTTCGCTGTCATGGTGTTAAATTGATAGCAACTTAATGATTCTTGTCCTTGAATAAAGCGAATATCATCTAAAGAAACAGAAGCAACGATGGCTCCCCGTCTGCGGCACATACTACAATCACAGCGCCGAACATCGACTAAACCATTAGGTAATGACAACTCCAATTGTACTGCACCGCAGTGACAACTAGCTTGATGCTTTGAGAGTATTTTTACCCCATCAACTTCCGTTAATATAATCATTCCACATCCTTGATAAGTCACTTGAAAGCACTTAATAAGCCACTTTAAAATTTACTTGGAAAATTGCACTTGGATAAAACAAATGCTTTGGTCAATCAAAGAATAACTTAACATGGTTTTTAGGCTACCTAGCCAAATCAAGGTCATTAAAAAAGGAGCCTAAGCTCCTTTTTTATCTCTATTTATGCAGGCTGTTTACCTAGATATTTTATTCTAGATACTGAGTTTCTGCTTACTGCTTATAAACTTTACCGCCCTTCATCACAAAGTCGACATCCAGCAACTCTTCGATATTGTTAAGTGGGCTACCATCAGTAGCAATAATGTCAGCATATTTACCAACTTCAATCGTGCCTAACTTATCAGACATATCAATTAAATCAGCAGCGTTAACTGTTGCCGATTTTAAAATATCACTATTGCTCATACCCGCTTGATGCATTAACACTGCTTCTTGTGCGTTTATACCGTGCTTAGATACACCTGTATCGGTTCCAAAAGCGATTTTGACTCCAGCTTTATAGGACTTTTCAAAGTTAGCTAGCATATCAGCGCCAACTCGAATGGCTTTAGCTTTAATCGGTTTAGACATAAAGTCAGAGGTTTCAGCCATATCAACCACTGTGGCTCCCGCTAACAATGTCGGCACTAAATAGGCGCCTGTTTGTTTGAACAGTTTTATGGTTTCATCATCGGTGTAACTGCCATGTTCAACGCTATCAACGCCTGCACGAAGCGCGGCATTGATCCCCGCAGTTGCATGGGCATGGCTAGCCACTTTACGCCCTAACCCATGGGCAGTTTCAACAATCTCTTTAAGCTCTAAATCTGTCATTTGTTGTCCAGTACCTGTATCGGTATCAGACAATACCCCGCCAGTTGAGGCGACTTTAATCGCATCAGCGCCGTACTTAATTGCTTGCCTTGTCATTTTGCGGCACTCGTATGGTCCATCACAAAGGGTTTTCGGTGATTTCATTGCTAACAAATCCGGCGCCATACCATCGGCATCTAAATGGCCACCAGTAATAGAGATACCAGCTGCAGCAATAATACGCGGCCCTTCAATCCAACCCTTTTCAACGCCATCACGTAAAGCATACATTTGCTCAGGCTCGCTCAATAAATCACGTACCGTTGTAAAACCCGACATCAGGGTGATTTTTGCGTAATGAACACTTTTCATTGCCACATCCGCATCGGATAGCTTTACCGTATCTTTTGTGTTATCTGGCCCTAACTCCATTTGTAAATGCACATGCATATCCATTAAACCCGGCATCACAAAGCTATCGGACAAATCAATTAACTTGGCATCTTTAGCAATGGTTTTAGCAGCAACGAAGCCTTTTTTAACTGCAATAATTTCACCATCTTTAATCACTACAGTTTGTTTAGTGAGTGGCGCTTTACCCGGAATAGTCAGTAATTCACCTGCGTGGATGACTTTAGTATCTGCCATTGCAGTGTTTGATAGCAGACTACTCAATACACTGGCCAGCATGATTGCACCTAAGCGAGTCCGTTTAGCTAATGGATATTTTAATTGACGAGTGGTTAGATTTGTAAAAGGGCTTAGAGTCATGATTTGGGTCTTATAGTTATGTATTTATCGGCTTAATATACCGTAAAAACCACCAATGTAAATCTTGATTCACATAACTTTATTGTTAATACATGTTATGTTAATTTATTCAATCCAATAAAAGTGACCCACTAATCAAACAATAAAGGGTTATCAAACCTTCACAAATCGCAAACGTTCTATTTTATAGTCAAGGAATACTCATGAACAAAGGCATTTATCTGGTGTTACTGTTGACGCCAATGGCAGCAGCCGTTAGCACTACAATGGCATTAGCCGACAACTCGTCAGCTACACAGTCAAGCAACGTATCAACCTCCTCTAGCGCCATCAACTCATTACAACTAGAAGATATTTTCACTCTTGAATATGCCTCTAACCTCGAAATAAATAACGATGGTGATGAAGTGTATTTTGTGCGTAATTTCATGGATATTCACAGTGATAAAAAGCTAGGTAATATTTGGAAAGTCGATAAGCAAAAACGTTTAACACCAGTAACTAATGGCTTACATGTTGATTTTTCACCAACTTTATCACCTGATAACAGCAAATTAGCTTATATATCGACAGCCAGTGGCTCACCACAAATACATATGAAGTGGCTAGAAACCGGTGATGTTGGCCAAATGAGTCATTTTAGTCAGTCACCTGGTAACCTAACTTGGTCACCTGATGGCAAAAGTATTGCGTTTACCAAGTTTGTTCCAAGTAAACCTAAATCTGTGGTGTCGCTTCCAGGCAAACCTCAAAATGCAGAATGGGCAAAACCAGCCGTCTTTATTGATGATATGTATTATCGATTTGATGGGGCTGGTTTCACTAAGCCAGGTAACAGCCATATCTTTGTCATGTCAGCAGATGGCGGCGCCGCGAGACAAATCACTCACGGACAATTTGATCATCGCAGTAATCTCAGTTGGTCAAAAGACGGCAAACAACTAATTTACGCAACGAACACCCGAGAAGATAAAGAGCTTGAATGGACAGATAGCAATATCTTCAGCATCAATGTTAAATCTCAGCAAGTCACTCAATTAACCGATCGCCTCGGACCAGATAATGCCCCTAATGTATCACCTAATGGTAAGTACATTGCCTACCTTGGTTACGATCAACATCATATGAACTACGAAAACACCATGCTATACGTCATGGACATTGATGGCAGTAATAAACGTGCGATAACAACAGACTTAGATCGCTCAATTAACAGCATTCAATGGGCTGACAACAGTAAAGCGGTTTATATGAGTTACCACGACAAAGGTGAAACCTATGTGGCATATCAACCACTCAGTGGCAAACGTAAAATCGTTGCTCAAAACCTTGGAGGCTTAGCATTTGGTCGTCCTTATACTGGTAGTGAATTTGATGTAGCTGAAAATGGCACTATTGCTTTTACATACTCAAACCCACAGCGCCCTGCTGACATTGCCATCAGCCGTAAAGGAAAGACTCAACAGTTAACTGATTTAAACAGTGATGCCCTTGATTACAAAACATTGGCAAATATTAAAGAAATTAATGTTAAGTCATCCTATGACGGTCGCAACATACAAGCCTGGGTAGCGTACCCACCGGGATATGAGGCAGATAAAAAAGCGGGTAAAACATTCCCACTGATTTTAGAAATTCACGGCGGCCCTGTTACTAATTATGGCCCTCACTTTTCGGCTGAAGTACAGCTAATGGCAGCAAGTGGTTATGTGGTGGTCTATGCTAACCCTCGTGGCAGCGACAGTTACGGTAAAGAGTTTGCTCAGACCATCCATAATAATTACCCAAGCCAAGATTATGATGACTTAATGTCCGTGGTTGATGGCGTGATTGCTCAGGATGCCATTAACGAAGATGCACTATTCGTTACTGGCGGCTCGGGTGGCGGCGTGTTAACCGCATGGATTGTAGGTCACACAGACAGGTTTAAAGCCGCAGTCGTGGCAAAGCCGGTTATTAACTGGTTTAGCTTCGTGTTAACCACTGACATCTACCCGTTTGTGGTTAAAAACTGGTTTGAGAAAATGCCTTGGGAAGATACTGAACACTACATGAAGTTATCGCCAATCAGCTATGTTGGTAATGTCACTACCCCAACTATGTTACTTACCGGCGAGGCGGACCAACGCACCCCAATCGCAGAAACTGAGCAATTTTACCAAGCGCTCAAACTGCGCAATATTGATACCGCTATGGTGAGGATACCTGATGCCCCACACGGTATTTACAAACGTCCAAGTAACTTGATGTCGAAAGTTGCTCATATCCTTTGGTGGTTTGATCAATATCAGCAGCCAAATGATTAACACACGTTAAAATACAAAAAGCCAGAGCATCGACTCTGGCTTTTTATTAGCAAGCTAAAATTAATTTATTCTCAATCGCTAACTTTTATACTCCCCGTTAGCATCCGTTCATGTTCTGCTCATATTCAACCCGCTAAAATGCAGTTATTGCTACTTATTAAGCCATGTTGTCAGTACATTTTATTTTGTATGGAGCTGAAAATGTTGAACTATAAAACCTTTTATCATCAAACAATCCAAAAGTTAAAAACGAGCTTGCCCTTATTTGTGCTAACAAGCCTTATTATTGTTAGCACAGGTTGCACTACGGTTGTTCGCACCCCACCAGCACACAAAGTAGTACATCATGCTCCCGTTAAAAAAGTCGTGGTTGTACAACCTGTTAAAAGAGCCAATGTGGTTGTAGTAAGAAAATACCGTTAAAATTTTTTTAACGGTTTTAAAAGCTTATAAGTAAAATTATATTCTGTATTTCTCAAGTATTAGTTGGCTAATACGCTTAGTTAATTGTTAAATAAAAAACACTGAGAGTGGTTTGTATTACTGCAAGCTTCTCTGAGTTCTGTTTATTCTATTGATTGCTATGTCTGTCATTTTCACTTGCAAGCATACTCTTTGCGCGATGATTAAGGCTTGAAATATTACTGGTTCCAGTTAATTCAAAATCACTGGGTATAACGTTAAGCACTCTTTAGTTTTTCGACACTTACACTCTCTCAAGTTCTACATCAAGATAACGATACTATACCTGTGTTAGCTTTCATTTCGTCAAAGTGAATAGCATTGACCTGATACGATATTCCGCCCATTAGTTATAGGCCTACCAGTTTGACTTTGATTGGTTTTTAACAGGAGATATTGAGGCGATATAAATTTTAGACATAAAAAAAGACGTCCTAAGACGTCTTAATTTAAGAATGTGGCGGTGACGGAGAGATTCGAACTCTCGAAGGGTTGCCCCTTACACACTTTCCAGGCGTGCTCCTTCAGCCACTCGGACACGTCACCATTTTCATGCTTGGCATTTTACGTGAGAGCAACACGGTTGACGATACTGAGTTCAATTAAGTATTGATATCAAGATGTTCGTGAACGGACGGTACTTTACGCAAATGCGCATTTGGGGTCAAGGGAAAATCCCCTATTCCAGTCCTATTGCGCATTTGCTGTCCAAAACCTTGAAATATAATGTCTGTCGTTGCAAATATAAAACGTGTGTAATGTTGCTAGGTCATTGTCCTCAGGCTAAAAACACAGGCTTATATTCGGACAAAAGCTACGCCATTAAGGTTGGAAATAAGCCTTTCAGCCCTGCTGCTATGACTTCAATACCAATTGATAGCATCAGTAGACCCATTAAACGGGTTATGACGTTAATACCCGTAGTACCTAGTACTTTAAAAATTACCGGCGCTAACCTAAATAGTCCCCAGCTCATTAATCCAAATACAATTACCGTGACTGACATGCCAATCATATCAATCATTGAGTCATGAGTAGAAGCATAAACAATCACTGAACTAATGGCACCAGGTCCTGCCATTAAAGGCAATGCAAGTGGCACGACAGCCACAGACTCCATACCGGAAGCTTCACGATCTTCTTCTTGGTTACGCTTTACTGGGCTTAATTTACCTTGCAACATCGACATAGCAATAATTGCAATCAAGCTACCACCTGCAATTCTAAATGCCGATAATGAAATGCTGAACATGTTGAGAATGTGCTGACCGATAAATATCGTCACCACTAAAATTACTACCACAGCAAAGTTCGCGACCTTACCTGTATGGTTACGCTCAACTTCAGTCTGGTGACTGGTTAAGCTAACAAATACAGGCAATAGTCCTACAGGGTTGATAATAGCCACTAAGCTTAGAAAAAACTTAACGTAAAGCATTAAATCCACAAGAAAACCCTCAAATTATATGTTTTGTGGTGCAAAAAATAATCGCGCAACTTTACTGATTTTTTGCTTTTTATCAAATGAGATTTTTTAAAACTTTGAGCCAGTTAATAATAAATCTAATCCATGATTCATTTTGTTTGTTCGGGTTAGATTAACTTATGAAAAAGCATGCTTCCCATCACATTTTATCGGCAAATGAATGTCTTAAAAAAACATTTAAATTTAATAAATGAAAGTTAATTTCATAAACTGCTCAAATTGAATATTTCTCAGCCCATATGTGGCAACATTTGTTATAATGCTGTCTCATTCTGAATATAAATTACTGTTTGTACTTTATTTAAGTAAAATAAAAACAGTTAATTGAGGTTTCCCATGGGTAAACGAAATAGAATTAGCCTTAAAAACGGCCAACGTAAAATTACAGGCTCTAGAAGAAGGTTAGCTTATTTTCTGTGGATAACAAAAACCGGCCATAAATGTCCGCCTACTGAGCTTAAACTTGCTGACGACAATAACTAATTGCGTTTAGCTTGCTAGACTAAAATCAATTCGTTTTTCAACAGTTATTAAAATCAGACATAAAAAAAGAGATGCTATCAAGCATCTCTTTTTTAACTTACCGCTAATCAGCGATTTCGATTACTTCTGCTCAGTCCAACGATCCATCCAACCTAGTACGTTTTTGTACCATTGCTGTAGGTTATCTTGGTTAAGGATCCAGTGATTTTCATCTGGGAACATTAACAGTTCAGATGGGATACCATTACGTTGCATGTAAGTGAATGCAGCTAAACCTTGACCATAAGGGACACGGTAATCTTTTTCACCGTGGATCACTAACATTGGCGTTTTCCAGTTTTCAACATAGTTTACTGGGTTAAACTTCTCATATAGCTCTTTGTTTTCAGTGTAAGTGCCACCAAACTCATATTCAGGGAACCAAAGTTCTTCTGTTACATGATACATAGAGCGCATGTCGAACAAACCAGCGTGGTTAACTAAACATTGGAAACCGTCACTCCAATTACCTTGGAACCAGTTCATCATGTAGCCACCGTACGAACCACCTAATGCACAAGCGTTTTCAGTATCTAACCACTTTTGTTGCTGACCGACTGCTGCTAAGCCTTTTTGTAAATCTTCTAAAGGCTTGCCGCCCCAATCTTTAGAGATTGAATCAGTAAATGCTTGACCGTAACCAGTAGAACCATGGAAATCGACCATTACGACACCATAACCAGCACCAGCCCAAAGCTGTGCATTCCAGCGACCACTAAATGAGTTGCCAAATGAACCTTGCGGGCCACCGTGAACTAAATATGCGACTGGGTACTTTTTACCAGACTCGTAGTTAGCAGGTTTAATCCAGTAACCATGTACAGTCTCGTTGTTCCAACCTTTGAAGTTAAACTGTTGGAATTCACCAAATTGAATTTCAGCTAGCTTTTCTTCATTGACGTTGGTTAAACGCGTGAGGTTCTCACCTTCTAAACTGATTGTGTATAAGTCACCTGGTTCAACAAGTGATTTATTACTGAAGATAATGCTTGAGTCAGTCACGGCAACTAAACTATTGCTACCGTCATTATAAATAGGACGTACATCGCCAAACTGGGTATTCACTTCAAAGATGCTAACTTGGCCAACATCTTGAGCTGTGACATATAAAGTACGGCCATCATCACTAAAAGTCAGTGAGTGTGGGCTGCGATCCCAAAGTGGAGCGACTTCTTTTTCAGCGCCAGTTACAGTGTCACGCAGCATAATGCGGTAACGATCTGCTTCAAAGCCAGGCTTACTCATTGCAAGGTAAGCTAATTGACGACCATCTTTAGAGTAAGTTGGCTGTGCATCCCAAGCTAAATTCTCTTCCGTTAAGTTTTCTGCATCGCCGCCAGTAACAGGGACTTTCCACAAATCGTAGTTCGTCGTCCAAGCTTGGTCTTTACTTGGCGCTTTTGCGCTATAAACGATGTGTTTGCCATCAGCGGTGAAAGTGACTTCTTCCATGCCAGAAAACGGTTTTGGCGGCGTTTCTGTATCTAAACCCAAAGTGACGTCAACCACTTCGGTGACTTGCTTGCCATTTAACTGACCAACAAATAAGTGATTACGAGCATGATCTTCCCAAGTATCCCAATGGCGAACCATCAATTGCTTGTATTCACGACCTGTGGTCTTTTTATTCTCTTCAGCTTCAATGCGATCCACTGTACACGCTAAGTCTTTACAGTCTGGGAAAACACGCATGTTCATGACAACTTGTTTGCCGTCATTAGAAATCTTATAGCCGTTCACATCTAACGGTAAGTCTGTTACTTGCAGTGCTTCACCACCAGACAAAGACAAGTTATACAGCTGGCTAGAGCCATTACGTGCTGCTAAAAAGTAAATTGATTTGTCATCAACGCTAAAATTAACGTCGTGCTCGGTACCTTTATGGGAGGTAATTTGAACTGGCTTTGCATTTTTGTTGCTTAAGTCCAGCAAGTATAAATCTGAACTGCTTTCGCCATCGGCATCTATATTTTTAACAGCATAAACTAATTGTTTGCCGTCATTAGAAACGGCTGCAGAATGTAGCTTATTTAAGTTAACCAATTGCTGAACATTAAAAGGGGTTTTAGTTGGCTCGGCTGCTTGAACTGACAGTGCCAGTCCTGCTGCACCAAGCGCGAGTAATAGCGATGATTTTTTCATGGGATGGAGTTCTCTTGTTATTTTTTGTTGTTAATAGCAATCACGCTACTTTTAAAATCTATCCTATTCTTCAAACCTCATCACACTTTGGTGCGATGCTGTTAGATATCAGTTATTCAACTGAAATGACTCTGTTTAAAAAATACTGCTAAGCACATTACCCAAACAAAAACGCTCAGGCAATAGAGCAGTTCAAAAAAATGAAGCATTCTATTTCTGAGCGTTATTTTTTAGTCACTTTGTGCGTTTTGAAGACGATTAAGCCAGCAAGTTTTAAATAACTTAACCCTCCCTTTACAAAGGAAGGGTTAAATAAAGCGACTATTAGCCTTTAGCATTAGCAATGTTCACTTTCCAAATTGCTGGGCCTGTTTCATGGGCATTAACACCTAGGGTATCGACAGCTACCGTTACTGGCATATCTTGTACATCAAACTCGTAAATCGCTTCCATACCCAAATCTTCGAATGCCACAACGCGTGACTTCTTAATTGCTTTAGATACAAGGTAAGCTGCACCGCCGACTGCCATTAAGTAAACCGCTTTGTGTTTCTTAATTGACTCAACCGTTTGTGGGCCGCGCTCAGATTTACCAATCATGCCCATTAAACCGGTTTTTTCGAGCATTAGATCAGTGAATTTGTCCATACGAGTCGCAGTTGTTGGGCCTGCTGGGCCGACAACTTCGCTGCCTACTGGATCAACTGGGCCAACGTAGTAAATAAACTTACCCGTAAAGTCGACGCCTTCAGGCAAACCTTCGCCAGATTCAATTAAGGTTTGAATACGCTTATGGGCAGCATCGCGGCCTGTTAACATTTTACCGTTAAGCAATAAGGTGTCGCCGCTTTTCCATGTTTCGATTTCAGCTTGTGTGACGTTATCAAGGTCAACACGATGAGTATTCTCACCTGCTTCACGAGTAATTTCAGGCCAATCAGACAATGATGGAGGTGATAAATCCGCTGGACCTGTGCCGTCTAGGTGAAAATGAACGTGACGAGTTGCAGCGCAGTTCGGGATCATAACTACAGGCTTTGACGCTGCATGAGTCGGAACAGATTTAACTTTAATATCAAGTACAGTAGTTAAACCACCTAAGCCTTGTGCACCAATACCCGTGCTATTAGCACGTTCAAAAATATCTAAACGTAGCTTTTCTTCCGTTGTTTCGGCGCCGCGCTCCATTAACTCATGAATATCGACAGGATCCATCAATGACTCTTTTGCCAATACTGCCGCTTTTTCAGCAGTGCCGCCAATACCTATACCTAGCATTCCTGGAGGACACCAGCCCGCGCCCATTGTTGGTAAGGTTTTTTCTACCCACGCTGCGATATCATCAGACGGATTTAACATGACCATTTTAGATTTGTTTTCTGATCCGCCGCCTTTAGCTGCGATCATCACTTCAATATGGTTACCTGGCACCATATCGATATGAACTACTGATGGTGTGTTATCACGGGTATTTTTACGCGTACCAGCAGGATCTGCCACAATTGACGCACGTAATGGATTATCTGGATTGGTATAAGCTTGACGAACACCTTCATCAACCATTTCCTGAACCGTCATGTCAGTTTTATCCCACTGAACTGCCATACCAATTTTAACGAAAGTGGTCACGATCCCAGTGTCCTGACATAAAGGACGTTTACCTTCAGCCGACATACGTGAATTAATCAGAATTTGTGCAATTGCATCTTTTGCAGCTGCACTTTCTTCGCGATCGTAGGCTTTAGCCATCGCATCGACGAAATCTTTCGGGTGGTAATAAGAGATATACTGCAAAGAGTCAGCAATACTTTCGATAAAATCAGCTTGTTTTATCACGACATTCGCAGAAGAATTTGTAGACATATAGGGGCGCTCCAGCAGCCTTTGCGGCATAACTTGTTTTATTTTTATATGAATGCAGTCTTATCGTTTATAAATAACGCTAAACTTTAAAAAGCATTCAATTAGCTATTAATCCTTTCAGGGACAATATGATACTCTTTCCAACCTTTTTGGGCTACATCACTTTTTAAATAGGCTATAAAATGCGTAACTTGGGTCATCAATCTCTTGCTGTTACTTCACTCAACTGGGATGTTGATACTCATAGCGTTTTTAGTGTTTTTTGTCAGCAACCTTGGGCAATGCTACTAGATTCAACTAATAGCGAACATCAAGATGCCAATGTCGACATTATTGTGTTCAATCCTATCGCAACGGTTGTCAGTGACAGTAATAACACCGATTACAGTTTCCATGGTGATAATGCAGACAGCAATAGCCATGATTTTGTACCCGATGCTTATTCATCAGTGTTTGAGCTACTACAACAACTTCAATCGCATTTATTTCCGGTAAAACACACATGTGAGTTGCCTTTTAGTGGCGGGCTTATCGGTAGCTTTAATTATGATTTAGGTAGAGTAATTGAAAATCTGCCTCAGCAAGCAATGAAAGATATTCAACTTGCGGATGTGAATGTTGGCTTTTACGATTTTGCCTTAATTTTTAATCATGCAGAACAGAGCTGGTTTGCAGTACATTATTTAGGTCAGCAAGCACTTGAGGCCGAACTAGAACACGTGGTTAACCTGTTAGCTGATAAAGGTATGATTAAATCAGGCACAGCGTCATTAAATGAGTTGAATACTATTGATGCCAATTTAAAAAATAGCCAACCAAATGATAAAATAACCAAGCAAACCGTCAATTTCAAATTAACCTCAGCTTGGCGAAATCAAACATCTAAAGCACAGTACAGCGCCCGATTTGAAAAAGTTCAGCACTATTTGCATCAAGGCGATTGCTATCAAATAAATTTAACACAAAGGTTTGACGCTGATTATCAAGGCTGTGAATGGCAGGCTTACTGCGCCCTTTCTGATGCTAACAAAGCGCCCTTTTCTGCATTCATTCGTTTAGAAAATCATTGTATTTTATCAATATCACCTGAGCGATTTATTCAGCTTAACGGCAGTAAAATATCAACTAAACCCATTAAAGGGACTCTGCCCCGTGGTAAGACACCTAAGCAAGATAAGCTTAATGCACAGCGTTTAAGAACCTCTGAAAAAGATTTAGCTGAAAATGTAATGATTGTAGATCTGCTTCGAAATGACATCAGTAAAGTGGCCACTGCAGGTTCTGTTAACGTACCTAAACTGTTCGATATTGAAAGTTTTCCAGCAGTGCATCACCTAGTGAGTACTGTTGAAGCCACAATGGCAGATCAATATGACGCAATCGACTTATTAAAAGCGGCGTTTCCTGGCGGCTCTATTACTGGCGCACCCAAAATCCGCGCCATGGAAATCATAGAAGAGTTAGAGCCTTCAAGACGATGCATTTATTGCGGCAGTATTGGTTATATCAGCCAAGATGGCCACATGGATACGAGTATCACCATCCGCACTCTAGTGACTGAGAATAACACGCTATATTGCTGGGCTGGCGGCGGCATTGTTGCTGACTCTAATGTTGATGCTGAATATCAAGAATCGTTTGATAAAGTGAGCAAAATCTTACCTGTACTTGAGCAAGTGAATCGCTAGCACGGCTTTAGCAAGTTAACAGCTGAACACCGCTCCTTCATTGCTAACAGATGAGAGCGGCATACTAGAGGGACAAACTCGATCAACAAAAGCTTAGGCATGACATCACCTCTTAAGCTTAGATTGCTCTTAAGTTTAGAGTGTCTGCTTTAACTTTGAATTTAACTTTGAATTTAACTTTGAATTTCACATAGTAAACCCTGTCATTCTTGGTGGGTATATCTAGGCATTTTAGTCTCCTCAAAGTGATGAGGAGGTGTCTACTAAACTGGGGGAAGAGCAAAGTTCCGCTTTAATGGCTTGTTATGTTTTCAGTGCGTCAGACCTCAACAAAGAGAAGACTTTGAGATCATGGTACGAACCTTTCCAAAATCCATGCTGTCTCAGTAAGCCGTCACATTTGAAATCTAGTTTTTCAAGCACCACTTCTGATGCTTTATTGCCAATCATGACGTAAGCCTCAATTTTATTAACGTATTTAGGGCATTTTTCTGAGAACGCAAATTCAATCACCTTTTTTACTGCTTCAGTAGCATAGCCTTTGCCCCATGAATCTCTATTGAATTCGTAACCGATTACAGCAACATGGTTGTTTTCCTTGAAACGATTAATGCCGCATCCACCAATAAACTTGCTCGTTGTTTTATCTCTTATTGCCCACCTCACCGACTTGTTTTCTTTAAATCCAGTTAAGTCAGCATTAATCAAGTCAATCGCTTCTTTCTCTGTAGCGAAAGACAGATCATAGAATTCAGTAACCTCAGGATCAGAAAACAACTCTAAAATCGGCTTTGAGTCATCATGTGATTGCTGATTTAGTAGTAGCCTTTCTGTTTCAATTGTTGGAAATATACTCATAGTATCCAGGAAATATAACGTCTAATTCAGCTGCGCCGTAGGCGTCTGCTGGAATTTCTTGTTAGCATTACATTACCACCTGAACTGTATGGTTTTTGAATTTTATCTCTTGAGTCGAAAACCCATGGTTTTTTGCAAATGCTTTAATTTTATTCTTGTCGTCGTCACTACATTCAACCCCAAAACAAACATATGCTAGTGCTTTACCAAAATTAAGCTTGAAAGGAGAATTACTATCATCCTGTACGTAGAAACGATATTCGTTTTCGTAAGACCAAACAGATTGCTTTTTGAAATAAAGGTCTTTAAAACGTGTATTAAGGAATTGTCTGGTATATTGGTTAACACCAAATTCGATAACTTTATCTAGTTCAAAGTAATAAGGCTCAAACCCTATATTTCTAAGCAGTTTTTCATCAATATATTGAACTGAATTACTAAATGCTGTGTGTTCGGTTGTTTGACTTTTAAACTCTTGTATTAGTCTCGACTTATCAAACATTAAACAGCATCCAGTATGCTTTTCACCATAAAAATGCCACATCGGCGAGTTCGCAAATCCACGTTTAATACAACCAAGATCAATATATCTATTTATTGGCGAAGTATGGTCGGTAAGAACGTCTTCAGTGAAACACGAGATTTTTGAAATTCTCTTACTCTCTTTACTTATTGCACTACTTATTTCATCCCACTCTTTTACTGATATTTTATTTACTCCAGGAACGTATGAAAGCTCCCAATCAGAAAACTCCTTAGGGTCGTTTACATTGCTCATTGGGCTGAGCCATATTTGACCACTTTCAAGCATGCTCAGTGCTTTCTCAACACTAGTGTAATGATGTAATAGAGTTCCTTGCTCTGTATGTCCTATCGACAAACTCATACTCCTACTTGAAGTGCTAACAGCTTATTAGCGAGAATTCCGATAAACACCCTTAGGCACTTTACCTAAACTTAATCACTATCAGCTTTATTTATTAATAATTTTAATAAGTTATCAGTAAGATTTCTGTGAAGCAATGACCATTTCGCGGCGATAACGAGAATGTAGATAATCGAGAATTCTTTTGGGTCGTTATGTAAACCTTCTCAAAAATAAAATTCCGATTTTTCAATAGTATAAGTGTATTCGTTTAGTGAAACCGAGAGCTTATTGCTTTTACATAACGAGAAGCAATTACTATATTTTAAGTATACCTGTTTATCTGCACAGTTATCTGTAACGCTAATGCTTGTTTATTTAATAGCAATCTTCACACATTCGATTGACAGGTTTATTTATTCAATCACTAATGACAGAACGCATTTCTGGTAAATTAATATTTACAATTCCAAGATGAGCGGAAATAATAACGGCCTTATTGATTTTCTTTTGAGTGAATATGTCTAACAGCAACAAAGTCGCAATCTTTTCTAAAGCTGAGCAGATATGCCAAGCCAATGGCGTTAAGTTTACTGCAAAAAGGCAAAACGTTTTTGGTGTGCTTTTAGACTCAACAATGCCTTTATCTGCTTATGATATTGTTGATAAATATCGTGAAACTTATCAAGAAACATTGGCTCCCATGTCAGTTTATCGCATGCTTGATGTCCTAATCGAGTTGTCGTTAGTACATAAACTATCATCAGAAAATAAATATCTCGCCTGCTCTCATATCACTTGCGATCATAAACACGAAATACCACAATTTTTGATTTGTAATAGTTGCGGCAAAGTAGCAGAAAAAGGCATTCAAAAAAGTGTGATTGAAGCGCTGAAGAACAGTATTGAGCAAGCTGAGTTTCAACTAATTAACTCGCAAATCGAATTACAATGCTTGTGTAAAGATTGCGCTAAAACAACTTAAGTTTAGGGATCAGCTTTAAAGACACACTTACTGAATACTAAGCTCTCTAAAGCGCGGTGAAAAACGCACTTTCTCTCACTATCCAAGCATAAAAAGCTCGCTTATCTCCCAATAAGCGAACTTTAATTTCACACTAACTAAAACTAAAACTAAAACTAAAAATTTAAATATATAGTTCTATTCACTATACAACTTTGTTAGATATTGTTTTGCCGCTTGATGCCAAGTAAATCTTACTTCACTGGCAGACTGCCTCATGGCTAAATACTCATCAGGGTTGTCATTGTGCAGTGATAAGGCATTGTTTAGCACTAACAAAAGTTGCTCTGATTGATGTTGTAAATTGTTACCCTCAAACAACCAGCCATTTTGCTTATCTGCAATGGTATCTCTAAGGCCGCCGACACCATGAGCAATACACACTTGGCCGTGCTTCATGGCTAATAACTGACTAATGCCACACGGCTCGAAGCTGCTGGGCATCATAAATACCTCACCACTTTGATACAAAGCAGTCGATAACCCGTCATCGTAACCATTGAGAAACACAAAGTTGTCGTTAATGGCGGCCACTTTTTGAAACTCAGCGGCTATTTGTTTATCGCCACTCCCCAAGAGGACAAACACTGCTTTGGGTTTAAGTCGCTTTAAGATATCTAGTAAAGCCTGCAAGGTAGAGCCAGAACCAGAATTAGCACCAGCATGAGGTTGGCGCAGTAATAAAACTTTTTGATCGGTTAAGCGCCCTACTGATGTCATTAAAAAGTCACAGGCTGTGCTTGGCTTTAACTGTTTAGCCATTAATATTTGTAAGCGACTTAACGCAATTTGATCGACACTCTTTACCCATTCTGATTTACCGAGCCATTTAATGACTGCTTGCTGGGCATCTTCAAAAACTTGGTTAATTTGTTTGCTCGTTACAGGCTTTATTTCTTTTATCTGCTCAGCTTTAGTGTTTTTCTGGCTGTTTAATTGTTCATACACACAGCCATTGAGAATACCGACAATATCGCCACGATGGTGTTTATCTTGCAGCGACCCTTCTAATCCCTCGCCGCCAAAAAATCCGTTTTGGTGATCGGATGGCATTAATACTTCATTGGCATAAGTGGGCGAAACTAAGTGGACTTTATCACTAAGCTCAATACCCATTTTCATTGGATTAACACAATGCGGATAGCGAGGATCGCATATTTGGGCTTTTTGCTCTTGAGTCAACAATCGAGATAATTCAGGAAACCATGCTGTAAATGACGACACGTCATCTCGAATGGGCCGAATACCCTGCAGTGCCAAATTATGAATGGAAAACACACAAGGAATATCTTTAAGGGCAGCATATTCAGGTGCGAAAGCGCGCAGCATAACTAACATACCAGCGTGCCAGTCATGCATATGTAAAGTATCAACGGGTGTTATCACGCCATCAACATATGCCTGTGCGACCGCTAAGTTAAACAAAGCAAACTTGCTGGCATCTTCTGCGAAAGGTCGATCTGCACTTCCTTCGGTATACACTTGATTATCATGGCTATTAAATAAATGATGGTCGAATAAATAAACTGAGCTGGTTAACTCAATACTTTTAGCTTCCGAACTGTTAGCTTGCAAGCTTTTATCTTGCGAGTCATTAGCGCTTAAATATGGCGCAGGCATTTTGTAGACATCGATTGATTCGAGGTTGGCGCCAAACTTAACTTCTACTTTGGCAATGAACTCTGCATTATTGTCTTTGGCGATAAAACCATAATTAGGCATGGCGACATCTACACAAACATCAACTTTGGAAAGCGCAGGTGGTAAGTCCCGAATTACGTCTGCCATGCCGCCAACTTTAGCGCCTTTTATTGCGTCGTTTTCTGCTGCGATCATCAACACTTTTTTCACGTTGCTTGTTACCTTTTCAATATTAAATTTGGAACTCATTACTTGATAGCGATATCTAAACAAACAAGCGGCTAGTTAAGTTCAATAACCGCTCGTTGAGTTAGATTTACTCGTAACCTACTGGCAGTCCGAGCATTTTACGGGTCACTAAAGTAATACCCTTTTCAGAGACTCTGAAACCTCGGGCTAAATCCTGTTCTCGGCTATAACCAATTTCCATGCCTTCAGGAATAACACAGCCACGATCGATAATCGCATTTTGAATTTTGCAGTTTTTAAGCACCACCACATCAGGAAGCAGCACTGAGTCTTTTACAAACGAGTACGAACACACCCGCACTTCATCAAATAACACGCTGCGTTTAACTTTGGCACCAGAGATAATACAGCCACCAGAGACTATCGAATCCACCGCCATGCCGCGGCGATCGTCATCATCAAAAACAAATTTAGCCGGCGGTAATTGTTCTTGATAAGTCCAAATTGGCCATTTAGCGTCATAAAGATTTAAAGCTGGTGTTGGTGATAACAGTTCCATATTGGCCTGAAAAAATGAATCTAAGGTGCCCACATCACGCCAATAAGCAGGTTCATCAGGGACGGCACTGGTAAATGGGAAAGCGAACACATTGGCATGTTCAATAATCGATGGAATGATATCTTTGCCAAAGTCTCTGTCAGAGTTTGCGTTGTCAGCGTCTTTACGCAGTTGCTCGAACAAAAACTTAGTGTTGAACACATAGTTGCCCATTGAAGCTAAGCAAAACTCTTCATTACCCGGAATCGATTTAGGCAGTTCAGGTTTTTCTTCAAAGCCAATAACCCTTTTGTCTTCGTTAACTTCCATCACCCCAAATGCCCCTGCAGCTTCAGGAATTGGGGTTTCTAAGCAGCACACTGTCATGTCAGCGCCAGATTCCGCATGCGCGGCTAACAATCCAGCGTAGTCCATGCGATACACGTGATCGCCTGATAAAATCATCACGTACTTAGGGATTTCATGACGAATAATATCGATATTTTGAAATACCGCATCGGCGGTTCCTTCGTACCAATTACCCGATGTTTGCTGGGATGCTGGTAAGATTTCAACCGACTCACCAAGTTCTTTTTTAAAATGTCCCCAACCACGACTGACATGGCGAATTAATGAGTGAGATTTGTATTGCGTCACAACACCTACTCGGCGAATGCCTGAGTTAATGCAGTTCGATAACGGGAAATCGATAATGCGGAATTTACCCCCGAAATACAGCGCTGGTTTGGCACGCCAATCGGTTAGCTCGTGTAAACGAGAACCTCGTCCACCAGCTAAAATAAGTGCATAGGTATCACGGGTAAGATTACTAATATAACGAACATTCGACATAGATATTAACTCCTAACTTTACGACTTTAGCTACTGCAATCGATAACTACTTGGCTAACCAAATTTCGTCACGGTATGCACTAATAGTGTTGTCACTTGAAAAACGTCCGCTTGCGGCAGTATTTCGGATACTCATTTGCGTCCAATGTTGCTGGTCAGCATAGGCTTGTGACACCTTGTCTTGGGCGACTTTATAAGCTTCAAAATCTGCGGCGATCATCCATTGATCAAAAGGATCTTCGATAGCATGAATAATGCTGTCGAATATTCCCGGTTCCACTAGGTTGAAATGACCACTCTTAAGCATTACTAAAACTTGATTAAGTGCGGTCGACTGTTGAATAAACTGTTGAGGGTTATAGTTAGTTTTAAGCTGGCTGACTTGCTCAGCATTGAGGCCAAATAAGAAGAAATTGTCTTCACCTACTTCTTCAAGCATTTCGATGTTGGCGCCATCGAGTGTGCCGATAGTCATTGCACCATTCATCATGAACTTCATGTTGCCAGTGCCTGACGCCTCTTTACCCGCTGTTGAAATTTGTTCAGACAAATCAGTGCCCGGACAGATCTTTTCCATGGCACTGACGTTGTAATTAGGCAAGAAAGCGAAGCGAAGGTATGGCGTGACAACAGGATCTGAGTTGACCATGTGAGCCACATTGTTAGCCAATTTAATGATCTGTTTTGCCATCGCATAACCCGGGGCTGCTTTACCACCGATGAGTACACAACGAGGTTGTAAACCTTCAGTGTCACCAGCGACAATGCGTTGATACAGGTGTATCACATGCATGATATTTAATAATTGGCGTTTATATTCATGTATGCGTTTAACTTGCACATCGAACATCATTTCTGGATCGAACGCCACGTCACACTCTTCTAATACCAGTTTGGCTAAATCGGCTTTATTGTCGTATTTAACTTGCTGCCATTGCTTCATAAACGCTTTGTCGTCGGTAAAGGCATTTAATGCGGTTAGCTGAGTTAAATCCGTTACCCATTTATCGCCCAAACGGCGATTTAATAACTCTGCTAAACGCGGGTTACAGTGGGCAAGCCAACGTCTTGGGGTCACACCATTAGTTTTGTTATTAAACTTTTGCGGCCAAAGTTGGTAAAAGTCTTTGAACAAACCTTTTTTCAATAACTCGGTGTGCAGACCTGCGACTCCATTAACCGAAAAGCTGGCGACGATGGCCAAATATGCCATACGAATATGTGGCTCAGGGCCTTCTTCAATAATCGACATACCTGCTAATTTGTCATTATCTCCCGGCCAATGATGGGCAACATCTTCTAAGTATCGAGCGTTGATTTCGTAAATGATTTCTAAAATACGCGGCAACATGTTACCCAACATACGTACAGGCCAGCGCTCTAACGCTTCAGGTAATAAAGTATGGTTAGTGTAGGCAACGCTTTTTGAGGTAATGTCCCATGCTTCATCCCAACCTAAGCCATAACTATCCATTAATAAGCGCATCATTTCAGGTACGGCGATACTAGGATGGGTATCGTTTAATTGCATGACGTTTAGTTCACTGAAACGGCTAAAGTCCAGTCCAAATTCGCTAACATATCGCTGTAAAATGTCTTGTAGACTGGCAGATGATAAGAAGTACTGTTGTCTTAACCTTAACTCCTTACCGTTTTCACTGGCATCATTGGGGTATAGCACCATGGTAATTTGTTCAGCTAGATTTTTACGAGCTACCGCTTCGGTATAATCGCCGTCATTAAACTCTGCTAAATCAAAGTCCTCTGTGGCTTCAGCTTTCCATAAACGTAGGGTATTAATACGGCCATTTCTAAAGCCTGGTACCGGCATATCATGAGGTACGGCTTTGACATCTTGGGTGTCTGTCCAAACATAATGACGATGACCTTGCGGGTCGACATAGGATTCAGTGTGTCCGAAAAATGGCACTGTGATAGCGTGGTTTGCCATACGTACTTCCCACGGATTCCCTTCACGTAGCCAGCGATCAGGTTGCTCGACTTGATAGCCATCAACCAGTTTTTGTTTAAACATGCCGTATTCATAACGAATACCGTAACCCACAACTGATAAATCAAGACTTGCGCAACTGTCTAAAAAGCACGCTGCTAATCGGCCTAAACCACCATTACCTAAACCGGCATCTAACTCTGCTTCTTGCAGTGTTTCTAGTTGTGCAGAATATTCAGTTAATGCCTTATTGGTTTCTTCAGTTAAGTCTAAACTCAGTAATGCATTACCAAGGGTTCGACCCATTAAAAACTCTAACGAAAGATAAGCTACTTGCTTTTGCTGGTATTTATTATCTTTTACTCTTGTTTCTCGCCATTGGGGCAATAACTGAGATTTAACGGTCGATGCTAATGCGCTGTACATGTTATTTACGGCAAGTTCATCACGACATAATGCGCTATGAAACTGACGCTCAAAGGTTGCAGCCAAAGTGTCACAAGGGTCGCAATCATTGGTTTTAGCTTTTACGCTTGCTGTTTTAGTTTTCGCAGCAGGCTCTGTTTTAGCTCGTGATGCTGACTTTTTTACTTTAACTGCGCTGTCTATAGCAGCATTATTATTAGTGGCACTATCAGCAACATTAGCAGCGTTATTGTTGGCTACATCACTGGCTGCAGTTTTTCCTTTGGTGACTGGCATCGATAAACTCCTCTATTAAACCTGTTTAATTTCAATTCTTTGCTTATATTAAAAACGTGAATAAAACTTAAAATCTTGAATAATATTTAAACTAACCATTAGCTAATGTCGTTTTTAGTTCTAGTGCTCATCATTAGGTTTATTGCATGCGTGAAATAGCATCAGGCTTCTACCAAGTAAGGTCAGCTGATGACTACAGGCGTAACTGGGTTCAATGGTTTCATTATTAAGCTCATCATCTAATGCGGTAATCGCTACTTTCACTTTGCTTTGTGCAAGTAAACTTTCAATATCTGCATTATCGAGTTGTTGGGTGTTAATCAGTGGCTGCCATTGGTTGAATCCATCAATGACAGGTAAAACAAATTGTTGTGACTGCTCGTCGGCATTGAGTAACAGCAATAACGCTTGGGGGTGTTGATAAGGCGGTAAAGTTTCGCACGTCAGCACGACTGCCAATGTTCGCGCTTCAAATTCACTCCACTGTCGTTTAGCCATAGGCTCACCATGACGGCTATACCAAATAAAGCCATTGTCATATTGATCTTCAGGCTGGTGAATAAACTCACTGTGACATAAGGCTGGGAATCGCTTACGTAACTTAATCAACTCCGTGGTAAATTCCACCAGCGGCCAATCAATATTTTGCCAATCAATCCAACAAATACGGTTATCTTGGCAGTAGGCATTATTGTTACCTTGCTGACTGTGACCCATTTCATCGCCGCTTAATATCATTGGCACACCTTGGGACAACATTAAGGTGGTTAATAGATTTCGCTGTTGGCGAGAACGGATTTTAAGGATTTCACTATTATCTGTTTGACCTTCTGCGCCGTAGTTACAGCTGAGATTTTCATGGTGACCGTCTCGGTTATCTTCGCCATTAGCAAGGTTATGACGCTGCTCGAAACTCACCACATCATTCAAGGTAAAACCGTCGTGGCTGGTAATGAAATTGATACTGGCTGAAGGACTCCGTCCATGATGCTCAAAAAAATCACCTGAGCCGTGAAAACGGCGAGCAAACTCCGGTAGCATGCCATTATCACCACGCCAAAATCGGCGCATGGTGTCACGGTAACGGTCATTCCATTCACTAAATGCAATGGGATAATTACCCAATTGATATCCACCTGGGCCTATATCCCAAGGCTCTACAATGAGTTTCACCTGACACAAAACAGGATCTTGAGAAAGTGCATCAAAAAAGCCACAGCCGGGATCAAAACCATACGTCTCGCGCCCAAGGCAGCTAGCTAAATCGAACCTAAAGCCATCGACTCCCATCACCTCGACCCAATATCGAAGTGAGTCCATGATTAATTGCAGCACTTGTGGGTGATTAGAGTTAAAGGTATTACCGCAGCCGGTATCATTGATGTATAAGCGTTGTTCATTGGACACTAAACGGTAATAACTGGCGTTATCGATACCGCGAAAACTTAATGTAGGCCCGAGTCGATTACCTTCTGCCGTATGGTTATAAACCACATCCAAAATGACTTCGATATTGGCGTCATGAAATGCATCCACCATCTCCCTGAATTCAGTGATGGTGTCACCACTTAAATAACTTGGGTTAGGCGCGAAAAAGCCAATGCTGTTATAGCCCCAGTAATTACTCAGCTGTTTTTCAACTAAAAAGGGTTCATTAAAAAAGCTTTGGATCGGTAGTAACTCAATACAGTTAACTCCAAGTTGGGTTAAGTACTGAATGGAACTCTTTGAGGCTAAACCTGCAAAAGTGCCTTTAATATCATCATCTACCTCATGGTTTAACACGCTAAAACCTTTAACATGGGTTTCGTAAATGATGCTTTGCTCAAGGGGGATATTGAGGCGTTTGATTGGCTTTTGTTTTAAAGCGCGATCGTCAATGACCACACATTTAGGCATGTACTGAGCGTTATCAATTTCACAGAAGGACAAATCAGAATCAGCACTGGATAACTCATAGCCATAATTGGCATCGTTCGGCTCGAGTTCACCCAGTAATTGCTTGGCATAAGGGTCAAGTAACAACTTATTATGGTTAAAACGATGACCAAGTAATGGCTCGTAAGGGCCATAAACTCGATAGCCGTATAACTGCCCAGCGCTAATTCCTTTAAGATAACCATGCCAAATTTGTCTGGTTTTTGGGTTAAACAAATTTGTTGCTCGTTTAAGCCAAACTCATTAAAAAGGCATAACACCACTTTGGTGGCATTAGCAGAAAACAAGGCAAAATTAACCCCGTTGTCTTCAACTGTTGAGCCTAGCGGATAAGGCTTGCCTGCAAGTGAAACAACATTATCAGTGAATTTATTTGATTGAACATGCTCGATAGACATAATCAGTCCTCTACATGCTCAATATTGCTGTTAACGGCTAGCACTACACAGCTTAATGGCGGAACAGTCATTAAGGCGCTAGATTGCATCCCTTGCCATGGCACGTTTTCGTACTCAATAAAGCTGTTAATGACATCACTGCCTCCATAAAAATTCATATCACTGTTGAGTACTTCGACGTAATTATTGGCGCTTGGTAAACCGACTCGAAAATAATGATGCACTTGTGGCGTCATATTGATGATAAAAATCAAATGGTCATCAGAAGATTTCGCATAGCGAATAAAGCTAAACACGCAGTCTTGAGTGTTATCACAATCAAGCCACTGAAAGCCTGATGTTTGATGGTCAAGCTCATACATACACGGATGTTGTTGATAAAGGTTATTTAAATCTCGTATCCAATCTTGCATTCCTTGATGCGGCGCATATTGTAATAAATGCCAATCAAGACTTTGGTTATGATTCCACTCGTCACGCTGTGCAAACTCTGACCCCATAAAGATGAGTTTTTTACCCGGTTGCCCCCACATCAAGCCAAAATACGCTCGCAATGTGGCAAACTTTTGCCAATCATCACCGGGAATTTTATGTAGTAACGAGCCTTTACCATGCACCACTTCGTCATGGCTTACCGATAGAATGAATTGCTCGGTATAGGCATACACCAAAGCGAATGTCAGTTCGTGATGATGGTGACTGCGATAGATAGGATCCCGTTTTAAATAACTCAAGCTGTCATTCATCCAGCCCATGTTCCATTTAAAACCAAAACCCAAGCCGCCGTTGTCCGTTGAGTTAGTCACTCCAGGCCAAGCCGTGGACTCTTCAGCGATCATGGTGGCACCGGGAAAAGCCGCATAAATACGCTCGTTAAGCAGCTTTAAAAACTCAATAGCTTGAATGTTCTCTCGGCCGCCATATTCATTAGGTAACCATTGGTCTGACTCGCGACTGTAATCCAGGTACAGCATTGACGAAACTGCATCTAAACGTAGTCCGTCAAAATGGAACTCTTCTAACCAATAACAGGCATTACTGAGTAAAAAGCTTTGTACTTCGCCGCGGCCATAATTAAAAATTAATGTATCCCAATCAGGGTGTTCACCTTTACGAGGATCTTCATGTTCATATAAACAGCTGCCATCAAACTTCGATAAACCGTGAGGATCTTTAGGGAAGTGAGCTGGCACCCAATCTAATAGCACCCCAATGTCACGCTGATGACATGCATCGATAAATGCTTTTAACCCAACTGGATCGCCAAATCGATATGTTGAAGCAAACAAACCTACGGGTTGGTAACCCCAAGAGCCATCAAACGGGTATTCACTGATTGGCATTAGTTGTAAGTGGGTAAAACCCATTTCCTCAACATAGGGAATAAGTTCATCAATTAGGTCTTGATAACTAAGGTATTCATCGCCCCATTCACCTTTTCGCTTCCAAGATGCTAACTGCACTTCATAGGTTGACATCGGCGCCTGATGCAATTGCTTTTTCGCCCGCTCCTTTAGCCAGACACTGTCATTCCATTGATAATCATGTTTTGCAGGAATAACCGATGAGTTACCCGGCGCCGATTGCATTTGTACTGCATAGGGATCGGCCTTTTCTATCTGCTCACCGTATTGGTTGGTGATTTGAAATTTGTAGAATTGTCCCGCACTGGCATTAGGTAAAAAAATCTCCCAAATACCATTACTTGGGTGAAAACGCATAACATGCTGTCTGGCATCCCAGTGATTGAAATCACCTACCAAAGCGACTCGCTGTGCATTCGGCGCCCAAACACAAAAATGTACCCCGTCAACGCCTTGGTTATCTTTCCAATTTGCACCTAAAAACTGATAACTTTTTTGCTGTTTACCTTCGGCGAACAAATAGACATCATTTGGGTCAATTAAACTACCAAATTGATATGGGTCGATAATGGTTTCGACACTCATTGGGTAAGTCACTTTCAAGCTATATAAGAAAGGCTTTACCCGCCTTCCCATGACTCCTGCAAAAAGCCCTTGATCGTCAACTTGTGCAAGCGCGGCAATTTTTTTACCGTCTTTTAAACTCATCACTTCAACTGCAATGGCGCCTTTAACAAAACAGCGCACAATTAATGACTTTGCATTTTCCGCTTTATGCATACCTAACAATGAAAACACATCAGTGTAATCACCATTTAAAATAGCGATATCAGTTCCATGATTAAAAAATGGGGCATTAGTCGTCATTGGTTATTGCTCCGTTTAAAAGTTAATTTGTTTTTTGCTAGGACGTGCTACTTAATTCAATCCTTCAGTTTTTGTATTTGTTGACTGTATTCAGGCACTTTGCCATGGCGAGTTTGGTTGATTATCTGCAGCTTTTGCTTCACTTCATCTGATGCCAAAATCTGTTCTAAACTCACTGATAATCGACGTTGCCAATTGGGATATTCTTTCCACGTGCCGGGGATATTTATCGGTTTGGTTTCGTCGATTAAGTCGTCTATTTGCAGGCTATATAGCATCGACTCACCTGATGCCGTTAACGATATCCACGCTGGTAAAAGTTGTTGTAACGTGAGGGATTCAACTGCTGTTTGCGGCATGAGTAATTGTTGTTCTTCAAGCAAATGAACCAGTTGTTGCTTTTCACTTTCACGTTGCTCTAAAGACGTTTGAACTTGCTCGTTATCAATTAATTCAAGTTCATGCCTTAGTGCAATATCATTGCTATTCCACCATGCGGCTAATGTTGGAACATCATGATTTGCTAGCATCATTAAACTATGGGATTTATAGAACTCAGGTGCTGTAAAGCCATGATAATTTTTAGTGAAGTAGAACAATTCATTTGAAAAGATTTTCGCTTTAGATAAATTTTGGACGATCTCTGGCGGAACAATGCCTAAATCCTCACCAATGAGTAAACATTGCGCCCGCTGGCTTTCGAGACACAAAATGGCCAGTAAGGTATCAAGTGGATAATAAACATAAGCACCTTTACCGTTATCAGTCTCTGTTGGCCACCACCATAAGCGCAGTAAGCCCATAACATGATCAATACGTAAACCGCCACAAGACTGCATATTAGTGCGGATTAACGAAATAAAATGTTGGTAATTATTTTGCTGTAGGTTAATTGGATCCAGCGGTGTTAATCCCCAGTTTTGCCCTTGTGGTGCAAAAGGATCTGGCGGCGCACCGATACTAGCTTGCTGACAAAAATAGTCGCTGTTTCGCTGTACCTCAGCACCATTAGGTGATGCCCCAACAGCCATATCCCTGACAAGTCCAATTAGCATGCCAACTGACTTCGCTTTTAATTGGCATAATGCGAGTTGCTCAGAAGCAATAAATTGCAGATAACAGATAAAATCTGCCTCTGAGCCCGTATCAATGCCGCCTGAGCAATTCTTTAACTGATCAATTTGATGGGCGACAAACTGAGCTAACCCTTGCCCTTGTTGCTGTTTAAATTGACTAAATTGTTTATAGCGCTTTGTTTGATCTAATTCGTTCTTGCTGATAAATGCGTTAAAAAGCAAACGGTAAATCGCATATTTAACATCATAAACAGCAGCATAATTAAGTAAGCTATTGTTAGTTAAATGTGCTTTTTTGTCTTGGAAATCATGAGACTCTATTTGATCAGCAAGACAGCTATATTCATCAACGGATTCTATATGGATATATAAAGGATTTAACCAACGGCGATCATCCGGGCTATAAGGGCTGACATTATTAGGTAAATCTAGGGCATGCAGAGGATTAAGTAATATAAAATCAGCGCCTTGTTCGGCCGAATAACTAATGAGTTTTTGTAGATCGTTAAAATCCCCTATTCCCCATTGCGTATCACTCTTGATGCTATATAACTGAGTACTTATTCCCCAAGGTTTGTGGGCTTTGCTTTCACTACACAAGGAATTGCTACTGAAATCGTGAGAGCTGATGCTTTTAGTCGCGATATTTCTAGTAACGATATTGTCAGTACAATTACTAGTATTACCAATATTGTCACTATTAATACTGTCACTATTTAAGTTACCGCAGTATGCGCTTCGAGGAGCAAGCATATATTGGCCTGTGTGAGTATGAACAAAATTGTCAGACTCAACGGACAAGCTAATTTGATGGTAGCCCAAGCCAACAGGAATATTGGATAGTTGGCTTAAAGTGTATTGGAATTTAAAATAATGACAGTCACCAACACGGTAATCCCCAACGACAGTTAATTGATTACTATGGATCTGAAAACGATAGATATCATTGAGCTCAGTCACTAATTCGAAACGAAGATTTCCGTCAAAAGTGTCGGGAAGATACACCTCAACACTTGGTGCATCCACATAACTCCATTGAAATTGACGTAGTGGAGTTAACCAAGGTTTTACGTCTAGCTCATAAATACGTTGTTCAATATAAGAGTCAGACAATAAATCAGCATCAGATTGGCGCTGCAAGCCTAAATAGTCCAAGCACATCGACTTAAGAATTCCATTTCTATCTTCAGGGCTGATCTGAACATTGTTGCCAAAGCAATCAATGAACTCTGCCCCTACGCCTTGCAAATACAGTAACTTCTCCAGTCCCATATTTGTCTTCCTCGCGAATAACATATCTGGTTAATAACTCAGCAGTAACCATGCCAGTAGAACATCACAGTTTAACTACAGTGATATTTCATTCTAGTGACAAAATATATTATTAAAATTCAGAAGCTTACAAGGAGAGGGTTTAGGCGGGCAAAATTCAACCGTTTGAATGTGTTAATTTAAATTTGTTTTCTCTATATATTTTGGTGCAAAAAACGCACAAACCAAGTGCACCTAACAAGTAAAAGTTCATAAGATACCAATATGACATCATTAAGATTTTTAATTCATACTTTAAAATCAACAATATCGAGATTGAATATGGTAATTTAAACTTTGCTAAATAACCTTTTGAGATCACGTCTCAAATTGAACTATGAATCTAAATATAATTATTAATAATCGATAAGGAGAAAATGACGCTTAATGAACGCAAATCAATTTAATGTGCATTTTACTCTTCAGCGTTTAGCCAGTGAAATCACCTCTGCGCCAATCAATAAAAGCTTACGTAAAGCAGCTGTTTTAGTTCCCTTGATGGAAGTTAATGGTCAACTACAAATATTACTCACTCGACGTGCTCTGCATTTACGGGCACACCCTGGGCAATATAGTTTTCCTGGAGGTAAAGTAGATGATACTGATAACAGTATGGTGGAAACCGCATTAAGAGAAGCGGATGAAGAAATTGGCTTGTCACCTGACAATGTGACCATTGTGGGTAACTTCCCTCCCCATGCGACATTCACAGGCTTTGAAGTCACGCCGATAATCGGGTTAATTAATCAACCCTTCAATATTGTTTTAGATCCAGGTGAAGTAGCTGAAACGTTCTGGGTACCACTGCAATACTTTACTAATGCTAACAACCGCTATACCTTTAGCTTTGTCCGCAACGGCAATGATTTTGACGTACACTATATGCCATATGAAGGTAAGTTTATCTGGGGGGTGACTGCTGCCATTATTGATTTACTTTGCCGTCATATTGAAATATCAGAAAGCTAAAATGAAGTCTTAATCTCCCAGCAGGACATTAGCGAAAACCACCAGTTAATATTAGTTAAACCACATATCGAATATAAAAACCTGCCGCCAATGACACTAATAGTAATAATGGGATATTTACCCAATACTCAATTTTTCTAGCTGTTTGCGCATAATAATTAACAGCTAAGTTAACTAAACTGATCCCAGCACACCACCAAATTAAATACTCAAGTTTAATGGTTAATACAGGGTCCCAATCTAAGCGCACCTCGACACCTTGGCTCAAAAAATAACCTACAGCCCGATCAGGCCTAGCTTCGCCGAATATAACCAAAGCGTAAACCGCCAAAGACCAACCGGCAATGGAAAGGACAGTCAATACAATTTGCAAAATTTTAGTTTTGGACATTTAACCACCTACATCATCAAGATGATAATAAAATATACACTTTCATCATACGCTTACAAGTCTATTTGAAGATCACTTAGAAGATATTTTTAGTTTTTTAAGGATGTTTTAAAGTATTAAAACGCTAATTACGTTAAAAGTTAGCGAATTATCTTGTTATAAGGGGCTTTTCGGCTTGTGAAAAGCCGATATCAAGGTAATATAAAGCACTTATTTATATCATTGATCCATTGGAGAACTAAGCAACAATGAGCATTACATCTGTCGCTTCTGTATTTAAAGGTGACTTCGCGATTGGTTCGCAAGTTACAGTACGTGGTTGGGTTCGCTCACGCCGCGATTCTAAAGCTGGTATTTCTTTCCTAGCTGTTTATGACGGTTCATGTTTTGATCCTATTCAAGGCGTTGTTCCGAATAATTTAGATAATTATACTGAAGAAGTGCTTAAGCTTACTGCTGGTTGTTCAGTGATCATGACTGGTGAAGTCGTTGAGTCTCCAGGCAAAGGCCAAGCATACGAAATGCAAGTGACCAAAGTTGAAGTAACAGGTTTTGTTGAAGATCCTGATACTTACCCAATGGCTGCTAAGCGTCACTCAATTGAGTACCTTCGCGAACTTGCTCATTTACGTCCGCGCACAAACATCATTGGTGCTGTTGCCCGTGTTCGTAACTGTCTATCTCAAGCTATTCACCGTTTTTATAACGAACAAGGTTACATCTGGGTTTCTACCCCGCTAATCACAGCTTCAGATACTGAAGGTGCTGGTGAAATGTTCCGTGTATCGACTTTAGATATGGAAAACTTACCACGCACTGATAAAGGCGAAGTTGATTTTGCTGAAGACTTTTTCGGTAAAGAATCTTTCTTAACGGTTTCTGGTCAGTTAAACGCAGAAACTTATGCTTGTGCTCTTTCTAAAGTATATACCTTTGGTCCTACTTTCCGCGCTGAAAACTCTAACACGAGTCGTCATTTAGCTGAGTTCTGGATGGTTGAACCTGAAATTGCTTTCGCAGATTTAGATGATGCAGCAAAACTTGCTGAAGACATGCTTAAGTACTGTTTCCGCGCTGTTTTAGAAGAACGTCGTGACGATTTAGAATTCTTTGCACAACGTGTTGAGAAAACTGCTATCGAGCGTTTAGAAGCATTCGTAACCAGTGATTTCGCACAAATCGATTACACTGATGCAATTGAAATTCTTAAAGCTTGTGACAAGAAATTTGAGTTTGATGTTGAATGGGGTATCGACTTACATTCAGAGCATGAACGCTACCTTGCTGAAGAACATTTTAAAGCACCTGTTGTTGTTAAAAACTACCCGAAAGACATTAAAGCATTCTACATGCGCTTAAATGACGACGGTAAAACAGTGGCAGCAATGGATGTACTTGCTCCTGGTATTGGTGAAATCATCGGCGGCGCACAACGCGAAGAACGTTTAGATGTACTTGATGCACGTTTAGCTGAAATGGAATTAGACCAAGAAGATTACTGGTGGTACCGTGACTTACGTCGTTATGGCACAGTCCCTCACGCTGGTTTTGGTTTAGGTTTTGAGCGTTTAGTTTCTTACGTGACTGGCGTAAGCAATATCCGTGACGTGATCCCATTCCCACGTGCACCAAAATCTGCAAACTTCTAATCTATTGCCGATAAAGGCAATCGTTAGTTAGATAATAAAAAACGCGCATTAAGCGCGTTTTTTTATGTCGAAAAATTAAATGCTTATTGATTCAATTTATTTCATTACAAAAATCAGATTATAAGCAACCAAAATACAAAAGCCCCTACTTACGAATATTGGTAACTTGAATCCATTTCACTCAATGATGAATAACGAACAAATATTTCGTAGTTTATAATCGATTAACAATACAGTTAACCATTCAGGTTCAAGTATTCACCATCTTGATAGGCAGGTTAACTGCATAGTCTCAATAAATGCCATATAATGATTGTTATAACTAAATCAATCATATCGAGCGAATAATGGAAGTCGAACTACTTGAAATTCGTAACTTTATCCGTCAATACCCGCCTTTCGATCTATTGCCAGAAAAAGCATTAATCGAAGTATCAAAGAGTATCGAAATTTCATACTACCGCGCAGATAGCATGGTGATTGATTTTGAAGATAATATTCATGACCTTTATATGATCCGCAGTGGTGATGTTGAGATATATCGCCGCAGTGGCGAGTTATATAATCGTTTAGATCAAGGTGAATTATTCGGACAAATGGGCCTACTGACAAATAACAAGGTTCGTTATCCAGCAAAAGCACTAAAAGATACCTTACTTTACTGTATCCCAGAAAAACTATTTGAAGCCTTTTGCGAACGCTATGATGTATTTGCAGATTTTGTTGAAGTTGAAGGCAGTGTTAGGCTTCAGCAAGCAGTTGAAGATAACAGCGATGATGCCAATTCGTTAACCACCTCAAAGGTTAAGACCATCTTGAGTGGCGAACCTGTAATGCTTTCTATGACAACTTCTATTAAAGATGTCGCGCGGATTATGTCTGAGGATAATGTATCTGCAGCTATTATCAATGACCCTAACCTCGCCGATGAAGGCGGTAATAGTTTTGTCGGAATTATCACTGTTCGGGATCTGTGCGCCAAGGTTATTGCTGAAGGTTTAGACGTTGAAACGCCAGTTGGTGAAGTAATGTCGACTGAGCTAATTTCGCTGGATCACAATGCCTATATATTTGAAGCCATGTTGCTTATGCTTCGTTATAACGTGCATCACCTGCCTATTTTAAAAAACAAACAGCCTATTGGGTTAATTGAAGTTACAGACATCATTCGTTATGAGTCTCAAAACAGCTTGCTAATTGTCAGTAGTATTTTCCAGCAAAACAGTATTGATGATTTAATCTTATTGTCGAGTCAAATTAAAGATTGTTTTGTGCGCATGGTTAATGAGGATGCCAATTCTCATATGGTTGGCCGCGCAATGTCTGAAATTGGCAGGAGCTTTAAACAAAGACTATTAGAGCTGGCTGAAGAACAGTTTGGTCCACCACCAGTGCCTTATTGTTTTCTAGCCCTTGGTTCTATGGCTCGTGACGAACAGCTTATCGTTACTGACCAAGACAATGCGATAATCCTTGATAATGACTATCAAGAGTCACTACATGGTGAGTACTTTGCCCAGTTGTCCAAATTCGTCTGCGATGGATTAGCAGCTTGTGGTTATACCTATTGTACTGGCGACATCATGGCCACAAACCCTGAATACCGAAAAACACAAACAGAATGGGAAGAATGCTTTTCAGATTGGATTGAGCATCCAAATGGTCAAGCCTTGCTAAATTGCTCCATTTTCTTTGATCTATACGGAGTTTACGGCCGCCCTAAATGGGCCGAACAATTAAACGCATTTATTTTAAGAAAAGCCAAAAAGAACAATCGCTTTTTGGCGTGCCTTGCCCGAAACGCTTTGAATCGCACACCACCATTAGGCTTCTTTAAAGACTTTGTGATGGAAAAAGATGGACGTCATAACAATTCGATTAACTTAAAACGTCGTGGTACAGCGCCCCTAGCGGATTTAATTCGCGTACATGCGTTGGCAATCGGCTCACAATCTCAGAACTCATTCGATCGTCTTGAAGATATTATTGAAGCGGGTATTTTGCCCCCTTCAAAAGGTAAAGACTTGCAGCATGCCATGGAGTTTATTTCGTTAGTGCGCATACGCCATCAAGCATTAGACATTGAAGCGGAGCAAGAACCCGATAACAATATCGAACCTGAAAATATGTCTGACTTTGAAAGACGAAACCTTAAAGATGCATTTTTGGTACTAAGTAGTGCACAGAACTTTTTAAAATTCCGCTACAGTGCAAACAGTATGCAGGGGTAAACCATGCACCATTTTAGCAATCAAGAAGTTTTGAACTGGAAAGCGTTTTTAGAAATAAAAGCCAAGGAAAGCAAAGATAAACGGCTAACCCATTTTTATAATGCCAGCACTTATCATGACGAAACCAAAGTTAAAGATATTGAATTTGTCGCTTTGGATTTTGAAACCACTGGTTTAGATGCTGATCAAAATAGTATTATCAGTATTGGCTTAGTGCCCTTCACGCTTCAGCGCATCGCTCTAAGAAGAGCTAAGCACTGGTTTGTAACGCCTGAAGATAAATTACAAGAAGACTCTATTGTCATTCATGGAATTACCCATTCAGACTTAAAAGGCGCACCAGATCTATTACGTATTTTAGAGCAACTGCTAGATGAGTTAGCAGGTAAAATCGTCGTTGTGCATTACCGCAGAATTGAACGTGATTTTTTTGATGCCGCGCTGCGTACATTGATCAATGAAGGCATAGTGTTTCCCGTTATTGATACCATGCAAATTGAAGCTGAAGTCCTTCAGTCAAAACCTAAAAGCTTTTTAGACTGGTTTAAACACAAGCGCCCAGAATCAATTAGATTGGGCGGTAGTCGCATGCGATATAATTTACCGACCTATCCACCCCATGATGCGTTAACCGATGCTATTGCCACTGCTGAGCTGCTTCAAGCGCAGATCTATCATCACTTTAGCCCTGATACACCAATCAAAAAACTGTGGCTGTAATCTTTAACTTTTAATCCAGTTATAAAAAAACCGAGCAATACCTGATGTATTACTCGGTTTTTTAATATAAGACTTAAAGATTAACGCGCGCGTCCCTCTGTTCTCAGCCCCATAATTAAACTGACACACATCACCAGCAAAATAACGGTAAATGGTAAGGCTGTTGAAATTGCCCCAGCTTGTAATGCTTCAATGGCTTCTGTGCCACCAACCCATACAAGTACTGCTGCAATTGCTCCTTCAATTAACGCCCAAAATACACGTTGCGGTGCAGGTGCATCGACTTTACCACCAGAAGTAATGCTATCAATAACCAGTGATCCAGAATCCGACGACGTTACGAAGAATATTAATACTAATACCACTGCTAACATCGATAAGATATTACCTAGAGGCAGTTGGTCAAACACTTGGAACATGGCTAAAGGCACTTCAGTTAAGCCTTTCTCACCTAACGAACCAATGTTATTCACTACTTGGTCAATACCAACGCCGCCAAATACTGACATCCACAGAATGGTCACAACTGTTGGTGCAATCAATACTGCTGTCATGAACTCACGAATAGTACGCCCACGTGAAATACGCGCGATAAACATACCAACAAATGGGGACCATGAAATCCACCATGCCCAGTAGAATACAGTCCAGCCGTGCATCCAAGCTTCGTCTTCACGACCTACTGGATTACTTAACGGAATAATATTTTTGATGTAACCCATGATGGTCGTAGGAATAGTTCCCATCGCCACTGCAAAACTGACTAGCGCAACAAACACCACTAATATTAATGCCAGTAGCATATTGATGTTACTGATGACTTTTACACCACCATCAATACCACGAACCACAGAAATAACTGCAATTAACGTCACAGCAAAAATAATCGCAATTTGAAGACCAAGGCTATTATCCATACCAAATACATGATGGAAACCACTGGCAGCTTGTTGAGCCCCCAAACCTAAAGACGTTGCTAAACCAAATAAGGTCGCGATAACTGCTAGAATATCAACAACATGACCAGGCCAGCCCCAAGTGCGATCACCCAATATTGGGTAAAACACTGAACGCATTGATAATGGTAAACCTTTATTATAAGCAAAGAATGCTAACGATAAAGACACTACGCCGTAGATAGCCCATGGGTGAAGTCCCCAGTGGAACATTGTTGCACCCAATGCCAACTCTGCAGCTTCAGGTGTATTAGCAGTGACATTTAGCGGGGTTTCATACCACCCAGTAAAATAAGCGACTGGTTCAGCAACAGCCCAAAACATCAAGCCAATACCCATACCTGCGGCAAACAACATCGCTACCCAAGATAGTCTTGAATAATCAGTTTTTGCTTCATCGCCACCTAATCGAATTTTACCGAAAGGCGAAATAATCATCGCTAAACAAAATAAAACAAAAATATTAGCCGACCACATGAATAAACCATCAAAAGCTCCGATGATTTTCCATTTTATGCCATCTAATACCGACTTTGATGTTTCAGGGTCAACTAACAATAAGGCGACAATGAACAATCCAATTAAGGAAGCGCTGATCCCAAAAACGGGGTTGTGAACATCAAACCCCCACTTTTGAATGTTGTCTTGACCGACGGTGTAATCAGTATTATCGATACTGTATTTATCTTTATTTGTATTCATTAATCCTCGTTTAGAAGAATTTTCATCCGTAAAATGTAAATACATTTTACGTTATTAAGGGATATTTTGCAGCCGATGCTGTAAAGCAATCACGTTTCACATCACTTTTTAGAGTAAAAGTTAGATATTCTTAACAAAAGAGGTTATTCAAAAAGCAGATTTGTTGGGTAAATAAACGATAGTTCAATTAAGCCCCAGTAACGATATTAATAATGTTATGCAATAAAAAGGCTTAGCATTTAAACTAAGCCTTAATGAAACTTCATAAACATACAATGGAATATTGCCTTTGTATTGTCCGTTAACTATTAAGAATTATTTGTTCACGTAGCTTTTTGACTTCATCACGTAAAGAAGCTGCTTGCTCAAATTCCAGATCTCTTGCGTGCTGATGCATTTGTTTTTCAAGAACATCAATTTGCTTAGATAAATCTGCAACACTTTGAACTTTGCCCGAACTCTTGTCGTATTCAGCCTCTTTTTCAGCGACTTTACCAAAAGCGGTGTATTGATGTTTACTGTTACCGCGATGGGGATCGCCTAAATCCATCACGTCCGTGACTTTTTTAGTGACTCCTCGCGGCGTTTGGCCAAGTTTAACGTTGTGGGCATGTTGCTTCTCACGACGTCTCTCGGTTTCGCCAATGGCCTTTTCCATTGATTTAGTAATCTTATCAGCATAAAGAATAACTTTACCGTTAACGTTACGTGCAGCTCGACCAATGGTTTGAATAAGTGAACGCTCAGAACGTAAAAAGCCTTCTTTGTCTGCATCTAAAATACACACTAACGACACTTCAGGCATATCCAAGCCTTCACGTAGCAAGTTGATGCCAACCAGTACATCAAAGTGGCCTAACCTTAAATCTCGAATCACCTCAACACGCTCAACAGTATCAATATCAGAGTGTAAATAACGAACTTTAACGCCATGCTCGTCGAGATACTCAGTTAAATCTTCAGACATTCTTTTGGTTAACGTGGTAATAAGTACCCTTTCATTTACGGCAACACGTTTGGGAATTTCAGAAAGTAAGTCATCCACCTGAATGGCAACGGGTCTTATTTCAATTTCTGGATCTAATAAGCCAGTTGGCCTAACTACCTGCTCCGCTATTTCACCATCGCTTTGTTCAAATTCATAATCACTAGGTGTTGCTGATACAAAAATGGTTTGTGGCATTAACTGCTCAAACTCTTCAAATTTAAGCGGTCTGTTATCTAAAGCTGACGGTAAACGAAAGCCATATTCCACTAATGTGGTTTTACGGCTACGGTCACCTTTATACATGGCACCAATTTGCGGCACCGTCACATGGGATTCATCAATGATAAGTAAACCATTGGCAGGCAAGTAATCTAATAAGGTAGGAGGCCCATCGCCTTCAGCGCGGCCGGATAGATAGCGAGAGTAGTTTTCAATACCAGAGCAATAGCCTAGCTCAACCATCATCTCGATATCATATTGCACACGTTCAGATATTCGCTGTGCTTCAATAAGCTTATTGTTATCTAGTAACTCTTGACGGCGTTCACGTAACTCTTCTTTAATATGCTCGGTTGCCTCAATGATTTTCTCTCTAGGAGTAACATAGTGGCTCTTAGGGTAAACAGTTGTACGTGCTAAGCGGCGAGTCACCTGACCCGTTAACGGGTCGAACTCACTTAACTGCTCAACCTCGTCATCAAATAATTCAACCCTGACGGCATCACGTTCAGATTCGGCTGGGAATATATCAATCACTTCACCGCGCACGCGGAATGTACCACGCTGCAAATCAATATCATTGCGGGTGTACTGTAACTCTCCGAGACGAGTGATAATGTCGCGCTGTCCCATGATATCGCCTTGACGAAGGTGCAATAACATTTTCATATAAAGCTCAGGATCGCCTAAACCATAAATAGCTGATACAGAGGCAATCAATACTACATCTTTACGTTCTAATAATGCTTTCGTCGCTGAAAGGCGCATTTGTTCAATATGGGCATTTACTGAGGCATCTTTTTCAATGAAAGTGTTAGATGCTGGAACATAGGCTTCTGGCTGATAATAGTCATAATAAGAAACGAAGTACTCAACTGCATTATTAGGAAAGAACTCTTTCATTTCACCATAGAGCTGCGCAGCTAAAGTTTTGTTGGGCGCCATAATAATGGTTGGGCGCCCTAATGTTTGAATCAAATTAGCTACAGTAAATGTTTTACCTGAGCCCGTCACACCGAGCAAAGTTTGTTTGGCGACACCAGCTTCGAGCCCATCCACTAATTGTTTTATCGCGGTAGGTTGATCTCCTGCTGGAGAGTATTCTGAAACAAGATTAAAAACTGATTCTGTCACGACAAACATCCTTAAAAAGTTGATGAATCATTTTATACCGAACAGGTAAAACAATGCGACTTTCTTCATTTATAAAATACAGTCGGTCATAGAATCATCATTAGCACCTATACAAGTTTAAGAGCTCAACGATTTATGGGAATCTGATTTTTTCAACAGTTATACATCAGTTCGCTGCTTTATCCACCAGCAAAGTTTTGGCTCTAAATTCAAACAAACAATCTATTGGGTATGACTTTAAAACAACAGAGCTTAAATAAGTTGATCTGTTTTCGCTTAGCGCCATAACAGCGCTTTATTACAATTTGACGAATGAAAAATGAAATAATGCTACAACAGTCACAAAATGTTTAATTTGACTATAAAACCGCCAAAAACCTCTATTCTATGGCAATTTAATACACAATAGACCTTTCACTTAGACAACATTCGACATCACTAAATAAACAGGCTAATCAAAAATCTATTGCATTTTATAACATACTAAAAATAAACAATATTTTCGATTTGTTGATTCTGGACAATTTTTAACTTCCACTCAATGGATATAAGGGCTTCAGAGGGTATTTCATGAGTAACTCACAGGCTTATCCACAGATTTAGTGGATAAGTCACTCTAGCCCAATATTACTGGGCTATAGAGGTAAACAGAAATTAATAAAACAGTAAAAAAAGTTACATGAAATAAAATTACATTTGTAAGTCTGACTACGTAATTGCATCTGAATGATTCATTTCTTTGTAACCGTCACTGCTAGTTAACCCGCTAATTTGATCATTTCAACCTGTTAGGATCTTAGTAAGGATTTAAACAAGAACCTACATCATATCTATAGAGCTTAAATTAAAGTGAAGATTATATAGTTAAAGCTAACCAAGCTTGATTCACTCAGACTCTTTTAAATAAGTACCGACTATATATATGTCAGTCTTAGTTGATTAACGATCCATCGACGCGACAGAAAGCCTCTTAATTCACTAGTCGCTAGTCGCTATTTGATTATTAGTCATAAAGAAAACAACGCATAGATAACGTCATCGACTTATTCATTAGTCGATACTTATTATCGACACTCTTAGCATTAAACTTTTTATGTGCTTTTGCCAAACGCTTCTCCACATCAGAAAAAACAAGATAATGTACTAATGCTTAAGTGCACCCTTTACTATATGTATCTAATGAGAAGCTACATCGGTGAAATGTGCTCAATAAAGGCATTTAATCGTAATAAGTAAATCAATAAACTTGAAAGATTGACATGAATGCAGTTATTAATTAATTCGTTAGTAATCAGATTGCTTGCGAAAAAACAGTCATTTTGTCGTTTTATAAGCCACGATGGGTATTAGATGACCAGTTAACATCAATTTTTCAATTTTTTTTATATCTCGAGTTGACTGATTGTTCAGGGCGTTTTACTATGCGCTCCGTTCTCAGCAATACATTGCTAAAACGATTCCCCTGTAGTTCAGTTGGTAGAACGGCGGACTGTTAATCCGTATGTCACTGGTTCGAGTCCAGTCTGGGGAGCCAATTTAGTATAGTTAGTTGAAAATAAAGATAAAATGAAATTCCCCTGTAGTTCAGTTGGTAGAACGGCGGACTGTTAATCCGTATGTCACTGGTTCGAGTCCAGTCCGGGGAGCCAATTTTATCTTAGTTTTAATCGATTCCCCTGTAGTTCAGTTGGTAGAACGGCGGACTGTTAATCCGTATGTCACTGGTTCGAGTCCAGTCTGGGGAGCCAATTAAAACACAATATAATGAAGTATCGATTCCCCTGTAGTTCAGTTGGTAGAACGGCGGACTGTTAATCCGTATGTCACTGGTTCAAGTCCAGTCTGGGGAGCCACTTCTTATATAAATCTTCAAATCCCCTGTAGTTCAGTTGGTAGAACGGCGGACTGTTAATCCGTATGTCACTGGTTCGAGTCCAGTCTGGGGAGCCAAGATTTTGACGCTTGGTCAATTTTATTCTTTCCTCTGATATCTATCTTATTTAAATTCCCTTATACTTTCTCAAAAATTACACTACAATTTTCAGTGTTAACTCCTTTATTTGTTATAGATTTTTAGTTTTTTGCCGTTATATTCAAACATATAATGACGTAAGACTTTTACAGGAAACGGACTCTTCATGGGCTTATCAAAATCATTTCAATTAGTTCTGTTTGTGATTTTTGGACTACTTCTTTATCGGATTTATGATCTGGAAAATAAGGAAATGCAACGCCAAGGTGCACTGGCCATTCAAAATTATAGTCAGCATGTTGATCAAATGACCGAATGGAATGAAGATGGCGAAGCCTTATACAAAGAATTATCGAAAACGTTCACCTTTAAATTTTTTCAATATATTCACACAAATGACAGTGAGCTCAATTTCACGTTTGGCAGCTTAGCGAAAAGTGATGACGAATTTGAAGATAAAATCTTTAAAATAGAGTTAAGCCATACCAAGTCTTTCCCTGAAGGTCGATTACAAGTTAGGTTAAGCACTCAGTCAGTTATTTCGACTAGCTTTGTTAATTTGGAAAAAGCAGCAACCCTAACAATCTTTGCTTATTTAATCATAATGATAAGTTTCGCTGTTTTAATGGCTATTCACCGCCGTGGAATTAAATACGCCTGTGATTATATAGAGCAAGTTCCCAACTTAAGCTTTCAAGCTGTTGAAACCTCTCGTCTTAGAGGCTCTTTAAAACCTATCGGTTTCGCTTTAGAAAAAAGCCGCATGGAATTAAAAACCAGCATCGACAATTTTCACAAAGAGAATAACTTACTCGCAAAAGCTGCAAACCAAGACCCAGTAACAGGATTTTCCACTCGCCGTCGCTTTAATGAACACATAAAAAAAATAAGCCAATCAGATAAAAAACAATTTGGCGTATTGGCGATTATCAAAGCAGCTGAACTATCTAGTATTAATCAATTACAAGGCCGTGAAGCTGGCGATGATTATTTAGGCCAAATAGCAGCATGTATTCGCCGTGCGGCGGCAAAGTTCGGTGTTAATGAATATTATCGAGTATCAAGCAGTGACTTTGCTCTATTCATTCAAGATATAACGGTCAAAGAAGCTGAAAAGTTTTTAATAGTTTTAAAAGGCTATTTAGATGAATACGCCCAAACAATAGAACCAGACAGCATTGCTCATAGTGGCATGGTGCCATTTGAAAGCAATAGTGACACCCATGCATTGCTAACACTAGCAGATACTGCTGTGAGCATAGCCCAAACCTCAGGCCCGAACCGTTACCATATCCTTGAAAAATTCTCGGGAAATGAACAGCTAGGTGACGATCACTGGAAAGTCACTATTAATGAATTGATTAACCGCAAAGGGCTTAAGTTTTTCCAGCAACCAATTCTGCCATGCAACAATCATGTTGATGTATATCGTGAACTCTACGCACGTTTCTTTAATACAGAAGGCTCAAACCTACCCACAGCAAGCGTTATAGCGATGTCAGAACGTCACGGTTTAAACGTTGATTTAGACAAAATGATTGTGGTTCACACATTGCAGTTACTTAATGCAAACCCAAGTTTAACGGGCAACTTTGGTGTCAATATAAGTGCATCCTCAGCGCTTCAAGAAGTCTTTGTATCTTGGCTTAGAGACATTCTATCTAGCCATCGCACTACTTCTGCAAGACTTGTATTTGAAGTAAATGAATCTGGAATGCAAAAAAATGTTACCGCCAGTCGCCGTTTTGTTCATGAAATGCATAAAGTCGGGGCTAAAGTTGCTATCCAACAATTTGGTTTAGGTTTCTCCTCGTTTAAATTTTTCCGCGAAGTAAAACCTGATGTCATCAAACTAGACAGCAGCTATAGTGAAGGGATTGATCAAGACAATAACAACAAGTTCTTTGTCAGAATGATTGTTGATATTTCACGCCGTATTGGCATAAAAGTCATCGCTACCGGTGTCGAAAGACAAGATGAAAAACTCACATTAGAAAAAATGTTGGTGGATGGACTCCAAGGATATTACATTGCTAGACCTGAAATTATCGCTAAAACAGATAAATAAATAATCAATGTAAGATCAATCTTCCAAAATCGGGTTATTATTTACATAACCCTTTTTTTATCCGTTGTTTCTCAAGCTTAAACCTTAGATAATATACATAATCTCAAATAGAAAAGTGTAGTAATGACAGACTATCTCTTACTGTTAATCGGCACAGTACTGGTTAACAATTTCGTTTTAGTAAAATTTCTTGGCTTATGCCCTTTTATGGGGGTATCTAGCAAACTTGCCTCCGCTATCGGAATGTCGATGGCTACCACGTTTGTATTGACCCTTGCGTCCATTTTAAGTTACCTAACTAACGAGTTTTTACTCCAGCCTTTCGATTTAACTTACCTGCGCACAATGAGCTTTATTCTTGTTATTGCGGTAGTAGTGCAATTTACTGAAATGCTAGTGCAAAAAACCAGTGCTTCTTTACACAGAGCATTAGGTATTTATCTTCCTTTGATCACCACAAACTGTGCCGTGTTAGGTGTCGCGTTACTAAACGTCAATGAAGACCACAACTTTATTCAATCTGCGGTATATGGCTTCGGCGCTGCAGTTGGATTTTCGTTAGTTTTAGTATTGTTCTCCGCGATGCGTGAAAGACTCGCAGCTGCTGATGTACCCTTGCCTTTTAAAGGTGGTGCTATTGCGATGATAACTGCTGGTTTAATGTCTCTTGCCTTTATGGGATTCGCGGGGCTAGTTAAATAGTCATGTCGAGTATTGCAATTGCTGTCTTAGTGCTGACAATCCTAGCACTCATTTTTGGCTTAATTCTTGGTTATGCTTCAATTAAATTTAAAGTTGAAGGCAACCCTATTATTGATCAAGTTGAAGCATTATTACCTCAAACTCAATGCGGTCAATGTGGTTACCCTGGCTGCAGACCTTACGCTGAAGCTATTGCTAATGGCGATAACATCAACAAGTGTCCACCAGGCGGCACAGCCACAATGGAAAAACTTGCTGGCCTAATGGGTGTTGACCCTGAGCCATTAAATGAAGTCGCGCAAGAAAGTGTTAAAAAAGTTGCCTACATACGTGAAGATGAATGTATTGGCTGCACTAAGTGTATCCAAGCATGCCCAGTCGATGCCATATTAGGTGCAGGCAAACTCATGCACACAGTTATTACCAAAGACTGTACAGGTTGTGACTTATGCGTAGAGCCATGTCCTGTAGACTGTATAGACATGATCCCAGTAGAACAAAATCTTAAAAATTGGGATTGGAAATTGGCCAGTATTCCTGTGACAGTCGTAGAAGATAAAACAGTCACGATTAACGTGAGCAAAAAAGATATTGAAGTAAAAGAGGATTCTCAGTGCTAACTTTATTAGAACAAATTGATAAAGGAACTTTATGGCACTCTCCTGGAGGGATCCATCCGCCGCAATTAAAATCATTATCAAATCAGACATCCACTGCCCATATTGCGCCTGCCAAGCATTATCGTATTCCGTTACCACAAGTTGGTGACTGCGCAAGGCTGAGTATTAACGTCGGAGATAAAGTCGCTAAAGGCCAGAAGTTAACTGATGGCGAAGGCTTTATGTATCTACCAGTGCACTCGCCTGTTTCAGGGGTAGTGACTGAAATCAGTTTACAAGCAAGTAACCACGCATCTGGTTTATCTACCCTGACCTGCATTATTGATACTGACGAATTAGATGCGCAAATCGAGTATCAATCATCGACTTTAGCTGAATTATCTAATCAGCAAATATTAGAAAAAATAAAACAAGCAGGTATTGCTGGCATGGGCGGAGCGACCTTTCCAAGCCATATTAAACTGAACCCTGCTAGTGAAATTGATTTAGTCATTATCAATGGCGTTGAATGCGAGCCTTACATCACTTCAGATGATGTATTAATGCGTGAAAATGCATTAGAAATATTGAAAGGCATTCAGGTCATTAATCAACTGCTTACACCGCAACGCATTATTGTCGCAATCGAAGACAATAAACCTGAAGCTTGCGCATCAATGCAGCACTGTTTAAACCAATTTGAAGACTTACAAAACATTGTAAAAATCACTGTTATTCCGACCAAATACCCTTCTGGTGGTGAAAAGCAACTAATACAGATCATTACTGGACGTGAAGTGCCAACGGGTAGCATTCCCGCTCAGCAAGGCATTGTGGTGCACAATGTGGGCACCGCATATGCTATTCAAGATGCAGTGCTGCACGGTAAACCGCTAATAGAACGTTTAGTAACATTAACTGGCGAACAAATAAAACAACCGGGTAATTACTGGCTGCCAATAGGCACCAGCGTTGAACACGCTTTGTCTGAAGTTGGCTTTTCTGCCGGTGATAATCAGAAAGTCATCATCGGTGGCCCTATGATGGGTTATGCCCTGCCAGATAATAATGTACCAGTGTTAAAAGGCACTAACTGCATTCTTGCACCTAGTGTTCATGAAATAGCGCCTGAAGTTGATGAAAAAGCATGTATTCGATGTGGCGAATGTGCCGTTGTTTGCCCTGCGTTGTTATTGCCTCAGCAATTATTTTGGCATGCAAAAGCTGAAGAATACGACAAAGCAGCTAGCTTTAACTTAAAGGACTGCATTGAATGCGGGTGTTGTAGTTTTGTCTGCCCAAGTGACATTCCACTAGTAGAGTATTATCGAATAGCGAAGTCTGCATTAAAAAATGAAGCAGAAGAGAAACAACAAGCTGAACAAGCCAAAGTTCGTTTCGAAGCACGCTTAAAACGTTTAGATGATGAAAAACGTGCACGCGAAGAAAAATCCAAATTAGCAGCAGAAAAACGTAAAGCCGCAGCCAATGCTAGTAGCAATAAAAATACCGTTGCTGAAGCCATGGCACGTGTCGCAGCCAAAAAACAAGCAGCTGAGCAAGCTAAACAACAAGAACCTGCAAACGGAAAATCAGCAGCAGTTAAAGCAGCTATTGAGCGTGCTAAAGCTAAAAAGCTTGCCAGTCAATCAAGTGAAACTGCTGATTCTGTTAATGACAAGCCGACGTCTGACAATCAAGTTCAACCAGCTGCAAATGATAAAAAAGCTCAAATAGCCGCTGCTGTTGCACGGGCAAAAGCTAAGAAATTAGCTCAGAAAAATACTGATTCAAATATCGATGAAGATGTTAGTAACACTGCTGCTGATACTGTTGTTGAGGCAGTTATTGATACAGGCACTGATCCTTCTAGCACTGAACCTGTTGATGACAAAAAGGCAAAAATAGCCGCAGCTGTCGCGCGTGCTAAAGCTAAGAAATTAGCTCAGAAAAATGCTGATTCGAATATCGATGAAGATGTTAGTAACACTGCTGCTGATACTGTTGTTGATGCAGTTATTGATAGAGGCACTGATGCTTCTAACACTGAACCTGTTGATGACAAGAAGGCAAAAATAGCCGCTGCTGTTGCACGCGCAAAGGCTAAGAAGTTAGCTCAGAAAAATGCTGATTCGAATGTCGATGAAGATGCTAGTAACACCGCTAACGCTGTTGTTGATGCAGTTATTGATACAGGCATTAATACTTCTAGCACTGAACCCGTTGATGACAAGAAGGCAAAAATAGCCGCTGCTGTCGCGCGCGCAAAAGCTAAGAAGTTAGCTCAGAAAAATGCTGATTCGAATGTCAATAAAGATGTGAGTAACACTGATGCTGTTGTTGATACAGGCACTGATGCTTCTAACACTGACCCCGTTACTGAACCCATTGATGAAAAAAAAGCAAAAATAGCCGCAGCTGTCGCGCGGGAAAAGGCTAAGAAGTTAGCACAGAAAAATGCTGATCTTGATTCAGAAAGCGAAAATATAACAGTCATTGCTCCTGTTGATGATAAAAAAGCTAAGATTGCTACCGCTGTTGCTCGAGCTAAAGCGAAAAAATTAGCTCAACAAAACGCTGAAAATGAAACAGTTGCAGAAATAGTGGAAGATAAACTAGCAGAAGATAATCTAGTTAAAGAAAGCCAACCGATAAAAACGATAGAAACACCTGACATCACTCAACCAGTTGATGACAAAAAAGCAAGAATTGCTGCAGCTGTTGCCAAAGCAAAAGCGAAAAAATTGGCAAATCAACAAAAGTTGAGTGAAAAGGAATAATCATGGCATTTAAAATTGCATCATCACCACATGTCAGCACTAGCTTACAAACCAATAAAGTTATGCAACGTGTCGCTTTATGCCTTATTCCTGGTATTTTAGCGCAAGTCTACTTTTTTGGTATGGGCACTTTAGTTCAAATACTCATCGCGGTAATTACGTGTTTAGTCGCTGAAGCTGCAATTATGAAGCTTCGCAATAAATCGATTAAGAATGCCTTATCTGATAACAGCGCCTTAGTCACTGGATTATTAATTGCAGTTGCCATTCCCCCACTCACCCCTTGGTGGATGACGGTCATTGGTTGCAGCTTTGCTATCGTGATCGTAAAACACTTATATGGTGGTTTGGGCAATAATATATTTAATCCCGCCATGGCGGCTTATGTTTTATTACTAGTATCATTCCCACTGCAAATGACTAACTGGGTTGCCCCTATTGAGTTAGCCGCTAATCATGTTGGCATAGTGGCAGCTTTTGCCCATATTTTTGAATTTAGTTCTGCCGGTTTAGATCATTTCAGAATAGCTATTGATGGTCACACCATGGCGACCCCGCTTGATACTTTCAAAACAGATTTATCCATGGGGATGACCAGTAGCGAGAGCTTGCAGCGAAATGTATTTGATGGCATGACAGGTGTCGGCTGGTTTGGGGTGAATTTAGCCTACCTTGCTGGCGGCTTAATTATGCTTAAACTCAAGGTGATCCGCTGGCATATCAGTACCGGTATATTACTGGCCATATTTGTCTGCGCCGGCATCGGTTTCTTACTAAACCCAGATACTCATGCCAGTCCAATGTTGCACTTATTTTCTGGTGGCACCATGTTGTGCGCATTCTTTATCGCAACCGATCCTGTCACCGCGGCGACCAGTACCCGTGGAAGGTTATTATTCGGTGTAATTATCGGTGTACTCATTTTTGTGATTAGAACTTACGGTGGTTACCCTGATGCTGTCGCTTTTGCAGTGTTACTTGCCAATATGTGCGCGCCATTTATTGATTATTATATCCGCCCACGTTCATACGGTCATCGTGCGGGTAATTAAGCCCAAAAGCATTGGTTTCAAACAGGATTAAACATGTTCAATATTATTACTAGAAACGGCCTCATTCTCGCCCTGTTTGCACTGTGCTGTACAGGCTTGGTCGCTTCAGTGAACTTTTTTACTCAAGATCGCATTATCGAGCAACAACGTAAGCAACTCGCAGGTGTATTAGAACAAATCATTCCCACTGATTTGCATGACAATGAATTAACTGAAGATTGTATTCTTGTCACCAATAAAGAGTTTTTGGGTACGGATGAAGCCCTACCTGTGTATATTGCAAAAATGCAGCAACAACCTGTAGCTATTGCAATTGAAGCGATTGCACCAGATGGATACAACGGCGATATAAAAATTATTTTGGGTGTCAATAACGATAATGAGTTGCTGGGAGTGAGAACATTAACCCATCAGGAAACACCTGGCTTGGGTGATAAAATTGAATTGCGCAAATCAGATTGGGTATTAGGTTTTAGCGGATTATCATTTGATGCAGACCCTAAGCCTTTCGCTGTTAAAAAAGACGGTGGAGATATCGATCAGTTTACAGGTGCAACCATCACACCACGCGCCTATGTAAAAGCGATTAATAATGCGCTTACTTTTGTCAGCCAAAACCGAGAAACGCTTTATAACACCGTTAACCATTGTGGACGTGAACATGACTAATTATCGCGAAATAGCATGGCAAGGGCTGTGGAAAAATAACCCAGGCTTAGTACAACTCCTTGGTTTATGCCCACTTCTTGCCGTAACGGCAACAGTAACTAATGCCTTGGGTTTAGGTTTAGCGACCTTAATTGTTTTGGTTGGTTCCAATGTACTGGTTTCTTTAGTGCGCGAATTTGTACCAAAAGAAATTCGAATTCCCGTTTTTGTCATGATCATTGCAGCCCTTGTGACGTGCGTACAATTGCTCATTAACGCCTATGCTTACGGGCTGTATTTATCGTTAGGTATCTTTTTACCACTTATCGTGACTAACTGCGTCATTATTGGCCGAGCTGAAGCATTTGCTTCACGCAATAATGTCACCAGCGCCGCCTATGACGGATTAATGATGGGGTTCGGTTTTACTGCTGTTTTAGTTGTTTTAGGCGGTATGCGTGAATTATTGGGTCAAGGCACATTATTTGATGGCGCCGAATTATTACTCGGTGATTGGGCAAGTTCGCTAACAATTCAAGTATTCAATGTCGACACCCCCTTCTTACTTGCGATGTTACCACCAGGCGCATTTATAGCGATGGGGTTACTTATTGCGCTTAAGAATGTAATCGATACCAAAATTGAACAACGTAAACCTCAGCAAGCGACGGAAACGATCGCCCGCGCTAGGATCACCAAAGTTGGCTAATGTTTAATTAATTTCAAAATAACGAACAAATAAAATGAATAAACAAAAACGCTATGAAATGCTGACAAGGCTTAGGGATAATAACCCTAAGCCAGAAACAGAACTTAACTTTGCATCGCCTTTCGAATTACTCGTTGCAGTAACACTATCAGCGCAAGCAACCGATGTCAGTGTTAACAAAGCGACCGACAAGTTGTTCCCTGTAGCCAATACACCTCAACAGATATTTGATTTAGGTGTTGAAGGACTTAAAACCTACATTAAAACCATAGGTTTATATAACAACAAAGCCATCAATGTCATCAAAGCCTGTAAAATGCTAATAGAGCTTCATGACGGCGAAGTACCACAAAATAGAGAAGCATTAGAAGCATTACCGGGTGTTGGAAGAAAAACGGCTAATGTTGTGCTCAATACCGCTTTTGGCTGGCCTACGATTGCTGTCGATACCCATATTTTCAGAATGGCAAATCGAACCAAATTTGCCATGGGTAAAAATGTCGACCAAGTCGAAGAGAAGATGTTAAAAGTGACACCTGCCGAGTTTAAAGTCGATGTTCATCATTGGTTTATTCTACACGGCCGTTATACCTGCATTGCGAGAAAACCACGCTGTGGTAGCTGTATGATTGAAGATTTGTGTGAATTTAAAGATAAAACAGAATAACGAATTATTTGAACAGTGTTTTTGGTTTAATCATTAAACTTAGATCAAGAGCACTGCTGATTCGTTTATAGTTGCTAATAGAATAGTCTTTATATGAATCGTTTTTAAAAGAATAGCCTTTAAAAGAATAGACTTAAACTAAGATTTCACCTTATCCTTCAGCACAGCCCTCACCTTATTCCAATAAACATTAAACACTTTAGCCCTATCTAATCCGTACTCTTTGTCGTCTTTAGTCTGTCATTCCAAGTTTGGTACTAATAAACATTACATATCGGATAAATGATCTACTAGCTTAATTTTCATGTGTCTGAAAAGTTTGCACTCAATTAGCCTCGCGCTAAAAAACTTGACCTGCTTGAACACTTTATGTGTAAATTAGCTATTGTTTATTCAACTGCCAATTAATTGAATCTTTCATGCGTGATAGTCAATCTCGTGTTTGTATCAATATTAGATGGCATAAAATCAAAGCTAAGGATCGCTAATGACACAAAAACATTATTTTAAAAACTATGCCGCTTTAACGTCATTATCAATCTTAGTTTTCAGCCCAATTCCAGTTAATAGCAACGAACTAGAGCAAAAGGTTAATCAGCTTTGTTCAACATGCCATAGCGTAAATAATCTTGAGCGAAGTTCAGGTTATAGCAAAGAAGATTGGCAATCCATGCTGGGTTATATGGTCAATCTAGATCCCAATACATTAAATTCAGATAAGCTTAGTGGTTATCTTGCAGATGAATACCCAATAAATAACAAACGAGCATCACAGGTTATTAATGGTGATCTTACTTTGAAGTTTAACTACTGGCAGGTTCCAACATTAGGTCAACGAGCACGTGATCCAATACAAGGAAGCGATGGCATAATTTGGTGGGTTGGACAATGGGGCAATATTCTAGGGCGCCTAGATCCAGTATCTGGAGAAATGAAAGAATATACGTTACCAGCGGGAACCTACCCTCACAGTGTTTCGTTAGATAGAGATCTTAACCCTTGGTTCTTAGGAAACAAGAATGGCACTGTGGGCTATTTAGATCTCAATACTGAAAAATTCAAAGTATTTAGTATGCCAGATGAAAATGCGCGTGATCCACATACAGGAGTATTTGATAATAAAGGCATTTTTTGGTTCACCCTTCAGCACAGCAATATGGTTGGTAAGCTAGATCCTGTTAATGGTAATATTCAGTTAGCCTCTTTACCCACTAAAAACTCACGTCCTTATGGCATAAAACTAGACTCAACGGGTACGCCTTGGGTTTCATGTAATGGCTCTAACTGTCTGATTAAAATCAATACAAAATCAATGGAATTAGAAGAAATTAAATTGCCGGGTGAGCAAACTCATACTAGGCGCCTCGCCATTACCGATAACGACATGATTTATTATGTTAACTCAGGCATGGGTAAGCTTGGTAGATACAATCCTAAAACTGGACAAATCTTTGAATGGGATAGTCCCAGTGGCAGCAAAAGTCATCCATATGCGATTGAGTATTCCGGTGAAGCAATTTGGTTTAATGAATCAGCTAAAAGGCCGGAAACCTTAGTCAGATTTGATTTAGAAACAGAAACTATGCAAAGTTGGCAAATCCCAAGCAAAGAAGGAGTTTATTCAGGGCTAATTCGCCATATGAGAATGGGGAACAATGGACTGATTATCCATCAAACGGCTACAAATCAATTAGCTGAAATTACTTGGTCTAAATAATACCTATCTTCAAAATCGGATACCTTGCTTTTATATATTTGATGACTCAAATTAACTAAAGATATAGAAGCAAGTAATGGTCAATTATACGGCTTGTCATTGTCCTATAGAGACCTCTGTTGCTTGACTCCACTGCTTCGGAGATTGACCATACATTCTCTTAAATTCCCGACTAAATTGTGACGAACTTTGATAGCCAACGTCTAATGCCGCACTACTTACATTCATTCCTCCAGCAATATTCATCGCAGCTGTATTCAACCTCATTGATTTAACAAATTGAATCGGTGACATTGAAGTCGCTTGCTTAAATTTACGGTGCAAAACAGCGCGGCTCATCCCAACCTGTGCAGCCATATCATCTATAGTGACAACTTCGTTTAAATGGCTAGATAAGTAATTAATTGATTTCGCAATTTCATTCCCTACTCCGTAAGCATTTCTTGCTGCTACCCCTGCACTGCCTTTTAAAACTGCATAATACAATTCTCTAAGACGCCCATCCGCTAATATCGGAATATCGATGGCTCTATCTGTTAACTGTACCAATCTCAATAAAGAATCTGTAAAAGCATCATCCCAACAAGCCAATGTTAGGCCCTGCGAGATTGAAGCCTTATTGGTTTGGGTAGATGTAACAGCCATCTCTATGGTTAATTCAGTCATTACTTTCGTATCCAAAGAAATCATCACCCCTAATAAAGGCTTATCAGGTGTTGCCTTTGGTGTACCAGCTTCAACAGGCATAGACATAGGACAGCACATATATTGATTTTCATCATAGATAAAATGCTTCCCATCTAATATTGCTTCCTTTTCACCACTAACAATAGCAACAACACAAGGTTGATACATCGCAGGTAAACAACGCATCGACTGACTCACTCGAAAAAACTGAACACCTTTAACTCCAGTATCTATAACGCCATCTTCAACGACTCTAGTTTCAATAATTTGTTTAATTAATTGCTTACTCATATGTCTAATGCTCTTTAATAACCTACCCCAAAACTAGCATTGGTATCCCCTCAACTCAACACAGTGATACAAATAGGCATATTTTAGAGACTATATCGTCTAGTTACCTCTAATTGTGAGAGTTATAGTGGTTGCAACACCAATTAAGGCCAACATTTTTCAGGCCATATAATCTGTACACAATTACTCGGTATTTATATAGAAAATAGCCATCAAGTAATTGTTTTATAGATTTAACACTTAACCACACAATGGTAGGACTTAAGATATGACAACCAAAAATCAATTTGGCCCAAAGGGCTGGACACCAGATCTTTTAGGCTCACTTGCAGGTAAAACTTATGTTATTACTGGTGCAAATAGCGGCGCAGGTTTTCAAGCATCTCGTATATTGCTTACCAAAGGTGCTAAGGTTGTCATGCTCAACCGTAATCAAGTTAAGTCCGATGATGCCATTAATAGATTAAAACAAGAGTTTGGTAAAAAAGCTGATATTAGCTTTATACAGTCAGATCTTGCACAACTGGCCTCAGTCCGCAGCGCAGCTGAAGCAGTATTACAAAATGTCAGTAATATTGATGCTCTTATATGTAATGGCGCTATTGCGCAAATCGCTACGCAAGAATTCACTGTTGATGGTTTTGAAAGTCAACTTGGCGTTAATCACTACGGTCACTTTTTATTATGTGGATTACTGTTTAATCGAATTGAAGAATCAAATGGACGAATAGTCGTGGTGGCAAGCGAAGGTTATAAAATGGGACTAAAATCAATTCAATTTGAAGATATGAATTGGAATAAAAACTATCACCCTAATAAAACATACTGCCACAGCAAGTTGGCACAAATGATGTTTGCCTATCAATTGCAGAACAAAATCACAGCAGAAAATAAGAAAGTAGAAGTTTATGTTTGTCATCCTGGAGCGTCTAACACTTCACTTATCAATGACAAAGTAAGCTTGCTTACGCGAGCTTCGTGGAAAGTAATGATTAAACTTGGACTGGTGCAAACTGCAGAACAAGGTGCGTTTCCTGAAGTTATGTGTGCAACTGAGAAAAACCTTAAGCAACGGGCTTATTATGGCCCTTCAGGAAGATGGAATTGGGTAGGACCTGTCGATGAATGCGAACTTAAACCCTTTGCACTAGAGTCCAATGTCTTAAACAAACTTTGGTTATTATCGGAAAAAGAAACATCATTTAAGTGGTCTTTTTAAAGAAAAAACTAAGAAAATTAAATTTAAGATACAAAAAAACCGCATTAAGCGGTTTTTTTATGGCTATTTGGTCAACGTTATTAAAACAAAGATACAAAAAAAGCACTGAAACAAATTGCGATTACTACTGAGGTACCAAGAGCCATTTTTAATTCTGTTGTCATTGTTATAGTCTCCAAATGAATATAATTTAATTTTAGCGAGTATCAGTAATATTCCCAGTGTTAAGCCACAATTATGTGAACTGAAACAATTATTTTTATGGTTAAAATCAATTTTTTAACTGCAATAGAAATTTGCTATGCTAACAAAAATTACCCTAACAACAATTAAAGAGCACACTATGTCGCAATTACTTCATACTATGATCCGTGTTGGAAACCTTGACCGCAGCATTGAGTTTTACACTCAAGTAATGGGCATGAAATTACTCAGAAAATCTGAGAATGCAGAATACAAATATACCCTTGCTTTTGTAGGGTTTGGCGAAGAATCAACTGGCCAAGCAGTGATTGAATTAACCTACAATTGGGGCACAGACAGCTACGATTTAGGTAATGGTTTTGGTCATCTTGCTATTGGTGAAGAAAACATTTATCAACGTTGTGATGCTATTGCTGCTGCAGGCGGAAAAATAACCCGTGCTCCAGGCCCTGTTGCTGGCGGCACAACCGAAATCGCGTTCGTTGAAGATCCTGACGGTTACAAAATCGAACTAATTCAAAAGAATGCCATGACTGAAGGCTTAGGGTAACCACTGATTTAAGTTGCTATACATTAGCCAATAAAAAAGCCAGCAATTGCTGGCTTTTTTGATGGTGTAAAGTTCGATTAGAACTTCATTGTTACACCAGCGAAGTAAGTACGACCGATTGTGTCGTAAACTTCTGGTACTGTACCACCGTCACTACCGTTAGAAACTCTTGATGGCTCTTCATCAGTGATATTCTTAACACCAGCGCTTAGCATCCAGCTATCGTTGATAAAGTAACTAGCTGAAACATTGTGATAAAGAATTGAATCAACTTTATTGCCAGCACTTAAGTCATCCATTTCACCGATATAACGGTTGAAGTACATTACACTCCAATCATCTTGGCCAGCTTTGATACTAAAGTTATTACGTACTTGAGCGTATGCGCCAAAGTTACCGTCGATAGTATTTGTGTAATCAATGCCATCTTGTTCAAAGTTCAACAAGTAAGTCGTATCGTTGCTGATAGTCCAATCTAAGTTCAGCGCATCGAACGTATAAGCTAAGTTAAAATCAATACCACTTGTATCTTGGTAACCTACGTTAGTTAACGAGTTAGTTAAGTTAGATAAATCACCGTTTGGTCCGATGTTAAATAATTCACAAGTTGATTGGTCGCCAGCGTAACATGCATTAAGACCTGCTTGAGTATCTAAACGAGTAATCGCGTTTTTAACTTTAAAGCGCCAGTAATCAAGTGTTAAAGACATGCCATCAACATAGCTAGGCGAGTAAACTAAACCTGCTGTATAAGACTCTGACTCTTCTGGTTCAAGATCTTCGTCAGATGTGTAGTTAACCAAGATTTGTGGATCTTGCTCATTACCCCAAGGATCTGTTAAGTAGTCGAACGAACCTGAGTTACCACCGTATAGCTCACTCACACTTGGTGCACGGAAACCAGTAGCGGCTACAGTACGGATCATTAAGTCATCAGTCGCTTCATAAGTTAAACCGATTTTCCAAGTTGATGCGTTACCAAATGTTGAGTAATCATCAAAGCGTAATGCGAATTCACCGGTTAGTTTTTCAGTGAATGGTACGCTTACTTCTTGGAAAATAGAGATTACGCTGTAATCACCATCCGTTGGGTCCTGCTGTGCTGCAGTACTGTCACCAGCAATTACGATTGGATCTGGGTTGTAATAACCACTCTCGTAACGGTATTCAGCACCGATTGCGAAAGCAACAGCACCAGCATCTAAGTCAAACAACTCACCCGTAAGGCCTGCAGAGAAGACGTGCTGTTCATTACCACCATCTGCTTCTTCAGTGTAAGCAACGCTGTCTAATAACGCTTGGTCTGTCATTGGCTGACCAGTTAACCATGGGTCTTGATCTGCATAAATTGCGTCAGTCATGATTGATGCATTAATTGAGTTTTCAACCGCTGTTTTAGCTTTGTTTTTACCGTAAGTGTATGAAACATCCCAATCCATACCTGTATTAACATCAATGTAGCCAGCTAAACCAGCAGATACACGTAATGTATCAGTATCTTGAGTGTAAACACGTGGACCTACGTCATTCATACGTTTTCTGTAGTTAACTTGACCTTTATCATCTGCAGTAATACCTGCATCAATCATATCTTGATCAAGTTCGAAACATGTTGCTGGATCATCGCCTGCTTCACATACATCAAGAGTAAGGTTGGCAGGTTGAGGTGCTAATTGTTGGTTAGACTTACGCTTAGTATAAAGAATATCACCTGTAAGGATTAAGTCATTGCCCAACTCTTGAGTCATATTAGCAAATAAGCTGTAACGCTTACTTGGCGTTTGGTAGAAACTATCTTGAGTGTAGTCATAGCCTTCACCACGATCTACCCAGTTACCATTTTCATCTTTAACCATTCCACCTAAAGAACCATCTGGGATGAATGAGCTATCACCAGGAGTGGTCCAGTCACGGTCCGATTGAACAACACCTTTACGCTCAGAGTAGGCAGCACCAATTGTGTAGTTACCGCGTTCAGTGTTGAAACCGTATAGTGCACTGATTTCACCGTTTTCACCGTCGCTCTTGTCAGTCATGCCGCCCTGAACGTCTACCTGAAAACCTTCAAAATCTTTCTTAGTAATGATGTTAACTACACCAGCAATAGCGTCTGAGCCATATACTGCAGAAGCACCATCTTTAAGGATTTCTACTCGTGCAATCATAGCAACTGGGATAGCGTTTAAATCAACAGCACTATCAGCACCAGAGCCAGAGTTAACCATACGGCGGCCATTAAGCAGTACTAGAGTACGTTGTGAACCCATACCACGTAAATCTACTTGGGCTACACCGTCTGAACCGTTGTTGGTACTAGAACCAACTGCAGCACCTGCCATAGAAGTTTGGGCTTGTAGTAACTCATCTACCGTTGTAAAACCTTCCGAACGAATCGCAGCAGCATCAATAACAGTAACTGGCGAAGCAGTTTCCATGTCTTGACGTTGAATACGGGAGCCTGTAACTGCAATTCTTTCTACATTTGCAGATTCTTCTTCAGCATAAGCGCTTACTGAAACAGCTGAAGCAGCAGAAACTGAGGCTAATAACGCCACATTTATGCTGTTGGATATTTTAGATCTTTTAATCATTTGTTGCTCCCTGGTGATATCTTTTCTTATTCTGTTTACGCAATTAAATAAGTATTTAAATTTGCGTTGGACTAGATACTGAATAACCAGAGATATTTCGTCAAACCACTAACTTGTAACTTTTGAACCATTTTTTGTTAATGAATATGCACCACATTTGTAAATCAAAATAAGTGATAAACATCTCAAAACATTATTAATTTAATATTTCAGTTGAATAAACTAGCTAAACACCATTCATGCAGAGTTATTACCTAGTTCACAAATAACATTTTTAAAACTTACCTAAACGCAAAAGTGTGACATAGATCACATAAATATATTGAACCTTGATTATGTTAATTCAAATATCTTCAGTTTTGGTTCAGGTTTTATGTTTTTTACAATTTATAACACTGAAACCTAGGCTAGTACTGAGATAGAGTGATTTAGTATTTATTGATGTTTAATTGTCCAATTAAAATAGCAACAATTAACGGTGATTATTTTACGGCAGTTGTTTTATATAAGGTCTTTTATAAGAGAACATTAAGCAATAAATGCTTACATCACTGAAACAAACAAAGAGCAATACACATTTAATTAACAATTGGTGGTTTTTTAAAAATAACTAAATAAAGTTTAACTTATGATAAATGTTAATATTCTGATTAATTCAAGTTTGAATAGATATTCATTTTATTTAGGCAATAAAAAAGGAAAGACTATGCTTTCCTTATTTATATCATTAACAATTTATTCTGCAGGCTTGATGATATCGAAATGTTGATATGCTCTATCTGTCGCAATCCGTCCTCTTGGCGTACGTTGAATAAAGCCTTGTTGAATAAGAAATGGCTCTAAAACATCTTCAATAGTTTCTCTATCTTCACCAATGGCAGCAGCTAAGTTGTCTAATCCAACTGGGCCGCCCATAAATTTATCAATGATAGCCAGTAATAGTTTTCTGTCTAAATAGTCAAAACCTTCTAAGTCGACATCTAATAAGTCCAATGCCTTTTGTGCGACTTCTTCGGTCACAAAGCCATCGTGCTTCACTTCTGCGTAATCTCGAACGCGTCTAAGAAGACGGTTGGCGATTCTTGGTGTGCCTCGCGAACGTTTTGCGATTTCAAACGCCCCAGCTTCATCAATTGGCAGCTCCATTACTTTCGCTGAACGTTTGACAATAGTGCACAGGTCTTTGACGTTATAAAACTCTAAACGCAGAGGAATACCAAACCTTGCTCGTAGTGGCGATGTTAATGCACCCGCACGAGTGGTAGCGCCAATCAAAGAAAATGGCGGCAAGTCTAGCTTAATAGAACGAGCTGCTGGTCCTTCACCAATCATGATATCTAATTGGTAATCTTCCATCGCAGGGTAAAGGATTTCTTCAACCACAGGACTCAATCGATGAATTTCATCAATAAAGAGTACATCACCGTGTTCAAGGTTAGTCAGTAACGCTGCTAAATCCCCTGCTTTTTCAAGTACTGGACCAGACGTGGATTTAATATTGACGCCCATTTCATTAGCCACAATCATGGCTAATGTTGTTTTACCAAGTCCTGGAGGGCCAAAAATAAGCATATGATCGAGTGCTTCTTCACGCTTTAGCGCTGCCTCAATAAACACTTTTAGCTGAGCACGAGTATCATCTTGCCCAGTATAATCCTCCAACATCTTAGGGCGCATGGCTCTATCAATATGAACTTCTTGTTCAAATTCTTGTGGTTGGATTAAACGATCCGCTTCTATCATTGTGGCCTCTTTATAACATCGACTTCAATGAGGCTTTAATTAACACCTCACTTGTCATTCCTTCGCTATAAGCACTTAATACAGCTTTACTGGCTTGAGCAGGTTTATAACCTAATGCAATCAAGGCAGCAATGGCATCTTCTTCTGCATTATTTTCAACAACTGCCGGCTTATAATTACTTTGTAGAGCAAATTCACGCTCAGAACCAACTGAGGCTTCTAGTAAACTTTTCAACTTATCACGCATTTCAACCACTAAGCGCTCAGCCGTTTTCTTACCAACACCTGGCAATTTGACTAACGTCACTATGTCATCTCGTTCGACACAATTAACAAACTCACTAGCCGTCATGCCCGATAAAATGGTTAACGCAAGTTTAGGGCCTACACCGTTAGTTTTAATTAGAAGGCGAAACAGAGCACGTTCTTGCTTAGTGATAAACCCATAAAGAAGCTGTGCGTCTTCACGCACCACAAAGTGGGTATAGAGCATTGCTGATTGATTGAGCTCTGGAAGCTCATAAAAGCTGGTCATCGGTACTTGTAGCTCATACCCAACGCCATTTACATCTAATACTATTTCAGGTGCTTGTTTTTCAACAACCAGCCCGTTTAATCTTCCTATCATTTATATCGTCCATATGTGCGGCTTTGGGCTTTTCCGCCCATTGCAATTAAACTTTGGAAAGTATGATTATGACAAACTGCGACACCTAAAGCATCGGCGGCATCTGCTTGTGGGGCAGCCGGTAACTTAAATATTTGTTGGATCATATGCTGAACTTGGGTTTTCTGCGCGCGGCCCGTACCCACCACTGCACTTTTAATTTGAGTCGCACTGTATTCAGCAACAGGTAAACCAGCATTCATTGCAGCAACGATTGCAACGCCTCGTGCTTGGCCTAATTTAAGCGCTGAATCGGCATTTTTGGCCATAAATACGCGCTCAATAGCAAATTGATCAGGTTGATACTGTTTAATAATTTCAGTTACACCATCAAAAACCTGTTTCAATCTGGTTGGTAAATCATCTGCAGACGTTCGAATACAACCGCTGCCAAGGTACCTTTGTTGCCTACCCTGACATTGAATGACACCATAACCTGTGATCCGTGAACCTGGATCAATTCCTAAGATGATTGTCATCGCTTTAGGTTTCCTTGGAACAATTATTCAAGGCTTTCCATCACTTCATCTGAGATTTCTGCATTATGATATACCTCTTGAACATCATCATGATCTTCAAGGTTATCAATCAAACGCATAAACTTAGCAGCGGTATCGGCATCGAGCTCGGCCTTAGTACCTGCAATCATGGTAACTTCTGCGTTAATGGCTTCAAAACCACCAGCATCCAGTGCATCTTTTACACTACCAAAAGCATCTGGTGTGGTGAACACATCAAATGCGCCATTTTCATGAGTAACAACATCTTCTGCACCCGCTTCAAGTGCGGCATCCATTAATTCATCTTCATCAACATCAGCATTGTAAGAAATTACCCCTGACTTTGTGAACATATAAGCTACTGAACCATCAGTACCTAAATTGCCACCTGACTTACTAAAAGCATTACGTACACCAGATACGGTTCTATTTTTATTATCTGTCATGGTTTCGACCATCACCGCAGTTCCGCCTGGACCATAACCTTCATAAATAATGGTATCTAGCTGCTGGCCATCAAGTTCACCAGCACCGCGTTTAACAGCACGTTCTACCGTGTCACGGGTCATATTATTTGATAATGCTTTATCGATGGCAGCACGTAAACGTGGATTTGCATCAGGATCAGAACCACCCTCGCGGGCTGAAACGGTTAATTCTCGGATAAACTTACTGAATAGCTTGCCTCGTTTTGCATCTTGAGCAGCTTTACGATGTTTAATGTTGTCCCATTTACTGTGACCAGCCATGGCAACTCCTTGAGTAGATTTCAGTGTTATTTTAGGCTACATAAAAACAGACCGAGGCAAAAGCCTCGGTATGTGGGTTAACGCTTATTGTACAAACCTAACAGGTTTGCAAATGGAGTAGTTAACATTACTCGTCAGCAGCAGGCTTTTCTTGAGGGATAACGCTAATCCCTAAATCAACTAATTGCTGAGGATTGGCAAAGCCAGGCGCATTTGTTAATGGACAAGCCGCGGTAGTTGTTTTCGGGAATGCCATCACATCTCGAATAGAACTAGCCCCTGTCATTAACATGATAATACGGTCTAAACCGAATGCTAAACCTGCGTGTGGCGGTGTACCGTAACGTAATGCTTCTAGTAGGAAACCAAACTTCTCGTTTGCTTCTTTATCATCAATACCAAGAATACGGAAAACTGCACTTTGCATATCAGCATTATGGATACGAACTGAACCACCACCTAACTCACAACCATTTAATACCATGTCGTAAGCATCTGAGATTGCCGCACCAGGATTGGCTTCAAGTTCTTCAGCCGTTACGCCGCGAGGAGCAGTAAATGGATGATGAACAGCGTGGTAACCACCGTTGATTTTTTCAAACATTGGGAAGTCTACAACCCACATTGGGCGCCACTCACCTTCAAGTAATTCGAAATCTTCACCTGCTTTAAGACGCAATGCACCCATAGCTTCAGCGACGACATTTGCTTTGTCTGCGCCGAATAAGATGATGTCACCTGTTTGTGCATTAGTACGTGCAACAATTTGGTTAACGATGTCTTCATTTAAGAATTTAAGTACTGGAGATTGAATACCTTCAATACCTGCACTTAAATCATTAATCTTCATCCATGCTAAACCTTTAGCACCATAGATACCTGCGTACTTGGTGTAATTGTCGATTTGCTTACGAGATAAAGAAGCACCTGTTGGAATACGAAGTGCTGCAACGCGGCCTTCTTCATCATTTGCAGGGCCACTAAACACTGCAAATTCGACATCTTTTACTAAATCTGCAACGTCCACTAACTCAAGTGGGTTACGCAAGTCTGGCTTATCTGAACCATAACGTGCCATAGCTTCTGCATATGACATACGTGGGAACTCGCCTAAATCAACATTCATTAAATCGTTGAATAAACCGCGAACCATAGTTTCAGTTTTTTCCATGACTTGCTCAGCTGACATGAAAGAAGTTTCGATATCAATTTGAGTAAATTCAGGCTGACGATCAGCACGTAAATCTTCATCACGGAAACATTTTACGATTTGGTAATAGCGATCAAAACCAGACATCATCAATAACTGTTTAAACAGCTGTGGAGATTGTGGTAAAGCAAAGAATTGACCTTTATAAGTACGACTTGGTACTAAATAATCACGAGCACCTTCTGGCGTCGCTTTAGTCAAAATAGGCGTTTCGATATCTAAGAAACCGCTATCGTCTAAGAAACGACGAACAGCGCTAGTGACTTTCGAGCGGAATACTAAACGGTCAGCCATTTCAGGGCGACGTAAATCAAGGTAGCGATATTTTAAACGCTGCTCTTCACTGTTGTTTTGATGGTTGTCCATGCTTAAAGGCAGTGGCGCAGAAGTATTGATAATGGTTAGGTCTTGGCCTAACACTTCAATTTCGCCAGTTTTCATTTGTGCATTGATTTGACTGTCAGGTCTTGCACGTACTAAACCTTTAACTTGTACGCAAAACTCACCACGTAAGCTGCTCGCTACTTTGAAAACGTCTTCCAAGTCTGGATCGTAAACAACTTGAACAATCCCTTCTCTGTCACGAAGATCTAAAAATATTACACCACCTAAATCGCGGCTACGGTTAACCCAACCGACTAAGGTGACTTCTTGACCAAGATGAGACTTATTAACGTCTCCACAATAATGACTGCGCATTTATCTCTACCCTTTATTCGGAAATAGGTGTCTAAAAAACTATTTAATTTGGCATTATATTAAAATAATGCAGGCAACTATAGCACTTATAATACGTCAAAAACGTGATTATTAAACGAGTGCTACATTTTTGCATGGAAGTATCAATTAGTTTACTGCAATTGAACAGGCTTTAGGGAAAGTTACCTTTATAACCGAGTAAAAAAACAGCAAATAATAAGATTTAATGTATTTAACTAGATTAAATCCCTTTGGTTAGTTAAAAGCTGTGCTTATCTCCACCTTGCTTTTTCACTTTATACATTTTTTTATCTGCACTTTGCAGTAAAGCAATGGCGTCATCGCCATCATCAGGATAGACGGCAATACCGATACTAGCTGATGCGGTTAAGGTGATTCCATCGACTAAAAACGGGTCAGATAACACCTTAATGATATTATCAGCAACTTTAGCTGCACACTCTGCGCTTTCAACTTTATTAAGTAAGATAACAAACTCATCACCACCAAAACGCGAAACAGTATCTGATTTACGCACAACCGACTTTAATGCCGATGCAATGTGAATTAGCAAACTATCGCCAATATGGTGCCCGTATTGATCATTTACATTTTTGAATTTATCTAAATCAATAAACAACAAAGCAAATTTAACTTGTTCACGTTCATGCGCTTTCACTGCACATGCCAATCTGTCATCTAGTAAACCGCGGTTTGGTAATTGAGTTACCGGATCATGCTCTGCAACAAACTTAATTTTTTTCTCTGCATTTTTACGAAGCGCTATTTCTAATTTAAGGCGTTTATTAGCTAAAAATACCGCAAAGGTAATCACACTAATAATCAGTAAGCCCAGTAAAACAATTTTGAACCATTTTTGATATTTATCGGCTTCCGAACGTAAGTCTACTGCAACCCACTTTTGATACATTTGCTGTTGCTTTGTCTCATCGATAGTTTCGATTGCGCGATTAAGTAATGGAACCAGCTCTTTTAGTTTTGGATAAACTCCAATATGACTTCTTTGTTCAGTTAAATCAGCTACTAAAGCCATTTTTAAATCAGGAAACTCACCTTCGTTTAATGCATAGGCAAGCGTGACAACTTGTTCAATGAATAAATCAACATTACCGGACGAAACGGCTTCTAAGCCTTTTTGTGTACTGTCGACAAGAACAATCTCAAGCCCTGGGAATTGCTGCTGCAACAAGTTAATCAAGTTATAACCTTTTACTACCGCAATCCGTTTACCATTATATTGGCTAAGGTTGAATAACGGTTGTTGGGTCAAACTGGTGGCAATCGCCCACGGTGAAGGCCAATAGCCTTCTGTAAATTCAAGAGAGGGTTCGCGATTTTTATTCTTCGCCATGCTGCCGACTAAATGAATACTACCGTTTTTTAAGTCTTTATTGAGCCTGTCCCAGTTTTGATAAGCAACTGGGATGATGTCAATATTTAATTGGTCAGTGATTATTTCGATGACTTCTTTATTAATGCCAGAAAACTCACCCAATTCATTTTGATATTCCATTGGCGCCCATTGCGTTAAGTAACCCAACTTGATCGCCCCTAAAGAATCTAAGTATTTCTTCTCTTTATTACTGATGTAAATTTGCTTATCTACTGTAGAGAATGTTCTATCAGCTTTATTTAATAGCCACTTCTGTTCAAGTTTAGCCATTTCAAAATCACTGATTAGTTTAAAACCATTGGCAATACGCTCTGCCAGTTCAGCGTCTTCAACTCTTGTGAGGTTATAGATTTGAGTATTGAAATCTAACTCATTAAATTGATAAAAGTCAGACCAAGATTTGTGGTGCAGCAAGTAATGAGCTGTATAGGCACTTGATGCCACAAAACCAGCAATATCCCCATCACGACTTGCTTTAATTAGTTGCTCAACAGAGTCATAATATCTAATTTGCGCGTTAGGAAGGACTTTTCTTAGTTCGATAATATATGGAGATGTTGCAAATAAGCCAATGCGTTTACCATCAATTTCGCTGATGTCTTTAATTTCTTTGTTATAGCTGAAGAAACGGCTTTTGACTGAGTAAAAATGGTTTGCTCGATTTAGTCCTGTATTAATTTCTTCACTTTCAGGGTACCCAATATGTACATCAGCATGACCATCTTTAATGAGTTCAATACTTCCATTCATATCACTTGGGATAAAGTCTATTGCAATACCAGTTTTTTCAGACCATAGACGCCATAAATCGACAAATAACCCATGTGGAAAGCCATCTAAACCAATATCTACAAAAGGTTCAACTTTCATTTGCATCGCAATCAGTATGCCATTAGATTCGCGGCGATAGCCAAACCAACGCTTTTCTACTTCATCAATATGATCTACAGAAATTTGTTTGAAGCCTTCATTAATAGTCGGTAACCATGATTGATTCGAGATTAATACTGCAGGTGCTAAGTCTATTTCATTGATTAAAATTCGCGATGATATATGAAAGTTATTAGCTAATTCGAAGTTAATCGGAATTCCTTGGTTATAACCTTGAATCGTCGCGAATGCGTAGAGCTCACCAGCCACAACAGCATCATATAAGGCTTTTTTAGTTTTAAAATCTTTGAATGTCAGATTGGGTTCTATTGCTAGCAAATCATCTTTATGAGAAGTGCCTTCAATAATCCCTATTTTAAATGGCCTAATACCCTCAACAGTTTTTTTATCTGCGATATCTTTATGAAGGTATAAATAAGAATTGAGTGAGGAAACTTTCTCACCATATGAAAATTGTTGCTGTCTTTCGTCTGTAATCGCCATACCAATATGAAGGTCGGCCTTACTATCAGTTAATGCTTGAAGAGACCCTGTCCATTGCATTGGCTCAAAACGCACTTTAATCCCTGTTACAGAGGACCATTCACGCCATAAATCAACCATCACTCCTGCAGCATTACCATTTTCATCAACAAATTGATAAGGATAAGCATCCTCACTCATTGAAATAGTCAGCGATTGGGGGATCGATGATACAGTGGTTATGGAATTGTTCTCATCTGCCACCACAGGCAACGTCATCAAAATAAACAGTAAATAAGTAAAAATAGTGCTAATTAACTTCAAGCCCGTTCCTTTGTGCTAAGTTTTGAATGAAACATCATTCTATTAGTCGTTATTTGTTTAATTTGTTCTTAACTACTCACCTTTAACCAGTTGTCACTTTGTTAACTGAACATAGGTTTGTTTGTAAATGATTTTAATTTTTTGTTCATCATACCGATTTATATCGGCCATTTAACCAACTAGATTAAATTTTTACCCTAATTTAAGTAAATAAACAAAATAAAACAAAAAATACCAATAGGATACTTGCTGCTATTTGCTAGGATTGGCTAAAATGAAGCTATGATTTTTTCAAGTTACCTCAGATGAACTCTCAACAAGATACAATATACGCAGCAGCAACTGACAAAATATCCGATTTTCAGTTCGATAATCGGGTTGCAGGTGTGTTTAATGACATGATTAGACGGTCAGTGCCGGGTTACACCCAAATCATTAGTACTATTGGTGACTTCGCCGACCGCTATGTTACGCCCAAATCTAATGTTTATGATTTAGGCAGTTCTCTAGGTTCAGCAACATTAAGTATTCGACGTCAAATAGAGCAACGTCAATGCAGAATTATTGCTGTAGATAACAGTGAATCAATGATATCTCGTTGCCAAGAGAATTTATCTGCCTATGTCAGTGATACTGAAGTAGAACTAATTTGTGGTGACATTAGAGATATTGATGTAACCAATGCCTCAATGGTGGTACTTAATTTCACCCTACAATTTCTTCCCGTACACGACAGAGATCAGTTAATTGCTAAAGTTTATCAAGGTTTACTACCTGGTGGCATATTAGTGATCTCAGAAAAATTAAGGTTTGAAGATAATGTTATTCAAACTTTATTAGATGAACAGCATCTAGATTTCAAACGCGCAAATGGATACAGCGAACTAGAAATCAGCCAAAAACGCAGTGCACTTGAAAATGTTATGCGTCCAGACAGTTTATCCATGCACCAACAACGCTTCACTGACAATGGTTTTAGCCATTCCACAGTGTGGTTTCAATGTTTTAATTTCGCATCAATGGTGGCCATCAAGTGATTAGTTTCAGTTCCTTTTACCAACAAATTGCCGATTCTAGCCTACAGCATTGGCTTGAAGAACTTCCTGCAATTCTTGGGAAATGGCAAAGAGAGCACAAACATGGCAACTTGCCAAAATGGGAAAAAGTACTTAATAAACTACATTACCCAACACCGACCCATATAGATTTATACAACGGTGTGACAATTGGCGACGGCAGTCAGCTAACTGCAGGTCAAACTGAAAAATTACAGAACCTGTTAGGGTTATTCCAACCTTGGCGTAAGGGCCCTTTTTATATCCATGGTATTGAAATTGATACCGAGTGGCGCAGTGACTGGAAGTGGGATCGTGTAAAAGAACACATTTCACCACTAGACAACCGCACAGTATTAGATGTGGGTTGTGGCAGTGGTTATCATATGTGGCGCATGTTAGGTGCTGGCGCAAAACGTGTTGTAGGTATTGACCCTTCACCATTATTTTTATGCCAATTTGAAGCTGTTAAGCGTTTAGCGGGTAATGAGCACCCTGTGCATTTATTACCTTTAGGGATTGAAGAATTACCGCCATTAGATACATTCGACACTGTGTTTTCGATGGGTGTGCTATATCACCGTCGCTCACCTATTGATCATATTCTACAATTACGTGACCAACTTAGAATGGGTGGCGAACTTGTATTGGAAACCTTGGTCATAGATGGTGACGAAAATGCGGTTCTAGTACCTGAAGATCGCTATGGAAAAATGAACAATGTTTGGTTTTTGCCATCAGTAGACGCGCTCATGTTATGGTTGAAAAAGTGCGATTTCACCGATATTCGCTGTGTAGATGTAGATATCACCTCAATGGCAGAGCAAAGGTCAACTCAATGGATGAAGAATGAGTCATTAGTTGATTATCTTGACCCAAATGATGTTAGTTTAACGGTCGAAGGTTACCCAGCGCCAAAGCGCGCAACTATCATTGCCATAAAAAACCAACCGAATCACGATCTAGTTTGATGTTATAACCCTATGAAACTAGTATGTTAAAGTAATAAATCTGAAAGATTAGCTTAGATTATAAAAACAGGAATTGTCATGTTAAAGCAGGTAATTATTTTATCCGTCACCGCCGCGTTAATATCAGGCTGTGCATCAACTGAGAAAGTTACGCCAGTTGGAAGTGAAGAACTGAGTGCTAATCTCGCAGCTTCACAAACTGTCATAATCGATGCGATAAACGCACAATGTGAAAACTCAACAGAAATGCAAAATCTAAGCGCTGAAGTAAACGACCTAAAATTACAAATTACTGACGCATTAGCCAAACAATCTAAAAAAATGAATGACGATGCTGCTGCACTTGCTCAATTAAGTGAGCCGCCACAATGTCCTGAATCAGTTGTTTCTGACAAAATCGTTCTAGGTGAAGTTGAGCATGTATTTGTTGACGAGCTTAAAGCGTCATTTGAAACGCGCATTGATACTGGTGCAGAGTCTTCTTCATTAGATGCTAGAAATATCGTGTTGTTTGAACGTAATGGGGTGCAGTGGGTTAGATTTGATGTCATGACTAATGGCGCAGACCAACCTGGTAATACCTTCGAGCATAAAGTTGAACGCTTTGTTCGCATCAAACAAGACTCTGATATGCCAGATGACCGCCGTCCAGTAATCCATGCTCATTTAAAAATAGGTCAATACGCTGCTGAAACTGACTTGAACTTAACAGACCGTAGTCACTTAGAGTTCCCGTTATTACTTGGTCGTAAATTTATGAAAGACATTGCAGTTGTAGATGTTGGACAGATATACGTTCATGGCAAAAAACCACAAACAGAATCGACTAAAGAAGCTAAATAGGAATTCAAATGCATTCTCGTAAGCCGTTTTTTATCTTTGTTGCCCTACTTTTCATTTCAGGGATAACTGCGAGTATTTATCGCAGTGTTGAACATAACGTACCTTTTTTTCCTGGTGAGCAAGTTCAAAGCTGGTCGGTTGAAGCTAAAGTCATGTTTAATGGTACTAATAAACCCGCTGAAGCCTCACTATCACTACCTCAAGACCCTGCTTTTGATGTATTGGCTGAAAACGCAACTTCTGCGGGTTATGGTTTAAATATCTCTGAAGGAGATGATCGCCGAGCAGTATGGTCAATTCGTGAAGCTTCTGGTAGCCAGTCTTTATACTATCGCGTAACGCTAGTACCTACTGGTCAACTTACAGTTTATGCAGATGAAGAACCTGTGACTCCTGAGCCATATTTATGGCAAGTGACGGAGCGTGGTGCTGCTGAACAAATTATAAATCAAGTTTGGGAGCGAAGCGCCAGTAACATTTCATACGCCCAACAGCTAATGGATGTGATTAACGATAGTAATCAATCGCAAAATATGGCGTTATTATTATCAGTTAACTCGCGTACTCAGCTATTTTTGCAAATGCTGCAATCAAAAGGCGTAGCGGCTAAACAAGTCAGCGGCTTAGTGCTTGAAGATCAACGTCGACGCCAACAGTTAAACCCGTATGTTCAGGTTTATCAGGACGGTGAATGGGTTTTATTTGATGTTGAAAACAACAAACAAGGTCGACCAGAAAACTTAGTGCTTTGGCAACGCAACGGCATGTCAGTACTTGATGTGATTGGCGGTAGTAATTCACAAGTTAACTTCTCGATGCTGCAAGAAACACGCTCTGCTTTAGCCACATCAATCGATATGATGATGAATACTGATTCTGATTCATGGGATTTTTCGCTGTACCAGTTACCACTTGAAGAACAAAGCACCTTTAAAGGGATTTTATTAATTCCAATCGGTGTTTTAGTTGTGGTATTCCTGCGCGTGATTATTGGTATTAAAACATCAGGTACCTTTATGCCAGTGCTTATTGCACTCGCATTTATACAAACCACCTTATTAACGGGTTTAATCGGATTCTTGCTAATCGTCGCGTTTGGCTTAATGATCCGTTCATATTTATCACAGCTCAATCTCTTGCTCATATCCCGAATATCCGCGGTGATTATTGTGGTGATATTTATTATTGGACTGTTTACCTTAATTTCGTACAAGCTTGGTTTGAGCGAAGGATTGACCATTACATTCTTCCCAATGATCATTCTTGCTTGGACCATTGAGCGTATGTCTATTCTATGGGAAGAAGAAGGCCCTAAATCGGTATTTATGTCTGGTGGTGGTAGTTTATTTGTTGCGACATTAGCTTATTTAGCAATGAGCAACTCTTGGATTCAACACTGGGTGTTTAACTTCCTAGGTATTCATTTAGTCATTCTGGCAATGGTATTGGTAATGGGTCAGTACACAGGTTACCGCCTAACAGAACTAAAACGCTTTAAGCCTTTGGCAGAGGAAAAGTAATGAAAAATTACGCTTGGCCTTGGGAATTACGCCGTAACGGTGTATTGAATATGAATAAGCGCAATATCGATTACATTGGCAAGTACAATCAGCGTAAATTTTATAAACGCGTCGATGATAAGCTCATTACTAAGCAATTAGCTTTAGCCAATGATATTGCTGTACCTGACTTAATTGGTGTTGTTGAAGAACAACATAAAATTAATGAAATACCACAAATGGTACTAGGCAGAACCGGCTTTGTTATTAAGCCGGCTAAAGGCTCTGGTGGTAAAGGTATTTTAGTAATAACTCATGTTGAAAACGGCCGTTATTACAAACCGAATGGCGATGAAGTCACCCCAAATGAAGTATATCGGCATGTTTCCAATATCTTAAGTGGCCTTTTCTCACTTGGTGGCATTCCAGATGTTGGCTTGGTTGAAGGCTTAATCGAATTTGATCCTGTGTTCGATGGTTTTAGTTACGAAGGTGTACCGGACATTCGCCTTATCGTATTTAAAGGCTATCCGGTCATGGGGATGCTTCGTTGCTCTACTGCTGCATCTGATGGTAAGGCTAATTTACACCAAGGTGCTGTAGGTGTTGGCTTAGATATTGCCACTGGTAAAAGCTTATATGCAGTGCAATTTGATAAGCCGGTGTTAACTCATCCAGATACCAATTATGAACTGTCACAAATCCAAGTGCCTAACTGGGATGTACTATTACATACTGCATCAAGTGCCTATGAAATGTGTGAGTTAGGTTATTTGGGCACAGATATGGTATTAGACAAAGTACGTGGCCCACTACTATTAGAGCTGAATGCTAGACCAGGATTGGCGATTCAAACAGCAAATGGTAAAGGGATTTTAGGTAGACTAAAACATGTAGAAGGTCTTAAAGGACCGACGTTATCAGTGGAAGAACGCGTCGCATATGCCAAAAAACATTTTTGTAGTAATCCTAACTTTTAGTTTATTGGCAACTGCTCCGGCAGTTGCCAACCCGCTAAACCTATTCATTCAACAATGTCTGCGGTATCAGCCGTCTCTAGCTGAATTAGATTTAAATCAGCCTGTTGCTAAACAGGCTGTTCAATTTGAACAACTCACCTTAGGTTTCAACAATTTTAATGACCGATTAAATTATTATCGTGACTTAGCCGCTAACAGCCAGCGCGAAAGTATTTTAATGTGCCAGTTACATTTAGCTGATGAGCTTCAAGCTTTACTGAAAAATCCTACACTTGAACAATTCATTGATAACCTGTCACAATCACATCCACCCTATTCATCTTTAGCTGCAAAACTTAAATCAATTCAAAATAGACAGCTAGACATTAGCACTAAATCCAAACTACATAATGCTCAAGCCACTATAAGAAGAAACCTAAGCAATAATAATGTCGAACTCGTATTTAACGAGCAAGAATGTCAGTTAGCGTCTTCTAAAAATCAAAATCTAGATGTGAGTCTGGCTAAATACCTTATCTTACAACCCAATGAGCAATGTCGTAAAAGTGCTTGGCTTGCTTATCAATCACGAGCCAAATACAAAAATGCAGCCTCGTTAGGCATCATTAAACAGATTAAACAACCCAACGCAGCACAACATCTAGACACTCATTTATTAGATAATGACGCCTTAATTGATTATTTACAGCAACTCACAAGCAATATCGACGTTGCACCGTGGAATATTGGCCAACATCTTGCGAGTTTACCTCACGATAAATACACTGGTTTCACCTCTGCATACGACTTAATGGAACAAACATTCAAACAATTGGAAGATGTCGGTGTTCGTATAGAGACGATAACTTTGGCTGAAATTCCTCATCAAGAAATCAACCAAGAATTTGATAAAGAATTAAACCAAGCAAATAGTGTTGAACAATCTCGTTTAGAGCCTCTGGTATCATCAGACAAAAAAGCTAGTCAAGCTGTCGAAAACCAAATTTATCGAGTATGGCATCAGCAGCGCTTACTCGGCGAGTTATTTATCTCTCAAGCAACTAAAAACTCTGCACACATAATTCGTTATCCCGTGATTGGACATCAGTTTGGCCAAGCCAGTCTCAGTTACGTTAAAACTATATCCAATCGAAGACAGGCCAATCAATTAATCGATGTCATCGCTGAAGCTATCGCCGGTTTAGCTCGAGGCAATAAGTTTTATTTAAACAACAAGCAGGGTCTAGCAGACAATCATTCACTTGGGCAGCTTTGGTTAGCACAATATATACATCGACAATTCGAGCTTAGTTTATCTGAGCGCGAGCAAGCCGCAATCGATTATCGACAGCAATTGCGTGTTTTTCGCTCTAAAGTGATTTTGGACTTTTATCTTGGTAAACAGATAAACCAACAGCCGCTAACATTAGCGTTTCAACAAAGTTTTAATCAAGAGTGGCAAAGTGCTCAAGATCTAACGTTTAGCTTTAATGGCATTGCTAATGAAGGGATAGATTATTATTTACCTCTTTGGCATCAAAGCCTTGTTAGGATCATTTTTGAAGCAAGTAAACCTACAGTAACAGAACGTCAAGTTTTTGATATTTTTGTAGTTAATGAAGAAAATTTAACCCTAAATGAGCAAATGATCATTATACTTACCCCACCCAATGATCCATCATCAATCATCAGGAGAGCCTTCAATGTTGGCCATTCGCAAATTTAAATCTTTATCGTGCCTTGTAGGTTCAAGCATAGTCGGCTTGTCTCTTGTGGTTACTTCAGCGTCTAGTTTCGCTGAACCAAAACCATCAGCAACACCACTAACACATCAACAAGTTCGAAGTGCGATTCAGCTAAACCTTGAACAAAATATGTATACTCTCCCACCGCGTATTCAAGGCCATTACGGCTTAAGAATGTACCGTATGACGGGGGATGAAAAATACACTAACGCTGCACTTATCGATTTAATTACGATTACTGAACGCCAAAATTACTTTGCTTGTAATATTGATAACCCTAAGTTTATAGAACAGCAAGCTGAGCAAGCTATTAGTGTACTAGGTAAAGGACCTCGTGCTAAAGCACGTAAGAAAGCATTAAAGCCTTTTCCGGAGTTTATTTTTTACAGCGATATTTTACTCCGATACGCCAGCCGTATTGATGAGTTAGGTTTTAATGGACCATGTCATCAACAAATGGTCGACGCTTTAAAGGCTTACGATTTAACACCTGGCTTAACCGACCCTAAAATGATTAAATCTTGGGCTGCTCAGCTTATTAATTATGCTTATTGGGCAGAACAGCTTGAAGTTGGTAGCTACGTTGAAGATTACAAAAAAGCCTTTATTGCAGCTTACCCGAATGACAAAGACAGTGAACTAGACAAAAAACAATTCCAAAATAAATTGTATGGCATGACGCACTTTATTTTTGCTGCAAGTGGCTATTACCAACAAGAAGTTAGCGCGAAAGAGTTTAAATGGATCTTAGATTACTTTGATAACAACATCGACCGTATTCTAAAGGACGCAACCGATGACATTATTTCTGAAGTGGGGATCAGTTTTTATTTAACAGGTTTGCGAGATCACCCTGTGATTACAAAGACCCAAAATCATATTGCAGCTTCGTTTGATCCTGAACATCAGATAATTCCATCGCCTAGAGGGAATCCAGATATGGTGATGGGCGAGCACAGAAATGTTCTAGCGATGATGCTTTTAGACTGGCCTGAAACTCTTCACAAAGGCCCTTACCTTGCTGAAACCAAAGCGACAATGAAATACTTGCCTGTTCAAGTAACCCCTAAAAAGACTGATAAAAAGTAAATGACTAAGGGCGTAATGCTTATTACGCCCTCTTTCTTATCAACTAAAACTAGCTTGATTTAATTGTTTAACGATATTATCTATCAGCTTCCCTAAGTAATCCCTGCGTAAACAATAAAAAACAACATCAATAGATAGCAATATGAGCAGAGCAATATGAGCAGAGCAAAGTCAACCTTAGAACAATGGCGTATCCTTCAATCTGTTGTTGATTTTGGTGGCTATGCACAAGCGGCTGAACAGCTCAATAAAAGCCAATCATCACTTAACCATGCAGTGGCAAAACTGCAAAGCCAATTAGGGATCCAATTACTCGAAGTTAAAGGCCGCAAAGCTTACCTAACTGAACAAGGGGAAGTGTTACTGCGCCGCTCTCGTCACTTAACGCAAACGGTTGATGAACTTGAGCAATTAGCCAGTAACTTAGGCGAAGGTTGGGAACCCAATTTAACCATTGCCCGTGAAATTATTTACCCTATGGACTTTTTAGTCGATGCATTGAAAGCATTTTTACCCCATAGCCGTGGGACTCGAGTCACCATCATCGATTCGGTAATTTCAGGAACTCATGAGTTAATTTTAAATAGCACGGCTGATATTGCCATATGTGCGATTCCCGCAAAAGGCCATATTGCAGAACCTATTTGTGAATCAGAGTTATTTCTAGTTTGCTCTCCAGATCATCCTTTAGCTTTGCAAAAGGTTATTGCAGATGATCAAGTTCTCGCACAATACTTACAGCTAGTAATCAAAGACACTGCAATAAATAAAGCCTCAGATACAGGATGGCTTAAAGCAGAGCAACGATGGACTGTTTCAAATTTCCACGAAGCGATAAATATTCTAAAAACAGGCATTGGTTTTTGTTGGGCGCCGGCCTACTTAGTTAAAAATGATATAGCATCATGTGAGCTTAAACGCTTAGAGTTAAAAGGCAGTAAGAGTCGTAAAATACAACTATCTTTACTGATCCCCAATCGCGATAAACAAGGGCCTGCATCAAAGCTACTTGAATCTTTGATACTACTTCAACATGATATAAATCAAAGCCTTGATTAAAAAATATAGAGAGATAAAGACAAAATCACAAAAGGTGGAAGGTTTAGATGAGGCTATACAGCTAAATTGATCCGCGTGTATGCTTGTCCCGACTGTAAATCAGATACGTTGGTATTATTGATTACTTTTTCGGTATCGCTATTTTGCTCGTTCGTTTGGTCAAATGGATAAGTGGGCGTAAAACCCTGCTCACCAAACAATGCTAAATGTTGCGCTAAATCATTAATTTGCTTTGAATCTTCAGTACTTAATATCTGCTCTTGCCGCTCAGCTATTAATTCTTTTTTCGCCTCATTCATTTTCTGAACGGCTTCATTAGCCACTTGAATATCGGCAATTGAAGGTTGAACCGGCGCCATCGCTGCTGCATAAACCTTTTGCATTTTGTTATAAGTCGCTTGGGCATTACCTTCAATCACGCCAACATCAATATTAACCTTTCCTTCAACAGCATAGCGTTTACCGTCAGGGCCTTTCTCGTACGTATATTGAGGAGTTTGAGCAAAACTTCCACCTACTGCTGCGTGGGCTTGTTCATGGGTTTTAACTTCAGAGTCTCGCGCAGAAAGCTCCTTGATCACTTGGGCATCAAGTTGAGCTTGTTGCTCCACTTCTTGCTGCTTAATCGCTTCTTGTTGTTTTTGTTCTGCTTGTGCTTTGTTTTCAGGATTGTTTTCAGCACTGTTTTCAGTACTATCATCAACCTCAGCATTTTGTGCTTCCGTTTGATTATTGCTAACACCTTCAAAGCCTGTCACAGGTTCATTTTCCCCAACATTCTTTGAACGCCCATCATCTTGATTAAACCCATCCATTGCTTTATCAGTTTCTTCCTGACTTCCACCAGCTGATATACCCAGTACTGATATAGCGCCACTTTTCAAATTATATTGCGAAGCGGTTGGATTAAGCGATTCAGGAGTCACTGACTGCTGAGCTGATACGTATGAACTTAGATTAGTCTCCGAAGTAATGTCGACAAAATGAGTTACAGAGTTATTGGTTAGAGGGTGATTTACTTGAGTGTCACTTGCTAAAGAATTATTTACTAGAGAGCTCTTTGTTAAAGAACTATTTGTTGGGAAGGCACTTGTTAGTGTATTCGTGGCTTGTACAGAACCATTATTAGCAGAGTTATTAGCAACACTATTAGCAGTACTATTTACAGCGCTATTAGCACCATGACCTACAACCTTACCTCGAGTTGAGCGAACGTTTTGACTCGAGGTTAGGTTTGTTGCTTGTAAAGAGGTTTGACTCTGAACATTCATAATTATCGATTAAACTGATAAATCGATAATAGTGCCGACATTTTCAGAAGCAACATCAATGACTTCTGCAGATGCTTGCGCTTGAGTCACCGTTTGTTCAGCATCTATCAATGCAGACACTTTATCTGTTGGCTGCGCTGTTTGAGAACTTAAGGTAACTGTATCTTGTTCTATTTTTACAGGTGCTGCTGGTTCTGGTGCAGCAACAGCTGTTGTTGCTTGCGCCAAATCGTTTTGGGCACTTTGTAAACCTTGTATTCCTGAGGTCATTGCTGATGGTATTTGCATGTCATCAATCCTTTTAAATCAAAGCCTAAAACAAAATAATGTGAATTTAGTTCATATTAATATCGTTAAACTTCCTTTATTAAGTGTTTAATTATCATGCAAGACTTATGGTTTGTACAGCAATTGGATACTTGTTATGCGTCATTGTTATAACAAGTGCTAGTACCAGTGACTAATACCAAGTGCTAATACCATGCGCTTTCCCAGTCTTTCCAAACAGGGTTTAAACCATTTAGCTGCATTTTTTCAATAACTTGATTAACACTACGATCGTCACTGATTTCAAATTGATCCAGCTGCGAATTGGGGTTTTGATAACCTCCTGGTTCAGTTGAACTGCCTGCGCTTATATTTGTCACCCCAAGTGGTAGTAAATTGTCTCTGAACTCAGGCGTTTCTCGAGTAGACAAACTAATTTCTAACTGCGCATTGAACAATCTAAATGCACAAATCATTTGCACTAAGCCTTCATCAGTCAGCTCAACTTTTGGGGTTACCCCGCCTGTACAAGGTCTTAGCCTTGGTAGCGATATACTATAGCGAGTGCGCCAATAATGCTTCTCTAAATACCTAAGGTGAAATCCCATCAATAATGCATCTAAACGCCAGTCATCCAGTCCAAGTAAAACCCCTAAACCAATTTTATCAACACCCGCTGCTGCAACGCGCTCCGGAGTAGCTAATCGATATAGAAAGTCTTGTTTTTTTCCGCGAGTATGGTGCTTACGGTACGTATGAGGTTGGTAGGTTTCTTGATAAACCATCACAGCATCAAGACCCAGCGCCACTAATGCTTGATACTCTGATTCAGTTAACGGCTGCACTTCAATTGCAACATAGCTAAATTGTTGCTTTACGATGGGCAATACATGTTTAAAGTACTCAATACCGACTTTGGTTTCATGTTCACCAGACACCAGTAAAATTGAATCAAAACCGCGCTGCTTAATAATATTCATCTCAGCTAATAATTCAGCATCAGAAAGTGTTTTTCGTTTGAGCTTATTACTCATCGAAAAACCACAATAATCACACTCATTAGCACACAGGTTAGACAAATAAAGCGGCAAATATAATCCAATATTGGCGCCAAAACGTTGCCGTGTCAGCTGATAAGCTTTTTGCGCCATTTGTTCAAGATGTGGTTTTGCCGCTGGCGATAATAAAGCCATTAAACTATCGATGTTACCTTGCGAGTGTGAAATAGCATGCTCCACATCAACAGCTGTGGTTGAATATAAGCGCATAGACAATTCATCAAGGTTTAACTGCTTAAATTGTTCAGTAAAACTCATTACTATTCTGACCTTAAAGCTTTAAAAAGTTGGTTAGCGGACTGGTATGCTCTGCTTGTTTCGAAACATTGCCAAGTCCTGCTAAATACGCTTGTCGACCTGCTTTAACCGCGTTTTTAAAACACTCAGCCATAGAAATAGGATCTGCACTACTGGCAATAGCGGTATTTACTAAAACCGCGTCAGCTCCCATTTCCATCGCTCTACACGCTTGCGACGGTGAGCCGATACCTGCATCAACCACAACAGGTATATTCGCTTGCTCAATAATGATTTCTAAAAAGGGCTCAGTAGCTAAACCTTGATTACTACCAATCGGACTACCTAATGGCATGACCGCGGCGCAACCTACTTCTTCCAGTCGATAACATAAAACCGGGTCAGCATGTACATAAGGTAAAACCGTAAAACCTTTACTACAGAGTATTTCTGCCGCTTTTAACGTTTCTACAGCATCTGGCATTAAGTATTTAGGGTCTGGATGTATTTCTAGCTTGATCAACTTTGTAGATAACATTTCGCTGGCAAGTTCGGCTGCAAAAATAGCTTCTTTGGCATTACGTGCTCCTGCAGTATTGGGTAATAACTTAACTCCCATTTGCTGCAATGGCGTCAGTAAGTCATCAAAATCTTTACTGTGATCAATGCGCTTCATTGCTAGCGTCACTAATTGGGATTGAGATGCCGCTATCGCCGCTAACATTGTTTTAGAATCAGTAAATTTCCCTGTTCCAGTAAACAAACGAGATTCGAATTCATGATTGGCAATTGATAGCATGTTACCCCCTGCTACGGCTGAAAATACGTCAATTTTGTCACTTTGCTGGCATTCAATCTGCGCCCAACGACTACGAGGGACAACTTGGTCATTCAGAACCAGTGCCAATGATTTCGGGTTTAAATCTTTTAACTCAACTAACTGCAGCAAGCTTGCGTTGCTTTGAAGTTTTTCAGCTGAACCATTAAATTCTATTGTGATCATAATTTTTCCTAACGTACTTAGAAGGCTGAAAACTGCTTAATTTAAAGCGCAAATACAACAGTTTGGATCTTGTGACATGCCTACATTGCGCCACTGCAGACTATTAGCATTGAATAAATGCAGTCGGCCTTGTAAATCTCGCTTTTGTAATTCATCGCTTTTTAACCAATTTAAGCCGAGTAAAGCTTGCATTGATGCAACGGACAATAATGCTGAAGTAAGCACTCCAGCTTGCGCGCATGACTGATTTACGGCTGAATCTTCTGGATAAAGACATTGATAACAGCCCGCTTCATTGTCAGTATTGTTAAACGATAAGCTGTCAGATCCAGAGCTATTTTTATCATGAGTGACGACATGGTCACCGAAAGAAATTGCCTGAGTAAAATCGAGACAGAATAGCTGCCCATTGGCACCGCTTACTGCGCCACTTATCAGGGCTTTTTTAGAACTGACTGCAAATTGGTTTATCAGTAATCGAGAAGTAAAATTATCAGTGCAATCAAATACCAAATCTGCAGCATTTAATATTGTGTCATCTTGACCTGTAAACCTTTGACATAGTGGTGTTATAACGCAATCAGCATAAGCTTGAGAGAGCTTTTTGGCGGCAACATCAACTTTATTAAGGCCAATATCTTCATTGTGAAACAGCAATTGTCTTGGCAGGTTTGATAGCTCGACTCTATCATCATCCATCAAGGCAATCTGGCCGACGCCAGCTGCTGCAAGTTGATTCGCTACAGCATGACCTAAGCCGCCAATACCAATAATGACCACAGCGCTATTCATTAATTTAAGCTGACCATCTTCGCCCATATCTGGCAGTAACACATGGCTTGAATAACGCATAAATTGAATATCTGATAATTTATTCATGGCTTGACTCGCGCGATAAAGATAAGTCATCACCTTGCCACTGACTTAATAAACGTTTGTATGCTGATGTTGGATAGGCTGCTTCAGTTACCGCTCTTACCACAGCAATACTATCGACTTTGCAGGCTTTTATCTGATCAAGCACCTGCTCATCTATGCCACCAATTGCCACTGTTGGACACACTGATTTAAGCAGAGCTGCGTAACGGGCTAACTTCGTTAAACCTTGAGGGGCTGATGGCATCACCTTAGTGGTCGTTGGGAAAATATGCCCAAGAGCGATATAGGAAGGTTTTAATTGATGGGCAAGTAAGATCTCAAAAACGCTGTGACTCGATAAACCAATCGCAACCCCCGCTTCATTAATGACATCTAGCGGCGCCAGTTCTGCGTCTTCTTGGCCTAAATGAATCCCAAAAGCGCCATGTTTTAAAGCAAGTTGCCAATGATCATTAATAAACACTTGAGCTCGATAATCACGCCCTAAAGTAATCGCTTGTTGAATTTGAGTTTCTATATGCTCATCTAATGTATCGCCAGATTGTTTTATTCTAAGCTGAACGGTTGTGCATTTCGCTTTAAGTAATGCTTCGAGCAAAGCAATATCGTCAACAACGGGATAAACCCCAATATCTTGCTCTAATTTCGCAAAAGCTTTATTTGAACCATGACTTGAACCAATAACTTGATCAGCAGAGTTCGTTAGATTTTTGTCCGAATCACTTGCGTAATAATGACTAACATGAGGATATAGACCAATATCATTTGGCCAACCTGTTTTAGCTAAAGGGCCAGCGCCTTTGCCAAATTGCACACTATCTAATAAGCCTTTTGACACGTACGCTTTCGCCATCACAATTGCATCGTGAAGAACGTACTCATGTGCCATAAAACAAGCAATGGCTGAAGATAATGTACAGCCACTACCGTGATTATTATTAGTTTCAATACGTTTGGATGATAGCCAATAACTTTGATATTGATGTGATTCGCTGACACCTAAAACCTGCTGGCAAACGAATAAATCACTGGCTGTATCTCCTTGCCATTGCTCGGCATCACCGCCTTTTGCAATAAGATTACATTTTAAATCTTTATTTAAAAACGAAGCAGCATCATAAAAACTCGCTTTACCTAAATCGGTTTTTACAGCTGATTTTGCTACTAGCCTAAACAACTCTTGGGCATTGGGCGTCAATAAAGTGATTAAACCTTTAAAAGCGCTAAAATCCAGCTCTGCTTGCTGGTTTAAACCATCACCGCAACTGGCCACCATCACAGGATCGACAATCACAGGCACGGTTTTGTTGGCAATATCTTTGCTTCTAAAGGATTTAAGCCACTTAGCGATAATATCTAGCTGTTGTTGATTGGCAATCAGCCCAATTTTTATTGCTGCAGGAATTAAATCAGCTTCAAGCGCATTTAACTGAGCAATTACCATTGCATCTGATAATGGTTCAACCAAGCTCACTTCCACAGAGCTTTGGGCAGTGACTGTAGTAATCACACTGCAACCGAAACACCCTAAGTCGTTCATCGTAGCCAAGTCTGTTTGAATACCAGCCCCGCCACCACTGTCTGAACCGGCAATGGTCCAGACAATAGGTTTGTTATTACCTTGCATTAGTTGAGACATACTTAGCCCTCAACGTTTTCAAGTTCAGGAGTTTTGTTTACTGAAGTTTCATCTGGTGCAGTTTTAGTGGCGTTTTGATTATCAGAAACAGAATGATAAATAGCTGAGCCTGTAGCTTTGAATTCGGCAGATTTTTGTGCCATTGCCGCATTTACATCTAGTTCGATACTGCTATCTTGTTTTGCTTGGAACTCATTTGCATCAACAATTGAAATAGTCTGTTCAACACCTGTCGATAATGCCTGCTTTTCTTGTTTAGCAGCATACTCTCGAACTTCCTGTGTAATTTTCATTGAACAGAATTTGGGGCCACACATTGAGCAAAAGTGGGCTACTTTGGCCGATTCTTGCGGCAATGATTCATCATGATATGCACGGGCAGTATCGGGGTCTAAGCCAAGGTTATATTGATCTTCCCAGCGAAACTCAAAACGTGCTTTCGACAATGCATTATCACGTATTTGTGCAGCAGGATGCCCTTTTGCGACATCTGCGGCGTGGGCTGCAATTTTATAGGCAATTAAGCCCTGTTTAACATCTTCTTTGTTTGGTAAGCCAAGATGCTCTTTAGGGGTGACATAACACAGCATTGCAACACCATACCAGGCCATTTGGGCTGCGCCGATGCCAGAAGTAAAGTGATCATAACCCGGTGCGATATCCGTTGTTTGTGGGCCTAAAGTATAAAAAGGCGCTTCATCACAGTGGGCTAGTTGTTTTTCCATATTCACTTTAATGAGTTGCATTGGCACATGGCCAGGGCCTTCGATAATGGTTTGCACATCGTATTCCCATGCCACTTTGACCAACTCACCTAAGGTCTCAAGCTCTGCAAATTGCGCTTCATCATTGGCATCTGCAATGCTACCTGGACGCATTCCGTCACCCAGCGATAAAGACACGTCATAAGCCGCACAGATCTCACAGATCTCTTTAAAGTGTTCATACAAAAAACTTTCTTTGTGGTGACTCAAACACCACTTGGCCATAATTGATCCACCGCGAGAAACAATGCCCGTTAAGCGTTTAGCCGTCATTGGGACATAACGCAGTAACACCCCAGCATGAATAGTGAAATAATCAACGCCTTGTTCAGCCTGCTCAATCAAGGTATCGCGAAACACTTCCCAGTTAAGGTCTTCAGCAACACCATTCACTTTTTCTAACGCTTGATAAATTGGCACAGTACCAATTGGTACTGGTGAATTCCTGATTATCCATTCGCGAGTTTCATGAATATAACGGCCTGTAGAGAGATCCATAACCGTATCGGCGCCCCACCGCGTTGACCAAACAAGTTTTTCAACTTCTTCTTCAATCGATGAGGTCACGGCTGAGTTACCGATATTGGCATTCACTTTAACTAAAAAGTTACGTCCAATAATCATAGGTTCAGCTTCTGGATGGTTGATGTTAAGCGGAATTATCGCACGGCCGCGAGCCACTTCATCACGGACAAACTCTGGGGTAATTGGTTGCCCGATCACTGCGCCAAATGCTTCTCCAGCAGCTTTTTGAGTTAATATTTCATCTGTGACTTGCTCTCTTGCCATATTTTCACGTATGGCAATATATTCCATTTCAGGCGTGATGATACCCTGACGAGCATAGTGCATTTGGGTTACACATCTGCCTGTTTTAGCACGTCTTGGTGGCACTAATGCTTCAAAACGTAAATGATCTAAACCATCATCAGCTAAACGTTGCTGAGTAAAGTCTGAACTCACACCAGCGAGCTGCTCGGTATCTTCACGTTCATCAATCCAGCTTTCGCGAAATTTGTTTAAACCTAAACGTACGTTAATTTCAGCATCGGGATCAGAGTACGCCCCCGCGCAATCGTAAACCTTAATAGGTGGATTACTCTCGGTGACAGGAGCATCATCGGTTCCACCTAAAATAGTGTCTGTCTGATGAATTTGGCGCATGCCCACTAATAAATCTTTACGGGAACCAGTAAGATAAATTTTCTCAGAATTAGGATGTTGTAGCGGCTTTAATGTATCAATAAAAGCTTGTGCTTGTTCACGGGTTTGGCGACGATTTGACATTAGCAACCTCAAAAATAATTAAAAAGAGTTGCTTGTCTGGAGAGGTTTGTTGATGACGAGCGAGTTATAAATAACCCTGTAATTTGCTTTGATGATAAAGTTTTAAATAAACCTCTTGTTAGAAGCCTATATAACTTTACGCAATATAAAACTCTTGCTGTTGATGACGGCAAAATTTTAATGGTCGTCAAAACACATCAAATAGTTTTAAACTTTCAATAAATCTGAAAACAGAAAGAAGAAATAGCAAATTAACTGCTTGTTTCCTTCGCAGGTTTTAACCTGATCAGGTTCAACGGATCCCGAATAAACGGTCTCAGCCATAAGGCACTCCGACAAGATGTGAGCAGTATACTCAGCATATTAGTTAAAATACAAGTGAATTGATTTCAATTTTAACAACACAAGCCTGATATTTATTCATAACTTAAGAGTCTGATAATATTATTTAAAATAATAGTGCGTCTCAGTTTAATAAAATTCTGATGAATTTTTATCTAAGCAAAAATAATAAAAATATGCGCATCGGATAAAACATTAACAAGTGTTGCGCAAAACATTACGGCAATTGTACTTTCGATAACCTATTCTGGATTGCTTTATTTAATGCCTTTTTCATTCGAGCACTATCACAGGGTTCAGCAAATCCTAAACCTTCTGCGTGTGGATTAATTTGAGTTGGCAACGGAACAATTCGATAGCAAGTATCACCATGTTTCATTATCCGATTTGGGTCTAAACGGTGGTCGAGGGTTGTGGCTTGTCGCTTATCTTCTATTTCTATGATTTCAATATCAAACATCTCAGGCGTCAATTCACTCAAACTAGCACCATCACCAGAGGTTGCTATATGCGCTTGTTGTGAAACCAATGTTTTCAACGCTTGTTGATTTAAGTTTTTCAACACATTGCTTGTCGCTGAATTCAAAACATTAAATTGTGAGTCACTTAATTCATTTTTATTGAACAGGTGCGAATGGATAGCCTCGTCCTTCGGCTCCTGCAGATACATACTGTCAACGCTGCTCCAGTTAAATTCAGTATCTAGTTTACTGGAAGAAGTATTTATCGTTTTATCATTTATAGGGTCGACAATTATGGGGTCGACATTTAATGACTCATCATTTATTGGTTCGTCTACAGTGACTTTTTCGATTATAACTTCTTCAATAAGAGCTGCAGATTGGGGTGTTTGCTCGATAACTTGTTCTAATGTTACCGGCTTCACTTCAGTATCTGGCGGTATATTTTCTTGTGGCTTTGTTGGCGCAATTACTGAGGTAGACTCGGAATTAACTTCAGGTGACTGTTCTGATGTTTCTGCTATAGCCTTTGCTGAAGTCTGCTCTGGGGTGCTTTCAGGTTGAGTGGCTGGAGACATTGCCGCTAACTGTTCAGCAGTAATGAAGTAAGCGTTGATTTCTTTATTCTTTAATTGTGCTTGTATTGGACTGTCTATGTGCTCTTGTTGCTTAGCTTTAGCTATTTCGACAAATACATCTACGGTTTGCTCAGCCAGTATCAATAGCAATAAGAAACCAGCTAGATGAACTATCGTCACTAATAAAACACTTAGGGACAGTGTCTGTTTTAACCTTGACGCAAAAGAATGATTTTCAACAAGTACTGATGATGACCTACTAGAGTCATTTGACACCGCACACAAACTGGGAATGGCTAGGGAGACGTCTGTATTAATTACGCTATTGGATTCTGAAAAAGCCAAACCTGATTGTTCAAAGTCGATATCTTTAACTTGCGTCTGTCTTTCTGCAGTAATAAATGGCGTTACATTGCCTAGTTCAATATTCTCAATAGACAGATCTTGTTCCAACAATTTAATATCTTTTGCTGTTTTTAAATCTGCTTCATGTTTATTGACCATTTAGCGCATCCTATCGCTCAAAAACTTACTCATCTCATTTAAACGGTAATTGATTGGTTCGTTTAACCACCTAGGGTTTAACCACCTAGGGTTTAACCACCTAGGGTTTAACCACCTTGGATTTAACTACATAGGGTTTAATCACTTAGAGTTTAATCATCATGCTTTGAATATCTTTGTTTGAATATCATCAGATTCGTAATTACAAAAATAGTTCACTTAAGCAGCAATTTACCTTAAACCACAATAATTAAAGACTAATATTCTGAATCTATTAGCAAAAAAAATTAAGCTTACACGTGTACGCTTAATTTCTAGTATTTTAGAATTTAAGCTGTTACTCTAATTTCTACATTGCTTAACTAGGTTGTATGCAAAGATGTCCCTTGAGTTAAATGCAGATCAAAAAATTGAAGCTAGCCAGCACCAACAATCAGATTATTGCGCAACTGAAGAGTTAGCAAATAGCGTTACTCATGGTATTGGCGTGATTGCAGGCCTTATCTCCATGGTTGCAATGCTAGTGAAAGGAGCTTCACATTTAAATGCCACTGAAATGTTTGGTATTGGGGTTTATGGTCTAAGCATTGTTTTATTATTTCTCGCATCAACCCTATACCACTCAAGCACTACGCCTTTATGGCGTAAACGTTTCAAGATGGCCGATCATTGTGCCATTTATACCTTAATTGCTGGTACCTACACTCCATTAATGCTAATTAGCCTAGATGGCGAACAAGCCAATATTGTACTCGCTGCCATTTGGTTACTCGCATTAGGCGGTATTGTATTTAAAACCCTGTTTATAGGCCGATTTAAAGCTTTCAGTGTCATACTTTATTTGATCATGGGCTGGCTATGCGTCACTGTGATGAGCGATCTTATTAAAGGCATGTCCGATTTAGGATTTAATTTATTACTAGCGGGTGGCGCTTTCTATAGCATTGGGGTCATCTTTTATGTCAATAAACGTATACCCTATAACCATGCTATTTGGCATTTATTTGTGTTAGCTGGCGCACTATCTCATTTTCTATGTATCTTTTTAACAGTGATTTAGGAGTTTAATCACTGTCTAAAAATTTTGACCTCACTTTTGCTCGGCAATCATTCCTATCAGCACAATGATGCATTATGCTGTTGTTTTAACTGTGATGATTTATACATGAACGAGCTATCTTCGAAACAAAAAATTTGGTTTATCGTCAACATGATCCCCGAAGGTAATGTTCTCGCCTACGGTAAGGTTGCCGATCTTGCAGGTCTTCCAGGCCGTGCACGTTATGTATCTAAAGCATTAAAAGACGCCCCATCCCATCTTAACCTTCCTTGGCATAGAGTCATTAACAGCCAAGGAAAAATATCCTTTAAACTCAATACCATTAGTTTCCAAAATCAGCAAGAGCGTCTAAGATCAGAAGGAATTGAAGTGAACAAAGGTAAAATTTCACTGTCAAAATTTGAATGGAAGCCTGATATGGCAACATTGGTTCTCTCTTTACCTTTTTAACTCCAGACATAGGTACTATTTTGGTTAAACTATTTTCTGAAATTTCGAATCATATTACTTTTAGCAAAAAGCCTTATTCAATGATCGCCCTTCTGGCGACAATCTACGTTCAACCATTCAATTTAGCTTATGCACAAACCACAGAAGATATTCAATCAAGCACTGCAAACGAGGTTAGCTCAGCTGTTACAAAATCAGCTTCTGAGAAATTGGCTTCTACCAATGCGACTTCCGCTATGAATAACATTGAAGCTGAAAACAAGAGCGACTTCCTAACACCTCTCGCCCCACATAATGCCGAATATAATGTTTATTACGGCAGCATCCATTTAGGCAAAGCCCGTTATCAATTACCTGCATCGGATAACGGTTTCTATCAATACCGATTTGATAGTGATGTCAGCTTATTGATGCTATCTGATGTGCGTAATATCAGTAGTGAGTTCCAATTAGTCGATGGCAGACTTAAGCCTATCCGTTATATGAGTAAACGTACTGGTACAGGAAGCGACTATAACGAACAAACCGTATTTGCAGAGGGTCAAGGCGTTATTCACACCATATATAAAGATGAGCGAGCAAAGTTAGATTACGCAGACGATATTTTTGACCCATTAATGGTACAACTGCAATTTAGAATGGATATGTACAACCCACCTGAAAAACTGCAATACGAAATGGTGAAAGATAAAGAGCTCGATGATTATGAATTTAAAGTTATTGGTAAAGAAAGAGTGACTATCGAGAGTGGTTCATACGAAACCATTAAGATTGAAGTGGTAAGAACCAGTAAAAAACGCCAAACATTTTTTTGGATGGCGCCAGATTTAGGCTACCTACCCATTAGACTTAGTCACTTCTCAAAAGGCAGTAAGCAGCTAGATATTAAATTGGATAATTATCAGTTTTTAGATGAACCAAAAACCGACACAGCTGTGCCAGAAATGGCATCAGAATAATAACTAGCGTTTGAAATTGATTTACGTACAGTGTTTGAATATCGCTATAGCGTTGATAATAATAAAATGACGGTCTACCAATTTTCCCCTTATAGGAGACTGTCACTTATCATCATGCTCAATCTATAACAGGCGAATGTTCCTATAAACTATGCTTGATTACTCGCTTGAAGTTCACCTTGCCTGAACAGCTTCCAGTCACCAGGTTTTAATATGTTCCACTCTTCATCTTTAGTAAGTGGCCTAGTTGCAATCACAGTAACAACGTCATTCGGCGTGGTTTCTTTATTAAAGTCGATAACCACATCTGTATCGATTAGTTTTGCTTTACCAAAGGGCGCACGGCGGGTGATATAACAAAGGTTATTGCTACAATATGTCATCAAGTCCACGCCATCGCTTAGGATCATATTAAACACACCCAGCGCTCTAACCTCATCAGCTAAACCTGCAATAAACGCAAATACAGCGTTCATATCTTCTGGTTGCTTCGGCCCAAATTCGACTAACACCTGTTCCATGATCCAGCAAAATGCCAACTCACTGTCGGTGTCTCCAACGGGTTGAAAACGATTAACGACAAACTTTTCTTGATAATCAGATAACTGACCGTTGTGGGCATATGTCCAATATTTACCCCATAATTCCCGTGTGAAAGGATGGGTATTTTCAAGTGACACACAACCACGGTTAGCCTGACGAATATGACTAACGACTATCTCACTTTTGATAGGATAAGATTTAATCAGTTTGGCGATATGTGATTCACTGCTTGGACAAGCATCTTTAAAAGTACGGCTACCCTTGCCTTCGTAGAAGGTAATTCCCCAGCCATCGACATGAGGACCAGTCACACCGCCTCTTTCTGCTAAACCTGTGAAACTAAAAACAATATCAGTTGGAACGTTAGCGCTCATCGCTAATAACTCACACATGGGGAAACGCCTTAAAAAGTTTTATAAGTCATAATTTTATCTAATAACTATTGTACCTAGTGCAAAACATTTTTGGGATATTTTATTGTAGAAAATATTTTAAACAATTGTTTGAAAAAACTTGTAATCGTGGTCAGTAACGTTTAATTTTATGTGATACAGGTCTGACCACACTCAGTTCTGTGAATAGGATCATTAATTTGTAAGTGCTCAATTTTGAATGCTTTAAGGAGAAAGACATTGACTACCCTGACTTGGATCATCGCCATGATCGCAGTGCTCGGCGCAGCCACTTATATGCGAGTTTCGTTACTCACGGCAACCGTAGCTGCTGCAGTCGTCATGCTGATTGGCAGCGTATTAGATATTGTTGGTAGCGTGGCATGGATTGTATTTTTAGTCTTAGCACTACCGCTAAATGTAAAATCATTCCGCCAAAACTTCATTTCACGTCCATTGCTTAAAGTATATCAAGGCATCATGCCTGAAATGTCTTCAACAGAAAAAGAAGCCATTGAAGCAGGTACGACTTGGTGGGAAGCAGATTTGTTCGCGGGTAACCCAAACTGGAACAAATTACACAACTACCCTAAAGGTCGTTTGACTGCTGAAGAACAAGCTTTCCTTGATGGCCCTGTTGAAACAGTGTGTAAAATGCTTAACCAACATCAAGTGTCACATGAACTTGCTGATTTACCACCAGAAGTATGGCAATACCTGAAAGATGAAGGTTTCTTTGCCATGATCATCAAGAAAAAATATGGTGGTCTTGAATATTCAGCTTATGCCCAATCTCGTGTGCTTCAAAAGCTTGCAGGCTTAAGTAGTGAATTAGCATCAACCGTTGGTGTACCAAATTCTTTAGGCCCTGGTGAACTACTACAGCACTACGGCACCCCAGAACAACAAGATCATTACCTACCTCGACTAGCAAAAGGCTTAGAAGTACCTTGTTTTGCATTAACTAGCCCTGAAGCTGGTAGTGATGCAGGCGCAATCCCTGACTTTGGTGTTGTGTGTAAAGGTGAGTTTGAAGGCGAAGAAGTGTTAGGTATGAAACTAACATGGAACAAACGCTACATTACCTTAGCCCCTGTTGCTACTGTATTAGGTTTAGCGTTCAAATTACGCGATCCTGATGGTCTACTTGGCGATACTGAAGATTTAGGTATTACTTGTGCGCTTATCCCAACTGACATTCCAGGTGTTGAAACCGGTCGTCGTCATTTCCCACTTAACTGTATGTTCCAAAATGGTCCAACACGCGGTAATGAAGTCTTTGTACCATTAAGTTTCATCATTGGTGGTCCTGAAATGGCTGGTCAAGGCTGGCGTATGCTGGTTGAGTGTTTGTCAGTGGGTCGTGGTATTACCCTGCCTTCTAACTCTGCCGGTGGTATTAAAACGGCAGCACTAGCAACAGGTGCTTATGCACGCATTCGTCGTCAATTTAAGCTACCTATCGGTAAACTTGAAGGCATTGAAGAGCCAATGGCACGTATTGGCGGTAACGCTTATCTAATGGACGCTGTAAGCTCACTAACCACTGTAGGTATCGGTTTAGGTGAAAAACCTTCGGTTATCTCTGCAATCGTTAAATATCATTTAACCGATAGAATGCAGAAATGTGTTATCGATGCGATGGATATCCACGGTGGTAAAGGTGTGTGTCTTGGCCCGAATAACTATTTAGGTCGAGGTTACCAAGCCGCACCGATTGCGATTACCGTTGAAGGGGCAAACATTTTGACCCGTTCAATGATCATTTATGGTCAAGGCGCAATTCGTTGTCATCCATATGTACTCGCCGAAATGGAATCAGCTTTTGATACCACTTCAGGTAAAGGGCTAAGTAACTTTGATAATGCCATCTTCGGCCATATCGGTTTCGCTATGTCTAACTTTGTAAGAAGTTTTTGGATGGGTGTAACTTCGAGTCACTTCTCAAAATCACCTTATAACGATAAAACAAAACGTTATTACCAACAGATGAACCGCTTCAGTGCTAACTTAGCCTTGTTATCAGATTTAGCTATGGCAACACTGGGTGGCAACCTGAAACGTAAAGAACGTATTTCAGCTCGTTTAGGCGACTTATTAAGCCAGTTATACCTAGCATCAGCAACGCTTAAGCGTTATGAAGATGAAGGTCGTTTAACTGAAGATTTACCGTTAGTCCAATGGGCTGTTGAAGATTCACTTTATAAACTTCAAACATCACTTGATGATTTACTAGATAACTTCCCTATGGGTCTTGGTTTCGCATTACGCGCTGTCATCTTCCCGTTTGGCCGCCCTCTTAAGCGTCCAAGTGATGTTCTAGACCATAAAGTATCAAAAATTATGCAAACTCCGTGTGCTAGCCGTGACCGCTTAGGTCAAGGTCAATTCTGGACGCCTTCAGAGCACAACGTGGTGGGTATTCAAGAACAAACCTTACTAGATATCCTGGCTTCAGAGCCACTATATGACAAGGTATGTAAAGCTGCAGGTAAACGTCTGCCATTTATGTGGTTAGACAAAGTTGCTGCGGAAGGTAAAGCACTTGGCGTGTTAAGCGATGCTGAAGTTGCATTACTCGAAAGAGCTGAAGTTGGGCGTCTGAAATCAATTAATGTTGATGATTTCGACTCAGAAGAACTTGAAGCAAAAGCTGCTGTTATAGCGAAACAAATTCAAGCAGCTTAATAGATTTCATTATCTAACTTCAAAGGGAAAGCATTTGCTTTCCCTTTTTTTATGGCATTATTTTAAGCGCATTGCCCAGTTACCGTCATGTTGAGCTTCACACCTTGCTTCGCTATCAAACACCACTTGTTTGATTGTAAGCTTAAGCCCCTGTTGGGTTAGTTTATGGACAATTAAGTTTTGAATGAATATATCTTGTTTATTTAACACTAATTGGGTTAATTGAGCATCAGTGTCAAAAATACAAACCACCCTGAGTGAACTTGGAAAAGCGCTAAACTTAACCGTATGAGTTAACCACTTAAAACCAGCAAACTGATCCAATAACACATCACAAACCTCAGTCAGTGTTTCACAAATTTGATTTTCAATTTTTTTATCTGATTTTTTCATTTCGTTTTATATAACTCTTTTATTTTTGACAGTCTAAATTTACTGGCGATATAGATATAGATGACAATCGTACCTTTAATCAATTTTGCCTGATCTTGATTGAGGTATAAACTACGAATGATTAGTTTTTGTAACAAAAACGATAACTTAAATCGAAAAAATGTAGAGTTACGCGTGTAGTCATCCTAATTGATTAAGTGATATGTGATAATATCTAAGGTTTTTTTATGGCCCTAAAATAACTAAACTACCGCCATTTCGCTTTCATTTTACAATTATTTTAGTAATAGAAAGTACCATTTGAAACTCGGGTTCAAAATGCATAAGACAGTAAATAAATACAGTATAGAAACCACCGACTATAACGTTGGTCAAGACAACCTGCAAAAATGGGGGCTCGATATTCATAACCCTGTATTTGGGATAAGCGCAGGTTTAGTATTCTTCTTTCTCACGACCATATTACTTCTTGACGCGAACACTGCTAAAGATGCACTAAACAGTGTCAAAGACGGCATAATCCAACAATTCGATGTGCTATTTATTTGGTCGACAAATTTTTTCTTACTATTTGCAATAGCGTTAATGCTCTCTCCTTTAGGAAAAATCAGGATTGGTGGCAAAAATGCCGCTCCTGAGTATTCTGTCATGTCGTGGCTTTCCATGCTATTTGCCGCTGGTATGGGAATTGGGCTGCTATTTTGGAGCGTATCTGAGCCAACTGCATACTTTACCGATTGGTGGGGTACACCACTTAACGTGGAAGCATACTCACAGGAAGCTAAATCAATGGCCATGGGCGCAACTATGTTTCATTGGGGTGTTCATGGTTGGGGAATTTATTCAGTCGTTGCATTAGCACTGGCCTTTTTTGCCTATAACAAAGGTTTACCGATGTCGATTCGGTCAGTGTTCTACCCAATTTTTGGCGATAAAGCCTGGGGCTGGCTTGGCCATATCATCGATGTTATGGCGGTTCTGGCAACCTTGTTTGGTTTAGCAACAACTTTGGGCCTTGGGGCTCAACAAGCGACTAGCGGTATTAATCATGTATTTGGTACCAGTGGCGGAATTGAAATGCAGATTGGGATCATTATCTTTGTCACTTTCGTTGCGATGATTTCGATTTATAGAGGCATTGAAGGCGGTGTTAAATTACTCAGTAATATTAATATGCTTTGCGCATTAGCCTTACTGGTGTTTGTTATTTACCTCGGCTTTGATGTCGTCGTAGCATCTATTCCAAACACCTTTATCGCTTATGCAGAGAATATCTTTCAATTAAGTAACCCTCATGGCCGAGATGATACCGTCTGGATGCACGGTTGGACCGTATTTTATTGGGCTTGGTGGATATCTTGGTCTCCTTTTGTAGGAATGTTTATCGCCCGCATTTCTAAAGGCCGAACGGTGCGTCAATTCTTGTGCGGAGTCATCTTTGTTCCAACTTTACTGACTATCGTTTGGATGGGGACTTTTGGTGGCATAGCCCTAGATCAAGTGGTCAATGAAGTTGGTGAGCTTGGCGCTAATGGTTTAGGCGATATTTCATTGGCATTATTTTATGTCTATGATGCTCTACCGTTCGGTTCAATCATATCCATTTTATCTGTAGTGTTAATTCTGGTATTTTTTGTCACCTCATCTGATTCTGGTTCATTAGTTATCGACAGTATTACTGCTGGCGGCAAGATTGATGCACCAATTCCCCAGCGTATGTTTTGGGCAATTGTTCAAGGCTCAATAGCGGCAGTATTGCTTTGGATTGGCGGTAAAGAAGCCTTACAAGCGCTCCAGTCTGGTGTAGTAGCGACCGCTCTACCCTTTAACTTTGTATTATTACTTATGTGTGTCAGTTTACTTAAAGGTTTAAACAGCGAGCTTGCATATTATAAATAATCCACCGCTAAGGCCTGTTGATCTTTTAAGGTTGTGCTTTAAAGATAATTAAATTGATAAATGCAAAAAGCCCGTTATTGCTAACGGGCTTTTTTAGTTTTTAATGAATTAACTAAATAACAATTAACTCACTAATTTTCCTGTAACTCTTTTTCGAGTTGCTTAGTAATGGCATCTGGGGAGCTACTATTACGAGCAAACACACTGTAAGCAACGGGGATCACTAATAGGGTGAAGAAAGTTGCTAACAATATTCCTGATAAAACCACAACGCCAATCACAAAGCGAGTTTCAGCCCCTGCTCCACTAGACATTACCAGTGGAATAGCACCGGCTGCTGTGGTGATACCTGTCATCAAGATTGGGCGTAAGCGTTGTGATGATGCTTGAATAACTGCATCATCAAAGGCAATGCCTTTATCACGAAGTTGGTTGGCAAATTCAACAATCAAAATACCGTTTTTAGCCGCTAGTCCCACCAGCATGATGATGCCAATTTGGCTGTAGATATTGATACTTTGATCAGTAAACCATAAGCCGATTAAGGCGCCAAGTGTGGCCAATGGCACAGTAAGCATAATCACCATTGGATGCACATAGCTTTCAAACTGAGCTGCCAAAACCAAGAATACAATGCCTAATGCCAGCACAAACACAAAATACATTGAATTACCCGAGCTCTGATAATCCAGCGATTGCCCTTTGTAACTGATGACCGCTTCTGCGGGTAAATACGTATCAGCGATATCATTAAGATAATCTAACGCTTCACCTAAACTGTAACCATCGGCTAAGTTAGCTTCAATGGTAATAGCGCGCATTCGGTTATAACGATTCAATGAGCTTGCGTCAGCGTATTCTTCAACTGTGACAAGATTTGATAGCGGCACCAATTCATTGGTTCTATCTGAGCGAACATAGATGTTTTCAAGATCGGTTGCCGTGTTTTGATTGTCACGATTACCTTCAATAATCACATCGTATTCTTCACCATCTCGCATGAAAGTGGTAACTAATCGCGAACCTAACATTGACTCTAACGTGCGACCAATATGCGAAATAGACACGCCTAAATCAGCGGCGCGGTCTTTATCAATGGCAACTCTTAACTGTGGTTTAGTTTCTTTATAATCATGATCAAGACCTGCGAGCATTTCATTCTCGCCGGCTTTTTCAAGCATGATGTCTCGCCAATTGGCTAGTTCTTCATAGCTTGGGCCACCTAATACAAACTGCACAGGTTTACCCACACCACGACCAAATGCCTGACGCATAATTGGAAACGCTCGAACGCCAGCTAGATCTGATATTCTAGTTCGAATATCAGTAATAATCTCATTAGCAGGACGACGTTCAGCCCAATCTTCAAGTACGATAATAGCCATACCATTAGAGAAGTCCGCCGCAGTACCAAAACCTCGAGGAGCACGAATTAACAGGCGCTTAATATCACCAGCTTCAACCAAAGGCATTAAACGGCCTTCAATTTCATCCATGTATTTTTCTATGTATTCAAAGCTTGCACCTTGTGGGCCATTTACCACCAAAAACATCGAACCACGGTCTTCCTGAGGCGCAAATTCCTGTGGCACTTTATTCAATAAATAGCCGCTGACAGCAAACGCTGCCACCACAATAAGGCCAATTAGATAAGGCTGTTTAATCGCGCTATTAAGATTTGATTGATAGATTTTAGTAACAAAATCCATCATCGCATCCACTTTACGAACTAACCAAGAAGATTCACCTGCTGGTTTTAGCAGCTTTGAACACATCATTGGACTTAACGTCAGTGCAACTAAACTTGAGAACATCACCGCTGCACTCATGGTGACAGCAAACTCTTTAAATAATTTACCTAAATCACCATCTAGGAAACTAATCGGCATAAACACGGCAATTAGGACTAACGTCGTTGCTACAACGGCAAACGCCACTTCACGTCCACCGAGATAAGCCGCTTTTAATGGTGAATCCCCTTGTTCAATTCGACGATGAATATTTTCGAGCATGACAATCGCATCATCGACCACCATACCAATGGCTAAAATCATCGCTAGCAGTGTTAGCAAGTTAATGGTATATCCAAGGGTATATAAAACGATAAACGTCCCCATAAGTGATACAGGAACCGTTAATGCTGGAATTAACATGGCTCGTACACTACCTAAAAACAGGTAAATAACGATAATCACTAACACCATGGCGATAAACAGCGTTTGATACACTTCTTTAATCGAGGCTTCAATAAATACTGAGCTATCGTAAGAACGTTTTATCTCCATACCTGCTGGCAGTGTAGGGTTAATTTCGTCAACTAAGGCGTTAGCCGCGCGAGCAACTTCTAACGTGTTAGATGTCGATTGCTTTGATACACCTAGACCAATCATCGACTCTGTATTACCACGGAACATAATCCGCTCTTCTTCAGAACCAATTTGTACTTTGGCAACATCACCTAATCTCACCAAGTAGCCATCATCACCTTGAGTAATAACGAGATTGGCAAAGTCTTGCTCAGTTCTAAAGCTTCTATCGACACGTACTGTAAAGTGACGCTCTTTAGATTCAATTGACCCAGCCGGCAATTCAACGTTTTCAGAGCGCAGTGCAGACTCGACATCGGCAACGGTTAAGTTACGAGATGCCAATGCTTGGCGGTCAATCCAAATACGCATGGCATAAACTTTACCACCACCTAAACGTATATTGGCCACACCATCCACCACTGAAAAACGGTCAGTTAAGTAGCGGCGCGCATAATCGGTTAATTGCAATGTAGTCATTTGATCAGAGACTAGGTTTAGCCACATGATCACTTCATCTCCGCCATTGGCTTTTTCTACTTCTGGCGGATCAGCCTCTTCAGGTAAATTATCAAGTAGTCCAGAAATTCTATCGCGAACATCATTGGCAGCAGCTTCAATATCGCGACCAACATCAAACTCTAATGTGACAGACGAGCGTCCATCACGGCTGCGTGAACTGACATGCTTAATGCCTTCTACGCCACTGATTCTGTCTTCAATTAATTGAGTAATACGACTTTCTACAACAGAGGCACTAGCGCCGCGATAACGGGTATCGATAGACACCACTGGCGGATCAATATTTGGGTATTCCCGTAATGGCAGTTTTCAAAAGAAACTAAACCAAGAATGATAATCAAAATACTGATTACAGAAGCTAATACCGGCCTTTTTACCGAGATATCAGTTAAAATCATGCGGCATTCTCCGAACCTGCCACATTGGCAAAATTAAAGGCCTCAGCCGCTTCTGTTTTAACTTCATCACCTGGTCTTACTTTCAATAGGCCGCGAATAATCACAGGGGTACCGATTTCAACACCATCAATAATCTCAACCCAACCACGGTTGCGTATGCCTAGTGTAACTGAGTGCTGTTCAACCACATTTTCATCATTCACGGTATAAACAAAATGTTTTGCCTGAATTGGGATAATGGCAGACTCAGGTAATAACAAGGTTTCACGATTTTGTTTAATCAATTTTACTTTCATCAACATACCAGGCAGTAAAGCAGCGTCGGCATTATCAATAATCGCTCTGACAATCACAGCACGAGTCGATGGATTCACGCGGCTATCAATTGATGTCACAACACCTTTAAAAATACGGTCAGGAAACGCAATGGCCTTTGACTCGACACTTTTACCTAATTGAAGCTCTTGGATAAATCGCTCAGGTACTGAAAAGTCGAGTTTAATCTTACTCACATCATCTAATGTGGTGATTTGAGTACCTGGAGAGACTAACGAACCGACACTCACTTGTTTAAGACCTAAACGACCAGAAAATGGAGCATGAATTGCTCTGTCTTCTAATGCTGCTTTGGCTTGTTCTAGCTCCGCGCGGGTTGTATCAATGAGGGTTTGCAGTCTATCTCTTTCGAGTTCAGCAACCGTTTTACTAGTCACTAGACTTCTAATTCGGTCTAATTCGCGTAAGTGATCTTTTACTTTAACTTCAGCGACTCTGACTTTAGCAACTTGTTCTCGGTTACGAAGTTGCACCAGCAAGTCGCCTTTGTTGACGATGTCACCATCATCAAAGTTTATCGAAGCTACTTGTTCAGTAACTTTCGGAGTAATAGTAATAGACTCAAACGCTTTATTGGTACCAATCGCTTCGACTTCATCACGCACTGGTAACATGGCAACCTTGGCCACGACAACATTTGGAATAGGTTTAACACGCTCTTTAGTATTACTAGGAGACAGAGTCGATTGATAACCGAACCAAGCAAGACCTAATGCAACGAGTAATATTATAATTTTTTTCATCGGAATTCCGTTCGTCAAACTCATATACAAAATGTTAAAAGGATTGAAGCAAACGTTAGTTTACCCAGCAGCAAGCTGGTATCAAGACGTTTTACCTTTCCTTACAAAATACACATTCCATTAACAGGTGGGTTTTTACGGAATTAACTGAATTACAGTTCACATTTTATTAGTAATTCCCTGTTTAATTGGGCGAAACAAACGATATCACTAGATATTCATCTAATAACAGCACAAAAAAAGAGACACATAAATGTGTCTCTTTGTAATAAATTGCTGCTTTTTAGAGCAAGTACAAATACTTTGGCGGTTTTAGCTTAACGAACTTTACGATCAGCTTTCATCGCTTCGTTCAATACGCGATAAAGCTCAGTCACTACCTCGTTATCTAACGGCTCACCTAAAGCATCTTTAATAAAGATTTTGGTTTGAGAGTTATCGTCGTTTTCTTCTAACTCAACGCGATAATTACCACGTTCTAACGGTAACTTGTCTTCGCCCCATAACGAGCTCCAGAATCCGCCACTTTCTTCAAGAACAATATAATAAAGTCCTTTAGCGCTATCCATATCAACAATATCAAAACCAAGTTCAGGCATTACAATACGTAAACGATCCCAAGTTTTGCTAAAGTCGGCTTCTGCAATCCAATAAGCACCTGTTTCTTCTGTTTCAGCAACTAAATCAACATCAATACCAAGACTTTGTTCAACTCGATCTGCTTTGATTTGCTTGTCACGGGTAACACTCATGTAAGCAATAGTATTATTTAGCATATCGATGGTATAGCGACGTTGGTCTTCACCACTTAAAAAGATTTCTTGTTCTTCGCCGTCGTATGACTCTTCATGCTCAACCAGATCAATGCTCATACTACCTGAGCGGCCATGTGGGCTAACATCAACATCATAACGGTAGCGCTGACGCAATAAATAGACTTTGTCATCACCAAACCAACTTGTCTCGATAACATCTCTGTTTTCAATCCAACCTGTTTCTAATACACCTGACTCGTAATCTTCTTTTTCGACTGCGACATCGTACTTAGCAAGGAAGCCTTTAAGGTTGTCAAACACTTCTTGTTTAAGATCTGTTGTGCTAGGAATAGACTCAACGATAATTTTAATATTATCGCTGCCCTCTTCAACACGAGTACCTTCAGACATTGGAAGTACAAGTAAAGGAGGACGAATATCTAAACGCTTGCCAATAAGTTCTTTATTAACGTCTTCACCAGCACTTGGGATGTCGTATTCACGGCTATAAGTCGGCTCGGTTAATCCTTCTGGGATTGTCAGTAACGGAACTGATTTAGCATTTACAAAGTCTTCACTGCCATTGGCAACTCGACGATCTGTAGGTGTACTACACGCTGTAACGGCAGCAATTAATAAAATTGGGGTAACTTGCTTCAACATTTATCGGTTTACCTCTATCTGGGCTTGTTTCATCGCTTCTAACAACAGACCATGAAACTGCTCAGAAAGTTCAGTTAAAGGTAAACGAATATGTCCTTGGCTGATTAAACCCATTTGATGAGCAGCCCATTTCACAGGAATTGGGTTGGCTTCACAGAATAGACTTTCATACAGTCCTTTCATCGGCATGTTAATGCTTTCTGACAATGCATGATCGCCAGCTAAGGCTGCATCACACATAGCTTTGAATGATTTAGGCACGATATTATTGGCAACAGAAATAACGCCGTCCCCGCCTAATAATAAAAAGTCTCGAGCTGTCGCATCATCGCCGCTGTATAATTTAAAGTCACTACCACATAATTCGCGTAATTTAGCGACACGGGTCAAATCACCGGTGGCTTCTTTTACGCCAACAATATTACTAACAGATACTAACTCTGCTACTGTTTCGGGCAACATATCAACTGATGTACGGCCAGGTACATTGTAAAGAATTTGCGGAATGTCAGTACAAGCAGCAACGGCTTTATAATGGGCAATTAAACCTTTAGGTGTTGGCTTATTGTAATAAGGGGTAACGCCAAGCATACCGACAATGCCAGAATCAGCCATAGATTGAGTCAACTCAATGGCTTCAGCTGTTGCATTCGCACCATTACCGCCGATTACAGGAATTCTACCTGCAGCAAACTTAACGGTTTGTGCAACAACTTGTGCATGTTCTTTCATGGGTAGAGTCGCTGACTCTCCAGTGGTACCAACGGCAACAATCGCATCTGTGCCTTGGTCTATATGAAATTCTACGAGTCTTTCAAGACTACTGTAATCTACTGTGCCATCACTATTCATTGGTGTGATTAAGGCAACGATGCTTCCGTTTATCATCTAAATTCCCCAAGGTTTCAGGATTCGCTATGTTACTTATGCCTACTACTAATGACAAGCATTAACGGGGCTCTCAAATGCATTTATACAAAACTGGCAAAATATCGTGTTATTTGAACACTATTTTTATATTTTTAACTTGATCAACTCATGAAGAAATAAACTTTATTTCCTTATAAATCAATAGTTATTATAAATTAATGCTCAAACAATACACTTTTCAATAATTTTTAGCCTAATAAAGACATACTTATGTGGTTTAGTTCTAGTTATGGTAGCATTACGTCCCGCAAAAAAACTTTGCGTTAGCTCGCTAGTTTACGCTCTATGATATCGAAAAAGTGAGGAAAATCCATGACCAACTATCTGGTCGTTACTGCTATGGGCTCTGATCGCCCAGGTTTAGTAAGTCGCCTAGCCCGTTTAGCCAGTGAATGTGATTGTGACATCGTCGATAGCCGTATGGCTTTATTCGGAAATGAATTCACCCTGATCATGATGATCTCAGGATCTTGGGCTGCAATAACTAAGATAGAAACCCTATTACCCAGCTTAAGTGTTGAACTTGAGTTACTAACGGTAATGAAGCGCACCTCAAAGCATACACCTAAGAATTTTGTATCTCGTATCGAAGTCAGTGTTAATGGGCAAGATCAACGAGGCACGATGAAGCGTATAACTGAATTTTTAGCAGACCGTTCATTAGATTTAGCCGCGGTACGTTCTCATGCCGATGATGATAATTTAACTCAAACCATTTTGTTTACGATTAACGTGCCTGAAAAAGTTGATCTAATAAAACTTGAGAAAAGTATTCAAGAACTCGCAAATGAGCTCGCTTTAGATTGTTCAATCAATCACATGCAGGCCAGTGAAAAGTAAAAATAACAAATAAGGACTTTACATGAATACCCTAACAGTTGGTGATTTAGCACCGCAATTCTCTCTACAAAACCAATTTGACGAAACTATTGCGTTAACTGACGCTTTAAAAGGTGGTCCAGTATTAGTGTATTTCTACCCTAAAGCGTCTACTCCTGGTTGTACTGTTCAGGCTCAAGGGCTTCGTGACAGTAAAGCAGAACTTGCAAATCACCAGGTAACGGTTTTAGGTCTAAGTCCTGATCCAGTGGCAAAATTACTTAAATTTAATGACAAACAAGAACTCAACTTCTCATTGCTTAGCGACGAAGACCACGCCATCGCCGATGCATTCGGTGTATGGGGCGAGAAAAAGTTCACCCCTAGAAATTTCTTATGACAAAAAACCTTGATAATTTTTTATGACAATCTACCTTTGATATGTGGGTAACATATTGAGGGTTGTTTTGTGATAGAAAAGCATGACGAAAATGATGTTTATGATGACTACCGATTACTCTTCATAGAGGTAGACACATTAGCTAAACTGAGAATCTCACAGGTCATCGATACAGACTGTGGAGAAGTGACCCACTCCCCCTACCTTTCCCCGTCCAAATTACAGTCTCGCATAAAGAATACCGATATTATCGTTGCACCAGATGGGCATGTTGTTTATCCACAATCTCTTTATCTTGTGTCAAAACTCAGCGGTGAAGGAAAAATTCAAGACACCCAATCAATAGCAAAAGGCTTATTGGCCTTTACTCGATATTTAGACTCTACCCACTACCCTCAAGTTGATGATGATGGGAATGTGATACCACCACAGTACCTAACCTATAAAACACTGACGAAACATGAAGAAGAAGGCGCACCTTGGCAATTTGCAGAGCACCTTTTAGCAAACTGTCGTTCTCGAAAGGAGGCAACTGGTGACGAAGCGTACTCGCTTAACTCAGCAAGAAGCTATATGGGTGCTGTCATTGGGTTTTATAAGTGGATGCAGAGGCACGGTTACCTCACAAATGATGATGAGCATGTCCTGACACACTTCACCGAGGTTAAGGTTAACGTAGGGGACGCCAACCAGCATGACATTCTTGCCCATACTAAGTCTGGCGCAAAGCGGCTCTATGAAATATCAAACATCATGAAGATGTTCCCCAAAATCGATAAAACGCCTGCTCATCAAAAATTGAAGCCTATGTCGTTGGAGCATAAAGAACTGTTCTCTCAACACATTCATACATTGCCAAAAGCTGCTTCCCTGATACTGAGACTTTGTGAAGAGGCAGGACTTAGGATTGATGAAGCGACTCACTTTCCTGCTCATGATATTGGTGATAAGGATTTTAGTGGATTAGATGTCGTGCCATTGACCATTACACATACCAAAGGTAGTAAGCAGCGCACAATTGAAATCCCTATCGCACTGTATGAGGAATTAGAGCAATTCAAGGAATGTAGTCAGCGACAAAAGAACCTTACTAGCCGAAAGGATCTGATCAATTCCAAAGAAGAGCTAGACACCACTGAGTACCTTTTTCTTTCCAATAAAGGGCGGCCTTATACAGAAAATACTCTAGAGGCGCATTTTAGCAAGCTGCGACAGTGCATCCGGGCAATAGAACCTGACTGGTACTATCGAATCCATGACCTACGCTCAACTTATGCCACGCATTGGCTTTGGCGTGAGTATAAAGCGCGACAGGTTGCCTATGAGTACCTAATGGACGAATTAGCCTCGCTTATGGGACATTCGAGCACCGCAACGACGGAAAAGTACATTACGTTCATGAATAAGTTTGATGAGCAGTTACGGGTTGCAGAGAGCAAAAACAACAAGATGAATAAGGGGTGGTAGCATGGCAAAAAGCCCGCTCGCGAAGCACTCAAAGACGGCAAAGCACGTTAGAAACAGTAAAAATGTAGTTCCGTTGCACCTTACCATCCCCTATAAGGACACCAGAAGCAGGAAGACAATCGAGTTTGATATATCAAACCTGTTACACCTTTCCGCAAACAGTAAAAATGTCAAAATCGACAGCCGTATCCCTTTTTTAAGGAGCTTTTGTAAAAAGGCCAACCAGTATGTTCATAATGGCAGATCGGCACGAACCATCCAGATGGTCTACGATGCATTAAGAGGCTTCATTGTCTTTTGTGACGCTATAAACGTTGACCCCTTTTCTGAAGCCGGCTATTTAAAATATGCTGGGAATGATGGCGAACTGCGGCACCGGATAAAAATGTATAGCTCATCCAAAAGGCTATGGGAGATGAGACACGGTGATGAACTGGGTATCCAAGAAAGCACAGCCTCTCAAATAACTTCAGCACTTCGCACCGCCCTTACATGGTGTGGATTACCCGCTGACACATGGGCAACCCATCACCGAGGTTTTAGTGGCGAAGCAACACAAAGTAAGGGTTATTCCGACGCTGAAGAAGAGGTGCTTGTTGCTCGGTTAAGTGCGTTATTTTTCACCCTAGCCCCGCAATTCATTGCGGCAAAAAAAGAAAACCTTATCCTTCCTGACGAGCTGCCTGTCGTTATTGACTTAGGTTTCAATCAAAAAATCATTTCAATAAAAACCTCTCTCAAAACCCAAACATATGGGATGAGTAAAACGGGCACACCCGTAAAGCATGCCGCTGCATTTAATATGGCTATGGGGGCGGCTTATCACCTAATGTGCTTTTTTACCTCATTAAACGATAGCGACGTACGGAGCATCGCTCACCCCGTCACGATTCATACTGACCTGCGGGATAAAAGCTTACAGGTAGTTAAGGTATCGAGCTTTAAGCCACGCGCAAATAAAGAGGTAGACGCTGTACTTACCAACCGAAGTTTCGATGTTAACAAACGGGATGGAGTGAAGTTTATTAAAACACTTGAAACGCTCTCAGCACTCTATGGCGGTGGCGAAAAAGGGGCTGAGTTACTGTTTATGCTTAATAACCAAGAGGAGAAAAGTAGCTCGTTTAATATGGTCGCAGTAAACAAACATCTAATGGTAGAGCTAAACTTGCTATCACCCACTCGTGCATCTTGCCTCCCATGGTTTAAGGAGTTGTTTCACAGCTATCTAAACCAGCATTTTATCGAGCTAAAAAAACAAACGAATACACTTGGTCGATTTATCGTAAGTAAAGTCACTCGCCCTAACTCAAAAACAAAAGCCACTCAGGGAGCAACAAATAGCGCCTACTGCATCTTATCGTGTTACACAGACTTACCCCTCAAGGGCATCTTACTGCCGCTGACTTATTCGGATAAAGACGCTGAGGGCAACATCAGTGTGTCGTTCAAATACCGCAATGGCGAGATGCATTACTTCTCTGTTCCTGCTGCTGACAAGGCGTTAATCGAAGATATAGAACATTTCGCCACAGAGTTAGCCGATAAACAATACTCTAAAAACTATGAGCGGTTGCTGCTCAAACGCGGTCATCGCCATGAAGCCCCTAAAGACTGGGACGGAATAAGCCCTATCAGCTCTAATCTAATGAAAACATGGTCAATTGAAACCAACGAATACTTCATATCGCTTCAATCAAGCCGCTGGCGAGAAATGGCCAGTAACCAAGTGTACTCCGTAAGTGGCGCTGGCGGTGTTCAAAGCCTCCTGCAAAACCTTCTTCAAACCATTGATAAGCACTATGCCAATGGTGACCCAAGACTCAACAAAATCATCATATCACAAGCTCTACAAGTGATGGAGCTATTGGGTGCTGGCACGGGTTTAGAACAAGCAAAAGAGATAGTTGCAGCCAGAATTGGCATCACAATACTGACGCATGATGAATGGAAAAAGAAGCAAGAGGAAGAAAGAGCAAAAACCAATCCCAATGGCATTCATTGCAATGGGCAACAAAAAATTGCAGGTGGAAAAAACACCCAGCGTGAAACTAATAACGCCATGAAGCTACAGCTACCTTGTACTGAATACGACATGTGCCATAAATGCCAATCAGCCAAAGCCGTCAATGAAACTCAATCCATCTATAAACTTATCTCTTTTATTGATGTGCTGAAAGAGGCTGTAAACCTATACCCTAACGCGCAAGAAGGGGTATATGAAAGAATCGCCGCTTTTGAGGTTACTCTCGATGGTGCCAGCAAGGATGTATACGACAATGCGATGACATTATTTAACAAAAAAGGGCGTCACCCCCGAGTGTCTATGGATCACGCCATTTTAACCCTACACCGTTAATTGGGAGCCCATCATGATAAAGCTATCTAAATACAACATTGGTCAACAGGATGCCCTGTTAAGCGCACAAAATCACGTTGGAAACTACACAAATTACCTGAAGGATGTGTTAGAGCCTGCTATTAAATCGGGCGAGTGGGATGTCTTTGAAGCGCTAGATATTGGTTTTAGCGTCACAGGCGAATCCCTGGGTAAAATTGGGGATAACAACGCTTGGCGACAGCTCCAGGCGTTCTTTGAGCCTAATGGTACCCAAACGGATACTCTAGATTTTTTTCTAGGCGGAATGGTGATGGAGCGCAACCTGACAAACCAATTGAAAGCACTGGCATTGAGTATGATATGGCTCTCACCTAAAGATTACTCTTTTGGGAGCATTGTGTCTGCTATCACTGGGTTAAAGAAAGTCGCCACTGGTCTACTGAATGAAGGTCACAATAGCTTTGAGGTATTAAATTTTGAGCGGTTAGAGGCTTGGGTTTTAAATGATGCTACCACTATGGACTTCGAACGACAAATGACTTATTCAGCACTCAACAAACTGTTCATAGAGGCAACACGACTGCCGTTTAACGTTAATCTGACCAAAAAGTTATCTGCCTCGGATTTGGGTTTAACCATTAAAGAACAAGAGCAGCACACGGTTATCCCGCAACGACTGTACTATTTGGGACTTCAACAATCAGAAGCATTAGTAAACGAGCTATACCCCATTCGTGACGAACTGAACAAACTATCTAATTACATAGCCACCTACTTTGATAAAACCTATATAGAATATGCAAACTACCTTGTCAGCGATGAGGCAAAGAAGAAAAATGGCATGTTTAAATGGTATTTAACTTCAGCAAATAAAGGTGAGAAGGAAAAGAGAATAGCCTTTCAATCTGCTTTTCTTGCACTCAATAACCCGTCACAAGAATCGGTCCTTGAACTACTCAAAATGCACAAGCCTACGATCAAGTTTGAATACATCTACAAGTTCCACCCTGAGCGAACATTGAGGGTTGGCAACAGGAAGATAACTGGACTTATAAAGGCGCAATCATTATTTAAACAACTAAGTGGTGGTTGCCTCTGGGCGTTAATGTCCCGCACAGGCATGCGCTCCGATGAAACCTTTCACCTACATACCGCAAATGGATGCACAACAGAAACCATATCAAGGCAAACCATTCACGTTATTCATGCAGACCTATCAAAAACTGTTAAAGGCTCTCAGTCAAAGCAAGATGAGTTTGTCACAACAGAAGTCGGCAAAAAGGCTTACGAGATACTGCAAGCGTTACATTCGCCACTTAGACAGCGTCACCCTGATAGCCAAGTATTTTTTCATAAGGTTATTGGGAGCTGTGGTGCATTAGCTAAAAACCAACTAGGAAATCATCTAAAAAGTTGGTTTAAAGGCGCACTAGCAGAAAAGCTAGCACTAACCAATGACGATGTTATCGATTTGAAAATTTCCGACCCTAACCTTACGTTTAATGTAGGAGATGACTATCACTTCTCAGGTCATCAGCTCCGCCGCTCGTTTGCTTATTATCTGATCGGCTTCGAGCTTTGTGCGTTCCCCCAACTCAAGCAGCAGTTCAGCCATGTATCCATGGCGATGTCACGCCATTACGCTAAAAACGCCAGTAAATTCCAGAAAATCATAAAGCAAAAGAAAAGCTTGGCTCACGCCATTGATGAAGAAAGGATTGATCAAAAAGCGCAAGTGTACCTGAACATCTACAAGAAGCTGGCGAACAAAGAGCTTGTCGCTGGCGGCAAAGGCAAAGAGTTTGCCAAAAACATGATGAAGGCTGAGCGTAACTTGTTTAAAGATAAGGTCGATGACGACATGCTCTCGGACAACTACTGGAAAAAGCAAATCCGAGATCAAAAGCGCCACATTCACGCCGTCGCCCCCGGTGTTTACTGTACTTCAACAGGCTGTAGCCTACGTACACAAGTCAACCTATTAGAGTGCGTGGACTGTAAGAACGACTATATTGTCGATGCTGTTTTTGCCGAAGCTAAGCGCAAAGAAGCCGAAATTCATATGCTTTGGGACATTGAGAATGATGAATTAACGCCTCAAACAGCGTCAGAAGTGTATATCAAAATCACGGCTGCTGAACGTATTATGAAAGACTTAGATATTAGCTATGAACCCGTTACAATACCTCAAGAAGTTCAGAACCTGCTGATACTTTGCGGAGTGACTGCGTAATGACACAAGCAACTAAGAATAAGCTCATAAATGCCCTAGATCGCCTGTTAGAGGGTAAACCAGAAAACCGAGAACTAAAGAAGAAAGCCCGAGAAGGTAAGCTAAAAGTCAACAATAGTACCGTTGAGAAAGAAGCTGGACTTTCTGTGGGTGCACTTCGCAGACATGAAGACATTCAAGTAATGGTGAAGAATAAGTCACTTGAAGCTCGTGCAGCACAAGATGATTTAAGTCACTCACCTGTTGATATTTTACAGGCTGAAGTTAAACAGCTAAAACACGACAAGACTCAAGCTAATAAGAAAAAAAGGAGTACCTTGACATCGCTAGAAGCCATGAACAAGCACTAGCCAAACAAGCAGCAAGCCATATAAAAATGGTTCAGGAACTCATGGACATGCTACATGAAAGTGAGCGAGAGAAGGCAATGGATAAGGTCATCAAAGCAAGGCCGGATAACCTTATCAAAGGCATTTTTAGATAAAAGTATCCTGTTTAGTGTAATCACTAGACAGGACACTGAATTAACGATAGATATGTACACTCTAACGTAATATAAATGCACTAAACCGGACAAAGTTAATTACACTACCCACACATAATTTAAATGAAGAAAAGCAAGGACAAAAACATGGTGATAGAAGCCGCTAAAACAGCACCAGATTTTACTTTAAATGACCAAGACAATAACCCTTTCACGCTCTCTGAGCTGAAAGGGAAAAAAGTATTGCTCTATTTCTACCCACGCGCTTCAACGCCAGGTTGTACTGTTCAGGCTCAAGGGTTACGTGACACTAAAGCAGAACTTGATAATCATAACGTCGTTGTTCTTGGTTTAAGTCCTGACACCCCTAAAAAGCTGACTAATTTCATCAACAAGCAAGAACTGAACTTCACCTTGCTAGCCGATGAAGATCACGAAGTATGTGAAAAATACGGAGTTTGGCAACTCAAAAAATTTATGGGCAAAGAGAATATGGGCGTAGTCAGAACAAGCTTCTTAATCAATGAGTCTGGTTATATTGAGCATGTATTCAACAAGTTCAAAACAAAAAACCACCATGAAGTTGTATTGGACTACCTAAACAGCAAATAACCGTCCATGAGCAATTAACTCTTCAACTTGGGGGCTGGCATGATTGGCTATATTCGAGTATCAGATCCACAAAGAGCCGATGGTGAATCACAAAGAGAAGCTATCAAGGCGTACGCCGCTGAATGTGGCATACAAATATCGGATTGGATAGAAGAACATGTGTCTGCCACCAAGACAAAACTTAGTGAGCGGAAGTTATATTCCCTCATTACCTCTCAACAAAGCATCATTGTATCGGATATCACATGGCTGGGTCGTCACAAGGTTATGGCGTTATTGGCCAGATAGCCTCATACGGTGAGCTCCACTTGGCATACAACGACAGCATCATTAACTCTGAGAAGGTTGATAATGCTGAAATCATTTTTACAGTTATTGGGCAGACTTTTGCCAGCGCTGTAGAGGCTCAAAAACGCTCTGAACGAGCCAAAGCAGGTCACGCTAAACGAAAAGCCAAAGGGCTATCATCTGGCCGTCAAAAGGGACAGAAGGTCAAGTCTAGGCTTGATGCGCATACCGCTTTTATATTGAACCTCCTCGATACCAAGACCTCCAAAGCTGAAATCTTAAGAAAACTAAACGAACGCGGTGTTTCGATTACTAGAAGTAGATTTTACTCGTGGTTGCAAGACCGTGGACTTCATAATAAGAAGGCTGAATTCCAGACCGATATGTTCCAAGCATAAAGCTAACTGACTTCGAGCCCCCGCTAATCACTAACTCGTTTTTGGACAGAAATGAGTTAGAAGTATCTAGTTAAAGTTGACAGCTTGAACTCTTGTTAGGCATAAATTACGAATTATTAGCCCAGTTTTCTAGCTCTATTTCGCTTTTTGTTTTTTCAGGAAATTTCACTTCACCTAAATTTTTAGACCAGCCAATGCTATATGATAAAGAATAACCATTTGCTGAGTGTTGATCACTTGAAGTACCAATTAATACCCAGCCTATATCAAGATGTCTGTTAAGTTTTTCAGCATTTTTTAATTCCAAGACTTTTACAATATTCGTAAGATCGTACTGACTCATTAGATTTCCTTTTATGCCTAACAGCTTATTGAAAGGCGCGCCCGATAAAGTCGGTAGCTTATGTTATTGATTTATATCATCGTACAATTTCTATCTCTTTGATGTAAAGCAATAAAATACTCTCAACATCATAAAACAAAACGTGCTTGCGCGATAAAGTCGTTCAAAACATAAGCGGCTAAATTTATTTCCAACATTATCAATTAATTATAGTTTTCTAATTAAGCTAACATTACGACTTTAGGCTTACTTAATGAGTTGTTTGATTTAAATTAAGCCAAATCTCATTATACCTGTATATAAAACCAGTTCATTAGAACTGGTGCAACCTAGGCAGTAAGGATGGCAACTGTAAAAGAGTAATTTCAATTAAATGTTGTATGGAAAACGAAGATAAGCATTGTTAAATAGAGCTTTGGTTCTAAATAACTTTGGGGCAGAAACGTGTCACCCCCCTAACCCATTTCTGGACAAAAACGTTTTAAAGCTAAATTCTAAAAGTAACTTTTGGTTTTAGGGTAGATATGGCAATCGGATATCCGGTAACGCCCACTTAAGCGGACAAAAATTGTTGGCTATAATGTGTAGCGGATCGAAACGTAGCCAACTGTTTTTGTTCCGTTTAAAGTGCTTGTTAGGCATTTCCCATGTATTGACACGCCCCCCTTGTTTTGGACAGTAATCCATACCCTTTAGACTCGTATATCGAAAAAACCCCACGGATGACGTGGACTGGTAATTCAATATCTTTACTTAATACATTACCATCTAACCAAGTTCCTACCTCACACCTATCAACTACTGATGTGATTTTTTCCATTTTTGAGGAATTTTCTTCTAAGTTACACATATACATAACAAATGAAGCATCAGATAGAGTAATAGCTATAGGAAATCTAGAACCAGCAGTATTAATTTTTTCAATTAGATTACTTGAATCTAGAGTAGCCAACGCTCGACTATATTTACTATAAAAATCATCAGTGAAATATAAAGTATCAGAATCTTTTTCTTTTAAATTTTGATAAATCTCTCTAGAAAGGGTTTGAATGTCCTCATGAAGAGAACTAATCGGGTCACTTAGCTTTTCTATTTTTTTAGTCATTGCTTCTGAATCAATTTCAGCTTGCAGTTGGACTAAAGATGCAGCGCCTGGAAAATTAACACCTGCTATTCTAACCAGTTTAAAGAACCAATCCATTTGCAAACTCCTTGAATGCCTAACAGCTTATTGAAAGGCGCGCCCGATAAAGTCGGTAGCTTAAGTTATTGATTTATATCATCGTACATTTTCTATCTCTTTGATGTAAAGCAATAAAATACTCTCAACATCATAAAACAAAACGGGCTTGCGCGATAATGTCGTTCAAAAAATAAGCGGCTAAATTTATTTCCAACATTATCAATTAATTATAGTTTTCTAATTAAGCTAACATTACGACTTTAGGCTTACTTAATGAGTTGTTTGATTTAAATTAAGCTAAATCTCATTATACCTGTATATAAAACCAGTTCATTAGAACTGGTGCAATCTAGGCAGTAAGGATGGCAACTGTAAAAGAGCAATTTCAATTTAATGTTGAATGGAAAACGAAGATAAGGATTGTTAAATAGAGCTTTGGTTCTAACTAACTTTGGGGCAACATTGAGTTAGTCATCCAACAATCCGTCTACAATCTGTTTATCCACCAATACCATCACCTCAAGAACCAAAGCTGATAGCTTTTGAATAGCTTTCAGAGTGACCTCGATAGGCTCACCTTCTCTTGTCTTACCTGCTCGGTGAACAATATCATGCCGAGTGTCTACAGCGTCAGATAGCCTTTGTAGCAAGCAACTGGAGAGACTAACCAGCAGAACTGAGGGAAAAAAAGAATTGATTGTTTTAACACTATGAAATGACTGACAGTCGATGCACTCAATGATTAATTTATCTAATTGCTCCATTTTGGAATAAAGCTCTGTGATTTTGAAACTTTTTTGGCTTTTCCCAAAAGGCTCGAACCTCTCTACAAACCTTCTCTTGATAGCACCCTTATTTAGTACCTGCCTTTTCGCTACATCAGACAAATAGGCTTCAAGTATCGTTATTAGCCCACTATATGAAAGGCGCAGTAAAACGGGATTGGCTCCATCTGACTCACTTAGTCTCGTTATTTCAAGTACTTCCGCATTAGCTCTTTCGCAGAACTTGGTTTGTCCTTCATGGTATTCAGCTAGATCATCAAAATCATTCGCCCAACCACTGTCTATCAAGACTGATATATCCAGCTTACACACTGAATCAGGCTCTACGAGCTGAAGTATGCTCCATGCGTAGCTATCTATTGATTTGCAGGGAAAATGATACCCCCCGCTGGTGTAATAAGGGGATTCATCATAGTTTGAGCACATGAACTTCAGTAGGTTTAGCTCAGCTTCCGTTAACGACGCTTGTAGTTGCTGCGAATCCAATCTCAAGCAGTTCTCATATTTTTGTGCTAATCGACAAAGACGATGAGCAATAGGAATGAGCTTCAACCAACTATCTAAGGAACATTTTTGAAGACTATCCAGGTATAGATAATAATCAGGTAAATTTTCTTTGGCTTTATCTCCCAGCGTTTGAAATAGGCTTTCTAAATCCTGTACCCACAGCGTTTTATGTTCATTGAACTCCAGCTCTACTGACTGCCTATTTACTCCTCGTAACTCCAGTCTGCGCTTGAGTTGTTTAGCCTCCATTCGATAGCCTATAAATTGACTATCATGATCGATTTCCCTGAACCGATCAGAACCTTTGAAAAGCCACTTATGATACGTGTTTTGCCATTCATCAATAGTGTAATCGCCTAGTTCAATCCTAGCCCAAGTAGACATAGCTCCTCCAATAAACAACCTTATTTGTCCTGACGTTTGACCAACCCGTTTATTGCTACTTGAGTTGAGCCCGACTTTCTCATTAGGACTTAATTCAGCAATTACAATAAATTGCTACCACAAACACACTTCCGTATCATGTCATCAAAGCTCCATGCTGTAATCTATTTCTGGACCGTAGTGAGTTACCCTTGGAAATTCTCAGTGAGAACAAGAATGATCTCACTATTCTGATTTAGGTCTCTAATTCTGATATATATGAGAAAAATCGCTTCTTTTACCTCTATTTTTCAAGGAACTATGATTAAATAGATGTGATTTTTGTCAAAGGATTCATTAATGACCAGTTATAGAGATAGATGTCACACAAAGTCGTTAGAATTAATAAACTTTAAAAAGGTTTATCTTGATACGAAATACTGGTTAATTCTTAGAGATGTTCATCGAGGGATAACTAGTGATTCTGCAAAGCTCCGTTTATATGACTTAGTCATAAATCTAGCCGAAAGTGGAAAAGTGATCTTTCCTTTTTCAGAGTCACATTTTGAAGAGTTTTTAAAACAAAGCGATCCAGAGTCATTAGAATCTACGTTGTCTTTAATATATCTATTATCTAGAAACACTGCTATTCGACCTTATCGCGAACGTGTCGTTGTTGAGTTTGAGTTCATGTTAAGACTCCTACTAAATCAAGAAGGAAGGAAAGGCTATTATTTGGAATCATGCTCTCAGCATATTTGGACTTGTGTAGCCTATGGGTGGGGAAAGTTTACCGTTGTGGATTCAGGTGAACAAAATAGAACATATGACAATAAAGTTCAGGATGTTCTATTTGATAATCAATTAGCTCTGAAAAATTATCTTGAACATTTGCAGGATATTTCAGGGTTTGGCAATAGCTACCCTGACCCCACCCAAAAAATCCTGGATAGACGAAAATCTAGAAGTAAGAAGATTAATGAAATACTAGTCAATGAGCTTAAGAATGAAGCTATTGAATATAAAGAAAAAATTTTAAATGCCATCTCAAACACTGTCGAAGATTACACTGTTGAACAAGCTAATTATTTCATGAATGTTTTGTTTGAGAGAAAAGATTCAAATACTCTAGATGACCTTATTCCGTCAATGAATACATACTCTACTATTTGTGCCACTTGGATTATCTCGCAGAATAAAAATGTTAAGATAAATGATTTTTTCGATATGCACCATGCAGCATCAGCCCTCCCATATTTTGATGTGTTTTTAACAGAAAAAAGCTTGTTAGATGCAATAAATCGGGCTATCCCTAAATATTTGCCGTTTCAGAAGGTGCAGGTATATGCTGACATCTTTAGTGCTATAAAGGCGTTAGAAATACTAAGCAAAACTTCAGGTAATTAAATTCTGATGAGCATTCTGCTCAAGGTGTGAATAGGATGTAGTGGCCAGCAAAAATTGCCTATTTTTTGTAAGAGATCTAACTTTAATTAGGTTCTATCATTAGATGTAATAATCTGATTGGCTAGAGCTCTTAACGCACTTTGGGGCATGAATCAGTTGGCGACTTTACTAAATTAGCACTTAAAGGATTAACTCGAATATTGCAAAACCTCTAATTAAATGGCCAATTTCACTCAGCCACTACACTAGGGCTAACGAAAAATTCTATTGCTCACCACACACCCAAAAAGCGTAAGATTTTACGCTGATATTTACTGTATAAAGATATCACTTTAAGCTCGGGCTTGTTCAACACTTGGGATAAGGACGCGGCTGTGCGCGGCCTATCCATATACGTTAGGCCTTACATTCAATGCCAATTATTCCTTTAAACTCAGAATCTAAAATAGGCAAAAGTGTATGAATGGCTTCAATGGATGCATTCCAAGTTTCAGGAACTTTGGGGTTTACCCTATAGTTACCATTTTCGTCTTTTAACGCTAAATTTGAATAGTTGCTAGAAATGAAAGACGAAAGTTGCGTTACTCTATTCATCAAGTCACAACACTTTTCTGAAAGATAGAGTTTATTACGACCATAAAAGTCAGATAAATCGGTTACAGCTTTTTTAAGTTCATTTACCAAGTTTTCTTCATCTTCAGTTAAAGTATGTACACCATGAATATACTCCCATGGCTCATAAGTTTTATATGTTCTTTCATACGACTCTTTAATTTCTCTACACTGGAGCTTTAGAGTAAGGAGATCACGTCGTTTATTTACTTCATAAAGCTTATCGTAAAGTTGAGCTATTATTTCAGCTTGTTTCTCATGTAAGCCTGAAAATCGAACCATATGCTCGTGTTCTAGTTTTTTAAAGTCACTTTTTAAAGACTCTATTTTTTCCCCATGTTTAGTTACTTCCTTTTGCATCAATCGCGATGCCCAAACCTTTCCTAACCAAGATGACAAGCCAACAACTATTATGCCAGCCCCCCAACAGCACTTATCATGGCAAGCGCGACATTATATATTTCAGTTGTATTCATGAATGAGCCTTACAGTACATATATAAAGAGACATCACGCCCCCGTAAACAGTGAACAATGCTGGCGAATTTACTGCATTTTTTAACCAAAAAGATAGCGTTTAACGGGCTTTTTATGGCTCGTACAATACCTTTGGTGACATTTTAAATTCACGCTGAGAAAGGTGCATCTTATATACTGGAATTTTTTTACTTTGACCAATCTCTATCAAGTCATGTTCATAGTTTCCTGGGGATAAAGCACCAACATAGATCGCTTTTACCTTCGGGCCTGGATAGTTTAATGACGGTTCATTAGGGCCGCGGGGGAGGATTAACCGCCATTCTTGTTCATACGACCAATCTTTAGCTTTATGAATTGAAGCGATAATAGCTAACATATTGCTAGACATCCCACCATTTAAGCCTTCTTCAAAAAAAGCAGAAGCATCAAACAATTGGTTATCATAAATCACTGGCCACAGCATACGAGTTAAAATATTCTCATTCGGCAAACCAGAGAAATCATACTCCATTACAAAACCTGTATGTTCGTCAGAGTAATGAGACCACATTAGCATTGAATCATTTCGTTGACTCAGTGAGCACATCTTGTAACCCAGCTTGAGTACTCTGTTAAATTCAAGGTTCATTTCTTCGGATTCTTGAAGAGTATTTCTTTTCAAAAATGCATAAACCTTGTCGGCTGGTAGTCGCCCGTTGGTCTGTTGTTCTGCTATTTCAGCTAGCACTCTCGTAGGCTCATCAGTGTTTTTGAGCATTTCGAACTCGTTCTTTGATAGAAACTGATATACCCCATTTGCACCTTGCTCTTCTATTGATTTGAATAATTGCTTTTCAAGTGTCACCTGGCTGTATTCAAAATGAATTGACGTATCGTATGGATCATTAAACCCGTTTGCGGAATCGCACCATAATGTATTATTTTTTAAATTTTCTAATGCGTATTCTCCGTATTGGCGATATTTAAATAAACGCTTGGGAATATAATCATATTTAAGAACGATGGCTTCATTAACTTTTACCTCTTCCAATTTTGGAGAAAAGAAGTACTCCCTCAACTTATGTAACCACTCTTCATCATCCATTAATGCCAACCTCACTTTAGAGCCAAACGTTTTAGTATCTATGCGTTGCGCTGTTTGCAAGGCATAAACCTCTTCTTGGACCTGGCCAATGCCTAACCCAAGTTAATTGGTATGCTATAGGAATTTATTTTTTTAGGTAGTCACTTTTTGAAGCGCTTTACAGGTAACAACCTGTTCTCATTCATTCTTCCGCTGGCTTTATAACATGACTTTACATTTACCTGTCTGCCGACAGTACAAAGCCAAATCGAAGAGATAAATAATCAGGTGTAGCTACATTGATGTCATCGTCAACCCCATATGGAAGCGCATGCGGTATTCGCAGATGTATTTACACATAAACTAACACCTAAGCGTTGTCAAAACTGATAACCATCCACACTATTATTGTCACATATGACATGGGATGGCCCTAATCGCGCGGTTCGCTTTCAAGTGGCAAATGCGCTTTCGGACAAAAGCTTGTTAGAGTTGGAGTGACTTACAGTAACCATTTATATTAGGGGGATGTATGGCAACCTGACACATCCCATCGCCATCATGGGCTGTAACAATGTTAGTTTTGGGGAAGCGAGAAACTTTCTGACTCACAGATTAAGGGAGGATAATAAAGTTTACAGAGGGATTGGTCACTCAAATCGAAGCCCAGAATAGTATTCTAAAAGGCTTTTTCGTTAAGCCTAATACGTTTGATCATATTCCGCTTGTTCTTGTTAAAACTGTTCTAGTAAGCTCCTGCTTAATTATGAGATTCTCATCGATTATTTTGACTCTACAGGTAGCCATCTGTAGATTTTTATCGTAATAATGTCTGCTAAACCCCTGAATCAAAAATAAGAAATCATTATGAAAATGGAACAACTAGTCACTAAAGACCGCTTAAGAACATCTACTAGGCAAAATAGTGATGTCACTGAAACAGTACAAAATGCAACAGCTAGTGATAGGGGAAGAGTAGTTTATTCTGCTCCATTTAGAAGACTTCAGCAGAAAGCGCAGGTCTTTTCGTTAGAAAGTAATTCTGCGGTTCGTTCTAGGTTAACTCACTCAATTGAGGTCTCCCACATTGGTCGCTTTATCGTTTCTACGATACTAGATAAAATAGGAAGTGATGCTCAAAGGTCAAAGCTTGGAAATGACATTGTTTTTTGGGAGAAGAATGGAATTGCTATCTCAAACGTTGTAGAAACCGCCTGTTTGATACATGACATAGGTAATCCTCCATTTGGTCATTTTGGTGAAACAGCAATTGCTGAGTGGTTTAAATTTAATGCTAAAGAAGCTGCAAATGAAGCATTAGAGAATCAGCTTGAAGGGCTAAATTTAGAAGATTTTGAAAAATTTGACGGTAATCCCCAAGGCTTTCGTATCGTAGCAAAACTGCAAGGGAAAGATGGCTTAACTGGTCTGAACCTGACTTGTTCACAATTAGCTGCATTCTTAAAATATACGTGTTCTTGTAAATCTCATGGACTAGATGCAGGAAAACCGTTTCAAAAGAAAGCTGGCTTTTTTGATACAGAAAAAAAAGTCATTGAGGAAGTTTGGTCAAAACTCAATATGCCAACAAATAGCAGGCACCCACTTGGTTTTTTGATGGAAGCATCCGATGATATTTCGTACTGTGTAAGTGACATTGAGGATGGTATTGAAAAAGGTTTAGTGAGTGTTGAGCAGTTTTTTGATTACATTAGAGATGAGTTAAATACCCTTCAAAGAGCAGAAAGAGAGAAAGGTAACTCTACTCCAATTACTGACAAATTGATTACTAAGTTTTTTCCAGTTAACGATTCAGACAATAAAGGTTCTGATTCCACATCTGATGCTAGAAATGAAGTAAAAAGTGAGAAACCTGTAGATGAATTTGTGTTGTTTAAGACTAATTTGAGTATAGAATTGGTGAATTTTGTAGCTGATGAGTTTATCGATGATTACGAATCACTGACAAATTTTGAGCGTGAAAATGAAATAATCAATGAAAATACCGAAGCTAGCAAAGTCCTTGAGTTACTGAGAGACTTCACATTCGATCATTTGTTTACATCTAGTGATGCAGAGTCTATTGAATTGTCGGGTCATGCAGTTATAAATGGTCTACTAGATTCATTTTCATTGTTGCTGAAGCTTAAGAGAAGTGAATTCAAAGAACTAAGAACGGGAAAGTCAAGGTTAGGAATGGCAAGACGATTATTTAATCGATTACCTACTTCTCATATAAATGCCTATTTTTCAGCTTTAACAACTGAAACTACCGATGTAGAAGAGTGGAACTTGCGTGCTCACCTGATAGTTGATTTTATTTCCGGAATGACAGATCATTTTGCTATGGAGACATACCAAATGCTAAAAGGTATTAAAATTGGCTGAAGTATTTATCAAAAAACCAGTGAAGTTTAAGCATGAAAGGCACCCAATCAGATGGTTGCAAAATTTTTGTGCTTCTAATAAAACACTTTCAGGCGAAAGAATTTCATTATCTTTTAGCAGGTATAACTACAAACCGCAAACACTAGCAGATCAAAGAGGTACGTTTCAGTTATGTAGTGATGAATTGTCAGATGTATTCCTTGACCAAGAATTGAATACATTGCAGCCAAAGCAAGATTTTGCGTTAAATTCTAGGGTAACTCTTGCTGGTAAAGTTTATCATATTCCTATGATTGATTTTGCTAAACGAGATATGGAGAAGCATCAGTTCAGACCGTTACGCGAACTGTGTGAATATTGGGGAATCGATTTGACCATATTCGATAGTGGGCGCTCATATCATGGTTATGGTAACCGTCTTCTTAATGAAGAAGATTGGGTTAAATTCATGGGAAGCGTACTTCTTGTGAACAAACCTGGTGAAGTAACGATCATTGATAACAGATGGGTTGGTCACAGAATTTTAGGAGGGTATTCAGCTTTGCGGTGGAGCCTAAACTCATCGCAATATAAGAAGTATCCAACCAGTGTAGGCGTATTATCTTCTCAGTCTGGCTTTACTAAAACCTCCTCCTCAATCGAAGTTATATTTAACAGAAGTTATCAGCTTAAAACTTAACCTCTCTAAGCTTTCTACTTAGATCTTAAATTCGAGGTTGAAGATAATAAATTGCTGTATAAAAAAATTCCACCTTTAAAATCTATTCCATACAGCAGCTCTAACACATGTTTTATCGTAGTTGTTGTGCTAAGTCTGGTGACTCTGATTAGTTAACCGAGTCAGAATAAAATAACGAGTTAGATTAATCTGTCTATATCTACTGACTCATAGTCATATATAGGGATAAATACCCTTAAAAGTTACACCCAGTATTGTTAAGAACAATGAAAAAGCGAATATGAGAATCGATATGTACAGCGTTATCATATTTGATAACGCTGTACATGACTGTTATCAAATATGATAACAGTCAGAGAGTTTTTTCAAAATGGTGACACCATAAATAAGGTTTCCGCATCAAAAAGGTGAGTTGAAAGTAGATACCACCTTTTCTCTAAAGCCACCTAAAATTTCAAAAGATGGCGATTGCTCCCAAGTGAGGTCTCTATTGTTAGGTGGCGCTAAAATGGGAAATTGTGATTCATTTTTGTGTGGTGTACTAAACCTAACTTTATGCTCAGCTTGAAATGGGGTGCTAACTCGTATTACCTCGCTTCTCCCCTGCTCTGCGGAGACAGTAACAGTTTCGGATTCCCTAAATATGACGGGTACATCTGGTATTTCTTCAGCGATGCGATTTGCAAATTCTACAAGCTTTGGTGCTGCAAAAGTATATAGCCAAGCCTCCTGATTGATAGCCTTGTTTACTCGTAATATCCTACCAAGTACTTGCCTAAAATAGAGTTCAGTTTTAACTCTGCTTAGGTGGCAACACACCTGCAAACGCGGGATGTCAGTACCTTCGCTTATCATGCCAACACTGACAATCCAGTTCTTTGTACTGTTCCTAAACTCATTGATTTTAAGTGAAGGTAGATCTTCTTTATAGGTAACGACTTCGACAGTTTGGGCATATTCATTTCTAAGCATATTCAGAATGTATGTGGCATGCTCGATTGATGATGCAACGACAAGCCCTGCAGCATTAGGGTTGTGCAGTCTAATGTCGTCGAGCTTGTTAGTCGCCAGCGTTAGGGCGTGCCGAATGGCTACATCATTTTTAATGATCGATTGGTAAGTAACTAATGAACCTTTGAATAGAGCGTCTAGGCCATTAAACGTCTTAGTTTCATTTTCTTCGTCAGTAACCGAAATTCTTTCATTATCGATTAATACAATCTTTGGGCTTCGGCATACACCGTCTACAACGGCTTCCCTTAAACCGTAGATATAATCACACTGTATTTGATTGTCTGGATCTGTATAACGAGATAAAGCTATCGGTGCTTGATCTGAGCGCCATGGAGTGCCAGTTAAGGCTAAAGTATATTCGGCTTGGCTTTGAATATTCAATAAGATCTCTTCCCCCCAGGCGTTAGCATCTTCAAGAGAACTGCCAGAGCAATGATGGATCTCGTCAAATATCACGAGTACCCGATTTTGTTTTAACAGTTGCCAGAAATCTTCTTTGAAAGACAGCATGCTTTGATACGTATAAGAGCAACCAACGGCACCTATGACACCATCGAAACGACATTCCAGCCGTGTCGAGAAAGTATGCTTAATACCTTGCGATATATTTATCGAAGGTGAAAAGCAAAGTACAAAATCGATAAGGTCTTGATCAAGTAGCTGCACAGCGACTTCTGAAGCCATAATCGTTTTACCAGCGCCTGGAGTTGCCAAACAAAGGAAGTGTTTATGTTTGGCACTAAAGTGCTCTAGAACGCGATTGACGCACTCTGATTGCCATTGTCTTAGATGCATTAAGGTTACTTTTGCTGATGAGCGAGAACAGATTTAATCGCTTTGATTTGGCCGAGTAGTTTCGAGCTATTTTCACGGGCTTGTAAATACTGGGATTCAAGGTGCGCTTTCATCTCTGGGAAGGATTGATACAACCGCATATATTCTTCTGACTCGCCAATGCTAGTGAATAAATCAACTTCAGATTCTTTCAAGCGATTTTCAAGCTGCTGGACAGCGAGACTAGTACTTGCATTAATCAACTTGGGTTTATTAACCTTTCTTTCAGTGATAAAGATCGCTTCATGAAACAAATCCGACTTCTGATACGTAACTCTTTTAGAGTTTTTCATTCCTTTTTTTAGTAATAGACCTTTCTTAACTAGTCTCAGAATTTGTCTGTACACATACTTGCGAACCTCTACAGAATCCTTATTAGTAGGAGACATAGCTAAATATGCATCACGTAATTGAGATACACGGAAATTGTTAAAGCTCTCATCCTGGAGAATAGTATGCAACCTTGTGCATATTTTCATTGAAATTTTCGACATTACTTTCTCGTCAGAGGCTCTTTATCTCTAGCTCACAGGGCCAGAAGAACTTTACATTAATAATGCGGATTATAATCCGTGGCCTTATAAGCCGCAACTTTGGATAGTCTTTATCTTTAACGAGATGAAAAATGAAAGACTTAGCAATCCAATTTGGTGCGAAATTGCGTGATAAACGCAAGACTCTCGGCATTTCTCAGGATAAATTGGCATTATTAGCTGATATTGATCGAAGCTATGCTGGGCGAATTGAGCGGGGAGAAGTAAATATCACGCTCGAAAAGGCATATCAATTAGCAGAAGTTTTGGGATGTGATGTAAGAGAGCTGCTTCCTTAAAATTTATGGCTGAATTACCCCGCTATCTACATGCTTCGATGGAGTTGAACTACGAACAAAAGTTGAGTTCGAGAGAGCTTGGCAACAGATAGTGCTCTCGCTGCTCAGTCGCCAGATAGAAAGTTATAGATCACCGAACCAACGATAGATAAAGCCCTACAACAGCCAAAATTAGGCTCAAGCCTGAGAGCTCCACGCTATCCCTTAACGCTCCTTGTTAATGGTATAAAGTATAGCAACTGTTCAATTTAAAGATAATGTGAATTATCTAATTTCTGTTGAGGGGGCCGGCTAAAATGCTTCAGTCGGATAGATTACACTTGTTACCAAGTGCCGCCTATCCGACATCGATGTGTTAGCAAATCCTGGCTGACATGTTCGTGCCCCAATATTAGTTACGACTGAATGACTGCCAGCTTTGGAGAAATGCACTTTGACTTAGTTTTTTTAATGTCAATATTGTTTACAAGGAAATGGGAAGAACAGTTAACATTTTCCCTTTATAGCTATACCGTAATGATTTTTTTTGTAACTACTCATATTTTAGCTCTCCAAACAATCCAATCATCAGGTCAACCTCTAGAATCTCATATGGAAGTTCTACGTATTCTTTAGAATGTCTTGGTTTGGCTTTGCCATCATGTGGCGCATTCTTTGTGTGACCTTGAACTAAATCCCCGTTTTCTTTGACATAAGGTAGTACAACGATGCGTCCGTGGTTTTTAGATAGAATAGTTCCTTTTTTCCAAAGTGTATTTCCTGACTTTTCAGCATCAGAATAACTAACCTCTTTTACTATCCAACCAACATTGCCGCTTTCTTCAAACCAGAATACAAACCCTGATGCCACTACGACCTTTTTTCCTTGCTGCTCTGCTTCGTCGAGCATTCGCTTAACGCTAGCCAATTGAAGTAATTGATTTGCTCTTGGGAGTAAGATTTCTCGAATATTAGATTTGGTTTTCCCCCAGTGTTCTGCTCCATTTAAGCCGAATGCAGCAGCAATTCTTTCTCTATAGAAGTACTTGGCTGTTTGCTTAGTGTGTTTTGTTCTAGTTGACCAGTCATGCCCTTTGTCCCTAAGTAAACTAATTCCATATTTTTTAAGTCGCACAAAATTTATATATGGAGTTTCGTTCAATATTTCCATTAATGAACCTAGAATATTTTCGCAATTATCTGGTAATAAAATTTCATTGACAGAGGGCCGTGGGGTTTCTTGATGCCTACGGATAGCTTCAGAAAGCATAAGTTGTTCTTCACCAAATAATCGGCTTTGTCTGGTTACATCTTTTTCAATTTTTAGAAGTAAAGACTCTTTTTCACTGATAGATAAATCAAGATTAGCAAGTTCTTCTGATAGCTCGGTATTTCTTTTTATAGCGGCTTCTACCGCTAATTCATATGAGTCATAGACGTCAGATTTCACGTGCTTTGTTTCAAGCTCAACGAATGCTTTATACCACTTTAAAGAGCCGTCGTTGCGAAGTTTTAGATCATACATTTGCCATATACCAGCTTCATACCATGGTTGTGGCCATACTGCTAAAGTCGGTAGTGAATATCCAGGCATTTGCTCTAACCACATATTTTCTTCCCTATGTATCTAGCTATGGAGATATTGATTGTTAAGCATTTTACACTCTTTATTACTAAATCATAAAACATCACTACCACATCTTTGGAAAAGTGCTTTCTATCTCAGTTTTAATACTCTGTTGCCCCCCTTTCAATGTTAGGGGCTATTGCCCATTCAGTTCAGTAAAAATTCATTTGACTTACTTTTCCTCATACCATTAATGTGTTTCAATATCTGGTGTTGAGGGAGCATCTCTCAAAGAGTAGAAATTGGTTAAACACGGCTAATTACAGGTTGGAATTATGGTTAAGAAAATTATTGTCACCGCGATAATAGGATATGTCGCATGGTCGTTCTTTATTGACGATAGTTTGAAAACATATGACGGTTGTGTTGATGCCTTGTATTCCCAGTTCACCGTTATTAAAGACAGGGGAGAACGTAAAGCTATAGCCAGGTTACGTTGCGACGAGCTTGTAGCTGAAGGTAAAGTTAACCCCAAATAGTAAATTTAATCAATAACTTGCTACCCCCCTAGACTGGCACAAATCTGGCCCAAAGTTAGTTAGAAGCAAAGCTCTATTTAACAATGCTTATGTTCGTTTTCCATACAACATTTAATTGAAATTGCTCTTTTACAGTTGCCATCCTTACTGCCTAGATTGCACAATCTTATGAACTGGTTTTATATACAGGTATATTGAGATTTGGCTTAATTTAAATCAAAAAACTCATTAAATAAGCCTAAAGTCGTAATGCTGGCTTAATTAGAAAACTATAATTGATTGATAATATAAAAATAAACTTAGAAGCTTGTTTTTTTAACGATATTATCGCGCAAGCCCGTCTTGTTTTATGATGTTGAGAGTATTTTATTGCTTTACATCAAAGAGATAGGAAATATACGATGATATAAATCAATAACTTAAACGGTCGGCTTTATCGGGCGCGCCGTTCAATCAGCTGTTAGCTGTCAAGGAAAGGTATGAAGTTTTCCCATAGATTTGGTTTTGACCCAGAGTATAAAAATGAACCAATCAGCGAAGATGCACCAAATTGGTTGAAAAGTCTTTTCTTTCTTAATGTTTTAGAACCTCTCCTTTACATTGACGGTGATAGCCGTCAAAAGAATGCAGAATCCAAACCACTTGGAGTTAAAGACTTAATTGAAAAGTTATGTGCAGAAAATGGGCAAGAAACTGATTCCGAAGATTATGATTCATGGACATGTTGGGATGCCTTAAAATGCAGACTTATGAATCTCGAATGGTATCAATTTTATGACTTTGTTGAAATTACAGCTATAAAGATTAAAGAAAAGGAAATTGAGTACAGCTCAGCTTGGGATAACTCGCGATTCGAATCATTTATGTTTCCGTCATATAGACAAAAGGTAAATGATCTATTTTCACAGCATAAAATACAGTGGAAATTAAGTGATGGTGGTAAATTAGAGACTTCACTTCCCAAAGATCTTGAAACAAGGGTATCTGCTATAGACTCTACTTTGCAGGATAAATTTGAACCTGCAAGAGTCCATTACTCTAAAGCTCGGTCTTATATATTGAGTCCAAGTAAAGATCCTGAAAATTCAATTAAAGAGTCCGTAAGTGCCGTTGAGAGTGTTTGTAAAACAATCTATCCTAAATGCGCGACGCTAGGTGACGCACTAAAGCTAATGAAAAGGGAACAGCTTATTTCTCCTATGCTTGTAACAGTTTTTGAGAAGTTTTATGCATATACAAATGCTGAACCAGCGGTAAGGCATGGTAGTAATAAGATGTCAGGTGTTGACGAAATGGATGCAGAATTAGCGTTACATATGTCAGCGGCATTTATAAGAACGATAATTTCTAGAAAGTCGTAATAGACTGCTAACAAGAAATTAAACAAGGACAAAAAACAGTTGGCTTTTGCTCCTTCGTCGCTGATTTTAGCCAATAATTTTTTGCCTGTTAATTAGGCGTTAGGGTAATTAAACCAGCAGATGAAGGAACATCATCATGGAATTAAAAACTAAGCCAAAAACTAAAAGTCCATTATCATTTATAAATGATTTTAATATCATTCAAAAAGTATCATCCTTAGTGGGGATTGCTTGTGGTGTCGTTTTATTACTAGCTTTCTTCGAAATTGCCCCGCTTTACACTCTTTTTAGTAAGCCACTTTTATTATTTGTTGCTACTGTAGCAGGCGCTGCATTTGCATACGGTACGACTAAAATGCCGGAAGAAGATCCACATGTTAAAAGTACTGTATTTGAAGAGCAGCAACGTATAAATGAACAGCGCTTTAATACTATTGAAAAAGAGAACAAAAAGCTTGCTGACGATAACAATGCGCTAAAGACGGAGTTATCTTACTTCAAGAAGTTTTCTAAAATGAGGTTTATGGTAATTACAGAGCCACCAATGCAAGGTGAGGATGTAACAGCTGTTCAAACTGCCTTGATAAAGCTAGGCTTTAAAATCTTAGCCGATGGTGTTTACGGACAAGAAACGTTAGATGCGGTAAAAGGCTTTCAATCATCTAACCAATTGGTAGCCGATGGAGTATTTGGTCCCAAGACTAGAGAAAAGTTAATCAATCAGGTATTAACATCACCCTAACAAGAGTTCAAGCTGTCAACTTTAACTAGATACTTCTAACTCATTTTTGTCCAAAAATGAGTTACCAAAGGCTTATTCAAGCTCCTGCTTATGTAAGACCCCTCACTAGTTAGCTATAGACTTTGATGCTATTGGTCGTGATATGAAACAAAATTAACAGCTTTTGCATTGGAGCCGTTATTGTACAAATCCAGTTCAATACAGACCGCGCGGTATATGTTTGTAGGAAAGCCCCCGTCATATCCCCAACGATGATTGTCATTTTCCATTGTCACCCTACCCGCTATATTCGGGTATTTATACTTTAAGTCGGTGTTCTCTATGCAATGCGACAACTGCGAACTACGAGTGAACCCTTTAGTTCTAACTTCTTCGATTAACTTGCTAAGCTCTTCCGCATGAGATAAAGAAAGGTGATACTTTAATTGAAGTCCATTAGCTGCCATCGGACAAAAACTTGATGATTTTGTCTCTATTTTTCTCTTTAACAGGTCTTCTAACAGGTTTTTATCGGAACTTGGTTTAAGTGGTGGGGGCTGCATCTGGCGTAACTTAGCTTTATGAAAATTTTCAGGATGGTCTACTGACTCTTTAAATAAATCCGAATTATCACTTTTCTTTCTCGTGGTATTGTCAGCTGTCGCCCTGGTCAAATTTGCTTTTAAGTCTTGCATTTCCTTTTCTAAAGCGTCAAACGACTTCTCAAGGGTACGCATATTTTTTAGATGAAGTCTCTTTATATTCACCGCGAGAATGTCGCTAAGCAATTCTTCGCCTAACCTTATCCTATCTGCGATCTTTTCTGCCGCAAGCTTTCCACCTTCTATATGTGCACGTAAATCAGCTATATAGATCACGTAATGAGTCCCAAGATCGTCGTTCGCCTCTCGTTTAACAGTTACATTAACCATAATTTCACCATAAAAACCAATAACTATCTGTATATATTACACGGAGCAGTTTCTATTCCCAAGCTCTTGGCTCTGATTGTCGCGGCTCACCGAATTTGAACACTTTACTAGAGGCCTATCACTACGATTTTGGATTTCATTCATACTTGAGCTAATCTGAACTGTAAAGTTTCGGGTGTAAACTCTAAGTCGCTTTTGTCCGAAAGTGAGATAGCTATAGATGCTGATGAGTTGTGGTCACCAAGCGATTCGTACTTTAATTACCAACCTGCTCTCCCGTATGACAATCAGCTATGAATCATTGCACCGCCTAAACTTTTTATGACAGTTCACTACTTTAAAAAGCGTCAAAAACAGCCCTCTTTACAAAAAAATATGACAACTGATATAATTAGAGTTCAAAAGGAAAATTTATTAACCTAACTCACTGTTAAATGTAGACTTCATTGGAAACTGTCAAGTTTTATGTCCCAAGTTATTTCCAAGGGTGCGTTTTTATGGGTAAAATTTATGATGGTATCCACCGTTTAAGCTTCTTAATCGGCCAAGATGGTAAAGTTGCGCACGTATTTGATAAATTCAAAACTAAAAATCATCATGAAGTTGTGTTATCAGTGATTGCTGAACAAAAATAAAAGCCAATTAAAATAGCTAAGCACAAGTTACAAATACAAACGATAAAAGTCGTTTGATAAAAAAATAACTTGATAATAAAAAGGCTTCGTTAATACGAAGCCTTTTTTGTTTGTATTATCCAGACACTGAAATAACCTTTATTTAGGCTCGTTTTCTTCAAGCTCGGAAGTTGTTCTCGTTTGAGCTACTTCTTGTTCTGTTGATGCCTGTTCAGAATTTTCATGAGCTGCTGACTCTCGCTCAGCGACCTCTTTTAAATTACGCTGAATAACGTCTTGCTCTTGCGCTTCTACTGGAAGCAAACTAATCAGCTCAATACCCACTGGCAATTCCTTATCAACACCAGAGACAATTTTCACTTTTTGATCTTTGGTGAGATAAATCAGCGGCATAGCCGTTTCACCATAACGCTCTTTAAAATGCTGCAGCGTAAAGCTTTCCGTGATATTGGTGACTTTTATTACCGCACCTTTTGCCATATAGCTGGCAATACGAGCATAAGAAACAGACTCACCAAATAAGCATAAACGTTTTAAATAAGATTCAGACAATTGGTGTCTTGCACTTCCGCCTTCTGCATTGTTTAAACCGTAAACTTTTTGAGTACCCAATAGATCCTGAAAATGAAAGCTCACCAACGGGTTTAATTGACGATAAGGCGATAGGATTAACACCCTGCCAATGCCACTTAAGTCCATAAAGTTTTCGGCATGTTCTGAGGCTGGATTACCAAAATAAACAGGAATGTTAGCCATACGTGCTTGGCGAATGTTGTCCCAGTTATTATCAGCCAGCATCACTTTTACGTTTTTCTCAGTGAGAACTTTAGCAAGCTCGCGAGAAAATTTAGATGCACCAAACAACAATAAACCTTGTGACGAATCAGCCTTAACCCCAAGGAACTTTGCCCAAGGCCCCGCTGTTAAACTTTGAATGACCACGGTGCCAATGATAATTAAAAATACCAATGGCACGATTGAACTTGCACCATTAACGCCAATGGCTTCAAGCTTAATTGCAAATAAAGATGAAATAGCTGCTGCGACAATACCTCGTGGGGCAACCCAACTTAAAAACCATTTATCTGATCTTGATAAACTGGTGCCGATACCTGATATCCAAATGCTTAATGGTCTTGCCACCAGCATAACCACCATTAAGACTCCAATACCGCCCCAACCAAGATCTAACATGGCTGTTGAATTTAATCTGGCAGCTAACAAGATAAATAACGCAGAGATTAACAACACTGTTAAGGTTTCTTTGAATTCTAGAATGTCTGCTATATCAACTCCGCGCATATTGGCAAGCCATATACCCATAACGGTTACCGTTAATAAACCTGACTCTTCTTGAATTAAATTAGAGCCAACAAACATGCCTAACATAATGGTCAGTACAGCGGTATTTTTAAGATAATGAGGAAATACTGTCGTTCTTAGCGCAATACCAATTAAATACCCAGCAATAGCCCCTAAGCCAAAACCGAGCAACAAGGTGATGCCTAATGCAGATAACACATGAGTCGTTGGATCGGCCGCTGCAGCAACCGCAATATATTCATACACTAAAACGGCCAGTATCGCGCCAATAGGGTCGATGACAATGCCTTCCCAACGTAAGATGCTAGCAAGGTTCGATTTAGGCCTTACAGTGCGCAACATAGGGACAATTACAGTGGGACCAGTAACCACAACTAAAGCACCAAATAATAGCGCCATCGGCCATTCAAAGCCTAATAACCAATGTGCTGCGGGTGCAATACAAGCCCAAGTGATAAATGCGCCAAAAGTGACTAGATTTGTCACCATACGACCATGATCTTTTATTTCTTTGAAATTAAGGGTCAGCGCCCCTTCAAACAAGATAACTGCAACACCTAATGAAATAATAGGGAATAACAAGTCACCGAAAATTTCATCAGGATTTAAAATGTCTAAGCCAGGCCCGAGCAGTAAACCACATAACAAGAGTGGCAAAATGGCGGGTAAACGTAACTTCCACCCTACCCACTGACACAGTAAAGACAAGACGCCAATTAACGCTAGCATGCCTGTGATGTGTTCGACCATGTATATATCCTTATAAAAGCGCTAACTTGTTTTAGTCATTTTCGATAAATTTCTATCATTAATAAAATACTAAATACTGAAGTAGAGCAAGTGATATTAATACAATAGACGCAATTAATTAAAATTTTATTAACATCATAAGATGTTGATTTGAAATACGTAAAAGTGATGAACTAAACAAGGAATTGAATTTTAGACACAAAAAAGCCCTTGTCATATGACAAGGGCTGTTCTGTTTGGCGGAGCGGACGGGACTCGAACCCGCGACCCCCGGCGTGACAGGCCGGTATTCTAACCAACTGAACTACCGCTCCTAAACTGTGTTACCTGTTAAAACAGATGAACAAAATCTAAGTAACTTAACTGGCGGAGCGGACGGGACTCGAACCCGCGACCCCCGGCGTGACAGGCCGGTATTCTAACCAACTGAACTACCGCTCCACTTAAGTTGCGAAGAATAATAGAGATGTCGTCAAAAACCGTCAACCATTTTTTTCACCTTTTTGACTGTTTAGCTAAAAAATGTTCAACCAAGCTCAATTCATATACTTTTTGTGCGTAAAAGAATCAAGATTCTAAAGCGGCAAACATAAATTGAAATAATAAGATGGCTGTTTTTAATTTTACTGAGATATGAATAAACAAGCGTTGAGCCAAATAATCCCATTTTCGGCGAGTATTGAAGAAAAATTAATTGAAGACAGAAATAGTGGAGTCACGACTGCAACTCCATATTCCGTTTTAGGTGTGTTTGATCAGCTATTTTTCATCTGGCATGGTTAAATCTAAATCATCGAGAGTAGATTCTTGACTCTCTTCACCTGCACCCTCTTGCTCCATTCGCAGCTTGGTTGCTGCTAACGCTTTATTTAACGCTTGTTTTTTACGCCAAATAATTAAGCCTAAAATACCGATAACCAACAAGGTGCCATTTACCACTAAAATCCAGAATATAGCCTTATCTTTGGCAGCCGCTTCTTCTTTTGCTGCTTGAATTGTCGCTCGCTGAGCTAATTCTTCCGCCGTGGGTGGCGGCGCAGGTGGCTCAATTAAATTAAAAAACTGCTCTGGCAAATCAAGTACAATTTCGCGACCTTCAATTGTGGTCGAAACTGCAGAGCCTTTAATTCGATAGCTACCAAAGTCTGTTACTGCAGGAATTGCGAGTAGCGTTTCCTTAAATTGAACCTCATTTAAACTTACAGGAAGTTTAAGCCCAGCAGGCCCGACGATATCAAAGTGAAAATGAGTCTGTTCAAGTTGTAATACTTCATCATCAACAATGAGTTGAATTTGCCATACGCCGTTTAACTTATCTTCTGGCTCGATAATATCGACTTCGATCGGTTTTTCCGACAAATAAAACGGATAACTAACCTCTCGCTGGAATATGTTATTTCTTGCTTCAACCGTTAGCGTATAATTTCCCCAAGGTTGATTAAGGTTCTTCTTCCCTGTAAAGATGCCATCATCAGGGACTTCATCAAGCCCTTCACCGTTATCTTTATAAGACCCCACAATGATAGTGCCCGTAGTAAAGTTCGCGTCGGTATTCTTATGATGACTGGCAAATTTAACTGTCCATTCAATCATGTAATCAAGGCCTGGCAGCCTAACGGTTAACCCGTCGCCAAGTAACCGTGAAGTGACCTTTAGGCGCTCACCTTGAAATAAAGGTTGAGGAATAGGTTCGACATCTATTTCAAGTTTAGACACTTTTTGAATGGTGGAGTTAGGTGCTAGATTACCTAACAGCTGCCAAGGACCAGGCATTGGCTTTGGGATTTTAATCATGTCGCCCGTTAATCCATCAACCCACTTAACAGATTCAGGGTGTCTGTCTGAATACCATTTAGAACCGTCGGGTAAAATAACAATTACTGGGGCTGAGCCATACTCTCGTTGAACAAGTAATGTGAGCTCGTCAACCATATGATCAATTCTGAATCTATTTTTAAGTTCAGTAGCTTGAGTATATGGCACAGCAAAAGCTGATTGGGGCAGCAGGCCACCAACCAAGATTAACAATGACAATAAATAGGGGCTAAATCCTTTCATTAATTAGCGAATTACCTTAAGTATTAGGCTTCGCCTCTCCAGAGGCATTTTCCTGATTCTTTGACCAAATCCAAACGTTGGTCATGTGATACTAATTCATCGGCCGAAGCTGAGATCACTTTAAGGTTAAACGCATTTTGATCTACTAATTGAATGCCGCCCCCCTCTTGACCTGCTTTTTCGTTGGACAAATTAAACTTAATTTGGCCACCTGTCATAATCAGGTAAACATCGGCAAGAATTTCAGCATCCAATAACGCGCCGTGATAAGTACGACGTGACAAGTCGATACCATAACGGCGACACAATGCATCAAGGTTGTTTTTTTGCCCCGGGTGCAAATGCTTTGCAACGACTAATGAATCGAGAATGCCACAGATATCAGCAGTCTTTGGACCTACAGGCTGTAAGTGAGCAAACTCATGATCCATAAAGCTAATATCGAACGGTGCGTTATGTGCAACAATTTCAGCGCCATCAATAAAATCAATAAATTCTTGGGCAATCTGATGAAAACGTGGTTCTTTAGCTACCCGCTCATCGGTTATCCCATGAACTTCAATCGCTTCAGGGTCAATTAACTGACCGGGATTAATGTATTGATGATAAGTACGACCTGTCAGCTTACGGTCTATCACTTCTACACAACCAATTTCAATAATGCGATGGCCAATATAAACAGGACCACCCGCTTGGTTCATACCAGTTGTTTCTGTATCTAAAATAACCTGGCGGCTGGCGCTAGAAATAATATTCATAGGTAACTCAATTAATTGTTATATGTTTAGGTATAATTACCGACATTAATATGTATTGCATGGTAGCAATTTGATGTCAGAACTAAAACAAATCAAAATTTATACTGATGGCTCGTGCCTGGGCAATCCAGGTCCCGGCGGATACGGTATTGTAATGAAATATAAGCAGCAAACCAAAGAAATGTCTGACGGATTTAAATTAACCACCAATAACCGTATGGAATTATTAGCGCCAATCATAGCATTAGAAGCCTTATATGAACCGTGCAAAGTCATATTAACCAGCGATAGCCAATATATGCGTCAAGGGATCACTCAATGGATCCACGGCTGGAAGAACAAAGGTTGGATTACATCAACTAAAACGCCAGTTAAGAACGTCGATTTGTGGAAACGATTAGATGCAGTAAGTCAGTTACATGATATGGACTGGCGCTGGGTTAAAGGACACGCAGGTCACGCAGAAAACGAACGCTGTGATGATTTAGCAAGGTGGGCGGCAGAAGCCAAACCCGAGCAAGAAGATGTAAACTATAATCCTGAATAAGTTATATATTTATTAGATTCTTAAGTTAACATCCTTTAGGGTCGTTAGCTTGAGATGACTGGGAACAAGGCAATGTAGAATGACCTGCTCTACCTGCTGTAGATGCTGGCGCCCATTGCGGTGCCCTCGCCTTTTTCTTTTCCCTAATTGGCGTAAGCGGTGATTCCATCTTACGTGCCACAATCAAATAAACGCTGCCAATTCCTGGTAACCAACGCTCAATTCTATTTTGCCACCACGCCCCTTGGTTTATATCTCCAATTAATGGATGGTATATAAAGCGCTCATCTTGCAGTATTTGATAACCTAATAAACCTAACCAATCTTTTACCCTCGCTGGCATAAAAAATTGCCCAGACCAAGGTATTTGGGTTTGATATTTGGGCAATATCTTACCCATAAACGCTGTACTTACAGGGTTGAAACCGCAGATAAAGATATAGCCACCGCTTATCATGACGCGATCGACTTCTCTTAGTAATCGATATGGATCTTGTTCGAACTCAATAAGAAAGCTCATTAACACCGCATCCATAGAACCACTATTGAGCGGCAAATGATGAGGATCTGCAATAATAGAAGCGCCTTCACCGTCATGAATAGAAAAGTGTCGCGCAATATTACAATGAAGACTAGATATTTGGTGGCTTAAAGGCCCAAGCTTTAATAGATGATAACCGAAAACCCTTGGCCACCAACTTGCTAACTTCTGCTCAACAGCCGCTTGAATTTCATCGCCACAGGGTAATTGTTGCCAATCGTGCGGTTTCTCATTTATCGACATGAACAATTTACCCTCAAGGTTTTTGCGACTCATCTGAGTATAACGATTTTTATATTAAAGTCGTTAAGCTATCTCAATAATATTATTGTAATGAGATCAATGAGTAAATTTAATCACAGCAAACTAGAACTACAGTTACATTTGGCATGGCTGTTATGTCATGCGTTAGCCATTATGTATTGAAGCAAAGGGCTGAGTAGTACTTTCAGCGATACAGTAACAACGGGTTATCATTTTGAAATAGTTCATTATTGATATACACAGACTCTTCACTGACCTCTCAGTTTATTGTAAACATCAGCAAAGTTAACTTGAATTTAATCTCCAATATTTGGTGTCTCAAAGATAATCCGTTAATCTGTAGTTTCTTATATTATCAAGGTGCCTACATGCTTTCAGTTATTACCATCCCGGCTTTTAATGACAATTATATTTGGTTGTTTCATCAAGCTGATTCAAATAAAGCTTATGTCGTTGATCCGGGCTGCGCCAAGAGTGTATTAAGTTATTTAAAGGGTGCTGAAGCGCAAGGAAACAAATTGGATTTAGTGGGTATTTTAATTACCCACCATCATGCGGATCACACAGGCGGAATCGCAGAGCTGCAAAAAGCCTATCATAACCAGCTCAATGTTTATGGGCCAAGTAAAGAAAACATCGATGGATTAACTGAGTTAATTGACCACGAACAATCACTATTACTCCCTTTTATTGCTAATCCAGTAAATGTAATTGAAGTACCTGGCCATACATTAGGCCATATTGCCTACAGTATTGAAGATGCCCTGTTTTGTGGAGATACACTTTTCAGCGGTGGTTGTGGCCGCTTATTTGAAGGCAGCCCAGAGCAAATGTCGGCGTCGTTATCAAAACTATCATCACTAGATAAAGATACAAAAGTGTACTGTGCTCATGAATACACCCAAGCTAATTTAGCCTTCGCCATGGCGGTTGAGCCTAATAACCCTCAATTGCAACAGTACAGTCAATCAGTTCTACACGCCAGAATGAACAATGTTTCTACAATTCCTTCAACCATTGCAACAGAATTAGCAATAAACCCATTTCTGAGAAGTGGCTGTACAGAAATCAAACAATCTATTTCGCAGCAATTTAATGTCAACAATCCTACAGATATACAGACATTTACCATGCTAAGACAATGGAAAAACAATTTTTAAAAATTAGATCAAGGCTAAGCAAACGTAACTTAGCCAAGACATCAAGCGGGTTTTGCTCTACAATGCCGCTTCAATTTTGACCAATACTTTCGGCTTACCATTTTGTTAAGCCTGTTTTGCAAGACTTAGGAATATCGTTTTTGATGCACAAATCTTTATATATTTTTGTTGGTAGCGTGGCCTTTTTAACAGGCTGTCAAACACTAACAACTAAACCTACGCCAGAGCCTATTGCTATTCAAAAGCCTGCAGAGCCTGCAAAGCCTATCGTAAAAGTTGAAAAGCCAGTTGAAATTACCGATGTATGGCAACGTATTAGCCTGCAAATGGAAATGCCTATTGATGACCACAAACTGGTTAATCAATATCGCGACTGGTACCTCGCTAATCCAAGACACTTAGAAATCGTGTCACAGCGCGCTGAGCCTTATCTTCACTACATTGTTGAAGAGTTAGAAAAGCGTGATATGCCGATAGAAATTGCTTTATTACCCATAGTAGAAAGCTCATTTGACCCTTCTGCTTACTCTGCAAGTGCAGCTTCAGGGCTTTGGCAATTAACCACGCCAATATCTAATTACTTCGGTGTAAAAAGTGACTGGTGGTACGACGGTCGCCGTGACGTTCCTGCAGCAACTATCGCAGCGTTAGATTTCCTAGAATATTTATATGACCGCACTGGCAACAACTGGTTGTATGCCATTGCCGCATACAATACTGGTGAAGGCCGTGTAAATAACGCAGTACGTCGCAACAAAGCTGCTGGTAAAAGTACTGACTTTTGGTCGTTATCACTGCCAAGAGAAACCCAGCGTTATGTACCACAGTTAATTGCTTTATCTGATGTCATTAAAAATGCCGACAAATATGGGATTAATTTAACACCAATTAGCAACGAACCACATATTGCGATTGTTGATATTAAAAGCCAAATGGATTTAAAGCTGGCTGCTGATTTAGCTGACATGAATATTAATGAGCTAAAAAGCCTAAACCCTGGTCTTGATCGCTGGGCAACCTCTCCAGATGGACCTCATACACTGGTTGTCCCTTATGAAAAAAAGGATGCTTTTGAGCAAAAGTTAGCTCAACTCGATCCTAAGTCAAAGTTAAACTGGCACCGCTATAAAATTCAGTCAGGCGACACCGTCAGCCATATTGCAAAGCGCTTCGATACTTCTGCATCGTTTATTCGCTCTAGTAATAACCTAAAGAATAACAATATTCGCGCAGGTCGATACTTGATTATTCCAGTACCACCAGAAGGTGCTGACTTAACCACCGACCAACTGCTAGCCCAGAACCAGTTAACACCAAAGGCTATGACCTATACGGTTATATCTGGTGATTCATTGTGGAATATTGCACGTAAATATGATGTTTCTGTCGATGCATTAATTCGCTGGAATCGTTTACCAAAAAATGGGGCATTAAGTATTGGCAAAGTACTGACCATTGGCAGCGCCACAACTAACAGTGGCAACGAACGCACAGTAAATTATAAGGTTCGCTCTGGCGACTCTTTAGCTCGTATTGCAGATAAGTTTAATGTATCAGTAGATGATTTAATTAAATGGAATAAGCTGCATAACACTAAGTATATTCAACCTGGCCAAATGCTAAGGCTAGTCGTCGATGTCAGTAAGGTGAATGCGTAAGCCATCATTTTATACCGCCTTAGTCCTGTAAAATATAGATATAAAAAAGGCCAGTGATTCACTGGCCTTTTTGTTGCAAACTCGTTGCTGTTGCACATCTTATATAAACGGACTTATCAGGTTTACTTAAATAAGTTACTTAACGATTAATGGAGTAGAGTTAGCATTAATCAACGGCATGCTACTTCCTTCCACTTTCCCAGCGAATTTCACTTCAAAACGGTAACCTGGGCCAGAAACCTTCTCCATAATGGCAACAGGTACACTGAAACGCGTTTTAATGGTTTGTGCTGGCGCTAACGTCACATCTCGTAATGCTTGGGTATACATCATGTCCTGCGACGATGACCACACTTTCTGCCCTTTTGGATCATACAACCACAAGTCTGCCGTCATTCCTGAATTAAACCTCAAGCTAACACTGTGACTTTGACTATTGGTCGCTGTATACATCAAAGACATTGCTTTAGTCGGATCGGTATATTCCTTAGCTTCTAAAAAGCCAACAAGCACAGTTTCAGCCATAGTTGATACTCCAGCTCCTAAGGTAATCGATTTGACTGCCTTAGCGGGTTTTATGACAGCAGCATCTGTACTTGCTTCTGCAGTCACATCGGTACTTGTCGCACTACAACCGACTAAAAGCAAACTTAAGCAACCTATAAAACGTTTCATTAAAACCCTCCTAATTTTTTGAACAAGCTATCTTTTAGCTTATCTGTTTCGCCTTTTAACTTGGCATCAAATAACGCGCTAGTATCAATACCGAATTTAGGGTCTTGCATACTGCCTTTAATCGTCAATGGAATATCCACTCCAGCCAATGGGTCACTGTCGCCACCTTGACCTGAAAGCGAACCAACAACTGAGGTTGTCAATTTATAGTCAACAGTTTGAGAATCAATATTGGCGCTGCCATTACCCGCTAAACGAATTAAAGGCGAAGCCATTGCTAAATCAGGATTAGTAAACACTGAATTTTTCAGTGAGTAACTACCTGTCAAACTGGTGAAATCAGTCTTAAGCTCTTCTTCATTCTGGGCAGATAAATCGCCTTTTAACTTATCTTGAGCGCTACGGATCATCTGCGGAATATTTACTCCATAAAGTGAACCGTCTGCAATAGTAAAATCCCCATTTGCCAATAGGTTTTTCTTTAAGTTATCAGGGATCAGACTCTTACCAGAACCTTTAATATTGAAATTTGCTGAACCAGAAATCAAATCGATATCAGCAGCATCTTTCAATAACGGGCGGAATTGTACTCCCGATAGTGATTTTTCAAAGTTATAACTTGCAACTTTTTGGCGTCCATCAAGTTTTGCTTTAGCAGTTATGCTGCCTTCATATAAATTTGCAGAAAAATCGCTCAAATTAGCAATGCCGTCTTTTACCGTCGCCTTCATTTTCCAGTCTTGAGTCAATAAATTAGAAACTTTTATTGATTTAACCGTCATGCCTAAAGTTAAATCTAAGGTTTTTAATGCCGATAAATCGGGCTCATGAGCAGGTTCAGTTGAAGCAACTTTTTCTGACGAACCATCGTCAGTCTTCTCACTCGCCGGTGGCATCATTTTATCAAGATCAATATCGCCAAAATCCATTTGGACATTAATCTTAGGGATTTTACTGCCGTAATTAACCTTAATATCACCTGTAGCATTAATATCCATCGCTGACAGTTTACTAATTACCACCTGTAAGCTTTGTGTATCTAACCCAAGATTAATATCCGTGATTAACTGAGTGGTTAATTTCTTATTAGGGATACTCTGACCGTCCACATCAGTGTTAATCGTAAACCCTGCAATAGTCACTTTAGTCAAATCTTTACTAACAGTAAGTTTGCCTTCACCATTACTGCCAACTGTCATATCTGGCATTTGGGCAGAAAAGTCATAGGCAAAATCAGCTGCATTGCCTAATGAGAACTCACCGAGTGTTAAACTATTTAATACAAATACCTGTTTGGTGTCGTTCATTTCATCGATAAGATTAATCGTGGTGTTGGTAACCGATACACCACCTATTTGTAGGCTTTGAAGCTGTATATTAATGCTCGAAGGCTCTTTATTGCTCGAAGGCTCTGAAGAAGTTTTTGGTTCTTTCTTTGCTGCTTTTTCACCACTTAACCCATCTAAACTTGTCGAACCGTCCTTCTTGGTAACCATATTCAACGTTAAACCATCTAAAGAAAGCATGGCGATTTGAACTTCTTGGCTCAATAAAGGCATCAGTTCTACATTGGCAACGGCTTCATTAATTTCAACAAACGTAGCCGGGGCAAAGTTTTCTGGATTGGATAGTGAAATACCACCTAGGTTTATCCCTATTGATGGGAAGAAACTCCAACTTAAATCATTTTCAATAACAAATTCGCGCCCAGTTTGTTCTTTAACTGCATCTACGATTTGAGGTTTAAAACTATTGAGGTCAAAAAATACTGTCAAATACACGACCAGTATTAATACTAAGCCAGCCACGATACCTAATAGCCATTTAAGTGCCTTCATGTTTGCATCCTTGTAAGCAAATTGAACTTCAATTTTAAGTTACTTATGTTGTTAATATTAGTTTAGCTTAATACCGTTAAATCTAAAGGTTTTTTCGTTACAGCTATGCCGTTGCCATCAGCATAAACCATCATACTGGGTTTTATTGTGACGCCTTCTATTTCAATATCGACATTGACTGAGCCGACCTCTTTTTTCACAGTTTTAATCGGATTACTTGCTAATGCTTGTACCCCTATATCAATAGTTTTAAGCGTGCCAACATCACGTACAGCGCCAAAGATAATAATCCCTTCCCAATGGTTGGTTGCTGCAGACTCTGCAATCATGTCACCTAATAAAGCTCGGCGACACACACCGCCGCCATCAACCACAAGCACTTTACCTTTTCCAGGCTTAGCTAGAGTTGATTTCACTTTAGAGTTATCTTCAAAACATTTAACTGTGACTACTTCGCCATAGAAAATAGTTTTACCACCATAGGTATTCCAATTTGATTGAACTAAAGTCAGTTCATCTTCGTAATAATCAAATAAGTCAGGCAATAAATCTAACATCACACACTCCATGTACTAAAATGAATAGAATTTAACATTAATATAAACGGGTATAGCTATTGAAACAATTCATTAATCTGAATAGACTGTCGCTTATACTCTATTGTTCATGGATGAAAACACTGCAATACTAACATTGCTTTTAATTAACTAACCTCTTTAAGTAGTTTTCTATATGACAGATATTAATTTACAAAATGTTATTAATGCTTTCGATGAATTAGATTTCGAAAATCGCACCACTAAAAACCTTGAGAATGCCCGTAATAGAGTTCAAATGAAGACATACTTATCTTCGTTGGATTACAGTTTACGCCGTATGAAAATTTTAGAAGAAGTGGTATCTGAGATAGTAGAAGAAAAGCAAATTGAGTTAGTAAAACAAGAACATATCCAGACCTATAAAGCAAAAGTCATTCAGTTATCAAGAGAGTATAAAATATCTTATCAAGATGTTTTATCCATCATGGTAAAATTAAAACAATAATAATCCCCATATTAATACAGACATAATTAATATCTGGCTTCATTAATAATTGCTTTTCAGTCTTTTTAGCGCACTCTTAGATTTGTGTTATTAACAAGAAGTCAGTCTTATTTTTAATTCTATCTTGATGCGGATATCTACATGTAATTATCGTTAGTTTTCTTTTGATAGAAATGACAAGTTGCGTTAGAAATGAATAGCTCTAATGATATTTATTCTTGATCTGCTCTTCTATTTTAAAAATCTATCTATTCTTTTATTTTACCATCTAAGTTTTAACATATAAGCGACTATCTGAAAGTTAGAAAATAATGCCATTGATTAATAACATCAATCAATGGCAGTATTCATCACACTTTAAAGTTACCAACAATTTCACCTAACTGATTTGAACCATTAGCTATCTGAGTGCTGCTTTGAGAAAGTTGCTCATTGTGTGTTTTATTTTCAAGCGACATATCGTTAATTCGAGTGATATTCATATTTAATTCTGATATCACGGCACTTTGCTCTTCAGTTGCACCTGCAATTTGTATATTCATCTGGGATATATCACCAATTGCCGTTTTAATTGAATCAAGAGCTATTTCTACTTTTTGGGTTTCACCAACCGTTTCATCAGATTGGATGATCGCTTTTTCAACTGACTGATTTACATTTTCAATTGCTTCTCTAATCGCATCAATAATGCCGTTAATCTCTCTGGTAGAATCCTGAGTACGGCTTGCAAGGGTTCTTACTTCATCAGCGACAACCGCAAAGCCTCGTCCGGCCTCACCTGCACGTGCAGCTTCAATTGCCGCATTTAAGGCCAGTAGGTTAGTTTGTTCTGCAATGCCTACAATAACGTCTAAAATTTGTCCTATTTGGCTAGAACTAATTTTTAATCCTTTAGCGATAGATCCTGTTTGCTGTAATTCTGTCGATAAATCGCCAATCTTAGCAATGGCATTATCAACAATGGCAGCGGTGTTATCAGCTTCAGAGTCTGCAACATTGGCGCTGTCTGCTGCAGTTTGCGCATTTGAGGCAACCTCTGCTGCAGTCATCGACATTTCATTAATTGCTGTAGCAACATTTTCTGTTTCCAATTGAACGCTAGAAGAAATTTGATTGGCTTTTGAAGAGATAGATGACAAATCATTAGCCAATGTATGACTTTCAGAAACAGAGACTGCAACGGAAGACACCAACTTTTGGATCTTGTTAGTAAAGATATTAAAGTTTTGCGCTATCAAATTAAGCTCGTCTTGGCCATTTTCTGCAAGCCTAAGTGTTAAATCTCCTTCACCTTTAGCAATGTTTTCAAATGCGATAATCGTTTGCTGCATCGGCTCTGCAATGCTTCGCGTAATAACAATTAACAGGATAATAATCGGAACCCATATGATCAATAACAGCACTAAATACTGCATCACAAAAGTCGACTGTTGTATTTGAATGTCATCAATATAAATACCTGTTCCCACTACCCACCCCCACGGCTGGAAGCGCTCTACTACACTCATCTTGGGACTTGGTAAATCTTGATTAGGCTTATTCCACATATAATTAACAGTAGCATTCTTCGCTTGATTCGTGCGCTCTATCATCAATTGGAACAGTGGTACATTATCAGGGTCTCGCATAGACAACACATTGGTATCAATTAGCTTTTTTGCAAAAGCATGTTGCACCATAACCCCGTCTAAATTAATCGTGAAGAAATATTCGTTACCTGAATATCTAAGTGCATTCAAAGCCGATATTGCAGCAGCCTTAGCTTCATCCTCTGTTAGTAGACCTTCTTGAGTCTTTTGATGAAACTGAGATATAACGGAGCTGGCAACACCAACTAAAGAGGTGAGTTTTGCTTCTTTTTCTTGAACTAAAACATTATCAATTCGATTAAAAGCAAAGAAAAACATTAATATTGTTGCTAATGCTGCCACGATAATCATTGCAAGCAGTCGATTCGCGATACTTGTTTTGCGGAAAAATAGATAAACAGAATTCATGAGGTATCACCATATGATTGAAGTTTAACTTCACTTTTATCCGTTATGTTGTTGTGTAATCTATGAATTACTTAATATTTGAATAAATAAGCATAACAACCAACTGAAGAAGTGATTTATGGAAGCGTGAAACGATTTCAGCTTTAAAACACTGTAATGCATTTAGGTGCCACAAATCTCTCACTACGACTATTGTATTATCGACCGTAGACCACAAACATTGAACACTATTTAAGCAGCTATAAGTTTTGATTTGGTACTATATTGATTTAAATAAGCTTTTAATCTGACATTACCCATTATCACATTTCCGTATTAATTTATTTAAGGTCACTACCTTTTCCTTAATTAGCATTAACTTCACTAATGGCGGCACCTATTAAGGCAACACAGAATGTCATATAAGAAAAGTCACGAATCTTAAGTTAAACGTTAAACGTTAAACGTTAAACGTTAAACGAGACCGAACTTCAATATAAACCATGCCCCTAACGCTAACCGGTTGATAATCAGTGTCATCTTGAACCATTGCCATTGGCTTGTATAAATTAAGTCGCAAAAAGATAGCCCTTCAAGTAATGCTTTAAAATCAGAAGCTTGGCTGAGTCACGTATACATCAAATAATAGTGCGACCACAAAAAAGTGAAAACAGTGGAAGAAAGGAAATAGGCGAGTATCAGCTTGTCAATCTTGCTAATCAAAATAGTCAAATAATAAATAAGAAAAGCAGAAAGAACTAACCCTCAATTAGGTAATATCAGATGGTCAATATAGAAAGGTTTGAAACGTCAACAGATATATTCTGTCCAATGTGTTTACGCTGTACCCTTAAATTAATCGAACATAAAAGTCCGTATTTTAATTTAATAAAATTATTGTAGGTTATTAGTTTTTTAGATCACATATTTGCGTTTTAATCATAGTAAAGCTATTAAATTATCAGCCAATAACGCTAACTCAAATCTGTATTGCTAATCCTTTTAAAGCCAATGATGTTGAACTTTTTTGTGTTTATTAGTCATTATGTATATTAAAAAACCAATCAAATTTTATTTGATTGGTTTTTTAATATACATAGAATTGAATTCAACAAACTAATATTTTGTTAGCATGCTAATACATTTTGCTGCTTAACCACGTTAACAAAACCACTATCGTTGGACCTCGGCTAATTCATCATTTACTGTAATCATTCTTTCATTAGTTAACGAATACTTAGCCATAACAATGGCGACTAATATTCCACAAATAGCACCCGCAATACTAAAGATAAACACGATCCCCGTAAGCGCAAATGGCGTTTGCTCAGTATTAGCAACGTAACCGAAATAAGATAATAACCAACCTACAAGTGCACCACCGACTGCTAGGCCAAGCTTAATACTCAGTAAGTGCGCAGAAAAGCTCATCGCCATGATTTTACGCCCTGTCTTTAATGCACCAAAGTCTGCTGTATCTGCCACCATCGAAAACATTAATGGCACAACAATCATTTGACTGAACTGTGCCAGCATACTGATGATAAATATACTGATGAGTGCGTCAGGGGTTAAAAAATATATCACTGCATGAAACACCACGACCCCAATTAAACCCCAACGAAACAATTGAACTTTACAAAAATACTTAGAAAGTACATTCGTTGATAATGCAGCAACTAAAGATGCCAACATACCTGCTGTAATAAAGGTGCTAACTAGATCTTCTCGTCCTAAAAAATAGGTGACGTAATAAGGTGCTACAGCCCCACGCATTGACACTAAGATAAGTAAAAAAAATGCGGCAGCAGCAATCATCAGAAATGGTTTATTATGCCTTAGTGACAATAAATCACTCCAAATATTGAGCTTTGATTTACTTGTTTCAGTTGATACTTCAGGGGATGACCGCTCTTTGGTAAAGGCAAAACAAATCCAAAAACAAATAACTGCTAAACTAGATAAAATAGCCAATGTCATTGTAAAACCGTAAGCTTTATCTTCAGTACTACCAGCAAAAAAGTCGACCAAAGGCAATGTAACCGCTGTGACGATAGTCCCGCCAACCATCGCCAATGCAAAACGATATGACTGCACTGAAGCACGCTCTTTTGGGTCATTAGTAATAACACCACCCAAAGCAGAATAAGGAATATTAATGATGGTATACACAGTCATTAATGCACCATAAGTTATGTAGGCATAAATGAGCTTTCCATTTTCAGATAAATCTGGTGTGGTAAAAGCCAATACAGCTAGCACCGCATATGGAATTGATGCGTACAATAAATACGGACGATATCGACCGTATTTGCTTTTGGTTCTATCAGCAAACCCTCCCATTAATGGATCAGTAATCGCATCAAACAAGCGCACGGATAACATTAAAGTACCAACTGCTGCGGCCGAAATACCAAATACATCAGTGTAAAAGAACACCATAAAGTTAACGACGACCTGAAATACAATATTACTTGCCGTATCCCCAAGCCCGTACGCAATTTTCTCTTTTAGAAATCATAAACTGCCTTGTTATTATTCTTTTGGGTATGATGGTTTTAATAGAGCAATTAACTGAACCCTGTTAAAGGCATTCTCCTAAAAGGTAATTAAGCTATAACAATTAAATGCTATCCTACAGATTATATAATCGGCTATCGCTTAATAAACGGCTAAAGACTGAAGCAATCCCCACAATTACAACAGTCGTTAGCCGCTATTAAAATCACCTGTTCTATCTTGCGCTATTAATTAAAAACACTACTCACAGTGATGTTCTTGATAATCAAAATAATTAAATTCTGCACTAATGTCTGAACCAGTCATATCTTGGCAACACATACCGACAAAAGCCCCCGTAAAATTAGCTCCTTCACCTTTGCCTGCTTCATCTGAAATGATGCTGTAATCGAGCTCACATAGTGCAAGCCAAGCAGTTCCATCTAGAGAGTACTTAAAGATTAATGAGCCATAATTAACTTCAGCACGAAGAAAAACACGAGATGAAATTAAAGGAATTCTTTTGTCAAAAATAGGAAACTTTGCCGTTAAAGATTCATCACCTTCGCAGCTCATAACATCTAAGTGCAAACCTAACTCTTCATCGAAAGACATGTAGGCATAATGAAACTTATGGGCGTTGTAATAACAAATTAGCCCCGCCTGTTGCTGAAAATTATCAGGATTGAATACTAACTCTGTTTCAGCACTAAATGAAAAATAGCGCTGCCTTGTCGCTATTAAGGCTTGTTCAAATGTACTACCAACAGAGTGCTTACCTGTTATTATTAATTCAGCAGATTGCGGCTCTAAACGATAAAATGTTTCAGGAGTTGGCGTTCTTAACCATTGGAAATTATTTGAAATACTCCCGCCATCAAAGTTATCTCTGAATGAAAAGTCGCGCTGTGGTGTCGCTGTTAAGCTTGGTGGGTTCAACTGAGCAAGCTTATCGCCAGTGACTAACCTAAACCAGCCATCTTCAGTAAATGTTACTTCCTCAATAGCGGACTCTCGGCCTAAAGGACTTCGACGTTTCTCAACAGGTTGATTTAAATCTAAAGGCCTTGAAGTTAAGTGCGTTAAATACCACTTACCGTCAGGGGTTTCGACTAAGCCGCCGTGCCCGTTTCGCTGTAACCCATGGTGAAGATCATCTTTAGAACTCACAATTGGGCCTTGGGGATCAACTTCATAAGGCCCATCAATACTTTTACTACGAGCCATAGTACAAGCATGGTTATAACCCGTCCCCCCTTCTGCCGTTAACAGATAGTAATATCCGGACTTTTTATATAAATGCGGACCTTCGGTAAAACCAATCTCGCTACCCGCAAATATGTTCTTCGGTTTACCTATTAATTTTTCCGTTTTCTCACAGTATTCCTGTAATAGTGTTCCACCAAAAAAAGTACGATCAGGACGGTGATCCCAAACCATATTTAAAAACCATTTACGACCATCTTCATCATGGAATAAAGATGCATCAAAACCGCTACTGTTCATATAAATAGGTTTTGACCACTCACCATCAATTGTTTCACAGCAAGTAAGATAATTCGGTGTGTCTTTAAAGTTGCCATCGAAGCGCTTTACATTAGAATAAACCAGATAAAACATTCCGTTGTCATAGCTCAAGCAAGGTGCCCAAACGCCACAAGAATCTGGTACGCCGGTCATATCCAGTAAATCTTTTCTATTAAGAGGCCTATGAGCTAACGTCCAATTAACCAAATCATTTGAGTGAAAAATTTGTACCCCTGGATACCACTCGAAAGTCGAAACGGCAATATAGTAATCATCACCGACTCTTACAATACTAGGATCTGGATTAAACCCAGGCAATATGGGATTAATGTTTGGTTTCATAATAGCTTACCTTCTTTGAGTACTATTTTATTTCACGTTGTTAATACGTTTCTTTTGCTTTAATAAAGCTTTAATTGCATGAGCGCTGCGTTTTAAAGTTCTTTGTTGCGTTTGATAATCAACATGAACAATTCCGAATCGTTTGTTATAACCAAAAGCCCATTCAAAATTATCCATAAGGCTCCAGACGAAATAACCTTTAATTGGAACGCCAAAGTTGAACATATTTTCAACTTCTAACAAATGCTGATAAATATATTCACAACGAGCATCATCGTTGACCTCGCCTTCAACAACTTGATCATCAAAAGCAGCACCATTTTCTAATATGTATATTGCTTTAGGCTGATAAGAGTCATTAAGTTGTTTACAAAATTGAGTTAGACCTTGTGGGTATACTTCCCATCCCATAGCAGTAACAATTGCATCAGGGGAGACCTTGGTTTGATAACCGATATGATCTTGAGCATCCGTGACAAAGTTACGGGTGTAATAATTAACGCCCAAGTAATCTAATGCTTGCGAGATGATGTCTAAATCCCCAGGTAAAACCATGTCAAACAAATCGGGAAAGACTTTACGAAGTAATGACGGGTATTGAGCTTTATAAATTGGTTCGGCAAAAAAACTCACCATTTCATGATAGGCAAGCTCTGCTTTTAAATTATCTTCTATTGAATCAGTAAGACCTTGGGTAGGCCCGCCATTTAATACAATCCCTATTTGTGCGTTACTAACATTTTTACGAATAACTCGACAGGCTTTACCATGAGCAAGTAATAAATGATGTCCGACAATATAAGCTGTTTTTCTATCAGTGTTACCTGGCGCGTGAACACCGTATAAATTACCTAAAAATGCACTGCACCATGGCTCATTTAAAGTAGAGAAATGTTGTACTCTATCTTTAAAATGTTGGCTAATAACATCGACATATTGAGCAAATAAATCTGTTGTAACTCTATTTTGCCAGCCACCGGACATTTGTAGATATTCAGGTAAATCCCAATGATATAACGTGATATAAGGAGTAATGCCATTTGCTAATAATGCATCAACAATTCGATCATAAAAGGCTAACCCTAAAGGATTTACCTCACCTTGTTCATTCATCACTCTGGGCCAAGCTATCGAAAATCGATAAGCGTCAACGCCCAAATCAATAATCATCGCTATATCTTGATCTAGAAGGCGGTAATGCTCGCAAGCATTAGTTGGAGTGTCGCCGTTCTCAATAGTATCTTTGCGAGCAGCATAAGCATCCCAGATAGAATCAATTCGGCCATCTAGTGAACGCCCGCCTTCAATTTGTTGAGCCGCGGTTGCTACACCCAAGGTAAACTCATCAGTCAGTACGATGGCATTATTATTAAACTGCAACTTCACTATAATTTACTCCGACCAAAGTCAAAAAATGACAGTTTTGTAGCGATGCAAATAAAAGTTCAGTTGAATAACCAACTGTTTTATGTGTTGTAACATCGCATTCATGTTACCGATAACATATTTTGTTATTAACACAATGTCAACAAATAATGCTTTTCTCATTTCTTTTGTTTGAACCTTGCTCTATATAAATTATTAAATGGTTTGAGACAAACCATCAAAAAAGCAGCCATAAGGCTGCTTTTTAGTTTTGAGTTAGGTAACAATCGTTTTTGATTAATTTATCTCGACAGAGTCTCGCTCTTTAATCTCAAAATCAAGTACATGACGTAACTCAGAAAGGCTAGTCTGATCGAGCTTATCGACCTTGCCAGAGGTTAATAAGCTAATTGAAGTTTCTGCCATTGCTGCAATAGGCTGCTTCACTGTGGTGATATGTGGCCAGATAGTGGTTGCTAAAGGAGTATCATCGTAGCCTACTACACTTAAATCCGCAGGAACATTAAGCCCTAAAGAATTACCTACCGATACTACAGCAGCTGCCATATCATCATTACTTGCAAATATGGCTGTAGGTTTGTTTACCCTCTCCAACAATGACTTAGCTGCAATTAACCCCGATTTATAGCTAAACATACCTTGTTCAATATGCTCTGGCGGTACTGGTAACTTTTTAGAACGCATAGCATCTAAAAAACCCTGATAACGTAATCGACTTGCACCGACTTCAGGATGGCCAATAATGAAGCCAATATCAGTATGGCCTTTGGCAATTAATAAATTTGTCATGTCATATGCGGCTTGATAATCATCCATACAAACAAATGGCGATAATCCAAGTTCAATATCAGGTGAGACACGGATATAGGGTACATTTAATGATTTTAATTCATTAAGGATCTCTATGTTATTGCAAAATGGTGGCAATAAAATCACCCCATCAACTCTTGTCTCTTCTACAAGATCACGAGTGATTTTTAATTTTTCATCCTGAGTCCCATCACATTCATCAACAACTAAGTGATATCCACGTTTGCGGCAGCTTTTTAACGCCGACAACATAAACTGGCTAACATAGCCGCCTTCACTAGGGTTTTCATACAGTAAACCGATGAAATATGACTTTGAGCTTGCTAAACGCCTAGCGGAAATATTAGGACGGTAGTTTAATTGGCTCGCAGCTTTTTGTACTTTAGTCCGAGTTTTATCGCTGACTTTCTCATCATTATTTAACACTCTCGAGACAGTCATCTTTGAGACACCTGCCAATTCAGCCACATCTTGGATGGTGGTTTTTACTCTTGCATTTGTCTTGGTAGTTGAACTCATAAAGGGAACTCATATAAAGAATAATAATTGTTACAAGATAACAAGGTAACAAGCTCTGTTTAAAAATCAAAGTAAATAGTGCACATCCCCCATTATAAATGGGTGCGGACAAGCTAAAACTGACTTATAGCCTTAGAAAAAATTAGTTTTATAATCATTAGCTAAGCATTAAACATTACATATATGTTAACAAAGTACTGGACAAATTGTAACCTGCAACACTAGTATTGTTAGCGATAACAAAGGTTTTTAAAGTCACATTGTCAATAAATATCAAAAACCTCTTCACTGTCAAAACATCTTGTCAATACAATTATCGTTATTGGGTGGGGCCAAATGAAATTTGTAAATAAAACAACAGCAGCAGGATTACTGCTAGCAACTTATGGGCTAACAGCCTGTAGTCAATCAGATAAAGACAATAATCAAAGTGCTTCTGAATTAATACAATCTAACAAACAAACCATTACAGAGTCAGTGCAATATCAAGCATCTTCAACATTTGAAGGAGCAAAATTTTTACCTCCCAATAATAAGCAACTGCTTTTTATAGGCCAAGATTCAGACACCATTTCAGAATATATTGCTGGAAACCCAGAAGATAATATTGAAGCAATAACCTTATACACTACGTTAAAAACGGCCAATCCAGCCCAAGCATTGCCAGCTGTTTATCAAGTAGCTAACTGGCAAGCGGGAGACGTTTCATTTACACAAAGCTTATCAGAGTCACCCAATGCTGCATTAGCGATTGGTTTGGCACTCGACCGCTGCAATGATGTTGATCATGCTCAGAACATTGCCGATGGCAAGTACGACGAGAGCATCACATTAATGAACCAGTACTTTGCCTCTATTGCACCAAGAAAAGTCTTTCTTCGCATTGGTTATGAATTTGATGGTGCCTGGAATTGTTATTCACCTGAAAGTTACAAGAAAGCATTTATACGCATCAGTAACAAAATCGCCCAAGCCAATCTCGATAATGTGGCAACTGTTTGGCAATCTGCCGCTTGGCCAGATCCAACCATTGCCGGTGATGACGCTGCTAAATATGATTTCACTAACCCAGATCATTTAAATCAATGGTACCCAGGTGACCAATATGTCGACTGGATTTCATTATCTGTATTTTATCGAGATTTAACTCAATGGAATTATGAGCCTAAATACACACCTGATTTCGCTCAACAGCAAATCCTCCGCTTTGCCAAAGAACAGAAAAAACCTGTCATGATTGCAGAAGCTGCACCGCAAGGATATCGCACCTCGGCTTTGACCCACAGTTATATACAGTTAAACGAGCAAACGCCAATTACAGCGGAAGCATTATGGGATGCATGGTACCAACCCTTCTTTGACTTTGTTAAAACTAATCAAGATGTCATTAGAGCGGTTGCCTATATTAATACCAACTGGGAATCGCAAGCTATGTGGTACTGCGCAGAAAAATCAGGCCCACCTGCAGCAGATTGCGCCAATGGCAATTGGGGCGATTCACGCGTTCAAGCTAACCCGTTAATCAAGCAAAAATGGTTAGACGAAATTAACGATGCACAACGCTGGATCCAAACGAGCGAATATTAAGACGCTAAGTGAAAGGTAACCCTATGAACTATGAAAAATTAGCAGCTCAATTTCATCAAGACGGCTATTTAGTCATCGAAAATTTTTTTGATACCTCACTGATGAACTCACTGAATGCAGACATCTGTCAACATTTTGGTACTACGCCTGAATTTTTACATAATGATGAGTTTTTATCGAAAGCAGCAACTGAAGTTATACCTTGGTTCCCGCAGCGTGAGGGACATGAACAATTCGATAGAGTCGACCAAGACCCAAGGCTATTAGCGCTTACAGAAGCTATTCTGGGGAAAGAGTGGTACTCACAATATTCCATGGTAATGTTTTCTAAACAAGGTACAAAGGGGCAAGCTTGGCATCAAGATTGTCCACCAGAAAATGCTCAACAATTTAACTTAAATCGGCTGATGTACACCATGGATATCACCGAGGTAACGGGTGGTTTTACCATGGTCGTACCGGGTAGCCATAAGCGTGGTTTATTACCAGCCAGCGAGCATGATACTCACTTTGAAAATGAAGTCACACTGGTGCCTAAAACCGGCACATTAGTCTTGTTACATGGTCATTGCTGGCATAAAGTCACAGAAGTTACAGGTCAATATCGAGTATCAACCAACTTTAGAAGTGCACCTCATGGTACACCAGAAGACATCACCGATGTGTGTGTCTATCGTAATATGCGCTACCGATTCTCAACAAGTGAAGTGATTGAAAAAAGAGCCTAAGGATCCAAAAACACTGAGTCACTAAATTCATATTATTCACACAATACTGAAATTAATGACCGCATGAATAAACATTAAACAAAAAGCCAAATCATATGATTTGGCTTTTTTATACCATGACATTACTCTTTCAGCGACTTCAACATCCAAACATCACATCCACCGTGAATAGTGCCATCTAAAGGCTTATCTAAGTGTTTAAACCCTTCTTTTTCATATAAAGTAATTGCTGCTCTCATACTGGTTAAGGTGTCTAAATAACATTGTGTGTAACCAACATCGTTCGCATAAGCTAAGCATTGCCGAGTTAACAGCTTACCAAGTCCTAAGCCACGGCTTTGGGGTAATAAAAACAGCTTTCTTAATTCGCAGGTTTCTACTGAGCCATTAAAAGAAGCAATTCCCGCACCGCCGACAATTTCACCATCAACACTAGCCACTAAATATCTTGCTCTCTGCTTTGCTAAGTAATGCTGGCTCATATTATCCACTTCGGCATCTGAAGGACCAAACCCCTCTCCTACTGCGCCAAATTCCCTTCCAACAGCTTTAATGATGATTGCAATTTGTTTGTCTTGTAAACTGGAAATAGGAGAAATTTCAATACTAGGTAGACTCATAAATGTCCTCAAAAATTAAGCAAAAAAGTCTTCACCGATAAATTAAATACTATCGACAAAGACCTCAAAGCACAATTTAAGATAAGCAGTATAATTGAGTTAAATAACTCGTAATGGCTACTATTTAATGTATGTCTTCACTTGATTGATTAACTGCTGAAACGTATTTGACGAGTTAGGAGTGACAATATCTGACGTTAACCTTCCAGATAAGATATCGTCGCTTACTGCATTGATCTCGTAATCAAAACCAATAGTAATACGTTGATCGTTAAAACTGTCAACCTGAGTATCAAGCTCATATAAGTAACATTGACTTGCACGCCAGAAATCAGGAATCGCGATATAGCCCTTGTCACCGATAATATAAGCCCAGTTCTGTAATTTACATTTAAACGAAGTACCTAACGTGGCTGTCATATCGGGATAGTTGATAATAAAGCTGACATCATCTTCTACTCCGTTTGGTGCAAAGCTGGCGGTGGCATAAATCGAGTCTGGCGATAAACTAGAAAATAATTGAGCAATTGCAATGGGGTAAATACCCATTTCGAATACACAACCACCCGCTAGATCGACATCAAATTCTCTGGCATCAGGCGAATATACCTGAGGGTAACCAAAGTCAGCTTTAACATGTAAAAGTTTACCTATCTTGCCTTCTTCAACCCATTGCTGAGCCTGTTTTATGGCTGGCAAAAAATAAGTCCACATTCCTTCTATTAAATAAACCTGCTGCTCTTTCGCGATTTGAAATAATGCTTCTGATTCTTGCTGACTTACCGTTATCGGCTTTTCACATAATACAGACTTACCTGCCAACATCGCTGCTTTTGCTTGTTCAAAATGAAGGTTATGAGGAGTGGCGATATACACAGCGTCAACATTCTCATCATTAAATAGTTGCTGGTAATCCCCATAGGCAACGTCTGCTTGATACTGCTCAGCAAAGGCTTGCGCTCTTGTCTCATCACGGGCTGCCACAGCATATAACTCACTGTTGGCTACTGTTGCCATATCTGCAGCAAATTGATGTGCAATTCTTCCTGCGCCAACTATTCCCCAATTTAACTTTTTCATTTTAATTCCTTTTGTAAGTCCTTATATTTGCAATAAGGTTTAACCTCAATCCTAAATAATTGACTATTAACCCATTTCAGGCGTCAGTTTTCGCTCTAATTCTTCAAGGGTTAAACCACTAGTTTCAGGTAACAGCTTAAACACAAGTACAAAACCAATTAATGCAAAAGCGGCATATATAGCAAAAGTTAAACTTGCTCCTAAATTATCTAATTGCCAAGGAAAAACCAATTGAACTAAATAGCTAACAATACTGTTAACGACGCCAACACTTGCAATAGCAAGCGCTCTAATGTTATTTGGGAATATTTCAGAAAGTAGTACCCACATAACAGGGCCTAATGACATTGCAAAGGAAGCGACAAATCCTAATATTCCCATCAAAATAAGTTGAGCATTCAATTCAGTTTGAGCAAAACCATAAGCACATACACTCATACTGATACAAACTCCCACTAAACCAGTGAGCATTAATGGTTTCCGTCCTACTTTATCTATCAATAACATAGCAATAATGGTGAAAATTAAATTAATAATGCCTACTAGGACAGCTTGAGCGAATGCAGCATCTTTACCCACTCCTGTTTGTTCGAAAATGGTAGGTGCATAAAAATATATGGCATTAATACCGGTAATTTGCTGAATAATACCAATCACTAAACCAAGAACCAGCACGGCACGCATTTTTGGACTAATGATTTTTAGCATCCCCTCTTTCAAGGGCAAATGGTAATTACACTGTGACGAATTTATTTCTTTCCATTGATGCTTAGCCTCTTCAGGAGACATAATATTATCGAGTACTTTCTTCGCTGCTACATGGCTTTTATTAAGTGCCAGCCATCTAGGGCTTCTAGGAATAAAACTCAGTAATAAAGCATAGAAAATAGCAGGTATCGCTTCAATACCTAACATCCAACGCCAAATATTTTCTTTTAAACCCAATGAAAGCGCTAATGATGATTGGCTATCCTGAAAGTACAGAAATAGATAGTTTGCGAAATATGCAGCTGAAAAACCAATCATGATATTAAGTTGGTTGAATGAGACAAACCGACCTCGTTTATGCGCGGGAGAAATTTCTGCGATATAAAGAGGGCCTAAAATTAATGAGGCAAACGCCAATCCGCCAATAAACCTTGCAGTAATCAGCATTTCATAACTAAATGCGAAGGCTGACAAAATAGCGGAAACTGAATATAAAACTGCAATAATAATTAGAACGGGCTTTCGGCCTAATCGGTCACTGAAATAACCCGCGCCAAAGTTGGCTAAAATAGCTCCAAGAGTCGGTGCACTTACCACAAAACCTTGTTGCCAGGTGCTTAAGTTAAATTCTTCTTCAACAAAACCAATAACACCCGAAATCACAGATGCATCGAACCCAAAAATAAACCCACCTAACGAAACAATAAAGGCAATTTTCCAACTAGAACGGTAAAAAGACAGCATAATAACTTTCCTTGATATGCTGAAATTTCAGCCAGTTATTTTAAAATTTGAAAAAAAGCCGTTAACATAGATTAACGGCTGATCTTGTAGTGCTTACCCGACAAGCACTAGCTCAGAAAGTTGAGCAGATAAAAAAGCACTAAAGTAATACTACGAGCGACCTTTCTCACTTACCTTTAATGCGATGGACATACTTCTCAATTAGAAAATCATACGATTAACATAATTTTCTAATAATTCTTGCTGACCACTTTGTGGTTTTGGATCTAGCTGTTGTGCTTGAGCGAATTCACTTAAGCCCGCTAGGTCCATGCCACCATTTAAGATTTTTTGACCTAAATCGCCATCCCATCCTGCATAACGTTGCGCTACTTTTTTCTCTAACGTTGCATCAGTGAACATATCTGCAGCTTTTAATAACGCCACTGCAATCGTGTCCATACCACCAATGTGACCATGGAATAAATCATTTGGATCAATACTTTGACGACGGATTTTAGTATCAAAGTTAAAGCCACCAGATTTAAAACCACCACCTTTTAAGATTTCATGGATAATCAGTGTCATTTCTTCAACACTATTTGGGAACTGATCCGTATCCCAACCCAGTTGAGGATCACCACGGTTAGCATCGATAGAGCCAAACACATCGAGTGCAAACGCATTAGCAATTTCGTGATGGAATGAATGTCCTGCTAGCGTTGCATGGTTAGCTTCGATGTTCACTTGGAACTCTTTTTCTAAACCGTACTGAGATAAGAAGCCATGTACCGTTGCTGTATCGTAATCATACTGATGCTTAGTCGGCTCTTGTGGTTTAGGTTCGATTAATAGAGAACCTTTAAATCCAATTTTATGTTTATGCTCAACAACCATGGTAAGGAATCGAGCAAACTGTTCGCGTTCACGCTTTAAATCTGTATTTAATAGTGTTTCGTAACCTTCACGACCACCCCATAATACGTAGTTCTCACCGCCTAATCGCTGGGTTGCATTCATCGCTGTACAAACTTGGGTAGCACCATAAGCAAACACTTCAGGGTCTGGATTAGTCGCGCCACCTGACATATAACGTTTATTGCTGAATAAATTGGCCGTACCCCATAATAATTTCATGCCCGTTTCTTCTTGTTTTTGTGCAAGAACATCGGTCATTTCAGCAAAGTTATTTAGGTATTCACGAATATTTGCGCCTTCTGGTGACACATCAACATCGTGGAAACAGTAATAAGGCGCACCCAACTTTTGAAAAACTCAAAAGCAACATCGGCTTTTTGTTTTGCCATGGCTAAAGGATCACCTCCTTTTAACCAAGGTCGGTCAAATGTATTAGCACCAAAAATATCAAAACCATCCCAACAAAAGTTATGCCAGTAACATGCAGCAAATCGCAGATGCTCTTTCATCGTTTTGCCAAGCACAACTTTATTTTCATCGTAATAGCGAAAAGCCAAAGGGTTAGTTGATTCTGGGCCTTCATATTTTATCTTGTTAACGCCACTAAAGAATTCACTCATAGTTCTCTCCAAACAGTAAGGTAGATACGCATGTATTAAGTGTTAACTTATTCAATACGCTTATTTTTAATCATTAAAATAATGAATTTAAATTCTGATAAATCTGGCTAAATTTCTCGCGACGTTCTTTATGTCGTGTAAACTCTGCTAAATCGGGTTCGTAAGACTCCACGAGAGGTGGAACAGGACAAATATCTTCAATGCTGGCATTGGGTGTTACCGCGAGTTGCGCAAGTCTTGCAGCCCCAAGCGCAGGTCCTACATCGCCGCCTTGTCTATAAACTAAGTTTTGCCCGAGAATATTTGCCAACAATATGCGCCAATATTCACTTTTAGCACCACCGCCTATGAGAGATACTTCATCAGGTTTAACCCCTGATGCGTGCAAAGCATCGCAGCCATCAGCAAATGCATATCCAACCCCTTCAAGTACCGCTTTCGTCATATCAGCACGCTCTGTTGAATGGGTTAAGCCAAAGAAAACACCCTTAGCGTGTGGATTATTATGAGGAGTACGCTCACCGCTTAAATACGGTAAGAAAATCAAATCTGATGCGACATCAGATTGCTGCTGCGCTAATTCATTTAATAGTTCTGGTACACTGACATTGCCCACAAGATTTGCTAACCAGCTAAGACAAGATGCTGCGCTTAACACAACAGACATAAGGTGCCATGTACCAGGAAGAGCATGGCAAAAACTGTGAACTGCACTATCTGGATTAGATTTGTAACCGTCAGTTACCGCAAAATAAACACCAGAAGTTCCAAGAGACAACATAGCTTGACCAGACTTAATGATGCCTACACCCACTGCACCAGCAGCATTATCGCCACCACCAGCAACAACTGGTACCTGCTTAATACCCCATCGCTTTGCTAAATCTGATTTGATATAACCTGTGATTTCTGAGCCTTCAAAGAGTTTCGGCATATGGTCACGAGATAAACCTGTTGCAGATAATAAATTGTCATCCCAATCGCGTTTAGCGACATCAGTCCAGACAGTACCTGTTGCATCTGACATATCAGAGGCGAAATCACCGATAAGCAAGTAACGAACATAATCTTTTGGTAATAAGACTTTAGCCACTTGGTCAAAGATTGCAGGTTCATTCTCTTTCACCCATAACAATTTAGGTGCAGTAAAACCTGGCATGATCATGTTACCGCTAAGCTGGCGTGCATTTGGTACAAGTTCTTCTATGTCTAAACATTGCTGTGCGCTTCTACCATCATTCCAGAGCATTGCTGGTCGAAGTACATTGCCTTGCTTATCGAGTAAAGTGGCGCCGTGCATTTGACCAGAAAGACCAATCGCTTTTAAATCTGCAAGTTGTCCATTGGCGGCAAGTTTGTCCATAGCCTCCATGGCTGCATCGCCCCAAGACTCAGCTGATTGCTCAGACCATAATGGTTGTGGGCGTGAAACCGTTAATGGCACACTTACGGTATCAACGACTGTGCCAGCTTCAGTGACCAAAACTAGCTTTATACAAGATGTTCCTAAATCAATACCTAAGTACACAGTCTTTTCCTCGGAAATTATATTAAACGAACTAAAGGGGATTAAATACAATGCCCAAGTTCATACTTAACATAAACATTACATTAAAATGTTACCGCTCACAATTAAAAAGTTACTTTTTAAAGTGATTATTTCAGATGCCATTTTAAAACAGTAACTTACAAAGGTGCAGGTAATAAAAAAGCTACCATTTAACATCAATGGTAGCTTTGGGGAGAGAGATTTAAGACTCTATTTGATTGTGATTAGAAGCTGCCACGAACACCAAAACTAAAGCGAGGGCCAAAGCTTTGAGCACTGATCAATTGATTTTCAAATCGACCATGTTGACGTAACACTTCATCGGTAAGGTTTAATCCTTCTACAAACACGGTAAAGTTCTCAGTGATGTCATAACTCACGTTAGCATCTAACTGACCATATTCTTCAGTGAATACCGGCTCGTCAGGTGCACGTAACTGATCCGTTCCAGAAAGGAACTCATCACGCCAGTTATAAGCAACACGCGCTTGGAAACCATAGTTTTCATAGAAAGCAACCAAGTTAGCTGAGTCACTCAAACCCGTTAGTGCAGTTTGAGGTTGCGTGGTATACACATCATACTCAATATCGCCATTAACATAGGTATAGTTAGCTTGAGCGCCAAAACCAGATTCACCAAAAAGGTGCTGTACAGCTAATTCAAAACCATCAACTTCTGCAGAGTCTGAGTTAATTGGTGTAGTAATTTGCCAATCAATAACTGGCGAACCAGGAACATTAGTTCCATCACAAGCTGGTATATCACCACCAGTCGCACTACAACCAGCAGCAGCTAAATCACCTTGACTTGGGTCAGTATAAGCTACGCCATCTGCATTATATACTGGGCCACTTGTTGTACTATTTGTAATGTAGTTATCAACCCACTTTTTGAAGTAACCTACTGACGCATAACTACCTGGTGCGTAATACCATTCAAGAGATAAGTCCAAGTTATCAGAGACATAAGGTTTCAAGTTCGCGTTACCTTGATAAGCAAGGTAAGGACCATTTGGTCGTGAATTGGCAAGACTCACTGCAGGTCTAAGTGCGGTTAAATCGTTTCGTGTTAACGTTCGACCAGCAGATAAACGTGTTATCACATCATCAGCCACTTCTAAGCTAATATCTAAGCTTGGTAAGAAGTAAGAATAATCACCGTTAATTTCCGTTTCATTGTACACAGGGACTTCATCAAACTGAGTACGTAATTCCGTTAGACTCACATAACGTAATGCATACGGAGTTACTTGATTAGTCGTACCTGTCACATCCGTTTCTTCATAACGTACACCAGTAACAATATTTAATGGCATATCATTAAAATCAGATTGGAAGTTAAACTGAATATAAGCTGAAGCTGTTGCTTCATTAACTTCATTGTAAACTTCAGGGTTAAAATCAAATCCGTTTTTCTCAAGTTCTTTATACATTTTTTGTACATCGAACTCTAAGAACGACTCAAAAATACGGTCTCCACCACTGAAATCACTGCCAACGTCCCCACGCGGAACAGTTGTAAATAAGCTCATATCAGGATAAGTACCACCGATCCCAGTAAAATTCATTCGCCATGTAGTGTCATATTGAAAATCAACATAACCCACACCAAAATTAACTTTGGCTAAAGAATCATTGCTATCATTTACCCATTCGAAGTCTAGTTTGAATTGATCAATGGTATTTTCTACTTCATTACCACGGCCAATAACAAGGTTGTTACCTACGAAACCGTATTGGGAACTCTTTCTTTCGCCATCATATAAGTAATTTACATCAGCATTTGTAAAACCTGCTGCAGCAAATTGATCTGGATCATTCAAAACTGGCAGTTGAGTACCTTGACCATAATCAACAGTAAAACGACCTGCATAACAGCCATCACGGTAATCACAATTAAATTCTGAGTTAGTTAAGAGAATTGATTGTTCTGATAAATTACCATCTGGTTGAGCGTGTGAAACACTGTGATGATAATCAAAATTTGCTTTAAAATTATCTTGTATTTGCCAATCTAAATTAAAACCAATTGAATCATTTTCTGTTTTAATTTCATCATAATATCCAATGAAATCAGTACCACCTGCACCATTAACAATTTGAGCTATGGTACCGTTTTCGTCAGTAGTACCTGTAACCCAGTTGCCAAACCAGTGCGCTGTTTGATAGCGCTCAACTGTATCCTCATATTCCGAGAAAAAGTAGTCAACTTTAGCCACGATATTATCTGTCGGCGCGTATTGCACTACAAACTGCGCATTTTGACGAACGCGTTCATGATTACTAAAATCCATATTAAAGTTTTGTGGTAACCAGATAGCACCTTCAGGGTTTGTATTTGCACTATCGTCAATCGTGTTACCACCACAAGCATCGATTGAGGTAGAAAAACCTAATTCACAGTTACCTGCAGTTTGACGTAACCAGCCATCTGTCGCGATAATTTCTTGGCCACTATCACGTTGTGAATAAGAATAAGAGGCCAATAAACCTAATTTTCCGTCTAAAAAAACATTACTGATTAATCCAGAAACCTCTGGTGTAACAGAGTCCCCTTTATCGACAGAAGTATCAGCAGTCCCCTTAACGCTAAATGCTGATTTAAACCCATCATAATCAAACGGCTGTGCAGTTTGAATATCAACTGTCGCACCAATACCACCTGATGCTTGATCGGCGCGTGATGTTTTATAAATATTAACACCGCTGACAGATTCAGAAGCGATTTGCTCAAAGTTAAAACTACGGTTTTGTGTGCCGCCAGCCCCTTCTTGCTTAGGTGAATCTGCAAATGGCATATTACGACCATTTAACGTCACAAGGTTAAAGCTTGGGCCAAAGCCACGTACAGTGATTTGATTGCCTTCGCCGTTTTTACGGTCAATAGAAACACCCGTGACACGTTGTAAAGATTCAGCCAAGTTAGTATCAGGGAATTTACCCATATCTTCAGCTGAAATGGCATCTACAACACCGTCCGAAGTACGTTTAATATCCTGTGTTCGAGATAAACTACTACGAATACCTTTTACTGATAGTACTTCAATCGGTTCATCAGCTGCTGCTGTTTGAGTTTCTTCGGCAGACGCAGCAAAAGATGCAGTCCCCATAATCGATGCGACTGCTACCCAAAGCAGATTTGGTTTTAGTTTATTGATTTTCATATCCCCCCACAGGGCTAGTTACAATAATGTGATTTTTATTTACTTATTTACCAAACAAAAAACGTACTTCTAAACCGCCTTGTTATCGATAACATTTATTTGTTACACGTCAAACCTAACACCACAAATACAACTTTACAACAATTTACAAACAAAAGAATTGTTCGAACAAGCGACCAAGCATGAACAGTCAATAGAGAGAAATAATATAAACCATTCCAAAACAATAAGTTAATAGTTTTAAAAAATAAAAAAACAAATAGCATTTAAAGAGGGATTATAGATGTGAAATGATACTACGACTGCGATAGCAGCTATATTTCATGATTAAACAGCAAAACAAGTTGAAATTTTGTTTAAAACAGCAGAATTAAACTCATGTTACAGGTAACATTTTAGGTTATTCTAAAAGTGTTTTGATTAAAAGAATAAATACTTTATATGGTCTAATCAAAAGTGATAGTTAAACCATTACAGTCATTAACTGGCATAAAATTCTGTTTTAAATGACAGAGACATAACCTATTCCCGAAAGGATTTACTATTTTTTGAATAGAGAAAGCTGAACAATATTTTTAAGTAATCAACTGTGTGCATTCTTCTGTGAATTTTTGTACTAATTGGTTTGTGCAATGCATAAATAGAGTTATTGGATAAGAGAATAAGTCATATGCTCACCTCATCTTGGCAAATTATTCCAAATTTTGAATTGGTTAAATAGTAAGGTAATTACAGAATAGAAATTTAACTTTGTCATAACAAGACTAGCAACTAGCAAGATAAATACTAACGATAGATTAAAGTAAGTAAGGCAAGTTGGCAGGTTATAGCGTAGGAAATATAAACAGGATTTTTATCGTATAAAGAATTTCGAACTAAGAGTAACGAATTAATATATTTTGATTAAAAACATGTCGAATTAACACATGTCAGACTGAAATATAGCGGTAATTAAGATTGAACAATAGGCAACTGTGTAATACTAACCTAAAAAGAAATTAAATATCAGAGTAAGCCTGTCAAGCCTGAACACAATCATCTAACTCATGCACACTTTAGAATGAATTAATCAATCTAGAGTTATGCTGCCACAACGAGTTGTGCTTTTCTAAGTGGATTAAGTCTATTGTGCATCACTTTTATTGTTTCAAACTGCTGAAGGGTTTTATTTTCAGATAGTGGGCACTCTTTTGATAACACCATCACTAACGCAGCTTGTAAGCTATTTTCTACCACCATAACCAATACACGAGTCCCATTGGCATTAAGATTAAATAACTTACCTACTTCGCAATAAACACATTCTTGGCTAATTTCAAAAAACCAAGATTTTGGCATTTGAGGTTTTAACAAAAAGTGCGCAGCTGTTGCATTTAATGCTGTTTGAACAACAGCAGCATCAGACATGTTAATAATTTTAGGAAGGCTTTCAAGTAAGTGGATATAGAATTTAGCGTGCTCGACACTAAATTCTGATGTTATTAACGCATCAGGAATGAGGGTTTTAGTTTTGTATGGGGTTAAGAACTCCATCTCGGAACCTAATGAAATACTTAATTGCTTATAGCTTTCATTATATTCCCACTGCCAGTCCTTATTTGGCATTAATAACATTTTTGAGTACCTAATTATAAGAATACAAACTGATAATAGATTATATTTCGGACAATATCAAAACTTAATTTAAAATATTTGATATAAAGATCATAAAGTTATAACGATCGAAAGATCGAAAGATCGTAATTGCGATCGCTATAACTTTTTTAGATCTATAAATGAGATCGTTAGATTATTAATTAAACTAATTGGATCTTATTTAGCCTTATAGGCATTAACAATATCTTTAATTAATCCTGGGCCTTGATAAATAAACCCTGTATATATTTGAACTAATTGAGAACCAGCATCAAATTTAGCTAGAGCATCTTCTGCACTATTAATTCCGCCGACACCAATAATTGGGATCTCGCCGTTCAAATAACCAGCTAATTCTTTGATCACTTTAGTTGATAGATCCGTTAACGGCTTACCACTCAAGCCACCCATCTCATTGGCATTATCTAAACCAACCACTGCATCACGTGTTAACGTCGTATTTGTGGCAATTGCACCATCAAATTTACTCTTCAATAGAGACTCAGCAATTTTCTCAATCTCTTCACTGGTTAAGTCTGGTGCAATTTTAAGTGCAATTGGAACATACTTATTATATTTCTCGGCTAGCTCTGTTTGTTTTGCTTTTAATGAGGTTAATAAATCATCTAATAATTCACCGTACTGCATGGTTCGCAGACCGGGAGTATTTGGAGAAGAAATATTGACCGCGATATAATCTGAATGCTGATATACCTTTTCCATACAGATTAAGTAATCATTTTTACCTTCATCTACTGGGGTATCTTTATTTTTACCAATATTGACACCAACAATAATGTCAGTTTTCTTAGCCATTAAATTTCTGACTAAATTATCTACACCTTTATTATTAAAACCCATGCGATTAATAATCGCCTTAGCAGGTTTTAATCTAAATAAACGTGGTTGCTCATTTCCAGGTTGAGGACGAGGAGTGACTGTACCGACTTCAACATGACCAAATCCCATGGCATGAAAAGCATCAATTGACTCACCATCTTTATCTAAACCTGCAGCAAGTCCAACAGGGTTATTAAAGGTGATCCCCATGCAAGTCACAGGAGCAGCACTTACATCTTGGCTGTAAAATAGGTTTAAAGGGTTGTTTCCAGTGTTTTTTAAACTCCCAATAGCGATGTTATGCGCTACTTCTGGATCCATTTGAAACATTACTTTTTGTGCCATTTTGTAAAAAAACATGCTTTCTCCTAAACCTAAAAAAAGCCCCGGCTAATTGCCAGGGCTTGTTCATTTATTATAAATAATTATCTTGGCCCTTCGCAATGAAGAATCAATAAATTAAGTTCACGTAACGCTACCGAGAATTTAGCAAAGTCATGACTTTGAGAAACTTTAAAGTCAGCTAATAGATGGAACCAGCGCTCTAACAGCTTCTCATTATTATCAATCCATTGCTGAATGATCGAATCAGCATCACAGGTATCTGTACAAGCTCTTAGCACTGTAGAACTGAGTGCACGTTGCTGCCAATCTAGTTCTTCTCTAAATGCTGCACGAGCAAGTGCTTGCCAATGGTTAGATACTGGTTGATTACTGATTTGTTCAAGGAACCAATGTAATTCAACTTTTGCACCCAATCTAAAGTAAGTTTCAGCGACTAACTGAACTGACTTACCTTCAATTTGTGCAATCTGGGCAATATCTAACGCTGAGAACAATGTACTCATTTTAGCAACAACTTGTGCTAACTCTTGTGGTACCTTCTGTTCTGTTAATGATTTAATTTCAGTTGAAATTGCAATCACTTCAGCAGCAATCATGTACTGATCAACATTGGTTTTCAGCTCTTCAAACACAGGTTTAAAGAACGCAACCGTTTGCTCAATATTCTCACCTTTACTGCGATGACGTATGAACCAACGACAAGCACGGCGCATATTGCGGCGCAATTGATGCAGCATTTCACTTTGTACATCAGCAGATACCACACCATTCAATTCAGTAATCGAATGAGTTAAGTCAGCTAAACCAAAAACTTCGCGGGCCATAGTATAGCAAATTGCAGCTTCAGCTACTGTGGCACCAGTCTCATCTTGCATGCGTTGTACGAAGTTAAAGCCCATGTCATTCACTAGCTCATTAGCTAATGACGTAGCAATAATTTCACCGCGTAATGGATGAGCAATCATCTTATCAGCGTATTTATCTTGTAACTGCTGCGGGAAGTAGGCTGTTAGTAATTTACTTAAGAAAGTATCTTCAGTAATTTCAGCTGTCACTAACTGCTCTTTCAACACCATTTTGCCGTAGGCAACTAGCACAGATAGTTCAGGTCTTGTTAGCGGTCGGTTGTTAGCTAAACGCTCTGCTAATTCATCATCTGTCGGCAAGAACTCTAATGCTCTATCGAGCTTGCCATCTTTTTCAAGATACTGAATATAACGGATATGCTCTTTAAGCTGTGAAATACCGTGCGCTTGCGTCACTGAAATAGTACGTGTTTGATCATTACAATCTTGCAGTACAATTTCACCCACCTCGTCAGTCATTTCTTCAAGTAGACGGTTACGTTGTTTAACCGTTAACTCGCCATCAGCCACTAAAGTATTCAGAAGAATTTTGATGTTAACTTCGTTATCTGAACAATCTACCCCGCCGACGTTATCAACAAAGTCGGTATTAACGCGGCCACCATTAGCTGCAAACTCAATACGACCTAACTGGGTCGCACCTAAATTACCGCCCTCGCCAATAATTTTAGCATTAAGCTCATTACCATTAACTCGAATAGCATCATTAGCACGGTCGCCAACTTCAGCATGGGTTTCTGAAGTTGCTTTAACGTAAGTACCAATACCGCCGTTCCAAATTAAATCAACACGCATTTTAAGCAGTGCTTGCATCAATTGGTTTGGCGTCATGGTGTCTAAATCAGTCTCAAGCATTGCTTTGATTTCTTTCGTCAGCTTAAGTGACTTAGCTGAGCGATTGAAAATAACCCCGCCTTTAGACATTAATTTAGTGTTGTAATCTTCCCAGCTTGAACGCGGTAAGTTAAACAAACGCTCACGCTCTACATAACTTTTTTCAATGTCAGGATTTGGGTCAACAAAAATGTGCATGTGGTTAAATGCAGCCACAAGTTTAGTGTGACGTGATAACAACATACCATTACCGAATACGTCACCTGCCATGTCACCTACTGCTAAACATGTAAAGTCTGTGGTTTGGCAATCAATACCTTCTTCGCGGAAGTGACGCTTAACTGATTCCCAAGCACCTTTTGCAGTAATGCCCATTTTCTTATGGTCATAACCGTTGCTACCACCTGATGCAAACGCATCACCTAACCAGAAGTCATACTCAATGGCGATTTCGTTAGCAATATCTGAGAATGTCGCAGTACCTTTATCAGCAGCCACAACAAGGTATGCATCGTCTTCATCATGACGGACAACGTCTTTAGGTGGTACCACTTTGCCTTCGATGATGTTGTCACTAATGTCGAGCAGACCGCGGATAAATAAACGGTAACAAGCTTGTCCTTCATTGAAGAATGCTTCTCGGCCACCATCTGTAGGTAGTTGTTTACAAACAAAACCACCTTTGGCACCCACTGGTACAATTACCGTGTTTTTAACTTGCTGTGCTTTAACAAGACCCAGTACCTCAGTACGGAAATCTTCACGTCTATCAGACCAACGTAAACCACCACGGGCAACTTTACCGCCGCGTAAATGCACACCTTCAACTCTTGGAGAGTAAACGAAGATTTCAAATTTCGGCAATGGACGAGGCATTTCCGGAATATCTTCAGGTAAAAACTTAAACGAAATGTAAGGCTTGTTTTCGTTTGTAGGTAATGTCTGATAGAAGTTAGTACGCAGTGTTGCGTTAATTAAATCTAGGTAACGACGAATAATACGATCGTCATCTAAGCTAGAAACATCTTCAAGACGTAAATCCACCTGCTCTAAAAACTTACTTAACGTACGTGTTTTAAGCTTAGGGTTGAACTTACGAATAAACATTTTAACCAACAGATCTGCTATTTGCGGATATCGGTTAAAGGTTTCTTCAATGTAAGATTGACTAAACGTTGCATCAATTTGGCGCATGTATTTAGCGTATGCACGTAAAATAGAGACTTCACGACCGGTTAAACTGGTCGCTAAAATCATTCTGTTAAAGCCATCATCTTCAAGCTCTTTATCCCATACTTGAGATAAAGCATTTTGGAATCTATCTTGGCTATCAGCCAAGTTATCAATAGCAGCGCCCTGCACTGTCATTAAGAAATCTAAGATCCAGAATGTATGACCATCAGCAGTTTTGACTTCGTAAGGTCGTTCGTTAATAACGCGCAATCCAAAGTTTTCGAGCATAGGTAATACATCAGAAAGATGAATAGGTTCATCTTTATGGAATAGTTTTAAACGTACGTTATTGTCATTCAGCGCTGTCTCTTGCGGCTGATAGAAAAGCATGCCTAATTTGTGCTCATCATTTAATGCTTCAAGGTGTTGAATATCAACAACTGCAGAGCTAGGCAGTACATCTTCTTTATAACTTGGTGAAAATGCCGTTAAATAACGTTTTGTCAGACCCGTACCTGACTGCTCACCTAACGCATTGTTAAGTGAACTATGTAATTTATCTTCCCATGAGCGAGCCGCTTCAATTAGGTTTTTCTCAATAGCAGCCACATCGACGTCCATATTATTGTTATCAACTTTAATGATGTAATGCGTTCGCGCTAAAGTTGATTCTGAGAAGTAAGTGGTAAACTCCACATCTTCATTACTGTTAAAATGCTGAGCTAAAATGCGCTGAGTATCTTGGCGTAATTTAGTGTTGTATCTATCTTTTGATACATACACTAAGCAAGATAAGAAACGGCCAAAGCCATCTTTTCGAACAAACAATTTAAGTTTGTCACGATCTTGCATTTGTAATACACCACGGGCGATATGCGCCAGTTGATCTTCTTTTGCTTGTATTAGCTCATCGCGAGGAAGGTTTTCAAGAATGTTCATCAACGCTTTGTAATCATGAGAGCGAGGTGTAAGACCCGACTGCTCCATTACACGTTCGACTTTTCCTGCAAGTAGTGGGATTTCTCTTGGACTGCGGTTATACAAATTAGATGCATACAAACCTAAGAAACGGTCTTCGCCAATCACATTACCCGCTTTATCAAAGCGTTTAATACCAACATAATCGACATAGGCTGGACGATGAACACGGCTCTTAGTCGAACTCTTAGTCAATACTAGTAAGCTTTCATCAAGCGCTTCTTTACGAGCAGATGCTGAGAAAGTTGATAATAATAATCCGCGATCAGATTGTTGATTACGTGAACGTGTCATTAAGCCTAAGCTAGACTCTAAATCAGGAACCAGCTCTACATCCCCTTCAACACGTTTTAGCTCGTAATAACGATAACCTAACAGTGTAAAGTGATGATTGTTTAAGTAAGTTAAGAATTTAGTGGCTTCTTCCATTTCAGCTTTTTCGCCAGGAAATGGTTGCTTAGGTAATTTCTTAATGGTGTCTGATAATTTATCAGACATTTGTTGCCAGTCATCGACTGATGAAACAACATCAGCAAATACTGACTCTAGCTCTTTGCCAATGGCTTTAATATCGGCTTCACTGCTTTGACGGTCAATTTCAATTAAAAATACCGCAACGTTTTCAGTTGCTTCAGGTGCATCTTTAATAAAAGAAACTTCTTTAACCAATTCCTCATCACGGACTAATGCTAATGGTGTATGTAACACCATGTGCGCCGTGATCCCCATGCGGTTTAATGCCATAGTCACTGAATCAACCAAGAAAGGCATATCTGGTTGAATAATTTCAATAATGCTATGGGTAGATTGCCAGCCATGTTTTGACTGACTTGGGTTAAACACACGGATGTGGCTGTTGGTTTTAGCAGATTTGTTTAGCGCATTCCAAAGGCTTAATACCGCACCATAAAGGTCGCTGTCATTACGAGCATTTAAGTCGTCTTTTGACATATGGGCGTATATACAATTGGCAAATTGCTCAACTTGTTTAGCTTGAGAATTAGGGATTTTTTTATGAATTAAATTGACTACATTTTCTAGTAGTACTGAAGGCATTGCATCTTTAAAGGCCATGTTGCAGTTTCCTTAAGCGTTTATGGCAGCGCTTTTATCATTATATTGGATGCTTCGGCTTGTTGATTCAGTCTAAAACTGAGATCTGGAGCAAAGTTTATTACTAATTAACTGCTATATCGAGCACTATTTTAGTGGTAGATCCTCTAAAATCCTTGTTAACACAAGAATTATAGTCACTATTTGACCAATCAAGCGTTTAGACAGACTAACTATGCAAAAAAAAGAGGAGCCTAAGCTCCTCTTGTTGATTCTAAACCGTTTGTTTACTTGGGTTTGCGCCAGAAAACCGCTGATAATGCAGGTAAAATAATTATCGCGCCCAACATATTTACTAAAAACATGAAAGTTAACAAAATACCCATGTCCATTTGGAACTTAAGTGCTGAGAAGAACCAAGTACTCACACCAATCGCTAAAGTAAGGCCAGTAAATATCACAGCACTGCCTCGCTCAACCAATGCTTCAAAGTAAGCTTGCTGAACCGCCATACCTTGGGTGAGTTTGCCAGACATGGTAGATAAAATATAAATACCATAATCGACACCAATACCGACACCTAATGCAATAACAGGTAAAGTGCTTACAGCAAGGCCAATATCCAACCAAGTCATTAACGCTTGCGCCAAGGTCGAGACCACATATAAAGGTACAATTACAGCAACTGTTGCTTTGATTGAGCGGAAACTAATAAGACACAATACAAACACGGCGCCATAAACGTAAATCATCATTGGCAATTGCGCTTCACTTACCGCTTCATTAGTAGCAGCCATTACGCCAACAGGACCAGATGCCAGCTTGAACTGCAATGTATCAGTGTTTAATTGCTCTGCAACTTGCTTAACCTTAGCAACAACAACTTCAATCGTTTCAGCTTTATGATCTTTTAAGAATAAGAACACTGGCATAACTGAGCAATTGCCATTAAGTAAACCTGAAGTCGTTGGTACTTGCCCCACTGCTTGCACTAAACTCGCTGTAGTGCGAGGCAGAACTTGCCACTTAGGATTACCTTCGTTAAAACCTGCGTTAACACGCTTAGAAACTGAAGCTAAACTGGCTGTTGACTCCACACCAGGCGTATTACCAACCATCCATTCAAATTGATCAATTTCATTTAGAATTTCATGATAAGTACAGGCTTCAGGTGTCGCTTCGACAATCACTGTCATGTAATCAGTCGTAATTGAATAATTATCTGTGATATGGAAAGTATCTTGATTATAACGAGAGTCTAAATGCAGTGCCGGTGCCCCACCTTGTAAATCACCGATTTTCATATTGCTAGCTTGCTGGAAGCCAAATCCATATAAAATCGCAGTACCGGTTAATACAATCACCGCATACTTTGGTGTAGCAAAGCGTGAAAGGCTACGCCATAAATTCTCAATTTTAGCTTTTTTAACCGGATCTTCTTTAGTTGGTTTAATCGTCGTGTATGAAATAACCAAAGGTAATAAAATCAAGTTGGTTAAAATAATAACCGCTACACCAAGAGATGCAGAAATAGCCAGCTCTCGAATGATACCAATATCAATTGCCAGTAGAGTTAAGAAACCGACTGTATCAGATAACAATGCGACGCCACCCGGTACCAGCAAACTACGAAAAGCTGAAGCTGACGCAGCTTTAGTATTTTGACCATCAAGAACACGTCTTCTTACGGCATTAATCATTTGTACGCCGTGACTTACTCCAATCGCAAACACTAAAAATGGTACAAGAATCGACATTGGATCAAGGCCGAAGCCAACAACAGTCAATAAGCCTAACTGCCACGTTACTGCAACCAAACTACATACAAGCGGCAAAATGGTAAGAATGAGTGATTTTGAAAACAGGTAAACCATCACCGCAGTAATTAATATTGCGATTAAAAAGAACAGTAATACGCCTTGCGCACCTTCTGCCACATCACCAGCCATTTTAGCAAAACCGATAATGTGAATTTTGATGGTCTCTGTTTCGTACTTACCACGTAATTGCTGTTCTAGTTGTTTAGCAAATTGGATGGTATTAAGTGGCTTAGTCGTAATATCTTTTTCAGCACCTTCCGACTCAGCCATTTCTTCATCAGTTTTTGCCACAAAATCCATCAACTGAGCCGTCAACATAGCTGACGAATAATCATTAGACACTAATCGACCAACGATACCCGCTTTTTCAACATTATCGCGGACAATATTGAGTCCATAGTCATCATTGCGAAAATCTGCAGGGATCACAGGGCCGCCAGCAAAGCCATCTTCGACAACTTCGGTGAAACGTGTTGAAGGAGAATATAAGGACTTAACTTGCGAGCGTTCTACACCAGGAATGAAAAACAGTTCATCATGAACTTTTTTAAGCGTATCAAAGTATTCAGGATTAAATATATTTCCGCTGGTATCTTCAACAGACACCATAATCCTATTCGCACCACCAAAGTCTTTTTGATGCTTAGTATAGGTTTTCATGTACTCATGATTTAGCGGTATATTTTTACTGAAAGCCGCGTCCATTTTTAATTGGCTAGCTTGGTAACCAAGAAAAACAGTGATAAGCATGAATGATAAAATCACCCACATGCGGTTTCTAAAAAGATGGGTTTCAAATCCATTGACCAGTTTTTCTAACATCTTATCGGCCCTATTATTGTTGTTTTATTTTTATGCAAACTTAGTATTTATTTTGTTCAATTCAAACAGTAACAGATCCCAGTTGAAACTGTTACTCGCCCCCGACATTGAACACTCTCGTCCTGAGAAACCTACTCCAACTCTATTTGAGCTGAAATAATCCTTTAGAACCTGCAAACCAAACTTGTCCTTGGTTATCACTTTCTATCGCAACAATGTTCTCGCCCTGTCTGCGTGCGACAATTGTTGCTTTATCTGAACTATCAAGCTCAATAACAACACCTGCATTACCCACAAGGTATAATGAACCTGTGTCTGTAACGAACGCATTATTGATTGATGATTTGACTGGTAATTCAATTTCTTGCCATTGACTAAATTGTTTATCAGTTTTGAAAACATGGCCGCGCAGACCCATCACAAAAACAGCACCATTGACTTCAATAGCATTAAACATTGAGCCTTCATAATTGAAAGCAAGTGCACTAAAAGTCTGTCCGTTATCTGAAGATGTTGCGACTAAGCCTAATTCACCGACCATGAGTAATTGACTGTCAGATAACTGAATAACACGGTTAAAATGAGGTAATAAAGCTGAACGCTCTGACAGATATAATGCTTCATCCTCCGCTTTTAAATCGGCTAGATAAGAAACGTCTTCTGGAAATAGTAACTCTTCATGGAACTCTTGAACCCAGTTTTTACCGCCATCTAACGTGCGATAAAATAAACCGTAAGCTCCAACTGCAATGCCATCTTTCTCGTTGAAGAATAAGATGTCCATTAACGGCTTTTCAACTTCAGTTGACTGAAATTGAACTTGCCAAGTCTTACCACCATCAATTGTATGAATAATGGTGGCATCATGGCCTACTGCCCAGCCTTGATTCTCATTTAAAAAGAATACTTTGGTGAGTTGAGAAACCACAGGAGAATTAATCTGTATCCAATCTTGCTGCTGGTTAATTAATACATGACCACGCTCGCCAACGGCCACTAGGTTATCGCCTGCTTTAGCGATATCGAGAACTAAAGATGACTCTGCGAGTGGTTGTATTTGAACAGAAAGTGGATCGAATTGAGCATGGACTGGCGCAGTAGAAATAAAACAGCCTAAGCTGAGTGCGACAACATGGCGAAGTGTGCGAAACGACATACAAACTTCCTTAAAAATAATAGGGGCGCAATGCGCCCCTGATAGGTCTTAGCGAATACCTGCACGACGTAGTGCGTCAGGTGTGAAATTAGCTTCAGAAAGCTTGGCATCAAAATCGTACATGCGGCCTTCGTTATCTAATCCCATAGCTAAATAACGGCGAGATTGTAAATCATGGAAAATTTCTAACGTGCTCCAATGAGTAGGAACTTCATAGTAGTTAATCGAATGGGCTGTACCTACACGGTAAAGTTCATCACGGTTATCATACATATCTGTTAGAGAAACCTGCCAAGAATCTTCATCGATGTAGAAAACACGAGTTTTATAAATATGGCGCATGCCATCTTTGAGGGTCGCTTTAACTTCCCATACACGATGTTTTTCCCAACGCGCAAATTCTGGATTGATATGACCCGGTTTTAAGATTTGATCATATTCAAGTGAATCAGAATGTAGCTTGTAGTCATTGTAAGGAATATATAGCTCTTTCTTACCAACTAATTCCCAGTTATATCGAACAGGCGATCCATTGAACATATCGAAATCATCTGTCGTTCTTAAACCATCAGATACTGTACCTGGCGTATCAAAAGCCACATTCGGCGCTTTACGTACACGGCGTTGTCCAGTGTTGTAGGTCCAAGCTTGGCGAGGTAACGCTTCTTGGTCCATGGTTTCTTTAACAAGCAATGCAGTACCAGCAAGACGAGCTGGCTGACGTACAACTTGTTTGAAGAAGAACAAGGTATTGGATTCTTTTAGCTGATCCAAGGTAACTTCTGGGCGACTGTAGCTAAAACGAATTTCTTCAGCGGTTTCAATAAGCGTATAAGAACCACCTGCAGTTGGAGCCGCTTGGCTACGTGCAGTTTTAATATCAACACCACGATAGCGAAGAATATGGTTCCAAATGACTTCTAAACCACTGTTAGGAATTGGAAACGGCACACTAATAGACGCGCCACTTACACCATTACCATTTGCTACAAGTTCAGCATTTAATGCATTTGCTTTAGTTGCATCATAGACATACTGAGGTAACGAAGCTGTACGGCGGGTTTCATAAACATTCATTTTGTATGTATCAGGATACAGTTCAAAAAGCTTGTTTTGGCCCGGCGTTAAAAATTCTGCATACTGCGCTTTATTAGCGTTAGTAATGGTGAATAGAATTTTATCTGAAGGAAAAGGGTCTGGATGATGCATGCCCTTTTCATAGCCAGCAACTGGAGATGTAATGCCATTATCCCAAGCAGGGATAGAACCATCAGCATTACCTGCTTTAACAGCACCAATGGGTGTAAGTTCATTACCCAGTTTAGCTGCTTCAGCTTCAGATACTTTCGCCATCGCTGCAGGTGCGCTAAACGCCATGATTACTGCAGCCGATAATATCGTCAGTTTCTTCATTATTATTATCCTTCTAGATAGAATACTTGACGTTGAACGAGACGTAATCTCGATCAGTCATCGCATTAGTTGTTCCTACACCACCAAAGAAGCTGTTGTAAGAAATATCAGCGCCCCAGCGACTGCGGTAATCGAAATTAACACCCACAGCGACAGATTTACGACCTTCAGTAAATAAGAACATTGGGTCTGGTGTAATACCATCAACATCATGTGAGAAAATCACACGTGGTGACATATTCACACCAGCGAAGATATTATTGTAGTCAGCTTTAGCCACTAAACGATAACCCCAAGCAAAATCAGTTGGGAATGGATTCGTTTCAGGACCATCATGCAGTGCTTCGATAATACCTGGCATATCAGGGTTACCACCTGAACGCGCAGTACCTGGGCCATTTAAACGTAGTTCATCAAAACCAGGCATATCATGGATCCAAACACCACCGATTTCAGCAAGCATAGTCAGGTTATCCGTTCCTAATGTAGGGCCAAATAAGTGAGTAAAAGTTGCCTGCGCTTGAGTGGTATCAGATAAAATAAATCCATCGATAGATTCACCTGGCTGAACACCTTCAATTTGAGAAATACCATCTAAATCTGGACGAATACCTGCTTCAGCTAATTGCTGAGGCATACCTGCGAACAATAGTTCAACATCATCGATTTGTAATGGTTCATCGACACGGTGTGAAATTTCACCGGCTACCGAGGTGTCACCCACTAATGTGTTGAAGCTAAAACCATAAAGCTGAATATCTTCAGGATAAACAATTTGTGCTTTGGTGAAGGTTTCCATACTTAGCATAAGTTCACGGTCAATTTCGCCGCCACTTGCAGCTAAACGGCCATAATCACGAGCAACAGCTTCATCGGTGAAGTTAGACGCAGTACCACTAATCAATGGACGACGGCTATGGTAATTCATGTAGTACAAACCAAACTCGGTTTCGCCCAGTGTTGGGGCGTAATAACCCAACTTGATACCGTACTGACCATCATCACTTGGCTTTTCTTCATCTTGCACTAATGCCACTTTGGTTGCATAAGGCACCATATAAGCCGCATAAGCTGGATCAAAGTTTGCTGCCGCTGCAGCGCCATAAAGTGAAGCGTATTCATCCATTAAAAATTCAAGATTGATATCTGGATTGGCATTGAAACCTAACTGAGCATTTTGAGCATAACCACCAAAACCTGCGAAGTCATTGGTTGCAAAGTTTGAGCCCGGAGTAGGCACCCAAATCGGCTCCCAATCATATTGATAAAATGCTTCAACTGATAAATTCTCTGTGACACCTAAAGAAGCCCAAACCATACCTTGTGGACGGAATGCTTCTTTAAGCTCTGCACCTGGTGCATTCAAAATATTCAAATCGACAGAGTTAATAACACCAATACCATGTGGGATTAATGTACTTTCACCCCATGAAACTACTTGATTACCCACACGGACAGATAGTGGGTTTTTACCGTCATTTAAATCAAAATTACCGTAAACGAATGCATCTAATAGACGAACATCTTTACATTGCACTTCTGATGCGCGGTCATCTTCACACGGATCAAATTCATTGCCAGTAAGTGGGTCGTTGAAATCGTAATCACCATCGTTTAATTTGCGATCGTAGAAATACATTCCTCGCACAAATAAACCAAAGTTCTTATATTCTAAAGACAATTCATGTAAGCCTTTAAAAATTTCTGAAGTGGTATCACCTTGCGAGTAAAGTAAATTACTTAAGTCGTTGTTACTTGAATAAGAACCAGGTTGGCTCCAAATTTGAGAAGTAGTGTATTTTGGTGTTTGGCCAAACGGCGCACCAAAAGCAGAATAACCAGACCAATCAAATTGTGGTTGGTTAACTTTACCGATTTGCCCTTCCCAATCACGCTCAGAAACACGCCAGCTTGCGCCAACCGTCCAAATCGAGTCAAAGGTGCCTCGTACTTCACCCCAATCAAATGAAACAGCATTAGCGCTACTGCTCATCCCTAAAGTCAATGCCGACACCACCCCCAAAGCGAGTGCCGACTTGTTAAAGCGTCTTTTAACAATATTCATTTTTGCTTCTCTCCGTAACCTGCCGGATTCGTTGTTATAGGATTTGAACCAACATTTTGTTAGCCTGCAGGCAACACCATTGTTACAGCAATTAACATCATTGAGCAAGTTCAAAAAACATTAAATTTGTTAACGAAATGGTGTAGTTAGGAGAAATTTACTAAGAATAATCGAACGCTTATTTGAATTAGATCACACAAAATGACTACAGAGGAAGAAAAATTGAATAAAAAGAAGATATTTCATAGACTTAACTAAAACCAAGTGAAGCTAAATTACCATTTAACAATCAATTGGTCGTTTGAAGTAATTACTCTAAATTTTATTTAAAGAAATAAATTTACCTGAAGATTCTAAGCGCAAAATGAACTGTCCGTGGATACCTGAAGAAGTGACAAATGGTCTAAAGTATTTACCATTTATATGCAATATTTTGCCGTTAACATCCTTTACCTCGACATTTTTTACTGTTCCTTGGTAATAAGGAAGAAAATCTTTAAAGCTAATGTACATCGAAAATATAAATTGCATGACTGTAATCGCACATTGGAATAATGAACTGAAAATGTAACACAGGCAACGATATCGCTAAGTACAGCTCAACCGTTACCTGTTATTTACCAAAATTAATTAAGCTTGTTCTAACGCTTTTTCAACTTTCTCGAATAAATCCTTAGACAAATTCGGCAAGGCTTTTAATTGCAATAAACAACCTTTCATTTTTTGCTGGCGATCAGCATCAAATTTACTAAATTGAATAAGTGGTGTGATCATTCTTGCTGCAATTTGTGGGTTTAGCTCATTCAATTTAATCAGAATATCGGTTAAATACTCGTAACCTACTCCACTAGCATCATGAAATTGATACGTATTCGCTGCAACGTAGAAACCAATCAAAGAACGAACTCGGTTAGGGTTATTAAAGCTAAAGCTTTCATGGTGAGTCAACGCTTTAATTTGCTCTAATACATCTGCAGTATTTTGCGAAGCTTGTAGGCTAAACCATTTATCCATCACTAAGGGTGTAGACACCCATTTCTTTTCAAAATCATGCATTAATGCTTGTTGGCAAGATAACTGACCAGAAACAGCCGCTTTAAGAGCAGCTAGACTGTCTGTCATGTTAGCCGCAGATTGATACTGCTGTGTCACTAAGTCTTCATATTCTGAAGACACACGAGATAACAGCACTAAACAAATGTTTTTAAATGCACGTGATGCCGCATTGTCTTCATTAACTAATGAGCGATAACGAGTCACTAATTCATCTAAACAGGCTTCTGCTAGCTCATCAACAACAAACTCTCGTGCTGCCTGCAAAGCATCTAAATCGACAGTTTCAACCTGCTCAATAAGTGCTGCTGCACTTGGGAAAGCTAAAATTTCAGCAACAAGTGCTTTATCTATGTTCTCATCTAGAATAATGCCTCTAACTGCTTCAATGACTCTAGCATCAAGATGCATGGTTTCTTTTGCTGCTAAACTTGCAACATTTTGCCAAACCGCTTGGCTAAATAAACCGACTGAAGCTTCCCAGCGAGCCACTTCGCTGGAAGCAAAACGGGTAAGATGTACTAGCTGATCAACATTAAACTCATAATCTAAACGTACTGGCGCTGAGAAATCTTGTAATAATGAAGGCACTGGCATTGAGGCGATATTATCAAAAGTAAATGTCTGCTGCCCTTGTTTAACATCTAAAACTTGATTAACTAACGACTGACCCTGTGAGTCAAGTAGCTCAAGACTAAATGGAATATGAAGAGCTTGGCCTTTTACACCTTGTGAAGTAACAGACTGACTTACGGTTAATTGGTACTGTTTTTTCTGAGCATCATATTGATCAACTACAGTTACAATAGGCGTTCCAGCTTGGCTATACCAATTTCTGAACAACCCAAGGTCAATTCCGCTAGCTGTTTCCATCGCATTGACAAAATCATCACAGGTAACAGCTTGGCCATCGTGGCGCTCAAAGTAACACTTCATTCCCAGTTGGAAGTTTTGCTCACCTAGTATAGTGTGCATCATGCGAATAACTTCTGCGCCCTTGTTATAGACAGTCACGGTATAAAAGTTATTCATCTCGATGACAGATTCTGGACGAATTGGATGTGACATTGGGCCAGCATCTTCGGCAAATTGTTGATTTTTCATAACACGAATGGCTTGAATTCGGTTTACCGCACGTGAGCCAAGGTCTGAACTGAACTCTTGGTCCCTAAATACGGTTAAACCTTCTTTTAGACTTAACTGAAACCAATCACGGCACGTTACTCGGTTGCCAGTCCAGTTATGAAAATATTCATGGCCAACTACTGACTCGATTCCATGATAATCTTCATCGGTTGCACTGGCTGTATCTGCTAATACGTATTTTGTATTGAAGACATTCAGGCCTTTGTTTTCCATTGCTCCCATGTTGAAAAAATCAACAGCAACAATCATGTAAATATCAAGGTCGTACTCTAAGTCAAAACGTGTTTCGTCCCAAGCCATCGACTTTTGGAGAGAAACCATCGCATGATCCGCTTTATGTAAGTTTCCTTTATCAACAAAAACTTGTAATTTCACTTCGCGGCCACTGCGGGTGATGAACTTATCTTCAAGTAAATCAAAATCACCGGCGACTAACGCGAATAAATAACTTGGTTTAGGGAATGGATCTTCCCAGCGTACAAATTGACGAGTTTCACTGACATCGCCCTTTTCGACTAAATTACCGTTACTTAATAAAAACGGAAAAGCAGTTTTGTCAGCTTCAATGCGAACAGTATAAATTGCGAGTACATCTGGACGATCTAAAAAGTAGGTAATTCTTCTGAAACCTTCAGCTTCACACTGAGTACAGTATGCGCCATCTGACATATATAAGCCTTCAAGGCTTGAGTTAGCTTCAGGATCTTGCTTGGTGACTATGGTTAATTCAAAGTCATTTAATGGGGTGTTAATCAATAATTGATTGTCTTCTTCTTTGTACTCAACAGCCTCACCATTAATGTGAACAGAGATTAAATTAATCTGCTCACCTACGAGCACTAATGCTTCGTTGTGTTCGCCTACCCTTTGTACCTTACTAACAGCAACAACTTCGGTTTCAGCACCATCTAAATTAAAACCTAACTCGATGTGACTTATGGTAAAAGTCGGTGCTTGGTAATCTTTTAAATGTTTTGCTTGAGCTTGAGTCATAATTAATCCTTGTATAACACTTAGCACTTTCGGGCATAAAATTTACATAATAAAAAACGCGCTTAAAGCGCGTTTTTTGACAATGAAATAGTGGTTATTTCACTGCTGATTTTTTCGCATCAACCATGTCTAAAGTGATTAACGCTGTTTCTTCTAAGAATGCATCTGGCACTTCTAATTCATCTTCTTCAGACTCATCAGCTTCAGTCGTGTCATTTTCTACCACTTCTGTAGATTCAGCTTCTGTTTCAGTCACTTCTTCATCTTCTTCATCAAGAGAAGCTAACGGCTCTAAACCATTCTTAACACGTCGCTCATTAGTACGATCAAGTATGCGTTTTTCGTCCTCTTCACGAGAAGCAATACGTTCACTTTCAACTAAAGAAATCGTTTTATCATCATGATGCTTTTTAAACTCAGCAATATCATCGAAAATATAGCCAAATTCTACATCTGTTTTAATACGTTGTTGATGTTTAGTATCTAGTTTAGCCACTAGCTCAGGGTAAATATTACCTAAAGTTCCGTATTGCGCTACTGGCACTTTATCCCATGGTAAAGCATTCTTCTCTTCAGACTCACCGTATTCACCAGGCTCTAGTGCACTTGGGAATTTAATGTCTGGAGTAACACCTTTTAATTGTGTGCTGCCACCATTAATACGGTAAAACTTAGCGATAGTATATTGCACATGGCCAATTGGTTTTTCGTACATATCATATATACGACCTAGGCTCTTATGCTGCTGCACTGTGCCTTTACCGAAACTGGCTTCACCAACAATCAATGCACGATCATAGTCTTGTAGTGCTGCGGCAAAAATTTCCGAAGCTGAAGCACTGTAACGGTCGACCATAACGGTTAATGGTCCACTATATGCACTTTTCCCGTCATTATCACGGTTTTGGGTAACGCGACCATTGGCATCACGGATTTGAACCACTGGGCCCATATCAATAAACAAACCAGTTAATAAAGTTGCTTCGGTTAATGCACCGCCACCATTACCACGTAAATCTATGATAATGCCTTCAACTTTATCTTCTTTAAGTTTGGCGATTTCTTTTTCAACATCAACAGATAAGTTCATGTAGAAACCAGGAATTTGAATAACGCCCACTTTACGGTTTGCAAATTCACCTTCTGTTGGCTCGACTACTTTTGATGTCGCTGCGCGGTCTTCTAGACGAATTTTGTCACGAATAATGGTGACTTCGAATGTTTTAGCATTAGCGCCGCCTTTTTTAGGCAAAATTTCTAAGTTAACTTCACTGCCTTTAGGCCCTTTGATTAACTCAACAACATCATCTAAACGCCAACCAATAACATCGACTATTTCACCGTCTTTTTGGCCAACACCGATAATTTTATCTTCTGGAGAAAGCTTTTCACTGCTTGCTGCAGGGCCACCAGCAACTAAACTTTTAATTACAGTGTAGTCATCATCCATTTGCAATACCGCACCAATGCCTTCAAGGCTTAGGTTCATTTCCATTTGGAAACGTTCAGCATTACGAGGAGATAAGTAACTTGTATGAGGCTCTACAGTGCGAGCAAAGGCATTCATGACACCTTGGAATACATCTTCACTGTGAGTTTGACTTAAACGCTTAATGGCATTGTTATAACGCTTTCCTAATATTTCGACTGTTTCTTCCCAGTCTTTATCAGCAAGCTTTAAGTTTAACGCATCATATTTAACACGTTGGCGCCACAATTCATTTAGTTCTGCTTCATCTTTAGGCCACGCCGCTTCTTCACGATCAAATTCGTAGGCATCGCCCGCTTCAGCGAAGTCGAATTCTTTGTCTAATAAAGTCAAAGCGTAAGCAAAACGTTCATAACGACGTTTTTGCAATAAAGAGAACATATTAAAGGCAGGTTCGATATTGCCAGTTTTGACCATATCGTCAAACAGATGCTGATATTGTTTAAAGCTATCAACATCTGCTTGGGTAAGCACGTTACGTCTGAAATCTAGCTGTTGTAGATATCGGTCGTAAATCAACTCGGAAAAAGCATCATCAAGCTCAAAGCGATGGTAGTGAGAACGAGTGAATAAATTCGTTACCCTCTTACTCGCAACCTTGTGTTGAGGCTCTTGCTCAAGTTTAGGTAACTCGTTGATTTGAATAGTTGGTGAAATTGCCCAAGCCGAAAAACCGACAAATAAAGTGGCAATCGACGCAGCCAAAGTGAGTTTTCGCATCAACAAGTTACTCCTTAAATGATCACGATAATAAAATATGCTCTGCACGTACTTTAACGACTAAACCAGAATCAAGTTGTACATGGACATCTTCTTTCTTGATATCAGTGATAACGCCAGCAACAGGATTTTGTCCTAACTTGACACTAACACGTTGTTTTTGTTTAAGCTCGTCAAATTTTGCAGCGACATAATTAACTTTAGGTGCAGCAGGCTTTTTAGCCTTTGCTGGACGGTCTTTCTTAACAGGAGCCGCTTTTGAAGAAGGTGCTTTTTTAGCAGGCTTCTTAGGATTTGCTTTAGCTGCTTGTGCTTGACGCTTAGCTTTAGCTTTTTCTTGACCTTCTTTTAAGGTCTGCTGAGCATGATCAATATGCTCTTGTTCAAGTTCGCCACAGTCTTGGCCATCAAGGTCAATACGTTGAACGCCGGTTTTAACACCTTTAAGGTAACGCCAGCTACTTGTATAACGTCTAAGTGCAACACGTAGTTGTGTTTTACTTACTTTAGAATCTTCAGCCAACCTTTCAGCTAAATCTTGAAACAACCCAATTTTTAATGGCTTAGTTTCACCTTCTGCTATAAAGCATAAAGGAAATGTTTCATATAAATACGCTAAAACTGCGTTGGTGTCGGTCAACTTGTCTGTTGATTCCATTTTTACTTCCACGTTATATAAGGGGACTGGTTTATAGCTATCTTAGCTAGTTACAGTCGTTTATCTTTCGTTAAACAGAGTCTTGCTTAACGTTCAAATTAGCATTTCCTACATGATTGCTAAAGCAATTGAAACATGCCTTAACAAATTAACTTACTTACCTGCATATTTACAGTAAATAAATTTTGAACATAGTTATGCGTGCAGCTCAGTATTATAAAGCTCGTGTCAGCGATTGCGACCTGCAATTTGGCTTATTTGGTCGCAAATTAAGCAAATAAGCAAGATTCGAAGCTTTTAACTAAGTTTTCTAGGCCTTTTTGATCATCTTTATCAAAACGATTCAAAGAAGGACTATCAATATCTAACACTGCGATCACATCTTTACCATGGTGCACAGGCACTACAATTTCAGAATTACTGGCTGCATCGCATGCAATATGACCTTCAAATTGATGTACATCTTCAACAAGTTGAGTTTGATCTAGTGCTGCAGCTGTACCACAAACACCTTTTCCGATAACAATACGAGTACAAGCCACTTTTCCTTGAAATGGGCCCAGCACTAATTGGTCATTACGTTTAATGTAAAAGCCAGCCCAATTGATATCGTCTAAATTATCATTCAACAACGCCGAAAAGTTTGCCATACCTGCAATAAGGTCGTCTTCGCCGTCCATTAAAGCCAGCACTTGTCGATTTAAGGTGTCATATAATTCAGCTTTCATTCTACTTCCTAACAATTATTTTATTCTGCTGCCGCTTTTTTAGTGGCTTTTTTCGCCGCAGGTTTCGCCGCTGACGGTTTTGCCTTTACGACGCCTTTGAGTAAATTTGCGAGTTCATCTTTATTAGATGCAAGATAAAATGCAAGTTTCTCTACACTATTTTCGTCAATTTTTAACTCAGCGCTAGTAATAAAAGGAACTAAGTTATCCGCAATGTCGAGCATTTTGTCATAGGCATCGGCTTCTTTTTTAGATGTGAACGTCATCTTTTCCACCCCTTCTCTGACCACGACAAACTTTGTAATTACCGCCATGATTAACCTCTTACTGTTTTTATATACAGTGCATAGAGTGTCATATAACTAACTTCTGATGCAAGTATTCTGATTATTCTGGTATTATCTCATTTCATTGTAACTTGAATCCTGACAAATAAACTCAGATTGAGCTCATATTTAAGGCTAAATAGCCGATAAAACATGTCTCAAATTGCATCAGGAGTTCGCTGCTCATATTTACTAAATGGATGGTTTACGCTTTTATATGCCAAAAAATTTAGATCAAGACACCATAATATTGTGCCGCTCTTGTGATTTAGCTGTACAGCGACGTGCTCTGCCCTCTAATGTCCGGGCGTTATGCCCTCGTTGTCATACGGCACTTTACGATGTACCGTACTGCTCGGTTAATGGCATGCTTGCTTTATGTATTGCCGCTATCCTTTTCTATATCCCGGCAAACTTTCTACCTGTTTTAGAAATACATTTCATGGGCAGTATAAGAGCAACAACTGTCTATGAAACTGCAGTCGCTGTATGGAATCATGATTATTGGATTGTTGCTATCGCAGTCATTGCTTCAGCAGTAATTGCACCAGGTTTGCTTATCTTATCTATTTTATTTCAAATCATAATTGTTAAACTCAGGCTTCACTCCACCTTCTGGCAACAAACTTACAGAAGACTACTGAAAAATCATGAGTTACTTTCACAATTATCAATGTTAGAAATTTATGTTATTTCGTTCTTAGTTGCTGCCTTCAATCTTTCTGATTTTGCTGAAATATACTTGGGCATGGGTACCCTTTGTTTTGGTATTTTATTTTTAGTTATTTTATTTTTACAACGTGAATATAATTTAGAGCACATGTGGAGAATGGTCCATGACAAGTAAATTTGCTCAACAAGGCAAAGATGTCGGCATGTGCCTGTGTAATGTTTGTCGAAATATAAACCCAATTAATCAAACCCATTGCAGTCGTTGTGAGTCAAAAATACAACCACGAAATTATGCTAGCTTACAACAAAGTTGGGCACTTTTGATTACTGCAGCAATATTACTTATACCTGCAAATATTTACCCTATAACAATGCTCACAAATCAGGGAAAAGTCACTTATGACACTATTTATACCGGAATAGTTCATTTGGTCTATTTAGATATGTTCCCGATTGCAATCATTGTTTTCACCGCCAGTATTCTAGTACCACTGCTTAAAATAGTAGGGTTAGCTATTTACTTGTCTGCCATTAGTTTTAATTTACCTCTGTCAAAAAAGAAACTGATGGCGGGCTTTCATATTATTGAGTGGATTGGACGATGGTCTATGCTTGATTTATTCGTTATCGCGCTAACCGTTGCGGTAGTGAATATGGGACAACTTCTTGATGCAAAACCAGCACCTGCCGCTACAGCGTTCGCGCTGGTCATTCTATTGACTCAATTAGCTGCAAAGGTACTTGATACACGTTTACTTTGGGATCGCTTGGAAAAAAACAATGACACAAATTGAATCACCAAAAGTCGTTAAAAAGAAACTCTTCTCACCTATTTGGTTACTACCGATCGTGGCACTTGCTCTAGGCGCTTGGCTTGGGGTTAAAAGTATCAAAGAATCAGGAATTGAAATACAAGTTCATTTCCCAAGTGCCATAGGAATCGATATAGGTAAAACCCTTGTCAAATACCAAGGGTTAACAGTAGGTAAAGTGACAGATATCAGTCTTGATAAAGATTTATCAGGGGTAAATGTAAAAATTGTCATGGATTATCGCTCAGACCCATTCCTTAACAAAAATACCCTCTTCTGGTTAGTCATGCCTAAGGCCAGTATTACGGGAATTGAAGGTTTAGATACCTTGTTTTCAGGTAATTACATTGCCATTAAGCCTGGTGATGGTAGTTCTACATCTGAATTTGTTGCGTCAACAGAAGCCCCATCTATGACCCCAAATGAAGAAGAAGGTATTGTGGTAAAACTGACCACCCCGACTTTAGGCTCTCTTGATGTCGGCTCATTAGTTTTTTATCGCCAAGTTCCTGTTGGTAAAGTTGTTAATTATCGTTTAATTAACAGTGATACGATTATTATCAGCACCTTTATCGAGCAGCAATATGCTCACCTCGTTAATCAAGACTCACAATTTTGGAATGTATCAGGTCTTAAGATTGATGCATCCCTATCGGGTATCAAGGTCAACACAGAAAGCCTAGCGTCTCTATTAGCTGGCGGTATCAGCTTTAATTCTAAAACTAAAGCTGCTAAAGCCGTTACGGGAGATAACTACGTTTTATACCCAGATGAACAAAGTGCTGTTAAAGGTGTTGAATTTGTTTTAACAGCTGATAATGCAGATGATATTAATCAAGGCTCGGTTATCGTTTATCGCGGTATCGAAGTAGGTAAAATCCATCAAACCAAACTCACCGAAAACGGGGTTAAATTTTTAGCCAAATTTGATAGCCAGTATCAACAACTACTCAATGCTGATAGCCAGTTTTGGGTAGCGGGCGCCGATATCTCAATGGATGGTGTAAAGCATGCAAGTCGTTTATTAACGGGTAGTGTAGTTAATGTCTTACCTGGAGTGGCTGATACAAGTTTACCGGCACAATTCACATTACTCGATGAAGCCCCTGACCTTCTTAGCGGAGATAAACTTCATATTAAACTCACATCTGAAGAACATAGCGGGTTAACCGAAGGCGCGGAAGTAAGATACAAACAAATGCCAATTGGTGAAGTAACTCAAGTGACCTTCTCTAAAGACTTTAGTGGTGTTGAGTACAGCGTTGAAATACTGCCAGAATTTCAAACTTTATTAACCACTGACAGTCACTTTGTTTCAGAGTCAGCTCTAACTATTGATGCATCTTTAGATGGCGTTACTGTCACCACTCGTGATTTAAATACCGTTGTCGCAGGCGCTGTATCTTTGGTCAGAGGAAAAACCAAAGCGTTAGTTAGACCTAATAGCCAATTCGCGCTTTATACCTCTAGTGAGCATGCCCTTGAATCTTTAAATCAGAATAAACTAACCACAATGTCGCTTGAGAGTATTGATGGTGCAGGTTTATCTGCTGGCTCACCTATTTATTACAAAAAAATGCAAATAGGCTCAGTTAAAGCTGTCAACTGGGAAAGCCAAACTGATCAATTTTCAATAACTTTGGCTATCCAAAATAAATTTAGCCAATTAGTTCGTGATAATAGCGTTTTCTGGCGTAATGACGCAGCAAGCATAGATGCAAGTTTATCAGGAGTTGAAGTCAATATTGCCCCACTTGAAGGCGCACTAAAAGGCAGCATCAGCTTAGGGTTACTCGATGAAGATAAAATGGGTAATCAACAGCGTTTGTATGACTCAAAAGAATTAGCCCTCAAACAAGCTAAAGCCATTACCCTAACCTTACCGGCAGAGGCTAAAGTGGCATCTAAAGCCGCAATCCGATATCAAGGTCATCAAATTGGTGTTATTCAACAAGTAAAACTCAATCAAGATCTAGATAGCTTGACGGCATCGGCTTACCTCTATGGCGAATATGCGGATCATTTTACTAAAACCGATACTGAATACTTTGTCGTTGATGCTCAAATATCATTAGCTGGAATTAAAGCCCCTGAAACCTTAATCACTGGTCCATATGTGGGTGTATTACCTGGTAAGCAAGCTGAAGCGACTGATTCTTTTGAAGCACATTTAGCAGCTAGATATGACGCTGATATCGACGAAGACGCTGTCACGCTAGTTTTAGAAGATAAGCAGCTTGGCTCAATTAAAGTAGGCACACCGATATTCTTTAGAGGGATCTCGATTGGTCAAGTAGATGGATACTCGCTATCAGATAACGGCAATAAAGTATTAATGTACTCGCACATTGAAAAGCAATACACACACCTTGTTAATCAATCTAGTCGATTCTGGGATGCTTCTGGCATTAAATTGGAAGTAGGTATTTTCTCTGGGGCGCAAATCGAAACAGGTTCTTTAGAAACCTTGTTATCAGGTGGTATTTCGGTAGTCACTGAAGATGTGACGACTGATGTGAACGCTTTGTCATCAGGTGCTAGCTTTATTCTTTATAATAAGATGAAAGAAGAATGGCGCAGGTGGCAACCTGAGCAAGTTAAGCAATAAGCACAACTAATAGCTAAACAATAACGCTTCATTTATTAACAAGTCGGCTTAGGCCGACTTTTTTATTACTACTGAGAATTAAAGATTTAGCCATAAAACCAGTAACACACCCCAATAGCAGCCATAATGCCACCGACGTCAGCAGCTAAACCACACCCTAAAGCGTGACGACTATTTCTAATACCAACCGAACCAAAATAAACCGCTAAGACATAGAATGTAGTCTCTGTACTGCCCTGAAAGATTGCAGATAAACGTCCAGCGAATGAATCAACGCCGTGATGATCCATTGTTTCAAGCATCATAGCTCTGGCGCCTGAACCGCTAAACGGTTTCATCAAGGCTGTTGGCATAGCATCAACAAACCGATTATCAAAACCAAATAGCAAAACGAGATTAGATAAACCCTGCAAGGCGTAATCTAACGCACCTGATGCCCTTAAAAGCCCAATAGCCAATAACATTGCAAGTAAATATGGAATAAGCATTACAGCTTGCGAAAAACCGCCTTTAGCGCCTTCGACAAATTCATCGTATATCGCGACCTTTCGATAACCTGCGATCAAAATAAAGCTTAAAATGAGCACTAATAAAATACCGTTACCTAAGGCCGTTGATAAAGTGCCAATAGCCTCAGCTGATAAGGTCATTAAATAAAAAACACTGGCAATCAACACGCTTATCAACGTCGCGCCATAGGCGAGAACTACACTATTGAATAAGGAAATTCGCTGCACAATAGCAACAATCGTTAAACCCACTAATGTCGATGCCACTGTGGCGAGTAAGATAGGTAAAAACACGTCAGCAGGTGCAGCTGCGCCCTGTTGAGCCCGATATAAAAACACAGTGACCGGAACTAAAGTAACAGAAGAAGTATTGAGTACTAGAAATAAAATTTGCGCATTAGTTGCTACGGTTTTTTCTGGGTTAAGACTTTGAAGGTCTTGCATCGCCTTTAAACCCAATGGCGTCGCAGCGTTATCAAGGCCGAGCATATTAGCCGTTAAATTCATCGACATACTGCCGTAGGCAGGGTGCCCTCTTGGTACATCAGGCATTAATTTTGATAACAAAGGTTCAAATAAGCGAGCGAAAACGGCTACAACCCCTGCCTTTTCCCCAACCTGCATTAATCCCATCCACAGCGCTAACACGCCAATAAGACCAATAGATATTTCTGCAGCGAGTTTTGCGCTGCTAAATATGGCATTAACTGAATCACTTAAGACTTCAACATGACCATTAAACAATTGCACAAGGATAGCAATCGCAGCTGTTAGGAAAAAGAATAACCACACTCTATTCAGCACTTAATACTCCATCATTATCGACCGACGCTATTCGCGTTTTTGTTTAGCTTTTATATTACGGGGAACCTAAGCCTTATTAATGCATGATATAATCTATTTCATTATTACACAGTTGTTTTATCGAAATTTTTTACTATGGCTCAAATTAACCCTGATTACCTGACACACATTGCGGCAGAACTTCCTGAACACCTTGATATGGATGAGTTTATCTCAGCCTGTCAACGTCCATTAAGAAAATCAATTCGCGTAAATACACTAAAAATATCGGTGGTTGATTTTAAACACATCATGCAATCCAAAGGTTGGGAGTTTGAACCTATCCCATGGTGTGATGAAGGATTTTGGGTTATCCATGATGAAACACAACAACCAGGAAATAGTGTCGAGCACATTCAGGGGCTGTTCTACATTCAAGAAGCCAGCTCTATGCTGCCTCCAGAAGCATTATTCGATGATTTCGATACTACTGATTTAGACAACCAGCCAATTGTATTGGATGTTGCCTCAGCGCCAGGTTCAAAAACCACTCAACTCGCTGCATTAATGAAAAATCACGGCTTATTAATTGCCAACGAATACTCAGCAAGCCGCGTTAAAATTTTACATGCCAATGTCCAACGCATGGGCGTTCGCCAAACAGCCTTAACTCATTTTGATGGCAAGGTATTTGGTGAATATCTCTATGAGAAATTTGACGCGATTTTACTTGATGCCCCTTGTGGCGGCGAAGGCACAGTGCGAAAAGATGTTAATGCACTTAAAAACTGGCAACTGGATGATGTCACCGATATTGCTGAAACCCAAAAGCAATTGATCGAATCTGCTTTCTTAGCATTAAAGCCCGGTGGTTCACTGGTTTACTCAACTTGTACGTTAAGTCAGATTGAAAACCAACAAATATGTCATTTTATTCAGCAACAATATCCAGACTCAGTAGAGTTTTTACCGCTAAACCATTTATTCCAAGATGCAGAAAAAGCCTGTACACCCGAGGGCTTTTTACATGTTTGGCCGCAAATATTTGATAGTGAAGGATTCTTTGTCGCCAAAATCAAAAAGACAGAGTCGGTTCCAAGATTAAAAAAATGCCCTAAACAGCAACGCAACTTCCCTTTTGTCTCAGCTAAAGCGAAACAAACTGAAGAAGTCGCTGAGTATTTAGCTAAGTCATTTAATATTCAGTTACCGCAGAAATTTGATGTGATGATCCGTGATGATGAATACTGGTTATTCCCAGCCCAGTTTAGTCAATTTATTGGATTAATGCGTTTTCAACGTATTGGATTCAAACTCGCAGACGTGCTCAAAAAAGGCTTTAAAGTTAAACATGAGGCTATCATTGCCTTAAGTGATTTTATTAACAACCAAGATAGAGTTATTGAATTAAATCGTTCCCAAGCAATTGAATTTTTAATGGGCCGTGATATTCCAACCAGTGATATAGAAGGGTTAGATACCACACCAGCAGGTGAGATGATTGTTAGCTTTCATCACAAACCACTTGGCGTGGTAAAGCATTTGGGGCATCGCCTTAAAAATAATTTACCAAGAGAATTGGTTAAAGATAAAATTGAAGCAATTTAGTTGGTGCAACAATCAAACAGCTAAAAGTGACGAGTCAGATATTATCTGAAAAGTTTAATTGACTCTAATTCAATTAATTTACTGTTTTTTCAGTCAGTATTGCAGCTGACATAAGCCATTAATTCGTTTAAAAACCAATTTTAGCGCATTAATTGTGCAAATTTTAAATAGGCAACTATAATTTGTGCAGACGATTTGTTTCGAGAATAAAGCGGCTCGGTAGCTTTATTCTCGTTTATGTTTACTGAGAATAGCCTCTCAACAGTAGCGCAGGGCTCTTTTTAATAAGAGCCATTCCCCTAGACCCAGAACAATTGGATAGTTTTGGGTCTTTTTTTTGTCTTCGCAAAAGGGAATAAATGACTTTATAGGTGACTAGCGACCAATCAACTTGGCTGCATCTGTGAATAGATTAAAGAAGTTCTCAGATGTGTAATCCGCTAAATCTTGATATTTTTCACCGCGAAGCTCAGCGACAAACTCCGCTACATCACGAACATATGCAGGTTGATTTTCTTTACCACGATGAGGAACTGGGGCTAAGTAAGGCGAGTCTGTTTCGACTAATAATCTATCTCGAGGAACTTGACGAATAACGCTACGCAATTCACCAGCATTCTTAAAGGTCACAATACCGGATACCGAAATATAAAAACCTAAATCAATTGCGGCTTTAGCCATTTCCCAGTTTTCAGTGAAGCAATGCAGCACACCGCCCACTTTGTCAGCATTGCCTGCTTTTAACATGGCAATGGTATCTTGTCGGGCATCACGGGTATGGACGATTAAGGGTTTATTCACCTCAACAGCTAATGATATTTGTTGTTCAAAGCACTGCTGTTGTAGGGTTTTCGTTTCTGGTGCATAAAAATAATCTAGCCCAGTTTCACCAATGGCAACTACTTTTCGGTCGGTGGCGAACTGTTTAATTTCAGCGACATTTAAGCCATCTTGGACATCAAGCGGGTGAACACCAGAGGAAAGAAACACATTATCAAATTGCGCCATCTTTTCACGCATAGATTCGAAACCTTGCTGGCGCACATTGACGCACAGCAGGTAATCTACACCGCGGGATTTAGCGCCATCAACAATGGCTTGTAAACTAGAATGGTCAGGTGCCGCTTTTAAACGGTCTAAGTGGCAATGTGAATCAATTAACATGGGAATTCTATCAAAAGCTAAAATAAGCCAGCAAGAATACCTAGCTACATAGTGCAGGTCAAATCACTTGAAGAAAGTTCACTTGAGAGTAATTTTTCAATGTGATGCTTATGACTTTCAGGATCCGTTTTAATCTTAACGCCAATCCCTGCAGGTCGACCGCCTGATGCCCCTAATGGGTTTATCCAAACTACCACGCCTTTAAAGTCGGTCATTTGCATAGTGCCGGGTAACTTGTACGAAATCGACAGCTCTTGACCCAAAAAATGGCTTTCGGTTGTCGAGATAAATAAACCCGCAGGCTTAATAAACGGCATATAAGCTCTGTACAATTGGTGCAGAGTATCAAAATTTACAACAAGATCGGTCATAATCTCAGTCTATTATTTAAGATGAATAAGTTGTCTAAATTCGAGTATGTAATCCTGACATAAAGCAGGTGCATTGATACTCGCCATAGTCGCTAGTCGTTGGCACATTTGTGCCACTTTTGAAGACAAACCAATAATGTTACTCACAGCTAATGCATCTAGCTCTTTACTTTTTAACACATATTGTCTTAAGTACAAATATAAAACATTAAGTGCATCAACAATTTGATGCTCAGATACTTTAATTAAACTGCCGCTTAAGTGGCCCGACTTAATACTTATCGCCCAATCAGTTCGAAACTGTATCAACTGCTGATAGTGATTGCTGTCAAGGCTCTCAGCTAACTTTAAAGGTCCGCCTATCATACTCAAACACCAAGTGACATCATGTGGCTTCTCGCCAGCGCTGACAGGAGGCAACAATTGATTCGCTTGTAACCACTGATAAACTTGCTTTCTGTCGGGTGCGTGAAAAGCCACTTGCTGGCAACGACTTTTAATTGTCGCAAGCAACCTAGAAGGCACATCAGTCTGCAAAATAATTAAAATATTATTGCCTGGTTCTTCTAGGGTCTTAAGTAATGCATTCGCCGACGCTAAGTTAAATTGCTCACAATTAAGAATAATAGCAACTCGTTGGCCACCTTGCTGAGCCGTTACGGTAAGCTTTTGACATAAATCACGGATCTGGTCGACCTTAATCTGCGTTCCATCAGCTTTAATTAGATGACAATCAGGGTGAGTGCCGGCCTTAAAAAGTAAGCAACTCTTACAATGCCCACACGCACCGACAGGTGTTAATGCCGTGCACATAGCCGCTTCAGCCATCTCATTTGCTAGAATATGGCCACCTAAACCTTGGTCAATACTGACCAACTGGGCATGGGCACTATGGCCACTGCTTCGCTCTTTAACAAAGCGCTCAAATGGCGCATCTAACCAAGGTAGCTGTTGTAAACCAAATGCTTGCATTATCTGCTTGCCTTATTGAACATTCTTGACATGTATTAGCTTAACCTAGCAGTTAATTCACGAGTAATTTGTGCATGAACTTGCTCAATCGTCTGACTTGCATCAATCACAATGATGGAGTCATCTTCAGCTGCAAAAGATAAAAATGTTGCTCTAGCTCGTTCAAAAAATTCAATTTTTTGTACTTCAATTCTGTCTAATTCGCCGCGATTTGCAGCTCTTGCAAGACCTAATTGTGGGTCAATATCCAAGTACAGAGTCAAATCAGGCTTAAAGCCTTTTAAGGTAATGTCACTAATTGATTTAACTAAAGGCATAAGCCCTCGCCCACCGCCTTGATAAGCTAATGAAGATAAATTATGACGGTCACCTAACACCCAAGTTCCTTTGGCTAACGCAGGTTTAATCACATTAGCAATCAGCTGCGCTCTTGCGGCATAAAAAAGTAAACATTCAGCTTCATCACAAAGAGGGTCTGTTTCATCAGCGATTTTAACTAAATCTCGCATTTTTTCAGCAAGCGGTGTACCACCTGGCTCGCGAGTACATACTGGTTCTTGATGACTATGCTGAGTGATGATTTTTTTTACCAGTTCAATCGCGCTAGATTTGCCTGCGCCTTCTAGTCCTTCAATAACGATAAACTTTGCTTGCTTTTGGGTCATTTTCTATTTCTCTGGTATTCGTTTACTGCGCGGTTATGCTGCGCTAACGTCTCTGAAAACACATGGCTGCCATCATTACGTGAGACAAAATATAAATAGTTTACATCTGCAGGTTTTGCTGCAGCAAAAATCGCTGCTTTGCTTGGCGCTGCAATGGGGGTCGGCGGTAAACCGTTAATGCGATAGGTATTAAATGCAGTATGTTCGCGTAAATCACTGCGGGTAATATTACCCTTATATCGCTCTCCCATACCGTAAATGACAGTTGGATCGGTCTGTAAACGCATCCCCAATTTCAAGCGGTTATTAAATACAGCGGCAACCCAATCTCTTTCAGATGGTTTACCCGTTTCCTTTTCAATAATCGACGCTATGGTCAGTAATTCATACGGCGTTGTTAATTTAAGATCAGGGTCTCGCTCATCCCAAGCAGCTGCAAGTGTTTTTTGCATCATTTGGTAGCTACGCTCTAAAATCGACTCAAGTGAATCGCTCGCTTGGTATTGATAAGTCTCTGGAAAAAACTTGCCTTCAGGTAGCCCAGAGTCATCACCATTGTTGACCAAAATACGATTAAACACATCTTCATCAAAACTCAAATGCGGTAAATCAATCAAGGATTCATGCCACTCTTTAATGGTCTTACCTTCAATTAAGGTGACTGAAAAAGTCATTTCATCGCCGCGATTAAGCTTGGTGAGTAAACTGTCGATGCTATCACCAGGAGTGATTTGATATAGCCCAGTTCGAATATGTGCATATTCAGGCTTAATTTTAACAAGGTACTTGAGTTTCCAACTATCAGAAATAATCTGTTTAGATTCTAAATCTGCCCCAAGTTTAGTGACATTCATGCCTTGAGCGATAGTCAATTCAGTGGGTTCATCAATTGTTAACACCTGATTTGGGTAAGCAATAATTTGCTGGTAGCCCCAAAAGCCGATGACACATGCGACTGTTGTCAATGTCATTAGCGATGTAAGTATGATTGTTATGGTTTTTTTCATATTATTTTTAATAAAAACCTTAGTATAAAAGTTTAAGCTGAGTTAATAAATTATGGGTCATTGCCCAAGGTTTATAGTGAGAGGTAGAGCTTAAATTGGCATTAATCGCGCCTAAATTAATGTGATTGATATTCACCATACCTAATAAACTATTACTGATAAATACGTGGTCGGCATTTTGTAAGTCACTTAAGGTCACGGTTTGCGCCATTACTGCAATATTATTCTTTAATAACGCATCAATTATTTGTTCACGCATAACACCTGACACACCACTTTGTGACATGGCAGGAGTGATAACTTGATTACCTTTGACAATAAAGACATTTGCCATGGAGGATTCTATAACATGGTCATCAGTGTCTAACACTAGCCAATCATCGATCCCTTGCGGAAGCGCTTGTTGTTTTATCAATACCTGCTCAAGACGATTTAGGTGCTTCATACCCGCTAATAATGGCTGCTTCGCTAATGCCACTGGAGAAAGCGCTAAAGCAATACCATTGGTTTGCCACTGGGCATATATTGCAGGTAATTCATGTAATGAAATGACTTCACAAACTTCTGGTGATTCTGGAGCGGTATAACCTCGACCACCAACACCTCGGCTTAACAGTAATTTAATGCAACCTTGTGTGAGTGTTTTAGCATGGAGATTTAATCGATTAATTAATGAGGTTGTATCTTGAATATTAAAACCTAAACGGTGACAAGCTTGCTGCAACCTTTGTAAATGCTCATTCAAAAACAGAATCTGACCTTGTGCAACGCGCATAGTCGCAAACGCACCATCGCCATAGGCAAGCCCTCTATCAAGCGCTTGAACCGTATTATCAGATTGTCCATTCACAAATACCGAAACCATGATTTCCCTGTCTTAAGGTGTTGTAAAACTTGTCTATTATTTTAGTCAGACTTAGCTAATTTAACTAACTATTTATGCGAATAAGTTAAGTTTAATAATCGCTGCGATTAGCAAGCATTGCAAAATGGCAAATTAAAGATAGCGGCAAAAGTGAATGTGAGAGCATGGAAACACTGATACCAGAGTAGTCTCAGTTTAGAAATAGGCTCCACAGTAATGAAGCCTTTATCTAGCAAATCTGAGATCACATCCTTGTTATCTTAAGATTATCTCGCTAACAGATGTTGGATCCTTGCTTTAAGGATATCTGTTGCAATACGGTTTTTACCACCGCGAGGGACAATAATATCAGCGTGTTGCTTTGATGGTTCAATGAACTGTAAGAACATTGGACGAACAGTCGCTTTATATTGAGCAATCACTGACTCCATAGTACGTCCGCGCTCTGCAACATCACGAGTTAAACGACGTAAGAAACAAATATCCAGCGGTGTATCCATAAATACGCTCGCATCCATAAGTTCGCGTAATTTAGGGTCAGTTAATAGTAAAATACCTTCTAAGATAATCACCTTTTTAGGTTGCATATCAAGGGTTTTACTCATGCGAGTATGTTCTTTGTAGCTATAACAAGGAATGTTTACCTGCTCACCCTTCTTTAATTGCTTAAGATGTTCAGCTAATAACTGATGATCCAGTGCTTTAGGATGATCATAGTTAGTTTTAACACGGTCTTCCATTGTCATATGACTTTGGTCACGGTAATAAGCGTCTTCATTAATCACACCGATTTGATCGGTGCCTAGGTCGCGCTTTAGCTCTTCAAAAATCGTTTGGGCAATTAAACTTTTGCCTGATGCTGAAGCACCTGCGATACCAATAATGACACATTGCTGAGAATTCATTACTTAACCTTACTCGTCGTCTGAAATACTGATTGAAACTGTGTTTTTGTTTTGCTGCTTCGCAAGTTGAGCGCCCACTTTACGAGCAATTTCACGATAAATAGCAGCAACTTCTGAATCTGGGTTACTGACAACCGCAGGGTTACCTTCATCCATTGACTCACGAATATTAATATTAAGCGGTAATGCGCCCAATAATGGCACTTCATAACGTTCAGCAATCTTGCTGCCGCCATGGGTACCAAAAGGATGTTCTTTATGGCCACATTCAGGACATAAATGAAAACTCATGTTTTCAATAATACCTAAAACTGGAATATCTACTTTTTGGAACATAGTGATGCCCTTTTTAGCATCTTCAAGTGCGATATCTTGCGGCGTTGTCACTACAACGGTGCCACTAACTGGAAACTTTTGTGACAGTGTTAATTGTATGTCACCCGTTCCAGGTGGCAAATCTATTACCAAATAATCTAATTCTGGCCACTGAGTTTCAGTTAATAACTGGTTCAATGCACCTGCTGCCATTGGACCGCGCCAAACAGCGGCTTCACCATCACCTAGCATAAAGCCAATTGATTGAGCAGAAATGCCATGCGCAGACGCTGCAGTCATCATTTTGCCATCTGGTGATGTAGGTTTAAAACCTTGAAGTCCCAACATCATCGGAATTGATGGACCATAAATATCAGCATCTAAAATACCGACTTCAGCGCCTTCAGCTTTCAATGCCAACGCAAGGTTTACAGCAGTGGTCGATTTACCAACACCACCTTTACCAGAAGCCACAGCAATCACTTGCTTGATATTTGGAATAGGCTCTACTGAGGCTATGGCTGAAAATACACGAGGCTGGAAATCAATTTCGCATTCTACTTCGTCGATAGCGTCTAACACGGCGAGTTTTTTTGTCACATCCATAACCGTATCACGATATTGCGTCATACAAGGATAAGGGTATACCAAGCCAAGAAGCAGTCGTTTGCCTTCTATGGCAAGCTTATTAACACAACCTGCAGACACTAACCCTTCGGTTAAATATGGATCTTGATGTGCATCTAAAATACTCAATACTGGACCAAGAAGGTCATCACTTAATTGATAATCTGTATGCGAAGTAGACAAAAGCAGAACTCCCTGCGAAAAATTTGCCCAAGTGTACCAGAATTAGAGAAAAATGAGCGCTAATTTAGCCGTTTTTGTTGTTGTTTGATGAAATAATCACTTTGATCGGTTAGTATCTTGACCATATATTTAGTGTAATCGATTGTTGAGACAAAATGACAAATTCACAACGTAAAATCCTGGTGACAAGTGCCCTCCCATATGCCAATGGTCCTATCCATTTAGGTCATATGCTTGAGTATATTCAAACTGATATTTGGTCTCGTTACCAAAAGCTTCGTGGACATGAATGTCACTATATTTGTGCTGATGATGCCCATGGCACACCAATCATGCTCAAAGCTCAACAAATGGGTATCACCCCAGAAGAAATGATTGCACAAGTTCAAAAAGAACATGAACAAGATTTCGCTGACTTTAATATTCAATTTGATAACTTTCATAGCACTCACAGTGATGAAAACCGTGAACTGTCTACTCAGATTTATCTAAAACTGAGAGAAGGCGGTTACATCAAAAGTAAAACTATCTCGCAGTTATTTGACCCTGAAAAAGAAATGTTCTTACCTGATCGTTTCGTTAAAGGTACTTGCCCGAAATGTAAGAGTGAAGACCAATACGGTGACAACTGTGATAATTGCGGCGCGACATACAGCACGACTGATTTAATCAATCCGTACTCTTCTGTATCTGGTGCCACACCGGTCATGAAAGACAGCGAGCATTTCTTCTTTGATTTGCCAGCATTTGAAACCATGCTTGGCGAATGGTTGTCTTCTGGTTCAATGCAAGCAGAAATTGCCAATAAATTGAGAGAATGGTTCGACCAAGGTTTGCAACAATGGGATATCTCTCGTGATGCACCATACTTTGGGTTTGAAATACCAGATCAACCAGGTAAGTTTTTCTATGTTTGGCTAGATGCACCGATTGGCTATATGGGTTCATTCAAAAACCTATGTGACCGTCGTGATGATATCAATTTTGATGATTTCTGGAGTAAAGATTCAACAGCTGAACTTTACCACTTCATTGGTAAAGACATTGTCAACTTCCACGGTTTATTTTGGCCAGCAGTATTAGACGGCGCAGGTATTCGTAAACCTACTGGTATTTTCGCTCACGGTTATGTGACAGTGAATGGCGCTAAAATGTCTAAATCAAAAGGTACGTTCATTAAAGCGCGTACTTATTTAGATAACCTAGATCCAGAATACTTGCGTTACTACTACGCCGCTAAGTTAAACAACCGTGTTGATGACTTAGATTTAAATCTTGAAGACTTCGCCCAGCGCGTTAACTCAGATTTAGTCGGTAAATTAGTTAACCTTGCATCGCGCACCGCAGGTTTCATTAGCAAACGTTTTGACGGTAAATTAGCTAAAATTAACGACAGCACGTTAACTGACACTTTCCTAGCGAAACAAGACACCATTGCAGAGCTTTACGAAACCCGTGAGTTCGGTAAAGCAATGCGTGAAATTATGGCGCTTGCTGATTTAGCCAACGCATACGTTGCTGAAGCTGCACCATGGCAGTTAATTAAACAAGAAGATAAGCAGGAAGAAGCGCATCAAGTATGCAGTAATGCACTTAACTTGTTCCGCATTCTTGTAACTTACTTAAAGCCTGTACTACCAACTCTTGCTGAAAATGTGGAAAGCTTCCTGCAAATCACATTAACTTGGGATAACTTAGACCAAGACTTAGCTGGACATGAAATTGCTAAGTTCAAAGCGTTAATGCAGCGCATTGAAATGAAAAGCATTGAAGCGATTATTGAATCTTCAACTGAAAACCTTCAAGTTTCGCAAGCAAAAGCACCGCAAGCTGAAGCATCTAAAGAAGAAGTTGAGCAAACGGAACTTGAAAAAGAACCATTAGCACCTGAAATTACTTTTGATGATTTTGCTAAAATTGATTTACGGATCGCATTAATTGCTAAAGCAGAACATATCGAAAAAGCCAACAAGCTGCTTCGTTTAGAGCTAGATTTAGGCGGCGAAACCAAACAAGTATTTGCTGGTATTAAATCGGCTTATGCGCCTGAAGACTTAATTGGTAAGCACACTGTTATGGTCGCTAACCTTGCACCGCGTAAAATGAAATTCGGCGAATCTGAAGGCATGGTTTTAGCTGCTGGTCCTGGTGGTAAAGATATCTGGATTTTAGAGCCTCATGCAGGTGCTAAACCTGGAATGCGAGTCATGTAATAAGTGATTTCACTTTTACATTAATAAAAAAGCCGTCATTTGACGGCTTTTTAATATCACCAATAAGCTTGGAACAAAGATATTAAGACATTAACTTTGTCTCTGAGGGGGTATTGTTAGCGGTCTTGATGTCGCTGTCATTGCTCTGACCACATTCACCTTTATCAGGATCACAAGGTGCTTCTTGTGCGAAACGCTGGCTTTTATAGGCTTCAGTGTCTGCTTCAATCGCTTGTCTTAAACGATCTTCATATTCAATAAATAACTGAATAAAGTCACCACCAAATTTTTCGCCATCAGAACGGCTCGCCCATTCATTATAAAGCACTTCAGATGCTTCATTTTCAACTCGCATATAGGTGCGCTTTTGTCTTTCGACAAGTTCATTAGAAAAGCCCATTGCCTTCATCGACTCAGCACCAACCTTAAGTGCAGAGCGGAAGGTTTCAGACTCCACATAATCAGCTCCAGCTTGGCGAAGTAAATGCCCGTGTCCACGGTCAAACGCGCGACTAATGACTTTTAGCTGAGGGTATTTGTGTTTGAGGTGTTTAACTAGCTCAACACTACTTTGAGGGTTATCTATCGCCACGACAAAAGCAGATGCCGTTGCAACACCAGCTGTTTCCAATAAATCTGGACGAGTTGCATCACCATAATAAGCTTTAGTGTTAATTTTGCGAAGATTATCGACTTGCGTCGCTTGGTGATCAAGTACCACCGTTTTAACACCATTAGATAATAAAAGTCGATTAACAATCTGCCCAAAGCGACCAATGCCAGCAATGATGACCGTGCCCTGCTCGTCTACAGTATCTTGCTCACGATCGTTTGAGGTTTGCTGGTATTTAGGCAATATGACTTTCTCATAAAATATGAATAAGCCAGGGGTCAAAAACATCGATAACGCCACCACTATCGAAAGAGGCTGAGCAATTTCGGCTGAAATAACATGATTTTGTTGGCTAAAGCTCAATAATACAAAACCAAACTCACCAGCCTGCGCCAAACTTAAAGTGTATAGCCACCTATCACTGCCTTTAATCTTAAATATAAAGCTTAAAAGTAATAGTACCAATGCTTTTACTATCATTACTGCAGCTGTCATACCTATAATCACACCTAGGTATTCCCACAGAATTGCGAAATCAATTCCAGCACCTACGGTGATAAAGAATAGCCCCAGCAATAAACCTTTAAATGGACCAATATGAGTTTCTAGCTCATGCTTAAATTCACTATTAGCAAGGACTACACCAGCTAAAAATGTACCTAGCGCAGGCGACACACCGACTAAACTCATTAATGTTGCAATGCCAATAACCAGTAATAAAGCCGCAGCGGTGGAGATCTCACGGACACCAGAATCTGCAATAAACCTAAACACAGGTCTGCTTAGGTAATGGCCACCAAATACCACAAGCCCTATTGATAGAACTAATATCAAAGCGTATAAGCCGCCATGTAAATCAGCAACCAAAGACAGCTCTTCATGATGTTCTGCAGCAACGGCAACAGACGCTTGCGCCGCCTCTACTAATTCAGGCAGTGCCAACAGCGGTATTAAAGCGAGCATAGGGATCACGGCGATATCCTGAAACAGTAATACCCCAAATGCGTTTTTGCCGGCTGTTGTTTTGGTTAGCCCCTTCTCATTCAATGTTTGCAGCACAATCGCCGTAGAGGATAATGAGAATATTAAGCCGATAGTGAGAGCTACAGTCCACTGCATTTCAAACATCAATGCAATTGCCATCACTATCCCTGTCGAAAGCCCGACTTGAAGACCGCCCATACCAATTAATCGATGGCGCATTGACCAGAGCATTTTAGGTTCAAGTTCTAAACCAACAAGAAACAACATCATCACTACACCAAATTCAGCAAAATGCTGAATAGTGTTAGTCTCGCTGCCAACAAGCCCCACAATAGGACCAATTACAACGCCAGCAATCAAATACCCAAGCACTGAACCTAAACCCATTCGCTGGGCTATTGGGACTGCAATAACAGCTGCTGAAAGGTAAATAAATGCTTGGATAAAATATTCTGTCATGATTCGCTTCCCTATTAGCTAATAATAGCTATGGCCTAATGATAACTTCTAGCGACTAATAATTATGGGCTGATTACAACTTTGAATTAGTGAAATTATGACTGAGTGATAACTACACAGGATTCACAATATCAATAAAATGATGTTTTACACCAAACTCTTGCGCTAAATGCTCACCTAATGCTTGAATGCCAAATTGCTCAGTTGCGTGATGACCCGCCGCAAAGTAATGGATGTTTTGTTCCATAGCGCAATGATATGTGCGCTCTGACACTTCACCACTAATAAATGCATCCACGCCCAATAATGCCGCATGGTCAATATAATCTTGCGCTCCACCAGTACACCAAGCTAATGATGAAATGAGTTTTTGCTTATCACCAATATGAAGCGGTTCTTTATTTAGTTTATCTGATAACAACCCACTCATTTGATCTGCAGTTAATGGCTTAGGTAACTTACCTTGCCATAATAAATTTTGCGGAATGTCAGTACAGACTTCGACGTCAATTAACCCCAGTTTATTAGCAAGTTCAGCATTATTACCCAGTGTTGGATGTGCATCTAATGGTAAATGATAGCCGAATAAATTAATGTCGTGAGTCATTAAGGCCTTAATTCGATTGTATTTCATTCCTGTTATGACTTCTGGCTCACTTTTCCAGAAAAAACCGTGGTGAACCAAAATTGCATCAGCATTTAACGCCGCAGCTTGCTCAATTAACGCTTGGCAAGCAGTAACGCCAGTCACAATGGTTTTAATCTGATCTGTGCCCTGAACTTGAAGACCGTTTGGTGCATAGTCTTTAAATTGGTTTACATTAAGAAAATCATTTAGATATTTGGATAATTGTTGGCGAGATACAGACGTTAATGACATAAAACTAACCCTAAAATGTTTGATACTAACAGTGTAACGCAGTCCAATAGTTATTGAAAAACCCTTGTTAAGATTGATTATTTGCTAGGCTATTTTTGCTTAAATTGGACTTTTGGGTGCATTAAACACTAAAATTAGGCTTAAGGGATGTTGAAAACATTAAATAAACTATTCATTAAAGAAAAATAGGTCTCAAAATGTCTAACTTGACTAAAGAAGCGCTTATCGCCGAATTAAAAGCTGCTCTTGAAAAGCAAACTTCAAAAACTGTTGAAATTGAACAGAAAGGCAGTTGGTATAAAATTGATGGCGGCAAGTCTTTACGCTTTAGCGATCTTGAGCAAATGCACCTTGAAGCGACTCAAGGTCAACCAGCAGATAAAGCTCCTGCGGCTAAAAAAGAAGTTGCTAAAAAAGACGTTGCGAAAAAGCCTGCTGCAAAACCAGCGGCTAAAAAGCCAGTTGCTAAGAAAGCGAATACTTCAGGTGGTAAAACACCTAAAGAATTATGGCGTGAAAAATTAGCAAATGCGGGTAAGAATACTCTGCCACGCGGTTTCTAATAATCGCTAAATCTATAAAAACTAAAAAGGAGCCTCTGGCTCCTTTTTTATTATCGCATTTGTTTACTTGTTAAAGCCTTAAGCGCAAAAGCAAACTACATTGCAATATCAACTCTGACATAACCTTTAAGATAAACCACTCTAACTTCATCGCCAGCAACAAATGTCAAACCAGGATCTAAGTCTTGAATCACCATCACTTGGGTTCCATCATCTAAATTTATCATCATTTCAATCAGCTTATATTCAAGCGTTCGAGTTGAATTACCATATCGATTTGCCGCAGCGCCGCCTAATAAAGCGCCCAATACTGTTGCGACATCTTGACCTGAACCACCACCAAATTGATGGCCTACAACACCGCCGATTAATGCTCCACCAAAGGTTTTCCAACCAAGATTACGATCTTCAACTAATTGAGTTTCAGTGACATGCTTGATGGACTCGACTTGACCGTATACGACCTTCTCAACTGGGACGGCTTGGTTTCTGTCATAAGCTGCCAAGGTGGAAGTGCTAACAATGGACATAAATAACGCAAAAAGCGCACTAAATCTTATCGCTGAGCTGTTTGTGAGTTTCAACATAGACAAAATTCCGCTAACGTAGGCATTAAGGTTTAGTCAATAATATACTTAATTTGAACTCACTGTCTTATTTAAATCATCTTCCGCATTTTCCAGATCCCAAACAAGCACTCGATGATCCTAATGGGTTGCTTGCTGTCGGAGGTGACTTGTCGCCACAGCGTTTAGTTGAAGCATACTATCAAGGAATTTTTCCTTGGTTTAATGATGATGACCCTATTTTATGGTGGTCACCTGAACCTAGAGCTATTTTTACGCCAAAAGCTCAGCCGCTTAATAAAAGCATGAAAAAATATCTACGCAAGACACAGTGGCGTTATACCATCAATCATGCCTTTACCGATGTCATCAAAGCATGTTCAGAGCCTAGACTCACCCAACAAGAGACTTGGATTTCAACTGATATTCAAGAAGCTTACATTCAGCTACATTTATTGGGCAAAGCTCATTCAATCGAAGTTTGGGATGGTAATCAGCTTATTGGTGGCTTATACGGTATTGCTGTTGGCAGTGTGTTTTGTGGCGAATCTATGTTCCATCGTCAAACTAACGCATCAAAAGCCGCTTTTGCCATGCTCAACCAGCATATCGCTAAACACGGTTTTAAATTAATCGATGCGCAAATCATGAATCCACACTTAGAAAATTTAGGGGCTCAAGCATGTCCTCGGGAGGACTTTTTATCTTCTTTGAAGCAATTACGTAATCAAGTTATCGATAATAAGGCTTGGGTAGCACAAGAGGTTTGTTTTGAGTTCTAGAAGTATCAGTGTGGGTATTAGCCACCCTTTTGATTGCAACTACATCGAAGGATTAAAAGAGCAGCTGCTTATCATTCAAGAGTCTCAGCTTGATAGTGCTTTGTTCGAGCAATTGCTCGGCATGGGCTTTAGACGTAATGGTAACTCGATATACAAACCACGCTGCCCTAGTTGCTCAGCATGTCAATCCATTCGAGTTGTTGTGCCAGAATTTAAAATATCTAAAAGGCAAAAGCGTACACTTAAAAATAATCAAGATTTACATTGGAAAGTGACTCATGAAGTCACAGATGCCCATTACGCATTATATGAAAAATACATTACTGGTCGTCATTCAGATGGACCTATGTATCCGCCCAGTGAGAATCAATATAAAGATTTTTTATTGTGTGACTGGCTAAAGCCCACGTATATCGAAGTGTACCAAGAAAATAAATTAATTGGGGTCGCCGTCACTGACGCTATGAATGACAGTCTATCGGCGATTTACAGCTACTTTGATCCCGACTACGCGAAACGCTCGCTTGGGGTTTATATGATTTTATTACAATGTGAATTAGCCCAGCAGTTAGGCAAGCAATTTCTGTATTTGGGTTATCAAATTGATGAAAATAGAAAAATGAATTACAAACGTTTATATCGCCCTTATCAAATATTAACGGCAAATGGATGGCAACATATTGAAAAAGAACCCACGCTATAGTGTTTCAATCCTTTACAGCAAGCGCTTTTTGGGGCATGATACGGCGAATTTTTTTATATTTGAAGGCATAAAGGTAACCAATTAATGGCGAAAGAAGACAACATTGAAATGCAGGGCACAATCCTTGAGACCTTGCCAAATACAATGTTCCGCGTTGAACTTGAAAATGGTCATGTTGTGATTGCACACATTTCTGGCAAGATGCGCAAAAACTACATCCGTATTTTAACGGGTGATAAAGTTACGGTTCAGTTGACTCCTTACGATTTAAGTAAAGGTCGTATCGTCTTCCGCGCACGTTAATACTGCCTCATCTATTTAAAAACCCGGCTTAAATGTCGGGTTTTTTATTGGCTATAGATTAACGTTGATACAAAAAATGGCTATCTGATTTCAGATAGCCATTTTTATTGAACGATTAACACATCAACGCTAAACCGATTTGCAAATTACGACACTTTTTCTTCGCATTCGCAGTTAATGACAATTTCATTGTCCTTAACATCCACTTTAGCAGTTCCGCCCGCTTCCAATTTACCAAACAGGATTTCGTCAGCTAAAGGTCGTTTAATCAATTCAGTGACAACACGTCCCATAGGTCGTGCACCCATATTTTTGTCGTAACCTTTTTCAGCAAGTAAGGTACGCGCCTCATCAGTCACTTCCAATGTCACCCGTTTTTCGTCAAGTTGCGCTTGTAGTTCAATTAAGAACTTATCAACCACTTTGGCAATAATGGTCATATCTAAATGATTAAACCAAATAATTGAATCTAAACGATTACGAAACTCTGGTGTGAACACCTTATTAATTTCAGACATCGCATTAAGACTATTGTCTTGCTGCTTAAATCCAATTGAAGTGCGAATGGTTTCTTGCACACCAGCATTGGTCGTCATGACTAAGGTAACGTTTCTGAAATCGGCTTTACGGCCATTGTTATCAGTTAATGTTCCGTGGTCCATGACTTGCAGTAGCAAGTTGTAAACATCTGGATGGGCTTTTTCAATCTCATCCAATAGCACCACGCAATGTGGGTTTTTAATCACAGCATCGGTCAACAAACCACCTTGCTCATAACCAACATAGCCTGGAGGCGAACCGATTAGGCGTGAAACCGCATGACGTTCCATGTACTCAGACATATCGAATCGAATTAACTTCATGTTTAAACAAGCAGCTAATTGATTGGTCACTTCCGTTTTACCCACACCAGTAGGCCCCGCAAACAAGAAACTACCAACAGGCTTTTTCTCAGCGCCTAAACCACTTCGAGATAATCGAATGGCTGAACTAAGCCCTTCAATCGCCTTGTCTTGGCCAAACACCAACATTTTAAGGTTACGCTCAAGGTTTTTAAGTAAATCCTTATCAGTCGACGATACGGACTTTTCAGGAATACGAGCAATCTTGGCGATTATCGCTTCAATTTCTGGCTGACCAATGGTTTTCTTACGTTTGCTTTGCGGCAACATCACCATACGAGCGCCCGCTTCATCGATTACATCAATGGCTTTATCAGGCAAGTGACGGTCATTGATGTGTTTCGCCGATAAACTCGCAGCTGAACTTATGGCAGCTTGAGTGTATCGCACACCATGGTGCTCTTCGTATTTGGATTTAAGTCCTAATAGAATTTTAGTGGTCTCAGCAACCGATGGCTCATTAATATCAATCTTTTGGAAGCGTCGTGCTAAAGCGCGATCTTTCTCAAAAATACTTTGATACTCTTGGAAGGTCGTTGACCCCATACAGCGCAACGTACCGTTAGACAGTAATGGTTTTAACAGGTTTGATGCATCCATCACGCCGCCAGAAGCCGCACCTGCACCAATGATGGTATGAATTTCATCGATGAACAAAATAGCATGCTCATTTTTACCCAGCTCTTTAAGTAAGCCTTTAAAGCGCTTCTCAAAATCACCACGGTATTTAGTGCCCGCGAGTAGTGAGCCTAAATCTAATGAGTATACTGTTGCATCTTTGATGACATCAGGCACTTGGTCGTTAACGATACGATAAGCTAACCCTTCTGCAATGGCAGTTTTACCAACACCTGCTTCACCCACCAATAATGGGTTATTTTTACGGCGACGACATAAGGTTTGAATCGCACGCTCAACTTCATCATCACGTCCAATCAATGGATCAATCACACCATCTTTGGACATTTGATTTAAGTCAGTAGCAAATTGCGATAATAGACTTCTGTCTTCAGCAGATTCACCGCCTTCTTCTGATGCTTCTGGATTATTTATTTCACTGTCATCATCATCTTTCGGTAAACCGTGAGAAATGTAATTCACCACGTCTAAACGGGTAATTTCACAACGACGTAATAGATAAACGGCTTGAGATTCTTGTTCACTAAAAATAGCCACTAGCACATTGGCGCCAGTCACTTCGTTACGCCCAGAAGATTGCACATGAAAAACGGCGCGTTGTAGCACACGTTGGAAACCAAGTGTAGGTTGAGTTTCTCGTTCTTCAGTGCTTTCGGCGATTAATGGGGTTGTTTGTTGAATGAAGTTAGATACTTCCTCATGGAGACGAGTAATATCCGCGCCACAAGCCAGTAGTGCTTCTTTGGCCGATGGATTATTGATTAATGCTAATAATAAATGTTCTACCGTCATATATTCATGACGTGAATCTCTAGCTTGTTGAAACGCTAGGTTCAAGGTGACTTCGAGATCTTTGTTTAGCATAAGCACCCCCTAAAAATACTCATAAACTGCAGAGTTACCGTTCGAAAATTAACAAACTCATTATTCGGCTTCTAATGAACACAGTAATGGATGTTGGTTTTCTTTGGCAAATTGATTTACTTGTAACACTTTCGTTTCGGCAATGCCAAACGAATAAACACCACATATTCCCTTACCTTGGTGATGGATAGCCAACATAATATCGGTGGCTTGTTGTTCATCCTTATTAAAAAAGCGTTGTAACACTTCTATCACGAAATCCATCGGAGTGTAATCATCGTTATTTAACACGACTTTGTACATTGAAGGTGGTTGTAGCTCCGATTCAACACGTTCTTCTGTGTGCTCTACGCTGCCTAATCTACCCATGAGTTAATACTAGCCTCTAGTTTGGTACAAGACCAATTGATATTATTAAATTAATTAAATGTTGTCATATTGTTAATTTTTACTTGACATCTTTTCGTACAAATTTCATTCTGTTCTGAGGCGGCAAAAGAGACCGCTGATAAAAATAAGTTTTACTATCTTACTGGTAAGTAGACAACAGAAGGAAGTGGAAGTATGGCAAGCGGAACTGTTAAATGGTTCAACAACGCCAAAGGATTCGGGTTTATTTGCCCAGATCAGGGTGGCGAAGATGTATTTGCACATTATTCAACAATCGAAATGGAAGGTTACAGAACGCTAAAAGCGGGCCAACCAGTAGATTTCGAAACTGAGCAGGGCCCTAAAGGGATGCATGCTTCAGCCATTTCACCAACTAAATAGTCGGTGAAACTATAAAACAAAAAGGCAGAGATTTTAATCTCTGCCTTTTTTATTTAATAATTTTATTGCAAATCACAGCTCGTTCGCCTAAAAAACACTCAATTAGATTTCTTAAACACAAACTTTCTTACAAATTAACGAGGGCCTGTTGATCTTTCAAAGTTGTTTTTGCTTCGAATTGTTGGTCATTTATACAAGGCAAAGACTTTGAGGTGTAGTTACTCTACATAAAAAGTCGATAACGCAGTAAAAATCGCCAACAAACGCTGCCCAAAGGGTTCGACTAAAAGCGTTTTACTCTTTGTTGGATGAATCTATATGAATAAAGAGGTGCTTAGATGACTAGGCATCAACCCATTCGCCTCAATTAAAACGCTTTTATTTCGAACAAAACTTAACCAGCAAAGATCAACAGGCCCTAGTTCAGTAGCCGACACATTTAAGTTTTTTCCAAAATAAGCAGAAACTTTCGTTTCTGCTTTTAATATTTAAGCGTGTTGATGCCCGTTATTAAATTAAGCCGTAATGAAAGAATTCAATAATGCACTTGGGCGCATAGCCGCTTCAGCTTTTGCAGCATCTAAACGGAAGTAACCACCTAAATCAACTGCGGGTCCCTGTGAATCATTTAATTCGGCAACAATTGAAGCTTCATTTGTTGTTAATGATTCAGCTAACGCTGCAAATTCAGTAGCTAATTCAGCATCAGTTGTTTGCACTGATAACGCTTGAGCCCAGTACATAGCAAGGTAAAAATGGCTACCACGGTTATCGAGCTCACCTACACGACGTGAAGGAGACTTGTTGCTATCTAAGAATTGACCAATAGCCGTATCAAGCGTATCCGCTAATACTTGTGCTTTAGGGTTATCCTCAGTTTGGCTTAAATGCTCTAACGAAGCCGCTAACGCTAAAAACTCACCTAATGAATCCCAACGTAAGTGCCCTTCTTTCTCAACCTGCTGAACATGCTTAGGCGCACTACCACCTGCACCTGTTTCAAATAGTCCACCGCCATTCATTAACGGAACAATTGAAAGCATTTTCGCACTTGTGCCTAGTTCAAGAATTGGGAATAAATCAGTTAAGTAATCACGTAATACGTTACCTGTCACTGAAATTGTATCTAACCCTTCATGAACGCGCGCAAGTGTTGCACGAGTTGCTTCAACTGGCGCTAAGATTTGTAAATCAAGACCCGCTGTATCGTGATCTTTTAAGTACAGTTCTACTTTTGCGATAAGCTGAGCATCGTGAGCACGATTACTATCTAACCAGAAAATTGCAGGTGTGTTGCTTAAACGAGAGCGTTTAACAGCTAATTTCACCCAGTCACGAATTGGTGCGTCTTTAACTTGGCACATTCTAAAAATGTCGCCTACTTCAACGTTGTGGCTCATTAGCACGTCACCCGCACTGTTGATAACCTTAACAACACCCGCAGCTGCAACTTCAAACGTTTTATCGTGGCTACCGTACTCTTCTGCTTTTTGCGCCATTAGACCTACGTTTGGCACACTGCCCATTGTAGTTGGGTTAAATGCGCCATTGGCTTTACAAAATGAAATAGTTTCTTGGTAAACGCCGGCGTAACAACGATCTGGGATCATTGCTTTAGTGTCTTTTAGTTGACCATCTGGTCCCCACATTTTACCTGAAGAACGGATCGCAGCAGGCATAGATGCATCAATAATGATGTCACTTGGTACATGCAGGTTAGTAATACCTTTATCAGAATCAACCATCGCTAGTGCTGGACGCTTGGCGTAAACAGCAGCAATATCTGCTTCAACTTCGGCACGTTTAGCCTCTGGTAGCGATGCGATTTTAGCGTAAACATCACCAAAACCATTGTTTACATCAACACCTAGCTCATCAAACAATGCTTGATGCTTAGTGAATACGTCTTTAAAGAACACTTTAACAGCGTGACCAAATAAAATCGGGTCAGACACTTTCATCATGGTCGCTTTTAAGTGAAGCGATAATAAAACATCTTCAGATTTAGCTGCTTCGATTTCACGCTCATAAAAAGCTTGCAGTGCTTTGTTGCTCATTACTGCAGTATCGATGATTTCACCCGCTAGCAAAGGCAAGTTTTGCTTAAGCACAACTTCTTGGCCGTCAGCTTGTGTTAGCACGATATTAACAGTGTCCGCATCAGCTAGAGTAACTGACTGCTCGCTTCCGTAAAAATCACCTTCTTGCATATGAGCAACATGAGATTGTGAGTCACTTGCCCACTTACCCATTGAATGCGGATTTTTCTTAGCGTAGTTTTTAACTGAAGTCGGTGCTCGGCGATCTGAGTTACCTTCACGTAATACAGGGTTTACCGCACTACCTTTAATCTTGTCATAACGACTTTGAGCAACGCGCTCAGCGTCGGTTGTAGGCTCATCCGGGTAATTCGGAATGTCGTAACCTTTAGCTTGTAGCTCAGCAATACACGCTTTTAATTGTGGAATTGACGCACTGATATTAGGTAATTTAATGATATTGGCTTCAGGAGTCCCAGCCATTACACCTAATTCAGTTAATGCATCAGAGATTTTTTGTTCTGCAGTTAACTTTTCAGGAAAGTTTGCAATGACACGGCCTGATAAAGATATATCTCGGGTCTCAACTTTAACACCAGCAGCATTGGTAAATGTGCGGATGATAGGGAGTAATGAAAGCGTGGCTAATGCTGGTGCTTCATCAGTTTCAGTATAAATGATCGTTGGAGAGTTATCTTTCATGCTTTTTCCTACATTATTGAAATAAAAAGTTTTTAAAAATTATTATTGTAATAACTATCTACCTAAAACAGCTTCAATCTTGTCGTCAAAGTCTGCTTATTTGTGGTGCAAATCCATATGAAATAGAAAAATAAACTGTGGCTGCGGTTACAAAAGTGGGCACAGATCACATTTTTTAGGCCAACATCATAGATCATTATCTCGCAGATTCAAATTCCACTAAGGCCCAATGCCAAGTAAACTATGCAAAATAACTTAATTTCGCCCTTAAATAGGCTTATCTATGCCAGCAAATGACAAAGCAAAACGATTTAATACCAAACCGGCATTTGCCCGAACAGCTAAAAAGTCTACCAACAATACCAGAAAACCCGTTAAACGCACCGTGAAAAAAGCAGTTGATAATCCAATAATTGTTTTATTTAACAAACCCTTTGATGTTCTTTGTCAGTTTACTGATGAGTCAGGTAGGCAAACGTTAAAAGATTTTATTCCAGTAAAAGATGTTTACGCTGCTGGTAGGCTTGATAGGGACAGTGAAGGCTTATTGCTGCTTACAAATGATGGCAAGTTACAAGCGCAAATAACACAGCCAAAAAAGAAAACATTTAAAACCTATTGGGCTCAAGTTGAAGGCGAACCCAGCGAGCAAGCTATAAAAGATTTATGCCAAGGTGTTGAATTAAAAGACGGAATGACCTTACCTGCTAAAGTGTCTGTTATGAGCGAGCCTAACGTTTGGGAGCGAATACCACCTGTTAGGGAAAGAAAATCAATTCCGACAACTTGGTTAGAAATTCAAATTTGCGAAGGTCGTAATAGACAAGTTAGAAGAATGACAGCCCACATTGGCCACCCTACTTTAAGATTAATTCGCTATAAAATAGGTCAATGGAGTTTAGATGATATCGACAATGGCCAATATAAGACGATTGCCCAGTAATCGTTTTAAAGCCTTGTGAGTCAACATGATTAGGGCCTGTTGATCTTTCAAGGTTGATTTGTATAACGAGTTTAAGTAGTTAGTCTGTAACGTTTAAACAATTATATTTGAATGTATATAGGATAAATCATGACGAAAGAGCGTTATAAACCTAATACCACGGTCGCTTGTGTTATCCATTGCCAGAATAAGTTTTTATTTGTCGAAGAAATCATTGATGGTGAAGTTCGTTTTAATCAACCTGCAGGCCATATCGAAGCACATGAATCATTGCCGCAAGCTTGTAAACGCGAAGTTAAAGAAGAAACCGGATTAGACGTTGAGCTCGCAGGCTTGATTAGCATCTATCAATTTAGCGCTGATGAGCAGCTTTCATTTGTACGTTTCACCTTTGCAGCAGAAGTTGAAAACTTAATAAACTGCCAGCCTTTAGATAAAGATATCCATGCGTGTCATTGGTTTAATTTAGCTGAAATCAACACACGAAAACATCAGCTTAGAAGCCCATTAGTGATAAAATCCATTGAAGACTTTTTACATAAAGGTCACAGCCCATTATCACTGATTAATAGTGACTTGCAGATGATAGCCGACAACAACAATGCGTGATAGAATATGCGCCGCACATTTTTGAGATTTTCGTGATGTTTTTCATCGATTTTTAAGGTCAGTTTTAAAGATCAATATCAACATCAAATATAGCGACAATTAACTAGCGACTTGAAAAGCGCTAACGTCGACCACATGATCATCTCTTGTATCCGTAAATTCACTGGTTTTTAGGTTTTATGACATCAATCAATCCCAATTCAAATGGTAAAAAAGTCATCGTAGGCATGTCCGGCGGTGTAGATTCTTCAGTTTCAGCTTATCTGCTTATGCAGCAAGGCTATCAAGTTGAAGGATTATTTATGAAGAACTGGGAAGAAGATGACACGGATGAATATTGTCTTGCTGCCGAAGATTTAAAAGACGCTCAAGCTGTCTGTGACAAACTTGGCATCAAATTACACACGGTTAACTTCGCATCAGAGTACTGGGACAATGTATTTGAACATTTCCTTGAAGAGTACAAAGCGGGTCGAACGCCAAACCCCGACATCATGTGCAACAAAGAAATCAAATTCAAAGCATTTTTAGAATTCGCAGATGAAATTCTAGATGCTGACTATATTGCTATGGGCCATTATGTTCGACGTCGTGACAACACAGACGGCACAACACAAATGCTTCGTGGTATCGATAGCAATAAAGATCAAAGTTACTTCTTATACACGTTAAGTGACAAACAAGTGGCTAAAAGTCTGTTCCCTGTTGGTGAATTAGAAAAATTCCAAGTCCGCGATATTGCAAAAGAAATGGGCCTTATCACCCATGATAAAAAAGACAGCACAGGTATCTGTTTTATTGGTGAACGTAAGTTTACTGACTTCTTAGGCACATACTTACCTGCGCAACCTGGTGATATTGAAACTGCAGAAGGTGAAATCATTGGTACTCACCAAGGCTTGATGTATCACACGCTTGGCCAACGCAAAGGTTTAGGCATCGGCGGCTTAAAAAACAGCAACGATAACCCTTGGTATGTGGTCGAAAAAGATTTATTACGCAATGTATTAATTGTCGCGCAAGGGGGTAACCACCCTCGCCTCATGTCGCACGGCATGTTGGTCAGCCAATTACATTGGGTTGACCGTAAAGGTCCAATCTCGCCTGCAACAATTACCGTGAAAACACGTTACCGTCAGCAAGATGTGAAATGTACTGTAACAACTGAGGGCGATGATAATATCAAAGTGATGTTTGACGAGCCTGTTGCGGCAGTAACCCCTGGTCAATCTGCCGTATTCTACGATGGTGAAGTCTGCTTAGGCGGCGGCATTATTGATACCTTAATTAGAGGATAGAGCGTGAGCCAAGTATTATTTGAACGCACTATGGCGTTTGCAGGTATTTTACAAGCCATTGCTCAAGTTCAACATCTCGCTCGCCACGGCGAATCAGACGAGACAGCAATGGCTGCAAGTTTGAACACAATTATGGTGACAGATCCTGATTCTATCGCTGATATTTACCAAGACAAACTCGCCCTCAATAAAGGCTACCAGCTAATTGAAAACCAATTAGGCGACGGTAATAGCAAAGACGTTGAAACAACACGTTATTTAGTTGGCATGCTCGCACTAGAGCGAAAGCTTGCTCGCTCAGCCAATGGCTTAGGCATGCTTGCCGAGCGCATTAACCAAGTTCATAGACAGCTGCATCACTTCGCCATTACCGATGAGCAAATTGTTGCAAGCTTAGCCAGCATTTATAGTGATGTCATCAGCGAACTTGGCCCTAAATTACAAATTTCTGGTAATCCAGCTTGCTTGCAACAACCGCAAGTACAACAAAAAATCCGTGCTTTACTTTTATCTGCTATGCGTAGTGCTGTTTTATGGCGCCAATTAGGTGGCAAACGTCGTCACCTTGTTTTTGCTCGTAAAGCCATTGTGGATACAGCTATTAGTAGCCGTAAAAATAATTAATCGTATCACCCTACAACAAAAGTTCATCAAGGAGCTTCAAATGGATCTTTCTGCACTGACTGCTATCTCTCCGATAGACGGTCGTTACGGTAGCAAAACCACCTCTTTACGAGGCATTTTCAGCGAATTCGGTTTAACTAAATACCGAGTTCAAGTTGAAATTAACTGGTTAAAACTACTTTCTAGTTGCCCAGAGATTGAAGAAGTTCCGCCATTCAGTGAAGAAGCATTAATCTTACTGGATAGCATTAAGGATAACTTCAGCGAAGAAGACGCATTACGCGTTAAAACAATCGAAAGAACCACCAACCATGACGTTAAAGCGGTTGAGTATTTCATTAAAGAACAAATTGCCGATAACGCTGAATTAGTCGCTATCGACGAGTTTGTTCACTTCGCATGTACTTCAGAAGACATCAATAACTTATCTCATGCGTTAATGTTAAAAGAAGCACGTGAGTTAGTCTTGGCACCACAGTGTCTTGAGATTGTTGATGCCATTAAAAAATTAGCGACTGAAAACAAATCAGTTCCGTTAATGTCACGTACTCACGGACAACCTGCTTCACCTACTACATTAGGTAAAGAGATGGCTAACGTTGCTGTACGTCTAGAGCGTCAACTAAACCAAATCAACGCAGTTGAAATCATGGGTAAAATTAATGGTGCTGTAGGTAACTACAACGCACACATCTCAGCTTACCCAGAAGTTAACTGGCATGAACTGTCACAACGTTTCGTGACAAGCTTAGGCATCAACTGGAACCCATACACAACTCAAATCGAACCGCATGATTACATTGCTGAACTATTTGATGCTGTAGCACGATTTAACACCATCCTTATCGATTTCGATCGTGACATTTGGGGTTACATTGCAATGGGTCACTTTAAGCAACGTACTATTGCTGGCGAAATTGGTTCTTCAACCATGCCGCACAAAGTTAATCCTATCGACTTCGAAAACTCAGAAGGTAACTTAGGTATTGCTAATGCGCTTATGCAGCATCTAGCCGCTAAATTGCCAGTTTCAAGATGGCAACGTGATTTAACGGATTCAACCGTATTGCGTAACCTAGGTGTTGGTATGGCTCATTCATTAATTGCTTATCAAGCAACAATGAAAGGCATCAGCAAGCTAGAAGTTAACGAAGCAAACCTATTAGCTGAATTAGACAAAAACTGGGAAGTACTGGCTGAGCCTGTACAAACGGTAATGCGTCGCTATGGCATCGAAAAACCATACGAAAAGTTAAAAGAGTTAACCCGTGGTAAGCGTATTGATGGTGAGCAACTTGCTTTATTCATCGATGGCTTAGAGCTACCAGAGAGTGTTAAAGCTGAACTTAAAACAATGACGCCAGCTAACTACATCGGCCGTGCTGAAGCATTCGTTGACGAGTTAAAATAATCCTCCAAATAAGCACTTAAGGTGACTTATTAGATGAATAAGGAATGGCGACACCTCGTATGAGCTGTCGCCTTTTTTAATACTATGTATACATTAAATTTCGATACTGCTGAGTTCACCCGTGAATATTGGCAAAAGAAGCCTATTGTCATTAAAAATGCCTTTAATGCCTTTGAAGATCCCATTTCAGCAGATGAACTTGCAGGTTTAGCAATGGAAGAAGATATATCTTCACGCATTGTTCAAACACAAGCGCAGGGCTGGAATGTAGTTCAAGGACCATTTGAAGATTATGATGAATATGGTGAAGATGGCTGGCAGTTATTAGTTCAAGCCGTTAATCATTGGTATCCAGAGTCTCAACCATTAGTCGAGGCGTTTCGCTTTTTACCCGACTGGCGTTTTGATGACTTGATGGTGTCATTCGCAACACCTAAAGGCGGCGTCGGGCCACATATCGATAATTACGATGTATTCATTATTCAAGGTGAAGGTGAGCGACGCTGGCAGGTTGGCAATATTGGCAACCACCAACAACGTGGTGGTGATAAAAACAGCCCATTAGTCGATGACTTTGAACCTATTATTGACGTGGTATTAACCAAAGGTGATGTACTTTATATTCCACCTGGCTACCCACATTGCGGTGAAACGTTAACACTTGCTTTAAGTTACTCAATTGGTTTTAGAGCGCCGAGTCAGCAAGAGTTACTGACCGAAATGGCAGATTCATTAATTGATAATAATCTTGGTAAGCAGCGATTTACCTCAACTGAAGAAGTAGCAATTAAAGGCTTCGTGAGTGAGCAACAACAACAAGGGATGATGAATTTATTAACTCAACTTGCCCAAGACCCAAATCAATATCAAACCATGCTGGGTAAATTGTTAAGCCAAAACCGTTTTGAATTAGACCTTAACCCATTTGAGCAACCTATTTCGACTAATGATGTTATTGAAGCCATTGAAGATGGCGCGAGCATTCAGCGTATTGGAGGTTTAAAAGTCCTCAAGTTAGAAGCTGATAAACAAGCGCAGTTATACATCAATGGTGAAGTGGTAACAGTTGCAGGTATCGATGCTGACATTGTGGCAATTGTTGCTAATGAGCACTTTATCGACCAAGAGTTTTTATTGGGTTGGCGTCAACAACCAGCCCTAATGACGCTAGTCGCTCAGTTAATCAATCAAGGTTGGTATTACTTTTCTGAATAGCATTTAACGTTATGAATTGAGTCATTAAAAACAGCTTAAATCCAGTTATAAAAAAGGCACTAAAGAATCAACTTTAGTGCCTTTTTAATCTGTATTAATAATAAACAATTAATATAGATCGGTTTCGCCTATCGGGCGGGTTTTTAAAAACTTCAAAAACCACATGTACTGTTCAGGGTAAGCGTTAATCACCTGTTCAACCATTTGATTTAGCGCGATAGCTTCGTTGTCTTTGCCTTGCATGTCTTCTGGGTTCACCGCTGGCATCACGGTTAAATTAAATTGGCGAGCTTGTTTATCATAGCCAATTTTGACCGGCAACACTTGCGCCTTTCCTGCTTGTGCTAAGCGTCCTACCACTGGCAAAGTAGCTTTAACGGTGCCAAGTAGCGGTGCAAAAACACTTTGCTCGCGGCCTAAATCTTCATCAGGTAGATAAAAGAAACTATTATCTTGTCTTAATTCACTGATTAGAGCGCGTATACCCGCCTCTCGCATGTAAACTCGTCCATTTTGACTACTACGTAGACGATTGCTAAACCAATTAAATAAACCATTCCTGTGAGCTTTAGCCATCGTAACCATTGGTAGCTCAATATTAAGTCTGATCCCAGCATAATCAATCGGCCACACATGGGGCATAATAAAGATGATAGGTTGACCAGCTTGCCTTGCAGACTCGACATGCTCAAAACCTTCAATCGTAACCCGGCTTTTGATATGCGCATTCGAGCGAAGCAGTAATTCTGCTTGTGACATTAAGGTCAATACAAACATATCGACATTGTCTTTAATTAAAGCATCAATTTCAGCCGCAGATTTTTCAGGAAAACAAGTTCGCATATTAATGTGAGCAATATTAATTGGCTTTTTAGCTATGAGCATCACCAGCCTTGCCAGTAATCGAGAAAGAGGATCTCGTATAAACGCAGGCATTAAACCAAATATAAATAAGATGACAATGGCAAGCCATGTGCCCCAATATTTAGGATGCAATAAAGAAAGAGTAAATCGACGATCGAAATGTTTTGCTTGTCTAGCCAAAAGAAACCTCAAAAAATTACATCAATGCTATGAAATAAAGAGCGGAGCCAAAGACGTATAATAACAATTTTCTAGCACTGACAACACGATATTTTTATATCATCTGCATAACTCAAACTGATTTACCTGCCCTAGAAAACAAAAAAGCCACTCAAACGAGTGGCTTTTTTAATCAAGCGAAACTATTTCTTAGCCGAGTTTGATTCTTCAACTCGAGTTTTCAACTTTTGTCCTGGACGGAAAGTCACAACACGTCGAGCTGAAATTGGAATATCTTCACCAGTTTTTGGGTTCCTTCCCGGTCTTTGATTCTTGTCGCGCAGATCAAAGTTTCCAAAGCCAGATAACTTGACCTGCTCACCACTTTCGAGTGCTTCTCTTATTTCTTCAAAGAAAGACTCAACCATCTCTTTGGCAACACGTTTGTTAATGCCCAGCGTTTCAAAAAGATGTTCTGCCATTTCGGCTTTGGTAAGTGCCATACTTTTAGTCCCTCAACGATGCGTTGAACTCGGTCTTAAGTGCAGATACAACTGAATCAACAGTTTCAGTTATGTCCTTTTCTTCAAGCGTACGAGTAATGTCTTGTAATGTAAGTGCTATTGCGAGGCTCTTTTTGCCTGCTTCAACACCTTTACCTCGGTATACGTCGAACAAGTTTAAGCCAACCAACTGATTTTCGCCAACTTTTCTTATCAAATTCATAACATTAGTTGCAGAAACTTCTTCTTCAACAACAACAGCAATATCACGTCGATTTGCAGGAAACTTAGATACAGTCTGGGCTAGCGGCAAACTGGCATGCAGTAAAGCGTCCAGTTCTAACTCAAAAATAATTGTTTTACCATTTAGTCCAAAAGGCTTTTCCAAACTAGGATGGACAGCACCAATGATACCAATGACCTGATTATTTCTTAGTATTTCAGCACATTGCCCCGGATGAAGAGCTGAATGTGTTGCACTTCTAAAAGTAAATTCAGAAGTCGAAACTGTCAAGCCGATAATTGATTCTAAATCACCTTTTAAATCAAAGAAGTCGACAGTTTTTGAATCCATTGACCAATGTTCATCATTTTGAACACCTGAAATCACTGCACCAATCATGGCTTCTTGTCTAACACCAGAATCTGCTTTTGCATCAGGTACAAAGCGTAAACCAGTCTCAAATAAACGCACACGACCTTGCTGACGGCTTTGGTTGTAACCTACTGAGGTCAATAATCCAGTGAACATTGAAAGACGCATTGCAGACATTTCAACCGAAATAGGGTTCGGTAAAATCATTGCTGGCGCATCAGGGTGAACAAGATTTTGTTGCTTAGGATCGACAAAACTATAAGTCACAGCTTCTTGGAAACCGCGAGCAACTAAAACATTACGAACTTTACGCAATGAAATATCCGCTTCTTTGTGATCTGACATGGTTAATGAAGCAACCGGTGCAATATTAGGGATATTGTTATATCCGTAAATACGTGCCACTTCTTCAATTAAGTCTTCTTCAATTGCCATATCGAAACGGTAAGTTGCAGTCACAACATCCCAAGTTTCCGCATTAGCTGTAACAGTAAAGCCTAGACGCTCAAGAATTTCAGTCACATCAGCATCAGGAATGTGATGACCTAAAATTTTATCAAGCTTGCTACGACGTAATGTTAATTCAACAGGCTTAGGTAAATTAGCTTCAGTAACAGCTTCTTCAACAGGACCTGCCTCGCCACCACAAATATCTAATACTAGACGTGTAGCACGATCCATGACCTTGTGTTGTAGCTCTGGGTCAACACCACGCTCAAAACGATGTGAAGCGTCTGTATGAAGGCCTAAACGACGTGATTTACCCATAATCGCAAGAGGAGCGAAAAATGCACACTCTAACAAGATATCTTGAGTCTTCTCAGTCACACCTGTTTTGTCACCGCCAAACACACCAGCTAAGGCAATTGAGCCACTGTCATCTGCGATAACTAAAGTGTCATTAGGTACTGTCACTTCATTACCGTCTAACAATGTTAGCTTTTCAACACCATCACTTAAACGTACTTGAATAGCACCACTTAAGGTTGCTAAGTCAAACGCATGCATTGGTTGACCGTATTCAATTAATACGTAATTGGTAATATCAACAATTGGGTCAATTGAGCGAATACCACTACGACGCAATTTTTCTTGCATCCATAATGGAGTTGCAGCAGCTAAATCTACGTTTTTAACCACACGGCCTAAGTAACGAGGACAAGCTTGTGCATCAATAACATTGATTGCAACTTTATCTTCGATGGTCGCTGTAACTGTTTCCCAAGTTGGCTCTGTTACCGCTTCACGGTTTAATACGCCGACTTCGCGGGCAAGACCTGCCATACCAAGACAGTCTGCACGGTTAGCAGTTAAATCAACATCAATGATGGCATCGTTAAGGTCTAGATATTCGCGAACGTCCTTACCGATTGGCGCATCTGTTGGTAATTCGATAATGCCATCGCTTTCGATGTCGATACCTAATTCACCGTATGAACACAACATACCAAATGAAGGTTGACCACGTAATTTGGCTTTCTTAATTTTAAAATCACCAGGAAGCACTGCGCCAACCATAGCAACAGCAACTTTTAAACCTAAACGGCAATTTGGTGCGCCACAAACGATGTCGATTAACTCTTCTTCACCGACATTAATTTTGGTAACACGTAGTTTGTCAGCATCAGGGTGCTGACCACACTCAACAACTTCACCGACAACAACACCACTAAATGCGGCTGCTACTGGGTCAACGCCATCTACTTCAAGACCGGCCATTGTAATTTGGTGTGATAACTCGTCACGACTTACTGATGGGTTAACCCACTCACGAAGCCAAGATTCACTGAATTTCATCTTTATATTGCTCCGTTATTTGAATTGCTTAAGAAAACGTAAATCGTTTTCGAAGAAGGCACGTAGGTCATTTACGCCGTAACGCAGCATTGTTAAACGCTCAACACCCATACCAAAAGCAAAACCAGAGTATTTTTCAGGGTCGATACCGACACTGCGAAGTACGTTAGGATGCACCATACCGCAACCTAATACTTCTAACCATTTACCGTTTTTACCCATTACGTCAACTTCAGCTGAAGGTTCAGTAAACGGGAAGTAAGATGGACGGAAACGCACTTCTAAATCTTCTTCGAAGAAGTTACGTAAGAAGTCATGCAAAATGCCTTTTAGCTCAGCAAAGTTAACTTTTTCATCAACTAGCAGACCTTCCACTTGGTGGAACATCGGCGTATGAGTTTGATCGTAATCGTTACGGTAAACACGGCCTGGAGAGATAATACGTAAAGGCGGCTTTTCGTGTTCCATTGTACGAATTTGAACACCTGAAGTTTGCGTACGAAGCATTACTTTCGGATTGAAATAGAAAGTGTCATGATCAGCACGAGCAGGATGATGCTCAGAAATGTTCAATGCATCGAAGTTATGAAAGTCATCTTCAATTTCAGGACCATTTTTAACAGAGAATCCTAACTCACCAAAGAAAGTTTCAATACGTTCGATAGTACGTGTCACTGGGTGAAGTCCACCCAATTCAATGGTACGACCTGGTAAGGTTACATCGATTTGTTCAGCGATAAGTTGCGCTTCTAACTCTGCAGCCTTTAAGCCTTCAATGCGCTCAGAAAGTTCTTTCTGTACCGCTTGTTTAGCTTGGTTGACTGCTTGTCCAAAAGCAGGTTTCTCTGCTGGACTTAAGCTACCCATCAATTTCATCATGTCAGTGATCTTACCTTTCTTACCAAGGTAATCGACACGGATATCATCCAATGCCTTTAGATCACTGGCCTTACCAATTACTTCTAAGGCTTGTTCTACGATCTCAGTTAACTGCTGCATTATATCTTCCACTGCATTCTTGCATATCAAATGCGTTTGGGCGCCCAAGGTTCGGACGACATATTTAGTCTAGGTTTTAATGTTAAATTAAACCCAGAGCATGGGGTTAAAACAAAAGATGGGATTTTACGTGACCTAGGCTTATTTTGCTAGTATTTATTGCAATTAAAGCCAGTAAACTCCTGCATTATCATGAGTTAGCTTCATATGATCTTAATTAGATTAAACTTGAAAAAAATTGATATCTAAAATTGTAAATTTTTCTCTTTATGAATGTCTCAATGCTTGTTCAAAAGTTGCCTCCTTTTTTTCAAATTTGTTGAAAGTCCAACTAAAGTTTATGTCGTTACATCCGATACATTTATATTGCGTGATAAAAATAAGAGGCAAGCATGAAAGAAGTAAAATTCAGGTGGGTTGATCAGTTTTTAATTAAGTTATCAATAAAAGCAAAATTTACCATCTTGGCAATTGTTCCTATAGCACTGATTTTATTGCTTACTTTTACACTTACCAATAGTTTTAAAACCACTTTGGCCAAGGCTGAGATTGAAGAAGCTGTGTCACTAAACAATACCTACAATCACGCCGTTGATGTAGCGTTAAATCTACTTGATGAGGATAAGCATCAAGCTTTTTTATCCGATTTAGATGGCTCAAGCCGAGCGGTTAATATTGATACTCTTACCCGCCAAGAGCAACAAATTTCACGTCAAGGCGGTGGTTCAATTGAAACCAGTTCCGGGTTTACAGCATTTAGTGCAGTTAATGCTCACGACATAGTCATCACAACCCAAATAACTCATCAAAATATTACCGACAAAACGAATAATGACAATAATTTAGCTTACTTATTGATGGTTATTATTATTATTATTATTTTATTATTTTCATATTACATTTCTACATTCATTGGTGGTGCGCTATATACTACGGTAATGGCTCTTCGCCGCGCAGCAGATGGTGATTTAACCAGTCGATTAAACTTTTTTGAAGTACCTGACGAATTCAGTTTACTCGCGATAAGCGTTGATACACTCGTCGACAGACAACATAAGCTTGTTTTACAAATGACCCAAGCAACTGAGCAAATAAGACAAGTAGTTCAAGGTTTTAGAACTACTGCAGAAGACGGCCAAGCTGTTGCGGTTAATCAACGTCAGCATCTTGACTCACTCGCAACAGCAATGGAAGAAATGACGGCAGCGGTTAAAGAAGTAGCTCGTAATGCCGAGCAATCTTCATCTGAAACTCAAGAAGCCAATAACCAAGTGACTGCTGGTTCAAATGACATCGAAACCACGGTTCAAGCCATTGATTTACTTTCAACTGAAATTGCCGGCGCATCTGATGCTGTTAATGAGCTAAATGACAATGCCAGTAAAATTGATGCTGTTGTTACCACAATTAATGCTATCTCTGAGCAAACTAACCTATTGGCACTTAACGCAGCAATTGAAGCCGCGCGCGCTGGAGAACAAGGTAGAGGATTTGCCGTTGTAGCAGATGAAGTAAGAACCCTTGCAGGTCGAACCCAATCTGCTACAGTCGAAATCAAATCCATGATTGAAGCCTTACAATCTGGTACTCAGAACCTTACTCAAGTGATGTCACGCACTGTTGATCAGGCTGAAGAAGGTAAAAAGCATGTTCTTCAAACCGGTGAAGATCTGGCAAGCATCGCACATCACAGTGGTAAGGTGTTTGAGATGAGCGTGTTAATTGCAACCTCAGCTGAAGAACAATCTGCTGTTGCAAATGAAATAGCCTCTAATTTAATGGAAATTAGAAATCAATCTCACAATGTTGAAGAATCGGCTAATCTGTCGGTGTCAGGCTGTAATGAACTTAACAGCACAGCTGAAGAGTTAGATAAGTTAATGATTGGACTAAAAATTTAATCTGTTATTTCAGACAGCTAAATTAAACCACAACCTATAAAAAAGCTCGTCACCAATCGTGACGAGCTTTTTTTCTAAAATCTTGAATGTAACCATTGAGATGACAGCTTGATACGTTACCGATTCTTTTCTAAACGCGCTAATAAGCTAGATGTATCCCAGCGATTACCTTTCATTGCCTGTACTTCAGAATAGAATTGATCCACTAATGCTGTAACAGGTAAATGACTGCCATTTCGGCGCCCTTCTTCCAGTGCAATACCTAAATCTTTCCGCATCCAATCAATGGCGAAACCAAAATCATATTCGCCTTGCCACATGGTTTGATAGCGATTTTCCATTTGCCAGCTTTGCGCTGCGCCTTTACTAATGACTTCAACCACTTTTAAACCATCTAAACCAGCACTTTTAGCAAAGTGAAGTCCTTCAGCGAGTCCTTGAACAACACCAGCTATGCAGATTTGATTAACCATTTTAGTTAGCTGACCAGCGCCCACATCACCTAATAATTCGGCGCAGCGACTGTATGACTCAATGACTGCTTTGACTTGATTAAAGACAGATTCTTTACCGCCCATCATCACAGTTAACACACCATTTTCTGCACCTGCTTGCCCGCCTGAAACAGGCGCATCCAAAAACTCGATGTCTTTGTCAGCCAAAATTGCGGCAACGTCACGAGCTACATCGGCGGAAGCAGTTGTATGGTCAACTAAAATAGCGCCAGATTGAATACCGTGTATCACTCCGTTTTCACCAAGTATAACTTGCCTTAAATCATCATCATTACCAACACAAGTAAAGACAATATCTTGATCTTTTGCAGCCAATGCAGGGGTTAGTGCAAATTCACCTTGGTAATCTTGTGTCCATTGCTCAGCTTTCGCAGTGGTGCGATTATAAACCGTGACTTGATGGCCATGCTTAACAAGATGTCCCGCCATCGGGTATCCCATAACGCCAAGTCCAATAAATGCTACCTTCGCCATAATATCCTTCTTATTATTCTAATGTTTGAATGCTATTAACTATGTGAGCTTCTAGTATTAAATAGTTAAAGTGCAGGTTTTACATGGGCTTCCATTTCAGCACCGATGCGTTTACGCATATCCATTAATCTGAGTGCTGAATCTCTTAAACGGATATCATCTTCATTTTGAGGGATCCACTCAGGAACAGAAGTAGGTTTACCATCATCATCCACAGCGACCATAATCACAATACAATGGGTGGTTAAATGACGTTCAGGTTCTTTAGGGTCGCCTGCTTTTACATCAATGCCTAAATGCATCGAAGAAGTACCGGTATAAATGACTTTGGCACTTACCTCAACAATATTACCCACGTGGATTGGTTTAACAAAGCGGATCCCACCTGCATACACAGTAATGCAGTATTTACCACTCCAACCCGCTGCACCTGCATAGGCTGCTAAATCAATCCATTTCATTACGGCGCCACCGTGGACTTTACCGCCAAAATTTACATCAGCAGGTTCTGCTAAAAATCGTAAAGTAATCTCTCTATCTACTCCGGCCATAACGCCTCCTAAATTGTTGCACTCGCAACAGTTTACGATACTTTGCTGCTTAAATGGATAAATTCATCTTGTTTGATTTAATTAACATCTTGGACTGAATATTCGCTAAACAAATCACCTATTTTATAGCGTTGATTTCATATTCTTCATTCTAACTTTCATTATGCAACTGCGTGATATATTTGAAGCAAAAAAAAGCAGCCACCTTAGTGACTGCTTTATCATCAAGCATCTATAAAGCTTTACGATTTACGCATCGCCTTTTTTAAATAAAAGCGATCCGTTAGTCCCGCCAAAACCAAATGAATTACACAAAGCATAATCGAAGGTATGTTCTTTTGCTTTATGGGCAACAAAATCTAAATCGCAACCTTCATCTGGGTTATCTAAATTGATTGTCGGAGGCACGATTTGATCACGCAAAGCCAAAATGGTCACGATTGCTTCAACTGAACCTGCAGCTCCTAATAAGTGGCCTGTCATAGACTTAGTTGAACTCACTAATAAGTCATAAGCATGTGGGCCAAATACTGATTTAACCGCAGCAGCTTCCGCTTTATCACCTGCAGGAGTCGATGTGCCATGTGCGTTGATATAACCCACTTTCTCGTTAGCAATTTGCGCATCATTGATTGCATTGACCATTGCAGCTGCAGCGCCAGCACCATCAGCTGGAGGTGACGTCATATGGAATGCATCACCACTCATCCCAAATCCAACTAACTCAGCATAAATTTTTGCGCCACGGGCTTTAGCGTGCTCATATTCTTCCATCACCATAACACCAGCGCCATCACCAATCACAAAACCGTCACGGTCTTTATCCCAAGGGCGACTGGCTGCTTGTGGGTCATCATTACGAGTTGATAAGGCTTTAGCTGAGCCAAAACCAGCCACAGCGAGCGGAGAAGTTACATCTTCAGCCCCGCCTGCCACCATCACATCAGCATCGCCATAAGCGATAGTTCGAGCTGCAAAACCGATGTTATGCACACCCGTTGTACATGCTGTCGTAACTGCAAAGTTAGGGCCTGTCATGCCATATTTAATTGATAAATGGCCTGAAATCATATTAATAATGGTGCTTGGTACAAAAAATGGAGACACTTTACGCGGGCCTCCTTTTAATAGAGCGGCATGATTTTGCTCAATTAAAGGCATGCCGCCCATACCTGCACCAATTGCAGTACCGACGCGAGAAGGATTTTCTTGTTCCATATCCAAACCAGCATCATTCATCGCTTGGATACCTGCAGCCATGCCGTATTGGATAAACAAATCCATTTTACGAGCATCTTTACGTGATAAGTACTGCTCAACGTCAAAATCTTTAACAGAGCCACTGAAGCGAGTGCCAAACTCAGTTGCATCAAATTTGGTAATGGGTTCAATACCACTCTTACCTGCTAATAAAGATTGCCAAGAAGAATCGACATCGTTACCCACTGGAGTAACTAGTCCTAGGCCTGTAATCACGACACGACGTTTAGACACAGTAGTCACCTTTGAAATAATTAGGCATAAGCCAAAAATAAACAGTATGGGTTAATCCATCATCAATGACTTTGTACTGGGTACATTTAGCATTGAGCAGATAAGAAGCGAGCTGAAGGATTAACACTTTGGAAATAAGTCTAGTCGAAAAGTATCGACTTCAGAAACAAAAACAGGCGGCATAAATGCCACCTGTTTTTGTGAATCTGGGATTACTGATTTTTTGAAACGTAATCGATCGCTGCTTGAACAGTAGTGATCTTTTCAGCTTCTTCATCAGGGATCTCGGTATCAAACTCTTCTTCTAGAGCCATAACCAATTCAACAGTGTCCAGAGAATCTGCACCTAAATCGTCTACGAATGATGCAGCTGATTTAACGTCTTCTTCCTTAACGCCAAGTTGCTCAATGATGATTTTCTTTACACGTTCTTCGATGTTGCTCATTAGTTTTCTTTCCTATTCAAATTACACACTTGCGTAAGATTGCGAGTAGTTTATTCGATCCAGCTGACAATGCAAGCTTAGTTTTCGTGGTCTAACCACGAAAATTATCATACTTTGATATCAAACCAGATTCAATAAAAGTCGTTGCCCTTACAGGCGATTAAACCATGTACATTCCGCCATTTACATGTAGGGTCTCGCCCGTTATGTAAGCAGCAGAGTCAGATGCTAAAAATAATACTGCGTTAGCAATCTCTTGTGCTTGCCCTAAACGCTCCATTGGAACTTGAGACATGATAGCTTGCTGTTGTTCTTCATTCAGCTCATCTGTCATGTCAGTTTGAATGAAACCTGGTGCAATAGCATTCACTGTTATTTGACGAGATGCAACCTCTCTTGCAAGAGATTTTGTAAATCCAATCAAACCAGCTTTAGCAGCTGAGTAGTTAACTTGCCCTGCATTGCCCATGGTTCCTACAACTGAACCAATATTGATGATACGACCATTACGCTTTTTCATCATAGAGCGCATAACAGGTTTTGATAATCTAAATAGCGACGTTAAGTTAGTATCAAGAATATCTTGCCACTCATCATCTTTCATACGCATTAATAAATTATCACGTGTGATACCCGCGCTGTTGACAAGAATATCAACATCACCTGCTTTTTCTTTGATCTGGGCGAATAATTGAGCAACTGACTCTTTATCGGTGACGTTTAATACTAAACCGTGACCTTTATCACCAAGGTATTCTTGGATTGCAGCAGCACCTTTTTCGCTCGTTGCAGTACCAATAACTACAGCGCCGGCTTCGACTAAGGTTTCAGTAATAGCACGGCCAATACCGCGACTTGCGCCAGTCACTAAAGCAACTTTGCCTGTTAAATTAAAGCTAATGCTCATGAAGATTCCTTATTGGATTAAAGCAGATAAAGAAGCCGCGTTGTTTACCGCCTGCCCCTTTAATGATTTATTAATTCTTTTTGTTAAGCCCGTTAACACTTTACCAGGGCCCATTTCTACTAAATCTGTAATACCTTTTTCAGCCATTAATTCAACCGACTCACTCCAACGTACTGGGCAATATAGTTGACGAACTAAGGCATCTTTAATGTCGCTTCCATCGGTTGGTGTCGCAACATCAACGTTATTGATAACTGTGATACTTGGTTCATTAAATGTCAGCTGGGCAAGCGCATCGGCTAATTTATCAGCTGCAGGTTTCATTAATGCGCAATGAGACGGCACACTAACGGGCAATGCAACGGCCATTTTAGCACCCGCAGTTTTACATGCTGCAGCGGCTCTTTCTGTTGCTTCTTTTTCGCCAGCAATAACCACTTGTCCAGGACTGTTAAAGTTAACAGGACTAACAACCGCGCCATTGGCAGATTCTTCACAAGCCTTGGCAATCGCGTCATTATCTAAACCAATAATCGCAAACATAGCGCCTGTCCCTGCTGGAACAGCTTGTTGCATTAATTGACCACGAAGCTCCACTAATTTTACTGCATCAGCAAAATCAATCACGCCAGCACACACTAATGCTGAGTATTCACCTAAACTATGTCCTGCAAGTAAGCTAGGGGTTGCTGCTCCGCATGCTTGATAAGCACGGAAAATTGCCACACTTGCTGTTAATAATGCAGGTTGGGTTTTATCAGTTTCATTAAGCTTTTCTGCTGGGCCATCTTGAGTTAACGCCCATAAATCGTAACCTAATACTGCACTTGCCTCGGCAAATGTATCTGTTACGACTGGGAAGTCAGCGGCTAAATCAGCTAACATGCCAACTGCTTGAGAACCTTGTCCAGGAAAAACAAAAGCCATATTTTCCATTATTTTTATTACCTTTATTCGTTCATGAAAAATGAATTATTTGTCAGATTTTAAAGCATGACTTATCAACACTTTAAAGATAGAAAACAGTTAATCGATGAGTGCACTGTTCAAAACTAAAAATATCTTACTGACGTTTTAACAATAAATCTAGAATCTGGCTCGTACGCTAAGCTAAAAGCGAACAAGCACATTAATACTAGAAACGCACAAGTGCGCTGCCCCAAGCAAAACCGCCGCCAAATGCTTCTAACAGAATAAGCTGGCCACGTTGAATTCGCCCGTCTCTCACCGCTTCATCTAATGCAATAGGCACAGATGCTGCAGAAGTATTACCGTGCTTAGCCAGTGTTAAAACCACTTTATCTAAACTCATATCGAGCTTCTTAGCTGTGGCTTTTATAATTCTAAAGTTAGCTTGATGTGGCACTAACCAATCAATCTCTGACTTATCAATATTATTAATTCGCAACGTTTCAGTCACAACGTGAGACAGCTGAGTGACGGCAAATTTAAAGACATCATTACCTTTCATGGTCATAAAACTAACCGCTTCTGATGACTCATTTGCTCGTGGTGGGAATGAACACTTCAGTAAATCGCCTTGACGGCCATCAGCATAGATATGGGTAGAAATAATACCTGGTTGTTCACTAGCACCAATAACAGCAGCGCCAGCGCCGTCACCAAATAAAATCACTGTAGTACGGTCATCAGGGTCACACAGGCGTGATAATACGTCAGCGCCAATTACCAATACTTTTTTAGCTGCGCCAGTTTTAACAAACTGATCCGCGACTGATAAGGCATAAACAAAGCCTGAACACGCCGCAGCGATATCAAAAGCAGGAATCGTATGAATACCGAGTAATTTTTGAATTTCGCATGCTGCAGCTGGAAATGCATTGCTGGCGCTTGTGGTACCACAGACAATCATGTCTAAGTCACTGGCTTCAATGCCTGCCATTTCTAATGCTTTTAATGCAGCTTGGTAACCCATTGTTGTAACAGTTTCATCTTCAGCAGCAATGCGACGTTCAGAAATACCTGTACGCTCCACAATCCATTGATCTGAAGTGTCGACCATTTTTTCTAGATCGAGGTTACTACGAACTTGCACCGGCAGATAACTACCAGTTCCGAGAATTTTTGTATGCATATAATGAGATCAGCTATTGATGTCTAAAAGAATCGTCTCCAAACGATCTTTAATCATTTCCGGAAGACGACGTTTTGCTTCTGTAGCAGCTAAATTGATTGCTTGTAAGTAAGCGGCTTCATCAGCGTTTCCATGACTCTTTACTACTATTCCGCGCAATCCTATCAGACTTGCGCCATTGTAGTGGTCGGGGTTCATCTTACTGAGTACTGATTGTATACGTGGAGCGAGGAGTTTAGACAACATCCGCACAAACAAACCTTGCGTTAGTCCACGTTTTAATTGGTGAACTAATAACTTGGCAATGCCTTCAGATGTTTTTAACGTGATATTGCCAACAAAGCCATCACACACTATGACATCAACGCTTCCAGTGAATATTTCATCACCTTCAACAAAGCCTGTGTAATTAACTTGTTCAGTATCCATTAGATACTGAGCAGCTTGCTGGACTTGATCGTTACCCTTCACATCTTCAATACCGACGTTCAGTAAGGCAACTTTAGGTTTGGCGCGTTTATGGACAGCTTCACATAACACTGAACCCATGACAGCAAACTGAAATAAGGTTTCAGAATCACAGGATACGTTAGCGCCAAGATCTAATAAATAAACAGGTTTACCAGTTACTGCAGGTAAACAACTCACTAAAGCGGGCCTATCAACGCCAGGAAGCGTTTTTAGTAAAATCTTAGCCAATGCCATTAATGCACCTGTATTACCGGCACTAACGCACGCTTGGGCTTTACCATCTTTAACTAATTCTAACGCCAAACGCATTGAGCTTTGTTTACGCGAACGAATAGCTTGGATAGGTCTATCACACATGGTGATAACTTCAGTGGTATGAATAATTTGAATTCGTGCGCGAATAGCACTGTCAATTTCAACTAGATAAGGATCTATTTCAGCTTGATTGCCGACTAGAATAATGGATAGTTGAGAATTGAATTTCAGTGCCTGCAAGGCTGCAGGCACTGTGACGAGGGGGCCATTATCGCCCCCCATCACATCCAACGCGAGCGTCAGATCCGTCATAAGATTAGCAACAAATTACTTGTTGATAACCTTTTTACCGCGGTAGAAACCATCAGCAGTCACGTTGTGACGTAGATGTAATTCACCGCTAGTAGCGTCTACAGATAATTGAGCTGTGCTCAATGCATCGTGTGAACGGCGCATGCCGCGCTTTGAACGTGATTTTTTATTCTGTTGTACAGCCATTTGACTTGTCTCCTAGATTACTTGCTCTTCAGTTTTTCTAACACTGCAAACGGATTTGGACGCTCCTCTTGAGAGGGCTCGATTTCGCCTACAGCTATGTCACTTGTTCCTAAGTTGCAATCAGCATTCTGATGCATAGGAATAATTGGCATAGCGATTATCAATTCATCTTCGATCAACTGATGCAGACGAACTTCACCAATTTCATTGCACTCAATCGGCTCATACGCATCCGGGAGCTCATCGATTTCTTCTTGTGTCTTACAAAGACCAAAGGAGAAGTCGACCGTAACCTCTGTGGTATATGGTGTCATACAACGTTGACATAGCAGAGTGAGCTCCGTCACAGCCTTCCCGCGAAGGTAGACTATCCCCTGAATATCGACGCCACATTCTAACGACACTGTCACATCGGAACAATCGCCAGCACATAACTCGTTTAATCGCTTATTCTGTTTGCCGGGCACAACACCTTCATAACGAAGGCCGCTGGCTGCAGTTCGAATAGGATCAATTGATACTGGTATCTTTACTGTTTGCATAAGGCGCGCATATTATAGTTTGAAAACGCTAGAGTCAAAGGAAATTTATCCAAATTGCGGTTAATTGCTTAACTAAACAAAATGAACAATTTACTAAAACGCCAACATTAAAATTGATCGAAGCGAAATATTACCTGTCACAGCCTGCGATCACAAGCGCGATCCGGCTAAATTTACTGCATTTGAACGCAATTTTGACTTATTATAGTCGTAATTATCTAAATACATGAATGACGTAACATGAATAGCAAAATCATCTTGGCTTCAACCTCGGTTTATCGCAAAGACATTCTTCAAAAATTACAACTGCCCTTCGACTGTTTATCGCCAGATATAGACGAAAGCCCCTATGAAAATGAAACTGCACAAGCCTTAGTGTTAAGACTTGCAGAAGCTAAAGCCCTCGCAGGGGCCAATCTATACAATGCTATAAATAGTAATGATAACAATGAAAACATACCTGCACTTGTTATTGGCTCTGATCAAGTGGCGGTAATAGATGGTCAAATTATCGGTAAACCCCACACCAACGAAAAAGCCATCAAGCAATTACAACAAGCATCAGGTAAAGCAATTACCTTTTATACAGGACTCAGTGTAATTCATAGCCAAACTAAACAAGCATTCAGTTTAATCGAACCATTCACAGTTCATTTTAGAAATTTGACCTTTTCTGAAATCAGCCGTTATGTCGAGTTAGAGCAACCTTTGTATTGCGCAGGCAGTTTTAAAGCTGAGGGACTGGGTATTGCTCTATTTGAAAAGCTCGAGGGAGACGACCCGAATACATTGATTGGCTTACCATTAATTAAATTAATCGACTTACTTAAACAACACGGAATGGATGTTTTATAAATTAATGCTTGCTCTAACATCATTCGATTTAACGAATGATGTTAGAGCAAGTTATCTTTAGTCGTTTTAAAAATCTAATTTTTTATTAGGGCCTGTTGATCTTTACTGGTTAAGTTTTGTTCGAAATAAAAGTTTTTTAATTGAGGCGAATGGATTGATACCTAGTCATCTAAGCAGCTCTTAATTTAAAAAGATTCATCTAATAGCACTTCATTGCTAGCGTTTCTTTTTCAGCACTTTCCGCCCGTTGCTATCGGCTAGCAATAAAATCTGCCTAACACAGGCTAATACTGAATAAGATTATCTGCGAAGGTTATTTCAACTTCCTTTCACTCTCACCTTTTCGACATGAACGAATCAGTCCCGTTTATAAATATTCCAAATAAAATCAAGCCCACGATTTACTGCATATAAGATCAAATTTACATCAACGCGGCTAATGAAATGCTAACCGAATGTTGCACTTACTCAATAAGAGTGTTGAGTGGCTTTTAAGATGACTTGTTAGCACCATTAGACAAAATCAAAACCTTACCATTAAATATCAATGACTTACCAACCACCTTGTTGAGTGAATTAGAACATGAGTCAACACTAAATCAACGATTAGCTCTCAAGTTTACCTAAAGGTACATTTGGATCACATTGTAAATATTTAAATGCACAATAAGGTGTGAAGTTGACCTTCATCACACACAAGTTTAAAACGAATGGCTATATTCCCCATCAACAGCTAAGCGATTGTTATTAAAGGGTATTATTTCATTTTAGTTCTAATGAGAAAATATGAAATATTGATATTAGCGTCCTTACTTTTAAGAACGCGTTATCAACTTAATAAAGTATCAGTAAATTCAGGGAAAGCTGATCCTACCTTAGCCTAAGGGACTCAATGAACTCAATATCTCAACAACCAAGGGATATTGAAGGCGCAAATAATAGCGTCATGTCTCTATGTAATTTGTAACGGAAGATAATGACTCATTTAATCATTGAAAAGGCTTAACGCTAGAGCAAACAGCACAGTGCTTATTGTAATCAACTCATCCTTAATTCTCTTAAGGCGGTTTTAATTTCAATAAGTGGATTCGTTTTTAGCAAAACGTACTTTGTTTGAATGCTCTAAAGCCAGCAACGTTTGTAGATAAATAAAATATTAAAAATACTAGTCACTAACTAGTAGGGGAACAATGATGAAAAAAACTTTTAAATTAAGCCTTGTGTGTGTTTCAATTTTGGCTTTAAGCGCTTGTAACGATGATGATGCAGTTACAGTCGATCCTAACCCTGAGTTAGAAGTACAAATTGCTGAGTTAACTGAACAAAACCAGCAATTAGATGAAGCAAACAAAAGTTTATTAGAAGACAACGAAAACCTCACTAATACCAACAAAGAATTAGATAATAAAGCAGCTAGCTTCGTCAGTACTTTCCAGCAGCAGTGTGCCAACATTGGTGTCAACTTCGAATACCAAAACCCAAACCCAGATTCACCATATGTTAATAATGGTAAATCACCAGAAGCAAGTTTAGTTGGCGTATTTGGTATGCCTGAAATTCCGTTCGAGCACAATGAAGGTTCAACTTGTACTTCATGTCACACCGACGGACACGATAACGGTATGGCTTGTGATACTTGTCATAGCTTTGCGGCTGAACCAGTCGATCCGGTTGAGCCAACAGATCCAGGTGCCCCAGGAAGTCCTACTCACCCTGCTGATGGCAATTGGGATAGCTACACAGGTGCATCAAATGTAGGTACATTCTATTACAACGCGGATGGTGCTTCATTTGTAAATGCGGCATTCTTAGAAACTCGTATGGGTAAACAAAATACCTTCTATGAGTGGAAAGAAGCTGCTGACGGTGAAGGAGTTGCAACTCTTAAAACGGCTTGTGGATTAGAAAACCGCGAGTTCATCACTCATGAATTCCCAGAAGATGGCAGCTCTTATACATTAAATAGCTACTCAAACTTCAAAGGTGCTTCAACCTTTACCACTCATCGTATGGAAAATGGCACGCCAATCGCTAGTTCAGCGACTTTTGGCCCTGGTATGACTTTAGAAGATGATGGTGAATACTACATCGACCTATTTATTACTAAAAACAATACCTGTAAAAACCTTATCACTAATGGCAGCGGTGAAGTGCACTACTATGAGTACGACACTCGCTCTAATGTGAAAAAAGGTTCACCAGATATGGGACCACGTAACGCAGGTGCTCGAATTCAAGTATCAACAGATTTACATAAATCAGTACTCAAAAGCTTTGACTGGTCAACACCTGTTTATGGTGGTGACGGTCAATCATTTGACCCACAAGTTGTAGATTGGAACACCGTTGGCTCTTGCGATCTAAAACTAAAAGTACAAGTTATCTACCCACTAGGTTAATTAGTCCATCTGTTAATTAACCTAAAGTTTTAGAAACCCCACTAGAATGAAAGTAGAGTTTCGATAACAAAAAAGCCGATGAATGATTCATCGGCTTTTTAATACTTATGAAACTATTGTTCAGAGTATTTGCTACTAAGTTCCACAAGTCTAAAAGTTAAAACTAAAGATGCAAAAGTATATCAGTTGGCTTATTCACCGTTGCTGTCGGATTTTGGCTTAATAAGTCTTCTAAACTATGTGCGCCATAGGTAACGGCAATACTGCTCACTCCGGCGTTATTAGCCATAGCAATATCTAACTTTGAATCACCAATCATAACCGCCTGCTCAGGTGCAATATTCAGCTCTTGCAATAATGAAGTGATCATTGACGGATGAGGTTTTGACTCTGCTTCATCGGCAGAACGCGTCGCAACAAAGTATTTGCCTAAACCGGTTTCGGCAAGCATGCGGTCAAGCCCTGCTCTTCGCTTACCTGTAGCAATTGCTAGGGTATGCCCTGCAGTTTGAATTTCAGTTAATACTGTTTCGATGCCATCAAATAGAGGTGAAGGAGTCACATTTATATTGAGGTAGTAATTTTTATACGCTTCAAGTAACTCATCATATTGGTCAGCGTTATTTGGAAACAATTTCTCCATAGCTGGTAATATTGATAATCCGATGATATCGCGCACTTGCTGCTCACTAGGCACAAGCAGACTTAATTCTTTAGCCACACACTGCATGCAATCAACAATTTTGCCAATTGAATCCATTAATGTGCCGTCCCAGTCAAAAATAACCAGTTGATACTGTTTTGCGGTGTCTAGCTTCATGCGCGTTTTAACTTCTCTAATGTGGATAACAAGATATCATCTAAAGGCGCTTTCACTGTTTTAACTTCGTCGTTTTCAGGATGAATAAACTTAAGCTCAGCAGCATGCAAGAATAAACGGTTAAGCCCCTTTTCTCGCATTGAATCATCAAACTTTTTCTCACTGTACTTATCGTCACATGCAATGGCATGTCCTGCGTACTGACAATGAACACGAATTTGATGGGTACGACCTGTTACAGGACTTGCTTTAACTAAAGTGCAGCCATGATAACGTTGCATAATCTTATAACGGGTTTCAGATGGCTTGCCTTCAGGATTAACTCGGACAATACGTTCACCTGATTTCAACGTGATTTTTAACAACGGCGCTTTAATCACTTTATCTTTAGCTTGCCAGTCACCACGCACTAAGGCCATGTAATCTTTTTGCATGGTCTTTTTACGCAATTGATCATGCAAATGTTTTAGCGCACTGCGTTTTTTAGCAATTAAAAGTACGCCTGAGGTGTCTTTATCTAAACGATGCACTAATTCTAAAAACTTTTGTTGAGGTCGTAATGAACGAAGGCCTTCAATCACACCGAAGTCGACACCACTGCCACCATGCACTGCAATACCAGCAGGTTTATTCAATACGATAAGATGATTATCTTCATGAATAATACGTGCTTCGAGTTGCGTCACTTTCGACAGTTTTGCCGAAGGGGCTGTACGGTGATCTTTTTCAGCCATTCTTACTGGCGGAATACGCACCACATCATCAATCTGTAATTTGTACTCAGGTTTTATCCTTTTCTTATTTACACGCACCTCACCTTTGCGCACGATTCTGTAAATCATGCTTTTAGGAACACCTTTTAATTTGGTGAGGAGAAAATTATCGATGCGTTGCTCAAAATGATCTTCATCAATGGTGACCAATTGAACTTTTGTGGGAGTTTCTGTATTCATGATGCGCCTATAGTAATTACGGCGCACATTGTACCCTAAGTTTTCCCTCGATGGGACAATAAGAATTCGTTGTTTTGATTGCTGTATAAATTGTTTATTGCTATATTTGCGCAGTGATTGAGGATAAACAGTGAATAAAATGTTCACAACCTCAATTTATTAAGGTGTTTTTTCAGTAGAATTCATGAGCACGGCAGGTCGCAAATCATTGATTTGCAAATTGTAAACATCACAAAGCGATAAGAATTGCTTTTACAGTTAAACCGTCTGTTTCATCATTATTTACTAAGTTTTCCTGAAACTTAACACCCCCCAAATTCGAACAAATTTTAGCTTGTTATCAAACAGACAGATTCGACTTGGGCATTACCGGAAAAGAAATTTAAAATTTATGGGGTTGGTTGCTTATTAACAACGAATTCCTTGTTTTTGTAATCATTAAAAAATAAGCCATAAATAGGATGCGACACGCAGCGATGCGTCTTACAGCAATGCGCACCTAACTTGCCTAAAAACCAGCCGCGAGGCTTCGTGAATAATAATTTTAGGCCCGTAATGCAACGATAAGTCTTTGTTTGATGACCTTATTAGAAGAATTAAGTCATCATGAAACGTATGTTAATAAATGCAACTCAATCGGAAGAGTTGCGCGTTGCCCTAGTAGATGGGCAACAATTGTATGATCTGGATATCGAAAGCCCAGGCCATGAACAAAAAAAATCAAATATCTATAAAGGCACCATCACTCGCGTAGAACCTTCTTTAGAAGCTGCGTTTGTAGACTACGGCGCTGATCGTCACGGTTTCCTTCCGCTTAAAGAAATCGCTCGCGAATACTTCCCTAAAGGTTACTCTTTTCAAGGCCGTCCAAATATCAAAGAAGTGGTATCTGAAGGTCAAGAAGTTATCGTTCAAATCGACAAAGAAGAACGTGGTAATAAAGGCGCAGCCTTAACAACCTTTATCTCTCTTGCTGGTTCTTACCTTGTATTAATGCCAAATAACCCACGTGCTGGCGGTATTTCACGTCGCATCGAAGGTGATGAGCGTACTGAACTCAAAGCAGCAATGTCAGAGCTTACTGTACCAAATGGTATGGGTCTGATTGTACGTACTGCTGGTGTTGGTAAAGACGCTGCTGAACTTAAATGGGATCTTAAGGTGCTTCAACACCACTGGGATGCCATTCAAGAAGCCGCTCAAAGCAAACCTGCGCCATTCTTAATTCACCAAGAAAGTAACGTCATTGTACGTGCAATCCGCGATTACTTACGTCGTGACGTAGGCGAAATCTTAATTGATCACCCACGTATTTTTGACGAAGCGAAACAGCATATTGGCCTAGTTCGCCCTGACTTTGTTGACCGCGTTAAACGTTACGAATCTGAAGTGCCGTTATTCACTCACTTCCAAATCGAATCTCAAATTGAGTCAGCTTTCCAACGTGAAGTTCGCCTACCATCTGGCGGTTCAATCGTTATTGACCCAACTGAAGCATTAACCTCTATCGATATTAACTCTGCCCGCGCAACTAAAGGCGGCGATATCGAAGAAACAGCATTAAACACTAACCTTGAAGCCGCTGATGAAATTGCTCGTCAGTTACGTCTACGTGACTTAGGTGGTTTAGTGGTTATCGATTTCATCGATATGACACCAGTTAGACATCAACGTGAAGTTGAAAACAGAATGCGTGATGCGGTTCATTTAGACCGTGCTCGTGTTCAATTAGGCCGTATTTCTCGCTTTGGTTTGATGGAAATGTCACGCCAACGTTTACGCCCTTCTCTTGGTGAATCTGCAGGTCACTTATGTCCTCGCTGTCATGGTCAAGGGACTATTCGTAGTACTGAATCGTTAGCGCTTTCTATTCTTCGCTTAATGGAAGAAGAAGCGATTAAAGAAAACACCTCACAAATTGAAGCTGTTGTGCCAGTTGATGTTGCTGCGTTCTTATTAAATGAGAAACGTAAAGCTATTCGCATCACTGAAGAGCGTCACAATGTTGAAGTGTACGTTATCCCAGATTCGCACATGACAACACCTGACTACCGCGTATCACGTTTAAGAAGCGATGATGAAGTGGTTGAGTCAAGTTACAAACGCGTAGAAAAGCCAGAAGCTAAGTTGTATGAGCCACGTAAACTTGAACGTGCTGAAGCTCAACAACCTGCGATTAAAGGTTTTGGTACACCCAAAACGACTAAGCCAACTCCTGCTGCTGAACAACCAGCTAAAGCTGCAACACCAGCTGCATCAGAGCCAGGTTTCTTCGCTAAAATGGTTTCAGCTATTAGCAAGCTATTCTCATCTGATGAACCAGCTAAAACTGAATCTAAGCCATCTGATAAGAATCGTAAAGAAAACCAAAACAACCGTCGTAACCGTCGTAATGATTCGCGTCGTAATGACAACCGTCGTAACCGCAATGACAGCCGTAACGAAAACCGTAACGATGCTGACAATAAAGGTAGAGACAACAAAGGTCGCAACAAAAAGAATGACAGAGACACTGCAAATAAAGAGCAAGCAGATAAACGTCAACCTAAGAACGACCCTAAAGCGAAAACAAACAAGCCTGCTGCAGATAAACCTCGCAATGACACTGAGAAGTCGCCTAAGCAAGAAGCTGCGAGAGAACGTCGCCAACGTCGTAACATGCGCCGTAAAGTTCGTATCGAAAACGAACAAAACGAAGCTAAGTTAAATGACGTTGAAGCAGCCTCTGCTAATGCTTCTGTTGAAGTGGCAGCAAAACCTGCAGCAACTGAGCAGTCAGCTAAGCCAGCTCGCACTCGTCGCCCTAGAAAGGACAACACTGCGAAAACTGAAAATGTTGAAGTTGTAACCTCAGAATCTTCAAAAGATGCTGAAGTTGTTAAGGTTGAAAAAGCTGAAACGGTTACAGAAGCTAAAGTTGAAAAAGCAGCCGTTGAAGCGCCTGTAACTACTGAAGCTGTGGCACCAGCAACTGACTCAACAAGTTCAGCTCCTGCAGCTGCACCAGAAAAAGTTGAAGCGACGGCTGAAATCACTGAAGAAGTTAATGCAGAAGACAGTGAAGAGAAACAAGGTCAACGTCGTAGCCGTCGTAGCCCGCGCCACCTTCGTGCTGCAGGTCAACGCCGTCGTCGTGATGAAGACGAAACATCTCCAGCAACAGCAGTATTTACGCCAGTTGATGAGCTAGAGAAACAACTTGATGCTGAACAAGCAGCCGAAGCTGTTGAAGTTAAGACTGAGGCTCCTGCTGTCGAAACAGCACCAGTTGTTGAAGAAGTTAAAACTGAAGCACCTGCCGCTCAAGAGCCAGTAGTTGAAGAAGTTAAAACTGAAGCTCCTGCCGCTCAAGAGCCAGTAGTTGAAGAAGTTAAATCTGAAGCGCCTGTTGTTCAAGAGCCTGTAGCTGAAGAAGTTAAAACTGAAGCACCTGTTGCTCAAGAGCCAGTAGTTGAAGAAGTTAAAACAGAAGCACCTGTTGCTCAAGAGCCAGTAGTTGAAGATGTTAAAACTGAAGCTCCAGTAGCACAAGAAACTGTAGTTGAAGAAGTTAAAACTGAAGCTCCTGTTACTCAAGAGCCAGTAGTTGAAGCAGTTAAAGCTGAAGCGCCAAAAGCGCCAGCTAAAGATAATTCAATCGCTTCTGCTCCAATGGCAAAACCTGCTGCTATTCAACGCAAAGTCGTTGCAACTCCAACAGCAACTGCCACTAAGGTTGAAGCGCCAGCTAAAAAACCTGCTGCCGCAAGCCGCTTTGGCTCTATGGTGATGTCAGATACAACAAAACCTGTTTCTGAAGCCCGTACTCAGCAAGCTGTTCCAAAAGGTCGTGAATATGAAAAATCACAGCCTAATACTGAAGCAGCAAAATCTAAAGTAGCAAACAGTGCTTCATCTGATACAACCAAGGCATAAGCCTTTGGGTTAATTCAGATAAAGCTTAACTTTAAAAACCACGCTATTTAGCGTGGTTTTTTTATGTTTACAGTTTGATTAAATATTCTATTTATCCTCAATTAAGCTTAATTTCAGGTTTAGTGCCGCATTAATTTTTGTTAACATACGCACACTTTCATTTTCAAACACATCAATTGTTTTCAGGGGCTAAATGTTCGATTTACTTCGTCACAAAACCAGTAGTAGCAAAGCAGATATCTTATCTGGTTTGACTGTTGCTCTTGCACTTATTCCAGAAGCTGTTGCTTTTGCATTCGTTGCACAAGTTGAACCTATGGTCGGTTTATACGCAGCCTTTATTATGGGCATCATCACCGCTGTAATTGGCGGACGTCCTGGTATGATTTCAGGTGCAACTGGCGCGATGGCCGTTGTAATGGTATCTCTGGTTGTTGAACACGGAGTACAGTACCTATTCGCAGCTGTGGTACTGGCGGGGATAATTCAGATCTCTGCAGGGGTATTCAAACTCGGTAAGTTCATTCGCATTGTTCCTTACCCAGTGATGATTGGCTTTGTGAATGGTTTAGCCATTGTAATTTTCTTAGCTCAGCTTGGACAATTCCAAGTTAAAGATGCTGCAGGAAACATGGTTTGGTTAGGGCAAGAGCCGCTAATGATCATGTTAGGGCTTGTCGCTCTGACCATGGCAATTATTCACTTTTTACCTAAGCTAACAACCGCAATTCCATCTTCACTTGTGGCTATTCTTACAGTAACTGCGTTAGTTGTAGGTTTAGACTTAGATACCCGTAACGTACTCGATTTCTTAAAAACCATGAGCGGTGATGAGCATGCAACTATTGCGGGCAGTTTACCTTCATTTGCAATTCCAAGTGTACCGTTTAACCTTGAAACCCTATACATCATATTGCCATATGCTTGTATTCTTGCAGCCGTAGGTCTAATTGAATCATTACTGACACTAACAGTGATTGATGAAATGACTAACAGCCGTGGTCGTGGTAACAAAGAATGTGTTGGCCAAGGCGTTGGCAACATCACGAGTGGTTTCTTTGGCGCAATGGGTGGTTGTGCGATGATTGGTCAATCAATGATTAACATCAACTCTGGTGGCCGTGGTCGTCTATCAGGTGTTACTGCCGCATTGGCTTTATTAGCCTTTATTTTATTTGGTGCAGCCTTCATCGAGATTATCCCTTTAGCTGCTTTAGTCGGCGTAATGTTCATTGTTGTACTGGGTACATTTGAATGGGCAAGCTTTAAAGTAATGCGAAAAGTGCCGAAACACGATGCATTTGTCATTGTGTTAGTGACCACAGTAACGGTATTCACAGACTTAGCCTTTGCGGTATTTGTCGGTGTTATCGTTTCAGCTCTAGTTTTTGCTTGGGAACATGCCAAGCACATCAATGTTGAAAAAAGCACTGATGCTAACGGCTGGAAAGTTTACAAGTTAAATGGTCCGTTATTCTTTGGTTCAGTTTCTAACTTTTTAGAACTATTTGATGCTGAAAACGATCCTGAAGATGTAATTGTTGACTTCCAAAACTCTCGCGTTGCTGATCACTCGGCATTAGATGCTATTGATACCTTGGCTGAACGTTATGTTGCTGCAGGTAAGCGATTACACTTAAGACATCTAAGTGGCGACTGTAAAGAATTACTACATAAAGCCCGTGACTTAGTTGAGGTTAACGTCATTGAAGATCCACATTACAAAGTGGCCGATGATGCTCTCGACTCTTAATCAATAAGAGTTAAGTAAACTTGAGATAAAATTAACACAACAAAAAAGCGAACTATTTAGTTCGCTTTTTTATGTTTGGAATCTGACATTCACTTGCAAAAGTTAATCTAATGAATAGACCAAAAATTATTAATCTTTTTTCAAGAGCGCTTCGAATTGCTTCATCGCCTTTTCAAATTTAGGTTTAATCAGCAGCTGACAATATGGCTGCTCTGCATTTTTGGCAAAGTAATCATCATGAAAGTTCTCAGCATGATAAAATGCTTCATACATAGTCACTTCAGTCACAATCGGTTTTGGCCAAATTCCCTGCTGTATTAACTTACTGATTGCTATCGTTGCATCGTCTACTTGCTGGGCATTATGAGTAAAAATAACCGAACGATACTGCGGACCTTTATCATTGCCTTGCTGATTCAGTGTGGTGGGATCGTGTATGGCAAAAAACACCGATAATAACGTGTTGTAGCTAATAACCTCAGGGTTAAAAGTCACTTGTATCACTTCAGCATGCCCAGTTACACCACTACAAACAGCATCATAGTGCGCATCTTCTGTTGTGCCGCCGCTATAACCTGAATACACACTCTCAACACCATCAAGCCTTTGAAACACGGCTTCGATACACCAAAAACAACCTGCACCGAATGTCGCCAGTTGTAATGCCTTAGTGGCATTCGATTTTTCCGCTTCAATGTCTTCATAGCTTTTAAACACCATCGACACTGAATTAACGCAATGACGCATGTTTTTACCGGTGAGCATTTCACCTTTAAAAACATGCCCAAGATGACCACCGCAATCATGGCAGGTAATTTCAGTACGCTGTCCATCAGCGTCTAATGTACGTTTTATAGCGCCATGAATTTCATCATCAAAGGCTGGCCAGCCGCAAAAAGCATTAAACTTATGCTCACTTTTATATAAAGGCGCTAGGCATTTTTTACACAGGTATAACCCTTCAGCTTCATGATTGACGTATTCTCCACTAAATGGACGTTCAGTTCCTTTCTGCTCAATGACATACTTTTCAAACTCAGTTAATTCATTCATTTGCATCGTCCTAACTTCAATCTTGACCTTCTCACTGTATCGCAATATCTAAACAGATGGCAGTATGCCTAATAAACATCACTATTTCGACTTATTAGACCTGTTTTCATGTCAAAAAATTGCAGCAAAGTGTGACGAAGGTTAAAATCATCATGGGTCAATAAAACAATAAGTAGAAAATATGAAATTAGAAACAATTGATTACCGCTCAGAAGATTGTGCTAAACAATTTGTTGAGTCATTAAGAGAAACCGGTTTTGGGGTGTTATCCAATCACCCAATCAGTAAAGAACTTGTCGAAACCATCTATAAAGAATGGTACGAGTTTTTTCAATCTGAGCAAAAAAATGATTTTTTATTCAAACCAGAAACACAGGATGGATTTTTCCCTGCATCAATTTCAGAAACAGCTAAAGGTCATAGCGTAAAAGATATCAAAGAATATTTTCACGTTTATCCTTGGGGCCGAATTCCTGAGTCGCTAAAAAGCAATATTTTAGCTTACTACAAACATGCCAATGATTTAGCAGCAGAGTTATTAGGCTGGATTGAAAAATACGCACCTGCCGATGTTGCCGCTAAGTTCTCTATTCCATTACCAGCAATGATCGCCGAAAGTGAAAAAACGCTGCTGCGTGTTTTACATTACCCGCCAATGGCTGGTGATGAAGAGCTGGGTGCTATTCGCGCTGCAGCCCATGAAGACATTAATTTAATTACTGTTTTACCAGCAGCCAATGAACCAGGTCTTCAGGTACAAACCAAAGATGATAGCTGGGTTGATGTACCAAGTGACTTTGGTAATATTATTATTAATATCGGCGACATGCTGCAAGAAGCTTCTGGCGGTTATTACCCTTCAACATCGCATAGAGTGATTAACCCTGAAGGGACGGATAAGACTAAATCGCGAATTTCATTACCGCTATTTTTACATCCAAATCCAGAGGTTGTGCTATCTGAGCGCTATACTGCAGATAGCTATTTAATGGAAAGATTACGCGAACTTGGTGTTATTTAAGTTCTTGTGTGATTCCAACAAGTTTAAAGCGCCAAATGGCGCTTTTTTTTATCATTTCACTGCATAACAAGGTAGAATATGCCCCCTTTGTTAGCAGTGGTTTTAAAAAAGGCAAACACATGGCAATTCAATGGTACCCAGGACACATGCACAAGGCTCGAAAAGAGATTGAAGAGGCAATGCCTCAAGTCGATCTTGTTATCGAAGTATTAGATGCACGTATTCCATATAGTAGTGAAAACCCTATGGTTTCGACCTTAAGGGGCGATAAGCCATGTATAAAACTACTGAACAAATCAGACTTAGCCGACCCTAAAGTGACGGCGCGTTGGATTGAGTATCTCGAACGTGAGCAAGGCGTTAAAGCCACGGCCATTACGACTTTACAACCTGGCCAAGTTAAAAGTATTCCAGATATTTGTCGTAAACTGGTTCCTTCACGGGATAAACTCGAAAAAGATATTCGTACCATGATTATGGGTATTCCTAATGTCGGTAAATCTACCATCATTAACGCCCTCGCTGGACGTACGCTTGCTAAAACAGGTAACGAGCCTGCGGTTACAAAACGTCAGCAACGAATTAATTTGAAAAACGGTATCGTACTGTCTGATACTCCAGGTATTTTGTGGCCAAAAGTTGATAATGAAGCCAGTAGTTATCGCCTTGCTGTTACCGGTGCAATTAAAGATACTGCAATGGAATATGAAGATGTAGCTATGTTTGCCGCAGAATACTTCTTACATGCCTACCCTGATGAAATTTGTGAGCGTTATAAGCTTAAATCGCTACCTGACACTGATATTGAATTACTTGAAGAAATTGGTCGTAAACGCGGTGCACTAAGACCTGGCGGTCGAATCGACTTACACAAAGCATCTGAATTATTACTTCATGAATTCCGTTCGGGTAAAACTGGTTTATTGACCTTGGAAACGCCAGAAATGGCAGAAATTGAAAAGGCAGAAGTGGCGCGAGTGCTCGCAGAAAAAGAAGCTATTAAGCAACAAAAGCTTGAACAAGAAAGATTAAAACGCTCCGGTAAACGCCATCAAAACGACTAAAAGTTCCTGGTCCTTACTAAAATAGCGTTAGCGATAAAGTAAACTTCAACGTTATTTAAAGATGAAAACAAAAGGCTTATCAGTTGATAAGCCTTTTGTTTAAGCTGTTGTAACCGCTATTCGTTATTAATCTTCTGCGCCAAACGACCTAAACTTGAATCTAATAAATCTAATACAATTTCAAAACCATTTTCGCCGCCATAATACGGATCAGGCACTTCTTCTACCCCATTAAGCTCATAATCGGCAAAAGATAATATCAGCCTAATTTTATGTTGATACTCAACAGGGCTACGACTAATTAAATCCTCGAAATTACTGTTATCAGCAGCCAGAATTAAATCAAACTGGTTAAAATCGTCATCTGTGATTTTTCTAGCTTGCATACCACTGAAATCGAGTCCTCTAGCTTCTCCGGCTTTTATTGAACGTGGATCTGGAGGATTGCCTTGATGATAGGCTGCAGTACCTGCGGAATCGATTTGCAATTCAAGTTGTAATTCGTGGGCTTTATCTTTAAATACTGCCTCAGCGCTTGGAGAGCGACAAATATTACCAAGGCAAACAAACAACACAGATTTTACCTCAGCCAAATTTAATGGATTATCACTATTCTTTATGTTTTTAGATGTAGGCTTGGAGTTCAATGTCGTGCCCTTTTGTTTTGTTTAAGCTCAAAATTACAATTTATTATTTCTAGTCTAATTATTCAGATCTAAATTATTCCGGTCTTAGTCGTAAAAAATGCGCAAAACGAGGAATACCATTTTTAGTGAATCCCAAATATTGGTAAGTCACTACTGCACCTATCGCTGGCGGCTGCGCTCTTTCTTTATCACTAAAACCACTACCAATATTAAACCTTTTACCATCAGGCATTTCAACTGTGATTGAACCCAACAAGCCAGAATACTTACCCTTACCTTCATTATGGGCAACTACCACCGCCTCTGCATCATATTTGGGCTTAAGTTTGACAATATTTGGGCTACGGCCAACTTTATACAGCGCAGTTTTTTTATGTAGCATCAAACCTTCGCCTTGGTTTTCTATCACCCTATCAAGTTCGTTGTATAACTGTGCTTGAGTAGTAAATTCTTGCTGAGGTATTTGTTGTATATGACTGGAATTAACAGCTATCTGCACCATCTTCGTAACTCGCTCACTGAATACACCGCCATGTTCTGGCAAGTCGAAAATCATAAACTTCACTTGCTGCCATAACGGACTTTCAGCTTTATGACTTCTCGATAGCGCAGAAACGGCCTCAAAGTCATTTCGCTTTATCCATAATTCGCCATCTATTTTATCTTTCGGAAAATCGGCTATAAACCACTCGGGGATTGCAATAACTCTACCCGAACGCGAGAGCATGTTTTTGCCATTCCAATAACCTCTTACTCCATCAAGCTTTTCACTCACAAAATAGTCATTAACATTAATGTCATTTTGAAAACGGCTAGCCAGTTGTATTGGTAGAGTGTCAGTGGCAAAGCCACGAATAGGGAATAATAAATAGATGAACAGAAATATAATAGACAGTAAATATCTTGGCATAGTAGCATCCTTGCTAGTCATGTTAACGAAATTGCGCCGCAATCAATTGCATTTTTACAATACCGATTCTAGTTAAGACTGTTGATTGTAGTCAGAAAATAAGGCTTTGCTATTTTTATGGCCAGTAAAACCTTTTTCATGGCTAGTAAACCAATTTCGCGGATAAAAATAAAATACTAAGGCTAAAAATGAAACCAGTGAATAATCATGGGATAAAGCGGATCATACGCGCCACAGGCTTTTCGATTCAAGGGTTAATGAGTGCGTGGAAAAACGAAGCTGCATTCAGACAAGAGCTTATTCTTGTGGTAATACTGCTACCTGTCGCGCTATTCGCCAATGTCAGTTTGGTTGAATCCATTTTGATGATAATGACGCTTTTTATTGTACTGATTACAGAGTTATTAAACTCAGCCATTGAGGCGGTCGTCGATCGCATCAGCGATGAAATCCATCCTCTGAGTGGTCAAGCCAAGGATGTAGCTTCTGCAGCAGTATTTTTAAGTCTCGCTTTATGCAGCATTACCTGGTGCGCAATACTAGTGAATGCCTATATTTTATAAGTTTTAATTGTTACTAAAAGTTGTTAATTAAATGTTTAATAAGTCATGTGCATATGAGGGGTTGTTGTAAATGAAACAAGCCTGCAGCTATTGATAAGCTTTATCAGTAAGCAGTATCAACGCTTGTTCAATTTGATCTAAACGCTCGTTTTTGCCCCAATGAGCCGCATAAATATGGCGGCGCATAGGGTTTACCCCCTCGACTAAAAATAAGTCGTTATTTTGGATTTTTGCCTTAACCATAGTTTCAGGCAAAAAAGCACAACCTCCATTAGTCAGCATAAATTCACATGCAATTTGGGCTGAACTGGTATGTAACTTTGGTACAGGTAAGTTTGTTAACTCTTGCGCATGCATGATATTAAACGCCGTTCCCCAATCTACTTTTATATATTGAGACTGTTTAAGACTATCAATGAATTGCCCTGCTTCATGGCTCACCAACACCAAGTTGACTCGGTTTAACTTAGTGATTTCAATATCATCAATTCGCAATGGATCAAAACTTAATGCAATATCTAGCGTTCGTTCAGACAACTGTTTCGACATCACAGCAGTCGAAATTACATCCGTTCTTAGGGAAACATCTTGTAAACCAGAACTTAATGGCTTCATAACATCGTTTAAGTAACTATCCCAGACATTATGGCCGATACCAATAGTGAGCTGCATAGATTGTACCTCCGATAACGACACATCTTGCTTCGCCCGTTCAACCGCAGTTAATACTGCATTGGCATGTTCTAACATTCGCTCACCAGCAGGCGTTGGCTGAATATTGTTACGCTGGCGATCAAATAAAGACACACCTAACAATGTCTCTAGTTGTTTAACCCTAAAACTTACCGCGCTGCGAGTTAAAAATAAATTATCAGCAGCTTTGCCAAAATGCCGAGTTCGATAAACTTCTAAGAATGTTTTTAGTAAATCTGTATCCATAATGGATTAATGCTCAAACGTGAATGTACTTAACCATGTTAATAGCGTTTTATAGCAAAAATATTGCAAAGAGTAATCAGCTTTTATTTTTGATTGTGAACTAGGAATTTATAATTGTGAGCTAGGGATTTGTAATTTTGAGCTAGGGATTTGTAATTGTGAGCAAGGCATTTGTCATTGAAATTTCTATTCAAAATCCTGACTTGATTCAAATGATGCCAATCAACAGTTTTTTGACAAAGAATAACAACTCATAAAAATTAACATCTTGTCAAAATAATGACTGTGAATTTGTTGAATAAACAGCAGATTTTATAATTGTCATATAAATAAATACAGTGTTTTCACGATTAAAAACATAACTCATATGTTACTTTAAAAATCAACATTAATGAAACTTTAGTATTATTTAACAGTAACTTACAGGAGTGAATCGAAAGGCGTAGTTTACTATCCAAAAATTAGCTACACACAAACATTGATCTAGGATCATTTTAAGTCAAATTTACACTAACAAAAACTTCACATTTAGTTGCATAATGCTAGTATAAATACACAAAAAGATATAACCCTGATTATCCAATAAAAATAAAAAGCACGAATGGCTCAAATTGAGCACATATTAAGTGCGGAGAGAAAATGTTTAAGCGAGCCTCTTTAGGACTTTTAGCTGCGGTTTGTACTACAGGCCACGTAAAAGCAGATGAATATAAAATTACCATTGGTGCATTTTACGCTAGCTCAGATTCAACCATGCTAGTAAAAAGTGCAAAGGATACTGGTAACTACTATTTACTCGATTTTGAAGATGACTTGTTACTTACAGAAGAACAGTTTCTGCCTTTCTTTGAATTCCAATACAGTTTTAATGACCGCCATAATATCTACCTCGATTGGAAGTCACTTCACCGTAATGCCGATACACCGCAATTAGGTTTTGATATTGAAATCCCTGAGTTCGGCGACAATGATCAAAGTTATTTGATTGATGGTAACGCTAAACTAGCCACTACACTCAATATTGATATTTTACGTTTAGGTTATGGTTATGATATTTGGGAAGGTGATAACTATACTGTAGGTGCCTCAATCGGTTTACACACCATGTTTATCGAAACCGTTTTCGAAGGCACTATTGGTTTATGTGAAGCCAACACCGATGCCAATAGCTTGTGTGACACCGCAACCCTAACACCTAGAATTGTTGATAACGCCCTCACAGCTCCTCTTCCCGATATCGGTGTGTATGCCAGTTACGAATTTTATCCTGGCTGGGTTTTTAACACCCACGCGCAATACTTTGCGATTAAATACGATAATATCAAAGGTTCATTGGTCGATATTCGAGCTGGTGTTCAAGCAGAAATCTGCGAAGATTGGCACTTATCTTTAGCCTATAATTATTACGATGTAGACATTGACCTTGAACGCTCACGAAGTATTTTAGACAAAGAATTTAGAACCTTAGACTACAATATTAATTACAGTTTCACTGGCCCCATGTTCGCCGTATCCTACTCGTTTTAATTTAAACTAAGCACCTAATGACAGGTGCTTTTTTATGGATTATGATTTAATAATTATGTCACTTTCAAACATCTTCGCTCATTATTAATTTGCTAAGTGGCCCATTCACATTTGAGGGATTGAATGTCAAATGATCTACTAAAATCTGCCGCTTTGAATTTAAAAAAGGCAGTTCCTTTGATGTTAAAACACAGCATACCCACCACGCCGACAAACTATGCTCTTTGGTATGCCTATGTTGCTGAATCAAATCCAAAACTTAATGTCGCACTTGATACTGTGATTGCACAGAATCAACAATATTCGCCTATCTCCAGCGAATTACTTTACCGTGAGCACATCTCGGATCCTGTTGAATTAGATGTCCGCGACATGAGACAAAACCTTGATGCTATGGTTTGTGAATTATCGCAATCATTAAAAGACACCAACCATGACACCAGTAATTTTCAGTCAAAAATAGAAAAAGAGTTCAACAAACTAAGCGAACTTGAAAGTAAGGGGTTTTCCCTTGAGCAAGTGATTAAAGTGGTTCGTGGCATAGTGAATGAGTCAGCGAGTATTCATTCAAGTACGGTTAGCTTTACGCAGCAACTAACCAAAGCTCAAACTGAAATCGATGCACTCAAACAGCGTTTGGCTGAAACAGAAAAAGATGTGTTATTCGATGCGCTAACAGAAGCTCTTAACCGCCGCGCTTTCAATGAAGACATTAATGCCATGGTCAATCAGTCACCTGCTGGATGTTGTATGATCCTTGCTGATATTGACCACTTTAAGCAATTTAATGATACCTATGGCCACCAGCTTGGTGACTTAGTTCTAAAGGTGGTCGCTAAACGTTTAAAAGAATCTTGCCGAGATGGGGTTAAACTTTACCGCTTTGGTGGTGAGGAGTTTGCTATTTTACTGCCAAATAGCAACCAACGTATCGCAAGACAATTAGCTGAAGCGATGCGCCGCTCTATTGAAAAACTCAGTGTTAAAGACCGACGCAGTGAAACTCGTATCGATAATATTACCGCTTCATTTGGTGTAGCGCAGTGGCAAGAAAAGCAAACAACCAGCCAGCTTATTGAAGCCACTGACAAGTTGTTATACGAGGCAAAACGACTTGGACGAAATAGGGTTATGCCCATCTCTAGCTAATCGTTAAACATTAGTTACTAATAGCTAAAAAATAGTTTGTCATTAATGAGTTTTATATTAATCGATGTCCGCTATTCACTTTTTTCGCCGTGACCACATAGCGATAATCACTATTAGCGGACAAGTCTTCAAACGGGTAGCAAGTAATTAACGTCAGCTGGTTATCCGTTGTCATATTAAGTACTTCAGTTTGCGTTTCATGAACAATATCAATCTGAGTAATCAAATAGTTTTGTTGAATACCATGTGATGTTTCTAACTCTATAATATCGCCCTTTTTCACTTTTTGTAGCGGTAAAAAGTGAGTATCGCGATGACCTGCGATAATTGTATTACCCTGCTCACCGACTCCTGCGCCGCTCAATAATAAACTGGGACCAAAGGCGAGATTTCTGCCTGAAGCGCCAGCCAATACAAACATTGGCTGACCAATAGGATACAAATCAGTTTCTTTGTCGGCGTAAAGCTTTAACTTCCCCACAGGGTGAGTGTCTGCCCAGCTCCATGGCTTGTGGGGTAATTGATCTACTAATGTTTTACTCCATGCTTGCTCAATCAAATATTGAGCAAAATTGGCTTTAATTTGCATATATGCTCCTTGTGATAAAAAACTCACTCCTATAAGCGCCACACAACACGGTAAAATCCACTTGTACGACATCATAACGCCTCCAACTTGCCACGCTTGGGTAAAACCAATCTCTGGCCTGGTAAATAGCCCTGTAACCAAAGTCCATGTAATAGCGCGATAATCAGTAAGCTCAGGCCAATAAGTATGTTCAACCGACTCGAGGTTGCCGTTTGAGGTAACACACCTTGTGGCCGTTGCCAGCCATCAGGTAAATGCCTCTTAGCTTGTAGATTTTGATTAAATTCAGCCATTGGGTTCACAGGTGTTTTATCGACAGCCACTAAACTGGTTTGTGATGTCACTAAATGATATTTCATCCCTAAGGCTTCAACTTGAGATTTAACCCTAGGTAAGTTAGCTCTGGTTTGTGTGGCTTCAATTGCGCTTATCTGCGCATTTGCCCATATCAAATCTAGACCTGCGGCTTGTTTAGGGTTATTGCGACTAATGTGTTGCTGCCAAAACTGGCCTTGGCTATAACCTGAAACAATCAAATCTTGCTGGTTATATGAAGGCGATTTAAAGCTCACCATTAATGGCTCATCTTGATATAAGTCAGGAATTTGAACAGGCCAGTAATCAGGAACAGTTCCATCTTGATAATTGAGCTTAATGTCGGTGCTTACTGGCTTTTCGATTTTTGCTAGTAGCTTAGCAATCTTGGTTTTAACTTCTGATGTTTTACCTATGTAGGTGTAAGTTCCACGGCCAAACATGGCTGCACGTTCCATAAAGTAAGCATTAGGTGCTGAGCCTATGCCCACTGTAAATAATCTACTGTCACCTAATTCGGCTTCAATTTGTTGAAACAACCCATGCTCGTTACTGACTGCGCCATCGGTAATAAAAATAACTTGCCTTAAATGGTTCTGTACAGAAACACTGTCTTGTGAGCTATCACCATAATTTGCTACTGCTTTTTTATTTTGTACCGTTTCATTAGTTATTAGTGAAGTCGACAGTGCTTTCCCTATTTCAGTACCACCGTTAGCCTCTAGCCCTCTCACAAATTGATTCGCTTTACCGATATTCGAGCTTGTACCTAGCAAAGATATCGCCGATAGCTGACTGACCGAATGGTTAAATTCAATGACATTGAACTTATCTTGACTGGTTAATCCCGCTAAAGCATACAACATGGCTTGTTTAGCTTGTTCAAGTGAGCCGCCAGACATAGAGCCTGATGTATCAATCACCAGAATCAATTCGCGAGCGACATGAGATTGACCAATCCCTTCAGATTTACCTTCTGATTGACCATTGCGATGATCGTGTGAATAACGGCTATTAGTAGCAAAAGGTGGGGTTAACATAACTAAACCATATTCAACGTCATTTGGAGCTTGATAGGTGCTAACTGTCGGCTGCTTACTTTGAAACTTATCACTTCCTTTAACCTGTCCTGAACTAGTATCAAACGATGGTGCATGGGTTTGACCTCGCTGAGTAAATACCGCAGTCAGTGGCTGCGCACTTTCAATAACAGACTCATCTGCACGCCAGGTTAATACAAAGTCTTTATTGGCTTTTTCTTGTTTAACAAATTCAATTTGCCACTTATCGCCGGCACCTTTTGTTGTCACCTGTTGATAAGGGCTGTCGATATCCGCCACATTAAAGCCCGCATCTAAATCAATTGATAAGCTCACCATTAATGAATCCGTTGCAGTTTCTCTGTCTTCATAAACGTCAAAGTTATCTGCAATAAAAAACTCATTAGAAAAACTTAATATCAAAGCCGGCAAACTTGGCGATAATGACTCATAAAATGAGTTAGATAATGAGTTAGATAATGAAGGCTCACTTGCTGACGCTTCTCCAGCACCTTTAATCGCTGGCGAGTAACGCGGATTAATGGTCATTGGGAAGCGAAGGCTAAATTCACCCTCTTTATAGACCAACTTTTCTTGGTAACTGATCTCTACGGTCAAGGTTTCACTGGGGCCTAAGTTAGCCACTTCAGTAGTAAAAATATTTGGACGTTGCTGCGATACCAGACTGGCTCTTTTCCCCTGCGCTTTGGCTTTTTCAAAAGTGGCTTTAGCGACCTTCTTCGGTTGAATATCCCCTTCGATAACGCGTTCCCCAATAATTAAACGCATCTGATCTACCGCGCCATTGTGCGGTAATGGAAATATATAACTGCCATTAATCCAAGCTGTCGAGTCATTAGTAAATGTTTGTTTAACACTGACTCTGTTTGTCCAACCCGAGACTTTCATTTGCACATCTGTGCTCAAAGGCAAACTCTCAAACTGCTGACCATTATGCTGATAACGCAAAATACCTTGTGTTACCTTGTCGCTGCCTGCTTGCCCTTCGACTTCAACCATACGAGTATTGTTCGATGACATTGCATGCACTGGAAATAACACATTCAATATCATCAACACCACCAGGATTAATCCTGAGCAGCCATAAGCAGCTATATTGTTAAATTGGCGAATATTTTCATCGTCTCGCTTGTCATTTTCTCGCTTGTCATTTGCGGATTGACTCACCTGATAACGGGTTACCCTTTTCATTATTTTCTCTCCATGAACTCAGCACTCTCCTTCGTAAAAACAATTCATACAAAACCTGATAAAGAGATATTTATGCGAAATGTTTCACGAAGGCTTGTTCGGTAATTTAGCTAAATTAATTTGCAGCGAGCGCTTCACCAACTGGCATGATTTTTAAGGTTACGCGGCGATCAAAAAAGTCATTCTCAAAACTTTGCTGCGCATGTAATGGCGCTGATGCACCAAAAGCTTTCGCATGGAGGCGCTCAGATGACACACCTTGGCTGACTAAATAATTTGTGACTTCAATTAAACGTTGCTCTGAAAGTGCTTGGTTAAATGTGCTATCACCGCGGCGATCAGCATAGCCAGTTAAGTCCAACATCAGCTCTGGAGATAACGCCATTAAATAGGCAACATCGTCCAGCTGTTGTACAAAGTGAGGTTCGATAGTGGAAGAGCCCGTCTTAAACTGAACATTCAGACCAATAGCTAGCTCTTGTAACTGTTGTTGCTGCGCTTCACGTAAATCTGTTAACTGCGATTGCACTAATAAATACTCATCTGTCACTTCCGCTAAAGACTGTTGTTTCTCATGTAATGCAGTTAACTCTGAGGTTTGAATCTCGATAGATTGCTGTTGCTGAGCCAATAACTCTTTTTGAGTTTTAATTTCAGAGTCATCCCCTACTGTTTTACCAATTAGCGTCCCCGCAAATGCACCAATAATTGCTCCAACTGGGCCACCAACAACGGCGCCTAATACAGCTCCTGAAGTCAGACCAACTAACTCTTCTGTATGTTCACGCTCATCGGTTACTCCAGTTTGTTCAGTCATTAGATTGCTATCGTTTAGCATTTCATCATTAGCCACTGAAATGTTTGAGATAAATAGGCTACTGATAACGGCGACTGCGATTAATTGCTTTTTCATGGTGTTTTCCTTTTAAGTGCTATTAATGTCGTTTCATAAATGAGGCTTAAAATGTGTGTCTCATTCGATGTAGCTATTAAACACAATTGAAATGGCAACTAAGGGGCATAAAAATGGCAATGTGAGGATGAAATGTGGCAACAATATGGCAATTGCTTTGCGGCGATTTTTTTGGATTAGAAATCATGTATAGTCAGCCATATAAGTCACAATCAATGCTATTACATGAAAAGAATTGCCATCGTTGAAGATGAAGTCGCTATCAGAGAAAACTACAAAGAATTGCTACAACAGCAAGGCTATAATGTCCAAGGTTATGCTAACCGCCCTGCGGCTATGCTCGCCTTTAACGCCCGCCTACCTGATTTAGCTATTATTGATATCGGCCTAGAGAATGAAATCGATGGTGGTTTTACCCTATGCCAATCATTGCGCTCTATGTCTAGCAGCTTGCCTATTATTTTTTTGACCGCTAGAGACAGCGACTTTGATACAGTGTGCGGTCTGCGCTTAGGAGCTGACGATTACCTATCAAAAGATGTGAGCTTTCCTCATCTTATTGCACGAATTGCCGCGCTGTTCAGACGCTCAGAATTAATTGGCGCCGCTACGGTGGAAGACAACCTTATCGAACATGGGTCTTTAACCATTGATGGCAATCGTATTCAAGTGTATTGGAACCAACAACCGATTGAGTTAACCGTTACTGAGTTTTGGATGGTGCATGCGATGGCAAAACACCCTGGGCATGTTCGAAGTCGTCAAGACTTAATGCAAGAAGCAAAAATCTTTGTCGATGACAGTACAATTACCTCGCACGTAAAGCGCATACGTAAAAAGTTTATCAGCGCTGATAAAGAATTTAACTGCATCGATACGGTTTACGGAATGGGTTATCGCTGGGATAGTGTTAGCTGATGTTTAATATCCCCATTGGTCTTCGCGCCAAAGTTGTTATCTTATCTTTATTCCTACTGTGCTTGCCTTGGCTAGGCTATGAGTACGTGTGGGAAATGGAAAAGTACCTACGCCATGGTCAAGAAAAAACCCTTGAGGGCACGACTCAAGCATTAGCAACAGCATTGCATGAACGACCTAAACTATTTAATCATCAAGCGAGCTTTTTAAGCCAAGTAGAAAAAGGCCGCGACTTATACGCCTATCCATTATCAGGCCCTATTCAATTAGATGGAAAATTGATTGATTGGCAGCAATATCAGCACCGTATGATTAATTACTCCAGTGAGCATGTGATTTTTAATCGTGATGAAAGCCAACCTGTTGATATTAATTTTACCCATATGGTGGGTAAATATGGCGGTTACTTATATGGTTTTTTTAAGGTACATGACAAGCAGCTTGTGTATCGCAGTAAAAACAGTCTGCGAGTAGATAAAAACGATCACTTAGTGATTGCGACTCAAGCGCCTGATGGACTGTTTAAACGCTATGTAGTGGCTAATATGCAAGATGGTTGGTTAAGCGCATTTGAATTACCACAAGACCCAACACTCTCAATGCCCGTCACCCCAGAAATCCGTATACAAGGCCAATGGGTTGCTACTAAAGATGGCTATAATATCGAGTTCAGAATGCCGCTATCTATGGTAGGCAGTAAACTTGGTTTTGCAATTTATAACGTCGATGATGTTAAAACTCGCACTGTGAACACCATTATTGGTACTTCGGCAATTGATTCAGTGGACCATTTAGGTACAGTCTTGGTGCCCTCACCAGAAATAGAAAACATCATCAAAGGCATGAGCCACAATAGCTCGCGTATTTGGGTGGTAGATAATCACGGCAGAGTATTGGCTAAGTCCGGTGACATTCGTGCCAGTAATAACGTTTGGTCATCTAGCTTAACTGAAACAGAAAATCGCAGTGCATGGAGTCAATTTAAAAGCGATCACCTATTGCCTTTGTACTATAAGATTTTAACTAAACCACCGCAGGACTTTGTTGACTCCTTACAAGACTCTACTGAACTCAGTGGTAGCCATATCCAGCAAGCGCTAGATGGTAAACGCGGCTCAACTTGGCGATTAACCCCAGATAACAAAGCGGTAGTATTGGCCGCAGCCAGTCCTATTTGGATTGACGACAAAGTCATGGGGGCGGTAATTGCAGAAGAAACTACTCATGGCATTCGTACCTTACGTAATCGCGCCTTAGAAAAACTCTTTAATGTGATTTTAACCATCATGAGTATGGGCACACTTGCATTGTTTATTTTCGCATCGAGTATTTCTAGCCGTATCCGAAAATTACGCGATCAATCAGAACAAGCCATCGACAGCCAAGGTCGGGTGAAACAACAAATCGTACCTTCTAAAACTCGTGATGAAATTGGTGACCTATCTCGAAGCTTTGCCAGTATTGTCGGTAGACTTGGGCAATATACCCATTACCTTGAGAATATGTCATCACGCTTGTCTCACGAATTAAGAACGCCTGTTGCAGTAGTGCGTTCATCACTTGAGCATTTAAGTTTGCAACCCCTTGAGCCTGCCAGCGAAAAGTATGTCGCACGCGCACAAGAAGGCGTCAGTCGTTTGCATCTCATATTAAACAATCTAAGTGAAGCTACGCGTCTAGAGGCCAGTTTGTCCCACGTTGAACAAAGTGATTTTTCACTGCAACAAGTGGTCAGTGGCTGCATGCAGGGCTATCAATATACTTACCCTGACAATGAGTTTGCCGTAGACATTGACAACAATTCTATGTCGATGCACGGCGTACCTGAGTACGTTGCCCAACTAATGGATAAGCTTATTAATAATGCCATTGAGTTTAGCACTGAAGATCCCATTGAAGTTTCGCTGAAACTCACAGGCAAAACAGCTAAATTAACCGTTAAAAACCGCGGGCCACTTCTACCTTTTGATATGAGTGAACAAATTTTTGAATCTATGGTCTCTATCAGGCCGCAAGGTGTGCAGGCAAAACCCCATTTGGGATTAGGTTTGTACATCGCAAGATTAATCACTGAGTTTCATCAAGGCAGTATTCGGGCGCAAAACTTAACTGACGATTCCGGTGTCGAATTTTATTTAGAATTTCCAGTAACAGAATCAAAATAAGCATTATTATCACCCTCGCGCTTTATTATGGCCGTATAGATGGTAGGATGGCTAAATAAAATGAATAACATCACCTTGCATTAATTGGGAATGAATTTATGAGTCATCAACAAGACAAACTCGCAACGCAAATTGTCAGTGTCGGTAGAGAGAAAAAATACTCAAAAGGTATTATCAACCCGCCAATTTATCGTGCATCTACTGTGGTATTCGACACCATGGATGACATGCGCTTTGCCATAAAGAACAAAACCAACGGTGAAATGTTTTATGGTCGTCGTGGCACCCCGACTCATTTTTCTTTTCAGCAAGCGATTAGCGAATTAGAAGGTGGTGCAGGTACTGCCCTTTATCCATCTGGTGCTGGTGCCATTAGCAGCGCTTTACTGTCATTTTTGAAAAGTGGCGATCATTTATTAATGGTCGATAGCGCCTATGAGCCAACTCGTGATTTATGTAATAAATTGCTGGCAGGTTTTGGCATTGAAACCACCTACTACGATCCGCTGATTGGTGAAGGCATTAAAGACTTAATTAAACCAAATACCAAAGTGTTATTCTTAGAGTCGCCTGGGTCTATTACCATGGAAATTCAAGATGTGCCTACATTAAGCCGTATTGCACATGAACACGATGTAGTAGTAATGCTCGATAACACTTGGGCTTCACCCATCAATTCTCGTCCATTTGAAATGGGCGTCGATATTTCAATTCAGGCAGCGACCAAATACATTGTCGGCCACTCTGATGTGATGATGGGTACGGCCACAGCCAATGAAGCACATTGGGAACAATTGCGTGAAAACAGTTACATCATGGGTCAAACCACCTCACCTGACGATGTATACCTTGCAGCACGCGGATTACGTACATTAGGCGTGCGCATGGCCCAACATGATAAAAATGCCCTTAAAGTGGCAAATTGGTTAGCTAGTCGACCTGAAGTGGATCATTTGCGTCACCCAGCCTTCGAAACTTGTCCTGGTCATGAGTTTTATCAGCGCGACTTTAGTGGCGGCAATGGTTTGTTTTCATTTGTTCTAAAGCAAGGCAACTTAGCTTCTGTCACTGCTTTTGTTGAAAACATGCGCCATTTTAAAATGGGCTTTTCGTGGGGCGGATATGAAAGCTTAATTCTTGGTGTATTCGGAATTGATAGACTGCGCACAGCAACCAAGTGGGATACCAGCAAACCGCTGATTAGACTTCATATCGGTTTAGAAGATCCAGATGATTTGATTGCTGATTTAACTGACGCATTCGAACGCTTTAATGACGTTATTGAAAAATAACGATTAAAATTGCGCAGCATAAAATAAAGGGCCTTCTCATAGAGAAAGCCCTTTTTTGCTTTTTATGCACTATCCGAAAAAAGGGCTGCACTAACAACACCAATAAACTCTATCTAAAACACGTTAGCGGATCAGTTCGCGTTTACGATGGACTGCAGCACTCTTCTTAGTTCGTCACTATTGGCTTTCGATAAACCAATTATCACACTGGGCTTTTGACCTCGAGTTTCAATTTCGACTTTGTCCCAAATAATGCCACTACGATAATTAAAGCCCGCAATCTTATTCCACGGCACTTCATCAGTATTATTCCATAGCCTAAATATGCCTGGTGTATTAATCGTAACCTTGTCTTCATCAGTGACGATTTCTTGAGGTAAAAACCGAAATCTGAATAACAATGATGCCAACACTTCTGAATTAAATGACATAGACAACTGGGTGACATCAATACTTATTTGGCTAAAGCGATAATGACAATGCATACAGACTTTAGCCTCTAACGGTAATGTGCCATGGCAATCAGGGCACACATGGTTAGATAAATATTCAAGGCAATGACCACATTTAAGTGCACCATCATTCAATTCATTCTGACAAAAAGGACAATCCATGTAGTCACCTTTGCTATTGTTGTTTTCTCTAAGTCTTTAATACATCGATAAATACTAGTTCGCTGCTTGTGTCTGGCTGTAAGCTTTAGTGCCCCATAAAGGCACTGTCGACAAGCTGTGTTTATAGCTTCCTGAGGTTTCTTTTGTAGAATAAGAAACATACATCAGTGTTTGGTTTTCTTTATCAAAAATACGTCTAATTTTCATCGTTTTGAAAAAGATACTTTTTGATTTTTTAAACACAATTTCGCCTGATGCCGACATATCAATTGCAGCAATCATTTGCGGGGTAATTTCACCTGTTTGGCGACATGAAATAGCGGAATCAGAAGGATCAGAAAAACTTAAATCCGCTTCGATACTCGCCACATGACAGGTCACTCCAGTCACAATCGGGTCGACCATCATATTGAGCTTAATATCTTTAGTGGTAAACACCCCTAAACTCACTTTACCCACATCATCACTACAGCTCATTGTAAGAAAACTCGTTGCAACAATGAATAAGACTGACGATAGTTTTTTGTTTAAAAATAATTTTGATTGAGAAAACATAAAGCGACTTTTCCTTAAGAGTTAAATACTTTACCTGCCCAGCGCACTAAACCACTGGTCACACTGCCAAAGTGATCGCCGACCACGATTTCAGCTTGGCTAAATTGATCGGCAATACATTGATGGATCACCGGGCTTTTGGCTGTACCGCCTGTCACATAGACCACATCAGGCATAACACCGGCTTCTTCAACGGCTTGCTTCATAATAGTGACTAATTTGGCCACAGGTTGATCCACTGCAGTTTCAAAATCAGTTTGATTTACAGCGACAGCAAATTGAGACTCAATAAATGATAAATCAGCTTGGTACTCAGCTTGAGTTGATAGACCAATTTTTGATTGCTCTGCTTGACGCACAAACTGGTAACTCATTTGATGCTGTCTTAATGACTTTAAGCGCGTCAATAACTCAGGTTTTAATGAATCTTTGATTAGTTCATCAATTAGCTTCGCCGTCGACAACGAATTAAAGTCACGCTGAGCACTAATATCATTCACAGCAACGCCATTCCAAAACGGTTGCCGCGGTACTGTCAAATTGGTTTTTAATTGCGATCCCAAACCTAAATGAGGCATAAAGCAATTCATTGCAACGGCAATGTCTAAATCATTACCGCCCACACGCTGACCACTATGGCCTAACACGTCGTCACTGCGATCGGTTTTATGCTGTAAATCAGGCCCCATTTTCACCATAGAGCAATCCGTCGTACCACCGCCCACATCCACAACCAATACTGTTTGATTACGGCTCATTGAGGCTTCAAAGTCCATGGCTGCTGCCATTGGCTCAAATAAAAAGCTTACCTGCTCAAAACCTGCTCGTTTAGCGGCGGTCTCTAAAATCGCTTGGGCTTGTTGATTGCTTAATTCACCACCAATTCCTTGGAAATTAACTGGTCTGCCGATAACTGCTTGGGTAATGGGTTCGTTAATTAATTTGTTTGCTCGGGACATAACCTCTAGCATCATTAACGTCACAATATCTTCAAACAAAGCAACTTGTTCTGGGCGTAACCCACTGGCACCAAGAAACGATTTTGGCGACCGGACATAAAAACCTTCATCAGGAAAATCTAAGTAAGCATCGATGGCTTCTGGACCTACAAACACCACTTGTTCATCTGGGTAAATATCTAAATCATGGCGCACCATTCTTGCTCGGCTTAATTGCGCTGAGCGTAACTTGCCATATTCAGCTTTAAACTCTGGTGCAATACGTTGATAAACAGCTTCTGCGATTAACTCTCGATCCATTGCATATAAGGTAGATGATAAGAAATTACTGTCGCCATTGATCGGAATTAACCTAACTTCTCCCTCTTTTTCAATACCAACGGAACAATTTGCACTGCCATAATCAAACCCAATAAACATTTCTTACCACTCAAAAATTCAAATCAATGCTAAAAATAACACAAGCTTTATATCGGATCTTATAAAGTTTAGTGTTCACTGTTATTTAGCTGACAATTTCATCAATTGGTTTAATTTGCTTAATCAATTTGTTGCACTATTGAATTTGCTGAAAACAGTGTTCAACTCAATAACATCACAAAATTGTCATATTACTGCAGTAAAATATCTTTTTACTTTATTCATATTAAACAGTGAATTAGCTATTCCACCCTAGCGTATTATTTTCGCACCATTCGATTATGGCTTTTATGAAAGTATTACCGCAATGCTTTGCAGGAGCAAAATGTGACTGAATCCCGTCATCTAAAATTCGTTGATAAAGAACTGTCTTGGTTGTCATTTAATGAACGTGTATTACAAGAAACTTATGATGCTTCTGTACCACTGATTGAGCGAGTGAGATTCTTAGGGATTTTTTCAAGTAACATGGATGAGTTTTTTCAGGTTAGAGTCGCTGCAGTTAGACGTGCGATACTCGTTTCTGGGATCAGTTCTAAACAGCTTCAGTACCAGCAATTAATGACCAAAATTCAGGATAAAGTATTCGACTTACAAGAAAAGTTTGATCAAATTTACCCTGTATTAATGAAAGAATTAGCCCGCTGTAATATCTTTTTAATTAACGAGACTCAACTGAGTGAGTTTCACAGTGCCTGGCTTAAAAAGTACTTTAAAAACCAATTAAAGCGTCATATAGCACCACACATCGTCACCGATGAAAGTGATTTAGTACAGCACTTAGTTGATGGAACAACCTACTTAGTCGCTAGCCTCCAATCGGGCGATAATAAAGCGTACGCTTTGGTGGAAGTGCCCAATAAGAATGTACCGCGATTTTTAGAACTTCCAACTGAAAAAACATCAAAAATTAAACACTTAATATTGCTCGATAATATTATCCGTCACTGTATTGATGATTTATTTAGACCTTTTTTTGAGTTCGATACCATTCAAGTTTTCTCAATGAAAATGACCCGAGATGCGGATTACAACATCAGTAATGAGCTTGAACAAACAACACTTGAGCGAATGACAAAAGGGATTAAAAAGCGCTTAAATGCTCAGCCAGTTAGGCTGGTTTATGACCGTAATATGCCTGAAGATATGTTAGAAATGCTCAAGTCACACTTGCATATCAGCTCTACAGAGTGTCTGGTGCCGGGTGGGCGATATCATAGCTTCAAAGACTTTATGGACTTCCCCAATCCAAGTCGTAAAAAGCTGGTTAATGAGAAGCTTCATCCCATTGATAGCAGTCAGTTTTTAGCGTTTGATAACAGCTTTGATGCTATTAGACATAAAGACATTATGCTCAATTATCCGTATCATAAGTTTTCTCATTTCACAGAGTTAGTCAGACAAGCCGCTTACGATCCAGCAGTTAAATTCATTAAAATTAACCTCTACCGAGTGGCTAAAAAAAGCCACATTATGCAGTCACTGATTGATGCTGTTAAAAATGGTAAACAAGTGACGGCAATCATTGAGCTTAGAGCCCGTTTTGATGAGGAATCAAACATTAACTGGACTCGCCGCTTAGCTGAAGCTGGAGTAACGGTTCATCATGGTATTCCGAGTTTAAAAGTCCATTCAAAATTATGCCTCATTGGCCGTAAAGAGCATGGCCAAACTCAGTATTATTGCCACATAGGTTCAGGTAACTTTAACGAAGGAACAGCCCGTTTTTATACTGACTTTTCGTTGTTTACCGCCAATCAAGATATTGCAGGTGAAGTTAAACAAGTCTTTGATTTAATCGAACGACCTTACCGTAAAGACGAGTTTAATCATCTAATCGTCTCGCCTTATAACTCGCGATCACGCTTTTTAAGCTTAATCGATGATGAAATTGCACAAGCTAAACAAAAAAAGCCTGCCAGTATTCAGCTAAAACTGAATAATCTGGTGGATGACATCATGATTAATAAGCTATATGAAGCGTCGAATGCCGGTGTAAAAATCACTATGCTTATCCGTGGTATGTGTAGCTTAATCCCGCAAATACTAGGGCAAAGCGACAACATTAAGGTTTATAGCATTATCGACCGATATCTAGAGCATTCACGGGTGATGTTGTTCCATGCAGGCGGCGAACAAAAACTATTTATCGGCTCATCAGATTGGATGACCCGTAATATTGATGAACGGATTGAAGTCTCAACGCCAGTATATGATAAGCAGTTAAAACAGATGGTTATTGCTATACTTTCGTTGCAATTTAAAGATAATACTAAGTCTAGGGTGATTAATCAGCAGCATGATAATCGCTATAACCCTAGAGGAAATAAACGCAAACTTCGTAGCCAAGTTGCTATTCATCAATACCTTAATAGCTATGAAAAGAAGGTAAAAACTGCATTAGCAGTCAAACATAACAATAAGAACCAAGCAGAATTACCACAAGAGGCTTAAATTGGCTGATGTTATTGCACAAGACTCACAACATTTTGTCGCTATCGACATGGGGTCAAATAGTTTTCACTTAGTAATTGCTCGTGAACAAGACGGGCTTTTGCAAGTGTTACACAAAGAAAAACGCCAAGTGCAGCTGGCAAAATACCTTGATAATCACAATGTATTAGCAGAAGTAGCAATTGAAAATGGCGTTCAATGTCTTAAAGATTTCAGTCAGCGCTTTTCAAACTTAGCGAAAGCCCAAGTCAAAATTGTCGCCACGCACACCTTACGCGTAGCCAAGAATCGGCAATCTTTTTTAACCGCAGCTCGCAAAGTGCTGCCCTATCCAATTAATGTGGTTTCGGGGCATGAAGAAGCTCGTTTAATCTATACCGGTATTGCCCACAGCCAAGTGCTTGAACAAAAAAATATCGTTATAGACATTGGTGGTGGCTCAACAGAAGTGATTGTGGGTAATGAAAAACGTGCTAAACATTTAGCCAGTTTAAAATGTGGCTGCGTCAGTTATAACAAACGTTTTTTTGTGAATGGTCACCTTTCAAAAGAATCATTTAAGCAAGCTATTCAAGCAGCAGATAAGCAATTTTCAGGCTTAAGCCAAGTTTACTTTAACCAAGATTGGTCACTCGTGTTAGGGAGTTCAGGCTCAGCAAAAGCCATTACTCTCGCCATCAGTGAAGTTACCGATAATGGCGAAGGCATAACTAGTAAAAACCTATTAGCGTTAAAAAAGCACCTTATCAATGTCGGTCGTATCGACAAGCTTGAATTCGAGCAACTCGATGAAAGAAGGATCCCGCTTCTTGCTGCAGGTTTAGCCATTTTAATCAGTTTTTTTAGACAGTTAGAAATCAAACATTTGCAAGCTGCAAAAGGTGCTCTGCGTGAAGGAGTCCTTTATGAGCTTGCCAAGATTGAACAGCAAGATGATATAAGACAACGAACATTAACCAGTTTAGCTCAGCTTTATCATACTGATGCAAACCAAGCGAATAAGGTCACTCAAACGGCCTTAGCTCTATTTGAGCAAGTCAGTAAACCATGGGGATTAACGGATTATCGCTGGTTACTCGAAGGCGCTTGTCAGCTTCATGAAATTGGCATATCCATCAACTCTAAGTCTCACCACAAGCATGGTAGCTATATTTTAGAAAACAGCGATTTACCTGGCTTTAACCAACAACAGCAGCAAATGCTAGCGTTACTGGTGGGCAATCATCGCAAGAAACTGAATTATCTATCCATCACCATCGCAGACGATATTCAGCGCCAAGCTTTTACGCGCTTACTAACCCTTCTGCGTCTAGCTGTATTGTTTAATTTAGGCAGAACATCCAGCAGCGACCAACAAATAAAGGTTAAAGCTCAACAAGCAGATTTTACAATTAAGCTTTCGCAGTGCAAAGAGCAAGATAAAGAAGCAACTCAACGCTGTGAATTATTAATACAAGATTTATATGCCGAACAGAAAAAGTTAGCCACAATAGGGATTAACTTAAGTTTTAAGTAAGTTGTGTTTTAAATAAGTTGAGCTTTTACTAAAGAGAACACCCATAAAAAAGTACACGCTATTATTCATAGCGTGTACTTTTTAGTTCTTTAATCTTGTTAGACCTAAATAAAGAACTGTAACTTGATGGTGATGCTTATCGAAAGCTGACTGATAAAAGTAGAGTTTTAACTAGCTTTCGTTTTGCGCTTGCTTTAACGACTCTTTATCTTTGCGGCGCTGTGCAATGACTTGTTTAACTTCGCTGCCAATGTGCGCTTCACCACGTTGTTTTGCTAATTGTACTTGGCGTTCTCGTTCAATAAAGCGCTGACGTTGCTCATCTGAAATTTTATCAATACAGTGTGGGCAACTAACCCCTTGGACATAAGCTTCTGTTTGCATTTCTTCTTGGGTAATCGGCATGCGACAAGCATTACATTGATCGTAAATGCCTTTTTCAAGTTGATGATTCACTGCGACTCGGTTATCAAATACAAAGCACTCACCTTCCCATAAACTTTGCTCAGGCTTTACTTCCTCTAGATATTTTAGGATGCCGCCTTCAAGGTGATAAACCTCATCAAACCCTTGTTCTTTTAAATAGGCAGTGGATTTTTCACAGCGAATACCACCGGTACAGAACATTGCGACTTTTTTATGTTTGACAGGATCTAGGTTTTCTTTAACGTAGTCAGGAAATTCACGGAATGTTTCTGTTACAGGGTTAACCGCATCTTTAAAGGTACCAATTTGTACTTCATAGTCATTACGAGTATCTACTAATAGCACTTCAGGATCTGAAATTAACGCATTCCAATCTTTAGGCTTTACATAAGTACCTACCACTTCACGAGGATCGATTCCCTCAACGCCCATAGTCACAATTTCTTTTTTAAGTTTTACTTTAGTGCGATAAAAAGGCATTTGTTCATCAAATGAAAGCTTGCACACAATATCAGCTAAGCCTTCTTGTGTGGCTAACCATGCCAGTAATCCATCAATGGCTTGCTGGCTACCAGCAACTGTACCGTTAATGCCTTCTTTAGCCAGTAATAAGGTACCGCGGATTTCAGCATTTTCCATATGGGCTAATAATGGTGCTCTAATAGATTCAAAATTAGGTAAGGCAACAAACTTATATAACGCACAAACTACAACGTGTGACATGGTTTTCTCCGCTAGCTGGAACTTAATTTCCAGTGCATAGGTTTTATCGAAATAATGTGTTTATTAAGCTTTAAATTTGAGAGCGTTGTTGTAGAGCAATATTAATTAATGCCAATAGGCAACGATAACTGCTCAGAACAAACGGGACGCAGCTCAAATAAAAGCGCGGAATTGTACCTTAATCACACTTATCTCGGCAATTTTATTTGATTAAGATCACATTGCGAAGCGAGTTATAGCTAACAATCCATTGAATAACGCCTTAGAATGGCTCGTATATTAAGAAATCAAAAATAAACACACCACATGATCCTATACAGTTTTAGACGTTGTCCTTACGCAATGAGAGCCCGCTTAGGACTACACTTATCTTCACTAAACCCGCAGGTACGAGAAATCATCCTTAAAAATAAACCTGCTGAAATGCTGGAGATTTCTCCTAAAGGAACGGTACCGGTTTTAGTCATTCATTCCGAGAATCAATACCAAAACAAAAACCAAGACGAAAGTATTAATAATAAGTGGCTTATACTAGAAGAAAGTCTAGATATTATTAATTATTCACTCAGTCATTATCCTGCAACGAATTACGAATATTTATGCAAAGGTGAATATGACTTATTGATAAAGTCGTTAACAGATAAAGATGCAAAAGCATTAATTGATATAAACGATAATGAATTTAAATCTTGGCTAGACAAATACAAATATGCAGATAGACACCTTGAATTTACTGAAGAGTATTACCGTGAAAAAGCATGTAAATTCATAGCAATACTTGAGACTAAGCTGAGCAATACAGATCACTTATTTGCTCACAGTCCAACCTATGCCGATTTTGCTATTTTTCCATTCGTTCGCCAGTTTGCCCACGTTAACCGAAGTTGGTTTGAACAAAGCCCGTATTCTCATGTGAGAAAATGGCTAAAACACCATATTGAAAGTGATTTATTTCAATCCGTTATGTGCAAATATCCATTATGGCTCGATGATATTGAGCAACAAACCAAGTTAAAGTGACCAAACTAGTTAAGCATATGCTTAATTAATAAGCGTAGATTCACACTTTTGTATAATTATTCAATAAAACCATTGAATTAATGAGTTAAATTGAAGTATGTTACGTCAACTATAAGATGGATTTTTTATTGTTTTTGCTGCGAAATTCCAAAATGAGATTAAGCTTAGATAAGTCTCTTTGCAGTAATCAAGGATGTAGACATGGAACAAATGGATTTGGTGATGTTATTAATACTGTTGCTCAGTATTTTACATATCATGTTTTGTCATAGAGCGATGACAACTGGCGCTCATATAGATAATGTGCGCAGGTATTTATGGGGAACCATCAGCCTATGTTTTGGACCTTTAGGTTACTATATTTATCAGAATTTACTGCCACTAGATTCGTTAGACCCTAAAGAGTAAATTAAACTTACTTTAACACCTACTCCAATAACTTTTATCATACAGACGCTGCCTTTAACGCAGCGCCATATTTTTATATGTTCTTTTTTTATTTTGCTTTGATGCGCAGACTTTATATTTCAAAGTGCTTTGATAAATCCTGCCTCTAAAGAAAACGAGCAAACTGACGACCTTCCTTTAAAGGTTTAACTGGTGCTTTAACTGCTGGTGTTCCAACATATAAAAAACCTACAATTTGTTCTTCTTCAGCTAAGCCTAACTCTTTATTTACAGTGGCATTAAAAGCAAAGTCACCTGTACGCCAAACTGCACCTAAGCCTAAAGCAAATGCTGCTTGTTGCATTGCCATGGTCGCACAGCCTGCTGCAAGTTGCTGTTCTAGTAATGGAACTTTCGGATGCTGTTGGTTTTTAGTCGCAATGGTAATGACCATAGGCGCACGATGCGGCATGCCTTTAGCCTTTGTGATAAAGGCTTCTTCAGCTCCATTCGCGCTAGCTGCTTTAACAAAAATTTCGCCTAACTTATTAAGGCCATCACCAGTGGCAATGATAAATTCCCAAGGCGTTAAAGCACCATGGTCAGGCACTCTTGCTGCGGCATTAAGAATAAAGTCGAGTTGAGATTCTGAAGGGGCTGGCAGGGTTAATCTCGGCGTTGATTGTCGGGTGAGTAATAATTCTGATGCGTCCAATGAAATGTCCTTTTTACCAATCACAATAATAAATTCAGACCGATACTAACAAAAATCCCACATTGAAGTGGGATTTTTTAATGACTCAACTTATGACATAAAACGTTTTCGAATAAAGTAATCAAGGCTAGTGTATCGACCACCACCTAGCATAAGTAGAGCCAGCAACATGAATAAATAGGTTATGGCAAATTCGATTCCGTTATTCAAAATAACAAAATTACCTGAGCTTGTTAGCCACTCATAATTACCGTGCTGTTGCAAAATTGACTTGGCAGCCTCTAATTTTTCAGCCGAAGCAGCAACATTATCATTCGCTAACCAAGAACTCGCATCTGCTATGGCTAACCAACCATTATCAATATGCACAGCAAAAGCTGCGACGAACATGGTGAACATCATCGGAATAGCAATGAGTCTAGTTGCCAATCCAATTAATAATAAAAAACCACCAAATAACTCTGTACCAGCAGCTAACGCCGTCATTACCTCAGGCATAGGCAAGCCTAACCCCCAATCTGGATTACCAAACCAAGCTGCGGTATCACTAAAATGCGACAATTTGTTGTAACCCGCTTGCATTAAAACTGGCGCAAGGTAAATACGCAAGGCTAATGGCGCTAAGCCTTCAATATGTTTTAAAAAGTTTAAAAATTGCTGGTAAAGATTACTCATATTTATTCCTTAAAATATTCGTTCATTACGTCACTAGACCAAGCATAGTAGATAAATCTTTCAAAACATGATCAAAAATAACTCATACATTTTATTTCAGATTTACTTTATCTCTTTTGAAAGATCACTTAGGTCAGTAATTAACTCATCCATTTTTTTAGTGAAATGTTGTCTTTGTTTAGCAGATAAACTGCTATTAAGGTCAATCACTAATTGGCCAAATAAACGAGAGTTTTGGTCAACATGTTGCTGATAAACTTCCGATTTTAATTCATCAGGCGATGTCATCAATAAGCGCATACGCTGCTCAAGTAGCTCTGTATCATCACGCATTTCAATGGCTTGTTGAAATTGCCTTAACCAGTCCAGTCGATATTCTAGCCACATATCTAATGTCGCTAATCGCTGTTTATTATATTGCTTAACTAATGCTTGTTGCTGTGGCGAAACACTGCCTAACCAATCGTCAATGTTATCGATGACTTTTTCATTTGAATCGTCTAACAATTGCTGCGGAGTTTTTCCGGCATACTTTTGATTTAGTTCTTTATTATCTTCTTTAAGCTTTTCAATCAATTCGCGAGCTTGTTGATCTGAAAGGCTGGCTAAAATGGGTAATAAATCAGGTAATACAAAATCAAAAATACGAAACCAATGTGCTTTAGCATCGGTGACTTGCTGCTGCCATAACTCAGGAGTGACAGTTTGGCTTTGAATCGCTTGCGAAAGAGAGTTTAACTGCTGGCTATATCGGAGTAATTCATCTTTTTGATGCCAGATTAGGAATTTCTCTAGCAATACATCAAACTGTTTCTGCTGCTGTTTATCAAAAGTAACGTACTCCTCTACTCGCCATTCTATGGCCCAATCGAGAAAGAAATAGCTAAATTTTGTGGAACACCCCACCAAAAACACCACCAGCAATAATGGAACGAATGACTTCTTCAACGGACGTTCTCCTTAATCTTGGCTATTGATTAAGAATAATAGCCTTATGATATTAAAGATAGGTATTTGTTGAATAACATAAAATATGAAGTTTTTGAGTCAGTTGACGTTTGATTAACTAAAGCATCAACGAGTTGATCATCTTCTGAATCTGGGCCTTTAGCTGCCATCATCAATGCCCAAGCCGCGCTAAATGCCCAAAAGCAGTTATAGATTTGATCTAAATACTGAATAGCATTGGTTTGAAGGTTTGGATGTTGAAATAGATATTGCTCAGAAAGATCTTTAGCTTGTTGATCAGTTAACTGATGAGTTGCCAAAATCGAGGCTAAATCAAACATCGGATGGCTTGCTGCGCAATATTCAAAATCGATACACAGCAATTTATCTTGTTGTAGCAATAGATTAAACGGTGATAAATCGCGATGACAAAATTGTGGCCTAATCAAACAAGACTCTACATCAGCCAGCCAAGAAGTCATTGCAGGTTTTAAATCTAATAATTGTGCAAATGCATCACACCATTGTTTATCTAATTGGTGATTTGACAGTTCAGCTAATGACTCAAGATAGACGTGCCACTGCTCAGTAATGCTAATGGCTTTAGGGGGTAAAGCTAATGTAGTGAGTTGATTCAGTAAGTTCAGTAATTGACTAACGGGTTCGTACTGCTCAGCTAGACCATCACCACATTGAAAGACATTGTTTTTGGGTCTATTAGATGAGCTAAAGCCATATTCAGAGAATGTAGATGACCAATCAAAGCTTGCTTGCTTGATAAACTCACTTAAATAAAACTGCTTAGTCCCGCTTTGCCATATAAGTTTAGGCGCTAATTGGATAGCTTGCGCCATTTGCCAGCAAGCGACTTCATTATCTCTATCACACCACTGCTGAATATCTTTATTATCCCGTAACACCCAGTCTTTAGATGGCATTTTAAGGTGGTAATTACTGTTACTTAAGCCTGCGGACAACCTATCGACACCAGTACAATTGTCGCTAATATCCACCACTAACGATGAAGGCAATTGATGTTTAAGATCAGCAGGCAATAATGCCCAAGGGTTAAATACTGTCATCGGTTATTAGTCTTTATTCTCGCTCGGTTTGTGGGTTTTAAAATTAGCAGAGAGCTTATCAACAAGAGTTATTTAGCGAGATTAAACTGTGTTTCAAGCGTATCTTGCTGCATTTTTTTACGCCACATAAAATAACCACTCACCGCCATAAATAAGTATAAAACCAGTAAACCAGAAGTGAGCATTAAGCCTTTTTGAAGATACAAATATATAGACAACGAATTTATTACCATCCAGTAATACCAGTTTTCTATCACTTTTTTAGCAACTAAGTAGGTAGTCATTACAGCAAAACACGTCGTTAATGCATCAAGGTATGGAAAAGATGCCGAAGTATTCGTGGCCATCAAATAACCTACAATCAACGATATTACAGACGTTACCGCAATAATAATCAGATGCTTATTCAATGACCAACTCACAATAGCTAACTCAGTATCTTGAGAGCTGCCTTCAATTTTATTACTGCCATAGCGCCATAACCAAAAGCCATACACAGCCATCGCCATATAATAGACGTTAAGTAGGGATTCCATTAATAGTGAGACTTTCCAAAACAACACCGTATAAATAGCGGTACTGACAAAAGCTGCAGCCCAGCACCAGATATTGGTTCTCATGGCTAAAACTAAATAGGCGATTGCAAGTACCACAGCAATAGCTTCCCACCCTGTCATAGCGGAGGCTTCTGTTAAGGCAGTTTGAAAGTATTGGAAAATCTCAGCAAGCATATTAATGATTTCTTTTTCTATTCAAAAATTAATTAACTAAAGTATTTAAGGACATTAGTTCTTAAAAATTACTTCTTATAATGAGTAGCAATAGTTCGCTATGAACAGTTATTCAGTGTGAGTTAAATCTAACTCGCCACCAATGAATTTACACACAAAAACAGCCTTGCCCCACTTTTGGTGAGCAGCTTCCATCTCCACAGCAAGCATTGACATCACATCAGCATATTCACCACAAACTTGTGTTGCCATGGCATTGGTTTTTCTTTCGATATTTGAGTAGCTATCAACACGGCCAATAAACCATTTAATCGGATCCAAATAGTTTTCGTTAAACGGATACATACTGATTTCAGCTGTTAATTTCATCAGGAATTCCTTAGGGGCGACTTAAGTAAAAATACCGCCATAGTTTAGCAAAGAAATGGCAAACCATGGCGGTATTTCACTGTATTTCATTGTTAAATAACAATGTTAAAACTATTGTTATTGTTAAAGAAATTCAGCTTTATCAATAATCAGTAAACACTACATAAACTTCACATCAAGTGTAATGCCTAACTGGCGAGGATCGCCATAACGAACATATTGTTTATCAGCCCAATCTAAATCTGGCTCATTACCAAAGTAGAAACCACGTACGCCATATTGCTCATCAAATAAGTTTCTGCCCCATAAGTAAGCTGACCACATCTGTGACTCATAACCAATGCGTGCATTGAATATGGTGTAAGCATCTGATTTGGATTCATTGCTATCTGAGTAGTAAAAGTCACTTTTTCCACTGGCATTTAAGTTGGTGAACCAACCTGAATCACTGACATAGCTCATACCTGCGCTGTAAGTGAAGTTAGGCGCATGCGCTTGGTCGCGCCCTGTTAAGTCAATTACGTTACCTGAACCATCATTGTATTGATAATCACCGTATTCAGTTTCTAACCAACCTACACTGCCGTAAAACTCTATGTTATCTGTGGCATAGTATTTAAAGTCTGCTTCTGCGCCATAGTTTTTAGCGCTACCGGCATTATCAGTGTATAGAATGAAGCGCTGTTGGTCGTCAGGATCTTGCTGTGACGCCGATACTTGTTGGTTTTGACGGTCCATGTAAAACAGCGCCATATTGGTCGCTACCGCGCCATCTAACCATGATGATTTAAGACCTAACTCATAGTTGTATAGAATTTCAGTATCGAATTCTTTTTTATCAGCAAGTTCAGGTGGTAAAGTCATGTTAAAGCCACCCGCTTTGTAACCGCGAGCAATTCTAAAGTAAGCGTTATGATCTTGGTTTAAGCTTTTAGAAATCGCTAAATGCCCGCCCCACATATTTTCTGTAGGATCGAATTCATCGCCATTACTGTCGGAATACTCACTTACGCGGCGTTCTAATCGCACACCTGCTGAAAATACATAACCATCACCAAACTGGGTATCTGTTTGGGCAAAAATGGCATAGTTGGTGGCTTCATATTCTGACTGTAATACTTCATCAGGCCAGCCATTGTATTCAGAGTATAAATCGTTATCTTCTTTCAGGTTCATGCCGTATAAACCCACTAACCAGTCAGTCGAATCGTTAAAAATTCGTCCTGCTTCGTTTGAGCTAATACGGAACTCTTGTGAAATCGTTTTGCGGTCGCCTTGCTTATCCCATGTGTAATCGTAAACACATGGCTCTGTGCCAATCTCGACCCAGTTATCATCATAAGCAGTACATTCTTTTGAGGCCCAATAATCAGGGTTAGCCCAATCGCCATCATAATTATGGTGATGGTCAGTTTGTGCAAATGAAGTTAGCGAGGTCAGTTCAAATTTTTCAAACTGAGTAAAAATCGCTTTTAAGCCAACGCCAGTGGTTTTTTGGCTATCAACTCCAGGCTTATCAGTAATGGTTTCAAAACCATTATTATCTAATGTCCAAGCATCATAACCATTGTCAAAGTTGGCATGTAATAAGGTTAAATCAAGTTGCACGTCATCGGTTGCATACCAGCGCAGTTTTGCTCTAGCGGTAAACTCGTCACGGGCGTTCGTATCTTCACGCTCTAGATAGGTATTATCACGGTAACCATTTTGAGAATGCTGTTCTAACGATACGCGATACAACAATTTACCTGAATCAGATAAGGGACCGGAGCTAAAACCAGAGAAAGTTTGTAAATCATCATCACCCATTGACACTTGTGCGCCATGTTCAAATACATCCGTTGGGTCATTACTTTTTAAATAAATTAACCCGGCTAATGCATTAGCACCATATTGGGTGCCTTGAGGTCCACGTAATACTTCAACTTGTTGCATATCGTACATGCTTGAAACCATGCCGATACCTGATAAATCAATATCATCAACGATAAAGCCAACCGATGAGTTAGGTGCGCCTTGATATTCTTCTTGCTCACCAACACCACGAATTTGGAAGTATTTAGGACGTGAACTGCCGCCTGACCAGTTAAAGTTGGCAATAGAGTTCAATACATCTTCAAAATGCTGTGCCCCTTCGTCTTGTAATTGCTGACTGTCGATTACCGTCACGCTAGAAGGCGCTTTTTCAAGCTCGATATTACTGAAGTCAGCATTAACAACAATGACTTCCATCTTTTCTGCATTTGGCGCTGAGCGCTCAATATCTTCAGATTGTGCAACAGCAGAAGTCGATAAAGCGGCGAGAATGGCAATCGCAACAGGCGATTTAGGTTTAAATAAAGACATAGGACCTCAAATAATAATTTTGAGATCCGGCAAGCATAGTGAATGAGTGATGTGCATCTGTGACAACATTGTCGAGTTCGCTTTCTTGTTTTAGCGTTAATTCAAAAATGATGTCTTAAAAAATGCAGCCTATTCCTACGCCGGTATTAGCCGGATCAGGTTCTAAGGGTTCGTCAAAAAACATCTCAGTTAGCTCTTTTTTGAGCTAACACCCCTTGGCGAGGCGGATTATAAACGATTAGCAATAAGTACGACACTGTTACTGAGAACTTTTCATTAACTATTTAAGTACAAGTTTGTATCACCTAAAGAAGTGAACCGTTTAGGCATAAAAAAACACCCAAATATGGGTGTTTTCTAAAATTGATTAACGCTTAATTTGAGAAGGCTTTGCGGACATAAACATCAAAGCGTGTGGCTGTGGTATTAGGTGCTACAGCGGTTACCTGCATTTGTTGCTTACCGTGAAGTTTTAATGATTTCCAGCTAGTAGCTTCATCTTCAATAGTAAATCCACCAGCGTCATACCAAGTAAATTTATATTGTAGACGTAGGTCGGTGCTAACCTTGCTTAATATTAACGCCGAGCCTTGTAATAAATCACCTTGTGTACGCACGTTAACTTGCTCGACAGCGACCTCTTGACCAAATGAGTAATTATCAACCCGAGTTTCGCCATTGGAACCTGCTGATACTCCAGCGGTGTGATTAGCACAAGCTGACATCATTAATACTAATGTTACAACGACTATTGAAAACTTCATCATGTATCCTCTTGATAACTTAGCCCTATGGGCTTGAAACTGACGGTTCGTAAGTGACTCTTCTATAAAATATATAAAGCTTATTGGTCTAACAAAAAGTGCGCTCTCGCGGTGGCAATTAATTGCTTTCTATTCGTTTGCCAGCAATTGATTGTAACGTGCGCGACTCTGCGGCCTTGGCGAGTAATTTTACACTCTGCAAAGGTATCTTGGTGCAAACCAGCCCTTAAATAATCGATTGAGAAATCAATAATTTTAGGCACTTTCTTCGCTTGCATGAACACCATTAATTGTACAATTGCCGACATTTCCATAAAGCCTGCAATCACACCTCCGTGAATAGCGGGTAAAATCGGGTTGCCAATATTGTCGTCTTTTTGCGGTAATTTAAACACCATTTCATCACCGAAACGGTTAACACTCATGCCGATAAACTGTGTGTACGGCACTTTAGCTAATAAATAACTATAGTCGTTCAAGTCAATGGCACGTTTAACAATATCATGAACATTTAAGTCATCTGCCGCAAAAGCATCTGCAATTGGCGTAATTGATTCCCGTGTACCGATATCGCTATTGCTTGGCTCTACAGTATTTTTCGACTCGCCCATTAATGCTTGACGAAATTCTTCACCTACCATTTCAGGGCTAATACGCATAAATGAACCTACAGCGTGAGCAATAGGGTCATCAACACTGTCTTGATATGCAATTGCTCGAGTAAATGCGACATTAGCAGATAAACGATAACATTCGGCAATGGCATATAGCGGCTTATCAGGTTCCGCGGGCTTCATATAATCAACACGCAAATCCAGTGTTGGTGATATCTCTAAAGACTCGTACTTAGCTAAAATTGCACTCACAACCGACGTACCTGATGCCGTGTCGATTAACGTAGTCACTACCCCGCCGTGGATAACACCAGTATCAGGGTCACCAATAATATCTTGGCTATATGGTAGCTCTAGTAATACATGGTGTTCACTGGCTTCAAGTACGCTGATATTCAAACGTCGGCATTGGGCTAATTGATTAACAAAGCGGGTCGCTACTTCTGTTAACGGGAAAAATTCACTGTTTATTTTCATTTCGCTTAATTTATCCTGCGTGATTAAGCATAGAACCTAATGGTTTACCGCCTACCAAGTGCATGTGAATATGATAAACCTCTTGGCCACCATGTTTGTTGCAATTCATAATTAAACGGTAGCCATCTTCAGCAATACCAGCTTCATCAGCAAGTTTAGCTGCAACTGACATCATGCGGCCTAAAGCAAGTTCATCTGAAGCTTTAATATCGTTAGCAGTAGGAATAAGGTGATTGGGGATAATCAATATATGGGTCGGAGCTTGAGGTGAAATATCACGAAACGCAGTGACTAGCTCGTCTTGGAATAAAATATCCGCTGGAATTTCGCGGCGAATAATTTTACTAAAAATGGTTTCTTCGGCCATGGGTAATCATCCTTATCGTTATATGTAGGGTGAAGCCTGTTACGTTATTCGCAAACTAGGTTATCTTATAGTATCAACTACCGCCTTTGTCACTCCAGTAAATACTCATTTTAGATTTAGTGGATATGTACATCTGCATTTGCACATTGCTAGTGATTTTGGCAGCATTAACACTCTTCTAGCTCGCATTTCTTTTTAGCAACACCAACTTACTTGGAATTTGTTCATGCATTATCACATCATTGCTATCGATCCTAAAGCGCATTTATTTGAAGTCACTCAAACAATTAACACTGCAAAACCTCATCAGATTTTGTCATTGCCTTCTTGGTTACCGGGCAGTTATATGATCCGTGATTTCGCCAGAAATCTAATTGATATAAAAGCAGTTGATAACAATGAACAACCCGTTGAAGTATTGCAGTTAGATAAGCAAACTTGGCAATGCCAAAACAGCGACAGTTTTATCAAAATTAGTTATCAAGTTTACGCCTGGGACTTATCTGTGCGCTCAGCGCACCTAGATACTACCCATGGATTTTTTAATGGCAGTAGCGTTTTCTTATGCGCTAAAGGACTTGAAGAAACCAAGCATACCTTAACCATTGAAAAACCAGCGTTGGATGAACTTAGCCAATGGAAATTAGCCACCAGCATGAAAAGAACTGCTGGTGAACCATTTGGCTTTGGTGAGTTTTATGCCGATAGCTATGATGAATTCATCGATCACCCTGTCGAAATGGGCGATTTGACGATTGAAAGCTTTGAAGCCTGCGGCGTTCCGCACGATATTGTCCTCAGCGGCAAACATCGCGCATCAATGCCGCGATTATGCAAAGACTTAAAAGCCATTTGTGAATATCAAATAAACCTTTTCGGTGGTAATGCGCCATTTGAACGGTATGTCTTTTTAACGACTGTTTTAGGTAATGGTTTCGGAGGGTTAGAGCATCGAGCCAGTACAGCACTCATGTGTTCACGAAAAGACTTACCCACTGATATGGAGCACGAGGTAAACAAAGATTATCGAGTTTATCTATCCCTATGTAGTCATGAATATTTCCATAGCTGGAATGTAAAACGGATTAAACCTGCCGAGTTTACCCCGTTCGATTTATCTCAAGAAGCCTATACAGAGCAGCTTTGGGCTTATGAAGGTATTACCTCTTATTTTGATGATTTTCTTACCTATCGAAGTGGTTGTGTTGATCAAACTCAATATTTAACCATGCTTAGCGAAATCATGACCCGAGTTTATCGTTCCCAAGGCCGTTTCAAGCAAACCTTAAAATCATCGAGCTTTAATGCTTGGACTAAATTTTATAAGCAAGATGAAAATGCCAATAATGCCATTGTGAGCTACTACACCAAAGGAGCATTATTCGCACTCTATTTGGACTTAACTATCCGATTAGAAACTGATGGAAAACAGAGCTTAGATGATGTTATGCGCGCGCTTTGGCAAGATTATGGTTCAAGAAACATTGGTACTCAGATAGATACTCACAAGCAAATCATTGAGAAGCTGTTAAATAGAAATTGTGATGACTTATTCGCTTATCTTGAAAATACCCAAGATATCCCGCTAGAAGCTTTACTTGATAAAGTCGGGATTACTATGCGCCTTAGAGCAAGCGCTGGGAATACCGATTTAGGCGGCGGTGATGTATCTGGTAATAAAATCGCATTTGGCGCAAGAACCAAATCGGAATCTATCGGATTAAAAGTATTAACCGTGACACAAAATAGTCCTGCTCATCAAGCTGGGTTAAGCGCTGGGGATTTATTAATTTCAGCCAATCACCTTCAAGTCGATGCTCAACTTGAAGCACAACTTCAATCAATGACCATCGGTGATGAAGTGTTACTGCATTGGTTTAGACGCGATGAGCTGATGCAAGGTCGTATGCCAATCAGTGCAACTGAAGCGGATACCATTAGCCTTGAAATCCAAGATAAAAATAAGCTAAGCATTTGGCTATAGTGAATAGAGATAATTTGTAAAAGTGATTTGTAAGTTATTTAGAACTGATTTATAAGAAATAAAAAAGGTGCCTCAAGGCACCTTTTTTAGGTAAAAATTATAGATTATCCACGTTTGATTCTTGCACTTACTTTAGATTCACTATGCGCTTCCAACCAATATTTCTGTAAGGTTGTATTTTGCATACCTGTTGCTGAATCACCTAAACTCCAAGCCCCTTTCCAAATACCGTCAGCGATTAAATGAACCACTGCACTTTCAATGGCTGAAACAACACAAAGACTCACAGGTTCATTTGAAGTGTAACCAGCTTCAGCTTCTAATAAGTCTTGAGCATCAATAAACTTAAACACTCCTGCTGTAATTTCTTTTGAAATAACCGCTTTGGTCGTCGTCACACTACTTAACAATCGTCCGGTGCGAATATCAACCGCACGTAAATTTACAGTAATACTGTCAACACGATACTGACCAGATGCGCCAATGCCTAAATAACGTGCGCCTGCACCGCCAGTTTTAATATTGGTATCATAAGCGACAATTCCGCCTTCCATTAACACCTGAGCACTGTTTAACTGTGGAAGTTTACTCGCATCCCCTTTAAGTCCTGCGCGAACAATTTTTCGCTCCGTCAAAAGATTTTGAAGTCCTTCTCGCTCTACAGGAATAAACCATGACGAGTCATTTAAAGACTGCGCTAAAAACGCTGTCCCAGACTGCGGCACTGCCGTAGAAAAGTTACTTGATGGAATTGGCTTGTATTGCCCTGTTTGATCTCTAAAGTCATAAACAGCCGCAACCATAGCGCCTTGCGGAAAAGGTAAACTTGTTAGGTCATAATAAGTTTCACTTTTTGGCATTAAACTAGACGTTGCATCAATGTCTTCAAATTGCTCGTCAACTGATGAACAAGCTGAAAGTAAGATGACTAAAGAACTAATAATAATCTTATTCATTGTTAGCCACCCACACTATCATCAACAATACCGCCAACTTCAATAATGGTTGTTTCGCCAGTCAGCACATCAGTAATGTGTACAATTAGCGAACCATCTTCATTGACGACATTAATTTCAAAATCATCAGTTAATAAATATCCTTCACCACCATTAGCTGCATCATTAAAAAGTTGGCTCATTAATCTAGATTGCAATGAACTAGAAAGTCTCTCTAATGCTGTCGGTGGAACATAGCCAGAACCACCGCTATCATGGTCATTTTGTGCAGCTGCGTTCGCTAATAAATATGAACCATTTAAATAACTGCCACCAAATGCAGGGTTCACGGGTTGATAAATTAATTGAGTTGCAAAACTATTAACTGAAAACATTAATAGAATAAAAGTAAATATTAGTTTTTTCATATCGGCATTCCCTGCTTATATTTCATCAGGAGCAAGATCAGGATCAAATAATGCTCCCAACACTGCTTGTTCATTTCTTTTAGTCACCGCTGAATTTACACGTTTAGCGGCATACTTAACCTGATCGTCCATATTCCTACTCACCGGTGAAACAAAAGTGATAAATATGGTTTTACGATTCTGTTGAATTAAAATTTTACTACCACTTCTTGCTGTTGCTTGCTCAACAACCGTTAAGCCCGAGTGCTTGTTATTACCGCCAATATCTCGATATGCAGCTACAAACTCACGATAAAAGCGATGACCTAGCCTTGTCATAGCTCTGTTTAATATAAGTCCATCAATTAAGTCAGATTCTTGTTTAGGTTTGTTATCATTAACTATGATTGATTTTGTCCCTGGTTTTTTTAATGAATTTTCTTGCGCCACAGATGCTTTAGACTCTGGCACGATTTCATCTAAAGCAGGCTGCACCTCAGGGACTGACACTTCTTTTTGAGTTTCGACTTTAACTTTATTAACTTCAGCAGCCACTGACTCGTTCATCATAATGACAAATAAGAAATTAAGGCTTATGAATATCAATAAAGAATTTTTCACACTCTTACCTCATGCATATGAGTTTGAGCCCAAGCAATCGCTTGTCCACGACTTGAAACTCCAATTTTTCTAAATGCTCTATAAAGATGAGTTTTAATGGTGCTTTCGCTGACAAATAGTTGATTAGCAATATCTAAGTTTGTACTACCTGTTAGAAGAGCTTGTAACACTTCTCTTTCTCTAATAGTAAGATGCTCCGACTCATCATCTGCATCATCATTCATAATCGACTTATGTAAATCAATTGGAATGACACTTCGGCCTTTCAAAATTTCATTTAAACCACTGCTAATTTCGGTCAGATCCGCATCAATATAAAACGCTCCTGTCGTTGTGGCAGGATGGATTAAAAATTTTGCATCAACTTGCTTTGGAAAGTTTATAAACACTGTCTTTACAACATAATGCTCACGCTCAATGAGTCGTTGTAATTGATAAGCTTGTTGTAAATCTATGGTGGCTAAATCAAACACCACTAAAGATATTTGCTGAGTTGCGAGTTGAGAACTCATTGTTGCTGGCGTTGCTTTAGCAAGCTTAACCAAGAACTCTTGAGGCCAACGGCAATCAAGTAAATCAATGAGTAATTGAGAACGGGAAACTATCATCCAGTTGATAACTTTAAACATCACTTACACTCCATGTGATTGCGAATAAAAGGTAATTAATAAGCTTTGATACTGTGCCTGTATCATTAAAGCCAGATTAGCAAGCTAACCTGGCTTTAACAATTAGCCGAAAGGGTGTTTAAAAACCCTTACTTATACTTTAGTACTACATACCTTGGTTAACCATAGCTGTGTTGTTGCTACCAAGTTGAGTTACGTTAGCCATATTACCTGTATCAGATTGCATTACTGAAGCAGTGTTCATATCGCCATTGGCATAAACTTTTGCATAGTTATTGTCATCTGTTTGTGTAATATCAATATCATTGCCACTACCTAACCAAGACTCAGCAATCGCTTCATGAAACTCACCAGTCTGTGAAATATCTACATTAGAACCTGAATCAGATGAATCCGCATAAGCATGGTTATCATCACCTAATTGAGTGATATTTAAAACGTTACCATCACCATAAGTACCAGCACCGATATCTCCAGGACCGTAGTAATTAGCTGCATCAGGATGTTGTGATACAGAGTTTCGGTTACCGTCTTGGTTAATAGTTATTGTACTTCCAGCACCTAGCTGAGTAGAAGTGCCCGCATAGTTTTCAGAACCTGATTGAGTAGTTGATACAAAATTGCCAAAGCTACCAGCACCATGCTCAGAAACTGCAACGTTTAAATTACCAGTTTGAAGAATTGTCACATCATCTCCGTCACCAGCTTGGTTCACAGTAGCACTGTTACCCATACCTGATACAGAACCACTTTGAGTAACAGAAGCCATGTTGTTTGAATTGCTTTGAGTTACTAAAGCATATTGATCATAATCAGACTGCATTACTGTTGCAGTTTGTTCTTCACCAGACTGATTTACTGTAGCTTGACCATTTTCACCGTCTTGCGTCACTGTTGCTAAACCACTATTACCAGTTTGGTCAACGTCAGCCATGTTATTAAGATTAGATTGGGTAACATAAGCTTGGTTTACATCGCCCATTTGCATTACGTTAGCGTCATTCGATAAGCCAGTCTGACTAGTATTACCAATATTTGAGCTACCAGTTTGACTAACCATCGCGACTGTATCGTCCGAGCCAGCTAAATTGTAATTCTGAGTATCTTGAACAACTAATGAACTGTTATTATCGCCATCTTGGTAAATACTAGCTGATGCTGCATCTGATGATTCTTGCTCAATTCGACCAAAGTTATTTGGTCCACCAGCTTGCGTTATTGTTGCATCAGCATAATCAGACCAATGGTTATAAATTTCTGCTGTGTCATTACTGCCATTTTGATCGATAATTGAAACTGCGCCATCACCATCATCTTGGAAAATGTTAGCGTTATTCTCATTACCATCTTGAGTCACTGCAGCAACTGCATTTGCACCATTATTAAATTGCTGTTCAATAAATGCGATATTTGAATTACCAGTAGATTCAATAGAGCCTGTTGCTGTTTGAGTATCATTATGTTGCAGCACAGTACCTACATTTAAATTACCCGTTTGAGTAATAGTAGCTAACGTTTCAGAAGTTTCTGATTGAGTAATTGTTGCAGTGTTTGTATCACCAGTTTGAGTCACAAAAGCATCATTGTTCTCACTGTCAACGACTTGCGTTACTGTCGCGCCATTGCCGTTACCATTTTGGTCAACTGTTGCTTCATTAGTAGAACTTGCATATGCGCTACTAGAAGCAAAAATTGCTGCTGTAACTAAAAGAGCTATTTTAGAATGTTTCATTATCGTATTTCCCTTTACTATGTTTAAAAAAATTAATTATGCTTGGGTTAATTTCCACAACACCTTTGAGTGACTTCAACGTGCTGCGAATTACCCCATTGGAGTACACCTACCGCATTCCCGGAGCCATACTGCTGGATCCCGATAGAATTTTCGTAACCACTTTGCTGTATTAAAGCTACGTTTCCTGTTCCTGTTTGCATCACATCGAGAGATAAGCTTTCTCCATGCTGCAAAGAGACAACTACATTACCCACCCCGGTTTGTAAGATTTGCGCTTCAATATCAGATCCTGACTGAATCAAACCAGCAAAATGTTGCGAGCCTTGTTGATTAGTATTTATTGAATTATTAAAGCCACCTTGATGAGAACGAAATAAGTTGTCCATTCCAGATTGATTTAGGTTTAATGAGTTATCACTGCCGTCTTGATTGATTCGAGCAATATTGTTTGCCCCGCTAGCAAGTTCATCATATTCACTTAAATCTGACTGACTGAAACTAGGAAAAGAAGCTAGACAGACAACAAGAGCAAGCATCCCTGCTATTGTTTGTAAGCGATGCAATATTTCACGCTTGAATAAGTCCATGCTTCCTGCCCTTAACATAGTGAAGAGTTAATTCCCTTCACATTTCCAGTAAGCTCAGTATTACTTTTTCCCGACAAATCTGAATCCACCCCGAGTATTAAAGGCGCTTAGACCAATAGGCTAAAAAAATATCACCCCCCACTTTATTACTACACCCACAAATAGCACTAAGCCACATAAGCAATTGATAAATAAGGCAAAAGCTTGTTCGCGTCAGTAAAGTGACATATAACGAAAGGTTGAGAGGTTTACCAGAAGTGAGACTTTGTTGGGTTTAGAATTTGAAGCTCAGGGTTAAACCAACAACAAATAAAAGCACCACAGCAATAAGATTGCACACATGGATTGCCAAAATTTAATTGGGTTTCTTTGAATAAAAGGAATGAAGGTTGTGGAATGAGTTTGACTAGGGGTTGTTAATGCATGAACAAATTCATTAGAATCAGCAAAGCGTAATGAAGGCTCTATCGACAACGCCTTTTCTAAGGCTGTATCCATCCACTCTGGCACCATTGGGTTGGTTTTATAAACGGGAATATAAGTGAGTTTCAAAAAATCAATTCTTGTGTGACATTTTGCAAGTTGACCTTTAAAAGGTTGCTCACCTGCGAGCATTTCATAAGCTATAACCGCAAAAGAGAATAGATCAGCTCTGCCATCAGACTGATAACCTAATATCACTTCAGGTGATGTGTAATCAGCAGTGCCGAGTATCTTGTCTCGTTTAAGCGGCGTATTAATTTCAGCGATACCTTTGATGTGACAAGCACCAAAGTCGATTATTTTGACCACCCCATCGCGGGTGATATAAATATTATCTGGCTTTAAGTCTTGATGAAGGGTTTCTTTACGATGAAACGCGCGAATGCCAGTTTCAATTTGTTTTAAAAGTTGCAGCACATCTTCTACTGGCCCTCGCTGATGTTGCTCCATCCAATCAGCCAGACTTAGCCCTTCCAAATATTCAGTTAAATAATAAAGTGCCGATTTATTCACATGATGATCAACCACTTTCACCACATGTTGATTATTAATTCTATGACCTATCCAACTCTCAAGCATAAAACGTTCTATATAAGCTGCATCATCAATGTAATTGACTGATGGGGTTTTCATGCAGCGTTCTTCACCAAGCTTATTTTTTACAATATACACTTGGCTGCGCTGACTTTGATGCAGCACCTTGGTGACTTCATAGTCATCCAGTTTCATCCCTACAGCCATTGGCGGCGGAAAAGGTCGGCTAGATAGTTTACGGTAAACATCATCAATGGCTTGGGTGGGAAGCTGTTTTATAGAGATAAGCTGTGCGCTTAAATTATCTTTACTGTCTAATTCATAAGCTTTATCAAGGAGCTTTTGACAAAATACCTCACAGGCATCATCCGTTAAAGTGGGATTAGATTGCTGAAAATTCGATAAACTTTTAGCTAGTTCATGGTCGGTAACCACATCATGAATACCATCTGTGGTCATTAAATAAAGGTCACCGACTTCGATATTGAACTGCTTGTAATCAACCTCTAAATTAACATCCATACCCAATGCACGAGTAAGGTAACTGGTAAAATCATTCACTGAAGTGCTGTGATCTCGACTTAATTTGACCAATTGACCATGTCTAAAGCGATATATTCGCGAGTCACCAACATGCAGCATATGCGCCGAACACGACTTAAACACTAGCGCACTAAAAGTACACACATAGCCTTTTCGCGCATCGCGGTAATCTTGTCCTAGACCATACAACCAGCGATTAAGCGCCGTTAATACTCGAGTACTAGAGGTTAAAACACTCCACGATTCAGGTGTTGAATAGTAATCAGCGATAAAGTTAGACACGCTTATAGCTGATGCTTTAGCACCACCTTCAGCTGCACTCACTCCATCGCTGATGACACTCACAATCCCTTTTGTGGTTAACATCAAACCCGTTGGTATTTTGATCCCAATGGCATCTTCATTTTCAGGTTTGCGGCCTTTATCAGACACTTGTCCTGCAAATACCTCTAATGAGCCAGAAATCGGTAATTGCTCATCTTTTGGGTTTGCAGCATCCATTAAAGCGGTTTTATTCTTACTCTCATGACTATCAATATGAGCATCAACATAAGCATCGTCTTGAGTTAAGGCATTCTCTACCTTATTCAAACTTGCAGTGTTCAATTTAGTATTATGATTTGATTGCATCACAACCCTTTATAAAAACTAACACCGTAAAGTTAATACAATACGGTGTTAGTGATTGATAGAGAAGACTAATTAACACTAATAAGTGTCACTTCACCCTTTTCATTCACTTCAGCCATATGGCCTTTAGGCTCAGCCATAAAGAATAAGGTAATAAAGCCGAGTACAGCGCTAACAGCAATGACATAAAAGAACACAGATGTCGGTACCATTGAATAAACAGTTAAGAAAAACACCGCGCCAACATTACCATAAGCCCCTGTCATACCAGCAATTTGCCCCGTTAAGCGGCGCTTAATTAGTGGTACAGCAGCAAATACAGCCCCTTCTCCGCCTTGAACAAAGAATGAACATGCCATAACTACTACAACTGCTAACGGCAGCGACCAAGTCCCATCAATTTGCCCAACAGCAAAGTAACCCACAGCTAAACCTGCTGTAAGAATTAACAAGGTATTTTTACGGCCAAATTTATCACTTAACCAACCACCACCAGGGCGAGACATCAAATTCATAAACGCATAACTCGATGCCACCATACCTGCTTGCGCCATGCCTAAACCAAAGGTTTCAGCAAAAAATAAAGGCAACATGGAGACAACCGCTAACTCAGAACCAAATGTCGTAAAGTAAAGTACATTTAACACCGCGACTTGCTTAAAAGGATAGCGTTCAAACTCAGGCACTTCTTTGACAAAAATATCTTTATTCACCTGATATGTTTGATAAAAGTCGACAAAAAAGATACCGACTAAACCTGCGTAAATAATGTTTGTAGTTTGCTCATCAAGCATAGCAACGCCTGCTGGTGATAACTTCCAAGCAAGTAGTGCTAAGGTTGCGTACATCGGGATTTTCATGAAAATCAGTAACGCAAAATCGCCTTTACTGGTGACTTCTAACCCGCCTGCTTTTTTAGGTTTAAAATAAGTCGAACCTTTTGGCGTATCAGTGACATTAAAGTAATACACAAATGCGAACGTTAAGCTCATTAATCCAGTTAGACCAATGGCATAACGCCAGCCATCTTCACCACCAAAATAAATAGCAATGGCAGGTAATGTGAATGCAGCAGCAGCTGAACCGAAGTTACCCCAACCGCCGTAAATGCCTTCAGCAGTCCCTAGCTCTTTTGCAGGGAACCATTCACTGACAATACGAATACCAATAACAAAGCCTGCGCCAATAAAACCAATTAAAAAACGCGCTAGCGCAAGTTGCTCAAACGAGTCTGCTACCGCGAACATAAAACACGGTATCGAACACACACCCATTAACACTGAGTAGGTTAATCGAGGACCATATTTATCCGTCACCATTCCGATAATAATTCGTGCAGGAATAGTTAACGCAACGTTTAAGATTAACAAAGTCTTAATTTGCGATGTCGTTAGGCCTAAGCTATCCGCGATTACGCTCAGTAACGGCGCAGCATTAAACCAAACCACAAAAGTAATAAAAAATGCAATCCAGCTTAAATGCAGCGTTTTCATCTTTCCCGAAAACGACAATAAGTTAAATTTTTCAGAACTCATACTTCACGTCCTTATGACTTAGCCAATACAAGAACTTGGCCAGCTTCCTTTTTAATCTCATAGGGAGAAGCGACTAACGCTTCATCTTCGATACAAACACCTGTTTCAAGGCTGTAATGTTGCTTATAAAGCGGTGAAGCAACACATAACACCCCTTCCATATCGCAAATTAACCCTCTGGCTAATAAGCTAACGCCAGTCGCAGGGTCAACATTATCAATGGCAAATAATCCGTGTTTACCTAGATCAAATATCGCAACCGCTTTACCAGCAACCCAAGCAGCAACACCTGTTCCTTGAGGTAAAGTTGATTCATTACATACGTTTACCCAACTCATACTAATTCCTCCGCTACAGCTTGCTCGTTTTGTTCACTGGTGATGTCTTTAATCGCTATATTTCCAGCACCTGATGATTCAGGGCTTAATGGGAAACGTTGCTCACGAACGCGCTCGTATAAATGTGTCTCACCTTCTGGCATCGCATCAGGGTTAACAAACTCATTAAAGCGCGCTAAAAACTCCGGTTTATCTAAACTGGTTTTCCATTCGCACTGATAAGTATCGACTACATTATTCATTTGCGTATCTAACTCGGCAGCAATGCCTAAACTGTCTTCAATCACTACAGATTGCAGATACTCAAGGCCGCCCTCTAACGATTCCATCCAAACAGAGGTACGCTGTAACTTGTCTGCAGTTTTAATATAGAACATTAAAACTCTATCAATGTATTTCACTAAGGTTTCAGTATCTAAATCAGTGGCAAACAAATCACCATGACGTGGACGCATCCCACCATTACCCGCAACATACAGATTCCACCCTTTATCCGTTGCAATCACACCAATATCTTTACTTTGTGCCTCTGCACATTCACGGGTACAACCAGATACTGCAAATTTAATTTTATGAGGACTACGCAGACCTTTATAACGATTTTCTAAATCAATCGCGGTGCCAACTGAATCTTGAACACCATAACGACACCATGTGCTACCGACGCAAGATTTAACAGTACGTAGTGATTTACCGTATGCATGACCCGTCTCAAAACCTGCATCAATTAGCTTGTGCCAAATAATCGGTAACTCGGATAATTTGGCGCCAAACATATCAATACGTTGGCCACCGGTAATTTTGGTGTACAAATCGAATTCTTTGGCCACTGCACCAATTGCGATTAAACCATCTGGGGTGATTTCGCCGCCCGCAATACGCGGTACAACCGAATAAGTCCCGTCTTTTTGTAAGTTACCTAAGTAGGCATCATTAGTATCTTGAAGTTGCACGTGACTACTTTCTTGGTTCAATACATATTTATTCTGTAACGAAGCAAAGATTGACGCGGCAGCGGGTTTACAAAGATCGCAACCAAAAGTGCTGTGTTGTCCAGTGGGTGATTTTTTACCATGTTTAGTAATCAAACTATCAAAGTCAGTAATATTCTCGACCTGACATAAATGATAAAGGGACTGTCTGTCATGCTCAAAATGCTCACAAATACCTGTGTTACATTCAACCCCTTCAGCAATAAGGGCTTGATCCATCACCTGTTTAACTAATGCTGAACAACCGCCACAACCTGATGCTGCGCGAGTACACGACTTAATTTCAGCGATGGTATGGTTACCTTCTTTCACTGAATTAACAATATCGGCTTTGGTTACCTGATGACACGAACAAATAATAGAGGTGTCTTTTAACTCAACAGCAGATTCATCACCAGTCATTAGCAACTCAACCGCATTACCTTCAATTTCATCTTGTGATAAATAACAATCTAATAGTCGGTTGTAGTCACTATTATCGCCGACTAACACCGCACCTTTTAGGAACTTACCAGTTTCATCTAGCCAGAGCTTTTTATAAATTCCTGATTGGTTATCTGAAAGCTCAACAAACTGCGCATTTTCAAACCCACGGCTTTCACCTATTGCAGCAACATCTACACCAAGCAATTTAAGCTTGGTACTCATGTCTGCACCTGTAAAAGTAGAAGATGAAGCTGAACTATCAGCACTTGCAGCAATGTGAGACACAGCAACACGCGCCATTTGATAACCTGGTGCAACTAAGCCAAAAATGCGGTTTTGCCATAAAGCACATTCACCAATGGCATAAACATCTGCCGCTGAAGTTAAACAGTTATCATCAATGGTAATCCCGCCGCGCTCACCCATTGCTAGGCCACTTGAACGAGCCAATGCATCTTGCGGGCGAATACCTGCTGAAAACACAATCATGTCTGTTTCAAGGAAGGTATCATCGTTAAATGTCATGCGGTGCATAGCCGACTCGCCATCAATAATGGCGGTAGTCGCTTTTGAAGTATGAACCGAAACACCCAAGTCATTAATTTTACTTTTCAGTAAATCACCGGCTTTATCATTTAACTGAACTGGCATTAACTGCGGTGCAAACTCAACCACATGGGTTGTAACTCCTAACGCCATAAGCGCATTTGCAGCTTCTAAGCCTAATAGCCCGCCACCGACGACAACGCCTACTTTAGATTGGCTTGCTGCGGCTTCAATATCTTGTAAATCTTCAATGGTGCGGTAAACCACACAACGTTCTCGATCATTACCGTTAATTGGCGGTACAAAAGGATACGACCCCGTTGCCAAGACTAAACGGTCATATGTGCTAGTGATACCATCTTCAGTAGTAATGGTTTTATTTTCTGTATCTACTGCCGTAATGCGCGTCTCTAGATGAAGTTTTACACCCCAATCTTGGTAATCCTGTGCACTTGTTAACATCAGCTCATCAGCGCTGCCTGTTTCAAAGTACTTGGATAACTGTACACGGTCATATGCTGGACGAGGCTCTTCACCAAAGACTTCAACATCAAATTGATTTTGTAAGCCTTGACTGCATAACTGTTCAATAAAATGGTGCCCGACCATGCCATTTCCGATCACAACAAGCTTTGGCTTTGCACTTGTTACTTTCGTTGAATTCGACGTTCCTGTTGAATTAGCCATCGTAGGCTCCTTTATTATTTTGAATGCTAAAAAACAAAAAGGCGCCAATCTCTGGGTTAACAGAGATGGCGCCATTGCCTATGATTCAAATTTTTAAAAATAAACTGAAAAAACTTTTACTGACTAACAAATCATTATGAGTGTGACTAAGACGCCATTGCCTTAAATCAAACCCTCATATTCATCAAAATATTCGCTAGCCTTTAATCTTGGATAAATTTCTCACTACATACATTTAATATTGCATCGACTATGCCAACCCGATAATTATTATAAACCACTGATAATTAATACTTAAAAGTCACATTAAATATAAACACTTAGGCTTCCTTGTTCACCACAGGAGCAGTTGCACCAAACTGATGCATCTTCTTTGCCTCAAGTTGTTGCGCTGCAGTAATGATCTGCTGCGCCATGTCTGCAAGACTAATGCTTCTATCCATTGCTTGTTTTTGAATTAATTCATGAGCTTGTGATTCAGAAACACCTTGTCTTTGTAACAGTGACTTAGCCTTAGACATGAGTTTTAAACCTGTACACTGGGCATCAAGCAGCTTGACCTTTTCAAGTATATTAGACGCGCTGTTAAAGCGAATTTTGGCTAATCCGACTAATGAGTTTAATCGCTTTGGGGTCATTTTCTCTGGCACAAAAGTGACTCGACCGCACTTTAATAAATTCTCAAGATGACTCTCATCCCAAGCGTAAGCATTAACGATTATTGGCAATGCTGTACTTGCCAGTAATCGCTCAATAAAAACTTGTTGCATAGGTTGCAACGCTTCAGTAAAAAACACCAAGCACAAACCGTTACCTTTCATGGCTTGACGCTCTAACTGACTTAGCGAGGTCATCTCGACACAAGGCTCAACAGAGCTCAGCTCAGACATACAATCTACAAACAAATCTTCATTTTTAAACGAAGGGTCACGATAAACTAAATTAACCATGAGTTAGCTCCGAACGTTATGGTTAAGAAACAGAATATTAAATTCGCTAAAACTACTGTAATCAATAACTTCATGGCCGCTGCTCGCACACATTGGCATCCGCTTGATAAGAGTTCATAAACGTCTCACCAGTTTGGCTTAAGTCATCTTTAAAAGAGGCGCTATTATTGCGAAGAAGCCAGTCTTTATTGGCTCTTTTAATCGCTTTTTCAATGGTTAATGAAGGCGACAACAAGGCATACACTAAGGCCATTGTTGCAGTAATACTGCTAATGGCTTGGTGCAACTGTAAATCTGTCAATTCGGTTTCGTTAATATCAACACCGCGCCACAACTGTGCAAGCAAGTATGCTGGCAAATCAGACTGCCCTACTTTTGCACCAACAAAAGCCTCAAGCTGTGTCGGCATGTCCATCTGCTCAGTTTTAGAGGCAAAGTGAGTACCGGCAGCACTAAAACGTAGCAAGCTTACTTGAGTGGTTACTCTTGGATTAATCTCTGTTTCACCCTGCAACCCTTTAAAAATGGCAATATTGGCAGGCTTTTCTGCTCTATTAGGTACTTGTTGTGCAGCCAATAGTATTGCGACTTGTTGGTGCTGCTTATCTAAACCGGGATGAAAATAGCTGCGTAAACTAAATGCTGCATTAGTTGGATTAATACAACGAACTGACATTTGAATTAAACTTCGAAGCCCCAATTCTTGGTGTAAGCGGCGACAATCATTAAGTACAGGAACGATATCAGCAGAGTTAACGTAGATAACCCCAGAAGACGCTAAATTGGATTTCGCTTGCTCTGCGGTAAAACAACGTGGAATATCTAGCGCAGAAATAAAAGCTTCAACATGTCGACGATGAGGCAAAGATTGACTGTCGCCATGTAAGATAATGGTTTTGCCATTTTTCGCGAGTGTTTTAGCCGCTAATAATAACCAAGGTAACTGCTCTCTTTTACCTGCATAAACTGGCCAGTCGATATCAGCTTTAATTGATTGCCACTGAGGTGAGACTAACTTTTTTAATCCTGCAGCGACGCCCGCCAATTCTTCAATGGATTCACCACGAACACGCATCAACATCATTGCTGCTGCCATTTGGCTATTAGTTACATCACCTTTAGCAAAAGCTGTGATTAAATGTGACGCCTCTGCAAAATTTAAGCTGCGACTGCCTTTAATCCCTTTCCCCAAGGTTTTAACTAATTTTCGGGTATCAAAGTCTTCGGCTGTCAGCATGGCCTCATCATGTTGTTCAACCATTTACGACCTCGTCTAGATGGTAATCAGCCATATTGTTGTTCGCTAAATTGGCATCAGCAGAGCGAGTTTCAATATCATCAAGTAGTGCTGTTAACTCTTGGCCAACGGCAACGACTTCCCCAATAATAATTAGTGTCGGACCGCTGTCTTTAATGGTTTGTGCTTTGTCAGCCATGTTGCTCACATTAGCGAACGTCACTAACTGATTCGGTCTACCACCGTTGGTCACAAATGCCACTGGAAGTTGAGCAGGTGCATCGACCGCCAGTAAACCTGCTGAAATTGCCGTGGCTTGTTCTTTGCCCATATAAAAAACTAAGGTTGATTCAGCAGCAAGCAAGGCTTTCCATTGAGTTGGCGCTTGATGATTACCTTCACTAATAAACCGTGTACCTGTTACTAAGGTGACTGAACGCGCGGTGCCACGATACGTTAAAGGAATACCTGTGGTAGATGCACAGCCCAATGCTGCTGTTACTCCGGGAGTAAATCGACTCACTACCCCTTTTTTAGCAAGGTAAATAGATTCTTCAGCTCCGCGACCAAAGATATGTGGGTCGCCCCCTTTTAAACGCACAACCTTTAACCCTTGTAGCGCAAGCTTTGCCAGCAAAGCATTAATATCATCTTGTTTATAGCTAGGTTGACCGCAACGTTTACCAACAAAATGGCGTTCACACTCTGGAGACACTAGAGAAAGAATATCGCTACTGACTAGGCTGTCATACACCAGCGCTTGGGCTTGAGAAACAATCCTCGCCGCTTTAATCGTCATCAAATCCAATTGTCCACAGCCTGCTCCAACAATTTCAACTTCACCTGCGCCTAATTGATTTTCATCCGTTGTGTTTAAAGAGGTTATGGCCTGATTAAAGTTAACTAACTTATTAAATGAATGGCTCATCACGCCACCTCCTCTTGTGTGGATTTTGTCGAACTTTTCTTGGTATTTTCTGATTGTGTTTTTACTTCAGTATTTTGAGTAGCAACTGCTGGCATTTTCGTTTCATGCTCAGAATCTTTAGTTTCAATAGCCATATCTTCAAGCCCAACTAACCAGATATCACTAGCACATTGGACGACTTCACTATGACAACTACCACATTGCTTTCCGCATCCAAGTTCTGCCTGAGTTTCGATAAGTGCAGCATTAAAGTCGGCTTGGTTAATTGAAATATTGTCTGCTGCGCTGCGTTTATTAAATACGGTGTTGTCGAGTTTTTGCAGCATAGCATCTTGAATTTTGGCTTCCGTCACGCCTGTACATGCACAAATAAGTGGGCTGTTACCTGCTTTGATTAACTGATGCAATTGCTGCATTAACGCAGTATCGACTTCTTTTCCAATAAGCAAGTGCATAGGTTCAAGTGCCACTTCAACCTGTTGATCGCTTAACAATTTTAGCGATACCAGCAGACCTTTATGGATATTGCATTGCACATGAATAAGTTGCTTACTGAGTAAACTGATGGTCCATTTAAGAGAATAAAGCGTCGATTGAAACCCAAAGCCTTGCTCTGCATCACTGAAAGCAATGTGAAAACACTCACCTTGTGATAATGACTGCTGTACGTTCCAGCAAGTTCCATTAAATTCAGGGTCGTGATCACCAAAAATGACCCCTTGAAGTGCCACATTAACTTTAGATACGCTAACGGTTTGACACTTAAATGCAGGTTGCTTTGATACTGGGTCAACAGCGCTGCTTAAGGCTTGATTAACCCCATCGCCAATTGAAAATTGCGACGACCAATGCATAGGCATAAACGCAATATCTGGCGCTTGATTATCATCTGAAACCACTCTGGCAGCAGCAACTCTTCCACTATCAGTTTTTGCATCATCAACTTCTGTTTCAAAACTGACCAAGTCCCCATGTTGTAAATCAAGTTGCTGGATTTTTAGCGGATGCATTGCAATAAATGGCTCAGGAATACTGGCGCGAAGACTGGCAATATGGCCAGTACGAGTCATGGTGTGCCATTGATCTCGGCTACGACCACTGTTTAATTTAACTTGATGCTGACTGACAACTTCAGTGGCGACACTAACTACTGTTGAATGCGCAGTCGTAATAAATTGCGCTTTTTGGCTTGGGGTTGAGAATAAGCCATATTGATAAACTCTTTGATTCGATTGACCTAATTGTGAGGTATCTGCCACAGGCCATTGAGTCGGCTTTAAAGCATCATATTGCTCATCAGTTAAATTACTCATACCAGTTAAGTCGAATTGTTTTTCAGGAAAGCGACTTTTTACGGCTTTTGATAATTGTGCAAACTCTTTAAATACTGCGGCGCTATTTTTGAAATCAAATTCATTTTCAAAGCCCATTAATTTAGCGACTTCAGCAAGTGCCCACCAATCAGCTTTAGCCTCACCTTTTGCTGGGATAAAACCACGCTGGCGGGTAATGACTCTTTCGCTATTAGTCACAGTGCCGCACTTTTCTGACCAACCTAAAGCAGGCAACAAAATATCTGCTTGTTTAGCTGTTGCAGCATCTTGAGTGATATCTGACACCACCACAAAAGGACAGGCATCAAATGCTTGCTGAATTTTAGCGGTATTAGGCAGCGACACTAACGGGTTAGTCCCCATAATCCAGACCGCTTTAATTTTTCCTTCAGCCATGGCATCAAAAAGTTCAACAGCGGTTAAACCTTTATCTTTCGCAATAACACCGCTCTTATCATCGGTATGCCAAAAATCGGCAAGCAATTGACGTTCAGCATCAGTAAAGCCCATATGGCAAGCAAGCTGTGTTGCTAAACCACCGACTTCGCGGCCACCCATTGCATTGGGTTGTCCAGTAAGAGAAAAGAAACCACTACCAGGCTTACCGATATGTGCTAATGCTAAATGGCAATTGATCATCGCATTGGTGGTATCAGTTCCTAAAACCGACTGATTTACCCCCTGACAACTGGCTGTCATTACTTTTTCATTACCAATGAATAATTGGTAAAAGTGCAGCAACTCACTGCTTGATAAACCCAGTGAAGTGGCTAGATTATCCACTTCAAATTGCTGCTTATCTTGTGACAGTTCAGTTAACACAGCTTCGAAATTTTGAGTATACGCCGCAATATAATCGGTATCAGCAGCGTCATTATCTGCGATAAACTGCAGCAATCCATTAAATAGTAAACTGTCAGTACCTGGGGCAATTTGTAAATGTAAATCTGCCTGACTTGAAGTCGCGGTTTTAGCTGGATCAATCACAACAATTTTTGTGCCGCGCTGTTCACGGGCTTTTATCATGCGTTGAAATAAAACAGGGTGAGTCCAAGCACTATTGGCACCAACTAATACAATCACATCGGCAAGTTCAAAATCTTCATAACAGCCTGGCACCACATCTTCGCCGAATGCGCGCATATGACCACTAACAGCAGAAGACATACATAAGCGTGAATTAGTATCGACATTGGCAGTGCCAATAAAACCTTTGGCCAGCTTATTTGCAACATAATAGTCTTCAGTCAGCAACTGACCTGACAGATAGAAGGCTACTGAGTCAGGCCCATGCTCTGCAATTGTTTGCTTAAAAGTCTCTGCAACTGTTGTCAGTGCAGCATCCCAAGAAACCGGTTTGCCTGATTTCAATTTGGGGTAGCGCAAGGTATTAAGCTGAACCAGACTTTCGATAAGTCGCTCGCCTTTGGCACATAGCTGACCTTTATTGGCCGGATGGGCTTGATCGCCAATCAACTCAAACTTGGCATTAAATGCAGTTGATTTTTGTGTACCAACATTTAGTAAACCTGAGTTTATCAAACCTGAATTTAGCGATTTTGGTGAAATTGTAACGCCACAGCCTACTCCACAATAAGCACAACTAGATTGGATATTAGACATGCAACTTCCCTTTACTGACAAAATTTTATGTCAATAACACCGCAAAAGTTGTGCCAATTACTAAGGTAATGATTTAACGGGGATTTAACAAATAAGTAAAAGAAAAGCATTAAGAACTGTGCAACATAAGTGCACCATTTCGCACCAAATTTGCGCAAACCATTGAAAATAAACGATTATAAATACCACTTTAGAGGTATAAGAAAAAGAGTAATGTCGAGAATGTTTTCAACTTCAACTTGAAGTTTGATGACAAACTGCAATTAAAGCCATAAAAAAAGCGCCGACATCAACGGCGCTTTTTTATACTATTTTGCATCGTACTCATAATAAGCATCGATGAAAAATAGCAATCAAGTTATCAAAACTACTGAGCAGAACGCCCATCATCATGACAACTATCACATGTTGGTACATCGCCAACATTCATGTCATGTGGTGCGTGACAATCTGCACACATTAGCATGCCATCATGCGGTGCGTGATTATCGTCCATTTCAGCAAGTGTTCCGTGACAGCTTTGACACTGTTCGAACTCATACTCACCATCTGCTGAAGGCTCGCCGTCAGCGTGACAGCTTTCACATCCACCCATTTCTGCGTGGAAATCAGCTAAGTTCTCATCATGTGCAAAAGCATTTGATGACAAAGTTAGTACAGCAAGAGCTGCTGCAAACAATGCTACAAGAATTTTATTGCTCACTATTATACCCTCCATTTGTGATAGTCGAGAAAGCTCTCATCAAGTGGCTTTCTTCGATATCGGTTATCAGCACGACATTTATGGCTCAGTTATAAACTTAGCTAACACTGGTTATTTTAGCAACAGCAAAAGTAACCACTAATAGCTAACAACTGCACCAACTCCCTAATATGCGTCACTTTTTGTATCCGCAATATTAAAGTCGAGGTTATTCTACTCGTTCAAGAGTAAAAAGAAAGCAATAAAAAAGGAGCCATAAGGCTCCTTTTGTTAATCATATTAAGATATTAGCTGTTTTTAAGAGCGCTAATACGCTTATCAAGTGGTGGATGGCTCATTAAAAATTCAGCCATTGAACGCTTACCATTAATACCTAATGCTGACATTTGTGCTGGCATTGCGCCCGCTTCAGGGCCAGTTTTTAAGCGCTCTAATGCCGCAATCATTTTATGCTTTCCGGCTAGTTTCGCAGCGCCTTCATCAGCTTTAAATTCACGAATACGTGAGAAGTAAGCCACGATCATTGACGCTAAAATACCAAATAACATATCCATGACGAAAACAACCGCCATGTAAGCAAACATACCTAGACCTTCACCGTCTTCACTGTTGTTAGCAACGACGTTATTCACAATACCTGCAACAACACGGGCTGCAAAGATAACAAAGGTGTTTACCACGCCTTGAATTAGGGTCAGAGTCACCATGTCGCCATTGGCAACGTGGCTAACTTCGTGTGCTAGTACGCCTTCAATTTCGTCTTGAGTCATGCCATAAAGTAGACCAGAACTTACTGCAACTAATGCATTGTCTTTGCTTGGGCCTGTGGCGAAAGCATTCATTTCTGGTGATTGGTAAATCGCCACTTCTGGCATTTTAATACCAGCTTGCTCTGCTTGACGAGCAACAGTGTCAACCAACCAACGTTCAGTGTTATCACGTGGTGATGTAATAACCTCACAACCCATAGTCTTTTTAGCCATCCACTTAGAGATAGCTAAACTGATGAATGCACCACCAAAACCAAACATTGCAGCAAAAATTAATAATCCGCTCATGCTTGAAGTACTCACTCCAAGTAGAGACATAACAATTGAAGCTACTAGCAAAATTGCTAAGTTAGTTCCAATCAATAACATAATACGTAACATTACAACTCCTATCTGGCACAGATGCCGCTTTAAACTTAAATATTGAACCCATCAGTTCGCGTTAATCGCGGTACTGTTTACATTTTTTTCGTCTTTCTTAATCAAACAATCGATGAACACTTAACGACATAATATGTCCTAAAAATTGTTTTTCAAGGGTCGAATCTCAAAAATAGACATAAAATGTCGACTAATTTGAAAAAAGTATCACAGCAAGCCTTACCTAACCTGAATGCATACCAATAAATTACGCAATGAATAAATTAGCAATGTGTCATTAATAAATCAGCCGATAAGTCTAGGTAGCTTGCATTAATCTAAACTTAAAATTTACATTCATTTACGCCTAAGTCATGGGTTAAGTTATGGAAAGCGATTAATCTTTGTTAATATCGGTGTATACCAGAATAAGAAGTTAATAATTAACCAGTTAAGGATATTTACATGGCTATGAATGCATTGATGTTAAGCAGTTCTCGTGAAGGCAATACCGCTTATTTAGCCCATGCCATTGATTACATCAAACCACTGACAACCCATGCTAAAAAATGGGTGTTTATCCCCTACGCTGGCGTAAGTGTCGACTATGATAAGTACCTTGCAATGGTCACCGAAGGTTTGGCGCCACTGAATATTGAAGTCAGCAGTATTCATCAATACAGTGACCCGAAACAAGCCATAAAAGACGCTGACGGAATTTTAGTTGGCGGTGGTAATACTTTCCAACTATTAAACGAACTTTATCGCTACGACCTAATCCATTTAATAAATGAACAAGTCACTAATGGTAAGCCTTACATTGGTTGGAGCGCAGGCTCTAACATCACCGGCTTAAGCATTCGAACCACAAACGATATGCCAATTGTTGAACCAGCATCATTTACGGGTCTTAAACTGCTACCTTTTCAATTAAACCCTCATTACACCAACTATCAGGCGCCTGGTCATAATGGCGAAACTCGTGCTCAACGATTACTTGAGTTCACCTTAGTTGACCCAATAACTCCAGTGATTGGCATTCAAGAAGGTACAGCACTTTGGCGACGCGGCGATACCTTAACCTTGGTCGGCGATAAAGAAGCCTATTTATTCCATGGCAAGCAACAAGAAGTCGTTATCCCTGTTGGCAGTGACTTAAGTAGCTACTTAGATTAAACAAGTTAACGCTTAAGTTTTATCGGATAAGCTTCTTCATTTTCACTTAGACAATAAAAACCTAGCGAAAATAAAAAGCCTTAAATTCATATTGAATTTAAGGCTTTTTTTAACTCATCGCCAGTTAATTAACTGGCGATAGTTATAACAGATATCAAATCACTATCACTTAAAACGTGTAGTTCAATTTAACGCTGAAGTAACGTCCAGGTTGGCTATAAGTCTCTTCAGTCACACCTAAGTTAGACATCAAAAACTTAGATTGACCAGCCACATCAGCATAATCGATGTACTCAGTGTCAAACACGTTGAATATACCTGAACGTACTGTCCAGTTATCACTCAAGACAAAGTTAGCTGTGACATCGAATACCGCATAGCCAGAAGTATTAAACACTTCATTAAAGCCCATATCAGGCATTCCAGGGATTGGCGGGAAAATATCTAAATCAGTAGTACGATCCATACTGTCAGCAAAACGGACTGTTAAACCGAAGTCCATTTCTGTATTGGCAAGGTAAGTGTGATAATTAATACCCACATTACCTTTAAGCGGACTAACCGAATTTAAGTAGTCACCGTTTTGATCTTCGCCGTGGGTGTAAGCAATGTTACCCCAAAGTTCAATCTCATCAGTAAACCACTGGCTAAATGATGCTTCAGCACCATATAAAGTCACTTCATCATAGTTAATGTACTGGTACTCAAGCGAACGAGGCATTACACAACCTAATGGACCACCACAACCAACAAATTCCCAATCAATATAATCATTAGCTTGAGTATAGAAAGTGGTGAATTCGTATTGAGTATCGCCGTGATGACCACGCACACCCAGCTCGATAGTATGGCTTGATTCAGACTCTAAATCGTAGTTCGCTTGGATCATTACTGGGAATGGCATTTTGCCATCTTTAACTTCAAGCTCACCCCATTTTTGATCTGGCGTAGGCATTTTGTAACCATAAGCGTACTGAGCATACACATTGACGTTCGGCGTCATGTGGTACACAAGACCAAGTTTTGGAGACCAAAAACCATCACTCATTTCTTCAAAATCAGCTGGGTCACGACCCGCTTCTTCAGCCTGATTTTGATCTGGTGTGTTTTTAAAGTAATCGTAACGCAAACCTAAAATCGCATTTAACTTGCCATCATAAAAGGTAATGTCATCTTGAATGAAAGCACCCACACGTAAACTTTTGGTGTCAGCAAATGAGAAAGTATCTGTATCTGAAGGTGTCCAGCTACCATTGTCATCCATCACTTGATAATCACGAGGACGGCTCATTTCTGATTGCTCAACATCCACACCATAAATGATATTGTGGTCATGACCCGTTAGCGATAAAGATTTGCTAAAGGTACTGGCAAAACCTACACGGTATTCATCGAATTGGTAATCTCTGTGCTCATAAATGTCACGAGCCTCACCGTTAGCACCATTGTAGTAATCACGCTTTTCACTTTGATCTGTTTTACCGTAGTACAAAACAAAATCGACATTGTCGTGGATAACACGGTCTTTAGTAGAGCGTAAACGTAGCGAAGTGTTTAACGATTGTGTTTGACGGTCATAGTCAATAGAGCTATTTCCTGCACTATCGAATGTGCTTTCCCAGCGGTCTAGCTGCTGATTCATATAATCAACAGTTAACTGTAAGTTAGTGTCATCATTAAAGTGATATTTACTTTTTATTAAGAAGCTATCTGTCACTAAATCACTATCAGGAAGTGTTTCACTGTAGTTTTGTTGCTCTTCACCTTCACGGCGTTGGTACGTCACTAAGTTATCAAAGTTACCTGCAGAAAACGCACTGGTAAAACCTGCACTGTACTCATCATTCATGCCGGTGTAACCCGCATTCGCTGAGAAGTAGTAATCTTCGCCACGTAAATAGTCATCAGCATCTTTTGATGTCATCACTAATACGCCACCAAGAGCATCTGAACCATACATGGTTGATGCTGCAGCTTTTAAAACTTCAACTTGTTTTAAGCCTTCAACTTCAGTCAAACCACGGCCTGTACCCTCAGCGCCAGGGCCTAATGGAGAAGCATATTGGTTGTTCACACGCACGCCATCCTTCACCATCATGACACGGTTGCCACCAATACCACGGATAGTCACCGAGCTTGGTTTACCAGCACCGCCTTTAACATCAACTGCCGCTTCATTACGGAACAAAGTTGAAAAATCAGTGCTCATATTGCGGGCAATAGCTTCTTCATCAATAACCACGACAGAGCCGGCAACTTGATCAAGCGTCTGTTCCATACGAGAACCAGAAACAACAATCACTTCATGGAAATTTGAGATAGATTGTTTAATTTCTTCTTTTGATACGACTTCTTGAGTCTCTGCTACGACCTGAGGGGATAGTGCAGCAGCGATTGCAGCACTAATTAATTTAACTGAAAGTGGTTTCATCAACGCTATCCTTAATTAAACCTTAATAGGAATTAATCTCATCTTTAATAGCGCAGGAGTCTACCATGAAGATTTTTTCACATAGCGATCACGATCCCAATATTAGCGTGTAGCGATGAATCTCAAGATTTTTCTTCGCCACTGTTTCATAGATGTAAAAACATAGATTGCTAATGTTTGTTTAATTGAAACTAAAGCAGCGGTTTAGGACAACATTTGCATCAAAATGTATCTTAAAACCCAACAAAAACTATTGAAGAATTAACAGTAAACAGATGAAATGCCTTAATGCTTACCTAGAGCCAGTATAAAAATACCATGGACAAACTATAAGGATTTTAGAATGGGTGAAGAATGTAATAAAAAAGAGCTAACACAAATTAATCTGCTAGCTCCTTTTTACAGTCATCGTTGTTTATTTAAAACTAGTACTGATTAATTAACATCTTAATCAGTCAGTTGCCTCTGAACTCTTAACTGATTGTTCATCAACTGAGGGGGCCTCAAGATCAGCGCTATGAACATCTTTTAGCTCTTGTTCAGTCAATACTCCCCCACCTAACGAACGGTAAAGCGTGATCATTGACAATAAACGGTCGCGTCTAACTTGGCTCAAGGTTAATTCGGCATTGAATAAGCTACGCTGAGCATCCATTAAATCTAATGAACTCGACACCCCATTTCGGTATCTCAACATAGCTAAACGTGTGTACTCTTTTGAAGCTGCAACCAAATCTTGCTGCGCTTCAATAGCAAGCTCTGAACGTCTAAAGCTATTCATCGCATCATTTACTTCAAAATATGCCCTAAGCACGGTACTGCGATACGCCAAGTTAGCCTGTTTATATTCTTGCTGTGCAATCTCATATTGCGCGGAAATACTACCAGAATTAAAAATAGGTGCAGTAATTCCACCCAACAAAGACCAAGTCACGCCTTGGCTGTCAAATATGCTACTAAGATCATCCGTTTCGGTGCCGTAACTTCCGCTAATGGTAAACTGAGGAAAGAAAGCTGTTTTCGCCACGCCGACATTGGCGTTAGCCGCTATAAGCGCTTGTTCTGCCGCTTTAACATCAGGACGCTGTGATAACATTTGCGACGGCACACCAACAGCAAAGGTCGTTGGGAATAACTGAATATCTTCTAATAACTCAGTACCCGTTTTTACTTCTAACGGATAATTAAACTCGCCGAGTAATATTTTTAACTGGTTTGATTTAGCTTTTCTTTCAAAGTCTAAATCAGGCAAAGTCACTTTAGCGCTTTGATATTCCACTTCAGCTTGACGCACTTGTAAGCCTGAAATCACCCCGTTCTTTTTACGTAAACGAGACAAATCACGTTCTTTTAAACGGATTTCAACAGTATTCAGGGCAATTTGATAACGCTGCTCGATATCTAACCATTCATAGTAGCGACTAGCCACATCACTAATAAGGCTAATAACTGCTAGGTTTAACGAATCTTGAGCCGAAATAAAATTGGCATATTCCGCTTCACTTCTGCGTCTATTAGCTCCCCAAATATCAAGTTCCCATGATACGACGCCATCTAGGGTAAACTCATTACCGTGCTCAGGATCAGTACTGGTTATTGCACTATCAATAGAGCGTTCAGCCCCAGCTTCTAGCCCTAATGATGGATACAAGGCAGCATCTGTCACAGTCACTTTTGAGCGAGCAGCAATTAATCGAGAGCGCACCGTCTTTAAATCTAAATTTTTCGATAACGCATGAGAAATAAGCACTTGAAGCTCAGGGTCTAAATAGAATTCTTTCCATTTAGATAAACCCAAGTTTGTTTGCGACTCTTGGGCTAGATCATCATGATATTGTTCAGGCACTTCCATTTCAGGCCGCTCATAATCAGGGCCCATAGCGCAGCTAGATAACAATAAAGTTAACCCTAGAGAAACGCCGATTCGAGTCATTTTATGCGAAGGTGTCAGTTGAAAATTAAACATTACCTGCCTCCTGCGCATTTTCTGGTTTTGCTTGAGTCTCAGGTTTAGCTTCAGGTTTAGAACTATTATCTGTATTGCCATCAGCTGATATTTTAGATTTAAGCCAACCTGCCGTAGTCACAAAAAATAGCGGCACCATCACAATACCAATCGAGGTGGCGAACACCATGCCACATAAAATCGGAATCGAAATACTTTGGCGACTCACAGCGCCAGGCCCAACCGATAACACTAGTGGTAATACCCCAAGAATAAATGCCATCGAGGTCATTAAAATAGGCCTAAAACGCATGGTGGCAGCCTCTAAAGCCGCATCAAGTCTATTCTTGCCGTCTTTATGTAACTGGTTGGCAAATTCAACAATCAAAATTGAGTTTTTAGCGGCCATTCCAATAAGCGCAATAAATGCCACTTGGAAAAACAAATTACTTTCCATGCCACTGACTAAAGTCCCCAATGACGCACCTAACATCGCAATTGGTGCAATCAACAATACAGCAATGGGAATAGTCCAACTTTCATATAAAGCAGCTAAAAATAAGAACACAAACAGCATCGCTAACGACACGGCAATGCTGGTTTGATTGGCAGATTGCACCTCTTGATAAGTGATCCCTGTCCATTCGTAACTGAACTCATTAGGCAACATAGGCTTAGCGACCCGTTCAATGGCCTTAATCACATCACCCGATGCGTAACCTTGAGCAGGTGTTGCATTAATCGAAGCGCTACTGAACAAGTTATAGTGAGTCACTGCTGCAGGCCCCACCGTATAATCATATTCAGCCAACACTCCAATTGGCACCATTGCCCCCGTATTTGAGCGAACATAGTAATCTTTTATTTGCTCTGGAAATTGACGGTACTGCTCTTCAGCTTGCACTTTTACCCGATAAACACGGCCGAATAAATTAAAGTCATTCACGGTAGATGAATCTGTAAAGGTTTTAATCGTGCTATAAATATCAGCCACATTCACCCCAATGGCCATGGCTTTCGCTTCATCAACGGTAAGATGTAGCTGCGGAATCGCGCTCTGTAAAGATAAACTCGCCGAGGCAATTTCAGGTTGCAGTTTCAGTGCTTCAACCAATTCATCCGCGGTTTCCATTAAGCCTTTAAAGTTCGTCCCAGAAGTATCTTGTAACTCCATTTCAACCCCAGAGCCATTACCAAGTCCTGGTACTGCTGATGGTAAATACAGATTAAATTCTGCTTCTAAAATGTTATGCAGGGAAAGACGAATATCTTTCATGACCTTTTGCACCGTGGCATCACTTTCAGCTCTATCAACCCAAGGCTTTAAAATCACCTCAAACTGACCGTTTGCTTGGTTAGAACCTGAACGTTTATTTTCCCCCGCAAGGGTAAATGAATAAGCAATGGCAGGATGGGATAACACATAAGCTTCGGCTTTTTTAAGCACAGCTTGTGAGCGGTTAACGGTTGCGCCATCAGGTAAGGTCATATCAATAAATAAACGACCTTGATCTTCATCGGGCATAAAGCTTGATGGTAACGTCGACATGATGAAGTAAACACCACCGACCATTAAGGCAAACAACAAATAACTGCGTTTTGCATGCTTAGTGGTTAACGCCACCAACGCGGTATATTTGGTGGTGCTGATATCAAGCTTATCGTTCATCCATTTGAAAAAACCTGAAGTGGGTTTATCACCCGGTCTTAATAACAAAGCACACAATGCAGGAGATAATGTCAGCGCTACAATTGTTGAAATAAGCACAGCAACAGTAATTGCCACTGCAAATTCGCGATACATAATACCGGTGATCCCAGACAAGAATGACACTGGAACAAATACCGCAGCCAACACTAAACTGGTCGCGACTAATGCGCCCGACAGTTCTTTCATGGCTGAGCGTGTTGCTTCGGCAGGCGATAAGCCGTTTTCATTCATTAATCGCTCTACGTTCTCGACCACCACAATCGCATCATCGACCACAATACCAATGGCGAGTACTAAAGCTAAAAGACTCACGGTATTAATGGTAAACCCAAACGCCAACATGGCAGCGAGCGTACCGATTAACGACACAGGTACCGCAATGGCAGGGATTAAAGTGGCGCGTACATTTTGTAAAAACAAATACACCACTAGAATCACTAATATCAGTGCTTCCACCAATGTTTTAACCACTTCATCAATGGAGTTTTCGATAAATACTGAGGCATCAAAAAACACTTCCCAGTTCATGCCTTGAGGGAATTTTTCGGCAAGTTTTGCCATCTCGGCTTTAACGTTTTTAGTGACTTCAAGTGCATTAGCTCCAGGCAATAGGTAAACCTGTAAAATCGTCGCATTAGCGCCATTAAGCTGAGATTGTAAAGTATAAGAGGAAGAACCTAGCTCGATTTGAGCAATGTCACGTAATCGAATAATCGAACCATCATTATTCGCCCGAACAATAATTTCTTTAAATTGCGGCACACTGCTCATACGCCCTGCCGCTGTGATTGGCAATGTCATGCTTAGCGAGTCACTGTTTGGCTGGGAGCCAATTGATCCCGCTGGGGATTCTTTATTTTGTGCTTTAACAGCATCAATCACATCGGCTGTGGTTAACCCATAACCCGCCATCGTATCGGGTCTTAACCAAACACGCATCGAATAACTTCGAGCACCAGTATTACGCACTCGGCCAACACCGGGAATACGCTTGAGCGCCGATTCAATATTAATGGTGCCGTAGTTACTTAAATAAATCTCATCGAAACGTTCATCACTTGAGGTGAGTGCAAGTTTTAATAACTCAACTGAGGCTTCTTTAGATACCGATACCCCTTCTGTTTGCACATCAATGGGCAAACTGCCCGTCGCTTGTTGAGTTGAGTTTTGCACATCAACGGCTGCGAGATCGGGGTTAGTACCCACATCAAACGTAATAGTGACATTGGCACTACCTGAGTTGGTGCTTTTTGAGCTCATGTAAATCATATTGGGCAAGCCGTTAAGCTCTTGCTCAAGTGGCGTGGCAACCGATTCAGCCGCCGTCGTTGATGTTGCACCAGGGTATGATGCAGAGACTTTTACCTGTGGCGGGGTAATATACGGATATTGATCAATCGGCAGCTGAAACATGGCAATTAAGCCAAGCAACACGATGACAATAGAAATTACGCAGGCATAAACAGGTCGATTAACAAAAAATTGAGCCATTATTTTTGCTCCTGTTCTTGTTCTTGCTCCTGTTGCTTAAGCCCTTGCTTTTTAAGGATGGCATCTTCTCTTTTAAGGTATTCATCAGCCGTTAAAGGTTCAGCTAATTGACCATGTCGTACACGATGCATTCCTTCAACAATAACCAGTTCACCCGCTTTTAGGCCACTTTTAACCACCACACCCATTTGGCCTTGATGCTCAATAACAATAAAACGACGCTCCACTTTATTATCTGGCAATACCACCATGACATAAACCCCGCCTTGCTCAACTTGAGTGGCTTTTTGCGGGATAACAATCGCGTTATTAACTTCATTTAGTTTAATACGAACATTGGTATATTGCCCTGGAAGTAGCTCCCTATTAGGGTTAGGCAGCTCAGCTCTTACTTGGAATGTACCCGTTTCAGGGTTAACTGACGGGTCAGTAAAACCAACATCACCTAAATAACGGTACTCACTGTTATCTGGCAGTGTAATGGTCACAAAGCCTTCTACAGCTTTACCTTCAGCTTCAGCCTCTTGCTGTTCGCTGTAGCTTGTCATACGGCGGCGTGCGTTGAGGTAATCAAGAGCCGACATATTAAAGGTCACGAAAATAGGGTCGACTTGCTTCACTCGGGTTAATAGTGACTGGCCGCTGCTACCCACTAACGCACCAATATCCACTTCAGAGCGGCTCACTAACCCAGAAATGGGTGAGGTAATTTGGGTATAACTAAGTTCAAGTTCAGCTTCTTCTAGCTCAGCTTTACTGGCGGCAAGACTTGATCTTGCTTGTGAAAGTACCGAAATAGCATTATCAAAATCAAGTTGACTGGTAGCGTCTTGCTCATAAAGCGGCTTTAAGCGTTCAACGTCTCGCTTAGATTTATCTAGCACTGACTGCTGTGATTCAACGTTAGCTTTTAATCTGTTTACTACAGCTAAGTAAGGACGATTATCAATGCTATAAAGTAAGGCGCCCTCTTTAATCGCGCTGCCTTCAATAAAGCTTTTATCTTGCACAAACCCATCGACACGTGCCCTAACCTCAACATCTAATGACGCTTGAGTCACCCCAACATAGTTACCAAATAAGGGCACAGTAGCGGTATTAACTTGCTCAACCACCACCAACTTAGGCGTAATTTTTGGCTCTGGCTTTTCACAGCCTGACAATGTTGCGGCAGCGATAATCACTGCTAACGAAAGTACCTTGGGTGTGAAAGACGTTGCCATATTTATACCTGAATCCTTTATGGTTATCGCTTTTAACTTGCTGGTTTATTGATCACAAAAACACTATAAAACAGCAAGATATTGAAGTTACACTTTAACAACAGTGTATGTTCAATTTTCTAACACAGCAAGCAAAGGTTTGAGTAAATTGATAACAATGAATCAAGGAAGTTTGGAATGGTTTATGGTTGACGAGTGCTAACAAAAATTGAGCTAAATAGCGGTATTTTATTCGACTCATGTTTTGTGATGAAGATTAACAAGATTGTTAAATAACTTAACTTGTTAATTAATGACAATCACTAGTGTTGCATGCTGCAAACAAACAATAGCGAAGTCAATCAAACTGACAATATCGACTTCAATAAACAGATTCCACTAAAGCCGATTATGAACAAATATTTTCACCATCAATTTAACCTTTAATCCCCCACTTAATACTAACAGTCCCTCAAAAACGTATCGAACAACGTTAAATACTAAATACTAAATACTAAATACTAAATACTAAATACTAAATGCTAAATGCTAAATGCTAAATGCTAAATGCTAAATGCTAAATGCTAAATGCTAAATGCTAAATGCTAAATGCTAAATGCTAAATGCTAAATGCTAAATGCTAAATGCTAAATGCTAAATGCTAAATGCTAAATGCTAAATACTAAATACTAAATGCTAAATGTTAAATCCATACATCGTTAGGCGCGGTCAATTCTCCATCTTTAGCACCTGTGTTTAACACCCCTTTAGGTTCAATAATCATAATTTTGCATTCATTTTCCGCAAAAGGTTTATGTTCAATGCCTTTAGGCACCACAAACATCTCACCAGACTCTATCGTTTCAACTTTATCTCTAAATGCAATATTAAGTGTACCTTCAATGACAATAAACACTTCATCTGTATCTGGGTGATCATGCCAAACAAACTCACCCTCTACTTTAACTAATTTAAACTGGTAGTCATTCATCTCAGCAATCACCTTCGGTGACCAGTGTGCTGCAAACAGGGCAAACTTACTGTCGAGATTAATCACCTTATTATCCATTTTGGAGTACTCTCTCTATACTGATTAGGAACGTTTAATGTTGAAATTAATGCTCTGAGGAACAAGCCTTAGCATCTGCCTAAAAGGTTTTTTTCATTACAATTTAGCGCAGCGAATAAAGATAAAATTGGGTTGTGTCGCTAACTTTTGATAACGTTCTGCAGATATGGATTTCACTTTGTCGTCTACAAAACCTTCATTTAACCCCGTGATCACTAAACCACTGTCAGTAATCGCTGTCATTAACTCAGTTAACGATCGCCGATAAAAACTCACCTCAACTGGCATTCCTATGGTATGCCATACATCATTTATCAATTCACGTTTAAAGTAATTGCCAGAAGGTGAAACTTCAAAATCCACCATTGGATGGTGCGTAGATAAAACCAGATATCCATTGGGTTTCAATACCCGAAATATCTCAGCAAAAAATAGCGTTAAATCTTCGAGGTAATGGATCATCAACGGACAAATAACGACATCGGCACTACTATCGCCTTCCTAAGGTAAGCCCAAGGATAAATCTTGGCAATATGCACTCACTTTAGTCCCAAGTTTTGACTTAACTAATTCAACCATTTGTGCAGAAACATCAATACATGTCACACGACTGGCCAATTGCTCAACCAAATATTGGGCATAAATACCTGAACCACAACCTAAATCAATCACCTCAAGCTCATTCAACTTACCTAATAGCGCCTTTAATGATGGCCTTTCCAGTAACGCATTGTAAATATTCTCTTGAACAGCTAAATCATATTGTTCAGCATAAGTTGAATACATTTTTGATGTCATTGTGAGCCTCAAACAATAAAAAAACTAAATCGAACATGCTAATAAGTTTAAATCGCTACCAAAAACTCTAGCGCCGTGACTTTGAGAAGAAGTGTTCATGTAATGATGTGAGCATCTGATGAAATGATATCACCATGAATTGATGACATTGGAGAATCAAGTTTATCTTAAGCGAATAACCTCTGTGTTATCAGCCCTAGCACTTTCATGAAAAATATCACCTAAATACCGAGCCAGTTCACTTTCTAACAATTCACTTGGAATGATAACTTCATAAACCCTAGTGCGAAGGCCTGTATTTGAATCGATAAATAAGTGCCACTCACTGTCTACTCTTTTAACTGACATCAACTTTCCAAACACATCAAATTTTAAGAACATAGGGTTTCCCAGATTGGTGTGAAAGTATTTAAACAAAACGACATTAGATAAAAACTCCGTTTATTCACTTTAAGCTTTTATTAACGATGAGTACAAGTTTCATAAAAATTCTTGCCACAATGGTGGTATTTCAACTTCACTGGTAAATTTTACCGCCGACTAAGGCTAAAACGCCCAAAACTAGAGGATATTATACCAAACTCAAAAAAACGATAAGCGATTGAAATAAATACTTTTTAATATGGTCTGATACAGAACGATATGCTATTTAGAAATAAGTGACGGTTCAAATCCGTCCTCAAGTACCACTATCAGTAAAGCTACCTGCCATCGAGCAGATCTTTATGCCTGTAATTTGATACGCCGAAGTCAGGTATCCCTACCCAGCTTCGGTTTACTAGCAATCAGAATTGATAAGATAGAGTGATAAAGTGAACACGATTTTCGCTGTATTCTCCTACTGGTCGCAGTAACTGCAGCTCTGTTGCATAAATTTCAGCCTCTCCCAAATTTTGATACTGATAAGCAATGCCGATTTTATTTCCCGACGCTAAGGTTTTTTGCGCGCCAATACCTAAACGCCATTGCTTATCCAGCGGCAAAACTACGTCGCGATATTCAGCATCAACTGGGCTGGTGTCAATACTAAAACCCGCTTGCCATAACCATTCACCCATTTGATAGCCCGCAGCAATACCCGCTGAATAGGTATCTTGATAATTGGCATCATAGTCACTCCAGCTCTGCCATTTGGCATTTGCCATGATATTTAGCCGCTCAGTCAATTGATGATCGATACCAACATCAAAAGTAGATGGCCAGTTAATCGCTGTGCCTTGTACATCAGCAAATGACTCGTCAAACTCAATATCATGTTCACTGCCATGTTGATAATTAACCCCAATACGAGTTATATCGTTGAGTTTGTATTGTGCCGACAGTGCAAATGTCGGCGCCACTTCTGCACCAGTCATCGAACGCCCAAGTACACTGGCATCAACCGCAGCATATTGAGCGACAACACTCGCACCGAGTGACAGCCGCTCATTCACTTGGTATGCCGCTGAAGCAGTAACACTCAACATCGATATTTTGTTCTGTTTGACAATATTGGCAGGCCTGCCCCCAATACCATTACTATAAGCAACACCGAGCCCACCTGGGGAATTCAGCGCAATTCCTGCTACCCAATCATCATTTAACCGCTGAGCATAAGACAGATGAGGAACGAACTGCTGGCCACTACTTTGTGTTGTCTCGCGCCCAAGCCCTTCAAATTGCGAACTGACATCTATCAGCTGTCCACCCAAAACCATGCTCGAATCATCTAAGCCTGTTAAACCTGCGGCATTAGTAATGACAGCGGAGGCATCTTCACTATTGGTGACACCCGCAACTCCGGCGGTTGCTACGCTTTCAGCGGTGCCAATTTGAGATAAGCTCAATCCCGCTGCCATGGCTGTATTACAGCTAACCATCGCTGCTGATAATGTAAAAAAAGTCTGCTTTTATTCATTTGATATTTACTCAATATAGGCACTACTGCGCTTTAATTTTATGGATCATGGTGTACATCACGGGGATGACGATAAGAGTCAAAATGGTGGCAAAACTAAGCCCGGCCATAATGGCGACCGCCATGGCCTGAAAGAAGCCATCAAACACCAAGGGGATCATGCCCAGCACTGTGGTCACGGCGGCCATGCTGACTGGACGTACCCTAGATACAGATGCATCTACTACGGCAAGATAGGCCTCTTTACCTTCTGACAGTTGCTGCTTTATCTCTTCCACCAGCACAATGGCATTTTTAATCAACATGCCCGACAGACTCATGGTTCCGAGTAACGCTAAGAAGGTAAAAGGCATATTGCTGAAATAGAGCCCGACCACCACACCTATCAGTGCGAAAGGCACCACTGTCCAAATCACCGCAGCATCTTTATAGGAGGCAAACAGGAAAATAGTGATAAGTACCATCACCAAGTAACCACCACCGAGTTTTTCACTTAATGCAATCATCGAATCTCGAGAGGATTCGAATTTCCCCCCAAGTCAGGCTGTATCCTTCGGGAAGCTCAATGGCTTCAACTTCAGCTTTAAATGAACTTAAAACTGACGCGGTAGTGCTACTACCCATAGGGCTTTCGTCGGTCATCGCCATGATGGTGCGTTTGCGGTCGCGGCGCATAATGACTGGATCTTCAAACTCAACCGATACCTGCTTTAATACTTGGCCTAGGTTGACGTACTGACTTAATTCATGACTCCAGATCTGCAACTCATTAATGCCACCAATGTCCACTCTCTCTTGTTCTGGCGGTTGAATGACGATTGGCAGTAAGTCGCTACCATCACGATAGAGACCAACTGTTCGACCAGAGAAGTTCGCCAACAGTACGCTATCGACTTGTGCTTTGCTGATCCCTAATGAACGGCCTGCTGCATCATTAAATTGTGGCCTAATGACCTTGGTGCGCTCACGCCAATCATCTCTCACTGCTGATGCATCTGGCACTTGCTCCATGATTAATTTAGCTTGAGCTGACAGGCTTCTCAACACATCGGGGTCGGGGCCGACAAATCGAGCTTCCACTCGACCATCGGGCGCAGGTCCCATCTCAAAGCGCTTAAAATTATAAGTCGCGCCAGCAAACTCATCCTCGATGAGGGTTTCAATATCAGTCATCACCTCTTTGAGACGATCGAGATCTTTAACCGTAATCAGCAAGTTGCCATAGTTGTTGTAGAGTTTTTCCGGTTTATAGGCGAGCATAAACCGCACATGCCCACCTCCAATACTTGAGGACACTTGCTCAACTTCAGGGTGCGCCAGTACCGCTTGCTCCATTTTTCGAATGTGCTCAGCGGTGGCGTTAATGTCAGAGTTATATGGCAACCACGTGTCGACCATAAATTTTGGCAGGTTCATTGGCGGAAAGAACTCATTCTTAAGCATACCAAAGCCCTTTACCGAACCTAGCAGCAACACGATTAGCAGCAACATGGTGATTTTGCGGTAACGAATGCAGAAGGTCAGTAGTGCGCGATAACTAGTAAAAATCACACCTTTATAAGGATCTTCGAACTCTCCAGCTTGGGCAACTTTGACATTCTTAAACAGCCGTTCGGCCAGAAATGGAGTAATACTAATTGCAGTTATCCAACTCAGCGTGAGAGAGAACAGCACCACCCAGAACAAGCTGCCAACTAATTCACCTGAGATATCTTCTGATAAGCCGATAGGAGCAAAAGCAGTAACAGCAATAACCGTTGCACCTAACAGTGGCCATTGAGTTTGCTTAACAATATCCACCGCAGCATCAAAACGTGTTTTACCGCGCTTCATACCAATAAGAATACCTTCCACCACCACAATGGCATTGTCGACCAACATCCCCAACGCAATAATAAGCGCACCAAGAGAGATCCGTTGTAGGTCAATGGCCATCTGTTCCATGGCCATAAATGTACCCATAACACTGAGAATGAGTACGCTACCAATAATAAAGCCACTTCTTAGCCCCATCGTCAGCAACAGCACAAATATCACAATCGCCACGGCTTGGATTAAGCTAATAACAAAACCGTCCACCGCCTTTTCAACTTGCTCAGGCTGGTTATAGATAAGCTCCAGCTCCATTCCCATTGGTCGGTGCTGCTCCAATGAATCAAGCAAGTGATTAATGCGCTCACCAACAGTGATGACATTCTCCCCGCGTAAGAACGAAACGCCAAATTCCAGTGCTGGCTGACCATTAATAGTCATCATCTTAATTGGCGTTTGTGCATAACCGAGCTTAACCTCGGCAACGTCGCTTAAGTAAAGACGTGCATCACTGCCTTTAGGACTAATCACCAAATCTCTCAGTTCGCCAATATTGGAGAATTCACCGGTAGGCGACAGACGAACGGTGTCATTTTGCACCCGAATTCGCCCCGCGTTAGACACCACATTTTGCTGCGCTAACAGTGATTCAATATGACTAACAGGGATCTCCAGCGCCGCAAGTTTACGTTTCGATAGCTCAATAAAGACCTGTTGCTGCTGAGTACCCGCAACGCTCACTTTACTAACTCCCTCAACCGTCACCATCTCCCGTCGCAGGTAGTCGGCATAGGACTCAAGCTCTGCATAACTGTAGCCCTCACCGGATATGCCCCAAATCATGCCAAACACATCACCAAAATCATCATTAACCACTGGCTTGCCTGCGCCAGGGGGTAAGCCCTTTAAGTCGCCAATTTTTCGTCTAACTTCATCCCAAATTTGTGGCAGGTACTTGCCGGTATATTGCGACTGCATCATGACTTCAACTTGGCTAAGTCCAGCCGTATTCACTGACTTGATGTACTTAACGTAGGAGAGTTGCTGCAGTGCATTTTCAATCGGCAGTGACAACTCCTCCTCAACTTGCTCAGCCGAAGCACCTGGATAAGTGGTCACAATCATCGCTGAACGTGGCGTAAACTCAGGATCTTCCAAACGACCTAGGTCTTGAAAAGCAAAATAACCGCCAATTCCCAGTAACAAGATAATTAACCAGCTAATGACGCCATTTTTAATAAAAAATCCGGCAATACCGTGGCTGCTCTTCTCTGTAAGACTATCCATTACAGACCTCGCTCACGAACCATAGGTCTGATTTGCTGCCCTTGTTCCATACGAGTTGGTGCTGCGGCAATGATCCGCTGCCCCACCTTTAAGCCCGCAGTGATAATCGCACCACCTTGTTCTATTCGACTTAATTGCACCTCTTGCTGTGCAACGCGATGAGTTTCGTCTACTAACCAAACAAAAGATTTTGCGTCATCCAAAGCAATTTTCTCATCACTGAAAACCGCAGCTAACGGTACTTTAACTCGTGCAGATGGACTGGCATGTTGCGGTAAACTCAATGACAGCTCGGCACTCATTCCAGGGAGGATCCGCATCGACTTTGGCGACAACATCGAAAATGTCACTTGGTAGCTAAGTGCACCTTGGCTACTGTTCTTTTGCATCTCCTTAAATCGAGCTTTTATCTCAGTATCGGGGTAAGCGTCTAACACCACTTTGGCATTGAAATTTATCAGCTGTTTGGGGTCGAAGCGTTCAACGAGCCTTTCTGGTAAGTCGAAACTGACTTGCTGTAGAGACTCGTTTTGAAAAGATAAAATAGGTTGCGCGACGGCGATGTGATCATGTTGGTCAACATGGTTTTTAGCGACAACGCCGGAAAATGGAGCTCGCAGCTCAGTGTACTTAAGGTTTTGATTCGCTTGTTCTAAGGTTGCCTTAGCCACCAGCATTTGTGCCAAAAGCGTATCTGCTTCAGACTTTGAGGCTAAACCTTTATCAGTAAGTAACTGAATGCGTTTGTATTGCGCCAGAGCCAGATCATACTTAGCCGCCGCGTCGTCAACTAGGATACTGAAATCGGAATCATCTAAGGTGGCAATTAACTCGCCTTTAGCCACTTTTTGCCCCTCAACTACATCCAGTAATTCCACTTGACCATTGACCCTGAAAGCCAATTCAGTGCTTTGCTCAGCGCCAACAACGGCAGAAAAGCGTTTTTCACTATTTGGATTCACAGCTTCGACCATGGTGACTTTTGCTGGTCGAATTAACTCAGGGGTTTGCGGTGCGCTGTCGTCCTGCTGAGCATTACAGCCAAACAGCGCTGATGAACTCATTAAGGCAAGCATTAGTTTGTGGTTTTTAACGTCAATCATCTCTTGCTCCAAACTCCTGCAATAGTGCATGGAGGTTATGGGTTGTCATGCCAAGATTGACCGTCAAACACCTACGGTTTTATGTACGCCGAATAGAAACAGGCTTAACAGTCTTACTGTGACATTGCGTTAATCGTTAGAATCGGGCGCGATAGGTTATCCAAGCGTTGTTATCACTGTCGCCAGTAATTACCACCACATTGTCTGAGTCGACCTTGTAGCCGATTTGAAATTCAGCGGAGAATTTTCTGGTTTCTTCACCATCTAAGCCGTAGCTATATTGCGGTGCGATCTGTAAAAAGAATTTTTCGGCAAAATCGTATTTGATGTAGTTAACACTGGAGATAATGCGTGTTTCTTTGAACTGGTCTTTTGCCTCCCAGCTTTTGCCATAGGTTAATGCACTGTATAGCTTTACTTTCTCGGATATCGGGAAGACTTGCATTACACCGAATGTGGCATAATTACTGGTGATGCCATCAACAGAGAAATCATGACCAGCGTCAATAAACAGCCCGGTTCCGGTCTTTTTATTGGGCGTAAAAAAGCGTACTCGGTAATTTTCGAAATTATTCTTTGCTTCTAACTTGCCTAATGCTCCCCAATCGCCTTTAGAAACCCCAAATTGAAAGGTAGCCCCGAGTCCTTTATTACCAGCGATTATTTCACCACCGGTATAAACTGACATCGGATCTGTCATATCCGCGGGCTGCTCCTGAGCAATGACGAACGGCGCAGTTATCAATGCCAATAGTCCCAACAATATTTTTTTATTCATCGCTCTTCCCCTGCAATCAACAAAGGGGCGCACCGCAGAGTACGCCCCTAATTGCTACTTCTTGCTATTGTCTTCAACCACTGATTTATCGTTCATACCAATTCCGCCGTTTGTTAAACGTGGAGGGTAAGCTTTCAATGTCTGTTGATGTTGACCGACAGCCTTAAGCAGCTTAGGTAGCACCCATGTTTTCTCTTTCATCCATAGGAACCAGCCGCGAGTGTCAGGAGAACGTTCAAACGGGTCAGCTTTAATGTTGAGGATCATGCCCAAAGGCCACTCATCTGCAGGTGCAATCCATTCCGTTTTGGTTTTAAGGTGTACTTTCCACTCATCGACGCGGAAGGCATTTAGGCTACTTTCGTTATAGAAGAAAAACTCATGACGATTACTCTTACCACCTTCAGTTAGCATCTCTAATTGGTTGTAACCATCAATATGCACCTTGTAGGTTTCGCCATTAATCTTCTTACCCGTGAGTAAATCTTGCTTAATATCAGCATCACCTGCAGCAGCCATAATTGTTGGCACCCAATCTTCTGCCGACATTAGGCCGTCAGTGTATTCACCTTGTGGTATTTTGGCTGGCCAGCTCACTAGCATGGGAACACGGAAACCGCCATCCCAAGTGGTGCCTTTTTGGCCACGGAAAGATGCCGCGCCAGAATCAGGCCAATGGTCTAGGTTCACGCCATTATCAGAGGTAAATAGAATGATGGTGTTATCGATCTCACCGGTCGACTCTAGCTTATCGAGCAAAACACCAATTTGATCATCTAGCTCTACAAGGCCGTCGTAGTAGGTATTGTGTTGACTAGCACCTTGATACTCTGGTCGCACGTGGGTTTTCTGGTGCATACGTGTTGGGTTGTACCACATGAAGTACGGCTGATCGTCGTTGGTTGCTTCATGCTTATCTAGCCAGTTGATTGCAAAGTCCAAAAACTCACCATCAACAGTCTGCATACGCTTGGCACCAAGTTCACCTTGGTCACTTATCGTTTGCTTACCCACGACACCAAAGCGTGGGTCGACGGTATCGTCAAACTTATCGGTAGCAACGGTGTGGATCATATTGCGGCCACGACCTTTAAAGTTTGGGTCTTTTGGAAACTCAGGCTGCTCATGCATCTCCATCACGTTCAAGTGATAAAGGAAACCGTAGAACTCATCAAAACCATGAACCGTTGGTAAATGCGGATTGTTGTCACCTAAATGGCTCTTACCAACATGTACTGTGGCATAGCCTTTGTCTTTCAACATCTCAGCCAGTGTTGGATCTTCTTTTTGCAGACCACGAGTCGAACCCGGCTGACCAACCGAAGTTAAACCGGTTCGAATTGGATATTGGCCAGTGATAAATGCTGAACGTCCAGCCGTTGAACTGCCTTGGGCATAGTAATCGCTGACCATCATGCCACGCTCTGCAATACGGTCGATATTTGGGGTGCTGACTGCGCCTAAACCGCGGTGATATGCCGAGATATCCATGGTGGTAACATCGTCGAGCATAATAGCAACTACGTTAGGTTGCGACGACGCTGCCGACACACCTGTTGAGGCCACAACTGCAAGTGCAATTGCTGACTTGGTTAAGGTATTAACCATAATGACTCCTAGGTCTATTTCATTTAGTAATGTGAAATAAGTAATGTGAAATGTGCTTAAAGGTTTTGAATAGCTGGGACTGTCCACTTCATCTCAAGGATCTCTTTCGACGGAATGTAAAGTCTTGCCAGTACGTAGAAATTGCCATCTGGTGTGGGAAGCCAGTTAGCGGATTTATCACCTTCGGGTTGGTCATGTTGTAGGTGGATGTCGAAGGAGCCATCACCATTTTTGTCGAGCTCAGTGAGGTTATTAACGCTATAGCGCTTAATCTCATTGCTCACCAAAAGCTTAGTTTTAGCGTCGTAAACCGTGAGTGACCAAAAAGCACCGACCGGTGGCGCTTGGTCAAAACTCATCTTGTAACCTTGGTTGCCATTAAGTGGTTTACCATTGCCGTCGGTATAAGTGATGGGGTAAATAGCTTCGTTGGGACCTTGCCCGCCTAAGTAAGGCCCAGCTATCAACGAGCGCAGAGCATTGTCGTCACCAAAGTCATCAAGCTCAAAAGCGTAAAACCAACCATCCTTTATCTCTAAGGTATTTGGGTTAGCAACTTGGGCATTAATAATCTGCTGAGCATCCGCCATTGCTTGTTCAAGCACTTGTAACATTTCAGCTGAGAGTTCAGTGGTGTCGAAGCCATGCTCTGTTAAGCCAATTTTTTCGAATTGTCCAAATAGTGCCTGTTGACGTTCATCTAATGGATTGTGTTTTACATATTGCGCAAGTTCAGTGAAGAAGCGCAGCGGATCAGCTTCATTTCCAGGTCGAGGGCTCAACTCGGTTGCCACCGCTTGACTCGGCTCCCCCAAGTATTCGCTCAACGGTGTCAGTTCATACTTATCCTGTACTGCATGCACATTGGCGTAATCTTGTTCGCCTAAAACTTGGGTACGTCCCCACAACCAAACTTTTTCAGTTGGCGCTTCAATCACTTTGGTATTACGCGGCGCCTCACCTTCCCAGCCAGGAGGCACGATAAGGAACTCTTTCGCTAGACTGCCAGTCTCACGCGTACCGACGTATTGAAAAAGGTTGTGCCACATGTCAAACATATTGATGACAAAGTATCTATCAGTGACATCAGGCACAGATAACACAATCGGCTCTGCAGAAACGTCCAATACCGCAGAGGAATAAAGCGTATCTCGGTTGGCCGTTGGCATATCTTTATCTGCTGGCGAACTGAGTCTTCGTGCGTGACCAAACTCATTCAAAGGAGCGCGGTAACTGGTGTCCGCTTGAGGTGCACTAACATCAGTGTATTGACGGGAAATCTGCTCCATTCTGACGAGAGCAGCCCCCCACAAGTAGGCGTTGACGCCCAGACTATAGGTTTCGCCAAGTAAGCTCTGCTGGATAGTTAAGGTTTGTTCAGATTGAGTATTTTGCGAACTGGCCTGCGCATAACAGATAGGCGAGCTGGCAATAGCGATCGCTAAAGCGACTTTAGCTAGGTGACTTTTAATCATAGTGTTTCTCCGTTTTTTTAAACAATAAATAAAAACGGATGAAAAAGGGTTGATAGTGATTATTACGTTATTTAATAGTCACCAATTTGAAAATAAGGTCATGTAAAAAAAGCTTTTTTAGCATCACCAACGAGGGCAGCAGCGCTGAATTATCTGTGTAAAACAGCGCTATGAGAGAATATTAAAAAGGGAAGAATTGCCGAAGATATTAACTAGCTTTTCATTAAAGAAATAATTTCCTGCTCCAACCAATCGGTTAACGGATTATGTCGGTTACTTTGGTGGGTAAATAAGGCATAACTGCGTCTAAACGTATCTTTGTAAAGCTCAGAAGGTAACGCCTCAAAGCGATAACGTTGATCTAAAACATTAGCGAACTTCTCTGTTGCAACGCAGATATAATCACTATCTTGTACCAACTTCAGCATCATACTCATGTCACTACAGCGTAAGTTGATATGGCCATCTAAAGCGTATTTCTTCATCAGCATTTCAGCCTTTGAAGGTTCGGTATAACCCGGAATAGTATTCAGACAGATTGGAAATTTCAGCACCTCGGTCAATTCATTGCTGACTAGCGGGTGCTGCTTTCGCATTATCAGCATGAATTTGTCGTAACCAAGATCCCGCTGGTACAGCACCTTGTTAGTATCCATTGGCAAATAAGATATCCCCCACGCTTTGGGGTTACGCTCCAGCAGCTGCACGGCATCATGCCCCCAATGAGCACACTCTACGGTAAGCTTCGGAGCTAGTTTTGTTAACTTACCCACCAGCGGTGCACCTATAACAGCCATCAACGGAGAAGGCAGCAACAATTTCAACTCTCCAGACATATCAGCAATATTCCACTGCTCTTTGTCTAAATACAGCTGCTCCATCTGCTCAAGCAAATCTGGTAACTTAGCGATAAGCGTTAAACATTTAGCTGTTGGTTCTAACTGCGTTTTACTGCGAACAAACAGCTCATCATTAAACTGCTCACGGAGTTTTTTCAGCATAACGCTAATGGTTGGCTGACTGACATTTAGTACTTTAGCCGCTTGCACTGTTTGTCTTGTTTCATTTAAGACCAGTATCAAGCGCAACAAATTATAATCGTTCGATGTGACAACCATTGCTGCTCCAATTAAACATGCTCAATATCTTCATCCATCCGCCCAAGCTTAACTATCACATGGATTGAATAGACTTTAACCTAAGCATGACTTACAAGCTATGAACTCTGTCTAAATCAATAATACCCACTTGTGTTATAGCCATTGGCCAACAAGTTAGAAAATAGGAAAAAACGCCGGTGAATAGCCTTGTTTCATGGCATCGACCATAGGTAACATTTTCGGTAACGCATGCTTAAAAAATATCTCATAGCCTTCGCACAGCACATTATGGTTTTCACCCTGAGCTGTTTTTTGGGTTCGATTTTTAGGGCAACCGCCGTTACATAGCTCAACAAAATCACAGCTACGACACTTAGCACTTAAGGTTTCATATTTAGCAGCACCAAATTGTAATTGCTGCTCACTATTTGCCATCACTTTTAAGCTAGCTTGATGGTCATTAAGTTTGAAATCACTATAGCCATAGTGATCACAGCTATAGACTGAGCCGTCCGTTTCGACCATTAACTGCTGACCACAAGTGCGACTGTGATGACACATTTGGCTTTGATGTCCCATCAATATCATCAAACAATTTTCAAAGAACTGGATATACACTTTCCCGACATCTTTTTCACTCCAAAGGTCGAACAATTCGCAAAGGAACAAGCCCCATTGTTTACCTGTAAGTGACCAGTCATGATCTGAGCGACTATCAAGCTCATGGTCAATACAAGGTTGAAATTGCATATAACCACTGCCCGCTTCTTTCAAAAATGGATAGATATGCTTAGCGTGACGATAGGTCTTATTATTCACCACTGTTAGCGTATTAAATTCTACCTTATGGTTTTTAAGGTGCTTAATCCCCCGCATGGTGCGCTCGAATGAAGAGTGACCTTTTTTATCGATACGTGCGATATCATTCAGTAGATTTGGGCCATCAATACTGACCCCAAGCATAAAGTTATGATCAGAAAAGAACTGCGCCCAACGTTCATTAATCAAGGTGCCGTTAGTTTGCATCGTATTCATCACCACTTTACGCGTGGTGGTCTCTTGCTGCTGTTTGATGGCCTTTCGATAAAAATCCAATCCTCTAAGCATTGGCTCACCACCATGCCAAATGAAGTCGACCTTTTCAGCTCGATTAGGTTGTGACTGAATATGATCCTTCACCAACACTGCCATTAGCTCTTCGCTCATCGAGCAATTTGTATCAGCATCATCTAAGTGATTTAGGTAATAGCAATAGCTGCAATCTAGATTGCATTTTGCCCCTTCCGATTTAATGAACAGACTAAAAGGTAAATTAAGGTTATTCATACAAGTCTCCAAACGTCTTTATTTTAAAATAGAGACGATTAAAGCTAGCCACAATAGCCTGAAAAATCCTTCAAACTTGCCAAGCAAAAAAAACCAACCGCACAGAAGGATAAAACCCCAATTAAAACAGAGGTATAAATAAAAACACTGACGCTATTAATAATCTTGATATTCACTATTTAACATTTTTTATGCCTGCTCTCATACACTCTGTTCACCGCCACTAATTACACAAGGCTTAATATGAAAAAACGAATTCTCTACCCACTTATCTGCTCGATAATGAGTGTATTTTGTGCCTCTACAGTAACGGCTAATTCCATTGACCCTGAAGAAGAGCTCGCTTACAACTTAGGGGTGCAAGCCTTTATCTATGCAGCCGGCCCACTGACCACTTCGCAAGTTAGAAAGACATCAACCGCCACCGATTTTCCATTAAATAATGGCATGGCTCCGATGAATCAAATGGGCAAAACCCAGCAGTTATCTGGGCCAGAAAGCCGAATTGTTCCCACAGTCAATAACGATACCCTCTACTCTCAGTCGCATATAAATCTTAATGATACTGGACCATTAGTGATTGAAGTGCCACGCACTGATAATCGCTATTTCATCGTTCAGTTGTTAGATAACTATACCGAATCAATTGAAAACCTAATCACCGAAAACGTTGGCACTCGAGGAGGAAAGTTTCTGTTAGTGAATCAAGGCTGGCAGGGGGATGTTCCACAAGAAATCGACAGAGTAATAGAATCTAAAACGCCGTTAGTTTGGTACATTCAACGTGTTGGTGTCGCTGGTAAGCAAGATCTACAAGCAGCAAACAAAGTTAATGCTGGTTTTATTAATTATCCACTTGCTGACCTTGGCCAGCCGCAACTGCCAGTGAATTTAACTAAAGCAACGGGTGGGATCCCGCCAATGACCCGCCCTGATGGTCTAGAGTGGTTCAAATTGATAGACCAAGAACTACGCACTAACCCGCTCGCAAAAGACGCACCGATTGTTGATCAGTTTAAGTACATCAATATTGGCCAAGCCCAACCGTTTGACGAACAGAACTTGTCGGAAGCACAAAAACGCGGCTTAATGCGAGCGCTCAGTTCTGCCCAGCAAATTATCGCTTATGCTGGCCGTGATTTAGGCATTAAGAACAATGGCTGGTCGATGATGTATGAAGGTGGGGTTTATGGCACTGATTACCTGAGTCGAGCCAGTATTAACTTTAGAGCAGCTGGACTTAATACTAAAGAGCGAGCACTCTACCCTAACCGCTACACAGACTCTAATGAGCAACAGCTAGATGGCAAATACCAATACAGAATGACTATGCCTGCCGATGCACCAGCAAAAGCATTCTGGTCTGTTACTATGTATGACGCAAAAGATCTTTATATGATTGAAAACCCGATAGACCGTTACTCAATTTCAAGTAATCGTCCAGATGAACTCGTTTATAATCGCGACGGCACGCTCACCATGTGCATTCAGCATGAACAACCTACCGAAGCAAACTGTAACTGGTTACCAGCACCTAAAGGTGATTTTTATCTGCATATGCGCCTCTATGAGCCAAGTGAGGCGGTATTAAACAACCAATATCAATTACCTGAAGTCTTTAAGAAGTAGCTATACTTACCAAAGCATGACCCGGGGAAATGGATTTCTCCCTCCTTTTTCAATGGACTTACTGACTAATACATTGAGCATGATATTCATTATTCTCCAGCCCTTTACTTCAATGTTCTCTTCTTTAGCTCCAATTTTAATTCGATGATGAGTGTTGTTGCACAGTTAACGCCCCAATCAAGCGACGAGCGTTGAATTGCATTGTTGAATTGCTTTGTTGAACAAAACCACTATGCGGCAATAAAGACAAACGAATTCATTAGTAAGCCTGATTAACTAAACTAAAAGGTGTGATAACACCAATGTATTTGAGGTGAATAACCGCATTAAGGGCGAGAGAATATTAACGACAAAAGTGAAGATTGAAGAGGATTCTAGCACTTAATGATGAATACAAATGGCTTGAAACTGTTGCAGCCATTAAGCGTGAATATAATACCGCAATATACAAGAAGAAAATAAATGAGTATAGTTTCTGTAAAAACAACTTCATATCAACAAGATAGAATAATTACAAAAACTTATGACAGAGCATTCCAACCATAGCATTGAACGTATAGGCCGTTCGATATACCCATTTCGTATATTTGGTTTTATCCTGTTTGGTATTAGTATCTTTTTGTCATATTCAAAACAGGGATTGAGTCTAGACGCATGGGCTATCGGCGGTTTATTTATTTGTGCAATTTACCCTCAAGTTGTTTTCATTCGCTACTTGCGACATGAAACTCGTGAGACCGAAATAAGTCATATGTTTTGGGATATGGGCTTCCAAGGCATTTTGGTAGCACTAGTGAGCTTTACACCCAGTGTATTTTTGCCTTATATCATTGCCAATTCAGCAGCTAATTTTGCTCTACGCGGTTCAAAGCAGGCTCTCAAATCAGTATTGTTAGCAATAGCAACCGCACTCTCTGTTGGTTATCTAGCCGACAAGCCTTTAATTTTAAACGCTGACCCAATTGAATTAATTACCCCATGGCTCTATATGATCGCCGTTTGCCACTATATGGGTTATCTCTCTTATGTTCGTGGTATTGCTCTCATAAAGCGTAAGCGAAAAGCTGATGAACAAGCACAACTTGATTTCCTGACGGGTTTGAATAATCGCCGATATATGTTTAGCCAAGTAGCAGTTAATGACACCAAACCACGAGGCCAAACTTCAGTGATAATGGTCGACCTAGATCATTTTAAACAGATAAATGATCACTATGGACACGATCATGGCGATGCGGTGCTAGTTGAAGTTAGCGGATTGCTAAAGCAAAGCCTGCGTAGCACTGATGTCATCGCTCGTTGGGGTGGTGAGGAATTTCTAGTGTTATTGCCTAATACAGAACTGTCTGAAGGCTTCATATTAGCAGAGAAGATTCGAAGCATAATTGCCAGTCAAAGCATCTATTTCAATAATGTCGAACATCAAGTAACAGCGACTCTAGGAGTTGCCGCCTACAGTGCCAATGAAAACTTTGAAGAAACAATCACCAAGGCAGACGAAGCACTGTATAAAGGAAAACAACAGGGCAGAAATCGAGTTGTGAAAGTCAATTAAGAACCCAAACAAGGCTAATTGCGAACAACTAGGCATATAACACGTGCTGCCAACAGCTAATGATATTTATAGGCAGCTGGCAACAAATTCGTTTACACCTTAAATGAGCCTGCAACTAACTGTGCAATAAGCACCTCTGACTTGAAAAGGACCGTCTTAGGGTTAACAGATAAATGTCTAGCACCATGATATTTAAGCAAATTATTATGCAGCCATTATCGATAATGATTGCGATAATATCTATATTTACGCGATCTTTTAAGCTAACGCCGCATTAAGGTGTAAGCAACGCTACCACGACACTAAACCATTGCGCCTTAAACACAAAACCCAACGATGGAATAAAAAATGCCAAACGTTGGGAACCACGCTTAAATGCTTTGTTATGTAACGGTTACTACTGAGTCAAGCCATTAACCTTAAAGTCTGCTTTAAAGTCACCAAAAGCTTCAAGAGTTCGCTCAGTAGGATTCGGATAAAATACAGGTGTAAGTTTGTTATCTTTACAAAACTTAACCACCTCATACCCCATCAGCTCAAGTGCCTTTTTCTCTTGTTTGTCAGAAATGTTAGCATTCCGCCAATGATTGAAATAAATGCGGTCTTCAAAATTAGAAACTGCTTTTCCAACAACGCGAAGGTATTCTCTCTTCGAAATCTCACCAAAAGCTACATGAGGTAACTGAGCATCTAGAAATTCATAGAAGTGGATCGGATCGAAAACGCTATGATTTCGACACGCAGCCAACTGCTCTACAGCTTCGTAATGATTGATAAAACCGTTCGCGTTACTTCCCTCCAACGAGCACGTAAAGCCCAAATTATGATCCACAAACGCAAATAGAAACTTCTTTTGCGCCTTAGAGTAAGCAGTTTCAATAGCACAATTATGATACTGAATCGTAAAGAATGCGACTGCTACGTTTTGCTGTACCATTCTTTGTTCAAATGCTTGTATATTATTGAAAAACACTACAAATCCCTAAATTACTAACGTATATTTCTTAAATGGGGACTACTCACCGAGATTCAAGCACGTACTAAAAATTAGTTACATAACGCCTGCTTAAGCGGACTAAAATAGTGGGTTGTAATGTGTAGCAAAGTGAAACCTAACCCACTGTTTTAGTTCCGTTTAAAGCTCTTGTTAGCTGTATTATTTCATACCAAAATTAAGCGGTGGCAGTTCATTATGCACCTCAAAATATTTTTTAATCAACTGGTACTCCAACTCTTCAGGCGCTTGTCCATCACTTGAATGGTAAAAATCTACAACAATTTCATCAAGGTGTTTTGTATGCGCTAAAAAGTACATTAATCTTACGTTTGTTTTTTGTGACCTCTCGTTGAGGTTCCAAAATAAATCAGTACCGTCTAACGTCATATCTGATTGACTATTATAATTTTTAAACCTGTTTTGATAGCCATCTTTAGTGCAACCAATTTTTATTATGTTCGATTTACCAAAAAACCTGCAGATTTCATGATCTTTGTATCTAATAACGTATGCACCAATGTCATTAGAAAAATTAGAAACTTCAATTTTTCTTCGTTTTCTCGTTTCTTCAATTCTTCCATTACTGTTTAAAGTAAGCATCAACGGTAGAGTTTTATTACAAATCACAATTACAACTTATTTAACATTAAAATTAGAAACACAGATTTATACAGCTAACGCCCTGTTAAGGGGCAAATTGTAGTTGGCTAAAATGTGAAGCGAAGCGGAACCAGCCAACTGTTATTTGTCCCGCTTGAACAGCTTGTTAGCTCTTTTTATTGCGAGAATCTATCGCAGCCATTTTTTCTTTGATTTCGTCATCTGATAAATCAGAATACTTATCTAAATGTGGTAAATAATTAAGGCAGGTAAACAAATAATAAAAGCCTATTAAGTAGCCAACTAAACCAAAAGTTGGAACAAGTGGTTGAAAAAACCAGCCTAGTCCGAAAAAAATAAAAGCTTTAATAAAATAGTGCAGTGATGCGTAAATAATTAGTAGGAAGGTGTGATTAATTTCATTGTCATCCTCTGTGACAAACGTATTCAAGATAATCCAATCCCTAGAGTCTTTATCTTTTGATTTTTTGTTGAATATTTTTTCAATATGTTTTTTTGAAAGACTCGTTACTGACTGCCCAAGCAATAAAAACAACCAAAAAAATCCAGAGCCTAACGCGCCTTGAAATATAACGGGCCATTCTAATATTTTGTTTAAGATTTCCACAGTGTTTCCTTGAGAGCTAACAGCTTATTATACGGCTCGCCTGATAAAGTCGACCGTTTAAGTTATTGATTTATAACATCCTACATTTGCTATCTTATTGATGTAAAGCACTTTAAATTTCAATATTGGCAAAACAAAGCGTGCAAAAATTTTTTTGAATGTGACTTCTCAAATTTCATTCTGAAAAATATCAATATAATTAGAACCTTACAAAAAAATAGCGATAATCACACCTACAACTTATGGATAATTCTTGACCGACTAACTCAAGCATCTGTCACAAAACAGCCTAAAACCATTATAACTGTATAAACATACAGGTATAGATTTAAACGGGCAAAATTTGAGAATAAATGAGCGTGTGTCATTTAATTGGATTGATCCAAGGGGCTTGATTGGCGGTTCTACCACCGAGCGTTCTGAGGCAGGTAAATTACTATGGCTATGAATATGGCTAACAACCACGACTTTGACTTTGTTTTAAAGGTAAGGATTGATTAGCGTGCACATACGATAACTTTTTTCGTTTATCGTATGTGCACTTTTATACTGAGATTAAGCTTTAACGACCTGCAAGCGCTGATGCTGGGGCTATTTTAGTCGCTTTATATGCAGGGTAAATGGTGGCGAGTAAACTCATTACCAGCCCCATTCCCACCACCACAATCACATCTTGTTGTTGTAATTCAGAGGGTAAAAAGTCAATAAAATAAATATCAGAAGCCAATAACTGAATACCAAATGACTGCTCTATGAAACTGGCAAAGGTACTTAAGTTAGTTGCTAATATGACCCCGATGATTGCGCCAATGGAGCAGCCCAATAAGCCATTTAAGCCACCTTGCATGATGAATATCGCCATAACTGCGCCGCGCTTTAAGCCCATGGTCATTAAAATCGCAATTTCGGCACTTTTATCTCTAACAGCCATCACTAATGTCGAAACAATATTAAAGCACGCCACCGCAATAACCAGCGCTAACACCAGATACATTACCATTCTGACTAATTGAATATCTTGATATAAATGACCTTGAGAACGAGTCCAGTTGTTTAAGTGTAAATACTGGTTTTGAGCATAGCCTAAGTCACGGGTTATTCTTGGTGCACTGAAAACATTATTTACCGTGATCCTAAGCCCAGTAGCAGAGCCTTGTGGGATTTTTAATACCTTTGCAAGATATGACATCGACACATAAGCTTGAGTCGATTCGATTTCGCCGCCTAAATCATAAACTCCCGCCACAATAAATCGGTGACTTTTAGCGGCAGACAATTTGTTCGATTGACTCATATCTGGGGTATACATAGATAATGTATCGCCAACACTTAAGCCTAATTTATCTAATAAACTGCGGCCTAAGACAATGTTATTAACGGGTTCGTCTAATGCATTCCAGCTATCAGTTGACATAAATTCAGCGAGTGTTGATACATGCTGTTCAAATTCAGGTTCTATACCAGTTAGCTCTATGCCTTGAAATCCGCCCGGCTTTTGCACTAAACCTTGCAGCCGAATAAACGGTGCTGTTGCTACAATTTCTGGCATTTGCTTGGCCGTTTCAGCGATCCCTTGCCAATCATGTAATGGCTCGTTGACACTGAGTAACTCACCGTGAGAAACCACGCCTAATAAGCGTTGTTCTAATTCACGTTCAAAACCATTCATGGCAGATAACAACAAAATAAGCACTGCAACACCAAGCGCAATGCCCGCTGTCGAGGCAAATGAAATGAATCCAATAAATCCATTAGACTGCCTAGCACGATAAAATCGCCAACCTATTGTCAGCGGCAATAGTGATTTCATTAGCTATTTTCCACGGAATTGGCTTCGTTTAATGGTGAGTCATGCAAAGTTTGCAAAACGCCATCTTTCATCGTCAGTTGTCGGTCCATTTTGGCAGCAAGTTTATAGTCGTGAGTGACCACCACAAACGCTGTCCCTAATTGCTGAGCAAGTTCACGAATAAGCAAATAAACGCTGTCACCACTGTTGGCATCCAAGTTACCCGTAGGTTCATCTGCAAGTACCAGCTTAGGTTTATTGATGAGTGCCCGAGCAATAGCTACGCGTTGGCGTTCTCCGCCCGAAAGCTGTGCTGGAATATGTTGTAAACGGTGCCCTAACCCTACTCGCTCAAGTAACTCTGTCGCTTCTTTTAAAGTTTGCTTTTTATCTCGACCTTGTATAAACGCTGGCATGGCTACATTTTCAAGTGCCGAAAATTCAGGTAATAAATGATGGAACTGATAAATAAAGCCTAAATCTTGGTTACGGATTTCTGCCTGACGAGTGGCATTTAGTTGGTATAAATTCTCGCCATCGAGTAAAACTTCACCGGATGTCGGAATATCGAGTGTTCCCATAATATGCAGTAAGGTACTTTTGCCCGATCCAGAGCTACCGACGATGGCAAGTTGCTCACCTTTGAATACGTTCAAGTCAACATTCGTCAGTACTTTGGTGGTGTTTTCACCATCATGGAATTGTTTACTTACGTTGCTCACTTGCAAAATCACAGGGCGTTCATTATTCATTATTCATATCTCAATGCGGTTGCAGGCTGAACTCGAGCAGCGGTTAATGCAGGGTAAATGGTGGCAATAAGCGTCATTGCTAAGGTGCCTACAACGATGATAGCAATTTGGGGAACTGAAATAGCAACAGGTAACATTTGGCCAGTGCCAAGTACTGAAATACCCAGCACATTCAGTATCATGTTCAAATTCAGGGTAATCGTTACACCTGCGAGTGCGCCCAAAGCGAGACCAATGACAGCATTGAGTGACCCCTGAACAATAAAAATATTCATCACAGCTTGCGTTGTCAGACCTTGAGTTTTTAGCACTGCCACATCCGTGGTTTTATCTATTACCATCATCACTAATGCTGACACGATATTAAACGCGGCGACAGCCACAATCAGTGACAACATCAGCGACATCATGTTCTTTTCCATTTTTACAGCTGCAAATAAATGGCCGAAATCATCACGCCAATCTCGAGTCGTGATAGTAATTCCTTGCTGTTTAAATTCAGTCACTAAATTTTCGCCCATTTGCGGCGCCGAAAAAGGGTCAGCTAAATAAACACGAAGTTCGTTGATTTCACTTGGCTTTAACCGCATTAAACGTCTGGCATCTTTATAGTGAATATAGGCTAGCGCTGAATCGACTTGCGAGCCCATTTCAAACACCCCTGCTACAGTAAACTTACGCTGACTGGGAACAGGGCCAAGCGGTGAATACACCACACCGTCGCCACTAAGTAACCTGACTTTATCACCAATATTTATCGATAATTTTCGTGCAAGTTCGCTGCCTAACACAATGTTATAACTGCCAGGCGTGAGCTGCTCGAAAGCACTAGAATAGGTATTGGCAATAATCGCAGATAGGTTTTGCTCAAACTCAGGAAATACGCCATACACTTGCACAGCGCTAATGTTTTGACTGGATTGCACCATAGCTTGCGTGGTCACTGTAGGCGCAAGTCCATGTATTTGTGATTGGGCAGTTAATGATTGAGTTTGTTGTTGCCAGTCACTGAAACCAGCCTCATTGACTAAGGTAAGTTGCGGAACTGCACCAAGGATCCGTTCTTTAAGCTGGCCTTCTAAACCATTCATTACTGAGCTGACAATAATCAGCGCAGCCACACCTAAGAAAATTCCTGAAACGGCAAATAGAGTAATGAAAGATGCAAAAGCATTGGCTTTTCTTGTGCGCCAATAGCGGTAACCAATAAATAATGAAAACCGAAAATTCATAAAGAAAAATGCATCCCAGACGTAATTTGAATTAAAAAGGTGTTTATTGGAATAAAAAACAACCATTTAATTAAGCAAGTGGGCTAAAACTTGCTAAATGATAAAGATGAGCATGATAATAGGGGTATTAGTTTGATAAATAAAGAGGCAAACCTTGTTCACTGAATCCAATGCATATTTTACTGTGCCTCATCAATTTAATGTCTACCTTGAAACTTGGCCTGAATCGAAAGGGATCCCAACCGAAGAAGACTTGCGTTCAATGCAATCAGTTGGCTTAAAGCTGCTTTCAGAAGTGAAAGAGCTTGAAGCAAGCTGCCTTTTACAACTACGCAGTTTAGATAACGATGCTAAAGCCGTAGTGGACTTTTTAAAGCTTCAATCCCGTAAAGTCGATTTAGTGTTACATCATGTGTTAGAAAAAGAAGTTCAGTCTGGTGAGCAATTCCAAGGCTCTCATTTTGGTGGCAGCGGAATTAACTTAAAGTCAGACACACCATTAAACGTCGGCGATTACTTTAAAACTTCCATCTATATCAGCAGTGAACTGGTGGCGATTTTATGTTTATGTCAGGTGACTCAATGCCAAAGCTCTGATTCTCAAAACGCTGATACAGCTAACGAAGCCGCTAACACTGAAAGCTACAACATTAGCCTTGAATTTAGCCAAATATTGGATGCTGACGTCGAACAATTAGTTAAAGCCAGCTTAAATGTGCAACAAAAAATGCTTAAGATGCGTAAACAAAACCGCCAACAAGCTGCTGACTAACGAATATTTCCTGCAACTTAGCTTTTGCTCGCTTATAATAGCTGCCAGCAATAAAGGCAGCGAGGAAGCTTGCCTTGGTTATGACCCATTTAGACTATTTATTACCACTGGTATTAAATAATCAAACGGGATAAATCACCCATTTATAGAAGCCAACTTAGTAATTCAATGAAGAATTTTAGCGTGTTAACACCGCCTAGTGTCAAAAAAGGCCAACAATTTCAGACCTTATCTACTCTAGGGGGCGTTTCCCAAGCCATAACGCTTGCGAGTTTAATCACCCAGCATTCTGGCACCAGTTTAATCGTTACCAGCGACACACCAAGTGCATTACAACTGGAAGTGGAACTCGCCTATTTATTGTCTCAGTCTGATGTCAATGTGTGTTTATTTCCCGATAGAGAAACCTTGCCTTATGACAGTTTCTCCCCTCATCAGGATTTGATTTCTCAACGTTTAGAAACGTTAGCTCAAATGAGTCAAAGCCAGCACAATGTCATTATTGTGCCGGTGAACACTTTAATGGTGAAGTTGCCACCTAAGTCGTTTTTGACCGCTAATGTCATGTTGCTCAAAAAAGGTGATACCTATAGCTTGCAGCAAGTTAGGCAGCACCTGACAGATACAGGTTACTATTTAGTTGACCAAGTCTATGAACACGGTGAGTTTGCTATTCGCGGCTCGATTATGGATATCTTTCTAACAGGTTCTGATGAACCATTACGTATAGAATTGTTTGATGATGAAGTTGAGTCAATTCGCTATTTTGATGTAGATACCCAGCGCTCGAAACAAGAAGTCGATGCGGTGCGTATGTTGCCAGCAAAAGAGTTTCCTACGGACGCTGCTGGTATTGAAGGCTTTAGACAACGTTATCGTCGCCGCTTTGAAGTCATCTCTAAAGAAGCAGAATCTGTATATCAATTAGTGAGCCGCAACTTAATGCCAGCGGGTATTGAGAACTACTTGCCGCTATTTTTTGATGACTCCGCCAACTTATTTGATTATCTGCCAGAGAACACGCAGCTGATCACTTTAGGCGATATCGAGCAAGCCAGTCAAAATCACTTAACTGAGATTAATGCTCGTTATGAAGACAGACGTGTAGATCCATTAAGACCCCTTTTAGCCCCGCAAGAGCTTTATTTACTGATTGATGAGCTCTTTGCGCTGTTTAAAAATTATCAGCGTTCACAGTTTGCGTTAAGCACTGAAGAAAATACTAAAGCGCAGCCTGCTAATGTCTCTGCATTGCCCGACATTAATGCCAATCATAAATTAAAGCAGCCGCTGATTAACCTGCAACAATACAGCGAAAACAATAAGCTGCTGGTGTTTTGTGCAGAATCAGAAGGCCGCCGCGAAGCTTTAATCGAACTATTAGCCAAAATAGACATTAAGCCCAAGCTATTTGCTCATCTTGATGAATACCTCAATGCCAAAACGGTAAAAGACAATATTGGCCTTGTGGTGTCACCGCTGTCTCGTGGTTGTGTCATCCATGACTCGCCTAAAGGTGAAGTTAGTATTATTTGTGAGACCGAGTTATTTGGTCAACGAATTTCACAGCAACGCCGCCGAGAAAAACAAAAGCAAGTTAGTTCTGATGTATTAGTTAAAAACCTTGCAGAACTAAAAGTCGGTGAGCCCATTGTCCACCTTGAGCACGGTGTTGCTCTTTATAAAGGCTTAGTGACACTCGATACAGGCGGTCTTGTCGCTGAATATTTACAGCTTGAATACACAGGCGGCGACAAACTTTACGTCCCAGTATCTTCTTTGCATTTAATCAGCCGTTACAGTGTCGGCGCCGATGAAACGCCTAGCTTAAATAAACTTGGCAATGAAACTTGGGCGAAAGCCAAGAAAAAAGCCATTGAAAAAATTCGCGATGTGGCAGCTGAATTACTCGATGTTTATGCACGTAGACAAGCTCGCCCTGGCGATGCGATGAAAATTGAAGCTGAGGAATATGCCCAGTTTGCCCAAGGTTTCCCATTTGAAGAAACCGTCGATCAAGAAACGGCTATTGAAGCTGTTTTAACTGACATGCAAACTCCAATGGCAATGGACAGATTAGTCTGTGGTGATGTTGGTTTTGGTAAAACCGAAGTGGCCATGCGCGCCGCATTTGTCGCCGTCAATGCTGGCAAACAAGTGGTCGTGCTCGTGCCAACTACCCTACTTGCCCAGCAGCATTATGAGAACTTTAAAGACCGTTTTGCCGATTGGCCTGTGGTGATTGAGGTGATGTCGCGTTTTCGTTCCTTAAAAGAGCAAAACCAAGTATTACAACAGCTATCAGAAGGTAAAGTGGATATCGTTATTGGTACCCACAAACTACTTCAGGCTGAAGCAAACTTTGATAATTTGGGTTTATTAGTGATTGACGAAGAGCACCGCTTTGGTGTGCGTCAAAAAGAGAAAATCAAAGCATTACGTGCCAATGTCGATATTCTCACCTTAACTGCGACGCCAATTCCACGTACTTTAAACATGGCCATGTCTGGCATGCGTGATTTATCAATTATCGCCACGCCACCCGCTAAACGTTTAGCGGTTAAAACTTTTGTCCGTGAATACGATATCGCAACAGTAAGAGAAGCCATTTTACGTGAGATCCTCCGTGGTGGTCAGGTTTACTTTTTACATAATAACGTTGAAACCATCGAAAAATGCGCCCAAGACATTCGTGAGTTACTGCCTGAGGCCCGAGTCGTTACGGCCCATGGGCAAATGCGTGAACGTGAACTTGAAAAAGTGATGTCAGAGTTCTACCACCAGCGATTTAACGTTTTGGTTTGTACCACGATTATTGAAACCGGTATTGATGTTCCTAGTGCAAACACCATCATTATTGATCGCGCTGATAAATTTGGCTTAGCTCAGTTACATCAACTGCGTGGCCGTGTCGGTCGCTCGCATCATCAAGCCTACGCTTATTTGATGACCCCGCACCCTAAGCTTATGAGTGCAGATGCCCGTAAACGTCTTGCCGCCATTGATGCATTAGAAGATTTAGGCGCAGGATTCATGCTTGCAACTCAAGATTTAGAAATCCGCGGCGCTGGCGAGTTACTTGGTGACGAACAAAGTGGCCATATTTCAAAAATTGGCTTCAGTCTTTATATGGAAATGCTTGAATCAGCAGTAAAAGCATTAAAAGAAGGCAAAGAGCCTTCACTCGCTTACATGCTTAATTCTCAATGTGAAGTGGACTTACGTATTCCAGCATTATTGCCGGATGATTATGTATCCGACGTTAATATGCGTTTGTCTTTATACAAACGTATTGCCAATTGCGAAACCGAAAAAATGCTTGATGAGCTTAAAGTTGAGTTTATTGACCGCTTTGGCTTACTGCCTGATGCGACCCGTAATTTAATGGAGCTTACCCTTTATAAGCACCAAGCGACTGCACTGGGTGCAAGTAAAATTGAAATGCATGCTAAAGGCGGCAGTATCGAATTTACTGACGACCATAAAATTGACCCTATGTTTATCATTGGTTTATTACAAAGCCAGCCACAAACTTATCGAATGGAAGGCTCAAATAAGTTAAAGTTCACTATGCCTGCAGAAACAAGCAAACAACGTCTAGACTTAATTAAGACATTGTTAGAGCAATTAGCTAAACACCGTATTGGAGAAACTAAATAGTGCTGCGTAACTTTGCTATTTCCATTGCCGCTTTAACAGCGATGACTGTATCGATTCAAGCTCAAGCAAAATCTTGGTTTGAGGTTGAAGTATTTGTATTCGAAAGACAGTCAAACAGCTTAGAGCAGTGGCAAGAAAACACTGCAATGCCTGCTAACCGCAAGAATATCGACTTAATCACGCCAATGATCAGTAATGACATTACCGGTGTTGCGCTAGGTTTAGCGGGTTGTACCTCTACAGACTGGACCAGCAGTGAAGTCGATTGCCAAGACCCATTAGTCAGTGCAAATAAAACGACTTTCCCAAGCCAAGTACCATTATCAATTGCAGCTAGTGAGCCTCAAGTGGCTTATTTAGAAGAAGGCCCCCTGCTATTAGCTGAGTCTCAAAGTGAATTTGCAGAAATCATTAAAACGGTTCGTCGTGAGAAAGATGTGCGCAGTTTATTGCACTTAACTTGGCAGCAAGATATGCAGTCACGCAACCGTGCTAGACCTATTCGTATTTTTGCAGGTAAAGACTTCTCAGAAGAATTTGATTATGCAGGACACCCTGTTACAGAAGAAATTGAAGATGAATTCACTACATTTGATTTCTCTTCATCGTTTGGCAGTTTTGTTGATGAGCCGCAAACTGAACCAGTATGGGAACTAGACGGAAATATTAATATTTATCTTAGCCATTATTTGTTTATTGAAACCAACCTTGCCTTGCGTAAGCCTATTCAAAAGCAGACTAACACTAACGATTACTATCAATACAGTACCGATGGCAATGATGAGAAAGTCATGAGCCCATTCCTACAATCTATTCCTATGGTTCAAAACCGTCGGGTAAGATCTGGTGAAGTGCATTATTTTGATCACCCAAACATGGGGATTATCATGCAAATCAGAAAGATGGAACAACCTACGACGACTAAGCCTGTAGATTTAGTACTTGAGGATGATTCACAGATTGAATTAAATGCTGAACCTGTAACTGAAGCGATGGCTTCTGGCATCGATTCGACTCAAAATCAGCTTAATTAAATGCTGGCTTGATTAAGCATTTAGTAAGTAGCTTTAGCAAAAATTAAAACCGAATGTATCGTATTAACAATACATTCGGTTTTTTTACATAAAAAAACAGCTAACCATTCGGCTAGCTGTATTAAGCAAAAATTTGCAAATAATATGACATTGATATAAATGAGTTTAAGTCGCATGTTAAACTCACCTGTATCATTTTGTAACACACCCACAACATTTATGCTAACAATTAAAGTTTAACTGCTCAGCAATTAACCAAACGGAAAGTTTCTCTTTAGCAAATCGCAAAAAGTCCCTTACACCACCGTTGTAATTAGTCAGTTAAAAAGTCTCTTTCTCAATCAACTAGCTGATAAAAGTAATCACTTAGCCAAAATTTGCTTGGCTAACATCTGCGCTTTTTCCCAACGCTCAGTTGAGCCAAGACCAATCATCACTTGCGCCATATCCGCTTTAAGTCGCTGGGCATTTGATTTTGGCCCCTGTGCAGGCCAAGTGAACTCCGACAATAACGTTTTCACCCCTTCTGGGTCATTACATACCAAAATCATATCGCAGCCTGCAGATAATGCAGCTTGGGCACGCCCTAAATAATCACCGGCAAATGAAGCCCCTTTCATACCTAAATCGTCTGAAAAAATAACCCCATCAAATGCTAAATCTTGGCGCAATACATCTTGAAGCCAATAAGATGAAAAGCCCGCTGGATTAGAATCCACCTGTGTATAAACCACATGTGCTGGCATCACCCCATTAAGCTGTTGTTTAGCCATCAGCTGTTTGAATGGCTTAATATCATGGTTAAAGATGTCTTCTTTAGGGCGGTTATCTTCAGCCATTGCCACATGAGTATCGGCTTTAACGCTGCCGTGACCAGGAAAGTGCTTACCAACAGCAGCCATGCCGGCTTGATTCATTCCATCAATAAAGCTTGAAGCTAATGCACTCACGTCATCAGGGTTAGGACTAAAACTTCGTGTTCCAATTACGTCACTAATGCCATTAACATCAAGAACTGGGGCAAAACTTAAGTCGATATCACAGGCAAGCAATTCGATAGCCATCAAGAAGCCAAGTTCTTTGCTCCAGCGCTGCGCTAATGCCATATCACCTTTGGCTGCTGGCAATATATCTCCCATTGCAGGGATAAGGGTAAACTCTTCTCTAAAGCGTTGTACTCGGCCACCTTCGTGATCAACTGCAATCAATAAATCAGCACGAATCCTGCGTACCGACTTCACAAGCTCTATCAGCTGCGCTTTATTAGAAAAATTACGGGTAAATAAAATAATTCCACCCACTTGTGGGTGCTGTAATAAAACCGCTTCTTCTTCGCTGACTCTGAGTCCAGCTAAATCCATCATTAAATAACTCACGCGTACTCCTATTAATACCGTAACGCTAAGCCCTTGATTGTCCATATTACAAAATAGTCGCCACTGTGATCTTGGTTACAATAACTTCAACTAATCTGAAGTTCATCGCATAAATAAATCTAATGCGCGATCTAATAAAAAGTATGGGATACTCAGTAAAATAACAAGCAAAGTTTGAAAAGCCGTTAGGCAAATACTGCTAAAAAGTCTGTTTTTAATAACGACTATTATGCAGAGAAACAAAGGCTAGAGATACAGTTAACCAAGAATTGTTAAGCTGATTTTTAGCTTTCTCAACCGCCACGGTAAAATAATAAACGACTATAATAATAAACGACTGAGTATATAGGTTGATAACAATGATTAGCGTATTTGATATGTTCAAAATCGGTATAGGGCCATCGAGTTCCCATACTGTCGGACCAATGAAAGCCGGTAAGCTGTTTATGCAGCATTTAGCAAACCAAGGTTTGTTAGAAACAACCGATGAATTACGTTCAGAACTGTTTGGTTCGTTAGGCCAGACAGGTAAAGGTCATGGTACAGGTAAAGCGGTTATTTTAGGCCTAATGGGTGAAGATCCTGATACCGTTGATACTGATGCCATTGATAACATTCTTGAGCAAGTCTCCGCTAATCAAACATTGATACTCGCAGATGGACGCCCAGTTAAATTTACCCGTGATAACGGCATTACCTATCATCGCCGCAAAAGTTTACCTGCTCATGCTAACGCGATGACCTTATATGCATTTAGCCAAGGTGAATGCATATATGAACGAACTTATTACTCAGTGGGTGGCGGTTTCATTCTTGATGAAGATGAAATAACCCAAACTAACGCATCCCCTGCTACCCCAATCAAATCAGCTCCTTATGACTTTGATTCTGCAAGCCAATTATTAGATGTGTGTTGTGATAACGGGTTAAGTATCTCATCACTTATGATGGCTAATGAGCTCAGCATCGCCTCTGAAGAAGACGTAAAACAAGGTTTGTGGGATATCTGGCAAACCATGAAAAACTGTATCGAACGTGGTTATCAAAAAGAAGGCATGTTACCTGGTGGCTTAAAACTTCGTCGCCGCGCCCCTGCGCTTTATCGTCGTTTGCAAGCTGAAGGCCGTAATAACATGGATCCATTAACGGCAATGGATTGGGTTGATTTATTCGCGCTGTCAGTTAATGAACAAAATGCCGCGGGTGATCGTGTGGTTACAGCGCCGACTAATGGCGCTGCAGGTATCATCCCTGCTGTACTGTGTTATTACCACACCTTCGTGCAAGAAGTGGACATTGATGTATGTTGTCGCTATCTATTAACTGCCGCAGCTATTGGTATTTTATATAAGAAAAATGCCTCTATTTCGGGTGCAGAGGTCGGTTGCCAAGGTGAAGTGGGCGTAGCTTGCTCAATGGCTGCTGCTGCATTAACTGAAATCATGGGCGGCACAGTCGAACATGTAGAAAATGCCGCTGAAATCGGTATGGAACATAATCTCGGTCTCACATGCGATCCTGTCGGCGGCTTAGTGCAAGTGCCTTGTATTGAGCGCAACGCAATGGGTGCTGTTAAAGCCATTAACGCTTCGCGTATGGCACTTCGAGGTGACGGTAATCATAAAGTAAGCTTAGATAAAGTGATTAAAACCATGATGGATACCGGTAAAGATATGCGCAGTAAATACAAAGAAACCGCCAAAGGTGGATTAGCGGTTAATATTGTTGAATGTTAAATCTGCTAACTCGCTCAGAGTGCGATGTATTAAAACACTAGAGCACCGTTTTACAGCTTAGTGATGACGACAAAAGAGGCTATTTAGCCTCTTTTTTGTTTAAAGCGTGAGCCTTTTGATTGTTTTTTAGTTAAAAATACTTTTAGATGTGAATGCATTCATCAATAAAGAGCAATCAATGAAAAATATTATCTGCGATATCGATGGCGTTTTACTGCACGACAACAAGCTCATTCCTGGAAGTGATAAATTTATCCATAGAGTGCTCGAACAAGGTAACCCTCTGGTTATTCTTACCAACTACCCCGTCCAAACTGGCAAAGACTTACAAAACCGTCTTGGCGCTGCTGGAATTAATGTTCCTGAAACTTGTTTTTACACATCAGCAATGGCTACAGCGGACTTTTTAAAGCACCAAAAAGGCAGTAAAGCATACGTTATTGGTGAAGGTGCCCTGACTCACGAGCTTTATAATGCTGGCTTTACGATTACTGATATTAATCCTGACTTTGTGATTGTCGGTGAGACTCGCTCATTTAACTGGGACATGATCCACAAAGCGTCGCGCTTTATCGCTGATGGTGCTCGTTTTATTGCCACAAATCCCGATACCCATGGCCCGGCATACAGTCCAGCTTGTGGCGCTTTATGCTCGCCTATCGAACGCATTACAGGTAAAAAGCCTTTTTATGTGGGCAAACCAAGCTCATGGATCATACGTTCGGCGTTAAACCACATTAAAGGGCATTCAGAAAATACCGTCATTATTGGTGACAACATGCGCACCGATATATTGGCCGGTTTTCAAGCGGGTCTTGAAACGATTTTAGTGACCAGCGGTGTCAGTCAAATGGCCGGTATCGATAAAGAACCGTTCAGACCTAACCATGTATTTAAATGTGCTGGCGATATCGATGTGGTCTAAGACACAGTTAAAACCAAGATAAAGCTAAAGCTAAAGCTAAGTTAAAACAGAATTAAGCCTAAGCTAAGTCTATATCCTAGCTAAAGACTCAACCTCATTCTATTTAAGTTTACAGAGCATTCAGTGATAACAGTCTCACTGTAATGCTCTGTTAAACCACTATTATTTAGATGAATCTGCTACACATTCATTCGGTTAACATTAGGTAACATAATTTCAGGCTTGGACACTTGTTTGAGATATTTGCTTGATTCATTATGCCTTCATAGTAATAACCCTTGTGTGCCTGAATCGTGAATTCATTGAAAGAAGTTCACCTATGAAATCGTTACGTTATTTTCTGAATTCTGGCCCCGATATAATCTAAAAATAACAATAGGATTACCTATGAAGCAATTACTCCCTTTATGTGCGCTTGCCTTATTAAGTGCATGTAGCCCACAAAGTTCGGATAAAACCGAATCAGTGACTACTCAGGTAGCTGCTAAAGCAGAAACGACCTCAGCGATAAGTTTTGATGAAGCTCGTTTTCGAAACGATATAAAAACCCTTTCTTCAGATGAATTTGAAGGCCGCGCACCCACGACAAAGGGCGAAAAGCTCACATTAGACTATTTGTCAGTCGCTTTTAAAGAAATGGGATTAGACACAACATACCAAGATACCTATCTACAACCAGTGCCTATGGTGAGTTATACCGCAAGCGAAGCGCAAAAAATTAGCTTGGCTGGTATTAGCATGAACTACCGAGAGGATATCGTGTTAAGCACCCGTCATGACAAAGGCGGCGTTGATATTAAAGATGCCCCACTCGTTTTTGTTGGTTATGGCGTTAATGCACCTGAGTATCAGTGGAACGATTATCAAGACCTCGATATGAAAGGAAAAATCGCAGTTATCTTAGTGAATGACCCAGGATTTGCCCATCCTGAATCCGATAAGTTCAACGGCAAAGCTATGACTTACTATGGTCGTTGGAGTTACAAGTTTGAAGAAGCCAGTCGCCAAGGGGCATTAGGTGCCATTATCATCCATGATACTGCCCCAGCATCTTACCCATGGGCAGTCGTTGAAAACAGTTGGACTGGCGCTCAACAAGATTTGGTCTTCAGTCAAGAAGTACAAGACGCACGTATTGATGTTGAAGGGTGGATAACAATGGACAGCGCTAAAGCCTTGTTCAAAAAAGCTGGCTTTGAACTAGAACCATTAATGGCACGCGCAGCAGATAGCGCGATTAATTTAGAATTAAACCAAACCGCCGACATTAGTTTTTCCAGTAAAGCTGAATACGCAGACAGCTATAATGTTGTTGCAACACTTCCAGGTAGTGATGCCGCCCAAGAACATATTTTGTTTACAGCTCACTGGGATCATATTGGTATTGATGAAACAAAAGATGGCGATAACATCTATAATGGCGCACTTGATAATGCATCGGGTACCGCTGGTATTTTAGAAATCGCTCGCCAGTTTGCAGCGCAAGCAAAACAAGGTAATGGGCTAAAACGTTCGCTGACCTTTATTGCAACAACAGGTGAAGAACAAGGTTTACTCGGTTCGCGTTATTACGCAGCAAACCCAATCTACCTGATTGATAAAACCGTTGCAGTGTTTAACTTAGACAGCACAAATGTTTACGGTAAAACCCAAGATTACACAATCGTTGGTAAAGGTCAGTCTGAACTTGAAGCATACTTAATAGAAGCTGCTAAAGGGCAAAACAGAGCTGCAACCCGTGAACGTAACCCTGCATCAGGCGGATTCTTCCGCTCAGATCATTTTAGCTTTGCAAAACTGGGCGTACCTGCAGTATTTGCCGGTGGCGGCAGTGTTCCGCTAGATGAAGCCACTGCACAATATAAAGAGGCTATGCAGGCACAAATGAAAGGTTGTTATCACAATGTCTGCGACCATTATCGAGCTGATTGGGATTTATCTGGCGCATTGCAAGACTTAGCTGTTTACTATCAAGCTGCACAAGCGCTGGCTAATAATCAAGATTGGCCTGGGTATTACAATGGGTCGGAGTTTAACAGTTTACGACCAGCTAAAGACTGACTCAGCTAGCTCCACTTATTTTACAACAATATCCCTTGGTGAAATCTCCCAAGGGATTTTTGTTTAAATTAACAGCAAATAAATCACTTTTATCACCGTTTTAATTTAGCTCGTTATGATTCCATAATCTCAAATAGGTTTATGGAATAATCGGGCAAAAATCAATATTCAACAATAATCTAATTCAATTATTAAACGATCCTCAAAATCACGCCACACAAAAACATATTAACACCACTAAAAGCGCTAAAGTGATGAGAATAATTCAATAAACGCTATTGAACCTTGCGTAAAATGCTGTCAAAGTGAATCCCAGATAAAGATTATTAAGTTTGTTTTACGTTTTCTGGAGCCACATTATGTGTTCAATTTTTTCGATTTTAGATATTCAATCAGACGCTAAAGAACTGCGTCAAGTGGCTTTAGAAATGTCAAAGCTATTACGTCACCGTGGACCAGATTGGTCAGGTGTTTATGCTGATGATAAAGCAATCCTTGCCCATGAACGTCTTGCGATTGTTGACGTTGACCATGGAGCTCAGCCATTAATCAGTGAAGATGACAGTATCGTTTTAGCAGTAAATGGTGAAATTTATAACCATAAACAACTTAAAGAAGAGTTAGGTGAAAAGTACCGATACAAAACTAACTCAGACTGTGAAGTCATCTTAGCTTTATACCAAGAATACGGCGTAGACTTTTTAGACAAGCTAAACGGTATTTTTGCTTTCGTTCTTTACGACAAAACAAAAGATGCCTTTTTAATTGGCCGTGATCACATGGGCATTATCCCACTTTACTCTGGCCGCGATAGCTTAGGTAACTACTACATTGCCTCTGAAATGAAAGCACTAATGCCTGTATGTAAGACTGTAGAAGAGTTTAAACCAGGTCATTACCACTATTCTGAAGATGCTGATTTAACCCAATACTACCAACGTGATTGGCGTGACTATGATGCAGTTAAAGACAACCCTGCAAGTAAAGATGAATTACGTGATGCACTAGAAGCTGCAGTAAAACGTCAACTTATGTCTGATGTACCTTATGGCGTTTTATTATCAGGTGGTCTAGATTCATCAGTTATTTCGGCAATTACACAAACGTTTGCTAAACGTCGTATTGAAAACGACAGTGAAACCGATGCTTGGTGGCCACAACTACATTCATTTGCAGTCGGTTTAGAAGGTGCGCCAGATTTAATTGCAGCGAAAAAAGTTGCTGACGATATTGGTACGATTCACCACGAAATCCATTTCACTTTCCAAGAAGGTTTAGATGCGATTAAAGAAGTGATTTACCATTTAGAAACTTATGATGTCACCACGATACGCGCTGCAACGCCAATGTACTTAATGGCCCGTAAAATTAAAGCCATGGGCATCAAAATGGTGTTATCAGGTGAAGGCGCTGATGAATTATTTGGTGGTTACTTATACTTCCATAAAGCGCCAAATGCACAAGCATTCCATGAAGAGTTAGTACGTAAACTGTATAAACTTCATTTGTTCGACTGCTTACGAGCAAACAAAGCAATGGCAGCGTGGGGACTTGAAGCCCGCGTTCCTTTCTTAGACAAAGAGTTTATGGATGTTGCTATGCGCATTAACCCTGAAGCCAAAATGTCTAAAGATGGTCGTATTGAGAAAAACATCTTACGTGAAGCCTTTGAACATGCATTGCCACATGAAGTGGTATGGCGTCAAAAAGAGCAATTCAGCGACGGTGTTGGTTACTCTTGGATTGATGGCCTTAAAGACATTGCAGCAGAGCAAGTCGATGACTTACAACTGGCCAACGCTAAATTTAGATTCCCGTACAACACACCAGAATCTAAAGAAGCATATTACTACCGTAGTTTCTTTGAAGAGTTCTTCCCACTAGAATCAGCTGCAGAAACGGTACCTGGTGGCAAAACAGTAGCTTGTTCAACACCAGAGGCGTTACTTTGGGATGAAAGCTTACAAGGAATTAACGATCCATCAGGTCGTGCTGTAAAAAATGTCCATGACAGCGCTTATTAATTAAGGTTTGTAACCCGGACGCGACACCCAATAGAAAGTTAAGCGTTAATATCAAAGCCACCTTCTCGGTGGCTTTTTTATTCGTTTGATATATTCTAGTCTTTGACAATCAACATATTTAAAGGATTAAATCATGTCAATCAATGCCGGTTACTTAGGGCAATTACTTATCGTACTTTGGCTACCTTTTACCATTTTCATTACTTGGGCTAGTTTAAAATTGGCCACAAAAAAGACCACTTCGCCAAGAATTGCTGCTGTGGTAGGTTTCCTATTCGCTTTCATTCCACCGCTAGCGTTATTATATATTGCAGTTTTAGTGATGATTAAAGATAATCCAGCTTTAGAACAAACAAGTTAACTCTCTAAAATCCTACTAATTTAAAAGGTTTTCAATGTCTGATGTGACTATATTCCATTTAGAGATGACCCAAACAAGTCAGCTTCAAGCCAAGACAGATCCCAAAGGGCTAATCGTCACTAAAGCAGCAGTGCCGCAATATGAATTTAACCGTTTTCTGTATCAGTTTGTCGGCGCTGCTTGGGAGTGGACTGACAAATTGGCTTGGACAGATAAGCAGTGGCAAGATTACAGTGAAGATACCAAGCTTCATTTGTATGTGGCCTACTTTGAGGGATCTCCAGCAGGTTATTTTGAGCTGCAGCAGCAAGATAATGGCACTGTTGAGATTATGTATTTCGGCTTAGGAGTGCGCTTTATTGGTAAAGGTATGGGCGGATACTTACTTAGCCAAGCCATAGAACAAGCCTGGGCTCTTGATAACACTCAAAGAGTTTGGGTTCATACTTGCTCACTTGATCACCCTAGCGCGCTAAAAAACTATCAAGCCCGTGGGTTTTCCTTGTTCAAAACAGAAGTTGAAGCTTAAGAAAAGGGAATGTTTAAAGCATAACCTTCTGAATAGGCGGTTACGCTAAGCCTATTCTTGCAAACTGTTATTCAGCTAAAAATACTGGTTTCTTAATCAAACGCGCACGCTCAGCCAAATCAGCTAAGTGCGCTGTTTTATCACTGTAGTTCATCTTATGCCAGGCTAAAATCTCTTGATGGGTGCGATGGCAGCCTAGACAAACATCATTTTCATTTAAACAGCAATTGGCCACACAAGGCGATCTAGGCTCATTCAGACCAGACGGCATATTCATTCCCATTAATATCTGCAAAATGAAATCGTTTACCGCCAGGGAAACTAAATACAGGCTTAAGAATTGCGCCACCAGCCGCTAAAACTTTACGCTCACTGGTTTCAAGACATTGGCTATAAAGCACAATTAACGGGCAGCCCGTGTTTAGACTAAACCCCTGCTCTGCTTGGTAAAAGCCACCATCTATACCCACATCCAAAAAGCAGCTATATTCGGGGCCGTAATCCTTAAAATGCCAACCAAACACTTCAGTAAAAAATGCTTTTGTTTTGACTAAATCTAGGGCAGGAATTTCTAAGTAGTTAATTTTATGATGTTGAGACATAAGTAACCCCTTAAGTAATATAGATATTTTTGGGAAGAATTTGACGATATAAAGTGTTAAACGAATTATCGATAATAACTAGCAAATTCGCCCAACGTTCAGGCTTTGAAAGTGTCGAGACTTCTTAGTTCAAAATAGAATAATTATTAGAGTATGTCGAACTTAAATGTAACCGCGTTAGCTTATGCAGCGCAGTATATAAATGACAAAACCATGGCAAGAATATCTAAGACCATGGTTTTATCAGAAATAAAATGAAATAGGCATAGTTCTATGTGCAAATATTCAGTTTCATAAACTCAAATGTAAAAGCTGATACTCAAAAGTACGGGCTCATAGATTACGACTGTAAAAATGCCGCGACTGCACCAATCAAACCGCCGAAAACTCCACCCCAGACAACTAACCAGCCCAAATGCTTGCGGATCATTTCTTGAATAATATCTTTAACCATCTCTGGAGTTAACTCATCAAGACGCTGGTCTACAATATTTGATACTTTATCTTGCAAGTCAGCCATGACATTAGGCTGCTCAAGTTCATTAATCAAAATTTGATTAAACTCTTCACTTTGAGTGAGCTCAGTCAGAGACTGTTTCATTTTATCAATGAAAGGTTCTTTCAGCGGTATTAGCGCTTCAGTACCACCAAACATAGATAACATGCCGCCGAACGAAGAGTTTTCAACTGTCGTCACTAAAGCATCAAATGATGGTTCAAGATCCACTTTATCTATTACAGGAGTTAAATCAATGGCGCTGCTACTGTTTTGAGTCAACAAGCGATCGATGTTTTCTTGAGTAAAAAATTGCTCCATCATTAAATGCTTTATACCCGCTTTAAACTCTTCAAATCGAGAAGGTATAACACCTGAACCATATAAGCCGGGGACTTTTTCAAATAACATGTGCACAGCTAGCCAGTTGGTTACTGCGCCAGATAACGCAAATAACCCTATGGTAAATACCATGGTGATTTCTGCAAAATAGCCAATCAACACTAATGCTGCGGCAATGACATTTGTCACTAAACTCTTGTTCAACCTAAAACCCTCGGACATAAAAAAACCTTTGGCATTTTATCAACTTCCAAAGGTCAGATGCTAGCTTACAATTTAATAAATTTATTCACAGTTTTGAATGATACAAATACATCCCTTCTGATTCGGTCATGTTGGATAAATTACTCTCTAGTTCGCTTTTAAGTACTTTAGTACGCTTAACCAGCATAACATCTGTGCCTTGGGCCAACATTTTCGCTTTTTCAATCAACTGAATTGCTACTCCTTCACCACGATGAGATGTATCGACAAAGACATCGTCAAAATACCAAACCGGTTTAAGTAACAGTGAAGAATAGGAAGGATAAAGTTGAACAAAACCGAGACACTTTTGTTGCTCCCATGCCACAAGAATCATCGAATCATTCTCAACCAAACGATTAGTTATAAATTGACGACATTTCTTAGGTTCAGATTTAAACCCCATAGATTGTCTATAGTCATCAAATAAATTAACTAAAACGTCGGTATCTAATTCTGAAGCTAGTCGGATCTGCATGCTTTCATCCTTGAAAATGGTAGTTTTAAAGCAAGATGCCAGTTGGAAGGTCATGCTTGAATACTATTACAATATCATCTTGATCTATGTGAGAATTGCACAACAAACTATTTACTTATTAGTCTAAACAATTGAGAGAGTCAAGCCACACATATCAACAAAACAGCTTAAAAAGCTTATCAATACATTAGCTTAAATATAAATACCACTTTTGTCCATTAAAAATAACTAATGAATAAATTTTGTAAAATATGCTAAAACATGCGGGCAACTGAACCTTAAATTCGCTAAAATGTCTAAACAATTACTGTCTTAAACTAACAAGAAGCAGTCGTCCTTATGATGCCGTCGATAAATACTCTAAAACAAGCCTTCAATAATCGTCCCCGTTATCAAAAAACCGCGATAATTGGATCATTCATCTATTTACTTTTCGTGTTGATTTTAGGGCTACTCATTCCATTTATCGCAACTAAGCAGGCACCTAAATCTTTATCAGAGTTACTTGGAAGACAAGTCAGTATTGAAGCGATAAAGGTAAACCCTTTCACTTTTGAAATGAGCTTAAGTCAGTTAACGATTAATGAAAATGACAGCGAACAGGCGTTTTTTCACCTTGATAGCTTAGATGTCGATATCATGTTTTGGCGTTCCTTGTTTAATCTTAATGTCAGCTTAGATTATTTAAAGATTGATGGTACAGCGCTTTCTATTGAACGCTTAACTGCACTCACCCAATCGGCAGAAACGAGTGCAAAGTTAGGATATCAATTTAATTTTACCGACATTATTAAAACGTTTGATAATAGAGTCGCTGAACTCGCGAAAGCTAACCCAGAACAAGACAACAACAGCGAAATTGACGAAACCTCTGAGCCTATAGCGATTCATATCAATCAATTTGCCTTTAATAACGCAAGTTTACAGATAAACGATAAGTTAACAGACACTCAGTTGCTTTACCCTAACATCACCCTATCGGCGACTAACTTTAAAACCGATGGTTTATTAGCAGAATTTCCAGATGCCAATAAACTCGAACTAATGATAGCCGATGATAAAAATGGTCAGATAACCCTCAAGACTCAAACCCAATTAGCACCACTTGATGCCAAAGGGGAAGTATCAATAGATTCCATGGACTTAACTCAATATTGGTCTTTTGTTGAATCGTTATTTAAGGTGTCATTGCAATCTGCCAACCTCAATGTTTCATCGACTTTTGATATTACAGAAGAAAAACAACTTGCAGCAGCTAATACACCCAACGCACCACAAGAAACGGAACAACATAGTTCGCCGCTTAATATCAATATTTTAAATACAGATATTAAAGTCGATAGCATCGTGGCAAAAGATGCTAAAAGACAGGTGACTACCATTGATTTATTTGCCTTAAATGACATAGCTGTTTCTACTAAAAATCAAACCATTGATATACAAAAGTTGCAAACTTCTAATGGCGATTTTTGGATTACGATAGACCCAGATAAAGTTAACTTACTTGATTTATTCACCCCAATTTTTGTCGATGAAGATGCAAATTCTGACACGCCTGTTGAAACGACTATCAATGAAGAATCATCAAGATCTTCAGAAGAAAGCAAAGCTGGCGAAAATGAAGTTGTTGAAAATGAAGTGATAGAAAATACAGCAGAAAACGCACCAACTTGGCTTATCACATTACATGCGTTAGAGCTTAAAGATTATCAATTTGAATTAACTGAAAGTGTTGCTAACAAAACCGCTAACTTTTGGAAGATTGCTGATATTAACTTTTCAACTCAGACAATCAAGTCTGACTTGTCGTTACCCATTGAATATCAATTATCACTTTCAATAAACGATCAAAGTGAGTTCATATCGCAAGGTCAATTTGATGCCGACCTCTTAAGCTTAGAGGCTGATATTGATTACCAAAAGGTCAATTTAACCAAGTTCCAACCCTACATTGCGCCATTTATGAACGTGACACTAGAGTCGGGGATCTTTAATACTAAAGGTCACATTAGTGCTAATGCTGAGCAGAAGTTTATTTATCAAGGCCAAGCTTCAGTTAATCAGCTTAAGATAAGTGATAACTTGTTAAAGCAACCTTTACTGAATTGGGAGTCAATGGACATAACTGCCCTCACCTTTGATAACTTAGGCCAGTCATTAGCGATAGATGAAACTCTATTTGATGGCCTATTTAGCCGCCTGATTATTTCCGAAGATAGAACAACCAATATTGCTGACTTAGTGGTTAAACCTGCAACTTCTGATAACAGCGCTACAAACAGCAAAGGAGTTGATACCTCAGACGACATACAACTCGAGGTAACAAAGAAACCTACGCAAGACACAACTGAAGATGGTCAAACATCAGCCTTTGCTATCGATATAAAACGTATTGGCATTAAAGACAGTTCTGCATTCTTTGCAGATAATTCCTTAACGCCTAACTTCGCTTCAGGTATTGAACAACTTAATGGCGAAATTACCCAAATATCAACTAATCCACAAACTCGAGCCTCGGTTAATTTAGAAGGTAAAATCGATAAATATGCCCCGGTCACTTTAAAGGGTGATGTGAATCCATTATTGAAAAATCCATATTTGGATTTAAATTTTGCCTTTAACAAAGTCGAACTGACTTCCATTAACCCATACTCAGGTACGTATGCCGGTTACTATATTGATAAAGGCCAATTGTCTTTAGCACTTAAATACCAACTAGAAAACAACCAACTCGTTGGTAGCAACCATTTGGTCATTGACCAGTTAGAACTAGGGAAACCGAGTAATAGCTCTCTTGCAACATCATTACCTATCACCTTGGCCATTGCGCTATTACAAGATAGACATGGCGTCATAGATTTAGGGGTCAATGTAGACGGCGACTTAGATTCGCCAAGCTTTAGCTTTGGTAGCATTGTGATGACTGCGATTACTAATGTGATCACTAAAGCTATTACAGCACCCTTTTCATTGTTAGCAGGACTTGTTGGCGGTGATGAAGATGAAATGGACAAAATTGGATTTCAATATGGACTTGCTGATATCAGTGAAGACCAACAAGCCACTCTAACCTCATTAGCTAAAGCACTTAACGATCGCCCGCTATTGATGCTTAATATAAAAGGTGGCGTAGATTTAGCCAATGACCAATTTGCCCTGCAGCAGCAACAACTACATCAAAAATTAGCCACTCAAGCAGGTACGGAAGTTTCAACATTGCCGGCTGATTTGTCTGCCAGCCAGTTCCCTCAGCAAGGTACTCTAACGGATGCTTTAATAACTGTATATCAAACAGAAACACAATTAGACCCGCTGCTGATTAAGCAAGAGCTTGCTGAAAAAAATCCTGATATTGAAGCTGCTGATCTTAATGCGCGCTGGCTTATTGCTTTGTATAACTTCAGCTTGAATCAACAAGATATAAGTGAGTCCAAACTAGGTACTTTAGCTCAGCAAAGAGCTAAAGTCGTCAAAACCTACTTGGTTGATCAAGCAAATATAGACCCTAGCCGTGTGTTTATATTAGAAAGTCGAGTGCATATGGACCAAACAGATGCACAAGCCTTACTGACTTTAGATGCTAACTAAACAAAGCTAGAACCATAATGCATAGGGCTGAGATTAAATTATCTCAGCCCCGAGCTTCTTTGGCGGTTTAATCAGCATTAACTTAGGTTCTGTTCACAGATGACTATTATCTGTGAACAACATCACGTAAACTATCGCTGAAAATTAACTTAGATAATATTTAGACGTCTGTTTTTAACTGTTTTGTTAAATTCGATTATTAAAGGAAGTGGTATGTTTGTAATTCGTTGGCTACTTGGCCGCATTATCCTGTTAGTAAACTTTTTATTCCCAGGTAAAAAATTTCAACGCCCTGTTTCAGAGCAAGCAAAAATAGATGAGCAGACTAAAGCACTGGCTTTATATCAATATGCGGCTTGCCCGTTCTGCGTAAAAGTTCGCCGCGCAATTCGTCGTCAAGGACTGAATATTGTCACTGTCGATGCTAAACAAGAAACCAATAAGCAACAACTTGTTCAACAAGGTGGTCAGCTAAAAGTGCCTTGTTTAAAAATTGAAAAAGATGGTCAGACTCAATGGATGTACGAGTCAAACGACATTATTGCCTATTTATCAAAGCAATACGCTTAACCGATTTTAGATAGCTTGGTGTACTGAGCTTTATGTTAAGACCAGTACACTTAAGTTTATAAATGATAGTAGCCAACATTTCCCCAATTAACCTTGGCTCTATAGAACACGTTTAATAGTTTACTGCCGCAAGCTTCAGTCTGGAGGCTTTAATACCCTCTTTAGCATAGTAAATATCTGTAAAAACTATCAATGACTGCCACTTTCGTTTTAATATGAATTGTTTCTATTTTAAGTTTTATAAAGGATTATTACTGGTGCCAAAGTACTCTACGTTATTGATTAGTCTACTGCTGTTATCTGCTTGCTCTTCTGCACCTATAGAACCTGAAGCTTACGCTGGAAAATTTAAGGATAGATTCACGACTTCCATTAAAGGCGAAGGTATTAAGCTTTTTACTTACCAAGCTAAAGTCGCGACAGCAACAGATCGTGGTATTGAAGATCCATTACCTCATCAGCAACGTGTTAATCGCCGCCGACAAGATGCCCGCAGTTATGCCATCGAACAAGAACGTCGTCAGGATCAATTAGATTTGTGGGGCCGACAAGTGGAATTAGGCTTACAAAAAACAATTGATATGACGGGTTATTGCAAAGATGGTTTCATTGTCCTCAATAAAAGTATCAGTGAAGGTCGCGGTGAAGTTCGTGGCGAATGTAATGATGGTGCAACAGCTGAAGACATTGAAAAGTTTAGCCGTAATTATTAACTAATATTTCACAAGGGCGGTGGTAATTGAATAAAAAGCCCGTGAACTAGGATAAATAAAGGGTTTAACTATAACCTCTTGCCAGTTTGAGCTAAACTTACCTTAAATCATTTTCAAAAACATGTAACCAGCACTTAGTAATCTTACAGAGTGATAAAACTGGCTACCTGTTTTAAGTTATACAAGTGCCAGCGGCACATTTAAGCGAGTTAGATAGACCATGAACAGAAAACAGCTGATGATAAAAAAGACCGCTAAGCGGGCTAAAGCTAAGCAAAACAAGATAGTAAAAGATAACCCGCAAAAAAATCCAAAGGTGGGTTACATCTCTAAAGCCGTCCGCGCTCAGATGGAACTTGAAGAGCAACAAAAATTGGCTGCTGAAGCAAGCAGTGAAAATACTGAAGCGCCAGCTTCTGAAGCATAAAGCTTTTAAGCATATAGCTCTTGAACGATAAAGTTCTGAAGCTAAAGCAGAATATAAAAAAGCCCCGCAAGCCTGATTAGGATTGCGGGGCTTTTTTGTCATAAACAATTGAGTTTAAAATCAAATAATCTTTAACCTAAAACACTAAGCTAAAGCAATAATCTAAGTAAATAACCTAAGTAAATAACCTGAAACGTTAATCTGAAGTACTAATTTAAAATGCTAGCCATAAATTAAATGGGTAATAGATCATTTATCTTTTGAAGATAACGGATTGTCTAAGTCACCATCTCGAATGATTTCTTCACATAAAGGCTCTTCGTTAAGCTGAGCTAACTGAATATAGGAAGAAGACTGTGGTGATGACGTCGGGCTCATTTCAAGTTCTATTTCATCATCTTCTGATACTGGTTCAACTGCTGATTGCTGAGGTGCTGTGGCTGTAATTTTATCAATTAATCGATAACCCACCCACACGCCACCTAGACCAAACAAAATGGAACCCAGAGCTTGGCCAATTAACACACCGTAAACTCCACCAATCTGCGCACCAAAATACACAAAAGGTATTGTGCCAATGGTCGCTTTACCTACATTAAAGAAGGTGGAATATTTGGCTTTGCCTAAGTTATTAAATGATGCATTGGCAACAAACAAAATACCGTTAAAGATAAAGAATATCGCAATATATTTGCAGAAGAATAAAATCAATTCAGCCGCTTCTCCTTGCATATCAAACGCTGCAACGATTTGATGTTTGAGTGCAAATAATAAGATAGAAACACCTAATACAAACACGGTGCAAAATTGAATCGCTTTCGTCAGGCTTTCTTTTACTCGGCCAAATTCTAAAGCGCCATAGTTTTGGCCGATAATAGGTCCTACTGCACCACTTAGCGCAAATATCATCCCGAAACAAACAGGAATTAATCGTCCTAATACCGCCCAACCTGCCACATAACTATCACCGAAATCAGCAATCGCTTTAGTCACAACCGCGTTACCTATTGGGGTCGCTACGTTGGTAAGCATCGCAGGTAATGCAATGGCGAAAATGGTTCTGATGTCTTCGATGAAATGCTGGCGATTAAACTGCCCAAGCATTTTATGCTTAACCACAATTCCCCGAGCCGAAATGATAAATACCGCAATGCGGGCAAACACTGATGCCACAGCGGCGCCTTCAATCCCCATGCCTAAGGCAAAGATAAATATGGGGTCTAAAACTAAGTTAACGCCGCCGCCTGCAAGCGTCGACATCATGGATAATTTAGCATCTCCAATGGCTCTTAACGCGCCACCCAGTGCCATAGCTAAACAAATGAACGGTAATGATGGTACTAATATGCGCAGGTAACTTTCAGCTAAAATTGCAGTTTCACCGCTAGCACCAATTAACGCTAACAGTTCAGGAATAAAAATAAACACAGTTACTGCGACTACGACACTGGTAATTAATGACACCACTGCACTGTTAAGTAACATGCGCTTTGCCAATACCAAATTCTTTGCGCCCACAGCTCGTGACACTAAAGCGCCAAGAGCAATGGATAAACCGATACCAATTGATGTGGTAAAAAATGAAATCGCGCCAGCATAACCTACTGCAGCAGCAAGCTCTAATTCACCTAATAAACTTAAGAAAAAGATATCAAGTAAATCGACCACGAACAGCGCTGAGATCCCTACCGCAGCAGTAGAGCTCATCACTAATATGTGACGTAAAATTGAGCCTTGAACAAACTTAGCTTCGGTCATGAGTTCCCTTCTGAATTTTGTTGTTCTAACTCGCTACCACAATGATGACAATATAATGCTTGTAAATGATGACCGCGAGTACCGCAGTTACTGCACTTTCTTAAATCTCGCTCGGCGACCATTTCATGGGAGATTTCAGCGGTAAGGATCCCCGTTGGAATAGCAATAATGGAATAACCAATTAACATGGTAAACGAGGCAATAGCTTGGCCTAAGTTAGTCTGGGGCGTGATATCGCCATAACCTACGGTAGTAATCGTCACAATCGTCCAGTACATGGATTTAGGAATAGAGGTAAACCCATTAGCAGGCCCTTCTACCACGTACATTACGACACTCAACGCCATAATGATCAGGCTGACCGAAAAGAAGAAAATAAACACTTTCCTTCTCGACTGCACCATCGCTTTTAATAGCAAATTACCTTCGCTTAAATAACGTAATAATTTGAGTACGCGAAAAATTCTGAATAAACGCAGTATTCTGAAGGCAAGGGAGACATTCGCTCCTGGGAATATCAACGCCAAAAAGCTCGGTAGAATCGACAATAAATCAACAATACCGTAAAAACTGCGCATATACGCCAATCGACTCACAGAGCCATATAACCTCAACAGGTATTCAATTGTAAACAACCAAGTGAATGCCCATTCGGCATAGTAGATAACTTGGCCATATTGCTGATGATAGCTTTCTATCGTATCTAAAATTATCAGTAATACGCTAAGTAAAATACAGATCATTAACCCAATATCAAACCAGCGACCTAAACGGGTTTCGGTACCGAAAATCACCTTTCGTATTTGTTTTTTAAATGGGGTATCTTGTTTTTCTTCTAGGGTCATAGCTCACTCAGTAATGACAGGGAATTTAATCCCGCATACATGATAAAAGTACGGTATTATCTTTAAAAAATTTCAAATTATTATCGCAATTAGTCGCTGTTCTGATAAATTGCCTAATCGGTGATACTCATGTTAACACTATTAACAATACAAGCTAACACCGTAAACCTATAAAACCGCTTATTGGAGACTTCATGTACTTGGTTAAATGCTTTATTTTCATGGCTATATTCAGCGCAAGCTTTGCCTATGGCTCTGTTAGCCAGTTAACCAGCTCAAAAGTCGATTTAGTGGTAGTGAATAAATCTGAATCTAGTATGTCGATTTATCATGAAGGAAAAATAATTAAAACATATCAAATCGCTATGGGTGATGCGCCAAAGGGACATAAAGTCAAAGAAGGCGATCAACGTACTCCTCAAGGTCGTTATATTTTAGATTACAAAAAATCTGATAGCGCCTTTTACAAATCGATTCATATTTCCTATCCAAACGAAGAAGACAGATTACGTGCTAATGCATTAGGCGTTAGCCCTGGGGGAATGATCATGATCCATGGACAAAACCCAAACTCCAGTTTAACCCCTGAGGAAGCTCAACAATTTAATTGGACCAATGGCTGTATTGCTGTCACCAATAAAGAGATGGACGAGCTTTGGCGCGTAATTGAAGAAGGCACTCCCATAGAGATTTGGCCTTAACCGATTTCATTCCCCTTCCACGATGTAACAGGAAACTTTTATGCATTACGACCAGTTAATTGAAAACTGGCCTGATTTTAGTCAGCGCATTACCGCCTTTATTCAACGCTTAGGTTTAGAGAACTTACAATTAGAATGTGACCACTGTGCACTTCGTGTGAATAGTCATGAGGCTGCAGCGCAGCTTAGCCAAGAATTCGAACAACACGGTCAGGTTATTTCTAATAATATGATTAACGGCCGCCCTATCCTGATCATTAAATTAAATAAGCCATTATCCCTTGAAGGTTTAGATGTTAATTGTGTCGAACTGCCTTATCCTTCCGATAAAGTGTATCCACAAGAAGGTTGGGAACATGTCGAGTTAGTTTTCCCGTCACCAGCATTAACCTGCGAGCAGTTAATTGCGGATCTAGTCTCTGTAGTTCCCAATATTGGCAATATAATTGAAGGTAACGTGACTGGTATTAAGGTTAAACAAAGCTCACCTAAAGGTGATAATGAGCGTTTAGCAAACCCGACAATTGCTTTCAAATCGAACGGAATATGTGTAAAAGTTCATCCACAAAGCATCGAAGCCATCATTGCTAGCGAAAGTTAATTAAGTCCGAGAATTTACGCTAGCATAATCATTAGAGTCACCTTTAGCGTAAACGCTAATGAGAAAAATGACGCTGCCAGTTTCGATTCAATATCTCAAAGTTATCAATACAAAAGGATTTCCGTTCTACGCGGTACTCCTTTTCTATTTGATTCAGTAATTTTGGATATCGTTCAGGTGCAAAGCCATACACCATGCATAAGCTTGAAAAGTATCGCTGTAAGTCAAAGCTGTGATCGTCAATATATTCACCATAATCGTAATACTCAGGGCGATTTTCAGATTCAAAAGCAAACATGTCCGCCGCACTGATTAACGCTTCATCTCCTCCATCGATAAAATTGAGCATAACAACTGCGGCAAAATGATCTACTGCGTCTTCTTCTTTACCTAAAATGGCAATATCTTGATCGACGATATAGGCATGTCCAACTTCATGTAACAAGGTATGCAGTAAGGTATCCATTGCTGCGTCTTCAACTGTTTTACCATATTCTTCAAGGTAATTATTTGCTGAAAAATACGCTAAAGAATCCGCAATAAAATGATAAGGAATTTGGATAGTGTGAATGGAAGGATCATACAATGGTCCTTCTGAACTGCCATACTCAATTACTAGCGGTTGTTCGAATCTGAAGAATTGCTTAGAAAGGCTTTTTACTAATTCATTATTGCCACTATTAACGACTAGATCTTTAATCGCTAAATCATCTTTCCCAGCAGATAAATAACTTACGGTGATCCCTGATATCTTTACGTCAGACGATTCGGCAATCGCTGAACATGGAAAGCTAGTCAAACTGATTGCCAGCAGCGAAGTAGTAATGAAACCTGTTGGCGTCGAACCCAAATATTTCATTGTTTACCTTAGCCACTTAAAGTGGCGATTCAGTCTAGCCAGTTTGGCATAGTTAAATATTGACTAAAAGCAGCTAACTGTTGGCTCTATTTATTTTTAGCGGCTGTTTCAGCTGCAAGCACTTCTGTCATTGGCGGTACAACTGTCACAGGGTCTAAGCGCATTTGATACCAGTTTAATCGCCAGTCTAAATGTGGTCCGGTTGCTCGGCCTGTAGCGCCAATCTCAGCGAGCTGCTGACCTTGAGTGACCACGTCACCTTCTTTTACGTATAACTTACTTAAATGAAGAAATGTCGAGTTAATGCCATAACCATGATCGATTATCATAGTGCCGCCTGAATAAAACATATCAGGTTCAGATAAGGTAATAACACCATCAGCAGGTGACACCACCACAGTACCTGTAGGGCGAGCAACATCTACACCGTAGTGTGGATTACCAGGTTTTCCGTTATAAACTCTTTGGCTGCCGTAAACTCCTGAAATACGACCTGTTACTGGCCATATAAAATCTTGCATAAACGAAGTTTGTTCACTAAAGGTGTTTCTTGCAGCCCTTGTTTGTTTCGAGTCTTTTGCAGCCCTTTCTTGAGCGACTGGGTTGGGTTTCATTATCTTTTTACTGATGCCAGTAATACGATCAATTTTATATTCTTTAGTCGCAATACTCAGCGGTTTAAGCTCTGTTAAACCACTAGGGTAAACCACTTCGAGCATTTGCTCTGCTTTCGCTTCTCTTTCAAACCCAATGGCAAACTGCCCCTGTGGTGTCACTGCTACCTCTTCACCATTTAGCTTTACTACGCTACCAGCTGGTACAGACCCTCGCACTAGAGCGCCTTGTTCAAATATACCGTTTAATTGAATTTGTGCTTGGGCATTAAAAGCCAATAATACAAGAGCCAATATTGATGTTGGATAGATAAGTTTAAGTTGTTTAACAGCCATGTTTAACCTTAAAGAGTTTGAATATAGTTAATTGATGATTATCGTTTTAATACTAAGGGCTTAAAGAGCTTTATTCAATTTTACAATTGAAATAAAACACAGCTTAAGCACCCCCTAAACAATGAATGGTGCTAGATAAAAGGAACTCAACAGAAAGGTAATCAAGTAGTGGCAATACTAACAATAGAGGAATGACAAACTGCTAGCTGTAGATAATAAAAGCAATGAGTCACTGATTAAGTCACTCATTGCTTAAATCTAAAAAGGCTTTACGGGCTACTTTACTGCAATAGCGCCTTTGCCAATACCTTCAAAGGCAATAACTTTAAAGTCAGAACTCGGCGTTTTAGCAGCCATAGTTTCAGCGATAAATTGAGCGAGTAACTCAACTGTGGTGTCATGGGGAATAATGTCACAACAACTTCTAGGCATGGCTAGTTGAAAGTCACCTTGAGGAGCTTGGTAATGAAACCCGTAATGGCTTTCATCATTCACATTTGCTTGTTTTGATAACTCCAATGTTGACACATCAACAACGTCTTCTTCGCTGCCTAAATAAATATCTTGCCATCTGTCAGCCCAGTATTGGTCCCATTTCGGCGCAGCAATACCATTTTCAAATACGGTGATCGGACTTCTATGGCCATGAGCAATACGTTGGCAATTACCGTCATGCTTACGTAAACCATGGGTGTAATGATAATAAGGCGTGTCTAGTACTTCATTACGTAACGTCAGGCTTATACCTTCGACATTGTCTGGTAAAGCTTCGCGTAACGCTTTAATGAGAAATGAATTAACACTGTCAAAGTCGATGACTTCAGTTGGAACAAGTGCAAATGCTTCTGATGGGCAAGCAAGGTGAATATCACCTAGTTTGCTAGAAAAGTCCATCCAAACACGATCGCCCTTTTGCTGCCAACGCACTTCACTGCATGCTGTAGGGATTAATAATCGGTGATCAGCTACATCATCAATGGTGTTTTTAATGGTTTTTTTGACTTTAGAAAAATCAAGCACCATATTTTGCTCATCTAAGCCACCATCGAGTAATACATCGACAATCCAGCTCTCGCCCACCATGCCGCGTATTGGACATAAATAGGAAAAATCGATAACGGTTAAATCTTTTACGAACAATTGCATTAAGGCTCCTAGGCAGAAAAACAGTCCGCCTCAGTTAACATATCCCAAATAGCGATGGCTAAAGAGAGTGATTTATCAAGGCTATTCTAAACAAAAGCAGGCCTAGGCGCGAGAAAACAAACTGAGTTTATTCAAAAAGGCTGAATATTGAAATTTATTGCTTTAATTTGGGTGATTAAAAGTCGTTAATGATGACTATTCCATTTTATAACCGACACCGTAAATTGAATGAAGTAGATTAGATTGGGTACTGTTTAATGTCAGTTTAGAGCGAAGGTTTTTTATATGACTATCAATCGTTCTTGAGCTTACCACTCTGTCATCGACATAGCACACTTGCATCAAACTATCGCGAGAATGCACAACACCAGGACGTTTAAGCATGGTGTGCAGTAATCTAAACTCTACAGGAGTTAAATCCACCTCAACACTGGATACATTGCACTTGAAGCGCTGAATATTGATAAGGATATGTTTATAGGCAATTTCATCTTCATTTGTTTGAGGAGCAGCTTCAACTCGTCGAAGAATCGTTTTTACTCTGGCAACAACTTCCCTTGCAGAAAAAGGCTTACACACATAATCATCAGCGCCTATTTCTAAACCAATTAGACGATCAATCTCTTCTACTCTTGCCGTTAACATTAATAGCGGGATTTGGGAAAATTGACGTACTTCTTTGCATATTGTCAGACCATCTTTATGGGGTAGCATTAAATCTAATATGACAAAATCGATTCCACCTTGCTTTATTGTTTCAACAGCAATCAATCCATCGTGTTGTACAAGGGTGTCGAAACCTTCAAGGGTGAGAAAATCAACGAGAACTTGAGCAATCTTAGGTTCGTCTTCAACAATTAACACTTTCATTTTTGGGTGACTAACATTCATAGTTAATGAGACTCTTTAAATATTGGTAATATAATTTCAATACATAAACCACCTAAGTTTGACGGTCTTGCAGTAATGCTCCCGCCGTGGGCTTCTACGATATTACGACTAATGGTTAACCCTAAACCTGCACCGTTATTTCTTCTCACTCTTGAACTATCTTGCCTGTGTAAAGGGTCAAATAACACTTCGCAGTCATCAAGCGGTACACTGGGTTTAGTATCATTGACTAAAATAAACACTGAAGCAGACTCTTTAAATAAATCAATGTCGATATGACCAGGACTATCGGTATAAGCAACAGCATTTAAAACAACATTAGTGAACAGTTGTTGCAGTCTCATTTTGTCGCCATTGACTATCACTTCTTCAGTATTGATGAAATTAATTGAGAGTCTTTTTTCCGACACCTTATCGATTAATGAGTTCAATGTTTCTGCAATACAAGCAGTGATGTTAATAGGTTCAAAATGATATTTAAGCCCACCTAAATCTGATAAAGAAAGTTGATATAAATCATCAACCATGTGCTTTATCCGCATAACCTCTTGTTCTAATGATGTAAGCTGGACCTGATTAAAAGGCCTAATCCCCGCTTTTATTGCATCAATCTCACCACATAAAATACTAAGCGGTGTTCTTAATTCATGGGATATATCTGCAAACCATCTATTTTTAGACGTACGATTTTTATCTAAGGTCATCGCCAAATGGTCAATATCTTTCATCAATAAACCTAACTCATCTTGACGCTCAACATTGAAACGCTCTGCATAATTACCTTTAGATAAGTGTGTGATCCCCTTTACAACTTCTCTAACAGGTTCTAATAAGAGACGTGCTAAGACCCAAGAAATTAAACTTGCTAACAACAAACAAAGTAAACCAATCCCAACACTCGTCCATAATTGTTGTTTAGAAAATGCGGCTGCTGAAATGCTATTTACTTTAACAATAGGCTTGCTGTATAGCGTGGCAATCACTTGATCGTTATAAATGACTTCGACAAAGGTCAAATTACTGATATCACTAAACTCAATTCCTGCAAGTAGTTTTCCTGAAGGAGAATACAAAGCTGTCGGTGGGCCTCGTCTAGGAGGGGGTGGAAGATTGTTCCTCATATGGGGAGGTAAATCGCGCAAGCCATTGCGCTCAATAAAAGCTGGAGGCCCTTCAAGTCTTTTAGGTGCTCTAGGAATGTTAGGAATGTGCTGACGTAAAATCAGGCTTAACTGTTGCGAAGACGCGTTGTCCCAATCAAAAGACGATTTCTTATAAAGTTCAGCATAAGATACCGCCAACTCTTCTAACCTTTCTTGTTGTAATGAATTAATGTAGCTAATGAAACCTTGATCAAACCCCCACCTTGCAAGCGAAAGTGTGGCAATGAGGACAACACTTGTCAGGCCTACAAAGGCTAAAAATAATTTTTGAGAAATATTCATTTAGATTCAACCAAGCTTTAAATACCAAAGTTTGTATATTTGCAAAGGAAGTGAAAGTATCTATAAGTATTTATAGTGTTCACAAACTCATAATTAAGAGTATATCTGCCTGTTTTGTTGAGCACTAGCATGCTAAACAAGCTAAGATTAATCTCCTTTATTTCTGCACAATTTCTGCGAATTTACTTGGTATGGTAACTAATATACGCAAATAAATAATTATCCAGGAAACTGTCATGATAAAAACCTTAACGACGCTCAGTATAGTTATTGCCATTAGTGGTTTCTCCGTACCTTTATCGGCAGATGAGCAACAAAAGCAAATGCGTAAGCCTCCTCAAGAAGCTTATACGGTTTGTGAAGATAAATCAGAGAATGAAACAGTCAAGATTACCACTCCTAACGGTCAAGAAATTACCGCGACGTGTCAAATAATGGCTGACAAACTAGTGGCAATACCAGAAAACCATAAGCCTCCTCAACGCCAGAAAAGATAGTGAGGCTGTGATGCTCATTAATAGAAATTCAGTGAACATTAACACTAAAATCAGCTAAACGTTAACGCTACCAATAAACCTAAGGTCCACCGTCATCAGGAACTTTTCCACCGGGGCTAGAAAAGGCTGTTGCGACTCTTTCCAGTGATGAACAAAGCGAAGTAATAAAAGTAGTCAAAAGTTCAGCAAACTAATACAGGGATTAATACTTACGCTGAAGTTAAATCGTTTAATTTAAATCGATCATTGCATGAAATAATAAAAGCGATAATGACACCATTATCGCTTTTTGATTAATAGGTTCCTGATCATAGTAGTAAACCTTTAAATTAATACATGGTTATATAGAGGGTAATTGCTTAGTAAGCGCCTCAGGCAGTTGAGGTTTACTAAAATAATAACCTTGTGCCTGATCGCATCCATTTTCAAGTAAGAAAGATGCCTGCTCTTTGGTTTCAACCCCTTCCGCTATCACGGTTAATTTTAACGCGTGACCAAGCACAATGATTGCTTTTGCTATCGCAGTATTATTGCTGTCGAACGGGATGTCAGAAACAAATGACTGATCGATTTTAAGCACATTGATCGGTAATTTTTTTAAATAGCTTAATGATGAGTAGCCCGTTCCAAAATCATCTACAGATAATTGGATACCTAAATCACCTAAACGTTTTAAGTCCGAAATAACTCGCTCAGGCTCATACATCATACAGCTTTCTGTCATTTCTAATTCGAGCAATTCCGCTGGAAAGTCTGTTTCTGAAAGGATCCGTTCAACATTATCTATAAAGTTAGTACGCTGAAATTGAATGCTAGCAACATTTACAGCTAAATGACCAAAGCGATATCCTTCGTCTAACCACCTCTTACCTTGCTTACAAGCCATAACGAGTACTTGTAAGCCTATTTCATGAATTAAGCCTGTCTTCTCTGCAATAGGTATAAACTCTGCTGGAGAAATTAATCCATATACGGGATGGTTCCACCTTATAAGTGTTTCAAGCCCTACGAGTTTTCCAGTAATTAACGATAATTTAGGCTGGTATACTAAATGGAATTGGTTTTCTTGAATTGCTTCATGCAGTGCACTCTGTATCTTGACATGCTCTGCTGAATTCATCGTCATAGTTGAATCATAAAAAGTGACGTTATTGCGCCCACTTTGCTTGGCCATGTGCAAGGCCGTATCCGTGTTCTGCAACAAATGTTCACTATTTAAAGAATCACTTGGGAATACAGAAACCCCCATACTTAGTGTAACTCTGATTAATGGTTTATCTTCTAATTTAAATGGCTGCTCTATAGATGCTTTAATTTGATTGATTTGACTAATGATAAGATCATTTTGACTGAAATCGGTCAATAAAATAACAAATTCATCACTACTGAGTCGACCCACTAAGCATTGCTCATTGCTAAGTTCTGATAGCCTTAGACCTACTTCAATCAATAACTTGTCACCAATGTCATGACCTAAACTATCATTGATATGTTTAAAGAAGTCGATATCAAAAAACACTACAGCAAGTTGTGTTTGTTGTTTGAAGGCTCTGTCTACTTGTTGCTGTAATTTAGAACGAAATAACACTCGGTTTGGAAGCTGGGTTAGCGGATCGTAATATGATAAATTTGCCAATTTCTCTTCAGTGATTTTTTGTTCCGAAATATCAGCAAACACAGCAACAAAAAAACTGATTTCGTCTTTTTGTCCGTACACAGCATTTATCGTGACTAATTGAGGAAATATTTCACCTGATTTACGTTTATTCCAAATCTCTCCGTGCCACTTGCCTTTAACTAGTAATGTATTCCACATCTGAGCAAAAAATAAACTATCATGCTTTCCTGAATTTAAAATACGCGGATTTTGGCCCACTGCTTCTTCACGGCTAAACCCAGTTATATTAATGAATGCAGCATTAACCTCAGTAATCTCGCCATCCCTATCAGTGACCAGTACACCTTCAACGGTATTTTCAAACACACTTTCTGCAAGCATCAGTTGTGTTTGTGTTTCTTTATGACGCCCGATATTACGGGTTATACCGATAACACCTGCAAGTTCATTATTCTTATCTAAAAGCGGCGCTTTAATAGTTTCTAACCAATGACTGTTCTGTTGCTGGTCAATTCTTTCACATTCGCCAACAATAATCGGTTCATTAGCTTTAATTGCTCGATTATCACCGTCTTTAAAAGACTCAGCTGTTTCGCTGCCAAATAATTCTTCATCATACTTTCCAATAATATCGGAATGGGACTTATTCCACGCCAAATCGACACTTTCATTACATACAACATATTGTCCACTCAGATTTTTAATCCAAATGTGCTCATTGAAAGCATTAATGAAATTTTGTAAGTTTATTGAATCAGGTATGAGTAAAGGTGAAGTTAACGCATCAGCTTCTTGAATTGATTGGCGAATTTCTTCGTTATAAATAAGCGATAAATTTTCAGCCGCTAAGTTCAGAACAGCACAGCTAGTTTTTTTAACAACATTTATATCGCTAATAGAAACTAGAAGTGCAACGCCATTGTTATTTGAATCAGAGATAGCTTTTGCATGTAACAGATAAACTTCACCAAAAAGGTTAATCTGAGTTACTGACTTACTAGTTGTCGAAATTTGATTATTATGAATAAAATGAATTAATTGTCCATGTGCCTCTTGTAGCAAGCTTGCATGGAGTGTTTCAACAGACTGGTACGAACTTACTGATAATGTAAACTCATGATTATTATCTAATGAAAAAACAAACACATTAGAATTTAACACTTCAGAGGTTAAATTAATGCTTTCTTGCCAACGTAGATATATTGGATTTGTCATTTTTTTCATTTTAAAGCTAGTCCCTACCATTCAGGCAGTCATCAGTTTTCAAATTATATAACTAAATTAAGATAATAGAATAATCAATTCCAATATATGAGAGCTAGATTATTCTCACCTTAAACATCAGACAACATTGTTAAAACAAAAGCATCAAAAATGATAGACGGTTCTCTTTGCAAGGTTAATTAAACCAAGTGATTACGCATTAATTATTGCTCTGATTAACAACATGTTTAATTCATATCTCTATATAATAGCGACACAAACCATTGATAGATTCAATAAATACACATTTTAGTTATTCAACCAGCACTTTGTTGAGATCACTCTCAATGCCTTACTCCACAAGTTTATTTTGAGCGTATTATAAGCTCTACACTCATAAGCTAAAAGACTAAGTCCCATCCGCTTAAATAAAGTGTTTATTTTGTTTAAAAGAGAGATTTGACGCTTGATGATGACCTACCTTTCCTTGATGCCATATCGGACACATGGTCATATCTACCACAATATCGACTGTTGATGTCATTAAACTTGTAAGTTAACTTTTCACAGACACAAAAAAGCCCGATACGTGAGTAACGGGCTATCTGCTCTCAATTAAAAGAAATTTGGCGCTTGGCAACGACTGACTTTCAGATGGGCATATCAACCACACTATCAGCAGTTGATCTGTCTAAACCTGCTGTTTACTTTTCTTCAGGCAAAGAAAAAGCCCTAACACATCGTGTTAGGGCTTTTTCAGTATTAAGCGCTTGGCAATGACCTACTTTCACATGGGGAGACCCCACACTATCATCGGCGCTATTGCGTTTCACTACTGAGTTCGGGATGGGATCAGGTGGGACCACAATGCTATTGTCACCAAGCAAATTTGGTTGTTAATCGCTATCGCAATTAACTAAATTCGGAAAGCTGTTTTTTCTTTGAGTTTCAAGTACATGGATGTACTTGATGTCATACATGCAGGAGCATTTTATGACCTTACTTTATTAAGCGCTTTAAATTCTTCACTAAGTCTTATGTAATAAATCTAGTTACCATCAACTCAGATACACCTACATGGATGTAGGCAGTGCCAAGAAATGATTGGACTCATTTCTGGTAAAACTTATCTGGGTTGTATGGTTAAGCCTCACGAGTCATTAGTACAGGTTAGCTCAACGCCTCACAACGCTTACACACCCTGCCTATCAACGTCCTAGTCTCGAACGGCTCTTTAGAGGAATTAAATTCCTAGGGATGACTCATCTTAGGACTCGCTTCCCGCTTAGATGCTTTCAGCGGTTATCGATTCCGAACGTAGCTACCGGGCAATGCTATTGGCATAACAACCCGAACACCAGCGGTTCGTCCACTCCGGTCCTCTCGTACTAGGAGCAGCTTCCTTCAATCATCCAACGCCCACGGCAGATAGGGACCGAACTGTCTCACGACGTTCTGAACCCAGCTCGCGTACCACTTTAAATGGCGAACAGCCATACCCTTGGGACCGACTTCAGCCCCAGGATGTGATGAGCCGACATCGAGGTGCCAAACACCGCCGTCGATATGAACTCTTGGGCGGTATCAGCCTGTTATCCCCGGAGTACCTTTTATCCGTTGAGCGATGGCCCTTCCATACAGAACCACCGGATCACTATGACCTACTTTCGTACCTGCTCGACGTGTATGTCTCGCAGTTAAGCTGGCTTATGCCATTGCACTAACCGTACGATGTCCGACCGTACTTAGCCAACCTTCGTGCTCCTCCGTTACTCTTTGGGAGGAGACCGCCCCAGTCAAACTACCCACCAGGCACTGTCCCGAACCCCGATAAGGGGCCGCGGTTAGAACATCAAAACTACAAGGGTGGTATTTCAAGATTGACTCCACTCCATCTAGCGACGAAGCTTCAAAGTCTCCCACCTATCCTACACATGTAGGTTCAATGTTCAGTGCCAAGCTATAGTAAAGGTTCACGGGGTCTTTCCGTCTAGCCGCGGGTATACGGCATCTTCACCGCAATTTCAACTTCACTGAGTCTCGGCTGGAGACAGCGTGGCCATCATTACGCCATTCGTGCAGGTCGGAACTTACCCGACAAGGAATTTCGCTACCTTAGGACCGTTATAGTTACGGCCGCCGTTTACTTGGGCTTCGATCATGAGCTTCTCCGAAGATAACCCAATCAATTAACCTTCAAGCACCGGGCAGGCGTCATACCGTATACGTCATCTTGCGATTTTGCACAGTACTGTGTTTTTGATAAACAGTTGCAGCCACCTGGTATCTGCGACTGCCAGCAGCTTAGGGAGCAAGTCCCATCACCGCCAGCAGCGTACCTTCTCCCGAAGTTACGGTACCATTTTGCCTAGTTCCTTCAGCCGAGTTCTCTCAAGCGCCTTGGTATTCTCTACCCGACCACCTGTGTCGGTTTGGGGTACGATTCCTACTAACCTGAAGCTTAGAAGATTTTCCTGGAAGCATGGCATCAACTACTTCATCCCCTTGGGGACTCGTCATCAACTCTCAGCCTAGTGTAAACCCGGATTTGCCTAAGTTTACAGCCTACAGTCTTAAACGCGGACAACCAACGCCGCGCTAGCCTAGCCTTCTCCGTCTCTCCATCGCAGTTAGCAGAAGTACGGGAATATTGACCCGTTTCCCATCGACTACGCCTTTCGGCCTCGCCTTAGGGGTCGACTCACCCTGCCCCGATTAACGTTGGACAGGAACCCTTGGTCTTTCGGCGTGGGGGTTTTTCACCCCCATTATCGTTACTCATGTCAGCATTCGCACTTCTGATACGTCCAGTGTGGGTTACCCCTTCACCTTCAACCGCTTACAGAACGCTCCTCTACCGCTTGCACCTAAGTGCAAACCCATAGCTTCGGTGTATTGCTTAGCCCCGTTAAATCTTCCGCGCAGGCCGACTCGACTAGTGAGCTATTACGCTTTCTTTAAATGATGGCTGCTTCTAAGCCAACATCCTAGCTGTCTAAGCCTTCCCACATCGTTTCCCACTTAGCAATAACTTTGGGACCTTAGCTGATGGTCTGGGTTGTTTCCCTTTTGACGACGGACGTTAGCACCCGCCGTCTGTCTCCCGAGTAGTACTCACTGGTATTCGGAGTTTGCAAAGGGTTGGTAAGTCGGGATGACCCCCTAGCCTTAACAGTGCTCTACCCCCAGTGGTATTCGCTCGAGGCGCTACCTAAATAGCTTTCGAGGAGAACCAGATATCTCCGAGTTTGATTGGCCTTTCACCCCCAGCCACAAGTCATCCGCTAATTTTTCAACATTAGTCGGTTCGGTCCTCCAGTTGATGTTACTCAACCTTCAACCTGCCCATGGCTAGATCACTCGGTTTCGGGTCTACACCTTGCAACTAAACGCGCAGTTAACACTCGGTTTCCCTACGGCTCCGCTATTCGCTTAACCTCGCTACAAAATGTAAGTCGCTGACCCATTATACAAAAGGTACGCAGTCACGGTCTCAAGAACCGCTCCCACTGCTTGTACGTACACGGTTTCAGGTTCTATTTCACTCCCCTCACAGGGGTTCTTTTCGCCTTTCCCTCACGGTACTGGTTCACTATCGGTCAGTCAGGAGTATTTAGCCTTGGAGGATGGTCCCCCCATATTCAAACAGGATGTCACGTGTCCCGCCTTACTCGATTTCATCTATGGTTAGTTTTCATGTACGGGGCTATCACCCTGTGCCGCTGTGCTTTCCAACACATTCCACTAACACCCCATAGACTTAAGGGCTAATCCCCGTTCGCTCGCCGCTACTAGGGGAATCTCGGTTGATTTCTTTTCCTCTGGGTACTTAGATGTTTCAGTTCCCCAGGTTCGCCTCATAACGCTATGTATTCACGTTATGATGACCACTTATGTGGCCGGGTTTCCCCATTCGGACATCGTTAGCTCAAATGCTTGTTACTAGCTCGCCAACGCTTTTCGCAAGTTACTACGTCCTTCATCGCCTCTGACTGCCAAGGCATCCACCGTATACGCTTAGTCACTTAACCATACAACCCAAATAAGTTTCTAAAAGAAACAAACTGTTGTTAAAGCCCATAGCCTTAACTGTTGTACCGTAACTAGCTGGTTTATTACTAATTTGCATCTCTTACGAGTACACAAATTCGCCTTAGTTTTTAGAATATTCAAGACACTTAATAAAGTGTTTTGAGAACTCAATGTATTATTGAAAAGGGATTAACTTCCCAATAATACGATTTGTATTAATTAACATGACAGACTCATGCAATTAAATACTATCAGCTTTCCAAATTGTTAAAGAACGGGCTTAAAAAAGCCAAAGATAAAGCTGTCGCTTTATCTTTGGCGTCTCTATCCAAATATGCATGACTTACGATTTTATAAAAGTAAGTAAATGGTGGAGCTATGCGGGATCGAACCGCAGACCTCCTGCGTGCAAGGCAGGCGCTCTCCCAGCTGAGCTATAGCCCCATTTACATGCAGTTGAGAAAAAATCAAGATATCCAATGTAGACATTGGCGAAGCCAAATCGAGTTTAGACAAGGCGACTTGTTGCGACGTTTAGTTCACTAAACGAGTAATAAGTCAACGCAGTAAAAACGAAGATTTGGTGGGTCAGAGTGGACTTGAACCACCGACCTCACCCTTATCAGGGGTGCGCTCTAACCAGCTGAGCTACAGACCCATTCTTTTTGGTCTTTTAATCCTTACTCGGCGTTACTTTCTTCGTTTCTCAGTCATGTGCTAGAGCACACTCCCTGCGAAACTCATCAAGTGCCTTGATTAAGAATCAAAATCCTCAAAAATATCTTTCGATACATTTCTCTTTCTTTCTATCAAGTAATCTGTGTGAACACTCAACAAACATTAAGTTAGTCGTATAGGTAAGGAGGTGATCCAGCCCCAGGTTCCCCTAGGGCTACCTTGTTACGACTTCACCCCAGTCATGAACCACACCGTGGTAAACGTCCCCCCGAAGGTTAGACTATCTACTTCTGGTGCAGCCCACTCCCATGGTGTGACGGGCGGTGTGTACAAGGCCCGGGAACGTATTCACCGTAGCATTCTGATCTACGATTACTAGCGATTCCGACTTCATGGAGTCGAGTTGCAGACTCCAATCCGGACTACGACGTACTTTGTGAGATTAGCTAGACCTTGCGGCTTTGCAACCCTCTGTATACGCCATTGTAGCACGTGTGTAGCCCTACTCGTAAGGGCCATGATGACTTGACGTCGTCCCCACCTTCCTCCGGTTTATCACCGGCAGTCTCCCTAGAGTTCCCACCATAACGTGCTGGCAAATAAGGATAGGGGTTGCGCTCGTTGCGGGACTTAACCCAACATTTCACAACACGAGCTGACGACAGCCATGCAGCACCTGTCTCAGAGTTCCCGAAGGCACTAAGCTATCTCTAGCGAATTCTCTGGATGTCAAGAGTAGGTAAGGTTCTTCGCGTTGCATCGAATTAAACCACATGCTCCACCGCTTGTGCGGGCCCCCGTCAATTCATTTGAGTTTTAACCTTGCGGCCGTACTCCCCAGGCGGTCTACTTAATGCGTTAGCTTGGGAGCCCAGTGCTCAAGGCACCAAACTCCGAGTAGACATCGTTTACGGCGTGGACTACCAGGGTATCTAATCCTGTTTGCTCCCCACGCTTTCGTACATGAGCGTCAGTCTTTGTCCAGGGGGCCGCCTTCGCCACCGGTATTCCTTCAGATCTCTACGCATTTCACCGCTACACCTGAAATTCTACCCCCTCTACAAGACTCTAGTTCACCAGTTCCAAATGCAATTCCCAGGTTGAGCCCGGGGATTTCACATCTGGCTTAATGAACCGCCTGCGTACGCTTTACGCCCAGTAATTCCGATTAACGCTTGGACCCCTCGTATTACCGCGGCTGCTGGCACGAAGTTAGCCGGTCCTTCTTCTGTAGGTAACGTCACAGTAATGGCGTATTAAACCACTACCTTTCCTCCCTACTGAAAGTGCTTTACAACCCTAGGGCCTTCTTCACACACGCGGCATGGCTGCATCAGGGTTTCCCCCATTGTGCAATATTCCCCACTGCTGCCTCCCGTAGGAGTCTGGGCCGTGTCTCAGTCCCAGTGTGGCTGATCATCCTCTCAGAACAGCTAGGGATCGTCGCCTTGGTAAGCCATTACCTTACCAACTAGCTAATCCCACCTAGGTTCATCCAATCGCGAAAGGCCCGAAGGTCCCCTCCTTTCCCCCGTAGGGCGTATGCGGTATTAGCAGTCGTTTCCAACTGTTATCCCCCTCGACTGGGCAGATCCCTAGGCATTACTCACCCGTCCGCCGCTCGTCAGCATTGATAGCAAGCTATCAATCTGTTACCGCTCGACTTGCATGTGTTAGGCCTGCCGCCAGCGTTCAATCTGAGCCATGATCAAACTCTTCAATTAAAGTTTTTTGAGACTAAGTCTCGGCTCAATGAATTCTGATTACATTATGCAGACTCGGAAGAATCTACATCCTGTTTGTTACATATTGCTATGAACACTCATCGTTACATTGATAATAATTTTGATTGCTACCTAAGCAGCAATTTCGATTAACTCAACACCTGTGAGTGTCCACACAGATTACTTGATAAATTGTTAAAGAGCGGACTCGGTAACTAGCGTCATACGCCTTGTTCCGTGTCAGTGGTTGCGCATTATAGGGAAATCATTTCATCCCGCAAGTGCTTTTACGAAATAATTGATAAAAAACAGTTCAAAAGCACACTTTTTAAACGTTTCGACCTAAAAACCATCAAAAAAGTCGTAATCCATGACTTTTATGACAATTTAAAGGCGTTTTAATCTAAAAAGATTACAGTTGCTTAATAAAAGAAGGAACATCAGCAATACTATTTACTACTGTTGTAGCAAGCTCTATACCGGCTTCATCTACCACTTTGCCACTACGAACTAATATTGCAGTATTAATACCCGCAGCTTTAGCTGCACGGATATCATCAGCTTTATCACCCACCATTATAGAGTTTGCCATATCTATTTTAAGGAATGCGCCAGCATCTAGCATCATTCCAGGTTTCGGTTTACGACAATCGCAATCTTGCTTATATTCCCCTAAACCTTTCTCTGGATGATGCGGACAATAATAGATACCGTCTAACTCGACACCTTTATCTGCAAAGTTCCAGTCCATCCATTCAGTTAAATGGTGAAAATCGTCTTCTGAATACATACCACGAGCAATACCTGACTGGTTAGTCACCACTACAATTTTATAGCCCATCTCTTTAAATGCTAAACAAGCTTCGAAAACGCCTTCGATATACTCAAAGTCATCTACAAGGTGCACATAACCCTTATCAACATTAATGACTCCGTCACGATCTAAAAAAACGGCTTTATTCACGGTACTACTCCTAAATTCTTTATTAACGTGATTATCCCATTACTGAGAAAAATATGCACTTGTATTATAAAAGCTACATTTTTTGCGGTTGTACTTTATAATGCATTCTGTAAAGGTTACCCTTCCGTAGATATTTTGTGGCATTTATTAAGAAGTAATGAGTCAAATACAACCAATAATTCATAAAACTCGAACCCAAGCAGTTGTTGAAGTGCTTAGAGAGCGTATTTTGTCTGGCTATATAAAAGCCGGCGAACCTCTAAGACAATCAGCTATTGCTGAACAGCTCAATGTAAGCCGTATTCCTGTACGCGAGGCGTTAGTTCAACTTGAAGCAGAAGGCTTAGTTAAGTTTGAAGCACATAAAGGGGCGACTGCGACTGAACTTTCTGTAGAACAAGTCACAGAATTATTTGAATTAAGGGCTATGATTGAGACTGATTTACTTGCAAAAGCAATCCCAAATTTGCGAGAAGATGATTTCAATAAGGCTGATGCAGTTCTAGCTCAATTAGAGTCGGCATTAAAGTTACAAGACTCCGTAGCAACATGGAGCGAACTCAATACTCAGTTTCATACCTGTTTATACGAAGCCGCAAACAAACCACATACACTCGAAGTTGTCCATGGACTGAATAATAACTGTGATCGCTATATTCGCTTACAGCTATTGTTAACAGGTGGCATTCCCACCGCTGAGCGAGAACATCGCGAACTATTTGAGTTGTGTAAAAACAAAGATATCGATAAAGCGACAAAGCTTTTACGCGAGCATATTTTACATGCCGAAAAAGCGATTAAAAAATTAGTGATTCAGCAAATTAAATAATTTGCCCTCTAGTCAAATGTCGTTTTAACAGACAATTTTAAATTTTATTTGAGAGATAAACACATGCAGTATGCTCATATTACCGGTTGGGGAAAATGTGTCCCACCAGCAACATTGACCAATGATGACCTAGCCACATTTATGGAAACGTCTGATGAGTGGATCAAAACTCGTACAGGCATTAGTGAAAGACATATCAGTCATGTGAACACTTCTGAGCTTGCGACAGTAGCAGCAAAAAATGCACTATTAGCAGCAGGTATTGATGGAAGCGAGTTAGATTTAATCATTTTAGCCACGGCAAGCCCTGATACGCTTATTCCAAATATAGCTTCAACAGTACAAGCAAATGTAGGTGCGACCTGTGGGGCATTTGATATCAACGCTGCATGCAGTGGCTTTTTATATGCATTAGGTATGGGTAGCTCAATGATAAAGAGCGGCCAAAACAAAAAAATTCTTGTTATAGGCGCTGAAAGATTATCTTTTTATCTCGATTGGTCTCGCCGTGAAACTGCAGTGCTATTTGGTGATGGTGCTGGTGCAGTTGTAATTGAAGCCAGCAATGAACCTGGTGGTGTATTAGGTTACGAGCTTAATAATGACCCAGCAGCCCGTGGTATCTTATCTTCAGGTTTTGGTACCCAAATGGATCGCTTTGATTCATCATCTTTAGATTTCTTCATCAACTTAGATGGGCAAGAAGTGTTTAAACGTGCCATTCATGGCATGGGAGGACTCAGTACTAAGGTACTTGCAAACTGCAATATGACCAAAGAAGATGTTGATCTGGTTATTCCGCATCAAGCTAATGAACGTATTATTGATACCTTAATTAGCCGCATGAAAATTCCAAAAGAAAAGGCATTCGTCAATATTGCTAAATACGGTAATACCTCTGCGGCGACTATTCCTATCGCGATTTGCGATGCGTTAGAGCAAGGCAAAATGACATCTGGTCAAACCATTTTATCTTGTGCCTTTGGCGCTGGACTGACTTCTGCAGCGTTATTGCTGAAATGGGGTGAGCGCACTCAACCAATTAACCCTCCAACAGCTGAACTACCACCATGTGAAGTCTCAGCATTAGAGTTAATTAAGCCGGCGGTTGATTTTTTCTGTAATAAAGAAAAATAAACTAACCGAGTTATTCAAACTCAGCTAATCACTGAAATTAAAAACCAGCATAATGCTGGTTTTTTTGTGCCTAAAACTTGGCTACTAATCTTGAAATACCTTTAGTCAGCGACTTGTAAAAAGCAATTTATAAACACCTGCTTGAATAAACCCGTTTAAATTGAAATAAACTCAGATGCAGACAGTTTGTTAATATCACCAATAGAATTGAGTTGCGCGACAAGTAACTCTGCACAAGCTAAAGCATCTGTTAAAGCATCATGGCCAGAATAGGTTGGTAAGCCATATCGCTGCCTACATGCATCGAGCCGCAAACTCCCCTCTTTTAACACATCATGTTGACGAAGCAATCGCTGCTTTTCTAGTGCTAAGGTATCAATATAAGGCAGTTTAATGGCTCTGTTATGGCTCTTTAGTAAATGAGATTGTAAGAAACCAATATCCATTGGCGCATGATGTGCTACCAATATGTGCCCTTTAGTTTGCTCAATAAACCATTCCATAGCTTGCTCTAAACTAAGCGCGCTGGATAAGTGATTATCAATAATGCCATGCACCGCTGCGCTTTGACCGACACTACCTTCGATATTTATCATAACCTGCTGCGCTTTTGAAAGCGGGATTGATAAAGGAATACTACTTGGTTCAATAGGTACTATACCAATACTAATAATTTGATCTAGAAGTGGATCTAAGCCTGTCATTTCTAAATCAATCGCCATTAAAGGCACTTTGACTATGGGCTTATTAATCACAGTTAAACAATGTTGCTGATATTCAGACAACTGATCTTTTTGACCAAAGATTTCAAGATAAAGCCGCGTTTTGAGCCAGAGTTCATTCACTGATTAATAGCTCCGCATAAACTTCATTCTAAGACCCGATTGCGCATCATGAACCACTTTAAAAGCATCCCGCAATTGATGGCGCATCAACGAAGACATTTGTTGAGGTTTTAAATAATTGGTCACATCTTGCTGACTGGTATATTGCTCACCTTGGTTTGCTAGGCGCATATGAGCAATAAACTCATGAGCATCAGCAAGATTAAGGGCATCTTTACGGTTAATAATATTCGCATCCATAAGTGCTCGAATACGTTTCGGGGTATTTACCTCTGTGATCCCCGCACTTAATGCATACACCCTAGCAATATCATTAATGAGTGCGACACCTTTGTGCTTTAAGTCCATGCCTTTGACTTCACTGCCATCTCGTTCAAGCACAAACTTCCTAAAAAAGCCCAAAGGTGGCGACTCAACAAGGGAGTTACCCGCCATACCAGCAAGAAAAATATCATTATCTTTAGTGCGCTCTAATACGTGCAGCTGCAATTGGTCGAATAAATTTTGTGGACCATAAACAGCGCGCATGTCAAAAAAGATACTGGCATGCATTAACGCTTTGGGTTCTGGTGCATTTAACCATTGCTCAAAGTGCCGCTGCCATTTATCCAGTGATAAACGCCACTTAAGGTTTTGCGCCATAATATCGCCAGGACAATAGATATAACCGCACTTATCAAGGCCTTCACATACTGCATGGGATAATGCGTCGAAATAACCTTTCGCATGCTCATCAGGTTCATGAGCCAACAATAGACCATTATCTTGATCGCTACATGCAGCTTGATCTTGCCGACCTTGCGAGCCAAAAGCTAACCAACAGAATGCCATAGGAGCTGCGCCTAATAACTGCTGGTTTAAAATAATCAGTCTTCGCGTTAACGCATCTGTAACCGAGGTCAGCACACGACCTACTTCTTCAGCTCTAGCATCCGCACTGATTAGGTTTTGCAATAATACGGGGATCTGCTTACTGACATTTATCAAGCTTTCAATGTCTTGTTGCCTTTCAATTTCACCAATTAACAACAAAGGCTGTGAGCTTTGACCACGTAAGATATCGGTACTGGTCAGTATACCTACCGCAGGCGGTTGTGTTTTTTCATCAGTGGGAGGCTCAGCTAAAATGGGTAAATGGTGTATACCGTGCTCACTCATTAATAACATGGCTTCAAAAACCAAGGCATTGGCAGTCAAAGTCTTAGGATTTGCTGTCATTGCTTGATGAACAGCTAAGTTACCATCAAAGCCTTCAGCTAATACGCGATTGCGTAAATCTCTGTCGGTTAAAATCCCAATCAGTTTATTGTTATCTATCACCAATACTGAAGATACTCGGGCTAAACGCATTTTTTTTGCCGCTTCGCTGACTGTTTCATGACAATCAATACTTAGTGGATCTGCTGACATCAAACTATTAACCCGATTAGTCGTGGTTAAGTCTTTGGCTTTAAACCTTGCTTGATGACGCATTCTTTTCGCAAAGGCACGATTAAAAAAACGGTCAAACACTCTACTTTCATTTCTAAGGTAATTAAAGGTTTCAGGGTCGAGGTGATATACCAAGCTGTCTTCTAAAATTTGTACCTGATTACTGACTTTTTCACCTGACAATAGTGATGGGAAACCAAAGTAATCTCCTTCTCCTAACCTATCGAGTAATTCGCCTTGCTCATCTCTAACCTCAAACGCGCCACTTCTAACAATGTATAGCTGTGGATGGTTTTCATCTAGAGGAACTATTTTGTTGGCTTTACTGTAATAACCAATGGTGAGTTGCTGACAGCAACGAACAAGATTTGATTCAGATAAAGAATCAAACGGCACCAATGCATGAATAAACTGCAAAATAGGCTGAAGTTCACTGGCATCTTTCATATTGGCCTCATTCTTACATTGCTTAAAACAGTAAATTATTCTCGCTAAACTGTTTCAACTATACGTAAATCTTAAATGTGGCTCTATTCGACTTTAAGGTTAGTGAAGGAAATTTCACGCCTAAAATCTGATTGTTATGGTTATATGAAACAAACAAAAAGAGCGCCGAAGCGCCCTTTTTAGTAAGGTCATTAACAAGTTCGTTAATGCTAGTCGATTAACAACTCATACTAGTGGTCGTGCGCTTCACCTGAACCTTTAGGGAAACGAATTGACTCAACCATTGCCACTACATCATCAGGTATTTTCTTAGTCACTTTAGTTACAGCAAATGCAACACCAAAGTTAATAAACATACCTACCAAACCAAAGCCTTCAGGTGAGATACCTAAGAACCAGTTATCACTAATGTTGGCACTTGGATTAATGAACTTGAAGTAAACAATATAAGCTGCAGTACACAATAGGCCAGACAACATACCTGCAATTGCGCCTTCTTTATTCACTGTTTTAGAGAAAATACCCATAATAATCGCAGGGAACAGTGATGATGCAGCTAAGCCGAATGCAATCGCCACTACCGCGGCCACAAACCCTGGAGGGTTAATCCCGAAGTAACCAGCCATCACAACACCTAAACCTGCTGCAATACGGGCATACTTGAGCTCCTCTTTATCAGAAATATCAGGCATTAAATTCTTCTTCAATAAATCATGAGATACCGAAGTAGAAATAACCAATAGTAAACCTGCTGAAGTAGATAGTGCAGCTGCTAGACCACCTGCTGCTACCAGTGCAATAACCCATGCTGGCAGTGAAGCAATCTCAGGAGTCGCTAGTACCATGATATCGCGGTCAATCTTCATTTCATTGGCATCACCATTGGTATAATAGATGTTGCCATCATTATTCTTATCATCCCAAGTAATAAGGCCTGTTTTTTCCCAGTTTTTAATCCACTCAGGTGCCGATTCATATGATACGCCTGTAGAATCTGGACCATTAATGGTTTCAATCATGTTTACACGAGAGAACGCTGCTAACGCTGGAACTGTTGTGTACATAATTGCAATAAATACTAATGCCCAACCTGCTGAAACACGTGCATCTTTCACACGAGGTACAGTGAAGAAGCGAACAATAACGTGTGGTAAACCTGCCGTACCGAACATTAATGCACCCGTGATAAAGAACACATCAATCATGCTCTTCGAGCCTTCGGTATATTGGGCAAATCCGAGTTCAGCCGACAATCCGTCGAGCTTATCAAGTAAGTACACCCCCGTGCCATTACCTGCAGCATCAACCATTTCAGCACCAAAACCGATTTGAGGTAAAATATGACCTGTCATCATCACTGAGATGAAAATGGCTGGCACCATGAAGGCAAAGATAAGTACGCAGTACTGAGCAACCTGAGTATAAGTAATCCCTTTCATGCCACCTAAAACCGCATAAAAGAATACAACGGCCATACCAATGTACACACCGGTTTCTACATCGACTTCTAAGAAGCGAGAGAACACTACGCCTACACCACGCATTTGACCTGCGATATAAGTGAAGCAGATGAAAATGGCACAAACAACAGCAACTGTACGTGCAGCTTGTGAGTAATAACGGTCGCCGATGAAGTCTGGCACTGTAAATTTACCAAATTTACGAAGATAGGGAGCCATACATAGCGCTAGCAGAACATAGCCGCCCGTCCAACCCATTAAGTAAACTGAGCCGTCATAACCTGTAAAAGATACGATACCTGCAAGCGAGATAAATGATGCCGCTGACATCCAATCTGCTGCTGTTGCCATACCGTTCATTACTGGTGGAACCCCACCACCAGCGACATAAAACTCTTTAGTTGAACCAGCACGAGACCAAATGGCAATACCGATATATAGGGCAAAAGTGACCCCAACAATAAGATAAGTTAACGTTTGAACATCCATGATTTATTCCTTAATCTTCGTGTACATCATATTTTTTGTCTAAAGCATTCGCTTTCGCTACATACACAAAAATTAGTGCAACAAACACATACATGGCACCCTGTTGTGCAAACCAAAAACCTAACTTAAACCCCATAAAGGTAATTTCATTTAGTACGTCCACTAATAAAATGCCGCACCCAAAAGATACAAACGCCCAAACTGCGAGTAGTTTTAAAACTAATCGTAAGTTTTCGCTCCAATATCCTTTTGCCTTGTCTTCATTTTCAAAAGCCATTGTGACTCCCCTGTGCTAATTATTTTTAAAGTCGATAGTTAATCTAGCAACTCAAAATGTGACCACAATCACGACCTTAGTCTATAGAGGTGCTCTCTCAGCTTTACAGAATACAAACATATAACTTAAAATTCATACACTTATACAATTATTCACTTAGTTTTTTCAAACATTGCAACGAGCACTGTTTAGACCAAGGTCGAATTAGAAAAGCATAAAAAGAAAACAACTTAGCTAGAAAGCAGCACACTAAATGTTGGGGATATGGATAATTTGAAGCGGCTTTAAACGACTTTTGGGGGATAAAAGTGATAAATAACGAAAGGGAAAAGATGGTTAAGTAAATAAGTTACTTATGATTCAAGAAATTTTTAGTTATTCACAATGGGAATCATAATAAATGACTCCCATTAAACATTATGCCAATCATCATTAAATGATAGATGGAAAAGATTACAGTGAAGCAGTATTAAGACAAAGCTGTCACACTGCGGCATTCAAAGCTTTCAATAAGCCAGCGACGTTTCATACAATTAAAACAGCTTCTAAGCTCATCATCGATCATTTCATCTTCATCATCTTCCATGAATTGTTCACAATAAAATGCAGCTTGTTGGGCTTTTTCGCTATCGTCATTAGTAAAGCGGAACACCCAATGGCCTTCTTTAAGATAAAACCAATTTTCTCGATTAAAAGACGTGTTATTAGTCATAACTTCCACCCATTAATACTTTTTCAAATGCTGTTTTAATGCATTTTGCCAACGAGGCTCACCAGTCAGTTCATCTCGTTGTTGATACACTAACAAAGCAAACTGATGGTTCTGCATGACGGCTTTGATTTTACCTTTAACATGGACGATTTCATTGTTATTAAGTAAAAAACCATTTAACTCAATTATCGCATCCAACCCAGTTAGCTGTTTGATTTTTTCTACCGTTAGCGCTAATTCAGAGCTTGAATCAGTTAAGCCAACATCAAGTTGACCTTTTACCCTTCCGTCTCGTCCTGAAAGCCTCAAGCCAATACCCGCGATGGCGCCGATAACACCTTGGCCAGTTCCGCCATGTTCCGATAAATCGATACCTATATTGGCAGCTAATTCATATGCATCTGACTTGGTTTTAACCTGCTGCTTAGACTCAAATCCAAAAGTCATTAACCTCTGTATATCATTAGTGGCTAGCTGGCTTTTTTCAATAATCGCTAAGCCTGGATCTGCAGCAGGTGCACTTTCAGCTTTTAAATGAACAACACAAATATCCTTTATTACAGCTAAGGATTGTGAAGTCGTCACTTCAAAACACATCGCACTATTATGAGAGGTATAAGGTATATCTGGGTGAACAAATAACTGATGTCGAGTTACCCATGTTGGAGATGACACCTGTTTAAATTGACCGATATCTTCTTCGTTAAATGCTTTTGACATTAACAAACTCAATATTTCTTCAGCAATTTCACCTGTACCTTTAGTGCCAATATCATCTGTATCGTCAATACAAATTAACCACGTTTTCATCATTATTGCGGCGTCCTATTTCTTGTTATTAAATCATGAGCATCCAAACGAGTAATAATTATTGGCACAAGTAAAGCTGCGGCAATCGCAAAGCCACCTCCTTTTAAACTGCTTAGCCCAAATTGGATAAAAGCGACTTGGGGATCCATTCCAACCAATAAATTCTGTATCCAAGATTTACTCGCCCAAGCGATGCTGCCGATAACAGCCAGTAAAATGCAGCGCCAGCGTAACGTGAACAAGTTAGCCATAAATATCAGTGCAATATCCATCGCAAAAGCGGGCAAGGCAAATTTCAACAATATAAAAGGGCCGCCTTTCCCTACGCCTAAAATCATCGCTAACATGCCCGCTAATAGGCCACATAGCGTCATGCTGCCAACTTTATTCGTTGCGCCATAACACACTAAATAAAATAAGCTCATTAAAAACATCGAATGGCCCGTTAATCCCAATTTCATTCTCATCATGCTTTTAATGGCCACCAGCAGCGTGGCACAAAAACCAATGAATAATGCATTATGTAAAGTGAAGCCTTGCTTCATTTATTAATCCTCTTTGTTTAATTAACTAATTTAATGGCCAATGGGTATGTTTACTGTGTTTATCAAAATGTCGTTGTTGTGCAGATTTAGCGATATATTTAGATAAACTGAGTAACTGAATGAGTAATGGAAATAACACGCAACGAACCAACTCAGCCCAATTTAATGGATTAGCCAAATGCTTTGGCGTAATGCGCGCACCACGTAAACACTGAATGTGGTAAATATCTCTGACTTCTTGGGTGATAAAGGGAAGTAACTTAATAGAAGTCGTAATCACAAATGCCCATTTAGCCGGTAGTAACAAACACAAAACTTGGCTCATATGCTGCGCAGTTTGCGTGCTCGCAAGCCACCAGCTAGGCAACATGACTAGAATAATCCTTAACACCACAATCATCGCTTCTATTACCCTGTCACTGCCATAAAACAGAAAGTAGAGTCCCACTGTCATGACTGATTGAATGGCAAATAATTTAAGTAGTGGTGTTAGCCGAGCTTTACGAAACCATGCATGGATAAGTAAACCTAGGTTGATTAGCACTAACAAGCCGAGTTGCTTTGTGGACACTAAAAAAGCGCTGCTGGATAAAGCAATACTAAAAATAATGGCTAATCCGCATCTCCATTGAGCATTTTTAGATTGCCTTAGCCTTTCTGTGTTGGCAGCTGAAGTATCAGCCGTTGGAACCGCTCCAGAAGCTCCTGAGTGTTTTAGCTTGCTATGATTATTGGATTGAGAGTAAACCTTTTGTTTCATTGATTTACCTGTTGAAACCTTACTGGACTCAAAACCAACTCTTGATAGCCTGATAGGTTACATAGCTGCTCAGTTAACTCTCTATCGGTTATTTGCCAGCTCTTGTTGATTAAGTTCTCAAGTATCGGTCGGTGACTAGTAACAATAATGGCCCCACCTTGATGTAAGAATTGCTTTAAAACCTCAATCACTTTAGAGAAATATCGGTTATCTAGACCTGCAAAAAGATCATCCAACAATAACAATTTAGGTTTAATACAAAGCACTGAAGCCAAAGCAACCAAATGTTGTTGTCCGTAGGAAAGTTTATGGGGAGATTGCTGCGCTATATGACTGATTTCAAGCTGAGTTAATATCTCGCTCGCTTGGGCTAAAGGTAGACCAAAACGTTTGAGGCTAAATTCAAGTTCCTGCATAACCGTCACCTCAAACAACTGCCTTGATGGACGTTGCATTAAAAAACCAAGTTCTTTGCCAAAAGAGCCTAGTTTTGCAGGCTTATTTAAAAACAAAATATCGCTACAATTGCTGTTATCAATTCCCACGATTTGATTAAGTAAGCTTGATTTACCACAGCCATTTTCACCAAATACACCAATCAGGTCTCCAGAGTTGGCATGTAAGGTTTGTTTAATTTGAAGTAATGGCTGAGCATCTTCGAACTGAATAGTAAGCGGGAAAATCGTTAGTTTGGTTTCTGTGTTATTAGTATCAGCTGTGCTTGCTGACTTTCCAGTAGCTGTATCATTCACTGGCGAACTAACTTTAGTTCTGGTGAAAGGACATACATTGTTGGCTTGCTTTGGCTTTGGCTCTGAGTCTTGCTGTTTCAATAAACCATTATCTAATAACCAATATGTATCGATGATCCCAGCAAAAGCCCCCGAGTGATGTTCAGTCATGATCACACTGACTCCACTGTCAATTAGGCGTTTAAGTGCACCAACAAGTTCTTTTACACCAACATTATCAAGCTGCGCCCACGGCTCATCAATCAGTATTAGATTGGGGTTTAATACCAGTTGTGCAGCCAGCATCAGTCGATACTTTTGCCCTAAAGACAAATTAATCACTAAAAAACCTAGTGGTAAATCAAGTCCAACTAGCTTTAATGCTTGCTCTACCTGTCCAATCATTTCGGTAGCAGGAATAGCGATATTTTCCAAGCCAAACGCAACTTCAGCCCCAATAGATTCGCGTATGAGTTGCACGTTGGGGTCTTGCATCACCAAGCCTAAACGAAGTTCAGGATGATGCATTACCTCGCCTTGGTAATCGAAATCACTTGGCATTGCCATGAGTTGTAACAACGTCGATTTGCCAGCACCTGTGACGCCACAAATACAGTGACACTCACCAGTTGAAACTGAAAAGTTAAGCTGATGAAGCAAGTCTTCTGATGCCGAATATTGCCGATAAACAACTTCATGCAATGCCAATAAAGTCATGGACTATATCTGCCAGTTTATGCCAACAAAGATCTGTCTACCTGCTTGAGGAAGTGCTTCACTTTGGTAGTAATTAACATCAAGTAGATTAGTCGCTCTGATATAAGCTTCTAAATTATCAACCATCAGTGGCTGTACTAAATTAATGTCCACCAAGGTATAACTATCCATCTCATTTTTAACTGAAACAGTTTCGCCTGATATTTTTTCACTGGTGTAATAAACTTGATCAGTAATATGTTCAACATTTAAGTTAACTTTTAATCCGAAATTAAACCCATATTGCCCTTGGAATCTAAATTGATGTTTAGGGCGATGCTCAAGCTCATTCATTTCAACATTACCGGTATCTTCTGAATCTAAATAGCTATAAGCAAATGTTAGGTCTAAGTCGTCGAAATATTGGTTTGATATAGAAAAATCAACGCCTTTGAACTTATAGTCATCCATATTTTGATAGAAGCCATCACTGTCTTTTGCGATGTAGTTTTCGGCATCCGTGTAATAACCTGTGATATCCATATTGGTGTTATAGGCAAAACCTTGATTAAGACCTAATTCAAAATGAGCAGATTCTTCTGGTTCTAAATCTTGATTACCTGAAGACTTGGCATATAGGTTTCTTAAGGAAGGGAAACGTACCTTTCGAGCAATACCTGCGTGAATTTTGCTGTCATCAGCCACACGCCAATAACCGGATAATTGCCCAGAATAATTATTCTCGTTTTCGCTATCACGTTCTTGGTTATGCACTGCTGCACCAACCGTCATGCCATATTTATCATTGTGTTGATACTGATATTCAAGAGCAAAAGTATGTAACCATCCTTGTTCATTAAAGTTATCACTCGAGCCTGAACCGCTACCATCGCCATTCCCGCCACCATTTCCTCCACCAGAGCCACCTCCTGAACCACTGCCAGAACTGTGCACTGCAGCAACCTCAGCTTCGTAATTAATCGACTCCCAAGCTTGCTTTTCGCTCATCAAAGAACCTGTCAGTAAACCCGATTCATCAAAATCAGCCACAAGCTGTAAGTTTGCCCCTTGAACCGTAGAAGTTCCATCTTGGCTAGAGCTAATATCACTATAATCACGACTGGTATAGGCTGATTCGAATACTTGACTCTCATTGTGATAACCGTAACCACGCAGCACTAAAAGATCAGAAAACTTGTGCGCAAACCCTAACTGAACAATTGAGCTTTCATAATCGTCTACACGTTCGTATTTTACTTTACCCGTTCCAGTTCCATCACTGCTTGGCTTACCCCAACTACCCGACTTATAGTTAACATTTGCAGTTAACATCGTATCGTCAGAAATAAAGTAACTGCCTTGGGCGTAGAAGTTATCTAAGGTTTTATCAGCATTTAAGCGAACATCTGTATCTTGTTCTTCTGTCTCTTCAAAGTCAGATGATAATGGATAACCATCTGTTTGCTGGCGGTTGTAGCTCATAAATCCTTGCCACTTTTCACCACTACCCGCTAAATTGATATTGCCATTAAATGTATCGTTTTCAGCAAACTCAAGATTACCTGAAACGCTAGGTGCATTATCACCTTGCCTTGTAATGATGTTAATCACACCACCCGCACCACCTGGACCATAAAGAACTGATGATGGTCCAACTGACACTTCAACTGATTCAATTTGTGAAGCAGGAATAACACTTGGGTCGAATTGTCCATCTTCTGCATCATTTGCTGGCACACCATTAATTAAGTAAATAACATGGCGAGCTTTAAAACCGCGAATATCCACTCTTGGTGTACCTTGCCCCCCCACTCTTACATAAATCCCTGGAACATTAGCTAAAATCAAGTCAAGACTTTGACCACCAGAGGCCTCAATTTCTTCCCTTGAAATATCCCAGTGAGTCATTGAAGATTGCGCAGCAGTCGGGCCTTCACCTTTAACGACGATTACTTCTTGAATGTTAAGAATAGGATCCCTTTCGACCGTATCTGCATGAGCGTTAAAGCTGGCTAAAATAGCAATTGATAAAATGGAGAAATGTAGTGATTTATGGGATGGCTTGTTGATGTTCATTTTGCTGCAACGTCCTAATTAGAAAGTCCTATTTTTGTTGCGCGCATTGTTACTTCCGTTGTATGAATACTCAATAAAGAGCCTTTAAAACTACTGCAGGTAACACAAAAGCCAGAAAAATAGAAAATCAAAAACGAAAAAAGGACAAAATGTCCTTTAAAAGTGTTCGATAAATAACTGTCATAAAAAATGACTGTTAGGGCCTGTTGTTCTTTGCCGGTTAAATTTTGTTCGAGACAAAAGCGATTTAATTAAGGCGGATGGATTGATGCCTAGTCATTTAAGCATCTCTTTATTCACAAAGACTTATCCAACAAAAAGTAAAACGCTTTTAGTCGAACCCTTTGGGCAGCGTTTGTTGGGCATTTTTACTGCGTTATCGACTTTTTATGTAGAATAACTACACCACAAAGTCTCAGCCTTGTATAAATGCCCAACAATTCACTGCAAAAACAACCTTGAAAGTTCAACAGGCCCTAGGCTTTGTCTTTAGTTTTTTTCCTCTTCTGCCCATTCATTCAACTTCCTATCAATCGTTTTGCGGGAAATACATAGATGTTCAGCGGCAAGTAATCGATTACCTTGATAGAGATTCACAACCCGCAAAATATGGGCTTTTTCAATTTGTTTTAAATCCCAATCTATAGGAAAGAAGTGTTGGCTGGAGCTAGGTAACTGATCTTTTTCATTGCATTTGGTTTGTAGGCAGTTTGTTTGCGGGTTTTGTTTAAAAAATTCATTCGGTAATAGGTCCATCAACAAACAATGCTCTACCGTATTCTTTAACTCTTGAATATTTCCTGGCCAGCTATATTCAGTCAGACTTTGAAAATCAGTTACTCGCCAAGCTTGAAAACGATTAAGCAGCACTTCCCTATTAGCATCACTGTTGGTGATTAATTGATTAGTGAAATACTTCACCAACAATACAATATCTTCTGCGCGCTCATTTAGTGGCGCTAAGTACATACTAAGACCTGCAAGTTGATAATAAAGCTCTGAAGAAAATGCTCCGCTTTGAACCCGCTTTAATAGTGAAGAACAACTTAAACTGATTAGCCTAATTTGTGGGTTATTGATGAGTTCAGAAGACGATAACAACTGCATTAACGCAATTTGACCAGACACTGAAATCTCATCGATATGGTTAAAAACAACTAAGGTAGATTGAGTTTGCTCTACCTTCAGTTCATCAAGTTCTGTCTGTTGATAAAGATTCAAACTACCCAGATTAAGCTGCGCTTCAAAGCGACAATCAATATTAATTATCTGGCTTTTATTAGCCGCTAACTGCTGTAAGTGTCGAACGGCTCGTTTTTTCCCTGTACCGCTCTGCCCTTCAATTAACAGATGTTTGCCACTGATACTGGCATTAATGATATTTAAACGAATGGCATCCGCAACTGCGCTGTCGCCAATATGCTGGTCTAGCTTAAGGCTAGAAACCTTAGCATTGTATTGGGCTTTACATTGATGGTTTACACACCAGCGTGAAATAGCAGATTCAAGGCGAGAAACTTGAATAGGTTTACTAATAACGTCTTTTGCGCCCAGCCGCATCATACTGAGTACATCTTCAGCTTCAACAATACGGCTTAAAACTATAAAGTCTTTGGGAAATATCTGCTGCTCAGCTAATTCGGGATAAGCATTAAAATTATAGTTTTCAAAAGGCTCAATGAACTTTGGCTCAATAAGCTTGGACTGCTCAGATTTAGACTGAATATAGTCTTGCTGCGTATGCTCTTGTTGAAAATGCACTGGATTAACCAGCTTCGACTTAATGCTTTGTGTTCGAATGAGCTTGGATTGAGAGCTGTTTAACTGAACTTGATTTGATTGAACAAAACTAGACTGATTATTCTTTTCAGTTAATGCCTGCCAAAATGCAGACACTTGCTTGATATCAATAATAACCAGATTAAAGCTAAAGCGCCTGTAACTCACCACTGCTAACTCAACACTTCTCGCATGCTGAACCAGCCCAAAGTGTTGTGATAACGTCGGCTCGACCTTTTCCCACACACTTACATTTGGCTCTATCACCAATACCGCTGCATCAAGGGCTTTTTTATCCTGTGATGTTTGCTTTGTTTCCAAACAGGCAGGTTCGAAAGATACAAGCTTTGTAGCGTGATCATTAAAATTAGCCTCGTTCATTAACAAACACCTTGGGAATAAATCATGTATTAATTCTTTTTATTTCAAAATCGGGACAACAGATATTCAAAAGATAGTGCGAACAGGTTTCATCGCAAAGTTAATAGTCAATTCCTGTGTAAGAAACCCAACCTTGCCCACAAATATCAACTTTAGCTTGTATGTTAATTTGCAACTGAAACAGCAATTATTACACTAGCTTATAACAGTATTAAGCTCTATCGATGCCATTTAATTTAGGATTACCATGCCAGCTGACTCAAACATCATTTATATGAGCACCAAGCAAGTTGCTGAATATTTGGATTTAAACGAGAAAAAAGTCTACTCAATGGCAAACCATCGTATTTTACCCGCGACAAAAGTCACGGGGAAATGGTTATTTCCCAAAGTGTTAATCGATAGATGGCTTATGGATTCATGCCACAGTGGCATGTTGTCCGACCGAATGCATATTACGGGTAGTGACGACCCGCTGCTGTCGATGTTAGTTGCACAGTTAATGTCCGAAGGTGATCACCAAGAAATAATCAGTTATAGCTCAACGGGGTCAAAGTCAGGTTTAGAGTTACTTTCACGTGGCTATGCCGATGTTTGCAGTATTCACTGGGAAAACGAGCATGGTAACCGTGATAGCTTATTTTCATTATTAAAAAGCTACCCTAATCACCAGCAATGGATATTAGTCAGTGGCTATGAACGCCATCAAGGTTTAATGGTGCGACAAGAAATGGCTTCACTTTTTGAAAGTGATATAGCTGTACCACAACAACCACTTAGATGGGTATCACGTCAAAAAGGCGCCGGCAGTCAACGCCACTTAGAGCAATGGCTAACCGAGCAAAATGTTAATTTGAATGAATTGCTTTACACTGCCACAGCGAAATCTGAACGTGAGTTAGCAGGTTATATTGCTCGTAATAATGCTGACATTGGCTTTGGGTGCCAAGCTGTTGCTGCCGAAAGTGGCTTACACTTCATCCCTAAACTGACCGAGTCTTTCGATTTTGTTATGTCACAAAGCATCTTTTTTAGACGTCAACTTCAAGCATTAATTAGCTTGTTAAACCAAGCTCATACCACACAACTCGCCAATTTATTAACAGGCTATCAGTTAACCAAAAGTGGCCAACTACTTTGGCGAGGTCAGTGACAATTAGGCTTTGTAATCTCTCCATTAAATAAAGCCATAAAACAAAATCATCCTAAACGCGTCAAAGACTTGTACTAGCTGAATAAGGCAGGTAGTATTTTTTTATAATAATGACAAGGATGATTCATTGAATATCAAATCCATTAAGCCACGAAACCTTATTTTTGCACTTATTTTAGGTGTGATTGGTTTCATCATTAACTGTTATCCAATCCCTATATTTGCCAATGTTCAATTGGTACTCGGTAATACTTTCACTATCATCTCAGCAGTCATATTAGGTCCTTGGTATGCCTTGATAACAGCCTTATTAAGTTCCACAGGTTTAATGCTGACGTGGGGTAGTCCTCATGTGTATTTAATCTTTGGCGTCGAAGCGCTCTTTATTGGGTATTCCCGTCAAAAAGGCTTATATCCATTATATGGCAGTGCCTTGTACTGGCTAACTATTGGTATGCCATTGGCTTATCTTTATATGAATACCTTTAGTGACTTACCTGACAGTCATATGTTATTCGCCATTATTAAACAAAGTATTAATGGTCTCATTTATGCCAGCTTAGCTTCATTACTTATCGTATTGGTCCCAAAACTATGGCTATTTAACGGTCAGAGCACGGCAAAAGTTCGTCGCTCTTTTAATGATCAAGTAACTTACTTCATGACATTAATGCTCACCTTGTGTTTATTAATCTCTGCGCTGACCTTTAATTATTTGTTTTTAGCAAAACAACAAACCTTACTTCAGCGAAATTTAACCGACACCACAGTTCATTTAGCTTCTGCCACAGAGCAATATATTGAAAATCATAAAAAGGTTGTCGAGTATGCAGCCAACTTTCTGAGCCTAGCAAGTACTAACGCCGATGAATGGCAACCCATGCTCAGTAAACTTCATAACAATTACCCTAGCTTTATCACCATGTTAATTGCTAATGAAAATGCTAAAATTGTCGCTGGAAGTCCTGGTGCGATGATGTTAGATGAAAACAACAACATCAAGGATATGTCGATCAAGGACAGAGGTTACTTTATAGAAGCTTTTCACAACCGCCGTGTCTTTGTGTCGCCAGTATTCCAAGGTAGAGGTTTTGGCAATGATTCTATTGTTGCTATAAGTGCCCCATTCTACAGTGGCAACAATGAGAGCAATGTAGCTGGGATCATTGAAGGCTCGCTAGATTTACGTTTTTTCTCCAGCATCGATAACAAAAATAACTATGGCGATAAAGAGCTGCTTGTTTTAGTCGATGAAAATAATCACATCATCTATGCCACATCAGAACTGGGATTAACTGAGCATGAAGAATTTAAATACTCTGATGATAAGGGCTTGTATCACATTTCATTAGACGTGATTAAATTAAACAACTTAGAAGCCACCTCACCTGAATATGTGTATACCAATAAAAAATTAAATAATGGCTGGCGATTATATGTGCTTCAGCCCTTATCCCCGCTGTTAAAAACAGCTGAAACCCAGATGTTTAGTACCTTTATCCTGCTCATTTTTTCACTCATACTCACATCATTGATTTCTAGAAAAGTATGTCAATTGCTCACTACACCGTTAGAAATTGTAGCGAACCAATTTGGTCAAATGAGTAATGAAGAATTAAAAAGCCAAGTGGTCGATGAGAACTCCTCTATTGAAGTGTTTAATCTTTATCAGAGATTAACTTCAAGTAAGCGCGCATTGTTAAAGCAGCAACTTGAACTTGAAGAGACCGTTGCTATTCGTACAGATGAACTTGAACAAGCCAATAAAAAGCTACTATCGTTAGTCGATGAAGATCCACTCACAGGACTTAAGAATCGTCGCTTTGCCGAAGATAAATTTGAAGCAGTGCTAGACTTCTGCCTTCGTGGAGAACATGCCATTACCATAGTCATCTTAGATTTAGATTTCTTTAAAAAGGTGAATGATACTTATGGGCATTTAGCTGGTGATGAGTGCTTACGCGTTGTATCAGGGTTACTAAGCAATGAATTCAAGCGTGACACTGATATTGTGGCTCGATATGGCGGTGAAGAATTTTTACTGATCTTGCCACTATCAAACGCGCTCAAAATCGAACAACACTTAAATAAATTCAAACAAAAGCTTTCAGAGGTCGTAATAACCTCTCCAACGGATGAACAGCAGTTTTCTGTCACTACTAGCGTTGGGGCAATTACTGCTAACGCAAGCTTTTCCAACGATATCGACGTTTGGATAAAAGTGGCTGATGACAATCTTTATGCCGCCAAACAGCAAGGCAGAAACAAAGTCATCATTAATGTGATTAACGAACAGGCTACTGAGCAGAAGGCTTAATAAAGTCTTCAATTTGCTCAATCATATAAGGATAAAAAGGATTCCATTTTTGCCTTAACATTTCAGATGCGGGGATCCCAAACAGCCCCCGCTCCCCTTTAAAAATGGCTTGGCCTATTTGAATGTGCGCATTTTCCTTTTGATAATGAGGCCCATATAAGGTGTCTGACTCAGGAAATGGCAATGCAACATGGGAAAGAGAATAAACACCTTTTGGCCACTCAAGCGACATTGAATTTACGTCTTTAGACTCACCACCCGCCACCAGATGCTCTTGAACATAATGATCTCTATCTGGATTGTTTTCAATAATACTAAGCTGATAATTCATCGGTGAATTTAGCCAAAGTGACGCCATTTCATTTAACGGATCATTGGTAATTAGCTGATGATTATTAGGATTACGATTAATGTCGAACACCACTAACCTATGATGCTCCGCGGGTAAATATTGATATAAATATTGAATAACGGCAGTCGAAGAAACCGTATCATCCGCGATAGATTGAAAGGTTAATAGCGGCGGTATGCTTTGCAACTGAGTCTCGGTCAGTTTTGCAATGATATCTTGGTTACGCTGCGCAAGTTGATATACCACATCCCCTGCATTTACAGCAAATGAAGTATATTTAAAAGGATCGTACTCGACAGAAATACTGTTCCAAAACAGCTTTTCATAACCTAGTAGACTGCCCAGCCTAGCCTGCCATTTAGCGCCTGCAGCAATGGGCGCTAAGCCAATTGCTGGCGATATAAATACCATGCCTTGATATTCAGGCGGTTTATTTAATGCAATACGTTCAAGCTCGATATTTAACGCAAGTGCCGCACCAGTAGAAAAGCCTATAACATATAAGGGTTTGCCTTTAAGCTCCGCTTTCATATGACTGGTTGCAAGTGCAACTGCACTTGCAAGATCTGGCCAAGTAATTTCAGTGAGCCCAGCTGGAATCGTGCCGTGACCTGGGAGCCTTAAACCTAATACATGAGCGGATGATTTAAACTGTTTCGCTAAATGTGACATTGCATATGGCGAGTCAGACATGCCATGGACTAATAACACCCCATATTCAGCTTGGGCATTTTTCCATTCAAAAGAACGGTTCCAATTGATGTCCCAAATATTGGGGTCGGACAAACTGCCATTTTCATAGCGATTAATCACAGATGGGGCTTGTGGAATGTATTCTTGATAGATTTTGTTATCGAGTTCAGTAAAAAGCTTATCTTCAAGTTCAAGGTACTCAGCAAAGGCCTTTAAGCCAGATTGCTGGTGATATTCTTGCTTTAAATGAGTGGTATGCCATGGGTCTAACTCAGCGCGGGCATTTAAGATCCATACAATCGCCACCAATAAAGCGATGACACTGCCAATAAACCCGTAAATCGCAAAAAATAAAACATGCTTTGTCGAGCCGATAACAATGGCTTTCATTTATCTGTCCTTGTAACTATTTACCGGTAATGCTCACGTTGATATCAGTATAGAAACGATGTGGTATAGCGTTAGAGTCTAGCTGATATTAATGATAATCTAAGAAAAATGATTGAATTAACAGACAAATAAATGACATCAGACCTCTATAAATCAGAAAGCTTATCATTGCTAATCGGTGATAACAGTGCAGATATTGCTTTCTATTTACCTAACCCGCCAATGATGCCAGACAATATCAAACCTAATGACTCAAACTTCATAGAACAAGTGATTGAACTAAACGGAAATCACTGGCGAAAAATATTGACCATTATGGCGAAATTAGCGGTGAAGTCAGATAATGCCGATGCTTGGCGAGCCGTTAGAAATCAACTTTTCATGCCATCAAATGAGCTTATAAGCACCAAACTGGTTATTAATAGCACTCAACTTGAGCAAGCCAAAGTTCACATTATATGTGGTCAGCAAGCGTTAGAGGATGTTAAAGCGAATAATAAAAACAATGCTGAAATAGGTGAAGCCATATTTAAAGCTAAACCACTAGATGAGAAGCAAAAAATAATGGCGCATAAGCAGATACTTATTGCGCCATATTTAGATTATCGCCAATTTTCTAACCAACAAATCAGTCTAGTGAGAAGTTACATCAGTAAACTTAATTAGTCATAAATAGTCGGAATTGGCTGACGCTTGTGTTGAGTGCGTTTATAAATCGCAATTAACTTGTCTTCAACGCTTGCATCCACTGACTTACCTTCTAAAAAGTCATCAATTTGATCGTAGCTTAGTCCAAGCGCCACTTCGTCTTCAAGTTGTGGCTTATCGTCTTCTAAATCAGCTGTCGGCGCTTTAATCACCAACACTTCTGGCGCACCTAAAAAGCTAGCTAATTTACGTACCTGACGTTTATTTAAACCAAATAACGGCGCTAAATCACACGCTCCATCACCAAATTTTGTATAAAAACCAGTAATATTTTCAGCACTATGATCAGTACCAACCACTAAGCCACCCGTTAAACCAGCAATATGATATTGGGCAATCATACGCATACGCGCTTTAACATTGCCTCTGACAAAATCAAGATTATCGTTTTCAGCAACTGTGATGCCGGCATCTTCTAGGCCTGATACTGTTGCATTGTGAACACCAACAACGCCGTCAGCAATATTCACAGTGACCTGCTTGCTTGGCTTAATAAACTGGCAAGCTAACTGCGCCTCATCTTCATCTTTTTGAACTTGATAAGGTAGACGCACCGCAATAAATTGATAAGCTTGTTCAGGGTTGGCTTCGTTTAAACTATCAACGGCCAACTGGCACAATCTGCCTGTAACAGAAGAGTCAACACCACCACTTATGCCAAGCACTAAGCAGTTAGCATGTGCTTCAACCAATTTAGTCTTCAAAAACGCCACACGACGTTCAACTTCATAAGCCGGTTCAATCGCCTTAAGTACTTTCATTTCTCTTAAGATTTGTCCCTTCACATTGCTCTCCAAATTCGCCGTTAAATCTATTGTTAGTTCTGTTGTCAGAACCGTGGTAAGTGCTAAATAGACTTGATTTACTTACAATGAGGTAGTTAATCAATTTACCCAAACATCCTACTGAAATTTACCGCAGGTACAAGTGCAAGTTGCGCTAATTTACCTTGTAGTGATAAAACAAAAAAAGGCGGCCATATCACTATGGTCGCCTTTTCATCAAATATGGGCTTATCTTTCCCAGTAAGATTCTTCTAAACTGTCTTCGCGTTCTGGTAAACCGCGAGAAAGTCTCGGGCTGTGTTGGGCCAGCACTTCATATGCTACACGGTTAGCGTATTTACACACTTGTGAGAACGATGAGTAACACAGGCCATCACGCTGATGTTTGCTCGAACCCGGCACGTTAGTTTTATGAAAAGTATTCGCCGATAAGTCATGTAATAGCGCCGCCAATGCACCATCACCTGCGCCATTGGTATTTCTGATTAACTCAGGGCCGCCCATGTAAGGAGAAATATGGGCAAAGACTTTAATTGGCGTTTCACAATCTGCTTTTAACTTAGGGCGAGAGAACTCGTAACGGTTAAATTCAGGAATCGCACCAGGAAGTAAAATATGACTAGTTGCACGCTTTTCAGTATCTTCAGCGTAACCTGCGGTATATAAGCCTAATGGGCCAGCGGTACAAAGCACCATGTCAGCCCATTCAAGCGCCGCATCACTGGCAAGTAATGGATCGCTAAAGCCCGTTAACGCTTCACCTTCATCTTCATTCATCGCCAAAATAGTCACATTTTCACGGATGAAATCTTGCCACCACTTTGGGTCTTCTTGAATTAAGAAACGAGTACCTAAGGTTAGTACTACTGGTACATCTGCAGCTTTTGCATATTCAATGGCTTTCATTGCCGCTGATGTCATTCCGTCGCCTTCACTGGCACGCATTAAATATGCTGTGATCACTAAAGCTGAACTATTTTGCACGACTTCTTGATCGATATACTCTGGGGTGAGTTTATCCATTGAGCCTTTACTAATGGCAAAGGTTCTTTCACCGTCTTCAGAAATAAGCGTGAAACAACGACCAATAGGGCCATCAACAGGTTGCAAGTAGTTCAAATCAACTTTTGATGAAGTATTGCAAAGATAGCGATAAGCATAGCTGCCTACCATGATATTTTGACTCATCACCCCGAACAACACTGAACGGTCATCAGCCAAAATGGAATAATTGTGTACTGTATTACCAATGGTGCCACCAGCAAACTCGTCGCTGATCATCTCATTGCTTTTTAGCTCATGGTAAAGTTCATGGGCTTGTTGGTCATCAATGAGGGTTGAGTTCCCTTTTGGAAGACCATAACGGCTTAAAAGCTCGTCTTCTACTTTAGCTTCAATATCTACCAAGGTTTGGTCGATACCACAAATATAAGTCGACACCGACTGCTCTTGTTGGGTTAACTGAGCCAGTAATGGGTCTCTGTTATTGACAGGAAAATAATGCTTAGATTTGCGTTGACCAGGAAACTTCATCTTAAACTCTCTGAGTAGGCATCCGTGCTAAAAGGGATAATGAATAAATACGGCATTTTGCTTATTAACAAACGCTAATTTTAACACAAAAACAATCAACACCAAGATAGATATCTATCTTTGTTTCTTTTTGTGACGGTGATTTTATTTATGCCATAAAAAAGCCTGCTATGCAGGCTTTTTTATGAACAACAGCAATCAGATACTGTTGCTTAACACATAACTTAGGTAATTAACCTAATAACTGTTTAACTTGCTCGCTAACAGCGGCAACAGTTTGTGTTCCATCAAACTTGGTGTACTGAGTGTTACCTTCAGCAGCCACTTTACCGTAGTACTCTACTAACGGCTTAGTTTGCTCGTGGTAAATACCAAGGCGTTTACGTACTGTTGTTTCTTCATCATCAGGACGGATAGATAAATCATCACCCGTCACATCATCTTTACCTTCCACTTTAGGTGGATTGTAAACGATGTGATAAACACGACCAGAACCAGAGTGAACACGACGGCCGCTCATACGCTTAACGATTTCTTCATCTGGTACATCGATTTCGACAACGTGATCGATTTCAATACCGTTAGCAACCATCGCATCTGCTTGAGGAATAGTGCGTGGGAAACCGTCTAATAAGAAGCCTTTCACACAATCATCTTGTGCAATACGCTCTTTAACTAAACCAATAATTAGGTCATCTGATACTAACTGGCCCGCATCCATCACTGATTTAGCTTCTAAGCCTAATGCTGTGCCAGCTTTAATTGCTGCACGAAGCATGTCACCAGTTGAGATTTGTGGAATACCGTACTGCTCCATAATAAACTGAGCTTGTGTGCCTTTACCGGCACCAGGGGCACCCAATAGTATAATGCGCATCTCAAAAGTCCTCTTTATTGCTTTCATATTTTTAGGCCGCGATTCTCGCACATTTAGCCTGTCTTTAGAAGGCAAAAAGCGAAAGAGTTAGACCAATATCTAATACGTCGCGGCGTACTTAAAAGGGTGTTGTTTAATACAGTAAGCTGTATAAACGGCGGCGATACTGATTGGCTAAGGTATTGCCTTGCCCTAAAGCAGTCAGTATTTCCATAAACACTTGTTTAACTTTGCCATCAGCCGCTGATAAATCTTTTTGCAAAATCACAAATAAGCTTTCTAATGCTTCTTCGCCGCGATTTGCTTGATTTAACGCTTTAGCAAGGTCAATTGAAATGTCTGTATTATCAGGTTGTTGCTCTAGTGCCTGTTGTAACTGGCGGATTTCAGGCGTATCAGCCGCATCCTCAGCTAGCGCAAGCTTGGCTTTAAGGTTTTGGTAGTAGCTATCTTGATCCGCAAGCCCTATGGTCTCTAATAAGGTTTTAGCGTCAGCTAAAATGCCAAGCTGCAAATATACATCAACTAAGACCAATGCCACTTCGCCGTTCTGCTCAGATTCTGCATAAGCACTTTTTAATAGCGCTAATGCTTGTTCAAGCTTTTCTTTGGCTTGGTTTTCTTCAACAAGTATTGCTTTAGCGGCATTTAAATCTTGTACCCACATGGCAGGTAAATGCTTATTTAGCAGTTCGTTGACTTGCGCGGCGCTTTGCGTGCCTGCAAAACCATCAACAGGCTGGCCTTTGCTAAGTACCAAATGAGTCGGCAAGCTTTGAATTTGGAAATAATTCGCAATCTCTAACTCTGCTTCGCAATTCACTTTCGCCAAAATAAAGCGTCCAGCTTGCTCGTTGGCAATTTGCTCCATCACTTGCAGCATTTGCACACTTTCTGGCTGTTGCTGCGCCCAAAAAGACATAACAACAAAGTTATCCATTGAGGCATCAACAACTTGCTGAATGTTCTCTTTGGTTAAATTAATAATATGTTCCATCGTGGATCCTTGTTAGCTATCCGATTAGATCAGTATCACACTGGCTAAAAATGATTGCTAATAAAAAGCGGACACTGGGTCCGCTTTTTGGTTATAACTTACTAAGTAACAGGATTAACTGTGCTTACTTCAAGCTTGCTACTAGCATTTCATTGGTTAGCTTAATGAACGCAGAAGGATCCGCTAAGCTACCCTTTTCAGAAAGCTGCGCTTGTTGCAGTAATAAGTCTGCCCAATTAGCAAATAACAGCTCGTCTTGTTCGTTGTTTAAGCGCTCAACCAATGGATGATGCGGGTTAATTTCAAACGTAGGCTTAGACTCAGGTACAGGCTGACCCGCTGATTGCATAAGTTTAATCATTTGTGATGACATTTCACCTTCACCAGCAACTACACAAGCAGGCGTATCGGTTAGACGCGAAGTTACTTTAACGTCAGCTACTTTAGTGCCTAACGCAGTCTTCATACGCTCAACTAAACCTTCAGCTTCACCTGCAAGTTTTTCTTGAGCTTCTTTTTCAGCCGCATCTTCTAACTCGCCTAGCTCTAAATCGCCACGAGTCACAGAATGGAGTTTCTTGTCTTTAAATTCAGTTAAATGGTTAATTAACCACTCATCAATACGCTCTGACATTAATAACACTTCAATGTCTTTCTTACGTAGCAATTCAAGATGTGGACTGTTTGCCGCAGCTTCATGGCTGTCAGCAACAATATAATAAATCTTGTCTTGGCCTTCTTTCATACGGCTGATGTAATCATCTAAAGACACGTCAGTTGCTGGGGTATCATTATGAGTTGAAGCAAAGCGTAATAGACCTGAGATACGTTCGCGGTTTGCGAAGTCTTCAGCAGGGCCTTCTTTTAACACTTGGCCAAATTCAGCCCAAAATGCTTGATACTTTTCAGCATCGTTTTTAGCCATTTTTTCAAGCATACCCAGTACGCGTTTAGTCACACCACCACGTAGTGCTTTCGTCACGCTATTATCTTGTAAGATTTCACGCGACACGTTTAATGGTAAATCATTTGAATCGATTAGACCTTTAACGAAACGTAGGTAAGTCGGCATGAACTGCTCAGCGTCATCCATGATGAATACACGTTGAACAAATAATTTAAGACCATTTTTAGCATCACGGTTAAACATATCCCACGGCGCTTTGCTCGGGATATACAGTAAGCTGGTGTACTCTTGCTTACCTTCAACGCGGTTATGAGACCAGCTAGCAGCATCACCATAATCGTGTGAAATGTGCTTATAGAATTCTTGATACTCTTCATCAGAGATATCAGATTTGCTACGAGTCCAAAGCGCAGTAGCTTTGTTCATTGGCTTCCACTGACCTTCAGTAGCAGGAATCGCTTCACCGCCCTCTTCAGTCGCTTCAACCGCTGGCGTACCTTCTTCAAACATTTCTACTGGTACTGAGATATGATCAGAGTACTTAGTAATGATTGAACGTAAACGGGTATCGTCTGCGTATTCTTTTTCTTCGTCACGTAAATGCAGCGTGATTTCAGTACCACGGCTATTTTTAGTGATGGTATCAACAGTAAAGTCGCCTTCACCTTCTGATTCCCACACTACACCTTGGTTAACGTCAGCGCCCGCTGCACGAGTACGAACCGTAACCTTGTCGGCAACAATAAATGCAGAGTAGAAACCTACACCGAACTGACCAATAAGTTGCGAATCTTTTGACTCTTCACCAGATAAGTTTTTGAAGAAATCAGCAGTACCTGATTTAGCAATAGTACCTAAATGTTCAATCACGCCATCACGTGTCATACCGATACCGTTATCTTCAATCGTAACGGTGCCTTTTTCTTTATCGGTGCTGATACGAACGTGAAGTTCAGTATCATCTTCAAATAACGTGTTGTCTGTTAAGGCAAGGTAACGCAACTTGTCTGCAGCATCGGCCGCATTTGAAACTAGTTCACGTAAGAAAATTTCTTTATTTGAATATAAAGAATGGATCATCAGATGAAGAAGTTGTTTTACTTCGGTTTGAAAGCCATGTGTTTCTTGTTGAGACATGAAAATTTCCCTTGGTTTAACGTTAATACAGCAATTTTATTGAAACCGTTTCGATATGTTCAATAAAACTAAAATTCTTTGTTACCTAGGAAATGGGGCGTGAAATTACGTTTTCAAGGGGATTTTTTTCTGATGGCTAAAAAAACGCAAAAAGGGCTAAATTAGCCCTTTTTTATCTATTACACATCAAAAGTTATGACGTTTAATATAATGTCTATAGCGGGATCCGACCGTTAAACGATAACGCTAATGTGGTGCTATCAACATACTCAAGCTCGCCACCCACTGGCACGCCGTGAGCAATACGGCTGATAACCACATTATGACGGCGAGCGATATCAGCGATAAAGTGCGCTGTAGCATCACCTTCAACCGTTGGGTTTGTCGCTAAAATAAGCTCGGTGACATCTTCTGACGACAAGTGCTTTTCAAGTAACGCAAGACCTAGCTCTTCAGGCCCGACACCATCTAGGGGGGATAAATGCCCTAATAACACGAAGTAGCGCCCCATAAAATGACCACCAGCTTCAATAGCTAATACGTCTGCTGGCGTTTCAACAACACAAATAACACCTGCATTACCACGCTTTGGGCTACTACAGATTGGGCATAGCTCTTGTTCAGTAAAAGTTCGACATGCTTGGCAATGACCAACTTCACTCATTGAGCGCTCTAATGCACTCGCCAGCTTTTGACCCGCTTTACGGTTACGCTCTAATAACTGAAATGCCATACGCTGGGCAGACTTAGGGCCAACACCCGGTAAACAACGTAACGACTCAATTAATTCATCAACTAGCGGACTAAATTTCATAACCTAATAATGGCCTTAACAGTGCTGTAGCACTAAATAAAAATGGGCTTAGCTGGGTCAAAATGGTATCAGCTAAATGAATGGATGAATTATTATCGTAAGCGATAAAGATTGCAAAGAGTTATTGCGTCCATATCTCAGCCGTACAGACAATATTAGCCTGCCTATCATTAATCAGCCTCTATAAGTTACTTGTCAGAGCGATAACGGAACACTTCCTCTAACGGTAAATTAAATACTTCGGCAATTTTAAATGCCACCTCTAAAGTGGGTGAATACTTATTTGACTCGATAGCCATCACTGTTTGTCTAGTGACTCCAATTTGCTCAGCAAGCTGCTTTTGAGTCATTTCATCATGTAAAAACCGTAAAGTACGAATAGAGTTGCTAATTCCCATACCTTCTTGATCATTTTTACCCATAAATATCTCCTGTGCGCCCCTTATACAACTGCACACCGTAATGGGCTAACTCGGCGGTTAAAAATGCCACCAGTAATATATGTAATGGTAAGTGTGGGATAGGCTCAAACAAAATTATTTCAGCTTGTTTGTCTAACCCATATTGTACCATGGCTAAAATAACCCCAGTTTGTAAGATTATTGCAGAGTACTTATAACCTACTAAATTTATTTGCTTTTCTCGCACATCCATAGGTTGATTTAATTCATCATCGCTGACAAATGCCAATACGATATAACTCAACACCATCAACACTACCGAGTAAATAATAATTTCGAGTAGCACACCTGATAACCACACCGTTGAAGCTAATTCCTCAGTACTGGCATAGAACATACGGCTTAAATAAATATAGAAAATGTAACCTGTCACCAATAAATCCACTGATAAGGTCACTTCTCTAAAGCTGGTTTCTTGCAACCATTGATATAACTTCTGCTTGTTCGACATGTTAACTTAACCTCACTCCATGTTAAAGATATTTAACTTAGGGTTAATTTATGCTTACTTTTTGTTCGTGTCAAATATTTTTAACTTAGAGTAAAGTTTTGAATACTTAAGCATGACTAATCGACAGAGTCAAAATTAACGCTGTGGGCGCTTAAAACGGCAAGAGACAAAGACAGCAATAGTGGTATAAGCGAGTTAAATGGTGAGAATATCAGCAAGGTAAAATTCAAGTGAAGGGTTGGGAATGTGGAATAGTTTGTCTGTTGGGTCTTTATTAATAATATTATTAAGTATGAGTTACTTATGTCGAGCTACCATACGGCACTTTGCCGATAGCACCATCAGAACTCCGCTTAAAATGATTGCTGTTGCGAGGGCAAGCTTTAGAGTTACCTGCTCACTAGCAAAGACAACGCCCCCTAATGCAGCAATAATCGGCACTAATAACTGCACCACACCAGCTTGAATTGCCGATAATCCCTTGAGCGCAGCATACCAAATGACATAGCCAACAGCAGATGCTAGCCCACCAGAGACAATCGCCAATATCACTCCGGAATAAGTAATTGTTGAGAAAGCTATTGTCACCATGAGTAATAATACTACCCATGGTAAAGTCCAAAAAAAGTTATCGCAGGTATCTTTTATAGGGTTATTACCCCCTCTCCCCTTGAGGGTGTAAAGACCCCAAGCCACACCCGATATGCTCATGAGTATAAAGCCCACGAATGAAGGCGAGCTAGCACCAGGCATCATCAAGTACACAAATCCTGAAAACGCAGTCACAAGGCCAAATAACTCACTAAGCTGTATTTTCTGCCCGCTTATAAGCCCACAAATTACCATTGTCATTTGCACTGAACCAAATAGAATCAGCGCCCCAATACCTGTATCAAGTGACATATAGGCATAAGAAAAAGTCAAAGCATATACAAACAACATGGTTGCAGCTTTGAATTTGCCTGTTTTCAGCCCCGTTAATATTTGAGTAATTGGATTTAAACTTTGAGGAAACAGATTATGATGACGCTTGTTGTTGCTCTTAATGTTACCTTTAACATTCGTCTCGGGTTTGATGACTTGCGTCAGTTTTACAATAACAACTAACACAACGGTGCCAGACAATAATCGAATAGCAGTAAAACTTGCGGGATCAATGGCACTATCTCCCAGTGCAATTCGACATAATACCGAGTTTCCTGCAAACGCGACTAATGCCAAAAAGGTATAAAGGATTGTTGTCATAAGGTCAGTATAAAAATAGCAATGTTGAATTGAACGATGAAAACGAGCTTTGTAAAAGAATTAACTTTGTTTACAGCAATACCTATGCTGCATCTCCTTTACTGACAAACTCGCTAGCTTTTTGAAAGTATCTAAGTTTATATCAGTGAGCTTATTGATATAAAGACACGATTTGCCTAACTTATATTTTCCAAGCTCATCAAGAAGTGACTGGTAGTGTTCGAACCCCGGCATGATATAAACCACTAATTGTTGCTTAAGAGGTGAAAAAGCAATGACTGCAGCATCACCTTCTCGCCCGCTGTCATAGAGGTAATGATAACTGCCAAACCCAATATTGCTGCCATTAAAATATACTTTGTAGTCTGATGCTTCTTGTAAAATATTCAGCAATGTCAAAGCGTCTGATTTTCTGGTGTCAGATACTCACAATACTCACATTGCAAACGAAAATCGCCCACAAAAAAGCCCAAGCTAATAACTTGGGCTTTCATTTAAAATTTAACTAGTTTCTAACTTTGCTTAACGCTAAGTTAGGCATTGTCAGTCTTAGAAAGGCATTTTCATTCCTGGAGGAAGTTGCATACCGCCAGTCACTTCTGCCATTTTAGCTTTTTGATTTTCTTCGATGCGACGTGCTGCGTCGTTGAATGCTGCAGCGATAAGATCTTCCAACATTTCTTTGTCGTCTTCCATTAAGCTTGGGTCGATATCAACTTTACGAATGTTGTGTGCACCTGTCATGGTCACTTTAACTAAACCTGCACCCGCTTCACCAGTCATTTCTGACTGAGCGATTTCTTCTTGCATTTTAGCCATTTTGTCTTGCATCTGTTGGGCTTGTTTCATTAAGTTGCCCATACCGCCTTTTCCAAACATAGTCTTTTCTCTTAATTAGGTTATTAGCAAGCAGCCAAAGTGGGGCTAATCTTACTGAAAAAAATAAATTGGCAATAAATCTCAGTTTATTGCTATCAAACTTTTGAAGCTGCTAGCGCTTTCGCGCAATTATTGTGCGACTAAAGCAGGAATTTGTTGGCCTATGGCCTGTAACTTCTCTGCTGGATACACCAAGGTATCAGGATTTAACTGTGCAGCTAATCGTGTGAACATCCATTGTACTTTGTCATCATTAATTAAAGCGTAATTTGCATTAGCTAATAACTCACGATGGAATCTTTTTCTTAATTCTAGCGGTGTTTCATGTTTTCTGTCTAAGCCAACTGTAATTGATACTGTTGTTGGTTCGCCTAAACGCTCAGATAATGCGATTTGAAGTTGCTCAATCGCCACATCGGCAGCCAAATGTTTTTGATCCGGCTTTAATAATAATGGGATTGGGTTCTCCAATCGCTGACAAACAGAATTAACTGCCAACTGCCTTACTCGGCCACCAATACTCAATGATGCCATCACCTTGTACCAATGTAAGTCTAACTCATCACCTGATATTTCATGTTCATCACTGACAAGTGCTGTTGATGGCTCCGATTGCGATAGAGGTGTTTGTGATGAAGCTACAACGTTACTCTGTTCAATAGCATTAACTGCGTTACTGCCCGCCATATTAGTCGTAGTAGCATCATTCGACGAAGATGATACAGTCTCAGCCTTAACTAGCGCTGTATCAACAGTGTTAGTCGTATCAACTTGCACACTAGATTCAGCTTTAGCTGATGATTGTTCTTTCGTTAACAGAGCTTGAGCCATTGGTGGCTCAACAGCATCTTCAGGCTTACTCCAAGGCGCTCTATCATTCTCATTTTTAGCTTCATCTGTTTCTGCTGAAGCCGTGTTGGATGAATGATCTTCTGAATGCGAGTTTGATTGCTGATTTGATTCAGTTTGTGCATTTCCTTCTGCGGCAATTTTACTGCGTGGTGCGGGTACCTTAATACTAGGATTCGCTGCCGCCTGTTGCTTTTTTGCTTGTTCACCTTCTGTGGCAAGTGTTGTTAAATCAGCTTTTAATGAATCATTGGTCGCCAGTACAGCATCAAGCAGCGCATCTAAGTCTGCTGCTTCTTCAGCAGTTGGCTCAGGAGCAGCTTTAGTCTCATTGACTTGAGTTTGCGGCGCGTTGTTAGTTGAATGACTATCCATCAACTGGCTGTCATCAAACGAAGATGCTGAAAATGAATTCATATCATCGTGTTGATAATCATCCATTGAGCCTTCTGCACTTGCTTGGGCAAATTGCTCATAAGCATCCATTGGCATGCCATCACTGTCATTTGACTGCGCTTGAGGTTGATTTAAAGGCCCTCCCCCTGGTTCAGACTCAGGCTCAGGTTTAATTTCAGGCTCTGTTAAAGGCTGTGTAATAGATTGCGGCTTAGCATCGTCAACTGCAGACGTGTTTACTTGCGCTTCAGCAAGTACTGTTTCAGTATTTAGTTGCGTTAATTGTTGCTCTGTGACTAATGCAGCTTTTTGTTCAGGTGCGAGCTCTGCTTCCTGTTTTGATTCTGAATTAGCGTTAAAACCTAAACTACTGGCTTGGCTTAATAGTATTGCTTGTTCAGCTGCAAGGGCTTCGTCTGATTGAGGCTCTGATTTAGCCTCTGGCTTAGTTTCAGGTTTAGGCTCTGACTTTAACTCAGTTTGGTTAACGTCTTGAGCCTCTGGCTTTACTTCTTGTTTAAGCTCTTGTTTCAGTTCTTGTTTAAGCCCTGACGTTAAAGCTGCCTCAGCAATAGCTTCTGCACTTGGCGCAGCAGGCAATGACACTTGCGCGGCATCATTTGTATGCCAGCGTTTTACCGCTTTTTCAGGCACAAAGGCAATAGCTCTTAGTAATGCCATTTCTAATCCTGATTTAGGATCAGGGGCAAAGGCCAGCTCTTTTCGGCCTGTAAGTAACAATTGGTAATAAAGCTGTACTTGTTCAGGAGTTAGTTGCTCAGCGAACGCTAGAATTTGTTCGCTATAAAGTGATTGCTGCGCCGCAGCAGGTGCAAACTGGCTTAAGGTAATTTGGTGCAGTAACTCGAGTAAACTTCGCAGCACTTCATCGGCATCAGCACCAAAGCTTAGTACTTGCTGAATTGTCACCATTAAATTAGCAACGTCTGCATCACACAGGGCTTTCAACAGCGCAATAACTTGCTGGGCGTCAATACTGCCTAACATAGTCTGCACTTGCTGATGCATGACTTGACCACTACCAAATGCAATGGCTTGATCCGTTAAACTTAACGCATCACGCATACTGCCGTTAGCCGCTTTTGCCAATAAAGAAAGAGCTTGAGGTTCGTACTCGAGTTGCTCTTGAGTCAAGATGAAGTCTAATTGTTTAGATATTTCATCTTGAGAAAGGCTTTTAAATTAAATTGCAAACAGCGAGACAACACTGTTACTGGCAATTTTTGTGGATCTGTGGTCGCCAATAAGAACTTCACATGCTCAGGTGGCTCTTCCAGTGTTTTAAGCAAGGCATTAAAACTACTTCGAGATAGCATGTGAACTTCATCGATAAGGTACACTTTAAAGCGACCGCGTGAAGGCTTGTACTGGACATTGTCCAGTAACTCGCGGGTGTCATCCACTTTGGTACGCGACGCGGCATCGACTTCGATTAAGTCAACAAATCGGCCTTGGGCAATTTCAATACAACTCGAGCACACTCCACATGGCGCAGATGTAACGCCTTGTTCACAGTTAAGCCCCTTGGCAAATAGCCGAGCTAAACTGGTTTTACCGACACCTCGAGTGCCGGTAAATAAATATGCATGATGTAAGCGCTGCTGAGTTAATGCATTTGTAAGAGCCAATAAGACATGCGACTGTCCTACCATTTCTTCAAATTTTGCAGGGCGCCACTTACGGGCTAACACCTGATAAGACATGGAATTCCCCAAGCTTTATATAAAACGGGATTAATTAGAGTCACTGCAATAAAAATACGTTATGTAAGATATGGTATTTATAAACGGTATCTAAAAGCGGTATCTAAAGTCAGTACTCGAAAATAAAAATTAACAATAACATGCAACAGATTGACGCGCTATGCATACTCAATGGATACGCCATTTGTCGAGCGGGTTTGGCGAAGATTTAGACTAAGTTTAACGCTATATTCTGATTAAGAACTATCATCCTATAATTACCAAAGCTGACAAAATCAACCATTGTAGATATGGGCGCTGTAGTAATATCGTAAACATAAAAAAGCAGCGCTAAATGTTCTCCATTTAAGCACTGCTCTTAATAGCCTTATTTAAGCTATAAATTTACTCACCTTCGAATTCACACAAGGTCAAAATGTCGATACCTAATGCTTCAATACGTTTCTCGCCGCCTATGTCAGGCAGTGAAATAACAAATGCAGCATGAGCAACATCGCCACCAAGCTCACGAATTAACTTAACTGTCGCTTCGATAGTGCCGCCGGTTGCTAGTAAATCATCAACCACTAATACTTTGTCACCCGGTTTAATGGCATCAACATGAATTTCTAGGGTGTCTTTACCGTATTCAAGATCGTATGTTTGAGCAATTGTCTTTCTTGGTAACTTGCCTGGCTTACGTACTGGTACAAAACCAATACCTAGTTCAAGTGCTAATGGCGCACCAAATAGAAACCCGCGAGCTTCTGTTCCTACAACTTTGGTGAATCCAAGCGACTTATAATGCTCAACAAATAAAGCGATAGTGGCTTTATAAGCTTCAGCATCTTCTAATAAGCTGGTCACATCGCGGAACATAATGCCTGGAATTGGATAATCAGGAATGGCTTTAATGCTGTCTTTGATTAACGCTAAACTTGCTGGATTCATAGTCATATTGTGTAGTCTATTTAAAAAGGAATGGATTAATAGCCAGATTGGCAATACTCATTAAACTGAAATTGCAAAAATAGTATCTGGCATATCACTCGATTTGGCTGATAGTAAGCATGTTTTAAGTGAGTTGCAACTAACGAGCAAAATACCAGCAACTTTTAATCTAACTCTGGGATCTGCCACATAAAAAGCAGCAGTACACATAACATACAAACTAACATTATCTGTACCCACAACAGTGGCACTATTGCGATACTAATTACGAAGCTTAGCGTGGTCATTATCATCGCTTTACGCTTTAGTTTTTTATTAATCGATCGTTTGTTTTGCCAATCGTTTAAACCTTGAGAAAACCACGGGTGGGTCATCAACCAATGATGCAATCTGTCACTGGAGCGAGCGAAACAATACGCTGCCAGCAAGATAAAAGGCACTGTTGGCAACAGCGGCACCACAATACCAATGGTACCTAATGTTACGCTGGTTAAACCAACAATTACAAAAAAGCCGCGCTTTAACGACATATCACTCCAAGCCAAATCAAAAAAACCATTCAATAGAATGGTTTTTGGATAACCGATGCTATTAAAAATAGCTCGGTATAATAACTGAGATTGACAGTTAAATTAAGCCTGCAAGTCTCAATGCTGAAATAGAAGCTGGTAATGTTGGTAATAGCAAAACAAGGATAAAACCAATAAAATACAAAATGTTAAATGGGTCTTTAAACGGCTGACTCATGTTATTTGATTCCTAAGAGTAATGTTAACCACCTTCTGGCAGCGTGAACTGGATCACAAAATTCGCGCTATTGTAAGTAAAAAGGTAGTCAATAAAAACCCTTAAATAACTGTGTGTTTTGACTTGTTCTGTTATGCATCAGCTAAAGTGCAGATAATGCCCTTTTCAGCTAGTTGTTGGAGCATCTGTAAGCAGCCATTTGATAAAGTTTCAGCACTCATTTGAGGATAAGAAGTCTGCAGCCAAACGATAATATCACTCAGATAACAAACCTGTGATTGGCTGATAAACCCTAATACTTGCGCTGTTAGCAGATTTAACTGTAAAAATATTACCTCATCAGCCTCGTCACGGTAGACACAAAAACTATAAGGCTGCTCGCTTGGCTCTGTTGGTTGATAATTAACACTAATATGTTGCACATCATAATGATACTGAGTGACAGTGGCTTTGACCGACAGTGACAATGGCAACTCGGTGAGCATTTCGGCGGTTATTGATAGTTCTTTTTCATTATCAAAGACAGTAGCAATATATAGCTCAAGCCATTCGTAATGCGCCAGTTCAATCATAAATGGAGGGTCGTAATCCACAGTTTGATATTGAGTTTGTAAAAACGTGATAAACTCTTGGGAAATCTCAATAAAAATTGGGGTTTTACAGTCAAAACTAACAAAAAACTGTTGAATAAGCTTTAGCCAAGCTTCATCGGTATACAGAGACTTTAATACTGGAAAAGCCCCCGATACAAAACCATTAATATTATTAAAAAATAGCTCTCGATATACCGTCATTCTCTCTAAGGTCATACCATCTGGTAACGGCTGACTAGGATCTCGAATGTAGTCCATAAATGAGTGCTGAGTGTCAATAAAATTCATTAAGCACTCCTTGTCTTTAACGAAGCTAAAGCTTGCTGCTGATATTGATGGATTTGATTAATTTCCAGTAATAGCTCTGGGGTTTCAGGGATATTAAAATCACGTTCCAATAAAGTTGGAAACACACCATGTTGCTGATAACTTTGTTGCAGTAATGCCCAAACAGGATCAATCACATCCGCGCCATGGGTATCCACCATTAGCTCTGAATTTTCTTCGTAATGTCCCGCTATATGCATGTACTCGATACGCTCAGTTGGCATTGATGCTAAAAACTCAGCAGCATTATATTGGTGATTAACTGAATTGACGTAAATATTATTAACATCTAATAGCAATTTACAGTCAGCTTCGGTTAAAACGGCATTTACAAACTGCTGTTCATTCATTTGTGCACCGGGCGCTGCATAAAAAGACACGTTTTCAAGTATGAAGGGTCTTTCCAAAATATCTTCAACCTGTTTAATACGCTTAGCCACGTAACTGACCGCCTCTTCCGTGAAAGGAATAGGCATCAAATCATACATATGACCACTACCAGAGCAATAACTTAGGTGTTCTGAATAAATATTGATTTGGTGTAAATCGAGAAAGGCTTTGATGTTTTTAACAAACTCGGTATCGAGTTTTTCAGGGCTACCAATAGAGAGTGATAAACCATGACAAAAAAACTCATGCTGTTCGGTTAACTGTCTAAACTGTTTGCCAAATTTCCCGCCTAAGGTCATCCAGTTTTCAGGCGCGACCTCAAAGAAGTTAATTTCATCAGGCACCTGCTGACAAAACTCGTCAAGCATCTCTCGGCGTAAACCCAGTCCCACTGTTGCTTGATTTGCCATTCCATCACTCCATTTGCAACTTTCATCAACTAAAAAGGCCTGCAAAACAGGCCTTATTTGACGACATGATTGCTAGCTATAACCTTATATAACAATAAGTTTTAAGGGTTGCTAGCAATTTGTCAGTAATCAATTAAATTTGATTACTTGCTACCGCCACATTTACCTTCACCACACTTACCTTCTTTGGCTTTTTTCATGTCGCCGCCGCACTTACCTTCGCCACATTTACCTTCTTTGGCTTTTTTCATGTCGCCGCCGCACTTGCCTTCGCCACATTTACCTTCTTTGGCTTTCTTCATGTCACCGCCGCACTTGCCTTCACCACATTTACCTTCTTTGGCTTTTGCATGCGCAGCTTCTTTCATACCTTCACCACATTTACCTTCACCACACTTACCTTCTTTACCTTTGGCGTGTGCTTGAGCAGCTTCTTTCATGCCTTCGCCGCATTTTCCTTCGCCACACTTACCTTCTTTGGCTTTTTTATCACCGCCATCAAGTTGGTAACCGGCATTCATTTGCTCAAAGCCAAATGGGTTAGCTTCAACTGAAGTTGAAACACCTGCAGTTAATACCACTGCACCTAAAGCCATTGCTACTGTAGTTTGTTTTACTGAGTTCATAATAATCTTCCTTATATTCAAACTTTATAATGGTGACCAACAACTAACAGTGCTGGCTTACAATTTAATAGACCTACTACTGTTTACTTTTATTTCACAAAAATTGATCTAAATCATGATTATTTTCAAAAAATCTTGCTAGACAGCCAAGGTTATCTGTAATCATAGTGTAAATTTTTGATGTATCAACCTGATATTTAAGATTAATATTACTTTTTCAACTTATTTGTATATTTTTACTGTTTCGAAATGAATTTGTATAAAAAGCTAAAGTCGCTAAAATGGCGCTCCTTTTATTTACAACAGGTTCAGCCGTGCGCGTAGTATTAGCTCCAATGGAAGGCGTCATTGATGATTTGATGCGAGAAATATTGTCTGAAATTAACCCATATGACTTGGTGGTTACCGAGTTTGTGCGCGTTATTAGTCAACTGCTTCCCGAAAAGGTCTACTACAAACTGTGTCCTGAATTGCGTAATGGTGGTTTCACCGCGTCTGGCACTCCAGTTCGTATCCAATTACTGGGGCAACACCCAAGTGTGATGGCTGAAAATGCACAACGTGCGGTAGAGCTTGGTTCTCAAGGTGTCGATGCTAACTTTGGCTGCCCAGCTAAAATGGTCAACCGTAGTAATGGCGGCGCAGTGTTATTGCAATATCCAGATACTATTCATGACATTGTTAAAGCCATGCGCGATGCCGTACCCGCCGAGCAACCTGTCACTGCCAAAATTCGCTTAGGTTTTGAAGATAAATCGTTATTTATGGAAAATGCGTTAGCCGTATATGAAGCCGGTGCCACTGAACTTGCTATTCATGCACGCAGTAAAGTCGACGGTTACAAACCTCCAGCTTATTGGGAATACATCACTGAGGTACGTGAACGCTTACCTATCCCGGTCATTGCCAATGGTGAAATTTGGAATGCTGATGACGCTAAACGCTGCATGGAAGTGACAGGCTGTGACAATATCATGCTTGGACGCGGCGCAATCTCCCTACCCAACTTAGCAGCAACCATTAAAGATGGCACAGCAGCTTATACATGGTCGCAAACCTTGAGCTTATTGCTGAGTTACACTCAAAAACAACTTAATGGTAAAAAGTCGGATTATTACCCAGCCCGAGTGAAGCAGTGGTTCACCTACCTCAATAAGCAATATCCTGAAGCTGATGTCCTGTTTAGAGAATTGAGAGTCATGAAAACCACAGATGATATCGTGGCTATTTTAGAAAAAGCTTATGAGCAACATAATCGATAGTTATTTGCGTTGAATCAAATTTCTGTTTCATTTTAAATAAAGCTTAATGTTCGTTAGCTAAAATGAAGCCTTGGTTTGATCTCCATCATAACAATAGTATCGTTTAGCGTTAGACTAAATATCCAGTAAAGCGATTAAGTAATTAGGCCCTTTGTGAGCACTCAAGAGATACAACAAACATTAATGCAAAAAGAAGCACAACTTAAATATGAGTTGGTGCATCAACTTAACCAGCAGGTTAATGTGAATAGTGCGGCGCAAATTCACTTTAACATGAGCTTGGCTGAGCTCATTGAGTTAATGAGTGAACAAAAACTAACAGACAGTCCTCTATTTAGTCAGCTCACTCGATTAGATGCAGCGCTTTGCCAACTTGAACTTGGTCTATATGGCTTATGTTCTGATTGTGAGTCTGAAATTGAACCTGATAGATTAGCTGCAGATCCAACAGAACAACGTTGCGCCCACTGCGATGAGAAACACCGTAACGAACACCGCCAAGAGCTGCGTTTGAGCCACTAAATTTCACCTCAAATTTTGCCATCGATAATTCCCCTTTAATGAAGTCCTCTATTTTTTATATGTGAACTTTTGACCATAAAAAAACCTCCGACTAGCGGAGGTTTTTAAGTTTTAACTCTTTAAAAAGTTTAGAAACGTTGACTTAAACGTATGTAATAAGTACGACCTAACACATCATATAAACCGACGTTAACATCACGGTAATCGGCATAGTCATAGTATGTTGGCGCTTCTTCATCTAGCAAGTTGTTAACACCGACGGTGATAGAACCATTCATTGAATGATTGTAAGCAAACTGGATATTATGCTTAAAGTAAGTATCGTAATCAGCATAGCTATCGTAGTCTTCTAGTTCACGCCAGTATTCTGCTGACTGACTACCAATGTATACAGTAGTCCAAGCTGCGCTAAAGTCATCATAGTTCCAACTTACACCCAAGTTACCACGAAAGTCAGGGTAATCAGTTGTACCAGAATAATCAATCATAGCCGATTCAGCATTATCTTGCTTTTTGAACTCTAGAACTTTTGACAAATCTATTTTGAAATTCCAGTCACCAAATCCAGTTTCAAGATTATAAGCTGTAACGAAGTCAAGACCTGAAGTTTCAACAGAAGCAATGTTACGTACGCCAGATTCGATGTATTCAATTTTACCGTCTGCGCCACGAGTAACGAAATCAGACGTTCCTTCACGTAGTTCGTCACGTAAAATGTCATCAACACCTACAGACTCAATCTTGTTATCGTAAGTGATTGAGTAATATGAAACTTCTAAGTTCCAATCATCAGTCACATTCCAAACACCGCCTACTGTGAATGAATTACCTTCTTCAGCTTCTAAGTCTGGGTTACCACCAAACCAAGTTTTATGTTGCTGACTTGGGTCACAGTATGTTGCATCAACATTACCTGGCTCATTACACCACAAGTTGTCTAGTGACGATTCAAAACTTAATGCTTGAGATGAGAACATTTCACCCATATTAGGTGCACGGAATGAATCACCATAACTAGCACGTAATAATAATGAATCTACTGGACGCCAGCTTAAACCCAATTTAGGTACGACAGCATCGAATGTTGAAGAGTTTACAATGTCACCAGTTGCACCCGTTAATTGGCCTTCTTGTTCATAGCGCTCGTAACGAACTGCGGCTGAAACTTCAAAGTTTGCAGGTAGACCCATCTGAAGCTCTAAATAACCCGCAGTACGATCACGTGTAGCGTTAACGTCATCACCACCTGAACCACCTGAGATAATACCTGCTGCAGATTCTGGATCTGAAGTTTGTTTGAAATCAATCATTTCATATTCTGCGCCTGCAACCATCGCTAAACTGAAATCACCATCATCAATCAATAATGTAGAAACTAAACCATCAATTTGCGTACTCTCAAATTTACCTTGGTATACGCCAGTATGTGCTGCAGCGCCATATAGCTCAGTCATCTGTGAATTCCAGTCGCTATAAGACATACCGGAAGTATTAAAGATATCGTAATTACCAGTATCAATTTCACGCTGAACAATACTGTCATTGATTAGGTTATAGTTGAAAGAATTGGTAGTTGAAGCTGAACTTTGAACATTAAACTCCCAATCTAAACCATTGCCTACATCTGCAAAACCAACAAAACCAGCTAAAATATCGAAATTATTCGTTTCAGTTAATGTGTCACGCTCACCAATTTGAACAGAACGCATATACACAGTGATATCTTCACCACCTGTTGAAGCGTATGGGTTATATGGATTGTCAGCTGACATTACCGGGTAGTTAGTGGATACAGGCGTACCAGCATAACGCGTTTCTGTTTCTGCTAAAGAAGCTGAAGCTCGACCACGGAACTGAATATCATCAGTAATATCGTAACTAAAGTTAGACATGAATGAGTTACGCGTGACATCACCAAATAACTTAGTGACTTCACCATAACTGTATAAACAACGACCATCAGAATTAGTATAAGTATTTTCTACTTGGTCACATAAAGCTGAATTATCGATCCAACCTGAATCTGAAACACCATTCGGTACAGAACTAAATGTACTGTAACCAAAGTAGCTAGGGTCATCCATATTCCAAACATCGCGGTCCATCACAGCTTTAGTATCGTAATACTCGTAAGTTAGAGTAATGTTTCCTTTGTCTGTGTTGTAACCTGTTGCGAGCGAAAAACGTGTCGCATCGCCGCCATCAACATCTGGTATTTCTTGACTGTAATCTAATTGAACACCGTCAAATTCTTTTTTAGTGATGATATTAATTACACCAGCAACTGCGTCAGATCCGTAAACAGCTGAAGCTCCATCACGTAATATTTCAATTCGCTCTACAATAGACATTGGAATTGAAGATGTATCAGCTACAGCGCCTGAACTTGAGCTAGTACCAGGCATACGACGACCATCTAAAAGTACTAATGTTGCAGAAGCACCTAGACCACGTAAATTAACACTACTTGTTGAACTCGCACCAGAGCCGTAACCTGATACACCACGCCAAGAACCAAAGCTGTTGATGGCTGAATTATTTAATACATCGGCAACCGTTTTTTCACCTGTCATTGCGATTGCAGCTGCATCGATAACCGTTACTGGAGAAACTGTCTCCATATCCACTTGCTTGATACGTGAACCTGTAACCTCAATACGCTCTACTTTTTCTACTTCTTCAGCAAATGCTACACCTGAAAAAGCAACCGATGCTGCTGTCGCAGCTAGAATACTGCGACGAATCGCCTTAGCTGTTAACGTTAATGAACTCATGTAAATCTCCCTGGATGTTAGTTTTACTAACATATTGACTTTTTATTGTTTTATTTAGTTAAACCGAAGTTAATAACCTCATCTCGATACTGTTAAAAGAAGGTAAATCATTCAACAAGCAACACATAAATTTAACTAGAGGTGTACAAATTGATACGACTTTGCGAGACCAATATCACACCCTAAAAATCAATAACCTTTAAAATCATAAGGTTAAAAAAGCACAATAAAACCACAGTAAAAACAAGAGATAAAGATACGGATGGTCACAACTGTCACCAACTAGTTAAAATCAAACAACATACTGAAACAATTGTAAAAAATAAGCAGAAATAACCTAGAAAAAACTGACAATGTACAAATAAAAAGTTAATCAATTATTTTATTTAACAAACAAAAAGCCCCAGCCGATATTTCGACTGGGGCTTCATAAACAAGAAGACTTAAAAGGTTAAGTTATCTCTATTAGAACTTCACGCTAGCACGAACGAAGAAGTAACGACCTAATACGTCATAAGTGTACGGATCGGTATTTGAATCGTTGTTACCTGAGTAGTAAGGAGGCTCTTCATCTAATACGTTGTTCACACCACCAGACAATCTAACTGTTTCGTTAATGTCGTAAGATGCTGAGATATCGTGGTAAACGATTGAGTCAACTGAAGGTGCGTAACAATCGCTTGGATCATCCTTACAAGCAAATGAATCCATACCATCGATGTAACGTGCTTCGTATGTAGCAGACCAATCGTCACCAGCTGCAGTTAAGTTAAAGTTAGTTTTTAACTCTGCGTATGCACCAACACCACCTGTGATGTAACCTTTGTAATCAATTACATTACCGTCTTGGTCATATTCTTCGTATGTATCAAGAATTGAAGTGTCTAAACCTGCTTTCCAATCTAAGCCTAAACCTTCGAATGTGTATGCAACGTTGATATCGAAGCCTGAAGTGTTAGTTTCACCAATGTTTTGTAAACCATTGTCGAAGCTAATACGGCCAGTGTTATCTATTTCAATATTTGAAGACTGACATAGTGCAGTGCCTTCATTAATCTTCATGCCATTTTCATCTAAACACTGATTAGCAATGTAGTTAGAGTCAACAGAAGTAATAGTGTTTGAAATAGCAATATCGTAGTAATCAACAGTTAAAGATAAACCTTCAACAAAGCTTGGAGAATATACTAAACCAAGTGTTGTGATATCTGCTTCTTCAGGAGTAAGGTCAGGGTTACCACCTACTGTTACTTCTGCTTGAGTTTGATCAGTAGCAGGATGAACGATTTGATCGAATGAAGGTGATTTACCACCGAACAATTCAGATACTGTTGGCGCACGGAACGCTGTTGATTGACCACCACGGATCATCAAGTCGTCAAATACACGCCAAGTTAAACCAAGTTTCCAAGTAGTATCATCACCAAATGTGCTGTAATCGAAGTAACGAACAGCTGCACTTAAGTCAACTTGCTCAAGTAGCATCACATCACTGATTAATGGAATAGCTAGCTCAACATATAATTCATTAACATCAAACTCACCAGAAGTCGCTTCAACACGTGGGTCATTAGCAAGACCTTGAGCAGTCAATGAATCAGGAGTGAAATAAGCAGATTCTTTACGGAACTCGTAACCAGCAGCGAAGCCCATAGTACCAGCAGGTAAGTCTACGATATCACCAGAAAGAGAAAGTGCTGCAATATCTAGTTCACTACCACCAGCATTTACTTCTGTGTATACGAATGGAGCAATGCTATCGCCCATCCAAGAAGATTGTAGGAATGGGTCAAACTCTTCAGCTTGAACAGCATCATTGATAGAGCCAATGTTATGTAAGTTAGCTAAAGTATCTACTGAGTCATTCTTACCTTTGTTGTAAGAAGCATCCCAAGTCCAACCATTATCGAACTCACCTTCAAGACCAACAACTAAACGGATTGTATCAACAACTTGAGAGAAATCACGAGAACCAGACTCAACCATACGGCGACCGTAATCTACAAGTTCGCCATCTTCAACCCAAGGAAGAAGATCATCAGTCATCCAACCACCAGCAGCAATTGGTTGATATTCCCAAGACTCACTATTCCAAATTGGCTGTGGTGCCATTTGCTGATCTGACCAACGCTTAGAATACATTGCTTCAGAGAAGAACATAATAGAGTCAGATAGCTCGTATGTACCAGCCATGCTTAAGTTTAGGCGTTCCATCGGAGTAGATAGGAAGCTAGAAGCTGAGTAGTTATAACGGTCTGCATCAGTAAACTCATGGTATTCACCACCACGACCACTTAAATCAGCACCATTTGCACCCCAGATGTGACCACCTTCTGAATAAGAAGAACCAGCACAGTATAGGCCATCAGAACCTTCAGCGATTGGACACTCAGAGAAGTCACGATCTGCTTGGCTCGCGTCACCACGTTTAGTGTATTGAGCATTGATTACAACGTTACCTTTATCAAAGGTGTTACCTACAGTGAAATCTAAACTTGTTTCTTCAGCATCGCCTTGACCAGACATACCTGTTTGAACATTCATTTCCAAGCCGTCGAAGTCACGCTTTAAGATAACGTTAACAACACCAGCAATTGCATCAGTACCATAAACAGCTGATGCGCCATCTTTAAGTACTTCTACACGTTGGATCATAGAAACTGGAATTGTATTCAAATCAACAGAAGATGCTGCGCCAGTACCAGAAGCAATCATACGACGGCCATTAACTAGAACCAATGTACGATTTGAACCTAAACCACGTAAATTTACACGAGCATTACCACCAGAACCATTGTTCACAGCAGCGTTAGTCATTGCGCCACCAGAAGAGGTCATTTTCTGTAGTACGTCATCAATAGATGTTGCACCAGAAGCGATGATTGCTGAAGCATCAATGACACTTACTGGGCTAGCAGTTTCCATATCGGTACGCTTAATACGTGAACCTGTAACTGCAATTCTTTCTACTTTCTCAGCTTGTGCTTCTTCAGCGATAACACTTCCTGAAAATACTGAACCTGTTGCAACGGTCGTTGCTGCAATTGTCAAAAAGCCACGGCGAATTGCCTTAGCTGTCAAAGATAATGAACTCATTATTAAACTCCCTTCGTCATAATCAAAAATAAAGTCACGACGTTATATTTTTTATTTTTAGGTTAATTATTTAATCAACCGAGAGCATTATTGTTAAATAAAATGACAATAGTCAACATCTATTACAAATTAATAACCAAGTGAAGCAACACTGATACAGACTCAACTTTAACACGTGTTAAAATAATGTTAAACCACCTAAAAACAGATACTTATAAAAATACAATCCTTTAAAGTTAAATAGAATAAGGAGTTTTGTTAACCAACAGTTATTGATAACATTAAATCAGACCAAATATTAACCAAACAAGTTAATTGAATCATGATTTAGGTTAAAATATAGATCTAAAAAAGACTTAAAATTAACAAAGCGTTAACTTAAGTAACAAACTTTTCTTAAAAAATAATTTTTAAATCACAATAAATTTAATAATTAGAAGTTGAGCTTGGTTATTATTTAACAAACAACCGACATTCAGCCAGGTTTGAAAAGAGTAATTACTCAATCTAATTAGAAGGTAATTGCAACAATTGAATTTTTAGCAAATAGAAAAGGAATACTTATTCACAAATATGAAAATAAGAAAGTCTCGGTTTCGATTGGAAACACAAAGAAAAATCAATCGATAAAACGACTATAAGTTCGGAACAGGGGTTGGAATAGAAGCAAGAAGAGCTATCTGCAATTTTTAGGCACAAAAAAGGAGCCATTAGGCTCCTTTTTGCGTAATTCAGTAAAGAATTAACGAGTGCGAGCACATAACTCTTCAGCACTGAAGAAGTACGCAACTTCACGTTCTGCAGATGCTACAGAATCAGAACCGTGAGCAGCATTTTCGTCGATGCTTTCAGCGAAATCTGCACGGATAGTACCTTCAGCAGCTTCAGCTGGGTTAGTAGCACCTAAGATTTCACGGTGAGCTAGAACAGCGTTTTCGCCTTCAAGCGTTTGAACCATGATAGGACCAGAAGTCATGAATGCAACTAAAGCACCGAAGAAAGGACGTTCGCTGTGTTCAGCGTAGAAGCCTTCAGCTTGTTCTTTGCTTAGGTGAACCATTTTAGAAGCGATGATTTTCAGGCCAGCAGTTTCAAAACGGTTGTAGATAGCGCCAATGTGGTTTTTTGCAACAGCATCAGGCTTAATGATAGAAAAAGTACGTTCGATAGCCATGAAAAGCTTCCTTCTTGATATAGGGTTTTTAAATTCGCGCGGATTATACGAAATTTACGTCAACATGCATAGGCCTAATGGCATCACATAATCAAAATGTAATCATGTGACTTAGGTTCTACTCAATTTGTGATAAACCTCAAGCTACTCAGCAATAAATAACTCACATTTAAACGACTCTATTTAGTCATCATTTAAGCCAATAAAGCACTTTATATTACTGACTAGCAAAACTTGGCTGTAAGTAGTTAAGCAGCATTTTGGGTAGTTCTGTTACGAAGGTTTCTTGATCCATTGAGCATGCTATTGCAGGCGTTAAACTAGGGTATAGAATCTTATCAAGTAAACTGTTGATCAACATGTATATCGCCATATCGGCAGCTTGCTGCTTTTTAAGGTCAACTTGAACCGGATCATTGCTGGCGGGAGAAAACTTTAATAACAAATTTGATAAACGGCTATAGGCTTCATTTCTATCTAGAGTGGGATTAGCAAACATAGTATCTGAATGAAGCCGTGCATTTAAATGAATGGTCCTAAAAACACTTTTTCTTGCATCAAGAAAATCGTTGGTTGAACGACACAACAAAGCCACCTGCTCCTCAAGCGTATGACATTGTGCGGACTCCATTTCATCAATCCATTGTCCTAGTTCCTTGCCAAACGCATCGTAAAGTAGCGGCAATAACGCTTCTTTGTTTTCGAAACGTCGATAAAAAGTACCGACTGACACCCCTGCACCTTCAGCTAACTCTTTAATACTGATGTGTTCGAAGTACTTTACTTGTAAAGCGTTTTGTAACGACTGAAGAAACTTATCATGAGTTTCTTGGCTGCGTTTTTGTTTCGGACGTAAATCGGGTGCTGACATTGACTATTCCATTCAAAATCAATAAGTGCGAATAACTCAGCGCATCATACAATTTATCTCAGCCAAACTCTAATTCGAACAGCATTAGCTAATTCAAACCGCATAATGCAAAGTGATTTAGAAATGCTGATGTAGTATGAGATAGTCACTCATAGTGATAGCTTGCTTATTTGAAAGTATTTATGTGCATTTGTCTGTATTCCATTTGGAAATTAAACCGTGTGCTAAACATAAGTTCTCTTTCGACTTTGTACTGAAGCACTATAATGCTTTCAGGTCATAGTGTTCACACTGTCATCTTACCCACAACTTTTCCTTCTTAACGCTAGATTGAATCAATTTTCAATGAGTCAATTTTCACCGCGTCAAAGTAAGATTAATTTCACACCAAGAGCAATGAGTGTTACCCCTAAAACACGGTTAATCATGGTTTGATACTTTTTAACTTGAGGCAATAGTTTTTGATGTGTCAGTAAGTAGCTTAATGATGAAAACCATAATAAGTGCGCAAGTGAAATGATGCCGCCATATACAACTTGTATGACTAGGGGCGTATCTAAAGTCACTAGCTGACTAAATATGCCAAGAAAAAACAGTGTTGTCTTCGGGTTTAAAGCATTCGAAATAAAGCCGCTTGCAAAGGCTGTTGAGGGCTTGATATGTGCAATATCTCCGTGCACTTCGTTGCTACTAGTGCTTTGGGTTTTAATAGCTAAAATACCAATATAAATTAAATACAGCGCGCCCAAATACTTAATAACGTTAAACATTATTGGCGAAGTATTTATCACTATCGCCAAGCCAGCGATACAATAGGATATATGAAGCCAAGTACCGGCAGTGATCCCAAGAGTCGTAAATAGTCCTGCTTTTCTTGAATAAAGCAGGCTATTTTTAGTGACTAATACAAAGTCTGCTCCTGGACTGATAGCCATCATCAGTGCCACAGTACATAGCGTTACAATCTCAATTTGATGCTGTAATATCAGATTTAAAAAGTTCATCTTTAACGTACCGTATTAGTTTCATTTTTAACGACTAATCCGGTGATGCCAGCCATATAACCAATTGCGGAATGCGTAAATCCATTGCTTGATAAAAGTTCAGCAGTGTAAGGCATTTCAATAAGTGGTTTTCCTGCGTTGATTTGGTTCACCCAATCTGGGTTTCCAATAGCAGCTTTACCAATTGCAACAAGGTCTGCACCTTGTGAAATTACACGGTCTGCGGCGGTTATGTTTGAAATATTGCCCGCTACCATCAGTACTATTTCGGGATCTAACTTGCTTTTGATCCACTGTAGTAATGTTTGTTCTTCATCTAGCAGGTGATTAGGTTTTTTAAACGAGTCATAAAGAGACATGTGTATATAGTCTATATCCATTTTGTTTAACGAATTTGCCAACTGGATTTGCTCCTGAATATCAACACCTGTGAAATGGGCGTAATTTTCAGGTGATAATCTGACTCCAATTATAAAGTCTCTTGGTATCTCAGTCCTTATACGGCTCACAATATCAAAAATAATTCGGTTACGATTTTCAAATGATCCTCCCCATTTATCTTGGCGCTGATTGAGCTCAGGGTTACTGAAATTACTTAGTAAAAAGTTAAATGCTGCATGAATTTCAACGCCATCCATACCAGCCTCATAAGCCAATTTCGCTGAATGAACAAAGTCGTTTATCAAGTTCACAATTTCAGCAGTGCTAATCTCTCTGACACCTTCCGGATAATGCTCATCTATTGCATACCTTGAAGGCGCCACCGCCACATCACTACTAAATTCCTGCTTTGTTCTCATCCCACCATGATGAAGTTGTACTATCGCTAATGCGCCATGTTGTTTCGCATTTTTGGCAATTCGGGCGAAACCTTGTTGCTGTGCATCTGTAATTAATGCTGGTTGTCCTTTCCAACTGCGGCCTGTCATTGATACTGCTGTTGCAGCAGTAATTAACATACCAAAGCCACCTTCGGCATTTTTCGCTAGCCAAGCTATTTCATTCTCACTGATATCGCCGTTATCAAAACTCATATTGTGTGTTAAAGGAGCAAGCACCGAGCGGTTTTTCATCTGCTTGCTGCTTTTATTGAAGTTGAAACCTTGTCTAGTTGCAAAATGAGTCATAGCCTGTCTTCCTTTAATGGGTGTACAGCTAAGATAATACATTTCAAATATATAGATAATATGCCAATATTGAACAACTAAATATCCTGGCAGGATATAAACAGCAGTTAGTAGAAAGGATGCATCACAATGAAGAGCAAATTAAATCACCTTTATTTGATGAAGTTGTTTATCGCTATAGTACAAAAAGGATCATTTGCAGAGGCTGCAAGAACATTAGACGTTGCAGCGGCTAAAGCCTCAAAGGATATTCATTATTTGGAAACTTCATTAGATAGTATTTTGCTAAATCGCTCAACACGGTCATTAAGCATTACCGATGCGGGCGAGCTATTCTATCAATCAGCGTTAGATATTGTAGAGATGCATTCGCAAATGCTAGATAACTTAGCGATGCTTAAGCACACTATTTCTGGAGAGTTACGGATAACTGCACCTGCTTTGTGGGGCGAAGTTATCCTTGCGCCGATCATCATCGCATATAAACAGCGCTTTCCTTTGGTTAAGTTTTCGGCAGAATTCTCCAACGAAACAGTTGATATTTTTAAAGATAATATTCATATTGCATTTCGAAGTACCCACTTAAGAGATGAGCCTTATTTGGCAAAATACATTGCGGATGACGAGTTTGTTTTGTGTGCGAGTAAACAATATTTGTTATCGAAAGCAATGCCGGTAATACCTCAAGATTTACTTAAACTTGATTTAATTACCCTGACAAGCAATGAGAATAAACTCAATCAAATTGACTTTATTCATAACGGCCAAGCTGTACTTCAACATTTAAACGGAGAGCTTCATTTTAACAACAAGCAAGTGATATACGAAACCGTAAAAGCGGGCTTAGGTTACGCAGTACTACCAAGATACCTTGTCCGTGAAGCATTAGCATCAGGCTTAGTCGTTGAATTGTTATCTGATTATCAAATTAAAGGCGCTAAATTTTACGCGCTTTATACACAACGTCGAAAAGATTCCGCATTAGTTAATCACTTCATCGACTTTGTGAGTGAGCAAATAAATGCCCACGTAAAAGATTAAGCTACTCTTTATTAGCCAATGTATTAACGCCATAAAGTCTGTATATGTTGAAAAATGTGAAGACTTTACATCTCAATCTAAGAACCCACTATCGATAATAGCTTGTTGTTCGAAGTCGATACTAGATGTACGGAAATGGAAATCCTGAATCGGATGCGTAATGACAAACAGCAAAAACTCAGTTATCCGTTTGCTGTACAGCAACGAAAGTACAAAAATATGAACAAGCATGCACAAACAGAAATCAATAAAACAGCTAAGAACGAATGTGAACGCGCTTAACTAGCTAGAAAAAATGTTCGTATCGTCATGCAGGAAAACATCACTGTTTAACCAACTCAATTAACTTTTTAGTGGGCTGTAATCGGTTAAACAGTGCTAATTTTTATGCTGCAACCATCAATCGGTTATAACTGCTCACCATTTTTATCTTCACCAATGAGTATCAAACTCGGATTGCTGTTGTAATCTGGGTGCAGTTGCCAATTACTAGCATCATAAATCCACGGCTGTAAGCAAGTTCTATCGGTAACGCAAGGATCAGTTAATGCATCCATGAACTCGACAACGGTATTAGATTGATCGATGTTAATATCGATTTCTGGAGCTGGCGAATTAGATGTTGTTTCATCAAAGCTTTGACGGAACAAGAAACGTGTATTGTCGAACGCATAAGGATTCATGTTGTTATAAACCTGCTCACAACTTTCACCATATTTACTCATGATATCCACTACTGAAGTTAGTTCACAGTACTCAGCATTACCTATTTCATTGAATGAAGCATTAGCATTAAGAATCGTACTGATCCCGAGTAAGTTATTCATCGCACCGCCAGGATTGCCATACACATCCATCACTTGAGTTAAAGTCGATAACGCGCCGTTGTGCATATAAGGCCCTGTGACGGCAATATTAAGTAAAGGCGAAGTGCGAAAATGATATGCATCTCCTATATCACCCGTCACATTCTGACGCCCAAAATCACTACCAGTGACAAACTGGTTGTCATCACCATTACCTGGGCCAACCTGACCTAAACCAATAGCATGAAATTCTCCATCCGTGAAATTATCACCTGAATGACATTGACTACAGGCTGCGCCACCTTCATCACCGGCGGTCATAAATAACACCGCTCCGACCTTTTGATTAAAACTCAATGTATCAATGTCTTTATTAGATTCACCACGTAGAGCTGCTAAGTATTCTTTCCATGGATTTTCAGCAAAAACCATAGACTCTTCAAATGCGGCTAAGGCTTCAGCAATTAAATCAAACGAAATAGTGTTATTGCCATAGGCATCAATAAATAATGCCTCCCATTCAGCATCTCCTTCAAAACGCTCAGCGAGCATATCGCGATACGCTTGATTGCTTGAACCTAAAGGCTCATCACCGCGCATTTCATTGTGAGTTATGGTTGGAAAACGTGACTGAGCATTAGCAAGCGATGCCCCCGAAGGAATATTATTATCAGCAGTGCTAGAACTAGTTGAATCTGGGGTAATAATACCGCCATCAGTGCCGCGTGCACCTGGCGTATTATTAACACTTTCTACTCTGGAATCCCAAAATAAGCCCCTATCTATCAACCCCAGATTAAATATGGTTGGCGCATTACGACCAATGACAGGATAGCCTTCTAGTTCACCTGCATCACTGCCATTAAAGTAACGGCCTGAGCCAAGCAAGTTAGGGGTGAAATCATGAAAAACATCTACCGCATCATAACCCACAGGCCAAGATAGATTATCGCCACCACCAAGCACCGGATGGTGACAAGATGCACATGCTGTATCGTATTCGCCACTTAAGCGTTTAGAGTAAAATAATGCTTTACCTAATTGGGCTTTGGCATCATTGATGTTAGGTAAATCGCGACCTACAGTTGGGTCGCCCGTTAAGCCTTGTTCATTAATCAGCACTTGAGCGTGAACATCAACAGGTTCCATGCTGCCAGATACCGTACCTAAACCATCATCACTGATGATGCCCTCTGTTTCTTGAACATCAACTTCTGCAAGCTGTAAATCGTCAATGCCGGAACGCACTACTCTCACTAACATTGCATCGCTGCGGCCTTTAAACCAATTTAACCCTGTTTTGAAATTAATAAACCAAGAGTCTTGTGAAAACTCAATCATAGGTGATGAGCTCCAAGTGTATTCTTGGGTTGTGGCGGGAAATACATTTAAATTAATAGCAGGTGAAACGGTGGTGAAATCAACCAGCGAAAATAACTCTTTATTGTTCGGTAAGCGCCAATCACTGTAGCCAGCCAAATCATGATTTTGCGCAAAGGCTAGCGCATCTCCCCAATCCATCGCTTCAGCAGAACCATTATCACATTGCAGCCCATCAAGACCGGCAACACATTGCGCCCACATTAATCCTGTAGCTGAATCAGTTACGGTGCCATCATCATGAACCACATAACGCTCATCTGGCGTTTCTTGTGTATTGGATTCAGTTGAAACGGGATCAATCACTCTGACTAAACGTAATGCTGCAGATTGATAGCGTTGAATATTTTTATTGTTCCCAAATACATATTGAAAAGCCCAAGCATAGAACTCACCATGTTCGCCACTGTAAGGCAATGCACTCCAATAGAACTCACTAACAGTATTCGGAAAATAATCGGTATCTATTTTTGTCGCACGACTTGAGGCACCAAAGTGCGCAATTGACATTAAATGGCTGTTACTCGGCACTCGCCAGTCACTATAACCGCAAAGGTTGTCTTCATTGGTTGTGATGATTAACCCATTCCAGTCATCATAATAATCACCTTTGCGTTCAACCCCTTCTCTTTCTCGCGCAGTTAACCCGCCCCAGCGATAAGTATTGTTCGCATCACGAATACCACCATCTCGAGTTTTAACTTCCCACATTAACCCTGTTCGGTTATCTCGAACGCAGGCCCAAGGCGAAGATGTATAGTTTCCATTGCCAGTATATTCAGAGCCATCTGCATTTATACGAGTGAAATCAAACCCATTAGCACCATTTTGTCCAGAGTCAGCAACTGCACTTCGTCCTTGGCTGCAGTCTTGCGCTAGATTGGTTACATTATCACTAGCCGTAATACTCACACTGCAATCTGTGCCATTTCTGTCATAGTCCGATCCAAAACCAATCCCGGTATCATTCAGCGCAGCCATGCCAAGATTAAAATTTTGTACTGGCGCCTCTCCTGAACCACCATCATTCCCACCTTCGCCGCCGGAGCCATCACCTTCATTACCTTCTCCACCAGAGTCTTCTTCACCTGTTCCGTCTTCCCCTGAGCCATCATCACCAGTATTTCCTTCTCCTGGGTCGCCACCGATTTCAGTTTCATCGCTACTGGTATCGCCCTCATCGCTACCACCACAACTTGCTAAGAAAAAAATGAATATCAAAGAACAGAGAATACGAAGTGTGCTTTTAATTTTTAGTTTGATTATCACAATACCGCTCCAATATGTTGTTAACTTTTTTGTATCATAAACTGACAAAGATGAGCGGAAGATGAGCAGATGAGATAGATTTGAGGTTTATAACGCAAAGACATGTTTATCATTAAAACAACTGAAGGTTAAAAGAGCTTATATACAAAAATTTTAATTAGTGGTCTGAATTTATGAGGAAAATAATGAGGAATTTACGGTGACACTTGATTTAGCTCTTAACTCAGAACCTTTTACAAAGCCTATATTCAATTAGCTTCGTCGCGGTGTTTGAGATTCATATATAACTGCTGCCCATGTAATTCAGCAATGAGCTCAAGTGACAATGCTTGTGTCGCAGTTTGGGCAATTGAAAGCCCTAAACCAACATGCTTGGTTCCTGTTCGGGACAGATCTTTGCGCCATAATCTATCAAACATAGTATTCAAATCATCTCTGCTAAGGTTAGGTGCATCATTAACCACTCTTATAATAGAATTTCTACTTTCACTGTCGATAGTGATTTGACTATTCTCTGGTGCATATTCCACTGCATTACTGATTAAGTTCGAAATGATCATCCGTAAAAGCCGAGGATCGCTTTGGACACTATAACCATCGTCAATCAGTTGAGTGACGGTCATATTGCGCTGGTTAATTTGATTGGTGTGTAATGAGATACATTCATCAACAAGAATTGCAATGTTCACTTGTTCTAACAAAATTTCGGCACGTGAGTTTTCAACTCTGGCTAATGAAAGCAAACTATCAATAGTCTGTTGCAATTGCGCTGACGATTCAGCTATATAGTGAAAATCTTCAGTTGAGGATTGTTCTGGCCACTTTAATGCCACTTCACTTGTGGTGCGCATCGCCGCTAGCGGTGTGCGTAACTCATGGGCTAAGTCGTTATTAAACTGACGTTCTCTAGCAAAACTTTGCTCTAATCTAGCAAGCAATTGATTTAACCTTGCCACCAGCGGCGTAATTTCAGCAGGTACGTCTGCTTCAGCTAATCTATTGTGTAATGAGCCAGCCTCCACATTAGCCACTTGCTCTGATAAGTTATGAATAGGGATTAATGCCCTTTTAATTGCAACAATGAGTATTGCTGATAATAAACTGCAGAAAAATAGCCCGCCTAACAATAATTGAATGGCAAATGCAGATAAGCGCTGATTGATGTCTTCTCGGTTAATCGCAACAGCAACATTAACTGCAGGTCGTCTTGGTCCACCTTTAACTGTAAATGAATGAACACGGATATCAGCGCCGGAACTTAATTGGCTATTGAATTGAATACCATCAGCATTATTAGTGACCTCAAGCTCATCTGAGCGAGGCAGTTGTTCAGCCCCTAAGCTCATTGATTTATTCAATGTTTGACCGTTGAGACCCCAAGATTGAAGATAATAACCACTTTCCACATCGTTAAGTTTTAATTTGGTGCTCGAAGCAAAGTCTTGCTCAATTGCTGCAGCGCCGAAACGTGGCGTTGGTCTCATCAACGTTAACTTCATGATCCGAGAAAACTCATTCAGCTCATTAACAAGGCTGGCATTTAACCTGCGCTGCTCAGTAAAATACAATAATGAACCCGCTAATATGGCAATAATCACAAAGCTAGGCACAAGCCATATTAAAAGCTTACTTCGAATACTCTTCATGGTTTTTGTGGGCTAATGATATAACCCATACCTCTTCGAGTATGAATAAGCGGTGCGCTAGATGTTGGTACGCTAATGGCTTTTCTTAACGCACATATTGCAGTGTCGACAACATTACTCGTCGGAGAGACTTGTTCATCATAAATATGTTGTTCTATTTGCGTGCGAGAAATAACGCTATCAGTGTGCAACATCAAGTACTCTAATAATGCATACAACTGAGAAGGTAAAACGATAGACTGTTCGGCACGTATTACCGTTTTGGCAGAACGATCCAATACAAGATCAGCAACCACCAGTTTCGGCGAGCGATGCTGATATTTACGTCGAGCTAATGCTTCAACTCGAGCAATCAACTCTTCAATGGCAAAAGACTTCACTAAATAGTCATCCGCACCTAAACGCAGACCTGCGACTCTGTCTTCAATAGAATCTTTTGCCGTTAAGAACAGCACTGGGGTTTCATTGTTGGCCTCGCGTAGCTTTTTAAGCACTTCGCGCCCATCTAAACCAGGCAACATAATATCCAGAATGATGACATCATAGTCTTGCTCTAAAGCCATCCATAAACCTTCTTGCCCATCACCTGTTGCATCAACAGCAAATCCAGATGCTTTTAAGGCTTTGACCACTGGTCGGCGTAATGCTTCAGAATCTTCGACCAACAATAATTTCATATAACCCCATTTTAAAAACTAAAGATTAAAACTAAAGATTAAATACTAAGCCAATAAACTCAATTAAATCAGAACGACAAACCCGATGACATAATCATACTAAAGATAACATGAGCAGAAGATTAACATTCAAATTAATCTTGTTACTTGTCAATACTTTTGGACGTCAATTCAATAAAGCCAATCTCTTGCTAAAAATTAATGTTGGATAAAACGCATTATGACGAACGGCTAAAACACACTTGCCCCTTTGCTATTCAGAAGCAAAGCTACACAAATATGAATAAACAAAAAAGAGCAATAACATTGCTGTTATTGCCCTTTCATATTCTAAGTTAGAATCTAGCTTAGTGTCCTTCAGACACCATGTTGACGGTGTACTTAGGAATATCAATGACTAAGTCGCAATCAACGACTTTAGCTTGGCAAGAAAGACGGCTCTCAGGCTCTAAGCCCCATGCTTTATCAAGCATATCGTCTTCTAACTCATCGCTTTCTTCAAGTTGGTCAAAGCCTTCACGAACAATACAATGACACGTAGTACATGCATTCGACTTTTCACAGGCGTGTTCAATGTGGATGCCATTTTTTAATGCAACATCTAAAATGGTTTCGCCAACTTCGGCTTCAACAACTGCTCCATCTGGACACAGCTCTTCATGTGGTAAAAAAACTAACTGTGGCATTTCATCACCTATATATTATCGACAGACTGACCTTTCAGCGCTGCTCGAATTGAATTGTCCATACGACGATTAGCAAACTCTTGAGTTTGTGCATCTAATGCTTCAATCGCTTTTTCAATAGCGTCGGTATCTTCACCCTGAGCAGTTAATTGTAACTGTTCAATGGCGGTATTAATCTCAGCTTGCTCTTGCGGGTTGAGTAAATCTGCATCTTTGGCTAATGCTGCGCTCAAGGTTTCTACCACTCTTGAAGCTTCAACTTGTTGCTCAGCTAACATTCGACGAGTGATATCATCTTTCGCATGTTTCATTGAGTCTTTTAGCATAGTCGCGATTTCAGTATCAGATAAACCAAATGAAGGCTTAACTTGAATCGTGGTTTTAACTTCAGTTGATTTTTCCATCGCTGTAACACTCAACAAGCCATCAGCATCCACTTGGAAAGTCACCCGAATATGCGCTGCGCCTGCAGCTAATGCAGGAATACCATTTAAGGTAAAACGCGCTAATGAACGACAATCATCTACTAGCTCACGTTCACCTTGTACAACATGAAAAGCCATTGCCGTTTGGCCGTCTTTAAATGTCGTGAACTCTTGAGCGCGAGCAACAGGAATGGTGGTATTACGCGTAACGACTTTTTCAATTAAACCACCCATGGTTTCGATACCAAGTGATAGTGGAATAACATCAAGTAATAACAAATCTGATTCTGGCTTATTGCCCACTAGAATATCAGCTTGAATCGCTGCGCCAATGGCAACAACACGATCTGGGTCAATAGACGTCAGTGGTGCTTTTTTGAAAAAGCTCTCAACTTGCTCACGCACTAATGGTACGCGGGTAGAACCGCCTACCATGACGGTTTCAATAATCTCATCAGCAGTAACATCAGCATCGCGCAATGTACGGCGACAACTTGCGATAGTCTTTTTAACCAGTGATGTAATTAACGATTCAAACTCTGCTTTTGAAACTTCAGTATTAACCGTATCGCCATTATCTAGCGTGACAGACGCAATACAAGTATCTGCATTGGTTAATTGCTCTTTCACTCGGCGTGACTCAATTAATAACTGACGCGATAAAGAGGCAGAAAGCTCATTAAGCCCTAAAGCTTGCTGTAAATGTGCTTGTAAAAGGTGGTCGAAATCATCGCCGCCCAACGCAGAGTCACCGCCAGTCGCTAAGACTTCAAATACGCCGCGATTAAGACGCAGAATCGAAATATCAAAGGTACCACCACCCAAATCGTAGATGGCAATAACGCCTTCTTGTTTAGTGTCTAAACCGTATGCGATTGCAGCAGCTGTTGGCTCGTTCAATAAACGAAGCACTTTAACACCTAAAAGTTCAGCTGCATCTTTAGTCCCTTGGCGTTGCGCGTCATCGAAATAGGCTGGCACAGTAATCACTACGCCCTCTAAATCACCACCTAAGGTTTTTTCAGCGCGAGCAATAAGCGGCTTAAGAATTTCAGCTGAAACTTGTACAGGGTTAACTGCGCCATTAGCAGTATTGAAAATAGGTAAACCATTTTCACTGGCAGTTAAGTCGTATGGTAGTTGATGTTCACCAGCTTGAATATCGGCAAGACTTCGGCCCATAAAGCGTTTCACTGAAACAATGGTATTTTTAGGATCTTTAGCCGAGTGAATTTGAGCAGCTTCGCCTGTTTCGATACTGTCGACAGCGTAATGCACAACCGAAGGTAGCGAATGCTGGTTGTCACTATCGGGTAAAGTCAGTGCTTCACCACTTCTAACAGCCGCAACTAATGAATTTGTTGTACCTAGGTCGATACCCACGGCAAGGCGGTGCTGATGCGGCGCGGCGCTTTGACCGGGCTCAGCGATTTGAAAAAGGGCCATAGTATTCCAATTGTTTAGTAATCAACATTCATCTAAAGATAATAAAAAGCCCTGCTAAAGTAACAGAGCACATCGTTAATCTAATAATGAATCTTCAATTCTTGCGAGTTCATCCTGCAATTTTGCCATAAATTTTAGCTTTCTTATTTGATCCGCTGCAGATAAATTATTTTCATCTGTATTGGCTGCTAATAATTGGGCAAGTAATTGCGAAAGTGTCTTTTCAAAGTCAGCAAATGACTGGTACAAATCATCAATTGATTCATCAGCTTGTTGACTATCTTTGATATCTTCTAGGGATTCACGCCATTCCATTTGCTGCATCAAAAAAGCGGTATCTTTGACTGTGGTGGTTTCGTGGCTTATATCAATGCCACGTAAACTCAGCATGTGCTCTGCACGTCGCAATGGATTTTTTAGCGTTTGATAACCGTCATTAACCTGCGCAGTTCGTTGCACAGACAGCAATTTTTGCTGTTCAGACTCGTTAGCAAATTTATCGGGATGAACCGCCCTTTGCAGTTCGCGGTAGCGCTCTGCAAGGTTGGCGGTGTCGATATCAAAGGAAGGTGTTATTTGAAATAATTCAAAGTAATTCATTGGCAGATATCATGCTCTTTATTGGTAAATTAGAGTGAGGCTTTACTACACAGTAAAGCTTTCACCACAACCACATTCACCTTTGGCATTAGGGTTGTTAAATTGGAAACCTTCGTTTAGGCCTTCTTTAACAAAATCTAATTCGATGCCTTGAAGATAGATAAAACTTTTAGCATCGATAATGATGTTAACGCCTTCAATCTCAAAAACGTCATCATCATCGTTAGCTTCATCAACAAACTCAAGCACGTAAGCCATACCAGAACAGCCAGATGTTCTTAACCCTAGGCGTAAACCCAAGCCTTTTCCTCGATTAACTAGGAAAGATTTCACTCGTTCAGCCGCAGCTGGGGTCATTGTTATTGCCATCTTAACTCCGGTATTACTTGTCTTGCTTTGATTTGTACTCATCTAATGCTGCTTTAATAGCGTCTTCGGCTAAAATAGAGCAATGGATTTTAACAGGCGGTAATGCAAGTTCTTCAGCAATGTCAGCATTCTTAATCGTTGCTGCTTCATCAACACTTTTACCTTTAACCCACTCTGTTACCAGTGAGCTAGAAGCGATTGCGCTACCACAACCGTAAGTTTTGAATTTAGCATCTTCAATGATGCCGTCTTCGCCGATTTTTAGTTGAAGCTTCATCACGTCACCACATGCTGGTGCGCCAACCATACCTGTTACCACTGAAGGATCATTCTTATCAAATGAACCCACGTTACGTGGATTTTCATAATGTTCGATTACTTTTTCGCTGTAAGCCATAACAATTCTGCTCCGTTTATCGCTATCGATAATAATGTATTAGTGATGTGCCCACTGAACTTGGTCCAGATCGATACCATCTTTAAACATCTCCCAAAGTGGAGACATTTCACGTAACTTACCGATAGAATCATCAATTACTTTAATTGCATGCTCGATATCTTCATCAGTGGTAAAACGACCAATTGAGAAGCGGATTGAGCTGTGTGCCATTTCATCATTCAAGCCTAATGCACGTAGTACATAGCTAGGCTCTAGACTTGCAGAAGTACAAGCTGAACCTGATGATACGGCTAAATCTTTAAGCGCCATCATTAATGACTCACCTTCAACAAAGTTGAAGCTCACATTAAAGATACCGCAGTAGCGTTGTTCCATATCGCCATTGATATAGGTTTCTTCGATATGCTTAATGCCAGCCCATAGCTTGTCACGTAGACGAAGTATGCGAGCATTATCTTCAATCATATCTTGCTTAGCGATAGCTGCTGCTTCGCCTAAGCCAACGATTTGGTGTGTAGCTAATGTGCCACTACGCATACCGCGCTCATGACCGCCACCGTGCATTTGAGACTCTAAACGAATACGTGGTTTACGACGCACGTATAATGCACCAATCCCTTTTGGCCCATACATTTTATGACCAGAGATTGAAATCAAATCTACTTTGGTTGTTTTCACGTCAATCGGTAATTTACCTGCACTTTGTGCAGCATCCATATGGAAGAAAATACCTTTTGAGCGACATAACTCACCAATTGCATTGATGTCTTGAATCACACCAATTTCATTATTTACATGCATGATGCTCACTAAAATTGTGTCATCGCGCATTGCACCTTCAATCACTGATAATGGAATAAGTCCATTGTCACCTGGTTCAAGGTAAGTCACTTCAAAGCCTTCGCGCTCTAACTGGCGACAAGCATCAAGAGTGGCTTTATGTTCTGTTTTACTGGTGATGACATGCTTGCCTTTCTTGTTATAGAAATGCGCAATACCTTTAATAGCAAGGTTGCTTGATTCAGTCGCACCAGATGTGAAAACAATTTCACGGTGATCGGCATTGATTAAATCAGCCACTTGGTTACGAGCAATATCAACTGCTTCTTCGGCTTGCCAACCATAGCGGTGAGAACGTGATGCAGGGTTACCAAACACACCGTCCATTGTCATAAATTGGACCATTTTGTCGGCAACACGTTTGTCGACAGGGGTTGTTGCGGCATAATCTAAATAGATAGGAAGCTTCATCATACACTCCGTACTGAGTAGTCATCTGTGTGACCACTTACAACGTACATATATTGTTATCGATACATCAACACAAAACTACAAAGTAACTCTGTGCTCATTCTGCATTTCATCTTGCTTTAAAGAGATAAATTGAACATCTCGTTTATGCATTAATCCAGCAAGCGTAATGCCATCTAAAAATTCTGAAATCTGTTTACTTAAATCTCCCCATAAAGAATGGGTGAGACAGCGGGAGCCACTTTGGCAATTCCCTTTCCCCTGACAACGAGTCGCATCAACTGACTCATCTACAGCATGCACGACCATGCCTACAGAGATATCGTTCGCTTCTTGTCCAAGACGATAACCGCCTCCAGGACCACGAACACTAGATACAAGACCATGTTTACGAAGCTTAGCGAAGAGTTGCTCAAGATAGGAAAGCGATATTCCCTGTCTTTCAGAGATATCCGCTAAGGGAACTGGCCCGGTGGCTGAGTGAATAGCAACGTCCAGCATAGCTGTCACTGCGTAGCGACCTTTTGATGTCAGTTTCATAACGTTATTTGCTCCCATATACTATAGGGCAATTTCACCATACCCGAGTAAATTAGTCAAGTATTTAACCCACTAAACCACTCAAGTATTATATCTCGTTCGCGTCTAACAATTTAGGTCTTAAAATTTGCAGGGGTATTTAACCTTTTTATACCGCAAGATTCAATGCTAGAGAGCTATTAATTGACCGAATATGTGATAAAACTGCAGTATGTCAAAAAAAACTGATTACTGTGAAAACCCGACGACTTAGAAATAAAAAAGTCGATACCTTTAAATGGGTATCGACTATGTGTTTTTCAAGTCTAAAGATTAAATAATCGGATCAAACTTATCAATTTCTTGAATACGCTTTTCAGCCGCTTCTTGTTCCGCTTCTGTAAAGTTATCAACATTGAGTTCAGGTAACTTTTCAGTGCAGACTTCGCCGCCCATGGTTTGTACAGCTTGGCAAATCTCTTGTACTTTTGAGTCCATCAAATGCATATGATCCAACATCTGGCCAATGGCACTTGCAACTGGATCTGGGTTATCAGGCGATACCGCATAAGCATCAAAGCCGTACTTCTTCGCCATAGCACTGCGGCGCTCAGTTTGTTCTTTCGTTTGCTCAGAAGGTCTTGCCACTACGCGGGCAGGAATTCCCACAACCGTTGTTTCTTTAGCAACATCTTTAACCACAACCGAATTAGAACCCACTCTTGCACCGTCGTGCATCGTAATTGGTCCAAGAATTTGAGCGCCTGCACCAACAACAACATTGTTCTCAAGCGTTGGGTGACGTTTGCCTGCTTGCCAAGTGGTGCCACCTAATGTAACGCCATGATAAAGCGTACAGTCGTCGCCTATTTCGGCAGTTTCACCAATAACAACCCCCATACCATGGTCGATAAAAAATCGACGTCCAATGGTTGCGCCAGGGTGGATTTCAATACCAGTGAACCAACGTGAGAAGGTAGATAAACATCGTGCTAGCAAATGCCATTTGGCATTCCAAAGCTTATTGCTAATGCGATGAATCCAAATCGCATGCATGCCAGGATAATTTACTAAAATCTCGAAACTACTATTCGCCGCAGGGTCACGGTGATAAATAGATTCAATATCTTCCTTCAATCGCGCTATCACGCCCATGTCACAGTCCTTCTTTTACCACTTTAAATTTCTTACTTTCATCGTTACAGAAATGACACTAACAGCAGTTTATGACTCTTTGTCTTTACTACTATCTTCTTGCGGCATTTTTTTATCAATCGAGGTTAAAATACCGCGCAGGATATTCATTTCTGCAGTCTCAACACGAGCACGGCTGAATAAGCGTTTAAGCTTTGTCATAATCTGACCTGGATGATTTTTAATAATAAAATTGGTCTTAGTTAATGTCGACTCAAGATGAACATAAAAGCGTTGCAAGTCTTCTGAGAGTGGATATTCCTCTTCAAAAGTCGCTTTTTCATCTAACGCTAAATGTGCCATACGAGTTTCATAACAAATGATTTGCACTGCCTGAGCTAAGTTAAGCGAGCTATATTCAGGATTGGCAGGAATCGCAACATGATAGGTACACTCTTGCAGCTCTTCATTACTTAACCCGTGGTTTTCACGACCAAACACAATAGCGACAGGACCTTTTAGGCTCTCAAGTGCTAACTTCTCGCCCGCCTCTTTAGGAACCAGCATTGGCCAATCTAACGTTCTGCTACGTGCACTAGTGGCAATGACTAGGCTGCAACCTTCAATGGCCTCAGATAATGAATCAACAATGGTGACGTCTCTAATCAGGTCGGCGGCACCTGCTGCAAGTGCAATAGATTGACCATCTGGCTCTACTCTTGGTTCTGCAAGGTACAGATTTGATAAGCCCATGGTTTTCATGGCTCTAGCAGTAGAACCGATATTTCCGGGATGAGATGTCCCTACTAAAACAACGCGTATATTACTCAGCATGAAACTACTTTATTTGTCTAAAAAACTATTTGCGGATAGTAACACAAGCAGCAATTAATTCCTTATATGAAAATCTGCATTTGATAAACCTGTCAAAATGCGTATAATTACGCGGCTGATTTATTCGTTCTTTAACATCCAGGGGATTGCTATGCATCCGATGCTGACTATTGCCACGCGCGCTGCACGCGCTGCGGGCCAAACTATTATGCGCGCCTATACTGAACTCGACAAAGTTGAAGTTGATTCAAAAGGTCTAAATGACTTTGTAACAAGTGTAGACAAGGAAGCAGAAGCTACCATTACATACCAAATTCGTAAGTCTTACCCAGACCACACGATTGTTGGCGAAGAAGACGGTGAAAACCGTGGTTCTAACAAAGATTATGTATGGATAGTCGATCCTTTGGATGGTACCAACAACTTCGTTCGTGGTATCCCTCATTTCGCAGTATCTATCGCAGTACAATATAAAGGCAAAATTGAAGTTGCCGTTATTTACGATCCTGTTCGCGAAGAGTTATTCTCTGCAGTACGTGGCCAAGGCGCTAAAGTTAACGACTTCCGTCTACGTGTAACTGGTGTAAATGAACTAGCTAATACCATGATTGGTACTGGTTTCCCGTTCAAGTCTCGTCAACACACTGAAACCTACATGAACATTCTTGGTGAAGTATTCCCAGTTTGTGCTGATATTCGCCGTGCAGGTTCTGCCGCGTTAGATTTAGCTTATGTAGCAGCTGGTCGTTTAGACGGTTTCTTCGAAATCGGTCTTAAGCCATGGGACATCGCAGCAGGTGATTTAATCTGTCGTGAAGCTGGCGGTACGGTAACTGACTTCACTGGTAACCATAATTACCTAGCTTCTGGTAACGTTGTAGCGGGTTCGCCTAAAGTAACTTCTGAGCTTGTTAAGATTATGCGCCCTTTATTGAATGAAGGCTTAAAACGCTAATCGCTTTTCTAACGACATACCGTTAGAACATAAAACCGCCAAACTTAATTGTTAATGGCGGTTTTTTTATGTCTGCGATTTATCAATGGCTTATTGTATAAATCATATAAATTTATCTTTTTTGATCTGGATCACTCAGCAAACTGGCTCCTAGCAGAATATACTGAATTATCAATTAGATTTAAAATAAGAGATAACATTATTATGCCGCTCCCTATCCTTCGTCAAATAGGCATCAAAAGCCTAAAAAGCGTTGAACACGTCGTTTTATTTATTATTTCCGTTGCGACCGTGTTTGCTATCGGCGAAGAAATCCTCCATATGTTCGAAATCAGAACAGTCGAGCTGGCAGACTTACTCTTACTGTTCATCTATCTCGAAGTGTTAGCTATGGTGGTTAACTATCTAGAGTCAGGTAAATTACCAATCCGCATGCCGATTTATATCGCTATTGTAGCCTTAGCCCGTTACTTAATTCTTGATATGAAAGGCATGGATGACTGGCGAATTCTGGCCATTTCGATTTCTACCATTGTACTGGCCTGCACCGTTATTGTTATCCGCTGGGGTCAGCTCAAACTGCCATACCCAAAGAGTAAAGATTTAGATCATTAATCAGTAACCTATCAGCACAAAACAAATATTGATAATTAAAGCGATAAGTGACTAACTTATCGCTTTTTTTATGGATGTTGATTAGTATTAATTGAGTGCATAAACAATGTACATAAATAATGTGCATTAACAAAAGCCAACACGGAGTGACGCGGTAATGTCTAATGAACCAACAGGATTTGAAGAAAAACGAAACTCATTAAGAGTGGATATGGAAGCTGAGCGTATTCTCTTACATTGGATTGATAGTGCCGGTGAGCCTAATGAAGATTACGGCGTATGTATTGACTTAGCGCGCAAAGGGATCCTCATTGATTACAAAAGTGCTTTCGAACTTGGGGATTTAATCGCTATCACCTTTAATCAAAATACAGAAAAACAAAATACCATTAAAGGGCAAGTATGCCGCTGCACACAAGCCAATCCACAAAGCTTTCATATTGCATTGCAATTACTTTGAACAACCGTCAGCAATGCCTGAGATAGATAATGATAAATTAGATTATTGATATAAAGCTTTTATTGCCTTTGATTTCAATACTTCTGATTTAATGAGTTATTTTCTACTATGATTAATTTAGGGCGATAGATATCTCATCAAATAAGGTAGCGCTATGATAATACTGGTAGGTGGAGAAAAAGGCGGCAGCGGCAAGAGTTGTTTAGCTCAAAACCTTGCTGTTTATGTTACCGACACTTTTAAAGCTAATGTATTAATGGTTGATTGCGACCCTCAGCGCACCACATCAGATTGGATACAAGCCCGCAACGCCCAAACCGATTTAAAACCAATTAACTGTATTCAGCTCTACGGCAAAATCCGTAATGATTTATTAAGCTTGGGTGAACGCTTTGACTACGTTATTGTCGATTGTGGCGGTCAAGATAACCTTGCCATGCGCGCAGCCATGTCAGTGGCAACTTATGTCGTTATTCCTCTGCGGCCAAAACGTAGAGACTTAAAAACCTTACCGCACATGGAAGACATGCTCAGTACCTGTAAAATGGTTAATCCTAAAATGGTGGCTACTGTTGTCATCAGTCAGTGTCCAGCACTTCCCTCTCAGTTCAAGCGTATTCTAGAAGCTAAAGATGTTGTTAAATCATTCGGACTCACTGCGCTAAATGCGGTGACCTTTAACCGTAATATTTACGATGACAGCGAAGAAAGCGGCTCGTCTGTATTAGAGATAGATCCTGAAGGCAAAGCCGCGCAAGAAATTAGCGCCATTGCAGAAGAGTTATTTGCTATACCACCTGATAACAACTTTGAGTTTTAACCTTGGAGTTGAAGCTAGAATTCGATTTTATATAGATACCGGAAAGTGAAACATTACTGACAACAAAGCCTGTTTAAGCAGGTTTCAATTTCTTAATGCTCATTCTATTACTAGTGTTAATAGTGTTATTGATACTATTACTAATAATATGACTGATACAAAATGTGATCTTTGCTAACTTATCACACAAAAACAATTGCTCATTAAGTGTCGCTGCGCCAAGATCACTTAAGCATTTTATATTGCGCTAATATACTGTCGGCTTCCATACCTTAAGTTTGAATCAATAGGCTACTTCTATGGCACTTATCCTCCTCCTGACCCAACAGATGTGCCTGTACCTTGTCATCGTATACCTATTCAGTAAAACTCCCTTGTTCAAAATGTTTGCCGAAACATCAACTCGCTTACCCCATAAAATTTTCATTTATGTGGTGTTTTCAAGCTTTTGTATTATGGCAACTTATTTTGGTGAGCAAACCACAGGTGCCATTGCGAACACTCGGGCAATGGGGGCTGTACTCGGCGGCTTGTTAGGAGGGCCTGTAACAGGATTTTTTATTGGATTAACTGGTGGGTTACACCGCTACAGTTTAGGTGGATTTACCGACCTTGCCTGTGCTATTTCAACTACATTAGAAGGCCTTTCAGCTGGAATGGTCAGCTATTACCTCAAACGTAGCGGCAATTTAGAGCTTATTTACAATCCGCTGTTAGTTTTCTTAGTCACTTTTTGTGCTGAACTAATGCAAATGAGCATTATTTTACTTGTCGCCAAACCTTTTGATCACTCCTTAGAGTTAGTAAGAGCAATCGCGCCACCAATGCTATTGGTTAACTCTTTAGGTGCAGCATTGTTTATGAGCATGATCCTCGATCAAAAAACCATGTTTGATAAACTGTCTTCAGCTTTCTCAACTAAAGCATTAAAAATTGCTGAGCGCAGTGTCGGCTTGTTGTCTAAAGGCTTTAATCAACAATCCACCAGCAAAGTCGCGCAAATTATCATTGAAGAAACTCAAGTGGGCGCTGTGGCCATTACCGATAGAGAAAAATTGTTAGCTTTTATTGGTATAGGTGACGACCATCATATCCCGGGGACTCCTATATCCTCACAAATTACCTTAGATGCCATAGCGAATAACACGGTGATGTTTGCTGACGGCGTAGAGACCAGCTACTCCTGCTCCATTACAGGTAAGAATTGCCGCTTAGGTTCAAGCCTTGTTATTCCGCTGCGCTGTGAAAATGAAGTGATTGGCACCATCAAACTTTATGAGCCTAAAAATAAGTTATTTTTGAATATCAACAAAACCTTAGGCGAAGGCATAGCTAAGCTGATGTCGAATCAAATCTTGTTCGGCCGCTATGAGCAGCAACAAAATTTATTGACTCAATCAGAGCTTAAGTTATTACAAGCTCAGGTCAATCCACACTTTTTATTTAATGCTTTAAATACGATCAGCGCCATTATTAAACGTGACCCGCAAATGGCAAAGCAACTATTACAGCAACTTTCGCAGTTTTTACGGATCAATTTAAAACGAACCACAGGCCTTGTCAGTCTCAGTGATGAACTTGAACACATTGAAGCTTACCTCTCAATTGAGCGAGCAAGGTTTATCGATAAGCTGCAACTAGATATTAATATTCCCGCAAGCCTGCATCATCTGCGCCTGCCCGCTTTTACCTTACAGCCCATTATTGAAAATGCGGTTAAACATGGTACCTCGCATTTAATTGAACAAGGCATCATCACCGTCACTGCAGAAACTATAAATGATGAGTTGATATTAAAAGTCACTGATAATGCAGGTTTGTATAATCCTCCAGAGCGTTCTGAAGGGCTTGGAATGAACATTGTTCATAAGCGTATTCAAAACCAATTCGGTGAACAATATGGCGTGAAAGTAGAATGCCAGGAAGATAAATTTACCTGTGTTTCAATCCACCTTCCTTATTCAGGAGATGTGTCATGATTAGCTGTTTAATCATTGATGATGAACCTTTTGCCCGCCAGCAGTTAGCTGATCTTTTGGCATCAGAAACTGACTTTAAAATCATCGAAGAATGCAGTAATGCCATTGACGGCTTACATGCTATTAATAAACATCAGCCTCAAGTGATATTCCTTGATATTCAAATGCCAAGAATTACAGGCTTAGAACTTATCAGTATGTTATCGCCAGAAAACATGCCACGAGTGGTATTTGTCACCGCTTTTGATGAATATGCCGTTAAGGCTTTCGATAATAATGCATTTGATTACTTGCTTAAGCCCATTGAAGATAATCGCTTTAAGCAAACCATAGACAAAGTTAGAAATGATTTAGCTCCACAAGCTATTCAATCCATTGCGCCTGAGTATATCGAACACTTACCTTGCTATTGTGGCAATAAATTAAAAGTGGTTGCAACCGAAGATGTTGAATACATTTTTAGTGATGTTGGCGGCATTCATGTTAATGCCAGTAACAGCTATTGCCATACTCAATTAACGTTAAAGGTATTAGAAGAAAAAACTCCATTGGTGAGGTGTCACAAACAGTACTTACTTGCACCAAGGGCGATTTCAGAAATTGAATTACTTGATACAGGAGCCGAAGTTACCACTCACAGCGGTGAAAAAGTCCCAGTATCTCGTCGTTATTTAAAGCCGCTTAAACAAGTGCTCGGTTTTCAGTAATATCGTTAATGAATAAACACAGCCTTCAATAAAACTAGACTAAAAAATACAACTCCCACCATTGAACACTGATTGACGACCTAAGTTAATCAGTGTTCAAAGGCTATACCCTAGCTCGTTAATCCCCTTTACAACTTACTTCTTACCACTACCTCAGATTTCTTAGCGCTCTCACTTAGTTCTTAGCATAACCGCTTAACCTGCCATACTACCGCTTAGCCTCTCAATTCGACCCATTAGCCAGTTTGTCCTTTTTTCTTGCTTTAACCTAGTTAAAGTGGCGCCATTGAAAATGGGAGATGTTAAAAATGACTTGGTTTTTACTTTGTGTAGGCTTGCTAATTGGCGGCTACTTTATTTACGGTGCGTTTGTTGAAAAAGTATTTGGGATTAATGCCCAAAGACAAACCCCTGCATTCACTAAAACTGATGGCGTGGATTATGTTCCTATGTCAAAAGGCAAAGTGTACTTAATTCAACTACTGAACATTGCAGGTGTCGGCCCTATCTTTGGCCCAATCTTAGGTGCTTTATATGGCCCTGCTGCCATGTTATGGATTGTATTCGGTTGTATTTTTGCAGGTGCAGTACATGATTATTTTTCTGGCATGTTGTCAGTTAGAAATAATGGTCAATCGGTACCAAACCTTGCGGGTAAGTACTTAGGAAAACCAGCAAAACACTTCATGAATGTGTTTGCCATCGTTTTGTTGTTACTCGTTGGTGTGGTCTTTATTTCAGCCCCTGCAGGCTTATTGAGTAAGCTAACTGGCTACGACATGGCTATCTTTGTCGGCATTATTTTCAGCTACTACCTAATTGCTACTTTAGTGCCTGTAGATAAAATCATTGGCCGCCTCTACCCATTTTTTGGCGCATTGTTAATGTTCATGTCTGTCGGCCTGACCTTAGCCATTATTGTTTCAAGTGAGCACTCATTGCTACCTGGTTTTGAAGCAAAAGATTTCTTAACTAACTTAAACCCAAATGATATGCCACTTTGGCCTGCATTGTTTATTACCATTGCCTGCGGCGCCGTATCTGGCTTCCACGCAACACAATCTCCATTAATGGCACGTTGTGTCGAAAACGAATCTAATGGTCGTTTTGTATTCTTCGGCGCCATGATTGGTGAAGGTGTTATCGCATTAATTTGGTGTGCTATCGCATTATCATTCTTTGGCGGTATCGAAGGGCTAAATGCTGGTATGGACGGTAACCCAGCTAACGTAGTTTATGCAGCTTCAAACGGTTTATTAGGCGCTGTAGGTGGTTTCTTAGCTATCTTAGGTGTGATTGTATTGCCAATTACTTCTGGCGATACCGCATTCCGCTCGGCACGTTTAATCTTGTCAGAGTTTTTCAAAATGCCACAAACTCAAATCTCTAAACGTTTATTGCTAGCAATTCCATTATTTGTGATTGGTGCCATTTTGACCCAAGTTGATTTTGGTATTATCTGGCGTTACTTCGGTGTTGCTAACCAAACAACGGCAGTATTGATGCTGTGGACTGCTTCAGCATATTTACTACGTCACAACAAACTACATTGGATTTGTACCGTACCAGCCATGTTCATGACCTGTGTTGTGATTAGCTTCTTATTAAGCTCACCAACATTAGGGGCTGGTTTAAACATGACGGTATCGACGATTGCAGGTGTGGTGACTACGTTAGTGATTGCAGCGTTAATTATTACTAAAACCAAAGGTCGACATGTAGAAGATGATGAAGAGCCAAGCTTAACAGCTGAAGCTTCAACGGAATCATAACCGCTACTTTAACCCAACTTAATAATGATTAATCATTAGTGATTTACTACCCAAGGCCGATAACTCTGTTATCGGCCTTTTCTTTGTTATCAATAAACCTGTGATTGTCCCCATTGGTTTTAAGTATTTTTTTTGTCATTTGTTATAATGAGCGCAAATTAGTTAATTAAGCCTGAGTAATGACACAAGCAAACAACCCACTGCACGGTATAAAACTTGAAACCATCGTTAATGATTTAGTCGATAATTACGGCTGGGAAGAATTAGGAAGCCGTATCAATATTCGCTGCTTTAACGACAACCCAAGCGTTAAATCGAGTTTAAAGTTTTTACGTAAAACCGAGTGGGCTAGAGACAAGGTCGAATACTTGTGGCTTAAAATGAACAAACTTCCCTTGCCTGCACCAAAGCCTTATGTTGACAGAAAGGACAAGGACGCGCCAGCGGTCAAAGAGTCAAAGTCTATTCATACAGACAAAAGTACTGAAGGCGTCAATGCCAGTATTTGGGGTAAGTAGTCGCTATATTGTTTTAATTAACTCTTAGTATTGATACCCATAAAAAAGGCATGAAATTCATGCCTTTTTTATTACATTTTTATATAGCTAAACCAGCCTACATCGGGAATTCAAAGATTAAGCGCCACACTTGTAACTCACCGTCAGTTTGATAACTGATACCAAATCGGTCGGTACTAAACCAACCCCAACCAAGTGGTTTTGATAACGCCAAGGTCGCACCGATTTCATAAGTGCTTGATGTGTGAATATCATCTTCTAATGGTGTAATAAATTTAAGCTTATTAAAATACCAGCGCCCAGCAACAAATAGTCTCGGCTCGATAGTATAATCGCCCCAATCCCAATGCTGACCAATGCCAAAGTCGATACCTGACTGCAGTACTGAATAACTCTCCGAGCTGTCATTGATACTGCTTTTATAGCCAGCGTAATAAACTCGATTCACCCATACCGGAGTATATTTAGCTTGCTCTAACTCATATAAGGCTGACACACCCGTTGAGAAAATGCCCACATTGCTTGAATTAGAAAAATTGTGTCCATAACCTAAATCTAAATAGCTTTCGAATGTGAGTTGCTCATCATAAAGCCATTTGTATTCGATCCCAGGCGTGATGGTCATTGTGCCAACATTATCAGGCAATTCGCCTTCGGGTAAATCACTGAAAGAGTAATCAAAGAAACCTAATGAAATAGGTAATCTTAAGGTCAAAATATGATCTTCAGACTCTTCAATATCAAACGCAAACGGAATGTTCACTACTGCAGCATTTTGCCCAGAAGCGCGATAAATACCACTACCAATGTAATTGGCAAAAGCGTAGTGAGAAAGATCGGGATTATTTGCCTCATCAGCATGACTGCTAGGCATCATAAAAAAACTAATAAAAAGCGCTGCAAATAACATTGCAACGCTTTTAGAATTGATAAAGCTAAACGCTTTCAATTGAGGTAACCCATTTTAATAAGCAGTTTACTTACAGATTAATGTATTCAAAATGAATCATGGTTATTTATCGTTATCGACAAAATGATGCTCAGTCATTAAATGACCTAGCTCTGTTGATTTCGTTTTTAAATAATCTTCATTGTAGCGGTTTTTACCCACTTGCAAAGGTACTCTTTCAGCAACTTCAATACCGACAGCTTGCATCGCTTTTACTTTACGTGGATTATTAGTCATGAGCTTAACTTTACTCACACCAATTTGCTTAAGCATAGGCTCAATCATGTCGTACTTACGCATATCAGCTTCAAAACCTAAACGCTCATTTGCTTCTACGGTATTAGCACCTTGATCTTGTAACTCATAGGCGCGGATTTTATTTAATAAACCAATGCCACGCCCTTCTTGGCGTAAATATAGAATAAAACCTTGACCTTGCTCAGCAATGTTTTGCATCGCAGTTTGCAGCTGAAAACCGCAATCGCAACGTAAACTAAATAAAGCATCACCAGTTAGACATTCTGAATGAATACGGCCTAACATCGGCTCGGTGGCATCAAGCTCACCATAAGTTAACGCCACATGCTCTTTACCGGTTTCGGTATCTTCGAAACCATGCATCGCAAATACGCCCCAAGGCGTAGGTAACTTAGAAGTGGCGATATATTTAATCGACATGGATAAACCTTTAAGACAACGCTCAATCCTTGAGACTATTCATCCTTGAACTGACATATATGTCATGACTATTTCGTATATTGGACTAGAATTTTGCAGGAGCAAAACCGGTGACAACAGTGATATTCATTTCACGGCCCATAGCTGTCATTGGATGTACAACTACAAGTCCTTTAACTGACTTTTTAAGTTTGCCCATATCAGCTTGTTCAGCTTTAGTCAGCGCACGATTGAATTTTAAGCCTTTAACTTCTTGGCCTTGTTTATTCAATTGACGTGATTGCTGGTTTTTCAAACTAGCAATTCGCTTAGTGACGGTGGCAATTTCTTTCTTAAACTGCATGATAATCGCTTTATCTTCACGAGCTTCAGCGGCAGCAAGTTTACGGCGAAACTTCTCTGCTTTATCGTTTAGTGTTTGCAGTTCTTGTTTTAAATTCATTTCTTTACCTTAAATTCTTACATGTTATCGATAGCAATGAGTTGTTTTGATATCGAACAACACTTTTTCGAACGCAAATTATATACCTAAAGAGGTTGAATTAGCTAACTTCAAAGCCCGTTACAACGCATAAATTTACCATTTCATCACTGCTATGGGTGTTTCATTGTCTAATGACTATAAATTGTACTTTGATTACTATACTGTTTTTATAACATTCAAGTTGAATACGAGATTAAACAACAACGTCATCACTGGCGAAAACAACTCAGATTATTCGTGTCGCAGTTATTGATAGTGGTAAAATAAAACCATCAAAAATGAGCTTAAAAACTCGCTCATGACAATCAACAAGCACAGCTAGAGTTGAATAACAGCAAAAGTTAACTAACAGCAATCAACTCACTAATGTCATGGATAACTTGATTTGAACTGCCACGCCATTTAAGGCTTGGATCGGCTAAGTCTTGTTCAAACTTACCATCAACCAATACGTCCACATACGACAACACTTGCTGTTGTTTCAGCGACATTTCATCAAGTTTATAACCACTCCACAGCCAAATATCTTTATCAGGGCATTCCGCTTTCACGCGTTTAACCAAAGACAAGATAGCGGTTAAATTTGCTGGAAATAACGGGTCGCCGCCTGACAAAGATAATCCACGGCGTTTGATTCGAGTGTCATTTAAATCAGCAATGATTTGATCTTCCATTTGCTTATCCACTTCATGACCTGAGCGAGGGTCCCAAGTCGACTGGTTATAACAACCGCGACATTGATGATCGCAACCCGATACAAACAAAGTACAGCGCGTTCCTGGGCCGTTAATCACATCGACTGGATAATACTGATGAAAATTCATAACACTTACCTTTCAAATAAATAAGGCGCTATTTAGCGCCTTATTTGATTCTACCTTAACTCAATGAAGCAACTAGATATGCTTAACGCGGCGCTTCACTTCTTCTTGCTTACCGTGGTTAAACGGACGTGCATCAGGGCTACCTAAATAACCACATACACGACGTGTTACTGATACTCTGCTTGGTTCATGGTTGCCACATTTAGGACACACAAAACCTTTACTGGTACAGTTAAATTCACCTACAAAGCCACAGTCATAACATTCATCAATTGGCGTGTTAGTACCGTAATAAGGCACTCGGCTATAACTGTAATCCCATACGTTCTCTAATGCTTCAATGTTGTGCTGCATGTTAGGGAACTCACCGTAGCAAATGAAGCCACCGTTAGTGATTTCTGGGTACGGTAATTCAAAATCAATTTTATCGTATGGATTAACTTTCTTTTCAACATCTAAGTGGAAGCTATTGGTGTAGTAACCTTTATCAGTCACACCTTCAACTACGCCAAACTGTTTTGCATCTAACTGACAGAAACGGCTACACAAGTTCTCACTTGGGGTGCTGTATAAGCTAAAACCATAACCTGTTTCTGCTTTCCAAGACTCGGTAGCACGCTTCATCACATTGATAATTTCAACGGCTTTAGTGCGAAGTAACTCACTATCGAATACGTGCTCTTCAGTTCCGTATAACGCATTGATTGTTTCATGCAGACCGATATAGCCTAATGAAATCGATGCGCGGCCATTCTTGAAAATTTCAGAAATATCATCATCTGCTTTTAAGCGAACACCACATGCGCCTTCCATGTATAAGATTGGCGCCACTCTGGCTTTAACCCCAACAAGACGAGCGATACGTGTATCTAATGCTTTACGAGCCAATGTCATTCTTTCATCAAGTAATGCAAAGAATGCTTTTTCGTCGCCTTTTGCTTCAATCGCAATTCTTGGCAAGTTAAGGCTAACAACACCGAGGTTGTTACGACCTTCATGAACAAGCTCGCCATTTTCTTCGTAAGTACCTAAGAAAGAACGGCAACCCATTGGGGTTTTAAATGAACCAGTAACACGTTCAACTTGCTCATAGTTAAGAATATCTGGATACATGCGCATAGTTGCACACTCTAATGCCAGCTTTTTAACATCATAATTGCTATCAGAAGCTTTATGATTTATCCCATCACGAATAGCAAAAACAAGTTTAGGGAATACAGCTGTTTTACGGTTTTTACCAAGGCCAGCCATACGTACTGTCAGAATCGACTTTTGAATTAATCGAGATTCCCAGCTGGTGCCTAAACCAAAACCAAAGGTCACAAATGGTGTTTGGCCATTTGCTGTATGCAGTGTGTTCACTTCATACTCTAAAGACTGGAATGCGTCATGACATTCTTTTTCTGTCTGCGCCATAGCAAAAGCTTCAACGTCGCTCACGCCCCACTCTTTACCAATCACTAATTGCTTTTGGTAACTCTTTTGCACAAATTCCGCTAACACTTCGTCGATGCGGTTAATGGTAGTGCCGCCGTAAATGTGGCTAGCCACTTGAGCGATAATTTGAGCAGTTACTGCAGTCGCTGTTGAAATTGACTTAGGAGTATCAATTTCAGCGTTACCCATTTTAAAGCCATGGGTCATCATGCCCGCTAAATCAATTAGCATGCAGTTAAACATTGGGAAGAAAGGTGCGTAATCAAGGTCATGATAATGCAGTTGGCCTGACTCATGAGCAGCAACAATGTCTTTAGGTAATAAGTGAGATTTAGCGTAATGCTTAGCCACAATACCCGCTAATAAATCACGCTGAGTAGGAATAACTTTTGCGTCTTTATTGGCATTTTCATTAAGAATAGAGCTATCGCTTTGTTCAACTAAACCACGAATTTCGCAGTTAAGCTTACTTTTAGCTTCACGACAAATATCGCGGTCATGGCGATACTCAATATAATGGCGAGCCACCTCTTTATGAGGCCCTTCCATTAATAGGTTTTCAACCAGATCTTGAAGATGATGTATCTCTACTTCTTGTTTATGTGATAACTGATCTCTAATCACACAAGCTACAGTAGCAGCATAATCTACATCGGCATGACCTGTAGCCGTCGCCATTGCAGCAACAATGGCATCCCTTATTCTAGACTCATCAAATACAGTCCGACATCCGTCCCTTTTAATTACTACAGGCATTACTTTTACTCCATTTATGCACAGGATATAAACACTATATATCCACAACAAAGAACCAATAAACACAATATATGGTGCATTAAGCAATAATGAAGACTAGAATTCTATGATCTGGATCATAGTTTAACGAAGGCAGATAAAATGAAAAAAATTACTGCCAAGCTCTGCACTAAATAGCAATACAGAGCTTGACCAGAATTATGAAAACCGTTATCGGCCTAGCGAAGAGTTGATTAAATGAGCGGTTTGGCGCACGGCTTGACGACCCGCTTCAATGGCTTCTGCAGCGCGATGAAACTCCATAGTACCAATATCAGCAAGCTGTGGTACCAAACACACGTCAGGCGGGTCGCCCATCAAACGTGCACGTTTATGGCGTTGCTCTAAAATATCCATTGATTGAGACATTACCGCAATCATCCCTGGATGAGATTTTGAAGACGTAGAAAACATTTCAGTCAGACCGGAAATGTACTCTTTACCTTTACCCCAAATGTCCATAAACGCCGACTCAGACTCTTTAGCTTCTTGTTGCTGCTTTTCAAGTTCCGTTGGCGCACGGCTTTTCATTTGCTGCGGTAACATATGCATACTATTGCGGCGGTGACCATTCAAATCAACCGCAATGACCACATCTACGCCCATTGCCCTGCACATAGACACTGGAACAGGATTGACGACTGCGCCATCCACTAACCAGCGTTCTTCCAGTTGCACAGGCGGTAAAAAGCCTGGCATCGAACAAGATGCTCTAACGGCATGACGTAAGTCGCCCTCTTTGAACCAGATTTCTTGGCCTGAATATAAATCTGTCGCAACGGCAGAAAAAGGCTTTTTAAGTTGTTCAATTTTAAGCTCACCAATGCGACCCGCTATTACATCAAACACTTTCTCACCACTGATTAAGCCGCCCTTACGCCAGCTTAAATCCATAAGCCCTAAAACATCCCAGCTTGAAAACCCCCGTACCCAGCTTTCTAGTTCATCGAGATGATCATTGGCATACGCCGCACCGACTAAAGCGCCTACAGAACACCCAGCCACCTTATCTGGATAAACGCCCATCTCGGCAAGTTCTTTTAATACACCAATGTGAGCCCAACCTTTAGCAGCTCCACTGCCGAGCGCAACACCAATGCGTAATTCTTTGGTCTTGCTTGGTTCGTTGGCAACATCCGACATGTTTATCGACATCCTTAAACTGAAATTAATGGAAATTTAAATAGTAAAACGCAGCATAACTGAGGCTTAAGCTGTTGGCTATCTCAGGCTTACACGTTATAATATCTGGCTATCATTTTTTAGGGGATTTACCTTTGTTATTTACCGATTTTTCTTTAGACAAACGCTTACTTGAAAGTCTAAAGCATATGGGCATTTCTGAGCCAACTGAAATTCAGCAGCAAGCCCTGCCGATTGCCCTAGCGGGTAAAGATTTAATGGCATCTTCAAAAACCGGTTCAGGTAAAACCCTGGCATTTTTATTACCTGCACTGCAGCGCGTAATATCAACAAAGGCCTTATCTAAAAAAGATCCGCGTGTACTTATTTTATTGCCAACCCGAGAGCTTGCTCAGCAAGTTTATGGCCAGCTACGTTTATTGGTGGCAAACACTCAATATAAAGCGGTGAGCATTTTAGGTGGTGAGAACTTTAACGACCAAGCAAAATCGTTATCCCGTGATCCTCACTTTATTGTGGCTACGCCGGGTCGTATTGCCGATCATCTTCAGCAACGCCATCTTTATCTTAATGGCTTAGAACTGCTTATTCTTGATGAAGCAGACCGTATGCTTGATTTAGGTTTTGCCCCACAATTAAAAGCCATTAATGACGCCGCTGATCACAAGCGCAGACAAACCTTGATGTTTTCTGCCACACTCGATCATGACCATGTTAATGATATTGCTGCGACATTACTGAAAACCCCAAGTCACGTGGCTATTGGTGCATCGCACAATGAACATAAAGATATTACACAGCGTGTATATTTAGTTGATCACTTAGATCACAAACAAGCTCTATTGCAGCACATACTTAAAACTGAGCAGCACAAGCAAGTGATTATTTTCACCGCGACTCGTGCAGACACTGACAGGTTAGCCAAGCTTCTTGCTGAACAAGGCTTAGAAACTGCAGCGTTAAGTGGCGACTTAAATCAATCTGCTCGTAATCAGATTATGGATAAATTCAGCCGCGGCCAACAAAAAATATTGGTGACAACCGATGTTGCATCTCGTGGATTAGATTTATTAAATGTGTCATTAGTGATTAACTTTGACATGCCCAAATTTGCTGAAGAATACGTTCACCGCATTGGCCGTACAGGCCGCGCTGGCGCTAAAGGTGATGCAATTTCATTAGTTGGCCCTAAAGACTGGGACAGCTTTAAGAAAATCCAAGTATTCTTACGTAAGAATTTTGACTTTTCGACTATTGAAGGTCTACAAGGCAAATTCAAAGGCTTAAAAGATAAACCAAAAGCTGGCAGCAAAAATGCCAAGGCAAGCGATGCCAAAGCATCGAACAAAAAGCGTAGTACAAGCAATAAACCTAAAACAGCACCTAAGCGTGATAAGCGCTTTATTACCGGTGTTGATATTGGTGATGCGCCAATGCGCCGTAAAGCCAAACCAGTAAAGATAACTGAAAACGATAACTCAATTGTTCAAGATGATGAACAAGAGCTTAGCGAAGATTAATACCTAATTTAAGCCTAATGCTGTTACTACTGTTAACTGTGGCATTAGGCAAAATCAAACTAGTACAAAGTAAGGTGAAACATGAAAATTTGTGGCGTGGAATTAAAAGGTGGCGAAGCCATCATTAGCTTATTAACTTATGAAGTTGAAACATTCAATGTACCTGAATGTCGTCAAATATCATTCAGCATTTCTAAATCAGCTGAAACAGAATCTATTCGTGAGTTTCACTTTGCTTTCCACAAATTAATGGAAGATTACAAAGTTGACGAAATCGTCATCATTGAACGTGAACAAAAAGGTAAGTTTGCAGGCTCTGCAACTAGCTTCAAAGCTGAAGCGGCAATTCAAATAACTGAGTTACCTGTTAGCATCATTAGCCCTGTTATCATTAAAGAAGAGCTAAAGCGTAACCCGCCACAAGCTGATTTAGAGACGCTTGGCCTAAAACGCGTACAATTACCAGCTTTTGAAGCTGCTTACGCACAGCAAAACCGTCGCATGTACGGCAAAGTTTAAGTTAAATACCAACTTAAGCTTTAGTAAACAATAAGCCTATCGATTCCCTTAATCATCAATTTGATGAAAACATTAAGATGAATTGGTAGGCTTAGTTTTATCCGCTAATTAACCTTATTCCATTGGGCAAAATAACAAGCTATGAGCTCAAAAAAAGCATCCAGTAAACTAGCAGACAAACCCGCTCGTAAAGCACCGCCTAAAATGGTTGTAAAAACCAGCTCGGCTAAAGTTGCCGCAGCAAAAGATACCTTAGCAGGTCTTGTGACCAGTAAAGATGTGCAAGCAAAACAAAAACAGCAAGCTCAGCTAAAATATCTTAATGGATATTCAGCCAGCACCATTGAACAAGTTAAACGTCATATTGAAAATGACACCCTTGAAAACCTACTATTAAGCCGTTACCCAACCATCCATGACATTCGCACTGATAAAGCCTTATATGACTATGCTATGGAATTTAAGCAGCAATATTTAAAGCAGTCTGACCCTATATCAAAAGTCATTTTTGATGAAAAAATCAGTTTAAGTCATCAAGCTTTAGGGCTACATACCTATGCTAATCGTGTTCAAGGCAATAAGGTCAAAGCCAAAAATGAGATTAGAATATCTTCAAGACTGCGCCATGTTCCTGAACCATTATTAAGAATGGTTGTTGTACATGAACTGGCTCACCTTAGAGAAAAAGACCATAACAAAGCTTTTTATCAACTGTGCAAATACATGACCGCTGATTATCACCAACTGGAATTAGATTTGCGCTTATTACTAACCTGTATTGAATTAGGCAAAACGCCGTATTAGGTTTAATGTATTGATGTTGATATAAATAATTTACAGGGGAAATATTTATGTTTGTAGCAACATTCAGAGGCGATAATCGCCGTACCCGTAATTACAAATCAGAAAAAGCCGCGATGAAAGCCATAAGACATTGGCTTATGGATAATCAACTAAAAGGGTATTCTGTTGGTTTAATGGGTCCAGGAATTGAACCTAACGAATTTTACAACTGGGAAGAAATTCCATTTGAAGAACCTAAGCCAATAGATTTTTATTCATCTCAAAAATGGAAAGCTCTTCGAAAAGAAGCATTAAATAAATATATCAGCACCTGCATTTGCTGTGGAAGAAGTATAAAAGATGGTGCCGTCATGCACGTTGACCATATAAAGCCCCGGTCAAAATATCCTGAACTTTCTTTAGACATCAACAACTTACAAATACTCTGTGACCTTTGTAATTTAGGTAAGTCTGATAATGACGAACCACCAATTAGCCCATAAAAAAACCACTTTCAATAATATCGAAAGTGGTTTTAATCTACAAAAAATGATTGTAAAGGTGTTAGCCTAAATCCATCATCATTTGTTTACTGCTCACCAACTCTTTAAATTTAGCCATTTGGTTTTTAGGTAACACTGACGCTTCAACAATACTGACTTTCATCGGATTCGCTGGGCGACCATTGACATGGAATTCATAATGAAGATGTGGCCCAGTTACGCGCCCCGTATTACCAGTTAAGCCAATCACTTGACCACGCTTAACACGTTGTCCCTTACGCACTAAGAACTTTGATAAGTGCAAGTAACGGGTTCTGATATTGTTATCATGCTCAATCACGATATATTTACCAGCAAAGCGATGGTTAGTGACCATCGATACCACACCATCACCAGGTGCAACTACACGAGTACCAATAGGTGTCGCAAAATCAGTACCGTTATGAGGCGATACCCGCCCAGTTACTGGATGTTTGCGATTAGGGTTAAAGTGCGAAGATAAGCGATATTGACGCTCTAATGGTATGCGCTGGAATGCACTTGCAAGCCCTTGACCACGCTCATCATAATAATTGCCATCAATATTTTGAAATGCATTGACATTATTTCTACGGGTATTAATTCTCACGGCTTGCAGCTGCGAGATCCCAGTAGACTCCCCTTCAATATACTGATCGTTCATCAATACATTAAACGTATCTCCAGCACGTAAATCACGTGAGAAGTCGAGTTTACTTGAAAGCAGAGTTTCAATAGTTTGTATGTTCGCCGCGCTTAAACCAGCCCTTTGAGCGGATAAATAGAAAGAGCCATTTATCTCACCGCTAATAATGCGATTTTGCCAAATGCCTTCAATATTGATTTCTTCAACGCCATAGCTGCCATCATCAAATCGAGTGAATATTACTTGATAAGCAGGATTAAAATACAACTCAAGTTTAGTGAGGTTTTGCTGGTCATCTTGAAAGAATTGAATCCGGTTACCCAAAGACAATGTATCTAATGCTAAAACATTTAAATCAGCTTCAAGTACTTTATACATGGTTTGCTGGCCAATGCCTGCAAGTTCAAATAAGTGGCCTAATGTATCGCCATTTTGGATAACACGTTCGAAGTCCGGTTTTACAGGCTCGACAACTTCAAACGTTGAAGGGCTATATGTCGCTATGGATTCAATATCCAAAGCTACTGGAATGCGTTGAGATGAAAACTCTTGCGGGGTCGGCCAAAGCAAAGCCGCCGCGACTACAAATACGCTGGCAAGTAATAATTTTCTATGTAAGACAGGCAGGTTCGGCACTTTTCTCAATCGTGCTTGCATCTCGCCTCTTTTAACTGAAAGCAATCTAAATCCGCCATAAATATATAAAAAGTAATACCTTTTAGCTAAGTCGATTAGACAGTGTAGTCACCGAGAAGGTGCATACTTAAGCACTAGAAGATATATTAGCGAACTGTTATACCAAATAAATAGCCTAATAAAAATATAATCTAGCGTTTGAACTGCATAAATTTGAAGTAGGCAGAGGCCGCTTGGCCACTATTGCCGCAATGGATAACTGTTAGTGAAGCTCTTGGGTGCAATCTGTTATCAGAATTTAGCGATAAGCGTATTAGATTGAAACAGATCTGAATTTAGCGCCGAGAATTTAATAAAAAAGAGCGAGAAAGTTGTCACTTTATCGCCCTTTTATGTTCAATTTACCTTTTAACTTAAGCCCATAACTTAAGTCCAATAACCTAAGCCAAAAACTACACAGCGGGTGTATCGAATTTATATTCAGCTTGTAATCGACTAACACCCAAGCCATTCATCTTATTCACTTTGACTTGCACACTAATACGTTCTTTCATTGCTTCAATATGACTAATAACCCCAATCATTTTTCCTGAAGCGTTTAGATTATCTAACGCATCTAATGCGGTATCCAATGTTTGACTATCAAGAGTGCCAAAGCCTTCATCAAGGAATAAGGAATCAATGCTGGTCTTATGGCTCACTAAATCAGACAGCGCTAGCGCTAAAGCCAGACTCACTAAAAAGCTTTCACCACCTGACAAAGTACGAGTGTCACGTACTGCATCACCTTGCCAAGTATCCAAGACTTGTAATTCCAGCGCTTCAGATTGTTTTCTTTCCAATAAATAGCGACCTTGCAACCTATCCAACTGACGATTGGCCAAAGTCACCAAATGATCCAGAGTCAATCCTTGGGCAAATTTACGGAACTTATCACCTTTTTGAGAGCCAATAAGCGAGTGTAAATAAGCCACATCATCATAGTCTTGCCTGGCTTGAGTCAATTGCTGGATTAATTGCTGCTGATTAGTTCGTTTATCTTCATCTTCCGTTAATTGATGAGTAATCTGCCAAAGCTGTTGTTTAACTTCTGCTAGATGAGTTTCAGCTTGTTGATTTAATTCACTGACCTGTTCGATATCAACTTGGTCATAGCCTAATTGCTCACCTTGATTTGTTAACTCAGCAAGCTGACTTTTTGCCTGCTCAACTAAAGTGTTAGCTTTAATCATCGCTTGCTCTAATCGCTGCTTCAATTGTTGCAAAGCCTCACGCTGCTCAGTTGGCAACACGGCTTGTTCAAATTCAGCTTGAGTTTCAAACGGGCTATGTAAAAGTGCATTATCAAATGCACTTTGCGCTTGGGTTAATTCATTGCTTAAACGATCAATTTGTTGCTGATTAGCTTGAAGCTCAGCAGCCACTTTGTCTAACTTTTGCTGCAGTGTCATTCGACTATCGCTAGCTTGATTCAATATCTGCTCAGCTTGCTGAACAGACTGCTGGCTGACTTGCTTCTCGTTAGCACATTGTTTATCGCTGAATAAATCAAAGCGTTGCTGAGTTAAACTCTGCAATTCTGTTGTCGTCTGCTTAATTTGATTATCTATCAGCTTTATTTGCTCAGATAAATCCGTAATTTGCGTTACAAGGCTCATAGCTTTTTGCTCACACAACTTGTGTTGTTGCTCTAATTGACCTTGTGTATCAATCGCTTTTTGCCATTGAACAATTTGCGTATCTAACTGCATTAACCAAGTATCAAACTGACTCATTTCCGGCATGATTAAGCCTGCTTGTGAGACGCTAGTTTGGCTCTGTGCTAACAAGTCTGAAAGCTGTTGGCGTATATCCTGTAGCTGCTGTATATGCTCTTGAGACTTTTGTTGTTGGGTTTGATGTTGCTGCTCAAGTAAGTTCAGCTGATGCTGCTGTTGTTCAGCTTTTGATTTTGCTGTTTGATATTGCTCGATATTTTGTTGGTGCGCATGAGAAAACTTGCGGATATCCGCCAATTGTAGATGCAGTTTCTGTTGTAGCTGGTTTGCTTGCTCAATAAATTGCGCCACTAACAGCCCGTCAATCACATTGTTAACTGGCGTTAAATAGCCCACATCTAAGAGTTCAATAAGTTGCTTAAACTCTGTTAAATATTGCTCAAGCTGGCTCTGACGTTTTGCTTGCTGGGCGGTTAATAGCTCAAACTGATGTTGGCGCTGCTTTTTATCCAGACTTAACTTTTCACCTTGTGCCTTAATCTCATTTAACGCATCTGACTGAGCTTGAAAACGTAATTCAGTATCGCTGACATCAATTGCTTGATATTGCTCGACTAACGGATGTTCAGTCGCACCACATAATGCACAAGGCTCACCTTGAATCAATTTGGCCCGCTCGGCGGTTAAATTAACAATGTGCTGCTCTTGCTTAAGCAGGGTTTGTAAATCTTTAACTTGCTGATTTTTTTCGCTCCACTCACTGCGAACTTGATTAAGCTGCTGGTCAATTTGATTTATCAGGCGAGTTAACTGCTGTGACTCATTAAGCTCAATCGTTTGCTCTTGTTGTACTTCATTATGTAAATGTTGAAGCTGTTGTAGTCGACTGCGAGAAACTTGTTGGTCAATTAAGGTTTGATATTGCGCTTGTAAGCTAGTCTCAGAGCTTTCACCTAGCAATTGCGATAACGCGTGCTCACTTGTCGCTACCAAAGCTAATTTGTCTTTGGCATCGTTTTGCGCCAATACAAGGTTCTGCTGATGCAGATTTAGCTGTTGCTGGTTCTCGCCATCTTGCTGACTTGTTACCTCAATTAATTGTGCTAACTGTGCTTCCTTTTGACTTAATCCAAGATAATTAGCTGCATGTTGTTTCCAAACAACAATATGGCTTTGGATTAATTGCCCCTGAGGAAAGCGCTCAATTAACTGTGCATTACTGGCTTGTGCTTGGTTTACCCCAGACAGTTCAGTATTGTTTTGCTCTTGTTCATTGGCTAAATTTTGCTGCTGAACTTGCAACTGCCCTTGAGCCTGTTGTTGCTGTGAATGCTGAAAGTTAAGCTGCTCAATTTTATTGTCTAAAGGCTGAACCTTCTGCTCAATTAACTCAAGTAATTCTTGATGGTTTTGTTTGAGCTGATGGCATACTTGCAGCTTATCCTCATATTGAACCGCAGCGGCATCAAAATCTACTTTGGCTTGCTGCTGGTTTAAGTTCAGCGTTTGCTGCTTCGCACTTAGCTGAGATTGATGCTCATTCAAGTGCTTTAGTGCGGTAAACAAGGGAGCGATAACTTGAGCAGGCTCACTGGCACTCAATTTATTCAAAGACGATGATTCAGCCGCAGTATCGGCCTCAGCTTTAGCAAGGTCACTTTGACTTTGTTCAAGCAAAGATTGGTTTTTACCAAGTTGCTGCGCCCAAGATAATTGCTGTTGATACTGTTTAACTTGAGTTTGTAATTCGGTGGATTGCAGCTCTAATTGACTCGACTGTTGTCGTTTGTCTTTTATGTCAGCTTCGCTTAGTAGCTCAACACTATCGGTTTTCGCTTCAAGCAGTTTTAGCCCTTGCTTAGCTTCACTGAAGTTAACGTGAACTTGTTCTGAAATGAGACCATAAATTTCAGTGCCAGTAAGCTCTTCTAATAACTCCGCGCGGTCATTGGCATCGGCATTTAAAAAAGCGGCAAACTGCCCTTGAGATAACATCATTGATTTAGTGAACCTAGCAAAATCTAAACCTGTAACCGCCTCGGTTAACTCAGTTTTTTGTTTAACTTGGCTTGCTAAAATCTTTCCTGAGTCCAATTCAGCGAGTTCAACTTGCGCATCTTGCAAATTACCATCAATTTGACCTCGGGAGCGACGCTGGCTCCAAAAGGCGCGATAGCCTTTACCTTTTACTTCAAACTCAACTTCCGCCAAACAATCACTAGTACCACGGGTCATAAGCTCGTTAGTGGTTTTTGAGATAACTTTTAATCTTGGCGTACGGTGATATAGCGCTAAGCAAATTGCATCTAAAATGGTGGTTTTACCTGAACCCGTCGGCCCTGTGATGGCAAATAAGCCATTTTCTTTAAATGGTGACTGAGTAAAATCAATCTTCCACTCATTTTTAAGCGAGTTAATATTTTTAAATCGTAAACTGAGGATTTTCATTATTTGCCCTCCTCAGCACTTTGGGCTTCAACCTGAGCCACCACTTGGCTAAATTGTTGCTTTACTCTTGCAAGTCTTTGTTGTTGATCTGTCTCTGTAAAATCTTCTTGCGCAAGACGGCGCTCAAATACATCGTTCACTGATAACTCTGACAAGGTTTCATTGTCCAGTTGCTTTATTTGCTGCTGGCGCTGATTGCGAGCACGCTTTAATTGCAATACTTCAACTGCTAATGGCTCGGTTATATCAGCAATACGAGTCTGTAAATCACTTAAAAAATCTTGCTGCGCCACTTCAATGCTCAGCCAAGTTAACTCAGCGGTCATATCACCTTTCTCAGACTCTTTAGGCGAAAATTCAGATAACTGCTGCTCAATGTCTGCAAGGCTGCCTTTAATATTCGCCATAGCTTGAAAACGTGGTACTTCAATAGGCTTAACTTCGGCTAGTTTGTCTTGGTCAAACTCGACAAGAAACACGCTTTTTTGCCCTGATAGTTCATCAAAGCTCAGTGGGATCGGTGAGCCGCTGTAGCGAATATGTTCGGTCTTAGCAATTTTTTGCGGTCTGTGAATATGACCTAAGGCAATGTAATCGGCAGCAGGGAAAAGGGATGCATTAAAAGCATCAAGACTGCCAATATAAATATCTCTTACGGACTCACTGGTACTTGCGCCCACAGTGGTTAAATGGCCGGTAGCAATAATCGGCAGAGGCAGAGTTTGCTGCGCGTTCAAACGCTCAGCTTCTGTAAAACATTGATCGTACAAAGACGCAATTTCATTACCTAATTTACGCTGCTTTTCAGCACTGGATTCACCCGACTGACTGAGCACCACATCACGTGGACGTAGATACGGCAGCGCGCACACTATGGCACAAGGTTGTTGCAGCTTGTCGTTAACGATAATGACATGCTCATTGGCGTCATCTAATGCCCCTGGAATTACCGTCGCATTTAAACAAGCAAGTAGCTGCTTAGACTCGCCTAATGTGGCAACTGAGTCATGATTACCGCCCAATACAATAAGCTTGCAACCCGTATTTTGAATATCAACAATAAACTGATTGTAAAGGCTTCGGGCATAACTTGGTGGTGTACCAGTATCAAAAATATCACCGGCAACAATCAGTGCGTCAACATGATGAAGTCGTATTTGCGCTAATAACCAATCCATGAACAATTGATGCTCTTGAGCGCGGCTTTTTCCATAAAAATTTTGACCTAAATGCCAGTCCGATGTGTGAATAATGCGCATGAAAACCTATATAGCTAAAAGTTGTACGTAAATTAATGGCAAGCATTTGTTTAGACAAGACGCTGTAAACCTTATGCGTACTGAGCCCATAACAATTTGAAGCTCATTAGGAATGACATTGTCACCACTAGTGGCTTGATGATTTTAACGCCTTTAGACAACACTAATCGAGAACCTAATGTTGCGCCAATAGCCTGACCGACAAGCATGATTAAACCCAATACAATAAATACTTGGCCACCAATAAGAAAGAAAATCAATGACGATACGTTAGTGGCAAAGTTAAGAATTTTGGCATGAGCCGTTGCTTTAGCAAGCCCGTACCCTGCTAGTGATACAAATGCCAAAGCAAAAAAGCTCCCTGTACCTGGCCCAAAGAAGCCATCGTAAAAGCCGACGCCCAATGCTGCAGTAAACGCAAACATTGTTGGCGTGAGCACTTGCTGTTTATCATCTTCTGAAATTTTCTTCGAAAATAAGAAATAACAACCAATCGCTAAAATCAGAAATGGCAAAACAAACTGCAAAATACTGACATCAATCATTTGTACTATTATGGTTCCCACTGCGGCGCCAACAAATGCACAAATAATAGAAAGCCTTGCTTGCTTTAAATTAATCATGCCTTTGCGAATAAAATACAAACTGGCAAAGAAACTACCACCACAGGCCTGCAGTTTATTGGTACCTAATGCTGCAGCAGGCGGCAAACCTGCCCACATCAAGGCTGGGATTGTTAGTAACCCACCGCCGCCAGCAATCGCATCAATAAAGCCTGCGAGAATGGCAACAAAAAATAAAATAATAGCGATTTGTAGAGTTAGCTCAAACATGAAGAGGGTCTTAATTTATTATTAATAGGCCATTAGACCTGCTTTAAATACAAAATTCAAAAGCTATCTGATACAAAGATAAGATTGTGTATTTTATAAAACTAATTGCAAGAAACCATTAACAATTCTGTTGTTTAATTAAACTCAAAACATAAAAAAAAGCAGCCAAGGCTGCTTTTATTATGTTTGCGATGAAACTAAAACATCTAAACAAGATAGCTCAAGTTAAAAGCCCCAGAAAAAATTAGTAATTAAGAACAGAATAAACATACTGATGAAGTTAATAATAATACCCGCACGCATCATTTCTGACTGCTTAATATACCCTGAGCCGAATACTATCGCATTAGGCGGTGTTGCTACTGGTAGCATAAATGCACACGATGCAGCGATACCGATTACCACAGATATCATCACTGGAGATAAGCCTAATGGCTCCGCAATAGCAGCAAATACTGGTACGAGTAAGGCTGCACTGGCAGTGTTACTGGCAAACTCTGTCAGCAATACCACAAAAGCAATCACAGCAATGACAAACAATGCCATATGCGCATTACCAAAGATATCCGTAACAAAGTGAGCTAAAAATACACTGGTGCCAGTTGCTTTAAGCACTGCACTTAATGTTAAGCCACCCCCGAATAAGATTAATACGCCCCAATCGGTAGTCGATTCAATCTTTTTCCAATCAACTAACTTGAGACTCGCAAGCACCACAACTGCACCTAATGCGACAATGGTATCGAACTTACTAATGCCACCTAACGCTTGAGAAAGCGGTTTACTAAAGATCCAACAACAAACTGTCGCTAGAAAGATCACTAAGGTCAGCTTACCACTCGTAGACAAAGACTCTGCCTCGGACTTGATTTCACATGTAGCCGATAAGTCAGGTTTTAAGAACAGATACAAAGCAATCAACATCGCAGGTAGCATTAAGGCAACAGTAGGTAAACCAAATGCAAGCCAATCACTAAAAGTTAGCCCAACTTGAGCTGCAGCAATTGCGTTTGGTGGGCTGCCGACTAAAGTTCCAATACCACCAATATTAGCTGAATAAGCAATACCCAGAAGCACAAATAAGTAAGTGGTTTTGTGATTTTTAAAATCAAGTTGATGCAATATACCTAATGCCAATGGCAACATCATTGCCGCCGTAGCAGTATTACTGATCCACATAGACAGTACTGCTGTCACCAAAAATAACAGCAAACAAGCAATACTGAGTTTACCTTTGGAAAGCAACAGGACTTTTTGTGCGATTAAGCGATCAATACCCTGATGGTTAAGCGCTGCCGCTAAAACAAAGCCACCAAAGAATAAATAGATGATTGGGTTAGCAAAGTTGCTCATGGCTGTTTGCGTATCAAACACATCTAAAAAGACAGCAATAATTGGAATCAAAATCGCGGTGATACTGATATGAATTGCTTCTGTTAACCAAAGAATTGCTGCAAATATTAACAGTGATAAGCCAGTATTTACGCCAGGCTCAAAAGGTAAAAAATTATACAGCAAAGCGAATAGCGCAATATTACTAAACAAAATAATAAAGTCTTTTTTATTCGATACTGCCGTTGATGACTTGTTTGGTGTGTTTTCCATTAAAGCGCCCTCCCTTATTTTTTATTGAGAACAATGTAAAGCACACAAGGGACTAAGATAAAGCACTGTTTTTCGGTTAGTTTATTACTTTTGAAACAAAGATAAATGTGAGCAACACCTCAATTAAGTTGCATTATGCGACTGAAACGAACAGTAACCATACTTATGTTGTGGTAATTAAGTTCCAAAACAGGGCATTTAGCGATTTGTTCAACTCGAACTGAATGTTTAACCCCATTTAAAAACTGTGATCCACATCTAACAAACCAACAGCCCGATAAACCCACAACGACTTTATTAGCCATAACGTGAGCAAGATCTAAATCGAAGGCACAAAAAAACCTACTGCTAAAGTAGGTTTTTAATTAAATAATTCAACTACCGACACTACAAAAAGTTAAAAATTAGCCAGTTGAGCCTTAAATTTCAATTATTTCAATTAGCAAATGCTATTTCAACACTTTAAGCGGTATTCATTTCGGTAGACAACTCAAGTTACAGACCCAATAGGTAATCAAGTCCGCTACAAATAGCAGCAACTTGCGCCAAAACACAATTTTCATCGTCAGATAGTGGACTATCTGGATACACTTCGGTGGTGGTTTTATATTGCGCTTGCGTTAACCCTGCACAAAGGCCAAGTTTACCGCACGGATAATTAATGACACCGAACTGCGCTAATTCAACACCAATCAAATTCCCGTCATCATCAGCTGGCGCAATATGAGTGACCTTTTCAACACCTTCAATAATGGCTCGTTGAAATTCAGCTTGTGGATTTTCTGTATCGCCGACTAAGTAAAAACCATCAGGAATATTCCAGTTGTTATTTACAACACCGTCTCTTGCTGCCAGTGCGGGTCTAAACTCTGAGTTATCAGTATCTGTGGTTTCATGTAAATCAATATGGGCCAAAATATCGACCCCAAGCTCTGCCATCACATTAAGCAAAGCTGCTGACTCTTCTGCTGGGCTATCTACATAAAATGAACGGTTTGGATCGACAGCGTTTGGATTCCAACGGTTGATGGTTTCATAACCCCAAGGGCTTACACATGGAGCAACGATAATGTTGAAATGCTCAGCATACTCCTCAGCTTTCGTTTCAGCGAAACGAATCGCGCCTTGTACACCACTGGTTTCATAACCATGTACACCGCCAGTAACTAAAATAAACGGCTTGTTAGGATCCCATGCTGATTGAATCATCATTAATGGATACTTAGCTTCATCATATGAAAGAGCGCCATATTGAGACACGGTAAAACGCGCTCGTAAAGCATCAATTTTACTGACGACTTCTTGTTGATAGCTACGCTTTATCTGTTGCTGCGACAACCATTGCTTTTTATGTTCGTCCGACCATTTTTGGCCTGTTACACCTATGCCATAAGACTCGTTAGTTTGCATATTTATCCTAGTTATCATTATTATTTTTATATTAGCCGTGTAAGTTCATAGAACAACCAGCAAAAAGCTAACCTATTGGAGGATGCTCCTTCACTGATAAGCTATAGGAAAAGAAGCGTGTGTCTTTCACAAAACCAATCTTTTCATACACAGATTGGGCTGGAAAGTTCACTTTTGCGGTACTTAAATCAACACGTACTGCCTCAATCTCTCGAGCAAGTTCAATAGAATATTGGATTAATTTATTGGCGACACCTTGGTTTCTTGAATCTGCATCAACAAAAAGATCATTTAATACCAGTACCTTCCCTAACTCAACGGTAGAAAACGTCTGATAATTAACCACAAACCCGACCGCTTGATTTTTATCATTGTAAGCGGCAAATATATACGCATCTTGATTTTTTAAACGATCTGATAAATACAATGCGTACTCACTTTCAGGAGAGTCCACACCATAAAACGTCATATACTGCGTAAACAAAGGCAAAATGTCGTTAAAATCGGTCAAAGTTATGCGGTTAATAATCATCGTTTCCCTCAATTGAACACTGCCATGACTATACTCAAGCGCTATACTTACAGTCCTGAGTTTTCAAGTTCCTGCTCGTCTAAGCCTAATTGTTTGGCATAGCTGATGTTTGGCACTATTCTAAACTCAAACTTTAAGATTTTATGGCAAGCTTCATAAAACTCTTCTCCTAGCCATTGTTTATCGTATTGTTGCAGTGCGCGTAGCATTGCATCTGCACCTGAGCCTTGCTTGATTGACTCTGGTGCCATCGCATCGATAAAACTTGCAACAAGGCCATATAAATCTTTTTCGGCATCACCTTCAACAGACCATAACGTCGGGTCGGCATATTGTGCAGCGTAGTGACTAGCGGCAATATCAGACCCTATACCGAAATTAACTAAGGTCGCTTTTCCATCTCGACAGATAATGTTCTTCGGGCAAATAGCTCCGTGATGAATATCTAAACTGTGAAGGTATTGCAAAGCAGTTAGAAGCTGTACAAACCACAATCGTGGTTGGCCGACTTCAATGGTCGGCACTTCATCTAGCCCCACACCTTGAACCCAATCTCTAGCAATAAATAAATCATCAGACTGTGGTAACTGACCAAAAGCCAGCACCCGCTCGACATGTGGATGATAAATTTTGGCTAAACTCCGGTACATATTACTTAAGGTGTTCCATTGATTGTCAACATCTTGATAAACGCTAACACAGCATGGGTAATTGCCTTGTAAATGCATCGCACGCCAAAGTTGGCTTCTTGAAGTCGCCGAGATAAAGTGATCTAGGCGATAATGGTGATCGACGATTGCGCCTTTTTCCACTTCAATTTTCTGTGGCAAGGTATCGCAAACACCTAAATCTATTAGCGCTGATAAATCACAGCGAATCGCATCTAAATCAATGGTGCTACCATTCGCTGCTGCGCGATACCATTGGTAAATACGTGGCTGTAATGTCTTTTCAGCTAAGTCCAAAAATGCTTTGGCGTAAGCTTGAATATCTTCACTGGTATTCAATGAATCTTTAATATCAATAAATTCGACATCGGCATCTTCAGAAATAAAGATACAGTTATCAGCCCAGCCGCCAATAGTGTAGCCACGGCGGTGAATTTGCTGCAGGCCTGTAACGCTGCGACGCAGGATTTCTAATAACTGATAAGTGGTTTGTTTTTCTACATCGAAAATATTCAGTGGTACACCACGAGGCATTCTGATGGGGAGAACGACTTGCTCACCGTCTTGAATTAGAGGTGCGCAAAATGGCACACAGCTACAACCTGACAGAGATTGAATTCGTTTGAACTCATCACGTAATTTTTGTTCGTGAGAATTTGCATCTATGGCATCTTCAAACTGACTGATCACTAAAATTTTGAGCAGCCATGGTGCAGTCCAACCACCCGGGTTATATTCTGATTGCCAAACTTCTAACCCTTGTTGTAAAAACAAACATTTAAGCTTAATAAAATCTTGAATTTTATTATTACGCTGCTCAACTAAGGCAACTTGACCTATGGTGTCTAACACCATTTCTTTTTGTGTTTCTGTTACAGGGTGTATGTGCGGCGCCGTTAGACCCCACTCTTTAGTCAGCGCAGCAATGATTTTAGCAGGAGTGTAAATACTGAGTTTACCGGTATCTTTCTCAACAAGAATTTCTTCACCCTTACGGCCAGTGACAAACACCATCCCCTGACACCAAGGCGCATAAACTCCCACTGGGATTTTATTCTTTAATTTACCGGCCAGTACACGAGCTACATAATTAGCTTTTGATAAACTATTATCCACATGACGACCGTCTAATGACCACGCATGAAGCCCTGCATTTAAACGGCCAATATAACCTTTTACATCGACCACATAGACACCAAATTCGCCGACAACGAGTGCATCGACTTCCATCGCTTGGCCAGTATGAGTAGGGATTTCGACATTGGTGAGGAGTAAATAATCTTCTGGGAGTTCTTCGGCTAGAAGAGAAAATGCCCAACGCTCGGCATCATTAACTGGGGTACCAAAACTAATATGTCTTGCCATTGAGAATGCGACTCCATTAATAATTATTGTTATCTATTTCTGCATATGGCTACATCCTATAATAGAAAGGTGCCAAAAAGACACAAAAAAACCACCATAAAGGTGGTTTTTGTTTTCATAAACTTAACAGCAATTATTTCGTTAACTTATGAATTAATTCAGACACTAGATATTCATCATTTAAGTGGTGAACATATTGGCTAAAATGACATTCAAGTCATCATGTACTGAAGCGCTCTCTCGTAACAGCGGTTCACATGCTCTCTCGCATGTAACAACTCTTCATATATTAAGAATGCAATACAAATTAATGGGTGTGCGAACAAGTGTCATCACATTGATGACCTTCTTCGTCTGCAAACTCATCATCGCCTTCTTGATGTTGCATTACGCCCCATCCGTCAGTCATGCCGTCAAATTCTTGAGCAAAAGTATTAAGCTCAATTTCTTTTGCGACTAGATCGTCATAGCTAGGTACCATGTTTAAACAAACAATCAGTTCCCACTTTTCAATTTCTTCACTGAAGTTAAGCTCTAACTCACCTTTAAGATCAGTTTGTGCTAAGGCTTCAAGTGCTGACTCAGCGTCACGCTGATCATCAAAAATCAAAAAGAAATCGACATCCAATGCTACCGATAAATCGATACCAGATTCAGCCATAGCCGCTAACATTTTACCATTATCATCATCAGGGAATTGCATTGTTCTATCCTTATGCACTGGCAACAATTTTAATGAGCTCGCCATTAAATTCAATGACATCACCCACAACACATTTTTTACGCTTGCGAGTATCAACTTCGTTATTCACTTTAACGAAACCTTCAGAGATAACGTGCTTAGCTGCGCCTCCGCCATCTACTAAACCTTGTACTTTTAATACTTTATATAACTCTACAAACTCATCGCCACTTAATAGTGGGAACTCTGCAACTTCGCTGCTCATTTAATATTGGCCTTTCATCATAAATATGCTCGGCATTATACCTGAACATGGATTAATACCAATGCTTAAACCCTGCCAGTAAAGCAATCAATGGATGAAACAATTGATTAAGCTCAATTCAACTTAAAATGAATTAACTGGACTAACAAGCATCAAGCATTTTAACGGGATCGGGATGAATATAGTTGAAACCTAGCTGTTGGCAAATTAAATTGCCAACAATGGTCTTACTTGGCAAAACTTGCTGATTGAACTGCGGGGCTTCCAAGCCTAAATGCACCGCGGCAGCTTGATAAAAGTCAGCTCTTGAAGGGTGATTGGGCGCCGCTAAATTATAAATACTCGCAACTTCATTGCCTTTTTCTGTTGCATGTAAAATAGTACGAACCGCTTTAATACAATCATCAAGATGAACAAGGTTTACTGCAACATTACCACCAGCAATATCTTGCCTTCCCCCAAAGAATTTCCCTGGATGTCTCTTAGGGCCAATCAATCCCGAAAAACGAATAATGCAGCTATTTTGCATTGCTGCAAAATGAGATTCAGCCTCAAGCAAAACCGCACTTTTATCATCATAAGCCTTGGCATCAGATTCAAACATATCTTTATCCGTTGAAGGATAAACACCTGTAGTACTGATAAAAATAACCCGTTTGTACTCATGACCATTAATGAGCTGCTTCAGCCGCTGAATGTGCGTTAGATAGTGACTCTCGCCCCGTCTTAGCCCTGGTGGAATATTGGCAATTAGAACATCAGCATCAAACAGAGGCGCTAATCTCGCCGTATCTTGCTCTATCGTTTGCTCATTAACTTGGGTTAAATCCAATTCAAACGGGCTAATGCCTCGTTGAGCTAACTCGTCACAACCTTGTTGAGTTCTTTTAGTGCCTGCCACTAACAGTCCATCTTTCACTAATTGCTGAGCCAGCGGTAAACCGAACCAGCCGCAGCCGACAATTGCTACTTTGTTCATTTATTTATTCCGTGGGTAATATGAAGTTTAAAGGCATTGTGTGACGAATTAATTCGATCGTTATTCGAACGCTACTCAATGATATGACTAATGTAGAAACAAACTGGGCTATTAGCTTGTAAAGTGCTGATGAGTTTTTCAGACAAAGACTCGATTTTAATAGTTTCAATAATCGTCACATCTTCATCAGTTAAACAGCGAAACATTGCCTGACCACCGCGATCATTACAACTATAAACATGAGGCTGTTTTGACTCAGGTGACGTCATCATCACTTTAGCAATGGTGCCATCAGATAGTTTTACTATTGAACCTGGAGGGTAAATGCCCAACACTTTTACCAAGACTTGTATCAAGTCTTTTGAGTGCTTACCCACTCTGGTTTTAAATAATGTTCCCAGCGCCACTTGCGGTGAACCAGTCTTCATTAATAAACCAGCATAGTCATTTGCCAATGCCGCAATTTGTGTCAGCTTAGGTATTTTAATCTCGGTGAGTTTATTTGGGTAACCACTGCCATCTAAAAACTCATGATGATGCAACACGATATCGAGCATAGGTGCTGGAAATAACCCACTCCTGTCTAGCATTTCATAGCCTAAGTTAGGGTGAGTTTTCATATAATTAACTTCTACTGTGGTTAAATCTGTGCGTTTTCGTCTAATAGCATCGGGGATTTTAAGTTTGCCGACATCATGAAAAACACAGCCTAGAGCTAAGTCACGTAACTCGCTGTGACTCAGGCCAATACTATTTGCCATCATCAGTGATAACACCGCAACGGACACGCTGTGCTGAGTAATACTTGGCTCTTTATCAACACTGGTTACGAAAACAATTTCAGGTTGCTTGCTTTCATTAAGATGAGTCATCAATTGCTCAACCACTGTAGCGGACTCTCGATATGAGGTTTCTGCATCACTGATAATTTTACTAAAGGCGGGTCTTAAGTCGCTAGCTGCTTTGTTAAACCTCTGCTGACTGGAGTGAACCGATTTTTTTATCGCACCTTGAATATCAAATTCGGCCACAACCTCTTCAACAACCACTTCTTCAATGTCGTCGTCATTTGCCAATAAGTGATGTCCATCAATGACCGTCACATAGGTGATATCTAAGCTGTTTATTAATTCAATTTCAGCGCGAGATGTTACAGGGACTTTGTTTCTGAAGAATGGATTATTGAACCACGAAATTGGCAGTTTGACCGTCAGGCCAACCACCAATTTTGACAAAGGTATATTAATTGATTCCGTTTTTGACACTATTGCTTACCTTCGAAATATCCATTTAATCCATTGGGTAATTGCATAGAACAGAGTCTTAATCTCTGCTCATTTTCTTATTCATTGTTATTTATTAGGTGTTATTTATTCGCTGTTACTTTTTCTGCAATATTGCTTCTGTGCTTTCATTCCCATCACCTGCTTTGTCATCATCAGCTTCCTCATTAGAAGAATGGCCATCATTAGGCGTTAAAGGCTGTGACAAAGCACTGTGATTTCTTGGTCGATTGTAATGCTTTATATGATGGTCATCCACCGCTTGCTCAATTAATTGCTTTTCACTGTTTTCATCGGGCTCAGAAGGTTTCTCTTGCTCTTTTAACTTCTCAGCTTGCTGAAAGTTTGTCTCTTGTTGCCAGTCATTAAAGTAATAATGAAGTCGCTTAGACTTTAATAAATAGATACAAGACCAAAAGATAAACAGCGCATCTAATGCAAAGCTAACACGAAACAGAAAATCATCATGCATAAGCCGTTGATTTAATATTATGGCATCGACTATTAATAATAGCCAAAGTCCGTATTTAATCTTATTAAATAGTGGCCTAGCAAACTGCGGCGCACGTTTTCTTTCTGCGATAATCAACGCATAAATAATAACAGCCCCGACACCTGCCACTAAGGCCATCAAGAAATCGCTTTTATCTGGATAAAATAAACGGACCAAACCAGAACGGTCATTAAACTGAGTCAACGATGCTGCAAACACACACCAGCCACGAGCCAAAAATATCAGTATTAAATACAAAAATAAGGGTGGTTTAATGTGGCCTTTCTCATCTAGCCAAGTGATATTACTGAAATTCACTGAGTACCTATTATTAACGATTTAGATTTAAAAAATCTGTCACTGTTTAATACACATGAGGGCAAAACCTCATAAAACAAGCGAGATGCCAAATCTAAACAGTCATATCACTGTAAATAACTCCCACACCTACTCACTTCTGGCGCAGGAGTTATTGCTAAGGGCTTATTACTTAAAGTATTAGGTTAACCATTCAATAAAGCCAAAAGCTGGTCTTCATCCATGATTTTTATCCCTAAATCTTGTGCTTTAGCCAGCTTAGAACCTGCTGCTTCACCAGCTACAAGGCAATCAGTATTTTTAGACACACTACCTGCCACTTTTGCGCCCATTGCTTGTAATTGCGCTTTAGCATCATTACGGTTTAATTGAGTCAAGGTACCAGTAAGTACCCATGTTTGACCTTTAAGGCTTAACTCAGCTTCATCCACAGCTTCAATTGCTGGCCAATTAACCCCAGCTTCAATGAGCTTATCAATCACCTCTAGATTGTGCGGCTGAGCAAAAAAGTGGCAAATATGTTTAGCGACAATAGCACCTACATCATCCACTTCCATTAGCTCATCAACGTTAGCGGCTTTTATCGCCTCTAAGGTTTTATAGTGACTCGCTAAATTAGCAGCTGTGGCTTCACCGACTTCGCGGATACCTAAGGCATAGATAAAACGCGACAAGGTCGTTGTTTTAGCATCATCAATGGCTGCAATAAGTTTAGTGGCCGATTTCATCGCCATTCGTTCAAGCATGGTGACCATTGATGCGGTAATGGTGAATAGCTCTGCAGGGCTTTGAACTAACTCTTTATCAATGAGCTGTTCAACGACTTTATCGCCCATACCATCAATGTTAAGAGCTTTACGTGAAGCAAAATGTTTAATCGCTTCTTTACGCTGAGCTTCGCAAAACAAACCACCACTGCAGCGAGCAACCGCCTCGCCTTCTAGGCGCTCAACCAAGCTTTGACACACTGGGCACTCTGTTGGAAATGTAATATCTTTAGCATCTTCAGGGCGTTTTTCAGGTACGATTGCGACAATTTGTGGGATCACATCACCCGCGCGGCGAATAATAACGGTATCACCTACTTTTACACCCAATCGAGCAATTTCATCAGCATTGTGCAAAGTGGCATTGGATACTGTCACACCGCCGACAAAGACAGGTTTTAACCTAGCAACTGGCGTTACTGCGCCTGTACGGCCCACTTGAAAATCAACTTCTTCAAGTAAGGTCATTTCTTCTTGAGCAGGGAATTTATAAGCGATAGCCCAACGTGGCGCGCGCGCGACAAACCCCAAAGTTGTTTGCTTAGCAATGTCGTTAACCTTAATCACCACACCGTCAATTTCATATGACAATGCGCTTCGTCTAGTCATAATATCTGCATAGTAAGCAAATACTTCTGGCAGCGTGTCACACACTTTGACTTCTTGGCTTAATGGCAAGCCCCAACCTTTTAACTGGTTAAGCTGGCCAAAGTGACTGTCAGCTAATGGGGTCACTTCACCTTCAACCACACCTAAAGCATAAGCGTAAAAGCCTAAGGCACGGGTTGAGGTTATTTTACTATCGAGTTGACGTAAACTACCTGCGGCTGCGTTTCTAGGGTTAACAAATGCCTTTTCACCTTTGCTAAGCTGACGCTCATTTAGGGCATCAAACGCAGCTTTTGGCATAATCACTTCACCGCGCACTTCCAGTAATTCAGGGTAATTATCGCCTCGCAGCTTTAGTGGCACAGAATTAATAGTGCGGACATTTTCAGTAATATCCTCACCTACTGCGCCGTCACCTCGGGTGGCAGCGCGCTCAAGCACTCCATTGCGATATAAAATACTCACGGCTAAGCCATCAAGCTTGGGCTCGCAGCAGTAACTCACAGTATCAACTTTATCGGTGATACGTTTATTGAAGGCTTCAAAATCTGCTTGTTCAAATGCGTTATCCAAACTCAGCATAGGTTTTAAATGAGTAATTTGATCAAACTTGGCTAACGGTGCACCGCCCACTCGCTGGGTCGGAGAGTCACTACTGATTAACTCAGGATGAGCGGTTTCAATTGCAATTAAACGCTGCATTAGCCTGTCGTATTCAGCATCAGGAATGCTGGGCGCATCATCAACGTAATAACGGATGTTGTGGCTATGAAGTTCAGTGCTTATTTGCTGTAGTTCGGTTTTAATGTCTTGCATAAAATTACTCATCTAAAGACAAATAAGGCCGCAAGCGCGGCCTCATTTAAAAAATAAATCAATCAGGGTTTATGATACAGCCCGGATTCTAGCTAAATATTGTTGTTTGTTGGTTTCTGTCCAAGCTAAACGTTTGTCGTCCATCACTTCAGCACCTAAATCATCAGCAAGTTGCTGGGCTGAATTAAGCATGATTGAGAAGTTCATTAATGGATCGCCATGACAAGGTAATGTCATAAATAACACCACACCTTGAGTCACAAATTGCTCCATGTTGTCAGGGTCAAATACACCCGGCTTTAACATGTTCGCCATAGAAAATAAGACTTTACCGTTGCCAGCGTTATCCAAATGACGGTGGAATATATCCATATCACCAAACTTGAAGTTTAATGATAATAGGCAAGGCAGTAGTTCAGCACCATGTAATTGTTCGCCTTCACGAGCAACAACGTGCAGTACTAGTACATCTTGTGGGTCGCCTAATGGCTCTTCCGCTTCTTTTACAGGTTCAGCAGCTACTGGTTTAGCCACAGTTTCAACTGCTTGCTCAAATTGGGGTTCTGCGCCAAAGTCAGCTGATGCCTCTTCTTTGTATTGGTCAGCTGGATATTCATCAACAGGGGCAGTTTCAGTAAATGTTTCTGGTTTTAACTCTTGAGTCGGCGCTGGTTGCACAGGCTCAAAAGTGTCTTCAGCGAACAAAGCTTGTTGAGTTGGAATATGTGCCTCGGCCTCTGGTGCTGGCTGTTCAATAGTATGTTCAGTTACAGGCTCAAAAGAAACTTGAGGCTCTACTGCAGCTGTTTGTAATACTGGCTCTTTACGGCCAGGATTGTAACTTGGCGCCTGTGAATTGACTGCTGATTGATTTTGTAAGCCAATGCCCTTTTTAGAGCCAGCTTCATTAATTTCAACATCGTTATTAGAAGACTTGTTTTGCTCGGAAGACTTATATTGCTGAGAAGACATGTTTTGCTTAGAAGACATTGGTTGCATTGTCGCTGCTTCTTCTGAGTCATTTTCGCTAGGAACACGACGAACTTCACCAATTCCATCAGCATCAAAACCTTGAGAGTCACGTTGCTGTGATTGCTCTTTATAAAACCCCGTCATCGGGTTGTCTTTTAGGGTTTTAGGTTGTTGTTTACGAATAGACCAAAAACCATGAACTAGTACTGCGATAATTGCTATTGCACCTAGTACAAACAAAACCAGTTGAAAATCTTCCATTGGTGACCCTGTAATCCTGTTTATTCCGCGTCGGCTAACGCCACCGCTTCATCGATATCTACTGCGACTATACGTGAAACACCTGGTTCATGCATAGTGACACCTATTAATTGATCAGCCATTTCCATCGTAATTTTATTGTGGCTGATATAAACAAATTGCACACTCTGTGACATCTCTTTTAGTAAGCGACAAAAACGCTCAACATTGGCATCATCTAGAGGTGCATCAACTTCATCTAGCATACAAAAAGGTGCTGGATTCAATCTAAATATGGCGAATACTAATGATAAAGCGGTTAGCGCTTTTTCTCCACCACTAAGAAGGTGAATTGTACTATTCTTCTTACCTGGTGGTTGCGCCATAATCGTCACACCCGTTTCAAGTAAATCGTCATCAGTCAGTGCAAGGTAAGCCTTACCGCCACCGAAGACTTTCGGAAATAGTTTTGATAAATCAGCATTCACCGCATCATAAGTGGTTTTAAATCGACTGCGGGTTTCCTTATCGATTTTGCGAATAGCCTCTTCAAGCGTTGCTAACCCTTTATTCAAATCATCATCTTGATTATCTAAATAGGCTTTACGTTCGCTTTGTTGTTCAAACTCTTCAATCGCCGCGAGGTTAATTGCGCCTAAATGACTGATCCTAGCTCTTACTTTATCAAGATTTTTTTGCCAAATACCGACTTTGGCATCTTCAGGTATCTGTTTTAGCACCGCCTGAATATTAATTTGTTGTTCTTCGAGTAATTGGTACTGACCATTGGCCTGACCTTTTAAACCTTCACGTCGTAACTTTAACCCGCTGAGCGATTGAGTCAAGTTTTGAAGGCCACCAAGCTGTTGTTTTTGAATCAATACCGCACTATCTAACCGAGATTGTAACTCTGCTTGTTGAGTGCGATTTGAATTTAACAATTGTTGCTTTAATTGCTGTACATCCAACTGCTGAGCAAGTTGCTGCTGTAGTTGCTCAAGCTGCTTATCACCCAATGATTCATTGCTTTGCTGTTGCGATAATCTAAGTGAACCAATTTGCTCTACTAAAGCATCACACTGTTGCTGTTGTTTACTCAGCTGAGCATGAGTCACGGCGGCTTGGGTTTGCAGTTGTTGCAATTGGTGGCGAAGCTGAACCACCTCTCTATCCTGCTGACTGCGCTTAGTTTTATATTCTCGCAACTGATTGCTTGCTGTTTGCCAGTCTTGATTGGCTTTTTGTTGCTCGCTCATTTGCTGCTGATGCAAACTTTTAAGCTGCTCCGTTTCTTTGGTTAACTGCTCAACTTGCAGCAAACCTAAACGAATTTGATTTTCGCAGTTGGCAACTTGCTCATCTAAGCTTGCTCGCCTGCGCTGATTATCTTGTTGCTGCTTAAGTAAGCTCTGGCTTTGAGCATCAAGTTTACTGCAATCTAATTGCAGTTGATGACATTTAGCTTGCGAAGCGCTCATTTGCCCATGCACATCTGCCACTTGCTGCGTCAACTCACTGACGGCTATTTGTTCCTTGAGTAATTGCGCCTGCAATTGTTCAATTTGCAATGATAATTGTTGGCGCTCATTTTTTAACGCAAGTTCAGACTGCTTACCTTCTGTTTTGCTAATAACAAAACCATGTCCTAACAAGTAACCATCTTTACTGGCGATTAAAGCCGTTTCATCCATTAAAGCGTTCGAGGCCAGTAATTGTTTCGCTTGGACAACATCTTCAGCCCAAGTGATTTTGTTTAACCATGGAGTTAAATTAACAGGCGCAGATAACTGCTCGTTCGATGAGCCTGAATCAGGGTTAAATGTAAATCCTAACGCTTGTTCAGCATCATCAACATGAGTTGAATGGACTGTAGTATTCAGCACACCTTGAAGAACGAGTTCAACCGCTTGCTCCCAACCCGGCGTCACCTCAACCACTTGCCAAAGGGCTTGGTTGTCATCAGGTTCATTATTACTTAGCCATTGGTCAATTAAGTCATGACGAGCCCTTAATGAGGTTAAATGCTGTTTATTCTGCTGATACTGGTCACTCAATTGCTTTAAGCTAGCTTGTTTTTCGTCTAAATCTTCACTGAGCTGATGCTTCACCTCATCTTCAACTTCAAGTTGTTGAGTAAAAGCATTTATTTGCGCGTCAAGTTGAGTCAATTCAGCTTGGGTATTTTCGTCAGTATTGCGCTGCTGCTCAGCGTTAAGCTCGATTAACTGCTGCTGTTGCTGAGTTAAGGTTAATTGCTGATGCTGAAGTTTGTTTTGAGTTAACGCCGCTTCCATTTTTGCGTTAGAGACAGAATCAGAAAGTAGACTTAAATGCTGCTGCAAGTCAGATGCTCTTTCATCAACGTCATGCAGTTGCTCATCAATGGTTTGCAGTTCTGCTTCACCGAGCTGCAAACTCGGCTTTAAGCCGATAACATCGCTATTAAGTTGCTTTTCTTGCAAGCTAAGCGCTTGTAACTCTTCGATGGCCGTTTGTTGCTGACTAACAAAATCTTGCAGTCTTTTCTCAAGTTGCGAGTCTTGTTGCTGCTGATGTTTTAACTGTTGTTCCAGTTTGGCGATTTCAGTGCCAGCTTGATAAAACTCAGCCACTAAGCTTTGTTCTGAGTCTGACAAATCAGCTAACTGCGATTTTAACTGGGTTAAGGTAAGCTCTGTGCTTTCTCCATCAGCACTAGCAGCTGCGATACTGACATCAAGTTGCTGCATTTCTTTAGCAAGGCCATCTGTTTGGCTTTGCAATTCTTGATATCGCATCACTAGCAATTGAGCGTGTAAATCTCGCTCTTGCTGTTTCAATTCGCGGTACTGTTTTGCAGCTTGTGCTTGTTGATCTAACTTTTCTAACTGACTGCCAAGTTCTAACCGAATGTCATTTAAACGTTCTAAGTTTTCACGGGTATGACGAATGCGGTTTTCAGTTTCGCGGCGGCGCTCTTTGTAACGAGATATTCCCGCCGCCTCTTCAATAAATACTCTCAGCTCTTGAGGTTTAGATTCGATGAGTCTCGAAATTGTGCCTTGCTCAATAATCGCGTAGCTTCGTGGCCCAAGGCCAGTGCCCATAAAAAGATCAGTAATGTCTTTGCGGCGACACTTTTGACCATTCAAATAATAATTAGAGTCACCTTCTCGGCTTACTTGGCGTTTTACTGATATCTCTTGATAACTGGCATACTGACCTGATAAACGACCATCAAGATTTTCGAAGCTAAGCTCAATGCTAGCAACAGATACAGGCTTACGGGCGCTGGAGCCGTTAAAAATAACGTCCATCATTGAGTCGCCACGTAGATTCTTAGCACTGCTTTCACCCAATACCCAACGCACGGCATCAATTACATTGGATTTACCACAGCCGTTTGGACCGATAATGGCCGTTAAAGGGTGGTTAAAGGGAATTTTGGTGGGGTCGACAAACGACTTAAAGCCAGCAAGTTTTATTTGTTTTAATCGCATTGTGCTTTTGTGGTCGTCCGTAAGGATGAAAGATAATCAATTCGTCTGAGATAGACATTTTACTAACTTTACCAATCACGCTGCATTTTGTAACGATTTTTATGACTTAAACACACTTTAAGGCTTGTTTTCCGACCAATGCATCACCACAATCAGTAATAAGCAGTTTTTTCAAGGACGTATTAGATGGCAGTCAAACCCGTAAAAAGTGGCGTTAACTATTTTATTGATGGCTTTAAGCTGATAAAACAGCCAGGTCTTCGAACCTTTGTATTCATTCCTTTAATGGTTAACTTAGTATTATTCTCAACCGCGATCTATTTTGCAGTGGGTAAATTAGATGAACTCTTTGGTTGGATGAATAGCCAAATACCTGAGTACCTCACTTGGCTGAATTTCTTCTTGTGGCCTCTGGCCATTATCAGTTTATTAGTGGTTTTGTCGTTTGTGTTTAGCTCCGTCATGAACTGGATTGCCGCACCATTTAATGGTTTACTGGCTGAAAAAGTAGAAATGCACCTCACTGGCAAATCATTAAACTCTGGCACCACCATTGATTTAATTAAAGATTTACCACGCATAATGGGCCGAGAGTGGATAAAGCTTAAATATTATCTGCCCCGTGCATTAATCTTTTTAGTGTTATTTATTGTCCCTGTGGTTGGGCAAACCGCAGCACCGATTTTATGGTTTTTATTTAGCGCATGGATGATGGCAATTCAATATTGCGATTTCCCATTTGATAACCACAAAGTCCCTTTTAACGATATGAAGTTTGCCCTTAGCCAAACCAAAGGCACGAGTTATAGTTTTGGCGCTGCCGTGACATTATTCTCGATGATCCCGATTGTTAACTTTATTGTTATGCCAGTCGCTATTTGCGGCGCAACCGCGATGTGGGTAGATAAATACCGTGAAGCCTATAAGCACCCAGAAATCGCACCTGAATAAGCCACTAAGCATCACATCAATGAAGCGCGAGAAGAAGCGCTAGAAATAAAAAGCCCCGATTATTTAGTTGGGGCTTTTTTATATGACACATTTAATAGCTTAAAATATTTAGGTCTACTTATGATTTCACTCTAACACAGTAACAATTTGAAACTATTATCCTACAAATAATTAACGACCTTTTTAAAAGTATTTGCGACAATTGCACAAACTAAATAAAAATCAGCGTGTACTGTGAATAAAACCTCATCTATTCAAACTCTTTTAACTGGATTGTTATTGGCGGGCTCTACCTTATCAGCCTCAGCATTAGCCGGCGATCCTGCGCAATTCAATGTCAATATTCCCACTTTAGCAGCAGGCATCGAAGTGGATGGCGACTTATCTGAACCCCAATGGCAACAAGCTGCCAAGGTTCAACTTAAATACGAGACATCACCAGGTGAAAACATTGCAGCTCCTGTAACCACTGATGCCAAAATATTTGCCACTGAAACCAGCTTATTTGTCGCTTTTATCGCCCATGATATTGACCCGTCAAAGATAAGAGCCAACTTACGAGATCGTGATAGTTCTTGGGGGGACGACCAAGTTGGTATAAAACTCGACACCTTCAACAATGCTCGTCTTGCCTATCAGTTTTTTATCAATCCTTATGGGGTGCAAAATGACTCGATAGAAAATGAACTTACTGGTCAAGAAAGTGATGCTTGGGATGGCATTTGGTACAGCAGCGGTAAACTGACTGACCAAGGTTATCAAGTAGAAGTTGAACTGCCACTTCGGTTATTCAACTTTGACGATAATAAAGATATTCAGACTTGGGGGATTGAGTTAGTTCGTTTTTACCCTCGTAATGAAACCCATAGAATATCTAGCCACAAAATTGACCGTAATGTTTCATGTCAGTTATGTCAGCTAGGTACAGCAACAGGTCTTGCAGGCGCTCAGCAAGGACAAGATATACAAATAACGCCATCGGTGGTGGGTTCACGTAACAGTAATCGAGAGTTAAACCCTAACCAACCTTGGCAAGATGACGATAATGTTGAAGTCGGCCTTGATTTACGCTGGGGTATTACACCGACAACATTATTAAACGCCACCATTAACCCTGACTTTTCCCAGGTTGAAGCAGATTCAGGCCAGCTTGATGTTAATAACAACTTTGCCTTGTTTTACCCTGAAAAGCGCGCTTTCTTTCTTGACAATAAAGACTACTTCGACACCCAACTGAGTTTGCTGCATACCCGTAATATTAGCTCGCCTGATTACGGAGTAAAACTAACCAGTAAAACAGATGACCACACATTAGCTGTACTCGCTGCCAATGATGAACAAACTCATTTTTTAGTGCCGGGAAACTTAAGCTCTGACGTCGCAACCATTGACGAAGAAAGCTATAACCTTGCAGCTCGCTATCGTTTTGACCCCAGTAAAGAGCTCTCCTTTGGCGGTTTAGTAACAGCGAAGCAATCTGATAACTACCATAACTATGTCGCCAGTCTTGATACGAAATGGCAACCCACCGAACAAGATACTTTCACTGCTCAATATGTGTTTTCAGATACCGAATACCCAGAAGATTTTTTCCAGCAGTTTTGTAATGGCGATGATTGCTCAACCCCACCACAAGAATGTGAAACAGGTAATTGTGATTACAACGAGCGAGTACTACGAACCAAAGAACAAGATAACTTTTCAGACAGTATGTACCGTGTGAGCTACGACCATGAACAACGTAACTGGCGAGCATTTTCGCGTTATGAATCTATTGGCGAAGATTTTAGAGCCGACTTAGGCTTTATTGAAAGGATCGATGCCAGTAAATTTGTTGCCGGTGGTAATTACTATTGGTACCCAACAGATAGCTTCTTTAACAAGGTTGAATTTGGTGGTGACTGGGATATTACCCATAATCAAAACAACGAAAAAATAGAACAAGAAGCAGAAGCAGCGCTCAGACTGCATGGTGGCTGGCAAAGCTATATTGCCAGTGGGTTTGTCCACAAAGATCGTGTCGGACGCCGTCAAGACAGTTCCTCGCTAGCCATTGATGATAACACCACCATGTACACACTCGATTTAATTTGGTTTTACACTAACTTCGTTCCTATCGAATCTTTAAAGCTGGAATTTGATGTGAACTATGGCGACGATATTGATTATGCCAATGATCGCCCAGCAACCATTACCATGTTCAATCCTGCTTTTGAGTGGAAAATTACCGAGTCAGTCATCTTAGATGTTAACCATAAATACCAAGCCCTAGATGTAGATGAAGGCCGTTTATTTACCGCAAATTTAACTGACTTGCGTCTTAACTGGCAGATCACCTTAAACAGCTTTTTACGCTTAACCAGCGTTTATACCGATATCGAGCGAGATCCTGATTTATACAAATATCAGACACCAAATGAACAATATCAAAAGTTAGGCAACGAAATTTTATACGGCTATAAACTTAATCCACAAAGTGTGTTTTATGTGGGTTACTCTGATGGTTTAATTTCAAATGATGATATTGATTCATTGACGAAAAGGGATGAAACCTATTTTATGAAGGTCAGTTACGCTTGGTTGCTGTAGCTGTAGCTGTAGCTGTAGATTTAGTATAGCTGTTCACCTCAAGCAATTAAGTGCTAAAACACGGCTTATCTAATCAGCCTTAAAAAGCTAAAGAGCCTAATAAAAATAAAATATCAGTGAACAAAAAAGGACTGCTTAGCAGTCCTTTTTAATATGTGTTATTTAAATAAAACTCATTAATAAATAACCCGATTACGCCCTGCTTCTTTGGCTTCATATAAGCCTAAGTCGGCACGATGCAGAATGGTGTCTAAGTTATTATCAGTATTTTCAGCACTCGCAATACCGCAGCTAAAGTTGATTTTTAGCTCACCAGCATCTGTCACGAAAGGCTGAGCATCAATTTGCTGCCTAAACTTATCCATCACAGTAAATGCACGATCGCCGTCTAAGCCTTTAAATGCCACCACAAATTCTTCGCCGCCAAAACGGGCCACGGTAAAATGCTGACCAAAAGCACTTTTTAATCGTTTCGCAAACTCAAATAACACCTGATCGCCCACATCATGGCCATAGGTATCATTAACGTTTTTGAAGAAGTCGATATCAATTAATCCTAAGGCAAATTGCCCTGCCTCACTCACATCCTTTTCATGTTGCTTGAAAAAGTAACGGCGAGTATAGGCTTTTGTTAGGTAATCTCGGTTAGCTTGCTCCCAAAGACTTCGCAGCATATCCAGCGAGTCTAAAGTATTTAATACGCGGCAATGAAACTCTTCGTGGACAAATGGTTTTTGTAAAAAGTCATTAGCACCATTTTTAATAAAGCGTGCAGAGAGGCTTTCGTCGGTATCATTTGATAGACCAATAATGGCCAAATCTTCACGGCTAAACTTTTCGCGTACTTTTAGAATTAACTCGAAACCATCAACATTAGGCATGTTGTAATCAGTAATCAGCAATTGAATATCAGGGGTTTCATTTAAAACCTGAATAGCTTCTGCGCCATCACATGCTTCAAGTACTGTAAATAGCTGCTGCTCTAATAAAACCTTAACGAACTTACGGCTAACTACTGAATCATCAGCTACTAGTACTTTTACATGTTGATTTTGGTCTAAACGAGCCACCAGTTTAACTACATATTCATAGCTAAAACGATTCTCCTTTAGAACATAATCTGCAATGCCTAATTTAAGGAGTTTCTTACGCTGACGAGAATCAAGGTTAGAGGATAAAACAATACAAGGTGTTTGATATGACATCAGCACCAGTTGGGCTATTTCACCATCTGGCGCATCGGGAAGGTTTAACTCTGCTACGACGACAAAGTATTTATGCTGTTCTAATAATGCATTCGCAGAAGCGACATCTGCGGCGACGTCCACTTCACAATGCAAGTCTTGCATTAATAAATGCCGAAGTACCTTAGATACAGCTTCGTTATCTTCAACAATCAGAATACGCAATTAATTCACCCATTTTACTATTAGGTCTTTTCTAAAATGATGCTCCCAATAGAATAGCCAGCACCAAATGAACACAGGAGTCCTAAATCACCGGTTTTAAAATCTTGATTATACTTATGAAATGCAATAATCGACCCGGCTGAAGCAGTGTTAGCAAACTCATCTAACACTACAGGAGCTTTACCTTCTGTAACATTATCACCGAGAAGTTTACGAACTACAAACATATTCATATTTATATTCGCTTGATGCAACCATAAACGTTTAAATTCATTAGCTTGTATCTGCTCTTCAGCTAACTGCTTATCCAAATGTTGATAGATCATCGGCAGCAGCTCTTTGAATACTTTTCGACCTTGTTGATGGAATAACTTGTCACTGCTATTTGCTGTATCGGGATCGCAGCGATTGATATGACCAAAGTTACTACGAATGTTATTAGAGTAATCTGTAAAGCACTGGCTTGAAAGAACATTAAAGGCGTGTTCGGATTGAGCTAATGAGGCCTTTTCCACCACAACTGCAGTCGCAACATCACCAAAAATAAAATGGCTGTCACGATCACGGTAATTCACTTGTGGCGAACATATTTCAGGGTTAATCACTAACACTCTTGATGCCGTTCCTGATTGGACTGCATTAACCGCATTAACAATTGCAAACGTTGCTGATGAACAGGCCACCAGCATGTCATAAGCAAACCCTTTGGTGCCCATCGCTTGTTGAATTTCAATGGCGATTGCTGGATATGAACGTTGAGTATAAGCACAGGCCACAATGACTAAATCTATATTTTCAGCACTGACCTGTGCTTGCGCTAGCGCTTGTTTAGCAGCTTCGATGCCAATTTCAGCTTGCATCGATAGCGCATCAGATGGCCTATCTTCAATAAGCGGCATCATAGTATTTGGATCTAATATGCCATCTTTAACCATCACATAACGACTTTTTATGCCTGATGCTTTTTCAATAAATTCAGAAGACGAGTGCGATAAAGCTGCGACTTCACCGGCATCAATTGCTATTTGGTTTTGTTGATTAAACTGGTCTACATAAGTATTAAAACTTTCAACTAACTCATCATTACTGACACTGTGCGGCGGTGTATATAAACCACTACCTGAGATAACCACTTTATTCATGTTATGTCTGCCATATCTATATTGGTGAATACAGCAATTTATCGTAAAGATTCAAAACTTATTGATGGGGAAAGGCTATACAGGTTTTATAACTCGCCCATTAAAGAAAGATAAATTGCGCTTCTGTAATCTCAGTCTATTACTATCTTTGCTATTCATTAAGCACTAAATGTTGATTTAATGATGGTCAGACCATCAACAACCTTTTAGCGTGCTTAACTAAGATATTGTTATATAAGAAGATGCTTTATTATTATAATTGAGTTAACTTTAATAACTAAAAGGAATAACGAATAACAAAGTATCACTGTTAAAGCCCCCTAAACCGATTATCATTAGACAATGCCAACATAGGAGCAAACCATGAGCAACATTTACGAAGACAATTCATATACGCTAGGTAATACCCCACTAGTGCGCCTTAATCGAGTAAGCAATGGTAAAGTGTTAGCCAAAGTTGAAGCACGTAACCCAAGTTTTAGTGTTAAGTGTCGTATTGGCGCAAACATGATTTGGGATGCTGAAAAGAAAGGCACTCTAACTAAAGAAGTAGAGCTTGTAGAGCCGACTTCAGGTAACACAGGTATTGCACTTGCATATGTTGCAGCTGCTCGCGGTTACAAATTAACCCTAACCATGCCAAATACTATGAGCCTTGAACGCCGTAAATTGCTTAAAGCTTTAGGTGCTAACCTAGTGCTAACCGAAGGCGCTAAAGGTATGAAAGGCGCGATTGATAAAGCTGAAGAAATTCGCCAATCAGATCCTGCTAAATACCTTGTACTAGGTCAATTCAGCAACCCTGCAAACCCTGAAATCCATGAAAAGACCACAGGTCCAGAAATCTGGAATGATACTGATGGTGAAGTGGCAGCATTTGTCGCTGGTGTTGGTACTGGTGGTACTATTACCGGTGTTAGCCGTTACTTAAAAAGCAAAAACAAAGACCTTGTGTCTGTTGCAGTAGAGCCAGTTGACTCACCTGTTATCGCGCAAGCAAAAGCAGGTCAAGACTTAACTCCTGGACCACATAAAATCCAAGGTATTGGTGCTGGTTTCATCCCAGGTAACCTAGACCTAGATATGGTTGACCTTGTTGAAGCAGTAAGTAATGACGATGCTATCGCTATGGCACGCCGTTTAATGGAAGAAGAAGGTATCTTAGTCGGTATTTCTTCAGGTGCAGCTGTTGTTGCAGCAAACCGCATTGCTGAAAAGCCAGAATTTGCAGGGAAGAATATTGTTGTTATTCTTCCTTCTGCCGCTGAGCGCTATTTATCATCAGCGTTATTCGCTGGTGCATTTGGCGACAGCGAAAACGTTCAATAATCATTTATTGAAATAGTTAGCAAAAATCGAAAGCCCAGCAAATGCTGGGCTTTTTAATGTCTCAAAGATGGGAATTCGTGAATTTATACATGGGTTTGATTCATCGAGCCTGTGTCGTGTCAGTGTCAGTGTCAGTGTCAGTAGGAATAGCACTGATTTCTTCAGCACTAATCTCTTCAGTGCTTAACAGTAAAATTACCTCCTGCTCTTCTCCCCATAAAATCCGTCGCAGATGCTCTAAACCGAGTTTATTAAGTAAACTAATTGAAGCAGTATTTTCCATACTGGTAATACCTAGTATCGGTGATAAATCTAAGATACTACTCGCAAAATCCATCACAGCTTTAGCTGACTCATAGGCGTAACCTTTACCCATATATTGGGGTAAAAAGCCAAAGCCAATATCGGTATGGGGCAGCCCTTCACGATTCACTAAACCACTCATGCCAATTACGCATTCATCTTGATTTCGAATCACGGCAAATAGCCCATAACCATTAATCTCATAACTTGGAATTAGATTGCTTAATAAAAATGTCTGTGCATCTTCTAACGTCTTAATCCCTCTGTCGCCAATAAACTCGATATATAAAGGTGAGTTCATTAGTTGAAAAATGAATTCACCGTCGTCCAAGGTAAATTCTCTAAGAGTTAAACGCTCTGTATAAATCATTTTATATCCATTCAAAATAACTATGGCTTCCATAGATACATCGCTACGTAATTTATTTCAATCAGGAATAGAGCTAGATCAACTTCTTGTTTCATCTCGTTTGTTAACATCCGCATACTTTTAACTCCACTCCAAGAAATTGACTCACTTTATGTCTTTTTACCAATCCCCTAAAAAAATATCCGCTTTCGACGCAAAATTTGAAGCGCAAAAAATTGCCTTTGCACCTGTCAGTTTCCAAGTCGCTCGCTGTCTTAGCCAATTTGACATACTCAAACAAGTTGATGATACCGGTGAAAATGGCATTACATTGGTACAGCTCATCGAAAAAAATGACTTGTCAGAATATGCGATTCACGTATTACTGGATATGGGCCTGAGTATGGGATTATTTTGGTGTAAAGATGATCATTATCGTTTAGATAAAACAGGTCACTTTCTACTGCATGATGATATGGCATCTAAAAACTTAAACTTCATCCATGATGTTTGTTATCAAGGCTTATTTGAGCTTGAAGCATCACTTAAGCAAGGCAATGCAGCAGGTCTGAAACACTTAGGTGACTGGGAGACTATTTACCCAGGATTAAGTCAGTTACCAGAGCAAATTAAACGGAGTTGGTTTGAGTTTGACCATTATTATTCCGATCATGCTTTTGACAGCCTCTTGCCAATGATTTTTAAATCTAAACCACTGCATATCGTGGATGTTGGCGGTAATACAGGTAAATGGGCTTTTGCTTGTACCAGCTATGACCCTAACGTCAAAATCACCATCATGGACTTACCAGGGCAACTAGCGGTTGCGATGGAAAATGCGCGCATTAATAATGTTGCAGAACGAGTATTCCCTTTCGAAACCGACTTGCTAGATGAAAATAAACCATTTTGCCAAGGCGCTGATTTATATTGGATGAGCCAATTTCTGGATTGTTTCTCCAAACAACAAATCGTCACCATTTTAAAGCGTACCGTCGCAGCAATGAAACCCAATAGTGAACTATGTATCTTAGAAACCTATTGGGACAGGCAGCCCTATGAAGCTGGAGCGTACTGCGTGAATGCCACATCGCTTTACTTTACAGCCATCGCTAATGGCTATAGCAGAATGTATCACAGTAAAGATATGTTAAAGATGATCAATGAAGCTGGGCTATATGTAGATGAAGACATCGATAATATTGGTTTAGGGCATACATTATTGCGTTGCAAGGTAAAACCCATCTAAACAATCTTTAAAGTGTTAATAAATAAAAGGCCCGCTACCGCGGGCTTTTTAACATTTAACGACTCAATTTTTGCTCGGCAAAAGTGACCAAAGCCTAGAATATAAGGGGTTCAAGCAAATGTTAAATAGTGATTAACGTCACAAATTCAATTGCGCAACATAAAATCCTCAAAATAAAAATGATGCAGTTTGTAACAATTACCTTTCATCTAAACAAGCAAGCCAACTGTTGCAATACATCTTACTTAACAATTGTTAAACATATAAACCACAACCCCCCTTTCAATTGCACCTGAATCAGCTGAAATATTTGATCAAGATCTCGAACAAGAAAATCCCAAATAACAACCCAAACAGCAATGTTAAATCTTGACACAAGTTTCGCTACAAAAATAATACAAACTTAACAAAATCAAGATGTAAACAGCACGTTGTTTATGTTGAATAAGTATGGTTTTATCCATCATCCGCAAACTCCTGTTAACTCAATTCACACGTTAGCAATGAGAATTACTAATTAAAAACGCGGTTATTAATGATAGATGATAAGGAAGAGATGAGATGCAGCTTAATTCAAGATTGGCCAACGCAATACGCGTTGCATTGGTCGGTGGTGCTTTCACCGCAGCCCTAAGTTCGCCAGTAGTTCTTGCAGCTGATGAAGGTGCTGATGTAGAACGTATTCAAATTACCGGTTCGCGTATTAAGCGTACTGATCTAGAAACCGCTACCCCTGTTACTGTGCTTAGCGCTGACGACATGGCTAAACAAGGTTTCACTACTATTCAAGATGCGCTGCAAAACCTCACATCAACTACTGGTGCGATGACGACGCAAGAAGTCCATGGTTTTACCCCTGCAGCATCTTCAATCAGCTTACGTAACGCTGGAGCAAGCCGCACACTGACCCTGATTGATGGTAAGCGCTTAAATCAGTACCCAAAACCAGCTGGCGGTACTGATAATTTTGTTGATACAGCCAACCTTCCAATGGAAGCGGTTGAGCGTATTGAAGTTCTGCAATCAGGTGGATCAGCTATTTACGGTGCTGATGCAGTTGGTGGTGTTATCAACATTATCTTGAAAAAAGATTTTGACGGCGCAGCCCTTAAATATCGTCATGGTGACACCATGGAAGGCGGCGGAATGAATGACCGTATCGCGCTTTCATTAGGTTCTTCAAACGAAAAAGGCAATGTTTCAACCTTTATTGAATTCAGTAGCAATGAAGCACTTAAAGCCACTGATCGCGAAAACTTTGGTTTACACACCGATAAAGTCCCTCACAGTGATTACTCACAATACAGTTCATACGGCGCACGTATTGCGGGTACCGGTACTGGTGCTAACTCTTTATCACCACAAGAATGTACTGATGGCGGCTTCTTCTGGAATGATGCCCGCAGTATTTGTGGTTTTGACCGCTCAGAATGGCGCGATCTTGAACCAGAAAGCTACCGCTTTATCAGTACCACCAACTTCAATTACGAACTATCTGACGATATTACCTTCCTAGGTCGCCTTGATTTCGCTAATGCCAAATCAACCACAAACTTTGAACCAATGGCTATTGATGACTACGACATCAATGTTTCTGGTGATGATTTAACCGTGAGCTACGGCGATTTGATGAGCAAGACGTTCAACAAATCTACCGGACTGGGTGGTGACTTTGCTAACGCAACTGATGGCGACTACTACTATGTTCGTCGCTTACACGAATTTGATAACCGTAGCGGTGAAACCAATACCAATAACTACTTTTTCTCAGCGGGTCTACAAGGCGTACTAGCTGATGAATACGATTGGGATATGTCAGTAAACTACGGCCGTACAAACGTCGACGTATACCGCAGTGGTTTTGCAACAGTTAGTGGTATGTTTGACTACATTACCGCTGGCGAAAATGGTAACTCACTACTTGAAAACATGTCTGATGAAGATGTAGAAGCGGCATCTTACTCACCATTTGAACGTGCTCAATCTACTCAAAAGAACATTCAAGCCAACATCACAGGTCTTGCATTTGAAATGCCTGAAGGCGATGCCATGTTTGCATTTGGTGCTGAGTACACTGAACAAGATTACGAAACAGAATCTGATTCTGAAACCCAAAATGGTTCGGTATTAACCACAGGTGGTTCATCTGGTGCTGGCGAACGTGACTTCTGGGCAACATATGCAGAAATTAGCGTGCCTGTTCTTGAAGATCTAACCGTTGCCGCAGCGCTTCGTTACGATCACTACAGTGATTTTGGTGGCAATTTATCACCACAAGTGACTGTAGAATACCGTCCTGTAGATGAGTTATTAGTCCGTGGTTCTTGGAGCAGTGTATTCCGTGCTCCAGATATGCACCGTGTATACGGTGATGCAACCAACGGATTTACTACCGTAATCGATTTTAAACAGTGTCAAGCAATGGGCGGACAACCCGGTGTCACTAACCCAGATCCAACCATCAATGAAATCTGTAATGAATTGCACATTGATACGACCACTGGTGCAAACAAAGAGCTTGAAGCTGAAACAGGCTATACAGCCAACATCGGTGCCGTATGGGGTGGCGACAGTTTAGAAGCATCTATTGATTTATGGGAATGGAAACTTGACGACATGGTAAGCGATATCAGCGCTTCAACTGCCGCACAAGAATACGACACCTATGAAGATATGATCACCCGTGATGATAGTGGCACCATTACCCACATCAACACAGTGGCGCAAAATTTAGCATACCAAAAAGTACGTGGTATTGATTTAACAGCTGGTTATAGCTGGGACTTCAATGACATGGGTGAGCTAAGAGTTAACTTTAATGGTACCTACATCTTATTATCTGAAGGTCAGTTAAACCCGACTTCAGATGTAGATGACGACATTGAAGATGGCGGCTTACCTCAGTATCGTGCCAACATGATCTTTAGCTACTTCATTAATGACTTTGAAACTACGCTAGGTGCTTATCATACTGCTCGTATGCATGGAGTTTCTTACAGTTCATTCATTGATGATGACGAGTTTACCGAAGATGACTTAGAAGTTGCTTCACAAACTAAGTGGAACCTTACATCAGCGTATAACTTCACTGATAACATGAAGTTAACTGCAGGTATCGTAAACCTATTTGACGTTGGCCCTAACTTTGACCCAACCAACACGTCATGGCCTCACTACCCTCGTAGCGTATACAACGCCCGTGGACGTGAGTGGTTTGTAGAAGGCGAAATCAAGTTCTAATCAAAGCTATCAATTGATAACACGATTAGACTGTTTACCTTTAGTTTTTTCAATTAAAAACGGCATCATTTGATGCCGTTTTCATTTATTCCTATTTAAGTAAAATTAACTAAAGCCTAAATAATGCGCTGTCACCACAATGATGCTCGATAGCACAAATAAGCCAAGTAAAAAGCGCCAAATAAACGCAAACCAATTGCCCCAATCAACCCGGCAAACACCTAGTGTCGCCATTAATGAAGCTGACGTTGGCACCAAAACATTGGTAAATCCATCACCTAACTGAAAAGCCAAAACCGCCACTTGTCGCGTCACTCCAACAATATCAGCCAATGGTGCCATTAACGGCATGGTTAGCGCCGCTTGGCCTGAACCTGAAGTCACAAAGAAATTAAACACTGACTGAAACAGCAACATAAACCATGCCGATAACGCCGTTGGTAATTGGCCAATTACATTGCCGGCACTGTGTAATATCGTATTGAGTACACTAGGCTCTGTAGCTCCAGCACCACCTAATAAAAGTAAAATACCTGAAGCACAGCCCACCAATACAGCAGGCTCCAACATGGTGCCTGCACCTTGTTTAAAGCTCACCGCGACTTTATTCATATCAATATCATTAAGCTTAAATACCACCCCAATGATCCCAACAATAATCCCCATGGTAAAAAACTGACTGGCGATTTCTGGGATAAACCAAGCATGTGCGACCACGCCCCATATCACCCAAGCAATAGTGCCAATAATCGTCAGTAGCACTAAAATATCACCAAGGTTAAAACGGCTATCTTTCACATCTCCTTGCTGATTTTCGCGAAAGAACTGATCGGTTTTATAACTAAATGATTCAGTGGGATTACGCTTAATTTTATTGGCATAACGCATAGTAAAACCTATGCCTATTAAGGTGAACCCAAGCCACATAACTGAGCGAACGCCAGCACCAGACAGCACTGGCACCCCCGCTATGCCTTGGGCAATGGCCACGCTAAACGGATTCATCCACGAACTAGCAAAACCAATTTGAGTCGCCACGTACGTCACCATCACAGTACAGATGGAGTCATAACCTAAGCGGATCATTAATGGGCAAATAATAATGGCAAAAGCAATCGCCTCTTCGCCCATTCCAAACACTGCGCCACCCAATGAGAACAAACTGAATATCACAGGAATGAATAGTTTTTCATTGCCTTGGGTTTTGTCTATTAAGCGTAATATTCCGTTATCAATTGTCCCTGTTGCCATGACCACCCCAAATGAGCCACCAATGACCAACATAAACATAATTACGCCAATGGCACTGCCCCACTTAGAACCTGACACCATGCCTTCAAAAGCAAAGTTAAAAAAACCTATTTCACCATTACCTTTAAATAATGAAATAGGATCAAGTTTAGGCTCGCCAGCTTCATTCAAGGCATATTGAAATGATGTTGGGTCGATAACGCTGCGAGTTTTCTCGACTCCATCAATCACGTAATGCGCGTCTTGAGATGAAAAAGAGCCAATTGGAACCACATAAGTTAATAACGCAGCCGCTAGTGCGACAAAGAATATAATCACCAGAGTATCTGGCATTTGTCGTGTGCTATTGCTGACTGCTGGAATATTGGTATTAGGAGACGTTGGAGTTTGATCTGGGGGATTCATTTACAGTCCATTTATAAGTTATTGTTTTATGGAATGATGCCGGACACAGTTTACGTATCGGCAGCCATTGGCATACTACAATAGCTAATAGAAAATTCCCATCACCTGAGCCTTATCTATAGACGTGAAATCATTATTGGTTAGCAGTGAACATGGTTTTGACACCTACAAATTGCTCAAATAACTTCTCATGGGCAAGCTTCGAAAAGGTATCGCTGCGAACATCATACTGAGCAATCCAATCAATCAGCATGGCCAAATTGGCATCTTGAGCTTGTTTGTTAGAATACTTATGAGGTTCCCAAGGGCGGTTTTTAGCGTTACTAATACAATCATTGACGGGAAGATTTAGAAAAATCACCTCATCAGCAAAAGGCGTGGCTAGTTCAAGTAAGTCGGTATAGCAGCCTTCAATAACCCACGAGTCATGCCGGCTAATAAACTGCTGGATTGAACGATTAGATTCAGATAACGAGGTTCTTTGCGGTGGATTAACAGCTTGCCAAGCAATGGTATCTAAATCCAAATGCGATAAATGACTTTGCTCAGCGAGCTGTTTAGCAAGAGTTGACTTACCCGAACCTGAGTTTCCAAAGATAATGACTTTACTCAAAATAATGCCTCACTATTGGCTTAAATTATTACAGCACTGCTATCTTCTATAAAAAACGGCTATCTTCTATAAAAACGACTATTAAAGTATTTACCTGAATTATGGTTATTTAGTTTAACTCAAAACCCTGAGCTTAGATCAAGACTACGTTAATACTTGAAGATTGAAATGCTTGAAGATTAAAATGCTCAATCATTAAAACGCTTCATTGACGTTAAAGTAAAAGCCTGTATCACCATCGCCAAAGGCTAAATCTAACCTAAGGTTCACTCTTGGCTTCACTTCAAAGCGATAGCCTATACCGGTATTGGGTAACACGCTTGATGATGCTAACTCACTGAATTTGTCTGCAATCACCCCTGCACCAACCCAATAAACCATACCATGACGGCCAGATAAGTTTTGACGATATTCAACTTGTGCTAACAACATTTGCTTGTCTCGGTAACGACCGGAGGTGTAACCCCGAAGTAAGTATCCACCGCCCGCTTTTGATAACTGATCCCAGGGCACATCACCATGAGTAAATCGGCCACGAATTTGCCATGCTAAAACATCCGACTCTGCCACTTGATAATAAGTACTATAAAGAGCATTAACGATTTCAAAATCAGTTTTGCTGCCTAATTCTTTACGATAAATACCAGTATCAATTTGGGCAATTTTACCTTGCTCAGGGTTTAACACATTGTCTCGGCTATCGTAGCTAACTAGCAGGTTAACCCCGACACTACGAGAGGTTTCCAACAATGGACTGACATCGACATCAGAATCGAGCATATCAATGCTACTCGCTTTAGCATAATTAAAGTCAAAGCCTGCCCCAACAAACACATTTGATGATAATCGATGTAAAAACATTGGGTTAATACGAACTAAACGGCCGTTAAAATCAACACGGTTATCATCTTGATGGTTTTCATCATAACCAACACCATAAAACACATCAGGAATATCAAACATCTCAGCGGTCAAGTAAAAACGCTGCTGGTCTTCGTTTAAAAAGGTTTTATTTTCAAGTGAAACACCCAAAGCACCATTAATTGAAGCTAAGCCGTTAATCACTAAAGAAGATAATTGACTCACTTCATCATTAGGGTCTACTTGATATAAACCTACAGCTGAAATACCAACACCTAAATCCATTTCAGGATTATAAAAAGGCCCAGGTAAAAAACTAAAATCGATCAGTTTATCAGCATCAAACTCACCATCTGCGCCTAAGGTTTGTAAAAACTCTTCAACCCAACCGAGTTGCTGCTCATCAGTTGATGTCGTTGAATCCGCCTGAATTGCTTCATTGTCATTTATCTCGCTGATTTCAATTGGCTCATTTAACTCAGTTGCAAATGCTTGAAATACAGTTAATAAACAACCCGATAAAAGCGCGACTAACCAGTAATGGCGAAATGTCATTACAAAGATCCTTTTGATGTTTGCTCAATGGCTAATGGTAATTGCGGGCGCTGAGATAAATGCTCTTGCAGCATTTGCTTATCTAATATTTGGTTATATTGGCTCAATTCAAAAAAGGCTTGTTGGGTAAAACCATCACGCCACAATGATTCAGGAACATGCTGAAAATTTTGTTCGAATTTTTTGTCGACATGAAGCCATTGCTTGGCGACATCATCAAGTACGACACCATGAACATTATTGGTTAAACGTAAGTTATAAGCCTCTTTCGGTGAGTCATATACGCTTTCGGTATCAGGCCAAACTTCACTATTTTTTGCCATATCTTGCGGGACAAGATACGGCACTTGCATATCACCTAAATCATAATGGCGTTTAAGTAGCATAAATTTATTAGGCATAGGTTCACTGGAATCCCACCAATAACCGTCGATAACATCGAAAAGCGCGTTAGTTTCTGCGGCTGAAACTGGCTCTAACCAAGCAAGAGTGGCAGAAATCCATGATGTCATATGATAGTTATATTGCTGACGAGTCATTGCGAGGTTATTCATTAGCACTGCATAAGCGACTTTCGAGCCAAGCATGTTTGAATATAGATCTTCTGGCGAATAAGCCGATACGTCTTCGGTCCACGGCGCAAAACTGCGATAACCATGATACTGGGCTATCTCATGGGCTTCTGCCATAGAATAAGCAAGACGAACAGCCATAGCCGCTGCTAGCTCCCAACGCTGACTCGCTGTTAAATGGTCAACTTCAAAGGCATCAACTTCAATAGTTCTTGGACCAATTTCAAACGGCAGTGCAATCGACTGCTTTGCACCAAGATTCGGATGAATTTGATAAAACAATGCGACCGCATTATCAGCAGTATCTCTTACATGGGCTAAATCAATAAAGCCGCCTTTACGGGTATAAAGTATGCCATTATTCTCACCACTTCGGCCTTCATCTGGCGCTGATTTTTGGTGACTAAAACTACCTGCTTCATAAGCATGAGCACCTAAGTCTTCAAGAGATATAGTATTAGCATGACGATAAAATGGAATCGTCATAGCGCCTAACTTTACCTTTTGGCCATTACCAAACGCGCAGCAAGGTCGCACACTGGTTGGCAGAGTGATTGGTGCATTCTGCGGCAAGCTAATATCACGCATTAATGCAGGATCCGGTTGGCTATCTAACGCCGCAACTACTGCTGATTCATTAGGCGTTGCACTTACCTGCCATTCACTGCTTGAACAGCCAGCAAGTAAAGTTGTGAGCAAAGCAGCGCCCAACAAAGCAGATTGTTGATAATTAAACATCATTGAATAAAGTCTCTGATCATTTGGCTAATTTCCTCGGGGAAATCATTACTTAAGCCATGGGATGCGTCTGGAATAATAATGATTGGTGCGTTTAAAAACTCTGAAAACTCCCTGCCTTTTTCCAGTGGAAACACTATGTCGTTTTCGCCCCATATTAATAAGGAGGGCGGTAAGTCATTTTTAAAACCAGCAGGGTTCAGTTGGTCGCGATAAGCAGGCAACGTTGTAATAAGGGATTGTTTTTCGGTTAAATAACTAGCGAAGTACTCTTGATAAATTTGCTCATCTATAAAGCCTGGATACCAAGGGTAGTGAACAAATGTCTGCTCTAATAGTTGCCTTACCCCTTCTTTATCGTGGGGCACAAAAACTGCTTCTGGCACTGTTTGACCAAAGCGCTGAGTCATAGCGTCCATATCAGCGTCACCAAATACAATACCTGGGCTTGCCAGCATAATCGCTTTACTAATTGACGGCTCATTGATCATTAAATCAAAAGTAATAAACCCGCCAAATGAAATTCCCACAAGATTCACTTGTTCAAGCTCAAGTGAATTAATAAGTTGCTGAATAGCCTGAGTTTCGCTGCTGATACTTGCAGGAGCGTTACTGAAAGATGCACCAAACCAAAGCAAATCGGGAACGATAACATGATAGTCAGTGGCGAGATCTTGCATCATTTCATACCAACTGGTCATCCCTGTTCCACCAAAACCATGGAGAAGGATAATGGCGGGTGCATTTTGATCCCCACCTTGCCAGTAATGCAACTCGCCTTGCTGTGAAAGTGATAATTGATGGCGCTCAAAACCCGTTTTGACTAACTGGTTTTGTTGATAATTATCCACCATTGAAACGACCGAGCAGCCGCTTATAAATAGTGATAAGAAACTAATAATCAATAGTCGCATATAATTTGAAGTCTATTAATGTAAGAGATACTTGTTTAACTAGATTGTCTTAAAATCAATTAGCTAAGACCAAGTCGTTTAAAAACGATAACCAATACCAGCCATAAAGCTTGTGCGAGTACCAAAACCGCCTTCTAACAGTAAATCAAATCCTTTACCTAAATTAATTTGTCCACCGATTAAGGTGTTCCATTTATCCTCAAGATGCTGGTTTACTTCAAACTTACCATCGCCCAATGGAATGCCAATATCCTTTAAGTAACCACTAAAGGTTTGTTCAACGTTTTGGTACATTGCACCGACCCAAAACTGACTTTCATGGCCAAAAACGCTGGTACGGTAACCGACACGAGGCGAGACAACAATCGAGCTGATTTCGCCATCAAGAATATCGAGATTAGTATTGGTGTAGTTAACATCTAATAAAGCGAACCAATTCCCTACTCCGCCAACGATTGTGCCACCAGCGCCATAGGTTGTGCCTTTAAAGTTAAGTTCAAAATCAAATGGATCCGTCGTTATTGGTGGTAAAGGCCACGGCATTTCCACTTCAATTTGAACGTTTGCCACACTACTGCCTTTTGTTTGACCGATCACACCATAAAAGTTTAGAAATGGCAGCACCCACATGTCAGCTCTAAAAGTGATAGTCTCTGAGTCTTGCATCGCCTCACTGCCATTAATACTCACACGGTCATCAATAATATCGCCAAGACCTGAAAAAGTGACTCCATCGACGACTAACGGTTGCTCCATTGACATGTAATTAACGGTAAAACCATAAGGCTTCGGCAATTCATGACCTAAATCAATCGCTTCTTGAGCCCAAATAGGAAAAGTTCGCTCATATTTTTGTGGTACTTCAATGGCGTCATCAGCGAAAACAAACTGACTAAAAATGGTGATAATTGATAGGAAAAAAACGATGAAAACTCTTAGCATTAGAACAAAACATCCTTACACAACTCAAAGGTAGTCTATGAGTTGAACTTAACTTTTAATGATTCCGCTTTAGATCAACTCCAACCTAATAGTTGTAGAGTTGTAGATAAAATAAACAGCGGAATTTGAAGAGCGAGGATGATAGGGAGGAAGTATTAATTGAAGCTTAAAAAGCTTTCGCATGAATTTTTTCTAATCAAGCAATCTTAATACCTGCCCAAAACTGTAACAGGAAAAGTGACAGGCTTAACCAGAAAGTTGACTGCAGAGCAAAAAAGCTACATATGTATCAAAGGTAACATTTGAGTGTAGAGCCGCAGATAACATCAACACAGATCAATATTTTAGAAAAATACTTTTGCTACAAGGCAAGATTTAAAAAGAAAACTATTCATATATTACTGAGCAAACTTACAGCATTAGTATAAAGGCATTATGACAAATGATTTTTTAGCTTAAGCCAAATCCTAAAACTCAAATTATTGATGTAAGTTTTAAAAATTACAGCTGATTTCGCCTATATCATTCAAAATCAATAGCGCACGCTTATTAATTTCAAAATTAGTCACGTAGCCGCACTTCCCTTCTAGTATGTCACCACTGTTCAGCGTTAATTGATACTCATACTGGCCATCAAGCTGAGCTAAATCATAATAGATTGTATTGTCTTTTTCTGTGCTAATTTCACCAAAGTCCAAGCGACTAAGGGGTAAATTTATCACCGCTGAATCAATGACAAAGTCAGAACGATTTTCTATTGTCACACTTGGGCTGACATAAAAATAGCTTAAGTACATTAATACGATGACAGTTGAAATACCGGCTGCGATCTTAAAGAATATGCTACCCCATCGGTTAGCAATATCCAGTTTATTTCCTGAGTCAAATAGCATTAACACTTAGTTCCTTTGATAGAAAAAACCAGCGGAATAGATTGACCTTTTACCATGGAGTGAAATTGGTTTGGCTGTTTCTCTACAAGGTTTTCGAAGCAATTATAAGGGCTAAACGGAAATTCATTCACGGCATCGATTCGAATACCTGCTTGAATGAGTGCATTAATCACTTCACTGAGTGAGTGCGCCCAAGTCACCATGGTCTGCTTTTCATGAACACTTGTTTCTGTAGCACTCTTCCCTTCAGAGTTTTCAGCTTGAGTATATGATCCCTCAACAACTACATCAGGCTCTGGATTATGAAAGTAAGGATAACCCTCTAATACATCTTGCACTGGGTGGAACTCAGCCATATAGAATGTGCCACCGCTTTTGAGGTTCTCACTAATAATCTGAGCCCATTGAGTTAAACATGGCAACCAACATATTGCTCCAAACGAGGTGAAAACAATATCAAAACTATGCTGACATTTAGCTGAATAACTATAGACATCAGAGCAAACAAACTCTGCATCAATGTTGCACTCAACCGCTAACGCTTTAGCTTTGTTAATCGCGGTCTCAGACAAGTCTACGCCAGTGACAACAGCGCCCTTTCTCGCCCAAGATAAGGAGTCTAGGCCAAAGTGACATTGCAGATGTAATAATGACTTATCAGCAACATCGGTAAGCTCTGCCGATTCAATTTCTGTCAACGATGACTTACCCGCGATAAAGCTTGGTACATCATAAAAAGAAGAGTCAAAATGTATTTTGGCTCGCTCATTCCATGCATGTTTATTGACGCTAAGGTAGTCCATGACTTATCCAACATATTAATTATTCATTGTTATTGGCTCATATTAGCAAAGTAAAATTAAGAATCACATTTTAGGACGAATATTTACTTTTAAATTGCCTATAAAAAAGCCGACGTAATGAACGTCGGCTTAAAATATTAACGCAAATAACTCAGAGAGTTATACTTACTTTTGCTTACTTAGCTTCCCTTGCTTAGGGTAAACTTTTGCACTTGCTCAGACATCGCTGCGGCATCCTCTAATAGGCTTTCATTTAGCTGACTTAGCGATATCGCAATTTGCTGGGTCTGACTGTAGATCTCACTGATTTTCATCGCGTTTTGATTCACTTCTTCCGCCACTGCGGCTTGTTCATGGGTTGCTGAAGCTATTTGCTGATTCATGCTTTCAATCACATCCACATCGGCCACAATTTGCTTAAGCTCCTGCCCTGCATGCTCAACCTCATTAACACTCTCCTCAGCACTCACCATGCCACGTTGCATTGTTTTAACCGCTAACTTAGCGCCCGACTTTAATCTGTCAGTCATACGCTTAATGTCATCGGTTGAAGATTGAGTCCGCTGAGCCAAGGTTCTCACTTCATCAGCGACAACCGCAAAACCACGCCCTTGCTCGCCAGCTCTTGCCGCTTCAATAGCAGCATTTAACGCAAGTAAGTTTGTTTGTTCAGAAATCGCACTGATCACATCCAAAATGGTCGCAATCGACTGCACATCTTGATCGAGTGTTTCTATGGCGATAGATGCTTCGTTGATTTCTTCGGCGAGTTGCTTAATAGATATCGTTGTCTTGTTAACGTCATTATTGCCAATTTGTGCTTCTTTATTAGCAGATGAAGACGCGTCAGAAGCCTGTACTGCATTGGCTGCAATTTGCGTAACTGTCGCACTCATTTCAGTCATAGCTGAAGCAACTTGTTCAGCTTCAAGATAACCCAACTCCACATCTTGTTTCATTGTATGGGCATAACCATTCACTTGTTCAACCACACTCACCACTTGGGTAGCACTTTGACGAACTTGTAAGATAATGGTTTCAAAGTCATTCATCATGGCATTGAATGCATTTGATAGCTGGCCAAACTCATCCGCTGACCGATGCTCAATACGGGTACTTAAATCAAAGTTATTCCCTGCATGAGTCACTTTTTCAAATAAATGGCTCAAGCTGCGGTTAAGATACTTTGATACTGACAGGCTCAACCACGCCAGCAATGTTAAGGAAACTGTAAGTGCTAATAATGATATCCACATCAACTTGCTCGCAGAATCTAAACGATGTTGAGTTAAGGTCATCAAATCATCTGCAAGAAAGTGTTCAAAATCTGTCAGTACATTAATTCTACCTGTCGATGTTTTAAACCAATCTTCTGGATTTTGCTCACTAATAACTGCAACACTTTGTGAGAACGCGATTTGACGAAGTTGTTCAACTTCACTCACTTCTCGCGAACGGCTAGCTTGATCAAACTTCGATATCCAATCTGATGTCGCTAACGCTTTAAAACGTTCAGCGTAAGTATTTTGTTCAGACACTAAGGTAACAAAGCGGGCGTAAACATCGTCTTTAAATCCTTGCTGGCCAAAGGTGGTACTTAATACGGCCCGCTCGATGCCTGCACGCTCTTTAAGCTGTAAAAAAGCCCCGAATGATGCGAGTTTTAATGACAACTCACTGTCAGTGCTTTGCATCGCAGTTTCATCGACCACTGACAATAAAGCCGTGTTTAGCCCAGTGTAATACTTCACTTCATCAGCGACTGAAATCGTTAAGCTATCCACAGCGCGTCTGATAGTTTGTAATTGCTGTAGTTCATTTTTAATTTGACGAAGAGTTGAACTAATTTGAACAGGAAAGTCGTCAATATCAGCAATATTATTAAAGGTACTAATTTGCCTATCAGACATTGCTCTTTGCTTTGGTAAACCATTGGCAAAAGATTTCCCTTGAGAGCCAATAAAGCCAGCACTCATACCACGCTCTTTTTGTAACTCATGTACTAGTGCGCTATTAATAACAGCGAGCTCACTTAAGGAAAGCACTGTGGTTAATTCTGACTTGGTTTCATATTTATTATGCACAAACATGCCGCCATAAATGAGGCAAATAACCAAGGGTGGAATAATCAGTAAAAGAAGTTTGTGTAGCGTTTTAAGATCGGTAATCCATTTCATTGTATCTTTACCCTTAGAGTAAGTGCTCCATGCAATTTCGCGATTAATTACATGCTGTGATGTAATTAAGGCGACTTAATTCTAGATCAAAATAGTTGCTGGTTGTTGTTCGCGCAAAAAAAACCTGTAACAGCTAATTAATTAGCCTTACAGGTTTTTTATCGACATCTAAAGTAAAAACTTTAACTTATCCTTCAACGCCTTTGCTGGCCAAGAACTCATCATAAGTTCCTTTGAAGTCGTTAATGCCGTTTGGCGTCACTTCTAAAATACGTGTCGCAAGCGATGATACAAATGCGCGGTCATGAGAAACGAATAACAAAGTACCTTCATACATTTCTAAGGCGTTATTCAATGACTCAATTGATTCCATATCCATGTGGTTAGTTGGTTCATCAAGCAACAAGATATTTGGTTTTTGCATAATCAACTTACCAAAGTACATGCGACCTTTTTCACCACCAGAAAGTACTTTAACTGACTTTTTAATATCGTCAGAACCGAATAACATACGGCCTAAGATGCCACGAACAGATTGATCGTCATCTTCAGGTTTACGCCATTGGCTCATCCAGTCAAATAAAGTCATGTCGTTAGCAAAATCGGCTTCGTGATCCTGTGCGTAGTAACCAATATTTGAGTTTTCAGACCATTGGATAGTACCAGCATCTTGCGGTAAGTCGTGTACTAAGGTACGTAACAAGGTGGTTTTACCCACACCGTTTTCACCCAAAATAGCAATACGCTCACCGACTTCAGCCATCATATCAAAGCCTGAGAATAACGGTTTTTCGTCAAAACCTTTCGCTAGTTGCTCAACCACTAGTGCATTACGGAACAATTTCTTTTCTTGTTCGAAACGAATGAATGGATTAACACGGCTAGATGCTTTGATTTCTTCAATCTTAATCTTATCAATTTGCTTAGCACGTGACGTTGCTTGCTTCGCTTTAGATGCGTTAGCAGAGAAACGGGCAACGAAACCTTGAAGCTCAGCAATTTGTGCTTTCTTCTTCGCATTGTCTGACTGTAGACGCTCACGGGCTTGCTGCGCAGCCATCATATATTCATCGTAGTTACCTGGATAAACACGTAACTCAGCGTAATCGATATCAGCCATATGAGTACAAACAGAGTTTAGGAAATATCTATCATGCGAGATAATAACCATGGTGCTGTTACGTTGGTTAAGCATTTCTTGTAACCAACGAATGGTGTCGATGTCCAAGTTGTTTGTTGGTTCATCAAGTAACAATACGTCTGGATCTGAAAACAGTGCTTGAGCAAGTAGTACACGTAACTTGAAACCTGGTGCGATTTCACTCATCAGGCCAAAGTGTTGGTCAACACCAATACCTACGCCCATCAGCAAGTCACCAGCACGAGATTCGGCGGTGTAACCGTCCATCTCAGCAAATTCCATTTCAAGCTCAGCAACCTTAATGCCGTCTTCTTCACTCATTTCTGGTAAAGAATAAATGCGGTCACGTTCTTGTTTAACTTCCCACAACTCTTTATGACCCATGATCACAGTGTCAACCACTGAGAAAGCTTCATAAGCAAACTGATCCTGATTCAACTTACCCATGCGCTCGCCTGGATCAATCGACACGTTACCGCTTGTAGGTTCAAGATCACCGGTCAGGATTTTCATGAAGGTGGATTTACCACAGCCATTGGCTCCGATAAGACCGTAGCGGTTTCCGCCACCGAATTTAACTGAGATATTTTCAAACAGTGGCTTTGAACCAAACTGCATGGTGATGTTAGCTGTAGTAATCAAAATGAGATTCCAAAATTCAAGTTATGACAAAAACAAAAAACCAGTGCCGACTTTATTAGCCACTGCGTTTAACAAAATGAGTATTGCTTAACGAGTATAGCGGCTGTATGTAAATAGCACTGGTTTTAAACCACCCTTAAAACAATAAGCATGGTCACAATAATTAGGCGGCGTACTATAGCATTTCAGCTTATTTTTTCAACTTAACTTAGTGCTTTTAGGAGGATAATTCGATGGGAAATTGATGAATTTAATGTGTCTGCAAACTTACATATAAAAATAGCCAACAAGGTCGGCCATTATTGCAGCAAATGCTTTGCTATATCTTAGTTACTTTATCCTAGTTACTTTATCTTAGTTACTTTTTAAAGCTAAACTTTTTAGTGAGCCAAGCAATAGTATCGATTTGCTGTTGTTGCTTTAAACCAAAATAGACACAAATCCATGGCGAAAGTAAAAAGTACCAAGGCATAGTCACACCTAGCTGGTCGTTGAATTGTAAGTAGAAAAAACCAAAATAGATCACCGCTAGTCCTGTAATACCCACAGTTAGCATAGTCATCCGCATTGCTTTCTCTAGCCTTTCCATTTCTTATCCCTATTTTTACTTTTGGTATTAATTTTATGTATTTGCTAGCGTTAAACGCTGCCAAGATGGTAGCAATAATTTAATCAATAAAAAAGCCAACCATTAACAGGCTGGCTTTAATTCAATTACAGTCTTATTTGAAGTGAACTTAAAACCAACATGAAGCAAGTTAAAAGTTGCTAAAAGCAGATGCTATACAGCGTCACTTCAAAAGCATTACATGCTTAAGCCACCATCAATTTCAAATACACGGCCATTAACATAGTCGTTTTCGACAATGAACTTAACTGTAGCAGCCACTTCTTGCGCTTCACCTAAACGGCCAACCGGCACCATTTTCTCTAAACGTTCTAAAGCTTCAGGCTTCATCCCTGCTGTCATTTCAGTCGCAATAACACCAGGAGCAACGGCAGCACTACGGATATTGTAACGGGCCAACTCTTTAGCCCAACCGACGCTCATTGCTGCTACACCGGCTTTAGAGGCTGAATAGTTAGACTGGCCCATATTACCCGCTTTAGCGATACTGGAGATATTAATAATCACTCCAGCTTGCTGTGAGTGGATCATTGCAGCCGCCGCTTCACGACCACATAAGAAGGTGCCCGTTAAGTTTACATTGATAACTGACTGAAATTGCTCGTATGACATACGGTCAGTCACTTTGCCTTCTTTGGCTTTCACCATTAGGCCATCGCGTAAAATACCCGCATTGTTAATTAACACGTTTACTTGACCGAAATCCTCTAGGATGTAATTAAAACCAGCAACGACATCTTCTTCGTCAGTAATGTCCAGTGCGTAACCTTGAACTTCGGTAGAAGCGCCTAAATCAGCACAAGCACGTTCTAATTTTTCTTGGTCTACATCGATAAGCGCCAAACGAGCGCCTTGTGCAGCAAAGTCTTGCGCCATGGCTAAACCTAAACCACCAGCACCGCCAGTAATGACCACAACCTTATCTTTAATTTCCATTAACTGGATCCTTTCTACTCTTTATTAAACCGAGATTATTACTTTGCGAGTCTATTTAAATAAACCCATTATTTTTTATCTGCTGGGGCAAATTGTTCAAATATACTAGAGAAATCACGGCGACCATTGCCCTGACGAGCATGGTTAACGTACATACTGCGCGCTAACGATCCCATAGGTGTACTTGAATTTGATGCTACTGATGCTTGCTGAGATAAACCTAAGTCTTTCACCATCAAGTCGACCATAAAGCCGCCCTGATAATCATTAGATGAAGGCACATTTTCCATCACATCTGGACAAGGGTTATATTTCTCTAAGGTCCAATTGCCACCACTGCTGACTTTCATGATATCAGATAACACTTTAGGGTCTAAGCCATTATCGATACCTAATTGTAATGACTCACTGGTGCCAACCATTAATACTGATAACAGCATATTATTACAAATTTTCGCGATTTGCCCTGCACCAGCAGCTCCTGCATGGAAAATATTAGCGCCCATAACCGTTAATACGGTTTGCGCTTTTTGGTATGCGTTATCACTGCCACCACAAATAAAGGTTAAGGTCCCCGCAGCAGCGCCTGCTGTACCACCCGATACCGGTGCATCCATAAACTCGATACCTTTTTCAGCAGCGTGAGCACCGACAACTTGCGCCGTACCTGCATCAATGGTCGAGCAATCAATCAAAACGGTATCTTTAGCAACCACATCAAGTAGGCCCTTATTCTCGCCGTCACCGATATAAAGATTATGCACATGCTTGCCCGCAGGCAGCATGGTAATGACATAATCTGCTGCTGCAGCTGCGCCACAGGCCGTTTTTGCACTGAGAGCACCTTGCGCCGTTAACGCTTCAACCGCGGCGGGGACTAAGTCAAAAACGGTCACTGTCATTCCCGCTTTAATTAAATTAGCCGCCATTGGGCCGCCCATATTACCTAAACCAATAAATGCTACAGTTGCCATAATAAATTCCTTTTACATATCTTTTAACTAAATGTTTTTTAACGGGTGCTTATCAGCATCCCATGGTGATGTCAGTAGCTGGGTTACTGCTTCTGCGGTGACATCACTTGCATGATTGAAACGCCATTGTGGCTGACGATCTTTATCAATCAACAGCGCACGAACGCCTTCACAAAAGTCACCATGTGAGCAACAATTTACACTCACGCCTAGTTCCCATTTAAACGATTCAGCTAAGGTTTTTGTGGTACCTAAGTTAGCTTGAGCAAAAATTAAAAACCAACTTAACGGGCTACCAGCTAATGCCGTTTTTTGGGCACGCTTTAACCAGTCTAATTCTGTATCTAATGTGGTGATTTGATGATGCACTTCTTCAATTTCACCAGACATCAATTGCTCAATCTGAGGTTGGTAGTCTTTAAGTGGGCTATCGCCCAGCTGTGCAGTTGAACTGGCTTGCATTTTATTCAGTAGCAAAGTGAGTTGCTGATGATTTAAGCTTTCATCATCACTCCAGCTCACTTCAGCGATGGCATCAAATAATGGCTCTTTTTCGTCACTTGCCATGAAATGGTTACCCACATTCACATGATAAGCATCAGCCGCATTCATGTTATAAGCCGTTAAGCCTAAGAATAGCCCTAATTTACCAGGCATTCTGTTTAGAAAATAACTGCCACCCACATCGGGATATAAACCAATGGTCACTTCAGGCATTGCAATGCGGCTGCGCTCAGTTAACACACGGTGGCTACCGCCTGCCATGAGACCTAATCCACCACCCATCACAATTCCATCCCCCCAGACAAGTACAGGTTTGCCGAATTGGTGTAGCAAGTAGTCAAGTTGGTATTCTTGAGTAAAAAAATTACAAGCTTGCGATGTCATTTCGCCAGGATTAGCCACTGAAGCATGATAAATTGCGCGCACATCACCGCCAGCACAAAACGCTTTATCACCTGCACCATCTAGCACAACAAAGGCGATATCATTGTCGTCTTTCCAAGCCAGTAATTGGCTTGTCATGGCCTTTACCATATCAAGGTTTAATGCATTCAATGCTTTCTCAATATTGAGTGTGATCACCCCAATGGATTTACCTGATAAGGTGCCTAATGTTTGAAATATTACATCTTGAGTCATTAGCAGTTCTTCCAATTTGCCGCACGTTTATCCAAAAAGGCATTTACGCCTTCAGCCTGATCTTCTGTATCAAATAAGCCAACAAAAAGCTCACGCTCCAATGGCAAAGCTTGTGTGCGTGGCATAGTACGTCCAGCTTGAATTAGCTTTTTACACACTGTCACACTACTTGGTGATTGACGTGCGACTTTTGCAGCTAATGCTATCGCTGCGTCTAATGATTGACCCTTTTCTACTACTTCTTCTACCAAACCAATTTGCTCAGCTTTCGCAGCATCAATACGTTCACCACAAAGGATCATTCTCTTAGCCCAGCCCTCACCAACCAAAGCGGTTAAGTTTTGGGTGCCACCAGCACACGGTAAAAGACCAACTGTAGCCTCTGGTAATGCCATTTGTGCTTGAGACTCTGCAATACGCAAATCACAGGCTAATGCCACTTCTAAGCCTCCGCCCATGGCATAGCCATTAATCGCTGCAATAGACACACCGCGAAATTCGCTTAAGGTTTCAAAAGCATCACCAAAGCATTTGGCCATTGTCGCAGCATTACCTTTGTCACCATCGGCAAATAATTTAAGATCAGCGCCCGCTGAAAAGAACTTCTCGCCTTGACCTGTAATCACCAAAGCATAAATATTCTTGTCTTCATTTAAGCGCTGCACAATATTTTTCAACAGCACTAAACTGTCTGCTGTCCAGGTATTAGCAGGTGGATTATTTAAGGTTAATACTGCCGTATGTCCATTAATGGTTTCTATAATTGCTTGTGCTGCATCATTGGTTTGAGTTGAGTTTGAGCCTGTCATTGTTCGTTCCTTAAATGGTGACAATTATAAAATTGCGTGGGCGTTTTCATCTAACAAACGACGAGCAATAATCAGACGCATAATCTCGTTTGTACCTTCTAAAATTTGATGCACGCGCACGTCTCTAAAGTGACGTTCAAGCGGGTATTCACGAATATAACCGTAACCGCCATGGATTTGTAATGCGCTATCACACACCTGAAAACCAATATCAGTCGCAAAACGTTTTGCCATTGCGCAATATGCTGTGGCTTCAGGATCATTTTGATCGAGTTTAAACGCAGCTAAACGCACCATTTGACGCGCTGCAACGAGCTCAGTTGCCATATCAGCTAATTTAAACTGTAACCCTTGAAAGGCTGCAATAGGTTTACCAAATTGTTTGCGCTCATTCATGTATTCTGTGGCACGCTCTAATGCTGCTTGCGCTGTGCCAACAGAACAAGTGGCAATATTAATGCGTCCGCCATCTAAGCCCTTCATGGCAAAAGTGAAGCCTTGGCCTTCTTCGCCTAGTAAGTTTGCTTGAGGAACACGTACATTTTCAAAACTAATTAAACGCGTTGGCTGAGCATTCCAGCCCATTTTATCTTCCGCTTTGCCGTAAGTAACACCTTGGGCATCAGCTGGAATAGCAATAGCTGAAATACCTTTTGCGCCCGCTTCACCGGTTCGGCACATCACCACTAATAACTCGGTTTCACCTGCGCCGGAGATAAACATTTTTGAGCCGTTGATAATATAGTCATCACCGTCTTTTACCGCTTTAGTTTGCAATGAAGCTGCGTCACTTCCTGCACCGGGCTCTGTTAAACAATATGAGGCTAATAGCTGACCAGTAGTCAAACCTTCTGACCATTGCTGACGAAGTGACTCAGAGCCCCAAGTCGTTACCATCCAAGTTGCCATATTATGAATGGTTAACATGGCAGTTGTTGCGGTACAACCGTGAGATAACTCTTCGAAAATGATTGATGCATCTAGACGAGATAACCCCATGCCACCTTCAGACTCAGGCGAGTAAAGTGAGCAGAACCCAAGCTCACCAGCTTTTTTCATTACGTCTTTTGGAAAATGATGTTCTTCATCCCATTGGGCTGCAAATGGTGCGAGTTCTTCAGCAGCGAATTGGCGGGCTAGATCGGCGAATTGGCGTTGGTCTTCGTTGAAATTAAAATCCATGGTCTGAATCCTTTTTTACTATGACTCTGTGGTCACTTAAGCTTCAATCATCGCAACTTTATTGTGTGAGCTATTTTGCTCGATAGTGCGAATGTTCTCAGCGGAGTTATTGTTGTTTGTAGCAGTTATTCAGCGTCCTGCTGAATGGCATGTCTCGGCAAATACCAACGGTTAGATTGCTTACTAATGTTTAGTTAATTTTTTAGTGATAGCCGTTGGCATTATTTAAGGCCTTCTCCCAAAAGAAGGCCTTAATGGTTCACTCTAGGTAATTATTTAAGGTCGATACTCATGTTAGGGCCACTGACCACTTCGTCAGCAAACCAACGTGACGTAATGGTTTTAGTTTCGGTATAAAAGCGTACAGCTTGCTTACCATAAGCGTGTTGATCACCATAGAAGCTGCCTTTCCAACCAGTGAAAGAGAAAAATGGTAATGGCACAGGAATAGGAACGTTAATCCCTACTTGCCCTACTTCGATATGGTGTTGGTATTTACGTGCAGCGCCGCCAGATGCAGTGAAGATTGACGTGCCATTGCCATAAGGGCTGTTATTAACCAGTTCAATGGCTTGATCTAAATCTTCAGCTTCCATACAACATAAAACAGGGCCAAAGATTTCTTCTTTGTAAATTGCCATGTCGGTAGTGACGTTGCTGAACATGGTTGGGCCAATCCAGTTACCTGACTCATAACCTTCAACAGTACAATCGCTGCCATCAAGCAAACACTCTGCGCCTTCTTCTTTACCTTGGGCAATCAGCTTAAGCACGCGCTCTTTTGCTGCAGGACTAATAACTGGGCCATAAGCGGCGTTTTCATCATTCCATAAACCTGGACGTACTTTTGCTAATGCTTCTTTAAGCTCTGGGATCCACTCTTTAGCAGCACCTACAAATACCGCGACAGAAATCGCCATGCAACGCTGACCAGCAGCGCCTACAGAAGCACCAACCATGTTATTAATCACTTGCTGCTTATTGGCATCAGGCATGATAACGCAGTGGTTTTTGGCGCCAGCAAAAGCTTGAACACGTTTTAAATTATCTGTGCCAGTTTTATAGATGTATTGACCTACGCCCACTGAACCCACAAACGAAATCGCTTTAATCGCAGGATCATTTAATAAAATATCAACCGCGGTTTTATCGCCATGAACCAGTTGCAGTACGCCTTTTGGCGCGCCAGCTTCAACGAAAAGCTCAACCAGACGTTGTGGCGTCATTGGATCTTGCTCTGACGGTTTAAGGATAAAGGTGTTACCGCAAGCAATCGCTAATGGGAACATCCACAATGGAATCATTGCAGGGAAGTTAAACGGCGTAATACCCGCACACACACCTAAAGGTTGGGTATAACTGTAGGTATCGATATTACGAGCCACGTTTTCAACGGTTTCACCCATTAACATTGACGCGATATTACAAGCATGTTCAGCAACTTCAATCCCACGCCACACATCACCTTTGGCATCTTCAAAAGTTTTACCGGTTTCTTGAGCAAGAATGGTTGCTAGCTCGTCATGATGTTCTTTTAGTAAATGCTGGTAACGCAGCATCACGCGGGCACGTTCAGAAACTGGGACTTCTTTCCATGTTTTGAATGCTTCCTTGGCACTATGAATGGCTTGATTGACTTCATCAGACGTTGCCGCATTGATGTTGGCAATGACATGATTATCAGCTGGGTTAGTGACTGAAATAACCTGAGAGCCTACCCCTTCGGTAAATTCGCCATTAATATAATGTTTAACTTGAACTGTCATGATGCTTCCTAAATCCCTGTGAGCCCCAAAGCTCTGTATAAGTTGAATATTGACGGCTTTTTTATTGTGGCTAATTATTGGTGCTAATTTTTATTGCTAAAAGCTGTTGCTAAAAACTGTCGCTAAAAACTATTGCCAATAACTGCCGAGCTCTTTCAATACTTGAGTCTTGTTGAATAATAATTCGTGCTGTTTTTATACTTCGATAGCCATCGCAGTCGCTTCACCGCCACCAATACAAAGTGACGCAACCCCTTTAGATAAGCCTTTAGCTTTAAGGGCATGAATTAGCGTCACCAGTACGCGCGCGCCAGAACATCCAATTGGGTGACCCAATGCACACGCGCCGCCATTAATGTTCACTTTGGTTTCATCGAGCTGTAATTCACTAATCGCCAACATCGTTACCATGGCAAATGCTTCGTTGATTTCAAATAAATCAACATCGCTTTTAGACCAATTCACTTTGTCGAAGAGTTTGTTCATCGCGCCAACTGGCGCCGTGGTAAACATTGATGGTTCTTGCGAATGAGTGGTATGGCCTTTAATCGTTGCCATCACCTCTAGCCCTAAAGACTCGGCTTTTTCGCGGCTCATTAGCATTAACGCAGCTGCGCCATCTGAAATTGAACTTGAGTTTGCGGCCGTAATCGTGCCGTCTTTAGCAAATGCTGGTCGTAATGTAGGAATTTTTTCTGGTCGAGCGTTACCAGGCTGCTCATCAGTGTCGATGGTGACGTCGCCGCGACGGCTAGAAATAGTAACTGGCACAACTTCTTGTTTAAACGCGCCTGAATTAATCGCTGCATTGGCTTTTTCGAGCGAATTAAGTGCAAATTGATCCATACCTTCACGGGTTAAACCAAAGTCGTCTGCTGTTTTTTGCGCGAATGTGCCCATTGCGCCGCCAGTGTAAGCATCTTCAAGGCCATCTAGGAACATGTGGTCAAGCACTTTGCCGTGGCCCATACGCATGCCACCACGAGCTTTATCTAGTAAGTAAGGCGCTTGAGTCATGCTTTCCATGCCACCAGCAATAACCACTTCACTTGAGCCCGCTTTAATCAGATCGTGCGCTAACATTACTGTTTTCATGCCTGAACCACAGACTTTATTGACTGTCGTTGCGCCAACACTCAGCGGCAATTCAGCACCTAGGCTCGCTTGACGCGCTGGAGCTTGTCCTAAACCTGCTGGTAATACACAGCCCATTAGCACTTCATCTATTTGCTGAGTATCGATATTCGTTTGCGCAACTAAACCTTTAATTGCAGTGGCAGCTAATGTTGGTGATGTAACGGCTGATAAAGCGCCTTGAAATCCGCCCATTGGGGTGCGCTTTGCTGCAACGATAACGATATCTTGTGGTGATGTAGTGCTCATAACTTCTCCGCTGTAAACCGGCTATCAAGATGGCCGAGATTAATACACAGTAAAATGTGATCTAGTTCAATATTCACACTGTGACGTTTACGCTAACGTAAAGCAAGAAAAATCAGTTAAATTAACATTAAGTATTTTAAATCGCTGTCATTGAAAATTTACAATCAAAGTAAAAGATTGAATATTAATAACAAAAGTGAAGTTGAAGTCGAATCAGTGTTGAGTTCAAGCGAGGTTATTAGCTTAATTAAAGCCATTCAACATTTGCTGAAAACAACTCAATAGCGGGAAGAATAAGGATTGTGCTGAGGTGTAAGATGTTGAAGTGAGGTGCAGGGAGATGAGAAGTGAGGTGCTGGGTATGAGAAATATAGTTTCTAGCTATGACTAGGTATTGAGGTTGATTGCTGCCAATATCGAAAGGCTAAACGCTAGGTAGTCAATCATAAACCCATAGCCCCATTAACAAACAGTCGACTTAAACAAACAGTCAACTTAAACAAATAGCCAAGCCTGAACCATCTGCACTTGGTCTTATTTTCAGTCGCAATAAATTTAAGTCACAATAAATTTAAGTCACAATAAACACGCTTGCGGATTTAGGTTTATATGGCCAGCTTACCTAGGTAAATGAGTCTAAGCTGAAAACACCTGATTACGTCCGTTATTTTTCGCTTTATATAAAGCTGTATCTGCGCATTTGATTAATTGAGCCAGGCTTTCAGTGTCATCCAGCTTTACGCTAACCCCTAAGCTGACGGTAAACTGGAGTTTTATATCGTTAAATTGAAATTGGTGCTGCTCGATACTTAAACGCAAACGCTCAGCAATATCCACAGCTTGGTCTAAATTTGTATTTGGAAGAATCAATAAGAACTCTTCGCCACCAATTCTGCCTAAAATATCGCGTTTTTTAAACCAGTTGCGAGCTTTACTGGCTGTGGCTTTAATGGCCAAGTCACCAATACCATGACCGTACGTATCATTAATGGTTTTAAATTTATCAATATCAAAAATAATGACCGCTAAAGGTTCATTATGCTTTTGTGCAGCTATAAATAGTTTGTTGCCCTGCTCCATGGTGTATCGACGATTAGCAATCCCCGTCATATAGTCTGTCTGCGAGCGACGTTTAAAGAAACGACGCGACTGTACTAAGAATGCCATTATCACCAAAAGTACCGCAATAATCAGCGCTGTGACTAATAAGCTCAGTTTTGAAATCTGTTGCTTATCTGTTTCGGATTTAAGCTTGAGTAAGTTTATCGATAACTGGTTCTCAAGGATTTGCACTTCATATTCAGAGACTTTTGCGCTGTGCTCTAATGAAGAGTAAATAACATCTTTATCCATCATTGAAGCGTAGGTTTTTCGCTCATTTCCGAGGCTATTGAGTAATAAATTAAAGCTTTGCTGATAATCTTGTACTGCAAACTTTTCTAACGCTAATACTGAAGTTTGTAAAAATGCAGGGCTCGACTGATAACTATTAGAGTTAATAAATAAAGATGCCATTTCAAAAGCTTTATCAGCATGATTTTGTTGCATATAACTTAGGGATAAATAGCCATATATCAAATCGATGAAATATGTTTCTTTAGTTGTGCCTTTTATCTGCAACGCTGCCTCTAAATGTTCGATAGCTTGAACAAAGTTTTGTTGAAAGAACTGAGTTCTACCTGCATTACTATAAGCAAAAAACAAAAAGTCATTAAACTCTGGGTGTTGCTCGGCTAACTCAAATAAAGCAGCAACATTAATTTCGGCGGTTTCCCAATCAGACACTTTTATCGATTCACCCACCATATTATGAAGCATGTTAAACATATCTTGATAATCGTTAACTGAACGCCATAAGTTATAAGCTTCACGGAAATACTCAAAAGCATATTTATGTAGACCATTAGAGCGATAAATAGCCCCAGTTGAGTTATAAATCATAGCTTGCCTATTGGCCGTAAACTGATGTTTTCTTGCTAATATCAAGGCTTCATCTAATCGGCTCAATCCTTCTTCGAATCGGTCCACATCGGCATAGCAAAACGCACTTTGAGTCAGAGCTTTAACGAGTATATCTGGAGAGTTTAATTGCCTAGCAAGGGTTAATGCATGTTCTCTGTCAGGACAATAAGTGACTTGTGAGTTAGTTTGTAAATAAATGATATAGGATCGCTCAATGTAACTTGTCACCAGCATGTCAGACACAGGCTCTGTTTCAAGTATCAAAATGGCATCATTGTAGCTGGCATAAGCATTATCCAATTGCTCGTTTGCCTCCTGTTCTATCGCCAATAAATGATAAAACTTCGCTTGTTCTTGAATGCTCCAATCAGCAATTTTCACTTTTTGATCTAATAAAAAAGTTAAACGGGCATCAGTCGTTTCAATCCTAGATAACTTAAGTTTTAGTTGCTCAATATCCTTTTCGAGATTTTCTTCAATCCTAGCTTCATTACTTCCTTCAACTACAGCTTCAGTAGATAGAGAATTACCTGCAAGTACTGGACTGCTCAACGTCATTACACTCAATAGTGAAATGACAGAAACATAACGATAAAGTCCGATATGTATTTGATGCATGAAGGAGTTAAAAATCACTGAAAGTCCCTATTAAGTTACGTCAACTTTAACATTATAACAACAATAGTAACTTTGTCTGAAAAGCATCGAAAAATCAAAAGCTAAGTTATAGGTCTTTAAGCGATTAAAAGTCAATTCTTAGTCAAAAACTCTAAGGTTTAAGTTTTTATCATTCAACTTAGCTATAGAAACAATAATTGCAATAGATTACTCGGTAATTAGTCTTAAAAAATAAAATAAAAAAGCGCTGATATCAGCGCTTTTTATAAGGTTTAATCCGCTTTCGATTAAAACACTTTATTTGGTAATCATCACAGCGCCTACACTTCTGTCTTCACTTTGATTGATTAACCGAATCGTTAAACCGTATTCTGGAATATTTCGTCCAGCGTCAAGTAAATCACCACCAGTGTAATCACGCGAATCTCTAAATGTACGTTGAGCCCGAGTGCGGTTGTCATACATAGTGATGCCATATTGCTCTGACAAATCGATAAACATTTTTTCAGGTCTATCTATTCTGAACGTTGCATCGTGAATCTGATAACGAGTCGTTGCAACATTGCCATTACTCCAAGACAAGGTATTTTGATCTGCATCGACCACACCTAAGAAACCATCGCCAGGATGCACCCCAACCCAGTTGTCAGAGTATTGATTATCGACATACCAAATCAACATGCCTTTCTCATAGGTCATTGGTTGGCCAGCTACATTAATATGCTCTAAGCCGCTATCAACACCATGATGAGTCCGCCACTCAACTAAATAGTAATGCTCTGTTTCAGACGAGCCAGTTGACACCTTAAAGCCATTTAACATCATCATCTCAGGAGACGTATCTGCATTAGCAGTAAAGGTTTCAACGTCATCAACAACAACATTAATATCATCAACGTACATACCAGGATTTGAAACTGCTCCATCGGTTTGATACATGAAATATAAATTAAACGCATTACCAGCAAGAGACGTTAAATCAAATTCTGCGCTCGTCCAACCTGAAGATGTTCCGGTGATCCCGTTACCTAGGTTAGTATCGTTTGGGTTAGTTGTAGAGGTAATATTACCCTCAAGCATCACTTGGCCGAAATCACCGATCGCCATGACGTAAGCGTAATCCCAGTCAGTTTCAATGTCATACCATGTTTGGAACTGCAGTGAGGCTGTTTCTGCTTCAGTTAAATCGACAGCCATTCCCATCAAGTTTTCCAAATTATCACCAGAACCACTGAAGTACGCATACTCACCGCTTGTCGGCTCTGTTATCACTTGTACCTTATTAGGAAGGGTAATTTTAATCACATCATGGTTCGTTCCTTTACTGGATGCTTGGTCAAGTAAACCCACAACTCCACGACGAGGTATGTCTTCAAAGTTAACAATAGCACCGTGCTGCCAGTTACCACCTAGGGTGGCTTGAAGATGCTCTTTTGCAAACGGACTAAAGCCAACAGGTTCTGTGCCGCCTAATTCACCAGCCCAACTACCAGAAGACATAACAGACCACATAGATACTGGCTCACCTTCACCTGTGTATTGCGTATCATATTCATCGGGTAATCCTAAATCATGGCCATACTCATGGCTTATAACACCTACAGCACTATCAATAGGAGCAATCGTATAATCAAAAGCACCCATCACTCCGCCCCAATAAGGGACATCAGTTGCCGAACCAGGAATGCCATATACGCCACCGAGGTTCCAGCGATGTGACCAAATGGCATCTTCACCGACTTGCCCGCCCCCAGCCTCTTCACCCACGGCAGAATGAAACACCATAACGTGATCCACTAATCCATCTGGCTCCCAATAGTTACCATCGCCATCAAGATCATAGCGATCTTCAATATCAAATTGACTTAAATCCAAGCTTGGATCTAATGACGCTGCGGTAAGTGCTTCACGAATTAAACTACGGGCGTCACCATCAACATTATTACCATAAAATGCTGCTGGCATCGTCGCCATATACCAACCTGCTACATCACCGGTTACTGTGTAGCTGTCACCAGATTGTTTTTCATAAAATTGTCTAAATGAATTGGCATGATGACCATTGGGGGCTACCCAACCATCATCGCCAAAGAGGATTTGACGATAATGATCTTGATTGTAATCTTCATAATACATACCTGACTCTTCAGGCAAAATTGAGTTATGAACAAAGTCTGGAAATTCCATTAAAATAGCCAAAACTCGTGCTTCACGAGTTGGGCCATCATATAACTCTTCCTGTACATTATCTGGGCTATTACGAATAGAGCGCCCTGTTAAACTGCCTTTTGACGCTTCGTGACGGCGTTCCATCTTAGTTTTACTTTTAATTTCCTGAGTCATTGAATATTGGCTGATAATTTCTGCATCTTGAGCTGCTGCATTCACAATCGCTTCAGCTTGACGCTTTTTCAAATACACTTTAAGCGCCGACTCAGCTTCTTTTAAAGAGGCTGATTGTGATATTTTTCCAGAATTTTTAAGCATTTGAATCAGTTTTTGCTCATCAGCAATCACCATATCAAAAGCACCTGTTTGTGGTATTGGAGCATGCTCTGCAGCCTGCAAGCTTCCTGAGAGCCCAGCAATAGCGAACGCTAGTGGGATTAATTTGTTGTTATTCAATTGAATACCCTCGTATAAAAATCAGTTCCGTTTGAAATTTCTACTCAGAAAGACTCGGCTACGTTAACTAAGTATTCAAAAATCCTAACTGAAGAAACTCTATGACGACATAGCAATTGTCACATTTCATCCCCAAGTATGAATCCGTTTTAAATCTCTAATTCTTATGGGTACTTTGCAAAAAGTCACTCATACAAAAAGAGCCATTTAGTAAGACTAAATGACTCTAAAACAGGTGTTTTAACTGAATTTATTCAGAAAGGATAATTGAATTAACTTTCTGATTCCCACGGCGTTATCCCGCTCATATCAGAAAGATCATAAGGCGTAAGCTGATAAACGTAATAATTTAACCAGTTACTGACAAGTAAGCTGCCATGGCTGTGCCATCTTGCTATCGCCTCTTGGCTAGGGTCATCATTTCGAAAGTAATGACTCGGTACTGATGGGTTGAGCCCTTGGGCAAGATCTCGCTCGTATTCATCTTGTAGAGTCGACTTTTGATACTCAGGGTGCCCCATCACAAACAAGTTACGGCTATTGCGGCTCAGCACAATATAGGCGCCAGCTTGTTCTGACTCTGCCAAGACTTCAAGATCTGGGTGTTGTTTAATGTCTTCCACATTCATTTCAGCAAAACGGGAATGCGGTGCAAAAAACTCATCATCAAACCCGCGTAACAAAGGGTGTGGTTTCGTTGAGCGGCGGTGACAAAATACTCCTGAGCGTTTCTCATCTAATAATTTTCGATGCAAATCATATAAATGAAACAGACCAGCATGAGCGGCCCAGCACAAAAATAATACCGAAGTGACATGCTGTTGTGACCAATCAATAATCTCTTTTATGTGCTCCCAATACACCACATCTTCAAAGTCTAATTGGCCAAGAGGCGCGCCAGTGATGATTAAGCCATCGTAGTTTTTACTTTTTACCGCCTCAAAATCACGATAAAAGGTGTTCATATGGTCAATAGAAGTATGCTTTGATTCTTTGTCGTGAATACGTAATAAATCCACGTCCACTTGCAGTGGCGTGTTACCTAATAAACGTAAGAGTTGAGTTTCAGTTTCAATCTTATTTGGCATAAGATTTAGGATAAGTACCCGCATTGGTCGAATATCTTGGTTTGCAGCCCGAGTTTCGGACATCACGAAGATATTTTCTGATTCTAAAATTTCTGCAGCAGGTAAATTGTCTGGAATTCTAACCGGCATTAAAGGCACCTTTTAATACAAAAACATTCGGTGCAATAAACCATTATTGCATTGAGTTAATTAACAAGGTAACTAACTCAATGCCATGTAATGATTACCCACCGACTTTATTCACGAGTACATTAACGGGTTCAGTTCCATTAATGTCTACAACATAAGACTGAGTATTGATAAACCATAATTTGCCATCAACTTCGATGCGTGCACCGATTGCGTATGTATGACCCTGTTGAAACTGATCTCTGGCAAGTTGAAACTCAAACTCGTGCGGTGTTGTCACGTTATCAGTGATCATTTCCGCCATCACAATCGCTTTGGTATCTTGCAATGAAACGTCATTTAACTGCACTTTAATGACTGCATCTGCTGGTAAAGCAATGCGTTCTCGATACATCACATCGCCTGAAATCGTCACCAGATCATTATGTGAAGCACAACCGCTAAGTTCCACAATTATTGCAATAGGTAACGCAACAGACATTAATAATTTAGCGAGTGTGTGTTTCATCGTTTTACCCATAACCAATCTCCTTATCATACATTAAGACTTCTAGAAGTCTATACGTCTCATCTTGAATAATATTCTTACTTGTTATCGAAAGCAGTTGTTTTTATGATAGGCCATCATTTCGAAGCCATAAAGCGTATGACACAAGCAAACGCAATAATAGTGGGCGCTAGCTCACACCTTAGTAAAGAAATCGCAAGCCAATTAGCGCAGCAAAATGTTTCATTAGTGCTATTTGTTCAAAATCCCGATGACATGAAGGAGTTTGCCGAGCAACTTCCTACTAAAGTTGACGTTTTACCATTAGATATTGAAAATCCTGCTGCAACTATTAGCCAATTAGAGAAAGTCTGGTTGAGCATGGATGGTGCGCATCTGGTATTGGTCAATACTGGATTAAATGGATATCACGAATCACTGCCTTGGCAATTAGAGCAAGATATTATTGATGTGAATGTCAGTGGCTTTACCGCCATTTGTAATACGACATTCCGCTTGATGCGTGAACAAGGCTACGGCCAAATTGCTGCGATAAACTCAATTGCAGGTTTACGTGGCGGACCAAGTGTGGCTTATCATGCTTCAAAGGCTTATGCACAAAACTATCTTGAAGGTTTAAGTATGCACGCACAGCGCTTGAAGTTACCCATTACCATCACAGATATTCAATTAGGCTTATTAGATAAAGCGGCAATGCAGCAGAGTAAGTTGTGGCTGCCACCCCTACCTAAAGTCGCGACACAAATTATCAAAGCGATGCAAAAAGGCAAGCGGAAAGTTTATGTGACTAAACGCTGGCGTTTGGTGGCTTGGCTAACGATGGGCTTACCAGAGTTCATTTATAATACTCGTCACTGGAAAGCGAAAAAGAAGAAATAATTTCGAAGTGGATTAAAATAAAAACAGGAGCCAATCAGCTCCTGTTTTTTTATTTACCGCAGTCTGTACTAAATCAGCTTAAAATTTATAGCCAACACTCACCATATAAACCCAAGGGTTAATATCGACAGTCGTTTCAGGGTAAGCGGTCTCACCTGCATTAAAGTTAACGTCAGTAGAAATATCTGCATACCAAACTGAAGCATTAACTAACCAATTATTGCTCACTTGATAATCAATACCCACTTGAGCAGCTAAACCCCATGAATTACTAAGACTTAGGCTATTTAGCTCTAGTGCTGTTTCATTGGTAATTTCATTATCGTAAAAGTTAGTAAAATTGACACCCACACCAATATAAGGGCGTAGCTTAGAATTTCCATTACCAAAATAATATTGTGCCACTAAGGTCGGTGGTAGATGTTTTGTTTCAGCAATTTTACCTACGCCTTCGAGAGAAATGTCATGGCTAAAAGGAGTCGCAGCTAATAGTTCAACAGCCCAGTTGTCCGTAAGCATATAAGTAAAGTTCAAACCCACTTGAGTATTATCATCAACACTAAATTCTGAAATACCAGCGATCACTGGGCTAGATTCATTAGGTACCACTGCAGCGGCACCAACTCGAACAATAAAATCACCTGCTTGGTGAGCGAATGCAGAGGTAGAAACTCCAGCAGATAAAAGGCTGGCAGCAACAAGGCTAAGGGCTAGTTTTTTATTCATTATGACGACTCCATGTATGCAACATAATTAGTGCTTTTACGTAAACACATTTAACAATTGGCGCTACACTGCCAGAGTTTAACCGTTACAATATTGACGCAGATCAATAAAACATCTTACACCTAAATAGGTACCCCTTTGGCTTGATCTGGATCACAAAAGCAGTTCAAATTATGATAAAGATGCTTATTTAATATATGTTTTAACAACTAAAATGCTGATTTAGTGAGCACCTTGTATCCATTACCCTACTTTCAAGTAATCAAATGAATATGCAGCTTATTTACATAACCACAACAATCAATACTGTGATTGAGATGAATAAATGCACCTATGAAAATCTTTACAGACCGAAAAATGTTACGATTGAGATACAAGTGTTTTATGGTTTTAAGGTAGTGATCTTTTCAAATGACGTGTAAATGGAAAACCATGTTATGGCTAACAATCAATTCAATTATTATTAGCACCAGTTCGGCAAACGCTGCTCATGTTTCTAATAACAAAAGCAGTATCAATGACACTAACATTGAGGCTAGTATTGAAAGTCAAAATAGTGTTAAGAGTGAGATTGAAAGCGGTACGGAAACTAAAGCCGACGCTCAAGAAACCACAAAGTCGAATGAGTCAGATCTGCAATCAGTTGATAAAGACGTCGATGACACTACCTCTGACGGCATAACTGATGACATATCAGATGAAATAGAAAACTCACCTTGTTACAGCCGCTCGCAAACCGACATGCCATTAGATAAAACTTTTGCTTATTTAAATACCAAGTTTTGCCAGCCTGCGATTTGGTTCGATAGCTTTTTTGTTGATGAGCGAATTACTGACGATGCAAGAGCGGGAACCATTATTCGCTGGTATAACGACTTTTCATATTTTGAAAAAGAAGGCTTTAAATATCGCTCGAATGTCAAAGCTCACTTGAATTTGCCTGGTATGGGTAAAAAACTAAAGCTGATATTCGATTCAACTGGCGAAGATGACCCCTTTGCGTTTATCAAAAGTCCAGATGATGACAATGAACGTGACATCAGCTTACGCTATGACTGGTACGCAAAAGATAGAACCAGCTTTAATATAAAAGCCAGCTTTAAGCCTAAAATTGAGGCGCGCTATCGCTACACTTACCCAATATCTCAAAATACCCTGTGGCGATTTACACAGACGCTATATCAAGAGAAAAAAGTCACCGGTGAAACCTCAGAGTTTGATTTCGAACACGCCTTTAATGACGAGTTTTTACTGCGCTGGAATAGCGCAATTCAATATGAGAATAGGAATAATGGCTGGGATTTAGGAACAGGGTTGCAACTCTACCAATATATTAGTGATAGTCAGGCAATCAGTTATCAGGCAAGAATTAATGGTGTAACTGAGCCTTACCATTTCATAGAAACTGCAAGTGTTGGGCTTACATATCGTCAGAACTATTTAAGAGAGTGGCTATTTTTCGCACTAACGCCTGAATACACTTGGACTAAAGAAGAGGATGCAGAAAGAATCAATCAAGTGGTGTTTACATTCACTTTAGAGTTCTTGTTTCAGAATATCTAGTTAGACTTTATTTGAATTTAGGTTTACAGCTCTAATGACAATCTTGGATAGTTATTAAACCAAGGTTTACTTGATACCCGCTTCATAAAAACTGACTCATCCGCTTTAGGATTATAATTAACTGTTAAGTTGAATACCGTCTCTAAACCAAACACTGAATCAATAACAAGTTGATCATTTTCATCTAACTTTACTGCAACCGCTGTTTGTTTTTCGGGCCAATATGACATTGCATTTAAGCAAGAGCTGTAAGCTGGATGGTTGTTTTTCTTATGCATTCTCGCCTGATTTTTAACAGACCAAGGTAAATTAACTCGCTCCGTTAATGCCAGCTCAATGAGCTTATCTCGATAAATACTGGTTTCTTCATGGCACCAATAAATAACGTCAATATCTTTTAATTCGGACGCCGGAGCATCATGTAACTTGTCCCACACTAGATTACGCACAAACCCTGCAGCTATGTACCAGTCTTGAACTTCATTTTCAGCAAAAAAATCCGCCACTAACTTAAGTGCAGACATTCGTATTGGTTCACTTAATAACCAATCTTTTAGCTGAGTTTCATAATTCATAGGAAATACCAGTGATAATTAATAGCCAACAAAATCAGAAGTTAATACATAAAAATTGCAAATTAATTTACAAAAGGTGCAATCAATAACGTACTTTTATCAGCTAAAACTATCACAATCTTTTTCGGGCTTCACTCAATAAAATGTAAACTTTACGAATTACTATATCGAAATAGAATCCTAACTGGCATCATCCTGTGCTTCTGGTGCGGCATTGGCAAATGCTGGTAATTGATTACATTGCTGCCAAATCCTGACGATGTTCGGATATTGTGTCATATCGACATTAAATCGGTATGCATTATAAACCTGAGGGATCAGACAAATATCCGCCATTGTTGGCGTATCACCGAAGCAAAACTGTCCGGCAGTGCCTGCCAATTGAATTTCAAGCGCTTTAAAGCCAAGGTGGATCCAATGGTGATACCACTTCATTTTAGCTTCTTCATCCACGCCCATTTCTTTGACTAAAAACTGCAATACACGCAGGTTATCTAACGGATGAATTTCACAAGCAATAGACTGCGACATTGCGCGAACAATAGCGCGTTCTTTCAGGTTTGTTGGTAATAACGCGTGCTGAGGATATTGCTCTTCAAGGTACTCTACAATGGCCATTGACTGAGTCAGTGTAAACTCCCCTTGCTCATCTTCATCGATAAAAGCTGGCACTAAGTGTTGTGAATTTAACTGAGTAAACATCTCACTATGCTGCTCTCCTCCATTTTTCACTAAATGAATTGAGACTTGTTCAGCATTAAGTTGCTTCAAATTAAGTGCAATACGCACTCTATAGGCCGCACTAGAGCGCCAGTAGCCGTATAGTTTCATTGTATATCCTTATTCATCAATCTTGAGTAAAACTTATCAGGGTTAAGCTAAGCGTTTAATAGGTATAAAAAAAGCAATAACGCACAGCGCTATTGCTTTTAATTGATTAAATGCTTCATGAATATGAAGGATTAACCTTTGTATTCGACAACTTTTTGATCGATAGAACCAAAAATACTGCTGTCGTTTTCATCAAACATTTCGATGCGAACTGTATCGCCAAAACGCATAAATGGCGTAACCGGCTTGCCGTCAGCAATGATTTCTAACATACGTTTTTCAGCTAAACAGCTAGAACCAGCACTGCGGTCATAGTTTGAAATAGTGCCAGAACCAATAACAGCGCCAGCACATAATGGACGAGTTTTTGCCACATGTGCCACTAACTGACTAAAATCAAATGTCATGTCTACGCCCGCATTTGGACGGCCAAATAATTCACCATTTAGATGAGTCACTAATGGTAAATGCACTTTAGAATCTTGCCACTTATCCCCTAACTCATCAGGAGTAATCGCCACTGGCGAAAATGCACTTGATGGCTTTGATTGGAAAAAGCCAAAACCTTTAGCTAGTTCACCAGGAATAAGGTTACGCAGTGACACGTCATTCACTAACATTAATAGTTTAATGTGTTTGGCTGCATTTTCAGTATCAACGCCCATAGCAACGTCATCGGTTACCACTGCGATTTCAGACTCAAAGTCGATACCGTACTCTTCACTGGCCATTTCAATATCAGCTTTAGGTGCGATAAAACAATCTGACCCACCTTGATAAACCAAAGGATCTGTCCAGAAGCTTTCAGGCATTTCAGCGCCACGGGCTTTACGTACTAATTCAACATGGTTCACATAAGCACTACCGTCAGCCCACTGGTAAGCGCGAGGAAGCGGAGATAAACAACGTGCTTCGTCAAAATCCACTGCATTATCCATTTGACCTGCGTTTAACGCTTCATACAACTCTTGTAACTGAGGATTCAATAAATCCCAAGCATCAAGTAATTGCTGCATTGTTTTAGCAATAGCAGGTACTGCAACGGTTTTAGTTAAATCTTTGCTAACCAACATCAGTTGGCCATCGCGGCGACCGTTGTTATAACTTGCAAGTTTCATTTTGACTCCTAAATAGGTACAAATAAGGTCGATATTAAATTTATAAAATTATCATTGCTGCTGAGTATATTGAATTAATCAATTTGGTTAACTGATGATTCAATCATAACTTTCGCAGGTTAATATCAACAAAAATAGCCTTCTTAAGGCTAGAAATACCTTAAGCTTAGCCAAATTAATATAGCGTGAGGCAAATCACATTTTTGCAAGGTATCAGCAGTTTTGTAAACCTTTTGATACGTTGCTCAAGTTATTGCCGATTAAGCCAATATACGTCTTAAAAACACGACAATGCCAGCGTATGGCTGGCATTAAATCGTTACACATGCTTTTGTCTATACCATCACGTTGCTGATAACAATCGCGACTCCAATACTCACTAACGCTTTTTGGTAATTTTGTAATCTCTGAGTTTGTTGGCAATCGCCGTGTGGGAAACCCCGAGCTTTTTCGCTAATTGGCGAGTACTTGGATAAGCTGGATATAAGCGTCTTAATAAGCTTGCTTCATATTCTTTCATGGCTTGATCTAAACTGCCTTCGAACTCTTCATCAAAGTAGCCAAAACCTTCAGCGTAAGATGGAAGCTTTAATTGCTCCACGGTTAACTCAGCTGAGCCATCCCACATCGATACAGCTCTAAAAATGGCATTCTTTAACTGTCGCACGTTACCAGGCCATGCATAGGTAAATAGGTAATCTCGGCAAGTGGCTGAAATCCGGCGTAGCGGACTAGAAAGCTGCTGACTGTAATGCTCTAAGAACATTTCCGTTAGCGGTATGACATCGACTTTACGCTCTCGCAGTGACGGCATGTGATAGCTCAGCACATGAATGCGGTAATATAAGTCTTCTCGGAACTCGCCAGATTGGCATAACTCAGCCAGATTTTTCTGGGTAGAACAAATGATACGCACATCGGCGCGCACTTCTTCATCGCCACCGATACGTCTAAAGGTGCCATCTTGCAGTAAGCGAAGCAGTTTCACTTGTGCAGCTTTCGACATTTCAGCTATTTCATCTAAAAAGACCGTGCCGCCCTTAGCTTCTTCAAATAAACCACGTTTTACCACTTGGCCGTCATTAGAAACGAATCCAAATAATTCTTCTTCAGCAACGCTGTCAGGCAGTGCGGCACAGTTAATCGGAATAAAGGGATGTTCGCGGCGCATGCTGGCATCATGGCTCGCTTTAGCCATTAACTCTTTACCTGTACCAGTTTCACCTGTGATAAGTAACGGTGCATCCAATTGTGCCATGCGCTTAGCTTGCTTAAGCACATCTTTCATCTTATCGCTCACCGCTAATACATTATCAAAGCCAGTGGTTTGGTTTTGCAGCGCATTAAATTGCTTACCCACACGTGCAGGAGATTTAAGTGACACAACAGCGCCAGCGAGAATACTGGCATTGTTTTCATCGGGCAGATAAATCGGCAGCATTTCGGCTAAGTATTCGTTACTACCAATTTGCACTCGGGTTGCTTGTGCAAGCACTGGTGCTTCCGTTAACCAACGTGAAAAGTTAAACCCTTGCACCCAATGATTTAATGACTCATCAATCACCTCATGCTCATGCATGTTTAAGGTCAACAAAGCTGATTCATTCACAATGCGAATACGGCCTTTTGAGTTAATGGAAAATACCGAGTCTGGCAGGGTTTGCAACAAAGTTTTTAACGCATAATGTTCTTGTTCTGACGGCATAAATGACACAGTACGAACATCATGAACACTTTCTACTTTTCGAATAAGGGGCATTAATTCGCTTAAGGTTTCAAAACCAATTTCAGCAAATTGTAAGTACAAGAAACCTTTATTACTGGCGTCAATGGCGATCAAATTAATGCCATAGTTTTCTAATACTTCGAGAATATCTTTCGCAAGGCCGATGCGATCTAAACAGCTCACTTCCAAACGCATATACAACTATTCCCTATCAGTCATTTTCTGGAATATACGAGGATTAAAGAAAAACTCATTAAAAAATAATGAGAAATACCATCCTTCTTTATTTGTGAGCGATACGTTAAAAGGTTATGAGGCGTGTGGCAAGTGTTGTTTACAGTGGAATTGTAACAGAGGAAGTATAAATGCAGGTTACGTTAACGTAACCTGCTGAAATTAATACTTAAGATGATTAACCGATTAACTGGTCTGTTTTCGCAGCCATAATAAAATCATTCTTATGCAGGCCTTTAATTGAATGTGACCACCAAGTTACGGTGACTTTACCCCATTCAGTTAAGATTCCAGGATGGTGAAATTCAGCTTCAGCAAGTTCAGCTAATTGATTAGTAAACACCATCGCAAGTTTAAAGTTTTTGAACTTATAAACACGCTCTAATTGGTTAATCCCGTCACGATTTTCAACACGCCACTCTGGGATCATTTTACCAAATTCAACCATTTCTTGGTCTGTGACTTTTGGGGCATCGATTTGGCACGCTTCACACTTCAATTCTGATAAATCAGACATAACAACTCCTGAGTAAAGTAATTTATTCTTATTAATATTTAAAACTTGTCATTAATTAATCATCGCTAACGAACAGTCGCTAGCTAGCAATGGTTTTCGGTGCAAACTTAGGTTCAAGTAAGCCTAATTTACGTGCTTCTGTCACTGCGGCCATGATATCCATCTTGGCAATCTCATCGAGATAATCAACACTTTCAATAACATAATATACTGGCTGCATGATATCGATACGATAAGGCGTTCTAAGCACCTCAATTAAATCAAAAGGTTTACGTTCAGGTTCATCACTCAACGCATACAGGGTTTCCCCTGGAGAACTTAAGATACCGCCACCATATATATTTAATTCGCCATCACTGCCTTTAACTAAACCGAACTCGACGGTAAACCAATAAAGGCGAGCTAAATACACTCTTTCTTCTTTGCTTGCTGCAAGTCCTAATTGACCGTAAATATGTGAAAAACGGGCAAATGACGGATTCGTTAATAATGGGCAGTGACCGAATATTTCATGAAAAATATCAGGTTCTTGTAAGTAATCAAATTCTTCTTTAGTGCGAATAAACGTCGCAACCGGAAACTGTTTATTGGCTAGCAGTTCAAAGAACTTACCAAATGAAATAAGCGCAGGCACACCTGCAGTTTTCCAGCCTGTTGCCTCAAGTAGCACTTTATCAATTTCTTTTAATTGTGGTACTCGATTACTTGGCATCGCCAACGCGTCTAATCCTTGCATATACGCATCGCACGCTCGGCCAGGCATGTTGATGGCTTGACGCTGATACAGCTCATGCCAAACATCATGTTCTTCATCTGTGTATTGAATATAACCCTGACTATCAGGGATCTTAGCTTGGTAATTTGTTGCTTTGCTCATAAGTGTCACTTTACGTAAACTTCTCTCCCTTCATAGTGTGCTAAGGTTTCATATTTGTTAACAACCTCAGGGTTTATTCTTGGTTGATGTGGTAGTGATAAACGTAAACAATTCACTACAATCAGCGTCTTAAAGACATTTAGTCATTAAAAATCAATAGACTAAAATGTAGTTAATGTTTGACGAGTAAACCATACAAGTCAAAATATCATTGGCAAATTACTCTTTAATTATTTCGTTTTCATTTATGCAAAAGATAAAATACAACAAATGTTATATTCGGCCCGTTAAGTTCAGTACAATACACTCAGTACTGTAGGTACTTAGATTAACCATTGTTAAATGAGCTTTAGCATCATTTGCTAGTAAAGGTTATTAGTACCGTCTCCACAGAGTTAAGGAAAGACTATGGCAATTTTAGTAACAGGCGGTGCAGGTTATATTGGAAGCCACACTGTTGTTGAACTTTTGAATACTGGGCAGCAAGTTATCATCTTAGATAACCTGTCTAATGCCAACGTCAACGCTCTAGATCGTATCGAAAAGATAACGGGTAAAGCGTGTATGTTTTACCAAGGTAGTGTGCTCAATAAAGCCCTATTACATAAAATTTTTACCGACCACCAAATAGACGCCGTGATTCATTTTGCAGGGTTAAAAGCCGTAGGCGAGTCAGTCAATAAACCACTGCAATACTATGAAACCAATGTCACTGGCACCATTATTTTATGTCAGGTGATGGCAGAGCATAACGTTAAACAGTTGGTGTTTAGTTCATCGGCCACGGTTTATGGACTTCCAGAAAGTTTACCCATTCGTGAAGACTTCACCACAGGTGCAACTAACCCTTATGGTCAGTCAAAACTGATGGTTGAGCAGCTATTAACAGATTTACACATTGCCGATAAGCAGTGGAATATTGCTGTATTGAGGTACTTTAATCCTGTCGGCGCTCATCAAAGTGGTTTAATTGGTGAAGATCCTACTGATACCCCAAATAATTTAATGCCGTTCATTTGCCAAGTCGCAGTAGGAAAACAGCCCGAACTGCAAATATTTGGTAATGACTACCTCACTCCTGATGGCACAGGCGTCAGAGATTATATTCATGTGGTAGATCTTGCCCAAGGCCACTTAAAAGCGCTGCAAAAACTAGCTAAACACCCCGGAATCGTTACCTATAACTTAGGTACAGGCCGCGGCTACAGTGTTATAGAAATTATTAAGGCTTTCGAAAAAGTCAGCGGTAAGGAAATTCCTTATCGGTTTAGTGCTCGTCGTGATGGCGATCTTGCGGCATACTTTGCCGACGCCAGTCTTGCTTATGAAGAATTAGGCTGGCAACCAGAGCACACACTTGAATCTATGGTTGAAAGCAGCTGGTTGTGGCAATCAACTAACCCTAATGGTTATAACGATTAAAAAGTACAATCGATAGCTCTAAAGTTAAATCAAGAGTTCGTTAACGTAATAGTCAAACTACAACATCAGTGTCAGCGGAATAAATATGAGTCAATCAATTAATCACAGTCGCAGAAATTTGTTTCGCCGAAAAAAGTTTGATGCACAAAGGCCACCATGGGTTAAATCAGAAATCGAGTTTACCGACGAGTGTACTCGCTGCAATGCTTGTATTGATGCATGCGAAACCAAAGTATTAGTCAAAGGAGATGGCGGATTTCCTGAAATTAAATTTACCGAAGACGAGTGCACTTTTTGTCAGCAATGCGCTCTTGTGTGTAAAGAACCTATTTTCAATCTTGCTCAAGCTACCCCTTGGACGATAAAAGCCAGCATTAACGACTCATGCCTTACTTATAAAGGCGTTTGGTGCCAAAGCTGCAAAGATGCCTGCGATCCTCGCGCTATCAGCTTTAAAATGGCTGTTGGCCAAGTGCCCAAGCCCATTATAGATATCGATGCATGTACTGGTTGCGGCGCTTGTGTATCTCCTTGTCCTGCGGCGTCAATTAGTATCAATGAGTCAAAAAACGGTGAGCAGTAGTGATTTGTTCTGCATTGCGCCAGAAAAAGACATGGTAGTCAAAATTTAATGGTTTTTTTTGATTTTATTTGCCGTTATATTAATTGTTAAATTTTATAATAAAGCCATTTCGGTCGCTTATTTATAGTGAACTAATTTGCGAAAAAAGAGAGCCTACATGTTTAGTAAAAAAAGCCCTACCAGTAACTTAAGTTTCATCGCTAATGATTGTGAATTAACGGGTAATATAAAAGTCGCTGGAGATGTGCTCATCGCTGGTAAAATCAATGGTGAAATTCGCGCATCTGGTAATGTAACAGTAGAACCTTCTGGCGTGGTAACGGGCGGCGTAGTCTGCATTGAAGCTACAGTATCTGGCTTAATGAGTGGCAATATCACCTGTGAAAAACTGTCCATCACTAACACAGGTACTTTCGATGGCGAAGTATACAGTAAACGTATGGAAATCTTAGATAATGGCCAGTTTATTGGTTACCGCAAAGCCTATGACGAAAGCTTAGAGCACAACAGCCTGCTGAATGAAAAAGTAGTCAGCTCTTCTGCTGATGAACCCGCTGAGAGCCCACAGCTCTCTGCTGTTAATGTGTAAGCTATCTGCCAACTGCTAGATAGGTCAATGAGCTTGGTTCTGATTCTATTGAACTAAGCCTTTTTGAAGTAAATCTTATTGAACAAAGTCTTTTTTGAAATAAGCCCTATTGAAGTAAATGCTCTTGTTGCCACTCGCGTAATAGCTCAACAAATTCTGCGGGTGGTCTATCAAGGCTATCAATCGAAATATACAAATGAAACCCTAAGTGACTCTCTAATGTTTGGCAGCGATGTCCAAACATCGCTAACACTCCACGATATCTATCCCCATTGACCACAAGTGGCGTAAACTCGGCGCCCAAATAGGTTTCTAAGCTTTGTAAATCTTCATCTTGCGTTGCTGCAGTCATAAGTAATGGGCGCTGCTCTGTTAATAACCCCGTTGCTAAGCGCGGTGAAATACAATCAAGAATAGGGTTTATTTGCTTTAATTTAAACCCGATGTAGGGTAGTTCAATTAACTCAAGATTTTGAGTGACCCGTGACACATCCACCCTTTGAATATTATCCCAACCAATATGAACAGTGCCCCGTTGGTGAAAATAATCTAAGCCTGTCTCAGTCAGTTTAAAACTGGCTTTAGGTTGGTTAATTTTGGCGATGCCTAAAATTAAGCTCACGCTACCGAAACCAAATAGCACAATGCCAATACCAAACAAACTTTTAGCATTAATAAATAAAATAAGGCTGATAAACAGCGCTATCGCACCAAACACACTGAGAGTTATGCCGTTACGTTTGCCATAAGGACTAATCAGCAGTGTTTTTGTACTATGATGGCTTGGATCTTTGTTTTTATCGGCCTGATTATCAGTTTCAGGTGTTTCAGAAGACATTGGTAATGAGCCCTTTAACTTTTATCCAAAGCATACCGACATATTCGTGAATCGCGCGCTGAGAGATAAATAAATTTTCTGCACTAAATCGCCACCAGTATCCAGGCGAACTTAAGAAGTTTGTGGGTGCTGCAACGGGATAAAGCTTATTCGTGGTAAAAATCATCATCGCGCGCGGCATATGAGTTGCTGAAGTCACTAAAATAAATGGTGTATTACCCACAAGGCTTTTCATCGATTGAGCCTCTTCAATGGTATCTAACGCATTAGGAAAAATAACAATATTGTCAGCAGCAACGCCAAGCTCAATGGCGGCTTGACTCATTATCTCAGCGTGAGGGGTTGGGGTTAGCCCACCGTTCCAACCACTGACAACTAAAGTACAGTGACTCCCTGCCAACTTAAGCTGTCTAATCCCTTCAGAAAGTCTTGCTAATGCCGTAGCTGATAATTGCTGCACCGCGCTGATGTTTTGGTTTTCACGATGACCTGAACCTAGCACCATCACATAACATGCGTCTTGATTTATTCTTGTTAGAGGGAGTTCATTTACTGGGTATTGAGACTCTAAGCTATCTGCGAGGTCGGCAGAGATATAAGAGTTACTCAATAGCATTAAAGCCGATAAACCCATTGCTAAACAAAACTGACCAAATGATTTGAGTTTTTTAGCTTTAAAACGCCATATAAAAAGCGCAATAAATAAGCATATCAATATAAATGGTACTGGCATGACAAATTGCGACAGGACTTTTTTAAACCAAAACATCAATTTCATCTGCTGTTAATCTGCTCAATTAGAGTTAGCTAAAGTGGAATATCTCTATTGTATCGACTGTTGAAGTAGAATGCGAAAATAAGCTGATATCAATCACTTTAATCGTCATTTTCACAATAAAAACGGCGCTATAAAAGCGCCGTTACTCATGATTCAAAACAGCAATCTAATGTTCGTTTTTGCCCCAAAGCCATGCAGCTCCGCGAACACCTGAAGAAGCACCAAACTGGTTTTTAACTACAATGGTGTCGCACTCACGCCCGACAACATATTTAGGCAATACTTTTGGCAGTTCTTTATAAATGGCATCAATGTTTGATACTCCGCCACCTAAAACAATCACATCAGGGTCAATCATATTAATCAAATGTGCTAGTGAACGCGCTAAACGATCGATATAGCGTACAAATGCTTGTGTGGCTAACGGGTGCCCTTCTGACATCATTTGAGAGATTTGAATACCACTATCCGCTTCACCGCCGGCACGGCGAAAATCTCGAACCCAGCCAGTGCCCGAAATAAAGGTTTCAATACAATCTTTATTGCCACAAAAACATGACGTCGAATTAAATTCATCAGATGTCATCCAAGGCAATGGATTATGTCCCCATTCACCTGCGATACCATTGCCGCCACCATGAACTCGACCATTTATCGATAGTCCGCCGCCACAGCCAGTGCCAATAATCACCCCAAAGACCACGCCTTTGCCTGCAGCTGCGCCATCAACAGCCTCAGAAACCGCAAAACAGTTAGCATCATTTGCCACGCGAACTTCTCTATCAAGTCGAGCGCTTAAATCTTTATCTAATGGATGACCATTAATCCAAGTCGAGTTAGAGTTTTTAACTAAGCCAGTAAAAGGAGAAACCACACCAGGGATCCCAACACCAACAGAACCTTTTTGATTAGTTTCAGTTTCGGCTTCATCCACTAAACCAATAATGGCATCTAGAGTGCCTGGATAATTTTTAGGAGTTGGAACACGTTTACGAAACAGCTCACTGCCATCTTCTGCTAACGCCACTAACTCAATTTTGGTCCCGCCAAGGTCAACACCCATGCGCATCATAACTTCTCTCTCCATTTAATTATAATTTGTAGCTAAATACGCATTTGGTGCTGCAATCTTGATTGTGTAGAGCCTGTACCCTTGATGAAATAACTGTGTGCTACAACTTAAATACACTCAGATTTTCAATCAAACCTTGATACAAAAACTATTTACGCTCAAACCATTTAGGTGATGCGGCAATAAAATACGGATTTAAAATATCTTCTTTTTGGTTGTACTCAAGTGGAGTTAATTCAGGGAATTTAAGTACCTGACCACCTGCACTTTCTAATACGGCTTGCGCAGCTCCTGTGTCCCACTCGCTTGTTAATCCTAAACGCGGATAAACATCGGCATTGCCTTCGGCAACTAAACAAAACTTAAGTGAACTACCCACACTTTGCATTTGATGCTCACCAATATTGGCAACGTACTCAGCAAGACCCGGGCTAATATGCGAGCGGCTACCTACAACAATAGGTTTAGCATTAATAGGTTGCTCACTGATATCCAGTACTTGTTGCTTATTAGCACTTTCAAGCCAAGCACCTTGACCTACAATTCCTGAATAACACTTATCTAAAACGGGGGCGTAAACAACACCTGCAACCGCTTTGCCTTGATGAATTAGCGCAATGTTGACGGTAAATTCACCATTACGTTTTATAAATTCTTTAGTGCCATCTAATGGATCTATTAACCAGTAAGTGGCCCATGTTTTACGTACGTCCCAGTCAATATCTGCAGCTTCTTCGCTCATCACTGGAATATCAGCAAAGTATTTTTCAAGCTCGGCCACAATCACATTGTGGCTGGCTATATCTGCCGCTGTTACTGGACTATCATCTTGTTTTTGCTCAACGTGCAAGTCAGGTGTCGAATACACTTGCATAATGGCATCGCCTGCTTGTCTAGCAATGGCAATCACGATATCTAGTTGTGCTTTAGTTAGACTAACTTGTTGTTCTAATGCTTTAATTGTCAAAGGTCATTCCTTAGAAAATACTGACTTTTAAGCCAGAAAATAATCAATTCATATTATGCCATTGACTGTATTAAAGATTTATAACTATTTAGTTTGTCTTAGACATTAAAAACTGCCTATTAACATTACTTATATGAATGCACTTATATAAATCCGTTTGTATAAATCCGTTTGTATAAATCCACTTATATAAATAATTTGCCACTCACAGCTTCACAGGTATTCATTTCTAAATAACAAACATGCATTGTTACTTATTTGTAACGACAGTTTGATAGTAAGCCAAGAACGATGAGCATAAAACCCTCAGCGCCTTGACTGCATTCGTATTCAGACTTTTAAACCTGAACTCGGATTAATAAATATGCCTTAAACCAAGCTCAAGTTATTTAGTCAGCATGACGTTATCAACTTGCATCACCACACCATTTTGATTTCCCCATGCAGGGAAAACGACTAACGGCGTATCAACTTTGGCTAAATCTAAGCTTGAACCAGTATTGGCCACAACATCTGCTAAGGCTATTTTATAGTGAGTCCATACCCCAACTTCAGGCGCATTGATAGCAAAATCTCCAGAACTACAAGGGTGTCCGCAATCAATTTTGATATTAAAATCTCGCACTTCTCTAGGATCTGTAGTGACATTTAAGTCAAATTCAACAAAATTAAAGCTACTCACATCTTGCTGAAAATTAGGGCTTTGAAAATAAACCACTGCTTCGTTTGTATTGAAGCTAAATTGGCTCACTAATCCGTTATCAGCGCCCACATCGACTTGCTCGATTCCGACACTCCCTGTTGCTGCATAATGACCAATTTCGAAAGGCGCTTTGACAGCATCATCATATACAATCAGTTCATCAGCTTGTGCCACATCATATTCATAACGTACATTATCAATTTGCAAACTCATATTGCCCAACGGCTCGATAACAAATGGATTTGAAACAGATGCTAAATCAGCAAAACTACCCGGTGAAAATCGATTACCACTTGCTACAAGTTCGGCAATGGGTAGACGGACTTCAGTCCACGTATTTAACGCAGGTAATTCAACACTGATATCACTGACATTAGGCCAACCACTGTCAATTTTGACCAACAAATCGACATCGTTGTCCGTGCTCATCAGGTTTAAGTCGAATACCAATACACCGTTAGTAGACCAATGGGATAAGTCTGCTGTCGGCGGGTAAGCAAAATAGGCATTACCCGTTGCGCCCACTTTATCAAATTGAAGTACTTCGCCACGACCTTCAACCTGAACTGCGGTTAACGTCACTGAATTATCTGGATTATAGCTGTCTAAACTCAGCCCTTCAGCGAGGGCGTCGTCGTACATGATGAACTCAGGGCCTGCACCAATATCAGTTGACGGTGTGCTAATTTCTGGCGCAGCATGCCCTTCAACCACTTGTGCAGCTTCATCTATTGACGCGCAACCTTGTCCAGTTTCAGGCGAAACACTGCACTCATACACACGAACGTAATCAACTTCTAATGTTTGTGGGAATACACTTTCATCAACCCCAGTATTATTAACATTTGCCGCCCAAGTGCCACCCACTGCCAAGTTCAAAATCATATGAAATGACTGATTGTAAGGGCCATCTTCCAAGGCACTTTGTAAATTGCCATCGCTGTCGGTGTATTGGCTATACCAACCTGTTGAGCGCTGGGTAGCAAAATGAACGTCATCAACGTACCAGCGAATTTCATCTTTTTCCCATTCAAGAGCATAGACATGAAAATCATCAGCAGGGTTAGCGCCTTCTGGCAAGGCATACTCAGCGCCTGAGTAAACATTACCTGGCCACGCTTTACCGTAATGCAAAGTGCCATGTACTTTAGCTTCAGGTTCAGAGCCTTCGGTGACCACTTTAAGGTTTACCGCCTCCATAATATCGATTTCACCGGAACCTGCCCAAGGACCATAAACCCAGTCTGTTGGTAACATCCAGATTGCAGGCCAAGTGCCTTGACCCTGTGGCATTTTGGCGCGAATTTCAAAACGGCCGTATTTCCAGTCCCCTTTGTTGGTCGAATCTAGTCGTGCCGAAGTATATGGCTGCTGTTTAGAAGTGTCTGCAGCATCATAATTAGGATCCCCCAAGGCTACAGCTGGACCACTGAAATCTTCACGCTCTGCAGTGATAACCAACAAACCGTCAGCGACCTTACTGTTTTCATCCCGTTGGGTATAACACTGGTGCTCTTCATTACCGCCACCATAACAATTGTGGGCGAGATTCCATTTATCTAAGTCTATCGCTGTTCCATCAAACTCATCGCTCCAAACAAGCGTCCAAGGACTTTCTTGTGGCTGTTCAACACTGTTATCAGCGGGTGCGGTATCATTTACGACCTCTTCTGATGCATTGTCTGAACCGCAACCGATTAACAATGCTGCTAAAGCGCTAACACTAGTGAGAGTTAAAGCTGGTGTAAATTTTTTCATTTTCCCCCAAGGAAATAGCAAAAAATCTTGAAAAAAATCCAACAAAATCCCTTACAAAGTTAATTGCAAGTTCACAGCAGTGCAGGAGTAAAGAACCACTTGGCTAGTGAATCCCTAAGGAGAGACTAGCCAAGTAGCAAGGTTAGTTAAGAAGCTGGGCAGGTAATCGTGGCGTCATCTGCCGCATTTGGAACGATTAATAAATCACTGAAGTTAATTTCAGCTTTGCCGTCGGTCGCTAAGTAAAAAGGCGTATTAATGTTACCGAAATCGACTTGTTGATTAGCAAAGCACTTCAAATCAACACTAATGGTTTGCCATTCACCGATAGATTTATTTAAAGCATCTGCAATATCAACATCTGCACGGCAATCTCTATCACATGCCACACCTAGCATGACTGGTTTTTCAAGCTTATTGGTGGTTTTGATTAATACAGATAAAGCTGCATTACTGTTTGAATAGGCACGTAAGTCACGAGGAAAGTTACTGATTAAGCCAACAAAACCAAGACCTGTACCGTTAAAATTAACCAGTCGAGCATCTTCTTGAACTGCTTTATCGAAGGTTCTAAGGGTCAAAGAATCATTTTGTTGAATACTGCTACTCACAGTGTCCATTGTGGTTTCAGTGCCAATAATCAATTTCCATGGCGCCTTCACTGCACGTTCAAACAAAGCTAATGGCTCAAGTTTGGCTTCAGATGCAAAGTTATCTTCTGAAAGCGTATCGGATACTTGGCTTTTTTCACCGTATTTAAGACCATATCCATAGGCAAATAATGGCTGGTAATCTTCATCATTCACATTGACCGTGGTTTGCTGCGGCGTGATTGGCCATGAGAATGAAAGCTTACCGATAAAGTCAGCATTCACTTTGCCATCAGCATTTGAAAATAATACTTGAGCAACACCATCACCTTCAGTGCCAGGTAACCATGCAGCAACAAAGGCATCTGAAGCATTTAATTCGGGGTTAACCCACATAGGGCGGCCACTGATAAAGACTGAAACAACTGGAATACCCTGTGACTTAAATGAGTTTAGCAAGGCTAAATCACGTTTATCACCACGCTGATATTCAAGGTTATCAATATCGCCGTTACCTTCAGCGTAAGGCTCTTCACCAAATACTACAATCGCAACATCGGGTTTATTCGCCGCTTCAAATTGGCCATCAACACTTAACCAAGCTTGTCCGCCAGCAGCTTTAACTGTTTGTTCAATACCAGCGAAAATAGATGTAGCACCTGGGAAGTCTTCGTTTAAGTTATCCGTTCCCTGCCAAGTAATACTCCAGCCACCAGACTGCTTACCAATGTTGTCAGCAGCATCACCAGCAACAAGCACTTTCGCATTAGGTGCCAGCGGTAAAATGTTAGCGTTATTTTTCAGTAGCACTAATGATTCGCGCACCGCTTGTCTTGCGACATCACGATGGGCTTTAGCGCCAATTAACTCAGTCTTACCTGAAATAGCACGGTTAGATGGGCTTGGTTTTTCAAATAAACCAGCGCGGAACTTAACTCTTAAAATACGGCGAACCGCATCATCAACTCGAGCTTGAGTAATTTCACCGCTTTTTACTTGCGCAATCGTGTTTTCATATAGTGGCTTCCAAGCACTTGTTGGCACCATAAATACATCTAACCCCGCATTGGCAGCTTGAGCGCAAGATTCATTAGTACAACCTTCAACTTGACCATGACCATTCCAGTCACCAACAACAAAACCATCAAAACCCATTTTGTCTTTTAGCACGTCATTAAGTAGATACTTTTCGCCGTGGATTTTTTTGCCTTGCCAGCTGTTAAATGATGCCATGACAGTTTGTGCACCGGCTGTTAAACCACCAACATAACCTTGAGCATGGATATCAAATAAATCTTGCTCAGAGTCCATGTTCTGACCTTGATCTATGCCATTTTCGGTACCGCCATCACCTAAAAAGTGCTTAACGGTAGAAATAACATGTTGATCAGATAAAAAGTCATCACCAACTTTGCCTTGTAAGCCTTCAACAATTGAGTGCGAATAGGCTTTAACAATACGTGGGTCTTCAGAGTAACCTTCATACGTTCGTCCCCAGCGATCATCACGAACCACTGCAACCGTTGGCGCAAACACCCAATCAATACCAGTAACCATCACTTCTTTAGCGGTAATCGCGGCAATATCTCGAATAAGATCAGGATTGTTGGCTGCACCTAAACCAATATTATGTGGGAATAAAGTCGCGCCAATCACGTTGTTGTGACCATGTACCGCATCCGTTCCCCACATTGTTGGAATCGCTATACCATCAGCGCTGTCATCCATTGACGCTTGATACATATCTTCAGCTAATTTAATCCAGTCAGCGGGGGTCGCGTGCTTATCATCATTGGGATACGCACCACCACCATTCAAGTAGGAACCAAAACCATATTTGCGCATATCTTCAACGGTGATATCACGAATTTCAGGTTGGATCATTTGGGCAATTTTTTGCTCTAAGGTCATCTTTTCCATTAGCTTAGAAATACGCGCCTCTAATTCAGCGTCTTTCGCTAACGGAATATCTAAAGTAGGCCAAATATCAATGTTATTTTCCATTGTGATAGCATCTTCATTTGCTTGTGCAACTTCCATTACCGCTTGCTTTTCTGACTCAGCTTCAACTGGGATAGCCTTTTTATCATCATCCGAGCAAGCAGATAGTCCAACCAATACGGCGATTATTTGCAATGGCAACGTTAATTGCTTTCTTGCGATAACCCTATTTGCCTTTTCCATAAAATTTGCCTTATCTATTCTTGTAATAATTTATAAATTTGATGCCTGAATGCACGATTCACTACTCAATGACAATCACAATGACATGCACTCAGGTAAATATTTGATTAAACCGCTTGTTGCGGACGCTTGGCTTTACTGCCCACTAAGCCGTAATAAGCGATAAACGCATAACAAACTAGTGGTAAAATGAATGCCAATTGAATACCGAATGAGTCAGCTAGCATGCCTTGCAATAACGGCACGATTGCTCCACCCACAATAGCTAAGCACAACACCCCTGACCCCTGACTGGTATGTTGTTTTAAATCTGCCAGCGCTAAACTGAAAATCGTTGGGAACATGATTGAGTTACATAATCCAACTAATAATAATGCCCACATTGCCGTGGTGCCTTCAGCAAGCATTGCAACAGCAACCAATAACACAGCACATGTCGCGTTAAATGCCAGTACTTTACCTGCAGCAATTTTCTGCATCACTAATGCACCGATAAAACGGCCAACCATCGCACCGCCAAAGTAGTATGCGATGTATTTAGCAGCTTGCGCTTCAGTAAAACCACCAATATCAGGTTGAGTTAAAAAGTTAATTAAAAAGCTACCAATCCCCACTTCTGCGCCGACATAAACAAAAATACCCACTGCGCCTAATACAAGGTGAGGATATTTCCACGCGCTGCCTGTTGCTGACGCGTCTTTTTCAGATTTTTGCTCATTAATACCAAGAGTGGGTAACTTGAGAATGAAGAAAATAATTGCCAATACACATAATGCCCCAGCTAACATTAAGTAAGGTACTTGCACTGTACTGGCTTGATGAACGGCTTCTACAGTTGATGTTGACACTACCGATTCAACTGCAGAATCAGCAACACCAGACTCAGAACTGTGACTCATGTTGCTTAAAATAAGGTAACTACCAAAAAATGGCGCAACCGTTGTACCTAAAGCGTTAAACGCTTGGGTCATGGTCAGCCTTGAAGAAGCTGTTTCAGCAGGCCCGAGTGCACTAACATATGGGTTTGCTGCAACTTGTAAAATAGTAATCCCTGAAGCAAGCACAAAAAAGGCACTCAGAAACATCCAATACGAAGCGTAACTTGCTGATGGATAAAACATCAAACAACCAACACACGCAATGGCAAGGCCAGTCACAATACCCTTTTGGTAGCCAATCTTTCCGACAAGATGCCCTGCTGGGATTGATACAATAAAATAAGCACCAAAGAAGCAAAATTGCACCAACATGGCTTGGGTATAGCTTAATTCGAACATGTTTTTTAAATAAGGAATTAAGATGTCATTTAAGCAGGTTAGAAAACCCCACATAAAAAATAGTGACGTTAATGCCATCAGGGCAAATTTGAAATTCCCCGTTTGATGAACACTTCCCATTTCAGCAGCATCTGCATTTACCGGTGCGCTAGCCATGACATTTCCCCTTTAATTATTATGTATTTATGGTCTAAGTCTATCTAAGCAAGCTTGCTCTACACCTTTTGTAGTAGACAGCTAGACTGTTTCGAGAATTATCTAAATCAATTATTGACCTTTTGTTAATTAATCACTAGTCTCGATGTAAGCGCTTTCATTTTTAACATACCGATAACGAAAGTCAACGATTTTTGTTAGTAAAAATTGTAACAGCACTTCAATAACAGCTTGAGTTACGGCTATTGGAGTTGAGTTGACAGAAATACGTCAGAAACATATTAAGTGAATAATAAATATGAAAATATCTTTACCATCAGATTCTAAAATGCACTCAAAGGATTTTACTTTTGGGGTTGCTACCGCCTCTTTTCAAATTGAAGGAGCTGCTGATTCTCGCTTACCTTGTATCTGGGATACCTTCTGTGCGACGCCACAAAAAATTCGTGATGGTTCTGACGGCAAGCAAGCTTGCGAACATGTAGCATTATGGAAAAATGATGTTGAGCTTATTCAGTCATTGGGGGTTGATGCTTATCGTTTATCAATCTCTTGGGGACGGGTGATTAATCAAGATGGCAGTCTGAATCAAGAAGGTGTGAGCTTTTATACCAAGCTAATGGACGAACTCATCAGCCGTGGTATTAAAGTATACGCGACCCTCTACCATTGGGATTTACCACAACACATTGAAGATCAAGGTGGCTGGCTTAACCGCAACACCGCTTACCTTTTTCAAGACTACGCCGACAAAATAACGCAAGCTCTAGGTAATCGTGTTCATTCCTACGCCACATTGAATGAGCCTTTTTGCAGCTCTTACTTAGGCTATGAAATCGGTATTCATGCTCCAGGACTTGCAACTAAAGCATTTGGGCGTAAATCAGCTCACCATTTATTATTAGCACACGGTCTTGCGATGGAGGTTATTCAAAAAAATAGCCCTGACTCTTTAAATGGCATTGTACTTAACTTCACCCCTTGTTATGCCTATTCAGATAGCCCAGCAGATAAAAAGGCTGCTCAAATCGCTGATGACTACTTTAACCAGTGGTACATGAAACCCATTATGGATGGTGAATACCCTGAAATAATCAATGACTTTGATGATGCTGACAAACCTGATATCCAATCTGGTGATATGGATATTATTAGCCAGCCAATAGACTTCTTGGGAATTAACTTTTATACCCGCGCCGTATATCAAGCCTGCAGTGACAATCAATTTGTCCAAATAGACATGAAAGATGCACCCAAAACCGATATCGGATGGGAAATTTATCCAGCAGCCTTCACCGACTTATTAACTAGCTTACATAACACCTATACATTACCGCCAATTTATATCACCGAAAACGGCGCAGCTATGGATGATAAAATTGTTGATGACGCTGTAAATGATTTAGACCGACTTGAATATTATCAAGCGCATTTAAATGCGGTTAATGATGCTATGGAGCAAGGCGTTAAAGTCGATGGTTATTTTGCTTGGAGCTTGATGGATAATTTTGAATGGGCTGAAGGCTATTTAAAACGCTTCGGGATAGTGTATGTTGACTATCAAACTCAACAACGCACCATTAAGCGAAGCGGATTAGCTTATCGTGATTTTATTAGCCAAAGAGCTAAATAATTACTAGCAACACCAATCAGCACAGGTATGTGCTTGATACCCTACTTGATACTTTAAAAATAATAATGACCCGAAAGAGGTTCGCATGATTAGCGTTAAAGAGAAAATAGCCTATGGATTAGGTGATACAGCCAGTAATATTGTGTTCCAAACAGTAATGTTGTTTTTAACCTTTTTTTATACTGATATTTTTGGTATTTCACCTGCATTTGTCGGCACCATGTTTCTTGCCGTTCGCTTTATTGATGCGATAACTGACCCACTAATGGGCGCATTAACAGATAGAACAGAAACCAAATGGGGTAAGTTTCGTCCCTACCTTATGTGGTTCGCGTTGCCGTTTGGCTTAATAAGTGTACTTGCTTTTACAACACCAGATTTAGCCGAAGAAGGTAAAATGATATATGCCTTCGTAACTTATACGGCATTAATGATGGTTTATACCGCCATTAATATTCCTTATTGTGCATTAGGCGGCGTATTAACTGCAGATCCTAAAGAACGCGTGTCTGTCCAATCATATCGCTTTGTATTTGCCATGATTGGCGGGTTAATGGTATCGGCATTAACTTTACCGTTAGTGGAATATTTCGGCCAAGGCGACCAAGCAAAAGGCTACCAACTTACAATAGCGGCAATGAGTGCGTTAGGTGTCGTGATGTTTGTCTTATGCTTTTTAGGCACTAAAGAACGCTTACACCCACCTAAAGATCAAAACTTAAGTTTTAAAAGAGACTTCAAATTACTTTGGCAAAATGACCAATGGCGTATTCTGTCTATTGCCGCTATTTGGTTGCTATCAGGCATGGTACTTAAAACCAGTTTGGCAATTTATTACGTTAAATATTTTTTGCATATGCCCGACTCTATTACTCTATTTATTACCTTAGGTATGATTGGTAACATTTTCGGTTGTATTTTGGCAGAGCCTTTGGCTAAACGAGTTTGTAAAGTCAAAGCCTACATTAGCATTCAATTTATCGCTGCTGCGCTTTGTATCGCTGCTTATTTTGTCTCAGGTGATCAAGTTGAACTCGCGTTTGCCTTATTTATTTTGTGGGGCTTTACCTTCAATATGGGCACGCCACTGCTTTGGGCTAAAATGGCTGATGTTGTTGATTACGGCCAATATAAAACCGGCGTTAGAATAACCGGAATGATTTATTCGTCGGTGATTTTCTTTATCAAATTAGGTGTCGCAATTGGCGGGGCAGCTGCAGGTTGGTTACTCGCGTTATATGGTTATCAAGCCGATGTTGAGCAAACAGTTGCGACTCAGCAAGGTATTTTAATTTCATTCACTATCTACCCTGCTGTGGGTTCTATTATCGTAGCAATAGTGATGAAGTGGTATAAATTAGATAATAATCAAGTTGAAAAAGTGCATGCAGCAATAACTCAATAAACAGATACTTATTGCTTATGAATTTCTCATGAATTACTCAAAATTGTATATAGTTAACGGTTTTATGGCTTGATACTATTTATACATTCAATAGAAAAAACTACTTAATTGGCGAGTTGGCTAGACATTATTCGCCATTTAGATTTATTTTTTAATGATTGTGCTAAATAGTTCATGCTAGTCTAACCGACGTTTTGATTTTCATAAGCTAAAACAGTATTAAATAGGGATATATGGCGACAATATACGACGTATCAGTCTTAGCTGGCGTATCACTGGCAACCGTTTCACGGGTGATGAATAACAACACCAAGGTCAGTGAAAAAACCAGACAAAAAGTGATGAGTGCAATGGAACAATTGGGCTACCGCCCAAATACCATTGCCCAATCACTTGCGTCTAGTCGCTCTAATAGTGTCGGCGTTCTTGTCTCGCAACTTGACGGTCCATTCTACGGCCCGATGATGACTGAGATTGAGACAGCCCTTCGCGCAGGTAATAAGCACGTTATCATTGCAGCAGGTCACAGCGATGAATCCCAAGAAAGAGACGGCGTAGAGTTTTTAATTAGTCGAGGCTGTGATGCATTAATCTTAGATGTTGAAGCCGTTGATGATGACTACTTAATTAAGTTACATCAAGGTTCGACGCCTATCGTACTGATTAACCGTTATATCGATGAAATCAGTGAACGCTGTGTTTATCTAGATAATGAGCTCGGTGGTTACCTAGCAACAAAACATGTCCTGCAACATGGACACAAACACCTGGCCTATATTTCTGGACCACTATTTAAACTCGATTCGCAAGACCGTTTAACAGGTCATAAACGTGCTTTAGCTGAATTTGATGTTGAATTTGATCAACAGCTTTTTTACGAAGGAAACTATAAAGAGCAAGGTGGCAGTGAAGCCATGGATGCACTTTTAAAAGTTAATAACCCCTTTACAGCTGTAGTGTGTGCCAATGATCAAATGGCTTCTGGTGCAATTGCAGTTTGTCTCGAGAAAGGCATGAGTATTCCTGAAGAGCTCTCGTTTGTTGGCTACGATAACATTCCTTTCCCGCAATATATCTCCCCAAAACTCACCACTGTGAATAACCCAATTCACGAGATGGGTAAAATGGCGGCCTTATGGGTGCTGAAGCATATATATAATGACCCTAAACCGTTAGTTGAAAACACATTTAGTCCAGCGCTTATCGTGAGAGACTCAGCAACTAAGCCAATGAGTAAGTGATAGTTAAGCCATAAAGTTTATAGCTTACAAGCTAACTTTTATAAACCGTAACTTAATTTGACGTTGCGGTTTTTTATTGCCTATGACTCACTCTCTTTGAAGACAAAATCAAACATTTAACTGGCTTTATCCGAAGTTGTGAACATCAAAGCTCATTTGTATATAAGGCTTTTTAGTTTCGTATTTATACTCTTTTAGTATCATAGCCTTCAAGACTTTTTAACTTTTTCTCTTTTAGTTTTCCTCTTAGTTTTTTCTTAGCTTTCTTTCTAAATTTGTTGCTCATTTTCTTAATAACCGTTCAATTGATTTATTTACTGTGTTAGCGCTAATTAATCGCTAACCGAGCTTACAGAAAGTAAAACCCAATAACTCCTTACCACTTTTAAGTTCTTATTTTATTCATTAAGACCTGTTTATTTATCATACAAAATAGGCTTAATTCACTATGTATCACTTTGAAACTGTCTTTGTTACAAAATAACCTTCCTCTATCTGCAACAAAGCATCCACCTACCCCAATAAAACTCCAAATAATGTAAGCGCTATCACAAAATTATTTCATTTATTATTTTTATTAAAAACTCAATATTAATTTTTTTAGCCATTAGTTTCAACAACTTAATAAAAACATAATTATTCTGACACAAAAACAAGGTTAACAACTTGTAATTTTTTGTAGTAATTATTGTTGACGCTGTTAACAAATTAATCTAGTTTTATGTAAGCGCTTACATTAACTTTTACATAAAGGCTTTTTAAAGCGTTTACAAATGATGAATAAAACACATTACGTTCATACGTAATCCGAATAAAAAAATCAGAGAGTAGTAGCCTGAGATCTAGTCGAGGGGAGACTTAGATGAAATTTAGAACATTTAAAAAGACCAGAATTGCCACTAGTTTGTCGGTAGTACTGAGTGCAAGTACCATGATGCCAGCATTTGCAGCTGATGAAGTTGCTGCAGATGAAAACATTGAAGTACTTAAGGTCACTGGTATTCGCGGAAGCTTAATTAAATCTATGGATTTAAAACGTAGCTCTGACGGTATCGTTGATGCAATTAACGCTGAAGACATTGGTAAGTTCCCAGACAGTAACTTAGCAGAGTCTTTACAACGTATTACTGGTGTATCAATCGACAGACAAAATGGTGAAGGTAGCCGTGTATCTGTTCGTGGTTTCGGTGCAGACCAAAACTTGGTTATGCTAAATAACCGTCAAATGCCAGTAACAACGGGTTCTCGCTCTTTCGACTTCGCCAATATCGCATCTGAAGCAATCAGTGCCGTTGAAGTTGAAAAAACCAGCCAAGCAAAGAACTCAACTGGTGGTATCGGTGCAACCATTAATGTTCTAACTCATCGCCCTTTAAGCTCTCCAGGTTTAAAAGCAACCTTTGGTGTTAAAGCTGTTGATGATCAATCAACTGATGAAGGTTCAGTCACACCAGAACTTTCAGGCCTATATTCAAATACTTTTGCTGATGGCAAATTTGGTATTTCGATTTCTGCAAGTTACCAAGAACGTGAAAGTGGTAACCAACAAGCACAAGTCGGCACAGGTTGGCGTAGCTTCCCAGGTATTGTTGACCAAGACTGGGGCGGCGATAACGCTGAATGGGGTGGTGTTCCAAAAGATGACAATCAAATTAATCGACCAGGCGAAGGCGATGTTTACGCAGTTCCACAAACGACAGTTTACCGTTTTGAAGAACAACAACGTACTCGTACTAACGGTCAGTTAGTATTGCAATACGAGCCAATTGACTCGTTACGTGCAACATTAGATTACACCTACATGCAAAATGATGTTGATACCCAGTCACACGATGTATCAGCATGGTTTAACTTCGTACCAACTCAAGAAAGCACTTGGTCTGACGGCCCAGTATCTTCTCCACTGGTTTACTCTGAAACTTACCCTGATGGCGGCGCTGATTTATCAATGGCAGCTGGTGATTTTGGTACACGTGATGAAAGTGGCTCTTTAGGCTTTAACTTAGAGTGGGATGCGACAGATAATTTATTCTTATCTTTGGATTACCATACTTCTGAAGCTGAACGCTCTCCAAATAGCCCGAATGGTAGTAACAGTAACTTAAGTACGGCAGCATTTATTCGTACCAGCGCTGCAACTGACTTTACTGGTGATGTACCTGTATTGGCTGTTGGCGGTGGTAATGCTGTTCGCCCTGAAGATATGCGTGTAACTGGTTCTGTATTTGGTAATGCTCGTAATAAATCAGAAGTTGAGCAACTACAAATCAATGGTACTTACGTCTTTGAAGAAGCAGGTAGTATTGACTTTGGTATCGCAGCTACTGACGTAAACAATCACTCTCAATCAGTCAACGTTCAACGTAATGACTGGGGTGGTGTTGGCGCTGAAGGCGACTTTGACCCTTCTTGGTTCCCAGCGGGTAGTGTTCAAGATAAGTTTGATGGTTCACAAGGTGACTTCTCTGATTACCAAGGCTCTGCATCTATCGATCCACAAGATGTGATTTTCCTTTGGGACTTTGAAGCCGTTCGTTCTCGTGCAGCTGAATTATATGGTTCGTCAGCAATTGGTGACTGTGGTAATGGCTTCTGTCCATCTACAGATTACGCTAGCGATACCGACCGTTTCACTCAAGAAGAATCTCAATCAGCTTATATCCAATATAACTTCGAAGGTGATTGGGGCGATATGCCATTTGATGTTCACTTCGGCGTACGTTATGAAAAAACCGATGTTGAATCTAAGTCTGCAGTGTCTTCTTATGACCAAGCTACTTGGATTGCTGAAACAGAAATCGCACTTGAGAGCACGACTACAGATAACCGAGTATTTGGTACGCAAACAGGCTCTTATGATTACTTCTTACCAAGCTTTAACTTCAATATCGAAGTGGTAGAAGATGTTTACTTACGTGCAGCATATAGTGAAACCATTGGCCGTCCAGATTACACCTCGATTCAAGGTGGTACTACAGTCGGTACACTAGCTAACCGCGGCGGTGGTAGTGGTTCAAGTGGTAACCCAAGCCTACTTCCACTTGAGTCAACTAACTATGACTTCTCTGGTGAGTGGTACTACGCTGACGCTAGTTACGTATCTATTGGTTACTTCCGTAAAGACGTGACCAATTTTATTGATAGTAACCCTGTAAACTCTACTATTTATGAAATTGCAGATCCATCAAATGGGGTTTATGTTGCAGAAGCGATTGCCGCAGGAAATGTAACAGCAATTGATCAGCGTCAGTGGATTTACGACACTTACGGTGCAACCGATCCAAATGTAACTTTAAACCCAGATAACGGCAATATTGAAATCACTGGTAACCCAGGTGACCCAAGCCTTAACTTTGTACTAACAACACCTTCTAACAGTAGCGACAGTTCTGTGATTGATGGTTGGGAGTTCGCGGTTCAACACTTCTTCGGTGAGTCAGGCTTTGGTATGCAAGCTAACTACACCTTAGTTGATGCGGGCGACACTTATGATAACGCTAATTTAAACCGTCCTGGTGATGACCCACAAAATGTACTAACAAATATCAGTGATACAGCTAACGTTGTTGCTATCTACGAAAACTACGGTTTCTCTGCGCGTCTTGCATGGAACTGGCGTGATGAGTTCTTGAACGCAACAGGTGATGGTACTGGTGCTAACCCAAGTTATACCGAAGAATACTCACAAGTTGACTTCAATATTGGTTATGACATCGCCGCAGTTGAAGGCCTAACGGTATTCTTCGAAGGGTTAAATATTACCGAAGAAAATACTCGTACACATGGTCGCTCATATAGCCAAGTACTTAACTATACCCAAACAGGAGCTCGCTACAGCCTAGGTGCTCGTTACACTTTCTAACAGTACTTTTGTAAAGATTAGGTCGTTTGAGGTGGCCGCCATGGTCACCTCTTTTTTTAAGCTACATCCAATTTGCAACAAGGAAGTTGCACCTTTTTTTACGAACTTACAATTCTATTTCATTATTACAAATTATTACTTACAAACACTTGTAAGCGATTGAAAAATATTCAATGCTAGTTAAGTGTTACCTTAATTCAAATTAGTTAACACAACAAAAGTATAGCCTTATCAATAACACTAAAAAATAGGCAGCTCATGGAACAAGCGATACAAAACATCATTATTGTTGGCGGCGGCACTGCAGGTTGGTTAACCGCAGGGATACTAGCTGCTGAGCATAACGCTGATAATGGCAAACTATCGCCCTCCCCTAAACTCAATATTACTTTAATAGAATCTCCTGATGTCCCTACCATTGGTGTCGGTGAAGGCACTTGGCCTTCAATGCGAACCACGCTTAAAAATATCGGTATTAGTGAAACCGAATTTTTAATGAGCTGCGATGCAAGCTTTAAGCAAGGCTCACGTTTCATTAACTGGACTCATGCTCATAAAGCGAGTAACAGTTCTGCTGAACATTATCTGCACCCTTTTAGCTTACCTATCGGAACTAACGAATTAGATCTCTGCCCATATTGGTTACCTCATCAAGAGCAAGTTAGCTTTGCTGATGCCGTTGGACAGCAAAATCAATTAAGTCAGTGCAGTTTAGCACCTAAACAAATCACCACAGGTGAGTATCAGTTTCAAAACAATTATGGTTACCACCTCAATGCAGGGAAATTTAGCCAGTTATTGCAAAAACATTGTACTGAAAAGCTTGGAGTCAGCCACATTCAAGACCATGTGACTGCAATTCACAAAAATGACAGTGGTGATATCAGTCATTTATCGACTAAACAATCTGGTGAGCTAGCCGGTGACTTTTTTGTCGATTGCACTGGGGTTAAATCCTTACTACTGGGCGAGCAGTTAAACGTCCCTTTTGTATGTCAAAAGTCGGTGTTATTTAACGATTCAGCACTAGCTGTACAAGTCCCTTACCCACAAGCTGATACAGAGGTTGCCTCTTGTACTCACTCAACCGCCCAGACAAATGGCTGGATTTGGGATATAGGCCTACCTACAAGACGCGGGGTCGGTCATGTTTATTCATCAAGCCATACTGACCAAGCGCAAGCTGAAAAACAGTTGATTGAATACCTAAGACCCACTGTAGGTATTGATGTGGATAACCTCGAAATCAGAAAGCTATCGATAGCGCCGGGTCATCGAAAAGTATGTTGGAAAAACAATTGTATGGCTATCGGCATGGCCTCAGGCTTTATTGAGCCACTTGAAGCATCAGCTTTAGCATTGGTTGAGTGGAGTGCCAATACATTAGCCAAACAGCTACCGAGTAACAGGCAAGTCATGGATATTGTTGCCACGCGAGTGAATAAAAGGTTCAACCAACATTGGCAGCAGATAATTGAATTTTTGAAGTTACATTATGTGCTCAGTAAACGCAGTGACAGTGACTATTGGCACGACCATCGTGAATCATCAACGATACCCGATTCACTGCAGCAGCAAATTGAATTATGGCGCACTCAAACGCCAAGTAAGCATGATATTCAATACACCGATGTATTATTTCCTGCTGCCAGTTTCCAGTTCGTGCTCTACGGCATGGAGTTTCAAACTATGATCCCAAGCCATTTAAAACCATCACTGCAAAACCGAGCACAACAACTGTTTGCTGAAAATGTAAAACGCACCCAAGGATTGAAACAACTTTTGCCCACTAACCGAGAGTTACTGGCAAAAATTGCCCAATATGGACTACCTAAGATTTAGCTCTAAACAAGAATATTTGAGCTGTAATAAATGAGTACTAATAAACAAGCAATAAAACTAAAAAATTATCATTAAATAATAAGCACAGCTACGGCTGTATTTGATTAGGATGTCAGCATGAACAAACCAGTATTACTTAATAGTGTCGATCATAAAGATCTAAAAATCATCACCGAACGTTCAGAAAAGTATGGTGACAACCTTTGGTATACAGTGACTTTTCCAGCCGAATTTAGAAGTGTTCAAGCGCACTATCCCATCTTTTTTCAAAAAGACAGCAATACTGGTCAATTTTACTCAATTGCCATGTTTGGTTTCCAACATAAAGAAAACCTATTCCTTCAAGATGGCAAATGGCAAGCTGCGTATATTCCATTAACCGTTCGCCGTCAGCCATTTTTAATCGGTCAGCAAACCGTGCAAGAGGATGGCGTAGAACAAGTTCAACGCGTGATCCACTTAGACCCAAATCATCCAAGAATTAATGAGGAAGAAGGTGAACCTTTGTTCTTCCCTTATGGTGGTAACACGCCTTATCTTGATGAGGTCGGTGAAATGCTAGAAACCATTCACCATGGTTTAATTGATAGCAAAAACTTTATTGATACCTTGATCAAACTCGAATTACTTGAGTCATTTACTTTAGATATTGAGTTAGATAACGGTGAAAAGCATCAGATGATCGGTTTTTATACCATTAATGAAGAAACCCTTGCTGCCCTTCCAGCTGAAACATTGGCAGAACTGCATCAGCAAGGTTATCTCAATGCTATCTATATGACCTTGGCGTCACAATCTAATATCCGACAATTATTGAATTTTAAAAACGCTCAATAACATTAGCCAGTGTCATTAGCCGTAACTAGGTAAACAAGGTTGTTGCAGATGGAACATAGTCAGACAGTAAAGGTAATTGAAAATTGTCCATTATCTGATATCGCATTAATGATGGCTCAAACAGATGAGCCAGTCATTTTTAAAGGCGCTTGTCTGGCATGGCCAATTGTGCAAGCAGGATTAGATTCTGCAAAATCAGCAGCTGACTACTTGCTTAGTTTTTATAAAGATACCCCTGTAACGGCTTATTATGTTGAGCCCAAACATAAAGGCCGCGTGTTTTATAATGAGCAGGTTAATGGCTTTAACTATCAAGCTGCTCAGCTTAATTTAAATCAAGTAATTGATAAGCTGTTCGCCCATAAAGATGACGAATTGCCACCAAGCATTTATATGGGCTCTACTGAAATTAATCAGTTCCTGCCGGGGTTAGCTGATGAGAATAGTTTAAAAATTGAGCCTATTAGACCTTTAACCAGTGTCTGGTTAGGCAATCAATCAAGAATCGCAGCCCATTTTGATTTTCCGCAAAACCTCGCTTGTAACGTCGTTGGCAAACGTACCTTTACCCTTTTCCCACCTGAGCAAGTGAGTAATTTGTATATCGGCCCTATGGAGTTTGCTCCCGGTGGTCAAGAAATCAGTATGGTTGATTTTGATAATCCAGACTTTGAAAAATATCCTAAATATAAGCAGGCCTTAGCAGCAGCAAAAACCGCAGAACTTGAAGCCGGTGATGTGCTTTATGTGCCTAGTATGTGGTGGCACCAAGTGAGTGGCATTGAGTCATTTAACGTATTGATTACCCACTGGTGGCGCGATACCCCTGCCTACCTTGGAAGACCCAATAACGCCCTCGCTATGGCGATGTTAAGCCTTCGCTCACTGCCTAAAGCGCAAAGACAAGCTTGGAAAGCCATGTTTGAACATTATGTTTTTGATCATGATGACGATGATATCAGTCACATCCCCGAAGGTGCCCAAGGGATGCAAACCAAGCCACTTGATGAATTAAATGCTAGAAAATTAAGAGCTGATTTGATTAATAAACTAAAACGATAATCGTGTATGAGCACAACTAAACAGATAACTGATTAATAGAGTGCTCATTGATAATTTTGGAAATGAATAATAAAGAGTAAATCACTATTTAGTGACTTAGCCCTAAGGAAACCCTGTTATGCAAAAGCAACACTCCAGCAATGAAAACAGTAAAGCTAACACTGGCAACAAGCCGATTAAAAAAGTGGTTATCGCCGGTGGTGGAACTGCAGGTTGGATGGCGGCCGCTGCATTAACAAAGTTATTAGGTAAAAATTTAGAAGTGGTACTCGTTGAATCTGACGAAATTGGTACAGTCGGTGTTGGCGAAGCGACGATTCCCACATTACATATTTTTCATCGCTTACTGGGCATTAAAGAGCAAGATGTCATGGCAGCGACTAATGCCACATTCAAGCTCGGGATTTCATTTGAAAATTGGCATGATGTAGGCAAAGACTATATTCACTCCTTTGGTTTTTTGGGTAAAGACTGCTGGGCTTGTGGTTTCCAGCACTTTTGGCTTAAAGGCCAACAGCGCGGTATCGTTAGTGAAATTGGCGATTACTGCACCGAACATTTAGCAGCCCGTGAAGGCCGTTTTGCTGTACTGCCAAATCAAGATTACAACCATGCTTATCATATGGATGCGACGCTTTATGCCAAGTTTTTACGGGTCATCGCTGAAAAGCACGGCATCACCCGAATTGAAGGCAAGATTTCAGATGTGTTGCAGCACGAGGACACGGGCAATATCAGTGGTTTAAAGCTGATGTCAGGTGAGCTAATTGAAGGTGATTTATTCTTAGATTGCACGGGTTTTAGAGCCATGCTTATCGAAGGTACACTCAATACAGGTTTTGATGATTGGAGTCATTGGTTGCCGTGTGATAGCGCAATTGCAGTGCAAACTAAAACCACCGAAAAACCGATCCCTTATACTCGCTCAATCGCTCGAGATTCAGGTTGGCAGTGGCGTATTCCGCTGCAAAGTCGTACCGGCAATGGTATCGTTTTTTGCAGTAAATACATGAGTGATGAAGATGCCAAAGCCACCTTAATGAACAACATTGAAGGTGAGCCGCTAACCGATCCTCGAGTGATCAAATTCCGCACTGGTAGCCGCCGTAAAACATGGCATAAAAACTGTGTCGCAATAGGCCTATCATCAGGCTTTTTAGAGCCATTAGAGTCCACCAGCATCCACCTTATTCAACGTGGTATTGTTCGCCTACTCCAGATGTTCCCTTCACAAGGTATTGTTGAAGAAGACATCAATGAATTTAACGAACAAACCCGCACTGAAACTGAAAATATCCGCGATTTTATTGTGTTGCATTATAAAGTCACTGACCGCACTGATACTCGCTTTTGGCGCTACTGTAAAAACATGAGTGTGCCAGCATCGCTGCAGCATCGTATCGATATGTTTGATGCCTCTGGCAAAGTTTATAAGCACGGCAATGAGTTATTTGGCGAAAGTTCATGGATACAGGTGATGATGGGTCAAGGGCTCGCACCAAAGCAGTATCACCCTATTGTCGATATGATGGAAGATGAAGAACTTGAACATTTCTTAGGTAATATCAAGTTAAAAGCAAAGCAAAAAGTGGCTAACTTACCTGATCATTACGATTTTGTGCAGAATTATTGCAAGTCAAAAATGTTATAAATCCAATGGTAGTGTTATTTAAATAGCGAGTCAGTAAGGTTGTATATGACAGATCAAAATACACAGCGTAAACGAGCACAGGAAATGACCGATCTTAATCCGCTGATATTGGTGAATAAGCCAATTAAGCCTGAGATCCATTATATCGGTGAACTGCGTACACCTGTGATTGTCATCGATGACTTTACTGCTGATATCTCGGAACTACAAAACTGTGCTAACCAAGTCGACTTTGATTTAGATAAAGGCTCTTACTACCCAGGAGTTAGAGCTAAGCTACCAAAAGATTACGTCATCGAAGTTCTGAACCATGTATTTCAGTTAATTTATGATGTTTACAAGATCCCGACCAATTTGCGCATCAAACCCCAAGCAACTTATTTCTCCTTAATCAATCGACAGCCTGAAAGCTTGACCACTTTGCAGCGTATTCCACACTTTGACACACCAGCTCCTTATTACTTTGCTGTACTGCAATACCTCAATGATAGTCCCCATGGTGCCACTGCATTTTTTAAGCACCAACCCACGGGTTATGAGCGTATCACCCAATCGAACATGGACAAATACTTCAGAGCAGCCGAGCCCTACTTACAAGAATTAGCGCCCTTTCCAGCTCAATATTTTGTTGAAAGTAACGAGCATTATCAGCAGCACCATCATATAGAGTATAAGCAGCACCGCTTGGTCATATACCCTGGGAATTTATTACATTCCACCTTGGTTAATCACCAAACTGATATTGACAGTAATCCCCAAACGGGCCGCTTAACGGCCAATATATTTATCAATGTTAGCTAAAAGTTCGTTCTATCGAGTGTTACTGGTAGCTGTCGCGAAAATGAAACGCCACCAATAATTACATTATCCCTATAAGCATAAACAGACCTTTAAACCAACATTTAATCATTTACTAATGACTAATCAGCAAGGAGCCTGAGATGAAAGCCAAAAAACGGCCAAAAATGAAAGCGCTTACAAACAGTGTATTAAATACAAATATTCCCAATAATCGTATACTTAGAACATTGTCGATTTCATTGCCCATTTCAGCTTCAATGCTTTTGCTTAGTACAAGTGCAACTATTGCAGCAACTTCAGAAAGTGAAATAAGTCAATCACATGCCCTTTCTGTTCTTAGCAATAGCGAAGAACAACGCTTACAAGGCCGTTTATCTAAGGTTGAACCTGAAATTGAACGTTTACTGCCACTGCTCACTTTAGAAGAGAAAGTATCACTGGTGCATGCTGGCGGTAAGTTTCATATCCCTGCAATTGAGCGATTAAATATCCATGAAATGTGGATGTCTGACGGTCCCCACGGTGTACGTTACGAAATTGACAGAAACTCATGGGCACCTGCTGGCTGGACCAATGACTATTCAACTTACCTACCGCCACTCACGGCCGTAGCTGCAAGTTGGGATCCTAAAATGGCAAGCCTTCATGGTAATGTTCTTGGCGCTGAGGCGCGCCACCGTAATAAAGACCTCATTTTAGGTCCAGGGGTTAACCTTGCAAGATTGCCGCTTTACGGTCGTAATTTCGAATACATGGGCGAAGACCCTTATTTAGCAGCGGCTTTGGTCGTTCCCACAGTTAAGGCAATTCAAGCTAATGACGTAGGAGCAACGGTTAAGCATTATGCTCTTAATACCCAAGAATTAAACCGTACAGGTGTGAATGCAAAACCCGATGAGCGCACTCTGCGTGAGGTCTATTTACCCGCATTCGAAGCTGCTGTAAAAGAAGCCAATGTGCATGCCATCATGGGCGCATATAATGAGTTTCGCGGCACCAATGCTAACCAAAGTCATCACCTTATTAAAACCATTTTAAAAGGTGAATGGGCTTACGAAGGTGTGCTCCTTACTGACTGGAATGTCGATATCAATACCTATGACGCCGCCATGAACGGCCTAGATATTGAAATGGGCACCGCTGTCGAAAGTTATGATGAATACTTTTTAGCAGATCCACTATTAACAATGATAAAAGCCGGTAAAGTGCCTGAATCTGAACTTGACGATAAAGTTCGTCGTATTCTTAGAGTGCAATTAAGCATAGGTATGATGGATAAACAACGTTTATCAGGTGAGCGTAATACCCAAGCCCACCGTGACGATGCCCGCACTATTGCGTCCAATGGTGTGGTGCTATTAAAGAACAATAAACAAGTATTACCCCTTGATGCGAATAAGGTCAAAAACATCTTAGTATTAGGGCCTAACGCAGATAAACGACACGGTTTTGGTGGTGGCTCATCAGAGGTAAAAGCCTTATACGAAATCAGCCCACTTGATGGCCTAAAAGCCAAGTTTGAGCAAGCTGGTAACAAGGTCAATATTCAGCATATGCGCCCAGCAAGTAGTGAATTTATGCCTATTCCTAATGACTACTTAACCACACGTCACTGGACTGGTACCCCTTCTTGGCAAATTAATTATTATGCAGATAATCAACTTAAACAATTAACCAGCGAATCTTGGATAGCAGACCCGCAGTTTGACGCCAAAGGTCAGCAACAAAACGTTGAAATACTCGCAAATATCAAACCGATGGAATCAGGTAAACACACATTAAAAGCCCTAGGTGATGGTAAGGTTTCTCTGCTGATTAATGATAAACAACTATTTAGTCAAAACGCTCAACAAACCAATGTGATTAATGAAGATATTGAACTTAAAGCCGGTGAAACTTACGCCTTTAAATTAGTCTACCAAGGTAAGAAACACGTCACATTAGGCTGGGAAACACCCAATAGCTTGTATAACTCAGAATCAGAGTATTTAAGTGCTGCCAAAAGTGCTGATGCAGTTATTTATTACGGTGGTTTGAGCCATGCTGATGACCGTGAATCCATTGATAGGCCAGATATGAAGTTACCTGGCCAGCAAGATGAAATCATTAGCAAACTATTAGCTGTTAACCCTAACACCGTGATATTCATGATTGGCGGCTCTGCCGTTGAAATGCCTTGGGCTAAAAAAGCGAATGCCATTGCTTGGGGCTGGTATGGTGGTATGGAAGCTGGCCATGCTTATAGCGATGTCTTATTTGGCGACGTTAACCCAAGCGGTAAATTGCCGATCACTTTACCTATAAAACTCCAAGATACTGCGCCAATCGCTTTAAATGACTATAACGAAAAAGAGTCGTTATATTCTGAAGGTGTATTTATTGGTTATCGCTGGTTTGAGCAACAAAAAATTGAGCCTGAATTCCCGTTTGGCCATGGCTTGTCTTACAGTGAATTTAGCTATGACAACATTAAATTCTCAAGTAGCAAGCTAAGCGGAGATGACACATTAACTGTTACAGCCAGTATCACCAACACCAGTAAAACCGAAGGCGCTGAAGTTGTGCAGCTTTATCTTTATGATGTTAAATCAAGTGTACCTCGCCCGCTTAAAGAGCTAAAAGGTTTTGATAAAATTTGGCTTAAAGCAGGCCAAACAGGCAAAGTAAGCTTTACCCTTAATAAGCGTGACTTATCATTTTGGGATGTTAAAACCAATGACTGGTTAGCCGAATCTGGTGAGTTTAAGGTTATGCTTGGTTCATCAGTCGAAGACATTCGATTGCAAAAAAGTTTTAACTATCAGCAGTAAGAAGTTAAAAATGCGAGGAGATAGGTTACCTCCTCGCAACTGCATCTGTAATTAACTAAACACGTTTAAAACTTAGATTTATCATCTATTTGCTGCTTTAGTAATGTCATGATCTGTTCAGCATCCTGTGACAGCCCGACTTGAAATAATATATGCGCTGCGCACTCTGCAGTGCACAACCCGCCTTTTACCTGATTCCTTCTTAGTTCATAGATAGATCCAACAGAACTATCAAATGACACTTTTTTGAGTTCCTTTAAATAGGGGCTGCGATTATATATTTTGCGGGCTTCTTGCCATGTGGAGTCAATAATAATTAATGCATCATAATCTGATAAAGAACGGGATACTGGATCTTCAGTATTAACATCTGTAAGAACTGAAGAAATCACAGAAGAATGAACGGCAGAAATAGTTGAAGAGTTTTGCTGCGTCATGTCAGGAAATAATAAACCTACTTTAGCCTCATTTATTAATCTAATCAGATCAAGATTTGGGTTTACCCTATCCCATTCGATAACTAACGCGTTGTCATCCATAACCTGTTTTACCCAACGACCAGTATTCGTCGGCCTAGTCGTTTCTTTTTGATGGGTGAGCAATATGATTTTCATTATAAAAGGATTTTTAACTCTGTATTACGCATTAAGAGGACATTGCGTTTTTGTATTTAATTAAGATAAGCTCAGCAACTCATATCACAGGAAGCACAATTATAATGGAACTACAGCAATCACTCAGCCTTTTATTTACCATGCTAGTGCTCGCAGTGGTTCCTGGCCCAGTAGTCTTTGCAATTATTTCACGCTCCTTTTCTCACGGTTTAGTGCCTGCAATGCAATTATTTGTCGGGGTTTTAATGGCAGATTACCTATTTATTTATATTGCCCTATTTGGCCTAACCGCATTAGCAAGCGTAATGGGAACTGCATTCGTGGTGATAAAGTACTTAAGTGCCGCTTACCTTTGCTGGTTAGGGTATCAGCTCATTGCTAGCAAAACACAAACTGCAGAAATCGCCGAAATCACTGACGGAAGTTATTCAAACGGAATAAAGAATACTGTGACAGGCTTGATGGTTGGCTTGAGTAACCCAAAAGCAATCATCTTTTACATTGGTTTTTTCCCTGCATTTGTTCCTTCTGACAAGATTGGCTTTAATGATGCTGCTATCGTCATGGGGATTGCAACCCTTGCATTTGGCAGTATCAACTTGTGTTACGCATTGATGGCAGTAAAAGCTAAAAAAATATTCAGTTCAGCAAAAGCAAATAGGGTTATAAATCGAGTTGCAGGAAGTATCATGCTCATCGCAGGTGTGTTAATCGCTGTGAATATTTAAATTCCCCCAAACAAAAGACTCTATCAATAAGTTATACATTTCCTCTAAAACAATAAGTTATACATTTCCTCTAAAACAATAAACCTTAGCTCAAGATCATAATTAATCTCTAGCATGTTAAACCAAAGATCAATTGTTAATATAAAACAGCTAAAGATATAACCTACAACACACAAATGTTGCGTAATTCGTATTCGTTACACTGTAGAAAAATAAACCAATAACGCACATTGAATGTAAACATTATAATAACTGATGTTTTCATAAGGTTTTTGGTAAATGTTCAAGGTGTAGTTTCTAATTGATATAGCTCATTTAGTTGGAGAGTTTTATACCTTCACCGTAAAAGCACAAAATGGCTTATAACGAATTGGTTCAATAGCAGTTAAGCTTAATTAAGCTATTATTCAATTTCGAGACTCAGATCTTAATCAGATAAATTATGAAAGCAGCTAATAGTGTAGAGAGCTATGGTTACAATTAACCTCTAGAATTCGCATCTACAGTCAATCTAGGTGAGTTGTTATAAATATTACTTTTAGTTTAGGAGTTCAATATGCAGGTTCAATCTTCAGTCAATAGTTATCAAACCAATACTGTTAGTACTGTTGATACTGACAGTGCTGTTGCCCAAACTACAGCGCCTTCCACTCTAAACCAAGCGAGCCCTCAATCAGATACCGTTAGCTTAAGTGCTAGAGCGATATCAATGTCTGAAGCTGCTAAAACACACTCTGAGCCAGAAACTCAGCCAACACTCCCTAATGATGGCGAAAAAGTGGAGAATTATGTTCATTACAAAAAAGCCCAAGCACAATATCAGTTCTATTCTGACTTAGCGGGCGTTGCTAACGGCAGTGATGGCTCAATGAGCGCAACTTCAGCCTATATGGTCAAAAATAACGATGATGCAAGAGCGGCAACCGTTCAGGCTGCTAACATGAACAACCAACAAGATATGTTGAATACTTATATGGAAACGACGCAAAGTATTAATGAAAACGTTTAAGCTGTTAATTGATAACATTCTTATTAATTATAGTATCTGATTTCGATACTCATATGTAACAAGCAGTAAAAATTCAACTTCAGTATTAACCCCATACTCAATAGGCTGTTATCATTAGCGATAACAGCCTATTTTTTATTTGATGCATTATATTCATCTAATTGAGAACAAAATGAAGTTAAAAATACTAGCAGGGATAGCATTACTGAGCAGCTTTTCAACACAAGCGGCTTGGTGGATTGAACCTACCGACTTACCACTTCGCGCCGACATTCAACTTTTAGCCGATACAGGTATTATTCTCCAACCTGTGACTACTTTCCCATTAATGTGGTCAGGAATAAAATCAGATCTTGATAATGCAGCTGAAAGCCCAATGACTGTGCATCAAAAAGATGCTTTTCATCGCGTGATGCGTGCCTACAATAAAGATCACCAGGCCGTTAATTTAGGTGCTAGCCTTTCAGGCGCCAACGAACAAGCCCGCTTTATCGGCTATGGTAATGATTACCGCGATAAAGCAGAAGTCGAATTTACCGCAGAGGTCACCCAAGATTGGTTCAGTGGACGACTCGCTGCCAGTTATCATTACGATGCGATTGATGGTAATGAGTCCCGCCTTGATAACAGTTTTGCAGCCGTAAAACTTGGCAACTGGATACTCACTGGCGGCGCTGTACAAAAGTACTGGGGACCAGGTTGGGATTCAGGCTTAATTCAAACCACTAATGCTCGCCCAATGCCTGGGGTGACTTTATCACGTAACAACAGTAACGCCTTTGAAACGCCATGGCTTAACTGGATTGGCCCTTGGACATTTACCACTAGCTTTAGCCAAATGGAAAGTGACCGCTATGTACCTGATACCCAGCATTGGGGCGCTCGCGGTACAATTAAACCTATTTCAAAATTAGAAGTTGGCTTTTCATGGACCATGCAGTGGGGCGGTGAAGGTTACGGAAACAGCTTATCAGACTGGTGGGATGGACTAACCAATGGCGGTGTATATGAAGGCGATGAAGTCAACGGTCAAGAAAACATGCTCGCTGGCTATGATTTCAGATGGTCAGATACTGCCTGGGGCGTACCTTATGGTATTTATTATGAGCGTATTCATGAAGATTACCACAACGGCAAAAACAGATTAATTAACGCTTCTAATATGGGCGGTGTTGACATTTACATTGCTGAATTAAGCACACGTTTCTTTGCTGAGTATTCTGATACAGCGGCATCATGTGGTGTAGAGTCAGATGTTTATAACTGTATGTATGAGCATGGGTTTTACCAAGATGGTTACCGCTATTACGGCAGAAGTTTAGGCAGTACCTATGATAATGATTCTAGAGTGGTAGTCTTAGGCGGTATAACTCAATTAGAACACGGACAGAGTCTAAGTACTAAGTTACGTTATGCCAAATTAAACTTTGATGGTGTAGATACTGGTAATCCTAGTGGAGGAAATCCTGTTTCTCCAGGTCGTTATGAACGCCTGTACCAATTAGATGCTAGCTATCACCGCCCATTCTATGACGGTAAGCTCAAACTTGGTGGTACCGTCGGTTATAGCGAATACCCAGAAATCGACACCAGTAGCGACTGGGAAACCACCTTCTATGCAGGTTGGGAACGTGATTTTTAAGTTAACTTAAATAAGAACCTACCTTGAAAGTAAAAAGGTAATTAATTAAAAAGCCCATCAAATTTGATGGGCTTTTTGCTTTAAATTTTAAAACTACTACAAACCTTTATCTTCCCATTGTTGCTTCTTACGATAAATTGTTGAAGGGCTGACATCTAGTAAAGCGGCGGCTTTAGGAATATTACCATCACATTGCGTAATCGCGGTTTCAATGGTGTATTTCTCTGTAAGCCAAAGCGGCTGAATATCATCTTCTGATGCCACTGCACTCACAACCGATTCTGCCAGTGCTGACGAAGCACTAGAACTGCTTAAATCAGCGTGTGAAGTAATTACCTGTGGATGTTCGCCCAAATGTGAGTGTGACTCTAATTGAGGTTGCGGTTTCGCATTAATCTCAGTGACTGTGGCAATTTTATTCGCTGGTACAGCTTCCGTTTTAGCTAGGGTTAACGCCGCTGTGACTTGAGCTGGAAGCATAGATACACTCACTTCATCAGCAATATTGAGTACTACAACTTGTCGTATGACATTTTGCAGCTGCCGTACATTACCTGGCCAAGAGTATTGAGTGAAGCAACGTTCAACTTCTGAACTAAAACGCTTAAAGGTCTTACCCTCTTCTTTGCTGTACTGTTTAAGCAACTTTTTCGCAATAGAAATAACGTCTTTACCACGTTGCCTTAATGGCGGTAATTCAATGGGAATAACATGGAGGCGATAATATAAATCTTCTCTGAATCGACCATCTTGTACTTCTTTCCAAGGGTCTCTGTTGGTTGCACTAATAAAACGTACATCGACTTTTTCTTCTTTACTGCCACCCACTCGCTGAAAAACACCAGTTTGAATAAAGCGCAGTAGCTTGCTTTGAAGTTCTAAATCCATCTCACATAATTCATCAAGAAATAACGTACCACCATCAGCTCGAGTGGCAGCGCCGTCACGGTTACTAACTGCGCCGGTGAACGCCCCTTTAGTGTGGCCGAATATTTCACTCTCAATCAAGTCTTTAGGAATCGATGCACAATTTAACGCTATAAATGGTTCCTGTGCGCGAATACCTGCTTCATGAATCGCTTGGGCACATACCTCTTTACCTGTGCCACTTTCCCCTACGACAAATACAGATGCCTTACTGTTCGCGACACAATCAATGGTGTTATAAACCGTTTGCATTGCCAGTGAGTCACCAATAAAACCATGAAAGTTTGTTTTAGGTAAACTGTTTTCATAGTTCGAAACTAACGCGAGTAAATCACGTTGCTTTAGTGCATTTCGGACGGTAATCGACAGCCTTTTGCTGTCAAAGGGTTTAATCAAAAAATCAAATGCACCTGCACGCATAGCATCGACAGCTAAATCAATGGTGCCGTGAGCTGTGATCATAATGACTGTAATATTGGGGTATTCTTTCTGCACTTTCGTCAAAATATCCATTCCTGACATATCGGGCAATTTGATATCTAAGACCAATAAGTCAGGCTGCTTGAGCGCTAATTCTTTTAATGCATCTTCACCAAAATTAACATGGGTGACTTCTGCACCTTCTGCGCAGAGATATTCACTGTATAACGCGCCTAATGACATGCTATCTTCTACAAGAATGGCACTAAATCCCATGGGTAATTCCTTTTTATTTCAATGTCTTTTGTTTCAATATTTTTTGTATCAATAAATCAAATCATAACGGCTATTTATTGAACTACTCAGGCTTCAATTACTGTGATTTAATTTAATCATCAGATTCAATATCAAACCTTTGCTTAATCTGTAATAAGCTTTGCTCTGAAACCGTAAATATTTGTTCAAACAATGCCGATAATGGCTCGTCTGTTGTTCTTGAAGCTGCTTCTAACTCAGTTGCCACTTCTGATAGCTTTTGCGCACCAAAGCTACCGGCACTGCTTTTTATGGTATGAACTTGATCTTCAATTTCTTCACGGCTTCCTTCTGGCGTCAGCTCTTTTAAGGTATCGATCCGCATTTTAGTTTCGCCATAAAACACATTCATCATTTTAGCTAAACTGGCTTTACCAACCGCATGTTGTAATTCATCAAACACTTGCTGATTTAATAACGAAGCGTCTTTAGTTTCACTCGCTGTGTCAGAATTAATGTCAGTATTAATATTAGTTTTATTATCAGTGTCATTTGAAATCGTGCTTTCATCGCTTGCCGTAGCTTCAGAGCTTTTGCCAGTATTAGGGGCATCAACAGAACTTTCATGAGAATCAGCATCAGGGCGAACTAATTGCATCCCCATACCCATTGCAGAGTCTTGTTTCACTTGCCCAAGCCAATGACTGACACCTGAAATCAAATCAGGTTTGTTAACTGGTTTGCCGATACAATCAAGCATTCCTACTGCTTTACAAGCCGCAATTTCTTCACTAAACACGTTTGCCGTCATCGCTAGGATGATTTGGTCTGGTTTATGGGCCAAAATTTTCTGACACGCCTCAAGACCATCCATCTCAGGCATTCTGATATCCATCAGGATTAAATCAAAATCATGGTTAAGTGCGAGCTCTACTGCCTCTACGCCATTATTGGCGTAAGTCATCACGGCGCCTTCGTTAGTTAACATAGTGCCTGCAACCATTTGGTTTGCAGGGCTATCTTCTGCTAATAAAATACGACACCCTTGCGGTAAACTTGCAATTTTTTCTAATGGTTTTTCATGGGTATTATCAGCAGTTGCACCACTTATAAGGCTCAGTAACATTTCTCGACTTAAAGGCTTGCTAACTGACTCTTCAATAGCCAAAGTTGAGATAATTTTTTGAACTTCATTATTAACCCCTGAAGATAGTGCCGAGATATATCCTGACTCGAACAAATAATCGCTTCTTAACAAGCCAATCTCTTTTTCTTTAGCTGCGATTAAGCAAGCATCATCTATCATCACCAAGTCAAATCGGCCACGAACACGTGTGCTGTTGAATACGCTTTTGACCTGATGTTCGTATTTAGTTTCAACACCATATTGACTATATTGCTTCTTAATTAGCTTACATACGGTTTCATCTGGGTGCAGTAATAAGACTCTTGGATGCTCTGGTAATCTCACATTGTGATTTGTGGCTTGGCTAGATTCATCTAATAACACTGATAAAGTGAACTGACTTCCCTCACCTAGTTTGCTCGATACTGATATCGAGCCTCCCATCATTTTGGCAAGCTCAGAACATATCGCCAAGCCTAAACCCGTCCCAGCATAACTGGTCGTGTGGGTATCATGTACTTGAGAGAACTCTCGGAACAACTTTTCCTGTGACGCTTCACCAATCCCAATACCTTGGTCAGTCACACGACAACACAATTCTACCTTGTCATTGCCACGATTAGGGATCCATACTTCGACGGATATACAGCCACTGGTCGAAAATTTAATCGCATTATCCACTAAGTTTTGCACCACTTGCCTAATACGCTGAGCATCACCCACCAGCATTTGCGGTACATTTCGGTTAATATAACTGGCTAAGTGCACGCCTTTATCATGAGCTTTATGAGACAAAATCTGCAGCACTTGTGCTACTAATTGATCAGGCTCGAACTCTTTTGGCTCAAGCACCATTTGACCAGCTTCGATTTTTGAAAAGTCGAGAATGTCATTAATGGTGCTTAATAAAACCGATCCTGCTTCTTTTGCGGTGCGAGCGTACATTCGCTGACCTTTTTCAAGGCTTGAATCAAGTAATAAGTCGACGCTACCTAAAACAGCGTTAAGAGGCGAGCGAATTTCATGGCTCATGGTGGCTAAGAAACGCGATTTAGCTTTACTGCCTTCTTCTGCCTGCTCTTTGGCTTGGCGTAATTCTTCCTCTTTAGACTTTTGCTCTGAAATATTACGTAAAAAAGCTGTGTAATACATTTCATCGCCAAGCTGGATCGGAATAACCCTTAACTCAACAGGAAACTCATCACCCGCTTTGTTGTGTGCAGGAACTTCTATTCGGTTATTCAATACAGGGCCTTCACCGGTCTTTCTGTGATGGTCCATGCCGTTTTTATGCGCTTTGTGAAAACCATCAGGAATAATTAAATCTTCCAGTAATTCTCCAAGGGCTTCTTCACGCTCATAACCAAATAGTTTTACCGCTGCAGCATTAAATTCTTCAACACGTCCCGCAACATTAATGGTAATTAACGCATCGTGACTCGCCTCTAATGTGGCTAAGTGAATAGATTGGGTTCTTGCTGCTGAAGCTTGCTCATTTTTAAGCTCGGAAACATCTTTAATAAAGCCTAAAAACAACACTTGGCCATCAATCTCCATTTTAGAAATTGAAAGTTCTATAGGAAACAAGTGACCTTCTTTATGCTGCGCTTGAAGCTCACGACCACGACTAAAACCAATAATTTTAGCGTCTCCACCGTTCAAATAGTCTTGAATATAACCATCATGCATAAAACGGTCTGCCATTGGCATGAGGATTGATACGTTTTCATCAATTAACTCTTCTTTTTGGTAACCAAATAGCTTGCTGACCGCATTATTCACTTCGTTAATGACACCGTTGACATCGATTATGACAAAACCATCAACGGCAGAATCGAGGATGGTATTAAGTCGCACATTTGCGCCTTTTAAATCGTGACGCTCTGCATCAACGGTTTTTAGCATTTCATTAAATGCATTGGTGGTATCAGTAATATCTTGAGTACCAGGTTCATCAACCTGCACTCCCATTTCCCCTTCAAGCACTCTCTTTGAAGCATGTTGAATATTAAATACGTGCTTAATAAGTTGTAAGCCTTGAAACCATGACAAAATAGAGATCAAAATAATAACCAGTAACATCAGCGCACTGTATTTTATCGCTACATTTTCGACGCTAGTATCAAACTCATGGGTATTTACCATTAATTTGATGTCGATACCTGTGTCATTATTCGATTCAGCCTCAACTAGCACTAGGTCCTCAGTACGGACTGACACTGCTGCATCAAGTAGTTCAAAAATACCTTTGCTGTTTCGTTGAGCGGCATACAGTCGTATATCAGCTTTGAATACTTGAACTGATTCGATATGACTTATTTGGTGATCTTCGAGGGATTGTTTGAGAAGGAGTATCGATTGACGTGGGTTATTAACATCAACACTATTCGCCACCAGAACGGCTGAGATGTGGCCTTGCTGTTGAATTTCTGTCTGATTGGCAACTTGAATGACACCCAAACTGTTATAAATTAGCATCAAGAGTAACGCCGCTTGCATTAACCCAATTGCAATGATTGCTTTTAATCTAAAAGACAAATTCCTTCTCCTAATGCAGTTTGCAAACCTATCCATATTGTTGGGTAAATACTGATTCTATATGCAATATTTAGCACACCACAACTCACTATGGAACACCTCGTTGCATTTTGCAAAAGTTAATTTGCAAAATGAAAATACACAATGTCGCACATTGCGAAATAACATCTATACCAATGATAATAAACAATAAATAATTTTAGGAACATTAATTGCTTTAAAACACTATACCCCTTTATTTCTAGGAAACAGCTATGCAAATTGCAAGTGCTCCCGCAAAAAGATTGTCTATTTTGTTAGTCGAAGACACTTTTAGTGAGCGTTATTACATTGCTAGCCTTATCAAGAGCTTCCAACCAGAAGATGTCGAATTTGTCATCACTCAATGTGAAGACGGACTCACCGCCCTTGATACCTGCAAATTACATAGTTTTGACTTAATCGTGAGTGATTGGCGAATGCCAAATATGAGCGGAGTAGAATTTTGTAAACGCTTAAAAGAATCCAATAATCCCGCCTTTTTCATACTATTAACGGGTAACGATAAAACTCAAGATATGGTTTATGCCATGGAAACTGGTGCGGATGATTACATCACAAAACCATTTCTCGCCTCAGTACTTAAAGTCAAAATTCTTGCCGCAGTAAGGCTAATACAAGCAAAGCAGTTGATTCTGGATAGCAATAAAAAACTTGAAACTCTACTCAATCATAAACAAACAGAGTTACAACAAGCTGCTGTATTACAGCAATCACTATTGCCCAAAGAAGACTTATCTTTCGATAATTGGGATATTAAACATTACTTTGAACCTGCAGCAGAACTTGCTGGAGACATATTTCAATGTTTTAAAATTACCGATGATTGGATTGGTTTTTACGTGATTGATGTATCAGGTCATGGTGCTCGTTCTGCTATGCTGAGTTTTACCTTAGCCCAAGGTTTGTCGCCACAGCGAATGGATTGGCAACTTCCACCTGAAGTATTAATGAGTCGACTGAATAACCTTTTCGACGACCCAGCCAACCTTGGCCAATTCGCTACCGTCATTATTGGCAAAATTAATACTAAAACCCATCAAATCCAAATGTGTAATGCGGGCCACCCTATGCCGCTTTTAATTTCTAAATTAGATGTGCAAACACTTGAAGTTCCATCAGGTTTACCGATTGGAATTGATAAACATAGCCACTATGAAAGTGGTGAATACCAACTATACCCAGGCGAACAACTGCTGTTATTTTCTGATGGTGTTTATGAAGTAAATCATCCTCAACATGGCATGTTTGGCTTAGAAAGATTCAAACAACGTTGTCAAGAAGCAAAGGCCATGCCTGCCAATAAATTACTTGAGCATTTAACCTATGTATTGAATTTATGGAACCAGAATGAACCTCAAGACGACATGTCGCTGTTATTGTTTACTGCGCCCATGCATGAGAACGAAGACTCACAAATAGAGCCTTTAATATCCACGCTGAGTAAATAATGCCCATCGCGAACAAATAACGCCCACCGTGAATAAATAATAAAGCAAGCAGGCTAACAATGAATCAACTACATCAGCACCGGCACCCTCTGTCCATTTTGAAGAGTGATAAGAAGTGCCATCATAAGTGCTATCAGAAATACATTTAAATAGTCAGTAAGAGGTTTAACTTCAAAAACAAACTATTAATGTCACCGACTTAATTAGCGGGATAAAGTAACCAGATAGATTTAGTACTCACCAAAGCCACAAATTTCAAATCTGTTTTAACGGCTTTTAAGGAATAATTATGAACAGTTTACAAATAAATATCGCAATAGATGACATGACTCCTGAGCAGATATACGACGACATAGAAGCTTTTTTGATCGTTAATAATATCGAGTCACAACAGCGATTTAAGCTAATGCTATGTATTTTAGAGTCAGTAAACAATGTTGTTCAGCATTGCCCAGAAAATGCTGAAACACTCACCGTTATGCTGCAAAATAATCAAGACAATATTGTCATTGATATTCTAGATAATACTGAATTCGTCGAATTATCAACGCCTAAGAAATGTCCGCAAATTGATAAACCCAACGGTCGTGGTTTGTGGATTATGGAGCAATGGATGGACCAAGTTCACAAGCAAGCCACAGTGCTAGGTACTCATTTAAGGTTCAGCCTTCAAAAGGCATAATGTGTAAAGCCTAACCTATGACAGAATGCCATGTTTCACATCTTGGCTAGCTCTATAGCAAGTCAGCCAGCTAATTAAACATTCAAGGTGATTAAATGAAATCAAAACCCGTATTACCATCTCGAAACTAAATTAAGCCGTTAGCCTTTTTTAACGGCTTATTATTTTACTCCTCACTCTCACTCCTCACTCCTCATTTCTTACTTCTTACTTCTTACTTCTTACTTCTTACTTCTTACTTCTTACTTCTTACTTCTTACTTCTTACTTCTTACTTCTTACTTCTTACTTCTCCATTGCAGCCTAAACCATTCCTACTTTGAACCTAATCATTAAATGATTTACCTCTGCGGTAAAACTTAACCCTATAGCACCTTATTCCTCCTATTTGCAGAATGCGAAATTGAAAATATCCCCCAGTTCTTCTTTTGCAAACAGCAATATATCCCTTCGCAAACAGCAAAACTGCATTAGTCACATTAACAATATAAATAGTAAATCACTGTAAAATAAGGACTAAAAAGTTGGCACACTACCTGCAAACTTCTTAGGCAAGAGTAAATAGAACTAACACAGAGACATTGTTAAGCATCATTAATTTCTAGGAGTACGTTATGAAATTTGAATTAAAAGTAGCGCAACATGCGAGCGTAGTAACCCTACCAATCAGAATGTTTATGGCGCACACACCAACTTATAGAGCCGCACTTGTTGATTATATCGATAGAGGACATACCCGTTTAGTCATCGATATGCAGCATCTTGAATACATCGATTCTAGTGGGTTGTCAGTGTTAATTTCAGCACGTAATCAAGCGCTGAACTACCAAGGTAACATCGTATTGTTATCACCGACTCCAGCTGTCAGGTCACTAATTGAATTAACTCGCTTACACCATATTTTCGAAATATTTGAAACAGAAACTCTAGCACTGGATTTTTTGCGTCACAGCAGCATCGTTGAGCAGTCTGATTTTGATAAAAGAGTTATCGCAGATTTAGCTAGCTAGCACTTATACAACAAGCTCAATCAACACAAGTAAATCAAGCAATATCTGAATCAAAACGTATAGGGAATAACGCAATGAAAACGATTAATACTCTAATTTCAATCGCAATGATCGCAAGTTTAACCGCTTGCGTGACCCCTTCGCAACCAGCGCAGCAAGACGTTTGTGATTTAGAAAAGCAATTAACCAGCTGTCATTACTTTGGTCAGCAAACACCATACAACCGAAAAGTCAGTGCAGTGACCTCAAATCACACCACTTTCCCTACAGCGCCAATATTTGGTAATAAAGCCATGATTGTCGATACTGAACAAGCCTTATCATTATCAGTTGGTGACAAAATCTCAGTTAAGATCCTGAATGGCGAAGAATTTAGTAAAGATGTTGAAGTCGATGCCGATGGTAATATTTATCTACCTTACTTGCCTGCAATTGCAGCAAAAGGCTTAACACTTAAACAGTTAAACCAATTAATTAATGACTTATTAATAGATGAAAACCTTATGCTAGCGCACGCCGTTCGCATCAGTATTTTACCTATTAGCTGGGCTCCGATTGAAATCACCACCTCAGGTGCTGTTTTCGAACCGGGTCAGCACATGATCAACAAAAAATTACCGATAGAATTAAAAGATGACGGTAGTAATTATGCAGGTGACCAAGCGATTAAACGTAGCGTGGGTGCTGCAGTCAAATCTTCTGGTGGAGTGCGCCCAGATGCCGATATATCTGCGATTAAAGTGATTCGTGATGGGCAGGTTTTCAATATGGATTTACGTGGTATGCTAACTGGTGAGAAAGTACCCAGCATGACATTAATGGCTGGCGATCATATCCATGTTCCATCAACACATTCTTTTAATGATCAACTAGCTAGACCATCACAACTGACAGCGCCAGGGATTAGGGTTTTTATGTCAAACTTAACACAACCTGCAAGTTCAAATAGCCAGTCAGCTGTTGACCGTGAAGCCACTCGCTTCCCATACGGTACACGGTTATTAAATGGTGCAATTGCAGCTAACTGTGTTGGTGGTGCTCAAACAACAAATGCCAGTCGCTACGTTATTTTAGTGACTAAAAATCCACTTTCGAACCAAATTGATATTGTTGAGCGTTCAATAGATGGACTTATTCAAAGCGCATGGAATGACCAATCAAACCCAGTGTTACTTCCAGGTGATGGTTTAGCTTGTTACGACTCACGTGTGACCAATATGCGTGAAATAGCACGAACAGTAACTGAGTTAGTGGTACCAACAACCCTTATTGGATGGTTGTAAGGAGCAATAAATGAGCCGAATTCATGATGAAGATAAGACTCATACGAGCACGGATAGCAAACAAAGCGGTAAAAACACTAGCCAAACCCCTAGTCATAATACCGCGCAACCAACATCCGTTGACCAAGTAGCCTCTGAACAAGAGGCAATAACTAGGGTTGAAACTGAACAAGATATTTCCACACAAGATGCTTCTAAAAAAGAGGCTGCCAAACAAGAACAACACACAGCAGAAGACGAGCATGTTGAACAAACCAGTTTTTCTGAATTGGCATATTTATATTGGATTAAGCGTGCAACATTAGAAGGCAGTAAACTTACCCCTAAGTTACGTAAACGCCTTTACCTTAAAACAGCGTTTGGTTCATTGCTTATCATCTGGATTTTTGCTGCCATTTTTATCTACTTGGCGCCAACTCAATATGTCAGCAAATGGGTACTTATTCTGCCGGGTGCTGCTGCAGGTTCATCGTTAAGCCTTGATAGTCTTGGACAAGCTAGCACTTCCAGCATCTCACCTTATATGAGCTCAGCCATTGACCCTCGCGAGAATTATAAAGCGATATCAATGAGCACCTTGTTAATGCAAAGCGCAGCCCATTACCTAGATGTACCGACTTCAGCAATAAATAAACCTAAGCTTAAGCTGCCAAGCCAAACCGGTTTGATGGAATATAGCGTAAAAGCAGCGAGTCCAGAGGATGCACAAGAGCGCGGCTGGGCCATGTACCGCTCATTGCAAAATATATTAACTGACCTACGTGCAGATGAAATAGCCTTGCGTGAAATAGGCATCAGAAGAGGGCTTAAAAGTTATTCAACACGTGTAAAAGAAACCCAGAATCAATTGCTAGATTTCCAATCTGAGCGCGGCTTAGTCACACTTGATCAATTCAAAGAACTTGCCATCACCATTGAGCGACTAAGACACAGTAAAGTGACCATGTTAGCTGAGCTTCAAGGGTTAAATGCCAGCTATTTTTTATACGAAAAACATTTAGGCATTAGTGATGCTCAAGCGGCCATTTTACTTAAACTGAATAACGATAAACTTTTTCAACAGCTGGTTGAAAAACATAACACCGCAAATACGCAATATATCGAGAATGCTGGGCGACTAGGAACAAGACACCCTGTGCTTGTTACCTTGCAAGCTGAGTTAGACAGTATTCTAAAAAGCATGCAGCAACGTTTTAAAATCATTATTGGTTTTCAAGATGACGAACTGCTAAAAATGCTAACCGTGAATGACTTGGATGGTCGAGCTGAAATGATGCAAGAGTTTATCGCCATCGCATCAGACCGAAAAGCAACTCAATCTGAAGTGGATTCATTAACGTCTCAGATTAATACCTGGGAGCAACGTCTTCAGTATAGTAATGACGATGCCGCTAAACTGGCAGACTTACAACGCGAGCACCAACTTGCTTCAGCAGTCCTAACTTCGGCAATGGCTAAAATGGATGTGGGTAAATCAGATATTTATACTGCCTATCCAATGCTGCAATTACTGTCGGCGCCAAGTTTACCTTCATCACCCGATAAGTTAGCTGTCATTCTCATTGCGTTCGGTGGATTGTGCGCTTCATTCATGTCACTAGTAGGATTAAGCATTTTATGGATTCGCAAACCATTACTGCGGAAAATGTTGACGAAAAAATCATCTACAACTGCATAAGTTTCAGTTACTTATTTTGGTTGTTAGGTGCGTTATATGTCATCGCACCTGTGATTGCTTGGATTCTATTTTTACGCTTATTATATAAAAAAATTGCCCGCCAACCTGCGGCTCGCATTAGTATTAGCCATTACGTTTGGGCATTAGGTATGTGGGTGATGCTGATTGCCTTGGTTGTCGGTCACCTGCAATTTGGCCTAGGCACTGGCAAGTTAATTAAGTCCTCTATTGGCTGGGCTAAAGGTTGGGCATTATTGGCGATTTTTCCAATAATAGGCTGCTTGTCCATCAGACCTGAAATTATCTACCGCGCCAGTTGTAGAGTTTGTAAGCATACTGTTCTACTCTTCCCGTTGTTCGTTTTTGCTTGGCTAGTTGGCTTGCCTAGTACATTGTACGTTTCGCCATTAAGCATTATTGGTGGGCCTGGGCCTGAGTTTTTTAGTGTCAGCCTTTACGAAATTGACCCAGGTAGTGGTGTCCCCCGCTGGCGACTATTCACCCCATGGGCTCCGGCATTAGGCATGCTGGGCAACTTGTATTTCATTTTTGCTCTGCAAGAAAAAATACAACATGGAAAAGATGGGGGTTAGCTGGCAGTTTATTAATGATACTCATGTCTCAGTCGCGTCTCGCGATTGTATGTTATCTGGCGTTAATCGGTTTCTTCTCAACACTCCGTTTTGTCCGCTCACCATGGTTATATTTGCTACTCAGTCCAGTAATGTTATTTGTCGGGGTCATCGGTGAATCAACAATATCGAAAATTGAGCAAAGTATTAGCGCCGTAAAAGCGGCGCGTGCAGACTCAACCCGAGTCAGACAGGCACTAGCCGATATCGCCGTAGAGCGGTGGTTAAACGAAGCGGTTGTCTTTGGCCATGGCATTGTCGAGCGAGGCCCTCATATGGTGGAATACATGCCTATCGGCTCCCACCACACTTGGTACGGACTGTTATTTGTTAAAGGCGTGGTCGGCGCTATCGCTTTGGCTATCCCAATGTTAGTGACCTTCATCTTCTTGCTCATAAGACTATTCAGTAACCCATTAGCAAAAGTAGGCATGGCAATTTTAATGATGCTTGGCTTATACACATTCGGAGAAAACTTAGAGATCCTAGCTTACTTATTCTGGCCAGGGTTAATTGTGCTGGGGATGGCCTTAAGAGCAGAAGAGCCAGATGATGTCTTTAATAAAGCTAAAGCCCTAGAAGTGGCATAAAGTGAAAGGCTATTTACTCAAGAAACTATTATTCAAGCTTATGTTCTGATTATTAAAGTAGCTGCGAGTGTGACTGTGTGACTGTGTGACTGCGGAGTGTGTGACTGTCTGTGACTGTCTGTGACTGTCTGTGACTGTGTGACAGCTATCTTGAGTTATGTTTTTTGGGCTTAAAGATAATCCTTTGAAAAAGAATAAAAGATGCTTTAAGTAATCTATTACCAACTTAAAGCATCATAGGTTTGATACCTTTAAAGCACAGTTAATACTTGCTCTTGCGCTAAACGCGACTTAGGTAAATTAGCATTATAATCTTCTGAGCTGTGATGGTAGCCAAATGCTAGCGCCACTTCACACTTAAATCCACCAAGTTCTTCAGCAAATATTTCGCCAATTAATGCACTATCGACACCTTCCATCGTGGTTGAATCGATGCCAAGACGAGCCAGTACATGCAAGGTATTACCTAAAGCTAAATAGGTTTGTGACTTAGTCCAAGACGCATTATTACCTTGTTCATCGGTATTTAATTCAACAAATGCGAAACCACCAAATGCAGCTTCACGATCTTCTGCTTTAGTACGTTTATCCTCAATGCCTTTATCGACGACTTTAGCGTAATCTTCACGGGTATAATTTGGATTATGAGCAAATAAAACAACGTGAGAACAAGCCTTGATGTGTGGTTGATTAAACTGAAAATTATTAGCAAAAGTGTCATGCATTCTTTGCTTAGCAGCTTCACTTTCAATCACAATAAATTTCCAAGGTTGTGAGTTAATCGAAGACGCAGATAAACGCATGGCTTCGTAGATCACTGCAAGATCATCAGCTGAAACGCGTTTAGTCGGATCGTAACGCTTTGTAGTGTAGCGATTATTTAAATCAGTAATAATTGGGTGTGTCATGCTTTACTCCGTGTGTAACTCAGTGTCTGGTTAAAATTTAAATTCTTAGTATTTGAAACAAAATGATTTTTTAAGATATTTTTCATAGCTACTGTTAGCCATAACAGTGCTCAATTAACGCCATTTGATAGAGCAGTCCATATTTGCAAGTTAATGCTGGCTCATGGTAAATGATTCAACAAATGGGGTTTTAAGGTAAATTCGGGCACTTTCCAGCCAAAATCACAAATTGGGGTATCAAGTAGCATACCGCTGTATCCTTCTATAGGACTTACCTTGCCTAAAAGCCTAAAATATCCTGATATTGATGCTGATTAAACAGCTTAAAAATTGAAAGACTTTCTCATTATTTTTGATAATAAAGTTATTGATAGAAAATTACTGCGTCAAAAAGCCCATAATCTAACGATGTTAATAGGCTCTTTAGCTACTAATTTAAAAAGCTGAATTATTATGGTATTTCAGTGGCTATTTGCTGTTTTATATAATCACACCATTCAACAGTGTCTCTCGGCGGTACTTGCGCTTCTCCGCGAACGCCAAGCTTAAATTCGATCACAGATTGCCATTCTGCTGAACCTATATCAGGTCCGTGGCCTTGACCGTCACCCGACATAACTAATCGTTCGATTTCATTGAAAAATGCTTTATCACAGGTATTTTCAGGTTCAGTGCTATTGATAACAAGGTTAGCCGCGTCGGACGGTTGAGAATTACTTGGCTCACTGGCATTACTGTCGCTTGTTGGTGTTGTTTGCTTTGCTTGAGTTGATTGAGTTGTTTGTGCTGTTTGAGCCGCTTGCTGACTGCAGCCGCTCAGCAATACGAAACTAACAAGTAAACTTATTGTCGCGACTGCCATGGAGTTGTTCATATCACTTTAACCTTAAATTAATGACTTTATTCGTTTTCTATAAACCAAAAGCCAGTTCCACATCTGAATTTAGCTTAACAAGCCAATCTTTTTTCAATATTAACGGGTTTTGCAATCTGCGAAACGCGTATCCCAATTTGCTAATCCCACTTTACCTTTAAATCACAAAACATCTAAAACCGAGATAAAACATAAGGTTAAAAATTGGCACGATAACTGTAATACCTAAGTATCGAAGCAATTTGTTTTTAGTTTCAATCAGCAAATTGCAATTCATTGTTAAGGGTAGCGGTTATGCAAAACATCACCAAGCTTCAAGTTGAACAGAAGCAATCGCTGAATCAAAAGCTAGCGCTTAATGAGATGCTAAGTCATGGCATTCGTTCATTAGGTAAAAACCTTTTATGGTTAGCCAGCGCGCAGTTCAGTGGACGAGTGGTGAGATTGGGCGCAAGTGTTATTACCGCACGCTTATTAACTCCTGAAATATTCGGTCAAGTTGCCATTGTGCTGACTTTATTCGAATTAATCTGTACTCCAACAAGACGTATCACCTCAGCTGCATTAATCCGTATGAATGACGCTGACTTTACCGATAATCTAGCCAGCGCTAACACCATTAACTTCGCATCTTGTATTAGTGCATTCGTATTAATGAGCTTAATCAGCTTCCCGTTAGCTTATTACTATCAAGATACCCAATTAATACTGCCAATTTTGTTTGTTGCGAGTAGCTACTTATTGCTTCCATTTGGCATGTTGTACGCCACGGTTAATTTACGCAATAACAATATGCGTAGAGTCGCCAGTGCCAACCTTTGGCAGACCGTTGGTGATGGCCTGTTAACCGCAATCTTAGCCCTTAGCGGCTTGGGTATTTGGGCAATTATTATTCCTAAAGTTGTCATGGTGTTTGTGTGGATTTACATCCATAAAAATGCAACACCACTACCTCATTTTACACAGCCTGTGTCATTAACCCGTGTTAAAGCATTACTTAACTTCAGTGTACCTGTGAGCTTAAGCGACTTAATCAATACATTAAGACAAAGTATTGATTACCTAGTCATTGGCTACTTCATGGGCGTTGAGGCATTAGGTGTTTACTTTTTTGCTTACAACGTGAGTTTAGGGGTCAGCTTAGGATTAGTGCAAAGCTTCGGCACCGCTTTTTATTCACATCTTTGCAGTGATAAAGATGCAGAAACCAACCAAAAGCAGTCTGCACAACAAAAATACCGTAACAGCGTTATTGCGATTACGGCTATCGCAGCCCCAATCATCATCTTGCAAACCAGTTTAGCGCCGCTATACGTTCCCTTTGTATATGGCGAGCAATGGTTAAGCACTGATGCTTTATCGGTTTTCATTTTCTTATGTTTAAGCGGCTTAGTTCGTCCTATGGCAGAAGCGGCAAGTCAATTGCTACTTGCCAATGGCCATAGTCGTTTGAACTTCAATTTAAATATCGCCATCACTGCATTGCTAACGCTGGTTATCAGTATTGCCAGCCAGTTCGACTTAGCCACAGTCGCAATGAGCGTGATGGTCACTTACTTAATCACTATGCCTTGGCTGTGCTGGTACAGCAGCCGCATCTCATTCAGTCAATCAACTGTTAAACACAGTTAAGGAAAACATTATGACTCCAAGAATCTCTGTAGTAATGCCTGTTTATAACGTTGAGAAGTTTGTAAAAGCGGCAATCGAGTCTGTACTGCACCAGACATTTGATGACTTTGAATTACTAATTATTGATGATCGCGGTGATGATCGCAGTATTCAGATTTGTAAGCAGTTTATTGGCGACCCACGCGTACATATTATTCGTCACGTTAAAAATAAAGGCTTAGCCGCAGCCCGCAATACAGGTATCCGTCACGCATTAGGTGAGTTTGTCGCATTTATCGATTCAGACGATTTATGGCATTCAGAAAAACTTGCTCGCCACGTACAACACTTAGATAGCGATAGCCAAATTGGTCTAAGTTTTTCTCGCTCAAGTTTTATTGATTATGACGGTAAGTTTATCGATTTTTACCAAATGCCTAAACTAAATGACATTGATGCAGCGCATTTACTTTGTCGTAATCCGGTTGGTAATGGCAGTGCGCCAGTTATTCGCCGAACTACATTGAATGACATTCGCTTTCAATCAATGAGTACTGCTGAGCGCTATAGCTGTTACTTTGATGAAACTTTCCGTCAATCAGAAGATATTGAATGTTGGTTACGTATTGCTGCAACCACATCTTGGAAAATCGAAGGCTTACCTGAGCCACTAACCTATTACCGCTTAAATCACGGTGGTTTATCTGCAAACTTAATGAAGCAATACGCTTCATGGGAAAAGATGATTGATAAAGCTCGTGATTTTGCGCCAATTCTGCTTGGTCGCCATGAAAAAGCCGCACGTGCTTATCAGTTACGTTACCTGTCAAGACAAGCAATTCGTTTAGGTGATGGTAAAGCAGCAGTTGAATTAGTAAACAAAGCGATTTCAACATCACCTAGTATTTTAAAAGCAGAAACAGGTCGCACTGTCACCACTTTAGTCGCTGCTTATGCTCAATGGATCATGCCTTCTTGGGGTTATATCGTCATCGAAGGTGTTGGCCAAAAATGTATTAGCGTCATTCAAAAAATGCGTATTTCTCGTGATGGTGTCACCAATGAGTTTATGCAAGATAACAAGCTTTAACTCACCAAAGGCCCTCAGCTTGTATTAAAAACTTGGGGCGTTTTGACAAGGATTTAACTCGCCGTAAATGAAACAACTTCCCTATTCTGGCTTTGCAGTGTCGTTCGCATTCTGCAAAGTCAGCTTTTTGCCTGCAAATCAAAATGGTAATAACCACCATAAAACCTATGATAAACAACACATTAAAAAACTGGAACGCTTCGTGCTTTAACAAGGTATCAGACTTAATTAAATCGTCCTTGTGAGGCCAATATGAAAACAGCACACCTTGAAAAAGCTCACGACCACACTCCCATAACTATTGTCATGTTTGACTGGATAGTCGCTTTTTACGTGATGATAATCGCCAGCCCAATTTTCATATTTAAAGTGATCACCTTAGCTTGCTCAAAGCACGCTGTTTTCGAAACCTTGTATATTCATGCAGAGAATAAAGAAGTGGCAATTCGCCTATTCACTCAGGGGCGTTTTAAATCATTGCCTTTATTTTATAGCGTCTTAAAAGGTGATATTGGTTTGCTCGGTAGCGCGTTTGAATATGCTGTATTCGAAGCCACTCAAAACAACAGCCGTCCTGGTATTTTATCTATTGAACAGATGCAGCGTCGTATGGGCGTTCAACACATTGATTCAGCATCACATTCATCGACCGGTTTATTTGGCTACATGGTTAATATTTTAAAGTGCTTATTCAGTAAGCTTATTGTGGTATCCACTCAGCTTAATTACCCAGCACAATTTAACTTGTTAGGCGTGAACATTGATAACAACAGCATGAGTGAGAGTGTTGATTTGTTAATCCGTTCATCTCAGTCAGCAGTGACTAAACAGTTTGCCTTTGTTAATGCTGATTGCTTGAACATCGCTGCCACTGATAAAACCTATCGCGATACTGTTAATCAGTGTGACCAAGTTTTTGCAGATGGAAGTGGGATACGTATTGCTTGTCAGCTACATCATATTGGCCTTAAAGATAATGTGAACGGTACTGATATGTTACCGCTACTGTGTAAGCAAGCTGCTGAAAAAGGCATTTCACTGTTCTTTTTAGGCGGTAAAGAAGGCACCGCTGAAGAAGCTGCTGCAAATCTTAAAAAACAATTTCCCACTTTGAATATCGCCGGCTGTCATCATGGTTACTTAAACCAAGCCAATGTTCCCCAAGGAACTGAACAACAAGTGATTGAGCAAATTAACCAATCAGGCGCTCAATTGTTATTGGTTGGAATGGGCGCTCCTATGCAGGACCAATGGATTAGCGCGCACAAAGCAGAGCTAAATGTCGGCGCAGCTATGGGTGTCGGTGGTTTGTTTGATTTCTTTGCCAATAACGTATCAAGAGCGCCTATTGCAGTAAGACAAGTGGGTATGGAGTGGATTTGGCGCTTAGGTCAAGAACCTAAACGCATGTGGAAACGCTATGTTGTGGGTAATCCTGTATTTCTTGCTCGTGTTTTAAAGCAAAAACGTTCGACTAATATGCCTGCAAGCAATACTTACTCAAGCAATAATAACCCAAGCCATACTTACCCAAGCAATAGTCGCTCAAACAACACGAATTCGAACTACGCCAAGTCAAACTTCGCTAATTCAGCTAATCAATCACAACCGATGCAGTCAACTTTAGGACAAGTTACAGCGAATAATAGCCGTCGTTGGTACTTCTTTGGCATCAAATGTGGCCAATTTGCAAAACGCACATTCGATATCGTTGCTGCTAGCATTTTGCTAATCCTGTTGGCACCACTATTCGCCTTTACAGCCTTGAGTATCCGTATTGAATCGAAAGGAGCCATCTTTTTTCACAAACTCGAAGCGGCCGAAATAACCAACCTTTTACCATGTGGAAGTTTCGTTCGATGTACATTGATGCTGAAGCAAGACTAGAAAAAATCAAACAAAACAATGAAATGCAAGGTGGCGTACTGTTTAAAATGAAAAAAGATCCTCGCATTACAAGTGTTGGAAAGCTTATCCGCAAAGCTTCAATTGATGAGTTACCACAACTTTGGAATGTATTAATTGGTGATATGTCACTAGTTGGCCCAAGACCTGCACTACCTAATGAAGTAAGCCAATATCAGCTAAGTGATCGTCGCAGATTGGGAGTTAAACCTGGTATTACTTGCATATGGCAAGTAAGCGGACGTTCAGATATTCCTTTTGATAAGCAGGTAGAGCTAGACATAGATTACATCTACCAGCAGTCACTAAGAGAAGATATCACTCTGTTATTGAAAACTATTCCAGCAGTACTTTTGGCGCGAGGCGCCTACTAGGAGACGTTATGCAGGCTATCGTATTTGCAAACAGAAACGGAAATGAATTAGCCCCTTTAGATCAGCAGTATTGCCCTGCTCTATTGCCACTCGCCAATAAAGCATTAGTGGAGTACACCTTAGAGGATTTAGCTGCAGCTGGAATAACAGACGTAAAAATGGTTATCAGTCATGAAGCTAAAAAAATTGAGTCGCAAATTGGTAATGGTGAGCAATGGGGATTAACCATTCATTACTTTCTGTGTAAGCCTGAAGAACAAGTCAACAGCGTACTTTCACGGATGAATATTGATAAAAGCACACAAGCATTAGTTGTCCGCGGCGATATGCTACGCAGCCCTTGTTTAGCGCGCTTTATTGAGTTTTCACGCTTGATGCCATCAAAGTTTGTCCACGCAAAAATGGCGCAACGAAATCCAGCAATGATGATGTTACCTGCAGGTTGGAAGCATAACCAATTACTAAATTGGCCGTTAGAAACCACAGAGGTAGACCATAAAAATAGCGTGGCGCAGGTGCTTCATGGCGAGTGCTTCTACATCGATAGCCTAGCCGCTTATGTTGAAGCTTCAGACTATGTCATTAACAGCCAAGACTTTTGTGTGAAAGGCCGTGCGATAAATACTAAAAATGCGCAAAAACAATTAGTGGTTGAAGCCCAATGTCAGTTGCCTGATTTATCTGAAACCCAAGCTTTTGGCGCTATTGGTGAATACACCAAAGTCTCTAATAAAGCTCAGTTATCTAACGCAATTGTGGTTGGAGAATACTGCTTCATTGAAGACAGTCAAATCCAAAACAGTATTATTTTACCTAACACCTATGTTGGGCCGCAGTTAAGTGTTGAAAATAAGATTATCTCGCAAGACTTAATCATCGACCCACAGACTAACAGCTGGACCAAGGTGGAAGATCAAAGCCTAATTGCTAAATCTACCCAAGAAGCGACCAACTATAACGGCATTTTTCAGCGCGGCGTGTTGCTAATGCTGTACGTATTATTATCGCCACTGTTGCTGACTCTTTTTTTGGGTTCACTAATCCTAAAACCAAGAAAACCCATAGTCTCTGAAACAGTGATTAATAACGAACAACAGCCAGTTAAAGCCCATAAGTTTAATATCAAGAACCCTGGCTTTGCTTTATTACCACAGGTTTGGTTAGTGGTTAAAGGTGACCTTAATTTATTCGGCGCTTCAACTAAATATCAGAATAAACAAGATGGCACTGCCACCTACGGAGTTTATGGCCCCGTGCAGCTTAATTTTGATGAAAATACCCCAATTGAAGAAGTCCAAATGGTAGAGATGGAATTCGAGCAATCAAAAAAACCATTGTATCTAGTGAACATGTTGCAAAAGCAATTTGATAAATCCAATGCAGCCATTGAATTTAAAAGTTAACGGTTAAACCGATATCAACATGCCTCTTAATTAAAGGAATACTATTATGAAAACCATCATCACTTACGGAACATTTGATCTATTTCATTTTGGCCACGTTAGATTACTCGAGCGCTTAAGCAATATGTGCGATCAGCTGATTGTTGGAGTTTCAACCGACGAATTTAATGCCCTTAAAGGTAAAGCAGCATTTTTTAGTTATGAACAACGAAGCGAGATTATCGCAGCTTGCAAGTTTGTGACTAAAGTCATTCCTGAGCAAAACTGGCAACAAAAATCGACAGATATTGAACGTTATAACGTCGATGTATTTGCCATTGGAGATGATTGGGCTGGTGAGTTTGACCACCTTAAAAGCCAATGCGAAGTACTGTATTTAACTCGAACTGATGATATTTCAACAACCGAAATTAAAAACAATTTGGCGGTAAAGTTATAACCCATTGATGTTTTTTTGAGGATTTATACCCGTTGCTAGTCGCGTTGCTGATGATTAATGCTATCTTTGTATTTAAAGGATTTTTTAATATCACGGAGGCATAACATGAGCCAATTCATTTTCAATTGCATTAGATATGTTGTGACTAAAACCGTGTATTTCATTGCAGGTTTTAGCCCTCGTTCGCGCAAAGCGGTCATGGGGTGTTATAAAAACAAATTTGCTGATAACAGTAAGTATTTATTCTTACATTGGCAGCAAGCAATGACCATCAGAGCCATTTGGATAAGTGGCAACAAAACATTAGTTAGCCAGCTTAATCATCAAGGTTATGAAGCCTATTACCGCTGGAGCGCAAAAGGAATTTATCATGCGTTAACGGCTAAGTATTACGTATATAACAGCTATATTGGCGATGTGAATCAGTATCTAGCAAAAGGCGCAATTAAGATAAACTTATGGCATGGCTCGCCTTTAAAAAGAATCGAATTTGATATTAATAATGGCCCGCTTTTAAAGGTTTATCACCCTGAAACCCTGCAAGATAAGTTCATTTCTAATACCCAATTTCATCAACAAAAAGTGCGCCCAGATTATATGATTGCCCCAAGTGATTTAGTCGCGAGTCTATTTGCAGGTGCGTTTAAAATGAGCCCACAACAAATGATTTTAAGCGGTAATCCGCGCACCGATTATTACCGGCGTTATCCGCAAGCAAATCAAAAATCGAACCAGCAAAATCACTCATTAATTGAAGGGCTTAAACAAACTTATCAAGTAAAACAGGTGCTATTGTATGCGCCATCTTGGCGAGACAGTACTTTGCTTAGTAACACTAAAGCGCACTCATCGACTGCTGCCGATAGTAACCCACACTCCCAAATTAACCCATACACTCAAGCCATCGACTTTGAAGCGCTGTCCGCATGTTTAGTTGCAAATGAGCAATTACTCTTACTCAGACTTCATCCCAACGAAGCAGAGCTTGCTAAAGCGATAGATAGTCACCCCAATATTCTCAATATTTCGGACTGGCAAGACACTTATGAGATCATTAATGATGTAGATTTGCTTATCACCGACTATTCATCGTTATACATTGATATGCTGCAAACCAAAGCTGACATTGTGTTTTTTCAATTTGACCAACAAGAATACCAAACTGACAGCAGACAATGTTACCCCTATGCCGATGATTTACCGATGGCGGGTGAAGTACTAACGGACTACCAGCAGCTGGTCGATTACTTGCAGAATTTAAGTCAAAACCCAAATATTACTTGTTTAGCAAGCAAAAAAAATAGAGCTGAGTTAGCTCAGCTCTATTGGCAATATCAACACAATGAATGTTTTATTGCACTGGATAAATTAGTCAGTGCATAACCTCACAGCGTTACAATGATCATAACTTTGATTATTTTTAAACTCACCCTGTGGACAGAAATGAATTTGTAATTAACCTTGGCTCATGTGCCATTTGATTGAAAAATAATTAAGTTTACTCTGGCGCCACTTGTTCTTATTCTGATCTTAGAATTTTTTCCATCTTACGACCTTTTGCAAGCTCATCAACCAGCTTATCTAAATATCTCGCTTGTTGTGTTAAAGGTGTTTGAATATCTTCAACTTTATAGCCGCAAATTTTTCCTTTAATCAGATGCGCATTTGGATTAATCGATGCATCGGCAAAGAATTCTTTCATCGTGGCTTCATTTTTAATAAATCCTTTTACTCTTTCTTCGCTGTATGAAGTAAGCCAAGTGATCACTTCATTTAGCTCGTCAATCGTTCGCCCTTTCTTTTCGACTTTCGCGACATATAGCGGATAGATCATAGCAAATGACATATTCATAATTTGCTCATCTTGCTTTTGTGTTGTCGTCATAATTTAATCTCTATTTATCTTAAACTTAGCAGGACTGCTTTGATTTTGAATTTTACAGGATAAAACCATGTCTTTCTTGATTGGGTATATCTAGGCATTTTAGCCTCCTCAAAGTGATGAGGAGGTGTCTACTAAACTGGGGGAAGATCATGTTCCGTTTAAAGTGCTTGTTATACGTATAGTAAGTTGCTTAAGCGTTTCTACGATTAATCTACAGGTAGCCACACTTTACTGAAGTAGCGACCGTTATTTTTTTCTGCTAAAGACTGACATTTTTTGTGTGTTGCATTAAAAGCTTTCGTAAACCCAGATAAACTAACATTAAATGACGGTTTGTTGGCAATTTGCACTAGTACTCTATTTCCAGCTTTAAAGTCTGTAGCTATCTTATCCGTTACTTCTTTCGCATTACCTTTTTCATTCCCCCATTCTATTTGAATGAAGTTATTCGAAGTTAATGAACTTGCCCATGCATTTCTGCTTATAGCTTCTCGCTTATCTACGCGAATTTTCAATGGATATGTCCTACCCGTTCGAGTAATACTACTGCTATGGAATGCAATTGAGGGTTCGTAATATTTTCCGAATGGTGCCATTCCACATTTCAGGCTTAAAAATTGGCCATTTACACTTTCTGTTCGATACATTGTAAATTTTTCATCTGTAAATTCATCTTTGTAAAAATCTTTATACCAAGCTGAATTAGCAACGGCATTACTAGAAAAAATAAAACTTGCAGTAGCAAGTGCAACCAACTTTAATATTTTCATATATTATTTATTCCTTTAATGTTCGATTCTAGTAATGAGATAGGGTAAAGGCGTATTGGTTTTGGTTTGCCAGTTTCGGGATCAAGAAACCTTGTTTTTGGTTCGGCAAAACAATAGTGATTCTCATTTTCTCCTAACTGTGGAATTAGGCAAGCATCAGTAAAGTTTTTCTGCGTTGTATTTTCAACTTCGCCTTTAAACCTCATAACCTTGAAAGTATATATAGTCATATATTCAAGATCATTAATACTATAATGACCATTTGATATACGATTTTCAGACATTATTTCATGTAACATTAAACGTTCTCTTATTTTATATTTTCACATTAAATCATATACTGAAATCCGAATTTTAAATATGATTCAGATACGTATAACGCCTTGCTAAGAGGCAAAATATAGTTGGTTAAAATTAGCGAGGCACGAGCAAAAAGCCAACTGTATTTTGTCCTGCTTGAGCAACTTGTTAGCTACATTCTCATGCGCGGAGCTCTAGTAGGTTGCTTAGCTTGCTCTTGTTCTTTTTTAAGCTTTATTTTGAGTTCTTGTTCTAACTCTATAGCTTCAGCAAATTCCAAAAGTGTCATGCATTTTGATACTTTTCCATCATGGCTTACACCTGCTACCATTCCAAAACTACCAGAGCCAGCATCCGAATTATTCTTATGGGATACAAATAAGTTTATATAGTCTATAAACTCATTTTTCGGGACACCAGAATATAATGCTTCAGCTGTATCTACATTGATTTCAGAAAAGTATTCCTGAGTAATGATATTAATATCAGTGTGATCGAAATTAGGCTCCCCATAAATAATAAAATGATGCTTACTTATAGGTTCGAGATCTAATTTAGCTTTTTCAAAATCTATAAATTTAGTCAACTCATCTTTGATGCTTTTCCAGTCTCTTTTGAATTCAATTAAAACCCAATTAGCTGCATTTGCAAAAATTGCATCCCCTGCTTTTTCATGATTTCCATCTAAGGGAGCCACAAATGTTTTTAGATCGACATGTTTTTGAATAAAGTAATACTCGACCGTTTTTTCCCACCATAAAATACTCATATTAAGACTCCAAAATTGATCGTGAAATAAGTAGGGTCAGAGTAAACTTTATTTAGCTTTAATACACTCCCTAACCTATTTCGGGGCAAAGATGAGCTAGCTCTTAAATTTGTAAAACGCATTCTTGATTATGATCGTCACCCTCAAAATTCATTTCCAAACTTCGTTTGAATTAGGATCAAGGTCGTGGCGCTTCGCCCACACCAGACCAAAAGGGAGTGAACGGCAACTCCCTCTTGGAACACCCACCCGCCCCTACGAAATTTTCTGAAAAGCGAAAAATTTCAATGGGGACTTTCATAGCGTTAAACTTTATCTGTAGCCAGCTTCGGCAAGCTGCAACTTTGGTTTAATGAAGCTCTAACGCTTGCAATGGGGCGTCCCTTTCCCTCGAAAGCTAGCTAGAATCTTAAGTTTAGGATGCACAAAATGCCTTGAAGCACACGGATGTGCGAGAAAGGCCCTGTCTGGACTAACGTAATTTTCTTGCTTACCTCAATTCAAATTGAACATTTAAGCTTTAAATGAATTTAATTAGCTATGACAAATGAACTTGCAGGTTCAATGATCTCCGTTGGAAGTGTCCGAATGCGTTGAGCTAATTTGTGTGATGGAGGCAGGACGCCGACATAGCCTCAGTTTGAGCCATGGATGGCGAATCTGAGGCGGTAGCAAATTCGGTCTATAGCATAAGGAACAACACTTCGTCGGAGCGGCAAGGTTTTTTTATCCAAGAGTGAAAAGGGAAATGCTGTTGTTTCCCTTTCGTCTGGTGTGGGCGAAGCGCCACGACCTTGATTTTGCTTTTAACTACAAATAATAGACAGCAGCTAACTAACTCAATAATGACAATAAATCATCCGCATTGCCTTGCCATTGACTCTTAGCACTACCTGCTAAAATACTGTCGGCTAAACTTTGTTTATGTTGCTGCATCTCTTGAATTTTCTCTTCTACCGTACCTTGTGCAATCAGCTTATAAACAAACACTGGGTTAAGCTGCCCGATGCGGTGCGCTCTGTCTGTTGCTTGTTTTTCTGCTGCTGGATTCCACCAAGGGTCGAAGTGAATAACCGTATCTGCCGCCGTTAAATTAAGCCCTGTACCACCCGCTTTTAAGCTGATTAAAAATACTGGTACTTCACCTTCTTGGAAGGCATCAATTTCAACCTGACGATTACGAGTTTGGCCAGTAAGCTTACTGTAGCTTATGCCCATATCGATAAACTCTTGCTCGATAAGTGCCAGCATGCCGGTAAATTGGCTGAATATGAGTATCTTACGCCCCTCTTCCACCATCTCAGGCACGTTTTCAGTCAACCAGGTTAGTTTGGCATTGTTTTCTACGTATTGAGCTTGTTCAAGCTTGACTAAGCGAGGGTCGCAGCAAGCTTGGCGCAGTTTAAGCAAAGCATCTAAAAACTCAATATGACTGCTAGACACACCTTGTTTAGCAAACAATTCACGTAACTTTTTCTCCATCACTAATCGAATGCTTTCGTATAAGTTACGTTGATCTTTTTCAAGCTCTAAAGTCTGCACAATAATGGTTTTTTCGGGCAGCTCTGACATCACTTCGCTTTTTGTACGGCGGAGCAAAAATGGCGCGATACGATTTAGCAATACGGCAGACTTTTCAGTATCCGCTTGCTTTTCAATCGGGCCTCTAAATTCTTTATTAAAATAGGCGTGTTGGCCTAAAAGCCCCGGCAAACAAAAATCCATTAATGACTTTAACTCGCCTAGATGATTCTCTAACGGTGTACCAGATAGACATAATCTAAACTGACCCTTAAAGGTTTTTAGTGCTTGAGTGACTTTAGCTTGGGCATTTTTAATTTGCTGGGCTTCATCTAAAATGATGTGCTCAAAACTGTATTCACTGTAAACAATCTCATCACGCAGAATCAGCGGATAAGTGGTCACGATGACATCAAAGTCCTCAATTTGATCTAACAAAGCTTGGCGTTTGTTACCGTGAACCACCAGCACTTTTAAATCAGGGGTAAATTTTTGCGCCTCTTTATACCAGTTGCCCACAAGGCTTGTTGGGCACACAATCAAGCTTGGTCTGGTTTTACCTGAGGTTGTTCTAGCTGGTGCATTTAGGCTTGAACTTGCCGCAGCGGCTTTCATTTGTTTTGCTTTTAACAAAAACGCCAAGGTTTGTAGGGTTTTACCTAGCCCCATATCATCAGCAAGAATACCGCCTAATTGATACTCTTTTAAGAAACAAAGCCAGTCATAGCCCTGTTTTTGATAATCGCGTAACGTGGCATTTAACCCCGTTGGCAATTCAACAGCTTGGATACCTTTAAATTCAGAAAGCTTGCTAGCAAGGTGCCTTACCCGCTCGCCATTTAATAAACGAATATCGCTTTCTGATAACTCATTAAGTAAGTCCGCTCGGTTACGGGGTACTTCTAATAAGTCACCGCCACCTCGCTGAAACAGTTCTTGAATCACCGATATTAACGGCTTGATCGTTTTAGCTTTAATTTTTACAAAACGGCCGTTTGGCCCAGGAAGGATCAGCTCTTGCTCATCATCAGGTTCGCCATTTTGTTGTAGCCACCTTGCGACTAAGCTCAATAGCGGCACACTTTGCCCTTCAATATCGGCATTAAGCGATAGCGAAAACCAACCACTGTCTTCATCGTCGTCTAAATCAACTTCGATATCGGCTTCAATAATGTTTAAATCAAACTCTGGGGCAAACTCAACCTCATAACCTAGATCTTCTAAGGTCATGATCCCAAATGTCGTTAATTGCGCCCACTCGTTAACCATTTCAGGCATTAAACCAAGACTGTAATAACTGACTGAATTGTTGGTATAGGTGAGTAAGCTATTATCAATGGCCTGCAATTGTAGGCTTTGTAAGCATTCAATAGCTTGCGCTTCACCGTCGAGTGCACGATGAATTTGATACTGCGTTTTACCGCGTTTAATTAAACTGATTTTCTCACGGCTGACTTTACCTGGAATGGTAATATCGCCATAAGCAAATTCAAGCTGTAATACTGGCTGAACTACTGCGCTGTCGTTTAACTGCACCATAGTAAAGGTTAATTTAACCTTTAACGGGTCTTCAATTTCATGAAATTCAATTTCGCTGGGTACAGGCACACTTTTAGGCGAAAAATGACGCAGCATTTTGTCACTAATACTATCGACTTTATCCAGTGGCACTGGCGGCATTTGTTGCAGTAACTTGAGTTTTTCAACAGTTAAATCTGTTGCTACGGCGCCGATTTTTAAATAATCCAAATCGACAAACATAGGTGGGCATGTAGCGATGAACTCCCAGTTATCTAACTCCGGCATGCTCATGCTAATTTGGGTATGTCGGGCATCGGTTTCTTGCCAAACAAAATCAGGAGTAACAGGATTTGTGATAGTAAGCGGTGTACGGCTTTCTTCCCAAAAACAGGTTTTCAGTTCCAGCATTTTATTTAAAGCTAATGCGCAGATTTCACCCTCTAGATAAATTTTTGAGGCACTTTTAGAAGATGACAGTAATAGGCTGATAATTTGGCTATCTTCAGGGTTAATCCACCAAGGAAGATGATATTTAACATCGTTTAAAGCAACTTTACTGCCCTTGTTGTATTGACCTTTTTTATTTAATTTACTGCGCTTAAAGTCGACAAAAATACCGTGATGATCGCTAGATAAAGTAAAGATAATACGATCTTTTTCTTCATCCTCTTCTTCAACAGGGTTAATAAGGTCTTGTTTTTCTAGTTGCATTAACCACTGACTCAAACGCTGCTCTTCAACCGGTTTCTTATCAATTAAGGCTAAAAGCGCGGCAGCGACATGCTTACAGTTAGTCGCCACAGGACAGGTGCAATGAGACTTCATCACAATTTTATGGTTCACGTTAACCAAAGTAATATCTTGGCGATATGGCTCAGTAGCAGAGCCCACCACATAAGATTCGATATTATGGTTTTCTTGGCTTGCATGTACTTCAAGTACACGCCCTTCAATCAGATAGTTCTGTGCTTTTTGAAGTTGAACAGAAGAAAATAACTTAGCGATAAGGTCTAAGCTAATTTTAATTGGAAGATTAAACAATTTGGCCGACATGCACTATTCCATACAAGCTGTAGCAAGAAAAATTGGCTACACAACAACGAACGTAACCATCCATTGTATGGAAGAAGATGGCAAAATTCTACTGTATTTGGCCATCTTCAAAAAAACCATCACCCTTGTAGTAAATACTCTTCGGCGGTTTCTATTTCGCGGGGTTTTCCGACGAGCATAATGATGTCTTTACGCTCAAAGACCCATTCTTCTGGTGGCGGGCTTAGTTCCTCACCTTTGCGTCTCACTGCACGTATTTCAACACCTAATTGAGACCACGGAATTGCCGTTAACTTCTTACCAACAGCATTTGAACCAATATCCAATGACACGGCGTGCAGTAGTTCAAGGGTAAAGTCCGTTTCGGCGCCGGTAAAAAATCCGTGTAGATATTGATAGTGATTACGCCTTTCTGACTCTAGCCGCTTAATAATTCGCGGCAGTGGCACACCACATTTATAAAGCACCTGTGACACTAGCATCAAACTCCCTTCTAGTTTTTCAGGGATAACTTGAGTCGCACCCATTTCTTTTAAACTATCAAGTTCAGCATCATCTGTTGTGCGCACTAGTATTTTGGTTTCTGGGGCCAGTTTACGAGACAGCGCTAAACATTCTTCCACTTGCCTTGATTCACCAAAGGTGATTACCACCATGCTGGCACGGCGTATACCAATTTGCTTCAGCAAGCCCATTTTACAAGCATCGCCAAAGAACACTGGCTCGCCTGCTATTTTTGCCTCTGACACTCGCTTAGGGTCTAAATCTAATACTACAAAAGGCACAGCTTCAGTTTTTAAAAAGCGTGCGATTGTTTGCCCTACACGGCCATAACCCAATATTAAGACTAAGTCGCCGTCTTCAGGCGGCGGCAGTGTAAACTCATCTTCCAGCTGGGATTTTTTAGAGGTTTTACCTTCAATTTTTTGTGCGATTTCGACGCTATTTCTCACCAGCCAAGGGGCGATTGACATTGAAAGCACTGCCACCATAACGAATATGGTACTCATTTGAGTTTCGAGTAATTCATAGTTCACCGCTAAAGCAAGGACAACAAAACTAAATTCGCCCACCTGCGCTAGACTAATTGCGGTACTTAACGCCACTTTGAATTGTTCGCCGCCTAATTTTAGGATGCCAAATACCACAATGGTTTTGGTCAGCAGTACCGCAAAGAGTATCAATAAAATCTGCCACCAAAACTCAGCCACAATGGTGAAATCGAGCAACATACCAATAGAGATAAAAAACAGCCCCATTAATAAGTCACGAAACGGTCTAATATCCGCTTCAAGCTGACGGCGGTATTGGCTTTCACCTAGCAGCATACCGGCAATAAATGCTCCCAATGCCATCGATAAACCTAACCATTGGGTAAATGCCCCAGTAACCAACACCACGACTAATGTAGAAAGAACAAACAACTCATTGGAACGAGAACGGGCAACTTCATCAAATATGCGTGGCAATATCCATTTACCAAAAGACATTAAACCAATAAAAGCGAGGATCCCTGTTAACAAACCCCAAGCTAAATCAAGAAAGCCAATTGGGTCGCCATTAGTGGATAATAACGGTAGAACGATTAATAAAGGGACAACGGCAATATCTTGAAATAACAGCACACTGACGGATAACTCACCATGCCTTCTTCGCATCCAACCTTGCTCGTTTACTAACTTGAGCACAATTGCCGTAGACGATAATGCCACAGCCGATCCGATCACCACTGCGGCAATCATATTCTGGCCAAATAATAAGGCAACAAGGCCCGCAATTAATGCGGTTAACGTTACTTGGGCACTGCCTAAGCCAAATACCGTGCGGCGCATAGACCAAAGCTTAGGTACCGAGAACTCAAGCCCTAAACTAAACATGAGTAACACTACGCCGAGTTCGGCTACTGAATGCATTTGTTGCTGAGTAAACCAATGAAAACCGCTAGGTCCGCTGACAACACCTGTGAGCAAGTAAGCCAGAATAGGCGGTAAGCCAAATCGACGTAATAGAGAGATTGCCACAATTGCAATCACCAACATTGAGAGAATATGGATGAAAATGCTGTGCTCCATAAATACGTGTTCTCCGAGTCAAAAAACCAGCGGTTAAAGAAACAGTCTATTAACAAAGTAATTCATTAACAATAACCATATGAAAATAAGCAATAAAAAATATTAGGCATAATTATTGCTTACAAATTGATACAGGTAGCAAGAATACGTAGTTATGACACTTGCGAGTAAAGATAGCATCATCAAATGAGGTAAAAATAATGGATTACGCAATAGCTTCACAGCCATATCCAGAACAAAACTGGGATAAATCAGCACCTTACGAAAGTACTAAAAGTGCCGACTCAGAAAATAATTTGATGAAAATTCTCCAACAAATGCATTCAAGTTTAGATCCAAGAACCGTGTTTGCCAGCTACGGCAATACGCTTGGCCAATTATTGCCGATACAAGGGTTACAGCTTAATCACCAACTTAAACTCAACTGGGGCCGTTGTCATGGCTTAAATCAACAACGGGTTATTAGCGGTTTTGGCGAACCTTACAGTATTAAGTACTACCTCCAAGCACCGCTCACTCCTAACCAGTTATTACAATTAAATGAGCTAGAAGCCCTGTTTTCTCAGCCATTTGCTAACGCCATCAAGTTTGAAAAAATGTCAAATCAAGCTATGTTTGACGCCTTAACAGGTTTAGGAAACCGATACTATTATCGTCAAAGTATCAAAGGTGCGTTAGCAAGAGCTAATCGAAAACAAGGCGATATCTCATTGTTAGTGTTGGATTTAGATAATTTCAAAAGTTTAAATGACAAACATGGCCATAAGTTAGGCGACACAATATTGTCTGAATTTGCTGAATTGGTAAATGAAGCTATTCGTAATACCGACCAAGCATTTCGTATTGGTGGTGATGAATTTATTATTATAGCCCAAGGAAATGAACTCGAAATGACACCTTTGTGTCAGCGTATTATTGCGGCGATGGCAGAGCACCCATTAATGAGTGCGTTTAACGTGCAATGTAGCCTTGGTGTTGCTGACTCTAAAGAGACACAAGCCCAAGACAAGTTATACGAGCGTGCAGATTCTGCACTATATGCAGCAAAAGCATCTGGTAGAAATTGCTTTAAATTCAGCACCGAAGCAAGCTGAGCAATAAGTTGTGTCACTGAGTAATATTAAAAATAAACCAAGCCGTTTGTTATAGCTTAAAACCGAGCTCTTGTTGTTGAGCTAAAAATCGTTTGTCGACCCATAGCCCTATTGCGGCAACAAGATTGTCATTATAGAACACCAGCGGGATTTGATTTCTCTGCCATGGAGGCACGGCAAGTTCTTGCCATATCTTTTTAAGCGCACGTCCTTTGTCCCTAAAGTGAGGCTGACAGCGAGTGCTTCCTTTTGCCCCATAAACAATCGAGACAGTTTCAAGTCTTGGCATTCTTAAACGTATACCTGCATCGGCCATACCAATCTGATATTCATTAATCGTTAAGCTGCTTTCGACTTGTGGCGCTTCTGCTGAGATAAAACCAGAAAGTGTGTTGATGATATTGGTTTGATCAAGCTTCACACTTAACTCATCAATCACAGCAACAATGTAGGCATTGCCAGCAAAACGTCTAATTGAATAGTCACCGCAGTGAACATTCACTTTGGCATCATCTGCGGCGTTAAGTATTTGCTCAAGTATTTGTTCAAGCTGAGACTGAGAAGGCAAATTAAAGCCTTGGCTTTGAATAAAGCCCCTAAGCAGTAATCCCTGCCACTGATAAGATTGCTCTCTTAAATCTAGCAATTTAAATGCTGGGAATGGCCCCGTTACCGAAGAGTCAATGAAGTCAGGTAAGCGATTATTCACTTCTTGCTCAATCACTTGTTGTTGCTGCGCACATAGGTTGGCACTTCTTGAAGCCGTTACTGCAATACTGGGCCAGCGCTGTTTTAATCGAGGAATGATATCTTGGCGTAAAAAATTACGATCAAATTGCTCGTCTTGATTACTCTCATCTTCAATATGCTTTAGCTCAACTGAAGCGGCAAAAGATTCGATTTGGCTTCTAGACACATCTAGCAGCGGCCTAACAATCCAACTATCTTGATTAAAGGGTTGAATAGCGCCCATCGCAGCCAAACCTTTAGGGCCCTGTCCACGCTTAAGGGCTAACAATACTGTTTCGAGTTGGTCATCTTGATGGTGAGCCGTTAATAAGATGTCACCTTGATTGAGGTATTTTTTGAATACGTTATAACGGGCATCTCTCGCTATCGCTTCTAGGCTTTTGCGCGGCGCTTTTGTGAGGTTAACTCGCTCGATTTGAATCGGCAGCTGGTATTTTTTTGCTTGAGTTAAACAATGCTCAACCCAAGTGTCAGCGTTATCGCTCAATCCATGATGAACATGGACTAATAGACATGGAATATGCGGGTGCTGCTGAGCAAATAGGCTTAGGCCATAAGCAAGACACTCTGAATCAACCCCGCCACTGTAAGCTAATACTAACTTAGGTTGCTGATTACCTGAAAAGGCAGGTGAATTCGATGAAAGCAGTGCTAAGGTATAGCGCTCGATCGCCTGACTTATTTCACTGACTGTCATCATTTGCATCCCTACTTGGATTAATGAAACTGGTTGAATTAGTTGAGTTAATAGAAGCAAAACCAATGAGTGCTAATAGTGCTTGTATTAAAATCAACTTAGTCACTTATAACTAAAAAACAATCTTAACGTTTTTAGAGCCAACTAAGCTTTCAATCGCCAGCATCAACTCATCTGTCGGGTTAACTCGCCATTCATCACCCAAGTTTAACTGCCCTGCTGCTTCTTGTTGCTGATAATTAATTACCACAGGCACACTGCCATTTTTCCATGGTGTTAATGCTGCTTCAAACTGTTCAAGCCAAACTTGATTAATATCATCAGCCGTCACGTTAATTTCTACCGCATTAGCAAAGTGGCTGCGCGCTTCACCAATTTCGATAATATTACGCGCCGTCATACGGTTGCCGCCAGCAAAGTCATCAAAGCTGACTTCACCTTCACAAATCAAAATACGGTCTTTCTCTAGTAAATGATTAAACTTCTCAAACGCTTCAGTAAATAACATCACTTCTAAACGGGCACTTTTATCATCTAAAGTCACTAGACCCATTTTAGAGCCACGCTTAGTGATCATCACGCGAGTAGCAATCACTAAACCTGCCGCTTTCATGGTTTTACCGCGATCAGTTGGATGCACATCTTTAAGGCGACCTGAAGTATATTGCTTTAACTCTTTAAGGTACTGGTTGATTGGGTGACCAGTCAGGTATAACCCTAAGGTATCGCGCTCACCTTCAAGCCATACTTTATCTGGCCAAGTGGCACATTCAACAAAGCTTTGTTTGTTATCTTCAGGCTCAGAATTAAGCAGGCCAAACATATCATTTTGACCAGTCGCTTCAGCTTTAGCATGTTGCGCTGCGGCTAAAATAGCCTCAGGAAGTGTCGCTATCATGGCTGCTCGGTGCGGCCCTAAGTTATCCAATGCACCAGCACAAATGAGCTTTTCAATGACACGCTTATTGAGCTTTTTCAAATCGATTCGAGCACAAAAATCGAATAAGTCGGTAAACGGCCCATCTTTACGCGCATTTAAAATCGATTCAACAGGGCCATCACCCACACCTTTAATCGCGCCGATTCCGTATACGATGTTTAAGTCGTCATCGACGGTGAATTTGAACAAGCCCTTGTTCACATCTGGCGGGATAATCGGCAAGCCCATACGTTCACATTCATCCACCAAAATAACAATTTTATCAGTGTTATCCATGTCCGCAGACATTACTGCAGCCATAAACTCAGCTGGATAATGAGTTTTTAACCATAGCGTTTGATAAGAAACTAAAGCATAAGCAGCTGAGTGAGATTTGTTGAAACCATAACCTGCGAATTTTTCCACCAAATCGAAAATTTTCATCGATAAGGGGCCATCAACGCCATTTTTTATCGCACCTTCTTCGAAAGTGCCACGCTGTTTAGCCATTTCTTCAGGCTTTTTCTTACCCATTGCACGGCGGAGCATATCTGCGCCACCTAAGGTGTAGCCCGCAAGTACCTGCGCAATTTGCATGACTTGCTCTTGGTACAAAATAATCCCGTAAGTAGGCTCTAGCAGCTCTTTTAAAGATTCATGTTGATATTCAGCATCGGGGTACGAAACTTCTTCACGGCCATGCTTACGTTCAATGAAGTTATCTACCATGCCTGACTGCAGTGGGCCAGGACGGAAAAGTGCCACTAATGCAATCATATCCTCGAAACAATCGGGCTGAAGACGTTTAATCAAATCTTTCATACCACGGGATTCTAATTGGAATACCGCTGTGGTTTCGTAACGCTGTAGCAATCTGAATGATTTAGGATCGGTTAAACTAATTGATTCAATCCTAACCGGCTCTTCCCCTGCTTTTTCTAAGCGAGGGTTAATCATTTGCAGTGCCCAATCAATAATGGTTAAGGTTCTTAATCCCAAGAAATCGAATTTTACTAGGCCCGCGGTTTCAACATCATTCTTATCAAACTGGGTAACTGGGTTTAAGCCTTCAGCATCGCAGTACAGTGGTGAGAAATCGGTGATTACGGTCGGTGATATCACAACCCCACCGGCATGCTTACCCGCGTTACGTGTCACGCCTTCTAAGCGCCTACACATATCAATCAATTCGCGAACGTCTTCATCAGCACTGTAAGCTTCAGGTAATGAAGGTTCCACTTCAAACGCTTTCGTCAGCGTCATCCCAGGCTCTGCTGGGATCATTTTAGTCAGACGTTCAACAAAACCATAAGGATGGCCTAAAGCACGCCCAACGTCGCGCACAACAGCTTTTGCAGCCATGGTACCGAAAGTAATAATTTGCGATACCGCATCTCGTCCATATAATTCAGCAACGTGATCAATTACTTCATCACGGCGATCCATACAGAAATCGACATCGAAATCGGGCATCGATACACGTTCTGGGTTCAAGAAACGTTCGAATAATAAATCATACTCTAACGGGTCTAAGTCGGTAATTTTTAGTGCATAAGCCACGAGAGACCCCGCACCAGAACCACGACCAGGACCAACTGGGATATCGTTATCTTTACCCCATTGAATGAACTCCATTACGATCAAGAAGTAACCAGGGAATCCCATTTGGTTAATAACTTTAAGTTCAATATCAAGGCGTTCATCATATTCTGGGCGTTTTTCTAAGCGTTCTTTTTCATCTGGAAATAAGAACTCTAATCTTTCTTCTAAGCCTTTTTCTGAAATATCAACCAGAAAGTCTTCAATTGATAAGTCACCTGTAGGGAAATTAGGCAAAAAGTATTCATTTAAACGAATGGTGACATTACAGCGTTTGGCTATTTCAACTGAATTAGAAAGTGCAGAAGGAATATCAGCAAATAACTCGCACATTTCGTCTTCTGTACGCAGGTATTGTTGCTCACTGTATTTCTTAGGTCGACGAGGATCTGCCAAGGTAAAACCATCATGGATCGCCACGCGAATTTCATGAGACTCAAAATCATCGGCTTTTAAAAATACCACTTGGTTTGTGGCAACTACAGGTAAGTCTTTTTCTGAAGCAAGCTGCACCGCCATATGCAAATAGCGCTCTTCGTCAGGACGACCCGTTCGCAATAACTCTAGAAAATATCGGTCTTCAAAATGAGTCTTATAGAACTCAACCAATTCATCAACTTGAGTCTTATTGTCTTTTAATAACGCTTTACCAACATCACCCTCTTTTGCTCCAGAGATCAATAAAATACCTTTATTGAATTTAACTAACCACTCTTGGTCAATCACGACTCTGCCGTTAATTTGTCCACGTAAATACGCTTCACTGATTAACTGGGTCAAACTCTGATAACCATCATTATTCATCGCAATAATGGTGACAGCACAAAAATCGTCATCAAACCCTGGCACTTTCATCCAAAAATCTGCGCCAACGATTGGCTTTATTCCAGCCCCATGAGCTCCGCCATAGTATTTTACTAGGCCGCAAAAGTTATTTTGGTCAGTTATGGCTAATGCACCCATTCCAAGTTCAGCAGCTTTCGCTAGGATAGGCTTAACTTTTGCCACGCCATCTGACATGGAAAAATCACTGTGAACACGAAGGTGGACGAAACGAGGATCGGACATAGAATATGATATCTTTGGAATGCTTGATTAAAAGGAAAAAACCGCTGACCAGATTAGCAAACTAAGCTAATTTATAATAGTGAATAATGAATTTCACAGTGTTATAGATAATTTTGAATTTAGATGCATAACATAAAATTCGTTACCTTATCTAACTGTAATCAATACTGTAATCAATAAGGTAACGTTTTATGATGGTCTGAGATGAAATTGTCTATTAAGGTTTATTTAACCGCTCAAGAACAGGTTTAAAGCTTTTACGATGTTCATCTAAAACACCGTGAGCTTCTAACGCTTCAAAATGCGCTTTTGTTGGATAGCCTTTATGATTCGCAAAACCATATTGTGGGTATCGAGCATCAAGTTCTGCCATTTCTCTGTCACGAGTCACTTTAGCAATAATTGAGGCAGCACTGATTGCAGCAACTAAGCCATCACCTTTGATAATCGCATGACTTTGAATGCCAAAATCAGGTGAGCGGTTCCCATCAACTAATACCCGCTCAGGTTGCATAGATAATCCACTCACCGCCCGCTGCATTGCTAGCATTGTCGCATGAAGAATATTAATTTGATCAATTTCAACCGGAGACGCTCGGCCAACGCTGATAGCTAAGGCTTTATCGATAATTTCAATATACAAAGCTTCACGGCGCTTCTCGGTAAGCTTTTTAGAATCGTTTAAACCAGTGATAGGATTGTTGGGATCTAATATGACTGCTGCCGTCACAACGTCACCCACTAATGGGCCGCGACCGACTTCGTCGACACCTGCAACTACACCGCGGCTAATATATTCTACTTGTTCAGGCGTGATACCTTTAATTACCGCAGGAATTCGGCTCATTACACATTCTCTTGTGATGGGTGGTTCATTTGGGGGAGTGATTCGTTATTGCTCGTTGATCACTTTAATTACTGCATCTGCTGCGCGGTCACTGGCATTACAACGAAGAGTAAGATGCATCTTTTCAAACTCAGCTTTCAAAGGTGCAAAATCAATGTTCAATTGTTCGATTACGGCAGCTGCAATATTGTGCTCATTACACTCGTCTTGCACAATTTCAGGAATTAATGCGCGATCAGCTAATAAGTTAGGTAACGAATAGTGTTCAAGGCTCATTAATCTTTTAGCGATACTGTATGTCAGCCCGTTCACTCTATATGACATGACTGTCGGACGTTTAACTAACATTGCTTCTAAAGCAGCAGTACCTGAGGCTAAAAGTATGGCGTCTGATGCTGCCATCACTTCGCGAGATTGACCTTCAATCAATTCAATTTCTAAATCTGGGGCGAACTCTTTAAGGGCTGCAACAAACTGTGCTCTGCGCGCTTCGTTCACTAATGGAGTGACAAACTTAATATCAGGATATTTTTGTTTAACAATCACAATCGCTTTAATGAATGGCTCAGCAAGTTGCTTAAGCTCACTTCCGCGAGAACCCGGTAATACTGCTAAATATTCAGCATGAGGATCTAACCCCAGTAATTCTCGAGCTGCTAATTTATCGCTTTCCATTGGTATGTCATCAGCCAGTGTATGGCCAACAAAGGTGCAAGGAACTTGATATTTATCGTAAAAAGCTTTTTCAAAAGGCAGCAGCGATAAAACCATATTGGTGGCTTTTGCTATTTTGAAGATACGCTTTGGACGCCAAGCCCACACAGATGGACTGACATAATGGACGGTTTTAACACCTTTGTTTTTAAGCTTTAACTCAAGACCGATATTAAAATCTGGCGCATCGATACCTATAAAGCAATCAGGTTTTGCTTGGCAAATTTTTTCAATCAGCGTCGCTCTAACCTTGAGCAATCTAGGTAGTCGTCCTAGCACCTCAACAATCCCCATCACCGCTAGCTCTTCGTATGAAAAGAAACTCTCAAAGCCAAGCGCTTCCATTTGCGGACCGCCGATACCAATAAATCGGGCATCTGGGTATTGCTTTTGCAAGGATTTGATTAATCCCGCACCTAAAATATCGCCGGAGAGTTCTCCGGCGACCATTGCAAATATACGAGGGGTATTATTTGTCATTGTTTATTCTATCGAATGATCCCACGGGATGAGCCATTAATAAATTCAACCATACCTTTAACGTATTCATCTGATTCAGCATCTTCTGAAATTTCAGCTAAAGCTTCCTCGATGGTTAAGTTTTTACGGTAAAGCGACTTATAAGTGCGACGAATCGCATGTTGTGTTTCTTTGGTGAAGCCACGGCGTTTTAAGCCTTCAGCATTTAATCCACGAGGAATTGCAGGACTGCCCGCAGCCATAACAAATGGAGGCACGTCTTGGAAAATAGTTGACGAGCCAGCAGTAAAGGCGTGAGCACCAATATGCACAAACTGATGAACACCTGTCATGCCACCTAAAATAGCCCAGTCACCCACATGTACGTGACCAGCAATAGATGCATTATTTGCCATGATGATGTTATCACCTAGAACACAATCGTGAGCGATGTGAACATAAGCCATCAATAAGTTATTTGAACCAATGCGTGTTTCACTATTATCTTGAATAGTGCCACGGTGAATGGTCACGTTTTCACGGATAATATTGTTATCACCCATGATCAATGTGGTTGGTTCACCTGCATATTTTTTATCTTGGCACTCTTCACCGATAGAAGAGAACTGGAAGAATCGGTTACCTTTACCAATGACGCTTGGGCCTTTGATAACCACATGAGAACTAACCCATGTATCGTCACCAATTTCTACATCAGCGCCAATATAACTCCAAGGGCCGATAGTGACATTGTTGCCGATTTTTGCGTCAGGATGTACGAATGCTAACTTATCAATCACTTGTTGATCTCTCTACGTGCACACATAATTTCGGCAGAACACGCTAATTCGCCATCGACGAATGCTTGTCCTTCAAATACACCAATCCCTCGGCGTTCTTTAATCATTTTGACATGGAAATGAACTTGGTCACCTGGAGAAACAACACGTTTAAAACGCGCCTTATCAACACCAGCAAGTAAATATAATACATCTGGTGAAGGCTCTGGGCTCATGGTCTTAAATGCTAATAAACCTGTAGCTTGTGCCATGGCTTCGATAATTAACACACCAGGCATAACAGGTTTTACAGGGAAATGACCTTGGAAAAATGGTTCATTAAACGTCACGTTTTTAATCGCATGTAAAGATTCACCAACGGTATAATCTAATACACGGTCAACTAACAAAAATGGATATCTATGAGGAAGATACTGAAGGATTTCTTCAATATCCATTGTATTTAATTCGTTTGACACGCTTAAGTCCTCGCAATGGCTACAAATGAGCCATGACTTCTAATCTTTGATTTTCTTTTCAATCGTTTTAACACGATTAAATAATTCGTCTAAATGACGGAAACGAACAGTATTTCTTCGCCACGTCTTGTTATCCATTGCAATTGTAGCAGATGAATACAGACCTGGTTTACGTATTTCGCTGGTTATATTGGTACTACCAGATACATGAGTGCCATCAATGATTTTTAAATGGCCAGCAACACCACAGCCGCCACCTAAAATACAATACTTACCAATTGTCGTGCTGCCTGCAATAAATGAAGCACCTGCAATCGCAGTATTTTGACCAATAACACAGTTATGCGCTATTTGTACTTGATTGTCGATAATCACACCGTCGTGAATCTCTGTCGGTGAAAGTGCACCACAATCGACAGTCGTTCCAGCACCAATCTCTACATTGTCGCCAATTATAACGCCACCGGTTTGAGGTATTTTGATCCAATTGCCTTTTTCATTGGCATAACCAAAACCATCAGAACCAATAACACAGGCAGAGTGGAATATACAATCTTGCCCAACAATCACATTATGGTACACAGTCACATTAGCTTTTAAGCATGTTCCTGAACCTATAATAGATTTTTCACCAACAACTGAACCTGCTCCAATTTGCACATCATTACCAAGAATGACATTCGCACCGACGACTGCATTAGCAGCAATAGCGACGTTCTCACCTAACTGTGCAGTAGGGTCAATTTGTGCTGAAGGATGAATACCTGAAGTTACTTTAGGAGTGGTATCGAGAAGTTGTGCAATTCGGGCAAAGCCGACATAGGGATCTTTCAAAACTAAAGCATTACCTTGGTAATCTTCAGCATCTTTTTCACTCAATAACACCGCACCAGCTTGAGAGCTCTCAAGCTGTGCACGGTACTTACTATTGGCTAAAAAAGAAAGTTGATCTTGGGTCGCATCCTCTAAAGTAGCTACACTGGTAATTTCCAATGTTTCATCACCTTTAACTAATGCGCCCAACAGCTGACCAAGCTCTTTTAAAGTCACAGTTTTCATTAGTTGCCTTTACTTAACGCTTGAACAACTTTGTTGCTGATGTCTGCATCAGGCTTAACGAAGATAACGGCACCACGTTGAAGAACGATGTCGTAAGACTCTTTTTCAGCGATAGTGTTGATGGCTTCTTGTACTTTAACTAAAAGCTTGTTTTGCTCTTCACCTTGACGACGACGCATGTCTTCATCAAGTGCTTTGCCTTTTAGTTGGAAATCAGATTTTAGTGATTCCATTTTACGTACAAGATCTGTTTTTTGGCTTTCGCTCATCAACGCACCATCACGTTGCTGCTTCTCAACCATAGTACGCATTTCTTCTTGCATTTTTTGTACGTCAGCAACTCGATCACCAAACTCAGTTTTTAGAGATTGTGAAATTTGTTCACGTTGTGGCAGTTGCTCAAATACTTCGCCCATGTCAACCACAGCAATTTTTTCAGCATGTGCCATCATAGGTGCACTTAAAAATGCCATTGTTACTAACGCGCGATTTACCATCTTTTTCAAAATAGACTCCTTGTTATTATCAGCAAAACTTGCCGAGTTTATTTGTTTTAGAACGTTTTGCCAATATTGAACGAAAAGATCTCTGTTTCATCATCTTCGTATTCTTTAATCGGCCAAGCCAAGCTAAACACCATAGGTCCCATCGGTGATAACCATTGAACACTCATACCCCAAGAGGCACGGATTCGGCTTGGGTCACTATAATCTTCCAATTTATCAAACTCATCGGCTGGAAGATATCTATACGAGTCATAATCAAACTCGGTATCCCATACGTTACCAGCATCAACGAAGAAGCTAGTACGTACTGAATTAGAATAAGCCTCATCCAAGAATGGAGTAGGAACAATCATTTCCATACTCGCTGTTGCGATAGCGTTACCACCAATCGAACGGCCTGAACTTACTTGAATTTGATTAGGCTCACCTGGTAAAGAACAGCTGTCACCAGAAGGATCCGGCGCACATGGTTCACTACCACGGTATAGATAGAACGAACGTGGGCCAACAGAGTTAGACTTAAAGCCACGTAATGAACTGCTACCACCTGAATAGTAGTTCTCCCAGAAAGGAAGAATTTGGTCATTGTCGTTAAACTGACCATAACCATTCGCATAACCTAAACGAGCACGTGTTAATAACACGAAGCCATGGTTACGAGTTAAAGGTAAGTAGAAATTAGTATCTAAATCGGTTTTAAAGTACTGTAAATCTGAACCAGGAATCGTCGCTTTAGCACTGAAACGCTGCGATGAACCATCAGTTGGGAACGTACCACGGTTTAATGTGCTGCGAGACCAACCACCGTTAAGCTCAAAGTTATCGAAGCTTAAATCCGCATTAGGATCGTCAGATTCACGATATACATTATAAAAACGTAAAGCTTGCTCATAAGCCGAAATCTCAGAAATCGAGTTATGACGGTAACCAATACCACCGTTTAAACGGTTATATTCGTTGATCGGGAAGCCAGAATTTAACGCTATACCGTATGATTTGTTTTTATAACGCTCAAGGTTAGCCTCGTTCGCATCAAATTCATTCCAGTAAATACTGCCACCTAAGCTCACACCATCTTTGGTAAAGTAAGGGTCTGTGTACGAGAAGTTAACGTTCTTTGAGTATTTATTGGTATTTAAGCTAACACCCGCTTGGTTACCGGTACCTAAGAAGTTACTTTGCTGGACACCAAACTGAAGGCTTAAACCTGATTCGGTACCATAACCCACACCAGCATTAAATGAACCAGAAGGCTGCTCTTTAACGTTAAAGGCTACGTCTACAAGATCGTCACTACCCGGTACTTGCACCGTTTCAGTATCAACAGTCTCGAAGTAACCTAAACGGTTTAAACGTGCTTTTGATTGCTCAACTTGCGCTGAGTTCAACCATGCACCTTCCATTTGACGTAATTCACGACGCATAACTTCATCTTTAGTCACAGCATTGCCACTAAAGTTAATTGAGCGTACATAAACACGCTTACCAGGATTTACATTAATATTTAATGCAACTTCCTTGGTTTCGTCATTAATTTCAGGGAACGTTTTGACTTCAGGATATGCGTAACCAAAGCGACCTAGATACTTGCTGTACATTTCTTCGGTGAATGTCACATCACCGCCGTTATACATGTCGCCTTCTTTGATTGGCAAAATGGCTTTCATTAACTTTTCACGGCCCATTAGTTCGCCAGTCAGGTTAACTTCAGACACTTTATATTTCTCACCTTCATCAACGTTGATGGTGATATATAAGCCTTTTCTATCAGGCGTCATCGCAACTTGAGTCGAGGTGACTTCAAATCGGATATAACCCTGATTGTGGTAATAGGTTTTGACTGTCTCTAAATCAGCTTGCAACTTTTGCTTTTGGTATCGGCGTTCACCGAATAAATCCCACCATGCAACATAGTCTTTTAGTTCAAGTAAGCCGATAAGTTCTGCATCAGAAAAAACCGTATTACCTACTACGTTAATTTGGCGAATTTCAGCCGCTAAGCCTTCGGTAAAGTTGAATTTAAGCTCAACACGGTTACGAGGTAAGTTGATCACTTCCGCTTCAACTTTCGCTCCGTATTTACCTACACCGTAATAGAAATCTTGCAGGCCTTTTTCAATACCAGACAGCATGGTTCTATCAAGTGACTCACCGATTTTAATGCCTGAGCCATCCAAACTTTCTTGGAGCTGCTCATCTTTAATATCTTTGTTACCTTCAAAGGTAACGGCACTGATTGTTGCACGCTCTTTAACATTGACAATCAATACACCACCTTCATGGGCTACACTGATTGTTTCAAAGTTAGTTGAGGCATATAAGCTTTTTATCGCTTGTTGTAATTTCACTTGGTCAACAGTATCACCCACTTTGACGGGGAGACTTAACAAGGCAGCACCAAGTGCAACTCGTTGTAAACCATCAATCTGGATGTCGGTCACTTCAAATGGTTGGAAAGGTTCAGCCACACCATTGCCTGAAAATGACGCGCCGACTAAAATCATCGAGGCAAAAAGTTTATTCAATCTCATAGAGCACTTCTAATTATTTGTGTTCCCTGCTCAGAGTCTGGAAAAATCGTTAAAGAGTGCAATACTCATTAACAACAGCAGCATAGCTGCACCAAACCTGAATCCTATATCCTGTACCTTCTCTGGCACAGGCTTACCCGTAATCACTTCGATAAAGTAATACAGCAAGTGTCCCCCATCGAGTACTGGCAAAGGCAATAAATTAATTATGCCTAAGTTCACACTGATGAGTGCGATAAACCCGAGAAAATACACCAATCCATAGTCAGCACTGGTACCAGCGCCTTGGGCTATAGAAATCGGACCGCTCAAGTTTTTCACCGACACATCGCCGGTAAACAGTTTTCCAATCATCTTAAAGCTGACAACCACCAGTTGCCATGTTTTATCTGCCGCAGCAGCAAAGGAATCTACTATGCCATACTCAAGCTGGAAGCGCATACTTTCAGGCCAATCAATTTGAGTCGGACTAACACCTACTACACCAATTGTTTCTCCATTTGCATTGGTTTGCGCTTGCGGAGTAACAACTATGCTTTTTTGTTTGTTATCGCGAAGAACGATTAGCTCTACGTCTTTGTCTGCAGATGTTTGTATCACATCCACAAAATCATTCCAATCTTGATATGGTTGGCGATTTATCTTAATAATTTCATCACCTAACTCCAATCCAGCAATCTCGGCTGCACTGCCTTTGCTTACTAAAGCAATTACAGGTTCAATGCCAGGGCGGTAAATTCCTAAGCCCATAGCTGTAATAGGTGATTCTTTATCTGGGTCAAATTGCCACTGGCGAATATCCAGCGTATACGTTTTTAGCGGAGTTTGATCTGTGCTAGAGGAAGATAATGGTTTTAGGCTAATATCGAGCTCACTACCACCGATATGACTTACCAGCGCAAGATTAACTTCTTCCCAGTTTCTGACTTTTTGACCAGAAACAGACACAATTTGCATCGGCTCTTGCAGTTCTATTTGAGCAGCAGGAGTATTGTCTCGAGTAGTATCAATAACTGGTTTAAGTGAAGGCACACCAATTAGGTACATTAAGTACAATGCAACAATCGCAAACAAGAAGTTTGCAATTGGTCCTGCTGAAACCACTGCGATACGTTGCCAAACCGTTTTACGATTAAAAGCTTGATCTTTTAACTCATCAGGAACGTCTTCAACTCGCTCATCGAGCATTTTGACGTAGCCGCCTAAAGGTAGCATTGCGACAACATATTCAGTGCCATCTTTGCCAACTTTGCGCCAAATGGCTTTACCAAACCCGATAGAAAAACGTTCAACTTTGATACCACAACGACGTGCTACCCAAAAATGTCCGTATTCATGTGCAGTAATCAAAATACCTAGTGCGACAATAAATGACCCCAGGTTCCATAAAAAATCGAACATCGTTCTCCTACGAACTAGTTAATTGCTTTAATAGCTTCTCGTGCGATAACGCGAGCTTGAGCGTCTAAATTCATAATATCTTCGATAGTACTTAATGACGATTGCGGCGTTTTTTCCAAACAAACCTCATTGACTCTAGCAATATCGGTAAACTTAATTTGTTGCTTTAAAAATGCATCCACAGCAATTTCATTGGCAGCATTTAAAACCGTTGTTGCTTCCTGTCCTTTGTCACAAGCTTGCATCGCAAGCGCTAAACATGGGAAACGACTGTAATCAGGTTCACAGAAGCTTAATTCTCTGAGTTTGAAAAAGTCTAAAGGTTCAACCCCAGCGTAAATTCTTTCAGGAAAAGACATACAATGCGCAATTGGTGTACGCATATCTGGGTTGCCCATTTGCGCAATAACGGAGCCATCTAGATACTGTACCATTGAATGGATGACACTTTGAGGATGAATAACAACCTTTAGTTGCTCGGCATTAGTATTAAACAGCCAGCGAGCTTCGATAAATTCGAGCCCCTTATTCATCATCGTTGCTGAATCTACAGAAATTTTAGGCCCCATTGACCAATTGGGGTGATTACAGGCTTGTGTTGGCGTCATTGCATTTAAGCTGGCGATATCAGCTGTTAAAAAAGGACCACCTGAGCCTGTTAATAAAATATGAGAAATACCCGATGCAGCAAGGTCGCAATCACCTAAATTTGATTGCACTTCAGTTGGCATACATTGAAAAATTGCATTGTGTTCGCTATCAACAGGAAGCAAGGTTGCACCACTGTCCCGTGTCGCATTCATAAATAGCTCACCAGACATCACCAGCGCTTCTTTATTGGCTAACAAGACTCTTTTGCCTGCTTTCACCGCAGCAAAAGTTGAAACTAAGCCTGCAGCGCCAACAATTGCCGCCATAACGGTATCCACAGTGGATGATGTCACTAAATCAATTAGTTCGTCTTCACCCGTTAGTACTTCCGTCGTTAACGCTGCTGGCATGATAGCTTTAAGCGCTTTAGCGGCTTCAGCGTTGACCATATGGGCATAACGCGGTTTATGCTCGATACAAAGCGCTAGCATTTTTTCCACACTGGAATTAGCCACTAATCCATAAACATTATATTGCTCAGGGTTATGACTAATAACACTTAAAGTGCTACTACCAATAGAGCCAGTAGCTCCGAGAATGACCATATTTTGCATGGCGAATTAAATCCAGAACGCAAGGTAAATAAAGGTAAATACGGGTAATGCTGCCGTAAGACTGTCCATTCTATCTAAGACGCCACCGTGGCCAGGTAAAATTTTACCTGAATCTTTAATGTTAGCTGCACGTTTGAACATGCTTTCAGAAAGATCGCCAAATGCAGAAGCCACAGCAGTGATTAGGGTTACAGCAATCACTAGACCTAGCTCTTGTTCTGGTGAGTAGTACATAACACCAATCACAACAGCCATCGTTGCTAGCAAGCCACCACCTAAACCTTCTAAGGTTTTATTAGGACTCACATTAGGCATCAATTTATGTTTACCCATCGAGCGACCAGCAAAGTATGCACCTGTATCAGCAGCCCACACGATTAGCATCACCAAGAATACCAATGCGCCACCAAAGTATGGATCAATATTACTGCTAATTGATTTAAGGGTGATTAACGATACAAAACAGGGGATTAAAGTTAATTGACCAAACATCGACTTTAACATCGGGCTGTTTTTCCAGGTCACACTACTCTTTGGAAAAGTAAAAATCAGTAATGTGCTAATAATCCACCAGAATAAACCGATGGTTATAATAGCTAAAAAGATGGGGTGAACTTGGCCTTTAAGCCACAAAGCCTCAACGGGAACAAATATATTCAATGACACTAAAATAATTGTCACTGTGGCAGTGAAGGTCCATTGTGTCGCAGTACATTGTGGGTCAATGAAACTGCCCCACTCTTTAGCACCAATCATAAAGACAGGGATTAGTGCCCAAGCAAAGTATTCAGCAGGTAAAAAGAATATGGCACCTATCACTAAAGGAAGTAACCATAAAACTGTTATAATTCGTTGTTTTAACAAAGCAAAAGCCTCTTAAATATTTTTAAATAGCACGTATTTCTTCAATTTGACACCCTGTCAAACCAAATCTACGTTGCCTGCTGGCAAAAATGGCAAGGGCATCTTTAAATGCTTGCTCATTGAAATCTGGCCACAAAGTCTCAGTAAAGACTAATTCAGCGTATGCAGCCTGCCATAAAATAAAATTACTGATGCGGTAATCACCGCCAGTACGTATCATTAAATCAACTTCATTTTGCTCGTTCATACAAAGTTGTTGATTTAATGCTTCTTCAGTTAACTCACTTGACTCAATCTCACCTTGAGCCACTTTGTCAGCCAGTTTTTGGGCCGCCTGTAAAATATCCCAACGGCCACCATAGTTAGCTGCAACATTAAGTACCAGCCCAGTATTATCTGCAGTTTGTTGTTGTGCTTTATGGATCTGTTTTTGTAAACGCGCAGAAAAACGACTGATATCACCAATGATATTTAAGCGAACTTGATTGTTGTGCAGTAGCTTTATTTCTCTTTGCAGAACCGAGAAAAATAACTCCATTAATAAACTGACTTCTTTATCTGGTCTACGCCAGTTTTCGCTAGAAAAAGCGAACAAAGTTAATGACTCGATACCGAGCTGGCTCGCGAGGCTCACAGCACGACGTACAGTTTTAACTCCAGCCTTATGGCCAAACACCCTTGGTTTACCTTGTAACTGAGCCCAGCGACCATTACCGTCCATAATAATAGCGACATGCTTAGGAAGCGACTGCTTTACAACATCAGAAAGTTGACTAGGCAAAATTTCCGATGTTTCTAGTTCAGCACTCGATTCTGTTTCTGACTCATATCCAACAGTGGATGACATCTATTACAACCCTTTCAAATAGACAAACGCCGTGTAGTATAACCTTACACGGCGCTTTAACTCTAGCTTTGCTAGGTCGAGAATTAGACTTCCATCAATTCTTTTTCTTTAGCAGCTAAAATTCCATCAATATTCTTGATACTTGCATCAGTGAACTTCTGAACTTCATCTTCACTGCGACGAACATCATCTTCAGTACACTCTTTTGCTTTTTCAAGCTTTTTAACTTCGCTGATCGCATCACGACGAACATTACGAACGGCAACACGACCATTTTCAGCTTCACCACGTACCACTTTGATGAAGTCTTTGCGACGTTCTTCTGTTAGTGCTGGTAATGGGATACGCATAGCGTTACCCGCAGTCATTGGGTTTAGACCTAAATCTGAACTCATGATCGCCTTTTCAACAGCTTGAACCATAGTAGCATCAAATACAGTTACGTTTAAGGTACGTGAATCTTCGATACCAATATTTGCAACTTGCTTAAGTGGTGTCATTGAGCCGTAATAAGACACTTGAATTGAATCAAGTAAGCTTGGATGAGCACGACCAGTACGTACTTTCGCCATTTGGTTTTTAGTAGCTTCAACACACTTGCTCATGCGTTCTTGAGCATCTTCTTTAATTGTATCAATCACGATAAATATCCTTTTGGTCACAAATACTTATTACTTGAACGATTATCTGAGAATGGCACATAGATTTTTCTATGTCGATAGTCGTTCAAATGAAAATTTTCAGGCGTTAAACAAATTAACCGTTTAGGGTTAAATTAGTTTTTAATATGCGTGCCTTCTTCTTCACCCATGATAACACGACGTAAAGCACCAGGTTTATTCATGTTGAAAACTAAGATAGGCATGTTATGGTCACGGGCTAGCGTAAAGGCAGCTAAATCCATCACCTTAAATTCATTTTCTAATACTTCATCATAAGTTAATGAGTCATATTTAACAGCTTCAGGATCCTTCATTGGATCAGCCGAGTAAACACCATCAACTTTTGTCCCTTTCAGAACCACTTCAGCTTCAATTTCAATACCGCGTAAACATGCAGCTGAATCAGTGGTACAAAATGGGTTACCTGTACCAGCAGCAAAAATTACCACTCGGCCAGATTTTAATAAACTAATTGCCTCAGCCCAGTTGTAGTCGTCACACACACCTTTTAAAGGGATAGCAGACATTAAACGAGCATTAACATAGGCACGGTGCAGCGCATCGCGCATCGCTAAGCCATTCATCACTGTTGCAAGCATACCCATATGGTCACCAACAACACGATTCATACCAGCTTGTGCTAAGCCTTCACCACGGAATAGATTACCACCACCAATTACAACCCCAACTTGAATCCCAAGTTCAACTAACTCTTTAACTTCTTGAGCCATACGGTCAAGAACTTTAGGGTCAATACCGAAGCCTTCTTCGCCCATTAACGCTTCACCGCTTAACTTTAAAAGAACGCGTCTAAATGCAGGTTTTGGATTGGTGCTCATAATTTTTTCCTAATTATAACAAAACCGCAGCGGTTGCTGCGGCTTTAGGGTATGAAGAGATGTTTAATTACGCTTTTTTAGTAGCAGCAATTTGCGCAGCAACTTCTGCAGCGAAATCTTCTTCTTTCTTCTCGATACCTTCACCAACTTCTAAACGAATGAAGTTAGTTACTGAAGCGCCTTTCTCTTTAAGGATGTCGCCAACAGTTTTCTTTGGTTCCATGATGTAAGCTTGGCCAGTAAGAGAGATCTCACCAGTAAACTTCTTCATACGACCGATAACCATCTTCTCAGCGATTTCTTGAGGCTTACCTTCGTTCATCGCGATTTCTACTTGAAGCGCTTGCTCACGAGCAACAACATCAGCAGGTACGTCAGTTGGGTTAACGAATTCAGGCTTAGAAGCAGCAACATGCATAGCAATATGCTTAAGAGTTTCAGCGTCAGCTTCACCAGTTACAACAACACCGATACGGTCGCCGTGACGGTAAGAAGCTTGGTCAGCACCATCGATGTACTCAACGCGACGAACGTTGATGTTTTCACCAATTTTTGCAACAAGCGCAACACGAGTTTCTTCGAATTGTGCTTTAAGCTCTTCGATGCTTACTTTAGAAGCAGCTGCAACAGCAAGTACTTCGTTAGCAAATGCTAAGAAGTTGCCATCTTTAGCAACGAAGTCAGTTTGACAGTTAACTTCTAATAAAGCTGTGTAACCTTCGCCACTTTGAATAAGGATAGTACCTTCAGCAGCAATGTTACCTGCTTTTTTAGCAGCTTTAGCAGCACCACTTTTACGCATGTTATCGATAGCTAGCTCGATATCACCGTTAGTTTCAGTCAATGCTTTTTTACAGTCCATCATGCCAGCGCCAGTGCGGTCACGAAGTTCTTTAACTTGGGCAGCAGTAATTGCCATTGTTAAATCCTCTATTTTAATTCGTCTAATATTGCATTTAAAACAGGGGCCCATAAGGCCCCTGCTCACCAATTTCTTATTGGTCAATAAGGGAGATGGAAACCATCACACCTTATTAAACAGTTTCTACGAAACCGTCTTGCTCAGCTTGAACAGCTAAATCTTGACCACGGCCTGAGTTAGCAGCTGCAGCAACAGAAGAAGTGTACAAACGGATAGAACGCATAGCATCATCGTTACCAGGAACGATGTAGTTAACGCCGTCTGGAGCAGAGTTAGTATCAACAACAGCAACAACTGGGATACCTAAGTTGTTAGCTTCTTTAATAGCAATATGCTCATGGTCAGCACCGATAACGAATAATACGTCAGGTAAGCCGCCCATGTTTTTGATACCGCCTAAAGATTTTTCTAACTTCTCTAGCTCGCGAGTACGCATTAACGCTTCTTTCTTAGTAAGCTTGTCGAAAGTTCCGTCAACTGACTGGCTTTCTAGCTCTTTAAGACGTTTGATTGACTGACGAACAGTTTTCCAGTTAGTCAACATGCCGCCTAACCAGCGGTGATCAACGTAGTACTGGTCACAAGAAATTGCAGCTTCTTTGATAGCTTCGCCAGCAGCGCGCTTAGTACCAACAAAAAGGATTTTACCTTTTTTAGAAGCAACGTTGCTGATGAACGCTAATGCTTCGTTGAACATTGGCACAGTGTGCTCAAGGTTGATGATGTGAACACCATTACGAGCACCGAAGATGAAAGGCTTCATCTTAGGATTCCAGTAACGAGTTTGGTGACCGAAGTGAACACCAGCTTGAAGCATGTCGCGCATTGAAACAGTAGTCATTTTATATACCTTAATTTTGGGGGTTAGACCTCCACGAATCCCATACCTTCGACTCTTGCTTGCTAAAATAGCGCACTAAGAGCACCCCGAAGAATGTGTCGATACGTGTGTGATTTAGTATTTAGTTAAATTGCCATCTATAACATGTATAATGGCCGCCATATTTTACGCTTAGTGGAACAGTAAGTGAAGAAAGTATTTATACTTTATTCAAATTACAGCTTCATTAAGACTTAAACATAACGGCGCGCTTTATACCATAACTAGGTAAAAAGCACAAATTTTGCCAAATTTATTTGCGCCTTTTTTGACTGATATAACGGTAAGAGAATATTCATGAGCATAGTCATCAAGACAGCAGAACAAATCGAAAAAATGCGTGCAGCAGGCAAATTAGCTGCTGAAGTACTAGAAATGATTGCCCCCCATGTAAAAGTTGGTGTTACCACAGATGAGTTAAATGACATTTGTGCAAAATTCACCGAAGAGCATGACGCTATTTCTGCGCCACTTAACTACCATGGCTTTCCTAAATCTATTTGTACTTCAGTTAATGAAGTCGTTTGTCACGGCATTCCAAGTGGTTACCAATTAAAAGACGGCGATATTTTAAATATCGATATCACAGTCATTAAAGATGGTTTCCATGGTGACACATCAAAGATGTTTTTAATTGGTGATGTGAGTCCAAAAGACAGAAGACTTGCGCGAATTGCTCAAGAAAGTTTATACCTTGCGATTAAGAAAGTTCGTCCAGGTGTTAAATTGGGTGAAATCGGTACTGCTATTGAAAAGTTCATTAAAGCCAGTAAATCTGGGTTAGATAAGTATTCAATCGTGCAAGACTATTGTGGTCACGGTATTGGTGAAGGTTTCCACGAAGAACCTCAAGTTGTTCATTATAAAAACAATGACAACACAGTATTAAAAGCGGGCATGTGTTTCACTATTGAGCCAATGATTAATGCTGGACGTTACACCACCGTTTTAGATAAAGAAGATAACTGGACAGTTACCACTTCAGATGGTAAAAAATCAGCTCAGTGGGAACACACACTATTGGTTACTGAAACAGGTGTAGAAGTACTCACATTACGTGGCGAAGAAGACTTCCCTAGAACTGTATAAATTTTAACGTAAATAAAGGACGTCAATGAACACTGCGCTGGTAGCTAAAAACACGCTTATTGAATTTAACCAGCGTTTATTGGAGCAATTTACTGCTAAACAACCAATAACCGAACTTGTTCAGCAGCGCTGCCAGTTTGTTGATGACCTTTTACTTGAAAGTTGGCGTAAATTTGAATTAAACAATTTTCAAATAAGCTTGATTGCCGTGGGTGGATATGGCCGCGGCGAACTTCACCCACATTCAGATATTGACCTTCTATTACTATCTCAATCAGACATTGTCAGCCAACAAGCTAAAGATGCCATTAGTAAATTTATCACTTACTTATGGGATTCAGGCCTAGAACTTGGTCATAGTGTTCGCACTATCGAAGAAACCTTAGTTCAAGGTCAGCAAGATATCACCACTGCGACTAACCTGCTCGAAGCAAGACTGCTTATTGGTCAAGAGTCATTATTTGATGAGCTTTATGATGCCATTAGACAAGAAGGCTTTTGGCCATCGAATACTTTTTTCTCGGAAAAATAGAAGAGCAACACCAGCGTCACCTTAAAGCTAATGCTTTCGACTTAGAGCCAAACTTAAAGTCATGCCCTGGTGGCCTACGTGATATTCAAACTGTAGCGTGGGTTGCCATGCGACATTTTGATGCTGCAACCCTAGCAGAACTCGTCGACCATGACTTTTTAGAGCCAGTGGAGCTAAAAGAGCTATTAGAGTGCCAAGACTTTTTATGGCAACTACGCTTTAGCTTACACATGATAGCTGGGCGAAACGAAAACCGTTTATTGTTTGATTTACAAAGACAAGTCGCCAGCATGATGGGTTATGAAGACGAAACCCAACTCGCTGTTGAACAAATGATGAAACGTTACTATCGCACAGTAAGACGTGTGATGGAGCTTAATGAAATGCTGCTTCAGCTATTTAAGCGTGCAACTTTAAGCATGTCTTCATCACTGACTATTTATCCAATTAGTGAACATTACCAACGCCGTGGTCGATATATTGAAGTATTAGATGACCAATTATTTGAGCAACAACCTGAACAAATCATTAATTTATTCTTTCTAGTTGCCAAGAACTCTAATGTTAGGCGTATATACGCGCCAACTTTGCGTTTACTTAGACAAGCAAGGCGCAGGTTAAAAGCACCACTACAAGATAACCCTGAATGCCGTAAATATTTAATGGCAATTTTAAAGCACCCTCGTGGTATTGCGGCATTATCGCTAATGCACAAGCATGGCATTTTATCTTCATATTTGCCTGCATGGCGGAAAATTGAAGGTCAAATGCAGTTTGATTTATTCCATGCTTATACAGTCGATGAGCACACCCACAGGTTACTGCTCAATATTGACCGGTTTGCACAACCAGATCAGAAAGATGAGTTTCCACTAGGCGCTATACTAATTAACCAATTGCCTAAAAAAGGCTTATTAGTACTTGGGGCTATCTTCCATGATATTGCCAAAGGACGAGGTGGCGACCACAGTAAATTAGGCGCTACCGATGCATTAGATTTTTGTAAGCTGCATGGCTTAAGCGATCATGACGGGCGACTTGTGGCATGGTTAGTGGAAAATCATCTGGTCATGTCGGTTACCGCTCAGCGCCGTGATATTTCAGATCCTGAAGTAGTAGCCAAATTTGCAGATCAAGTGCAGGATGCGGTGCATTTAAGCTATTTATATTGTCTTACCGTGGCTGATATTTGTGCCACCAACCACAAAGCTTGGAATAATTGGAAAGGCTCGCTGTTAAGGGACTTATACTTTGCCACCCAACGGGTATTATCCCGCGGTAAAGAAAAACCCATTGACGTTGCAGATAGAGTTTTGGAAGTCCAACAAAAAGCGCAAAAAGAGCTATTAAGACGTGGTGTTAAACAGAAAGCCATTAATGAACTTTGGAGTCGCTTCAAAGATGACTATTTCTTACGTCATCAACCGAATCAAGTTTCTTGGCACACTGAAGCACTGCTTAAACATGATAAACAAAAACCATTAGTGCTTATCTCAAAACACACAACCCGTGGTGGCAGTGAGTTATTTGTTTACGCTAAAGACAAGCCCAAATTATTCGCCACTGTTATGACAGTGTTAGATAACAAAAACATAAATGTTCATGATGCTAACATCATGACATCAAACGATGATTACGCATTAGATACTTTCGTTATTTTAGAGCAAGATGGTGAACCAATCAGCCAACTTTCACGTATTCAGTCGATTAAAAAATCGCTTGAAAAGAGATTGGCAACACAAAAATCTAAACCGCCAAAGTTTAGAAAAATGTCACGGATCATGAAACCTTTTAACGTTCGCACACAAGTGAGTTTCTTACCGGGTGCGAAGCATGATACAAGTATGATGGAGCTAATTGCTTTAGACAGCCCAGGGCTGCTAGCAAAAGTAGGTGATGTACTTTATCGCTGCGATATCACATTATTATCAGCCAAAATTACCACCATTGGTGAGCGCGCCGAGGATTTCTTTATTTTACAAACCGCTCTCGGCCAAGCACTTAGCGAAGCACAGCAAACACAATTATCTGAAGCGCTTTCCGAAGCGCTGACTCAACCTTTACATCAATAAATACAAATTGGGAGAAAGTAATGGAGGCATTACGCCAACGCATAGAAGCTGCATTTGAGGCTCGTCAGGACATCACACCTAGCACGGTAGAGCCAAGTGTTCGTGCAGATATCGAAACTGTCATCAGCATGCTTGATAAAGGTCAAGCACGCGTAGCAGAGAAGATTGACGGCGAATGGCATGTACATCAGTGGTTAAAGAAAGCTGTTTTGCTTTCTTTTCGCATCTTCGATAACGAAGTGATTGAAGGCGGCGACACTAAGTACTTTGATAAAGTGCCACAAAAATTCTCAGACTACACAGCAGAGCGCTTTAAAGAAGAAGCAATTCGTGTTGTACCACCAGCAACCGTTCGTAAAGGTTCATTTATCGGTAAGAACACCGTATTAATGCCATCTTACGTAAACCTAGGTGCATTCGTTGACGAAGGAACCATGGTTGATACATGGGCAACAGTAGGTTCTTGTGCCCAAATTGGTAAGAACGTTCATTTATCTGGCGGTGTTGGCATCGGTGGCGTACTTGAGCCATTACAAGCTGGCCCAACAATCATTGAAGACAACTGTTTCATTGGCGCACGTAGTGAAATTGTTGAAGGCGTTGTTGTTGAAGAAGGCAGCGTAATCTCAATGGGCGTATACATTGGCCAAAGCACACGTATTTTTGACCGTGAAACGGGCGAAGTACATTACGGCCGCGTACCTGCAGGCTCGGTAGTGGTTTCAGGTAACCTACCTTCTAAATGTGGCACTTACAGCTTATATGCTGCAATTATCGTTAAGAAAGTAGATGCTAAAACTCGCGGTAAAGTAGGAATTAACGAACTTTTACGTATCGTTGATTAATACGTTTTTTGAGAATGGGTAGGTGTTCTTTCATCTAACTCACTCTAGAAAAGTAAAAGGCTCAGTATTCGTACTGAGCCTTTTTTATGGGCGATATTATCGTAAGTACACAGCAGCGTTAACTTCAGAATACGACCGTCTTATTACCGTAAACCACCACTTGCTCCTCAAGTACCAGTTGCAAAGCTTTACTTAATACGCTCTTTTCAACATCACGGCCATTGTGAGCCATTTCTTCCGCGCTAAAGCTATGATCCACATTAATCACATCTTGTTTGATAATAGGCCCTTCATCTAAACAGTTATTCACAAAATGGGCTGTCGCACCAATAATTTTAACTCCCCTTTCCCACGCTTGACGATAAGGTGAAGCGCCAATAAAAGCCGGTAAAAATGAATGGTGGATGTTGATAATAGTATTAGGGAATTCAGCAACAAACTCTGGCGTTAAAATACGCATAAATTTAGCGAGGACGATATAATCTGGTGAGTATAATTTGATTTTTTCAAGCATCGCTTGTTCATGTTGCTGCCTATCCAAACCTTGATGGCAAACATGATGAAATGGAATATCAAATTTTTCAGTTAACCTTTGTAAGATATCGTAGTTTCCGATGACTGCAGCAATTTCAACATCTAAACCACCGTAATAGGATTTCATCAGGATATCACCTAAACAATGCGCTTCTTTGGTGACCAGTACCACAATCCGCTTTTTACCTGCATCAACCAATTTCATATGGTTCTGCTCTGGTAAAACGTCACGTAAATCAGCTAATAATTCCTCATCATTAATCTTACCCTCCAGCACGGTACGCATAAAAAAGCGGCCTTGCTGATGATCAACAAATTCAGTGTTCTTAATAATATTAAGCTGATGCGCAAAACACACTCCAGTGATCTTAGCGATTAACCCTTGGGCATCTTCACAATCTGTAATTAAGATTTTGCGAGGTATTGATGTTAAATCGGCATCACTTTGTTGACTAACCTGGGTGTTTTTCATAAATAAACTACTCATATCAATAATTAAAAACGCATTTACGAATTCATTAATAACACAGCCGTATAGAAAGTAACTGTTGATAGCATTCTTTTTACGATTACAGTCGATTAAAACGAAATGCTTTAAAGTATTTATAAAATCAGTATGCAAATGATGATGATTCTATAATATTGATGGATAACATTATTCAAATAAGCAGTTTGCTTAAATTAGGAAGGTTAAGTAACTTTAGGAAAGTTAACTAAGGCTAAGTAAGGTTAAATACGAGTATCTAGGTACTTCTGTAACAGTTTTCTGAGACTTTCAGCTTTAGTGCCGAATACCACTTGGACACCCTTGCCTACTTTTATCACCCCTTTTGCTCCTAGTCTCATTAATCTAGGCTTATCTACCAGCTTAGGATCTACCACAGCAATCCTTAACCGAGTTAAACAAGCATTGAGCTCAACGATATTTTCAGGCCCACCTAAAGCACTGATCATCGACCTTAAGCTTTCTTTATTGCCTTCATCATCTGACTCCAAACGGCCAGGCGTTTTTAAATTAAACGCTAAGATGCTCACTCTAAAAATTAGGTAATAGATAAAGGCGGTTAAAGGTCCTAAAAACCAAAACCAACTAGTATTACTTGACTGAGCAAACAGCAGACTAAAATCAATTAATCCATGGGAAAAAACCACACTATGATTCACATCTAATAGAATACAAACCGTATAAGCGAGACCAGTTAAAATTGCATGAATAACAAACAATACCGGCGCTACGAACATAAAAGCAAATTCAATGGGCTCAGTGATACCTGTAAGCCAACTTGTTGCTGCGGCGGATAACATAATACCTGCGACCCGATTTTGTTCTGACTTATCAGCGCAGCGCCAAATCGCCAAAGCTGCTGCAGGTAGTCCCCACATTTTAATTAAATAACCACCCGCTAAATTTCCTGCTAAAGGATCGCCTGCAAGGTACCTTGCTATTTCCCCTCGCACCATTTTACCTTCATGAAAGTATTGACCGACTTCAAGATAAAAAGGCGCGTTCCAAATATGATGTAAACCCAGTGGAATTAAAAAACGCTCAATCGTGCCATAAACCCCAAAGGCTATTGCAGGATCTTGGTATACTGCCCAAAGGGATAATGAATCAATGTAATAGGCGAACGTCGGCCAAATATGAGCAAGTACAAAAGCCAAAGCAATGGCGAATGGAATGATGATCAGCGCCGCACTTCGTTGCCCCTCAAAAAATGACAACATGGCCGGCAATTTTACATCCTGACTTAATCTAACCACAAAACAGGTTAAACCACCGACTAATATGCCGCCCGCTATCCCTGTATCTATGGTTTCAAGTCCCCATATGGGTCGCGAGTTTAAGTCGTAAATAGCCGTGAATGCCCCCAAACTCGAAATGAAGACCCCAAAACCAAACACTGCGACGAATGCCGCTATACCTTGATCTTTACAAAAGCCTATTGCGATAGCTATCGCAAATAATAACGGCATCATGGTAAAAATGAGATTACCCACTGCCGAAAAAACGGTAGCAAGTTCAGGAGGGATAAACGGTAAGGGGTTAAATGATAAGCCGAGCATGACGCCCGCAGCTGGTAAAATCGCAATAGGAATAAGCAGCGCCTGACTAAGGCGCTGGGCAAACTTAAACCATTGCTGGCTAAGCCTTCTTAACTGGCGAGAGATTGAACCGCTGCGTGCCAAGCTGGTATCCATTGTGTCGCTTCAGTTTCAGGTTCCATGGTTTCACATGCATCAATCTCTAACATTTCGATGAGGCTTTGAGCGCCAAGTTCAATAAGTAATTCATCAAACTGTTTAGCTGCACCACAAAACGTTTCGTAACTTGAATCACCGAGACCAATGATACTGTAATGTAATTTAGGTAAGTATGGCGCCACAGATTTAAGTTCAGTAAACCACTGCGCGATATCATCAGGTAAGTCGCCTTGCCCAGTGGTAGATGTGACAATGATCAGTAACTCATCTTCGCTTGGTACATAGCCTGCTAAATCTGTAGGTTGCAGTAAGTTAACTGAATATTCTAATTCGGCAATTTTATCGTTCAGTGTTTCGGCAACAAATTGTGCACTACCATATACCGTACCGAACACTAAATTAACTTTTTCCATGATATACTTCTCTTTAAGTTAACTGACTTCTATAATTCATTGAGCAGTGCTACTGCTTATGAGGTTGATAACTTCACCATACTGTATTCTAATGCTAGGCTGCAAGTATGAAATACAAACAAAAGTAATAACTTACCCAATCGTTAAGGTTACTGTTATGCGTCAGGCCAACAGGCACAGATTGTTTAAACTGCAACATAAATCAGCCCACATTAGACGTAATTTCTATTTTCGTTGTGAACAACAAGATACCAGCGAACCCCTAGCTAAAATTGAAGAGTTTGAAAAACTTAAATCAGTTTTATTAGCACATACCAAAGCAACGCTAAAAGCCAGTTAATTTCTACCGCATTTTATTGCTCGTAAAAGCCGTCGCTAATAGTCGTTGGTAATAGCCATCGGTAAAAGTCATTGATAATAGTCATTGATAATAGCCACTGATAAAAGTATCGTCGGTTTAAGTACTTTTAAACAGCTATTAAAAAAGAGATACCTAAATAGATATCTCTATATTCTTCGTTCCAATTCACACCTTTTACAGCATGACTCAGCTAAGCAATATCTATCGAACCGGCATTATCAAGCTCTTCCTGCCAACCGAATTGTTCAAATATAGTCAGCCACTCTTGTTCTAGTTCAGTCTCAATATGCATTAATTGCTTGGTCACAGGATGAGTAAATCGAATCGACTTTGCTATTAACCACAAACGATTAATCTCAAAATGAGATCGGAAAAACTTATTCTGTTTACCATCACCATGGGTAGTATCGCCAATAATTGGGTGGCGTAAATGCGCCATATGGCGACGAAGTTGATGTTTACGCCCTGTTTGCGGAGATAACTTGATTAAACAGAAACGACTTGAAGGATATCGCCCTGAACTAAACGGAATTTCAGTATTTAACAGCGGAGCATAATCAGTTACTGCATCTTGAGCTGGCTTATCCTTACGTGATTTTTTATCCGCCACATCATCAAGTTCTACTTTAAGCGCATAATCAAGCCTCGCGGCCTCGTGCATATTGCCACGTACTAATGCGAGGTATGTTTTTTCAATTTGATGCTGCTCAAATTGCTGACATAAATCTCGCGCGACTTCACTGCTTTTAGCGAAAACAAGTACACCTGATGTAGGTCTATCTAAGCGGTGAACAGGAAACACATGACAGCCGACTAAATCACGCGTCAGTTGCATTGCAAAAAAACGTTCCTTTCTTGCTAAATAAGAGCGATGAACCAATAATCCGGCAGGTTTATGGATTGCTACGATATGCTCATCTTCAAACAAAATTTCAAGCTCGGGAGCGACTTCATCGCTTTCTTCCACGTCAGTTGAATTAATCTCACTATCAGTACTGTTGGCATCAACATCATTAATATCAAAATATTCATCTTCAGCAAATGGGCTGATATATTTCTCTTCAGTCATTGTATTTACCTTTTACTGACGTGTTAAAAAGTCATCTATCTGAGTTAGCAAAGTCGTTAGTTTTGCAAGGTCTTTATGATTAATCCATGCTTGCTCAACCATTGGCGTTAAAGAAATTTGCGTCGGCAGCGGCAAGCCTTGAGCTATCAACTGACTCATCTTAGGAATGAATATAAATTGCAGCCATTGTTCAAAACGCAGTGAATCACAAGCAAATGGCGCTGTACTAGCTAGAGCTGAATCGCTTGGTGCATTTGCGGACCATAAAGCACTTTGCTTGAGTTGTTGTTCTAACTGATTTAAAAATTGAGCGGTTTGAATATGAGGCATAACGGCAGGTTTTCGCTTAAACGGTTTGAATAATCACTGTTGTTTGTGCGACTAATCATATCATCAGACGGCAGTTAACCCTATAATAGCGGCAAGATTATCGCGATAAATAAGCTCCCATGACACAACTTGAAACCTTAAGCCAATTCCTAGACACCGCTAACACTCAATTTCAGGTTTATGATTTAGGCCGTAGAGTTGAAAACATTGATCCAGTGTTATTCAACCAAATTGAAGCATTGAATACTCCTTATCCTTTTCCAATTCAAGGCCATGCCCAATTTGCCATTGTGTTTTGGCGTGAAGATCAGCCACCATTTATTTGGTTTTTAAAGCTGCCGCTAGATGAGCAAGGTTTACTCTCTCCTGCTCAACGTAGTCAGTTTATTAAAATGATCCTTGAAGCGTTAGGCCGCGATCCGACCAAAGCTTTATCAGATGAAGAACAAGAACGTTATGCAAACCATCCGTTCAGCTTCAAGCCTAGCCAGGAAAAGCTCGCTTTATTTAATGCACTAGTGAAAAAGCAATTAAGTCAGCAAGCATCAGCGCAATATGAATATGCTGCGCAGTACTTTTCAAACCTAAACGAAAGTAATGCCAATAATGACAGTTGGCAACAACTGGGCTTACAAGGTATTGCAGATGTATGTGTTCGCTTAGATAAGTTTGATCATGATAAGCATATCAATACAACAATTTCACTTGCACCTTTAGAAGTCCAAGCAGCAATTTGCCAATGTCTAGAGCATGTTACGATTTCAAAGCCTTTAGCCGAAACCTTATTCGATAAGTTATCAGCCGCTGAAGTTGAACATAAGCATATCTACCTTAGAGCATTGGCTTCTCAGCCTGAATTGACACAAAAAGCGATTAAGCAGTTAGTAAATTATCAGCAACTTGATGAGAACTTATTAATCACTATTGCTGCAAGAAGTTGGACAGCATTAAAAGATGATGCAACCCGCAAACTTTATCTTGAAGTGTTAGCGAACCAACCACAAAACTTCTTTAATCAAGTTTTTGCTGATATCGTAGCTATTCCAAGCTTACGAGATTCACTGCTTCTAGATTTAAGAAGCGCTGATCGTAGTGAAAAACTTTCTTCCGCCATCGGCGGGTTATTTAGGGCAGTTAGCCAATGATGTCAGATTTTATTTTAATCGTCGCCGTTGTGGTTGTTGCAGCGTTTTTTTGGCAGTTACGTCAGATGGCTGAAATCAGTCGTCGCTATGCTGAAAGGTCATGTGCCAACCAAAAAGTACAGTTGCTTGCTATTGCGATGGAGTCAGCGAGACCCAGCATAGGCGGTTCAACAGGCTTGTGCTGGCGTGCAAAATTTATGTTTGAATTCAGCACTGACGGTATGAATCAATATCGCGGTCATATTAATATGCACAGCAAAAAGATAGAGAAGATTAACTGGCCAATTTTTCCAGAGCCTGAATGGATGGATGCACCCATGGCAAAAGGTAAGTTCGGTGGTTGTGGCGGAGCATCAAGTTGCAACTCAGGTAAATGTCGTTAATACCTGCTTATAGGGGTGAGTTTCGACTAGTGAATACTAATACTTAACCGTTAACTTTACTCAGTTGAATTGCCAAGTTAAGCAAACTATTCAACGCCATTAAGAGCATTAATCTTGATGGCGTTTTTTATTGGCTTTGTTTAAAGGGAATTTTATAAATGGGGAATTCAAGCTTATTAACTTTATTTAAGCCAAAAGAAAGACCGCGGCAATAATAAATCGTCGCGGTCTCTTGTACTTTTGTTAAGCCATCCAGCTATTTCTGTGCTCCCTGCACCATCCATGCGTCTAACTTGCTCCGTGCGCTATCCGTATTCGATCCTTGATGTTCCATGTACAATTAAGTACTGTCCCTCTTACTCGATTATCCTTTGACCGAGCCTGCTCAAATCCTTAAGCGTGTCCTTTAATTCATCCTTGGTTTTCTTCCATGACATCCATGATTCAATCTATTGCATCCATTGCAATCACTGTTATCCATAACAGCGCAAATCCATTTTATTGATGTCCAAATTTAAAATCCATTTCACCATAAAGTCATTCATCATTACTGATGCCAGTGTCATCCTTTAACACTGTCGTTATCCTTAACGACCCTTTATCGTCTGCCTAATTAAAGTGTTTATAGTCATCATCCTGATGAGCAACAACAATAACTAAGGTTTATCCTTGGCGAGCCATCACAACAAACTATTGCAATTATCTTTTGTTACAGCCACTCGCTAAAATCCTAATCAGCTGCAGACTAACTTCATCTGCTAAACACATCCTGTGTTTATTTGCTTCCTTGTGACTTATTTTAATCGATATGTGAGTAAATAAATATGCACCAAACACCAACTTAACACCTAAACAACAAACAACCTCAAGGGTAAATAAAATAAATATATATTATACAACAACTTAAAATAGAACAGCCTAAAACACCTCAGTTAAAAGCGCTTAATCTTACAATGCGTGTGAGATATATCTCACACGAACAATAGAAAAGAGAGAAGGTAAGCCTTTTGGGTGATTCACACATTTAACATTTGCATAGCTAAATTGCGCCGTTGAACGTATAAGTATTGATTTGAAATGTGCATAAAAAAGCGCAACCTTATAAATAAGATTGCGCTCATTTTACTCTTTGTTAGCTTTCCTGCTAAATTGTGCTCCCTGCTCCATCCATGCGACTATATGTGCTCCCTGCTCCATTTATCCTTTAGCACTCAATTTCCTTGTATTGCTCATATTGAGCATACTTGAGTTTTCATTCCTTTGAATCAGTCTATCCGTTTGACTGAAAATCTTGCTCCTAGATATACCATCCTGGTATGTGCTTCCTGCAATCCTTCATCATCCTGATGAGGGTCGTCCTTGTTTCAGTTAATCATTAACTGAGCTCATGCCCACTCCTTGAGCGTGTCCTAGCTTCATCCTGAATTGGGTGTTATTTATCCTTAATTTCAAGATAAATATCATTATCCACTTTAAGCAATAATATTCACTTTAACTGCATTTAGTTAATTAGCTCGTTAAATAACTAAATTGTGGTTACTTCCTGTAACTCACAAAATTATTTAACTGATTGCTTAATGAATTCATTGTAATAAAAAGGCGGGAGCGAAATGAGTCAAAAACTTGATGAAACAAATAGTTCACAAACAGACTATCAGAAATTTAATCGTAAACCCCTGTTTAAAATGAATTAAATTAACTTTAAAGAGAAATAAGACAATCCACAACACACGAAAACCTACACCATTGTGAGATAAGTCTTACAAGCAGAAGTAACAGTTAGCTTGACGAAGAGCCCAAGTTAAGTCGTTTTTTTAACATTTGTGCAAACATCACCCAATCCGCCAGTAAGCTATATAATGGGTACTCAAAAGTTGCAGGCCTATTTTTTTCAAAGACAAAGTGACCCACCCATGCAAAACCATACCCAATAATGGGCAATAACAATAATTGCCACCATTGCTGATTAATAAGCGTGAAGATGATTAACCCAATGATTAAGGCACTACCGACATAGTGCAACCTTCTACAAGTCGGATCTTGATGCTGAGATAAATAGAAAGGATAAAATGATTTGAAATCTTGATATTTGTTGTCACTCATTGCCTTATCTCGCTTTATTTACTTGGATAAATTAAAATTTCACCATCAACACTGCCAATTGCCAGTTCAGATAAATGATTGAAACCTTCTCGAGTAAATAATTCGGCATGTTTTGCATTATTAACAAAAACGCCAATACCGTCTAATTCCGGCTGCTCATCACACCAACTTAATACCGCTTGTATTAACTTAGAGCCATTACCTTTACTCTGTTCTATCGGGGATAAAGCAATAAACTGCAAAATACCGTATTGCTTACTCGGCAAGCTTTCTAAAATGCTATGCTCTTTTTTAATTAACGCCTGAGTCGAGTTCCAACCGGTACCCAACACCATTTTTAAACGCCAGTGCCAATATCGGCTTTCACCTAATGGCACTTGATGAGTGATCACACAGGCGACTCCAATCAACCTTTCGTCATCAAACCAACCAATCAATGGCTGTTCTTGTTGCCAAAGCTCAGTTAATTCTTCACGAATTGCCGCTCGCAGCTTTTGCTCATAACTCGCTTGATTGGTTGTTGCTAAAGCTTCAATAAAGAAAGGGTCATCATGGTAGGCGTTATAAATTATCGATGCTGCAACGCGTAAATCTTCTGCGGTTAAATAAACAGCTTTATGCTTTTCTAACGTGTTCTGTTCCATGTTTACACTCTTTACTAAGCCAAGTTAATAGTTACAACTTAACAAGTTTGAAACATATTGCAATTTTAACTCTGTCACCTACGCTTAAACTTGGCTTAGCAACCAAATTCAACTTTAAATTGGTGAACAATATGGACACGACCTCTGCGACGCTTTCTCATTTATTTGAACAGCTTGGACTGGATTCATCACAATCTGCAATAAGACAATTTCTATCGCAACATACTATTACTGGCAATACTAAAATAATCGATGCTGATTTTTGGAATCATGCTCAAAAAGCTTTTTTAGAAGAGAGTTTGGCTGAAGACGCCCAGTGGTCAGAGTTAATCGACCAACTGGACGTACTTTTACGTCAGTAAAGATTAAATCTTTTGGTATGCAGTATCGCCCCAACCGACTAATTTATTGTCACTGATGACCACTGGGGTACATTCATCTTTAGTGGTCTTGCCGTCGCCTTTACTCCACTGAGTACGATAAAAGAGTACGTTAACTTCTTTTTTCGGGCTTTCAGCGTCAGCTTGAGTAACGTACGCCTCACTAAAATCAGCAGTTCCCATCAATATAGTGACTTGGTCTCGCGCCATACCCATAGTGAGTTTTGATAAATTGGCTCTGTTAGTTTGTTGCTGTGTTTCCCAATAAGAATCACTGTGCTTACCTTCACTACCACCGACATGAAATACACAACCACTTAATGAAAGGCTAGTTGCAGCCATTAAAAATGCTAAACCCAATTTTGATTTCATGATACTTCCTTATTATTAAAATGATTCTCACGTAATTTCTACTCAAACTGTTTTTGAGATACGTTATAATGTTGTCATAGATTAATAAGCTAAAAGTGTGCCAATTTTTACACCTTTGATTTTATTAATATTTATTAATAAACAATAACTAATTGAGTATTTTCACTAATCAATAATGAGGATTTTCACCAATTATGAGCCCAATCGAACAAGTCCTCGCAGCGGCTAAAACCATTGCTATGAATGGTCACACGCCTACAATGGCATTAGTTAAAGGCAAGCTAGGCGGCAAAGTCCCAATGCCTTTGCTTATCCAAGGGTTACAACAATTTAAAGCCATTCCGAAAGACCAATGGCAAACTCTGCCTGACTTAGGTGATGCACTTGAATCAAATAAGTCTGCAGCCGACACAGATACACAGGTCATAGAACAAAAGCTACTGACTCAAATGCAGCAAATGAAAACCGAGTTTGAAAGCAAAATCTCGTTATTGGAAGAGCGCATTGCCCAACTTGAAAACAAAGCGTAAATAAATGAATAACTATCGTTAGCGCTATTAATCATTGCCATAATTAACCACTGCCTAATAACGCTGACGCATCGCGCTTATAACCCCAAAAGTTAAACGGAAACCCCATGTTTGTCACAGAGCTAAGATTTGAATGTTTTGCGGATACCACCATCACCGCAGCCGAAAAAGCCATTAACCACTATCTCGAATCTTTACGAGCAAACGGTCAAATATTGGGAAGAGAGTTTGCTGTCGCCTTTAACGAAGGTGAGTTTAAAGTGCGGTTATTAATGCCGGAAAAAACCAGCTTATCGAGCCGCCATAACAGCCCATGGACGAAACAAGCTTTACTGCAATTGACTGAAGCTAAGTTACTTGCACCACGTGAGAAGTACATTGGCCAAGACATTAATTCAGAACAAAGTAATGAAGAAGCACCAAGTTGGCAGGTGCTTTATACCAGCTTCGTACATATGTGCTCGCCATTAAGAAGTGGCGATAACTTACTCCCTATCCCACTGTATCAAATCCCAGCTACATTTAATGGCGACCATAAGCGAGTTATCCGTTGGCAAACCGAGTGGCAAGCCTGTGATGAACTGCAAATGGCCGCAGCAACACAAGCTGAGTTTGCAGCACTAAACGAGATAACCAGCCATAAAAGTGACTTATTCAGACGTGGTTGGGATATTCGCGGCAGAGTGGAGTTTATTACTAAAATTCCAACCTACTATTATCTTTACCGAGTCGGCGGTGAAAGTCTTGCGAGTGAAAAAGAACGCGCTTGCCCGCGTTGCGGCTCAAAGGAATGGCGTTTAGATGACCCACTATTAGATATGTTTCATTTTAGATGTGAGCCTTGCAGAATCGTATCCAACATCTCGTGGGATCATCAGTAACAGTTCTGTGGTTTCATAATAGGTTTACTTGTTATTGCCATTAGAATAAACATTAAAAAGCCAGACCTGATAAACAAGGGCTGGCTTTTATTAGATTCAAACGTAGGACTACTTTTTACCTTTCACTAAATCATTCCACATCATTTTCATCCGCTGCCAAATTCCTGGATGAGCAACATAATTATCTTCAACCACGGGCTCGACTGGCGGCATAACTCGCGGCGCTAATGCATCAATGAATTCAGCTAAACTGTCAGCAAGTTTTTCTTTTGGCCTATCACCAGGGATTTCAATCCACACGCTGCCATCTTCATTATCAACGGTAAGCATTTGATCGCCATCACCAAGAACGCCAACAAACCAGGTTGGCTCTTGCTTAAGCTTTTTCTTCATCATCAGATGGCCAATCACATTTTGTTGTAAAGATTCAAAGTCCTGCTGATTCCAAACTTGCAGTAACTCACCCTCTCCCCATGAAGAATCAAAATACAAAGGCGCTGAAAAAAACTCGCCATAAAAAGCATTAATGTCTTGATGAAGTTTAATCTCTAACGCATGTTCTACATTACTGAAGTCTGAGTTAGTTTTACGTTTAACTGTACGCCAAAAAACAGCATCATCCGATTCAAGATCATACTTACCTTCAATACAGGCGGATCCTTGCCCAAGTGGGAAATAACGGGGTAACTCGCCTAATACATCCTCATAAGCTTTGATATAACGGCTAGAAAAATGATCCAATGAAGTTGAACAAGACACTTAAGATGCTCCAATTTTGGGTTATAATATAAGTCTATTTTGACACGGAAACAGACTAGATGACACACAATCACGATCCCTATAGTGATGCAGATGCACTTAAAGGCCTGACTTTAGGTCAAACGACGCAATATCAAGCAGAATATGATGCTTCACTGCTACAAGGGGTTCCTCGTAAACTTAATCGCGATGCAATTGCATTAACTGTTACCTTGCCTTTTCAAGGTGCGGATATCTGGACAGGCTATGAACTGTCTTGGCTTAATGCCAAAGGCAAACCAATGGTCGCGATTATCGAAGTTTACCTTGCAATCGAAAGTGATAATTTAATCGAATCTAAATCGTTTAAACTTTACCTCAACAGCTTTAACCAAACGCGATTTGACAGTGTAGAGCAGGTACAACAAACCTTAACGACTGACTTAAGCCATTGCGCTAATGGTGATGTGACGGTCAAAGTGATTGAGCCAAAGCATTTTAACACCCAGCGCATTGTTGAATTGCCAGGTAACTGCATTGATGAACTTGATATTGAAATTGATGACTACCAATTCAACCCTGATTATCTTCAAGATAGTACTGAAGATAAAAATGTCGTCGAAACCCTAACGTCAAATTTACTCAAATCAAATTGTCTGATCACATCTCAGCCTGATTGGGGAAGCGTAATGATCCGTTATCAAGGGCCAAAGATTGATCATGAAAAACTACTGCGTTATTTGATTTCTTTCCGTCAGCATAACGAGTTCCATGAGCAATGTGTTGAACGTATTTTCACTGACTTAAAGCGTTACTGTAATTGTACTAAACTGACGGTTTATGCCCGTTATACTCGTCGTGGCGGCTTGGATATTAATCCATTTAGAAGCGACTTTGAGCAACCTCCAGAGACGCACCGCTTGGCTAGGCAATAACACTAAAACGATTAAAACTGCTCATATAACGCAGCAGATATTAGTCCAGTAAGAGCTAGAAACAATAAAGCCTGCAATCGCAGGCTTTATTCATTCTTGAACACTAATTTCGGCACTAACAAATAAGCACTAACGATTAAGAGTTAGCCTACATTGTTAAGCATATTTGCCGATAATCGACATTAAATCTTCAACATTTCTGGCAATATAATCAGGCTTAACGCTCCAACTTTCAGGCTCAGATTGACTGTAAGCTGCAGCTACAGAAATGACTTTTGCATTGCTTCCAAGCGCTACCTGTAAGTTACGCGCAAACTTAGCATCTGCTTCGTGATCGCCAATATACATCAGTAACTCACTGTCTGTATGTCCTAATATTGATTCAACACACTTAACGCCGCCAAAAGGGTGTGGCTTTTGATTACCGCTAGACACATCATCATAGCCAACAATCGCCTTAAACGGAGCGCCAATGTCATTATTGTTTAGTACGCGACGAATATTTTTCTGCGAGTTTTGTGAACATATGCCGTGATGATAATGAGAAAACTCCTGCACGACATCCTTGATACCATCAAATAACATCACCTCAGTTTCATTCTTCTCTTGATACTCTGCCCACATGCTACCCGCTTGGAGCATTTCCTTCTCTGTTAATCCATAATAATCAACATAGAGTTGCTGCCAATTTTTAGCGCCATGATTCGCTTCATGGTAAAGCGTTTCAGTTAATAAATACTGAGGTAAATTATCACCAGTTAAATGAGGTGCTACGATAGATAAAATAGCTTTGGTAATATCAATATTTTTCGGCACTGAATTAACTAAGGTTCCGTCATAATCCCAAAGTATTGCATCTAATTTCATTGTATCTCTCACTGATTAATAAACTTAATAAAATAACGATTCTTACTTATATCAGATGTTAACGACAAAACAATGCAGACTGGCAATTGTCATTTTAACGCGTCGATAGCTAAAATATGATAAATAAGTGCTCGATAAAATAAGCGGCGTAGGTGTAAAAAACAACTATTATCCTTGTAGCCGCATGAACTTGTAAAATACTCACCGCAAGAGTTACCACTATGAATCAATAAAGTTAATATTGAGGTTAAAATCTAGGCAATCCCAGTTTGACCTTTATATCAGGTGACTTTTTGTCAGATGACTTTTATATCAGATAACTTTTATATCAGATAACTTCTATACCAAGTGATTATTTAAATCGCCAAAGTTATTAGCTGTGCATCTATCACTTTGTATCCGTATAATACTGTATCAATCAGGTTTAAGATTAAGAGCCACCGTTAATGCCAAGCACCAACCAAGCCTGTCTAACAGATTTAGAACAAGATGCGACTCAAAATGCAGCCTCACATCCCCAAGAGACTGCCCAAGAAGCTATCCAAGAATCTGTCCATTCAAGTCAGCAAGACCTTCAACAAGCTCATCAACACTTTAAAATATTTAAACCCTTTGGTTTTTTGAGTCAGTTTGTGCCAGAAACACGTAAGAAAAAACGTCTGCTGGCAGAACTCTATAATTTTCCAGATAAAACCATGGCGATTGGTCGCCTAGATCATGACTCAGAGGGGCTACTGTTACTCACAACAGATGGCATGATGAGCCATAAGGTGAGAAGTAAAGGCATCGAAAAAGAGTATTATGTGCAAGTTGATGGCGATATCGATGACAAGGCGGTGTCACTACTACAAAACGGAGTTGAGATTGGCATTAATGGTACCAAATATCTCACTCTGCCCTGTAAAGCATTCAAGTTAAACGCAGAGCCAATGCTTCCCTCACGCGGTAAAAAAATTCGCGATCCAAGGCATGGTCCAACGAGTTGGGTGTCAATTACCTTATGTGAAGGAAAGAATCGCCAGATTAGAAAAATGACCGCCGCAGTGGAGTTTGCCACATTAAGGCTTGTAAGAGTTAGAATTGGCAATATTCATATTGATGATATGCAATCAGGCGATGTTATCAGCTTAAGCAATTTTGATGCTGCGCTTAAAGGTTAGAGATTAGGGATTAGGGATTAGGGATTAATCCAACGGGGCAAGTTTAATCACTGGTCATTATACAAGCCTCTCACTTCCTAACTACTTACAGTTCGCTGCTAGCATCTGCCATATACACCTTTTTCAATGCCGTCTCAATTAACTCCCTAAGCCAGATTGTCGCTGGGTCTTGCTGATTGCGAGTTGGCCAAATACTGTAAATAGAAATCAACTGACTTTCGAATGGTAAATCCATCAAGGTTAAACGAAAGGTTGCTTGGTAACTTTTGGCGTAGGTATAAGGCGCAATACAAATTGCATCGGACTTACTCACCCCAGATAACATGGTGAGGAGCGAAGATTTCTCGCCATACATGTGTCGCTCAGGTAAATGATCAGTTGAAATGATTTCTGCAACCCGCTGGTTGTGTCGATGTAAGCGATAGAATAAATGTTTCGCAGCAAAATAAGAGGCTTCGTCTATACCATGCTTAAATTGTGGGTGGTTAGCCCTTGCTACACAAACCAACTTTTCAGTGGCGATTTGTAGACTCGAAAAAGCAGCCTCAGATGGCCGAACAATGTCTAAAGCCAAATCAATCTGCTGTTTTTTCAACGCTTGATACAAGTTCTCTTGTTCAATAATTGCCTCAGTAAAAATGATTTCAACTCCTTTATCAGCCACAGCTTTTTCTATGTCCGCTTCTATTAAATCAATTATCGACTCATTCGCGCTCACATGAAAAACTCTCTTCGACTTTGAAGGATCAAACACTTTAACGCTATTAATACACTGCTCTATATCAATTAATGAAGGGCTCAATGTTTGATGTAAATGCTGACCTATAGACGTTAATGCAATTCCTCTTCCTTGCCTAACAAAAACCTCTGCACCTACCAGAGTTTTAAAACGATTAATGGCATTGCTCACAGAAGATTGGGTTAAACAAAGATGCTCCGCCGCAAGCGTAATGGATTGATAGTCGCATACACAGCAGAACACCCTGACAAGATTAAGATCTAATTTATGTCGAGCTTGTTGCCCTTCCTCTAACGCTAGAGGTTCCTTTTGCAATTGCTCTGATAATGGTTTCAAGTGCATTCCCTTAAACTGATACTCAAACAATGTAATACTTAATCGAAATAGTGCTTTATCGAAGTAGTGCTTTATCAAAGTGATATTCAACCAATACATTCATACAGTAAATGTAATAACACTTCTTAGCTATAGTTATCTTTATAAGTATTGTTGTTAACCTAGATTTAACAACAATACTTATAAAGATAACGACTCGAGGCTTACATGAGAAAAACATTACTTGGTTTAGCGATTACCTTAACGTTTACCACCCAAGCTTTTGCGGCTCAACATGAACATGACCACATCACAGTTGATTACCATGGTAAGCCCGCAACCCCTATTACAGCAGCGCATAATAAGTCAGTAGCAAAAACCTTAAATTTTGATGATAAAGCGGCTTTTGAGCGATTTAGTAAAAACAAAATCGCATCATTTGATGAAGCCACCGCTAAAATATTAAGAGCAGAATTTAGCTTTATCAGTGAAGAGTTACCCGACTCAGTTAATCCATCTTTATATCGCCAAGCACAGCTTAATATGGTGCCTAATGGACTATATAAAGTCACCGACGGTATTTACCAAATTCGCGGTACTGACTTATCTAACCTAACCCTTATTCGTGGTAAAACAGGTTGGATTGCATACGACGTGCTACTAACTAAAGAAGCGGTGCAGCAATCATTAAAGTTTGCCTTTGCCAATTTACCTGAAGGTAACGACTTACCCATTGTCGCTATGATTTACTCTCATAGTCATGCAGATCATTTTGGTGGAGCACGAGGCGTGCAAGCGCTTTTTCCTGATGTGAAAGTATACGGTTCTAACAATATCACTTCTGAAATTGTCGACGAGAACGTCTTGGCGGGCAATGTAATGAGTCGCCGTGCAGCCTATCAATATGGTGTTTCTCTTGGCAAACATGATCATGGCATTGTCGATGCTGCACTAGCTAAAGGTTTATCAAAAGGTGAAATCACCTACGTAAAACCTGATTACGAACTCAACCATAAAGGTAAATGGGAGACATTAACCATTGATGGCCTTGAAATGGTATTTATGGATGCCTCTGGTACAGAAGCGGCCAGTGAGATGATCACTTATATCCCCTCAATGAAGGCATTATGGTCGGGTGAATTGACCTATGACGGTATGCACAATGTCTATACTTTAAGGGGCGCTAAAGTGCGTGATTCTTTGAAATGGTCTAAAGACATTAACGAGATGATCAACGCCTTCGGTGAAGAGGTAAACGTGTTATTTGCTTCACATTCAGCGCCTGTTTGGGGCAATGAACAAATTAACCATTACCTGCGTATGCAACGTGATAATTATGGCCTAGTCCATAATCAGTCGCTACGTTTAGCCAATCAAGGCGTGGTTATTCAGGATATCGGTGACGCTATCATAGAGACTATTCCACAAAACGTTAAAGATGAGTGGTACACCAATGGTTATCACGGTACATATAGCCACAACGCAAAAGCGGTTTACAACATGTACTTGGGTTATTTTGATATGAACCCAGCTAATTTAAATCCATTAACGACCAAAGCAGAAGCCACAAAGTTTGTTGAGTATATGGGCGGCGCTGACAATGTGCTGCAAAAATCAAAACAAGACTTTAACCAAGGCGAATATCGCTTTGTCGCCACTGCGCTTAACAAAGTGGTCATGGCGGAGCCACAACACGCTGAAGCTAGGGAATTACTGGCTGACACCTATGAACAAATGGGGTATCAGGCCGAAGGTGCGGGTTGGCGTAATATTTATTTAACTGGTGCTCAAGAACTGCGAATGGGGATCAAGCCTGGCGCCCCAAAATCAGCATCAGCAGATGTTATCAGCGAAATGGATATGTCGACCTTATTTGATTTCCTTGCGGTTAAAGTTGACAGTATCAAAGCTGCTGAACTTGGTAATATCACTTTAAATGTAGTGACTCAAAACGGTAATCAAATAGACACTTTATTTGTTGAATTGAGTAACGGTAATTTAAGTAATATTACTGTTGATGCACCGAAAAAAGCCGATGCTACTCTTAGGATTAATAAAGCTGATGTTGTCGGTATTTTGTTGGGTAAAACCAACATGAAAACCTTGATAGAAAAAGGTACTGCCAATATGGAAGGCGATAAACAAGCCTTCGCGAAAATAGCATCAACACTGGTACAATTTAAACCTGACTTTGAAATCGTCCCTCTGAAATAATTCCACTGAAATAATTCCACTGAAAAAGTTATAGCGATCAGTTGGTTTGTACCAGTTCAGACCAACTGATTTTTTGTGCATGTAGGATAAATTCTGATTTTATTTTGTGTGAGCGACACTGTGCTTCACCAACACTAACTGCAAATCGGTATGATTCATTAAGTTGGCCTAAATAGCACTGCCATTGCGGCGCGGTTTCAAAACTCACTTCATCAGCATCAGACTTATCAGAGGCAAGCAGACTTAACGGGATATCCTGCTGAATTGTTATTGTCTCATCACCAACTAACAGCTCTTTATAACTTGGCAAAGATAAATCAAAAGCGAACGACTTAAGCGATAACGCAAGCCCTAAACCTTTGGCTTTTATATAAGACTCTTTAAGTGCCCATAAATCAAAAAATCGTTCTCTATGCTTATCTTCTGGCAATGCCAGTAATGCGCTTTCTTCAGGCTGCGAAAAGTAATGATTCAAAATAGAATGAATATTCGTGCTTTCACGGCGACGCTCAACATCCACTCCGAGCTCAAACTCTGTTTGTTGTTCAGCCGTACCATTGGTTTTTACGACTCCAATTAACAGCCAGTCCCCGCTATGACTGAGGTTAAAGTGCAACCCTGTCTGTGAAAACTGATCGGCTGATAGCCTAGGCTTACCTTTTTCACCGTATTCAAACTGCCACTGCTGCGGCTCAATATCTGCAAAACTAGATAACACTGCGCGCAAGTAACCTCGTACCATCAACCCTTGTTCTCGAGCAGGTTGCTGAATAAAACGATCCACTTTTTTGATTTCATTTTCTGGCAGCCATGAACGCACAGTCGATGCACTGAGTTCATCTAATAAATCAATGTTCAGAGGACAGAAAAATAATTGAATGGTTGAAGGCTTCAAACTCGGCTCACACTAAAATAGCAATGGAGTATTGTCGCTTGTTTTAGGTGACAAATTCAATAAACAAGTTAATTGAGTAAAACTATTTGGGTTGACGACTTAAAAAGGGTTGACGAGTTAAAAAGGGCTGAGTTAGTAAACTGAGCTAAACCAACCCTTTATTTTAAGGATGTACCACTTAATTCATAACTTAATCAGCCAACTCCTTAACAGCTTTTTTCGGTAATACATCGTATCGGCTAAAGTGCATTGAAAATTGACCTTCGCCACCAGTCATTGACTTAAGCCGAGTAGAGTAATTACTTACGTTTGCTAAAGGCGCTTCAACACTAACTTCAACGCCGCCCTTGCTATTGGCTTGCGTTCCGCAAACAATGCCTCGCGATGAGCTAATATCACCTGTGATTTCACCCACATGGCTTTGAGCAACATGTATTTGCATATCAACAATCGGCTCTAAAATCACCGGCTGGGCTAATTTCACCGCTTCCATAAAGGCTTTCTTTCCTGCCATAACAAAAGCAATTTCTTTCGAGTCGACACTGTGGTGTTTGCCATCAAGCACAGTCACTTTGACATCTTGAAGCGGGTATCCGCCTAATTCGCCCACTAGCATGGCTTCGCGCACGCCCTTTTCAACTGCGGGAATGTATTGGCTCGGAACTGAACCACCCACGACTTTAGATACAAACTCAAACCCTTGGCCGCGTGCTAATGGTTCAACTTTTAATTCAACCTCACCAAATTGACCAGAACCGCCAGACTGTTTTTTGTGGCGATAGCGATATTCTGCCTCAGCCATAATGGTTTCACGATAAGCCACTGCTGGCGTATCGGTTTCCATATCAACATTAAATAGGTTTTGTGCTTTTTCTAAAGCGATTTGCAGATGCAAATCTCCTTGGCCTTGCAGTACCGTTTGCCCTTCTGCTTCATTGCGGCTGATGTGTAAACTAGGATCTTCAGCCACTAGCTTATTCAATACTTCTGAAATTTTTTGCTCATCACCGCGGCGCTTAGCCGATACGGCTAAACCAAATATGGGCTGTGGGAATTTAAGCTCAGGCAAGTGAAACTCATCTTCGTCGTGACTATCGTGCAACACTGCGCCAACTGATAGTTCTTCAAGTTTGGCGATAGCACAAATATCCCCCGGCAAAGCTTGATTGACATTAATTTGTTTATCACCTTGAAGCTTCATTAAATGTGAGACTTTGAAGGGCTTACGGCCACTACCAATAAACAACTTCATCCCAACGGTAATCTTTCCTTGGTATAAACGAAAAACGCCCATTCGGCCGAAGAAAGGATCTATAGCAACTCTAAATACATGGGCTAATACATGGTCTGTGGCTTTTTGAGTCACGTCGATGGGCTTCGCATCCTCACCGAAACCTTTAATAAATTGTGGTGGATTTGCTTCAAGCGGGCTAGGCATTAGCTTTATCAGCATTTCTAACAAAGAGCTAATACCGATATCTTGTTCTGCACTGGTAAAACACACTGGCACCAAGTGTCCCATTCTTAGTGCTGTTTCTAATGGTGCATGTAATTGCTCTGGCGTCAGTGACTCACCTTGTTCTAAATAAAGCTCCATTAAGGCTTCATCTTCTTCAAGCACTGTATCAACCAGCTCGTCTCGTGCTGTAGCGGCGTCACTAAACAAAGTATTGAAGGTTTCGTCACAATGTAAGTAGCAGTCAACCACATCATCGACCAGACCATCAGCGGTGACATTGGGCAGATTTACCGGCAAGCAGCGGTGGCCAAACTGATGTTGAATATCCATCATCACATCAGACACTTTGGCTTCATTACCATCCATGTGATTAATCGCAATGATTATAGCTTTACCCTGACTACGGGCGGCCTCAAAGGCGCGTTTAGTGACAGATTCAATACCGACACTTGCATTAACCACCAGCAATACTGATTCAACACCTGGTAGCGGTAATAGTGCACGACCAAAAAAGTCAGGTAATCCGGGAGTATCGATGAAGTTGATGTGGTGGGATTGGTAATCTAGGTTTAAAAATGAAGGTTCTAAACTGTGTCGGTGAGATTTTTCTTGGGCAGTGAAATCAGCGTGATTTGTGCCCTTATCGACCCTGCCTTTAGCGCTAATAGCATTGGCACTAAACAGTAACGCCTCTAGTAACGAGGACTTACCTGCGCCTGTGTGTCCGAGCACTGCCAAATTGCGGATTTGCTCAGTGGTAAACTCAGCCATGATGGCCTCCTTTGTTCACATTATTAAACTTTCCATATCTTTGTCTTACTATGTTTACAGTTGTAGATAAAACACCCATAAATTCAGTATAGATCGGTAACAATGTTGAATAATTGACTCAGATCACTCTTTACACCCGCAACGTTTTTTATAACAAAATCACCCATTCAGCTTACAAGTGTTAGCTCGTTCTGGTCGAATCAGTGATTATTTAGTTTCGGGTGATTGTATCGACCCGAAACCTCAGGTACTCTGCATGCTCGATTATGCTAAAACGCTAATAATGAAGATGAACAAACGTTAATCTTCAGTATTTTTTAGAGAGTCCCAATAGATTGTACGGAGTGTTCATTCTGCTATGGCCGTCCTTAAATGACAGCAAACCGACAAGCTAAATCAGCCACTAAAACAGTGAGCAAAAAAATATCTTCCGATTGTGATGTTGCAAGCACGCCTGTGCGCCATCGTAATGCAACGACGACCCCAGAAATGCGTCAATTCATTCAAGCTTCCGACTTTAGCGTCAGCCAGTTAGCTAAAATCCTCAATATCTCTGAAGCGACGGTAAGAAAGTGGCGCAAACGTGACTCCATCAGCGATACACCTAATACTCCTCATCACTTAAAAACCACTCTTTCACCAATGGAAGAATACGTTGTGGTGGGGCTGCGCTATCAACTGAAAATGCCTTTAGACAGGCTGCTTAAAGTCACTCAACAGTTTATTAATAAAAACGTCTCTCGTTCAGGTCTTGCCCGCTGCTTAAAACGCTACGGAGTATCGAAACTGGATGAGTTTGAAAGCCCATATGTTCCTGAGCGTTACTTTAACCAATTACCTATTGTTCAGGGTACAGATGTAGCGACTTATACACTCAACCCAGAAACACTATCAAAAACCCTTGAATCACCTGAGTCCACCAACATCAATGTGGTTCAGGTTGTGTCGTTAACAATCCCACCTCATCTCACTGAGGCTAAAAATTACAACATTATGTTAGGTGTCGACTTAAAGTCCGACTGGATTTACCTCGATATCTACCAAGACAGTCACACCCAAGCTACTGAGCGTTATATGGAAAGTGTTCTTAAAAATGGACCATTCCACTTACGCAAACTGCTTGTTAAGAATTACCACAGCTTTTTAGCACGATTTCCTGGTACTCCAATTCAATTGGACACCATAAACCGCATGCAAAATTATCATTCAGCCGTTACAGAGCTGAACATTGGAGACTCAAAATGAGCCAAACCCCTACTAATCCTGAGACGCCCTCTCAAGATAACAGTCAATCGCAAGATACAAGACTGAACAAGCGTCTTAAAGATATGCCAATTGCCATCGTCGGCATGGCGAGTATCTTTGCAAACTCTCGTTACCTGAATAAGTTTTGGGACTTAATCAGCGAAAAGATTGATGCGATTACTGAAGTCCCTGAGTCGCACTGGCGTCCAGAAGATTATTTTGATGCAGATAAAAGCACCCCTGATAAAAGCTACTGTAAGCGTGGTGGATTTATCCCAGAAGTTGACTTCAACCCAATGGAGTTTGGCCTGCCACCAAATATCTTAGAGCTGACAGATACGTCTCAATTACTTTCATTGGTTATTGCCAAAGAAGTGTTAGCTGACGCTGGTGTAACATCAGAATACGACACCGACAAGATCGGTATTACGCTGGGTGTGGGTGGCGGTCAAAAGATCAATGCAAGCTTAACGGCGCGTTTACAATATCCTGTACTTAAAAAAGTATTTAAGAGCAGCGGTTTAAGCGATGCTGACAGCGATATGCTGATCAAAAAATTCCAAGACCAGTACATTCACTGGGAAGAAAACTCATTCCCAGGTTCGCTAGGCAACGTGATTGCAGGTCGTATTGCTAACCGCTTCGATTTGGGCGGTATGAACTGTGTGGTAGATGCAGCATGTGCTGGTTCTCTTGCTGCAATGCGTATGGCACTGACTGAGCTTGTTGAAGGTCGCAGTGAAATGATGATCACAGGTGGTGTGTGTACCGATAACTCACCTTCTATGTACATGAGTTTCTCGAAAACCCCAGCGTTCACCACCAATGAAACCATTCAGCCATTTGATATCGACTCAAAAGGCATGATGATTGGTGAAGGTATCGGCATGGTAGCGCTTAAGCGTCTTGAAGATGCTGAGCGTGATGGCGACCGTATTTATTCTGTGATTAAAGGTGTCGGCGCTTCATCAGACGGTAAATTTAAGAGTATTTACGCTCCACGTCCTGAAGGCCAAGCAAAAGCATTAAAGCGTGCTTATGATGACGCAGGTTTTGCCCCTGAAACAGTTGGCTTAATTGAAGCCCACGGCACAGGTACTGCTGCTGGTGATGTTGCCGAGTTTAACGGCCTTAAATCTGTATTTGGTGAAAACGATCCAACCAAACAACACATTGCTTTAGGTTCAGTGAAGTCTCAAGTGGGTCACACTAAATCAACTGCAGGTACTGCTGGTGTCATTAAAGCAGCACTTGCTCTGCACCATAAAGTGCTGCCACCGACCATTAACGTCTCTAAACCAAACCCTAAGCTTAATGTTGAGGATTCACCGTTTTTCGTTAATACCGAAACACGTCCATGGATGCCTCGTCCAGATGGTACGCCGCGTCGAGCAGGTATTAGTTCATTTGGTTTTGGTGGCACGAACTTCCATTTAGTATTGGAAGAGTACAGCCCTGAGCACAGTCGTGATGAGAAGTACCGTCAACGCCAAGTAGCACAAAGCTTACTAATTAGTGCTGATAACAAAGCTGCTTTAATTGCAGAAGTTAACAAGCTTAACGCTGAAATTAGTAGTCTAAAAGGGACTGACAACAGCAGTATCGAACAAGCGGAGCTCACTCGCATCGCCAAGCATTATGCCGTGCGTACTCTAGATGACTCAGCTGCGCGTTTAGGCCTTGTAGTATCAAGCCTTAATGAATTAACCACACAACTTGGTTTATCGTTAAAGCAGCTAAATAATGATGTTGATGCATGGCAACTGCCATCAGGTACTAGCTACCGCTCTTCAGCATTAATCACAGTGACAACTAAGGGCAAGAAAGCGACAAACGCACCTAAAGTAGCGGCGTTATTTGCAGGTCAGGGCTCTCAGTACATCAACATGGGCATTGAAGTGGCCTGTCATTTCCCTGAAATGCGTCAGCAGTTAATCAAAGCCGATAAAGTATTTGCAAGCTTTGATAAAACGCCATTATCGCAAGTCATGTTCCCTATTCCTGCATTTGAAAAAGCCGATAAAGACAAACAAGCAGCATTACTTACCAGCACTGATAATGCGCAAAGCGCCATTGGTGTGGTGAGCATGAGCCAATACCAATTGTTTACTCAATCTGGCTTCAGCGCTGATATGTTTGCAGGTCACAGCTTTGGTGAGCTGTCAGCATTATGTGCAGCAGGTGTTATTTCAAATGACGATTACTACCAATTATCATTTGCTCGTGGCGATTCAATGGCTTCATCAGCGGTTGATAAAGACGGTAATGAATTAGATAAAGGCACCATGTACGCCATTATCTTGCCAGCTAACGATGCCGATGTAGCAAATAGCGATAATATCGCCAAGCTAGAAACCTGCATCAGTGAGTTTGATGGTGTGAAAGTCGCTAACTATAACTCTGCGACTCAATTAGTGATTGCAGGTCCTACCGACTCTTGTGCAAATGCAGCCAAAGCCATTAGCGCTTTAGGCTTTAAAGCCATTGCATTGCCAGTATCAGGTGCTTTCCACACCCCACTTGTAGGTCATGCGCAAAAACCTTTTGCCAAGGCAATTGATAAAGCTAAATTTATTGCAAGCAAAGTCGATTTGTTCTCAAATGCAACGGGTGAAAAACACCCTAAAGATGCAAAATCAATTAAAGCCGCCTTCAAGCAGCACATGTTGCAGTCAGTTCGTTTTACTGACCAACTGAATAATATGTATGATGCTGGTGCACGTGTGTTTGTTGAATTTGGACCTAAGAACATTCTGCATAAATTGGTAGAAGCGACATTAGGTAATAAAGCTGAGGCAGTATCTGTTATCAGTATTAACCCTAATCCAAAGGGCAATAGTGATGTGCAATTACGCGTTGCAGCCATGCAACTTAACGTTTTAGGTGCTCCGCTCACTGAAGTTGACCCTTATCAAGCCGAAATTGCAGCCCCTGCTGTGCCAAAAGGCATGAACGTTAAACTCAATGCAACCAACCATATTAGTGCGCCAACTCGTGCCAAAATGGAAAAGTCATTAGCAACTGGCCAAGTAACTTCTCAAGTTGTAGAAACGATTGTAGAGAAAGTTATCGAGAAACCAGTTGAAAAAGTAGTAGAGAAAATTGTGGAAAAAGAAGTCATTAAAACTGAATACGTTGAAGTTGCCGCATCTGGCGCAACAACAGTATCCAATGCTGCAGCACCTGCTAGCCAGTCTGCTCAGTCGATAGCGACTCAAGCAATAGCACCTCAAGCGCAAGCTCAAACTGCGCCAGCGGCTGGCAGCTTAGAAGCCTTCTTTAACGCGCAACAACAAGCTGCTGATCTACATCAGCAGTTCTTAGCGATTCCGCAGCAATATGGCGATACTTTTACTCACCTAATGGCTGAGCAAAGTAAGATGGCCGCTGCTGGGCACACTATTCCAGAGAGCTTACAGCGTTCAATGGAGCTGTTCCACCAGCATCAAGCGCAAACATTGCAAAGCCATACTTTATTCCTTGAGCAGCAAGCACAATCTAGCCAAAATGCATTGAGCATGTTGGCAGGCCAAACACCTGTTGTTAACGCTTCAGTTGTTAATACGCCTTTAACTGCCAACCCTGTCGTCACGACTCCAGTGATGGCAGCACCAGTAGTTGAAGCGGTGAAAGTAGCAGCTCCTGTACCTGCTCCTGCAGTTAAAACTCCAGTAGCAAAAGCCACACCTCTAGCTCAACCTGCCGCGATGGCTGCTCCAGCTCCACGTATTGAACCGGTTAAAGCTCCTGCTCCTGCTCCTGTTGCTGCTCCTGCAGGCTTAAGCGCGGAAACAGCCCTGAGCGCAGAAACAGTTCTTAACACTATGCTAGAAGTGGTTGCAGAAAAAACAGGTTACCCAACTGAAATGCTTGAATTAAGCATGGATATGGAAGCTGATCTTGGCATCGATTCAATCAAGCGAGTTGAGATCTTAGGTACTGTACAAGACGAACTGCCAACACTGCCTGAACTAAGTCCTGAAGATTTAGCTGAGTGTCGTACCCTTGGTGAAATTGTTGACTATATGAACTCTAAGCTTCCTACAAGTGCCGCTTCAGGTTCAGCTCCAGTTGCATCACCAGTTCAGTCTTCGGCTCCAGGCCTTAGCGCTGAAACAGTTCTGAATACCATGCTAGAAGTGGTTGCAGAAAAAACCGGTTACCCAACTGAAATGCTTGAATTAAGCATGGATATGGAAGCCGATCTTGGCATCGATTCAATCAAGCGAGTTGAGATCTTAGGTACTGTTCAAGACGAACTGCCGACACTGCCTGAACTAAGTCCTGAAGATTTAGCTGAGTGTCGTACCCTTGGTGAAATTGTTGACTATATGAACTCTAAGCTTCCAGCAGTCAGTGCGACAACAGCCGCAGGGACTCAGACACAAACAGCCGCAGGCGCTACTCAAGCAACTCCAGTTGCTCAAGCATCAAGTTTAAGTGCTGAGACAGCCCTGAGCGCACAAGAAGTGCAAAGCACTATGATGGCTGTGGTTGCTGAAAAGACCGGTTACCCAACTGAAATGCTTGAATTAAGCATGGATATGGAAGCTGATTTAGGCATCGATTCAATTAAACGAGTTGAAATTCTAGGTACCGTTCAAGATGAACTGCCAACACTGCCTGAGCTGAGCCCTGAAGATTTAGCAGAGTGTCGTACCCTTGGCGAAATCGTTAGCTATATGAACTCTAAGCTTCCTACAAGTTCAGCCGCAGGCGCTAATACACAGGCCGTAGCAGGCGCTTCTCAAGTAGCAGCTCAAGCATCAGGTTTAAGCGCACAAGAAGTGCAAAGCACTATGATGACAGTGGTTGCTGAAAAGACCGGTTACCCAACTGAAATGCTTGAATTAAGCATGGATATGGAAGCGGATTTAGGCATCGATTCAATCAAGCGAGTTGAAATTCTAGGTACAGTTCAAGATGAACTGCCAACACTGCCAGAGCTAAGTCCTGAAGATTTAGCAGAGTGTCGTACCCTTGGTGAAATCGTATCTTATATGGGTAGTAAACTACCCGCCGCAGGCGCTATGAACAGCAATTCTGCAAATGTGACTCACACAGCCGTAGCAGCTCCAGTTGCTCAAGCATCAGGTTTAACTGCTGAGCAAGTTCAAAGCACTATGATGACTGTGGTTGCTGAAAAAACCGGTTACCCAACTGAAATGCTTGAATTAAGCATGGATATGGAAGCAGATTTAGGCATCGATTCAATTAAACGAGTTGAGATTTTAGGTACAGTTCAAGATGAACTACCAACACTGCCAGAGCTAAGTCCTGAAGATTTAGCAGAGTGTCGTACCCTTGGTGAAATCGTTAGCTACATGAACAGTAAGCTTCCTGCTACTGCAAATACACAAGCCACAGGCGCTTCTCAAGTAGCAGCTCCAGTTGCTCAAGCATCAGGTTTAAGTGCTGAGCAAGTGCAAAGCACTATGATGACAGTCGTTGCTGAAAAAACCGGTTACCCAACTGAGATGCTTGAATTAAGCATGGATATGGAAGCGGATTTAGGCATCGATTCAATCAAACGTGTTGAAATTTTAGGGACGGTTCAAGACGAGCTTCCAGGCTTACCTGAATTAAACCCTGAAGATTTAGCAGAGTGTCGCACACTAGGCGAAATCGTTAGCTACATGAACAGCAAACTTTCAACAAGTGCAGCTGAAGGCTCTCAGCCAACGCTAAGCTCAACTGACACTTCACCTGCAACAACCACAGCTGAGTTAGCAACAGACTTACCTCCTCATCAGGAAGTTGCTCTAAAAAAGCTACCAGCGGCGGATAAGTTAGTTGACGGTTTTTCAAAAGACGCCTGTATCGTTATCAATGATGACGGCCATAACGCAGGTGTTTTAGCTGAAAAATTAGTAGCAACAGGCCTAACCGTCGCCGTTATTCGTAGCCCTGAGTCAGTGACATCTGCGCAATCACCGCTTAGCAGTGATATCGCTAGTTTCACTTTACCTGCGGTAAATGACGACGCAATTAGCGATGTCATTGCTCAAATTAGTAAGCAACATAAGATTGCAGGTTTTGTGCATTTACAGCCTCAACTAGCAACTGATACAACGAAAGGCACCCTTCCGTTAAGTGATGCTGGTTTTGCCTCAGTTGAACAAGCTTTCTTGATGGCTAAACACCTTCAACAATCATTTGCTGAACTGGCTAAAACTGCACGCGTAAGCTTTATGACTGTTAGCCGCATTGATGGTGGATTCGGTTACTTAAACAGTAACGAGCTTGCAAAGGCTGAGCTAAACCAAGCTGCATTATCTGGCTTAACTAAAACATTAAGTCATGAGTGGCCTACTGTGTTCTGTAGAGCATTGGATATTACCCCAAGCTTTGAAGCAGTCGAGTTAGCACAAGCCGTTATTGCAGAATTATTTGATGTTGATACAGCAACTGCTGAAGTGGGTATTAGCGACCAAGGTCGTCATACTTTATCAGCTACGACAACTGCTCAAACCCGTTACCAAACCACATCATTAAACAATGAAGATACCGTGCTGGTGACTGGCGGAGCGAAAGGCGTCACATTTGAATGTGCCTTAACTCTTGCTAAGCAAACCCAGTCGCACTTTATCCTAGCGGGTCGCAGTGAGCATTTAGCGGGTAATTTACCGACTTGGGCTCAAGGCAAACAGGCCAAAGAATTAAAAGCCGCTGCAATCGGATTTATTCAATCTCAAGGTAACAAGCCAACACCTAAGCAAATTGATGCCTTAGTTTGGCCGATTACCAGCAGTTTAGAAATTGATCGCTCATTAGCCGCGTTCAAAGACGTTGGCGCAAGTGCTGAGTACATCAGCATGGATGTCAGCTCAGATGCAGCCATTAAGCAATCACTTGCAGGTGTTAAGCCGATTACAGGCATCATTCATGGTGCTGGTGTACTCGCCGATAAACACATTCAAGACAAAACATTAGCTGAGTTAGGCCGTGTATATGGCACTAAAGTGTCAGGCTTTGCTGGCATCATCAACGCGATTGATGCAAGCAAATTGAAGCTAGTTGCTGTGTTCTCATCAGCAGCGGGTTTCTATGGCAATACTGGTCAAAGTGATTACTCAATGTCTAATGAGATCCTAAACAAGACAGCACTTCAACTTGCAGCAAACTACCCGCAAGCTAAAGTTATGAGCTTTAACTGGGGTCCTTGGGATGGCGGAATGGTGAGTTCAGCATTGAAGAAAATGTTTGTTGAGCGCGGCGTATACGTTATTCCACTTGATAAAGGCGCAAACTTGTTTGCTCACAGCCTATTGTCAGAATCTGGCGTACAGCTATTAATTGGTTCAAGTATGCAGGGCTCAAGCTCAGCAGCTAAAACAGGCGCAGCTGTAAAAAAGCTTAATGCGGACTCTTCGCTTAATGCCGAGGGTTCGCTGATTCTTTCTTTTACTACTCCTGCTAACCGTGTTGTTAACAACGCGGTTACTGTTGAACGTGTACTAAACCCAGTTGCAATGCCCTTCCTTGAAGATCATTGCATCGCGGGTAATCCAGTACTGCCTACAGTGTGCGCTATACAATGGATGCGTGAAACTGCGCAAAAACTGTGTGGCCTACCTGTGACGGTTCAAGATTATAAATTGCTGAAAGGCATTATTTTCGAGACTAAAGAGCCACAAGTATTAACGCTGACATTAACGCAAACTGAATCAGGCTTAAAAGCACTGATTGCGAGTCGTATGCAAAGTGATGCCGTTGATAGCTTGCTTAGACCTCAGTATCAAGCAAATCTAATTGTTAACGAGAAGGTTGTTAACGAGAAGGCTATTAATGAGAACGTTGCTGAGGAAGCTGCTTCAACCACGCTACCAACAGCAGCAAAAAATGCGCAGCAATTAGCAAGCTCAGGCAAAGTCATTAGCACTGATAGTGAATTGTATAGCAATGGTAGCTTATTCCACGGCCCTCGCCTGCAAGGAATAAAGCAGTTGTTAATTGCCAACGATAAGCAATTGGTTTGTTCAGTTGAGTTACCTCAAATTAACGCTGTAGATTGCGCAAGCTTTACACCGCAAATAGCGTTAGGTGGTAGTCAGGCTTTTGCTGAAGATTTACTTTTACAAGCCATGTTAGTTTGGGCGCGTATCAAACACGATGCAGCAAGCTTACCGTCAACCATTGGTGAATTAACCACTTACGCCCCATTCGCCTCAGGCGATAAAGGTTATTTAGTGTTGAATGTGCTTAAAAGTACTAGCCGCTCGTTAACGGCTGATATTGCACTTTATCACCAAGATGGCCGCTTAAGCTGCACTATGCTAAGCGCAAAAACGACCATCAGCAAAAGCTTGAATGAGGCCTTTTTAGCCCCAGCCAAAGCACTAGCTGATTTGCAGGAGTCTGTGTGAGTAATCAACTGCCTCCTTCAACGTCTGCCATTAAAAGCATGCGAATAGCCTTAAAGCTGGTTGCGAATGAGCAAGTCTCATTCGCAACATCCTCAGGCAATGATTTTAGTGCCAATAGCTTTGCAGCGATTAAGCCTTGCTCATTAGCTGAAGCCATTGGCGCTTCAGCAATTGATCTTGAAATTGATGTATCAAGCCTAGATGCGAGTTTGAGTGAACATGTTGTTAGCGAAAGTGCTGTTAGTAATAGTGCGGTTAGCAAAAGTGCTGTTAAAACAGCACTTAGCTTTAATGACTATTTTGCTCAAGCCATCATCCATATCGAGCAGCAACATACGGTTTTACTCAGTCATCCTGAATTACCATATCGATTATTAATGATGCCAGCGATTGTGGCGGCTAAACATCGTTGCCATCCTCATGCCTATTTAACCGGTTTGGGTGAAGCTGATGATATGCCAAGTGCAATAAATGCCGCTTTAGTTCAAGCCAAGCGTGCACACATTAAACCTACTCATGTCGATGCGACTCAAATAACTTGTTATAAAGATAAGTTTGCTCAGTTGGTTATGCTGATAGGCAGCATTGCAACTCGCAGTGTGCCAAATACAGTTTCAGAAAGTCAGTCAACTGATGTTAAATACTGGTTTACTGAAATGCACCAAAATCGCGTTGCCAGCTTTAATTTTAGTGAAGGTATTAAGCAACACAGTGCAGTCTTTGTTCAAGGCACTGAGCTTGCTCAAGCAAGCTCATTGGTAGATGACAATCGACTATTTTTGCCTGTATCAGCCAATGACCTTGGGTCGATGAAACAGCAGCTGCAAAAATTAAGTACTCAACTGACAGCCCTGCCTGAACAACATGACAAGAGTAACTGCGCAGTTATCTCCTTCATGCTTAGCCAACTAAAGCAATTTGATCAGACTCAGCCTTTATCGGCTGTCGTTATGGCAAATTCAGTTGCTAATGCAATAAGTGAAGCCAATGCCATGCTTAGCGCAATTGATAAAGCTGAGACAACTGCGGCAATTAAAGCCAAAGAACAAGCTAAAAGCGACTTAAGCATTGAACACAAAACCCCGTCAGGAAGCTGCTTTCATCTCACTTCAGATAAAGTACTTAGCAATAATGGCTTATGTTTTGTTTACCCTGGTGTGGGCACCGTTTACCCGCAAATGTTTGCTCAACTGCCGCGCTACTTTCCGGCATTATTTGCCCAACTAGAGCGCGATGGTGATGTCAAAGCCATGCTGCAAGCTGATAGTATTTATGCTGAAAATGCTAAAACCGCTGACATGAGCTTAGGTGAACTGGCTATTGCAGGTGTAGGCGCAAGTTACATCTTAACCAAAGTGCTCACGCAACATTTTGGTATTAAGCCTAACTTTGCCATGGGTTACTCAATGGGCGAAGCGTCGATGTGGGCCAGTCTTGATGTGTGGAAAACCCCGCACAATATGATTGAAGCAACGCAAACCAACAGCATTTTTACCACTGACATTTCTGGTCGATTAGACTGCGTTCGTCAAGCATGGCAGCTAGAACATGGCGAAGACATTGTTTGGAATAGCTTTGTGGTTCGTGCAGCGCCTGCTGATATCGAAAAGGTATTAGCTGATTTCCCCCGAGCTTACCTTGCCATCATCCAAGGTGATACTTGTGTGCTTGCAGGCTGTGAGGAAAGCTGTAAAGCGCTGCTTAAACAAATTGGTAAGCGCGGCATAGCAGCTAATCGAGTAACAGCAATGCACACCAAACCTGCGATGCTCATTCGCGATAACGTACAAGCCTTTTATCAGCAGCCTTTGCATGAGCAAGATGTTATTGCACCTTTCGCAAGCCAAATTAAATTTATCAGCGCTGCTAGCCAATCGCCGATTAATTTAACCAGTGAAGCGATAGCAGCATCCATTGCCGATACCTTTTGTCAGCCGTTAGATTTTACACAATTAGTCAATAATGCACGTCAACTGGGCGCCTCGCTTTTTGTCGAAATCGGCGCTGACAGACAAACGACAACACTGATTGATAAAATCTCTCGCACCTCTGAAATGGCGCAAACATGCCAAGCCATTTCAGTGAATGCAAAAGGTGATGACCAAACTGCGCTACTAAAATGTATTGCTCAACTGATTACTCATAAAACCCCAATTTCGCTCGATTATCTTGCTGAGACCTTGTCGAGTTTACTAACGACAACATTGGCGGCAGAAAAACGAAGTAGTCATCACACAGACAATATGTTGGCCCCTCAATTAGAAGGAGAACAATCTTGAGTTCTCAATCAACTAATCTAAATACAACAGTCCCAAAGATTGCCATTGTAGGTTTAGCAACTCAGTATCCCGATGCGGATACGCCCGCTAAATTCTGGCAAAACTTATTAGACAAAAAAGACTCTCGAAGCACGATTAGCAGCCAAAAACTCAATGCAAACCCAGCTGACTATCAAGGTGTGCAAGGTGAGTCTGACCGTTTTTATTGTGATAAAGGCGGCTACATTCAAAACTTCAGTTTTGATGCAAATGGCTATCGCATTCCTGCCGAGCAATTTAGCGGCCTTGATGACAGTTTTTTATGGGCGACCGATACAGCACGTAAAGCATTGAATGATGCTGGTGTTGATATTACAAACCCACAAAACAATGGCGCATTAAACCGCACCGGTATAGTCATGGGAACCCTCTCGTTTCCAACGGCTAAATCCAATGAACTGTTTGTGCCGCTCTATCACAGCGCAGTAGAAAAAGCGTTGCAAGATAAGCTGCAACAACCAAGCTTCACATTGCAGCCATTTGATAGTGAAGGATATAGTCAGCAAACAACATCAGCTTCTTTGTCTAATGGCGCCATTGCTCACAATGCATCTAAACTAGTAGCCGATGCGCTAGGCCTAGGTGCAGCGCAATTAAGCCTTGATGCTGCTTGTGCAAGCTCTGTTTATTCATTAAAACTTGCCTGTGATTACCTGCATACTGGCAAAGCTGACATGATGCTTGCTGGCGCAGTCTCTGGCGCTGACCCATTCTTTATTAACATGGGTTTTTCCATTTTCCATGCCTACCCTGACCACGGTATTTCTGCGCCATTTGATAGTAATTCAAAAGGTTTGTTTGCTGGTGAAGGTGCTGGAGTTTTAGTGCTAAAACGCCTTGAAGATGCTGAGCGCGATGGCGACCATATTTATGCACTCGTTAGCGGTATCGGTTTATCAAATGACGGTAAAGGCCAATTTGTACTGAGCCCAAACAGTGATGGCCAAGTTAAAGCATTCGAACGTGCTTATGCTGATGCAGCTATGCATGATGAAAACTTTGGCCCAGACAACATAGAAGTGCTTGAGTGTCACGCAACAGGTACGCCATTAGGTGACAAAGTTGAATTAACTTCAATGGAGCGCTTTTTTAGCGACAAACTCAATGGCAGTAACACGCCGTTAATTGGTTCAGCTAAGTCTAACTTAGGCCATTTGCTCACTGCTGCAGGTATGCCAGGGATCATGAAAATGATTTTTGCGATGCGCCAAGGTGTTCTACCGCCAAGTATTAATATCAGCGCACCGATTGCATCACCATCAGAAATGTTTGGCCCTGCAACCTTACCTAATGATGTTCTCCCTTGGCCTGATAAAGCTGGTAATACGGCTCGTCATGCTGGTGTGTCAGTATTTGGTTTTGGCGGTTGTAATGCCCATTTATTGGTGGAGTCATACTTTGCTAAGAGTCCTGATGCTGCGCTCAGCACTCCCAACAATGCAAGTGTAACGCCTGCAACAACCATCAATGCGCAAATGCCGATGCATATTACGGGTATGGCATCACACTTTGGTTCGTTGTCGACCGTTAATGCCTTTGCTGATGCGGTAAATAACAATCAAACCGCATTTACCTCATTACCAGTTAAGCGCTGGAAAGGCTTAGATAAGCACCCAGAGTTATTACAAAAATTTGGACTGAGTCAAGCCGCGCCAACAGGTGCTTATATTGACCAATTTGATTTTGATTTCTTACGCTTCAAAGTGCCACCCAATGAAGATGACCGTTTAATCTCGCAGCAATTGTTATTAATGAAAGTAGCAGATGAAGCCATTCATGATGCCAAGCTTGAGTCAGGTAGCAAAGTGGCAGTTCTGGTTGCAATGGAAACAGAACTTGAACTACATCAGTTCCGCGGCCGGGTAAACTTACATACCCAGATTGCAAACAGCTTAACAGCCCATGGTGTGAGCTTATCTGATAGCGAATATCAAGCTTTAGAAACCATTGCGATGGACAGCGTGTTAGATGCCGCCAAGCTCAATCAATATACCAGCTTCATCGGTAATATTATGGCGTCGCGCATTTCATCATTATGGGATTTTAATGGCCCTGCCTTTACGATTTCAGCTGGTGAGCAATCGGTTAACCGTTGTATTGATGTGGCGCAAAACCTGCTGGCGATGGAGTCTCGTCAAGAGCCTTTAGATGCAGTTATCATTGCTGCTGTAGATTTGTCAGGCAGTATTGAAAATATCGTGCTTAAAACAGCGAGCATTGATAAAACAGGCTCAACTGAAGCACTCAATATTGGTGAAGGCGCTGGCGCAATTGTATTGCAAGCAGCCGCTATTGATAGCGAGCACTGCGACCTAATCCATCAAGGTTTGGGCGCGTTAGATACGCTAGATTCAGCAAGCACCCACAGTTATGGCACCATCGACAGTTTGGCATTTGGTCATACAGACCTGCTTTCAATCATTAGCGATGACGTGTTAACTCCTGTTGGATTGGCTGCAACTGATATTGATTTATTAGAGCTAAACCAAGCACCTGATTTGCTCAATATTGATAATGCGCAAATGCTATCGCAGCTATTTAGCCAATCGACCACCAGCAAAGCGCAATCTTGTATCGGACATACTTTTGCCGCTTCCGGTATTGCCAGCTTATTACATGGCTTATTGAAAACTCGATTGAATGCTTCTGTGCAGAACCCTAACTCGGATAGCAAACTGAGTAATAAGCCCAACCAAAAGGCCATTATCGCTACCTTGAGCGAAAACCAGTGTTCGCAGCTTCTTATCAGCCAAAACGCTGAACAAGCAAGCGCGATGAGCACTCGTATGAACACTGATATACAAGCGCAAACGGCCAAGAAATTGAGCCTAGTTAAGCAAGTCAGTTTAGGTGGTCGTGACATCTACCAGCATATTGTTGATGCGCCACTGGCTAACATTGACAGCATTCGAGCGAAAGTTGCCAAGCTTAACCCTGTTGCACCTACAACTGTGATGAACTTACATGACCGCGGGCAATTTATCGCGCCAGCTCATGCCAATTCAGCGCCTATGTCCGCTAACAATAATTCAATGACTACAGAGACTTCTATGCCGTTTTCTGATCGTTCAACCCAGTTTAACCCTACGCCAAAAGTTGCTACGCCTACTGCCCAAGCAACTCAGGCAACTCTGTCAGCGCAAACGTCTTCAGTGACTCACTCTGCTGCAACAGTTAGCCAAGTGCCACCTGCGCATTTAAGCGCTTTTGAGCAAAACCAATGGTTAGCACATCAAGCGCAATTAGCATTTTTAAAGAGCCGCGAACAAGGCTTAAAAGTCGCTGATGCGCTGTTAAAGCAAGAGATTGCCCAAGCAAATGGACAGCCTTATGTAGCCCAATCATTTTCACCATCAACTACAAAACCTGTTGCACCAGTTCAAGCCACAAACGTTTTAGCACAGCCAGTTGCGTCTGCGCCAATTTTGCGTCCAGATCATGCAAATGTGCCACCTTACACGGCGCCTATCCCTGCGGATAAGCCATGCATTTGGAACTACGCTGATTTAGTAGAATATGCAGAAGGTGATATTGCTAAAGTATTTGGTCCAGATTACGCCGTGATTGATAACTACTCTCGCCGCGTACGCCTTCCAACAACAGATTACTTATTGGTATCTCGTGTCACGAAGTTAGATGCAACGATGAACCAATATAAGCCTTGTAGCATGACCACTGAGTATGACATCCCAGAAGATGCACCTTACTTAGTCGATGGCCAAATCCCATGGGCGGTTGCCGTTGAATCAGGCCAATGTGATTTAATGCTTATTAGTTATTTAGGCATTGATTTTGAAAACAAAGGTGAGCGTGTTTACCGTTTACTTGATTGTACTCTGACCTTCTTAGGTGACTTACCTCGTGGCGGCGACACATTGCGTTACGACATTAAAATCAACAACTTCGCTAAGAATGGTGAGACGTTATTATTCTTCTTCTCTTACGAATGTTTCGTCGGCGATAAGATGGTATTAAAAATGGATGGCGGCTGCGCTGGCTTCTTTACCGACCAAGAGTTAGATGATGGTAAAGGGGTTATTTACACCGAAGATGAAATCAAAACTCGTGAAGCGGCGTTAAATACGCCAAACAAACCACGTTTTGAGCCGCTATTACATTGTGCTCAGACTCAGTTTGACTATGGCCAAATCCATCATTTATTAAATGCAGATATTGGCAGCTGTTTTGCCGGCGAGCACCATAATCATCAACAAGCATCAGGTAAGCAAGACTCATTATGTTTTGCCTCTGAAAAGTTCTTGATGATTGAGCAAGTAGGCAATTTAGATGTCCATGGCGGCGCTTGGGGCTTAGGCTTTATCGAAGGCCATAAACAATTAGCACCTGATCATTGGTACTTCCCTTGCCATTTCCAAGGTGACCAAGTGATGGCAGGGTCATTAATGGCTGAAGGTTGTGGCCAATTATTGCAGTTCTTCATGCTGCACATTGGTATGCACACCTTAGTTGAAAACGGTCGTTTCCAGCCTTTAGAAAATGCTTCACAAAAAGTACGTTGTCGTGGCCAAGTACTGCCACAACACGGTGAACTGACGTACCGCATGGAAGTCACTGAAATTGGTACTCACCCTCGCCCATACGCCAAAGCCAATATTGAAATATTGCTCAATGGTAAAGCGGTCGTAGACTTCCAAAACCTTGGTGTGATGATTAAAGAAGAAGGTGAATGTACTCGTTACATCGCCGGTTCTACTGAAGCAAGCGCGGGCGCAAAAAACAACAGCCACAATACACCTGCATCATTAAATGCACCGTTAATGGCGCAAGTGCCAGACTTAAGCGCACCAACAAACAAAGGCGTTATCCCGCTGCAACATGTTGAAGCGCCGGTGTTACCTGATTATCCAAATCGTACTCCTGATACGCTTCCGTTCACTGCATACCATATGTTTGAGTTTGCAACCGGTGACATCGAAAACTGTTTTGGACCTGACTTTAGTATTTACCGGGGCTTTATTCCGCCGCGCACGCCATGTGGTGACTTACAGCTAACAACCCGTGTTGTTGATATTCAAGGTAAACGTGGCGAGCTTAAAAAACCGTCATCGTGTATCGCTGAATATGAAGTGCCAACCGATGCGTGGTATTTTGCTAAAAACAGTCACGCTTCAGTGATGCCTTACTCGGTATTAATGGAAATATCACTGCAACCAAACGGATTTATTTCGGGTTACATGGGCACAACCCTTGGTTTCCCAGGGCAAGAGCTATTCTTCCGTAACCTTGATGGTAGCGGTGAGTTATTGCGTGATGTAGATTTACGCGGCAAAACCATTGTCAATGATTCTAAGCTATTATCTACCGTTATTGCCGGCAGTAATATCATCCAAAGCTTTAGCTTTGACTTAAGTGTCAATGGCGAACCTTTCTACACAGGTAGCGCAGTATTTGGTTACTTCAAAGGCGATGCGCTTAAAAACCAATTGGGTATTGATAATGGCCGAATCACACAGCCGTGGCACATTGAAAATAACGTCCCTGCTGATATCACTGTGGATTTATTAGATAAGCAATCACGTGTATTCCACGCACCGGCCAATCAACCACATTATCGTTTAGCTGGCGGTCAACTTAACTTTATCGACAAAGCTGAAATTGTTGATAAAGGCGGTAAAAATGGCTTAGGTTACTTGTCTGCATCACGCACAATTGATCCAAGTGATTGGTTCTTCCAATTCCACTTCCATCAAGACCCTGTAATGCCAGGTTCATTAGGCGTTGAAGCAATTATCGAGTTAATGCAAACTTACGCCATCAGTAAAGACTTAGGCAAAGGCTTCACTAATCCTAAATTTGGCCAGATTTTATCTGATATCAAATGGAAGTACCGTGGCCAAATTAACCCACTGAACAAGCAAATGTCGCTAGATGTTCACATCAGTGCAGTCAAAGATGAAAACGGCAAACGCATCATTGTGGGTGACGCAAACCTCAGCAAAGACGGTTTACGTATTTACGAAGTAAAAGACATCGCTATCTGTATCGAAGAGGCATAAAGGAATAATAATGACTATTAGCACTCAAAACGAAAAGCTTTCTCCATGGCCTTGGCAAGTAGCCCCAAGTGATGCCAGCTTTGACAATGCCGCTATCGGTAAAAAATTAAAAGAACTGACTCAGGCGTGTTATTTAATTAACCACCCTGAAAAAGGCTTAGGTATTTCACAAAACGCACAAGTGATGACTGAAAGCATGAACAGCCAACAGGATTTACCTGTCAGCGCATTTGCCCCAGCACTTGGTACTCAAAGCTTAGGCGACAGTAACTTCCGCCGCGTTCACGGTGTTAAATACGCCTACTACGCTGGCGCGATGGCCAATGGTATTTCATCTGAAGAGTTAGTGATTGCATTAGGCCAAGCCGGTATTTTGTGTTCATTTGGCGCAGCAGGATTAATTCCATCACGTGTTGAACAAGCCATTAACCGCATTCAAACGGCGCTACCAAATGGCCCGTACATGTTTAACTTAATCCATAGCCCGAGCGAGCCTGCGCTTGAGCGTGGCAGTGTTGAGTTATTTTTAAAACATAAAGTGCGCACGGTTGAAGCATCAGCATTTTTAGGGTTAACCCCGCAAATTGTCTATTACCGCGCAGCAGGCTTAAGTCGTGATAGCCAAGGTGAAGTGGTTATTGCCAATAAGGTTATCGCTAAAGTTAGCCGCACAGAAGTGGCGAGTAAGTTCATGCAACCAGCTCCAGCTAAAATGCTGCAAAAGCTGGTTGATGAAGGCTTAATCACGCCTGAGCAAATGGAACTGGCACAGCTTGTTCCTATGGCTGATGACGTAACTGCAGAAGCTGATTCTGGCGGCCATACTGATAACCGCCCGTTAGTCACGCTACTACCTACAATCTTGGCGCTTAAAGACAAAATTCAAGCCGAGTACCAATACAAAACACCTATCCGAGTCGGTTGTGGCGGTGGTGTCGGTACACCTGATGCAGCACTCGCGACCTTTAATATGGGCGCAGCATACATTGTTACTGGCTCAATTAACCAAGCGTGTGTTGAAGCAGGCGCCAGTGAACATACTCGTAAGTTGCTTGCCACTACAGAAATGGCTGATGTCACCATGGCACCTGCTGCTGATATGTTTGAAATGGGCGTTAAACTACAAGTCGTTAAGCGCGGTACACTATTCCCAATGCGTGCCAATAAGCTTTATGAGATTTACACTCGTTACGAATCAATTGAAGCGATTCCAGCTGAAGAACGTGAAAAACTAGAGAAACAAGTTTTCCGTTCAAGCCTTGATGATATTTGGGCAGGCACCGTGGCTCACTTTAACGAGCGTGATCCTAAACAAATCGAGCGCGCTGAAGGTAACCCTAAGCGTAAAATGGCACTCATCTTCCGTTGGTACTTGGGTTTATCGAGCCGTTGGTCAAACTCTGGTGAAGTTGGCCGCGAAATGGATTACCAAATTTGGGCAGGTCCTGCACTTGGCGCGTTCAATGAATGGGCAAAAGGCAGCTATTTAGATGATTATACCCAGCGAAATGCGGTAGACTTGGCAAAACACTTGATGCATGGCGCAGCTTATCAAGCCCGCGTTAACTTATTAACAGCTCAAGGTGTGGCACTGCCTGTTGAATTACAACGCTGGAGCCCGCTAGATCAGGTTAAGTAACTGAGCGATAAGTTATAGCATAAGCTCTGATACTCGCCGTATTGCGATCAAGTTAACCATTACTATTGTGCCACTCACTCAACATGAGTGGCTGATTGATATTTAGTTTGCAGTTAGGTAACAGTATGAGCGACACTCAAAAGTTAGATTTTTCAGCAGTTAATGGCACAACATTAGCTTCGTTCAATCAACATAAAAACTTGATTAAACGTATGCTAAAAGGCAACAGCGCTGAATGCAGTGAATGTAAAAAACCACTCACATTGCAATTACCGCCTAACGTTAAAAACGCTAAACCCAATGCTAAAGCCCCTGGTATTTATTGCGCAAAAGGCTGCACTGATATCGAACTCGATATGGAAGCGGTAGCGTTAATGAAGTAGTCATTTATAAGCATACGGCTCTTAGGGTCTAAAACTTAACAAGCACAAAAACGAAAGCATCTCAGGGTGCTTTTTATTTGCCCTTTCAAATTAGCCTTGTCAGCCAAACAAGCTCCACCACATCTCATTTTTGCTAACAAAAATAATGTGTTAACAATTTTTTGACCTATATCAATAATAAAAATAACCAGCTAAGGCACACTGCCCCATTATTTATTTTTTGGTTATATTGAATGAGTGATATCAAGGCAAACAATAATATAGAGCAGCCTCTTACTGATGACTGTATTTTACTTTCTACAACGGATTTGAATGGGAATATAAAATACGCGAATAAAGCTTTTGCTGATATTTCTGAATTCAGTGCAGATGAGCTGCATGGACAACCTCATAATATTGTTCGTCATCCTGATATGCCCAAAGCCGCATTTAAAGCACTTTGGGAACGAGTCAAAGAGGGAAAGCCTTGGTGTGGCATCGTTAAAAATAAAACCAAAACCGGTAAGTACTATTGGGTTAACGCCTATATATCGCCAGTATTTGAGAATGGCCGCTTACATGAGCTGCAATCTGTAAGGCGCAAACCTAGTCGTGAGCATATCGCCTCAGCAGAAAACATTTATCAGCAACTCAATGAAGGCAAAGAGCCTGCTGCAATTACTCCACCTCTATTCAGTTTTACTGGAGCATTATGTTTATGGGCAGTGCTTATCTCGCTAATCGGGGTTATCTCTTCACTAATAATGCCGACACTCGTCGCCGCATTTTTCATCCCTTTATTGGCGGGTTTTGGAATTTACTTCCTAACACGTCCATTAAAAGAACTTGAAAACAAAGCGACCAATATCATTGATGATCCTATTGCCTGTGGCATTTTTTCATCAACTCAAAATGAAATTGGCAAAATTGATCTGGCTTTAAGTTACCTTGTCACAGAGATGGGAGGTGTAGTCGGCCGTATGGCAGATTCAGCTTCTTCAATCAGTGAAGAAAGCCAACAACTGAACGAAACTATTATTAACACACGTGAACGAGTGCAAGAGCAAACCCAACAAACAAGCCAAGCAGCAACGGCGATGGAAGAAATGACCACTAGCTTTGCTGAAGTAAATCAAAACACTCACAGCACGGCTCAAGAAATTACCACCAGCCAAGAAGCCGCAAACCTTGGGCATAACAGCATGGTCAAAGTGGTCGATTCAATTGGCGAACTTAGAAAAGATGTCGTGCAGTTTTCAACCGTCGTTAACACGATTGAGCGAGACAGTAAGTCCATTGTAGGCGTGTTAGGAGAAATCAAAGGCATAGCCGAGCAAACCAACTTACTTGCCTTAAATGCCGCTATTGAAGCCGCAAGAGCCGGTGAAAGTGGTAGAGGTTTTGCTGTAGTTGCAGACGAAGTCAGACAGCTTTCAAAAAGAACTAGTGAATCTACCGCTGAAATTGAAAATATTGTGTCAAACTTCCAGCAAACCACTAAAAAAGCCACAGAAGCCATGGAAGCAGGTCAACGACAAGCAGATACCTCTGTCACACTTGCTGAAGAAGCTGATGGCGCTTTCGATAAACTACTCGTATCTATCAATCGTATTCAAGAAATGGCCGAGTTAAATGCAACAGCAATGAATCAACAAACCACTGTAGCAGAAGAAATTAGTCGTTCAATTTTACAAATTGATGAGCTTTCAAATCAAAGCCTAACGCAAACAGAAGATACGCAAGTGAAGTGTGAACAGATGAATAGACTGTCTAATAAAACTAGTCACCTATCGAAGCAGTTTTGGAAGCAAACGATAGAAAGGGCTAGATAAATATTTAAAAAGTCACTTTTGATAAGGCTGTAGTCTGACTATCGCTTTATCAAAGCCTTTACTTCAACAAAACTCCACTGTTTAACAATTAAGCCTTTCTTTTTTACTGCTACAACTTATTCCAAAACGACACTAATCATAACCAAAAATGCTAGTCTTATTCATTCTGTAAGGTTTTATATTAAATTTTCGCCCTCATATCCTAGAGACACTAACTGATAAAGCTTAGATAAAGCTTAACTGTATAGAGATCATTTGGCAGCTTTCAATAAAGAGGTTTTACAATGACAAAAGAATTCACTCCACCTAAAGTTTGGAAAATGGAAGATGAAAATGGCGGTAAATGGGCAAGTATCAATCGTCCAGACTCAGGTGCCCGCTTCGAAAGGTCGCTCCCAAAAGGTAACCATGCTTTGCAGCTTTACTCAATGGGCACACCTAACGGTCAAAAAGTCACTATCATGTTGGAAGAGTTACTAGCTGCTGGCGTTTCTGAAGCCGAGTATGATGCGCATATCATCAACATTGGCGACAGCGATCAGTTTTCTTCTGGCTTTGTCGCGGTAAACCCAAACTCCAAAATTCCTGCCTTGTTAGATTACACAACAGATGCTCCAATTAATGTTTTTGAGTCAGGTGCGATTTTAGTTTATCTCGCTGAAAAATTTGGCCACTTTTTACCTACAGAATTGGCAAGTCGTACCCAAGTAATGAATTGGTTATTTTGGCTACAAGGCTCTGCACCTTATTTAGGTGGCGGTTTTGGTCATTTCTACGCCTATGCACCTGAAAAATTCGAATATCCAATTAATCGCTTTTCTATGGAGGCTAAACGTCAACTGGATGTGCTAGACAAACAACTTGCTAATAACCAGTATCTTGCAGGTGATGAGTACAGTATCGCAGATATAGCAACTTGGCCTTGGTATGGTAATTTGGTCCTAGGAAATTTATACGATGCTGCCGAATTTTTAGATGTTGAAAGTTATCCTAATTTACTTCGTTGGGCGAAAAAAATAGAGCTACGCTCTGCAGTTGAGCGAGGTAGAATAGTCAACCGCTCATGGGGAGAAGAATGGGAGCAAGTGGCTGAACGCCACAGCGCCGAAGATATTGATAAGGCTCTAAACTTAAAACCCAAAGCATAATCTCAAACATTAAAGAGGTAACAAGAACATTCACTTAGTTACCTCTTTATTCTTCAAGCTTCTTTCCATAGCACAAACACTCAGGCTGGATATCTGGCGGTAACGTAATGATGAAATCACAATGTGGGCATAAATCCCCTTGATTAAGGGAGAAGTTACAACTGACAACTAAAAACATATTTTTCATTAGCAGCGCTCTTCTTTGCGATTATATTTAGGAGAGTACATTTTCATTAGCTGAGCTTCCACGGCGCCTCGAACGCAAACAGGTTCACCATTCAACGGACTAGGAACCGTCACGTCTATAGCCACCCATAACTCCATATCTCTAAGTTGTTCTTCTTTTACTAATCGTCCAGCTGTTCCATGGGACCAAATACGCTTACCTAATAAGCCACTTTCACCGACATAGAGTACATCATCACCTTTTTTGAAGTAGTAAACGCCTGTGGCTTCACGCGGCATCAAACTAAACCAATGCTTTCTTGTGGCATATTCATTACCATCAAAATCATATAAACCATAGGTCTCGCTATTGCGATTGGCTAACCAAGCTTTTGACAAGCTGATATTAGCAATATGGTTAAATTCAATACTGCCCATGCGAAATGCTGTCATTAGCTAAACCCTACACAGTTAAATCCCTGATACATCTGGCCTTCCTCAGTTAACTTTGAGCTTTTAATGCCGTTTATAGTTATAAATTGGCTATAGGACATATCAACGCGCTCAATTGGTTTACCAAATAGCACTCGAGTATTGCCTCCAATCGCTGATACAACACGACTGCCAAACTCTGAGCCTTCTTCCAACGCTACCTCTTCAAGAATTTCATGTACCTCATAAACAACTGGGATCTTTCTGGTGTGATTAATCACGAAAACTTTATCACCCTTTGTAATGGATGAATAAGCTTCCCACCCATGCTGAGAAGGCTGTAGATCAAAGAAAGCCCCGTTACCTAACACGCTATATATTTTGTTATGCCTACGATTTGCTATGTTGGACACTAAAAATTTACCCATCAACTTGCTCCTTCATGAACTTTTTCTGGATTTTACTTAAATTAAACAATAAAGTAAACCGTACTAGGTACCAATAATGATAATTAGCTATTTCCCATAATTGTTGATTTATTGGATCTGTAGGCGCATGGTGAATAAGCTTAGAGGTGTATTAAGACAAGAGTATGGTACTGATTTAGTAAGGAAAGGAGTATCTAATGGAGCAAGTAACACACTTGAAGGTCAGCTTTGTTAATTTCTTATTTTCCAATAAAAAACATCGCTTAAACAAAACTCTTCTCGACTTGAACTGCCCACTAATATTAATGGTTTTACTATTTTCTATTCAATCAAATATTGCCTTTGGTACAACCATCAACCTTGAAAAATATATAGGGGGATATAACGCTGAGCTTGCTGGGAAACCAGCTCTGACATTTAGATTTTCCAGTGAAAATAGTGACAATTTCTGCAATATCATCACTACAGAAGAACATATGTTTAGTTCAAATAACCTGTTAGAAAATATAAATTTAAGTGAGAAGAATTTTTACCTAGATTGTGAAGTTGAAGGCCAGTTTTATATGCTCTCTAATCGCTACCGAACCTACGCACAGGTGCTAATAAAACAACCTGATATAACTTTCCCTATGTCGATGCATATTGAAGCTAAACTGGTTACCATAAACGGTGATCAACTTAATGTTATAAGTGGTGATATCTCGCTTAGGAAATAAATCCATCAGTTAATGTTGTGGAATATATTATGGAATTTGATCAAATAAGACAGTATTTACTCGCAAAACCCTTCACCACAGAAAGCTTTCCTTTTGGTGAAGATGCGCATGTATTTAAAGTGAAGTCTAAAATGTTTGCTTTAGTTGCATGGCGTAAAAATGCCTTGATGATTAACCTTAAGTGCGATCCTGATGAGTCTTGTGCTTTACGGGATATTTTTAACTCTATTACCACTGGTTATCATATGGACAAAAAACACTGGATTTCAGTTTATTACCCAAATGATGTTGAAAATCAGATGATAACTGAAGGCTCAAACAATGATAAAACACGACCAATTAATATTGTTCCAAATGGGGAGTTGGAAAGAATTATCGATAATTCCTTTATGTTGGTGGTGAACAAAATGCCTAAAAAAGTTCAAACATCGATTTTACTTCACCTGTAAAATTGAAGGTTTACAGACTATTTTTCGGCTAATAGCGCCAAACGAACAATTTTTTCTACCTGTTCATCTTGCTCACTAATAAACTGACAGCCTAATTTAAGCACATCTTCAGAATTTTTTGCGTTACAAATTCGGGCTTTGAGTAATATTTGGGATTCATCATCCCCATCAACAGACATAATGATAGTAATAGTTTCACCTTCAACAAGTTCATCTTGCTCCCCTTCACGGACTTCTACGTGACAGCCTGTTAGTGAGACATCGGTTAACTGCGCTACCCAAGACTTCTCTTTTATTTTTATACTAGCGATAAGCTCTGTTAACACACGTTTAGTCGAGCGCAAATTATGAATGATCATTTTATCTGGGAAGTTAAGTGCCATCATTTTTGTTGGCGTACTCAAGGTTTGTTTTATTGTTGATGAAAATGCAATTACAGATGCTTCATGACCCTCAACTAATCCTCTAACAACAACTTCACTCCCTTGAACAAAATATTGGCCAAAGTTACCTAACTTATTCGAATCAGGAAATTGAATTAATATAAATTGCTCAGGTAAGTAGCCTATAAAAATGGTTCTAAAGCGCCCTTTTTGCCCTGCAGGGCTGACGATATCAATGTTAACTGGGGTTCCAGCTAATAAGAATTTGAACTCTTTCGACAAACCTTCTTTTGTATCGACTTGTTTAGTTGGCATTTAACTTCCCGATTTCAATTTCCACCTCTGAAAGACTAGCACAAATATTAACAACTACTACAACAACTTAACCTTAATTAATTGTTATTCATCTACTTGCATCAATTGCATCTACAGGACTATGGTGAATATACAAGGTTAAGGCTTTATTGATGCAACACTTAAGTTAAGCACCCGCATTCATATCCAATAAGTCGAGTATTTATTTCTATTTGATGCTATCGATACCAGAGTTAACCAAAGCTATGTTCAGTGCCCTGAGCTATTTAATACTGTAACGGAGTTTTCACCATGAGAAATTTAGAACTATTTAGTACTGCATCTATCGATCATCTTTTATGGTCATCAAAACCATCAACACCGAATTTAGACTCTTCAGCGTTAGATATTTTCACTGATTTCGATGTGTCTAGGCCAATCATTGTTGATGCCTCAACCAGTGCGGTAGGTACGGCTAAAATCATGGAAAAAACCCATGCTTATATGCGTTTAGTTGTTGATAAAAATGATAGATTTCTTGGAATTATTACCCAACGAGAATTATCACATCACAACCTTATGCTCACCGCTAAGCGATTAACTTTAACCATCGATGAATTATTAGTCACTGAAGTGATGGTACCTAGAGAAGAGCTTCAAGCATTTGATTATAATCAAATTGCTACCGCTAAAGTCAGCGATATAGTGCGATTATTGCAGGAAAATAATTTACATCACATGTTAGTCATTGATCAGGATTTACATCATATTAGAGGGTTAATTGCCGCGAGTGATTTAGCAAGAAAGCTAAATCAGCCAATTGAAATACACCAGCGCCCATCTTTTAGCCAAATATTCTCTCAAGCCCATTAATTGGCCGAATATTAAACCGACATCATCTGCTATTGACGACATAACCGATGTTAGTATTGAACTCTATACATCGGTTTTTCCCCAACTGTTTTGCTTGATAAAGAGCAGCATCAGCTTTTTCAATTAGCTCTCGTGCTGTGGTGTTTTTTGAGGGGATACAAGAAGTAAAGCCCAAACTCATTGTAACGACTCTATTACTCGCTTCAGGGTGGGCAATTCCTAGCGTTTCAATATTGGATCTTATGTCTTCAGCTAATATTGCAACATCTTCATGAGTGCCATAGCAAATTATGGCAAACTCTTCACCGCCGTAACGGCAAACCACGTCAGTGGAGCGAACACAGACATTAGCGATGGTTTGCGACACATTGATGAGGCACTGATCTCCTTGATAGTGCCCCAACATGTCGTTATAAGCTTTGAAACAATCAATATCACACATAATCAAGGAGATAGGCTGTTGCTCTCGCCTTGCTAAATTAATGATAAAATCCAATTGGGAATCAAATTCTCTGCGATTATAAAGTCCCGTTAAACTGTCTAATTTAGAAAGTTTAAATAGCTTTGAACTTGTTCTTTCTTGCTCAATTAATCCAAATAACAGCACCGCGTGACCACTATCATTTCTGACGACGGCCCTCGCCTTACTGGTAAAATACAAGACTTCATCTTGTTTGGCGTCGTAATAAGGAAATCGATTATGATACTCATCGATATTACCTAACTTCAAATTATGGTAATCCTCAAAAATTTGTTGCGCTTTTTCTGAATCTTTTAAGGCAATATTCTTGTTGTAATCACCAGCTATAGGACAAGTTTTACTAACAGAATGCTGAATAAGTTGAGTGTCTAGCGAGAACATATCTTGCATGATTTGATTGCAATAGAAAATATTACTGTCTTGCTCTAAGTCAATGAGCCACCAAGATACCCCAGAAAAGTTGAGTAACTCTTGATAAAGTTGGTAATACTTTTTAATCCGTTCATTAGGAAATGTCATATTCAACTAGCCACTTTAAAAAGCTAATTAAGTTGTCAATTCAATGACTAACTTTCCCTTTAGCAAGATTATTTAATTGTAATTCTAGATTGAGTATAGACCTTGTTGAAAATACTGCCTGTCACGACAAGACTCCACACGATCCAATATGATAATTAATGGATGAAGTTTTAATAGCTGAAGGACAAATAGGTTAGGCCCTAATCTTTTTGAAATGCTAAACCAGAATTAAGATAATCACTGGGCATAGAGAGAGGCCTCCTCGAGTTTACTCAGCAACCCAAGTTTGGGTAATAATGGGCTCAAGGTTTTTGACATCATTTAATAATTGCTCAAAAGAGTTATATTCAATATCAACCCATAACTTAACTGCAAACGTCGCACCTTTTGTTATTACCCCAACACCTTTAGGCGTGCCAGTCATAACTATGTCACCGTTTTCTAGGGTTAAAAAGTCAGTAATGGATTCATGAATATCTGAGGCTGAATACATCATCAAGTTACTGTGACCCAGCTGCACGACTTCATCATCTATGGTTAACTGAAAACAAAACTGTCTTGTAAAATCAGCTGAAGACTCAAGTGATGACTTAACCGGTGGTTTAAGCGATGGTTTAATTGATGAAAGTTCAACAAACTCGCTAAAAACTGCAGCGCCATTAAAGGCTTTTGCTCGCTCCCAAGGTAATTGTTTAGCTTTAAGTGTTGACTGCAGTGCTCGTTTAGTTAGATCAAGGCCCACTCCAACGGCAGAAAACTGGCCGTTTTTAACCATAAAGCACAACTCAGTTTCAAAATGAATAGGTTCATGATGGAATGAAACTAAGATGTCAGAAATTGACGAGTTGGGTTTAATAAACACTACCATTTCATCTGGTGTTTCATTACCCAGTTCGTGGATATGATCAACATAATTTCTACCCACACAGATGATTTTTGAAGGAGTTAATCGCTCCTGACCTGAACTTGAATAAACTGTTTTTAACATTAAGTCACACCTCAAGATAGCAATGACAGACTAGCTTATTGATTTTATTGTAACTAATCAAATAGCTTGTTGATATTAAAAAGCTTTCTTAGGTGCAAAAATACTCAAATGGCTTCACTCTATAATCTACTAACCAACTTAGCGACTTAGCGACTTAGCGACTTAGCGACTTAGCGACTTAGCGACTTAGCGACTTTAGTAAAATATAGACTGCCTTGAGTTTGACAAATGTAGATACCAAAAAGCCACTGATTGAATTTAAAGAAATCAATCAGTGGCTTTTTAAAATAACGATGACCATTACAATAACAACACAACATTATTTATTATGCGTATGTCGAGATAAACTCATCTAAATGCTCGTTGGCAATTTCAATATCATCGCCAACAAACTGCGCAATATGAAACAGTGCTTCGCCTTCGTTTGCGACAGGAATATTGCTTAATCCAATAATAATGCCATCTGTCGGAGATTTAAGTTCTGACAACTCTCCACCTAAAGGGTTTACTACATTGGCTAATACGCAACCTTTACTGACTCTTGCGCCAATTTTACGCTTTATATTCACTAAACCATCTGATTCACTTCGCAGCCAATAACTGCGACTAGCGTTGATCGAAGCAGTCGGCTTAAGCTTACTGGTTAACATGCCTAAGTGACGCATCACATTAAGTACACCTGTTAAGCCAGATTTAATCGATAACTCACTAAACCTAAGCGCTTCACCAGCTTCATACAAAATACATGCAATGCCTAGCGAGTTAGCATAACCGCGCATTGAGCCCTGCTGTGCTTTTGAGTCCATAATCACTGGCGCGCCAAAAGCTGTTGCCATCGCCATCATGGTTTCATCATCTGTATCACAACGTATTTGCGGAAAGTTGTCCCGATGAATCGCACCAGTATGTAAATCAACAATGTGGGTCGCTTGTTTTAATAACTCATTAGAAAACAAGTGAGCTAAACGACTCGCTAACGCGCCTTTTGCACTGCCAGGGAAACAACGATTTAAATCGCGTCTGTCAGGTAAATAACGTGATTGATGAATAAAACCAAACACATTCACAATAGGCACAACCACCAAGGTTCCAGTTAAGGTTTTAATGTTCACCTTATCAATCAAACGACGACATATTTCTATGCCATTTAGCTCGTCACCATGAATTGCAGCGCACACTAATAATACAGGCCCAGGCTTTTTACTATGAAACACTTCAGCATGCAGCTCTAACGGCGTGTCGTTGTACAATTTTGCTGCGGGCAGTTTGATGCTGGCACGCGTGCCAGCATCAATACTAAACTCACCAATTGCAAACGCTTCACGCTTAGGCGCCATTAACCCACACCTTTGGTTTTAGTGCTGTTTGGTTTAGCATTTTTTTCAATAAACTGAATAATTTTTTCAGCCACATCGATACCCGTAGATTGCTCAATGCCTTCAAGACCCGGAGATGAGTTAACTTCCATTACTAAAGGGCCATGTTTCGAACGTAAAATATCCACACCTGCAACATTAAGCCCCATGGTTTTAGCCGCGCGCAATGCCGTAGAGCGCTCTTCTGGAGTCAGCTTCACAATCGTTGCAGTGCCGCCGCGGTGAAGGTTTGAACGAAACTCGCCTTCAGCGCCTTGGCGCTTCATCGCTGCAATCACTTTGTCACCAATCACAAAACAACGAATATCAGCGCCACCAGCTTCAGCGATATACTCTTGCACCATGATATTCGCTTTTAAGCCCATGAATGCTTCAATAACACTTTCAGCCGCTTTACGGGTTTCAGCTAATACCACACCAATACCTTGGGTGCCTTCAAGTAACTTAATCACGCAAGGTGCGCCGCCAACCATGTCCAATAAATCTGGTACATCAGCAGGCTTATTTGCAAAACCTGTAACGGGTAAACCAATGTTTTTACGTGACAATAATTGCAATGAACGTAATTTGTCACGCGAACGTGAAATCGCTACAGATTCATTTAGCGGGTGCACACCCATCATCTCAAACTGACGCAAAACAGCAGTACCATAAAAGGTTACTGAAGCGCCAATACGAGGTACAACAGCATCAAATGTTGGTAATTCTTCACCACGCATATGAATACTAGGAGCCATCATATTGATGTTCATGTAACACGCTAGCGGGTCAATAATTTGTACTTCGTGACCTCGAGCTATCGCCGCTTCTTGAATACGACGAGTAGAATATAAGTCTTTATTTCTAGACATAATTGCAATGCGCATAACCTTAAGCTCCTGTTAAATGTGCTGCTGATGAATCCACTAAAAAACGCCCTGCTAGTGCTCGGCGACCTAAAAGCATTCTAAACTGCATGTTGTCACGCTGTGTCAGCGTAAGTTCAATATCAAACTGTGTATCGCCAATAATAATTGGGGTTTTAACCACGTAGCGATTTGTTATGTGACCGCCAGAATCTTTGACATGGCGACGATCAAAAACCGCAAACTCTTGAACGATTTCTCTGTCTGATTCTTGCTCAGGGTGGATCCAGACTTTAATCCAGTCTTGATCATGTTTAATAAACGGTTTAATTCTAAATGCGTGTAAACATGACGTCTTAGCACCAGTATCAACTTTCATATTGACCCGTTCATTGCCAAGTTCAGGAAACGTCGCCCATTCACACCAGCCAAGAATTTTTAATGCATTTTTTGTCATGTTTAAGCCTTTTTCACAAAACCTTATTTCGTTTAATATCGTTAAATTGAGCGGCATAAAGGAATCAATAAGACTGCTTTTGACAATATTGCAGCCATATAAAAGTATCAACTTTAGCCAAAACAACACTTTAATTGAGTTAACAATACGTTAAAAACTTACTCTCAATCAGTTTGGAAGCGCATAATACTCCTAAAGTTTAAAAATACTACTAAAAAAAACACAAAATATAAAAAAACTCACCAGCAACAAGCAATAACCTTATCAACACTGCATTCTCAAACAGCCAAAAATGGCAGTTAACTCTAGATAAAACTAATAAATACCGTAAAGTAAATGAAAATTGACGTTTTAACACACAAAATAATTCATTTGAGTCAAGTATAAAAGACGATTATAAATTAACCACTGAACTTTGTACTATTTATAGTCAAATAGGTCCTGCATGTTGTAGTCAATTCGGTCCTACATTCCAAGCAGAGTTTTTTAACATTTTGAATTAAAGATAGTAGTTTTTTGTGGCACACTTTGGGCTCACCATTTTTAGGATCTGTTATGTATACTCAGCAAAGTTTTGACTTCTTAACCTTACTTGCCAATAACAACGATCGCGAATGGTTTAAAGCAAACCAACAAGATTACGAAGACAGGGTTAGAACGCCGACGTTAAAGTTTATTGAAGCCATGCAAGGACCAATCTTAAATATATCACCTCGCCTTACTGCCGTGCCTAAAAAGGTAGGCGGCAGCATGATGCGACCACAAAGAGACAGTCGTTTCAGTAAAGATAAAAGCCCTTACAAGTTAAATGTTGGTATTCAATTCAGACACTTTCAGGGTAAAGATGTCCATGCGCCAGGGTTATATTTACATTTAGCCAATGACGGTTGCTTTCTCGCGGCTGGTATTTGGCACCCTGAATCTAAAACCTTAAATGCAATTCGCCACTGTATAGATGAAAACCCAAATGGTTATAAAAAGGCATTAAACGCACTAGATAAAGCTGGGTTTGAGTTATCAGGTGATAGCCTAGTCAGGCCTCCTCGGGGATTTGATAAAGAACATCCGCTTATAGAAGAATTAAAACGCAAAGATTTTATCGCCATTAAACCAATAACGATTGAGCAGGTTTGTGATAAGGGCTTTGTAGAGTACTGCGCCAAAGAGTTCGAGAAAACGACGCTATTAATGGGCTACCTTTGTTTTGCTCTCGATTTAGACTTTTAGTTGGATTCTTAATTAGATTTTTAGAAAAATTAGGCTTTTAAAAACTTACACTCTTATCAAGCTTGGACTATTTATACTCCAAGCTTACAAACCTCTAAATCAACTTCATGATTTGGTAAACCTCCTCCCCCAATAAAGTTATTTGTAGGGGATTTCCGGCGTGTATTTCACTCTTAGCTCGAACAAGCTTCAATAATTATAAAATCATTTAATCACTGTACCTTTTTCGCTAAACAACCTATATTATTCAATAAAATACCAACAAATAAACAACAAACATCCCCTTGAACTCGATGTACTGACAAGGCTTGCTGATGATGAATAAATACCAGAAAAATGCTGCCATTAAACCGCTCAGAGGCTTACTTCCTTTAACCGTACTCATTGCAGCTTCCTCACTACTTTTTAGCCAGTCAACAATTGCTGCATCTGCACATGTAAAATCATCTGTAAACCGAAGTGAAACACCTGATACTGGCGCCGAGAAACTGCTTTTACCTTATGTTTTCAGTACAGATTCTATGGGCGTTAATATTGGCTTAGGTGCTATGGTCAGTGGTTATTATCAAGAGCAGATGACAGTCGGCGGAACCGTATATGGTGGCGATGTCAGTTATGGTGTCGGCGGCGGGATTTGGAATTATAAGCTCCCTAAAACTGAGCGATTTTATTTAAGCCTTGTTGGCTTTATGGGTTACTACCCGCAGCAAAAGGCTTATGCAAGTTCAGGTGATGGATACACTCCCCCAGGCACACCATTACCTGGCAGTAATGAATCCTCAACCGAACAATTTCTTCAAGCTGACGGCTCATCAAACTGGTGGGATATCAAGCTTGAATATGCTTTACCCATTGGCGCAACCAAAGATAAAGGTCGCGTAACTTATGAATTAACTGGAGGGTTACTCACTTCAGAGCCGACTGGCGGTAAAGTATGGAATCCGCTTGAATCTGGTGCCACTGTTGCTGTTTTAAAGCAATTTAATCGTTATGAAAGTTACGAGTTTGATGACGATGAACTCGATGGTGCCGTTCACGCTATTGAGCTAGGACTGCTCTACGACAATACCGATTTTTCAGTTAACCCAAGTATTGGTAGTAAGCAGTATTTATCAATCTCACACGATGCTGGCTGGTTTGAGTCTGAACAATCTTGGACTTTCTTAGAGTTTGAAGCCAGTAAATACTTTTCATTTGGGCAATCAGATTACGCATCACAACGAATTTTGGCGTTGAATTTTTGGACAGGTTACTCCCCTTCTTGGGAACTTGAATACGATGAGCAAGGTGGTAGAAAGGTTAATAATAACGCCCCATACAGTGAAGGCGCTTCATTAGGCGGCTTTTATAGAATGCGTGGCTTCGAAAGTAACCGTTTTCATGATAAAGCGTCAATCTATGCTACCGCAGAATACCGCTACACCCTTAAATATAACCCTATAGAAGATGTAAGTTGGCTTAAGTTTTTGCGTTTAGATTGGTTTCAACTTGTAGGTTTTGTTGAAGCAGGACGTGTTGGTGAATCCTATACCGCCGATGAATTGTTAACTGACATGAAATACGACTATGGCGTGTCTTTAAGAGCATTAACCGCAGGGATTGTAGTCAGGCTTGATGTAGCAACATCTGATGAAAGCACCAATGCTTGGGTTATGGTTGATCACCCTTTTTAATGTCATAACTGCTCGCCCTCTTTAGAGAGCGAGCACACAGTTCGTCAATGAATACTCATACATATTCAACCAAAATTAAAGACATGCTAAAATAGCGCATTATTTTTTTAGATTACAAACAACCTTTGTGATCACAGCCACTCTTGAGTTAGCCATGCCATCAGCACCACAATCTACCATTATCGCTAATACACCAGCAGAAAAAAGAGCACTTAGTTACTCTACCACCATCAAAAAACTATTTGATGAAGTACTGGACACTAAAATGCCTGCAGACAGGATTGTGGCTAATTATTTCCGTGAACATAAAAAACACGGTTCTAAAGACAGACGCGTGATCCGCGAAACTTTATTTGGGCTATTTAGATGGTGGGGCTGGCTTAAGCAATTAGGCTCACAACATGACGAGCAAACTTGGTACAAGATGCTCAGCGCATGTGCATTATTAGAGCAACATAATTGGCGTAGCTTTGCTGATGCTTGGCAAGTATTTGCTGCACTTTCTGATGCTCAGTTAGAGATAATAACGACTCTTATTGCCTCCAATGAGATAGTAAACACTGACTCAGTGGTTGCTAAAAATCAGCTGCTCAATAAACTATTTACTGACATTGAATTCACAGAAACTCAGTTACTACCTGATTGGTTTTGGGAAGTTTGCCCTGTTGATGACCATAAAACACAAATACAGCTAATAGATGCCATGAGCTCTAGACCACCTATTTGGGCGAGAGTGCAAGATCATGACACTCAGAAGGCACTAACTGAACTGCAACAAGCTGACATTGATGCATCCCTAAGTGAATTCTTTAGTGATGCGATTAGCTTAGGCAGTAAAAGCATTAACTTGAATGAAGTGAAACTGTATAAAAATGGTCAATTAGAAATACAAGATTTAGCCTCACAAGTCATCGGTAATATTTGTCAGCCTAAAACCGATGAAAACTGGTGGGATACCTGTAGTGGCGCAGGCGGTAAAACCTTACAACTTAGATCCTTGATGATGCAAGATGCAGTAAAAGCAACGTCTATTGGCAGCGTAATTTCATCCGACATTCGCTCTAAAGCATTAGAAGAGCTAAACAAGCGTGCCAAAAGAGCAGGTTTTAACAATATCTCGATTGCCCGTTGGAAATCAGATGCGTTGCCAGTCGAAGTTAATCATTTTGATGGCGTATTAGTTGATGCACCTTGCAGCTGCACAGGCACTTGGCGCAGAAACCCAGACATGCGCTGGATAGACGACAGAAATTGTGTCGAAGACAAACCTGCCCTGCAGTTAGACATTCTCACTCGTAGCGCTAAAGCGGTTAAATCAGGTGCAAGTTTAGTTTATGCCACCTGTTCTTTATCACCAATTGAGAATGAAGCCGTGGTTGAAGCGTTTTTAGCGAGCAATAAAGAGTTTACTCTTGAAACGATTACTCATCCATTTACCCAGCAGCAAAATACAATGCTGACAGTATGGCCTTATGAAGCTAATAGTGACGGTATGTTTGTCGCGAAAATGGTTAAGCGATAACACGAGAGTACTTTTCGTAAATCTGATTAAAAAGCCTTTTTAGCTCACTTATGACTCGTTAATTGCTCAATTGAGTTATGTGACTAAACAAGGCTTTTTTATTGGTCGTGACAACCAAAACAGTAAAAATAAATGTGGTTAAATTAGAGATTTTCAACAAGCCGTTTTAAGGAGCAAGTCCATTCAGGCGCAGTTATTCCCCAAACCTCTTTGATCTTTTGACATTCCAGCACAGAATATTTAGGCCTTAGAGCTTTGATATTAGCCTGCACAGCAAATGCCTCTGATGAAATGGCTACAACTTCAGGTTTAGAGCTGATTTTTTTCTGCAGTAAAGCTTCATCCAAAATCTGCTGGGTTAACTCAAACCAAGTCATGGCAGCATTGCCACAATAATGAAATGTTCCCCAATCAGCTTGCCCAGCATCTATTGCTATCAACAGTTTAAATATCGTTGCGGATAAGTCATCTGCAAAGGTTGGGCAGCCTTGTTGATCTGAAATCATTGTTAACTGCGAATGCTGTTTAGATAACCTTAATACTGTTTTTGCAAAGTTATTGCCATACTGACTTATGAGCCAAGATGTGCGGATAATAAGGTACTGTTTTAATATCTTGTTGATCCGTTCTTCACTTTGTAATTTGGTCTTGCCATAGGTATTAAGTGGCTGAGTATCATCAGTTTCAAGGTAAGGCGAAATAGAGTTGCCATCGAATACATAATCGGTCGATAGATGAATAAGTGGGATATTATGATGACTTGCAGTGTTAGCTAAATTGCTGGTACCAACAAGATTCACTTCTCGGCACAATTCAATATCAGTTTCGGCTTGTTCTACATTGGTATAAGCAGCAGCATTAACGATAATGTCCGGTTTGAACATTGCCATATATCGTGACACTGCATCAGAACAACAAATATCAACATCAGATTTACTCGTTGACTGGAGTTCGAACCTAGCACTGAGAAGCGATGAGTTTTGTTTGCAATAGGCAATCAAGCTTTGGCCTAATTGACCATCAGCGCTAACTAACCAAACTTTCACAGAACTAAATCCTTCGACATCTCACCCTTAAAAATCAAGCCTTTCAGCACTAACTCTTCCAACGTCAAACCAAGCGTATCTTTGGTTGATAATATTGGGTCTTTAATCGGCCAATCTATTGCCAAATCAGGGTCATTCCAAAGCAAGCAAACTTCATGTTGAGGCGCGTAATAATCAGTGCATTTATATTCAACATCTGCAAGCTCTGATAAGGTCACAAATCCATGGGCGAACCCTTCAGGGATCCAAATTTGGCGTTTGTTTTCAGCCGATAGTTCAACACCAAGCCACTTACCAAAACTGTTTGAGTCTTTACGGAGATCGACTGCTACATCAAAGATGCTTCCTCGAGTGACACTAATCAGTTTTCCCTGAGGTTGTTGTCTTTGAAAGTGAAGGCCTCTTAGTACACCTCGTTTAGATTGAGACACATTACTTTGTACAAAAGGCTTATTAATATTTAATGCTTGCAGGTAGCGCTCTGCTTGAAAGCTTTCATAGAAAAAGCCTCTGTCATCATTGAATACTTGAGGTTCGATGACTTTAACATCTGCAAGATCAGTTTCGATGATTTTCATGCCGTTACTATTACTATTACTATTACTGTTACTGGTCTTATGATTTGTCATATGAATAACTATGTTCTTGTGCGATAAGCTTTAGATAATCACCATAAGCTGTATGCTGATGACGCTGAGCTTGCTGCATCAGTTGTGCGACATCAATCCATTGATTGATAAATGCAATTTCCTCTAAACAGGCCACTTTAAGACCTTGACGTTTCTCTACTGTTTGCACAAAGTGACTGGCCTCTAACAATGAGTCATGGGTACCAGTATCTAACCAAGCAAAGCCTCGGCCTAAAATTTCAACATTCAGTTGTTTCTTGTTTAAGTAAGCCATATTCACATCAGTAATTTCTAACTCACCTCTTTTAGATGGCTGAATCGACTTGGCGATACTAATAACGTCATTGTCATAAAAGTACAAGCCTGTGACGACATGATTTGATTTTGGTTCTAACGGTTTCTCTTCAATATCGATAACTTGGCCTTCATCATCAAAACCTATTACTCCAAAACGCTCAGGCTCGCTGACTCTATAGCCAAATATCGTCGCACCAGATTGTTTCGACACCGCTTTTTTAAGTTGCTCACTAAAGCTTTGGCCGTAAAAAATATTATCACCTAGAACTAATGCGACATTACTATCACCAATAAACGATTCGCCAATAAGAAATGCTTGCGCGAGTCCATCAGGAGAAGGTTGTGGCTCATAAGTAATCTTAATCCCGAATTGTTCGCCATTACCCAGTAAGCGCTTAAAATTAGCAATATCATCAGGGCTTGAAATAATTAACACATCTCGAATGCCCGCCAACATCAACACTGACAAAGGATAATAAATCATCGGTTTATCATAAACAGGTAACAGCTGTTTAGATGTGCCAAAGGTAATAGGAAAAAGCCGGCTGCCACTGCCACCAGCAAGAATGATACCTTTATAAGCAGATGAGTTAATTTGTGTCATTAGTTAGTATTCACTCTGTCAAATGGCTTCAATTGATAACCTTCATCTATTATATTTTGGCACCAATCTAAGTGGGTTAAATACCATTGCACAGTTTTTCGTAAACCCGTTTTAAAGGACTCTGTTGGCTGCCAACTTAGTTCTGTTCGTATTTTGGTGATATCAATAGCATAACGCACATCGTGCCCGGGTCTATCGGCTACAAAAGTTATCAATTCAGCATATGATTTAAGCTCGCTTTTCCATGGTGTCAACTCATCTAATAACTCGCATACTTGGTGAACAACATCTAGATTTGTTATCTGATTCAAACCACCAATATTATACACTTGCCCTACTTTTCCTTGAGTGAGCACTTTAAATAATCCACGAACATGATCATCAACATGCAGCCAATCTCGCACTTGTTTACCATCACCATAAATAGGCAAAGGCTTGCCAGCTAGGGCATTTAAAATCATATGGGGAATGAGTTTTTCAGGATATTGAAACTGACCATAGTTATTCGAGCAATGACTCATCACAACGGGTAAACCATAGGTTCGATGCCATGCATTGACTAAATGATCAGAGGAAGCTTTCGAAGCTGAATAAGGTGAACTTGGCTTATAGGAGGTTAATTCATTGAAAGCCGACTCTTCTTGGCTTAAATCACCGTAAACTTCATCAGTGGAGATATGAACAAACCGAAAATTGTGCTTATCTTGTTCATTTAACGTTAGCCAATAGTCTTTGGCAGCTTCTAATAACTTAAATGTGCCAACAATATTGGTCTCAATGAACGTTGAAGGACCATCTATGGAACGATCCACATGACTCTCGGCAGCTAAATGCATTACAGCTGTAGGTTTAAAGTCCGAAAATACTTGCTTCAAAGACTCAGAATCACAAATATTACCATGTACGAAGTGATATCTAGGATTTGATTCTACACTCTTTAAAGAGGCTAAATTACCTGAGTAACTTAACGCATCAAAATTCACTACAGTTTCATTGGTAGTGTCTAAAATGTATCGAATTAAATTTGCACCGATAAAACCCGCACCGCCAGTGATTAAAAGCATAAATGTCCTGTAAGAGCGTAAAGTGGCAAAGAATAAGCGATGGATTATATCAAACAAAACAAAAATGCCAGCGTAGATTACGCTGGCATTTTTATTTAAATAGCTATATAAGCAAATTAAAGCTGATTTACAATCTGGCGATTAACCCGCAAGCTTTACCGCATCAGCAATATTTTGTGCTTGAGTTTGGGTCATTTCAGCGCAAGTAGACTCAACCATCACTCGAATTAGTGGCTCAGTGCCTGATTTACGCAGTAACACACGACCGCGTTCACCCATAAATTCTTCGGCAGCTAACACTGATTTCTTAACCGATTCTGCAGCGATAATCTCATCGGCATTATCGGCATTTAAGCGAACATTGATAAGTACCTGAGGCAGTTTAGTCATTCCAGACTTAACATCTGCTAAGCTTTTTCCTGATTCAATCACCGCATCAAGTACTTGAAGTGAAGCAACAACACCATCACCAGTAGTGGTGTGTTTTAAGCTTAAGATATGACCCGAGCCTTCGCCGCCCAATTGCCAGCCAGTTTGTTTTAATTGCTCAACTACATAACGGTCGCCCACTTTGGCGCGAACAAAAGGAATATCCATCTCTTTTAGCGCTAACTCAAGGCCTAAGTTAGACATTAAGGTGCCGACTACGCCACCTTGTAGTTCACCTTTAGTTTGTGCGGCTTGAGCAAGAATAAACAAGATTTCATCGCCATCAACTGCATGGCCATTATGATCAACAAATAAGACCCTATCAGCATCACCATCTAACGCAATACCTAAGTCAGCTTCATGAACCATCACAGCAGTTTGCAGGCTGTCTAAGTGGGTTGCACCACAACGCTCGTTAATATTGAGGCCATCTGGCTTGTCATTAATACTAATAACTTCTGCGCCAAGTTCTGCATAAACTTCTTTGGCGATATGGTAAGCCGCGCCATTGGCAGAATCTACAACAATCTTAAGCCCTGTAAGTGACTTATCTTTATCGAAAGTCCCTTTACAAAACTCAATGTAACGGCCAGCAGCATCAGCAATTCGGCGTACCTTACCTAATTTATCTGAATCAACACAGGTCATTGCACCATGGTTAATCGCTTGGTCGAGTAAATGTTCAATCTCTAACTCTTGAGCGTCATTCAGTTTGGTACCCGAATTTGAAAATAACTTAATACCATTATCATAATAAGGGTTGTGGGATGCACTGATCACCACGCCCGCATCGGCTCTAAATGTCGATGTTAAATATGCAATTGCTGGTGTTGGCATTGGGCCAACCAACGCACAGTTAATACCCGCAGCAGAAAAGCCTGCTTGCATTGCAGTTTCAAGCATATAACCACTAATACGAGTATCTTTACCAATAATCACTTCTTTGGTGCCTGCTGACGCTAAAACCGTCCCAGCAGCCCAACCTAATTTCATTGCAAAAGACGGATTAATAGGGAACTCACCTACTTTACCGCGCACACCGTCGGTGCCAAAATACTTACGAGACATTATTACTCCATTAAAAACTACAAGCTCGTGGCTCACTGCTGATGGCACTTAGCACTTAGCACTTAGCACTTAGCTTTTAGTACATAGCTAACAGCGCACTGCTCTCTTAAAATTGAATGCTTTATTCACTGTGGCTAAGTTTACCTAATTTTTAGCCAAGTTTAACCACATTTATTTGCAGCGCTTCATAGAGTTCGAGTTATGTCTCCGCTACATCGAATTTCGGTGACTTACTTAGCATTAGCTAAACAACTTATCTGTAGCCAACCTTGGCAGGTTGTGAACATGGCTCAACAAGTTTAAACAGGTCTTACTAATGACAGCAGCTTTATAAGCGAAGGTTAGAAAAGGCTTTAAAATTAGAGGATTGATGGTAGGTTTGCTTGGCGTGATGTAAGAGTGCGCTGGTACAGCAGTTAGCTGCCAGTAATCAGCTATCAGTAATCAGCTATCAGTAATCAGTAATCAGTAATCAGTTGTCAGTTGTCAGTTGTCAGTTGTCAGTTGTCAGTTGTCTGTTGTCTGTTGTCTGTTGTCTGTAATGAAATAGCATTAAACACACCAACAACTGACGGAATATCACTTTACAGTGATGTAGCGATGTTCAATTAAATAGTTAATCACTTGCATGGCGCAAGCTTCAATATCGTTTTCTGCCGTTTTAACGTGGACCTCAGGAGTTAAAGGCACGTCATAATCGGAGTCGATACCAGTGAAATGTTTAATCTCGCCTGCGCGGGCTTTTTTATACAGTCCTTTAGGGTCTCGCTGCTCGCAAATAGCAATAGGGGTATCTATAAACACCTCAATAAATTGCCCTTGTTTAAGTTGCGATCGCACCATTTCTCTGTCTTGTAAAAATGGCGAAATAAAAGCCGTAGAGACAATCAATCCGGCATCTACAAATAACTTAGACACCTCACCAATTCGACGAATATTTTCAACTCGCTCATTATCACTAAAACCTAAATCGCCATTTAAGCCATGACGAACGTTATCGCCATCGAGCACATAGGTTTTACAGCCCAAATCGTAGAGCATTTTATCAACAGCGTTAGCGACAGTTGATTTACCTGAACCACTTAAACCAGTAAACCACAATACCGCAGCGCTATGGCCATTGAGCTGAGCGCGTTCGTTGTGGCTAACACTGGCAAGATGCCAGACAACATCGGTTGATTTTTCAGCGCTAACGTCAATAGACTGATAAGGCGTTTGTGACATGGTAAATCCTTGCAATACTTAAGTTGTTAAAAAGGGAAAAAATAAGGCACAGCCAGAATAACAATCGCGCCATAAACCATACTGACGGGCAAACCAACTTTAATAAAGTCGTTAAACTTATACTGACCAGCGTTAAACACCATTAGATTGGTTTGATATCCATAAGGGCTAATAAAGCTGCCACTGGCCGCAAAGGCTACTGTCATGACAAACGGCAGTACATCAACTCCAAACCCTAACGCCACACTGTAAGCAATTGGAAACATCAGTGCAGCAGCGGCATTATTGGTTACAAGCTCCGTCATAAACCAAGTTAAAAAATAAATAATAATCAATGCTAAGTAAACATGATTACTGTCAAAGCCATCACTTATCCAATCACCCAACAAGCCAACAACACCGGCATTAGTCAATGCATGAGATAACAAAATAGCCGCAGAAACAATTAACCAAATATCAATGGGTAACCTACGCATTATTTCATTAACGCTAATCGACTGAGATAAAATAAGACAACCAAGTAAAATAACCAACCCTTGGAATAATTCAACCAAACCCAAAGCGGCTAACGCAACGGTAGCAACAAAGCCGCCCACAGCTAACCAAGCTCGCCAGCCATTAAGCCTAACCTCAGTTTCAACACCACTCAAAAAAATGAAGTTTTTACTGATATTTCGTCGAGACTTAAAGTCTTCACCCACTGCAAGCACTAAAAAATCACCCGCTTTTATGCATACTTCACCTAACTTACCCGACACTTGCTCACCGTCACGCCTAATAGCAACGACAGCGGCATCGAACAAGGCTCTAAAGCCGACATGCTTGAGTGTTTTTCTAATTAAAATGCTTTCAGGTCGTACAACAACTTCGGTCAAATTGGCTGTTGTCAGCTCATTTTGGTGGGCAAAGGTTTTAAGACCTGAAAACTGAGCTAGCTGTTCAACTTTAGTAATGTCACCTGAAAAAATTAACCGATCATCTTGTCTTAAAATTTCACTAGGAGAAACAGGGCTGATTAAGCATCCATCACGCACTACTTCAACCAAAAATAATGACTCTAAGTTACGTAACCCATTACTTTCGACAGTTCTTCCTATCAATTCAGAATGCTCGGTTATTTTTGCATCGATAAAGTAACCTTTACTGCAATCAGAAACCGTCGTATTTTCAGGTAAAAACCGAACAGAAAAGGCCAATACCCCACCACAACCAACAACCAATAAACAACCAATGGCTGTAAAGGAGAAAAAGATAACGACTGCCCCACCGTATCCATATAAAGGCTATTAATAATCAAATTTGTTGAAGTGCCAATCAGGGTTAATGTTCCCCCTAAAATGGCCGCATAAGACAAGGGCAGCAATAATCGACTAGCGAAATGGTGTGGATTATTTCGAATCGGCGAAAGCAGTGTCGCTACGACCGCGGTATTATTTAACAATGCAGAACTGATAGTGGTTAACGAGAACAACCTAATAAAAGTAGCCTTGTAGCTTTTTAAAATCACTTTAGAGGCTATGAGCCTAAGCAGGCGCGTTTTTTCTAGTGCAAAGGAGCAAATAATAAGCAACACTAAAGTGATTAACCCAGGATTGGCAATACTCGATAACAGTTGCTGCTGGGTCACTAAGCCAGAAGCGACTAGCAGCAATAAGGTTACGCCAAAAACGGCGCCAGGCCGATTCTGAAAGCGCAATAATGCCACGATAGTGGCAACAAAAATAAATACTGTAACGTAGGCTTCAAATGACATATAACAATGGTTCACGCTAAGTAAATAATAGGAATAAGAACATTACCAAAGAAGAGCATTAATCAATGCCAGCTATATGTAGTATTCTCAGATTCAGGTGACACTCTTTAAAGGCATCTATTTCGATAGCGATAAGCACTAACCATTAACCACTAACCACTAACCACTAACCACTAACCACACTCATCAAACGCATCAAACGCATCAAACGTTAGTCACTTTCAACTTGGCACAATCGAGGTGCTCGCACTGAACATCACTTCCACACGAGCACTTTCATAAGAGCACTTTTATACGAGCACTTCTAAATGACCACTTCCAAATGACCACTTCACTAGCTAGCCAATCACTTTGGCTCCCCAGTGCGGAAAGTGCTTGCGAACCAGTGCATTGAATTCAACTTCAAATTCAGAATACTGGTGCTTCGAGCTTACCTCGCCTTCAATGGCAGAACGGATCATTGCTGCGCCCACGGTCACGTTGGTTAGCCTATCAATAATAATAAACGCACCCGTTGAACGATTTTGGCTATATGAGTCAAATTGCACTGGCGCTGTTAGAGTAAAGTGACAATTACCCATTTCATTGAGTGCCAGTTGTTGAGTACTTTCAGTAGCTAATGTGTTCACATCAACTTTAAAGTTAAAAGCATCCACATAACCGTAAACCGACTTACTGCCCGCTTTGATTTCATACTCACGGTCTAGTTGCAGTGGCTCTTCAGCCATCCAAACAACATCTGCTTCAAGGTGGTTAGATGAATGAGGTTGGTCATGGGGCCTAACAAGCATGTCGCCGCGGCCAACATCTATCTCATCCTCTAAGGTAAGCGTTACTGACATTCCAGCTGAGGCTTTTTCTAAATCACCATCAAAGGTCACAATCGATTTAATCTTGCTTTCTTTACCTGATGGCAGCGCAACTATGGTGTCACCGACACGGATCTCACCAGATGCAACGGTACCGCAAAAACCTCTAAAATTAAGATTAGGGCGGTTAACATATTGAACCTGAAAACGGAAAGACGCATTACTATTTTCTGTAATAGAAACCGTATTAAGCAACTTAAGTAACGTAGAACCTGGGTACCATTTCATGTTGTCACTTTCGTTGACGACGTTGTCACCTTTTAAAGCAGAAATAGGCACAAAACGGATATCATCAAAGGCTAAGTCTTGGGCAAATTCACGGTAATCTTTTTTAATTTTTTGATAAACAGATTGGTCATAATCAACGGCATCCATTTTATTAATCGCGATAACAACGTGCTTAATGCCTAATTGCGAACAAATAAAACTGTGTCTGCGCGTTTGAACTTGAACGCCATGACGAGCATCAATCAAAATAATCGCTAAATCGGATGTTGACGCACCTGTTGCCATATTGCGGGTGTACTGCTCATGGCCTGGTGTATCAGCGATGATAAATTTACGTTGCTCAGTAGCAAAATAGCGATAAGCCACATCAATGGTGATCCCTTGCTCACGCTCAGACTGTAAGCCGTCAACTAATAGGGCTAAGTCAAATGCCTCATCTGTAGTATTAAAACGCTTTGAATCTTTCTCGATAGCCGCCATTTGATCTTCAAAAATCATTTTGCTATCAAACAATAAACGACCAATTAACGTAGATTTACCGTCATCAACACTGCCGCATGTTAATACTCTGAGCATGTCTTTATTTTCATGAACGTTTAGATATGCTTCGATATCAGATGCGATTAACCTTGTGCTATCACTCATTTTATTTCCTTAGCTATCGCCATACATCCTGCGCAGCTTGATCAATTCTTTTAGGGTTTACTAGATGGATTAAAATAGATGTACTTCTGTTGTTAGAAATACCCTTCCATTTTCTTTTTCTCCATTGAGCCTGCTGAGTCATTATCAATAACCCGGCCTTGTCGCTCAGATGTGGTGCATAACAACATCTCTTGAATAATTTCAGGCAGTGTTGTCGCTTCTGACTCCACTGCGCCCGTTAATGGATAACAACCTAAAGTACGGAAACGCACCATTTTATGTTCTACCACCTCATTAGGCTCAATTGGCATGCGCTCATCATCTACCATAATCAAGGTACCATCGCGCTCTACCACAGGGCGCGGCTTAGATAAGTACAGTGATGGAATTTCAATGCCTTCAAGGTAGATGTACTGCCATATATCTAACTCTGTCCAATTAGAAAGCGGGAAAACGCGAATACTTTCGCCTTTATCAACTTTACCGTTATAGATATTCCACAGCTCAGGACGTTGGTTTTTTGGGTCCCAGCGATGCTTACTGTCACGGAATGAATAAACCCGCTCTTTAGCGCGAGATTTTTCTTCATCACGTCTTGCACCGCCAAAAGCAGCGTCAAAACCATGCTCATCTAATGCTTGTTTTAGCCCTTCGGTCTTCATAATGTCAGTGTGTTTAGCACTACCGTGTGTAAAAGGGCCAACATTCATCGCTAATCCGCGGGGATTCTTGTGCACAATTAAATCAAAACCATACTTTTCAGCCATTTGGTCACGAAAAGCGATCATTTCTTTAAATTTCCAGTTAGTGTCGACGTGCATCAACGGGAATGGAATTTTACCTGGGTAAAAGGCTTTTCGAGCCAAATGAAGTAGTACTGAGGAGTCTTTGCCCACAGAGTACAGCATCACGGGATTATCAAATTCAGCGGCGACTTCACGCATAATTTGTATCGATTCTGCTTCAAGTTGCTTTAAATGAGTCAATTGTGTCGACATATCTATTCCAATAAACCTTCAATAATTCATACGATAAAAGGAGACTTATAATGCAATGTCATCCCTTTAATGATTGTTAAGCTGAATTTACATATATTTATATTACCAGCATCAAATAATAGTAAAAGTTATTAATGTCACATTTAGTATAACGAAAAGGAATATAAAGGAATGAAAGGTTTGTTAATTGGATAAGATATTCTGCGGGAAAGTGGAACTAGTGGAGCCTATTTTACATGGTGATAATTAGGTACAAATAAGCAGTGATATAGTAGGTGAATCTAAAGTGCTGGCAAGATAACTCTTAGTTCACAATATCCCTTGCATCTTTAATACAGCCTACTTTTAGGGTAGTAAATGAAAGCATCAACTTAATGATTAACTACTGTAGTCATCTTGTAATAATTGGGAGCATTCTTCATAAAAATTACTTTATTTAATATTTCAATGACTAATTTAAACTCAAGGAAGCATATGGCAACTAACCTCAGCCAGCCTCAGTACAAAAAAACCTCAAATCAAAAAAGGCCTCAAGCTTTCACTTGAGGCCTAAACTTTATGAATGATGGTTAATGACGCATTAGCTAAAACTTATTTTGTAAAACACCTCTAGGAAACTAAATTAACCACTTTAGCATTTGTTTCACTATTCTTTTCTTGTTGTTGGTACAGTAAATCACAAATACCATCTGTCGGAGCAAAACCTGTAGGTGTACTTAACAAAATTTCACGAATAGCTTCATGATTAAATTCATGGCAGGCGGCATCTAAACGATCGAGTATAATAGAATAATCACTCCAAGTAAGATGAAGCTCATTAGCAGTCATAATACGCTCATGCTCTGTACCGGTGACATCATCCCCGATAAGCAACTCCTCATATAGTTTTTCACCTGGGCGTAAGCCACTAAATTCGATAGCAATATCCCCATCAGGATTTACATCATCTTTAACTTCAAAACCGCTTAAACGAATCATTTTAGCTGCTAAATCGACAATTTTAACTGACTTGCCCATATCTAAAACAAACACATCACCGCCTTTACCCATTGCACCAGCTTGAATGACTAACTGAGATGCTTCAGGAATAGTCATAAAGAATCGAGTGATCTCTGGATGAGTCACAGTAACAGGGCCACCATTGGCAATTTGAGTTCTAAATACTGGAACCACAGAGCCAGATGATCCTAGAACATTGCCAAATCTCACCATACAAAAACGAGTTTGATTACTCTCTTTTGAAAATGCCTGCAGAACTAATTCAGCCATTCGCTTAGTCGTGCCCATAACATTAGTTGGACGAACTGCTTTATCAGTAGATACAAGTACAAATGTTTCTACGTCAGCTTCAATAGCTGCGCGCGCGGTATATAAAGTACCAAAAATATTGTTGCGCACCCCTTCAACTACGTTATGTTCAACTAAAGGTACATGTTTATATGCCGCAGCGTGGTATACAGTTTGCACACCAAACGCTAACATAATTTCTTTTACGCGGTTCTCGCGCTGTACTGAGCCCATCATAGGCAAAATACGAACACTTAAGCCTAACTCGAGTGCAGTAGCGCTTAATTCGCGCTCAATAGCATATAAGGCAAACTCAGATAATTCAAAAAGTACCAACTTTTTTGGAGACTGCTTTAAAATTTGGCGGCATAATTCTGAGCCAATAGAACCACCAGCCCCTGTAACCATAACAACTTTATCTTTAATATTGGCAGACAGTAAATCTTGACGAGGAGCAACAGCATCACGACCTAACAAATCATCAATTTCAACTTCCTTGATGTCAGTATAAAGCTTAGTACCATTGACTAAATCAGCCATCGCAGGAATAGTAAGAACCTGTACAGATAAAGGTTCCAAGCGATTTAAAATGTTTTGACGTTTAGCACGACTTGCACTTGGAATAGCCAGTAAGACTTTAGTCGCTTTCTTCTGTTTAATTAATTTACGAATGATTGAAGGTGAATGAACATGAACCCCCTGAATAACCGTGCCATGTAGGGACTCATCGTCATCAACAAATGCAAAAGGATGATATTCATGACTCAAAACTAAAGAAGTCAAAAGTTGCCTGCCACTGACACCTGCGCCATAAATAATAACCGGTTCACCTACACGTTTTATCCCTGAGCCTACAAGAGAGCGAACAATTGCACGCGTTCCACCAATAAAGACAATTGCAAATGCTGCGTAAATAATAGGAACAGTACGAGGAAGAGGAGCATCTGTAAAATAGGAAGCTAACACTAAAATGAAAGCAGAAACCAACGCTCCCAAGAAGATAGCAGTTAAAGCCTGTAGGCCCATATATCGAAGAATGGCTCGATATAATCCAAGCTTTGTAAAAGCAGCTAGAGTAAAGGGGAGCATGATTGCAGCAAGCAACCAATAACTCGCATCAGTTAATACACTGATATCATCAACTCTAACCAATAATGCTGTCCAAAAGGCAAAACAAAGAAAAAGTGCATCAATAGATAAACTAACAGCACGTTTTTGTGAACGTTTAAGTCCAAATAATGTTGGCAAAAAATCCATTTTCCGCTCCAAATTTATAATTTTCATAGAGTATTACAACTTAAATACAAACAGTATTATAAAAACTTCTTATAGAAACGAAGTAATCAGGGAATAGATAACTAATGATTATATGCAAAAAGTGAGCAAGATGAAAACTAAGAATCTACAGACTGAAATAAAACAACGATAAATTTCTTTCAATGAAGTAATGCTGCCATTAGCAATTTATCTCAATAATTTTTGGTTAATTAATCAGTCTTGATTTGATCGTATTTTCGCACTGATAATTGTCACCTACTCACTAAAATTGACACTTGGAAAGTAGAGAGATATTAATTAGAGTTTCAAAAGTTTAAACAAGATTAATCCGTTCAACTAGATTCCTATTTTGACGTTCTGAATTGCTGGAGTAGTTGGATATGATCAATTGGTAGAGAGTTAAAAACTTGGTTCAATCAGACTCATGAAAGTTTGGAAATGAAGTCTACACTAAAGTTAAAATTAATAGTCTGATTGGTAAACTTATGTTTTCGTAATAGAAGCGCTGATGCCGTGACAATAGCATACTTGAATAAGTTAAGAGTAGATTACAAAGTCGATGATTTCTCACAGTAACCCCTTTATGGGCAAAGCACCCAATCCCCAGACAAATTCAGTTTACAACGAGTAGACGCTTTAAGTGGAGAATTTGTGTCAGCTATCGTAGATTAAAATGATAATATAAGCCGTTCGTTACCACTAAAAAAGAACGGCTCTGCACTAACTAAAAATACAGTTAAATACTTGAAGTTAATCTAAAAATAACAAACCAGCTAATCCGAACACTCATAGTCCTTTTGAGCAGATAACAAAACTGTTCGTATTACTTCACATGTTTTGTCAATTTCAGATTGTTTCAATGTAGGATGAACTAAAAACATTAAACTAGTTTCCCCTAATTCAACAGCATTGATTAAACGCTGTTCAGGGCGCCAAGAAGTATTATCAAAAGCCTTTTCAAGATAAACTTCGGAGCAACTACCTTGAAATGCTGGAACCCCGTGAGAAGTGATTTCTTCGACGATCCTATCACGTGACCAACCTTCGGCTAAGTTTTCTGTTATGACAAACATATAATGCTTATATTCGGCATGTTCAATATGTTCGGGCACTAAGACAGTCCTAACACAATTTATAAAAGCAACTGCGTTATCCAGTGCTTTAGCATTGGATTGACGTTGAGCGGTCCAATCTAGCATACGAGTTAACTGAATCCGCCCTATTGCCCCCTGCAATTCAGTCATACGCCAGTTGGTGCCAAAGCTTTCGTGTAACCAGCGAAAACCAGGTGGATGTTCGCGATTATAAATAGCATCAAAGCTTTTACCGTGATCTTTATATGACCACATTTTTGACCATAGTTCTTCATCACTCGTGGTCACCATGCCACCTTCGCCACCAGTAGTCATGATTTTGTCTTGACAAAAAGACCAAGCACCAATATGTCCGATACTTCCAACAGAGCGACCTTTATACTTTGCGCCATGTGCTTGTGCACAATCCTCAATAACATAAAAATTGTGCTTTTCTGCTAAAGCCATAATGGAATCCATTTCTGCAGGCATACCAGCTAGATGAACGACAATTACGGCTTTGGTTTTAGTTGTTAATACAGCTTCTATTGATTCTGCGGTGATGTTTTGACTGTTTAAATTTACATCAGCAAATATAGGGGAAGCACCAGATGTTACGATTGTAGATGCTGATGCTAAAAAAGTTCGGGACGTAGTAATAACATCGTCGCCACAACCAATACCTAACGCTTTTAAAGCCAGATCGAGTGCTAGAGTTCCATTTGCGACGGCAATGGCATGCTCACATCCCGTCCAAGTAGCAAACTCATTTTCAAACTTGCGACATTCTGTTCCTGTCCAATAATTTACCTTATTCGATAATAAAACTCGACTGATGGCATCTGCTTCTTGATGAGTAAATGAAGGCCACGGAGAAAAGCTATTTGACATAATTATCTACCACAAATTATTTATTATATAAGGTTAATAATTTTAACCAGCTAGAAACTAAATTCCTGCTTGAATTAAGACCATATTGTTCAGCTAAATGACTTGAAATCACAACAGACTTTGATTGAGTACTCTCTGTATTAATGGCAAGCTTATTGAATTTAATACCTGCCTCTAAAAGAGCACCTTCCAAGCTTGATACTAATTGATTTAAGCTTGTATTTACGCCACCTAAATTAAGTGTTGTCGGTAGTTCGTTATCACCCTTCCATAGCTCCATTAAACTAAGTAAAGATTGAGATAAGTCATCAACATCAAGCATACTTATTTGGTTATCGGAATTTGCCACTTCAAACAGCCCATCTCCGAGCATTGAATCTAGCATTCTGTAAGGAAATTGTGACTTATCGACTTCAATGTTACCAGACCAAAGCCTACCCAAACGCAGATTAACGACTTTAGTGCCTTTACAATATTTAGGAATACTTGAAAATGCTTGCTCAACAACATGCTTTGACAATCCGTATGTGCTAGTTGCTGTTACAGCAGATGACTCATAACATAGTGAATCGAAACTTGCTTCGTAAACTGATTGTGATGACATATTGACTACAAAACCAGGATTTCCACACTTGATAAGATCAACTAATGAAAGATTAAACATCGTTGATTCAAATATCTTGTGATTACCATGGGGAGGCCTAGCAGACGCGAAATTAAATATCACATCAGTTAATCCAATCGATTGCGATAGTTCCTCACTCCGAGTGCCAATATATACAAATTCTCGAGTTTCATTTGTACCTAACTCATGTTCAAGTTGCTCTTTCAAACCTGCTGAATTACGTGCGCTTAAGATTATTTTTTTACCTACTAAAAACCCTGTTTTTGACATATGACAAATAAAGTTTTTAGCTGCCCAACTACTCGCTCCAGTAACTAAAATAATAGAAGTGGCATTTTGACCGAGCGGATAAAATGTTGTACAGGCGACTTGACGAGCGCCTACACGGGCGGTGTTACTAATAAGCGGTGTTACTAGGCCCTCATTTGTAAAGGCTTCAATAACTGAGCTTACTTCGTTAAAACCAAACTGAGAACGATTGCCAGTAATACCTGTAAATCGCAAATTCATTTCGAAAAAAACAAGTCCTTGGTCAGTTAAACGGCCTTGAATGTTAACGGGCCCGATTAATTTTTCGGATTTTAATTTTTCAGCAATATCACGTATCACGGCGAGTATACTTTCGTCAGTTACTGGCTCAATCGTAACTGGCACACCATTTTTTAGTGAGTTTTTAGATACAAAAATCCCCATAACCTCAGAGTTTAAATCATAAACTATCTGGCAAGAGATCTCAGATAGCTGTAATAATCGTCGCTCTTGCACTGCTTTATTGAGAGTTTTGTAATCAGAAGCTGTTTTCATTGGCATCAAGTATGGCTGAACGACATAGTTGATTGCCTCATCACTAGGTATTGGGTCAGAAAGTAACTCAGCTAGTGATAAAAATATCTGAATGCCTGATGACGCTGATCCGGCCGCGGGTTTGGCGATTACCGGAAAAGTGATTTCATTAAAACTATCTGGAGATTTGACGTACTCGCTGTAAAGCGCAGTAGGTACAATATTAATGATGGATGAATAATCTTTGTACCAGTTGAACTTATTTCGACTGCTTGCCACGATATTTAAAGGTGATACGACAACTTTAACATCAATATTTATAAACAAATCAATGTTACGGCTTAACATTTCAAGTTCCCCGTCATTTCCGGGGATTAAAACATCAATATTGTATTGTTCACAAGTATCTAATAAAAATTGAAGATAAGATGGTTCGTTTATTCTCGGTGAGATTAAAAAAACATCACATTGGTTTCTTGCATAAACCGTGTCAGATAAATCAAGGCCTATGATTTTATACTTTGAGTCAAGATACGCAATAGAGTCAACAACTGACTGACCAACACCACCACCAACTGAAGTTACCAATACATTAATCATTATTATTTTCCAAGTAAGACTTATCTTTATCTAAAGGAATGATTGAAAGATCGCTATTTCCTTCCACGCCTTCCCGTTTAAATACTTTATAAACAGTCAAAATTAATATTTTAAAATCTAACCATAAACTTTTATTTTCGACGTAATTTTTATCAAAATCTAACCTTGTCTGCCAAGCTGTAGCATTTCTACCATTAACTTGTGCTAAGCCTGTTATTCCAGGCCTGACGGTATGCCTGACTCTATGCTCTTCTTTGTAAAAAGGCTGATATTTTGTTAATAAAGGGCGGGGGCCAACTAAGCTTAAGTCCCCTTTAATAACATTAAGTAAAGAAGGCAACTCATCGATACTAGAACGTCTTATAAAATGTCCAAACTTTGTTACTCTTTGATTATTTGGTAATAAATTACCATCTGGGTCAGTATCATTAGTCATACTTCGAAATTTATATAACTTAATAACCTTTTCATTCAACCCCAATCTTTCTTGGATAAACAGTATAGGTCTACCCATAGTAAAATTAATATAAACAGCAACAATCAATAGGAACGGAAGTAAAAGCACAAATAAAGCTACAGAAAATAAAACATCAATAAATCTTTTCATTAATTTGGTCTCGCGCCGGTTAAACATTCAAAATAAACAATTCAACTTAAGTAACACTTCAAGTGCTACCTAAGTCGGAGCCAACAAACCATTAACCCTTTCAGCATCAAATTTACCATAGAAAAGACTTGCATCGATATCTTCAGAAACAGGAGCGTTTAAAAATGAATCGAAATCATCAAGATTGCTCATAAAATAAAGTGCTTTAGAAAACTTATTAGGTGACAACAAAGAAGTACAACCTCCAAAATTTAAAACTCCCACCTTAATATTTAAAGACAGAGCTTCAAATAAGGCAGTAGAAGATAAACCGACAACGTGATTATAAGATTGTAAAAAAACGATAGACTCAATAGTGTTATCTAATAGCTTTACATTAGGCATAGAGTCAATTTTATTTAATAACTGATTACTAACACTGTCATTAGGGTGCGGTCTTATATGAAATTGATTATGACAATATCGCGACGACAATTGCTCAATTAAAGGCAACATCGTACTTAACCAATCAGAAATTATAAGTATGGAATCAACCTTATTCACTTTACATACTTTTTCGGCAATAAAAGTATTATACGCCCATCCAATATTGATAATTCTTTCGACTGGGACTCCAAACTGCTTGCCATTCCAATTGCTACCAAAGGATAGAAACTTATCAGTATCTAACTTCTCGTCGAAACACCCAGAATACAGCAGCGTCCAACCGTGCGTGATACCATGCTGTAATTCATAAGTCTTAATCCCTAGCTGCTTACAGGCAAACGTTTCAGCAAAAAAAATTTCTCGATTAACTAAAAAAACCTGCTTAACCTTTAAACGTTTAAATATAAAGCAATAGAGTTGCGAGGAGATAATAAACTCTGTAAGTTTTAAAATAAAAGATATAAAAGCTCTTCTAGGAATAGAAAACTCTTTTCTTGCGATTATAAACAACTTCAACATAGGGATAGAAAAAGCTATAAATACAATTGGAAAAAATAGAAAAGAAAGAAACTTTGAAATAAAACTTATAAAATCTGTTTTAAAAGTATGTTTGCTATGAAGTCTATTTTCATAATGTTTACCGCTGTGATGCCGTTGAAAAACTAAGTAACTATCCTTTATATTGGAGTACTCTATTAGGGGATCTGTAAATTTACAAACATGTTCATTATCAATTTTTTGTAAACGTGGAAAAGCCAAGATCACAGATTGAACATCTTTTCTCTTAAAGAAAATAATTTTGCAAAAGTATAGAAAAGAAAGAAATATATCAAATAGAACCGCAAAAAAATTAGATATTTCCAATTTACGTTTTTTAGTCCTAACATCTGCCTTCCCGATATTATACTCTCTTAACAAATAACTCCTTAATATTGGTAATCTAACTAATCGCCAAAATGAAATTCCTAAAATTTTATGTTCGTATAAACCTGCGCATTTTTCTTTGATTGAAATATTTTTTAATAAATCAGATTTATTTTGCATTCTAAAACCTTACTTATTAATAATTTGACCATTATCTGATACATTAATACCTGTTTTTATAATTTTTGCAGGATTTCCTGCAACGATACAGTTACTAGCAACATTTTTCGTTACAACAGAACCTGCGGCAACTATAACTTCATTTCCAATATGAATTCCAGGTAAAATAATAGCATTAACACCAATAAAACATCGTTCACCAATATAAGTATTTATTTTTAAAGCCCTGCTATGATCATGAGCAAAAATGATAGCGTTATAAGTTACCCAGGTATGTTTACCAATATATATGCCTCGAGGGTTAATATTTTTATCTAACTTTGCTTTAAGCGATATCCTAGCTGAAGAGTGAATATTCATTTTATATCTAGCTTTCAAGTATCGTGGATATACTTTCGAAAGAAAATTCCAAATACTTTTTCTCCACTGCAACATATTACTCTCCTTAGATGTAAAAATACCAAAGTAATATACACCTATTTTACTATGCATTTATAAAACACTCTCTTTCAAGAGTCATCCTAATACCCTTTATCAAAAAGTCACTACTTCGAAGAAAATCACTTATTTATAGCCAAATTCCCTTTTAATTGAATAAAGAGTAAATAAAATAAAATCCAGTCTAATTTACCTCCTAGGATTTGTACATCGGTAATAGCTCTCACTAATATTGCTACAAATACAACGAGCAACACAAAATTTCTACCTACCAACAAACAAAAAATAATACAAATAGCTAGAAACAAATACAAAACAAGAAAAAAAAACCAAATAATCCATGAATAGATAAGTAAGAATTATGTAGATTGTACCCATACTTTTTAAATTCATTCACATTATAAAAATCAACACCAGACAACAAATACAAGGCACTTTTTGAATATTGCAAATAACTCGAAATAATAAACTCTCTAGAGTAATCTGTTAAACCTCTATTTAAAATTCTGTCAACTAAACCGGAGTTAATAAGAGCATTAACTAATATACCAACTGTAAGCAACGCAACAAAAAAAGATAAGGAATAGACTAAAGTTCTAATTAATTTATTGTTTAATTGCATTATACCACTATTAAGATATAACAATAAAATTGACAAAAAAACAAATCCAGATGTAATAATCCCAGAACGTCCTATAGAAATAAGACTTAAGAAAAAAATTAAACCCGACATGAGTACAAGGTGAAAATCAACTTTATATTTTTTTGAAAGTGCAAAAGACAAGAAAAATGTTAAGAACAAAGAAACTGATATAAAATTTTCAGAGTTGTTTTCTAAAAACTGAGAACTCGGAATACCGCTAAGGAATAGAAAAAAGTAATAAAATGATACAAGATAGAAAGGGACTCTAGATAGAACAAGGCTAAATGGTCTAGACTCAGACAAAAGATAACCTGTACAAATCATCATTAACATTATTATAAATTGTTTTATATACTCTACATTTATTTCTTTAACTAATAAAGTTGGTACAATTAAAAGCGAACAAAGAACAATAAATATCAAGAAATTAATATTCGAAACAGATAAAGCTTGGTCTTTATTACTAACAAAATATATGAATATTGAGATAAAAACGCAAAGTATAGACAGTGTATATAAACCTGATAATATGTAGCTGCAAGATAACAACAATGTAGAAATATAAATAAAAAATCTAATATAAAAATCTTTTCTTACTTTCAATTTTATTCACCAAGTAATATATTGACTATAACAATTTAGTAGTAAATTACATTCTAACAGTTACCGCAATTTCACGGGTTAAAATGTGTGGATTAATCAATTTTTAATTGACAAGTTCAAACAAACTCAATAAACCAAATAAAATATAAATACAAATAAAAATATAAAAGTTCATAATTTAAAATTTAATATCAATTACTAGATACTAGATTAGAGATTACATTATTAGCACATACGGCTGTTGCAAAAAACTTAATTAAATTAGCAACAAGAAATGAATAAGCTGCGCCGACTATTCCAAACTCAGGAACTAAAATCAAAAGTAACAACACATTTACAACAACGCATGTTACAGAAATCGTCGATATTATTTTTGTTCGTCTATCATACAAGACAAAATTAATAACCAGCAAATAAAAACCGTTACACAATTGTCCCAACATAATAATCTTAAGAGTATCTAGTGATGATAAATAGCTAACGTTGGATATTATTGGTATTAAAAACTCAAGAAAATTAATACCTATGGAATAAACAACTATGCTTATCAAAAAAACAACCAAAGTACATAGCTTAATTCTGGTTAGCTTATCAGAACTTATACTAGCTAAGTTTTTATATAGCCAAGGACTATACACTTGATTCACTGAAATAAAGAAAACACTCACAACACTACCTAACGTTACAGCAAACATATATAGGCCTAATTTTTCAAAACCTAGATAATAGCCAATCATATATCTATCAACAGTAATGATAGCTATACCAGAAAGTGCATGAGGTAACAGAGGCACACCATATGATAAACACTCTTTAATATATTTTAGGTTAGGTTTAAATATACTGGAAAACTGTAACAAGTTATCCTTAACCATACTGTGTAAAGCTATAGAAGAAAATAATATAGAGACAAAGAATAGCGCACTTACTCGTGCATCTACTTTATCTTTTATTATATAAATAAAACATATTGTAACTAAAAATGACATTAATGCTTCAAACATTTGAAACTTTGTATATGATGAAACTTCTTCTCTAATCATCCATTGACTTAAACGGAATTCAGACATGTACTTCATAGCTGAACATAGAATACAAAGTAACAACAAATTACTAGATAGCCCAGTTCCGTCCAACATTCCTGTCAACATTAGGGCTACACTAATTAAAAGCAATAACATTATAGTTAGTATCTGGATACAACTATTATTATATAATGCTAGGTTTTCGTTGTTTTGATAGAACCGAATACTAGCCGAGCCAAAAGCTTTCAATCCAATTATTGGAGTTAAAGTTATAAGGAAGGTTTGAAAGATACCTACAATACCAAACTCTTCCACACTCATTACATTAGTTAAAATAGGCAATAACAGAAAAGGGAATAATCCTTTTATAATATTACTAGAAAAATAAAGTCCTATATTTTTTATTTTCATGATTATAATGCTTGCAGTTTTTCCGCAAGAAAAACATCTAATTGAGAATCTATAGCAAAAGCCGATTTTTGATCAAATACAACATGACCAATAACATTTCCCCAAAGAGAGTTTGATTTAATCAAATTATTTGTTCGAAATACATTAAAACCTCGTACCATTTCATAAAAATCATCACGCTCTAACCGCAAACTATTACTAGAGAAATTAACACCATCAAGTGAACTCCCTGTATGCCTGAAGAAAATTTCACTATTAGGCCTTACCCCAATAACATTATCTACATTAAATATACGTGCTATATCTATTGCTGATTGAATTAGATAACCTTTATTGAAAGGTCTTTCAATCCCAATTACCATACCAAACTCAGTCGTTTGCAAATCTGCACCTTCACTTCTGATGTATTCTGATAAAAGTTGATCAAGGCTTGTGTTTATTTTTGCACTAGAATTACTTCGTAGATGTGTAATTACATTTTTATATTTTTTTTCTTGGAGATAGCGAATAAGTACTTCATCTGGCGTAGATACCACTATTTTGTCAAACACTTTAGCTTGAATAACATCATCTAGCACAAGATCAATAATATAGTTTTCACCTATTTTTTGAAATGGCATAGAACGAGAATCAATATTGCTACCACGCACAGGAATAAAAGCAAATGATTTGCTTTTATTCACGCTTTTATTACTAGCAACTTTTCTTAAAATATTAGCCCGAGTAGATAATATTCTATCTTCACTACCAGTTAAATTGTTACCATGTCGCCGATAGTCAAAAATAACTTTATCAATATTTTTCACTTTAAATTTATCGATCACTCTAAACCAAAGCTCATATCCATCTTGGCATCGAAGATCTTCATCGTAACCACCTATAGATCGAAGATAGTCCGTTTTAAACATTGTACACGCGCCATGTGCAGGGGAATCCATTAAAGTTACATCTTTTTGAAAGTCGTGACGTTTGTATGTAAACAAAAAGCTGCCTTTCTCATCAACAACATTCCAATTACCAAATACCATTGCAACGTCATCACAAGTAAAACCTGAAATAAGATTTTCGATGGCATCTTTATGTAATATATCATCAGCATCTAATCGAACTATATAATCGCCATTAGCCATTGCAAGGGCGACATTATTTGTTTTAGTTAGTCCCTTATTTTCTTGATATACTGATTGTATATTTTTTCTGTTTGTATAACTTTCTATTATGTATTTTGATTGATCCGTAGAACCATCGTCAATAATAATGATTTCTATAAAGTCGTAAGTTTGTTGTAATGCACTCTCCACAGCTTCTTCAATATAAGAACCATAGTTATAGTTTGTGATGTAAATTGTTACTAATGGTTTTTTTATTATCATTTTAGTCTCTTAGCTGGAATGCCTCCAATAATGGAGTTTTTTTCAAAAGATTTATTTACTACTGCGTTACTGCCAATAATAGCTCTGTCCCCTAATGTTACACCGGGGAAAATAACAGAATGTACTCCTAACCAGGAACCTCGACCTATTTTAATATCCGCGTAGGTGTAACCATTATCAATGATATCTTTATTTTCAGTCGTATTATGATTATGCATACTAGTCTGAATATACACATAACCAGATATCAATGTTTTATCACCTATATCGATATTACCACCTCCATTAAAGACAGTTCCAATTCCAATTTTACACCCCTGACCAATATTAACCGTTGTATCATTCGTTGCAATAATTCGAACAAGCTTATCTACTTTCACATTTCTTTCTACTATCAATTTTGAATTTTTAGTAGCGCGAAACTCAGTCCCTGAACGTATGATACATCCAGAGTTAATTTCAATTTTAGAATCTTTGTCGATTATAAAAAGGGTGTCTTTTAAAATAACTACGTTTGGGGCTAGGTATAAGCTTCGGCCAAACTTTATTTTCAACCAGAGCTTATAAAAAAATGAACTTATTTTTTGCATTATGAAAAATCATCACAAGTTAGTTTCTCGTATTTAGTCAGTTCTCTAGTGGTTTTTTTACCAATAACATCATCATAATAACGAGAAGATAAACCATGGGAAGGTCGTAAAATAATAAGATCATCAGTCGTTACCACATGACCTAAAGGTAAATCCTTTGCTGGATAAATTGCTCTACGAAAACTATCGACATGTCCTGTTTCTATCTCAATCGGTACAGGTTTTTTAGTTTTGCTACCTTTAAGTGTATTAATTACCTTAATGTGCTCAATTAAATCAAGAACTTCATCTTTAGTGATTGAAACCTTATGATCACGGAACTCTTTACCTTCTCTTTCATCTGTAAAATGAAACTCCAAAACTTGAGCTCCCATTGCCACCGCAACTTTCAAGGCATCAGACCCTTCAGTATGATCTGAGTAGCCCATAGTTGTACCTGTTAATTCATTTAGACGAACCATAACATCTAAATTTGCAGCTGATTTTGGAATTGGATACATTGATGTGCATTGAAGAACTGAAAGGTAGTCAGCTCCCTCATATAATGTATTGCACTCTCTTATATAATTAACTGTTGCTGTTACTTCTTCTTCTGTAGCTAATCCAGTAGATAAGATAATTGGTTTGCCACGATTTGCAACATTCTTCAGAAGTGGCCAAGCTAATAAATCACCTGAACCAATTTTATATATTGGATTATAGTCATCAACCCAATCGATCATCTCTTCATCCCAAATAGAGGCCATAAACCTCTTACCAGAGTCTGTAATCATTTTAGCAAGTTCACGATATTGCTCTTTACTTAGCTCAAATTTTTTAAAGTGTTTATGTCTGTCAGGCGATTCAACAGGATTAACTAATGTATTACCTGAATATATTTGAAACTTAATAAAGTCGGAATCGCTGTCAATTGCCAATTGTGTTAATTTTTTAGCGTAATCGAAGTTGCCTTCGTGATTTCCACCGATTTCAGCAATAAGTAAAGGTCCATGTTGTCCAACAAAATTCATTTTTTTCTCCTGAAACTGAAACTCTTTTACAAGTTTATCTAAATTAAGTTCATAACTATCGTACTCAAAGTTGCTATGCACATTTTGAGCAATTATAAAATCTCTTTGTGTATCAATAGCAATCTGCATACCTGCAGCATCTGGAAACTTAGTGTTCTTTATGAAGTAAGTATTAAACTCACTACAATGACGGTAAAAGTAAGGCATAACATGTTCAACATCATTATCCATGTTGAATCTTTTAAAATGATCTCTGTAAACAGTTGTTCTAATTGCTTCTACACTCATTCCTTTTGGAAAAGTACGTTCTTTTACATTTGATACAAAATCAGCACCTTGTTTAATTCTGATACAAGCTTCATCAACGAGGCACGGATTAACAAAAAGGTTATCCCCATTGATTCGGATAGCACAATCAAGGTTATTAGTTTCAGCAGCTAATAGAAACCTTTCTGCTACATTATGTAAACTCCCCCTAAATAAGGTTATACAATGTTGTTTTGCAAATTTTGAAAGGGCATCATCTGAGCTAAGTTCAGAAGTAGCTAAAATAATTTCATCAACATTTTTAGCCAGCTTTAAACTATTAATAATTCTTAAAAGAATTTCTTGCCCATTAATAATTTTTAACCCTTTGCCTGGTAGTCTTGAAGAGGTTAAACGTGCCAATATAATTGCACCGACTTTCATTAACGCTCTCCTATTTTTCTCACTGGGGAACCAGCATAAATCGAATATGGCTCTAGTTCACCTTTGACAACAGAATTAGCAGCGATAACACATCCATCAGGAATCACAGTTCCTTTTAAAATGATAACGCCAGCGGCCACCCAAACATCATTTCCGATTTTTATTGGTGCTGTTGAATTTTGTTGCTGCTTCATGGGTATGCTGCGTTCCAATCCATGATCGCTATCTACAATATAGACATTTGGCGCTATCATACATTGTCCACCGATATTTACATTATTAGATGAAAAAATGACAGTATTGTAGCCAATGGAAGTACCTTCACCGATTTTTATTTTGGCTTGAGGGTTACAGGAACAAATTTTAGCTCCTTCTTTCAAATGACAATTTTTTTGAATTGAAATATTCTTTGGGAATCTAAGTAATTGTACATTTTTTTCAAAAAAAACATTATCTCCGCAAAAGCCTAACTTGATTTTATTAATTAATAAACGCCAATAATTACTTATTTTAAACTTAGTATATATCGCTAACTGACTCATATTCTGTATATTTCCTCAACTATTTGTCTGATAGAGAACGAATATACCAAGGCATCGCTTTTTCAATACCTTTGTCAATAGTGAAACAAGGGATATAACCTAATGTATTTTGTGCTTTACTAATGTCAGCTTGAGAGTGCCTAACATCACCGGCCCTAAATTCACGATAAATAGGCTGAATTGTTACTACTTGTTCGTTTGAAACTAACGCTAGTTTTATAGCTTCAAATAATTGATTTAGACTTGTTCTATCACCAACAGCAACATTGTATATCGAATCTTTTGCATCACTATTAGCTGTGGCAGACAAAATATTCATTTGTACGACATTCTCAATAAAACAAAAATCTCGACTCGTTTCACCATCACCATTTATATAAACATCTTCCCCTTTAAGCATTGATGCTGTCCATTTAGGAATAACTGCAGCATAAGCACCATTCGGGTCCTGACGTTTACCAAATACATTAAAATACCTTAAACCAATTGATTTAAAACCATATGTACGAGCATAAACATTTGCATAAAGTTCATTGACATATTTTGTTACTGCATAAGGTGATAATGGATTTCCAATGTTATCTTCAACCTTCGGTAATGCAGGGTGATCACCATAAGTGGAACTGCTCGCTGCATAAGTAAAGCTTTTCACTCCTTCTTCTTTAGCACTATGCAACATATTCAAAAAGCCTGTAATATTAGCCTGATTAGTCGTTATTGGATCGGCAATAGAGCGAGGAACAGAGCCTAAAGCTGCTTGGTGTAAAATATAATCAACGCCATTTACAGCCTCAATACACGTTTCTATATTACGTATATCACCTTGTATAAATCGAAACCTATTCCATTGTTCCTTTGATACTAAACCTTCAACCTCGTTTAAATTATGTTGATGCCCAGTAGCAAAGTTATCCAATCCGACTATGGTTTGATTCAGTTTTAATAATTTTTCTAGTAAATTTGAGCCAATAAAGCCAGCAACACCAGTTACTAACCAAACTTTTGGGTTATTAACTAACTCTTTTTTTATTTTTTCATACTGCGTCATTTATATTCTGCCATTATTAATTAAAGAATTTACTAGCTACACTACAATCGCATATCAACATCAGCTTTATCTAGAACATATTTCAAATCGTAGAGTACGTGATTAGATTTGCCAAAACCTTTAATAGTGTCAATACCCATCGATTTAAATTCGTCATGTGAAACCGCTAAAATGATCGCATCATAATTGTCAGATTTAATGTCAGATATAAGGTCTAACCCATATTCATTCTGAGCTTCAATATTCGAACACCATGGATCCATTACATCAACATTGATATTATATTCTAGTAACTCTGAAACAATATCGACCACTTTGGTATTCCGTAAGTCTGGACAGTTCTCTTTGAATGTAAGCCCCATAACTAGCACATTGGCTCCATCGACATGTATTCTCTTCCTTAGCATTTTCTTAACTAGCTGAGATACAACATATTGACCCATCCCATCATTTAACCGACGCCCAGCTAAAATCATTTCAGGGTGATAACCTACTGTTTGAGCTTTATGCGTTAGATAATATGGATCAACTCCGATACAGTGACCACCAACTAATCCTGGTCTGAATGGTAAAAAGTTCCATTTAGTACCAGCAGCTTCTAACACTTCTAAAGTATCTATATCTAATTTATTAAAGATGATAGAAAGCTCATTAATCAACGCTATATTTACATCACGCTGCGTATTTTCGATTACTTTAGCAGCTTCCGCGACCTTGATGCATGATGCTTTATGAGTTCCTGCGATAATGATTGTTTTGTATAACTGATCTACAAATTCGGCAATTTTAGGGGTTGAGCCACTGGTTACTTTTAAGATATTGGTTACACGATGCTCTTTATCACCAGGATTAATACGCTCAGGAGAATAGCCAGCATAGAAATCAGTATTAAAAATAAGCCCTGAAACTTGCTCTACTACTGGTAAACACTCTTCTTCGGTTGCACCAGGATATACAGTAGACTCATAGACTATGATATCACCTTTCTTGATAACCTTACCAAGCATCTCACTCGCTTTAATGAGTGGTGTTAAATCAGGTTGTTTGTGTTCATCAATTGGCGTTGGAACAGTAACGATATAGACATTACACTCATTCAAGTCAGCTACGTTTGCACTATATTTTAGTTTAGTTGCTTCTTTAAGTTCTTCACTTGAACACTCTAAAGTAGAATCTTTTCCAGATGTAAGCTCTGATACTCGAGTCGCATTTATATCAAATCCTAAAGTATTAAACTTCTTTCCAAACTCTACAGCTAACGGTAAGCCAACATAACCTAAACCAATAATACCGATCTTTACGTTTTCTAATGATAGACTCATCTAACTGCCTTATATTTTATAATTTGTGTTTCGTAGAACAAATTGAGAACTCATTACCTACATACTTTATTACTATAAACCGAAATAAATTAATTTTATGTATCAGCCTCAACACTGTGCTGAGACATTTTTTATTCATTTGAGATAGCGACATTACAGCTACTCCTTAAAATGTCTCAGTTTCAGTTTTGTTCAGTAAACAGTCTCAATAAACTCATTTTTCTTAATTTATATATCTTAATCTTCTTTTCTGCTGAAATGTCTAATTAACAAAATCATGATCGCTAGCATTCCTCCAAGCATTGTTCCCACTACACAAATTAATGCCCGTTTAGGACCAGATTTTTCTTCAGGCACTAAAGCTGGGTCAATGGTTTTAAATACATATTCTTCTCGCACTTCAGCAAACATGATGGTTTTAGTTTGCTCTTCAATTAACTGATATAAAATCGTGCGAATATCAGCAACGTTTGTTTGAGCTATTTGACTTTCTAAGAACGCAGTACTTCGCTGAGCTTCGGCAACATCTCGTTGCTTCATTTCTAAATTAATGTCTTCAACTAACCAATTTACCCATTGTTGCGCTACTAAAGGAGATAAATGCTCTACAGAAACGTTGACCATACCTGTTTCTTTATCGGTACTAACCGTCATCACCTTACTAAACTCTTTGTAAGCTTCTTGCATAGAAGGTTTCACCTGGTATGGAGCTGATACATCCCTCACCCACTTTTGAGTATTTTCATCATAGATGTCGGAATTATAAAATAATGATTCTGTAGCCATATCCCAACTTTCAGCTGCCATTAAATCAACAAGAATCCCGTACTTTTGAATGAACTCACTGGTAAACTGTCTAGACTTCAGTACCTCAATAGCCATTTGAGTTTTATCCCCTCCGCCACCAAGGTTAATCCCAGCCATACTAGCTAATCCACCAAATTGCCCTGCAAGTGCAGCCAAACTACCTCCTCCATTTTCTGTATCAGCTGGAGATAATAAAGCTTCAGACTTATAAATGTTTGGCTGATTTAGAGCATAAATAACTGAGCCAATAGCGAAAACGGCGGTAATCGCGATGATTATCCATTTACCTTGCCAAATAGCGGCAAATAATTCTCTTAAATCAATTTCATCATTAGCATTATATTGCTGATTTAGCTCAAAATTTGCATCTGTATAATTTTGTGGTATCTGTTTTGTCATCGCATTTTATTAATAAAAAGTACTTAGTTGCTTTTTATTAGTTTCCTTAAAAGACATTTTACAAAAATGGTAAAACCCACTAAAGCACCTAAAATAGGTGCTTTAGTTAGATTGCAGTTTCAAAGTAGCAGCGTGTTATAAACCAGAGATGGTTGCAAGCGCAACAGCACTGTTATAGATAATTTGTGTTACCTGAGTCCATAGCGTCAGGTTATCTTTGTACTCGGTATCAAGTGGCACAATAACCGTATCACCTGCTGATATCGCAGCAGTTTTACTAAACCAGAAGTTTGATTCAGGTAGCATTACTGAGCCATCAGCTTTAATCACGTATGTTCTGCCATCGTCACCGCGTTCACGTGGGCCACCTGACATAGAAAGGTACTGGTCTAACGTTAAGCCATCTTTAAATCTATGTGTTGCTGGGTGCTGTACTTCGCCCATTACAGATACAATTTGTTTCGTTGTCGGTACATACAAAACATCTTTATCTTCAAGCTGTAAATCAGCTTGCTCTATACCTACTTGAATAGCGTTTAAATCTACAACTAAGCGCCCTACCGACTGGATATTTTCTAAGTCACTTAGCATTAATTGTGCTTCAGAATAATTAACTACTGTGCCGTCTTTAGACACACCGCGTGTTGCGATATCACGACGCAGTTGATCGGCTAATTTTCTAATTTCTAATTGTTCTTGTAATCTGACTGACTCACGAACAAACACTGATGCTTGTGGGAATGCATAATCGGTAAAGCCACCTGCCCGTTTCATCACATCTGCGAGTGTTTCACCACGGCGAATATTATAAACACCTGGGAATCTCACTTCGCCTCGAATTTCAACAGACTTACGCTCTTGCCACTCGGGTGTTGTTAGTACGACTAGCATGTCTCGGCCTTCAAGCGCGATATTATCATCGGGGTTGAATGCCATTGCATTGGCAACATTGACATGAATATGTTTTATATCAGACAACGAATCAGAACTTTCGGTACGAGTTAATTCAGCTCTTGACGTGTAAGCACCTTCAACAAGTCCTCCCGCAGCTAAAACTAAATCGCTAACTTTCGCGTTCACGCTGAGCGGATAAATACCCGGATGCTTCACCTTACCAGTGATAGCTATTACATTAACTTTTTCAGATGATTTGGTTTGCTGTGACAATTTACTGATGATTGGGAATAGTAATTCTTCACGACTTAATGAATTACTCATTTTGATAAGGTCACGGTCATCAAACAAGTTTGATAACATTTTACTGACTTCATCACCAATCAGCTTTTCTTCATCATCTAAAGCCGCTGTAGCACCAGCAATAACAACACCACCGATATCTGTTTTACCGAGCATTGCTGAAGTGTCGCCAACGTTCATTGATTTGAAACCAGCTTTGAACAAGTCGGTTCCAATTAATGAATCGCTACTCAATGATTTAATTTTAGCGGCGCGCTTTTGAACGAGTTTGTTTAGTTCATAACGATTGATTGATGCATCATCATGATTAAACACGATCACTTTATCTCGAGGGTTTAAAGTCAGGTTCTGTGTTAAATCGGCTTGAGTAATCGCTTTACCTGGTGCAAATTGTAAAACTTCAATATTGCCGTATTTATCGATTTCACGAATAACGAGTGCATAAGTTAAATCGGCAGAAATGGCTAAATCACCCCAAATTGTAGGTAGTAAATCATTTATTTTTTGACCTTGGTACCACTGGTATTTTCCAGGGCGAACAACGGCACCAACTAATGTAATAGCATCTTCATATTGTGTCGAAGCACTTTTAACGCGGATAAAGTCACCCGCTTTAGCAAGCTGTTTTTTAGCTGTATCTGAAGTTAGATCAACATTCACAATGGTTTTTAATCCATTGCGATTAAAGCGCTCAATGCTACTTCTTCTTGGGTAAGCGCCTGGGTTAACACCAGCAGCCATCGTAATAACATCATTTATATTTTCATTAGTTTTAATTTCGTAAATCGCAGGGCGTCTGATTTCACCAGTAACGCTTACACGACCACCAACTGAAGGGATAAATACAACGTCCCCAGATCTAAGGTTAATATCTTTAGAAGCATCGCCTTTTAGCAATAGGTCATATAAATCAAATGTGGTAACTAGCTTACCTTTTCTTTTTACTTGAATATTTCGAAGGCTACCAATTTCATTAACGCCACCTGCTACAAGCAGGGCTTCAGTGATTGAAGATAAGCTTGATACCGTGTAAGAACCTGGTTTGTATGCATCACCAGCAATAAAAATACGAATTGAACGCAGTTCACCCATAGTAATGTTGGATTCAATACCAATCATTTGCTTTTCTATTCTATCGCTAAGGTATTCTCGTACCTCAACAAAAGTTAAACCAACAACTGAAATGGGCCCAAGTTCTGGAAACTGAATAGTACCGTCTCGACCAATTGTTAAAGAATATTCGCTATTATCCTTACCATATAACTGCACATTTAAAGTATCGCCGGGACCGACCATATAATCACTTGGCACAGGGACATCTGATACAGGCGAAAATGTCATTGGCTCGCCAGCAAACATATCGTAGCCAAAGTAAGCTAATTCGGCTTTCTTACTATCTTGTTCAAAATCTAATTCAGTCTCTTTCTTTTTAGTTGCTTTAGCTACGTCACGGCTTGCCACTTGAGATGGCTCAGAAATTTGAGTCGATTGTCCAGTGTTACCACCTAACATTGATGGGTCGATGCCATACTGTTTCGCCAGTCTTTGCTGTTCAGATGCTGGTAATGATTTGAACTGCTCAATCATTTGTGGAGACGGAGTAGCAGCTTGCACTGGTAAACTGAATAGTATTACAGCACTCATTGCTGCAATGGCTAAACTTTTAGTTTTTTGAAACACCTTTAAATCTCCAAATCATCACTAACTGGTTAACATGTAAGAAACTTACTAAGATTTAGACACGCTACCGCCCATAGATTGCGGCTTCTATAGTGCCCATCGAGAACTCGACTTTCATATTTTAAATAAAACAACTGATTAAAAAGTACCGTTTAGTACTAGTTCTTTTTAATAAGCAGTCTTAAAAGTGTTGCATACTATATCTCATTTGACGGGCATTTATTATATTAAAAATAAAATTCCTTCGTCATATTCAGCCATTTACTTTTGATGCTTCTAGTAATACACACTCACAACACTAAAACTATGTAATAGCCACAAAATCATAAACTTGCAATATGATTCATCTATTTATAAAACAATCAAAAGCACGTTTTATAATTTTTACTACATCTTTAAAACGGTCAATGGCTAATGTCTCACAAATAAATAGGACTATTTCCTCACGACTCAATTACGTCAAAAAGAGTATTTCATCATCGATGAACCAAACCTCAGACTTTTTTGATGCTTTCTTTATCAACACATAGCCTTTTTTGTTGGCCCATTATATTGAACAATACAAAGCAGCGTTTCTCGGCATTTGTTTCTTCAAAAATAGCTTCTAAGTCTACAAAAGGGCCCTCAGTGAATTGCACTTTATCACCTGCTTGTATGCCTTTATCCACTTCAGGTTTATGCTTCATCACCCGATGCTTTATTTGCTGGATAATTCTGTCATCAATTGGCGTCATATCCTCACGACAACCAATAATCCTTGAAGCACCACGAGTTGAGTGAATGCGGCTAACGCTCACTTGTGTAGGGTCAAAATAAATGAATAGATAACAAGGGAATAATAGGGCTTCTACAAGCTTTGTTTTTCCTTGAGATATTCTCTCCTCTTGAATGACGGGCAAATAGCTTTCAATCTGCTGCATGGCTAGGTTTTGTTGAGCGCGTCGTTCATTACGCGGCTTACAATATAACAAATACCATGACTTCATCTTTGATTACTCTTATATCATCCAGTGGTGACTTCCGTTATCACCAATTTATTAATTTTAGCAAAGCTATTTTTGTAAAGAAATGGCTTTTAGAGTTTATGCCCCTATTTGATGAATATTGATACAAATGCAAGGTTAAAAGCTCAATAAAAAGTCATTAAAACTTCAAGATACATCAGTACTTTTGCATATAAAACAAAAAACCACCTCATCAATAAGGTGGTTTTAAAGTAGTAATAACTAACTTACCAGTTTACCTGCACAAAGCTGCTGCTTTTAACAACGAAACTTATATTACTTAGTTTCTGGCTTTGGTGGGAAGTTCATCATCACTTCAGCAATTGCGTGGTTAATGATTTCAACACGTTCTTCAGGAGTATTTTGGTCACGAATGGTATCTGCAACACTGCCACGCCATACTAAATTGCCACTTTCTTTATCAACTAAGTCGACAATCAAAGTCCCTACTTCATATTCACGAACTGTAGTTTGGGTGTTCATCCCTGCTCCGCCCCAGCCACGACGACCGTAATATGGGTAGTAGCCATAGCTAGTGTTGAAGGTATCAACATTAATTTTCTTATCAACTTTGGTTAAATAGTTAACTAACAAGTCAGCTTGTGCAGCATCAACCTGTGACAAACCTTTCTGGGTCAGTTGAGAGTTGACCGCATCCCTAACACGTTGGTCCATCAAACCATCTAAATGGTAAGTAGAATCTTCGTTTTTCTTTTCTACCCAAGCGAAGCTTTTGTACTGTTCAAACGAAACAGCTGGATCGTAGTCACTACTTGTTTTTAATGAACTACAGGCACTTAATGCTAAAACTGCGGCTGCAACTAAAAGCTTTTTCATATTAACTCCAAACGGTAACTAGCAAACAAGTTGTTTTAATTTACTATTTAATGATTTTATCTGATATTGAATTCAGCTTACCTAGGTAAGTCTTAATCATCAACTGATAATATAAACAAAATGTGTCTCTTTACAGAGCATCAACATTCTTCACTCTATTATCAGCCTTCCATGCTATACATGTCATTTAATCTCTCAGCAGCATAAGTTAGCTATTATCAGCCTTTAGCGCTGTGATTTAGTTTGCTAGACTATTGATAACACTTTCTTACTTTGTTGTTTTATGAGAATTGATCCGAATATATCCTTAGTTTATAGCACCGATGGCGGTAAAATTGACCAGCCTAAAGCTGAAGCAGCCATTCCTGAAGGTGATGGTATTGTCAGAATACACAAAGACAGTAAAGGCCGAAAAGGTAAAGGCGTTAGTGTTATTAAAGGCTTAGGCTTAGCTCCTAAGGAACTTAAAGCCCTTGCGCAAAAGCTTAAAAAGCAATGCGGCTGCGGCGGAACAGTTAAAGATTTCGATATTGAAGTTCAGACAGATGATAGAGAAAAAATTAAGACTCTTTTAGAAAAACAAAAATACACCGTAAAGCTCGCCGGCGGATAATCTGCACTTTATTAATGCATCGAACGTATACCTTGCTATTAGCAGCATCCAATTTACGTATTAGCACAAGGATTTATTATGGATAGCTTACAAGGTCATTTATTAATTGCTATGCCCTCATTAGAAGATACCTTCTTTGAGCGTTCTGTTATCTATATTTGTGAACATAACGATAAAGGCGCGATGGGCGTGATGATCAATCGTGCGACGAATATAGTTATCGACGAATTACTAGATCAAATTGGCTTAAACAATGAGTCTGAATTAAGTTTAGATCTTGAAGGCCCAGTGTTACTTGGCGGCCCTGTGGATACAGACCGCGGGTTTGTGCTGCACACACCGCAGGAGCAATGGGTTAACAGCGAGTCTATCAGTGACTTTTGTATGCTGACCACTTCTCGTGATGTGCTTAACTCATTAGGAACCAAAGAGTCACCAAAACAGTTTGTGGTTGCACTTGGCTATTCAGGTTGGAGCAAAGATCAGCTTGAACAAGAATTAGCTGATAATACCTGGTTAACTATACCCGCGACATCCGAGTTATTATTTGGCCAAGATATTGATGAACTTTGGACTGAAGCGACCAAAAGGCTAGGATTTGATATTTGGCAAATTTCATCTCAAGTGGGTCACTCTTAACCTTAAGCAGTTCATAAGCTGATTAAAACAATAATGCCGACTATGTTGGCAATCTAAGGTAAAAATTCATGCAATCAAAAACCGTTCTTGGGTTTGATTTTGGCACAAAAAGCATTGGTGTGGCTGTTGGGCAAGAAATAACAGCAAGCGCTGCACCTGTTTCTGCAATTAAAGCCAATGATGGGATCCCTAATTGGAATGAAATCGAAGCTGTGATTAAAGAATGGCAACCTGATCTAGTTGTCGTTGGTCTACCACTTAATATGGATGGTACAGAACAAGAAATGACTCAGCGAGCCAGAAAATTCGCAAATCGTGTTAGCGGGCGCTTTGGGGTTAAAGTCGCAACCCAAGATGAGAGATTGACGACAACAGATGCAAAAGCCCGACTTTTCGAGTTAGGTGGATATAAGAAGCTAACTAAAGGCCAGGTGGATGCAGTTTCAGCTGTATTAATTATTGAAAGCTATTTTGAAAACCAATTTGCTGATTAAATTGCTAAATACATAAGAATTTAGAATATAAAAAAGGAGTCCTGAGGACTCCTTTTTTATTAAGTAGCTTTTATTAGTCGCACTATTGCTAGGCGAACTTTTGCTAGTCTAACTATTTCTAGGCGAACTATTTCAAGCCGGACTATTTCTAGCTGAACTAAAGACCTTATAGATAAGGTTTAACCAAATTGGCCATCATATTAATGTGCGCATCGTTATCATTTAAGCACTCAATGTAGCGGAACTTCTTACCGCCCGCTTGTTCAAAAACTTCGCGGTTTTCACCTTTAATCTCTTCTAGCGTTTCCAAACAATCTGCACTAAACGCTGGGCAAATAACGGCAATATCATTCACGCCTTCACCAGGCAATGCTTCCATTGTTGCATCTGTATAAGGCTGCAACCATTTAGCTTTACCGAAGCGAGATTGAAATGTCATCACATATTCTTTTTCATCTAAACCAAGTTTCTCAACCACTAATCGAGTGGTTTTAACACAGAAGCAATAATATGGATCGCCCAAGTGTAAGTTACGCTCTGGCATACCGTGATATGACAACACCAGTTTTTCAGGTTTACCATTTGCATCGAAGTCAGTTTGAATTGACTCAGCTAATGCATCAATAAAAGTTGGGTCGTCATGGTAGGTATTAATGAAGTGCAGTGCAGGAATATAACGCCACTTACACAGCTCTTTTGCAATAGCATCAAAAGCTGATGCTGTTGTTGGGGCTGCATATTGAGGATATAGAGGCAAAACCACAATTCTATCGATGCCATCTTTGTGCATTGCTTGCAGCACAGAAGGCGTTGACGGGTTACCGTAACGCATCGCTAGATGAACAGAAGCATCAACATCATTGTCGGCAAATAACTTTGCTAGCTTGCTTTGTTGACGCAAGCTGATATCCATTAAGGGTGAACCATCTTTAGTCCATACCTCTTTGTATAAAGCCGCAGACTTTGCTGGTCTAACACGCAAGATGATGCCATGTAGAATACACATCCAAACAAGCTTAGGAATTTCAACAACCCTAGGATCTGCTAAGAACTCAGCTAAATATCGTCTTACTGCTGATGGTGTAGGTTCATCAGGTGTACCTAAGTTCATTAATAACACGCCTGTTTTGCCGCGTGTCTTATGGCCGTCATCTTTACTTAAACCAGAAAATTTATACAAAACTGTCTCCGAAAAAGTCTAATCATCGAGTGAAAATACCAACTCACCCCAATGTTAAAGTCTGTCACACGCTAAAACTATTATAGTTATTACAAATATAAAGCCACTGACTAAGTGACTAACTTGTAAACAATTAGTTTTATGAACGATGCATAATTTATAGCACTGACTCTATCGCTTTTTTCAGTTCTTCGCTATCCGGTTTTACTCGAGAGTTGAATTGCTGCACACTTTCGCCATCAGCACTGACTAAGTATTTATAAAAGTTCCATTTCGGAGCTGCAGTTTTGTCGCCTAAATAAGCAAATACAGAGTTAACGTCACTACCACGAACGGCAGATGTTGAGACCATAGTAAATGTCACCCCATAATTTACGAAACATACATCAGCAGTTTTAGCTTCGTCATCTTCTTCTTGAAAGAAATCATCAGATGGAAACCCAATCACTACTAGATCATCTTCATATTGCTTATGTAATGCTTCTAACGCTTCAAATTGAGGTGTAAATCCACAATTGCTCGCTGTGTTAACAATCAGTACGGGCTTACCTTTAGTGACTTCACATAAGTCGACTATTTCATCTGAATGCAGTTTTCTTGCTTCTACATTAAGGTAATCAGGACAGCTATTTGCTATAGCTGTAGTAGGTAAAAGAGCGCTGCTTAAAGTAAGTAATCCAGCAGTTAATAGAAGCTTTTTCATATTGATTCCTTTCGACTTAAGTCATTTAATAGTGCTGTTTTATTACTAACACTGTTATTTAACCGATTATACGTTGTTCTAATAAAAGCAGATCATCAATTATGTAAATAATCTATATAGATGTTCCATTAAACATCTGCCGACGCTGAACATATAGTTATTCAACATAAATGCAGTTCAAAATTCAAATATAAAAAAACCAAAGCAATACACTTTGGTTTTTCCTACAAGATTTTTAGGCTTGGACAAATCGATTAACTTTCAAACCGACTTCTAGGTTTTAGCCTAAATCTAAAGTCACGCCGTCCATTAAGCCTGAACCGTTGGTTTCATTATTTTGCAGCTTAATCATTAGACGTAAATCATTTGGAGAATCTGCATGGTGCAATGCATCAGCATAAGTAATTTCTTTCTCTAAATATAAATCTAATAAGGCTTGGTCAAACGTCTGCATACCCTGCTCGCGAGATTTACTCATGGTCTCTTTGAGTAAGTGCAGTTCATTTTTCTGAATTAAACTGGCTACACGAGGAGTATTAATTAATACCTCAATCGCTGCTCGACGACCTGTTCCATCCGATTTAGGTACCAACTGCTGTGCAACAATCCCGCGTAAATTAAGAGATAAATCAAAAAGTAACTGGTTATGTTTGCTTTCAGGCACTAAATGCATAATACGGTCTAACGCTTGGTTGGCGTTGTTAGCATGAAGTGTTGCCATACATAAATGACCTGTTTCAGCAAAAGATAACGCAAACTCCATAGTCTCTTGAGTTCGGATCTCACCAATCAAAATAACATCAGGTGCCTGACGCAGCGAGCTTTTAAGCGCCGCATCAAATGAATCCGTATCAATACCAACTTCTCGCTGAGTAATAATACTTTTACGATGGTCATGAACGAATTCCACAGGGTCTTCAATGGTTAAAATATGCCCACGCGCGTGCGCATTACGATAACCCACTAAAGATGCCAGCGATGTCGACTTACCAGTACCCGTACCACCTACCATGATAATTAAGCCACGCTTACTCATCACTAAGTCTTTCAAAATTGGAGGTAGTTTTAAATCTTCTACTTCTGGAATTTTAGTTTCAATACGGCGCATCACACAGCCAGGAGATTCACGCTGCCAAAAAGCACTGACACGAAAACGACCTAAGCCCTTTGCTGCAAATGCAAAATTACACTCGCGGCTTTCATGGAACTCCTGCTTTTGAATATCAGTCATTAATGATTCAACAAAATCTAACGACTGCTCTGGATTAAAACTTGTTTCAGAAAGCGGTCTTAACTCACCATCAATTTTTGCACTTGGCGGAAAGCCCGCTGTAACAAATAAATCTGAGGCTTTACGGTCAACCATGACCTTTAAAAAAGGATGTACATCCATTTTATTTCCCCTTAAAAGTTGGCTTGCTTGTTTGAACTCTTAGACATTGCGTCATCACGAGTGATTAGTCCACGATTCACCAAGTTCTGTAAGCACTGTTCAAGGGTTTGCATACCATGAGCCATACCCGTTTGAATTGCTGAATACATTTGCGCGACTTTATCTTCACGAATTAGGTTACGAATCGCCGGTGTTCCCATCATGATTTCATGGGCTGCAACTCGGCCGCCACCGACTTTTTTAATCAGGGTTTGCGAGATAACAGCTTGCAATGATTCCGACAACATAGTTCTTACCATGTCTTTCTCACCGGCAGGGAATACATCAACGATACGGTCAACGGTTTTTGCCGCTGAGGTGGTATGCAGAGTACCAAACACTAAATGACCTGTTTCTGCAGCAGTCATTGCAAGTCGAATGGTTTCAAGGTCACGCATCTCACCAACAAGAATAACATCGGGATCTTCACGAAGCGCGCTTCGAAGCGCCGCATCAAACCCATGAGTATGTTTATGGACTTCACGTTGGTTAACCAAACATTGTTTATTTTGATGAACGAATTCTATCGGGTCTTCAATGGTAAGAATATGGTCATGGCGTTCATTATTAATGTAATCAACCATAGCTGCTAGTGTTGTCGACTTACCGGAACCTGTAGGACCTGTTACCAGCACAAGACCACGTGGGAAACTTGAAATTGTCTTAAAGATTTCTGGAGCACCGAGCTGCTCTAATGATAAAATTTCACTTGGAATAGTACGGAAAACCGCACCAGCGCCGCGAGACTGATTAAATGCATTTACACGAAAACGAGCAAGGTTTGGCACTTCGAACGAGAAATCGATTTCTAAATGTTCTTCGAAGTCCTTACGCTGTTTATCATTCATGATGTCGTACACTAAACCGTGTACTGCTTGATGGTCTAATGCAGGTAAATTAATTTTTCTGACTTCACCATCTACACGGATCATTGGCGATACGCCTGCTGAAAGGTGTAGATCCGAGGCATTGTGCTTTACACTAAAGGCAAGTAACTCAGTAATTTCCATGGTCAATGACATCCATTTAAACAAATAAAAACAATATGACAACAATAGCAGACCGAATATCAATCGCCCAGAGCCAAATCACTCAAGCGGCGCAAAATTGTTCACGTAATAGTGAAGAAGTGACCCTTCTTGCAGTAAGTAAAACCAAACCTATTGAAGATATCCTAGCAGCATATGAAGCAGGTCAACGCTGTTTTGGTGAAAATTACGTTCAAGAAGGTGAAGAAAAAGTCATCGCACTCAGCGCTGACTACCCAGATATTGAATGGCATTTTATCGGCCCGCTGCAATCAAATAAGTCACGCATTATTGCTGAACACTTTGATTGGATGCACACTTTAAGCCGTGAAAAAATCGCTAAACGTTTAAATGACCAAAGACCTGGCGATAAAAATCCATTGCAAGTATGTATTCAAGTCAACGTCAGTAATGAAGCCAGTAAATCAGGCGTATCAAAACAAGAAGTGGCTCAACTCGCTACGGTTATTGATTCGTTACCTCACCTCACCTTACGTGGCTTAATGGCTATCCCCACTGCAACATCTGATATTAATCTGCAAAAACAAGAATTTAGCCAACTTGAAAACTTATACCTTGAACTTAAACAGCAATACCCTAGTGTAGATACCCTTTCAATGGGGATGAGTAATGATTTAAGCCTTGCCATTGAACACGGTTCAACCATGGTGAGAATTGGTACTGCTATTTTTGGTTCTAGAAAATAAATGTCGCTTATTAAGCTGTTATTCATGAAGGATAATTTATAATTGCGGCCTTGAAACTCTATGTTGCAGCCCAAACATATTTTAAATGCTAACTAAGGATACTATTCCGGTATTTAGATAACACTACACACCATTAATAAGATTAATAATTAACAACTATAAAGTGGTAAGAAACAAATGACTCAAGCAAAAGTATGCTTCATCGGCGCCGGCAACATGACTCGTTCTATGATCAGTGGCTTAGTCACTAATGGCTACCCTGCCTCTTTGGTACATGCGACGAACCCTAGTGTAGGTAAATTAGATGCGTTAAAAGCGGATTTTAATATTAATGTATCCCACGATAATATTGCCGCAGCCAACTCAGCTGATGTCATTGTGCTCAGTGTAAAACCGCAACTCATGCAGACTGTTTGCGAACAGCTAAGTCATTTAGATTTATCTGATAAGTTATTAGTCACTATCGCAGCTGGTATTCCAGCGGCGCGTTATCAAGATTATTTCAAACAACCTGTTAAATTAATCCGTGCAATGCCAAATACCCCAACACAAATAGGTGTGGGTATGACAGGTATTTTTGCCGATGACTCGATTTCAGATGCACAGAAACAAATTTGCGAAACCTTAATGAAAACCGGTGGCGAAGTTGTTTGGGTACAAAAAGAAGACGAATTAAACCAAGTCATTGCACTTGCGGGAAGCTCTCCTGCCTATTTCTTCTTGTTTATTGAATCAATGATCCAACATGGCGTTAAAACGGGTATGGATGAAGACACCGCCAGAGCTCTAGCTCAACAAGCGGCACTTGGGGCTGCGCAAATGGTAGTGCAAAACCCTGAGCTATCATTAGAGAAGTTACGCACCAATGTCATGTCAAAAGGTGGCACTACAGCACGGGCTGTAGAAACCTTTGAAGAAGGTGATTTACGCGGATTAGTTGACCAAGCAATGACTAACTGCATAAAACGAGCAGAAGAAATGGCAAAAACATTTTAAAAATATGCTGATTCGGCGACACTGTTAGTTATTAGAGATATTTAACAGTTTTATTAGTAATAGATATGCGAAATAGCATTAGCTCGCTATCAGCAAGATCAGATAACTCATTTACACATTAAGCGTACCAACCAAACAAGGCACTTAAAATGAATGCAATGCACTTTCTCGTTACCACGGTATTTGACCTCTACCTAATGGTGGTAATTTTACGTTTTTGGCTACAACTTGCTAGAGCAGATTTTTACAATCCATTTAGTCAGTTTGTTGTTAAAGCGACTCAGCCAGTTATTGCTCCAATGCGCCGTGTGCTGCCGTCTGTTGGCGTGATTGATACTGCATCCATCGCACTTGCCTTGATTGTTGTGATGGTTAAGTTTTTAGCTTTAACATTAATCGTCGAATTTAAAATCGATGCGGTATCGTTAATTATTTTATCAGTGGTTTCAGTAATAAAAGAAGCTGGTGTATTACTATTTTGGGTATTAATCATCCGCGCTTTACTAAGCTGGTTTAATCAAGGCCACAACCCAATAGTGATGGTGATGGATCAATTAACCGAGCCATTTTTACGCCCTGTTCGCAAAATCTTACCGCCAATGGGTGGGTTAGATTTATCAGTGATGTTGGTGTTAATTGCAATGAACTTTATTAATATCTTATTCGCCCAATACATTCCATTTTGGAACGCGGTTTAAGTTTTAGTATTAGTTCTAATGTCAGTGCCTGCTATCATTCAGCAACAGAGCGATCTGTTGCTGAATTTATATATCCAGCCTAAAAGTAGCCGAGACAAGATTATTGGCTTACATGGCAACGAGTTAAAAATAGCGATTACCGCACCGCCAATCGACGGTAAAGCTAATAGTCATTTAGTTAAATACTTGTCCAAAACGTTCAAAGTCCCTAAAGCAGATGTCATCATCTTAAAAGGATTGCAAGGTCGTCATAAACAAATAAAAGTGCTGGCCCCTAAACAAATACCAAACGAAGTATCCCAATTACTATTAGCTGAAACAGTCAAACAATAAATCCCTCGTTAAGTAATCGGATCTCGGCTTAACAAATATTACTTAATCCCAGTTCAGGTTAACTAATTAAATTTACTTACTATTGTATGAAATTAAGGTGAGTTTGATTAAAATTCTCTATACTTAGCATTACACTCCATTAGTGAATCATCTCTTTAACAGAGCCGATCAAGGATCCAGATTATGTTTCGCACTCTCATTTTAAATTTAGTGATTGTTTTAGGACTTTCATTAGGACTAGCAAATACCGCACAAGCAGAACAAAAACAGCAAGTGGGCAATTTTGATATTCATTACATGGCATTGGGCAGCACGTTTATAACTCCGAGTATTGCCAAAACCTACGGCATAGAAAGAAGTAATTATAATGGCATAGTGAATATTGCTGTTTTAGATACGAGTAAAGAAGGCAATCCACCTGTGGCTATAGAGATTTCAGGAGTCGCAAATAACTTATTAGATGCCAGAATGACATTAGACTTTAAAGAAATTCGAGAAGGTAAAGCTATCTATTACATTGCCCAAGTGCCTTATCGAGATGACCAAGAAATTAACTTTACCATTGCAGTTAAACACGGCAATCAACTAAATACCTCGCTTAAATTTAAGCAAAAAGTTTTACGTCGAATAGATAGAAGTACAGGGTATTAAAAGATCTTATAAAGCCAATCCTAGTATGATTGGCTTTATTTTTACCAGTATCTAAACCATCACCGATTATCATCTATTGAGCTATCTATCATCCATTCGCTTAGGTATCATTAGCACCATTTTCATGAACTATTTTAACGTACTATTTCAATGTACTAAGGTATTCCCATGCAGCAGATTGTTTTAGCCAGCGGTAACAAAGGTAAACTCAAAGAGTTTGACCAAATGTTGTCACAATTCGATATCCAAGTATTACCGCAAAACCAATTCAATGTGCCTGAAGTGGCAGAAACTGGAACCACCTTTATTGAAAATGCCATTATCAAAGCAAGGCATGCAGCTGAAATTACAGGTAAACCTGCTATTGCTGACGACTCAGGCTTAGAAGTTGATGCACTGCAAGGTGCGCCTGGTATTTACTCTGCTCGTTATGGCGGTGAAGACGCGAGTGAGAGAGACCGTTACCTTAAATTACTCAATGAACTTGAAGGCCAAACTGAGCGTAGTGCTCGCTTTCAGTGTGTGCTGGTCTACATGCGCCATGCAAAAGATCCAACCCCGATTGTTTGCCAAGCTGCTTGGGAAGGTAAAATAGGGACTACGCCACAAGGCGAACAAGGACACGGCTACGACCCAGTTTTTATCCCACAAGGGTTTGACTGCTCAGCTGCAGAGTTAAGCAGTGAGCAAAAGAATCAGTTAAGCCATCGCGGCTTAGCGTTAAACCTACTGGCTGATGCCATGAAAGCTAAAGGGATTATTTGATCACTATGTTAACCCTGCCACCACTGAGTCTTTATATTCACATACCATGGTGTGTGCAAAAGTGTCCTTATTGCGATTTTAACTCCCATGGACAACAAGGCGAGCTACCTCAAGAGCAATATGTCGCTGCACTTTTGCAAGATTTACATAATGACTTAGCTTATGTGCAAAACCGTAAGCTACACAGCATTTTTATTGGTGGTGGCACGCCTTCACTGTTTGAAGCCAAACAAATCAAACGCATTCTTGATGGCGCTAAAGATGCCATTGGTTTTGAGGATGATATTGAAATCACCATGGAAGCCAACCCTGGCACCTTAGAGCATGATGATTTTGCTGCGTATCAAGCTGCTGGTGTCACTCGTTTATCTATTGGTGTGCAAAGTTTCTCAAAAGACAAGCTTAATCTTCTTGGGCGTATTCATGATGAAAATGAAGCGGTCACAGCTGCCAATACCGCTTCAAAGGCTGGATACAAGAGCTTTAACTTAGACTTGATGCATGGACTTCCTAACCAAAGTTTTGATGAAGCCATGGCTGATATCGATACCGCTGCTGAATTGATGCCACCGCACATGTCTTGGTATCAACTCACTATTGAGCCAAACACGCTTTTTCATTCAAAACCGCCACAACTACCTGATGATGAAAACCTGTGGCACATATATGAGCAAGGGCAAAAGAAGTTAGCCGCTTTAGGCTATGAGCAATATGAGATTTCGGCTTATGCAAAACCTGGATTTCAATGTCGCCATAATCTCAATTATTGGCAATTTGGTGACTACTTGGGCATAGGCTGCGGCGCCCACGGAAAAATTACTCAACCAGAAAAAAATGTCATAACGCGAACCGTTAAGATTAAGCACCCTAAAGGTTACTTAAATACCCAAGATTACATCTTTGAAACTTCTGAAGTATTACCTGAAGATAGAGCTCTTGAATATTTAATGAATCGATTACGTCTTATGACACCGATCCCGAAAGTCGAGTTTGAACAACGCACAGGTTTATCTGCTGACGTACTTGCTGACGGGATGAAAAAATCTATCTCAAGAGGCTTGCTGACAGAGTCTGAGAGCCACTGGCAGTTAACATCAAAAGGCCACATGTTCGTCAATGATCTGTTATCGCAATTTATTGATTAACCTATTTTTTGAATAACCAAATATCACAGCCTTTAATCATAAAACCACTACATTGAATTCAATGGGTGGTTTTTTCTTTTTTAAACAAAATAGCCATTTAAAACAGATTACTACCTCACCAACAAATTTAAGCAACATTTAAGACACAATTGCTAACATTTCACTTTACCCTTTTCCCCTTTGCTCCATTAGGATATCAATCAATATTAATAAACGCTTAACTCTACCCTTCGTTTACGGAAACCCATTATGCTACTAAAAACTAAAACGACATTAATAGCCGTTGCATTATCTAGCTTATTATCGACTTCTGTTATGGCTCATGGAACGGACAGCCATCCAGTACAAACCACCGCAAAAACAACTAAGCAGGCGACTACTGAATCAGAAAAAGCCAATGAATTATTTGAAAACATTTTCATGGAAAATGTTATGGCAAGCCCGATTTCGCAAACCTATATGCGTATCAAAACTGATTACGACAAATGGGGTGATTTTAGTGAAAAGGCTGAAGACGAAGATTTAGCTCGCGCTAAAAAGCACCTAAAGCAACTTGAATCTATCGATGTTAGTAAGTTAGACGTGCAAACCGCTTTAAGCTACAAGCTGATGAAGCAAGGTTTAGAGCAAGATATTGTTGATGATAAATGGCGTCATCATACTTACCCAGTAAATCAAATGTACGGTAGCCATACTTTTATCGCGACATTCTTAATTAACCAACACCAAGTATCAAGTGTGAGTGATGCTGAAGCTTACATTAGCCGTTTAAATGGCGTTAAGCTTGCCAGTAAGCAGCTTGTGGATGGATTAAAACTGCGCGCTGATAAAGGCATTATTGCACCTAAGTTTGTATTTCCGTATGTGATTTCAGACAGTCAAAACATCATCACTGGCGCACCTTTTAGTGATACTGAAGAAAAAAGCACCCTTTGGGCTGATATCAATAAAAAAGTAGCAGCGTTAGATGCCCCACAAGCAAAGAAAGATGAGCTGCTTGCTGATGCTAAAAAAGCATTAATCAACAGCGTACAACCAGCATATAACGACCTTATCGCTTACCTTAACGAGCTTGAGCAAAAAGCCGATACCCGTGATGGTGTATGGAAACTACCTGAAGGTGATGACTTCTTTAACATGCGTTTAAACCGCGTTACCACAACGGACATGAGTTCAGAAACTATTCATAAATTAGGTCTATCTGAAGTGGCTCGTATTCATGATGAGATGCGTGACATCATGAAGAAAGTGAAGTTTGATGGAAACTTACAAGAATTCATGGCATTCATGCGCGATGATGAGCAGTTTTACTACCCTGCAACTGATGCTGGTAAAACTCGCTATATGACTGAAGCAAAAGACTTAATTGATAACATGGAATCTCGTCTTGATGAAGTGTTCAACATCAAGCCAAAAGCGCAGCTAATCGTTAAACAAGTTGAAGCATTCCGTGAGAAGTCAGCGGGTAAAGCATTCTACGATGCACCAGCACCAGATGGCTCACGCCCAGGTACTTACTACGCTAACCTGTATGACATGAAAGCCATGCCAACATACCAAATGGAAGCGTTAGCTTACCATGAAGGTATTCCGGGCCATCACATGCAAATTGCGATTGCTCAAGAGCTTGAAGGTATTCCTAAGTTCCGCAAATATGGCGGCTATACGGCCTACATTGAAGGTTGGGGCTTATACACTGAGTACTTCCCTAAAGAGATGGGCTTATATGCTGATCCTTATTCTGACTTCGGTCGTTTAGCGATGGAGCTATGGCGCGCTTGTCGTTTAGTAGTTGATACTGGTATTCATTCAGAAAAATGGACCCGTGAGCAAGGTATTCAATACTATGTTGATAATACCCCAAATGCAGAATCTGATGCTGTGAAGATGGTTGAACGTCATATCGTGATGCCAGGTCAAGCAACCGCTTATAAAGTCGGTATGATTAAGATTTTAGAATTGCGTGAAGATGCTAAAAAGCAATTAGGTGATAAGTTTGATATTCGCCAGTTCCACACGCTAATTTTAGAAAATGGCCCACTGCCTTTAGATGTTTTAGAGGATAAAGTCACTGAATGGGTTAACGCGACTAAATAGTCCAAATTGACTTATCCAAGTTCAGTTACCCCTGTTGAGTTATAACTGTTAAGTTAGCTCAAACTTCAAAGATAGAAAAAAAGCCACTGTAGTCAGTGGCTTTTTTGTATCTACTTAAAGGTGATGACCAGTTCTAATTGTAATAGTGGCACAAACAAAACATAAGCAAATATCGTTTATATCAAACGTATATTCTGGGTAGGAATATAGGGGACGAAACTAAATTGGAACTATTGCAGTTTAAGCAAAGTTCATATGCAAAAATCTGAAATCAACAAACAATTCGATACGGCGGGTGTTTATTTTAGATAAAAATAACCCCAGAACATTGTCTGGGGTAAACCAATATAAACTAGGATGATGGTTTCAAAGCCGGCATTGTTCTAGTTTTAAAACCGTTGCCAGCAGTGATTCAAAATTTGCGAAGTTGCTGGTTTGCACATAAAGCTGAAAAGGGGTCATTTCTCAACAAGATGCGTGACTCAAACCATTCCGAATCAACTGAAATCTATTGTATTGATTTCAGAACATAGTTCAAGATGCATTTTATCGATTGTTTTTTATTTAAGACAAAGTTCAACTGGATAATTTTTAACCACAAACAATCAAGCCATTGTTTTTAATTAATAAATAAAAAAACCGCATATAAAAATGCGGTTTTGTTTTAAAATTTGAACAATGTTTCCATATATTCTTACGTATTTAACGACCTTCAGTGGTAATTATTTACGCAATTTGTATAAATGGTCATATTTAGTATCCCAATATGGAGTACTACCAATATGTCCTTTAATGAAATCAATGAACGAACTCACTTTTGGTGCAAGATGTTTACGACGAGGGTAAACCGCTTGAAGAGGCAAGTTATTGGTTAACTGCCAATCCGGTAACAAGGGAACTAAGGTTCCTTGCTCGATTTCATCTTCCATCAAGTAACTGGCTAAATATGCAATACCTAGTCCGCTTACAGCTGCTGATTTAAGCGCTGGAGCATTATCGACACGGAAGTTACCTGATACACCAATCTCGCAGTAGTCTTCGCCTTTCTTAAACTGCCACATACTGTGTTCATGCCATTCGCCTTGATACACAAGACAGTTATGATCCACTAGCTGCTCAGGGCGTGAAATAGTGCCGTTTTGAGCAATATACTCTGGCGATGCTGCAAGTAAGAATTGGCACTTCATCAATGGACGAGCCACCATGCCTAGAGGTAATTGCTCAGACATAGTTAATAATAAATCTAAGCCTTCACTTACCACATCAACTTTATGATCAAGTAAGCTTACTTGTAGCTCAAGCTCAGGATGTTTAGCCATAAACTCAGGTAAAGCTGGAATGATGTGCATAGTACCGAAAGACTGAGAAATACCCACTTTCAATACACCACGCGTGGCATCATTTAAGTTATGAACACTTGCGACGGCTTGTTCAGCATCGCGAAGCAACTCTTCACCTTGAATATAAAGCAAGTTACCTGCTTCTGTCAGACTCAAACTACGTGTAGTACGTTGAATAAGTTGAACCCCAAGTTTATGTTCAAGGTCAGCGACCTGAGTACTTACTTTCGACTTAGATATACTCAATCTTCTAGCTGCGGCGCTAAAACTTCCCGCGCGGGCAACATGAGTAAAAATAGCAATAGGTTCTAACAGTTCTAACATGGGAGTCGCCTTAAGCTGTTTACGACATTAAAAATAGTTTTTGGAATGCCAATCACTGTAACCTCCTCGAAACAAAACCGAACAAGATTTAAGCGATATAACGGTGCGAAAATGAATGCACTTTTTACCAAAAAAGAAATTAAATTGTGATAGTCCGTTATCCTGTATAGCCAATCAAAATTAAAACAATAAGTTAATCAAATTAGCTATGCAGTTTTATAATTTTATGGAGTATACCAAAAAAATCACAAATGGCTCTATATTTATAATATACAATTTTTTTATCAGAACAAATCATTAGTTATTCATAAATGCAGTTGAATTAGGATTTTAAGCGCATTTAAAACGAAAAAGCCCCTGCATATAGATACAGGGGAAGGTCAGGTGCATTTTAACAATGCTAGAAATTGAACAATCAAGATAATGAGTTTAGTAATAATAAATAGGGGTTACTTTTACTAAACTAATACCATTACCTGTTAGTTAAATACTCATGAACATCATTGAGCTCGATTCAACTAAATAAACTAAGACCACTTATTCGTAACGGTTATCTAGTGTTGCTAATTCGAATGATGCAAGCTCAGGGATTGACTTACGAACTTCTGATTCAAGAACCATAAGCTCCTCAAAATCAGCACAAATTCTTTCTGCTTTTTCTTCAATAGCTTGTGATTGGTCAGCAATTTGAAGTTCAATATCATCGCCTACTTTTTCCATTTTGCTAGAAAATGCTTCTATCTTCTCTTCAAAACTACCGCCTTCCGATGACATCATTTCAGCGCCAATTGCCATCATGAAACTTCCCATTGAATTAGCGATCATCGCTTCCATTTCTTTTTCAAAGTCTTCATTAAATGCATCTTCAATTGAAGACTCGGTAGCACCTATATAAAACTTATCACCTTGCTGATAAGCAGCTTCATCTACTCGTGTTTGAATACCTGCAAGTAATTCATCTAACTTAGCGCCAGTTGCATCACCAAAGATTGGAGTTAATGCTAAGCTAACCGCATCTGTTGCAAGCACAACCACTTCATTTACTAGGTCAATAATTTCTGGAACTTGTTGAGATAGTTCTTCTGAATAGTCGTTTAACAGTCTGCTTTGCTTACTGTCTAATTTGACCTTACTGCCTTCAACATACAACTCGCCCATTTCAACTCGATATAACTCCTCGCCCTTTTCGCTGATAAGCAGTTTTTTGGGTTCGACGGTTACGTCATAGTTTAAAGTGACATTACATTGTTCATCATCGATAGACAGCTTTGCCATAGCGGGTGACATTGCACCTGCAGTAAAAATAAGCCCTGACAAAGCAATACCTTTAATCAATCCGCTGGTGAAATTAGTTTGAGTTTTCATTCGCTCTTCCTTAGCTGTAAATAAAGCCAGTCATTAATGTATAGACTGAATTTTTAATTTGGTTATCAATTGTGTTATTTGTAAAACTTATATTAGATAAAGCACAGTCCATGCCAATAATGAAAAAGCCTTTTATTTCAGTAAATAAGTAGAATTAATTTTAAATGGAGATCAATATAGAATTAGGAAGTTAACCGACTATGAGTGAAATAAACAACAAAGTGGTGTATTTCACTCATTGGTAATATTCTGAAAAGAAGAGTTTAAAAACTGGGGAAAATGAACGACTAACTGAGTTGCTTGCTTAGTTACTTACGCTCGTTGCTCACTTAGTTGCTCACGTTAGAAACTTACTGGGCAGCCAATAAAGCAAGCGGTTAAAAAATTGAACGACCTAAAGACTGAGATAAATACTCAAGCATACGAGTACCAGCCAAAGAGTTGCCATTTTGGTCTAGCTCAGGAGACCACACACAAATAGACATATCACCGGGTATAACCGCAATAATACCGCCACCTACTCCACTCTTACCTGGCATACCAACTCTATAAGCAAACTCACCAGCACCATCATATAAACCAGAGGTAGCCAATAATGCATTTAGCTGTCTGGTTTGCACTGGCGTAATTAATTGCTCATTTTGTAGCGTCTTGCCACGATTAGCTAAATAGAACATTGCCTTTGATAAGTCAGCGCAATTCATCTTTAACGAGCAATAATGAAAATAGCTTTTTAATACCGTATCGACATTGCCATCAAAATTACCAAATGATTTCATCAGGTATGCTATGGATGCGTTTCTGGCACTAAATTTAAACTCTGAATTGGCCACATTTTTGTCAAAGCAAATATGTGAATTACCACTGAGCTTTCTTACTTCTTCAAGCATACGGTGCTTTGGTGCACTTTGCCTTGCCTGAATCAAGTCTGCAATCACTAACGCGCCAGCGTTGATAAAGGGATTACGCGGAATGCCACGCTCTAACTCAACTTGCACTAGCGAGTTAAAAGACTGGCCAGATGGTTCTTTGCCCACTCTGCTCCAAATCTCATCTTCACTATATAAGCTAAGCGCTAGTGTAAGGCTGAAAACCTTAGAAATACTTTGAATTGAGAACGGCTCTAGGTAATCACCAGCGCCCATGGTTTGACCATCAGCAGTGGTCACTGCAATCGCAATTTTATTAGGATCGACATTTCCCAGTGCAGGAATGTAGTTTGCCACCTTCCCAGAACCAATAAGTGGCCGAACTTTGTCGACCACTTCTTCAAGCAATATCTGCTCAGGCATTGGCTGAATTAGCCCCACCAGATGTCATATAATGCACTGACTTCAAGTTCAGAAACTTTCTTTGCTTCCCAAAATGCTTTAACGGCAGCAACATCTTCTTCGGTACATTTACCAATTTGCTGTGTAGCAATGATGCCTTCCCACATTTTGTGGCCGCCACCATGGAAACCTAAGTTACGAGGCTCGATAACTTGATCGATAAACTCATCAACAGTTTTATCAATGTCTTCTTCAGAAATTGATTCTTCAAAAGTCCAGACCACATCAAAACCAAGTTCTTGGAACTCATCAACGCGTAATTTTTTACGTAAACGGCGAGTACGATTCTTAGCCATGTTTATATCCTAGTTTGTATTATCGTTTAAAAATTATTATGTAAAATCAACAGTAAACTATCTTAGCTTACTCTTTCAAACATTAAATCCCAAACGCCATGGCCTAAACGATGACCACGAGCTTCAAATTTGGTTAATGGACGATGATCAGGGCGTTCAACCACAGTGTTAGTTTCAGATTGGTTTTTATACCCTTCTGCACCAGACATCACTTCAAGCATATGCTCACTGTAGTTCTCCCAGTCTGTTGCCATATGGAAAACACCACCAATTTTAAGCTTACGGCGAATAAGTTCAGCAAATTCAGCTTGGACAATACGACGTTTATGATGACGCTTTTTATGCCATGGATCAGGGAAGAACAATTGCACGCGACTGAGTGAACCGTCCGCTATACTGTTTTCAAGTACTTCCATAGCATCGTGATGATAAACACGTAGGTTAGTCACTTCCGCTTTACCTGCATCAACAAGACAAGCACCAACACCCGGCTTATGAACTTCAATACCGATATAATTTAGTTCAGGGGCAGCTTGCGCCATTTCAACTAAAGAAGCGCCCATACCAAAGCCGATTTCTAATACGGTGTCAGCTTCACGGTTAAATACTTCAGTAAGATTAATCGCCTCAGGAGTGTAATCTAACCCCATTGTTGGCCAGTAAGATTCAATTGCTTGAGCTTGGCCTTTTGTTAGGCGCCCTTCTCTCAATACAAAGCTTCTAATCTTACGAATATATTTGCCATCTTCGTTAAATTCAGCGGTAGTCACGTCGCTCATGTTTGCCTCATCAATTGGGTGCTTATAAAAGTGACCCAATGTTTCACTTCAAATTCATAAAATAGTCGGTAAGTATATCGCAAATTCAGCCTGACTAAAGTAGTTAACGTGCTTTCAAGCAAAGATTGTTATGCCTTAAGGCTATTTTTTACTGAAGTTTGACTACATTAATCAAAATAGCAGCATTTAATAGCCTATTTTAAGCATCAAATGATTTGCATGAACCCAATATCAACTGGCTCTAACTGAGTCCTCACTCAATTATCAGCTTTATCGAAAACCGCTTCTAGCTTGTTAATCCACACCTTGGCATATACACTGCCCCGATGAAAAAAGTTAACTCCTTTTCCGAGCGTAATTTTTCTGACCGAATTGTCGCTTGGTACGATGTTCATGGCCGTAAAACATTACCTTGGCAAATGAATAAAACCCCATACAGAGTATGGATTTCTGAGATCATGCTACAGCAAACTCAAGTAGCAACAGTCATCCCTTACTATGAAAAGTTCATGGTAAGTTTTCCTTCTATTGAAGACTTAGCCAATGCCTCTGAAGATGATGTTCTGCACCATTGGACTGGCCTAGGTTATTACGCCCGTGCCAGAAACCTACATAAAGCTGCCAAAGCAGTATGTGAACAACATGCTGGTAAGTTTCCTGAATCTTTAGATGAAGTGATTGCACTACCAGGCATTGGGCGTTCAACTGCTGGTGCAATATTGTCACTCGCCCTTGGGCAGCATCATTCCATATTAGATGGCAACGTCAAACGAGTCCTTGCAAGACATGGGGCTATTGAAGGCTGGCCGGGGCAAAAAGCGGTTGAGCAAAAGTTATGGACCTTAACTGACTCTCTGACGCCAAAAGCTGATGTGCGTAAGTTTAATCAAGCCATGATGGATATCGGTTCTGCCGTTTGTACTCGCAGCAAACCTCGTTGCGATGAATGCCCCGTTGCTATTGACTGTAAAGCGCAGCTTGCAGGCAAACAAACCGAATATCCTGGTAAAAAACCTAAAAAGGCAATTCCAACCAAGTCTGCTTGGATGTTAGTCGTTAAACAAGATGGTCAAGTTGTATTAAATAAACGACCACCAGCTGGCATTTGGGGCGGGCTATGGTGTTTCCCTCAGTTTGAAACTGAAGCTGATTTGCATGCCCATGTTTCATCTGAGTTTACCCATAAGAAAATAGCTCATACAGAAACTGAATGGCTTGCAGGCTTTAGGCATACCTTTAGTCACTTCCACTTAGATATTCAGCCAATCTTAATTGATATTGAATTAACACAAGATTTAGCAGAATTTGAAACCAGTGTAATGGAACAAAACCAGACTCTCTGGTATAACATACATCATCCAGCTAAAGTCGGATTAGCCGCAGCAACCGAGCGGATTTTATCTCACTTAGTCGCACTTTCAGCAGCAGATCCTCAATAGGATCCCGTTAAGGAAACATCATGGCTCGTAATGTTAATTGCGCATATTTAAAAAAAGAAGCACCAGGTTTAGATTTTCAACTTTATCCAGGTGAAGTTGGCAAACGAATTTTCGATACTATTAGTAAAGAAGCTTGGGGACTTTGGCAGAAAAAACAAACCATGCTAATTAATGAAAATAAGCTCAATATGATGAATGTTGATGACCGAAAATTTCTTGAAGAGCAGATGGTTAACTTTTTATTTGAAGGTAAAGACGTAGAGATTGAAGGTTACGTCCCACCAGCAGAAGACGAATAAAACTAAACCAAAGCATGAGTTAACTATAAATCTGACTCAGCTTATCTTGAATAGCTCGTATCATCGTTTTTTTGCCTAGCTAAATTTAGTGCAGATTATTGATGACGGGCTATTTTTGTATCTAACAAAGATACATCTGATAACTGACCCCGCCTAAAGATAACCTTTGATTATTTTCATTTAACATTCAAAAAGTTCCCGATTTTAGACAGAAATTTCATATTCGTGACTCTTCTTTAAATTCAGAAATATAGTCAGTGCTTTGTTAGCTAAGCAACAATATTAAAAAATGATAACGATTATACTCCTCGCAATTGTTTCAACAGAGAATACCCATGATTAAGCCGCTCATTTACACCATATTTGCAGTAAGCCTTAGTGTCTCAACCCCTATGGTTAGTGCAGATCCACTTGGAATGAAACCCTTTCCGGTTCCTGATGCACCTTTAGGATACCTAATTCATAACCCTTATGAGAACGCGCCGCTAACAGCATTAGTCACTTTAGATGGCCACTCGATTTCAAATGTTGAAGTGACGGTTCATGCCAAAGACGACACTGGTGTAAGCATTCACTATCAAGTTGATGATATGCGCGTAATGAGTGAAGGTGGCGTGCCGATTTTTGGCCTATACCCTGCCCTAATGAATCACTTCACAGTAAACTGGACTGAAAATGGCAGGCAACATAGTCATGATTACCAAATGCTGACACCTGATATCGACATGGGCTTTTCAGAAAGCCAATGGGCTAAAGCGCCCCTTGTTGAGGTTGAGCATGTCGACGCCGACTTTAAAGACCGTTTATATTTTGTAAACTGGACTAATCCAGACGGTAAAACAGGCCAACTTGCCCATAATAACCCTGATGCACCAGGGGCATTTGCTTGGGATGGTAAGCCTGGATTTTTTATCATAGATACTGCTGGTGATATCCGCTGGTATTTAAACCCTTACACAACCCACAATTCAAAATCTTTTGACACTGCGGGTTACGCCATGGGAATGAACGTCACCGAGGATGGCAACATGGTTTGGGTACAAGGCCAAGGCTGGAAAAAGATGTCTCTGATGGGCAGAATGATTTCCGAACATAGCCTGCCTGGTAACTTTATTGATGCATCACATGAAGGTATTGAAGGCGCAAACGGCAATATCTTCATTCGCGCTGCAGCTAAAGATTATCGCCGCCCAGATGGTAAGTTAGTTAACACCATTCGCGACCAAATTATCGAAGTGGATACTACAGGTAAACTAGTCGATTACTGGGACTTAAACAGCATTTTAGATCCTATGCGCGATGATGCTTTATTATCACTGGATGCTGGCGCTGTTTGCCTTAATATCAATGCATCACAAGCTGGACACCAAACAACCTTAGAAGATTTACAAAATGCCCCTTATGGCGATATTCACGGTGTCGAAACTGGCCGTAATTGGATCCATGTAAACTCTATTGATTACGATGCCACTGATGACAGTATTATCATCAGTTCACGTCACCAATCCGCCGTAATTAAAATTGGTCGTGACAAGCAAGTAAAATGGATATTAAGCCCATCACAAGGCTGGTCTGAAAAGTTTGCCGATAAACTACTAACACCAGTAGATAATAAAGGTAACAATCTAAATTGTAATGAGAAAGGCCTTTGTCGCGGCACTGATTTTGACTTTTCTTACACCTCACATACTGCTTACACCGTTCCTGAAAAAGGCACTTTAACCGTATTTGATAATGGCGATGGACGTCACCTTGGTCAGCCAATGTTTGCTAACGAAAAGTATTCTCGCTCAGTAGAATATAAAATTGATGAACAAAACCTAACGGTGCAACAAGTGTGGGAATACGGTAAAGATGAGCTGGGTTACGAGGGCTATTCTCCTGTCACCTCTATTGTTAAATATCAACAAGACAAAGACAGTATGATGAGCTACTTCGCATCTGCTGGCTTATTTGGCCTTGGTGGCGGTTACGGTAACCTTAAAATGGATGACACCACAGGCAAGGTGCAATCAATACTAGTTGAACATCGTTATGGCGAAACCAAACCTGCTGTACGAATTAATATTAATAGCCACGATATGTTTGCTACTGGCTATCGCGCTCAGGTAATCCGCGTGCAAGAAATGCTCAAGTAAATGCTTTAGTTAAACACGACCAAAACTTTACCAAAACGCCCTACAAAGCAATTTGTGGGGCTTTTTATTAAGTAGAATTAAGTTTCTTTTCTACTTTCAACTCTCTTATTCAGCCTCTTGCAGCAATGAGTTAATCAGCCAATTACTCATCGTTAAAACTAACAAATATGAATAAATAGACTCACTTTAAAAACTACACAAATCTGCTTTAAATTGAATCTTGATTAAATTAACACTGGTCAAAAAATGATTAATCATTTACATTCTAACAACAATGTAAGCGCTTACACTAATTGTTAAATATAAATATCATTAAAAATCAGTTAGCTGGAAAGTCGCCATAAATACCCAATTGGATGGAATCAACCAAGGTAATAATAACAATGGCCCAAGAACCTAAAATGTCACCTGCAACACCTCTATCTGAAAAGTTATCGCTAAAAGAAAAAGTGGGATATGCCCTTGGGGATGTGGCATCTAACTTTTATTGGCGAGTGTTCGACGTGTTCCTGTTCATATTTTATACCGATGTATTTGGCATTTCCGCTGCTGCTGTCGGTACCATGATGTTAGTGACTCGAATTATTGATGCCGTATCTGATCCATTAATGGGCGCATTAGCAGATAGAACCGCAACACGTTTTGGTAAATTCAGGCCTTATCTTTTACTGGGTATCATACCGATTGCCGCAGCGGGAGTGCTGACCTTTACCGTTCCAGATTTAGGTGATGATGGAAAATTAATCTGGGCTTACGGCACTTACATTTTCATGATGTTAGCTTATACATTCATTAACGTACCTTACGGTGCATTACTAGGCGTTGTCACAGCTGATAGCCAAGAGCGTACGACTTTAACGAGTTTCCGTTTTATCGGGGCTTTTTCTGGCGGCACCTTAGTTGCTTACATGACACCAGAGTTGGTAAACATGCTTGGCAACGGCAATGAAGCCTTAGGTTGGCAACTAACAATGGCATGCTATGGTTTAATTTCAGCAGTATTGTTTACCCTCACCTTTCTAGCCACCAAAGAACGTATCGCACCGCCGAAAAATCAGCAAACCAGCATCAAGCAAGACATTATGGATTTAACAAAAAATAAGCCTTGGCTTATCTTGTTTTCGCTGGCGTTAATCATCATGTTTACCATCACCCTAAGAGCCAGCACAGGGACTTTTTATTTCAAATACTATGTTGGTCGAGAAGACCTAATTGGCACGTTCACTGCGGTATATATGATTTCGCTGGCAATAGGCGCCGCCTCAACGCCATTACTTAGCCGCTACTTTGATAAACGCAGTTTATTGATAGGCTTAATGAGCTTAGTGGCATTATTCTCGGCAGGCTTTTACTTAATCCCACCTAATAATTTAACCATGATGTTTATCATGCAAGCATTGATTGGTTTTTGCTTAGGCCCCAAATCGCCATTGGTATTTTCAATGTACGCTGATACCGCGGATTACTCCCAATATAAAAATGGTCGCCGAGCTACCGCAATGATCTTCTCTGCAGCAGCATTCTCACAAAAACTAGGCGGCGCATTTGCTGGCGCCATGATTGGTTGGCTACTGTCATCTATGGGTTATGTGGCAAACCAGCAACAGTCTCCCGATTCATTGATGGGGATTTTATTGCTGAACACTCTCATCCCTGCCGCATTCGCGCTATTAGCAGTATGGGTTGTTAAACACTACAGCCTAGATGAGCAAAAAATGAAGCATATCAATCAAAGTTTATATCCAACGACTGCGATAGAACCGGTAACTAATAGCCAAAAGTAACATTCAAAAAACCTATTTCACAATTAAATAGCTCAACTCAGACACAGGTTCAGGAATAAAATAGTGATCACTTACCATCAGCAAAATGGCGCTGTAAGCCTAAATAGTCCAACTAGCATGCCTAATGCGTGTGGTTTTTTATGGAATAAAAACATGATGATTCAGATGAATTGTCGTGGATATGCTGTTGCACAATTTATGCAGCCTGAACCTGCAAAATATGCTCACGGACCAGCCCTTGAAGCTAAGACTTTTATGCAGCCAGAACATGCTTACTTTAGTCATCATCCTGGGCGCTTCTTTTACATTAAAGACAATCAAACTGGCGAGTTATTCTCACTACCCTACGCCCCTGTAAAGCAAATGCCGACAAGCTTTGAGTTCATCGTTGATAAACATAAAATTAGCTGGCAAGTCACTCACTTAGATTTAGTATGTGAGCTATCACTATCATTAAGCACCACGGATACCGCAGAGCTTTGGCAACTTAAGATAAATAACCAAGGCAGCAAAAGCCGTGACTTAAGTGTTTATAGTTATTTTCCTGTCGGTTATATGTCGTGGATGAATCAATCAGCTCGTTTTGATGAAAACTTAAATGCCATTTTATGTGAGTCGGTAACACCTTATCAAAAAGTTGAGCAATATTTTGTTCAGCAAGACTTCAAAGACACCACGGTATTTCTCAGCGATTTAACCCCGACAAGTTTTGAAACCAGACAAGCGGTATTTGAAGGTGAAGGTGGACTGAATAACCCTGATGCCATTAAAAGTTCGCAGCTTGATTCTAAACCTGCACATTACCAAACACCTGCGGCGATTATGCAGTTTGCAATTGCCTTAACAGCTAATGAGTCAATTGAAGCCAACTTTGTTTTTGCACCGGTAAAAGATGCCGATGAAGCTGCAGTCCTAAAACAAAAGTACTTAGCTTCACCTCAAGCCTTACGCGATGCAAAACAGGATTATCAACATTATATAGCTCAAGCTGACAACCAGCTAAAAATCAAAACAGATACTCAAGCGTTTGATAACTTCGTAAATCACTGGCTCCCCAGACAGGTGTTTTACCATGGTGATGTCAATCGCTTAAGTACCGACCCACAAACCCGTAATTACCTGCAAGATGCTATGGGAATGATGTATATCGCCCCTGAAAAAACCAAAGCAGCCTTCATTAAAGCGCTATCGCAACAACATAAAAGTGGCGAAATGCCTGATGGCATATTACTCAATCCTGACTCAGAGCTTAAATACATTAATCAAATTCCCCATACCGATCATTGTGTATGGTTAGTTATCTGTATTGATGCTTACTTAAGTGAAACTGCTGACTTTGACTTTTTAAAACAACAAGTAGCCTTTATTGATGATGAAACTGGCCTCAGTGTTTTTGAACATATTAATTTAGCATTAGTTTTTTTATGGTCTCAACGAGATAACCGCGGGCTTAATTACATCAATCAAGGCGATTGGTGCGATCCGATGAACATGGTCGGTTATCAAGATAAAGGAGTATCAAGCTGGCTAAGTTTAGCCAGTGCCTATGCCATGAACTTATGGGCAAAAATCTGCTTACTCAATGGCCATAACAGCGATGCAGATAAACAAACAAGCCAAGCTCAAACGCTCAATAAAGATGTCAATCAGCACTGCTGGGACGGTCAATGGTTTGCAAGAGGGATTACTGATGCAGGCAAGTGTTTTGGCATCAGTGAGAATGAAGAAGGTCGAATTTACTTAAATCCTCAAAGCTTCTCAATGTTATCTGGCGCCATAACCGAGCAACAGTGGCAATTAATGAAGCCGCAAATAAAGCAACAATTGCAAACCCCATTTGGAATGATGATGCTTGCGCCAAGTTATACCCATATGCATGAAGAAGTCGGTAGATTAACGCAAAAGTTTCCTGGTACGGGAGAAAATGGCTCAGTCTATAATCATGCTGGCGCATTCTACATATATGCATTGTTCGAGCGTGGTGAAACAGAAGCCGCATTTGAATTATTAAACACCATGATTTGTGCTGATTCTGAAACAGATGCACTTACCCGCGGACAACTGCCAGTATTTATCCCCAATTATTATCGTGGCGCTTATTTTCAATACCCAGAGGAAGCAGGTAAATCAAGCCAGCTGTTCAATACCGGCACAGTAGCTTGGATATATCGTATTATCATTGAGCAATTAGTTGGCCTTAAAGGCGTTAACAACGGGCTATTTATAAAGCCGCAGTTGCCTCAGTCATTAAACAGTATCGAAGTTACTCGTCAATTTCGCAAAGCGACCATTGAAATGACCATAAAGCGAACTGACTCAGTTTCAAGTCAGCAGGTATTAATTGATGGTATTTCATTAAAAACGAATCAACGAGATGAGTTTGTATTAGAGGTTGAAGCTAATAAGGTTTATCAAGCACAGGTGTTATTACCTGCAAGCTAAGTCCTTATTTATTCAACGCAGTACTCTTATTAAAAGTAACGCTGGCAACACACGTTATTTAAGCGACGTGAAAATAATTGGCTATAGACTCGTAGCTTATACTGCTACTTTAAACAAACTTGCTTAATAGCGAGATAACAAATTTCATAAGCTACCTATTGCTGCATTTACAACAATAGTTATAGCGTGAGTTATAGCTCTTGTGGTAGCTAATAGATAGTAAGTAAAACCCATAATGGAGTAAAAATGGCTAAGGAATGGTTCAAAGATAAATCGCGTGCCTTATTGATAAAGACATTTATGACAGTACTTATCATGCCAGCAATGTTTAGTGATCTAGCTATAGCTGCTGAAGCTGCAAAACATGTTGAGCATCAACATGAAACAATTGAAGTCAGCTACGCGACTAAAGACATAATTATTGATGGTAAACCTGATGAAGCTGACTGGCAGCAGGCAAAATGGCACCCGATAGATCACATGATTTTAGGGCCAGAAATTTCAGCTGATGACTTTAGTGGTCGTTACAAGTTGCTATGGAGTGAAGAGCAACTCTATTTACTCACTGAAATCGTAGATGATGTTTTATATGACCAAACTGCAGACTCTACAGTGCTATATTGGGACGATGATACGGTTGAAGTTTTTTTAGATGAAGATGCCTCAGGCGGCGAACATCAATTTAATCATAATGCTTTCGCATATCACGTCGCGTTAGATAGACAAGTCGCTGACTTCTCCACTCTAAAACAAGCCATGACCTTTAATGAACATATAGAAACGGTTTGGACTCGTGATGCTACTGATCCTAAAAAGATATACTGGGAGATGGCGATTCACATCTTTCCCGACAACTATGATGATAGTTTAACTGCCTTCCCTCTTAAGCATGAGCAAGTTAACCAAGTGTCACCTGTTACGCTATTTGCAGGTAAAATAATGGGGTTCATGCTGGCTTATTGTGACAATGATCGTTCAAAACAAAGAGAGAATTTTATCGGTTCTCACCCTATAAAAGCGGTTGATGGTGATATGAATCGAGGTTACAAAACTGCTGACATATTTGGTAAAATCAAACTGATTAAATAGCTGTTATCTGGTGTTTTAAATACCTATAACAGACACAAAAATGCCGCTATTACTTTGCTGTTTGAAAAGTTAAGCGGCATTATTTTATAGCCAGATAGCGGTCGGCTTCTGACATCAATCTCAAACTTATTGCTTTATACCTTCAACAATCAGATCTAGAGTCACATTGGCAGAAGCAGGCCCTAAGTCCATTTTTATGCCGAAATCTTTCATAGCAAATTCAGTAGTTCCTGCAAAACCAGCACGGTACCCACCCCATGGATCTTTACCTTCTCCAATAAACTCAGCGTCAATTGCTACTGGCTTAGTCACACCGTTTAACGTTAAATTGCCATTCAATACAAATTGGCCATTACCTTTATCTTCAACGCCCGTTGAGGCGAATTTTGCCTCTGGGAATTTACCCGTGTTTAAGAAGTCACTACCACGTAGATGCTTATCACGCTCGGCGTGGTTAGAGTCAACACTCGTGGTATTAATAGTGACATTTACTTTTGCATCGGTAACTTTGTCAGCGTCATAGCTGAAGTTACCACCAAAATCATTAAATCGACCAGCGACAAAGCTATAACCTAAATGGTTAACTTTAAACTGAATTGAAGCGTGAGCACCCTGAGTATCAATAACATAGTCGGCAGCATTGGCGCTTAACGGCATTAACAGTGCAGAACCGATTAAGGTAGCGATAAGTTGCTTTTTCATTTGGTATTTCCTTATTAAATTCACTTTGTCAGTAAGTTTTGTTAATGGGTAAATCTTAAATAAAACGTAAATTCTAGATTGTAAATTCTTAGCCACATAAAGCGTTAATATCTATTTTCGCACTGGCTTTATCATTTTGACTAAGGTGTTATCTTTATCGATAAATTGATGCTTAACTGCCCCAGCCCCATGGATTATCACCAACCCAATTAGACTGTAAGCTAGATATTCATGAACAAGCCCCGCAATATCTTCTTGATTAGTTATAAAGCTCCCTAATGAAGGCACTTCAAACCAATCAAAAACCATAATCCCGCGACCATCAGCTGTTGAAATAAGAAAACCACTAGCCATGATGGTTAGCATTAACAGGTGTATCCCTCGATGAGCCCATTTTGCACTTTGCTGCTCCCATGGTTTATGAGCAGAATCCGCTTGAGGTTTAACTGAAATGAAACGCCAAACTAACCTCAACAAAGTCAAACCAAACAGTAAAATACCTACACTCTTATGGATATCTGGCGCTGTTTTGTACCAACTACTGTAGTAAGTCAAATCAACCATCCACAACCCTAGGCCAAATAAACCAATTACCGTTAATGCACTAATCCAATGAATCAGGATACTTATCAACCCATATCCCATTTTCGAGTTTGCTAACATCAAGCTTGTCCCTTTGATTAATATGGAATTGATTTTATAGATCAGATAATAAAATAAAATCGCAAAATTAAGTCGATATCTTTCGATTTATTAGAAAGATTAAGTTTATGTCTCATCTTGAGGCTAACGTTAACCCTAGCGCTAAATGTGGTTCTAACAGTGATTTATTTATAATAAAAAAGGCTTTACTGTAATTATTTATGCAGAGCAGAACATCAGTAATAGCTGTAACTATTCATCCTGATACTTTTAACTAGTAACATCACTACCTATTGCTCGCCCTAATATGGCCAGATAAGCGTCGCCAATAAACATCTCCTGCAAGCTTAAAATGTGTAATAGTGGCTCCCAATCGCAGCATAAAGGCGTTTAACCTAGTTTATAACGTTAAAAAACACCCATTTTGGATACTAACTAGCCGAACAACTAAAAAGATCTAAAAAAGCACTTGCGCGATTAAAACCATCCCTATAATATGTGCGCACTCCAAACGACACAGGCTCTAACAACTTAGCAATAAGTAACGTTAGCATCTAGTTTGAAGTAGCAAACTAACGCTTAGTTTAGTTGCCCGAATAGCTCAGTCGGTAGAGCAGAGGATTGAAAATCCTCGTGTCCCTGGTTCGATTCCGGGTTCGGGCACCATATTTAGCCGGCATAGCTCAGTTGGTAGAGCAACTGACTTGTAATCAGTAGGTCCCGAGTTCGACTCTTGGTGCCGGCACCATATACAGAACAGCCACTCAATAGAGTGGCTTTTTTGTGTCTAATTTTCAGTTATAGAGTAATAAATACTGCGAATAAGCTTACGACAACCTTGTAATTGCTCACTAATGCAACATGCAGTTATCCATTCGCAATAAAAGCTAAAAAAGCACTTGCAGGATCAAAACCATCTCTATACTATGTGCGCACTCCAAACGACACAGGCACTAACAACTTAGTAATAAGTAACGTTAGCATCTAGTTTGAAGTAGCAAACTAACGCTTAGTTTAGTTGCCCGAATAGCTCAGTCGGTAGAGCAGAGGATTGAAAATCCTCGTGTCCCTGGTTCGATTCCGGGTTCGGGCACCATATTTAGCCGGCATAGCTCAGTTGGTAGAGCAACTGACTTGTAATCAGTAGGTCCCGAGTTCGACTCTTGGTGCCGGCACCATATACAGAACAGCCACTCAATAGAGTGGCTTTTTTGTGTCTAAAATTCACTAAAGACTTCCTTTAGTTGCCAAATAATAACCGCAACTCCTCACCACTGAATTAGAAACTTTGATCCTTACCTGTCATATCACTGTATTAGTTATTGATTAAGTTGGTTTAGTTTTAAGCAATCACTGAGTCAGTGTCTATACTGAAAACGACGTTACTAATGTAAACGATCCTTTAGGCTACTTGTTAAATCACTAATTTAGCTGTTACGTTAGTAATAGGTGTATTTTTATCCACCACATTTGAATCTTCAGTCATATAGGGAAATAAACATGGTTAGAATGAAGAAGTTCCTAGGCGTAACTGCTGCAGTTACCTTAGGTTTACTATCTGCCAGCGCAGCTGCTGCGAGTAAACCTAACATTTTAGTTATTTGGGGCGATGACATTGGACAAGCCAATGTCAGTGCATACACATTTGGTTTGATGGGTTATCAAACCCCAAGTATTGATAGTATCGCTAAAGAAGGCATGATGTTCACCGACTACTACGGAGAACAATCATGTACAGCAGGTCGCTCAACCTTCATTACAGGACAAAGTGCATTCAGAACAGGTCTGAGTAAAGTTGGCCTACCAGGAGCTGATATCGGCTTACAGGCTGAGGATGCAACCATTGCAGAAGTATTAAAACCATTAGGATATGCCACTGGTCAGTTCGGTAAAAACCACCTTGGTGATAAAGACGAGTTTTTACCAACAGCACATGGGTTTGATGAGTTTTTAGGTAACCTATATCACCTCAACGCAGAGGAAGAACCAGAAAATATAGATTACCCAAAAGATCCTGAATTCCTGAAAAAATTCGGCCCTCGCGGCGTGATCAAATCATCTGCTGATGGGAAAATTGAAGATACTGGCCCACTCAACAAGAAACGAATGGAAACCATTGACGATGAAACCGTATCTGCGGCTATCGCTTTCATGGAGAAAAGCGTTAAGTCTAAAAAACCATTCTTTGTATGGTGGAACGGCACACGCATGCACTTCCGAACTCATATTAAACCTGAACTACAAGGTTCAAGTGGCTTAAGTAATTACGCTGACGGTATGGTTGAGCATGATAACCATGTAGGCCAATTGCTTAAAAAAGTCGATGATTTAGGCATTAAAGACAATACCATCGTATTTTATTCAACTGATAATGGCCCACACATGAATACATGGCCAGATGCTGGTTTAACGCCATTTAGAAGTGAGAAAAATACCAGCTGGGAAGGTGCATTCCGCGTACCAGCGATGGTGAGATGGCCAGGTAATATTGAACCAGGCAGTGTATCGAATGAAATAATGCATCACATGGATTGGTTGCCAACATTCGCAGCGGCAGCAGGTGATACAAAAATCAAAGATAAACTCCTTAAAGGCTATAGCGCCAACGGTAAAAAATTTAAGAATCATCTTGATGGCTATAACTTCCTTCCTTACCTAACAGGTAAAGAGAAAGTTGGTCCGCGTGAAGAGATATTCTACTTTACTGATGATGGTGATTTAGCGGCACTTCGATATAAAAACTGGAAAGCTGTTTTCTTAGAGCAACGCGTAACAGGTACTCTACAGATTTGGGCAGAACCTTTTGTTGAACTTCGATTACCTAAGATTTTCAATCTTCGTATGGACCCATACGAGACAGCTGATCGCACTTCTAACACTTATTATGATTGGTTAATCGACCGAGCATTCCTGTTAGTTCCAGCTCAGGCATATGTGGCGACATTCTTAGAGACATTTAAGGAATACCCACCAAGACAAAAAGCAGCAAGCTTCAGCTTAAAACAGGTTATGGAAAAGCTAGAGCAACCATCGAATCATTAATGGTATAAATTAGCTTACAAGACAATAAAAAAGCCACTCAACAGAGTGGCTTTTTTATTGGGGGAATAAGATAAAACAGTTAAATTTATTATAACTGAGTTAAGATTTCCAACTTGTCATTTTATGACCTTTAACCGCATAAAATAAAATAAACAAGTAACACGGGATCATCACTAAATAGCCACCTTGCATTCCAAGAGAGGTTGCAGAGCTTGTTAGTCCCCAAAAAACAGGTCCGAATGCACCACCAGCAATACCCATAATTAATAATGCAGAACCTGTGCTGGTTAGCTTACCCATGCCCGATAATGCTAATGGCCATACTGCAGGCCAAACAATCGCATTAGCTAAACCTAAGAAAGCAATCATCAATAAGGTATCTGGTAATTGAGCGCCGCCAAATGGCACTAATATCATGTTGGCAATAGTGAAAGACTCGCTATCACCAAACACAATACCAAGCGATAAGATGACACCTAGCACTGCACTGATTAATAAGGCATTAGGCTGAGATATAAATCGTGGAATACAGATAATCCCCAAGCTATAACCAATCACCATACAAACCATAGTGTATGACGTCATCACACCATAGTTTTCAACACCTAAGGTTAATGCGTATGTGCCAATAGTGTCGCCAGCAATAACTTCAACCGCTACATAAACAAACAGTGCTACCACACCTAAAGCAAGATTTGGTCGCGCCAATGCTTCTTTAATTTGGCCTTTACCTGAGGCTTCTTCAGCTTCTTGCTCTAATTCTGGTAAAGGAGATTTCTTAACAGCAAAAGCTAACACACCAATAAATATTGCCATGCCTAAGTATGGAAGAATTAAGCTGTTGGCCATCTCATCAATCTGGATTTGAGTCAACGTAGTACCAACACGATCTTTAAAGCTATCTAGAATAAGCGCGGTAAATACCATAGGCGCAATAACACCTGCACCTTTATTCAAAATACCCATTACACTCACACGCGCTGCAGCTGATTCTTCTGGGCCTAAACGAACCACATATGGATTCACTGCTGTCTGCAATAAGGTCTGCCCTGTTCCCATCACTAACTGCGCTAACAAAAACAATGGAAAAATTTGGGTCTTAGCAGCAGGTATAAACAGTAAACCCGCGACCATCATGATCCCCATACCCAGTGCCATACCTGATTTATAACCCACTTTGCGGATAACCCACGCAGAAGGCAGCGCTGTAAAAGTCACTGCTATATAAAATGAGAATAGGATAAGTGAAGCTTGAAACGGAGTGAGTTGAAGAATTTGTTTTAGATACGGCATCAAAGAGCCGTTTAGCCAAGTCGCAAAACCTAGAACGAAAAAGAGAATGGCGACAATCGCCATTGGCAGTAAACTGCTTTTTTGCTGGCTGTTGTTCATTGTAGTTTCCATAAACCTGCTTCTTATTGTCATTAATTACTGGCAATAATCTAAGGTTATTGCCCCATATGAGTCTTATTGTTATTGAGGTTTCTAGCACTACTATGATGCCGAATTGTTAATTCATTTCATAGTAATTACGCGATTCATGTTAAAACATAAACACCCCAAAGACAACGCTGTCATTCCTTTAACTGGTACAACCATAACAAGTGAAAAATCAGGCTCCAATAAAAGTCCATCAAGCCAAACACTTAAAATTTTCAGTAAACGATTAAATTCGAATAAATATCTTCCGTTGATGCAGCCACAGCAATGCTAACCATTGCACAGCTAGTAAACTGATGACAGCAAGTAATTGCTGCCAACTCTGGGGGCGGCATTGACTACCCCGCCAAATAAACTTTGTGCAAAGTACTGCCAATTCATCAAGCTAGATGCAAGATATATAATGATGGCATTAGTGCCTATCACCACAAAAATAAACGACCACTTTTGCCATTTAAGTACGTCAACTAAACCATAAAAAACAGCTAGTAAAATAATACTCCAGCCAGAAGTGACAAGAACAAAGCTACTGGTCCATAAATCTTTATTGACAGGAATAACCAAATCCACCAGCCAGCCTAAACCTACAGATAAAGCACCAAATACCAATAGAGAAAGAACTTTAATCCATTCACCAGACAATTTTCTTATAGCGCCCTGTTCTTTGACTATGTATTGCCCTACAAACACGCCTATCAAGCCATTAACCACTGCCGGTATAGTTGATAAAATGCCTTCAGGATCTAATGGGCGATTTTGATAAGAAATGCCAGGAAGCATTAAAGTGTCGATATATGCATTAATGCTTCCAGCCTGAGTAAACTGCCCAGCCTGACCATTGGGAAATGGCATAAATAATTGCAGCAATCCGTAACCCACTAATATAGCGACTGCTGTAATCATTTGAGTTCGTAAACTAGTGTGCCAAACAAGCATTGCACCGATAAACCAAGCAAAACCAATTCTGGCTAATACACTGGCATATCTAACTTGTTCAGGGTCAACAGGAGCCCCTGTGCCCCAACCGTGGTTATAAAGCACGCCTAAAAAGATTAATAGCCCTAAGCGTTTTATCGCATGACGATATAAGGGGGTGCGTTGAGCGAGAGGTAATTTATCAAGCCTTTTAGGCGACAAACCTAAAGCTACACCTGACAAGAATATGAATAGTGGAAAAATAACATCGTAAAAAGTAAAACCATGCCATTGGCTATGGTGCATCTGACCATCAAACCATTGCCAACCACTCCAGCCAGTTAACACTAAAAGTGCTGCAAATAGCCCTTCTCCACCCAAGATCCAAAACATATCAAAGCCGCGGAGCGCATCGAGCGACATCAAACGTTTTTTGGGCGGTTTTACTTTTGTAGCGTTCGCTGATAATTCCGAATTAACGTTATTCGTAGCTGTAGCATCAGTACTCGACATCAACTCAATCCTTTTCAAGCGAATAAGACGAGTCGCTAAAAATAACCTCGCCGCGAATATACGTTTGGCTAACCATATTGTGGTTATTTAGCAAAGCAAAATCGGCTTGTTTACCTACAGCAATCTTGCCTAAGCTCTGTTTATCAAGATATTGAGCTGGATACAGTGATGCCATTCTTAACGCCTCTTCATGGCTTAAACCTAACATACTGACACTGTTATTGACTGCGCCAACCATATCCAGCACACAGCCAGCAAGCTCACCAGATTTAGCATTCAGCCTGTCACCTTGCCTGATAACTTCAGTACCAAACAACTCGAAACTAGCATTATCATCCATACCGACTGGAGGCATAGCATCGGTTACCAGCATGACCTTGCCTTGTGGCTTAGCGTTAATTGCAACTTTTGCTGTTGCACTATGAACATGATGGCCATCGACAATTAAGCCACACCAAGCTTGCTCGCTTTCTAACGCCGCGCCCACCATGCCAGGCTCTCTTGAACCGAAACCTGACATTGCATTAAATAAATGAGTAAAGCCGTCAGCCCCAGCGTCTAGTGCTGCAACAACCGTATCGTAATCGGCATTTGAGTGACCTAAACAAACCTTAACGTCATTAGCGACTAAGGTTTTAATGACCTCAACAGATACATTTTCAGGCGCTAAGGTTACGACTTTAATGCCTAAATCTTTACGAGAAAATATGCTGAGCTCTTCATCTGAAATACTGCGAATAAAAGATTGAGGGTGAACACCTTTTTTGGGCACACTTAAATGTGGGCCTTCAAAGTGTATACCTAATACACCTGCGGTTTTTGATGCGATAGCTTCTGCCACTGCATCTGCCGCCTGAGCCATAACTTCCACTTGATCAGTAATCAAAGTAGGTAAGAAACCTGTGGTTCCGAAGCGTGAGTGTGCTGCGCCTATGGTTTTAATACAATCAAGCGTTGGCTGAGCATTGAATAATGCCCCGCCGCCGCCATTAACTTGCACATCAACAAAGCCTGGCACTAATGTGCCTTGTAAATGAGTCACATTTTCAAGCTGATACTTGTCTACCGATTGAAGATCCAAACCTTTTTCGGCTATAGGATTGATAGCTGAAATCACGCCATTATCGACTGTTATTGCAGCACGAGGCATGAACTGCTCGCCATCAAAATATTTATCTACAATCAGAGTTTGCTTCATAATGTATCTCTTTACGGCTTTATCTTTTTTGTTTGACTATCTTTGTAACTAACTTTGTAACTATCTGATCTTTTATACTCCGTTACAGAGTTTGAGTGACCTTTTTAAGTCCTTCAGGCTGATCTGGGTCAATACCTCTTGCAACCGCAACTGCCGCAACATCAATATAAAAACGTTGTAGTAACGCTAATGGAGCAACACGTGGATGGATCTCTGTTGACGTTTGATTTAGGTGCACTAAATCTGCGCCACGCTGCTTCACATTTTCAATTTGTTCGATGTGACTTTCATAAGATTCATCATTAATACAAGCATCAACAATAGCGAGCTTTTTCTCAACTAATGTTACTGGGCCATGTAAGAACTCTGCGCTGCTGAAAGACTCTGCATGAATAGAGCACACTTCTTTCATTTTTAGGGCAATTTCTTTAGTTACTGCGTAACCTAAACCACGGCCTAGCACTACTAGATTATTAACGCCCTCTAATGATTCTGGTGTTAATTGAGGCGCTGAATCTACAGCAATTTGTAATGCTTTAGGCATAGTATCTACCGCAGCAGCAAGCGATTCACTTTGAGTCCACTGCGCTGTTAATTGAACAATAGCAGATAGGGTTGCTAAATAACTTTTGGTAGCAGCAACGGCTTTTTCTTCACCTGCACGAAGTGGCAATACCACATCGACAATATCTTTAATTGGCGCAGTTTCATCATTCACAAGTGCAACACAAAATGCACCTGCATTTTTAGCCATTCTCGCTTGAGCTAAAATGTCTGGGCTACGACCTGATTGAGAAATAACAATGACCAAACCACCTTCAAGTTGTAATGACTTGCCATATACACTAGCAACTGACGGCGCTGCGGCGAAAGTAGGAATACCCACTTCGATCTCAAACAAATACTTTGCAAAAACACCAGCATGATCTGAAGAACCACGACCAACAATCATCACAAACTTAGGCTTAAAAGCGCGTAGCTTTTCACCCAACTCTTTTGTTAAACCTGCATTGGCAGCAAGTTGTTCAGCAATTTTTTGTGGCGCAGAGCGAGCTTCTAGCTCCATAATTGTATCTGTCATCGGTTTAACCCTATTAAATGTTGTTAGTTAAGATGCAAAATCGCAGCTCACTGATGTTTGGATAAATAGTTGAGTTAGGTATTCTCCAAGTGCTACTCGATGAAACCCTTACTGATTAATTAGTATTTGAACGTTTCTTTTGTAACCAGCCCTGTTCATTTCAATGATTTTTTACTAAACCAATTGTGCTTACTTCAATGATTGCTGAGCGATTTGTTATTGAGCACGCTGCTTGGCAAACTCTTGTTGAGCAAACAGAATGGCACCGATTTCTGGTGGAGACATAGCAAGCTCAACTCGGGCCGCAACATCTTCGTCTAGCCAAGCACATAAAGGTTCAGCTAAACCGCCAATCATCGAAAAACGAGTTGGATTGATTGCAAATAATTTACGGGCCATATCACTAATGTATTGAGCGCCTTGTTTTACAATTGATGTCGCGACTTCATCACCCTGCTCGGCTTGCTGTAAAACAAGTCGCGCTAACTTGGCATAGGTACTAGAAGACTGACCCGCTAGGTTTTCTACAATTCCCATCGCATCTGTCACATTAAAATAATTTAAAATAGGCTGAGTTAAGCCAGTGTCCTGGGCAAAACCATCTAGATTCAATAACACATGCTCTGCTGCTTGCTGACCTAGCCATGCACCGCTGCCTTTATCACCCAACGCAAAACCATGCCCACCAATTAATAATTGGTGCTCACCAACATGGGCATAGCCGCAAGAACCGGTACCAGTGATAATCACGGCACCATCGTTACCTTCATGGGCGCCGATACAAGCGGTATGTAAGTCTGTTGTAAGGTACATTTTTGCGAACGGATGTTGCCATTGATTAACGAGCTCAAATAAACGCGGTACGTTTACTCCTGCAAGTCCTAGCCCTGCAATCAGAGTACTAATATCTTGAGGGCTAAGTTTAGCGTCTGCGATAGCCAGTTCAGTTGAAGCAAGAATAGATTCAAAAGTTTGTTCTAAGCCATGTAATGGGTTGGCGCGTCCAGCGACTCCCGTTCCAAGAGCACCTCTTTGGGGACAAAAAATTGTAGCGCGACATTTGCTGCCACCGCCGTCGATGCCAATAAAAAGCTGTGATTCAGTTTGCAGATTAACGCCCATGACATCCCTCTTATCTCTTCTATTTAAGCCGTGATAATGAACTTTAAAATAACGTTGATATTCGAATAAAACTCACGCTATTGCTGGCCTATTGAATAAGTTAACTTTATGTTACACTAAAAATGACAGCGTTGTCATTTAATTTTTATCTATCTTGATCAAATCACTTTAAAACCATAACTAACGTATTGTTTTAAAATGAATACTAAACCTAAAATAAATATTTAAATATGCGTATTATTGTTATTTTGAGTATAAAAAAGGCGTTAACATAGTGTTTAACGCCTAATATTATTTTGAATAGATTCAGCTGTTTAATCAGAACTTTTTGCTTTTCTAATCAATCTAAGTTTATTTATCAATTGCCTACTTATAAGCTCAAACTTCTGCCTTTTCTGTTTCCATCTGGTGCGACAGATCGAACTTCAACAGCCCCAGACACTTCAATAGGCTGCTCATAACGAGTCCATACTGCATTGTCATCACGATATTCAATCTGCAAACCAGGAAAAGCAACATTGGCATGTAGCTTACCGTCGATTACTTTTGCACCCACCGTCGGTAATCGATAAGCAATATCGGCTTTATCTAGCTTGGCTAATTCTTTTTGTCCAAGTGTATTGGCCAGCTCATTCCATTGTTGCTGTTGCTTATTGCGTAATTCCGCCGTGAAGAAACCTGAATTAGCATCGTATACGGAGCCTTTATATTGATAAGGCACTTCCCATTTAGCCTTATGCCAAGCTTTCTCAGCTAGCATTAATACTCTTGGGTACATCATATATTCAGCAACATCATCACTACGTATGGTTTCACTCCAAATTTGACCTTGTATGCCGCTAAAACCTTTACCTTTCTCTAAAGGGCCAGATATTAAGTTCCCCTTGTCATCCTTTTTAACCCTATCATCTGCAACGAAATCATTGCCTTCGATGTCCTGCCACTGCTCAGCATTAGCTGGTAAATTATCTGGCATAAAGCTGAAAATCTTTTGGCTGTTCAGTGCTCGACCAGCCCAGTAATAACCGTGCTCTTTTGGATCTGCTTCATAAGGGAAGTCAAAATAAAGTACTTCTGGATTTGACAGTACTGCGTCCCAGCCAAGGTTTGCCTGTTTATGGGCACGCTTATAGCCATCATGAGATATTACATCCCAAATATTACTTTGGCTTTTAGCTGGCATATTTGAAGGGTTAGTGTGGCTCATGCCATCACTCCAACCAGCAGGTTCAATACCTTTGGCTGCAATTGAGTTTGATAAACGCTCAATAAAATATGCGCCTAAATCATCAACCGAAGACACGCCTTTGTCGTTACTTGCAACAAATGCCATACACTGTGGTGATTGCTTCCATGCCCCTGCGGTTTCATCAGCACCGATATGGTAGCGATGTAACGGGTGGTTTGCTTGTTGATGCAGCTTAGCGATTTCGCTAATGACTTTATCTACAAAGTGGAATGTCGATTCCATACAAACATTTAATGTATTGTCGCTGTAGTACTGCACTGATGAATATACGGTTTTATCCTCAGCATCTGACAATAAATACTCATTAGCAGCCAGTTCATTTCCTGCAGCCATAAACTGGCGGTATCGTGCATCCATCGACTTAATTGCCGCTCGAGAATGTCCCGGCATATCCATTGATGGGATCACTTCAACCTGGCGAGCAGTGGCATATTGTAATATTTCAATGTAGTCAGCTTTGCTGTAATAACCGTTAACCTTACTATCAGCAAAAGGGCCGCTACCTAACTGCGGGATAAGACAGGTTGTTTCGGTCAAATCATGACAACGTTTACTACCGATATCTGTTAGCTCTGGCAATCCTTCAATCTCTAAACGCCAACCTTCATCATCAGCCATATGTAAATGCAATTTATTGAGCTTATAAGCTGCCATTTGGTCGATTAAATCTAAGATCATTTGTTTGCTATGGAAGTTTCGAGCAACATCCACGTGCATGCCACGAAAGTCATAACGCGGACTGTCTTTTATTTGTAAGGCATTGAGTGACAACTCGCCTGGGGTAATTAAAGCGGCAATCGATGCAATACCGTAAGAAAATCCGGCATCATCCGCGGCATTTAAAGTAATTCCATCTGCTGTGAGTTCAAGCTGATAGCTTCCGTCAACTCCCGCTTCTGAGTTAGTGACTGAGCCAGTGACTGAGTTAGTGGCTGAGTTAGTCACTAAGTTTAATACTAAACCAGTATCATTAGATTCAACCCCTAAGCGAGATAATCTTGCTAGAGCAGCCGCTACAGCTTCAGGATTAACTTGGTTATAACTAACATTAATCCCCTTTGTTAAATCCACCACTTTGTCTGATGAGTCGACAGAAATACTTTCTGGAGTTGGAATAATTCGGTTTTCAGCTAGAGCGTGACTAAACGATACATTTTGGTTTGCCTCAAATAACACTTCAGCCTTAGCCCATACAAGCTGATCTTTTTCAGTGCGGCGATATTGCCTTTTGGCATCAGTGAATGCTTCAACATAGGGACGTTGCTCCATTCCCGTTTCTGTATCAATAGTCACTTTAGTGCTTTCGATAACTACCGGTGTGAGCCCTTCAACAACAATGTAGTAGTTAGGCATAGGATCAGTTTCAGATAACTGCCATAACTCACCTCTAAAATTGAGCGTTTTAGTCTCACCAGCTTTGAAGCCTGTAAAGTTTTTAGTTGGTGTAATTTGGTGTAAATCACCTTGCACTCGTTTAATGTCAAACTCAGGGTTTAATACTTGTTGAACTGGGCGCATTTGGCTGTAATAAATTGACCAATTCCCATCTGAAATATTCTTAGCGCTAGTAAAATCTATTTCAGCGATAAAACAACGTTGGTCTTGCTGATCTTCGGCGCAGGCTTCTTGCGGAACATTGCTCACCATACGGTAAGTCACATTTAATTGCTCAGCGAATTGATTAAGTGTTGTTTGAGTCCAGCTGTGTTCTACACTTTCAGCTTTCAACGATGATTGAGTGTCTGATTTAAGGTCTATGTTAGCTTGGGCTAGATTTTCTGAAGATGAATGCTGACAGCCAGCAACTCCTAACGACAATAATAATGCTGATGCGATGATAGTCTTATTCATATGTTCCTCAGTTTATTCCTTGTTATTGCTAACGCTAACAGTTCAGTGTAATTGAATCAGTTGCAAATAATTACTTTTAACTATCTCTTAATTTTTATCAAAATAAACAAGCAGGTATAAAGTTTTTGTATAAAAAAGACAAAAAAATAGCTGGGAACCATAGGATGAACCCAGCTTATACTCGTTTCTGGGGAGAGACTAAAAGTATAAAACCGATTGTGTCTCGCCCGACCGAAACACAATCAATAACATGGATAAAAGACCTCTTCCTTACCCATGTGGACCTTAAAACAACGAATCACACAAGCGATGACAACGCTGTCATTTATAATCTACAGAATAATGTTTTAGATTTCTACACTTTTTTAATCTTTAGCTACAGATAATTAACAACAAAGTACATTTATACTGTAAAACAATGATTTATCGCACCAATCATTCTTAAAATAAACTGAACTATGTTAATAAGGGAGAATTTGGCTAGTGGTTTTAATCTTCAAACTAGCGGCAATAAAAAAGGCACTAATCGCGATTAGGTGATTAAACCTTGCGAATATTGCCTTTAATTGACCATCAAGTTTACTTGATTACGTCTTTAAGGACTCTATCAGAACCTCAAGATTATGCCTTAGACATGATCTCTGTACGTGCTAGACGATTAACTTGATTCAATGATGAAAGGTGACCATAAATAGGACCTAATAAACCACGTTTTCTAAGCTCTAAATAATCTTCATCAGATAGCTCATTTAGCTTAGCTTCATCAATTAAGTATAAACCATTGATGTTACGCTTCTCACCCGCTACATCAACTGTAAGGGTTTGAGTCGTCAGTAATTCTTTTTCAGCTAAGAAACCTAAAATATTACGGCTAGCTTGATCTTGCTCAAAATGGGCTATTAGTGCTTTCTTGCGGTTTTCTAAGTATTCAGTTTCTTTCTCACCTTCGAATAATGCTTGACCTTCAGTTTTGCTTACTTCGGCAGCTTCTTCGCGAATACCAATCCAAACTTTATCTTTTACGTCTGGGTTTAATACTAAACCAAGTGGATAGTCACGTACGACAGCCGGGATATAAAGCCCTTGCCACTTGCCATCTTTAACACTTAGGTTCTGACCAGGCTTAAGACCTAGCATTGCAACAGCTTGAAACTCACCGTTGTCACTGTTTTTTACGAATACAATTGGGTATTCAGTGGCAGCACGACCAATTTCGTGCAAAGTTACTGGAACAATATGTTGATCGGCAACATGGTTGTAGCTTGATGGAGTGATTTTTAAATCACCGTGCTTTGCGTGTTCAAGTAACGTAATTTGGTTAGACATCTTGGCTCCTTCAGGCGCTTCTAATCAATAATAATTTTCAAAAATTCGGGATTCAAGTCCCTTTTTGTTTAAACTTTTAGCTTAATTTTTCGCTTGTAGATTAAAGTACAAATCCCAACATTTTTAAATGAAACTCCCTAACCTCTATTTAATAGACTTATATTCAATAGACAGCCAACAAGCTCACAATCACTTAATCTGCTGCTAACGTTACCGTATAGAGTAATAAAGTACCACCAGCTAACTAATTTATTGGGGTGTGTTAGATTGTTTTCAAGCCAAATTGTTTAATTTTATTTAATAATGCCCTGTGTTCAGGTAATTCAGCGGCTAAACCTTGGCCTATTTGTTCGATTTGAGCCACATGTTGCTGCGCTAATTGGCTATAGGTTTCACTAATTTGGGCATGTTGTGTGTGATACTTCATTCCGTAAAGCACATAAAGGTAGTTATCGATATTAAACACTTCGTATCGGGAAAATAAGTCATCAGTTAGTGGGCTAAAGTTTTGCCATAACATCATCTTTTGTTTTAAAGGCTCAGGAATTGATTCTGGATGACGGTTATCAATCCAGAAATCTGAATCAGTTCTATCAGAAATACAATAATGCAGCTTGGCAAATTCAACGACTCGCTCCCATGCATAAGTCATGGTGCCATTGAAACGTTCAGATAACGCCGGCATTTGCGCCATCGTTTGCGGTAACCGTTTAGCTAAGTAACCTGCTGCAAAGTCGGTCAATAAAATAGATGTTGCTTCTATTGGCTCTAAAAAACCTTGAGCAAGACCTAGCGCAACACAATTGTTAGACCAAAACTTTTCTCTATAACCTACTTTCATCGGTATTTCGCGCGAAGCTAAGGTATCTAATTTACCACCAAGATAGCGATCAAACTTTTGTTCAGCCTCGGATGACGTCATGTGATTGTCTGAGTATACAAACCCAGTACCACGGCGCTCTGGTAGCGCAATATCCCAAATCCACCCCGCTTGATGCGCCGTTGCAATGGTAAAGGGCGGTATAGCGTCTTCTTCAGTAATTGGCACTTGGGCAACAATGGCTTTATTAACAAATAACTGTTTGGACTTATCAACAAATGGTACCTGACACTTTTTAGCTAATAAAATCGACTCAAAACCGCTACAGTCGATAAAAAAATCAAATGCCAATTCTCCAAGCTTATCGGTTTTTAGTTGAGTCAGGTTGCCTTCATCATCAATATCAGCATCAAGCACATTTGCGTGTAGATGCTGAACTCCAAATTTACTGGTTGCATTACTGGCGAGTAATTTGGCAAATTTTGCTGCATTAAGATGATAAGCGTAACTGACTTTACCGCCATATTCTGGAGTAGTGATTAATTTCGGCGCTTTTAACGCTTCACAGATAAAGTGTTGCGGGGAAACATGTTGCGAATAGGACAAAGATGATTTTGAATGAGTTGCTTGTTGATGAAGCCACAGTGGCGTTAAATCAGCCCCTAACGGGCTTGGCACATCAAATAAGTGATGATAACTATTATTGTCTCCGTGCTTGGTTTTATCTAACCAATTACAGAATTTGATTGATTGCTTAAAGCTTACATCACAGTCTCGAATAAAGTCTGTTTCACGAATGCCAAAACTTTGCAGAGATTGCTTAATCGCTGGAACAGTCCCCTCTCCTACACCAATGGTTGGAATATCAGGAGATTCGATTAGTGTCACCGTGACATTAGGCAGTAACTGAGCCGCTTTGCCAATATGATTAGCCGCTAGCCACCCAGCTGTACCGCCACCAATAATGACAATACGCTGTACTTCTTTATTGACCTTATCGACCTCAATCATATCGACCTCAAATTGTTGGCTTTCATTTTTATTATTAGGGCCTGTTGATCTTTCAAGGTTGTTTTTGCAGCGAATTGTTGGCCATTTATACAAGGTAGAGACTTTGTGGTGTAGTTATTCTACATAAAAAGTCGATAACGCAGTAAAAATGGCCAACAAACGCTGCCCAAAGGGGTCGACTAAAAGCATTTTACTCTTTGTGGATGCATCTTTTTAAACCAAGAACTGCTTAGATGACTAGGCATCAATCCATCCGCCTCAATTAAAACGCTTTTATTTCGAACAAAACTTAACCAGCAAAGATCAACAGGCCCTAGTTTATTTAGCATATTACATTAAAAAGCCTAGCAATTAGCTAGGCTTTTTATCAACTTATCACTACTAAATAGTGTTTAGAAGCGTAAGTTTAAACCCACTTTGTAACGTGCTTCACCTTCGAAGCTCCATGCTGGGTATCCACCTTTAAGCTCTGGTTTAACTTCGGCATCATCTGGTGCAACACCTAATTGAACACTGTCTTCTTCAAGTAAGTTAACTACTTCAAATGAAATACCTAAGTACTCAGTGATGTTGTAGTTTGCACTTAAATCAAGTGTTCCAAAATCTTGATGTTCACGGTTACCGTAGAAGCCTGGTAGTTCACGCATCATGTATTCGCTACGCCAGTTGTATGCAACACGAGCAGAGAAGTCTTCCATCTCGTAGTAACCAACTAAGTTAACGGTATGCTTTGAAGAGTCAGAGAATACGCTAACTTCATCAGGGTAGTTTTCAGCTGCGGCATCTGAATCTGCAAAAGTATAGTTAGCTGAGTAACCAAAGCCGTTATCAAAACCGTCTTGGATTTGTAACTCGATACCTTGGATTTGACCACCTGTACCGTTTTTCTTACTCGATACAGTCCAGTTATCTTCACCTGAATCAGGATCCGTAATACCAATGCTTTCATCCAACGTCTGTGAAGAAGTCACAAACGAGCTAACATCTTTAATAAAGTAAGATAAGCCCATTAAACCATCTGGACTAAAGTACCATTCCACACCTAAATCGGCTTGCGTCGCTTTAAACGGTTCAAGAGCAATATTACCGGTATTAACAACTTCGTTACCTGCTGTGCCATCTGCGTAGCCAACTAAAGCTGAAGATGCAAACATGTCTGCATAATTAGGACGTGAAATAACTTGTGATGCTGAAGAGCGGATAATGACATCAGGAGCCACATCAAAAGCAATGTTTACACTTGGTAATACGTCGCTGTAGCTTGCATCAGCAGTACTTAAATTATCAGCATATGAGCCATCATCTTGAAGCGCAAAGTAATCTGATGTTGCGTCAGTTGAGATATAACGTAAACCGAAGTTACCGCGGATTCCGTCAGACTCAAAATTAGCCATTAAATATAAAGAAAGGTTTTCTTCATTAATCGTGCCGTAACCAGATTTATAAACTGGTCCTTCTTTAGAGAAACCACCAATAGCTGCTTTAGCATCACGTAACATGGCATCCATATCTGGCTTAGGTAAAGTATAACCTGCACCCGATGAAATTTGACCACTGTAATAAGCAGAAGCATCTTTTGCCACTATATCTGGATTAACGATTGCTGGAAGTGTTTCCTGAGTGACGTCATGGTCTGCGTAACGAACACCGGTTTTAATTGCAGTGATAGCGCCTAAATCAGTAGGAATGGTAAAGTCTACTTGAGCATAAGTTTCTTCATCTGAATTTGGTTGTTTCTTAAGCGCCCAACCTGCTGGTGACAATTGACCACCAAAATCATCTGCTGTGAAGTTTTTATTAGCAACATCAATTTTGATGACTTCACCAGTGGCATCGTAAGTACCAGCGTAATCTGCAGCTGTACCTAACCAAAAACCATAGTTAGAAGTTAATTCAGTACCGCCTTCAGACTTGGTATTACCCACACGACCTTCAACTTTAAAACTGTCATTTTCGTAATCGAAATTGAAGTCATAAGTATTTGAATCCATGCTTGCTTGACGAGCCCAAGTTTGTGCCCAACCTGGATTTGCACCATTGCCATCACGGCGATAAAAAGTACAAGTTCCTAAAGAGTTTTTCTGTTCACAAGCTTGTTCTTTATCATCTGGGAACATAACAAATAACGAGGTATTGGCATTATTTGCTTGCATATCCAGACTCATGAAATCTAGACCAAAGTTTAAGTTATCTGCTGGGCTATATTGAAGTGCACCGTTAATCGCTGTACGTTCACGGTCTTGTTCAAATGTAGTAGGAACAATATCACCCCAACCGACTAATGATTCTATGCCGTTACGTTGATACGTTGTTTCTGAACCAGCTGCAGAAATTAAGAAACCGAAGTTTTCGTTTTCATTTTTCCAACTATATAAGCCTGATAGTTCAGGATCAGTTTCTTCTGAAACAGTCCCGTAATCACCTTTAGCGCTAAAGAATACTGAGTTGGCATCTAAATCTAATGGTTTACGTGTTTTAACGATGACTGTGCCACCAATACCACCTTCAGGTAAATCAGCCTGAGACGATTTGTAAACTTCAATTCCACCAACCATTTCAGACGGTAATAAACTGTAGTTAAAGCTTCTGTCGATTGACTGTTGGTCAAACCAACCAGTTGAAGCAACTGAATGGCCATTTAATAATGTACGAGTCAGGCTGCTTGAAGCACCACGTATCGAAACACCTTGTCCTTGACCAAACTGACGACTCACAGCGACACCTGGTATACGTCCTAATGACTCACCCACGTCACCATCAGGGAATTTACCGATATCTTCTGCGGTTACCGCATCAACAACTGAATTTGAAAAACGTTTTTCGTTAACCGAAGCCTTCATCGAGGCACGCATGCCTTTAACTTCAATTTTCTCAATGTTTTCTTCAGCAGTTTCAGCATCAGCAGCCATAGCGCCTACTGAAACCATACTGCCTAGTAAAATAGCAATGTTAGTCGCTAAAATATTTTTCTTAAAATTAATAGGTCGCATCTTCATTTCCCTTCCATAACTTTATTATCGTTTTTGGATACATAACCATTCCAACCGGAATGACAACGCTGTCATGTCTAGAACAAACATTACACAATTATTAACAGGCTTGCCACAACAAAATAACTTGGGAGTGTTATTTTTGTTCAAAAAACAATAAAAAACCATATGACAATACCAGTAAAAAGCTAACTAATCAGTAGCTTAAAAAATGTAATACCCTGTATCATTTTTGCTACATTTATTTTTATGAAGACACTCATCCAACCAGAAAGACAATCGGTCATTGCCTATTTCTCCAAAAATAAGCACTATTAGTGATAATACAACTTATCTGATTGCATCTAATAGACGCTTTGATAACAATTTATTGGGGGATAAATGTCATCAAACAGAGATGAAAATCTGTTAAGTTAGTCGCCTGAATCAAAGAGCAAAATAATAATGAAAGTAACCATCAATGATGTTGCCAAACATGCCGGCGTTTCAATTAAAACTGTTTCTCGAGTCACTAACAAAGAGACCTCGGTTCGACAGGCTACAATTGACAAAGTTAACGCTGCAATTAGTGAACTTAACTACCAGCCTAATCTCGCGGCGAGAAACCTAGCCAGCACCAAGTCATATGTCATTGGTTTTATTTATGACAATCCTAATGCGTACTATGTCATTGATATGCAAAACGGTATTTTGTCAGCTTGCCAAGATAAAGGTTACGAATTGCTCATCCACCCTTGTGATGCAAAGTCGACAGATATTTGTGAAGAGCTAACCAAAATGGTGAAACATTCGCGGTTATCAGGGCTAGTACTTACACCGCCAATGTCGGAAGACCCAAAAATTCTTGCTGCTTTAGATGAAATAGATGCCAATTATGTCCGCATTATTGCTGGTGAAAGCACTGAAGCAGAAAACGGCCTAACAGTATTAGTTAACGATAAGCATGGCGCACTGGAAATCACCCAGCACCTTATTGATATGGGGCATTCTGAAATTGGTTTCCTTAGTGGAGATCAACACCATGAGTCCACCAAAGAACGCCTTACTGGTTTTAAGGACGCATTAACTCAAAACCAATTATCAGTAGTTAATGACTGGATATTAGACGGTCAGTATTCATTCGAGTCTGGGGTTGAGGGTGCCAATAAATTAATTAGCTTATCTAAGCGCCCTACTGCGCTAGTCGCTTGTAACGATGAAATAGCGGCTGGGGCCTTATTTGCAGCGAGGTTAGCGGGTTTAGATATCCCTAAAGATCTTTCAATCGTCGGTTTTGAGGATAGCCCCTTCTCCCGTCAAACTTGGCCAAAGCTCACTACAGTGCATCAACCCAATGTCAAAATTGCCAAGGTCGCAACTGAGTTACTTATTGCCAATAGCAAAGAAACGCTAGAAAAGAGATCAATGGTATTTACCCCTGAGCCAGTAATCAGGGATTCATCAGCGAGTCGATAATAAGTTATTTACTTACCTTATAGATACAAAAAAGCCTCTGAACACTAATTGTTAGAGGCTTTTTTATTAGCTTGCTTTAGCTTCGTGATAACAACAAAAAAGATTAAACCGCCTCTTCGTTCTCTTCACCGGTACGAATACGAATAACACGTTCAATATCAGTGACGAAAATCTTACCATCACCAATTTTACCTGTTCGAGCTGTATCAACAATCACTTCAATTGCTTGATCTAATTGCTCATCCTGAATAACTAATTCAATTTTAACTTTAGGAAGAAAGTCGACCATATATTCCGCGCCGCGGTAAAGTTCAGTATGACCTTTTTGACGACCAAAGCCTTTAACTTCTGACACAGTCATGCCAGTGATACCAATTTCCGCAAGTGACTCACGCACATCATCAAGTTTAAATGGTTTAATAATGGCTTCTACTTTTTCATCAATCACTCCTGTAAAATTTCGACGGTGCACAACTTGCGCTAACTTACTTTGTAAGTCATTTCAGTTATCAACAAACATTTCAGCTCTCAGTTTACCCGAAACATCATTCACTTACTTACAAAATTTAATATTTTAAACCTAAACAAGTCAAAAAATAGATTCATGACTATACTCTTATCACTGTCACAGGAAGTGACTTTTACACCAACATGGATGAATAGTAATGTCTTACCGATTAAGTCACGGGTTCAATTTAATTGAACTCGTCACGGTATTATTAATAGCAAGCATAATAATACTGATTGCAACACCTCAACTAACCTCTTTAAACCAAAGTATTCGCGCTGCTAGCAGTATCAGAACGATTCAATCTTCTATACAGCTTGCTAGAAATTTAGCTATCAACTACGGAGTAAACGTAACAGTTTGCCCCGTTTTAGAAAATCAATGCGTATCTAATTGGCAATCGGGGTTTACTATTTTTACTGATACTGGACAAAAAAATGTTATCGATGGTGCAGATCTAATCTTACATGAGGTTAGTCCATTCCATTACGATGATATTGTTCAATATAACCGTAGTTCAATCCGATTTAAAAGCACAGGCCTAGCCTCCGGCACTAATGGCACACTTACATACTGCCCTGTAACATTTGATAGTCAGTACTCTAAAGCAGTAATTATTAATCAAGCTGGACGCATAAGATTTTCGAAAAAAAGAATATTTCCTGTAAACAATAATCAGCACTAACAAGTACATTAATTGAGTTAATTAAAATCAATTAATCACTGAATTTAGCAGCTTCCTTGGTTATACTTAAATCAATAAGTACAAGGAACTTAACATGAAACGAGCTTTAAAAGGATTTACATTAATAGAGTTAATGGTAACTGTAACTATCGCAGCAGTAATAATAACTGTAGCCGTACCTGCTCTTAAAACTTTCTATGAACAACAGCGAGTTAAAAGCAATATTGAAGTAATTAAAAATATTGTTGCTTTCGCTCGAAATCAAGCAGTGAGCTATGGTGCCACTGTAAGTGTATGCCCTTTTGCAAGTGCTACTTCCTGTGGTTCAACAACAGACTGGAGCAATGGCGTAAGAGTTTTTATCAATGCAAATGGCGCAGACACTGAACTAAGAGCAATAGATAGCTTTAATGACAAAGATTCAGTGAAAGGTCCTGCTGGAATAATCACATTTTCTGCTGATGGTTTATCTTCTGCTGGCGAGTTTATTTATTGCCCAGCCGGTGAAAGTGACTCTTCTAGAAGTATAACCGTGAGTGGTGGAGGATTAATTTCTTATGGCGCTGATGGAAAAAGCTGCTAATTACAAAAATAATTAGCAGCTTCTTTATCTAGGTATAGACGTTAAATTGTAAAATTTGACAAAACAAAGCTAACTCAAGTTTAGCGAAGTGTTTTGTTATCGATTTCACGGCCTAAACTGGTAGAAAATGTTGCATTCAGAGGTAAGCACTCATTAACCTCTCTGATAAAATATTTTCTATTTTTTTGATAATCTTTCATTTTTCTGCCAGTTAACCTAGCCATTTTGTTATCGACTTCACTTGCTGTCCAATTGAAAAAGATCACTCTGTCTTCAGATGATGTACTCACATGACATTTATAATCTTGCTTCTCGGTTGCTTTAGCGACAGAAATTAATGGCATAAAACATAAAATGATTGTTAATATTTTTTTCATTACCAACACTCCTCTGAAGGGCCTTTCACACCTGCAGCTGTAAGAGTAATTGTTGCACAAGTAGAATCTCTAGCCGCTTGAACACCAATTGCAGTAGCAGTAATTACGTAATCATTGGTACCTGCCGAGTCGACTGAATAAAAAGCCGATTCAGTTACAAAAGGGTCGGCACTTAAGCCTAATGAAGTCATATCTTCAGCAAAAGAGCGATTATCGATATAGAACTGCTCTTGCAAGTTTGCGACTCGCATTACAGCTCCAACCCCTTCAGAACGAGCGCTTTTAATCACAAACTCTGTATAGCTAGGATAAGCAATTGAAGCTAATATCCCTATAATCACAACGGCAATCATAACTTCAATTAACGTAAATCCATTTCGTTTCACTGTATTCATTAAGCGCTACTCTTCAATATGATAATAAATTCTGTTCGTGCTCAAACCTGAGCCTAAAGTTGCAGTACCTTTACATTCACCATTCTCACATTCCCCTTTACCTACACCAATAATGTAAGCAATAGAGTCTTCCCCATCTTCAGGCTTAGGTATAACGATTTGTGGAGTATCAGGGACCCGCTCACCTATATCATAGTAAAGCTCGCTATAAGTTCGAGTTCCTTTATGCAAACCTAATCTATAAAGCCTTCCTTGCCCTGCAAAACCACAAACACCCAGTTCAAAATCAATCTCTTCATTTAACGGCGGAACAAAAGAGGTAAAGTAGACTTCACCATTAAATATTAAAGACGAAGATAGGCTTTTTTCACCTGTATTTGAGAAGTCATAGAACCAGCCTCTCTTTGTACCAAATGTTAATTGCTGAGCTTCTGTATCTGGAGCAGCGCTAGTAACGTCATATAAATCGTTTATAGTTAAAGCATCAGGAATAGCAATTCCTCCAGTACCATATTGATTCGTTATCACATGCCTATCTTGAAGTACAAAAAACATATCGTTAGTCACTGTGCCTAATGGATTAGTTCGATTACCAGAGCCTATTGCCACTGCATCATAAGGAATATTTTGATAAGTTAATTGACCATTTGTACTATGAATATTATTAAATTGAGTTTGAGCAACTGACGGCTCAGCAAAGAACATTCTGCTATCAGTTGCAGTTTGACCACTTAATGTAGCAAACTTAAAAATAGACCAAGTCGATTTATCTGCGGATGGCATATCCATCCGCCAGACATTTCCGCCAATATCAGAAGCATAAATTCGATCTGTAATTCCATCATTATTACTGTCTAAAATTGCCACTTTGGTTGCAATACTGTTCATATCTGTAGCGGTAAACGTTTTAATTGGCCCTGAAGTTGGACCAGTATCAGCGTCAACTATATATATTGCCTCGCCTGTACCTGTATCAGTTCCAAAACCGCCACCAAATATCAACACAGGTTTTTCTATTCCAGGAACAAAAGTAACGATAGGCTCAGACCATGTTTGACCTAACTCCTCAAAACCAGACATGCCAGACGTTAACTGCCATTTAAATGAAGGGTTATCAGGGTTCGTAATGTCTAATGCATAATATGATGAACCGCCGCGGCGCATGCCGAAATACGCCCAAGCTTTAGATAAAGAACCAGAGCTATCCAGTTCAGTGTAAGCAACGGGAGATAAATCCATGCCATAAACACTATGCTCGCCTGTAGGGTCATTCTCTCTTAAAGTAGGCACATTGCTCCATAACTCTTGAGGAATAAACGCCCAAGACTCCAAAACTGTCCCAACAGAAAAGTCATCACTGCCGCTATCTGAGTCTTTAAACATATGTACTAACCCTTGGTTAGTCCCAACCAGAATACGTACATCAAGATTAGTCGCGCTACTGCCGTAATTAATTGCTAATGGTTTCGAATGAAGTGGGTCACCCATCACGTCGATTCGGGCTTCAGTGAAATTGTTGTTGTTATTGTCATCATCAACATCTACACCATATAACCAATCTAAGTCAGCTTGTGAATAATTAGAGACAAAGCTCGACCCATCAATATCAGCTAACCCACTACTATTTGTCAGCAACTTCCTATTTTTAAGCGATGACCTTAAAACTGGCAATACGCCACCAGAATTGACGTTATTGCCATCTTTTTGGCCTTCAGAACACGCATTCCAGTATGTACAGGTATCTGAAGATATGTTCCCATCAGAATCAATGGCATTAGTTGTCCCACCAGGACCTACAATTTCACCAGCACTGTTAACCTTTAATTTCTTTAAATTACCGCTCCACCTCGGTCCTTCTCCAGGATAAAACATAGCGAAATATGCAGAGTTATATGTCTGAGTCTTATCGAAATTATTACTCGCAATACTCGGAGATGTAAATGATGTATTAACCTCAAGAATATTCATTAAAACATCGCTTATGGCCTGTTGAAGGTCAAGACCACTCGTTGCTCTAAAATAACCCGTTGAGACACCATTTTCGTCTCTAGCGCTACCTGCCCTAAAGGCCGCTTCTTCAAGAAGCTCTGCGGCAGCATCTGCACCATCAGAAAAACCAATAGTATATAGTTTAACTGTTTGCTTATTATCTACACCATCCGCATCTAGTACACCTTGAACCACATCATTATTTGCCATATAAGCAGCAAGTGCTGGTAAATAATTGTCTTCAGTATTGCCATAACCATTAACAGATGAAAATGCTGAGTAGTCTGCTGATGTTTCTGCCGAACTAGCTAGCGCTATAATGGCATCATCAGCTGAACGATCGAGAGTAGGGGCACCGTCAGTAATGTAAATGACGTAAGCTGTATCAGGGCATTTTTTCAGTGGCGAAGAATAATTACCTGAACTGATAATACTAGGGGGGTCATTTGGCGTATACCAGTCAAACCTATTATTGCCCTGACCATTATTATCTTTATTACCAAATGTGACAGGTCCACCACTGAAGTAACGATAGGCCTCAAATAAAGTTTCACAAAGCGGGGTGTTTGTTTCTGGGTCTAAACTTTTGATAGTGGTGATGAGATCGCTTTGATTAGCTGATGTCATTTCTTTTACTTCTGAAATGATTCTCCCACCATCGGCATTCCCTTCTGAAGGGTAATTGACATTAAAAATAGCTAAACCGGCATCAATTGGTATGGACATGTCGATTAATGCTGTCTCCAAAGCCGTTTTGGCAACATCCATACGCGAACCGGTACCACCACTATTTTGTCCATCCTCAGTGGTCGTTACCCATTTATACCAAACAAGGTAATGTGAGGAATACAGTGTAATCGCTTCACCAGTACCAAAATCTGTAGATTCATAGCTTTGTAATCGATCAGTTTCTGATGTACCAGTTGTATACATATCTTTCACGTCAATGGGGAAGCCGTCATCGAATGGGATGTATGTATTACCATGCTTTTGTCTTCCAGGGTTTTTCGCATCGCCATCAACGATGTCTTTTAAACAATCAACTATTTGGCCTTGGTTAAAACCATTATTCTCGGCTAATGATACCCAAGTACCAGTATTACCTTGAGATTTGAATTCATGCAAATATCCAGTATATTTGCCTCTTTCTTCCAAGGCTTGAATAGAGCTATTACAATTGTTGTTATCGGCATAAAATCTGCGAGCATCATTAGCATCATCTGGTGTAGGGAGACTTGAGTTATCAATACCACCCGCGTTCCAATAGAGACCTTTATCATTAATGTAACCAGAATAGCTCGCTAAATAGTCGTCAAAGCCATCAGCATAACTACAATTACCCGCAGAATTTTGCTCAGCAGAACAATAGGGAGCAACAGAGTCCTGATCTTCAGTCCCCATACTCCCAGAATTATCAAATATAAATAAAATTTGCGGACGCTTTCCTGATTTAGGGCCAGAGTCAATTAAATATAATTCGGTATCATCGGCAAGTGTAAAAGCAGACATTACCAATGATGCGGTAAAAGAGGCTACTATAAGTTTATTAAACATAAGATTAATTTCCTGTTAGCACTTGTTGCTCTACACCTGCTGCAACAGTGATAGAGCCGAGATTTTGGCGGCCAAATTGAGCTACGCTGGTGACTTGTGCTCTTCTGCAAGCAACTAAATTGGTTCCTGTTGCATTAGACGTTCGTTGACATCCAACATCTCTTACACCTGTTTCTGGTAATGGTGTAATCACTTGTACGCTATTAAATTCATTAGCATTAACAGCTGCGGCCATATTAGCTAAAGAAGCACCTGAATGATTAGAGATAACTTGTTCCAAGCCACCGTTGGCAATAGCTTTAGCCTCAACTCTTTCTGAACCTGCTCCAGCCATTCTTAATGATTGAGTTGAATTGACAGCCAAAGCAACCCCAATGACAGTCATAATGACTAGTATTATTAGTGAGGAAAAAAGCACAATTCCTTTTTGTTTTTTCATATTCATAACCATCAATTTCTAATTAATACTGGGTTTTCCAGTACAACCGTTGTAGCCATCACTTTTCTTCTAAAATTATCATTCGGAGCAGCAATAGTTTTATCACCTACTCGATATTGAGTTTGATTGGTGTAAGTAGAATCTTCTTGAATAGCACGTACAAGTACATAAATTTTAATAGCGACTAATCGTTGGAATGACTCGTTATCCCACATTAGAGAGGTCACTAATGATGAGGGTATAAATCTATCAGGTGTGCTATCGCCATCATTATCAAAACCAAATGAATATCTTATATTTTCGATACCTTGGACAAGTTGCTCATCGTTAGTCATGCCCCCATCCGTTAACGTTTTACGGCTTAAAATTGGAACTCCATTTTCAGTATCAATAAAATACACTCGATGCTGGTATTCCCAAACTCTTGAATTTAATATGTCTTGAGAAGGATCTAAACCATTAAAGAAAACAGCTTGAGTGGAGGTTGAAGAAACAAAAAAGCTTGAACCATTGCCTACAGGGCTATCCGTACCATCACCACTACCTGCATTTGGACCAACAAAACGTTTTATTTGTATTACATCAGTACCAGAAACAACACTAACGTCACTTAAGCAAGTTAATGACTCACTGCTCACTCCACTTTCATATGCCCACAAACGCCTAAAGTGTGCAGGTTGATTGTTCGGTAACGTTTCATTATTTAAACCTGCACCTATACAGTCATCAGCTGCAGCAACATTACTATCTAAAATAGTATTAGTTCCTACAATGAATTCTGTACCTGTCATATCTCCAAAAAAGCCTAGTTGGCTAATATCTCTCTCTAAAATAGCCAAAGCAATTCGACCATTTTCTTGTAATTGATTAAATTGGCTTGTCGTCGTCACATTTGATGAAGACATGCTAAACATGGTGAATATTCCTGCTGACAGAAATAAACTGATGACTAAAGCAACCATTAATTCAACAAGCGACATACCTGATTGCTTATTATTAATTTTATTTATAATTATCATTTATATGATCACTGTTTCTAATGTGTAAATTCTTCGCTTATCGCTCTCGGTGCCACAGGAGTTTTCATCACCAGAATCACTTGTACTTCTTATGCCTTCCCAAGACAAAATAACAGTCACGGTATCGCCATTTTGCTGGATACACCCAGTCGCGGTACTCAGCCCACCAACATTTTGAGTTCCAACCGTTTCAGAGGTACCAGTAAACGCTGACTGCCATTCAAATATGTCCCAATTTGTCATTTCGGCAGTTGAACATATAGCTGTGCCTTCGCAATTTTTACTGACAGCCGCTGGATTACCTGAATATGGAGAACCGTTTACATAGTTAGCTATCTGAGTTGGGTTTAAGCGCATTCGATTGATAATATCGTTGGCATAATAAGAAGCCTGAGTCTGTTGAAAAGACTCAAAACTACCGCGCTTAGCAACGATATGAAGATTAAAAATCCCTATCAACCCAACGGTTAAAATAACTAATGAAACCATCACTTCAATTAAGGAAAATCCATTCCTTTTTACTGACATGAGTGTCAAACCTCCATTAACTGCCACATTTTTGACATGTTAACTTAATATAATTTGTTTAAAATCCTAAACTTAGATACAAAATACTATACCAATTAAAATTAGTCGAGCAAGATGTAGCCAAAAGGTTACTTATTGTATACTAAATATTGGTCAAAGATTAACTTAAGCGATCTATACAGTATAGCTCAATAAATAGTCCAGTAGCTGCAGGCATAAAAAAACCGTAAGCCTAATAGGTTTACGGTTTTAATTTAATCAGCTGTATGAACTAACGATTAAGTTATTACCTTAATTCAGCTGGGACAGCAAAGACAGTGTCTTCTTTTCGCCCTTCTACTTCAGTTATCACTGAAGGCTCAAATTTAGCAATTGCATCGACAACTTGTTGTACAAGCACTTCAGGTGCTGAAGCTCCTGCAGTCACGGCAACTTTTGCCACCCCATCTAACCAAGATTCATCGACATCTGCGGCAGTATCTACTAAGTAAGCTTTAGTACCTGTTTTTTCGGCTAACTCTCTCAGTCGGTTTGAGTTAGAGCTGTTTTTAGAACCAACAACAATAAACAAATCAGCATCTGATGACATCGTTCTTACTGCATCTTGGCGATTTTGCGTTGCGTAACAAATATCATCTTTACGCGGGCCTTCAATTGAAGGAAATTTAGCCTTTAATGCTTCGATAATATCTAACGTGTCATCAACAGATAATGTGGTCTGAGTAACAAAGCATAAGTTTTCGGGGTTGTTAACTTCTAGTTTAGCGACACTTTCTGGCGACTCGACAAGATAAACCCCACCTTCCGCATTGTCATATTGGCCCATAGTCCCTTCAACTTCTGGGTGGCCTTCATGACCAATCAGAATACACTCGATACCCTTGCGGCTTGCACGCGTGACTTGTAAGTGCACTTTTGTCACTAAAGGGCAAGTTGCATCAAAAACCTTTAACCCACGATTTTTAGCTTCTTGTCTAACAGCCTGAGACACACCATGAGCACTGAATATGACAATACTATCATCAGGAACTTGCTCAAGCTCATCGACAAATATCGCGCCGCGCTCTTTGAGGTTTTCAACCACATATCGGTTATGCACCACCTCATGGCGAACATAAATAGGCGGTTCAAATAACTCTAAAGCACGTTCCACAATGCTAATTGCGCGGTCTACCCCTGCACAAAAACCTCGTGGGTTAGCAAGTAATATATTAAGTTCTGGAGACGTCGGATCAACTTTAAGCATCTTAAAGTACCTCTACCACATCAAGTTCAAAAGTCACTTTCTGACCAGCTAATGGATGATTTAAATCAACGGTTATTGAATCACCGGCAATTTCTCTTACCATTCCAGGAATTTCACTACCGCCAGGCCCGCCAAAACTAACGATCACACCAGGTTCAAGTTCCATATCCGCAGGGAAACGACTTCTATCCATGTGATGAATCGCATCAGGATTTGATTCACCGAACGCATCAGCAGGTTCTAAAGTAAAATTGTGTTTATCACCAAGTTGTAATGCAATAATCTCAGCTTCAAATGCAGGGCTTAAGCTACCATCACCAACATTAAACCTTGCCGGCTTGCCAGATGATTTAGTGCTATCAGCAGTAGAACCATCTTCAAGTATGATATTCATATGGCATAAAATTGAACGAGATGAAGCTTGTTGTTCTGACAAAATAATTCTCCCTAACTTTCTTTTGCTGGCTCTTCTGGCTTAAATGATTCCCAAATAATCAATACTGCACCGATAAAAATACCTGCATCAGCAATATTGAACGCTGGGTAATGGCTAGTGTTCCAATAGAAATCAATAAAATCGACAACATAGCCGTGAATTAAGCGATCAACTAAATTACCAATAGCGCCACCAATAATCAGGGTATAGGCTAAATTGGTACGCCATAGTGAAGATGATTGCTTTCGTAACCAAACCGTCAGAAGTGTGCTAAAGCCAATAGCAATAATAGTAAATAACCATCGTTGCCAGCCACCCGCTTCACTTAAAAAGCTAAAAGCAGCGCCGTAATTACGGACATAGGTAAAGTTGAAAAAAGGTAAAAGCTGTATGGATTCATACAGCTCAAAATTTAATAACACCCATTGCTTAGATAGCTGATCGGCAAAAAATACCAATACAGCTACCCAATACCAACGAATGCCACTTTCTTTCCAAGTAAGAGGCATTATTAGTCCTTAAGCAAAATCACGATGTTCACCATCGCCTTCAATGTTTGTTACGCAGCGTCCACAAAGTGTTGAATGCGACTCGATAGTGCCTACATCTTCACTGTAGTGCCAGCAGCGGTCACACTTCTGTGCACTACTTTTCGCAACCATTAACTTAAGTGAACTAAGCTCTGTTTCAATCGCATCTGTTGGCGCACTCTCTAGTGTTTCAACGTCTGTTTTTGAAGTCAGTAATACAAAGCGTAATTCATTATCAACTTTTGCTAACTGAGCAGCTAATTCGCTATCAGCAAATAAGGTCACTTCGGCTTCTAAAGAACCACCGATACGTTTATCACGGCGGGCTTGTTCAAGCACTTTATTGACTTCATTACGCACAGTCAGTAACTGCTGCCAGTAATCATCACTTAAATCGCCATCTAATGTGACTGACTCAAGCCCTTGATACCATTCTTCAGTGAATACAAACTCTGTACGTTCGCCAGGTAATAATTTCCAGATTTCATCAGCAGTAAAGCTTAGAACAGGCGCAATCCAACGAACCATAGCTTCAGCAATATGGTAAAGCGCTGATTGACAGCTACGACGAGCATGACCATCTTGCTTTGCTGTGTACTGACGATCTTTAATAATATCTAAGTAGAAGCTACCTAACTCAACAGAACAAAATTGCATTAGCTTCTGAGTCACTGAATGGAAATTATATTGATCGTAAGCTTCAATAATTTCTTCTTGTAGTGCAGCTGCACGACGTACAACCCAGCGATCAAGTGATACCATATCTTCTGTGGCAATCATGTCAGTTTCTGGGTTAAAGCCATTTAAGTTAGCTAATAAGAAACGTGCAGTGTTACGAATACGACGATATGAATCAGCGCTACGATTTAGGATTTCATCCGAAACCGTCATTTCACCACTGTAATCAGTAGCTGCAACCCATAAACGTAGAATGTCTGCACCAAGTTTATTGATAACTTGCAGTGGCGCAATAACATTACCAACAGACTTTGACATCTTGCGGCCTTTACCATCAACGGTAAAGCCATGAGTTAATACTTGCTTGTACGGTGCTTTACCGTTCATCGCAGTAGAAATCATGAGTGATGACATAAACCAACCACGATGCTGATCGCTACCTTCAAGGTATAAATCTATTTCATGGCCATTAAATTCAGGTCGTGATGCAACAACTGATGAGAAAGTTGAACCTGAGTCATACCAAACGTCTAAAGTATCGGTCACTTTACGGTATTGCTCAGTTTCATCGCCAATCAGTTCACTGATTTCAAGATCCCACCACGCTTGGATGCCTTCTTGCTCAATGCGATGGGCAACACGTTCCATAATAGCAACGCTATCAGGATGTAACTCATCCGTTTCACGATTAACCAATAATGTGATTGGTACGCCCCAAGTACGTTGGCGTGAAATACACCAGTCAGGACGGTTCTCAACCATTTTTTCTATACGGCTTTGACCCCAATCAGGGATCCACTGAGTTTGCTCAATTTCACCTAATGCTTGCTTACGTAAGCCATGGTTGTCCATTGAGATAAACCACTGCGGCGTCGCACGGAAAATAATGGGTGTTTTATGGCGCCAGCAGTGCGGGTAACTATGACGGTAAGCCACATGATGTAATAGTTGACCTTTTTCTTCTAACAGTTCAACGACACTCTTGTTCGCTTTAAATACGTGTTGACCAGCAAAGAATTCAGTATCAGCTTTGTATACACCGTTATCACCAACTGGGTTGGCAACTTCTAATCCATACTTTTGACCAACAACGTAATCGTCTTGACCATGGCCAGGAGCGGTATGAACAACGCCAGTACCCGCTTCAGTTGTTACGTGGTCACCTAAAATTGCCGGCACATCAAATGCTGACAAAGGATGATTAAAACGAAGCAACTCAAGTTCAGCACCTTTAGCAGTACCAATAACGGTATGGCTTTCAGCTTCAAATCGAGTCATACACGACTCAACTAACACTTCAGCTAAAATGAGTGTTTTAGTCACACCATCTTTAACAAACTCAACCAAACTATAATCAAGTTCAGGGCTTAGGCATAACGCGCGGTTAGCTGGAATAGTCCAAGGCGTCGTTGTCCAAATTACCGCTGAAATTGTTGAGGTATAACCTTCAACACCAAACTTTGCTGCAACAGCTGCTGAATCAACCGCATTAAACGCAACATCAATAGCTGGTGAGGTTTTATCTTCATATTCGACTTCTGCTTCAGCAAGAGCTGAACCACAGTCAGTACACCAATGAACAGGCTTAACACCTTTGTGTAAGTGGCCGCTATCAATCACTTTTGACAGTGAACGAACAATGTTCGCTTCAGTGCTGTAATCCATCGTTAAATATGGGTTATGCCAGTCGCCTAATACGCCTAAACGAATAAAGTCATCACGCTGACCGTCAACTTGCTTCGCGGCATACTTACGGCATTCAGCGCGGAACTCAGCAGCTGAAATCTTCTGGCCTGGCTTGCCAACTTTTTTTCTACCATCAATTCGATAGGTAAACCGTGACAATCCCAACCTGGAACGTATGGCGCATCAAAGCCTGCCATCGTTTTAGATTTGATGATGATGTCTTTTAAAATTTTGTTTACTGAGTGACCGATATGGATATTGCCATTCGCGTACGGAGGGCCATCATGTAAAATGAATGGTTTGCGTCCAATTCGACTATCACGAATCTTTTGGTAAAGTTCGTTTTGAGTCCAACGGTTTAACATTTCTGGCTCACGATTAGCCAGATTACCGCGCATCGGAAAATCTGTTTCCGGCAAATTCAACGTAGATTTATAGTCGGTCATTGATCCTATACCATTAATTGGGCTGATTTATTTCAACCTGCATCATTGCCAAATAAAGCTTTTGCTTCATTTGCATCATTCAAAATTTGTTTTTTCAGTGCATCCAATGATTCAAACGGATGTTCATCACGGATTTTTGCCACTAATTCTACTTCAACACGTTTACTGTATAAGTCACCGTCGAAATCAAATAAGTGCACTTCTAGCTGGCAGACTTGCCCATCAACTGTTGGTCTAAAACCAACATTGGCAACGCCTTCATATATATCACTGTCATCCCAATACATTTTAACTGCAAACACACCGCGAACAGGTGATACCTTACGTTTTAAGGCGATATTTGCAGTAGGAAACCCTATGGTTCTTCCTAGCTTTTGACCGTGAGCAACACGGCCGGTTAACACAAAGGGATGACCTAATAATCTTCTTGCTTGCTCTAAATTACCTAAAGCAAGTTGTTCTCTTACCGCTGTTGAGCTCACTCTTATAGAGCCTAAAATAAAGCTCTGCGTGCTAACAACCGTAAATCCAAACTTTTTACCTGCTGCCACCAACATTTCAAAAGTGCCGGTTCTGTTTTTGCCAAAGCAAAAATCATCACCAACAACTAAATACTTAACGCCGAGTTTTTTAACGAGTAAGTCTTCAATAAACTGCTCAGCAGGTTGATTGGCAAAACGACTGTTAAAATTAACACAGAGCAGACGGTCAATATTAAGTTCATCAAGTAAACTAATTTTATCCCGTAGCAAACTAATTCTTGCTGGCGCATCTTGCTGACGGAAAAGCTCTTGTGGTTGAGGTTCAAACGTCATTACTACAGCAGGTAGCTGAAAATGCTTTGCCTTATTAACTAAGTTATTAAGCACTTGCGCATGACCACGATGCACACCATCAAAGTTACCAATAGTGAGCACGCACCCATGATGCGAAGGTAAAATATTGTGTATACCGCGGATTAGTTCCATTACGCCAATTAACTGCTACTGTAAATCGGCTGATTATATACTAGATAGATTCGATAATCAGCATTCATGATTGACGTTTCATCTTCCAAGGTCTCAGCCCCATTAATACCAAGCTCAATAAATAAACACCAGCGCCTGAGCCGATGAGTTTAAGCAGGGTTAGCACTTTGACCATCATCGACATTTCTAGCCACAATAATTGCGCAGGTAAAGTATAAATAAGCATTACTGCCATTATCGCGGTAGCAAGCACTACCTTTAAGAAAAATACTAATGTTGCACGGCTAAATCGGTACACTCCTGCAATATGAAGCCCTCGATATAATAAAACAGCATTAAGTAAAGCCGACATAGAAGTCGCAATAGCAAGGCCAACATAGCCAAAAGGAATAGCGAAAATAATGTTAAACACCATATTGCTTATCATAGCGATAATGCCGTATTTAACTGGTGTTTTAGTATCCTGACGAGAAAAGTACCCCGGAGCTAAAACTTTGATCATCATAAAGCTAAGTAAACCACAACCGTATGCGACCAAGCTGTATGAAGCCATTTCAACATCTGTAACCGAAAAGGCGCCGCGCATAAAAAGCACCATAAGCATCGGCTGAGCTAGAATAATTAACCCTAACATCGCTGGCGCGCCAAGTAGTAAAATAGCTCTAACGCCCCAATCCATGGTATCGCTAAAACCTGTTCCCTTTGCATCAACATGCTTTTTAGATAATGCCGGTAATATAACCGTCGCAATAGCAATACCAAACAACCCTAATGGGAACTCGAGCAACCTATCTGAGTAATATAGCCAACTTATTGAGCCTGTCATCAAGAATGAGGCAATAAAGGTATCGAATAGTAAGTTAATTTGAGAAACCGACACCCCGAATAATGCAGGTATCATTAGAGTTCTAATTTTTACAACACCAGGATGATTCCAACCCCAAGAAGGTTTAACTAATGCATTTTCACGTAATAAAAATGGCAGCTGAAATAAAAACTGTACTAAACCACCTGTAAATACGCCCCACGCTAATGCCAGTTCAGGTTGTTGCATTGTTGGCGCGAAATAAAGTGCAGCCACGATAATCGTAATGTTTAGAAAAACAGGTGTAAAAGCAGATACAGCAAATTTGCCGCGAGTATTAAGAATCGAACCCGCTAATGCCGTTAAAGTAATAAACCATAGGTAAGGAAAAGTAATTTTGAGCATTAATGATGCAAGCTCAAACTTGCCAGCATCAGGACCATCATTTAGCCAGTCATAAAACCAACCGCCAGCAAATAAAGCAGCAAGAATGGGCGAAGCTATTACGCCTATTAAAGTAACCACACTGACAATACCGCCCAGCGTACCTGCAACTTTAGCGAGTAACTCTCGGGTTTCTTCAGGAGTGTTTTTCTGTTGATATTCAGTGAGCACAGGGACAAACGCCTGTGCGAATGCACCTTCTGCAAATAGCCGACGTAAAAAGTTGGGAATTTTATTGGCAAAAATAAACACATCGGCGCTACTACCCGCGCCCATCAAGTTTGCTATTACCACATCTCTTATCAGGCCTAGTACTCTTGATACCAATGTCATCACACTGACAATTGCACCTGATTTTAATAGCTTTTTACTCAAACACCCCTCCATAGCAGTTTGCTAATGAATTATTAAACGCGGATATATCTCAATTTTTCAATTCTAATGCTGTTTATGCAATACAAGAACTGGTAGAATGCGCCACATCTTACACGAGTTGGGTTGAAGATAACCGAGCAAGGTAGTTTTATTTGTCTTTTTGAGGATATTTCTGCCATATTCATTGACAAAATGAATAAAAGCAGGCATATTCCTCGCCCTCAAAGTATTAATCCCAGTTTTAGGAGTTGCACCTTGGCTAATAGCAAGTCTGCAAAGAAGCGCGCGCTTCAATCTGAAAAACGTCGTCAGCATAATGCTAGTCGTCGTTCAATGTTACGTACATACGTTAAACGTGTTATCGCTGCTATCCAGAGCGGTGACCACAAAGCGGCTACAGAAGCATTCGCAGAAGCACAACCAATTGTTGACCGTATGGCGACTAAAGGCCTTATTCACAAGAATAAAGCTGCTCGTCAAAAGGCACGTCTAAACACAAGAATCAAAGCAATCGCTGCTTAATTTTGTGATTTAGTCTTTAAAAAACCGACCTAGGTCGGTTTTTTTATATCTAAAATTTGCCTCCCCTAGCAAACTCTAACTATCTTCAAACAGCTCACCTAAATTCAGTTTCACGCTCAAACGATTTCATAAAATTTAGCCATAAAAAAACGCCTTAATCATAACTTACATAGTGTAAGCATAATTAAGACGCTTTTAGTATGTCCAACTTTGCCACTAGTGGCAGTATAAGTTGTCCAATACTTTGATTAACTCACGTACTTCTTCACTTTTCAGTGAATAGAAAACAGTTTGGGCTTCTTTACGTGTACAAACGAGATTGTCTTTTCTTAGCCAAGCTAAATGCTGCGATAATGCAGATTGGCTTAGACCTAGTTTTTTGTTCATCTCACCAACGCACATTTCACCTTCATTAAGCAAATGACACAAAATAAACAGACGACGTTCATTTGCTAGTGCTTTCAGCATTACTACAGCATGATCTGCACGCTGTTGCATTAATTCAATATTCATCACGCGCTTGGTTCTCCTCAATCATCTCCTTGGCTAATATAGCCTTCCCTAACAAATAGGGCAGCGACATGAAGCACACTTTTTGGTAGATTGTTTTTAAAAATGAGACTTAGCTAATAAAAATGAAGGAAACTCATGAAAAACTACAATAAGACTCTCTGCGCCGCGATGATTTTTACAGCAATATCAGGTTGTCAACACAATACAAATGATACACAAGTAACAAATACTACTAATTTAGAAAACACTAACAACAATCGAATTAGTCAAACCCTAGCTCAAAAAGCTTTAGCCTCTTCATTAGGTTATGACATTGTGGAGTCATTAACAGTAGAAGTCGGTCCAAGGTTGGCGGGTTCAGAGAAAGATATCATTGCGGTTAACTGGGCAATGAACAAACTAGAATCTTTAGGCTTTGATAAAGTTTATAAAGAATCGGTTCAAGTGCCTGCTTGGTCTCGTGGCAGCGCCAAAGCATCAATTATCGCCCCTTTTGAGCAACCTCTTGTTATCAGTGCCTTAGGTGGTAGTGTCGCGACGCCAACAGATGGCTTACAAGCCCAAGTTGTTCGATTTGATACCCTCGCAGATTTACAAGCTGCAGATCCTGACGCTGTAAAAGGTAAAATTGCTTTTATTGACCATAAAACAGAAAGACACATTAGTGGTAAAGGTTATGGTCAATCTGTAGGTGGACGTTCAAGAGGCGCCGTAGCCGCTGCTGAAAAAGGGGCTGTAGCCGTAGTTATTCGCTCAATTGGAACAGATCATGACCGAATGGCCCATACCGGCATGATGCGTTACAAAGAAGGGGTTGCTAAAATTCCCGCTGCTGCGCTTTCAGCACCAGATGCTGACATGATCAATTCAATGCTAAAGCGTGATGACAACATCACATTATCCTTAAACTTAAGCTCTAAGAATTTAGGTGTTGCCACTTCATATAATGTGATAGCTGAAGTCACCGGAAGCAGCAAACCAGATGAAGTGGTGTTAATTGGTGCTCACCTTGATTCTTGGGATGAAGGAACTGGCGCGATTGATGATGGTGCGGGCGTTGCGATTGTCACAGCTGCCGCCAAACTAATTCAAGACTTGCCACAAAAACCAGCTAGAACAATCAGAGTGGTGTTATATGCAGCAGAAGAAGTCGGACTCGTAGGCGGCAAAGCTTACGTAAAGCAGCATGCGGATGAATTAACCAAGCACTATATCGCTGCAGAATCAGATTTTGGCGCAGGATTAATTTATCAAATAGACTTTAATGTTAACCCTGCAGTGTTCGAACAAGTGAAAGTCGAGCACAGTGCGATGACAATCAATGGGGTTAAGCTTGGTAATAATAAAGCGACTGGCGGCCCTGACGTGTCTATGATGCCTTCATTAGGTGTCCCTGTTGCATCTCTAAGACAAGATGGTACAGATTACTTCGACTATCATCACACCCCAAATGACACGCTAGATAAAATTGATCCAGAAGCGTTAGCGCAAAATGTAGCAGCCTATGCACAATTTGCGTATATCATGGCGCAGTCAGAATTAGACTTACGTCCGCTGGCTAAAAAAGAAGATAAGAAGTAGCATACTCACTTTACTTCGAGCATAAAAAAAGCAGCTAATAAGCTGCTTTTTTATTTGGTTTTTCAAATCCATTCTTTTGAGTAAACAGATTATTCCGCTAGCTTCTTTCTTCACGCAAAAAAACTGGCGCTGCAGGTGTCGATAGTTCTTCACTAAAGTAATAACCATCGGCGTCAAATTGCTGAATGCCCGCTAACGTATTAATATCATTTTCAATTAAGTATCTCGCCATTAGGCCACGGGCTTTTTTAGCATAAAAACTAATGACCTTATATTGGCCATTTTTACAGTCTTTAAAAGCTGGTGTAATTAATGTCGCTTTTAATTGCTTTGGTTTTACTGCTTTGAAGTATTCATTTGAGGCTAAATTCACAATGATGTCGTCAGCTTGCTCGGTAACAGCAGCATTGATTTCATTAGTGATAACCTCGCCCCAAAATGCATAAAGGTTTTTACCTTTAGGATTAGCTAAGCTGGTGCCCATTTCTAAGCGGTATGCTTGCATTAAATCAAGCGGCTTTAACAGCCCATATAGACCAGAAAGAATGCGAAGATGTTGCTGGGCTTTATTAATCTGCAGCTCTGTCATTGAGTCAGCATCAAGTCCAGTGTATACATCCCCTCTAAATGCAAACATGGCTTGCTTGGCATTATCAAGGTTGAAGTTAGGTTGCCATTCGCTAAACCTTGCTGCATTTAAACCTGCAATCTTATCACTGACTTTCATTAATGAAGCAATATCTACTGGTGTAAGTTCGCGACAAACTTCAATCAATTGCTGACTATGATCTAATAAAGTGGGTTGAGTAAATGACGAGGTCTTAGCTGTGGTATCGAAATCTAAGGTTTTTGCTGGAGAAACTAATACTAACATCGTTAACTATCCTATTAAGCCATACAGTATTCAACTTTAATGCTTCCTATGATACTGGGCTGAATAAAAAAACCATGCAATAAATGCATGGTTTTTTAGATTGTACTAATAGAGTTTAGCTTTCACTCATTAAAAGTGGACTCTAGTAATCCTTTTAATCTACTTGTCAGATTCAACTGGCTTATTTTTCCAGATGCCATCTTCAAGCTGTTCAGCAAGCTCAGGGAACTTATCTGTATCAAAAACTGGTTCTTCTCCAGCTTTAACTTGTTGGCGATAATCGTTAATCACTCGAACTGCTAGACCAGATAATAATAGCAACGCAATTACATTAACCAGTGCCATTAAGCCCATAGATACATCAGCTAGATTCCACACGATATTAATTTTCGCAATAGCACCAAACATCACCATACCTAGAACCGCTAGGCGGAATACTGGTAATGCACCTTTCTTATTTCCTGAAAGATACATAACGTTGGTTTCTGCGTAAGAATAGTTAGCAATAATAGAAGTGAAACAGAACAGTAAAATAGCAAAAGCAATGAACGCACCGCCCCAATCACCAACATGAGAAGATAACGCATTAATTGTCATCTCAATACCATCACCACTACCTGCCGCATCGCCAGACAATAAGATAATCGCAGCAGTTGCTGTACAAATTACGATAGTGTCAAAGAAAACACCCATCATTTGCATATAACCTTGTGATGCTGGGTGATTTGGGTTTGGTGAAGCACTCGCTGCAATATTGGCCGCACTACCCATACCCGCTTCGTTTGAGAACAGGCCTCGTGCAATACCTGCTTGCATAGCTTGAGCGATACTGTAAGCAACCGCGCCACCAGCGGCTTCTTGCCAGCCAAATGCACTTTTGATAACTAAGGTAAAGACTGCAGGTAATTGCTCAACATTCATCAAGACAACGACAAATGCAATCGCAATGTAGGCCAGCGCCATGATAGGTACGATAACCTCAGACACTTTAGCAACCTTCTTAAGGCCACCCATAATCACTACGCCACTCAACACAGCGATAGCAATACCCACATAGACTGGATCAAAGCCAAATACTGCCGTCATTGCACCAGTAATAGTGTTAGCTTGAACCGCATTAAATACTAAACCGAAACAGATAATCAGCAAGATTGAGAACAGGATCCCCATCCAACGCTGACCCAAACCTTTTTCCATATAGTAAGAAGGGCCGCCGCGGTATTGACCATCAGAATCTTTCACTTTATAGACTTGCGCTAAAGTGGATTCGATCATTGCAGTTGCCATACCTAATACAGCAATTGCCCACATCCAGAAGACAGCACCTGGGCCTGCCATTCCGATAGCGACAGCAACACCAGCCATGTTACCCGCGCCAACACGCGCAGCCATACTGGTACAGAATACTTGGAAGGAAGATAGACCATGACGGCCAGGACGACGGCTAATTGCTAAAATTTTGATGCCGTGTGTAAAGTGAGCTATTTGAATGAAGCCTAAACGTACAGTAAAAAATAAACCTGCACCAACCAGCCCGTAAACTAACAATTTACCCCAGAGTAAATCGTTCATGAAATTCACAATCGTTTCTAACATTGCCATGCTTTATTTATTCCTTGGAATAACTTTATTTTGCAAAAAGACAGCCTGTATTGAATTATCCCAATGGCTTGTTGCTTCAAACAAAATAAAATTATCGTATTATTTTAATAAAAACACTCAAGCTCTATGCCAACAAACCACTTACGGCTATCTGGTGACATCAAGTTTAGTGAGCGAAAATATTAGTTATTTATTATTTAGGATTTGATCGAGTTAACTTTACTTTTTTTAAGCACGAATGCCTAGCAAACTTTCTCAATTCATTATCTCTGTTTTTTTCGGAGCAAAAAATTAGCATAGATGATCTGAAGCGTCAGGTGATCTTGATCACACTTATCTAATTACCAGCCTTTACCCTCATCTCAAATAACAATCTTATGCCCTTAATCGTAAAAGAATTAACATCAAATCAACCTGCGACCATTTTTTTAATAAAAAGATTTAATAAAAACTTAGACAAAGACCACATTATTGCAACCATTTTAAGAATACAGTGTTCTCATTAAAGGTTAAATAAATTTTACTTTAAACATTGAGGTCAATTATGACGCATGCAAATGAAATCACGTCGCTAAAGAAATTTGTTCGAGCTACAAACTTTCTCGCCACTTCTCAAATCTACCTAAAACAAAATGTATTATTCAAAAGAGATTTGAAACATGAAGATATTAAGCCAAGATTACTTGGTCATTGGGGAACCTGTCCTGGGATAAACTTTGTCTACGCTAACGTCAATCGCCTCATCGTCAAGCATCAAAGAGACTTCATATATCTTGTCGGCCCAGGACATGGCTTTCCAGCTGTGCAAGCAAACCTTTTTGTCGAAGGTTCTTTAAGCCACTTCTATCCAGAAACCATCCCATATAATGAAGCTGGCATTGAGGATATTTGTAAAAAGTTCTCTGCAGCTTACGGTTACCCTTCTCACGCAAACCCAGAAGCGCCTGGTCAAATTCTTGAAGGAGGTGAATTAGGTTATTCACTTTCTGTTGCTTGGGGCGCTGTACTTGATAACCCAAATTTAATTGCGGCTTGTCTTGTTGGTGATGGCGAGTCAGAAACTGGGCCATTAGCAGCTTCATGGTATGCAAACCGTTTAGTGGATCCAGCTACTAATGGTGCAGTACTGCCAATCGTTCACATTAATGGTTACAAAATTTCCGGCCCGACTCGAATGGGACGAATGGATCATGAAGAACTCGATTTAGAGTTCCGTGGGCTTGGCTATCATCCAATTATCGTTGATGATGAACTTGAAGAAGATGTGTTCATTCAAATGTCGAATGCGATGGATTTATCTTACGAGATGATCAACGACATCCAAACTCGAGCTCGCAATGGCGAAGATGTTTGTAAACCTCGCTGGCCTGTCATTTTAATGCGCACAGCAAAAGGTTGGACTGGTACTGCTGAACACGGTGGTAAAAAGCTTGAAGGTAACTGCGAATCACATCAAGTTATCGTTAATAAGTGTGCAACTGATGCAAGTCATCTCACTGCATTAAATACTTGGTTAGCCAGTTATAAATTTGATGAGTTGTGTGAAATCAATGCTGAAGGTCAAATTACCTTTGATAAAGATATCCAATCACTTATTCCGCCTAAGCATTTATGTTGCGGTCGACAACATTTAAGCTATGGCGGTGAAGTGGTTCGCGCTCTTGCTCAGCCTGATCTTAAAAAACTAAGTTATGGCCCTGAAACGCCTCGCGGTACTCGCGGTGTTTCAATGTATAAGATGGGCGAATGGATGCGCGATGCATTTAAATTAAACCGCGATCAACGTAACCTTCGTATTTTCAGTCCAGACGAAACATACTCTAACCAGTTGCAAGCGGTCTTCGAAGAAACTGACCGTGCTTGGCAATGGCCAATAAAGAGTTGGGATCAAGACATGGCTCGTGACGGCCGTGTGATTGAGCTACTCTCAGAAAACTTACTCTTTGGTATGATGCACGGTTACACTGTCACAGGTCGCCATGCAATGTTCCCGACCTACGAAGCTTTCTCTCAAGTCGTTTCATCAATGGCAGACCAATACTGTAAATATGTATACGCAAGCCAAGGGGTTCATTTCCGTAAACCTGTACCTTCTTGTAATGTGGTGCTGTCTTCATTATTAGAGCGTCAAGATCACAATGGCTACTCTCATCAAAACCCTTCTTTCTTAGGGGCAATGCTCGAGAAACACCCTGACATTATCTCTGCGTATTTACCTGCAGACGGCAACACCACTCTTACTTACACTGAACGTGCTTATGAAGACCGTGACAAGTTAAATATTCTCGTTGCAGGTAAAAAAGATTTACCTCAATGGCTATCACTTGATGAGTCTCGTAAGCAAACAGAAGATGGTGTTATGGTTTGGGATTTCGCCTCAGACGAAAACCCAGATGTCGTACTTGCTGGTTGTGGTGATTATGTCACACAAGAGTGTATGGCTTCACTCGTACTGATCCGCGAATTACTACCAAGGGTACGCATTCGATTTGTCAGTGTCACCGAGTTAAACAGTAATGGTCTAGGTAGCCGAGACTTCCAAGCAAAACCATGGATGATGGATGAAATCTTTACTGAAGATAAAGGCGTGGTATTTAACTACCATGGCTACCCTAATACGATTAAGAAACTTGTATTTGACTATAAAGGTAGTCGTCGTTTCAGAATTAAAGGTTATGAAGAAGAAGGTTCAACAACGACACCATTCGATATGGGCGTTCGTAATGGCACTTCACGTTATCATTTAGTGATTGATATGGCATACAAGTTGTTCCAACAAGGTGTCATTGATGAAACTCAACATGTGGCTATCACCACTGATATGCTGCAGCGACTAGTTGAGCATCGTAACTACATCAAAGCAAATGGTGTTGACCCACAAGAAATTGAAAACTGGGTTTGGACTCGATAACTGAAACCATCAATACATTCGATTAAGTAAAAAGCGCCTTAGGGCGCTTTTTTAATGCTTTAAATGCCCCACCAAAAAACAAACAAGCAACCTCAGAATAACCAAAACAACAAAAACTTTTCAATTAATAGCAACATTAATCTTTCTTACTATGGAAAACCATTGAATTTACGACGATAATTATGCTGCTGACAAAAGCATAATAGGAACACCACATAAGCGTCAGCGACACGTGTAACAAACAAATCCTTTACATGTGTTTTGGTGGAGTAAAATAACAATGGACTTATACATGATGAAGAACACATTAAAAGTAGTATTACTCACCTCAATGTTACCTTTTGCAGCTTCGGCTGAACAAGAGCTAACACCGTGGTACGTCGGTGGTGGTTTAGGTGTCAATAACTATGAACCTAACTGCGATCAAAAAACAATGAAAGTGTGCGGTGAAGATGACCCATATGCATGGGATGTTTTCGGTGGTTACTTATTTAATGATTACTTTGGTGTTGAGCTAGGCTACCGAGATTTAGGCCGAGCTGAATGGACTGACTATAGCAACAAACGTAACGATGTCGGCGCTAGAGGCATGACGTTAGGTTTAGCAGCATTTTTACCTATTAGTGAAAAATGGAGTTTCTCAGCTGAAGCTGGTGCAATGAACTACCTTATTTCTAATAAGAAAAACTATAATACTGAATATTATAGTGACAGCGGAATCGCTCCTTACGTTGGTGTTGGCTTTGGTTACAACTTTACCCAAAACCTAAAGCTTCAAGCAAAATATCGTCGTTACGAAAACCTAGATGATGATAAATACAACACACTCGATATGGAAAGTAACTATTGGGGACTTGAACTTAGCTACCGCTTCGGCGTAGATAAGCCAGCACCTGTCGTTGCTCCCGTTGTTGCAGCAGCACCAATCGATTCGGATAATGATGGCGTAACAGATGATTTAGATAAATGCCCTGATACACCTTCGACCCATAAAGTTGATGCACAAGGCTGTACTATATATGAAGACGCACCAATCTCTTCACGCCTAGAAGGCCTATTATTCGATAATGATTCTGCAGTATTAAGACCTGAATCAAAACCACGTATGGACAAAGCTGCGAAGTATTTAAAAGATAACCCACATACATCAGTCGTTATTGAAGGCCATGCTTCTCATGTTGGTAACGCTGATTACAATATGCAATTATCAGAGAAACGTGCTCAAGCCGTTGTAGATGCACTGGTAAATGACTACGGCATTGATGCTACTCGTTTAAAAGCTGTTGGATTTGGTGAAGACCGTCCTATTATTGAAGGTACTTCAGCTGAAGCTAACAAGCAAAACCGTCGTATTGAAGCGGTAGTGAGTGGTGCAGAAAAGCGTCCTGTACTAAAATAAAACACAATAAGCATTAAGCTTATTGGAAATAATAAAAGTCGCTGCTTGCAGCGACTTTTTATTTTAAAACTTTCATTTGAAATTTAACAAACAAAATAAAATAAACCTTACAACCACAGGGTTGTTATCGGTAACATTTTTTTAACAAGTTGAAAAACTTGTTAAATAGCTAATAAATCAGATATTAAATAACAAGTTTTTCCGTTAAAACGCTCTAAAAGACAATTTTTATGTAATTTTTTTACAAAATTTGTTGGAAAATACAGTAAAATCGCTTCTAATAACCGCACTGAACAAAATAACTTTGTTACTTGAGAGGGAAATTTCCATGGCGAACACGTTAGCTCAACTTAAAGCACTAACAACCATTGTTGCAGACACTGGCGACATCGAAGCAATTAAACGTTACCAACCTGAAGATGCAACCACCAACCCTTCTCTGATCCTAAAAGCTGCACAAATTCCAGAGTACGCTCCTCTAATTGATGACGCTATTGCATGGGCAAAAGGCCAATCAAGTGATGTTGCGCAACAAGTTGAAGATGCTGGCGATAAATTAGCGGTCAATATTGGCGTAGAAATCTTAAAAATTGTTCCTGGTCGTATATCAACAGAAGTTGACGCACGTCTTTCGTTTGATAAAGCGGGTTCAATTGAAAAAGCGCACAAGCTTATCAAGCTATATAAAGAAGCTGGCATCGATAAATCGCGCATCCTGATAAAACTCGCTTCTACTTGGGAAGGTATTTGCGCTGCAAAACAACTGGAACAAGAAGGCATTAACTGTAACTTAACCTTGTTATTCAGTTTTGCCCAAGCACGCGCATGTGCTGAAGCTGGTGTTTACCTAATTTCACCGTTCGTTGGTCGTATTTTAGATTGGTATAAAAAAGACACTGGCCAAGATTATACTGCTGAAACTGACCCTGGTGTTGTATCTGTCACTGACATTTATGATTACTACAAGCGTCATGGATATAACACTGTTGTCATGGGTGCAAGCTTCCGTAATATTGGCGAAATCATCGAACTTGCGGGTTGTGACCGTCTTACCATTGGCCCTGCACTACTTGAAGAATTGGCTAACACTGATATTGCTATTACTCAGAAACTTAAGCCTGCTACTTCTGTTGAAGCTGCGCCAACACCGCTAACCGAAGCTCAATTCCGCTGGGAATATAACCAAGACCCTATGGCTGTTGATAAACTTGCTGAAGGTATTCGAAACTTTGCCGTTGACCAAGGAAAATTAGAGGTCATGTTAAACGAGAAACTTGGCTAAACCCAAATTCAATGGAGTGATTTGCATGACACATTTAACTCAGAGTAACACCTGGCAGCAGTTATCTCAAAATGCAGCAGCGTTACCACATATGCGTGAATTATTTGCTCAAAACCCTTCAAGATTTGAGCAGTTAAGTGTTAAAGACTGCGGTTTGTTATTAGATTATTCTAAAAACCGAGTCGATGATGAAACCCTAAGCTTGCTATTTAAGTTAGCAAAAGAAGCTGACTTAACAAACAAGATTGCCGCTATGTTTAACGGCGATATTATTAATAACACTGAAGGGCGTGCAGTGCTGCATACAGCCCTTCGTAGTAAGCCTGAACAAGTCATCATGGCTGAAGGCAATAATATTGTTCCTGAAGTTCAACAAACCCTAACCAAGATGGCTCAGTTTGTAGAATCAGTACAACAAGGCGGTTGGAAAGGCTATACCGGTAAAACCATTACAGACATCGTCAGTATTGGTATTGGCGGTTCTTTCTTAGGTCCTAAGATTGTTTCACAAGCACTTCGCCCATACTGGGTTAAAGGTCTAAATTGTCATTTCGTTGCCAATGTTGATGCTAGCTCTATTTGTGAAAAGTTGAAAAATTTAGACGCAGAAACAACCTTATTTGTGATGTCCTCTAAATCGTTTGGCACACAAGAAACATTAACCAATACCTTAAGTGCAAAAGATTGGTTTTTAGCAAATGGTGGTTCACAAACTGACGTTGCTAAGCATTTCGTTGCAGTGACTTCAAACGTTGCTAAAGCCACTGAATTTGGTATTGATGCTTCTAACATCTTCCCTATGTGGGATTGGGTTGGCGGCCGTTATTCATTATGGTCAGCAATTGGTTTACCTATCGCGCTACTTGTTGGTATGGATAACTTCAAGCAATTGCTTGATGGTGCTCATCAAATGGATAACCATTTTGCCAATACACCGCTAGAGCAAAACATGCCTGTCATTATGGGCATGTTGTCAGTGTTATATGGCAACTTCCATAATGCTCAATCACATGTTGTATTGACTTACGATCATTACCTGCGTGGTTTACCAGCTTACTTCCAACAACTTGATATGGAAAGTAACGGTAAATCAGTCATGTTAGATGGTACTGAGGTCGATTTCAGCACAGGGCCTGTCATTTGGGGCGGTGAAGGCACCAATGGCCAGCATGCTTACCATCAGTTATTGCATCAAGGCACTGCATTAATTCCTGCTGATTTCATTATGCCACTGCAAAGTCACAATCCATTAGGCGAGCATCATAATCAACTTGCATCAAACTGCTTTGGTCAAACTCAAGCATTAATGCAAGGTCGAACGTTTGATGAAGCATTAGCGGAGTTAGCAGATAAAGACTTACCTGATGCTGAAAAAACGCTTATTTCGCAACATAAAGTAATGACAGGTAATAAGCCAAGCAACACGTTATTAATGGATAAACTGACTCCAACCACCTTAGGTTCACTCATTGCTCTTTATGAGCATAGAACCTTCGTTCAGGGCGCTATATGGCAAATAAACTCATTTGACCAATGGGGTGTTGAGTTAGGCAAGGTACTTGGAAACGATGTACTTGATCGGATTGGTGCTGAAAATGCGGCAACTGAGCTAGATTCTTCCAGTAATGCATTAATTAATTTGTATCGACAAGGTCAGATATAAATACTAAAAAAGCCAGCTTAAGCTGGCTTTTTTATTGGTAGTTCAATCCACTCGGTAGCACAAGTCTCTAAATAGTCCAGTTAACCTTCATTAAATTGTCAGCCCGCATTAACAAAAATGAAACATAGCTATTGCACAATAGCGAAGAAATATGATACTTATTTGCATAGAGACATCATAATAACAAGGGAGGTTTACCATGGATCGTTTAGACTATGGTGGTGCGCTAGACCAAGTTGTTGAAAGACCAACTCGCTCAAAAAGCTCAAATAAAAAACGTAAATGGCGGGAGATAGAAGCGTTAAAGGATAAACAGCGTCTGCTCAAAGAACTTCAAGACATCGATACTAGTTTTGATTTTGATTTTGAAACAATGCCTCTTTAGGTATTAATGACTAATTGAATAGTTATTCAAAATTCAAAATAAAAAAAGAGCGCCGCTGGCGCTCTTTTTGTATCTAAAATGTTAAATCACCTTTTATCCACATGTGATATGTGTTCTTTTAACTCTTCAAATATAGTTTCATCATTATCACTAAACAATGGGTCTTCAACTAATTGCTTTTCACATTGAGACTTAATGGTCTGCCAATCTTCAGCTTGAAGCTGTTTAGCAAATAAAGGAAACAACTCGGTCTCTTCATACTCCATATGTTTTTGCTGAATCTCTACATAAGCTTGTAAATCTGTGACTAACTTCTCTCGAGAAATCACCACATCAGATAAAATCAAATTCAAGCTATACATTAAGGCGCCAGAATATTCAGCAAGTCGGCTATGTTCTTCATGTAGCTGGGTATTACAAGGACTTGAAAACTTTTTCACAAAGTAATCGTATGTAATGTCTTCTAAAGGGTGATGGCTATGTTCTGCATAGACTTGCATATACTCTACAACGTCTCTTATCAAGGCAAAATTTACCGCTTCGCCTTCTGACAGCTTAATGTTTTTCTTAGCTAATACATCAAGCAAAATAGCAATGTGCTTATGATCATTCATAAGCCTTTTCAGTATCATCTTATCCATTATCACCATTCCTTCACGTATAAAGATTAAGCAAACATTGAATATATCCAATCTACACTAGTGGTAATAATGATGTTATGACGAAGATCATAAAATTATAAATTGTTAAAAAAGTGATTAAAAACAATAAAAAACAAAATAACAGCAATAAAAAAGCACCCTAAGGTGCTTTCTATACTTACAAACAGAACGACAAATGATTAGGCGAGGATTTTAAATAAATGCGCTTTAAGTTGCTCGAAATCCGCATCAAGTTCTGCCGATAAAACAGGTTTATTCACTACCGCTTCAAGTTCTGCCGGTAGTGGTAAACTGATATTTAATTGAGCATCGACCACATCTTTGAATTTAGCTGGGTGAGCTGTCCCTAAGAATATCCCAGTCTCCCCTTCTTTAAGCTCATCAGATAATGCTTGAGCGGCAATAGCTGCATGAGGCTCAGATTGGTAGCCCAGCTTAAACAACTCGCTCAGCGCCGCTGAAGTTTGTTTTTCAGTTAACGCTAAACCGGTAATTGAAGATAAAGGCCAACTCATTGCTTCGCAAATAGCTTCTACACGTGGCCAATTTGAAGGCTCAGAGACATCCATTGCATTAGACATTGTCGCAACGGTAGCATTGGGAGCCCAATCGCCTGCTGATAAGTAACGCGGTACAGTGTCATTTGAATTAGTCGCTGCAATAAAACGCTTAATCGGTAAACCCATCGCCTTAGCAAATAAGCCCGCAGTTAAATTACCAAAATTACCACTTGGCACTGATACAACAATCTCTTCATCACTATTTTGTTTAGCCTGAGCAACGGCTTCAAAGTAATAACAAATTTGAGCTAACAAACGGCTTATATTAATTGAGTTAGCCGAATTTAAATGCAAACCGTCACGTACGTCACTATCATCAAAAGCTTGTTTTACCAGTGTTTGGCAATCATCAAAATCAGATGTTACGGCAACAGTGTGAATGTTCTTACCTAAAGTAGTGAACATTTTTTCTTGTAATTCGCTGATTTTCCCCTTCGGGTACATCACAACCACTTGAACAGCGTCTAGTCCATAAAAGGCATCTGCAACGGCAGCACCAGTGTCACCAGAGGTCGCGGTTAAAATAGTCAGTTTTTTATCGCCAGCAAGTAAATTAACGCACTGCGCCATAAATCGTGCACCAAAGTCTTTAAAGGCTAATGTCGGGCCATGGAATAACTCTAAACAAGCACGTTTGTCATCAGCTTTAACTAATGGTGCGTCAAAGGTAAACGCATTATCAACGAGCTTATCAACATTTTCTTGGCCTATTTCACTTGCTAGCCAAGCACCTAAAATACGTTTACTACGTTCAGCAAAAGGAAGAGCAAGCAGCTCATCCATATTATCTAACACCGGGATAGACTTAGGAAAAAATAAACCGCGATCTTTACCTAACCCTAACTGCACTGCTTCGCTGAAACTCACCACTTGTGATGGATGCTTTAAATTATATAATTCCATTTTTAACGCCTTAATAAAGTAATTCAGTATTAAACCCGACGAGTACCAGACTCATCCAGCTTACAGACATGGGCAAAACCACCAGCCTGAGATAAATAGTGTTGCTCTAACCATGATTGAGCAGCTTGAGCTGTTTCAAGAGAATCTGTGACCGAAAATAATGTCGGACCGCTACCTGAAATCCCCGTGGTTAACATGCCAAGCTTTTCAAGTTCGCTGCGGGCTTCTGTGTAACCAGGAATTGCGTCAGCGCGATATGGCTCGGCCATCACATCTTTTAGTACCGATATCGCAAGCTCAGCATCTTGTTGATAACTAGCATGCACAAATGCACTTAAATGGCGGGCGAAATCAATCGCCACCGACTTGTCATATTGACTCGGTAACAGCTCACGCATTTTCGCAGTCGACAATGAAATGCCCGGGTAAGCCACAACCCAATACCATTGCTTGAAACTTGGAATGGTTGCGCACACTTGCTTAGGGGTATTTAGCATTAACTGCATACCGCCTAAGTAACATGGCGCGACATTATCAAAATGCACACTACCAGAAATCATTCCCTCGAACTCGCCCATTAGAAGTAATAAAGCTTGTTCATCAAATGGTTGTTCAAAATGTTCGTTGAGCGCGTAAAGCGCGGCGACTACCGAGCTTGCACTCGAACCTAAGCCGCTACCAACAGGTAAGTTTTTCTCTAAACCAATAGCTACACCTTGAGTGCTATTAAGCTTTTCTAGGAAAAATTCAGCACATTGGTACACAATATTTTGCTTACCATCTTCAGGTAATTTATGAGCCCATGGACCTGTTTGAGAATAATGAACGCCGCTATCGGCTGCTTCAATCATCACTCTATCACCTAATAAGCTACCATCAATTGGCGCTAACGCTGCGCCAAGTAAATCGTAACCTACACCGACATTTCCCATTGAGGCTGGTGCATATACCGTTATGCTCATAGCCCTACCTCACGAGTCCAATTAAGTGTTCTTAATACATCAGCAAATGCGCCAGCTGCAGTTACATCAGTACCCGCGCCGTAGCCTCTTAATACAAATGGAATTGGTTGATAGTAACGACTGTAAAACGCTAATGCATTTTCGCCACCTTTAACACTGTATAAAGGGTCACTTGCATCAACTTCAGCAATCCGCACATAACACTTACCAGACTCAATTTGTCCTACATAACGAAGTACTTTACCCTCAGCTTTGGCGGCTTCGACTCGAGCGCTCACTTCAGCATCAAGTTTTGATAAATTAGCCATAAAGGTGTCAATGTCACCAGAGTCATCAAATGAGCTAGGTAAAACTGACTCAACGTTAATGTCTTCAAGCTCTAACTCCATGCCAACTTCACGCGCTAAAATCAGCACTTTACGCGCAACGTCCATTCCACTTAAATCTTCTCGAGGATCCGGTTCTGTAAAGCATTTCTCGCGAGCTATTGATGTTGCAGCAGATAAGCTCATGCCTTCATCTAACATCCCAAAGATATAAGACAGTGAACCCGATAAAATACCATTGAAACGTTGCAGCTTATCACCTGCATAAAGTAACTTTTTTAAGTTATCAATAACCGGAAGACCTGCACCTACGGTTGTTTCATATAAAAACTGACGACGTTGTAAAAGCGCAGTGGTGCGAAGCTGTTGATAATATTGATAATCACGGGTATTAGCTTTCTTATTAGGCGTAACAACGTGAAAGCCTGAGTTCATCGCATCAACATATCGGTCAGAAACCAGTTCACTTGAAGTACAGTCAACCAATACAGGGTTCAACAACTGTTGCTCTTTACCCCACGCGAATAACTCAGCTAAATCATATTGCGTATCACAATCAGCAAGCAATGACTGCCAATTAGACAAATCAACTCCATCACTATTCAGTAGCATTTTGCGTGAATTGGCAACGCCGCATACTCTCATGGTGATATGTTGCTCTTTTAACATTGCTGATTGTTGTTTAATTTGCTCTAACAGCCCTGCACCAACATTACCTGCACCCACTAGAAACACATCTAGATATTGCTGAACATCGAAGAACGCTTGATGGCAGGCACTAATAGCGTGTTTGGTTTTACGCTGCTGAATAACTGTTGAAATAGAACGCTCCGATGAACCTTGTGCAATCGCAACAATATTGACACTCGCTTTAGCTAAAGCGCTGAAGAACTTCGCAGCTGCGCCTTTATGAGTTTTCATGCCATCGCCAATTAACGACACAATAGCTAAGTCTTGTCTTAACTCAATTGGTTCTAGTAGTTCGGATTGGATCTCTAATTCAAATTCAAGTTCAAGTGCTTGCTTAGCTTTTTCTGCTTCGTCAGTATTAACGCAGAAGCTAATACTGTATTCAGATGAACTTTGAGTAATTAACGAGACCGAAATTCCGCTTCTTGAAATAGCTTCCAGCGTGCGACTTGCCATGCCAACCATGCCTTTCATGCCAGGGCCTGAAATATTAAACATGGTTTGATTATCAAGGTTAGAAATTGCTTTGACTTGCAGGCCTGTTTTATCGACTTCATTGGATACTAAAGTACCTGGCGCTGAAGGGTTAAAGCTGTTTTTGATATAACAAGGAATATGGTACTGCGCGATAGGTGCAATTGTTTTAGGGTGCAGCACTTTAGCGCCAAAGTAAGACAGCTCCATCGCTTCTTGATAGCTGAGTTGTTCTAACAGTTTTGCATCTGTCACAACTCGAGGGTCGGTATTATAAACACCATCTACATCTGTCCAAATTTCACAGCTCGATGCATCTAAACAAGCCGCCAATACAGCCGCTGAATAATCAGAACCATTACGTCCTAACGTCACCGTTTTACCTTGCTCATTAGCCGCAGTAAAACCTGGCATGATCCACACTCGCGCTTCATCTAATGCAAGCGCTGTAAATCTAGGCTTACTGACACTGATATCAACGATAGACTCTAACGCTTTACCATGGGCTAGAAATAACTGAGTTGGATCAAACTGGGCAGCAGTTAATGATTTAGCTAACATCACTTGCTCCATTAACGCAGCAGATAAGCGCTCACCAGACACGACAACTTGTGCCTGTACATGATCAGGACATTCATTAAGTAACTTAATACCAGTAAGTTTATCATTCCAATCAACAAGCTGTGCGGCAAGCTTTGCCTCTAATAAACTTTTCTGTTGAGCAGATATTAATTGCTCAGCCGCTTGTTCAAACAAGCCATTAAATACCGTTTCAATATGGTTTATTACTGCAGAATAGTCCTCACCACGCTGGGCCAAATCAACAAGTTCAAGTAAGCCGTTGGTCACTGTTGCTGGGGCAGATAATACTGTGGCAATCGATTCAGATTTTGCTGATTGCTCGATAATGTCCGCAGCCATTAAGAAACGTTGCCAGTTGGCTAACGAGGTCCCACCAAATTTCATTACTTTCATTTTCTACTCCCTTGACTCGCTAGCGCTAAGTTAAAATATAAATCTAAATCTAAAAACATTAATTTAAAGCCTGAAAACAAAAAGCCCGCTTCTTTGTGGGAAGCGGGCTTGTTGTAAAAATTCTTTAGGGTGTACTCAGCCCGCCCCCACAATATTAATTGTGGTGGTTGTAATAATGGTAGCTACAACGTGGAACTGGATTTTCATCATGACACTCGACTAATTTTTATGTGTTTGTTTTGAATTAATAATAGAATTGCTTTTTTACGTGTCTGTTGTCAACCCTTAACTATAGCTTTATTTAAAAGCACATATTCCACATCAATATAAAATAGCCATCAGAGCAAGTAAACATCATATTTTATACAATATATATCCAACAAAAAGGCTATTATGGATGTTTACGTTAACGTAATGCTAAAAAGCCGAGTTAATTAAATCCCATATAAAACATAAACCTAAATAACCACAAGCTTAAATATAAACCACTAACTATAAAATGTCGGGCTTAGGTCTTATAAATACATCTAACCTTAATAAACAAGCTGTTTTATCAATATAAGCTATATTATCCAAGATGAAATTGATTCATCTAACTGAATTTACAAAACATGTGATTGAATAAGCAAAAGCTGATACTGATCATTCCCCCTACTATAAAAAGTATTATCATGCGGCCACATTATGAATTGGAGTCGTTATGAAAATCACAAAACATTCAGCAGTGACTATTCACTACCGTTTAACAGACCAAGATGGCCAACTTATTGAAAGCTCATTTGAAGCAGAGCCAATGGCATACCTTCATGGTACTGAGGGCCTAATTCCAGGCTTAGAAAGTGAACTTGAAGGCAAAGTCATTGGTGATAAGTTTGATGCCAACATACCTACTGAGCAAGCATACGGTGAATACCATGAAGGACTTAAGCAAGAAGTACCTTTAGAAGCATTTGGTGATGTTGAAGATATCGTTCCGGGTATGCGCTTTATCGCTGAAACCGAGATGGGCCAACGTCCAGTTCAAGTAACTGAAGTGAAAGATACTGTTGTCGTCGTTGATGGCAACCATCCATTAGCTGGTCAAGCATTAAACTTCAGTGTTGAAGTAATGGATGTGCGCGAAGCGACAGCTGAAGAAATCGCTCACGGCCATATTCACGCTGCTGGAGGTTGTGGACACGATCATGCTCACGAACATGAGCAATGTGATACTGAAAAACCAGGTTGTGATGGCAATGGCGGCTGTGGCTGTCATTAATTGGCCTGAATAACTAAGCTCATTATGCTTAATTCAATGACTTAGCTATACAGTACTAAACCTAAAGTTTGAATTCAAAAATACGTTAGCCAATATATTGGGTAACGTATTTTTTTTGCGTTATTATTCATATTAGTTGAATAGCATTTACCAAGCTAAATGTGAATAAACTGGCTATAATTAAATTTAGAAACATACTGAACGAGTAAAGCGTTTAGTAACGATAGGGAATTGCTGAGGTTATAGACTTAACCTTAAAATACCTACTCATGATTAATCACAAGCGACGGAGTGCTTATGTTAATTAAACCAATTTATGAAATTTTGCCCCTCACATACATGATTGTGGGAGCAGGAAGTGTTGCACTGCTGAAAGAGCCATACGCCATATTAGCTTCATTATTGGTGTTTTTTTATGGGGCCCATATCTGGAACCAACGCTCTAAAAATCGCAGAACTGACCGTAAACGAAAACGTATTGATGGGATTCTTCCAGACTCAATATATGGGTACCTGCCTTTTATCTACATTATGGCAGCAGGATTGATTTTACGCTTTTTACCAGAAGATTCTGGTGTCGTCATATCAATTTGTCTATTTACCTATGGTTCGTACATTTTATTGCGTAGGATAAGCTATCGTCACCATAAGATCCCGACAGTACAAATAAAAGCCAAGTTTAACTAACAAATTTAAACTCATCGTCTAATTTAACGGGGCTAATAATTAATCCAGTAGTAATTGCTGGATTTTTTGTTTTTGCTCAGGTTGCATGTTCTTTAAGTAATTTGAGCAACGAGTAATCGTCGCTATGCTAACTTGATAATCAGCAGAAATTTGGCGCTGACTCAAATCACCTTCTAATAGCAATTGAAAAACCTTCAACCGACCAGCCACAGCACTGCGTTCTTCTTCTGTCAGTAATAGTTGAAATAAAATGCCTAACTCATCAGAGTTCGGGTAACTCAATACTTTCTCGACAACAGAATCCCAATCAGCTCGCATAACACTCTCTTTTAGTAATGCCTCAACAGTACAAAGTGTACCAATAATTCTTATCTAGCAAAAAGTAAATTTGTAATTTATTTCGACATTAGCTGTTTTCGTCATTTTACTTACAAATAGACACAAACAAGTCTCGCACTCAGTTCAAATTTATGTGTAAAATGTGACTTAAACCACCTGCCATATAATTAGAAAATAAGAGAAAACTTATGAAAAACAAAATTTTTGCAATTGCTGTAAGCGCATTACTTATCCCTACTGTTAATGCACATAACTTTGAAGATGCAAATGATGCCATTGACTATCGTAAATCTGGTTTCAGTCTGATCCGCTACCAGTTTGCTGATATGGGTGCGATGCTAAAAGGCAAAAAGGATTTTGATTTAAACGTATTCCAAACACGTGCTGCAAACCTTGCTGCTCTTTCTAAGATCCCACATGAAGGCTTTATTGACGGTTCTGACAAAGGTGACACTGAAGCTCTTGCAAAAATATGGAGCAATAAAGCTGACTTTGACGAAAAAATGACTACGTTCCAAGAAAATGCAGCTAAATTAAATATTGCGGCGCAAACTGGTGATAAAAAGCAAATTAAACAAGCTTTTGGAAATACAGGCAAGAGTTGTAAAGGTTGCCATGATATGTACAAAAAAGACTAATCATTGTCCCAAGCTTTTGGTGATTCGATAGATGATGTATCACCCAATAAAAAGCCCACTTTAAAGTGGGCTTTTTTACACCTTGATAACGCTGTTCTAGTTAATTGACTAACCGCTAAGCAAAAACAGGACTGTTAATAACTGAAGGTACGGTATTTATCATTAAAGGTACGCTACGATAGGCGCTATTAACCAATAACCAATAACCAAACCAATTAAAGCAACGATCATCATTGCTATCAGTGACGAAGTCATTTTTGGCTCTTTAGCTAGCATTTTGTATTCTTCATCAGTTAACTTTTTATTTCCTGAAATCATCGCCGTCACCAAGTTATTCCCCTTTATTGCATAAAGCAAAATGACCGAAACATGCAAAATAATGCAGCCTAGGATGACATTAAAGTTAACTTTATGAAGCCAAGTAAACCAAGCTCCAAGCTCTGATGAAACCATTGAATACAATGGTCCTTCAGTAAAAATATCATCACTAGAGAATAAGCCACTAAGCAATTGTAAGCTCAACACGGTCAGCATAAATAGCACCATGTAACCGCCTAATGGATTATGACCGACTACAGTTGATGGGTGCTTTCCTGTTAGATAATTCAGTACTTTTTTGGGACCAGCTATGAAATCAGTAAAGCGAGAAGTCTCACTACCAACAATTCCCCATAAAAGTCTCGAAATCACTAACACCATCAGACTATAAGCGCATATTTGATGCCACTCCATTTCTCCACTATCAGCTGTCCACCAAAGTGATACCAACAAGCCAACAGTGAGCCAATGAAATAAACGAGTGGGTATATCCCATACCTTAATTTTTTTTGTTCTATACTCATATTATTCACCGTAAATACTATTAATGTGTAAAAAATCGATAGTGTTTACTCTGATCGATTATAAAGGCACTAAACTTCCTCTGATAGGCTAGAAACGTAAAGAAAGGTAAGTTATGTGCGGTAATTTCGCAGTTTTTAACAAGCTATGTCTTTTACAGCAAAGTTTCGTAAAAAAGTTATTTCACGGCGATATAATCGAAAAGTTTTAGATCAAGATCAAGCAAATTATGAGTTTAAATCTATGTGAGATGTGTAAGCGGGTTTGCATCAAGCCACGAGCGTTAAATTTTTCGATATAAGATTATTCAGACACTAGTAAAGAGGGGCATACAGGAAGGTTAAAATGTATTGGGAGCTTAATCCGGTGTGCAAATTTCAAGCATGATTAACAGAAGTTTATAAACCACATGCCTTGTTATCCATTCCAATATGAGCCTAAAAAAAGAGATTACAAGGATTTTTGGAGACTTTTTTGTCCATTTTGTCTAAGCGATCAAATATGAATCAAACAGACTAAAACACCCATAAAAATGTGATTTAGATCACGATTTTTGTCTGCAAGCTTGGTAATCTGAATTTAAGCAAACAACAGAAGGTTCGAAATATGCTGAAAATCACTAGCAAGCAACTTGAAGTCACTGCACTAATTCTTGAACGCATCGAAGGACAATTTGAAAAACTAGCACGACACGATATTCAACTAATAAACCCGCACGTTATCATTACTCAGGAAAAGCAGAACTTTAAGATCGAGTCTTCTGTAGGCTTGCCAAGTGGAGAACTATTTGCCCAGGCGAAAAACGAGAACCTTTACGCAGCAATTACTGCAATGGGTAAAAAGCTGGAGAAACAGCTAAATCGCCTGACACATAAGCCCCAAGCTCAACGTCACGTTTCGCCAACAGCTGAAACGGATAATGATTTTGAGTATGACTATAAGGAGGAAACCGCAGCTTGACGATTTATTTAACGTTTAACCAAGAGCGCATCCTCGGGTGCGCTTTTTAATGCCTCCAATTTGCCTACTAAGTCTTTATCGTTCTTATAACCTACGCCATACAACAGATTATGAGCAATCTTCAGCATAATTTGATTGACACTTTCCCTTCATCCCTTTAGTTTTAATGTGATGAAAACATTTACCTATAACGATTTTATTTTCTTTTTTATGCAGCCCCCATATTGAGGCGGATTTTTTGTGTAAAAACGAAAATGAAATATAAAGCCTCCCACTTGGGGGGCTTTTTATTATTAATTTTTAAATGCTATCTGTTAAACAGGTATGTCAGCTAAGCAGTCGTCATTGAGGCAAATATGAACAAAGCGCCAGAGTTAAATCAAACCCGCAAACAAATCACCGCCTTAGATAAAGAACTGCTTTCTTTATTGTCTAAACGTCGTAACTTAAGCTTGGATGTTGCTCGCAGCAAAGAAGTTGACGTAAGGCCTATTCGCGATACACAAAGAGAAAAAGAATTACTCGCTAGATTGGTTGAGCAAGGACGTGAGCACGGATTAGATGCGCACTTTGTTATTTCTTTATATCAAAGCATTATTGAAGACTCAGTGTTAAATCAGCAAGCGTATTTACATGGCAGAGCCAACCCAGAAATACAGCAACAACAATCGACTATTGCTTATCTCGGTGCTCGCGGTTCTTATTCCTATTTAGCTGCCAGTCGTTTTTGTCAGCGTCGCCAAGTAGAGATGCTTGACCTAGGTTGCCAAAGCTTCGATGAAATCATTAAATCTGTTGAGCTTGGCCATGCTGACTTAGGCTTTCTGCCAATAGAAAATACCTCTTCAGGTTCAATCAATGAAGTTTACGATGTACTGCAACACACATCATTGTCTATTGTTGGCGAAACCACTATCGAGGTTGGGCATTGCCTATTAACCAAAGATGGCGCGAGTTTGGATAACATTAAAACCGTATTTGCTCATCCGCAGCCTATTAGCCAGTGCAGCCATTGGTTATCACAACACCCTAACCTGACACTGGCATATTGCTCTAGCAGTGCTGAAGCAATGCAAAAAGTTATCGATGCTAATGATAATACTGTTGCGGCTATCGGTAGTGCTGAAGGCGGCGCGCTATACCAGTTAAGCGCTGCTGAAAATGGCTTAGCTAATCAAAAGATTAACCAGAGCCGCTTTATTGTTGTAGCGAGAAAAGCTGTCGCTGTTCCTTCACAATTGCCAGCGAAAACCACCTTAATTATGGCCACAGGGCAAAAACCTGGTGCACTAGTAGAAACCCTTCTCGTACTCAAAGCGCATAACATTAATATGAGTAAACTTGAGTCTCGCCCTATTCCTGGAACCCCTTGGGAAGAGATGTTTTATCTAGATGTTGATGCGAATTTAGCAACAAACGAGCTTCAACAGGCACTGAAAGAATTAGAACGCCTGACACGCTTTATTAAAGTATTAGGTTGTTATCCTTGTGAAACCGTCAAACCTACTCAATTGAACAATAGCCAATTACTCATTGAGCCAATCAGCTCAAAAGAAACGGTAGCGACTCCATCACAAGATGACGATGCGCCAAAGTATTCAAAACTATACCGCCAACAAAAGACTTTAATTGAGATTAACCAATTTAACGTAGGCGGCGATGATTTTGCAGCAATGCAACAACTAACACTGCCGATAGGTACTGAGGTATTTGCCACCAAAATAAAACAGATCAAAGAGTCAGGCTTTCAAGCTGTTTTGTTGCTTAGCCCTGCATCTGCAAACTTAAGTGCATTGGAAATAAAAGACTATTGCCATTTGATTGCTCAAGCCGGACTAACAAGTGCGGTGCAAATTGATTCGGTTAATCATTTTAATGAAACCGTGAAAGTTGCTGACATGGTCTATATCGCGGGCAAAGAGATGTACAACGATGAATTGCTCAATTTAGCTGGCTCAGTAAGTACCCCTGTATTGTTAGAGCGTAATACCATGGCAAGCACTGCCGATTGGTTATCATCAGCGAACAAAATACTGACCCAAGGTAACCAACAGCTTATTTTAGTGGAAGCAGGAATTAGAAGCTTCAGTAACCCTGAGCAGCTTGCTTTAGATCTTGCAGGACTCATTGAAGTAATATCTGAAAGTCATTTACCAGTGCTCGGTAATACAAGTTACGCCGTCGAAGATAAGCTCATTAACCAACAAGCTAATGCAATCAAGCAACTTGGTTCGAGTGGCTTGATTATTAATGAAAAGCAACTGACATGTTCAGAGCAACAAGCTGAGTTATTGCATCAACTTCATCAGTAATTTTTAATATCTCACTAAAACAAAAAACCGAACTGTTAAGTTCGGTTTTTTATGTTTATTGCAGTTCTATTTGCCTATAAAGAAGCACTAGTACGCACTTAATACATACTGACACTGTCGTTTAAACCTAACCAGCCTTTGAAAACCCGATAACTAAACCAGACTAATGCAAATATGAATACCGGTATGCTTAACCACAGCTGTGGTAAAAAGTAGCCAATCATTAATAACGGCACTAATCCAGTGATACTGTTACGTTGCCAGCGCAAATGAGATGACAGCAAAGAGTTAGAAGCAATATTGGTCTGTGAAATATTAATAATTAAACTGAAAAACACAGGTAAGAAAAATAGCGGAAATGCACTCAATAACGCATATAAAAAATGCCCGAGTGATAAATCTTCTGCGGTATACACCTCAGTCTCTGTCATCAGATTTCACTCCTATTACGTTAAAATTAAGGGAGTTACTCAACGTAACTCCCTTATAACAATAATCCTAGATTTGTGATTTCGCAATCTTTTGCGGCGTTAACCTACAAAATTGGCCTAATTGGTCTTCATATCATTCACAGACTGCAACATAGCACGGCTCTCGTGTTGGAATTGTGGTGCAAAGTCACCAAACCACTTAGCCACATCTCTAAACTGCGCCACAAATGCTTCTCTATTACCACTTTTCAGTAAATCCAATGCATCGCGGTAGTTATCGAGATAATCACTAATAGCCACTTGGCTACCTTCTTGCGCAAAGATAATATCGGCATATAACTCAGGATCTTGAGCAAACAATCGACCAACCATGGCAAGCTCTAGTCGATAAATAGGTGAGCTAAATTGTAATAAGCTCTCTATATCAGCTTCTTCTTTGCATAGGTTTACCCCATAAACAAAGCTCGAGAAATGTCGCATGGCTTGTACTAGTTGCATTGCTTTATCATGACGTTCAGCATCTTCATTAACAATGCGGGCGCCCCAAATAGTGATTTGCTCTAAAAACCATTGGTACTTATCTGAATCACGGCCATCACACACAACTACAACTTGTTTAGCTAAACTGCCTACATCAGGGCCAAACATTGGGTGTAAACCCACTACAGGTCCATTATGCGCTTCTAGCATCGCCTTCAGTGGCTCTGATTTGATTGAAGTAAGGTCGGCTAAGATACATTGCTCAGGTAATTGGTTTAACTTGCTACGAATCACCTCACAAGTGACATTAATAGGTACAGTGACGATTACCATACCAGCACCGTCAAATAACTCGTCAGCTCGATGCCAATCGTCTTTATCTAAGCTTTTAACCTGGTATCCTGAAAGCGTCAGCATTTGACTGAATAAACCACCTAGCTGACCTTCACCACCCACAATAACGATGTGGCCAAGGTCAGTTTTAACCTGTTTAAAGCCTACATCTTTTTCATTCAGGTAAGATTCACGCATCAATCGTCTAAGGATGTCCTCAATTAATTGAGGAGAAATATCCATATCACTGGCTTCTTTACGGCGCTTTGCAAGCATCGAGGCTTCACGTTGCGGTGCATAAATTGGCACACCAGCAGCATGTTTTACCGTCCCCACTTGAGCAACGAGGTCGAGACGCTTACGGAGTAAGTTTAGTAGTTGTTGGTCAACGCCATCTATCAAGTCGCGCAAGTTTTCTAAATCTAACGTGGTTTTTTCATTCATAGCTTATATCCATCTATCGCACGACTTACTCATTAGTTAATCAGCAAAGCGATTCGGTAATACGTTTTTTAATAAATCGGCATTTCGTCGTAATAATGACTCTGTTGTTGCCCAATTAATACATGAGTCAGTTACAGATACGCCGTATGCAAGTTCTGGTAAAGGCTTATCAGATGACTGATTACCTTCATTCAAGTGACTTTCTAACATGACACCAATCACTGAACGATTACCGTTATTTATTTGCTGGAATACATCCTCGCAAACTATGGTCTGTCTTGTATAGTCTTTCGATGAATTACCATGACTACAATCAATGATTAATCGAGCATTGAGCTTAGCATTATGTAACTGCTCTTCACATGTTGCGACACTTTCCGCATCATAATTCGGCGTTTTACCACCACGAAGAATCACGTGACCATCTGGATTACCCGCGGTTTGCAGTAATGATACTTGCCCCTGCTGATTTATACCCATGAACCTATGGCTACTCGCTGCAGATTTTAATGCATTAATGGCCACATCAAGTTTGCCGTCTGTGCCATTCTTGAATCCGACAGGCATAGATAAACCCGATGCCATTTCACGATGAGTTTGCGATTCAGTTGTACGTGCACCAATGGCTGACCAAGTCACTAATTCAGACATGTATTGTGGGCTAATTGGATCGAGAGCTTCTGTGGCAACAGGCAACTCTAATTCAGCAAGCCAAATCATCAACTCACGTGCCATTCTTAAGCCTTTTTCTACATCAAATGATTCATTCATATCTGGATCATTGATAAGCCCTTTCCAGCCTACTGTGGTACGTGGTTTTTCGAAGTAGACGCGCATTAAGATATAAAACTCGCCGCTTAACTCATCATGGAGCTTTTTAAGTTTTAAAGCGTACTCTTTAGCGGCATCGATATCATGAATAGAACAAGGACCTGTAACGATTAACACGCGATTGTCGCGCTTATGAACAATATCCGCCACAGTTTGGCGTGCATCTAGAATATACTGATAAGCATGATCAGATAACGGTAACTCTTTTTTTAACTCAGCTGGGGTCACCAGCACTTTTTCAGAACTAATATGGACGTTATTAATCGTATCTTGTTGCATGCTCATTACTCACTTCTTATCGGTTTACCGCTAAATATCACTTTCAAAACATTACGCCCAAATACTAGCGTAACGCTACACCATTACAAACTTGAGCTAACTATGCCTTTTTCAATGAGTCTTAGCAACCCATAAATACAATTTTCTCCAAATAAACAAAAACCCGCCATATAGGCGGGTTGTTGTGCGAACACTGCATCTAATTTTTCAAGCGGGTAACTATTACTTAGTTGCCAACTTTTCACGGATACGTGCAGATTTACCTGAACGCTCACGTAGGTAGTAAAGCTTAGCACGACGAACACGGCCGCGACGCTTAACTTCGATGCTAGCTACTAGTGGGCTGTGAGTTTGGAAACCACGCTCAACACCTTCGCCATTAGAGATTTTACGTACAGTGAATGCAGAGTGAAGACCACGGTTACGCTTAGCGATTACCACACCTTCAAACGCCTGTAGACGCTCTTTTTCACCTTCTTTAACACGTACTTGAACTACTACTGTATCACCAGCACCAAATTCAGGTACGTCAGTTTTCATTTGCTCATCGTTGAGCATTTTAATGATATTGTTCATAACTTACTCCGTTCTAGGATTAACTGAGCTTCGACTAAACAGGCTTGTCCATGTTTGTAACAAACTCTGCTAAAAGAGTCTTTTGTTCGCCAGTCAGAGCTAGATTTTCAAATAATTCTGGTCGTCTCAAAAAGTCCTACCAAGACTTTGTTGCAACCGCCAGAGTCTAATTTTTTCGTGGTCACCGCTTAACAACACTGCTGGTACACCGACACCATCTAAGTTTTCAGGGCGAGTATAGTGTGGACAATCCAATAAGCCATCAGAGAAAGAATCTTGCTCTGCTGACGCTTGCTTACCTAGTACACCAGGTACTAACCTTGCAACTGAATCGATAAGAGTCATTGCTGGTAGTTCTCCGCCCGAAAGCACATAATCACCAATCGACCACTCTTCATCTACTTCAGATTGGATGATACGTTCGTCAACACCTTCGTATCGACCACATACCAATACCAAACTAGATGATTTACTTAACTCACTAACGCCTTGCTGATCCAGCTTGCGTCCTTGAGGTGATAAATAAATCACTTTCGCACCGTCACCTGCCGCAGCTTTCGCTGCATGAATAGCATCGCGTAACGGTTGCACCATCATCAACATACCTGGACCACCACCGTAAGGACGGTCATCAACAGTATTATGTCGATCATTCGTAAAATCACGAGGATTCCACGTTTGCAACTCTAACAGGCCGTTTTTAACGGCTCGACCCGTAACTCCAAAGTCTGTAACAGCACGAAACATCTCAGGAAACAGGGTTACTACCCCTAACCACATATGTTGTACCTCGACTTAAAAGTCTGGATCCCAATCCACTAATATCTGTTTACTTTGCACGTTCACCTCTAGGACGAACTGCTCAGGGACAAAGGGGATCATACGTTCCGCTTTGCCGAATGCATCTTTTACGTTAGCTTTTACAAGAAGTACGTCGTTAGATCCTGTTTCCACGATCTGTTCAACTTCACCCATGTTGTAGCCTTTAGTATTGGTCACAGTACAACCAATCAAGTCTCGCCAGTAGAATTCATCTTCTGATAAGTCTTTAATTTGGTCAGCCTGAATTGCAATCTCACAATTTGTAAGTTGTTGCGCATCCTCACGTGTATCTATACCTTCAAGACAAGCAACAAGTGCTTTACCTTGAAAACGCCACTGAGCGACTTTTACTTCACGCCATTCGCCTTGTTCTTTAATGAACCAAGGTGAATAATCAAAAATACCTTCAACAGAATCGGTATAAGAAGTGATTTTCATCCAACCTTTAATACCATGACTAGAGCCAATTTTGCCTAGTACGATTGGTTGTTGGTTACTACTCATCTATTTATACCTTAACGCTATTAAGCAACAGCTTTACGAGCGTCTTTGATCAATTTCGCTACGCGTTCTGAAGTTGCTGCACCAGTACCAACCCAGTGATCAACACGATCAAGATCTAAACGTAGAGTTTCTTCTTGGCCTTTAGCTAAAGGATTGAAAAAACCAACACGTTCGATGAAACGACCGTCACGAGCATTGCGGCTATCAGCAACAACGATATTGTAAAATGGACGCTTTTTTGCGCCGCCACGAGCTAAACGAATGGTAACCATGCGTTTTATTCCTCTAATGATTTGCTAGTAAGCAAAAATAAAAACTGGGACTCCGTGTTCGCGAAGGGCCCCAGAGAAAGCCGCAAGATTTTACCTGATTTTTCAACTATTGCAACCAAATCCGTTGTTTTAAAAACCAAAGGGACATTAGCCGCATAGTTGAGAATCAGTCTTACGGACTGAAGTTGATAAATTTTTTGAAGTTTTAAAGCGAATTAACGTCCTGGAAATTTCATTCCAGGAGGCATCATTCCACCCATGCTACGCATCATTTTCTTCATGCCACCTTTACCTGACATCTTTTTCATCATTTTTTGCATTTGGGTAAACTGCTTCAATAGACGGTTAACGTCTTGAATTTGAGTCCCCGAACCTAATGCAATACGGCGCTTACGCGAGCCTTTAATAATGTCAGGACGTTGGCGTTCGCCAGGCGTCATTGAGTTGATGATAGCTTCCATTTGATTGGTCATCTTGCCATCTTGAACTTGAGCTAAAGCTTCTGGAGGAAGTTGCCCTACTCCTGGTAGCTTTTCAATCATGCCCATCATGCCGCCCATGTTTTTCATTTGCTGCAGTTGTTCACGAAAATCTTCAAGATCGAATCCACCACCAGATTTCACCTTTGAAGCAAGCTTCATGGCTTTATCTTTATCAACGCCACGTTCAACTTCTTCAATCAGTGACAATACGTCACCCATTCCAAGAATACGTGAAGCGATACGTTCAGGATGGAAAGGCTCTAGCGCGTCAGTTTTTTCACCAACGCCTAAGAACTTAATTGGTTTACCAGTAATGTTGCGTATTGATAACGCAGCACCACCACGAGCATCACCATCAACCTTGGTTAAAATAACCCCGGTTAAAGGTAAGGCTTCGTTAAATGATTTTGCTGTATTAGCCGCATCTTGACCTGTCATTGCATCAACGACAAATAAAGTTTCTACAGGGGTCACTGCCGCATGGAGATCTTTAATCTCATCCATCATGGCTTCGTCAACGTGCAAACGACCAGCGGTATCGACAATAACAACATCAATGAACTTTAATTTCGCGTGTGCAATTGCTGCCGTTGCGATATCAATTGGCTTTTGACTAACATCCGATGGGAAAAACTCGACTTCGACTTCTTCAGCCAAGGTTTCCAATTGCTTAATAGCAGCAGGACGATAAACATCGGCACTCACGACTAAGACAGATTTTTTCTCACGCTCACGTAAGAATTTTGCAAGTTTTGCAACACTGGTGGTTTTACCCGCACCTTGCAAACCTGCCATCATTAATACTGCTGGAGGCTGACTGGCTAAATCTAATGCTTCATTAGCTTCGCCCATCGCTTTTTCAAGTTCATTTTGGACAATCTTAATGAATGCTTGTCCTGGACTTAAACTTTTAGAGACTTCTTGACCGACTGCACGTTCTTTTACGCTGTTTACAAATTGGCGTACAACGGGCAAAGCAACATCTGCCTCAAGTAGTGCCATGCGCACTTCACGTAAGGTTTCTTTAATGTTGTCTTCGGTTAAGCGACCACGACCACTAATATTCTTGAGGGTTCGTGACAGTCTGTCGGTTAGATTCTCAAACATGCTCTGCTGTTTACCTTAAACGATTCGATAATTGGCGCCTATTATACCCAAACTACTTCAAGATGCGAGATTAGCCTGAAGCCTGACTATTGATGTAGGTCATTATTCGTAAATTATTTGGAGTTAAATGGTGGAAACTGTTAAATTTTGAGTCTTGGGTCACTGCCCTAATGGGTAGGGTTCATGTTAATCTAAGATAAATATAGATGTGCTGATTTTATTTTTAAAAACAACCTGCACTCATAACTTGATAGGTTTATTCCAGATGGTCATTTTTTCAGCTTCGGCTATGTTGTTTTATTGCATTGCACTTGTGTTAGTCACAAGTAGATTATTTCATGTAGAAGGTCCAAACCGTAGATTGGTAGCAATTTTTGCATCTATTGCAGTTGTGCTACACGGTATCGCACTTTCGCAAACTATTTTTACAGTAGATGGACAGAATTTTAGTTTAACCAATGTCATATCACTGGTTAACTGGATTATTGCATTCAGCTTTACCATTATCATGCATCGCTTAAAAGTGATTGTCGTGGTCCCTGTGGTTTATGCCTGCTCCGTGATCTCTGTTGCTGTCTTGTGGTTAATTCCACCTCAGTACATTATCCATTTTGATATACACCCAGAGATTCTAGCCCACATTGTACTTTCTCTGATGGCTTACAGTGCATTAATGATTGCCGCACTTTATGCGATTCAATTACTCTTAATTCAAAATAAGCTTAAAAACAAAAAGACCATGATGAGCCCTGGCATGCCACCTTTAATGACAGTTGAAAAACAACTTTATCATTTAGTGACTATCGGCATGATTTTACTGACCCTATCCCTAGCCACTGGTTTCATATTTTTAGAAGATATGTTTGAAGACGGAAAAGGTCATAAAGCTATTTTATCTATCTTAGCTTGGTTAGTTTATGGCGCGATGCTTTGGCAAAACTATGCCATTGGTTGTAGAGTTCGCACTGCTGTTATTTACACATTATCAGGTGCAACATTATTGTCTTTAGCTTATTTTGGCGCTCGAATAGTGACTGAAATCATTTTAAGATAAACGACAAATCTGGCAGGTACCCCCTCCCAGACTTGACACTCATGACGAATGATTGATACTCATCATTCGTCTTTTTTTACTGTAAATTTTACTAAGTCAACTGGAGCCCTTTTTGGACGCCATTTCTACCAGCACACTTCTTCTCTCTCTACTGGTGTTAATCCTGATCTCAGCCTACTTTTCGGGTTCTGAGACAGCAATGATGACGTTAAATCGCTATCGTCTTCGTCACCTTGCTGCTAGCGGCCACAAAGGTGCGCAACGCGCATTAAAAATGCTTGAAAGACCAGACAGATTGATTGGCTTAATCTTGATTGGCAATAACTTAGTCAACATTTTAGCCTCTGCTATTGCCACTATCATTGGTATGCGCTTGTTTGGTGATGTTGGCGTGGCGATAGCTACCGGCGTGCTGACATTAGTGGTGTTAATTTTTGCAGAAGTCACTCCTAAAACCGTTGCAGCCCTCCACCCTGAACGTATTGCTTTCCCATCGAGTTTTTTATTACGTGGATTACTTTCAGTATTATGGCCATTAGTTAAGGTCATTAACCTCATCACATCAGGTTTCTTGCGTCTATTGGGTATTAAAAATATCAGCGTCAATGATGCATTAAGTCAGGAAGAGTTGCGTACTGTAGTCCATGAGGCTGGCGCCCTTATCCCACAACGACATCAGGAAATGCTTCTCTCGATCCTCGACTTAGAAAAGGTCACTGTTGAAGATATCATGATCCCACGTTCAGATATCTATGCAATAAACGTTAATGACGAATTCAAACTGATTAATAAACAAGTTACTCAAAGCCCTCATACCCGCGTATTAGTCTATCGCGATAATATCGATGATGCGGTTGGCTTTATTCATTTACGTGATGCTCTTCGGTTACAGTCAAAGGAAGAGTTTAGTAAATCGTCTCTTCTTCGAGCTGTAAAAGAGTTGTATTTTATTCCCGAAGGCACACCTCTAACGGTTCAACTATCGAACTTTCAACAAAACAAAGAACGCTTTGGCCTAGTAGTTGATGAGTATGGTGATATTCAAGGCTTAGTCACCCTAGAAGATATTCTTGAAGAGATTGTCGGTGACTTTACTACCTCAATGATTACCACAGCCAGTGAAGATATTGATATCCAGCAAGACGGCAGCTTTGTCATTGATGCAACAATTAACATCCGTGATTTGAATAAAGAGATGAAGTGGAACTTTTCAATAGATGGCCCTAAGACGCTAAATGGCTTAATTATTGAATACCTTGAAGATATCCCTGATGCTGGCACAAAGCTAAAAATAGATCATTATGATATTGAAGTGATTGAAGTATCCGACAACATGATCAAGGCCGTTAAAGTTATTCCGGGACTTATCGAAGAACCAGAAGAAGAGACGGATTAACACGAACTGGTCTCTATCTAGTATTAATTATTAACATCAAAAAAGGCGCATCATGCGCCTTTTAATTTGCTAGTAATTTTAAGTTTTACGCTATGCTGCTTGTTTTCTTTTTGCTTCAAGAGCTCTACGTTTATCACGGGCAATCGGGGTTATCTCTGCCTCTAAAGGTTTATTCATACCAAGCATAAAATACAATTCTGCCATCAAGAAAAAAGGGCCAATTAGTAGTTGGTTTAAGTCATCAATAAAAGCGGGTTTAGCTTTCTCATATTTATGACCAATAAACTGAATCACCCAACCAACAAAAAATACCCCTACACCAATAGCCCAAGCACCATTAAGCGTTGCTACCATAGATGATGTAATGAGCACAGGAATAATAAAAATGGTTAACCCCAGCGCTAAACCTTTATGCAAAATGAAGTAATAAATGAGCGTGCCTATGGCAAAAATAGTGGCGATATTAATTTTTACGCCGTCTTCAGCCAATAAGACAAAGTTTACTGGTATCAAATTCAGTAACAAAAATACTGACCAAATGATGAGTGGTACGCCTACAAAGTGTGTTCTGATATTTTTAGGGTTTAAATGCACACTTTTGTAAGTGGCGAGTTGTTCCACGGCGGTTTTCATTGGCTGTCCTTGTTATTTTTATAATGTAACACCCTATTAACTTACCCTATTTCAGTAATCGAGCTCAAGCTCTAGATAAACAACTGTTTGAACAAACTGTTTTAACATAGAATAATAAAATACTGTTTAACTGCTGCATAAATAGGCAAACAAAGCGCAATAAAAAAGGCGCATAAGCGCCTTTTTTATATTCAAGGAGATAAAGAGCAATAGAACTAGGATTCTATAATAACCGTCGACACTGCATAATGCTGTTCGTCTGCGATAGTAAGGTGAGCACAGATTGCACCCAACTCATTCATTCTCGCTAATGCACCATCGGTAAACCTAATCTGCGGGGCACCATAATCATTATTGCTGATATGAATGTGCTGAAACGATACACCACGTCCAATCCCCGTTCCCAGTGCTTTAGCAGCGGCTTCTTTCGCAGAAAAGCGTTTAGCAAGGTAACGATGGGGAACTTTAGAGACTTGATAAATCTCAAGCTCCACAGGCGTTAAAACACGTTTAGCTAACTTATCGCCAAGACGCTCATACTGAGACTCTATACGCGCTATTTCAACAATATCAGTCCCTAAACCAATAATGGCCATTACTCGCCTCTACGACCTTCTAGCATTAGCTGTTTCATATCTTTTACCGCAACAGCTAAACCATCAATGGCGGCTCGTGCAATAACAGCATGACCAATATTAAGTTCATACAACTCAGGAATTGCCGCAATTGGTTTAACGTTATGGTAATGCAAACCGTGACCAGCGTTAACGACTAGCCCTTTACTATGGGCATACTTGGCCATTTCAGTAATGCGCTGTAGTTCTTCAGCTTGCTCTGCATCTGTTTTGGCATCAGCATAACAACCTGTATGAATTTCAATATACGGAGCACCTGAAGCAACTGCGGCATCTATTTGAGTTTTATCAGCATCAATGAATAAAGAAACTTTAATCCCTGCTGCCGCTAATCGGTCGACAGCTTGAGTGATTTTATCGAGCTGACCAGCAACATCTAAACCGCCTTCTGTTGTCAGTTCTTCACGCTTTTCAGGAACAAGACATGCGTAAGCTGGCTTTACATCACAAGCGATTGAAATCATTTCTTCGGTAACTGCAAACTCAAAGTTCATTCTGGTTTTTAATGTTTTAGCGAGTAAATAAACATCGCGATCAACAATGTGTCTGCGGTCTTCACGTAAATGGATAGTAATGCCATCAGCGCCTGCGTGCTCTGCCACTGCAGCTGCATGGACAGGATCTGGATACTCTGTACCACGAGCCTGACGTAAAGTAGCAATATGGTCGATGTTAATTCCTAATAAAATTCCACTCACTGTGGGCTCCTTTATATTTTTTATCGTCTGATGTCAGTTTTGACATCAATACTCAATTGGTTTTTATGAACGCTTTATAAAGAAATCTACTGAGAAACTACTTTATAAAATGTTCATTTGGCATGAAATCTAGGTCAAACTAATGCCATAAGCCTTTACTTGCTATTCACTGTTTTTGTGGGTGAATTTTTAATAAATAACTTTCTACTCAATAATGGCTTCCCACCTAGCAAAGGAGACAATAATAACCTCATTAAGCCTTTAGCTTGCACTAAATTATTTTCAGCAAGCTGTTTCGATTTTAAGTTAATCAGCATCTCACCTGATAATAAATGTCGGCTATTTGTCACGTTTGCCGATGCCTGCTGAGCCACAGGTAAAAAACCTTCATCTGCAATTATCCGATAGCTCATTTCAGCAGTTATATTTTCACCTTGTGTGTCATATTCAAGGGATGGTAAAGCGCCTAATTCATTGAGTAATTCCATTTCAAAGTAACGTAAATGTTGAGAGTCAAACTCACTCGCAAGTGCCATTAAACTGCGATGGTAATGTAAAAACAAACCCTCTGCATGTTGGCCGGCATTAAGCACTCTAACCAGAAGTTCATTGAGGTACATCGCAGAATATAAACTATTAGACTTTAACGGTAATGCAGGCGCGGCAGGCTCAATTTGAGTAATAAATTTAAGTGAGGTATCTGCAGAGTCTGACTTGCTATTGAATTGAAATATCAGCGGCTGGAAAGGCTGAATGATACTTTTGATGTTTTTTTTACCGCTACCCACCCTGACTAAGGCATCAAGGCGACCTACACCATCGACTAACAGATTAACAATCACACTGGATTCTCTGTAAGGACGATGGTGGAGTATATAGCCGCGTAGCATCAGGGCGACGCCTAACGGCTAATGGATAAACACAAGACTGACATATCGTTAGTCTTCGCCATAACCTAAGCTGCGCAGTGCACGTTCATCGTCTGCCCAACCCGATTTAACTTTTACCCACACCTCTAAGAAAACTTTATTATCAAATAAGGTTTCCATATCAAGGCGAGCTTGGGTAGCTATGGTTCTGATACGTTCGCCTTTATTACCAATTACCATGCGCTTTTGGCCTGTACGTTCAACCAAAATCAAGGCATTGATTTGATAAACACCATTATCCATCATTTTAAATTGTTCGATTTCAACGGTAGCATCATAAGGTAGTTCATCACCTAAGAAACGCATGAGCTTTTCGCGCACAATTTCTGAAGCCATAAAACGCTGAGAACGATCAGTCACATAGTCTTCTGGGAAATAAAATTGCCCTTCAGGTAATGACTCTTGGGCTAAATCTAAAATTCGCTGAACGTTAGTGCCTTTAGTTGCTGAAATCGGCAAAATCTCATCGAAGGTAAACTTTTCAGACAACTCAGCGAGATAAGGAAACAGCGCTTCTTTATCTTTAATATTATCGACTTTATTAATGGCTAAAACCGTTTTACGCTTTCCACTGCCTTGCTGCAGTTTGTTAAGCACCATTTCGTCATCTTCAGTCCATGTCATACCGTCAACAACAAACACAACCATAGAAACATCAGCTAATGAACTGGCAGCAGCACGGTTCATTAAACGGTTAATAGCGCGTTTCTCATCAATATGAAGACCTGGTGTATCAATAAAGATGATTTGTTTCGCTTCATCTGTATGAATACCCATTATACGGTGACGTGTGGTCTGCGGCTTTTTAGAAGTAATACTGACTTTTTGCCCAAGTAACTTATTCAATAAAGTCGACTTGCCAACATTAGGGCGGCCGACAATCGCGACCATGCCACAAAAAGTGACTTCGTATTTAGCTTCAGCAGCGGGTGCAGCGCCATTCATCCTTGCCAATAATTCATCCAAGCTTGGCTCTACTGGCGAGCTTTCTGGCAAGTCTGTTTTTTTGGTCATTTATTAATTAGCTCCAATACCTGAGCAGCTGCTAGCTGTTCAGCTTTTCTTCTTGAAGTACTGACACCTGTCACTACTTTATCAATTTCTGAAATTCGACATTCAACCGTGAATGTCTGATTGTGTGCATCACCTTTAACATCAACAACTTGATATTCAGGTAATGGCTTTTTATAACCTTGTAAGTATTCTTGAAGAATCGTCTTCGGATCCTTTTGATTAATACCCGGTTTAATTTCTGCTAAACGTTGCTTATACCAAGTCAGTAGTAAGCCACGGCAAGTCTCAATATCAGCGTCTAGATAAATTGCGCCAATAATCGCTTCAACGGCATCAGCGAGGATCGACTCACGTCTAAACCCGCCACTTTTTAGTTCGCCAGGGCCTAAATAAAGGTAATCACCCAACTTGAACTCTTTCGCTATTACGGTAAGGGTTTCCCCCTTCACTAACGTAGAGCGCATACGACTTAAATCACCTTCCGTTACTTTAGGAAACTGGTGATATAGCGCGTCTGAAATAATGATTGATAGAATCGAATCACCTAAAAACTCAAGACGTTCATTATGCTTTGAGGCTGCGCTTCGGTGCGTTAATGCCTGAGTTAACAAATCAACGTTAGTAAACTCATAACCCAGCGTTCTGCATAAACGAGGTAAATTCTTAATTGGTTCCATTACTTAATTGCACCTACTCTGTCGAAACGAACACCTGTTGGTACCCAAGTTGGTAACCAGCTGCTAGCTGGGCGTTCAAATTCAAAACTAATCCAAATGGCAACGGCTTTACCGACTAAGTTAGCTTCAGGGACAAATCCCCAAAAACGGCTGTCGGTACTATTATCGCGGTTGTCACCAATTGCAAAGTATTCCCCTTCAGGGACAATAAACTCACCGACAGCTGTGCCAGCTTGCTCGTAAAAATGGTTACTAAAATCTGGGCGTGACGGATTTATTAGAATGTCATGTGCTACGTCACCAAGCTGCTCAGTGTAACGAGACAAAGGAATACCTTCCTGTGAAAACTCACCACGATTAACATTACTGAGCTTAATGGCTTTAGCAGGTGGACAATTGGTTCCATCATCACACTTAGGTTCAATTAAAAATTGCTTATTTTGATAAACAATTCGGTCGCCAGGCAAACCAATAACCCTTTTAATATAGTCTATTTGTGGATTTTCTGGGTATTTGAACACGAACACATCACCACGCTCTGGCTCACCCGTTTCAACTAATTTGCTGCGCCAAACCGGGTCACGTAAACCATAACTAAACTTCTCCACTAGGATAAAGTCACCAACAAGCAGTGTTGGTTTCATAGAGCCCGAAGGAATTTGAAAAGGTTCATAAATGAAAGAACGTAAAATCAATACGAAGGCAATCACTGGGAATATTGAATGAGCAAATTCAACCACCACAGGTTCACGAGTGATGACTTCTTTTGCTTCGTCACTCAAATCAGACTGCTTTGCTTCTGCAATTGCAAGCTTTTCACGGCGCTTTGGCGCAAACGCGATAACATCGACTAGCCAAATCAAACCACTCACGAGAGTGACGATAACTAAAATAAGAGAAAAATGGGCTGCCATTGGGTATTAAGCTCCTGCCTTACACTTTAAAATGGATTCAGTGATTTAAACTGCTTAATAATAAGTATCCTGTGTAGGTCATTCAGAATCACTGTCTGTAATGTTACAAAGTATACAAAATCACTTCGTTTGCAAAATTAACTTTTGCTCATAAATTTTTCAAAAAACGTATAAAAATGACTTTTAGGAATAACAACGCCGCAAACAGCGGCGTTATCTTCACTCTTAATAAAAGCCTTAGTAAGGCTTATTGATTAAGAGCTTAGTCATTCAGCTTCAATACGGCTAAGAACGCTTCTTGAGGTACTTCAACATTACCTACCTGCTTCATACGTTTTTTACCGTCTTTTTGTTTCTGTAGTAATTTCTTCTTACGAGAAACATCGCCACCATAACATTTTGCTGTTACGTCTTTACGCATCGCTTTAATATTTGAACGCGCAATAATCTGGCTACCAACTGCTGCTTGTATAGCAATATCAAACATTTGTCTTGGGATAAGCTCTTTCATCTTATCAACAAGTGCTAAACCGCGATGACGGATGTTTGAACGGTGAATAACCATGGCTAAAGCATCGACGCGATCGCCATTAATCAAGATATCTAAGCGAACCATGTCAGCGGCTTCAAAACGAACAAAGTTATACTCTAATGATGCATAACCACGACTGGTAGATTTAAGACGGTCAAAGAAATCCATCACAACTTCTGCCATTGGCAGTTCGTAAGTTACAGAAACTTGATTGCCGTGATAAACCATATTGGTCTGAACGCCACGTTTTTCAACACATAAGGTAATGACGTTGCCTAAGTATTCTTTCGGCACCAACATGTTTGCTTCAACGATAGGCTCACGAATCTCTTCGATATTGTTTATCGCAGGTAGACCTGATGGATTATCGACATACAGAACTTCTCCGCTAGTCATTTCAACTTCGTAAACTACTGTAGGCGCAGTGGTAATCAAATCAAGATTGTATTCACGCTCTAAACGCTCTTGAATGATTTCCATGTGCAGTAAGCCAAGGTAACCAATACGGAAACCAAAACCTAGCGCAGACGATGATTCTGGCTCGAAGAATAATGAAGCATCATTCAAACTCAGTTTGTTCAAAGCATCACGGAAGTTTTCAAATTCATCGGTAGAGATTGGGAAAACACCCGCGTAAACCTGCGGAGTCACCTTTTTAAAACCAGGCAGTGGCTCTTCTGCACCATTCTTAGCGTGTGTGAGCGTATCACCTACAGGCGCACCGTGGATCTCTTTAATACCAGAGATAACAAAGCCAACTTCACCTGCTTTTAAGTCAGGAGTGTCTGTTTGCTTAGGCGTAAAAATACCAACTCGGTCAGCATTGTAGTTCTGACCTGTCGACATCACTTTAAATTTGTCGCCTTTCTTTAGTACGCCATGTTTAATACGAACTAATGACACAACGCCTAAATAACTGTCGAACCAAGAATCAATAATCAATGCTTGCAGTGGAGCGTCAACATCACCTTCTGGCGGCGGTATGTCTGAAACGATGGTTTCTAATACATCCTTAATACCAATACCTGTTTTAGCCGAACAGCGAACGGCATCCATGGCATCAATACCAACAATGTCTTCAATTTCAGCTGCGACGCGATCAGGATCAGCTTGAGGTAAGTCAATCTTGTTTAAGATTGGTACCACGTCAAGGTCCATTTCAAGAGCGGTATAACAGTTAGCAAGTGTTTGTGCTTCCACGCCTTGCCCAGCATCAACAACCAACAATGCACCTTCACAAGCGGCAAGGGAACGAGATACCTCATAAGAGAAATCAACGTGACCAGGTGTGTCAATGAAGTTTAACTGATAAGTTTCGCCATCTTCAGCTTTATAATCGAGTGTAACACTCTGTGCTTTAATGGTAATACCACGCTCACGCTCGATATCCATAGAATCAAGTACTTGAGCGGCCATTTCACGGTCTGATAAACCACCACAAAATTGGATAAGGCGATCTGACAAGGTTGATTTGCCGTGATCGATATGAGCAATAACTGAGAAGTTTCTAATGTGTTTCATTTGGATGAAATGACTACTACTAAAATGATGGAAATAATGGTGCCAAATTGTACCTGAATAAGGGGTTAATACCAATCAGAATCAATAGACCAATGGAAATCAATGTAAAAATAGGCAGTTTTTATGGAAGATTTTAACTTTTTAGCTGCGATGCAAACTCACAGCCTGACCTAAATAAGCTGTTATTACCGGTGTTGAAGACTTTTCTAATTTAGCAGCTTGTCGTTTTCCGGCAAACCAAGCACTAATCCCACCAACACCAGCAAATATCATTGAACTGTAATCAGCATTAACGCTTAATAAATCACCCAGCCATAAGCCAATAGCTGCACCAGCAAATAGCCCAATTAAAGGCACAATATAAACGAGTATCGCAGCTTTAATGATGACACTTTCAGGTAAAGCGAGTTTGAGCAAATCGCCAACTTCACATGGCTTTTCACTCATTAATGAAAACCGCTGATGTTTTACTGAAAAAGCTTTTGCCACAGTGGATGTCCCACAATTATCACTGCTTGAGCAATGATTACAGGCACTTTTAAGCTCAATTTCGACCGTAACCCAACCATCAGGGTTGTAAGCAGTAACAGTAGCAACTTCCTCCAGCATTGATTTACTCAATGCTGGCTGTTGTTCAGGCTGGTGTGAGGAAGATTCCGACATGGTTGAGATTTACTTTAAGATAAGGCTTTTAGCAATTCGATTTAGCGTTTCAGCGGGCACTTTACCCACAGCAACAACTTCTACATTGCCAACTTGTTCAACTATCATAGATAAGCCATTACGAGTAATAAGCTCATCAGGCATTGGGCTATCGCCCATCCGAGCCACATAAACAGAAATATTAACTAGACCATCACTCAGTGCAATGTATTCAACAGATTCATCGCTACCAATTAAACGGTGGTGGTCTTTAACCACCATATGAAAACCTGCAGGCAACCAGCTAAATTCCCAATTCTGACCTTTAATTCGTTCAGCTGGGTTCATGACCGGTGGTAAACCTTGCTTTTCAGCTTCGATTAAAATCTTCGCAGGTTCATTCAGCTCTAATAACTCAATCACCATCATTTGTTCAATGAGTTGTTTGTCTTGATTAATCATGTCATAGCGCAGTGGTAGACGCGTATCCATATCAATCCAAACTTGAGACATAAAGCGATTATCATCAACTGGCATTATACGGATCATTTGTCCTGGACGACCAGCAATACGGCTACGACCACCTAATATAAACTGATATCCCTCTTCTAATGAACTCAAGTCAGTTGCAAAAATGGTAGGCCATACACCTTGAATACGTGGTGCAGTAATACTATATGCGGGTTGGTCATGCTCAATAAAAGTTACTGTGTCTGCAACTCTTACAGCATTTTTAGGCGGGCCATTAAGATACTCTAAAAAAGCGACTTCTTTGTTGTTCACAGTACCATGCAGGTAAACAAGAGGTCGAATATGGTCCGCTTGAAGTTGGATAATAGAGGATTTGTACTGTTTGGTTTGTAGCGCTTGGCTCATACTTTCAAGCCAAGCTTTTGCAGACATTTCTTCTTCGGCAATACTTTCAGTATTACTATTGGCAAAAGTAGGAAATGCCAATACAACAAGGGCTAACAGGATTAGACGCAAGCTAACTCCGAATTAATTATTAACGTTGTTATCAATACCGTCATTGTGCTGCACAACTACACCTGAATTCAACCTTTGTTGTAGCATATGGTCTTGAATATAAGAATTAATTCTACGGCGTTGCTCAACAACATTGTCATTGTTAACGTTAGATTGGTTTTGAACTGCACCGGTTTGCAAGCTAACAGGTGAAGCCGTACCCACTAATGGACGAGTATTTAGCACAGGCAAAGGCGATTCGGCATCTTGCTCTTGACCATAGTTTTGCACACCAACGATAGCAACCATAGCCACAGTAGCAGCAATGGCGTATTGGCCAAATTGCTTAAAGAAAGGCACAACATTATCTTTCTTGGTTTCTGTGGTAGCAGTATTGGCTGCTGCAGTTGCAGTATTGGCTGCTGCAGTTGCAGTATCATGAGTTGATACCGTTTCTGTTTGAGGTGCCATTATCGCTGGCTCTAACTCAATGGCCGCTGCAATATTTGCAGTTAGATCTAAATCAATTGTCTGCGGTAACTCACCACGCATAGCATCACCAATCATATGATAGTTTTGCCACTGCTTATGTGAGCCTTCGTCTGCTGATAGTTCCGCTAACGTTTTAGCATCAACTTCGCCATCAACTGCTGATGAAACCCATTCTTGACCTGATTTAAGCATTTTTCACCTGTGTCAATTAAGACTATTACTGTTCCAGCAAAGGCTGGAGTTTCTTATCGATTGATTCCCTAGCACGGAAGATTCTCGATCTTACCGTTCCAACAGGACAATCCATGATATTGGCAATATCTTCGTAACTCATACCATCAAGTTCACGCAGTGATATTGCTATCTTCAATTCTTCTGGCAGCGTTTCTAAGGTTTCAAAAATCACCTTGTTAATTTCATCTGACAAAACTAAACGTTCTGGAGATGCAAATTCTTTTAACGCATCGCTACCTTCGTAGTATTCAGCTTCTTCTGCATCAACACTGTTTGCCGGTGTTTTTCTGCTTTGAGAAACCAAATGGTTTTTTGCAGTGTTTACTGCAATTCGGTACAACCATGTGTAAAACGCACTTTCACCACGAAAATTAGGTAATGCACGATAAGCTTTAATAAACGCTTCTTGTGCCACATCGGCGATGTCAGCTTGATTTCGAATATAACGTGAGATCAAGCTCATTACTTTATTTTGGTACTTCTGAACTAACAGATTAAATGCGTTTTTATCGCCACGTTGTACACGTTCAACTAACTGTTGATCACTTATTTGTCCACTCATCCGAGCCGACTACTCCTAAATCTATAATACTGATTTCTCAGTCGCTCGAATCATATTCACAATAAAGTAGACTCGCATGCTTTGAAAAAGTTCGATATTGAATGAAAAAAATTTAATTTTTTATAATTAATGGCTAAATATCGCTTAATAGCAATGTCTCAGTACCCAATAAAGCGGTTTTGTTTTACCATTGAGAAACCATATTAAGTCACCCATGATACCTTATGAAACAAGCAGTTGAACACCAATCTGATATTTTGGTTATTGGTAGTGGTGCAGCAGGGTTAACCCTAGCACTCCATCTAGCTGAAAAATCTAAAGTTATTCTTTTATCTAAAGGTCCTTTAGCAGAAGGCTCAACCTATTATGCCCAGGGCGGAATAGCCTCTGTTTTCGATGAATCAGACACTATTGAGTCTCATGTCAGTGATACTCTTATTGCTGGTGCGGGACTTTGTGACAAAGAAGTGGTGACTTATACAGCTGAAAACGCCAAAGCATCAATGAAATGGTTAATTCAATGTGGTGTGGCCTTCGATAAAGAAGAAACTGCAGATGGTGACCAAAGTAGCGCACCTTATCATCTCACTCGTGAAGGTGGCCATAGTCATCGCCGCATTTTGCATTCTGCTGATGCCACAGGCAAAGCTGTGCAAACTACTTTACAAGACCAAGCTCAAGCTCACCCGAACATTCAAGTACTAGAGCGCTATAACGCTATTGATCTCATCACCACTCGTAAACTCAATAGGCCGGGTAACCGAGTCGTTGGCGCTTATGTTTGGAATAGAGATGCCGAGCACGTAGAAACAGTCACCGCAAAGTTTGTTGCAATCGCAACCGGTGGTAGCTCAAAAGTTTATCAATATACTTCTAACCCTGATATTGCCAGCGGTGATGGTATTGCTATGGCTTGGCGTGCGGGGTGCCGTGTCGCTAATATGGAATTTAATCAATTCCACCCAACCTGTTTATACCATGCAGATGCGCGAAATTATCTATTAACAGAAGCATTACGTGGCGAAGGTGCCTACCTTAAGCGCCCTGACGGCACTCGCTTTATGCCAGAGTTTGATGAACGTGCAGAGCTTGCTCCACGTGACATTGTGGCTCGAGCTATCGATTATGAAATGAAACGTTTAGGTGCTGATTGTTTATATCTTGATATCAGCCATAAACCTGCAGAATTCGTGATAAAACATTTTCCAACCATTCATCAACGCTGTCTAGAATTTGGTATTGATATCACTACCGACCCAATCCCAGTTGTTCCTGCAGCTCACTATACTTGTGGTGGCGTGATGACGGACTTACATGGGCAAACTGATATTAATGGCTTATATGCTATTGGTGAAGTGGCTTACACAGGCCTCCACGGGGCAAACCGCCTTGCCAGTAACTCATTATTAGAGTGCCTTGTTTTTGCCCGCGCTGCTGCGCAAGATATCGAAAGTTTACTACCAAAAATCCCAGCCCCTGGGCAAGTTCCTCATTGGGATGAAAGTCAGGTAAGTAATTCCGATGAAGAAGTTGTCATTGCCCATAACTGGCATGAATTAAGGTTATTTATGTGGGATTACGTTGGCATTGTAAGAACCGATAAGCGCTTAGAGCGTGCGCTGCGCCGCTGCGCTATGCTCCAACAAGAAATTCAAGAGTATTACAGTAATTTCCGTGTCAGTAACAACTTATTAGAATTAAGAAACTTAGTTCAAGTTGCTGAGCTTATCATTCGCTGCGCGATGGAGCGTAAAGAAAGTCGAGGCCTACACTATAACGCTGACTATCCAGAACAATTAGACAATCCACAGCCAACGATTTTACAACCAGAAAGATGATACGTTAAAAGGTTAAAGCTAGAAAAGTTAAAATCAAATTAGCTAAATTAAGCGTAGTCAAATCAAGCAACTGATACTGTTTAAACCTGATAATTAGACGGTATCAGTTTTTTAAAGATAAAATTTAGACATTAAGCGATTATTAATTTTTAAGCTTAATCAGCAATCGACAAAGTTGACGATAATCCTTATCGGATAACATATCACTCCATACTATCAGTAACGCCTTTTTCTTCTTATCAGAAGTTAAATCTAACTCAATAAACATCACACACGCAAAAACAGTCACAATGGGCTCACGCCAAAGACAAAACAACTGTTGATTAAGCTTCCCCTCATCAGTATCACTCAAGTAGAAATCATATTGCCAACGTTTAAGCTTAAGTAAATGCCAGCTAAAGAAGGTAACCGTCGTAATTAATATCAGCCAATAAAATATTGTTAACGCGAGGATGTTAACTTGAGGCCACAACAAAAAACTTGTTAAGCACACACAGATAAGTGCGATATGGGAAAGAAATTGATTAAAAGAGGCACTTAAACTGACATGCATAAGTTAAGCGCCTCTTTGAGCTCGATATGACATCAAGCAGATTGAGTATTGAGAAACCCTATTTAGAGTATATAAATTAAGGCTGAGGTCGACCACGAACCGTATTTACCATTTCACGCATCGCGTTATTTGGACACACTTCGTGCCCCATGAACCATGCAAATAGTTCTGGGTCTTCACACGCTAGTAAGTCGATAAAAGTTTGCTTATCAGTATCAGAAAGCGCTTCGTAATGTGCATCTACAAATGGCTGAAAAAGGACATCTAACTCTAGCATTCCTCTACGACAAGCCCAGCGAACTCTGGCAATATTCATTAATTCCAACGCTATTCTCCTAACATCTTCTAAGGATATTTTATCTTTGATGTGAACTACGGTGCTCTACATCTTGTATCTCAGGATCCACACCAGCAAACAAGTCAGTAAAGTCAGTTTCAAGTAACCGTTGCACTGCCGGATGTTGAATCATTCTTTCAGCGAACATGACATGATACTCTTCTTTAATATCGTCAGTTTCACCAATTAAAACCATACCTTGAGAAAGTATATCATGTCGATAAATTGATGGAGCAACAAAAATACCGCGCTTGAATAACCCAAACGCTTTCATCATCGCTGCGTCGTCAAACTCACCTAAAATGCTGACTTCAAGGTTTTTCTCTGCAAACCAACGGTGTAATTGCTGCCCAAGAGAGGTTCGCTTACCCGGTATCAGAAGTTTCTCTTGCTCTAAGCAAGCAGGGAAATCTAATGAAGGTTTAGAGGCCGCAAAAAAGCTAATACCACATTCACCGAGTTTTTTAGATAAAATTTCGGGATATTTAAGCGACTCACCGGCAGAATCAGACAAAATCATGTCTAACTTATGCTCACGCAAGCGTTCAATTAAGTTCTCATGGGTTGATTCATAACAGCTCAAGTGCATAGAGCCATCGTTAGGAATGACTGTTAACAGTACACGACTAGCTAATGCTTTTGATAGCGCCGCAGCAAAACCAACTTCGAATAAAATGGATTCATCTTTTTGATAGGCTAATAAATCTAGCATCTCATAGCTAAGGCTAAACATTTTATCAGTATAACGAAAAACTAATTCGCCAAGTTCGGTTGGTTCAAGTGTTCGGCCGACACGTTTAAATAAACTACCATGAAGGCGTTCTTCTAGCGCACGAATTTGACCGGTAATGGTTTGTGGAGCGAGGCATAAAGCTTCGGCGGCCTTAGCCACCGAACCTTTTTTTCTAACCATCCAAAAATAATATAGATGGTTATAATTTAAATGTTGCATTCATATAAACCAGCTAAGAAAGATGGTTTATTTTAATCGCTGACAGTCCAACAAGCTATCAATTAATATTGATAGTTCATCCAAGTTATTAACGTTTTTCGCTGCAGTTTGCTCTTGAATAGCTAAAACGATTTCATCTTTGTGTGGAGTTCTGTCAGCACAAAAACTGCGGTTAGCCTCTTGATAGCGCTTACCTGCGCGATACTTAAGTGCGCGAGACTCATATCCATCGGCCTCTTCTAGACGATTACCAGATGCATCAGTGTGATACATCAAAGCGCCATCGACTATGCCATCTAAGTAACTCTTACACTCGTTTGACTCAACGTTTGATTGACAAACAGCAAACGAGGTAGCTTGGGCTGGCAACGTCACCGCACCCATTGCTAAGGCTAACATCAACAGTTTTGTTTTCATTTTACGCTCCAGCTTTATTTTGCTTCAGCTTTAGGAAGTACTTTGTTAAGCCATACATAACCAATTACGGCAGCAAGCATCGATCCGACTAGGATACCTAAGCGGGCAAAGTCACCTAATTGTTCTGGAGCAGTTTCAAATGCAAGTGAAGAAATAAACACTGACATAGTGAAACCAATACCACACATAATCGATACTGGAATAATCTGGCTCCAGCTAATACCTGGTGGTAATTCAGCAAGCTTCAGTTTTACAGCAGCAAAGCTGAACAGTAGTACACCTAAAGGCTTACCAAGAAGTAGACCTAAGATAATACCGATAGTTACCGGCTCAGCTAGAGAAGTAATGCTCATTCCTGATAGCGATAAACCAGCATTGGCAAAAGCGAACACAGGTAAGATGAAGAAAGTACTCCACGGGTGCAAGCTATGCTCTAAATGCTCAGATGGTGAAGAACCATCTTTGGCACGTAAAGGAATACAGAAAGCAATGATCACGCCTGCTAATGTGGCATGTACGCCTGATTTCAGTACTGCTACCCAAAGGATTACACCTAATAAACCATAAGGGATCAGTGAACTAACTCCTTTGCGGTTTAGTGCAACCATCAATGAAATTGAAATTGCGGCAACAATTAAGCTCGTCATTGATAAATCAGCACTGTAGAACAGCGCGATAATCACAATTACACCTAAGTCATCCATAATAGCCAGTGCTAATAAGAACACTTTAAGAGCTACCGGCACGCGACTACCAAGTAAAGCCATTACACCCAGCGCAAATGCAATATCAGTCGCAGCAGGAATAGCCCAGCCGACCTGAGTCACAGGATCTGAATAGTTAAATGCTAGATAAAATAGTGCTGGGAATACCATGCCGCCAACTGCAGCAAAAGTTGGCAATGATGCCTTAGCAACACTTGATAGTGCGCCTTCTAATAATTCACGTTTTACTTCTAGACCAATAAGCAAGAAGAAAAGAGCCATCAGTCCATCGTTAATCCATAGTAATAATGGCTTATCGATATCTAATGTGCCTACACGTACTTGGACTTCTGTATCAAGAAAGCCACTGTATAAACCTGCTAATGGCGAATTTGCCATTAACATAGCCAGTGCTACAGAGATCATTAAAATGATACCCCCTGCAGATTCTTGACTTAAGAAATTCTTAATTGCACGTTCCATATTTTACTCCAAAAAAAACAATTAGATTAATACTATCTGAATTTTTCAAACAATCATAATCGTTAGTTTCGCTCTAAAACCTCGGTTTTTCCGATGTATCAATCAAACTCAAGTGAGGCCGATCACGCAAAACAATTAGATTGAGACGTGGATCTATATTTTTGCAGAAGTTTGCACATAAAAGACAAATAAACGCATATTTATTTAATAGAGTAAAAAATAAGCTTCTATGAAATACAATACGATTAACTAATTTATTTAGCGATAAACTAACAATACGCTAGTTTGTTTTTAGTACAAGATTATTTATCTCATTTATAACTAATCTAAATTTCAATCATCAGCTACTGCTATTAAGTATTAAGTGCATAAAAATTAAAGACACTGAATAAGTAATTAAGACATTTTCATCATTCAATTACAAAGTAAAAGATGAGAAACCCACTTGAAATTATCAAGGTAAATCATTTTATAGTTACACTTGAAATAAAAATGTAGTGTGGGCTATTTATGGGAGCTGCTGGAAGGAATTTAGCATTATTTAAAGAGGGATTGGCTTGGTTAGTGTTGTTATAAGCAAAGTAACTAATGAGCTATTTATACATAACTCATTAGTTAATGTTAACTTGTTTCTTTAGTATCGAATTTACAGGTTTATCATTTCAAACTGCAGGATCAAGTTATCTCAATCAGTTAAACTGAGAAAGGATATTTGATAGCTTCATGGTGCTGATAACCCACGACTTCAAAGTCATCCATAGTGACCCAAGTTTCCAAATCTTTAAGACTTTTAATATCTGGATTGATTTTTAATTGCGGAGAAGGAAATGGCTCGCGAGTTAACTGTTCATTCTTCATCAAATCTAATTGATCTTCATAAATATGAGCATTGATAATCTTATGATAAGCCACACCAGGTTTATTACCCGTGATCTGAGCCATCAAAGCAAGGAAGGTATACACTTGAATTTGGTTGAAATTTAGTCCTAGAGGAACATCACAAGAACGCTGATAACTGGTCAAATACAGTGTGTCACCTAATAAAGAAAAATTGTGAGTGTGCATACAAGGGCGTAAGCAACCCATGTCAAATTCACCAGGGTTATAAAAAGTGATGATTTCACCACGGTCATCAACGCCTTTTGATAAGTTATCCACTATTTTTGCAAGTTGATCGACAGTTCCACCCGAAGTTTTCTGCCAACGACGACCTTGAACACCATAAACACGCCCCATATCATCCTCACCTTTGCGGTGCGGGTTAGCTAACCAGCTTTGATTATCATTTGAGTTCATGTCCCAAGTTTTTGTGCCTAACGCACGAAAATCAGCGGCATTATCATATCCTCTGATATAGCCGATTAGCTCTGCAATAGCAGATTTCCAGTAACTTTTACGGGTAGTAATAATAGGGAATTGGTTATTTTCTACGTCATACTGTAAATCAGCATTAATCACGGTTAAACAACGTTTTCCAGTTCGTTCATTTTCAATCCAATGACCGTTATCGACGATGTTCTGACAAAGATCTAAATACTGACGCATTATTCATTCCTATTATTATAAGTTTCAACTCACTAAGACTGCTTTAAAAGAGCTGTTTTAGTCATTGCAAGTCAACATGGTGGCTTCAAGCGCTGGCTAAAGCAGCCATGATACCAAAAAAATATTATACCGATAGAGCCATTTTCAAACCGACAATCATCAGCAGTGCAGCGAATGCCCGTTTTAAAACAGGTGTTGGCCAAGTGCTAGCAGCTTTTACGCCCAATGGCGCCATTAGCATGGAGCTAACAACAATGCCTGCAAGCGCTGGCAGATAAATAAAACCAATTGTGCCATCAGGTAGATCAGTTGCGTTTAATCCTGCAATGATGTAACCAATAGTTCCTGAAATAGCAATCAAGCAGCCTGTCACAGATGAGAAGCCAACAGCTTGTTTCATCTGTAAACCACAATAAGTTAAAAATGGTACCAGTAAAACTCCACCACCAATCCCCATAAGCCCTGCAATAATCGCAATTAGCGTAGAAACTCCCAGTAAAACCACAAAGCTTGGTATTTGCTCATTAACTTTGGGCTTAAAAGGAAATGCCATTTGAATTGCCATTAACACCACAAAGACCGCGAAGGCTTGTTGTAAATCATCTGATGCTATTCTTTCAGAAATGAAACCCGATGCTAACGCACCAATGAGGATCCCTGGCAACATGGGCTTAAATAACTCCCAAGGCACATTCCCTCTTTTGTGATGCGCAGATGCTGACGAAAGTGAAGTAAGAATGATTGAAGCAAGAGAAGTCGCGATAGCAACATGGGTTAATTGCGTAGATTCCACACCAACCCACGGCAATAAATAGATTAATGCAGGAACAATGATTAATCCGCCGCCAATTCCTAAAAGCCCTGCCATAAAGCCAACAAAAGCACCAAGCATTAAGCAAATAGAAAAAACCAGTAAAATATTGTCCACAGTACAACCTTATCCGTGCGTAGATTTACGACCTTAATGCAAGATTGACATTAAATCATGCTCATTGAGGTATTCATTTAATAGGTGGCGAACTTGTTCACCATTTGACAGTGTCAGTGCTTTATCTAACAGGATCTCAAGAGATTGCTTGTCTATCCGCCTCAGCAAATAGTTGATTCGAGCGATGCTACCTTGGTTCATACTCAGTTTTTGGTAACCCATGGCAACTAGCAATAATGCTCCCATCGGCTCTCCTGCCAATTCGCCACAAATACTGGCATCTAACTGGTAGCGATTACAATCAGTAATGGTCCATTTTAACGCTCTCAATACCCCTGGATGAAAACTATCAAACAAAGGACTAACACTAGGATTGTTTCTATCGACAGCCAGTAAATACTGAGTTAAATCGTTACTTCCCACTGACACAAAGTCAACCCGTTTTGCGACATCTTCTAACTGAAATAACAGCGAAGGCACTTCTAACATCACACCAATTTTTGGCTTTGGAATGTTTCGATTTAATTCTTCAATGAGTTCTTTATAAGCTTGGTCTAAATACAAAAGAGTGCGATCAATCTCATCAAGGTTACTCACCATAGGCAGTAAGATTTGTAGCTGAGCAGAGTCCGCATTCGCAGTGAGCATCGCCCTTAGCTGCATTAAGAATAATTCAGGATGATCTAATGATAACCGTATTCCACGCCAGCCTAGAAACGGATTATCTTCATTAATTGGGAAATAAGGTAATGGTTTATCGCCGCCCACATCTAATGTGCGCATAACAACAGGTCTGTCTCGCGCTGCTGATAACACTTGCTTGTAAACATGAACTTGTTCTATTTCACTGGGGAAACGTTGATGCAGCATAAAAGGGATTTCAGTACGATAAAGCCCAATACCATCAGCACCTTCTGCCATATCTGTACTCAAACCACTTAATAATCCAGCGTTAAGATACAACTGAATACGGTGACCATCAATGGTTTGGGCTGGTAACGACAGTTCAGCAGAAAACTGACGTTGCTGTGCCTGACTCTCTGATATTAGCGTGTAATACTCGTGAAGCACAGCGTCTGAAGGATCAACCAACAACTGGCCATTGTTGGCATTTAGCACTAATTTTTTATCATCGATATTCGCAGCTAATACTTGATCAACGCCTACAATTGCAGGAACGCCCAAAGCTCTAGCAAGAATAGCAGCATGGGCATTAACACCGCCTAATTCAGTCACAATACCGGCCAATTTTCCTCTAGAGAATTCAGCTAGTAAAGTTGCATCAACTTCTTTAGCAACTAAAATCACCGGCTTTGCTGGGGCTAAATCTAATTTATCTGGTTCAATAAGTTGCCTAAGAACCTTTTGGCCTAATTCACGTATGTCACTTGCACGCTCTTTAAGGTATGGGTCTTCCATCGCCATGAATTGCTCGATGTAGCGCATCGATACACGACTAACAGCAGATTCGGACAGCCAACCTTGTTCAACTTCTCGTAAGTATTCACCACCTAAACTGGCTTCGTTTAATAGTAATTGTAATGCAGAAAAAATAGACGCAATGTCATCGACTTTTTCACGGTCAAACCGTTGCGATAAAGTGCTAATAACATCACTACACCTTTGCATAGCCGTTCTTAATCGAGCAACCTCTTTATCAATATCTGCACATTGCCGCTCTTCTTGAACTAACGCTATCTCGCCGCCTAAAACAAACCCGTCAGCAATAGCAATGCCTTTAGATGCGCTTGTACCTTTAAAAACCACTTGCTGCTGAACATTACTAATTGCAGCTTTATTTTTTAAGCTACGAACAACGACAGCAAGTTGCGCTGCGAGCGTCATTAAAAATGCTTCTTCGTTTTCACTAAATTGTCTTGGCTGTGGCTGCTGAACCACAATAACGCCCACAACTTGTTTTTGGAAAATGATCGGAACCGCGAGAAAAGCGCGATACTCTTCTTCTTCAACTTCGGGGAAAAACTTAAAACGGGGATGAGATTTAGCATCAGCAAGATTAACTGCTTCTTCCTTTTCAGCAGCTAATCCAACTAAGCCTTCAGACAAAGGCATCTTAACGTTATTTATTGCAGCACTCGCTAGGCCATTTGACGCAGAAAGAACAAGGTGCTGTTGCTCAAGAATATAGATGGAACAGCATTGAGTTTGCATCGCTAACTTTGTTTGCGACACTAACACATTTAATGCTGAGTCAAGGCTGCTTGCTCCTGCAACAGCTTGTGTAATATCCCTGAGCGTGTTTAACACTTTCCATGCCCTCTATATAAGCAAGTTAATTACGGTGGCGACCTCTTTTTCGGCTAGGCTCACGCCCTTGAAATGCCAATGTTGTAAAGGCGAATTCTTTCATTACTTTACGATAAACATCTCGTTTAAATGAAACAACCTGCCTAACAGGATACCAATAACTCACCCAGCGCCAGTCATCAAACTCTGGATGACCGCAAGAGTTTAAATTAATACTGTCATCGCTATCTTTTAGTTGTAATAAGTACCACTTTTGTTTTTGCCCGATACATAAAGGTTTACTTTCCTGTCTGATCAGCCTTTTTGGTAAACGATATCTTAACCATGAACGTGTTGACGTTAAAATTTGCACATTTTCAGGTTTCAGACCCACTTCTTCATACAATTCTCGATACATAGCTTGTTCAGGACTTTCACCATCATCTACGCCACCTTGAGGAAATTGCCATGAATGTTGTCCAAACCGTCTGGCCCACATTACTTGACCATATTTGTTACAGATAATAATGCCCACATTTGCGCGAAAGCCGTCGCTATCAATCACATGGACTCCAATTACACTACAAATTAATGACTAGATTGTTTCACAAAGCTTGCTTACGGGCAAACAAGGATTTACGGTGCTTCCTTGGATAAAACATTGAGATTCACTCTTTTATCAACAGAAGAAAACTCAAGTCATCCACATTATCCACAAAATCTGTGGATATCTCTGTTCGAAACTCTAAAATAACTATTGTCAGCTTAGATAAAACAGCTGAAACCTAATTAAACCTCACTAGCAATAATCATAATTAAAACAATAAAATCATACGATTAACCAATTGAAGCTAAATAAAACAAAACAAAAACCGTTAGCGCGGTCACTTTTTAAACAGTGGTCAATTTAGTGATTTATGGTTTGGTTTAGGTTTTAAGTTATACACAAAAAACAAGAAGATTATTTTAAAAATAATAAAATAAAGCGATTTTTAGCCATTGACGTACTATTTTATATCCGCTAAGCATTACTTTTATAAAGTTATTCATCAAATCTGTGGATAACTATGTGCGAAAGACGAGAGCAAAACGAGAGTAACTTTCCCTAAAGGTAAATATTCTTAACCAATTAAATAAAAAACTGTTAATTTTCATAAAATTAATAAAACTAATTTCGGTGAATAACTCTAACAAAATGTTCTGTATATTTTTCAGCCAACAACAAAAGCTGCGAATAAATAAATAAACAAGTACACTTTCCTCTCCATTATTTATAGATCACAAGACTTTTTATGATGAACAGCCAACCCAACTCCATTGAAGAATTAATGCAAAGAGCCAATGATATGGCTGGAGTCACCTTGGGGGATATTGCAATGGAACATCAAGTTCCGGTTCCGGCTAATCTTAAAAGAGATAAAGGATGGATTGGCCAACTAATAGAAATGGAGTTAGGAGCAACTGCGGGTTCAAAACCTCAACAAGATTTTTTACACTTAGGTGTTGAGCTAAAAACTATTCCTATCGATGCTCACGGACGACCTATTGAAACCACTTACGTAACAGTTGCTCCTTTGACCAATATTCAAGGGTTAACATGGGCTCAAAGTGTGGTATGCCATAAACTAAGCCAGGTTCTTTGGATTCCTATCGAAGGAGACAGAAAAATCCCTGTTAGAGAAAGAAGAATTGGGTCTCCTGTTTTATGGCAACCCAATGCTGCAGAATCGCATGCATTACAACAGGACTGGGAAGAGATAATGGAGTTCATTGCTATAGGTAAAGTTGACAAGGTAACAGCTAGACATGGAGAAGTTTTGCAATTAAGGCCCAAAGCAGCTAATAGTAAAGCCCTAACTGAATCTATTGCTGAAGATGGTTCGATAAAACTGTCTAATCCACGCGGTTTCTATTTAAAGATCAACTTTACCCACCAAATACTAACAAACGCCTTTAACTAGATATACATTTTCGCAACATTCAAATGCGAAATCAAAACTAATTAAAATACCACTATGACAAGTATGGGAATTTTCTATAAACTAGCCTGTCTTCAAATATCAACGGATTAGATATAAACCAGTGAAAGCACGTCGCCAGACGAGAAAATTACTTTTTGCTATCATCGCATGGTGTGCAGCCATGGGAGCATTTGTATTTTTCCGATATTCACAAGCTCCAGAACTGCCTCAATGGGCCATTGGAAAATCAGATCTAGCAACGCTAGCGATTTTTATGGGCTTTGTTTTTGGTTGTTTGCACTGGATGTCTAACCTTATTGCTGATTTTAGTGCTATCAGCCGGCTTCCCTATATATTCTCCGTCATATTCAAAGGTCTATTTTTATTGCTTGGTGCTATGACACTTGCCTATGTCACACAGTTTTTAAATATGTGGGCTATTGAGAATCATCTAGTCACTTTAAGGCAAATGCTTACAGCACACATATTATATAGCCCGTCTTTCCAAGCATTAGTCATTTACTTAGTTGCCGTTAGAGTCGGCCTCGCATTTGTTGAACAAATGGCATTACTCGTTGGCCCTCGTGTTCTACTCAACATTGGTCTAGGTAAATATCATCAACCTCGCTACGAACATAGACTGTTTTTGTTTGTCGATATGGTGTCTTCAACGTCCCATGCTGAAACATTAGGCGATTATCGATTCAGTCGCTTGATCCAAGATAGCTTTAGTATGCTCGCTGACACAGTAACCAATAATGATGCTGAGATTTATCGTTATATGGGAGATGCAGTCTTAATCCATTGGCCTTTGGAAGAAGGAATTAAGGAAGATCGTTGCATGAATATTTATTATGAATTCAGTCAGCAGCTAAATTGGCATCGCCCATATTTTGAAGAACACTATGGCTTTGTTCCTAAATTCAAAGCCGCGGCTCATTGCGGTCAAGTCGTTGCAGCTGTAGTTGGAGTACAAAAGCAAGAAATCAGCTTCTTTAGTGATGTAATTAACACCCTTGCACGGCTACAAGATCAGTGTAACCCCCTTGGCCAACGTATGCTGATATCAGGTGAAGTGGCGCATCGACTTGAAAGACATGATAGTCAATTTGATTTAGCTGACCTTGGCGCTATGAAGTTAAAAGGAAAACAGCACGAAATTGAAGTTTACGGTGTTACGCCTAAAACAGTACCACCACGAGGTTAATTATAAGTTATAGCGCCATGCTAATAGCTATCGCCCTTTTACATAATTACATCTGGGGTAGTGACCTCCCTTCTCAATTATTAGCAACTGTTAGCATCTGATGTTTCCACACTAGCGAAGCTCATCGCCAAGAACTTACAATAAAAAAGCCTCGAAACAATGCTTCAAGGCTTTAAAAGTAATCTAAGTTTTTATAACTCCAACGTTATTCTCACTAACTTAACACTCAGGTGCTGCTTAGTAGTTTGGCTACCTTTTATCGCTCAGAAGTGACTCAAGCATTAAACCTAAGGTTCTAAAAGTACTGATTCTGCTGGTCGTTTGACGCCACACTAAGCCAATATCTCGATAAGGTGCTTCACCCGGTGGGTTCATAATATTGAGTTCAGTATCATTGAGTATACCCGCATCAATCGCCATTTGAGGTAAGAAAGTTGTACCTAACTTACTATCCACCATTTGCACTAACGTATGTAGACTCGTAGCGGCAAAAGGGTTGATTTTAGCACTGTTGCCTAACTGGCAAGCCGTTATTGCATGGCCAGTAATACAATGCTCGCTTTGCAACAAAAAAATACTTTCATCTGGCATTTGTTGATAATCAATCGGGTTTACAATTCCACCAGAAAGCTCTTCATGAACCACCATTTTGAATGGATCAATCCCCACTTTCATACTATGGAAACCGGTCGTATCAACAGGTAAAGCCAGTATAAGTAAGTCTAATTCACCTTTTCCAAGCGAATCCAATAAGCTTTCAGTGGTATCTTCTTTTAACAGCAGGCTCAATTGCGGATAATCAAGTTGGCATTGCTTAACTACTCTACTTAATAGAAATGGCGCAATGGTTGGGATACAGCCAAGACGAATTTCCCCCGTCATAGGTTCACCTTGGTTTTTCACTAACTCCACCAGATCATCTACGTCAGTAAGCAGCTTTCTTGCTCTTTCAACAACTTCCTCACCAATAGCGGTGAACATAAACGATTTATGATCTCGTTCAATAAGCTGATAGCCTAATTGTTCTTCAAGATTCTGTATTCCACTGGATAAGGTGGATTGACTAACAAAACAAGACTTCGCAGCGCGATTAAAGTTTTGTTCTTGGTGCAAGTTGACCAAATAAAACAGGTTTTTAAGACTCGGCAGGTTTTTCATTTAATCGATTACCGTTTTAAGATTTCATTTGAATAATGAATTAAGTAAGCTGAAATAACAATCTCTAGTACATGATCGAAGACTCAAATTAAGCATTAATTAAAAAAAGGCCAAAAAAAGTCCCGTAAGGGACTTTTGATTCAGTTAAAGCGTTTACGCTTTAGCTTCAAGAAATTCTTTCAACTGTTGTAAGTCTGTGCTGGCATGCTTAACAATCTCAGCTAACCAAGAGTTATGCTCAGCTTCCCAACTTGCTTCTTCACCATGTTGTAATAGTTGAGCAAATTGTTGAATACGCTTTAAACCAACAGAACCCGCAGCACCTTTAAACTTGTGTGCTTCTGCGCATAAAGTATCTTTATCATTTACTTCGTTAGCTTTTACTAAGCTACCCACATATTCAGGCATTAACTGCTCGAATAATACGACGCTTTTTAATAACGTACCTGCACCAATAGCACTACAATATTGCTCTAAAGTATTGAGATCTAAGATAGACTCTAGCTGAACTGTGGCCATTGCGGCACCTCTTTCTAATTCATTACTGTAAAATTGGAATTAATAATACTCGCAATAATTGCCTATGCAACAACTCAGGGCTTTTCAAGTCTAAATTTAGAGAAATAACCACAAATAATTAACAAAAAATTAAAATACACCCATATAAAACACTAAGAAACATGCGATATGGCTACTTTTTAAACTGTTATTGCAGGAACATAATGGCCTTGGCCACCATTTTCCGCTAAATTTTTGACAATTGATACTAGTCCGTCCCATCGAAATGCGCACCAGTCAGGTGCCAGTAACATTGGTTTTTTAGCATAAGCAGTTACACGGTGGAACACTATCTCTTTAGGTGTATTCCTAATCAATTCACTAGCATAATGGGCATAATCTTCTTGCGACAACAGATCCATCCCTTTATGTCGCCAAGTTTTTGCCATCACACTGCCTTCTACAATATGTAATGGGTGTAATTTAATCCCATCGACACCAGTTGCAATAACTTGCTTCAGACTATGTAAATAATCATTATAGTTTTCACCTGGTAAGCCTAAAATCAAATGAGCACAGATCTTAATACCTTTATCTCTGGCTCTTTTGACCGTGTCTTGATAAGCAAGGAATTCATGTCCGCGATTGATTCTTTTTAATGTGTCGTTATTCGATGTTTGCAATCCAAGCTCTAGCCATACTTCAATTCCTTTGTCTTGATAACTAACAAGTAGATCGAGTATGTCATCAGGCACGCAATCGGGGCGTGTGCCAATATGGAGTCCAACGATATCAGCATCTTTAATTGCTTCATCGTATTTTTGCTTTAAAACCTGGTATTCATCATAAGTACTTGTGTAAGCCTGAAAGTAAGCTATATATTTAGAGGTAGACGCAGGTGCATTAGCTAATACAGAACGTTGCTTACCTTGCACTAATTGATCTGAAATGCTGGCTTCAGTGCCTTGTTCATAACTAAAAGAAGAAACATTACAAAAAGTACAGCCACCTTTACCTAACGTGCCATCTCTGTTTGGACAAGTAAATTTAGCATCTATTGTGAGCTTTCTGATCCTGCCACCATATTGCTTCTTGCAAACAGCGCCGAATGTATTTACGTAATCATCTAAGCCCACAATGGATCCTCAAATTCAAAAAAGTGGCAGATAATAATCGTCTTGAGCAAATAAAACTTGGTGCTATATCAATAAATCGATAGATAAATTGGTTAATTTATCCACTGCTAATGTTTTAGGTCACAAATATGAACATCCTTGTTTTAAATTGGTTAGCCATGAGTGAATTTATATTCAAATTAACCAAATAGTTAATTAGCACTGTGCTTGAAAATAAATTCACTATTTATAAATCTAAATCAATTAGACTTAAGTGTTAAAGAAAAGTAACAAATCTTTTTGCGAGTTTTTAAAATTCTTTTTATTCATAAGGTTATACGAGACAAAACACAGTTTACGTTAACGTAAAGGCTGTTTTTTTTAACGAATGTAATGACAATAACAATTCATTTTGTTGAGTAATTTAAGTTTGACCTTTATTCATTATCGGGCTAATTTGAGTGGTTCGGGTGCATATCTATGAGAACTTCTCCGCATTATCCGAGTCGTATTAAGTTAGGTTTAGGGAGTTTTTGTATGAGCTTATATCATCCCAGCTTTGAGCGGGACAATTGTGGTTTCGGCTTAATAGCCCAAATGGATGGCGATGCAAGCCATCGCATTGTCCGTACAGCTATTCACGGGTTAGACAGAATGAAACACCGTGGTGGTATTGCATCGGATGGTCGCACAGGTGATGGCTGTGGACTATTAATGTCGATGCCTAAAGATTTTTTTGCAGCCGTTGCAACCGAAAATGATTGGCACTTAAGCCGTAAGTTTGCAGTGGGTATGTTGTTTCTAAGCCAAGATCCAGTCAAAGCAGAAACATCAAAAGCGATTCTAGAAAAAGAACTACAACGTGAAACCTTAAGTGTTGCTGGCTGGAGAAAAGTCCCAGTTAATCCAGACGTACTAGGTGAAATCGGTCGTAAAAGTTTACCGCAAATTTACCAGGTACTTATTAATGCACCTGTAGGTTGGCGCGAGAAAGACTTGGAACGTCGTCTCTATATGGCAAGACGTCGTTTAGAGCAACAAATCGTCGATGACAAAGATTTTTATGTGGCCAGTCTATCGGGTCAGGTCATTGTCTATAAAGGCTTGATGATGCCTGCAGACTTACCTTCTTTTTATACCGATCTCGCAGATATCCGTCTAAAGAGTACAATTTGTCTGTTCCATCAACGTTTTTCTACTAATACATCACCAAAGTGGCCGTTGGCACAACCGTTTAGATTTTTAGCTCATAATGGTGAAATCAATACCATTACGGGTAACCGTCAGTGGGCTCGTGCTCGTGCCTACAAATTTAATTCGCCACTACTACCTGATTTACAACAAGCAGCACCTTTTGTGAATGAAACAGGTTCAGACTCATCATCTTTAGATAACATGCTAGAAATGCTGTTATCAGGTGGTATGGATCTTTACCGTGCTATGCGCTTACTTATTCCACCAGCTTGGCAAAGTAATCCAGAAATGGATGACGAATTAAAAGCATTTTATGATTTTAACTCAATGCACATGGAGCCGTGGGACGGTCCTGCTGGCATTGTAATGAGTAATGGCCGCCACGCTGCCTGTGCTGTCGACCGTAACGGTCTGCGCCCTTCTCGTTACGTTATCACTAAAGATAGAATCTTGACCTTGGCTTCTGAAGTCGGCATTTGGGATTATTCTGCTGATGAAGTCGTTGAAAAAGGCCGTGTCGGTCCTGGTGAACTGCTTGTTTTAGATACCATGAATGGTCGTCTTTATTCATCTTTCGAAATTGATAATGATTTAAAACGTCGTCACCCATATAAAGAGTGGATGTCTAAAAACAGTCGAACTTTGGTTCCTGCCAATAAAATGGAAGCGGCTCAGCAAGGTGCTAGCAACTTTTCTGCTGATGTATTACTTCAGTATCAGAAGCATTTTGGTTACAGCCGAGAAGAACTTGAACAAGTCATCTGGGCTCTTGCAAGTAAAGGCGAAGAAGCGACTGGCTCTATGGGCGACGATACGCCAATGGCTGTATTGTCTAAAAAATCTCGCTCGCTATACGACTATTTCCGTCAAAAGTTTGCTCAAGTCACTAACCCACCAATCGATCCGTTACGTGAAAAACACGTAATGTCATTAACGACTTGTGTAGGACGTGAACAGAATCTATTTTGTGAAACAACCGGTGTTGCTTACCGTGTCATGTTTGAATCTCCAGTTCTGTTATTCAGTGACTTTAATCAATTGCTTGGACTAGATAGCACTTACTATCGTGCCAATACTGTTGATCTAAATTACGACGCACACGAAACCTTACAACAAGCAATTGAACGTATCACTGATGATGCTGAGCGTTTAGCGAGAAGTGGCACAACGTTATTGATTTTATCGGATCGTGCAACTGCAAAAAATGTTCAGGTTATTCCAGCAGCTATGGCTGTAGGAGCGGTACAGCAGCGTCTTGTTGATAAGAGTTTACGTTGTGACACTAACATTATTGTTGAAACAGCATCTGCAAGAGATCCACATCATTTTGCTGTATTGCTTGGATTTGGTGCTACGGCTATTTACCCTTACTTAGCCTACGAATCAATTTCAGCAATGGCGAAGAAAAATCAAATCGAAGATGACAGCATCTTGATGCTTAACTTCCGCCAAGGTATTGAAAAGGGTCTACGTAAGATCATGTCTAAGATGGGCATCAGTACCGTAGGTTCATACCGTTGTAGCCAACAGTTTGAAGCCGTCGGCTTGTCTTCTGATGTAATTGAACTGTGTTTTAAAGGCGTCATTAGTCGTATTGAAGGTGCAGATTTCGATCATCTGGCAGCAGACCAAAAGCGACTACACACAGCGGCTTATCGTGCACATGTGCCTTTACCACAAGGTGGTTTATTAAAGTATGTTGAAGGCGGTGAATATCACAGCTTTAATCCAGATGTCGTCAATACCTTACAGGAAAGTCTTGTTGAGCAAGATTATCCAAAATACAAAAAGTTTGCCGCTTTAGTCGATGACCGTCCGATTGCAACATTGCGTGATTTGATTGGTGTTAAAGGCACGAATCCTGCCATTGATGAGTCAAAGGTAGAAGCAGCAGAAAATCTATTCTCTCGTTTCGATAGTGCAGCTATGAGTATCGGTGCATTAAGCCCAGAAGCTCACGAAGCCTTAGCTGTAGCGATGAACCGTATTGGTGGTCGTTCTAACTCTGGTGAAGGTGGAGAAGACGCAAGCCGCTTTAACAGCGAGCGTAACTCGGCGATTAAGCAGATTGCTTCAGGTCGTTTTGGCGTTACTGCGCATTACCTTGTTAATGCAGATGTATTACAGATTAAAATTGCTCAAGGTGCGAAACCAGGTGAAGGTGGTCAATTACCAGGTCATAAAGTCAGTGTCGAAATTGCAGGTCTTCGTCATGCACGTCCTGGCGTCACACTGATTTCACCACCGCCGCATCACGATATTTACTCTATTGAGGATTTATCGCAGCTGATTTTCGATTTAAAACAGGTTAACCCTAAAGCCTTAGTCTCGGTCAAACTGGTTTCAGAACCAGGTGTCGGCACCATTGCTACCGGTGTAGCAAAAGCCTACGCAGACATGATCACGATTTCTGGTTATGACGGTGGTACTGCTGCAAGTCCTATTACCTCTGTTAAATACGCAGGTTCTCCTTGGGAGCTTGGCCTTGCTGAAGTTCATCAATCATTAGTTGAAAACGGTTTACGTCATAAAATCCGTTTACAAGTGGATGGTGGGTTAAAAACAGGCTTAGATATTGTTAAAGCCGCATTGTTAGGTGCTGAAAGCTTCGGTTTCGGTACTGTGCCTATGATTGCACTTGGTTGTAAATACTTACGTATTTGTCACTTAAACAATTGTGCAACTGGTGTCGCCACTCAAGATAAAAACTTACGTGATAACCATTACCATGGTCTGCCAGAGCGCGTTATTACCTACTTCGAGTTTGTCGCTCAAGAAGTACGTGAATCAATGGCAGCGCTGGGTGTCACTAAGTTTGAAGATTTAGTAGGTCGAACTGATTGGTTATATGCCCTTGAAGGTCAAACGGCTAAACAACTTGGTTTAGATTTTGCGCCAATTCTGTACCAACCAAAAGTAGCAGAAGGCAGTGCAATCACTTGGAAAGAGTTAAACCCACCTTCAGATAAAGGCGAGCTTAACTTACAGATTGTTACCGACACAGCTCAAGCTGTACTAGAAGGTAAACCTTTCAGTAAGCAATACGCTATTAATAACACTAATCGTTCAATTGGTGCTTCGCTATCAGGCTACATTGCCACTAATGTAGGTGTGACTGGTGCTAAAGAACCTATTTCATTGCAATTTAATGGTAGTGCGGGTCAAAGTTTCGGAGTGTGGAATAGCCCCGGCCTTGAAATGAAATTAGTCGGCGATGCAAACGATTACGTCGGCAAAGGGATGTCGGGCGGTCGAATTGTCATTAACCCACCTGTTGGCAGCCCTTTCCAAAGTGAACAAAGTGCCATTATGGGTAATACCTGTTTATATGGTGCAACGGGCGGTCGCGTTTACGCAGCTGGTCAAGCTGGTGAGCGTTTCGCTGTTCGTAACTCTGGCGCGATTGCCGTTGTTGAAGGCGTCGGTGATAACGGTTGTGAATACATGACTGGCGGCATTGTCGTGGTACTGGGTCAAACTGGTGTTAACTTTGGCGCAGGTATGACGGGTGGCTTTGCTTACATCTTCGATAGATTTAATCACTTTAGTCGCCGCGTAAATACAGAGCTTGTTGATACACAAAAGTTAGAATCAAAAATTCAGCAGCAACACCTTAAGGAGCTGATTGAGGCGCATGTTGAAGCCACAGGTAGTGAGCACGCCAAAATGATCTTAAGTGATTTTGAAAACTGGTTAGACTGTTTTGTATTAGTTAAGCCTAAAAATATTGCCGTTGCCGACTTGCTCAAGATAGAGCAAAAAAGCCCGGAATTAGCTGTGAAGGCGGGGTAATTTAGATGAGTAATGATTTTCAATTTATCGAAGTGGATCGTAAGGATCCAACCAAGCATTCCGCAGCTGAGCGCTCAACCCAGTTTATCGAGATCTATCAGCCATTTTCTCAGCCTCAAGTGGCTGAGCAAGCTGACCGTTGCTTAGATTGTGGTAACCCATACTGTGAGTGGAAATGTCCACTGCATAACTATATTCCAAACTGGTTAAAGCTGGCAGAACAGGGGCGTATTCTTGAAGCCGCTGATTTAGTTCACGAAACAAACACCCTACCTGAAATCTGTGGCCGCGTTTGCCCACAAGACAGATTGTGTGAGGGTGCTTGTACCCTTAATGATGACTTTGGAGCTGTCACTATTGGTAATGTTGAAAAATACATTACTGACACCGCAATTAGCCAAGGATGGCGACCAGACATGAGTACCGTTACTCCTCGTAAAGAACGAGTAGCGATTATTGGTGCTGGTCCCGCAGGTTTAGGTTGTGCAGACATTCTCAGCCGTAATGGCGTAAAAGCGGTTGTTTATGACAAGTATCCGCAAATTGGTGGTCTGCTAACTTATGGCATCCCATCTTTTAAACTTGATAAAGATGTCATGCAAACCCGTCGCAATGTACTTGAAGGCATGGGTATTGAATTTAAAATGGGCGTAACTGTCGGTAAAGACATTGCGTTTCAGTCTTTACTTGATGAATACGATGCCGTGTTCTTAGGTATGGGAACATATACAGCAATGAAAGCCCGTCTTCCAGGTGAAGATAGCCAAGGTGTTATTCAAGCATTGCCGTACCTTATTGGTAACACCCATGAGTTAATGGGTAGTCAGTGCCAAGACAATCCGTATTTAAGCCTTGAAGGTAAAGATGTGGTTGTTTTAGGTGGTGGTGATACTGCTATGGATTGTGTTCGCACAGCAGTTAGACAAGGCGCAAAAAGCGTGACTTGTGCTTACCGTCGTGATGAAGCCAATATGCCAGGTTCACGTCGTGAAGTTCAAAATGCGCGTGAAGAAGGCGTTAACTTCTTATTTAACCGTCAACCTGTAGCGATTAAAGAACAAGATGGCGTTGTAACCGGCATTGAATGTGTTGAAACCCAAATGGGTGAAGCAGATGAATCAGGTCGTAAAAAAGCGGAAGTCATTCCTGGTAGCGAACAAGTGCTAGAAGCTGATGCCATTATCATTGCCTTTGGTTTCCAAGCAAGCCCTGCTCCATGGTTTGATGACTTTGGCATTGAAACTAACGAATGGGGTTTAGTCAAAGCCAGTAAGTTTGACGATAATCCATTCCAAACCACTAACCCTAAAGTGTTTGCTGGCGGTGATATGGTGCGCGGTTCTGACTTAGTGGTAACCGCCATTGCTGAAGGTCGTGATGCTGCCCAAGGAATTTTGAATTCATTTGAAGATGCTTAGCATCAAACAAAAATATCCTTAACTAAAAAGCGCATTGAAAAATGCGCTTTTTTTATTGAAAATTTATATCGCTCCCAGTTCTGAATTATCCATCTGTGCTATATTAGCCGCCATCTAAAAGCTAAGTGATCGTTTGCTATCAATCTAGCAATTACTAGATAATTACTTAGCTATCTTATTAATGCCAATATTCAGACTTGGCTAACTAATCAATGAGAATCAGTTTATGAAAATCGCTATTATCGGTGCAATGGAACCAGAAGTTGCTCACCTAATTGAAACCATGAGCAATCCAGTTCATTCAAAAGTTGCCGGCATCGAATTTATTGAAGGCCAGTTATCGGGTCAAGATGTTGTGGTCACTCGCTCAGGCATTGGTAAAGTCGCGGCAAGTATCGCAACCACATTAGTGATCAACAACTTCAAAGTAGATGCGGTTGTTAACACTGGTTCAGCTGGTGGTTTTGTCGATAGTTTGAATATTGGTGATATCGTTATCTCATCTGAAGTACGTCATCACGACGTTGATGTGACTGCTTTTGGTTACGAAATTGGCCAAATGGCCTCACAACCTGCAGCGTTCATTCCTGACACTAAATTAGTTGAAGCAGCCAAAGCGGCAATCTCATCGTTAGGCGAAGCGCAAGTCATTGAAGGGTTAATTGCAACGGGCGACAGCTTCATTTGCGACCCTGAACGTACTAAAGTGATGCTCAACAACTTCCCGACAATGGCGGCTTGTGAAATGGAAGCGGCTGCAATTGCCCAAGTATGCCATCAGTTTGAAGTCCCATTCGTGGTTATTCGTTCGCTTTCAGATAATGCTAACGATGATTCTGCAGTAGACTTTGACTCATATATTGTTAAAGCTGGTCATTACTCAGCATTAATGGTTATAGCATTATTAAAGCAGCTATAATCAAGCTTAAAGCTATAAGTAGCTGCGGAAACTATTAATAATGGGATGGTTTTTTAAAATTGATTGATAGCACCTTTTACGAACAACTGATTCGCATTGATGGCAGCTTATTACAAAGTTGCTTAGTGTTATTTATGGCGTTACTAATTTCACGTGTGGCGCCTATTTCAAGAAAGTATCATCCCATTGTTTGGTTCCATCAGTTAGCTATTCTGCTCAGCCAGAAAGTTAGTCACCCACAACGGGACCCAAAACAACAGCTTACTGCAGGTTTACTGGCAAGTATTTTACTCGTTGTGCCTATCTGGTTTACAACTTATTTTATTCTCTCGCTCGCAGCCTACCCTTGGTTTTTCGATTTTGTTTTACTGTACTTTTGTATCAGCGATGCGGGGTTCAAACCTGTAGCAAAAGATGTAGTTAGCTCGCTTGAACATGGGCAGAAAGAATTAGCAAAATCCTACTTATCACCTTGGCTTACACAACAAACGAGCAGTTTGTCTGAGATAGGCATTTGCAAAGCAACAATCGAGCGTCTGTTAATTTCACCAAGTTATGGCACTGTGGCGACCATTTTATTTTATGGGCTTGGCGGCACGCCACTAGTATTATTGCTTCACTTACTAAAACAACTAGAACATTGCTGGCCAAACTATGTCCCGCAGTATCGCTTTTTTAGTGCGCCGATATATTTTCTCAATCGTTTTATCTATGCGATCCCTATCTGGTTATGGAACTTTACCTTAGTACTTCAAGGTGGGCTTAAAAACATCAACATCCTATTCAAACAACCTTCTCACACGGATGGGATATACGGTTATTCGAGTTTGTTTATTGGTAGTAAGATCTTACAAGTTGAGCTTGGCGGTCCGCAAAAATTTGTCATCAACCATAAAGAACAAAGAGTTGCTATAAATAAGATTAATCCGTCTCGAATGCCTGAAATACTTGATATCAAAAATGCCATCAGCCTAACCTCTTGGGCTGTGACTTTTTGGATATCCTTTACCATCGCTATTCCTATTTTATGGACTGCATTAAGATGGTTACAAGCAATGTAACTTTATTTGCAAAAGAGTTATTATTACCAGCTAAGTGATTTATCCCGTTCCATTTGAGGCAAAGTGTCTTGTTAGATAACATTCAAATATCATTAACTACACCCGGTTTATTATTTCCTGCAATCTCATTATTGTTATTGGCTTACACCAACCGTTTTTTCTCTTTGGCTGCGCTAATAAGAAACTTAAGTGCTTCTGGTAAACCTGTAGATAACGAGCAAATCAAAAACCTAAGGCAGCGCATTAGCATCATCAGACGCATGCAAGAAGCAGGTGTTGTTAGCTTTGCTATTTGCGTTATTAGCATGATATTTATCTACTTAGGCTTCTTTCATACTGGTTCTGTGATATTCGGTGTCAGTTTATTATTTTTACTTTATTCACTCATTTTGTCTGTCATCGAAATTAGAATTTCTGTAGATGCGCTGAATATTCATATTAAAGAGTTAAGCTCACAGCAGCATTGCAAGAAAGTCTTAACGGAGCGAAGTTTGAACAGCGATGAGCGAACCAATGATTAACTTTGAATGGATTTATTTTTTTGATCTCTGTGGTACTGCTGTATTTGCCCTTTCAGGTGCCTTAGCTGCAGGTAAACATCGCATGGATCCATTTGGAGTGATAGTACTTGCATCAGTTACCGCCGTTGGTGGTGGAAGCATACGTGATGCGCTAACGGGCGCGACCCCGGTATTTTGGATTAGCGATGCTAATTACATTATCGTCATCTTAGCCACTGTGTTTGCTTGTTTTATTCTCGTCAGAAAACCACATAAACTACCAAAGCTGACCTTACCCATTGCCGATGCTCTTGGGCTTGCATTATTTACGGTTATTGGCGCAGAAAAAGCACTGATGTTAGGACTATCCGGTATGTCAGCTGTTATTATGGGGCTCATAACTGGTGTGGGTGGTGGTATTATCCGAGATTTACTTTGCCGCCAAGTTCCAATGGTTTTGCGTACCGAGATTTATGCTACAGCATCAATTGTCGGTGGTATCTGCTACACCTTGAGTATTGAAGTTGGAATGGATAGCATTAATGCATTATTCTTTGCTATGTTCAGTACCTTGATTATTCGCCTGAGCGCAATACGCTGGCATCTATCTTTACCCGCGTTTGATTTAAAAAGTAAGAGGCCCTAAGTGCGAATTATTGGTTTGTTATGTGGTATTTTTTGCAGTTTATTGAGTTTAAACAGCAATGCCGCTGTTGGTGATATGCCAAAAGAGCAACAGATGGCAGTGCAATACATGCAAGCATTGACCGATCATGACTATCGCTCTCTCAGACGTTTTTATAACCGTGATAGTGTGTTTTACGATAAAACGGCCAATGTCACCTATAAAGGCGGCAGGCATATTATTGATTTTTTCGAACGCGCTCATGAAGGCGTTTTAGAATATAAGTTTAATATTGAGCATATGTTTAACACTGGCTCATTAGTGGTGATGATTGGTAATTATCACCTTCGCGGCCCAGGTGAACAGTTTGGGAAACCAGGCAAAATTATTGAGATTGCAATCCCTGGTGTTACAACACTTAAGTTTGATATGAATACTGAAAGGATGACTGAGCAAGTCGACTTAATGGACTATCAAACCATGTCTGACCAACTGCAGACTCAATAGGCTGATGACTTGAGCCAGAAACGGAAATAAAAAAACGACTCAATTGAGTCGTTTTTTGTCTGTATATTTTAGCTTTTAGCTAGCATGTAAAGCAAAAAATCTAAGCTTAAATTAAACTAAAGTGATTTTAGCAAACTTACGTTTACCCACTTGAAAAATAGCATTAGTGCCTGCTTCAAACACTTGGCGAGTATCACTAAGCTTTTCGCCATCCATCTTAACTGCGCCTTGCTTAATCATGCGCATGCCGTCAGAAGTTGAACCTACCAAACCCGCAGTTTTAAGTAAGTTAGCAATCGCTAGCCCTTCACCGGCTTCAAACTCCATCTCTTCAATATCATCTGGCATCGCACCTTTTTGGAAACGATTAATGAATTCTTGATGAGCTGCATCAGCTTGCTCTTGGTCGTGGAACCTTGCAATGATTTCTTTTGCTAAAGCAATTTTCACATCACGTGGGTTTTGACCATTGGCAATATCTTCTTTAAATTGGGCAATTTCAGCTAATGGACGGAATGACAGTAGCTCGAAGTAACTCCACATCAAGTCATCTGAAATTGACATGATTTTACCGAACATTTCGTTAGCAGGTTCACTGACACCAATATAGTTATGAGCAGACTTAGACATTTTCTTTACGCCATCTAAACCCACTAATAAAGGCATCATGATAACCGTTTGTGGTTTCTGACCTTCCGCTTTTTGTAGCTCTCGACCCATTAACAAGTTGAACTTTTGGTCGGTTCCGCCTAACTCTACATCCGCTTTCAGTGCAACTGAGTCATAGCCTTGTAGTAAAGGATACATGAACTCATGAATCGCAATCGCTTGCCCTGACGCATAACGCTTTTTAAAGTCATCACGCTCCATCATACGTGCAACGGTTTGCTTAGAACCTAAACGGATCATACCTGCAGCGCCTAATGGCTCTAACCAGCTAGAGTTAAATTCGATACGAGTCTTAGCTGGATCTAAAATTTTGAACACTTGCTCTTTATACGTTTCAGCATTGGCAAGTACGTCTTCACGAGTCAATGGAGGACGAGTACTGTTTTTACCACTTGGATCACCAACCATGCCAGTGAAATCGCCAATCAAGAAAATTACTTCATGGCCTAGCTCTTGAAACGCACGCAGTTTATTTAAAATGACCGTATGGCCTAAATGAATATCTGGAGCGGTTGGATCTGCACCTAGTTTAATTCTTAAAGGACGCCCCTCTTTAAGTTTTTCTAGCAGATCTGACTCGACTAAAATCTCGTCGGTACCACGTTTAATTTCTGCTAACACTTGGTCTAAATCAGCCATTTCGGCACCTACTCCTGAAGCATTGATAAAAAAATAAGAGGCCTATATTACTTGTTAGCCACGGTAATTGAAAGTGTGTACACTAAGGGGATTACAACGAAAAAGAGAAACTGGTACATAGGTCGATGGCAAAGCTAATCACTTTATTTAAATTACTGCCAAAAGTGCATCAAATTGCATTAAGTTTATTAGTTATTTTCACGATGATTATCGTGTTATTCCCCTCTGATGACGCTAAAGCATCCAAACAAACACAAACTGGCACTGTAGATCTTTCTGACCGCATTCAATCGTTGCAAAACAATAATGATGAAGACAGCAACACTCGCTCGGCTAATACACAATCCGAATACTCTGTGCCATTAGCATTTCGCACACCAACACCGCCAAGCCAATCTAGCCAACATGCCAATAAGTCAGTACAACAATCATTAACGCCTTCAAAAGACAGCAGCCCTATTGCGAATTTGGACCCATTAACAACTTCTGACAATACAGTATTGAGCCCAGCTAAAGATGTAGAAAATGCAGTACCTTATCGCGAAGCCGATTTGTTGTCCCATAAAACATATAAAGTGGCCAAGGGAGATACCTTTGGTGGACTGGCGAACAGAGCAGGATTAAGTCCTAGAGATGTTTACCAAATTACCCTGCTGCCAAAATCAAAAAAGAATCTGCTTAAAATTATGCCCGGCGAAGAAATCATCGTCACCAAAGATGGGCAGAATGAAATAACCCAGATCAGTTATCAGATGGACAAGATTTCTACGTTATTGATCAGTAAACATGACGATAAGTTTCAAGAAAAGGTTAACGTTAAAACCATTACCTTAGAAAATAAATTCATAACTGCCAATATCAGTAGCAACTTCTGGAATGCAGCAGCAACAGCTGGTTTATCTGCTAACCATATTATGCAACTGGCTAATATTTTTGGCTGGGACATTGATTTTGCATTAGACATTCGCAAGGATGACAGTTTCTCGCTCATGTTTGAGGAAGAGTTTGTCGACGGACAGTTTATTGGCACAGGTAACATCTTAGCGGCTGAATTTTATAACCAAGGCGAACGTTATACTGCAGTACGTTATACCGATGGCGAATACTACTCGGAATCAGGCAACAGTATGCGAAAAGCTTTTTTACGCTCACCTGTTGATTTCAAATACGTTAGTTCAAGCTTTAACCCCCGCCGCTTACACCCTGTTACAGGGCAAGTAAGAGCCCATAGAGGCGTAGATTATGTTGCTGCTATTGGCACTCCAATTAAAGCTGCTGGCCGAGGGAAAGTCGTTGAAGCGAGCTACAACAAATACAACGGTAATTATGTTTTCATTAAACACAATGACACCTACACCACCAAATACCTGCACTTAAACAAGCGTAAAGTAAAACGAGGCGACACGGTTAAACAAGGTGAAATTATCGGAACTCTTGGTAAAACTGGGCGCGTGACTGGCGCGCATTTACATTATGAGTTCATCGTAAATGGCGTACATCGGAACCCAAGAACCATCAAGCTGCCACAATCGAATCCGATTGATAAAAAAGAAAAGAGCCAATTTACCGCATTGAGTAAACAGCTGATGGCTAAAATTGAGAAAAATAAACAACTACAATACGCCAGTAATTAAGCAATCCCTATTAAGTAACTAGCTATTGAGAAACTGGTATTGATCAGCTGTTATTATGCAGCAGCCCAAGTAGGTATGAGCGTTTCATCAACTCACTCGTACCTTTTCTATTTTGTGTTCAATTTGTTTCTACATTTCGTTAATTTGAGCAACCAACTATGACAGCACTTACAAACAAACATCACTATTTCATCGGTTTAATGTCTGGCACCAGTATGGATGGTATTGACGCTGTTTTGGTAGATTTTGCAGACAATAAAAGTCAGTTAGTTGCCAACCATACCGTTGACATTCCTCAACATATATTGAGCCAATTGCACCGTTTATGTTCCCCTAATACCGATGAAATAAATATCATGGGGCGAATGGATCGCGCTATGGGTTTGTTGTTTGCTCAAGCAGTTAATGAGTTACTAGCTAAAGCGAAGATTGATAAAACTGATATCATCGCCATTGGTAGCCACGGACAAACAATTAGGCATATGCCAAATTTAGAACATGGTTTTACATTACAAATTGGCGATCCTGAAACAATAGCCGTTGAAACAGGGATTAATGTCATTGCTGATTTTCGCAGAAAAGATGTCGCGTTAGGCGGACAAGGGGCGCCATTAGTACCCGCGTTTCACCACGCCATGTTTGCTGAAAACAAAACGCCAAGAGTTATCCTTAATATTGGCGGCATTGCCAATATCACTTACCTGCCTAATAGTTCAGGTTCGCAATCTGACAATGCAGTCCAAAACGGCGATGAGCGAGTCATTGGTTTTGATACTGGCCCAGGTAACACCTTAATGGATGCATTTATTCTGCAAGAGCAACAACTCCCATTTGATGAATCAGGTCAATGGGCGGCTTCTGGCACCACAGACGATGAGTTTTTACAGCATTTATTGTCTCACCCATACTTTGCCATGACATACCCAAAAAGCACGGGGCGTGAACTGTTTAACCAAGCTTGGTTAGAACAGCAAAAGGCCAACTTTTCACATTTAAACCTTGCTGATATTCAATCAACTTTACTTGATCTAACCTGTCATAGCATCGCAAATGACATAAACAGATTATCTGACAAAGGCGATATATTTGTTTGTGGTGGTGGCGCATTTAATAAAACCCTAATGGGGCGCTTAAGCCTATTGCTGCCTAATTGGACTCTCTCGACCACTAGTAATATTGGCATGGATCCCAAATGGGTCGAAGGTATCGCCTTTGCTTGGTTAGCCATGCGTAATCATCATGGTTTAAGCGGTAACTTGCCAGTAGTGACTGGGGCAAGTCGGTTTGCGGTGCTAGGAAGCTTGTACCACGCTTAATGCTTGCACCACGCTTATGGTTTTTACACGATAAACCTTCATCGCTAATCGATGACTACAGTGCTTTAAGGCGGCACTGAGCTAAGGCCCTGTAGTCTATAAACTTCCAAGCTATCCTTTTTTGACGATCCTTACTGCATCGTATTTCCCTATACTCCTTTGCCCTTAACACATCTAAAAGTCATATTAGCATCATTGAATTAATTCATTTTTACTGCTTAACTCTTTTGAGCGGTATTTTTAAACCGTTTCTAAGTAATTTATTTATAAGTGATAGTTGGGAAGACTAATTAGCAGTTAACTTAGACAGTATTCAATTTTAATAAGGACAGTTAAATGAGTATTCAGCAAAAAATGTTAGCAGAGTTTATTGGCACTTTATGGTTGGTGCTCGGAGGTTGTGGTAGTGCCGTCATCGCAGCAGCCTTCCCTGAAGTCGGGATAGGATTACTCGGCGTCGCTTTAGCATTTGGCTTGACCGTACTGACAATGGCTTTCGCAATTGGCCATATTTCAGGTTGCCATTTAAACCCTGCGGTATCTTTTGGTCTTTGGGCTGGTGGACGCTTTCCAACTCGCGAGTTAGCCCCATATATCGTTGCTCAAGTGGCTGGCGGGATTGCTGGTGCAGGCATTTTATTCTTAATTGCCAGTGGTCAAGATGGCTTCAGTCTAGCAGGTGGATTTGCATCAAACGGCTATGCACAGCACTCGCCTGGTGGTTATAGCATGATGTCAGTACTGATATGCGAGGTCGTAATGACCTTATTCTTTTTACTCATTATCCTTGGCGCGACAGATCAACGAGCGCCAGCAGGCTTTGCACCTATTGCAATTGGTTTAGGGCTCACCTTGATTCATCTAATCAGTATTCCGGTATCTAACACCTCGGTAAACCCCGCAAGAAGCACAGGCCCCGCTCTATTCGTCGGGGATTGGGCTATTTCACAATTATGGCTGTTTTGGGTAGCTCCCATTGCAGGTGCGATTCTTGCTGGCATGATTTATCGCTTCTTTGACACCCCATCCGAAGGATAGGTACATTTAAGCACCTTATCATTAGCAAAGAGCACGCAAAGTGCTCTTTTCTTTTTTAAAACTAACAGTCAATGTTATCATGCGGTATTCGCGTGAATAAGCGCCAAATCAGTTCCACTTTGCAATGAGAGTTCACCATGAGCAGCAAACCAAAATCAATTGAAGACCAATTAAACATGACACCTGAAGCGCGTTACGATTACCTTGTTGATCAAGTTAAACAAGAACAAGCAATTTGGAGCCTGCAAGACCAAGATGGTTGTGTGATGCTGACCACTGAAGATGAGGATTGCATCCCGATGTGGCCTTCTGAAGAAGCAGCCAAACTATGGGCTGTCGATGAGTGGAAAGACTGCGAACCTCTTTCAATCCCTTTAAATGAGTTCCAAGAACGTTGGGTGAGTGGCATGTCAGAAGATGACTTATTTGTCGCCGTGTTCCCAGTTCAAGAAGACTTAGGTGTGGTTATCCCACCGTATGAGCTTGATTCTCGCTTAACGCCAAAAAAACAAGCTAAGCATTAAAAGCACTCTACACTGTTTAAATCCCAGACACCTGCAATCAAGATAAAAGTTAAGGCGTTATGACTGATAAAAATTTACCGCAGCAAGATGCTGAAAAGATAAATATTGTCGAAACAGAAAATGAAACAGTTGCTAAACCTAACACCGAAAAAGCAGTATTCCCTAAACGATTAATCGCATTAATGACGGTTTACGTCATTACTTCTGTTAGTGGGTTAATGGCACAACAAGGCGTGTTATTGTGCGCTTTAACTTTAATGATGGTATTAGGTGTAGCCGGTAGACAAAAAGCAGCGCTTTACATGTTACGGGCTTATGGCATCTTACAATTAGGCCTATACAGCATGCTGCCTATTATCATGTATGACCCTGATAATATTGTTGCAGGACCTACCACTGTAGATATTGGCTTTATGCAAATGGTGCTGCCTGATTGGGTTATTTTCAGTGTGTTAATTGCTTTGGCTTTAGTGCAGGTATGGATTAGCTTTAATAAAGCAGTGTTTAAGTGGTTTAAACCTAGAATGAACTTTAATATCATTAGTTGATTAAGTTTAACCCACAAAAAAGCCGTCATAAGACGGCTTTTTTATTGTTAATAATTGCCATTTAGCAAAATATCAACTTAATGTCGCAACTCAATCAATGTATTAGACTGAGAAGCTAGCTCCACAACCACAGGTCGTGGTCGCATTCGGATTCTTAACAAAGAAGCGAGACCCTTCCAGTCCTGAAGTGTAATCCACTTCACCGCCCACAAGATATTGAAGACTCATTGGATCAACAACCAATTGAACACCTTGCTTTTCAATAGTGAAATCACCTTCATTAACTTTTTCGTCGAAAGTAAAACCATATTGGAAACCTGAACAACCACCACCTGTGACGTACACACGAAGTTTTAATTCTGGGTTCTGCTCTTCTTCTAGCAGTCCCTTCACTTTAGTTGCCGCAGCATCGGTAAATTGAATTGGCATTGCTGCATCTGTTTGTTCAGTCATTACTACCTCTAACTTCAGTTTCAGGTCGGAATTATCTATTACCTGACTAATTTGTTCAAGTATTACTCTTAGTTCTTTTTTAGCTTTCTAGTAACTCTGAGATCTCGAACGTTTGCTCAATGCGTCCACCTTTAACACCACGACTGGCACTAACTTGCACTACGGCTTTAATTCTCTGTAAATCAAATCCTTGTGGCAAACTTATTTCAGCATCGAACATTTGAAAGTATCTGAAGCCAAAATTAAACTGCTCAATCTCTAAGTCGCTTAATGAAATTTCCACTTGTTTCTCATTTTGTACTCCTACTAAAACAATGTCGGCGACCCCTTTAACAATGCTTTTTCGTTTTTGCAGTTGGGTTAAAATTAATCGCATTTGGTAACTATCAGGCAATAAACCTTTCGATAGCTCAAGACCATGAATAGCAACACCATCAATCTCTTTCTCTGGTGACACTAGGCTGCGGTAAAATGCTAATTCTTGTTCAAGTGTTTTTTGCTGTTGAATTTGTTTACCAAACATTTGCTTCATGTTGGCATTGGCTTCTTTTTCAATTGAAAGTGCCATATCAAGACGAGAAACTACATGAGATTGTTGCTTAAGTTCAGTCTTAAGTGCGGTTACTTCAGCAGCTTGATGTTCTGGTTCAACGACTTCAGATATGAAAACAGTATGACTTAAAACCCCAACAACAAAACTGATAATAATTAACGCTGATAAATATAACCCCGATGAACGAAGTTTACGTTCTTGAACTTGCAAGCGGTCAAGCATGCGATGATAATTTAGCATTAGGTAACAAGCCCTTAATAAAATACAATGACAACAAATCGCCCAAATATGGATCTTAGGCAATACAGTGCAAATTAAGATAAATAAAGCCGCTATTATTCACACCAAAGCAGCTACACGCAAATATCTTCGTAATGAATTGAGAGATAAACTTTCTCAGTCGAAGATTAGTGTGCAACTTTGTGGTTTAGCGCTGTTATTTGCCATTATTGCCTCAAGCGTCATCATCTTATTCCGGCTATTACTCAGTTGGGCGCAAGTTCACACCATTCCTGAAGCGACCAATTTTGCCAGTGCCGTCAGCGACTGGCGTACTTACTTACCGATTGTCGGCGCTATCTTAATATGGCTGGTGGCAGGCATCGGCTCTAAGCGTTATCGCCGCATGGGAATTGCCTATGTCATGCATCGATTTAAGCTGCATTACGGTAAAGTGCCGTTGCAATCCGCACCCGGTCAGTTCTTTCAAGCATTAATTGCCTTAATCGCAAACTTTTCTGTTGGTAAAGAAGGACCCGCTATTCATCTTGGTGCCGTTAGCGCCAGTTATTTAGCCGAAAAGTTTAAATTACCAGACAATAGCGTGCGAATTATGTGCGCCAGCGGCATCGCAGCAGGTATTGCAGCGATTTTTAACGCGCCGCTTGCAGCAGTCCTTTTTGTGTTTGAAGTTATCGTCCGCGAATACAAAATTCACTACTTTTTCCCGATAATGTTATCGGCCATATGTGGAGCGTTATCGAGCCAATTAGTGTTTGGCAATATTCACGAATATGACTTAATCACAGTAACGCGGATCCCCTTGGATCATTACCCTATTCTTGCCATTGGCGGCATTGTGCTAGGCTGCGCTGCGGCAGGCTTTAATCATTCACTGTTAAAAATGACAGCAATAGGCCAACACTGGCCGCTGATTTATCGACTCATGATAGCTGCGAGCGTCACCACTTTGGTGGGGTTATTTTTACCCCAAGCATTGGGCTCTGGTGATTTAGCGATTCAAGCAACCATTATCGACAGCCCTAGCTTAATGTTCTTGTTAGCATTATTGATCGGTAAAATTATAGCGACCATTGCCGCGATTGGCTTTGGGATTCCTGGTGGCTTAATTGGTCCGCTTTATGGTATTGGCGCATTGATCGGCGCAATATTAGCTTTAGTTAGCGCCATGTTTTTCCCATCAATTGCCCCTTATGTAGGTTTGTATACTGTTATTGGAATGACTGCCATGATGGGCGTCTGTTTAAGTGCGCCGTTGGCTGCACTGGTGGCTCTACTCGAGTTAACCAATGATGCGTCAATAATACTACCTGCGATGTTCGTTACTATTCCGGCTTTCTTGATTGCCTATCAAGGTTTTAATACCAGCTCAGTTTTTTTAAAGCAGCTCGATATTATGGGGCTTGGATACAAGGTGCCTCCCGTCAATCAAGGTCTACAAAAGAAAGGCGTGCGAGCCATCATGGATAAGCGCTTTGTTATCGTCAACGATAATGACGACCTACTGCTGGAGGTAATGAAACGCGCCGAAGGACGACCGGTAATGGTACGCAACTCTGAGTCACAAATCGAAATGCTCAGTATCGAAATGCAATCATTTGAAGACTCAACAACACTATCACGTCAACCAATGGAAGGGTTTCCTGATACAGCCACATTAAATGAGGTTTACGAGTTATTGGCGATTAAGCGACGCGGTGAAGTATATATTTATCGTGGCAATACCAATAATATCGTCGGCGTGATCAGCTGGGCGACATTATGGCAAGAAATACGCTCTGGCCAAGTGTAATTTTCAATGTTTTTCGTACGATAAAAGTTCACTTTTTAGGAATTTAGCATTGTTCTTATTTCGCTAATCAGTGTTATGTCTAAAAAGCGATAAATAATCATTAGCGAGATTTAATATTCATCCACTCTCTGTTAAAATCTCGCCTCAGCCACCCTACATAACCACAGGGTAAATAGCCCTTATTTACTCTCCTAATAATTGGAAATCAGGCTGATGACACAGTTTAGCGGTTCTCACATCCTTTCAGTTAATCAACTGGATCTTGATGCTATTAACACCATTTTTAATGTCGCCGAAGATATGACGCCTTATGCGCTGCGTGAAAAACGTACCAAGGTGCTCGACGGAGCGATTTTAGGTAACCTCTTTTTTGAACCAAGTACACGAACTCGAGTGAGCTTTGGCTGTGCCTTTAATTTACTAGGCGGTAATGTCAGAGAAACTGTCGGTATGGGGTCATCGTCATTATCTAAAGGCGAATCTCTTTATGATACCGCTCGTGTGTTATCGACATATTCAGACGTTATCGCAATGCGTCACCCAGACCCTTTTTCAGTCAAAGAGTTTGCTGAAGGTAGCCGCGTTCCTGTGATCAATGGCGGTGACGGCTCAAACGAGCACCCTACCCAAGCATTGCTGGACTTATTTACTATTCAAAAAGAATTAAGTCATCGCGGACAAGATATTAGCGGCATGCATATCGCAATGGTTGGCGACCTTAAACATGGTCGCACAGTGCATTCGCTATCTCGTTTGTTGTGTATGTATAAAAACATTCAATTCACATTAATCTCACCATCTGACTTAGCAATGCCTGACTATGTGATCAATGACATTGAAAATGCTGGTCATAAGATCACAATAACAGATCAGTTAGAAGGTAATTTACATCAAGCTGATATACTCTATCTGACTCGAATTCAGGAAGAACGGTTCGCTTCACAAGATGAAGCGAATAAGTATCGTGGCAAGTTTAGATTAAATCACAGTATTTATACGCAACATTGCAAATCAAATACGGTGATTATGCATCCGTTGCCGCGTGATTCACGTGCGCAAGCAAATGAATTGGATAATGATTTAAATAGCCACCCAAGTCTTGCCATTTTCAGGCAGGCCGATAATGGCTTACTTATTCGAATGGCACTTTTTGCGTTAACGCTTGGTGTTGAAAACGAGCTACAACAGCATGAGTGCCCTGTTAACTGGTATTCACGAAAAGCTGATAGATAGTCAGCTAACGATTTTTTAGAAGGATTTCACATGACCCGCTCAGAAGCGCTTTTTGAACAAGCAAAACAAACCATTCCTGGTGGCGTAAACTCACCAGTTCGTGCCTTTAACGGTGTAGGTGGTTCACCACTTTTCATCGAAAAAGCAGATGGTGCTTATATTTACGATGCTGATGGCAAAAAATATATCGATTATGTTGGTTCTTGGGGCCCGATGATTTTAGGTCACAATAATCCTCAAATCCGCCAAGCGGTATTAGAAGCGGTTGAAAACGGTTTATCATTTGGTGCGCCAACTGAACTTGAAGTTAAAATGGCTGAGAAAGTCATCGAAATGGTGCCATCAATCGAACAAGTTCGTATGGTAAGTTCAGGTACTGAAGCAACAATGAGTGCAATTCGTTTAGCACGTGGCTTCACTAACCGTGACAAAATCTTGAAGTTTGAAGGTTGTTACCACGGCCATGCTGACTGCTTATTAGTTAAGGCAGGTTCAGGTGCATTAACACTTGGACAACCAAGTTCTCCTGGTATCCCTGAAGACTTTGCTAAGCACACACTGACAGCGGTTTATAACGACCTTGATTCAGTTCGTGCTATGTTCGAGCAACACCCAGAAGCTATCTCTTGTATTATTCTTGAGCCTGTTGCTGGCAACATGAACTGTATCCCACCAGTTGAAGGATTCCTTGAAGGTCTTCGTACAATCTGTGATGAGTTCGGTGCATTGATGATCATCGATGAAGTGATGACTGGTTTCCGCGTTTCTAAGAGCGGTGCACAAGGTCATTACAACGTTAAGCCAGATCTAACGACGTTAGGTAAAGTTATCGGTGGCGGCATGCCAGTGGGCGCTTTCGGTGGTCGTAAAGATGTGATGCAGTTTATTGCTCCTACAGGTCCTGTATACCAAGCGGGTACTTTATCGGGTAACCCAATTGCTATGACTGCCGGTTTAGCGCAAATGGACGCTTTATGTCAGCCAGGCCTTTATGAAGAGCTAAGTGCTAAAACTAAGCGTATCGCTGAAGGCTTCAAAGCTGCTGCTGATAAGCACGGTATCCCATTAAGCATTAACCAAGTTGGCGGCATGTTCGGTTTCTTCTTTACTGAAGACACAAACCCAATCACTAGCTTCGATCAAGTGACTCAGTGCAATATGGATCACTTCCGTAATTTCTATCACTTAATGCTAGATGAAGGTGTTTACTTAGCGCCAAGCGCTTATGAAGCAGGCTTCTTATCAATGGCTCATGGTGAAGAAGAGCTTGAGCTAACGCTTGCTGCTGCTGATAAAGCATTTGCAGCTTTAAAAGCTCTTTAAATTGTTAATGAGTTAACTTTTAAAAGTAACTCTGTGGCAAATTAGAATACGAAAGTTTAAAAGGACTGGTTAACACCAGTCCTTTTTTATTGCTTATTTATAAGCAGACAGCAAAAAGGCGCTCAAAGCGCCTTTTTATATGAAGTTTAATGAATAAATTCAATGTTATTATCTACTCCATATATCTACTAAACCTATTAGCCAAGCCTGTTCACCAAATCAGGACTCTAAACAAGTTCACAAATAATTAGGACTTAAAAGTATTTGATTCGGCGTATTTATATTGCAGGTACTTTAAACTTTGAACCATCGATTTCCAGCACCACATCTCTTGGTCTAATTTCAATAATCTCAAGTTTACCTTTAATCGTATCTCCCTCTTGAAGCTCTTTACCATCAACATTTAACCAACGGTTTTCAGCTGCAGAAGAGTACACATGGGCTTGGATATTAAATTCAGGTACTTGCAACTGCACACTTGCAGGTAGTTGACCGTATGGTGGGATCTCATCTTGCTTCGGTGTCGTCGGGATAGGGTCGAGCTTTTCAGCTGTTACTGGGGCATTGGCTGAATTTTCATATTCAACCTCTTTCAAAGCCGCTTCAAATGCCGCCATTAAATTATTAGAGTTATCAACTACAGGTTTATTTGTAGGCTCTGTTGCCGCTCTCTGGCTTTGTTGCTCGTAATTAACATCGCTGGCTGCCGCGCTGACTTTCATCCTAAGCGCATCAAGATCGGATGGTTTTCTGTAATTGGAATTCGCCCCCAAAATTATCGCTTCATCTCCATATAAAGCTTGTAGTTCTGCAGCAGTTAACTGTCGCTCGCTCGATGATTTGGGCACGGTATTATTTGAACTAGAATTATTTGTTCCAGAAATACCTGAGCCTGTATTACTTGAATCAAAGTCAGAATAGTCATTTACTGAAGCGCTACTTGAACGTGTTTGTTGATTGCCCTCGTTTCCTGACAAGTATCTTGGTTGAGAATAGCTTTGCTCTTTAGGGTGATTATTAGCTGTCACTTCACCACGATTATTATTTAAACGATAATCGTATACGACATCATTGTTTTCTTGCTGCTCAGCTCTTGATACAAACTGAGTTGAACCGTTCACCTGTGATAAAGGTTTCGCAATAGGTAAAGCCACTTTGCTTGCTATGCGAACTTCACTTGAAGGCTCAGTTTTTAGATCTTCAGTGGTGGAGTTTTGATTTGAATTATCAGTCCTTGAATTAGTATTAGCAACTTGAGGTTCAATGGTATTTTTCATTAAAGAGCTTGGAGCAATTAACTTTGATAATCCCCAAGCTGATGCCACGCCCGCAATAATCACCCCAGCTAACACCAGATACTTAAGCCAAGCATGGCTAACCACTTGCTGGTAATTAGCTCTAGGAGTGAGTACAGCATCGGGGAGTTCACCCATTTGCTGCTGCTTTTCTTTGGTCACAGCATCTAACAAAATCGACATTAACTACGACCTGCTTGTTGGCTCAATCTCGGGCCTTGTTGATTGAGGTATAAGTTAATTTGTACCAGCGTTTGATTACCCGCGATACCGTCAGACTTAAGCCCATGTTGACGTTGAAATGCCATTAGTTCTTGCTCTAATTGGTTATCAAATGAATTCAATAATCTTGATGAGCGCTGCTCTATTATCGCTAAACTATTTTCCAACCATTGTATTTGCGACAAGTTAGATGTGCGGCTAATTTCCCTTGGAATATCACCAGCGGTTTTCCAAAGTAATTCAAAGGTGCCGCTAAAGTGGCGATTAAACCAATCTTTATTCACCCACAATTGCTGCTCACTTAACTGCAGTAAAATCTGCTCACCTTCTCTTGCAACCACTACGCCATAAAATTGATTAGCTTGCTGATCTTCAAGATAAACGACCGCTGGATAATTTAGACGCGCAATACTATTCCAATTACCTTGTTGCTGGTGACATAACAAACCTTGCTGTTTCGCCGCCTGACATGCCGTTAAGCCAATAATTGGCTGTTTATCCCATAAAGCAAAAAGTCCGGCGAAAGCATTATCGATACTGCGACTTTGTGCCATCGCCGAGCGAACAACCCCCTGACTTCCATTTGATTGGCTCAGATTGGATTTTTGCTCTGCTTGAACCGGCAATTGACTTTGTTTTGCTTGCTCAGATAGAGAATCTGGAAAGAAAAGGTAAAACGACACACCAAAAGCGACAATTAACGACGCCGCTATAGTTATAGGCCATTTATTATTAGACTCAACGGGGATATCACCTAACACTTCGGCAGCTGCTTGCTTGATCATATGATGATCAATTGGCACTTTTGATTGGCCATAACCAGCCATTAATGCGCGTTCACATAAAAGATTGGTTAATCTTGGAATACCGCCACTGAATTTATGCAGCGCCTTGCAGGCCCTCTTGGTAAACAAAGGTTCAAAACGGCCTGCAACCTGTAGTCTATGTTGAACATACAACTGTATTTCTTCAACCGTAAGCGGCAACAAATGGTAACGAGCAGTGATCCGCTGAGCCAATTGTCTTAATTCTTGGCGCTTGAGTAACTGCTGCAGTTCTGGCTGACCGATTAAAATCACCTGAAGTAATTTCTTAGTATCGGTTTCTAAATTAGTTAATAGTCTTAATTGCTCAAGCACTTCTGGGCGAAGGTGCTGGGCTTCATCAATAATCAGTACCGTATTTCGGTCATTTTGATGGTTGTTCAACAAATACTGACTAATAAGATCGGTAAGCTGCTTAATAGATGGGTCTTCACCGTAAGAAATTTTAAGCTCATCACAAAGCGTGGCAAGTAACTCTTGTTCAGTTAAAGAAGGGTTGAGAATAAAAGCTGTATCGGTATTATCTGGCAATTGTTTTAATAAACAGCGTGATACAGTTGTCTTTCCTGTACCAACCTCACCGGTTAATAATACAAAGCCACCCGTCTCACCTAAACCATAGGTTAAATGAGCTAGTGCTTCTCTGTGACGGTCACTGAGAAATAAATAATGTGGGTTGGGCGCGATTGAAAATGGATTATCATTCAATCCATAAAATGCTTTATACATCTGGCCAAAAATCCTTATTTAAAACTGACGGCTCAAGTTATAGCTTGCTGTGTTGCTTGTCAAAATTTAGCAGCAGAAATGTTACTCGTGCTAAGATTTACATCATTAATTTGTACTGCAGTTAAACAGCTACAATATTGATTGATACTAAAATATAAACTTTATGAGTTAATTTAATCAGGGTAAAGACGTTTATGAAAATCTATTTAGTGGGCGGTGCAGTTCGAGACGCTCTTATATCTTTACCCATAAAAGATAAAGATTATATGGTCGTGGGTGGCTCGGTAGAAGAAATGTTTGATTTGGGTTATAGCCAAGTTGGTAGAGACTTTCCTGTATTTTTACACCCCAAAACACAACAAGAATACGCCCTCGCCCGTACAGAAAGAAAAAGTGGTCAAGGATATGGCGGCTTTAGCTGTGAAGCCAACAAAGAAGTCACCCTAGAACAAGACTTACTCAGACGCGACCTTACCATTAACGCCATGGCCCAAGATGATGAGGGCACTATTTACGATCCTTACAACGGCCAAAAAGATCTTCAACTGCGTTTACTTCGTCATGTGTCAGATGCGTTTGTTGAAGACCCATTAAGAGTATTAAGAGTTGCCCGCTTTGCTGCACGTTTTGCCCATCTTGGCTTTGATATAGCCGATGAAACTATTGAACTAATGAGACAAATAAGTGATTCAGGTGAACTTGATTACTTAACACCTGAACGCGTTTGGCAAGAGCTAGATAAAGCCCTTAACACTGAAAATCCCGAAGTGTTTTTTCAACAATTAAGAAAGTGCGGCGCATTAAAAGTGCTTTTCCCTGAAATTGATGCCCTATTTGGCGTACCACAGCCAGAGAAATGGCACCCTGAAATCGATTCAGGGATCCACACTATGATGGTGCTGCAGTCAGCAAGCCAGCTAACAGATAAAAAAACGATTCGTTTTGCAGCATTAGTTCATGACTTAGGGAAAGCAATCACCCCAAAAGAGTTGTGGCCAAAGCACCATGGTCATGGGCAAAAAGGTTTACCTGTGATTAAAAAACTATGCCAGCGAATTAAAGTCCCTAACGAATACAAAGAGCTTTCTTTACTGTGTAGCGATCAGCATCAAAACATTCATAATGCCCAAGAATTAAGACCTGAAACCATCATAAAAATATTCGATAAAGGCGACTTTTGGCGAAAACCACAACGTTTAGATGATTTACTTATTTGTTGTCATGCCGACATTCGTGGCAGAACAGGGTTTGAAACAGTTGAATACCCACAAAGTGATTATTTAAAACAGTGTTACCAACTCGCCAAAGATATAGATGTGCAGCAAATTATTTCTGAAGGATTTAGAGGTGCTGAAATAAAACAGCAATTATTAAACCGTAGAGTGGAAGCTATCGGCTTATATAAACAATCTATTACTAAAGTTTGAGTATTCAATAATCAATGATCGGATAAGAGTTTGGCATTATTGGGTAGAAATAATACTAATGGATGTTAGAACAGATAAAAGCTCAGACTAAAAAATAAACACCTCTTTGAGGGTTAATTGATAAATTTATGAAGAAATATGCTTCAATCTATTAGATTTACGAAGTTTTTTGTCATATTTATTAGTTTTTGGTATAGCAAAATCTAAAAGCTGTGACATAATTAAAGCGCTGCTGGGCAATATGCTTCAGCAATTTATTACAACCTATAATGAAGGGATTTTCCATGAACAAGAAAGTACTAATGATTGCTGGTGTTGCTATGACTGCTCTTTTAGGTGGCTGTGCAAACACTACTGCTTTAGAAGAAAGTGTTGCAAATCTAGGTAACAAAGTAGATCAACTATCTGCTGAAGTTAGCTCTTTAAAGTCTGATCAAAGCAAACTTGCTGCTGATGTTAAAGATACTAAAGCTGCAGCTATGGACGCTCAAGCTGAAGCGTCACGTGCTAACGACCGTATCGACAACATGGCTTCTTCTTACAAAAAGTAAGAATACATGAAAATTAGCTTATTTAAATAGGTTGATTATTAGGGCTTGATAATAGTAATAACACAAAGTGTTTATTACCATTTCAAGCCTTAATTGTTTCTAGGCTTTATTAAACTCATCTCTATTAAACCTAAATCCTTTAAAGCCAGTCTAAAAGACCAATAGTCTCGCCATTACCTTCGATTCAGAATACTTCGGTTAACACATTTAAACGCAACAGTTTCCAATTCAGCTAACAACACTATTTCACTTTTGCCGTAAGTAACAAATAATCAAATTCCAAACCTGTCACGGGCTTTTGTTTAATGTCATGTTTGAGTTCGTCGTTAATTCGCCAGCCCAGGCTATTCATGTCTAATAATGTCATTGCTTGCTCACCTGTGATATCTGCCGTAAATTTAATCGATGTTGATTCTATTAATTCAATATCTTTCGGTAAATTTAATTGCTGAGGCTTTTCAGATAAGTTGTCATATATTTTTTGTTTTAATTGCCACAAATGTCTTGGTGCAGGAACCAGCATTAATAAAACACCCTCTTCTTTAAGGATCCTTAAACACTCTTTTCCTTTTAATTGCGCATCAAATAGGGTAACCACATCTAGTGATTGATCAGCGAAAGGTAGTTTCTTAAACGGACTCAATAATAAATTTGCAGGTGTATTATCTTTACTCGCGGCAAAAAGCGCATTATTCGCTTCTGAAACGCCCCAATGAGTGATTTCATCATTATCAGAGCTTTGTGCTATTGAACGTAAATAGAAACCATCAGCACAGTGATAGTTAAGGTGGTTCACGTCCTTTTTACCTTTCACAGCCTTATTAAAAACTGCAGACAACTGCTGAATTAAAGGCGCAAAAATACCTGAAGCCATTAAAAAACGTTTTGAACGTAATTGCTCACGGCTCTCACTTGACCCTTTAAACTTTGGTGACGTTACAAACGACCAGTAACCTTGAACGTTTTTATCAAAATGATGTTTATTATCACAGTAATAACCCTTTGATGACTCATGAAAGTGCAGTTTTGCTGCGCAGGTAGGACAAATCAGGATTGAGTTCATAGCGAGCAGAATTCCTTTGGAGTTATTACAGACTTCAGAAATGATAGATTAAACAAAATAAAAAACGGGTGAAATACCCGTTTTTTATTGGTCAGATTAAGCAGATTATTTTACAGGAAAATAAAACCACATAATACAGCACCTAGCATTAAGCGATACAGCACAAATGGCGTCATACCAATTTTACTAATGATTTTCAGGAAGAAGAAAATACAGGTATAAGCGGCGACAAATGATACTGCGATACCAAGTAGAATCTCAGTGTAGTTGAAAGCAACATCGCCCGCTAAAGCATCCTTACTCATCAATATTGCCGCGCCTAAAATCACCGGAATCGACATTAAAAATGAAAAACGAGCTGCAGCATCACGATTCAGCCCTAGCATTAATGCTGCAGTAATGGTGATCCCAGAACGTGACGTTCCTGGGATGATTGCCATTGCTTGGGCAAAACCAATAAGCAAAGCTTTACGCCACCCCGTTTGGTATTCCGTTAATTCATTACGTGCCATTTTATCACCTACCCACAACATTAAGCCGAAGATAACAGTGGTGATTGCAATTACACCAGGCCCACGTAAATATGTTTCGATTAAGTCTTTCGCCATAAAACCAAAAAATACCGCTGGCAATGTCGCTAAAATAATCCACCAAGCTAATTTACTGTCTTGGGTATGCACCCCTTTAAAAATACTGGCGATCCAGGCTGTTAACATCGCCCATATTTCTTTTCTAAAATATATAACTACGGCTAACAACGAACCTATATGTACTGCAACATCAAACGCTAGGCCTTGGTCTTCCCAGCCTAAAATTTGTGAAGGTAAAATTAAATGCGCTGAACTTGAAATGGGTAAAAATTCAGTAAGCCCTTGAATAAGAGCCAGTATAATAACCTGAAGCGTGTCCATGATGTTCCTTTAAAAATGTACTTATGATTTAACTGATGTAGTGAGAGTGAGCTAATTTTTGCTCGCTATCGCGAAACAGGCGTAGTTGACTAAATAATTTACACACTATTTAGAAACTGATTGCGGAAAAGCAAACTCAATCGGCCAGATATTCTGACTCGATTTATCATAGCAATCCCATAGGTTTTGATACGGCTGTTGAGTGATAGGGTGTGCCAGCATAGGGGCAATCTCGGCTAAGGGCCATAATACAAATGCATTATAAAGAATCTCACCACGAGGAAGCTCAATAGGCTGATGACAAACCTCATCATCGTAAAGCAGTAAATCTATATCTAAACTCCGAGGGCTAAACTTCTTCTCGCCTCGGATACGTCCATTTTGTTTTTCAATTCGCTTAAATGTGGCAACAACGTCGGTAATACTCATATCAGTATCCGCCGCAGCAACCATATTTAAGAAATTTGTACCTTGAAAACCAACTGCTTCACTTTCGAACATTCTTGATAGCGTGAGCTTGCCAAAATATTGATGTAAATCCACTAGCCCTGATTGCATATGCTCTACAGGATCAATGTTGGTTCCCAAACTGATATAAATACGTGCCATTAACTAATCCGGTAATATACAGAGTAAATATGAAAAGTTGATTAATTGAAGCATGGAAACTGTCAATTAAATGTGATGATGGACTTTCTGCCCTCATCACGATAGAAAACTGTTCTAAATGTGACCACGTTCAATGACAACGCCAACTGATTTTGCAGTCGGTACCGCTCCTGGCTTCATAACAGCGACCTTAACCCATAAAACATTAAATTCAGACATTAAACATTCAGCAGTCATTTCTGCCACTGTTTCTATGAGTTCTATTGGTTTTTCAGTGATCAGTGCCGTCAGCCTATTTGAAACAGTTTCGTAGCAAAGTGCATGTTGATAATCGTCTGACGCAGCCGCAAGCTTATTATCCCATGCCATATCAAGATCGATAAGTAATGTTTGATGAATTTGCTTTTCCCATTCATAAATACCAATTACTGTTTCTACTTTTAGCTCGCGAATTAGAACTTTGTCCATGTGAACTCCACGCTTTACACGTCTTATCATAAAAATTTCAGCTTAAAGGGCTGAAAATCACATCAAATAGCAGTTATTATAGTTTTAGCCTTTTTCCTGAGCAATTAAAGCAGTAGGATAGCGGCTGCACTTAGCAATATCAGATAGTTTAAAAGTGCTTATTAACCCTGTAATTACAATTAATCTCTTATGAAATTAATGAATGGGCGATAATACCCTAAGACGAGTAAGGAAACCAATTTGAGCGCCGTTACAATCACGATTCTGATGATTATAACCGCCTACTTAGCCGGTTCAATTTCAAGTGCTATTCTTGTATGTAAATTACGAGGATTGCCGGACCCGCGTACTGAAGGCTCAGGAAACCCAGGGGCAACTAATGTGCTTAGGATTGGTGGTGCCAGTTCTGCAGGCTTAGTGTTATTTTTTGACATGCTAAAAGGTGCAGCACCTAGCTACTTCGGTTACCTTTTGGGCCAAGATGCAGTCTCACTAGGCTTAATTGCCATCGCAGCTTGTCTTGGGCATATTTACCCTATTTTCTTTAATTTCCAAGGTGGTAAAGGCGTTGCCACAGCCTTTGGTGCCATGGCGCCTATTGGTGGAGATTTAGCCCTATCATTAATAGCCACTTGGATTGTGTTCGTCTTGCTGACACGTTACTCATCCCTTGCAGCGATTCTGACCGCAATGCTCGCCCCTATTTATACATGGTGGTTAGATGATCGTTTTATCATTCCTGTCGCAATGCTATCCCTGTTAATTGTCATAAGACACAAAGATAATATTAAGCGTTTAAGAATTGGCGAAGAAAGTAAGCTGTCGCGTAAAAAGAAGGCGACTAACGAACAAAGCAGATGAGTTATTGATTGAACTTAGTATCGATACAGTTAACTTTAAGCGTAAACGAAAAAACCTAAGCCATGGCTTAGGTTTTTGTCTTTATATCTATTGTTATACCGCTGCTAATGTGTCTAATGGCCAGCGAGGTTGTCCCTTCACTTCAAGATCTTCTGTTTGACCCGCCTTTAAACGCTGTAAACCAGCGTAAGCAATCATTGCACCATTATCAGTGCAGAACTCACCGCGAGGATAAAACACTTCGCCATTAAGCTGCTGCATCATTTCAGCAAGATTTTCTCTTAACCGACTATTTGCACTCACTCCGCCAGCAACCACTAAACGGTTATAGCCGGTTTGTTTTAATGCTCGTTTGCATTTAATCGCTAGAGTATCCACAACGGCTTCTTCAAACGCACGGGCAATATTAGCGCGAGTTTGTTCATCATCAGGCTCTGCGGCAATGGTGTTTGCGGTAAATGTTTTTAAACCGGAAAAACTAAAATTAAGCCCTGGTTTGTCAGTCATAGGTCGTGGGAACTTATAACCTGCTTCAACACCTTTGGCTGCTAACTTGGCAAGCCTTGGGCCACCAGGGTAATCTAAACCCATTAACTTAGCGGTTTTATCAAAAGCTTCACCAGCCGCATCATCCACCGACTCGCCTAAAACTTCGTATTGGCCAATACCATCAACTTTAACCAACATTGAATGGCCGCCTGATACTAATAATGCTAAGAAAGGGAACTCTGGCGCATCATCTTCAAGCATTGGCGCTAATAAATGTCCTTCCATGTGATGCACCCCAATTGCAGGTTTATCCCATGAGTATGCTAAAGAGCGACCGACACATGCTCCCACTAATAAAGCACCAATTAAGCCAGGGCCTTTGGTAAAAGCAATACCATCAATATCATCAACTGTTGAGTTCGATTCTTTTAATGCTTGCTTAATCAAAGGTACAATTTTTCGAACATGGTCACGAGACGCTAGTTCTGGTACCACGCCGCCATAATCAGCATGTAACTTTACTTGGCTATATAAGGCATGCGACAACAGCCCTTGCTCATCATCAAAAACGGCAATTCCTGTTTCATCACAAGACGTTTCAATACCTAAAACCCGCATAGCTGCAAATATTCCTAAAATTGTAAGGGCGGCAATTCTACCTGTTGAAGCAGTGTTATTCCAGTAAAGCTCACCTATCAACAAAAATATGACAAGCGAATTACACAAACTCAGTTACAAAGGGGGTTTACAAATGCACATATCTCGGTGTAGAATTCCGCACCATTTTATTAAATAGCCTTGGTTAATCTACCTTTAATGGTAGTGCCAAATTAACTACACCTAAGGGGTGATGGCGTATGCCAATTATTAAAGTACGTGAAAACGAACCATTCGACGTAGCTCTTCGTCGTTTCAAGCGCTCTTGTGAAAAAGCAGGTATCTTAGCTGATGTTCGCGCTCGTGAATTCTACGAGAAGCCAACTTCTGCACGTAAGCGCGCAAAAGCTGCCGCTGTTAAGCGTCTAGCTAAGAAGCTTTCTCGCGAAAACGCACGTCGCGTACGTTTATACTAATCTCATTATGAGCCTAGTTGAACAGCTAAAAGACCAGATGAAAGAAGCCATGCGTGCCAAAGATAAGGCACGTTTGGGGACTATTCGTATGGCATTGTCTGCCGTTAAACAGATTGAAGTGGATACCCGCGAAACTCTGACCGATGAACAGACAATAGCCGTTTTAACCAAAATGGTGAAACAACGTCGCGATTCTATTACTCAGTATGAGTCAGCAGGTCGCCCGGAGTTAGCAGCAACTGAAGCAGCAGAGATTCAAGTTATTGAAACTTTCTTGCCTTCTCCTTTAACAGAAGAAGAAGTTGCCGCAATCATTGATGAAGCTATCTCTAAGGTAGGGGCATCAACCATGGCGGATATGGGCAAAGTAATGGGAGCATTAAAATCTAAAGTTCAAGGACGTGCAGATATGGGTGCCATTGGCGGCCAAATTCGTGCTAAATTAAACTAATAGAATTTTAGTGTTGAATAAGCCGTGCATCTTGCGCGGCTTGTTTGTTTTATCTACTTGGTAATGCGAGACCTATAGCATATATGGCGATACCTCGTGACTTTATCAATGAGCTTATAGCTCGCACAGACATTGTTGATCTAATTGATCATCGTGTACCTTTGAAAAAAGCAGGGAAAAATCACTCTGCATGTTGTCCTTTTCATAGCGAAAAATCACCTTCTTTTACTGTCAGTCGAGACAAACAATTTTATCACTGCTTTGGTTGTGGTGCTCATGGCAACGCCATCGATTTCATTATGGAATACGATAGGCTTGAATTCGTTGATGCCATCGAAGAACTCGCAGGTAAATTAGGATTAGATGTACCAAGAGAACAAGGTACAGGTCCTAAAAAAGATCAAGGTTTGAGTCGCGACTTATACCAATTGATGGAAGAAGCTAACCTCTTTTATCAGAGCCAGTTACGTCAACACTCAGACAAACAAAAAGTATTAGATTATCTAGATTTCAGAGGACTTTCGGCCAATGTGGTTGAGCACTTTGGAATAGGTTTTGCGCCTGACGGCTGGGACGGACTGCTCAGTCGTTACCGCCAGAATCAATCAGCACAAGACAAGTTACTCACGGCAGGCATGTTAATTGCCAACGATAACGGCAAACGTTACGACCGCTTTCGCGATCGATTAATGTTCCCTATCCGTGACCGTCGTGGTCGTGTAGTTGGCTTTGGTGGTCGAGTTTTAGGCGATGGAACACCGAAGTACTTGAATTCGCCAGAAACGCCCATATTTCATAAGGGTAATGAGCTTTACGGCCTTTATGAATTGAAGCAAAGACATAGAGACCCTCAACAAGTATTGATTGTTGAAGGCTATATGGATGTAGTTGCACTAGCGCAATTCGACGTTGATTACGCAGTTGCATCGTTAGGTACAGCCACTACAGCTGAACAATTCCAGCTATTAGTACGTAGTGCAAAAGAAGTCATTTGTTGTTATGACGGTGATAAAGCAGGCAAAAAGGCGGCATGGCGTGCATTAGAAACAGCCCTGCCTTTATTAAAGCCTGGTGATGTAGTTAGATTTATGTTTTTACCACAAGGTGAAGATCCAGATACTATGGTTCGCCAAGTTGGTAAAGAAGGTTTTGAAAAGTTAATGCTCGATGCGCTTGATTTACCCGCATTCTTATTTGAGACATTAACCAATCAATACGGTACCGACAAGAGTGCTCTGGCTAAAGAAGCCATGTCGCTTATTGAACGAGTACAAGATACTGTTTTACAGAATTTATTGTTAGAAAATCTTGCGCACAAGATTGGTATGAACAGCGCAGATGATTTAAAAGAAAAAATTAGGTTTTGCCGTAAAACAGCAACAACCTATGAATAAAAAGGGCTTACAAGGCCGCGGAACTCCATTGCGATTAGCTATTGCTTTGTTAGTACAGCGACCCGATTTAGGTTATGGCTTAGGCGCCCAACCTGCATTAGCTCACTTACAAATTGCTGGCATTGATTTGCTAATTGATTTGTTGAATTTAACTCGCGAACAACAGTTTAACAGCGCACAACTACTTGAGATATACCGAGAGCACGAGCAAAAAGGTGCCTTGATTAAATTGGCCCAATGGGACCACCAAGTGGCGGATGAAAACTTAGTTCAAGAGTTTAAACAAACCCTGATCTGGTTGAACAATCAATATATTGAGCAGCGTTATCAGGAATTGAGTCTTAAACAAACTCTAACGAAAGCTGAAAAAATTCAGCTAACGAAGCTGATTTCAATAATGAAAGGCATCGCATAACTGCATTTTTTATTTTAAAAATGTTCAGTTAAGCAATGTCATGGACTAGCGTACTTTAGTTCATACAGCTATAATTGACGATTTGCTTGACACTTATGCTTCGGCAGGTGTCCAGTCGTTATTTCAGTTTCCCCAACTTGGATGATATCTATGGAGCATACTCCGCAGTCGCAACTTAAATTGTTGCTTGCTAAAGGTAAAGAGCAAGGTTACTTAACCTATGCTGAAGTCAATGACCACTTGCCAGCTGACATGGTCGATTCAGATCAGATTGAAGATATTGTCCAGATGATCAATGACATGGGCATCCGCGTTTACGAACAAGCGCCAGATGCCGATGATATCATGATGTCTGAGGACAACACCGATGAAGATGCTGCAGAAGAAGCTGCAGCAGCACTTGCAACGGTAGAGAGTGAATTAGGTCGTACAACTGACCCAGTACGTATGTACATGCGTGAAATGGGTACAGTTGAACTATTGACCCGCGAAGGCGAAATCGTCATCGCAAAACGTATTGAAGAAGGTATTAATACGGTTCAAAGTTCTGTTTCTGAATACCCGCAAGCCATTGCGATGATTCTAGAACAGTTTGATAAGTATGAAGCGGATGAGCTTCGTTTAACTGACATCATTGCAGGTTTCGTTAACCCAGATGACGACGATGTAGCCCCTACAGCTACTCACGTTGGTTCTGAGTTATCTGAAGAAGAACTTGAAGATGAAGATGATGACGGCGACGAGGACGATGAAGAAGAGGAAGGCCCAAAAGGTCCATGTCCTGAAGAAGCTAAAGAGAAATTTACTCAATTACGTGAGACTTATGAAAAAGGTCTGTTAGTTATTGAGAAGAAAGGTCGCGACCATCCTGAAGCTATTGGTGCTTTATTTGTTATCGGCGAACTCTTTAAAGAATTCCGTTTAATTCCAAAACAGTTTGATCGCTTAGTTAAAAGCATGCGCACCATGATGGATCGCGTACGTGTTCAAGAGCGTTTGATTCTTAAATTATGTGTTGAACAAGCTAAAATGCCGAAGAAAAACTTTGTTAAGTTCTTCACTGGTAACGAAACCGATTTAGCTTGGTTCCATGCAGAAAAAGATAGCAACAAGCCTTATGCTGAAGGCTTAAGAATGGTTGAAGAAGACGTGATTCGTTGTAGCACCAAACTTGCTGCAATCGAAGAAGAAACCGGCTTAATCATCCGTGCGATTAAAGACATCAACCGTCGTATGTCAATCGGTGAAGCAAGAGCTCGTCGTGCGAAGAAAGAAATGGTTGAAGCAAACTTACGTCTAGTAATTTCTATTGCTAAAAAATACACCAACCGTGGTTTACAGTTCTTGGATTTGATTCAAGAAGGTAACATCGGTCTGATGAAAGCAGTAGATAAGTTTGAATACCGTCGTGGTTATAAGTTCTCGACTTATGCAACATGGTGGATCCGTCAAGCAATTACTCGTTCTATTGCTGACCAAGCGCGTACTATCCGTATTCCAGTACATATGATTGAAACGATTAACAAACTAAATCGTATTTCACGTCAAATGCTACAGGAAATGGGTCGCGAACCAACACCTGAAGAGTTATCTGAGCGCATGTTAATGCCTGAAGATAAGATCCTTAAAGTGTTGAAAATCGCTAAAGAACCGATTTCAATGGAAACACCAATCGGTGACGATGAAGATTCGCACTTAGGTGACTTTATTGAGGATAATACCTTAGAGCTACCTTTAGACTCAGCTACAAGCGAAAGTTTAAAGAATGCCACTCACGAAGTATTAGCTGGTTTAACAGCTCGTGAAGCTAAAGTATTACGTATGCGTTTCGGTATCGACATGAACACCGACCATACACTTGAAGAAGTTGGTAAGCAGTTTGACGTAACACGTGAACGTATTCGTCAGATTGAAGCAAAAGCGTTACGTAAGTTACGCCACCCTTCTCGCTCTGAAATCTTGAAGTCTTTCTTAGACGAGTAATAGATACTCATGTAAGACTCAGTTTGAAATATCAAACAAAAGCCCGCTAATAGCGGGCTTTTTTATTGTTATAAATCAGCGATATCAACCAAAGATAGTTTATTGATTGCTTAACAGATAACCAAACGATACCAAGAAGTGAATTTCTAGCAAATTCAGTGGTGACAAGTATCAATAAACTTCGTATACTTCCCTCCGCTTTCGATAGTGACGACTATCTTAAGTCGGCCCCTTAGCTCAGTTGGTTAGAGCATACGACTCATAATCGTCAGGTCCCCAGTTCGAGTCTGGGAGGGGCCACCAATTTTGATAAGCCGCTTAAAGAAATTTAAGCGGCTTTTTCATATCTATAAATTGGTTTAATGCTTCAATGTTCAGTTCGACTAAATTAGCTTTGGCGAGTAAAACGATATGACTGGATTTGAACCTCTTCGCCTTTTGATTGAATAAAACTGTCTACTAGAAAAACATCTTTTCCAACAAATCTTAGCTCAAGTCTCATTGTAGAACGCTCATTACCAGAATAGGTAGAGCCGTTTACCCCAACAGGGTAATAGCTATAACGGCCTTGATCATCGACTTCACCGACAAACCTCATATTTTCGTTACCATTAAACTCTGTCATCATCTGATAACCGTCTTCTGGACTAAACGCTAAATCGACTTTGCCACTTAAGGACTGTACTTCTCCATTCATTTGGACATTATCTACACTCAATTGTGTTTTTGTTGTTTTTAATAGTGCACCATTTGCACTCGCTGAGGCTTCGACTCTGTTCCCTTCATCATTTAGCGCCCAAATATTGACTTGCCACTCCCCGCTAAAATGATCAAGTTTGTCCCAAGATTGCGGTGTAGATTTTACAGCCGTTTGAGCATCACTCACTTTACTTTGAGGGAGTCCATTAATATTGATATTTTTATTACCATTTTCATTGCGGTAATCTTCTCTATCATTAGCATAATCAGCACTTGCCCCAGCCAAACCACCTGCAGCACCTCCAATAGCGGCACCTTTTAACGCTAAGCTCGCATCACCTGCAGCAGCGCCCATAGCAAGTCCTAAAATAGCGCCACCCGCAGCTCCTGTTTTTAAGCCGCGATTATTGCCGCTACCATCTTCATTTACTGCGCCACTGTTTGCGCAAGCACTCAGGAATGACACACTTGCCACTAACACTAAAACTTTTGCTGATTTGTTCATGGTTTTACCTCAAAAATGTTGCTGCTTGTTTAATGTTTTTCATTAGAACAAATGCAATATGATTAAATGAGGGCATGATGCGGAAAAAAATTTATCCAATGCCTAGATAAAGAACTCTAGTCGATGATAATTTAATGAGTAGCATTCAAAGGACTAATTCCAAGGGCTATTTCAAAGCGCTTTCTCAAAGAGCTATTTCATTGGGTGATTTTACAAGGCTATTAGCTAATTTAAGGAATACGATGACTGTTCAGAGTTTTAGCGATATTGCAGAATATATTTTGCAGCGACGCAACGAGGCCGGAGATTCACAGGAATCCCTTGCTTTAAAGCTCGCAGAATACGACTCTTTGTTTGAGAATGTCGATGCGCTGACAATCAGTCGGTGGGAACGTGCAAAGATAAGCCCTAATCTTAGAAGACAAGTGGCACTAATAGAGTATTTTAACGATCAACCTCAGCAATTATTGTGCGACGCAGCTTTTGAATTAAAGCAACTTCCTTCTTTAGATAGCTTTAATAAAATGATCGAACAGCAATTCCATTACAACCATGTAATGGGTGCTCACCCTTATATCTCACAAGATACTGTCAGTTTCGATAAGCTCTGCAAGCAAGCTGATGAGGCTGAACAAATGTATGGCTGGATAGCCAATTACCACTCTAACTTGTCCAAAGGTCGCGAGTACTGGACTCAAGATTTTATCAAAGCTTTGGCTGAAATTGATTCAACCGAAGTGTCTTTTTATTTAGTTAATGGAATACTGGCTGGGCATACCTTTATAGTAAAAGTCAGTGAAGATACCTTTGCAAAACTGTCAGATAACTCTCTTAAAGATAGTCAGCTAACACCTGATCACTTAATCGATAAAGATCTACCAGGTTGCCTTTATATGCTTAGTACTTACTTGGGAGGCAAGCACGTAACCGAAGACTTTCTTTCACAATTACTTGTTACATTGGCAAAGACAGAAACCAACATTGCTTTTGGCTACAAGGCTCGCTCAGATATCGGCGTTAAGTTAATGGACTTTTTAAGCGGTGAAGTTGTTTCTTTAGGTGAAATCCTGACTGAAAAAATGCAAGGCGCAAAGTATCAAGGAAAACGCCGTAGCTTTGTTTCCTATAAACTTAATAGACAAGAATTAATTTCAAGTAGCCTATTTCTCAATTTAACTCGTAATTGCGTTTAGGTACAAAGCGTCACAAAGCAATGATTATAAAGAATATTAAGCGTTATTAAGATTAGCAGCAGTTAGTTTAATTTTGATGCTGTTTTTCTTTCAGTGATTGAGCAATCTCTAAATGTGTTTGAGCCGCTGTAATGGCTTTTACAGCACGAGATTTAAACTCACGACGATACAAGGTATATACCACCAGCAAGCTGGCAAAAATCAGTAACAATGGATTCCAAAACCAACACAAAGCTGCCATAGAGAAGTAATAGGATCTAAGGCCGTAATTGTATGAGTGAGCGGCTTGATCGCCCACAGTGGCCATTTGGCGCGAATAAGCAGCTAAATTTTTATCCATCCCAGTTGGATCAATTGGCGCAGCACCTATCATCACATTTAGAAAACCGTACTGGCGCATCGACCAAGTAAACTGGAAAAATGCCAAAACAAAAATACCAGCCAGCAATGCCAGTTTAACCTGAACTAACGCATGGTTTGGCTCTGCGGCAAATGGGATTGAGCTGATCACATCTTCAAGGCGTTCAACTTGCGCGAATAGGGTTAACACACCCGCTAAAACCAGTAAGGTTGTCGAAGCAAAAAAGGCAATGTTGCGTTCTAAGTTTGCTAGCAGCGATGCTTCACCAACTCGAACTTCTTTTTTCATTACTTCAGACATCCAATGGATGCGATGTTGGTGTAAGCAGCGGGCAATACAGTCAGTATTTTTAGCTTTCTTACGGGCAAATATGGTGTAACCCATCCAGCAAGAAAAAAAGCAAGTTAACGCCAAAATATCGAGTAAGGAAAAAAGCATAGTTCTCAATGTATTATTTCAAGTATGGTTAATTATGCATCACATCGCATAAGGCATAAATAGTGATTAAGAAATTAGACGTATTTTCCCACAAATACACATTTCTCAGTCTCTAAATCAAGGGCCTAGATTGATTACTTAAATTGATTATCTAAATCAAGTGTCTAGATTAAGAGACTAAATTAAGGAACTGAATCAAAAGTTTAAACCAAGCACCTAAATCGATAAACAAACGTACTTCATCTCTAAATACTCCTCTAATCCGTGTCTTGAACCTTCACGGCCAATACCAGAGGACTTAATTCCGCCAAATGGTGCAACTTCCGTTGAAATTAAACCTGTGTTCACTCCTACCATGCCAAACTCTAATGCTTCAGACACCCGATAAACCAAGCCGATATCTCTGCCATAAAAATAAGCCGCTAAACCAAAGACAGTATCATTGGCCATTGCTATCACTTGTGCTTCATTATCAAACTCAAAAATAGGCGCTACCGGCCCAAAGGTTTCTTCAGCTGCTAATTTCATTTGCTGATTAGCATTACCAATGATTGTGGGTTCAAAGAAATGATCACCAAGCTCGTGCCTGTTACCGCCTAACAGCACTTCACCACCTAAAGCCACTGCATCTTGAATATGCGAAAGCACTTTATCAACAGCAGCTTGGTTAATTAATGGGCCTATAACGCTATCAGCATCGACACCATTAGCTACTTTTAACTTAGTAACCGCATCAACAAACTTCTCGGTAAATTCCTTAATCACACCTGACTGAACATAAATTCGGTTGGCACACACACAAGTTTGCCCTGCATTTCGATATTTAGCTTGAATAGCACCAATTACGGCCGCATCAATATCGGCATCATTAAAAACAATAAATGGCGCATTGCCACCTAACTCTAAAGACAGCTTTTTGATTGTAGGGGCACATTGCTGCATCAACTTAACTCCAACCGCTGTTGAGCCAGTAAAAGACAGCTTTCTAACCACTTTACTACTGCACAACACCTCACCAATTGACTTAGCCTCACCCGTAATAACATTAAACACACCTGCAGGAATCCCAGCTCTTTGAGCAAGTTCTGCTAATGCTAAAGCAGTAAAAGGTGTATCAGGAGCAGGTTTGACTATCATGGTGCAACCTGCGGCTAAAGCCGGAGCAGCCTTACGAGTTATCATAGCAAATGGGAAATTCCATGGCGTAATTGCAGCAGTAACCCCGATAGCTTGTTTAATTACCGAAATCCGTTTATCAGGCTGGTGCCCTGGAATGGTTTCACCGTAAACGCGTTTTGCCTCTTCAGCAAACCATTCAATAAACGAGGCGCCATATGCCACCTCGCCTTTAGCTTCAGCAAGAGGTTTGCCTTGCTCTAGCGTCATAATCAGCGCTAACTCTTCAGCGTGAGCTTGAATAAGTGAATGCCATTTCATTAATACAGTTTGACGCTCTTTAGCCGTTAGGGCTTGCCAAGGGGCTAATGCAGCTTGGGCTGCTATCACTGCTTGATTCGTTTCTTTAACGCCCATTTGTGGAACCGAGCCAATGATCTCGTTAGTCGCGGGATTAATCACTTGTTCGGTCTTCGCAGAATTGGCATCACACCACTCACCATTGATAAAGGCTTGTTGTCGAAAAATCGATATATCATGTAGTGATGTCATCGCATCTGTCCCTAGTGTTAAATCTACTAACGAATCTATATTGGCTAATAATAAGCTCAGCATTAGCTTAAGTTAAGCCTTTTATATTTGGAGACTATAGATGTTGAACTTTGCTGCCTAGATTTCATTCGAAATAAAAACACGTTACTCAAGGAAGGTGGATTACTGCATTATCATCTAAATAAAAAGTCATCTAATTAAAAGCCATCTAAATAAAAAGTCATCTAAATAAAAAGTCATCTAAATAAAACAGCTATCTGAATAAAAAGTCATCTGCGCAAAATTAGCTGTTAATAACAACCACGAAAAATCTACAACCTCTAACCAACATTGCAGTATTTATCGATAATAAGTCCACCAAGCTCGATTTCAGTTTCGAGATAGAAATAACAAGTGTGAACTGGGTTTGAAAGCTACAAATAAAATTGCATTCTTGAGACAGCAGAGTATCTTAAATATTGAAGAAGTTGTTTTACAGAAGGAATTAAGCATGGTTGAAATGGGTTTTAAAGTATTCTTTGTACTGGTTTTTTTCGTTATCGCCTACAAACTTATTTTTTCAGGGTCTCGAGGGTTAAAAATATTTGAGATGCATTTTAAGGATGGAAAACTTAATAGACATTCAGGAAAAATACCTGAACGTTTCTCTCGTGAGTGTAAAGCTATCGCCAAAGCGGAAAAGCTAACATGTACCATCAGAGCTGAGAAACTAGGTGATGTCAGGTTACATGTTTCAGCTAACGTGGGAGATAAACTGACCCAGCGTATTAGAAACGTATTTCCGTTTGAGTATTATGATAAAAAACAACCTGATAACTCTAAGTTAAAAGGCTGAACTAAAGACTGGCAACCTGATATTACTCAGATAAATTACTCAGATAATCTAGCGTTCGTTACCTTAAGGTTGTTTTTGAATCACTAAGGTAACTTGCGCCACTGTCACACCAAACTTAATGATGTCACTTTTATTAATGATGGTATTGTCATCGACTAAAAACATCCAATCATCGAAATAGACTTCGTATTCTGAATCATCCACGACTAAATTCATCTCGTAAGCCCAGCGAAGTGCACTTCCCTTGGCTTCACCTGTGGCTATGCCAGTAATATCATTGGCCGTACCTTCATACTTACCGTTACCTAAGTCTGTAATGTGCCAAATACGTGTTTGCTTCTCGCCATCATCGTAAATAAAGCGCTCATCGATGATACCTTTATTGCCTTGCCAACTCGCTTCCATAGTTACCGTAAACTTGCGTGTTACCGTGCCAGAGAAATCCTGCACGATACCTGCAGCGGTTAGATTACCGTCAAAGAATGTCTGTAGGTTTAGTATTGGCGTGGTTTTGTCATAATCTTCTATAGATGCTGATGAACAAGACATTAGTGTCAATGCAGCTAACACCACTAAGCAATAGGATTTAATTTGGCTGATTTTTTTCATTATTTAGAGGCTCCAATCAACTCTTGACGAAGTTCCGGTCTGCTTGTTTGCTCAGACAACCAAATATCTAAAAATGCTGCGGCAAAACCTGGCTCTTGAATAATAGGGAGAGCTTGGTCATTGAAATAAAATTGCCCTAGATTTTGATTGTGCATCATAAAACTCAACTTATCGCCTTCTTTTACATCAGGCCATGCTTGCTCAATTTGCTGCTGTAATCTTGCTATATCTTGATTATCGATGCCTATGTGTTGCCATTGGTCTACGGTGGCTTCAATTAAATCTTCGGCTTGGATATCGCGGTGATATTCAATCTCAAGTTTTAACGGAAATTGATTCTGCTTATATTCTCCGTCTACAGACATCAACTTGGCGCTGTAGATTGAAAACCAAAGTAAATCCATATCGGCCTCACCTACCATTTGCATGGTATCGAATGAGGCTTCACTTTGAGCAGAGCCTAGGAGTTGTGTTTGGCTGAGTGTGTCACTTTTTATTAGTGGATTTGCAGGTGAAGTGCTTGTTGATGACTCTGTAACCTGCGGTTCAGCTAATGAAGAAATGTCTGCTATATTTTCAGCAAAAGTAATTGGTGTAATAAAAACCAATGAACTAGCCACTACGAGTAGTCTTGTTAACCTTAGTGAACATAGCAACCCGCTAAAAGGCAATTTAACCTTGCTCAGCGACACATGACTATTCAGCATAACGTTTTCCTCAATTTGAGTAATATCTTCACTAAAACTCATACTAAATACTCTTTTCAAATACGGTTCTAGAATGCTTCAAACCAATAATCTTGGCTAACTGCAGTAACATCGGAAACAATAAGCTCCAAATGAAAAATAATCCTAGCGCCGAAAACAGTAACCCATGTGGTAATTCAACGGCGCCGAGGTTAGCTCCACCGATGTAACTCAAACTGCCAAATATTCCGCCCAACAAAGATTGTGCAGCGATGGGTAAATGATTAAATAACCCCAAGCTGTAGTTCAATGAAATAGCAAAATAGCCCCAAAGTAATCCGAGCCATAGCGGGAATACAGCAAACTCAAAAAAACCTGATATGGTCAGTAAAGAGTCAACAAGTACACCTAACAAACCGCAAGTAAACATCACTTTTACGTCATGTCTTTTTTGCTTACTGACGATAAAATGCCAAACAATCAATAAGGCAGGAATAACAACTAACTGATTTCCTGCAAGCACTCCGGCCCACCAAATCACTTGAAAAGCACAAGCGTTAATGATGTTAGTATGGCCAGATAAAGTCATGATTTAAGCGCCACTTGCTAAAGTGGTGCGATATTGAGGACGCACCGCAACAAGGTGCACTGTACTGGTGGTACGTTCTAAAAATCCACCCTCACAATAGCTCAGGTAAAATTTCCACATGCGGATGAAATCATCACCATAGCCTAACTGCTTAATCTGTTGTTGCGCCTTATCAAAACGTTCATGCCACTGATTAAGGGTTTGTGCATAATCTTTGCCCATATCATCTATGGACCAAACCACCATATCTGTCTGCTTGGCGATGTGCTTATTCATCTCACTCACCGACGGTAAACAACCACCAGGGAATATGTAGCGCTGAATGAAATCAACGCCTTTACGGTAACTGTCGTAGCGCTGATCAGCTATGGTAATAGCTTGGATTAACATGCGTCCTTCTGGTTTTAACAAGGTTTCTAGCTTCTTAAAAAATCCAGGTAGGTATTCATGCCCAACCGCTTCGATCATTTCAATTGAAACCACTCTGTCGTATTCGCCCGTTAGCAAACGGTAATCTTCTTTTAACAGGGTGACTTTATCGCCAAGGCCTTCTTGTGCCACTCTCGCAACAGCATAGTCATACTGAGCATCAGATATAGTTGTGGTTGTTACATCGACATCAAAATGCTTGGCGGCGTATATAGCTAAAGCTCCCCAACCTGTACCAACTTCTAATAAAGTCTGACCTGGTTTTAAATCTAAGCGCTCACAAATGGTATGTAGTTTATGCAGCTGCGCTTCTTCTAGGCTTGCTCCGCTGTGAGGATATAGTGCACTTGAATAAAGCATTTCTTTATCTAAGAACTGCTCATACATTGCATTACCCAAATCATAGTGTGCCAAAATATTACGTTTAGAACCCTCTGCGGAGTTACGATTGAACACATGAGTGAGTCGGTTCATGCCAACACTAAACCATGAAAAGTAACGCTCAATGTTATCTAACAATGCAAGGTTGCGCGCAAACAGCTGAACCACCTTTGTTAAATCAGGACTAGACCAGTGACCTTGAATATAAGCTTCACCTGCTCCAATAGAGCCGCCCCAGATAATCTGTTTATAAAAACTCGGGTGAGAGACTTGAATAGTTGCATGTAAATCGGAGTCAAAATCACCAAAAGAAAGGCTTTGCTCAGCAGCGGCTTTGCCGTCAGAGCTAACTATTGTTAAATAGCCACCAGAGAGATGTTGTAATGCACGTAATAAAATCTTCTTTGCAAAACCGTCTGAGATAGTCGCTTGTACTAAGCTTGCATTCGTTGCTGTATTTTCCATGTATCTCTCCGCTTCCTACTTAATGCTTTTATATCGATTGGGTTTCAATACGTAACAATATGGCTTTTGGTTTAATTTAACTTTGAGGGTGTGCCACAAAAGGGATTTTTTTGACAAATAACTTGAGCGCTTGCCAATAAATACCCCACATGATTTTCATTGTCATCACAGGAAAAGCAGTCAGCATCTGCCTGACATTGGCCGAACTAAACGGCTTACGCTGTAAATGTAAGCTGGCATCAAACAGCTTTTTATTATCATCATCGCGATTTTTAATAGTGACATTAAGACGTTTACTAGGGGGGACAATTTTCCATTGATAATGCATGTCGAGGTTTAAAAAAGGTGAAACATGAAATACTTTGTCTGTGGTTTGAGTATCTTGAATATCAACTAAATAACAATGGCGTTGATCCCACGGGGTATTACTGACTTCCGCGAGCATATATATCGGCTGGCCAGCTTGATAACAAAAATAGAAGTTAACAGGACTAAAATAAAAGCCAAAATGCCTAATTTGACCAGCAAATATAACTTCATCACAATCAAACTTGGCCCCAAGCTGCTTAATGGTCCACATCACACGTTGTTTAAGTGCTGCAGCTGGCGACAAAATGCTGTTTTCAGTTTCTAATTGTTCAACCGCTTGCTCCTCAAACTGACTCGCTAAGCTATTGAGGTAATCTTGCGGTTTAAATTTAAGTAACGACCATTTTGACATGCCAAATAACCGGCTCACTTTTTCAAGTTGACTGATTTCATCAAGATTTATCGCCATCAGTGCCATGTCATAACTAAAGCTATGAGATTTAGGGGTGAAGCGTCTGTGGCTCACTTCCCCTTGGTAAATGCCACTGCTAAATTGGCTAGGGCAGTCACTTAAATCTGCAATCATAAGCTAATGCCAAAGTTATTACAGACATCTAAGCCACTGCGTACACCGTCCTCATGGAAGCCGTTATACCAATATGCTCCAGCAAAATGCGTGTGCCGCACACCACAAATACGCGAGCGTTCTTTTTGGGCATTCATACTGGCTTCATTGAATACCGGATGGGCATAATTAAATTTACGTAATATCTTGCTGCTATCAATCAGATCAGTCTGATTAAGGGTGACACAAAATGTAGGCGCATCTTTTGGTAAGCGCTGTAAAATATTCATGTTATAGGTCACGCTCGCAGGCTTGTTGGCTATATCTGCAGCATCAACCCCTTCAAGACGATAATTCCAACTGGCCCAAGCTGCTTTTCGCTTAGGCAATAAACCAATATCGGTATGCAACACCACTTCGTTATTTTGATAGGCCATTGCGCCTAACACTTGCTGCTCATCTTCAGAGGCATCAGTTAACATAGCCAGTGCTTGATCACTGTGGCAAGCCAGCACTACTTCGTCAAAATATTGCACTTCACCATTATTAATACGGATATTAACCCCATCAGCTTTGCGCTCAATGGAAGTCACCCCAGAGTTCAAAAATAGACGTTCTTTAAATGGTTTGATAAGGGCAGGAATATAGCTGCGTGAGCCCCCTTCAAGGACATACCATTGTGGACGGTCGCTAATATTGAGTAATCCATGATGGTGGAAGAAGCGGATAAAGAACCGCAATGAAAACGCGCGCATGTCGTTGATGCTGGCAGACCATATCGCCGCGCCCATCGGCAGAATATAATGCTCACTGAAAAAATCAGAAAACCCTTCTTTATCTAAAAACTCGCCCAAGGATTCAATTTGATAATCTTCGGCTTCATAAATTCCTTTGCATTGATTATTAAATTTAACGATCTCTGCTAAAAAACGATAAAAATCGGGTTTTAATAAATTACGGCGTTGAGCGAACATACTCCAAAGCGTGTGACCATTGTACTCAAGCCCCGTTTTAGTGTTTTGTACACTAAAGCTCATTTCGGTCGGTAATGACTTAATGTCTAGGCGCGCCATTAGCTTCTGAAATCTAGGATAAGTTCTGTCATTGAACACAATAAATCCACTATCAATCGCGTAAGGTTTTCCTGCAACTTCAACATCAATTGTTGCAGTATGACCACCAATGTAATCATTAGCTTCAAATACAGTGACCTCATGCAGCTCGCTTAGTAAATGGGCGCATGTTAACCCTGATATCCCTGATCCGACTACGGCAATTTTTTTCATATTAATCCTTCAGGCTGTTATCTTTATAATTATTATCGATTTATTAGATTCGTTTACGGCTTTCACTCAGTTCAATTATTAGGCTTTGGGCTAAGTAAGCTGTTAATTATCGCGTTAGGCAAACAAGATAAAAGCTTTAGTATTAAGGTAAAACGCTTTGGAAAATGAATTTCATTTCGGCCTTTGTTCATGCCATTAACGATTTCGTCAGCGGCGATATCTGCACTAATCTGCATTGGCATAGCAAAGTCATTTTTGTCCGTTAATGGCGTTTTCACAAAACCTGGACAGATGACACTCACGCCAATATTGTGAGCTTTCAAATCTAATCGTAGACTGCAGGCAAGGTAGTTAACTGCAGCCTTTGATGCTCCGTAGGCTTCAGCTCTTGGAAAGGGTAAATAAGTTGCGCTTGAACTCATTAATCCAAGTCTACCGTTAGTCGCAATTAAAGGTAAAAAGTGCTGTAAGCAATAACCCATTGACACGACATTGGTTTGAATTACCCGCTCAAATAGAGCTCCGTCGAACTGAACAGGATCATCTATATACTCACAACTGCCAGCATTCAATATCACCATATTAAGTTTACAGTGAGTCATCACTAACGCTTCTTTAAGTCGCTGAGCAGCGTTTTCAATTTGATTTTTATCATTAATATCAAAAACAAGCGGATATGCTCCTTTGATATTTTGCAGTGATTGCTCATTACGCCCACAAGCGAACACCTGATATCCTTGGTCAACGTACTTCATTGCTAGTGCGAGACCGATACCAGAACTTGCTCCAGTTATTAGTACCGCAGCTTTAGAGTTCGATACCTGGCTAGCTTCATTGGTTTTTGCTTGGATATCAGCTGTCATGAGGATGCCTTAGACTTAACCATTTGGATAAGCTTGCCTAATAAAGGAAATGGTTCATAAAGCATCTGACCAAGGTCAAAGTAATCACGATGAGAAATAATTTTGTCAGTGAAAATAAGATGACTCATCCCTTCCACATGAATCTCACGACCGCTATTAAGCTTGCTATGGCTGTAAGTCATTTCCCAAAATACTGAGGCTTGTGACTGTTGCTCTGCTTCTAGTTGCGACTGTGGTTTTGCTTGTAATTGGGATTGAGGCAGTGACAGGGAAACATTCACTTGCTGTATATCAAATGATATCGAATCTACGTTTTCATAGAGGTTGGCAAAATAATTGCTCAGATTAACCAGCCCTTCTACTTTGTGCAGAGGGTCTTGGAACACAATATTGTTACTATATACCTGACTTAAAAGGTGCAAAGTATCTTTGTTAAGCTGCTGATACATGCTAATGAAGTCATCAATGATTTGCGGCTGCGCACGCTCATCGAAGCTCATCGGCTCAGGCATTTCACTAACAAGATTAGTGCTACTGTGCATTTAACTCTCCTTGAACCATCTCTTTAAACATCTTGTTTATTTTTTATTATTATTCAACAAGCTTGTCACTTCAGCTTTTTAACAATAAAAACGAGTAGTTATCTATTAATATTAATCTTAGTTGAGGGATTTGTCTTAAAAATAATCAAACAAGAATTAAATAATTTATTTAACGGTCAATACGCCTATTCGCCAACAACAGATCAAAAAAAAGCGTATAGATTTCTCTATACGCTTTTTCAAAACTAAACCGTTATTTAATGTTCAATAACAGCATTATCATCTAACAATATCTTAGCTAAGAGTTACTTATAACCTCTTACGGCAATTGGATTCCAGTGTTTTTCAACTTCATCCTTAATAAACATTTGCTTAGCTTCAGACAATTTTGCTTCATTAATCCCCACAGCTGCATGTGCAGACTCTTTAGAGCTAATATCAGGGTATTCAACCTTAGTCACTTTTAAGCCTTCTAACACTTGAGCTAACACTGCTCGTGCCATTTTAGCTTGTGAAGTGGCTCGAGTAAGCAACATGCGACCTTCATCTGGGTTATGTGCATATAATCCGTGAGATGCCATTGCAAAGTCCCAATGCCATTGACCATGACGAATAGCCATAATTGCACTGTTCATTTGTTCCCAGTTAGCACCTGCATCCCATGCAGCCTTAGCTTCATAGTGAGCTTTAACCAATAAGCCTTCAACTTCACGCGCCATGGTTTCAATTTCATGCTTATCAGCATCTAGCTTGGCTGTAATCTCTTCTTTACTTTCGTGACACCCGATACAGGTTTTATCAAAATGCGGCAGTGCTTTATCAACTTTATGGTTGGTAAATTCTTCGCCTTTGGCATTTTCTTCAACTGGCATATGACAGGTAATACAGGTCACATTCGCTTCAGCATGCTTACTGCGGCTCCAGTGCTCAAACTCAGGATGACGCGCTTTTAATATTGGTGTTTTCGAAATTGGGTGGATCCACTCGTAAAAACGGCGAGTATCGTAGTACTTCAGGATATTGTCAGTGTCACTACCGAAAATCCATGGCATGTTTACCACATTACTTTTTTCTGGCTGGAAGTAATAGGTCACATGACATTGACCACACACTTGCGCGCCTTGCATCGACACATCTTGTTTATCAAAAGGTATCCCAGTTTTCTTCATCGCATCTTGTGCATGAGGACGTGGTAAAGCTAAGTCAGCACTGCCGTCTACATGACAGTCTGTACAATAAACCACACTGTTAATTTCAGTGCCTAAATCAGTAAAGTTAGACGCAGAGTATCCTTCAAAGCCCATTTCTTTAATTAGACGAGGTGCATCAGGTGTTTTACAAGTCCAACAACTGGCTGAAGTGCCCTTTTCACCCTCTTTTGGTGGCACGCCAGTTCGTAATGTTTGGGTGACATCAGCCACTGCAAATTGGTGACCACGAGGGCTGTGATATTCTTTAGCAAAAGAAGAGCCCGCCCATAAAATAATATTGGCAGGGTAACTAGCAAGCATATCTTCACGTTCTGTTTGCTCTTCAGTCTCAGCCCAAGTTTTAAATTGGTCAGGAAACTTAGCTTCGTTAACGTCAGCTTTGGCAATGGCTGTTGCACAGGTTGTAGCACCTAAAATAGACATTAAGATAGTGCTAACACGCTTGCTTAATCGGCTAACTGCTATGTATTTTTTAGCAAACAATGCTAATTGCATATTCACAACTCTTCCTTTAAAAATCATCAAAAATGGTTCGATAACATAATGTTGTTATCAACCTGGACGTCCATCAATTCGAGGACGGGATAAAATTGGACTGTAATGCCAAACAAAAAGTCCAAAAGCTAAAAACCAAAATCCACCCGCTAACCATAACCAAGTTTGGGTTTGCGCAGGGAATATCAACGGCATTACCGCACGCAATAAAGCGGCAATGGGTAAACTGGCAAAGGCCAATACCATATTCGGGCCTTGATATATATTTCTGCTGGTATGCCCAAGAGATACTCTAGAAATCATTGATAAACACAATGAAGCTAAGCAACCTATGGCAAATAAGTGTAATAAACTTCGGTAGGCAAATTCATTATTAATAAACCAACCTAAGCCCAACAAAGCGATGGGTAAAGATAAATATGATAAGTGCAGCGACCACAGCATTGGCTCTTTCAATGTTTTATGAGGCAACCAGCGGCTTATTCGAATCAAATGCAACATACCAGCGCTGAACAATAACACTTGTTCAACTGCCATAGGGAAAACTTTAAAAATGGCTTGCACAACCAGTGTAATCATTAATACCAATAGGCTTTTTTCTAAAGCAAAAATCGGTTCAGCTTTGGTTTGCTTAACTCGCATTGCAGTGAAGAAAGGAATAACTCTTCCTCCCACAATGGTAATCAACAGTGCCAGCCAAAATAACATTCCTTGCCATATTTGATTAGCTAAAATGAAATTACGTTCTTGTAATGCGTAATAACTCACAAGATTAACAATCAAGGCTACTGTAAGCATGATCGAAAAACCGATATTTTGCCATTGCTTAACGCGATAAACACAGCGCCACATAGTAAAAGCAGCAATGCCTAGAAATATACTGTCGAATAATGCAGGAAAATATAATGGGATATCAAAAGGCAGTAGCAGTAACAGCCTTGCTAGCAACCAACTACCGAATGTGATGGCAAGAGTGGGGCCTTTTAGGCTGGGTTGATTAGTCCAGGTTTGTACTGCTGTGAGCAAGAAGCCGCACACAATCGCCATAGCAAAACCAAATAGTAGCTCATGAGGATGCCACCATAACGGCAATACATTCGACCAAAAGTTACTGTTAAATAAACTGTACTCAGGTGTATACCAGCCCATTAACCATAGTGGGATGTACAACATCGCCAAAGCTGCACCACCTAAGAAAAAAGGTCTGAATGCTAATCGCCATATTGCTGCGGTTTTTTCAGTTTCAGCTGGGTCATCAATATTTAGCATAGTTATCAAACCTTTTTAATAAAAATTAAAGATGCATTTAAAATATATGTTTATTGTATGTTGTTATCTCTCATCCAGCAATCATAAAAAATGAATAGTCTTATTAACCTAGCTGAATCTGTGATCTCTCGCAAAGTATGTGACCAAAAATAGCTCAATAAAAAACCACCCTAAGGTGGTTTGTGTAAGCAGGTTTGAGAAAGATGCTACATGTCTATACGGTTGCGGCTTATTGTCCTTTCACAACGCTAACGCTTTAGCGAACTTAACACCTCAATGGCGCGTTTTCGTGCAGAACTATGCTCCACAATCGGTAATGGATACGCAGCATTTGAAGCCTCAGCTGAACTGTTGCTTACAGCGCTAGCCGCTTCAAAGCGGACTTCTACAGAGTCTGCAGAAAATAAGTCCATTGTATCAAGCGCAGAATCACTAGATCCTTCAACAAATAGCGGCTGATGAATAGCTTTTAGCGGTTGATTCGATAATTCGGGCACAAATCGTTTAATAAAGCTGGCATCAGGATCAAATTTACTGCTCTGATTCATCGGGTTAAACACTCTAAAATAAGGTTGAGCGTCGCAACCTGTACCTGCAGACCATTGCCAACCGCCATTGTTTGCAGCTAAGTCACCATCAATAAGTTGTTGTCTAAAATATTTCTCCCCCAACGCCAATCAATCAGTAAGTGTTTGGTCAGGAAACTCGCTACGACCATTCTTAAACGATTGTGCATCCAACCCGTTTGATTAAGTTGCCTCATCGCGGCATCAACGATTGGATAACCCGTGCGCCCTTCACACCATGCCGCAAATTCAGTTTTATCGTTTCGCCATAGTACATAGTCGCCTTTTTCATTGAAGCTTTTACCTTTTGAAAGGCGTGGAAAAGCGACTAACAAATGACGATAAAACTCTCGCCACGCTAGTTCATTGACCCAAGTTTTAGCAGGACTGGTGTCGTCCACCAGCGCTTCAGGGTAATGATTTAACGCAGCAACTAAACATTGCTTGGCACTAATCACTCCAATCGCTAAGTAAGGTGATAATTTACTGGTGTTGTCTAGCGCAGGGAAATCCCGTTCGAGTTGATAGTCTTGAATATGATTCTGGCAAAATTGAGTAAGTATTCGTTTCGCTTCGCCTTCACCGGCTCGCCACAATTTACTTGAACGTTTATCTGCATCAAAATTGATAGTAGCAGGTGGGGGAAGCGCTGCACCGATAGGGCTAGGAACGGATAAAGGCATGATCATTTTACTTGCCGCTATCTCACGCCATTTTTTAGAAAAAGGCGTGAAAACTTTATACATCTGCCCTGCTAGATTGTTCACCTCGCCTGCATTAATAATGCAATCTTGAGCAACAAAAGTGATGGGCAAACCAATATCCAGCAATTGCTGATCTCGTTTACGCTCATTAAATTCAGGCTCTTGGCTCGCAAAGACTTGCTCAATCTGATTATCGGCCAAAAAACTTGGCATCCAATCCATTACATCATCAAACCAAGGTAATGTAACCACATTGAGTTTGACCCCTAGTGCGGCTAACCCTTGCGCCAAAATATTCAAATGACGTTCAATAAAATCTATTTGAATTGCCGCAACATCATGGCTTTGCCATTGCTCAGGGCTGACTATGTATAACGCCTCGACTTGAGCTGAAGCTTTCTCTTGTGACGCTGATTGTCGCATTGCAAATTCAATAGCTTCACAAACAGCTAGATTGTCAGCAAGACGTAAATCTTGCCTAAACCAAATCAGAGTTTTCATCATTGCGACCTCAATAACAGCAATATTTTTCAACAAATAACTATCAACAAATACGTATCAACAAATACGTATCAACAAATACGTATCAACAAAAAAATTATATCAGCAGGGTTACAGATAGACGTCGCTGTTTATCAACGTCAATCTGCATTACCAAGTTTTAGGTTGAGTAAAAAGCTTAACTAGTAAGCGTAACGAAGTCTTAGCGCTTCAGGATGTGGATTAAGATAAACCTGCCCTTCAATATACGGAGTAGGATATTCTCGTAAATAATGGTTAATCAGTGTGATAGGTACAAGTAAAGGCAGTAGCCCTTCACGGTACTTCATGATTGATTCAGTCAGCTCTTGCTTCTGCTCTTTTGACAGGTGCTTTTTAAAGTACCCTTGAATATGTTGCAGAGTGCTGGTGTGGTTTTTACGGGTCGCTTTAATTTTTAACGCCGTCATAAAACCAACAAAATAGGTTTGGGCTGTGGCATCAAGATCATCAATGTTCGCTAAAATCGGCCCTAAATCACGATACCATTGAGGGCTATGAGCCATTAAAAGGTACTTATAACGCGCATGAAACTGCATGAGTTTATGCTTGGTCCAGCCTGCAGCTTGCAAGGTATGCCACTCATGATAGGCATATACTCGAGTGATAAAGTTTTCTTTAATCACTGGATCATGCAAGCGCCCCTCTTCTTCCACTGGTAACTCTGGGTAAGTATCCATCAATTTTTTTGCAAATACACCCACGCCACTTTTAGTACCATTATTGGTGCCATACTTGTATTCAATCACCCGCTCCATTCCGCAAGTTGGGGACTTAGCACAAAGAATATAACCACCAATAAAGTTGAGTTCACCAACTCGTTTTTTACTGTACTCTTCAAGTTTATCGGTGACATCAATACTGCCATCGGCACTTTTTAAATAAATTTTATCGCCGTCGAGCTCTTGACGAATAGTCTTACGAGGAGCGCCCATACCTATAGCCATTTCAGGACAGACACTGATGTAGTCAAAAAATGGGGCGAGGTCGATATTGCAGTAATTTGAGTTTTTATGGCCGCCGTCAAAACGTACTTTTTGACCTAATAGGCAGCTGCTGATACCGATTTGTATTTTTTCAGGATTAAAGACTTCTTTATTCACGATAGGACTCCTTGTGGCTTAAACAACATTACGTGCTGTAATGGTTTTCAGATCACTTGTGCCTATTGATATTAGCCTTTAACTCATTAAATTTTAATAAAAAGAATTATTTTTATTTTGTTATCTTGAAATGATTGAGTTTGAAGAATGGTAGAGAGGGTGTGCAGCATTAATCACAAAAGAATTTACTGGCTGGTCAAAGCCAGTAAATTAAGAGTTTAGGATAGGTTAAGGTAAATTAAGACGCTTTTTGAGCTGAACGCTCGCCAAATTTCTCTAACCCCCAAACTAAGCCTATTCCCAACAATAAACAAGCGATGGCAGCCGCTAATTGCGATGAATGACCTGTTAATTGCTCAAACTGCATCGGAGAAATATTTTGCTCCAATAAAGGCACTTGCTCGCCTTTGGAGTTTTCACGCCAAGTCAGTACTTCTTTCCAAGGCCAAATTTTACCCAGCGTGCCTAGCATTAATCCCGTTAGAAATAGCAAAGTTTCATCATGGTATTTACGTAACATGGCCGATAACACATGGCTAAAGCTTAATAGCCCGACGACACAGCCAAGAGCAAAACAAGCAAGTAGCACAATATCAAAGCTTCTTGCAGCAGCGAGCACCGCAGGGTATAGCCCTAATAGTAATAAAATGAAGCTGCCGGAAATGCCCGGTAAAATCATCGCACAAATCGCGATACAACCAGCAAAGAAGAAATTAAGGTAACCAGCATCCAACTCTATTGGATTTAATACCGTAATAAACCACGCAAAGGCAACACCTAAAACGAATAAGACACAACGTAATAGGTTGATACTTTTGACTTGTTTAAGCATGTGAATAACAGAAAACAAGATTAAGCCAAAAAAGAACGACCAAACTGGTACAGGGTGATTAGTTAACAACCATGAAATAAGCTTAGCAAGGCTAAATATACTAGTGAGGATCCCGCCGAAGACGGCCACCAAAAATGGGCCATTAATGTGCATAAACGCAGCTTTAACACCTTGTTGTTTCACAATGCCGAATAGCGACGGATTAATCTTTTTAATCCCATCTAACAAAGGCTCTAAAATCCCAGTAATAAAAGCAATGGTGCCGCCCGATACACCAGGCACAACATCAGCTGCGCCCATCGCCATTCCCTTGAAATAATTTAATAGTTGCTGCAAAGCCAATCCTTAATCAAACATCTGAAACTAAATTTTAATTATCTGGTGCTGTGACAAACAAAACTGTCAGAAGTGCCAAAAAGTGTTTAGCCGAATTATACCTGCAACTTTGCCTGAAACTAATTAATCTTTTTTCAATTTCATTCGCTTATGTGCAATCGGTTACAAGAATGTTAAGCTAAAGCCCAAACAACTCATCAGACCAGATGTAAAAATAATTCTAATAAGAGAAGGATTGATATGAGCAGCACAAAACCCAACCACGTATTAGCTTTATATAATAAAGTCACTAAGTACCCTTTTGGGCATAAGATTTTTTCAATCATGGTCTCGAGAATGGCGCCCTACTTTGCCACCGTAAAGCCACTTGTGACCGAGCTTAAGGAAAATCGCTGTGCTTGTTTAATTAAAAAGCGCAAAGCAGTTCATAACCATATTCAAACCGTACATGTGATTGCGATTTGTAATGGCCTAGAAATGGCGATGGGGGTTATGGCTGAAGCTTCAGTGCCAAAACATTTGCGTTGGATACCTAAAGGGATGTCGGTGGATTACACAGCTAAAGCAGGCAGTGATATTTTATGTGTAGCAGAAGTTACTCCTGAGCAATGGCAAGTCGGTGACTTATTGGTTCCAGTCAATGCATACGATACTGATGGCAATGTCGTGGTAAAAGGCACCATCAAATTATGGATTTCTGAAAAACCACAAAAGTAGCTCAGACAACCTAAGCCCTCACTCTGTTTCGAAAGCTTAACCCTGTATCTTTTTTAATCGCAGGCTGTTAGGCTTTCAGTTTACTACCACTCAAAAACATAATAAAAATAAAGATATGAATAGCGAAAAGGATTCTGCAGCTCATATTAGTAAGCCCTCTATTGCTGCTAAAACGAATACAACCTCCAATACAATCTCTAGTACGATCTCTAATGCAAGCCCCAATACAGCAGCAAATACAACTGCTGACTCATTTAGTCAACGAACTAATACGATTAATGAAAGTCATGGCAATCGTAATACCAATATAGATGCACTTAGAGGTATTGCCATATTGGGCATTTTATTCATGAATATCTTTTTCATGAACGACAGTTTTTACGGCTACGCACCTCATTTACCACAAATTCAATCTGACAAAATACTAGAGGTATTCAGTAATTTCTTCCTTGAAGGACGTTTTTTAAGCTTACTATCAATATTGTTTGGAGCAGGGTTAATAATTCAATACCGCCGCTTTGAAGCAAATGGTTTACCCGCTTATCCATTGATTAAAAAACGCTTAAAATGGCTAATAGTGTTTGGGGTACTCCATGGAGTTTTCATCTGGGGCGGCGATATCCTACTGACATATGGTATCAGCGCATTTTTAGCACTTAATTATATCAATTCAGATATAAACACGATTAAAAAACGCGCCAGCCAATTCATCTTTGCTGCATTAGCTTTGGTGGCTTTATTTAGTTTAGCGATAGAAGATGAGCAATATTTTAGAGGCTCTGAATTACACCTGCAGCAACTCAACGACTGGTCAGCGAGTTATTTAGATATTGTGTTGCTGCAATTGATGCAAGTAGGTTTTATGTTGCTGATTATTCCGCTTACTCTAATGTGGTTTGCTGCTGGATTAATGATGTGGGGAATGGCACTGTATCAGCAAGGTGTGTTTGAATATGGCTTAGATAAAAATAGCGTAATAAAGTGTGTTGTAGTGACGGTCGTTTTATCAAGCATGGACTCAATACTGAGCTTTTCAGCAAGTCCTGTTCTAGTCGAGTTTTCGTCTGTATTAATGATGCTGAGTGCATTTGCTATGGCACTCATTTATATTCATTTGGTGGTAAAAGTCTGTCAAAACAGTCATCACATCCTCTCTTCGTTTCAGGCTGTAGGTAAGCTCGCCTTTAGCTGTTATATCCTACAATCTTTAATTGGTGTGGCGATATTTCGATATGGCATCAATCATTATTCAGCCGATTTATATATGACATTGAATAGAGTCGACTATTTCCTTATCGCAATGGTCATAACACTGTTACAGTTAGTGTTAGCGCCAATGTACCTTCGCTACTTTAAACAAGGCCCGTTAGAAGCGTTATGGCGCAAGCTGGTGATGAGAAACATTGTCAGCCAATAATCTATTTAGTTGATATGCATAGCGAATAAATCAGGAAGGCTCATGAACTTATTAACAAAATTATTAATATCCAGTATTGCACTAGTATCTTTAACTAGCTGTGTGAGCTGGGTTGCGCCTAGCGTTGAGTCTGAGTTAGTTGAACTGCAATCAGGTGAATATCAATTAGATGAAAACCACGCGGCGTTAATATTTAAAATCCAGCATCTTGGTTTATCCACCTACGTAGGCCGCTTTAATCAATTTGACGCTGGGCTTAACTTTGACCCAAACAATATGGCTGCCGCCACCCTCAACGCAGTGGTTGAAATCAACTCTATTGATATCAATAATCCAGACTTAGCCGAGACATTACAAGAAGACACTTGGTTTTACAGTACCAAGTTCCCTCAAGCTGTATTTACAAGCCACACAGTCACGCCAATATCTGATAGCAGTTTTAACTTCAGCGGCGATTTAACCTTGCGTGGAGTGACTAAGCCGGTGACGTTTAAAGCAACATTTCATGGCGGCGCGGATAATTGGATGACAGGAAAATACACCGTTGGCTTTAGTGCTGTTGGACAAATAAAACGATCTGATTTCGGTATGAGCAGTTATATTCCTATTGTCGGTGATGAAATCGATTTAGAGATTTATGCTGAGTTTTTAAAGTAGCTTTAATCAACTGACTATTGTGTAGTTTTAAAAGTTCAGACTAACTTTTTAGAGGCTAATTTTAGAAACTATTCTTTAGAGAATCAGTTTAGAAAATAACATAAAGAACCCAATATGAAAATTTTCGGTCTTATTAGTTTAACCATCATGTTAGTGGTTGGTTTTATGGTTTCGGTTAATTTAGGTTACTACTTAGTGGCAGTTAACGTTATTAGTGCCTTCATCACTTGGCGTGATAAACGTGCCGCCAGTAAGCAAAAATGGCGTATTCAGGAGCAAACACTCCATGGATTTGCACTTATTGGTGGATGGCCTGCAGGGATTGTGGCTCAGGAAGTGTTTCGTCATAAAACCCAAAAAACACCTTTTAAGTGGATTTACCGCTTGATGATTTTACTGAATTTTTCTTTCGCATCCTTGATGGCTTACATCACCTTTTTCACTCAATAATGTCACATTCCGCTGATAAATTCGCGGTCTGATAAAACCTAAGCACAACATTTCAAGCTTTCGCTTTACCCTGCTAAATTCAATCAGTAACATGCATAACTAGATTATCTACAAGCGTTTATATCGAAAGCTAATAATACAAGCAAGCTCACTGGTAGCTCTGCTACAACCTTTGGCTTTTCAGCGATATAAACATAAAAATATACATAGGAATAAATACTATGAAAGTCGTTTTGGCTGTATGCGTTATCGCAGGACTCATCTTTTACTTTTTCACTCAATCAAATAATAAAAAAGCGGCGCAAGAGAATATCGTTAAAGGTGATGCTTTCTTACTAGACAACCAACAAAAAGAAGGTGTGGTCACAACACTTTCTGGTCTGCAATATTTAGTGATGCACAAAGGTGAAGGCACTGAGCATCCTAAAGCGACCGAAACAGTTACAGTGCATTACCATGGCACCTTAATTGACGGCACGATTTTCGATAGCTCAGTTGACCGAGGTCAAAGTATTGATTTCCCACTTAATCGCGTAATTCCTGGCTGGACTGAAGGCGTGCAATTAATGAATGTTGGCGACAAATTTAAGTTTTTTGTACCAAGTACATTAGCTTATGGAAATCGTGCTGCAGGTAAAATTGAAGGCGGCTCAGTGCTGATTTTTGAAGTTGAGCTTTTAGCGATTAACTAATCTCTGATTGCTGATAGTTAATTATTAATAGCTTCTTCAATCCAATAAAATGCCCGATTGGTTAAACCAGTCGGGCATTTTTGTCTCTTATTAAAGCTAGTCTGTTATATAAACCTAGTCTCTTTATTAAAGCGACTTTAGGCCTTTTCAGTAAAATCAGCCTAGATAAAATGGGTCATCAATAGATTTTGCCGGCAGCGTGAACCAAACAGGGCCAGATTCTGTCATGTAAAAATGATCTTCATGACGCACACCAAACTCACCAGGAACACATAACATAGGCTCGTTACTAAAGCACATACCAGCTTCTAAAGGTGTGTGATCATTTAACACTAAATAAGGCCACTCATGAATATCAAGTCCTACACCATGACCTGTTCGGTGCGGTAAACCAGGGACATCATATCTAGGTCCAAAACCAGCATCGACAATCACAGCTCTAGCAGCTTTATCGACATTAGCGCAGGTTTCTCCAATTTGTGCTGCTGCAAAAGCGGCTAATTGCGCCTCTTGCTCAAGCGCCCACAAACTACGTTGACGATCATTTGCCTCACCATAAACATAAGTTCGAGTAATATCAGAGTTATAGCCGCCTAACTGACAACCTGTATCAATCAAAACAGTATCATTTTTTTCGAGTGTTTTAGGAGATTTAACGCCATGCGGATAAGCGGTATCTTCACCAAATAGCACAATACAAAAATACGAACCAGCAGCTGCGCCAACACGTTTATGTGCTTCATGGATAAAGGCTTCAACCTCTGATGTGCTAATCCCTTCATGTAGCATGCTGGCTGTAGCAACATGCACAGCTAAAGTCATATCTTTAGCGCGTTGAAGTAAAGCAAGCTCAGCTGCAGACTTGATCATTCTGCAACCTGCAGTAATGCTTTTAGCATTAATGTAGTTATAGCTGTCATCAGCAAGTCGCATACCATCAAAAATGAAAAAGGCAGTCGACTCATCAATGCCTACCTTTCCGCCTTTAATCCCCATATTCGCCAAGGTCTGAGCGAATAAAGCATATGGACTTTCATCTTCTTGCCAAGTATTTACCTTGCCTTTAATTGCCATATACCCTTCCAAGGTATCTAACTCAAATGCTGGGGCAATATACTCAACCTCACCAACAGCTGGAATAATGGCACCGACAACTCGCTCACTGGCGTACCATTTTGTTCCCGTAAAATAGTACAGATTGGTACCTGCATTAACATAAATGGCTTCAATACCTTGCTGTTGCATTAAGCGTTGAGCTTTAGCAATACGCTGTTCAAATTCATGTAAACCTATGCTGGCAACATCCATTGTCATATCCGACAAACTGGCTAATGCCTGCTCTTGGGTTTGAGTACCGACACCTATGGTCATAAGTGACTCCAAAATTAAGGGTGATGAGATATTTGCCATAGTGTAAACTGCAAATTAAAAATGTATACAATATAAAGTTACAAAATATGTTTAATGGCTTATCACAAATGCAACAGCAAAGCATGCAAGCTCTTTACTTGCAAAGCACCTAACGCAATTGCGATAATCGCCTTTCCTTAATAAGACTGAGCCAATCAGCAACCTCCAATGGAGCTACCATGTCAGAGATCATTAATCAGCGCCTTGATGCCATTCGTCAGGAACTTACCAAGCATAATCTAGATGCATTCATTATTCCTAGAGCTGATGAATACCTCGGGGAATATGTCCCAGAGCGAAATGAGCGCCTACTTTGGGCAACGGATTTTACCGGTTCAGCTGGCATGGCCATCGTATTAAAAGATAGCGCAGCAATTTTCATTGATGGTCGTTATACCGTTCAAGTTAAGCAACAGGTGAGTGCAGAGTTATTTAGTTACCAAAGCTTATATGACACACCACAAGTAGAATGGTTAATTGAGCAACTTGGCGCAGGTAAAAGAGTGGGTATCGATAGTCGCTTACACACGCTAGCTTGGTTTGAACAAGCCGAGCAGAAACTGATTAAAGCTGATTTGAGTTTAGTTTGTGTTGATGAAAACCCAATTGATATCCATTGGCATGACCGCCCTGCGCTTTCAAGTGAGTTAATTACCTTATTTAGCCATGAAGGTGCGGGCCGTAACAGTCTAGACAAACGCCAACAAATAGGTGAGTTAGTTGCCAAAGAAGGCGCTGATATGGCTTTGATTTCTGCACTTGATTCATTTTGCTGGTTATTGAACATTCGTGGCAGCGATGTGCCACGACTCCCTGTGACGCTTGGTTGCGCCCTGTTATCAGCTAATGGTGATATGACCTTATTTGCTGATAGTAATAAACTGCCAGCAGGCTTCAATGAGCATGTAGGCAGCGGCGTTGAATTTAAAGATGAGTCATTACTTGCTGATGCTCTGGCTCAATTAGACGGTGTTAAATTACTTGCTGACCCGAATACTGCGAATGCTTGGAGTCAATTAACAGCTAAAAATGCTGGGGCGATTCTAATCGCAGGTAGCGATCCTGTCGCACTACCTAAAGCACAAAAGAATGCAGCAGAACTTAATGGCATGCGCGAAAGCCATGTCAGAGATGGCGTTGCTGTCAGCCGTTTTCTTGCATGGCTTGACCGTGAAGTGGCTGCGAATATCATGCACGATGAAGCTGAACTCGCTGATAAACTTGAATCGTTCCGCTTAACCGACCCGCTATATCGCGAGCCGAGTTTTGATACCATTTCTGCCACTGGCGGCAATGGCGCTATGTGTCATTACAATCACCTCGATGGCACTCCAAGTAAAATGACCATGAACAGCATTTATCTTGTTGATTCTGGTGCACAGTATATTGATGGCACCACTGATGTTACCCGTACGGTAGCAATTGGCGATGTGACTGCTGAGCAGCAAAAAATGTTCACATTAGTCTTAAAGGGACATATCGCGTTAGACCAAGCTAAGTTTCCTAAAGGAACGTCAGGTCAGCAACTTGATGGCTTTGCTCGTCAATACTTATGGCAGCATGGTTTTGATTACGATCATGGTACAGGTCATGGTGTTGGACACTTCTTAAGTGTTCATGAAGGCCCTCAACGCATTGGTAAGAATGTCAATAACGTGGCACTAGTACCAGGTATGGTGCTATCTAATGAGCCAGGTTACTACCGCGCAGATGAGTTTGGGATCCGTATTGAAAACTTAGTTGCCATCGTGCCGTCTAAGCTGGTAAATCCTGAAAGAGAAATGATGGAATTTGATGCACTTACACTTATCCCTATGGATAAGCGTTTAGTTGATAAGTCACTATTGTCTGATGCTGAAGTGAACTGGTTTAACGCATATCACGCGCTAGTATTTAAGACGATTTCACCATTGATGCAAGGTGAAGACTTAGCGTGGTTAACTGAAGTGACTAAAGCTATTTAAGCAATTTAAGCCGCTCCAGTTAAGTCATAAAACACTCGTCATAAAAGCCAAGCTGATTTATAGCTTGGCTTTTTCATTTGTAGCAATAGCAATCCGTTCAGTGGCATTAACACTAGAAACCACTATCGACTCGAGAGAACAATTCAATAGAGTGACTCAGTTAACGATTAACACAGGAATTAAGTTAAGAATTAATCGATTTTTTTGTTATACTCCGCCGCCGCTTGTTATGGCCGCTATACTTTTAGCTTTATGTGAGTGTTAGCACTAACCTGGACTTAGCATCTGAACTTAGCTTAAGTGAACAAGCCAATTTACTGTTGAATAATGTGATTACCATAGGAATATAAACCGATGAAATTTGAATCTTTTAGCTTCGCCCCTGAAATATTAAGTGCGATCGCTGATTGCGGCTATAAAACTATGACACCTGTTCAGCAGCAAGCTATTCCAGCGATTCGCCGCGGTGAAGATGTACTCGCAAGCGCACAAACAGGTACTGGTAAAACCGCAGCGTTTGCCTTACCTATGCTGCAAAAAATGGTAGAAAACCCACGCGAATTACAACACTCAAACACTCGCGCATTAATTCTTACACCAACACGTGAATTAGCTGCCCAAGTTGCCGAAAACATTAACGACTACAGCAAGAACATCAACATTGAAGTGTTGACTATTTATGGTGGCGTTAAAGTCGCAACGCAAGCGCAAAAGCTTAAACGTGGTGCTGACATCATTGTCGCTACACCAGGTCGTTTATTGGAGCACCTTCTAGCGTGTAACTTGAGCTTATCAAACGTTGAGTTTCTAGTGCTTGATGAAGCTGACCGTATGTTAGATATGGGTTTTAGTACTGACATTCAAAAGATCCTTCAAGCAGTCAATAAGCAACGTCAGAACTTACTATTTTCGGCGACTTTCTCAACGGAAGTTAAAAAGCTGGCAAACGAAATGCTCGATAAGCCAAAAGTGATTACTGCCGATAAACAAAACACCACAGCAGCAACGGTAAGCCAAGTGGTTTACCCTGTTGAGCAGCGTCGCAAACGTGAGTTGTTATCTGAATTAATTGGTACTAAAAACTGGCAGCAAGTTCTCGTCTTCACAGCAACTCGTGATGCAGCTGATGTATTGGTCAAAGAATTAAACTTAGATGGTATTCCATCAGCTGTAGTACATGGCGAAAAGGCACAAGGTAGCCGCCGCCGTGCATTACGTGAGTTTGTTGAAGGTAAAGTTCGCGTGTTAGTCGCAACAGAAGTGGCTGCACGTGGCTTAGATATTCAAAACCTTGGCTATGTAGTTAACTACGATTTGCCTTTCTTAGCAGAAGATTATGTTCACCGTATTGGTCGTACTGGCCGCGCGGGTAAATCAGGTACTGCTATTTCATTTGTAAGTCGTGAAGAAGAGCGCACATTAGCCGATATCGAAAAGTTAATTGGTCAGCCAATTCGTCGTATCACAGTGGCTGGTTATGAAGTTGGTAGCCGTGAGCTATTACTTAAGCAAATTCAAAAACGTCGTAGTTTTGCTAAAAAACAACAACGTTCAGACAGTGCTGGCGCTCAGGTTGCTGCAGAGCGCAACATGCAAGGCCGCCGAGTCACCGTCGGTAAATCAACCAGTACCGTTAAGTACAAAAAATTGAAATAATTCCCATAGTAAGTTTTACATTAAAGGCGCTGATAGCGCCTTTTTTATTGCTTGCTGCTTATCTTTAATAATAAAAAGTAAATCCATATTCACTTTTATTTTAATTTGATGAAATAAAAACTGCTATGCTCGGGTCTAGTATTAGCCGCTGTTAAAGCGAATTTGAACGAATCTTCCCTTTTAATTGAATATGGATTTCAGCATGTTAAAAAAAATTATCTTAGCCGCCGCAGTGACTCTATTTAGCTTACCTTCATTGGCTAAACCTATTGCTAGTGATGAATACCACGTCATGCCACTAATGAATGGACAGCAAATCCCTAGTGTCGATCTTCATGATGTAGAAGGGAATAAAGTTAATCTTGAAGAACTCACAGCAAAAAAACCAACTATCTTCTTTTTCTATCGTGGTGGTTGGTGTCCTTTTTGTAATGTGCAAATGGGCCAATTAAAGGCAATTGAGCCAAAACTGATTGAAATGGGCTTTCAATTAGTAGGGATTTCACCAGATTCACCAGAAAAATTAAAAGCGTCAATCAACGACAACGAATTAGATTATTTACTCTTGTCTGATGAGAAAATGGAAGCATCACAAGCATTTGGTATTGCGTTCTACACCAGCGAAAAAGTGACTTCTATGTATCAAGCAAAGCTCAAAGTAAACAACACACTTTGGACTACGCCTGAAGGTGACAAGCGTTTAGTGTTACCTGTTCCTGCCGTTTATGTAGCTGATAAATCAGGTCTGGTACATTTTCAGTACATCAACCCAAACTATAAAGTTCGCCCTGCTCCAGAGCTAATTTTAACTGCAGCGAAATTACTTCAGCAGCAGTAATTTTAAGTTCATCGTTATATTGAGCGGCATATACGGCAGCATTGAGTTAAGTTTGTAGCAGCAATTAAACCTCCTCTGCTACAATACATTCAACGTAAATAGATTAGTCGCAATACTCCATCATAGATGATTCTGTGATGGAGTAATTTAATGAAACGGTGCCCAAAATAGTGCAAACCCAAACATACAATCAAGCCATTTTAGATGTTGCAGAAGCTGGCATTAAAGCACTGCAAGATTCTGCTGAAAATCAAAAAGCCACCCGCACCCCAGCTCAAGAAAGCCATTTTTTATGCGCATGGTTAGTTGAGTCATTTCGGATAAAACGTTTTTCTAAAATTGTCGCCGATGATATTTCAGCATGGATAAGAATGGCTCGCAGTCAAGGTGCTGGCGCTATGTTGCCGCAACTGTTTGAACGTATCGCAAAGCAATATCGTCAAGTTGAGCAAGCTGAGTTAACCCAACTACAAAGCGTGACTCAATTACTAACTGAACTTGAAAATGAAGATTGGTTTGTCATCTCAGACAGTGCCTTTTCAGATAACAGTAATACTAAACTCAAGCTAGCAGGTAATGGACAGTCGAGTTTAGTGGTGTGTGAGTTACAACTTGAAGGCCATTTTGATGGTGAAAAGCTAATTAAACCTTTGCCTATTTATGTGCGTGGCGATGAAAACCATTTTGCAGCTAAAGCTCTAGAAAAAGGTTTATTAGTCAGCCCTGGTAATAAAAAGACCAGCCTAATCAAACACCATAAAACCTATACAATTGCTCCCAACAACCAACTTAAAGCATTATGCTTTCTAGTTCAGTAATTTAACTATTAGTTGAGTAACTTTAGCTAAGTACTATTAGCTAAGTACTATTAGCTAAGTACTATTAGCTAAGTACTATTAGCTAATAAGCAGCTTTAATTAAGTATTGATATTTAAATTATAAAAGTTACTTTTTGACCTATAAGGTCGTGGCTACTTATCCGCGACCTTTCTACTTCTTAGTCTCACCGATTTCACCTAGTAAACTTTTACCACTTGCTTTTCATGCCTTTAAACTTCAGCTTCAAGATTGATTTTCATGTTTTAGTCTGGATTTGTAGATTCACTTGCTTATACTGATTTCATTAATATCGAAACAAAATCATCTTCAATCCACTTATTATCGTAATAAAAGAGACTAAACATGCCATGAACCCTTAAATATGTAATTGCTTTACACTGTTATGTCATGGGGCTCACCCGTCGGCTTAGGTTTATTCTTTTTCTTATCTTGTTCTGGTACCGGTATTTTATTCTGGGGAATATCTCACTTTAAAAGCCAAGCTAAATAATCATTAGCGTCAAGAAAAATAGGTTTCATATCAAGTGGCAGTGCTCATCACAGCGCTGTTCTGCTACACTTCATTTGAGTTCTTTTTCATAAGATAAATTCGTTATGCAGCGCCAACCCCTTCGCCAAGCTAAGACCATTGATAATGTCTTTAATAGTGCCTATTGGCATTTAAGCCAACAGGATTTCACCATTAGTGAAATCCGCAGCAAACTTGAGCGTAAAACCGATAACCAACAGTGGATTGACACTGTACTGGCTAAGCTTATCGAAAGTGGTTATTTAAAAAGCAATCAAGATTTTGCCATTCGCTACTGTGAGCTCGCTTTTCATAATGAAATCGGTACAGGCGCGATTAAAAGAAAGTTACAGCAACGTGGTGTATCGGCCTCTGAAATTGAACAGGCGATTGAGCAAGTTATCGAAGCTCAAAACGTCGATACATTTGAGATGGCAACTTCAAGACTACTCAATAAGTTTGAAACCTTTTACAGCACCAACAAAGAAAAAGTTTACGCTCAAATGAGTACCAAAGGCTTCTCTCGCGCTGAAACCGATCACGCTCTAGCTCAACACCCACAACGAGACACTCTCCGTAGTAAGTTAGCTATCAAGGCTGATAAGTCAGACTTAAAAACTGAAATTATTAAGCTTTATAACAAAGGCAAAGGCGAGAAGGTTATTTTACAAGAGCTAAAACAGCGCTTAATAGATGTCAGTGACTTTGAGGACGCGATATATCAGTTAAGTCTTACTGAGGAAGCAGACTTTTATCAGAGCTGTAAATCCCAACTAGACAAAAAACGTTACGACTTATCAGACTACAAAGAAAAATCCAAAGCTTACGCCTATTTATCCCGAAAAGGCTTTGGTAGCGACGAGATTAAAGAGGCGATGCGTCTCGAAGATGAATAACAAAAAGTTATATTCCTAACGAATTAACTTACTAGACTTAGCTTACTAAACTTAGCTTACTAAACTTAGCTTACTAAACTTAGCTTACTAAACTTAGCTTATTAGACTTAACCTATACTTTTCAGCCACCTCTTTTATCAAGGTTAAAACTAAAAAGGATTTAGGCTATATCCTTGTTGCGCTAATATTGCATGGGCAGTCATCGCCGATAACGCCATATCCACACCAGGTAATAGCGATGCATTATCTAATTCATAATAAGCCGCACTCTGACCACAAATATAGATTCTCACTCCGTGACTGACTAGCTGACTCACTAAGGCTTTATTGGCATTTGCAACTTTTGCTTCATTAACAGTTGAAGCACTTGTAGCCGCGATCTTTGTAGATTTGTTTGTTTGCTGCCCCTGTTTAGTTTGTTGAGCATGGTAAAATTCATCATTAGCTAAGTCAGCAACCGATGCGCCGTGAACCACCATGGCTAATTGAATATTTTCAGGCTTTACTCCCGCTGCTACATGCATATTAATAAAACGCGCCAAGGTATTTAAATTGCGATTAACTTCTCCTGCTTTAGCAGGTTTACTCATATCAAACGCCACTTTAAACACCATATCTTGCGGTATTGAGAGCTGAGAATCGACAGTAGCTATTTTGCCGTAACCTTTAATTGCAGTGCCATCCTTGAATGCATCCATACCTGCATTAACTGGCAGCATAAAGGCAGTTAATACCATTCCAATAACACTAATAACAACGAGCTTAATACTTGCAGACATGGACATTCCTTATTTATGTCATCACACAATTGTTTTTACACTATGAACAGCAAACCAAGAGTAAAGCATCTTTTATTTACCTAAGTTATCAGATAAATTTAATCCAAATTCAAGTTTGCTTTAAAGCTAAATTGAACTAGTGATAACTGACACTAAAAGCTTAACCATCAGTGCTATCTTGCGCCAACAGCTTTGGTTATAATAGCCAACTTATTACAGCCGTGTCAGCATGAGAAATGCAGCATGCTTATTTAGCCGTATGAATCTATTTTACTCATACCTCAGAATCCGATTTTAGGAGTTTCCATGGCTCGCCAAGTCATTTATACCTTTAAAGGTAAAACCAAAGTTATCCCATTTAGCTATGATATTCATCACGACTTATACGAAGCCGCAGCAGAAGCTGAAGGCATCGATTTAACAAGCTTCTTAGCAATGGAACAACAAGTGGCAATGACCTCTAAAAAAGGCGCTAAAGCTGAAAAAGAATTCCGTAAAACTGAGTTTGCTCGCTTTGGGTTTACCAGTATCAAATTTGTCAGAGAAGATGACGAAGAAACACCAGCTAGCTAATTCAATAGGGCTATCATGATTAATACAGAACACGCTAACTTTCCTAGAGCCAGCTTTATTAAACGCTGTGGCGCTATGATTTATGATGCTTTACTTGCCGTCGCCGTTTACATGGTTGCTGGAGTCATTGGGTTCGGACTCTTTTTTGGCCTAACGAGTACTGGTGTAGTCAGTATGAACGGCCATGAACACGTTTCAGATCTATTGAATCAAACACCACTTTATCAGGGCTTTTATCAGCTTTGGTTAGTGGTATGTGTAGCTGGCTTTTATGCCATTTTTTGGAGCCGCGGCGGTCAAACCTTAGGTATGCGAGCTTGGCGCTTAAAAGTGCAACATCCAAATGGACAAAACTTAAGTTTCATTACTGCTGTGGCTCGTGTTGTTTGGTCTTTTGCTGGGATCGGTAATTTATTTATTCTAATTAATCCTGATAAGTTGGCCTTACAAGATAAAATGACTCGTTCTGAAGTCGTTGTATTATCAGTAGAAGCCAACCAAATGAGAAATTGGCACGGCGCATAACGTCAACTGCAACTTCTTGTTTCCCAAATCAGAATGCCACTAAAGCCAATTGCACTGTCAATTGGCTTTTTTATTGCTAAAACACCGCTCTCATTTAAGAGAGTGTCGATAATAAACCTATAGAAATTAATGCAATACGCTAGCATACGAATGTTACTTGGCGAGATAAGCATACTGGAGTATCTTAATAAGAAGGTATGGTGAAAATATCGGCTCCGAGGCGTCGCTTCTCGTAGTAGTTTTCAGCTTATTCAGGGAATATATTGCGTAAAGGGATGAACGAAAGTTTTGAATACACTGATTGCGATTAAAAAATTGCTTTTAAACTATCTGAACCGTGGTACAGAGCTTTATGACGATCCCGAAAAACGTCATAAAATTCTGATTATCAATTGGTTTGGCATGGTTGGTTTTTCCATTACCTTTATTTTGGGCATCAATGCCTATTTTGAAAATAATAGCAGTTTATCAATCATACTATTATTGTCCTGCGTGTTGTTTTTCCTTTCCCTACAAAATCATTGGCTATTTCTAAAGCAATACCGTTTTGAAACATCAGGCACCTTAATTCAGCTCAGTTTGCTGACCCTAATGCTCTACCTTGTCTATAGTGGCGGCGCCAATAATACCGGCCCTTTGTGGATATTCTTAGTACCTCCCGTAATGATGTTTTTTGGTGGTTTAAAAGGTGGCTTACGAAATACTCTCGGTTTTATAACCTGCTATTGCATCATTATGTTTTATCCCAATGACGAACTATTACTAGCCACCTATACCTATGAATTTAAAACACGGGTGCTCTATTCGTTGCTGACCTTAACGTTTTTAGCTGGTTATTATGAGTACTCACGTCACCAGTCTTTTTTGCACGTGAAGCAACTCAGTGAAAAATTTGAACAACAAGCGCTTCGCGATCACCTCACTGATATTCCTAATCGCCGCGCCATGATGGAACAACTCAATTATGAATATGCCCGAGTACTGCGCAATCAGCATGCTATGAGCATTTTACTTATTGATGTGGATTTTTTTAAGCAGGTGAATGATCAATATGGTCATTCCTACGGAGATGAAGTACTGGTTAAATTGGCTAAACTTTTTACAGGCACTCTGCGTAAACAAGACATGATCTCTCGCTGGGGCGGAGAAGAGTTTTTAATATTGCTGCCCCATACACCTTTTAATGATGCTTATGAAGTGGCTGAAAAAATCAGACAAACCATTCGTAATAATCCCATTCTTTATGAAAATATCACTATCCCAATTACTGTCAGCATAGGTATTGGTAAAGCGGACATCACTCACTCTGTCGATTCTGCGATATCTCAAGCCGACGAGTACCTTTACTACGCAAAAGAGCACGGTAGAGACAGTGTACATCCTAAAATAGCCAGCTAGCTGCCATTTATTTCACACTGCCATAAAAAAACCAACCACTCTGAATAACAAAGAGGCTGGTTTTAATCATCACTGTCACGTGCAGCTATATTATTGTCGCGCTAGTGCTTATTCCAGGTTAGGTTACTTTTTACTTCAGGTTACTTCCTAATAAAGTAAAGCGCCCCTGCACTAAACAGCAAGGCAGGCATACTGGCACTGATATAAGCAGGTAAGCCATAAACGATACTCAGTGGCCCAAATATTTCACTACAAATATAAAAACTGAAGCCTGCAACCACACCCAACAATACCCGCGCGCCCATGGTCACCGTTCTTAATGGACCAAATACAAATGACAATGCCACTAATATCATAACCGCCACAGTCACTGGCTGCATAATCTTGCGCCATAATGCCAATTCGTAACGGCTAGGATCTTGTTGATTCACTTTAAGATAATCTAAATATCCTATTAAGCCTTGGATACTCAAGGCTTCAGGTTTAACAGACACCACACTGAGTTTGTCAGGGGTTAATGTCGAATTCCAAACCCGCTCTTCTTGATACTCTAAGGTGATTTTATCTTCTGTGATGTGGGTGTTTTTAACATCCAATAATCGCCACACACCATTAGCAAAGTTAGCTCGCATCGCTTGGGTCATGGTTTTTAACTTTAAATCATCATCAAATTCATAAAAAGTGATGTTATTTAAAGTGTTAATGGTTTCAACTTCGCCAATATTCACAAACAAATCGCCATCACGCGCCCAAACCCCTCGGTGAGATTTAATTAAACTCCCACCTGACACTTTGGTTGCTTGTAATTCTTTAGCACTGCGCTCTGCGACTGGTGCGCCCCACTCGCCTAATGCCATTACAATTATCATAAGCGGAATGGCTGTCTTCATCGCTGATATTGTGATTTGCAAGCGAGACATACCAGATGCTTGCATGACTACAAGCTCCGAGTTCGACGCGAGCATTCCCATACCAATCAATGCGCCCAGTAACACAGCAATAGGAAAGAACATTTCGATATCACGTGGGATAAGGAAAATCACATAGATCATCGCATCTAACATAGTGTAAGCGCCGCGGCCTACAACTCGTAACTGATCAACCCATTTAATAATCCCAGACAAACCTGTCAAGATAAGTAAACATAAGGCCGATGTGCTGATGATAACGCGAGCGATATAGAGATCTAATATCTTCATGATACCACCTGCTTGCGCTTAAATACTTGCAGTAGCTTGGCACCACTTGGGCGCTCTTTACCTAACAAGAACAAGCCCATTAACAGCGCGGAGCCATGGATCCACCACATACCTAACGCTAATGGGATCACTTCATCTTCTAACGCTTTACGTCCTGCAACCATCAAACCGAAATAGCCTAAATACAGTAAAATAGCAGGGAACATCTTGGCAAACTTACCTTGCCTCACATTCACCCTTGCTAACGGCACAGCAATTAAGGTCATTAATGGAATGGCTAGAGGTAATGCTAAACGCCACTGGAACTCAGCCACCGCTTCAGGACCTGGCGTTGTCAGTAGTTCATTAACAGGAAGTGCTGATAACTTTCTGCGCCTCTCATCAACTTCTTGTTCTTTGATTTCCATTCGATAACCACCGAATTCAATCATTTGGTAATCAAGATTTTGAGCACTACCTTGGTATCTAATACCGTTATCTAATTGTAATTGCTGACTGCCGAAGCGATCTTCCACCACTCGACCTTGTTCAGAAACCACCACATTGGTTAAGCCTTCTTCATCTTCTGGATCGGGAAGTTGCGCTACGAATACATTTTGTAACTCATTAGATTTCGATATTTTTTCAACAAACAAAACCGCGCGACCATTAGGGCTTGCTTGAAAGCGCCCTTGAACAATCGCCGCTAAGCCTGCCTCAGACTGCGCTTGCTCTAATACTTGGTTTTGCTTCTCTTCCGCCCAAGGGCCGACATAAAGCGATAAAACAGCAGTAAAAACTAAGTTTGCGACCGCAAGCAGTAAGGTCACCCTAGTGACATACCACTCACTTATCCCAACGCCATGGAGTACCACCATTTCGTTTTCGGCATACATTCGCCCATGGGCCAGTAATATCGCCAAGAAAAAGCTCAACGGCAATACCAGCACGGTGAGTTGCGGCAAATTAAGCCCTAATAATGTGAGCACTAAAGATGCAGGGAATTCGCCATTTGAGGCATCCCCTAATACGCGCACAAATTGTTGGCTAATAAAAATAGTTAACAGCACCAAAAGTATCGCAAATTGGGCTTTTAAAACTTCAACGATCAAGTATCTAAATACAATCACAGGTAGGATCCACTGTCTAAACTTGTCTTTTTGCTAGTATCAGAGTAAGTTCACTATAAAATGTCTGCTTTCAGCAGTTATTGATAGTTTTCTGACCAGCTCGTGAGCTTCCTTAAGTGTAATTCATTTAGCTGCATAGCAGAAAATTACCAAGGATTTATTTCCTTAAAGGTTTGTAAATATGGCCTAACAGGCCTAATTAAAACATTATCTAATAAATATAAAAATTTGTCTTTAATAATCTAGGAGTGCTCATGGAGTTTAGCGTAAAGAGCGGCAGCCCCGAGAAACAACGTTCAGCTTGTATCGTTGTCGGTGTATACGAACCTCGTCGTTTATCTGGTATCGCGGAGCAATTGGATAAAATCAGTGAAGGTTACATCAGTAATCTACTTCGACGCGGTGATTTAGAAGGCAAACCAGGACAGATGCTTTTATTGCATCATGTACCAAACGTACTCAGTGAGCGCGTTTTGTTAGTCGGTTGTGGCAAAGAGCGTGAACTCGATGAGCGCCAATACAAACAAATCATTACCAAAACCATTAACACCTTAAACGAAACCGGTTCTATGGAAGCAGTTTGCTTCTTAACCGAACTGCACGTTAAAGGACGCGACACTTATTGGAAAGTACGCCAAGCTGTTGAAACAACTTATAACAGTTTATATAGCTTTGATACTTTAAAAACCCGTAAAGGTGAGACTCGTCGTCCATTACGTAAAATGGTATTTAATGTACCAACGCGTCGTGAGCTAACAATTGGCGAACGCGCAATCGATCACGGAATGGCTGTTGCTGCAGGTATGGATTTATGTCGTGACGTGGCAAACATGCCGCCAAACATCTGTAACCCAGCTTATCTTGCTTCACAAGCCCGCCAAATTGGCGAAGTTCATGACAACTTAACCGTGACTACCATTGGCGAAGAGCAAATGGCTAAACTAGGTATGAACTCATACTTAGCGGTTGGCCGTGCAAGTGCTAATGAATCAATCATGACTGTGATGGAGTACAAAGGCGCAGTTGATGAAACTGAAAAGCCAATCGTACTTGTCGGTAAAGGCTTAACATTCGACTCAGGCGGAATTTCATTAAAACCAGGCGATGGCATGGATGAGATGAAGTATGACATGGGCGGCGCTGCAGGTGTTATCGGCGCAATGAAAGCGCTATGTGAAATGAACTTGCCAATCAATGTTATTGGTATTCTTGCAGGTTGTGAAAACATGCCAGCAGGCGATGCTTACCGTCCAGGTGACATTCTAACCACAATGTCAGGTCAAACTGTTGAAGTACTTAATACTGATGCAGAAGGCCGTCTAGTATTGTGTGATGTGTTGACCTATGTTGAGCGTTTCGATCCAGAACTCGTTATTGATACAGCCACCTTAACTGGCGCTTGTGTTATTGCTCTGGGTAAACATGCATCAGGTTTATTCTCATCTCACAACCCATTAGCTCACGAGCTATTAAATGCGGGCGAACAATCTGGTGACCGCGCATGGCGCATGCCGATTTGGGATGAATACCAAGAAATGCTAGAAAGCCCATTTGCTGACATGACTAACTTAGGTGGTCGTCCAGCTGGCTCTATTACTGCTGCATGTTTCTTATCTCGTTTTACTAAGAAATATAACTGGGCACATCTTGATGTTGCTGGTACTGCATGGAACAGTGGCGCAAATAAAGGTTCTACAGGTCGACCTGTACCTATCTTAAGCCAATTCCTAATTAATCGTGCAGGTGTAGATCAAGGCGAATAAGCCTGATTTCCACAAGCCGATAAATTGAGCTTGTTATTAAAAGGTGAAGAAGTGATTCTTCACCTTTTTTGTTTTTCTAAATGAATTAAATAACAAACACATCTAAATGTTAATTTAACCCCTGTACGCCCTAGCCCCATGAGTTGCTTTTAGTGTAAAATCCGTCTTTACTTCGTCAAATATAGTAAAAGCATGCCAAAGACTCTGTTTTACTTAATGCCCGCCATCAATACACAGCCAAGTGCTATCGAAAGTGTATTGTTAAGTGCCTGCCAATTAGCAGAAAAGCATTACCGTCAGCAGCAACTAATTTATATTCATTGCCAAGACAAACAGCAGGCATACGCTATTGACGAATTACTTTGGCAATTTGAGCCAACGGCATTTGTTCCCCACAATTTAAAAGGGGAAGGACCGGTAACTGGTTCACCTGTTGAGATTGGTTTTGATAAATTAGGCGCGAATAAAAGTCGTCAATTACTCATCAATCTTGCAGAGCAAGTGCCATCATTTGCGGTTAACTTTCCGCATATTATCGATTTTGTTGCTAATGATGATGCGCTTAAACACATTGCCCGTGCTCGCTATCGTGAGTACAAGCAACTAGGCATTGAGCTCACAACAACTGAGTTCACTGGCGTTTAAGTCAGTTGATTCGTTAACAATACCAACTATTAATTTAGATTGAGAAAACAAAAATCCCATGGAAAAAACATATAATCCGCAGTCAATAGAGCAATCTCTTTACCAAAACTGGGAAGAGCAAGGCTACTTCAAACCACATGGCGATGAGTCGAAAGGTAATTATTGCATCATGATCCCGCCACCAAATGTGACGGGCAGTTTGCACATGGGTCATGCATTCCAAGACACCATTATGGATACGTTGACTCGTTACCAGCGCATGAAGGGTAAAAACACCCTTTGGCAAGTGGGTACCGATCACGCAGGCATCGCAACCCAAATGTTGGTTGAACGTAAAGTTTTTGCAGAAGAAGGCTTAGGCCGTCACGATTTAGGTCGTGAAAACTTCATCGACCGTATCTGGGACTGGAAAAAAGAGTCTGGCGGAACCATCACTAAACAATTACGTCGCCTTGGTGCTTCTGTAGATTGGGAACGTGAACGTTTTACTATGGATGAAGGCATGTCTGAAGCAGTACAAGAAGTATTTGTACGCTTATATGATGATGAATTGATTTACCGTGGTAAGCGCTTAGTAAACTGGGATCCAAAACTGCACACCGCAATTTCTGATCTCGAAGTCGAAAACAAAGAAAAGCAAGGCAGCATGTGGCATTTCCGCTACCCGCTAGCTGACGGCGCATTAACTGCTGACGGTAAAGACTACTTAGAAGTGGCTACTACGCGTCCAGAAACCATGTTAGGTGACAGCGCCGTTGCTGTTCATCCAGATGATGAGCGTTATCAATCATTAATTGGCAAATTCATTTTACTGCCAATTGTAAACCGTCGCATTCCTGTTGTTGCTGATGACTATGTTGACATGGAATTTGGTACAGGTTGTGTGAAAATCACCCCAGCCCATGACTTTAACGATTATGAAGTCGGTAAACGTCATGCCCTACCAATGTTCAATATCTTAACGATTAACGCTGATATTCGTAGTCAAGCAGAAGTCGTTAACACTGATGGCACGGCAAACAACGAACTAGATAACAGCTTACCTGAGCGTTATGCAGGTCTTGAGCGCTTTGCTGCTCGTAAAGCCATTGTCGAAGAATTTGAGACTCTTGGTCTACTTGGTAAAATTGACCCACATGGGCTAAAAGTGCCATATGGCGATCGCTCTGGTGTGGTTATCGAACCATTACTGACTGACCAATGGTATGTATCAGTTGCACCTATGGCTAAAACAGCGATGGAAGCCGTTGATAACGGTGATATAAAATTTGTGCCTCAGCAATACGAGAACATGTACAACTCTTGGATGCGCGATATTCAAGACTGGTGTATTTCACGTCAGCTTTGGTGGGGACACCGTATCCCAGCATGGTATGACGAGTCAGGTAAGGTGTATGTTGGCCGTGACGAAGCAGAAGTTCGTACTAAGCATAAATTAGATGACTCTGTGGTATTACGCCAAGACAACGATGTATTAGATACTTGGTTTAGCTCAGCGTTATGGACATTCTCAACTTTAGGCTGGCCGAAAAATACTGAAGAGCTAAAAGCATTCCACCCAACAGATGTGTTGGTCACTGGTTTTGATATTATCTTCTTCTGGGTTGCCCGCATGATCATGATGACCATGCATTTCATCAAAGATGAAAATGGTAAACCTCAAGTGCCTTTCAAAACGGTTTATGTCACCGGACTTATCCGTGATGAAGCCGGTAATAAGATGTCTAAATCTAAAGGTAATGTCCTTGATCCACTAGACATGATTGACGGCATCGACCTTGAGTCATTAGTTGAAAAGCGTACTGGTAATATGATGCAGCCTAAAATGGCCGCTAAAATTGAAAAAAGTACCCGTAAAGAATTTAGCGAAGGCATTGAAGCTCATGGTACCGATGCATTACGCTTTACCTTAGCGTCAATGGCATCAACGGGCCGCGACATTAACTGGGACATGAAACGTCTAGATGGTTACCGCAGCTTCTGTAACAAAATTTGGAATGCTTCACGCTACGTATTAATGAACACCGAAGTGCAAACTGAAGGTGCTGATGAAGATGCTATTGGTGAAGCGTTAGATTGTGGTCAACTGTTAGTTGATGGCAAACCAGGTGAAATGGAGCTATCACTTGCTGATCGCTGGATTATCGGCTTGTTTAATCAAACCGTTAAAGCTTATGACGATCATATGGCTAACTATCGTTTTGACCTAGCCGCTAACACTATTTACGAGTTCACTTGGAACCAATTCTGTGACTGGTACTTAGAACTAACGAAACCTGTAATGCAAAGTGGCACTGAAGCTCAGCTTCGTGGTACTCGTCATACTTTGGTTACTGTTCTTGAGCAAATGCAGCGCTTAATGCATCCAATGATGCCTTACCTTACTGAAACCATTTGGCAGCGTGTTAAACCGCTTGCAGGTGTTGCAGGTGATACATTAATGTTAGCTGCATTCCCTGAATATGACGCCACTAAAGTTGATGCTCAGGCGATGGAAGATCTTGAATGGGTTAAGCAAGTGATTACTGCTGTACGTAATATCCGTGCAGAGCTTAACATTGCCCCTTCTAAGCCATTAAATGCACTTTTACGTGGTGTCAGTGAGCAAGATAAAGCCCGCCTTGAAGCAAACCAGACTTTCTTCAAAACGCTAGCCAAACTTGAGTCAATGACTGTTCTAGCTGATGGTGAAACGGCGCCAATGTCGACGACACAGCTTGTGGGTGACATGGAGCTATTAATCCCAATGGCTGGACTAATTGATGTGGCTAAAGAAGTTGCCCGCATTGATAAGTTACTTGAAAAAGCCGCTGGTGAATTTAAGCGCATCGAAGGCAAGTTATCTAATCAAGGTTTTGTTGCAAAAGCACCAGCTGCCGTGATTGAAAAAGAACGCGCTAAGCAAGCTGAATATCAACGGGATATTGAAAAGCTTACGGAACAGAAGACTGAGCTTGCTAAGCTCGAAGGATAGAATGCACAGCTAATAACTGTACATAGGTTCAGTGAGAGTGAATCAATCCTGTTACTAAAAAAAGGCCATCAACAATTGTTGATGGCCTTTTTAATAGATATTGATAACAAACTCTAACGAATACAAAAGTAATTTATAGTAGATGTTTATATAAGTATTGATGTGAAGATTAAAAGCAGCTATTGCTCGTCAACAATTAACATATATTGTGGATATTTTAAGCCTTGTCCCGACTTCTTATTCGCAACTACCTTAGCGCCAATATCAATATACTCTCCACCAGCACCGGGATTTTCTAATCCCAAAACAGGGAATGTTTTATAGGTTGTATTTTTATATCTTACTTTAAAGTTCTTAAGTTGAATAAGTGGTTCATTATTCAAACTCAAAAAATTGATATCAATGGGAGCTGTGCCATCAGAGGTAATAAAGTACCTTCCCTGATAGTAGTCATTATCAAGTAAAGTAGAATTAGTGGCGTTACCAATTGCACCTTTCCAGTTCACAACAACTGTGGTGCTTGAGCCACTATTTTGTAGCACTGTGGGAAATTTTATTGGTTGAATTTCAGTGATGGCTATTTGGGCTGAGGCAGCCAAGCTTATTAAGCTCATACACAAAGCTAGCAAACTTAATTTCAAAGCTTCAAATGGAGCAACAACGCAATTGACAACCCGCATAATATATCGCCTTATGTAAATTTATTTTGTTTATTATCAATACATTAGAAGCGCAAAAATAAATAATAATGATTTCATAGAAAAAAAAGAGCTAACAACAGATTATTACACGATTTCAACATGTATCACTTTGTACAACCCTCAGCATCTTCTCAATCAAATCATAAAAAATCAACCATCATAATATTTTGGTATTGTTCTTTTCTCAATTCAGTCGATACGAATAAATTCACTATAAAATACAAAAACAGTTAAAAAACGCTCAAAAAAAGATTAAAAAACAACCAAACAATCACTGTCATAAAACTTTAACATTACATGTAAACCTCACAGAAACTGTGTGTTTATGGGGAAACTCGCAGTTAACGCAGTATTATGGAGTCGCAAAATCTATGGTTTATAGTTTTGATTTTCAGCGAGTTAAACACCAGTTTGAATCCTAATACTTTTTAACTACACAACTCATATTCATCTAGGTTATAAATTAGAACTTTTAGTTACACCAAAAGTACAAGCCCACCTTGTACCCAAAGTGTTGCAAAATATTTCAATAATGTTACTTTGATTTCGCCCTACAAATAAGTCGTTGTTTAAATACGATAATTATCCGCACAAAAAGTATGGGCTATTAAAACTATAATATTTTACCTTGGAACATAAAAATGACTAAAAAAATACTATTATCTACAGTTATAGCTTCAACATTACTTCTTTCTACTCAAGCCGGTGCAGAAGATGCGACAGGCACAGCAAACTTCAACTTGGTTTACCCGATCACAGTTGCTGAAACTGAGCAAATGGAATTCGGCGATGTATCTATTGCAGCTGATGGGCAATGTGCTTTAGATTATTCAGATGCCACTTCTGGTGTCGCATGTGTTGCTGGCGGTAATACTGCAAATACCGGTTTATTCACAGTAACAGCTGCTGATGGCACGGTTAACTTATCACTTTCAGCTGCTGATACTTCTGTATCTGGTGTCACTTTTACCCCAACACTTGCTAGTGCAACTGGCACTGTGGCAAGTAACACACTTGCTGTTGACGTTGGTGGTACATTGGATATTGTTGCAGCAAGTGCAGCTCCAGGTACTCACGCACTAACTTATACACTTTCAGTAACTTACTAATATTATTAACTCTAAAAATTAGTAACTTACAAATAGATTATTCATCTATTTGAGAAAACGTAAGCTAAATCCCGTAGTGGTTTTACGGGATTTAATTCCTACATTTCAACACATTTACAAAACAAGCTCGAAGTAAGCTAACAATAAAAAATTATAATAATTGCAATACGTTGCATATAAATTTAGCTGGGCATTGCCATGAAAAAATTATTTCTTTTTGCCACTTTGGTTCTCACTACAGTTCCGAATGTGTACGCAAACCTTTTAGTTACCCCCACACGCGTTGAACTCGACAATAAACGCGATAAGAGTGCCGTGTTTTCATTGGTTAACAAGAGCAGTGAAACTTCACGCTATGAAATCTACCTTGAAGATAAACGGTTATTGGATTCTGGTGAGTTTGAACTGCTTGAATCTAAGGCTACCCCTACATCCTTGACCCCTTTTACTCGCTATTCTCCAAGAAGAGTAAGTTTGTCACCCGAGCAAGGGGCTAGAGTCCGTCTTGCTGTAAGACCGCCAAAAGATATTCAATCTGGCGAGTATCGAAGCTACATTGTGTTTCATCAAATTCCACTTGCCCCTACTAATGAGTCTGAAGCAAGAACCCCATCAGACACAATGAAACTGTCGGTAACAGCTTACTTACGTATTGCCATTCCTGTGATCATGCGTGTTGGGCAATTGACTGCTGAACTCGCTATTAAGTCAAACGGACTCAATACCCAAGGCGGTAAACAGCAGCTAATTGTTGAAATAGCCCGTGAGGGACAAAGGAGCAGTTATGGCGATATAGAAGTATTTGATGCTGAAACCAACGAACTAGTGGGTAGTTTGAAAAATGCGTCTATTTATACTGAAAATGAACGCCGCTCTTTTGCAATTACACTGAATGAACCTCTAAAACCCAATACCAAGCTATTGGTAAAATACATCGAAAATGATGGTTTATTTGAAGCAAAAACGGTTGAGCAAACCATTAATTTTTAATGTTTAAAAGGACATTCACTGATAATTACTCATAACTGATTAATCCTACCGTGATCAAACGGAAGATAAATCGATTAGCAAAATATGCTTTAGCCATTAGCTTACTTTTGCTTTATATCGAATTAGTCAATCCAGGGCTTGAATCATCAAAGCCCTGGAAGTCAGATCAACACGCTTTTTTATCATCACTTGAGCTCCCTCCTCCATCGCAACAAATAAAAAACTCTAGAAAAGTTCATCAGCCTGAAACTATGAGGAAAGTCATTCCAGCCCCGTCTATAGCAGGAAGTGAACACGCAATAAGTGATGGTGCAATGAATGATATTGCCATTAATAATAGTGCAGTTAGAAATAGTGCTAACAATACAGATAATGTTGAGCAAATAACCTCTGAACAAGTGGACATTAAGTCTCCTTTTCTTACTGGAATGTCGCAAAAAACAACCAACAAATTAGACAATAGAAAATTGATTGAAACTGAACATAACAATGTTCAAACCAAAAGCGGCGAGGCACCTCAAGCATCCAGTTTTACTCAACAAAATATGGCCGGTAATAAAGTAACTGCCCCTATTCATCTTCCGATGCCACAACCTAGTTCATTGCATATTAATCCAGAGAAAAGCACTAATAAACACACTACTTCTCAAGACGTTATTGCTAAACGACCTATGTCTAAGTTTTCTATCCCTAAAGAAAGCAGTTCTGAGGAAGATGAATTAACTTGCTCTACATTAATCAATCGTACCTACGCTTCATCTGCTGCAAATGAAGAGCAATTTCTTGTTAGTCAATTTAACTATGGCACTGAGCGTTTAAGTGATGAAATGTTCATTTATCAAAACGATGGAGTTGTATATCTGCCCATGCAATTTCTAGCTGATAACTTGATGCTGCCGTTGCAAACAGAAATGTACCCACTCAGTTTGACAGGTTGGTATTTATCAACAGACAACCCTGTGGAAATTAACCAAGGGCTCATGCGCTTTACAGCCCAAAATAGCGATTGCGAACACAGCGCAACTCAAGTGTATTTTGATGATTGGGATTTATATCTAGATGTTTCTGTGGTCAAACAGATAACTGGATTAGAGATTAAATTTGATCACGCAAGACAAATGCTCGAAATAAGTGAAAACACACTAGTCCCATTAAGCCAATTACTCGCTCGACAAAAACGCTATCAACAGTTCAACGACCAGAAAAAAGCGAACTCACCAACAAATCAACGCCATATTAAAACCCAGTACGCTAATTTGGGTGATTTAGCGCTGCATGCTGATTTAGGTGTATCCCAACGTAAACAAACAGACACACAAGATCCCAGCTTTGATGGTTTCATCCAAGCTCGTACTCACCTTTTAGGTCACAGCGCCTACGCAGGGTATTCATGGTCAGACTATGGGGAAAGCCTGAATGCCTACATCGAAAAAGAAATGTCTGATACTTGGGTTAACTATTATCGACTTGGCAGTATCGACTCCCATAACTTAGCACTTGTTTCTAGTTCCAGTACTGGTGAAGGTGTCGTTATTAATGCTGGCGATGCCTTTACTGATGATATTCGCTATCTCGTCGTTGATGGTGAGTTAGAACCTGGTTGGGATGTAGAGCTTTATCGAAATGGTGGTTTAATTGGCGTCCAACGAATCACGGATAACGGCCAATACCGATTTGAACAAGTGCCCTACTATATTGGCTTGAATCAATATCAACTTCGTTTTTTCGGCCCCAATGGTGAAACCCGCACAGAGTCTTTCAGTAAGTTACTAGACCCTTCGCAAATGAAAGCCAATAGCTTTGGAATGAATTTCGGGGCAATGCAACGTGAACAAGATAATTTAAAGCAAGTTTATGCTAGCGCAAATTGGGCGGTTACAGATAATTTTTCAGCTGGAGTTGCCATCATTGAGCAACAGATATCAAAGGATAAGTGGCTTTTTAATCCGACTGTCACCCTAAACCTATTGACAGATAATAGTGTATGGCAGCTTAACCTCACGGGTAATGAAACCGGTACAGCGGCCAACCTCATAGCCCAAGGCAGTAACGAGTTAATTGATTGGCAAACGGAATGGGCAAAATATAATGATTTTGAATCTTGGGATAATCAAGACAATCAACTAAAACAACTCGCCAGTATTAATCTAAGTGGTAACTTAGAGCACACAAACATGAGTTGGGCGCTCAGTGGCCGCTGGCAGGACCAAAACCTAGGTAGCGATAGTTTGTTTGTAGCAGCTACGGTTGCAGGCCAATTGCAGCACTTATCATTAAGCAATGAATTAAGTTGGCAAAATATCGCTAACAATGAAGTGTGGGCAAATAGACTTGCACTTTCAGGTCGAATTGATGATTGGTATTTAAGAAGTTACGCAGATATCGCCCTCATACCAGATACAGAATTAACTCAGCTAGTATCCAATGTCAGTACTTCATTTACCGACAACAGTAACTATCAATTTGAAGTGCGCTATCAACCTATGGCTAGTGCAGAAGTCACAGTTAAGAATTCTTTATCTTACTTTTTAGATACAAGTACCCTCAGGTTTTCCGTTGAAAATGACTCTGAAGGTGACTGGTTTGCTCAGTTTAAATGGAGTAGCTCCGCACTGTTAATCGCACCCGATAATACTTGGCTGCTTGATCGCGTCAGCCATTTAAATACGGGAAGTGTTAAAATAATTGCCTTTCAAGACGATAATAACAATGGCTTATTTGATGACAATGAACTGGCCATGAGTGGGCTGCAGTTTTCCGGTCACACCAATGCTGACAGTGAGACTGATGAAAACGGCCAACTGCTCATAACCCATATTCAAACATCAAGACCCCATAAACTTGTGCTAAATGAACGTTCACTGCCCGACCCTTTTTTATTGCCCCTTAACAGCACTTTGTTAATTCAAGCCCATGCAGGCAATGTTGCTGAGGTGCTATTCCCTGTTCTGTTTACGGCGGAGTTAGATGGCGAAGTGTTTTATGATAATGGCGAACCAGCTAAAGGGGTACCTATCACCCTTATTGACAAACAAGAGGCTAAATATCATGCGCGAGTTGAATATGACGGAGTCTTTATCTTTGAGCAACTGGTGCCGGGTGAGTATCAAATAGAGATAAACAAACAACGACAATCGCAATCCATTACGCTAGCACCTGGCGAATATGTGACCTTTCCCACACAAACACTTAAACAAGAATATAAATAACAACATTATACTGCGCGTAAATCCACCAAGGACTACAATTAAACCACCGTACCGATTGGGAATCGCTTGTGTCCTTATTTATCTTAACAACGGCTATAGCCCAAGCCCACTTTACCCTAGTTTCCCCAATTGCAATTGAGCAGACTCAAGCAATAAATCTAGGGATAATTAGCAATCAAATCAGCGTTCACTGCCAGCTTGATCAATTTTCCCGTCAAGGTTCTGGATGCATTAGCTCTGACAATCAATTAGGCCAGTTTGCTATTAATGGCAACGAACAAGCAATGATTAATGTTGTGGTTTACCCAAGTGATAATGCCAATATCGCCTTCACTCCAATTTTACCCAATGGCACCCAACAACAGTCATTTTCTTTATCAGATTCCACAACCGTTATTGAGGTTGGTGGCAAAGTTGATGTCATTGATGACAAACTGACTGGACTTCAACAAGTCAATTACACAATTGAAGTTAATTACCAATAAGCGGCTTTACTTACACTAAGTTGAATTTCTGCATTCATGTAGCAATATCAACATAAAAAGGTAATTTTAGGCTGTTTTATTAGTCAACTGCACCGATTTGCTGTATAAGCATCGCCTCTAGAATATTTTTCAATCTTTGTGGAATTAGGCTAACGACTTAGTCCGTATAATTCTGCGTTAATTGATAGCCAACTTTTACTTTTATACCGATAGGCAAACACGAATATGTCAGACAAATTTTTCTTTAAAGGCCGTCAAACGCCAAAACCTGCCTACGGCGAAAGTGGCTACAACACCAAACGCCAAGCTAAAATTGGCACAGCAACCAACCCGTTAAAATTGACCGTGCAAAATGAAGCACGTCAGCAAGAAGTCATGTTACTTGTTGAACAACACAAATTATTAGCCGATATTACTATTAACCCTGACATTGCTGAAGATATTCTCCAATTAGAAGGGATATTAAATAAGCCAACAGCAGTTAAAGCAGAAGCTAAAGTTAACCGCAACGATCCATGTACATGTGGCAGTGGCAAAAAATACAAAAAGTGCTGTGGTTAACTCTTCATCACTGAAGCGTTTCCTCGCTCAATAACCCCCTCCTATGTATCGGTATCACTAAGCACCATCCCCATAGAAGCAGAAATTAAACATCGGAGCTAAATGTAATTTTGGCTTCGATTTATATTTGTTATGTAAATATCTTTATTTTGTGAAATATTATAAGCTTAACTCCGTTCTTATTTTGCTAAGTCATAGTGTGCTTAGTAAAGGGCAACACTTTTATCAACAGGTTAGATAAACAACCAATGTGATACTAGGGGTCAAAGTGAACAAAGTCATAGCAGTAAAGCCACTCATAACAATGGGCATAAAATTTAGCACATTTATCAGTGCAACAATCTGCGCTCTAGTCAGCTTACCAGCTATGAGCCAACAACTTACCGTAGTTGATGCCAATACTGCACCCATGGCAAATATGGTGGTCTATCTTACCCCCATAACACCAATACCCGCTGATGCTCAATTACCTGCTAAGCCCCCTGTGGAAGTACATCAAGAAAATAAGCAATTTAGTCCTTATATCACCGTTATCCAAAAAGGTTATCAGCTCAAATTTGTTAATGACGATGATATTACCCACCATATTTATTCTGCATCCGGCCCTAAACGTTTTTCATTCAAATTACGCAAAGACAGCACTCAACAAGATATGGTATTTGATCAAGCAGGCCACATTTCTATGGGCTGTAATATTCATGACTGGATGAGTGGCCATGTTTTAGTTGTCGATACGCCATTTTATGGTGTGACTGATGCGAAAGGTAATATTCACTTCAATGCTTTACCTGACAATCAATATCAATTGATGGTCTGGCATCCGCAAATGCAAACCGAAGATAATCAATATAGCCAAATCATTACCACGCCCCTAAATCAACCTTTAACAATTCAAATAATGGCGTCAATGGATGACATTCCAAACCAGCAGAGCTTGGATGATTTTGATTTTCTGGACGGATATTAATGCTTAAAACCTTCAATAGCATTCAAACGCGGATATTCACTTTTTTATGGTGCTGCTGATAGCTGTGCAAGCTATTTCTTTTGCGATTAATTATTATTCGAACAAACGTCTGGAAAAACAGCAACTAGAAAATCAACTCTCCGTGGCTGAGTTAGTATTTAAATCTGAATACGACAATCGAAACTATTATTTGTCAGCCTTTGCCGAAACTGCAGCTAAGGATTTTGGCCTTAAAGATATCTTTATTGATGGCGATAGCCGTAGCTTTTTAGTTGCATTAAATAATCACCGAAAGCGAATTAATGCCGACTTAGCCATCGCAGTGGATAAGCAAGGAAAAGTAATTGGGCAATTAGTCACTACTGTTGAAGGCCCCAATAAAGGCAAAGTAAATGTAGGCCCAGAACAAGGACAAGCATTTCAGTTACCACTCGCAACTGAGTTTGAAGCAACCAGCCCTTTGTATCCGCTTAACGAACACGTTTACCAGTTACGGTTTTCCCCATTGACCAGTGGCGCTTCAAACATTATTGGTTGGGTGGGTTTTGGTTTTATTATTGGCGATGAGTTGACCCAATCATTGTCCAATCAAACAGGCTTAAACACAGGTTTTTTATTAACAACGGAAGGTAAAAATCAATTAATCAGCCTTTCTAATACCCGTTTCACTCATACCGACCACCAAGTGATCAGTGATTTTATAGAACACAAACGTGCTAATGATGAATACATATTGTGGCAATCGGGTTTAGGTGAGGTTCAGCAAGACTCTAATACTAATGCAGAGTTACATGCCTTTATGTATTTGAGCCGCAATGCTGCGCTTGAATCAGCACAAGCCCATTGGTTTCAGCAATTACTGCTAATTCTATTAATGCTGCCTTTATCATTGTTTGTGGCTTATATTATTGCCCGAGGAGTCACCAAACCGCTTACCATATTGATTAAACAAGCTCGGTTTATCGCTAAAGGGAATTACAACTCTAAAGTAGAGGTCGGTAATAGCGCCGAGATGCAAGAGCTCGCTGAAGAAATTACCGCGATGCAACAGGCTATTTTAAGCCGTGAAAACAAAATTGCGTTTCAGGCATATCATGATCCGCTTACCAATCTTGGCAACAAAAATGAGTTGGTGCGCGTTACTAAAACTTGGTTCGACAATAAGTCATCACTCGCAATCTGTTTGCTCAATATTCGCCGCATGACAGAAATTAACGGCACTTTAGGGCATATCGTCGGCGATATGGTGATCACTGAAGTTGGACGTCGATTAGCAAGCTTTGATGAAATCGATTTAGTCTGTCGTATTAACGGCGACGAGTTTGTACTCGCCATAGAGCACTCTGAGCAAAAATCACTGACAGATTTAATCAATAAAGTGCAACGAACCGTAGAAGAGGATTATTGCTACCAAGATATCTCTCTGCATCTACAAACCACTATCGGCATTAGTTTCGTTTATTACCCAAGCGATATCGAAACCCTACTTCGCCAAGCTGATACGGCGCTGCAGCATGCTAAGAAAAATCGTCAACATATTCAGATTTATCATCAGCAAATTGATGTAAACACCTTAGATAGGTTGCAGCTAGTTAACGATTTAAAACCAGCCATTGAACATGATGAATTAGTCCTGTTTTACCAACCCAAACTTAACCTCAAACTTAATAAAGTTACCCATGTTGAGGCGCTAGTTCGTTGGCAACATCCAATTAGAGGGATGATCCCACCTGATAGCTTTATTCCTATTGCTGAAAAAATGGGACAGATGAATGCACTGACTCATTGGGTCATCAACCAAGCTTTAGAACAATACCTAAAGTGGCAGCAGCAAGGAATTAAACTGGCTATTGCGATTAATATCTCGGCAGAGAATTTAAAAGACAATCAATTCTGCCCACTGGTATTGGAGATGATTAAAGCCAAGCAAGTGCCTATTGAAGCGCTCACTTTAGAAATAACCGAAGATGCAGTAGTGGCCGACCCTGAGCAGGCCATAAAACAATTAACCGAATTGAAGCTACACGGTCTTAAGTTATCAATTGACGATTACGGTACAGGCTACTCCTCTTTAGCCCAGCTAAAACAACTCCCTGTAGATGAGCTAAAAATTGACAAGTCATTTGTGCAAAACCTAATGACCAGCGAAGACGATAAAATTATTGTCAGCTCAACGCTGCAGCTTGCTCATAACCTAGGGTTAAAAGTGGTGGCTGAAGGCATTGAAGATGAAGGTTCCCTCAAGTGGCTAACACAACGAGGCTGTGAAATGGGCCAAGGCTTTTACTTGTCAAAACCCGTTGATGCTGAGAAGTTAACCCAATGGTTATCGCAGTCAAATTACCGTTAAAACATCACTAATCCGTTAATAAAATCAAAAAGGTACACGGATGAAGCACTGGAATAGGCAAAGAAAATGGATTTGGATTTTATGGTTAGCAAGTCACTCTGCATTTGCTGCAGAGCATCATTTTTCTGGCATCATTGATGTAAGAGCCAGCTACACTGATGGCACTCAATCTTATGTCGACGGTGGCTTAGGAAAGTTTCGCTTTGATGACGGTAGCAAATTGTCGCTTTCGCAGGTTGGCCTTACCTATAAAGTGGATTGGGAAAATGCATTGTCAGCCCATGTCACCGCTAACGGCTACCTTGATAACACACGTAATGGCCTTGGCATCACTGAAGCCTTTGTCAATTACCGCGGCTTACCTTGGCAAAATGGCCTCAGACTAAAAGGTAGACTGGGGCTAATGTACCCTGATATTTCATTAGAGAATGTCGCTACAGCTTGGTCATCGCCTTATACCTTAAGTTATTCAGCCATCAACAGCTGGTTAGGAGAGGAGTTTCGTCACCTTGGCGCCGAAGTCACCCTTGAGCGTTTAGGTAAATTCCATTCATCTAAACATGATTTAGCCTTATCTGCATCAGTGTTTAAAAACAATGATACTGCCGGAGCAATGCTTGCTTGGCATGGCTGGACTGTCAGTTCCCGTCAAAGCTTACTGCATGAATCATTGCCATTAAGCAATATGCCAAGTCTTGAAGGGGGCAGCTTAGATGAACAAGCCAAAGAGTCAGATCCCTTTATTGAGCTAGATAACCGCTTTGGCTATCACATACACGGCCAATGGAAAATTAAAGGAAATGGTGAGGTATCACTAGGTTACTATGATAATAATGCCAATACACGTGTTGTAATAGAGGGTCAATACGCTTGGTTAACTCAGTTCTCACATGCGGGTCTTAAATGGCGCTTACCTTATAACATTGAGTTAATCAGTCAATTAATGCTCGGCAGTACACTAATGCAGTCGCCTGACGGACTTGATGTCGTCAACAATGATTATCAAGCCGCATTTATTCTATTAAGCAAACGCTGGGATAAACACCGTCTAAGTGTTCGAGCTGAAGATTTTGAAGTATCAGACAATGACACCACCCTCGATGATAACAACAATGAGCAAGGCAATGCCCTTACTTTGTCTTATCAATATCGCTTGCAAAAAAGCTGGTTTATCCAAGCTGAATACAATCGCATTGACTCTACTCGTGATGCAAGAGCTGAACAAGGCTTACCACAAGACTTACTTGAGCAACAGTGGCAACTAGCTACTCGGTGGTATTTTTGATTAGGCGCTTGTTTGCCTAATAAGAGTCGACCTATTTTACTCAAGTCATGACTGATACTTTGGCACTGCGCTTAATGTTAAATTCATCTACTGCAGAGGTTTAACTGGTTAAATAAAAATCTGAAGAACGGATATCCAAAATCAAAAAAGCAGCAAACTGGCTGATAATCCATCTACATTTCAGTATCTAAGTACTTCATCGCAGCGAATACCCATCCATTTATTTAACATTCACCATAAAGTGCAATTTTTATCACAGTTCTTTTGTATTTTGTTTCAAATTAGGTAAAGTGTCTGCCAGCTTATTGTTAATAATAATTATAATAAAGGGTGAAATATGAGTGATAATTCACACTCAGGCAACGACCTAAGTGAAGTAAAACAGCTGGGGATGTGGGCATCAATTGCCAGTCTCAGTTATATATTTTGGATCGTCGGCGGCATGGAGCTGGTTGAACGTATTGCTTATTACGGCGTAAAAGCCAGTGCAGGCCTTTACGCAAAAGCGCCAACTTCTGAAGGTGGTCTAGGTATTAGCCTTAGCGATTATGGTGTCATCATCGCTATTTGGGCATTTATGCAAACTTTTATTCCCGTATTTACTGGCGGTATTTCAGATCGTGTAGGCTACAAAGAAACGATTTTTGCCTCGACGATTATCAAAATCGCGGGTTATTTAGTAATGGCCCTATTCCCAAGCTTTTATGGCTTCTTATTCGGTGCCATCTTGCTAGCTGCGGGTACGGGGATTTTTAAACCCGGCATACAAGGTACATTAGTCCTCTCAACCGGAAGACAAAATACTTCAATGGCTTGGGGGATATTCTACCAAGTGGTTAATATTGGTGGTTTCCTTGGTCCATTAGTCGCTGTTCATATGCGTCAGCTTTCGTGGGACAACGTTTTTTACGCTTGTGCGGCAATCATTTCATTTAACTTCCTATTTTTACTGGCCTATAAAGAGCCAGGTAAAGAGGAACGCTTAGAACGTAATCGTAAAATTAAATCTGGCGAAATCAAGCAAGAAGCTTTGTGGCGTGATGCATTAAACGAGCTTAAAAAGCCTGTGGTTATTTACTACATGTTGGTATTTGCAGGCTTCTGGTTCTTATTTAATGCCCTTTTCGATGTCTTGCCGATTCACATTGCAGAATGGGTTGATACCAGCGTGATTGTGACCTCGCTATTTGGCCCTGAAGGCACATCTAATGGCTTTTTCCAGTTCTGGTTAGGGCTTGATAATACGGGGACTAAGGTGATGCCTGAAGGCATGCTTAACCTTAATGCCGGTATGATCATGACGACCTGTTTCTTGGTTGCTGCACTTACTGCTAAATACCGTATTACTACTGCAATGCTCGGTGGCTGCCTATTGAGTATCCTTGCTTTCGTGTTCATTGGTGCTACCAATGCTGCATGGATGATAGTGCTGGCGATTGCAATGTTCTCGTTCGGCGAAATGATGATTAGCCCTAAGAAAAACGAGTTTATGGGTAATATCGCCCCTGAAGGTAAAAAAGCCATGTATCTAGGTTTTGTGATGTTACCTCAAGGGATAGGCTGGACACTAGAGGGTTACTTTGGCCCTAAGCTATATGAAATGTACGCGTCGAAAGAAGTGTTCTCGCTACAATTACTTGCTGAACGTGGCATGGATGCAGCTAAGATTGATGCAATCCCACAAGGTGAAGCATTTACTACTCTAGTCAGCTTTACTGGAGAGCCAGCACAAGAGCTAACGACCTTACTTTATAACAGCCATAACATCGGTATGGCGTGGTATATCATTGCAGCTATTGGTACGATTTCTGCGGTTGGTATTTTCCTTTATGGAAAATGGCTGTATCGATTACAGCAGAGTTAATACAAGCCAATTTAATACTAGTTAATAAAAAAGCTGACAGTGATGTCAGCTTTTTTATGCCTTAAATAGCATGATAAGAACCAAAGATGTTTATTTGAACTGCTACGCCACTTTTAAGACTGCACTTGAGTCAACGTCTGCATCAACTTCAGTATTAACTTGCTTTAGCTCACCAATTGGTAAGATCACTCGGCCATATTCAGCGTTCAGTACCTGCGCCATAGCGAAGTAAACTGCACTGGCACCACAGAAAATGCCTTCAAAGCCCGCAATAGTTCCTATCAGTTCAGAACCAGTGAAATCACGCGCAGCCAATAAGAAGAACAATACTGTTAGCGAGCCAAATACGACTTGTTTAGCACGAGGGTAGCGTAATGAACCGACGAACATAAACGCAGTGAATACGCCCCATAAACCTAAGTACCAGCCCATAAAGCTTGCAGGACTTGCTTGTGAAATGCCCATTTCAGGCATAACTAACAATCCCACTAAGGTTAACCAAAATAAACCATATGACGTAAATGCAGTGGTACCAAAGGTGTCACCACGCTTGAAACACATCATGCCAACAATCACTTGGCCGATGCCGCCATAAAAAATACCCATGGCAAGGATCATCGCATCGATAGGGAAAAAACCTGCATTATGAATATTAAGTAAAATCGTTGTCATACCAAATCCCATTAAACCTAATGGTGCTGGGTTCGCTAATGTTGCAGGGATTGCTGCTGGCGTCGACATGGCTTGCTCCTAAAAAATACTGCTATAAGTATATTTAAATGACTGACCTGTAAGGGTTATAAATCCATATTGGGTCAAACATTAAGATAAGTTAATTTAACTGCGGCGCATTTTAAGGAAGGAGTTGCTCACTGACAAATTTGCTAGAGGCTGTGATGATTAACAATATAAACGGCACAATTGATGACGGAAACATTAACCGCTTTGTTTTCTTTGTTTATTAAGTTGTTTATATACAATGGATTAAAATTAGCTTTACGAGGTCTCATTAGTTTAAAAGCAAAAACAATATCATCACATGCTTCTATTGCAGCATGACAGTCGCTAGGTAAATTGCCGTTATTGCGATTAACCACTTCACTTCACACTTTTTAAACCTATCCACATCACGTCACAATTTATTGAGTTTTCAAGAAACCAGCAAAGTATAAAACGCGACTTTAAACGATGAATAATTGCTCAAGCTCACAATCTCAAACATTAGATAAGCAATTGCGAAATTAATTAGTTTTAGCTCCCAATTAACCATAAAAAAGGAGCCCTAAGGCTCCTTTTACATTTATCTGCAACTTGCAGGTTTTACAGAAAAATGTTCAGTTTAATACAGCAATTAAAACTAGTGACTTGTACCACTATGCATAGTATCAACACCATAAGTTTTACCTTCAGCGTGACAAGTTGAACAAGATTCTACTGGTACTTCAGCTGCAGATTTAACGCCATCTTCATACACAGTCGCGCCATTACTCTTAAAGTGAGCTAATGCTGCTTCACCTGAGTGAGCATGACAAGTACGACAAGCTTCTGTTACTGGAGAAATGTAATTAACAGTTGCTCCGTAATCATTACTTTCAGAGATTGCTGTGCGACCAGATGTTAGTTCACCGTCACCAGCAAAGAAGGTCATATCATCGCCATTTGAATCAACATCTTTATGACAAGCCTGACAGTCTGTTTTTGATGCTGGGTAATTAACCCAAGTTTCACCATCTTCAGCTAAGTAGATCCCGCCGCCTGTGCTACCAGCAAACATACCACTATGGAAACGGTGAGCAACAGTTGCTAAATCACGGTTGTAGTACTCTAACCCTTCAATAAGCTCAAATGTTGGTTCGCCGTCTTCGTCAGTACCTGCTTGTTTATAAACATCAGCATGGTAAGAGCCTGGGTAGTTATTGTTATGACAATCTGCGCACTGGGTAAAGTCAGTCACACCATGACGAGGTGCTTTAATGTGCGATAGGTTCTCATGACATGCATTACACTTAGCTTCATCCGCACTGGTGCGGTCATTCATTGCTTGTGTTGGCGCTGTAAAGTTTTCAAGTGAAGAGGCTACAAAACGTAGGTTATCTTCAGTTTCAACACCTACGGCAGCAACATCATCAAACATAAAGAACTTAGTGACGATATTAGCTGGAATTGCAATATCACACTCTTCATCGGCACCTAAAGTCGTTCTATCAATCACCATGCCAGAGTCAATATCACCACACATGTTGAACTCAGAACTTACTGATAACGTTTTTCCATCTAGTGAATTAGCATCAATAGCTTGGGTCAACGTTACTTTGCCGTCTGCTGTAACAAACATGCCAGAACTAGTATCAAGGCTTAAGCCACGAACATAATCACCATTTTCATCCAATGTCCCCATCATAATTGCATGAGCATAGCCATCAACAGCTAAAAAGTCAGCTAAAACGGTACCATCTGCAGGTGTTTCTCCATTGATGGTTACATCGACAACAACAGTTAATTGATCCGCTGCGACTTCTGCAGACATCACATCAAACACCACGCCATCTTTTAAGGTTCCACGGGCACCCACTGCGTGAGCTTCCATTGGGCTTAAGCTTCCCGCGCCATGACAGCCAGAACATGATGCATCACTTTCAGGCACGATACCGCGGTGATTATCCCCAGTTTCGAAATCAACATCGGTATGACAAGACACACAAGCTTCTGCATAAACATTGTCATTCCACTGTGTGCCATTATCATGACAAACAGTACATTCATTTAATTCAGCAGGGAAACCAACACCACTGAACATTTCTTTTGCTTCACCGACTAAATCTAAGTGATGGCCGGCATGAATTGTATGGATCATTGCGTTCCAGTTAGGGTTATAACCTTTTTCTGGATCGTTTTGGTCTGCAGCATAAGCGGGGTTATGACAAGCAACACAGTTTTCAACTTTCTGGTAATTATGGTGAGCGTCAATATTGCCGATACGCATATCGTTTTCAGCAAAGCCATCTAATGAACTATGACATTGAATACACGCCGCATTTGATACTGAATCTTTATTCGAAACCGCAAGCTCGCCAGTAGCAGGAATATAATCTAATGGCATAGTAAGCAATTTATCTGAAATAGCTTCACCAGCATCATCGGTAATATCGTAAGTACGCACCATCACTCTATGTAAACGGTTTGCATCACCATCGGCCAGTACGATTGGCGCATTACCATCGTGCTCCCAAGTACCGGTATATGTTCCAGGGCTATCTACGTCCTCAACTAAAGTACAGGCATCCACTTCATTGCCCCAAGAAACGGTTTTACCCGTTAAGCTACAATACATACTGTAACTAAAATCATTTTCAAGACCATGGCTTTGCCAATAATAAGGACCGCCTGTATCTGTAGTGTTTTCCGCTTCATTCATCACGTAAAGCGCAATTTTTTCAAGGCCAGTAAACGGTACATCTTTACCTGCAGAAGTTTTCCCCGTCACAGTAAATTTAACCGAGAAATCTTCTGTACCAACCACGACGATATCTTCAGGAACCAGCGTCAATGTAAAGTCAGCAGCTGAATTAACTGTTTCGACTACACTACCAGCTGGAGTACCAGGTTCTCCCGGAGCACCAGGTTCGCCCGGTGCGCCATCTTTGCCATCATCACCATCACTACACCCCGTTAACCCAATAGCAGCCATTAAGGCTACCGCGAGTATCGACTTTTTATATGTTCTCATTATCGTATCCCTTTATTTTAGGTATTTGATTCTGCATTAGCAGTAATTCGAATATAGAAGATACCTCTTTAGATGTATTAAACTTGTGCGTTATTTGTGATTGAAATTTAAAGATTCCTGATGCGAAATTTTACAATTCGAGGTTGGGAATTCTCAAATGTGAAATTCGCATAAGTATCTGTTTTTATTTAATTGATTGAGATCAATTAATCTTCTTCAAATCAAAAATAGAAATAAAAAAACGAAGGCAATATGCCTTCGCTCTAATTTTTAACTCGTAAATACGACTAGTGTTTATCTATGAGAAATGTGCTTTTTTAGAGAAATTTAAAAAGCCTTGATATCAATAAACGTGATAGAAAATTATAAACTAATTATCTGCTTTATTGAGTCCACAATAATCGCTCTGCTTTTCTCACAATATCGACGATATGGCGTTGAACGTTCTATAAGGTTATATTCAGGCACTAGACAGTTTCCTACCAGCTTTTGTCTTTCATAAGCTGGAAGCTTTTCCACTCTAATTTCTTCAATATTTGCCAACAATTGAGATTCTGCTGTAGCCATAAAACTGAAGCTTCTCATCGTAAGTAAGTGACAAAACCACTCTGAAATAGAGGCCACTCGAGTTATACTTGGGGGTTCAACTCCTGATTGACGACAATAGATCTGAAAAGGATCTAATTTATCATTAAAACCTTTGCCTTCAAGTATCAAGAAAGGATGATTGGCTATATCTTCCAAGCATATATGCCCACTTTCCCAAATTGGGTGGTTGTGACGGGCTGCTATCGAAGTTGACTCTGATACACCAATGACTTCTGATTCTAACTCTGCGGCACAAGCTGCACCGAAATTAATACCAAGATCAATATCGCCTTGGTGAATTTTTTCTTCTGAGTTTTCATTCCACAGATGCACCCTAACCTTACCTAATACATCCATAACCTCCTCACGACCTAATGACATGGCAAGCGACGTCATGATAATTGGCGTTACTGCAATATTAAGCACATTAGATGAATTAGTTTTATTACCTGCACAAGCTATTCTTTCTATATTTGAGGCAGATTCACAAAAATCACAAATAGGAAGGTATAAGTGCTCAGCGAGTGCGGTCGGCTTTAAACCTTGTTGGCGACGATAAAACAATTCATCGTCAAAGGTCAGTCTCAAAGACGTTAAGCAGCGACTTATTTTGGGCGCCGACACACTTAATTCTTTGGCGGCAAGATTAGCAAAGCCAGTTTCATAGATAATTTTAAATACTAACAAACTGAATACATCCAATTCACTGATCTTTTTTAAGGCTTTTATATCCATGCCAATACCTAAAATTGATTAACTCAATAGAAGTTAGCATGAAAATTTACACAGTAAGTTGATCCAACTCCCCATTCTTCAGTTTCAATTAAGCTTAAGTTAACAGTTTTATTTCATTTAAATCTCTTTCTCATTTAAATGACGGTATTCACCAGGTTTTAATAAAGAGTCTAAATTAATATCACCAATAGACTCTCGATGAAGCGCTACAACAGGGTTACGAAAGCGACCAAACATGCGTTTTATTTGATGATATTTTCCTTCCTGTAAAGTCACTCTTGCCTGAAAATGATTAACCAGCTCTAACCTTGCAGACTTAGTCATTATATCTTCATAACCAAAATACATACCTTCAGCAAAAGCACTGACATAACTCTCATCAATAGGATTGGCTAACGTCACTAAGTATTGTTTGTCCACTTTGGTCTCTGGGGCCATTAAAGCTTGCGACCATTGACTGTCATTGGTAATTAATAACAAGCCAGTTGAATTTAAATCCAATCGCCCTGCAATATGCATCAAATCAAGTTCAATATCAGAAAGTAAAGATAACGCCGTAGGGTGAATATCATCTTTGGTAGCACTAACCACGCCTATGGGTTTATTTAACATATAATACTGACGTGTATGACGTTGCAACCAATCGCCATCTAAGCAAATTTGGCTGAACTCATTAATCTGTTGATCCACTGACTTACAAATTTGCCCATCAAGCTCAACTCTATTTTCAAGCAATAGTTGCCGAACCGCTTTTTTAGAGATCTGCAGTTTCTGGGCAATGAACTGGTCTAATCGACTTCTTTTACTGCGCATTAATAATTTATTCTCATTTAACTAGTTAAAAGAATTAACTTATTCATATTCATTTTAAGGCATCGTTTGAGTTACCAAACTAGATCGAATACTCTGTTTGTGGGCAAAACAATAAGGAGTAACATGTCTTTGCAACCAGCTTATCCGATTTTACAGCCAGAAATGACCATTGTAGAGCTTAAACAGGCCATTGCTGAGTTTGATACCTGGTTAGAACAGCAAATCAGCAGTTGTTCTATCGCTGAAATTCTGCAGCATCGAGCGCAGTTTTTCGACATATTACTTAACCATCTTTGGCAAGCATTTAAGTTTGAAACTGACACCATTTCTCTTAATGCCGTTGGCGGCTATGGCCGTAAAACCCTTCACCCCTTTTCCGATATTGATATCTGTATTATTCACGATGAAGATTTGTCCGCAACCGATGCCAGCACCTTAAGTGACTTCTTGACCCAATTATGGGACTTAGGCTTAGATTTAGGTCACGCAGTTAGGCGCTTAGATGATACTTATCTTGCATGTACCGAAGACGTCACCATTGCCACAACATTATTAGAAATAAGACATATCTGTGGCCACGAAAACCATCAACATCAAGTTATCAGTAAACTTTATGGTGAAACGGTTTGGTCCAGTGAAGACTTTTTCATCGCTAAATATGACGAACAAAAGGGTCGACATAATAAAGCCCAAGGTACCGCTTTTAATATTGAGCCTAATTTAAAAAACAGCCCTGGCGGAATGCGAGATATTCAAACTATCACTTGGATAGCGAGAAAACACTTCTCAATTGATGATCTTAAAGATTTACGCCGCCTTAAATTTCTAACTGACGATGAATATGCCGAATTAATGGAGTGTCAGAATTTTATCTGGCGAGTACGCTTTGCACTTCATCAAGCTTCTAATCGTTCTGAAAACCGTTTATTGCTTCAACATCAAGCCGAAGTCGCGCGCCTGCAAGGCTTTGGGGATAGCGGAAATATCGCGATTGAAAAGATGATGCGTCAATTGTTTAGAGCAATGAAACGTATCCGTGAATTAAACCTAATGCTAATGGCTTATTTTGAGCGTGAAATCATACCGCAGAAAAAACCTGACATTATTGAAATCAATGAAAATTTTCAAATATATAACGGCCAAATTCACGCCGAAAATCAAGATGTTTTCATTGACCGATCACAAATTATGTCGATGTTTAATTACATTGCCATTCACCACGAAAAAGTCACTGGAATCACCCCTGAAACACTGCGTTTATTGAGACAAGTCCGTCGCCGATTAATGGGCGACTTACAGGATTACCAAGTCTGCAGAGAACTATTTGTTAAGCTATTTAAACATCCTCACGGCATGGGGTTAGCCATCACCTTGATGCATCAACATGGTATCTTAGCGTCGTATTTACCTCAGTGGCGTGAAGTCGTCGGTCAAATGCAATTTGATTTATTTCATGCCTATACCGTCGATGAGCATACCCATAAATTGCTTAAAAACCTTTATAAACTCACTCAAGATAATGTCTCAGCAGATCAAAAATTAGCTGCCGATATTTTTGAGCGTTTTCAAGCTAAAGAATCAATTTTGTTTGCCGCATTATTTCATGATCTTGCTAAAGGTCGTGGAGGCGATCACAGCGAGCTAGGTGCTGTCGACGCCAAGTTGTTTGCCAAATTCCATGGCCTTAAAACATCGCAACGACAACTCATCAGCTGGTTAGTTGAGCAACACTTATTAATGTCGATTACTTCTCAAAGGATGGATATTCACGACCCAGAAGTGGTTAAAACCTTCGCTAAATCCGTTGGCAGTATTACCAAGCTAGATGCACTCTACTGTTTAACGGTGGCAGATATCCAAGCCACCAATGATGATTTATGGAATGATTGGAAAGCAAGCTTACTGACTGACTTATACTTTGCGACGCGTAAAGCGCTACGTAATGGTCTTGAAAATGTCCTACAACTCAGAACCGTAGTCAGAGAGCACAAACAAGAAGCTCTAGGTTTAATAGATCCCAATGACACTGAGCTCATCGCCATTAATAGATTATGGAAGCGCTTGCCATTGTCGTTTTTCAGTAATGCTATTCCCACAGAAATTGCCAAGTATACCCTTGGGATTTTAGAGCACGAGTCAGAGCATGAGCATCAATTAACAACACAAGATGTGGCTAGCGAACCGCCTTCACTCATTATTCTCGACGACAGTAGCGTTAAAGGTTGTAGCGATGTATTTGTGTACACTAAGGATAGACCTGGGTTATTTATCTCTTTGTTTAATACTTTATCCACACTAAAAATATCTGTTAACCAAGCGCAGATATCGAAAACCAAAGATGGCTATGTGGTTGAAGCCTTCAAAGTGCTCGATTTTGATGGCAAGCCCATTTTTAGTGCCCAAAGACGTAAGCAGGTCACTAAAAAGCTACGTCAAATTTTAGATGACAATATGTCACCGCCAAAGAACCGCCCTTCAAGACACACTAAAAACTTTGATAACAAACCGACTATTGAGTTTATCCATTCTAAAAAAGCAGACCGTACTCTGGTGCATATATTAGCACTGGAAACCCATGAATTTATGGGGCAAATAGCCAGCGCATTTAGAACTCTTGACCTTAATATCCATTCTGCAGCCATTAGTACCGTAGGTGAACGTGCCGATAATGTTTTTGCTTTATCAAACCAGCACGGCTCACAATTAACCGAATCTGAACAAATTGAGTTACAGGAAAAATTAGTCAAATCGATCACTTCGACATTATAATTGCCTCATTAAAATCGAGCATGAGAGCAATATGTCTACTAGCAATACAAGTTCTACATCTGAAACCGATAACTTAACTGATATCGGTTTTAGTTTTTCTAAAGAATATATTCTAGATAAATCCCATTTTGCCGAAACATTTGACCAGTCAGTTATTGTTAATCACAGCCCAAAGCGATACCTAAAGGCTGTCGCCTTTATAGTGGCAGGTTTTTTAATGACTCAAACAGATGTCACACCTTACCTTGCATACTTCTTTATCGGTTTGGGTGCTGTTGAAGGGCTTCAAGTAAGGTTTAATCGCGCATGGTGGTTAATGAGGCAACTGATTAGTAAGTCTGCTAATAACTCAGTGACGATCACAATTAATGAGCAAGGCATTCACTCGAAGTCGGCTTATATTGATCATTTGCTTAAATGGACTGAAATATATCGCGCACAAGAAACTGAGCAAGGTTTCTTATTAACTACTGAAAAACTTAAACATTATGTTTCTAAGCGATGTTTAAATTCAGCTGCTATCGATTTCATCAAATTAAAAGTGAACTAATTTTAATCACATCAGACTAATAAACTGCTCGGTTTATGAGCAGTTTAAAATTCATGACCATATAAAATCTATCCGTAAATATTAATAATAAGTTCTCTTAAAGGACGCGCTATGAAACATTCATTATTGTTAAGCACTTTATACGCTGTAGTAATCTCAACTGTTTTATTCAACACCTTCGCACATGCAAATGGAATTGAAGCACCGAAAGATACCCTAGTCTCTTTGACAGACTCATGCAGTAAAATCGCTGCAGAAGAACAGATTGATCCCATTGAGAAGCAACAGTTTGTATCTGATTGCGTCAACGCTCAATTAATCGAAATGGGATATCAACGACAGCATTCGCTAGCAAAAACAAAAATAACAAAGACTAAACTATAACCTTTAAATACATTAATTTAGCTCAAAACAACATGTAAAATAACACTAGCAACAATCAAGAATCACAAGTATCAGTTTGTATCAATTTAATTAAAGCAATTTTTCCGACCTCAATTTAGTGATAAAGTCGCAAATATTAGCTGTATTAATCTTGATATAAATAGGTTGTTGGTCTTTGATGTATCGAATTTTTGTCGTCTTTTTAGTGTTATTTTTAACCATTACACCGGTAATGGCAGACGAACCTTGCCAAGAGGATGGTGATTGCGTGGTCGTCGGAGAATGGGATATTAGTATCGCTTTCGGCTACGGGAATAAAACTAACCCCATTACTGACTATGACGACATCCCTCTTTATGTAATCCCATCAATAGCTTACTACGGTGAGAGTTGGTTTTTTGATAATTTTAATTTTGGATACACCTTAACCGAACAAGAAAGTTTTACGATAAATCTAGCGACAAGTTACAGCACCGAACGCGCTTTTTTCTATCGCTGGGATCCATCAAATATTTTCTTGCCACAATCGGCAAATGTTGACGCTCAAACTGACCTACCCCCTATTGGGGGGTTCGGAATACAAGAAGTTAGCCAACCTCTTGTTTTAAATGAACTTGAAAGTAGAAACTTCACCGTATATGGTGGAGCAGAGCTTTTCTGGTATGGCAAGTTTGGCGTGCTAAAACTCGCTGCTGCCCATGACTTATTAAACGTCCACAATGGACAAGAAGTGAATATTAGTTGGAACTATTCACTCGCCGTCAGTGATTGGCACTTTGATTTAACCTTGAAATCAGAGTGGAAAAGTTCAGAAGTTATTGATTATTACTATGGTGTTCGAGCCAGTGAGAATGCATACTGGAGCGAAGAATATCAACCAGATTCAGGTTGGAGTAGTGCTGTAGAACTCACAACGCGTTACAGTCTTTCGACACGTTGGGACTTATTAGTTGCTGCACGTTACACCCAATTAGCTGATGAAATTATCGACAGCCCAATTATTAATGAAGATTATTCTAGCTCCTATTTCGTTGGAGCTGCATATAGGTTCTAAAGTTGTTCCTTAAAGAACATAGGGTCTATCACCTTTTCGGTATATTAATACTGATTTTTAGTGCTTTCTTTGCCAAAGCTGATACGCTTATCGGGCAAGCACAGCTTTCGGCTACTCCTCGTTTATGTCTTATTGATGCAGATGGCAACATATGTGAAATTGACATTGAGTTAAATTGGCAGGTCGAAACTGAGGAGTTGGTTTGTATTACATCAAATTACCAACCACTGGCTCGCTGGTGTAGTGATTCAACTGAAGATCACTCTTTGCAGGTATCAGTAAAAACAAATAAAGACATTCATTTTGTCTTAATAAATAAAAATAATAATAATGAATTGGCGGACGTAATCCTAAAAATCACCACAACGTCTGAACGTAAAGTTCGCAGACGTTACCGTAACCCTTGGAGTTTATTTTAATGGCTACCCCCCATCAACTCATAGAGTTTTGTTGGTCGAAGATGACATTCGTCTTGCCAACTTAATTGTGGACTATCTTAAGTCACACGATATGCACGTTGAAGTAGAACGACGTGGCGATACCGTTTTAACACGATTAATTAGTTACAAGCCTGACATCATCTTACTTGATATCATGCTACCTGGACTTGATGGATTAAGCCTGTGTGAAAAATTACCTGACTACTTTGCAGGTCCAATTTTATTAATGAGTGCTTTAGGCTCGCCTGAAGACCAAATCAAAGGCCTAGAATTAGGTGCTGATGATTACGTAGTTAAGCCAGTGGATCCTAGCTTATTAGTTGCACGTATTAATAATTTACTACGCCGTCAGGCTCAACCTTCAAAACCTGAGTCTCACTGTTTAAGCTTTGGTAAATTAAGCATCGATCCACATACTCAAGCTATTCGCTTAGGTAATACTGAGGTCGACCTTACTAGCCACGAATTTGAATTATTGTGGTTATTAGCATCGCAAGCTGGACAAGTATTAAGCCGCCAGTATATTTATCAATACCTGCTTAATATCGATTTTGACGGTAAAGACAGAAAAATTGATGTGCGTATTTCTCGCTTACGTAAAAAACTAGGCGATAGCATCGAAACACCATTCAGAATTAAAACTGTTTGGGGACAAGGTTACTTATTCGCGCCGGAAGCGTGGAATAATTAATCGGGTTATAGAAGACTTTGAAAAGACTCTTCATCAGCCTATACCTATTACTAAGCTTAAGCTTTTTAGGTATAGGCTGGACATTAGATAGCCTCTGGCAACAACAGGTCGAAGATAACGACAATATTGACTCACCTTTAATTGCTTTTGCATTACTCCTTGCACAGCAGCCTAAAGCAGACCGCCAAGATCAACTAAAGCTCATCAATAAACAATACCCCTACCCATTGCAATTATTCGAACAGAATGAAATTGCCTTAAGCGGTGATGTGGTATTTTCAAACAATCAAATCATTACTACCACTGCAGATAAAAGCCACGAACTACAATTTATTGCTGTAGGGGATCAAGTATTAATGGCAGGCCCTGTTGATATCGATCCTCGTGGTCAGCTACGCAGCATATTCACCATAGGCTTTTATTTATCATTAGCCTTTGTTGCATTGATTTGGGTTTGGCCGCTATCAAAAGATTTAAAAACCTTAAAGAAAGCCACCCAAAATTTTGGCGAAGCAAAATGGAACACTCGAATCGAGCTTAATGCCAGCTCTCAGGTCGCCCCATTGGCAAATACCTTTAATGATATGGCCCAGCATATTAGTGATTTAATCGAGAACCAAAAGCATTTATCTAATGCTGTCTCCCATGAAATTAGAACCCCATTGGCCAGATTGAAGTTTGCTCTTGCCTTGTTGCCTCAGTATTGCCAACCTAAAAATGACGAGCAACGAACGCAAGAATTTCTTGATGAAATGCAGCTTGATATCAAAGAAATGGAAACCTTACTGCAAGAGCTGCTTACGTATGCAAGCCTTGAAGTTCAGCAGGAACCGACCCTAGAAAAATGTGAACTGATTAGCATGACAGAAGAGCTCACTTCACGTTTAATGCCACTAAGTGATAAACCTATTAACTTCCATTACTCGATGAACGAAATGATCATCATGGCTGAACCGTCTCTAGTCGAGCGTGCGATTCAGAATCTCATTACGAATGCCCAGCGTTATACTCAGACCAGTATTGAATTATATTTAAGTTTTGATGAACGATTAGTTTTTTTATCAGTAGTCAACGACGGTGAAGAAATTCCACAAGAAGATCAACAGAAACTATTTGAGCCTTTTTATCGCAGTAAATCCCAACATAAAGGCAATAAAGGCCATGGTTTAGGTCTAGCCATTATCAAGCGGATTATGCATCGTCATAAAGGCAGAGTGAATCTAGTTAGTGATGAAAACAATACTTCATTCACCTTGATTTGGCCTCGAGAACATTTATTTGTCAAAGCAAAAGCAGACTTAGATCCGAGTTAAATATTGTGGAAAAGTGAAAGTAACAAATAGCTAATATGGTCCTTGATATTTAATCTAAAGAAAAATCCCCTAAATCGAGTTTCTCTTCTTTTTCTGATTCAGGTTCAAAATCCAATTGCGGATTAACTTCTGCTTGTTGTTCTTTTATAGCTATTTGATGGGCTTTATATTTTGCATATTGTCTGCGACGTTTACGCTGTAGGCAAAGACGAATAATATTATGCTTTTGTGCATCACTAAAATGCAGCCAATTAAATCGCTCATCTCTATTTCGAAGACAACCCGCACAATAACCACGCGCATCAGTTTGACACACGCCTATACAGGGACTTGGTACTTCGAGAAAACTGAGCTGTTCCATAGCCTCACTATTTATTGGTTAATTATTATTCTAACTTAGCACTAAATTATCGAAAAGGCATATTCATCTTTGCTGATTTATCAAATAAATCAGCATGTAAGATCTGCTAAAATTGGTTTAGACGACAAAATTACATTAAGCTATTTAAACAACACTGCAGCTATACCCTTAAATTTATAATCAATTTGCTGCTTTAAACGTTGCTGACCATCAGCCATTTATTACCATACTGAATATGATTGATGGACTGCGCGACTTATGGAGATTGCCATGCTATTAAGATCACTCATGCTGTTTTTGGTCATACTTTGCTTAAGCGCTTGTAAGAGCACCAACAGTAACTCTGACTACGATACCAAATATGATTTCAGCCAACTTGAAAACTTTCATTTTATTGATACTCCAGATCAAGGCGATCAACTCAGTGCAGAACGTATTCGCGCTAACATTAGAACCACCCTCACCGCTAAAGGATTTATTGAACAGGAAGAGCAAAGTGATTTCTTGGTAAGCTATGCATTTTTAACTAAAGATAAACCAAAGAGTTCAGGGCTTTCTATTGGCCTCGGCACAGGCACTAGCGGTAGCCATGGTGGTGTCGGAGTTGGCACCAGTATGGGAATTCCAATCGGTAGCGATAGTGCTAAAATTCAAGTGATTCAAATTGATGTTATTGATGCTAAAGAGAACCGATTAATTTGGCGTGGCACTGACGAGTTTGATTTCGAATCTGGAGGCGACGAAAAGGTTGCTGAAACAAGTAAAACTATCAGTAATATATTGGCCCAATTCCCTCCTGTGCCTAAAGCCAATTAGCTTAAACGGCTAGACTAACGGTCGTTAAATTATATGATGCAAAAAGAAAAGTCCGCATAGAGCGGACTTTTTTGTATCTCAAACTTATGGTTTAAGACTTATAATTTAAAGGTTTACTAATGACCTTCTGCAAATAAGTAATTTAACCAACCTTGCATACGCAACAAGACTTTTCGAATAATCGACACATGAGAGAAATGTTCAGTATAAATTGCAGATTGCCCTGCAACGCCAGCCGGCAGTGTAGACAGTAATTCGTTTTCATCTTCCAGTTCGATAAGCACTAATGCTCTACCACGCTTGAACAAGTCATCAGAAGAACGAAGTGAGCCGCCAAATTGCAGTTCACCTTCTGCCATTGCTGGTAATACTTTCACAACGCGGCCTTTATGAACCACTCCAGGCATCGCATCTAAAATCAACTCAGCTTCATCGCCCTCTTTTAAACGCAGTAAAGAGTTTTGCCAGAATGCGCCGGCAAAATAGCGGTCCTCATCTGGTATAAACGTCATCGCTGGGCGCAGTGGAATAGGCACAGCCATCACACCAGGACGCAAAGCCATTTGAGTAACAACGCCATCAACAGGCGCTTTTACTTCTGTACGATCAAGATTAAATTGAGCTTCATCGAGTTCAGCCTGAATAACAGCAACATCAGTATTCACCCCATCGATATTTGACTCATAAGCAAGGCGGTATCGAATCTCATCAGCTTCTGCAGCCTTAAATTGTGCTTCAGCAGAAAGGTAGGTTTGACGCTTGTTATCTAACTCAAGTTCAGAAAACGGTGAGTTTTTACCGCCCTTACGTTTACCTTCATCGTAACGTTCATAGGCAGACTTTGCTCTATCACGATTAGCCTCAGCTTGAGTGACTTTTGCAATAGCACTATCCCATACAGCCTTTAATTGCGGTACAGCTTGTTTGGCGTCTTCTAAAGCAGCTTGCTTTTGCTTCACAGCAGCAATAAATGGTGTTGGGTCAATTCTAAATAATACATCACCTTTTTTAACCGGAATGTTCGGCTTAACATTGACTTCAACAACTAACCCACGCACAGCTGGGTTAATAGGAATAGAGACAAAGTATTCACGCGCGAAACGGGTGTATGGATGGTTATAGTTCATCAGTACCAATAACGTACCAATCAATACTATCCCACCTAAAACGGCTGTCGGTACCGTCCATTTATTTAATGGGATTTTGAATATTTTGAATACCGCCACACAAATAGCGGTGTAAGTTAAAATCAGTAGCAGATCCATAATTACGCCTCTTGTTGTGGTGAGTTTTTATCAGACGGAGCAGTGGTTGATGAAGCACTTGTCGCTTCAGCACTTTTGGTATTATCAGTCTCAGCAGAAGGTGACTCTAATTGGCTCAACCTTTGGTTAAGGTTATCTACTTTTTCCATCAGCTCTTTTACTTCGCCTTCAAGAACGAGCTCGCGTTTTTTGCCATTACTAAATCCCCAACCTCTGTCTTCTCGATATAAGGTTGCCCAAATCCATAAAAATGGCCAAATTGCGTGCAAGGTGAATAAACTGACCCAGCCAGCAATATGCAATGCATCTTGTTGAGGGTGATTACGCTTTTTAGCAATTTCGTAGGGAATATCATGAATTGCAATCACACCGTAAAAAATCACTAGTGCTACAAAAAACAATAGCCCTAATGCAAAATAATCCAAAAACATATAACTCTCCTATTAAAGGTAAAGCATTTGAAACTAAAAACGCCTTAAACCAAAGCGTCTCTTTAGCAAATAAAACAACACAAACCCAACCTCAAGATAACATACAGGCATCAATAAAATAACTGTAAAACACTGTTTATTCGCTAAAAAAATAACTCTTTTCACGTGATCTTTTACACACTTATAGGCTTTGCTAATCAATCAACTGCGAATAGAAGATAAAATATTGTAGTGACTCCCTACAAGCTTCCTAACAAGGTAAAACAATGAACGCTCATACTCCTTTCAACTTTGGTACCGCAGGTACTGAAGGCTCTATTAAAGCTATGCTGCTAGGTTGCGGCGAACTCGGAAAAGAAGTTGCCATTGAACTACAACGCTTCGGCATTGAAGTCATTGGAGTTGACCGTTACCCCAATGCACCCGCAATGCAAGTTGCCCATCGATTCCATGTGGTTAACATGCTAGATGAAGTCGCGTTAAAGGCTGTAATTGAACTTGAAAAACCGCATATGGTTATCCCAGAAATTGAAGCTATTGCGACCCAAGCTCTTGTCGAGCTAGAAGCCACTGGCATTAATATTATTCCAACAGCCAAAGCGACTCAGCTGACAATGGACCGAGAAGGTATTAGACGCCTTGCAGCAGAAACCTTAGGGATCCCAACGTCACCATATTTCTTCTGCGATACATTAGCTGAATTTAAAGCCGCAATTACAGAGATTGGCTTACCTTGCGTTGTTAAACCTGTCATGAGTTCATCAGGCAAAGGTCAGAGCGTGATTAAGACCGAGCAACAAATCGACCAAGCTTGGCAATATGCCCAAGAAGGTGGGCGCGCAGGTGGTGGACGAGTGATTGTTGAAGGATTTATCGACTTCGATTATGAAATCACCTTATTGACGATCAGTGCAATTAACGGCATTCACTATTGCGATCCTATTGGTCACCGTCAAGAAGATGGGGATTACCGCGAATCTTGGCAACCACAAGCAATGTCCGACAAAGCTATAGCCAAAGCACAACAAATTGGTGAGCAAGTCGTTAAAGCTCTAGGTGGATTTGGCCTATTCGGTGTTGAACTATTTATTAAAGGCGATGATGTTTACTTCTCAGAAGTATCACCACGGCCACATGACACCGGGCTAGTCACGTTAATTAGTCAGGATATCTCTGAGTTTGCCCTGCATGTTCGAGCTATTTTAGGTTTGCCTATTACCGATATTAGACAGCACGGCGCCAGTGCTTCAGCAGTGATTCTAGCGGAAGGTCAATCGAACAATATTCGCTATCAAGGCGTTGAAAATGCGTTAGTAGAATCAGACACTCAAATAAAACTATTTGGTAAACCTGACATCGATGGACGCAGACGATTAGGTGTTGCCCTTGCAAGAGATAAAGATATCGACTCATCAATTGCCAAAGCCAAACGTTCAGCGGCAGAAGTTAAGGTTATTTTCTAAGTTAACTTTACGTCTTAAAAGAAACTGGTATTTATAAAGCTACGGCTGCTTATAAAGTAAAAAGCCTAACGGTAAACGTTAGGCTTTTTTGTGCTTGTTTTAATTACAGTGACTAACTTCAAAGAGCTAAAGCCAAATGCAATGAAACTAGCAATTAAACTAGCAATTACATCACTAGTTAACTTGATTCACTGGTGAGTGGTTTAAAAATTGCTGCACATTATTGACAGCTATATTCAAGAGGTTTTGTCTCGCCTCAATAGTTGCCCAAGCGATATGTGGGGTAATCACGATATTATCAGCAGATAATAATGGATTATCATCACGAGGTGGCTCAGTAGACAGCACATCAACTGCGGCGAATAACCGCTGTTGATTTAACGCTTGTGCTAATGCCTTTTCATCAATCAAACCACCGCGTGCTGTATTAACCAGCAAAGCGCCCATTTTTAACAAAGATAGACTTTCACGATTAATCATTTTATCGCTAGCCTCATTTAACGGGCAATGTAATGAGACGATATCTGATTGTGCCAGCAAACTCGTAAGTGGCTGCCAAGTGATGTTATCTGGTAACCCTGTCTTTTCTCGACCGCTAGTGATAATCACCTTCATATTGAACGCGAGTGCTAATTTAGCCACTTGTTGTCCAATATCACCGTAGCCCACAATGCCTATGGTTTTTCCTTTGAGCGACATTAATGGTGATAAGGTGAAACAAAAATCCCGAGAGCTGGTCCATTGACCTTGTTTAACTGCGCTGTCATGCAAAGACACTTGTTGCGCATGCTGGAGGATTAAAGCAAATACCATCTGTGCAACTGCATCAGGGCCATAAGCAGGTACATTGGTCACCACAATATTCCGCGCTGTAGCCGCTTTCATATCAACCACATTGGTGCCTGTAGCTGTTACACCAATATACTTAAGGTTTGGACATTGCTGCATAACCGTATCAGTAATTAATGCTTTATTAGTGAGAATAATATCCGCTTGTTCACAGCGAGGAATGATTTGTTCATGATGACTATGCTCAAAAACCTCAACATCACCTAGCTTTGATAATGCAGCCCAATCAAGATCTCCAGGGTTTAAGGTATAGCCATCAAGTACAACTATTTTCATGTTCGGTCACCTATTTAAAATTTAACCTCTAAACCGACATTGGCTTGTCCTTGCCACATGACATCAGCTGAAATATTCCAGACACATTCGTTAGGGCCACAAAAGAATGTGTTATCTGAGTTCACAAATGTCGCATAGCCTCTCACATCGGCAAATAAGGCCACTTGCGGAGTAATTTCATATGCCGCACCACCGCCAAAAGCCATAGAAAAACGCGTTTCTGAAGAATAATTGCCACTAGGACGCATATGAGTCGCCCCCACACTGACAGTTACATATGGTTTAAAGTTGCCATTGGGGAAATATAAACTACCGCCGACATGAAAATAATCAACATCGAGTTCATTGAAAATCTCATCACTAAAAGCACCATTTCTCAAGTCTGTGGCTTGCGTACTGTAGAGAAAATAGATATTGCCAGGATCTTTTGTCGTGGTACCAATCATCACGCCATAGTGTTCTGACTCTGAAACTTTTAATTTACCGCTTTCATCGGTATTGGGATTTGAAATATCAAATTCACTGCTGCCAAAACTATAGCCGCCGAATGGTGCGACATAAATTTCAGCTTGGGAAGAAAAGGAAACAGCGGCGGTAGTGACAATAGTAACGAAACTAGCAATAGCGGTTAATTTCATGTGTAACTCCATATACAACAAACAATCATCATTAGAATAGCTCGAGTCATTTTTTCGAGCTATTTGTTATTTTTAAGATTGAAAACCTTTAACGCATCCCTCTAGATGTTTTTACCGTTTCATAAGCAGACTGAATGTCTTGTGCTTTCGCTTTTGCAAGCTCCATCATCTCTTCAGGGAGACCTTTAGCAACTAACTTATCTGGATGATGCTCATTCATCAGCTTACGATAAGCCCGTTTAATTTCCTGATCGCTTGAAGACTCTTGTTTACCCAACATCGAATAAGCATCATCAATTTGCATGGTATTCCCACGACCAGATTGATGATGATGAAACTCTGCTTGCCAACGATTGAGAAGCGCTTCTAAATGAGCTTGCCCTAACCCTAACTCTTTGGCAACTGTAGATAATATTTGTTTTTCTTTACTGTGTAACTCACCATCAGACAAGGCGGTTTGAATTTGAATTTCCAAGAACATCTGCAGAATTTCATTTCGACCTTGGGTCATCGTACGAAATTCTCGAAGGGTTTGTACTAAATCAAAATCAGCATCACGACCTTTTCTGAAAGCGGCTTGCGCATCTCTTCTAGCATCACCGGTTAACTTCATTTGATCCATCAGCATGGACGCAATACGAATATCCACATCGGTAACATGACCAGAAGCTTTAGCTACATGGCCCATCACAGTAAATGTGGTATTGAAAAACTGAGCTTGTCTTTCTTGGCCTTTACGCAGCATGTCGGCAAAGCCGGCGCGCTTATCAAATAAATGTCCTAGCCATAGTCCAATGAGGGCGCCAAAAAACCTGCCAAACATAAAACCAATGATAGAACCGAAGAACTTACCCCAAATACGCATCAAACTTCCCGCTAAATAACACCAAGACGCTCAAATGATAATGGCATCTTGGTTAAATGAATTCATTAATGACTTTTAAAAACCGCTTAAGGCTTTTAATAACCCGCTAAAGGCTCTTAATAATCGTTAAAGGCTTTCAATAACCCGCTAAAGGCTTTCAATATAATCTGTTAATTTCTCTAAACGCTCAACCGTGCCAACATCACACCAGTAGGAAGCACTATAGCCTCCAGCAATTTTATGTTGCGATATTTTTTGCCTTAAAATCGGCCCTAAGGCGCTTTTACCTGGCGCAATATCAACAAACATTTTTGGATGGTATATCCCCATACCTGAATAAGTGAGCTTATTGACAGTAGATTCTGTTAACTGATTATCAATAATAGCAAAATCTCCGTCAGGATTATGCTGTGGATTATCAACTAACCATAAAAAAGCATCTAATTCTGAATTACGCTTCATTACTGTTTTAGCATGCTCTAAATCTGGCAGTTCATCGATATAAATGTCGCCATTAATCACCAGAAAAGGCTCAGTACCCAGTAGTGGGATGGCTTGTTTTATTCCGCCAGCTGTTTCTAAGGCTGTTTCTTCAACGCTATATTGAATACTTAATCCCCAGCGACTGCCATCACCTAAGGTTTCAGATAGCTTATGGCCTAACCAAGCACTATTGATAATAACGTCCTTAAAACCTGCTACTGCCAACTTTTCTAAATGGTAGACAATTAACGCTTTACCCGCCGCTTTAACCAGAGGTTTAGGTACCAAGTCTGTTAATGGCCTTAAACGTTCACCACGCCCTGCAGCCAAGATCATAGCCTTCATTGATTACCTCTTTTTAAAACAATTAATTTATTGATATATAAAGATAAAGCTTTTTGGTTTATCCATGCAAGAATAAGCAAGCTTTCTATTAAACCTCAGATATTTTGCTTAGCACATTTTGCTCTACCCATTTCCCAAAAGCTTCTAGCTGTGGGTACAAAGCAGCAACTTCAATGATATAAGTCAGGGTTAACGGAATATCTTTTAAATATCCAGCTTTGCCATCACGATGGTTTAACCGAGCAAATATACCTGCAGCTTTAACGTGTCTCTGTAAGCCCATTAAATCAAACCAAGTCTGATATTGATTAAAAGTTATACCCTCAGAAATTAATGCGTGTTGCCGACATAGGGTAAAGTGTTCGCGTTTTAATACATCAATGATCTCAGTAGGCCATTTTATATAACAGTCTCTGAGTAGCGACACCGCATCATAAGTAACAGGCCCTATAACCGCATCCTGAAAATCAATCAGCCCTAAACCATTTTCTACCACTAGAATATTGCGACTATGAAAATCACGGTGCATGCCTATGCTTGGTTGTTCAATTGCACTTGAAGTCAGTACATTAAATGCATTCTGGATAAGCGCTTTATCAGCTGGTGATAAGGTCAAATTTAAATGCCTTATTAATAACCACTCAATAAATATCTCAAGCTCCCGCTCAACAAACTCTCGATCATATACTGGTAATGAGCCCTCTTCAGTAGCTGTAATCTTGGCCACTTGAGGCAATAAAGACAGCGCTTGTCGATATAATCCCGTTACAGTTTGTTCATTTAATTGATTTAAAAGCTGCTCATCACCTAAATCTGACTGCAGAACAAAACCATTTATATCATCTTGGGCAATGATTTGCGGCGCAATCAAACCAGCCTTGTTATAGGCTTGCGCCATATAGATGAAAGGTAAGATAGGCACCAGCTTAATGGGTGAATCTGAGACTATATAAGAGTTTGCTAAATGTTTTACCCGAAAATAACGGCGAAAACTGGCATCCCCACAAATAAGTTCGATAGACACATCTGTCTTGAAATATTGACTTAACCAGTTCCTTAGTAAAATAAATCTTGTATCAGATAAACTCATCTCAATGGCTCTTATGGGAAAATTGCTTTATTATAGCCAACATAACATTTGGAAACAGCTAAAGATAAGTTGTTAGCTGCGGCTTTTTTTCGATTCATTTTGTCTAGACTAAGAATTCATAATCATTAATTAAAATGCAGATCCGCTACTTTCTGGCATTGAGCCTGTTACCTAACCTAGTCTCGGCACAAGAACCCTCTGACACAGAAGCGGTTGAGCTTCATTGTGTGATTAACCCTCCGGTTTCTAGTTCTATTGACGAGCGTCAACAAGTCCCTAATTTAACAGCAGAAGATATTGTGATTATTTCTGATCGCTCTGAAGCTGCTGTGGGTGATAAAGCACATTTCTCTGGTAACGTTAGTTTCAGTCAAGGCACTCGACACATTAGTGCTGACGAAGCTATCTTGGACCAAAAGAATGAACAACTAGATGCTAATGGTAACCTCATATTTTCAGATGAGATGTTCACCGTTACCGCTGACTCACTTAATGCTCAGATGATTTCTAATAGCGCCACCTTAAATGGTGCCCAGTATTGGCTACATGGCCAACAAATACATGGCGATGCTGAGCAACTCAAAATCACTGAGCAAAATAATCTCGAATTACGAAATACCAACTTCACCACATGCCCTGTAGGCGATAATTCTTGGCTATTAGAAGCGGAAGAAATCCGTATTGATAGTACAGAAGAGTGGGGGGAAATTTGGGAAGCTAAAATACGCATAGCTGGTGTACCTGTAATGTACGTCCCTTATATGACAATTCCTGTGTCAGATAAGCGTAAATCTGGATTTTTATTCCCAGACTTTAGTACTAGCACCACCAATGGTGTTGAAGTCAGTACACCATATTATTGGAACATTGCACCAGAGTACGACTTAACGTTTACTCCGACATATATGTCGTCACGGGGTTTTTACGCTAAAACAGAGTTTAGATATTTAGCGGGTGAAGACCAAGACGGTCAGCTTAACCTAGAATACTTAGCTAATGATGACAAACTCGACAATAGTCCAGACCGTTATCTTTATCACTGGCGCCATCAAGGCTCAATTAATGAGAATTGGCGAGTACTGGCAAACTTTACTGATGTTTCAGATAATAACTATTTCAATGATTTAAGCTCTGATGTCAATCGCTCTACCGATAATCAGTTATCCCGTGTGGGTGAAATTAATTACTTTGAGAAAGATTGGGACTTCGGCATGAAAGTCCAAGATATTAAAGTACTGGGTGAAGATGAAGTCCCTTATCAAGTAATGCCTCAGCTTAACTTTAATTATCAAACTAATAATTTCTGGGAAGGGTTAGATTTTAAATTTAATTCTGAATTGACTAATTTTGAGCATAAAGAAAACGAATATAATACAGCTACTCGTCTGCATATGGAGCCTAGCATCACTTTGCCAATTCAGGGCCCTGCAGGCTCGTTAACCAGTGAAGTGAAATTACTGCAAACCCAATACTGGCAAACTAATTTCGATGATGACAGTGAACTTGAAGACTCTGTCAGTCGTACTATTCCTCAAGTGCGCTTACACGGACAAATTAACTTTGAGCGTGATACACACTTATTTGATGCTGATTTTAGACAAACTTTAGAGCCTCAATTCCAATACCTTTATGTTGGTTATGAAGACCAAGATGGCATTGGCATATATGACTCTGCTCAACTTCAAGAAGATTACTTTGGTCTATTCAGAGACAGACGTTACTCAGGTCTTGATAGAATTGCTGATGCAAACCAAATGACATTAGGTGTAACAACCCGTTTATTTGACGATGCTAACATCGAAAAGCTTAAAGTCAGTATTGGTCAAATCATTTACTTCCAAGACAGTAAAATTAATTTTACTGACGAAAATGTTGAGGCCGCGCCTTCAACCTCTGTGCTAGCCGCAGAAATTGATGCCAATGTATACGAAGATTGGTTTATAAGCGGTGCAGTGCAATTTGACACTGAACATGGCGATACTAAGAAAAGTGAAGTGACATTAGATTTTCGTCCGAGTAATGATAAATTACTTCAGTTCAGTTATCGCTATGTACCTGATTTATTGAATACCAATACCAACGACCGAGTTGATATTTCACAAGTCGGTATGCGCACATCATGGCCAATAAGTGATGACTTATATTTTGTGGGTAATTTCTATTACGACCTTAACGAGTCTCGCAGCATTGAAACCTATACCGGCGTTCAATACGAGTCATGTTGTTGGGCGATGCGTTTAAGTTATCATTACCGCATTAAAACCAACTATGATGATGATTTAAACCCTAGTCTTGATACTAGAGAACAATTTGAGAGTGGCGTATACCTCAACTTTATTATTAAAGGTTTAGGTGGTTCTGGTCCTCTCGGTGTTGAAGATATGCTAAACGAAGGATTATTTAACTATCGCAAACCACTTTACTTAAGCAATTAGCCATCATTTATACATCATTTGTGATAGATTGCTGAACCTAGTGGAAAACAAATAGTCCTATTAAACGTTAACAACACTATTTTGGCGACAGTGCCAACAATAATTAGAAAATTTAAGTGCCAAGGATTCTGTGGATGAAACACTGTAAGAAAATGATTTTTGCTTTATTTACTCTGGCTGCAAGCCAAGTATCGATAGCCGCTCCCGTGCCATTAGATAGCGTTGCCGTTCAAATAAATGAAGGCATCATACTCGAAAGCGAAATCAGCCATATGGTCACTTCGGTTAAAGCCAATGCAGAAAAAGCCGGCCAAGGTTTGCCTTCTGATAACGCCTTGCGTACTCAGGTTATTGAACGTTTAATTTTAACTCATTTACAATTACAAATGGCTGAGCGGATCGGCTTATCAATTGGTGATTTACAATTAGATCAAACCATCGAAAATATTGCTAAAGAGCAGCAACTGACCGTGAGTCAAATGCAGCAGCAAATCGAAAGCGAAGGCATGAGCTTTGGTCAATACCGTGAACAGTTACGTGAAGAAATCACCATTGGTGAAATTCAACGTATTCAAGTTCAACGTCGAATTCAAGTATCACCTCAAGAGATTAATAATTTAGTTAAGATGATCCAAGAACAAGGCTTAAAAGATGTCGAGTTCCAAATTGGTCATATCTTAATTGAGGTGCCTAGTAACCCTACAAGCGAACAACTTGAAGCTTCAAGCAAGCGTGCCAATATCGTATTAGATCGTTTAAAAGACGGTGAAGACTTTAGACGTACCGCCATTGCCTCTTCTTCAGGACCAAAAGCGCTTGAAGGTGGTATTTGGGATTACATGAGCATTAATGAAATGCCGACTCTATTCGCTGAAGTAGTAACAGATGCAAAAAACGGTGATGTTATTGGCCCAATTAAAAGTGGTTCAGGTTTTCATATCATCAAAATTATGGATGCCCGCGGCTTACAAACTCAAGAAATCAGTGAAGTACGCTCACGCCACATTCTGTTGAAGCCCTCTCCGATCCTTTCAGAAGACCGCGCAAAGGCGATGTTAGAAAATTTCTTATCTCAAATTCGTTCAGGTGAAGCCGACTTCGCCGACCTTGCTCGTCAATATTCAGAAGATCCAGGTTCAGGAGCAAAAGGTGGTGAATTAGGTTGGGCTGAGCCATCGGTTTATGTTCCAGAATTCGCGCAAACACTTAACAGTTTAGAACTATATGAAATCAGTGAACCATTCCGTACCACTCACGGATGGCACATTGCTCAGCTTGAAGAAAAACGTACAACTGATGCAACCGATCAGTTTAATAGTAACCGAGCTCACCAGTTGATCTATCGTCGTAAATTTAACGAAGAACTACAAAACTGGTTAGATGAAATGCGTACAGAAGCTTACATTGAAGTTTTTGAACCAGAGAGTACTCGAGGTTAAGCTAACTTAATGACACAAAGAATTGCGATTACGCCGGGTGAACCGGCGAGTATCGGCCCAGATATTGTTATTAAACTTGCTCAGCAGGCTTGGCCTGCTGAGTTAGTTGTTTGTGCAGATCCAGAATTATTAACCAGCCGAGCAAAGATGCTTGGCTTACCACTGAGCTTACGTCCTTACCAGCCAACACTTGAAGCTAAGCCTCAAGAAGCCGGTACCTTGACGATAGCGCCGTTTACACTTGCAGCAGAAGTTGAATGTGGCAAGTTAAACGAATTAAACAGTGCTTATGTAGTAGACACCTTGCGATATGCAGGTGAAAAAAACATGAGTAATGAGTTTGCCGCTGTCGTTACTGGCCCTGTGCATAAGGGAATTATTAACCAAGCGGGTATTCCATTCAGTGGCCACACCGAGTTTTTTGCACTTCAAGCTAATTGCCAAGATGTGGTCATGATGCTTGCAGCACCAGGATTGCAAGTGGCATTAATGACCACTCATATCCCATTAGCTTATGTTGCAAAGGCGATTACGCGAGAGCGTTTACACCATATTATCCAGATTTTGCACAGCGAATTAGTGCAAAAGTTTGGCATCACTTCACCTAAAATATATGTATGTGGCTTAAACCCTCATGCTGGTGAAGATGGACACTTAGGACGAGAAGAGATTGATATCATGATCCCAGCGCTCAATGAGCTACGTGATCAGGGAATTGATATTGTTGGGCCATTGCCTGCCGATACACTCTTCCAGCCTAAATACTTACAAGAAGCAGATGTGGTTCTTGCTATGTATCACGACCAAGGACTTCCAGTACTTAAATCATTAGGTTTTGGAAAATCGGTTAACATCACCTTAGGTCTTCCGTATATTAGAACCTCTGTCGATCACGGCACTGCATTAGAACTTGCAGGCACTGGTGAAGCAGATTGCGGTAGTTTTACCTGTGCATTAAATAAAGCCATTGAATTGGCCTCAAAAGTAAGTAAATAAATTTCCAATGAGCAGCAATAAAGTACATTTAGGCCACACGGCCAGAAAACGTTTCGGACAGAACTTTTTAACTGATGAAAGTGTCATCAGTAGAATTGTGGGCGCTATCTCTCCTGACAATGATCACGTCATGGTTGAAATCGGCCCAGGTCTTGGTGCATTAACCGAACCCGTTGCAGAAGCAGTGGATAACTTAACGGTTGTTGAGCTAGATAAAGATCTCGTTGAGCGTTTACAAAACCATCCGGAATTAAAAGATAAATTGACCATCAACCAAGGTGATGCGCTTAATTTTGATTTTAGCCAACTTCAACAAGACGGTAAAAAGATGAAAGTATTTGGCAACTTGCCATACAACATCTCTACTCCGTTAATGTTTCATCTTTTCGAATTTGCCGAAATTATTGAAACGATGCATTTTATGCTACAAAAAGAAGTGGTTTTACGTCTTTCTGCAAGCCCTGGTACAAAAGCCTATGGCCGCTTAACTGTCATGGCTCAGTATTTCTGTAAAGTCGTACCAGTATTAGAAGTACCACCAGAAAGCTTCAAGCCGGCGCCAAAAGTAGATTCTGCTGTTGTACGTCTATTACCTTACGATGTGAAGCCTTTCCCATGTAAAGATGTGAATGTTTTACGACATTTATGTACTACCGCATTTAACATGCGCCGTAAAACATTAAGAAATAACTTAAAGCAAATGATCACTGATGAAGAGTTTACTCAACTAAACATTGACTCGACTCTAAGACCTGAGCAAATAAGCGTTGAGCAATATGTCGCGCTAGCCAATTTGGTTTGTGATAAGAGTTAGTATTTTCAAGGGCATTTTATTTAAAGTGCCCTTTCTTTTTTAGGAAGTTTAATGACCTCAGTAGCTGCTAACGTCAAAATAAAAGTTGAAACCAAATATCTTGAAGAACAATCATCAACTGAAGATGAAAAGTATTTGTTCAGTTATACCATCACCATTATCAATCTCAGTGAAATCCCTATTACGCTAAAAGACCGACATTGGATTATTACGAATGCTAATGGCGATACTAGTGAAGTTAAAGGGCCTGGTGTGGTAGGTGAAACCCCTACAATTGATCCTGATACCGCTTATCAATACTCGAGTGGTACCGTGATGGAAACACCTGTTGGTTTCATGGAAGGCAGCTACGGTATGGTGACTGAACAAGGCGAACCTTTTAAAGCTGAAATCCCAACATTTAGATTAGCCGTTCCAGGTATATTGCAGTAAATCTATGGCACATTATTTCGTTGGCGATATACAAGGCTGTTTCGACGAGCTGCAATTATTATTAGCTAAGGTTGATTTCAACCCTGCAAAAGATGAACTTTGGGCTGTTGGTGACTTAGTTGCACGCGGTCATGGTTCGCTGCAAACCTTGCGTTACCTTAAATCTTTAGAAGGCAGTGCTAAAATTACGCTTGGCAACCACGATCTTCATATACTTGCACTTCACGGCAAAATCAAAAAAGCCAACCCCAAAGATAACCTCGCGGAATTACTTGCAGCAGAAGATGTATCCCATCTAATTGACTGGTTAAGACAACAACCTTTAGTGCAAACGTTACCCTCACACAATATCATCATGACTCATGCTGGTGTGCCACCACAATGGGATTTAGCAACGCTTGAATCTGAAGCGTTAGCTGTTAGTGAGGCACTGAAGAAAGATAACTATCTTTCTGCGCTAATTGCAAAAATGTACACAGAAGCCCCTGATTCATGGGATAGTAACTCAACAGGCTTACCTCGGTTAAGATACTGCATCAATGCCCTAACACGGATGCGGTACCTACTTGCTGATGGCAGTTTAGATTTTGCCTGTAAAAAACCACTTAAAGATAAATCTTCAGGACTTACCCCATGGTTTGAGTTCGATTCTGAGCTTAAGAAAACTCACACTTTGGTATTTGGTCACTGGGCAGCCCTAATGGGAGTCACCAATCAAGCGAATGTGTTAGCGCTAGATACTGGCTGCTGCTGGGGGGAACATATGACACTTTGGCATGCTGAAACCAACGAAAAGATAATTCAGTTAAAACTAAAATAATTAATAAATTGTTAAACTTATAAAAACCTTAGCCGATAAAGCTAATAGATCTCACGTGATCACACTACCCTGAGCGATCAAGAGATAAATTCGGGATAAAATAATAACAGCCGGAGTATGCTATGAAAATTAATGTTGCCACCAGAGTCATTGGCGGTTTTACTGTTGTAACACTACTTTTAATTGTGTTGGGAGGCGTATCACTGCTCACCAATAGCACAATTAAAGATAGCACCACAACGTTGCAAAAAGTTAGCCTCCCAGCGCTCACTGCAACAGGTGAGTTAACACAAAATTTAAGCGCGCAGCAAATTCAAATACTATTTGGTTATTACACCGACGAGTCTGCCCAAATTCCTGCTGTTGAGAAAAAAATCAAAACTGAGTCTGCAGAGTTCACTAAGACACTTAATAAACTATCGAGCCTCATTTCAGACCGACAAGAATTCTCTTCTAACTTGTCGCAATTAAAAACTAGCTATGCAAGTTTTAATAAAAACAGTCAGCTCATGTTAGAAGAACATGAAAGTGCATTAGTTAAGTACGAGAAACTCATCCAGCTACGTGGTGATTTAGAAGATAGTGCAGATGAAGCATCGTCCATCTTATTAGATCTAATTGATTTAGAAATGAGTGACGACCCTACAGAACAAAGTATTGCTGCAACGGCTGGCGTTGTAGATAGTACTTTTATTAATATTATCACCACCGTTTATGACTTAGTTGCAGCTAAAGATAATAGCAAATACAACGTCATCGTTAATGAACTTGACTACATGGTCAGTGATACACGGGTCAAGATTGAGCATATTAACCGTCAAGGTAGAGGTATCATCAGCGACAACACGCTAAATAACCTTAATACAGAAAGTGAGGCAGTATTTAAGCTAATCAATGACAGTAGTGCGATTGTTGCATTAAAAGGCCAGCAATTAAGTCATGCTCAACAAGCTGAAAAAATGCTAGCTGCAACAGATAAAGATCGATTGGATGTTAATGCCAAGATGATTAATTTGGCGACTAATATCGAAGGTTTCACCGGTCAAATCAGTGATAGTGCAATTGAGAATATCGACTCAGCCAGTTTAAAAACTATGTTTGTGGTTGTACTGGCTATTTTGGTTTCAATTGTTGTCAGTATTGCCGTAGTTAAACCACTGACACGCTCATTAGCAAAAGTTAACCAAGCATTGAATATCCTAGCTTCAGGTGATTTAACCCATAAACTTGACGACTCTGGCCACGATGAATTTGCTGAACTAGCGAAAAACTGTAATAGCTTAGTTGATAGTTTGCGTAATCTTATCGTCGGCATTCTTGATAGATCAAACCAACTTGCTGCTGCAGCTGAAGAAACTTCAGCAATTACAACTCAAACAACAAGCGGTATTCAGGAGCAAAAGAGCCAAGTGGATCAAGTTGCAACCGCAACTACCCAATTAAGTTCAAGCGCTCAGCAAGTCTCTATGAGTGCAGACCAAGCACTAGAGCAGATAAAGCAAGCTGATGAAGAAACTCAGCACATGCGTACACTTGCTGAAGAAAACAAAGTCACTATCCTAGCTCTTGCTGATGAAGTTGCAAAAGCAGGCCAAGTCATTAATAAAGTCCACTCTGACAGTGCTTCTATCGGTTCAATCCTTGATGTTATTCGTGGTATTGCCGAGCAAACAAACTTACTTGCATTAAACGCTGCTATTGAGGCTGCCCGCGCTGGTGAGCAAGGCCGAGGCTTCGCTGTTGTAGCTGATGAAGTTCGAAGTCTAGCGTCAAGAACACAAGAATCGACCAGCGAAATTCAGCAAATGATTGAAATGCTACAACAAGGTGCACAGCAAGCAGTATCCGTAATGGAACTGGGACGCTCTCAAGCAACCAGTTGTGTTGATAAAACTGAGCAAGCTAACTTAGCCCTTGAAACCATTAGCCAATCGGTTCATAAAGCTTATGACTCAGGTAATCACATTGCTCAAGCAGCACAAGAACAAAACCTTGTCAGCCAGCAAGTCTCTGAGATGTTAGAGCATATTGCTGCAATTTCTGAAGAAACAGCAACTGGCGCTGACCAAACAGCACAGTCTAGCCACCAAGTTGCTATGCTATCTGAAGAGCTACAAAGCTCTGTAGGCGAGTTTAAAGTCTAAACAGATAAAGATCACTTAATAACAAAAAGGCTCCTAGGAGCCTTTTTTAATGCCCTAAAATTAGCAAACGAAGTTAACGTCGCGTAATCATGACCGAAAATGCATTTTATTGGGATAAGTTGAGTTGAATTGACTAATTACACTCCAATCATTTTGTTTAGTCATTTTGTATTGAGTATTACTTTTCGCCAAGTAGTAAGCACTTCAAATTAATTTTATTTGCGGCTTTTAGCGTTTATAAGGTTTATGACTTTAAATTTACCCATAAAAAAACCGCCTTTTAGGCGGTTTTTAGATTCATTGTTATTCGTACTATCAAAAGGCTCAAACTAACAATCAATCTAGTTTGTTTTGGTATAGCTAACAAAAGAGTCAGTTACTCCAAAACATAACAGTGAACTAATGTTAAGCGTAACGCTTATTCACCACCGTTAATTCTATTTTGTACAGCTGCAGTAATAGCACTTCCGCTATGACCGTTAGCGTTTGCCCAATCAAGAATGCTTTTTCCATCTGCTTCAGGTGAATTTAAATCACCAGCAGGAAGACGTTTGGCAATGTACTCACCAACTTCTAATGAATTAGAGTTATAAGCAGTTCTTAATAAGCTGTTACCTTCACAAGAAATACCAGTGTAAATATTACGTAATTTTACGCGGCTTTCTTTCAACTTTTTACGTAAACGATTTTTGTCATTAGATTTTACATAATCACAAATGTTTGCGACAAGCTGGTCAGTATTTGCTTCGGCAGGGGTTGACACAAAAGATGCTGCTATTAGGGCTGCTATGGCCACTGGCAGTAAACGCATCTGACACTCCTTTTTAGGTATTTTTATTTTGTACCTACCATCAAGGGTAAGTATCTATTCAGGGTAACACAGGACACAATTTAACATTATTTCACCAAAGTGTTAAAGCTATATTGCAATTGTGATTCATTTATCTCAACAACCTTCTCTGTTAACTTCCAGCTACCATCATCCCACTCAGGAAAAAAGGTATCTCCATCAACAGTTAAATCTATGAAGGTTAGATATAAGGTATCGGCTACGGGTAGAATTTCTTTATAGAGTTGCCCGCCTCCAATTACAACTAATTCGTCACAATCACTAACAAGCTCTTTCGCTGCCTCAAACGAGTTCACGCAACTAACACCGTCAGGTTGGTAATCACTCTGACGAGTAATCACAATATTATGTCGCCCTGGGAGTGGTCTTCCTATAGATTCAAACGTCTTACGTCCCATCACTACAGGTTTTCCTAACGTCATGGCTTTAAAGTGTTTTAGGTCTTCTGGTAAATGCCATGGCATTTTATTGTCTTTACCGATTACACGATTGTTTGCCATAGCGGCGATCATTGCGATGCGCATGTAAAATCCTTATAGATGCTTAAGAAATTAAATAATGGGTCTAGTGCGATAATATACTAGTGAAGGCATTGCTAAACCTACAGCTAAAGCTCCTAGAATAAATACAGTTTTTAAACCATTAAAAATAACTAATGATGTTAAGTCACTGCTAATTTGATCTTGCACGCTTAATTGCACAATTGAAATCAAGGTATTGTACGCATATGTACCTGGCACCATAGGAATGATGGCAGCTACTGAGTACATTAATGGTGGTGCTAAATGTTTTTTAGCAAATCGAATTGTAATCACCCCAACTAGTGCAGCAGCGGTAAAAGTCGCCCACTCGATTGGCATGTCAAAATGCATCAATAACGTTCGAAAACTATGGCCTATTGCCCCTGCTATTCCGCAATACGGCAAAAATCGCCTTGGAACATTAAACACCATTGCAAAACCTATTGCAGGAATGGCTGAGAAAAAAGCATCATGCAATAATTCTAAAATGAGGTTCATAGAAATAAACTCCCCCCGAGTGCCATCGCAAGGGTTATCCCAATTACTGTGGCCAAAGTGAGCAGAGTTGCATGCCCCCAGCGAGAAATACCAACATTCATGTGGCCTTTCACCATATCTGAAATAGCATTAATCAGCGGAAAACCTGGTACCAGCATTAACACGCTAGCCGCCATAGCAGTTTTAGGTGTCTGGGTGACGTCAATGATATAACCCAATTGAGCGATCAAAGTGGTAATAAAAGCGGTGATCGAAAAAATGATCAATAAATTAAAATGCTTTTTAACTAGAGAAAGCCTAACCGACATCCCGATTGCTGATGCAATGAAGGTAATAATACAAGATGCAATATCACCACCGAATAAATGACAAAAACTTGCGCAAGACAAGCCAATCATACCGATAACATATTTAGCAGGATAGCTCTTAGGTTCTATTCTTTCTAAGCGCCTTTTAACTTGCTTGGCATTATAAATGCCCTTTTCTGCTAATAAACAAATTCGCTGAACTTCACACACTATCATCATATTGATACCGTGCTCTCGAATGCGTCTTGTAGTGGTAATACAGCGCCCATGAACTAGGCTAGTTAACACGAGGGAGTTTGACGATATAGAAAGTTCGACACTGGCTAGGCCAAGTGCTTTGCCTAGACGCTGACTGATCTCTTCAACAAGATCAGATTCAGCGCCATAAGCTAAGAGTAATTGTGCACTGCGTACCACAAGACGAGTGATGTCATTTTGAGTTTCTGCGTACACTTGACTCTCTTCATTACTCTAAAAGTGACTCAATGATAATCGAGTAAAATTTATCTCACAATATTAGCGTTGATAAATGATTTCTACATCGTAATCATCTTCGTCAAAGTCATCATCAAAATCATCGTCGTAATCTTCATTTACAGATTCAACATTTGCTTGATGATAATTATCCCACTTGAATTCAACTTCATCTTCAGGACTGGTTGATTCATCTACAGCAGGAAGTGCTGAGATAAAGTCTAATAATTTCAGGCTCAAATCTTCAGTATTAGTCCGGTTGAATGCCGACATAGTGTAAATGTCGCCTTTCCAATCGATTTCCTTAACAATGTGCTCCATTTTTTCAGCAAGCTCATCTTCTTGAAGCAAATCGATTTTGTTGAAGACTAACCAGCGAGGCTTAGATGCCAGCTTTGGTGAATACTTCTCTAACTCAGCCACAATTGAACGTGCAGATTCAACAGGATCACTGCCATCAATTGGATCAATATCAATGATGTGTAGTAATACACGACAGCGTTCTAAATGTTTCAAGAAACGAATACCCAGACCCGCACCGTCTGAAGCACCTTCAATCAAACCAGGAATATCTGCTATGACAAAACTTTGACCAGGGCGAGGGCTAACCACACCTAAATTCGGTACTAAGGTTGTAAACGGATAATCAGCAACTTTTGGCGTTGCACGCGATACTGAGCGAATGAAGGTTGATTTACCTGCATTTGGTAAGCCCAATAAGCCCACATCAGCAAGTAACAATAGTTCAAGCTTAAGCATGCGAACTTCGCCTGCCGTTCCAAGCGTTTTCTGTCTCGGTGCACGGTTAGTACTACTCTTAAATCGAGTGTTACCTAAACCATGGAAACCACCTTTAGCCACAAGTAACTTTTGGCCGTGGGTAGTTAAATCACCTAATAATTCTTCGGTTTCAAAATCCATTGCACGCGTTCCAACTGGAACTTTTAATAACGTGTCTTCGCCACCATGACCAGTACAGTCACGACCACGGCCATTCTTACCGCGCTCTGCGATATAAGAACGTACAAATCGAAAATCAATAAGCGTGTTCATGTTTTCGTCTGCGACTAAAAATACGCTACCGCCATCACCGCCGTCACCACCATCTGGGCCGCCGTCTGGCACATATTTCTCACGTCTGAAGCTAACGCAGCCACTGCCACCGTTACCCGCTTCAACTTTGATTTTAGCCTCATCTATAAACTTCATACATACTCCTGACACCACTTAATGTGCCAATTATAACCTCAAAAGACTGAGATGTGCAGGGAAGCGTAGAAGATACAATCACCATAAATCGCTTACTGCAAAAAAATAACTATCGATGTGATACATCGAAATACTTCATTGAAGTTTAGTTAACTAAATTCAACAATGAAGTAATAAACACAAAAGCCCCGCCAGAAGGCGGGGCTTTCAAAGACTGATTAGAGTCTAGAATTAAGCTTCGATGCTAATAAACTTACGGTTATTAGGACCTTTTACTTGAAACTTAACTTTACCGTCTGTTAATGCAAACAAAGTATGGTCACGACCGATACCTACGTTTACACCAGCGTGGAACTTAGTACCACGTTGACGTACGATGATGTTACCAGCAACAACTGATTCGCCACCGAAACGCTTAACACCAAGACGTTTACTTTCTGAATCGCGGCCGTTACGAGTAGAACCGCCAGCTTTTTTATGTGCCATGAGTTAGACTCCTAAATTATGCGCTGATCGCAGTGATTTTAACTTCAGTGAACCATTGACGATGGCCCATTTTCTTTTCGTGATGCTTACGACGATTGAACTTTTGAATAGTTACTTTCTCACCGCGACCGTGGCTAACCACTTCAGCAACAACTTTACCACTAGCAACTAGAGGAGTACCAACGTGAACGTTCTCACCATCAGCAACCAATAATACTTGATCAAACTCAACAGTTTCACCAGTAGCAACTTCAATTTTTTCTAAACGAACTGTATGACCTTCAGCAACACGGTGTTGCTTTCCGCCACTTTGAAAAACAGCGTACATAGCTATTTCACTCCAAATGGACTAACACTCCGATTCATAATTGTAGATATCGGGTGCTAAAAACTTTTAATGACAATGGGCGCGGAGTCTACGCGAAGATTTGTGGTCTGGCAAGCGTTAAATTTGAATCAATAAAAAAAGCTCGGTTCAACTCTCACAATCTAAGAACAAAAGCTGTCTAAGGCATGAAAATTAGTTAAAATTTGTTAATATACAATTTGAACCTTATATAGTGGGCAATATAATTTGCCTGACAGCCTAATAACTAGAGACCATTATGGATTTGAACGCCATTCGTCAACTAGCTGATAATGACATGCAAGCCGTCAATCAGTTAATTTACAAACAACTTGAGTCTGATGTTGCATTAATAAACCAACTAGGTTTTTACATTATCAATGGTGGTGGTAAAAGACTTCGCCCACTACTATCTGTATTAGCAGCACGTGCTATTGACTATAAAGGTGAAGAGCATCTTAAGTTAGCTGCCATTATCGAATTCATCCATACCGCTTCTCTATTACATGATGATGTAGTAGACGAATCAACACTAAGACGCGGCCGTAAAACAGCCAATGCGTTATTTGGGAACAGTGCTAGCGTGCTAGTGGGTGACTTCTTATATACCCGTTCATTCCAGATGATGACAGAGCTCGACAGCATGAAAGTGCTAAGAGTTTTAGCCGACACCACTAATATTCTTGCTGAAGGTGAAGTTTTACAATTAATGAATTGTAATGACCCAGAAACCACCGAAGAGAATTATATGCGAGTGATTTACTGTAAAACAGCTAAATTATTCGAAGCCGCGACCTTACTCACAGGTGTGATTGCAGGTGTGAGTAAAGAGCAGCAAACCGCATTAGGTGAATACGGAAAATTCCTTGGCACCGCATTCCAGTTGACTGATGATTTATTAGATTACACCGCTGATGTTGATGAATTAGGCAAAAACATCGGTGATGATTTAGCTGAAGGTAAGCCAACCTTACCATTGATTTATGCTATGGCACACGGTAATGACACCGCAAAAGCATTAATTAAAGAAGCCATTGAAAAAGGTGACGGTACTAAAGCAATTGATGAAATTGTTGCGGCATTAAAAGAATCTGGTGCACTTGAATACACGAAGCAAAAAGCTGATCAAGAAGCAGATAAAGCGATTGCTGCTTTAGCGCCAATTCCTGATAGTGAGTATAAAGAGGCATTAATCTCTTTAGCTAAGATATCAGTTCAGCGTAATAACTAACGTTTTCTAAATCTATACCTAAAGCACTAATGGCATTAGCTTTTACTGCTTTCAATAAAAATGCACTTGGCTTTAATTAGCCAAGTGCATTTTTTATTCATAAAGAAGCCAGTCTTTCAGGTCATATTTAGCACTACACTTGCCATTTAATTTCTTTATTACCTTGCTGCTTCAAAAGTTGATTTACTTTTGAAAAATGCTGACAACCAAAAAAACCACGATAAGCCGATAAAGGCGAAGGATGAGGCCCTGTTAAAACATGATGTTTAGCGGTATCAATAAGTTTGCCCTTTTTTATAGCGTGAGCTCCCCACAGCACAAATATCAGCGGTTCTTCTCGTTCATTGAGGCATTGCATTACGTTATCAGTAAAAGTTTCCCAGCCCGCTTTTGAGTGCGAATGAGCCTTGCTTTGTTCAACAGTAAGAACGGTATTTAATAACAGCACGCCCTGCTCTGCCCATTGAGTCAAATTTCCATGTGTTGGAATTTCAAACCCATCAATGTCTTGATGCAGTTCTTTATACATATTAACCAAGGAAGGTGGCGTTTTAACTCCCATTTTTACAGAAAAACATAAGCCATGAGCTTGACCAGCGCCGTGATAAGGATCTTGACCAAGAATAACCACATTTACTTTATCTAACGGCGTTAAATCAAATGCGCTATAGATTTCATCCACAGGCGGAAATATCACTTTATCAAGCAGGTTTTGGTTTTCTAAAAAAAGCGTTAATGCTTTAAAATACGGCTTCGCTTTTTCTAATGTTATGAACTCTTTCCAACTATTCATCTGGGTATTTACCTCATTCAAAATACAACAACTCGCACAAACACATCATTTACATTAAAATTTAATTACAACAAAAATATAAAAAGGATGTTCATATACCATGCAGAGATTGAACACCAATATAAATTCAGGCTTTACCCTAATCGAATTAGTCGTGGTTATTATTATACTCGGCATACTGGCTGTTGTGGCTTTACCTAAGTTTATCAACCTTAGTCAAGATGCAGAAGTATCTACGGTAAAAGCAACTGGTGGAGCATTTTCAGAAGGCATAACACTGGCAAATGTAAAATGGGCAGCTTTAGGTAACTCAGGTCCTGCAGACAATTTACAAATTTTCCCAAATGCTGGCACTGATGGTCAACTCGACATCAATCAGTGGGGATTCCCGGCACAAAACTGGCCACCTTTTGAGACTTCACCTCGATTAAATAATGAGAATGATTGCATGTCAGTGTGGGAAACTGTTTTACAAGATGCCCCTTCGATATCTGACACCGCAGCTCCTGAAGACACACTCTATCTGGCCACTTACATTAATCCAGATCAATGCCGTTACTTTTATAATCCTTTATCCGCGCTATCGATTTATTATGACTCCCGTAACGGCCAAGTGATCACAGATTCTGATCCTAATTCGTAATTGGCTCTTTATTCTGCTGGTAAAGTAGGTAGACTCTTGGCTAATTTTTAAATCATTACGAGAAGATGTTCATGTCTGAAGAAAAAACAGAAACAACCATGTATCAGCTAGCTGATCAATTTATTGCATTAGCAAACCAGCTTGGCCAAACTGAAAATGACATTGGTAAAGTGGGCACAGCTTTACGCTTTGCAGCTGCTCGTTATAACGCATTCGAAGCTGCAATCAAGTCAGCTGATTTAGAAGCTGAAAAAGAAAATGCTTTAAACTGGTTCTCTGATGAATACAAAGGCATGTTGAACGAGAATTTGAACGACCACATCAAGAACCCTCCAGGCGGACAAAAAGCCACTGAAGAAAAAGCTGATGACTCTGTGCAAGTATTTAAAAACTAACGATTGCATTAGTCTCATATACAAAAAGCCATCTCTCGATGGCTTTTTGCTTTTCATAACCTGATTTTTCATATTCAGGTTAACAAGGTCAAAAATAGTTAAAACAAATTAACTATCACTCTGATAGCCAGCAAAATTAATACAATCCCAGAAAGCTTATCTATTAAGGCAGCCTTATCCCTTAAACGAGATAGTATCGGCCCATGGGATAATACAACGGCGATAATCGTATACCATAATCCATCAACCACCAGCGGCGTCAGTACAATCAATGTTTGACCCGTTGATGTTTCTGCGGCCATAACAAACTGACTAAATAAGGCCAAAAAGAATAACAGTATTTTAGGGTTAAATAGCGAAATCGCTAATCCATCGCGAGCAGCTTGTAATAAGCTGGTCGACTCTCCAGATTGAAGTTTTTGCTCCATCCCACCTTTTGACTGAAGTGCTTGTAACCCCATCCAAGCAAGATATAGTGCTCCCACAATTGCAATTCCATTGAAAACAATTGGCGACTTTTCTAACACAACAGCCAAACCTAACAGGGTCACCAATGCGTATACGCCGATACCTATTGAATGAGCCCACGCACAGACCACACCATGTAATCGGCCGCCCGATAATGTGTGCCTTAACACCATTGCTAAGCTCGGCCCTGGCGACATTGCGCCCAAACAACAAATGGCTAATAAACCTAACCACGTACTCAATGCCATTGATTAACCCCTTTACTCATTAATGCAGGTTTCACCTAAGCATCGAAGGAAATTTTAAAGGCGTACGTTATCATGATTTTAGGATAACAACATTCATTTAACCTCAGCTTAAGCAAAGCTTGATATAGTGAGCGAAATTACACATTTCAATTTGCAAGAGATAATAAACAATGACATTGATGCTTCCGTTACTTCTCGGGCTTTTACTTGCCGGAATCGCTTTGCTTATTTTTTTGAAAATTAAAGGCAAGAACATTCCCACTGCTATTATATTTCTACTGGGGTTTATGACCTTATGTTTCACCGGTGTGTATTCGTTTCTCAATAAAACTGAAGATTATAATGCCTATCAGCGCTTACAATGGAAGCCACTTAACCCCGCCCAAATAGCCCCTTTAGTTGAACAAGGTTATACCGTATTTGTTGATGTAGACGCTGACTGGTGTCTACCGTGCCGTGCTAATAAAGCCAATGTGACTCATCGCGAGAAAGTGGTTATCGCATTAGAAGCTGACAATATAGTGCTGATGAAAGGTAATTGGAGTGAACCTAATGCCATGATAGAAAACTATGTTGGCATGGAAGGCGGTATGGGAACACCATTTAATAAAGTTTACGGCCCAAGTCATCCTCAAGGTATTGTTCTTCCCGTTGAGTTAACTATTAACGCTGTATTTCAAGCACTCGCAGCTGCGAAATAATTCAATTCGATTTCATAAAAAAACCTTGCCAATTGGCAAGGTTTTTTATGCTCTAGCCTAACTTAAAAGTTGTATGAACCTTTCAAGTAGTAGTAACCACCATTAAATCCAAACGGTGAGGTTTCGTAGTATTGTCCGCCCCAGTTATTATTTGGGATACCCGTAGCATCCTCAAACGCTAACTTTTCAGCTTCTTGGTCAAATAAGTTTTGTGCTCCCACTGCAACAGTGAATGAGTCATTAATGTAATAACTAAATTCCATATCGACTGTTACGGCAGCACTTCCTGTAATCGCCGTTGCATCATAATCTACGTGAACGCCTTGGAATTCACCAAAGTAGTTAAGTCGCGTAAACAGTCCGAAACTATCCCAGTTTTGCCCCCAAGTGAAGGTTGCACGGTGATTAGGTAAATCATTTTCTAAACGAGAAACTTTAAAGTCACCAGTGATATCTGAAAAGCTGTCAACTTCTGTTTCGTTCCAGTTATAAGCTAAAGAAAAAGACGAATCACCAGCGAATAGCTCAGCTGAATAGTTGGCAACAATATCGATACCTTGAGTGGTTGTATCAAAGTCATTAGTAAAGAAACTAACTTGCGATAAGCCATCTACGTTTGGAACACCAGCCGCTTTTAACGCTTCTTTATCTGCATCTGTTAACGTGATTTTGTCAGATTGACTGATACGATCTTCAACTTCAATGTTGTAATAATCTACGGTTAAGAAGAAATCACCTTGGGTATAAATACCACCAAAGGTAAAGCTTTGTGATTCTTCTGGAGACAGTGCTTCACCACCTAACTGTGCAGAAATAGGGTTAGTAGGTGGAAGTAACGCCGAATCAACTAACACACCATCAGATAAGTTTGTTTGAACATTACTAACGTTTGCTTGCCCTACTGTCGGCGCACGGAAACCTGTATTGAATGAACCACGAATGGCAAATTCATCAACAAGATTCCAGTTTGCTGCCACTTTATAATTTGTCGTTGAGCCAAACGAATCATAATCTTCAAAACGCACTGCAAATTCAGCTAAGAAATCATCAGTAAATGGAACACTAGAATCTAAATAAATTGCTTTGTTTTTACTGTTATATTCACCGGCTGCTGATGGTTGAAAACCAGGGAAACCATTAGAGCCAATACCGAAGCCTTGATCCGTTAATGGGCCGACTTTGAATGAAGCCTCATCACCAGCAATCACTTCAAATGTTTCATCATGCCATTCTAAACCTGCAGCAAAACTCACATCACCCGATAATCCGAAATCAACATATTTAACGAAATCAGCGTTAAAGTTCCACTCAGTTTGAATATATTTACCAGGACTAAAATCACGTGGAGTATCAGGACCTAAAGAAGCATTTACCGTATTAACGATCTCATATCGAGAAGCGTTGCTACCGTACGAACCACTAAAGTCATAGGTAATGCCTTTAAGGAAGTCCATTTGAAACTCACCATTGGTACCAGCAACAATTGAAGTATCAACAATGTTGCCACCAAAGTTCGGCGTAAAACCACCTGGGATCATTTTATTAAAAGCAAAACAGTTTGGGTTATCTTGAATCCCATTAATGTAATTAGCTTGAGAGGTCACATCTGCAGAGGTAATGTCGATAACTGGACAGTCTATGCCATCACCTATACCTAGGCCATCATTCACTTGACCCACTGGGCCAGGAGTTAAATCACCAACAAGAAGCGTCGCTCCATCATCATTTGAATAGACACCTGGACGATTGTGAGGGTTACGGTAATAGAATCCACCTTTCACATCACGCTCAGAATAATTACCAAATAAATACGCTTCTGAGTGTTCATCTAGCTCTATGCCAAAGTTACCAAAAATCGAAATATCGTCGTTAATCTCAGGAGAGCCCCAAATTTGAGCAGGGTTTTCAACATCTAAACCTGCAGCCGCAAATGCTGCTGCATCGGGACGTTGAGTACTTCGACTTGTCGCATCTGAATTTTTATACTGGAAACTTAAATTTGCGAAACCATTTTTAGTTAGTGGCATGCCAACATAACCAGAAACTTCTGTTGTTGCGCCATCGCCTTCGTAATATTCACCTGTTTTAACTTCAATTGAGCCGCCTTCGGCATCATCACGAAGCTCAAAATTCATCACACCCGCAATCGCATCTGAACCATATTGTGCAGCTGCACCATCACGAAGAACTTCCACTTGCTTTAGCGCAATACTTGGAATGACTGAGATATCAGGTCCATGAGCACCATCGTTAATTCCGCCACCTAAAAATGCAATAACTGAAGAACGGTGACGACGCTTGCCGTTAACGAGTACAAGAGTATGGTCAGCAGAAAGTCCACGAAGGTTTGCAGGTCTTACCAAACTCGCAGCATCACTGATTGGATTTGAATGTACATTTAACGAAGGAACTGACCCTTTCAAAATTTCTAACATGTCTGAATTACCCGACTTGCGGATCTCTTCAGCACTAATAATATCAATCGGCACAGGGGAATCACCTACTGAACGTGGTGCAGAACGGCTACCAACAACTGCAATTTTTTCTACGTTTTCTGCGACTTCCTCATCTTCAGCCATTGCTTGTGTCGACATAACAGAGCCGGCCAAAGCAACTGTTACCGCAAGACTTAACGAGTTTAAGCCAAACTTCCTTTTCTTTAGATTAGTCATCATTTGTGTCTCATTATTTATTATATTTATTTGTTTGTGACAGATGTTTTAATCGCTTTAAATGATTAAAAATCGTCTCTCCCAAAATGAAGTAACTTCATTTGCAATTACATTTCTATAACAAATGAAACACAATTGCTAACAATTTCTATTATTAGTCAAAATAATCAACGGCTTTAACACTAGGATTTAGATAGTTAAACTAACAAAGCAACTTTTATGGACAAAAATCAGTTAGATCCTCTACCCATTAGTAATTACTTAATTAAATAAACTTGAAAAATGAACCTAGTGCAGTTCAAAAAACCACCATTAGCACTTAAGTTGTATAGAAATACTCAGTCACAAATTGGAGTAAAAACTCTATGTTAATTAAGATGATAATTAATAATTGTGTTGACCTTTTATACAAAACAGCACTAATCTAAACGCTCGTTTGATTACCTGTAAAATAAAAAATAACAAAGGTGGTAGGCATGGCTTACGATGCAGATACACAGCTTGATCTCAACCAGTATCAATCTCTGGTGGACTTAATTGAACAAACTTGCCAACGTTATGGGGATAATGTGGCTTATGCGTGTTTAGGCAAACAAACCACTTTTAGTGAAATTGAAATCGCTTCGCGTCATTTTGCAGCCTACATCCAAAACCACAGTGATTTAAGCGCTGGGGACCGCATCGCGATTCAACTGCCCAATATTACTCAGTTTGTCATCGCAGCTTATGGGGCAATTCGAGCAGGACTTATCATCGTTAATACCAATCCCTTGTATACCGAGCGAGAGCTTATCCATCAATTTAATGATTCAGGCGCAAAAGCCTTAGTGGTGCTGTCTGATTTATTGCCGACTCTAAACAACGTCATAGATAAAACCGATGTTTCTTTGGTTATTAGTACCCACGCATTAGATTTGATTAACCCACAACCGCAAGCTGAAACGCCATTTGATAAAGTGGAATTTAATCAGATGCTATCACTTGGTGCACAGACCAATTATACCCCTGTTAAGCCTCAACAAACTGATTTAGCAGCGCTGCAATATACTGGTGGCACAACGGGTTTATCTAAAGGCGCCATGCTGTCACATCGCAATATGTTAGCCAATTCAGCTCAAGTGAAATCTCGTATTGCCAGCACCATGACACCGGGTAAAGATATTTTTGTTGCACCACTGCCGATTTACCACATCTATGCCTTTATGGTGAATCTAGTACTTTACTTCGAGTCTGGCAGTTGCTCAGTATTAATCCCAAACCCAAGAGATATCGGTGGGTTAATTAAGACTATGGCAAGTTACCCTTTTACTGGTTTTGCTGGCCTTAACACCCTATTTGTTGGCTTGTGTCATCAACCTGAATTTCAAGCATTAGATTTCAGTAAGTTAACCATCACTATCTCTGGCGGAACTGCTTTAACAAGTGCAGCAGCTGATGTTTGGCAAAAAACCACTGGCTGCATGATCTCGGAAGGTTATGGTTTATCCGAAACATCACCTGTAGTGAGCTTAAATGCCCCGAGTTTCCAGCAACTTGGCACCATAGGTAAACCAGTACTGGATACTGACGTAAAAATTTTAGATATTAACGATGAAGAAGTGCCACTAGGCGACGCTGGAGAACTTGCGGTTAAAGGACCACAAGTCATGCAAGGTTATTGGCAAAAACCTGAAGAAACAGCAAAAGTGATGACTGCAGATGGCTATTTTAAAACCGGCGATATTGCGGTTGCGACCGAAGAAGGTTTCCATAAAATTGTCGACCGTAAGAAAGATATGATTATTGTATCGGGTTTTAATGTCTACCCTAATGAAGTCGAAGACGTACTATCTCAAAATGAGTTAGTACTAGAGTGCGCCGTAGTGGGTGTCGCTGATGATAAGTCTGGAGAAGCTGTCAAAGCAGTTATAGTGCTGAAAGAAGAAACGACTAATGAAGCAGAGACTAAACAGCAAATCTCCGATTATTGTCGCAGCCAATTAACTGCTTATAAAATTCCTCGCATTATCGAATTCACTGCACAATTACCTAAAAGCACTGTAGGTAAAATTTTACGACGAGAGCTTAGGAAATAAGCAGCCACTTAATAAATTCACTTAAATTGAACGCCGTTATCACTTATCTGATAACGGCGTTTTATTACAAGCGCTGAATCACACTCTCAAGGCAATTAACTCTGCTCAGTCAGTAACTGTAAGCTGGCAAATTCTTTATAAACCTCACTTGATAACATCAATTCTTGATGTGTACCTTGGGCAACGACTTGACCCTTTTCAAGTACAATAATTCGATCTGCATTAATCACGGTAGCCAGCCTATGAGCAATAATTAACGTAGTACGCCCGTACATCAAGTTATCTAACCCTTGCTTAACTTTAACTTCGCTAACCGCATCTAACGCACTGGTGGCTTCATCTAGTAATAGGATAGGTCTATCGGCAAGAATTGCCCTCGCAATGGCAATACGCTGTTTTTGACCACCGGAGAGTTTTACTCCTCTTTCGCCAAGGTAAGTATCATAACCGTCTGACAACTCTTGAATAAATTCATCGGCTTTAGCAGTAACACAAGCCTGTATCACTTCCTCTTTGCTTGCATCGACGCGACCATATCGCACATTTTCAAATACATTGGTGGCAAAAATAACCGACTCTTGAGGCACTAAAGCATATTGCTCCCTCAATTGTTGTAAGCTCAGTTTGGACACATCAATATCATCTAACTTTACTAGCCCAGCTTTGGGTTGATAAAAACGCAGTAGCAATTCAAACAAGGTGCTCTTACCCGCGCCACTTTCACCTACTAATGCCACTCTTTCGCCAGCATTGATATTAAGCGTAATGCCTTTTATGACATCCTCTTTATTACTCGGGTAGGCAAAACGCAGTGCTTCAAGGCTCAGATTGCCGTTTATTTTTGCAGGTAATACTATAGGTGTTGAATCTTGTGGAATATCAATTGGCGTATGCACTAATTCAATCAGCCTTTCTGCCGCACCAGAAGCACGCTGAATTTCACTGAAAACTTCACTGATAGTAGCGACAGATCCAGCAGCCATTACGGCATAAAACATGAATGCAGATAATTCACCTGCACTGATATTATTTTGCATCACATCCTGGGCACCAACCCAAAGCACTACTGCTATAGCTGCAATACTTAAAAACATCACTGAAGAGATTAAAATCGAGCGGTATAAAATACGTGCTTTTGCCGCCGTCATAACAGATTCAACTTGAAGATTGAATACTGTTCTATCTTTACTCTCGTGGCCGTAAGCTTGCACCGTGTGGATTTCATGCAAGGTCTCATCGATATAGGCCCCTAAGTCACCGACTTTATCTTGGCTTTTACGAGAGTATTGACGAACTTTTTTACCTAAAAATATGACAGGGATAAATACCATTGGCACAGCAAGAAGCACTAAACCCGTCAGTTTAAGACTGGTAATGGCCATCATCACCATCGCGCCAAAAACTGTCACAGTCGAGCGAAATGCCATCGATAAACTGCTACCCACAACACTCTGCAATAAAGTACTGTCAGCGGTGAATCGCGATATCACCTCCCCCGTTCTTTGTTCGGCAAAAAAAGCAGGAGAGAGATTTAAGAGGTGGTTATAAACTGTTAAGCGAATATCAGCTATCACTCGCTCACCCAGCCAAGTCATTAAATAAAAACGACAAAAAACCGCGGTACCACTAATAGCTGTAATACCTAAAATGAATAAAACAATTTCATTTAAACGCTCGGCATTATCAGCAACAAAACCTTCATCAACCATCATCTTTACGCCTTGGCCGAGGGATAACCAAGCAAACGAACCAATAAACAAAAAGATAATCGCTGCCACGACTTTCATACGATAAGGTTTTAAAAAGGACATGATCCAAGATAAAACAGAATATTGAGGTGAAGCAGTCACTTGAGTCTCTGCATCTAGCTGGGAAGTTTGTGTTGTCAAAATGAATTCTCATGAACGCGTTATGCCAGCCATGATATCAATAAACTGGCAATTGAAGTTAAAGCGATTTGGTTTCGATTCGCTATATCAGTCAATTAGCTGAAACTTCGTGGTTTTGTGGGTGATATGTACCTAGATATTGATGCGGTAAGGTGAATCAGCTTAGGTTTGATGAGCTTAAGTTTGATGCACTTAGTTTTAATGCAGTTAGTTTTAGTGCAGTTTCACTAGCAAGTGGCTAAAACTAAAAACGCTAACATTTACAATGTTAGCGTTTAAAATCGGGTCATTTATTACGTGGGCTATTACTCTTTAACGCTCGAATCAATCGTTTTTAATGAACGTAAAAATATCCCTAAACCACCGACACTGAGCACCAGAATAACAATCAAATCAAATGCACTCATATGGCTGAAACGGAAATTAATCGAACTAATCACGCCGAATATCAACCCCACTAAAGAACCAAATGTCAGGATCCAGCCTAAGATGTTCTTAGCGTTATAAAACATAAGCCCGATACCGAACATGAATGGGATCATAATCATGCCGCTGGTTAAGCTAACTCCACCAACATTATAAAGACTATGGCTAAAACCAAATGAACTGGTTACTTTTATCGCCTTCAGTAGCATATAAAAGCCGCCACACATCATGATTAAACCGATAAAAAATGATCCAATACCGCCAGAGGTACCACCTGCACCGTTCATACAAATCCTTTGTAAAAAATGAAGTTATCAATTACTTGATGGTACTGATTGGTCACAGCAATAGCAAACCTAAGCTTAGTGCTCCCATTAAACGACAAATCAGGCTAGCCCAAACAACTTCCCTCGCACAACGTTAGCTAATCTGCGATAATTACTGGCTATTCGTCGTGATGGTTTTAGGTAAAAAATAATGATTGTTAGTCAGTTTTCATGTGCAGGTATCGAATTAGATTTATACCGCTATCCCAAACAACAAGAATCGAATCTTCAAGCATGGGATGCGGCTGATGAACACCTTATTAAGCACATAGTTGAAAACGACATTACCGTAAAAAAAACTGCCATCATTAATGACAGTTTTGGAGCCTTGCAATGCGCGTTAATCAAACGAGAACCAACTTGGCCATTATTTGTTGAAACTGATGCTAAAACCAGTTTATTAGGGGCAAAACAAAACCTTGAAGACAATCATTTAGCACAAACCAATATTAGCCACTTTAATAGTCGTGACCTGTTGCCTACAGACACTCAACTTGTACTTATAAAACTGCCTAAAAACCTGACCTACTTTGCCCACCAATTACAACGTTTATCTCAGGTTTTACCTGCAGGTACCCAAGTACTTATTGGCGCTAAAGCAAAAAGTATCAATAAGTCGCTACTTGCAATTATTGAGCAAAACCTCGGTCCAGCTTCTGCGAGTTTAACTTGGAAGAAAACGCGCGTTATAAGCTGTGTCACTGACGGCAAGCTGCGTAAAAGCCTTGTTCAAGTGACTTGGCCAGTTGAACATTTAAACCTAACGATCAGTAATTTGAGTAATGTATTTGCTGCCAATAAACTGGATATTGGCGCGCGGATAATGCTTGATAACATGCCTAAAGGTGAATTTAATACAGTCATAGATTTAGGCTGCGGTAATGGGATTCTAGGATTACGTGCTGCGCAGCTTTATAACAATGCCAATATTCATTTTGTAGATGATTCAGAAATGGCTGTTGCCTCTAGCCAACATAATTGGGAAGTAAACCAATTACCAACCGAACTCGGCCACTTTCATTGGGATGATTGTTTGACACATTTGGATGAAGAAATTAGTGCTGACTTAGTATTGTGCAACCCGCCATTTCATCAAGGTGAAGCTATAACTGATCATATCGCATGGCAAATGTTTCTTGATGCTCGTAGAAGGCTTGCACCAGGCGGTTTATTGCAGGTTGTCGGTAACCGTCATCTGTCTTATCACATTAAGCTTCAACGGATATTTAAAAACTGTAAAACAGTGGCTTCCAATGGTAAATTCGTTATTTTACAGGCGCGTAAATAACCGCTTAGAGCTAATGATTGTTTTAAACATGCCGTACTAAGTTAAGTCTACCGTCAATGGATTTTACTTAACTGCGTCCAGCACTAGTGCGTAAAACTAAGATGGCGATACTGACCATAGATTTAAGTATTGATATAAATAATAGATATTGGCGATGAGTTAGTGGTTACTAGCGCATCGTTAATCATCTAGCCCCAAAATTACACTTAAAAACTTCCGCATACAAAAATAACTAATAAAACTTTACACCTAAAGCCTTACTGATAGAAGCATACTGATAGTAACCTTACCGATAGAAGCTTACAGATAAAACCTTAGCGTAAGCTTATTCCCAAGACTTACGACACGATGCCATTTACTTGTAATTGTTTACTATGGGCTCATTGTCGTAACGATGGTCTATTAGCTTTACCAAGCTAATAGACCATATAAAAATCTCACTACCAAGCCATACAATTGGTAATACAACAAACTCGAACAGGTTGACAAAATAGCGTTATTACCACTATCGTTTCATTATTGTTGTGTAAAAATCAGAAATAAAACCAGCAAAACAGGATTACAAATAGTTAACAGTTAAATTGATTTTGAATATTTTTACTGCAAAAAAAGGCTAAAGAGCTGACCAAATTTTAATAAAAATCACTTACCCAAGCTCGATTTGTATTAATTTTGTTTCAAAATAAAGATTGATTTCACTATTAAGACTCTGTTTAAAACTCAGGTGAACCTGATAAAACGGTTTAGGTGGCTTGTTTAGCTGTTAGAAATCTTGATCTGAATAATCAATACCTTAGCAATAAGGTAGTCAAGTTTAGTGAAACCTATGATTAAAATTATTCAGTTTTGCTGTTTAAATCGAGTAATTTCGTTCCAAATCATTCCCCCCTCGTTTGGAACGAAGTAAAAAGGCCTCTCATTATGAGAGGCCTTTTTTACTTTTACTAATCAAAAAAAGACTATTACTATCAATAAGATACTATTCTCGCTTAAGTTTACGTAAGCATGAATCAATAAAAATAAACACAAAAAAAGCCTCTCGTATTGAAAGGCTTTAATTAAAACGGTTACTTATTTACCTGAGTTAACATTCACTAAAGGAAGTGAAAATACGTTAGCTTAAGCGGTTAACTAAGTTATCAATAGAGTATAAGTCACGTTTTTCACTGTTCTTACGACGCACTTCTTCTAATGATTGCGCCTCAACAGTATCAAATAAAACATTAATCAAACGATTAAAATGTCTATGCATTGCAAGCCTTGCTTCTGAAGCATCATTTGCTAATAGTGCTTCATAAATTGAGGTATGTTCATCAAGGGTTTTCTTATTATCCTTGCTACAAACACTGGCATAGTCAGTAATAATCTTTTGACTCGATGCCCTTAATGCCCACAAATTTTGAAACGATTTAATTAAGGCACCGTTTCGAGTGGAATTAGCGATTATCTGATGGAACATCTCATCCGCTTCTTCAACGTATGATTTATTTTCCATCATAATCAATGTTTTGTTTAGTTCGACCAACTCTTCTTTAGTAATGGTATTTGCAGCAAGAGCGGCAATTTCTCCTTCAACTAAAGCACGAGCTTGCGTCAGTTCAAACGCATTAATCTTATTAGTTTGATCAGCTTTATTGGCAGACTGTAAGACATAAACACCAGAGCCAGTTTTAACTTCGATTTTCTCACGCACTTCCAGTGCAATAATTGCTTCACGAACTGTTGGTCGACTAACATCAAACTTTTCAGCCAACTCCCTTTCTGGAGGTAAACGACTTCCAGGAGTATATTCGCCGCTAGCAATAGACGCTTCGATCTCTTCTACGATACGCCAAAACATACGCCTACTTTTCATCTCTGGTCCTTCAATTGTTAAAACCAATTTTCTTGTATTACTAACATGATATCTATTTACCTAGTCAACGCAAATCCTATTTTACAAATTTGTTTAACTAGAGCAGATTTCATATAAGCCTCGATTTAGTTAAAAGAATGTTATTGGTAATAACAATAGCACATAATTTAGAACCTGTTGGTAACATAAATTGGTTGACAACATAGTTGACCATTGGTTAGTTTCTATTAGACGCAAAGTTGTATTTAAAGATCGTGTTTAAAGGATTGTGTTCACATTTAATTAAATAATTAATCTGGGGAGATTAACGTGAAACTTAATAAAATTAGTCGCGCTTTAAGATTAAGCACGATCAATTTACAACCTAAAAGCGCTATTTACAGCTCTGCACTTTTAGCATTATTAACGTCACCCGTTTTCGCACAAGATGAGAACGAAGCAATTGAAGTCGCCACACCAACATCTCAAGTCACTACACAAGTATCAGATTTAATTGAAAACATTTCAGGCGCTTCAGGTCACCATCAAAGTGACAGATTACTTATCGCTTTCACTTAAAGCGCTGAACTTGTTAGACGAACCGCAAATTATGACGCGTGGTAACGACACTACTGTTTCGGACTACTCTAGTTCTGGTTCTAAATATTTCCTTGGTGCAAAAGTTAAGTTTTAGCCTTAAGTAAAACTTAGTCGTGCAGCTCCTACCTTAATTATTGAGGTAGGAGTTATTTAGTTTAATAAGAAGCAGTTTCGCGCCTGTGAAAACAGGTTTTATAAACAAATTTGACAATAATAACGATAAAGAGAGTCATGATGAGTTTTTCATTCAAAGCAATACCTAGCTCAACACACAATGACAAGATGTTCTCTGCTTCTTTAAAATCAGTATTCGTATTTGGAATACTATTAGTCTCATGCCAGCTCAATGCTGCAAGTTATACGGTAAGTAACCAAGCAGAGTTTAATCAGGCCGTAAACAAGTTAACCGCCGGTGATGACATCATACTCACAGACGGAATTTGGCAAGACTTTGAAATGAAGTTTACTGGCCAAGGCACAAAAGATGCTCCTATTAGCCTTTCAGCACAAACCAAAGGCAAAGTGATATTAACAGGCCAATCAAATTTACAAATGTCTGGTGCCTACCTACAGGTATCAGGCTTAGTCTTTAAAGATGGTTATACTCCAAGTAATTCAGTCATCTCCTTTCGTACAGCTAATGATGAGTTTGCCAACCACTCCCGTGTAACAGAAGTCGTTATTGATAATTTTAATAACCCAGATCGTCACGAGTCAGACTTTTGGGTTGCGCTATACGGCAAACATAACCGTTTTGACCATAATCATCTGATTGGAAAACGCAATAAAGGTGTGACCTTAACCGTCAGACTTCGCAGCGAAGAAAGCCAACAAAATCATCATCAAATCGATCATAACTATTTTGGCCCTCGCCCAACATTAGGCTCTAACGGCGGTGAAACTATCCGTATTGGTACCAGCCATCACTCAATGACAAATTCTTATACCGTTATCGAAAACAACTATTTTGATCGTTGCGATGGCGAAGTAGAAATCATTTCAATCAAAGCGGGCAAAAATATAGTCCGCAACAATACCTTTTTTGAATCTCGTGGCACGTTAACCATGCGACACGGTAACGGCAATCACATCGATAGCAACGTGTTTTTAGGTAACGGTGTTGACCACACAGGTGGTATTCGAATTATTAACCGTGACCAAACCATTACCAACAACTACTTAGAAGGGTTAAAAGGTTATCGTTTCGGTAGTGGCTTTACCATCATGAACGGTGTGCCAAATTCGCCACTCAATCGCTATCATCAAGTGGTTAATGCCAATGTTAATCACAACAGCTTTATTGACGTTGACCATATTCATTTAGCTGCTGGCAGCGATAAAGAGCGCTCCGCAGTTCCAAAAAAATCAGTCATAAATGACAACTTATTTGTGAATAATAACCAACAAGCTCCCTTTTCAATCTTTGATGATATTTCCGGGATCCAATTTACCAATAACTTATCGAATGTTCTGAATAACAACCAAATATCTCAAGGCATTAAACCAACTAAGATTGCGCTAGAACGAACTGAGAATGGTCTGCTTTACCCAGTCAATGAAGATAATGCCAACTTTGGCGCCCCAAAAACCATCAGCCCAACCTTAAAAGCTCAAACTGGCGTTACTTGGTACCCTAAAAATGAACCTGAAATCGCCTTTGACTCAGGTAAAACCCATCAAGTATCTAGTGCCGATGAGCTAATCGATGCGATAGATAATACCAATGATGGCGATATCATTTCACTGCAAGCTGGTGAATACTTGATTGAAAAAATCATTGAGATTAATAAAACCATTTCGGTTATTGGTCAGTCTCCCAAAAAGCCTGTGATCAATTTTAACCGTGCCAGTTTATTTGAAATTCAAAATGGCGGTAATTTAAAGCTCGATAGCCTTGCCATAACGGGGGCTAGCAGCCCTGATTCATCTGGTAATACTGTCGTCAGAACCCGCAAATGGGGCATGCTCACCAACTATCGATTTAGCATGTATAACAGCGATATTAGTCAACTAAACATCAACCACTCATTTCATTTTTTCGATTCTGGCGCGCGGGCATTTGCCAACAAAATCGAAATTATCAATAACCGCTTTAGCTTAATATCTGGTGATTTATTTAGACTCAATAAAGAAACCGATGATCGCGGCATTTATAATGCTGAATACCTCACTATCAATAACAACCAGTTTAATGACATTGATGGTGCATTGGTGAAGCTTTATCGTGGTGGCACCGATGAAAGCACCTTTGGCCCACATATTAGCTTTAACAATAACGACCTGAGCAATGTCGGTAATGGTAAGCGCAATAAGAGTAAAGCCAGCTTATATATTCATGGTGTTCAAGTGGCTGATATCAATAAAAACCGCTTCAGCAACAGTGCTTATATCAATATTGAACACACCACAGGGGAACCTATCACCCAAGTAACACACAACCAATTTATCGACACTAACGAACCTAAAGTCACTGAGCTATACGCTGTTGGCGAATCAACCGCCAAGCTGACAGATAACCTTGTTACCCAGTCAGATAAGAAAGTGCTGTAATGATGAAAAATACTGACTCTCGACGCATCAATAAAATTATTGCCTTTGTTATAGGGATAGAGATCCTTGTCATCTCACTACTAATGCATGCAACTGCGGCGACATCCACAGCAGCTATAAGCCACCCTAGGTTGGTGATTAACCAGCAAGATGTGAAAAGTATGCGACTAGTAATTCAGTCACAAGGTGTATTTAAGCAGACTTTTGAGACAAAAAAAGCTGAAGTTGATCGCTTTATAAAGCAAGAGATTATTGTACCTGTTCCCGCTGATGGTGGCGGTGGTTACACCCATGAGCGCCATAAGAAAAACTATCAGCACATGTATGATGCAGGCATCATGTATCAGCTAACCCAAGAGCTTAAATATTCGCATTTCGTTCGTGATATGTTACTGGAATATGCCGAGCTTTACCCTACCTTACCCCGTCACCCAAAACGGAAAAGTAAAAATGAAGGCAAGTTGTTTTGGCAAGGGCTTAACGAAGCAATGTGGCTTGTGCATACCATTCAGGCTTACGATTTTATTATTGAATCTTTATCCGATAAAGACAGGCAAACAATAGAAACTGGCATTATTTTACCAGTGGCAGACTTTATTTCAGTCCAATCACCGCACACCTTTAATAAAGTTCATAACCATGGCACATGGGCAACTGCCGCAGTGGGAATGACAGGCTTTGTATTAGATAAGCCTGAGCTGGTTGAAATAGCACTATTAGATTTAGACAAATCTGGTAAAGGCGGCTTTCTAAAACAGTTGGACGAGTTATTTTCACCAGACGGATATTATAACGAAGGTCCCTATTATCAACGTTTTGCTCTACTCCCATTTGTGACATTTGCAAAAGCCATTGAGCAGAATCAGCCTGAAAGAAAAATATTTCACTACCGCGATGATATCTTGCTTAAAGCAATCTATAGCACGATTGATTTAAGTTATAACGGCTTATTCTTCCCGTTAAATGATGCCATTAAAAGCAAAGGCATCGATACTATGGAGTTAGTCATTGCTGTGAGCATTGCGTATGGTCTGAATGCTAATAGCCCAAATGCTGATGCCTTTAATACTAATTCACTTAATACGAGCAGTGACCTAGTCGATATAGCTCGACAACAAAATCGTATTTTACTCACAGGTGATGGCCTCAAACTCGCTCAGGCAATAGATACAGAAAAAAATTCAACTAAGCTGCCAAGCCGTTACCCATTTTCATCTATGGTTATGCGTGACGGTAAAAACGGTGATGAAGGCGCACTGGTCCTTATGCGCCGTCAAACTACCATCAATAATCATAAACCTAAGCAAGGTGTTCGCAGCCAAGCTTTAGTATTCAAGGCGACTGCGCAGGGGTTAGGCCATGGGCATTTCGATAAACTAAATTGGCAATTTTACGATGATGGCGAAGAGATTGTTGCTGATTATGGCGCAGCAAGATTTCTGAATATCGAAGCTAAGTCCGGTGGTGGCTATTTACCTGAAAATAAAACTTGGGCTAAACAAACCATCGCTCACAATACCCTTGTCGTTGATGAAACCAGTCACTTTAATGGCAATACCCGAACAGGGAATAAGTACCATCCAGATTTGCTATTCTTCCATAACGATAAACAAGCGACATTAGCTTCTGCAAGCATCAATACGGCGTATGAAGACGTCAGTTTTACTCGTACTATGGCATTGATTTCCGTTAATGCTAATAGTATTGAGTATCCACTGGTGTTTGATGTACTTGATGTTGATAGCGAAAATCCACATCAATATGATCTCCCTGTCCATTATCAAGGGCAGTTCATTGATACCAATTTCCAGCGTCAGTCATTTATCAATCAACTTAAGCCATTAGGTAAACATTCTGGTTATCAGCACTTATGGCTTAAGGCGATATCTCACCCTCAAAGCACTGAAGTATCTTCTGATACCACCTTACAAAAAGTCACTTGGTTAAATAAAAACGGCCATTTTTATACTCACAGCAGTATTAATAATGGTGCGACTCAAATGTTATTTACTCAACTTGGCGCTAATGACCCTAACGATAATCTTCGTAATGAAAGCAGCTTTATTCAACGTGTGACAAACAGTAAGCAACATCGATTTGTTAGCGTGTTAGAGCCCCATGGCGAATATAACCCATCAGCTGAATACACCTTAAATGCCACCAGCAGATTGCAATCAATGACATATGAACGTCAAGGTGACATCGGTGTTATCGGTTTTAGCTTAAAAACTGACACCGATGCAGCCCAGCAATTCGTATTAGCCGTGTCCCATAAACAGGCTGACGATAGTTTGAAAAACAACACCAAAAATCCAAAAAAACAAACCACAACCAATAACTTTTCTTACCTTAAAAAGCCTTACAGCTTCAGCGGAAGATACCAGTTATTAACCATTACGCAGTAGGAGTTAACCATGAAACAGAGTGCACATTTCTCATTTGGCAATGAAACGGAAATTGAAGATATCGGCGGCGGCCTAAAGCGACAAATGCTTGGGTTTAATGAAGAGTTAATGGCGGTAAAAATTTGGTTTGAGAAAGGCGCAATTGGTTATAACCATGCCCACAGACATTCACAAGTTACCTACGTTGTAGAAGGCGAATTTCATTTTAATATTGATGGTGTTACTAAGATTTTAAGAGCTGGTGACAGCTGCATGATCCCTCCTCATGCAGATCACGGTGCAACCTGCCCAACGGGTGGCATTTTGATTGATACCTTTAGCCCTGCAAGGGAAGATTTCATTGAGGGATTAAAATGAAAATAAACAATCTTCGATGGTGGGTCATTCTACTCATCGCATTAGCGACCGTGATTAATTATATCGATCGCTCTGCGCTTAGTGTGCTTTGGCCTGACATTGTTGAAGATATATTCCCAGATGAGTCAGCGTTAGAGCGCAAACAGATATATGCAAATATCTCTATTGTTTTCATATTATCTTATGCATTTGGTCAGGCAATATTTGGCAAAATATTTGATTGGATTGGCACCCGATTAGGCTTTGTACTTTCTATCGGTGTCTGGTCACTTGCTACTGCTGCCCATGCTTTTGCCCAAGGAATGCTAAGTTTCAGTATCTTTAGAGCCATTTTAGGTGTCGCAGAAGCTGGAAACTGGCCAGGTGCTGCTAAAAGTAATGCCGACTGGTTCCCCACAAAAGAACGCGCGCTAGCTCAAGGGATCTTCAACTCTGGCGCTGCTATTGGCGGCATTATCTCAATTCCACTTATCGCTTATATGACCGTTTACTTTAGTTGGCAAATGGTCTTTGTGGTCATTGGTTTAGTGGGCTTACTCTGGTTAATCCCTTGGATTATCTTAGTTAAAGCACCGCCTAAGTCTCACCCTTGGATCACCGAAGAAGAACGTGAATACATTCTAACAGGCCAAAAAACCGCTAAGCCAGACGATGAAGTTGACGCTAAAGAGTACAACCCTACAACTGGTGAGTTGCTTTCTCATAAGCAAAGTTGGGGCGTGATTATTGCCTCCGCTGCGATAGATCCTATTTGGTGGTTATTTGTTTTCTGGATCCCAATTTACCTGAATGAAGTGTACGCCATGGATGTTAAATCTATTGGTATATACGGCTGGGTTCCTTATGTAGGCGCTATGTTAGGTGCATGGTTTGGTGGCCTTTTGGCACAAAACCGCTTAAAAGCAGGTTGGGATACCAATAAAACACGCAAACTGACGATAACCTTAGGTTGTTTGATTATGCTGCCGGCACTGTTATCCATGGCGAACCCTGGTGGACCAACAACTGCCGTTATGATCATGGCGGTCATCTTATTTGGTTTCCAAACAGCCATCGGAAATGTGCAAACATTGCCAAGCGATTTATTTGGCAAAAAAGCGGTTGGAACATTAGCGGGTTTATCAGGAATGGCAGCAAAGTTAGGTGCATTAGGCTTAACAGCATTAGTGCCATATTTAACAGCTAACGGTAACTACACTCCAGCATTCGTTATTGGTGCATCACTTGCGGTTATTGCCATAGCATCAGTCTGGATTTTGATACCTAAAATAGAGCCTGTTAGCCCGAAAAATAAGTAAGCATAAATAAACAGATAAGAAGTATTTTTAAACGATTTAGCAAGACATTATCTTTAACGAAAAAGTCATTCGCTATATTGATGGATTAACTGAAAACTACTCATTGCTCAGTTAATTTTATTGAATGAGGTGATTGGCTTTATATTGATAATTTAAGCTGGGGCTGTACCCAAAGAGCCCTTTTTTATTTGGTGAAACCTACTTAGCATATACTCAACCCCTTCCGAGTATCTGTTAAGTAGGTTAAACCTTTCTTTATTTCATCTTCAGCAAGTGTCTAAAGTTTACCTATGGTTTAGCGTTTTGATTCAGTACTCGTTGGCTTGTCAACTTTTGCAGGCGGTGAGAACAACACTGTAAACCTTTGCTTAAAGCTTAAGCCTGACTGGGTCACATCACTCAACATATCCCACCACTCTGCAAAGCTAACAGTTAAAGGATTAAAGCTATTTACTGGTTTGGTTATGCCGTAAATCACAGTCTCATTTTCTGGCTCAAATGTACCAAATAACTTATCCCAAATAATCAGTACGCCAGCATAGTTTTTATCAATATATTGAGGATTCTGACCATGATGAACTCGATGGTGTGATGGTGTATTGAAAATAAGCTCAAATGGACCTAACGACTTTATCGCTTGGGTATGCACAAAGAACTGTAACCCTAAGTTAAGTAGCACCACAAATACCACCCAGTTAGGGTCAAAACCTATGATCACTAACGGTACCCAAAACAGCCACATTCCTGCCAATGGATACATTAAGCTTTGCCTAAAAGCGGTACTAAAATTCATATTCTCTGAACTGTGGTGCACGACATGGGCAGCCCACATCCAGCGTATACGATGACTTGCCCGATGAAACCAATAATAGAAAAAATCTTGCAGCACCATTAAGATGATAAAACTTAACACGCCCATTTGAATATCAAAAAGCTTCCAACCAAATAGCGCTAAATAAACTTTAGCAATTAACAACCCTGCTAAAATATCAGTTAACTGATGCATACCCGCTAAGCACATATTACAAAACACTTCAGCCTTATAATAACGAGCAGACTGTGGGAGTTTTTGGCGTTTATCCCCTAAGTACCATTCAAGGAATATACAAACGAAAAACACTGGCGCTAAAGCTAATAACAGCATTTCAGGGTGATTGATGATTGAGTTCAAATCCATTGAAAACCTAATATTATTATTTTATTAAAAAACTTATGCAGGTTATTTAACTGCTACCATTTAGCAAAATGATCTTCAGTTAATCCAAGCTGATTATGTAGTAGATGTTTATGACCATTATTATCAATAATATGACCGCTAAAATATCCAATATATTGCCTAAAGTTACTCTTTAAGAAACCCAAGTTAAGCTTCTCGCTGCGACAATTTAGCCTTCTAAAAGTTAAATCAATTTCAGCTGTAGCTGTGCCTTTACCAGCACTAATGTACCAATAGTCATTACTCAAGTGGCGGTTAAAGTCGAACTTTACGCTAGGCAGTAAATGGCGCTCACCATTAATCCATAATACATTTTCTGTAGCGCCCGTTTCATTAACACCTGCAGCAAGGTTTAAGCCTAAAACCCCCGCTTCAACGTGTGTGTTAATCGACGCCCAGCGCCAACTGGTTTCACGGCGCATATAACCTGCAGAAAAGTCATAGCCACCAAGGGCTGTATTAAGCGGTTGAGGCTCATCTTTTATGGTTAAACTGCCGTTAACTTTAAGACCATTGTGTTTTTGAGTATAGGTCCAACCCTTGTAACCTGTTGGTGTACACAAACTCATTGGCAAACTTAATGGCGGCGGTGACAGCTCCAGCTCGGCGTTAATGTCATCAGTCTGTATATTTAGATGCCAAAGTGAGTCTTTAATCGAAAATTCGATGCTACCTTGGCGATGCTTTATTCGTGCTTTACCCTGCTGCGGTGAGTCAGAAACTGACATTCCCCATGATAATGGCTTTAACGCCTGAGTTTCGGTCAGTTTATTCTTTTCAATATCATACAAATAACAAAAGCTACTGCCCACATAACGAATATCAGCAATAGCAACACCGATAATGTATCTCGGCGTGGTGATATTGATAAATTGAAACTGCTTATAGTCGAAATACTTAGCAAACCAAGAACAAGGCTTATCCATCTCGTTGAAGTAGTTAAACTGTTTTATTGCTAAGTCACCTACCACACCATCAAAGTGTCCATAAATCGGCTGACCTTCAGAGTTCATTAGCTTGTCTGGCGCAAGTTGTAAATGATTCAATGACATACTGCTTCCGTGTTTGTGTAGTTAATCGTCTTACTCATTAAAACGAACAATATAAATAGCGAACAATAAAATTAAACAGAAGAACCCTAGTTGATTTTCTCAAGCTGAATCGGTTCACTTTAAAGTTCTTACTCTAACGTGGATAAATTATCAGCATAAGTCAACGTATAGTGTTCAACTAAAATTAAAAACTAGGTCGAATCTCAGCATATTTTGCAGGCTAAACTCTATATTTCGACAAACTAATTAACTCACTTATTGGGACTGGAATGGCGCTAAAAATCTGTTATTCTGAGCGCACCATTTTTTATTGTCTTTAGCTATGAAATCATTGCCATTATTCTTATGTTCTGCGTTATTTTTATCAGCTTGTGCTAGCCATACTCCGACTCATATTGCACTGAACCCCAATGTGCCTAACGTCGTTAATAAAATAGATCGTTATGATACTGTCGCTGTCAGTACTATTGATGTGCGTAAAGCGAATTTTATCGTCCGCTTTAACAAAGGTGATGAAGCAGCGCAGCTTGTTAGCCCAAGTGAACCTATCAGACAACAACTTGATAGCGTATTTAAAAAGTCGATGAGTAATGCAGGATACCAAGTAGATCCAGCTGCCAGTAACACCGTACAGTTCCAATTAGATTATCTTTTAACGGATGTCACTGAGTCGACTTTTGGTTTCGAAGCAAAAACAGATTTAACCATCAATGTCATTGCTAAAAACCAAACTCAAGAATTCACTAAAATTTATAACGGTAAAGGCTTATTAAAAGGACCTTTTAGTCCTGACTTTGCTACCTTAGAGCTTGATATGAATAAGTTGATTGATGAACTGACCACTAAAATCATTAATGACTCTGAGTTACATCAATTTTTGCAAGGCTAATTCATTTCGTTGAGTTTAAGCAGCCTGAGAACTAAAAGTAATAGTCATCAACCACATACAACAGATTAGGAAGACCTTATGTTTAAACGGATTGTAGCCAGTGTATTGTTGTTTTCGTCAATGATGGCCAACGCTGCCGTCGATATTCAACCCAACACCCTTTACCCAAAAGTCGAGTTTGATACGACTATGGGCAAAATCATCGTTGAATTGGACCGAACACGTGCCCCTCTGACCGTCGATAACTTTCTGACTTATGTAGTGAAAGGTGAATATGACAACACGATTTTCCATCGCGTTATTGCGGATTTTGTAGTTCAAGGTGGTGGATTAAATCCAGAGCTAGAAGAACGTGAATCAATGGACCCAGTGTTTAATGAATCAGGTAACGGCTTATCTAATAGCATGGGCACCATAGCAATGGCGCGTGATAATGACCCTCATTCTGCAACACGTCAATTTTACTTTAATGTCGGTGACAACAAAAACCTCAACCCATCAAAGCGTCGTTGGGGTTATGCGGTATTTGGTGAAGTGGTTGAAGGCATGGCGGTGTTAGAAGCGATGTCATATGTGCCAACCCAGCACAATGATCACCTTAATTGGCCTGATTTTCCGGTTAAAGAAATCCTGTTAAACAAAGCAACGCTTCTTGCTAAGTAATCGGCTAGTCGTTTAACTATCAGTTGTACTGACAAGCTGAACAAACAAAACCATACAACAAGCCTAGAAAACAGATAAATGTAAATTAATTAAAATTATTTTTTATCTATTTACTGAGTAAATAAAATTGAAAGTGGAGTGAAATATTGATTTCATTCCACTTTTTTTAGCTATTTGTGGTGCAGCTTAATTCAAAACTAGTTAAAGCCTCTAAATTTGCACTTACTCTGTAAACTTGAGTAATTATTCCACAATCCTGACTATACTTAATTTACCTTTAAGTTGCGGCTTTTCGTGTTTAGAGCATTATTTATCGAATGATGAACCACCCGCAGCTTATTCACCTTGTCTTATTCGATAAATAATTTCGGTTAAATTTAGTTCCATCTTAGTCAATGGAAAGCAATAAAAAAGGACGTCATCAATGACCCCAAATGACTTCATAGAAACCAAAGCGCCACAATTGGCCTATTATGGTAAAGCATTTTTAGATAACCAATTGGAGCATCAAGAAATCAAACTATACATGTGGGATGTACTAGAGGAATGGCAAAGTATCAGCGTAGATACTAGCGATAACTCCCCTTCTCCCACAGACACAGAAAAGGTATTTTGGCACTTACTCCACTGTTTTGATGAATGGCCAGATATGGTCATTAGAGGTAATCAGTACCTCAGACAACAAATACATGACTGTTGTGATTACATCAATATTGGCGGTGATATCCCCCACGGATGTATCGGGATCAGACCCACAGTTTGACCCGTATGTTCAATTACACTGCTTTTGTTTAACACTCGATTAAATTTCCAATCAGAATGGCTTGAACCAATCAGCTACGCGACATAAGCTAGAGCCATTCTCCTTCAATCAGTTGTCTCAATGTCAGAACTGCTAATTCGTACCCGTGAAGCCTTATCTGTTTATTATCACAAACGTGTACTCATCATGTTATTACTGGGCTTTTCTGCTGGCCTGCCACTTATGTTGGTGTTCTCAACTTTAAGCTTTTGGCTTCGTGAAGCGGGAGTCGACCGTGCTGCTATCGGTTATTTCAGTTGGATTGCATTAACCTACGCCTTTAAATGGGCATGGTCTCCTCTTGTCGATCGCATGTCTTTACCCATATTTACCCGCCTGTTCGGCCGTCGAAGAGGCTGGATGATATTCGCCCAGCTTGGACTGGTAGCGGCTATTTTAGGTATGGCCCAAAGTGACCCGTTAGTCGATTTAGAACAATTGGCAATATTTGCACTTATTCTGGCTTTTGCATCAGCTACCCAAGATATTGTTATCGATGCTTTTCGAATAGAGTCGGCCCCTCAAGACATGCAAGCGGCGCTTGCTGCCGCATACCAAGTGGGTTACCGCGGGGCAATGATTGTTGCAACAGCTGGGGCACTAACCATTGCAGCTTGGGTTGACCCAGGTAATACCGAGTACAATTTAGAAGCATGGCAAACCGCCTACTTAGCTATGGCTATGCTAATGTCTATTGGACTCATCACCACCTTTTTTAGTAAAGAGCCTCAAGTTGACACCAAAGATGCAGATGAAAAAGAACGTCAACTTAAAGCAAAATTTGCACAAAAGTACCCCACTAAAGTTGCCAGCGCCATGGCGTGGTTATTCAGTGCCAGCGTATTGCCTTTCGTCGACTTTTTTAAGCGTTACGGCAAGTCAGCTATCCTGATTTTACTACTGATTTCTTGCTACCGTATTTCCGATATTGTCATGGGGATCATGGCTAATGTGTTTTACGTTGATATGGGCTTTAGTAAAGAAGAAATCGCTTTTTTAAGTAAGGTCTATGGCTTAATCATGACCTTATTAGGAGCTGGAGCTGGCGGGATTTTAATCATGCGCTACGGCACCATGAAAATTCTGTTTGTTGGCGCTCTCTTGGTTGCTGTAACTAATTTATTGTTTGCTTGGCAAGCCTATATTGGCTACAACGTGCCGTTCTTAACCTTCGCTATTTCGGTGGATAACTTTAGCGCGGGTATCGCCACTGCGGCCTTTATCGCTTATTTATCCAGTCTTACCAGCAGTGGTTATAGCGCCAGTCAATATGCATTGTTATCTTCCATCATGCTGCTATTCCCTAAATTTATCGCCGGTTTTTCTGGGGTCTATGTTAATGCCTATGGCTACGTTAACTTCTTCATTGCGGCCAGTTTAATCGGCTTTCCAGTATTGCTTCTCATTAGTTTGTTACAGCGTTATCCGCCGCCGTCTCAGGAGAGTGAAAAAGTTAATCAAGGTGATGCGATTACAGAAGCTGCAGACAGTAAAAACTAGCTCACTGAATGCGTGTTAAACAGCAACAAAAAAGCCCAACATTAAGTTGGGCTTTTTATTGAGAACGATAAACTACTTACTGGTATCGATTGGGTCAAACGATTTAACTAAATCGTCAACCGCTTTCATTTGGGATAGGTAGTTTTCTAACTGATTAAGCGGTAATGCACATGGGCCATCACACTTAGCGTTATCAGGATCTGGATGCGCTTCAATGAACAAACCAGCTAAACCTAACGCCATGCCACTACGAGCAAGTTCTGTCGCTTGTGCACGACGTCCACCTGCGCTGTCAGTACGTCCACCAGGGCGTTGAAGTGCATGCGTTGCATCAAAGATTACTGGGTAACCGGACTGCTTCATTTCATCCATACCAAGCATATCTACAACAAGGTTGTTATAACCAAAGCTTGAACCACGCTCACAAAGAATGATGTTGTCGTTACCCGCTTCATTGAACTTTTTAATGATGTGACGCATTTCGTGCGGTGCTAAAAACTGTGGTTTTTTCACGTTAATGATTGAACCTGTCGCAGCCATGGCAACAACCAAGTCTGTTTGACGCGCTAAAAATGCAGGTAATTGGATAATATCAACCACATCAGCCACTGGCTGACATTGGTGGATTTCGTGAACATCAGTGATGATTGGCACATTGAAGGTTGATTTAATTTCTTCAAAAATCTTCAAGCCTTCTTCCATGCCTGGGCCACGGTATGAGTTAACCGATGAGCGGTTAGCTTTATCAAAAGAGGCTTTAAATACATACGGAATGCCTAGCTTTTGTGTCACTTCAACATAATGCTCAGCAATCGACATGGCCAAATCACGAGACTCAAGCACGTTCATGCCGCCAAATAAAACAAACGGTTTGTCATTTGCAATTTCAAGTTCGTTCAAACCAATGATTTTTTGTTCCATAGTCATTTCTCTTTTATCAATATCGTCGCGTTAACCACTTAACGCGACATAAAAACAGGGCTAAACAGCAATAATTTGTAGCAACTGGCCACATAACCACGCCATATATGTACCTACAGCATAACCTAATACGGCCAATAACACGCCTACTGGCGCTAACGCAGGGTGGAATGCTGCCGCAACCACTGGCGCAGAAGCTGCGCCGCCAACGTTGGCTTGGCTACCAACAGCCATATAAAATAACGGTGCCTTAATCAGCTTAGCGACAATCAGCATAAAGCTCGCATGAACAATCATCCAAATGATACCAATAGCAAAGTACCAAAGGTTTTGCTCGTCAGCGAGCTTTGAGACATCCATATGAAGACCAATGGTTGCCACTAAGATATATAAAAATGCCGAAGCCACTTTCGATGCGCCAGCAGCTTCTAATTGTTTTACCGGACTAAATGATAATGCCAGACCAATTGAGGTCACCAGAACCACTAGCCAGAAGAATTTAGAGGTTAAGCTATAATCTCGTGTCCAAGGGTAGTTGGTTTCAAAAAATGGTCCTAAAAAGTCTGCTGCAAAATGGGCAAGGCCAGTAACACCAAAACCGATAGCCACAATCAGCATTAAATCACGTAATGAAGGAATGCGCGCATGCTCAGCATGATACTTTTCGACTTTCGCTTTTAATGCTTCTAAAGCAGTGGTATCCGCACCTGTTTTAGCATCTATTTGTTTTGCCCTTGATGCCATTAATAACAGCACTGCCATCCAAATGTTAGCAACGATGACATCTACCGTCACCATCACCGAGAAGATGCTACCACCTGCTTCATAAATCTCTTTCATCGAAGCTTGGTTAGCACCGCCGCCAATCCAACTTCCCGCAAGGGTGGTCATGCCACGCCACACAGCATCTGGGCCGTTTCCGCCTAATACATCAGGATTGATAGCTGAAATAATTAACAGCGCAATGGGGCCACCAATCACTATGCCTACGGTGCCAGTTAAAAACATCACAATCGCTTTGGGGCCTAAACTTAAAATCGCTTTTAAATCGACACTTAAAATCAGTAACACTAAACATGCAGGCAATAGATAACGCGATGCCACGTAATAAAGCTTAGACGTATCCCCATCGACAATCCCAAATGTATTGAGCAATGACGGTAAAAAGTAACACAGCAGTAATGCCGGTATAAATTTATAGAATTTTTGCCAAAATGGATGTGGTGAAGAACTGGTGTAAAACACGAAACCGAGAATTACGGCTAGTAGGCCTAATGCAGTAGCATCATTAGTGACCATAGGACTGGATGTCATTAAAATCTTCCTTGTGAATGCATGTCAAAGTGAATTATTTTTATTGTTGTTTTGTACTTTTAGCAGTACTTATTGTTATGACTTTTTAGTCATTTTTAAATTTAGCGTCTTAATGTAATCGAATTTTTCACTATAGGCAGCAGTTATCTTTTATTTGCTTGAACAGCCTCACTGATAAAATTCAAACAAACCATAATAAAAAAATTCAGGCCCATAAAATGAGCCTGAATTATTTAATGTACTATAGAAAACTAGTGATAAGTCTGCGGTTGCTCGCTAAGTTCCTTTAACTGCATTTTGACAATTTCAGTCACAGGATCGTGAGGGCTGCTATCAATAAAATGCTGCAAATCAGAAATCGCCACTTTTATACAACCCAATTGTTGAGCAATAAAAGCACGTTCACGATTTAAATTAACGTCGTCAGGATGCCATTGCAGTAGCAGGTTACAACACTCCATTGCCTGCTCAAATTGATGAGTGACAATACAGCCAGCTTTTAGCTCATGGATCATGCGAGTAATTAAGCGTTTTAATGACGCCGTTTTTAGGTACTTAGGCTTTAACAATGCCGAGTTACCCAATTCGCCGCGTACTAAAAGGTGCAACTGGCGACGACTTAACTCTTGCCCCGTTAACGGATCGATATAAACCATGTTGTCGTTAATGCGCGAACGCACAACTGTTTGCCCCGGTAGTAATACCGCATCAAGGGTAATATCAAGCTGCTTAGCCAGTAAGATCATCACTGTCGCCAATGTGGTGCTATTGCCTTGACGACTCATAATGCAACTGCCTAAATCGGCTGCTTCAACACTGAAGTAATCTTCACGTGCACAAAAGCCTAAGTCGGTATAAAACCAACGAAGTAAACCGTCAAAGCGTTGCTGTGGATCTTCAACATGCAAGCTCATTACCGACCCAGCAATTTCATACCAAGCCCATAACGCTTTTTTCTCTTGAGAAAAACCTAAATGCTGCGTAATTTCGAATGCAGTGTCGGGGATCTTCACTGCATCATTCATTTGATGTTTAGCCATGAAACTCTATTAACCCATTAATACAACTTGTTTAAAATGAGCCAGCCTGGCAGCCAATACGAGCCATCCAATAGCGCCTAAAAAGGCAAAGATTTTGAAGAATTTATTGCGGTCACCTTTCAGTGCCATTACACCTAAACCGATGTAAGCAAGTACTGCAAGTAACTTCTCTGTCATCCACGCATCCACAAAAGGATACTGCTTGATCATGAAGCACAATGTCAGTCCTGACAATAATAAGAAGGTATCAATTACATGCGGTGCAATCTTAATAAACTTCTTGTCCATCACTGGAGATTGGCGCATATGCAGTACAAAGCGAGTAATAAAGAATACCACACTTAAAAAAATGAAAGTTAAGTGTGTGTGCTTAACAGCAGGATATAAACTGTAAAAGGTTTCCATTATTGTTTTTCTCTTTGAGCTACAGATAAAATGGCCGCTAGTTTACTCGATCAAGCGGCTCTATAGCAATTTTAAGAAAAACCCTGATTTTACAAAGATGAATCTTGTGGAACTAGTCTTTTGATGCGCCTTGCCATTGGCCTAGTGTGCAGCGGTCATTGCTGCCAAAGTCTCGCACTGTAGCCACATTGTCATATCCAAGCTCAATCAATTTTTGTCTAACCACTAATGCTTGCTCAAAACCATGCTCTAACAACAAGTATCCACCTTGAGATAAATGTTTAGTCGCATGTTGGGCAATATGAAATAAATCAGCAAAGCCTTGTTCTGCGGCTGTTAAGGCACTTGATGGCTCAAAACGCACATCACCTAAATTAAGGTGCACATCGGTTTCATCAATATACGGTGGATTAGACACAATCAAATTAAAGTCTTGATGCTCAACTGCGCTAAACCAGTCAGATTGGAGAATTTCAACATGAGGCAAATTTAAATTTGCACGGTTAGCTTTAGCAAGTTCAACCGCATCATCCACTTTATCAATTGCTGTCATTTGCCATTGTGGACGTTCAGAGGCTAACGATAATGCTATCGCTCCTGTTCCTGTTCCTAAATCTAAAACTTTGGCATCATTTTCCAGCGGTAAATTTAGCGCTGTTTCAACTAAAATTTCAGTATCTGGTCGAGGAATAAGCGTGGTGGCATTAACAATAAATGGCAAAGACCAAAACTCACGCTCACCAATGATATGAGCTACAGGCATTCCCTGTTTACGCTTTTCTATCATGGTTTGAAATGATTTGAATTGATCTGCGGTCAGTACCTTTTCAGGCCAAGTGTAGAGATAACTGCGCTGCTTATTAAGACAATGCAGAAGCAAAGCTTCTGCATCGATATTAGCCGACTCAGACAAGTCGACTAATTGGCCATAAGCCCATTGCAAAGATTCCGCAATGGTAGAAAAAGATGACTGTGACAACGTCACTCCTTAGTCATTGAATTAGCCATTTAATTAGCCATAGAAATGAGCTATTTGAATTTAGTCGTCAGCCAGTGCAGCAAGTAAATCAGCTTGCTCTTCTTGCATTAACGGCTCAATGATGGCATTCAAATCGCCTTCCATGATTTCATTTAAGCGGTATAGCGTTAGGTTGATACGATGTTCGCTCATACGACCTTGCGGGAAGTTATAAGTACGAATACGTTCACTGCGATCACCACTTGCAACCAAGTTACGACGAGTAGACTCTTCTTCACTGCGGCGCTTTTCATCTTCAACCGCTTGTAAGCGAGCCGACAGTACGCTCATGGCTTGGGCACGGTTTTTATGTTGCGAGCGCTGATCCTGACATTCCACTACAATCCCTGAAGGAACGTGGGTAATACGAATAGCAGAGTCAGTTTTGTTGACGTGCTGACCACCCGCACCTGATGCGCGGAAGGTATCGACTTTCAAGTCAGCTGGATTAATCGAAATTTGTTCAGCTTCTGGCACTTCAGGTAATACAACAACTGTCACAGCTGAAGTATGAACACGGCCTTGAGATTCTGTTTCTGGTACACGTTGAACACGGTGTCCGCCAGATTCGAATTTAAGTTTACCGTAAACCCCTTCGCCGCTAACTTGAACAATCAGTTCTTTAAAGCCACCATGCTCACCTTCGTTGGCGTTCATGATTTCCATTTGCCACTTGTTTGATTCACAGTAACGTGAATACATACGGAATAAATCACCAGCAAAAATAGCCGCTTCATCACCACCCGCACCTGCACGGATTTCAATAAAGGCGTTACGATCGTCGTTAGGATCTTTTGGTAGCAGCAAAATTTGCAATTCGTCTTCAAGACGGGCAATTTCTGATTTTGCTTCTTTGATTTCTTCTTGCGCCATTTCGCGCATTTCAGCGTCATCTTCGGCTAGCATTTCGTTAGCAGACTCAAGGTTCTCTTGTGCCTCTTGGAACGAAGTGAAGCTTTTTACGATGTCTTCAAGCTGAGAAAATTCTTTTGATAAGGTGCGAAAGCGGTCTTGATCCGCAATAACTTGTGCATCACTCAGTAATGCTAACACTTCTTCATTACGTTCAAGCAAGCCTTCCAGCTTGCGAATAACCGACTCTTTCATTTAACGTTGTTACCTTAAGTTTTATCTAAACCAAGCGTGACGCGTAATTGGCCTAAGGTATTCAAGTCTCCTTGACGACTAGCAGAGGTTAACGCTTGTGTTGGCGCATGAATAAGGCGATTGGTTAGACGGTTCGCTAGCTCTAAAATCACTTGTTCATTGTCACCACCTTGAGTCAATTTATTCAAGGCGCGTTCTACTAATTCATCTTTAATTGCCAAACTTTGGCTACGGTATTCTCGAATACTATCTACAGACTCTAACGATCTCACCCATTCCATAAATACATGGGCTTGCTCATCGGCAATTAACTCTGCCTGCTCGGCGGCTTCTTTACGTGAAGCCATGTTCTGTTCAATGATGCTGTGCAAATCGTCCACAGTATAAAGGAAAGCATCGTCTAATTCGCCAACTTCTGCTTCAATATCTCGTGGAACGGCAATATCAACTAATAACATTGGTTGATGACGACGTTGTTTCAGCGCCTTTTCAACCATGCCTTTACCTAATATAGGCAATGGACTGGCGGTAGAGGATATCACGATATCGGCTTTAGGTAGATAGTCAGGTATCTCTTGCAGTGTAATTGCTGTGGCATCAAACTCTTCACACATGGCTTGAGCACGTTCAACCGTACGGTTAGCAACCACAATGCCAGCAACTTCATTGTCTTTTAAATGCTTAGCAACTAATTCGATAGTTTCACCAGCGCCAATCAACAACACGTTGGTTGTGCTTAGTGACGAGAAAATATGTTTAGCCATGCTAACAGCGGCAAATGCAACTGATACAGCAGCAGCACCGATTTCAGTTTCGGTGCGCACTTTTTTCGCAACAGAGAAAGTATTTTGAAACAAACGGTCGATAGTGACCGCTGTAGTGCCCGCTTCTTTGGCTTTAACGAAGGCTTGCTTCACTTGCCCTAAAATTTGCGGCTCACCTAATACTAGCGAATCAAGTCCAGAAGACACGCGCATTAAATGTTTTACACACTCTTGATTCTCATAGCTGTAAATACATGGCATTAGCTCTTCATGGGTCAAGCTATGGTAATCCTCAAGCCATTCAATAATGTCTGCTTTAGATCCATTATTACAATAAAGTTCGGTGCGATTACATGTCGACACGATCACGGCTTCACCAGAACTGGTGCGGCTGGCCAGACTCTTCATGGCGTCATGAATTTTGTCAGGCGAAAAGGCGACTTTCTCACGAAGGTCGACCGTGGCGGTTTTATGATTTATTCCGATTGCTACTAGGCTCATGTGACTCGTTTTAAGTTCTTCGCGGGATCATTAATTAGGCTATTCTACTTAATTGCCAAAACTAAAAACACAATTGGCTTAACAAAACCGAATAATTGTCTATATTTTTTCTAAAAATTCTATCTTGTTAACAAAAAGATAGGAAAGTAGACCCATTCATTTAAACTTTATGATGCCTTTAAATGTCTAACATTCAAAGCATTCTTACTATATTTACCTCTGTAGGTTAGGGTCTGTTGTTCTTTTAAGGTTATTTTTGCAGCGAATTGTTGCCCATTTATACAAGGCAGAGACTTTGTGGTGTAGTTACTCTACATAAAAAGTCGATAACGCAGTAAAAATGGCCAACAAATGCTGCCCGAAGGGTTCGACTAAAAGCGCTTTACTCATTGTTAGGTGCATTTTTAGTCAATAATAGAGTTGCATAGATTGCTTGGTGACAACCCACTCACCTCGTTAAATTGCTTTTATGTCGAACAAAACTTAACAGGGGAAGAGCAACAGACCCTGATAAAACACAAAAATCAAAATGCATTTTTACAATCATGGTCTAGGTCAGTATCATAAAGTACCACTATATATAGGTAGCGAAATCTTTTGCGATATTTAACATTTTCCCTACAGCGCGTGATGCTACTTTGTTGTCTTTTTTTGGCAGCGTGCTCAGTTAAACCTCCCCATAAACTCACCGATATTGACGTCAGTCAGGCTAGTGAAGCAAACGCTTGGGAGATTCAAGGTAAACTGGCTTTTCGCTCTGATGTCGATAAATTCAGTACCAATTTATTTTGGTTTCACGACAATAACTTTAGCCAACCTCATGATGACTTAAAGCTCACCACTGTTATTGGCACAACAGTCTTATCATTGAGCTCTCAATACGGTCTCGCCAGTATTGATGTTCAGGGTAAAACCTATACCGATAGAGACCCGCAACAACTTATCTCCCGAGTCAGTGGCATGCAAATTCCACTTAATAAACTACCGTTATGGATTACCGGCCAAGTGACTCCAGACGATGAGGTTTTAGAATATAACTCAGACGGGACAATCAAAGCGTTTACCAGTAAAGATATGGGTGAAGACTGGCAAGTGAAGTTCATCAGCTATCAGCAACAAAGCGGTGCAAATGTCCCTAGACTATTACAGATAAACCGCGCAGATGTGCAAATTAAAATTCAGATCAATCAATGGCAGGCTTTGGCGCCTGTAACTGAAAATCTATAGTTTCACCGACAATTAAACCAATAAAGTCGATAGCTAATGATTGTCCACTTATTACTAATTAACTTATTACTATTAAATGAAGAAGCACTTCTATGACCACCGCGACCTTGAACACTGATGATACTCAAGCTGCAATTTCAGCAAACTGGCCTGCACCTGCAAAGTTAAACCTTTTTCTGCACATTACTGGTCAAAGAGCTGATGGTTACCATGAATTACAGACATTATTTCAGTTTATTGATCAATGTGACTTTTTGGATTTTTTACCGACCGAAAATAAAACACTTAAGTTACATTCAGAATTATCTAAAGTTGTCGCAGAAAAAGATAACTTAATTCTAAAAGCCGCAAAATCTTTACAAGAATATTGCAATTATCAAGGCGGCGCAGAAATTTGGTTACGTAAAAACTTGCCAATGGGGGGTGGTTTAGGTGGCGGTTCTTCCGATGCAGCAACCACATTAATCGCCTTAAACAAGCTGTGGAATTTAAATTTATCGCAACAAACTTTAGCCGAAATCGGCCTTAAACTTGGCGCGGATGTCCCTGTTTTTATTAATGGTTTTGCAGCTTTCGCCGAAGGCGTCGGTGAGCGATTAATTAACGTTGAAACACAAGAGCTATACTATTTAGTGATTGTGCCTGATGTGCATGTATCTACTCAGGCTATATTCCAAGATCCGTTGTTACCTCGTGACACACCTAAATTAGCAATAGATACATTAATGAAGAAAAATTGGTCAAATGATTGTCAGAAGTTGGTCGCAGAAAAGCACCCTCAAGTTGCCAATGCATTGAGCTGGCTGGTAGAATATGCGCCGTCAAGAATGACCGGAACTGGCGCATGCGTCTTCGGTGAGTTCGAACAGCAGCAAACAGCGCTAGATGCCTTGGCTGAACTGCCAAAATCTATGCAAGGTTTTGTTGCTAAAGGCTTGAATCAGTCACCTTTAGTGACCCGATTAAGCCAAAGCTAAAATATTTCTAAAAGTGTTTTACGATAAAATTACTTGTTCAGTTCACAATATTTTATCTACATTTTTAGCCACTAACATTAAAGCCAACACCTGAGGTTCATAAAGTGCCCGATATCAAGCTCTTTGCTGGTAACGCTACCCCTAAACTAGCCAAAAAAATAGCCGACCGTTTATTTTGCAAACTTGGCGATGCAGTAGTAGGCCGTTTCAGCGACGGTGAAATCAGTGTTCAAATCAATGAAAACGTACGTGGTGCTGATGTATTCATCATTCAGTCTACTTGTGCACCGACTAACGACAACCTAATGGAACTTATCGTTATGGTTGACGCGTTACGTCGTGCATCAGCTGGCCGTATCACAGCCGTTATTCCTTACTTCGGTTACGCTCGTCAAGACCGTCGTGTACGTAGTGCTCGTGTACCAATTACTGCGAAAGTTGTTGCTGACTTCCTTTCAAGTGTTGGTGTTGACCGCGTACTGACTTGTGATTTACACGCAGAGCAAATTCAAGGTTTCTTTGATGTGCCTGTTGATAACGTGTTTGGTAGCCCAGTGCTACTAGAAGACATGTTAGGTAAAGAACTTGATAACCCAGTTGTGGTTTCTCCAGACATTGGTGGTGTAGTACGTGCTCGCGCCGTAGCTAAACTACTTGATGATTCTGACTTAGCCATTATCGATAAGCGTCGCCCACAAGCGAACGTTGCTCAGGTAATGCATATTATTGGTGACGTACAAGGCCGTGACTGTATCATCGTTGATGACATGATCGATACTGGCGGTACTTTATGTAAAGCTGCAGAAGCATTAAAAGAACATGGCGCAAACCGTGTTTTCGCTTACGCAACTCACCCAGTATTTTCAGGCAACGCAGCGGCTAACATTGCAGAATCAGTAATTGATGAAGTGATTGTTACTGACACTGTGCCATTAAGCCCAGAAATGCTTAAAATTGAAAAAGTGACCCAACTGACTATGTCAGCTGTACTTGCAGAAGCTATCCGTCGCGTAAGCAACGAAGAGTCTATCTCTGCAATGTTCCGCCACTAAGTGTTCCGTCACTAGAATCTGAATATACAGGCTTATTTATTGAGTCTGGATTAAAGATTAAAACGCACTCAATTGAGTGCGTTTTTTATTGTCTATTTTTAAATTCAAGCTTCATCACCTTGGCATTTAGGCCATAACTTTCATTAGCCACTTGCTCATCATCAATCTTAAAGCCCATTTTTTGCCAAAAAGGTACCGAACCTTGAATAGCAACCAACTGTATTTGCTGATAATGGTTTTGTTTAGCCACTAAAATTAACTGCTCAACCATTTGTTTACCCACGCCAGAGCCATTTAATGAAGCTGATACCGCTAAATCATGTAAAAACAGCTTGGTATTATATGTTTGCTTAAAAAGTGGCTGATAGAGCTTAGGGGGCGTTTTATCATCCCATGTATGCGCCAATAAGTACGCGCCGACATTATTATCCAAATAAACAAAACAGCAATGGGGCGAATGTAACCACTTACCTCTTAGCACTTCAAGTGACTCAGGTTCTATATCAACATAAGCACGAGACTGCAGCGTAAATATCTCAGGCCACAATGATTCAATAATGGGTTTAATTGGCATAAAACGCTTGCTCTTAAGGATGAATGGCATCGCCATCTTAAAATTATTAAAGTTAGTCTAACAGACTCATTTGATATTTAAGATCTAGTGACACACTAATATGACTGATTGGTATTGGGGTTTAATACTAAAGTACAGCTAGGTGGAAACGCTGGATTTCAGGCAACAAAAAGCCCGTCATAAGACGGGCTTTTGCTTTAACCGTGAGGCTAAATTTGGCTGGGATACCAGGATTCGAACCTGGGGATGCCGAGATCAAAACCCGGTGCCTTACCACTTGGCGATATCCCAAAATTTGGATATGTATAACTTAAACTAGGAAGATGTACATATTGAAGAAAAATTTGATGGTACGGGAAGAGAGACTTGAACTCTCACACCTTACGGCACCAGAACCTAAATCTGGCGTGTCTACCAATTCCACCACTCCCGCATCAAATTTTTACCAGAATAAACTCATTTACATCATGAGTAAACTCTGTTTCTTGCTCTTTTCTAACTAAGTAGTAAAAGGATGACCCTCTATTCTACCTTCAAAATATGGTAGCAATGGCGGGACTTGAACCTGCGACCCCAGCATTATGAGTGCTGTGCTCTAACCAGCTGAGCTACATTGCCGAAGATGGCTGGGATACCAGGATTCGAACCTGGGGATGCCGAGATCAAAACCCGGTGCCTTACCACTTGGCGATATCCCAATAATCTTTTACTACTTACTTTAAAATGGCTGGGATACCAGGATTCGAACCTGGGGATGCCGAGATCAAAACCCGGTGCCTTACCACTTGGCGATATCCCAATCTAAAGTTTTTTAGAAAACCCGCTATAAGCCAGCTTTCTTAATAATGGTACGGGAAGAGAGACTTGAACTCTCACACCTTACGGCACCAGAACCTAAATCTGGCGTGTCTACCAATTCCACCACTCCCGCACTGACTCTGTTTAACATCCAGAACACGATGCTCATTTAACCTTGAGAAGGTAGCTAGTCATATTTCTAAAATCAAATTGATTTTAACTAACTAGCAAATCTCATCTTTTACATCTTGAGAAGATGGTAGCAATGGCGGGACTTGAACCTGCGACCCCAGCATTATGAGTGCTGTGCTCTAACCAGCTGAGCTACATTGCCACTTCATTCTTACTTGCCCTCGTCGTGAGGACGGGGCGTATTATGCTTATTCAGAGTATCGAGGTCAACTGCTTTTTTTAGCTATTTTCATCAATTGTTGTTGTTCGGCTATAAGTTCACCAAACTGAGCGTCAAATCGACAAAATATCCCAATAAAGCTAACCTCAATACTCCATATCGGTGTTCTTCAGACTATTATAGTTTGAAAATACCGACTAAACGTTAAATAGGAAATGCATAACATCGCCATCTTTAACGATATAACCTTTACCTTCGACACGTAATTTACCCGCATCTTTAGCGCCGGCTTCACCTTTAAACTCGATAAAGTCATCATAGCTCATTACTTGAGCACGAATAAAGCCACGTTCAAAGTCAGTATGGATCACACCAGCAGCTTGTGGTGCACTCGCGCCTACTGAAACAGTCCAAGCGCGAACTTCTTTTACGCCTGCAGTAAAGTAGGTTTGTAAATCAAGTAAGTCGTAACCTGCGCGGATCACGCGATCAAGACCTGACTCTTCAAGGCCAAGGTCAGCCATAAACTCAACACGGTCATCTGCATCCATTTCTGCAAGTTCTGATTCAATTGCAGCACAAACTGCAACAACCACTGCATTTTCTGTCTCAGCAATCGCTTTAACAGCATCTAAATGCGGGTTATCTTCAAAACCATCTTCAGCAACGTTAGCAATGTACATAGTAGGCTTAAGCGTTAAGAAGTTAAGGTACGCAACTGCGGCGATTTCTTCTTTGCTTAACTCTAATGAACGCAACATTTGGCCTTCATCTAAAGTTGGACGCATTTTTTCTAATACTTCAACTTCAAACTTAGCTTCTTGGTCGCCACCTTTAGCACGCTTTTGTTGACGGAAAATAGCACGTTCTAAGCTATCTAAGTCAGCAAGGGCTAATTCAGTATTAATCACTTCGATATCGCCAGCAGGGTCAACCTTGTTAGCAACGTGAACGATGTTTGGATCTTCAAAACAACGAACCACATGGCCGATTGCATCAGTTTCACGGATGTTAGCAAGGAATTTGTTTCCTAAACCTTCACCTTTAGATGCACCAGCAACCAAACCTGCAATATCAACGAATTCCATCGTTGTTGGCAAAATACGCTCAGGGTTAACAATTGCTGCTAACTTATCTAAACGGGAATCCGGTACAGGAACAACGCCTGTGTTTGGCTCAATGGTACAAAACGGGAAGTTAGCTGCTTCAATTCCTGCTTCTGTTAATGCATTAAATAGTGTTGACTTACCTACGTTTGGCAAACCAACAATGCCGCATTTAAAACCCATATTTGTTACCTTTATATATGTTGAACTGCATCAAAACTGAGGCAGTGAATATCAATAGTTATTTTGAAACGAATAATGTTACTGCTTATATAAGTAGTAATCGTTAAACCGCTTTAAAAGTATGTAGCCTGTTCATGGCTTTCGCCATGTCTTGCTTAAATAATATTTCAGTTGAACGCACTGCTTCGTCGATCACTGCATCCATCTTTTCTTGTTCAATGGCAGGCGCTTTTCCAAGGACATAACCACTAACACGGTTTTTGTCGCCAGGATGGCCAATGCCTATACGCAAACGATGAAATCCTTTGTCATTGGCCATTTTCGCAATAATGTCTTTTAAACCATTATGACCACCATGACCGCCGCCGAGTTTAAACTTAGCCACGCCGGGTTCCATATCAAGCTCATCATGAGCAACTAATATTTCTTCCGGCGTAATTCGAAAGAAATTGGCCAGTGCCCCAACAGACTTACCGCTAAGGTTCATAAAAGTCGTTGGTATTAACAATCGCACGTCTTTACCGTCAATCGTCACCCTGGCAGTCAGGCCAAAGTATTTGCTGTCAGGTACTAGCGTTGCGCCGCATAAGCGCGCTAATTCCTGCACATACCATGCTCCAGCATTATGACGAGTTTGTGCGTATTCAGCACCAGGATTGGCAAGACCAACAATTAGTTTAATTTGACTCATTAGCACTCATTTTTAGCGAAAAATAGGACCGCGCTTAGCTCAATTCTTCGATAATACTCTTCGTTATAAAAGTACCGAATAAATACCGTAAATAAGTACTGTAATTAAGTACCATAAAAGTATCGATTTACGAATTGAAGGCGCTAAAGCGCGGCATTTTAACACTCAAATCTGAACTCAACAAATACCCTGCATCATTTATAGTCAGAATATCTATTTCACGCTAAGCCTAAGGCGTATTTGAGGACTTTCTTTTTGATGGGGTTGTCATGGTTTGCAAGCTTTAACATGCCATTACGCAGTAGTTTAATTGGCAGTAAGTCATTACTAAAACCAGCATAAAAAGCATCCATAGCAGACATCATTAATAGATTATCGCTGTAACGCTTACATTGGTATTGCTTTAGTGTCGTTTCTGTCCACCAAGGACGGTCGTTACCAACAGCATCTGCGATTGTGGCAATTAATACATCAACGTCTTTAAAGCCAATATTGACCCCCTGACCTGCAAGCGGGTTAATCGTGTGAGCAGCATCTCCTAATATCACCACGTTATCTTGGCAATAAGATTGAGCGTGGCGGCGAGTTAACGGAAAGCTGCCACGATCAATAACGGTAAAGTCACTGTCTAATCGCTGCGGGAAGTGTTGCCTGATTTGCTCAGCTAACTGTTGATAATTAAGCTGCATTAATTGTTTAATGCGGCTGCGGCTGTCGTACCAAACTAATGAAGCATTATTGCCAGGAAGCGGTAATAAAGAGCGCGGGCCTGCTGGAGTAAACTGTTGCCAAGTGACATCCTGCTGCTCAGTTGCCGTGGCCACATTAATCAGCATCGCTGATTGGGCATAATCCCAACCAGTAATGCCAATACCAGCCCACTGACGAACTTGCGAATTAGCACCGTCGGCACCAACAATTAATTGACTCTGAAGTTCAACACCAGATTGTAAAGTGACTTTTACTTGCTGCTGTTCATCGGCATTGATACGCTCGAAGTGGCTCACACTATCAGGGCAATAACGCTTGATATTGTCCATGGTGTCGATTTGCTGCCATAAACAAAGTTGGATCAGACGGTTTTCAAAAAAGTACCCTAGATGCGGTTCATCAATTTGCTCTGCATGGAATTGGGTGATGCAATCTTCCATTTCCCATGTTTCTAAGCCTTTATAAGCTACGTGGCGTAAAGAAAGTAACTCATCCATTACCCCAAGACGCTCGAGTAATTGCTCTGAAGCAACACTAATAGCAGAAACACGTAAATCTAAAGCTTGTTCTGGTTCATAGGGTTTTGGTTGATAGGCTTCTATCATGGCAACATCTAAACCCAGCTGACCCAAACCAACTGCAACCGCAGCACCAACCATACCTCCGCCCACAATCACTACATCGTGATGGATTAAATTATCTTGGCCTGCTTGATTTACTTCATCTTGCATTGTTGAACCCTTCTCATAGCACTTTGTACTTATTATTAGCAATTAGCCCTAACGGTTAAAATATGTACAAACGTGTCTGTAATCGCTTAATCGTGTCGATATGTTTCTAGATAATCTTTGAGCAACACTTGCTTACAATGGTGACATATTAACCAGTAAACCTCTTCTTATACTGAAACTGTCAAATGGAAACACCTTGCAGCAAATCCGCCATGCCAAGGTAAGAGAGGATACTATGTCTAGTCACAGCACGGTCGTAAATTCTACAAAAATTAGCACCACTAATTTGAGACTACCACTTGCTCATAAAGCCAAAAAGATCACTCAAGCATTTGTAACAGGTCTGTTGGCCACTGCCGCATTGTTTTCAGTTCCATCACAGGCACAGATTCAGCCAATGGAAACAGTCACAGTCATTTACCGTTCTTCGTTTGATTATGCCTTATATCAACAAACCACGGAAATGCTCACACGCTTTAATCGAGAGCTACCACAAAAAAATATTACCCAAGCTCGTCAAGATAATGTGGCAATGGCTCAAGAGTTTGGTTTTTATATCCAAGAGGCTAACGAATTAGTCTCATTTGATTATCATGCCAATGCACTGCAACAAAACTTGATTGCTAAAGCTCGTGCAGATAATCAACAGATGGCCAAACAATTTGGCTTTTTTACCAATCAATCAAACGAGTTAGCTAACGTAGATAAATACCCTGAAAAAATAAGGGTATTAAGCTTTTCAGAATAAAGCTCACTAGATGTGCACAAAGGCTAGCCAGCGAGCCTTTGTGCAGTTAAAATATGCGGCTATTTTTCTGTGGTATATAGAACGGCGTATCTGATGAGTAAAAAACTACACATAAAAACCTGGGGCTGTCAGATGAATGAATATGATTCATCTAAAATGGCTGACTTGCTGGACGATTATCAAGGTTACACCTTGACTGAGGATGCTGAAGAAGCAGACGTACTGCTGCTTAACACATGCTCTATTCGTGAAAAAGCACAGGAAAAAGTGTTTCATCAGCTTGGTCGCTGGAAAACCTTAAAAGATAAAAATCCTAATTTAATTATTGGTGTTGGTGGTTGTGTTGCTTCCCAAGAAGGTAAAGCAATTAAAGAGCGTGCCCAATGTGTCGATATCATTTTCGGCCCACAAACCTTGCACCGTTTACCTGAAATGATCACTCAAATTAATAACGGCGATAAAGCGGTTATCGATGTGAGTTTCCCTGAAATTGAAAAATTTGACCGCTTACCAGAGCCAAAAGCTGATGGTCCGACGGCGTTTGTGTCAATTATGGAAGGCTGCAGTAAATACTGTTCATTCTGTGTTGTACCTTATACTCGTGGTGAAGAAGTTAGCCGTCCGGTGGATGACGTAATTTTAGAAGTCGCGCAACTTGCTGAACAAGGTGTACGTGAAGTTAACTTGTTAGGTCAAAACGTTAACGCTTTCCGTGGCCCTACTCACGATGATGAAATCTGTACTTTTGCTGAGTTATTACGTTTGGTTGCCTCAATTGATGGCATCGACCGTATCCGCTTTACTACCAGTCATCCGATTGAATTTTCGCAAGACATCATTGATGTATATGAAGATACCCCAGAGCTTGTTAGCTTCTTACATCTTCCTGTTCAATCAGGCTCAGACCGAATTCTGACGAACATGAAGCGCGGACACATGGCGATTGAATATAAATCGATTATTCGTCGTTTACGCAAAGCTCGCCCAGATATCCATATCAGTTCTGACTTTATTATTGGTTTCCCTGGCGAAAGCCAAGCTGATTTTGAAGACACAATGAAGTTGATTGAAGATGTCAGCTTTGACCATAGTTTCAGCTTTATTTACAGCGCTCGTCCTGGTACGCCTGCAGCAGACTTACCTGATGATGTGACTATGGTTGAGAAAAAGCAGCGTCTGGCTATTTTACAAGACCGCATTACCCAGCAAGCGATGCGTTATAGCCGCCAAATGTTAGGTACTGTGCAACGTATTTTAGTAGAAGGTCCTTCTGTAAAGAATCCAATGGAGCTTCGTGGTCGTACTGAAAATAACCGCGTGGTGAATTTCGAAGGTAACCCTAAGAGCATCGGCGGATTTGTTGACGTTGAAATCGTTGACGTATACACCAACTCTCTTCGTGGCGTGTTTGTTCGCGCTGAAGATGAAATGGATTTACGTCGTAGTTTACGTCCGTCTGACATTTTAGCTAAACACAAAACTGATGATGATTTAGGCGTAACTCAGTTTACTCCTAACTAAAGATTAAAATCAGTCATAAATTTTAGTTAATAAAGGCGGCTATATGCCGCCTTTATTGTGCTTTTGCCCTAATAGCGTGGTATTTTAGGTGCAACACTCGTAGACTCATTGTTAATAAACATATCGTTTTTGGAGCATTATTTTTGTCCACTAAAGTTACAACCATGAATTTGTATCTCGAGCCTGCAGAGACTCGAAGAATCGCCTCATTATGTGGCCCTTATGATGACAACATTAAACAACTTGAACGCCGCCTAGGTGTTGAAATTGTACACAAGAATAACCACTTCAAAATTGTTGGTTTGCCTCGTAATGCCTTTAACGTTAATAATTTATTGAAACAGCTATACATTGAGACCCAAACCATTAAGGGCAGCACGCCTGATCTTGAGCCTGAAAGAGTCCACTTAGCTATTCAAGAAGTGATAAATCTAGAAGCTGAATCTTCGGCTGAAGACGATACTCTGCACATTAAAACCAAACGCGGCATTATCAAGCCACGAAATCCAAACCAAGCTAACTATGTAGCAAACATTGCTAAGCATGATATTACTTTTGGTATTGGGCCAGCAGGTACCGGCAAAACCTTTTTAGCCGTTGCAGCTGCAGTCGATGCATTAGAGCGCCAAGAAGTACGCCGTATATTGTTGACTCGCCCTGCTGTTGAAGCTGGCGAAAAACTTGGCTTCTTACCGGGTGATTTAAGTCAAAAAGTCGATCCGTATTTACGTCCGCTTTATGATGCATTATTTGAAATGCTCGGCTTTGAGAAAGTTGAAAAGCTGCTTGAGCGCAACATCATTGAAATCGCCCCACTAGCTTATATGCGCGGCCGTACATTAAACGATGCCTTTGTGATTTTAGATGAAAGCCAAAACACCACGGTTGAGCAAATGAAAATGTTCTTAACCCGTATTGGTTTTAACTCGCGCGCGGTTATTACTGGTGATATCACCCAAATCGATTTGCCTCGCAGTCAAAAATCAGGACTGCGTCAGGCGATTGAAGTGCTTAGTGAAGTGAATGACATCAGCTTTAACTTCTTTATGTCTCAAGATGTCGTGCGTCACCCTATTGTTGCCCGCATTGTTGAAGCTTATGAGGCTTTTGATTCAAAAGAAAGCGCCTTAAAAGCTGAAAAAGAGCGTCAATACAAACAGCGACAAAACGCATTTAATGAACAAATGACGAATGAAGACGTCAAAGCTGTGGGAGTCATTAACAATGACAGTTAAGCCCCCTATGGACGTTAAGTTAAGTTCAAATCTCGATTTAGATCTCGACTTACAAATTGCAGTGGATGACCCACAAGCTATTCCGACTCAACAAGAGTTTGAGCTATGGGTCAAAACAGCACTAGGTAACACTATGGAAACCGCTGAACTAACCATTCGAATCGTTGAGAATAGCGAAAGTCAGCAGTTAAACCATACTTACCGCGGTAAAGATAAACCGACCAACGTGTTATCTTTTCCTTTCGAGGCGCCTCCAGGTGTTGAATTACCACTTTTAGGTGATTTAATCATTGCAGCTGAAGTCGTAGAACTCGAAGCAAAACAACAGAATAAGCCCCTTGTTGCACATTGGGCCCACATGGTTATTCACGGCTGCTTGCATTTGCTGGGTTATGACCATATTATCGACAACGAAGCTGAAGAAATGGAGTCATTAGAGACTCAACTCATTGAAGGCTTAGGTTTTTCAAATCCGTATAAGGAAGCATAAATAAGTCAAAGGATTGCATGAAAGTGCCGCCAATGATTTAGTAAAATATTATGAGTGACGACATCCCACCGAGTACCAACGCCCGTAAAAAAAACTGGATTGACAAAATAGGTCAGTTGTTTCAGGGCGAACCTCAAAATCGCGAAGATCTTGTTGAAGTAATTGCGGGCGCTGAAGAGCGTGACTTAATTACTGAAGACACACGCGAAATGATGAATGGCGTATTAGAAGTATCAGGATTGCGGGTACGCGATATCATGATCCCTCGAAGCCAAATAGTCACACTACAAATCGATAGTACAGTTGATGAATTACTGGAAACAGTAATCGAGTCAGCTCACTCTCGTTTCCCTGTAGTAAACGAAGACAAAGACCATATCGAAGGCATTTTGCTTGCAAAAGATTTGCTTAAATATGGCTTCAAGCAATCAGACCAGCCTTTCTCGCTGCACCAAGTCATTAGGCCTGCTGTAGTGGTTCCTGAAAGCAAACGCGTCGATGTGCTACTCAAAGAATTCCGTTCCCAACGTTATCATATGGCCATTGTGGTCGATGAATATGGTGGGGTATCCGGTCTTGTTACTATTGAAGATATCTTGGAAGAAATCGTCGGTGAAATCGAAGATGAGTTCGACCATAGTTCAGTAGAAGATACGGAAATCAAAAAGATCAGTAACACCGTGTTTATGATTAAAGCACGCACCCCTATTGATGAATTTAACGAAGCTTGTGGTACTCAATTCAGCGATGAAGAATTTGATACTGTCGGCGGCCTTGTGTCACACGCCTTTGGTCATTTACCAGAGCGTAATGAAAGTGTCCTAATCGATAATATCGAATTTAAAGTCACTAACGCTGATACAAGACGGTTAATTCAACTGAGTGTTAAGTTACCTGATCCTAAACTTCAAGAAGATAACGACGACTAACACTGTGCTTAAAAAACTAAATATCTCTAAGTCATCACTGTTAAAGATGGTGACGGCTTTTGCTGCGGGCGCAAGTACCACTCTCGCTTTTGCTCCTTACGCAATATGGGCTTTCTACCCTGCGGCAATGATATTTGTGCTCTATCAAAGCCGACACTTAACCCCTAAAGAAAACTTCTTTCATTGGTTAAGTTTCGGTTTTGGTTGTTTTGCTTTCGGGATCAGTTGGGTTCACGTCAGCATCGACACTTTTGGCGGTTTACCGCTAATCGTCTCAATGGGCTTAATGGGCTTATTAGCACTGTATTTAGCGCTATATCCTGCATTAGCGGGGTATCTCACCGCCAAGCTCAGTCAATTCCCCCATTTTAAACATTGGCACCATCCATTTCAGTATCTCGGTTTATTCCCTGCTCTATGGGTATTAACTGAATGGATGCGTGGCTGGGTGCTAACAGGGTTCCCATGGTTATGGGCTGGTTACAGTCAAACTCAAGGACCCATTTCTGAACTTGGCAGCATTATTGGTGCGCTAGGGTTAAGTTATCTTATCGCTCTGTTTTGCGGCAGCATTGTTTTAGTCTTAAAGAAACGTTTTATCAGTGCTGCAGTAATCACCGCAGTCATTATCATCGCGACTCTCATTACGCCTTTGACTTCTGACATTAGCCCTCGCGGCGAAACCGTTAGAGTAGCGTTAGTGCAAGGTAATATCGAACAAAGCATGAAGTGGGAGCCAGATGCGCTATGGCCGACATTACTTAAGTACATGGACTTAAGCCGCCCAAACTTTGATGCCGATATTGTCGTATGGCCAGAAGCTGCAGTACCTGCACCAGAATCTATGGTGGGTGACTTTTTACATAACACCGACAAAGTCGCTAATATGAATAATAGCGCCATCATCACAGGTATTATTAGCTTACAACAGCAAGAATTTTACAATTCACTCATTGTACTCGGTAATGCTAATCAAACTGTCCAATCTCATGGTGATTATCAAGGCAATGGCACTAACGATTACAAAAAGCATCACTTACTGCCTATCGGTGAATTCGTCCCGTTTGAAAGCCTGTTAAGGCCATTAGCGCCGTTTTTCAATTTACCTATGTCCTCTTTTGCTCGCGGTACATACCAGCAGCAAAACTTGAATGCCGTGGGTTATCAAATAGCCCCAGCGCTGTGTTACGAAATCGTCTTTCCTGAGCAATTACGCGCTAATATCAATGAAGATACAGACTTGCTGTTAACCGTTTCAAATGATGCTTGGTTTGGCGACTCTATTGGGCCACTGCAACACATGGAAATTGCTCAAATGCGCTCGATTGAATTAGGTCGTCCTTTGGTTCGAGCGACCAACAATGGTGTCACCGCAGTTGTCGATATTCATGGTCGAATCACTCATCAAATTCCGCAATTTCAAGAAGGCGTATTAGTTGCAGATGTCCCCTTATATGACGGTGAAACTTGGTTTAAACGCATTGGTCAAACACCATTACTGTTACTCTGTGGTTTGTTGTTTTTAATTGGTTTAACTCAGCAAATAATTCTTTGGAAAAAAGGCCATCGCGATTGAGTTTGAAACGATTTAATCAAGGGTTTACCTTAATAGAGCTTGTGGTGGTCATTATTATTTTGGCCATACTGGCTATTATTGCTGCCCCAAAATTTATCAATATGTCCACTGAGGCTCGTATCAGCGGCTTGTCACAACTTAACGCCAGTGCGAAATCAGCAAATAACTTAGTCTATGCTCGCTCGCAGATGAGTAGCTTTTCAACTCAAACTGTAGGAAGCCGTGATGATTTGTTAGATATTGATTTAGAAGGTGACGGCAGTTTTAATACCCGCCTTAAGTGGGGCTATTTAGATAATACCGATATTGAAGATTGGCTTATTCTTGATGACGGTTTCACCATTGAGTATCGCGGTATTGCTGATACCTTTATCGGTTATGACCTTAGTGGTGACGGTGAAGTGCTAGATGACAACTGCTATTTTCACTACGTACAAGCCAATAGCGCGACAACCCCGCCTGAATATAATAATGTCACAACAGGTTGCTAGCTGCTATAACACAGCCAGCAAGACAGCACTCTTTCGAGAAAACCCAAATCACTTAATTCAAACAGCTCATTTAAGCAACTCATTCAAACGGCTCATTTAAACTGCTAGGCTTGTTTAAGGCGCTAAAGATTCTCGGGTAAACATTTCATTATCACATTGTGGGCAATCTGGAATTAAACTCGGAAACTCGATACTCATTTCATGATTACACTCAGTACAAATCACCTTACCCTGATTAATCACCTCACCCGCCATGTAAAAGCCCTTATGCTTAAAGTCTTGAGCAATTTCATGCCACTCAACTTGGCTGCGGTCAGTAATTTCGCCTAACCAATGCCAAAGGGTGTTTTCTAGGGTGATCACAGTCGGGCTATAACTGAGATTATCGGCATTTTCGTCCTTTAGGTAACTTGCAATGTCACGCTTTAAAAATTCTTCTACTAAAGCTAACTCTTCTGCTTCGGCTTCTGACTTCAATTGCAAATAATCTTTACACTGGGTAACTGATGCAAAAAGGCTCTTTGCAGTCAATGAGTTATCTTCATCATACCGTTGCTTAACTTGCTCGAAAAGCGTGTGATAAAGTGCTAATAACGCTGAACTTCGTCCACTCATAAAAAATACTCCTTCATCTGAACCTTTTTAATGCATCACTTCTAGTTTATTCTATGCAGATCTCACTCGCGCTTTTTAGCGTTAGATCAAACAATGGGCGGCATAGGCCGGAATAGATTGATGCAAGAGCAATATAATCCCTCAGAAATTGAAGCCCTAGTGCAAAAGCACTGGGAAGACAAAAAAACCTTCGAAGTAACAGAAGATGAAAACAAAGAGAAATTTTACTGTCTCTCTATGTTCCCTTATCCATCTGGCCGACTTCACATGGGACACGTCCGTAACTACACCATAGGTGATGTTGTTGCTCGTTACCAACGTTTGCAAGGTAAAAATGTATTACAACCTATTGGTTGGGACTCATTCGGCCTACCTGCTGAAAATGCGGCAATCAATAATAAGACTGCCCCAGCACCGTGGACATACGAAAATATCGACTACATGAAGAACCAACTTAAGTTATTAGGTTTTGGTTATGATTGGAGCCGTGAAATCGCCACATGTACGCCAGAGTACTACCAGTGGGAACAATGGTTCTTCACTCAGCTTTACGAAAAAGGCTTAGTCTACAAAAAGACTGCGTCAGTAAACTGGTGTCCAAACGATGAAACAGTACTCGCCAATGAGCAAGTACAAGACGGTTGCTGCTGGCGCTGTGACACTGAGGTGGTTCAAAAAGAAATTCCTCAGTGGTTCATCAAAATTACCGATTACGCTGAAGAGCTATTAAATGATATCGATCAGCTAGACGAATGGCCTGAGCAGGTTAAGTCTATGCAACGTAACTGGATTGGCCGCAGCGAAGGTATCGAAATGACCTTTAATGTTGCCGGTAGCGACGAAACATTCGATATCTATACCACTCGTCCTGATACTGTAATGGGCGTCACGTATGTTGCAATTGCAAGTGGCCACCCATTAGCTGAGCAAGCTGCCAAGAACAACCCTGAATTAGCGGCATTCATTGAAGAATGTAAAAACGTTGATACTACCGAAGCAGCTATGGCTGTGATGGAAAAGAAAGGTGTTGCTACAGGTCTTAATGCCGTTCACCCACTGACTGGCAAAGAAGTGCCAATCTGGGTAGGTAACTTTGTATTAATGAACTACGGTACTGGCGCGGTCATGTCTGTACCTGCTCATGATCAACGTGACTATGAGTTCGCAAAGAAATACAACTTAGCGATTGAAGCTGTGATTAAGCCAGCTGACAACGAAGTAGACATCAGTGAAGCAGCATATACCGAGAAAGGTGTGTTGTTTAACTCTGCTGAATTTGACGGTCTTGAATTCCAAGCAGCTTTTGATGCCATTGACGCTAAACTGACTGCAGAAGGCAAAGGTAAGCGCCAAGTTAACTTCCGTCTACGTGACTGGGGTGTATCCCGTCAGCGTTACTGGGGCGCGCCAATTCCAATGGTGACCCTTGAAGACGGTACAGTAATGCCAACACCAGCTGAACAACTTCCGGTTATTTTACCTGAAGATGTTGTGATGGATGGTATTCAAAGTCCAATCAAAGCAGACAAAGAGTGGGCTAAAACCGAAGTTAACGGTCAGCCTGCTCTTCGCGAAACAGATACTTTCGATACCTTTATGGAATCGTCTTGGTACTACGCGCGTTACTGTAGCCCACATGCAGATCAAATGCTTGATCCTGCTAAAGCAAACTACTGGTTGCCAGTGGATCAATACATCGGTGGTATCGAGCACGCTTGTATGCACCTATTGTACTTCCGCTTCTTCCACAAACTGTTACGTGATATTGGTTTAGTTGATTCAAATGAGCCAGCAAAACGCTTATTAACTCAAGGTATGGTACTAGCTGATGCTTATTACTATAACAACGAGAAAGGCGCACGTGTTTGGGTTTCACCTGCTGATGTGACTGTTCAAGAAACAGATGACAAAGGCCGTGTAGTCAAAGCAGTAGACAATGAAGGTCATGAAGTGGTTTACACTGGCATGAGCAAAATGTCTAAGTCTAAGAATAACGGTATTGACCCACAAGAAATGGTTGATAAATACGGTGCTGACACCGTACGTTTATTCATGATGTTTGCCGCGCCACCTGAGTTAACGCTTGAGTGGCAAGAATCAAGTGTTGAAGGTGCGCACCGTTTCATTAAGCGTTTCTGGAAAACAGCACATGATCATGTTGCTCAAGGCGAAGTGGTTGCATTAGACCCTAAAGCACTAGACAACAATCAAAAAGCACTACGTCGTGAATTACATAAGACGATTGCCAAAGTCAGCGATGACATTGAGCGCCGTCAAATGTTTAACACAGCCATTGCTGCAATCATGGAATTAATGAACAAATTGCAAAAAGCCCCGTCTGCCAACGAGCAAGATCGTGCCCTTATGCAAGAAGCATTAACTGCCGTGACCCGTTTACTTTACCCAATCATTCCGCACACTAGCTTTAGCTTGTGGACTGCATTAGGTAACACTACAGATATCGAAGATAGCTTATGGCCAACCGTTGATGAATCTGCATTGGTTGAAGATAGTAAGCTCATCATCGTTCAAGTAAACGGTAAACTTCGCGCTAAAATCACTGTCGCTGCAGACGCTTCTAAAGAAGAAGTTGAAGCGCTCGGTTTAGCCGATGAAAACGTACAAAAGTTTGTTGATGGTGTAACAGTACGTAAAGTGATTTACGTTCCTGGTAAGCTATTAAATATCGTTGCTAAATAAACGATAATGATGCAGTTATCGTTATTTTTTAGATGATGATAAGTGCTCAACAAATTGCTTAACTAGACAGTAAGGTTGCTATTAATTAGCAACCTTACTTATTTCCCTGTAATCTGACTTCAGGGTTGCTTTAGCAATTAATATCAATTTAAAACTTAAGTAAAAGGATGCCAATAACAGTGATGCTAATAAAACGCATTAGCTTGGCAATGATGGCGCTGGTTATTCTAACCACTGCAGGTTGCGGCTTTAAATTACAACGCAGTTATTCTATTCCAGCAGAGCTTGAAGAATTGCACTTAAGCACTAACGATCAATACAGCGAACTTTCTCGATTAGTGAATGACAGATTACGTATTCATGCTATTTCAACCGTTGCTGCATCTGATACCACCCCAACACTCAGACTTGTAAACGACTCCCTTGAGCGTGCAACACTGTCTTTGTACCCAACAGGTAATGTCGCTGAATATGAATTAATCTACTTGGTTAATTACTCGGTCACTCTGCCTGAATCTGAGCCACAAACATTCCAAACTGAGATCCGTCGCGATTACCAAGACGATCCCCGTACCGCTCTAGCAAAAAGCCGTGAAATGGATATGTTGGTAAAAGAAATGCGCATTCAAGCCGCTGACAATATCATTCAAACTCTGGCCTCTATTGAGGTGGATTAATGCGGGTTTATCCAGACCAAATAAGCCAACATCTAAAAAGCCCACAAGGCTGCTATTTACTTTTCGGCGATGACCCTTGGCTTATTGAAAACTGTAAAGGCCAAATCTTAGCGGCCGCTAAAAAACATGGCTTTGATGAACGTGTTCATTTAACCCAAGAAACTGGTTTTAGCTGGAACGACTTAATTCAAGAATGGCAATCAATGAGCTTGTTTGCCAGCCGTCGCATTATAGAACTGACCTTACCTCAAGCAAAACCTGGTACAGAAGGCTCGGCTGCATTTATTTCAATGATGCAAAACCCGAACCCTGACATCATTTTATTAATCCACGGTCCAAAGCTTTCAGCCGAAACCAAAAGTAAATGGTTTAAAACGCTTGATGCCGCGGGAATTTATTTGCCATGTACGACGCCTGAAGGTAAGCAATTCCAGCGCTGGTTAGACAATCGAATTCAGTATTACAAGTTACACGTACAGATGGACGCTAAGGCCATGCTGTTTAACTTGTTTGAAGGTAACTTGTTAGCTGCAGAGCAAGCATTGCAGTTATTACAATTATTAAGCCCCAATGAGCCCATTCATAGTGATCATTTAACCGATTACTTTGAAGACCAGTCACGCTTTACCGTTTTCCAACTCACCGATGCATTATTGGGCAATCATCAAAAACATGCACAACACATGATTGTGCAGCTTAATGGTGAAGGCACAGCCATGCCGATTTTGATGTGGGCATTGTTTAAAGAGCTCAACGTATTGTTGAATCTAAAAACGGCTGTTGAGCAAGGTGCTCAGTTAAATAGCTTATGGCAACAACATCGCATTTGGGATAAACGTAAACCTTTATATCAAGCGGCATTAACACGTTTAACTCTTAATCAAATCGAACACATGCTGGCATTTGCTTCGAAAATGGAAATGAATTTAAAACAGCACGGGATCGAAGATTGGACGGCCATGAGTCATTTATGTTTATTGTTTGACCCAAATGCACACCGACGCTTAGCCCACATAGAACTTCAGACATGAGTCCAATTGTGACCAATTCAGTAGTGATAGATAGCAAACAAACAGGCATGAAAATAGGATTATTAGGCGGCACTTTTGATCCTATTCACTTTGGTCATATTAAACCCGCTTTAGAGGTTTTAAAGCAACTTAGCCTTGATAAAGTTTGGTTAATGCCAAATCATATTCCGCCCCATAAACAAACAACTCAAGTCAGCAGCCAACATCGACTCGCCATGACGCAACTTGTCTGTCAGCAATATGAGCAATTTGAAGTCTGTGATATTGAGATAAATCGTGATACTCCTTCTTACAGCGCCACCACATTGCAACTGTTAGCAGAACAATTTCCACAGCATCAGTTCTACTTCATTATGGGAACCGACTCTTTTATCCAATTACCTTCATGGTATCAATGGCAATCGATATTCGACTTATGCAATATCGTCGTGTGTCAAAGGCCGGGGTGGCAACTAGATAAAAACAGTCAAATGGCAGAATTACTCGCAAAAAATGCTGTTATTCCAACAACAGCTAAAAAAGGCAAAATATTCCCAGTCGATGCAACCTTGCAAGACATCTCCTCTACTGAAATACGGCAACTTCTCAACGAGGTCGCTATTTGTCACTCTCATAACGAACCTAACAATGCCTCAGGTTTCGAATCAAATACTGCTCAAACAAGCAAATCCACATTCGATTCAACTGTCGCGGCTATGCTACCTAATGTGATCCAGCAATACATTTACCAACATCATCTGTACCAAAATAAGTAAAACCGATTTTAGATGCTTAATTGAACACGGCTTCAATTGCGCTAGCTAGGGTATTTTGCGTATAATGCTCCGTTATTTTTACATATTGAGGTGAGTGACGTGCAGAGCACGGAATTAAAAGATTTTGTTGTCGATAAGATTGACGACCTAAAAGCCAAAGACGTTGTGGTATTAGACGTGGCAAACCAATCGCACATTACTGATTACATGGTAATTTGTTCTGGTACATCAAAAACTCATGTTCGTGCAATCGCCGAAAACATGATTGTTGAAGCTAAAACTGCAGGCAACCAACCTTTAGGTGTTGAAGGCCGTGATAGCAGTGAATGGGTACTCGTTGATTTAGGTGGCGTAATTTTACACGTGATGCAGCAGCAAACACGCGAATTTTATGACCTAGAAAAGCTATGGACTGAAAACGACGCCTAATGAAGTTACAACTGATTGCTGTTGGCACTAAGATGCCAGATTGGGTCACCCGCGGGTTTGAAGAGTACCAACGCCGATTTCCTCGAGATATGGCGTTAGAACTAATAGAAATCCCAGCAGGAAAGCGCGGTAAAAATGCTGATATAGCACGCATTCTTCAAAAAGAAGGCGAACTCATGCTAGCAGCTGTACCCAAAGGCAATCACATTGTAAGCCTAGATTTGCCAGGCAAGAACTGGGAAACACCCCAGCTTGCTCAGCAACTCAGTAAATGGCAACTTGATGGCCGCGATGTCAGTTTATTGATTGGCGGTCCTGAAGGTCTTGCACCAGATTGCAAAGCCGCCGCTAGTCAAAGTTGGTGTTTATCAGCCCTTACGCTCCCCCATCCATTAGTAAGAGTTTTGGTTGCCGAAAGCCTTTATCGTGCTTGGAGCATAAATAACAACCATCCCTACCACAGAGAATAATCCTTAATGGTAAAGCTCTGGTAAAAGTGAAGTTAATTCAGCTAATATAGCTAAGCTGAATTTGTCAGCCTGAACCCTATCGGAGATCGCTTAAGTGTCGCCAAAAAAGCGCATTGCCATGCACGACCACGCTGCCGAGGCGTCGCTATTCAAACGTCGTGCTTTGTTTACTTTCCTGTGCGTGTTTGTCCTAATCAGTATCTTGCTTTCCAACTTGTATCAGTTGCAAGTCGTCTCGTTTCAAGATTATGAAACTCGCTCAAACGATAACCGTATCCGTGTTGTACCTGTCGCGCCAAGTCGTGGACTCATTTATGACCGTCACGGACAATTACTCGCAGAAAACCAGCCATTTTATACTCTTGAAGTTGTTCCTGAAAAAACTGAAGACATGAACGCGTCACTAGATAAACTTAACGAGTATATTGAGTTAAGTGCAGATGAGCGTGAAACCATTACCGAGAGACTTCGCTATCACCGCCGCTTCAAACCTTTGACGATTAAATCTCGCTTAACTGAAGAACAAGTCGCGACCTTTAGTGTAAATCAGCACCAATTCCCAGGTTTTAGAGTCGAAGCAGGCCTAAAACGACATTACCCTTACGAAGGCCTCATGACCCATGTGCTCGGTTATGTGGGTAAAATTAATGCCCGAGACAGAACCTCGCTTGAAAAGTCTGGTCAGTGGAAAAATTACGCCGCCACCAATGACATTGGTAAGCAGGGCATTGAAAAGTTTTATGAGTCCTTATTACTAGGTAAACCTGGCCACTTAGAAGAAGAGGTCAATAACCGTGGCCGTGTCATTCGCACGCTTAAAGCGACACCGCCAACGCCTGGGCAAGATATTTATCTCACCTTAGATTTAAAACTGCAGCAAAAAGCCATGGAACTACTTGATGGTCGCCGCGGCTCTGTTGTCGCAATCGATCCACAAGATGGTGGTGTATTAGCCATGGTATCGAGTCCGACTTACGACCCTAACCTCTTTGTTCATGGTATTAGCTCTAAAGCCTATAGCGCTTTATTAAATGACACATCTAGACCGCTAATTAACCGAGCAACACAAGGCCAATATTCGCCAGCATCCACCATTAAACCCCATGTTGCGTTACTAGGACTTGAAGAGGAAACCATTACCGAAAAGACTCGTATTTGGGATCCTGGTTTTTGGCAAATTCCTAATGTAGAACGTAAATACCGAGACTGGAAGCGTTGGGGACACGGCTGGGTTGATGTTTACAGCTCAATTATGGACTCCTGCGATACATTCTTTTACGACTTAGCTTATAAAGTCGGTGTTGATAAAATGGCAGCCTTTATGTCCAAGTTTGGTTTTGGTGAACCAACTGGTATCGACATTTATGAAGAAGCAAATGGCATCATGCCGTCCAAAGATTGGAAACGCATGCGTTACAACCAACCTTGGTATATTGGTGACACGATTTCAGTAGGTATTGGTCAAGGTTATTGGACCACAACGCCACTACAATTGACCAATGCAGCCACTATTTTAGCTAACCATGGTCAGCGCTTTACGCCGCATTTATTAAAATCATTCAAAGATGAAATCTCTAAAATAGAAACGCCAATCGACGAACGTGAGCCCATCACACTTAATGACGATAATAACTGGGAAATCATCAACGAAGCCATGCGCCGCACTGCCGACAAATCTCGCTTTACTGATGCATCTTATACTGCAGCAATGAAAACCGGTACTGCGCAGGTATTCAGTGTTGCTCAGGATGCAAAATATGACTCAGAAACCGTTGCCGAGCATTTACGAGATAACGCATTAATTATTGCTTACGCCCCATACGAAAATCCCAAAATTGTACTCGCAGTGGTATTAGAAAATGCGGGTTGGGGTGGCGTTAACGCAGGGCCTGTTGCCCGCGCTTTACTGGACGAATATATGTTACGTGACGAATGGTTGGTGGCAGAATGAATGCATCACACCACCCCCATAAAAAGAACATTTGGCAAAAGCTACACATAGACCTGCCGTTGCTATTAGGCTTACTGGCATTAATGGTATTTGGTCTGTTTGTCATTTATTCAGCCAGTGGCGAAGATGCCGCCATGATGGAAAGGCAGCTTGTTCGCTTAAGCTTATCGCTGTGTGTCATGTTTGTGTTTGCCCAAATTAACCCAGAAATACTGCGGCGATGGGCACTGCCCATCTATATTGCAGGCATCATTCTATTACTTGGGGTGCATTTTTTTGGCACCATCAATAAAGGGGCGCAGCGCTGGTTAAACCTTGGGTTTATGGAGTTTCAGCCATCGGAGTTGATTAAACTGGCATTCCCTATCACCATGGCGTGGTATATCAGTAAATTCCCACTGCCGCCTAAAAAACGCCATTTAGCAGGGGGATTAATTATCCTTTTAATCCCTACCCTATTAATTGCTAAACAACCCGATTTAGGTACATCTATTCTGGTTGCCGCATCTGGTGTTTTTGTGTTGTTTTTATCAGGCATGAGCTGGGTTATTGTCGGTTCCTGTGTTGCTGCAATTTTGGCATTGCTGCCGATATTATGGTTTTTCTTAATGCATGATTACCAACGAACGCGGGTAATGACCTTGTTCGATCCTGAGCGCGACCCGCTCGGTGCGGGTTATCATATTATTCAATCTAAAATCGCGATTGGTTCTGGCGGTTTATGGGGTAAAGGTTGGCTACAAGGCTCGCAATCTCAGTTAGAGTTTTTACCTGAAAGACACACCGACTTTATTTTTGCTGTGATTGGTGAAGAGTTCGGTTTGATTGGAAGCTTAATCCTACTGGCTCTATACATGTATATTATTGGTCGTGGTTTAGTGATTGCCTCGCGCGCGCAAACCAGTTTTGCACGTTTATTAGCTGGCAGTATTACCTTGACCTTCTTCGTTTATATTTTCGTGAACATTGGAATGGTCTCAGGCTTATTACCTGTTGTAGGTGTACCACTGCCATTAGTCAGTTATGGTGGTACGTCGATGATGACTCTGATGATAGGCTTTGGCATATTAATGAGTATTCATACTCATAGGCGTTTCATAGACCGTTAAGTATTGCCCTGTATATTCTGCATTGGCTCTTTCAACCAAGGGCCAATACAGTAAAGTTCTGGTTAAGAGCTCAGATAACGAAACCAAAGATAACAAAAGGATTGTTAATGCATTTAAAAACGACATTCGCTGCAGGTTTAGCCTTATTATTAAGTTGCTCAAGTATTCAAGCAGCCGAAACAAACTCAGCAGACAGCCCTGAAGTTACCGCGCTTAAACAAGCATTCATTACAGAACAAGTCGGCAAAGGCTTTTCAGAAAAAGAAGTCACAGATTTTCTGCAAACAGCTAACCATAATCAAGCGGTATTAGATGCGATTTCTAAACCATGGGAAGCCAAACCCTGGTACCAATATTACCCAATTTTTCTCACTGACAAACGCTTAGAAAAAGGCTTAGCTTTTTGGCATAAAAATGGGGAAACCATCAAGAAAGCCGCAGATGAATTCCAAGTAGATCCACAAATTATTGTTGCCATTATCGGCATCGAAACCTATTACGGTGGCTATATGGGTAACTACAAAGTTCAAGATGCTTTGTATACACTCGGATTTTATTACCCACCAAGAGCAACATTTTTCCGCAGTGAGTTTGGCAACTTAATGTCATTGGTGAAAGAAGAACAATTAGATAACGACAGCTTAAAAGGCTCATACGCCGGTGCTATGGGCTTTGGCCAATTTATTCCATCAAGTTACCGCCATTACGCTGTTGACTTCAGTGGTGACGGTCGCCGTGACTTACTCAATAACAAAGAAGATGCCATTGGCAGTGTCGCTAACTACTTCCACCAACATGGATGGCAACGCGGCGCACCCGTCACTTTAGAGTTAAATCACACAGTTGAAACAGCACCTAAAGCGAAAGTCTGGGTTAAAGGTAAACCAACTCAAACTGTTGCCGACATATTATCGCCGACATTGAGCTTGGCAAAAGCAAAAGACATTGATGCCTCTCAACGAGCCTTATTAGTTAAACTAGAACAACCAGAAGCCACTGAATACTGGTTAGGGTTAAATAACTTTTATGTCATTACCCGCTACAACCGCAGCCCGTTATATGCGATGGCGGTATATCAATTCAGCCAACAGTTAGAAGCGGCATATCATGCTAAATAATGTGATGAGTTCATCAATGCAACTGAAGCTGAAAAAAGTCACCATGGGTTTAACAGCTGTCAGTGTACTTGGGTTACTAAGTGCCTGTTCAAGTTCACCTTCATCCAGTCAAGATGACCGTTATCAGATGAAGAATGACCGTGCGCCGCAAAGTGCACCTGACGTCAGTAAGGTAGAAGACGCGCACCCTAAGTACGAGCCTTATAGCCGCCAAGGTAATAAGCGCACATACACGGTTCGTGGTAAATCTTATACCGTTATGCCAACGGCGAAAGACTTTAGCCAAAGTGGTTATGCATCATGGTATGGATCTAAGTTCCATGGCCACTTAACCTCAAATGGCGAAACCTACGACATGTACTCAATGTCAGCGGCGCACAAAACCTTGCCTTTGCCTAGTTACGTCAAAGTGACTAATGAAGCAAACAACAAACAAGTAATTGTTCGCGTGAATGACCGCGGCCCGTTTCATGAAGGCCGTATTATCGACTTATCTTATGCGGCAGCATATAAACTAGATATGCTTGGTAGTGGTACAGCAAAGGTGAACATTGAGACTATCCACATTGAATCACCTGAGTCGATGGCATTAGATGAACTCAAAGACGACAGTGTGCATATCATCCAAGTGGTAGCTTCTAAAGATCAAGTTCGGATCAATGTGCTAGCCAAAGAGTTTGAAGCAAAATATAACGTGCCAGCCATTGTAGAATCCGCTAATGGTTTTTATCGCTTGTTACTGGGTCCTATTGGCCAAAGTTACCTTGCTAACAAACTGTTACTGCAAATCAAACAAGATGGCTACCCACAAAGCTACTTAAGGACGCCAACTAAAAAGTAACCGCAAAATGATTACCTATGTTAATTGGGCAAGTTAAACTGACTTAACTTGCCCAATTAAAAGAATGTAAATATCCCTAGTCGACAGCTGTAAATAGCCAGTGTTAAGGAACCTTAATGCCAAATTGAGGTCGACTAATGATATAATCTTTTTAATTGTGTCGTTTAACTATGTAAATCAGCTGAAGTAGCTAGCTACTTTATATTTAACTCGCTGTAATATGATTAAATATTTATAAACGACTTACCTCTTTCATGACTAACCAGAGATGTGCAACTCAATGAAGAATATTGTTAACACTCCGCTTAAATCTTTGCTGCTGCTTTCCGCTGTATCTTTATCTTTTTCTTCTCAAGCAGCCAATGCACCCATGGTTATGCCAAATGCGCCAACAGTGGCTGCTAAAGCTTATGTTTTAATGGATTACAATTCAGGCCGCGTTATAGCTGAAAGCAATGCATACGAGTCTCTAAACCCTGCCAGCTTAACTAAAATGATGACCAGCTACGTGATTGGCCATGAAGTTAAGGTCGGTAACATTTCATTAGAAGATGAAGTGACCATCAGTAAAAAAGCTTGGTCTAAAAACTTCCCAGATTCTTCAAAAATGTTTATTGAAGTGGGTAAACAAGTGACGGTTGAAGATCTTAACCGTGGCATCATCATTCAATCAGGTAACGATGCCTGTGTCGCAATGGCTGAGCATATTGCCGGCACTGAAGACGGTTTCGTTGACTTAATGAACTCATGGTCAAAACAGCTTGGCATGACCCAAAGCTATTTTGAAAACTCACATGGTTTAGATTCAGATAATCACAAAACCACCGCTTACGACATGGCGTTATTAGGCGCTGCGCTGATCCGTGATGTGCCTGATGAATATCGTGTATATGCTGAAAAGTCATTTACCTTTAACGGCATCAAGCAATATAACCGTAACGGTTTATTATGGGATAACAGCCTAAACGTTGACGGTATTAAAACCGGTCATACATCAGGTGCAGGTTATAACCTAGTATCTTCAGCAACCAACGACGGCATGCGTTTAATTACTGTTGTTATGGGCACAAACAGTGAGTCAGCCCGTAAAGCAGAAAGTAAAAAACTCCTTAACTACGGATTCCGATTCTTTGAATCAATTACTCCTTATAAAGCTGGTGATACATTCGTAACCCAAAAAATCTGGTACGGCGATCGTGAAACAGTTGATTTAGGTGTGGTTACTGATACACCGATTACTATCAACCGTGGTCAAGCTAAAAATCTAGAAGCAAACTTTGAGTTAACTAAGCCGTTAACAGCACCTTTAGCAAAAGGCGAAACCGTTGGCCGCATCTTCTTCCAACTTAACGGAAAAGACATTGCTGAGTTCCCACTGGTTACGCTAAACGAAGTTAACGAAGGTAGCTGGTTCAGCAAATTAATGGATTACTTCAAGCAAATGTTTGAAGGCTGGTTTAGTTAAGCTATACCCGCAATTAATCAGATAATTAAAGCTACCTTTGGGTAGCTTTAATTTTTTGCGCTAAGGATAAATACACAGACACTGTGTTATAGGCCTTGTATTACAGTATAATTACCCCATATAGAACAGATAGCACATATTACAACTGCAGAGAGCAAACACATGTTAAATACAAACTTTGGCGAACTTATGGAATTTCCGAATTCTTGCCCATTCAAAGTCATTGGCGCAGCAGATGATACCCTTGCTGATCGCATTGTCGCTGTTGCTCAACAACTTGCTCCAGGTGATTATGCACCGACTGTAAAATCTTCAAGCAAAGGCACTTATTATGCGATTTCAATACGCATCACAGTGACAAGCAAAGAGCATATCGAAAAAGTTTATACCGACCTTGCTGCCATTGAAGGCGTTAATCGCGTACTTTAATCACTAATAAAATGTGATCCACCTAACGCTTTGATGTCATTTTGGTGTTAGGTGCGTATAATAAGCCAACTTTTTTGAGGGGAGAGGTTGCCCTTGCAAACTCAAGCGTTACATATCAGACATCTTGGCCGTCAAGATTACGAATCAGTGTGGCATGCCATGCAGGCTTATACCGATAATCGTGACAGCGACAGCAACGACGAATTATGGATTGTAGAACACTCGCCCGTATTCACCCAAGGCCAAGCAGGCAAAAGCGAGCACATCCTCAATCCTGGTGATATTCCCGTTATTCAAGTCGACCGTGGCGGACAAGTGACCTACCACGGACCAGGCCAGTTAGTTGTCTATCCACTTATCGACATAAAACGCGGTAAACTCGGTGTCAGACAATTAGTGAACAATATTGAACAAAGTATTGTTGATATGCTGGCAATCTATGATGTTAACGCTTACGCCAAAGCAGACGCACCCGGTGTGTATGTTGATGAGCGTAAAGTTGCCTCTCTAGGACTTCGTATTCGTAAAGGCTGCTCATTCCACGGCCTCGCACTCAATGTCGATATGGATTTAGCGCCATTTCAGCGCATTAACCCGTGCGGTTATGCAGGGCTTGAAATGGTGCAGTGCAAAGCACTAGGCGGCCCACAAACCGTTGAAGACGCTGGCGAAAAACTGATTCAAACATTAAGCAAAGTATTGGGCTACCAAGAACTTGTACATCATCAAGGATTAGCAGAATAATATGAATAGGCCTGAAAGATTACAACCTGGCGTAAAACTGCGTGATGCCGAAAAAGTCGCACGTATTCCAGTAAAAGTGGTTCCTTCTGAAAAAGAAACCATGCTGCGCAAACCAAATTGGTTACGCGTTAAGTTACCAGCATCAAACCAGCGTATAACTGAAATTAAGTCTGCTTTACGTAAAAACGGCTTACATTCAGTATGCGAAGAGGCATCTTGCCCTAACCTTGCAGAGTGCTTTAACCACGGTACAGCAACCTTCATGATTTTAGGTGCTATTTGTACTCGTCGTTGTCCTTTCTGTGACGTTGCCCATGGCCGCCCACTTAAGCCAGATGCTGCTGAACCTAAAAAACTCGCCCAAACCATCAAGGATATGAAACTTAAGTATGTGGTTATTACTTCTGTTGACCGTGATGATTTACGTGATGGCGGCGCACAGCATTTTGCTGATTGTATCCGTGAAATCCGTATTTTAAATCCGCATATCAAAATCGAGATTTTAGTGCCTGATTTCCGTGGCCGTATTGATGCAGCTCTAGACATTATTGCTACTGAACCACCTGATGTGTTCAACCATAACCTTGAGACTGCGCCTAAGCATTACCGTAAAGCGCGTCCAGGTGCGAACTATCAGTGGTCGTTAGATTTGTTGAAACGCTTTAAAGAACGTCACCCTGATGTACCAACGAAATCAGGCTTAATGATGGGCTTAGGTGAAACCAACGAAGAGATCGCTCAAGTACTACGTGACTTACGAACTCATGATGTTGAAATGCTGACTTTAGGCCAGTACTTACAACCGTCTAAATTCCATTTACCTGTTGAACGTTATGTACCGCCAGCAGAATTTGACGAATTAAAAGCACTCGCTGATGAACTAGGATTTACTCATGCAGCTTGTGGCCCACTAGTTCGTTCAAGCTACCATGCTGACTTACAAGCTCAGGGTAAGGAAGTTAAATAGGTTTTGATATTTAATGGGCTAAGGCTTTTAAATAAGGCAACCGTTTAGGTAACTTCTTCCAATAAAAAACAGCGCCTAGGCGCTGTTTTTTATTGTCTAAATATTGAAGTAATTAGGCTTATCATCAAGAAAAGAGTCAGCTTCTCTTCATAAAGTTAATCTTGCCAACGGCATTACATTACTCTCTAACAGCACTCCGTTAATCTTGCCAGCAATAGTCCATCAATATTGCATCTTCCTTACCAGCAGCGTTCACGCTCAGCTCACAAGGATAGTAATTTTTACGTCTGCCAGACTCTACAAAACCTAATGTTTCATATAGAGATTTAGCAGCGATATTTGACTCACGCACTTCAAGCATCATCACGACTGCATCACACGCTTTCGCTTCAACAAGCACTTGTAACAGGAGCTTTTTACCCAAGCCTTGCCCTTGTGATGTAGGTGAAACACAGATATCTAATAATGTCGCTTCATCCACTATCTGCTGCACGATTGCAAAACCTAGCAACTTGTTTTGCTGATGAATACCTAATACCCGATACAAGTGACCAAAACACCCTTCTAAGCTCACTAAACTCCATGGGTGAGTATGTGCTTGGTTTTCAACTGTAAACATCTCTTGAACGTTTTCAGGCGTCAGTGGTGAAATAGAAAATAGCGAATCGTTATCTGTCACTATGCCGCTACCTTGTCGTTATGCTGACAAATCTGCAGCCATAGCTCACGCTTAGCTTGATGACCCACTTCTAGCGCAGTTAAAGGCGCTGACACAAGCCAAGCGACACGTGGGCGGACTCGTAACTTACGCATATCCCAAACCACCTGCATACCTTTAACCATTTCAGTATCAAAATCGCAATCAGCGATATCGATATCCAGTAAGCCTAAAACGGCTAACACTAACTGATTCTGGCTAATGTCAGAGTCACTGTCATGAATGATTAAATAGGGTTTACCTTTCGCATCAGCACTACGCCAACGAGTTACACCCATTGCATCTAAATAAGCTGACTTTTCCAAAAGAATACTCCACAACGAAATGTTTGAATGATTGGCATCGAGAATCGAACAAGATATTTGAATGAGTAGAATAGCAGTTCATCAACAAGATTGTTAAGCAAAAATAAAGCGATTGACGCTTTTCAGCGTAATCGCTTTATCTATGAACAGTAGTCTAGGTCAAGGTTGATTTTACATAATCAAACTCTATACATAGTTTAATAGTGACTAAATTTGTATCGTTAAATAATCACTGAATTTGAATCATCAACTGCAACCACATCTCGGTAGTTACACACCTGATTACGCCCCGTATCTTTAGCAAGGTACATGGCATTATCAGCATGCCCTGTTAATGCTTCTAGGCTATAACCTGACTGGCGACTATCTGTCACCCCAAAGCTTGCAGTTATCGGGAATGTATTACCACTTGGCGTACTATCAATCGCTTCAATAGCTTTACGATAATCTTCTGCAATTTTCATCGCTGTATTGGCATCGCAACGTGACAGAATTACACAGAACTCTTCACCACCAAGACGGGCAAAAATGTCATTTTTACGGCCGATATCTTTACAGGTACTGGCCACATGTTTTAGTACCCAATCACCACATGCATGGCCATAGCTATCATTGATGGTTTTAAATTTATCTAAATCAAACAAGATACAACTGATGTCATCCCGATTGGTTTGGCACCCAACCATGGCATCTTGCGCAGCAGAGGTGAAATGACCACGATTATAAATCTGAGTGAGAGAATCATGCTCAGATAAATGTTTTAAGCGCTTCTGATTTCGATTTGAACGAATAGCTGCAATAGTAAGTAAGCTAATCACCATGATTAATAACGCCATAAACAGGCGATTATTCTCAGTTTCACTGTCGGCTAAACGCTGACTCGCCTTTAATAATTTGTTTTGTTTATTCAGCAGTTCAATTTGGACTTTTTGCTCAACCGCTTTGTGCTGCGCAAGTTGGAATGCGAGGTATTTGGTTTTTAAGTCATCAAAGTAAGTTTTATCTGCTTCTGCAAATTTTATATAATATTTTAATGCATCTTCAAAATCATTACTTTCTACTGCAACTTTATAAAGAGCCTCATAGGCAATCATTTCAGGCTCCATATTATTCATTCCAGAGCTCAATGCTATTGTCTTTAGCCCAAAATCTTTTGCTTTTGTATATTCACCCTCTTCAATATAACTACTCGCGAGTAATGAGTAATAATGTGAAAGCGTTGGAACATAGTTAATATCCTCAATTGGTGCTAGGTTATCTTGCAAAAGTTTAATGGCTAGATCACTATCCCCATTATCAAGATGTAAGCGTGCCATAAAAGTATAAATAACACTCAACCAAACTATTTCATTATCTATAGTACAGGCTGAAATAGCAGAATTTATTTCAGGGGAATTTAATTGAAGGGCATTTAAATAAAACTTTGACTCCAAGATTAGTTCTTCCGCAACACAACTTCCTTGTCCTTGAAGGTTAATAGCATTCAACTTCTGAGCGTATTGAAGAGCCAATTCATACTGACCAATTTTATTATAAAAGTATGAAATAACTGAAATTGCCATTTGACTGAGAGCAGGATCTTTAACCAAATGTAAATCAGCCAGTAATTTTTCTATATAAGTTAAACCTTTGCTCCATTGTTTTGATAACGCCATAGTATTTAAAAGTGAAACATTTGCTCTCAGTTTTACTTCTAAAGTAGTGTTCGACTCACTTAGGCTTTGCCAGATTTTTTGAGCCTCAACAAAATTACCTTTAAAAGCAATTTGATATGCTTTTAAATACTGAAAGTAATCACTTTGTTCTGGAGTAAAGCTAGGTTCGAGGTAGTCTAGATCGAGTAAAAGCTTATTAAATTGGATAGCATCTCGACTTCTTACGGAATCAGCTTGTGACAAAGCTTTATCCACATCAACCCTGCCATCAGCCCAACTTGGGGCTATGACAAGGAATAATAATGTAAAAATCAGATAAATAACTAATTTCATTTTTATATAAATTTATAGAGAAATTTCTGACTTATCTTCAGATGGAGTTTCCTCAGGCTCTTCGTTTTCATTTTCATCCGCAGGGAAAAGTAAGCAGTATATATCAGGGCAAACATCCATTTGTTTAATCACAGCATTTGTATCTTTGTTCATTAAAGCTGTTTTTAATTCAGAGCTTAAATTAGTTTCATTAATTGCTGAATGGAACTCTGTTAAGTTAGTTAAAATTGCATCATTTCCCATTCGTTCTAATAATTTAATAATTGTTGACATCTTGTCTCCTTAAGTTTGCTAAAGTGCCGATTTAACGACGTTTTTTTAGTTATAATGCAGCAATTGTCATATGCTAATACACTATTTAACTGCGTGATATCCTACTACGCTAATTCTTGTTCAATTTCAGCCAAACGTGCTACAAGCTTTTCATTTGGCAGCATTTTTTCACTAGGTGGAATAACTAGGGTTGTGTGCATATGAATATCTGCACCCACTAACTCTGAAAGCGAGATTGTTTCAATACGAATATTGTCAATTGGCAATACTGCAGCTTCATATAAAATAACTTGATGATCTAAAGGATATTTTTCAGATAGTAACTCTATCAATACCAGTCTGTAGGCAGCACCTGTAGAAAATTTTGTTAAAGATCTGTCACCCGCCGATCCAATTTGCCACAAAATCAGATAGCTTGAAGGATCATACTGGCGTTTATAAAACATAAACTGGCTTGCTTCGAATTGTTGACATCCAAAACGGCCAGGGTCGATACCTAAGTCAGCTATTAAACAATCTTCAGCGGAAATCCCCGGGATCATTTTTGCTGTAAACCCTTCAGCCTTTGCCATTGCAATTGACTTATGCGGCGCTTGTGCAAACACTCCTGGATGACCGTAAAAAGCACCGACAACTTTTTTGCCTGCCCTGACTTCGGTCATCATCGCAGTAACCATTTCGTTATAGGTTATTTGGCGTGATTTACCTTCTTGATAATACTTTTGTAAACTACGTACATCTGGATGCATTTCTTGCAACCATAACTCAGTAATACCATGAGATACAGCAGAGAAAACAACATCAGCTTGTTCTATATAGCTCTTACTCAGAGGACAAATGTGTGCACCAAGAGTCATACCGATACCTACACAAGCTAAACTTCCAGACATATTGAATCTCTTATTCAAGTAAGTGACATACCCAGCTCAACAAAAAAGACTAACCATTTACCAACAAAGTCACAACAAAAAAACTATCAGATTAAAACATAAATATATGTAAACATAAATGTTTAACTAATTTAAGTTTAAACTTTGAATAGTTATTTTTTCTGAACAGAATAAGTTAGATTATCGTCATCATTAATTACCAATTTCTTAAAACCAGATAGTCGCAATACTCTTTGTGGAGCGTAATTTTTGAGACTACACTTAGCATAGATAGTTTGTATGCTTAAATGGTTAAACCCATATTCGATAAGCCCAACTAATGCTTCAACAGCGTTGCCTTTTCCATGAGAAAGCCTATCTAATATCAAACCAGCTTCCGCTTCGCCCTCTTGATAGTATTGAAAATTCAAACTTTCAATACCTAAAAATTTATGTTCACTTTTTGAATATATTGCCCAAATCATCATTTCAAAATTTTTCTTTGAATACTTGACCAAAGTAGCTTCAAACATTCTATCTGAAAATTCAAATGTTAATGGTTCTGCAATATTTTTCATAATCTTAGGGTCAGTATATAACTTATTAAAACTAGCTCTATCTTTGTTATTTATAAGCCTGATAATCAAGTTTTCAGTTTCAAACTCATGCATAGAGAAATTACCTTCAGAAATTAATTGCTAATATGTTTGCTCTGCAAATCGAATTACGCCAGTTTCATGGGCCGATTCTATCAAAAATCACATAATAGTCATTCAATAATGGCGTCCCCAATAAGCATTGATTTGGCCATCTTGGTAATTGACTTAAAACTTTAAAACACGCCTTACCAGGTTTTGGGGAATTGAGCTGCCAGTAATGCTCTGGTTTGCAACTGATGGTTATCGCTTTATCAATCACTTCATTTTGTTTATCTGGACACTCATTAGTGATTTCACCATCAAAAGTAAAATGCAGTGTCGGCCAGTGGCTTAAATCATCTGGGTGGTGACCTGTCATGTCTCGGCCTTTAAATAGCTCGGCCATATCAATCCCCTCTTCTTGCAAGCGGATATTTTTAAATGGCGTGACTAAATCAACAAACTTATCGGACTCATTGGCAAAGCCTTTCAACATGGCTTCATACAATAAGTTGGTTAGCAAAATGCCTGAGACACCAGTATCAATGATGGCATTACTCTTATGAGAAGGAATGTATTTTTCTTGTAGTGCTGGGGCGGCTACAGGCTCTTGGTCACCAACACTCAAGGAATACAATTTAACGTTGTAATAGCGATTATGAATGACATCAATGGTCTTAAATTTACCTTGGTAAAGTTCTGTGTGCTCTTTACCACCACCCAATATTAACCAGCCTTTGTTAAGTGGGTCTGCTGCTATTTGCGCTTGGGTGTAATCATCTTTAGCAATATGAATACTTGAACGCTTGGAATGAAATGCAAAGCGATTATCCGTTAAGCCATTATTTTTCAAGCGGGTAAAATACGGCACCACTGTCTGTTGCGGCTGTTTTTTTAAAAACTTTCTAAAGCGCTTTAAATCCTCGCCACTAAAATGCTCTGACTTGTCAGTTTCATCACAGCTCTTCGCATCATGCTCACAATGTGCTGGACACACAGAGTTTGGCTCTGAAAAAGGCCATGGAAAGGTCGAGGCGGGTTCAATTTCATGTTCTTCGATGTAGGCTGTTAAGTCGTAGCTTTTGTTTAAACCATAATACGCCAACCCTAAAATACCGTCGGCGTCTGCAAAGGTTTTTTGGTGTTCCAATGATGGCACAATCGCTACAGGGCAGCCTTCTAAATCCAGTGGCTGATGAGCAAGATTCAAATGCGGTACATGGGTAGTCGTGTTTTGATTTAGCGAGTCTTGCGCGAGTAAATCATGTTTAAGTCCATCTTGGCTAACACTGACTTTAGTATGCACTAATGGTCCGTCCCAACCTCCAGCGCCATATATGACTTGCTGAGCAAACTTACTGGATTGTAAATCATCATCTTGATGGGGTTGATATACCTGCTTTTTAACCACTAGGGTGCTACTGCCAGTGTCTACAATTAAGTTCGCAGGACTTCCTTCACTCCCCAAGCGCATTTGTACGCAGTAACCGCCTTTGGCATACACATTTACTAAGGGTAATTTTACTGTGCGGGTTGCAGTTTTAGCGGGTTGAATGTCAGGAACTGTTTCTGGTTCAGCGCTGGTGTTGAGCATTGTGCCTACAGCATCAACAGCGCCTACATCATCAACAGCGCCTACAGCATCTCCAACATCTTGCTTAACATCATCTAGATGTTGTTGCATTTGATTATGGTGATGACAGTGACCTAATAAGTGTTGATGGTGATCGTCTTCAGATGCTTGAATAGCGGCTTGTTGATTTTGTGCTTGTTCTTCTAATATCGCCGTTTCTTCTGCTAAGTATTCACTACTTTTTACTTGGTCACTCATTAGATTTTGCTTCCTTGCTATTGATACACTTAGATTGGTATCGATAGGTGCACGGCCACAAAACAAGATTTACAGCATGCAATTCATTACGTTATGTTTTTTACTTTAAATTAACAACGTAACACTTGTCACGAAATAGATGAGTAAACACAGAATATTCATCATGAAATATTGTTTGAGACTGTAAATCTAATGAGCCATTTAGATTTACAGCAACGCTTCAAAACAAGAAGGCATAAAAAAGCCTTATCCTGATTTCAGGCTAAGGCTTTTCTCTGGCTAAGGCTTCTGATTTAGATACTTGAACAAAAGTTAACTAGGGTTCAACTTTCTTTCCATATCGATATATTCAATACCTCGTTTTAAAAATTTAAACTCTTCTGTTTCAGGTAATTGATTTACCAAAAGTAATAGTTCTGCAAAAATATGATCAAGTGCTAATTGGTCTTTTACTTTTAAATGATTAAAAACCAATGGCCTTAAAACCACACTAAAAGTGCCGGCTAAGTCTCGGTAACGCTGCTCTTTAATCGATTGAATATTCAATTGAATCTCTTCAATACATAACGCTGCCAGAATTTCATTTTTATCTCTGAAGTTTTGATAACAACAAGCCCGAGATAATCCGCAGGCCCTTGGCACGTCCGACATAGAAAAGTTGATTAAACCATGCTCTTTGATTAACTCTTTTGCTGCATTCAGTAGGCGCTGTTCTGTTGTCATAATTATCTCTGAATAGACTTGAGAACCGCATTGTATAACAACTGAATTAACGCTTGTATAGTTTCTTGTTAACCTCTATCTATTAACAGTCAATTTCATCTAATCAACTCATTCGCAAGCTGAATATTTTCTGCTGCAGCAAACTATAAGTGAGGTATTTGTAATGACGGTAAATTTACTTGGTAATATTGGTGGGCAATTTCACTTCGCTTAGCGTGATACATCGCAATATCAGCATTTTTCATTAATGACTTTCTGTCTTGGCCATCTTTCGGGTATTGTGCAATACCAATACTGGCACCAATAACAATCATATGTCCTGAACAAGGAATATCGATTAACAAAGATTGCTCTATGTCTTTAGCAATAAGGGAAATATTTTTATCTTTAAGATCAGGAATAATGATCGCAATTTCATCTCCGCCAATACGAGCCGCAAGCGCATCTTCCGGCAATACACTATCTATTCGTTCGGCGACTACCTGTAAAATTCTGTCACCTTCAGAATGACCAAAGGTGTCATTAATCATTTTAAAGTTATTAATATCGAGCATCAGACAGTAAAAACAATCCGGCTTTTGGGCAATAACTTTATCCATGTGGCGATAATATTGCTGCCTATTAGGAAGGCCTGTGAGTGAATCATGATTAGCTTGATGATTTTTCTCTTTCAGTAAAGAGTCCATATTTGAAATGGTTTGCTTACTCAAATGAGTGACCAAATACACAAACCAACCTCCAGCAAAAAATATCCCAGCAACCACCATTTGTATAAAGTTTATTGTTTCCTGACTTTTTAGTAGCAATGACAAGTAACTTAAATAACTCACAATAAACAGCACTATCAATAACAGTAAGGTTAGCCAGCCTTTGCTACTAAATTGAGAGTAAGCACAAATCAAGTAAGCAGGCTTTAAAGAAAGGCAGAGCCCAAGTAAGCCCAAGAGCACTAATATTGATGCCAGTATATCCATAGCCTCTCCAATTCAATTTTTTATAACAAAAGCATTTCTATTTTAAATAAGTATATGTTTACTTGAATAACAGCTTAATCTCACAAGTATTTAATGAATTTTAGTGTAGCAGTTATAAAGCTATTTGCTTTCGCTCTACTTGCTCGTAAGTTGTTCAACTCACGATTAATTAGCCTCTCGTTTTTATCAGCAAAACCAGTTAACATAAAATCAACAACAAAAATTAAATATTGTTCAACACAAGAAAGACAAAACAATAAGAACATGGATCGATTAAAAACATGATAAATACCTACAAAAAGCTGCTTATCACTTGTTTCTGTTTAGCTAGTTTCCCTGCATTTAGCCAAAGCCAATTAATCAGTAACATTCACGGCTATACCCTGCAGGATGGCAACTTAGTTCAATTCAGAGCGCTGCAGTTTAATGACGATACCATCGAAAAAATTTATACCGAGCAAGATAACCTCCCTTATAAAACCGAAGCCAACATTCAACATATTGATGGTCAAGGGCGCACTTTGTTACCTGGTTTAATTGATGCTCATGGACATGTATTAAGTTATGGCTTGAGCTTAATGCGAGCTCAACTTCGAGATAGTGAATCAGAGCAAGATGCTGTGCGAATCGTAGACGAATTTAGACAACAACAGTCGTCGCTTAATTGGGTACAAGGTCGAGGCTGGAACCAAGTGTTATGGCCAAGTAAGCAATTTCCAACAGCTGCAGCCTTAGACAAAGCTTTTCCGAATACCCCAGTTTGGTTGGTGCGAATAGATGGGCATGCAGGTTGGGCGAATACAGCCGCAATGGAAATAGCAGGCATTGATAGCAATTCAGTAAGCCCTGCAGGTGGCGAAATCCTACGTCATGCTGACGGTAAGCCTACGGGGGTATTCATCGATAATGCGATGAGTTTAATTACAAATAAAATCCCAAAGCTTTCAATTGAAGAGCAACAAACCGTATTAGAAACAGCATTAACTTCATTAGCCAAACTCGGCTTAACCAGCGTACATGATGCTGGGATCCAATCTGACACGATAGCCGCGTATCAAGCGTTGGATTTGCGCAGTAAATTACCAATCCGTGTTTATGCCATGATAGACGCCGAAGATGCAAAGTTTGATGAATTAATGGCTGCTGGGCCTTACCGCAATAATACCGACAAACTGCGTATTAGCAGTGTAAAAATATCTGCCGATGGAGCACTTGGTAGCCGAGGGGCTGCATTAATTGAGGATTATAGCGACTTAAAAGGCCATAAAGGGTTGCTGTTATATTCTAAAAAATCCTTAGGCGATACCATTGAAAAAGCCATGAAATCGGGATTTCAAGTCAATACTCACGCCATTGGCGATCATGCTAATCAAATTGTGCTCGACCATTATCAAACCTTAATAGCCAGCAGCAAAAGTCGTCATTTACGCCACCGTATTGAACATGCACAGGTACTGCAATTAAGCGATATTTCAAGATTTGCAGAGCTAAATATCATCGCATCAATGCAGGCGACACATGCCACCAGTGATAAAAATATGGCCGTTGACCGAATTGGTCATTCGCGTATCGAAGGAGCTTATGCTTGGCGAAAGCTTATCAATGCTGGCGCTGTAATCGCTGCTGGATCTGATTTTCCAATCGAGTCACCGAACCCTTTTTATGGATTGCATGCCTCGGTGACTAGGCAAGATCATGATAACCAACCTCTTAATGGCTGGTATCGCAAAGAAAGAATGACCCTAACCGAAGCTTTAGCCAGCTTTACTAGCAACGCAGCATTTGCAGCCCATCAAGAAAAAGATATTGGTCAGCTTACCCCTGGAATGAAAGCGGATTTTATCTTAGTCGAAACCGATATTTTTTCCGCGCCTGCTGAAGATATTTGGAAAACCCAAGTTAGCCAAACTTGGGTTAATGGCAAACGAGTTAATTAAGAGCTAATACTGTTACTTATCAATACTGTTACCTATATGAGCCGACAAGTTAAGTATGATGTCGGCTCATCCCTCTTTTATCTTCCATATAAAAAAGTTAAATAAAAATTCAATTTAAATAACCCTTTTTATATTTGCTCCCGTTTATAGCAATAACACCGAATCATTTTCAATTATTGCTGGAGCATTTATGACTCATTCATTTAAAGCCAACTCTTTTAAAAAAACTGTCTTAACCACCTTGCTGGCATCAGGGCTTCTTTTTGGCTTAACGACCCACTCTGCCGTTGCAGCTAACTATGATTTCCCACACTTAGAAACCGTTGGCACTAGCCAAGTCAATATCGCACCCGATATGGCAGAAATTTCGGTACAAGTGAGCTTAAGTAAAGATAATGCCAAAGAAGCTAAAACCGCAGTTGATCAAGCTGTGGTTAAATTTATTAAGCGCTTAGAACAAGCTGGGGTAAATAAGAAAGATATTCAAAGTGCTAACCTAAATATTCAGCCGCAATATCATTACCCGTCGAACCAACCTAAACAGTTAACAGGCTATAACGCGAGTAGGCAGATCACCGTCAACGTTAAAGACTTAGCCAAGTTAAACGACATTCTTGATTCCGCCTTGGAAGAAGGGATTAATCGAGTGCAAAATATTGCCTTGAAGTCATCGGATGAAACCCAAGCTATTAAACAAGCAAGGCAAGCTGCAATTAAGGATGCTAAACAAAAAGCGCAATCTTTAGCCCAAGGCTTTGAACGTGAACTTGATGGCGTATGGGAAATCCGCTACCTAACCCAACAACCTGTACAACCTGTGATGATGCGAATGAGTGCCATGAAAAGCGATATGGCTGAAAGTTATCAATACGGAGAGGTCAGCGTACAAGAGCGTGTTGAGGTTATTTATCGTTTAAAGTAAGTAGCGCTAAATGAGTGGCCTAGCTTTTGTAGGTCACTTTGTTTGCTCTAGTTAACACTATTACAAATTTATTATCTCTTTTGCTTTTTTCTTGTTTCTAATCAAAGTCTCTATTGTCTTGCTGAATAAACTATGGCGCAATTTGGCGGTGAATAATTTTATTCGTTCATACGTAAGAACTTATTAAGCAAACTCACCACAAAGCGGTCGTATTGTTTTATCCATACTAATTCAGTCAAGAGGACGCTTCATGAAAATCGATTTATCCACTCAAATCGCTGGAATACAGCTAGACAGTTATTTGATGAATGCCTCTGGCCCTAAATGTACCACTTGGGATGAATTACACACTATTGCCCAGTCACGCTCTGCGACTGTGGTCACTAAATCTTGTACTATTGAATCGCGCGAAGGTAATCCAGAGCCTAGATACCAGAACTTACCTTTAGGCTCTATTCAATCAATGGGACTACCAAATTTAGGCTACAAAGCTTATTTAGAAATGGTGCCTCAATTAAAAGCCTTAGGTAAACCTGTTGTGGTGAGTGTTTCAGGTTTTAGCATTGAAGATAATATTGAAATGGTCACTGCTTTTCAAAACAGTGATGTTGATTTAATTGAAGTTAACTTTTCATGCCCTAACATCCCAGGTAAAGCCCAAGTTGCCTATGATTTTGAGCAAACGGATAAAGCCCTTGCGGCCATTACTGCACTTGGCAATAAGCCAATAGGGATTAAGTTAGCCCCCTACTTTGATATGTCACATTTTATTGCTGCGGCCAATATCATCAAAAAGTATCCAGTAAAATTCATTACCTGCATTAACTCTATCGGTAATACCTTAGTGATTGACCCACACACTGAGCAACCAATAATCAAACCTAAGGGTGGTTTTGGTGGTTTATGCGGTGATTACATTAAGCCTATTGGTTTAGCCAATGTTCGCGCCTTTCGTGAGTTACTCGATGATGATGTGCAAATCATTGGTGTAGGCGGGATTAAAACCGGTATCGATGCCTTTGAATACCTACTCGCTGGCGCAGATGCAGTGCAAATTGCCACCTGTTTTGAAAAAGAAGGCGAAAGCTGTTTTGAGCGAATTGAAACAGAGCTTGCAGACTTTATGCAAACGAAAAACTATCAATGTATTGCTGATGCAAAAGGCAAACTAAAGCCACTGTAGGTTTGGAAGACTTGATAGAACGCTAAAATAAATAAAACAGGAACTGCCGTCATCAAAGGGAGTTCCTGTTATTGATTATAGTGAGAGTTAACTTATGCCACTTTACTCATCACACATAGTTTGTCCTCTCACTTTGGCTTCACTGCTCAGCAACCCTCTTAGCTTGTGGATTTGATCGCAGCTTACTCTGCCTTTTCCTTTTACAGATACCTGAAGTAAACGTGAATTATTATATAGCGCACTAATATCACTTACCCGATTATCAACAATTGATAACTTAACTAAATTATTCTTATTAGCCAGAGCTGAAATTTTATGAATCTCATTGTAACTTAGATTGATATCCTCAAGGTTATTGAGATTTTCTAGTGGGTTAATGTCATTGATTTTACTCATCATACTAGAAAATATTCGCAAATTAGTTAAAGCCTCTATACCACTGAGATCTTTTAATCCTGTTTTGTTAGCCTGCAATTCTTCTAAACCCGTTAATGATTCAATTCCCTTTAACGAAGTGAGTGATTTGATTCCTGCAATAGAGATGACTTTAACATGGGGTAACAATGGCAAATCCGTTAATGTCGTTAAACCTGAGTTTTGAAGGTAAATTTCCTCTACATTCTCAAGTTGCTCTAATCCACCCAAGTGGGTGAGTTTATTCATTTGGCATATTAATTTTGTGACTTGCTGAGGTTCGGTCACCTTTTGTTTATTTATAGCCGAACGAATACATACGTCCAACGCTAGGTTACGCTGCTGCCGAGGCTTATCACTACTGTTTTCTGCTAATGTGCTAGATTGATTGAGCTCTTTAAACGAACCGCCTAAAATGATAAAAAAGAGGACAAAACAGATTACTTGAGAGCCTCCTTTTGAAAATAGTCCCACTAAAAATGAAAGTGGTAACACTACAATTAATAGGCTTACCATCCAGAATTGAATAAAACTAAATATATGCTTGGGCGCGTCCAGTTGGGAGGGAATCAAAATCTGAGTGTCTCGGCCAATCAGTTTTTCACAAAATGCCTGAGATAACATCGGAACTTGCCCAGTAGCAAGCTGTTCAGAGTTTGTTTCTGCGACAGGATAATATTGAACCTGCTGGCGAAGTTTTGAGCTTGCATGGTTATCGGTCACGCTGACCCATTTACCACTACACTGAGTAAAAGTGGCAGGCCTCAATTCAGATTCAAGTAACATTTTCATTCTATCGCCAGCAACATAGACACATATGAATAAACACATAAATGTGACTACACGACGGATATTATTAGACTTTATCCAATGGTTATTATCCATAATACTTCCCTAACGTCCTTATTTTTCATTTCACCTTTGATAAATAATATTTTCTATAGCCCCTGCCTAATCAGTGACAAGGCTGGTAATATCAACCAGATACAACACTAGCGTTACATTAAATACAAAACAACCTCAACAAAACAACAATAGACAGCCAGCTGACATTGCAGTTGTTTAACGAGACATTACCGCTTCAGGTTTAACATAAAATGGAAGACTACCGTGGTTAAGAAATTACTTGCGATGACCAGTTCGACCCAAATGCTAATAGCCATGTTTGTTGGCTTTGCTGTGGGCATTTTTTTTGGTGAATCCGTTGGCTGGCTTAGCACCATAGGTAATGGTGTCATCTTGTTGATGCAGATGACCGTGTTGCCTTACATTGTGGTATCGCTGATTGGCGGTATTGGTAAACTGCAAAAAAGCACTGCAATCCTCATTTTTAGTCGCGCAGGGTTTATTATGTTGCTGCTATGGCTTGTGGGCTTAGTCGTCACCGCATTAATGCCATTATCCTTCCCGTTTGTAGAATCTGCCTCATTTTTCAGTACCAGTATTATTGAGCCTGTCGAGCCAATTAATTACTTTAAGCTGTATATTCCTTCTAACCCATTTGAATCTATGGCAGCAGGTTATGTGCCTGCGATGGTGGTGTTTAGTATTGCGATGGGCTTAGCGTTAATTGGTATGGAGGGCGATAATAAAGCCCAAGTATTGTCCTTCATGCATACCATTACAGAAACATTTTCACGCATCACACAAGGCTTAGTGAAAGTCTTACCTATTGGTATTTTCGCCATGTCAGCCGCTGCAGCGGGTACTATGGGCGTTGATGAATTTGCCAGTATGCAAGTGTATTTAATCAGTTACTTTGTACTGTGTTTATTGCTCACCTTTATTATTCTGCCTTGGATTGTTTGTTCACTAACGCCAATTACTTACGCGCAAACGGTCAGCATTACCAAAGCGAGTTTAGTCACCGCCTTTGCCACAGGTAACATCTTTATTGTTATTCCTGTGATTATTGAAGAGTGTAAGCAGATTATGCGCGAGCATAATAACCTCAGCGAAGACGGCTTAACCTTAATCGAAATCTTAGTTCCCATTGCCTTTACCTTCCCTAATATCGGTAAACTTACCGTTATTTTGTTTGTCTATTTTGCAGGTTGGTTTAACGGCACACCTGTCGATTTAAGCGCTATACCTTCATTGTCAGTCAGTGGATTATTATCGCTGTTTGGCAGCGTTTATGTCGCCATCCCCTTTATGCTCGACTTGGTTCATTTACCTTCTGATTTATTCCAGCTGTTTGTTATGTCGGGCTTCATTACCGGTAAATTTAATTCTATCGCTGCGGTCATGAACCTATTCGCACTGACATTACTCACCGTTTGCCTATTTCAAGGCAGCCTCAAGATCCGTGCTCCACAGTTAATTAAAATGTTTGGCGGCCTATTAGCCAGTACTGTAGTCACTATTTTGGTATGTCGAATTGGAATGGGGTTATTTATTACCAGCCCTGAGATCACCAGTGGCGTGATAGCTAATATGAAAGTGGCAGATAAAGTCCCTACAAAAGTGACTCGCCAATTTCCTGAAGTCGGTAAAACACCTTCACAACCTATTGCTGATGTGCAAAGCATTCGCAAACGTGGCGTGCTAAGGGTTGGCTACATCCCAAGTAACGTGCCGTTTAGCTATTACAATAATTCAGGTCAATTGGTCGGTTTTGACTCTGCAATGGCGACCAAACTGGCAGAAGATTTAAAGGTTGATATTGAGTTTATTCCTTTTCATAAAGATAAACTGGCCGTGTCATTACAGGCTGGCTTTTTTGATGTGGCAATGTCTGGACTCGCAATGGATATCAAGCAAATGGATCGCTTAAGTTACAGCGACCCCGTGCTTGAGCTTAATATTGCGATTGCCACGAAAGATCATCGTGTCAACAGCTTTAAATCAAATGAATCGTTAATGGCAATGGAAAATACCACTGTTGCGTATGTTGAGCATGATGACAAAATCATTGAAGCGAAAAAGCAATTACCTCATCTCACCTTTGTCAAAATTGAAGGTTACAAAGACTTCTTCAGGCAGAAAAAAGATAAATACGATGCGGTGGTGATTAGCGCTGAAGCAGGCTCTGCTTGGACGTTATTTTTCCCAGGTTATGGCATAGCGATTCTAGAAGGAAAAAATCGTTACCCTGTGGCGTATGCGGTCGCTCAGTCAAACCAGTCATTACTGAACTATATTAATAACTGGCAAAAATTGCGTAAAGTCGATGGCCACCAGCAAGAGTTTTATGATTATTGGATGCTGGGTAAAGGCGCAACAACGCCTCAGCCACGCTGGTCAATTATTCGAGACGTTTTGCATTGGGTTGATTAAAGCTTTGGGTTGATTTAGCCCTCGCTCTAATAAAAAGCTCTTATACAAAGCCTTTATAACAAACCATCTATAAGCCTAATGAAATTAACTTCATTAGGCTTTTTTATATCCCTATTTATATCCCTGCCATAGCGACGTTTCACGTTAAGTTAAATTGTCATAATGCCTGTTTACAGTACAAAGTGATGACTTTCAGCTCAAAAGGCACATTTATTATCATTCTGTTTCATGAACACGACTAATTGATAACGATAAAAGTTTGCAAAACTCATTAACTTAGCCTAAAAATAACTAGTTAAGTTCATATTTTATAAGCTCAATTTCGTCAATATAAGTTCATGTTTTGCCCTCGAATTAGTAAGGATACTAGTTAGTAATGATGAATAAGTTATGTATCGGAATAGTTTGCCATCCAAGTATTGGTGGCTCAGGATTGGTGGCAACGCAGTTAGGCATTGGTCTGGCAAAGCTTGGTCACGAAGTGCATTTCATTGCCCATAAACGTCCTTTTAAGCTGATAGAACAGCATGAGAACATCTACTTTCATAAAGTCGATGAAGTTAACTATCCGCTATTTGAAGGACCATTACATACCTATTCTTTAACCGCTAAAATTGTCGAAGTCGTAGAGCAATATAAATTAGACTTGGTACATGCCCATTACTCAATTCCGCATTCTTTATGTGCTTTTTTAGCCAGTAATATCTGCAAATACTCTTTCCCAATCGTCACCACCATTCACGGCACAGATGTCACGATTGTCGGGCAGGATGATGCGATTAAAAGACTTAACACCTTCAGTATGAACCAAAGTACCTTGCTCACCACGGTATCGAATTTTCAGCGCCAATATATTCAACAAGAGTTTGAAGTTAATCAGCCCATCAATGTGGTACACAATTTTATTGATACCGATGATTTCACTCCCGATCTAGTAGACAGCACATTGAGACAATCACTGGCTGCTGATGATGAAAAAATCCTGATGCATGTGTCAAACTTCAGAGCGTTGAAAAATACTCAAACGGTGGTAAACGCCTTTAGCCAATTAAGTTGTAATGAAAAGGTCAGGCTTGTTTTGGTGGGAAGCGGGCCTGATATCGATAAAATTAGAACTCAATGTCAGCAGCTAAATATACTCGATAAAGTCACTTTTACTGGCTCAGTTAAAAACGTCGAACGCTTCATTGCCAATGCAGATTGCTTAATCCAACCAAGTTACCGCGAATCGTTCTGTATGGTCATTCTAGAAGCAATGGCTTGTGGTGTGCCAACAGTCAGCAGCGATGTTGATGGCATACCTGAGGTGGTAAATGAAGGAGTGACTGGCTTTATGTTCCCGCCAGAGGATGCCGATAATATGGCAATGGCGATCAGTCATATTCTTGCCGACTCCGATTACCAACATCAATTAGGCCAAGCTGGTAGAGAACGAGCAATGAGCCAATTCAATACTGACGTTAAAATTAATCAATACCTTGATTGTTACCATCAAACTCTGGCGATTCACGGACAAAGCGCAACTGCTTGTTAGATAAAGTTCAAAAACAAATATAAAGGGATTCATATGGCAACGGCCAATGCAGGGACAGAAGAACCGAAAGACGTAAACCAACAAGCAAACACACAACCACCGCAAACGGAGCCAAAAAAGAAAAAACTCAGCATGTCGAGTTGGGTATTAATCTCTTTTGCTGGCGGGATTATTGCTGGGTTATTTTTCGGTGAAATGCTGGCTTGGATGTCTGTGATAGGCGATGCTTTTATCAAGTTGCTACAGATGACCATTATCCCTTATATCATCGTATCGCTAATCTCCAGTTTAGGCAGTTTAACCTTAGAACAAGCCAAATCATTAGGGGTTAAAGTTGGTAAATTGATGTTGGTGATTTGGCTATTTGGCCTGCTTAGCATGTATTTGATTAAATACACCTTCCCTGACTGGCAAGCCGGCGAGTTTTTCAGTTTAACCGCGCTTCAAGATCCAAACTCAGTAAACTTACTCGACTTATATATTCCTTCTAACCCATTCTTTTCGCTATCAAATAGCTACATTCCAGCTATTGTTTTATTTTGTGTCGCAACTGGTATTGCGCTTATTTCGATTAAAGACAAAGAATCGCTAATGCGTCCATTACAATTACTCGGGGAGTCTTTTAATAAGGTTACTCAGAGTATTGTGATGCTAATGCCTATTGGTATTTTTGCTATGACAGCGGCAACTGCGGGCACCATGGATTTTGATGAGTTTCAAAAACTGCAGGTCTACTTTGTTGCCCATGTGGTGATGACTATAATTTTAACCTATTGGGTACTGCCGGCCATCATCATGGTTATTACTCCGTTCTCCTATCGAGATATTACTGGCATCGCCAAAGATGCGATGATCACCGCCTTTGCGGCAGGTAATATATTCATTGTTTTACCGCTACTGATTCAGCGCACTAAAGAGCTATTCCACAAATATAATATCGGTGATTCGCAAACCGATGACTACGCCAATATCATCATTCCTGTGGTGTTTAGCTTCCCGAATTTAGGTAAGTTACTCACGATTGTATTCGTGCTTTTCGCCGCATGGTTTTCAGGTAAAGAGCTCGACTTTCTCAGTTACTTCCCGATGTCTGTGAACGGGTTAATTAGTTTATTTGGCAGTGTTTATTTAACGATTCCAATGCTACTGGACTCGTTAGAGCTATCATCAGATCTGTTTCAGCTTTATATGGTTTCTAGCTTATTCACCAGTCGCTTTACTTCACTGCTAGCGGCAATGAATATCTTTATTTTAGCCATTGGCGGCACGGCTATGCTGGCAGGTATTGCCAAAGTCAGCATGAAACGTCTTATTTTATGCAGCGCTATCACGCCTGTGGCTTTTGGTATCACGCTGCTAGCCACCAGTTGGCTGCTAAATAACATCGTCGACACTGAATACAACATGGATAAAGTGGTCGCTCACATGAGTTCTGCCGCAGAAGTCCCTGAAGAAGTGACCACCTTTAATTGGTCTGAAGAATTAGAAGTAAATGGACCGCGAACCATAGAACAAATTAAACAAAGTGGCATGCTGCGTGTGGGCTACAACACAGTGCAAGTTCCCTTCTCGTTTTTTAACGCCCAAAAGCAATTAGTCGGCTTTGATATTGAGTTAATGAAAAAACTCGCAGCTGAACTTGGACTTAAAATCGCCTTTATCCCCTACACTAGCGAGAATGTATTAGAGTCCATTAACAGCGGGTTATTTGATATTACGGTTTCTGGTTTACAGATGACCACCACCCGCATTGGCTTTGTCGACTTTACCAACCCAGTATTGAACCTACATTACTCATTTGTAGTAAAAGATTATCGAGCGGACGAGTTCCAAAACGATGAGTTAATCCATCAAGCAGAAAAGATTCGAGTCGCTTCAGTAGGTGATTATTCGATTATCCCCCACCTAGAAGAGAAGTTCGATAATCTCGAATTTACCTCAATTGACTCAGATAAAATCTTCTTTGAAGATGATGGTAAGTCATGGGATGGTTTATTGATCAGTTTAGAAGCCGGACAAACCTGGACCATTTTATACCCTGAATACACCACCCTTTATAACCGTGAAGAGATTAAATCCTTCCCAGCATCATATGCCGTCGCCAAAGGGAATCACTCTCTGCATATCTTTTTAAACAGCTGGTTATCGATTCAACAGTCCTCTGGTTATATTGATACTTTGTATAGTTATTGGATATTAGGCGAAAATGCCCAACCGAAAAAACCGCGCTGGTCAGTGGCTAAAGATGTACTGCACTGGGTTGAGTAATACTTGGAGAGTTAACCAATAAAGACTTAAAACCTTACTCAGTGAGTAAGGTTTTTTTATGCCAAATTGTTGTGATTAGCTAGAGCTAAGTCAGGGAATAGTCCCCTAAACGGCTATTTTATTAACGAATAATAGTGAACCAATGCTGTGTTATGAATTAATTGCTGTAAATAACAATGGTATTGAATATATATCATTTCATCCTCACTGAGATTGTGCTTTAAAAGTAAAATAATTCGAGCCTAACCAGTTCACAACTAATCCAATTAATACACCAAACGATAGACTTAACACTTCAGCAGTGACTGACTGAACTAGTGTAGAAAATGATGCTAAAGGCGTAACAGTAAGCAGCCAGCCTCTAGCAATTTGAAACCCCATTAAGTTAGCTATAGCAGCAATACCTGCTATCAAGATAACCCATAACATTTGTTCTTGAGTTCGACGTTGCTTTCGGTGGCGAAAGGTAAACTTTCGATGCCCTAACCAAGTTAAACTCAACCCCACAGTAAAAGCCGCACCCCGTGCAAACATCGCGTCCCATTGAGCCCAATTTAATAGTGCTAAATACACTGTTAAATCCACCACAAAACTGGCTCCTCCAACCATTAAAAAACAGCCAAAGGTATTAAGACGAAGATGTTGAATTAGCAGATATTGCAGCCTCTCAGTTCGCCTTAATAAACTCACTTGCTGCATCAGTTTTCACCACACAACATTAGCACTTTACTGCGGGTTTCAGACTCAAGAAAACAACTACCAAAGTTTCCTTGTTCAGTGAGTTGTCGCTTGCTGACAACGATATAATAAGGCTGTTGGTTTAACTGATCTAATTGCTGCTCATCATTGACAATAACTGCCTTACCTTCACTGTAATACCGTGAAGAAAATGGCTGTTTATGCCAATAATAAACTGGCAAATCAAACACCCTTTGGTTCAATAACCACTTATCACTTTTATCTTTGCTCACTCCAGAATTAAGCACCACTATTGCAATAACCAACAATAGAGGAACACTACTCGCAATTACCATAAAACGGTTAATCGATGCATTTCGCCATGCATAGGCGATTAATAAAGCGAGTGCGGGCGATGCAGGTAATACGTAAGCAGGTAAAATGTTGCCTGCAAAAGTAAATAGAATCAGTGGCGCAGCCATCCAACACAGTAAAAACTTAGTGAAATCATCAAACCCTTTATTTTCACTATTTGTTTGTTCTTCGTTTGCAAAAGTCTCTTTAACGCAGGCTGCTTTAGTAAAAGCCTCTTTAGCAACAGCCACTTTGGTTGAATTGGTATTTTGATAAATACGATACAAACCGCGAGGAATAAATAACGACCAAGGTACGCAAGCTACAGCAAAGTAAATCCAAATTGTGCCGCGGATTTCATCATGTGCAGTGCCATATAAATCCCCTTTCCAACCACTGTCCACAAAGCGAGACCAATGCTCACCCACAATAAAGTATTGGATAAAACCTGGGGTCGCTTGCTCAGCCATGACATACCAAGGCAGAGTTAGCGCCAGTAATAACATTAATCCAGATAACAATGGTATCCGCTGCCATAATTGACGCCACATTTTGACTGGGCCAACGGCCCAAACCATCCATAGATAAGTGGCAATACCAAATATTGCTACAGCGACAGGCCCTTTGGCCATTAAGCCAATAGCAAGGCCAACAAAGCCTGCATAACCCCACAAATATTGCCCTTGCCAAGCTAAGTAAAAACCCACCAAAGCTAGCGTTAATCCCAGTAATAACCCCATGTCGGTCATCACTGTCCCCATACAAACGTAAAAAACGGTGGTAGTGGTCAGAATTGTGGCAACCGTTATGCCATTAATAGCGAATTGCTTAGCCAGTTTGACCACTAGCCATAAAACCAACAGACCCACTAAAAAATGCGGCAACCTTAAAAAGAATTCATTATTAGCAAACAGCTCTATAAAGCTTGCACTTAACCAATTTTGTAAAGGAGGTTTGCCCCAAAAAGGCACACCGTAATCAAATTGCGGCGTGAGCCAGTTACCTGTCTCTGACATCAATCGCGCCATTTCACCATAGCGGGCTTCGGTCGTATCCATCAATGGATACAAAGCCAATGAAGCCAAGCGAATCAACAATGCGCTTACAAGTAGCATTAACATTTGTGGATAATACTGCGCTGAAAATAACTTTGACTTCATTTGACGTTTTCCAAACTAAACTGATATTGATTAAAGCTTTTTGGTTGAACAAATTGATTTTGCCGACTAATTAAAATGCCTTGCTCTACGACTGTTTTTTGCTGCTGATATACAGCTTGTTTGACTGTTATTGCTGACTTCTTATTATTAAATGACTGTTTACTTTTGGCTGATTTTTTAGCTTTATGTGGCTGCTTAAAATTCACTACGGTATGCGGCACACTTTGCTGGTGATAAACGTCTTCAACAATAAATACAGGTCGCTGTTTTACCTCCATAAAAACCCGCCCTAAATATTCACCAATCAAACCTAATGCCAGTAATTGAATACCCGCTAAAAACAGTTGCACCACCATCATTGATGCATAACCAGCTACAGCTTCGCCATAAACTAAGGTTTTAATCACTACCCAAATGCCATAAACAAACGCGCTCATGCCAATGCTGACGCCAAACCAGGTTGCTAAGCGCAGTGGTTTAAAGCTAAATGAAGTAATCCCATCCATCGCCAAGCCCACTAACTTGCCGTAATTCCACTTGGTTTCACCGACACAACGAGGGTCGCGATCAAACTCTATGATGGTTTGTGTAAAACCTGGCCAACTTAAAATGCCTTTCATAAATCGGTTACGTTCAGGCATGGCATTGATATGGTCGACTACTTGTCTGCTTAACAGTCTAAAGTCGCCGACATTCTCAGGAACCGGTGAATCAGACATCCAGTTCATTAAGCGATAAAAACTGGCTGCAGAAAAACGTTTAAACCAGGTTTCTCCAAGGCGTTTTTTACGACGCATATTGACCACTTCAAAACCTGAGCGCCAAGCTTGCAACATTTGTGGGATAAGCTCTGGCGGATCTTGTAAGTCCGCATCAAGCAAGATAACGGCTAATCCGCGCGCTTGAGCAAGCCCTGCTGACATTGCCGCTTCTTTACCAAAATTTCGGCTTAGTTTTATGCATTGATGCTCGCAATAGCTTAAGCTCAGTTGTTGCAGTAAATCCCATGTATTGTCTGTGCTGCCATCATCAACAAATACCAGTTCACAATGATCATTAATTGTTGACAGCACAGAGTTAAGCCTCGACATCAGCACATCGATACTTTGTGATTCATTGAACATTGGAATAATTATCGAAAGACAAATTTCTGTTCGTTGGTTAAGGTTATTTGAATGACGCATCCACTATTCCTTCAGAATAAAATATGCCAACATCCTGAAGGGTAAGTGGTGTAAGAAATGTCATTGACATTTTTTCGACAAAAAAATTGCGACAATATAGGCATTAACACACAAGGAATAAACGCAGCACATGAAATTACTTATCATCGAAGATAACCACGATGTTGCAGGTATTTTAGGAGACTTTTTTGAGGCTCAAGATGCTGACCTTGATTACGCCGCTAATGGTGAGCTTGGGTTAAGCCTCGCACTTGCAGAAGACTTTGACGCTATTATTTTAGACCTCATGCTGCCTAAATTAGATGGTTTAAGCTTATGCCGCGCGTTGCGAGAGCAAGGGTGCACCACCCCAGTATTAATGCTGACAGCGTTAGATAATAAAGCCGACTTAATGACAGGTTTTGACAGCGGTGCAGATGACTACCTAGGCAAACCTTTTGATTTAGATGAACTGGATGTCCGCATTAAAGCGTTGATAAAAAGACATCGCGGTAAAGTGGCGCAAGCGACATTGCGCTTTGGTGAGCTTGAGTTAGACATTGCCCGTCATCAAGTGAAGCGCCGAGGTATGAAACTCCCCTTAACACCAACGACTTATCAAATTTTATTAATGTTAATCAAAAATGCGCCAAACGTGGTCACTCGTGAACAACTGATTGAAGAAATCTGGGGCCAACACCCACCAGGACAAGACATTCTTCGAAGTCATGTTTATCAATTGAGGAACCAGCTTGATAAGCCATTTGAGCAACCTATGTTAGTAACGATCCCTAAAGTGGGTTTACGTTTAGAGCAAGGAGAATAGCATTGGCCGCAGACAGATTAACGACGCAAGTACCCCATGCTGCAACAAGTAATAGAACTGCTCACTCTTTTGTTGGGCGACTGACACTCTACTTTGTATTAATCGGTGTGTTGGCATCAGGCTTAATTTACCTGATGATGATCTTCATGCTGCAATGGGTTGAAGATGAAGTAAGTTTGAATAACCTGCGAGACAGCGCCCCATACGTCATCAAACAGTTTCGTAAGGGTTCGCCTGAGCCATTAGTCTTGCCGCCCAACATTACCGCATTTCACAGTACTGACTTTATTCCATCAAATTACGGTCAATTACAAAATTACCCGCTTGGTTTTAATGGTGAGATTAATGATGACTTAAATGAGATATTTTTATATCGCTCAGAATTTGTTTTAAATGGTCGCATGACGCAACTATTTATCACTATGCCTGCTGAAAATATTGAATTAAACAAAGACCAATGGAATGGGATCAGTGGATTTATAATCGTTTTTACGATTGGATTAATTCTGTTATTTAGCTTTGCTATTTTTAAACTTTTTAGGCGTTTAATCGCGCCAATTAATCAATTAAGTATGCAACTTGGACAAGCTACACCGCCAACAGAGTTTACTGTTAGCCAAAGCGCTGCCAAGGAGTTCGGTATTCTCACTGATAGTCTGAACCATTATCGTCAGCAAAACGAAACCTTAATTAAACAAGAGCAAGCATTTGCAAGATATGCCAGCCATGAGTTACGTACGCCACTGAGTATCGTTTTAGGTTCGGCAAAATTACTTGCCCAAAAGCCCGATGCAGATTTTCAGCATCGTCAAAGAGAGCGTATAACCCGCGCAGCTCAAGACATGCAAAACACGGTCGAGGCGTTACTTAATATCGTTAAACAAGAAAAGTCAGCTAATGCTAATCCACCTAGACAACTAACAGAGCAAGAGTTGGTTCAAACACTTGAGACAACGATTAATCAGGCTAAACAACAAGACATTGACGTTATTATGAATTGGTTTGGCACGCCGATAGTGCAGCCTAATTCAGCGGTGATAAAGATGCTGTTAACCAATCTAATTAACAATGCCGTTAATGCCCGCTGTGAAAACTTAGCTACTGAGGAAGTAAGTTGGATTAAGATTAGTATTTTCGACGATAGAATTGTGGTTGAAGATAATGGCCAAGGATTGTCTGAAGTAGAAAAAGGCCATCAAGGGAGTGAGTTAGCAGGTCATGGCTTGGGACTGGTGATCATCGACACCTTATGCCAGCGCTACAATTGGAAGTTTAACCTTGAGGAAAATCAGCCCAAAGGCTGCATTGCTACACTCAAATTGCCTAAACTAACTAGTTAGATTAAGCACTTAGATTTAATCCTTAGATTTAATCCTTAGATTTAATCCTTAGATTTAATCCTTAGATTTAATCCTTAGATTTAATCCTTAGATTTAATCCTTAGATTTAATCCTTAGATTTAATCCTTAGATTGAGCGCCTAAATAAAGTACTTAAATGAATTACCTAAACTGAGCGCTTAAACTAAACCCTTATACTACCTGCACCAAAATCTGAAAAGGCTGACTCAATCTAGAGCTTAATGATTGAATCAGCCTTTTTAAATGCTTTTAAATGAATGAACGCTATAAACGGGCGTTTAACGTTTATGAATAGCGCCTGATTTCATCACAAATTGCACATCAAGTAGTGCATCGATTTGGGTTAATGGACTGGTCTTCATCGCAATCACATCAGCTTGCTTACCTTGCTCGAGTGTACCTAAACTATCTGACATGCCGATTAAGTCAGCGCCATTAATGGTGGCAGAAATTAAAATATCTTTATTCGACATTCCTGCTTGATGCATCAAAACAGCCTCTTTGGCATTATCACCGTGACGAGACACACCACTATCGGTACCAAAAGCGATTTTCACCCCTTGTTTGTACGCATTACCAAAGTTATTTTGCATGTCGTTACCCACACGAATCGCTTTCGCTTTAATCGCATCCGACATGAAGTTACCTTTTGAGTTAGCCATTTGCACCACAGTGTCACCCGCAAGTAATGTCGGCACTAAATAGGCACCCGATTTTTTAAACAACTTAATCGACTCTTTGTTGGCGTAACTGCCGTGCTCAATGCTGTCGACTCCAGCTCGAAGCGCTGCATTGATACCTTCTGCAGCATGGGCATGACTGGCAACCTTTCTACCTAAAGCATGGGCGGCATCAATCACTTCTTTCAATTCATCATTGGCCATTTGCTGCCCTGTACCGGTATTGGTATCAGACAATACACCACCTGTAGAAGTAATTTTAATAACATCTGCGCCGTATTTGATCGCGCGACGAGTCGCACGGCGACAATCATAAGGGCCATCACAAATAGTTTTTGATGTGAGCATATCTAATAAATCTGGGCTTTTACCATCGACATCGCCGTGGCCGCCTGTCACTGAAACACCGCCAGAAGCAATAACACGTGGGCCACTGAGCCAACCTTTATTAATCGCATCACGCAGTGCATAAATTTGCTCAGGTTTTGCGCCTAAATCTCGCACTGTGGTAAAGCCTGCCATTAAGGTTTTATTGGCAAAGTAGGCACTTCTCATCGCCACATCTGCATCTGACATGCGCAGTGCTTCACTGTCGTTTTTAGGACCAATTTCACCTTGTAGATGTACATGCATATCCATCAACCCAGCCATGACAAAATGATCTTTTAAGTCAATATACTCAACAGTATCTGTAGATAATGTTTGCTGTTCAGGCAAGGTTAGGTAACCTTTTTTAACCTCTGAAATTTTGTCATCAATAATCACTAACGAATATTCTCGTAACGGTTTTGCGCTGGCATCAGTTAACAGTTCACCTGCATGAATAACCTTATAATCAGCGCTGTTTACCGCTAATGATGTCAAGGTGCATGTAGTTGATAATGCCATGATTAAGGCGAGTTTGGTTTTAGATAATACCGATGAAGTGCGCATGAGTTTCCCTATTTATATACTGATGTCCATAGTTAATAACATGCCTAAATTTTTAGATAGTTACAATAAAGTAGTAAGTCAGGTTTGCATTAGGCATTTTTTAAATAAAAGTAATAGCCTTATTTTTATCACTCTATGTTATGTCATTAGTTGCTTTTTAGTTGTCAGAGTTAAATGCATCGCACGATCTAAAACACATTCTCACCCCTAAATTAACATTTGTAATTGATTAAGCTAACTCTTTGCTATATAAAAGGTTTAAGATTTTCATCAAGGAGGACGAAAGTGTCAGAGTCGGTCAAATCAGAAAAAAACTACGCAACAGCAGTTATCTTATCGGGAATATTCGGGATCTTTGGTATCCATCATTTCTATTGTGGAAGAGTGCTCCACGGATTTTTCGATCTGTCGTTAGCGATAGTTGGGCTTACGCTAATGCAATTTGATGACACGACACTCACCATGCTCGGTGTTGGTCTTATTCTAATTGATGTCATTCACACCGTTGTGGTGACATTTATGCTTCTAGTCGGAAGCTACAGAGACGGAAAAGGCAAATTAATTGCTTATCCGGGACAAAAAATATAATTAAGGGATTTATTTATGTCAGAAGTTCAAACAGCAGAAGCACCTGTTCAGGTAAGCGAAAAAGGATTCGTTCCTACTCTACTTTTATGTTTCTTTTTAGGGGCATTTGGGGTTCACCGTTTTTACACAGGTAAAATCGGTACTGGTATTTTAATGCTACTAACTCTAGGTGGCTTAGGGATTTGGACGCTTATCGATTTCATTATTATTGCTGTCGGTAACTTTAAAGATTCACAAGGTAACGTTATTAAAGCAGCTTAATTGCAGCTTTAATCGCATAAACAATAAGGCTGCCTAATGTTTTTTGGCAGCCTTTTATTTATCTATAACTCATATAAATACTGAAACTCAATCAGCTTAAAAAGTAAAATCTATTCCCCAATATATTTGCTCAGCATCATTCACTGATAACGAAGTCGCATTAATGCCTTTATCTGCTGAAGTAAAATTATGCTTTAAATAACGAAAGCCTAACTCTGATGTCAATGTGTTGCCAAAATCGAACATCAAACCCGTTTGTCCGCCAAACACATAACAACTGCTCGAGTCTCGATAGATTTGGTCAATGTCATTGAATTGAAACTCATGATCACTTAACCCTGCAGAGCCGCCAATAAACCAACTCACTTGTTTAGCCTCATCCAACGAAAACAATCGGTCATAAGACACGAGTAGCCCTTGATGATGATTCATATCATCAGAGTTAAATGAGTAAGTGCCATACAAACGACTGGTATCGCTAATTTTTAAGCCATTTTTAATTTGATAATTAATACCGCGTTCTTGGTTACTAGATAACTCTGAAGCAGAGGAACTAGCATGGTGTTGGTAACCCACTGTTCCGCCTACAATTGTGTCAGCAGCATAGGAAATACCGGGAAGTAAACACATCACGATTACGTTTTTGAGTAAGCTAAATCGAGCCATTTATCCTCCGGCTTTAGCAATAACTACTTTATTATTTACCGAAGTAAGGTAGAAAAAATGCCGTTTAGCTCAAACTTCCAATTGATAAAATACCCAAAAGGTAACATTGATCAAAATTTGTGATCCGCTTAAAATTTAATCTTCACCGCTGGGAATCGACATCGCACGAGTTCAATTTCCTGCAGGCACAAAAAAGCCGCTCGAAGCGGCTTTTATTATCAATACGATATGAGCAATATTTGTGCTCAATTCAGTTTCAAACCATCACTATAGTTTAATTAGCGATTTTTAAATTGGCTTTATCTGAAATTAAGTTTAAATCGAAATCGAACTCATCCACGCGGATAGCGCGTTCACGCTTCAAATTATAGTCTTGCAGCAACTTGTGCTCATCAGCGCTAACAACTTGGGCTTCAAGTGCATTATCCAGTGTAATTGAGAAACGAACACCTGCTTTAAATACACGCTGTTTAAGTGCTTTTTTGACTTTAGAAAGCAGTGGTAAACACGCCATTTTAGCTAAATAAGCTTGCTCATTGATGTAGTTACCGTCACCTGCAACTGGCTTGATTAAGTGAGTTAACTGCTTTTTAAATGCTGTATCTAGCTGAGCTTGCTCGGCTAATTCACGCACTAAGTCATCATTCACTTTGACCATTTTACCTGAGTAAGTCATGGTAATTAAACGCATGAACTGACGCGTAGGTGCTGATGGGAAGTTCTCTAAAAATGCCAATATTGCTTCTTCAGCTTTACATAAAGACCAACGTGTTGCGTATTCAAAGTATGGCTTAGCTTGGCTGCGTTCACCCGCTGTCACTTTTTGCTCGTAGAAACGAATCGATGCCATGGCTGCATATAAGTAACTCATTACATCACCTAAACGGGCCGAAAGCATTTCAGCTTGCTTAAGCTTGCCACCTAATACTAGAAGCGAGAAATCAGCATATACCGCCAGTTTTGATGCCAATTTATGTACAGACTTTTCGTAACCAACCACTTCAGGAAGAGTCGACTGAGCTGGCGCAGTAAATGGCAACAAGCCTAATTTAAATGCACGTAAGCTATTACCTACGCTGTAACCAATAGTTTGTCTAAAGATGCGATTGAAGGTTTTATCAGCATCACTTGCATCGCTATGGATAGACTCAACCATGCTTTGTAAGTGCGGATGACAACGCATCACACCTTGACCAAAAATCATCAAATTACGGGTAAGAATGTTTGCGCCTTCAACTGTAATCGCAATTGGCTGAGCAACATAACCTGACGCTAAGGTATTTTGTGGACCACGTTGAATCGCTTTACCCGCTTGAATATCCATTGCTGAATCTAAAATATCACGACCAAGTTCAGTCATATGGTATTTTGCAATCGCAGTGACAACTGATGGCTTTAAGCCAAGGCCTAAACCTTCTGTGGTTAATACACGCATCGCTTCTTGCAAATAAGTTTTACCGGCAATATCAGCAAGCTTTTCTTGAATACCTTCAAACTTACCAATCGATAAACCAAACTGCTCACGTACTGCTGCATATTCAGCAGAAGACTTAAATGAACATTGGCTCACTGACACACCTAATGCCGGTAGTGAAATACCACGGCCTGCACCAAGACAGCTCACTAGCATTTGCCAGCCGCGACCAATTTTTTCTTGGCCACCGATAATAAAGTCCATTGGAATAAATACGTTTTCGCCACGAGTCGTACCGTTATAGAAACGACAACCCATAGGGTCATGACGGTTACCCAATTGCACACCTGGGTGAGCTTTAGGGATCAAGGCACAGGTGATACCAAGTTGTTCTTTACCACCGAGTAAGCCTTGTGGATCTTCAACCTTAAATGCCAAACCTAATACCGTGGCAATAGGCGCTAAGGTAATGTAACGCTTATCCCAAGTCACCGATAAACCAAGTACTTCTTTACCTTCGTACTCGCCCATTGTCACTGTACCGATATCAGGGATACCGCCAGCGTCAGAACCTGCTTCTGGGCTTGTTAAGGCAAAACATGGGATCTCTAAGCCATTGGCTAAACGTGGTAACCAAAAATCACGTTGGCTATCTAAACCGTAATGCATCAGTAGCTCACCAGGGCCTAGTGAGTTAGGTACCATTACCGTTACAGCAACAGCAGAACTTTTAGCGGCAATCGTCGCTACAATAGTAGAGTTAGCATAAGGGCTAAACTCTAAACCACCGTATGATTTTGGAATAATGAGCGAGAAAAACTTGTTCTCTTTAAGGAAGGTCAATACATCATCTGGCAAGTGCTTACCATTTTGAATATCAAAATCATCGACCATTTCAATCAATGTTTGCACAGGACCATCTAAGAAAGCTTGTTCATCAAGTGACAAGGTTGCATTGGGAATATCACGCAACGCAGCAAAGTCTGGAATACCTTGATAAATTGAGCCTTCTAACCAAACATCACCTGCATCTAGCGCTTCTTGTTCAGTCGTTGAAATACTCGGCAAAACTTTTTTAAATGTTGTTCTTATGCTCATAGTTATACACTCATCAGACCAGAATAATAGTGTGCATTACGTCACAAAAATCAAATTAGATCAAATATTCTAATTAGGAAATAAAGCTAATCTTTACAGTAACAAAGCAGTGTAAAAAAATAATTATCGTCATTTCATGAACTTACACGTGTACGCTGAAGGGAAAAATAATTTAAAAATTTATACGCTCGTTTGAATTTTTATAAAAAATAACCAAAAATGACATCAATTTCGGATAAATGGCTTCAATATTTTTCGTAAAAAGCGGTTAAATTCTGACGTTAAATTTTTGGCGTATAATCAATAGTCATTCAATTTGTGTAAAAGCTAATAATAAAAAGAAGGTTTTACTATGTGCGGTAGAATGGAAGTGTTACTGGGTGGAATGAAAGGCTTGCTTGACCAAGTCTTTGATGAACCATTAAGTATTCAAACAAACCTTGATTTAAGACCCACTGACCCAGTTACTACCCTAAGCTCTACACAAGGCAAGCTTATGGCCACTCAGCAAAGCTGGGGCATACAACCCTCATGGTCTAAAAAGCTCATCATTAACGCCCAAGCTGAAACTGTGGCCGAAAAAGCCACTTTTGCCAGCGCCTTTAGTGAACACCGTTGCATTATACCTTGTAGTGCATGGTTCGAATGGCGAGATGAAGGCCACGCTAAAAAGCAAAAATACCGCTTTTCACACGCTGCAGATAAACCATTATTCATGGCAGGTGTCATTTATCCAGAGCTACAACAATTGGTTACCCTTACAATTACCCCCAATGAAAAATGTGCTGAATACCATCACCGCATGCCGCTATTTATTCCTTCGAACGCAATTGGCAGTTGGCTAAATGACAAGCCTCAGCAACTCAGTCCATTAATACAAGCTTTGCCTGATAAATGGATCAAGGTTTCTGCAGCTTAAGATTTACAAGTAGCGTTCATCTTACGTTCATCTAATGACATTTATACTGAGTGTGGTCATCAATGATGTAGTGCATTTTCGATGATCAAATCCATTTTAAAAAAATTAGAATTTTATTAAGCAGATCACAACCTTGAGAATTATCTATGTTAGAAAATGCAAAAAGGTGGCTTTAAAAGCTAATTTAAGTTCCAATTAACATAAATCAATAAGATAGTATCTAAGTAAAGCTGCTAAAGTATATTTAAAGAGTTCGCTCTTACATGCTTAAGATTGCATTACAAATACTAAATTTAAAATGTGCTAACCAATATTCAGTGTCCTTAGTTATTAAGTAACGGATTTATTTGCATTAAGAGATGTGATCATTGAGTCAGCGCGAGTTGTTAGGATTCAACCTAACATGGGCGATACAGCCCCTTAACTGATGATGGAGTTACTATGAAATACTTAGCTATGATTGCTACACTAGTTTTCGCTAGTTCTGCTTTTGCTGTTGACTGTGTTGATTGTCATGAAGCAATCAATGTTGCAGAACATACTGAAATGGAAGCAACACTAGAAACTTGTACTGATTGTCACAGCGGCATGACAGATATGCATGAATTAGATGCAGATATCCATACACCTGACCTAGCAATCACTGAATGTGCTGATTGTCACGGTGTAGACTAATACCTTAGGTATTTAGTCCTTTAACCTTGATTTAAGCACTGCATTTGCAGATTGACCATTACCAGATTTGGCCAAGCTAGTTCACTAAATCAAGCGTTAACTTCTCTGTAAGAGAATAAAAAACCAGTTGATCGCTCAGCTGGTTTTTTTGTATCTGTTTTTTACGCTATAACATCTGCGATAAACAAAACTAACCTAAAGCGCTAACCACGGCATCGAAACTCGTTTGCGGATTTACGTAATCAAGGGGAATACCTAACGCTTCACCATTAACTTCAAGCACAAGTGAAGGAAACCCTCGAATAGGCAGTTGATGTACACCCTCTAATTCTGACATCAAACCCTGATTAACTTCTTCAGATAATAGCCGTTCAGTAAACACCGCTTGATCAATACCAATACTGACCGCTGCATTAATCAGTGTATCACTATCAGATGGGTTCTTAGCTTGTAAGTAGTAAGCTTGCTGAATCGCTAAAATCATCGCTTGTTCAAGCCCATGTTCACGGGCAATTAAACAGGCACGACACGCTGGATATGTTGAGCGCCTCGGCTGGCAGTCTTGCCAAAAATCATAGTTAAACTCAGTGCCCAGCTGCGCCGCAATTTTATGCCATGTTTGCGACAAAAATTGTTGCATGTCTTTTGGCATAGCGACATCAGAATCTGGCGCCAAACCACCGAGACGATACTCGATGGTTAACTCAGGCAATTGCGCAGTTAATTGCTGCTGTAAAGCAAGCCAAGTGGGTCTATAACCCCAACACCAGCTACACATAGGATCGTAAACATAAATTAGCCGTGCGGAATCAGTCATTATTTACTCTCTTTAAAATCTTATTTTTATTATTGTTTTCAATTTTGTTTTAACAGCATACTCGTAAGAAGACGTCTCTAAAACTTACTCTTATCGATTTAAATGCCTTGAGTCATCTTATCGCATTTTACAAAATTAGTGCCTACAGATTCAGATTTATAACACTTAATTTTGCCATCACTCAATCGCACTCAGATATGGCTAGCTATAGCTTGCTGATAGGGAACCACGTTATAATTAACCTCAACATTATTGGAGAGTAACAACATGGCCAGAACTGCCGCTGCATTGCACATTTTAGTCAAACACAGACAACAAGCTGAAGATTTAATTAAACAACTTGAGAAAGGTGCAAAATTTGACGTTCTCGCTAAAAAACACTCTTCATGCCCATCAGGTAAAAATGGTGGCAACCTAGGCGAATTCAAAAAAGGCCAAATGGTGCCGCAGTTTGATAAAGTCTGTTTTACTGGTGAACTTATCACCCCACATCTTGTAAAAACTAAATTCGGTTGGCATGTCATTAAAGTCTTATACCGTACCTAATTTTTCTATTGTGCTTAATCTAAGCACATAAACTATGCACATAAACTAAGTACTTAGTTTAAACCTAACCACTCACATCACTTTAAGGCTATATCCTGCTTCTATGAATAAAGTTTTTATTATTGGCTTGCCGCGTACTGGCACTACTAGTGTCAGTGTTGCACTGCTTGAGCATGGATTCAAAGTGGCGCATATCGGGTTAACTAAACGTGCTTTTGAAGTGGCAGATGTGGTGTCTGATGTGCCCTGTTTTTGCGATTACCCGCAATTAGACAAGATATTTCCTGACGCTAAATTTGTTTATATTGACCGCCCTGTCGAGTCTTGGATTAGCTCAATACAAATGCTACTAACAAAAATGGCACCCAATCTTGCTGACAAAACAGGTACCTTTCATCCAATCCTCAAACGTTGTTTTAAGCAGACATTTGGTGACTTAACTGCTGATGACTTATTGGATGAGGCTCGTTTAAGGCAATGTTACTTCAGCCACCAACAAGCTGTACTAAGTTACTTTGCTGGCAGAGATGATTTACTTACGATTAAGCTAAATGAACCCAATAGCTTGCAAAGCTTATTGCAGTTTATCGGTGTAAGTGACGATAAGATTAATCAGCATGGAGCACAGGATTTTCCTGTACTTAATGTTGGAACTCATGTGGCGAGTTGGGGCGAATATAAACACCCTAATAAGGTGAATACCAATTTAGCAGGTCCTGAACATCGCAAGTTTTTTGACTATAAAACTTAGGTTTAACTTAGGTTTATAGTCTTAAAAACCAGTAGATTAATCATTTGTCATTATGTAACTCCCGCAAGCTTTGCTATAACTTAAGCTGACTCAAGTTAATTTTAGCCATCACAGCCGCAGCTATGCGCCATCGCTGCAAACAGCCCAAACGAGATAACAATGAATTCAACATTCTTTAATACACGATTTCTAACTTCTATTTTGAATAAAAAGCCTCTTTCTATCGGGCTGTTATTTTTATTCCTCACGCCAATGTCATATGCTGCTGGTGTACTAGAGTTGCCCAACACTGTTGATGTAAAAATGTTTAACGGCAAGGTTTATGACGGTGATGACGATATCACGCTGACAGAAGGCGTTAACCAAATCGTATTTCGATATGTGGTGAATTACCGCGATAGCGGTATGCAAACTCAATTTAACTCTAACGCAGTAGTACTAACATTCGATGCTAAAAATGATCAATACGAACTTGAATTACCCAGTATTCGCAATAAAAATGCTGCCAATAAATTCAATAATAAACCGACCATGGCGTTAACCGATAGCCAAGATAAAGCAGTGACTTTTAAAAGTGATGTATTGGTTAAAGAAGGCTTACAAATAGGCCGAGACTATCCTGAAGAAATGGCCGTTTATAACCAAAACCAACTGGTTGCTTCTGTGACAGCGTTTGCACCTGTTGTAAAAACGGCGCCTGTAATAAGTGCACCTGTAGCAACTGCGCCTGTAACGGCAGCAGCACCGACAGCTCAAGCGGCAACTCAAGCACCAGCTCTAGAAACTGTACCCCAAGTAGCTCCAGTTGCTGTAAAACCTAAAACTATCGAGGAAGATCAAGCTGAAATCAGCGAAATGCTCGATTACTGGTATAACAAAGCAAATCAAGACACCAAAGCAAAGTTTAAGGCTAAGATTAATCAATAGCCCTGCTTTGCCTTAACCCAACACTAAGTCAGAAGTATTGGTGTTGGGTAAAACCCTCTTTGGTAATAGGACTTCCATATACACTCAATCATTCTAACTGCCTAATTCTAACTGCTCATTGCGACTAATGACCACATGTTGATGCCTACCCTCATGTATCTTTACTCATGTCTCTGTACTCACGTATCGGTACTCTTGTGACAGCACTCTTGTACCAGCTTCAAGGTTACCGCTTTCTAATCAATAATTGAGTGTACTAACTAATTCATTCTGCATTACTTTTATCTGTATTATTCAAAAAACAGCTTTTAACATTTCAGTAACCTTGGTTATGATAGACAGGTCATTTTCTAGGGTAACTCAACATGTCTGTCAGCCTTACCAAGGTTTTACAATCTAAACTCACCAAGTACACGCTTGCCACCATACTTTTGTTTTCATCGGCACTCATATTGGCGGTGTACTGTGTTTTACGACTCAGCATGCCTAATTTGTCTGATAACTTAACCACTAATGGTATTACATCGCCCGTGACAATTGAGCGCGATACCCTAGGCACCGCCATTATTACCGCCAGTAATCGCATCGATGCCTCCTACGCCATGGGTTATGCCCATGGCCAAGATAGATTTTTCCAAATGGATTTACTGCGCCGAAACTCAGCCGGTGAATTGTCTGAAATTTTTGGTAAAGCTGCATTAGAGTTAGATAAAAGCCGGCGTTTTCATCAACTTCGTAAACGTGCTCAGAGTATTTTTGAGCAACTACCACAGCAAGATAAGGCTTCTTTAAGCGCATACGCTAAGGGCGTAAACCAAGCTTTAGCCGATCAAACTGTATTGTCATTTGAATACCTGCTGACAAACTCATCACCGCGAGAGTGGCATGAAACCGATAGTTTATTAGTAATTTACAGCATGTACTTAGACTTACAGGGCAATACCATAAAACGTGATATGGCATTAACCCAATTGCAGCAAGCTTTTGGCAATGACATGGTCGACTTCTTAATCCAACCAAGTCACCACCAAGCTGCTTTAGACGACAGTCAAATCCCCTTATATCAAGGTGGGGTCCCTGAACTGGAAGAGCAAATTTTAATTAGCGCTCTAACTCAAGATATTGAAGAACCGGTTGAAGTTGGCAGTAATAACTGGGCGATCACGGGCAAGTTAACCGAGTCTGGCCGAGCCATGTTATCTGATGATATGCACTTATCATTTGCTGTGCCTATTATTTGGTATCGGGCTCAGCTGAATTATCCAAGTGCTTTACAAAAAGGCGCAATGCAGCAAATCACTGGCGTATCATTACCCGGTGCTCCAGCCATTGTTGTTGGCTCTAACGGTAAGCTCGCTTGGGGTTTTACCAACAGCTATATCGATACTGCTGATTGGATAGAAATTAGCTCTGACACTGAAATAGAGTTGGAATACGAACCTATCGACTTACCCGAAGACCAAATTAACTATACGGTCCAAGTCTCAAAATATGGCCCAGTAAAAACCGTTGCAGGAATTAACTACGCTTTATCATGGGTAGGTCATACAGATTACGCCGTCAACATGGCGCTATTATCATTAGAAACTGCCGACAGCGTAGAGCAAGCAGCAGCGCTTGCCACTCAAATCGGTATTCCAGCACAAAATATGTTGCTAGCAGACAATAAAGGTAATGCGGGGTGGAAAATCGCTGGTGCAGTGCCATCACGTAATAACCCATCAGATACAGCTCAATCAACGACTGGTTATCAAATGGCTGATTGGCAGCAACAGCAAGCCGTCATGCCTGAAATGATAAACCCAGATAACCAACGAATTTGGACTGCTAACTCGAGAGTGCTATCTACTGAAGAACAGTTACGGTTTGGAGACGGTGGTTATGCCCTTGGCGCAAGAGCCGCACAAATTCGTGACAGATTAATGGCAAAAGACAGTTTTAATGAAGATGACTTTTACCAATTGCAGCTTGATAACGAAGCGCGTTTTTTAATCCCTTGGCAGCAATACTTGCTTGAAGTATTAAGTGAACAGCCAGTAAAGTTCGCAGAAGATATTAAACTAATTGCTAACTGGGGAAACTGTGCCTGTGCAGGCTCTGTGGGTTACACCTTAGTCAGACATTTCAGAACCGCTTTAATAGACCAAACCTTTGCACCAATCGAAACTGAACTTAAGCAGCGAGACAGCAGTTTATCGGTAGTAAAACGTTATTTAGAAACTCCAATGTGGCAGTTACTTAAACAAAAGCCAGATAGTTGGTTACCTAAAGAACATGCTGACTGGCAAGCATTTTCAATCGCAGCGTATCAAACTTCGACCCAAAGCTTACTTGAGCAATACAGCCCAAAAGGCAAGCTTGCTGATTTACGCTGGGGGAAAGTTAATCAGCTAAAAATCCAACATCCGTTTTCAAAACAGCTGCCACAATTAAGTCGCTGGTTAGATATGCCAATAACCGAAGGATTTGGTGATAGCTTTATGCCTGCAGTGCAAGGTAAATCCTTTGGTGCATCGCAGCGCTTTATTGTTCAGCCAGGGGCAGAACAGGACGCCATTATGTCGATACCTGGCGGACAATCGGGTCATCCGCTATCACCTTATTACCGTAATGGTTTTGAACAGTACGTAAAACAGCAACACACGCCGTTATTACCTACTGAAATTGAACATACTTTAGTGATAAAACCGCTAACAGATAATCAAGTGAAGCTAACCCACACTGAAATGAAAGCACCCTAAATATAAGCACCTTAAACATAAGCGCCATTAGCGATAACACCTTAAGCTAGACAAATGAAAACTATCATTAAGCAACGAACAAGCCGCTCGTTGCTTAATGTCTTTAATCGCAGTCAAACGGAAAACTATTGAGCCAATACCAACTTAAACACTAACTTTTAAACACTTATTCTGTAACGTTTATCATTAAACGCTTAGATTCTGACTATTACTTTGATTCTGCAGATAAAAGTTTAAGTATCTTATGGCAACATAGCTCACAACAACCGTTGCAACAGCCAATTCTATTCCTGCCAGTAAGCGCACCTGTTGAATATACTCATCAGCCATACCAATGCTTTCCATCCAAGTCACCATTTTAAATAACGCAGTGGCACCAATCACCATCGGAAAAGTAAAGGCAGCATAGCCGGGGCTAAACGGTAATCTGAGTAGCTTAAAAAATGCCAAATAAATAATCGTTGTCATTAACACAGCAATGCCAAACAGTAAGGCAATAATTACAGGTGAAGGCTCAGCAGTCACAGTTAAGTACCCCGCAAGCGATAAGCTAGCTGGCGCGGCTAGAATTGCTAATGTCGGTTTAGCTGCATCAGGGACTTCATGAGTGAACATCAATCGATAAATCATCATAGGCAGCATAATCGCATAGGTAAACATGCCAAACACCAATGCCATATGGGCTAAAAAGGCTAACTGCGGATTACCAGAGAACGACACATCAGCAACGATTATCCCAACAGGCGGCACAAACCAACTTGGCACCATATGATGCAGTTCAAAAACTTTAGCGCGGTGATATAAAAAACTCACTAAAAATACGATATGAAGCCCTAACCCCATTAGCCATAAAATATCCCCTGCAAATGGCGAAAAATGTCCGAGTGAGCTGGATACCACCATAATTGCCATCGCAAATGTTGGCACGACACTGCCCACAACCGGATGTGCTAAATCCTCTTTCAAGGTGTGGCTGTGAAACAAAAATTTAAACGCTAGCACCAGTAACAAAACACTCGCAATCAAAGCACTGATCCATTGACCTAAGCCATTTAAATTGGCTAGATTCTCCCAACACCAACCCAAACTTGCGATGCCTAAAGCAAGCCCAGCCATTGGTGTTGGTGCGGTGAGTAGTTTAAGTTTTGCTGACTGGATCATAGTGGCCTCAAGGTAATTACAGTTCATCGTAAACTTAAAAATCACTGCAAAGATCTAAATTGAAAAACTGATTAAAAATGAATTAAGTTGATCTTACCTTTGCTATTCGTTTATATATATCCAATAATTTAAAACTTTCGTTCAATTATTATGAACGAAAGTTATCGATAACGTTCATTCCAATTTTGTTATTCACACGCTCTCTTTAAACAGGGAAAGGTTACTAAAATGACGCCTCATATCTCCTTCAAACAACTCAAGGTATTCAGTGCAATAACCCAATTTAGAACCCTTACAGTCGCCGCAGATAAGCTATTTCTATCAAAAGCCGCGGTAAGCATGGCGTTAGCAGAACTTGAGAAACAGCTAGGGCATCAATTATTTGATCGGGTAAATAACCGCTTAATCCTCAATCAAGAGGGGCAAAAGTTGCTGCCGCTTGCAGATGAGTTGATTAATCGTTTATCCCATATCAATAGCGTATTTAACGACAATCAAGAACTAACGGGACAACTACGGATAGGCAGTAGCGATACAATAGGCAATCATTTAACACCGAATATTCTCAGCGCTTTTCGAAAGCAATATCATCATGCATTCCAAAGCTTGTTCGTATCTAACTCAGCCCACATCTGCCAAAAGTTGTTAGATTTCGAGCTAGACATTGCCTTAATTGAAGGCGCGCATCATCACCCAGATATTATCGCCATCCCTTTCAGTCATGACCAAATGTGTGTCATTAGCGCTCCCTCTCACCCACTAGCAAGCAAAAGTACTATTGAACTTAGCGAGTTAGAACAAAGCCAATGGGTGCTTCGAGAACAAGGCTCAGGCTCAAGAGACTGCTTTATGCAAAACTTAGCGCCTCATATTGAACATTGGCACCAAAGCGTTGAGCTAAACACTACAGAAGCACTAATCAACTCTGTGGCTGCTGGGCTCGGATTTGGCTGCTTATCCAATATTGCAGCAAAGTATGCACTAGAGAGTCAGCGAGTGAGTAAACTGAATGTGGCCGTTGATATGCCAAGAGAGTTTTGGATATTAATCCACAAAGATAAGTATCAAAGTCCTTTATTAAAGACCTTTATGGAGTTTTGTGTGGATTGGGGAAAGAATAAATAGTGGAATACGTAGTTGTTCTTTTACTTTAAAACAATAGCAAATCACAAAAAAATGGAGCGCTTATGCGCTCCAAATCTTAAACCTGCTCACTAGGGTGTGCCCACATTTTAGGGTCGGCATACACTCCTTTGATACTGGAGGTCGATTTACCTACACCATCGAGCGCACCTGCCGTTAACTCTCTTGCAAACCAACACTCTAAAGGTGCATTGGTTTTCACTGGTGGCAATACCTGATGAGGTGTACTGTACCTATTACCATAGTGAGATGGATCACCCATAACAAAGATGACATCTGCATCCAGTTGCTTTTCAGCTTGTTCCATTAGCCTTGTGGCGTATCGCTTCCCTTGGTATTCAGGTAGCACAGCTATTGGGGCCAAAATGTAGCACTTAAGCTTAGGTGCAGCATCAATAGTAATAGGAGTGTAGCAAGCGTGCGCCGCACCTTCATACATAATTGAAAAGCTACCTTCTTCTATGAGGGCTTCTGCAAAACTTGCGTATAATTTTGCATGATGTTCAGTGTATAAACCACCTGCAGCTCCGAAAGCTGCATATTGTATTTCATAAGGTGTTTTCATTAGAAAATGTCCTTGTTGTATGTTCTTCATCTAAGAAGTTCGCAGCCTGAATGGTCAAATTGAAATAAGTAAGTAATCAATCATACAGACGGCGTATTTAACGTATTGCTCTGACGACGAATTTTTATAAGCCAATTAATAACAAGTACTTGTTAATAAAACGCTCTTTAATATCATCTAGAGGGTATGTGTGTTCAGAGAATAAATAATTAAGCGCTATTCCATCTATTTCAGCGATTAGCATATGACTATCAACGACACTGTTTGCCTGAGGTATATCGCACAAAATAGACTCAAAAGAGTTCATCATTAACTGGTACCTCTCTTCCAGCAAGTCTTGCAAAATAATCCGCATAGATGGTTGGCACTTAACTTGATAATCAAATTGGTAATACAGCTTCTGCTCTTTAGTCGTCATTGACATAAAAATATGCTCAATAAGATTAACTAGTCTTTCTTTAGGCGAGGCTTCTTTACTCAACGAATAAGCAGCATTCCCAACTTGGCTAATTATCTCGGCCATACGAACAAACACTTCTCTTAGTAATTCATCCTTATTTTTAAAATGATGAAAAACCAAGCCTTTTGAGACTTTGGCATGTTCGCAAATTTGTGCGATTGACGTTTTCTCATAGCCTTGTTTAGCAAACAGCTCAATCGCTGCTTGTATAGCTTGTTGCTTTTTATCCATATCAATTACCTGAAACCAAAACAAACCGACCGGTTGGTATGTTTTTTTTGAAATTGTATAGAAGATAAGCATCGATCGCAAGACTAATTAAAAAATAACAAGATAATCAGTAATACCAATTGCGGATGTGTGCAGTGCATAAGGTCCAAACCTGCCAAGGTTTTGGCTCGAGAAGTGACTTTAAAACGCCGATATAAAACTTAAAAACGTAATTACACAGATATGATAATATTTATGCATTAGCAATAAATTTTGCTACAAGAGTCATAAGGAATCGCTTATCTCAAAGCACATTATTATCTTCGATGGTGTATGTAACCTTTGCAATGGCGCAGTTAACTTCATCATTAAACGTGACCACAAAGATGTATTTGTATTTACGCCGATGCAGAGTAAGACTGCTCAAAAACTAATTACCAAGCATCAGCTAGAATATGTCAGTTTTGATTCGTTTATTTTGATAAAAAGTGATGAATATTTACTGCGAAGTGATGCAGCTTTAGAGATAACCAAAGACCTATCAAGCCTCTGGCATTTATGTAGAATTTTTAAAATACTCCCCGCTGGGTTCAGGGATTACTTTTATCGAATAATAGCTAAAAACCGCTATCGCCTTTTTGGTAAAAAGGATTCTTGTATGCTCCCAGCACCCGCAGTTAAGAATAAATTTTTAGACTAACTGATTCAACTAACCTCTTAACTGACGACTTAGACGTTTCCCTACATAGCATCGAAATAGACTACTGGCCTTCAACGGCCTTGACCGTTACACGCTCTTGATTTGATAGACGAATTTGAATGCCATCAACTGTGGTTATGCGTTGGGCTTCGATGTCTTTTTTACGCACTTTATAACTCACAGACATAGCGTCAACAGGTGAGGAAATTGTCACTTCAACCACAGTATTATCGTCATACCATGTCCAGCCCCAAAAGCCTGCAGAAGCGAGCATAGACACTGCGATCATCGCGTACATAACAGCGCGGCTAAAAAATGGCGAGCTTTCAACAGCAAGCGCTTCTCTGCGACTTACTTTACTGCCTCTTCCACTACGTAAATACGTAAAAGCACCCACTATTACTAATAGTGTGACTAAAATTTGTGTCAGCACGTTATCATCCACCTATTGTTAATTCACCATAATTATACTGTGTTTTGATTAATTTAACGTTATCTAGCACACAGCAATATAATGAATTTATAAGGCGGTTAAAGAAGAGTCAAAATGTAAATGCACACATCCTTATGTGCAAGAGAGTGAAACCAGTGGGGAGTGATGAATATATTACTGCTTAACCTGAATTCAGGTTATTTAAAAATCATAACGCAAGCCAACACTGACAATTCTGTCATCAAAATCAGAATAATGTTCTACATCAAATTCACCGATTTCTGTATGAACACGAGTCGATTTTGAAATGCGATATTCAGCGCCTACAGCCCATTGGCTTACCTCTGGCACTATAACAGCCGCTTCACCTAATGAGTCATATACTCGGCCAGCAATCTTACCCGTACCAGAATCATCAGTACCGTATTGCGCTTTAAGCGTTAGCTTATCAATTTTATATTTAGCACTGATAATAAAACCCGCACCATCACGCTGTTCCCAGTTAACTTTATTTGGATTAACTAATTCAGATGTTTGGTAAATCGACCCCAACATTAAATTATCAATTTTGTATTGCACAACACCACGGAAGCCTTTGATATCTTCAACACCATCGGTATATGCAGCTGCTAGATACAAGTTACTACTTTTGAAATGCTTGTCACCATAAGTCACTACAGCTTGGTAATTACCATTATCACGACGAATATCGCCTTCTTCATAGTAATTATCCTCCATGATGTAACTCGCACCAAACTGCAGGTTATTCCATTTTGCAGTTCTATATAGAAGTGAATCGCCCCAACGCTTATCGCCAGCAAATAGACGGTCATGCTTCATTGAATACATGTCCATAGCATCTGCTGTACCTTTGGCCATTTTAAATACAGGATCAATACGGCCTGCTGAAAGTTGACCAAATGATGAATGCTTAATTCCTAGAAATGTTGGTCTAGAAGAAAAAGGGTTGCTGCCTTTATCTTGAGAACCGCCATTAACGCCCACTTCAATTTGATAAAAAACACTAAAATCTTGAGTAAGCGCAGTACTGCCCTTTACCCCTAAACGACTCCAGTTATTTTCTAAAACTGTGCCACTTTTACCGTTATGAGTGGCGCTACCACTGTCTGAGTTAGTGATTGAATAGTCAATACGACCATATACATCTAAACTATCAGTGAAACTTTCTGCTGCCATAACAGGCGAACTAAGAACACCCATTGCTACTGCTGTTAATACACACTTTTTCATCTTGCATCTCTCTTCATCGATTTTGAAAAGACATGACGATCCTGACCATTGATTGTAGAACCGTCATCTCAATAAATTACGGTTTTTTGTGTTCTACAATCACGTCATCAGCACGCATTTGTTTGTATAGAATGTCAGCTTGACTTAGATATATATCCCAAGAATTAGAACGCTTAGTAAAGCCAGTTGAAGCATAACTTCCTGAGTCGCCCGTTGCAGGTAGGTCATTGATATCAAATAACGAACCGCCTTGTTGTAAATGTGCATTCAATCCATCTATCATCACGTTAAAGCCAATACGCGCAGGCTCTACATAATTAATTGAATCGTATTTAGATTGGCGGTAAAACTTCTTCATTGATGCAGCTTTAATTTGCTCTTTTTCATCTGCAAAGATTTCATCAAAGTGGCCTTTAACAATTTGCTTAGTATTGGTATCTACCACTAAACGAAGCATTGCTGTTACGCCAGTCCATTGACCTTTTTCATCCAACAGTTTTTCAGAATGTTGATAGAACTTGTAATGGCTACTTTCCGCTTGAATTTGGTCATAAAGCTTAGCTGTAAGCGGGATCATAGATTGCTGAATACTGTTAGATGCACCTGCAACAATATCAATACCTTGATACTTTAAACGGTTAGGCTGCTTAAGTTTATTAGCGAGTTTAGGGTCATAATCTGGGTTTAATTCGAAGGTTAACTTGTCTTGCTCAACCATCATTTTTTCCATGGTCAATGCAGACTGAACCCAAGCAGTCCCTTTTTTCTTACCCATTGAGAAGTTGTACTCAGACATACGCTTTGGTACATCTTGGTACATGCGGGTGTAATAGTTAGGACGACCGCTCTCCTGAAACTCAGCAAGAATGACATCATTCTTATCAGCTGAACTGGTTACAATGGTCATGCTACCCATATGGCCTTGACGGAAACGCGCTTCTTCGTAGTAATAATCACCACTGATTAAGCCCAATTTAGGCTGAATCGACCACTTAAGTTTAAAGTCATCGTTAGCTGACTCATCTTTAGAACCTACAGAAACATATTCAGGCGTCGAACCATCAGCTCTAGGAAGCTTATTGATCGCTTCAAGGATACCGTTTGATGAGTAAGTTGCACCTGAAACAGCATCAATACCTTCATGGCCATTGTTTGCAACAACCTTTGTCAGTAAGCGCTCAGCATTTAAGAAAAGAGATTCAGTTTCGTTATGAGATTTGGTTGTTATATCAGCAATATTGCCATTCTTAACATGTACTTCTAGAACGATTTGACTCTTTTTGCCCTTAGCTTGTACATCATGGACACCATCAACATATTTACCTTGAGGCGTTGATGTTGCACAGCCTAACGTCATTAATGAAGCAAGACTGATTGCGCTATATATAAAACTTTTCTTAAAACTTTTGCTATTTATCATTTCTAATGCCTTCAACATTTATTTAATGACATACAGCATATTCTTATAAAATTTTCCGACAATTGCGGAAAACCGCAGGTTTAATCAATAAAATTTAGAGTTATGATCAAGTTAACAGTTTTTAAGTAACAACCCCCCTGTTTATTTCCCCTATCAATAGAAATAAGCATCAAGTATCGGTAAATAAGATGAATATATTTAAATTAGTATTATTAAGTGGATTACTCACTAGCAATATTTGTTATTCAACTGAAGCTTCACAAGTTTTAAATGAAGCCATGTCTATTACCGACAAATTAACTGCTAAATATTCAGAAGAAATACGTAATGAATTTTATCAGTGTGACAGCAATGCCATGGTCACTGTTGCTGGTAATCTAGCAACACTGCATACGGTTAAGTATTTTGGTACAACAATTAGTATTGACGTATTCAATCTTCCACAGGGAACTGAAAAGCAAGTTCTGTGTAATGCATTAAATGTTATTCAAGAGTATCACTACTTAGCATCTAACTATTCAACCTACCCTCATGTCACAAATATTAAGACAATTAACAATACACCAGATGAAGTACACCATATCGACCCGCAACTATCTCAATTGATTGGTTCTAGTATTGAGTGGCACGAAAAAAGCCAAGGTTATTTTAATATTGCCCTTTCTCCCGTCATCGATTTATGGCGTAAAAAGCGCTTTGAATGCGATAAAAATCAGGGGAAGGATTGTTCTACTCCAACTAAAACCGAATTAGACAATGCCTCACAGTTTACTGATATTGAACAAATAAAATTTAATCCAGAACAAAACACGATAATAATTAAGCCAGGTATGAGCCTTGATTTAGGCGGTATAGCTAAAGGCTGGATGACAGAAAAAGTATTTACCCAACTAAGGCTAGATGGCGCAAGTCAATTTATGATTAATGCGGGGGGAAATATTAGACATTTAGGCTTACACCCTGAAAACCGTCAATTTGTAACCGCCATAGAAGACCCTCTATGTAAAAAATCACAATACCAATTGCCACAATGTGCTTCTTTTGAAGGTCAGTACCATGAGCTAATTACCGGACAAAACATCACTGTGGTTTCCAGTGGTAACTACTTGCGTTATTTTGAAGCTAACGGAAAGCAGTACCATCACTTGATTGACCCTAAAACTAATTATCCAAAACCTGAAGGGATAGCAACCACGGTTGTTTTAAAAGACAATCAAATATTTGCTGATGTATTATCGACAACATTATTTTTAATGCCATTAGAAGAAGCTATAGAGTATGTCAATAATAATAGTTTTATTGAAGCAGTTTGGTATTTAGATGAAAAAGGAAATAAAATAAAGTCAGACAACTTTAATAGTGTTAGTAAATAATACCTAAAATGAATAACAGAACCCCTTAAAATAATAATTGTAATTATACTGCACATATGAAAATTGAATACTATTGCGGAAAACCGCAATAGTATTCATTATGTTTATTAGATCACTTTACTCTATAATTAAAATATTATTTTTTGTACTCTAGGGCCTGTTGATCTTTCAAGGTTATTTTTGCAGCGAGTTGTTGGCCATTTATACAAGGCAGAGACTTTGTGGTGTAGTTATTCTACATAAAAAGTCGATAACGCAGTAAAAATCGCCAACAAACGCTGCCCAAAGGGTTCGACTAAAAGCGTTTTACTCTTTGTTGGATGAATCTTTGTGAATAAAGAGGTGCTTAGATGACTAGGCATCAATCCATCCGCCTCAATTAAAACGCTTTTATTTCGAACAAAACTTGACCAGCAAAGATCAACAGACCCTACTACATAATAGAATGATTCAATTTAATTGGGTGATGAATGATTAAATCTCTTTATGCTACTTTAGCTATGCTGATGAGCCTTTTAGCTTTCAGCGCCTTCGCGTCAGCACAAAGCACTAATGACAGCTCAGCTTCCACAATTGCGACATCATCACCGGCTTCTACCTTAGAGACACAAAAAAAGAGACACCAAAAAAAATAATTAGGATTGGTGTGCTTAACTTTAATTCTCGAAATACTGTTTTAAATCGCTGGCAGCCCACACTTGATTATGTTGCAACTCAAACAAGCCTAAATCTTGTATTAGTCCCCTTAACACCCAATGAAATGGTACAACAAGTTGCGAATGAGCAATTAGATTTCATTATTAGTAATGCCCTCATCACTGTCGCATTCAAAAAAGACTACGGAGTCAGTAATTTATTAAGCTTGTTACCGCAGAATAGTGACTATCCAGAGCATGCTATTGGATCCAGTTTAATTACCCGTAAAGACAGTGATATTAAGAAAATACAAGACATCACCACAATGAGGGTCATATCTACAGATCTTAATGCTTTTGGTGGTTTTCAGATTATGGCGGGCCAATTAATAGAACTAGGTATCAACCCACTGGAAGATATTGAACAGTTAAGATTTGTTGGTTTTCCGCAACAAAAGCTATTGCAATACATCGTCGATAATCAAGCAGATATCGCCATTTTACCAAGTTGTGTATTAGAGTCTGCGATAGAAGATAATCCTCAACTTGCAAATCAGTTACAGGTGGTTTTCCCCCGAAACTATTCAGACTACCATTGCCAAGTATCAAGTGAGTTATACCCTTTTTATACTTTTTCAAAAGTGGGTAAAACCGACCATGAAACTGCCAAAATCATTGCTCAATCCTTATTGAGTATAAAAAGCTCAGATGAGGCAGCTTCTGCTGGTAAATACCAATACTGGACCGTTCCAGTGAAAGACAGCCATGTATTTGAATTATTGAAAAAACTGAAGCAATGGCCATTCGTCACCAACTGGACTCGATTGCTGCAAGATGCAACTCCCTGGGCGATTGCCATTTTCATCGGACTATTTATAGGTTACTTACACCACTTGCGAGTGAAGCAATTAGTCGTTAAGAGAACTCAAGCGCTACACGATGAAATGCTAGAGCATAAAGCGACACAAAAAGCATTATTTGAACAACAACAACAATTTTATCGTGCTCAAAGAGTATTGCTGACAGGTGAAATGGCTTCTGGGATTGCCCATGAACTAAATCAACCATTGGCAGGGATCCGCTACTTAACTCAAGGATGTATTTACCGACTTGATGAGCAACAAACTGAGCTTCACACAGCATTGAACAAAACAATTGAACAAGTTGACAGGGCGCAAAGCACCATCAAAAAATTTAGGCAATTCTGTCATCAACCTAGCGTGTACCAGCAATGCTCTTTATCAGAACTCATTAGCGATACGCTAAATTTAATGAAACCAGATTTTAATAGATTGAAACTACGGCCTAAGCTATCGCTAGATAACGTTAGCATTAATGCCGATGCTTCTCTTTTACAGCAAGTCTTAGTTAACTTAATTCGTAACGCTTTAGATGCCATGGAAAATAGTCACACACCCCAGTTGCTTATCAATGTCACAGAAGTGAACGAGCAGGCTCAACTGATTATCATGGATAATGGTATTGGACTCAGCGAAGCTAAGTTGGAGCGATTGTTTTTTCCATTCGAAACATCAAAACCCCATGGCCTAGGGTTAGGCATGGTCGTATGTAAAAGAATCTGCGAAGAGCACGGCGGTAAAATTAAAGCTGTGAATAATATCGATGTTGCTGAATCAGCACATGATTATGGTATTAATGTGACTCAACATGCGATGCTATATTCAACAGGACTTACAATCATCATCAATATACCAATCCAAAGGCAGAATCATGTTTAATTTATTTCTTGTCGATGACGATCAAGACGTACTCGACTCGCTCAGTTGGATGCTCGATGGCTTAGGAATTAAAACCCGCTGCTTTTCCTCTGCTGAATCATTTTTAGAGCAAGTCGAATTAACCCAAGCAGGTATTGTTATCTTGGATATTCAAATGCCAGGAAAAGATGGCATTGAACTACTACATGATATCAAGCAATCTCAAAGTCCATTGAGTGTCATCATGTTAAGTGGTCATGGCACCATATCAATGGCTGTTCAGGCCATCCAACAAGGTGCGATAGACTTCATCGAAAAGCCTGTGGACGGCGACAAATTACTACAGCTTTTAAAACGCGCACAAAACGAAACTGAAACAGCATATAGTCACTTAAATCAACAAAGTGATATCAATCAAAGATTAGCCAGTCTCACTCCCCGTGAACACGAAGTTTTACTTAAAGTTCTAGAAGGAAAGCTAAATAAAGTGATTGCAGCTGAACTTAATATTGCCCAGCGCACCATTGAATTGCACCGTCAAAAAGTCATGCAAAAAATGCAGGTACATAATATTGCAGAACTAGCATTTATTATCGCTAAGTCAGAATCAATTCAATAAGTTAAATAGCGCTACTTTGAGGCTTCACTCATAATTGCATCTTCAATGAGTTGCTGTATTTGCTCGGATTGATCCAGCGTTGCATCATGACCACAGTGTCCAACTCGAAATAATTGCGTCTGATAAAACTTTGCTAGTGCCTCACTGCATTGCGGGTTAGCCAGTTTATCTTCATTAGCGCAAATCACACTTACGGGAGTCGTTTGTGTTGATGAGCAATGATAACGAGCCGCCGCTAGAATTTGCCTTGCACCATTGATGATGGAAGTATGCTTTTCATCTCGCATCTTGCCCCAATCACGAATAACGGTTTCATCATGCCCTTTAGTCATTGTGGTATAGCTTAAAACACTGGATTCAACCAAGCTTAAATTGGCTGCTTTATGTCGCTGCCAAATAGCGTTAAGTAAGGGCTTAAGTTGAAAGCGTTGATACCAAGGTGAAAGGTTACCTGCACTCGAATTAATAAGCACCACATGCTGTACTTGATGCTGTCTTTGACGAGCCATCTCAATGGCAATCATGCCCCCCATCGACACACCTATAATCACTAATTGGCTATCATAGTGTGGGTTTTCGGCTAGTTCAGTATCAATTTGGTTCCAAATATCTTGGCAGTAATTACCTATGGTTAACGGGCTAGTTTGTCCCAATAATACCCCATTGCCGCTAGCATCAGGTGTAATCACATCTATGCCCGCTTGGCGTAATTGCTCATCAAAACCATACCAATGACGTTTATCTCGCATTAACCCACGTAATAATACCCAAGTTGCCATGACATACCTCTTTGGTTTGCTGTTATGTAAACTGCGAAATACAAGCGATTAGGTTTATCGCTTTCGCGCCCAATGCCGCTCGGCATCCACTTGTAAACGGCCTAATTGTTCAGTGTCGATGCTTTCTAAAACATTAGCATAAGCCGCTTCAATCAAGAACTGCATTAATACCACATGACGCCTTAAGATACGGTGATGCCGATGGGTTTTCTGCGGATTAAAATATCCAGAAAAGTTAAATATTTGCCGTGGATTTTTTTCACCCAAGCCCAAGAGCCCATTTCTAAGGTCAGTGGAATAAACGGTGTATCACTTGGATTGGTCTTAGCTAGATAATCCCAAATATCACCGTGGGTTTGATAGTAATGACTTTGAGGCGCCAATTTATAATGACCATGATGGGGGTAACCGCGATCAAATAACTGCTTTAAATGATAAATATAGCCCATTCCTTCAAACGGCTTTTTAGTGTGAGCATAGGGAAACCAAATATGATCTAACAAGCCAAACCCTGAGTGGGCATCTAAGGCTATGACGCTGGTACTGGTTCGTTGTAACTCATGGACATAATCCACCAGCACCTTAGTCTCAGCTTCCATGCCGTTTTTGCCACGATACCAAGGCAGTTTATTTGTTAATCGATGACCGCCCACTAAAAAAGTCACTTTTTCTTCAGCATCAATGGGCGCATTACGCATTAAGTCGACAAAATTGCCATTACTGCGAGAGCCTTGTAAAAAGCCAACAGGGTTAGCTACAGGAACAAATGCCAAGCGCACTTCTTTTAACAAGGCTTGTAAATGTTTATCCCAAGGTAAGCGATTAAGTAAACTGCCTAAAAATGACAATACGACTTGAGCGCCAATACGCTCAACACCATGTACCCCGCCAACAAATAACACTGTGGGGCAAGGCTTGTCTTGCTGGCCTAATTCAATTGCAGTGACAGATAATGATTCACCACGGTAATGTAAATCAAGCAAGGATTTGTGCCGAAATTTGCTTTGATGCTGGGCAATCAACCGTTTAAGCGTATCAATTTCAAAACTGTGTTCGAATGAAAACTTTGCCATTTACCTCGCCTACTCACTGTAAAAGATATTAAAAAGCGCAGAGCGAACTCCTCCAAGCTTATTAAACTAATAAGTAAATAAGACAAGCTTATGACAAGGTTTAGCTACAAAAAAGCAACCCTCAGTTAGTGACTAATGGGTTGCTAAATTGAAAGCTAATTTATGACTCTTAAGTCACTTTTGTCGTAAACGACTATGACATTTGTGTAGTTAACTTAGCTTGGCGCTTAAGCATGATATGCGCGCGAATATGATCGTAAGCATAGTTATAAACATAAGCATAAATGGTAATAAATACCGTCACACTGATATCTAACCAAAATGCTTCGACAAGCGAAATATTAAGAATGAAGGCCATCACTGGAATAGTGAGAAGCAATAAGCCACTTTCAAACAAGGTAATGTACAACACTCGCTGCTTTACCGTTCTTTGTTCACGGGGAGCATCATAAAACTTGTCGAAAATAATATTAAAAACAAAATTCCAGCCCATCGCAATTGTAGCAATTACTATCATGGTCCCTGAAAGGTATACCAATTCATAATCGGTAAACATCAATAAACCAATGACCGAGCCGACAATGGCCAAAAATTCAAATAACACTGCATGAAACGTACGCTCTAGGGTAGACATTACAACCTCAACTAACTTAATAAGCACTAACAACGGGATTAATTCGAACGAGATTATGACAACTAGAAATCGCTAATTAAAGTTAACAGCTATCACACTTCGTGATACCTTGATTTCAATAGAGCAAAACAACAAGGTTGCTATGTATAGTTTTGAACAACTGAAAATATTTATCACAGTCTGTGAAACGGGTTCTTTCTCTGCAGCGGCCAGAAAACTCAAGCGGGCTCAATCAGGTATAAGCCAAGCGATCTCCAATTTAGAAATCAGCATTAATCAAACCTTGTTTGATCGCAGCGGTAATACGCCAACCCTCACCAATGAAGGTGAAGCATTATTGCCCGTAGTAAAAGCAATCATGCTGCAACAGCTGCATTTTGAGCAAAAGATAGCCTCATTAGAATTACAACATGAACATGAACTGGTTATCGCAATCGAAGAGAGCCTGAGCAGTCCTGCATTATTGGCTCATTTGGCAATACTTGCAGACGAATTCCCTATCACCAATATTGAAATTATTGCTGAGTCCACCTTGGACATAGGCAAGCTCGTAGAAGATGGCAGCGCGCATATTGGCATTGTATATGCTGACGGTAAAATCCATCATCAAGTTGATTTTACTACTATTGGTTATACTCGATTTATCACAGTAGCGGCGCCAAACCATCCTCTTTCTAGTCAATCAAAAATTAAAGATATCGACCTACGTCATCACCGCCAAGTGGTGTTAAGGGCAACCGAAGGTCAAGAGCTCTGGTTCAGTTACGGAATTAGCTCTCAGCATTGGTATGCCAATAATCACACCATCATCAATGAATTAACTCAGCAAGGAGTGGGCTGGTCTATTTTGCCTGAAGAAATGGTACAGCCAGCGATTGCTGCAGGAAAGCTCATCAAGCTCGATATTGATTACGAACCTAACGGTTGGATCAATACCCTTGATTGTCTCTCAAGCCGCCGACATGTTTTAGGTCCAGTTTATAAGCGCGCTATTGCCTTGCTTAAAGAGTATATGAATCAGCAAAACCTTCATAACAGCTTTCATATTGAGCATTAAGGTTAAGGGATTGCAAACGCACTCGCGAGAATAATGATATAAGCTTATAGTTACGGTAAAGGATTATCTCTAAAATAATTTTTTGCCATTTCTACGAAACTGCTAACACGATTAGAAAGTTGATAACGGTGAGGATAAACTGCTGAAATAGACAATTCCTTAATACTATATTCTGGCATTAATTCAATCAAATCGCCTTGCTTCACATACTGATTAACAGAATAGCTGGGGGCTTGAATAATGCCCTGCCCATTAGCTGCAGCTTCATTTAATAATCGACCATTATTAGAAGTCCATGCCCATGGCAGCTTGATAGTTTGGCGCTGCCCTTGGTATTCGAATAACCATTGCTCCTTTCTTATATTATGCGCAAAAAACATCAATCGATGCTCCGCTAAATCAGCAATAGTAGTAGGAGTCCCATTTATAGCAAAGTATTCAGGACTAGCCCATAAGCTGAGTTTTGAGCTTGCCACTGATTGCGCTATATGGCTCGCACTTGGCAATACAGGCGCAACCCTAAAAGCCAAATCGACATTGGAATCAAATAAATCAATGGGGTTATTACTCAGGTTTATATCCAACAAAACTTGCGGATATGCTTGGCGGTATTTGGCAATTAATGGCGCAAAATATTGCGAGCCAAGCTCTAAGGTCGTTGATACTGAAAGCATACCTGATGGTGTATCACTTAAATGACTCATCTGATTTTCGACTAAGGTCAATTTTTTAAGCAGCGGCTTTATATGTGCACGATATTGCTCACCTGCCGGCGTTAAGAATACTCTTCGAGTATTGCGTTTTAGCAGTAGGCAGCCTAACTGCTGCTCTAATTGCTTTACATAACGACTCACCATAGTCGTTGAAATTCCCATCTCATTTGCAGCGGCAGAAAAGCTTTGTAAATCTGCCACCAAACAAAAGGACCTCATCGCTTCAAATTTATTCATATTCTTGAACCTAAGCGTATTATCAACTTTTAGTTAACAGACTATAAATCATAGGTAAGTATATACGTAGCTAAACTTAGGTTATCTTAACGGCAAGTAATAAAATAAATATGTTAAGGAAAACAACAATGCCACACGGATTGCCTTGTTCATTCAATACCAACCCTTTTTTAAGCCCTAGCCCTACAACTTTACTGAATTGCGCCCTGTTTGTGGTGAGTTCATTGTTACTTTCTGACGGAGTAAGCGCTGCAAGTGTCGCGCTCAAAAACGTCAATATTATCGACGTTAACAACCTATCAATTAAACAAAACCAAACAATATTGATTGAAGACAATCGCATCACCAAAATCAGCGGTAAAAAACTACGTTTAAAATCTGAGGTGACAGTTGTCGACTTAACTGACAAGTACATTATTCCGGGGTTTATTGATACTCATGTACACCATGCAACCGTGCCAGATACCAGTGACAGTGATGCTATTACTCGCACGAGACTGCGTCACTTACTTCAAGGTGGAGTGACTTCAATTCGAGATATGGGCGGCGATGTTCGTGTATTAAGTTCACTTAAACGCCGTGCTGAAATCAATATCATTCAATCACCGGATATTTATTATTCAGTCATAATTGGCGGTAGTGAGTTTTTTTCAGACCCTCGAACGATTGAGTCTGCTCTAGGCAGAACCCCTGGTAATGTTGATTGGATGAGAGCAGTAGATGAAAACAGCAACTTTGATGAAGTCATTCTTAAAGCATTGGGTACGGGAGCTACGGGCATAAAGATTTACGCGAAAGTGCCTGCTGACGTCATAGAGAAACTTCAGCAAGCAGCAAAACGTCACGGAATGAAAGTCTGGGCTCATGCTTATGTCGGTCCAGCAAAACCTGAAGAGTTGGTTAATGCTGGCGTTGAAACAATTTCCCATGCCCCAGATTTATCAGCTCATGTGGTGGAAAACTTTTACGAGTTACGCCGTAAAGGCGAACACATCACTGATGAACAACGTCAAGATTCGTTTGAGCTAACAAGATATACCCCACTCATTGAAGCAATGAAAACCAATGGTACCATCCTAGATGCAACCTTAACCGTATTTGAAATGAATCAATCTCAGCGTGGAGAACGTGGTAAGTTAATGAATGATTGGGGAAATACCTTCACTCGCTTAGCTCATGAAAGCGGTATATTAGTGTCAACAGGTACTGACTCAGCGAGTGACTATTACGGTCACAATACGCCATTAGTACAGCATGAAATGCAATTATTAGTAAATCATGCTGGTTTCACTCCCCTTGAGGCTATTCAGTCAGCAACCATCAATGGTGCCAAAGTGATTGGTATTGAAGAAAGCGTTGGTGATATTGCAGTAGGGAAAATCGCCAATTTAGTCGTACTAAATCAAAATCCTTCAGATGATATCACCCTAGCAAAAGATATTGCCCACGTGATTAAAAATGGCCAATTTGTATATCGCGGAAATAACCCAAACCTTCCATTTGTTGATGCGAAAAAAGCAGCTGGAATGTTATATATGTCTGGCCAAATCGGTAACTTTCCTGGTACAAAAATTCTTGCTGGAGATGATATTTCTGCACAAATGACCCAAACAATGAAGAACATTGGTGATGTATTGCAGCAGCATGATTTAACTTACAGCGATATCGTAAAATGTACCCTCATGCTTGATGACATTGATGAATGGCAACAGGCTAATGAAGCCTATACGCCATTTTTTGAAACCCTTCCAACCCGCAGTGCTTATGGCACATCAGGCTTAGCACTCAATGCAAAAGTTGAAGTTGAATGTATTGCCCAGTTATAGGCAATAAACACTTTAGGAAAGGAGCAGAATATGAGTTTCAATCAACAGCGTCGTAAAATACTGACTTTAGCAGGTTATACAGCCTTAGGAGCCACACTTCCTCACGGCCTAATTTCTTCTCTTGCTCAGGCGAGTTCAAAAACAGCGGTTCAACAATGGCCGCCATTTGATAACAGCATTGTAATTGATGGGTTAAGTGCGCTTTTTGATTATGGAGTAGAATCATTCTCTAAAGAAACTTTGGCATTATTTAAACAATCAGGTATTACCGCGTTAAATACTACAGTTCCTTATCCAGGTGATGACCATAATGCCACTATGAATAAAATTTCTCAGGTGAAAAAAGTAATTAGTCAGTATCCTGAAAACTTCAGTTTGATCCTTACTGCCAGTGACATCATTGACACCAAGCAAGCACAAAAAGTAGGAATCATCATAGGATTTCAGTCCTGTGAAATGTTTGGCAATGACCTATCTCAAATAGGTTACTTTGCAGAACAAGGTTGTCGCTATATGCAATTAACTTACAACAAACGCTCTCAATTTGGTGACGGCGGCCTTGAGAAAGAAAACCGAGGTTTAACTCCCCTAGGTATCGAAGCTGTCGGTGAGATTCAACAAAACAATGTGCTTTTGGACTTATCTCATTCAGGTCAAAAAACCGTTGCAGATGCAATTAAAGTGGCGACTAAACCACTCACTATTTCTCATACTGGTTGTAATAGTGTTTATCGCCATCCACGTAACAATGATGATGCGGAGCTCAAAGCTATTGCAGATAAAGGCGGCGTCATTGGCCTATATTTGATGCCATTTTTAGAAGGTGGTGATGGTGAGATTACCGCTGAGTCACTGATGCGTCATATAGATTATGCGATCAATCTATGTGGAGAGGATCATGTCTCTATCGGTAGCGATCAAGGTGTTCTTCCTGTGGATGACGGACCTGAATATCGAGAGATGATCCGAAAAGATGTTGAGCGCAGAATTGCAGCAGGCATATCTGCTCCTGGAGAGTCTGCAAATCGACCTCCATTTATCCCGCAGCTAAACACGATAAGACGCATGGAGCTTATTGCTTACTATATGAAAAAACGCGGTCACTCAGATAGGGTTATCGAAAAAGTACTTGGTACAAACTTACTTAAGTTATACAAGCAAATTTGGTGATAGACGAAAGCAGTCACTTTTTTCAAACAAAAAGCCTCGTAAAGAGGCTTTAACTCGCTCGATTATCCGCTATCGGTTTTTTAAGTAACTTTCGCTGCAGTGTCCGTCGATGCATACCAAGTAGTCGCGCGGTTTCAGATACATTGCCGTTGTTATTGGCTAACACCTGCTGAATATGTTCCCATTCAAGCCTTTTCGGGCTAATAGGTTGCTCGGTAAATTCAGTTTGAGCTTGAGCTTCAACTTCAATTTGTGCATTTAATGCATTCAATAACGTCTGCGTATCAACAGGTTTAGCTAAATAATTATCGGCGCCAAGTCTAATGGCTTCTACAGCCGTGGCAATGCTGGCGTAACCGGTTAACAGCACCAATTTAACCTTGGGCAATAACCCTCTTAATGGCTTAATTAGCGTTAAGCCATTTTCCTCAGCAATTTTCATATCCAACAAAATATGGCTCGGATTAAACTGCCTCGCCATTAACAAACCTTCTCTGGCATCATGACATTGAGCACATTCAAACCCTTGTTTAGTCATACGTCTAGCCAAGGCTGCCGACAAAGCCGTGTCATCTTCAATTATCAGTAATTTATTCATCATGGGTTACCGGTAGAATGACCGAGGCGATCATCCCCCCTTCATGGTGCAAACTTAAGCTCAATTGGCCACCCAAACGCTCAAAGCTTGCATGGCTAAGTAACACGCCAATCCCCATTCCTTTAGGATTGTTGGCGACATTATTGCCTAACTCTGTTAACTGACTTGACTCCATACCACGGCCATAGTCTCTAATTGTAATGCTGACACTGTTAGGTTCAATTACTGACACAAACACACTGACCTTCGACGTTAACGTGTGCTCTAAACTTGCTCTAGCGCCATTTTCAATTAACGCCAATATCGCTGGCAATAAGCTAGTATCTGCCTTAACTCTACTGGCACTAGCCTCGCTTTCAACCTCAACATTAAACTGAGTTTCAGGCATTAACAATTGCACTTGTTCTTGTGTATCTCGCACCAACTTATCAACACTAAGTGAATAAGATTTTTGCTGACGAATAGATTCAGTAGCAAGTCGCAGTTCAGCTAAGGTGGTTTCACAACGAGATAACGCTTGCTGCATTTCTGGCTCAATATCATTAGCAACACCTTCTTCAGCTAATTCATCTACTAATAGCCTTAACGTAGATAATGGTGTGGCCATTTGATGTGCCATTTGGGCAGATACAGTACCTAAAGCTAGCAGCCGCTCTTGACGAAGTTGGGCTTCACGAAGATAACTGAGTTGAGCATTTTTTTGGCGTATTCGCTTGGCAATATAGCCAACGGTAATGGTCAATACTAAAGCTGATATGACGAAGTTAAACCACATGCCTAGATAATGCGAACTCATGTCCATACCATGATGTCGAATTCGGTTCTCAGGCATAGTAAACATCATCAAACTATACATCCCCGTTGATAGCATAGTTAGAATCCAAGGAGCCCAACGTGGCAAAGTGACTGCGCCTATAGCAACAGGCAATAACAGCAATGACACAAAAGCATTGGTCGCACCGCCAGTGTAAAACAACCATGTGGCCCAAAATAAGGTATCTAACACCAAGGTCATTAACAAAATAGACGGACGATTAAGGCACTGAAATCGAAAACGATAACAACAGGTCACATACACAGCTTCAAGGATCAAAACATAACTCAGTTCCACTGGTGGTCGAGTTAAATCAAACAGCTCAGTTCCCCAAAAAATTAACCCTAATTTTAATACCCAGTTAATCAGTCGCAATAATGCCAACTGCTCTTTATTTTTGCCCCTGCTATTACCCCAACTTGTGTCCATCAGCCTGTCTAGGTTTGCTGCTTTTGCAAACATTCTCTTTCACACCTTGATTAAATCTAGCTTCACAATATGAGTTTATTTAACCACAAACCCATACTGAAAAACGCGCTCTGCGCCACTATATTGGTACCAAGACCGCAAATAAAAAACAGTCAATATACTGAATCGGGCGGTATGTAATTTACATACACAGACACCCAATAACGTTGAACTCGCGCCAGCCTCACTTTGGTGTATTTCAATAAGCACACGGCAACTAATATCTTATGCAATAAACAAGTTTAAACTTCTGATTTTATTGTCGATAATCTAATTACTAAACAGCATTTACACTCAATAATACCTGCTCAGCACTCATTTCCACATTAGCTTTACCGCTAGAAATCCTTGCATCTGTAAATAATATAAAACATTCAATTGATTAACTTTTTAACTTAAAACTCTAGCCTATATCATTGTGATATTTGACATTTACTCATATAATCCAAATTACAAAAAAGAAACATAAAACTCACCATCACCCAACAACTAAAACCTTGCATTAAGATCTTTTATGACCAGAATTTCTAAGTTTCTTTTAACCATTTTGAGCTTTTTAATAATGCTTTATGTGTTATTGGTAATAAGCTTTAGCCAAGGTTTAGAAACGATTCATAGTGATAATTTTCACCATAAAATCACTTCCATCGATGTAAGCGACGTGGTGAATGCAAATGCAGGCTGGGAAACTTTGCTGTTTCTAGAAGGTGATATTGTAAAGTCTAAACGTCATTACTTTGCAGTTTTGGAGCGCACGGAACAGCAGTTAAATGTGGTGCGCGTTAAAGATGTGTTTAGCGAGATGATGATGTTCAGCAATATGCCATTATTACTGATGGTGTTATTAGCTTATGCTATTCCGTTTTATATTAAGTCTCGAATAGCCCGTAAAAACAATGCATCGCTAGATTTCATCAGTAATGAAACCGACAAATTGCTGGCTAGTTTTAATATCCAATTACCTCCAAGTGAGCAGCCTAATACCCTGTCGCAGATAAGCATCGCCCTCAATGAACTCAACAAGCACGTCAAAGCCCAGAATATACAAACCCAGTTAAGTATCTATCAAGATAAACTTACAGGTCTTATAGATAGACATGCTTATCTAGAACATCTTGAAAAACAACTACAAAGAGCAGAAGAAACCGGCACGAGGCAAGCATTACTATTCATCGACCTAGACGGTTTCAAACAAGTTAATGATTCATTCGGTCACAGCTTTGGTGATGAAATCCTCATTCAAGTCGCTCATAGACTCCAAACCGTTGTCCGTAATAACGACCTCAGTAGAGTCAGCGAGTCATTTGAGTTAGAACTAAACTTGTCCCGTTTAGGGGGGATGAGTTTTCTATTTTTATTGAAAATATTCCCGATAATTTGCGCGCTGTAGAAGTTTCTAAAAATGTTTTACAAGAAATAGAACGTGATTTTGTAATGGGTAATAAGGTGATAAAAATTGGCGCCAGTATTGGTATCGCCACTTATCCTGATAGCGCATCAAATCCCAATACATTATTACAGATGGCCGATGTTGCTATGTATCGCGCTAAAACCGATGGTCGAGGTATCTTCCGCGTATATTCACCCGAAATGGGCAGCAAAATTCGTCGTTTCCATTACCTTTTAGAAGAAATGCGTCTGGCTATCGCTAGCCAAAGCTTCACATTATCTTTCCAGCCCATCGTCAATGTTGACGATTGCAGTATCGATTATTTTGAATCGTTAGTGCGTTGGAATCACCCTATTGAGGGTGCTATTTCACCTGTTGAATTTATTCCTATAGCAGAAGATTCGAACCTTATTATCGAGCTGGGTAACTGGATTTTATTTGAAGCGTGTCGTCAAATGTCAGCTTGGCATAACGCTGGAATGAATAAGGTTAGAATGTCTGTCAATATCTCAGGTGTGCAATTAAAACATTTGCCGATTTATGATTGGATTATGGACACCTTGACTAAAACAGGCTTACCACCGAATGCCCTACTTCTTGAAATCACTGAGTCCTGCTTATTTCACGCCTCAAAGAAAATCATTGAAGATCTAGAAAATCTACGCAAACAAGGCGTACTTATTGCTATCGATGATTTCGGTACAGGTTTTAGTTCACTATCAACATTAGCTAACTTACCTGTTGATGTTATTAAAATTGATAAGCTATTTATCGACCAGGCAACCATCAATCCTAAATACGAAAAAATATTAAATTCAATTAGTGATTTAGGTAAAACTCTTAACCTTAAAGTCGTCGCTGAAGGTGTCGAAGTCGCTTCTCAATTTGAGCTTGTCAAAAACCTTGGAATCCATTGTGTGCAGGGCTACCTTATTAGCCGCCCAGAGTCGTCCTATGATGTGGGATCAAAGGTGATTAAAAAGAACCTCAATCACATCGCACTGACTGGCACAGGGGTTTGTACACCTTCAAAGTAACCCTTTCAATCTTATTGAATCATGGAAATAGCATCACTAGGTTAAGCTTGTCAGCCTAAACTCTCCCACAAAAAAGGACTGCCTAAGCAGTCCTTTATTCACACTAAGTTAATAGGCAATAATTATTGCGCTACCGCCTTACGTTTATTATGCACAATGATAAGGCCGACTAAACAGACAATGCCGACTGCGATACCAACGGGTTGGCTCATCGACTGTGGCAAGCCTAAACCAATTCCTGCGGTCATGATGTATGACACGGTTACACAAGTACCGATAATTGCCGGTAAACTTACAATCCAATGGAAACTACCACGGTCGAATAAGTACTTAGTCGCTAACCACAATACACTGGTTGAAAGCAGCATGTTTGAGAACGCAAAGTAACGCCAGATAAGAGAGAAATCAATCTTAGTCATGAAGTAAGCGATAATCAAAATTGGAATTGCCACTAGCAAACGGTTACGCATATTTTGTGGAATATTAAACGCATCGATGATGGTTAAGCGCAGTGAACGGAATGCTGTATCACCAGAAGTAATCGGGAAAATAGCTACAGCAATAATCGCCATAATACCACCAGCGACACCTAAGTAAGTACTCGCCACTTGGTTAACGACCAATCCAGGGCCACCGGCATCAAGAATACTCTTAAGCTCAACATAACCACCTGGGAAGGCAGCAATACCCGCTAATGCCCATACACAAGCCACAATACCTTCTGACATCATTGCGCCATAGTACACAGGGCGAACGTATTTTTCGTTAGTTAAACAACGAGCCATAATTGGCGCTTGGGTAGAATGGAACCCACTAATTGCACCACAGGTAATAGTCACAAATAGTAATGGCCAAACTGGCAATCCATCAGGGTTAGGCTCAAGCAAATCATTGTTGTAATGACTGTGGTCGAAATAGGCAAAAATGTCACCGACCTCAGGTAATTGCGGCGCACTGATAAGTAGAGCAACAGCAATTGAAGTCGTCATTACAATCATTAATAAACCAAATAATGGATATAATTTAGTAATGATTTTGTCGATAGGCAGCAAGGTTGCTAAGAAGTAGTAACCTAAAATTAAGACAACCCAGAATACGTTGTTAGCAAAAATAGTGCCTTCAAAATAATCAAGGTTACTTAATAGTCCAGCTGGGCTCATGATGAATACAACACCAACGAAGAACAGTAGCATCGCGGTGAAAATCAGCATCACACCTTTAAAGTAAATATTAAAATAGTGCCCTGCTATTTCAGGCAAGCTTTTACCGTCATTTTTGATACTCAGTACACCAGAGAAGTAATCGTGTACAGCACCACCGATAATATTACCTAGCACAATCCATACTAAGGCGATTGGACCATACAAAGCGCCCAGAATAGGACCAAAGATTGGACCTACACCAGCAACGTTTAGAAATTGAATAAGGTACGCTTTTACAGGATGGACTTCGACATAGTCGACCCCATCTTCAAAACGTTTTTGGGGTGTTTTTACGTTAGGGTCAATGCCCGCTTGGCGTTCTACAAAAGGGCTGTAAAACTTGTAAGCGAGGATCAACAACGTAATACAAATGAAGAAAATAAGCATGTAATTGTGCCATCCATAACTTTATAGGGTATTAGAATAGCATTGAGTGTCAGCCACTACGTACTATTGGTCAAGTGTCTGAGTGTTATACCAAAGTAGGGGTTGCCACCCTATACCCCCTGATGCAGGTAGGATGTTAGCTAAGTGTAAATAATCAAAAGATGCTTTATTTCAGTAAACGTTCAGTTGCTAGCTACAAACACTACTCAGTATTCTTTTATTAGTGATTTTAACAACTTGGTTATTATTCAAGCCATCATTACCGCGTCTATTGTTAAGTAAAAATTCTTTCAAAACAGTCAATTCTGCCCTCCAGATACAAATCTATAATCCTGTTAATGAATACTCAAAAATGAGAGCAAGCTCTAACAACTCAGTATTGATATTACCCTATTCCCACTGCAAGTGAATTATTAGTCATAACAAAGGACTAATACGAAAACTAACTAGGATTTATCCCATGAACCCACGCAGACAATTTCTAAAACTCACAGGCTCTGTTTTCACATCAAGCCTTATGGCGAGCGCTTCATTTCATTCTCTTGCATCAATGAGTGATGAATCTACTCAATCTCTTCAAACGGACGTTAATGAAAAATCAGTTTCTGCAGATAAAACCTATCAAATAGTCGCTTTAGTATTTGATGACTATGAAACATTAGACTTACACGGGCCTATCGAAATGTTGGGACACATGAAGAATGTAGACATCAAACTAATTGCTAATACTCAGATTTGTAAAAGCTATCAAGGCCCACGAGTTGTCGCTGATTTACTCACCAGCAATATCCACCCATGTGATTTACTCATTATCCCAGGTGGAATTGGGACTCGCTCATTAGTGGCAAATAACACCATGACGCACTGGCTCACAAAGCAAATAAGTGCCAGTAAAAAAGTATTCAGCATCTGCACAGGTTCAGCTTTACTCGCTAAAACCGTAAGCCTTAATCACCATAAAGCCACCACTAACAAAATGGCATATCAATGGGTCACGAGCTTAAACCATCAAGTGGACTGGCAACCAAGTGCTCGCTGGGTAGATGATAGAAAATTTTTAACCTCATCTGGAGTTTCAGCAGGAACGGATGCGGCCCTTTTTTGGGTTTCAAAACTTAAAGGGATTAGTGAAGCACAACGAATTGCAAGGTTAGCTGAGTACACTTGGAACCATGATCCTAAAAATGATCCTTTTGCAGTCAGCAGTTAACTCTTCTTTAAGCGTGACTTCAATCAAATAATAAAACTCATTAGGGCGCTTAAATACTTAAAAGCCCTAATTGGATTAAAGCACTTATATTAAGCTCTTAAATTAAACCTATTTAGCCCATAAACCAGAATGCCATCACGGTATAAACAGGGATCCCAAGTATCACATTAAACGGGAAGGTAATCCCTAATGACGCGCTAATCGACAAGCTGTGATTAGCTTGAGGTAACACCACTCTCATAGCAGCCGGCACAGCAATATATGATGCACTAGCACCTAGTACTGCAATCAAAATAACTCCGCCGCTTGAAAGTCCCATCAAAATCCCTAATCCACAACCTAAACTGCCACCGATTAATGGCATGGCCATACTGAACGCCAATATAAAACTACCAGCCCGCTTTATATCACTTAAGCGACTAGCTGCCACCATGCCCATTTCGAGTAAAAAGAGCGCAAGCACACCATTGAACAAATCAAAAAATAGTGGTGCGATGGTATACGTTTTTTCTGCCGCTAAAAAACCAATAATCAGGCTGCCCACCATAAGCACAATGCCTTGATTGAAGAACATTTCATGCAATAACTTCTTACGTTCGGTCCCTAATTTAGAGCTAACGGGTGTTGAATTAATAGCTGTTGAATTAATGGTTTTTGACTTAATAAAGACTGAGCGACTACCTACTGAGTTAACATCTTTAGCTGGGGGCTTAGCCAGCATAATGCCAACCACAATCGCGGGCATTTCTAATAACACCACAAACAACGGAATATAAGCTTCATAAGCAATATTCTTACTTTCTAAATAGGCAACAGCAACAGCATAAGTACCTACACTGACAGAGCCGTAATGCGCTGCGATTGACGCTGCATCATGGCGTTCAAATAAGCCAATGTGATGCAAAATAGGAAAGGCAATAAAGGGCAGTAACAAGCCAAATAGCAGTATATAAATTGACTGGGTTAACAATGCCCAAGAAGCATGTTCAGCAAGTGCTACCCCGCCTTTAAGCCCAATCGCAATCATCAAAAATAGCATCAATGCTTGATATAAACTCTTTGGAAATTCAATTTTAGCCCCAGCGAGAACAGCAACAACACCGAGTAAGAAAAAGCCAATACTGACATCTATCTGCATGAGGTTTCACCTGTACTCTCGTGCTGACAAGCAGTCCTATTAAAACCAGTATTTTCAAAACCTGTGCTATTAAAACCAGAGCTATTAACAGAAGATACGCGGTGGTGAGTTTGTTTTTTCTCAACTCTGTAGGAAAACATAGTCAACAAGGATAGACCACCGCCAATAGCGATTAAGCCTAAACCGGCAGAATCAGCTTTTGCCACCAATATGCCTAAAAACACCATAGAAAAAGCAACGACTAAATTGAAAGCGAGCTGTCTGTAAATCATGGTAATTCCCCTAGCGATAAATGAATCTGTTAAATCGATAGCGGAATTATGGCAAATAGTTTAAATAGATAAAAATTGATATTACCTATAACCGATATAGATTATTATCTATCACTCTACTTACTCAATATCACAAACTGATGTTGGCTTAGTAAATCTTCACCTGATAATTGCTTTAGATGATTGAGTCCTTTCAAGTAAGTGAGAATCTGTAACAAAACGAGAAGCTATGAAATCTAGATTACATGCCCATATTGGCACCATTCGACAACTAGAAATTTTGCTCGCTGTGCACGATAAAGGTGGGATTAATGAAGCTGCAAAAGCCTTATTTCTTTCACAGCCCACGGTCTCAATTCAAATGAAAAAGCTTGCTGAAGCCGTCGGCGACCCCATTTATCGTTTCACTAACCGAAAGTTAGTCTTTACGGAAACAGGTTTAGAAATGGTCAAAACGGCTGTGGAGGTCTTAGACAGTTTTGCTCGTTTAGACATGTCACTGGGTAAAATGCGTCAAGGTCAATCTGGTACATTACGTATTGCTGTGGTAACCACATCCAAATACTTTATTCCCCATTTGCTAGGCCCTTTTTGCGAGCAATACCCAGACATTGATATCCAGCTCAATGTCGGCAACCGCGAGCAAACCATTGAACGCTTAAAACAAGGTATTGATGACTTTTATGTGTTTAGTCATCCTCCCGTTGATAGTGATTCTGACAGTATTGAGCTGTTACAAAACCCATTAGTAGCCATTGCCCATCAAGCGCACCCGCTTGCTCAGCAAAAACAAGTCAGCCTTAAACAGCTTTGCCAAGCGCCATTTTTGATAAGAGAAAAAGGCTCAGGAACCCGCCATGCGATTGAGGCTTTCTTTAAAGAGCATGACCTAAATCCTAACGTTAAAATGACCATCGAAAGTAATGAAGCCATTAAACATTGTGTGATGGCCAAGTTAGGCATATCGATTCTGTCGGCTCACACACTGACTTATGGTGGGCAAAATGACTTAATCCGTCTGCCGATTAAAGAGCTTCCGATAAATGCAAAATGGTTTTTTGTTTGGTCTAAATCAAAACGGCAAACCGTTATTGCACAACAATTTTTAGAGCATATTCAGAGTAATGGTAGGCAGTTATTGGAGCAAGAGTTACAACGTAATGGCATAGAGTCATAACTCTTTTTTCACTATTGGCCTAGCTCACTTTCTCACTACAGGCTTAAGCCAAAAGATTAGTTAACGCTGTAACCTTTACCTTCAAGGCAAGCTGCGCGAGCTTGATAATAATTTTGTTCACCTTCAACATTTGCAGCTTGAACTTGAGCTTGTTGTTGCGCAGCTTGTTGTTCAGCCGCCTGTTGCTGTTCCGCTTGCTGCATATTACTGCGACGACTTTGACGCCTAGCAGCAACTGCGCCAATGGCCGCACCGTTTTGCGCCGCGTCGCTTCTGTCATCATCGCCAAATTCAGCAATCATAGCTCCTGCTGCTGCACCAGCTATTGCACCACGCATACCAGAACCTCTTTCAGCCGAATCATTGCTATCTGGTGTTGCTTGGGTTTGCGGAGGCACTACTACCGTTTGCGGCTGACTAGGGTTATAACCCGTTTGAGATATCGCCCAACTGTTGCAACTCGCTTCATCAGTAGCTTGTTGTTCACTGGTTTGATTTTGCTGTGGAAATACATACTGGCCAGCTTCAGCACCGTTGGCTGCAGAAAAATTAATTACTGTAGCAAGAGCAAAGGTCGACAATATTCCAGTAAATTGAGTTAGCGACTTATTGGTAAATGTAAGCATGTTATTTCCTTTTCAGCGACGTATTTGATGAACAAATAATCACCTATTAACAACTACAGTAGTTACCATTTAGCGCCAAATAAATATTTGACTGCTTTAATCTTCATTGAAGGTTTGAAGTTAGAGCCCAAGAAGAAAATGCAGGCATAAAAAAACGAGCCAAAAGCTCGTTTCATCTTAATGCTACCAGTGTAAAAAAACGCTAACAAAAAACCAGCGCCGAACCTGCTGCAGCATTTCGTAAGGCCAGAACTCCTTTTCCGTGTGCTAGACAACATACATAATCAAGTCGTTTACAAACACTTTCTTGAAGTCTATTTTTGATTTTATCAAGTTCGATGCTTTGTTGTTTATATCGATAAAACTTGTGTAAATAAATGATAGCTAACCGCTTCGTTGAGATTTTACCAACATGTTTTTCATCAAGAGAGCGAAAAAAATAGGATAAAGAGCGTCTTGATCTAGCTTGTTTATAGAAACGCTCTGAGTCAATCTCACCACTTCTGAATTCCAAGATAGTCTCTTTCAACGAGCCAATATCAAGTAATGCTCTAGCTATACGATGACCAACACCAGGAATTCGATAACTAGCAACACAGTTTACAAATCGTTGTTTATGTTTAGTATCAGGAACATATAAGGGGTCATAAATGATGGTCAATGGAGTTTTGCACTCACTTGCATCAATATGAGACATGTCTCTTTGCTGTGACTTGAAATGCTCTATTAGTTTAGGATCCCACGGTGCTGATGGCTGCCAATAAGTACTCACAGGCATCAAAAGTAAGGCTTTATCTAACCTTAAATTGTCGGCATGAAAAGCGGTCGCATAGCCGCCCAAACTAGACCCATATCCAATTCTTTTTGGAAACCGAATAAGATCGCAAGCTAACCCTTTAACAAAAACAGCAAATAAAGTGGAATCAAAATAATTCTTTGTACTTCCAATATGATTAAAGGAAATAACATTCATTTTCTTTTTGGTGAAAAACTGAAAACTCCAAGCCTGCTTTTTTGCATCAACTTGCTCTTGCGACATTACTTGGCAACTAGGGGGAAAAGTCACCATCAAAGGCTCATTCACATCAAAGATATGGTACTGAACTAATACATTATCTACTTGCAGACGGACAGCTTGATTGATGAGTAACAAATGCTCTCTCCTAACACATAAAACATGTCAAATCTGACACAAAAAAAGCCAGACAACATAAGCGAGGGAGAAATTGTTACATCAAAAATTTAGCCTTTAAAGCACAACCTTAGTTTTAGTAAATAGCCATCACTCCATGTATAGACGGCTGTTGCACATGTTAAACCGCTTACTTCCCAAACAACAAACAGAGCAAAAAAAGAACAACAAAACAATTAAAAAATTACATATTTAGTTCATTTTTCAAACGGCCTTAACCTGCTCTGGTTTACATAAAACGATAAAAAATCGAACAACACCCATTGCAAGATAAACCTCAATCAATAAGTTCAATGACACTTCGATATTATAACTCGGGGTTAAATAAAGTGCTGTCATCGTCAACACGACCAATAAGTTTCCGCCTACGACTTTTTGAATCGCTAACTTAGGGGTTGAACATACCCGCCAAATGGCAAACAGATTAATAAAGTAAAACAATGCCAGTTGCCAAACCTCAGTCATCTTCGGCATGATAAAAATATATTCCGCTAAGATTATCGCGCCAAATACTGTTATGCCCACCAGAGCATGATTCACCATTTCTCTTGGCATAGTAATGATATTAATCGCTAAAATTGATGCCAATAACGGGAACATAAACCCATTTGGTAAAGGAATAAATATCCACAAGGCCATACATGAGCCGATAGTTAACATGACGGTTAACGCATCATTAGCTTTAGCTTTTACTGGTATTTTGGGGCTAAACACTGCCAGCGTTTCAGACCAAGTGGTTTTCACTTTAGCAAGCGCTTTAACAGTATTTTGTTTCTGATGATGCTTATGAAACGAGATACCATCAGGTGAACTTAACACTTGCTTTAGCTGTAAAGCACTTTGCTCGGTCTGCAATATTTTCTCAAAAATCATTCCATTTAAAGGAAGCTCACTTTGCTGCGCAGTTTCAATTTCTGCGACAATACCTTTTAAGGTTTCAACGGTTTCAAGACACAAAGCTGTTGCTGTTTTCCAACCCGATAATTGGTTACGTAGTTGATAACTTCCCGCTAAAGGCAGTTGTAGAATGGCTTGCATTTTACCTATATCAGCCCATGTGCCATCCAATTGTTGCTTTAGTTTATTAAGTTGTTTTTCAGACAACGAATTAGCTTCAAATTGATTTTGATTGAGCTCTGTCACCACTTGCAGCAAAGTCGATGAGACTCGCTTAATGAGTACAAAGAAGTGGGCTTCAGTATTCACAGGCCATAGCAGGCGAAATACCAAGGAAAACACCACTACACCTAAAACCGTTTCTTGTATTCTAATGATGATGATTTCAAAAGAAGTCACATCATTAAAGTAACCAATACAACTAATAAGAGCGCAAACAACAAACCCTATTCTGAACATGTAACCATATTGGGCATCAAACGATAAATAGGTACTTATACCTGCATAAAGAATAAAAAAACCAATAAACAATGCCGAATCTTGAGCAAATAAACCGACTAATAATAAGGCAACACAAGCTCCCATAAAGGTACCTAGCAATCTATATCTCGCCAGTTTTATAGAATGCCCATAGGTTTCGTTCGCAGCTAAAGCAACCACCGTCACTGCTGCCCAGTAGGGTTTGGCCCAACTAAATAACAAAGCCAATACTAAGGCAAGGCTGAGGGCGAGAGAGACTTTAATGGCTTCTTTGGTTGCATCGCTTAACATTGGCTACACCTAATAGTATTTATGAGTTGCTAGACTTAAATATTTTCACAGAAGCGGTGGTGCCAACACGTAACTGAACACCATCAGGCACATGATTGATTATCACTTTGACCGGAATGCGCTGAGCAAGTCTGATCCATTCAAAATTTGGGTTTACATTAGGCAAAAGCGTGTTACCAGTGCTGCCATCCGACTTAGCAATACCGTAACCAATACTGTCAACTTCAGCTTCGATGACATCGTTTGGGTTCATCATTAAGGTAATGCTCGCTTTATCACCTGCATGCACATCTTGTAAGTCAGTTTCTTTAAAGAAACCTTCAATCCAAAAGCTATTTTCATCAATTAAGGCCACAACAGGATTATTAGCAACGACTTGCGCGCCCACCCTCAAATTCAAATTAGTGATAAAGCCATCAGTAGGTGCAACCACTGTAGTGAACGCCACATTAAGTTGTGCTTGTTCAACCACCGCCTTTACTGCGGCTAAATTTGCCTCTGCTGTCTGCACAGCATTTTGAAAGTTATTTAAATCTAAAACTGACACACTGCCTTGTTTACGACGCTCCAAAGCTTGTGCACGGGTATTTTCATTAATTGCTTTATCAAGTAATGCTTTAGCTTGAAGTTCCTGAGCATTGGCGTTTTTGAGATCGGCTTGATATAAACTTGGCTCAATTTCAAATAACACATCCCCTTGCTTTACTTGACTATTATCATCAATGTAAACCTTAGTGACAGGCCCTGTGACTCGAGGCGTAATTTGAACAATATGTGCTCGAACTTGCCCGTCACGAGTCCATGGGTTTTCTGCGTAGTACTGATATTGTGTATAAATGCCGACGCTGGCGATGGCAACAATGATAAATGTGGTTATATATCGAATCATCATCTGCTCTCCTGTATTAAGCCGTTAAAAGAAATCTACTATGTAATGACAATGAATTGGCTCAGAACCAAAGTAAAAATGACAATCATACTGAGCTCAACGATTGCTGGCGCAACAACTGCGCGGTGCCAACCAAAACGGTTAGCCACAAACATCACCACAACTGTGAGGAGATAAGCACATACAATCACCACCATTAATGGGGGGAAGTACACTTCTCCAAACGCAATTTCATGAGGCATAACACTTCCAAGGGGTTATTTAAGATGCGATGATTTTAAATCTACAAAAGACAAGTTAATAATCGTTTATGAAGGATCAAACCATCACAAATGACATAATTGATATAAACTATGTCGATAAGACTATTTGATAAGCAAAATGAATGAGTTAATAGCTAGCTAATTTGAGTCAAAAGATTAGATGACATCAATGCATTTGATAAATATTAACCACACCAATGGAGATGAGTAATGAACTTTAGTTTAGAGCAACTGCGGGCATTTGTTGCTGTGTATGAGCAACGCTCTTTTAGTAAGGCTGCCGTTAAGCTAGATAAACATCGAACCACCATTGGACAAGTCATTACTAATCTTGAAGATCAACTTGCAGTAGAGTTATTTGAGCGAGTAGGAAGAAGTGTCGTACCTACTGATGATGCAGTGTTACTTTATAATTATGCTAAGCAAACCGTTCAACAAGCCATGACATTCGATAAAGTTGCTTTAAGCCTTTCTTATGGTGAATTAGAATCAATTACCATTGCTTACTGTAGCTTTATTCCGCCATGGGTAATTGCTGATATTCGCCTCGATTTGCATACTCAATACCCCAATATGAAAGTCAACTTTATCATCAGAACTAAGCCTGAGATAAAAAAAGGGATTGTAGATGGATCAATCCATTTCGCCTTCGTTAATATTTACCGCAGTGACGTCATTAATAGTATTGAATCAACCTACCTCAAAAACTTACCGTTCGGTTTATTTGCAGGTAATAACAATCCACTTGTCGCGATGGACTCAAGCGAAACCTTTCATGGGATGAAAAACTCAAGGCAACTGATATTAAAATCACTCATTGATGATGAAATGGGTGAAAAAGTGATTTTTTCAGCAGAATATGAAGTTATAGATCAATTAGCTCTCGTGGTTAAGTTTTTAGAAAGAAACATTGGTTGGTCTCTTTTACCTAAAAATATTATCCATAACGACTTTGTCAGCGAGCACCTAAGTACATTCGAATGCGATCAATTTCAAGAAACAATACAAGTCCCCCTATCACTTTGGAATCTTCATTCAAAACAAATCTCGCCCATTAGAAAAGTCATTATCGACGCTTTTAATCAATCAGTGACAGATTAACGCTTACACATTTTTATTAACTGATAGGGTTAAAAACGTATGAAAATGCCAAAAGTGCCACAGTGCTTTTGGCTTTTTTTTGGACGCTTTTCAGCCTCAAAAATATACAAATTAAAATAAACTTAAAAATATTATCCATATTGCTGCTAATTACATCAAAAAATTTCTTTACCCTATAACCGCATAATTTCAACACCTTGCCTGTTTAATTGTCGATAAATCCACCAATCACAATATCAATTGAAGGGTTAGATCCTTCAAATGAGATTCATGTTGTTTATTTCTATCCCTCTAACATTGCCTCCGAAGCCGATAAAGAACACTCAAATATTGCTTGTTGAGCAAACCGCTTTCTTTGTCTCCTTCAACACAAACTAACTGAACGATGACATTAAAAAGTGACCACGCTTTTTAAACTTACCCTCAAGGCAGCAAGATTATGAGCATTATCGAAAATCTATTTGCAATTTCACCCTATATTGCGCTGTTTATTACACTGGCATTAGGTTACCTCATTGGCAAAATCACCATAGGACGTTTTGTTCTAGGTGGAGTTGCAGGAACCTTAATCATGGGTGTTTTAATCGGCCAATTTGGGGTTCAAATTGACCCTGGTGTTAAAACCATCTTCTTCGCGTTATTCATTTACGCAGTAGGTTATCAAGGCGGGCCGCAGTTCTTTAGCGCGCTTAACCGCAGAACCATCAACATTTTATTATCAGCTGTCGTGATGACGGTAACAGGCTTACTTTGTGTGCTTGCAGCTGCAATGATGTTCGATCTTGATAGCGGTACAGCAGCAGGTCTTGCAGCTGGCGGACTCACGCAATCAGCCATTATTGGTACTGCTGGTGATGCAATCTCACAGCTAGGCAATGTGACTGAAGAAGCCAAGCAAATGATGCAAACTAACGTCGCAGTTGGCTATGCAGTAACTTATATTTTCGGCTCTTTAGGCCCTATTCTAATGGTCTCTTGGTTAATCCCGACCTTCATGAAGTGGGATATTCGTGAAGAAGCGATCAAACTTGCTGAAAAACTATCAAGCGGTAAGCCAGAGCTGGCACCAGGTCAATTTAATGCCCTAACTGACCTCGTATCTCGTGCTTATAAAGTTGACAGCAACAGCCGATTAATAGGTAAAAACACCCAAGAGGTGAACGCCGAACTACTTGATATCGCTATTGAAATGATTGAACGAGATGGCCAAGCCATTGAAGCAGACAAATCAGTGTCTATTTGCGCCGATGACGTGATTATTATCACCGGTCGCCGTGAAGCGATTACCCAACTTGTTGGCGTCAATTCACAAGAAGTTAGCCTGCCAACAGGCACCACATTAATTGAAGAAAACCGTCAGCTTATTGCTAAAGACGCCAAGCTTATCGGTAAAACTTTAGCTCAGCTTAAAGCTACAGCTAATTCTGACGTTATTCGTGGCGTGTATATCACTGATGTGGTTCGTGGCGGTACATCTTTAGTCATCACTCCAGATTTAACTATCAACAAAGATGACATTATCCAGCTTACTGGTAGTGCTAAAGACATTAACCGTGTTGAGAAAAACATCGGCAAGCGTCTCGGTTCAGCCTTTGCTACTGACTATGTGTTATTTGGCCTAGGCATGGTTGTAGGTCTATTAATTGGCCTTATCAGTTTCGAAATCGCTGGCATTCCAGTGACTATCGGCTCAGGTGCAGGCTGTTTGATTTCAGGCTTATTTGTAGGCTGGTTACGCAGCCGTAAACCACAAATGGCTTCATTACCACTTGGTGCGTCTAACTTTTTACGTGACTTCGGTTTAGCAGTATTTGTTGGCATCGTGGGTCTTCAAGCTGGTCCACAAGCTATCGACACCATTAAAGAACACGGATTAACCCTACTGTTTTTAGGTATGGCAGTAACGATTATTCCACAAATTATTTCATTCTTTATTTCTTACTACGTACTGAAGATTAAAAACCCAATTGAAGCATTAGCTTGTGTCAGTGGTGGGCGTAGCGCAAACCCTGCATTTGCAGCCCTACTTGAAAAAGCAGGCAATGCAACACCGGTTTTTGCTTTCACAGTCACTTACGCCATTGCCAATGTGTTGCTCACCCTATGGGGTCCAATCATAGTCGGCATAATCTCAACTCAATAGAACTCAATTTTTATAGGCGACCTAAACAACCCTGTTGTCGCCTAACAAATTCAACTTTATAAACATTGATAAAGGTAAATATTATGAATAACCAAGATACTAAAGCACCAGAAGCTATCGATTTCACTAAATTCGCTGACCTTAGCCCATTTGAATTAAAAGACAAATTAATCGAAGTGGCACAAACAGTACCTGATCGCACTCTATTAGATGCAGGCCGCGGTAACCCAAACTTTTTAGCCACACTGCCACGTAAAGCATTCTTACGTTTAGGTGACTTTGCTCTAGAAGAATCAGAAAGAAGTTACTCATACCTTAATGAAGGTTTTGGCGGTATTCCTGATGGTGTAGGTGTGGTTGAGCGTTTCGACACCTTCGCTAAAGAAAACCTTAACCGTGAAGGCGTGCAGTTTTTACAAAAAGCTATTAGCTATGCAAAAGATCGTTTAGGCATTGAAAAACAAGCTTTCTTAAATGAATTTGTGAATGCATTTTTAGCCTGTAACTACCCTGTACCTTCTCGCATGCTAACCAACATTGAGAAAGTGGTTAAGCAGTACATCGGTGAAGAAATGTATGGCGATATGCCAATGTCATCTAACTTCGACTTGTTTGCTACCGAAGGCGGCACAGCGTCAATGACTTACACCTTCGCAACAATGGCCAACAATGGACTACTTAAAAAAGGCGATAAAGTGGCGCTTATTACGCCTATCTTTACTCCTTATTTAGAAATCCCAGAGCTTGCAGAATACGATCTAGAAATTGTTGAAATTCGCTTGGATGAAACCACATGGCAGTTACCACAGTCAGAAATTGAAAAGTTAGCTGACCCAGAAATTAAGCTTTTATGTGTAGTAAACCCAGCAAACCCTGCATCAGTTAAGTTCTCAGAAGATACCTTGACTCGCTTAACTGACTTTGTGAACACACAACGCAGCGATTTATTTATCATTACCGATGACGTATACAGCACGTTTGCCGATAACTTTGTTTCATTATTTGCCAAACTGCCATACAACACCTTATGTGTGTACTCATTCTCAAAATACTTCGGTGCAACCGGCTGGCGTTTAGGCACCATCGGTATTCATCACGAAAACGTGTTTGATGATGCGATGCGTGCTCTACCTGAAGCGCACCAGTTGCAGCTAGATAACCGTTATAAAACCTTGACGCCTGATCCACGTAGCATCAAGTTTATCGACCGTATCGTTGCAGACAGCAGAGCCGTTGCACTTAACCACACAGCGGGCTTAGCATTGCCACAACAAGTGCAAATGGCACTGTTTTCTTTGAACTGTTTAATGGATCTTGAAGATAACTACAAAGCAGCCTGTAAGCGTATTATTCGTGAACGTTACATCACTTTGTATAAAAACATGGGTGTGGAAGTTGAAGAGAACATTGACCGAGTTGATTACTACACCTTACTTGAGCTTGATACTTTAGGCGGCAAACTTTACGGTGATGCTTTTGTTGAATGGTTTAAAGACAGTGGTAAAGGTAAGGACTTCTTGTTCCGTCTTGCTCACAAAACAGGGGTGATTTTATTACCAGGTAAAGGCTTTGATGTAGTGCATCCATCAGTGCGCGTCTCTTTAGCTAACTTAACTCATTATGAATACGAGTTAATTGGCCGCGAAACTCGCGCAGTATTAGATGACTATTTTGCTGAATTCCAAGCAACACAAGCTTAGTTAAATATTGGCTTAGCAGTAAAATTTGATAGAAAACGCCAATCATTAGATTGGCGTTTTATTAAGTCAATTCTTGCATCCTTATAGTTAAAACCAATTATAACTATTCAAGATCACAACTATTATTAGCATTATTGAAATATTATGGTTAAGCGATTATAAGCTAAAGATTAATTAGCACGTTAATTACTATTACGATTTTTATAATGCATCAAAGCGTTGCTACACTTTATCTGCACAACATTATTCAATAAAAGTAGGTCACCAATGAAAGGTATTATTTCAATTCAGTCCCATGTGGTTTTTGGTCATGCTGGCAATAGCTCTGCCGTGTTTCCACTACAACGTATGGGGATGGAAGTTTGGCCTATTCACACCGTACAATTTTCCAATCATACCCAATACCAACAAGGTTGGCGTGGTCGTGCGTTTTCTGCCAATGACATTAATGAGCTAGTAACTGGTATTGAAAACATAGAAAAACTCGCCGACTGCCAAGCTGTATTATCTGGTTACCAAGGTAGCGCCGAGCAATGCCAAGCGATTATTGAAACCGTCAATAAGGTAAAACAGCATAATCCTGCTGCGTTATATGTTTGCGATCCTGTTATGGGCGATCCTGAAAAAGGCTGTATTCTTGCCGATGGCATTACAGAACAACTCATCAATGATGTCATGCCAATTGCAGATGTGATTGTGCCGAATCAATTTGAGTTAACTCAGTTTACCCAAATGGAAATAACCAACCTTGAACAAGCCAAAGCTGCTTGTGAAAAAGCCTTATCATTAGGGCCTAAAATGGTACTAGTGAAACATCTGCACTCTATTGCCGATGATACCTTCACTATGATGCTGGCAACGCAACAAGGCTGCTTTATCAGTCAACGACCACAACTTGAATTTGCTAAACAGCCTGTCGGTGTAGGCGACTTAATTTCAGCGTTATTTACTGGTGGCTTATTAACAGGCATGACACCAGTTGCGGCATTTGAACATGCCACCAATGCCAGTTACGGCGTACTTAAAGAAACCCAAAAACAACAACAGTGGGAACTGCAAACAATTGCAGCCCAAAACGAGTTAGTCTCACCAAGCGATCACTTTGCTGCTAAGGCAGTTTAAACAACCTACAAACCCAACATAAGTCATTGATTTGGTATGATTTAAGGTTAATTAAGTTAGTTTGATTATAGACATAAAAAAGCAGGGATATAGGATCCCTGCAAACTAGGTGGGGGAGCGTCGCAGCGATTGCCACCTAAAACAACCGCTGGTAAAGATTCATAACATGATTTATGCAGTTAACATGTTTAGTAGTTTGCTTGGAAAGTTAGCCATAATTTATCGGTATCATTCGAGAAATCATAACCTTCGTCTGCGCCACTAAAGCTTGCGTATTTCACACCTAAGCTATAGTGCTTAGCAAAAGGGTAAGTGGCAGCAACACCCCACTCTGTTCCCATATCAATATCACTGTAGTCAGATTCAAACTGGTGATATTTAGCCAGTAATTTAAGTCCCGCAACCTTAGCAGTTAAAATAACGTGAGTGTCGACTAAACCATTATCCCAGTTACCTTTACCGCCAAATAAGAACTTATCTGTCCAACCGTTAAAGGCATGCAATGTTGCCAGTGGTGTAATGAAGCCTGCTTTACCGCTATCTGAGCCTAATACTTCGTAACCCACTTTGGCGCCAAAACCTTCAAAGTCGATACCTGCACCTAATTTGTAGTAATCAGCACTGTAACTAACCGGATTATCCCCGCCCTCTGATTGCTGTGCGTATTCTGCTTCATAGCTCAGTTTTAGCGCATCTAATTTAACATTACCCGTTGCACGAATACCGAATGTATCTGTTGAGAAAGCAGCCACATCAGTATTATCAATCAGATAGCCGTAACCAGTTAAATTAACAAACTCTAGACCTTTGTAGTTTAGGTTAACTAAGTTAGTTTCGTTTTCATGCTCTTCTTTGCCTGAACCTTCAGGAAAAATACGGTTCACGTTAGCAACATAAGCGTAATACGCCGTTAAGCCTTCAACTGCTGTGTTTTTAATGGAAACAGCATCGTATGTTTGTTCATTTTGACGGAAACCAACACCACCAACAAAACGTTGGTTATCCAGTAAAATACGTTGGCGACCAAGTTTAGCTAATGTTTCTGCTGGGCCTTTATAACCAATAAAGCCTTGGTTAATTTGAGTATATTTGTAATCAGCAATCAATGCCTCGTTATCTGTTGAGCGAACGTCATCAATTTCCGCTACTGCAAATAAGTTATAAATATCACCCGTTTTATAGTTCAAACGAGTACGCAAGGTGGTTTGATTTTGTTGGTCAACATTAGCCACGTCGACATCTTCATAACGAAGTCTAAATTGTACTTTTACTGAAGAGTCATCAATGAAAGCTTTCTTTAGCGGATCAACAGATTCTGTATCTGCATAAGCTGAAGAAGCGGCAAGACTCGCCACAATGGCTAACGTGAGGGTACTTAATTTCATTTATTGTAATCCTTATATTTCATCATCTCGAGTGATGTTATAAAGGTGAAATAAAATGAATTAATTGATCTAGAACAATGTTACAAAAAGACTACAAAAACGTATCAATATTTGTGAGCAAGATCATTAACCAACACTAAATTAGCATACCTCGAAATAGGTATTTTTAGGGTTACCTGATTTATATTTTGCTAAATAATGAATACCGATTTATCTAAAATTCTACAAAATTAGCCCGCAACAAAATTACTGGCCAAAAAAAGCCTGAAATCAATATTTCAGGCTTTGATGAAAAAGCTAAATTTTGAGCCTGAGATAGGCTAAATGATATAAATAACCTCTAAACTCGCTGTAACAATTAGTTAATTCAATTATCTAAAAAAGGATACTGTACGATTGCTTTTCAGTTATTGATTCACAGTTAAAGTAATTCTTGTTTAATCAGTTTCAGCAGAAATGTTTCACGCTCGATTGATAGGCCTTTTTTATCACTGTTAGCCATCGTATCAAGGTTATGTTGTATCGCTTCATCGATATCAATCCACACAGGTTTCATACCATTATTAATTTCGTGACTTTCAAAGCTTGTCTCGCCCAGTTCACTATCAATCTCGCAGGTGTAGCAGTACGACAGCATGTGAATTAATGTCATGCCATCACGCGCCCAAGGGCGATACTCTTCATACAAGCCAAAACCATTAATATTGCGAATCGACTTAGCACCCGTTTCCTCTTGCAGCTCACGGACTAAACCTTGTTCAATAGCTTCGTGCTCATCAACCCCACCTCCCGGCAAGGTGTAATCATGATAACGCTCGGTATAAAGCATCAAGATGTCATTGCCATTGAGTACTATCGCTCTCGCAGCTCGGCGAGTCAGCATAGTGTCTTGCTGTTGCGCAACTAAGTGGCTTGGTGTGTCAGGGTGATAGCTGGTTTTTAAATGGCGCATGGCTAAGTCAATGTAATTAAAAAAGCGCATGATACGCTAATTTTAAAAAAATGATTATCCAAAGCCAAATAATAGTCCTCCACACAGTTCAAGCCTCACTAATTTAGCCTTTACATTACACCTACTTTTATTTAAATTAAATAAAACATAAGTAATTGATAAATAAGATTATTTGACACATAAAAATACAGATGTTAACAAATGGTAATTACCACAATAGGTATTGGAATCTGTAAACCCACAAGGATGTAAATATGAAACGACTCAACTCTCAACCAATCAAACTGGCATCAGCGATTGCTATTAGCTTTCTGGCTTTTTCTGCTCAAGCTGATGATACACAAGCATCGACTAATAACAGTTTTCATCACGATACTAGTGCTTCATATATCACTGATACAGACAACAGCGACAACGCTTACCTATTTGCCAGTTATCGTTACTATTTTGATGCTGTGAGTACTGATTTAGGTCCTTGGGCACTCAACACCTTCTTAGCTCAATCTTCAAACTTTGGCTTTGACTACCTTAAATCAGATTTAGCCGAGACCAGCAGTTACCAAATCGATGGAACTTATGTTTTTGACTCAAAATGGTTTATTGGCGCAAATTATCAGCAAATAAATGATGACGACGACTCCAGTGGCTGGCCATATAATTACGATGAGTCACTTTATGGGCTTAAGTTAGGTTATTACTTTAACGAAAGCTCACAAGTCTCCCTTTTTACCAAAACCAAAGTGGATCAGATAGCTATAAACATACGAGTGGCAGCGGTCAGAATTTTCAAATCGGTTTGTTAGCTGCTAATTTCGATAACCAATCCGATACCTTTGGCCTAGAGACTCAAAGTTATATTCCAATGGAGTCAATTAATGGGGTGAACCTTTTTGCACGTTGGCAGTACACTGATGCTAGCCAAAATTACTATTCTCGGCTTGCGCAAGATGGATTTATGCCAGAACGTTACTTCACCACTGACATTGATAATACATTCAACCACATATACCTAGCAGCCGATTTTTATATCAACAAATCATGGTCAATTGGCGCGCACTATGCTTGGCAAGACATTGATATGAAGCAATTTAAGAGCAGCAACTTCACCCCTGAAGGTGAAACAATCGAACTCTCTGATAGTTTCAATAATTACGGCCTTAACACGGCTTACTGGTGGCAAATAACACAAAATTTTTCAGCTAAATTTAGCGCCAGTAAATTGTTAAACGATGATGGCGACGCTCAAGATGGGTTACTTGTTGGTTTAGATATCAACGCGCGTTTTTAGTCATTCAGCTATACATTAAGCGCATCAAGCAGCGCACTCTAACCGCTGCTTGATGCGCTTTTTATTTGGCTCTCCAGCCTATCAACTCACAAATACAGCCAGCCCCCCTCAGCGTTAACATCATTCCAACATTTGCCGTAAACATCCTTAATTACTGCACCATTTCTGCACTTTTTATCGCTAGGATTAGCACAAACTACATGAGCAACCGCTAACTTAACTCTATTAATGACGAAGGAAATACCATTATGAAGCATCTACGTAGCCAGACCTTCGCGGTAATGAGTAACGCGTTTAACATCCTGCTGAAAACATTTTTGATGCTTTTCTTGGCTTCAGCCCTCAGTGCTTGTGGCAGTAGTGATGACGACACAAGCTCAATAGAAGAAGTAGAAGAAAATAATGTGTCTGATGATTCAAGCTCTGATGATGAAGACAGTTCAGATAATGAATTTGTCTCTACCGACGGCGTACTTTGTGATTATGAAAATAGCACTTATAACGAGTCAGAATCAGTTTATAACACCAGTAATGCTGAATGGAGTTGCGAGGATGGTGAACGCTGGCTCGACGCAAATGGTATTCCTGATCATGATGTGGGTACTTTCCCAAATGAAGGCAACCCAAACACAATATATGAACAAGATATTTCAGCCAATTACACCCTAGCCCCAGTTGAAACCGATACAGCGACGGAGCTTGGTGGCCCTCGTGGTGTTTTAGGTTACGTACTCAACGGGGTAAAAATTGATGCGAGTACAGCGGGAACCTGCGATGACTCCGGCGACAATTGCGACTTAACGGGTAACGATGGCAGTTGGAATATTGAAGCGTTAGGTCAGTCTAGTTTCGACTTTGGTACTGATGATAATAACGCCCACGTGCAACCAGGAGGGGAATACCATTATCACGGCATGCCTGAAGGTTTTATTGAGTTACAGGAAGGCAGCAGCGATAAAGTGACCATTATTGGCTGGGCCTCTGATGGATTCCCAATTTACGCTCGCTATGGATACAGCGTTGCAGACGATGCAAGTTCAAGTATCAAAACCATTACTGGCAGCTATCAACTTGTGACGAATGTCAGTAGCAGTCGTCCATCAAGTGATATTTACCCTTTAGGTACATTCGCACAAGACTGGGAATATGTTTCAGGTTCTGGCGATTTAGATGAATGTAATGGTCGTGTCGGTGTTACCCCAGAATTTCCTGAAGGAATTTATCATTACTACGCTACCGACAGTTACCCGTATTTCCAACGCTGTGTAAAGGGCGAAGTCATGTAACTAGTGGGTTTTAGCCAGTCAAAAATCACACTTAATTAAGCAGACTAAGCGCCTAGGTTTCACTTAAGTAACTATACGTTAGTCGCTATGTGTTAGTTGCGAAATGTTAACCAAGGAATCACATGAAAATATATACAGCAACAGCCATTAAGCTATTCATTTTGGTAGGCAGTTTGGGATTAATATTGCCAACCCATGGGCATATGATGGTGGCACAGCATGGCACCATTAATATTGTTGATGATGGTGCGTTTATGGTGTTATCACTGCCCTTTTCAGCTTTTGAGGCGATTGATGGCATTGAGCCCAGCAGTAACATTGATGAAGATAACGATGGCAAGCTGTCATCTTATGAGCTCAATACATACCACCACCCCATCAATCAAGCTATTCATCAACACGTTAGTTTGAGCGATGAAACAGGTCGATTACCACTGCAAGGACTTATCGTTTCTTTAGCATCTCATGGTTCGCCAAAACAACCATCGGATCAAATCATTATTATGGGACGATTCAAACTCAATGAAGGTAAGCAAGCTCTCACATTTGAGAATCAATTATTTGGGAAAAGCTTTAACGAACAAGCTATTTCAATGAAAGCCAGTCGCAAAGTAGATAAGCAAAGACATATCTTTGAGTTATCACCTCAACAAACCGCTGTAGTGTTGTTTAAGCAATAAACTTAACGCTTTAAATATAGGTTTTGCTCTAAGACGTTATTGTGCTGTATCAGCTCAGCCCTATTGTGATGAGGAATATTTCCTTAACAATATAGAGCTGAGAATACATAAGCAGAAAATGAAGACTATAAAGTTACGCTATTAATCGGCAAGACTTACCACATCGACATCCATTGAAGTCGACGTCCATTCACTATCAATCTCACCTAGCAAGGTGAGTTTCGTATCTGGAGTAGCACTAATCCCTCGCCAGTCATCGTTATCAATTTCAACAATGATCTCACCACTTTCATCTTTAAAGCGATATTCCTCATCACCTAAAGATTCAACGATATAACCCGTTAATACTGCTGGTGTATCATCTTTAGCTTCAAGCGCTTTTGCTGCGGTATACACTTCTCCGCGGCCTGGACCAGTAAAGCCACCAGCTTGCTTGACTGCAGGTTTAATTAGCGCGGTATCGGTATAAGCTTCTGGCTGACTGGCAATGGCTGTTGTTGATGCGAATAACACGCCACAGACTAATATTTTTTTCATTTTATGACCTCAAGATAGATGACGTTTGATAGCAGCATCTTACGACAAAAAACCTGAACTGAAGCTTACCTTTACAATGGTTAATATTAATCATCGTTAATGATTATAGAATTAACATAGTGTCGGATATTTACATGCTGTATTGGCTATATTAATCGTTCACCATCGACTCACATTCAAAACCTTGGCGCATTGAGTCAAAACGACATTGCGAGCCACACTGCCATGGTGCATTGTTGTATTTAGCTGAAATATTTTGAGCATGTACCTTGCAAGATTCGTAACTGGTAAAGTCGGTATCCATTTCATATGCAGCTGAGTTATAACCGTTTTTATAAACAAAAGAGCTCCAAATTTCAGGGCCTTTGTGTTGGTTTGATAGATTAATCATCACCACCGAGGTAATAACAGTTATCAGCAAGCCGATGATCACCACAATGGATACGAGGTTTGAATTTTTGGCAGTTGTCATAATTAGGCATTAACGTAAACAGAGATAGCAACAGCATAAGCCGTTATTAGTGAAAAGCAATCGCAGGAAAGGTAAACCACTTAGAAAATAAGTTCTGGTTTTAGCTAAAACTAAAAGCGTAAAGCAGTCTCAACATGTGAGACTGCTTTATATTTCAATCTAAAAATCTTAGCCTCCTAGGGTTTATCGTTTTGAATAACGCTATGAACCTCAGTTTCAAATAGTCATTTGCCTCCTTAACAATGAGTTGGATCGGTTTCTAATATGTACTCAGGTAACTCTGTTGTACTTTTTGCCTCCTTATACACTAACTTACACTCTGCTGGCGCACCCACTTGCCAAATAGTGGCTTGTTCTGTGCCTTCATACATTGTCCATTCAGCTCCTCTGTCAACTGCCATAGTTGGATCTGTTTCAGAAACTGCCGAGTTAAAATCACTCTGAAGCAAATTATCTAAATCTAGCTCAGAAGCAACCACATAACCGTAGGCTGTGAACAAATCTTTACCTGTACCGATATCTAAATCCGTCACATTTGGGTCTTTCTCCACTCCAGCAAGACTGGCTTTCGAATACACCAATGTATTAGCACTTTGAATCGCCGCTTTCATTCCAGCAAGCGAACTAACGCGAGCATCACCCTGCAAGTTAATAAATTTGGGCGCCGCTACCACCGCTAGAATGCCGAGAATAATAATGACAACTACTAATTCAACTAAGGTGAAACCACCTTGTTGTTTAGCTGTCGACAATGAAAAGTTAGGTTTAGTGAACGTTGATAATTTCATAGTGATACCTCGCTAAAGAGACCTTCTCGCCTCTCTTATGAAGGTTTAAGTTATCTTAAACCTCAAATGCCATCCTAGCGTTGGTGTTAATCCACCTTACAACCATCACTCTATTTTCTTCTTAATTGAAAAGTAAATGTATCAACCTTAAAACCAAATAGAGTAAAGGCTCTAAATAAACATTGGACTCAATTATGTGATTGTGCAAATTAAATAAAGTTAATTTTTAACCAATCTCTTGCTGCTGTGAGCAATGCACTATTATCAATAGAATCCATAAAGTGATTCTATATTTAGTGCCATTATCAAAAAACCAATAAGTGCTAATATTAATGAATCAAAACAATGAACAGCGCCCCAGCGGCGATTAATATCATTAGGAATACATCATGCAAAAAATCATTCTTGTTACTGGTTCTACAGATGGAATTGGATTAGAAACAGCAAAAATGTTGTTAGCTGAAGGTCATAAAGTACTACTTCACGGTCGCAACCCTAACAAACTTGCTGATGTAGAGGCACAACTAACAAATACATCATCAGCTGCACAAATAGAATCCTATGTTGCTGATTTATCCAGCATGAGTGATGTAAAAAAATTAGCAGATCAAATCAAAGCCAAACACAATAAATTGGATGTGTTAATTAACAATGCTGGTGTGTATAACCCAACCATTTTAGTTACTTCTGATGGTCTAGATTCGCGCTATGCAGTTAATACCTTTGCGCCTTACCTACTAAGTAAATTACTTATGCCGATTATGGATACGAGTGGTCGGATTGTGAATTTATCCTCAGCAGCTCAAGCGGCATTTTTAGCCACAGATATGGCGCAACCAAGCCCGCTATCTGACAGTACTGTCTATGCACAAAGTAAGCTTGCTCTGACCATGTGGTCACGTGATTTAGCCTTATCGATACAAGGTAGTGGCCCTATCATTGTGGCAGTCAATCCTGCGTCGATGTTAGGCAGTAAAATGGTTAAACAGGCTTATGGCGTGGCAGGTGGTGATTTATCTATTGGTGCAGACATCTTAACAAGAGCGGCATTATCTGAAGAGTTTGCTCAAGCCACTGGACAATATTTTGATAATGACAGAGGCCAATTTACCGCACCTCACCCAGATGCGCTCGATGTGGCTAAAACGGCTAAAGTCGTTTCAGTGCTTGAGCAAGTGCTAACAGAGCTCAGTTAAACAGCCTGTTTTAATTCAGCAAGTAGCGGCTCAAAAAGCTAATGATTGGCGTCATTAGCTTTTTTATTATTTTAATTTCAAAGGGGTATTAATTCAAAACTTCGACTCACCTAAAACTATGGCTTAAATTCAACTTTCTATAACATAAAAGTTAACTATGGCCACCTCACCATTATCAACAAAATCTATAAACTGATTCCATATTAAGCTTAATTATCAAAATTAAAATCTATTGCTATGATCATCCTCATTGTATTGCTGCGTGCCATTTAGCGCAGCTTTGGCCTAGAGCATTTCAGCTTTTAGGTGATGTAATCTCAATAAGGCGAAAGCCTTAAGGAAACGTTATGCGTTATGAAGGCAAAGTTTATCGTCCATGGCCTGAGGCTGACAGCATCCTCATTCAGACGACATTAGGTTGCAGTAATAACCAATGTACCTTCTGCAATATGTTCAGCGATAAACGATTTAAGATCCGTGAGTTAGAAGATATTTTTAGCGATATCGATGAAGCCAGAAAAATCCACGCTCACGTTGAATCTATCTTTTTAATTGATGGCAATGTGATGGCGGTAAGAACCGAGTTTCTACTGGCAATTCTCAATAAAATTACTAAGACTTTTCCAGAAATTCAAAACATTGCTTTATATGCAGGATTTAATGATTTTCGCCGTAAAACGGTAGACGAACTTAAACAAATGCGCGCAGCAGGCTTAACCATGGCCTATGCGGGATTAGAGTCTGGCGATCCTATCGTGCTCGACAACATCAAAAAAGCGATGAAGCCTGAACATGCCATTGAAGGCATGGCAATGGCTAAAGAAGCAGGCATTAAAGTACTTGCTTCGTTCATTTTCGGTTTAGGGGGCAGGTATCGCTCAACTGAGCATATTAAAGCCACCACAGATATTTTAAATATCATGCAACCAGAAGAAATCGCGCCCATGGCAATTGCGATTCAACCTGGTACTGAACTTGAAATGCAAGTACATCGCGGCGAATTTGTTATGCCAAGTCCATTACAGGTGCTTGAGGAAGAAAAGTATTTATTGGAAAACCTTGCGGATTTTGATTGTTATTACTGGGGTGACCATGGCAATAATATCTCGCCAATGCGCGGCATGTTGCCACAAGCAAGAGTGCCATTTCAGGATAGAATTGAGCACGAAATTGCTACCAACCCAGTGACTAAACAAGAAATCATTCAGACATTTTCTTGGTAAAAAATTTAGGGAAAATGGAACGGTATTAGGTCAATCGTTAATGCTATATGGATGAGTATTAGATAACAAAAGTGTTGGCTCTACTCGATTCAACACTTTGCTCGGAAATAAACGGGAATCTGTGCTTACCTTATCTAAGTTAACCGAGCAAAGGCATCAGCCTAAGTAAATTATTATTGAGCTAGCACTACTGAAATTGTGTCATTTATATGTTGAATTAGCTGTGAATCTCTATGAGTGCGTAAAAACACACTACTGATATCAAGGTATAAAAGCTCATCTCTTATTGTCGGAAGCGGCAAAGAAGATAGCTCAGGATAAAGCCGCTGAATCAAGTCACTTCCAATCATGATAGCTTGAGAATGAACCAATTGTTCACAAGCTGTTTTTAAATTGTCAGTTTTCAATTTGATAGAGGGGGTAATGCCCCGTTTAAGATACTCTATTGAAGTGATATCAGCATGTTCGTTCATTCCCATCACTAACAACTGGACGAGAGGGTATTGTGCCAAGTTATGCCAATCACTCCCAGCCTCTAACACTGCTAAAGGGTGGGTTTTATGACACATAATTCTATTTTCTATCCGCCGAAGTTTTGCGGTATAGCATTGAGATGCAAAAGGATAAGTTGAAAAGTGCAGGCCAAAGTTGATATCACCTCTGGCCATTTTTACATTTGTCTGATTATCCCAACACTCTAACTGAAAGCTTGCACATGGAAATTTGGCCATCAATGCTTGAGAAATGTCAGTACCAAAAATTTCTAGTAAAAAAGTATTCACAGCTATGGTGATTTTACCTTTGTACTCTTTATGGTTAAACCGAGTTCGATGAAAAATAACCTGCTCTAATGGAACAAGCATTGCTTCTGACGCAAGCGCTAACTCATAAGCAAATTCTGATGGTTCAATACCATGCGGCTGACGTATAAATAAGTTTTCGCCGAATTCTTCACGTAACTTATTCAGCGCTCGACTGACACTAGTGGAGGAAATGCTAAGTTGCTCAGCTGTTTTTTGAGCATTTTTAGTTTTAACTAACACCTGCAAAATACGTAATAGATTCAAGTCTAATTTGTCTAAATCAACATTCATATTCACTTTCCGATTTATTCAATTAATTTATTAAGTTACTGAGTCAGAAAAACGATATATAGATTGTAGCAAATGAATAACCATCACTTTAGTCATGGTTATTTTAACTAATTGAGCATTAATTGAATAAATGAATCATTTAGCAGTCGTTAACCGAGATTCTGACACCCATTGAGGTGTTAGACCTTCTGTTGGTTTGTCATCATATGTCGGCTGTTTGTCAGTCGCTGGGGACTGAGGTGACCAAGCCAGTAAATCAGTTCTAGCCATCCGTGTTACTACCTGCTCTTTGGTCACATTGATGACCATTAAATCTTGGGCAATAACAACGGGGCCTGAGTACGTTTCAGCCATCCCTTCAAATGCAGAATCAATAGTATCCTCATTGGTAAAGAAATGAGTACCAACCCCAAGCACTGGAGCTGCAAGTGCAAATATTTCACCTAACTCATTAGCTGAAGTATGCTTATGTACGATATTTTCAGCAACCTCAATTGGCATAGCATTTTTTTCTGAAAAAGTGGCTGCATCAATAAATAACTCATGGATAAAAACATCTACACCTTTTGCCATGTTGGCTTCATGAGTCGTAGGCTCGCTATCCCCTGTAAAAGCCATTGATAAGCCATTCCACTCTAAACGGTATCCCACTGCGCCCTGTAAAATATGATCAACTGGAAAGGCATAAATTTTCACATCATTTTTAGCATAAATCAGCTGACGAGGTTGTTCAGGACTAAATTGGGCATAATCAAACTCATGTGCCTTAATTTGCATACCTTCTCGGGCTGCAATGCCTGTTTTACTTAATACATGCCAAGCTGCAGCTTTCTCCACGTGCGTAATAAAAGCTTTCACACCTAGCTCAGGAGTATAGCCAGACGAGCCCCAAACTTGTAAAGGTGTGTTTCTTCCCCACCCCATAGAATCCCATAAATTAAAAATCCCCCCAACATGATCTAAATGAAGATGGGTAACAAAAACTTTATCTAATTCAGAATGAGGGATACCTAAACTCCAAAGTGCTGGCACTGTGCCACCGCCAATGTCGAATATAAAATTATCACCATTGCCCAGCTCCACTAGCCAACTCGTTGAAGCTTGGCCAAGTCGCACTGGCGGGTTTCCTGAACCTATTGTTGTAATCCTCATTTCATCAGCATGAATATTCTCTTCACCTGCAATAAAGTGCTCCGCATAAACTCTATGCTCACCTTCCATCTTGGCAATAACATCATGCTTGGTTAGCGGCTTACCACATAAAGGAACAGGGTAACCAGACTTCGTATAAGTGCACTCTCTAGGGAACTTATAATCTAGCGGTTGTGCCATTAAAGGTAACGGTAAGGCTAAAATGAGTACAAGCATTAGCAGCAGTTCAAAAAACGAACTGCGCATAGTCGAGTAAAGTGTTGAGATTTGTCTCATTGGTGACTCCAATTAATGTTTAACCATCCCTGTTTACTTGAATTTACTTCTAAATAAGATGGGAGGAATATTAATTGAATATCTTTAAAATAATATGGAAATCAGATCACCAGATTTGCACTATCACTTTTAGTAATGTAATTATTATTAACTATGTAATGTAGGCTGTGCCTAAGGTAGAAGGTAGAAGAATACTATTTTATCAAATCAATGGCAGCCAAAGTATTATCTGTAATTTGCATTTAGTTGATAATATCTCAGCATCCTATTTAGGATGTTTTAGCAGTATCTCGGTACTCCTTCACATTGTCAGCATAACCTACATGACACTCATGAACATCATCTTCAGTTGCACAACTTACAGCTGTACTTCCAAACATGATTATCCCGCCAATTGAAAATATGATGTTTTTAAACAATTCGTTTTTCATAATAGCTTTAGCCCAATCAGGTTCATCAAAAAGTAAATGGGCCCCATAAAGAGACTCAATTAATGCCCTGCATAAGTATCAAAGAGTAGACAACGAATGAAAGAGGACAATAAAGCTAATTAAACCCCAGCTGTGCGTTAATCCATAGTGACTTTACACTCCTTTAAAGTCATTCATATTCTGTCATAACTTACTCAGTTATGAACACGCTAGCATCATAGACAATCCGATGTAACACTGAGACAAATATCACTAAAAGAAGCAATTATGAAAGCTGAGTGACTTGCTGAATGTTAAAGGTTTCACAGTCATTAAAACGTGTGAATTGCGTCAATTGGGTGTCGAGTGCGGTCATAAAATCACTGGTATCAGTTATCCAAGCTTCAATATATAAATGGACAACATTCAATGTCGAGGTCTTTCTATCTGCTTTGCAGTCTGCCCTAGCGACCAACCTTTCACCCCATAAAATAGGTAAACAAAAATAGCCGAACTGGCGTTTTGTGGCGGGGACATAGCATTCAAGCAAGTAGTCAAAATCAAATATCGCATTGGCGCGTTTACGTTGGATCAATAAGTTATCGAACGGCGACAGTATTTTCAGTTGTTGCTTATTCACTCTGCGGTTTAGTAATGCCAAAACATCATGGCAAGCATAATACTCCACGCCGCTAATCATCACTTTATCAATCTCACCTGACTGGTAAAGCTCATCGATAGCAGCACGAGCATGGGCTTTAACGTGCTTGAGTAAATAGATGATTTCCGCCAGAGTGCCAAAGCCTTGAGCACGTAAAAATCGTAGCACTAAAAACCGGCCATGTTCCTGCGCCGAAGGCACGCTAATATCAAGGTTTTCAGGTAATACTCGCTGGGTTAAATCATAGACTTTATGAAAATTTCGCCGCTCGGTAATCATTAAATCACCTTGCATGTATAAGTTTTCTAGCGCCTGTTTTGTTGGACTGGCTCCCCAACCATTACTTTTTAAGTTTTTGGAAACAAAATCTTTTGCCATCAGCGGCCCTTCCGCCTCAATTCGGCTCATGACCTCTGCCATTAATGGTAAACTTTTACTAAACCAATGCTGCTGCTCCCCAGCTTTTAAAGCATTCTTTCTTGGTAAGCTAAAACGATAATCTTGCATCGGTAAATAAGCCGCAGCATGCGACCAATACTCAAAGACTTTTTTATCTGCGATAAGCGTATCGATATGATCGAGTTGATAATCGGGATTACGAGTCCAAAGCGTGTGATGATGCGCCCTTTGTACCACCGAAATTGTATCGATTTGCACATAACCTAAACGCTCTATCACGGCCAAAGAAGCTGAGTTAGCGGTTTTCTTTGAGGGTTTAACCGGAAAACCTTGAGACAGTAAAACTAACTTTCTAGCTTGAGTCGGGCTTAACGTTAAATTAGCTCTATCAGTCATATGGCATTACTCGAAGTTGTAGCTAAAAATAAAGATACATTCATGGCCATGCTTTAACCCCAATAAGGCTTCTGGCCAAATTGCTCAGCGAAATAATCAATAAAAGCTCTGACTTTTGGTGCTAATAAACGTGAGCTTGGGTATACAGCCCAAATAGCGGTATTCGACACTAATGGGTAATCAGCAAGTATCTGTACTAACTCGCCACGTTTAAGGTGTTGATGCACACACCAAGTTGAGCTCATTGTAATCCCCATGCCATTAACGCAGGCATCTCTCACTGCCTCGCCATTATCAGCTCGAATATTGCCACTTGGTTTAATGCTTACCTGACCGTTAGGAGTATCAAACACCCAAGTATCAATACCAGTGAGATTTAAACATTGATGTGCTGCTAATGCTTCAGGGGTTGTCGGCTCGCCACACTTCGCAAGATACTCAGGCGATGCACAAATAATGCGGTTATCGGTAGCCAGCTTTCTAGTCACTAGGCTTGAGTCATTCAGCGAAGCGTCTCGAATCGCAATATCAAAGCCACCTTCTACTAAATCTAATATCGAATCACTTAAGCGCAAATCAAGGGTTAAATCAGGGTACTGTTTCACAAATCCTTTTAATGCAGGCATTAAATGCATTCTGCCAAATGATGCAGGAGCGTTGACTCTAAGTGTGCCTCTTGGAGTGATACTGCCAACCCCAACAGAGGCTTTAGCCGCTTCAAAAGTGGCAATCACTTCTTCAGCATGAGGGAGAAAGTCTTGCCCTTCTTCGGTCAGTGACACTTTGCGTGTCGTGCGGTGAATAAGCCTAACGCCTAAAGTGTCTTCAAGCTTATTAATATGAGCGCTGGCCACTGCTGGCGATAAATCTAATGCTTTACCTGCTTGGCTAATATTGCTGGTTGTCGCCACACGGATAAATAATTTCAAGTGTTCGATATTCATTTTAAGCTCTATTTATAACTAATAAGCTCATTTAGCCAGCAATTATCAACAAAATCTATATAGCCACCATATATAGCCACAATAAAATGGGCTTACCTTTACGTTAATTGGCAATTTTTAGCTTGTTGATAGTCAGATTAAATAGCCACAAAAAGCCGCTATCTATCTAAAAACATGACGGATATCTCCTTTTGAAACTTTAAAATAAAATTGTTACGCGGATCGCATTTTTATTTTTAAACTCCTGATAAATTCCAGCTTAAGCATACACTAATGTAGTGTCATTTTTACCAATACTAAATGCTTGTAGTTTGGTCTCTATGTTTAATATTGATTGTCTTTCTTGAACATCATTAACGGCCTTAAAGGTATCGCTAAAGCAAGAAATGACGATTCGATAATGAGGATATTTTATGGCTGAAATTATTGATCTTGTACTCATGGACGCTGAAGTTGAAGCGCTTGAGAAACCATCTAACCAAAAAGCAAAAGAAGATATGCTACACAGACGCGAGGTGAAAAGACGCCTTGAGGATTACCTTGAAGCGCAGCAACTCAAGCGTGACATGGGTGGCGATGACTTTTTTGCTTAATTCCATAGCAGTATAACCTGCTAACGATTTTCATCTTTCATGCATAAGCGTACATCTCCCACTATGCTTTCCGTGCATCATTAAGCTCAGCTAAATTCATCAAAACTGAGCTTAATGAACCATAAAAACTGCAAACATTAACACTGTCAGAGTCACTTCAATTTCATTTTATTGCTTTCACTGCTAGCTATATAAGTCGTCATTTAATACCTGAACATAATGATTTCACGATTAAAGGTTTCTCAATTTCCGCCCCCAAAATGAATCTGGACGGAAACTGATTTAACTATTCCTCGATAGCCACCTTAACAATTCATTAGTTAGCTTTGTCTAAGGTAAAGTCTAATCTCACTTGTTGATTACGTTGGATTACGCCCTGACCTTTTACGGTTTTAGGCTTGTACTTCCAATTATTTATCGCTTGAAGTGCTGCACGATTAAAGGTTCTTTTAGGTTGAGCTTCCAACACCTGAGCATTAATGACCGCACCGCTACTGCTGATATCAAACATCACTATCACATAACCTTCTTTACCATCGCTCGCTGCATTCATCGGGTACTGCGGTGACACTTGCACAACAGGCATGGCATCACCTTCATTAAACCCTGGTTTAAATTTCTCTTGAATGGGTGGCGTCATTTCAGGGGAGATATCAGTAAAAGTTGTCACTGATTTTTCACTTTGGGTCGTCACCGAATCATGTTTAACAATTGGCGGGACTTTATTAGGTTTAAGTCTGATTTTTTTAATGGGCTTTGATGGCTCCGCAGGTCTCTCAAAAAAATCGATGATTGGCGTGGGTTTTACTTCATCAACAAACACGGCATCACTTTTTACCAACTGAGCCATAAACACAAATAATCCAAGTGTAATAAAGCCGCCAACAAGCATAATTGTCATATGCCCAACCAAACGAGATGAAGCAATACAATAAAAAAAGTTAACCGTATTAGTGTGGATTGCTGAGCGAGTTTGAAAGTAATTTTGATCTGAGGTCATAGACATTCCTTGTGTGATTTATTGTTAATACAGACAACTAAGCTGCCTTTTAACCTGTAGTAGCCTATTGAACACATCGCCAAATATTTTGTTACATTTAGCCAAAAGCCTTTTAAAAACACATAAATAAAACACAAAACTAACAAAACAAAAACACAGAAAGCGCTTTCTAATTAACATTCGCGTTAAACACTAATCTTCAACACTTGCATCTAATTCAAATCAATTTCTGATTCAGTTTGGATTAATCACTTAGTATTAGGCTTATTTAATCAATGTATGTATCAAGATTTGCTAACAATTATAAGATTGACCTTTTTTACTAAGTCTTAGAATATGGATTCGATTTTATATTTGTGCTCTTTAAAAAGAGTGGGTGAAAATCCAGTGGTATTGAAAATTACTGATAATTAAGATTACTGATAATTAAGATTACTGATAATTAAGATTACTGATAATTGATAGTACTGGTAATTAACACAACAAAGTTAAAAGCATAATAATAAGAGTGCACAGAATCATAGAAGAAGCTCATAAAGCAGATTGCTGATTAAGCGTTGTATTTTCTAAAGCAACAACTCAATAAAAATAAGATAAATAGCATTATAAAAACAAAAATGAACCTCATTTTTTGTAAGGAAGCAGACCACAATGAAAAAAACACTAATCGCGATTGCGTTAGCCTCAACTTTTTTGAGTGCTTGCGGCAGTTCAGATGTCAAAGTTAACGACACGACTAAAGCTGAAGCACCAGCAGCTAAAGCAGTTTCCACTCATGCTGAGTTAGGCGATTTCGGCGTAGATTTAACCGCTCGAAATGAAGCCGTAAAACCTGGCGATGACTTCTTTATGTATGCCAGCGGCACATGGTATGACAATTTTGAAATGCCAGCAGATAAAACCCGTTACGGCGCTTTCACCGCATTAGGTGAGCGCAGTGAACAACAAGTTAAAGAGATTATTGATGACATTGCCAGCCGCAGCGACCTGAACGCTGAAGAGCAACTAATTGCCGACTTTTACCAGTCTTACATGGACACGGACACCATCAATAAATTGGGTATCACCCCAATTCAAGGCACTTTAGATACCATTACCGCGGTTAAAAACACTGATGACCTAACCAAGGTGTTTGGTAACGCGTGGCTCACCGACGCTGAATCGCCTATTTCTGGCGGCATGTGGTTTAACCGTTTAGATCCAAACCAATATGAATTGTCTATTGGCGCTGGCGGTTTAGGCTTACCAGATCGTTCATACTACCTAGAAGACAGCGAACGTTTTGTAAAAATTCGCACCGCTTATGTAAGCCACATTGCTGAAATGCTCGCTTTTGCAGGCATCAAAGATGGCCAAGCACGCGCTGAAGCAATACTAGCGTTAGAGACTAAAATCGCTGAAGGTCAATGGCCGCGTGAAAAGCGCCGTAACCGTGATTTAACCCTAAATCAGGTTAAACGTGCAGACTTAAACAATGAGTACCCTAACTTCAACTGGGACTTATTCTTTGAGCAATCTGGTTACCAAATCCCACAACTTAATGTGTCTCAACCAGAGCCTATCAAAGCAATGATTGAGCTAGTGAACAACGAGCCGTTGAATGTGTGGCAAGACTACCTCACCTTCCATACCGTCAGTAATAACGCTGGCTTACTATCTGAAGATATTTACAACGCCAGTTTTGCTTTTTATGGCAAAGAACTGAGCGGCCAAGAAGAGCCAAAGCCTCGTTGGAAACGTGCCGTAGCCGAAATGTCTGGTACCCAATCTCTAGGCTTTGCTATTGGTAAAGTGTATGTAGCGCGTTACTTCCCTGAATCATCAAAACAGCAAATGGCTGACTTAGTCGAAAACCTTCGTACTGCGTTAGGTCAACGTATTGATGGTCTTGATTGGATGGGAGATGAAACTAAGGTCAATGCCCACGCTAAACTTGCAGCATTCACCCCTAAAATCGGTTACCCAGATGTATGGCAAGAATTTGATGGCTTAGCGTTAAGCAATAAAGATTTACTGAGTAATATCAAAAATCTGCGTCAGTACTTCCATGCTGATAGCGTGGCAAAAGAGTTGAAGAAAACTGACCGTAACCGTTGGGGCATGACGCCACAATTTGTCAACGCATACTACAATAGCTCGTTCAACGAAATTGTATTCCCAGCAGCTATTTTACAGCCACCGTTTTTCGATCCAAATGCTGATCCTGCTGTGAACTATGGCGGCATTGGCGCAGTGATTGGCCATGAAATGGGCCACGGCTTTGATGACCAAGGCTCTAAATCAGATGCTAATGGTATTCAACGTAACTGGTGGACAGATAGCGATCGCGCTGCATTTGAAGCAAAAGCCGATATGCTTGCAGATCAATACAGCAAGTACGAGCCATTACCTGACAACTTCGTAAATGGCCGTAACAGCTTAGGCGAAAACATTGGTGATGTGGGTGGCCTGTCAATGGCTTACCATGCTTATCAATTAAGCTTAAATGGTAAAGAAGCACCGATTATTGATGGCCTAACGGGCGATCAACGTTTCTTCTTAGCTTGGGCACAAGTGTGGAAAGAAAAACGCACCGAGCAAAGCATGTTAAGTCAGCTTCGTGCAGGTACTCATGCACCAGGAAGATACCGCGCACTTGCACCACGTAACCACGATGCTTGGTACAAAGCGTTTGATGTAAAACCAGGTGACAAGCTTTACTTGCCAGAAGATCAACGCGTTCGTATTTGGTAAGCCTTATTTGGTAAGCAGTATATTGGGGTTTAACACTCAATAAAAAAGCCAGTCAATCGACTGGCTTTTTACATTGTTTAAATCAAAACAGAATAAATTACTTTGAAAGGTCAACCACAATACGGCCACGAACCTGACCAGCCATCAACTCATTTGCCGTCTCTATCACTTCATTTAAGCCAATATCTGCAGAAATATCATCAAACATGTGTGGTTCAATAATCTCAGCTAAGCGTTGCCACGCCTCAAGTCTGTCTTCCAGTGGACGCATGACACTGTCGATTCCCGCAAGCGTTACACCGCGTAAAATAAATGGCATGACAGAAGAAGGAAAATCCATCCCTTGGGCCAAGCCACAAGCCGCTACTGTGCCGCCATATCGTGTGCTGGCGCAGATATTCGCTAAGGTGTGACTACCTACAGAGTCAATTGCTCCAGCCCAACGTTCTCTGGCTAATGGTCGACCTGGTTCTGACAAGGTATTACGGTCAATCACCTCACTTGCGCCTAATTTTTCAAGGTAAGCTGATTGATCAGCTCGGCCAGTTGATGCCACAACCTTGTAGCCAAGTTTGGCTAAAATGGCGATCGCAAAACTGCCGACACCGCCATTAGCGCCTGTCACCAAAATTTCACCTTTATCAGGAGTGACACCATTTTTCTCCAGTGCAATAACACTCAACATTGCCGTGTAACCTGCTGTGCCAATGGCCATGGCTTGTCGAGGTGTAAACGCTTTTGGTAACGGAATTAACCAATCACTTTTTAAACGCGCTTGCTCTGCTAAACCACCACAATGCACTTCACCAACGCCAAAACCATTTAACAGAACATGTTCACCAACGTTAAATTTATCACTGTCAGAGTGCTCTACCACTCCGACTAAATCGATCCCTGGCACCATTGGGAACTGCCTAACGACAGGACCTTTCCCGGTAATAGCCAACGCATCTTTATAATTAATCGTGCTATATAGCACCTTCACACTCACATCACCCTCGGGCAATACACTCTCATCAATTGCTTTTACTTCTGCGCGATAACCTTGGTCATCTTTTTCAATCAATAAACCATTAAACATGGTGTCTCCTTAATATAGACCGAGTGTCTATAAATAATTAAAAAATTTTATCGAGGTAATCCAGCGATAAAAAATTCGAGGTAATTCTGTAAAGGTTGAGTACTTTGAACCAGCTTAGCTCGGCTCACTGCGCCTTCCCAGCCAACCCAAAACTGCTCTGCTAAAAGCTCACAATTTGCTGTTGCTGCTAACTCACCTTGAGCTTTGGCTGCATTAAGGCAAATCGCTAATCTATGTTGCCAATCTAAAAATATGTCTATCAATTGCTGTCTAAAACTATCGGGCAATAAATCCACTTCTTGGCCTAAGTTACCCACTAAACAACCACGCTTAAACTCATAGCGCACCATGCCTGTTTTAGCACTTTCAACAAACTGACCAATTCGGTCTAATGGTGGATAACTGTCATCAAGTAAATGCTTATCAAGCTTGTAAGCAAAGTAAGTGGCGTAGTTTTCAATAACTGCCTGACCAAATACTTCTTTACTTGAAAAGTAATAATAGAAAGAGCCTTTCGGTACGCCGACTTTCTTTAATATCTGATCGATCCCAGATGAAGCAAAGCCATTTTCAGTGAGTTGTTCAAGACCACTGCGGATCAATTCTGCACGGGTATCTTGTGACTCTCTGGCGATCTTTGGCGGCCTACCACGTCGTGGCTTGGTCGTATTTATGCTGGTATTTTTAGTTATGGATTCTGTCATACAACAATAATAGACCGATCGTCTATTAAATTACAACAAACAATGCGATCTTTGAATTTAGTCTGCGGATCTGATCTCATTTTTCAAAGTTCTACATCCCGTATTAACCTCAACAATACACTTCAATCATCTTCATTCGATTCGAAATTGTTGATGCTAATGTTTGCACTAGCATGAGACGACAATGCACCAAGTTGAATCAAAAATGCACAATAAACGCGCTTAAACCATCTAACATCATTCTAAAGAGCGACATATCTCGCACCTCAATGGTTCACCGAACTCACTGTTACCACAGTATTTTTAATTTTATGCACCAATATCGCACTAGCTAATTCTAACATTATTCCAACATAGGAATAGTTCTTGCTTTGTTAAGTCTATGAATTTTAATAAGAGAACGGCTTTGGGGAGCTTAAATGAATAATATTAGTGACGCAGTTGGAGTCATTGCACAAAGTGCTGACACTGTATTTATCTTACTTGGTGCAATCATGGTGCTCGCCATGCACGCAGGGTTTGCATTTTTAGAAGTTGGTACGGTGAGACATAAAAACCAAGTGAACGCCTTAGTAAAAATCTTAACTGATTTTGCTTTTTCAGCTGTTGCCTATTTCGTAATTGGTTATCAGATTGCCTATGGCAGCCACTTCTTTGTTAGTGCAGATACCTTAGCTGCTAACAATGGTTATGACTTAGTGAAGTTTTTCTTCTTACTGACCTTTGCTGCTGCAATTCCAGCGATTGTCTCAGGCGGTATTGCTGAGCGTGGTAGTTTTCGCCCATTCTTATTTGCCTCAGCACTGATTGTGGCATTTGTTTACCCGCTATTTGAAGGGATGATTTGGAACGGCAATTATGGATTTCAGTCTTGGTTAGATAGCACATTTGGCGCAGAGTTTCATGATTTTGCCGGCTCAGTGGTTGTGCACGGCATGGGGGGATGGCTCGCTTTAGTGGCCGTTTACTTCTTAGGTGTCCGTGGTGGCCGTAAACCGGGCGTCGCCTTTGCACCTTCAAATATTCCTTTCTTAGCATTGGGTTCATGGATTTTAATCGTCGGCTGGTTTGGCTTTAATGTCATGTCAGCGCAAACCTTAGACGGTATTAGCGGCTTAGTGGCTCTAAACAGTTTAATGGCCATGGTTGGCGGCACGATTATCGCCTTGATTGTTGGTAAAAATGATCCAGGGTTTATCCATAATGGTCCACTCGCTGGGCTTGTTGCTGTATGTGCAGGTTCAGACTTAATGCATCCTGTGGGCGCATTTGTGGTTGGCGGCGTTGCAGGTGGATTATTTGTATTTGTATTCACTAAGCTTCAGCGCAGCACTAAAATTGATGATGTGTTAGGGGTTTGGCCTTTGCACGGATTATGCGGTGTGTGGGGCGGTATTGCTGCGGGTATTTTTGGCCAACAAAGTCTTGGTGGTCTTGGTGGTGTAAGCTTTATGTCGCAACTTGTTGGCTCATTAGTAGGCGTACTTTTTGCCATTGTTGGCGGTGTGATTGTTTACGGAATAGTCCATAAAATATCCAGCCTACGTTTAAGCCAAGAAGATGAATACATGGGCGCTGATTTAGCGATTCATAAAATTGGTTCGACTAACGCAGATAAATAACTCTATATTTTACTAGATACTAAAAACTAAAAAGCTCAAGCTATTGCTTGAGCTTTTTTACTTTATTTAAAGTTATATTTTGAAAGCTGCAGCTTATAAAGTTGTAATCACATCCGCTTCTGGTAAGCGTGCTTTTGGTAAGCCGTGGTTATAATCTTCACCGTCTTTATGATAGCCAATGGCAAGTGCAAATTCACACACATGGCCTTCAAGCTCATCTTTAAAGATGTCACCTAAAAGAGCAGGATCAACACCTTCCATCGGCGTAGAATCAATACCTAAACGCGCCAATACATGCAATGTATTACCAATAGCGATATAAGTTTGCGCTTTAGTCCAGTTACCATTAAAGCCTTTTTCATCAGTATTTAGCTCAGCAAATCCATAAGCTCCATCTAGCATGTTGTTATACATTTCAGCAGGCAGATGACCCGATGCCACTTCAGCATCAACCACTTTTCTATAAGCGTCTTTGGTATAGAAAGGGTTATGGGCAAATAAAATAATATGTGAAGCTTCTAAGGCATGCGGTTGGTTAAACTGATGCATGTTAGCAAATGAGTCATGGAAACGTTGTTTGGCAGCATCGCTCTCAAGCACTATAAATTTCCAAGGCTGTGAGTTAATTGAAGATGCAGATAAACGGATAGCTTCTTTCAATACCGACATATCTTCATCCGAGATACGTTTTGATGAATCGTATTTTTTAGCAGTGTAACGGCTATTTAAATCTTTAATGATTGGATGAGACATGATGAATTTCCTCGTTGAACAATGTCGATGGGTGAATAATAGGGATTAAGGCTAAAGAGAAAAAGAGTGAATAACTCCAATCATTATGGATAAATTTGTCCGTAATAGAATTAAGATGATCCCTCTGTATAATTTCAATAGAACAAACTTAATTAGATATGCTTCAATCTGAGTAAAAAAAACCGGACACTAAGTCCGGTTAAAAATTGCATCCGTGCATTGGTTATAAAATGCAATTAAGCATGTGCTGTTTTAAGCCAGCACAAAGTGTCAGCAAACAGAGATAACCAATAGTAAAATCCGCTATTTGAGCTCAGTAGTTCGATATTAAGGCAGCTTGCTTCCCCATGGGTGGCCTGTCTCACCTTTCTTGTAACCGTATTGGTAAAGAGCTTTCATGTATTCTGGGTCAAACATATTTTTACTGCTACTCGGGGCATTAAACTCTGATTCGACATAAGTAAAACCTAAATTTAATTGCTGTTGCTCACTGAAATACAGCATTTTGTATAAGTCACCACGGCTTTGTAATACGGTTAGGCTTTTTAAGCTTCGAGTCAGTAATGCAATGCCTTTATCTGGCATGGCTTCATATGGCATTGCGAGCATGCCATTTCTGATCACATGGATATTAGGCTTTTCAGTTAGGCCTAAACTTTGGCTGACTTTGTGGTAATCGGTATTCATCGGTTCGAAAAACATTTGCGCAGCCATGCCGCCATCCACATGCAACTCTTCATATTGCTCACCTTTATAATCCACCTTAATAAATTGTGGTGGAAATACCCCAGGGATAGAAGAGCTGGCCACCAACACTTGTTGAATTAACTCAACTTTATTACTCATATCGCTATTGGCAATACTGCCTATGTTCCATACGGTTAACTTTTCAGAATCAAATTGAGTTGTCCCAACAAATAGTCTTCTTCCAGAGCGATGTTCGCTAGCAATTTTCTCAATCATCTCAGCTGTATAAACGCTGGCAATAAACTCATACATTTTACCGCCATCAGTAAAAGCATCTTTAAAAACAGTATTGAGAAAATTACGTTTACCTATGATTGCCTTGTCATTAATACCTAACATAACGTGTTTTAAATGAGTCAGTTCGTCACCGCCGATAAAAGCAAACGGTGCGATTAATGCCCCAGCACTGACACCTGTGATAATGCTGTAATCTTCTAAACTACCATTATCATTAAGGCCATTAAGTACACCCGCACCAAAGGCACCTTTTGCACCGCCACCAGACAAAACCAGCACGTTCAACGCATCACCTTTAACGGTTAGCGGCGTGGTTTGTGTCGCTTCTGAAAATAAAAAGTCCGTACTTTCATCTGCCCAGAACCTAAATGGGTCTTCAGCAACTTGATACTCTTGCCCTACAGAAGCGTCTTTATGGATTGATTCGGTCACTCGATTATCTAGGGTATGTACAGAACTACACGCAGTAACTGATAACAGCAATATTAGGTATGCCGCTTTTTGCTTTATACATTTCATATATAACTCATTTCTCTGTTTATTAGATAGTCACGCTACCTAAAGTATCGTCAGAGCAATTAAATAAGTGCGGCCTGACAGCTAATTACGTCACTGTTTAACCCTGTTAAACCGTGCCTATATGTTTCATTGGCGCAAATTATAGGCAAAGAGTTCCTATTGTTTTACTCGCATTTGCAGGATCAAATCCTACTTATAATCAATCACCTCTTCTCACTAAATGCATGAAAAATAAACCGAGGGTTTCATCCTTCAAATGCGATTAACAAAATTTAATCCCCTTCCCTAAAATGCCCGCCATCGACATCCTTCATCAATACCAAAAGAGTCAGCGACAACAAAGATCGCAACCTTGAAGTGCGGTTTGCATGAAGTTCACAGCTAGACAAGGTGATTTAGCTGACACTAAAAATTGCTCAATACTCATAGATTTGAGGTTGGGCGTTGCAGGTATAACATGAATTTTAATAGCAATAGTTCCTCCTTAAATAAGACGTCGGGCTTAACAACAAGTTTGATATCTATCGCCTTGCTTTTTTCGGCCAACGCTGCCGCGGTTGAAGAAACAACAGAAAGAGAAGTGAGAGGCAAAGCCATTTTCGCTAAATACGGGATTTCAGATGATTTGCCTAAGCTGGGTTTGAGTTCATTAATGCAAGGACAGCATTTGGTTGAGCATGTAACTCGCTCAATTACTGTAGGTGATACTACGCGCCATTCAGAAGTGTTTTTAGTTCAAAAAACCGATGAAAAAGGCAACATTGACCTGCGCATCAAATACGACCCAGCCAAGGTTGACGAAGACGAAGATGTGATCTCAGAAATTGAGAACAACACCAAAATTGAATACCGCTTGCGTAATTATGCCCAAAGTTATGACGCAAGTTCGGTAGAAGCCACTGAGCTTGAAAATGGCCAGGTTGAAGTTGCCTTTAACTATTCTAAATATGGTTTACCGCAAGATATTGCTTACTTCCGTTTTATGCGCGTTAAATTATTGGTTGAAGATGGTAGGCCATTACAAATGGTGATCAAGAACAATAGACCATTCACCTTAGGCAACTATCGTATGGAAAAATATCGTCAAACAGTTGATTTTGACACTTTAAACAATGGTGACGCAGCCATTAAAAGCAAGGTGATCAAAATTGAAGGTTTCGATAAAAAGCAGCAAGCAGTGAGCTTACATACCACAGTTAATCCAGTGGCTTTTTATGATGGCACCGTGGACGGGGAAATCCTTGATGAGAAGCGTCTCTCTCAAGTGTCAGATCCACGTTACCGCGAAGAAAGTGTCAAATTAGACCGCGTATTCCCATTGATGTCAGACATGGTTCGCCAACAAGGGATTGATGTGCCACTGCCTTTTGGCCTTTCAATGGCATACCGCAATCAAGACATGAACTTTGGTTTCACCGATTTCGATATCATGGGGGTTAATTTAAACGATATTTTTGACCCTTTGGCATCTGTAGCGCAAGTGAATGCTGAAACCATGACTCTTCGTGGTGAGGTTAACATTTTACCGTTTTGGAATGTGTTCGGTCACTACGGAAAATTAAGTGTTGATGCCACAGTTGACGCTGAATCAACAGGGGCTATTGGTATTGAACTTCAAGATAAACTCAATAATAAACTACCGGGGTTAGGTAACTTATTTTGTGACGAACTGAGTGCCTTATGTGCTACCGGCTCCTTAAATGTGCCACTGCATTTAGAGTATGAAATAGCAGGTATAGGTACCACATTATCCGTGGGATATAGAGAGTTTTTTGCTTCTGTTACTGGTTCTTATACAAAAACTAAAATGAAAGGTGCCAGTAAATGGGGGGACGGAATTCTAACTGTGCAGCCTATGTTGGGTTATCAGTTAGCCGATTACCGTGCGCAAATTTTCGTTGGTGCAGAGTACCAAGCTTTAAACCCTTACATGGATGGCACTATTGAAGGGGTTAGCATCGGTGGCGAAGAATTTTACTACAATGTCGGAGTCGGTGTGACTAAGTGGGCATATCTAGTTGGTTTTAATAAACAAATAGGTAAAAACTACAACATCAGCGCTCTGTATAGTAAAGGTGAAACCCGCAACTCGTTTACCCTTAACTTTGGCTATCACTTCTAAGACTGTAACAGTCTGATATCCATTACAAAATCAATCAGCATCACTAAACAGAGGGTTTAATCCTACATAAGGGATTAACCCCAATTATGCTGAACAATTAATATACACCGAAACCAACAAACACAGCGAAGCATCAGCTTTAAAATTAACAATAACACGCCCCATGGCGAAATTGATGCTGCGCTTAAAAATGACATTACGATGTGCTCAAACGCTTGGCAAAACTTTGCTATCAGCAGCTAGAGACTCATCGTTAAAAACAGGACTCGATTATGACTTTATTTAAGCACTCACTGATTGCTATTTCTGTTTCACTGACTCTTGCCGCATGTGGTAGCAGTGATGAATCTAGTAGCACTAAGCCAGAAGAGCCACCAGCATTACAACCACTTCCGACTGAAACCATTAATGCCAACATTGGCGGTACAAACATCACTGCGTTAAAAGAATCTCATGTGATTACCGCTGAAGATGGCGAGCAATCTCTGTCAGCTATTGAATCTTTTAAAGGCATAACCTTTGCCACAGCAGAGCGTTTTCAGCACAGTACTGTGACTGAGTTAGCCGCTGATATTGATGCCACTGAATTTGGTTTTGCTTGCCCGCAGCTAAAAACGACAACTCAAGCACAAGCTGAAGATTGCCTTAACCTTAATATTTGGCGACCAGCAGATTTAACAGGTGAAGAATCATTACCTGTCTATGTCTTCATTCACGGTGGTGATTTCGAATACGGCGCAAACTCAGAGCCATTAATTCATGGCGATACTGTGGTTGCCCAAGGTGCTGTAGAAAATAATCAGTTTATTGCGGTCACCATTAACTACCGTTTAGGCATGCTAGGTAGCTATTGGCAGGACAAAGGCGGCGAAGATAGCCTTGGCGGCAACTTTGGCCTTGGCGATCAAAAACGCGCCCTTGAATGGGTAAACCAAAATATTGGTAATTTTGGCGGTGCAGCTGACAATGTCACCTTGGTCGGTCAAGGCGCTGGCGCTATGTCTGTGGGTATATTGCAACAAGAAGCCACTGAAGAGCCGATAGCTGGTGAGTACTTTAGACGCGCAATCATGCAAAGTAATCCATATGGATTTGACTATCGCACTTACAGCCAAGCAAAAAGCTTTGCTAGCAAAATTGAAGACACACAAGCTGACATGCCAGAGCTCAGTGAACTTAATATTGCCAACATGCCAGTTGAGCAGTTAATGGAGTTGCAAGCAAAAGTGAACTCGCCATTAGGCCGTATTGGTGATTGGACCGGCCTTAGCTGTGTCGATCTTGATAACCTCGTAGGCAGTGGTTTGTGTTTAACCAGTAAAATATCTGGCGAAGCATCACCTATGGCTAACCTTATGCCATTCGCGCCTTATGTTGAATACTATAAACCAACTTTTGGCTCTGCAATCGAAGGACACCACTTAACTGAGCAACCTGCATTAAGTCACTTTACTGTGCCTACAGTGGTTGGCGTAAACAGTGAAGAATCCAACACCCTTGCTATGCTACCAAGCTTAACGTTTTTAATTGGTGGTTTACTATCTGATCCTGAAGAAGGTGAAGAGTTATCACCTGAGGCCATTATCGAATGGTTAAGCCATGAAGAAAACCAAGCACTGGCTCAGCAAAAGTTATCTAGCATGAATGCTGATGATGTACGCGCAGAACTAGATCTTGGCGACATCACAGCATATAGCGCCATTACGACTTTCTTCTATGGCTTAGGCAATGGTGACTTAACTAGCGGACTACTTGGCCTTACTGACTACTACCCTAACTCTGAAGGCGACTTAAGCGGCGGATTAGCAAACAGAAGTCAATTTAACATGATGCTAAATGACACCTTATTCAGTGGGCCTGCTCGTATTCAAGCCCGTGATGCACAGGCAAATAACGTTGAAGCAACCTTTTACCACTTTGGCTACCAACCAAGCTTTAACGTGTGGACATACAACACTGATGGTCCTGAAGGAAATGTTGATATTGGCGATATCATTAAGTCAGTTAGCTGTATTTTCGGCGCCTGTAACGCATCAGAGCTGCCATTTGTTTTCAACAAAGCGCTAAAACTTGATGGTGAAACCGTTTCACCAAGTAAAAAAGATACTGCGTTAATGGAAAAAATGTCTCGCCTTTGGTTTAGCGACGAACTGTTTGAGCAATACCAATACACAGTTGATGGTGATGGCGTTTTAGTCTTCGACAAAGACGGTAATGAATCTTACGTGGAAGGCTGGGATCAACAGACTCAACAAGGCCTTGACCCTGCACTACGTAAAGGACGTTTAACTGGCCTTGAAAACCTTGACTTGATTAGTCCATATATCAACTAATCAACCAATATAGCCAACATTAATTCATAAAAGGCCAGCCTTGCTGGCCTTTTTATCACTCAAATTCTATCAATCAATAGTTATCAATTAATTTACTCAGCATGTCAGCAAGTACCTCACAGGTACTTGGGCTAAGTCATGCCTCAAATTGCGATAACAATACAACGAGATAACGACAATGAATTGCTTAACTCGATTCCGACAATTCCCTTTATGGGCTGTACTTATTACGCTAGTAAGTTTAGTGGGCTGCGCATCACCGAATCCAAGCGTGCCAGAAAACTTTGAAGCCAATGCAAAATCGCGTCAATACCAAGCGAAGGCCTACTTAATCCCTGCCGCTAATGAAGCTTTTGCTCGCAGAATTGAGCTAGTGCAACAGGCACAATCTAGCATCGATATGACCTACTTCTCATGGAATGGTGACACATTAGGTTTAACCCTATTAAACGAGCTGTACCTTGCTGCAGAGCGCGGCGTTAAAGTCAGACTGACCTTAGATGACTTATTGGTCTTTAACGAGAAATGGCTTGCTGATATTGATAGTCACCCCAACATTGAAATTAAAATTTTTAACCCGTTTAACTCACGTAAATCTGGTTGGATTGGCCGCGTTATAGACTTTCAGATGCATCAAAAGAACCTAGATAATCGTTTACATGAAAAGTATTTCAACGTGGACCACCAGCAGATGATTTTAGGCGGGCGAAATATTGGTGATGAATATTTTGGCTACAGTAAAAGCGCCAACTTTTTCGACCTTGATGTGCTGTTTCAAGGTGAAGTCATTGCCGCATTTGCCGACAACTATGATAAGCAGTGGCAGTCACCTTATGTCGTGGCGGTAGCTGAGTTAATTAATGTTAAGCCAACAACTGAGATGGTCGAATTTCATAAGGCACTTAAAAAGAATCAGCAAAAACATAAATCCATTGTAGCTGACATTGACCGAACGACAGCCAGCTTAACGCCGCCAAGTTTTATTGATGTCACTGTGACACCTATTTTTGACTCACTCAAAAAAATGGATGATAACTTGCCATATTTTAGAGCTCGTGCTGAACAAGCAATGAAACAGCAGCTTGCACAAACCCAGCAAGCAACGATTTCATCGCCCTATATGGTGCCAACTAATGGCCATTTTGATGTCATTGAGCAGCTGACAGCACAAGGTGCTGAAGTGCGCGTTGTTACAAACTCATCGGCTTCGAATGACTCGCTATTTATTCCTGCTTACTACCAAAAGCACCGTCAAACCTTATTGGATTTAGGCGTTGATATTTATGAGTATAAAGATAAGGCTAAAAACGAAGACCACCTGTATCATGCCGATACTTATTATCACAATAAAACGCTGATTTTAGATAATAAAGTGTCGTATGTCGGTTCATCTAACTTTGACCCACGCTCCGATTTTTTAAATGTCGAATTTGGTTTATTTGTCGACAGCGAAGCATTTGCTGCAAAGTTAAATGATTACCTGTTCAGTCAAAAACAAGCATTATATTGGCATGTGACCCAACAAGATGGACAAATAGAGTGGCGTTCAAAAGATGAAGTCCACCTTTCTAACCCCAATTATGGTGGCTGGCATAGTTTACCCGACTGGCTATTTAGGCAAATGGATGGTGAGTCCGAACTATAATATTGATGATATTAGCGTCTGTTAAACAGGCGCTTTTTTGTGCACAATAGTTTGTTATAGTAGCTTGTTGTAATAGTTTGTTGTAATGGCTTTTGGTAACAGCAGGAATACCACTTAAACACAGTGGTGATATTGTATTAGCTGCTTTGATGAGATGAGCCATTGAGCCATTGAGCCATTGAGCCATTGAGCCATTGAGCCAGTATATTGAATGAGCTCATTGAATTAGCTCATTGAATGAGTCACTGATTTAGCCCATGAATTCGTTGATAGAAAGCAAGGAGAAAGCTATTCATGCAGGTTCTATATCGATTTGCACTGATCATTGCGGTCATATTATTTAAGGTAGTATTTACCACCGTCTTTACAACAGCATTAACGACTCATAATGCTTACTCTGCCAACATAGAACCACAATTTAGCTGGCCTAATCATTATCAAGCAGCGGTGAGTTTATCCTATGATGACGCGTTAATGAGTCAGCTAGAATATGCTATCCCAGCCCTTGATAAATACAACTTTAAAGCCTCTTTTTATCTTACCTTGGCAAACCCAGGTACTGAAGCAGGACTTCAGCAGTGGCGAGCGATTGCTGCAAATGGTCATGAGTTAGGTAACCACACATTGTTCCATGCATGCAGTATAAAAGTCGACGATCGTGAATGGGTCGCACCGCACAATAACCTCGACAGCAAAACCGTGTTACAACTGCAGCAAGAAGTCATGACCGCCAACACATTTTTACGCGCCATAGACCAACAAACCCAGCGCACTTTTACTCCGCCCTGTGGTGATTTTATTACAGCTGATGGCAATTATATTGATGCTATCCGTAATAACTTTGTCGCGATAAAAGGCTACAACCCACAATACCCTCCCAAATTTGATTTACTGCTCATGCCTGACAATGTCGACGGCCAAACGTTAATTGATTTTGTAGGGATGGCGAAAGCCCAAGGCGGTGTCGCCAATATTTTATTTCATGGTATTGAAGGGGATTACTTAAGTGTCAGCAATCAAGCCCATAATGAATTATTGCAATACTTAGCAGACAATCAAGACACCCTTTGGGTCGATACCTATCTAAATATTATGCAGCATGTGCAACAACAATTTGCCACTGCGCCCGTTACAGTCAATTAAGAACTCCCTCCAATTAAACAAATCAGTTACCAAAGCTATTTCAATTTTAAGCTAGCATCTAATGACTCATGAAGATTAAATACTAGCTTAACCCTTTATCAAAAATCGCAAGCTGGGTTTGCCTGGATGGTTTCAGATGCTATTTGCCCTAGTAATTGTTGAGTAGACTCATCAACTGCAATATCAAGGATATAGGGTAATAAATCAGCCGATTGCCCTGTTATCACCTCATAAAACACTAGCGCAGTTAAAAAGCTCCCCGTTTGAGATGCATGATTACCATCACTATTATGTAGTTCCAAGCTTGGATCCGTCATCAGTACCTTATCCCAAGCCAGCCCTACTGGCGCTACACAGGCTTTTTCCACAGCAGCAATACTAGTGTGCAAATGATGAACTTGTTTAGCCTCATCCGGCCTGCCCTTCTGTGGATGCTCAGGAAATAATATCGGTGTAATTTGAGCCTGTTTTGCTGTCGCTATCCACATTCTGGTATCAGTTGTCGGATAATCTATCGTGCCAGATTGGGAATATTTTTGCCCTTGTAAAATAATGTGAGTCCATGCTTTAGAAGCGATTAAATCTAATCTTCGTTGTCGACTGCTATCATCATCTAAAAAGCCACCACTTCCATTTACTGTTTCAACTTGAGCATCACTCTTGCCAACTTCTATAAGCTTAGTAAGCAAACTTGGCAGAGTGGAAACATGACTATTGCCAAACAAGAGCACTTGAAAGTCACTGACGTCTTGATTTTGAGGTACTGGTAGATTACTTGAAAGACCTTGCTCAGCAGTTGCTAAAATAGTTTGTTCTTCAACTGAATCAGAACTGCCGCCACATGCGGTTAAGCAGGCTAATAACCCAATAAGGCTGACTTTAATAAAATGTCTTGAGACCATAATTCCTCCCTGAAATACTTTTATAGATTGGTTATTAATCAAAAATTTGTGAATGAATTCGTTAAAATTTTACTATCATTAACAGCTTTATTTGGGATTATCCAATTACATTAGCAAAAAGGCATAAACATTTTTGTCTTAGTTGGAAATCAAGATCCTGAGTCGTATTGCTTTGTGGTCAACTAACAACTTCCATTGCTCTTAAATAAGCCAAGAAGAAATTCTTATCAGTTTCTTGTCGTACCTAATCTCAATCAGAGGAAAAATAACAACGCCCTCGATTGAGGGCGTTTTTATTATGATTTAGATGGCATTTTAGTGACATCTGAAATGGGTCGTTTTGAAAGTTTAATATAGAGAAATAGCGATAAGAAAATCACACTACCACCAATCAGCTTTTGCGGCTCAAGGGTTTCCCCAAGTACTGAAAAACTTAATATCATGGTCCAAATCGGCTCTAAAATCATAATTAAGGCCGCCGTTTCCATGTTCACTGAATACTGTCCTAATGTTTGCAGTAAGTAGCGCATGGAAGTAGCAAATACAGTGGATATAACAAACCACAGTAAAATATGGCCATTAAGTTCAAAACTCGCTTGCTCGGTAATAAGCACATAAATAGCACTCACAAGTCCCACGATAAACAGCTGTAAACAAATAGAATCTAATGGTTTAATCTTAGCGCTAATGCGTTTATTTAACACAAAATGAACCGATAACAATGCAGATGCGAATAAGAAATACCATTGGCTTTCATCAATTTGCCAGCCATTGGTTAGCGTAAGCAGCATCATGCCGACAATACTCATTGGTAAAGCAAACCAAAAGGCTCGGTTGGGTTTAATTTTGAATAACAACCAAGCTGTCATCGGCGCAATGATCATCGCAAGGCTCATAATAAATGCGCCTTCAGATAAGCTTTCACTAATGGTCACTGCATGCACCCATACGAGTAATGCTAAACCTAGAAAGACGCCAACACCGCAAGCTAGTAGAATTTGCTTAGCCCTAAGTCGCCATAGGCTTTTATAACAAAACGGCAGTAATACAAGACTTGCAAGCATAAAACGCGTTGCGATAAAGGTTTCACCGGGCATTTCCATTACCACGATTTTAGAGGCTATCCAGCCAAGTGCTGCCAACAAGGTGGCGATAAATAAATAAATGGCTCCGCGCATGAAACTCTCTTACCTGATTACTGCGACCTAACGACACCACACTAATGAATGTTTAATGACATATTCACCAGCACCGAAAAGCAAAATAGCAATCTCACGCTAATGAGATTGCTATTTATAAACTCTTGCCACTGTACAATAATTGCAGCTGATTTACCTAGGTACAATGTTAATAATGCGATATAGATTAAGTCGAATTAATTATCAAATATGCCTTTTGGCATATTTCTACATCCATGCCCCATATTAAAACATCTGTGCTTAACGCTTAAGTAATAGCGATTAAATAACAGTACTTAAATAACAGTGCTTAAGCTTTATATTCTGCGTAATCAGTTAAGCCTTTTTCTGCGCCACCAAATAAAGTAGCAGGATCGTGCGCCGTTAACGGGTAGCCATGCTTAATTCTGTTAGGTAAATCAGGGTTTGATACGAACGGACGACCAAAACCAATCATGTCAGCTAAGCCATCATCAATAGCATCGCCGCCCTTTTCAGCATCATACTTACCAGCATAAATTAATACGCCTTTATAAGCCTCACGAACCGCGATTCTAAATTCGATTGGAGTTTCAGGTGCATCATCCCAGTCAACTTCGGCAATGTGCAAATATACAATCTTATGAGTTTCTAATAATGCAGCCGCCGCGGTGTAAGTCTCAACAGGAGTTGCGTCAACAGTGCCATTAAGCGAAGTAAAAGGCGCTAAACGCACACCCACTTTATCAGCGCCGATAGCATCAACCATGGCTGCAACCACTTCACTTAAAAAGCGCAGGCGGTTTTCAATCGAACCACCATATTCATCACTACGGTTATTAGCTTCAGAATCAATAAACTGATTAATCAAATAACCATTAGCTGCGTGCAGTTCAATACCATCAAAACCTGCTTCAATCGCATTTAGCGCTGCTTGACGATATTCAGCAATCACAGTTTGAATATCAGCTTTAGTCATTGCACGTGGCTCAACCACATCAACAAAACCAGGCTCATCGGTGCCATTATCGATAAACACTTTCACGTTTTCAGCTTTCATTGCTGATGATGAAATCGGTTGTTCGCCACCAATATTATCAGGGTGTGTCACACGGCCCACATGCCATAGCTGAGCGAATATCACTCCGCCTTTAGCGTGAACTGCATCGGTAGTTTTCTTCCAACCAGCAATTTGCTCGGTAGAGTAGATTCCCGGTGTCCAAGCATAACCTTGACCCATTGCTGAAATTTGGGTGCCTTCGGCGACAATCAACCCAGCTTGAGCGCGTTGTGCATAGTATTCAGCCATTATGTCATTGGCTACATTACCAGGTTGTGATGCACGAGAGCGTGTCATTGGAGGCATAACGATACGGTTATTTAGGGCGTGGTCACCTAATTGTATTGTTTGAAAAAGTGAGTCTTTCATGGGAATTCCTTAAAATCGAAAACGACAAAAATAAGCTGAATGCAAAGATGATGAATTTAATCTAATTGGATTAATTCAATCTGATAATGGTCAGGATCGGTAATAAATGCGATGTGGGTTTCACCGCCCTTAACTGGACCAGGCTCACGAGTGACCTTGCCACCTAAAGCTTTGATTTTGTCGCAAGCAGCGTAAATGTCATCAACACCCAAAGCTAAATGGCCAAAGGCATTACCCATTTCGTATGTGTCAGTATCCCAGTTGTGGGTTAGCTCGATGGTGGTTCCACCTTGCTCATAACCTACAAACACTAAGGTATAGCGATAATCAGTGTTTTCATGGCGCTCTAACACGTCCATGCCCAAAACCTTAGTGTAAAACTCAATGGATGTATCAAGATCGGCCACTCTGATCATGGTGTGTAAAAACTTCATAATATACCCTCAAAACTAACGTTATTACTGCTACTATTACTAGCGAATAAGAGTATTTTACGACTTATCATTATAAAAATATAATCATTAAAAATTCTTAAAATAATAATTTTTTGTTATGAACCATGTGTTTTAAACGATGAGTAATAAAAGTCAGTAACGAAGGTAGAAAGCCTTACATATACGTTGGTTAAGCCTTTCATAGATCTACATCCTCAACACTAAATAAATTCACTGGTTTATGGATGTTCTCATATAAAAACAGCTGCATTGAAACCAATTTCAGATACTCGGTCAGCAGATTTTTAATTAATCGATGACTGCAAGTTTTTTCAACATAAATACCGCAAAAATGAAGCTTAAATATCCAAACCAGCTTTTAGTCCCAAATAAAAAAGCCAGAACAAAGTCGTTCTGGCTTTTTGAATACATCCGAGCAATACATCTGGATAATACAGCTATCTATAAGAATTGAAATACGCTAACTGCACTGGATTTTTGAGTGCTTTGGGCCTGATTTTTTGCACTTCATTAATCACTTTATCTGCTGGCCAACCATGGGCTAATAATATCAATCCAATAACCAATCCCGTTCTACCTGTTCCACCCTTACAATGCACAGCAATCGTTCCCTGCTGTTCAACTAATGCAAGAATCGTCGCTTTATGCTTTTTCCAAGCAGCCTCAAATACTTCATTTGGCGCAGCATCATCAAGGATCGGCAGTTGAATCCAGCTAATATCATTATCAGCACAAATATTAGGTAATGCCTGCGCATTGTTTGCAGCCATCTCTTTATCAAACATGGATGTTAATAACATCTGCGTGCCCGCTTGCTTTAATGTGATTAAAGAATCCACTAAAGATGCGTCTTTAGTGCCCGGGCAAGGTGTAAAAATAAGCTTGGCGCCATTGTCTAAGATCAATACATCAAATGGGTGTAATGACATATTTATTCCCCTACTGTTTGTCTTTCGGATAACTTTGAATTAAAGCTTAACAGCTTTTACATAGCGGCTATGTTTTTCTATGATCTTGATATCCAAATCCAGCTCATTAAGAGTAATTAATTTAATTTCCAATAGGGTTTGATGATGTTCCAAACTAACTGTTGGTGCTGCCTCACAGGCTGTTCACCTAAACTTGCACTGGGACCGAACTCAAATTGAGGACTAGTGAATGACCTTTGTAACTGCTCACAAATATAAATATCTTCTTGCAAAAAGTCCGCAGAACCTAAAGGATGCCTTTGATCATAACTTGAGTTTTTAGGCTTTATTTTTTTACCCCAAAAACCAGCCGAACTGACACTTTGTTTGAAATAATCAAGTGCTCCGCAGTCTTTCATTTTAGTACGAACAATGACTCTGCTTTTGGATGGCGAAATTGGGATAATATGAAAAACAGACCAAGATGACTCCAACTCTGCTAAGCCAATTCCTGGAAATAACATGGGTACCCACACACCAATGTTTTGCTGCGATGCTTGATAAACCAATGGAGAGGCAGCATTTTGAAGCAGATTGCGTTGATACTCATCAGTCAGTGGCTCCCAAAATTTAAAATGTTTACCAACAAAACCAAACTGAGCTTTTTTGTGGTTATACATATTAAGCGTGCCTGCATGGAGCTGTGCAAGATGATAATGGTCAATATAATTTTCGACTATCACCTTCCAATTAGCATTTATCTCTTCAATGACCACACTGTCTTTAAATTCAATTAACGATTCAACTTTATGAGGCCCAAGCTCTTTTTCCATTGGCCCAAACCAATCTTGCAAAGAAATTGAATTGGGATCTGGGTGCACCCAAATCATACCTCGCCACACTCCGACATTTGCTGACTTTAAACTTAAGCAGTCTTTTCGAATATCAGGGAATTCATTTCTTGCCTTTGGTAATGCTATGAGCTCACCTGATAAGTGATATGTCCAATCATGATAAGGACACGTTATCTTTTTTAAATGCTCCCCTTTTCCAGCTAATAACGCAGTCCCCCTATGGCGGCACATATTATGGTACGCAACCAAGTCTGCATTATCATCTTTGATAATAAGCAGGTTATTCAATCCAGCTTGAACTGTTAGGTAATCTCCCGGCTTTGCTAAGTCCTCCACTAACCCAGCAAACGCCCATGTATTTGAAAATATATGCTGCTGTTCAAGCGCAAAAAAATCAGGGTCAACATATGCTTCAACAGGTAGGATATTATTTGAATTCATAGTGTTCCTGCTATTAAGCAAATGACCAATCAGGATAAATAAAACAACTTGTAGCAATGACTGCCCATATCAACATGGTGAACCAGTACATACCAGGTTGAGATTCTCTTTTATATGACTCCCAGATATAAGCTTCGCCTCTGAAGAGATCGAATAACAACCACAGGATTAACGCAAAGCCTAACCAATAGGACCAAGGTAAAGTTAACCACATATAAACACTCCCGATAAATTGATTTTCACACTGACAATTTAAAGGTTATATTAAACCCTACTTAATTGTCAAGGTGACAATTAAAATCAAAATGCTATCATGATGACTTTGGTGATTACGGAGAATAGTATGGCAAGGCCGAGCATGGCAGCACAACGTCGAGAAGAAATTTTAGATGCTCTTGAAGCGTGTATTTTGGATAAAGGTATTCAAGCAACTTCTTTAGAAAATATCGCTGAAACTGCCAGTATGAAGCGCACAATTTTAAGGCATTATATCGGTAATAGAGATGATATCATCTGTGCATTAAGTGAACGTTGGACATTAAAATACTCACAACAATGGCAAGAACTACTTACTTGGCTTCCAAAATCCAATCGAGCCCTCGCCCTTGTCGATAGCCTTTTCACCACAAGAACCAAGGACATGGTTAATAACACTATCATAGGTGAAGCAATATTCTCTGAAGCCAAAAGGTTGGAGGTTATCAAAGTACATCAACAGCAAATTATGCATGAATTCATACAACATCTAATTTCCGAGTTTTCAGGGCAATACCCAGCAGTAGAACAAGAGAAAATTGAATTAATTGCATATGGCATCTATTCTAACTACCTAATGAGTGAATCCTTATTACCCCTAGGTATGTTTGAAGAAATGTACAAGCTAAAGCAATCATCTGTTCTGTTATGTGAGCAATTAGTTTCGAAATAGTTAATTTTCACATTGACAATAAATAATTAAAAAAGTAAATTGCACTGACTATTTATTGTTTAGGTGTAATTTATGAATTTGTTCAACTCAATATTAACCTCTGTATTGATTGTGGCATTAGTTTGGGGAGGTGCGTTATTTCTTAACTCAAATGCCAATGCTATCGTTCAACAAACCACTCAAAATGTTAAACCAATTGCAGCCGAATCAACTGAAACTGCTGCAGTAACTACAGCAACTACAGCAACTACAGCAACTACAGTCACCCCACTAAATTCAGATCAAAATCAAACGGCTGCGCCTCAAGAACCTGTTAAAAATACGTTTAACAATCAGCAGATCAAAATTGCCGGAATTCAGAAGAACATTGCTTTAACAAATATTCACCAGCTATGGCTGGCATTCAATGACCAATCAAAATTACATGACTCACTAAAAGTGCAACCGACCAAAGTGTACGTCTTATACTCAGGCATTACTGATAGTTTTCAGCAAGCTGATGTCACCATTGGCTATGACATCAAAGAACTCAAACAACATAGCAATCCTTTAAATATTGATATGCAACATAGCGAAGTCATCTTGCCAGCAAAATCTTATACCGCAGCACAATTGGCAACAGCTTGGGAGAAAATTGACTATAGTAAAACGGTCAACTTTGTCCTTGAAACTCACTCTTTAGATAAATCTGGCAATACAACATCGACGACGATGCTTGTTTCATACCGATAGGAGCATTCATGGAATATTTAACGCAGTTATTTACCCTTGAAGATGTTTGGGGCTTGGAAATATGGATTGATAATTGGTTTTTTGTCCTCGCCATTGGCTTATTTATTATTGAAGTGCTTCGTTATGCGGTAAAGAAACAGTTCACTAAAAACCTATTTGGGGACAGCGTAGCCAATTTTGTCACCCTCGGACTATTTGGACTGATTATTACGCTTGTTGCTGCAACTTATGCTGGTATTTTTCTATTTTCTTATGAGCACTTTAGCCTAGTGCAACTTCCTATAACGGGATGGACAATACTGTGTTGTATATTGCTGGCTGATCTTGCTTATTATTGGGAACATCGCTTTTTGCATATGAATGGCTTTGGTTGGGCAACCCATACAGTGCATCATAGCTCACCACATTTTAATATTTCAGTTGCCTACCGACATGGCCCAATGGATTGGTTTTTTCCGTTGTTTTTTTACTTGCCGTTAGTCTTTTTAGGCTTTCATCCATTTGTGATTTTTTTAGCTGAAATCATAGTGCAAGTTTTCCAAACACTACTGCACACTGAAACGGTGAAAAAATTCCCACGACCTATTGAAGCAATATTTAACACGCCATCTCATCACCGCGTGCATCACGCAACGAATAAACAATACCTAGATAAAAACTATGCAGGTATTTTGATTATTTGGGATCGAATGTTCGGCACTTTTGCTGAAGAAAAAGAACCGGTGAAATATGGCGTTTATCCTAGGATAAACACTGTAAACCCTATCAAGGTGTTCTTTTCTGGTTACGTCACACTCATCAAGCGACTATGGCATGCCCCAAGCTGGGGTTACCGTATTAACTTACTGATAAAGTCACCGACGTGGGCTTGGCAGCAGGAACAACTCAATAAGAAATAGCAGCTTTTGCATGGCTGAATGAATCATTGAGACAGTGCAATTAAAGCAATAAAAAAGCGAACCCGAAGGTTCGCTTTTTTCTTTCAGTACGAGACTTGTTATCTAATTACTTAGCAGCCAACTTACGCGCTTGATGCAGTTTCTTATAACTTTCAATCAAGCGTAAATGTGGCTCAATGCCTTCAAGGTTCATACTGGTTTTAGTTAAACCATAAAAACGAACGCTGCCATTTACGCTGCCTACTACATTGTTCATCACTTCTTCACCGAACATACGGTTAAAGTTGTGAATGTAATGCTCAAGCTGTAAATCTTCTTCTAATTCAATCTCTAATACTGCGTTAATTGCTTGATAGAACAAGCCACGTTCAACGGTATTATCATTAAACTGCAAGAAGTCACCCACCAACTCACTGGCTTCTTCATGGGCGCCTAATGCTAAGTAAATGAGAATTTTAAGCTCCATGATGGTCAGCTGACCCCAAACGGTATTTTCATCAAATACAATACCAATCATGGTGCGAATATCAGTGTAGTTATCTTGCTGACTTTCATCTAAACGATTAACTAAATCCACTAATTCTTCATCAGATAATGAATGCAGATTGAGAATGTCTTCACGGTAATCTAATGCTTTATTAGTGTTATCCCAAATCAAATCTTCTACTGGGTATACTTCTGAAAAATCAGGGACTAGCATACGACAAGCTGAAGCGCCTAACTGATTAAATTCTGCGGTATACACCTCTTTGCCAAGCGCCTCTAAAATACCAAACAAGCCATTGGCTTCTTCTTCCGATGTGCCAGAGAAATCCCATTCACAAAAATCAAAGTCTGAGTTACTGCTAAAGAAGCGCCATGAAATAACTCCTGTTGAATCAATAAAGTGCTCAACAAAGTTTTCAGGTTCGCTAACAGCCATGCTATTAAAGGTAGGCTTGGGTACATCGTTTAAGCCTTCAAAACTGCGACCTTGCAGTAACTCGGTAAGGCTTCGCTCTAATGCCACCTCAAAACTAGGGTGTGCGCCAAATGAAGCAAAAACGCCGCCCGTTTTAGGGTTCATTAAGGTCACACACATCACAGGGAATTCACCGCCTAATGAGGCATCTTTTACCACTACCGGAAAGCCTTGCTCTTCTAAGCCTTTTATCCCAGCTAAGATGCTTGGGTACTTTTCTAATACGGCCATTGGCACGTCAGGCAAGACAATTTCTTGCTCAATGATTTGACGCTTAACGGCACGCTCAAAGATTTCAGATAAGCACTGTACTTGAGCTTCTTGCAGATTATTACCTGCGCTCATGCCGTTACTTAAGAAGAGGTTTTCGATTAAGTTCGATGGGAAGTACACCGTCTCACCGTCAGAGTGACGAGTGTAAGGAATCGTACAGATACCGCGCTCAATATTGCCTGAGTTAGTATCAATCAAATGCGAGCCATTTAGCTCTTCATCTGGATTGTAAATCTCAAGGGTGTACTCGTCTAAAATGCCTTGTGGTAAAGCATCGTCTTCTTCAAGTTCAAACCACTTTTCATTCGGGTAATGAACAAACTCGCTGTTGGCGATCTCGTTGCCAAAGAACTGATCATTATAAAAAAAGTTATTGTTCAGGCGTTCAATGAACTCGCCTAATGCTGAGCATAATGCGCTTTCTTTGGTTGCGCCTTTACCATTGGTAAAACACATTGGTGACGCGGCATCACGAATATGTAGTGACCACACGTTTGGCACAATGTTACGCCACGATGAGATTTCAATTTTCATCCCAAGATCAGCAAGCATGCCAGACATGTTTTTAATGGTTTCTTCAAGCGGTAAGTCTTTACCTAGAATGTAGGTGCTTTCATCGCTATCAGGTTGACCCATTAACATCGCATTGGCATCGCTTTCGAGACTTTCAACGGTTTCGATTTTGAATTCTGGCTGAGTTTGTACGACTTTTTTAACCGTACAACGGTCTATTGAGCGCAAAATCCCAGTGCGATCTTTCTCAGAAATATCATCCGGTAATTCAACCTGAATTTGGAAGATTTGGTTATAGCGATCTTCAGGATCAACAATATTGTTTTGCGATAAGCGAATATTGTCGGTTGAGATATCACGAGCTTTACAATAAACCTTTATAAAGTAAGCCGCACACAGGGCAGACGATGCAAGGAAATAATCAAACGGACTTGGCGCCGAACCATCGCCTTTATATCTAATAGGCTGATCAGCCGTAACAGTAAAGTCGTCAAACTTAGCTTCTAGCCTTAAGTTATCGAGAAAGTTTACTTTGATTTCCATTGCTTATACCCACAGTCTTGCGCGGCCAAACGGCCTACTTTACGAATGAGGGTGAATTATCGGTGTTTTTGGTCAATTAGTCTTGGGTTAATTACAAAAAAAGCCTATTACCAGTCACGAAATAAGCCTCATCAGCTAAGTCGTCACGCATAAATGCTTAAATTAACCCAAATCAACAACAGGCTTATCAGCTTTTGCATAGGCTAATCTTGAAAGCCGATCAGTTGAGTGATAACTGTCTAACCCGGAAACTGCAACACTTTCAATTTCAGCTATATCAATAAAGCCATCCGCATTGATGATCATTTCTGGGACTAATACTTGGATTATTTCACCAATGACCATAATCGTGTTGTTAAGTTTTATTGGCGTGATTTCGCGAACTTCAAGTGACATTTTAAGTAAGCTTTCTCCAACAAATGGGGCTGCTATTCCAGCAACATACTGGGCTGTCAGTCCCACAGCATCAAACTCGGATACATCTGCGGCATAGCGAGCTGAGGTTTGATGGGCTTGCTGATATATATTCGCTGACACGTGATTTATCGTATAAACACCCGTCTGTTTTATGTTGCTGAGGGTATCTCTTGGCACTGTATCTGGGCGAATAATCATGCCCATTAACGCTGGTGATGCGCCTAAATGAAACACTGAACTCACCATTGCGAGATTTGTCACCCCTTTAGCATCTTGACTACCTACAAGGTTGGCACTTTTAAAGCCCGATAGACTGTTAATAAAATGCGCTCGGTATCGCTGCTCAAGTGCATCAAGATCAGAAGTTGAAAACTGTTTTAAAATCATCTTTTCCCCTATTTTAAATTGTATATATTCATCTTGCTCATTGGCCTGAGCTGAAAGCCGTTACCACTGTTGAGTCAAAGGCTATCAAGTTGTTCCAATAACCCTTCTGCGTGTTGCAGGATTCGAGCTCTATCAGCCTCTGGCTTTTTAAGCCAATTGCCATATACCATGCGGTTTCGAGGGTTCGCGCTAAATGCAGCTTGATGTTTGGCCATAAAATGCCAATAGAGAGAATTAAGTGGGCAGGCATCTTCTGTATCAATCGCCTTCACTTGATAGTGACAGTCTTGGCAATAATCACTCATTTTATTGATATAATTACCGCTTGCGGCGTAGGCTTTGGAGCCTACAATGCCGCCATCAGCAAATTGACTCATGCCACGAGTATTCGGCATTTCTACCCACTCGATAGCATCGATATAAATCCCTAGATACCAGTCATCAACTTGGTCAGGATTAATTCCTGCAATCAAACAAAAATTGCCAGTGACCATTAAGCGCTGAATGTGATGCGCATAAGCATAATCAAGGGACTGCTTAATGGCGTGATGCTGACAATTCATTTTGGTATCACCGTTCCAAAACCATTGCGGTAAAGCTCTTGTGGATGCCAAATGATTTAATTGGGCGTATTCAGGCATGTTAGCCCAGTAAACTCCTCTGACAAATTCACGCCAGCCAACAATTTGCCGAACAAAGCCCTCAATTTGCGCTAATGAAATATCCCCATTTGCAGCGAAAAAATATTCCAAAGCGCTATTCACCACTTGCTGCGGGCTGAGTATTTTACTGTTTAACGCAAAAGACAGCCTTGAATGATACAAAGACCATTGACGCTGAACCAATAAACTATCAGCTTTTGAGGTCATCGCATCTTGAAATTGACCGAAGCGTGGTAAGCAATATCGACAAAAGTGCTGCAACAGTTCAGTTGATTGCTGACGCGTCACAGGCCATAGCAAATCAGAGTCTAATTTGCCGATAACATTGACTTTATGGCGCTGTAATCGCTCGATAATATCACTCACATCATTAGCAAATATCAGTGGTTCGGGAATATCATCAAAATCGCATTTCTTTAGCTTTTGTCGATTCTCAGCGTCATAATTCCACTGATTACCAAGCGGCGTATTGCCCTCCATTAATAAGGAGAAGCGCTGACGCATCTTGCGATAAAAATGCTCCATTCGATGCTTTGTTGAAGGGGTAAAGTAATCTGCTAATTCAGCATCTGATAAATAGAAGTGCTCAGTTTCATAGCTTTGAGTATCAAGCTGTAAAGCGCTGCAGTAATCCGCTAACTGTTTACGCAGACGGTATTCGTCTGGAAGCTGATACTCAAGCAGTGCGATCCCAAAACGCTCGATAAGGGAATCTAACAAAGCGGGTAAATCATCAAACTCATGGGTGTCATCTAAGGTTAGGTGCAACACTTGGTGGCCAGCTTGTTGTAACGCAATAGCAAAGCTCGCCATTGCGGCAAAAAAAGCACACACTTTTTGGCCATGATGGCGAGCATAGTCGGTTTCTTGTTTAAGCTCAGCAATGACATATATGGTGTCCTTCGACTTTTCCGCATACCAAGAATGGGAAGCATTAAGCTGATCGCCAAGAATTAACCGTAATCGACTAGGATTAATCATTTTGGCTCCTGTTGCGATTACCCGCGCAGCGTTTAGAGCAGTATTTAACGTTCGCCCAGTCTCTTTGCCATTTTTTACGCCAGTTAAACGGACGCAGACAAACTAGGCAGGTTTTCTCTGCTAATACAGTTTTAACACTACTCATGAAGCTTGCCCCTCATCGACTAATGAGTTGTTAATCTGAGTCCTGTTAATCTTAGAGCTAACCTTAGAGTTCATATCATCCGCTTTAATTGGATTATTGGCGGCGACAGGCCAATCAGCGCCATCCATTGCATCAAGCGGTGATAAAAGCTGCTCTGCGACTTCAGTCCCTATACACCACTTATTAATAAACTTACTTTGAGGATCATATAGCTGCGTTTGTTTACTGAGATTAAAAGAGCGTCCACCTCTTAGGTCTACCCCAACACCTGCAATGTATTGCCAATTGCCGTAATTTGAGGCGACATCATAATCAACCAACATATATTCAAAATATGCAGCACCATAACGCCAATCAAGGCCAAGTTCATTGACTAAACAGCTAGCGGTTATTTGCCGACCTCGGTTTGACATATACCCTGTTGCATTAAGCTCTCGCATACAGGCATTAACGAGTGGATAAGGCGTATTACCTGAGCACCATTTTTTGAAGCGTTTAGGATAAAAACTCGTTAATGGCTTGGTCGCCGCACTGCCTTGAAAGCGGAATAATTGCTGCTCACGTTGCAGTGCAAGCCAATGAAAATATTCACGCCAAAGTAGCTCAAACTTAATCCAATAGGTGGAGTCATTGGCTACAAAGTTTTGTTCATATCGATTCACCGCCGCCCATATTTGTCTTGGACTGATATTGCCTTGAGCTAAATAAGCGCTAAATTTAGTCGAGTTATCAACCCCATCCAATGCGTTTCGAGTCTCTTTGTAGCAACTGGGTAAGTCAGATTGGAAATAATCGCTAACATGGGCAAGAGCTTGCAACTCTCCACCTTTGAAAGAAGTAGGCTCTGTGCTCTGACAAAAAGAAAAATCTGCGAAAGGAGTGGCTGAAGAAGTAGCTGTAGAAGTAGTTGTGGCAGTAACTGTAGAAGTAGTTGTGAAAGTCGCTCCAGGAGCAATAGCAGGAACCAATTCATCTATCCAAGTCTGACACGGCGGTGATACGGTTAAATTGGATTTCTCAAATTGCTTTCTGAAGCGTGAAAAACTTGCTAAATCAGATCCTAAGCTATCCATTTGCTCAAGGCTAAATAAACTATTACTCCATTCACTGATAAACGCGACTTGCGGTAAAGCATGCTTTAACTGAGTGAAAAATTGTCTTTCATTCCAACCCACTGATTCAGAATAACCAATCGCATCGATACGCAACTCTTCAACGAGTTGTTGCACTTCATTAAGTGGATGCCCATGACGGACAATGAGTTCATGCCCCAATGCCTGTAATTGCTCAGATAAATCAGCTATCGACTGTTCAATAAAATGCTGTCTGTGGGGGCCTAGCGACGTATGCTGACAAAACTGCGGGGTTAATAAACCTTCATCAAAGATATAAACAAATTGGACTTGAGCGCTTTTGATTTGCCCACAGTGACGCAGTAATGCCGATAGGGCTAAGTTGTCTTGTAGCCTTAAATCTTGAGTAAATAAATAGAGTGAGCGATATGCAGACATAGTGCTTTCCAGCGCAATACATAATGTCTGTTGATACGTAAAAGAAAAGAGAAAGGTTTAATCAGACGGACTTTTATCGCAGGATGCTTTTTTGACTTGTTCGAGCTTAGCTTGCTCAAGCTGGTTTTCATGCTCAACCAACAATAGAGTTAAATACATTTTTGTTGGTAAAGACAACACCATACCAACGGCGACGCAAACAGCGCTAACAATTATGCCCTTCACTCCCATCGCTTCAACGGTTTCATTAAAATTATGTAGATAAATCCCCGTTAAAATTAGCAATAAACCACAACAAATACTGCATCTTAACAGCACTATGAGTAGCGCATTATTCATTGCATCCTCCAGTCTGATATCAGATTAAAACAGCATTACTTTCTATTGTGCAATTATCATTAGCATAGCGAATATTGTCAGTAAATTAACCTAAGCCAAGATAAAGCATCAAACAAATTGACCTACATCAATTGCAGGTCAATATACCTGTCACATTATATGAATGATGAAATATCACCGACACCAGTACTCAAGCCTTATTTGCTGTTAAACATTTTCTCGCCAGACTTATCCGTGGCGGACCAAAAGTTAATATTAAATTGAGCATCATCACTTAACTCAATTCTATGCCAATACTCTGGTGGGCTAGTTGCAAATTGGCCTGCTGGAATAACCACTTTAACTTCATGGTCAGTGGCTTCTGAATCAGCAAAGCCAAAGTAAGTCACAACACCTTCCATGACACATAACTGACCAAATACACCTGCGGCAGTATTATGGTGACTGAGTAAAGCCGCTGGTACGTTTTGTTTGGTAAAAAATGGGGTTGAGCGTTGGATAGTCCAAGAGCTCGGAATTCTTTGATGACTGTTAGCAATAGGTTCATGACTGTTATCAATTCGCTCATAGCTGTTAATAGCTTGATGGCTCATATAAATCTCCTCATAAGCAAGCTTATTGATCGCCTGCACTAGTTCAGTATTAGCGTTAAGATACTTTTCTCAATAACGAAAACGCCTGCTGCACATGGTTATTCGTGACCACAAACCCTGTCATATTGTCATTTTCATCAAAGGCTTCAGCGCTGACACTTTGCTGATTAAAGTTAACCTTCCAAGCAGAGTCAGCACTAAATTGGCCACCCACTTGAATCGGATATGAAGGTGTTTTCACTTTCACCATCATTGGCGGTAATTTAAGTTCAGACTCTTGTCCTAAAAGCTGTTTAGCGAGAACATTGGCACTAAGTACTATCGGTTGTAAGTAAGCCATAACTTTGCCATTTATCTCGGCGCAATCACCTAAAGCATAAACCTGACTATCTGAGGTCATCAATTGGCTATTGACCATAATGCCGCGATTAACATCGACTCCAGCTTGCTTAGCTAACTGAGTGTTAGGTCTAAGCCCAGCAGCAGATATCACGCAATCAACTTGAAACTGTTTACCCGCTTTAGTCACCACATTCAGTTTGTGCGAGCCAGATAGATAATCTTGTAGCTGAACACTAGTAACCGCATCATTTAACGATAATCTCACCCCACCATTTAGTAACTGCTGCTCAAGTTTGAGTGCAACAAAATCGGGGGCCACATTAGCCAATATTCTGCCATTGGGTTCAACCACAATCACTTGCTTACCACTGGCTTGTAAATCCATAGCAAGCTCAATACCAATAAGTCCTCCCCCCATAATCAACACCGCATTAGCATTGTTAATCTGCTCTTGCGAGCGTTTATATTCTGCAAGGCTATTTAGCGTCAGTACCTTTCCTGCGCCATCACCTAACACTGGTGGTACAAAAGCGCTGGCGCCTGTAGCGAAAACCAATTTCGAATATGTGTATGCTTGCCCATTAACGAAAATACTTTGTGCTTGGGTATCAATGTCATCAACCCAAGTATTAGCAAATAGACTTACCTTGTATTGCTCTGAAAATGCAGCGCCTGTTTGCAGCACTAAGGCATCTGCATCTTGCTGTTTAGTGAATACATGACTTAAATCAGGCTTGTTATATTCATCACCGCTATCACCAGTAAAAACTTGAATAGCCACTTCGCTATCTTGTCTACGAATGTTTTTAATCAATTGATAGGCAGCAAAACCACTGCCTATTATGATAATTGGAGCTGTCATTATCGTGCCCTCGACCCATTAACCCATAAATACAAATAGCGAAAATTAAGCGTTATGCTCAGCAAATACATCTTTGCCTAAGTTGCATTCAGGACAGAGGAAATAATCAGGTACATCAGCCCAACGAGTGCCCGCTTCAACACCTTGATTTGGCTCACCAATCACAGGATCATAAATCCAATTACACACAGTACAGATCATGCACTGACAATCTGCAGGATGTGCTTCAGCTTGAGTATCATTTGGGCTTTGTTGGGTATTTAATTGATTGTCAGGTTCAGTCGCTGATAGTGGCTGAAGCGCCCACTGTTTAGCGATTTGACGGCCATGTTCACGGCACTCTCGCATTGCCTTGCCATCTGGTCGCCATTTTGTTTTTAAGCTTAAAGCGGTTTCAAAACCTGCATCAGTTAAGCGTGCATGAATACGGTCTACGGCGCCGCCATTCCAGCCATAACTACCAAATGCAGCGGCTTTTTTCTCTTTAAAGCGGAGGCCGGTAATCTCTTCGAGCATGCCAGCAACTTTCGGCATCATCACGTTATTCATCGTCGACGATCCCACTAATAACCCTTTCGAGCGGAAGGTATGCGATAAGATTTCATTCTTATCATGCTTTGACACATTGAAAACTTTTACCGCTACACCTGGGTCAACATCATGGATCCCTTGGGCAATGGCATCAGCCATCATGCGAGTGTTGTTTGACATTGAATCGTAGAAAATGGTGATTTTGTCTTCTTGATAATTGTCTGCCCACTCAAGATATTGGTGAATAATTTGAGTTGGGTTATCACGCCATACAATACCGTGTGAGGTAGCAATCATATCCACTGGCACATTAAAGCTTAATACTTCATGGATTTTGGCAGTCACTAAACTGCTGAACGGAGTAAGAATGTTGGCGTAGTAACGCAAGCATTGCTCTTTAAGCTCATTTTGATCCACTTCATCATTGAATAAATGCTCGTCACAGTAATGCTGACCAAAGGCATCATTACTGAATAACACCGCATCTTCGGTCATGTAGGTCATCATGCTATCAGGCCAATGCAGCATTGGCGCTTCGATAAAGATAAGTTGTTTACCGTTACCAATATCTAAACTGTCACCGGTTTTAATAGTTTTAAAGTTCCACTCTGGGTGATGGTGATGACCCACAATGGAATCGATTGCTGCTTCAGTACAGTAAATTGGTGTATTAGGAATTTTTTCCATTAACGCAGATAGCGCGCCTGAATGATCTTCTTCAGCATGGTTAATCACAATGTAGTCAATCGTGTTTAAATCAATTTCCATTGCTAAGTTTTGGATAAATTGGTGACTAAAACGATGATCGACGGTATCGATTAATACGGTTTTTTCTTCACGAATAAGATAACTGTTATAAGAGGTACCGCGGGTCATTTTATATTCTGTGCCGTGAAAATCTTGAATTTCCCAGTCACGTTGTCCGACCCAATGAATGTTGTTTTTTACCTGAATAGTCATAATCTAATACCTAGTGCTTCAAATAGTAATCGAGTTAAATAATTGGTTACTTCGTTTCTTATTTGAGTAATTGCACTAGGCGTGCCAATTATGTAACTCATTAAAAAGTAAAGAATTGGCGAATATCAGCTCAATCATCACTGTCATAATGACAAACTTTACTTTTGTCTAAATGACACTACAATTGTCATATTGACAAACTTTCAATTAACTCGCTGGACGAAAGAGTACTGCTGATGATTTCTTTAATGGTGCAATGGCAAAATATTACCCAAGACTTAAACTCAGGGCTCACAACTCCCGATAGATTCGATCGTTTACTCGCCACCATTCGCCAAGTATTAAACTGCGATGCTTCCGCACTGCTGCTATATCAAGATCAACAATTTACTCCCTTAGCCACCAACGGGTTAGCGGATGATGTACTCGGTCGCCGCTTTGTCATCGATGACCACCCTCGCCTTGAAGCCATTGCTCGCGCTGGCGATATCGTTCGATTCCCAGCTGATAGCCATCTTGCGGATCCTTATGATGGCTTAATCTCAAACCATGATGAAAAGCTGCAAGTGCATTCATGTATTGGATTACCACTGCTGATTGACGACCGCCTCATTGGTGCGATTACCATTGATGCCTTTGACCCTGGTCAGTTCGATTTACTGCGCAACGAAGATTTACGTTTTGTCAGTGCCCTTGCTGCCAGTGGCTTGCACACGGCGTTATTAATCGAACAGTTAGAAAAACAAACCAGTGTTTCAGCCATTGAAAGCCAAACTCTGACCCCTCGCAGCAACGACAAAATAGAAATGATTGGCAAGTCAACCAATATGCAAGCGCTAAAAGAGCAAATAAATGCCGTGGCCAATACCGATTTGACTGTACTTATCATGGGGGAAACCGGTGTTGGTAAAGAGCTGGTCGCCAGTGCTATTCATCAGCAATCAAACCGTGCAAGCAATCAACTAGTGTATTTAAACTGTGCTGCTTTACCTGAATCGGTAGCAGAAAGTGAGTTATTTGGTCATGTTAAAGGCGCGTTTACTGGTGCTATCAGTAACCGCAAAGGTAAGTTTGAGCAAGCCGATGGCGGCACATTGTTCCTAGATGAAATCGGCGAGCTATCACTATCGTTGCAAGCTAAATTATTGCGGGCACTGCAATACGGCGATATTCAGCGTGTGGGTGATGACCGCCACATAACCGTTAATACCCGTATCGTTGCTGCGACTAATCGCAGCATGCACGAAGAAGTTAAAGCGGGTAGATTTAGAGCCGATTTATACCATCGTTTAAGCGTCTTCCCCATCGCAGTGCCACCGCTTCGAGAACGTGAAGGTGATGTCATTCTACTGGCAGGATTCTTTGCAGAGCGCATGTGTCGTAAGCTAAATCTCAGCAATATTCGTTTAAGTGAGTCGCTGACTCAAACCTTAAAAGACTACACTTGGCCGGGTAATATTCGCGAACTTGAGCACCTAATTAGCCGCGCAGCGGTATTAGCAAAAGCAAGTAATAAGACGCCATTAACTGCTGATAATAGACAGAATATAAAGCAAATCACCCTCGACACTGAGCATATTAATTTGCAAAGCTCGAATGATAATAGCTCAAGTGCTCATGGCTCAAATGATAGTAGCTCAGGAACCGATATCTCGGCTGGCAATAACTCTGATACCAGCGCAAACATCAGCTGTCAAAACTTCAAACAGGCCACCGAAGACTTTCAAAAACAGCTAATTCAACAAAGCTACCAGCAAAATCAACAAAACTGGTCTGCCACAGCGCGCGAACTCGGCTTAGATACAGGAAACTTACATCGACTGGCCAAAAGGTTGGGAATAAAAAAATAAGACCTAATCGACTGAAAAGGTCTTATTTGATTACTGCCATTATGTAAGCTCAAGCTTTATAAACTTCCTTTTAGAAACTGAGTAGAATTAATGATGACACTCAGCCGTTTGTAACTCTTCACTTGATTCAGACTTGTTTACAGTCGATTTTCGTTCTTGGCTGACAATAAATAGCAAGCCGACAATCGGAATAATCACAGCTGCAAATGGAATTCCTGCTGCGCCATAACTGCTATCGATAACCGCTCCACCAATAATGCCACCTAATGCATTGGCTATATTAAAGGCTGAGATATTAGCTGTTGCCGCTAACTCTGGTGCTTTTGCGCCATACTTCATTACCCGCATTTGCATTGGAGGTACATTGGCAAACGACACCACACCAAACACAAACGCTGCGGCAACAAAGGCCCAAGGACTTGAAGCGACAAACCCTAATACGATTAACGATAAAATCATTGCTGCAGGCCAGATAACTAAAGCGCGGCTCAAATTCTTATCTGCAGACTTACCACCTAAAGCATTCCCTACGACTAAACCGATACCTACCAATACTAATATCCAAGTTAAAGAAGAACGGTCAAAACCAGCAACTTGTTCTGCTATTGGCGCAATGTAGCCGTAAAATGTCATAAAACCGACCCAACCCAGCGTGGTAATCGCTAAACTTGCCAATAAGTTTTTGTCTTTAAAAGCACTTAATTGGCTTTTGACACTGGTTGGCGCGGCAGAAGCTGCCTGCTGTTTAGGTTGGATAATTAACATGATAGCTATCGCAGCCAATACACCTAAGCCTGCCACCACAATAAAGGTCACGTTCCAATTAAACGTGTTACCAATATAAGCACCAGCTGGTACGCCAAGTACATTTGCTAAGGTTAAACCGGCAAACATCTGCCCTACCGCTTGGCCTTCAAACTGTTTGGCAACCATTTGGGTGGCTACCACTGCGCCAATGCCATAAAAAGGACCTTGGGTCAGCCCTGCCAACACGCGGCTTAACAACAGTACAGAATAATCATTTGAAAATGCGGTGATAAGGTTGCCAACAATAAACAGCCCCATTAGGCCTATTAGGACTTTCTTTTTATCATAACGGGCAAGCCACAAGGTCAGAATAGGTCCACCAATCACAATCGCCATTGCATATGCGGTAATGAGGTGACCAGCTTGACCATCACTAATATTCAGTGACTCAGCCACTTGAGTCAGTATGCCTGCAATCACAAATTCAGCTGTACCTATCGCAAACGCCGACAGTGTTAATACCCATACAGCAAGGGGCATTTTATTTTTTGTAGTCATCTTAATTACCTCGGTTTTAATCACTTCTAACAACAAAAATAGTCTTTGCTTAAAAACAAAACAATTGATACAAATACTAAATAAGTATTCCGTTTTTCAGAATAGTGGGCATTATGGATAAACTTGGCGACATGGACTTATTTGTTAAAGTGATAAAAAACGGTGGCTTAGCGGCTGCTGGCCGAGCCGTGGGTTTATCGCCGGCGCGAATGACTGCGCGAATGAATGGACTAGAACAACGTTATGGCACTCGATTACTTAATCGAACTACCCGCCAAGTCACCCTAACAGAAGAAGGTCGAGCCTTTTATGAAGCCTGCGAGCGGGTTTTAGCAGAAGTAGAACAAGCCGAAACTCGCTTACAAGCGGGTAAAGCAACGTTATCTGGCCCGCTTAGGATTACCGCGCCATCGGATATTGGTCAGCAACATATCAACATTGTCATTAATCAGTTTGTCGAAGACTTCCCAAGTGTTGAGCCTTACTTGTACCTGACCGATGGCATTATGAACCTCTCTGAACAAAACTTTGATTTGGCCATTCGCTATGGCGTGCTACCTGACAGTAACTTAATCTCGAAAAGGTTATTCCACAGCCATCGTGTATTGTGCGCCTCGCCCAAATACCTTGAAAAAAAAGGCGTACCTAACACGCCCGAAGATTTAAGCCATCACGATTGCCTTGCCTTAGTTAGGGTAGTTGAGCCGTTAATTACTTGGCATTTTCAACAAGGCAAAGATAACAATCAGCAAAACTTTGCCGTTGCCATAAAGCCTGCCCGTTCAACCAATGATGGCGCACAGGTAAGGCGCTGGGCAGTTGAAGGGGCTGGTATCGCGCTGAAATCATATTGCGATGTCGCAGACGATATCAAACATCAGCGTTTGGTGGTTATCTTAGATGACTATATGCAGGACTTTCATAAACACAGCTTAATAGAAGGCGCTGATTTACATCTGGTATACCCAAGTCGAAGTTACTTACCAGAGCGAGTAAAGGTGTTCATTGAACGATTAACAGCGCACTTTCAAAAACTATAAGATGATTATCGTTGAAGGCTTATTTATTCAAGCCAACAAGTTTAACGTTTTGCCATAACCTGCCATCAATAGCCGATAACCCCAGTGCAATAAGCAACATCCCAACAAAATGTATCGCCTCTAACGATTCATTTAAAAATACTGAACCCAATAAAATAGCTGAAACAGGTACCATCAAGGTCACTAAAAGCACGTTAGTCGCGCCCGCGACTTCGAGTATTTTGAAATAAAGTACATAGGCGATAGCGGTTGAAGCAATCGATAACGCAGCCATAGCAGCCCATACATGATTGCTGACGCTTGATATATCAATCGGACCATCAACCATTAATGTAATAGGCAGTAATATCAAGCTTGATGCCGTCACTTGACCCGCCGCCGTAATGACTGGGTTTACTGCCATTGTTTTAAATCGACGGCCATAAACCCCAGCAAAAGCATAGGACAGTGCAGCTCCTATCACAGCCAGCTGTGCCAACAAACTCGCTGAACCTTCGAGTGCAGGTAAACCAATCATCACAACCACACCAATAAAACCAATGGCAACACCAAACAATTTAAGCTTTGTCGGACGTTCATCTGGCAGTAAAAATCCAGCAACCATGACCGCAAAAATAGGCGTCGCCGCATTTAAAATAGCAGCAAGCCCAGATGCAATTTGAGTCTGCCCCCATACGATAAGTGCAAAAGGAATAACGTTATTGAGTAAACCCATTCCTAAACAAGCGAGCCAAATCTTAGGGCTTTTAGGTGGTCTATGACCTAAAGCAAGTGAAATCAACCATAACGTCACGGCGGCAATAGCCACACGTAATGTCACGATAGTAAGCGGTGGTAACTCGCTAACAACAACTCCAATAAAGAAGAACGATCCACCCCATAATATGGAGAGAAAAATCAACATTGCCCAGATACGTCCACTCATCGCGTTTGAAATTGTCGTCATCACTTGTCTCGGTATATTAGTGTTACTCAATCCATACTAACCACAAGTACACCGACAACACATCTTAAATTGACTTGCATTACCAATATTACGTTTGTTATTTGAATTCAGGGACGAGCATAAAGCTTCACCGATATGTAAAAATAGAGAGTAAAGCAAAAAGATTGAATAATTAGCTAGGTTTACAAGGTGGGGTTTTACTGAGTTAAATTAGCTCACTAATGCCTTAGTGAGCTAATTGAAGGCGAACTGTTGGTGCATTAAATCTTAAACTACTTACCCCAAGGATTACTTGGGTCTTGTGACGGCGCTGGTCGATTTTTATCACTACGCTTGTTTTGTGCATAGTTATCTTGCGCTCTGGGCTTGTCTTTTCCATATTGTTTTGGGCGACTGTTATTACGCTTCATTTCTTCGTAATCGGCAGTGGCTTTCTCGCGCATTTCTGCAATCAGTTCAACGGTCAACTCTTGAGGTTTGCGAGGCACAATACCGTCAGCAAAACCACGCTCACGGGGCTTTAGTTCAAACTGCGCAGCACTGCCTTTTGGCATGCTTTTAAAACGATACAGATAAAAGCTCTCTACTCGCTCGCGCGCCCATTCGGTTTTTTTAAAAACTTAAGGCAAGACTCTAAACTTGGGTTATTGTTAAAACACTCTAAACGCAGTGCTGCGTACAAAATCTTCCAATCATAAAAGTCCACTAACTCAGACACCATGGTTTCAGACTTTAAACCATGTAGCGGATTATTTTGTTGTAATTCAATCATGAGAGATCCCAGTAACCGACTATGCGGTATTGATAATGCCAATAAGAGACGTATAAGAAAGTAATAGTAGCCAACTGAATCTGTGCCTACTCATCAAAATAAGTCTTCACAAATCTAGGCTCGTTTTGCCGATTCAGGCGTTAATTATCACTAACTTCAATTTAATATACTAATGATAGCAAGCAACCGTACAGCTTAGCTATCACAAGCCTATGTTTACACTTAAAAGCTGCATATCAATTAAAGCTAATCTTTTATGTCAATTCTACTGATAGAGCATTCCATATAGGGACTAATTACGGTATAACGGCGCAATGAAAATCCCCAAACGAATCCAACCTCTGGTTGAAGAAGGCTTAGTCGACGACGTCCTGCGCCAATTAATGAGCGGCAAGGAAGCCAGTGTCTATGTAGTGCGCTGTGGCGATGATATTCGCTGCGCAAAAGTCTATAAAGATGTCGATAAGCGCAGCTTTAAACAAGCCGTTCAATATCAAGAGGGACGTAAAGTCCGCAATAGTCGCCGTGCCAGAGCCATGGAAAAAGGCTCTAAATTCGGCCGCGACCAGCAAGAAGAAGCTTGGCAAAATGCTGAGGTCGATGCGCTATATAAACTCGCTGCTGCAGGCGTTCGTGTACCTGAACCCTATGGTTGCTTTTCGGGTGTGCTACTTATGGAGCTCGTCACCGACAGTGATGGTGTTGTAGCCCCAAGACTTAACGATGTTGTCTTTTCAAAAGAAGATGCCATTCGCGATCACGCCAGTATGATTGAATATGCAAAATTAATGCTGTGTGCAGGGTTAATCCACGGTGATTTGTCTGAGTTTAACGTGCTGGTCGATGACAAAGGCCCTGTGATCATTGACCTACCACAAGCCGTTGATGCCGCAGCAAACAACAACGCTGTGTGGATGTTTGCCCGTGATGTAAACAACATGACCAACTACTACAGTCAGTTTGCCCCAGAGCTTGCAAACACCCAATATGCCAAAGAAATGTGGGCATTATTTGAAGCTGGCGAGCTTACTCCTGAATCAGTGCTAACAGGTGAATTTGCAGAAAGCGAACACATCGCCGATGTCGATTCAGTACTTGAAGAGATTAACGCTGCCCGTGAAGAAGAACAAGAAAGGCTGCAGCGCATTGTTGATGCCAATTCTGAGGAAATATAACTCATTGAGTTAAAGAGAGATGATGACTTATCTTTAACTCAATTCACCTCTTTTTTTAACCAATCGCTTTCAATAAAACTACCTATCTCAATAAAACATCTTAAAAAGGTAAAGTAACGTAAAGTAAACCTATTTGTAATACTAATAGCCCTTACCTAAGCTTATAGTTATAACGCTTTATTCCCTCATTACTTTGAGCCTTTCCCATGGGCTGCGAGCAAATGAGAAAGTTATACAGATTAAAGTCAAAATTAAATCACAACCTTTTTAATGTTAGCTAACTTGAGAGCCTCAAATATATGAAAGCAATATCACGCTATTCTGTACTATGTATGGTAGGTGCCCTTTTACTCACTTCAGCAGTAAGCACTGCTAAAGATCTAGAAATTAGTAAATCACCTACTCATCAAACAGTTAATGATTTAGAAAGTATCAGTTTCAGTAACGATTACTTTTACAATCAACAAGGTGAGTTTTTAGAAGAAAAAGCTAAAGATGCCATTATCGCCATGCTTGAATTCCATGGTTATCCGACCTTTGAAGGCATGCGTGAGAAGATATTTGTGATGGACTATAACAGCGGTCGCTTCGCTGAAGTGGGGTTATCTGGGCTAATGTACGAGAATAACCAAACCAACTTATACATGCTGTTAGATATCTTTTTATTGCCAAATCAAATGCTAGCTGAGCATTGGCATGTTGATGGCGAAACCACTGCAGCTAAGCGTGAAGGATGGTTAGTTCGTTGGGGTAAAAGCTACATTGCCGGAATTGGTGAAGATAACATGGCACAATTCCCTGAAGTAAAAATCCCTCAAATTCATATGGATGGTGAGGTTCACGCTAAAAATATAATTGAGGCGAACCCTGGTGATTTCCATAACCTTAAAGAGGTGCTTTCAAAGCATTGGCAAATGGCTGGCCCTGAGGGAGCCATTATTACTGAAGTCGCAAACTTTGCTGATGGTGCAGCAGTTAAGCGCTCAGATCCTAAAATGAACTAACAAGTTATTCAAACGGGTTAACTTCAAATTTGGCGTTAACCCACTTTATTTATCATACTAATTAAACTTCTATTTTCGCCATTAACGCTCAATTCTAGTGTAAAGCCTGTTAAAAAAATGAAAGCAGCCTTGACCTAACACATCAAATAAATATTTCTAGCCCCACACAGTTGTTAATACCAAGTAAGTGACATTGAGCAATTAGTTTGCACGTTTTTAGCTTGTTTTTATGGACTAATTCACAAAGCAACATATTAACTCGAACTCAATGACCCAAGTTATCTCTTATAGGTATTCACTCTTTTATTAAAGTCATCTCATGAGCACTATCGAATCAATTACCTTAATGCTAGCCCTTGTCTATAGCATCAGCCTACTTTATTGGAGCAAGCAAAAATGGGGCGCTGCCATTAGTGCAGGTGTACTCACTGCAGCACTTGCGACGACCCTTCATTGGCCGTTATTTGTTGGCCTAGCAGTATCCTTAGTGGTATTGCCATTATTTAATAAATTTCAGCCTGCATTAGCTCAGGGCGGCAGCATTGTTGGTGAAAGTGCCAGAGGCAGAAATAAAGCCGATGATTTGCGAGAAATGATAAGGCATTTGCTGGCGTTATCTATGCTGTTGGTAGGCGTTCAATTTGCGATAAATGCCGCCATGCTTAAATCCGGTGTTGAACCGTTATTGGTTCGCCCCGATATTGGCGATGCCTTTTTGCCGATTGCGGGCGGAATTGAATTAAAAGCGATTATTGGTTTAGGTATATGGGATCAAAACCATCCAGCCGCTGCGGTAATGTTAGTGGTAGTGGTATTAACAGGGTTATTGTGTAAACGCGCTTTTTGCGGCTGGGCTTGCCCATTAGGCTTAGCTGGAGATTACCTTTACGCCCTCAGAAAGCGTTTTATTAAACAAGAATTTGCGCCACCAGCTTGGTTAGATTGGATACTTAGAATGCTTAAATACTTGCTAATGGCGGCGCTGATTTTATTAGTCTTCACTATGCCACTTGCAAGTATTCCACATTATCTTGATGGCTATTATCATAAAGTGGCAGATTTGAAGATGGCGGTATTTTTCTTAAATCCCACTGCAATTAGCTTAGTGTGTTTTAGTATTATCCTTGGTTTAGCGGCATGGAAAAGACAAGGCTTTTGTCGTTACATTTGCCCATACGGCGCTCTGCTAGGCTTGGTGAGTTTTTTAAGTCCGTTTAAAATTCGCCGCAGCACTGAATCATGTTTAATAGAAGGCAAAGGCATGAAGTGCGACAAGTGTACCCGCGCCTGCCCTGCTAACATTATTGTTCACACTCAAACCACCATTCGTAGTGATGAATGCCAAGCCTGTATGAGCTGTATTTCAGCTTGCCCTAAAAATGAAGCCCTGCATTTCAGCACCCGCTGGGGAACTAAGATGTCAGCCAGAGGCTTAGCTGTTCTACTATTGATGCTGTTATTTATGATCCCATTGTGGGCTTATGTGGGCGGTTTCTGGCACAGTGAAACCACCACTGAGGTTCGAATGATGTTAATTCAGCACCTTAACAGTATTGGTCACTAACCTTTTATTAGTGACGTTCATTCACTTATTTAAAGCCACAAAAAATGCCGCGAACTCGAAGGTTAGCGGCATTTTTATTTACTGTAGAGTCAGGCTGACTCTAGCTCACATTATTTTTTAGCTAGAGCAGCTTCTGCTTGGCTTGCTAAGTACTCATCAAAAGTACCATGGAAGCTCACTAACTGTTTATCTTTAACATCAATAATGTGCGTAGCCAGTGATGATACAAACTCACGGTCATGGCTAACGAAAATTAACGTGCCTTCAAACAGTTTAAGGGCATTATTTAATGCTTCAATCGCTTCCATGTCCATGTGGTTAGTCGGTTCATCCATCACTAACACGTTAACGTCTTGCATCATTAACTTGCCGTATAACAGACGGTTTTTCTCACCACCTGAACAGTTTTTCGCTTTCTTGTTTGCATCGTCTTCAGTGAATAACAAACGCCCTAACATGCCACGAACCATTAAGTCGTTATGTTTAGGAGTTCGCCACTGCGACATCCAATCAAACAAAGACAAGTCATTATCAAAGTCTTTGCTGCTATCTTGTGGGCAGTAACCAATCGCGGCATTTTCTGACCACTTAATCGTGCCGTTATTGTTAGCTAATTCATTCACTAAACAACGCAGTAATGTGGTTTTACCCACACCGTTTTCACCAATAACTGCAAGCTTAGCGCCTGCTTCTAAAATTAAGTCACCGCCTTCGAATAAGCTTTCGCCATCAAAGCCATGGCCCAGTTCTTCTAATACTAACGCTTGACGATGCATTTTCTTACTTTCGTCAAAACGCAGTGATGGTGTCATACGGCTTGACGACTTCACTTCATCTAAACTGATTTTATCGAGCTTTTTAGCACGTGAACTTGCTTGTTTCGCTTTAGATGCATTAGCACCAAAACGATTAACGAAGTCTTGTAGCTCTGCCATTTCAGCACTTTTCTTGGCGTTACCCGCTAATAACTGCTCTTGAATAAGACCCGCTGCTTCAAGGAAGTATTCGTAGTTACCCGGATAAATACGCAGCTCACCGTAATCAATGTCAGCCATATGCGTACATACAGAGTTCAAGAAATGTCTATCATGTGAAATGATAATCATGGTGCATTTACGCTTGTTAAGCTCACCCGCTAACCAAGAAATGGTATGAATATCCAAGTTGTTGGTAGGTTCATCAAGTAGCAAAATATCTGGATTTGAGAATAATGCTTGAGCCAGTAATACCCTTAGCTTCCAACCCGGAGCAACTTGCTGCATCAAACCAAAGTGGAAGCTTTCTTCAATACCGGCTTCTAACAGGATTTCACCTGCACGAGACTCAGCACTGTAACCGTCCATTTCAGCAAATTCACTTTCAAGATCGGCTACTTTCATGCCGTCTTCTTCGCTCATTTCTGGTAACGAGTAAATGCGGTCACGTTCTTGCTTCACTTCCCACAATTTTGCATCGCCCATGATCACGGTATCAACAACACTGTATTGCTCGAATGCAAACTGGTCTTGGCTCAAGGTACCGACTTTTAAGCCTGGAGTAATTGAGACATTGCCTGAGCTTGGTGCTAATGCACCACTGAGGATTTTCATGAAAGTGGATTTACCACAACCATTTGCGCCAATCAGACCGTAACGGTTACCGTGACCAAATTTAGCAGAAATGTTTTCAAACAAAGGCTCAGCGCCAAACTGCATGGTGATGTTGTTTGTACTTATGATAACGGCAATCCTCGGGGTAAATAGTCGAATAAATGAGCTTTAAAAGCAGCGCGGCAGTATACAGAGTATGCAGTTTTTTAGATAGGGGAATAATCAGTAAATATGAGCACAAAAGGAGTTTTAAAATAAACTTGGATGCATAAGCGCTGCAATAACAAATATCTTAGCCACTGTACTAATTCAGTGGCTAAGTTATTGAGGTGCTGCCAAAGTTAACGGCTGACATTGTTGCGGCTTAACCTTTAACGGTTTGGGTTGAGCGGGCTTATTGTTATCCACGGCTTTTTTAGGGGCTGATTTTGCGATATAAAATTGTTGTTTCCACCAATCAATATCTTCACAGCCATCGCCAGGCTTAATGGGTTGTTGCGGCTTACAGTCGCCACTAGATTCTGGACAAGTTAGGCGAACATGCATATGCGCACTGTGCCCCCACCATGGGCGTACTTTATGCAGCCAAGTATCATTATCACTTCGTTCATTGCACAATTGCTGTTTAATCGCCCCATTAACAAAAATTCGGGCAACACGGGGATCTTGAGCCGCTGTTTTAATCATCTCTTTATGCTGAGGTTGCCATGCTGCAGTATCAATAGCGAACTCTTGGCTATCGACAACACTGAGCGCACGGGGAGACTTTAGCTCTTTGGCATTAAGCGGCTGCGCTGTTAACCTCAGCCAAATATCAACATCTAAACCAATTTGATGGCTGGTATGGCCGTAATCAAATTGACCTCCACGAGGCATCGACATATCGCCAACAAGGATTTGTTCAACGCCCTTCTTTTGCATGCTTTGAGCAAATTGCTCTACAAAACTAACTAAATATGGGTGGCCATAATAACGTTGTCGCTGCGGCCTAATGACTTGAAAACCATCACCAGATAAAGGCAAAGCTTGGCCGCCAGATAAGCAACCATTGGCATACTCCCCAATCGCTGCTGGACTGCCCTCAAAGGGTGACTTTGCATGCTCCCAAGGATTAAAACGACCTTGTGCATTTGCGCTAACCGCAATCAGTATCACGCCTACTACTAACGAAAAGTTCACTATATTGGTTCTCTTGAATAAATAGTTAACCAGAAATGCCAGCACAAGGTTTTGCGCTAGAATTCATTCCAATTAATACAAGTGTAGAGGGGAATTTCAACAAGGTTTGAATGATTCAATGAAAACGTCTAAAACAACTGAAAACTTTGATTAAAGTCAGTGAATATCTAAAACTAACTATTCGTTACCTTAAGCCTTTTACAAAGAGCTAATACAAAAAACTATTACAAAGTGCTGTTACAAAGAGCTATTACAAAAAGCTCTTTCACCGGTACTACCAAGTATCTGCTTCAAAACGCGCAGTTCTGGCTTGCGCTTCAGTGCATTGAGTCAACTGAATAAGTTCAGCCAATGTGATACTCGGGGTTTCAGTGATTAAACGAATCAGTTTTGCTTCTAAGGGTTCTAACTTATCTGCATGACCTAAGAGCGCGGTTTCAATTTTTTGAATCAAATACCTGAACTCAGTTGAGCTTAGGGGTATTTCCGCTAATTCATCTTGGCGGTGGGTTTTGAGTTGATTATTGAATGACTGCACCTTAATCGCCTCTCCCACCAAGCTCCAATTACGTGAACGGCGCACACGCTTAAGCTCGCAGCCATGCATGGTGGCAATGGCTTTGGCTTGATTAGCAGTTTCTCTACCAATACGATGAATAAGTGAAGGTAGAGCAATCGTGATTGCCTCTTTATGCATATAAAATTACGCTAACGTCCTTATGAATCGTTTTCAGTTAAATGGCGAATCAACTTAGCAGGAGTGCCGCCGTAAAGACAGTCTCAGGCTATGGAAATGCTAAATCATTTTTCTCAAATAAAAACTAAGAAAAATACTGAGCAATAAAAATGCCAGTCGATTTACATCGACTGGCATTGGCTTTAACAGTGCAAAATTTGAACGGTGATAGTGGAGAGTCTATTTTTTCAAATCACACTGAAAATCGACTTAACTTTACTTAAGCTCTACTGGCCACTCTTTATCAACACGCTTTTCTAGGAAAATTTCTTTAGATGCTTTCATCGCTTCTAAATCAAGACCTACAAGTGGTTGAACTTTAGCTTTAGTGTCGTACTTAGTTGCATCAAACTTGTAGTCTGGAGCATACTTTTTCAGTAACGCATCAGCTTCTGTAATGGCAGCATCTAAAATCGCGTTAGATTTTTCTAACAAACGAATGGCTTCAGCTGGGTTATGAGCATGGATACCATGTGACGCTGTAGCGCTATCCCAGAACCACTGTGCATTTCTAACTTTAGTCAGTAAGCTATTCATTTCACCCGCTAAAGGCGTTTTGGTTTTTAATGCAGCTTCGTAATTACCTTTTGCTTCAGCAATGCCTTTACCTGCTTCAAGACCTTTGATGCCATTAGCTGCCCAAATAGCTTGAGCTTTAAAGTGCACTTCAGTCAAACGAGGGTCTGTACCGTCAGCTTCAAAACGTAGCTTGTTGATTTCAGCTTTACGCTCATCAAGGATTTCAGTGAAATCTTCTGCTTCATGACAGCTCTGACAGCTTGATGGCAGTGTTTCTGCTTCAAAGGTCACTTTATGGTTAGAGTACTCGCCGCCTTTTGCATTTTCAGCTTTAGGCATATGACAAGTAGTACAACCAAATTCTAAATGGCTATCCATTGCATGTTCAGTACGGTCTAACATGTTTTCAAACTCAGGATGCTGAGCTTTAATCATTGGCGCACCAGATACGGCGTTAGTCCAATCTTTAAATCCACGCTGATCAAAATAAGCGAGTTGTGCTTCAGCAGCAAAACCTTCATATAAACCGTCAGTACCTTTATAACCAACAAAATCTTTATAGTCAGTATTTACGCCTGGTACCCAGTAATCCATTGGGTATTTCACTTTCTTACTGTCAGTACCGTCGAAGTAATATTCAACGTGACACTGTGCACAAGTCTGACTTGCCTGCATTGTGGCATCTTGCTTAGTAAAGTCTTTACCAATCGCTTTCATGGCGCGGTCAGTGTAAGGACGGCTTAAGCGGATTTCTTCTTTGCCTAACTCATGACAATCAGCACAGCCGATCGTGTTAGACATTTCATGGCCCCAAGTTGAGAAGGCATTATCTGAAAACTTAGCTTCACCCACTTCGTCATACATACGAGCGACATCTGGTGTTTTACATGACCAACAGCTTGCCGCCATTGCTTCACCAACGACTTTTCCGTCATGGCCTACCATAGGGTGACCTACACGTAATGTTTTAACGATATCGGTTAACGCGTAATGATGACCACGTGCACGGTTATAGTCTTTTGCAAAACCGTAACCCGCCCATGCGCTGACTAAGTTAGGGTTGCTTGCTAATAGATCATCCAGCTCACCTGATTTTGGTGTGCTTTCTTCTGTTTCGGCCCAAGTTTTATATTGTTCTGGGAAGGTTTTTTGCCAGTTTTCACTTTTATATAAATCAACTTCGCCAGCAACACTATAACCAGTAAAAGCCGTTGACATCATCACAGCGATAGCAAGTTTTCTTAATTTCATCATCATTCCTCATTAGGACTTGTTATTATTTAATCTTGATACAACATTCATCATCACCACTTATCAAACTCACTTATTAAAAATATTTAAAACAACTTCTATCAATATTTTATAATTAATAATTTCAATAAATTGAAAACAATTATTATCACAAGCTAACTAACAGAACAGGTATTTAAAGTAGTAGTGTGACCGCAACCAAAGCAAAGGTAATTACTTGTCTCACTTCAAAATTAAACCAATAAAAGGCATACCCCTTATTGGGTACATAAAGGCGAACATATTAATTAAATACCCTAAATAAAAGCTCAACATGTATAGAGTCATGTCATAGCCTGTACACAAAACATCACCAAAAACAAAGATAAATAAAAATAAATAGAATTAAAACAGCAAGATAGGTGATTAAAAAACTTTAATTAAAAATATATTCACCAAGCTTAATTCAATAACAATTGCCGCAGATACAGATCACACTAGCTCCTAAAACCGAATTAAGTTCAAATAAATAGACCTATCACCCTCATATATTTAACGTCTTTAATTACCACCTAATAGCTAAACCTTAAACCAACCTTAATCAGCAATTAAATTTAAATTTAAATAAAAACTTCAGAATGTCACTTATATAACCAAGTAATAAACTCATGCTAAATTAGTTATTTAAAATTAATATCAAGCTAATTTAGGGCTTACATTATTACAAATTTAAAAACAAATAATTAATTGTTAAATTCAGCACTATAGAAACATAACCGTTAATTAATGATAAAAAAATAAATGAGATGTTACCCTTTTACGGTTTATTAAACTTTCGCTATACCACTCATTATTCTCAAAATAAAAGTGGCTTAATAATAAATTTAAGGAAAATCAATGTTTGATGTAATGCTTTCAATTTGGCATCAAGATTTCGAAGCCTTACTTGAAACTGTAACCATTCATCACCTTATGTTGATATTGGCACTTATTCTTTTTCTAGAGTCCAGTTTTGTCTTCTTACCTCTTCCTGGTGACGGATTAGTATTGTTTGTCGGAAGTCTTGTGGGGCTGGGTGTTGTTGAGCTCCAATATGCTTTTTTACTGTTAACTTTTGCAGCTGGTTTAGGTTCTTGTATCGCTTATATGCAGGGAAAGTGGCTTTCACACCACCCTATGGTCAATAAGATTGAAAAAGGACTACCAGATAATACTCTGGAAAGAGCATCGGGCTTACTGGAAAAGTATGGCTTTTTAGCGCTATTTTTCTCACGATTTATTCCATTTGTGAGAGTACTAACACCCATGATCATGGGGATCAGGCAACTTGGTGTTAAACGCACTATATTGATGAGTTTTACCAGCGCGATGATTTGGACCACTGTCCTGTTATTTATCGGCCAATGGATAATGAATAATCCAATTTTGAGTGATTATCAAGAAACCGTAAATAAAGCCTTTTTAGTGGTGAGTCTAAGTTTAATGTTATCGGCAACCGTTGCGATGTTGGTGCGATTTTCAAGAAAGTCTAAGCAGGAAACTAACTTTACTTCTAATCAAAAATGATAAAACTAGCGCTTTAGTTAATGGCTAAAGCGCTGGCTAACCCTATCGAAACCGCGCTTAACACACCATTTTATATCAATTCTTTACTGCGTATTTGCGCCAGAATAACGTCTGTCTTTTCTCGAAACATATCCCTTAGTAAGCGCACGGTTGGGGTTATTGACTGACGGCTAGGGCAAACTAACCATAACTCGGTAGAATTCGGCTTATAATCAGGCATAAGATTAACCACATTGCCAGCCAGTAGGTCGTTAGACATATCAAGACAAGATTTAATTGCCACCCCTTTACCTGCAACGCACCAACGTCTGACGATATCAGCATCATTTGAAGCGCGATTACCTCTTAACTTAACTTTATGCTCAGTTTTACCTTGGGTTAATAGCCATTCATCTTGCAAGATATCTTGCAGCTGATAAAGCAAACCGTTGCACTCCATCAGTGCTTGAGGATCCGCAGGCGTACCGTGAGCCTCAACATATTCAGGGCTGGCACAAATCACTCTTGGCACATCACAAATTTTAAAACCGTACATAGTGGCATCATTGGGCGAGCCATATCGCAGCGCCATATCTACCGAGTCACGATAAAAGTCGATATTACTGTCACTGATACTGCTGCGCAGCCTGACATTAGGGTACAAGTCTATAAACTCATCTAACCACGGAGTAATTAAGTTTCTGCCTAAATCAGACGATAAGGCAATGCGAATTTCGCCATCAATAATGCCTGAATCTTCACGAATATTAAGCTTGGCTTGTTCCAGAGTTTTAAGCGCTTGCTCGCACTGAGGAAGATAGCGCTCACCTGCAGTCGAAAGTCTAAGGTGACGAGTAGTCCTTACAAACAACTCTGCGCCCAACGAAGCTTCAACACGTTTAACTGCAGCACTTGCTGTGGCTGTGCGCATGTCTAAATTGGTAGCGGCGGCAGTGATACTACGAAATTCAGCGACTTTTAAAATCACCTGTAAGTCTTCAAGAAGCATAATCTGGCCATGATTATTAGAAAGTGATTCTCATCATATCCAGTAATGAATAATGCACCAAACCTTATTATCAATTTATATTTGGTAATAATCTAAAATATAAGTGCTTTCATTTAATGAACAGCCAGTCAGCCGTGATAAGCCTTTTTACTAAAATATTGAATCTTTAAGTATGCAAAGAACAGAGGCTGCAACACATTTATGCCCCACAAAACGGTGAGCCATTTTGAAAAACAACGCCGTGGCGATTTTTCAACAAATATAAGCTATATCGCAAGATTCCATCGTGCACTGGCCAAAAGGTAACTACTCCAAAGATAACTGCAAAATCAACGTCGTGGCGCTTCGCCCGCACCAGACTAAAAGGGAGTGAACTGCGACTCCCTCTTAGAACACCCCGCAGCTCCGGCGAAATTTAAACAGCAAAATTTCCAACGGAGAATCATCCAGCTTTTAACTTCATTTGTAGACTGCTTCAGACTTATTCGAAAATGCTAACGCTTTCGATGGGCCTTCCATGGCCCGAAGAAAGCTAGCCTGACGTCCTGTCAGGCTCACGCTATTTTCTTCAACGCCTTCAATTCAAATTGAGTCTTTTAGCTGATTAGATTCCTGGTCTTTGTAATTTTTATTGCCACGAATATAGCCAAATCGAAGAGACAATAAACCCAGTGTAGATGCGTTCAAGACCTTCGAAAACATGGATGTTTTCGCAGAGCCCACATGGATGTGTTTACGGCGTGTCTTGGATGCATCTGCACATAAGCCTGCGGCAGGCAATGGATTAGATTGAGGTGTTGGCCTTAAGAAAATGAGTCAATTTAATTGAAGTATAAAGTTAGTGCTCGTAACTCGTTTTTGCCCCATTCCTTGTTGAGTGAGCAATTGTTAGGCATCAGATTTGTTTGTACATGTAAGTGACCGTAGAAAAACTTTAATGCTTGAAATAGACACTGAATCATTCATTTTTGAATGATTAAAATTTAATACTGTCTATTTTTGAATCTTATTTTTTCTCTTAGAATACCGTCATCAACACGCTAACACACAAATGAAGGTTTCCTATGAGCACAACACAACTTATTCTTGAGCTAAGTCTTATCGGCAGTATGTTCCTTGTCACTGGGGGATTCCTTGTTCGTAGCTACGACAAAACCGACAGTGCTGGCACGAAGTCTCAAAAAATTATGACAGGGCTGCTCGGCGCATTTATGGTGATGGCGGGAGTGGTTAAGTTTTTCGACCCATTCACCACCATGTTTACAACGCAAATTGCATTGAGTGAGTTGCCATTTCCTACTCTTTCTCGTTGGGCAGGACAATTAGGTGAAATCTTAGCTGGTTTGCTACTTCTTATCGTAATGGTCGGTAACAAGGTACTGGCAACACCTCTACGAGATAAAGCAATGCAATTATCCACACTGCTAACAACGGCAATTATGATTGTTGCGGTATATGTTCATTTACTACCAAATGTGCCAGCAGAGGTGTTACCGCTACAGTCAAAACCTCCTGTGATGACGCTTATCATTCTCGGTTTAGCGTGGTTAAATACTTATCTGTACTTTCGTAAAAAGTAGCCTTAATAACCAATAAATCAAAAACGCCAGATTAGGTTGCCTAATCTGGCGTTTTTGATTTTACTGAACCTGCATTTAAGTGGGTTGCTTCCTGTCAGAATCTATCGAAGCAAGAAACTCTGACGATTGTCCAAAGCGATTAAAAATCATATCCCTAAAAGCGACTACGCGAGTGGCAATCAGTTTTCTGTCAGTCCAAACCAAAAATGCCTTACCTTTTGGACAATCGACCTTAGGTAATACCTCTATAAGCTCTCCTCTTTCTGCTCGCTTTTCAAACGCTGCTCTTGGCATCATACAGATCCCTGCTCCAGCCAAAGTTGCATCTATATTTAAACGCAGGCTGCTTATTGAATATCTAGGTTGATATGGGATACGAATCGATTGCCCTTCTTCTTTAAGTTCCCAATACGGAAGATTATTCCCCGATAACAGTTGGTGACTCACCAAGTCTTTTGCTTGCTTTGGTTGCCCATGCTTTTCGAGATAACTTGGTGATGCAGCGATCATCAGTGGTGATTCAAATAGCTGACGCTGTATTAAGTGACTTGCATGAGGTGGACTCGTTACGATGGCAAGGTCAATCTGCTCATCAAAAAAACGTTCCGTTCCAGCACTGAACTGGATAGTTACAGATACCTCTGGATGAATCTCCATGAACTCTATGGCCATCTTTTGCAAAAAGTTATCGGCAAAGGGCTCTGGACAAGAAACTCGTATTTCACCCGTTAATGTGGGCTGACTGTTTGAGAGTTGTGTCCACTCATTATTCAACTGCATAAAGAGAGTGGCAAAGCGCTGGTAATACTCATCTCCAGCAGTTGTTAATTGAAACCGTTTTGCATTTCGGTGTACTAGCTTCTCGCCAAGTTTTTCCTCTAAGCTTGCTACGGCTCTTGATAGGGTTGGTGCAGATACGTGAGTTTTGAGGCTTGCAGATGCAAAACCACCACATTCTACAGATTGACAAAAAAGATAAAGATTAGAGATGTCTTTTGCTTTCATATTTGTTTGCCTTTGAAGATACCCCTTAGAGTTAATCATTCAAAGATGAAAGATTCAACTTCAATGTTGTCTATTTTTGATCGGAAAGAGTAGAGCTAATATAACCACATCAGTTAGCCAAGCGGAGTCAGTCATGAAAAAGTTTCCACGTAAATTCCAATACCCTCTAATGGTTTCTATGGTTCTACCAACGATGCTTTTAAGCATGCCAGCAATCATGGTTTCCAAAACACTTCCAGAAAATGGGGTATTTTTCGATGCATGGTTAATTGCTATTTCACAAATGGTGCCATTAGCACTATTAATTTTAGCCCTTGTAGCACCCACGGTCCGTCTATTTGTAACCAAGGTTCTACTTGAGCCAGAAGTAAAATAAGCAATTTTTAATCAGTTAATAATAGAAAATAGGAAAGAAAAATGAGCGCATTTAAATTTCACACAGTAGACACTGCACCCGTTAAAAGTAAGCCAATGCTCGAAGGCGCGGTTAAGCAAATGGGAGCGGTACCAGGGTTGTACGCAGTGATGGCCGAGTCTCCTGAGACGTTGAAAGCATATCAACAGCTTCACCATCTATTTACTACGACATCATTCAGCGCAGAAGAGCTTACGGTTGTGTGGCAAACCATTAACGTAGAGCACGAGTGTCAATTTTGTGTACCTGCACATACAGCAATAGCACACTCAATGAAAGTTGACCCAGCGTTAACTGAGGCGTTACGTAATGAAGAAGCGATGCCAACGGATAAACTGCAAGCGTTACACGATTTTACCTTAGCTATGGTACGCGAACGTGGCAATGTATCAGAAGAGCAAATGGACGTATTTTTTGCAGCAGGTTATGGTCAGAAACAAGTACTTGAAGTGATCCTTGGCTTGTCTCAAAAAGTGATAAGCAACTATGTAAATCACGTTGCAAAAACACCAGCAGGCCCCATGTTTGAGCAGTTTGCTTGGACCAAGAAAGCGTAATTAAACCTGTATGTTAACAATTAAATGAAACTTGGATAGCCAGTGGGAGTATGAATTATGTCTTTTAACTTTAAACAAAAGTATGGCGGTTGGGCTTTGGTAACTGGTGCGACTTCAGGCATCGGTGAGCAAATGGCTAAACAATTGGCGGAAAAAGGAATGGATGTTGTTTTAGTCGCTCGTCGTGAACAAGAGTTAAAGGACTATGCTCAAGCACTAGCATCTCAATATTCGGTCAAGACTGATGTGATTGTGGCTGACTTAGCAACGCAAGAAGGCGTTAATAAGGTAAAACAAACTCAACACGATATCGGCTTAATTGCCTTGTCTGCTGGGTTAGAAACAAACGGTGCGTTTGAAAAGCTAGATCTTAATGGAGAGCGCCGTTTGCTTGACGTTAATGTCACCTCTACCATGGAGCTGAGTCATCATTTCAGCAACGCTATGGTAGTTAGGGGCAAAGGTGCAATTTTGCTAGTTGCAAGTATGTTTGGCCAAATGGCTTCTCCATACTTCAGTACTTACGCAGGCTCTAAAGCCTTTGTTATTGGTTTTGGTCAGTCGCTCTACGGCGAGTTGAAACCTAAGGGCGTGGATGTGAGTATTCTGTCTCCAGGACTAACCGAAACGTCAATGGCAACAAGTACTGGCGTAAATTGGGGAAAAGTACCAATGGCGGCAAAAAAACCAGAAACCGTTGCGAAAGTAGCACTAGATGGCATAGGAAAACGAGTCGTGACGGTACCTGGTGTACGCAACAATATCATGGTCTTTATGAGTGACTTGACGCCACGCAAACTGATGGCATCAATGATGAAGCGACTGTTAGACAGAGCGGTCGACCCTAAACGTCTTTAAAGCTCTATTTTTTAAAGAGTGAGCATGCCTTGGTGTACTGGGTAAGGGAATTTGGCCAGCCGCATGTGGACTGATCGTATGGTTGCAATACTAGAATTAATTAGAAAAGCCAAAATGCTCTATGGGTCGTAACTCACAATTGTCCAATTTCGAGTCATAGATGTTTACGTAGACTCACTAATGCCTCTTACGTGTTGCCCGTCTATAATTCAAAAAAACAGATATCGAATAATGGTATACACATAAAAATTCAATTCGCTTTTGGATATTTTAAAACGGGTTCAGGTTGAGGTTTTCCATGAAATTGGTTGGTATATTTATAATTCATGAATTAAGTTATTGTAAATATTATTAATTATAGATGCTAATTTTGACTAGTGTTATATGATAAATACACATGTGTGTTAGCCCCAATATGAGTGCATGCTAACTATACAAACCTTATGTGTTTAAGCTTAGTGAGAGCAATTATGACTCAAGAAAAATATTTAGGCATGCGAGCCGGTGATCTTGGTAATAAAGCCTATGCAAAATATTGGAATCCTCAAATGTCCGCTATGCAGGAACAGGCTTTACGCGCTGTTGAGCATGGCCCCGAAGCTTCTGAATTAGGTTTCCCGATTGCAGAGGCCAATCAACTCCTGAAGCAAGGTTATTTGCCTTTAGAAAATGGCTATACTCGTTTGGATAATGGGCAAATTTTTGTCAGCGTATTAACAAAAATGCCAAGAGTAACAGGCAAAATGATTGACTGGTGGTTTGGTTGGCACTATTTGGAAAGCCAACGCTACAAGCTGTGGCACCCTCGTGCTCATGTACTTAATCGAGCTGAGAAAATGTTAAGTGATACTCCCAATTTATCCGATCGTGAAAAATATCTTAATAACCCTAATTTTGTCACTGAATATATTGGAAATGAATTACAAGAAATCATCATTACTTTTTCAAATGCCTCTAATTTTTTCGATGTTAGCCAGTTTAAAGATGCGAATATTGGTACTGCAATTTGTGGCTCTGTTGGACTTCAAAAACTTCCGTTAAATGCAGGACAATTGATCCATTTAATCAGAGAAACTGAAGATGGCTGCGAAATGCGAAGTCGTTTTTGGATAGGAAAACCTGAAGTTAGAGGGGCAGCCGCTAATGGCGTTGTAAATAAAGTACTAGGGTCTAAATTTGTCGCTAAACAAGTCGCGTCAATCGAAAATGGTAAGGAATTATTAGTACATTGTGCAATGGAAATGAATCACTTAGCTAGTTTTCTTCCTGATTTATATGATGACTATCATCCCAGCACATGACAAGAGCGCGGGTTCAGCTCTAAATCGTTTATACCAAAAGCTACTTTTAGAATTTAGCTTTAAAACGTTTCTGTCCAATAATGCGTTGTAGGGTCTTAACGAAGCAAACCATGATTCTTTAGCCATATAATCGCATTATCTATCCCGTCTTCTTGAGTTAGTTGCTCTGCTATTTGCAAAGCTCGCTGCTTCATATGTTTATCAGACACCATTTGCTGAATTGCCTCAGCAAGATTATCAACTGTTAGGTGCTTTTGCTTAATCGGATTAGGCCCTAATCCCAATGCGGTAACCTTTTCTCCCCAAAAAGGCTGGTCTGCAAAAAAAGGGCAAATTAACGTTGGCTTACCAGCTTTAAGCCCTGCGGCCGTTGTTCCTGCGCCGCCATGATGAACCACGGCAGCAACTTGAGGAAATAACCAATCATGGGGCACATTGTCGGTAATTAGCACCTTATTTGGAACATCTTCAAGCTTGAGCCCACCCCAACCAGTGGCAATAATAGCTCGCACATTTGCCTTAACAACGGCATCAATCACCAATCGTGCGGTTTTGGCTGGATCTTTACCTGACATGCTACCAAAACCGATATAAATAGGCGGTTTACCATCTGCGATAAAATCAGTAATGGCCTTATCTGGTGAGAAATCATTCTGCTTTTGCAGAAACCAATAACCCGTTATTGCAGCATTTGGTGGCCAATCAAGGGGGCGAGCTACGATGTACTGACTAAATCCATGTAATGCTGGGATTGACTCACCTGTATCCATCGAAAGCACACCTGCTTTGTCGCTCAGTTTCGGTAAGTTCAAAAGCGATTGTCGAAGTAAATTAAGTTGCTTTAAATAGGGTTTAAAACCCAAACTCGCTAAACGATAGCTCAAGCGATTGGTGATACCACTTATATTAGGCAAGCCTATTAAAGGAAAGTCACTGGTTTTAACTAACATAGGTTGCAGTAATGCCATGACAGCGGGCACATTAAACTTCTCGGCAATAGAGGGCGCAACAATACACTTAGGGTGATAAATTACTAGCTCAGGTGTTGATTGAATACCTGCTTTAATACTATCTAACATCAGCTGTTCATTAATTGGTTTTGCCAGTTTCATTAACCTAATTGCGGTTTTAATGCCTTTGAATAAACTTCCCAAGCTTTCAACACTGCCGCCTTCCATTAATTTGAACAGGTCATTACTAAGGTATTGATAACTAAGTCCATGCTTTGCAACGATTGATTGAAATCGTTCATGAGTACAAACATAAACCTGATGACCTTGCGCCTTTAAGCCTGCTCCTAGCGCAATAAAAGGTTCGATATCACCACGAGAGCCTATCGTTATCAGCAAAATTTTCATCTAGATTTCCTTAGGGCTTTTTTAGATTTAGCGTCATGACTACGCCTAAACAGCATGGATAACTTAAGCAAAAACAACCTCTTTCCTGTCATTCTTAAAGTGATTGTCATCACATTAGCCACATGATTGTGCTAAGCTGAACTCGACAACAACACTGTCACAATGCGCAACAATATTTAACATAGCAAGTTGATATCTAAGCAAATGTAAGAACCAATGCAAGGTATTGGTAAAACCTAGGGCAAGTATCCCTTTTATGCAGGAGGCATTAAATGCAAGATTACGTAGATCAAATCGATATAAATCAATATCTACCACTCATTATTGATGTGGGGATCAATGTATTATTAGCAGGGCTAATTTTAATCGTTGGTCTTTATATTGCTAATAAAGCCAGCTCAATCATCAATAAAATTGGCGAAAAGTACGACAAGCTCGACAATACTTTATTCCGCTTTTTAGGCAGTGTCGCCAAGTACATTATTCTCGCTTTTGTTGCTATCGCGGTATTAAACCGTTTTGGAGTTCAAACAGCTTCTATTGTGGCACTGTTGGGTGCTGCTGGTTTAGCTGTTGGTTTAGCATTACAAGGAACATTGTCTAACCTTGCTGCTGGCGTAATGCTATTGCTATTCCGCCCTTATAAAGTGGGTGATTTTATTAGTGCAGCAGATCGCTTCGGTAATGTTCAAGAGATAGACCTGTTCACGACTATTCTAAGAACCTTCGATAATCAGCATATTATTGTACCGAACAGTCAAATTTGGGGCGCGCAAATCGTTAACCATTCATTCCATGATATTCGTGGTGTAGATATGCATTTTGGTGTGGCTTACAAAGAAAACACTGATGAAGTGCGTAAGGTGATTGATGCAGTGCTAGCTGCTCATCCACATATTTTAAAAGACCCTGCACCGTTTGTTGAAGTTGAAACCTTAAACGACAGCTCAGTAGACTTCTTAGTCCGTCCGTTCTGTCATGGGGAGCACTACTTCGATATCTTGTATTCAATCCCAGAGCAAATCAAAAAAGCACTGGATGAAGCTGGTATTGAAATTCCATTCCCGCACAGAAAACTTATCATCGAAAAAGAGTAATATCTCGATTTTTGCTGAAAACAGCGAGCAAGCGCCTTTGGCCTTGCTCGTTTTACTTTTGGCAATACAAAATACACCTCATAAATATCAAATACCTTTTCAACTCCAATCATTCCTCTAAAGACATACGGGTCGAGTTTAGTGCCAATTTAGCGTTATAATCGCTACGCAAAGTAACAGACAACGATTTAGCCCACATTTAAAGAAGTAGAATTAACCCCATGACGCCAGAACGTTTAGCCCGCATCAACGAAATGCTTGATAACCGCCAAGTCGACCTTACGGTTTGCCTTGATAAGGTTCATAAAACCAATAATATCGCGGCGACAGTGCGCACCGCCGACAGTGTTGGTGTTCATCAAATTCATGCGGTGATGCCAGAAGACTCACTATGGGTTTCAGGCAATACATCATCGGGCAGTCATCGCTGGGTCAATACCGTTAAGCATGTGACTTATCAAGAAGCCTATGAGCAATTTAAAGCCCAAGGTATGCAAGTATTAGCCACCACCTTTTCTGATACTGCGGTAGATTTTCGTGAAGTGGACTACACCAAGCCAACGGTTATCGTGCTGGGGAACGAGCGAGATGGAGTTAGCCCTGAAGCGATAGCCTCAGCTGATCAACACATCATTATTCCAATGGTCGGCATGGTGCAATCATTGAACGTGTCGGTAGCAGGCGCATTAATCCTCTATGAAGCGCAACGTCAACGCCAAGAGGCTGGCCTATATAACAACAGACGTTTAGACCATGAATATTGCCAAACCAAGTTGTTTGAACAAGGCCATCCAGTTTACGCAAAAGCGTGCCGCCGTAAGAATATTCCTTACCCTGCGATAGATGAACAGGGTCAAATTGATGCGAGCCCTGATTGGTGGGATAGAATGCGCGCGCCCGATCCTGAAGCGCTAGATACTGAAGCATTAGATACTGAAGTATTAGATTCTGAAGCTTAAGGTATCGTGGTTCAAGTCTTATCCCCTTATGTTCAGCACAGCTCACTTCGAATGCAGCTTATTTTTATATGTCGATATCTCATAAAAATAAGCTGAAGATAGCCATTGTCATAAAACCCGATTTACCCAATATTGTCATTCCTTAATCTTGTCATTAACTCAGCCTTGCTGCTGTTTTCTTCCGCTTATTCAATATCAATCCCTCCAAACAAATACAATCGAATACAAAAGCTTCATCTTAAATTATGTAATTAGCTTAGGCTTTACCGTCAGTGAGTGTTTAATGGTATCTGCAATACTCACTATGCAGATCTGCTTCTCAGTTAAATCTAGAGCGTTAAATCTAGCGCGATTCAATTTAAAGCTGGCAAATTAAAATAAGAATTAAATAACTTTAAATCAATAGCATAAGGCCAAACTTTGATTAACTTTATTTATATCTGTCTTTAATCTTCCCTGTTTATATTCTCTCAAAACCTGATTTTACGATCGCTTTGATTGTGATAATGATCAAAAAAATAGCAGCACTCATTGCTAACAATACAATTGTATTGCAAAATAACAATACAGCTGTATTGCTAATATAGAGGGCGAAAATGAAATACATTTTAATATCACTTGGGATCATCAGTTTTATCATCGCAGTATTTGGATTTAATCCATGGGCCGCCAGTAAAAAGAGTTCTAAGGTGCTATCTGATACTTATACTTCGCTGGAAACAGGTACTGAACGCAAAGCCAACGGTATTTATGAAGTTAGAGCAATAACTAGAATGCCAAATGTTAGCGCTGAAATGGTGCGTTGGTGGTTTGCTGATTACCTGCAAACAACAGAGCAATATAAGAGGTGGCACCCTAAAGCACATGTTTGGATGGATTGGGAAAATAAAGTGCCTGGAGAAGTGATTGGCGCCAGTCATTTAGTCCATGAATATCTCGGCACTACATTACACAAGTTACGTATTCAGTTTGTCGATCCTAAAGAAATACTCGATGATTATGAGCCTAAAGATGATCGTTTTGTTATTTGTGCCCGTGCAGGTTTACTTGAAGAGCCACTCAATGCGACACACATGTGTCATGTCGTGCAAAATACTGAATACGGTGCCCAAATGCGTTCAGCTTTTTGGATGGGTTATGTTGAAAAACGTGATGGCAATGACACAGTAACCTCTATTGAGAGTGTATTAGGTAACACGGCATTGGCGCGTATGTTTCTCATCAGCAAACAGGACTCAATTGATTTAATGACCCATGCCATCGAAGAAATGAATGTGCTTGCAAGCTTTCTGCCCGAGCTATATCAACAAGAAGTGCTATCAAAGCAAACAGCACCCACAAAGGAAGAATCACACTCTAATCAAGCCGAGCAATAATGTTTATCGGATAAAGTCCTAGTGACAGTTACAATGACTGTCACGGTGGCAGTGGCCATATTAGTCACAACCTCTATCAACGCCGGAGATACTTAAAAGTGACTTTTGAGATAAAACACTCAATATAGAGTTAAAGCTTGCATCAAAATCTATGTATTATTCGGCTATTCACTTACTATTAAGCACAATAGCAACTTGGTTACATGTCACTCTCAAATGATAGCCAAGCCATAGCTAATTAATAGTTAGTTAAATAATAACTGAATATTAGCCGAATAATACGTTTACCGAGGTCTATTCATTTGAAACCCAATTTAGCCAACAGCGGGCGTAAAAATGCCGAGGAAGCTGAAAAAACCCGCGGACAAATACTCGCAAGTGCTTCAGAGTTGTTCTCAACCAAAGGGTTTGATGCCACATCTTTACGTGAAATAGCCAATACTGCACAAGTCACGCACAGCACAATAACCCATCACTTCGGTGCCAAAATTGATATTTGGTATGCAATAGCACATCGCAATATCGATAGTTATCGCAAGCAACTTGAAACTAAGTTAGGCCAAGCGATACATCATGAAGTGGGTACACTTTGTATTTTTAAAACTGCCGTTGAACTGTTAATCGACACCTTATTAAAGCACCCGCAATTAGTGCGTTTAATGAGTAGGGAACACGATATGGACAATGAGAGAGCATTGTTCTTAGCGGGTAAAATGAATGAGTCACACCATTTAGTATCTGGCTTGTTTGAGGCTGCGAGAGAAAATGAGCCTTGCCTGCAAAAATATGATGCTGATACCTTTTTGGTCGTGCTGCTTGGGCTTATTTCAGCGCCTGCATTATTTCCTATTTTGCAGAAAACATTAACCCAAACAAACATCAACAGTGATGACTTTAGGACTCACTATAAAGCACTGATATTATCTACATTATTTCATTAAGCCTAAACCGTTTAACAAGAGCTACCCCTTCAAAAATATAAACACCGCAGAGCCTTACGACAAACTGCGGTGTTTAATTATCTCATCTAGCTTGTGCACCCTAACCAACACGTACGCATGAATCTTCAATAATATTTAAGGCATGGTCAATCTGTGTATTCGTCACATAAGGCGCTGCGCCCAATCGTAACTGGCTGCCTCGACTATCGCACAGCACATTATTCTTGGTTAATCGCTGCACCCACTCACCCGCATGAGGTGTCGTTAGTGATAAAAAACCGCCATTGGCAGATAACTCATGTTGAGGTAAGGCAAGGCCAACTTTATCAGTTCCAATAGCCTCAATCCCTTGCCACAAGCGAGCTATTTGAGCTTGGTTAATATCTCGAAGTACCAAATCAGTTAATTTTTTCTGCTCAAAAAAATCAAATACTGCGCATGCTCGATAATGACTGGTGGGATCATATGTTGATCCCGCGAAAGCCGATTGCCCCGGACCATAGCCCACTTTTCCGGGTACTTGGTCTAGTACATCAAACTCTGCATACCAACCTGTAATGATGGGATTACCATGATAATCTGCGGGGATACGCATCATGCAATTCCCCTCGCCTGCCTGACAATATTTATAGCCACCAGCAACGATAAAAGCTGACTCTAATTGCCAAGCAGACAAATTAAACGGCACCACATTTAGCGCATGATAAGCATCCACTAAACAAGGCACATTTAGCGATTCTGCAGCTTTAGCAACAACTCCTACGTCATGAAATATCTCACTGCTATTAAAGAACACCGCTGACAGCATCACCGCATCCGTATCGGCATCAATCTTGTCGATAACTCTTTGAGCAAGCGTTTCACTTGGCACCACAGGCACGACTTCAACAGTGCAATTCAGCTCTTGTAAGCGTTGCAACTGACGTCTTAAAGAATGAAACTCACCATCTGTGGTGACAATCTTCAATGGCCTATTTTGTGAAGTTTTAAAGTATTTGAGATCAGAGATAAAGCGTAAAATCAGCTCATGAGTTGAAGACCCAAGCGCGATTTGGCCATTGGCTTCACCCATTAAATGACGATAGAAATCTCGCACTTTATCGGCCTTAGCGAGTGCAATTCCCCACTTATCATCGATATGAAGAGCGGCATCGTTATAACAATCGATAATACCTTGCTTAGCGACATTAGGCCAAGCTTGATGAGAATGGCCTGAAAGTAATATCCGTTCACCGACATTAAAGTCGCTATAGTATTGCTGTAATTGACCCGCATCATGATTATTCATTTTTATCTCTTCAAAAATACGTTTGTTATCACTTCAAAAGTGCGTTTGTTATCTCTTTAAAAGCGCGCTTATTAGCTCAGGCTTTTATCGTCTTGGTTACAGGTGCGTTCTTAGCTCGAATAACTCTGGGAAAAAGCTAATATCTAAAGACTTTTTCAAAAAATCCACTCCTGAAGAACCGCCAGTTCCCGCTTTATTACCAATAATACGTTGCACGGTATACATATGCTTAAAGCGCCACTGCTGAAAACTATCTTCTATATCCACTAGTTTTTCTGCCAGCTCATACAGCTCAAAGTGTTGATCCGCTTGCTGGTATACATTAATCCAAGCATTTAATACCGCAGGATGGCTTTGATAAGGTTGGCTGACATCTCGACTTAATACTGACTCATCGTCCAACAAGCCTTTGTGCTGCAAAACCTTGATGCTGACATCGTATAAGCTTGGCGCATGCAATAAGCTATTTAACTCTTGATAAACCGCGGGATTGCTCTTGTGCACCTCTAGCAAGTCAGCATTTTTATTGCCTAATAAAAATTCAATTTTGCGATAGCCATAAGATTGAAAGCCCGATGAGTGTCCTAATGCATCACGAAATTTAAGGTAATCGACTGGAGTCAGCGTGGCGAGAATATTCCACGACTGAGTCAGCTGATTCAAAATCTGTTTAACTCGAGAGATGACTTTAAAAGCGTGGCCAAAATCACCAGTATTTATATTATCAATCGCACACGTTAACTCATGGCCTGCAAGCTTTAACCAAAGCTCACTGGCTTGATGAATGACAATAAAAAGCATTTCGTCATGTTGATCAGACAAAGGTTGCTGCGCCGATAATATCTTCTCAAGGTTAAGATAATCGCCATAGGACATATCATCTTTAAAGTCGGTATGAATGCTCTCTTCAAGTTCTCTGAAGTTAGCTTTGGTCTCATTATTTTTGTTGTTATCAGTCTGCGGTGCAGACTTATGACCAAGTGGGCAGCCCATGTAAAACTCCTTCGTTCAGTGGCTTAAGTTACATATCGGTTTAACATCGCTGAATTTGATTAAGATTTGCGACACAAAAATAACCTATCACGTAGATTAAAAACTGGCTAACAAGGGCTATTGCTAAGCGTCAGTTTTAATTTACATTTTAGTGCAAAAACCAAGGTTACCTATGAGTAAACTATGCATAAGTTCTTATGAATAGAGGCAGTTTGAGATATAGCCTTATGTGAAAGTAGCTTTAATTGAAAGTAGCTAGTTGAGAAAGCGCTAACAGAGAACGTGTTAACTAAGAAAGTACTTTTTAGAAAGAGAAAATATGAGAGAAAGGCTTAATGGGAATGGCAAAAAAGTTGAAGACTATTGCTAATCTTCAACCTTCAACATAGTTTTACAAAAGCTTGAATGCTAAAAAATCACTTCAACTTTTCGCCCGCCAGCTGTTGGCGTGACTTCGTATCGCCAACCATATTGTCTAACTAGCTTTTCAGTTAACTCTAAGCCTAAACCAAAGCCCAAATCGTCTGTTTCGCTATGCTCGTCAGCATCATAATTTTGATTGGTAATGGACAAATGATCATTTGATTGCTCTATGACGACCTTGCCATTAAAAGTGTGCTGAAATGCATTACGAATAAGATTAGTAATGATTATTCGGTACAAGCCTTCTGACATCGTCAACTGGGTATCATCGGTACTCAAACTAACATCAACCGTTTTACCTTGTAGTAGATAATGTAATTCAGAAGCAATTTGCTCAGCTAACTCACCGACTGCAACTTCAGTGGTTGGCAATGACTTCCCTTCTTGGCGATTAAGCCATAATAAGGTTTCGGTTAAATCAGTCATGGTTAAGCCAGCTCGTTCAATTCTGTCGAGTACCGCTAATTGTTTATCTTGGGCTAGTTGCTTAGTAATCATTTTACGTAGCAATTCAGCATTGGTGCGGCTCACAGCAATAGGTGTACGCAATTCATGGCTGGCATAACCTAAAAAACGTTTCTCTCTGTCTAAGCTATCTTGCACAGAACTTAAGCTGGTTTGAACAATATCAGCCAAGGTATTAAGCTCACTGTAATGGAAGTTTGGCCTAGGCTGAGAAAGCTTCTCTTCATCCAGAGATTTAGCCCACTCTTTAAGCTTTTCAACAGGAGAAGCTATTTTTCGCAGTACCAATAACAACACAACGGCAAACAGTATCATGGCGAAAAAGGCCACCAGCAAAATATATAAAAATTGTGGCGGTTTATTATCTCGTTTTACTTTACCTTTTTTATCTAAAATGACGCCTGCGTAACGCACCTTATTACCAGCAACCACTTTCATCGCAAAAAATGCACGCTTGGGATGATCTATTATTGGAATACCTTCAATTTCTTTAATAAGCACATTAGGCTCAAGATCATCTTTATTCAGGTTCTTTTGAATAAGAAAAGGCAATGCCTCCCAACGGGTAGCCACGGTTAACTCGCCAATGGTTACAGGATTATCTCCATCTAAGGTGATTTCTGTCGCTTGTGAACGAACAAAGTTGGTCATGGCAACATCTAAGCCCGAGAAGAAATAGCTCACAGCAACTGCAGACATACCCACGATTGTGACTGTGCCAGTCAAAAACATCGCGAGTAAAAAATAGATTTTAATACTGGGTCTTATCTTCATGATATCGGGTTCCTGAATAATTACCCTGCTGACTAATTATTAACTTATGATTCAGAAATAGATTTAAGCGAAAAACCACGACCTGTAATGGTGTGGATCAGCTTATCTTGTTCCTGACTATTACCATCAACAGCCTTGCGCAAGTTAAACATATGCACTTTTAAACTATTGCTGTCTGGCTGCTCATCACCCCATACGCTTTGGATGAGTTTTTCTCTGGAAACAACATTTGGCGTATCACGCATTAAGCATTCAAGAATTTTTATGGCAGTCGGTGAAAGCTTAAGCACCTGCTCTTTTCGAGTGGCTGTTTTACTTTGTAAATTTAATGCCAAGTCAGATACCATCAACTTACTGACTTCACCGCTCCTTCTGCGTGACAGTACTTTCGCCCGTACAATCAGCTCTTCCATAGCAAACGGTTTAATCAAATAATCATCAGCACCCTTTGAAAAACCAACCAGTTTATCATCCAAGGTGTCTCGCGCCGTTAGCATCAGTATTGGTACATCAATACCTTGAGCGCGGATGCGCTCACACACTTCAAGGCCATTCATTTTAGGCAGGTTTAAATCCAGTACCACAACATCGTATTGATTGCTCTCAATCAGATTAAGCCCCACTACGCCATTGCCCGCGTGATCGCACTGAATATCTTCAAGTTCAAGGTAATCAATGACAGCGGTTGCTAGGTCAATATCATCTTCGACCAAAAGTAACTGCAAATTATCAGACATTGTATTTCCTCATTAACTCAAATTCAGTGCGTGCATTTCAGGTATTAGATTAAAGGTTTACTATTAATCCTAATAGAACACAATCTAATGGACACAGTCTAACCTAAGCAAACTAATCATTACATTTCAATATGATATTACTGAGTTTGTATGGGTTTAGCTTGGCCAAAAACCCGATGCTTTAACTTATCAATCCCGCGACCAGCATCAGCTTGAATCATCAATAATGATGGTGTTAATACCAAGGTAATCACAGTGGCAAATAAAATACCGTAACCTAAAGCCGCCGCCGCTGGGATCAAGAACTGCGCCTGCATAGATGTCTCACTTAGTAGCGGTGCAAGACCTGCAAATGTCGTAATCGAAGTTAGCAGTACTGCACGTAAGCGACCTGTACACGCTTGTTCAATCGCCTCACCAATAGGCATTTTTTTCTCGCGCACCAATTCATTAAAACGTGACACTAACAATAAACTGTCGTTCACCACTACGCCGCTTAATGCCAAGATACCGTTAAGGGATAAAATACTGATAGTTAAATCATTCCACCAGTGCCCTAAAATCGCGCCGACAATGCCAAATGGAATCGCAATCATAATGATCACTGGCTGTACGTACGATTTAAGCGGTATCGCCAGTAAGGCAAAAATCAAAATAAGCGCAAGTACAAAGGTCGATTGCATTGAATCTGTCGATTCTTTTTGTTGCTCTGCTTCACCGGTAAAGTCGATTTTAACCGTTGGGTAATCTGCACTTAATTGCGGCACCATGGTTTGTTGTAATTGCGTCACTAACTCATTTGAAGCAATAACCTCTTTATCCACAACCGCAGTAATATAAACCGCACGCTGATTGTCGATACGAGTAATTTCTGATTGTTGATAATCTGAAAACACATTCGCTACCGAAATTAGCGGCACGACAGTACCATCAGGTGTTCTAACATTGGCTGTTGTCACGTCAGCAAAGGTTTGACGGTTCTCTTCTGGGTAACGAACTCGTACTTTGACTTCATCTTTACCACGCTGAAAACGCTGTACAATATCACCACCAAAAGCTTGCAAGACTTGCTTAGCTAAATCTGCGGTATCCATGCCTAACGCACGACCCTGAGGGGTTAACTCAAAACGATATTGAGGCTCACCTAAATCCAGGTTGTCATCGATACCACTGACACCATCAATAGTCTGTAATTCTTGCTTTAGCTTGTTAGCTGCCTCAGTTAATAGCGCATCGTCATTGGCTTTTAACTCAACTTTAAAGTTATCGACCATCTCCTTCATTGCCATCACTTTAAGCTTACTAACCCCTTCCATTTGCTCTGACATCGCAGTCCATTGATTTGCAAAGTCACGGGCTGTATAAGCTGCATCACTGTCTAATTCGATAATCACTGAACCTGATTTATCCGCGCTCGCAGTTACCTGAATGCTCGTAATATCTGATTCAGCGTCATCAGCCTCACCCACGTCAGCACGTAAGGTTTTATCCAGCGCCAGTGCGTTAGCTTCAAGTGTCATTAAATTAGTTTGTGTTTGGCCGTAACTGCTGTCGTTGTACATACGAATATCTGCAACAACGGTATCGCCAGCAATTTCAGGGAAAAAGGCAACTCGCACTCCACCAGTAAATGGCATACCAATCACTAAAAGAAACAAGGCAACAAATACCATCACCACGGCATAGCGCAATTTAAGTGCTTGCTTAATGACCTTTTTGTAAATGTTATTATTGAACCAATCAAGCCCATTATCCGCAGCTTGTTGAATGGTATTCCAGAAACCTTTTTTATCATTTCGCTGAGTATTAACGTGTGCTAAATGCGCAGGCAAAATTAACTTAGACTCTACTAATGACAACAATAAACAGATGGTCACAATCATGCCAAACTGCGCATAAATTTGGCCCAACTTACCTTCAATGGCAGCAATAGACATAAAGGCAACAACTGTGGTTAACACCCCGAAAATAGTTGGTGCGGCCACTTTATGGGTACCAATAATGGTACTTCTAATGGAGTCGCCTTCTTGCTTACGAGTGGTGTAAATACTCTCACCAATCACCACCGCATCGTCGACCACAATACCCAGCGCCATGATAAAACCAAAAGTGGTCATTTCATTTAAAGTAAAGCCGGTAAAGGTATCGGTCATGAAAAACAAGGTGCCGCTGAATACAAATGGCAAACTTGCAGCCACCCAAAATGCAACACGGATATTTAAAAACAGCGCTAAAATAATAAACACTAACGCGATACCGCTTAGGGCATTTTTAGCGAGTAAAGATAAACGCTCAGTGATCAAATCACTTTTGTCGTACCAGCTTTCAATTTCAACATTTTCAGGTAATAAGTTACTGCTACGCCATTTTTCAACCACTTGTTTAGCTTGCTCGACAATGTCGACCACATCGCTGTATTCATCCATAACCACCTGAATACCCATTGAGTTTTGCTCGTTGTAACGAGATAAACTAAAAGTGTCTTCTTCAAAGGTGTCGGTAACCACTGCAATATCAGACAGTAAAATATGGCTACCATCGGCATAGGTTAATACTGATATGTTTTTAAAATCTTCAACTTCATAGGCCTGCTCAGACACCTTTAACCGCACGGTTTTATCGGCATTACGTAAGCTGGTCACAATGCTACTTGATGATTCAGCATTAATGGCATTCGATACATCTGTCAGCGTCAGTCCATAAGCTTGTAACTTAACCTCGTTGACCTCGACTGAAATCATTGGGTCTAAGGTGGCACTAATGGATAAGTCACGTATGGCACTTTGACTTAGCAAGTCAGATTTAAGCTGCTCAGCTAAATCTTGTAAGGTTTTGCGGTCAGCATCACCGTATAGTTGCACCCAAATGGCGTGCTCTTGACGACGCGCTTTGTCAATAACAGGGTTGTCAGCCTCGCTTGGCAAGTTATTGATCGCATCGACTTTGGTTTTTACATCAGTTAGCAAAGTATCTAAGTTGTAGTTACTTTCTTTTTCAATCGACACATGACTGCCTGAAGCATCGGAAGTTGAAGTAATACGCTTTACACCGGATACGGTTTCAAGGGCTTCTTCAATCTTCATTGCGATACTTTCTTCAGCGCGAATTGGGTCGCCGCTGTCATAAGTAACCGACACAGTGACTAAGTCAGGCTCTAAACTTGGGAACGCTTCTTTACGGATATCATTGAATGAAAACAGGCCGACAATGATTACGCCCATCATCAGTAGATTTGCAGCTACTGAGTTTTGGGCAAACCACGAGATAATGCCTTTTGGTAACGGTTCTTTGTCATTGATATTGCTGTTCATTACAGTTCCTCAACCGTTGGCATAACCTTCATACCAGCTTTAAAGTTGCTTAAAGGGCGTTTAACCACCTGAACTAAAGACTCATCTTGCGTAGGCGTAACATAAATTTTATTTTGACGTTCAAACAAGGTATTTGCCGTTGACTTTTGTAATAAGCCTTCGTTATCTACCGTCCAGATTTCACCTTGTTGCGAGCGTGCTGAAGACGGTAACTCCCAAAGATAATCAATCGTGACACCTTCAATGGTGGCTTGCACAAAAGTACCTGGGTAAAGCGGTGTATCTTGTTGCAGTGGGTTTTCAACGACGAGTACCAATGAACGCTGACGCGTGTCTTGTGCCACATATTGATGGGTACGCTCAACATAAGCAGTCCATTGTTGTCTGTTATCACTATCACTGCCAGCAGATGAAATGGTTGCACTCCACTGATGAGTGCTGTTATTGCTCTCATTAAGCGTCAGTTCGTCACTTTTAGCCGCATCAACATTGATTACTGCTTGAGGCAAGTTGGCCCATTGCTTATCTGATAACGGGATTTCAATCTCGATGCGATCAACGCTATACAGCATTGCCACTTCACCACCGACATTAATAAAGCTACCTAATTGCACATTACGACTGACAATCACGCCATCGAATGGAGCAGTGATATCAGTAAAGTTAAGATCTCGCTCAGCTTTTGCTAAGGTTTTTTGTGCGTTTTCTAACGCCGCTTCCGCGCTAGCAAGTTGTGGTTCTCTTAACACAAGTGGTGAACTTGGTTCTCCAGATAATCCTGAACGTTCCCATTCGCTGCGGGCTTGCTCGCCTTGACGTTGCTCTTCTAATAACTCAAGTTGCGCTGTGGCTACATCTGCTTTTGCCTGTGACACCGCTTGCTGATAACTAGTGTCATCAAGCTTAGCCAACAAATCCCCTTGTTTAACAACGCGGCCTGACTCAAAGGTTTCCGCAAGCCATTCAATGCGACCGCTAATTTCGCTGGTGTAAGTCAGTTCGAAACGTGGCTTAGTTTCACCATAGCCTGTGACTTCTGCTTGGTAAGTCGCACTTGGGGTTGGCTGAACAGCCACTTGCGAAAGTAATGATGCTGACCCAGCCTTTTTAGCTGTTTCACTTGCCCCAAGTCTGTCTGATGGTTTATCGGCATTTTGTTCCATTTGTTGTGGGGCAACTTTGGTTGAAGCAGGCCATTTACCTTTTTCAGGCCCTGGTTCCATTTGGCTGCCGTTGTAGGCAGAAACCACAAAAATTGAACCGGCAGCAGCTAAAGTGATCGCAATCGTTAAGGCATTCTTTTTTAACTTACGGGTAATGATTTGCTTCATGCTGATACTCCCAAACCTAGTGCTAGGCCTAATTCAATACGGTTCAATAATCTTTGGTATGTGGTGTTAGTTAATTTTGCTTCAATATCGTAGGATTGCTGCTGAACAGTGAGTAAATCCAATATATCGACTAAGCCTTGGCGATACTTTTGCTCGTAACTCACGATGCTACGTTGTGAACTTAAAAAGGCATCATCAAGATGAGTTTGTTGCAGTGTTAACGAGTTTTCTTGACCAATGGCATTTTCCACTTCGTTAACTGCATTAAGTAGGGTTTCTTGGTATACCCAGAAACTTTGCTCAGTGGTCAATTGAGCAATTTCTGCTTGTGACTTTAATTTACCGCCTTGAAACAACGGCGCTGACATTTGGCCTAATACGCTCCAAAGCGGGTTAGTTAATAGTGCTTCACTTGGGGTGTCAGCAATGTCGGTTAAACTTGCTGACAAGCTAAAGGAAGGCAGCATAGCTTTGTAGGCTGCATCAGTTCGTAATGACTCTGCTTCAATACTAAAGAAGGCTTGTTGTAAATCTGGGCGCCCCGACATATTTTGCACAGGCACAGCATCTAACGGATTAATGACGTGGGGGAATTCGTTAGCAGTTTCCAGCGCTGGCAGTTCATTTTCAGGTTGCCACTGACCAGTGAGTAACATTAAGCTTCGCTCACTTTGTGCCACATTTTCTTGGTACTGAGCGACGGTTGCGCGAGTTGAAGCACTGCTGCTTTTAGCATTATCCAACTCTTCTAATGAACCAAGTCCAGCTTGATAACGCTCAAGTACTAAGGTTTCGTTTTGAGCAAGTACTGCTAAACGGCGTTGCTCAATTTCCAGTAATTGTTGATTAACACTAATTTCAAGCCAGCCACGCATAATATTGGCGGCCAAAAGATTTTTTGCAGCATCGAGACTGGCTTGAGTCGCTTCGATATCTTTACTCGCAGCTGCTGAGCTATCGGCAATTTTTTGCCAAAGATCCAACTCCCAACTCACTGTGACATCAGCGCTATAGCTTTCATCACTGTCTTCAGTATTTTGAGCATCAAAACCTGCACTCACACTCGGTAAGCGATCAGCTGAAGTGACCCCTTGCTGCGCATAAGCAATTTTTAGCGCAATGATACTTTGCTGAAGGCTTGGGCTATTTTGCATTGCAGCATCAAGATAACTATTTAACGCAGGAACGCTGACTAAGTCGGTCAGCAACAAGCTGGTGGCGCTGTCTATTTCAGCAGCATTAGTCTCAGCTTTTGTTTCTTGATTGACTTGTTCTATCAACAATTCAAGAGTTTGATTGCGATTATCATTGGCCTGAGTGGCGAAGTTTGCACTGTCATTTAAAGTGCAGCCCACTAAACTTGTTAACACTAATGCAATTATGGAATATCGAAATGTCATTGATGCTCTCCCGCTAATATTGGGTAAAGCATAACGATTGAAGGGTTAAGACAGGGTTAACGCTTGTAAAGGCCACGAATACAGCTGACAAACATTGAATATTACCGACAAACTATTTAGGATCGGTTTATCGATACTCAATCAAGAATCAGCCCATGACCACCGAGCTTTACTTTATCTACGACTCACATTGCCCTTGGAGCTATGCTGCCACTCCCATAGTGAATGCTTTACAAGAAGCTTATCCAGAAATGAAGCCTCATTTGCTACATGCTGCTCACTATGCGGGTAAAGACAGCGCGGGTGAAGAGCAAATGGAAGCTGCTGCAAGAGCCAGTGGTCTTAAGTTTGGTCGAGATTATATTCGCTATGCAAATAGTCCTAAAAGCTCAATCAAAACTGCAAACTTAATGGGTTGGATGCAAAGCAAACAAGCTGACAAACAGTTACCAGTGCTTAATGCCCTGCAAAGAGCGCACTTTATTGAAGGCAATCCATTAAATACCAAGCATGATTTCATGGATATTGTGGAGCAATTTAAGCTATCGCCATCAAATAAGATTTTCAGAGATGAACTGAGTATGGACTCAGAATATGTCCTTGAAGGTATTGCTGAAATCCAACAAATGATTGGTACAGCTAACTTCCCAGCTATGGTGATGACCGTTGGCGATAACGCTATTTTTATCGACCATTCAAAATACATTAGCAGCCCACATGCTGTGGTAGATGCTGTGAAAAAAGAGATTGCTGGGTTTAAATAACCTTTATTCAATGTTTGCGAACGTTAAAAACACGGCCAACTCGAACTCACTAGGGCCGTGTTTTTTATTGAGCTGCGAATATTTATTAATTATCTCAGCTTATTCGCTAGCACTAACGATCAATGCAAATAGTCAATATAAGACTGTCGCTACAGAGCAAGCGAAAATCGGATTTAACTCATATCTAATCGATAATATTTCCCACCGACTAAACTCGTTTAATAATAGAAAAACCTTGTTTGATATCAGACAGACTTTAGCGGCTATCTGAACGTAAACTCCCCCTCAATAACTACTGTTTAGTGCTAAGTAAATGCTGAAGTACTGACAAAGATCTTTATTAAGGATCTCTAATGTAAATTAATAAAATTTTTAATATTTTTTTTATTAATTTAAATCAGCAACTTAATCATGTTTCTTGTTTAGCTCTCTGCTAATCGTTCTAGTAACCCTCTCACTATAAATACCGCATATCACTGAATATAAAATCACACACTTCGCTTTAGAGAACAATTAACACCAGAATATAGTGAATATTTATTCAATAGTGCACAACAACAAATACAGCTCTTTTAACTATCAATAAATATTCACATAAATTTTACAATTGTAACAACTAAAGATACATTGATCGCCGCAGCTCACTCAAATAGAGTTTTACGCTGCAAAAATAATAATAAACAATTTTTTACTCTGAATAACATGGAAGATAGTTATGACTAAAAACAAAGCAACAACAGTGCTAGGACTCTCAGTCCTTGCGCTTTCGATCTCTGCCAGTCTCAATGCGGCACCTGTTTTCACACCAAATGTGAATAGTAATTCACCTCAGTTAGAACAGCACAACCCTCTACCTAAGCGCTATATCGTTAAGTTCAAAAACGCTAATGCTGCAGCAGCTGGATTTTCTACCTCTGCCGCTTCTGATGCCTTTGACGATGCTCAGTACGAGCCGAGAAGTAACGAAGTGTTCTCGCATTTTCGTGCAATGAACAGCGTTTCCGCTAAAGAAATGAAACGTATCGGCCGCAGTAATAGCTACAGTGTCAAACTCGATAATAAAAACTTACAAGCGTTGAGATACCGAGCTGATGTCGATTACGTTGAAGAAGACGTCCCACGTCGATTACTGTCAGAAACCACACCATGGGGCCAAACCTATGTAGGCGCGACGGCAATCAGTGACAGCCAAGCAGGCAATCGCACCATTTGTATTATCGATTCAGGTTACGATTTAGGTCATAACGACCTTAATGCTAACAATGTCACCGGAACCAACAACTCAGGCACCAATAATTGGTATGAGCCAGGCGCTAACAATGCCCATGGTACTCACGTTGCAGGGACCATTGCCGCTATCGCCAACAACGAAGGTGTTGTCGGTGTTATGCCAAACCAAAACGCCAATATTCACGTGATTAAAGTGTTTAATGCATCTGGCTGGGGTTACTCTTCAGACCTTGTTGCTGCAGTAGATACTTGTGTCAATAACAATGCTGATGTCGTGACCATGAGTTTAGGGGGAACAGGCTCTAGTAATACTGAAAGAAACGCCCTCGCCGCCCATGAAAATAACGGCGTATTACTGATTGCTGCAGCAGGTAATGATGGTAATGACACCTTGAGTTACCCTGCATCGTATGACTCTGTGATGTCGGTTGCCGCGGTTGATAGCAACAAAGATCATGCAGCGTTTTCGCAATACACAGCCCAAGTTGAAATATCAGGTCCTGGTGAAGCAATTTTATCAACGGTTACACGAGGCGAAGGTCGTTTAGCGGATATTACCATCAATGGTCAATCTTATTTTGACAGCGGTATTGTGCCTCATAACCGTTATGTATTATCAGGCTCAAACCATGTCAGCACGCCATTTATTGGCACTGCAACTGGCGAATTAGCAGAATGTTCGGTCACTGGTAGCAGCTTTAATTGTGGCAATATGAGCAATAAAATTTGTTTAGTTGAGCGTGTCGGTAACCAAGGCAGCAGCTACCCAGATATCGATGCAGTTAAAGCCTGTGAAGCAGCGGGCGCAAGTGCATCTATTGTTTACAGTAATACTGCATTACCTGGGCTACAAAATCCGTTTTTGGTAGACAGCAATAACGAAGCACCGATTGTATCTGTATCTGTTGATCGCGCAACTGGCTTAGCTTTGCGTAATCAAGTTGGCGCCTCTGTCACTGTAACAAATACCGATAATGAAGATTATGAATACTACAACGGCACATCAATGGCGACGCCACATGTGTCAGGTGTTGCTACGCTAGTTTGGAGTCACCACCCGCAATGTAGCGCCGCGGAAATTCGTGCAGCGCTTAATGCTACAGCTGAGGATCTGTCTATTGCAGGTCGTGATAACCAAACTGGTTACGGTTTAGTTGATGCTGAAGCGGCAAAAGCCTACCTCGATGCGTCATGTACTGGACCTACCGATCCTGGCACTGGAGTTGGCGAAGACGAGCTTGTAAATGGCGTTGCTAAATCTAATCTCAGTGGTGGAACAGGTGATGAACTATTTTACACCATTGATGTGCCAGCAGGCGCAACAGATTTAAGCTTTACCATGAGCGGCGGCAGCGGTGATGCTGACTTATACGTTCAATATGGCGCAGCACCAACCACCAGCAGTTATGATTGTCGTCCTTGGAAAGGCGGAAATGCAGAGTCTTGCCCAATTACAACGGTGCAAACAGGCATATACCATGTGATGGTTCGTGGTTACAGTGCATTTAGTGGTGTAAGTTTAGTGGCTAACTATACTGAAGCATCAGGTGGCGGTTCAGGTGGTGGTACTGGCGGCGCGGCAACTTACACCAATAACACTAGCTACAACATCCCAGATAATAGTAGCGTCGGTGTTAGCAGTACTTTATCAGCGGCTCGCACTGGCGACTCTGGTGAAATCACTGTCAGTGTCAATATTAGCCATACTTATATTGGCGACTTAAAAGTTGAGCTATACAGCCCAACAGGTCAAGTGGCGGTATTGCATGACAACAGTGGTGGCAGTGCTAACGATATTGTTAAAACCTATACTGTTGATATGACAGGTGTTGAGTCTGCAGGCGACTGGACACTAAAAGCTGTAGACAGTGCAAGACGCGACACTGGCACCATTAATAATTGGCAGCTAACGTTTCAATAACGTTAACTCTGATTAGTTATTTATAGTGTGTTCATGCCTGTCAGCTCCCCTCTGGCAGGCATTTTTACATTTCACTGCTACCCTTTTGAAAATAATCAGCTTTACACTACAGCAGAGACTAATTTAATTGTGTTTCAGATGCACAGGCTCACTTCTGCTACAATAGCGCGCAAAAATAATAACGAGAACCACGCAGTTGAATACCATCAAAGACTTCATCATCATTGGCGCAGGGCAATCTGGGCTATCTATGGCATACAATTTAGGCCAACATAATAAAGATTTTCTCATTCTCGATGCTAACGATGGTATCGGTGCTCCTTGGTTAAAACGCTGGGATTCATTAAAACTTTTTACCCCGACCGAATACAATCATCTACCAGGAATGAAGTTTCCTTTCCCTAAAGGGTATTACCCCAATAAATATGAAGTGGCTGATTACCTTAAAAGCTACGTAGACACCTTCAATATCCCAATTGAGTTCAATCAAAAAGTCACTTCTGTCACTAAAGTTAATGGTATTTTTGATATAAAAACTGCCACAAGTCAGTTTCAGGCAAAACAAGTGATTGTTGCCACAGGACCATTCCACACCCCGTATACTCCAGCTTGCCATGAAAATGTGGCAAAAGAAGTCACTCAACTGCATAGCGAAAATTATAAAAATGCGGAGCAGCTTCAAGATGGTGATTGCTTGGTCGTAGGTGCTGGTGACTCTGGGGTGCAGATTTTATCTGAAATTGCCGATACAGGCCGCACAGCATACTTTTCAGGTACCGATCAAATTAAAGCAATACCACAAACCTTTTTGGGTAAAACACTATGGTGGTGGTTTACTAAAATTGGCTTCTTATCAGTTAACCGCTATAGCCGCATTGGCAAATGGCTAAGTAATGGGGTTCAACCAGTTATTGGCACTGACGTTAAATCCTTACTCGCTAAAGATAATGTCATCCATATGGGACGCACATTATCGGCAGATGAAAGTAGCATTACCTTCCAAAAAGGTAGCGTCAGTAGTATTAAAAATATTATCTGGGCAACCGGCTTCAAACCTAACTTCTTTTGGATTGACGGTATCTCATTTGATGAAATGAATTACCCCAGCAACTACCGCGGCGTCAGTAATGATGTCGAAGGGTTATATTTTATCGGCTTGCCATGGTTATACACCCGTGGCTCAGCCACTCTTGGCGGGGTTTATAAAGATGCAGAGTACTTGATGGGTTACATTTCAAAGCAGGCTCAAGCCGCATAAGCATAAGATAAAAGTTTAAATTTAATGCGGTAATACGCTAAACATCGCAAACAAAAAAGCGCACTGAGTCGAGACTCATTGCGCTTTTTTAATTAGCTAGTAATTTAACTAAGCTTAACTGATGTTTTGTACTTGTGATGCCAACAGCCAAATCGCTAATGCGAAAAATATCACACCCATAAACTTGTTTTGGTAAGTGCGAAACTTGTCATTCTTAAGTAATGGTTTACCTAAGCAGCCAACGAGTGCCACTAACAGTAAGTTGAACAACAGTCCCATCACATTAAGCAATAACCCCAGTGCTAGCATTTGTTCACCAGAACTCGCAGAAAGTTGAGTTGACACAAATTGCGGTAAAAACAGCACGAAGAATATTAGTGCTTTCGGGTTCAGTAAGTTACTAAAAACCGCACGGCGATACAGTAATTTGGCTAAGTTATTTTGCTGCTCAATTTCTGGAGCATCCGCTGCGCTACTGCGCATACAATCCCAGCCCATTTTTAATAAGTAAGCACCACCTAAAACTCTTAGCACTTCAAGTGCCATAGGGTTCATCGCCACTAATGCCGACACGCCCATCGCCGCTAGTAAGGTTAGTATCAACCCTGAAGTTGCATTGCCAAAGCTTGCGTATACCCCTACTTTACGGCCATAACTCAAACTCGAGCTGGCAATCAAAAGCATGTCAGGTCCAGGAATTAACAGTAACGCCACGACAGTAGTTAAATAAACAGGAAGTAAAGCCAGATCGATCATGATGAATTGCATTAGTGATTAAACAAGGCGCGGATTTTACAGCTATCCAACATGAATAAAAGTCATGTTGTTTTTAAATGTGAGCTACAGTCGGCAGAGTTTGTTTACAGCTGGCATCTAAAACTTAAAAACAGCAGCTATAAACTCCTTCAAGCAGCCTTTATTAGGCTTAAACAGAGAGCTAAAGTCAGGCTTTAATTAAGCTTAACTTGAGCTAATACCTTGATCTGTTGCTTAATACTCCACTTGAGCATCATCGGCCCCACTAAGGTGGTTATCGCAATAATCACTACTAATTCAGTAAATAACTTACTATCAATAATTCCCATTTGATAACCAAGTTCAGCAAACACTAAACCCACTTCACCTCTTGGGATCATGGCGCTGCCCACCACCGCTTTGGCTTGCCATGTTTTTCCGCCAAACCAACCTGCAAGCAACTTACTTACAATAGCCAGCAGCGACAACCAAACCAACAGCATGATCCCGCCAGAGCTATAATCTAGCTGGCTTAAATCTAAGCGAATCCCCACATACACAAAAAATATCGGCGCAAACACATCGACCATAGTCTTTGTCGATATTTCCATTTTGTGAGTAAAGGGAAAAGGATTCACTAAATAGCGATTCAATGGTGAAGTAAATTGCCGGCTTAATGCTAATCCCACAGCAAAACCGCCCAATAGCGCAGGCGCGCCAAACCAATGTGCTAACCACGAAAATAGGCAAATGAGCACCATGGTAATGATCACTTCATAACCTGATTTATCGGCCAAGGGTTTGAGAGCACGAGCCAGATACAAGAAACCGCGCGTCACTGGTGGTGTTAAAATCAAAAAAAGCAGTACTTTGGCGGTCAGTATTAACGAACTGACTAAATCAAACTCCCCAAAGCTTGCGAAGTTAAACAACAGACTTAGCAAAATGACGCCTGCAATATCATCGATAACAGCAGCGCCTAAAATCACATTACCTACCGGGGTTTGTGATTGTTGAGTTTGAGCTAAAACCCTAAGCGATATACCAATACTGGTGGCGGTTAACGCGCAGCCTAAATACAGCGCGGTAAAATAGGAATCAGTCAGGTAATAGGCACTACTTATTCCAATCATAATAATAGGAATAACGATCCCCAAAACAGCGACTAGCGCAGCGCGTCCTCCCGCTTGAGATAAACGCTTAATTGAGGTTTCGCAGCCAATTGAAAACAGTAATAAAATAACGCCGAGTTCAGCAACAACGGCCAATGTGGCATCTGGGGTAACCACATTCAACAATGTCGGTCCAAGCAGTAAACCCGCTAAAATTTCACCGACGACAGCAGGTAATTGAAGTCGCTCAAATATACTCCCTAAAACCTTGCCGCAAAGCAGAATTAAGCATAACGCAATAATGAACTGCTCTACTGTCATATACGCCTCCTAACTGCTGCGCCTTTGATTAAATATTGAGCGCTTCAATGATAAAGATCAAGGAGTAAATCAGCTGTTTTGCTACATTTGACTTAGGTAATGTATAAGGAATATATCAGGAGGTTGCCATGGATAAGCTATATATTATTGCTCAAAAAAATCAGCAGCAAGCCAATGCGGTGAGTGCAGGAGTTGAGCTAGCTAAAAAAATGAATTTACAGCCTGAAATAGCAGCCTATAGCTATGAATCATTCAGCGGCGATGCCTACTATAATCCACGAATCGCCGCTGATGTACGCCAGCAAATTTTAGCTAAACAAAAACTAGAACTAGAACAACAAATCAGCGATATAGCTGCTGACATGACTACAACTGATATCCCATTCAACATCACATGGTGTAAAAATCTAGCCGAGCATGCCAGCCAACATGCTAAACCGCGGCAATACGCGATGATGATAAAAGCAATCCATGAGTCCGAGCATTTTCTGCCTGTTGATTGGCAACTGATCCGCCACACCAAAATACCACTAATGCTATTAACCCATAATCTACTTAATAAAGCAGGGGCAATTTTAATGGCGGTGGATTTAGGCAGTAACAAGCCCGCTAAAAAAGCATTGAATCAAGCAGTGATTAACCAAGCACACCGTCTAGCTGAAATAACAGGTCAGGAGATCCACCTTGGTTTTGTTATTCGGATCCCTAAGATATTACGCGATATGGATATATTAAATAGCCGGGTACTGATTAAAGAAGCTTACGATAAGCACCAACAAACCTTAGAACAAATTGGCATTGACCGAGACCATGTTCATATTTTGGCAGGTAACGCTGATATGTGTTTATTTGAACTCAGCTGTCGATTAAAGGCGGAATACTTAGTCATGGGCGCAGTGCAGCGACAAGGGATTATAGGCAGAGTGATAGGCAATACATCAGAGGCTATTTTAGCGCGAAGCCGCAGTAATATTTTATTGGTTCCTCAGCAAGCCATTGATTAATAAATTGGCAGACGAACTGATGGATTAACTGATATGACGCAAAACTATCGCACTATGATGCTAAACAAAAAAGGCTTAGCAATTGATTGCTAAGCCTTATATATGTGCAATTTTACCGTATTATTTAACGGTAAAATGCTTCAACTGTGCCTTTAATTGTCATTAATAAAGGTTGGCCGCGACGATCTAACGCCTTGCCTGCTGGCACTTTTACCCAACCTTCACTGATGCAGTACTCTTCAACATCAAAACGTTCTTTGCCATTAACTTTGATGCCAATGTCATTTTCAAAAACAGCTTCAACATGATGTGGGCTGCGTGGATTAACAGAAAGGCGATCAGGTAAAGCGGGTTGTGAAGTTGTATCGTTCATGAGCATGCTCTGTAGTAATAGAATCTAGCGCTATTGTAGGCAATACAGGCGCTTTGCTCAAGTGCAGCCATCATATACTCATTAATAAATGTAGCAGCAAGGATGTTTGATTAGCGGTGCCAGTATCACTTAACTCCCTAGTCGTCGTTTAAAACAGAACTGACCATAAAAGTAACCTTATAGCGTTGATAATTACGCGAACAAAACAATGATGAATCTGGTAGAACTTAACAAGAAAACAGATGCTTAAAAACGGATTTATAATCTTAGTTTAAAAGACACGTTAATAAGCAAATTACAGCTTATAGCGGACAGGATAAAAATTAGCACCAACAAAGGTTAACGGCGAGTTAAATTCGTTAAAAAACTTTACATCTTTTTGACTAAATGAGTATTGACACAGAAGTGCTAGATGGAGGATATTCACACCTAGAATTATTGAAGGTAAATCACACTTTATAAAAAAATAATTTGCTAAGAATAAATAATGTTTCAGTAGCGTATTGAAACAGCACTCAACTGCTGTTATCGGACAACTATAATAATAATTATTGAAATAATTTGAATTGCCGATGACGCAATATTTACTCATGTTTGGGGACAAGCACATGCTATTTGAAGGTAAGTTAATTTCTGACTGTCCAATCCGTCAAAAAATTCGCGATTTTTATCGTATAGATGAAAACATCGCCGTAGATCATATTCTCCCTCTAGCAGAAATTAACGTTAGCGCCCGAAGTAAGGCTTGGGAACGAGCACGCCAAATGGTGTTGAAAATTCGCCAAGATCAATCTGGTAATGGCGCGATTGATTCCTTACTTAATGAATACTCACTCTCAAGTGAAGAAGGCGTGGTATTGATGTGCTTGGCAGAAGCACTTTTACGCGTACCTGATAAACATACCCAAGATGTACTTATTCGCGACAAAATCTCTCAAGGCCAATGGAGTAACCATTTAGGCAGCAGTGACTCATTATTTGTGAATGCTTCTTCATGGGGCTTATTGATCACAGGCTCAGTGGTAGACTATGCAGATAAGCGCACTAAAGATCGCTTTGGATTATTAAAGAAAACCATTGGCCGATTAGGCGAGCCCGTGATTCGAACTTCAATGAACTACGCCATGAAAATCATGGGTAAGCAGTTTGTGATGGGCGAAACTATTGTCGCAGCAACGGAGCGTGCCGCCACAAAAGAACAACAAGGTTATGTATATTCCTACGACATGCTCGGCGAAGGCGCACGTACTATGGACGATGCCGACCGTTATTTAGCATCGTACCAAGACGCCATCGAAGCCATTGGTAAAGTCGCCCAAGCGTCGGGTAAAAATGACCCAAGAAAAGTCCCCGGCATTTCAGTTAAACTTTCCGCTATTCACCCTCGTTACGAATTTACCCATAAATCGCGAGTGATGAATGAAATAGTGCCAAAGCTTAAAGCACTATGTTTGCAGGCCAAAAAATATAATATCGGCTTGACCGTTGATGCTGAAGAGTCAGAGCGATTAGACATCTCACTTGATGTTATCGAAGCTGTGTTTAGTGACGATGATTTAGCTGGCTGGAATGGCTTTGGTATTGCCTTACAAGCCTATCAAAAACGTGCGATTTTTGTGGTCGATTGGCTACGTGAATTAACCGTTCGTGTTGGACGTAGAATGATGGTCCGCTTGGTAAAAGGCGCCTATTGGGATACCGAAATTAAGAATGCCCAAAAGGACGGTCATAAGCACTTCCCTGTTTTCACCCGTAAGTCATCGACCGATGTGTCATTCCATGCCTGTGCTAATAAATTATTAGGCTACAGAGACACTATTTACCCGCAATTTGCGACACATAATGCTTATACAGCAGCGACTATTGTAGAGCTTGCTGGTGATGATAAAGAAGGTTTTGAATTCCAGTGCTTACACGGCATGGGCGATTCACTTTATGATCAAATTGTCAGTGGCGAGCATATTCAATGTCGAATCTATGCGCCAGTGGGTCACCATGAAGATCTACTCGCTTATTTGGTTCGTCGTTTATTGGAAAACGGTGCTAACTCATCATTCGTTAATGCCATTGTTGATGAGTCAAAACCGGTTGAGTCACTACTTGAAGACCCAGTAGAAAAAACTCAGCGATTAAAAGAGAAATACAATCAGCAAATCCTTAAACCGATTGCATTATATTACAGTGAAGATGGCGAAAATCGTGATAACTCAAAAGGTTTAGACTTAACCAACATCAACGAGATCACGCCGCTAAAAGAGTCACTTGATAACTGGTTCACTAGCAAACAACTTAATGCCACTGATGTGCCAGAAGGTGCGGTAGCGGTGAAAAACCCAGCCAATCACAATGAAATCATTGGCTATCACCATTTCCACGATAAAGATGCAATGCTTGGGATGATCGACACTGCGCAAACCGCATTCGCTTCATGGTCACAAGTGTCTGTCATTGAACGCGCCGCGTTATTAACCCGTATCGCAGATATCCTAGAACGCCATACCGATGAGCTAATAGCTTTATGTATTAAAGAAGCTGGTAAAGTCGCCCAAGACGGTATCGATGAAGTGCGCGAAGCCGTCGATTTTTGCCGTTATTACGCTAACCGAGCAATTGAATTAGCAGAAGATGACCGCTTAGAGCCTCGCGGCGTCGTGTTATGTATTAGCCCATGGAACTTCCCGTTAGCTATCTTCTTAGGTCAAGTTGCTGCAGCCATTGCCACCGGTAATACCGTGTTAGCAAAGTCTGCTGAGCAAACCAGCTTAATTGCTCTACGTGCTATTGAGCTGATGGAGTATGTTGGCCTTCCTAATGGTGTTGTCCAAGCTGTGATCGCCCCTGGTAACTTAGTCGGTAGTGTTATCTTGCCAGATGAGCGCATTCAAACTGTGATGTTTACAGGCTCAACTGAAACTGGCACTAAAATTTCGCAAATCTTGTCTGAGCGCGGCGGCCACCAAGTGCCTTTGATTGCTGAAACAGGCGGTCAAAACTGTATGATCGTTGATTCAACCGCCTTACCTGAGCAAGTGGTGGATGATGTTATTTCATCTGGTTTCCAGTCTGCAGGCCAACGCTGCTCGGCGCTGCGGGTGTTATTTCTACAAGAAGATATAGCTGATAATGTCATTACCATGCTGAAGGGCGCACTGGCTGAATTACACGTTGGTAATCCTGAATTCCTCAGTACTGATATTGGCCCTGTTATCGATCAAAAAGCACTGAGCGCATTAAACGCCCACAGTGACTACATGAGAGACTATGGTAAGTTGCTATATCAATGCGATATATCAACTGAAGTCGCTGACAATGAACACTTCTTCTTTGCGCCGCGCCTTTATGAAATCAATGATATTAGTGTATTAAAGCGTGAAGTATTTGGTCCATGTGTCCATGTGGTTCGCTTTAAAGGCGATGACATAGAAAATGTCATCGATAGTATTAATGGTACAGGTTTTGGCTTAACCATGGGAATACACACCCGAATAGAGCACAGAGCAATCGATCTAGCCCGTTTATCGCGTGCTGGTAATGTCTATATCAACCGCAATATGATTGGTGCGATTGTCGGTGTACAACCATTTGGTGGCCGTGGTCTTTCAGGGACAGGTCCAAAAGCCGGTGGGCCAAATTATCTAACACGTTTGGTAAAAGAAAAAGCCACGCCTGATGTTGATGATTTTGACTTATTACCGCCGCAAGCCATTGAAAAAGATTGTGATGAACAATCTATATCCGAAGCAACACTGTTGATGGATAGAGCCAATGAAGTTGAAAAACAGTGGCGCTTAACCGACTTAAATACTCGTACCTCTTGTGTACGTCAATTACTAGCTAAAATTGCCCATGTTGATATTGTTGATGATTTGGCAGACGATTTAAATTACACCTTAAAGGTCTCTCGTGAACAATTAATTGATATTGAAAAGCGCTTGAAAAAGCCTAAGGTGTTGCCTGGACCAACAGGTGAATCTAATATCCTTTATTTGGAAAACCGCGGTAATATTATTTGTTTTGCCGACGAAAACGTCAGCTTCCACTTTTGGGTTCTCTCAATCGTCACCGCATTGGCAACAGGTAATACTGTTATCACTGTGGTGTCTGATTTGTACCATGATGAAGCCTTGGTATTTAGAGATAAATTAATCGCCACCGGCGCTGATAAAAATATCTTCCAAGTGGCAAGGCACCGTCATTTACCAACACTATTGGCTCACCCTAAATTATCGGGTGTGGTTATTGATGGTAATTGCGATCGCAAACATTACATCAGTGAGAAATTAGCTGAACGTCAGGGCGCAATTTTACCTGTGATCAGTTCTGAATATTTCGATAACTTGATCCAGCGTCTACTGACAGAAAAAACCGTGAGCATTGATATCACCGCATCCGGTGGTAACACTTCTCTGATGACGTTAGTTGAAGATGATTAATACTCCTTTATCAACCTAGCCTTAAACAGGTAAGTGTGCATTTGATGTAATTATAAAAAAGCGAACCACACATGGTTCGCTTTTTTTAATGCATTTAATAAAGGGCAAAAGACTGCTAAGCACTTACGCAGCGAACAGCATAAGCGGCTATATATGATTGCTAATTCACCAATCGACAGCCACATACGGTATTACTGGGCTGAAACAACACCACGGCAAAATCCTTTGCTTCATCTTGTTCGATAATCTGTACGCTAAGATTGTGCATACCGTCGCGAGTCAAATTAAGATTACTCACATATGATAAATATTGATAATGCTTTGGCGGTTGCTGGTTTTCAGCCATTGGGCTTTCTTGTTTGGTATTCACTGAAATATCATAAATCATGTTTTCAGTATCAATATGATTCACCTGCCCTTGCATCGATAGAGTTCCAGCGGAGGTGCCATCGATATTAAAGTAACGATAATGCACCTGAGCTTGTCCATCTTTAGATAACATATCAACCAATAGGTAGTGATTACTGTCTTGCTGGTCATTATTGCGATTGAACAACTCCGAGCTACAACTGAGCATAAAACTCGGAGAGGTTGAAGTTAGACTCGCTATGACCCCGATACTGCTGATCAATAAGGCCAATATGATGATATTAATCGCCCAGCGCCATGTTCTAGTCATTGTTAACCTCCCTGCACTGAATTTGTTGAATTAACCACATATCTCAACTCCTTTTAACCACTCCTGACTGACAAAGCTTTTCGGCTGCCTTAAATCACTGATTTTGAGATTACGAATAACAGATTGGCCGAAATGCTCACCACGCAAGGTCACGTTTAAAACCTGCTTGTCATGGGATAGTGATAAATAAACACTTTTCCAGGAGGTGTTAGTGCATTGCGAAAGACTTTGCTGAAGCTGCATGCCTTGGGCTTGCAATAAGGCATTATTGGTTTTGGTTCGAGAGTATAAAATCACATCGACAGTTTGGCCCGATGTTAACTTCACCGTGCTAATGCTTGCTGGCATAACAGGTAAAGAGTTCGGTTTTGAAAAGTTCATCAACACAATGCCACTAACCAGTAATGACAAAATAAAAATGATGGCTATGATAATCAATCGTTTAAATTTACCTGAAAACCACATTTGATCTTTTTTACGGCTACGGTGATGTTTTAATAAATACCCCTGCCCTTTGACCGTCTCAATGAGTGTTTCATATTGAGGCCCTAAAAAGCCCCGCAATGTAAAAATAGCATGAGCGACTGAAGCATCACTTAGCGGCTGCTCTTTGCCATCACCTGTTTTTAGCAATGGCTTGGCCACAACCTTGCCTTGGTAATCAATCAATAGACTCAGTACTTGTAACTCAGCACGTGGAAGACGCCAAGTTTCACCACTGTCGCTATTAACTAATTCACCCTTCGCTTCATCAAATCTGCAATGGCCTAATTGCATGGTTACATCCCAAGAGTTACTTAATATTATCAGTCTAAATCAACCATCAAAAAATTCTGTGATCCTGCGTAATTTCGCTCTGCTCAGTTGCACTTTTGAGGCAGATAACCATGCTACAACAACAAATTGAGACTTAAATCACACAAATTAATAAACTAAATGCAACTTTAGAATCATTAAAACTGACTTTAATCTTTATTAATCTCATTAATAGCGTGATTTAGGCCTCACTTTTAGCTAACTCAGCTAAAAATCCACCTTTAGTTCTTCTTAATTGTTGAAGTTTTATTAGCCAACTTTCCCTTATTTCAACCACTGTATTTCTCTGCTTTACATCACACTATTAATTCTCCCATTGCTTACATTAGACCCATCGAGCAGCGCTGAGTGATTCAAATAAGAAACCTGCAGACTCGAAGATATGAATACAAGTACGACTTAAAACAAAACAAGCACTCAAGCTTGTAGTTAATACATAAGTACTTAGACACAAGAACTTAGACATAAAAACTTAGCAGTAACATTAGAAATAGGGTGATTATTATGAGCATAAATAGACGTCAGGCATTAACCCAAATTATTGGTATCAGCACAGTTGCAGCTGGAGCAACCTTAGTAGGTACTTCGGCATTCGCGGCCACAGATGAAAATGGCAATTTCCGTTTAGAACTGGGTGATAAATTAAAATATGTACCATTAGATGCAATGGCAACAGCCAAACTAGCCTATGAAACAGGTGGCGGTTGTATGCATCAAGTTTTCCATTCAATCGTTACGAAACTATCCGAATCTTCAAGTGCTGATGCAGCAAACTTTGCGTCAATCCCTACAGCGTTAGCTGGCTACGGTTGGGCTGGGATTGTGGGACAAGGTACTATTTGCGGTAACTTAAACGCCGCGGGTATGTTAATTAATATTCTTGATGATATTAACGACCAAAATTCTGCGATTATTGCTGCGTCATTCCGTTACTACGAAAGAACAGACTTACCATTATCTTCTGATGAGTTTGTTGCTGGTATTGGCTCTACAGCTGAAAAAAGTGAGCTTGTAGGCAAAACTTCAGTGGCTAACAGCCCATTATGTCATTCATCTATCAGTAACTGGTCTGCCATTAATGGTGGTAAACCTTTCGTTGAAAAAGGTGAACGCTGTAAACGTCTGTCTGCCAGCATGGCTTACTACATTGTCGACCTACTTAACCGCGCTTATGCAGCTGAAGATATCTCAATTTTACCTGAAGCAATGGCATCAGAAGAGACTCAAGCTTGTCAAACTTGTCACGGCACAACTGAAACTATGGGCAGTGCAGCCAGTGTTAAAGGCGACTTAGAGTGTCAAACATGTCATACTGGTCATTTTAATTAAGGAGCCCATTATGAATCTTAAATTATTGAGCGTCTTGCTGGCCAGTTCGCTGCTTTTGATGGGTTGTAATGATGATGACGATACTAGCACTGATCCAGTCGACCCACCGGTCGTTGAGCCACCAGTAACAGATCCAGTCGACCCACCTGCAACTGAAGTCATTACTATTAATGATGCAGACACGGTTGTTTTAACAGTGGACGAGTACGATGCGAGTTCTGGCGCATTAACTTTTAGCCTAGATAATGGTGATGAAAAAGCGATCACTGACGCAACTAACTACAGCATTATGTATTTTGGTTACCCAGATCCTGCGGCGTCATCATCAAATGCCAAAGCATGGAAGCGCTGGCATGTCAGTCAAACGTTTAATTGCGATACCAGCAGTGAAGACGCTTGCGCAGGAGTACTGACTGAAACAGAAACTGAAGGACAATATACCTTTAATGCCGTTGACCTTGATCTTGAAAGCAAAGCAGCTGCAGGTGCTGTAGAAGTATTTAAAGTTGCTATTCAAATTCATGGTGAGAAAGCATCTAATGAATTCGAGCTAATTCCCGCAGGAGAATAGCCATCACCCGGCCTGATACCGTCCCCGTAAAAGGCATTAGGCATTCACAGCCGTAGCGGTTTGCTACGGCTTTTTTTGTTTTTATTAGAGCATTAATTAAATGTGGACGGTAAAGATAATGAATAATTCCCAGTCAACTTAAGCAATAGTGGGCTTTTGTTCTTTAGCCGTCTTTTTTGGCATTTTGAGCTTATTTATTTTGATTTGTGCATGTTTAAGTTGGTACATGTTTTTATCTGCTACTTGAAATAGCTCACTAACAGAATGGTCTTTACCTTCAGCTACAACATGGCCCCATGCAAAGGCTAGCTGAAAACTGATATTTTGATATTTTATGGTGCAACAATTATCTTCAATGCGATTAATAAAGCGTTTTACATCAAAGTCTTTTTTAGGTACTGAAAATACTAATACAAATTCATCACCACCGACTCTTGAAATGATATCAGCGCTGCGAAACTCTTTGGCTAAATTTAATGAGAATTGCGCCAAAATATGATCGCCAGCAAGGTGTCCATGGCTGTCATTAATTTGTTTAAAGTTATTCAAATCGATATAAATGAAACAGAATTTGCTATTGGTTTCATTTTTATCATTACGTAAATCGCGGAGTTTTTTCTCTAACCCGTAACGGTTTGATAATTTGGTTAAATGATCTTGTTGAGACTTATCAAAAAAATGCATTCGTGAAACAGTCAGTGCGGTTTGCTCTGTGATGATGTCGAAGTAATTGAGCTCAAGCGGTGATAGTTTTACGATTTTCTCACCAAAGCTGCCAAACGCCATTACGCCTAAGGCTTTAGCGTCCACAAACAAGGGATAATTCACCACAGTGCGTAAATTAAGTTTTGGGGTGACATCGTGATCAGCTTGAGGTTCAACCAATAGATCTTCGGTGTAAAAGATTTTTCGTTGACCAAGCATCATTTTAAAAATGGGATCAGTATTACAATTAATACGAGGAACATTTCCGGACATGACATCAGCATTTGGGCCAACGCCAGCCACATGATTAATCCAGCCCTTATGTTTAGCATCGACGATATATATCCATACATCAGTCAGCCGGAACAATTTATCGGTTTCAATTTGTAAAAAAGCGGCCATTTCCTGAAGAGAACTGACTTTATTTAACCCTTTACTTACCCGCACTAAGGAGTCAAAAAGCTCCGCATAGCGCTCGTTAGATGTCACACTCATTACTTGTTTCATAGGCTTTCGATGCTTCAAATAACTTTAGAAAATACTACAACCACTTCCATGGGCCTTTTCTTTCAGTAATAGTTAAACACTTGCTAATGTTGGTAGTAGGTTCCTTCCAATCTATTTAGTTCATCAAGTTTAACTAATCATTAATTTTATCCTATTAAAAATACCAGGAAACAGCTACAAATTTATGAAAGTTATAGAAAAATCGAGAGTTTAATCAAACTTTTATAAAACTAATTACTTGTCCAGTTTGGCCTTATAAACTCTTAAATAAAATCATTTAACGAGGTTAACTTTCCGTCTATATTAAGCGTCTATTGAAGTGCTATTTAGCCCTATAATGAAACAATAAATTTGATAAAATACAGTAAACGTTATTACCATCCTTTTTAATTGCGCTAATAAGTAACAAATTTACGACAAGAAGAAAGTAACTAGTGTATGACGAGAAGTAAGTAACAATAGAATTAACCAATATTTCATTTAAAGTGCTATGACCGAAAAAGAATTCTTACTGCAAAATTTATTAGCTATCTTAACTGCTCAACGTCAAACAGCACTCGCGGCTGCAGAAGATGCTCATAATGACGCCACTAATGAGCAAAGTGTTGCTGAAACACAATACGACACTATTGGATTAGAAGCGGCGTATTTAGCCCATGGACAATCGCAACGGGTGGCTGATATTGATGTAATGCTCAAACGCTTAAACGCTATGGTGCTTAAAGGTTTCAATGAAGAAGATGAAATCGCCTTAGGTGCTATCGTCACCTTACAAGGCGGCATGACCTGTTGGTTAATGCCTGTCTGCGGTGGCATAAAACTCAATGACGGTAAGATTGTCGTTATTACTCCGCAATCCCCACTAGGACAAAAGCTGGATAGCGCAGAAGTGGGTGAAAAGCTTGATGACGGCAGGTTAATTCTAGCTGTGCGGTAACCTTTTATTAGCTGATTAACAATGCAAGCTATCCAGTTATGCTCAAACGACACCTCATTTGATTCATTCCGTTACCCCTCAAAATAACCTTGAGCATTTATCACTGTGAAATATCGCCTTTATATCCAATATTTAATACTGATTCGGCACAACATTTGAACTTTAACCTTAATCAAACTCCATAATACAACTTACTTACACTTCATCTTCCTAACACGACCTCTTCGTAACACTACCTCATCAAAATGCTAGTTAACTAAAATTCTGAACTTAAGCTGAACGAATAAGAAATAAAAGTTAATAATTACAATTAATTAATATTGCATCAAGCTTCTATTAGGGTATCAACATTGATAATGGTTTACCGGTTAATTCAACCGTTAATAGATCATATAAATCTATTTGACTAGCGAGTTAGCCTCAATTAATTAGTCCAGTTTTTAAATGTAACCCAGCAGAGGAAAAACAATGGAGCCACAGTTAGTCGAAGTTAAAGACTTCGTGTCATTCACCCTAGCAATTATTACCTTATTTATAGGTAAGGGGATTATCTCGCAGTATGAAATATTACGTAAGTACAGCATTCCTGAGCCTGTTGTGGGCGGGTTTGCCTGCGCGATCATCGTCGGTGTGCTCTATTATGCCTTTGGATTACAAATAGAATTTAACCTTGATGTCAGAGATGTGCTTTTACTATATTTTTTCGCAGGCATTGGATTAAAAGCCGATTTCGCAACCCTAATTAAAGGTGGTAAGCCTTTACTTATTTTATTAGTGCTATCTAGCACCTTCATCATTTTACAAAATGTTATGGGAGTGAGTGTTGCGACCTTATTTGGCTTAGACCCTAAAGCTGGCTTAATGTCAGGTTCTATTTCTCTCATAGGTGGTGTTGGCACAGCCATGGCATGGACTCCTACCTTTGTTGAGGAGTTAGGAATTACTAATGCCAGCGAGTTAGGCATAGCATCTAATACCTTAGGCCTTATCGCAGCTTGCGTAATTGGTGGCCCTATTGCAGCATATTTAATGAAGCGGCATAAAGTAAAACCCAACTTAAATGATGAGCTAGATATTGGTGCTAGCCATCAAGAGAATAGCAAGTCAATTAAAGTCGATTATTTTGGGGTATTACGCGCTTGGTTATGGCTCAATGTCACGTTAATCATGGGTTACTTTCTTGACTTAGGATTACAAGGTGCAGGCCTGAAACTGCCGATGTTTGTAGCATGTTTACTTGCCGGTATTATTATCGGCAACATAGGGCGCGTCATACTCAACCGTAATAAGGATAAAGACCAAACCTACATTGAAGATGCCTCCAGAGGATTAACCTTAATCCAAGATATCTGCTTAGGTATGTTTTTAACCATGGCGTTAATGAGCTTAAAAATATGGGAACTTGAAGGCAGTTTAGCTTACATCTCAGTGGTGATGACTTTACAAGTGATTCTTTCCATTGTATTCACCATTTTCGTGGTCTTTAGAATGATGGGCAAAGACTATGAAGCTGCGGTGATATGTTCTGGTTTTGGTGGGGTAACTTTAGGGTCAACTGCAACAGCTATCGTCAACATGACGGCGGTTTCTCAGCAATATGGCGCAGCCCACAGAGCCTTTATTATTGTGCCTTTAGTGTGCGGATTCTTTATTGATATCATCAACGCAATGATTATTAATATGTTCGTGAGCTTTTAATCACTCAATTTTAACGGCCAACAATATCAAAAAGGCGAACTAAGTTAGGTTCGCCTTTTCATTTTAAAGCTGCTGCAAACTCTTAACTCAGAGTTAATCCACCAGCATATCTGTTCGAACAAGCTTAGCGAGTAATGCTGCAACAGGACTATTTAATCCATTGTCGATGGGCTTTGACAGTCACCCAAGTGACTATCAACAAATACTATCAACAATTGGCTAATGTAATGACAAAACAGCGATTGATACACATAAATAAACCCTCACTAATCTGTGAATGTATGATCTCAGGCAAATTAATGATTACTAATACTTGCTAGGATCGCCGCAAATTTTAGTGGGTAATAAACATGCAATTAGATTTAAATGGTATGACACCAAAACAGTTTCTTGAGCAATACTGGCAAAAGAAACCATTGGTGATCCGTCAAGGCTTTAAAAACTTTGAAGATCTTCTATCACCTGAAGAAATGGCAGGGCTTGCTTGCGAAGACGTGGTTGAATCACGCCGCGTATTTAAAGCAAACGATGAATGGCAAGCAGAATTTGGCCCATTTGAATCCTATGAAGAATTAGGTGAAACAGACTGGACCTTAATTGTTCAAGCATTGAATAACTGGGTACCTGAAGCTGAAAACCTACTCAAGTGTTTTGATTTTATCCCGCGCTGGCGCTTAGATGACGTTATGGTGAGTTACGCCACACCAGGCGGCGGAGTCGGCCCACATATCGACTTATATGACGTATTCATTTGCCAAGGTTCAGGCAGACGACGTTGGCGAGTGGGCGATCTTGGGCCGCACAAAGAATTTGCAGCCCACCCTGCACTGCTGCATACCGAAGCATTTGATCCGATTATCGATGTAGAATTGCTCCCTGGTGATATCTTATACCTACCACCGGGCTACCCTCATGACGGCGTAACACTTGAGCCTTCAATGAGTTTCTCTGTGGGATATAGAACCGCATCAGCTAAAGATATGGTCAGTGCATTAGCCGACCACATCATCGACAAAGACCTATGTAACGAGCAGATTGCCGATCCTGATCGCAGCTTAAGCAACAATTCAGGCATTGTGAATAACAGTGATTTAGAGCGTATCAAACAACAACTGTTTGCGACTTTAGATGACAAACTCGTCAGTGAATTTAGCGGACGCTTCTTAACTCAATCTAAGTGTGAATTGGATTTACCCGATGAATGTTTAGGTTTCCAAGCTTTAGATATTACTGAGCAATTAAAGCAGCAACCACTAGTTAAATTAGGCGGTTTACGCACATTGTACTTTGAAACAAGCATTGCTGATGGTGTGCTTTATATCAATGGCGAGCAATTTACCCTTACAGCAGATATAACAGCCAATCGCGAAGCTTTCATTGCATTGTTATGTGATACCCAAGAGCTTACCGTTGAAGAACTCAGTCCATTTTTAAATGATGAGCTACTCGTTGCGCAGCTAACTGCTTGGGTTAATGCAGGTTACTGGTACTTTGAAGAAATAGAGTAATTCATACTTAAAATCTAACTTAAGATCGAACTTAAGATTAAGTTAGTTATAGGATTAGATACCTAGCACTATTCAAAACAGAGTTTAAAAGAAACGCTTTAAAAAATGGTTCAACGGCACACGTCGCTGAACCATTTTTTTCATAATCCCAAAATATGCTAATGAAAAAAACTTAAGCCAAACCAATCTACAACTACCTTCAATCAGTTAATTTCATCAATTTTGCTCATCTAGACATAAATTAGTCTTGTTCAGTCTTAACAACAGTCCAAAATTAAGTCACAATGAACCTAATATCCATCTAGACGGCTAAAACATGAGAAAATCATTAAAGCAGCGTTCGTCCGATCACCACCGTGGAATTTATTTTATTGGTACGACGCCACCCAAGATAGACACCGACTTTGAGTCGGTAAGCACTATTGCCGATAAGCTATTAGCCCGCCTTGATGAAATTAGCTTTGATGGATTGATCATCTATGACATTCAAGATGAAACCAGTCGTATTGACACCCCAAGACCTTTTCCATTTAAGGCCACCCATGACTCTGGCACATATGCGCAACTGATTAATCAGAAATCAGGCAAGCCTGTGATCGCGTATAAAAGTGTCGCGGGGCTTGATGAGCAGAAGTTTACTGAGTGGTTATCACGTGCTTGGTATCAAAATAATGTCAAAGATCTCGTCTTAGTGGGCTCTCCATCTGCCCAAGCAACAAGCTCGTTATCTTTAAAAGATGCATACAGCACGTTGGCGGCTCACTCGAAAGATTTTTATCTTGGCGGCGTAGCCATTGCCGAGCGCCATTTAAGTAAAAAGAATGAACATATTCGTCTAATTAATAAGTCTAATCAGGGCTGTGAATATTACATCACTCAAGCGGTGTATAACGCCGAGGCGACAATTGATATGCTGACGAGCTATGCAGAAGAGTGCGAGCAAAATAATGTAAAACCTAATCGCGTCATTCTGACATTCTCCCCCTGCGGCAGCGCTAAAACCCTTGAGTTTATCAATTGGTTAGGCGTCTCTGTTCCTGAGGCCACCAGCAAACGAATTTTATCAGCAGCTGATCCACTATATGAATCAATTAAGGTTAACCATAGTAATCTACTGACAATCTTGGAAGCCGTGCTTCCCCTCAATATCCCATTGGGGCTTAATATTGAAAGCTTAACGAATCGTAAAACAGAAATTGACGCGTCAATTTTGATGTATAAGCTACTGAAAGGCACCATGGATCAGGCTTTAGCTCAAAATCAAATTAATCAATTTGTTCAACATAAAAGCTAATCTTCAGTAATAATAAACAGCCTGCCCTATGATGAGCCCTCATCATAGGGCTTACAGCCAATGCTTATTTTCAAATGCTTAAGTTCAAGTGTTCTAATCGAAATATAGTAAACCTCTATTTACCGCTCGCTATAGCTAAACCACTCGCTATCACTAAGCCATTTACTGTTTAAACAGCAATGTTCGACTTAAAAACTTGAATGATTTCAAAGTTCACTTCAGTATGAAACTGTATTTAAAAGTGGATAAACCGAATGGCACACAAATTTGACCTAAACCTGTTACGTATTTTTTCTGCCGCTTACGAGTCGCAGTCAGTGACACGGGCTGCAGAACATTTAGATTTAACTCAATCAGCCATCAGTAATGCACTTAATCGATTAAAAGCCAATGTAAACCAAGAGTTGTTTACTCGCACAGGTCGCGGTATTAAACCCACACAGTTTTCTGATGATTTATATCAACGCCTACAAAACCCGCTACTCGAGATCGAGAGTATGCTAGAAGGGATTGAGCAATTTGATCCCCTCACATCGACCAAAAGATTCACCATTTATTGTCACGAAGCCATGTTCCATCCACTTAGAAAAAACCTTGATATTAGCCTCAAGGACTTTGCGCCCTCAGTGACCTTAATGGAATTGCCTTCAAATGAACAAAGGATCTATGATGATTTACGCGATGAAAAGGTCGATTTAGTGATTGATGTTGGTGAGCCAGAAAGCCGTTTATTTCATTCAGAGCTTATCTTTAAGCAGCGGTTAAACTGTATCACTAGGCAAGACCACCCTCGAATTTCGCCGACTACCATTAGCAAAGAAAGCTACTTATTAGAACAACATGCCACCTATGATGTCACCCGAGTAAATCTTAAGTTTGTAGATTGGATAACTGACGAAGTTTTACCGCAGCGAACCATATATAGCCAACATAAATCACTGCTAGGTATGATTGCAGCGGTATCCTACAGTGATGCTATTGGTGTTGTGCCAGAGTCTCTTGCTCAGCAATATCAACAAGCTTTTAATCTGCAACTGCTTGAATTTCCTTTTGCTACTAAAGACTTCAATTCATACATGATTTCATTATCAAAAATGCAGAATAATCAAGCCACACTCTGGTTAAGAAGCATCATATTATCCACCATTCAGATATCACCATAAATGATATCTGCTATTAGTTAATACTGTTTTTAAAAATATGTAGTTTAGTAAAGTATACCCATATCGCGACTACGGACGAAGTCGCAACATGATTCAGGGATGGTAATGAGTCAGGGTAATACTATGAAAAAATCTATCATTGCAGTTTCAATTTTATCAATCATCTCTACTGGCGCTATTGCACATAATCACGATGAACATGCTGGCCACGCCCATGAACACGTTACAGCAGGAGCCCTTGCAACAGGTAAAGGTAAACCTGCATCGCAACATACAATTGCTGCCAACAAAGCACTCGCTGAAACACTCAATTTCGAAGATACCCGCGTGTTTGCAGACAACGATCGCGGACTCATTACTCCATTAGATGAAAAAACCAGTACACATCTACGGGATCGCTTCAAAGGCTTACACTCAGGTTTAGAAGCCCATGATTCATCACCAGATTCAGTCAACCCTTCTTTATGGCGTCAAGGCCAAGCTAACTTTTCAGCTGACGGTTTATACCAAGTAACAGAAGGTATTTATCAAGTTCGCGGTACTGACTTATCTTCAACCACTTTCATCAAATCAGATTCCGGCTGGATTGTTTATGATGTGTTGATGCACGACAAATCAATGGAAAGTTCATTAGACTTTTTCTTGAAAAATGTGCCTGAAGGTGGCGATGAGCCAGTCATTGCGATGATTTATTCACACTCTCATGCCGATCATTTTGGCGGCTCACGTGCAGTACAAAACCGTTTCCCTGATGTGAAAGTGTATGCACCGCATAACTTTGTAAAAGAAGTCGTCGATGAAAACGTGTTAGCTGGTAATGCTATGTCTCGACGCGCCGCTTTCCAATATGGCGCAACCTTAGGCGCTGCGTCACAAACAGGTATTGTTGATGCAGCACTGTCTAACGGTTGGTCGCAGGGCCTTGATCACAATATTACGCTCGTAGCGCCAGATGTCACCTTCCCATCAGGTGATGATCAAAAGTTCTATGAGTACAAAATTGACGGCGTGCCGTTCGTCTTTATGGACACTGCTGGCACAGAAGCGCCTTCAGGACATGTCGCTTACCTGCCAAAGCACAACACCATCTGGACTGGTGAAATGATTTACCAAGGTATGCACAATATTTATACCTTACGCGGAGCAAAAGTACGTGATTCACTTAAGTGGTCTAAAGATATCAACTTGATGATCAATGCTTGGGGCGGAGACATTGAAGTATTAATGGGCTCACACTCAGCGCCGCTTTGGGGCAATAGCAATATCGTTAGTTTTATGAAAGAGCAGCGTGACAACTATGGCTTTGTTCACAATCAAACACTGCGTTTAGCAAACGAAGGAATGGGTATTCAAGATATCGGTGCAACCATCGATAGCGAACTACCTGAATCATTAAGACAGCTTTGGCACACCAATGGTTATCACGGTACTTACAGTCACAATGCTCGCGCAGTTTACAACATGTACTTGGGTTACTTTGACATGAACCCAGCTAACTTAAACCGCTTAACCGTGAATGAAGAAGCGAAGCATTTTACTCAAGCATATGGCGGCTGTGAGGCGGGTTATACAACGGCTAAAGCGCAATTTGACGATGGTAATTACCGCTTTGCTGGTGTCATGCTGGACCATATTGTTCGTGCATGTGATGACTATACCGATGCACGTAAATTATTGGCAGATAACTGGGAGCAACAAGGTTATCAAGCAGAAGGTGCCGGCTGGAGAAATGTATTTTTAACTGGCGCACAAGAAGTGCGAGTGGGGACATTACCAGGCACACCTAAAACGCTATCTGCCGACGTTCTTTCTGAAATGACCGTCGAAAACCTACTTGATTTTATGGCTGTTAAAGTGGTCGCGAAAAAAGCAGAAGGTTTAGATTTTACTTTGAATATCAATGTGCCAGATATCGGTGAAAAGTTCTTTGTTGAACTATCAAATGGTAATTTGAATAACGTGCAGGTTAACGAATTTAAAACTGCCGATACCACACTTGAGATTAACAAAGCTGACATCAACCAAGTATTACTCGGTCAAACCACTCTAGCCGATTTAATCAAAGCAAATAAAGCGACGATAAAAGGTAATACCGAAGTAATGCAAACACTTGCTGACATCTCAGTTGAATTTGACGGCGCATTTGAAATCGTCCCTCGTCCAGCGAAAGGACAACAGGTCGATGCGGGCATCTATCAATAACCGCTATTGCATCTATCAATAACCGCTATTGCATGAAAGTCTAATTAACGATTTTTAAAGGCTTATAAAATGGTTCAACGACATCAGTCGCTGAACCATTTTTATATCTGTAAAACTCTACTAAATAATCGCTCAAAACGTATTCTTAAACCACTCCACAAATCTATTCCCCTATTGCTATACACGCTTATTTTGATTGAAGTCATTTCAAGTTACAGGCAATCCACATTTGAACACTGTTCAATAATCAACCACAAACTATTGATTTTATTTATGTTAATTTTTTGTGTTATACGACTAATGTCTGAGACTCAAATCGCTTTTAATGTTAGCTCTGCCAACTTGGTTCAGATAAGCTGGCTCTAAATTAGTCGACAACGCGCTTTTAGTGAGTGAACAACAGGAATGATATGAGCAGTAATTCTGAAGCAGTGCATGAACAAAAAAGTGCCGAGTTAAACGATCAGAGTCAACAGCAGACTTACCAGCAACAGCATAAATCCAGCTCTGAGTTTGAAAGTAGAGAACAATATTTAGAAAATGAACTGAAAATTATGGCGCCGAAACGCTGGCGTCCTAATTTACCAGTCAAAGATTATCGATTCGAACCAGAAGACTCTATTGCAGCTATGGCGGCAACTATCGGTAAGGTCGTGATGGTGGGCGCTATTGCGACTACTTTTGCGACTTCTCTTGGTCTTAATGAAAGCTTTATTTTAGAAAATGTGCGTTATGAGCTGATCATTGCCGCCTTCTTTATCGTCATTTTTTCAGGCTTTTTACTCCCAACGGCAAACCTTGCAGGAACCCATGGCCCACTTATCCCAATGATCCCCATTGTGGTCGCTGCAGGTGGTCACCCAATGGCATTTGGTCTGCTTATTGGTGCACTTGGCTTGATACTCGCCATCAGTAAAGGTGGCAGTATGCTAGCAAACCTCACCAGTAAAGGGGTTTGTGGAGGACTGCTGCTGTATCTCGGATTTGTCGGCACAGCGTCGCAAGTGAATAAACTCATTGCTTGGGCAAATGATATTGGTATGTCTCATATCGCTTTCATTGTGATTTTCTGCACCATCATATTGTATGCATTACTAGAGCATTGGCGTAAGCGCTGGTTAGCGGTGCCGCTAAGTTGTCTACTGGGTGGCACACTGGCATTTGCTTTAGGTGCGCCATTTGAATTTCACACCGAACCAGGTTTGCCTAACATGAACCCGATGTATTGGTGGGGTGAAGATACAGGCTGGATGCTGGGTTTACCGACATTAGAAAGCTTTATGGTCGTACTGCCATTTGCCATTTTAGCCGTAGCCATGTGGTCGCCTGACTTTTTAGGTCATCAAGTTTTTCAAAAGATTAATTACCCAGAACGTACTGAAAAAGTACATATGAACATTGATGACACCATGACCACGGCATCAATTCGTCAAACCATCGGCTCAATTATGGGCGGGGCAAATTTCACCTCATCTTGGGGCACATATATTGTGCCAGCGGCCATTGCAAAGCGCCCTATACCTGCAGGTGCATTACTGACTGCGCTGTTTTGCGTTATCGCCGCACTTTGGGGCTACCCGATGGATTTAGCCATATGGGAGCCGGTACTGTGTGTTGCATTAGTGGTTGGGGTATTTATCCCTTTACTTGAAGCAGGCATGGAAATGACCCGTGAAGGTAAAACCACTCAATCGGCAGCCATTGTGGTGTTTTCATCGGTATTGGTAAACCCTGCATTTGGCTGGTCACTGACTATGTTACTAGATAACCTTGGCTTAATTGGCTGTAAAGAGCGTAGCTCCAAATTAACCAAGATGAACCGCTGGATAGTGCCGAGCATTATGTTTGTAGTGTTAACAGGGGTCATGGCAGCAGTAGGGATTTTACCGGGAATACCGCCACTGATTTCGGGATTGAAATGATGACGATGAATCTCTATTAGCACTATAAAGCTAAAGTTAGTCATAATATTTTGCAGTTCTAACTCTATAAGCAAATACAAAAATGGTTCAGCGATATTATTCGTTGAACCATTTTTTATAGCTAGTGTAACTAGCTCAAATTTTCACTTCTAAACAAAGTGACGGTAAGCATAGTGAATATAACCCCAATGACTTTAACCAAAGTGGCTATAAAAAAGTGAGTTTAATCAAAGTGACTATAAACAAAGTGAGTTTAACCAAAGTGACTATAACCCCTATGACTAAAACCAAAGCCTATTAACTGCAGACTGTGATTTAAAAGGAATATTACGTTTAATTATGCTTTAACAGTAATCGCTGACACAGTTTGACAAAATCTGATGAGGTGACAATCCCTAGTACTTTATTTTGCTCATCAACCACAGGTAAGCAGCCTAACTTATTATCAATAAAGTACTGCACCACAATCGTTAACGGCTCATCTAAACCTAACTTTTGCACTTGGGTTTCCATGATATCGGCAATAGGTGTGTAACGCTCTTTTCTGTCTAATGCCCCTTGGCCGTATTTATTGAGCATAGTTAGCACACTGGCAATCATTTTTTTATGGGTCAACATTCCGATCAGTTGACCATCAGTTTCAGAAATAACAGGGAGGTGACGAACATTGCGGCTTTGCATTAATTGGTGGGCATCTTTCAAGCTTGCTTCATCGCTAATGCAAACGGGGTTTTGAGTCATAATATCGTGCACTTTCATCTTAATATTCCTTTATTAATCATTCATCCACATTAGCCAAACTCTGGATGAATGGCTAGCAATTTAACGAGCGGTTCATTAAAAGCTAACCAACAAAAAAGCCCTAATTGTGATGATTAGGGCTTTAGTGTTTTGGGCAATTTAAACAATACTATGATGCTTATATCAACTAGCTTTGGCTTTTATTAACTCGCTTTGGATTGGATTCTATAAGCATGTAGTAAAGGCTCGGTATAGCCAGATGGCTGAGCTTTACCTTTAAAAATTAAATCACACGCAGCTTTAAAGGCTATGCCGTCAAAGTTAGGTGCCATATTAATGTATTCAGCATCCCCTGCGTTTTGAGTATCGACCACAGCAGCCATCTTTTTCAGCGCGGCTAATACTTCTTCTTCGCTACATAAACCATGCTCTAGCCAGTTGGTGAGATATTGCGACGAAATCCGCAATGTGGCTCGGTCTTCCATCAAACCGACATTATTAATATCGGGTACTTTCGAACAGCCAACGCCTTGGTCAATCCAGCGCACCACATAACCTAAAATACCTTGGGCGTTATTTTCTAACTCAAAGGTGATTTGTTCTTTAGTGAGTGTGGTCGCTTCATCAAGTAACGGAATGGTCAGTAAGTCATCAATGCTGGCGCGCTGACGTTGCTTAATCTGTTGCTGAACTTCAACCACATTAATTTGATGATAATGAGTCGAATGCAAGACTGCACCATTTGGTGAAGGTACCCATGCAGTATTGGCCCCCGCTTTAGGATGAGCCATTTTTTGCTCTAGCATTGCAGCCATCTCATCAGGCATCGGCCACATACCTTTACCGATTTGCGAGCGGCCTTGTAAACCACATTCGAGTCCAATATCGACATTCCAGTCTTCGTAAGCGGTAATCCACTTTTGCTGTTTCATTACCGACTTTGGCACAAAGGCGCCAGCTAACATTGAGGTATGCAGTTCATCGCCAGTGCGGTCAAGAAAACCAGTATTGATAAATACCACACGTTCTTTGGCAACTCTGATGCACTCTTTAAGATTCAGTGTGGTTCGCCTCTCCTCATCCATAATGCCCACTTTAATGGTATTACGCGGCAAGTTGAGCACATCCTCTATCTTAGTGAATAAGTCACAGGTAAATTGCACTTCTTCTGGGCCATGCATTTTCGGTTTTACAATATTTATCGAACCTTTGCGACTATTACTACGGCCATTATTATTGCCATTGAGATCATGCATCGCCGCGAGCACAGTGATCATGCCATCAAGTATCCCTTCTGGCACTTCACAACCGTCTTTATCTAATACAGCATTAATCGTCATCAAGTGACCGACATTACGTACAAACAGTAAACTTCGACCGGGTAAAATCACCGGTTTATCAGCACTATTCGGTGCACAGTAAACACGATCGTCATTTAATTCTCTGACGATCTGTTTGCCACCTTTACTCAGTGAAGCCGATAAGTTGCCTTGCATTAAGCCTAACCAGTTACGGTAAACTTCTACTTTATCTTCCGCATCAACAGCTGCAACGGAATCTTCGCAGTCCATAATAGTAGTAACAGCTGCTTCAACTAATAGGTCTTTTATACCTGCTTTATCAGTGCTACCAATGACACTGCTAGGATCGATTTGCACCTCAATATGTAGAGCATTATTTTCTAGTAATACAGCGCTTGGCGCATCAGCATTGCCTTGATAGCCAACAAACTTGTCAGCTTGCGCTAAAGTTGTGTTTTCACCATTGGCTAGCTGCATTGTTAATTCGCCAGCTTCGATAAAGTAGCGCTTCACATCAACATGGCTGCCGGTAACTAACGGAGCGGCATTATCCAAATGTTGCTTAGCAAACGCGATGACTTTAGCGCCACGAACTGGGTTATATTGTTTAGTGAGCTCAGCGCCGCCCTCTTCTGATATTGCATCGGTGCCATAAAGTGCATCGTATAAACTGCCCCAACGTGCATTGGCAGCGTTAAGTGCAAAACGAGCGTTTTTGACTGGCACCACAAGTTGAGGCCCAGCTTGCGAGGCGATTTCATGATCAACATTTTCGGTGCTAACTTCAAAGGGATCGCCTTCAGGAACGAGGTAACCTATTTCGGTAAGAAATGCTTTGTATTGGGTCGCATCAAAATCTTTAGCAGGATGGTCAATATGCCATTGGTCAATTTGCTGTTGTAGGCGTTCTCTTTTTTGTAGCAGCTTGATATTGAGTGGAGAAAATTCGCTAACAATATCCTCAAATTTAGCCCAGAGCTCTGCTGAATCAATCCCTGTTTTGGGGCAAATTTCATTGTCCACCAATTGCCACAATTCTTCAGCTATTTGTAAGCCACCTACTTTAATACGTGCTGTCATTTAATATCCCTACCCTTAATTCCAGTGCGTTAACCGTAATATCAAGACCCAATTACAGGCCTAAACCCTTTCACTGTTTGCATCTAACTAATAACAGTTAACTCGCAGCAAGACTTTACTCTATATCAAACCAAGTTCATTTATCCAATTTATAGTTATTATCACCACTATTCACCAAAGATATGGACAAACGGCGTTTTTTGGTTAATTTACTACATATAAGTAACTAGAAATCAAAATATCGATAACCTTAAACTCCACCTCGATTGATCTCATCAGCCGTTTTAGTGATCAACTGACGCATCCATTTATGGGCAGGATTATGCTGTAGCAAAGGGCTCCAAGCCATTGTGAGTGCAATAGGTTGAATGATAAATGGCGGCGGAACGATACTGACACGATCATTATTTTCATGCTGACGAGCCATCTTACTTGGTATGGTTGCGATCAAATCTTGTTGCTCAGCCAACAAACAAGCCGCTTGGTAGTGGCGAGTAAAAATGGTGATTTGGCGTTTTACACCAATGCGAGTTAACGCCTCATCAACCCAACCTAAACGCTGCACATCATCAGGGTCCATTCCCACACCAACGCCCATACCTGTTTTACTCACCCACACGTGCTTAGCTTGTAAATAACTGTCTAGTGAAAACTTATCTAAAACAGGATTAGTCTTACTAATCAAACAACTAAAATCATCACTCCACAATACTTTTTGATGAAATGACTGCGGAATACTGTCGAAACGGTTAATAACCATATCGACTCTTCCTTGTTCTACATCAGGGAAACTGACGTCACTTGGGGTCATGATATCTAAAATGATGTTTGGCGCTTCAGTACGAAGCTTTGCAATTAGCGGTGGAATTAACGTCGCTTCAGCATAATCACTTGCCATGACACGGAAGACTTGTTCACTTTCTACCGCATTAAATTTGGCGCGTGGCTGTACGGCTTTTTCTAATCCAATAATCAACTCACTGATCGTGGGTTGTAATTCTTGCGCGCGTTCTGTCGGCGTCATCCCCTGGCTGGTTCTGATCAGTAACGGATCATCAAACAAAGTTCTTAAGCGTTTTAGGCCATTACTCATTGCAGGTTGGCTGATCCCGAGTTGGTCAGCAGCCTTAGTGACATTTCTTTCACGAAGTAAAACATCTAAATAAACAAGGAGGTTCAAGTCGATACGAGATACATTCATATGGTGAATACCGAAAATAGTAACTATAAATTAGACTTATTTAACCAAATCTAACTATTATTTTCAACGTAATCAATCGCCGCTAATCTATTTGTTAAAGGGATATACACATGACTAACTACAGAAGTAATATCGATGAAGCTGCTACCTTGATTAACTCAGAAGGTAGTGCATGGAATGCCATCAACCCAGAATCAGTAGCTCGCATGCGTCTACAGAATCGCTTTCAGACTGGGTTAGACATCGCAAAGTACACTGCTAAGATTATGCGTGAAGACATGGATAACTACGACAAAGACTCGTCGCAGTACACTCAGTCTCTAGGTTGCTGGCATGGTTTTATCGGCCAACAAAAAATGATCTCTATTAAGAAGCACCTGTTAACGACCAAACGTCGTTACCTCTACCTTTCAGGTTGGATGGTTGCCGCACTGCGCAGTGAGTTTGGCCCATTACCTGACCAATCAATGCATGAAAAGACCTCTGTCGCTTCACTGATTAAAGAGCTATACACTTTCCTTCGTCAAGCTGATGCCCGTGAACTAGGTGGCTTATTCCGCGAGTTAGACAATGCAACTGAAGCTGAAAAATCAGCAATTCAAGATAAGATTGATAACTTCGAAACCCACGTTGTACCGATTATTGCCGATATCGATGCAGGTTTTGGTAACGAAGAAGCCACTTATTTGATGGCGAAACAAATGATTGAAGCAGGTGCTTGTTGTATTCAATTAGAAAACCAAGTATCTGACGTTAAACAGTGTGGACACCAAGACGGTAAAGTCACCGTGCCACATGTTGAATTTTTAGCAAAAATCAATGCTGTTCGTTACGCATTCTTAGAACTAGGCATTGATGATGGTGTGATTGTTGCCCGTACCGATTCATTAGGTGCAGGTCTTACTCAAAAAATCGCTGTAACGAATGAAGCTGGCGATTTAGGTGAGCAGTACAACTCATTCTTAGAAGTTGAAGCAGTTGATACCGCTAAACTAAATAACGGTGACGTGGTATTCCAGCAAGACGGACAACTTGTTAAACCAGCTCGTCTTCCAAATGGTCTATTTAAGTTCCGTGCAGGTACAGGTGAAGAGCGTTGTGTACTTGATTGTATTACTTCATTGCAAAATGGCGCTGATTTATTGTGGATTGAAACAGAAAAACCACATGTTTCTCAAATTGGCGGCATGGTGAACGAAATCCGTAAAGTTATCCCAAATGCCAAGCTTGTTTACAACAACTCGCCATCGTTTAACTGGACACTTAACTTCCGTCAGCAAGTATTTGATGCAATGCAAGAAGCAGGACAAGACGTATCAGCTTATAACCGTGACCAGCTAATGAGCGTTGATTACGATAATACTGACCTTGCTGTACAAGCTGACGAAAAAATCCGTACCTTCCAAGCTGATGCAGCGCGTGAAGCGGGTATTTTCCATCACCTTATTACATTGCCGACTTACCATACTGCTGCCCTATCAACTGATAACTTGGCTAAAGAGTACTTCGGTGACCAAGGTATGTTGGGTTATGTTGCTAATGTACAACGTAAGGAAATCCGTCAAGGTATCGCCTGTGTTAAACATCAAAACATGGCTGGTTCTGACATGGGTGATGCACATAAAGAGTACTTCTCTGGTGACCAAGCTCTGAAAGCATCTGGTAAAGACAACACAATGAACCAGTTTTAAAAACGTTCATAGCGACAGTTGTTTGCGGCTAAGCCAGTTGCTAGGCCAGTTGCTAAGCGCTATCACTTGAGATGATATAACTGTAAAACAAACGCCTGAAGTCATTCTTCAGGCGTTTTCATATATTTGAAAAGCTCATACTTGCTAAGCTTATATTCTTTTGAATCCAAGTAAGCTTAGAGCCTTTCCCCTTCAAATTAACCCTCTATTCTTATCAGGCCTGCACATCCCTTGCGCTATGTTTATGAGTTTTTCAACAAAAAACCTACGTTCTTGCAGTCAAAATCAGCCTCTGAATTTTACTTCTGAAGGAATGATAAAATTAGATATGTGACACCTTACATCGTGCAAAATTGAATTTCTGAAAACCATAGGCTCCCACGTAACTTAACAGTAGGTTCGCCGGCGAAAAATAAAGTAACCAAAGTCAGACAGAAATATGAAGCCTCAAGCTTTACTCTAGCAAATCTTGAAGATTGCTATGTGCTAATGACAGCTTCCTGACTTATTTTGGTAATCAAACTGAGGTATCGACCAACGATATCTAATAGCTAACATTCTAAAGCAAAAACCAAAGATAACGGCAATAGAAAGGCTTACCCATTCAATCCCCCCGTTTAACTTCATCACCACATACAAAGCAGCTGTAGCTAAAGAGACTAATGCGTAAAGTTCTTTCTTAAACACAAGTGGCACCTGATTACACAAAATGTCACGAATAACCCCACCAAACACACCTGTAACGACTCCCATGACAATTGATATCTCGGCACTAAAACCTAACATTAAGGTTTTTTGAGCACCTACAATTGAAAAAACCGCTAACCCGATGGCATCAATAGCCAAGAATAACCTCGATAGATAGCGCATCAACGGTGCAATCATCACTGTAAGCAGTGATGCTGCGGCTATTGCTAGCAAATAATGGACGTTCTCTATCCATATAATGGGATAATTGCCGAGTAGCATATCCCGTAAAGTCCCACCACCAATCGCTGTGACACAGCCAATGATCACCACACCGAAAAGATCCATTTGTTTCTTACCCGCCGCCAAAGCTCCTGTCATTGCCTCTGCTAGGATACCAATGAACCACAAAGCACTAATTACTTTAACTTCTAACATAAAAATCTTAGCTAATAAAAAGAAACAAATTCTGCCTGCAACCGCCCTGAAAATACAGATATAAATTCTCAATAATCACATTAGATATTCTAATGATACAAAATCAGAAGACAGCATTAAACAGAACAATAACACTATCATTAGAACAGTTATTTTAATGAGCTAAAAGTAAAAGTGAACATGAAATCAATAACTGATAAAAATACTCTGGTATGCGATTTATAGTATTATTAATAGATTTACGTATCGTAAATGTGATTAATTATCTCAAACAAAAAACGACCCTAAGGTCGCTTCTAAAATTTATAAGTCACTAAACTTCAATGACGCTCAACGCACCATAATTGCGTCGCTGGCTATTATCGAATAGGCCCAAGTAGCGTTACTGCCGATAGTAAGACAAAAAAGCCGCTGCTTTTTGCCACGGAGTTGACTGTTGTCAAACTCCTTATTTCGATCCATGTAAAAAGTAACGGCTGATGCAGTATTACTGAGGTTAAATTGCAGCTAAACCATAATTGCGTCGCTGGCTATTATCGAATTGGCCAAGTTGCGTTACTGACGATAGTAAGACAAAAAACGACCCTAAGGTCGCTTCTAAAATTTATAAGTCACTAAACTTCAATAACGCTCAACGCACCATAATTGCGTCGCTGGCGAAGATAAGACAATGAAGTTTGAGGTTTTCGCCGCGGAGTTGACTGGTGTCAATGAGCAGCGAAAACCTTAAACTGAGGCCGTATTATCAAGCCTAAGCAGCAATTAACCGACAAGTTAGAATTGGTACTTAACACTCGCAGTAAAATTAAGCGGCTCACCCGGCATAGTCCACAGCTTATGATACGAGCTTTCAAAATACTGCTCATCAAATAAGTTATTCACATCAAACATTACACTGAATTTACTGGTGAGATTTACCGCTGCTGATAAGTTCACTAACGTATATGCTGGCAAAATATAATCAGGATCGGTTGTCTCACCTAAACGATCGCCAACGTAATTAACAGTGGCGCCGAAGTAAGCTTCTTTACCCATGATGTCAGTGTAATGTCTTAAGGCGATATGACCCACATGCTCTGCGACGTTAATTAAGCGCGAACCTTTAGGAATTGGCACCCCCCAATCATTATCAATCAAGTCTTTTGCGGTTCTTGCATCAGTATAAGCGTAAGCTAAGTCGATACTCGTATCAGCCGTTAGCTGAGTACTTAGCTGAAATTCAACACCCTGACTTTCAACTTCGCCTAAGGTAGCTGATAGCCCAGTATCCGGCTCTGCAGTTAACATATTAGTTTTACTAGCATCATAAAGCGCAAGACTACCCGAGAACCTATCAGCAACATTTTGCCATTTAAGACCGATTTCGAATGATTTAGTGGTCTCTGGATCAAATGCATTTCTGTCTGAATCGAGTCCTGGATTAGGCCTGAAACCTTCTGCATAGCTGGTGTACGCATTGATGTTGTCAGCTAATTCATAAACTAAACCAAAACGAGAAGATACCTCGGTATGCTCTTGCTCTTGTGACTCATTATCAAGTTTATTTAATATTTTTTGATTAAATTGATCGACTCTAAAACCCACTAATAATTTGGTTCTATCAGTTAATTCAATCAAGTCTTGTGCATATAAACCAAGCCCTTCTTGCTCCTCAGAGGTTAACGTCGTTGGCTCAGTTTCAGGCTGATCCATGGTGTAATCAGGGTTATTAGGATCAATTGCATAAGTTGTATCACCTGACCCCCATGCCGTTCTCCATACCCTGTAATCTGTGTCTAATTGGTAGTTATAGTAATCTACCCCGACCAATAGATTATTTTTAAAGCCACCGAGTGTTACATCACCACTGATTTCAAAACGTGCAGACAAGTCTTGCGCCTGATAATCACGCTCTCTTCGTTGTCTTGATAACAAATCAGGATCTGTATAAATCAGCTGACGGCCATCAGATAGCTCAGCATCTGAAGACTGGCCTTTAAAAGACGAGTCTCTATAAGCTAAGCCCGTTAATAAGTGCCAATGATCATTTAACTGGTGATTTAGAACTAATTGATGGCCTAGTGCCTCAACGGTGTGCGCCCCGTCTCGGGGATCACCATAGAAAGCAGAAGTATCGACTGAATCGAAGTCGTTATCTAATACGTATACACCACGATCTAATGGTTTTTTCTGATTAAGAATTTCCATTTCGTAGCTTAAACTCGTCGTATTAGAAATATTCCATAATAAAGATGGGCTTAGATTAAGGCTTTCAACATCAACATGGTCGCGAAATGTATCAGAATCCTCATAGAAGCCGTTGATACGGTAAGCAACATTGTCAGTCAGCCCTTTAGTGTGGTCAAACTCGACTTGTTTGGTATCGAAGTTACCTAAAGTGCCCTGAATATAACCTTGCTCTTCAAACTGCGGCTTTTTAGTGATGATATTAACTGTACCGCCCGGCTCACCTTGTCCATACAGTGCCGAACCCGGTCCTTTCATCACTTCAATCGTTTCAATATTGGCCGTGTTGCGATTACCGTTATAACCGCGAGAATTAAAGCCGTTAACTAAGTAACCAGTTGGGTTATTTTCGTCCCCTGAAAAACCGCGAATAGCAAAGCTATCAAACATACCGCCTGAGTTATTTTGTCTTACGATACTCGGCGAATAATCCAAGGCATCCATAAAACGCGTAATACCTTCATTTTTAATGGTATCTGCATTAATACGATCAACAGCTTGCGGAGTATCAATCAACGGCACATTGCCACGGTATGGCTGCCAATGCCTGTTTACCTCAATGCGCTCAATATCATCATTAATTTCAGACGGTTGCTCAATAATATCTTGTGCCAATGCGCCATTAGAAATGACAATTAATGAACATAAAAGGTGCTTTTTCACGTACTTTTCTCTTATATAGGGAACAAATTTTGCGCTATGTTACAACATATCATTTATTGCAGTCAAAGATAGATTAATGACTCAAACGCTGTGACTTAATGGCTCAAATTAAAAAAGCGCTTTGCCTGCATTCGAGCAACCTACCCAGTCTATTGCTAATCCACTTTCTAAAACCAATAATTGAGCCAGAAAAAAATCATCGCTTTGTGGCGCTTTGAGCATAATTAAAGATACATAAACAAAGACAGGAATCAAAAACTTTTACTTAATTAAAACAACAGCTTGAAACCATTAAAACCAGAGACCGACATATTTTTAAAACATAGAATTGAATTTATTCTTCTACTTAATCTAACCTTCCTTAATCATTTCTAGTTATTTTCAATGGTTAATATTCAGGCCATTACTTTGTACTCTCCTATTATTTCAGGATAATTTTTTGTTGATTTTTTATCCCGCTAATTACTATAGTAAATAGCGATGTAACCGCTTTCATTTTAATGATAAGTAGAAAATATGAAATTTCTCTTTGTTTTATTTTTAGCCTTATTCTCCTTGGCAGCTTGTCAAAGTCCAAGCCAAATTTCTGCTACTAATAAAAAGCAAAAATCGATGACTCATTCGGCCGTGTCTGTTGATAAAACCAAGAAAATATCTAGAGAAAGCTATGCTGATAAGCTTTATGGTTTTTGGCTAGGGCAGTCTATTGCCAATTGGACAGGCCTAGTGACTGAAATGGACAAGATTGGTGATATTGGCGAGCTAAAAACAGGTGATTTTTACACCCGTGATGATTGGGGTACGCCAGATCAACCAAGTATTTGGGGACAAGGAGTTCCCAGCGACTTATCAACAAACATTGATTTTGTTTTCCGAAATCCAGGAGAAGTATGGGGCTCTGATGACGATACTGACATCGAGTATATGTATCAATATCTACTAGCAACCCATAACACAAGCATGCTCACTCCTGAACAAATCCGAGATGGTTGGTTAAAACATATTAGGCATGATGAAGAAAATTACTTATGGGTTTCAAACCAACGAGCTTTTGATCTGATGAATCAAGGTATGTTGCCACCGGAAACAGGGAAGCCTAGCAATAATGAACACTTTGACATGATAGATGCTCAGCTAACCACTGAAATTTTTGGACTTTTCGCCCCAACTAGACCAGACATAGCACTAAAAATAGCTGATTTACCTATCAAAACAACAGCAAGTAAAGATGCTGAATACATAGCTAAATTTTATGTCGTGATGCACTCATTGGCATCATCTGTAGACCACACTATGCCAATTAAGGAACAAATGACATGGATGGCAACTCAAGCTCGACAAGTGTTGCCTAATGCTACCTATGCAGCAGCTATGTACGATTACGTCACCCAATTACATAACTCCGGTATCCCTTGGGAACAAGCAAGAGATTTAATATATCAGCGTTACCAAGTTAATCAGCAAGATGGCTATGATATGACGTCCCGAAAGCTCTATTGTAATGGCTGTTTTGCTGCTGGAATAAACTTTGCTGCCAGTATCATCAGTTTGCATTATGGAGAAGGAGATATAAAAGAGACCATTAAAATTGGCTCATTAGCAGGCTGGGATTCAGATAACCCTACTGCAACATGGGGAGGGCTAATCGGTTTTATGGTAGGTAAAGCTGGGGTAGAAAAGGCTTTTGATAGGAAATTTGCAAATCAGTTTAATATCCACCGCACTCGGCAAAACTTTCCCAATGAAGGCATTGATACTTTTGAAAACATGGCAGATACAGGCCTTCAAGTCGTCGATAATGTAGTCATTGAAATGATGGGAGGCACTATTGAAAATAATATGTGGATCATTCCAGTAACTGAATGATGTTAGCCGTTACTTTGATAAATTAATAAATTAATAAATTAATAAATTAATAAATTAATAAATTAATAAATTAATAAATAGATAACAGGTAAGCCACTGTAAAACTTACTATTATCGAAGTCCCAATAGATTATTCTGAAGTCAAAAAATTAAGGGCTGGTTCTAATCACTCATCAGAACTATAGAACGATATAAAAATGATATTTCCAACTTATCTTGGTTATTCATTATTTTTAAGGAGACTTTTAAAGTTTAAGAAGAACTATTTTACAAATAGTCTTTTGGCGTCATTCCAGTAGCTGATTTAAAAAAACGGTTAAAGCTAGATGGACAAGAAAACCCTAATCTAGCCACAATATCATTGATAGAATTTTTTTCTGATAAGAGCTGTTTAGCAAGCTCTGCTTTTTCTTCTGTCATGACTTGTCTAAAGGAAGTATTTTTATTCTTCATCAATCGCTGTAATGATCGAGTAGAGATATGACACTTTTTAGCAAGAGATACTACATTCCAGTTTTTATTTTCTATATTTTGACGACAATAACGACGTATCTTATCCATATTTGTTAGGTTTAACACGACATTAGTTGATGGGGCTTGTATCCAATAAATCGGAAAATTAATAGAAAAACTACTAGCTTGATGATCTGTTCTGCGAATTACGCAATGACTTTCAGGGAGCTTCAACGAAACTGTCGTTTGAACAATAACCTCTTCCGGATTGAAGCTTTCACCAGAAGAAACCCTTATCAATTCCAAGATATAACCACTTTTTATTTCATTAATAAATGAAGGATTCCCTTTAAATTTTCGGCTAACTTCTGCTCTACAAATAATTCTATCTCGGACCATATCTAGATGAAAACTTGTAAAATTTGATGTCCTAACTAGAGCACCAAAACAGTTCACGACTTCCTGTAAAAAGTTAACTTGGTTAGTATTATTAGCAATATCCTCATTCGCTAATTGCTGCCCAATCTCAAATCCATTAAAGCTACCTGATAAATATTTTTCAACTGATTCAAAATAGCTATACATTCTTTCTGCAAGAACTGGGGTTGAATCTAACGAGGGAATTAGCTTTACAGTTTGCTTTAACTGCTTTTCAGACAGCTTACTTTGCAATGCTTTTAGAACTCTTTCGTTATATGAATTATGTGAATAAAAAAGCATTGCCATTTAAATACCTCATTAGTTTCCAAAATCAAATTACAAATTGCTTATTTGAACCAAATTTATACAGAAATTCATCTAAGAAAACATCACAACCGAACCGATTGCGCCGCATAAAAACTCTACTGTCGTAAAGTGTTAATTGGCATTGTTCATCATTTTTGCCCTACATATACTGCGAAAAAATATAACTTTCAATAAAAATTAATCGCTTTTTTCGCTGAAATACTTTTATTCGGGGAGCATGAATCCTCCCGAATGGTGAAACAGACGACCTTAGTAAATTATTTTGTTGTATTTAAATTTATGTATATGTCAGTACGAATATTCAAAATAAAGGACTACTTAAATGAGATGGATTCACGTTAATAAAAATAGGTAATGTAAATAATGAAAAAGCTAATTATAGCTTCTTTAATAGCGACAGCTATGTTCGGATGTAGCAACGATGATAATGATGCGCCAATTGTCAATGTGGACCCTGTTATTAATCCAGAAAATATCATTGGTACTTCAGAGATTCAAATCAATCGAGATGGTACGGTTTCGTATCGAGTAATTGAACCAGTGAGTAATATTGATTCTCGAGAGTTAACTAAAGGCAATCCTGTTGGAGCCTATATTCCTGCCGATGAACTCAAGTCTGTTCAGCTAAAACATTTACATAAACCAATTATTGAAATTGCAAATGAAGATGGCTCTGAAAAAAATTATGATTGGAATGTCCACATTATTATGAAAAGTGGTGCTCAATTAGTTGTTAACGCGATTGGGTCATACGAGTTCAGCGAAATGGGCGTTACAACCGTATACGGCGATTGGGAAGATGTAATCTTGCATCATGGTAACGAAATCATGATGAGCGATTATGCATTAAATACTGGTGAAGTTGGAGTAGCCTATATAGGCAACTATTTTTATATCTCTAACCCTGAAGGAGACTTGGTAGGAACTGTCGAAACTATTCGTGAATTTACACCATATATTCCTCACGATGTAATTCTTCCTCCATTACCAGGAGAAGGTTCACCAATTACTGACCCATCACCAATTCCGTGCGATGAAAATGAATTCTGTAACCCAGTAACAGATCCTGAAGATGAGCATGAGATAACATTGCCGCCTAATGAAGGAACACCAATTACAGATCCATCACCAATTCCTTGTGATGAAAATGAATTTTGTAACCCAGTAACAGATCCTGAAGATGAACATGAGATTTCACTGCCGCCTAATGAAGGGACACCAATTACAGATCCTTCACCAATTGAACCTTGTGATGAATTGGTATTTTGTAAGCCTATACAGGACCCTGATGAAGAGGCAGGCTTATTACCACCCGTGACTATTCCTGTGCACGATATTAGATTAGTGCATGATGCGGAAAAAGTTGAAGTAAATACAGACGGCTCTTTACTTATTTCAGTAAAAGAAGACCAACGATTTACTCTTTATACACCAGTGAATTCTTTAGAAAAAAATGCAACATTAGCTTACTACGCCGAACCTATTGTTGATATTAAAGCTATCAATCAACCTGATGTATGGTTCATTAATGTGTATTTAGAAAAAGAAGGTAAGAAAACTACGTTGACTTATAACGCTGACGGAAGCGTCAAGCATAATGGGGTTTCATATACTAGCTGGAATGAAGCTCTCTCAGTATTAAGTGACTATGTTGTTCGCACAGATTATCGTGAAACTACTGGTATTAGCTCACTACGCTTAGGTAACTTTATGTTCCGCTCTTCATCAACTAATCAAGTAGTAGAAGATAGTTATACTATTTCACAATACAACGTGGCAGATGAGTATCAAAAACCAAAACATTACGGCTATGCTTTAAACAAAGTAGAGTTTATTGGTGATATTATTGAAGTGACCACTGGTGATAAAGTCGACTTTCGATCTAAGTACCCTGCATTAGCATTTAATGTTGAAAAACCTGTGACGCCATCGGTTTCTGATGGTTGGATCAATGTATATACCACAGTAAATACACTGGCCATCAACATTGATGGTCGAGTGCAAGACAACGAAACTAAATTAGTTTACGACTCAGTTGAAGATTATTTAGAACAAGAAGAAGCAGAGTTACGTCCAACATACCCTTGGGCAGCCTCCCCATTTAAAACATCTTATGTTTGGCGCTTGGCAACAGAAGCTTCTGAGCCACTATTCAACTCGAAAGCGACTTTGACAATTGAGCAATAATTAATTCAAATTCGTGATTAAAACTATCATTAAAAACCACTCTTCGGAGTGGTTTTTTATAAACTTGATCTCTACTTTTCCAATGAAGCATTGATACTTTTGAAAACATGGCAGATACCGGCCTTCAAGTCGTCGATAATGTAGTCATTGAAATGATGGGAGGCACTATTGAAAATAATATGTGGATCATTCCAGTAACTGAATGATGTTAGCCGTTACTTTGATAAATTAATAAATAGATAACAGGTAAATCATCCCTGTCGAGCCCTATCTGTTTAAGGAGAGCTCAATAATTTAAAGAGAAGGTCGACTTAATACGGGGCAACTAAAGACAACCGATACTGCTAACTTTGATTAAAATTGCAGTACATAATAACCAATAAATTTAAATGTCCATCATAAAATCTGGCACAAACCTCAGCCAACCAGAATTTACCAATCCCAAAATAACACTTCAACACCTTGACTATAAAGCCAAAAATTATCAAACAGAATTATCAAAATAACTAGCTCAGTCGCTACGCTTGAATCATTAATCAAACACTCCTTCAAACTACACATTAGAGTTTATGCACGAAACTTGAATAACGTCGTCAAATCAAAAAAAATTCAGTTTACTCTCAGTTAGTATTTTAATTTAAACGAATTGTGTTATAAATGAACTACAAAGTTAACAAAAACAGCTTAATGTTAATTAAATGCAACACTTACACATTCCCGAGGTTAGTTGATGTGGCTCCAATAAATGGCCAAGTACAGTATGAATTTTGAAGCCTCTTTGTGAACTAAAAATAGCGTTAACAAGCTAAACCCGGGTCCTAAAGATTACTGCGCCATTAGATTTCAGTAAGTGAGTTTGCAATAAGAAAAATTATAAAAAAGGAGTTTATATGAAGATTATCCAACTATTAGCGCTATCAATATTCACTCTCACTTTTTCACAGTCTGCCGCCTCTCAAAATGCTAAAGACCAAGAACAGTTCGTTTTATCTTCTTGCATGACACTACATAACCAATCGAAAATCACATCAACTGAACCATGTGCGTACTACATACAAGGTTTTCTTGCAGGAACCTTAAACACCACTCAACAATACGAGCTTAGAAAAAATTCTGAGGGGTTTTCAGAAAGGGCTTATCGAACTCGAGTCGGTAATAAAACATCAAAAATTATCCCTACAGAAGTCTGCATACAAGCTAATGAAACTCGCAAACAGCTAGTTGATAGAATCGTCGATGAAACAATAAACCACTTGTCACCATCCACTGACTCTTTGCAAGGATTGCACAACCAAATTTATCAGGCATTGGCCAAAGAGTCGTCTTGCCAACAGGATGATTAGCCAATCAATCAAATCACAATTCAGAGTGATAACACTCACCTAGGTTTAAGTAGCAGTTAACTAACACAAAGCAATAATCAATATGAAACAAGAAAATAAAAGCAGCGTTGTTCCGAGCCACCGGCTTATTCTGATATTAACACTCGCACTATTTTGGTGGATTAACTCAAATTACAGTAATCCACTTTTATTATCGCTGGGTGCAGGTTCAATCATGCTTGTGCTTTACATCACTCAAAAAATGGATGTGATCGATCAAGAAACTCACCTTGTTCGTCTCAATGCCAATATGTTGCGTTACATGCTGTGGTTAGTAAAAGAGGTCATTTTATCTAACATCAGTGTGGTTAAACATATCTGGATGGGTAACAAGAGTATCTCACCAACCCTGAGCACCATCGACACTCGCCAGTGCTCAGATATCAATAAAGTGACCTACGCCAACTCCATCACCCTAACCCCAGGGACGGTAGCGATTGACTTAATTGATGACCAAATAACCGTTCATGCCCTACATGAATCAGACATCGAAACACTAAAAGCCGGAGAGATGGATCGCCGGGTAAGGGAGCTTGAAAACTAATGTTAGCTGCTGCCACAATCGCCATTCTTGTTGTTATGTTACTTGCGATCATTCGCTGTATCGTCGGCCCTACTTTGTACGATCGCATATTAGCCTTCAACTTTTTTGGCACTAAAGCCATTCTGTTGATTGCAGTTTTAGGCTTTTTAATGGGACGTCCAGAGTTTCTCGACATTGCCCTTGTTTATGCCCTGATTAACTTTATTAGTGTCATTGGGGTGTTGCGCTATTCAGACTCTGCCGAGTTTAAAGTTGCTCCTTATAAACCCCGAACAACCAAGGAGGGTGAAGAATGAACCTCGCGCTAGAAATAATCAGTGGTTTATGCCTGCTCATTGGTAGTTTTCTTTGCTTTTCAGGTGGAATTGGGATTATCCGTTTTCCTGATTTTTACACCCGTATGCATGCTGTAAGCGTTACCGACACCTTAGGTGCAAGCTTAGTCTTGATAGGCTTAATGCTGCAAAGTCCCAATGGTTTAGTTCTTATTAAACTCATTTTGATCCTCGTATGTACGCTATTTATTAACCCATCTGCCAGTCATGCATTAGCTAAAGCTGCACTGCAAAATGGCCTGTTACCGCTACAGGGCAAACCTGACGAACAGGGAGGGAACAAGCCATCGAAGCCTTAGTAGATATAATACTATTAGTATTTTTAGTGGTCATTGCCATTGCAATTGTGCGCACCAAGAACCTGTTAGCTGTCGTGATGTTAAGTGGCATTTATGGCTTATTGTCAGCCTGTTTCTTTGTGGTGCTTGATGCTGTTGACGTGGCCTTTACCGAAGCGGCTGTTGGAGCAGGTATTTCCGGTTTACTCATGCTGGCGGCCATTACGATTACCGGTCGAAAAGAAGCACCTAAACGCCATAGACCGCTTATTTCGCTATTTGTTGTATTCGTCACTGGTGGCATGCTGATTTATGGCACCATGGATATGCCGTATTTTGGCGCTGTTGATGCGCCAGTGCACCAACATGTTGCTCCTCGTTATATTCAGCAATCAATGGACGAAGTCGGCATTCCGAATATCGTCACGTCAGTTTTAGGCAGCTACCGTGCGTTTGATACCCTAGGCGAAGTTGCGGTTATTTTCACAGCTGGTATTGGTGTACTTTCTTTGCTTTCACTGCCTCGACGCCGTAAAAAAGCTGAATCAGAAGACCCTACTGAAGAGCAAATGCATGAGCGTCATATGGTGGTGCGTATTGTCAGTAAAGCACTCATCCCTTTCATCTTACTGTTCGCGCTCTATGTTCAATTCCATGGCGACTTCGGCCCTGGCGGTGGCTTCCAAGCAGGGGTAATTTTCGCTGCTGCAATTATTCTCTATACCATGCTATTTGGCTTAGATACCGCGCAAAAAGTGTTTAATCCATCAATCATTCAACTGCTAGCGGCTGTAGGACTTTTACTGTACGCCTCTGTTGGGGTTGTTTCGATGCTCAATGGAGCGAACTTCTTAGACTATAACGTGTTAGCGGATGACCCTTTAACAGGTCAACATATTGGCATACTCGTGATTGAATTAGGCGTAGGTATCACTGTTGCCTCAGTCATGCTGAGTATTTTCTTCAACTTTGATGCCCGCAGACAAGCCATTCAAGACCGTAACAAACAAATCCAAGACAATAACAAACAAAAAGGGGAGCAAGATGTTTCTCGGACTTTATAATTATTGGATCGTTGTCCTGCTAATGATGATTGGTTTTTATATCGTTATCGCCCATGGCAACCTCGTTAAAAAATTAGTTGGCCTAACGATTTTCCAAACCTCTGTGTTTATCTTTTATATCAGCGTAGGCATGGTTGAGCGTGGCAGCGCTCCCATCCTAGCTGAAGGGATCAGCGACTACTCTAACCCACTTCCACATGTGTTAATTCTTACCGCGATTGTGGTGGGTATTGCAACCACTGCACTTGGACTTGCCCTCGTCATTAGAATCAAAGAATCCTATGGCTGCGTCGAAGAAGATGAGATCCAAAAACTAGATCAGCTAAACGAGGAAAATTCATAGTGTTAGCTCACCTGCCTATTTTACAAGTCGTGATACCGCTAATGGCAGCGCCATTATGCTGGTTCTTAAACCGTTCAAAACTGGTGTGGATTTTTGCTTTGTTGGTTTGCTCTGCAACCTTTATCAACAGCGTACTGTTACTGATGGAAGTGATGAAATCAGGCACCATCATCTATGAACTCGGAGGATGGGAAGCACCTTGGGGAATTGAATATCGCATAGATAAACTCAATGCCTTCTTACTGCTCATTATCTCAAGCATAGCTACTGTGGTGATATTTGCTGCTAACACCAGCATTCAAAAAGAATTAAGCGAAGATCGCCACACCCTGTTTTACAGCCTTTACCTGTTATCTCTAACGGGCATGTTCGGCATTGTAGCCACAGGCGATGCATTTAATGTGTTCGTATTTTTAGAGATTTCCTCACTGTCTGCTTACGCCTTAATTGCTTTAGGTAAAGATAGACGTGCACTGTGGGCGGCGTTTCAATACCTGATTATGGGTACCATTGGTGCTACCTTTATCTTGATTGGTATTGGCATGCTTTACCAAATGACCGGCACGCTCAACATGAGCGATCTCGCCGAACGCTTAGTTGACGTCGGCCACACCCGTACAGTGTTTGCTGCATTCGCCTTCTTAATTGTTGGGATTTGTTTAAAGCTGGCACTATTCCCACTGCATCTGTGGTTGCCTAATGCATATGCCTACGCACCTTCAATCGTCACAGCGTTTTTAGCCGCAACCTCTACTAAGGTTGCTGTTTACCTGCTAATCCGCTTTACCTTTACTGTATTTGGCATCTCGTTCTCGTTCACTAGCCTGCCCTTACAAGACATTTTAATGGTGCTTGGACTAGTGGGTGTTTTTGTGGCTTCTGCCACTGCGATATATCAGCAAAATGTTAAACATATCCTAGCCTACTCAAGTATCGCTCAAGTCGGTTACATGATTATTGGTTATTCGATTAATACCAGCACAGGCGTAATGGCTACACTACTGCACCTGTTTAACCATGCCTTAATGAAAGGTGCCCTCTTTTTAGCATTAGGCGCGGTAATGTACCGTATTGGCAGCGTACAACTGAGTCAATTCCAAGGACTAGGTCGCCAAATGCCATTGACCATGTCAGCCATTGTCATCGGTGGATTAAGTTTGATTGGTGTGCCATTAACCGTAGGCTTCGTCAGTAAATGGTATCTGCTTATTGCCAGTGTTGAAGCAGGGATGTGGCCAGTTGCTGTGCTTCTCCTATTAGGTTCATTACTTGCTGTTGTGTATATCTGGCGGATTGTCGAAATGGCCTATTTCAGACCACCACTAGCTGGGCGCGACACGGTTAAAGAGGCACCTTGGACATTCCTTGCCCCTATTTGGACCCTAGTGATCGCTAATATCTATTTCGGTATCGATACTCGCCTAAGTGTGCAAGTTGCACAGGCGGCTTCTCAAAGCTTGTTTGGAATAAACCCATGAATCCATCTTTGGCGCTGATGTTACAGCTAACTATCCTATTGCCTTTGCTAGCAACCTTTGCAATCGCAATCACAGGAAAGAAACCTAATCTTCGTGAGGCGGTCACCATAAGTATTAGTCTTGTGGTGCTTTACTGCGTGGTCAATCTCTATCAAGCACTCAAAGCAGGAGCAAGTATTGAGGTCTCGTGGTGGGAGCTTATGCCGGGCTTAGAAATAAGCTTTGTCGTAGAACCACTAGGCATGTTATTCGCCCTAATTGCCAGCTTCCTTTGGTTAATCACCACCATTTATGCTATCGGTTATATGCGTGGTCACGGTGAAGAAAACCAAACCCGTTTTTATATCTGCTTTGCGTTAGCCATTAGTGCAGTAATGGGGCTCGCCTTTTCAGCGAATCTATTTACTCTATTTGTGTTCTATGAAGTGCTTACTCTTTCAACCTATCCGTTGGTGACCCATGCAGGCACAGAGAAAGCCAAGCAAGGTGGCCGCGTCTATTTGGGTATTTTGCTCGGCACCTCAATCGCCTTCTTCCTGTTAGCTATTATTTTAACTTGGTTCATCACAGGCACTCTTGAGTTCACCGCTGGCGGTGTGTTTGACGCCGATGTAGATACCACCATTGCAGGCGCAATCTTAGTGCTATTTATATTTGGTGTTGGTAAAGCTGCGATGATGCCGTTTCATCGCTGGTTACCTGCGGCGATGGTCGCCCCTACTCCCGTCAGTGCCCTGTTACATGCTGTGGCAGTGGTAAAAGCTGGGGTATTTACAGTACTTAAGATTTGTATTTTTATTTTTGGACTCGACCTACTACCAAAGCTACCCACGACTGAGTTTTTACTGCACTTGGCGGCACTTTCAGTGTTACTGGCTTCAATTGTTGCCATGCGACAAGACAATTTAAAAGCCAGACTGGCCTACTCTACAGTGAGTCAATTAGGCTACATCACTATCGGCGCACTGCTTGCTACCCAATCTGGTGTTATCGGCAGTTCAATGCATATTGCCTCCCACGCCTTTGGCAAAATCACCTTATTCTTTTGTGCCGGTGCAATTTTAGTGGCCAGTCATAAATCTAAGGTCAGCGAAATGCGCGGCTTAGGCTATACCATGCCAATCACTATGGCGGCATTTTTCATTGCTAGCCTAAGTATTATTGGCGTTCCACCAGCAGGGGGAACATGGAGTAAATGGTTCCTGTTAATGGGTACGATAGAAACAGGTTACTGGTTAGTCATGGCGACGTTGATGCTCAGCTCGTTACTGAATATTGCTTATCTATTGCCTATCCCTTACCACGCATTTTTCCCCGGTAAGGACGAGGCACCAACCAATCGCACTATCAAAGAAGCGCCACTACCCTCTTTGATTGCATTAATTATCACTACATTAGGCTGCCTGATCATGTTCATCCATCCTCAGCCCTTTTATGAATTAGCGAAAGCTATCTTGACTGTATCTGGAGTGAATCATGGATAACGAGAAGCAGTACCTCTTTGATAACCCCAAAAATATCCAACGGGTTTTATACCTGCTATACGCCTGCTGCGGAATTTTGGTGATACTTGATTTTGTCATTCATCGTCATGTTTACCATAGCTGGGAAAACTTACCGATTTTCTACCCTATCTATGGTTTTGTAGGCTGTGTCATCTTGGTGTTAATCGCCAGTTGGATGCGAACCTTTTTGATGCGTTCAGAAGATTACTATGGACCCGTTGAAGAACTTGATGACAGCAAGATTGAAATAGTCGACGTCAGCGATGGCCACGCCCACGAAGCTAACAATAACAATAAAGGTGATCGCAATGTGGATGCTTGAGTTACCGCCGTTTGTGCTGTTTTTAATAGGCGGATTAATTGCTGCGACAACCCGTGGAAAACTCCGCGGCGCATTGATGATAGCGATTCCGGTTTTAGGTGGACTGCATTTGTGGACAGTACCAGAAGGTATTCATCTGCAAATGATGTTTTTGGACTATGAATTAGTCCCTTACCGCGCAGATAAACTAAGCCTGATGTTTGGCTATATTTTCCATATCGCCGCGTTTATTGCCATCATCTACTCATTGCACGTTAAAGACACAGTGCAGCAAGTGGCAGCCATGCTGTATGCAGGCAGCGCCATTGGCGCCGTGTTTGCGGGTGACTTGCTTACCTTGTTTGTGTTTTGGGAGCTATTGGCTTTCACTTCAGTATTTCTGATTTGGGCTCGCCGCACCCCTGCCGCCTATAGTGCTGGTATGCGCTACCTCATCATGCAGGTGCTTTCTGGGGTTATTCTGCTCATTGGTGCGCTGTTTTATATCAACGAGACAGGCAGTGCCGCCTTTGACTTTATCGGTTTAGACAGCATAGCGGGTTGGCTTATCTTTATTGCCTTTGGCATTAAGTGTGCGTTCCCTTTTGCGCACACTTGGCTTACCGACGCATACCCTGAAGCCACCCCAACAGGCACGGTATTACTTAGCGCCTTCACCACGAAGGTAGCGGTTTATGCACTAGCTCGAGCTTACCCTGGTACCGAGCTGCTAGTGTATATTGGCGCGGCAATGACCTGCTTCCCAATCTTCTTTGCGGTAATTGAAAACGACCTTCGCCGCGTACTTGCCTATAGCTTGATTAACCAAGTGGGCTTTATGGTGGTTGGTATCGGTATCGGTACTTCACTTGCCTTAAACGGCGCGGTCTCTCACGCCTTTAACGATGTGATCTTTAAAGGCTTACTATTTATGAGCATGGGCGCTGTACTGCATATGACAGGACGAATAAACGGCTCCGATCTCGGCGGCCTTTATAAAACCATGCCTAAAACCACCATACTCTGTATTGTGGGCGCTGCCTCTATTTCGGCCTTCCCACTGTTTAGCGGCTTTGTCAGTAAATCTATGGTGATGACAGCGGCAATGGAAACAGGACATGACTGGGTTTGGTTAATGTTATTGTTTGCCTCAGCAGGTGTATTCCACCATGCAGGCATCAAGATTCCTTACTTTGCTTTCTTCGCCCATGACTCGGGCATTAGAGCAAACGACCCGCCAACCAACATGTTATTGGCTATGTTTATTGCAGCTTGTCTATGTATCGGTATTGGTATTTACCCTGCGGCGCTTTACTCGCTGCTGCCATACGACACGGGCTATAACCCATATGATGCGACTCACGTACTTGCCCAGACACAGCTGTTGTTATTCTCAGCGCTGGCCTTTGTGTGGCTCAACCTTAAAGGGAAATACCCACCAGAACTACGCTCAACTCACCTTGACGTAGATTGGGTTTACAGACGCTTTGTGCCAAATGTCTTGCAACGTATGTTTGCGGTTATTTGGAAAGTGGATGGTGCAATACGTCAATCAGTTCGTGGCAAGCTAGACCAATGCCAAGCGTTTTTAGCCCGCCAATATAAAGAAGGTGGCAGCTTTATTTCAAGCGACTACCCATCAGGTAACATGGTGCTTTGGGTCGCAGTGATCCTAGCAACTTACCTGTTTATTGGCTTTGTGAGTTAGAAGGCTCAACCAGAAAGGAAGTATCAAGATACAAGCTAGCCCGTTTGCTAATGACTTTTAGCAAACGGGCTAGCTTTTTTGTTTGTGGCTTTTAATTAATGGCTTTTAGTGAATAGTTTTTAGCTAATGGCTTTTAATTAATGGCTAATGGCTAATGGCTAATGGCTAATGAATAAAATAGATGCAGACGCAGATTCAGTAAAGTTAGTGCTTGTATCTAAAGGTATTACTGTCATCTAGGATTTCAATCTTGATTGGAACAATCCCTTGATTAGTACTGGCTATTTGTTGAAACGACTTTTGAGAAAGGTCAATCACACGCCCTTTTACAAACGGGCCACGATCGTTAATTTTTACATCGACACTTTTGTTATTTGCCGTATTCGTTGCTCTTACTATTGTTCCAAAAGGCAAGGTTTTATGCGCCGCAGTATAGGATCGCATATTGTACTTCTCACCACTGGCAGTGAGCCTGCCATGAAATGGTTTACCATACCAAGAAGCTTGCCCTACTAGAGCATGAGACTTTGAGTATTGTGTCGTTTTAGATGCATCTATGGGTAAATTTGATGTAGATGAACACCCTGCTAACGTGGCAATAAGTAAAGTGGTAACGGTTAGCTTAAATTTCATCATTCTATCTATTATTCGCTTATTTGAGTGAGGCTACGTCCTGTTGACCACCCTAGAGCACTGACAAATGCACTAAAGCAGTTAACTAGGCTTAACACGCAGTCTAGATGAGAACATATTCCCTGTCACCCAGCACACTGCGATAGCTAGCGCCTAATCACACAAACCTGAGTCAGGTTAGTTTGATTAAGTGGGGTCATGGATTAAGTGGGATTAAGTGGGGTCAGAGTAAACTTAAATTACTCAACTATACTCTGGGATTAAGTGGGGTCAGAGTAAACTTAAATTACTCAACTATACTCTGTAGCTTATTCGCCTTTGCAAATGGAACTTGCACATGCCTAGAAAACTTAGAGTTAGTCCAATCGGAACCCCTCAACATGTCATTCAACGTGGTAATAATCGCCAAGCTTGTTTCATATCAGAACAGGATTTCAATGCATATACTGGTTGGTTAAAAGATTATGCTAAAAAATTTCATGTAGAAATACACGCTTGGGTATTCATGACTAATCATGTGCATCTGTTATGTACCCCACTTCACCCAAACTCCATAAGTCAGATGATGCAAGCACTCGGCAGACAGTACGTTCGATACTTCAATCACACGTATAAACGTACAGGCACCCTTTGGGAAGGAAGGTTTAAATCCTGCTTGGTTCAAAGTGAGGATTACTTAATTCAACTCTACCGCTATATAGAACTCAACCCTGTTAGAGCAAATATGGTGACAGACCCTGCTGAATACCCTTGGTCAAGCTACCAAATCAACGCACTTGGTAAAACTTCACCGCTTTGCACCCCACATCAGGTTTATCTATCAATTCATCTAGAACCAGAGAAAAGACTATCGAGTTACCGCGCATTGTTTAAGCATCACCTAGATAGCAAACTCATAGAGGATATTCGCCAAGCAACCAACAAAGGCATGGCGATTGGGAATGATAAATTTAAAGATGAGATAGAAAAATTAACAGGAAACACCATGAAACCAAAGAAAATGGGACGACCCTACAAAGCAAAAAATTAAGTTTACTCTGACCCCACTTATTTGATCGTACCGAATGAAGTAGAAATCATTACGGCTATCGAAAAAAAGAGAATCAATCTTGCACAAAAATATTCAAAATTTCATATTAATAATTTGTTAGTAGAACAACTAGATTTTATCTCAGATATTAGTTCTGATGGACGTTTTAGTCTTGATAATTCAGAGCAATACAACTTATTGCTCATAAAAGAAAAAGATGAAGTAAATCAAAGGGCTAAAGTAAATGTTATCCGCCTTGCTGAATATGCAGAAGATACCGTTGCCACAATCGAAACAAAGCATTCGATTGATTTAGAGGATTTAATGAGCTTCAAGCTTTAAGCTTAGTTTTTAGAGGGCACTCAAAGTGCCCTTTTTACATCTAAAAGAAACCCCATGTACGAGTATAAATTAGCAGTAGTGCAACTAAAATACTGTTTTTAAATGATTTAATTTTAAAATTTCGGGCAAAACAGTGCGCTAATCCATTGCAATTGATTAAAAAATTGGCGTATTGTAGAGCCAACACAAACAAACGCAGGCCAAGCTCTTAATCCAATAAGAGAACGCCTTTCAAAGATGAAGAGGACAATCATTAGCTTGTAAAAGCCAGTTCATTTGAACCACACAGGCACAAATTGAAGAGTTTACTCTGCTCCTGTCGGATCCCCACTTAATTGCGTACTTTTTTGAAAAATAGTTGGTAAATATCTATGATTAGTTATTTTAAGAGATTAATTGCTCTTGGTGGACTTTTCTGTTGTTCACTACAAGCTCTCGAGTTCGACCACAACCACAAATTTATTTCTGTAGATATCCTACCGTTATGTACAGATAAAGGGCAAATTATACTCGAATATACAAATACGTCAGATCAGGATTTACTTGTTGACCCAAGATTTTTGGATAGTGAGCTATTTGATGCTCATAATGCGGGTATATCCATTGGCTACTATGATGGGAAGTCAATAAGAACAAAACGCTTAAAACCAGAACATTATTATGGTTCTGATTGGTTCCCACTTTCAGTTGGACAATCAGTTAGGCATGAAATTGATTTCAGAGATTATGCCAAAGATTCTATTGATTATAGAAAGCTTGTTTATCCTATTTATAGTGGTTCCAACATCAAAATAATTACAGTTGAAGAAGGTCAAGAAGTTTACCTAACTGTAAACACTTATGATGATTATGAAAATGATGCTATTGAGCCAGAGTGCTTTTTAGTCAAATGATGCAATTTTTAGACAGGGCAATATCTAAGGCTCTGTAACTACTCACTCATACAATAGCACTAATACCTCAGATTTGATTAAGTGGGGTCAGATTAAGTGAGATTAAGTGGGGGTCAGAGTAAACTTAAACTCACCAATAAAAAAGCGACCCTAAGGTCGCTTTTTTTGTTTTGGTAACTAACCAAACCTCAACAGAAGCCAGCTACCATCATAATTGCGTCGCTTGCGAAGCTACTGGCTGTGAGCCGAAGCCTCTAACGCGGAGTTGACTGGTTTCAGTAAACACTCATGTTACTACTGTAAGCAACCCACACCAAATAGCGTTACTGCCGATAGTAAGACAAAAAAGCCGCTGCTTTTTGCCACGGAGTTGACTGTTGTCAATGAGTAGCAAAAAGTAGCGGCTGATGCCGTATTACTGAGGTTAAGTAGCTATTTACTCGTAATCAGAAATTGGTACGCAACTACACATTAGATTACGATCACCATAAACATCATCAATACGATTAACCGTTGGCCAGAACTTATTCGCTCTCGCTGCTGCACTTGGGAACACGGCTTCTTCACGGCTGTAAGGACGTGAATCAAACGCTGGGTCCATAATGTCGGCCATAGTATGTGGCGCATTGTGCAGTGGGTTGTTGTCCGCTGGCCACTCGCCTGCTTCAACTTTAGCGATTTCGCTGCGAATTGAGATCATCGCTTCGACAAAACGGTCTAGCTCAACTTTTGATTCAGATTCTGTTGGCTCAATCATCAGCGTGCCCGCTACAGGGAAGCTCATGGTTGGTGCGTGGAATCCGTAATCGTTTAGACGCTTTGCAATGTCCATTTCAGTTACGCCTGAAGACTCTTTAAGCGGACGCAGGTCGATAATACATTCGTGCGCGACGCGCTCATTTCGGCCAGTGAATAATACTGGGTAGTGACCTGATAATTTCTTCATCACGTAGTTAGCGTTTAACAGTGCCATTTGGGTTGACTGCTTAACACCTTCGGTGCCCAGTAACTTAATGTACATCCAGCTAATAGGTAGGATGCTGGCACTGCCGTATGGTGCAGCAGAAACCGCGCCATTATTGTCGCTTTCGCGGCCTGGTTTAACGATTTGATGACCTGCTACAAACGGCGCTAAATGCTTTTTGATACCGATTGGGCCCATACCTGGTCCACCGCCGCCATGTGGAATAGCAAAGGTTTTATGTAGGTTAAGGTGTGATACGTCTGCGCCGATAAAGCCTGGTGACGTTAAGCCCACTTGTGCGTTCATGTTGGCGCCATCAAGGTAAACTTGGCCGCCAAACTCATGGACGATTTCACAGATTTCGGCGATTGATTCTTCATACACACCGTGAGTCGATGGGTAAGTGATCATGATGCACGATAAGCTGTCTGCAAGTTCTGCCGCTTTTGAGCGTAAGTCTTCAACGTCGACGTTACCTTCTTTATCACATGCAGTAACCACCACTTTCATGCCTGCAAGCTGGGCAGAAGCTGGGTTAGTACCGTGAGCAGATTGTGGGATTAAACAGATGTCTCTGTGCCCTTCTCCGCGTGACTCGTGGTACTTTTTAATCGCAAGCAAACCAGCGTATTCGCCTTGTGCGCCTGAGTTAGGTTGGATACATACTGCATCGTAACCTGTGATGTTGACTAAGAAGTCAGATAGCTCGTTGATTAGCTGAGTGTAACCCTCGGCTTGGTCAAGCGGACAGAATGGGTGCATGTTGGCAAATTCTGGCCAGCTTACTGGTAGCATTTCAACGGCTGCATTGAGCTTCATAGTACATGAGCCAAGCGAAATCATTGAATGGTTAAGGGCTAAATCTTTGTTTTCTAGACGCTTGATGTAACGCATCATTTCAGTTTCGCTTTGGTAGCGATTGAATGTTGGGTGACTCAAGATAGCATCTTTACGCTCAAGTTCTGCTGGGATTGAGCTTGAACCGTTAGCGACGATATTAGCATCGATTGCTGCAACGTCTAGACCATGACCTGCACCAATAATCACATCAAATAACTGGGCGATATCTTCACGTGTGGTGGTTTCATCGATACTGATACCGACAATGCCGTCTGCATCAATACGTAGGTTGAGCTCAGCTTTAACTGCGCGAGCTGTTACTGCGGCTACGTCTAAGCCTTTAACACTGATGGTGTCGAACCAAGTGCTGTTAACTAACTCAACGCCGTTAGCCGTTAAGCCATTAGCTAGAATGTCAGTTAAACGGTTAATACGGCTAGCAATGGTTTTAAGACCTTGTGGGCCGTGGAATACCGCGTAGAACGATGCCATATTCGCTAGTAAGATTTGTGCAGTACAAATGTTTGAGTTGGCTTTTTCGCGGCGAATGTGTTGCTCGCGCGTTTGCATTGCCATACGCAGTGCTTGGTTACCACGGGTATCTTTTGATACACCTATGATACGACCCGGCATTGAACGCTTGTGTGCGTCACGGGCAACAAAGAAGGCAGCGTGTGGTCCGCCGTATCCCATTGGTACGCCAAAACGCTGTGCACTACCAAATACGATGTCGGCGCCCATTGAACCTGGCGACTTAAGTAATACCAGTGACATGATGTCAGCGGCGACGGTCACAATGGCTTTCTTTTCAGCAAGCTTGGCAAACAACTCAGTGTTGTCGGTGATTTCACCATGGCGGTTGGTGTACTGGAATAACGCGCCAAATAATTCGTAGTTTGCAGCATCTGCCGCTGGGCCAACAATCACTTCAAAACCAAAACATTCTGCGCGAGTTTGTACTACGTCTAATGTTTGTGGGAATACGTCATCGGCGACGAAGAAGATGTTGGCTTTTTTGGCTTTAGAAACACGCTTGGCCATGGCCATTGCTTCTGCAGCAGCGGTAGCTTCATCAAGTAGTGATGCCGATGCAAGGTCAAGACCGGTTAAGTCCATAGACACTTGTTGGAAGTTTAGAATTGACTCTAAACGGCCTTGGGCGATTTCTGGCTGGTATGGGGTGTACGCTGTGTACCAACCCGGATTTTCAAACACGTTACGTAAAATGACGTTAGGTACATCAGTACCGTAGTAGCCCATGCCGATGTAGCTTTTGAATACTTTGTTTTTATCAGCAATGGTGCGGATGTAGGCTGTGCCTTCCGCTTCGCCACATGAATCACCAATGGTCAATTCTTGCGGTAAACGAATTGAACCCGGCACGGTTTGTGCGGTTAAGTCTTCAAGCGACTCTGCGCCAACAAAGTTCAACATTTCTTGCTGTTGCGCTTGGTCTGGGCCTATGTGTCGGCTTAAAAATAATTCGTGTTGCTCTAATTGAGTTAGGGTTTGCTTAGTCATGAGAAGTCGTGTTCCAAATCTGCCAGAATGTCACTGTAGGGTTATAAACTGGTCTAGGGAAAAATGTTGTTGTGCAATACTTTAATGACAGGCGTAAGGATCGCTTATGTCATTAAAAAAATTTTAAAAGGCAAAACAAAAAGAAGCTCCCAAGGGAGCTTCTATTAGCGTCGACGATTATTCTTCGTCAATCACTTCTTGGTAACCGTCAGCGTCTAACAAGTTAGCCACTTCAGCTTCGTCAGATGGCTTAACGCGGAAGAACCAACCTTCGCCAAATGCTTCGCTGTTTACTAATTCTGGTGAATCTTCTAGTGCTTCGTTTACTGCAACAACGTCACCTGAGATTGGTGCGTAGATGTCAGATGCTGCTTTAACTGATTCAGCTACTGCGCAATCTTCACCAGCAGTAACTGTGTCGCCTACTTCTGGTAATTCTACGAATACCATGTCACCTAATAGCTCTTGTGCATGCTCAGTGATACCCACTGTGTAAGTTCCGTCTTCTTCTTTACGGATCCACTCATGTGATGAAGCATATTTAAGTTCAGCTGGAATGTTGCTCATTGTCATAATTCCTATATCTATAAAATTAAAGCGCAATTTTTATTGTTAATGGGATAAGTACTTAATCATCAACTCTTTGACTATTGACTGATACTATCTAAATAAGTCCGTTTCCCAAAATATGTTAGTAGCAAAATGTGCTGTGAAATCACAATTTTGCTTACTCACATCAGAATGCTTGTTTACCGTTACGTACAAAACTTGGTGCGATAACTTTTACCGCAACGCGTTTCTTACGCATTTCAACTTCTGCAGTATCGCTAATACCCTTAGGTACGCGTGCCATGGCAATAGAATAGCCTAAAGTTGGCGAGAAAGTCCCGCTGGTGATCGAACCTTCATGTTCAACGCCGTCTGCGTCAGTGAAAAACACTGGCATGCCATGACGAAGGACACCTTTTTGTTCCATCACTAGGCCGACTAATTTGTCAGGACCTGCTGCTTTTATCGCAGTTAATGCTTCACGACCGATAAAGTCACGATCTTCTGGCTCCCACGCAATAGTCCAGCCCATGTTGGCGGCTAGCGGGTTAATGGTTTCATCCATATCTAAACCGTATAGGTTCATGCCTGCTTCTAAACGTAGGGTGTCACGTGCACCGAGTCCACATGGCTTAACGCCTGCTTCTAGTAGTGCTTGCCATAGGCTTTCAGCTTCTGCTTCTGGAACGATAATTTCGTAACCCGCTTCACCTGTGTAACCTGTGGTGGCAATGAATAATGATTCAGACTGAACACCGAAGAACATTTTCATGCCTTCAACCGCTGCGTTTTGCTCAGCTGAGAATACTTCAGCCGCTTTCGCTTTAGCGTTAGGGCCTTGAACCGCAATCATTGCAAGCTCAGGACGCTCAGTGATAGTCACATCAAAACTTGCTGACTGCTTGTCCATCCACGCTAAGTCTTTAACACGAGTGGCTGAGTTAACGACTACGCGGTAGTGGGTGTCAGTAAGGTAGTAAGTGATAAGGTCGTCGATAACGCCAGCGTTGTCGTCTAGCATGCCGCTATATAGCGCTTTGCCTGCAACTTTAAGCTTAGCAATATCGTTTGCTAATAATTTACGAAGGAATGCACAAGCATCGGTACCAGTCACATCAACAACTGTCATGTGTGATACATCGAACATACCAGCGTCTTGACGCACGGCGTTATGTTCTTCGATTTGTGAACCGTAGTTAAGTGGCATATCCCAACCGTGGAAATCTACCATCTTGCCGTTTGATTCTAAGTGCTTGTTAAAGAGTACAGTTTTATTAGCCATTATAATCTCTTTTTATGAGCCTTCTGAGGGTAAAACGAATGAAGGCATTTATATTCCGCAAACATACTGAATGTACATATCTGATGGACATAGGAAATGTTCACGGCTATGAATGGGGCAAAATTATACCCATAGGGTGAATTTTGTATAGTAGGAAATTTTCTAATCCGAGTCTGTTAACATTAGTTTTACTAATGCGTTACCTGTAATTTTTTTACAAGAATTTCATCTACTTCGGCCGATCCCCTGATATATAAGCGTTTTTGGGCCGAAGTGATGGCAAATTTTACTCACGGCAAAGTTTGGGAAGTTTGAGTTTATTGCCTATAGCCTGTTTGATGAACACTGTTTTCAGTCCAGCAACATTATCAATCAGGGTTAACCCCAGATCGCGAAAGGCTTTTTTGAATGGATTGCTACCTGCAAAGAGTCGTTTAAAGCCTTCCATTGCGCTGATCATTTCAATGGCATCGGCTTTGCGCCAACGCTCTAGAGCGCGAAGATTGGCATAATCGCCAATATCTTTGCCAGCTTCATTTAACTCGCTAATTGTTTCAATAATACTGGCGGCGTCTAAAAAGCCTAAATTAACCCCTTGGCCTGCCAACGGATGAATAGTGTGGGCAGCGTCGCCTGCGAGTATCAAACGGTGGCGAGCGAAATGACGGGCATAGCGCATACGCAGAGGATGCGATTGACGCTCACTGACTAATTCACACATCCCTAGGCGGCCATCAGATGCTGCGGTTAACGCTTTAGAGAACTCTTCACTTGATAGTGCTTTTAATCGTTCGGCTTCTGCTGGTGATACCGACCACACGATAGAACATAAGTTATCTTCATACAGTGGTAGTAAAGCTAATGGCCCATCTGCTAAAAACACCTGACGCGCGGTATCTTCATGTGGCTCTGCAGTGCGAATGGTAGCGACAATAGCGTGGTGGCCGTAATCCCAAAAGGTCAGTGGAATTTGGCATTGGCTGCGCACCCAAGAGTTGGCACCATCGGCGGCAACAACTAATGCGGCGCTTAAGTTGTCGCCATTGTCTAGGGTTAACCATGACTCACGTTCACCAAAAGCGATACGTTCTAAGCGCTGGCCTTCAAGGTGAGTGATGTTATTTAGCTCGCTAGTGCGTTTTGCTAACGCATAGCTAATTGATTGATTTTCGATTATTGCGCCAAGGGATGGTTGGCTAATGCTGGCGGCATCAAAGGCAATTTTGCCTAAGCCGTCTTTATCCCATACGGCCATTTTTTGATACGGCGCAGTTCGGTCATGGTCAATGTATTGCCATGCACCTAAGTTTGTTAGTAATCGCTCACTGGCTTTGTTTATCGCACTCACTCTAAGTCGTGGCTCACCTGATACCGCCTCTGTTTGGCCTGCATCAATCACCACTACGTTTAAGTTTGCTTCGGCTAAACCGATTGCTGTTGCCAAGCCAACCATACCACCGCCAACAATGGCTACATCATAGGTTTGAGTTTGAAACATGTTAATCCTTAATCTTCAATCGGTTTGCAGAGGATAATTAAATCTGCTCTATCCATAAGAGCCGCTGAAGGCTCTATTTATAAAAAGCCGCCGAAGGCTCTGACAGTTAAGCCGTTTTCCAGCCCATGGCTTTGTGAGCTATAGGGGCTTTAAGCGGCGGGCACCAAGACAATAATCTTAACCCTAAACTACGCCCAGCCACTAATGGCCAGTGCTGATTTGAGAAGCCGCGCACTAAAAATTCTACATTATTGATGGTGCTATTTCTGTCTTGCTCGCGCAGCTTAAGGTAATGATGGATAAGCGCGTTTTGGCCGCAATCTAACTCTTGAGAGTCAGAAGCATTAAGTTCTTTAAAGCTAGCTTCAATGGCGTCAATTAACCCTACGACATCCCGTAAACCTAGGTTAAAACCTTGGCCTGCAATCGGATGTAAGGTTTGCGCAGCATTACCAATAAAGACGGTGCGATGGTAAATCGGTCTTGGCATGTAGGATAACGTAAGCGGGTAACTGACTCGCTCCCCCACATCAGTAAAGCGCCCTGCTCGATTGCCAAATGCGCGTTGCAATGCCGATAGAAACTCAGTTTTAGGCGCCGCTTTAAGTGTTTGTGCTTGTTGGTTATCAAGCGCCCACACTAATGACACACGCGGCTTGCCATCAACCGCTGACATAGGCAATAACGCTAGCGGCCCAGTGTCCGTGAAGCGCTCATACGCCCAGCCATCATGAAGTTTATCGGTTTGCACATTGGCGACTAATGCCACTTGGTCAAACTCAACTTTTTCAATATCTTGCTTAAGTGCTTGGCGCACTTTCGAATTGGCACCATCAGCGGCAACTAACAGTTTGGTGCGAATTTGTTGGCCGTTATCTAAGGTTAAGGTATGGCCGTTTGCGTCAGTATTTAACTCAGCTAATTGCGCGGGGCAATAGAGTTTAACCGCTTGTTGAGTCACTTTACCGAGTTTGAGTTCATCAAATAACACCTTACCGACTTTAGCAAGCTCTACCACTTGTCCCATTGCAGACAATGAAAACTGCTCGGCGTTAAGTTCGGTCATGCCGAAATGGCCGCGATCGGAAATATGAATATTATTGATTTCAGTGCCAAGGCTGGCAAGCTTTGGCCAAATACCTAAACGGGTTAATTCAAAAACTGAGCCATGGGCGATAGCAATGGAGCGGGCATCAAAGCCTGGGTGATTATCATCAGGTTTCACTGCTTCAATCACGGCGATTGAGAGAGGTCTGCCTAACTGCTGTTGATACTTATCAGATAATTGGGCTAAACCAAGGGCTAAACTCGCACCAGCCATTGCGCCGCCAACAATGGTGATATCCACTTGTTCAATTGTTTTTTCTGAATGAGTTGGCTTTTCTGAATTAATTGGCTGTGTCATCGCGCGAGCTCTTTTTATTATTGATTTAACCTGTGCACACTCAAGTAAAATTAAGTGCGCATCAGCAAATTTGTCATGCCGTTTTAGTACTCGTATTTAGGACTAAAATTTAAGGCTAAAATTTAGGGCTAAAATTTAGGGCTAAAATTTAGGGCTAAAATTTAGGGCTAAAATTTAGGGCTTTTTTCAGGACTAAGTATTAGTGCAGTGGCGCTGCAGGTTCGCTGTCATCTAATGGGATTTCAGGACCGAACTCTGAGTAACACAATACCGCAGCCATACGAACAAATTCGTGTAGTTCAATAAATGCGCCTTCAGATTCATCGTCATCGCTAACATCAAATTCAACTTGAGCAATCGCGCCTAAGTCTTGAATGATTTCGCGCACATCTGATGATGCGCCGTTAAGTTTAGGTTGGATCAATGCAATAGCGGTAAGGTAGCTTTGTACCCACAAGGCTAGGCATTCTAAGCGGGTGCTTAGTGGCTCTTCTTCTTCAGGTAATAATGGCGAGAACCCGAATTCGGCATCGCTTAAGCGCGTGGCTGTGTCTTTAAATAAATCAGTGATTAACTGCTGTAATTCATTGGTCAATGGCTGGCCGTCATTCATCAGTTCAAGTAATGGTTTTAACCAAGCTGTATTAGCTTGCTCAACCCCACCACAAATTAACCCAACTAACGCGCCATGCACTTCGACTGGATGTTGACCAATCTCGGCAGAATCTAAGGCTTTTTTCAGTTTTTCAATACATAAAGAAGGAGGCGTTGCCATGGTATTTTTCCATTAAATAATCAATCTGCTGCAATGCTAGCAGAGTTAATAACTGCTACCAAATTCTGCAAGACAAGTTGCTAAAATATTTCATCAATCTGTTAAGTATAAAGCACCTTAGGTCAATTAGCGTAATCATAGCGTGGGCAGAATGTGCAATTGTTAGCTCATAGACTATTTATTACTGGCTTGATAAATCAAAAGCTAATATTAACGGCATCGAATATAACTCGATGAACTAAACGATTTGCAATAAACAACGTATCCTTAGAGATGTCTAAAACAAATGCGCAGTGAGCTTTAAAAACGATGAAAAAGCCGAAATGCTCATTCATCAAGCAAATAGCCTTAAAGGCGGTAAGTTACCTTGCACTTTTAATATGGGCGCTATATAGTCCGCAAACAAGCTAGTTCCTCTGCTGATGTTGTAAAATGATTGTAAATCAACGCTGATACTCGCATTCATGCTAAAGCGTTACAGTCAGATGGAACGGTAAACTGCTACAATTTTTATTTTAGACGAATAAGGATCCTCAGCGAATTATGAGTAACAGTGCTATTGATATCTCCCTTTTAGGGCGCACCTACTCTATCGCTTGCCCGAAAGGACAAGAGGATGCATTGCGTTCGATCGCTAAAGGTGTTGAGCAACAGCTGACTAACCTGAAAGCACGTACTAATAATTTGAGCCGCGAAGAATTAGCCATTATGGCCGCGCTGAATATTGGTTACGAGTTACACGAAGAACAGCAAAAGAATAAGCAGTACATGGCGCAAATGGATGAGCGTATTTCGTTATTACAGTCGACGTTAGAAAACTCGCTGATTGAACGAACCAGCAAGGACGACTAAACAAATTTTGATTTGTGTTGAGCACTAAGTTCGACATGATTCACACTGGTTTTGCTCCCTGGGATATGCGCTTGTAGGTTATGTCCCTGTGCCGATATTTACAAACCCAGGGTGAATGTTTTCATTGACATTGTGTATGCTCGGCTCGTACCGAGAAACCTTAGGAGATGAACATTTTCCCGCCTTGAACCTACGGTTCAAGGGCTACACCGACGGTCGGTATTCTGGGGAGCATTCTAAATTGCTAAGCTAAACAAAAAAGCAAATAAAAAAGCCACCTTTTTAGGTGGCTTTTTTATTGTTTTCAATTTTAAAAATCAAACATGCCATACCTCGCCCTACTATTCAGTTCAGCTAAGCTAAGCTCAGTATCACATAGCTAAAAAATGAAATATTTAAGCAAATTTTGTAACTGAAAGCAGTCGAAAAAAAGGCCAACATTGTCTAAGTTAACATTCGTTAATAATTACACTTGTGAAGATTATGGTTATTATTGTTTTGTTCTGAACATTAAGGTATAAAGTCCGCAATATTAATAACTTGTAATTAGGGATTATGACAAGTCGCCCTTTCCTATTAGCGAGCTACATTGTAGTTACAATGGCATCGCTGTTGATTCTTTCTGGTTGTAAATCTACCCCAGAACCTGTTACTCCAACTTACATAGTTCCGGCTGCTTTAGCTCACTTACCTGTCGATGCTGCCACGCAAGGTTTAGATATTATCGATATCCAATTAACCTTGGGCGACCGCAACTTGTACTTAGCTGCCAATGGCAACATTAAGATGTTATCAACCGCGCAATGTGCATTAGATATCTCAGCTCACCGCGGCGACTTTCGCCAACCTGAAAGTAGTTATAACGCGATTGCTTCGGCGTTAAATGATAATTTTAATAGCGTCGAAATAGATGTCATGCTGCTAAAAGATGGCACTTGGGTTAATCACCATGATAGTCAGACCGGTCGCGCTACCGTGCACTACACGGGTGAGCGTTACAAACTTGAACGCATGAACCGTAAAGAGTTTGGTCAATTGAAGCTGCGTGATAAAGACACCAACGCCTTACTCAATGAGCGCCCAATTACCGCAGCAGAAGCCTTTAAGGTATTTGCAGGCTACCGAATGCCGAGTCAGAAGCTGAATGTGGAAATCAAATCAGACGCTAATGGCCAAGAGTTAGTTGAGCTCGACAATATGCTCAAAAAATACATTGGTAATGGCGGCTTTTATTACTCAGCGGCAGATCAAGACACCTTGTATAAACTACGTGGGATTAACCCATACGTTTACTTAGGCTTTGTCCAAGGCGGACACCCTACCAGTGTTGAAAAGTTAACTGCTGATATGCGTAAAGGCGTTAACAATGACGCTTATTATCTAGAGAACCAGAATAATATTGAACTCGCTGGACGCTATGGCACCAAGCGTTATCGTTCGCGTTATAAGGACTACACCAGTTCAAATGCGCTGGCGAAGTTACATAGTAAGCTTGGCAGTCATTCGGGGATCCACCTCGATATTCGCAGTTTTATGCAAAACAGAAGTGTTAAAAGCCACGCTGAACGTTTAGACATGAAGGTTTATACCTACTCTCTCAACGGCACTGATTATCATCAATCACAACTATTGAAGCTGAACAAAAAATCTTTGCCTCACGGGGTAATTGTGGATGAAACGCCGTACAAAATTTGTCAGCGATTATTCAACGCAGCCGTGCCAGCAAAACGCTACCAACCTCTAAGCAATGTAGGTCGTTATATTGCGTCATTGCCTCAAGATGCGAACTTTGATCGCTTTGAAGAAATGCTGGGGTATCAGCAAGAAGGTTATTACTTATCACTGGCATCAGGTCTTAAGTCAATTAAGGGCAATCAAGCTAAACAGGCCGTGAATAACACTCCAACACCTTTGCTTGAGCATGGTTTTCCGACGATTACCGATGAAAAAATCGATACTCAAACTGGCGACACCATCATTTTAACCTTGCCAAGTAACAGTAAATAAGCGCCATTAATCACAATCGATAATAAGAAAAGCCTTTGAATCACTATGACTGAAAATAAACAAAGCCCATTTGCAACCAACTTGCTGAATAAAACCCCAACACAGCAAAAGATGCAGTCGGCAGAAAAAGAGCTAAAGAAAGTTCAGCAAAAACAAAAGTCAGAAGCCGTTAAAACCGAAAAAGCGCAAGCCGTTGAAGCGCAAATCACCAAAATGGGTAAACCGTTTTGGTGGATGTTGCTGATGTTTATCTGCTCGGTAGTGTACTTATTTCCTGAGGCTGTCTTTAATGCTGCGCTAACTGATGTCGCTGGCGGCAGAAATTCAAGTGAAGAAGACTTACGTGCAGTCGAGCTATTTGGCCGCACAATTAGTGGTATTGGTGTCACTTTATTATTGGCCGATTTATTACTTAAAGGCCGCAGAGTTGCCAAAGTTGGCCGCGCATTCGCTTACTTTGGCTTAATTGCCTTGATTGTTTGGCCGACAGTGTTTTTTGGACAGAAATGGCTAGTTGATCATTTCATTATTGATGCCTCATCACCTGAGGAGCGTCAACAAGCGTACTTATCACAAGTATTACGCAGCGCATTGATTGAAAACTCGATCCAATTTGAAGGCATTGATTACGATCCTAATCGTGAACATAACTCCACTGAAAAAACCTTTTTGTCTGTCTTTGGCGGCTTAGTGTATGCCGACGATAAATTGGTTGATGATTTGAAACAAAAAAAACGCATGATCATGGAGAAGTTTGTCCGCGATCGCGCCATGTCTAACTTTGATCAACACTACGGCGATTACGATGATTTTCGCCAGACCTTACGCGGTAAATATACCGAATATGCTGAAGGCTCAAATAAATACAACAAAGCACTAGCAAGCTCACCGCAACGCTCAGATGAATACTGGTTAGATACTCAAAATCAGGTTAAACAAGGCTGGGAGAAATACCAAAAAGGCGTTACCGCTTATGAAGCTAGAGTAGAATCTCGCGCCCAAAAAATTGCCCCTAAAATGTATGACTTCTTTGAACGTCGTAATAAATGCGCTGATATGAAAAAAGGCAGCAGCAAGAATCGCTGTTTTGAGCGCCTGCAAACCGGTTACGACAAAGAAATTGCCAAGTACAGCATCCCTTATATTCCACCAGATGACTGGTTAATCCGCGAAGAGATCTCAACCTCTGAAAACGTCGGTAATTCAATTATTACTGGCATTATGACCTTTGGTTTATTTACTGCCATGCAAGCGGCTGACGCAGCAACGGGTGGCGATGCTGGCTTTAAAGATCATCGTATGGTGTATACCAATGATGTGAACCATTATAAGAATGTGTTGATGGTGAAAATGGAGCCTGATTTTATAAAAGAGTCAGGCGGTTATCCTTTAGGCATTCAATATATTCATGACTTTAGAGTTCATGAAATCACTAGCGTGAAAGTGAATAAAAAGCTTAAACAGAAAGGCTTAAACTTACCCGCCTCTTGGTCGCTCACTGACCGGAACAGCTTTGATAATGCTGTGGCTAAAAAAGTGCGCCAACAAGCCGATGCTCAATGGCGTTCTGCGATGAAAAAGCAAGGTAATGACATGCCACCTAATCTTAGCTGGCAGCAATTCCAACAAGAAGGCGATGTGCAAAAACGCATTCAACGCCAAATGAAAGAGTTATATATTAGCCCTACATTAGCCGATTGGAATAACCGAGAGTTTAAACAAAAAATCATTGAGCCCAATATTGCCCGTAAGACCACGGAATATCTCAATGTACTTGAAGCGCAGCAAACTGAATTTGCTGATGGTGGCGCATTCGAATCTACTGGTAAATCGGCATTACGAGCCACAATTGTCCCACCGATATCCATGTCTATCAGCTTAGCTTTGGTGTTATTAACTGTATTGAAACTGCCTATGAAAGCTGTTGAATTAGTACAAGTTAAGCGCGCAGCTAATGATACTGAAGCCCCTAAAACCAAAGGCTACATTAAAGCCAGTATTTCTGGGGTGATGCTACTGGCTATTTTTGTGGTGCCATTAACCATGGGCAGTAACCAATACACCATGAAAGACTCGGCGCTTCATTACTTTTTTGAGCAAATGGAAAAGAATGATTCGGCCAGTATTTCCTATGCACTGAAATGGCTATTAGTGACTCAACCTATCGTGCAACCTATTGGAACTGGTATCGATCAACGCTTGTTTATCACCAAAGGTTTTGACGCCATCAGTGAGCCAATTAATCAGTTCGACTTAACCTTGATGCCAGAACATGACACCAGCGTTAAGTCAACGAGCCATCAACAAGCGCAAGTGTTATTGCCATTAACCATTAATACCAATGTGACTGATGCCAAAATCGCCGTAATGAACATCAAACCGAAATATCGAGCAGGGATGATGTTACCCGCAGGCGGCTATGATGTAAAAGTATCAGCACAAGGTCATGAGCCAGTAAGAAAGTGGGTGTATTTAAAGGTAGATAACACCGACTTTACGATTAAGCTTTAGAACAGCTAAGCAAATTAACTAAATAGATTAACCAAAATTATCACGCATTGATTTATAGGAAGTATTACGTGAGTAAATTAGTACAATTTCAGGATTTTATCCGCAGTAATGGTAAAGACCTCACTGGCGTTGATGTGCCAGTTGTTTTGAGTAATGAAGAGGCAAAACTACCCGAGCTTAACTTTACCTTTGGCTGGACAATTGAGATTGGTGTTAGCGAGCATGAACATGGCGGGTACTGCCCTGCTGGAATAAAATCAGGCAGTGCCTCAAATGCTTGTGACTGCGCTAACGATAAAGCAAAAGAGTATGTCAGCGGCCAAAATTCGTTATTTAACGATCGTTTTATCAAAATTCTCGGCCCAGATATCGCTGAAAACTTTTTAATTAAAGACCGTGGTTTAAAGTCTGCACCTGAAACCTACGTGGGTAGCAAGGTTTGTTATAACTGCGGTGGCTCAGGTAAACAAAGCTGCGGCAGCTGTCATGGTCGTGGCAGTACTTCTTGTAGTAGCTGTAGTGGTAGTGGCCGAAACCATGTGACCCGCTACGAGAATAACCGCACGGTACATACTACAGAGTCCTGTTCATCTTGTGGCGGCAGTGGTCGTAACACCTGCTATAACTGCGGTGGTTCAGGCAAGGTGACATGCTGCACCTGTGATGGTGGCGGTTACCTCTATTTCAGCTACTCCATTGACGGTGAAGCCAAAAGAAGTACTAGGTGGGAATATAACACTAGCGATTACCATGAGTGGACCTCTGATTATGTCAAAAAGACAGGGCTTAAATTAGTCCACAACTTAGACGATATCACAGAGGTTGATGTAAAAGGCGCATTGGGAGGTTGTACCTTTATTTATGCCTTTAAGGCCAACTTAACGACGCTACAATTTACTGCCAATATCGATAAAGTCGATACCACCATGTGTTTTGCGGGTAACAAAAATAGTACCCATAATGCTGGCGGTGTATATGATCCTGCGGTATGGAGTGTGGCGCAAAAGCTTGCTGGCGGTAGTAAATCAGATGATAAAGTGGCATTAGCCACTCCTGCAATTAAAGATATTGTTGAATCAAACGAAACCAAAACAACGATTGCGCTATTAGATGAAAACTGGGTTTCAAGTGATATTAAAGATGCGGTGATATCAAATTATCAAACCTTAGTGGCTCAACTTAAAAAGCAAAGTGTGAAAGGCATTGGGCCTAAAATGATAGGCAGTTTATTTAAGTTCGCATTTTTATTCCTAACCTTAGGGATTTTGTTTGCGGCTATGTACCCTACATTTGCACAAGAGACAGCATATCGCATGAGTGTTACCCAGATCCCTGAATGGATGTTGGCGGTATTGACCATGAAATTTGGCTTATTTGGCTTACCTGAATGGTGTAACTACCTGTTCGTTATTGGCTTGTTCTGGCTATGCTTTCAAGGCATTAAAAAGTGGTACTGGAAGAACATTGGCCCTGGAAAAGTATGGTTACTGGCACTCAGTTTAACCTTGCTAATACCTCACATTTGCTTCAGTTTGTACTATAACGGGATAACAGTGGTTCAACACACACTTGAAGTTGCCAATGCATTGATGGCAGCATCAATAATGGTAGGCTTATACTTCATGGTTATAGGCACAAAACTGCCGAATAAATGGTACACCAAAATCCTTGGGTTTATTGCAGGTATAGGGGCTTACTGCGGTTTTCATTATGGTTTGTATTTATTAAATGCCCGAGTTGGTTTTATCGAAAACCATGGAAGATACCCATCTGAGTTATTGGAAACATTGCAACCTGGTATGCAATTTATGGCTGAAAACCTAGTTGAGTGGGTCATGTTAACCGTGATATTGGCCTATTTCTTAACTCGCCGTCAATTCTGGCTAAAAGCCAAAACAGCAGTGGCAGACTACGATAGCCCTGTGTTACTTAAATCGATGAACATGGAAAAGTAGCCTTACATCGATAATATAAAAATGAGCGCCGATGGTATTCGTATCATCGGCGTTTTTTTATCATATGGCAGATGGATTTTTAGCCATATAAGCAAATGCTGGTTAATCAGTACATTATCTTCTTTGAGTTTTTCACATATCAGGCTAACCTGCAGTTAGTTACATATTTTATTCATAACGCTATTTTATTTTTCATTTGTATGTAGATGGAGTATTTCCTACCTATGAGCATGACGCGTTTTATGACTGGTTCACCCCAATACCAGTCGGCTAATCAGACCTATATCACCCATTTTTCTTCAGCTAGCTCTGCCTCCGATGAAGCCACGGCAAATACAGATAAATTGTACCGACATTCATTTAATAGCCCACATGATGCAGAGCCATTATTCGATAGCCGAAATATGAGCCGTGACAGTATTCGTCGTCACATTCGCCAAGAGCGCAACGCAATTCCTCAAGCAGATCAGAATCAACTGGCATTAATTGCTAGTCGCCATTTGTTGTCTGAAATCCAACGAATTTCAGCCAAGCGAGTCGCGCTATATTTAGGTTTTGATGGAGAACTCGCCACCAGCAAGTTGATTGAAGCGCTGTGGAAACTCGATGTGGAAGTTTACTTACCTCGCCTGCATCCTTTCGCTAAAGGCCATTTATTATTCATGCGTTATAGCGCCGATACTGAGATGGTTAAAAATCGCTATGATATTGCTGAACCTAAATTGGATATTCGCCACATGGTGACCGTTGAAAACCTCGATATGATTGTTACACCGCTAGTGGCTTTTGATGATCAAGGTAATCGAATGGGCATGGGGGGCGGCTTTTACGATCGCACTCTAGCGCAAGTTAAAGAAGGTAAACCGTTAGCAGTAGGCTATGCTCACGATTGTCAGCAAGTGAGTTTTTTACCCGTTGAGTACTGGGATATTCCTCTACCTGTGATTATCACTCCTACAAGGCGAATTGCCTCAGCCAGCTTAACCTGAGCAAGGGTTATTAGTTAGACTAATATAAATCAATAAAGCCGTTAATCTACTGGGATTAACGGCTTTTTAATTGGCTGAGCAAGGTTAAAGGACACCTTAAGGTAAAGGTTAACTGGTCGCTTTATCTAGCGCTTGGCTCACGTCGGCAATGATATCGTCAATGTGTTCAATACCCACTGAAATACGGACTAAGTCTTCTGATACCCCCGCTTTAGCTAACTCGTTTGCATCAAGCTGACGATGCGTCGTACTAGCTGGATGACACGCCAGTGATTTCGCATCACCGATATTGACTAGACGTAAAATCATTTGCAGTGCATCAATGAACTGACCACCAGCAACTTTGCCTGCTGCAGGATTTGCTGATTTGATACCGAAACTAATAATGCCTGAGGCTTTCCCTGCGGTGATTTTTTGGCAGCGTTCATGCTGTGGGCTATCTGGCAGGGCGGCATAATTAACCCAACTGACAGATGGATGCGCTTGTAAATACTCAGCTAACGCTAATGCATTACTGCAATGACGCTCCATTCTTAAACTTAGGGTTTCTAAACCTTGTAGTAGCAAAAAGGCGCTTTGTGGTGATAACGCCGCACCAGTATTTCGCAGCGGCACAACTCTACAACGACCAATGAATGCTGCTGGCCCGAAGGCTTCGGTGTATACTACACCGTGATAGGACGGATCTGGCTCGTTTAATAACGCAAATCGTTGTTTGTTCGCCACCCAATCAAACTTACCTGAGTCGATGATAACGCCACCAATTGTGGTGCCATGGCCACCAATGTATTTAGTCAGTGAATGGATAACAATATCTGCGCCGTGATCGATAGCGCGGCATAACACCGGAGTAGCAACGGTATTATCCACCACCAAAGGTACACCATGTTTATGAGCAATATCTGCTAAGCGCTGTAAATCAACCACGTTACCAGCTGGGTTACCAATAGATTCACAAAATAGCGCTTTGGTGTTGTCATCTATCAGCGCTTCAAGCCCTACATAATCATCATATGCCGCCATGCGCACATCAATACCTTGGCGCGGCAAAGTATGGGCAAATAAGTTGTAAGTACCACCGTATAGCTGACTGGTGCTAACGATGTTGTCGCCCACTTGCGTTAACGCTTGAATGGCATAAGTGATCGCCGCCATACCAGATGCGACAGCTAAAGCTGCAATACCGCCTTCAATGGCTGCAAGGCGCTGCTCGAGCACATCGGTTGTGGGATTCATAATGCGGGTATAGATATTACCAGGTACTTTTAAATCGAATAAATCAGCACCATGCTGAGTATCATCAAAAGTATAAGAAGTAGTTTGATATATCGGCACTGCAGCGGCTTTAGTCGTCGCCTCTGATTGGTAACCATGGTGTAACGCCAATGATTCCAGCTTCATCTGTTTTGAAGTATTTTCCGCTGTCATAGTGCCTTCCTTTAATGAGTAATCACAATAATGAGAGATTCATTTAATGAATCTCCACACTAGCAATTAGACATCTAGAAGTCTAAAACTTTTTTACTTGATGTTGATTTTTATACTCAACAAGCTATTTAAGCTGCCTGCCACCATCAACTGCGTAGCTTCTTCCTGTCACATATTGGCTCGACAATAAGTAGTCTACTAATTCGATAATTTCACTGTTACCTGCTTCTTTAGGCAATATCGCTTTAGCTAACGCTTTGACTTTATAAGCGTCATCATCGCCTTCATTAAATAAAATCATTGCAGGAGCAATGGAGTTTACTTTGACTGCAGGAGCTAATTTGGCGGCAAATGACAAGGTCATATTATGTAAAGCAGCTTTACTGGCCGCATAGGCAATATGCTTCTGACTGCCCTTTTCAGCGACATAATCAGTAATGTGAATGATATTACTGCCACCAACACTGTCACCCGCTGAGGCTATTAACAGGTCCGCTAACGCTAAATTTATTTGATAGGGTGCACTGACATGAATGTTCATCATTCGCGCCATAATATCGGCAGAAGTAATCTCTGCACTGGTTTTATCATTATGCCAATCAGATGCGTTATGAATGATGCAGTTTACCTGTGTATGCTGAGCTTTAATCCGACTTAGCATGTCATTGATTTCATCAGCTTGGCATAAATCGCACTGGTATAAATCTGCGCCTAGTTCGAGTAATTCATCTATCGATGGGTAATGACTTCTAAACGTGCCTATAACGTTAAAATCTTGGGCTAAAAAATGCTTCGCAAGTGCATATCCTATGCGTTTACCTACACCTGTTATCAATATGGTTTTGTTCATTTGAATTCTCTTTTAATGATGACAGAAAAGCACAAAGGCCATTAGCGCTAACTAATGGCCTACTGACTATCATTCATGACTTATATAAGTTAATCAACTGTGTATGCACTAACTTCTTGAGAAAAACTCAGCTCTTGAAGCAGGGTTATTTTTAAAACAACCGCCTAAAGCAGAGGTTGTGGTATGGGATTGCGTGTCTGTTACTCCACGTGACTTTACACAGTAGTGAGTTGCGTTAATGCTGATGGCCACATCATCGGTTTCAAGTAACGTCTGCAATGCCACTAACACTTGTTGAGTCAGTCGCTCCTGCACTTGAGGTCGCTGGGCAAAAAATCGCACCAAGCGATTAATTTTAGACAGCCCGATAATTTTCTTTTTCGGAATGTAAGCCACATCGGCTACACCGTCGATAGTAATGAAGTGATGTTCACAGGTGCTGACCACACTGATATCACTGACTTTAACCATTTCCTCGACACCCATCTTATTATCGATTTGAGTGACTTTAGGGAACTGGTGGTAATCCAGGCCGGAGAAGATTTCATTGACATACATTTTAGCGATTCGATGAGGTGTTTCGCATAAACTGTCGTCGGTTAAGTCTAACCCTAAAGTTGACACAACCTCTGTCATTAACCCTTGGATACGTTCTATTTTTTGTTCATTGGTCATGTCATTTTCGACCAATGGCGTTTCGAGACCTCGTTCAATAAGAACTTGCTGCACTTTACGTGCTTCTTCTGAAATCATGTGTTTTCCTTATGGCAACCCGTGCCAAATAAAAACCACACCGTTACGTGAAAGCTTACTAGGCTTTCGCTTATTTGCGCTGCTCTAAAGACAGTGAAACAGAGTCGGCAAAACGTAAAGCATGAGGTTTATCAATCGTTACTCGAGACATGGTAATTGATGGGTGCTCGCTGCATATCGCCAGTACATCTGCGACGAGTTTTTCTAGCAATAAAAAACGCCCTTCTTCCACATGTTGAATAACTTTTTTAGTGATAACTTTGTAGTTTAGTGCATCGGCAACATCATCTGTTTGAAACGACTTGTCCGCGGGATATTGGATTTCAATATTAATCACAACATCTTGCTGCTTTTCACGTTCGTCTGGATTAAAACCAATGAAGGTGCGTAAACGAAGATTAGTAACTTTAATAATAGCTTGGCTAATAGACATAGTGAGCCTCTTGTGAATACATAAACGTGATACGTGAGAATGAGCAAGTTAGATCACATAAAAAAGAGCCAACGTTTTTACCGTTGACTCTTATAGTTATAGCGATAAATCGCCAATTTTGCTAACTAAAACTCTTTATAGTTTCGATACTTAACTTTAAAGAAGATAATATAGAACACTGGCACAATGATCAGAGTCAACATGGTGGCGACACCTAAACCAAACATTACCACTGCCGCTAACGACTCGAAGAACGCATCTGTCAGTAGCGGTAACACCCCTAAGATAGTCGTCACTGCAGCCATACAAACAGGCCTTACACGGCTGACTGTGGAGTTAAATACTGCTTCGAAAGTTTCAATACCCTCATTGATATCTGTATTAATTTGATCAAGTAATACAATGCCATTTTTAAGCAACATGCCCGATAAACTGAGCATCCCCAGCAGCGCCATAAAGCTAAATGGCTTATCAAGAATAAGCAGCCCAGATGTAATACCAATAATCGCCAACGGTACACATGCCCATATGACTAGGGGTTTTCTTACTGAGTTAAACAAGAATACGGTAATCAAAAACATGAACAAGAAACCTAATGGTAATGTCGCAAATAGTGACTCTTGTGCATCGGTTGATGACTCGTATTCACCGCCCCATTGCAGCTCATAACCTACCGGCAATTCAAGTGCTTCAACCTGAGGTTTTATTTGGGTAAATAACTCAGCAGGCAAGATATCATATTCAAAATCAGTATCAGCAAAGACGGTTAACGTCCGTTTGCGATCGCGGCGCTGAATAATCGGATCTTCAAATTTAACTTCAAAACCATCCACCACTTGTTGCAGCGGCACGAATGCACTTAACGCAGGACTCCAAATACGAATACTTTCCATTGATTCAATATCAATACGTTCGTCTTCAGGTAAGCGTCCGATAATCGGCAACAGCGTTGTCCCTTCACGGTACACACCAATTTGCATACCTGTGAAAGAGAATTTAAGGGCATCGTCAACTTCACTTTTAACAATACCTAATCGACGTGCTTGGGTTTCATTAAAGCGCGGTGCAATGTATTTAACTCGTTCACGCCAATCATGGCGAACGTTAACAGTGGCTGGTGTGGCGTTAAAAATCTCCATCACTTGAGCAGCAATAGTACGCAGTACATCAGGATCTGCCCCACTAATACGGGCTTCAATTTTCGCATCTGTCGATGGACCAATCTCTAGACGCTTAAACTTAAGTTGCGCTTGTGGATAGCTTTGCTCCACGTCTTTTCTAAACTTCACCATCACATCGGTTAAGGTTTCAAAGTCAGCAGTACGAATCGAAATTTGTGCGTAGGATGCGTAGTTTTTCTCAGGTGAATAGGTCAGCAAGAAACGCGGAAAACCTTTACCTATGGTCGAAGCCACATACTCAACATTATCCAATTCAACCGCGATCGCCTCCATTCCTTCAACCACTGTTTGGGTTTCACGAATATCAGTGCCTTCTGGCATCCATACATCCACTAAGAATATCGGTGTTGTCGATGGCGGGAAAAACGATTGCTTAACAAAGGCAAAGCCGTAAATGGACACACAAAAGGCTATGACTACCGCAATGACACTGACCCAGCGAAAACGCATACATAGATCTAGCAACACTTTGTAGTAAGTGAAGAATGCGCCGCCATAAGGATCTTTTGGCTCACCTTCTGTTTTTTGAGCTTCTGAGCCGAAGAATAGTTGCGCGAAAAATGGCGTGATCGTAATCGCGGTAATCCAAGATAAAAACAGTGAAAACAGTAATACCCAGAATAATGACCCCGCAAACTCACCGGTTGAATCCGGCGATAAACCAATCGGCGCGAACGCAGTAATAGCAATTACCGTTGCCCCAAGTAGTGGCCACATGGTTTGCTTAACAATTCCTTGTGCAGCCTCTAAGGTAGTTTGCCCTCGCTGCCTACCAATGAGTATGCCTTCGACAATCACAATGGCATTATCCACCAGCATCCCCAGTGCAATAATCAGTGCCCCTAATGAAATCCGCTGTAGCTCAATTTCAGCTTGCAGCATCAACATAAAGGTACCTAAACAGGTTAAAAATAAGATTAACCCGATTAAGACTCCTGACTTAAAGCCCATGAAGACTAATAAGACACCTACAACAATGACAACTGCAGCAATCAAGTTCCATACAAAGCTGCCTACCGATGCATCCACCTCGTTAGGCTGGTTATACATGGTTTCAATCACCATCCCCGCAGGACGGACACTTTCAATACTAGCAAGCTTGGCATCAATGGCTTTACCCACTTCAACTACATTCACTCCAGTTGAAAATGAAATACCAATATTAATGGCATCATGTTGATCAAACTTAAGTAAGTTGGTGGGAATATTTTGAAAGCCGCGGGAGACTGTGGCGACATCTTTTAAATAAATGAGTTTGTCACCCTGAGTCCCTGGAATAATGAGCTCTTCAAGCTCACTGACAGACTTAAACCCACCACTGGTACGGATTTTTAAGTTATCAGCAGACACCCGAATATTACCCGCATCTGAGACCATATTTTGCGAGTTAAGTAGATTTTGGATCAACGCAGGATCAATGTTGGAGCTCGCCGCTTTGTTAAGCGACATTTCAACAAACACTTGTTCTTGCTGATTACCCGCAAGTGAGACTTTACCCACGCCCGGAACTAATTCTAGCTCGCGTTTAACATAGTCAACATAATCAAGAATATCACGGTAGCTATAATCGGTACCGCTCACCATCAACATGATGCCGTACACGTCACCAAAGTCATCATTAACAATTGGTGTTTGCACCCCTGGCGGTAAACTGGCAGACATGTCATTGACTTTACGGCGCAGCTCATCCCAAATTTGTGGTAATTCTTCTGGGCCATAAACGTTTTTCATAGTCACTGTAATTTGCGACATTCCAGACGTACTCAGCGAGCGTATATAGTCCACGTAAGGCAGAGCTTGAATCGCTTTTTCAATCGGGTAAGTAACTTCTTCTTCAACCTCAGTTGATGTCGCCCCAGGGTATAAGGTCACGACCACAGCATCTTTAATGGTAAATGGTGGGTCTTCTAACTGACCAAGCCCAGTGAACGCCATCAAGCCGCCAATCAGTAATATCAGGGTAAACATCCAACTGATAACGGTATTTTTTACAAAGTAGCCTGCTATATTCATTACACACATTCCCTTGTATCGGCTGAGCTGTTAGCGGTGATTAAGCTGTGTTGACGAATAACGCTAATTTGATTGTTATGACTCATCACTAGCCCTCCTGCAGCAATTGCACTTGCTGACCTTTTACTAACCGAGCAGCGCCTGTGGTAATGATGGTTTGACCATCTTCAAGTCCACTGGTGACTTCAATTTCATCACCGACAATCACCCCTAAAGTCACTGGCTGGTACTGAATAGAATTGTCGCTGGCGTTATAGAGCCACACACCACTTTTTTGCGAGTCAATATCACTGCCGTCTTGCATAACAACGGCTTCTATTGGCACTAAGAATTCGCGGTGATATGTGTAAGTCATGTCGCTTAAGTTAACCTTTACTTTGGCAGGCATGCCTTCAAGCACTTTGTATTTAGGGTCTAAATCTACTGCGATTGTCGCAATATAAGTGGATGTGGTTGGGTCTTTTTCAGTGTTAACTTCCAATAACCGCCCTTTAAAAGTGGTGTGCGGAAAAGCTTCAAAGCTCACGCTTAATAATCCAGGTTTCTGCCTGTCCTCTTGCTTTTTCGATACCGCAATTAACATATCAGGGATTTGCACATCGACTTCAATACGTTCAACTTTTTGGATGCTCAGTACAGACACCCCAGGCTGCACGTTCTCAAATGACTCTAGGAATACATCACTGACAATGCCTGAGAAAGGCGCTCGAAGCTCGGTATATTGCAGATTTAACTGCGCTTGACGCTCCTCAGCTTTAGCCACTAAATATTGGGCGTTCATTTGATCGTATTCAGATTGAGCCATCAACTTGCTTTCAACCAACTGTTTGCCACGCTGAGCCTGTTTAAGACTGACTTCCATTCGAGCTTGGCGATCGCTTAAAGCAATGGTGTAATCACGCTTTTCAAGTACGGCTAACAAGTCACCTTTTTGGACAACTCCGCCCTTTGTTGCAGGGATACGCTCTATTCGACCTTCAACACGAAAGGATAAATTGGTTAAATCTTGTGCCCTAGCAACACCATTAAACTCACGCATAACGTCATTGTTTGTATGGGGTAAAGTGTAAGTTTTCACTAAGGTTTTAGTCGGCTCGATATTCACGGTTCGATCGCATGCGGATAAGCTCAAAAGCCCTATCCCCACCAGCGCAATGCTATTGAATCTAGAATGCGGAATTCCTTTCATTTTATAGCCCTCGCTCTTTAATCCATTTAACTGCAGCTTGGCCATCTTTAAGCTCAGAAGCACCCGCAACCACTAACCAATCGCCATCATTTAACCCAGACATCATCCGAGTTCCCTGCAGCTTAACAGGCACCTTACTCACTCGTTGTTGTGACGGTGACCAAGTAAATACATAAGCTTGCTGGTTTTCTACCACTACTGCACCATCAGGGATTCTAGGATGCGCATCGGCGGTTCTAGCTGGGAGTTTGACTTTTACTCTAGCGGACATTCCAGGCAGGACATTCAGTTCTTCTGGCATAGGGAGCGTTAAGATAATGGTGTAACTACTAGTAGTGGGGTCGGCTACAGTATTGAGCTCTTTTAAACGTGCAGGGTACCAATGGTCGCGGCTATCAAATTTAACTTCGATGTTATCAATATCTTCTATACTTTTATCTGATTTTTGTAAAAAACCAATAAATTGCTCGGGTAACTGAAAGCTGATATCAGCAGCGGAGTCAGTACGTATTCCCATGACTTCTTCTTGAGCTTGAACAAATTCAAATTCACGCTTACTACGTTTAGATATCACCCCTTGATAGGGTGCTCTAAGCTTAGTATAAGTGACATCGGCTCTGGCTTTATCTAATGCTGCTTGTGCAATAGTGTAATCACTTTTAGCTTGGTCATAATCATTACGAGATACCACGCCCTGCTCAACCAGTGACTCATTTCGCTCAAATAACACTTTAGCCAACTCATACTGAGCTTCAGCGACTGCAAGTTGTTGCTGGTAAATGTCACTGTCTAAAATAGCTAAAATATCGCCCGGTTCAACAGGATCACCAGGCCTCACTAATATCTGTGCAATCTCACCCGCCACTCTAAAAGATAATGCTGCCTTTTCAGATGCTTTCACTTCGCCGGGCAAGAAACGCTCACGGTATTCGGTACCAACATCAACTTGAATAACTTTAACTGGTCGTGGGATCACAGTATCGGATACTTCGTTGCTATCTTCGGCAACGGCAGTATTGAGAAAAAGGCTAGAAATGACAGCGGAAATTAACACTAAAAAGAAGTAAACTGGCTGAGTTTCTTCATATTTTGTTCCATCAAAAAGTGAGCAATTAATTTGATACTAACACTCAATCACCCCTCATAATAGGTGCGGCACTACACAAAAAAGATCCAATCTGCGACATTCAACGTAATAATTCCTAACCGAAACAAGTTGAGGCAGTACTATGGAATTACGTATTTTTTATGATAGCGCTTGTCCATTGTGTAGCAACGAGATGCAGCAACTTAAAAAGCACGATCGTTTGCACAAAATTGAGCTTGCTGATTTAAACCAAGAAGGCTTCGAGCAAAAATATCCTCATATTGACCTCACCGTTGCCAATTCTATTTTGCACGCTGAAACTAATACCGGAGAGATTTTACGGGGCCTTGATGTCACTGCCAAAGCATGGGCACTAACAGGAAAACATAAATGGATACAACTGCTGAGGCTACCTTGTGTTAAACCTTTTGCCGATGTGGCATATCGTGGTTTTGCCAAAAACCGTTATAAAATATCTTACTTGTTAACCGGTCAACAACGCTGTGAAACAGGCAGTTGTAACCTCAAATAATCATGAGTAACTATAATAAGTATGAATAATCCCGTGCTAAAGCCCGTTACTTCTGCCGTTATCATTGGTTCATCTTCAGGCATTGCCAGTGCCATCCTTGATGAACTGATTCAGGATGGGCATATCGAGCAGATCATAACAGTGAGCCAAAATGAGAACTGCAAACTCAGCATAAATCACCTCGATGACATAAATCACATACATCTGCTGTCGGATTATTCAGCGCAAAGCATTGCCAGTATTTGCCAAGATTTATCATCAATTAAAGGCCATCTGGTCAAAGTGTTTATTTGTAATGGCAGGCTGCATTCTTTAAATAGAGCAGATGAAACTGCAATAAGCCCAGAAAAACGCTTAGAAGAAATTACCCCTGAATCCATGCAAGCTTTGTTTCACTCAAACACCATAGTGCCCATGCAGTGGTTGCAGCAGATAACGACTGTGGTTAATAGCAAGCAAGCTTGTATTATCAGTGTATTGAGCGCCAGAGTCGGCAGTATCAGTGATAACCAGTTAGGTGGCTGGTATAGCTATCGCGCCTCAAAAGCCGCTTTGAATATGTTGCTTAAAACCACAGCGATTGAATATGCTCGCAGAGCCAAAAACGTCAAACTGATTGCCTTTCATCCTGGTACTACCGATACCGAGCTTTCTAAACCTTTTCAAGCAAACGTACCAAAAGGGAAACTGTTTACAGCGGAGTTTGTTGCTAAAAAATTACTGATTATTCATCAACAATTAGTCTTCGATGGCAAAGCGGAGTTTTTAGATTGGCAAGGAAAAACCATTGAGTGGTAATTTGGCCAATGGATAATTGAGTAGATTGCTTAATTACAGGCACAAAAAAGCGAAGCTCAAGGCTTCGCTTTTAAAGTGAATAAACCAAGTGGCTTATTTAACGAATTCAACACCTAGGTTGATATCGCCTTTTAACGTATCAAGCATTGCATCGCGAGCATTTGCTTCAAATGCACTTACTTCGCCGTAAGCTAATACTTTTTCTACGCCGTTTTTACCTAATACTACAGGCTGCGCGAAGAATTCAGCATGTTCGCTGCCGCCATCTACGTATGCACATTCAACCACGTTCGCTTCACCTTGAAGGCCACGAACTAAAGAAAGGCCGAAACGACATGCCGCTTGACCCATTGAAAGTGTCGCACTACCGCCACCGGCTTTAGCTTCAACAACTTCAGTACCAGCATTTTGGATACGAGTTGTTAATGCAGCAACTTCTTCATCAGTAAAGCTTACGCCTTCAACTTGAGAAAGTAGTGGAAGAATCGTTACACCACTGTGGCCGCCGATAACATTGATGTTCACGTCAGCTACGTTTAAGCCTTTAAGATCAGCAATAAAGGTTTCAGAACGGATAACATCCAGTGTAGTCACACCGAATAAACGGTTCTTATCGTAAACACCTGCTTTTTTAAGAACTTCAGCAGCAATAGCAACCGTTGTGTTCACTGGGTTTGTGATCACACCGATTAATGCTTTAGGACAAGTTGCCGCTACTTTTTCAATTAGGTTACGTACGATACCAGCGTTGATGTTGAATAGATCTGAACGATCCATACCAGGCTTACGCGCAACACCTGCAGAAATAAGAACAACATCAGCGTCAACTAGCGCAGGAGTTGGATCTTCACCTGCGAAACCAGCAACTTCAACGTCTGTTGGGATGTGGCTTAAATCGACAGCGACACCTGGAGTAACAGGAGCAATGTCATAAAGAGACAACTTTGAGCCTGCTGGAAGTTGAGTTTTTAATAGTAAAGCTAGGGCCTGGCCAATACCGCCAGCAGCACCAAGTACAGCTACTTTCATAATTATCTCCGATAACGTTCTAGTGTTTGACTTCTAAATGTATGATTCGCAGTTTGTGACATAGATCATATTTATTGTGGCGTCACATTACTGCATCAGCGACATAATTTCAATTATCCCTTAGTGGAGTACGGCAATTTACTTATTCTAAGATATGTATATAAATAATCACTGATTTAAGCACTTACACTGTAAAGTGAATTTTTATTCAACAAAACAGCTTATTTCTTGACTTGTGTTGTTTATATATTCAAAATGAACCCGTTTTGTGAATATATTGTATTCATTTTAAAAATTACTAATAAGACGAAGAAAATATGCCAGCGACCAAGAATCAGGATGAACTCGTTAGAACGTTTAAGTCGATACTAAAGGAAGAGCGCTTTGGGAGCCAAAGTGAAATCGTAAACGCGCTGCAAGCGGAAGGTTTTGGCAATATCAACCAGTCAAAAGTTTCGCGTATGTTGAGTAAGTTCGGGGCTGTACGTACCCGAAATGCGAAACAAGAGATGGTGTACTGTTTACCTGCTGAATTAGGTGTTCCAACCGCAGGAAGCCCGGTCAAAAACTTAGTACTCGACGTTGACCATAACCAAGCAATGATTGTGGTTCGAACAAGCCCAGGTGCTGCACAGCTTATCGCGCGCTTGTTAGACTCAATAGGTAAACCTGAAGGAATTTTAGGTACCATTGCTGGGGATGATACGATTTTTATCTGCCCATCTAGCATTAAGACTATTGATGATACGCTTGAAACGGTTAAGTCACTGTTTAACTTTAGCGAATAGCTGTTGTAAATAATCACAGCAAGCAATACCAAGATGTTTGCGAGTATTATCCAATAAAAAAGCAATGCTTAAGCATTGCTTTTTTATGTCTCAAATTTGAGTAATGACTTGTGCCATTACAATGAGATTAGTCGTTAGCAAACTGCGCTAAAAAGTCTAACGAAGGCGCAAAGAATGATGACCCCGTTAATGCTTTAGTAAACTGCATTAAGTGATCATGATTTCCGTGACCATCGCCATGCACCATGCTGCGAAGCATTTCTTCAAAATGAGTCGGCTTGTTACAAGTAGAGATAAACATCAAACCTTGCTCTCTGAGTGAGCCAAACGGCATACTTTGACGTAAGATTTCCATTGAATTGCCATCAGCATCTTTCAAGTTAACGCGCTTGATATGGCTGGTTAAAGGCTTATCTTCTGATGCGTATTCAATATCATCTTGCTTAGTACGGCCGATAATATCTTCTTGCTTTTTCTGCGGCAGACGGTTCCATTTACTTAAGTTATGGGCATATTTTTGTACATGCACGTAACTGCCACCTTTGAATTGAATATCTTCATCAGCGACTAAAGCAACTTCTTGTCGGCTGCGCCCTTTCGGGTTTTCAGTACCGTCAACAAATCCAGTTAAGTCACGGCTATCCATAAAGCGGAAACCACGCTCTTCTTCAATCAGTTCAACCAAACCTTCGAACATTTGGCTAATTTCATTAGCAACCAAGTGCAGAATATCGTAACGGTCACAGCGAATATGCATGAATAAATCATACTCTATAGCTGGCGCGTCACGGTTGCCTTCTTGCATTGCTGGGAATGGACGTAATTGAGCTGGACGTTGCTCACCGTAAATGGTGTCCCAGTAGTTAGCACCAATTGCCACAAAGCCATTAAAAGCACTGTCGGCGTATTGATCTGATAACTCGTAAATATATTGAGCAACATTGGCTAAACAAGGGCGCAGTTGAGTTTCAACGCCGTCATTTGCATTAAACATCAAGTAGACGCTATGCAGATTCCCTTCAGCACAAACTCCTAACTGTTCACGAGGCATATTCTGTGTTTCCATGTTGGAATCAACCACCTTTAACAATAATAAGATTAAAATAGTGTAAGGTAATTGAGCAATTTAATCCTTATGCTCTATCTCAATTTTCAGTCAATTTAGACTTAGGTCACTAAAAAACCACTAACGGGTGTGCCGATATTGATAAATTGACTTTCTGACCTAAGGTCAGCGTGGTTAACTGACTTCTAACTTCGAGCGTTTGTAACCCTACTTTAACCCAATAATGACAAATTGTACCTAGAAAACGGCGTTCTAAAATTTCGCCATGTCCTTGAGCAGCAGGTTGTAAATCAATTTGTTGCGGTCTTAATAGTAACTCGCCTTGGCTATTAAGAGGATGACTAAGCTCATTTGTACTTTCAATTAAGCCTAATATTGAAGATACCTGAGTCGCACTCTTAATCGTCACGGTTATATAGTTACCCTCACCTAAAAATTCAGCCACATAACGTTCGTTAGGCTCACCATATAACTCTTCAGCTAAGCCATGTTGTACAATGCCGCCTTGTTTGAATAATGCCAATTTATCGGCAAATACAAAGGCTTCATCTTTACTGTGGGTTACAAATACTGCACTAACATTACGTTGCTTTAGGATTTGTCTGATTTCTAACATCATTTCACTGCGCACTTGCGAATCAATATTAGAAAAAGGCTCATCGAGCAATAATAATTCCGGTTGATAAGCTAACGCTCGAGCGATGGATACTCTTTGTTGCTGCCCGCCAGATAACTCATGTGGGTAACGTTGACCAAGTCCTTCAAGCTTAACTAATTGCAGCATGTCATCAAGACGTTCACTGCGCTCTTTTGCCGTTAAATCTTTAACGCCAAATAATATATTGTCACTAACGGTTAAATGCGGAAACAAAGCATAGTCTTGAAAAATCATCCCTATGCCACGCTTTTCACTTGGTATAAACACATCATCAGCACTAAGCGATTGGCCATTAATCGCTATGCTGCCTTCGCTGATCGCTTGTAGACCAGCGATTGCACGGAGCAATGTGGTTTTGCCACAACCACTAGGGCCTAAAAGAGCTACGATTTCACCCTGCTCTAATGTCAGATTTAAGCCATTGAGAATCACCTGTCCTTGGTAGTCACTTTTTACATTTTTAATGGTCAATGTGGACATATTAGCTCTCTTGCTCCAACGAACGGTTAAGGTAAATCAACGGGATAAGTCCAACAAGAACAATCACAATAGCTGCCAATGCGCCGTGCTCTAGTTGCTCATCTGAAACGAATTGAAAGACATGAGTTGCAAGGTTTTCAAAACCAATTGGGCGTAATAATAGTGCTGCTGGCAGCTCTTTCATACTTTCAATAAACACTAACAGCGCACCAGCAAAAATACCTTTGCGTAATAAAGGTAAATGCACTCTCCATAATAACTGTCTTGGCTTTTGCCCCATGGTAATGCTCGCCATATCTAATGAAGGCGAAATACGCTTATAACTGTTTTCAATGCTGCCAATTGAAATCGCCACAAAGCGAACACAAAAAGCAAAAATCAACGCAAAGACACTACCAGTAAATAGTAAGCCTGGGCCACGAGCATCAAAATAGTCATAAATATCGTTAATAGCAAAATCCAGATAGGTTAATGGTACTAACACCCCAATGGCTAAGACGGTACCAGGTATTGCGTAACCAGTACTACTCAACCTTGAAGGTAATATGTCACTTTTGCGCGGGCTAACACGCCTGATAAACATCATCACTAACGCAAGCACGACACAAATAAAACTCACCACTGCTGCAATGTATAAGCTATTAAAGCTGTATTGCCAGAAGCGGCTATTCCAACTCTCGTCGAAGTAATCGATGGCATAACCGGCAAGCACGGTAAACGGCAATAAAAAAGCTAACACGATGAGCAAGCTACAATAACCAAATGATAGCCATGCTTTAAAGCCTGATAAATGATAACGGTCAGACTCGGTTAAACGTGATTGCTTTTGAAATAGCTCTTGTTTACGGCGGGCGAAGCGCTCGAACCCAACCATAGCGAAAATCACTAATAACATGATGGCTGACAATTTAGCTGCAGCTGACAAACTGCCATATCCAAGCCATGTGTCATATACAGCCGTAGTTAACGTCGGCACAGCAAAGTAACTTACGGTAGCAAAGTCTGCCGCAGTTTCCATTGCCACCAAAGCCATACCTACCGCCAAAGCCGGCCTTGCCATTGGCAAGCCTAAACGCCAAAAACTTTGCCAAGGACTACAGCCCATAATACGTGAGGCATGCAATAAGCTTGAGGATTGCTCCATAAAAGCAGTACGGGCCAGCAAATAAATATAAGGGAATAACACCAAGGACAGCATGACCGCTGCGCCGCTTAAGCTACGAATATCAGGGAAATAGTAATCTTGAGGGGAAGTCCAACTAAATGCTTGTCTTAAAAATCGCTGTATAGGACCAGCATAATCAAGCATGTCGGTATACACATACGCCACAATATAGGCTGGCATAGCAAGGGGCAGCAGTAATGCCCACTGAAAATAGCGACGGCCAGGAAAGTCACACCTTGCCACCAGCCATGCTGCAGGTACGGCAATGACTAAAGAACCGAGGCACACCTTCAGCATCAGCAACAAGCTGTTACTGATATAGGTAGGTAAAACGGTATCCATTAGATGACTAAAAACAGCTTCGTCAGGTAGTGTAGCTTGTACTAAAAGTGCAAAAAGCGGCAATATTAATATTACCGCAATCGCATAACCAGCGAGCGACCAGCTTCTGGTTAAGCCTAAGATCATAAATACTTTCCAGTCAGTGCCCCATGATTAACATGGGGCGAGATAAAGCATCCTTACAGATCAAATTTTACTTCATCAAGTAGCTTCACTGCTGCTTGATGGTTTTCTGCTAGCTTGAAGATTGGCAGACTATCAGCTTTGAAGTCTCCCCATGAAGCTACCATGTCAGAAGGTGTTACATCCGCTTTCACTGGATATTCCATGTTAACTTCTGCGTAAGATTTTTGAGCTACATCAGACGATAAAAATTCCATTAATTTTATCGCATTATCTTTGTTTGGTGCAAACTTAGCTAGTGCCATTCCAGAAACATTGATGTGAGAGCCACGATCTTTCTGGTTAGGGAAGTTAATGTATACCGCTTCAGCCCAGCTTTTTTGCTTAGGATCTGTCATCATTTTACCGAAGTAGTAGCTGTTACCAATAGCAACATCACATAGACCTTCTTTAACCGCTTTAACTTGAGCACGGTCATTACCTTGTGGCTTGCGTGCTAAATTAGCTTTTACACCTTCAAGCCATGTTTTCGTTTCAGCTTCACCATGGTGAGCAATCATTGAGGCAACTAATGCGATGTTATATGGGTGTTTGAAACTACGTGTACAAATCTTACCTTTATACTCTTCTGACGCTAAATCTTCATAGCTTAAGTCAAGCTTACCAACACGATCTTTAGAAGAGTAAACATTACGAACACGCATAGTCAGTGCATACCAATCGTTTTCAGGCGAACGATATTGCTCAGGAATATTACTATTAAGAGTGTCGCTATCAACATCAACAACAAGGTTTTTATCAACCAGTTCCATTAAGCGAGAAAAATCTGATGTGAGAACCACATCTGCTGGAGAAAGACGGCCTTCACGAGCAATACGTTCTGCTATACCATCTTTGGCAAATACCACATTGACTTTGATGCCAGTATCTTTAGTAAATTGCTCTAAAATCGGTTCAACAAGAAAAGCTTGTCGGTATGAATAAACAGTAAGATCATCAGCAGCTGTTGCAGCGATTGAACTCATTGATGACACAGCAGCTAAACCTAACAACGCTAAACTTTTAAACGATTTCATTCCAAATTCTCCTTGGCTTGGCAATACTTAATAATGTTGAAAAGATTGCTTAAGTAATTGCTTATGGAAATGATAATAATTATCAATTGCGGAAAGGATAATAGATCAGTGCATAAGGAGCAAGTGTTGTTTATGTCTGAATTGAAGGATAATTAATAAGGCTTTAAGAGTTTAAGTATATTAAAAGCTGTACAAATTCGATTCTATACAGCTTTTAAATGATGGTTACCAATACTTCTCTACCGTAATTTGCCCTGGAGCACGGCGTAAGTTTTTAACTAGCCCTTTTTCTGTGAGTGCAGTTTGCGCATCGGTAATCATCCCAGGATTACCACAAATCATGACTTGTGAGTTTTCTTGATTTAAAGCAACTCCAGCTCTTTGTTCGAGAGCACCACTTTGCAGTCCATCTGGTATACGGCACGATAGCCCATCAGGATATGTTTCACGAGTCACTGAAGGAATGAATACAAATTGAGTGGGATATTGTTCTTGTAATGCGGTTAATTGTGGTAAATAAGCTAAATCTTCAATTAATCTAACCCCGTATACCAACACGACTTTCTCAAATCGCTGCCATGGCTCCTCGGTTTCCATCATTGAGATAAAAGGTCCGACTGCTGTCCCAGTGGCTAGAAACCATAAATGTGGCCCTTGTAGCGCCCCTGTAGGAATTTCATCTAATGTCATAAAACCTGCAGCTTTTGTACTGACTTCGATATTATCGCCAATGTTAAGCGCTTGCAGATCTGGCGATAACTGACCATCTTCTACAGCCACAGCTAACACTTCTACATAATCTTTACCCGGTGGATTAACAACAGAGTAGGCGCGCGCAATACGCTTTTCATCTCGGATTTGGCTCAGTTTAATAAACTGCCCAGCAATAAATGGTTCAACATCAGCTTTGATGCGCAGCGAGAATAACTTCTCATTCCATTCAATACGTTCAATGACGGTACCCGTTGTCCACATAAGCTATTCCTTCGATCTTAAATGCATAAATTCACAGTGCTCAGTCTGCTTGCGGCGGAGTGGTATTTTCTTTAAAGGCTTCCAATCCAGTCTGAATTAAACTATAGGTTTGCTCAACTCCTGCTGCAATGTCTCCTTCTAGCACCTTCAACCCTGATAGTATCTCGGTTGCTTCTTTAAAGCCTTGATCTATCGCACCTGAAATCTTCTCCATAAAGCTATCTAATTGCTCAGTAAATTCCATTTGGCTATTTTGCTGCTGATGTACTGAAAAAAAGTTAGTCGCAAAACTGACTATACGCTCTGCCGTTGCTTCTGGCGAATAATCCACATCACTCTCAGCTGCTTTCTGTATGGCGTTTTCACCCATTGAAGGCGCAAGTTCAACATTTATTGCATCTATGGCTGCACGATATAATAACGCCATAGATTGATCGCCTGCAGCAATACTGACTTGTTCTTGTGCCGCTAAAATACTGCTATTTTTAAGCTCTCTGCTCACTTGGCTAATTGAAACCTTATCAGTTTGCTGGGATGAAGCACTTTTATCAGCAGAGGTATCATCAGTTGCTTGTTGACGATTATTTGCTTTGGCATGTAATTGCGTTGGGTTATATAACTCCATCATCAGCTCCGGTTAAAGTATGTACAATTAAGGATAACTTAGTTATCGACCATAATCTTCAGACCTAAAGTTAAACCCTAAATTTAAAGCATAAAGTTTAGGTCGAATATATTTGCGCACATTACACATGCTTTAAATGACCTAGAACAAGCGCATAGGTTCATCCATAATAATGATAGTCAAGAAGTAAACAATTTAGCTACTATCAATCACTAATAAATACGGGTTGCGATAAAGGCCCAAGGAACATTTTTAAGGAACAAAAATGCAGCCACATTGGTTTATTGTCGGTTTAGAAATTTTTACTGGATTATTCTTAGCCTGTATTGCGTTCGGCGTCATTGCAGTTATTTATATGTATATCGCCGATAAGCTTCAAACTAAGCAAGCAATTCGTCATAACTACCCTGTGATTGGTCGTTTTCGATACCTGTTTGAAAAACAAGGCGAGTTTTTTAGACAATACTTTTTTGCTCAAGACAGAGAAGAACTGCCCTTTAATCGCGCTGAACGTAGCTGGATATATCGCGCCGCTAAAAATATCGATCGGACTATTTCTTTCGGCTCAACTCAAACACATGACAAAACTGGCACTGTGATGTTTTTGAATGCGGCCTTTCCAAAGTACGATTCAGATCAACATAACGACAAAACTGTCACTATCGGTGCAGAGTGCAAAACCCCATATCAAACATCAACTGTTTGCCATATTTCAGCCATGAGCTTTGGCGCTTTATCTCGTCCTGCTGTCACCGCCTTGTCGCACGGCGCTGCGCAAGCGGGCTGTTGGCTAAACACGGGTGAAGGTGGATTAAGTGAACATCACTTAAAAGGCAATTGTGATTTAGTATTTCAAATTGGTACTGCTAAATATGGTGTTCGAGATGAGAATGGCAAATTAGACGATGAAAAATTAAAAACAATTGCGGCTCATGACAATGTAAAAATGTTTGAAATAAAGCTAAGCCAAGGTGCTAAACCCGGTAAAGGAGGTATTTTACCTGGGGTCAAAGTAACAGAAGAGATTGCTGCGATCCGCGGTATTCCAGTTGGGCAAGATTCTATTAGTCCTAATGGTCATGCTGAGTTTAACAATGTGGCAGATATCCTCGATATGATAAACCATGTCCGAGAAGTAACAGGAAAACCCACTGGAATAAAAGCTGTATTGGGTGACGAGCAATGGTTAATCGATTTATGTGAAGAGATTAATCAGCGCGGAATTGAGCATGCTCCAGACTTTTTTACCCTAGATAGTGCTGAAGGCGGTACTGGCGCTGCGCCACAAGCCTTGATGGATCATGTGGGCTTACCAATTAAAGAAAGCTTACCCATCGTCATTAATTTACTGAAACAAAAAGCTTTAAAACAAAGAATCAAAGTGATTGCTAGCGGCAAGATGGTTTTACCTTCTCAAGTCGCATGGGCATTAGCCACAGGTGCTGACTTTATCGCATCAGCCCGCGGGAATATGTTTGCTCTAGGCTGTATTCAAGCACTTCAATGCAATAAAGATACCTGCCCTACTGGCATTACGACTCATAACAAACAACTTCAGCAGGGGTTAAACCCGCGTAATAAATCAGCAAGAGTCGCCAACTATAATCGTTCACTGCATCATGATTTAAAAATTATTGCTCATTCGTGCGGTGTTAGTGAACCAAGGCAATTAACTCGCCATCACGCAAGAATTGTTACAGAAAGTGGGATTTCGATTTCGCTAGATAAGTTCTATCGACAGTATTAATGAGCAAAATAAGCCACTTACAGGTAACATTAACTTTAGAACAAATACTTAAATCAGCAAAAACTATTAGACCAATTGCTAATATATTGACAAGCGATTACTTTGGACTATTTTTATAATAGGTGTAAAATTGTGACATAGAGCACACTTAGGGGCTTACTTTGAAAACTGAAAATTCGATTATGACATCCAATGGGAGTCATAAGTCAATGTCACTAACCTGCAGTAATTGTGAAAAACTTTCTGAGATTGAAGGTGAAAAGGTGTGCTTTGAGCAAGGAAAAATCACCCGATTAACTGAGGCTGTTACTAGCACTTCGTTGATTACAATGGTCTGCCATAGCTGGTCTAAAAATAGATGAATTCGAGATAAATATTTTCTAAAAATAATTTTAAAGATACGGTAAGTGTTATCAATACGATTTTAGACAACAAAAAAGCAATCATATGATTGCTTTTTTTATGTGTCTTTTGAATCACATTTGTATCTTTGGATAAACCCGCCCAACATCAGACTGATTCACCCGAATAGAATTACACCAAAATATCTGCCGCGCTATCGTCTGCTTTCAATAAACTGTCTTCGCTTTCGTTATCGTTTATTTTTGCCAGTGTTAGCCCACGGGTAGTTACAATCAAACCTGCGCATAATTCATCATAGACAGACTGCAGTTCATCTTGATTCATTTCTCGCTTCTCAAGCGTAGCCATAATCGCAAACCAATCCGTGGTCACTTTATGTTGTGTACCCTCTAAGGCTGCTATTAAAGAAATGTTTTGCACTAACGACCTCCATATTTAGGCTTAATTACCTGATAATTTCCTATTTACCTAAACGATCTCAATCCTTTCCAGGCAATTAAAGCTAATTATACACAAAAACTGCACTATCAAAGAGAGAAAACATCTTCAAGCAACATATCAAAGTGTGATTGTTTGCTCATTTTGGATTCGCCACAGTTTTGCATAGACGCCATTTTGTTCTAATAACCCCTGATGCGTACCTTGTTCTGCAATTTTTCCTTGGCTCAAGACCACAATTTTATCAGCATCAATAATGGTCGATAAACGGTGTGCAACCACTAAACTGGTATGCCCTTTTTCCGCTTCTTTTAAAGCTGTTAAAATGGCTTGTTCCGATTTACTGTCTAATGATGACGTCGCTTCATCAAATACTAAAATGGGTGCTGACTTTAAAATGGCCCTCGCAATCGATACTCGTTGTTTCTCACCACCAGATAACTTTAACCCACGCTCACCGACTTTGGTCTCCCATTGATTAGGTAAAGATTCGATAAAGTCAGTTAAGTTGGCCAGTTTCACAGCTTCTTTAAGTTCTTCAGCACTTGCTGAAGGTCTGCCATAGAGAATATTGTTATAAATGGTGTCGTTAAATAACACAGTATCTTGGGGTACGATTGCAATTGATTGTCTTAACGCTTGCTGAGTCAGCTGTTTGATATCTTTTCCGTCAATCGTTACCGCGCCGCTGCCGACATCATAAAACCGAAACAGCAATTTAATTAAGGTGGATTTACCTGCACCACTTTCACCTACAACAGCTACTTTTTGGCCAGCAGGAATGGTAAAACTCACATCTTTTAATATTGGCCTTTCATCATAATTAAAACAGACTCCATTAAAAGATAACTCGCCTTTTGTTGGCACCACATCTGATGCTTGCGGCGTATCTTGTATGGCTGGCACTTTATCCAATAAACCAAACATGCGCTCAATATTAGCTAAAGCGCTGCGAATTTCACGATAAACAAAACCTAGGAAGTTAAGCGGAATAAACAACTGCATCATAAACGCATTAATCAGTACAAAGTCACCTAAGGTCATATTGCCTGCTGTAACCTCATAGGCCGCTAGCCACATCATGGACGTCATCGCTATGGCAATAATCAAGGCTTGTCCCGCATTTAATGCAAATAAAGACAGGCGATTTTTGCGTTTAGCCACTTCCCATTGATCAAGTGCTGAGTCATAACGCTCAGACTCATAGCGTTCATTATTAAAATATTTAACTGTCTCGTAGTTCAGTAAGCTGTCCACTGCACGTGTATTTGATAAAGAGTCTGCATTGGCTGCATCACGTACAAAACCAGTTCGCCACTCTGTAGCCACTATCGAATAGCCAATGTAAGCCACGACAGCCACAAGCGTAATAAGCGCAAAGCCGATACCGTAATTAAAAAAGAAAATAATAATGACTAAACTGATTTCAAGTAATGTTGGTACGATATTGAACACCATAAAGCGCATCAGAAAGCTGATGCCACTGGTGCCACGTTCAATGTCTCTTGATAAGCCACCAGTTCTGCGGTCTAAATGAAAGTCGAGATCTAAGCGATGTAGATGCTCAAACACAGCTAAACCTAATCGCCTTATTGCACGTTCAGTTACGCGCCCAAAAAGCGTATCTCTTATTTCGCCAATAATGACATTCAAAAATCTGACTGAGCCATAGGCGATAACTAATGCAACTGGAACCACAACTAATGCAGCCGTCTTTTGTCCATCTAAGCTATCGACTAAATCCTTTAAGATAAAGGGCAAACCTACACTAGCAAGCTTGGCGACAATAAGGCATAACATGGCCAAAAATATACGACCTTTGAACTCAAATAGGTAAGGCCACAATAATCTCACGACTTTCCAGTTCAATTTACCTACTGGTCCATCAAAATACGCCGACGGTCTCATTTACTACCACCAATTAAGTTTCAATACGCTTAAACAACACAATGGCCTAGCAGGCTTGATTTACAATCATCATATCAACATTAAGTTAACACTGTTTCACCGGAGAGATATTTATTTAATATCAATAAACGTCGATTAATATCGACCCTAATTACATTATTTTTAATGTAATTTGATAATGCACGGAGCCAAAAGTAATACTTTAAGGCTAGTTATTGGTAATTTAAGTAGTTATAAAGGCTAGTTTTAATAAATTAATTCATTAAATAAGCAAATATTCGCTTGTTTCTAGTTCAGCAACCAAAGAGAATTTGATACTCTTTATTCGATACTTTTTGGCGAATTATACTAGCCATTAACATTTTCCCCGTCCAAAGGAAGCAACATGTTAGACGCAGCAAAAGTTCAGCACCCACCATTACAACTAATACAAACATGGGTGTGGATGATGATCGAATCAGGTAACCCTGAACTACAAGATAAAGGAAGAAACAATCTAATTTCGGCATTTGGAAGCCTAGCTAAAGCCAATGAATATTTAGCCAATACCAACAAATAAATAAGGCGCTAAATAGCGCCTTATTTTTTGCAACTGAATCAGAGTATTAGTGAGCCTATCAAATTAATGATTAGCCGCGTCTTTTAAGTACGCTATCACTCAATGTAGCAAGTAGCTTTTCAGTGTCACTCCAACCGATACATGCATCAGTGATGCTTTGGCCGTAGCAAAGCTCTTTTCCAACAACAAGGTCCTGTCTACCCTCTTCAATGTTACTCTCAACCATCACACCAAATATATTTTGATTACCAGCACTAATTTGTCCTGCTACATCTTCAGCAACAAGCATCTGCTTTTTATAATCTTTACTGCTATTAGCATGACTAAAATCTATCATAATATTCTTTGGTAGCTTGGCCTTATCTAACTGAGCTTCAATGTCAGTTACGTCAGCTTCGCTGTAGTTTGGCGACTTACCACCACGTAAAATGATATGGCAATCAGGATTACCTTTAGTCGACACAATCGCTGAATGACCAAATTTGGTCACTGATAAGAAGTGATGCGGTGCACTGGCTGCGCCAATAGCATCGATAGCGACTTTAATTGTTCCGTCGGTACCATTTTTAAACCCAACAGGACTTGATAAACCCGACGCAAGCTCACGATGCACTTGTGACTCAGTGGTTCGAGCGCCAATTGCTCCCCAACACATCATATCGGCAACATATTGCGGTGTGATCATATCGAGAAACTCACCCGCAGTCGGAATACCTGATTCATTCAAATCAACCAGTAACTTACGCGCTGTTCTTAAACCATCATTTAGCTTAAAGCTATTATCCATATATGGATCGTTGATTAAGCCTTTCCAACCCACTGTAGTGCGTGGCTTTTCAAAATAAACGCGCATAACAATTTCAAGTTGGTCTTTATACTGTTCACGCAAGGCAATTAAGCGCTTACCATAATCTAAAGCAGCTACAGGATCGTGAATTGAGCAAGGGCCAATCACAACCAACAAACGATCATCTTGGCGATTCAAGATACGATGAATACCATCACGAGCATTAAACACGGTTGCTGATGCCGTTTCTGACGCCGGAAATCGCTCTAAAATAGCGATAGGAGGCAATAGTTCTTTTATCTCATCAATTCTAACGTCATCATTTTGGTAATACATATTTTATACAGCTCCAGCAAACAGTTTATTTATGCCAAACTTCAAGCTTGGCAGTAAAGCATAACGCACAGCTTTATAATTCAAACAGTACCATACAATAATTCACTCAATCTATGGTTTTGTCTAATTTATGAGTATAAATCACTGTTAATAAATAACTTTAAATTTAACATTTTAAAATATCTAATAAATTCATTTATTTCGGTGAATCGAAACACTTTGAGGTGGGTTTATCTGTGCTTTTGAGAAGAAAATAAAAAACCATTTTCAGTGGTATCTGAAAATGGTTTAAGCAACATTGAACTGTTCGCTAGTAAAATCTATGTTTTAATGCCGCATCATGGCTTGAAGCTTCCCTTTGTACCGTTCTTGATTCGTCGAATCAATGCTCAAGTCGAGCGCTTTTTCCATACTCTTCTTTGCTCGTCTTTCATCACCAGTTGCCCAATAGGCACGTGATAATCCAAAATAAAACTCATGGCGGTAATCAGCTCTGTCCACAGCTCGTTTATACCAAACTAACGCCTCTTGATATTGTTTTTCAAAGTAAGCTTGTTGAGCCATATCAAAATAATAAAATGGATTATTAATACGCGCGAGCTCCAGCACTTTATGAACTCGTTGCCACTCTTCTAACCTATCTTGCTCGCCTAGGATGATGGCTAAGTTATTTAAAGTGGTAATATTTTTAGGCTCTAACTGCAGTACATGGCGATAAGCTTTTTCGGCTAACTCATCCATGCCTTTATGGCGATAAATCACAGCCAGAGTATTAATGCTATTAACATAATAGGGATCGAGTTCAATTGCCCTTTTTGCCAAGGCATAAGCAAGATCGTATTGATTCTTAACCAGTGCTTCTGCAGCGACATTATTAAAATACATTCCAGCTAAAGTCTGCTTGTTAATCTGTTTTACTCTATAAGCTCTGACGGATCTTTCAGGTAAAAAGTCTACTAATATCTCTGAACCTCTCATGCTGAACGTATTCAGTTGGTCTCGATGAAGTAGTTTCATGTTCACGTGACCATTCACTAGATAAAAGCCACCTCGTCTATCCCAGATAGGCTCAACATCAATATCTTGATATTTAACAGGTACATCAAGCACATCAGCGATAGCTGTCGATAACACTACCAACGACATACAATTTCCCGCACGCTCCTGCGCGGTTACGCTAGCCATTCTGGTGTAATGATCGCGATATTCAAAACCACCGTTTTGAGCATTGATATACTCAGCTAACCATTTATTGACTGGCATTTTCTCAGCAGTGATCCCTGCGGATCGCGCATACTGCCTCCTTATGTCATTCACCATTTCTTCGGGGAGTTCAAATATGGCATCTGTTTCTGGAATGGCGACTGCATTAAAGTCATTGTCGCTAAAAAGTAAACTGGCTTTCGATGTAATTTTTGCTTCTGGTGTGCTGCTACAGCCTGAAATGATGGAAAAAGATAATGAGAAAAGTAACAAATAAAAGCCATGGATCAATAACCTAGCGAGCGCTGAAGACCCGCTAAAAATAAATATCATATTTTCATTTTTCTGTAACATTTTTATGCTCCAGCTAATGCCTTTATTAAGCATAGATGCAAGTACAAAAAATGAGACACTTAAACGTTACAAAACTTATCTAGCAAACAGGTTCAATTATCACTGTTTTCTAAAAAATGAAGATGACATTTCTATTTTTTATAGCAGAAATTATTGAGCCGGCTTTACCTTAGGCTGGATATTTACAGGCTGATTAGGGTTATTAGTTGAATGATGCTTAGAGTTATTTAGCGGTTGATCAATTTGAATAAATACCTCTTTGCCCTGATAAGGATAAGGTCGGTAAGCATTACCAGAACAGTTAAAGTAATGGTAAGGAACAGCTATCGGTAAGCAGCCAACAGGTAGTGCCTGTAGTATTTGAATTTGCTGCTGCATACGGAGCATTTCTTGCCATTGATGATCTCGCTGAACTTGATCTCTTACCGCAAATGCATCAAATGGCTCAGAAGCTTTACGCACAACCACTTTACCCGCCTGTGCATTGTCAACAGACATACTCCAAAGCAATACTGATATGCTAATAACTGTAACGAGTTTAGCTAGCTTGTTCATATCACAGCCCAATTGAATACTTACAATAGTTTGAGTATAACAAAAAAGCAGAGCACTAAGGCTCTGCTTTTAATTTAACTATTTCAAACTAAATCATTTATTAACCAGCTGATTTAATTGAAACAAACTCAGGATATGCATCAACACCACAATCTGAAGCATCCATACCGTTATACTCTTCTTCTTCAGTAACGCGAATACCTACAGTCGCTTTTAGTACAAACCAAACAGCGAAAGAAGCAGCGAATACCCAAGCAAAGATAACAGCAGCGCCATATAACTGAGCACCAAAGTTAGCATCAGCATTTGAAAGCGGTACTAACATTAGACCTAGGAAACCACATACACCATGAACCGAGATAGCACCTACTGGATCATCAATTTTGATACGGTCAAAGCCAACAATTGAGAAGATAACCACACCACCAGCAACAATACCTGTCACTGCAGCCATTAATAATGAAGGTGATAATGGGTCAGCTGTAATAGCCACTAGACCCGCTAAAGCACCATTAAGAATCATGGTTAAATCAGCTTTACCCCAAACTATCTTACAAACGATTAGCGCTGATACTGCGCCAAATGCTGCAGCAGAGTTAGTATTAACAAAGATTTTTGCTACTGCTGAAGCATTTTCTGCATCAGAAACTAATAACTGAGAACCACCGTTAAAGCCAAACCAACCCATCCATAAAATAAACATACCTAACGTAGCCATAGGTAAATTTGAACCTGGAATTGGGTTAACTGAACCGTTTGCGCTATATTTTCCTTTACGAGCGCCAAGTAACAATACACCAGCAATTGCCGCTGCTGCACCTGCCATATGCACAATACCACTACCAGCAAAGTCAACGAAACCAGCAGCAGATAAGAAACCACCACCCCATGTCCAGTAACCTTCAATTGGGTAAATAACGGCTGTCAGTACTACAGAGAAAAGTAGGAAAGACCAAAGCTTCATACGCTCAGCAACTGCGCCAGATACAATCGACATTGCTGTTGCAACGAAGACAACTTGGAAAAAGAAATCAGACTCAAGCGCATGATCTGCACCGTCTGCTTGTGAACCGATTAGCGAACCAAATGATGGTAACCAACCTGCTTCAACATTATCGACATACATGATGTTGTAACCCACTAATAGGTACATCACACAGGCAATTGAATATAAACATACGTTTTTGGTTAAAATTTCAGTGGTGTTTTTTGAGCGAACTAAACCCGCTTCAAGCATGGCAAAACCTGCTGCCATCCACATGACTAATGCACCTGAGATTAGAAAATAAAACGTATCTAATGCGAAACGTAACTCAGTGACTGTTGTTCCTAACGCTGCTAACTCTTCCATTTCAGCCCCCTTATAGTGCTTCGTTATCAAGCTCACCCGTACGAATACGGATTGCTTGTTCAAGATCAGTTACAAAAATTTTGCCATCACCAATCTTGCCTGTATGAGCTGCAGTCGTAATTGCTTCAAGTAATACTTCTAAATTTTCTGCTTTAGTAGCAATTTCTAGTTTAACTTTAGGAAGAAAATCGACTTGATATTCTGCGCCACGATAAAGCTCAGTGTGTCCTTTTTGACGACCAAAACCTTTAACTTCAGTTACAGTCATTCCTTCAATGCCCATTCCAGCAATAGCTTCTCGGACATCATCCAATTTAAACGGCTTGATGATAGCGCTGACGAGTTTCATCTCGACCTCCAAAAGTGTGATTGTTATATATTTGTTTACAATTACAATTCAATCATCAGGCCAAAATCATAAGCTCATGTTTTAAAACAAATAAAACAAAAACAGCCAGAAATAAAAGCATAAAAATGCACCAATAAAGTGCAGCTCTATTTCAGTGCGCACAAGATTAGCGCAGCAGAGTTTGCAAGGTTTGAAATTCAAAATAGGTTTCAAGCTCACGTAAAAATAGCCCCTTATAACCCATAGAAGTCAGCAATAATTTTTGGCATATGGTCAGCATTGAGCGTTAATAAAGCTGTGTATTGAGCGTTAATAAATCTGTGCATTGAGAATAATGACATTACTAAAGAGTGGTATTCATAAGGAATCAAGTTAAAAAGAAGTGGCGGTAAATTTAGGGCAGAACTAAAAACGTGGATAGCTAATTAGTCACTAAACACTGTCATGACAAAGTGTAAAATTGAAAAATAATAGTCAATAAAAAAGGCCCTCATATGAGGACCTTTAAGATGTGAGTATTTTCTAAATATCAACAATATACATTGCCGATTTAGATAACTAACTCTATTGGCTAAAGATTACCAGTTGAAGTTTCTTCAACTGCATCTGTAGGCTCTACAAGCTCTGTACGCTCTTCTGCAAGTAAGTCAGCTAACAGACTATCAACTTTAGTTTTATCAACAACATCAGCTTCAGTCGCGTCTTCAGAAGCTGCAATCAGTTCATCAGCATCTGCAGCAATATCTGCCCCTAGATCAGCACTAGTTTCGTCAAGCTCTGCTAATATTGCTTCTTGCTCAGTTACTGCGGCATCAACTACATCATTCGTTACAGATTCAATGCCTGAACTCGCATCTGTTCCTGCGGCATCTAATTGCGCTAACGCTGTTTCTGCATCAACCGCTTCAGCGGTAACCGGTGCTACTACTTCAGCCACTTCTTCAACGATAACGTCTTTAACTGCTGGTTCAGATGTTTCGCTTTGCGATGACGAATGATTAAATTGAGCCATTAAATCTTCGGTCAATTCAGGCTTCATAACAACAACGCCAGCTGCTGCAGCTAATACAACTCCTGCAACGACAAACTTAGTACCAGAACCTGATTTTTTCTCTTGTGCTTTTTCAGCTGCTGCTTTAGCCGCTAACTGCGCTTGAGGGTTTGGTTGAGGCTTAATTTCAAGTTTCGATTTTGGCTTTGGTGCTGTTTCAGCTTCAGTATTTTGCACAGGAGCCGCTTTTCGCTCTGGCGATGGTGCTGCTTTTGGCTCAGCTTTGATAACAGGTTCACTCATTTGAATGTCTGCTTCTAAATTATCCCTGATATCAGAGATCGGCTCTGGCTTTACTTCTGGTTTAATCTCAGTTTTTACCTGAGGAGTGTCAACAGCAACGTTAGTAATAGGCTCAGCCATTACATTAACATTACTCACTTTTGCAGCCTGAGCTATCGGCGCCTCTGCAATAGGCGCTTCAGCCTTTGGGGAGGCGTATGCTGGCTCTTCGTTAAATGGTGCGCTATAGGCAGCAACAGATTGTTCATCTGCAGCTAACTCAGGTAAAACACCTTGCTCAGGGCCTTTGGTTCTAGCACCTAAGAATTGTCCACCATCATAGATTTCCATCTTATGACTTGAAACATCACCTTCAACGACACCAGAGCTTACGATGACGAGACTGTTACAGTGCAAAGAACCTTTAAACACACCACAAACTCGCAATTCTTGACAGTAAAGCTCACCATCAATTTCGCCACCTACTTCAATTTTAACTTGGTCTGTTGAACGAATAACACCTTTGACTTGACCAGCGATCAAAGCAGGCCCTTTTACTGTCATTTCCCCGTCCAGTGAAGTTTCGGGACCAATAAAAGTCACCCCGTTTCCTTTGTTATTCATACCCAGCAGTATCCTTTTTATTATAAATTTTCGACTTATAGTAAACTAACTTAATAAAAACAACAATAACATTACATTTACAAGTCATTCACTTATCAAACACCCCATTTCAGCTAATCCATTAATAACTTCAGTGTTTTCTGATTATATGTAATAATCCTAATCTGCTAGTATCAGCAGGCTATTGTTAAGGACTTCAATAGTTGATAGTTATAAACAAGGACGTAAGATGATTTTATCGGATATATTCTTAGGTGATATTCCTGAGCCTTTGACCCAGCAACTGTGTCAAATTACTGAGCTACTCAAATGTAATACCATCAGCCATGATCCGCTCGACTTTTATTGGCAACAAGCTGATCAGCACAAAAAAATACTGCTGCATTTCATTGATGACCCTAAACAGCATATTCCTAATTTATCTATCGAGCTCATCTCCGAAGGTAAACATTTGGCTTTTTGCACTAAGTTAAATTCAGATACCGAAACTTTATTGATTGCTAATGGATTTCATGGCGGTTTAGCTGTAAGCGCATCGATTATCGAAATAATAGAAGCGTTAAAGAGTATCGATAATAATAAGCTCTATTTCAGTCATGATGCTATGTCGCATTATATTCAATCTCGTAAACGCCAACCCATCACTCAACGTCAAACAGAGCTTCTTTCGTTAACAACCAAAAAAGAACAACAAGTGTTATCGTTAATTTGTCAGGGATTGTCGAACGAGCAAATAGCTGCAAACTTAAGTATCTCAATCAATACCGTTAAAATGCATATTCAGAATATTTTCAAAAAAACCAATGTTTCAAGCCGAGGTCAGTTATCTTATGTATTTACTCAGGTGTAATGTTCAGTAGGGAGGTAAAATCAATTGCCACTTTAAGCTAAATTAATTACTGATATACTTTAATACTAATCCAACAGTAAGTTATTGAGTGGCTGTAGCGTGACGACTGATTTATTACACTTATATCGCGCTAAAATAGTGCAATCACAATCCACAGAGTTAACTTCAACTAGCCAAGTGATCCTTGATGATCCCGCTCAAACTCAAGCACTCACAGCACTTAACCAACTATTCATCCAACTCAATCAACAACAAGATACTGAGCCACTATCGAAAACAGAACAATCAGCTAATCATTCACCACAAGCATTAGGGATTTATCTTTGGGGAGATGTTGGCCGCGGTAAGACCTTCTTGATGGACATGTTTTATAGCCACCTCAATACCAGTCGCAAATTACGATTGCATTTTCACCGGTTTATGGCTGAAGTTCATCAGCAACTTAATACAGTTAAAGGTATAAATGATCCTTTAGTGCATATCGCACATTTATACGCAGATAAATACCAAGTAATTTGTTTCGATGAGTTTTTTGTCTCTGATATTGGCGACGCCATTATCTTAGGGCGCTTATTCGAACATTTATTTAACCAAGGGGTTATTTTAGTCGCCACTTCAAATGTCGAAATCAAGCGACTTTATGCAAGCGGGTTGCAACGCGAGCGTTTCTTACCTTTTATTGAACTCTTAACAAAAAAAGTTCATCAAATTGAGCTTAAAGGATTAACTGATCATCGTATAACTCAGCAATCCATTAAACCACTTTCAACACAACTTTCTCTGCAACCAATAATGGAGCAGCAAAGCTTCATTGAATTAGCAGGCAGGTATTATCCCCACGAAGCTGCTGTTTGCACCACGCACGACACTATCATTATTTGTAACCGACCGATTAAATATCAAGCTCGCGTGAATAAGCTAATTTGGTTTAACTTCGAAGATTTATGTGACGGGCCTAGATCTCAGTTAGACTACATCGAAATCGCCAGCTTATTTGAACATGTTGTCATTGATGAAGTGCCGCAGCTGGGCGGTGAAGTGAGAACCTGGATTAAAGCCCGCGGAACAGAAGATGCGGCTGTGGGCAATAAAACGGGCGAACGTCAGCTCAGTTATGCCACTAATGATGATCCTGCAAGACGCTTTATTAGCCTAGTAGACGAGCTTTACGATCAGAAAGTATCTCTGACTGTTTGCTCAAGCTTTAATATCAATCAGCTGTACTCTGGCGGTGCACTGTCATTTGAGTTTCGCAGAACCATAAGTCGCTTAGTAGAAATGAAGCGCTGGAACGAGGCGTTAAAATAAATTCGCCCAATAGCAAAGTCTGCGGTAAACACTTGCTCCGCAGACTTTAGCTAAAAATGCTCATTATAAAAGTCGCCAATACCGAATATCTAATACCTATTCACAAACACTTCAAACTAGTCTATTGGACAGTATGCTTAATCACTTCACTGAAGCGACGCATAAAGTTTTCAAAGGCTTCATTATCAGGGTAGTCAAATTGGTATTTATTATGAAAATAGATATTGAGCGAAGTGCGCCCATCACTTAGTGTAATCGTATATCCATCATAACCCGTTTCAGCATGTAAACCGCAAAGTTGATACGTTGAGTTATAGCCGCTTTCACTAGAGTGTTTTTCACCAAACTCAGTTATTTTATTAAACACTTTAAGTGCTTGATAAATATCTATGGCATTTTTCATGGGACGACTCCTGACTGATTGCTAACAAATGAAAGCTTATGTGATTAATCAGATAATTTAGTAACCCTAACTTACGTCCAAAGGGGCTTATAGGATCACATAATTATAGTACATTGAGTCTAGGTGAGCGGTAAAAGATAACAGTGATAAAGCGCCAATAATTGCCAACAAAAAGCTCAGAATATGTATCAATTTGCTTCAGCGAGCGTCGTGGTGTCTCGCTTTCACTTGGTACATTTCTTGATCTGCTAATTCTAAATATTGAGTTACATCGAGCTTTTGTCTCGCTTTTCTAGATGCGACTCCGACACTATAGGCCAGCTCAAAAGGTTCATTGCTGGCATCATTGTGTTTTTTAAGCGCTCGTTTAAACCGTTCAAGTGCAAAAGTAACGTGACCATCATTACATTCACAAAATAGCACTAGGAATTCATCGCCGCCAAAACGGGCAATAACATCAGAATCTCTAAACTCTTGAGTCAATAGATTAGCGAACGCCTTTAACGCTCTATCTCCAGCCTCATGGCCATGGTTATCATTAATTTCTTTAAAATAATCCAAATCAAAGAAAACCAAACAACTACCCACGTTATTTCGATCCCAAGTTGCCATCGCTTGATTGGCTAGCGCTTCAAAACCACGTCGATTAGAAATACCTGTCAATTGATCTAAAGTGGTTTGCTGTATAGACACGAGCTCAGAGACCACCATTTCGGCAAGATCTTGTAGTGCAATTCTATCGTCTTGGCTAAATTCACGAGGCTTATCATCAATGATACATAAGGTCCCAACTCGCATACCGTTTGGCATAGTCAAAGGGTGACCAGTATAAAAACGAATATGAGGCGCTTCTGTCACTAATGGATTATCCGAAAACCGTTCATCTTTGGATGCATCATTAATGACAAAAGGTCCTTCATGATGAATTGCATGACCACAAAAAGAAATATCACGCGGGGTTTCACTTGCTACTAGACCTTGGCAAGACTTAAACCATTGGCGATTTTCATCAACCAAACTCACAAGGCAAATTGATACTGAAAATAGACGCTTTGCTAAACGAGTAATACGATCAAAGCGTTCTTCTGCAGCGGTATCTAATACATTTAAATTTCGTAGGGTTTGTAAGCGCGCTTCTTCATTATCGTGTATTGGTGCAGTTAACATATTTCCAGCCCAAAGTTACTAAAGATCATTTTCTATTTTTATTATTAACAATAACTTATAGAAATATCAATTGTATAAGTTATTGATTATCATTCAGCGTAGCAGTTTTATATTAACTCTGCTGACAATGTCTGCATTTATCTTTAAAAATAATTTGACTGCCTAAGTAGCGATTAGGACGTTTGAACACGAAGCGCTAATTGGAAAACTTACCGCCTCATGTAAATCATAATCCAGCCCTAAAGCACTCAATTAGACTCAACACCTAAAATATGCTGATAAATATCGATAACCTGTGACACATTTTTATCAGCGATATCGGCATCTATCACACCTTTCAACTGCTGCAAGGTCAGTCGATGATTCTCATCTCTTAACCAACAATAAGTTTGAGTTAAATGTTGTGCTGTCATCATAGGTAAGATTTCTAGCTCTGCTAGAACTTGAAAAATGCGCACATTATCAGACCAGATAGCCAGCTCTTTATACTCATTTGCATTAGCTAGCACCAAGTACTGCGCCATGAACTCAATATCAGCAATGCCTCCGACACTCTGTTTTAAGTCAAATTTATCACCACTGACTTTGAGTAAGTGATCGCGCATTTTTACTCGCATATCTCTGACTAATTTTGCCAACTCAGGTAAATCACGAGGTTGCGACAGTACTTCCGTTCTAATTTCACTAAAGCGAGCAGCAAGCTGATTGTCACCATAAACAAAACGAGAACGCACCAGAGCTTGATGCTCCCAGTTCCACGCTTCTGTTTGTAAATATTCCTTAAACTGCTCTACTTCCGTGACCAATAATCCTGATGCGCCAGAAGGTCTAAGGCGCATATCCACTTCATATAGTTCGCCCGATGTGGTTCGGGTTGCAAACAAATGCACAATTCGCTGTGCAAGTTTTAGATAAAAGTGGCCAATCCCAATCGGTCTTTTACCATTGGTCTCACCGGTATTTAGGCTATTTCTCAAGAACACTAAATCTAAATCTGAACCATAACCTAATTCAATCCCGCCTAATTTGCCGTAACCGATAATGGCAAAGCCCATTTTGTCAGGACTGGTTCCCTCAGGAACGCCATGACGAGCCGCCACTTGATGCCATGCTTGCAATACAACTTGTTCAATTATCGCTTCAGCCAAGAAGGTAAGATGATCGCTGACCTCCATAACAGGTAAAACACCAGTGACATCGGCAGCGGCGATTTTTAGCTGCTGTGACAATTTAAACTGACGTAATGCTTCCATTTGCATTTCCATGTCATCTTCTGGCACGCGCAATAAATACTGTCTTAATTCACTTGGGTAATCATCAACCGAGGTGGTGTCATAAAGCTGTGATGGGTCGATAAGCTCATCAAGCAGCATCGGGAAGTTAGCTAACTCTTGCGCAATCCAAGGACTTGCACAACATAAGCTAATTAATTGTTGGCGTGCGCCTGGGTTTTCACATAAAAGTTCAAGATAAGTTGTTCGTGTTAAAATTTGTTCTAATACACCAGACACGGCTTTAAGTGCCACGCTTGGAACGGGTTGTTCTAGTAATTCTGACAATAATCTTGGCATGAGCTTTTCGAGGGTTTCACGTCCTCTCGGACCAATTGACCGTTTAGTGGTAGTTGAGCGCCACTCGATTAACGTCGGCCAGAAATTCACATCATCCACTAAATGTTCATCCAATAATGCTCCTGCGTTATCAGGATCTTCAATCACCCATAGCTGACTCGTCCAATGTTCGCTTTGATCATGCTCACCTTCCCCGCCCACAGTTTCTTTAAAGTGACTATGAATACGAGCCATAGCATTAGAAACTTTGGCTCGAAGAGCCGTTTCATCTTCAACTCCCATCGCAACACACAACCTTTGCCAATCAGTAGAGTTATCTGGCAATGTTTGCGTCTGTTTATCATCAATGGCTTGTAGCAGGTTTTCAACGCGGCGTAATAAAATGTAGCTGTGTTTTAATTCATCTACAGCAAGGTACTCAAGTTGACCAAGGTTATATAAAGTATCAATCGCACCAAATAAACTTTGCTGACGCAGCGAAGGCTCTCGTCCACCGCGTATTAGCTGAAAACTTTGCACCACAAACTCAACTTCGCGAATGCCACCCGCACCGAGCTTAATATTATCGGTCAATTGACGGCGGCGAACTTCTTGGGCAATCAATTGCTTCATTTTCCTTAATGAATCAATCGCCGAGAAATCAATATATCTGCGATAGACAAAAGGTCTTAATAAGTCATGCAAATCATCACTGAACTGCGTCCATGGCCCAAGCACTCGGGCTTTCACCATGGCATAACGCTCCCAGTCACGACCTTGTTCTTGATAGTAATCTTCAAGGCCACTAAAGCTAACCACAAGCGGACCGCTTTCGCCGTAAGGACGTAGGCGCATATCAACCCGAAATACAAAACCATCAACGGTCACTTGATCTAGCAAGTTAACTAAACGCTGCCCCATTCTAATAAAAAACTGCTGGTTAGCTTGAGCGCGTCGGCCACCAATGGTTTCGCCATGCTCAGGGAAAGTAAAAATTAAATCGATATCTGAAGAGAAATTGAGTTCACGGCCACCTAGTTTGCCCATACCTAGAATAAGTAGAGGTTGCGGATTACCTTCCTCATCTGATGGCGTGCCTAATTGCTGGCACATTTCTTTATATAGCCAGTCTCGGGCGGCTATAACTAAAGCTTCAGCAAGGGCGGATAAATCTAATAATGAAGATTCGACATCGGAATAATTGGCAAAATCACGCCAAGCTAAACGCACCATTTGTAGGTTACGATATTGACGTAAAACAGATTTAGCTGCGTCTTCAGAGCTGATTGCAGATAATTCAGCGTTTAATTCTGTAGCAAAACTTTGCCTATCTACATCATCAAGTAAGCCATTAAACAGCCTTTCAATCCATTGTGGATTTCGACATAACTGTTCGCCAATGTAATCACTCAATCCAAAGACTGACTTTAACTTCTGCTGTTGTTCTTGATTTAGTTTGGCCGCTATTTCAGGCCACTCATCGGATAGCCTTAACCAGTAACGTTCTGCAATGTCAGATAATTCGGCAGATAAGGCGTTGTTACTCAGGTTTTGCATTTTTATTCGATCCCTTCAGCAATTTACACACAGCGTAACACTTTATAATCGACATAATATGTCAAATTGTGCTATACCATTCATAACAAAAGTTTAATGTAAGTCTTAATTGAATATGCCATTAAGATTACTATAACCTGTATACTAGTTATACCTAACCGTATAAATATTTGGTCTTTATTGAACACATATTTATGCGGTTTGTTATTATATCTATAGATGAAATTCTTACCATTTGGAGAAAACATGGCTGGCATGCTTCCCCGTGTCCTCGCAGTATTTTCAACGATAATATTGTGCTTTACATTAACAGGCTGTGGCGATGACAGACCTGAAAAAATTGCTCAGTATCAGCAACTATCTCAGCAACGTTTGGGACAGTTAAACTCGATGCTCAACGCTGGTGAATTACGCAACGCAACTTTGCTGAACCAATACGCTAATTTACTTAAACAAAGCAAACCTGATTTAGTACCGCTTTTAGATGAATTAGCTAAAGATGCTGGCACTTCAGGGCCTATGTTTCAGTCTTTACAACGACGCGTGAGTGAATTATCTAGCGCAGATAATTTTGTCGACTTAGATCAGCAGCTAGAAGAAGCGCAGAACATATACCACGCAGCAGATCCTAGCCTCTATAACGATATGCTTTCGGATCCAGTCAATGTCGTGGCTGATTTATCGGGTGGTCAATTAGCCCGAGTTAACTCAATCAGTCGTGAAGCGGCTGCATTAGCCAATGGCAATGAAGACTTCGGCGCAGGTAGTCAGTTAGTCGGTAACCCGTCATACGGCAACTGGCAGACTAACTCCAGTGGCATGTCTTTTTGGGCTTGGTATGGCATGTACTCGATGTTTTCTAACGTGATGAACCCAGTTCGTTACGATCGCTGGTCAAATAATCGTGGTTACAGTTACTACAATGACGTGGGCCGTTCGCGATACACTTCGCCAAAACAAGCGACAGCGCAAAACCGTACCTATGAGAACACCAAGAAAGCCTTTAATTCTCAAGGTCGACAGTTTAATAGTCCCTATGCGAAATCTCGTACAGGTTCTACTGGTTTATCAAGACAAAGTACTTCTACGCCCAAAGCCAGCACGACTGGAACTAGAAGTGCAAGCGCAAGTAAGTTCCGTTCGACCTATTCTAAAGACAGCAGTTTCCGTAATTCATCAAGCCGCACTACTCGCGGTGTACGCCGAGGCAAATAAGGAAAAATCATGACATTTTTAACTGACTTCGGGCTCACCCTAGATCTCGCTATCATTTTAGCAATCGATATTACTATCGCCGTCATTTTGTTAGCGCTAATGCGTTACTTGCAAGGTTGGAGCGTAAGAGTAAACAGCCGAGCTGAACTTGCTGAACGCGATAACTTTGCTTTTGGTGTCAGTACTGCAGGCGCTGTTTTAGCGTTAGGTATTGTCCTCAGCGGTGCAATTACTGGGGAAGCGGCTAACTCCTATGTAATGGAAGCAATAGGGATGACAATCTATGGTGTATTTGGTTTAGTGCTGATTAAATTTGGCCGCTTCTTACACGATAAAGTTGCACTGAATGAAATTGATAAAAATAGCCAAATCGTTAATGGCAATATGTCTGTTGCCATCGTTGATGCCGCTGCAGCTATCGCCACCGCGATTATCATTCGCTCAGTGTTAATGTGGGCTGAAGATATAACTATCGATACCTTTATCGCAATATTCACAGCCTTTTTAATCTCGCAACTTATGCTAGTGGTATTAACTCGATTCCGTGAGCACCAATATGCTAAACGTAATCAAGGCGATTCTATGCAAAAAGCCTTAGAGCAAGGCCAGGTGGCAATTGCTGTTCGTCATAGTGGATATATGATTGCGATGGCATTTACCTTTAATGCTGCGAGTCATTTCATTATTTTTGATCCTACGGCTTACATGGTTAATATCATCGGCTGGTTAACCTTTTCAATCATCATGTTAATTGCACTTTCGGTACTGTTAGCAATCGTGAAAAAGTTAGTATTAGCACAAATTAATTTAACTGAAGAAGTTGAAAAGCAGCATAACGTTGGTGTTGCAGCTGTTGAACTTGCTATCAGTATTGCTATTGCACTAATTCTTGCGGCGTTAATGGCGTAAATTGATGAATAATACTTTGCTTGAAAATGGCCAGGAGGGCAGCAACAAGCAAAACAGCCCTTCTAAACGCAGCTTAGCTTGGTTCGACGATGCCCTTTTATTGGGCATCATGGCGCTCCTTGCTGGCTGCGGTCTTATCTATGAATACCTTTTATCTCACTATGCCGGTCGTATTCTAGGCGCCCTTGAAGCCGCAATTTATACGATGATCGGTATTATGATTGTATCTATGGGTATAGGCGCTTTTGCCGCTCGTAAAATACGCTGTGCGTTTACCGGTTTTGCGTTACTTGAACTGACCGTGGCTTTTTGTGGCTCTCTCGCTATTTTAATTACCGCTGCAGTGATTGGCTTCGGCCAACAACTTCCGTTGATTATTGCCAACACATTAGGGCTTCCGCCTGATCATATGCCAGATGGTGGCTTTATTGGCACCTTACAAAACCTAAGTGAATACTTACCTTATGTATGGGGGGTCATTTTAGGATTGATGATCGGTATGGAGATTCCGCTCATTGCTCGCGTACGCCAATCATTGTCTGAAGAGCACTTACTGCATAACGCAGGTACTATTTATGGCGCTGACTACATTGGCGCGGGTGCCGGCGCTGCTATCTGGGTTTTGTTCATGCTCTCGCTGGATATCCAATTAGCTGCAGCGTTAACTGCTAGCGTTAACTTATTAGCTGGGTTTGTTTTTATTTGGCGTTTTTGGCAACAAATTCGTTGGGCAAAATTAATTCTTATTGGCCACTTTGTTGCCAGTGGTGTACTGGTACTATTAGCGATGCACGGCCCAAGTTGGGAACAAAACTTTAATAATCTGCTTTATAAAGACAAAGTTGTTTATTCAGAGGCCACACGTTTCCAGCAGCTAACCTTTACCGAAAGATTACGTGGCAGCGGTCAAGCGCCTGTTTACTCATTGTATATTAATGGTCGTTTACAGTTTTCCAGTATTGATGAACATATCTACCACAGCTTCTTAGTGCACCCGACAATGGCGGCAAGCGCGAGACAAGATAATGTATTGATTATTGGTGGCGGTGATGGTCTTGGCTTAAAGCAAGTCTTTAAGTGGCAACCAAAGTCAGTCACCTTGATGGATTTAGATGAAAAGCTAGTTGATTTATTTCGCGAGCCACACATCAATATGCCAACATATGTGAGTAACGCCATGCTCGAATTAAATGGCGATGCACTCAATGATCCTAGAGTAAACCTAGTTTATGACGATGCATTTAACGGTGTCGATAAGCTCATTAAAGATAATCAAAAATTTGATGTGATTATTGTCGACCTTCCCGATCCGAGTCACCCCGATTTAAATAAACTCTACTCTGATTTATTTTATCGAAAGTTAGCTGAGCTATTGAGCGCTGATGGTGCAATGACAGTGCAGTCAACCTCGCCTTATCATGCGCAACAAGCTTTTATCTCAGTAGGTAAAACTATTGAATCAGCGGGCTTCGCTGTGCAGCAATATCATCATAATGTGCCGAGCTTCGGTGAATGGGGCTGGACAATAGCCACCCGCTCAGGTCAAGACGCCAAATCACGCCTTGCCCATGGTCAATCATTACCAATCGAAGAAGATTGGCTAACCCCAGGTCTGATACAAGGCTCATTTGAGTTCCCAGGCAATTTTTACGATGACAAAGATAACATTGAGATCAATAGAATTGGATCACTACAGCTTTACCATTATCACTTAGCGTCCTGGTCAGAGAATCAAGGGATGAATCTTTTTTAATCTACCAAAAATAGCCTTGACATAATATGTCTAAGTGCTATCTTTGAAACCTAAGACATAATATGTCAACAAGGACAAATATGAATATCCATAAGATTGCTAACCACTTAACTGAACTCGGTGACGAAAGTCATACCGGTTTAAAGTTTGATTGTTTCCCAATGGACGGCGAAGTCGAAGTATTACAAGTCAACGTTGCAGGTCGTGAAGAACTACCCGTATTCGTGTCTGTAACTGACAATCAAATTTTGTGTATCAGTTACTTATGGGATGAGAGCGAAGTGAAAGAAGAGACTCGCACCCAAATGTTTGAAACCATGCTTGAACTGAATATCCCAATGCCACTGTCATCGTTTGCAAAGATTGACGATAAATATGTGGTTTACGGCGCACTATCAGTGACCTCAAGCATGGAAGAGATTGAGCAGGAATTATCAGTGTTGTCTGATAACTGTTTAGAAGTTATCGACGAACTTGTCGAATTTTTGAAGTAAGGAGCCATATCATGGGCATTTTAAATAAAATTTTAACGGCGTTTCGTGGCGGAGCAAATGAAGTCGGCCAAAACATTGTCGATGCAAACTCTACCCGTATTTTTGAACAAGAAATCCGTGATGCAGAAAAGCATCTAACCAAAGCTAAACGTGAACTTACTGACGTTATGGCGAAAGAAATGCAAGCAAGCCGCGAAGTTGATCGCCTAAAGCGTAGCATTACAGAGCACGAAGGTTATGCCACTCAAGCACTTGAAAAAGACAACGAAGCATTAGCTATTGAAGTAGCTGAAAAGATTGCTCAACTTGATCAAGAACTTGCTGACCAAGAAACCGCTAACGCGAGCTTCTCTGCTCACGCGGTACGCTTGAAAGACTTAGTCAAGAAAACTGAACGTCAGTTAACTGATTATCAGCGTCAACTAAGTATGGTAAAGACCACTGAAAGTGTTCAAAAAGCCACAGCAACTATCACTGACTCATTCGCTTCAAGCAATTCGAAGCTGATGAATGCTAAAGACTCTTTAGAGCGCATTAAGGCACGTCAGCAATCATTTGATGACCGCCTACAAGCATCTGAAGCCTTAGCTGAAGAAAACAGCGACAAGTCTCTACATGCTAAATTAGCTGAAGCTGGCATCGGTGAGCAAAAATCTAGTGCCAATGCTGTATTAGATCGCCTAAAAGCGAAAAAAGGTTAATTAAGTTATGGGATTTCTAAGTGGCCTTTTCGGCAAGAAAGAAGCCCCTAAACGTCAGCTTGATCATGTGAATAAGCTACTCAAGGGAGATATGATCTCCCTTGATGATAGCTTTGCTTTACCTGAGCAACTGCGTGGGCAGCAACTTAAAGTTGAAGAAGTACATACCTATGAGTATGAACGTTCTCAGCAATGTGAGTGGTTACTTAGAGGCCATAGTGGAACTGCTATTTACCTCTCGTATCATCAAGAAGATGAAGCGTATTTAAGTTTTTCAATCAAGGTCAACCGAGCCGTTGTAGAACAGCTATTTGACTTAGACCAGTTTGGTCAAATTTTTGAAGAGCCCGGTAATGCAGAACTCACTACGCTTTCATTATCAAATGAATTAGATAGCGAATACGGGCGTTGGCTTGCTAGCGCATATCATCAAGTTGAGTTTGGCTGTTTTGGCTACTTCCACCGTGAAGATTATCGCGGTCAAAAACCGCCTCAAGATGATAGCAGTCAGCACCGTGGAAATGCTTTTGAAAGCTATTCATTAATTAATAATGAAGAATCCCAAGCCGTCGATATTGAGGTTTACGAAGGTGGCGATACAGATGTGATGTTGACACTTTATCGTCCAGTAACTGATATTCGCGAGTTTTGGCCAGCGAGTTAACATTCGCAAAATAAGGAGTAACACCTGTCATGAGTAAAGGTAAAAAATTACCAGATACATGGATTAAAAATCAGCAAGCAGCAAAAGCGACCCAAGTGGCTTTTGATCTCGATGAAAAGTTTCAATACTCAATTCGAAAAGCGGCGCTTGATGCAGGTGTTAGCCCTTCAGATCAAATTCGTTCAATCTTAGGTTTAGAAGTAACTAAACGCCCTAAACGACCAAGATTGACTGTGTCGCTAAGCCAAGATGATTACTCCATTTTAGCCAAACGATATGGACTTGAATCTGATGCACAGCTCGAAATAAAAAAGCGTGTATTAGATGATTTAGTCCAATTTGTTGATGTGTAGCTTATTGGTGCTTGTTTACTGACGTAATAACTTGATGATGTTTACTATGCTAATGCCTAGTTTGTTAACCATCACTTACAATTGCTATTAAATGAGTATCACATTGTTATCCACCGAACATTAAACACGCTTTCAAGCGTGTTTTTTTATGCCTTGAGATTGTGTCACTAGAGTTACATTGATAGCATTATTGCAGAGAATTTTGTAAAAACGGATTTTAAAATGATTGATAAAAAACGCTGGTCACTTAAAAGCTTAAATGGTCCTAGCCCATTTGATTTAGCCATGATGGTGTTATCTCTTTTTTCAGTCATCGTGGTGTTAATCCTGACCTTTGGCAATGTTGATGCTGAAACTCGAAGACTATTGCTGTTTATCGACCTCAGTATTTGCATAATTTTTATGTCACGATTCTTTTATGGTCTGGTAAAAGCGAGCAACAAAAAGTTTTATCTTCAGCACCATTGGATTGACTTTGTCGCCAGCATTCCAGCCATTGAAGCATTGCGTATCGCCCGTGTATTTCAAATTCTGCGAGTTATCCGCTTAATCAGAGTCAGTCGTACCCTGATCATGCCGCTGATTAAACAACGTAAACAAACCACGTTAGCCAGTTTGCTTCTTGCCATGGTGTTTATTCTAACCACTGCATCTATTGTGATTTTATTAGTTGAAGCGGGTGTAGAAGGTGCCAATATTGAAACCGCCGAACAAGCTATTTGGTGGACCTTAGTGACGATTTCAACTGTGGGATATGGTGATTACTACCCTGTAAGTACCGTCGGCCATGTTATTGGCGCACTTGTTATTATGAGTGGCGTAAGCTTTTTTGGTGTAATTTCAGGTTATATGGCTTCAGTTTTTGTTGCACCTGATGATAATGAGCGCAGTGAAAACAATAAAAAAGAAATCAAATTCGAACTTGAAAAGGTCATTACACGAATGGAACAGAATCAAGTTCAAATGGAAAAGAATCAACAACTGATGCTGGAAGAGATTTCCCGCCTACGAAAAGAAATCAATGATAAATAGCCGGCATAAAAAAACCTATCACCTTGATAGGTTTTCTTTTATTAGCAACTAGGTTGTTAACTATTAAATGACCAAATTAGTTTGTCATTACCAATAAGGTTGATTATTAAGCGCACTCTTACGCGAGTGTTCCATCGCAAATAATAAACTTTGCTCTTTATCCTCTAACCAGCCAGAAATATCCACCTCACTACCTTGGGTCAATTTGGCTAATAATTGATAACAACCTAAGGTTTGAATACCTAATGCTAAGTCTTGCCAAGGCGCACGAAACGCTTCTCTATCTTCTTCTTGATAAAGTTCACCATATGCAAAGCCAACCAAAATACTCTCATCTAATGCTTGAGCCACTTTTTGATAATCTAAACTATCCATCGCGGCACTGACAGGCATTGCATCAACAATTCTTTGCCATGAATCTTGTTGTAAGTGATTGGCAAACAAACCCAGTTCAGGGTAGTCGACCAGTTGATGACCACCATTAGTCGTTTTTAATAATAAATCTACTAACGATAATTGCAGTTGCCCGTATTCAGGCACTTGCCAAAGGTGAGCAAGCTTATGAGCCGAAACTAACTCAGTGACACTTTTTAATACCAATCCAGTTATGGCGGTTTTATTGACTCGTTTACCAAGTAGCTTTTTCTGTTCATCTAAAATGAGACTCAAACTCTGTAAAGGCTCAATGAACTGCATTTGCTGTTCTATTAATTCGAAATATTGCAGCACTTGTTTACTAAGCAAACCAAACTGACTCAAGGTCAATCTCAATAACCTGACACATGCTCGAAGCTGCATCCAAAGTTTAGCTTGGTGCGGTATATCCTGTGTTTCCAGCAATAAAGACTCGATGGTTTGCCAGCGCTCGATACCGGTTTCAAGTAAAACCTTAAGGGTTTTCAATAAACTCTTGTCTGTCGGCAAGCAAATATATTCAATATTTTCTAGCGGGGCTGAATGTTGATGACCCGATAATTGATAGCCTCGCTGCGCTTTACTCGCCTTACCTAAGCGAACAGGGATCAGTCGCGCAACTTCAATGGCCAAGTGTAATAAGGCTGAAGCTTCCCCTGCAAGTAGTTCAAACTCAATTTCACAAATCGATTCAGTCTGACCATCAGCAATCACATCACCTAAATCAAAAGCGACCTCTACTAAGCTGCCTTCTATATAAATATGCCAAGCCTGACGGGTAAAATTAGTTTCAAAAACACAGTGCAAGTCATCTTGTAGTGCATCAATATCGGCCTCATTCGGCCAAATTTCTTTAGGAAATAAATCAAGTGAAGGAGTATTTTGCTCGATAGTAATATTGTATTCAGGACGAGTGTGAATTCCACCTATCACCGAGCCTGCTGTTTTAATGGTTTGTTCAGTGAAGTTTTCACTATTTCTGACCCGTAAACCCATTTTCCAACGACGTATTTGTAATGTGGCTGTATCAAAATATTTATTTGATAAATGACGGGTTTCTTGCCGTGTTGATTTACTCATCCCATTGAGCAAACATATTAATAAATCATGATGTTGCGACTGCATAAACAGCTTAAGTTCTATCTCAGCGTCCATTGACTTCTTACTCGCCTTGTCATTAAATCTTCATAAATGCGTCATGATAAGTTCATAATGTCACATTTCTGTAATAAAAATCCCTTAGGATTGCGCAACTCAGTTCTATATACTGAGCGATAATAACTGTAGATTAAATTAAAAACACAGTTTCAATATGCGGACGCTTGAGGTAACATGCGCCCGTTTTTCCAACTTTGGAATCATTAAATAGGTTAACCGCAATGCCAGTAAACTCTATTTTAGGAGTGTTTGCAAAATCACCCCTTAAACCATTAGAACAGCATATAGATAAAGTACACGAATGTGCATCTTTACTAATTCCATTCTTTGAAGCTACAACTTCAGGTGACTGGGATGAGGCTGTGAATGTACGTAAGAAAATTAGCTTATTAGAAAATGACGCTGACGCGCTAAAGCGTGAAATTCGTCTTACCCTTCCTAGTGGGTTGTTTATGCCTGTAGAGCGTACTGACTTGCTTGAGTTATTAACTCAACAAGACAAAATCGCCAACAAAGCTAAAGACATCTCAGGCCGAATTATTGGTCGCCAATTAGTTTTCCCTCAACCAGTTCAAGCACCGTTTAACGCTTACCTCAAACGTTGTTTAGATGCTGTCTCTCTTGCTAAGCAAGCAATTAACGAACTCGATGACCTTCTAGAAACAGGTTTCCGTGGTCGTGAAGTCGAATTAGTCGCTAAGATGATCAATGAATTAGATCTGATTGAAGCTGATTCTGATGATTTGCAGATCCAAGTACGTCGTTTACTACTAAGCTTGGAAGCAGATTTGAATCCTGTCGATGTGATGTTTATGTACAAGATCATCGAATGGGTTGGAGGCTTGGCTGATTTAGCTGAGCGTGTAGGCTCTCGCCTAGAGTTAATGTTAGCTCGCAGTTCATAACTAAAAAGTTATCAAGGAAACAACATGGTTGATGTATTAGTCACCAATGGTCCAATACTAATTGGTATTGCGGCTGTATTTGGATTTCTGATGGCATGGGGTATTGGCGCAAATGACGTTGCTAATGCTATGGGTACCTCAGTAGGTTCCAACGCTATCACAATCAAACAAGCAATTATTATTGCTATGATTTTCGAGTTTGCCGGTGCTTATTTAGCAGGTGGCGAAGTCACAAGTACCATTCGTAAAGGTATTATTGACGCAAGCTTCTTCGTCGATTCACCTGAATTGTTGGTATACGGCATGATCGGCGCTTTATTAGCAGCTGGTTTGTGGTTAATCGCAGCGTCAGCTTTAGGCTGGCCAGTATCTACTACTCACTCTATCATTGGCGCCATCGTAGGTTTCGCTGCTGTAGGTGTAGGGACTGAAGCGGTTGAATGGGGTAAAGTTGTTGGCATTATCGGCTCATGGGTGGTGACACCTGCGATTTCCGGGTTTATTGCTTTCATGCTATTCCAAAGTGTTCAAAAGTTAATTTTCAACACTGATGACCCGTTAGCAAACGCAAAACGTTATGTGCCTTTTTACATGGGACTTGCAGGCTTTATCATGTCGCTTGTGACTATCACAAAAGGACTTAAGCACGTTGGTCTTCACTTCTCAACCGTTGAAGCTTATGGCTTAGCACTCGCTGTTGCTATTGGTGTAGGGATTTTTGGTAAGGTAGCAATTGGTCGTTTAAACATGCCAACCAATGTTAACCGTCAAGCAGAATATGCCAACGTAGAAAAAGTCTTTGCTATCTTAATGGTCGTAACAGCTTGTTGTATGGCGTTCGCCCATGGCTCAAATGACGTTGCTAACGCAATTGGCCCATTAGCAGCAGTTGTTTCTGTTGTTAACAGTGGCGGTGAAATTGAGTCGAAAGCTGCTTTAGCATGGTGGATCCTTCCTTTAGGTGCTGTTGGTATCGTAATGGGTCTAGCTATCTTTGGTAAGCGTGTAATGAAAACCATTGGTAAAAACATTACTCACCTAACGCCAAGCCGTGGTTTTGCTGCTGAATTAGCTGCAGCGTCTACCGTTGTTATTGCTTCTGGTACTGGTCTTCCTATCTCAACAACACAAACACTTGTTGGTGCTGTTTTAGGTGTGGGAATGGCACGTGGTATCGCAGCGATTAATATCGGTGTAGTCCGTAACATTGTCATCTCTTGGGTTGTTACTCTCCCAGCAGGTGCTGCATTATCTATCTTATTCTTCTTCACCATTAAAGGTGTATTTAGCTAAGATAGCTAATTGCTAAAATGCTATAAAAGCCGGTCATGAAAATGCCCGGCTTTTTTGTATCTGTCGATTAACAGCCAAGAGTTATTCTGCCTAACCTTATTTTTACCGCTTTTTTAGCTAAAAAATCACGTTTACATCAGTAATCCCGCTTATTTAAATAAGACTTTGACGTTCTTCCTTGCAATCAAGACGCTAAATAAATAGCATGACGGATAGTTCTAATGGTATGGAAAAATAACGTGTTCAGAATGCTTACAATAGTAGCCTTGCTACTTCTCTCTAAAGGTTTAATGGCTCAAACGCATTACATTACTGACGATGTGTTTATTTACATCCACGGTGGTCCAGGTACTCAGTATCGTATTTTAGGCAGCATTGAAGCCGGCCAAACAATTACGTTATTAAACGAGACTCAAAATGATTACAGTAAAATTCGTGATCATAAAGATCGTGAAGGTTGGGTAAAATCTGACTTAATTGAAACTGGTTCTAGTTTACGAACTCGCTTACCTATTGTTGAAGCTGAACTCGCGCAGACCAAAGCAACCTTAGCGCAATTAGATCAAAGTTCAGAATCAGTTGCTCGTGAGCTGACATCGTCAAATAATCAAATTTCTTCTTTGCAATCTGAGTTAGCAAAAGTCACCAATGAACGTGATACCGCCAATCAACAGCTGCAATCGATTAAAGACAATGCCCAATCAAAAATGTGGCAACAAGGTGCTCTAATTGCTGGTTTAGGGGCATTAATTGGTATTATCTTGGTTTACCTACCAAGACCTCAGCGCAAGCAGAAAAGTCGCTGGATGTAAGCTCTATAGATTTTCTAATATTAAAAGCCAATGCAATGCATTGGCTTTTTTGTTTATGTGCTGATTCCAAAGCTAACTCAAAACCCAAAACCCCAAGCTTAAGTTTTAAGCTATTTCAAATCTGCTTTGTTCACCTTAGATATTTCCAATCGACCAATACACCAGCATAGATATCGGCAGCTAACTGAACAAATAGTAAACTAACTGGTTTATGAACACTTTACTCTAATGCCAGACTTGCTCAGTATTCCCTCTCACACAACACTTTTTAATCGCAAATGTTAATTTAACAAAACAAAATATAGTGCACTTTGTAAAAGTTAACCCAGAAGCAAAGAAGTCTAGACGTCTAGATTGACACTAATTTGCAGATCTCCTATGCTTGCCAGACCTTAAGAAGTCATCATAATACTACTTATTAATAAAGATTTTGCTAAAGTAGTTGATTACATCAAAAGACGCTTAACCCGTTTTACTAAAATTAATAAGATTGAAATCAATAAGACAATAAGAGAGACGACCTTGACGACACAAAACACCACCACGACGAGCCCAGCCTCCTTTATCGCTTTATTGCCGCTATTCGCCTTCTTAGCCCTATTTATTGGCGCTGGCGTATACTTCCAAAGCCAAGGGGTAGATTTTGCTTTCTATCAGCTACCAAGTGTTATTGCTATTTTACCAGCGATCATTTTGGCCTTGCTTTTATCTAAGCAGAAATTAAATCAATCTATCGATACTTTTATTGCTGGTATCGGACACAGCAACATCATCGCGATGTGTTTAATTTATTTACTTGCTGGTGCATTTGCTTCGGTCGCAAAAGCAACTGGCGGTGTTGATGCAACTGTGGCATTGGGTCTATCAATGATCCCGTCAAGCATGTTGCTACCTGGCTTCTTCGTTATTGCAGCCTTTATTGCCACAGCAATGGGAACGTCAATGGGTACCATCGCTGCTGTAGCACCAATCGCATTAGGTGTGGCTGATCAGGCACAGATTGACTATGCATTAATGGCTGGCGCTGTTATGTCTGGTGCATTATTCGGTGATAACTTATCAATTATTTCTGATACTACGATTGCGGCCACTCGTACCCAAGGGTGCGAAATGAAAGATAAGTTCCGTGAGAACTTAATCTTCGCCCTACCAGCATCACTTATTACTTTGGTTTTATTTGCTTTCGCAGGTCAAGGCCAAGCTGAAGTGGCAGCGCAAGAAATTGATATCATCAATGTCATCCCTTACTTAACGATTCTGTTTTTAGCCGTTGCAGGTGTAAACGTATTTGTAGTCCTAACCGTAGGTATTTTACTCGCCGGCGCAACAGGATTGTTTGTTGCTGATTACGGCGTGATTCAATTTGGGCAAGATATTTATGCAGGTTTCACTAACATGCAAGAAATCTTCATTCTTTCTATGTTAGTTGGTGGTTTAGCCGCATTAATGCAGCAACAAGGTGGATTGAAGTTTGTTAGCGAGAAAATTGAATCACTGATTAAACGTTTCTCTAAAGCCAAAGGTGGCACTTCAACTCGTGCAGCTGAATTAGGTATGGCAAGCATTGTTGCAGCAACCAATACCTGTGTAGCAAACAATACGGTATCGATTGTTGTCGCTGGTGACATTGCTAAAGATTTAGCTCAAAAACATGGTGTTGAGCCAAAGCGTGCAGCAAGTGTATTGGATATATTTGCATGTATCGTTCAAGGTCTCATTCCTCATGGTGCACAGGCTTTATTAATTGCTTCAACTTTTGCAATAAGCCCAATCGCTGCGATATCGAATGCTTGGTATTGCATGATATTAGCAGTTGTTGCTATCGCCATCGTTATTCTACGTAAGCGTCACTAAGCAACGCGCTAGCACAAATTTTACCCCATTATTAAACCTGATATTGATTTGCCATATGGCAGTTAATATCAGGTTTTTACGTATTTCAGTTAATGAAATATGTAATTTAATGATAATCTGTCTTTACGATTAGGCTAATAAAAGCTGGTAAATCCTGCTCATGTCCCAGACTATTGAAGTAAATAAACATTACGATTTACATTTAATGATTATTTTCATGTCTTTAGCGACGGCGCTAATTAGCGGGTTAGGTATAGGGACAGCTTTAATTGCTGAAGTTTCTCGTTTAGGCGTCAGCCCTCTCAGCATCCGAGCTGATACTTTAGGTGATTATTTGACCTCGCCATTGGCCATTGTTTACAACATGGGCCTTGTCATTGGCGGAGCTTGTTTAATGCTATCAATGCTTGCGCGTTATTTCGTTTTTGAAGATTTTTATAGTCGAACCATTACTATCACGGGGGCTACTTTAGGGGTATTGATCGTATTAATCGGTATTTTCCCAATTAACTTCCTCGAACAACATCGCTTCTTTTCTACGGGTTATCTCATTTGTACCTTCATGCTCCACAGTTTTTGTTTTATTGATTACTTCAGAAAAAATAGCTCTCTTAGCACATCTTTATTTGGCTTTAACATTGTTGGGTTAATTTTTTCAGTCGCATTAATGTACTTACTTAACTGGTCAATATTAGATTTTGATCCCTGTACTCACAAACTCAATGATATCTGCTGGGTATCATTAGTCATGTGGGTGCTAACCCAAGCCAATATCCTATGGTGTGTGGTACTGGGGTTAAATATGAAAAAGATGATAAAATCCCAACAAAATCAGCTTTCGACTCTAACATTTGCGAGCCATTAGCCTTGCCTGTCAAAATGCGTTTAGAGCAGTACCTCGCCCATTGTGGTGTCAGTTCAAGACGCCAAGCACAGCGCCTCATTGCCGCTGGTCGAGTCAGCTTTAACGGCCAACTCGCCACAGCATTAGACAGGGTTAGCGAGTCCGCGGTTAACCCTAATATTTTATTGGATGGGGCGCCAATTGCGCCAATTGAGAGTAAGCAGTATTGGCTGTATCACAAACCTGTTGGTATTGATTGCCGCTTATTGCCTGACCTTCCTTCAAGTCTCATTCACCTATTGCCTCCAGCACCAAGACTTTACCCCGCAGGAAGATTAGACAAGGATTCTCGTGGGCTGTTACTGCTCACTAATGATGGTGAGTTAACACATAGATTAATGCACCCAGATTTTGGCCATGAAAAAGTCTACCTAGTGACTGTTGATCGCAACTTCACTGGGGATTTCATTACCCAAATGAGTCAAGGAGTAAGTTACCGTGACGTCACCACTAAGCCTTGTAAAGTCGTCGCAATAAGTGACAATCAATTTGAAATAACTCTAACTCAAGGGTTAAACAGACAGATCCGCAGAATGGCTAAAGCACTGGGATTTAACGTAGTTGATTTAGTCCGTCTGAGTATGATGAATTGCGAGTTATCAGCTCTAGCAGAAACAAAAATGCGGCCCCTAGAGGCCGCAGAGATTTCAATTTTAAGGCACTTACTTAAACTCTAGGTGCCGCTTTCTTGAATTTTAAAATTACTTAACGATTTCCATCTCTTCAAGCAAGTTGTCAGCATTATCTAAATACTTCATTACCCACAACATATAACGGCTGTCTACTTGAATAGAACGGTTAGTTTCAGGATCGTAACCCCAATCACCAATAATACTTTCGTAAACACCATCAAATAGCAGACCGACAAGTTCAGCGCGGCCATTTAAGGTCGGTGAACCAGAGTTACCACCGGTTGTATCAAGGGTAGATAAAAAGTTAACCGGAACAGAATCAAGCGACTTCACATAGTAATCGCCGTATTGTTTCTGGTTAATCAACTCAAGTTGTTTAGCTGGTGCATCAAATGGGTCAGCGCCAGTATCTTTTGCAACAATACCTTCTAAGCGTGTGAATGGTACAGCCACTAAACCATCTTGTGGGCTGTAGCCTTTCACATTACCCACAGTCACTCGTAAGCTAGAGTTTGCATCGGCATATACAGGCTTATCTAGTTCGCGGTTATAAGCGATAATAGCGTCCATGTATTGAGGACGTACTTTCATCAAGTCACCAGCAAGTTGCTTCTTGTCGAGCTCACGCTTCATTCTTTCATCATAAGTACTGACGGCATACTGAATGAATGGATCCTTCGATTTTTTAAACTCTGCGACAGATTTGTCCATCCACGCTAAGCGGGCTTCTTTGTCCGATAATGTCGTTTTAGCGTACATTTTATCGAGATTCTTGGTGAACTTAGCTTCATCAAACTTTTTACCAATAGCGAATGCTTTATCAAATGCTGGTAAACGCTGCTCAGTTGGCAACGCGGCATAACGTTTGATTAAATCCGCAAGCATGGCTTTATCAACACTAGCAGCATAACGACGTTCAATACGCTCCATACCAGAAGTAAAGTTAGTCATATCACGTTCTTGATAACCCGGCTCGCGTTCCATATCTGGTAACGCTTTTTCGTTAGCAAGTCGATATAAACGGCTCGCTGTGCTCATCATGGTGCTATAGCCCATGTAACTTAACAGTAAATCGCGCTCTTGATCTTGTTGACTCTTGGCAATCAACTTATCTAATTCAGCCAGTGTTTCGCCATATTGCGATTGACGCTTTTTATCGGCTTGTATCCATTTAGCCAGTTTTTGCTCAAGACCTTTACGTTCTTCAAGCATCGGTGACTTACCGTAAAACTCAATCATAGAGGTAAAGTTTTTGGCGTAGTTAGCTAAACCTGCGATAGAGCTTTCATATTTAATTCGCTCGTCACTGCCTTCTGGTGCGGTTTCTTTAATGATTTCGATCAATCGCTCGCGTAAAATCTTACCTTCTGGATATGCCCATTCAAACTGGTTTTCTACTTCGTTTGCTGTGCGGTAACGGTTTGTGCGACCAGGGTAGCCGGCAACCATAACAAAATCGCCATCACTCACACCTTTAGCCGATACTTTTAAAAAGCTTTTTGGCTCGTAAGGTACATTGTCTTTGCTGAAATCAGCAGGTTTACCGTCTTTACCAACATAAGCTCGGTAAAAAGAGAAGTCACCGGTATGACGTGGCCACATCCAGTTATCGATATCGCCACCATATTTACCCACACTACCCGCTGGGTTATAAGTTAAGCGTACATCACGAATTTCCATTTGTTTAACTAAGTAATATTCAAGTCCGCCGTGAAAGCTGTATACCTTACAGCGGTAACCGTCTTCGGCTTCACACTCAGCAACAAGGGCTTTCTCTTTTTGCTCAATCCCTTTATAAAAGTCGTTACCCACTTTATTCATTTCGCCAGATTTTACTTGCTCAGTCACATCGGTAACTTCTTCAGTCACAAAGATGCGAGAACCTGGCGTTGCCGGTAATTCATCAGCATAGGTTTTTGCTAAAAAACCGTCTTTTAATAAGTTTTTCTCTGGCGTTGAGTTGTACTGGATTGAGCCATAAGCACAGTGATGGTTAGTAACCACTAAGCCCTTAGGTGAAACAAATGATGCCGTACAGCCACCAAGACTGATCACTGCATTCATAGGATATTCAGTCAATTTAGAAATTGAGTTAACGTCAATTTCCAACCCTTTCGATTTTAATTCATCAGCCATTGCAGGTAACTGATAAGGCTGCCACATTCCTTCATCTGCTTGAGAGGCAAATGATGCCAATATTGCAGCGCTTAATAACCATGTTTTCATTGTAATAATTCCATTTTTTAAGTTAGTACACATTGTGACTTATTATTCTTTTACGCCGATTACTTAAAGCCTATTGCAGAGAAAATGACTGTAAAATCATCATTTAGGTCTAAGTCAGGTTAAACACTCAGTATGTTTGACCCACAAAAAAGTCAGGCATATAGCCTGACTTTATCATATAGGAACAAATTAAAAATAGCGGTTGTAAAACTCCGTTACATTCTTATTGCTATCATCTAACCTAAACTGTTCATTTTTTGTGTCAGTTTAGCCTAAAGCGACCATCAACTGAGCCAGAACAATTAATACACCCAGTAAACCTGTAATACCTAAAGCGAGATTACCGCCGCTAACTTGGTAGCCTTCCATTTGTGCTTTACGTTGCTTAAGTGCCATCGCTATCGGTAAGAATATAATCATTACAACTAATGGAATTGCAGCAAAACCAAGTACCTGGAAGAACCCATCAGGATAGTAAAGCGCACAAAGTAATGGTGGTACAAAGGTAATTAACCATGTTTTAGCACGACCTGCGGTGTCATCTTTTGCACGCGTAAGTTCTGCAACATAGTCGAATAAACTCATGGTCACACCCAAAAATGACGTCACTAAGGCAAGGTTGGCAAATAAATCAATAAACTGGCTGACAATGGCCGACTGAGCAACACCTTGCAACGCCGTTACTAACTCAGGTAATGAACCAGCAAATCCATGAACAGTCTCACCGCCCAATGTTCCTAGCGTCACAAGTATCCACAAGATGTAGCAAAATAGCGGAATTGTAGAACCAATTAATAAGATTTTTCGCAGTGACATCGCATCGCCATCAAGGTAGCGCACGATAGTTGCAATACACACATGAAAACCAAACGATGTAAACACAACAGGGATAGCGGCAAGCCATAACTGGTCAAGCTTGTCACCTTCAGCAACGTTGGCAGAAAAGTTAGTCAATGAAGCAACAATGTTCACTTCAGGTAATAAGAAAGCCACCACTAACACCAACAAGACGATCATCGAAGTAAATAAAACTCGGGAAATTTTATCAATCCATTTTACGCCAACAGCAATTACACCACCAAAAACCAGAGTAAATAATAGCACTGACACTTGATTGTTTAAGTCAACACCAAGTAAAGGCTCTAAACGGGATTCAAGTAATGAAGAACCGCCCATTAGATACACCATGGTGAGAGCAAATAACAAGCTTAGAAAAGAAGCCCCCTGAATTAACTGGCCAACTTTACCTAGAGTTTTACCGGTAATGCCGTGTACGTTGTCACCGACACCTGCACGTAAATTAATTTCTAGCATCAGTAATGAGGTATACGCTGATAATCCCCAAATCACTACCAGCAATAAAATTGCCGGCATAATACCTAATGCTGCTGTAGCAAGGGGTAAAGCTAACATGCCCCCACCAATCGCAGTTCCAGCCACAATGGCTATTGAGCCAAGCATTTTTAAATTCAAAACATGAGTCCCATTTAATTTTATTTATTGGTCGTTATAGTGCGCAGCTGAAGTCTTATTGATGATCCATACTACGAATTCGACATTATCAGATGCTTCTTGTAACAAGCAATAGGTATAGACAGATAAAGGCTTACAAGCGCGTTAATAAACAATTACGCAACAAACCATTAAAAACTTTAACGCAACAATTTTGCAATGGCGTAGCATTACAACACTACATTAATTATTACCGTAGAAATGAATGAAGATGACAAGAAACGAGATGTGGGGTGTAGAAGATATTTTAGCCTAATATCTCATTGAGACTTAACCTTAGACAACTGCTGTAGGCTAACAGGTTATTACCTTTAAACAAGCATAAAAAAGCTGAAACCATGGTTTCAGCTTTTTAAATAACTATCGATGTTTCTGCTAACTTCGTAGTGAGTTTCTAAAACTAATCACCGAAATCATCGAGTAGAATATTTTCTTCTTCAACACCTAAGCTTTCTAGCATGCTGATAACTGAAGAGTTCATGATTGGAGGGCCACACATGTAGAACTCGCAATCTTCTGGTGCTTTATGGTCTTTGAGATAGTTCTCAAGTAACACGGTATGAATAAAGCCTGTATATCCCTGCCAATTATCCTCTGGTAAAGGATCTGACAGCGCTACGTGCCACTCAAAATTATCATTTTCAGCCGCTAACATATCGAAATCTTCTTGATAGAAAATCTCTCTCGCTGAACGCGCACCATACCAAAATGTCATTTTGCGTTTGGTTTGCTTACTCTTTAATTGATCAAAGATATGCGAACGCATTGGTGCCATACCTGCACCACCACCAACAAATACCATTTCAGCATCAGTCTCTTTTACAAAGAATTCACCGAATGGGCCTGAGATAATGACTTTATCACCTGCTTTAAGGTTAAAGATGTATGATGACATTTGACCTGGTGGTAAATCATTATTCGGCGGTGTTGCAATACGTACATTCAGCATAATTCGCCCTTGCTCATCAGGGTAATTTGCCATTGAATAAGCACGTAACACATCTTCATCAACCGTAGACACTAAGTTAAATAACTCAAAGCGCTCCCAGTCATCACGGTACTGCTCAGGAATATCAAAGTCGGCATATTTCACTTCATGGGCTGGTGCTTCAATCTGAATATAGCCACCCGCTTTGAAATGAACCTCTTCGCCCTCTGGCACTTTAAGCAATAACTCTTTAATGAATGTCGCTTGGTTATTATTGGAAATAACCTCACACTGCCACTTTTTAACACCAAAGATTTCTTCGTCGACTTCTAATTCCATATCAGTACGTACTGCTACCTGACAGGCTAAACGACAGCCTTCTTTCGCTTCTTTCTTGGTGATATGGTCAAGCTCTGTCGCTAAAATATCGCCACCACCTGATTTAACGGTTACGCGGCACTGTCCACAAGTACCACCACCGCCACATGCAGATGGAATAAAGATATTTTTACCCGCCAAAGCTCCCAGCAGTTTATCTCCCGCGGGAGTGCGCACACTTTTGTCGGCTTCACCATTGATCCCAATAGTGACATCACCAGTATTCACCAATTTACTTTTGGCGAATAAAATTACGATCACTAGCAAACTTACCACTATGGTAAACATGCCTATGCCAATTGCCATTTCCATTAAATGTACCTTCTCAACAATTTGTCATCACTCAGAGAATTCATATTCGATTGCATTGTCATTTCTAAGCACCACACTATAAGGTAATTCCTGCGAAAGACATGAAACCCAGCGCCATTAAACCTGTGGTAATAAAGGTGATACCGATACCTTGTAACCCTAGCGGTATAGCATGAAACTTCATTCGCTCACGAAGACCAGCTAACAAGATAATCGCCATTGCCCAGCCCACAGCGCTACCACCTGCAAACACCATAGACTCAACCAAGTTGTAATCACGGTTTGCCATAAAGATAACTCCTGCAAAAATCGCACAGTTAACGGTTAGCAGTGGTAAGAAAATACCTAGGGATTGATACAAGGTTGGAATATAACGTTCAAGGAACATTTCCAAAATTTGTACCAAGGCTGCAATCACCCCAATAAAGGTAATAAGCTGCAAATAGCTTAGATTTAACTCAGGAAAACCAGCCCAAGCAAGTGCTCCAGGCGCGAGTACATTTACGTAGATAACTTGGTTCAAAGGCACAGCGAGCATCATCACAACGATAACAGCAATACCTAAGCCAAAAGACGTTGATACCTTTTTAGATACCGCAAGGAACGTACACATACCTAAGAAAAATGACAGCGCCATGTTGTCGATAAACGCGGCTTGAATAAATAAATTAATATAATGTTCCATCGCCATTATCCTCTCTTACGCTGCACAACATTGATCGCCCAAATCATCACGCCGATCAAAAAGAATGCACTTGGTGGCAAGGTAAACATTTCATTTGCGAGATACCAACCACCGTTTTCAATTGTGGTAAATATCTCATGACCAAATAATGTTCCGCGTCCAAGAAGCTCACGTACAAACGCGACCCCAAGTAGTATCACGCCATAACCCATGGCATTACCTAACGCATCGACTAATGCCAAATGCGGTGGGTATTTCATCGCGAAAGCTTCTGCACGACCCATGATGATACAGTTAGTGATAATCAAACTCACGAACACCGATAACTGCTTTGAAAGCTCATAAGCAACATCTTGCAGCACCATATCAACAATAATTACCAAAGAAGCAATTACGGTCATTTGGGCAATAATACGTACACTATTAGGGATGAAGTTACGAATGGTCGAAATGATTAAGTTCGACATCACCAATACAAAGGTTACCGCCAGTGTCATCACCAATGCCGTTTGCATTGAGTTACTGACAGCCAGCGCTGAACAGACCCCAAGCACTTGCATCGCGACTGGATTGTTAGCAAATATTGGCGAGGTTAAAATCTGCTTTGTAGATATTGAACTACTCATTATTTAGCCTCCGTCGTAGCAAACTGCTTGAGGAAAGTTTGATAGCCTTCAACGCCAAACCAAAACTCAACAGCACGTTGAATACCAACACCGGTTCTGGTTGCACCACTTACGCCATCAACGCCATGAATGTCGCCTTCTTTAGCTCCACCCTTAACAACTTTAATCGACATTTTGCCGCTCTCATCGAATAGTTGCTTACCTTTCCATAAGTCAGTCCATTCTGAATCAGTGACAAAATCGGCAATGCCTGGCGTTTCACCATGTTCGTAAAAAATAATGTTTTCTACTGTGTTTAAGTCAGGTTTTACAGCTAAATAACCATAAATCATTGACCATAAACCTTTGCCGTAAATCGGCATCACTAAGCTAGAGAGTTCACCGCTTTCATTTCGCACTTCAAAAATACGGATATTGTCAGCGCGAGTTTTAATCTTAGCGGTATCTTTTTTAGGTTTAGATGAGGTTTCAGGATTAATTGCCGCCATACGCTCATCTAAATCCAGTAAGTTCTCTTGCGCAACAAACTCTCCAGACTCTAGATTCACTAATTTTGGCGTAACGCGTTCGCTAAACAATTCACGAAAATCGCCCGCGCTGATATCAACATTGGCTGCACGTAATACAAATTGCTGCACTTCATCACGTTTTTTAACCAGTTTACGTTCTTTAAGAATTTCAACGGTACCCGTGATCATAAACGAACAAACTAAACTCAGGCTGATGATAAAGATCATCGTGCCTGCGACAGTATCTTTCTTAAAGGCCATGACGTTTTAGTCTCCGTTTAATGTTGGCGCGAGCCACCAGATAATCGAATAGCGGAGCCCATAAATTAGCAAATAGAATTGCCAACATTATGCCCTCAGGTAACTTCACGTTGAGTACTCGAATTAATACCGTCATAAAGCCAATCAAAGCGCCATAAGCATATTTAGCATTACGAGTATATGAGGCGGTTACAGGATCTGTTGCCATAAACATCATACCCAAGGCAAAACCACCAGTAACTAGATGCCAAGTCCACGGCATAGCTGCGATTGAGTTCTTTGCAGGGCCAAATAGATTGAACAAAATAGCAGTGGCTATCATGCCTAATAATACGCCAGCAACGACTCGCCAATCAGCAACTCGAGTTAACAACAACACGCCGCCGCCAATTAAAATTGCTAAAGTGCTGGTTTCACCAATCGAACCCGGAGTGAAACCTAAAAATGCATCCATCCACTTAGGATCTGACAACGCGCCTAACCAGCTCACATCGGCATATAGATTAGCGCGACTTGCAGCAGCTTCTGTTAGCGTTGTTGCACCAGCGAAGCCATCAACAGCAACAAACTGGCTAATTGCAGCCACTTCTGTTGGATAAGCAAAGTAAATAAAGGCGTAACCTGCAAGCGCAGGATTTAGGAAGTTATATCCCATGCCGCCAAACATTTCTTTGGCAACAATCACCCCGAAACTCACACCGACGGCGATAATCCAAAGCGGCGTCGATACAGGAACAATTATCGAGAATAATAAAGCGGTAATGAAAAAGCCTTCGTGCAACTCTTGCTTGCGCATTTTGGCAAAAACAACTTCCCAAAATAAACACACGACTAATGTGGCCAGATAAATCGGCACATAATAACTTGCGCCGTAAGCAAACAAACTTATCAAACCTGATTGCTCTGTCAGTTGACCAAACAATGCTGCGAATATAACTAATTGCCAGCTTTCTGGCTGGGTAGCACCTGAGGCAATAGCCACTTGTGCTTGTAAACCTAGGTTATACATTCCGAAAAACAATACGGGTAATAAACACATACCCACAATGTGCATGGTGCGTTTTACATCAATCGCGTCACGAACATGCACTTTACCTTTAGTGCTGCGGCCACGAGCGATCCATAAAGAGCGCAAATAGCTTTTCATCGAGTGACCATGAGCGTAATAACGCTCTTGCTTACCCGGTTTGTTCTGTTGCTGACTCATTAACCTTCCCTCTCGATGATATCTAGGCAAGCACGTAACTCTTTACCAAAGTCATATTTACCAGGGCAAACAAAAGTACATAAAGCTAAATCTTCTTCATCTAACTCTAATGCACCAAGTAATTGCGCTTCATCGGTATCTCTCACCACTAAATCTCTTACCAATAAAGTAGGCAAAATATCTAACGGCATTACGCGAGCCAATTGGCCAAATGCCATCATGGCGCGCGGGGAGCCACCAGCATGCGTGGTGAAATCAAATAATTTTTTAGTGCGACTAAAGCCCGACATCATGATGCCAGTTAAAGAGAACTTTTCTTTGTTGCGTTTAACCCAAGGTAAAAGCTCATGACGAGCATTTTCAGTTAATACACACACTTGAGAGTGATAACGGCCAAGGTAGTTATAAACACCGATTGCGGTATGCCCTGAAAGCACAGAACCTGACACCACTCGTGAGTGGACGTCTTTAATTTCGTTATCAACCAATTCACTTAAATCACTACCAAGTTGAGTACGAAGTAATCGCGGCTTTAATACGTTCGGGCCAGCTAAAGCAACGACCCTTTCATTAAACAGCTCACCAGTTTGGAATAGCTTGCCAAAAGCAATCACATCTTGGTAGCCAATATGCCAAACCACATTTTCAATATTAACTGGGTGTAATAAATGTATATGAGTACCTACAAGGCCTGCAGGGTGAACACCACCAAACTGATGAGATTCAACTTGCTCAATGTCATTTCCAGGTAAAGCTTCACCTTCGTCATGACATAACATCACTTTGCCGTCGGTTAAGCGAGTTAACGCCTGCATACCGACATTAAATGCTTGTTGATGTTCAGCAATGATAATCCGAGGGTCTGCAGCTAAAGGGTTGGTATCCATCGCTGTAACGAAAATTGCAGTAGGTTCAGTTTCAATCGCAGGAATACGAGAAAAAGGACGAGTTCGAAGTGCAGTCCATAAGCCACTTTTTACTAAGTTAGCTTTTACAGCTTCTCGAGATAAAGACAACACATTATCTGTTGATTCAAAGCTGACAGACTCATCACCTTCACAGCGAATCACCACCGATAATAATACACGCTTTTCGCCGCGGTTTATTGCGATGACTTCACCACTAGCGGGAGCTGTGAATATGACTCCAGGTGTTTTTTTATCTTCAAAAAGGGCTTGGCCTTTTTTAACCATGTCCCCTTCCTCAACAAGCATTGTCGGTTTAAGGCCGACATATTCTTCACCAAGGATAGCGACACGCGTCGTTTGTTTTTTCGATTCAATGATTTGTTGCGGTTGACCCGCAATAGGCACATCGAGGCCTCGTTTAATTGTTATAACCTGATTTGAGGATCCAGCCATTACTTGTAACCTTTAAAATTCAGATACCACATAATAAATAATTTTGTGAGCTAAATCCGCTATTAAAGTCACACCTTTTAAAAAAAATGTGAAATAAATGTACAGATAAAATAGCTTCACGCTTGAAAAGTTGATCTTGATCCGATATTTAATTTCAATTTCGGAAGTTTAAAACACCAAAAAAGAGAAAGAATTCAACGAAAGTCGCTCACGTAGCATAAGACACTATCAAACAACATAGACTGAGATCACAGTAAACTCAATAATATATGAATGACAATTACATGAAAAATAAATGAGGTTGTTACAGAAGAGGTTCGGTTTACCCGTTATTGTTAAATAATAAGCGTATAACGCAATAAATAGGTAAAAAAAGACTGATATGATTATTCAGTCTTTCTGGATGCTGGTGAAAAAATAAAATATTTAACCTTATAAACTCACATTGTTTGGTAGTTTGATGTCGGTCTCTTCAGCAGGATTAAACCAGTTCAATGTATCTGCTAATTGAACCACTTCACCGATAATCATCAATGCTGGCATTTTCAAAGCTGGATCGGCTGCCAATTGCCGTAATTCACTCAACTTGCCGATAAAACGTTGCTGTGATGAGGTTGTCGCCTTTGAAACGATTGCTACAGGCGTATCGGGGCTTCGGCCATGACTCATTAACCCTTCACTAATAATATTGGCATTCAAAATCCCCATATAAACTACCAAGGTATTGTTAGTATTAGCATAACCTTGCCAATCCATTGGGCGACTTTCTAATTGACAATGCCCTGTAATAAACGAAACACCTTGGGCATAGTCACGATGTGTTAACGGGATCCCTGCATAGGCTGAAGTACCACTTGCAGCAGTTATGCCTGGCACAACCTCAAAGCTCACGTCGCTCTCAACTAAAGTTTGTAGTTCTTCGCCACCACGACCAAATATAAACGGGTCACCACCTTTTAAACGCACTACATTTTTGCGGGTATAAGCTTTAGTGACGAGTAATTGATTGATTTCATCTTGAGCTGCACTGTGTTTACCAGCACGCTTTCCAACAGCAATTTTCTCTGCATGTTGTGGGATTAAATCGAGGATATCTTGGCTTACTAGGGCGTCATATAACACAGCATCAGCTTGTTTGAGCACTCTATAGGCTTTCAATGTCAGTAATTCAACATCACCTGGGCCTGCACCAACTAACCAGACTTTTCCTTTGGCCTCTTGACCTGATATTGAAACTAACGCCATTACCAATAACTCTTGATTATTTATTTGAGGTTAAATATAACCGTTTACATATTCCATATATAATAGATAAAACTTAGCTTTTATTCTTTTTAGTTATATATCTATTAAACAACTTACTGCACTACTGTCACTACTAACGCTTGGTTACCGCAAGAATGCTTTACATTGCATCTACAATCGAAACCATTTAAATCGTATATTTTGTTTCGCCTTTGTTATCACAATGATAACCTGTCAAAAATAACAAAGATAAAGGGACTTCGATGAAAAAAGCGCTCAGTTTATCGCTCATCTTTTGCTTACTCGCCTCTGCAAACGTCAATGCCGATGATAATGATTCTTTAGTTGATGAAAGAATAAAAAGTGAAGTTGAAACCTCAGAGAAACGTTTTGTCATTACACCGCATAAAGTCAATTATATTTTGCCGTATACCTATAATGACTCGCCTAATTCAGATCCTTATGTTGACTTTAAAACCGGTAACGAAGGAGCTGATGAAGAAGTTGATAATGCTGAAGCAAAGTTTCAAATAAGTTTTAAGTTCCCTTTATGGCACAATGTATTTGGTGATAATGGTCATCTATTTTTCGCCTATACCAACCAATCCTATTGGCAGGTATATAACAAAGATATTTCCTCACCTTTTAGGGAAACTAATCACGAACCTGAAATTTTTATGTTGTTCAACAATGATTGGGAAGTCGCCGGTCTTAGAAACTCCTTTTGGGGATTTGGTGCAGTACATCAGTCAAATGGCAAGTCGGGTAGTCTATCACGCAGCTGGAATCGAATTTATGGCGAAATGATATTCGATCGTGGACCGTTTGCTTTAGGTTTTAAAGCTTGGTATCGCATACCAGAAGATGAGAAAGAAACACCGACATCGCCAGATGGAGACGATAACCCTGATATTGAAGACTACATGGGGAATTTTGAAATCAAAGCCGTATATGGCCTTGATGAACACCTATTTACGTTAACAGGTCGCAACAATTTGGACAGCCCCAATAAAGGCGCTTTGGAAGCCACATGGAGTTACCCTATCCTTGGGAACTTAAGAGTCTACGCCCAGTACTTTAATGGCTACGGCGAAAGCTTGATTGATTACAATCATCACAATCAACGTATTGGTATCGGGGTTTCAATCAACGATATTTTGTAAACTGACTCTTGAGTAGGCGCTAGAACCATAAATCATTACAGTTTTTAAGCAAAAAAAAGGTGAACTGCAAAGTTCACCTTTTTATTTAAACACTGTCAGATTAATTTGCCGTGCTATTCGCTTTTGTCGAAATAGAAATGCCTTTGGCAGTTACATCAAGCGTTAACTGCAAGCGCATATCGTAATCTTTAAGCATCGCTAATTCATCTGGTATTGGCTCGCCACTTTCTTCAATAAGCGTAAACACTGGTTTAAGTAGCTTTTGGTAGTCTAAAGCCATGCTAGTTAATCCGTTCGCTTCTAATGATTCAGTGGCTAACGTATCCGCTAACGCTTCACCTTTATCACCGCTGAAAATCACCAAGTGATTATCTTTCATAGCTATTTTTGCTGTTACACCCATTTCTGGTGGCAACATTAAGTAAGGTGTCACATCTATCGCATCACCATTTTTTTCTAACTGGATATTGGCTAATTGTGGAACAAAAGGTCGCACCATATTAAGTAGCATTTCAGGATCATCTGCAGATAAGCTAATAAGCGCATCTAAATGCTTAAAGCCAGGCTCACCATTTTCATCAGTTAATGAAAAATCAACAATGGTTGTACTGATACCCTTAACGCCATTAGCCATACCTGTCATCATGCCCAGCATTGCAGGGTTTTGTTCACTAATCCCGTATTGCATTTGCGCTAATGCTTCACATTGATAACTTGGTGTTTGTAAGTCTTTCCAAATTTCAGATAATGCAGGAGCTAGTTTCACCACATCTAAACCAAATGCCATAGAGGCAACATTGTCATTGATGTTTTGACTAAAACTTGGAATAAAGCCGCGCATCTTAGTTAATGCACCCAAAATAACTTGGTTATTTGACTCAATAACCACTTCAGCATCAAAGTTAGTTTCTTTTCTGTTGACGGAGAATGACTTAAGTCCCATCACAGTTCGTGGCCAATTTGCCGCGATTGCATTGAATTCAGCCTTACATTCAGGTGTTTTGAATTCAGCGAAAGGATCCTCATTAGAGCCTTCCATTTGAACTAACTTAGTCAATTGCTTAGCAAGCATATTACCGTCATCAGACGTCAAACCATTTACTAATTCCACATGGTTAACAAAGCTAATACTGTCTTTTAAGAAGCCATGGGTCGATACAATTTCATCGAGCATGCCTGATTCACTGATAGGGTTATCAACCTTAGTTAATCCCAATGCCGTTTCAAGCAGTTCTGGTTTATTAAATGAGGTATTGAGTGTAACCGTTAACCAACCGTCTTTTTGGGCAAACACCATATCGATAGATTCATCTTCATCGATAAGCGGATAAGCACGATACTCTTGACCTTTTACTGACTCAGCTTTGTGAACTAAGCCGCTTTCTTCTGAAGCTTTATCAAGTAATGCCCAAATCGCTTTTTCATCTTCAACTTGAATTTTAAATACTGGCAAAGCACCCAAAGTGTATGTGTAAGACTCAATGTTTGCAGGCAAACCAAATGTCTTTAAAAATACTTCAGGGTTTTCAAAGCTGATTAAATAGCTTTTATATAAACTCACAAAAAAGCGCTCTTGCTCGCTACCGTAAGGGCCCGCTTGTTCAATTTGCTCTAAAGATACCTTGCTGTTCACTCCCATTGGCTTAGAGTACAAATAATCTTCTATCGGAAATGGGGTTAATTGTCCTGAAAACAGTAAGGTATCAGCTGGGATATATTCAAGTATTTCGTTATCAGCAATAGTGCTACTGTCTTTGCCAGATAGAATATATGCACCTGCACCAACAGCAATAACTGCCGCAGCGATTGCGAGTTTTTTCATTTTTTATAGCTCCATAAATCACATGTAGATTAAAACAAGTCACTCTTCCCTGAGAGTTATTGGATTAAATATTAGCTTTGATCAACGCATTCGATTAAGAACACATCAATTTTAATAAGTGTCGCAATAACTTAGCATTTTTTTATTAGCGGATCATATAAAAAGCACAATATGATAGTTATTTATAAGGCGTTATTCAGCTGTGGTTAAGATGAAAGTCAATGCAAGCTAACATCGAAAGTAACTAACATTGAAAGTAACTTGGTGGGAAATCAAACTTGGTTAGACTTGAAAGAAGGAAAGGCAACAGAATAAGGAGGTAACTTCTCGGTTGGTCACCGAAAGTAACCAACCGAGAAGTTCAAAGGATTATGCTCACGCTAGCAAGCCAATCACAAGGACGCTCGATTGAACGAGCAAGGCTTTTGGAGGTACTTGGCTTGCAATCACAAACCTAAAGTGTCGACAAAAACCATCTACGGGAACCTCTTAATCTAGACTATAAAATTAACTTGTGCATAATTTTGTGGATAAAATGTTCATTAAAAATCTTCTAGAGCAAAATATCAGTCATTAGTCTTAATGGAGTATCAATATACCCCAAACTTTTAGATTGATGTTCAACATAAACAAAACTTAACTCATCTTCATAATACGCTTTCACTGATTCAAAATATCAACTTCGAGTGGCGGTTATATACTTCTTAAGCAAAGGCTTTTAAAGGTTCATAAACCTTGTTTGAACAGCGCGAGCTATCTATTTATACCGTTTGTTAGTTTGGTTAATTTGAGCAAAAAAATATCAGCCAACAGGCTGATATTTAATAGTTGACATATTATGTCTAATACTGACTAAATCTCATAATGCAAACCACATTCTCGCTTTAAGCCATTAAAACGGGTTTCTTCTTCTGTCATTCCAAGCTCTAAAGGTTTACTAGAATGGGTATCACCAACAGAGACATAACCTTGATCCCACAGAGGGTGATAAGGTAAATCGTTTTCTGTCAGGTATTGGTGTACGTCTTTATTACTCCACTCAATAATAGGTAGTAATTTAAATCGCTCACCGTGTATCGCTAAAATAGGTAAGGCTTCACGCGTGCTGGCTTGACTGCGACGTAAGCCCGCAAACCAAGTGCCGACATTCAATTCAGCAAGCGCTCGTTGCATAGGCTCTACTTTATTAATACGATTATACCTTTCTAACCCATCAAGCCCTTGCTCCCAAAGTTTACCAAAGCTAGCTTGTTGCCAGGCTGATGATTTGGCGGCTTTAAAAACCTGAAGGTTTAAATCAAGTCGTTCAGTTAACTGATCAATAAACTGATAGGTTTCAGGAAACAAATAACCTGTATCGGTCAAAATCACCGGTATATCTGATTGCGCTTGACTCACTAAATGCAGCATAACAGCAGCCTGAATACCAAAACTTGAAGATAGTGCATGCTCGCCAGGTAAATAAGCCAGACCCCACGCTACCCTTTCTTGTGCGGTTAATCCCGACAAAAATTGGTTTACTTGTTCTAGCACAATACTTTGCTCTGATTTAGGAGCGGTTAACAATGCTAATAATTCGTTTTGATTAATCATAATCTTACCCTCGATGGCAAAGCGCTTGTTAACAGCGTTCTAACCATGAAAATCTACAGCGGCATCATTCACTGCTTTAACAATGCCATGACGCACAGTGAAGTTACCAAAAGTCTCACCCGCATCACGTTCTTGTACGTACAAACCAAACAAGTTATCTAATTCAGCAAGAATTTCAGCTTCTTGAATATTTTCTTTGTACATTTTATTTAAACGTGTGCCTTCGAAGCTCGCGCCTAAATACAAGTTGTAACGCCCAGGCGCTTTACCTACCAAGCCGATTTCCGCGGCAAATGGTCTAGCACAGCCATTTGGGCAACCTGTCATGCGAACCACTATCGCTTGCTCGCTAATACCATGCTTAGTTTGTAGTGCATCAATGTGATCAATAAACTCTGGGAAGTAACGCTCAGCTTCAGCCATCGCCAATGGACACGTAGGCAGAGCAACACAGGCAATTGAGTGACCACGTGTCTGGCTGATTAGCTTGCCAAAGAATCCATGCTGACGAGCAAGATCTTCAATTGCCGCTTTATCTTCTTCTGCCACACCTGCAATAATCATATTTTGATTAGAGGTCATTCTGAAATCGCCTTTATGAATTTTGGCTATTTCACGAAGACCGGTTTGCAATGTTTGGCCTTGTTCATCTTTAATACGACCACTTTCAATAAATAACGTTAGGTGCCAGTTATTATCGACACCTTTTACCCAACCATATCGGTCGCCGCGGTCGCCAATAACAGCGTCACGTTTGGGCTCGAAATTAACCCCAGCGCGTTTCTCAACTTCAGCCTTAAATTCAGCAACACCGTGGTCAACAATGGTGTACTTCAAGCGCGAACGTTTACGATTAACTCGGTTACCCCAATCACGTTGCACTGTCATCACAGCTTCAGCAAACTTGATCACATCAGCAGTTTTGATAAAGCCAAAGTCATCAGCTAAACGTGGAAAAGTTTCAACTTCACCATGAGTAGACCCCATGCCTCCGCCAGCAACCAAGTTAAAACCAATAAGCTCGCCAGCCTCTTCAATCGCTACAAAACCCAAGTCATTGGTATAAACATCAACGTCATTATCCGGTGGTACAGCTACCGCCATCTTAAACTTACGTGGCAAGTAAGTTTTGCCATATACAGGTTCGTTCGTTTCAGTATCTAATAGCTTTTCTTCATCTAACCAAATCTCCGCATAGGCACGAGTATGTGGCAATAAATGATCTGATAACTCTTTTGCCACCGCATACGCTTGCTGATGTAATTTAGACTCAACAGGGTTTGGATTACACATCACGTTACGGTTAACGTCACCACATGCTGCAATCGAATCAAGTGCAGCTCTATCTAAACCTTGAATCAAGGTTTTAAGATTACGTTTTGGAATACCATGGTATTGGAACGTTTGACGAGTGGTTAAACGAATACTATTCGACGTAGTTAATGTTGAAGAAATCTTATCAACATCAAGCCATTGTTCAGGAGAACAAATACCACCAGGAACACGAGCACGAAGCATAAAGCTATATAGAGGCTCTAATTTTTGCTCTTTACGTTCATTACGTAAGTCACGATCGTCTTGCTGGTAAAAACCATGGAATTTGATCAATTGCTGATCGCCATCGCTAAACGAACCTGTAACTTGGGTATCTAACCCTTCTTTAATCGAGCCGCGCAGATAATCACTGTCGGTTTTTAAATATTCGTTTACGGCTAACTTTTGCTCACTCATCATGTGGCCTCTTTAATACTTGCTGCGCTGGTTGCTCAAATTGACCAACGAAGCTTTATTCTTATTGTCGCAATGAAGGCTGCGATTCTTTATGTCTAGTAATTTAGTAAACGTCTTTTTGGTAACGTTTAGCACTGCGTAGGTCTTCTAAATAGCTCTCTGCCCCAGCCTCATCTAGTCCGCCAAACTCAATTGCAACATTGATAAGTGCTTGGTGAACATCTTTCGCCATACGATCTGCATCGCCACAAATATAAAAATGAGCACCGCTTTGTAGCCACTTCCAGATTGACTCACCTTGTTCAGCAATGCGATGTTGGACATACACTTTATGTTCTTGGTCACGTGAGAAAGCCACATCTAAACGAGATAAATCACCTGATTTAAGGTATTGCTGCCACTCAACTTGATATAAAAAATCTTGCTCAAAATGTGGGTTGCCGAAGAATAACCAGCTATCACTATTCACACCATCAGCAGCGCGTTGCTGCATGAACGCTCTAAATGGAGCAACGCCTGTACCTGGACCAACCATAATGACCGGCGTGTCATTATTTTCAGGTAAACGGAAGTGCTTATTAGGTTCAACATACACCTTAACTAATTGGCCTTCTTCAGCGGATGCTAAGAAATGTGAAGCACCGCCAAAGCGTGCTTGACCTGCTCGTTCATCTTCAACGAGTGCAACAGTTAAATGCACTTCGTTTTCAACTTCAGCTTGGCTTGATGCAATTGAATATAAACGTGGTGTGAGTGGTCTCAGTAACTCAACTAATTTAGCTGCATCAATTACAACAGGATATAAAGTAATTAAGTCAGCTAATTGGTGACCTAAAACAAATTGGCGAGTTTGCTCCTTATCTGCAGCAATAGCTGTTAGTTCTTTATTACCTGCAAGCTCTGCCCATGTAGTTACAAGACCTGGATAAAGTTGAGTCAGTTCTTTCTTCTCAGTTAATGCTTGCTCAAGAGTCAGTGTTTGCTTACTCACAATGACTTCTGATGCTGCATCAAGTGATAGTCCGTTGATGACCTCTTTCACTAATGCATCATTGTTAGTAAACCAAATGCCTAATGCATCACCGACTTGATAACTTATTCCAGATTCACCTAAATCGATTTCCACATGGCGAACATCCCGATCTGAATCTCGACCTGTTAGCTTTTGGCTCAGTAAAATTTCAGCTTCAAATGGTTGTTGTTTAGTAAACTCGCTTTCAGTCACTGACTTTGCACTGTCTATTGAAACAACGCTTGCACCACTTGCCTGAATTAACGGCTCAACGACTTCAAGTACTTGTTGCTGCCACTGTTCAGCAGCTTCTTCATAATCCACGTCACATTCAGCAATCGGTAATAATTCTTTCGCACCAAGCGCTGTTAAACGTTCGCTAAAGTCTTTACCTGTCTGACAGAAAAACTCGTAACTGGTATCGCCAAGTGCCAATACAGAGAAATTAAGTTGCTCAAGCTTAGGGGCACGTTTTGAAGCAAGGAACTTATGTAATTCAATAGCATCGTCTGGCGCTTCACCTTCACCGTGGGTACTAACCACCGCGATTAATATTGTTTCTTGCTTTAACTGGCGCACATTGTAATCGGCCATCGATGCCAAATTGACAGTAAAACCTTTGGCTGTTGCTTGCGCAGCTAGGTCTTTAGCGATGGCTTTACCGTTACCAGTTTGGCTACCAAATAAAATCGTTACTGTTTGTGCTGCAGCTGTTTCTGGCGCAGCCGCAACTTGGCCTTGATTTGAGGTCGCAGCTAAATAGCCACTAACCCAAGCTAATTGAGTAGCAGATAACTCTGAAGTGAGCTGTTTTAGCTTATCGACTTGTCCTTGAGACAATGGCGAAGCGAATGAAGAAAGTTCTTTTAACAACATTAGATGGCCTTATAACAGTTTAATGTCATCAGATTACTCCTAATGCTTAAAACCAAAAAATAATAAAAATTGCTTTTTTATTCCATTAAGGAATATGCAAAGGTGATTTTTTAAGCTACAAAAGTGTGGTGTAGCGCAAACTTTTAGGTAAGACCACGACAAAAATGCGGTTTTATGCATTCTTTACTTGTTTCATATCTAGGAATTGCCAGAATGATGCACTTTAAAAAATTGGTACTAAAGTTGTCTGTTAAAGTAAACGTCAGCAATGGCAACTTTTCGACTTGTGAAGTACTTAAACGACCCGACCCTTCCCTACATATAACTAAGAGGTTGTCCTTTTGAAATTAGGTCTACCGAAAGAGAGTCACTCAGGTGAGCAACGCGTTGCGCTAATCCCTGCGAATGTGACCATTTTAATGAAAAAACAGCTACAAGTGATCGTAGAATCAGGCGCTGGATTACAAGCAGGTTTCACCGATGACGATTACGTCAAGGTTGGAGCCACTATAGCTTCTTCTCGTGAAGCTCTACTCACTGAAGCCGATATCATTACAGTGGTAAACTGTAAGGGTGAACAATTTGATGAAATTCAAGCTATTTTGAAGCCACATCAATTGGTTATAGGGATGATGGATCCATTAGTTAATCCTCAAAATGCCCAGGCAATCGCCAAAACAGGTGGCAGTGCAATCGCGCTTGAATTAATCCCGCGTATTACACGTGCTCAAAGCATGGATGTGTTGTCTTCAATGGCAACTATTTCAGGCTACAAAGCCGTGTTACTTGCAGCCCATAAAGCGCCGCGTTTATTCCCAATGATGATGACAGCAGCTGGTACATTAAAACCAACCCGCGCATTTATTATGGGTGTAGGTGTTGCAGGTCTTCAGGCTTGTGCAACCGCTAAACGCTTAGGGGCAGTAGTCGAAGCATACGACATCCGCCCTGCAGCCCGTGAGCAAATCATTTCAGTGGGGGCAAAACCTGTTGAGCTTGATATTGAAGCGGAAAACACTGAAACAAAAGGTGGTTACGCTACCGAGCAAAGTGATGACTTTTTAAAACGTCAGCAACAAGCTATGGCTAACGTACTTGCGCAACAAGATATCGTTATTACGACCGCTGCTATTCCAGGTCGTAAAGCCCCTGTGCTTATCACCAAAGAAATGGTTGATGGCATGAAAAGCGGTACCATCATTGTTGATTTAGCCGCTGAAAGTGGCGGTAACTGTGAGTTAACTCAAGTTGATGAAATCATCATGCATAATGGCGTCATGATTTTAGGTCCTTCCAATGTACCAAGCACAGCAGCAAATCATGCTAGCCAAATGTACGGTAAAAATGTTGAGAACTTACTTAACTTGCTTATCAATAAAGAAGGCGAGCTAGTCCTAGATTTTGAAGATGAAATTGTACGCGATACTGTCGTTGCTCATGGCAATGACGTCAGCAGTGCACGTCTTCGTGACTTACTGGGTTTAGCCCCTATAGCACCACCTGAAGCCCCATCAGAGGAGACAACCTAATGGATATGACCCTGTTATTATTACTAACACTGTTTGTGGTTGCTGTATTTTTAGGTGTTGAACTTATTACTAAAGTACCGCCTACACTCCATACGCCATTGATGTCTGGATCAAATGCGATTTCAGGTATTTCACTGGTTGGCGCATTACTATCTGCAGGTTCTGGCGCAGGTATCATGGTCAATGTACTTGGCTTTATTGCTGTTGTATTAGCCACCATTAATGTGGTGGGCGGTTACATGGTAACTAACCGCATGCTAGCCATGTTCAAAAGGAAATAGACTCAATGACAACATTTATTTATTTAGCTTACCTTGTTGCCGCAGTCTTATTTATTCTTGGTATTAAAGGGCTAACCAAACCGCGTACAGCAGTTCGTGGTAATCAACTATCGGCAATGGGTATGTTCATTGCGGTAGTCGTCACCTTATTTGATCAAAGCATTCTAAGTTATGAATGGATCATCGCTGGTGTATTACTCGGTGGCACAATTGGTGCGGTTATGGCGACTAAAATTAAAGTCACCGATATGCCGCAAATGGTCGCCCTGCTGAATGGTTTTGGTGGCGGTGCTTCACTTGCAATTGCAGCAGCAAGCTTTCTTGACCCTGCCGCTGCAACCAATACTGTTGCGCTAATTTCTATTGGTGCGACCATCATTATTGGTTCAGTGACCTTGTCTGGCTCGTTTGTGGCTTTCGCTAAATTGCAGGAACTTATTTCGGGTAATCCGATTAAAGTCCCAGGTAATAAGCCATTAAATGCCATATTGCTTATTAGTGCGATCGCACTCGCTATCGCAATTGTAATGGACCCAACCAACACTAACTTAATGTATGCATTAGTTGCAGTAGCTGTCGTATTAGGTGTGTTATTAGTTGTGCCGATTGGCGGCGCTGATATGCCAGTAGTTATTGCGTTACTTAACTCATACTCAGGTATTGCAGCTGCGACAACGGGTTTCATCACAGGTAACACAGTCCTGATTGTTTCAGGCTCTTTGGTTGGCGCATCAGGTATTATCTTGACGCAAATCATGTGTAAAGCGATGAACCGCTCACTGTTCAATGTCTTGTTCGGTGTGATGGCAGAAGGCGGCGAGAAGGTTGATGCTGATGAAGTTTACGCTGGTAAAGTGAAATCAACATCACCAGATGAAATCGCCATGATGCTTGAAACAGCAGAGCGCGTTGTTATCGTACCTGGTTATGGTTTAGCTATGGCGCAAGCACAACACGCTGTTCGTGAACTAGCCAATGTTTTACAAGCCCGTGGCACAGATGTTAAGTATGCTATTCACCCTGTTGCTGGTCGTATGCCAGGTCACATGAATGTGCTACTTGCTGAAGCAGAAGTGCCATATGATCAGTTAATCGAAATGGACGAAATCAATCCACAATTCGAACAAACTGACGTGGCTATTGTCATTGGTGCTAACGATGTCACCAACCCTATGGCCCGTGAAGATAAAGGCAGTCCAATTTATGGCATGCCTATTCTTAACGTCGATAAAGCCAGAACAGTGGTAGTGATTAAGCGCTCGTTGAGCCCAGGTTTTGCTGGTTTGCCTAACCCACTATTTGCTATGGATAACGCACTAATGTTATTTGGCGATGGTAAAAAAGGCATAGTTGAACTGACTCAAAGCTTGAAAGAAGCTGAGTAATAGTAAATTAATACTCAGCTAAGTATTAATTAGACAAAAATAAAGGCCGCTATGCGGCCTTTATTTTTACTCACAACCTAGAGGCTGGTTATCTTTTCAGCAAAAGTAAGCTGAAAAGTTTTCATGTACCAAGACTAGCTAGTGTTAAATTTTTATCTAGAAGCTATTTACGCTTCTTAGTTTTAAACAATTCAATCAAACTCATCAAACACAAAGCCCCCACAATGATATTGAGGGCTATTAGTACCGCTACAGTCATTACTTCAACTCATTTTCCAGGAAAGCAGCCAATGACTTGTAGAGATGATTTCTTACCTTCTCGCCGCGCATTGAATGTTTCGAACCAGGATAATCCATCATCTGAAATAACTTACCTTCATCCTGCAAAGCTTTGTAGACTCGAGTACTGTTCTCAAAAAGTACATTGTCGTCTGCCATGCCGTGATACATCATCAATCCAGATTGATAATTTTTCACATAAGGTAAAACACTACTCGCATCATACCCTGATTTATTTTTCTCAGGGTGACCCATGTAGCGTTCTGTGTAATGCGTATCATATAAACGCCAATCGGTAACCGGTGCTCCTGATATCGCAGCTTTAAAGTAGTCAGGCGCTTTAAATTGAGTCATCAACGCCATATAGCCACCGTAACTGTGACCATAAATACCGATATTATCGCCGTCAACATAAGGCAAGCTACGTAAATAATCCACGCCGACTTTTTGATCGTTAACTTCTGCATCGCCCATATTTTGGTAAATTACATACTCAAAATCGGTACCTCGATGAGCAGAGCCACGGTTGTCTAGCTGAAATACTGCAAAGCCTTGCTGCAACAAATACTGAGTGAAATAGTCTGCTTCGCTCCAGCTATTAACCACTAATTGAGCATGCGGCCCGCCATAAACGCGAACCACGACAGGATACTTTTTACTGCTATCAAATGGCACAGGCTTAAATAAGCGATACTGCAGTGCCTGGCCATCTTCAGCTTTAAGCTGACCAAATTCAGGCATTTGCCACAAACCAGCAAAATCATATAGAGGATGGTTTTTAGTGACTTCGTTTTGTTCAACCCAAGCTAATTGTTTACCTGTTTCATCATGTAAACTCACCTGTGGTGGCTGACTTAAGCTATTAAAGTAATCTAAGTACACGGGCTTATTGTCTGCAAACACTGCTGAATGCATGCCACTACGAGATGATATTTTCTCTATCTTGCCACCAGCTAACGGCACTCGGTATAAATGACGCTCAACCACCCTATCTTTACGGCCAGTAAAGTAAACCCAACCGGCTTTTTCATCTACCAGTTCTAGCGCATCCACCACCCAGTCACCTTGGGTTAATTGTTTAAGTATCTTGCCGTTTAAATCGAACAAATATAGGTGGTTAAAACCATCGCGCTCAGATGCCCAAATAAAGGACGTTTGCTGCTTTAAAAACTGCAAGTCATCATTTAAATTTATCCACGCTTTGCTGCGCTCGGCGACAATCGTTTCAGCCTTGCCACTATCACTCACATCAGCAATGCGCAAATCGAGTGATTGTTGGTCGCGACTCTGCCATTGGAATGACAGATGCTTACTATCAGGTAACCATTTCACTCTTGGCAGGTAAATGTCTTTCTCTTTGCCTAAATCAATCCAAGAAACAGATTGTTTGTTATTGCCCTTTGCAAGCTTGATTACACCCAGCTCAATCTCGACATTGGTTTTGCCAGCATAAGGGTAGCGTTGTTCAGTGAGCTTAATTCCGTCGGCATAAATCTCATTACGAGTCACCAGCTCAACACCTGACTCATCAATACGATTAAAAGCGATTGATGATTCATCTGGCGACCACCAGTAACCTGTCATGCGACCCATTTCCTCTTGGGCAACAAATTCAGCCATGCCATTTTTAATTGGCCCTTTACCGTCAAAGGTCAATTGCGTCAGTGTCGATGAGTCTAGCGCTAATACATAAATGTTTTGCTCACGAACAAATGAAACAAAGTTGCCTTTTGGCGATAAACGCGCATCAGTGACAAAACCTTCGCCAGTATCTAGCTCAATCGTTTTATTATCCGTAAGCGTAAAATAATACAGTTTGCCAGCGGCAGGGATTAATAACGCTTGGCTGTTTTCAGCCCAAAAGTATTCCATGATCCCTTGACCATAAATACGCTGTCGCTCTCGACGCGCTTTCTCTTCGTCTGACAATTCACCCGATGCTAAATCATCAGCATTTAACAGCATGCTGCGTTTTGATGTTTTGATATCCATTTGCCACAAATCGTAAAAATGCTGATTATCTTCACGGCTAGCAAGATAGGTCACAAGGCGACCGTCTGGCGATAACTTAAGGCCGCGAGGACTCGCACCAGCCAGGGCTGGAGAGGCATGAATACGTTCAATTGTCAGTGGTGTTGAATTACCAGTCATTTTCATTGTGGTGGCCATAACGTGAGGTGAAATAAGTGAGCTAGCAAATACTAGCGGAATCGCTGACACCAATGAAAGCGTCGCTGATTTCCAATTATTAATCATTGTTATTCCTTGTAGTAAGCCGTGGCAACCTGTGTTGTTTTAGTTATTTAATTAACCTGATGCCTACGAGAAACCTTAATTTCGCCTGAGTTTATAACAAATCAGTCCGAAGTCATATAAAGTGCAGCTTTTTCACGCTGTAATGAAAGCCGATCTAAGGTATTATCTGTGCCAATAAATTAGAACATTAACCACTGGTTACCGACCTTAACCTCTATTGTCTTAGGAACAAGCATGCAAACTTTGACACAAACCCTTACAAAACAGGCTGTATCAGCTTCACTTTCTCAACTGATTTTAAGTTTGGCTGATTGCTCAAAAGAAATCAGCCAAGCAGTTCGCCATGGCGCTTTAGCAGGTGTTTTGGGCGCAACAGAACAAGAAAATGTCCAAGGTGAAACCCAAAAGAAGCTCGACGTTATCACTAACGACATGCTTAAAGATGCGCTTAAAGCCGAAGGTAATGTACGTGGGTTAGCGTCTGAAGAAGAAGACTATGTTGTTGAAGTTAATAAGCAAGGTGAATACCTAGTTTGTTTTGACCCACTAGATGGCTCATCAAACATTGATATTAACTCGTTAGTCGGCACTATTTTCTCAGTATTGCCTGCACAAGATGGTGAGTTTACTGAAAGCAGCTTTTTACAAAATGGCCGCAAACAAGTTGCCGCAGGTTATGTGCTTTACGGTCCGTCAACCATGATGGCGCTAACAACTGGTCAAGGTACTCAGCTATACACGTTAGATCCAGATACTAATGACTTTTTGCTAACCGATGAAGCCGTTAGCATCAGTAAAGACACTGCTGAATTTGCTATTAATATGTCAAACCAACGCTTCTGGGAAGCGCCGATGCAAACTTACATTAGCGACTTATTGCTAGGTAAAATCGGCACTCGTGAAAAGTCATTCAACATGCGTTGGATTGCGGCAATGGTGGGCGATGTTCATCGCGTATTATGTCGTGGCGGTATCTTTATGTACCCTACTGATAACAAGAACCCTGAGAAGCCATACAAGCTGCGTTTAATGTATGAAGCTAATCCAATGGCATTATTAGTAGAACAAGCCGGTGGTAAGGCATCTACTGGCTATGGGGATATTTTAGATATTGAACCTGAAGCCATCCACCAGCGTGTAGCTGTTATCTTAGGTAGTGCTAACGAAGTTGATACTTGCTTAAGCTATCACGGCCTTGATTACAGCAATGAGCCTAATATAGATTAAGCTATAGCTCGCAATTCATATTCTACAAAAAGCCAGTAAATTAAATTACTGGCTTTTTTACTTGTTAAAAATGTATCACTTTGCAACTTAGTAACGATTTCTTCCTATAGCGCCTTCAAATACTCATAATCAAACGTTAAGATCTAAAAAGGTTAATTAATAATCGATAAAACCAATTACAGCTATATTATTTTAAAGACAAGGCCGTCAGAATATGGATTTTTCTTCACCTAAAAAGCGCATTAACCTACTATTCAATACTGTTTATTTTTATTTGGTTTCGAATCTTTTATTCTATATATACAGCTCTTTTACTCTGGCTCCAGAATATACCCAAACATTCGAATACATAATGAAATCAGATCTATTTAGACATATTTTACCCTTAATGGCTTTGCTACCTATTAATATAGCCATCAATGCCCTATTAGATGATTTAGCCAAAATAAAAGACAAGCTCGAAATTAAAGATTAATTATTGCCAATTATTTATTGCCAGCTAAAGTCAGCATATTCAGGAAACAACAATTTGGCATCAGGATTATCGGTAAGCTCAGATTTAAGTCTAAAAATATCTTGTTGAAGTTGAACTCGAAACTTCCAAACTTCGGTCGCAACCTGTTGAAGCTGCTTAGAGTCAGTTGCTGTACCATTTCTCACCGCGGCCCATATTGGACGTAGATAATCAAAACCCTGCTTTAAATGGGCCACATTATCATCAATGAAGTCATCTAGTTGCGGTGATGTCGGTAATGATTCAACAGGCTGAGTGCCAATGGTTGAGAAAAAGTCGATATATTCATCTAACGGAACGCTGTCTGCACTTTGCCATTTTGATAGATTTGCTTCATTAAGCAACTGCCCCGTTTTCGGTTCAATAACCATCACAGTAGGCGTGCCGAAGTAAGCGGGATAACCATACTTTTGCGCTAAGCTATGCATATCGTCAAAATATGCCACATCGACGAATACGGTTTCAAAGCGTGAGATTAAAATAGGCTGCATTGTTTGGTCTGAAAAGTTACCCGCTAAACCTCTGCTGTCATGGCACCACTGTGCCCCCATCACTACCAGCAGTAATTTTCCTTGCTCTACAGCCTTTGACTGAGCCAACTCAACTCTTTGCAGGTCATTATCATGGGCGATAAAAGTGTATTGCGGTAACACTTCAGCGTGGTGTTCTGTTGACTGACAGCCCATCAATAACATCAATGGCACTAATAATATTCCAATTGCTAATCTCACTTAACGCTCCCTTTTGGCCAGTGATACAGATTTACTTTATCAGCATATACAAAAAAGGCCTGCTAATGCAGACCTCTTTTTAATTAACCAATAATCTAACTATGCTTACGCTTTTTCAGCGTCTAATTGATGCGGCTTTTCAGTTTGATCAACGATGGTTAATACCGCGGTATCACCTACGACATTACAAGAGGTCAGTACCATATCAATAATACGGTCAAGGGCAGCAACAATCGCAAAGGCTTCAACAGGTAAACCCATTTGGTGAATAAGCACACCAATCATTACCATCCCGCCACCTGGAACGCCACCAGCGCCAACTGATAATAAGAACACACTGAACAATAATGCAGGGATTTGTTCGCCACTGATTGGCATACCAAAAGCATTCGCCACAAAGAAAATAGCGATGGTAATGTAAATTGATACGCCACCCATATTCATGGTTGCACCAAGCGGAACACCAAAACCTGCTACCGCGCGATTAACGCCTAACTTATCGGTTAAAGTTCGCATAGTGACTGGAATCGTCGCGTTCGAGCTGGCCGTTGAAAGCGAAAATAAGATTTGCTCACGGGTTTTCTCTCGGAACTGCTTGGCAGTCACTTGAGTAAAGAAGCTAACTGCGTATGGGTAAACCACAAAAATCCACACTAATAACAAACCAAGGATCAGCAGCAGATACTGCACAACACTAAAGAAGATTGCAGGCTCTAAAGTGGCACCTAATTTAAACATCAGGGCAAAAACACCGATTGGCGCAAGACTCATGACCACTGTAATTAGGCGCATCATAATCACGTTAGCAGTTTGAAAACCTTTAACAGCTCCCTTAGCCACTTCGCCTAATGACTTAATCACACCACCAAGTAGTAGCGCCATGAAAATCACTTGCAGCATGTTGCCTGAAGTAAATGCAGAGAATGGATTATTCGGTACAATATCAACAATCAAAGTCATTAAGTTAGGCAGTTCAGTCGCTGTAATCGCAACATCAACATTACTAGACATGTCGACGCCTTTACCTGGTTGAATCAACATCGCAACGGCGAATGCGGCAGTCATAGCCACTAACGTGTTGATAATGTAAAAGCTGAATGTTTTTCCGCCCAAACGACCAAAGCTTTTTAAATCTTGAAGTTCGCACACACCACAAACAATACTGACAAATACTAATGGCACCACCAGCATCATGATCATATTGACGAACATTTTGCCTATGCCGGAAGCTGCTTCAACCAAAGTGCCCGAAAAGAACGCCACGTCATTTAGCGCAAATTGAACAATGCTACCCAGTAGCACCCCTAAGAATAACCCGATAAAAATTCGAGTTGATAATGATTTAGTCATGATTGTTGTATTCCTAGTTCAAGCCGACTTCAGAAAGCAAACGCCTAAAAACGACAAAAAATTTGTTTTAATTATTTTTAACGACAAGGATACTGAAACAAGATGCAACATATTTCAATGTTAGAGATCAATAAGTTGCCAGTCGCTTTGAAAGGAGATATTTACAACCAAGCTTAAGTTTCTGATTTTAATAGACTTAGTGTTTAAATGTTATTTTCACTCTCCAAAACTAGTTCTGAAAACTAAAACACATCCTCATAACAGATAAATATACCAGCCAAGAAACTTTCAACAGTTAATTTATCTAGCTCGTTGAGTGATATTTCCGCTTGATACCAGTCATGACTATTCGAGTAACATATATGGCTAAATCAATTTAATCTAGACGTTACAGCATCGCCCAATAAGCACAACTGAGCCGTAACAATGTTCAGCGTTACCGTTACATCCAGGTTCGCTAACCACATTATTATCTAGCTTGAATAGCCCTTTAAATCAGCATTTGAAAATAAGCCTAACAATTAAAGCCAATAAAAAAGCAGTTGAGTTAACTCAACTGCTTTTTAGTTTAATGCCAAGTTAATCAACTATAGCTAACTCAAACTTATTTTAAGCTAACCACAGCTCCACATCGTGGATCATAAAGTTACCGCTATAAACTGGATCTGGCTCACCAATAGGTTCTAATTCAAAGTAAGCTTTATGCTCATCGGGCAGGCCTTCATAGCCACCAATCACTTGATACAGCCAGTTTTCAGCAGCCCAATCCAGTTGATTAGCTTGCAAGTATTCCAATGCCGATTGACGCACGCCAGAATCGATAACCTCACAGAAATACTGATCCACCGCTAATTTGAGCGGATTGTCTGGTATATCAAAGTCCTCAACCTCGCTCATAGTCATTTCAACATTATGCTCACGCACTTTTGCTGGCAGCAGATCACGGCTAATGGCTTTTATTTTCGATACCGTATCCAGTAAAATCAGCTCATGTTCACTGTTACTCACATCAACACTAGCTGGTTTGATTATGGCTTCAGCGCAATTGAACAGGTTAGGCACATACTTATGAGCAACATGATTCTCAGGCTGATAGTCAGGATGCAAATCCGTGTGCAGTAAGAAGCCTTTTAGCAATCTCGTTCTGCCTTGAATTTGTCTGAAGCGACCCAGTAATTCAAGTAACCTGCCCTGTACGGCACTGATCTCTTGAGTACATTGACTCAAGGTTTCTTGCAAACTGGTCACAAGTAATCGTCTGAGTTCGCGTATATCGCCAGCAATTTCACTTAGTTCACTAAACTGGAACATTTCCAGTCCATTTAATAATTCAGAAACTTGGCTTTGCGCTAACTCATTTTCGCGAATTTTAGCGCTAATACTGCCTACATAGCCAAATTCATTATTTATCCGGCTCCACAACACCCTTATGGAATAACGTAGGCTGTCGGTAAAGCTATAAACATGCTCACTTAAATCAGCCAAGTAAGCTTCAGCTGCGCCGTAATCAATATTATGACGCGCTTCTTTATAATGATCGGCTAAGGTTTTAATGGTGCTAAACGCCGAACCAACATTGGCATCAATTTGACGATTACGCTCATCACTCAAAGCCTCTTCAAGTAAGGCTCGAACAGAACGTTTTAGGCGCAGCTCTTCATCGGGTTCGGGTCGCCATAAGATGCCACTCTTCTTAAGTTTCTCAATCACTGCAGCATCATGAGTCATCTCATTTACCGATCCTGCTAGATAGGCATCCATAACCACATCAGCATGACGGCTAAGCTGTTTGAGCAGCTTAACCCCGGCTTGATGTAAATTATTACTCATACTAAGTCCCTTTGAGTGGCCGTTTCCGCTTGCGCTTCTAGGCTTAAGCCTTCGGTTTCATCGATAAAGCGAATCACTTCATATAAGTAATCAAGCTTACCAGTGGCAATATAAATTTGTTTTTCGCTGTTCGGTTTAACTAAGTAACCTAATTCAACCAAACGCTTAAAGACCAGCTTAATCTGATTATCGACATTGCTACTGGTTGAGCCAAATAAGCGATATTGACTGAGTTTGGCCAATTGTTCCATAAAGGCTGGCGTATCTTCTATTCGAGCTTGCAACTCAGTTAAGCGAATGGGTGCGCCTTCACTTAATGGTGCATCTTGGCCACTGCTTTCTTGTACCAGCACTAGCCATTCCACTAATGGAATTAAAGCCGAACAAATGTCTTTAAATTGGCTCGAAATAACCTTCTTTTCTTGCTCGCCTAACTGCTGGTATCCGCAAAAGAATACATCGCCTTCGGCAGCTGACGAAATCGTACGATTAATTTGATTAAGGTATTGCTCAACTTTCTCAAATGTTTGACTGTTCTTAAGTGCGCGCCAACCATCTTCATTAGTCGTGCGGCAAATAAACTCACCTCGAAGTAACTGCTCGATAAGCATGCCTGTTCCCACTAATGTGGTTTCTGAAGAGAAGGCAGTTTGGTTTGATTCAGACATTAGATTGCCTCCTTATTAGCGCGTTGACTTAAGCGTTCAGCCAAAGGGTTACTTTTAGGTTTTACCACTTGGAGTTTACGGGTTTGCTTATTGATGATGTAGCGGTTAGCAAACAGGTTAAGCACTTCAGATTCAGGGTTCGGGAATGCCCCTAATACACTGATATTGTTATTCACACAGGCATCAAAAATCTTCTTCACATTAGTGTGATGCAAGGTGCCTAACTCATCAATTGGCCAATGGATAGTCACATCAGCTTTACCACGTAATAAACGGGTAAATGCCAATAAGAACTTACACAAAATTAAGTAAGCCATACCGTGACTTGATGACTCATTAAGCTGTCTATCGGTGCGGATAATCAAATCACTATTGCCTTCTTTTAGGCGCAGCTCAATTTCCAGTAACTTAGCAATGCCACCAGATAATGCTGAGCGGCCAATAATATCTAGGGCGCGGCGCATACTTGAGGTGTAATGCTCATCAGGTAATTGGCTGAATCCATCAGCTTTCCACTGTTTGAAGGCTTTTACAAACACTTCAAGTTCAGGCCAGAACTCAAGCTCGCTTATCCGCGAACGAATTCTGACTGCAGACTCAGAAACACCATCGAGGAATAACTCTTCACCAACTTCACGGGTAATACGCGCGCTTTGTGAAGCAATACGGCGATCAATATCTGCTAATACGTCATAGTAGGCAGTCAAATCGATACCGAAAATACGTCCTTGCTCGCGAATCGCCATTAACGATTGCGGCACCATGACATTCAGCAGTTGCTCAAGTTGCGGCACTAGCTTGCGGTAATCTAATAAGCGGATGCCTTTGTCATTAGTAAAGCTAGACTCATCACGAGCTCGCTCCCAAAACTCAGCTAAGCTTGAACCTGACTTACTAGCGATAACGGAATCAAAGTGTTCAACATACTGCTTTACTGAGCCCAGTAAATAATCTCGTTGCAACAGTAACTCTTCACCTTGGCGTAAACGCTCGCCAATACTACCGTCTGCTTCATCTTTGCTTTTAGGTAATTTAAGCTCAGCCAGTTTACGCATTACAGCACGTAATTTTGTGAGATTTTCAGAGGCATCAACTTGGGCCGCATCTGAGGCTTTTTTCATTGTCTCAAGTTGCTGTTTTCGCTGCTTAACATCGGCTGTTTTATTCGCTAGTTGTTGCTCTAATTCAAGCGCAGCTTGCTTAACCTTTGATAAGTCAGTTTGCAGCTTAGGCTTAGTAACAAGCCAAGCATTTTGATACCAATGGTCGTAACGTAGTACATCACTACGACGTTTTTCTGCATTACTGATTTGAATTTCTAACTCACGAATTTTGCCTTTAAGCGCAACAATCGCCGCTTCATCAACACCACGGGATTTGAGCTCATTTTTATACCAAGTATCACACGCTTTTTGCTCTTGCTTGGCATTGCTACGACGGGTATCAATGTTGGCTTTTAATTGACCTAATTGATTATCCAGTGACCCCACCACATCTTGCCAATAAGCATTCTTTTCCATTCGCGCTTCAAGGGCTTGGTCTTTTTGCTCACTAAGCCATTCAAGATGATGGTTGTGTTGTTGCTTTAACTCATTTTCAAGTTGAACTAGGCGCTTACCCGCATGGGCTTTTCTATCTGCTAGTGCTTGGTTTATTTGATTTTGCGTACTGCGCTTTTCATCAAATAAACGGCGTACATCTTCACGGCTATTTTTATAAGCTGTACGAGCGAAAGTCAGCTCTTTATTGAGATTATCTAGCTCATCATTAATCGCAACCAGTTGATCTTCGTGCTCAGCTTTTAACTCTTCAGCTTGGGCTAACGCTTCTTCCGCTTTAGTTAGGCGTAATCGTAAGTCCTGCTCCGATGCGGCGTAATCAGGAACATCAATCGCTTTTAAATCAAGACCGATACCAAATAAAGCTTCATCACTATTGCCTGCAACATTCGGGTGTAAGTCAGTGCGGTGGAGTAATTCTGGCGCAATCACCTTACCGAAACTTTGTTCCCAGCCTGGAGACTCTTTACGAAGGAACTCTAGCAACGTATGAGATTGCGGGAATAAAATACCTTTTACATCATCTACGTCACTCAAGCGCTCGTTAACGCGTACACTGGCAATGCGCAGCGCTTCACTAACTTGGTCACGTTTGGCACGGAGTTTACGTTCATCAATTGATAAACGATCGACTTTTTGATTACAGATCTCTTGTTCTTCATCTGCGCGGCTAATGCGCTCATCAAAAATCGCTAATGTGGTTTTCTCTTCCTCGGTGTAAGTGACACCATCAACTTGATGGCTGAGCTCACCGCGAGTTAATTTAAGCTTATACTCTTGCTCAGCAAATGCCGCTTTACCTGCATCGGTTTTCTCACGCCACAGATTTTCTAACTTAGCTAAATCATCTGCTGATGCTTCACGCTGCGCATCTCTGTTTTCCCGCAGCTCATCTTGCTCTTCGTGGAGTGATTCAAGCTCTCGGTGCAACTGTTCAGCAATTTTACTTCGGCGAGTGCTGTAAGCGGCTTCAATATCCTGATGTTTCTCAGTTTGCAGTTTGTGGCGTTCGGTTAAATTCTCTAAGTCACTACGCCAGTTATCTAGGCTATCTAAATCAGCTTTGGCTTGTTCGATATTTGAATTTAAAAAGCCTTCATATTGATCTTCAATAGCATCTAAATCAGCTTCAAATTTACGTGTATCACCTTGAGCAAACGATAGCTCTTGGCTAATTTCATCACGGGCTTCTTTCCACTCTTCATCTAACATGCGCAGCTGTAAGCTGGCGTCTTTAGACTCGTTTTGACTTAACTCTTGTCTTTCAGCCTCAAAGGTTTCATCTGCACGATAACCTTTAGCTAAACTGCCTAAGCGAAGTTCAGCACTGAGTAATTGATTAAACTCTTGCTCAAGCTTTTCAAATTCCGGACGAATTTGTTCAAAACCTTGCACTAACTGGCTTTCTCGGATCCAACTCTCAACTCGTTGAGGGTTTAATCGAGAAGTCGGTGGATTAACACCATCTTCTTCTAAAATCGCCGCCACCATCGACTTAACGGTTTCCATTTTTCCTTCTTTGGAATGCACCGCTTTTGCGAGTTTTTCAATATGACGTAATGAGTATTCACTATCACATAATGAGAATTGGTGACCATAAGTGCGCAGCTCGCCTTTATTACCACCTGTTGTGAGTAAGCTGCGATCATGCTGAATAATGGCGCGATACTCACGAGTATTTAATAAATTGGTGTGAGTGACTTGGGCGCGTTTCATTTCACGGCCGAGTTCTGCCATGGTATGACAAATGATCGTGTCGCCATTACGAGTTTTGACATAATCATCAAGCTCAAAACCTTTAGCAATAAAGCGGTAATTTACCCCTTTGCCATCACCAGCAGACGCCATAACTGCTTGATATAATTTACCATCACTCTTTTTATATTCGTAAATGATGTAACTTGAATCATGGGGAAGATACCAACGCTCAAAACTGTCACGTGTTGACGGTACAACTCGACTTGGGTACTCGCCATAAAAGACAGGAACAAGACGCTGCAGTGTCGTCTTACCCGAGGCATTGGTACCACAAATATTGGTGTGTCCATCGAGTTGCAGTTCAACGACACCCGGAAGATGGGTATTAATTAACACGATTCTTATCAAGCTTGGCATTGGGATCCTTTTACGCACTGTCTGCGAAAGCCAAAACGGTAATACACGTTTTTGGTATGAGCTATTTTCTTATGGCTTTTTATTGATTATTTTTAGTTACGGGTAATAAGTTAAATCAAAGCGATGAATGAAGCAATTTCACTGTTTATATAGTTTGAGATAATACGCTAACACAGTGAAAAGTAGCGCTTAACAAAGCAGCAGTTGATAAAGCTAACGGGAAGTTTTTTCAATTATTTGTTAAACATTTTAGAAACTAATATCGATGCAAACTCAATTATTGTTTTAATTGAAAGCAGCTATTGTTTGAATTAAAAACAGCAATAAAAAAACCACCCTAAGGTGGTTTTATAAAAGCCCTAATGGCTTTTAGCTAGAGCTAACTAACTTTTGAATTGCACCAGCTTTAACTTGAGCCGATTTTAGCTTGAACTGACTTACAGCTTGAATTGCGAAGTCGCATTTTGTAGTTCATCAGAAAAATCGAGTAGACCATCAGATACATCTTGCACTTCTGCCAAAATATCTAAGGTTTGTACAAACGATGCATTCATTTCTACTACGTTATTACTCACCTGCGCAGCTACCGCTGACTGCTGCTCAGTCGCCGCAGCTATGTGGGTGTTCATAGTATTAATATTAACGATTCGCTCTTGAATCGACTTAAGCACATCCCCTGTTTCACGGGCATGTTTTTCATTATCGGACGCTTTACCAATTGCCACATCCATGGTGCTAACCGAAGACTCAGCCGCCACTTTTAAACGCGATAACACTTCTCTAATTTCTTTAGTGGCATCAGCCGTTTTTGAAGCAAGCGCTCTCACTTCATCAGCAACAACCGCAAAACCACGTCCTTGCTCACCTGCTCGCGCCGCTTCAATCGCAGCATTTAAAGCAAGCAAGTTAGTTTGCTCAGCAATGGAGGTAATGACATTCAAAATAGAATTGACGCTTTCGGTATCTTTGGCAAGTTCATTAATCGATTCAGACGCCACTTCGATTTCGGCATTCAATTCTTGTGAAATATTGATTGTACTTGCCACTACAGCTAAACCGTTGGTGGCTTCTTGCTCAGCGCTATCTGCAGCTTCTGCAGCTTGTTGGGCGCTTTGGGAAATTTCATTAACTGATAAACCCATTTCTTCCATTGAATGCTGCACAGCTTTAGCGTCCAAACTTTGTTTTTCAGTTGCTTGGGTGGCAATACCCATGCGCTCTTTTAATGATTCAGCGCTTTGTAATAACGGCGCAGTCACACTCACCACTTGCTGAATAGCATCGGCTAGCAAACGTAAAAAACGATTAAAGTTGGTAGATACTTGGCCTAGTTCGTCTCGACCTGCTACATCTAGTTGATGACGTAAGTCGCCCTTACCATCTGCTAGCTCACCCAATGAATTAGCAAGGTTACCCGCTGAGCTACTTAATGACTTAGCAATGGAAATTGTCGCAATGGCCATTATTAATAATAAAACTAAGCCAATTGATAATGTCAGCACTAAACTGCTTTCCGAGCGGCTTACTGACTCTTGGATGGTATTGTTAAACTCGGCTACTTTATCAGTTTTATAACGTTGAACGCCATCAATCAGCTTGTCATACACTTTGGTTTTATTGGTAATGATTTCACTCACTTTGCTCATATCAAGGGTGTTATCAATCATGCCATGGGCCAGATCGTAAGTGATATCGTTGTATTGGCTTAACTCACGGTTTAGGGTTGATAAGTTTCCTGCTTGCTCGCTATCAATTCCCGATAAGCTATTGAGGTTTTTCTTTAATGATTCGAATGTTTTATTGGCATTATCAATTAAGTCTTCGTCTGCAAACGATACCGCTTGCGTATAAAGTTCATCAAGGCGCTGCACAAAAATCACATTTTGATTTGCTAGTTCAACACGCTGAGAAACCTTGTCTTGCATAAACGTCATCGTATCGTTGTTTTTATTAATTGATACGATACTGATGGTTAAGTTAACCGCAAAAATGATCACTGATAATACGAATATCAGCCCGATTTTCTTAAAAATAGACATATTGCTGAACCAATTCATTTATTGCCCCCAAAAGCATTCGAAAAAGGAAATCTAGACCTTTAATACACGTATATTTTTAAACAGCTGCGACTTTAAGCAAAATTAGGATGATGTGTTGTGCTGTTTGTTCAGAGAAACGCGTAAATCCTTTTAATCAGGCATGAACCTAAATACGTTACAAATTGTATATCGGCTATAAAACATAGAACTAAAGTGCGAAAGCAATATTATTTCTGCTATTTGCTTTAACCTCATAAAGTTTATCATCAGCTTGTTTCACTAATTGCTCGACTGTCATTCCTTTGCGCCATTGCGCGACACCTTGTGATACGGTAACAAACTCACTAGCGGCTGAGTCCGGGTGTCTAAATCCTAATTTGTTTAACTTGATTTTTACCTTATGCGCCACATCTACCGCACCGGTAACATCAGTTTCAGGCAGCAAAACAATAAACTCTTCACCACCATAACGGGCACATACATCTCTCGGCCTTTTTATCTGATTTTTTAGTAACTTAGCCAGTTCCACTAAGCACTCATCACCTCGTTGATGCCCTAAGTAATCGTTAAGTTTTTTAAAGTAATCTATGTCCATGAGAATAATCGACATGGGTTGACCTGTTCGCTCTGAATGTTGGATCTCTTTTTTCAGCATCATATCGAAGTGACGTCGATTACTTAGCTTGGTCAGCCCGTCAGTTAACGCGAGTTGATTGAGCTCTTCAAATAATCTTTGATTTTCCACATCTTTAAAAACGGCTTTACGGAACCACTTTTCCATCACTTGTTGACCAGAGATAACCACACCTGCAAAACAAAGCATTTTTACAATAGGGAAAAATAACTCTTCTGAGTAAAATATCCTCAAAGTAGCCATATAACTTGCCATAACAAAAACAGATAGTAATAAAATACCGCGTTTTGGAAATAAGGCCACAGACAGTGAAAAAATTAATAAATGAAGTATCGCTTCAACTCGAACTTGAGCCGAAATCCCCTGCACAACCAGCATATTACACACAGTCACCCAGCATAGGACTAAGGCTAAAATGTATCTGTAGTAGCGATTGAAGTTTTCAACATCAGGTTTTTCTGCGTGTAAGAAGTTATGTACTGAACCATAAAAAGAGACACCAACTAAAGGCAAAATACTGAGCGTAGTGAACATCAAATCTTGATTAGGGTTATTGTATAGTTTGGCGAAAAATGTCACTAATCCTAAAACAAAACTCAATATGCTTATCCAACGACACCCTTTGGCAAGGTATTGCTGAGTTTCGATATGTAATTGGTGTTCAAATGTTGGAGTTGGCTTGAGCATTTAGCGCTTTAGTTGAATTGTTATCTATTGATTATAACGATTATTTAACGAATTGTGACATGAGAAATGAGTTTAATTTGCTCAGTGCAAAGCCGCTTTGAATTAAGACGCCTGATTTACCTGAGTCAATTTTAAAAGTGAAAACAAAAAAGCAGCTAACCTAGGCTTTTATATTTGTAGAATATACATGCCGAATATCCGTACTAAATATATAGGTTAACTGCTAGATGATTTGAGGTTCCCCCTCAAATCAACTTGTCTAAGTGGTTGTCTAAGTGGCTGTCTAGGTGGCTCTTAAATTTAAGCTGCAACAACCTGCGCAGAAGTAGTTTCAGTCACTTGCTCAGTCACTTGCTCAGTTTCACTATGACGAATTAAGTAATCAAATGCACCTAGTGAAGCTGTTGCGCCGCTCCCCATCGCAATAATGATTTGCTTATAAGCTGAATTAGTCACATCGCCTGCAGCAAATACACCAGGAATAGACGTTTGCCCTTTTCCATCGACAATAATTTCGCCGCGATTGGTTAGCTCAACGGTATCAGTTAACCATTCAGTGTTAGGCACTAATCCAATTTGTACAAAAATACCTGCTAACTCAACGTCGTGTGATTCATTGGTGCTTCGGTCAGTGTACTTAAGTCCAGTAACCCGCTTGCCATCACCAACAACTTCAGTGGTCATTGCTTGAGTAATAATATCAATATTGCCCATTGAATTTGCTTTACGTTGTAGCACTTCATCTGCACGTAATGTGGTATCAAATTCAAGTACCGTTACATGCTCTACAATGTTTGCTAAATCGATAGCTGCTTCGATGCCTGAATTACCGCCACCAATGACAGCAACTCGCTTTCCTTTAAATAAAGGGCCATCGCAATGTGGGCAATAAGCCACGCCGCTGCCACGATATTCTTGCTCACCAGGGACGTTCATTTCACGCCAGCGAGCACCTGTTGCGAGTAATACTGTTTTACTTGATAACTTAGCGCCGCTTTCAAGTTCTAACTCAAATAAACCGCCGTCTTTTAATGACAAGGCACGTTGGTTATCCATGATATCGACATCATAATCTTTAACGTGGGCTTCTAAATTGGCCACAAGTTTTGGACCTTCAGTTTTTGATACTGAAATAAAGTTTTCAATGCCGACAGTTTCAGCGACTTGGCCACCAAATTTATCAGCAACAATACCAGTTCTAAGCCCTTTGCGTGCTGCATAAATTGCTGCAGAAGCGCCCGCTGGGCCGCCGCCTACTACAAGCACATCAAAAGCTTCTTTGTTGTTAATCTGCTCGGCTTTTCTGGCTACTGCATTAACATCGAGCTTATTTAAAATTTCAACAACACTGATTGCGCCAACAGAGAACGGTTCGCCATTCATGTAAACGCTAGGGACTGACATGATATTACGGTCATTCACTTCATCTTGAAATAACGCACCGTCAATCATCACATTAGTAATATTTGGGTTAATCGCTGCCATCATATTTAATGCCTGTACCACTTCAGGACAGGTTTGGCAGCTCAATGAAACATAGGTTTCGAAATGAAACTCACCCGGCAGTGACTTAATTTGCTCGATGACTTCGTCAGCTAATTTAATCGGGTGACCACCGGAATGCAGCAAAGCTAAAACTAGAGAAGTGAATTCATGCCCCATAGGTAAACCAGCAAAGGTAATATTGGTTCCATTTTGCGGGTTTTGTATGGCCATTGACGGTGTTCTAGCCGATGACAGCTGCTTTAAGCTCACTAATGTTGAGAGGCCTTCAACATCTTTAGCAAGCGATAATAATTCTTGAGATTTAGGGCTATCGTCTGCTGACACGACAAGTTCAACTGGGTACTTGAGGTTCTGCAGATAAGTGTTCAGTTGGTTTTTAATATTCGTATCTAACATACGTGTGCTCCTAGAATAATAAATGAATTGAGCAAAAAAATATCAACCTTAGAGAGTCAAACCGGTGATGAATCCAGCTTGAGTCATGGGACGTCTAAGGTTGATTGGAGATGATTTGAAACAGTGTGGGTAAATCTATTGTGATAAAAGCTCACTCACGATGATGAGATGAGTGAGCCCAATTTCAATAGTTTAGATTTTACCGACTAGGTCAATTGATGGAGCAAGAGTTTCTTCACCTGGCTGCCATGCTGCTGGACATACTTCGCCGTCATGAGTTGCAACATACTGTGCAGCTTGAATTTTACGTACTAGCTCAGATGCGCTACGGCCAATACCTAGGTCATGTACTTCAGCAACTTTAACTTCGCCTTCTGGGTTCATTACAAATGTACCGCGAAGTGCTAGACCGTCTTCTTCAATCATCACACCGAAGTTGCGAGTGATTGCGCCGGTTGGGTCACCAATCATTGGGTAAGTAATTTTACCGATAGTGTCAGAACTTGCATGCCATGCTTTATGAGTGAAGTGAGTGTCAGTTGATACTGAGTAAACTTCTACGCCCATTTCTTGTAACTTAGCGTAATGGTCAGCCATGTCGCCTAATTCAGTAGGACAAACAAAAGTGAAATCAGCTGGGTAAAAGAATACCACTGACCATTTGCCTAAAAGGTCTTGCTCAGTCACTGGAACAAACTCGCCGTTGTGAAATGCAGTTGCTGAAAATGGCTTGATTGTTGAGTTGATAATTGATTGAGTCATTGTGTTACTCCGATATATTTAATTAAGTGTTTAGCTGTATCCGTTTGATGGAATAGATAATAGCGGTAACTTAAAATTAAATATAACGGGTAAAAACTATCAGCTTAATCGGTTTTTCAGAATGAAAGCACGCTGTTAATCTCAGGTTATCGGATTTTCCGATAACCTGAGATTTCAAATCAATTCTGCCATTGCGTAAAGCGGGTTAACGATCTTGCCACAGGATAGTCTAACTGTTGTGATAATAACTGCAGCTGCTGCTTATTGGTCGCTGCGCTAAATGAATGTGGTTGCTTACTGGCATAAATAACCCAATTGCCACCGCCGGTTAATGTTGCATATACACTGGCAAATTGTTGCGACAATATTTGCTTTAACACTTCACTCTTACTGTGCTCTTTCCAGCAATTAAGCACTAAAAAGCCATCCGCTTTTAAGCCTTTATGACAATTTTCGATAAACTCATTGGTGAGCTGCTTTTCATCAACACCTTGTTCGATATACATATCAGCGAAAATAATATCTACTCTTTTGTGCTCAGTTTCAGCTAAAAAACTGCCGCCATCTTGATGAACAAGATTTAGCTTTTTACCAATAGGCAACTGAAAAAATCGTTTGGCAATTTGGATGACATGCTCGCGAAGCTCAACTGCGGTCAGCTTAATAGCTGCGTCATAGCGACGCAGAGCATGAACTAATCCACCGCCACCTAAACCTAAAATAATCGCACTCTTGGGTTTTGAAAATAACAAAACAGCCAACATGGCTTGGATATAAGTATGTTGAGGGATGTGAGGCTGAGCTTTGAGGATTTTACTTTGCTCGTCGTTATCACCAAAAGATAAAATTCTGAAATCGCCATCTTCAAGTACAAAGATCGGGCCGATTTCATCGCTGACATGGTGTAACTGCTGGTAATCTGACATTAAACTGACTCGGTTTTATTCGCTTTCACCCTTATCGCTAACGCTATTCACGCTTGGTTTGCGATTTCAAACAAACAGGTTTGTAACGAATTAGATTGCAAGCTCGACAGTTTACAGGATAAATTCAAACTCACATCATCTTGAGTTCAAAGTTAGCCTAAATAAGCTAAACAACACAGAACAAGCGAGCCATCATGACCACTCAAATTTTCATTTGTGCAATTTGTTTAGCTGTATTTATGTTTATACAACGCCAACTAAAGTACTTTATTAGTCAACAAGCTAAAAAGAAACAAGTTAACGAAGTACGCAGTCGCTTAGTGACTCGATTACTAACTTACTTACTATTTTTTATTACCGCCTCGATTATGGCGGTGTCATTAGGACTTGGGTATCAAGAGGTTTCGCTATTCGTGTCGTCGGCATTTGCCGTTTTGGGCGTGGCATTATTTGCCCAATGGTCGATTTTAAGCAACATTACGGCTGGAGTACTTATCTTCTTCGCTTGCCCTTATCGCATTGGCGATAAGATTAAAATTGTCGATAAAGATGAAGATATGACAGGCATTATTGTGGAAATCAGTTTATTTCATGTGATTATCAAGCGCGATCAGGGCGACGTAATGACTTACCCTAATAACCTAATGTTACAAAAAGCAGTGATTAAAGTGCCGTCGTCAGCTACACCAACCCGCACCTCAAATATATCAGCCAGCACCACTCAAACACCTATGCCTGAGACGATCAAAACAGTGACTCAAGAAACAACTGATACTAATTAACTCACAAGGGAAATGCTATAGAGTTAATAATCTGTGCAGATTACTAACTCTACTCATATTAAGTGTTTACGATTAGCTCAATATTCGTTGGAAAAATGCGACAGCCTGAAGGTACATTTGCAGTGCAAGGGCTGCATCATAACGCTCACCTTCATCGCGCATGAATGCATGCTGAGCATTAACTTCCTGCCAGCTAAAATTAACCTCTTCTTGTTCAAGCTTTTGATAAATCAATTTACGTCCTTCACTGGATACATGAGGGTCTTGCTTGCCAAAAATAATAGCCACTTCGCCAGCAATATCGCCCGTACGGGTTAGTGAGTCATTGTTATCATCACAAGGTAGAGTATTCGAATGAATGTCGGTTGGGTACAGACAAAACGCACCACTGATATCAGGGTTTAGTCCAGCTCGATAAGCCAAATGACCACCAATACATACCCCCATCGCACCCACTTTACTGGTGCAGTAAGCTTGGCTGCGCGCAAACTCAACCATTGCTTCGGTATCACTATCATGATGTTCTAAGGTTTTAGCAAACTTGTCAGCATTACCTTTATCTTTGCCAACATCGTCGTACTCAAGCACTGTGCCTATTGGATTAAGTTCATGAAATACTTCCGGTACTAACACCACAAAACCGTGGCCTGCTAATATCGCGGCGCTTCGAGCTATCGGCGCCGTTTGCTGAAAAATCTCCGAATAAAAAATAATACTCGCAAACTGACCTGGTGCGTCAGGGCGATAAACATAAGTGCGCATCACGCCTGTCGGTGTCGCAATATCATGAACTTCCTTAGTGATTATCATATTCCCTCTTTATGCTTATAGTTTTAGTTGCGGTTTAATTTAGTTCATTGGCAGAATGCTGACCTGAAAGTAAGTCGGTGACGTTTTTCAAGGTTGTTAACGCAATCGCATTTAATGCTTCGTCGGTTAAAAATGCCTGATGTCCGGTGAAAATAACATTGTGACAGGCTGAAAGCCTTCTAAACACATCATCTTGAATTATTTCATTAGACTTATCTTGAAAAAATAGCTCTTTTTCATTTTCATAAACATCCAACCCTAACGCCCCTATTTGGCCAAGTTTTAATGCTTCCATAGCATCTATCGCGTTAAGTAAGCCACCACGACTAGTATTCACCACCATTGCGCCTTTTTTCATTTGATTAAAACTATGGGCGCATAATAAATGATGGTTTTCTGGGGTTTGCGGACAATGCAGACTGATAATGTCGCACTGAGGGTATAACGACTCCAAACTGATATATTCAACACCTAAGCCTTTAACTATATCGCTAGGGTAAGGATCGTAAGCAACTACCTTACAGCCAAAGCCCAGTAAAATTTTGATGGTTGCAATACCAATTTTACCCGTCCCAATTACCCCAACAGTTTTTCCATGCATGTTAAAGCCCACTAGGCCAGTGAGTGCAAAGTTGGCATCGCGAGTACGCTGATAAGCTTTATGAATTTTACGATTTAACGTCAGCATTAATGCAATTGTGTGCTCCGCCACAGATTCAGGTGAGTATGCAGGTACATTTACCACAGTAATCCCAAGGCGTTTTGCCGCCGCTAAATCAACATTGTTAAAGCCTGCACAGCGCATTGCGATGATTTTTGTGCCACCTTTGGCCAGCTCAACCAGCACTTCTTCACACAGTGAATCATTCACAAATGCACACACGACCTCGAAACCCACGGCTAACTTGGCATTTTGCATACAAAGACGGTAGTCAAAGTATTCTATAGTGGCACCAAACTGTTTATTCATCGCATCAAAATGTTGAATATCATAATGTTTGGCACTGAAGAATCCGATTTTCATATTGCAATCCTTAACTCAAAAAGCAGAAGCCCAATAATGTTTCATCTGCGCTTCAATTGATTCATTTCTACCTTTAGCATATCAATAATTTAGATTTTGCTATAGATCGCTATTCATTCGAGATGAATTTGCTAAGCTGATGCTTCATTAAAAGCAACAAATGTGTCCTCCCATGTCTAAAAAGCAATACCAAGAAGTATCCGAGTTTCAATTTTGGCTACAAAGATTAGGCAAAACCAGCTTACGTGCATTGCATATCGTTGGAATTGTTGGCGCTGGCGGCGGTTTATTATTAGGTATCGAACAAAGTCAGTGGCTTAACTATTGGATTTTGGCGATGACCAGTGGGGTCGCTTTATTTGCTTGGGAAGTGATTAGAGACTGGCGCTGGTTAATCCAATTAAAAGGCGTATTAACGATTCTAAAAGTGTTACTGCTTGGCTTATTTATTCCTATGGCCGACTGGAAGCCCGAAATAACAATTTTTATCGTGTTGTTATCAGTAGTCGTGTCGCACGGTCCAGCCGGATTAAGGCATTATTCTGTGGTCCATAGAAAAGTAATACATGGCAAAAAGGAAATTAAAGGTTAATCTAGTGTTATCTTTTGTTATTTTTAAGGTAATAGGATGTTTCCTTATCCAGAGCAATACCGGTTAGCTGCGCCGCCACTAACCACCAGTTTTATGGTGTTTTGGGCGCTGTTTAGTCACAGCATATTTGCTGATGCCAGCCCGTTTGCGCTATACCCATTATTATCTTTGTTTCCATTGGTGCTTATTGCGCATGTGTATTTGATTTGGAATGCCCAAGGAATGTCGCGATTGGATCAAAGCTTTTATGCCTTGGTACATGTGCCATTGGCCTTTGTTGTTTGGACATTTACAATTATGCACGTCAATGGCAATGCATTCTCATAATCAGCTAATCATTAAGCTTTGAGCATCGACATCATATAAGTGCTATCGCTTAAATCCTTTAGCTCTATAAAGTTTCAGGTGCTGATTACAGTTACTAGTTACAGCTGCTAATTACAGAGGCTAATTACAGGAGCTTTAACCATTAGATGACTTGCACTATTCATAGCTGAAAGGTATCTTTGCCGCGCATTCTAGTAAAAGGCTTACCATGGCAGACTTCATCTATACTCCCCCTACCGATCCTTGGCTTGATATTATTCATGAAGATAAAGATATTATTGTTCTGAATAAACCTTCAGGCCTATTGTCAATCCCAGGCCGTGAAGCCCAATACCATGACAGCATCTATAGTCGTGTACTCGAAAAGTATACCAACGCTCAAATAGTCCATAGATTAGACATGGCAACATCAGGCGTAATTGTTGTTGCACTTCGTCGTAATGCCGAGCGCGAATTAAAACGCCAATTCAGAGACCGTGAAACAGCTAAAACCTATTACGCAAGAGTTGCTGGTCATGTCAGCTCCAAGGTTAAACAAGTTGATTATCCACTCATATGTGATTGGCCTAATCGTCCAAAGCAAAAAGTTGATCATAATTTAGGCAAACCTTCGTTAACTCACGTAGAAGTGGTCAGTTACGCCAAACAATCAACCTTAGTGAAGCTAACACCTATCACAGGCCGCTCCCATCAATTGCGCATTCATATGATGGCCATAGGTCATGTAATTTTAGGTGATGGTTTTTATGCCGACCCGCTCGCTAAACGTTTATCTGAACGACTTTTATTGCATGCAGCAGAACTTACTATTCATCACCCTTATAGTCAGCAAGAAATGACATTTACCTCAGACGTGCCTTTTATTGAGCCTGTTGGCTCACAATAGAGTTAACTAAAGTTTCAGACTGAAAGTTCTCACACACCGCTTAAAGACTTGATGGTTCAAGTTAGATAAAAACTCTTCATGAGAACTTTTTGATAGCCATTATTCATCATTCATCGTAAATTAATGCCTAATTATAATTTAATTAGGCATTTTACTATGGAAACTCCATTTCAAAGAGATCAGCTCGACAACCAAATTCTTCAAGCATTAATGGAAGAAGCAAGAACGCCATTTGCAGAGCTCGCCAAACGATTTGCAGTCAGTGCCGGCACTATTCATGTTCGTGTCGAAAAAATGAAGCAAGCTGGCATCATTACAGGTGCGCGTATAACAGTAGATCCTAAAGCTTTAGGTTATGACGTTTGCTGTTTTATTGGCATTAATTTAAAAAGTGCAGGCGATTATCCTGCTGCCATATCAAAGTTAAATGCACTAGAGGAAGTTGTTGAAGCATATTATACCACTGGTAATTACAGCGTTTTTGTAAAGGTAATGTGCCAGTCTATCGATGGATTACAGCATGTTTTGATTAATCGCATTCAATCAATTGATGAAATTCAATCAACAGAAACCTTGATAAGCCTACAAAACCCTATTGTTCGTGGTGTTAAACCTTAGGCCTTTTAATTATTAATTATAACAAGTCGAAAAACAAACTACCTCAAAAGAAATAGTATCTATTTACATTAAATTTAACGATTTGTAACAACTTTGATTACCTTTGTTAAATATTTGTGTTAAAAAGTCGTAGAGCGCATCAAAGAATGCACTAAACACATTAATACAAAAATATAACAATCAGCATTACCACCGACCTAGTCTCTATCCTACAAATACTTGGACGTGGTAAATGCTTAAACCAAGGAAGAAGTTGTGAAGACTAAATTATCTCTAGCTATATCAGCAGCGCTACTCTCTAGCGCTAGCTTTGCAAACACCGAAATGACTGGCAACAAGTACAACTTAGAAATATTGTCTATTGATCAGCATAAGAAACCAGCAAATAAATTAACCAACATAAATGCCCCTCAACGTTTCATTGTAGAGCTGTCATCTCCTGCTTTAGCAGTTTCTGGTAAATCGGCTGCAATGTCAGACAAAAAGACTAAACTGGATATTCAGTCAGCTGCAGTACAAAACTATGCTTCACAGCTAGCCAATGAACAAAAAGCATTCTCGAATGCATTAAATAAAGTTTCAGCTAATAGCAAAATAGAACGTCAATTCAAAACCTTATTTAACGGTGTAACCGTTGCGGGTCAAAACTTAACTGTGGAACAGTTAATGGCGATTCCTGGGGTTAAATCCGTTTATCCAGAAACCATGTATGACATTAGTATGGATGCATCGCTTCAAGTGATTAACACTGAAGCAATGTGGAATACCGTTAGCGGAATGGAGAATGCGGGTAAAGGTATTCGAGTAGCAGTTATTGATGGTGGTATTCGCCCAGAAAACCCAATGTTTGCTGACGAAGGTTTTGAAGCGCCAATGGGTGCTATGCCAACTGATGATTATTGCTCAACAACCGATGAAGCTTTTTGTAATAACAAGTTAATCGTTGCACGCTGGTCACAACCTACCTTTGAAGTCTGCCCAGATGAATACATGAGCCCACTAGGTTACGGCGGTCACGGAACTCACGTTGCAGGTACTGCTGTAGGTAACTTAGTCTCTACACAATTTAATGACATTGATGTTGAATTATCAGGCGTAGCTCCAGCAGCTTACTTGATGTCTTATAAAGCACTTTACTCAAAAGCTGATTGTTCTGGCGGTAGTGGTTCTAACATCATGTTAATGGAAGCGTTAGAGCACGCTGTCAATGATGGCGCTGACGTAATCAACAACTCTTGGGGCGGTGGTGCAGGTGCAGATCCAGCAAGTAGCCCATACAAAACAATGTTTGAAGCTGCAGAAGCCGCTGGTGTTGTTGTAGTTTCAGCTGCTGGTAACGATGGCAATGGCGCGAGCACTATTGGTTGTCCTGCATGTATTGAGTCTGGTATTGCTGTGGCCAACAGCACAACAGGCCGTTACTTTGCTAACAGCTTTAATGCGGGCGGAGAGGATTTATTAGCAATCCCTGGTTCTGATACTGTTATCGAAATGGATGTAACAGCCTCTGTTGTTGCTGCAATTAACCTTAACCCAGACAATGTTAAGGGTTGTGATGCATTCGAAGCTGATAGCTTTAAAGACAGTATTGCACTGATTTCACGTGGAGATTGTGCATTCTCTGACAAAGCAGAAAATGCCATGAATGCAGGTGCAACAGGATTGGTGGTTTATAACAGTAATCCAGGTGCTCCAATTACCATGTCTATGCCTGGTGTTACTTTCCCATCGGTAATGATTTCTAAAGGTGATGGTGAAGCTCTAGTTGAAGCTATGGGAGAAACAGCATCAGATGGCACAATTGGTTCTGAAGTTAAACGTTTAATGGTACCTAGCCTTGCCGATACGATTAATAGTTCGAGCTCTCGTGGCCCGAATGGTAATCAAAATATGCTAAAACCAGATTTAGCAGCACCAGGAACCAATATTTTATCAGCTTACTCACCAGATGATGGTGGAGAAGACTTTAATATGATTTCGGGTACAAGTATGGCAAGCCCTCATGTTGCAGGTGCTGCGGCAATGATGCGTCAGCTTCACCCTGATTGGTCTGCTAATGACATTAAGACTGCATTAACTTCGACTTCAACAGTTGATGGAATTTTAGACGATGATGCCACCACTGCAGCAACTCCGTTTGCTATGGGTGCAGGTCGTATGGATTTAGATGCTGCTGCTAAAGCGGTATTAACCTTCGATAAACCTTCTATTGCTGCTGACTCATGTGTTGGACCATGTACTTTCACTCGCACCGTTTATAACAAGAGCGATGAAGACACATCTTGGTCATTGGCTGCAAGTTCTGACTCTGCAGGTATTATGGTTTCTCCTTCTACATTGGATATTCCAGCAGGTGGCTCGGCAAGCTTCATGGTTACTGTAGATTCTACTTTTACTGAATACGGTGAGTGGATTTTTGGTAATATTATGCTTTCAAGCGCTTCAGGACTTCAAGATGCACACCTACCCCTAGCTGCGCTTGCTCAAGAATCTAGTAATGCTTCACTCATTTCAATTTCATCAGATGACAGTGATTTAACGACTGCTGATGATATGGAAATAACTGCTGTTTTAAATAATACCATGTTTGAAAATACGGTAACTTTTGTTGCTAAAGCGCCTGAAGGGTCAAAATTAACTTCAGCAGATGACGTATCAGTGACGTTAACTAACGCTTCTCAAAATGGTTTTAGTGTAAACGAAGACACTGGTGTAATCACATGGGTTGGTAGTCTTGAGCAATCACAGATGTCAATTGATGCTTCTACAGGCACTTATCCAAGCATCTTTGATGCTGGTTTAGCATATGTGCCAGCTTGTGAGGATGGTTGTGATGAGAAATCTTTTACCTTTGAAGGTTTACCAGAGTTTTTATTTAATGGCGTAGCTTACGACACCATCACAATCTCGGATAACGGTATTGTATTAGTGGGCGGCGGCAATACTGGTGGTACATGGAATAATAAAGAATTACCAGATAGTACAGCACCAAATAATATCCTAGCCCCATTTTGGTCTGATTTTGATTTAAGTGATACTACTGGTACCGATTCGGGTGGTGGTCAGCTTGGTCTTAATATCATTGATTTAGGTATTGATCCCGATACTGGTAACCCAATCAAGTATATAGTTGTTGAATGGAAAGATGGCCAACTTTATGCTGATGCTTCTGAAACTCCTTATTCATTCAGTGTTTGGATTAAAGCAATTGATGAGGAAAAAGTTGTTGAAGATGTATCATTTAATTACTTGAACATCCCCAATATGCCTGCAAATGTGTCAATTGGCGCAGAGAATGTCGGTGGTACTGTTGGTATAACTCATCATTACAATGGTGAAGGTTCAGCTGTAACAACAGGGGATTACTTACAAATTTTATCTTCTGCTGCAGGTCAAGTTAAAATCGACTACATGGCGACAGGTAGTGACTTTGACTTAGGTTCTATGGACAGTTCAACTACAGTTGAAGAAACTGCTGTGACATTTAATGTACTAGACAATGACACTATGCCAGCTCAAAAAGTGGCTCGTTCGCAAGTAACAGGTGACGGTATTACTGCAACAGCTCAGCGTATTATCAATATTGCCGCTTCTGGCGTTCTTGGTAGTGTTGTTGTAGTTGATGAGCCAGCAAACGGTTCTGTGGTATTGACTGAATCAGGTGAAGCAACATATACACCTAACAAAGATTTCTTCGGAAAGGATACATTCAGTTATTCAGCAACAGATGCTGCTGGTACTGTGAGTACTCCAACTGAAGTTGTAGTTGATGTAACCAATGTAAACGATGCACCGACTGTATCTCCTTCAGCCAGCAAAATCTTAGTAGGACTAGAAGCTACCGTTAGTTCTGGCGCTGCAGATGTTGATGGTGATGACCTAACATACGCTTGGACTCAAACTGCTGGACCTGTAGATGTATCTTTTGATAGTACAGCTAAAGATATTAGCTTTGTTTCTACTAAGACTGGTGTATATACCTTCTCTGTCACGGCAAATGATGGCGAAGCAGATAGCACTACTGAGCAAGTATCAATAGATGTTATATCTGCTCCAGATCTTAAAGATGATAGTGGCTCTATGGGCTGGTTAACAACACTTCTTCTTCCTTTAGCGGCATTCCGTCGTCGTAAAATGAAGTCTTAATTGTTGATTAAAACATAACGTAAAAAGCCCAGCATATGCTGGGCTTTTTTATATCTAGCTTTTAATCAATCACATTAGTGATTAATAACCAATGTCGATATGAAATAACCTAAAACAGTCGCCGTTGTTACTCCAATAAACCCTGGAATAATAAAGCTATGGTTAAGGACGTATTTACCAATATTGGTAGTACCCGATTCTATCAAAGCTAATCGCCGCTAAATCACTTGGGTAGAATGGGAAGAAGAAATAAGCATAACACGCTGGAATAACACCAATTAATACTGGCGCAGGAATGCCTAACGCAAAGCCTAATGGGAACATAATCGTCAATACTGCAGCTTGGCTCTTTAAGAATACAGATGCCATAAACATCGCAATAGCGAACGACCAAGGATAAGCGCTCACTAAGTCACTCAACGAGCTCACTAAATAACTCTTATGGTGACTAATAATAGTGTCACTTAGCCAAGCAATACCAAAAATTATCACCACAGCCGTCATACCAGCAGTAAACACATTACTGTTAACGATTTTTTGCGGAGATACTTTCGTTGCTAATAATATAATCGCACCAACCGATAGCATCATGAACTGAATGGCCACCGACATACTCACACCTTCAGGTAGCAACTCCTTGCTAAACATAGCGATGACAATGACAGAAAGGATACCCGCTAAGAATAACGCTAATCCACGTTTAGCAATGCTATCAGTATGAGCCTGATCAGTTGATTCTACTTCTGGGTCAACTAGGTTATTGCGAAAATCTTCATCTTGTAAGCGGGCTTGAAACGCTTCATCTTTATCTAAATCTTTACCGCGATTTAAACTCCACGCACAACCTGCAAGTACACCGACTAACGTAGCAGGGATTGTTACAGACAATACATTGATTAAGCTAATATCAAGGTTATTGTCCATGGCAGTTGCCATAACAACTGCAGCAGCTGCTGCTATTGGGCTGGCTGTAATCCCCATTTGCGATGCAACTGTTGCCATAGCAAGCGGACGTTCAGGTCTGATACCTTTCTTATAAGCAACATCATAAATAACAGGTAATAATGGATAAACTGAGTGACCCGTTCCGACCAATACTGTTAAAGAATACGTACATAAAGGGCCAAGGAAAGTAATTTGACTTGGATGTTTTCTTAATAATTTTTCAGCGTACTTTACCAGTAACTTAAGACCACCAGTCGCCTCTAATGTTGCAGATGCTGCAACAACAGCCAGAATAATCAGCATGACACTGACTGGTGGTGAGCCTGGTGCAATACCAAATACGAACGCCAGCACTGACACACCTAAGCCGCCTAACAAACCAAAAGCGACGCCACCATGACGGATACCGACAAATATCACGGCCAATAACAACAGCATATGAATATAAAACATTAGCTAAATCTCCTTAGCAAACATTGAGTAATCTATGGCAACTCCAGCCATAAAAGTAAAACTTAGTATTAATACCCTATTGATATAAGGGATTTGTATATCAAGTAATAAACACTAAAATTCGTCGTCGAGAGCTAATTGAATTGTTATCTTTTTGGTTAGCCCTCAGATTGTTTATACAACAAATAACTAGCTGCAAATATAAGCCAGGAACGATACAGTGACCTCGCGCATAGAATCTTTGAAGTAAGTTATAAATTTGTGATCTCTCAATATTTAAGTATTCCATCATGTAAATATTCTTGTTTAAAATCAGCTTAATTAAACCAATGTAAAGCCAATTTTTATGACTAACACTCAATAAAAACGCAATCACTAATTTCAATTATTAGAAGCCCAATATGAACAATATTTCACTAAATATTTTTACTTCAATAATTCACTAATTAAATTCATTCAGTTTTTATACAGCAAGCGGGGCTTATAGTGACTCCAACAAAAACGAGATAACAAATTTCTTAATACCTTGGAGTGAATTATGAAAACTAAACAACTTATTTTAGCTGGTGTAATAACGTCTATGATGTCAGTACCTGCAATGGCATCAGATTGGTTTGTCGGTGGTGCAGCTGGTTATCAGAAAAATACTTACAAGCTAGACTCTTCAGTCGATGGCTCTAAAGAGAAAGAAAAAGATATGGCCTATCAACTTCGTGTTGGTAAGTATATTAATGATAATAGTCGTGTGTATGGTACTTATGGCTACAATTCTGAAGATATTGGTAAACAGCAGAACTTCTTATTATCTTATGACTACCTAGTACCACTTGGTCAAAGTAATATGAACTGGTTCGTTGGCGCCACGGCCGGTATGACCCACACTAGTATCGACGCTGCTAACTTAGATTCGGGCAACAATTTTGTTTGGGGTGGCCAAACCGGTTTCACGTATAACATCAATGACAATTGGTCTACTGAAATTGGCTACCAGTACTTAAAGCAAGATTATGAGAAAGATGTCAGTAATGGTGCGAACACAAGTTCACTCTCATTAAATGATACCCAGCAGGTTTATCTAGCAATTGATTATAAGTTTTAATTAAAAACTACTCCAATTTAAATAAAGGGCACATTTAGTGTGCCTTTATTTATAGTCCCCAAATATACTTAATTTGCTAAATTCTTTGGATGAATTTTAATTAACTAATAGATAAATATAAGTAATAAGAGTAAATCGGCAATAGATCTAATTATGAATTACCAAGAATATTTCTGATAATTTATTACTACCCTGTGCCAAATAAATAGAAAGCTTATAGTTAAATTAATGAATCAAAAACACATTCATAAAAACGTAACCAATGCTCTTTAGTATTCATGCCATTATTATTTTGGTTGTCTTTATTTCTGTTATCAATTTGATTAAAAAATAGGATGACTCACCGATAAGACACAAGCTATATAAAAGAGACAGCTATGGGACAATACTTTTCTGGGATCATCCAATACACCTGCATTACAGCAGTGCTTCTTTATGGCTTGGGCTGGTACGAAGGAGAGAAAATTGCCGATAGTTTGTCCATAGATGACACTAACTATTCATTGGCTCAAGAATCTTTAGCGCGGAAAATTCCATTCTACGAACTGGGGATTACTGCAGGTTATGAAAAACAACAACTCCTAAACACCGCCCTTCGCACTCAATAATCGAGTATTGGGATTAAACTAAGAAGCAAGAAAGCGTTACCGCTATGAAATGAAGCTGGCAAACGACGTTATAGATTTAAGTAAACGTCAGGCACAAAAAAACCGACATAAAGTCGGTTTAATCCTCTTAAGAGGAGATGGTACCGGTGGGCGGACTTGAACCGCCACGCTCGAAAGCAACGGATTTTGAATCCGTCGTGTATACCAATTTCACCACACCGGCATCATATTGATGTCTCAAAAGAGCTAGGCTCAATCGAGAGTCAGAATTATACCTAGGCTAAGGCCAATGGCAAGCCCTTTCAGCGCGATATTCTCAGTTTTCAATTCAATAGCTCAAAACTCATTCAAACTATAGCTTATGAAGCTTAGGGATGTTGTCACTCCGACCAAGTGAATAAACAATGAATCACCATAATGATTTACACTTTACTAATTTAATACATTAGCGATAAAGCAATAACTGAAACATTAATTGATCGAGATCATAATTGTTAACAGATGTTTGCAGTATGTTATTTATGACTTCACTATAAAGGAGATAAAAAATGGCATTCTGGTTAGATTTAATGTTTGGTAATGCAATTGGTTTGCTATCAATGATTGTTATCTTCTGCACCATGGGAATTATGTCGTACATGATGTGGATGTTTATCGTGAAGTCGGCTCCAAAAGAATAGGTAGTACTTATTTAGATTTAAGTCAGTTTTTTGTGTTTTTTGCAAATAATTAGGGGGCATTTAGCCCCCATTTTTGTGTCTATGATTGCTTGTATCAAAATCTTCTATATCTAAAATTCTTATAATCTAAATTCATTCGTCAGACTAACAATTTACCCTTAACACATCCTAGTTACTGAGAGTGCATATCAAGCATTAAGCTGCATGCTTTCTTGGTTGAACTAAGCCATTGATAAATTGTGGTCTTGCTTTAATCAAATGCGATAGTTCTTCTTTACTTGGTTCGCCTGCCGGTAATCGTAAAACATCACGATTTAAGTATACTCTGGCTTTCATCGAAATTTTATATTCCGCAGTAGGGCCTTGTATTGCGTAATGACGTTCATTGCCAACAAGTTCAAGAATGCTGGTCGCTATCAAGCCTTTCACAGCCAATTCATTTTGAGGTAATGCCAATATAGTGGCACCTTGAAGGAAAAACTCTCTCAGTAAGGCGCGTTCTGCAGGGTCTAGCAATTTCACCTTGGCTTCAATGGTCTCGATTGCGCGCTTTTCACGTAAATGACTAATGGATTCATCAACAACAAAAGTGAATAACTGACTTAAGAAAAAGGCTGCGCCAACAATCAAGCCTAAACCAATAAAATGACCATAGTCGCTTACTAAACTATCAAGGGACAGGGTTTGTAGTACATGGGAAGGAGCAAACAACAGCACAGCACAAGCAACAACCCACCAAAGCATAACACTGACTAAAACACGCTTTACGCTGGCTAACTTTATGTTATCAAATTTAATTTTCATCATCTCGCTTCCAAAGTGTCAGATTTTTGAATCTATCACTTCAAAAGCAATTTTAATGCCAATGAATAAACTTAATTTATCTTTTTAAATTAAATCGTTATTTATCGGCAAGTCTTGCTAATACTCGGCTCGCAGCAATGAACCCAAACGTGCCTGTAACCATAGTCACAGCGCCAAATCCAGATGCACAGTCCATACGCATGCTGCCTTCTGCAGTTGCTTTTGTGCTGCAAACACTGCCATCATTTTGTGGGTAAACTAGGTGCTGAGTAGAAAACACGGCATCGACAGCAAAACGTCGTTGGGTATTCTTAGTAAAATTATATTCGCGGCGTAGAATGCCTCGAACTTTAGCAAGTAATGGGTCTTGAACCGTTTTAGCCAAATCAGTGAGCTGAATTTGAGTAGGATCTGTTTGACCACCAGCGCCACCTACAGTGACAATCTTTAGCTTGTTGCGCTTACACCAAGCAATTAAAGCAGCCTTTTGTTTTACAGCATCAATACAATCAACCACATAATCAATCGATAATGGGTCGTTTTTAGTCCCTAAGTATTCAGCTAAGTTGTCAGCAGTCACAAAGTCTTCTATCTCGTTGACCACACACTCCGGGTTAATATCGCGAATACGCTTAGCCATAACCTCAACTTTAGACTCACCAATTGTTGATGCAACGGCATGTGATTGACGGTTGGTATTAGTGACACAAATATCATCCAAATCAATTAGCGATATTTGCCCAATCCCACTACGTGCTAAAGATTCAGCAACCCAAGTACCCACACCGCCAATACCTATGATGACTACATGAGCGTTAGCAAAGTTTTGTAGCGCATTTTGACCGTATAAACGACCTATTCCACCAAAACGATTTATATAAGATTCTGACAACATGTAACGCTCTTGAGTGCTCACTAATAAGGGGGCGATATTTTATACGAAACTGACATAAATCGAAATAACTGAGTGACTAAAAATAACTGCACATTTTTATTCCATAACTGCCACTTTAAACCCGCTCACAAACGACACAATTGTTATCAATTTACGCCAATAGGACAAACAAGAGGTCCTGTTAGTTAAGCAAGCTAAAAAATATGTTACCCAGAACCACAAACCTTGTAAATCAATATGATGCATATCGAATAAATCCAACCTTTAGTGATAAGTATCACACTTTTTTATTAACTTTTTATGGCAATATCGAGCGCAGATACAGGATTCCATAAATGGCGTACGCACCGTATCCGTTGCGTCATCGCTATTTCTATCAATGTTAGGCACAACTGATGAGTGTCCAACAAAATCAAGCCCTTACCAAAGGAAGATTAAGATGATGAAAAAAAACCTGATCACTGCTGCAATTTTATCTTGCACTGCAATGACCTCTTTTACTGCGCTAGCTGATGGCCCAAATTTCTACGGGCGTGCTGATCTTGCATTCACCAATTCTGATACGGGTGTAGCCACTCAAAATCAAAAAGACGGCACTATTATTGAAAACAACTTCTCATGGTTAGGTGTTAAAGGCACTGAAAAAATCAATGATGATTTTGAAGTGATTTACCAAATGGAGTTCGGTGTAAGCAACTTTGATAACTCAGGCAATACTTTCGCAGCTCGTAACACATTCATCGGTTTAAAAACCAATGCTGGTACTGCACTAGTTGGTCGTAACGATACTGTATTCAAAGCTTCTGAAGGTGGTTTCGATTTATTTGGTAACACTAACTCAGATATCGACTTATTAGCTGCTGGCCAAACACGTTCAGGCGATGGCATCAGCTACTATTCTCCAAAAATTGCTGACATGGTAACACTAAACGCGACTTACCTAATGGACGACAACTACGATTCACAAAGTGATTCTATGTACGCTGTTAGTGCAACAATTGGTGATAAAGCCCTTAAAGCACAAAACTTCTACGCTGCTGCGGCATACCAAGACGGTATTACAGACATCGAAGCTTACCGTGGTGTTGTACAAGCTAAATTCGGCAACTTCATTGTTGGTGGTTTATACCAAAACACAGAAAGCCTAAAAAGTGAATTAGCGCACCTTGAAGGTGACAGCTATTTCATCAACGCAGCTTATGTAATGGGTAACCTAAAAATTAAAGCTATGTACGGTTACGATGATTCAGGTCTAGGTAAAATTGTAGACCGTCGTACTGGTCAACTTGAAAACAACGAAGGTGCAAACATTTTAGATGCTCGTAAAGATGTATCTGATGTTGAAATCCAACAATTCAGTGTTGGTGCTGATTACCGCTTAAGTTCAAACACTTTAGTTTATGGTCACTACACTAAATACGATGGCGACATGAAATTAAATGGTGTTGTTGAAGATTTAAGTGACGACATCTTTACTGTTGGTGTTCGTTTAGACTTCTAAACTAACCAATTAGCCGCTGATTTACACCGCGGCAAGTTGTTGCAAAAATGATAAAGCGACCTTAAAAGGTCGCTTTTTTTATCGCCTTTATTTTATTCAACCTTTAGATTATGCAAAACAGCATAACTTCATCAGTTTTACCGCTTAAGAGTTAACAATTTAGCAACACCTTAACTAGCCGCATAGTCAATACAGATAAGCCTTACACGAATTAACAAAGCTTGTGAACCTCTATAAATAGGTAGTTTGCTAAAAAGCTGTTAACCAATGCTCAAAAGTATCGAATTTGTCACATTTTTACCTTAAATCATTACGTTAAACCAAAAACTTTGACCTACTCCACAACTTATCCCCTATAAACCTGCAAAAATTCCGATCAGTTCGTTATGCAAAAGCATTTTCTATTACGTTTTTTGCAACTGAAATTCACTATAACACCCATAATGGGAATAGGACTTCGGTTCTATAAGGGAGTATGAAAAGATGAAAAAGACGCTAATCTCAGCATCTGTAGCCTCAGTTATTGCTTTAACTTCATTCGGTGCGCTAGCCGATGGTCCAAATTTTTACGGTCGTTTAGACCTAGCAGTAACTAATTCTGATCTTGGTGTTACTACCCAAGAAGGTAAAGAAGGTACAGTATTCGAAAACAACTTCTCTCACTTAGGTGTTAAAGGTAGCGAAAAAATTTCTGATGCTGTTGAAGTTTTATACCAAATGGAATTCCAAGTTGAAAACACTTCTTCAAGTTCAGATGTTTTCAAAGCACGTAATACTTACCTAGGTCTAAAAACTAACTTCGGTACTGTATTAGTTGGTCGTAACGACACAGTATTCAAGCAATCTGAAGGCGGCGTAGACGTTTTCGGTAACACCAATGCTGATATCGACCGTTTAGTTGCAGGTCAAACTCGTTCTGCAGATGGTATCTGGTACTACTCTCCAAAAATCGCTGATTTAATTACCTTAAACGCGACTTACTTAATGGAAGATAACTACACTGATGCTGATGACAACGAGTCTTATGAAGATCAATATGCATTGAGTGCAACGATTGGTGATAAAAAACTTAAAGCTCAAAACTACTATGTAGCTGGTGCTTACAACACTATCGGTGGCATCGATGCTTACCGTGCAGTGGGTCAAGTTAAATTTGGCGATTTCAAAGTTGGCGGTTTATACCAAAACACAGAAAGCCAAACAACTGATCAAGAAGGTGATTCTTACTTCTTAAACGTAGTTTACAACCTAAACGGCGTTAACTTAAAAGCTGAGTACGGTGTTGATGAAGGTGGTTTCGGTCGTTACCTAACTAAGCAAAAATCAGCAGATGGTGTTGTTACTGATGCTAGCATCACTCAAATCACTGTAGGTGCTGATTACCGCATCTCTAAATCTACTCTAGTATATGGCCATTACGCTATGTACGAAGGTGATTACCAACTTGACGGTGGCCCAACCATCGATTTAGAAGATGACAACGTATTTACTGTAGGTATGCGTTACGACTTCTAAATGAGAAAATAACTTTTAATTAAGTTACTCATAATAAAAAAGCGACCTAGTGGTCGCTTTTTTATTGCCTTTTGATTAGATATGAAGCTTTAATAACGTTTAACTATTCAGATATTTTCAGCTTGATACTTTTCGAGTCAGCACGTAAGCCGCTTCGTTAAGCCAAGGAACATTCTTTTTCACAAATCGCTGATTGTCAGCCAAAACATCTGCACACTCTAAAAGCTCAACATCAAAGAAAGGTGCTAGATATTGTTCAATCCACTGCGGACTAACAGCAAATGGCGGGCCATTAAGGGTTTCTTGTGGGTAATCCAAGGTCACCAGTAAACCTTTAACGCCAGCAGGAATTAATGCTGCCAGCTTTGTCGCATATTGCTGACGCATTGCTTCTGGCCAGGCAATAAGTGCAGCGCGATCATAAAAAGCAGTAATTGATTGAGTAGATTCTGTCGGCAAGGTAAATATATCACCTTGAATAAGCGAAACTTGCTCGGTGGAGTAAACTTGATGCTCACCTTTAACTTGATGAGTCACGGGGAGGTTGTTTTCTTTGAAAAAATCTTCGACTGCAATTTGATTTAGTTCGCAGCCAAGTACGTTATGCCCTAACTCCGCTAAGTAACACATATCTAATGACTTGCCGCACAATGGAACAAACACCTCTGCTGAGGTAGCTAACGATAAACGCGACCAATACTTAACCAGAAATTCATTAATTTGCGGTTGATGGAATCCAATTTGTTTTAAATCCCATTTTTCGTGCCAAAAACTCGGCTCCATGATTACAAACCCCTAGTGATATATTATCAACAACTAATGGGCTTCACTGTAATCACAAAAATAGTGATATGCAATATGGCGCAGAAACTTAATCACTCAGAAAAATCTGATATAGGGATTGTTATTAAGGCGCTATTCACTTTAATAATGGCTGCCAATATGGATGATTTACCAAGTTGCTAACTTAAAGTGAGCTAGTCTAATAGACTATTCAGGTTTACCTTCTAACACTTGTTGCACTTTCTTAAGCCATTTGCAGTTATCACATTGGCAGTTGCGGCGTGATAAATGGTGTGGGCTTAAATTTGAATCAATAAAATCCACAGCGATCAATAATTGCTGCTTTAGCTCTTCAACGGATTTCTTCTCAATCGCCACTAGCTCATCATTGTGATTCATCCAAATACATTCTTCCCCTTGATGGCAAGTGGTACATTGCTCATCACTGGCATTGTAGAACACTGCATGTGGGCAATGCGTTACTTCCATCGACTGTAAAATACGCTGACGCGGAAAAGAAAATAGTGGAATTAAGTCAGCTTTATTAATGGTAGGCATAAGCACTCCTTGATTAAACCGAATCCGTTGATTCACTTAAATAGTACCTGTCTATCGCTAAAAACAAATTGATTCATGTCAAAGTTTACAACTCCGTTTTTTTGAGATAGGCAGCTTTACGCGCAATAGCTAATATAAAACTCACTTTAGGCCTAATTGCAGCTGTTCTGTCGCTCATTTTGCTTTTTACTCATTAATAATAGTAAAAAGTTATCGCAGACCTTGCCTGATAAATCGAAATATGAGTTTATGGTGTTTCTAATTCATTACGCCGATGAGTTAGCTAACAGGAGTACCCAGTGCAAACACCTCAGCTACAACACTTTTATATTAATGAAGAGCAGTCTGTTTATTTATTAAAAGCTGAAGATGCCCGTAAACATCGCGCGTGGATCCGATTATGTAACCAGCAACTAAGTAAACTCGGTTATGCCGATATCGAGTTTATTGGTAAAGGCGCTTATGGCTTTGTATTTGCTGGCACCAACGACATTGGCGAATCCCATGTGTTTAAATTCTCTCGTATAACCCTGCCCCGTAGCGTCCAAGACCGACTTGAAGAAGAAGCATTTATGCTAAGTCAGTTAGTCCACCCTAACGTGCCAAGCGGCATCAAATTTGAGCGGGTAGGTAAGCAAGGGATTATGGTAATGGAGCGAGCGCAGGGTGAGGATTTAGATAAAATCTGTCATCGTTTGGGCGTATTACCAGTGGCAATGATTGTTAGTATTGCACGCCAATTAGCCAACCTACTTTATTACCTTCGCACTGGTAAGTGTCTTGTTCACGGCGATATTAAACCTTCTAATTTAGTCTATGACATCGAAAATGATCACCTGTCTTTGATCGATTGGGGCTCTGCGGTCTTCGCTCAACGTGATGAACATAATAAAGCCGTTGAAGATAACGTGATGTCTTTGATGTCGAGCGATCAACACCATACTAATGCCAGAATGGGTGACGTTTACTTTATTGGTTCTGAGCAACTTAACGGCGCACTCTCCAGCCCACGCTTTGATGAGCAAGGTGTCGCTGCCACCTTATATGCATTAGCTTCAGGACAAATCAGTCGCTTTGGCAGTAAAGTGATACCCGCTAGCAGTTTGGGGCTGCCCATTGAGCTTGCACGCACGTTAGACGGCATGCTTAGTGATGATGTTGAAAGACAAAACCTTGCTGGCGATTACTTTTTAAAAAGTATGCGCCATAACCACAGAATGCACTTGCCCAATTTGCAAACTCAGCCACTGCACGAAGATATTCCACTGTGGGTACTGCCAAAACAGAAACAAGTTGAAACGGTAAGCTATAGTTCTCGAAAATCATTTTTAAAAGAGCACAACACCCAAGATCCCATCGCCAAAATGGACGACGTACAACTAGAGAAGTACTACCGAAATTTCTTAGCAGGCATGGGGGATACCGAAAAAGGCTTTGTCGCTGCAGTGGGTAAATTAGCCCAGTATCCGATTGTAGGAGGCTTAGCTATCCATTGGCGTAAAAGCGGGGTTTATATTGACTCAAACCTTGCGATTTATGACCCTGAAACTAAAGATGTACTCATCAAGGCAGTCAATAATATGGTTACCCTCGCCCGTGGCATTAAGCGTATCGGGGTGTTTAAAGCCTGCTTTTTTAACGCTAAAGACACATTGCATTTGGAGCGAGAAAACGCATCAGAACCTTACAAAATGGTTAACGACGCGCAGTTAAGTTTTGAAGTCGGTGATGTCCCTGCATCAGAGGGGCGGTCGCGATTACACTCTTACTTTGAAGACGGTAAAGATCCAGAGGAAAACTTAGAGCTGCCAACCGAAATCATGACCGAACTAGGCTGGATTAACCAAATCCATCATACCGGTTGCATCATCTTTGAAGCGCTACCTAACCACCTAAAAGTGCACAGTTATTTACGACTATTAAATCCGCGTAAACAGGCGGCTTTTCGCGCTTCACTTGATCGGATTTTACATCATGCCACTAAGATTCAAGGCCACGGCGTATCAGGGTTTATGAAACTCCCTTATAAGAATACCCGTCAGTTTTCACATATCGACAGTAAGGCTGATCATTTCTACCCTAAAAACCCCAAACAAGTGTAAAGCTAAGCTTTTAGAAATATCAGCTTTTAGATAAAAAAGCTTCAAGAAAAATAAGCTCTAAGTGAATAGTTTTAAGACCAGAAACAAATAAGCCTCATTTAAAAATGAGGCTTTTAATCAATTAGATTGGTGAACCCGGGGGCATTTTCAGCGGCTTATCAATAAAGCGGTATTCTTTCGACTCTATTCCCTGAGCGAGGCCCTGTAATAACCAATCAAAATGGGCAGCTTGGTAATTACTGGCGCGATTACTACGACGCTTTAGTTGTTTTTCAGCATAGTGAAGTCTAGCAAGTAACTGAGCTTTAACTTCTGGTGAAGTTTTATCATCATGATAACTGGCTAATACTTCATCCAATACCACTGCGTTTACCCGCATTTGTACGGCTAACAATTGGCCTCGTTGTAAGTCTTGATACACAGTTTTTGCCAATAATTTATCCACTAAGCTGACAACTGACAACTGCTCTGAATCATCCATAAATCCTTGATTAACACGATTTAGGCGCTCGGGCGCTAAAAGCCTGTTCGCAATTTGACGACTCAATACTTCCGCCATGCCAATAGGATCGGTTAACACCCCAATACCAGAATCAAAGCTTTCGCGGGTTTTACGATAGTTGCCTGCTTTAGGCACTAGCATCTCTGTCACTTCAGCTGGAACAGATAAGCTTTGGGCCGATATAACATCAAGTAATGAGGCTAATGCAGAATGTTGCAGCTTGGGAGAAAGATAATGCCAACGTTCAGCCGAACCTTGTTGTTGGTAGCTGTAGTCACTGCCACCAATCCACTTAGCAGCCGCATCGATTTGATATCGAGTTAACAAATAAATTGGCACAAACGCATCACTCAACTCGCCTAACGGCTGCTCTTCAAGCAGTGCTTGGGCATTAAACTGCTCAATGGCGCTGCGGCGAACTTTTTCTAATCGAGTCAACTCATCGGCGGCAGATGCACCATTATCCCATAAGCTCGCATAAGCATGACTAGATGAAGGTGAACGTGAATCAGCTTCCCCAATGTAGCGTAAACCTTGAGTTCTCGCCTGACGTACTAGTTCAGCCATGTTGGCTTCATTGCCATAACCATAGGCAATGGTAAATTTATCCCATTCACCAATACCTTCTGAGTATGGCGCCGAAATATCAATTTTATCGCCATTTAATGTGGCATTAGGATGCGGGTAATCCATCACCGAAGCATTGTCATTAGTAGATGATGCGAAGTTATGATCCAGTCCAATCGTATGGCCAATTTCATGGGCCGATAACTGACGAATTCGGGCTAGCGCTAATGCCATTGATGCATCACTAGCAGCTTCTCTGTCTTCCCACCCTGCTGTTAAGCCACGGGCGATTAAGTGATCTTGTTTAACCCGCAAGCTGCCTAAGGTCACATGCCCTTTAATGATTTCGCCTGTGCGAGGATCTTTAATTGATGCGCCATAAGACCAACCACGGGTCGCTCTGTGAACCCACTGGATCATGTTATAGCGAATATCTTGTGGGTCAGCATCCTCAGGGAGCATTTCCACTTTAAAACCATCAATAAAGCCTGCTTCAGTAAAAGCTTCTTCCCACCAGCGGGCACCATCAAGTAATGCTGTGCGGATAGGTTCAGGCACCCCCGGGTCGAGGTAATAAGTTATAGGTTTAACCACTTCGCTAGACGCAAGACCTGGAGTGACTTTTTCTAAACGATGTCTGAGTAAATAGCGTTTGCTCACTGGTGAGTCTATCGGCGCAGAGTAATCAAAGTACTCACCTGATAGATAACCGCTCATTGGTTGATACTCGCGGGGCTGATATCCTTCTTCAGGCAAATCGACAAACGAGTAACGCATACGTACCGATACGAATTTACCATCAGGAGTCACTTGGCGAACGTGCTCACCTTCTTTCTGGCTAGTAAATGTCAGTAATACATCCACGTCTGCATTTTTTTCAAAAGACTTAATACCCTCTTCTAGAATCACTGAGCGCGAGGTATCTAAGCTGTAATTACCTTGTTTGGTATCAGCAAAACGTTGCGCTACGCCATGTAGATCGTTAAGGACTAAATTATTGATTGAGACTAAGGGCGTTTTGCCATCTAAGACTTTTCCGCGCCACAAAACTGACTCTGCGAATGCTTCTTTAACAGCTAATCGCTCGGCGGGATTATCACTACTGGCTCGATAAAAGGTGTTTAATTGCTTTAGTAAAATGAACGGCCCTTGGCGCTCAAACTGCACCATTCGAGTTTCACCTAACTGACCACGATCTAGGCCAATGTCATTCGACCCTACGCCATGTGGCAAGCTGGTTATCATCAAAAACGGTTGATTAAGTTTTTTGGCTTCTACATACAACTCACCTGATTGGTTTTGATAGTAAAAGTTAATAAACCCGCTGGCTTTCTCACTTTTTTTTATCACTTCTTGCGCAGGTGTAGCCGCATGAGTCATAACCGGTATTGCGGTTAATACCAATGAAAGTGCAATGCTGTGGCGGATCATTCAACTATCTCCAATTCGATAAAACAGGGTTACTCACGTTTTAACAGTGCAAGCGTTAAGCAAGTTAATACAAATAGCAGCGCTAGGCTAGAACTAACGCTGTCTGCATAACTACGACTTGTGACTATTCTTGTAATCTATCCAATGCTCTAACGTATCAAACAACTCATTCAACACAATAGGTTTAGTAATATGAGCATTCATGCCAGCTTTTAAGCTCTTTTCTCTATCGCCCGACATCGCATGTGCCGTCATCGCAATAATAGGCATTTGTTCGCTAGAGTAACGCTTGCGTAGCTCTTGGGCGGCGGTTAAACCGTCCATTACCGGCATTTGAATATCCATCAACACCGCATCAAAAGCTTTAGTGTCAATGATGTCTAATGCTATTTGACCATTATCAGCTAGTACTACTTCATAGCCCGCGCTCTTAAGTAATTCTGTCGCCACCTGTTGGTTGATAAAGTTATCTTCCACTAATAGCACCAAACCAGCTTCTTTGGTTTGCTCAGGATCTTCTTCCACAACAGGTGCTACGTTTAGCTTAGGCTCAGCAGCAAATGCACCGATAATCTCATCAAATAAGGCTGACGCTTTAAAAGGTTTTTGTAATATTGCAAACACGCGGTTTTCATCAAACTCAGCTTCTAAAGGCTCAGCTGAGTAAGCCGTCATTAAGATAATTACAGGGCGTTTTTTCAGTCGACCGTCTGCTACCATCTCATCAACGATATCCACCACATCGCCGCCACCCATTTCAGGCATCATCCAATCTAGCAATAACAAATCAACTGGTGAGTGAGATAATACTTCAAGGGCTTCAGCGCCACTTTGTGCCGTCTTAACTTCAAAGCTAAAGTCGCTCATTACGGTTGAGTATATTTGTAATGCACTTGGATTATCGTCGACCACTAACGTGGTCAAATTATTCAACTGCTCAGGGACCACTAACGGGGTAACGACATTCTCTTCGGCAATTTCAAAGCTAATATTAAAGCTAAAGGTACTGCCTTGATTTGGCTCAGATGACACTTCCATCGTACCGCCCATTAGCGACACTAAGTGTTTACTAATCGACAAGCCTAAACCTGTGCCGCCATACTTACGCGTGGTTGAACCATCGGCTTGTGAGAAGGCATCAAACAACTTAGCTTGCTGCTCTTTGCTAATACCAATACCAGTATCACGTACCCAGAATTTAAGGGTAATGCGATGGTCACGCTCGCCCACATCTTCACAACCCAGCTCAATTTCACCATTTTGAGTAAATTTAACTGCGTTAGATAGTAAGTTCACCAACACTTGACCTAAACGTAGTGGATCACCATTTAGAATCAATCCAGCTGTTACTGGTGCATAAAGCAGTAACTCAACCCCTTTTTCTTGGGCTTTTTGTGCGTTCATATCAATAACATGATCGAGTACTTTATCTAACGGGAATGACACTCGCTCAAGCTCTAACTTACCAGCCTCAATTTTAGAGAAATCGAGAATGTCATTAATAATCCGCAATAATGACTGAGCAGAGAAGCCGGCTTTATTTAGGTAATCTTGTTGTTGCGGCGTCAACTGAGTACGCTGAGCTAACTGCAACATACCGATAATCGCATTCATTGGCGTGCGGATTTCATGACTCATGTTAGCCAAGAATTCACTCTTATACATGTTAGCTAATTCAGCGTCTTGTTTCGCTTCCAGCAAGGCCACTTCGTTACTCTTTTGACGAGTAATATCTTTATGGGTACCCAACATACGTTTTGATTGGCCATCTTCAGCAAACTCTACCGCACGACCACGTGATAACACCCAATGATATTCGCCCGACTTAGCCCGCATTCGGTACTCAATCTCATAGGTACCTTCAGGATTTTTAGCATAATCACTTCGGTATTCTTCAACTCGCATACGGTCATCAGGATGAATAAGTGCATCCGTTGATGATATCAGCGCAGGGAATTCATTAGGTTTATAGCCCAGCATTGAGTAAAACGCTGGGTTACAGATCAATTGTTCAGAGTCTAAATACCAATCCCATAAACCATCTTCTACTGCGTCCATCGCTAAATGGTAACGTTCTTCAGATAAACGTAATTGCTCAGCCGATTCGTACTCACGAGTGACATCACGCCATACCGAAATCAAACCCAGTAGCTCACCGCGACGATTATAAAAAGGCAGTTTAAGTGTATCGAGTAGTACGGTTTTACCACCGATATCCACTTTTTCTTGATAACGCAGTAATGAACGATCGCTTAAGACTTTTTGGTCTTCCTCACGGATCCTGTCGCCTTGATCATGGGTAGTTGCTAATGACATCTGGCCAACCATGTCGTTTTCTTTGCAGCCCAGCATGTACTCAGCTGACTTATTACAGCCTAAATACTTACCTTCTTTATCTTTATAAACAATGGCCTCTGGGATCGAATCAATCAGCGAACGCAGTAGCGCAAACTCTCGTTCACGCCGCTCAGTGGTATCACGTAAACGTTGGGTGCGCCGCGCCACCAGATTATCTAAGCGTTTGTTTTGTTCGGCTAAGTGGCGGGTATATTGCTTGTTCTCTTCAAAAATTCGGCTCACTAATAAGAACCATGGCTCCCAACCTTCAGTAATTTTTTTCGGTGCAGCAATTGGCTCACGCGAACAGGCTTCTAAATGAGTTAATAAGCGAGACGCTGGGTTTACGAATGAGCGACGAGTCTGCCAGTGAACAATCGTCACCAACACCGACAGTGCCAAAACCACTAACAAGAAGGTCAGCTTTAGCTTGTCCCAGGCATCTTCAAATAACACATCTTCATCTTGCAGATACAGTAAACGCCAAGGTGGGTTTTGCAGCGCAACAGAGTGAATATAATAACCATTACGCAATATGCCATCGTGGGCATCAAACAGTTCTGATTCAGGTAAGGAATGCAGCTCTGACGGAATTCGCTGACTGATATGATAAACACGGTTCATATCATTGGAATCAAAGTCACTGTGGGACAGGATATTGTTGTATTGATCCAGCAATATCACTGTTCCTGGCATCTTAAAGTACATCCGCATTTGCTTAGCAAGCGATGCCAATGTCATATCTAAGTTGATTGAACCGATAAAATCATCTTCAAGGTATACCGGTAAACCAAGGGTAGTAAGTAAACCTTGGTCTGCTAAGTCAACATAAGCTTCGCGCCAAAATACACTACGTTGAGGATTCATCGCAGGTGTCGCAAGTTGAAATTGCTTCTTGTTTAACAACTCTTCCCTAAAGCGGGACTCGTTAGTCGCCCAAGGGAACGACGACATAATCCGCTGCTTTGAGATGTAATAGATTGATGAAGCTTTAGGTGCAGCTTCTTTAGCAACAGGAAATGACAGTGATAGCTCAAACAACATTTCTAGTTCTTGATAGAAGGTGTCGCTGCGACCATCTAACGACCCCATGCCTGTGATTCGCCCCATGTTAGTGAACGGTTCACCACTAATGGCATAGCTAGGTTCTAGGGTAAAAAATTGGCCATCTTCATTGAATTTTTCATATTGAGGCAAGCGGTCTTTACGAACGAGCTCCCCCAATCGTAAGTTATCAACCGCCACATTTCGCAGGCTTTTTACCGCGCGAATACTGGACTCAAGCAATAGATCAATTTGCAATACATGACGCAAAACCTGTTCTTCACGCTCTTTAATTAGTTGTGTTTTTTGGCGTTCAAACAACATCCAAGCCGACAATAAAGCCATCACAATCACACCAATATAGGTATAAAAAACGGCTCGATTATACTTTCGTTGAATAAGCGATTTTAGATGTAAATCTGGCTCGGTCGATTTCATTGAAATCCCTTTGGTTTACTCAGTAGTGTCGGTGTTCTAAAAAAGGAGAAGCGCTACTCTAGTTTATTTTTATTTAGTTCTTATTGACTAATACATGTTATCAGGAAGGCATTCTTAAGCACATGAATAACCTAGATCAATCGTTATAAAATGTGTCACTTTACTGAGTTTATTCATGGCTACTAAAACATAGCAAATTATCGCCATAGAATCATGGTCAATTAGTCTTTAATAATAAGAAATCTGATTCTTTGTATCGTGATAGATAAAAGCATCAATTTGAATGTCTTTCTAAAGTCATTTCTTTGCTAACAAACTAAGGAAAGTAGCGTAACGCCCTCTAGTTCAGTCAATACCATAATAAACATACAAAACCCGATTAAATGTATAAAAAAACCGATGGTGCTAACACACCATCGGTTTATTTTTTTGAATACGTTTAAACCTGATTAGAATCGATATTTGTAACCAATTTCGACTGCATTATCACGCTTTCCATACCAATCATATTCACTGTTTAAATGGCTATTTTTGAGCAATTCAGCTTTATACTTAAATTTGCCATAAAAAGCATGGGCACGGGCATCAGGTAAACGGTACTCAGCACTTAACTCGTGCTCCCACACATTACCTTTATTGTTATCAAAAACGTTATCATCTAACTTGTCTTTGTAAATTGCATCCCAGACAAATCTAAAGTCATTCCACGTATAAGTTAACCAAAGATCGTAACGCATCTCTTTACCCACAGCGTCATCGTACACGCCACTGCTAAGGCTTAAACGGTCTAAATCTTCAGAGTAACGCGCACGCACTTTCATGCGAAAGTTTTCTGTTAAACGGTAACCATAGAAAGCACCATAGCGGATTTTCTTAGCGTTCTCTTTGATTTGATAATCAAGGATTGGGCCGACTTCATGCTCATTACGATCGCCCCAACGATGGCGGTAACCGGTTTTGATCGTGAACTCATACTGATCAGGTGCATAACCTGTTTCAAGTTCTGACTTACTGCGATCGTATTGCCATACTTGCTCAAAGCCAAACATGAAACCATTGTCCATTCTGTGGCTAAATTCGACTTTAGGGCGAGTAGTTCTGCCATCTAACAATTTATGTTCCCATTTCATGGTGATGGTGCTATTTGCTAATGCAGAGCCACTGACTAATGTCGAACCACTCACTATACTTAATACGCTTAAGGCTAAAATTGATTTTTTCATCTTAAAATATCTTCCTGTAGGTAGTTAAATACCCAGCATGTGCTCGGCACATGCCTTTTCAATTTCAATTAACAATTCTCGGAATAGTTAGTTGTGAGTGTTATCAGTGAATTCGTTGGTACTTTCTGCAGGTAAGCGAGCAAAAATTGCTGCATCGCGTACACCACTACCTACATCATTAACCGCTTCAAGGGTATAGTCAGTGAAGGTGTTATTACTCACCGTCACAGCACAGGTATTCTCATTGTCAGCATCTTTAATAATGCCGCCACTTGAGTCACCAATTTTGACTGCGGCAGTTTCTTTATTGCCGTCACCAATGATGCTGAAAGTATTGCCATCAATTAGCGTACCCATGCGACCTTTACTTGAGCTACAAGTCAGTTTGACCATGTCATTTTGAAGGTTACGGCTTTGAGAAAGGAATTCGCTACCTGTTAAGTTGATGAAACCGTATGAACGTATCCAAGCACCTTTGTTTTCAATTTGGTCTTGCTCAGTAATACCTGAAGCATCAAATGAAAGGTTATTGAGTACTATCGGCATGTTATCTTCACCGACTTTTTGGATGTTAATTACCGCTTCTTTGGCATCACCTGTAAGACCGCATTTAGCAATAGAGTCATTATTGAATGCGATGTTTGAGATTTCCGCGCCTGCAGCGCCATCAATCACATCAATACACGCACTACCAGAAATAGCTGCGCCATCTTGACCTGTTAATGTAATCGCTCTATCGATAGTGATAACCCCTGTTGAATACTCAAAGCTTGCGCCTAAAGTAATCGTGGTGCCTGCTGTTGCAGCTTGAATTGCAGCATTCACTTCTTCAACGTTTTCTGGATATGTTGGCTCTGGATCTGTGCCGCCGCCAGTCACTGTGTTATTGGTTTCAGTGGTGTCACCAAACACATCATAAAGTGCTGTAGAGATGTCATTGGTTTCACTGATTAACTCATTGAAGTTATCAAAGGTGTTTTCAGAGAACTCTGCAACACAGTTTTTATTTTCTTGGCCTAAGTTACTTGGCACACCAATAGTTGCAGCAATGGTCATCCCAGAAGTATTTTCAGCACCCAAGCCAAAAGTACTACCCGAAATGATTGAACCGCGAGGGTCGGTATTAACTCCACCGCGAGAAGCTGAGCTGCCGCAGTTTAGGTAAACAATGTTTTGCGCATCTGCAGACTTATTAGCAAATACTGAGTCAGAAATATCCACTAAACCACGTGAATAAACCCAAGCATCACTTTCACCCGTTGATTCTTCAAAACCACTGCCATCAAAGGCTAAGTTATCAAGGATAACCGCTGTTTTGTCTTTACCGACTTTACCGATGTTAATGATAGAAGTTGAGGCGCTTTCACCTGTACCACAATCACTCATCACAACATTTTCAAATGCGATATTAGTCAGCTTAGCTTGATTACCACCACGTAACTCTTCAGCAGCTTCAGTAGGAATATCGATACAAACTGCGCCAGAGAATACCGCTTGCTCAGTCTCACTCACCACACCATCTGCATCGGTAGATTGTAAAGTGATAGCTTTGTTTATAACGATGGTGCCTGCGTTAGCAAAGTCTCCAGCAACATCTAAATTGATTGTGGTACCTGAACTTGCAGCTTCAATAGCCGCAACTAATTCATCAACAGTTGTAACCACACCTGGATCAACTGGTGGAAGGCCTGGATCAGTCTCTTCATCAGGTAAAAGGTTATCTGACTGAGTTGTATCACCAAACACATCGTAAAGTGCAGTTGATTGATCACTTGATTCGCTTATTAAGAAGCCAAACTTCTCAAAAGTGTTCTCTGTGAATGTTGCTGCACAGTTTTTATTTTCTTGGCCTAAGTTACTTGGCACACCAATAGTGGTCGCTTTTGTTGCATCATTGGCATTAATTTCTGCGAGAGCAAAAGTATTACCCGTCATGATTGAGCCAGTATCATTGGCGTAACTGCCACCACGTGATGCTGAACTACCACAGTTAAGGTAAAGCATGCTTTGTGCATCGGTAGATTTATTAGTGAAAACACTGCTAGAGATATTGACCAATCCGCGAGAGTAAACCCAAGCAGCGCTGTCACTGGTAGACTCTTCATAGCCTGTGCCATCAAAAGTTAAGTTATCTAAAATAACCGGCGTTTTATCTTTACCGACTTTACCAATGTTAATAATTGAATTTGATGTGCTTACACCACTACCACAGCTGTCCATGGTGATGTTTTCAAATGCAATGTTTGAAACACGCGCTTGGCTGCCACCACGAAGGGTTTCAGCGGCTTCAGTAGGAATATCAATACAAATAGCGCCCGATAATACTGCTTGCTCCCCAGCAACAGGATCATCAATTGCACCGTCTGCATCAGAGGTAATTAAGGTAATCGCTTTATCAATGATCACAGTCCCGACATTTTCGAACGTGCCAGCAATGTTTAAACCAATCACATCACCTGCAGTTGCTGTATCGATGGCCGCTAGTAATTCAGCAGAGCTTGATGCTACGACATCAGCAACATCAGGTGTTTCTACTGGTGGTAACCCAGGATCAGTACCGCCGTCTCCTGGTGGTTCATCATAAAAATCACAACCTGCTAATAAACTTGTAGATAAAGCAATGGCCACAAAAGCCGATAGTTTTTTAATTCTCATTTTACTGCCCCATTAATGAGTTTAATGTTCATCTTGTTATTATTTGATACGGTAACTTGCACCAGTATCTTGAGTCGTTAACACTTTCAAACCTTTAGCTCCGCCATCAAAATTGGTTGCTTCTAGCAAGCCATTTTCAGCACGTTCTAGTTTAGGGTTTCGATAAATCACCCCATCCCAAGGAAGTTCAATTCCTGACACTGGGCCATAGTACAAATCGTTTTCATAAGTTGGATTTACTAGCGGCGCAACACTCTCATTACCAGTTAACGCTAGGGTTCTTGAACCTTTTGCGTAAGACAGATTATTTTTAAAAGAGATGTCTGTTCCGGCAAAAATCGTACTCACTTTGGCATTGTCATATAGGCTGACACGGTGAGTTTTAGTTGAATAAAGGATGTTTTGACGAGAGTCGACAATAGTATTGTTTTCGATACTGACTTTATAAGGTGTGGCTTGCTTATTAAGCTCTTTGCCTTTGACGTCGTTATTAAGCGTTTCGCCATTAGCAACATCTGTAATACCGGTATTTACCGCAATACCGCCACGCACATCGCCCGTCCCCATAACTCGTTCAATGTAATTGTTACGAATGGTATGACCCGCATCATAAAATCGAATACCGCCAGACTGTTTCTTGTTGTTGCCTAAAATGACATTGTCTTCAACTACGTTATTGGTGCCATGACGCATTGAAATCATTGAAGCATTATCAACAAATGTATTGCCGCGCAGTGTGTTACCACCAGACTTTAATGACACTAATTCAGTCTCACCATCACACTTTAAGAACAAGTTACCTTCGATTAAGGTTTTCGAAGCGTAAATAGAGCTCTTTGAATCACCTAAACGAATCGCTTCCCAGCTGTTTGAGTTATAACGAACCGCATCTTTGTTATCGAACTCGTTAAACTGGTTGTGCTGCTGGTTATAAAAAAGGTTGCCTTTAATGGTGTGGAAATCAGGAGTCGTGTCGCCTTTTGATTTTTGAACACCAATCAATGTGCCGCGTTTATGCTTACCTTCAAAAGTGTTGTTAATTAGGCTGTTGTGCTTGCCATATAACGAAATCCACAAGTATTTAGGATATTCAGCGCGTTTGTCATCTGGCTGATAAAGGTAGTCGTCATTGAAAAAATAGAAAGTAGAGTTGGTTAAGGTATTATTGTCACCACGGAAAACCACCCCGCCCATTCTTTCTGCTGGGCCGCCATCGGTAAATACCACACCATCAAGAGTGATATTGTCGCCGCGAAGATTAATCTGTACTAATCCCGTAAACCAAACTTCGCCAGGGTTCGCAGCTTTAATCGTGACATTATTTGCTTTGATATCGAACTTACCAAGGTTGGCATATTTGCCAGCGTCAATGACGAGTGTTTCGCCATCTTGGAGTGTGAGTAATTTATCTTTTAATGCGGCAGCATCTGCTGTTTGCAAAGACGTCGCATCAATAGCACTTTTATTATTTTGCTCAACCATTGCTCCTGTGATTGTTGCTGTCCCCACAACATCAACCGCAGGTTCTGTTACTGCACAACCCGTTAGCAGTACCAAAGAAATAGCTGAAGCAATAATACGCTTTCTCATACCTTCCCCTTTTTATTTGTATTATTTAACACAAGCTTATTTGTATTATTAATCTTTTGGTAGGAAAAACTGTGAGATCGTTCATAAAGTAACTAATTAGAGGTAACTCTATGAATAAAACTTATCACACGACCACATAAAGCCTTAATACAAGCACGTAAAGATTAATAAATAACCAAAAAAACAAACATACGTATCGAGTAAATGTTACAAATTAGGTAGAATAATAAAAATTCCTCCCACTTTTTCGATTAAAATCGTAAGCTATATTGTCTTACAAATAAGGAAAGTTATCGTTATGTTAATACGCATTGCTCTAATAAATGTATTACTTATAGCTCTTTTGGGTTGTTCAGGTTCTTCAGAACCGGCAGATACACCACCAGAAACTACACCACCTGAAACTCCGCCATGCGAAACCTGTAATTGGACCATAGAGCAATGGAAGTTAACGATTCCAGAAAGCAAAGATAGCTTTTATGGCTCAGGTGGAAGCAGTGCCGCAGAATTAAAACCAGCCACATGCAGCAGCAACCAAACCTTGGATAATGACACTGATATTGCCTATTTTTGGACTGAGCAAAGTCCACAGCAAATGGTGTTTAACGTTGATTTAGGAATAGATGGCGCCACAACACCTAATGCTCAATATGTTCGTTCAGAGCTAAGAGAGTTATATCGATACGATAGTGAAGATCCGTGCTCAGCCACCAACCAGAATTGGCCTATCGCGGGCTCGCATCAATTAGATGCGACTTTGAATGTCATTCAATATCCACAAATTTCATCAACAACGCCTAAAGTGATCGTGGGTCAAGTACACGGCAAAGACATTAAGCAAGCATTAGTTAAAGTGCTGTGGGAAGGTGAAAGCAAACCCGTCAGAGTCATATTAAATGACAGCTTCAAACCTAATAATGAAACCTGTGATACTTGTCAGCCATTTAGTATTGAGCTTGGCACTGCTGAAGCTTACCAAGATTGGCAATACTCTATTGAAGTCGATACCACTGGCATTACGCTTTCAACAACCATTGAAGGGACAGTCAATCAAAGGTTATTAAAATGGGGTGAAGCCATCATTGCTAATGATGGTAAAGAGTACACTTTAGACAAAGCTTGGCTTGATGAAGAGTATTACTTTAAAGCTGGTATATATCCGCAAATCACGACTTCGGCTGATTATGCAGGACAAATATTTGAAGTAGGCTTCACTGAACTTACAGTTACTCATGATCTTTAAATCACAGTAAGGCTATTTATTTAGCGAGTCCAAGTTATGGGTACCGTAACTTGAACTCGACTAGTTAAAGAAACAAGAACAAAACTAAAAAACAAATTTACCCACAATGTGCACTAGTGGCTAAAGCCCAAATGTAAAACAAATTATTCAAGCAACTCAATTGATAAGCGTTTAAGCTTGAAGAGAAAACAACCAAGCTTAAACGCTGACTCACATTACAATAGCCAAATAAACTTAAGCGGCTAGATTCTAATCGGCAAGCTTAAGTCATATATTACGTAAGGTATTAAGATGGACGAATCTTTACTTCCCAACGTCATCCAATTCATTGGCCAAATTGATCCATTTGATAAACTGCCTAAAGAAGTGGTTCGCGATCTTGCTGAAGTGGTCAAAATTATCTATGTAGCCCAAGGCGAAGTTGTCGACTTATCTGCAGATAATGAAGAAAAGCATCTTTATATTGTTCGTTCTGGCGCCATGGAACAACGCAAAAAAAGCGGTGTACTTCGCGCACGTCTAGAGTCTGAAGACTTATTCGGTTTTACCTTTTTAGACTCAGATGTCGATGATGACCAAGGCTACCAAGCCATTGCCATCGAGCCTTGCTTACTTTACCTGATTCCGCATTCTGCTTTGCTTAGCTTGTTTTCTAAAACACCTGAATATGCCGAGCATTTTGCCTCCCAAGCTCAGGTACGCTTAAACTCAGCATTAGATGTTGTGTGGTCTAATAAAGAAAAGGGATTGTTCATCCGTAAGGTGAAAGATGTCGCCAGCGGACGAATTGCTGTCGTTACCGCAGACATGAGCATTCAGGCTGTTGCCCACGAAATGCGAATGATTAAGCGTACTTCTTGCGCCGTTATTTATGAAGATGACAAGATTGTGGGGCTAATCACCGATCGCGATATGACTAAACGCGTCATCGTTGAAGGCTACCCGATTGATAATCCGATTAAAGATGTAATGACATCAAACCCGTTAACGGTCAGCCCTGACGATCTTGTGTTGCAAGCTGCATCACTCATGATGCAGTACAACGTACGAAACCTACCTGTAGTTGAAAACAATAAAGTAGTGGGCTTATTAACCACCACCCATTTGGTGCAAAATCACCGTATGCAGGCAATCTTCCTAATTGAAAAAATTAAGTATGCCGTCAGCGTTAAAGAATTAGCCGAGTTAAACCCTGAGCGCCAAGCGATTTTCGAAGCCTTAGTTGAAGGGAAAGTCGTTCCTGAAACCATAGGTAAAGTGATGGCAATGATTTTTGATGCTTACACGCGAAGATTAATCAATATCATGATTGATCAGCTGGGCGAACCGCCTTGTGATTTTGCTTGGATTGTCGCAGGCTCGCACGCTCGAAATGAAGTGCATTGTTTAACAGACCAAGATAGCGCGATTGTTTTAGCAGATAACGCCACCGATAATGATCGGATTTACTTTAAGCATTTAGCAGACTTTGTTACTCAAGGACTTGACCGTTGTGACTACCCTCTTTGCACTGGCAATTACATGCCCACCACTGAAAAGTGGCGTCAGCCTCTATTAATGTGGAAGCAATATTATAAAAAATGGGTCGCCAACCCTGAATATGAACGCCTATTAAACATCAGTGTGTTTTTAGAAATTAGAACCGTATTTGGTAACCCAAACTTTGAAATAGAATTGCATGAATCTATGCATACCCACATTCGCAACAATGCCGAGTTCTTAGGTATTTTGGTAAAGGATGCCACCAACACGAGTCCGCCTCTCGGTATTTTTAACTCCTTGGTATTAGAAAAAAGTGGCGAGAACAATAAAACCCTCAATATTAAGAAGTATGCGATTAATTTAATTATCGATTTAGCGCGAATTTACGCTTTAGCTGTGGGCAGTGATGCGCTGCAAACCGAGGCTCGTTTTGAGGCTGCCAATAAAGCTGGAGTGTTAAGCGATGACGCCTTTAAAAATATTATGGGGGCTTATCGGTTTATTTTATCGTTCAGATACAGTCATCAATTAACCGCTTTAAAAGAAGGCAAAGTTCCAGACAACCACATTAATCCAGACACCTTTGGCAGTTTCGAGCGTAAACATTTAAAAGATGCCTTTAGGATTATTGCAGATCAACAAGATGCGGCTAAATTGCGCTTTGGAAATATCTAATGAGTCTTTTAGATTACTTTCATCCCCTGTCAGCTTTAAAAAGGCAGCGTGAAAACTTTAAGATTAAAGACAGCTTAATGAGTAGTTTAGTCAAGCCAACCTCAGCGCCATTACCTGAACTTAAAGCCTTGTGCAGTGAACTGACTTATGTGGTACTTGATATTGAAACCACAGGGTTTGATCCTGTCGAAGATGAAATACTCAGCATGGGCTGGGTAGTGATAAAAAATCAACAAATTGATTTAGCTAATAGCCAGCATGTTTATATAAAGCATTTTGATAAGGTAAAACCTGAGTCAGCAGTGATTAACCATATCACCCCGCAAATGTTGGCTAACGGTGTATCGCTTCATGAAGCCATGAGTTACTTCTTCACTCAACTAGGCGACAAAGTGTTAGTGGCTCATGGCTCAGTGATTGAGGCTGAGTTTATCAATTACTACGCCAAAAAATATTGGCAACTACCAACTCTGCCTTTGCTCTGGCTCGACACCTTATGCTTAGAAAAGCACTTTGCCACTGCGATAGATCATTATTCAGATGTCGACCTAACATTAGCAGGAACCCGAAAACGCTACGGATTGCCTGAATATAATAGCCACAATGCCTTAGTCGATGCCCTCGGTGCCGCGGAGTTGTTATTAGCTCAACAAAAAAGGCTATCAAGAGGCAGTCGAGATAGCTTTGCCCGCTTATATAGGCTCAGTCAGCGTAAATAAAAGGCCAGCGTCAGTAAATCCAACGTAAGTAAAATCAGGCAATACAAATATCTAACACTAAAAAAGCGAATACCTCGGTATTCGCTTTTTTATTTGGGCTGAACTTTGATTAAGAGAGTGATTAAACTCGCTTAAAACTGTTATTAACAACTACTCAGCACGATACAACAATTCAATTTCGCGTTGAGCCCATACTTCTGCCAAGTTTTTACTTACAGTATATTGGCTAAAATCAGTTTCTTTAGCTAAGTTAATCCACTGTTTATTATCTAATGCCTGACCTGCTTTTAAATATATAGGCGACATACGCGCGATCCTACGGCTATCTTTTTCAGGAAATGGCCACTTTGCTTGAGGGTCGTTGTACTTCACCATAAAATCGATGCCTTTTGATAACGACACCCCTTGTTGATTTTCATAGTGCCATAAATCAACCCCCACTTTATCGCCAAGCTGAGCAATGCCCACTAGTGGATCTAAGCTAAAGTAATGGTAGTGATACGAACGAGTACGTTGGGCCTCATGGGGCTGCGAGCCATCTTCAGCAAACTGAGTATCAACCCGCACCTTACCTTTTTGTACCATTTGCTTAGTTAAATGTGCATTCCCAAGGAAATAAGCAATACCTGCCATTTGATAATCGTACCAAGTGCCATGGTTATTAGGGGCATAAGCTTCACCTTTTGGTCCGCCACTTAAGTCATCTTCAATCAGCCAATCAAGATAATCGCTATACCATTGGTTAATCCCTTGCTCATCTTTGTCTGTCCAAGCAGGAGATTGAGATAAAATGGCTATCGCATCTAAATTTCGTTCAACCAGGGTTCGGGTATCAATCAAGCCACTGCGTCTTCCATCGGCAACACCAGGAACACCCTGACCGAAATTAACATTCGGATTCATCCGAGTCGCATCATCTATATACCAAGCACGAACGAGCTCAATAGCTTTATTGGCATAAGCCTCATCTTCACTGAAGTAATAACCCAAAGCTAATGCACGCACAGTTCGAGTAAAAGTACCAATACGCACTGAATCCGTTTCGTCAGATTTAGACGCTGGATTTGTTTTTCCATCAAAGCGTATCCAAGGTAGGCCATCCGCTTTAGTTTCATCAGGCCACCAATAAGGACTAATACTCATATAGTCATTTTTATCACCACTAGGTGGAGTGAAACCTTTATGTGCCACACTAAAAATGCCTGCTTGTTTACCAATATCCGCTTCTTCTATTAATTGCTGATAACTGTGTTGCATAGCTTTTGGCACATTATCTGATTGTAATAAATCACGATTAGCCGCCAATGTGGCCTCGTCTAAAAAAACAAAATTTGCAGCCCATGCAGAACTATTGGCAAAAATGCCCATTAAGGCGACTGCACACAAAGATTTTGGGACTTTCATTTGCTATCTCCAGCTATTAAGTAATACAAATATAGCACAAGATAAAAGAACTTCAGTGATTTCGATCATGAAAAATCACAATTCACAATTCACAAATAAAACATTAAACCTTAAATAACAGTGGCTTAGCCAAGTTAAAATTCTAGCTCAATAAATACTGCAATGAAATATGACCCGTATCTCACAATTGATATTGTATTATGTTAGTATCATTTTATTAATTTAGTGAGAATTCAGTTAACAGTCCTTACCTTGTTTAGCGGATAAGGTTCCAGTGGACATGATGAATTAAGCCTTATTAATGCTTTTATCGCTAACAAATGAGTAAGCACCTTTTACTAACAAACTTGATAAAAGGTCTGACTGAAGTTAGCTACTGATTGTAATGAGTAAGCAGTTGCTATCAGTTTTTTGAACGGCTATTTAGCTATTCATACAAGAAGAGTTGTTAACGTTTTTATTAAAGTCAGTCTGATTACACAGTGACTAATTTACACAATGATTAGTTTACACGGTAATAAAGACTTGTTTTTCAGCATTGCTGCTGAAGTTGGTTCCCATAGATTTACTCTTATAAAAGGTTATAAAAATGGAGCTAAATACAATCATTGTAGGTATCTATTTTCTATTCTTAATTGCAATAGGATGGATGTTCCGAACATTTACAAGCAATACCAGTGACTATTTCCGTGGGGGCGGAAGTATGTTGTGGTGGATGGTAGGGGCAACTGCCTTTATGACCCAATTCAGCGCATGGACATTTACAGGCGCCGCCGGTAAAGCCTACACAGATGGCTTTAGTGTCGCGATTCTTTTCTTAGCCAATGCCTTTGGTTACTTAATGAATTACGTTTATTTCGCACCTAAATTCCGCCAACTCCGCGTTGTAACGGTAATTGAAGCGATTCGTATGCGATTCGGTAATGCCAATGAGCAAGTATTTACTTGGACAGGCATGCCTAACAGCGTCATCACTGCTGGTATTTGGTTGAATGGACTAGCAATTATTGCATCGGGTATCTTCGGCTTTGATATGACCACCACCATCGTACTCACAGGCTTGGTTGTATTAGTTATGTCGGTAACGGGTGGATCATGGGCGGTTATCGCATCTGACTTTATGCAAATGGTTATCATCATGGCGGTGACAATTACCTGTGCGGTGATGGCTTATGTTCATGGCGGTGGTATCACCAATATTATTGATAACTTCCCGACAGATTCATTTGTATCTGGCGGTGATTTAAATTACCTAAGTATCTTTGGTGTTTGGGCTGTATTTATCTTCTTAAAGCAGTTCAGCATTACCAACAACATGTTGAACTCGTACCGTTACTTAGCAGCAAAAGATTCTAAAAATGCACGAAAAGCGGCATTACTTGCCTGTATTCTAATGAGTATTGGTCCTGTTATCTGGTTCCTACCTAGCTGGTACTTAGCAGGTTCTGGTGTCGATTTAGCAGCAATATACCCTGAAGCAGGTAGTAAAGCAGCTGACTTTGCATACCTATACTTCGTACAAGAGTACATGCCTGTTGGTATGGTCGGCTTATTGATTGCTGCCATGTTTGCAGCAACCATGTCATCTATGGACTCAGGCCTTAACCGTAACTCTGGTATTTTTGTTAAAAACTTCTACGAGCCAGTGGTTCGTCCACATGCTAGTGAAAAAGAGCTGATGTTAGTGTCTAAACTGACTTCGACCTTCTTTGGTATTGCCATTATCTTAGTATCGTTATTTATTAACTCACTAAAAGGGTTAAGCCTATTTGATACCATGATGTATGTAGGTGCCTTAATCGGCTTCCCAATGACAATTCCAGCGTTCTGTGGTTTCTTTATTAAGAAAACACCAGACTGGGCAGCTTGGGGAACACTCGTTGTAGGTGGCTTTGTTTCTTACATTGTCGGCTTCGTTATTACTGCTGAAATGGTTGAAAACGCACTGGGTCTTGAACATGCATTAACTGGACGTGAATGGTCTGACTTAACGGTAGCAATTGGTCTGATGGCGCACGTTGTGTTCACTGCTGGTTTCTTCGTTGCTTCAACTTTATTCTACAAACCTTTGACTGAAGAACGTCAAAAGAATGTTGATAAGTTCTTCGAAAACTTAGCTACACCGCTAGTATCTGAAGGTAACGCTCAGAAGCAATTGGATAACAAGCAACGTCGTATGTTAGGTACCCTAATCGCAGTAGCAGGTATCTTTGTTATGGCAATGTTCCTTCTACCTAACCCATTCTGGTCTCGCATGATATTCGTATTATGTGGTGCAATTGTACTCTCTGTTGGCTTGTTATTGGTCAATGCGGTTGATAGTAAAATCGAGGATGAAGCAGCGGCAGAAGCTGAAGCAAAATAAGGTTAAACGGCATCAGGTTAACTCACTGGCTATAAGCATTAAGTGAGTTAACCCAAATAATGCCTAGCCATAAAAAAACGCAGACCTAAGTCTGCGTTTTTTATTGGGTGTCTTTTGTATATTTAACAGTAAAACAATGACAACTTATTCATCGATTCGGTGATTAATCGACTGTAAATGATCTTGAGACATCTCACGCGCTTTAGCGGCATCACCAATCATAATCGCTTCATAAATCAATTTATGCTCATTAAAGCAGGTGCCACCTTCTTCAGATGAGTAGGCAATAAAGTGCTCAAACATGGTCGTAAGGATATTGCCAAACGGCAGGTAAAAATCATTACCTGTTGAGAAGAAAATAATTCGATGGAATTGAATATCAATTTTAATCCATGCTTCATTGTCTAGTACTGGCGCTGAGTTTAATTCACTCATTTGTTGGAATACTGACGACAGCTCTTTGCGCTGCTCTACCGTGGCATTTTGAGCCGCTAAAGCACAGGCTTCTGGCTCAATAGCGCGGCGAAAACCTAGGAACTGATTACAAAAATCATTGATATCAGTCAGGCCATCCATCCACTCAATTAATTGCGGGTCTAAAAAGTTCCAGTTGCTCTTTTCAACAACTCGAGTACCAATTTTAGGACGTGATTGCAGTAAGCCTTTTGAAGTCAGCAACTTTACCGCTTCTCTTAGTGCAGTTCGGCTGATGCCAAATTGTTCACACAGCACCATTTCGCTCGGAATAATGCTGCCCTGAGCAAGTTCACCAGAAAGGATGGCACGGGCGATTTCGCGGGCAACGTGTAAATGCAAGCTACGTTTAGCCCCTGATATTGAATTGAAGCCAGTCGACATTTTGTTTTCACAACGCTGTTTTTAAGAATTATCGGCGTAATATAGCATGATAAATATGAGACTAAAATGCTATCGATTTGCACTTTACGACTGATTTATAACAAGTTTAATCACACTTACCTTGCTTAAATCATACAAATAAAAGCAAGTTCATTAAGAGATAAAATCGCTAACGACAATATAGAATATGAAACTAACGCGCTTCTGAGCAGAGTCATTTATTCTTTTTCATAACAATCATAACTTTACAAATTTTAATCAATTGGTAACTTTGGAATGTTACACAGCGCGAGACATACAAACTTGTTATAACTGAATAACTTAGCTAAACCTTAACCTATAGACTCGCAAACCCACTCAATTTGTACGACAATAAAAGGCCGTTACCGCTGATTTTATCGATTAAAAAATGATTAAAAAAAATCAATAAAAATACAAATATTATTAATATATGTGAGTTACAACAACTTTTAACACCCCTTGATAACATAAACAGGTTTTCTAAAACCCACACATATTGTAGTATAATACAACAGGAAAAGATGAGCGTTACCGGTCCATATTTCGGTACAAGGGTAAGCCTTTTAGCAACGCGTTGTACCAGTAACCTAGATACTAGGCGTTATATGCTCACTCTATTGTTACGGTATAAACATGATTTGATATGTATCAAATTCATTAATACCCCGTTCTATAACAGCCTTTTAAGCAGTAAATCTATATAGGTTTATTGTCGCCAACAAGTAATACCACTTTTATCACTATCTGTGATGGACACTGACATCAATCAACTACGCTAGGCGCGTTTTTGTTTACCAATGTTCTGAGCATATCGATATTTTTGAGCCAGTTTTCATATTTAAAAAGGATCGAGAGATCATGTTCATACAAGTAGAAGATTCAAGCAGACGAGTCCACGTGCAAGTCGCTAGACAAATTGCCCGTAAAATACTGTCAGGTGAAATCGAACCTTTGCAACGACTTCCTTGTGAAATGGATTTATGTGAAATGTTTGGTGTGAGCCGCACAGCTTTGCGTGAATCAACGAAATTATTATCAGCGAAAGGCTTAATTGAATCGCGACCTAAAGTGGGTACCACAGTCAGAGCACGTGCTAACTGGCACTTTCTTGATCCGCAATTATTAGACTGGATCCAAGGACTTGAAAATACTGAAGTGTTTTTAAGCAAGTTTTTAGGCTTACGAAAAGCAATTGAACCTGAAGCCTGCGCCCTTGCAGCAACCTACGCCACAATTGAACAACGCAAACAGTTGTCAGTATTGATGCAAAATATGATCAAAGCGGCAGAAGAGTTCGATTATGAACAGTGGACGATTAACGATCATTTGTTCCATCAAACGATTTACTTATCTACTGAAAACCAGTTTTATATCCCGTTTGGTAACATTTTAACTACCATCTTTAAGCTGTTTATTGATCACTCGGCAGAAGGCGGTCGTTTTTGTATTAATGAGCATAAAGGTATTTATGACTCCATTATGTCTGGCGACGCCGAGCAAGCCCGCAGTTACTGTCAGCAATTATTAAAAGACGACAACCAGCGTTTCTCAGAGGTTCCTGGGGTATAAGCCGCCAAGTTTATTTAAGTCACCGAAGTGGCTTCTGCACAAAATCGATTAAGAATGACAGTAAAGTAACTCACTAGCAGAAGCCCTAATTCAAGGAAGAATTCATGATAGAACCATTAATGATTGTAGGTAAGCATGCAGCTCATTAATCGCTATATTCGCAACCAATATGTTCGTAACAACATTGCCTTAGCATGGCCGTTGGCGCTAAATGCCTTACTCATGCAATCAATGCTGATGATCGACACCTTGTTAGTCTCTCCACTCGGAGAAATTCCATTAGCCGCCATGGGTATTGCGACCACCATTGTTGCCTTTATCATGGGTATTCAAATGGCGTTGGCAAATGGTTCGCAATTAGTCATGAGCCGCGCAGTAGGCTCAAAAAACGCCCTCGCACTAACAAAATCATGCTGGTCAGGCATGAGCATCAACTTCTCAGTAGCACTGTTTTTTTGGTCGATACTATTACTATTTGAAAAATCAATTGTTGAACTGATCACCAGCAATACACCCTTACAAGCTGAGGTGCTTCGCTACTTAAGTGTCGCCAAATATGTGGTGTTATTTAATGCCATCACCCAAGTTTGTATTGCGTTATTCAATAGCTTAGGGAAAACAAAAATCGCCTTCAAAGGCTATTTAATCGAGCTACCAATAAATGCCGCCTTGTCCTATGCGTTTATTTACGGCATCGCAATAAATGGCACTAACATTACCCCTGAACTAGGTGTGGTAGGCGCTGCAGTAGGTAGTTTAGTCGCTATTTTTGTGCGCTTTATTTATCTCGCCTTGTGCGTATCGACCCTTGATAACATCAACCTTAAGCTAGCAGTAAATCCGCAAGAAGGACTCATTAATATGCGCAAGCATTTTATTGAGATTTTCCCTGTGGCCGCCAATGTCACTATGCTCTCTATTGGCGTCAGTGTTTATCAGCTGCTCTACTCACAATTATCGATTAATGCTTATGTTGCTATCACTCTTGTTTTACCTTGGATGCGAGCTGGCGGGCAATTTATAACGGCTTGGGCCCACTCTTCAGCTATATCAATAAGCCAAGCAATTGGTTCTAAAAAGCTCCATGATTTAGAAGAAAACGTTAATATCAGCATCAGATTGGCAGTGGCAATATCACTGGTTACCATGGGATTTTTCTTCGTATTAAGTTTTTGGATTGCAGATATTTATCCAGATATGGCAGACGAAACTTACCAAGCGTTAGCCATCATCGCGCCTATTTATATCATCTTGCCACTGGTGCGAGGTTACAACACAGTTCATGGTCATGTACTCAGAGCCATGGGACACACAACAGCAGTATTTAAAATCAACTTCACTGGGCAGTGGGTAATATCAATCCCCTTATGTGCCCTACTTATTTTGTATTTTGATGCATCAATATTCTGGGCATTTGCGATTCAACCCTTTGAAGAAATCATTAAAGCATTTCCATTTCGCTTTTTAGCCCGTAAAGCCGTGAAAGAATTTAGTCATCATGATGCTGAAAAGCTGAGTTATTGATTTCAAATCAATTTTTAAGAGGTTTGTTTATTCAAACCTTTTAAGTATCACTACTCCCCATCCTCACATTATCTGTTGATGTCAAAGTAATTAGCCCAAACTAGACGCAATAACCCTTTCAAATAAATAAGGCTCATGTGTTTTTAGAAGTTGCTTACGCTAATAGGCATCAATATGTAATATGTTAGTTATTAATGTAGTTTGAAACTAAAGCTCTTTAAAGCAGACAAATAAATTTGAAGTATCAAAGGAGTGATTAACATGAAGCGTAATATTATTTTTGCAGGGTTAACCTTATTAATTGCATCGGGTTGTAGCTCTTCTTATCAGCGAAGTGAATTGCAAACCCCAGAGGTTAAGTTAGATCGAAATCTTGGCGTGTTAATTTCAACGCCTGAGAATGGTTGGTATGAGCAAACAGAATATCAAAACTCAGGTCGCATGACGGCAAATGCTGTTAGAAGTGCATTTAGCAAAAATGCTCAAAAAGTCACTGTCACTTCAGATTGTGAAGCAATGAAATGCTTAGAAACCATTGATAGTGAAATGTTCGGCTATTATGTTCAGCCCATTATTCTACATTGGGAAGATCGCTCAACTGAGTGGTCAGGTAAATCCGATAAGTTAGAAATCCAAATCATTACCTATGACACCAAAACCAAAAAAGAAATTGGTAACTCGACTTATTCAGGCCAAAGTAAGTGGGCAACATTTGGCGGCGATCACCCTCAGGATCTTTTAGCTGAACCAACAAATCAATATGTTGAAAGCCTTTATAAGTAATGACTCGTTAACCCCAATAACAAAAAAGGCCGACTTTATAGTCGGCCTTGTACTTTTTGTCGCTAGATTACTCGTAATCTGCAGCGTACGTTTCTTCATAGGTGTGCGAATATAATTCGAATAAGTTTCCGAATGGGTCTTCTAGATACACCATTTGTGCGGTGTTGTTGTCACTTTCTGGGTGGTAGCGCATGATGTCCATACGTACTTTACCGCCAAGCTCTTGGGTGCGTTTAATCACACCGTGAAAGTCGTCTGTTTGCAAACAGAAATGGAAAATACCGATGCGAGAGAAATCAACTTCGTGACGCTCTTGGCGCTGTTTCATTTCGAAAAGCTCAAAGCCGATACCGTCTGATGTGAGTAAGTGAGCAATGTTAAAGCCTTTAAAGCCCTCACCGAATACTGCAATACACATTCTACCGATAGCAGTTTCGCGCTCTTCTTTGACTTTGGTGTTACCCATAACCACTTTCATATCAAGTGCTTTAGTGTAAAACTCAACAGCTTTGTTCATGTCGCCAACCATGATTCCTACGTGATTCATTTTCATAACTTACCTCAAAATTCGTTTGGTTAATTCGTGTTCTGTTTCGATGAGGTAATATTAAGCCTTTAGTTAAATAAACAAAAATTATTATATTTTATAGTATTGATAATATAAATTTATTAAAAGTCATAGCGCTTCAAGCAAGTTAAAAGAGTTACAGATAAGGGCATAACTTACTGCCATAAAAAATGGGAAGCTATTGCTTCCCATTTTGGGCTTACGTCTCGCCAGCTTTTACTACTAAGCCCTTAATCAATGTCTCTTACTACTGAGCTTTTACCAGCGGTAGGATGCGATATCCATCCATTTTTACTTTATCGCTTGGCTGATAATGGCGGATACCAATATTGAACACTCCAGAGTCATTGTCTGTAGCAATATTATTTATCGCATCTGCGCCGCAGCCAAAGCTCACCGTATAAGTGCCATCACTGTTCACCTTTGCGTTATTTGAGCTGACATTGGCGACATCGTTAAACATAAACCCAGACTTGTTATATATGGTGATAGACCAAAATGCGTGGTTGTTAGGGTCCGCAAAAGTAGCCTGATGACACGTTTGAGCAGGGAAATTACCTGACACTTCGTAAATGTTATCCTGAGCTTGAGCACCGCCCCAACCTATCGCTGCGCCCACTTCATACTTCTCTTGGGTAAATATCTGATTTGATTCATCATCAACATCAGTAAACATACCTTGCAGTGCATCACTACCATCACGCTGATTAATCATCGGCATTTTAGCTTTAAGCTCATCTTCAACACGTTTGAAAGAGGCTTTATCTACCGCTTCAGAGGTAAACTTATTAGCGCTATTGGCACTAATGCTCATTTGCTCTTGATACATGGCCGCTTCAGCTTCAGTGAAGGTAGCATCAAGTCGCACCACTAAATATAAATGGTCTCCAATGTGAGTTGATAAGTTAAAGGTACCCGCACCGTAATACATAGGTTGAATGCGATGGTCTTCTGTAATCGGCTGCACTGAAATGTATTTACCTTTAGGAAGCTCTGGCATTGTCACTGTTGCTCCTTTCGAAATATCGACGACCGCCATTGAGTAGTAAGTGTCGCGATTCATGCGTACCACGGGTTGCTCATTAGTTGGCGTTAACTGACGCTTATGCAAAAACTTATTCACTCCAACCAAGTCTTGGTTTTTTAGAAGTTGATGTGAAGTCTCATGTGTAGGATAAGTATCAGCTGTCACTATGCTGCCACCTTCGACAAAAAAGCCATTCAGATTTTCTGTAGCTGATGATGCTATTTGCGCTGCAGAAGCAAAGCTCACTGTCGCAATTGCACTGAATAAAATACCGCGAGTAATTGGTGATAGTTTCATGGTGTAGCTCCTGTGAAGTTGTTTAATTAGATGCTATTTTCAAGCTTGGATGAATATTAGCCAAAAAATGATATCCACGGAAATCATAAAATTTAATATCTGATATACTTATTGGTAATATTATTAAGCGATATGAGTTTCACTACAGAGGCGCCGCTTAATTGCGAGTGATGAGTATTGCGGTATCAGCACTCCATGAGCATTAAGGTAAATAATGAAAACACTTGAACAAGAATTATCACGCATCGATTTGAACTTATTGGTGTCGTTAAGCGTGTTAATTAAAGAAAGAAATGTGTCACGTGCGGCTGAAAAGCTGTACTTATCGCAACCTGCGATGAGTCGAATACTGGCACGCCTAAGGGATGTTTTTGATGATCCGTTGTTTTATCGAGAATCTAATGGGCTGCAACCCACCGCTAAAACCTTAGAACTTGAAAGCCAGTTAGATAGCATCTTGTTCTCCATCGACAGCCTAGTGAATAGTTCAAACTTTTCTCCTGCATTGTGTGAAAAGACCTTTAGAATTTCAACGCCACCGCTAATGAGCAAACTCATGACTCCGCTTATTGCTAAAGCAATAAACTTAGCAGCACCTAAAGTGACTCTTGAAGAGTACCCTTCAGCAATTGATCCCAGTTTATTGCTTAAAGAAGGCTCAGTAGATTTTTCTATCCACGTCACAGATACGGTCATTGCGGATGAGTACTACTCTGAAAAGGTCGGACACACTTATCCAGTGATTTATGGCGCAGCAGACCATCCATTATTGCAAATGGACAACGTTAGTATCGATGACTGCCTTAAGTATGCATTCGTCGATTTATCATTAGATATTCGCTCCACTGGCGAATACCTCAATACTTTAGATGTTGAACTCATGGCGCAAGGAAAAAGTAGAAATGTGGCATTGAAATCAGGGCAGCTTTCAACCTTAGTGGAGTCAATTCACGGAACCGATAGACTGATGATTGCAGGGCATTTGCTTGAACAAGACGCAACGGACGGAGCAAACTTTAAAGCGATTAAAACCTTTAACCACCTGCCTTACATCACTAATATTTATTTGATTGAACATAAACGCACATTGAGTAGCCAGCCCCATAAATGGTTTAGAGATTTAATCACACAATCTATTCGCAACACCTTTGGGATGCCAGATTAATAGTTAGCGATAAAACCGCTTTTTATCCATAAAAAATGGGAAGCTCTATTGCTTCCCATTTTACTCTCTAGCTTAATATCTATTTAAGCTGAAGTTGCTTATTCAAGTGCTGATTATTCAGGTTCTACATCCGTAGGCTCAATTTGAGCGAATGCGCCTGTCCAGGTGTAGTAATGCGAGTCAAACTTCACGGTGCGCGTTTCAGCATGTTTAGCTTCTTGTTCGTTTGAAATCGCAAAGTAATAGTCGTTACCTTTAACTGTTTCGATACGGATAACCGTACCAATGTCGTCATGGCCCATTACGTTAACTGACTTCACTTCACCACGAGCATTTAGTGATGCTTCGGTAGACTCGTTAAAGTAGCCGTGGGTTTCAAGCACTGAGGCAAACACATGGTTTTTACCTGACTGACGCATAATAAATGCAGGTTCGCTGCGCATATTAAAGTCTGGATCATTTGCGCCAGTGCGAGCAAAAATCACTTCGCTGTTTTCGACGGCACTCGTCACTAAGCTGTAGTAGCTGCTGTCGTGTAACCAAGTCACTAAAGCACTGGCTTCCACTTTACCGCTACCTACATTCCATAAATGCTCGTAACCATTATCTTGGCCTAATGGGCGTAACTTGCTTTCAACTTGGTAGTCAAAGTCAGTACGAATAATCTGACCACTGTAATGCACTGGCAAGTCGTATTGGTGCTCAGCATCGGCTTCGATTAAGTAAACATCAATCACTAACGGCTTTTCAAACTCTTCAAGCTCAGCCAATATCACGCTGCGCTGCATAGTAATGCCATCATAGTAATCGCTAATAACGCCACTCATACCTTGCAGTGCAGGGTTATCTGCCACAAAGAAGTGCTTTTGACCAAACTTAGATTCAGCTGTTGCTGTGTCGAAGTTGTTTTGCGTTTTCTGGTCTACGGTTACCGTGTTATGGGCAACGGTTTGTTTGCAGTAAGATTTGTTTTCAGGGATATAACGGCCACCAAATTTCGGCTCAACGTTTACCCAACGACCAAAGCCATAGTCGTTTAAGACTTCATGACCACGGTTAAATACACTTAAATGCAAACCATCATAATGACCATGATCTAGCGCCGAATGGTACTGGTGATCACTACCATGTTGGCCAAACCAAATTAGTGCCATAGTGTCATCATCTTGGCTATCACGGTGACGTAAAATACTCACGCCGCCCTTCTCACCTTCCGGCCCATCGGTCACAAACAAGCTACCCCAGTTAAACGGTTTAATGTTGTCTGCATTGGCTACAGCTGTTGATAATGTCTGACCTGAAGAATGAACCCACACATCTTGTTGATGGTTAGCCATACCTAATAGGGTTTCAGTTTGCTCGTAACGATGGAAACACACAGATGTTGCCATGATCACGCCTTCATCGTTGATCGAAATCGTTTTCGATGAATCGTTTAATGCAGGTAAAGAACCGTCTGGGAATGCGGTTTTAAATACTGCATAAGACGTCGTTTTAATGACTGAGTCATTGAACTGATAAATACCAATATCAGGTTGACGACGCTCAATTGCTTCAGCGAACAAGTAAATTGGACGCAGTGAGAAACGGTGATAATAAGGACCTTCCATGTAATAGCCATCTGGCGAAAACAATTGGTCTAACTGAGCTAAGAAACCGCCGCTCACTTTATCAAGTTTTAAACCGTATAGTGCTTTATCAACTGACGCTTGGTCATTGATGGCGTAACCACAAATACCTACTGCCGCAACCGCCCATAAACCATGGTTATGCACAATGTCGAAGTCGTGGGCGTAAGTCACCACAAACATTTCGATCATTTGCTTTAATAAATCGTCTTCGATTAAACGTTTTTGGCTGTCACTTAACGTGTGATAAATACAGCTATATGCACAAGAAGCGTAAAGCATCCACATGTTTTCGTTTAACGTTTGGTGGAACAACTTACCCGGTGGGTTCGAGTCCTTGCTGACGTTACTTTCAAGCGTTGGATATACGGTTGCATATGCAGTTAGCATATCGACAATGTAATCACGGTATTTAGTGTCTTCAGTTATTAAGAACAAACGACCCGCAAGATCCATATGAATATAGTTTTGCTTATGACGGTTATGTTCATAACCGCCACCTTCGCCATGGCCTGGCACTTCAATGCCGACTTCAACCATGTAACCGTCAGTTTGTTTAATGTCGCGGCTTAATGCATTGCCAAGCAATGTATCTTTGCCTAATTCTTTACGCAGCTCGATGGCTTCATCAAAGCTAATTAATAATGGTTGATAGCTCATCTTACTTCTCCTGCGCTGTGGCTGAGATTGCGGTGCTTGAAACGGCGTAGAAGCCTGTCCAAGTAAAGATTTGACCGTTAACATCAATATGATGTTCAGTGGTGTTAGTTGCATCTGCTTGGTTGCTAATCATCACAGTAACTAAGCTTTCAGCTGTTTCAATTTCAACGACTGAACCCACTTCACTATGACCAATCACCTTGATGTTTTTAACTTGACCACGAGCATTAACAGACTGCTCGAACTCTTCATTAAAGTAGCCATGCGTCTCTAACACTGAGGCGAATAAAGTATTGCCGCCTTTACTACGAAGCGTAAAAGCAGGCTCGCTACGTAAATTGAAGCTAGGGTCATTAGCGCCTGTGCGAGTAAAGATAACTTCTTCGTTGTCGTTAGAGCTTGTACCCAACCAAGTGTAATAATTGTTGTTTTGCAGCCAGCTAACTAATGCTGTGTAATTCACTTTACCGTCTGCCACATGCCATAAATGTTGGTAGCCGTCTTTGTCACCTAAGGTGTCGAGCTCTTTATGGGTGGTGTAGTCAAAGTTAGTGCGAATAATCTGGCCATCGTATTGATGCGAGTAATCGTATTGATGCTCACCTTCGCCATTTAAGCGGTAAAGGTCTAACAGTAATGGCGCTTCTAACTCATCAATGTTTAGCATAAACACACTGCGCTGCATGGTGAATCCATCGTAATGGTCATTTGCAAAAGCACTCATGCCTTTAATGCTGTCACTGTCGACGGCGAAGAAATGCGGAATACCATGTACGCCATCAGCACGGGCTACATCAAAGTAGTTTTGACAGGTTTCATCAATCGTCACTAAGTTATGTGCGATAGTTTGACGAGCATATGATTTGTTTTCATCTAAGTAACGGCCGCCAAATTTTGGCTCTACGTTTACCCAGCGTCCAAAGCCATATTCACGTAATACTTCTTGGCCACGGTTAAAGTAAGTAATACCCAAAGTATCGAAGTTACCATGACCCATACCGTGTTGACCGTAGTTCATCACCAGTTGGAATACGTCTTGTTTTTTATCCTGCATGCGGATAAAACCTTGTGCGCCACTTTGGCCTTCAGGGCCTTCGTTAAGCTCAACACTTGGCCAGAACGGCATGCCGATTTCACGTTCTTCACTGGCTTTTTCAAATGCTTGTGACAATGCTAAACCACATGGGTGCATCCATACTGCATCTTGAATTTTTGCCATGCCTAGTAAGTTGTCATCTAAGCCGTAATGTTTGCTGTAAACACTGACTGCAACTTGCACGCCCATATCGGTAATACCCATAGTGCGAGAAGCATCGTTTAATGCAGGGAATTCACCATTAGGGTAAGCAGTAGATAATAATGCTTGAACTGTGTTGCCAATCACGCCGTCTTTGTATTGGTAAATATCAACTTCTGGCATGTGACGATGCAAGATTTCTGCAAATACACAAGTAGGACGAATTGCATAACGGTGGTAATACGGGCCTTCCATGTAGTAACCCGATGGGGCAAATAACTGTGATATTTGCGCTAAGAAACCACCGGTATCATCACGGTCTAAACCGTATACAGCGTGCTCTAAGTATTCACGCTTACCAATAGCTAAACCACATATACCCACTGCGGCTACCGCCCATATGCCATGATTATGAATGCGGTCAAAATCATGGGCATATTTAACAGTGAACATATCTAGCATAGGTTCAAAAATTCGCGCTTTAATGCGCTCTTGTTGTGCTTCGCTCATTTGTGAAGCCACACAAGAATAGGCAATACTGGTGTAAAACAACCAGCAATGCTCATTCAAAATCTGATGGAATAAACGCCCTGTTGGGTTGGTATTTTTTTGAACGTGGAAATCAAATGTCAGGTACTTATCTGCATATTGTTCTAATACAGCAATGACAAAGTCTGCATACTTCTGTTCTTTAGTGATCAGAAATAATCGACCGGCTAAATTCATATAGGTGTAATTTTGCTTATGGCGATTATGCTCATATCCACCCGCTTCACCATGCCCAGGTATATCAATTGGCAGTTGCATAAATGCATCGACATCTTTCTGGTTAGCCGCAATGGTTTTGCCCATCAGGCTTGAACGACCGACTTCTTTACTTAACAGTGAAATCTCGGCTTCAGTTAGCAATATAGGTTGCGTTGCCATAAGTTTAGTCACCTTTTAACAGTCATGAAATTTAAGAGCTAGACATAAAGTAATACAATATACGTTATAGTTGTATCTAATCCTATCAGAAAAATGAACTTGATCACATTCGCAATCAACTGGACAAGACTCAAGGTATACAACGTTTTACAGATAAACAGCTTACTTATTTGACGATAAATAATACTTGATTTAGCTCACACAAATAAAAACATATTGTATTACAAATCAAAAGTAAGCATTATGATAAACAAATATTGATGATAAGCAATGTTTTTAAACCCCTTTGGAGCGACAAGATGAACGTATTTTTTAAAGCTGATGAACATCCATGGGAAGTAATTGATGAAGGGATTAAAAGAAAGATTGTTGGTTTTACTGATGATCTAATGGTTGTTCATGTGTGTTTTGATAAAGGTGCTGTGGGCACTCCGCACACTCATGAGATCCACGATCAAATAGGCTATGTGGTTCAAGGTAAATTTGAAGCACAAATAAATGGCGAAAAACAAATTTTAAATCCTGGCGATGCTTTCATTGCGCGTAAGCACTTTGAACATGGCGCCGTAGCTTTAGAACAAGACAGTGTACTGGTCGATGTATTCTCGCCTTCAAGAGAAGACTTTCTTAAGTAACAGATAACCCTAAATAGGCACTTGAATATGAAAAATCAAAAAATTGCGATAATTGGCGAATGCATGGTTGAGCTAAGGCCATCAGGCGAGATGCTAGCGCAAAACTTTGGTGGAGACACATTAAATACCGCGCTGTATTTAGCGCGACTAACCCAAGATGCCGATTTAGCGACCTATTATGTTACCGCATTAGGTCATGACCCTTTCAGCACTGCAATGAAATCAACTTGGCAAGCTGAAGGGATTATTACAGACCATGTATTACATGTTGAAGGGAAACAGCCTGGCTTGTATTACATTAAAACCGACGATTGCGGCGAACGTTCATTTTTCTACTGGCGAAATGATACTGCAGCCAAGTATTTATTTGAACAAGCAGACAGTAAACAACTCGCTGAATCGCTAGTAGAATTTGATGCTGTTTATTTAAGTGGGATCTCGCTGGCTATTCTAACCACCGAAAGCCGCAACGTATTATTCAATGTACTGAAGCAATTTAAACAAGCCGGTGGCAAAGTTATTTTTGACAATAACTATCGACCACAACTCTGGCAAGAGCCGTCTCAAGCCATTGAAAATTACAAAATCATGTTGGAATTTACCGATATTGCATGTTTAACCTTTGAGGACGAACAAGCGTTATACGGTGATACCGATGTAGAGCAATGTATTGCACGCACTCAAGCACTTGGTGTCACTGAAATCGTAGTCAAACTCGGTAGTGAACCTTGTTTAGTCATAACCCCTGATGAACGTATCAGTGTAGCAGCGACAGTGGTAGACAAAGTTGTTGATACCACCGCTGCAGGAGACTCTTTTAGCGCTGGTTATCTAGCGAAAAGGCTCACAGGCGGTAGTACTGAAGCTGCAGCAAAAGCGGGACATCTACTAGCGGGAACCGTCATTCAGCATGCAGGCGCAATTATTAGCCCGCAAGCTATGCCTAATTTAAGTCTTAACTAGGCCACGTTAGCCTGAGTTAGGTCTAGTTAGCCTAAGTTAGATCAAAGTTAAGCCTTTTGAATTCAAGTAATAAGTGAGAAGTATTGTGCCAACATTAAATGAAAAGTTATCTCAATTAAAAGTCATTCCAGTTATCGCGATTGAAAATGCGGATGATGCAATCCCACTAGGTAAAGCATTAGTTGAAAATGGCATGAATTGCGCTGAAGTGACCTACAGAACTGCCTGTGCCTCACAAGCGATTCGTAATATGCGTGAAGCCTTTCCTGATATGTTGATTGGTGCTGGTACTATTTTAACCACTGAACAAGTGGATGACGCTATCGACTCGGGCGTAGATTTTATTGTTAGCCCTGGATTTAATCCAAAGATTGTTCAGTACTGCTTAGATAAAAACATCCCAATTATTCCCGGTGTTAATAACCCAAGTTTAGTTGAGCAAGCGATGGAAATGGGCTTAAAAACAGTTAAGTTCTTCCCTGCTGAGCCATCTGGCGGCATTCCAATGCTAAAAGCGTTAACTGCCGTATATCCAGTATCGTTTATGCCAACAGGCGGCGTGAGCTTAGCCAATGTTGATAAATACCTTGCCATCCCTGCGGTTCTGGCTTGTGGTGGCACTTGGATGTTACCGCCAAAAATGATTGCTGATGGTCAATGGGATGAGATTGGTCGCTTAGTTAAAGAAGCTGTGGCTCACGTAGCTTAATCATATCGATTAAAAGTTAATGTCTTAGTAGCTATTTAGCCGTGAATTAAGCCAAGCCTTGATAAGAGTTAACAACAAAAATTAAGCTGATTTATCAGCTCTTGCCTAACATCATCAGTAGGCAACTTAACACTGACATTTCTAGATGCATGCTAGAACGTCAGTGTTTTTTTATGGGTGCTTTTTATAAAAACATGAATATATAAAAGATACAGACTATTTAGTTAACCCAATACCCAAACAATAGAAAGCCACCGATTAAAATCGATGGCTTGATGATGCTGCTATTTTCACACTTCTAACTGACTTACTCTTTATCAGTGCGCTTGTTATAAGTGCGCTTGTTATAAGTGCTCTTGTTATAAGCGCTCTTGTTATAAGCGCTCTTGTTATAAGCGCTCTTGTTATAAATGGTCTTGTTATAAGTGCTCTTCGGCAAATTCAGCCAAACGTGAACGTACCACTCCGTTAAGGTACACATTTGCGCTGCCATCAAAGTCCTTAAAACGCTCAACAATATAAGTGAGTCCTGAGGTTACGGCTGTTAAGTATGTCGAATCAATTTGCGATAAGTTACCGCAACACACTAACTTAGTCCCCTCACCCATACGCGTTATCATGGTTTTGATTTGCGATGCAGTGAGGTTTTGACACTCATCTAAAATCACCACCGAATTTTGAATAGAGCGGCCGCGCATAAAGTTTATCGACTTAAACTGCACATTGGCCTTTTCCATGATGTAATTCATGCTGCCTTGAGGGTTTACATCGTTTTTATGTAATACCTCTAACGTATCGGTAATTGCAGCCAACCATGGCGCCATTTTCTCTTCTTCAGTGCCAGGTAAAAAACCTATGGATTCGGCAATTTCAGGAGTATTACGGGTGACAATAACCTTCTCGTATTGTTTTTTCTCAACCACTAACTCAAGTGCTGCAGCCATGGCGATTAGGGTTTTACCACAACCTGCGGGACCAGTGAGAATAACCAAGTCGATTTCAGGATCAAGTAAGGCATTTAACGCCATACCTTGATAGATATTTTTCGGTTTAATTCCCCAAGCTTGCAAGTGCTCTAAGCGATCGCGGCCGTAATCAATAATATTAAGGTGCGTTTCAGTACGACTAGCAACCTTGCCGCAGAACTCGGTATCTTCATCAATCAAGTACTGGTTTTTGTAAAATGGCTCGTTACCCACTTCATCAATATTCACCTGATGCACGGTTTTACCACCAATACGATCGGTTGAGACTTTATCGACATTTCCCCAAAAATCGCCGTCAAACTGATAAAACCCTTTGGCAAGAAAGCGAATGTCATCAATTAACTGATCGGTGCGATAATCTTCCACCCTTTCAATACCCGCGCCTTTAGCTTTAAGACGCATATTAATGTCTTTAGTAACGAGTACGACTTGTCGAGGGTGGTGCAGCTTTTGAAGATGAAGTGCGGTATTAATGATGCGGTTATCGTTGTTATCACCGGGCAAGGCGCCAGTAGTAAAGTCGATTTGATGGTCTGGAAAAATGGATAAGCTGCCTGAAACGTCTAAATGGCCTTCGCGGCTGGGGAGTGAAACACCGTTAAGAATTTGTTCTGGTGAAGTTTTTCCTCCGAGTATATCTTCTAACGCCCTAATGGCGACTCGCGCGTCACGACTAATATCGTGCTTTCTGTCCTTAATATTGTCTAACTCTTCTAACACTGTCATTGGGATGATTACGTCATGTTCCTTAAACGAATATATCGCTAAAGGTTCATGCAGTAACACATTGGTATCCAGTACAAACAACTTTCTGTCGTTATGTTCCATGGCGCCTCCAGAGTGCTCAATGCATAGGGGTAACTAAGGGATTAATCCAATTTAAACTCCTGATAATAAAAACATAATAAACTTACAACGATAGATAATCTCTATCAATGCACAATTAAACTATGCCAGTAAATTTACTAACTCTCAATAGTTAATCGGATGTATACGGGGTCAGTTTAGGGGGATAAAGATGTCATTGAGATGACAATAATGTGTCAAATTCAGCGTTAGCTAAATAAAATTGCCCATCATGAATATTTAAATCGCTGCTAGAATTTAAATCTAGTAGCGTTTGTTATAACATACGCGCCCTTTGTATATATCTGTTCCGAATGAGAGTAAAAAATGCCGTTTGCTTTAGGTCAACGTTGGATTAGTGATACCGAGTCAGAACTTGGTTTAGGTACCGTAGTCGCAGTCGAAGGACGCATGGTTACAGTACTGTTTGCTGCCGCTGATGAAAACCGTTTGTTTTCACGCGATGAAGCTCCATTAACTCGTGTTATTTTTAATCCAGGTGACTCAATTGAAAGCCATGAAGGCTGGAAACTTACCGTCAATGAAGTCGAAGAAAAAGATGGTTTAGTGACCTATATCGGCATTCACAGTGAAACGAACGAAAGCGTTCGTTTACGTGAAACCTTATTGAACCACAATATTCGTTTTAATAAGCCACAAGATCGCTTATTTGCAGGTCAAATTGACCGTTTAGAGCGCTTTGGTATTCGTTATCAAAGTCAGCTTTTACGCCACAAACTAGCCACCTCAGACTTACTTGGCCAGCAAGGCCCGCGTGTAGGGTTAATCCCGCACCAACAGTGGATTGCACATGAAGTGGGTCGCCGTTATGCCCCACGTGTTTTACTGGCTGATGAAGTTGGCTTAGGTAAAACCATTGAAGCAGGTTTAATTATTCACCAGCAACTGCTTACTGGCCGCGCTGAACGTATTTTAGTCATTGTGCCTGACACATTACGCCATCAATGGTTAGTCGAAATGCTGCGCCGCTTTAACTTAAAGTTTTCAATCTTTGATGAAGATCGCTGTGTTGAAGCCTACGCCGATAACGACAACCCATTTTACACAGAACAATTAGTCATTTGTTCGCTTGAGTTATTACGTAAAAAACGTCGTTTAGAACAAGCTATCGATGCTGATTGGGACTTAATGGTGGTTGATGAAGCTCATCACCTTGAGTGGAGCGAAACCGCGCCAAGTCGCGCTTATCAAATCGTTGAAGCTTTAAGTGAAGAAGTGCCAGGTGTATTGCTATTGACCGCAACCCCAGATCAACTCGGCCATCAAAGTCACTTTGCCCGCTTACGTCTACTTGACCCTGATCGTTTCTATGATTACGACGCATTTCTTGAAGAAGAAAAAAGCTACCAAAGTGTCGCTGAAGCCGCTGAAGCACTGACTGCCAACACTAAGCTAGCTGATAGCGCCATTAATAGCTTAACTGAACTACTTAGTGAGAAAGACATTATGCCTAGCATCAATGTAATTCAAGCTGAAGATGTTGCTGATGACGTTAAACAGGCCGCTCGCGAAGAGTTACTGCAAGAATTACTCGACCGTCATGGTACCGGCCGTATTTTGTACCGTAATAGCCGCGTATCTGTCAGTGGTTTCCCGCAGCGATTCTTTAACCCTTATCCATTAGCGATGCCGCAGGAATACGTTACTGCAGAGCGTGTTAATGCCATGATGGGTTCTAAAAAGTCGCCACAAGATCAAGCCAAGCAATCACTGAGTCCTGAAAAGCTATACCAAGCGTTTGAAAGTGACAGTGCCAGTTGGTGGAAGTTTGATCCCCGCGTTGATTGGTTAATCGATTTCTTAAAAGAACATCGCAGCAAAAAAGTGCTGATTATTGCCAGCCAAGCCGAAACAGCTTTAAGCCTTGAAGAAGCTTTACGTACTCGTGAAGGTATTCAAGCAACCGTGTTCCATGAAGGTATGTCCATTATCGAACGTGACAAAGCCGGTGCTTACTTTGCTCAAGAAGAAGGCGGCGCTCAGGCATTAATTTGTTCTGAAATTGGTTCTGAAGGTCGTAACTTCCAGTTTGCCAGTCACCTTGTGTTATTTGATTTGCCGTTAAACCCAGACTTACTGGAACAGCGTATTGGCCGCTTAGATCGTATCGGTCAGCAAAATGATATTCAAATTCACCTGCCTTACTTAAAAGACACGGCGCAAGAGCGTTTAATGAATTGGTATCACCAAGGTCTTAATTCATTCGAACTAACTTGCCCAAGTGGCCATGTCCTTTACTCAGAATTTGCAGATGAGTTAACTGCTGTACTTAATGATGCTGACCCAGAGTTAATGACGCAGTTACTTAATCACACTCAAAGCCGTTACCAAGAGCTTAAACAAGCAATGGAGCAAGGCCGTGATAAGTTATTAGAAATCAACTCTCATGGCGGCGAGCAGTCTAAGAAGTTAGTTGAACGTTTAGCTGAGCGAGATTCAGATACTCACTTAATCGGCTCTGTTATCCGCTTATGGGACATTATTGGTGTCGATCAAGAAGATCGCGGTGAGAACTCTATCGTATTACGCCCAAGTGAGCACATGCTATTCCCATCATACCCAGGATTGCCTGAAGATGGTGTGTCAGTGACATTTGACCGTGAAACCGCGCTTTCTCGTGACGATATTGCCTTTATCTCTCAAGAGCACCCGCTGGTGCAAACGGCATTAGATTTAATCACGGACTCTGAAACAGGCACCACCAGTGTCGCCGTGCTTAAAAACAAAGCATTACCTGCTGGCACCTTGTTCTTAGAACTGATTTATATGGCAGATGTGACAGCTCCTAAATCATCACAGCTTTACCGTTATATGCCACCAACACCGATTCGTGTGTTGTTAGATAAAAACGGTCAAAACTTAGCGGATAAAGTTGACTATGCAAGCTTTGATAAGCAGCTAAGTGCGGTGAATCGTCACATTGCCAGTAAGCTTGTTAATGCATCGCAGCCAATTCTGCACCCGTTATTAGCTAAAGGTGAAGAGCAAGCAGAAGCAGCTTTAGCAGGATTAGTTGAGCAAGCACGTGAGAAAATGACTCAGCAATTAAACGGCGAGTTAACCCGTTTAGAGGCACTTAAAGCGGTGAATCCGAACATTCGAGATTCTGAGTTAGATTATATTCGTAATCAAATGGCAGAACTCAATGGTTACATTGATGACAGCCAATTCCAGCTTGATGCCATTAGAATGGTATTAGTTAGCCACGTATAATACACTGCTAACACTAAGTAAAAAGCCCTGAACTTCTTATGTAGTACAGGGCTTTTTTGTATTTATCTTGCAGATTTTGTATAAGTTATCGCGATGAAACTAATTCAACGAACTCGTCTAACTCAACTAACTGGGCTAGCTAAAGTCAGTAGACTGTCTTTACACTCTCGATGCCGCACATGGTTGTTTTTAAGCTTGCTTGCACCGATAAGCTTGTTGCCATTCAGCGCTCAGAGCTCTATTTTAATCAGTGCCAGCTTATTATCCGAGAGTGTTTTTACCCCTGTCAGTGATTCTGAGAAACAGCAAATCACAGTCCAAGACAAAACTGTCGACGTATTAGTTAAACCTTGGCAAGGTAAAAAGCAGCGCGGCGCCGTTGTGGTCGTTGGCCCCACTGACACTCAAGCCAGTGGCCGTGGTTTTACTCGGTATTTACGACAAGAAATTCCCGCAATGGGCTGGGCAAGTATCAGTTTAAAACCCACAGAAGGCTTGTACCGTCCCAATTTCGCTACCTCAGTCGATCAAGTGACGAAAGCCGGTGAAAAACAAATTGCATTAGACCCTCATCAAGTAACCCCTAAATACAGTTCAAGCCAGCTTTTAGAACTGAGAAACTTTCAACAAAATGTAATGAACGAGTGCTTAGCCCAGCTGGATGACATTGGTGCGCAATTCCCAGGAAAACGCATTTTAATCGTCACTGACGATAGTGCAGGAATGGTGGTTAACCTTCTTCACCAAGACAAGTTAGCTAAACCTGATTTATTAGTAGTGATTAACCCTTACCGAGAGTTCGAACAATTAATTGATGAGCAAAGCCGTGACTTGTCCATTGCCATGCAGTTAAAAGAGCTCGATATTCCAGTTTTAGATTTACAGTCAGCTAATGCCAACCAAGTGTCCATTTCTGAGGCTAAAGACCGAAAGCAGCAAAATGAAATCAAATCGAGTCAATTGTACCGTCAATACATAATGCAGTTAGATCTGAATAATCTAGGTGGCTGGGAAGAAGCAATGGAATACATTGAAGGGTTTGCCCGCAAAATAGTTGGCCGCTAAGTGCAGCCAACTTCACTCTACTATCGTTATGGTTAGGGTTAGGGTCTTTACTCTTTTTTATCTTTGCTTAGCATCAGTGACAGTGCGACAAGTACCACAATGATGCCCATATACAATAAATCTAACATCGACTCAGGCTTCATCTCAGTAAAGTAAGAAAACACCTTGATGATCAACATCATCAGTATCACTTTACCCAGTTTGCTTTTTAAAGAATCGATACTGCTAATCACTAAAATTCGGCCACCACTGTTAGTGTCATTGGCATTTTTTAAATCGCTAATAAACAACTCATAAAGGCCAAAAGCAAAAATCAGCATCACAGAACCCAATAGGAAGGTATCTAGGATCTCAACCACCACCATAATGATGTCGTTGCGAATTTCATGACTGCCGCTGATAAGGTAATTCCAAAGTAACTAGAGTAAATGAACAACATCTTTTATGCCCACAGCAAAAATCACCAAAGCCCCAACAACACAGGCTATCACTCCAACAGTTACAGAGAGTCGGCTACTCCATAATAGCTTCTCAAAAAAATCACGCATTACTCAATCTCATACAATAAATAGGTATTAGTTATGATCATAGCAAGGAATTATTGCAGCAGCATAAATTCCTTACACACGCTAAAAGCTCTAAACACTCAATACTCTAGCTACCAGCCTGACTGCCTATTTTGATAAGGCTTGTCAGACTTTTTGATTTCTCTATGGCCAGCTATGCTGCGGTTTTTACCAACAAGTAAGCGAATTTGGCTTAAAGATTCACGGCGCAACAAACTGCGTAACGTCCCTGACCAGTTATTGTTAATACTCAGTTTTACCGCGGCATTAGTATCAGGTGAACGTTGCATCAGTTTTTCAGCAAATAACAAAGCTTGTTGATGCGGGTCTTCATACACTTCGGTTACCAAACCAAACTCTAAGGCTTTATCAGCGCTAATAATATCTGCGGTATAGGTCAGCTGCAGTGCTTTATCTTTAGGCATGATTTGCCTTAATCCTGCAAGCCCAGCCATGTCAGGTAATAGCCCCCATTTAGATTCCATTATAGATAATTGCGCATCTTTACTGGCAAATCTAAAGTCTGCACCTAGGGCGATTTGCACCCCGCCGCCATAGCAAAAACCTTCGATAACCGCGATAACTGGGATAGGTAATTTCTGCCAACCCAATGACACTCTTTGGGCCAAATTAGCATTACCCGGTAGCCATTTAAATAATAACTTAAGCGCTGGCATAATCGATTTAGACACGCTTTTCACATCAAGACCTGAACTAAAGTTACCTTCAGCACCCGACAAAATGACCACTCTTACTGATTTATTCTTATGTAGTTTGTTGATGGTTTTATCTATGGCCTGAAATAATTCAATATTCAATGCATTGTATTTATCGGGTCTATTTAACGTGACATGGGCTATGCCATTTTCAACCGTTAACTCAACGAGTTTATTATCCATGGTTCATCCTTTACTGGTCAGTCCAGATTGCAAGTTATCATACATCGGCAATTTGGCGAATAGTTAACCACTATTAAACCCTTTAAAAAAATTAACCAAATCAAACACCAAAAAAACACCAAGTTCAAACAGATGTATCCAGCGCAATATAAAAAACTGCCATAAAAGATACAAAATAACGACAAACGCCAAAAAACCGTCGAATTTTAATGCTAATTGTCAGTAATAAGTTGTAAAATATTGTTTAATAAATGTAGGATGCACTAAAACGACCATTTCAACAGCTAACTCACTGTTGCTTAATGAAATATGCTCGATTAATAAATTTGTCGACTACAATCAATAATAATAATAACCCTGTAAAAGGATCATCAGTCTCTATGACTATTCCTATTTTGATATGCGATGACTCAGGATTAGCCAGAAAGCAAATGGCGCGAACCTTACCCAAAGAATGGGACGTTGATATCAGTTATGCCACTAATGGTGCTGAAGGGCTCGACGTTATTCGAGCTGGTAAAGGCGAGATCGTATTTCTCGACCTTAATATGCCTGTTATGGACGGTTATGAAGTATTAGAAGCCATTCAAAAAGAAGATTTACCCGCGCTAGTTATCGTGGTGTCTGGTGATATTCAAATTAAAGCTCATGAGCGAGTCAAAGCGCTCGGTGCACTCGACTTTATACAAAAGCCAGTTAGTGCTGAATCCATTAGTAATATTCTCGAAGAATACGGCATTCTCACATTGGCGTTGAAAGATGCAAGTAATGACACGCCAATGTTCGAAGTGGATTTACGTGATGCTTGCCAAGAAATAGCCAACGTTGCAATGGGACGCGCTGCAGACTTATTGGCAACCCTTTTAGATGTGTTCGTTATGCTCCCTATTCCTAACGTTAATGTGTTAGAAGTTAGCGAACTAACCATGGCGCTTAAAGCAACCGAAGAAAGCTCAAAAATATCAGCTTTATGCCAAGGCTTTATTGGTGCGGGAGTCGCGGGCGAAGCATTGTTGTTATTCCACGATTCAAGTTTTGAAGATATGGCCAAATTAATGGGTCACAAAAACCCACAAGATACGGCCAATGAAATTGAAGTATTAATCGATACGGGGAATGTGCTTATCGGGGCATTTCTCAACGGTATTTCTGAACAATTAGACATGAAGTTTAGTCAAGGTCATCCAGTCGTTTTAGGCCGCCACTGTACAGTAAACGAGCTTATTCATGATAATTCAGAAAAATGGCAACGTACCTTAGCAATGGAAATCAATTACCAGATTGAAAACCATAATGTGCAATGTGATTTATTACTATTATTTACTGAAGATTCCATCCCAACGCTTAACTTCAAGCTGGGTTATTTACTCGATTAACCAATCTATTTAGCGATCAATTCGCAAATAATTAAAATAATAAAGAAGTTGGATGTTAACTCATGTCTACTGATCAAAATGCAATGAACGAACTTCACTGGCTTATTGATATGGTGCAAACCATAGAAGTTGGCTTGGTCGTATTAGATCGTAATTACAACATCCAACTTTGGAATGGGTTTATGGAAAACCACAGTGGCGTGTCTCCCAACGCCATAAAGGGCAAAAACCTATTTGAAACCTTTCCCGATTTACCCAATGAATGGTTAACCCAAAAAATGGAGTCGGTTTTTTTACTCAGAAACCGCTCATTCATCAGCTGGGAACAACGCCCTAATGTATTCGAGTTTAAAAATTATCGTCCAATAACAGGACGCGCTGATCATATGTATCAGAACATCACCTTGCTACCACTAGCCTCGCTTGCTGGCAACATTACTCATATCAGTATTATTGTGTATGACGTTACCGATGTGGCGATAAACAAGTTGCAATTAAAGTCTGCTAACGAGCAGTTAGAAAAACTCAGCCAGACAGATAGCCTAACGCAGTTGTTTAACCGTCGTCATTGGCAAGAGTGCTTTGACAAAGAATACGAACGCTTTGCCCGATACGGTGAGAACGGCAGTATGATCATGATTGATATCGATAACTTCAAGCAAGTTAATGATAAATACGGCCATCCAGCTGGCGACAAAGTGATTCAGAGTATTGCCCACATATTAAAGCAATCATTACGTGAAACCGACTTTGCTGGCCGATATGGTGGTGAAGAGTTTGCAGTGGTACTGACCAATACTAACGCTGACGAATCAAAGTATTTCACTGAACGCTTACGTAAAAAAGTCGAAGCCTCGCAAGTGGTATATAAGAATCAAATTATTAAGGTGACGATCAGCATTGGGGTTAACTCACTATCTGAAGATACCAAAAACAGTGCGAACTGGTTATCTGGCGCTGATAAAGCCTTGTACCTTTCAAAAGAGAATGGCCGAAACCAAACCACAGTATTCAAAAACGACTAGCTCACTACTTGCTTGCGTATGACTCATGCTATCGAGCATTAATTAAAATGTTAGAGCATTAGCACATAAGCCTAAATAGTAGAATATTGACCTTAATAGCCAATAAAAAACCCGCTCATTTGAGCGGGCTTTTTATTATATTTTCTACGAGAGACTAAGTAAGCTAATTAAAAATTATCTTGTTCATCTTCTTCGCCATCAAGGTCATCTTCGTCACCGACAAAGAAAGTACCCCAACCGTCATAATCCACTTTTTGCTTTTGCGCTAAAATCATTAACTGCTCACAAGCCTTATCCAACAAGTCAGCTTCAAGCGCATGATTAGCAATCGCATCAAAACAGAAAATGATTGAGCCATCTTCTAGCTCCATCTCTTCGGCATCGTTCACTTCAAAACCAAGTTTAAATGCATCAACCGCGGCTTTTTCTAAACGGTCAAAATTAGTCGACGAAAAGTGATGCTCAATCGTGTATTCGGCATCGGCTTGCGAACCATCATCAAGCAACGCTTGGATGATTTCACGGTTCTCAGCAAACTGCTCTTTTAATAGACCTTCAATAGACATGGAGTAACTCCGTTAACAAAATAATGCGGCTAATCGCTAATTATACTTGATAAATCTACTGAGGTTTAGCCATTAATGCCGAAGCTTCTTGATTTAATTCAGCCAAACGCGTCGACATAGCCTCATGCACCTTGGCACAAAGCTTTTTAACATCCGCTTTATCCACATTTGCTGTCGACATCGGTGCCATCATTTCCACAATCACCACACCGTTATTCCAGCGATTTAACTTTATATGGTTTTGACATGACGCCAATACAGGCACAATTGACGCTTTAGCTGCAACAGCAGTATGGAAAGCACCAACTTTAAAAGGTAATAAACCACGGCCGCGAGAGCGAGTGCCTTCAGGGAAAATCCACACTGAAAGTAACTTATTTTTCATCTTCTCGACGGTTTTAGCCATGGTATCAAAAGCACTATGACGGTTCTTACGGTCAATAAGAATATTGCCCGATAACCAGTAAATCTGTCCAAATAGCGGCATCCACGCCAAACTTTTCTTACCTAAACTTACTGTCGCTTTTGGAACAGCTGAAGTATGAGTAAATAAATCAAAGTTATTTTGATGGTTGGCTAAATAGATTTTAGGTTCTGTTTGAGTTTCTTCAGTGGCATGGCGAGTAATGACTTTAATACCCAAAATTGGCGCAACTGATGAAAAAATACGAGCAATAACATGGACATTATCGCGATGCATTGGTCTAACTAGACAAAGAATTATTGCGAAAAAAAACGCCAGTGTTAATAACACTGCAAGAATAATTGAACGAGCAATTAACAGCACAAGCAGACTCCTGCGAAAAAAGTGGCGACAGTATAGCCAGCACTGAAGCTGGACTCAATGGTTTGTTTGATTTGAGTTTACAATTGTAAGCTTAAATTATTATACACCAGCTAAGATGAATTAATGATGCGTTAAACATTAACGCATCATTAATTATGCAGTATGACTCTTGTTTTGACTTTGACGTTATTAGAGTGTGTTGATTAATGTCTGCATTAAGTTGTTGATGAAGAAACCGTTTCAGATTTCTTCACCGACAATAACACTCGCATCAATACTGCACTCACAGCCAAAGCGGCAACAATTGCTGCACCACTCGGTAAATCATAACTGGCCGAGAGTATAAGCCCTGCTAGGTATCCAACAAATCCAACCACATAAGTGAGTGCTAGCACTCCTTTGCCTTGGTATTTATTTAAAGCGAGTGCTGGCAGAATTAAGGTACTAAATACCAAGTAAACTCCCACTAACTCAACCGAAAGTGTTATCACTATCGCGAACAAGAAATAAAAACCAGCTCCTTCTAACACCTGAGGCTTTAACACCACAACGGCCAAGATAATTGCAGAAACAATGGCAGGAAGCACGAGCTGCGACCAGTTAACCCATAATATTTGTCCTGACATGAGTTGTTTTAATAGCTCAGCCCCATGAGGGTCATTTGACAACAGCAGCATAGCTGCCACTGCACTGAGTACATAAAAACAACCAATGATTGCTTCAAGTTCATCAGCAAAACGCTTTGAAAGCCAAGCAATAAATCCAGCTCCAGCTAAGGCAAAAATAGCAGGCATCCAAACATGTGAAAATGGCAGTTCTTCAATGCGGTGATCCATATGCGCCACGATTGCACCTAGTGCTGCCACTTGTGCAATCGCTAAATCGATAAAGATAATCCCACGTTTAAGAACCTGACGCCCTAACAACACATGTGTAGAAAGTACCAGTAAGCCTGCTACAAAAGCAGGCAATAGAATGGGTAGCAAGTCGAGATCTAGCATAGGCTATTCAACCTCAGTTAATAGCGTTAGCACGCTATCATATAGGCTAAATAAATCTTTACTGTCACTATTACCGCCAACTGACATAGGTAGGACTAATACCGGTAAATCAGTGCGCTCACCCAGCCAATTTGCGCCACGTTCATCTTGGTAAGACGTCACTAAAATCGCCATCACATCGCCTTGCTGGCTGCGACTGACAAGTTTAGCTAAATGACTGCTGCTTGGTGGGATACCAGGTTTTGGCTCTAAGTCTTCGACCTGTTCAATGCCTAACCAATTAAACAAGTAACGAAAACTTGAATGGTAAGCTATGACCTTTTTGCCTTTTAAACCCGCTGCTTTTTGTTCCCATTTAGGAATAGCTTGTTGCCACTTTTCACTAAATTCAGCAAGCTGCGCTTGGTATATTTGAATACCATCGGGATCTAAGGCGATCATTTTGGCAGACAAGGCATTAGCCACTTTTAACATTTTACGCGGGTCAAAATGAAGATGTGGATTGCCTTTGGCATGAACATCGCCCATAGAGCGGTCAACATGATCAAGCTGATCTAAAGTTTCAATGTGTTCTGCAGCATAAAACAAACCATTATCTGTTGAACGCACTTTATTGTTTGATGCCTTCATTTGCAGCATAGGTAACCAGCCAATTTCTAAATCAGCCCCAGCACAAACAACAAGGTCTGCTTGGCGCATTTTAGCAATCAGGCTAGGTCTAGCTTGTACTTGATGCGGGTCTTGTAATGCACTGGTGGCAGAATAGACTTTGGCATCTGGCGCAAGTTCCTGCGCTAAAGCTGCATATTCTGGCTCACAAGCAAATACATTTAACTTGGCATTAGCCGTACTCGTAATAAAGGCGCTACATAGCGCGCCCATAACGATTAGTTTCTTAGAATTGATGCGCACCGTGAGCTCCTAATGTCATAACGTACTGAAGAGTGACGATGTTATCGTCTTCAAAACCATCAAAGTTAGTGCCCTTTTGATTGGTATATTGTAGACGTACAGTAGAGAAGTGACTGTGATGCCAAGCTAAACTTAACTCAGTTTCCTTTAGTTTTTGTGCATCTAAATGGTCGCCATGAAGTTCAAATGTATCAACTTCACCATAACGTAAGCCCGCAGACCAATGAGGAGAGAACTGATACACACCGCTTAAGTACCAACCTTCGTGGTAATCATCGCCGTGTGACTCTTCATGTTCTTGCTCATCATGATCATGCTCTTCCTCAAAAGAGAAAATATCATTAACTCTAAAGTACTCACCACTCACGGTTAAATGTTGGTATTTGTAGTTACCGTTTGGCGCCCATTTATAAACAAAATCTGCGATGTAGGTGTTTTCACCCGTGTAAGATGCACTGTGGCTATGACCTTCATGATCGTGGTCGTCATCGGTATGTTCTTCGTGCTCATCTTCAACCACACCTTTACCATTTGAGTTACGTAAGTAGCTCAAACCCACTTGCCACGAACTCGACATACCAATGTCGCCACCAAATTTGGTGAATGCAGAATAAACACCAACAGTGTCGAAATCACGCTCACCATGTTCATCTTCAGCGCGCATTTTTTCGCCTTTAAACGCTTCAACACCCATAGTCCAATAAAGGTCTGTCGGTGCAACATACGTTAAACGCACACCATCATCAAAGTAATGGCCACCCATAAAGGCACGATAAGCACCTGGACGATCAACAAATGAATCTGTGTGTAGATGTTGGTTATTTAAATAACCAACATCTGATAAGAATCGACCAGCACGAATACCTAAACCAGCTGGTAATCCCATGGTTTGAATAAAGGCTTCTTCTAGCTCAATTTCAGTTTCACCGTCGTGGGACTCTAAAATTGCGGTCACTTTACCGTAGAACATATCATCAATGTTGGCACTGATCGCAAGCTCTGTTTCGCCTAAACCAAAACCTTCGCTACGACCACCTAAACCACGATCACCAGTTTGATAAAAGCCATCTAAAACAGCACTGATGTTAGGGTTAGTTAAGCTAGAATCTTCAGCGACAGCGTGAGTAGAAGCGAATGCGCAGGCAACTGCGACCAAAGAAAGGCGTTTGTTTAAATAAGACATTTTTTCTCCAAAATACAACAAGTATTCGACCATCATTAATGATGGACGAGTAATAAATTTATCCGTAAAAATTTGTTGAGTGATTGTTCAATAAAAAATATTGAATTAGGAGAAAACAGGTGGAGCGCGACTGTGGTATACAACTTGATGGGTAAAATAAGAATAGGCAACCGGATCTGGCGTGAGCTCAAACGTTTGACGAATAACGGCAAACTGAAATTCACTACCAACAATGGTTTTATGTAACTGGTGCTGATGAAAACAAAGAGTACAGTCTGTGCTAACGCCTTCATGCTGATGTGCAGAATCATGTGCGGCAGCTGCAAACGACAACAAAACGAGCATGGCTGAAAGCCAGATCGCTATTACTTGTCTTGTTCGCATTGAATTGGGCAAAGAAGTGTTCTCTGTTTGACAAAAATCGCGACTATCTTAAAAAAATTGAAAAAAAAGCAACCGAAAGAATGTTACAAATCACTTTTTGAGAATTTTTGTGACTGAGTATGCCAATATATGGCATTCGACATTTGGTTGATTTAAGATTAGCTTAAGCTGAAAAAGCTAAAATATTAGCCATATATAGCAACGTATACAGCCTAAATAGAGGATTTAACTATGATGAATTTGCTCAAAGACAACATCGGTATTATTTTAACCATGGTGATCATTGGTGTTGTTGTACTTGGCGGTATTTATTACGTTGAAGCAGCTTTAGAAAACCAAGTACAAGTTGTTGACTAGTATTTAATTGATGGCTCTGTTATTTAAGCCCTTTTGATTTAAGCGTCTTCCTCAGGTGCTTCTATCACCAACAGATGATCCATCAAATGCGTTACCCCTGTTAGTATCAGCGATAGCATGATCACAGGGGTAATGATATTAGCAAGCCCTGCCACAAAATATCCTGTAATAGCCGCAATCACAGCCGTATAAAACCCTATCACTTTTAGTACTGTTAATATGCCATGGCGCCCTAACCATGCTTGACAGTGATAACACTGTATTTGCGCAGAAAACCCTTTACCACGAGTTCCTGTAATTTTTGTCACTGAAATGGGTTTGTGACAATGCGCACATTGCAAAGCAGCCATATTAACTCTACCGAAAAATAAAAAGTGCGTAAGTCTAGCAAATTATCGTCAAACTTCCCGCAATAACTTATCATTAGATTTCTACTATATTGACAGGAAGTTTTACCATGCCAAGAATTCTGTTTATTATTTGCTGTTTGCTCAGTGTAATTAGCTTTTCTGGTACCAGTTTTGCCGCTGAAGTCAGCCCAGCAACTGATAATAAAATTCAACAATTACAACAAAAAATCGATACCGATATTATTTGGCTCAAAACCGCTAAAGGCGAGTTAAAAGACGTCAGCGAATATCGTATCCGCAACAAAACCAATTTACTACGTGAAGAATTGGCTGCCCTCGTAAATCAACCCGACCCAGATATTGAATACCTAGTTCCACAGGTAAACAAGCAATTGGTGTTTCTTGATAAAGTTGGCCAATACCTTGATGAAAGGGTCAATGAATTAAAGCTTCAATTAGGCGGTGACAATGATGCCTCTATCATGCAAAAAATCATCAAACGAGAAGAAGACCGCGACCATTTCCTTGAAGCTGAACTAGAAACGATTAACTGGGGCAAAACCCTCAACATCAATGTCGACAACGCAGAAGCGGCATTAACGGCAGAAGTACTACTTCGCGCTGACTACTTTGAAAGCTTGGTGACCTATACTCAGGCACAATTAAAAAGTGCCATAGCTGATGCATCTGATGCTGGAGCCGATGTTACCGCAGAGCAAAAAAGTGAAGTGAGTTTACTTAAAGATCGCCTCGCTATGCACACTGAAAGCTTAAATGTTGCCGTTAATATGATGGAATCATTAGGCGAAGACACGACGCAGATTAAACAAACCCTATTTAGTGTTTCAGGTGATATCACTCAAGATGTACTTAACTTTGATGTGGCATCAAGCCTTATTGAAGAATGGATGACTATTGCTAAAAACCAAGCATTAGAAAATGGCGCAGGCATTACGTTTAAAGTGATCATCTTTTTAATCATTTTATTCTTAGCAAGCATCGTCGCTAAGCTTGTTCGTAAGGTCGTTCGTAAGGCGGTTAATTCATCTAAGTTAAACTTCAGCATGCTACTGCAAGATTTCTTTACCTCAATCTCAGGTAACGTGATTTATGTGCTTGGTTTGCTGATTGCTCTATCACAACTTGGATTTGAATTAGCACCATTACTCGCAGGTTTCGGTATCGCAGGTGTGATTATTGGTTTTGCGTTGCAAGACACCTTATCTAACTTTGCATCAGGCATGATGATCTTAGTCTATCGTCCTTTTGATGTCGGTGACTTGATTAATGCTGCTGGTGTTACAGGCCGTGTCAGCCACATGAGCTTAGTATCAACCACAGTTAAAACATTAGATAACCAACGTTTAATTGTGCCAAATAATAAGATTTGGGGAGACACCATTAACAACATCACCGTAGAGCAAGAACGTCGCGTTGATATGACATTTGGTATTGGTTATGGCGACGATATTCCTAAAGCAGAAAAAATTCTCACGGATATCGTAATGGCTCATCCAAAAGTGAAACAGTTCCCAGAGCCAATGATAAAGCTGCACACCTTAGGTGAATCATCGGTTGATTTTATTGTCCGTCCTTGGGCTGCCCCTCTCGACTACTGGGATGTATATTGGGATATTACTCGCGAAGTGAAAATGCAGTTTGACGCACAAGGCGTGAGCATTCCATTCCCGCAGCGCGATGTGCATATTTACCACGAGAAAGCAGCAGACTAGTTCTGTATTCCCTTTATAGAGGTTTAGACTATACCAACAAAAAGCCCGAGTGAATTCACTCGGGCTTTTTAATTTATACTGTGCAACTCTTGCCAGTTAACCGCTTTTGTTTAATCGAGGTAAGTCATGTTACCGAGTAAATGCGGGCGACGACCTTTGATATCACGCATTTCAAAGCGCTTACCATTTTCCATACTCTCAAAAGCAAATGTCACTTCCGATGGCATAAACACGGGTAGTTTAAATTCAACATCGACTTTGAAAGGACGATGACCAATAAACTGCATGAGTGCCGCAAGCGATCGTGCTTTAGACCACATGCCATGAGCAAGTACACGTTCAAATCCAAAACGTTTAGACACCACAGGATGTAAGTGGATTAAATTATAATCCCCAGATGCTTTGGCATATTTACGGCCTAAATCTTCTGGCAATGTCCACGTTTGAACATCTTCCCATGTCATATCAGATGCGCGTGGCGGTCTAGCTCTGCGCCCTTTCGATTCGATACGATAAAGGTAAGTTGATAAAGCTTCCCAAACGAGTTCATCACCAACATAAATTTTAGAAACAAGTTCGAACTCTAGACCGGCATCAGTCGTTTGGCTTGAACTCAGTTCACACTGCACATCAAACACTTCATCTGCACCAATTGGCCGATATAAGCTGATACTGTTCTTTAAATGGATCATTCCGAGCAGCGGAAAGGTAATCGCTTTATCGGTAAAAATCGTGGCGTGCAATCTAAATGCAAGCACATACAAGAAAGTTGGTGGCAAAATTTTACCGTCAAAATCAAACTCGCACACTTCAGCATACTGATTGATTTTCTTGTCAGAGACTTGAATTCCTTTAGCCTGAACTTTCACATTCGGCAAAGGTTGTTGATCCCAACCAGGCTTACGGGTCAATAATATCTTGCGATACAATGACAACAAAGATGGCATCGAAGCTAATTCTATAGAGTAATCGTTACTCAAATGAGTTACCTTTTCTGTAAATAACGGAAAACGCAGTATTTAGCTAACCTAAACACTGCGTCATAAAATGTTTCATTGGCATTATTATACATCTAGATTGGTAACATCAGTCAAAAAATGACTAACATTGCTAATTAATCAAGAATTAAATTCACATTCTCAATACGCATTACACCTTATTTGCCAACAATCAATCACGCTTAATCCTGATTTTTGTAACAACTCTGGCAGGGCTTGCTGACCCACTACATGACCTGCGCCGACAATCACAAACAGCTTTTGGTAATCAGTTTTCGCTAACATTTCAACAATTCGCTGGGTCATAGTATGGTTGCGCTGCCAAAGTAATTTGTCGAGTAACTCTTCAGAATCTTCAGCTTGATGCTCCATAATATCGGCAATGGCTTGATGGTCGCCACTACGCCACGCCGAAACGAGTTTTAGCATTTCATCATCGGTAGCATTTATCGCTTCATCCAATAATTGCGCTTGGGTTTTATCTGAAAAAGATGAAATGAGATCGAACTGAAACTCCACGCTTTCTAGTTCAAGTAATGGTTTGGCAGGATCCCGCGCTATAAAAGTCACATCGACACCCGCTTCAGGCGTAAAACCTAAAGCAGCAAATCGCGATACCCCAATTTGATTTGCTTGTAGCCAAGTCGCTAAAGGCTTTAAGCCGTCGCACATGGTTTGGTTCTGACCACAAAAGCTTGGGTATAAACGGGTAATATCAGACTGTTTTGCTGTGGCAAAACCATACTGTTGCAGTAGCTGTTGCACATTCGCTTTAGTCACATCCGCCTCAACCACTAAAGCATCAGACTCCACAAAAGCTTGCTCAATCTGCAGTGGCAAAGGATAAAAATCAGCTTTACCAATATGAATAGAACCTAATAAGTAGACTTCTTTGCCTTGATAGTTTGCTTTGAAAAATGGTGGTTTATCAGAATCGGCGGCAAAGACACTACCACTGACTAACAATGATAAAACCACCAGCGCAGTTACTTTTCTGGTGCAAAACTGCAGCATCATTGCGATTTTTAACGGTATTTGACTTGTTAGTACCATGCCAGCCCCTTATAATTTAGCTTAATATTATGATGTTAAATGAGGCTATCATGCCGTATACCCAAGTTATCCATCAATTAAAAGAAAGTCTACAAACAGGATACCGCCAAGCCATTGATGCCGATAAAAGGCTCGACGAGTTGCGTCAAGCTGGCCATGGTAAGTTTGTGGCAATTTTCACTGAAGAACAAGGCTTTAGCCAAAAAAGCAATCGCTTTTTACCCTATGTTCAGGAACTTGCAAATGAGTTAGAAGAGCTACAAGGCCTAACCCATATTCCACCTGAAGCGCTGGAAGCACACGTGAAAAAAATTGGTGCTTTGCTGCAAACCCTGCATTTATTTAAGCAAAATACTAAATAAGCCAGCTAAGCATAATCTCTTAACGCTTATCTCTTAACGCAGCCTTTTGGCTGCGTTTTAGTTTTATTGGCTTGCTTATCATTTGAAAATAAAACACTTCCTACAAAGCTTCCAATACTAAACAGCTAACACAAAGCAGCGAACACAAATTAACCCAGATTAAGCAACTTAGACAGAGCAACTCAAACAAAGCGCAGCAAACGTCTAGTCGCCCAAATTTCAGCTCAATCTCATTATTTCACTATGAACACTTTTCAAGTTAATACCTTGGTTTTAATAACTTACTCAGCATAGTCGACATAATTCTGTCATTTGTCTGCAATAGACTGACCCAATTACTTTTGATGGGATTGATAGAATGAGCGTTATAGATCTAGAAAAAGAACTGACTAAGATTATTAATAAACAATCCATTAAAGCCATTTTTCAGCCCATTTTTAATATTACTAATCAAAAAATTCATGGCTTTGAAGCATTAAGTCGCGGCCCTGAACACAGCACCTTATACTCTCCAGTACCATTATTTAAAACCGCAGAACATCTGGGAAAACTCAGTGAACTAGAAACCCTTTGCCGCAGCATTTCTATCAATGCTTTTAAAACCTGTGAGCTTAACGGCAAGCTTTTTATCAATATTTCCCCAAAAGCATTGCTCGACCCAGATCACCCCAAAGGCTTGACCTTACAGCTAATAAAGCAAATGGGTTTGCGACCAGAAGATGTCGTGATTGAGCTGTCTGAGCAATATCCAGCTGACGATATCGATTTACTCAAAGATTGTTTAAACCATTATCGTAATCAGGGCTTCTTAACTGCAATTGATGACTTAGGCGCTGGCTATTCAGGTTTACGTTTATGGTCAGAGTTATCACCGGATTATGTCAAAATTGATCGCCACTTCATTCATCAAATCGATAGTACCGCCGTCAAACAAGAATTTGTTCGCTCAATAGTTGAGTTATGTCAAAACTTAACCTGCAAAGTCATTGCTGAAGGCATCGAAACCCCTGCTGAGCTAACAATGCTTAAACAACTCGGTGTCACATATTGCCAAGGCTACCTACTTGGGCGTCCCAAAGTAAAACCTAATACCCATATGGATTCAGAGTTGGTTTCTATACCGATGGCTCCGCAAAATCGCTACTGCGAAACAGCAGAAAGCTTATGCGTCCCAGCAAATATTGCCGCACCAGGTACAAAGCTCAAGCAACTTAGTGAGCAATTTATTAACCAACCAGCGTTACAAGCCATTGTTATTGCTGATAACGGACAGGCTCAAGGCATTGTTAGCCGCAATCATATCTTGGAATTATTTAGTACTCCCTACGGTAGAGCACTACACGAAAACCACCCTGCAAATGCGGTAATGGATAAACAAGTATTACAAATTGATGCCTGTGAGCCGTTATCGACTGTCAGCCAGTTACTCACATCAGAGCATTCAACCACGGTGGCACAGCAATTCATTATTTTACGTCATGATAAATTGATAGGAATTGGCCACACCAAAGATCTGCTGCAGCGTATTACAGAACACCGAATTAAAGTCGCAAGACACGCAAATCCGCTTAGTAACTTACCTGGAAATGTGCCAATTCAAGAGGAGTTAAAACGATTACGAGCCCAGAAAAAAGCCTTCTACTTAGCTTACTTCGACTTATGTCATTTTAAACCTTATAACGATATTTACGGTTTCTCCCGTGGTGATGAAGTCATAATGGAAGTGGCAAACCTATTAACCCAACACCAACACGAAGGCTGCTTCGTTGGTCATGTAGGTGGGGATGATTTTGTGATGATTTGTACTTGTTTTGAGGCAATGAATCATAGCCAAGCGATCATTAAACAATTTGAGCATAGTAAACACGCCTTTTACAGTGACCAACATTGGCAAGCGCAAACCATGCATGCCAAAGATCGACAAGACAACATGGTCGATCATCCACTGATATCGCTTTGTGTTGGCGTGTTATCACCTGATGTCACTGTCAATACAACGGATCATGAGTTATCAATGCTTAGCGCAGAAGCTAAGAAACAAGCAAAATTTGCTAAAAATGGTTTTTACGCGTTAAATTTTACCCAACAAAAAACGGCTTAATGAATAAGCCGTTTCAGTGGTATTACTATAGTGAACTTTGTACTTGGTGCTTGGCGCTTAGCTCAGGACTAGCTCAACCTAAGAGTTAGCCGTTAAAGCTTTGGTTCAACCGTTTTCTTTAACCAATCTTTTAGCATATCTGACTCATACTGAAATGGCTTTTGATTTCGCTTTGAGCTAGTTCCGTACATAAAGTTCATATCAACAAGCTTCTCGTCACCAGCCATAATCACTTTATCACCTTCTGTGATACTGTATGTAAAAGTCATTCTTGGCGGATATAAATCCTTCACGATACGCAGTTCATTAGCAGTTGTTGCGCCAAATGTAGGACGTAAATCCCCCGCTAAATCAACATCCGAAACTTGCATCTCAAGCTTCTGATTAGGTTTAAGAAACTTTTCAGCTTCTTTATTCAAATTTTCAGTTATTGTATCAAAAAAGCGCTGTTGAAAACGCGACTTTACTTCAGTTGCTGTTTTCAAGTCTCGATAATTATTAGGCTCTTGCCATTCGACTTTAACTACCCCTTCCTCAGTTACAGGATTTGGGACCACTTCTTCGTCTGCAATAGCTGCATTACACATTAATGCGCCTGCAATAAGTAGATGTCTAACTTTCATATGTCGTCTCCTGGCTGTATATCTCTCAAACCTAATTTATGCCATTAGTATAAAACCCTAACCTGTATATCAGCTTAACGTAAAGTGTTTAAGTTTGCTGTAGGAAATTGACCCATTGAGATGCAAGGCAAACAACTTAATGGTCAAAACAACACCAACATCTGTTCAGTTTCTATTCAGCAAGCTTTCGCTAATATACATCCCAAGCAAACGCACAGCGCCAAACAAGGCAGCAGATAAACAAAACTCTGTTAGCGTCACTGCACATTATCGCTCAAGGAATTAGCGCAAATACTAACCTAAGTGTACTACTGGAGTAATAATATGAACAACATCGCAACTCAAACGACTTTTTCTACTGCCGGCATGACTAAAAAACTTTCTTTAGCCGCGACCTTCTTCGTTGCCCTAGTCGTTTCATCTTCAAGTTTCGCTTATCAATTTGATGTTGATGCTCAAGGCGAGCAGGCGATTAAAGAACATCACCAATTAATGGATCAACATATGGCTTCAGCAGAACAAGAATACTCTGCAGAACTGAATCAAGAGTTTGACAAGCAACTGGAAACAGCTGAGAGTAAATTCTTAGACCAGAAATGCGAACAACGCGGAATGGACTTTGATAGCCAATCTGAGGTTTGCGAAGGCTAATCAAAAAAATACTAATTCAATAAAAAATGCAGTCACTGAATAAGCAGCGGCTGCATTTTTTTGGATAAATCAATAAGGCTGATTCATTAGTGATGCTTCATCAAAGATGATTCTTTAGCAATAGTTTACTAAAACGGAAAACGATCACTTAAATTAGGGTAGTTTTTTCTTAAATCTTTTTTCTTGGTACTGAACTTTTTACCTTGCGGACTATGTTGACCAGAAGGTACAAACGGTAATTCATCGCCTGTTCTATCTTCATAGATCTGACCTGCCACTAAATCATAATCTTCAATAAACGGATATGCAGAACCATCTTTAGTTGGCCATAAGGCTAACTCACCTAAAGCATCAGGCTCGTTAATGATTTTGTTGTACCACTGTTCACCTAATGACAGTATGAAACCTCTAAACTCTGCAAAGGCGTAATCTGAATCACAGCCAGTAATAATATATGCTGCCCCCCAGACTGCCCAGCTGTAGCTGCGGCGCATTTGTTGACCAAACATTTTATCAAATGCCGCCAATGACTCATCATCAAGCAAAGCCAGTTTTTCTTTTAAGGCATCGTGGCACTCTTGCTCGGATTGCTGTGGTGCACTTCGGGTAACTAGAGACCAAAATTCAGCGTCTGTCATTTCAATTTTCCTAAATTCTTTTCAAACAACTCACAAAACTGAGTCTACTCGCGCTATTCTACACCACATAAAATCTAAAACCTTACAGCCTATATCTAATCCTTATGAATAAACTCAGCACAACCAGCATTAAACCTCCGCGCAGGCTTATCATTTTGATGGTATTTTACGTATTGCTTTCTATTTTAGCATTACTGCGTTCTTACTCCATCCAAGGCATAGATCTATTTACTATTGGTGTTATCCCTGTCCTTTTTGGACTAATAAAACGTAGTCACTGGGCTGGAGTGGTATTTAAGATTTATCTTGGGATCCAAACCCTTGCCGCATTAGCGTTAACAACCACTGCAGTCATTGCCTATCAAATTACCCCTGAAGATGTAAAAGTCGAATTTAATGGCATCAATATTCCTATTCCAGCAATTGCATTATCGATCTTTATCATTCTTGGATTTCAGTATTGGGTCGCATTAAGTAAAAAAACCAAAGAATACTTACAGCAAGCTTGTTAACGAAAACCTGCATAAATGTGTATTCGGAACCAAGCTTGAGTTAAAATAGGCGTTATAAGACTCAATTATAATAATAAGAAGTAATAAAAATGAGCCATTTATCACCCAGTGAATTATCCATTTTGCTGCTAGAACCTTCTGATGTTCAACGTAAAATCATCACAGGCAGATTAAATCAAGAAGGCGTTAATAGCATTCAAACCGCTTCGAGTATTAGTGAAGCAAAAGAGATTATCGCCCGTCATACGCCAGATCTCATTGTCAGTGCATTACATTTTGAGGACGGTGAAGCCACCGAACTATTAAGCTTTATTAAACAAAGTAAAGCTTACCAAGATATTCAATTTATGCTGGTTTCTAGCGAATGCCGCCGTGAACAATTAGAGATATTTAGACAGTCTGGGGTAGTGGCGATCTTACCTAAACCTTTCGATGCTGATCATCTCGCTACTGCACTGAACTCAACCATTGACTTAATCAGTAATGATGAGTTGGATTTGAGCCATTTTGATGTTCAAGATATTCGCACTTTGGTGGTTGATGATAGCCGTATGGCCCGTAACGTCATTAAACGCACCATTGGTAATCTAGGGATAAGAATTATCAGTGAAGCCGAAGATGGCGCTCAAGCCATTGAGTTAATGCAACAACAAATGTTTGATTTGGTCATCACCGATTACAATATGCCTAGTGTTGATGGCTTAGCCTTGACGCAATATATTCGCAACGAAAGTCAGCAATCACATATTCCCATTTTAATGGTTTCTTCTGAGGCCAATGACACCCATTTAAGCAATGTGTCTAGTGCCGGCGTTAACGCCCTGTGTGATAAGCCTTTTGAACCCAAACTTGTCAAACAACTCTTGTATCAACTGTTAGAGGAATAACATTTAGCCTCAGCTATTTAAGTTGACTGACTTAATTGACTAGTCATATTCGCCTTTTAAGTAGCTCAATCAGGTAATTTATCCCTTAAATGTCGTCTAAATGCCATATAGCTACACATTTATCAGATAAAAGGCTTTCAAAGCCCCATGGCTTATGGCATGTTAATCTAGTTTTAAATAAACACATCTATGGAAAGCAGAGAATATCAACATGAACAAAAGTGAATTAATTGCAAAAATTGCAGAAAATGCTGAGTTAACTAAAGCTGAAGCTGGTCGCGCACTAAAGTCTTTTGAAGAAGCTGTTACTGAAGCCATGAAAAGTGGTGACAAGATTTCTATCGTAGGTTTTGGTTCTTTTGAAACCTCAGTTCGTGCAGCACGTACTGGCCGTAACCCACAAACCGGCAAAGAAATTCAAATCGCTGAAGCGACTGTACCAAAATTCAAAGCTGGTAAAACACTTAAAGATAGCGTTAATTAATTTAACAGCTTGAATTATAAAACCTCCTAACTTGGAGGTTTTTTTATGCCTCAAACTTAATGTTCCCTACTGAATTCTGCAGCAATAACGCACAACAAATGTGCACCTCCGCCTCATTTTAATGCAACATTTTTGCTACAAGTCGGTGCAAAATACGCCAATAGACTGATATTAATACCTTTTTAAACATGGCACACCATTAGCAATACCTCATACAGATAAAATCAACATTGAACCAAGCTGCCCGATGAACAAGCAATTGGTGCAATGAATAAGAAAAACTTGAGGGAATGAAAAATGAAAAAATCGTTATATAAAGCTATTGCGCTATCAACAGGTTTATTACTCAGTGGTTCAGCATTAGCTGAAGTCACGGGTAATATCGGTGCGACGTCTAACTACCTATGGCGTGGTGTGAGCCAAACAGATAATGGCGCTGCAGTTCAAGGTGGCATTGATTATGCTGCAGACTCAGGTTTTTATGTTGGCGGTTGGGCTTCAAATGTCGACTTTGGTGACGGCACCTCATACGAGCTTGATATTTACGCGGGTTACGGTGGCAATATCACAGAAGACTTAAGCTATGACATCAATTATCTTTATTACGCTTACCCAGACTCTCCTGGTAGCGTAGATTTTGGTGAAGTGACTGTTGGTCTAGCTTGGAAATGGTTAGATGTTTCATACTCTCATACAGTGAATGGCGGTGATGATATTGCTGCAGAACCATTAGATTCAAAAGACATGATGTATGCACAAGCTAACCTAACCTTCCCATTAACTGAAAAGTTATCACTGGGCGTGCATTACGGTTACTCAGATGGTGATGTCATCACAAGCTGGTTCGGTACAGATAGCTACTCAGAATACAATGTTTCACTCAGCGCAGATACTGATTACGGTACAGTGTCATTTACTGCATCAGATACTGACTTAGATGAAGACGATGCTAAAATTGTACTAGGTTACTCATATAGCTTTGGATTATAAGACTTAATTAACGCTTTCAACATTATGGAAGCTTGATTTAAGCATGTTAAGCACAAAAAACGCCACTCACTTGAGTGGCGTTTTTAATGGCAGAAATAAAAATTTTCAATTCTACAATTAAGCAATTATTTAAATAGCTGCTACATTCAAATTATGTCGCTAATTTGATGTTTTCGCTTACGTCTATTAGCCCAATTTTATCGTTTTACCAAACATTGACGTTGCTGGCACCAAGTAACCTGTGACACTCAGGGCAGATTTACCTTTCGCTTTTCACACTTGTTTGAACACTGACTCAGCACTGTCAGTGAACAATGACATAGAGGGTAGAATGATGGCCAATATTACTGAAAACATTCCCAATGACACTGAAATTGAAGCTATGGTCACGCCTAGAAACAAACGTTCAGCAGAAATTATTGAACGTAAAAGGCAGGTTAAACGACGTCTAGATGATTATTTAGAACAGGCAGAGCTAAGAAGAAATCTTGATGATGAGCTGTTTTGAATCAATAAACTCACTTATCGATCAAGCTTTTTATAAGTGAGTTAATTAAGCTATAGACACTTTTAATCATTACGATTTTAAAAAGTATGCAAGCCCACTGCACTCTAAATAAACAGAGCAAGCAGGATAAATCATTTCCCCGCAGTCAGTAATAATAAGCGCATTTCCGCCTCTTTCCTTGGTTTGTACTTTCAGTTCTTTCTGTAAAGTGTTCAAGCTAGGGGTACCAAATTCTATTTGTTCGCGGGTGCTGGCGCAAAATGTTGTCACCACTTCACCTAATGGTTCATTGTCGTGATTATAAAGCTCGCTCGGTTGATAAACCTCAACTGTAGAGGCTACAGCTTGATGGGTAATATATTGATCTGCATTGGTTCTAAACGACACCCCATTACAGCCAGCCAACAATAACGAACATACCAATAATCCACTCAGTGTCTGTATCGTTTTGCGAGTTACTTTTATCATGTAATATCCTTTTTAAAGTAAAGGCATACACTCCCCTGTGTATGCCATTGCATGAAACCTATAGCTTCATTAGTTCTCTAAAGCTTGCGCCTTCTGCTTAGCAAAATATTCACGAGTTAGAGCAAATACCACTGGGCTTAATAGCGCGAGCGCAATCAAGTTTGGAATCGCCATCATAGCGTTCAGCGTATCCGCTAATAACCAGATAAATTCAAGAGAGCTCACTGCGCCAATTGGCACCACGAGTGTCCACACTAATCTAAACGGTTTAACTACCTTGTCACCAAACAAATACTGCATACATTTTTCACTATAAAAACTCCAGCCTAGGATAGTGGTAAATGCAAAAACAGCCAGAGCGATAGCAACAATATAATTGCCCATAGGCAGTGCATGCGAAAAGGCAAATGATGTTAATGCAGCGCCTGTTTCACCTGATGTCCAAGCGCCAGAAACAATAATCGCCAAGCCTGTAATCGAACACACAATAATGGTGTCAATGAATGTACCCAGCATGGCAATTAAGCCTTGCTTTACTGGTTCATTGGTTTGCGCTGCGGCATGAGCAATAGGGGCGCTACCTAAACCTGCTTCATTTGAAAATACACCTCGGGCGACACCAAAACGAATCGCTGCCCACACTGCAGCACCAGCAAAACCGCCTTGAGCAGCGACAGGATTAAACGCACTGTGAATAATTAATTGAAATGCTGCAGGAACTTGGTCGGCATAAACCACTAATACCGCTAAACCAGCTGTAATGTAGAACAAGGTCATTAACGGCACTAATTTACCAGCGACATCAGCAATACGCTTAATTCCGCCCATCAGTACAGCGCCAACTAATACCATTAGCACTAAACCTGTAACCCAGTTAGGGACACCAAAGTTACTACTCATCGCATCAGCAACAGAGTTAGTTTGCACTGTATTACCGATACCGAAACCAGCGAGTGATCCTAATACCGCGAATGCTGTGCCTAACCAAGCCCATTTGCTGCCGAGGCCATTTTTGATGTAATACATCGGACCGCCGACATGATTACCATTACCGTCTTTTTCACGAAATTTTACTGCTAACACGGCTTCAGCAAACTTGGTTGCCATACCGACTAAAGCAGTGCACCACATCCAAAACAAAGCACCTGGGCCACCTAAGAAAATAGCCGTTGCCACACCAGCAATATTACCGGTACCAATGGTGGCTGATAATGAGGTCATCAAGGCATTAAACGGGCTAATCTCGCCTTTTCCATCTTTATCAGATGTATCACGTCCTGACCATAACAGCTTAAAGCCTGTGCCTAATTTTAGGATTGGCATTAATTTCAATCCAATGGATAAAAATAATCCCACTCCTAAAATCATCACCAACATGGGAACACCCCATACGATGCCGTTAATCGTGTTTACAAATGCTGTAACCTGTTCCATCTAAAACCTCATAATGAGTTAAGTATTTATTGTTATTTTCATTATTGTTAGCTGTTGTTATCACTTAAGTTTTAATCAGCAACTATGCTTCCTATTTACATCACGCTAAAAAGAAGAGAATTCAGATTACCTGCATTACACACAAATTGGAAACACCAACGTGATAATCATCTAAAATTATGCCATTAACTGTATAAAATCAGCAGATTGATTGGATTTAATTATTAAAAAAGGCACTGCTAATATTGCAGTGCCTTTTGCAAGAGTTTTAATATTGCCGCTTTACAAAGCAGGCTCTTGATAAGATAAAGCAGACTTGCGAAGGGTAAGCAGAGTAAAAACTCTCTCTTCAGTATCACCTTCAAGTGTTCAAGCCCTGCTTGTAAGTCATTACCTATTGCGGTTTCAAAGTTCATCAGCATCTATACCAACACCAACACCAACACCAACACCAACACCAACACCAACACCAACATGCTAATCATCGGATTATCCATATGGCCGCTAAAGCCCCAAGTTACTTTTATTCGTTGTTTGGCAATTGAGTTAATTTTTTATAGCATTCTTGGCAAATACAAGCTTTACCTGATAAATCAGATAATAATTTCGGGTCCACTTTTTTTTCAGCTGACTGAGTCAAACACCAGCAACTTTCAATCGATAAACCCGTGGTTACCGCGCACTGATTTTGTTTAAAGCATATTGGACAAGTTAAAGGTTCACTCACCTCTTTCGAGCCAACTGACTCATCACTTGGTTGAAAAACCTGTACTGGGGTGACTTTTGCCATTAAGGCTCCTCATTTCAAACCCATAGAGTTTAAGTTTACTTTGGTTAACTTTACTTAACTGCAGTTATTACTTACGTCATTGTGAGCCCAGAGTATAAAACAAAGAATCGGTGCCAAAGCACCGATTCTTTTACTTACAAAAGCTTACTGACTTAAAGTTATCTTTTATTGCGATGTTGGGAATATCGGATAAGCTTTTGCGCCTAATATGACACTCGCATCTATTGGGCTTGGCTTGCCATAAAAACCATCATGCTGGTGAAAGCTGGCTTGGGTTTCAACGATATCACCTTTAAACCTTGGGTCTTGCGGACGTTCATGAGCATTAACAAACGCGGCGACATCCCAAGCTTGCTGCACGGTTAGCTGCATGCTTTTACCTAGCGGCATATTTTCATAAATAAAATTAGCACCTGTGTTAACTCGGTGCATACCTGCGCCCCAGTTATAGCTTTGTGGTCCCCACAATGGCGGTAATGAACTGACTTCTGCCATCTTCAAGCCTTGGCCATCATCACCATGACATGCCTGACAATGGGCTTGATAAACGGCTTCACCGCGCTGCACTGAATAAGCCAACTCAGGCTTAGCTAGCTTTGGAAAACCTCGTCCAGGTAACATGGTAAGCGCCTTTTGATCGAGCTTTGAAGTTACCGCCTCAGGTAAAGGAAAATCTTCTCTATTTCCGCCCTTAAGCAGCTCTCCATCAGCCATTTCAGGCACAGATCCAGTAATGCCAAACTGATTCATTAAGCCACTCATGGCTAACCAATATGAATAAGCTGAAATCGCCACCAAAGGTTCACTGCCAGATTCTGGCGCTTGACCATTCATTGAGTAAGTAAAACAGCCTTGAATACGCTCTTCATAAGAGTTCACTTTATCGTTTTTCTTACGATATGCTGGGTAAGCCATATAGGCGCCCCAAAGCGGCGAAGCATTTGCCTTGTTACCTGCATTCATATGGCAATTAACACAGTTTAATTCGTTACCCACGTAGGTATCGCGCATTTGCTGACTGTTCACAAATAACTGATACCCCTTTCTGACTTTGTCGCCAAATTCGCCTTTAGGAATAGTAGATAACGCACTTGGTGTTAAATATTGTGCATTAGCATCTTTTGCAACTGAGGGAAGTTGCGCTTGTCTATCAGGTAACTCTGTTGCTGATAATCCCAAACTTAGGAACACACCAGCCACTGAAAAATAATATAGCTTCATAGTATGTCCTTATTTCTGAGCCGAAAAGTATTGAGTTAATGCATCAATTTCTGCAGCGGTGAGCTTTTTAGCAATATTGCCCATCATGTTGTCAGCATCCCCAGTACGGGTACCTGCTTGCCATGCCAATAATTGATTTTTAAAGTAGGTGGGTTCTTGACCGGCTAATCGAGGGAATTGGCCCGCGCCAATACCTGACGGGCCATGACAACTGGTACATGCAGGAATATCCCGTTGCCAGTCACCTTGATATGCCAGTTTCTCACCAATGTCGTCGATGACCACTTTGTCACCTCGATATTGCAACTTAATATCTGTCACAGGCTTTGATGCAAAAAAATCCGACACTACTTTGATATTATCGCCTTGGACTGTCATCGCCATAGCCATCATTGTTGGGTTTTGACGTAACCCAGTCTGAAAATGACTCACTTGTGCAGCAATATACTCGCTGGATAACCCCGCTAAACGAGGCCCTACAACTCCTAGTCCTTCACCATTTACACCATGACAGCTAAGACAAACTTGCGCAGCTGCTGGCACAGTTTGTAATAACTCTTTGGGTGATTCGTCAGGAATATTAGCCATTGCACTAAAACTCATAACACTGCTTAAAAAGATACTAGCCCAAACGGCAGAATTTACACTCGTCAAACAGTCATCCTTTAAACGATTATTTTTATTCATTTATCAGCCTCTTGTTGAAATCCATCTCCGACTTAATACCACTATAGACAAAAACGTCACGCTTAAACAGAATGTTTTTTGTACAAAAGCATTGAATTAGGTTCAATACATATCTTCCTATCATTTAGCGACAAAAAAGGCCTATTCCCTTTAGGAATAAGCCTTTTGTAAATACAATTATTGCTAAACTACAGCAAAAGTTACTCTTGCAGTAGGTCTTTGCAGATCTGTACTAAATCAGATTGCACCGCTGCTGCTGTCACTTCTCTGCCAGCTCCAGGGCCCCGGATAATGAGTGGGTTGCCTTGATAAAACGCACTGCGGATAACAAACACATTATCGCCAGGGGTTAAATTGGCATAAGGATGATTGGAATCAACCCATTGAATACCCACTTCAGCATGCATTTTGCCATCGACTTTATCCAGAGACGCCACATATCGCAGCACTTTATTTTGCTCAGAAGCCGCAGTAAATTGTTGCAACATGCTTTGATCTAATTCGCCAATTCGGGCGAGAAAGTCATCCAAAGATAAATCCGCTAACTCTGCAGGCACTAACGAGTTTAAAACAATATCTTCAAGCTCAATATCAAAGCCAATCTCACGGGCTAGGATCAGTAACTTGCGCTGCATGTCTCGACCAGAAAGATCGTCTCGAGGATCGGGCTCTGTTATCCCTAATCCACGTGCTTCAACCACTAATTCAGAAAACGACTTTTGACCATCGTAATGTTCAAATAACCAACATAAAGTGCCTGAGAAAATACCGCCAACAGCTTCAATCGCATCACCACTATTTCGCAAGTCATTTAACGCATGCTGAATCGGCAGTCCTGCACCACAACTGGCGTTATAACGCCAAAATAAACGGCGATTACTGAGTTGTTGCTTTAACTCACGATAAAACGGCAATGGTCCAGAGCCTGCAAGTTTATTGGCACTCACCATATGAATGCCACGAGCAAATAGTTCAGGGTATTGCAGTGTTAAACTCGCACTTGCACTGATATCTAATGCCACTAACTCATCGCAATCAAGCTGTTCTAACTGTTCAAATAAGCTCGGGTAGTCCCACTTATTGGCTGTGGTATCAAAACTGTCTTGCCAGTTATTAATATCGATACCTTGAGGGCAAATTAACGCTTCTTTTGAACTAAGTAAGCCAACTAACTGCACGGTAGCTTCTAATTCACGGTTTAGCGCAGTTGATGAGCGCTGGAATAAATCAATCCACGCCTCACCAATATTACCTACACCTAACAGCAACACACCAATTCGCATACGCGGGCCTGCGCAGCGGCGATGCACTTTTTGAGTCAATAAATTAACTTGGGCTTTAGGCACTAATGTCACTAAGCTCAATCCATCTTGATATAACGGCTTAGCGTCACGACTTAGCAGACGAGCAAAACTGCGACGATAATGCTCAGCATCAGCGCTAACGAGTGCCACTAAACCTAAATCGTTATTCACGCGAATATCACTGATCGCCAAAGCTTCGCTATGTAATTCAAGTAAACTATGAACCTGCTTTTGGTTTTCAAGGGTAAAGGCTAATTCCACCTTATGATGGGCAGAAGTCCAGTAAGCTAATGGCGCAATGCCTTCTTGAGCTAATACCGCAATTAAATCTTGAGCTTGAGACTGCTGCTTAATTCGAAACAACACCACTTCGTTTAGATTAGTCACCACTGGCGCACTGGCCGATGAGCTTTGTGGCGCAATTAAGGTAAAGTCTGTGTGTGATGCATAACTTGAGCGCACAGCTAAGCTGACATTGGTATCAAATAATGGCTGTAAAGTTCGGTTATGCAGCACTGGAGAGCCCAGGTGAGCAAGACGATCAGCTTCAACAAGTGACATGCTATTCAATAATTTTGCATCACTGATTTTATTTGGGTCGGCGTTAAATACCCCTTCAACATCAGTCCAAATTGTCACCCGTTCAATATCCGCTAAGCTCGCAATAAGAGTTGCGCTGTAATCAGAACCATTGCGACCAAGTAACAAGGTTTCATTGTGCTCATTAGCACAAATAAAGCCAGTAATAACCAAACGCTCATCAGGGTGTGCTTCAAGAAGCTTCTGCACTCTTTGACGAGACTCTTCAATGCGAATATTTGGTACAACACCTTCGTCAGCCACAAGAATCGAGCAAGCATCAACATTGATTGCTGCAACCCCTGACTCACGCAAAAGCGCCGCCATTAATCTTGCAGACCAACGCTCGCCAAAACTCAGCACATGGTTAAGCTGAAATTCGTTTCGTTGCTCTAAAGATAACAAACTAATGAGTTGTGATTTGTCAGTTGATAAGCGCTCGCGTAGATCCCGAGCTTGCTCATTGGAAAGTAACTGTTCGATAAGGTTTTGCTGATAACTTACCAGCACTTGTAGTTCTTCTTGCCAAAGCTCGCCTGTTTCTCGAAGCGACAGTAACTTATACAAAAAGTTAGTACTTTTACCCGCAGCTGACACAACGACTAAATCATCACAATTGCCATGAGTCAGCAAAATATGTGCGACACGGCGATAGCAATCAGCATCAGCTAAACTTGAACCACCAAACTTATGTAAATGACTGCGGGTCATTTGTAACTCCTTAAACCACTTCAAACTGCCATGCAGATTTAGCATGGCAGCTAATAAAATCTTACTTGTTCAACTTAAGACTGTTTAACGGCACTCACTTAAAGCGCGGCAACAGCAGCTAGACCAGCTTGAATATCAGTCACTAAGTCTTCAGCATCTTCAATACCGACAGATAGTCTCAATAATGTATCTTTAATACCAGCTTCATAACGGGCTTCAGGCGCCATTGCTCTATGAGTCATAGTTGCAGGTACGGCAACTAAGCTTTCCACTCCGCCTAAGCTTTCAGCAACACAGAAAATCGACAATGCATTTAAGAAAGCAACAACTTCAGCTTCGCCACCTTTAAGTTCAAAACTTAACATAGCGCCAAAGCCTTTTTGTTGTTTGGCTGCAATATCGTGACCTGGGTGGTCTTTTAAACCTGGGTAATAGATTTTATCGACCACATTACTGGCTTGCAGCACTTCAATGACCCGTTGAGCATTAGTTTGATGCTCACGAATACGCACCGCAAGAGTGCGAATACCGCGTAAGGTCAAATAACTATCAAAAGCTGACCCCGTTAGGCCTAAGGTGTTAGACCACCAATGGAGTAATTCGCCAAGCTCAGGATCTTTAGCCACAACTGCGCCGCCAACCACATCACTGTGACCATTAATGTATTTCGTGGTTGAGTGCATCACGATGTCTGCACCTAGCTCTAATGGCTGCTGTAAAATAGGCGAAAGGAAGGTGTTATCAACCACCACTAGCGCATCAACATCATGGCTTGCCGCCACAATCGCTTTAATGTCTACCACTCGTAATAAAGGATTCGATGGGGTTTCTAACCAAACCATTTTTGGTTTTTGTGCAATGGCATCAGCCAGTGCTTTTTCATCTGTTTGATCAACGACGACTAATTTAAATTGACCTTTGCTGGCAAGATTAGTGAACAGTCGGTAGCTACCGCCATAGCAATCATGGGGAACCACGATTAAATCTTCTGGCCCCAATAAGCTGGTAACCAAAGTTATTGCAGCCATTCCTGTGCATGTCACCACACCCGTCGCGCCATTTTCAAGCTTGGCAATTGCCTCACCTAATACGCAACGAGTCGGATTACCAGAGCGGCTATAGTCGAACTCTCTTGGGTTTGTGTGTCCATCGAACGAATAGTTGGTCGAAAGATAAATCGGCGGGACTACTGCGCCATATTGCGTATCTGATTCGATACCTTGGCGAACGGCAAGTGTAGCAGCGCGATGTTTGGTCATAATAAGCTCCTAAAGATTGACACACTAGAATAAAACAGCAAAGAGATGTCTAGATGGCTAAATGTACCTAAGCTAAATCTGATCGTCAACACAAATTAGACGTTTAGACGTCTAAACATAAAGAAATCTATTTGCTTTCGTTATAGAATAGCAGCAATAATTTGACTGTAATAAATAAGCAGTTAAAATCTGCCACGAATCTATCGTATAAAGGTGAGTTAATGACTGAATGGAATGGCGACTATATCAGCCCATATGCCGAACATGGCAAAAAAAATGAACAAGTTAAAAAGATCACGGTATCGATTCCTTTAAAAGTATTAAAAGTATTGACCGATGAACGAACTCGCCGTCAGGTGAATAACTTGCGTCATGCGACCAACAGTGAACTTTTATGTGAAGCATTTTTACACGCATACACTGGTCAGCCACTGCCAAATGATGATGACTTATCTAAAGAAGGCCCAGACAGTATCCCAAGTGAAGCAAAAGCACTGATGGATCAAATGGGTATTGAGTGGGAAGACTTAGACGACTAAGTTAAATAGGAGCTAAATGCGTCTTGCGCTTATTTTTTAATGTAAGCCCCATTAGTTTAGCTTACCCACATCGCCACATTACCCAATGTAATATGGCGATTTCTGAGTCACCTTGTACTCACAGAGAAGTATATGGCATTTATCGATCCGCAAACCTTGATGCTTGCATCGGTTATTATATTTCTTGGCGCATTAACCCAAGGCCTTATCGGCTTTGGTTTAGCGGTTGTTGCAAGCCCCCTGCTTTACATTATTGACCCTCAACTTGTCCCAGCACCTGTTATTGCCTGTGGGTTTTCCATTGCCTTTTTGACCTTGCTACGGGAACGTACTTCGCTGCAATTTAATGGTCTGCAATATGCTTTGATTGGGCGTATTCCTGGTGGGTTTCTTGGCGCAGCATTACTGGTATTTGCTCCGCAATCGGTACTTGGCCTCGCCATTGCCTTTATTGTTGCTTCAGCGGTCATTCTCAGTTTTTACAAGATTACCGCCCCCGTTAATCGTATAACCTTATTTATCGCTGGAGTGCTATCGGGGATTTTTGGCAACATAGCCGCAATAGGCGGCCCCCCTTGGCCATTTTGTTAGCAGGAAAAGATGCGCCACAGTTCCGTGCAGCGTTATCAATATTCTTTGTATTCAGCTCAATGATTGCGATGGTGATTCTAATCATTGTTGGTTTAGTTGAAACCAAACATGTTTGGCTGTCATTAATGCTATTACCATCGGTATTTTTAGGCAGTTACGTGGCAGGAAAACTCAGCAATAAAGTCGATAAACAGAAAACCCGGATGGCAACGCTTGTATTATGCGGACTTAGCGCCTTAGTGTTAACCATAAAATCATTACTCGAGCTCTCCGCGGGTTAAAGCGATAACCTTTGAGAATTAGTAAAGTGCAAAGATTGAATTAGTCATAGAGGTTGAATGGCTCCCTAAAACAAAATTGAAGCAAGAGAGGTTAATACAAGCACAATGATGTTTTGCTAAAACAGATGCTAGAAAGAGCTAGAAATGATAAGAGGTTTGAAGCACAGCGCCTATGGCATCATCTTCACCATAGCTACCACTCATATCAAGCTTAAAAGCCTGACCAATGGCAAAACCAGTCCCAAATGAGTATATATCGACACTGTTATCTTTAAGATCATGACGATAGCCCATACGCAAATACAACCAATTTGTAGCTTTTACTTCACCGCCAACGCGCCAATATTGCACCGCATCAAACTCTTTAAAACGGGTCTGGTCTATCAAATCAATATCTGTAGTTAAGGTCACTGATGCCCAATCATATGCGGCTCCAGCTGTAATAAGCGGCTCAACTTGATAATGAAATTCACGCCCTTGCGACTCAACTGTTTTAACGGTTTTACTGAATAAGTTTCGCGCCGATAACCCAATAGTCAGTGCATCCATTGGCTCAAAAGCAACGCCAATATCGAGATTAAAAAGATTCTCATCATTGCGGTATTTATCATCGTCAAAATCATCAGCATCGAAGTTATTGGCATTGACAGAATAGTGGTACGTATCTATACGCTGAAACTTAGGTGAAATCCCCACTCTAACCGGCATATTGACAATCGATAATGGGAAACTTAATGCCACACCAAAGTCAGTGACGCCACCTGCTAACACTACACCTTGAGAGTCTAAGTCAGTGATTTCTGATGGTGGATTTAGTGGGTCAAGCGTACTCAAGGTATCTATATCTGACTGAGCAATATCGGCAACCCCAACAGCGTCTAGGTAGCTTTTATAAAACACCGCCATAGGCAGATACTCATTAGGGATAACAAAAGCTGCGCCAATGCCAGCAGATACATTGGCGGTATTACCTTTTAGAGATTCTAAATCAACGACTAAGTCATCTCGAAAAACTTCTATATCATTGGAATCACCGTTATTGATAGCCGCCTCAAGACCATCATAAGAGTCTTGTAATGAATCAAACTTATCAATCATATTATCGCTATCAGCGCCTTCGGCGCCAACTGCAGGCAGTAATAAAGAAAACTCTTGAGTCTTCTTTATTTCTTCATTGGTATATGTGGCATGCGGAGTCAGAATCGCCAATAAAGCAGGGTTAATAAAACTTGCGCCAACTCGGTTAGATGCAGCTACACCAGTACCGCCCATACTGTCACTGCGAGCTTCAAAATAAAGCCCGCTAGCTTGCACATTACTGGCAAGCATAAGTAAACAGAAAGGTAGCGCTAGCCTTTTTAGCATCCATCATTTCCCTATTTTTATTGTTTTATAAAGATAGTAGAAATATAGAAAAATGTGATACTAATCACTTAGCCACAAAGCAATAAAACAGAGTCTTTTTGTCTGTCTCTAAAAAGATCTATCTATAAATCAGGCAGATAAGTTTTAAAGTTTTCATGGGTGAATTGTATAAATTTTTTTAAACGTTCAGGTTGAAATTTATCTTTATGATAAAGCACATAAAACGGCGTATCAGGGATATGCCAATCGCTAAATACCTCGACTAATTCATTGGCTCGCATTTCTTCAGAGCAATACAAGTACGGTAATCTAACAATCCCATTACCCGCTAACGCACTGATTTTCATCGCGCGGCCATTTTTACATCTAAAGCTGCCTTTAATTGCCACTTCTACGCTGTCTTTACTTGAGCCCTGTTGCTCAAAACGCCAATGATTTATCGAGCCAACAATACACGCATATTTATTAAGTTGGTTCGGATGTGTCGGTTGTCCATATTTTTCAAGATAAGCAGGTGATGCCAAGGTGCAGTTTTTAATATCCATCAACTTTCTGGCGATAAGGCCCGAGTCTGCCAAGGCGCCCATTCTAAACACCGCATCAAAATGATCTTCAATCAAATCCACTCGCTGACTACTAAAGTCCAAGTCGATAGTGATATCTGGGTAGAGTTGGATAAAGTCATTGACCAACTTAACGATAATTTCTTCACCTAAAATCCCCCCAACACAATTGATATAAATATTACCTTTAAGACGTTCTGCACTTTCGACCGTAGTCGCAACAGCTTGATCTATTTGCTGCAGAGCTTGCTGACATTGCTGTAAAAACAACTCGCCTTGATCAGTTAAGCGCTGTGTGCGCGTGGTACGAATAATTAAACTCACCCCAAGAAATGTTTCTAAACTCAATAATTGCTTAGACAGGTGCGATCGCGAGCAACCAAGCACTTCTGCTGCCACAGTAAAATTCCCTTGCTCAGCAATAACTACAAAAGCGCGAATATCCACCAGATTTATCTCAGTGTTCATTATGGAACTGCCTATAATTTTATTCATTGAGTAAAACCTCCTAACCGTTACACCAGATACTTACCGCGTTATTCGGCAGGTAATGAAGCATCAACCAAGCAGCAATCAATTAGAAGTTATAAGTAAACAATTATGTTCTTTATTGATTATATATCAACAATAAAAAGCTCACTATAATTCTCGCAACTTACAAACAGAGGTCGACACAATGAAACAACTTATCGTAATTACAGGCGCATCTTCAGGTATTGGTGCAGCTATGGCTAAAGCTTTTAATGCAAAGGGCCACCCTCTATTATTGCTGGCACGTCGCATTGAACCAATGCTGGCGCTACAACTAGAAAACAGCTTATCAATCAGTGTTGATGTGACTGACGCAGCAGCAATGAAACAAGCCATTGCCACTGCAGAAGAAAAATTTGGACCAGTGGGCTGCTTAATTAACAACGCAGGTGTGATGTTACTAGGCCAAGCTGATGTGCAAGACCCTGCTGAATGGAGCCAAATGCTCAACGTTAATGTGATGGGCGTTTTGAATGGCATTCACTGTGTACTTGCTGATATGAAAGCCCGCAAAACAGGTACTATTATCAACGTAAGCTCTATTGCAGGTCGTAAAACGTTCCCGAATCACGCAGCATACTGTGCGACAAAGTTTGCAGTACACGCACTAACTGAGAACATTCGTGAAGAAGTCGCAATGGATGATGTACGTATGGTCACTATCGCCCCTGGTGCTGTTGAAACAGAGCTATTGAGCCATACCACCAACCAAGAGATTAAAGATGGTTACGCAGACTGGAAAGAAGTCATGGGCGGTGTGTTAGCTGCTGAGCATATTGCTGAAACGGCTGTATTTGCTTACGAAATGCCACAAAATGTTTGTGTTCGTGAAATCGTTTTAGCTCCAACTCGTCAGCAACCATAAGCTTACCGACAACATCAATAGACACAGCTCATTTAAGAAAAGCCAATAGACATTAGTCAATAGACATATCTGTCAATGTGCACTGTAACTAATACAGTGCACAATTTCTGCTACACCCTTCCTCCTATTTACTTTTATGCAACCACCATGTATCACTTTAGAGATAGTTAAATATTAAAAATGTGATCTAAAACCTACCTCTAAAAGCGAAACTAAGGCTTAAACAATACTTACCCTCTCTTAATGAAAAATAAAATACCTATATTTATCAATAACAAAAACAGACACCACTTAAATCATTAGATTTTTATCAATGATATTTTTATCAATTAGATTTTTATAATTTACTTGATCAACCTCAATAATTACTTTTATTACAACTGTTAAATTTAATAACAAGCAGGATACATAAATATCCAAGCCCATTAACTCAGTACAAAGTAAGACAAAGGAAATGATGATGAAAACAATAAATAAAATACTCGTATGCGTCACTCTCGCTTTATGTTTTGGAGCACAAGTTCAAGCTGCTGATGGAGGTAATCCTAAAAAAGGCAAACACCTCTATAAAAAAGAGTGCAAGGCTTGTCATGGCGTAGGCGATGAAGGTGGAGAAGTAACCCCAATGAGCAAAACAATGAGCCAATGGGACCGTTTTTTTAAGCGTAATAAGCACAAAGCAAAAGCTGAAGTATTCAACGCCCTGGATGAACAAGAATTATTAGATATCCAACAGTTTCTATATGACCATGCAGCGGATTCAGACCAACCACAAACCTGTGGCTAGTTAACCTATTTCGACTGTAAAACACTTTTAATTCAATAAATTAATAAAAAATGGGAATTATCTCAGGGCTTCATGCTGCCTAAATTTAGCAAAACTGAGGATTTCCAACATCAATCGAAGGCAGTTTATGTAAGAGCTGCTCATTCGAAAGGAGAGATGATATGCGTACTCTAATTTCACTATTAGTTGCTAATGCTTTGATGTTATCAGCAAGCGCTTATGCTAATGATGTTGATATACAAAGAGATAGCCTTAATAAAACCGATGCACAAAAAATTGCAGAGCTTAAAAAACAGCTTGTCGATATCAATGATGAACTTGATGATATTAACAACCGAGTCGATAAAAATGAGCGCCACACAGCATTAGATAGAATAGAAATCACTGGTGACTTTAGAACTAAAGTTCATTCACTTCACTACCAAGATGTCACGTGGAACCCTGCCATTAATGTCGACTTTAACGATTTTGGTGCCAAGGCGATGGGCGGCGAGTTTGGAATGCCCGATGATGCCAACTCACCTTTAGCAAAAATGATGGCGGCTAACCCCAACTTAGCGACAGCTTTTCAAAATGGACAGCTTCAAGGCACCATGCCTTACGTATTGTCGCCCAAGTCCGTACAAGATATTGATAACGACCTATATTACACCACTCGATTAAGACTGAACCTTAAAGCCAAAGTATGGGACAACGTCAGCTTTGCTGGTCGCCTGAGTATGTTCAAGAACTGGGGAGATTCAACAGGAGTACAAGTCTTTGATTCTTGGCGTTCATTTACTATGGATGGCACCAATAGCGGCAACCCAAGCGGCGACTGGCTCAGAGTTGAACGCGCCTATTTTGATTGGAAAAATATTAACGGTTCACCACTGTATTTATCCATAGGGCGCCGACCTTCAACTTATGGCCCACCAACCCAGTATCGTGAAAATGAAAAACGCGGCGGCACCCCTTCAGGCCATTTAGTTAACTTCAATTTTGATGGCGCCACTATGGGTTATCACTTAAGTGATATCACTGGTGTTGAAGGTCAAGTAGTTCGCTTTTGTTACGGTCAAGGGTTCGAATCCCAATGGGGAAATGGCGAAATGTTTGGCGATATCGTCACTAAAGACACTCACTTAGGTGGCTTTAATATTGATGTCGTTAACGACGGAAAAAACTTCCTTCAACTCACCTTGTTTGGCGCAAAAGATGTCAATGATGGCTTTAAAGGCACCATGGCTTTTCCAACTCAATTGGCTGAAATATTTGCCCCAACCATGTATCAAGACATGCAAAAGTTTGAGGACTTCAACTTCGTCACTCGAGTGCAACCTAGCGATGTCATTGGCGATATGTTCTTAGGTGGCATTGGCTTTGCTCGCGAAGAAGATAATGACGTGAAGTGGTTCGTATCTGGAGGATGGACCCGCGCCGATGGTAATGGCAATGCGGGTATGTTTGGCGGCATGCTAACTGATGCAGTATTTGAAGCTCAATTAAATGCAGATTCCAGTGAAATTATCATGATGCCTTCAGCCGCTGAAGAAAATGATGCCAAAGACGGCTACGGAATTTATGTCGGCGTACAAATCCCAGCACCTTACGGTAAAGTCGGCCTTGAATATAACTATGGCTCTGAATATTGGACTCCTTTCACCCAAGCTCAAGATGACCCTATTGGCAGCAAACTGGCTACCAGAGGACATGTGGCTGAAGCCTATTACATGTTTGATATTAATCCGAGAATGTTTATCAAACTCGCTGGGCTCTATTACGACTTTGAATATACAGGTAGCGGCACGCCTGTTGGCAAACCACAAAAAGTGGATGATGTTGTTGCAGGCACAGCCTACTCAATGCTGCCAGTCGTCGATACCGCTTACGACGTGAATGCATCTCTTACCGTTAATTTCTAAAGCTAATAACTTCCCTCGGTCATCGCCGAGGGATGGAGCCTCACTATGAAACTATTATTTATAAGCTTAATCACCAGCGGATTATGTTGCTTCAGCTTAGCGGCTAATGCTGCAAATCCACATAAAGACTATATCGAAGGGCCTTTTACTCAAGGCAGCGAAGTCACTAGTCAGTGTATCGAATGTCATGAAGATCATGCTAAAGACGTGATGAAATCTTCTCATTGGACGTGGGAGCTTGAACAACAACTGCCAGGGCGCACAGTCAAACGTGGTAAAAAAAATGCCATCAATAACTTTTGTATCGCCGTCTCAGGTAATGAGCCTCGATGCACTAGCTGCCACGCAGGTTATGGCTGGAAAGATGACAGCTTTGATTTCAATGACATGACCAAAGTCGACTGTTTAATTTGTCACGACACTACTGGTACTTATGTCAAAGATCCTGCAGGTGCAGGCGAAGTACTTGCCAAAGTTAACCTTGAGCGAGTGGCCCAAAATGTCGGTGCCCCAGTTAGAGATAATTGCGGTAGTTGTCACTTCTATGGCGGCGGTGGCGATGGGGTTAAACATGGCGATTTAGACTCATCGATGTCTTACCCTGATAAAGTCACTGATGTGCATATGGATATTGATGGAAATGACTTCCAATGCCAAACTTGTCATACAACGGAGAGTCATCAAATCACAGGTAATGCCATGGGAGTATCACCTGGTGGCATGAGCGATATTGGTTGTGAAAATTGCCATGAAGCCGCTCCACATGACAATAAACGACTCAATAGCCATACCGCAAGTATTGCATGTCAAACCTGTCATATCCCTGAATTTGCTAAAAATGAACCCACCAAAATGAGCTGGGATTGGTCAACGGCTGGGCAAGATATTGAGCAAACCAAAGATGAGTACGGCAAACATACCTACATGAAAAAGAAAGGTAACTTTGTTTGGGCTAAAAATGTTCAACCTCAATATGCTTGGTATAACGGTAAGGCTGATGCCTATATGGCAGGCGATAAAATGGACCCTAAGGTGGTCACTAAATTGACTTACCCTCTCGGTGATATCAATGATAAAAAAGCCAAGATATATCCATTTAAAGTGCATACTGGTAAGCAAATTTATGACAGCAAACAAAACATTTTCATCACTGCTAAGGTCTTTGGGAAAGGCGGTTATTGGAAAACCTTTGATTGGAATAAAGCTGCTGAACTCGGTATGCAGGCCAATCAAGCGATGTTAGATAAAGGCATAAAATACAGTGGCGAGTATGGCTTTGCTGAAACTGAGATGTGGTGGCGTATCAATCATATGGTTGCCCCAACAGAGCAGGCTTTAAACTGTAATGATTGTCATAATAAAGGCACTCGCATGGATTGGAAAGCATTAGGTTATGAAGGCGACCCAATCAAAAATAAGTCGATTAAGAAACATGCAACAACAGACTAGCTAACCCGATTTGAGATAAAAGAAGGTTTAAACTTGAAAACTGCCCAATGCAAAGAGGGCAGTTTTTTATATAGAGTGCTACAAATATTCCTTTCCATTTCCCCTTCCACCTTTATCTCAATCTATAACTCTATAAACCGATCAACCGACATAATTATTCTCAATCAAACACGCCCTTTTCCCAACGTTCAACTTTCGAACTATAACTAACGTTAATTGTTGAATTAATGACCTTTAGCATTTAACTTAGAGGTAATTCACCCAAAGTGAACTACGCTTTATGGATATCAGTTAGTGTTTATAAGGAAGTTGAATAAATGCGGGAAAACTTCAGTTTACTTTCCAAAAATAAAGCCTTTCCGGAGCTTTTTTTATCGTCGACATTTATTAATTTATTGTCGCTTGCCCTGCCTTTCACCATGCTGCAAATTTATGACCGAATTTTACCTAACCAAGGTTATGGAACTGCAACTATTTTAGTCTCTGGCGTCGCTATCGCTATTTTGCTTGAGCTGCTGCTCAGGTATGTAAGAAGCTGGCTCCTTGCGGCATCTGCAGCCAACTTCGAATTAAACACTACCAAGGATGTGGTCAATAAATTAATGCTAGCCGATTACCACCATGTTGAAGCGATGGGGACAGGTAAAATTGCCAATGGACTGGCCAGCATTGCGAACATGAGGGAACTCTATTCAGGGCAAGCTATTGTGGCTTTGATGGACTTTCCTTTTGTACTGATTTTTCTTGCTTTAGTGACCTATATTGGCGGCACATTGGTGTTTATCCCCATTGCAGTATGGTTAGTTGTCGGCGCATTAGTCTATTTTATTGGAAAAAAACTCGCAGTTGCCACACACGCACTGGCTCTGTCTGATGCTGAACGAACTAGAATGCTGATACTGGTTTTATCAGGTTTAACAACAGCGAAAGCCTTGTCACTAGAAGATCGTTTATCAGGCATTTATAACAACATCAATTACCAGCGTCTTGATAAGCAGCAGCAAGTCGATTGGTTATCGGCAAAATTACAAGAAGTGATTCAAGGCGCTTCCCAAGGTACGACTCTGATTTTAGTCATGCTGGGTTGTCTCGAAGTATTAAACGGCTCACTGACGACAGGTGGGCTTGCCGCTTGTTCGATTTTGGCAGGCCGCGCCGTTGCGCCATTGAGTGCAATTATTAGCCTGCGTTCAAGGTTAGTCAGCGCTAAAACCGCCATGTCACATGTTAACGACCTTACCCAAGTTCCAGCTGAGTCGTTTAAAGCCACAAAGGTTTATCACCAAAAGCTCCCTTTAGGCCCGATTACATTTGAGAATGTCACCAGTAATAATCTTGGCACTGCCATCAATAACTTCACCCAATCCATCCAGCCCAATAGCTTAGTCAATTTGCAGTCTAATCCTTTAAGTCACGCAAGCCATGTGCTCAGCATTATTGCAGGTTTCCAAAAAGTATCAGATGGCCAAGTCTGCATTGATGGTATTGCAATTGAAGATCACGATGGCAAGGAATTCAGGCAATCAATAACCTATGTTGCCCCCTGGCCTACACTCTTTGCTGGCAGCTTATTAGAAAACATGACCATGTTTAGAGCTGAGTACGAACCTCAGGCAATGGCCATTGCTGATGCACTCGGGCTAACCAGTAAAATTGCCGAACTCCCCAATGGTTACCAAACCCTGGTCGGTGACAGTGATAGTCAAATGCTCAATAAGGGCGCAATAAAAATCATTGCGATTGTTCGGGCTGTTGTTCAATCACCTTCAATATTATTGTTAGACGAACCCATGATATCGCTAGATGCTGATGCCCAAAGTCGGTTAGTTAATTTGCTCGAAAAACTAAAGCAGCAAATGACCATTATCACAGCATCTCACTTCCTTGAACTGGCCAATATTAGTGATAGTAATATTGAAATCATGGGTCATGCCCACAATACACCTAACACTAAAAATGAGCTTAAATCGAATAAAGAGGTGAACTCATGAGCACTTCTGATGTAGAACTTAAACCACTTATTGTTGAACTGTTTAAGCAGTTAGGTCTTTATACTCAGGCCAGTAACATTTCTAGCGATAACAATACCATTCAACTAAATACCCTTGGGTTATCACGCTTACTTAAAAAGCATCAAATTGATTTCACTGTCACAAACAATTCAGCCAAGCATCTTCATCTCTCGATTCACCCATTCTTGGTCATTCCACAAGATGAGGCTGGCTTTATTGTTAGAAGACAAGCGAATGTTTTCGAGAAATTTCAAGATAACCAATGGCAGCTATTCGATCTAACGCAAATAGATGATTCAGCATATATATTCTTAATCGAGTCATTGCCGACAACGAAGAAAAATGTTCAAGCTTTCGCAGCACATATGAGTAAGCGAACCAAGTGGTATCGCCCTGTATTTTGGTTAAGTTTATTGGCAAGTTTGACTGGGTTAGCCGTACCTCTATTCACAATGGCAGTATATGACCGTGTTATTGGCGGGCAAACTCCTGCCATTTTACCCAGTATTGCCTTGGGCGGATTATTAGCCGTAGGCATACTCGTTAGCACTCGCCTTGCTCGCGCACAAATATTAGCGACAACCAGTAATCGATTCGCCAGAGACCTATCAGAAATTACCTTTTATCGACTACTGCATATGCCACTCATGGTGTTATCTAGAGTGGGCATATCCAACCATATTGCCCGCATGCGAAATGCAGAAAAAGTCAGGATGCTGTTATCAGGTCCCGGTGGCGGTGGTTTGGTCGACTTACCTTTCACCCTAATCGCATTATTCGCCATTATGTTTTTAAGTGGCTGGTTAGTGTTAGTGCCAATTGGCATGTTAATTCTGTATTACTTGGTCATGAAAGTATTGAGCCGTTATGTGCAGTCAGCATCACCCACCATCAGTGGCGAATATCAAAATGCCATGAGTGAATTATCAAAAAATTTACTGCAATTAAAAGCGGCTGGTGACACTGAAGCTTGGCAAACTAAATTCATTCGTCAAAGCCAAGAAAACAGTCGCCAAAACTTCCTTTATGCCAAGCGCAATGGCCTCAATGCCGCAGTGGCTCACTCTTTAAGTCTATTTACTGCCTTGATAACCGTTTTTACAGGTATCTTTTTAGTGTTAGATCAAACCATATCGCCAGGTGCGCTCATTGCCTGTGTGATGATGATTTGGCGCATTACAGGTCCTGCACAGTTAGCATTTTCATCTAAGCAGAAGTTCACCATGATGGACATTGCAGTGAAACAGTTTGATCGTTTCATGCAAGCGAGTACTGAACAGTCAGAGTTAAGATTAGATACGCCCGATAATACCAAGGCGCCTTCGTTAGCATTTCAGCATCTCACTTTGCGCTATAAAGCTGAGGGGGAAGCGGCATTATCAGGCGTGTCATTTGATGTTGAACCGGGTGAACTTGTTGCGATTATTGGCCCCAATGCCTGTGGTAAATCAACCCTATTACTCAGCGCACTTGGCGTACTTGAAGCCCAAGCAGGCTTCGTGACCTTAAATGGCAAAAACCTAAAACAGTACGATACTGAGCAGTTTCGCCACTGGGCAGCTTATAGTCCATCACAGCCTGACATATTCCCGGGGTCATTAGCCGAAAATATCAGAATTGCCAAACCTGGCGCCAGCGATGAACAAATCATTGCAGCGCTGGAAAATGCTGGCGGAGAAAGCTTTTTTAACAGTATCAATAATGATTTAACCGTCGACTTATTGGGCGAGAATAATGCCATGCTCTCAGCCATTGAAGGCAGTTATATCAATTTAGCCAGAGCCTTCATAAAACAATCGCCATTCATATTATTAGACGAACCCTTGCCTCACCGTAACCCTGCGTCCAAGGCTAAATTGATTGAAACCTTACTAAACCTCAAAGGCAAATCCACCGTATTGTTTACGAGTCACGATCAAGATTTAATTAAACATGCTGATAAAGTCGTCATTCTCGATAAAGGCGCTGTTGTATACGCAGGGCCTATTCCAGATAAAGCTGCTGAATCTCCCCAAGCTTCAACAACATCACCTTCAGAGCAAGCCATGCAGGAGTCTCCGACTAATGGATAATCGTCAACTAGCTAACAGAGTATGGCCTGAACATGAATTTGCAGAGGCCATTGAAGCACCCGCAGAACGCAAAATGATCCGGAACGTTATTTTGATCATTACCGGATCCATTTTATTGATGCTGATTTGGTCTATTTTCACCGATGTTGAAGAAATCTCGAAATCCAAAGGCCAAGTTGTTCCATTAGGTCACCGCCAAGTGATTCAAAGCCGCGCAGGAGGAACAATTGCGTCAGTAGTGGTTGAAGAAGGTGATGTGGTTAAAAAAGGCGATATTTTAGCAAGCTTTGTGTCTATCGACAGCTTGTCAGCTGAAGAAGAGTTAACCAGTAAACGTGCCAACCTTATCATGCGAATCGAGCGCTATGACGCCTTTGCGGAGCAAAGAGAGGCTGACTTTAGCGAGCTTGCTATCGAATATCCTGAGCTACTGCGACTTCATACTTCCGCTTTAAGACGTATGAATGAAGAACGTATTGCAATGGAGCAATTGTCAGAATCCGATATTGCCAAAACCCAAGCAGAACTTGATGGTCTCAAAGCAGAAATCCCGCCACTAAGCGACCAAATACAAACTGCTGAACAAACCCTAAAAATGATGCTGTCAGTCACTGCTGAACAAGCTGTCTCTAAGTTACGCATTTTAGAATCGCAACAAAAACTTGATTCCTACATGCGTGAACTTAAATCAATGGAAAGTAAGCAGCAAGTGCTATCTAAAAACCTCATCAATTTAGAGCGACAGCTTAAGCAAAAACAGGCATCGCTATTTAAAGAAGTCGGCGAGAAACGCACTGATACTCAGGCAGAATTGCTCGGGGTGGTTGCAAGACTTAAATCTTCTGATTCTTTAGTCTCCCAAAATACTGTCACCGCCCCAGTTGATGGCATTATTCAATCCATTCCAACAAGTTCAACTGGCAGTGTCATTCAGCCGGGAGGCACAGTGGCTGTTATTGTACCCATGACAAAAACGGGTCTAATGGAAATTAAATTATCGCCCCGAGACATAGGTTTTGTTCACGTTGGACAAAGTGCACGAATTAAAATTGATGCATTTGATTACAGCCGTTATGGCGCACTCGACGGAGTAGTAAAGCGTATCTCGCCCAGTACTGATTCCGATGAAAAAGGCGGCGTTTTCTACAAGGTTCAACTGGCCATCGATAAGCCTTATTTCTTAGATAACCCCAGCCAGTTTGAACTCATACCTGGCATGACAGGTGAAGCTGATATTGTCACGGGTGAGAAGAGTGTTTTCCAATACTTATGGAAACCCGTTTTTACCAATATTAACGAAGCATTTGGCGAAAGATAGGAGTCCAGCATGAGTAAGGACAAGAACAATAATAGCACGTCAAATGTCGGAAAAACTGCACAAAAAAATGAACAAAAAAAGCGCGATAACAAAGCGAAACAAGCAGTTAAAAAAATCACTGCTGAAGCAGAAAAAATAAAAGCCAAAGAAGCCAGAGATGCGACCAAAATTTCAGGAACAGTTAATCAAGATTTAGTGGCAGATAAATCGTCTTCTGCCTTATTGGCGAATCAAGCAGAAGCGCCAGCTACTCAAGCTGACAGTGCTCAAGCTGACAGTGCTCAAGCTGACAGTCTTAAAGCTGCACAACTACAAGGCTCAGAACTGACAGCTACGACTAAAAATAATTCGGGCAGCTCAGACAAACAAGCACAGAGCCACGAACCAAGTTCACAAGCCGAAACGACTTTAGAAACCGCAGCAACAAAGCCACCTTCCCCTGTCAAAGAAAGCGGCTCTACTGAGACCACTGGAATAACTTCAAATGGTACTTTTCAAGGCGGCCACACTCAAACACAAGATATTAGCCAATTTAGAACGCCACAAATAAGCTTAGCAAACCACAATACTACGCCATCATTTTTAATCAGCTCTGTAGACCATCAAATATCAACGATGACAACTACAGCTAAAATTACAACGACTGGCACTGGCACTGGCACTGGCACTGGCACCGGCACTGGCACTGGCACCGGCACCGGCACCGGCACCGGCACCGGCACCGGCACCGGCACCGGCACCGGCACCGGCACCGGCACCGGCACCGGCACCGGCACCGGCACCGGCACTGGCACCGGCACCGGCACCGGCACCGGCACCGGCACCGGCACCGGCACCGGCACCGGCACCGGCACCGGCACCGGCACCGGCACCGGCACCGGCACCGGCACCGGCACTGGCACCGGCACCGGCACTGGCACTGGCACTGGCACTGGCACTGGCACTGGCACTGGCACTGGCACTGGCACTGGCACTGGCACTGGCACTGGCACTGGCACTGGCACTCACGAAAAGCCAACCACTATTTTAAGTCAAGCATCAATTCCAAATTTAAAAGAAGATGAGCAAATAAATTCAGCAAGTGGCACGCTTCAAGCTGAAGGAACGCACACATCTAATATCAGTTGGGGTGCAGAAAATACACAAGGAACATTTGGTCAATTGGTTCTCAACCCAACCACAGGCCAATGGCAATACATACTGGATAACAGTAACCCCAATACAGATGCCTTGAATGAAGGTGAGCATCAAACTGAACAATTCACCATTACTGCTACTGACAATAATGGCGATAAAGTTTCCGCCGTCATCGCAATTGAAATTCAAGGTAGTAATGATCTCCCAGTCATATCGGGATTGCATCAAGCCAGCCTTAATGAGCTTGGGAGTATTGATAGTGCTAACGGAAAACTCACGGCGACAGATCCCGATAAAGGCGATATCAGTGTGTGGGGAGTTACTCAGTCTCAAGGTCAATTCGGCCAACTGACTATCGACCCATCAACCGGAGAATGGCATTACCAGCTTGATAATCAATCGACTAAAACATTAGGGTTAAATGCGGGTGATATTGCGAATGAACATTTTCAAGTCACAGCAACAGATAGCTCAGGTAAACCCGTCACACAAATTGTCACCATAGAGGTTCACGGCACCAATGAAAGTGCTCAAATAGGTGGGATAAATTCAGGTTCGGTTACCGAAGACAAAGATGTTCACTCTGGACAATTAAGCATTGCAGGCGCCCTCTCCGTCACTGATGTCGATAACGGGCAAAATCAGTTCCAAGCAGAATCCATTCAAGGCCAGTTTGGTACCCTATCGATTAATAACTTAGGCCATTGGGTTTACACCGCCGATAACTCGCAATCTGGCATTCAAGGGCTGAAAATCGGTGATTCGATTACTGATACTGTAATAGTTCACTCGGTGGATGGCACGTCGCAAAAAGTGACTTTGACCATTAACGGCACTGACGATAAAGCGGTAATTGCAGGTACTTCAACTGCCAGCCTGACTGAAGATAATGACCTTCATTCAGGCATCTCATCACAAGAGCTTCGAGTTGATGGCGCCCTCACCGTCACCGATGCAGATAACGGTCAAAACCAATTCCAAGCCGAATCGATTCAAGGTCAATTTGGTACCTTGAGCATCAATAATCTCGGCCATTGGACGTACACCGCCGATAACTCGCAATCAGGCATTCAAGGCTTGAAAACCGGTGACTCGGTAACTGATACTGTAATGGTTCACTCGGTCGATGGCACATCGCAAAAAGTCACTGTCACCATTAACGGTACCGATGATAAAGCGGTGATTGCTGGCACCTCAACGGCCACTCTCACTGAAGATAAAGACCTTCATTCAGGCATCTCATCACAAGAGCTTCGAGTTGATGGCGCCCTCACCGTCACCGATGTCGATAACGGTCAAAACCAATTCCAAGCTGAATCGATTCAAGGTCAATTTGGTACCTTGAGTATCAACAACTTAGGCCATTGGATTTACACCGCCGATAACACTCAAGTCAGTATTCAAGGCTTGAAAACCGGTGATTCAGTTACTGATACTGTAATGGTTCACTCGGTCGATGGCACATCGCAAAAAGTGACTGTCACCATTAACGGTACCGATGATAAAGCAGTAATTGCAGGTACTTCAACCGCCAGCCTTACTGAAGACAAAGACCTTCATGCAGGACAATTGCGTGTGGACGGTGCCCTCACCGTCACCGATGTCGATAACGGTCAAAACCAATTCCAAGCTGAATCGATTCAAGGTCAATTTGGTCAGCTATCTATCAACAATTTAGGTCACTGGACTTACACCGCTGATAACTCGCAATCTGGCATTCAAGGGCTGAAAACCGGTGATTCGATTACTGATACTGTAATAGTTCACTCGGTGGATGGCACGTCGCAAAAAGTGACTGTGACCATTAACGGCACTGACGATAAAGCTCAGATTGCAGGTACTTCAACCGCCAGCCTTACTGAAGATAAAGAGGTTCATTCAGGCATCTCGTCACAAGAGCTTCGTGTCGATGGTGCCCTCACCGTCACTGATGTGGATAACGGTCAAAACCAATTCCAAGCTGAGTCGATTCAAGGTCAGTTTGGTACCCTATCGATTAATAACTTAGGTCATTGGGTTTACACCGCCGATAACTCGCAATCTGGCATTCAAGGCTTAAAAACCGGTGATTCGATTACTGATACGGTATTGGTTCACTCCGTTGATGGCACGTCGCAAAAAGTGACTGTGACCATTAACGGCACAGACGATAAAGCGGTGATTGCTGGCACTTCAACCGCCACTCTCACTGAAGATAAAGACGTTCATTCAGGCATCTCGTCACAAGAGCTTCGCGTTGATGGTGCACTCACCGTCACTGATGTGGATAACGGTCAAAACCAATTCCAAGCTGAGTCGATTCAAGGTCAGTTTGGTACCCTATCGATTAATAACTTAGGTCATTGGTCTTACACCGCCGATAACTCACAAGCTGGCATTCAAGGTTTAAAAACCGGTGACTCAGTTATTGATACGGTAATGGTTCACTCGGTTGATGGCACGTCGCAAAAAGTGACTGTGACCATTAACGGCACTGACGATAAGGCTATAATTGCTGGTGTAGATACCGCAAGTGTTGATGAAGGACATGGTCATTACTTTGATATGTCACCTAATTATGGCAAAAGCCAGTTAACTTCCGAAGCGCTTTATGCCGATGGGAAGTTAGACATCACCGACCCTGATTTGGGTGAAAGTAAGTTTGACGACCATGGCGGTGGTTATAGCTACAGTGGCCAATATGGCCGTATTAATCTGCATGAAGACGGCACTTGGCACTATATGGTTGATATCGGCCATAATGGATTTACCAGTGGCACAGCGACTACCAATGTCGGTACAACCATTGATAAATTAGGAGATGGTGACTCGTTAACGGATACCATCACTGTCTACTCAAAAGACGGTACTGCGCATGATATTGTGGTGACCATTCATGGTGATAATGATGCCCCGTATTGCTCATCTGAAGTCCAGCTAAATTCAGGCAAAGAAGATATTGCTCAAACCTTAACGCTAAATCAATTACTGCAAAATACAGTCGATGTTGATACCAATGATGCGGGTCAACTGGCTATTGGTAACCTACAAGTTGATCACGGTTCCATTGCGATGAATGCCGATGGCACATTTACCTTTACCCCAGCTAAAGATTATAACGGTCCCGTCCACTTTACTTACGATGTAAAAGATGCACACGGCGGTGTGACGCATACGGGGGCAAGTCTTGATTTAGCTGCCGTCGATGATGCTGCAATAATCACAGGCCAATCAACCGGTGATGTGGATGAAGGCTATGGCACTTTTGGAGATAGATCTCCAGATTATGCTCAAGCTGGCATGGCGAAAATAGGGCAAGGCGCATTAACAGCCGATGGCAAGTTGAATATTGTTGACCCGGATACTGGTGAATCTCAGTTTGACCCTAAAGGCGGAGCTTGGAATAACTCCTACCACGGGCAATATGGGCATTTACTATTAAATACTGATGGCACTTGGCATTACGATGTCCCTGTAGGCAGTGTTGATTGGGTTGGTAATCGTAAAACAACAGTCGGCACTACCATAGATAAACTCGGTGAAGGGCAGACGCTCACCGATACAATCACCATTCAATCTAAAGACGGCACAACTCACGACATAGTGATTACCATTCATGGTGATAATGACAAGCCTTATTGCTCATCAGAAGTTCAGCTAAATTCAGGTAAAGAAGATACTGCTCAAGTATTAACGTTAAATCAGTTATTACAAAACACAGTGGATGTTGATGCCAATGATGCCGGTCAACTCACCATTGAAAATTTACATGCGGACCATGGTTCAATTCTCGATAACAAGGATGGGACATTTACCTTCACCCCAGCTAAAGACTACAACGGCGGCGTCCATTTTAATTATGATATAAAAGATGCGCACGGTGGTGTGACGCACACTGGCGCGAACATGACATTATCAAGCCAACAAGATACGGCTACTTTTAGTGGTGTGGAAACTGGTGATGTACACGAAGGTCATACTTATACTGCGCCTGATGGACATATGACGGGCGGCAGTGTGGATGACCGCTCTCCAGATCATATGCATGGCAATATTGGTAAATTGTCGAATGATTTAATTCACACTGAAGGCCAGCTTATTGTCAATGATGCCGATAAAGGCGAGAGTCATGTCGCTACAGGCACTTATCAAGGGCATTATGGCCATATCATCATGTTACCAAGCGGTGAGTGGAACTATTACGCCTCAATTGGCCAAGATAGCACAGGCCGGGAAATCGATCATTTAGGTAAAGGTGAAATATTAACCGACACCGTTACCATTAAATCAGCAGACGGTACACGCCATGATATTAATATCACGATTCACGGTGATAATGACAGTCCGTACTGTTCTTCAGAAGTCACTTTAGTCAATGGTGAAGAAGACAAAGCCATTATTTTAACATCTGCACAATTACTACAAAATACCGTCGATGTTGATGCGAATGATGCAGGTAAACTGAGTATTGATAACCTGCAGGCAACTCATGGCGCAATAACGATTAATCCTGATGGTACGTTTACTTTTACACCAGAGAAAGATTATAACGGAGCAGTGCATTTTGATTATGATATCAAAGATGCACATGGTGGGGTAACTCATACAGGAGCGACAACCACGTTAGTCGCTGTAAACGATAATCCCGATGTACAACCTTTAACAGACAGTGTTATTGAAGGAGCGACATCACCGCACCACCTAGATCTGCTAGCAGGCGCGACAGATAAGGAAGGAGACGCTCTAAATATTGAACAGCTGTCATTTTCAGTTGATGGCGGCAATACCTCTCGCTCACTGCCTGATGGAATTACAATTGCAAAAGATGGTCACTCTTTGATTGTCGATGCTACTGATCCTGCATTTGATCATCTTAGTGCTGGGCAATCGTTAAAAATCCAAGCATCTTATCTCGTAAGCGATGGTCATGGTGGTCAAGCTCAACAAACCGCTGTTGTTACCATTGAAGGAACTGACGACAAAGCTGCATTGGTTTCAAACGTCATCCAAATGAGTGAAACAGAAGCATTGCAGAGTGAGTTTACCCGCTATCAAGGTAAACTACAGCTTATTGACCCAGATACTGGCGACAATACTCAATTTCAATTTGGCGGTGTTTATATAGGGCAAGGTTTTCCCCCTGGTGAACTTGATATATGGCCTGATGGGTCGTACTCATTCCATTTAGAAACAGCTCTCAATCGCCATTCTGATGACTTAGTCAGTAGCTTACATAAAGGGGAATCAATGGAATTCCCTTATACTGTTAAAACCACTGATGGGCAAACAGTGACTATCATGGTGAAAGTCATTGGTGAAGACAGCCAAGCAAGAATCGAAATTGGTCGTTATTCAAGTGTTGATAACCATGTCACTGAAGACCACTTTACTCCCGGAAGTACCCATAACCTAATAAGTAGCAGTGGTCATTTACATGTTATCGATCCCGATCATGATCAAGCTGGTTTCATAGCACAAAACATCAGTATCCCGGAAGGTGGTCATTTTCATATAAATGCTCGCGGAAGCTGGGCTTACAATATAGATAACAGCAAGTTACAACACTTAGGTGCTGGTGAAAGCTACCAGAAAACATTCACCGTAGAATCTATTGATGGTAGTGCCCATCGAGATATAACTGTCACAGTGCATGGTACTAACGATAGCCCTGTAATTTCCTCTGCAATAACCCTAGCTGCTGGAGTCGAAGATACTCAAATCACACTCACTTCAGACCAGTTGCTTGCTAATGCAACGGATATTGATGATAACGATTCAGGGCTGCTTGCTGTCACAAATTTACAGGTCGATCACGGATCTATTGCCGCTAATGTAGGTGGCACTTTTACCTTTACCCCTGAAGCTAACTACCACGGACAGGTAAAATTCACTTATGACGTTAAAGATGCACATGGTGGCATTACGCACACAAGTGCGAGCACAACATTGGCAGCGGTTAATGACGCAGGTGTAATCACAGGAGATAAATCAGGCACTGTCACCGAAGATAGCCACGTACAAGGTGATGCTCAACATACGATTTATACCGTTGGCGTTCTTAATGTCACCGATCCCGATACTGGGGAAAATCATTTCCATGAAAACCATAATGTTCATGCTCTCCATGACCCATTTGGAGGGGCTTTCACCATAGGAAAAGCTGGAGATTGGAGTTACTCTGTTCCTAATTCCAACGTACAGCACCTTGCTAAGGATCAAGTTGAGACAGTGCAATACGAAGTGCTCACACAAGGTGGCGATAAACAAATCGTTACCGTGAGTATCCACGGCACCAACGATGCACCAATACTTTCGGTCACGCAAACTACGCCAACAACAGGTACGCTGACTGAAACAGATATCGATTTAACAGATACGCATTCTTTCTCAGTAGTACACCCTACAGGGCAATTTGGCGCTCTATCGGTTGATTCTACCTCTGGCGCTTATGTTTATACGCCAAACGCTTCTGTTTCAGGCATGAGCTATAACTCTGCCACTCACACCTACCATGGCGCAGATGTGTTTGAAGTTAAAGTTGCAGATAATCATGGTGGCGAGTCATCAAGGTTTGTTACTTTTGATACTAATGGACAGGTTACATCGACTAATGGACTACCGCCTAGTATCTCTACAACCGTTCCACAAAACCCAATCGTGACTACGGCACAGCCAACTCTCCCAGCAGGCACTAATACGCCACCAAGTAATACGGTTAGCGTAGATTTAGCGGCATCAACAGATACTGGAGCATCTGATACTGATAACTTGACGAATAACAATACGCCAACCATAACCGGTCAAACTGATATTCCCTATTCGCAAGTCACGATTTACGATGGTTCCATCCCAATCGGGCATGCAGTTTCAGATGCTTCAGGTCAATACAGTGCCGTAGTAAGCAACTTAACAGATGGCGATCATAATTTATCCGCCAAAGCGCTGGCTCCTTCATCAGTACTGCCTGCAACGTCTTCACTGCTTTCTGTTCATGTCGATACTGCCATTGCCCCACTTACCATCGCGCTGACCAATGATACAGGCAGCAACGCTTCTGACTTAATTACCAACGATGGTGCACTAACAATTGGTGGGCAAGATGCAGGCGCAACCGTTGAGTATTCAACGGACAGTGGTCAAACATGGACATCGAGCTTTACACCGCAGCAAGGCGTGAACACGGTTAGCGTGAGACAGACAGATACTGCGGGGAATGTGTCAGCTTCGACATCATTAACATTTACTCTTGATGACCAAATCGCAGCACCTTCTATTGATTTGAAATCATCGACTGACTCCGGCTCGTCCTCTACAGATGAGCTTACTAATATTCACACTCCAATCATTACAGGTAGCGCCGAAGCGAACTCTATCATTGCCATCACCGATGAAACTGGCAAGGTGATTGCGACAGGTACAGCTAATAACAATGGTATTTATCAGCTCACCACATCCGATATTACTGAGGGAAAACATACCCTAACAGTAGAAGCCACCGATATAGCTGGCAACCATCAAAGCAATGCTCTGGCACTTGAAGTTGATTACACTGCGCCAAATATCTCTAAAGTAAACTTAAAAACAGAAACCACTCATCAACCCACATTTAGCGGTACCGTTAGTTTAGATACTGAAAATGTTGATATTGCCATTAAACAAGGCAGCACAGTGGTACAAACCTTACATGCTGCTCTCGATGGGAATGGTGGGTATAGCGTGGATGCTAGCAATTTACCAGATGGGCATTATACCGCTTATATTCAAGCAACAGATAAGGCAGGTAACCAAACTCCTTCCGGCTATACTGGCGAATATGATAATTTTTCTGTGGATACACACGCCAAAGCGCCAACCATTAGCTTTGAAAATACCGGTAGCGACAATCTGTATAATGCAGCTGAAGTTGCTGCAGGTGCAGCCAATACCATAACTGCCACTATTCATCTGCCCGATGATGTCTATGCAGCAGATACATTAATAATCAATGGCGTATCTCATGTGATCAGCAACACTGATGTTGTTGCAAGGCAAGTTAATGTCGAAGTGTTACCTGGCTCAACTCTCAGCGCGAGTATTATTGATTCAGAGGGCAATCAATCCACACTCACCAGCCAAACAGCTCCCACAGCTGACTTGAGCGCCGCCCCTTTAACCCTGTCTTTAACCCATGACACCGGAAGCAGCGCTGCCGACTTAATCACTAACGATGGCGCATTAACGATTAGCGGCCAAGAAGCAGGCGCGATCGTTGAGTACTCAACAGATAATGGCACCCATTGGAGCCAGAGCTTTACAGCAGGTCAAGGGGCAAATACCGTTACGGTAAGACAAACCGATAGCGCTGGTAATGTTTCTCCGTCCAGCTCATTGAGTTTCACATTAGATAATCAAGTTACCGCCCCAAGTGTGAGTTTACGCAGTGATACCAGCGGTCAATTTCATCCAACGGCTGACCTTATAACCCAAGATGCTCGCTTGTCTATTCAGACTGAAGCGGGCGCGCAAGTCGAGTATTCTAATAACGGTGGTCAGAGCTGGAGTAGCATGTTCAACCCAGTTGAAGGCGTAAATAACCTACTGGTTAGACAAACAGATATTGCTGGCAATCAATCAGCAACGACCCACTTCAGCTTCACCTTAGACACGACTCCAGGTACCGTTTCGGTAAACCCAATTTCAACAGACAATGCGCTTAATGCCATTGAAAACAATCAAGCATTAGTCATCACAGGAACCACCTCCAATATTGCTGCCGGAGATCGCGTATACCTCAATTTCGGCAACAATCATTTTCGTGAAGCGAGTGTGCATAGTGATGGGACTTGGAGTTTAACCGTCAGTGCTAGCGATCATCAAAGGTACTTTAGTGCCGATGGAAACTACCCCATTAAAATTGGTACTGTCGATCTTGCAGGAAACGCGACCCCTGAGATATCAACTCACTTAATCGTTGATACCCAAAAACCTATCCCGCATATTAGTGTCGATAGCGTGACTCGCGACAATATTATTAATCTTGCAGAGTCAGGACAGAACATTGATATCACAGGGCATGTCAGTGGTGACTTTAATGTAGGAGATGCTGTCAGTCTCAGTGTTAATGGCGCAACTATAAGTGCCTTAACAGGTGTCGTCGATAGCCAAGGCAATTACAGTATTTCTGTGCCAGCTCAAACGCTCATAAAAGCGAATATTCATAGTATTTATGCCTCTGGTCAGCAACCCGTTCATTCGATTGAAGCCACTGTTATCACCACAGATCAAGCCGGCAATATTGGTAGTGCCACAACCGGTACCCAAGCATTCTCAATCGATAAGATCGCATCCGCCAATATCCAACTTGATCCTGTCACCGCAGACAATGTGATTAATGCGGCTGAATCTAATCACAATGTCAGTATTACAGGTCATGTCAGTGGTGATGTGCAGCAAGGAGACACTGTCAATATTCTTGTAGGGCAGCAGACACATACAGGCATTGTTGATCAAAATGGACAATTTAGTATTGATGTCGCCGGCTCAGAGTTAACAGCACAAACGGCGATAACAGCAACGGTGGACACAACTGATAATGCAGGTAATTCAGCTCATGCGAGCCAAACCTTAAGTTACGCTGTCGATACCCAAGTCGATATGCCCACTATTACCTTTGAAAACCCAGGTATTGATAATGCCTATAGCAAGGCGGAAATAGCGCAGGGACATGCTGGAACTATAACCGCGACGGTACATGCCGCAGCGGATGCAAAAATTGGCGAGCATATCAATATCAATGGTGTTGACCATGTACTCGATGCCGATAGTTTAAACCATGGTATTTCGTTAGAGGTCGCACCAAGTACTATCGTTAAAGCCATCATGACTGATGAACATGGCAATGTAAGCTCTAACTTAAACATTGCAGCAGGAGCCAAACCTGAGCCTATTGTCGTTAAGGCACCACCTGGTAGCCATCAAATCAGTGCATCCTTAGGTATACCATCGTTAATACCGACACAAACTCCAGTTCCAGTTGCTGAGCAAGGCTGGAAAATTTTAGTCAACGGCCACTATCAAACAACCTACAACAGCCAATGGGGAACACTGTCGATAAATCCTAAAACAGGCGAACTCAGTTACCATGAGCATGCCAACACTCACACAGGGCCTCACGGTTCAGCACAAAATGTTGGCATCCACGAAGACAGGTTTGAAGTCGCGCTGCAAGGCTCGCATCATGATGACGTCATCATGCATGTTGAAGTGAGTATTTTAAGTCATGGGCCGGGCAATAGTGGCAAGTTAACGCTAGGCTCAGAAGTCCTCGATATGACAGTCACTCCGGTGATAAACCACCAACCTTCGCCGCCTCCCGCACCCGTGATGCATGATGCTCCTCAAGACATTCAAAATATTGAAGTTTCGTTTGACGAAGTCATATCTATTTCGCCAGATGAGGCGCTGCAAGCGCAAAACGAGGAACATCTTCATACTCAAACAGATACTACTGAGGCACATTTAGTTGAAACCCCAGTTCAAACATCAAGCTCCCCTATCGACCATTATTTAAATATGGTCGGTATGAGCCAGCAAGATATCTCGCCACCAGCAAGCAGTGCACCGTCAGCAGATATTGCAGGTGTACCAGAGCTAACCTCATCAGATAGTCAGACTGACATGTTGGATGTCACTCAGGTAGATCCGTTTGAAAATCCATTAGACGATGATAACAAAGCACATCATCAACACGCTGACATTGACGCCGCTAGCATGATTGATGAGCCCACTGATGAGAGCAACATTAATCAAGATAATGACGATGACATGCTTCATCAAGCATTGAATGATATGCACAATCAATTTTAAGGGAATAGCTTGAAATAAGTGAAGTTAATCATTCAATGCTAAGAGTTTGCCATTAAGCGCTAAACGTATGTTTTGACGTGATAAAAAATAAAGCCCTCATCATTATCCATGATAAGGGCTTTTTTTATCTATTTTTTGTTTATCTGCTTTTGTTTACAAATTTCAAAGCACTTTGGTGTAACTAATCACGCCGTAACCGTGCCAGTCATCGACATCAGATTGATATTCTTTGCTGTAAAAATTAAAGCTCCAACTGACTGACCAAGTTGGGAATGCCCAGATAACACCTAAGTTCGCTTGAACTTGTTGATGTTCAATTTCAAGCAAGGAGTCATAAGGTAAATCACCTTCAATGGTTAAGTCATTAAACCGATAACCCGCCTGCATTCTAAGGTAAGCTTGCCAACTGCCATATTGATTGGCCGCAGAAGTATAATTCCCCATGTGCCCCGCTTGACTCGACAACTGGCCAAAGGTTTCAGCTAAATCATCACCCCATCGTAAAGTTAGGCCTAAACTCGATTGGGAGCGTAAATTACCCGCCATGGTGTGATTATAAACACTTATATCCCACTGACTATTTTCAAACGCCTGTTGACGCGATAGCAAAGCATCGACTTCGTACGCCAGTTGATAGGTCATTTGATTTTCAATTTGATAATCCCAGCCCTTGGGTGACGTTGAGCCAGTAATTTTATGAACAAAAGTCTGCATTTCATCAGCAAAAGATGCAGGCCCAATAACCCCTAATGTTAGCCAATTTTTTTGCGCTAGACTTGGGCTAAAAGCACCTGTGTAGCTTTCAAACTCAAGTAGACCTGCATAAGGACGTTCATTGCTTTGTGGGTAGTCATAGGCAATTTCGGTAGGTGTCCACATGCGGTGGTACATTTTTGCGCCCCAATTTACATGGGTAGATGATTGAGGAAACATTAGTTTGGATTGCCACTGCATTGGCGTAATTGCAGATGAAAAATCAGTTTCAGGTGACGCTAACCACCCAACAACAAAACCACTAGAATAATCACCATCAGAGCCAATAATCACATCGTTATCAAAGTTAAAATACAATTGGTCTGCGACAGAAAGTGGCGAAAAGCTTGAACATAGCAGCGTGACAGCACAGCCAGAAGTGGCGACAAAACGACGAGAAATCACCCAGCGATTGAAAGCATTTACGTATGTCAAAACAGCCCCTTATCTTGGTAATGGATCTGACAACCTTATCTATCTACCTTTAGTGTAAACGCCCTTCTTAATAGCTCAATGACAATTCAACCATTTAGTTTAAAAGCGCTGTCAAAAACAATATCACTCACAACTCAATCACAAGAGAACCACTCAAGCCACCACCTCGTCAGCAATTCATTTTCAACTCGCGCACTCACCAAACAGCCGCATCCTTATGTATCACAAGGATAGATCAAGCTTTCTTCACTGTTAAACATTAAAATAAGCGTCGTACCCTTCGCAATTAACTTGCCTTTTTATCTTGCTTATCGGATCCACAAAGGTCAATGACTTGGCAATTAATCGTAATGGTTTTTCAAAATTATCAGCTGCTTTCTCAGCCAGCACTGGATAGTTAGTATCATTTTCCAGCGGCATACCAAGGGACATCATATGCACTCTAAGCTGATGCATTTTTCCTGTAATTGGGCTTAATTCAAACAAGCCTCGATTTCCTTTTACCGCAATTAACCGAATTTCGGAGTGTGTGTTTGCTTCACCCTCAGTGATTTTCATTAAAAAGCTCGGAGTTGAACGCACCATTCGATTCTTCACAGTCCAATGCATAGGCAAACTGAGTTCGCCCGCTTGATGCTGAGCTAACAACTCTGGGGTTAACTGCGCTATCGCTTGATATTGCTTACTTATGCTTCCAGTAGTAAACAGCTCATGATAAGCATGCCTTGATTCAGGGTTTACCGTCATTAGCATCACCCCAGCGGTTGGCCGATCAAGTCGGTGAGCCGGTGATATGGTATCAATCCCAGTAGCAATTCTCAGACGGTGAATTAAGCACTCATTGACATAATTACCACTCGGCGTGACGGGCAAAAAATGAGGTTTAAACACTAAAATGCAGTGCTTATCTTGATGCAGCACCTTTTGCTGAAACGGTATTTTAGTTTCAACAGCGACTTCACGATAGTAATACACTCGAGTGGCAGGTCGATAAGCAGTCTTAGGAGTAATTAACTCACCATCAGTCCAGTGCACCTTGCCTAAATCAACCCTTTGCTGCCATACCGAAGCTGGGATCTGCTTAAAATGTGAAATTAAAAACTCAAGCACGGTTTCAGGGTGCGAAGATTGCTGTGGTAACACAACATAAGAAGGTTGAGCGGCGCGAGCTGAAGTATCGACAGGCATAATTCCGTATAAACAAAGAGCGACATTTTGATACAGTATAACCAACTAACAAGGGTTAACTAAAGCCTAGTAAAGGCATTAGTTAACCAAAGTACACATTCAAGTAAATTATCAGTAAATGAGTAAATTAATGACTATTTAACCATCAAACATCAACGTGTGACTTTAGTAATTGCAGCACAAAGTCCATAGTTTTATGGCAGTTAGGTTGCTCGACCAGCAACAACTTATCTTTGTTATACATAGGTAAAACCTCTAACCATCGCTGGCTAACCCAAGTTGCATCTTCAAGATGAACCTGATTATATAAATCCAGTAAGTCAGGATTAACCTCGTAAAACTGCTCTAGTGCGGCACTGATAATTTCAAACTCTTCACCAATGGGTTCATCTTGCCAGTTTTGACAAGGCAAAGTGCGCGCTATCCAGCTTTGGTCTCTTAATTGAGCCCCAGACAATATTTTTACCCGCTGACGTCCTTCCACCACAATACTAAGTGAATCATCATCTAATTGATGAAAGTCGATAATCTCACACTCTGTTGCAGTGTCATAACAAGGCGGAACACAGCTACTTTTGCTAGCAGCCAGCGCCAGTCGGTAATGCCCTTTAAGGACATTCGCGACCATAATTAACTGGCTTGGTGACGCCATTCTAATCTCTTGTCGACCTCCAGGAAGCAATACAGCCTCTTGGATAAGTAACGCCATTTCTATCGTTTGCATAGCAACCTCCAGACCACAGCGCTTCTCGATTATTCCATTTATAAGGAGGTAAAAACCTCTTAAGAATGCTGCAGAGATAGTAGCCTACCGCTACCAAGGACCAATAAAAATCAACACCTTGTATTTTGAATTACAAAAATAAGTTTAGCAGTCAAATTGGAGTTTTCCAGCTTTAGCAAAGCTAATACAACTTTATGATTAGCCAAGAAAACGTGTTCTCAATTATCAAATCCACAATTACAACTGGTTATTTATTAGACAGGCAAAGATACGAAATAGTTTCAGTAAATGATCACTATTTGAGTTGAACAGATTAAGGAAGTTATTAAGTGTAAATGAAGCACGCTGGAATGGTGATAAGTCTTAATTGTTGATTTTGATAGCTGACGTAAAAAGTTAATTGGCTTTTCTAAGTCAAAATATAAATCACAGTCGTGGCGCTTCGCCCTGCGTCGTTAATGCCCAGATCACGGCTCTTTCGTAATAGGCTGTATTCATGTCTTGTCTGTAAGGCTTTTATTTATTAATTGCTAATAGAGGTTACGATCAGTTTAAAGCTAATCAATCGACTTTAATTTCATATAGGAAAAATCTAAAAATATGCTTAAGCTTAAAACCCAGTAAACTACCAAGCTCAGCTTAAGTGTCAGGCAATCAAGGAAGTCTTGTTGTTATGAATATTATTCGATTTATCTTTGTGGTTCTCATTAGTGGTTGTGTATCGTCTGGAAACCAAGCTATTGGATATCTTGGTTTCGTCGATAACGGAAAGTGGGCAATTCAATTTAACGATTGTTCGGTGGTTTCATTTGAACAAGCACAGCAATATATTTGGTTTAATCGTGGGTTAAGCTCAATAAGTTGTTACACACTAAAAGATGACGATACATCAGCAATAAGAAACATACCCATTCGAGTTTATTCTCAACCCAATAAAAATTCAGAGTACAAAGAAATATTAGAATTCAGCGAACTAAGTATTTCAGAGTCAGGCTGGGGAACTTTTCCTAGAGTTTACAAAAAGATGAATTCAAATTGGTTTAAAGTTGCAGATGGGTGGATTCAATTGAATAGTTCAGATAAAGCTTTTGTTAACTTCTATTCAGGGTCTCAAAATTTAGAAGGAAAAAAAGAACACGATTTATATTTTTTGAGACACTAATTACTATGTATATGAAGATTTACCTAACAGCTGATTATGATTAAACCTTAACTCATTTCAGCCAAAAATGAGTTAAGATATGATCAGACTTTATTGTCTTTTTCATTTGAATTTGAGTAAAAAAAGGCCTTCATAAACGACTCACATCTTACGCTTTTAATACTTATTACATTTCAAAACAGAACCAGCTTTAAAGCCGCTCTATATGATCCATTATTGATTGCTTTTCAACAATATCCGCAAACAACTCACCTAGTTGCTCACTTCGTTTCAATGATTCACGCCAATAAGCTATGCGGCTATCGCTATCTAATTGTTTAAAGTCTTCACGATCTGGGATCTTTTGATACGGCAGTGACTTTAAAAACTCAGCAGTAGGCGCGAGAATTAATGCATTGTGATAATGCTTTTTAGCCCGTCGCCATTTTAACGATTTATCAAACCAACCTGGGCTCATGTGCGGATAAAAATGTGGGTATAAACTTAAGCCTTCAGGTGTGTGGGTTGGCATATCAAAGTGATAATCAGTAATGCCGCCATCATAGTAAGCGCCATCACTAATCCCATTAATACGCTTTACTGGTGCAAGTAATAACGGAATAGACCCTGTCGCTAGCAAGACTTGATTGATGTTATTACGGGTTAACTGCGCATGCTCTGTGGGCAAATCGTTTAACTGCGAAAAAGGTGACTTAACCTGCTGATGGCTAAATACGACTCGCTCAAAATGCCAGCCTAAGCTTCGACGACTCACAGCATTACTTAACGCTGTTGCCGCAAGTCCCAATGCCAGCTTACCTCTAGAGCGACTCGCATTTAAATGCTTGGCCTTACACACAACAAAATGGCTTTGAATAATACGGTTATTAACGATATCCATCGCACCGTGTTCGCCCAATATGCCACTAATGATCCGCTCAACTTGTTCTGTTACTTCTTGGCGATTAGGCACATGGTCGTAACGTTGGCCAATATAAAAATCTTCTAAACGCGTATAAGCTGCTAACGGATCTTTCTGAGCTAAACAGGCTAAGCGCCATGCACCTGATGAAGCGCCCATGGTATATAGAGGGGTTTGCCTGTCAGCGAAGAACTCACCAAACAAATACTTATCAAGCCCTGCAACGCCAATCCATTTGGGGCCGCCAGATGCGGCAAATAACTGAGTGAACATTTGCGGCGTTAAACCATTTTGTTCTATTTGTTGATAAGCGGTTTTACCGGCGAGTAATCGTAATACTGTCACTGCACATCCTGTATTTAAATATCAGCTATAAACCAAGGCTTGTGGGTCTAATCCCATGAGCTAAAACTTATGGTTCATCCCCTATTTAGGGAGCCTGTGTAATTTATCTTAACTAAGTTTGTCATAGGGTTAAACCACCTAAGGGTTGAAACCATTATTAACTCAAAGACTAATCTAATCATCAATTCAACTAATAGCGTCATCAAAGGCATATCAACGTGGCACTGTCACAGTGAATAAGTAATAATATTGCATCATCAAAAATCAGAGAACCATTATGGTCGTCGATAGCCTTGCAAACCATTCGCTTTATCACTCAATCAGCCCAAGACTTGCTATAGCGCTGACTCACTTATCTGAAACTGATTTTACCCAAGCCGAAGTAGGAACCTATCCATTAGACGGCAAAGATATTTTTGTTATCGTTAATGATTACCAAACTAAGCCGAAACACACAGAGCCTTTTGAAGTCCACCAGCGCTATATTGATGTGCAGTATGTGGTTAGCGGTGAAGAAGAATTTGGTTATTTACCACTGGCAGAACAAACGCCACTGGCGCCTTATCATCAAGAACATGACTTTACCGAGTTTGATTATGAATCAAATAAGCAAGACGCTGCTTTTATTCCATTAAAAGCAGGCATGTTTGCCTTATTCTTTCCAGATGACATGCACATGCCAGGCACATTTGATACAGCTAAACCAGTAAGAAAGGTCGTGATAAAAGTGAAGATTTAATCGCGTTTATCGCTGAGTTAATATCATCCATTTAAATCAACTAAACTATCCCGCAATATTATGCCTATGAATAAAAGCTGCGGTTGCGTAGCTTTTATTCCTGTCTAATAAGAACACATCCAATCTCCCCCAACGACTCATCACCTTCTATTTTTCTACTTCATCAAACTGCCAAAAACTAAACCCAACAAATCATAAACTTAGCTTTAAATATTATTTCGTACAATAAACTTGACGAAAAAACACTCAAACACTCAAAACGTGATCTTGATCAATATTTAAAGAATGCTAATATAACCGCAAGAAATTAGTTATAACTAAAAGCTATATAACAACTAATCAATAGATGAGTCGCTCCCATGAAGAATACGTCACCATTAAGCCAGATTTATTTAGATGCTAACGCCACAACCCCCGTTTTGCCACAGGCTGCAGAAGCGGCATTAAACAGTATGAAAGTATTGTTTGGTAATCCAAGTAGTAGCCACATTACCGGCCTTAAAGCGAAAGACTTAATGGAACAAACCCGTAGCAATGCCAAAAAAGTCATTGGTGCAGATACTGGCAAAGTTATCTTTACTAGTGGGGCCACCGAAGGGATCCAAACTGCAATCATCTCAGCCTTGGTTGAAGCCAAAAAAAGAATTGAAGCAAACAAACTCTCTGCAACGAATCAAAGCTATAGCTTGTTATATGGCGCAACAGAACATAAAGCGGTGCCTGAGTCATTAAAACACTGGAATCAAATCTTAGGGATCAATGCAGACCTTAAAGCAATTCCAGTTGATGCCTTAGGTAACCTCGATAAGCAGTTCATCGCAGAAGAAGCGCCTAATGCTTTAATGATTTGTACCATGGCAGTAAACAACGAAACAGGTGTGTTTCAAGACTTAGCTGAACTAGACCAAGTCATACGCAGTGCCAACAATGACATTTTTTGGATGGTAGATTGCGTACAAGCACTAGGTAAAACCTCATTAAACCTTGCTGACACCACAATCGATTACGCCCCTTTCAGTGGCCATAAACTCTATGCACCTAAAGGCATTGGCTTTGTTTATATCCGCCAATCAGCACCTTTCACGCCAATTATTGCTGGAGGCGGACAAGAAAGTGGCCTGCGTTCAGGCACCGAAAACTTACCAGGAATGGCAGCGATTAACGTTATTTTCGAGATGTTATTAAATCAACAAGATAGTGCATTTGCCGACATTGATATTCTACGAGGTTATCAAGCTCAATTGGTTGATACCCTAAAAGCTGTTTTCCCTGAAGTAGTGTTTAATCACAGCTTTAAAAACAGCGTGCCAACCACCCTTAACTTTGCAATTGCAGGCTTTAGTAGTAAAGAAATCATGGATTTATTCGATGCTGCCAATATCCGTGTCAGTTCAGGCTCAGCATGTTCATCGAAAGTGACCCGAAGCTTTGTACTCGACGCCATGGGGTTACCTGCTTGGCAAAGTGAGTCAGCCATTAGAATGTCGTTTGGCCCTGCAATGACTCAAGCACAAGTGGATGAAGCATGCGCGCGCATCACTTCTGCAGCAAAAGCATTAACCCATAGCTGCATGATATTAGACAGTGGCGAAATTAATGAAAAACAACCTCTCAATGGATTAGTTCAGCTGCGCTCAGGCTCTAATTGCACTTGGGTGTACGCTGATCAACAAAGCAAACAAGCCTTCATTATCGATCCATTGCCAGAAATTAACGATCGCTTAGATACCTTATTGCAATGCCAGCAATTAGAGTTAGTGGCCATTATTGACACCCATGGTCACGCCGATCATCAATCTGGACGCACTTTCCTTGCAGACAAACATCTGCCGACGCAACAAACAGATGCCTTAGGTTGGCCACAAGATTGCCAACAGTTCAATCAATTGCAGTACATCAATATCGGTCAGCAATGGTTAGTAAAGATTGCTACCCCCGGTCACACCGATGACAGCATGTCATTATTACTGTGTAACCCATTTGATAATGAACAAGACATTAGCCAGCAGTGCCAATTCGCATTTTGTGGCGATACGATTTTAATGGGTAGCTTAGGCCGAACTAACTTTGACTCAAGTAGTGCAGCTTCAATGTTCTTAAGCCTTAAAAAACTCCATTCGTTGATCGGCGATCAAACCTTGATCTGCGCAAGCCATGATTACAATAACGAATTTACCACCCATCTCAGTGCTGAATGTGCTCGAAACCTGTTATTGGCAAACACCCTCAACGGCAGTCTTAACCTTGCACAATTTGAAGTGCAAAAGGCACAGCTAGACAGCCACTTGTGCGACCAAAGCGGCAGCGAAATCATGTGCGGTGCATTAACTGAGAGTCAGTTAGCAGGGCAACCGATTGTTGAATACAATCATCAAAGCCTGAATGATGCCTTACAGCAAGACAACGTCACCCTAATTGATATTCGTGAGCCTCACGAATATGCATTGCAACACACTGAAGATTCCAGCGAAAACGTGCCGCTCACCCGTTTAGTCCAGTTTATTCAACAGCAGCAAGATCAAAAGCACCGAAAATGGGTATTAGTTTGTCGTAGTGGCAGCCGATCATTTGTGGCCGCTCAAGCAATGCAGCGTTTAGGCTTTAATAATGTAGCCCATCTAAAAGGTGGTTATGCATTGAGTAGCTAAAAGGCATTCAATTGTAGAAACTAAGGTTTCAGCTCTAGTTGGAGTTGAAGCCTTTTTTATACCAGCGATTAAACGCCTGATACGATATTAACTCTTCGACTTACTCCCTAGGTCTTGCTACATCACTTAACCTTACTAAATGATCTCCTAAGTTCACTCCTAAACTTCACTTGGCATTAATCATGGTATTTCGTCTTCATCTGGCGCAAGATAAGCAAAACTTATTCTAGATTGGAGAGCTAAATGCCCCATTGCATTGTCGAACATTCAGCTAACCTTAACGGCCAAGCTTTGGTCAACTTGGTACATCAAGGCGCTTTAACGTCAGGGTTATTTCAAGCACAAGGCAGTGATATTAAAGTAAGAGCCATTGCTTATTCAGACTTCAAAACAGGCAGTGTTGATATCGGATTTGTCCATGTGACGATGAGGATCTTATCTGGCAGGAATGATGAGCAAAAGACAATGTTAACCCAGCAGGTGTTAACCCAGTTACAAACCTTGATTAAGGTGGATTGCTCTTTGTCGGTTGAGGTGGCGGATATTAACCGCGAAACTTATTCTAAAGTGGTTGTTTAACCACTTCATTCTTCTGTCAGTGTTTCCAAGGAATTGTTTACATGCCTCATGTAGAGATTAAGTATTCAGATAATCTAGAGTTCAGTTCAAAAGATATGTTTGATGAGATAGAAGGTATCATTAATCTAAGAGATGCCAGTGCAGGCCTTTGTAAATCAAGAGCTTACCCTTGCTCTGAGTATAAACATACTCATATTCTTATCACAGTCTCTTTACTCACTAAACCACATAGAAACGAGCAGTTTACTAAGGAGTTAAGCACAGAACTTGAGCAAGCGATTAAACGTCACCTTAAACAGAGTGTGTATTTTTCATTAAATATCGAATACAGCGGAGCGTATTACTCAACCAATGTTCATCATGTTGATGGAGACACTTTAGCTAGCTAAGTTATCTAGATTTTGAATAGCGTCGTGAATTCTTCATTCAACCTAGTTCAATCTAATTCAATCCAAAGAGAAGAGAAGAAAAGCCGCTTCACTTATTCGAGAATCCTACCTACTTGAGGGTTCTAGCTGTTTATTATGGGTGAATCAGCAGTCACAATTTACAATACCATTGGCTAACACAGCTCAAACCAATACCACTCAAACTATCATCATTCAAATCAACACTTAAACCAATAAAATCAACACTTTAACCAATAAAATCAACCGATAATCAATTTATACTTATGTGTTTTACTATCCATAAATTCATTGACCGCATATTGAGTTACTCCCCTTTAAAACGAAAAATTATAAAGATATTTCGAATATCATCCTTTAACTGTTAACATTATTGTATCAATCAAGAAAAGGGAATTATCTAAGTCTTCGCTCAGTGAAGTCTTTTAAATGGATTTAATAATGAAAAAACTACTCACTTTATTGTTAGTGTTATTGCCGTTTGCCACTCAAGCAGACTTTGATACTAAAGACACCATCTACGTTGACTTACTCACCAGCAACAATCTACAAGAAGTAAAATTAGGTGCAAAAGCATTGCACCACAGCTTGCCTGAAAATATTCAGCTATGGGATCTAGCTGCCTTTACACTTTGGTCGATGAACCAAAAAGGCGATAAAGAACATGATGAATTTGACGACACAATATCTTGGTTAGCGAAAGCTATTGGTGAAAGCCAAAACCCAAGGTACCGAACACTTTTGACCGAACAAAATAGCAGTGAAGCGTCACGGAAAGTGAAGAAGTATTTCAAAAGTGCAATCAGAGCCCTTAACAAAGACGACGTCCCACAATTTCAACCTCAAGAGTTTGACCTCGCAGCAATAAAAGTTAGCCCCAACACGGTTACCCCAACCCTTGCTAACTTTGAGTTGATTACCCAAGGTGTGACGCTGGACACCGTCATCGAAAACCTTGGTAAACCTGATGGTGTAGGCCAATATCTTCGTAGTTATCGACGTCCATTTATTGGTCGTCAAACTTTTCATAATCTTAGGCTTTCTTATATCAACTTAGGCTCTATGGAGCTTAAGTATGAAAAAACAGAATGGGTGGTTGATTTAATCTCAACTCAAACCAGCCTTGATATTTCAGGCGTTGCAGATCAATACCGAGACTTATTATCCAGACTTGTGAGTAATGATGTCACTCAAATCAGATCCGCTGCTAGAGAGGCTATTAAACTGCCACTACAAGATGAGCAAAGCCTTGATCATATTGCCCAGTACATTTGGAATGCTCAAAACACCCAAGACAAACAATTTGCCGACTCTTTAGCTTGGTTATGTAAAGTACTTAGCAATAGCGGTAATGGACGCTATAAGGAAATGCTACTGACCTTATCTCAAAAACCGCTGCATTCTAAGATTACACGCTATGCAGCAAAATCAGCTGAGTCATTAACCAGCACAGAACCATTTTTTACTCCTGCAGTTCAAGTTAAAGGCGCAGACAGCAGCAAAACGGACAATTTATAAATATATAATTTAAAAGTATAAACTCACCTTGGGTACTCATGCTTATCAAAGGCATGAGTACCTGCTCGCTTAGCGGTTAAGTGTTTTTATTTGGTGCTACCTCTAACGCGCTAACGATGTTTTATGCATTCTTTAACGAATAATCGAATTCAATGGCGCATATTACACGCCCCATATTCATCAAATTAGTGAAGATAATATTTTCCTGCTTCGCTTGGATTAACGTCGTGAGGCTTCGTCCATACCAGACGAACAGGGAGTGAACAGTGACTCCCTCTTATTTTTGCTAATAGTTACGCCTTGTAGCTCCGGCGGAATATCCAACAAAGAACCATCCACCTTTAACCTTCTTTTGTAGCTACATCTGTAAGCAACCAAAACCTTCAACACTTAGGGTGGAGTCCCATTTTCACTCATCATTGTTGACCCTCTTCTCTAACGCAAATTTTTTGTGAGATTAAGTTAACTTCTATAATCTCAGTCAACCTGAAGTAAGAGTCTATTTATTACCTTTTAGACTTCAGTTAAAAATTTCAATATTAGTCTCTTTCTTAGATAAAAGAGTCCTACAAAAACAGTTGATTAGTCATTCATTCTAAGCTTAACAATTTGTAACTTTCCCCAGTTGCTTTTTTGTTATTTCAATGTAAATTCATGGTGATATTTAGGATAATAACAAGCTTAAACACTGCATATATTGTAAGCGCTTAAAAAGGAATTAAAGCAGTAACTAATCAATATGTAGACAATAGGTTTACCAATAATAATCATAATAAAGGTAAGGTATGTCTAAAAAAACAATCACTTCACTTGCACTATTACCTCTAACATTGGCATTAACAGCTTGTGGCGGCAGTGATGAATCAACACCCACTCCTCAGAACCAGATACCTCAAATAGCACCAATTGCAGAGCAGACAGTTAAAGAAGGATTGCCGTTAACAATAAACGCTAGTGCAACTGATAGCGATGGCAGTATTGCCAGCTACTTATGGCAACAAACGGCAGGTATTACTGTGCAGATGACTGATGCAGATAGTGCTAGTCTGAACCTTACAATGCCGATGATAGATCAAGATCAAAAAGTGACATTCGAGCTGACTGTCACAGACAATCAAGGCGCAAAGGCATCAAGTTCAGTCAATGTGCAATTGCTCAACAATAAGGCTCCAACTGTCGTTATAGCTCCATTAACTCAAATTGATGAAGGCAAAACTTACACTCTTTCTGCCACAGTGGAAGATGAAGATGGTGAAGTTGCAACAACCCAGTGGCAGCAGGTCCTAGGCAATAAGGCTGAACTGTCTGGTGAAATGAGCGACACACTCACCATAACGATGCCCAAAGTCACTCAAGCAGAAATCGGTCAGCTTAAATTTATTGCTACCGATGACAGCGGTGAATCAACGGAGGTATTACTTGATTTCACTGTTAATAATACTCATCACAATATTGAGCTGACTGGTAATGCTAACACTAACGGTACTATCGTTAGCGACACTAATATTACATTAACTCTTAATGAACAAAGCTTTGTTACCTCAACCGATGCCGATGGTAATTATGTACTAGCTGTAGATATCGATATATTGCAGCAACAAGGCTCTTATAAATTGAGTGCAGATGTAGCTCAAAACCCACTAGTACGAACTGGCTTAATTGCCGAACTACTACAACATATCGACTTGCAGGAGCCTGAAGCTAATAAAACAGAACTTAATAAAGTAACTAGATTACAACAGGTATCTGCTGTTAATGGCAATGTAAAAGCTGATCTCAATAGCTTAACCACAGCTGACTACTTATATTTAGCCACGCTTTTTGATGATAATAACTTTATAAATGATACAAGTATTGACGCAACAGTATTAGCGACAAAATATAAAAGCGTTGATACTGAGCTGCTATTAGAGATAGCCACCGCATTAAGTTATGCAAAAGAACAAAATCAGCTTGTCCCAACCAGCAATGGCATGGTCGGGCTTCAAGAATACTTAAATGAGATTTATGCCGATGAGGCAGGAAAAGCACTGTTTGATACATTACTAAATCAACAAAAACAGCAAACGGGCAATAATGCGAGTGAATTCTTAGCCAATGGCAAAACCTACTACGCTACCTTAGCCAGCGCACCTGGAACGGTTAGATTGGGTCTGCCATTTAATTTATCCTACAACTTCGCGGAGAATGGGCTTTTCACACAACAGAGCATTGACGAAATCATCACAGCGAGTTGGTCCGTTGACGGAAATGGCATTGTGGTTGATGCCTCAACTTGGTCAACTCAAGTTTATTCTAATTGGATAGAAGGGGTCGAAGAGCCTGCTACTTGCACCTATACACCGATAAGTAAACGTTTTGAGATGATCAAGGGGCGCTTTAAAGGTGTCCAACAAGCTGTCGAAATCTTTAAACGCCATCGAGTATGTGTAGATAGAGACAACGGCATTGAGGTTGCCAACGAAATCATCGATGAAGAGATGTATTTCACAGCCTTTAATATCGATGATATAGAAGTCTGGCAAGAGAAGGATCTACAGGGACAATCTATTGTCTTTGAACATTATTCTGATACCGCACTTGAGTTGAATCGCCTGCAAAATAGCTTTCCTGCAATGACTTATCAGTTTGATGAGAATGGCAGCGGTTCGGTGCTGGAAGATAATGCGAATTTCACTTGGCTTATCGATGCTGATGGCGCATTAACAATGACTTTTAGCGATTACAGCATTCGATGGTTAAAACTGTTTGATGATCGCTCTGACCGTAAAGGCGGTGCCTCTATATTTGCCCAATATGAAAAAGGCGAAGTCAATGTGCAGTACACTAATATGGCGACAACACTATCAACGTCAAACTGGCAAACCAGTGATTTGGTGGGTAACTGGGATCATGGTTTTAGCAGCAGCCAGCCCAAATATGATGTAATGGGTTACGGGATCAAATGGGAGTTGCTAGCCGACGGTAGTGCGAACCTAAAAGCAACTTCTGCAGATGGCAGCATATTGTATAGAACAACGCCCATGCAATGGTATATGGAAAACAATCAAGTGGTTCTGTACCGTTCACTTGAATGGGTAAATGGTAATCCAACTAGCAGTAATTGCGATCCTCGTAGTGATAATAACTGTTCTTATCGTCAGTACAGAAGCTGGCAATTATTAAATCAGCACGGTAATCGTTATTACGTACTTGAGTCCCTATATGACAATGGTAACCCTTGGCAAGATGGTCCATTAGCACTAGAGGATATTCCTGTGCACCATCGTACCAATTTTTACCAGCCGTTCAAAAAAGGTCAATAGTCACTTCATAGCGTTGACTATCTATCTGATACAAAAACCAGCCAATCGGCTGGTTTTTTGTTTTATTCATATGCAACAACATATCCAAACTTCGTTTGGATTAACATCGTTGGTTTTCCACCCACACCCGACCAAAAGGGTCCCCAACGAAATAATCTGAAAGCGATTATTTCCAATGGAGTTTTCATAGCTTTCGGCTTTATTCGTAGCCTGCTTCAGCAAGCTGCAACTTTGGTTTAATGAAGCTCTAACGCTTACGATGGGGCGCCCTAATTTCATTTCCAAACTTCGTTTGGATTAAGTTCAAAGTCGTGACGCTTCGCCCACACCAGACTAAAAGGGAGTGAACTGCGACTCCCTCTTACTTTTTGCTAAGAGCTATACCCCGCAGCTCCGGCGAAATTTAAACAGCAAAATTTCCAACGGAGAATTATCCAGCTTTAGCCTTCAAATTTAGTCTGTATCAGCAAGCTACAAAAATCACTAACGCTTACGATGGGGCATCCCTTCCCCTCGAAAGCTAGCCAGACATCCCTGTCTGGACTCACGTAATTTTCTTGCTTACCTCAATTCAAATTGAATATTCATAGAAGATCAAAAGCATAATAAATAGAGATAAAATCAACTTCCTGACAATTAGAAACAACAAGCGAACTTGCAGGCTCAATGTTCCCCCATTGAAATTGCTGAAATGCGTTGAAGAAAATAGCGTAAGCCTGACAGGACGTCAGGCTAGCTTTCGTTTGGCCATGGATGGCCGATCGGAAGCGTTAGCTATTTTTGAATAAGCATGAGGCTTGCTCGCTTTTAAGAGCAATTTCGTAGGGGCGGCAAGGGATATCGAAAAGGGAAATGCTGTTGTTTCCCTTTCGTCTGGTGTGGGCGAAGCGCCACGACTTTATTTCTTATTTCCACACTTACAAATTTCCAAACTTTGTTTGGATTAACATCGTGGGTTTTCCACCCACAACCGACCAAAAGGGAGTGGACGTCAACTCCCTCTTGGAACACCCACCCGCTCCAACGAAATAATCTGAAAAACGATTATTTCCAATGGAGTTTTCATAGCTTGCGGCTTTATTCGTAGCCCGCTTCGACAAGCTACGAAAATCACTAACGCTTACGATGGGGCGTCCCTTCCCCTCGAAAGCTAGCTGGCCGTCCATGGCCAGACTCACGCAATTTTCTTGCTTACCTCAATTCAAATTGAACATTCATAGAAGATCAAAAGCATAATAAATAGAGATAAAATCAACTTCCTGACAATTAGAAACAACAAGCGAACTTGCAGGCTCAATGTTCCCCCATTGAAATTGCTGAAATGCGTTGAAGAAAATAGCGTAAGCCTGACAGGACGTCAGGCTAGCTTTCGTTTGGCCATGGATGGCCGATCGGAAGCGTTAGCTATTTTTGAATAAGCATGAGGCTTGCTCGCTTTTAAGAGCAATTTCGTAGGGGCGGCAAGGGATATCGAAAAGGGAAATGCTGTTGTTTCCCTTTCGTCTGGTGTGGGCGAAGCGCCACGACTTTATTTCTTATTTCCATACTTACAAATTTCCAAACTTTGTTTGGATTAACATCGTGGGTTTTCCACCCACACCCGACCAAAAGGGAGTGGACGTCAACTCCCTCTTACTTTTTACTAAAAGCTAGGCCCACCCGCTCCAACGAAATAATCTGAAAAACGATTATTTCCAATGGAGTTTTCATAACTTTCGGCTTTATTCGTAGCCTGCTTCAGCAAGCTGCAACTTTGGTTTAATGAAGCTCTAACGCTTACGAAGGGCCGTCCCTTCCCCTCGAAAGCTAGCTGGCAATCCGTGGCCAGACTCTCGTGATTTTCATGCTTACCTCAAGTCAAATGGAACATTCAAGGAAGATCAAAACACTAACTTAGCTCGAACTATTAAATTTAGAAATGCTCTCTTAAACAACAAACGAGCCTGCGGGCACAACAATTCCCCATTGAAATTGCTGAAATGCGTTGAAGAAAATAGCGTAAGCCTGACAGGACGTCAGGCTAGCTTTAGTTGGCCATGGATGGCCTGTCTAAAGCGTTAGCTATTTTCGAATAAGTATGAGGCTTGCTCGCTTTTAGGAGCAATTTCGTAGGGGCGGCAAGGGATATCGAAAAGGGAAATGCTGTTGTTTCCCTTTCGTCGGGTGTGGGCGAAGCACCACGACTTTGATTTCTTATTAAGTAAACAAATAAAATAACTGTTACTGATAAGATCTAGAAAAATTCCCCACAAAAAAACCAGCCTTGCGGCTGGTTTTTAGTTTCTTGCTTTAAAGCAAAATTAAGCCCTGCTCTTAATGAACATCAGGCTTAACCAACAATTACCCTTGTGGGCGCATTGCTGGGAACAAGATCACGTCACGGATAGTGTGAGTGTTAGTGAATAACATCACTAAACGGTCGATACCAATACCTTGACCAGCAGTTGGCGGTAAGCCGTGCTCTAGTGCTGTGATGTAGTCAGCGTCGTAGAACATTGCTTCGTCATCACCTGCATCTTTTGCATCAACTTGCGCTTTAAAGCGGTTGTCTTGATCTTCTGCATCGTTGAGCTCAGAGAAACCATTAGCCACTTCACGTCCGCCGATGAAGAACTCGAAACGGTCGGTGATGAAATGGTTTTCATCGTTACGACGTGCAAGTGGTGAGATGTCAGCTGGGTAACCAGTAATGAAGGTAGGTTGCATTAACTGTGGCTCTGCAGTTTCACCGAAGATTTCTTCAAGTAATTGACCACAAGTCCAGAACTTCTCGATTGTCATACCAATGCTTTTCGCAAGGTTACGCATAAACTCAAGGTCTTTAACTTCTTCGTAAGTCATAGACTGAATTGTTTCGTTGTCTGGGTTGTACTTCTTAATCGCATCTAACATGCTTAAACGCGCGTAAGGACCACCAAAATCAACCGTATGCTCGCCGTATGGAAGTTGTGGAGAACCACAAAGTTCAGTCGCGATAGAGCTTAGCATTTCTTCAGTTAAGTCCATTAGATCGTTGAAATCAGCGTATGCCATATAGAATTCCATCATAGTGAATTCTGGGTTATGACGTGGCGATAAACCTTCGTTACGGAAGTTACGGTTTATTTCGAAAACTCGCTCGAAACCACCAACCACTAGACGCTTAAGGTAAAGCTCAGGTGCAATACGTAAGTACATAGCGATATCGAGTGCATTGTGATGCGTTTCGAATGGACGAGCTGAAGCGCCACCAGGGATGCTGTGCATCATTGGGGTTTCAACTTCCATGAACTCTTTTTTCACCATGAAGTTACGGATAGCCGAAACCACTTTTGAACGCATGACGAATGCTTCACGTGACTCTTCGTTAACGATTAGGTCAACGTAACGCTGACGGTAACGGGTTTCTTGGTCAGTTAAGCCGTGGAACTTTTCAGGTAGCGGACGCAATGCTTTAGTCAGCAATTGGTACTGCTCCATGTTCACGTATAAGTCGCCTTTACCAGAAAGGTGAAGCTTACCGGTCACACCGATGATGTCGCCGATGTCTAAACCTTGGAACGTGGCTTTAAGATCTTTTTGAACATCTTTGCCTGCGTACGCTTGAATGCGACCAGATACATCTTGGATAACCAAGAATGGGCCACGTTTAGCCATAACACGACCAGCGATTGAGCGCTGGATGTCCATGCCTTCCAATTCTTCTTTAGTGTGATGACCGTATTCAGCTTGAATATCGGCAGCCTTGTGTTTTCGATCGAAGTTATTTGGGTGACCATTTGCTGGGCAGTTTTCGCGGATGTGGTCTAACTTCGCGCGGCGCTCTGCAATTAACTTGTTTTCGTCTTGAGTTTGTTCAGTCATCTTCTTCTCTCGTTAAAGGCCAGATTTAAGGCTAGCTTCAATAAACTTGTCCAAGTCGCCATCTAAGACGCTTTGGGTATTTCGGTTTTCAACACCAGTACGTAAATCTTTAATACGGGCATCATCAAGCACGTACGAACGGATTTGACTGCCCCAACCAATATCTGATTTGGCGTCTTCCGCTGCTTGCTTATCAGCATTCTGTTTAAGCATTTCTAACTCAAACAGTTTAGCTTTTAATTGTTTCATTGCAGCGTCACGGTTCTTATGTTGCGAACGGTCATTTTGACACTGCACCACGGTATTCGTCGGTAAATGAGTAATACGAATTGCAGATTCTGTTTTGTTAACGTGCTGTCCACCAGCACCAGAGGCGCGGTAGGTATCGACACGTAGGTCAGATGGATTGATATCAATTTCAATCGAGTCGTCAATCTCTGGGTAAACGAATACCGAACAGAATGAGGTGTGACGCTTACCTGACGAGTCAAATGGTGACTTACGTACTAAACGGTGAACACCAGTTTCTGTACGTAATGAACCAAAGGCATATTCGCCATTAAACTTAATGGTTGCCCCTTTAATACCGGCGACATCACCATCGGTCACTTCCATCAATTCAGGTTTATAATCGTGGGCTTCGCCCCAACGTAAATACATACGTAAGATCATGTTAGCCCAATCTTGAGCTTCCGTTCCGCCTGAACCTGATTGAATATCTAAATAGCAGTTTGATGCATCATGTGGACCTGAGAACATACGACGGAACTCAAGTTCCTCTAAACGTTTTTCAAGACCATCAAGCTCAGCACTGGCATCATTGAAGGTTTCTTCATCGTCTTCTTCAATGGCAAGTTCGAGTAATCCTTCAATATCTTCAAGACCACTGTCCATATCATCAATCGTTTTTACAACGGCTTCTAATGATGAACGCTCTTTACCAAGTGCTTGGGCGTTATCTGGATCGTTCCATACTTCGGCACTTTCTAACTCACGTGTTACTTCTTCTAAACGCTCTTGCTTAGCAGCGTAGTCAAAGATACCCCCGAAGAAGTTCGGTGCGATCAGCGAGTTCCTTGATTTTGAATTTAACTGGATTTACTTCAAACATGATGATTTCTACTTTATGGAAATTTAGATTGCTGCAAACCGAGTATTCTAACCTATCGCCAGCGCTAAACCTAGGTCGTTTTAATGACTTTTTGTCACTTTAGTTGGCCATGATTACAATCAAGTAAGTTGAATAAGTTTGATGAACACATTAACTGACCTTTTATGAATTAATTAGACATAAAAAAGAGCCAAGCAACAAACGTTGCAATGGCTCTTTTATCTCAGTAAATACAATGAAATTAACTCACTGTTGGGCTTTATAATTCAATAATGGATTTACACCTTAAATTGACTCACCAACGTCGATAAGTAATCTCCAGAACTTGCCACAGTAGTACTGACTTCTGCCGCTTGCTGACTTGACGACAATAGCTCGTTAACGATTTCTTGCACTGAAGTAATATTGCGATTAATTTCCTCTGTCACTGAGCTTTGCTCTGTTGCCGCCGTAGCAATTTGGGTGCTCATATCATTAATGCTGGTAACAGAAGATGTTACCGCACCAAGGCTTTCTGATATCGCTTTTGATGAATCCACTGAGCGCACGCCGCTTTTCTGACTTTGCTCCATAGCATCAACGGCCTGACTGACTAAATTATGCAATTCCGATAGCATTTCATTAATCTCAACCGTGCTGGCTTGGGTGCGACTAGCAAGGCTGCGAACTTCATCGGCGACAACAGCAAAACCTCGGCCTTGCTCGCCAGCCCTTGCTGCTTCAATAGCTGCATTTAATGCCAGCAAATTGGTCTGTTCAGCAATACCGCCAATCACAGATAACACCGAATTAATCTTTTTAGACTGCTCGCTAAGTGACTCAATATTACCCGCTGCACTGTCAATTTGAGTCATTAATTGCGACACCTCATTAAGCGAGATATCAACACACTCTTGCGCTTTTAATACAAAATCAGAGGCATCTTCAGTGGCTTCAGCAACGCTATTAGTGTTTTGGGCAACATCGTTAGCGGTGGCTGACATTTCAGTAATCGCGGTGACTATCTGGTCGACTTCGCTGTTATGACTATAAAGCTGATTTGAAATTGTCACAGTTTGATCGTTGATGGTTTTAGCCGCGCCTTTTACTTCATCGGTCGCCCCCGATACTTCAGTGATAATGGCTTGCAGTTTTTCAACAAACAAATTAAATGCCAACCCTAACTGAGCAATTTCATCACTGCCATTTACGACTAATCTTTGGGTTAAATCCCCATCGCCATTGGCAATATCATTTAATGAGTGAGCCATATTCTGAATCGGCTGCACCATCCGATGGGCAATAACAATTAACGATACTGCGGTGATGACTCCTAATATTGAAGTGAGCAGTAAGAATGACAACACGCTCGCGTTCATTTCCTCTTGCTTAGTGGTTTCAAAATTGGCAATCACATCTTCAATATCATCAATATACGCACCCGAACCTAGCATCCAATTGGTATTGGGGATCATGACCGCATAGCCCAGTTTTTCGGTTAATCCTTGAGTGTTGGGCTTTTGGTAATAATAAGAGAAGTTACCTTCACCCGATTTGGCCGCATTCAATAAACCGACAATTATTTTTGTCCCATTAGGATCGGTCATATCGATTTTGTTTTGGCCTTCAAGCTGAGGTTGCATCGGGTGGAAGATATTTACCCCCGCATCATCATAAATAAAAAAGTAACCTGCACTACCAAAGCGTAGATCCCTTAACGCTTGATTCACGCTACCTTGGTCACCTAAATTAAGTTGGTACTCAACTACACCTTGAGCAATTTCGACAGCTTCTTTGAGTTGATTTTTACGTTCTAACACTAACTCGTGACGAAAATCATTAATGTCATTATTTAAAGATTTTTGCTCACTGATATAGAACAGCACTAACACTAGGGTGAGAATGACAAAAAGAGGAATAAGAGACAGTGCAAGCAGCTTATTTCGAAGGGATAAACGCAGCATATAACTTACCTTAAAAGTTGATAACCTTTAAAGTATATATGTCATCTTCAATTTAACTTTATAAATTTGACATTAATAACAAGCCGGTCACAAACATTACCATTTCGTGATACACGTTAGCGTTCACTTAACAAGATAAGGCTAATAACTTAGCATCATTTCAACTCATGCGATCGCTGAACCATCTTGCAAACTAAGGGCGATCAACTTCAAATTTTCAATACCAACAAATCTGCTTGGCGCACAAAATCCCCCCTGAGCGTGAGACTGTTTGCAAAAAAGGCCACCCACTATCCCAGTTCATTCTGTTCCTATCTAAATCAGTATATTTTGTAGGACTAATAAAGGCTTTAAAGCCAAAGATAACTCTAACAAGGCCTTCAAGATGATTACACTCAAAATAGACGGCAAGTCTTTGTCGGTTAATAGTGAAAGGAATCTTCTACAAGCTGCACAGGAAGCAGGCATTATTATCCCTAGCTTATGTGACTCGAACTCTACAGATAATCAACACAAACAAGACTGTAATCTTTGTGTTGTTGATATTAAAAACAACGATGGCAGTTGCCGCAAAGCCAAGGCGTGTAAAACTCTCGTTGCCAACGACATGCAAGTCACTACCCAAACAGCTGAGTTAAGTGAACTTCGCCGTGAAGCATTAACTCATATTTTGTCTGATCATTTTGCTGACTGTGAAGCGCCCTGTCAGCAAGCCTGCCCTGCTGGCGTTGATATACAAAGTTACCTGCATCATATCGCCCAAGGTAATCACACCGAAGCTGTAAAAGTGATTAAGCAAACCTTACCACTGCCTTTATCTATTGGCCGTGTATGTCCTGCATTTTGTGAAGCAGAATGTCGCCGAGGTTTAGTGGATGAGCCCGTTGCCATTCGTCAGTTAAAGCGCCACGCCGCGGATCTTGATTTAGCTGATGACAATAGTTACCAAATTGAGCGTAAGCCAGATACGGGTAAGAAAGTTGCCATTATTGGTAGCGGCCCAGCGGGATTAAGTGCTGGTTACTTTTTAGCAAACCAAGGCCATGAAGTCCGCATTATTGAGTCCATGCCACAAGCTGGCGGCTGGCTTCGTTACGGTATTCCAGAGTACCGTTTACCAAAAGATATTCTCGATAAAGAAATTGCCCTACTCAGCAATAATGGCCTTGAAATCGAGACCAATACTCGCCTTGGTGAAGACGTCCATTTAAAGCAACTCACTGATGACTATGACGCGGTTTGTTTAGCCATTGGCGCGCAAAAAGCCGTGCCGATGAACTATCCAGGTAGCGAATTGGCTGGTTGCTATTTAGGTGTCGATTATTTACGGGATTACTGCACTGAACAAACCTTCACTATAGGTAAAAAAGTCGCCGTGATTGGTGGCGGTAACACCGCTATTGATTGTGCTCGCACCGCAGTTCGTGCTGGCCATGATGTCACGCTTATCTATCGCCGTACCCGCGATGCGATGCCAGCTGAGCCTTATGAAGTGCATGAAGCAGAAGTCGAGGGAGTAAAGTTTCACTTTTTAACCAATCCAGTTGAAAATATCAGTGATGATAATGGCCAAGTGACCGCCATTAACCTTGCAAAAATGGCATTAGGCGAACCAGACTCATCAGGCAGACGCTCACCTAAAGCCACTGGTGAAACCTTTATTGAAGCCTTTGATACTGTGATTGCCGCGGTATCTCAAACACCAGACATGAGTTTTTTAGAGCACCCTGACAGTTTCTTAACTAGCGGAGAAATCGCCTTAAGTCGCTGGAATACCTTTATTGGCTGTGAACACACCATGTCAGCAGGTGTTGATAAGCTATTTGTGATTGGTGATTCCCGAACAGGACCCGCCACAGCAGTAGCAGCAATTGGTGATGGTCGCAAAGCGGCCGTGGCAATCGATAAGCTACTTAATCAAGGATTAAGCTGCGAGCTAACGCCGCAACAATTTAATGCAACTAAGGCACCTAAAACCGCAGATTTAAGCGCCGAACTTTACCCAAGCACTCAAACTGAAGCCCGCTACAAAATGGCTGAGTTAAGTGCCATTGAACGCCAGCTTAACTTTAATGAAGTTGAGCAAGGCTTTGAGCACACAGAGGCAATGAAAGAAGCAGCTCGCTGTTTAGAGTGTGCCTGTCAGGCCAATACTGATTGTAAGCTGCGAGATTACGCCACTGAATATCATGTTGAAGCCAAGTCACTCGATACCGCCAGCATGCAGCAATTTGCCGTAGATAAAACCAGCCCATTTATTCAGTTTGATGCTAACCGCTGTATTAGTTGTGGTAAATGTGTCGATATTTGTGACCAGCAAAGCGGCCATAGTGCGATTCGATTTGAGCAAGACAGCTTTCAAGCGCTGCCGACTGAGTTAACGGATCAAGCATGCCAATTACGTCAAGCGCCTCGAGTGGGCTTTAAAGCTACGATGGCCGACAGTGATTGCGTGCAATGCGGAAACTGCGTGCAAGTTTGCCCAACGGGTGCGTTAGTCGATTCTCGTGATAAACGCCAAGGCAGTACCGAACAACTTGAAACGACCTCAACCATTTGTACCTATTGTGGTGTCGGTTGTCGTATTAACGTTAGCGTATCACCATCAACAGGCAAAATTTGCCACGTTGAAGGCAGTAACGATTCAGACGTAAACGAAGGTATGTTGTGTGTTAAAGGCCGCTTTGGTTACGACTTTATTCAAAGTGAGCAACGTTTAACTACACCACTGATGCGTAAAAATGGTGAACTAATTCCATGCACATGGGATGAAGCGATTGACACCATTGCAGGTAAACTCAGCCAAGTAAAAGCCAGTAAAGGTGGCGATGCCATTGCCACTTTGGCGTCGGCGAAAGCGACCAATGAAGATAACTACTTATTGCAAAAGTTTGTCCGCAGTGTGCTAGGTACCAATAACGTCGACCATTGTGCCCGCTTATGTCATGCAAGTACGGTATCTGCGCTGCAGCAAAGTTTAGGTAGCGGCGCGATGACCGGTGATATCCCGGGAATTAAAGATTCAGAGTTAATCTTTATTTTGGGCTCAGACACCTGTAATGCGCACCCCATTATTGCCTCTAAAATCAAGCAAGCCATTCGTCATCATGGTGCCCGTTTGCTGGTTGCCGATCCTAAGCGAGTCTCTATTGCAGATGAAGCCGAGCTTTATGTGGCGCAAAAACCGGGCAGCGATGTGGCCTTAATCAACGCCATTATGGCCGAGATAATCCGTCATGATTGGCATGACACTGATTACATTGCTGCGCACACTGAAGGTTTTGATGCAGTAATCGATACAGTACTGCAAGCTGAATATAGCTTAGAAAATGCCGCCAAAGTGTGTGGGATCAGTGCAGATAATATTGCTGCAATGGCAAGAATGATCGGCACCGCTGAAAAGACTGCCATCTACTATGCCATGGGCATTACCCAGCATACCTCTGGCCATGACAATGTGACTGCAATTTCTAACCTGCAAATGCTATGTGGCAACTTAGGTAAGTCAGGTGCAGGTATTAACCCACTACGCGGTCAAAGCAATGTGCAAGGTGCCTGTGACATGGGTGCATTGCCGCAGTATTACACTGGCTATCAAAAAGTCGATAACCCAGTCGTTCAGGCGAAGTTTGAGCAGCATTGGAATACCACGCTATCACCAAATGTAGGCTTGACCGCTACTGAAGTGATGCATGCTATCAGTCACGATAAAGTCGATGCACTTTATGTGATGGGCGAAAATCCAGTACTTAGCGATCCCGACCAAGCCCACGTATTTGAAGCATTAGAGAAAATTCCATTCTTAGTTGTGCAAGATATCTTTTTGACTGAAACCGCTCAAATGGCTGATATCGTTTTACCTGCGGCTTCATTTGCTGAAAAACTCGGCCACTTCACTAACACCGAACGCCGCGTGCAGCGTCTGCAACCAGTGCTAACACCACCTGGGCAAGCTAAACAAGATTGGAAAATCGTTCATGCTATTGCCAACAAAATGGGCGCAAATTGGAATTATGCTAACGAGCAAGCTATTACTGATGAGATAAATCAAGTCACGCCACAATATCAAGGTATCACTTGGGACAGGCTCAATAATGATGCACAAGGCAAACCTAGCAAAGGCATTCAATGGCCATGTGCTAGCGAGCAAGATGCGGGCACTTCGGTGCTGCATCAAACTGGGCCAATTAAAGGCAAAGGTTTGTTTACTGCCGTTGAGCATCGTAGTCCCGCGGAGCCTACCGATGACGAATATCCATTGATATTATCGACGGGTCGCTTGTTAGAGCAATTCCATACCGGCACCTTAAGTCGTAAAACCCAAGGTTTAGACACATTAGGTTCACCGCGGGTGATGATTTCTGTGTTTGATGCAGAGCAATTAGGCGTGAACAATGGCGATATGCTAAAACTGTCGACTCGTCGCGGCGAAATTGAAATCAGCGCTTTTGTCACTAAGCGAGCCCAAGCTGGAGTATTGTTTTTGCCGTTCCATTTTGTAGAAGCGGCCGCCAATAAGCTCACTATTAATGCCATTGACCCTGTGGCAAAAATTCCTGAGTTTAAAGTGTGTGCCGTAAAAGCTGAATTACTGACCCAAACCCCATTGGTCAAACAGCTGAAAGGACTAGTGAACCAAGAAAATGCACTGCTAGCTTAGGGTTGATTTTTAGATAAAAAACATAAAAGCCCTGAGCTGAGCTCAGGGCTTTTTATTAATTGAATATACTAACAATGGTTTCACGTAGCATTACCGTACATGGTGTCGAACCCGGGTATACGCGACTCCCAAATAGGCTTTTTATCGCCAATCACTTCCTTCAGAGTTTCAATAAATAGTTTTGTTTTTAAAGGTGAATCTCTATGAGGATATACTGCGTAAAAGGTGCCATAATCGGCCAAGTTCACATGAGTCATTATTGGTATTAGCTGACCAGCTAAAATCTCATTTTCAATCATCTGAGCCGTAGTCACGGTGAACATTCTTCCAGCGACTGCTGTGTTAACCATCATTTCAACTTCATTGACTTTATAAGCGCAATTAAGCTGAATAAATCCTTCGTCCCCCAAGGCGTCATGATACTTAAACTTATCAATAACTAATCCATTCGCAGAATATACAACTGCAGGTAGACTCTCTAGCTTTGGAATTGAGTTCGGTTGACCATATTTTTCGACAAACTCTGGTGCAGCGACAATGAGTAACCTGTTCCTCGCTATTTTTCTTGCAATCAAATTCGACTCTTTAGGCTCGCCAATTCGAAACCCAATATCAAAGCCTTCTCCGATTAAATCAACTTTCCGATCTTCTAACAATAGCTCTACGCTAATGTCTGGATACTGAGCCTGAAACTTCAAAATAGCTTGCTGAACATACTGACGACCAAACAGCGTAGAACTGGAAATCTTAAGGTTTCCCCTAGGTTCACTGTGATAATTCTCAGCTAAACGCTTAGCATTATTGAGTAAGTCTCTCAATTGCTTTGCTTGATTCACCATCTCCGCTCCAGCAGCAGTTAATGACAATGAACGTGTCGTTCTATTCAGTAGATGCACACCAAGCTCTTTCTCTAATTTGTCTATCTGCTTGGAAATGGCAGACCGATTGACATTCCTATGTTCAGATACTTTTGCAAAGCTACCTAACTCTGAAACTTCAAGTAACAGTAATAATCGACTCGCGAGATCCATATAAGCTCAATTGTTTCCATTTTGGAATCAGTATAGTTCACTTTAGCTTGTATATGGATGCTAATAAATTTTTTATAGTGGCTATCTAGATTCGAAGTGACACAAACGTTGTCGCTAACTTGATTGTTATAAGAGGAAATTATTATGAATAAATTGATGATATCTAAAGAAGCAGGCGTGGCAACAGTACTTATAAAAAACCCTCCTGTTAATATTTTAACCATTGATTTAATTAACGAGTTGAACTCATTTATCTTGTCATTAAAAGATGATCGAGAAACTAAAGCTGTTGTATTCACATCTTTTCATGATGCATTTTTTATTGCTCATTTAGATCTTAACGTGATTAATGGAACAACAGGTGGGCAAGCATCATCTATAGAATTTAACCACCTGATTGCCAACATTAAAGCAATGAAACAACTTTCTATTGCTGTGGTTAATGGTGTAGCACGCGGCGGCGGTAATGAATTTGTTATGGCATGTGATTTAGCTTACGGCACCGAAAATTCCGCTTTTGCACAACCAGAGCTATACATCAATATCCCAACGGGTGGACAAGGGGCGGTGCAATTTGCTCGTCGTTTAGGTAAAGGAAAAGCGCTTCAAGCATTACTCACTGGCGCAGATTTTAGCCCTCAGCAAGCTGAAGCATTAAACATAATTACTCAGTTTGTACCAGAAGCAGAAATTGAATCGTTTATAGCTCAATTACTTGCCATAGTCGTTGGCTGGGAAATACGTGATATTGTCATGTATAAAGAGATTATTGCTGCTTCTATAAAGAATGAAGATGTGGGGACTGAGCTTGAATTACGCTACTTTTTAGAACGAGCGAAAGAAGAAAAAACGCAAACGATTATTAGCGCTTTCCTTAAGCACGGAGGCCAAACTGAAAGAGAAGCAAAAGACATGCAAGGCATTTTTGCCGACACAGCCGCTGAACTTGCGAAATAAAGGCTAAACATTAATTGTGGTAACCACTAAAAAGTCGGTTACCACTTTTTGTATTTCAATCATCAGCAGTAGCTAATTAACGATTATTGGTAATTAACTACTATTGCTGGTGATACCTTTTATAAAAAGCTAACCAGTGCGCCTGTTATCGCAAAACCAAGTACCAATAATACAATGTTAGGTTTGGCAATCTTCAATACGGCAAAGCCAATTAACACTAGCGCCATATCAATGGGTTCAACCACTGCCGAGGTAAATACTGGGCTATAAAGTGCAGCTAATAGTAATCCAACTACTGCGGCATTCACGCCAGCAATCGCCCCTGAAATGGCAGGTCTTTCACTAATAGCATGCCAGCTTTTAAGTCCCACCAGCATTAATAAAAAGCCAGGAATGAAAATAGCTAATGTCGCGACAATAGCACCTAATATAGGTTGCTCTAACCATAAATCAGCGCCTAAAAAGGTTGCCAAGGTGAACATAGGTCCAGGAACCGCTTGCGCTAATGCATAACCCGTTAAGAAGCGATCTGAACTCACCATTTCACCGACATTGGCTTCAAGCAGGGGCAGTACAACATGCCCGCCGCCAAACACTAAACTACCCACTTGATAAAACTGGGCAAAAACTTGTCCTAAAGTGCCTGTTTGATTGATGAAATAAAAGCTGGCGAGTAAGCCTATGATAAATACGCTCAGCCAAACATAATTCAGCTTTATCGGTGTATTGTCTGGGGTAATGTTTTCGCCTTTAGTCAGCAGCACTAAACCTATGATGGCAGCGACTAACAGCACCACTATTTGAGTTAATAGCGATGGAAATAGCATAATACTTGCCGCAGTTGCGACCATTAACATGCGCGCGGTTTTACGTTGGCAAAATTGACCGAACATACCTAGTGTTGCATCTGCAACCACCACTACAGCCAGTAATTTCAGGCCATGAATAACGCCGCCAACCACTTGGGTTTCAAGCCAATGCGCACTAGTTACAGCCAGCAAAAAGAGTAAAACAAAGGAAGGCAAAGTGAAGCCAACAAAAGCGGCAATCGCGCCAGCAAGACCACCGCGATGGTACCCAATAGCAAAGCCTACTTGGCTTGAGCCTGGTCCGGGCATAAACTGGCTTAACGCCACTAAACTGCCATAGCGTTTATCATCAAGCCAGTTCAGCTCTTTAACAAAGGTTTGCCTGAAGTAACCTATATGGGCTGCTGGGCCACCAAAACTAATAAAACCTAATGCTAAAAAGCGGGTAAAAATTTGCCACATAATCAAACGACTTCCATTTCCTTTTACCAAAGGATAGTGCTCAAGCCAATGTTGAGATTGATGGGTATGATAAATTGAAGTATATGACAGTTTAATTTAACTTTTATGACAGAAGTGTAAATTAGTTTAACCTTGTAAATGCTTCAACGCTTTTTCGCTTAACTGCTTTAATTGTCGTAGTTCATCGCTATTACCGCCCACTTTACAACGCATTAATTCAGGGATTTTTTTAGCTTGCTCATGCAAGGCTGTACCTTCTTCAGTGAGATGCAAAACTCTAACTCGTTCGTCTTCTTTGTTGCGATCGCGGATCACCAACCCTTTCAGTTCCAATCGTTTTAAAAGTGGTGTTAACGTACCTGAATCTAAATGTAGTTTCTCACCGAGGATTTTGACACTGATACCAGACTCTTTCCAAAGCACCATCATCACTAAATATTGCGGATAGGTCAGTGATAGCTCATCCAGTAACGGGCGATATGCTCGGATAAGTGCATTAGTAGCACTGTACATAGCAAAACACACTTGGTTTTCTAGTGCTAAGGGATCAAGTTCTTGGCTCATGATCGCTCCTAATTTTTTAAATGGTTTGGCTTAAATAGCAGTAATTTATCTTAGCATATTTTAATTGCGCGCAAGGTAATAGCCATTCAGAAAAAATTTGTAAAATACACTTCAGAGTTTTATTAGGAAGTCGATAACAAGTTAAGCTATCTACATGTCGTATTGAATAGCCATAATTTAATAAGTGAGCTCCCATGTCTTTATCTATTAACTCTCCATCATCAATGCCAACTAACATCGATTCAGGTAGCAGTTTAAAAATCGCTGTTATGGCCAAAAATCAGCAAAAGGTAGAAGGACAAATGGCAATGCAGTTAATTGAAGCAGCTCAACCCCAACCGCAACCTGTTGGAAATGCAGGTCATATCATCAGCACTAAAGCGTAAATTTAGCATCGAAAGTTAGCGTCTAAAAACTGTACTAATTAAATCTGAATACGCTATGATTTGTTCTATAAGAGATTTAGAACAGGATGTTATAAACAATGCGTATTCAGACTTGGCTATTCACTTCACTCGCTTTATCTAGTGCCTTACTTTCTTTTTCAGTGTTTGCCACTGACTCAATATCCCCCGCATATGATTGTCAAAAAGCTCAGGGACAAGTCGAAATATTAATTTGCAAAGACGAGCAATTAGCTAAGCTAGATCTGCAGTTATCTACGACTTACCAAAAAGCGATTAATCAAATAGGTAACGATGAGCTAGCAAATTTTAAAGCGTTTCAAAGAGGCTGGATTAAAGGACGCAACGATTGCTGGAAAGCCGCAGATATTAAGCAATGTGTACAATCATCTTATGAAACTCGATTAACTGAATTACAAATTGCTGCCGCTGAATTCGAAGTACCTGAACCCATTCAGTATGAATGCGGTTTGAAAGCAAATGGCACCCTAACCAAAATCACCGCTTATTTTTATAATGAAACCGCCCTACCTGCAGCGATGCTGACTATAACTCCAACGTCCAATTATATTCAAGCCACCAATTTAGCGCTATTAACTCGCACTGCATCAGGCGCTAAATACCAAGGACAAAACTTCAGTTTTTGGACCCACCAAGGCGAAGCTATTTTTAGCCAATTTGAGCAAGCAGATTTAAACTGCACAATACAATAGCCATAGCTAAACTAGCTATAAGTACAGTAGCCATCATTGCAGCAAACTTAAATTAATGATGACAGTTAAAACAAAAAACCATGTCATTCGACATGGTTTTTTATGGGGCTAATAAGATCAAACTAAAACATGATTAGTTTAAAATGGTATAGCCACGGTTTGCCATACAGTTGCGAATAACGGTTTCTTTTTCCGCTTGGTAGTTTGCTTCGTTCGCTCGTCTGTCACGAGAACCACCTAATAAACCTGAAGCAACCCCAACGCCAGCACCAATTTTAGCACCATCAGAACCACTTCCACCGGCAATTGCAGTACCAGCCGCGCCAACTGCAGCGCCTTTGGCTGCGCTACTTACCACGCCACGAGAACTGGTATTCTTTTGTACTTGTTGCGACATTTCAGTGCACTGATGCTCATCATAAACAAAATCTTTATCATCAACGCCCGTTTTATCATAAATGATATTTGCGTTGGCAGAGAAAGCAAAAAAGGTCAGAGAAATCAGTAATAATTTTTTCATGTGCATGCCTCAAACTGGAGAAAACTTGACTGCAAAAAAGCTCTTTAAACGCTGTAATGCAAGTAACAATTGCTATCCTACCTAAAGCTTAGTGTAAAAACGGAATATCGTATTTAACCATTGGAATAACGCTATCTAACAAATGCAAAAAAGCAGCGATATACGCTGCTTTTTTACATTTTGAATGAAACGACTTTAATATAAAGTTAGCTCAGTTTACTGCTTTCATAGGTGTGGCACATTTGTTGAGCTTGTTCTTCGTTATATTCTCGCAGACCGCTTAATACTAATGTTTTAACACCGGTTCCAATAACCTTACCTTCGCTTTTTAACGCAAACTGTAGAGTCACATCTCCACGTTTGCCATTAATGTCCATGTGTTGTTCTATTAATTCCAAGCTCATTTCGGTGAAATCGAAGGTATCTAAATGAAACGACATACTTTCATATATTACCAATGGACGCATTGGATTAATCATCACGTTATATTGCTTCATCATAGGTACTAATACATGAATGAAGTTAAGTCCTGAAAAGGCGACATAACTTTTAATGAAAGCTGCGGTTTGTACGTCGCACTGACATACCTCGCCTTGACGTTCGATATGTAAATACTCTTTGCCTTTGGTGTCACAAATACTAAAGTTTTCACCCGCTTGGTTATCAAGGTTTAACTCAATACCATCTCCTACCATGCCGGCAAATTTAAACTGCATGTTTTGGCTTAAACCGAATTCAGTTAACACTAAGGCAAAAAGCAAATCGCCTGGAACACAGAAACGTTTAGCACCGACATTATGAATAGGGTTAAAGTCTTCTGCGACGAGCTTGGCAAAATCGCTGGCTTGTTGGGCTGAAATAAACACACTCTGATCTTGCTTGGCATAATAAGGTGACAAAAACATATACATCCATTCTTATATCGTGAAAGAAATCCCTCTCTCATCGAGTTGGGCTTTTTTATTTGTTCCGAGTGTACTAGAAAAAACCTAAAACACTCAGCCGATGACTCATTTAAAAAATGAAACTCGAACCATTAACCACATACAACGTGTGACCTAGTTCCCAACTATGTTAATTCAAACTACAAAAGCAGCGCAAATGTTAACAACGATCAAGTAAATGTTGATTTTGAGGTTTATTTCAGTAAACTCCACGACATTAAGATACAAATAGAAATAATTTCTATTTGCATTTTGTTTACAAGTCGTCTTTGGAGAACAGCATGACTCAGCGCAACAGCCTTCGTATTAGTATTCTAGCCAGTGCCCTTCTAGCCACTTTCGCAGCAACAGCTGATGAAAATGAATCAAACGCAACCATGGAGCAAATCTCTATTTTTGGTAGCTCTAACCCAGTTAATAATGTGCCAGGTAGTGCCCATGTTATTAACGACGTTGAAATAGAGAACTTCAAATATACAGATATCATGCGTACGCTAGCGTCTGTACCAGGTGTGTATATTCAGGAAGAAGATGGTTACGGTTTACGTCCTAACATCGGTATGCGCGGTACAGGTCAAAATCGCTCTGAAAAGATTACTATCATGGAAGATGGCGTTCTTGCGGCTCCTGCACCTTATGCATCACCTGCTGCTTACTATTTCCCTACCTCAGGCAGAATGCAAACAGTAGAAATTATGAAAGGGGGTTCTACCCTAAAATACGGCCCTCGCACCACAGGCGGTATTGTTAACATGATTTCACGTCAGATCCCGCAAGAAGAATTAGCAGGTGGAATTGATGTTGCAGCAGGCCAAGATGGATTTGCTAAATTGCATGCTCATGCTGGTGGTCAGGGCGAACGTGTAGGTGCAGTAGCTGAAGTTTATCGTTATCAAGCTGATGGTTTCCGCGATATTAATGGTGTAGGCGGTGACACTGGTTTTACTAAGAATGATGCACTTGCAAAAATTAGCATCGACAGTAGCGAAGATGCGAAATACCAACAACGCGTTGAACTAAAATTAAAGTATTCTGATGAGGTTTCAAACGAAACTTACATGGGATTAACTGAAGAAGATTACAACAATAGTCCTTTCACTCGTTATTCTGCTTCACAAAAAGATGTAATGACAACGGATCATAAACAGATCCAGTTGAACCACATCATTGATTTCAATGACTCTGTGACTTTGGCAACGACAGCGTACTATAACAACTTCGCCCGTAACTGGTACAAAACCTCTAAAGTGGATGGTCAAAGCTTAAGCAGTGGCGGTATTGAAGCGGCGGCAGATTTTGATCGTGATCCATCAGCTGCATCGCCAATTGATGTTCAAGTCAAAGCCAACAACCGTGAATACTTGTCTCAAGGTATTCAAACTGAGCTAAATTGGTTATTAGGTGATCATGAGCTATCGTTTGGTGCTCGTTACCACGAAGACGAGATGGATCGTTACCAGTGGGTTGATACTTATGAGCTAAACAACAACCAAGTGATGTCACTGACTGACAGCGGTACACCGGGCACTGATTCAAACCGTATCGATAGTGCAGAAGCGTTAGCCCTTTATGTTCAAGACCAAATTACATTAGGTGATTTAGCGATTACTGCTGGTCTTCGCTATGAAGATGTAACCACTCAACGCCGTGACTGGGGCAAAGCAAATCCTGGCCGTGAAGGTGCTCCAGATAAAGATATCAGCAACAGCTTTGATGTGTTATTGCCTTCTGTTGCCGCGACATACCACATCACTGATGATCTTATTGTGTTAGCCGGTGTTCAAAAAGGTTTTGCACCTTCTGCGCCTGGTAATGACGATGGCGAAGAAGAAGAAAGCTGGAACTACGAAGCTGGCCTTCGTTACAACACGGGTGCCTTAAGCTCAGAAGCCATTGTTTTCTACAGTGACTACAGCAACATGCACGGTAACTGTACTGCTGCGCAAGGTTGTGATGATGACAATATTGGCAACCAATACAATGCAGGTGAAGTAGAAGTAACCGGTCTAGAACTTAGCTTAGGTTACGAGTTCAACCAAACAGGTGAATTTACTTTCCCTGTAAAAATGGCTTACACCTACACCAGTGCTGAATTCCAAAACAGCTTTAGTTCAGACTTTGAGTCTTGGGGCGATGTTGTAAAAGGTGACGAACTCCCTTACCTTCCTGATAACCAGCTATTTATTTCAGCAGGCGTACAAGCAGAGTCTTGGCAGGTAACTATTGCAGGTCGTTATACTTCTGACATGCGCACAAAAGCGGGTCAAGGTACGATTCCTTCTGATGAACTCATTGCAGATAAAACTATTGTCGATTTATCAGCGCGTTACTTCATCAGTGATGCATCAGAAGTTTACCTAACGGTTGATAACTTGTTTGATGAAACCTATATGACCACTCGTATCCATGGCTCTATCTTCTCAGGTAAGCCACAAACTGCCACATTAGGTTATAACTACAAGTTCTAAATTTATAGTTAGTTATACCGTTTAAAAGCCAGCTTTTTAGCTGGCTTTTTTATATCTAAAGCTATTCGACTTCACCATCTAAAGAAGTTTTGTTCAGCCTATTTTTAGCTCTCAAAGGAATGAGTTATGAACATTAAAAAGCCCATCAGTGATGAGCTTTTTTTGTTGCTGAAATGACTAACTAAATCTAGTTAATAATCTTTTGCCACCAAGAACGCTCTTCACCGCAGTTATCAACCGGCTGATAACTATCTACTCTGGCCGGTAAAGCCACAACATTATCGCAATCAGATTGTTTAGCGACGCCCGTTGATCGATCAAAATAACCTTGTGTTATGCCATTTGCAGGAGTCATACGAAGTCCTAACGGAGGTCGCTGCTTTAAGAAGGCCTGATACACTGCCATAGCGCCACTTGAGCCATATAAACCTGTTTTAGAGTTATCATCTTGGCCAACCCAAATTGCCGCCACATTTCGCTCATCAAAGCCCGCAAACCAAGAATCACGGCTGTCATTACTGGTGCCAGTTTTACCTGCTAAGTCCACATTCGGGAATGCTTGACCTAAGCGTTTCGCCGTACCGTTTTTAACCACTTGATTCATGGCATATTGCACAAGGTAGTCGGTTGCAGGTTCCATTCCCTGTACGGCACTTTCACGGCTGACTTTTAATGGCTGGTTATTGGTATCTAACACTGCAGTAATGGATGTCAGTGGACGGTAACGGCCATTATTTGCAATGGTTTGATACGCTTGTGCCACCATATAAGGGGAGCCATTAATCGCACCTAGTAGCATAGATGGATAACGTGGAATGGCTTCACTCCAACCTGCACTGGTCATCGTTTTCGCCACATTATCAACACCAATTTCAATACCGACATTCACTGTTGGTACATTCATCGAGTTTTTAAACGCCGTTAATAACGGCACTTCGTCTCTGAACACTCTATCCACATTTTGTGGTGACCATGTTTTACCTTGTCCATTTTGCAACGTGATGGGTTTATCTGCCACAGGTGAAGCTAAGTTGTATTTTTTACCTTGCTGTAATGCGGTGGCATACACAAACGGTTTAACTAACGAACCGATAGGACGGCGTATCTCTACTGCGCGATTAAAGCCATCAAAGCTTGGCACTCTGTCACCCACCATAGCTGCAATACCATCGGTGTACTTATCGGTGACCACCATGCCGACCTGCACATTCTTGGCGCGCTCATCTAGTGTTTTCATGGTAGATACCACGGCTTTCTCTGCCGCGTCCTGCGCCATAGGATCGAGTGTGGTGTATACCTTCACCCCAGATTGCTGTAATAAACTGTCACCGTAGCGACGACGTAATTCATTTTTAACCACAGCAAAGAATGCAGGCAGTTTTTGATGCACTGATTTATTAAAGTCACGTAATCCTATTGGCGACTCAACCGCGGCTTTATATTGCTCAACGGTTAGCTTGTCATCTTCCATGAGTAAACGCAGTACTAAGTCGCGACGATTTTGTGCTCTCTCAGGTGAGCGCCAAGGGTTGTAATAAGATGGGCCTTTAATCGCTGCGATCAAAAAAGCTTGCTGCGATACTGTTAGCTCGGCGATTGGGCGACCAAAATAGAACTGCGACGCCAGACCCATACCGTGTACGCCACGGGATTTATCTTGCCCCATGTACACTTCATTTAAATAAGCTTCGAGAATCTCATCTTTGCTGTAACGAAAATCAATAATAATCGCCATTAAGGCTTCACGAATTTTACGTACAATTGAGCGTTCACTGGTTAAAAAGAAGTTTTTAGCTAACTGCTGAGTTAGTGTTGAGCCACCTTGCACAGTGCGCCCTGCGGTAATATTAACAATGGCAGCACGCACAATAGCAAACGGGTTAACCCCGTGATGTTCATAAAAGCTACGGTCTTCAACTAAAATCAATGCATCAACAATGGCTTGAGGCATTTCTTCCGTTGGGACGAATAAGCGGTCTTCTCCACCTGAAGCCAGTATTCTGTCTAGTAATACAGGCTCTAAATGAAACACTGCCATCTGGCGTTTGTCAGACATACGCTGCACCGACGACACACCCTGACTATCGAATGAAATCATCACTCGTTGAGCGACTTGATCGCCTTCTGGATGCAAGAAAGGTCGGCGCCATAATTCAATTTTTGTACTTGAAGCTGAAAACTCACCCACCTGCCTTGGATTAGAAACTTTTCGATAGCCAAGTAACTTAAGTTCAGACATTAACTGTGGGTGGTTAATTGCCGCGCCAGGATAAATAGCCATTGAGCGACTAAAGACCTGTGCAGGCAAATGCCATTTCTGCCCTTCAAACTTACGCGCAATGATTTGATCGAGATAAATCCCGTAAGAACACACGATGACCAAGCCTATCAAGCCAAGCTTCCAGGTAATTGACCATAATTTTTTCCATTTAGACGGCGCTTTATTGTTAGCGCTTACCCGTCTGACACCCGGTTTTTTGGCTGCAGTTTTCTTTGCAGGGGCTTTTTTAGCTGGCGGCTTCTTTTCAGGCGTTTTTTTCGCTGGAGGCTTTTTCGCTGCTGCGCCCTTCAATGGTATTTGCTGACTTGGGGCTGCGCGTTTAATACTGTCTGTCATAGTTCAATCAATTCTTTAGTGACCACCAGCGCCTTATTTAAGCCCTGGGGTTTTCTTTTTAGTAAATTTGGTTGCCGTAGTATTCACGGGGTCTTCAGGCCATAAATGGCGTGGATATCGGCCACGCATTTCTTTTTTGACTTCGACATATGGCCCTTGCCAGAAGCTGGCTAAATCGGCAGTAACCGCTATTGGTCGCTGCGCAGGAGATAACAACTCCATGGTAACGACTAGCTTACCATGAAGTAACAAAGGACTTTGTGATAAACCTAGTGCCTCTTGTAATCGCACACTTAACAAGGCTCGCCCTTGTGATTGTGTATTTGCAGCTTCGGTAGTGTCATCAGCTGATTGTTCAAGTATCGACGTCTGTTCTACTTGATAAGTAATCGGTGCTGATGTCCCTGTTGCCATTTTCCAATGAGTCGGTAACAGTTCATCCAATACTTGTTGCTGCGACCAAGTTAGCAGGTTCTTGACGTGGCCTAATATATCCACTTTTTGCAGTTTAGCAACCGAATTAACCTCGGTTAAATATGGTGCTAACCAGTGAGTTAAACTAGCCAATAAATGTGGCGAGTCGATACAAGGCCAGTCATGTTCTGGGGCAAATTGCTGCGCTAATTTTAGTCGATATTGTAACTGATAAAATCGTTCATCAAGGTTAAGAATGCTTAACCCTTTTTGTTGAATATGACTTATTAAAGCTTGTACGATAAGCGCTGAATCGACATTAGTTTCGCGAACTTTGCTAACAATAAGATCTCCAATTTTTTGTTGTTTCTCAGCAAAAAATCGCCCCTTGTTTTCGTCCCACTCACAGACTTTGTGCTCTGTGATTAAAAAACCTAAATCTTGGATTATATGATCAGGATTAATCGCCGCAGCTAAATAACCCCGTCCAGCATTACGTCCTTGAGACTCTTGAAAGTCAGCCACTACCAGCCAATCATGGGTCGACATGTTATCTTCGACATCAATGGTAACACCAGTTCCATTACTCAGCTGGAACCCTTGCTTTCCCCTTGCTTTGGCAATTCTGTCGGGAAATGCCAACGCTAATAAACAACTGATATCGCGACTGGCTGCATCACGGGCGATTTGTTTTATATCACCTGTAACGGCTAACATTTTCTGCCATTTTCTGACTTGGCTCGCCATTAGTCCTTGAGTCGCCAGACTGATGTAATGACTAATATCGACACCTTTTCTTGGTAAACCTCTCGCTTCTAATACTGCTGTTAATAAACACGCTAACGACACTAAATCAGCTTGCTGTTGAGTATTAGCAAGCACTTTAGATTGCAGTAACATGTGCGCTAGTCGTGGGTGGCAACCTAGCTCATAGGCGGCTTTACCTTGTGCTGTAATTTTGTTGCTAAGGTCTACAAGTTCAAGCTGGGATAATAACCGCCAAGCCACTTGCTGATGAATAACTGGAGGAGAGGTCAATAAAGGCAAGTTTTCGATATTGCCCTCGCCCCAATAGGCGCAGTCGAGCGCCATAGAAGTTAATTCACTTAGACTAATTTCTGGAGACTCGGCTTTAGCTAAACGACTTTGCTCTTCTTGCCCCCACAGCCTTACACAACAGCCTGGCGCTAAGCGCCCTGCACGGCCAGCTCGCTGAATAGAAGATGCTTGGCTAATACGCTTCAGTGATAATCGACTCACGCCTGTGCGAGGGTTAAAACTGGCTTCTCGTTTATACCCACTGTCGACCACAATAGTAATGCCATCAATGGTCAAACTCGATTCAGCAACATTGGTTGCAATGACAACTTTTCGCTTTCCAATAGGCGCTGCAGCAATCGCTTTATCTTGCTCTACAGGGGTTAAATCCCCATAAAGCGGACATAGAACAAATTGCTGACTATCGAGTTTTTGGCTGAGGATACGCAGTAGTTTATTGATTTCACCTTTACCAGGCAAAAAGGCTAATACCGAGCCTAGTTGGTACTGTTCTGGCACTGCTGTCGAGTTAGAACTGACACAATCAATAATGACACTGGCTAAATATTCTAGCCATTGCTGCTGTCCAGGTACTGGGCGGTATACTTTTTCAACCTCAAAGCTTCGTCCTTCGCTAACAAGCATTGCCGCATTCGGCATTAACTGCTGTAAAGGTAAACCTGAAAGCGTTGCTGACATGGCAATCAAAGTTAAATCATCACGCAATGACTCTTGTACTTCTAACGCCAGTGCTAAACCTAAGTCAGTAGGTAAATGACGTTCGTGTATTTCATCAAAAATGATCACTTCGATACCTGTTAACTCGGGATCTTGTTGGATCATTCTTGTCAAAATGCCTTCAGTGACAATTTCTAAGCGTGTATTTGCACTTACTTTAGTTTCACCACGCACCCGATAACCGACACTGTCACCAACCTTCTCGCCTATTGAAGAGGCAATAAACTGCGCTACGCTACGAGCTGCAACGCGTCTAGGTTCTAACATCAGGATTTTGCCGTTGATTTGCGACCATTGCAGCATCGCCATAGGCAAAGCTGTGGATTTACCTGCACCAGTTGGTGCTTCGAGGATAATTTGGCTATGGTCGCTTAATGCTTGCTGTAATGGCGCAAACAAGGCTTGGATAGGTAATGAACTCAAAAGAATAACTTTAACAACGGATGATAACGCTCAGTTTACGCATATTCGAATATTGATGCCATCTCACAAGTAGAGATAGCAATGCTAAATGAACCTACTGAAACTAATTGATTAACCAAGGAGTACGAACCCCTGAAGGCAATTCAGTCAAACGCGTCGGTTTACCAATCGCATAGCCTTGACCATAATCCACCCCCAATTCGCGCAGTAACTGTCCAATGGCTTCACTTTCAACAAACTCACCAATGACTTCAAAGTCCATATCTTTACCTAGCTGGCAAATCGCAGACACAATCGCTTTATCACTGCGGTCATCACAAACATTCACCACAAACTGACCATCAATTTTAACGTAATCCACATCTAAACATTTAAGATAAGCAAAGCTTGAGAAGCCAGAACCAAAATCATCTAACGCCAGTTTACAGCCAAGTGGTTTAAGTAAATCAATTAATGCAGTCGCTTGTTCAAGCTGGCTCACTGCAGCTGTTTCAGTAATTTCAAAACACAGTTTTGAAACTAAATCAGGCTCAACCATTAAACGCATTTCAAGCCAGCTCATGAATTTACTATCAGATAGTGACAGCGCTGATAAGTTTACCGACACCATCGAAAGCCGCTCCCATATTTCCATATGGCGAGCGCCCCACTTTAATAAATTATCAATCACCCAGCGATCGATCCGTGAAGCAAGGTTATAGCGCTCAGCTGCAGGTAAAAACACGCCTGGAGAGACATATCGACCATCTTCTTGCACCATGCGCAGCAAGATTTCCATATGAATACCTGATTCATCAGACGACAAGGGCTCAATGAGTTGATAGAACAGCTCAAACTGATTTAACGCTAGTGCAGAAATGATATCCACTGACGCTAACATTTGATTATATAACTGGTGCATTTGCGGATCATTTTTACTATAAAAGTGCCAACGATTGCGACCATCTTCTTTAGCAATACGGCATGCTGCATCCGCTTGGCTCATGACACTATAAATGTCTGCTGTACGAGAATTAAGTTCAGATAACCCCATACTGATACTGACATTATGAGTGATCTCCCCCCAAGTGAATTCGTGCTCTGATAACTGCTGACAAATACGCTTGGCCACTTGTTCAGCGGACTCTTTATCAGCATGAAACATCAATATACCGAATTCGTCACCACCTAACCTTGCGACAATATCGCCAGTGCGTAATAACAAGCTTAATCGTTTAGATACTTGGCATAGGAGTTCATCACCTGCTTTATGGCCGCTAACATCATTAATCACCTGAAATTGATCTAAGTCGAGAAAGGCAACACATGCGGGCAAGCGTTCTTTGGCATCAATTGCTTCCTCTAACATGGCTTCAAACTGCACTCGATTTGGCAAGCCAGTTAGGGGGTCATAGTTTGACTGGAATGACAGTTCATCCGCTAAACGATATCGCTCTGAGATATCTTCAACCATCATCAATAAGTGCTGTTCAATATCAAGTGCGCGGCAAAAACTCATTTTATACCAATGTTTTGTCCCACCGATGATCAATGGAATTTCACACCAAGACTGATGTAAGGCGCCTTCTCTTACGATATGCAGACAATCTTCAAGCAATAGATGATCATCTGAATTAATCATTGAGAATAAACTTTCGTTTAGACGCAACGGCAAGTTGTGAATTGCAACTTGGTTTTGTTTACTAACATTGTCATCTTTATCAATTAGTGCACAGGCAACAGGAAGCTGTTGAAATAACTCTAAGTATTGAATTTCTTTATTATGTAATAACTCAGAAACCCGAGTTAACTCTGCGTGAGAACATATCTTTAATGTGCTTTCATTACCTTTATGAAACGTATCAGTGTTTGCCCTTGCTGCGCTGTTAAGGTCGTCTGCTTGATGCTGATAAGAGATTAAACATAAACGGCTATTGCCAATAACAGCGCAATGATTGATATGTAAAACAATAGGTTTAGCTAAACCACGACACAGCCCACTCAGCTCATTGGTTAATAACTCGGAAAACTTTTGTTGTTCAGGCTCAGTGGAGGCGTGGTTAGGAAATAAACCAGAAAATGGGTTAAGTAGTAATTGTTCACAAAGGATAGGAAATGAAACTAGCGCTAAACCAAGCATTTCAGCATGTTGGCTATTAGGTTCATACACTTTTAATGCATTAGCTTGAGTAACGAAGTCACTGGTAATGTGCTCTGAGATTTGCGATAAAATAACCACCACACCGTCGCAGTTAAGTTGTTGCTGTAAATGTTCAACCTCTGCCGTCACTTGCTCAGAAGATAGCAAGCTACTTAATTCAGCAGACTGTTTACTGACCCATATCGATTCCAATTCGCTATCAATCATTCACTAACTCATTATGTAATGGCAATTTAACTCACATACTCTGTAGAAAGGTTCTCAGAAGCTAAGTTTTTAGAAGCTAAAGTATTCTGCAAAAATACTCATGTTCAGTGGCAGACTTACTTCCCTTAAAGTTAACCACATTTTTAATCCATATATGTAATATTAGATTAAAAACGGCAACCTACCCGATTATCTTTAATTAGGGACCATAAATTAACCTAGATAATAACTCTTTGCGATACAATTCAATTAACAACGATTTATAAGGTGGTTTAATGTCCAAAAATGATAGTAAACGCACTTTTATTGGAATTTCCATAACATTCAGTAATCAGCAAGAGTTAATCGACATACAGCAACGGTTAGTAGCGATAATCAATCCGTCAGCAAAACCTGTGCAAATAGCTAATTTACACATAACAGCCGTATTCTTAGGACTGACCAGTCAAAAGCATATGCAACAAATCGATTCTTTTATCTCGTCAATGTCATTCAAGCGCTCCAGTCAAACCCTTGAAAGTATCGCTTATTGGCCGAATGCCAAGGTAGTGTGTATAGAAGGGGAAGCCAATAATGAGTTAGCTAATATTGCTGTGCAATTAGCCAAGATGTCTAAAAAGCTTAATTTATATCAAAGCCAACATGCTTATCGACCTCATATCAGCTTATTTCGCCAAGTAAGCTCAATAGCTTTTGAGCATCAATCAATAGGCGACCTTTTAAACACAAGTGAAACCAGCAAATCAAACAAGTTTAATCCAATCGTCATAAACATCGATGAACTCACTTTATTTGAGTCACAAACCACAGCTGCTGGGGTTCAATATATCCCCATTAAAAGCTGGCCTTTGATATAGTGAGCCAATTTTAAGACACAAAAAAGCCGCATATAGCGGCTTTTTGAATGGTACATCGACATGCTATTACACAATAATACTGTTACTTATTCAGTATCGCTGCAATTGTCAGTACACCATGACCTGTCGCACCAGCGCTCCATAGAGAGTTAGCAGATGATGCATAAGCGCCAGCTAAATCCATATGTAACCAGTTAACGTCTGGACGCACAAAACGCCATAAGAAACCAGCAGCATTTGAAGCTCCACCTGCTCCGCCACCTTTCATTGCACGGCTATTTGCGGTGTCAGCAAAAGGAGATGGGCACATATCTTTGTGCCAAGCATCTAATGGTAAAGGCCATACGTTTTCAGCCACTGTTGCCGCTTGTTGCTGCGCCAGTTGCAAGGTTTCCATTTGTGGAGAGAAAATAGCATTGTAGTTAGTACCTACTGCCATTACTGCAGCGCCTGTTAATGTTGCCGCATCAATAATCAGCTCTGCACCAGTATCAGATGCAGCCTGTAAACCATCAGCAAGCACTAGGCGCCCTTCAGCATCAGTGTTCACTACTTCTACGGTCACACCATTCTTATAAGTTAAAATGTCGCCTAACTTATATGCATGCCCACTAATAAGGTTTTCAGCACAGCATAAGAAAAGTTTTACGCGTTTATTAAGGCCAGCTTTCATTGCAAGGCCTAATGCAGCAGTTACTGTCGCCGCACCGCCCATATCGCACTTCATATCAAGCATGCCTTCAGATGGCTTAATGCTGTAGCCGCCAGAATCAAAAGTGATACCTTTACCCACTAAGGCGGTTGATACCTCGGCATCTGCATCTAATGGATTGAAATCAAGTACCAACATAGCAGGCGGGCGTTCACTGCCGCGGCCTACAGCATGTAAACCGATCCACTGGGCTTCTAATAACTCTTGGCCTTCAATGATTTCATAACTGACCTTGTCACCACCGATTGCTTTTAACCATTTAGCTGCATGGTTAGCCAAAATCACTGGCGATAATTCTTCTGGTGTCTCGTTGACCAGCATACGGGCAAAACTTGCCGACTCTGAGCGATGAGTTAAGGTCTTTTGAGTATCATTATCCCCACACCAAAGTACTTCAAATGCACCTTTAGCCGTGGTGAAACCTTGTGAGAAAGCCCATTGTGAATCTATGCTCCAAAGTGCACCTTCTAACTGAACCTTATCCACCCCTTGGCTACGAATTTTTCTCGCGGCCATTTGTATCTGACGTAATTCATCAGTACCAGATAAGTGAATTAATGCTTGGCTGCCTTGATAAGTAACATCTGCTTTACCCCAAAGGCTCTGTGGCGCTTCTTGTGTTAGGGTAACGATCATTATTTCCATTATGATTTCCTTGTTGTTCTTGCATTGTAACTTTTGTTTCTAATGAGCTAAGTGTACTGTAATTCGATAATGAAACGTGACAAAAACCAATATAGTTATCAATAAAAAGTGTAAACACTATTTTTCGGAGAAAACTTTTTCATGGACTTTACCCCAGCGCTGCAACAGGGAACCTTGATTAAACGCTATAAACGTTTTTTAGCGGATGTCAGACTCGATGACGGAACAGAAATAACCATTCATTGCCCGAATACTGGGTCAATGAAAAACTGCTTATTCCCAGGTGAAAAGGTATGGTTTTCGACCTCTGACAACCCTAAACGCAAATACCCCAATACCTGGGAAATAGCGCAAACAACAGAGCAACACCTTATTGGTATTAACACTGGCAGAGCCAACGCTCTAGCAGAAGAAGCCATAAAAGCAGGAGTGATAACTGAGTTAGCGGGTTACTCCAGCATTAAGCGAGAGGTTAAATACGGTGACGAAAATAGCCGCATAGATATCCTATTAAGCGACGACAATCGTCCTTTATGCTATGTGGAAATCAAAAGCTGTACATTATTAGAGCAAACAGTAGGCTATTTCCCCGATTCAGTCACAACAAGGGGTCAAAAGCATTTGCGCGAGCTAATGCATATGGTTAGTCTAGGTCATAGAGCAGTATTGCTGTTTGTTGTTCAGCATACTGGTATCAATATCGTGCAAGCTGCAGAGCATATCGATCCGCAATATGCATTATTACTAAAACAAGCGGTAAATAGCGGCGTAGAAGTTTTAGCTTATCAAACTGAATTATCGGCTATCTCAAGTACCCTGACCCGTTCATGCAAAGTAATTGTTTAGTTCAAAAAAGATAAAAATACTAATCAAATAATTTGCCACGCTATAGAGTTTCTGCTATAGATAGCGGCCATAAATTTTACGACGCACATAAATCGCTAATTATTACAGGAGATGCGTTATGCCTGAAGGCACCAAAAAACTCGGCGTACTCGCTATCGCAGGTGTAGAACCTTACCAGGAAAAAGCTGGTGAGGAGTATATGGGTGAAGAGCAACGTGGTCATTTTAAAATGATTTTAGAAGCTTGGCGTAACCAGTTACGTGAAGAAGTTGACCGCACGTTGAACCATATGCAAGACGAAGCTGCTAACTTCCCAGATCCAGTTGATCGCGCAGCCCAGGAAGAAGAATTTAGTTTAGAATTACGTGCTCGTGACAGAGAACGTAAACTAATTAAAAAGATTGAAAAAACATTACAAAAAATTGAAGAAGATGATTTTGGCTTCTGTGATTCTTGTGGTGTTGAGATCGGTATCCGCCGTCTTGAAGCACGTCCAACAGCTGATCAATGTATCGACTGTAAGACACTTGCTGAAATTAAAGAAAAGCAAATGGCTGGCTAATTCAGCAACCACTGACAATCGGTTCATACTGTTTTCCGATATCAGTATATTGGGCGAGATTATTCTCGCCCTTTGTTTTTGTATTTTTCCTGTCGCTAAACTGATTTAAGCAAAAGGTATATCGGTGAACTCACCTCATTATATTGGTCGCTTTGCTCCATCCCCTTCTGGCCCATTACATTTCGGCTCCCTCATTGCTGCACTCGGAAGTTACCTTCGCGCAAAACATCAAAATGGAAAATGGTTGGTTCGTATTGAAGATATTGATCCTCCACGTGAAGTAAAGGGTGCGAGCCGTGACATTCTAGCGACGCTAGAAGCCTATGGATTATGTTGGGATGACCAAGAGTTATATCAAAGTCAGCGAACAGAAGTGTATCAAAATCAAATTGATACACTATTAAATAATGACTTAGCCTACTTTTGCCAATGCACCCGAAAACAAATTGGTCAAATGGGCGGTGTATACGATAGTCGTTGCGGACAATTATCGACGCCACTCAATCAAGGCGCTATTCGAATTCGAAATAGCGCCAAAACAGCTCAATTTGATGACTTATTAATGGGCAATGTGACAGTTAGTGAAGGTTTTGCTGGCGAAGACTTTATCATCAAACGCAGTGATGGCTTATACGCATATCAGCTGGCCGTGGTTATCGATGACGCTTTTCAAGGCATCACAGAAATTGTCCGAGGTTGCGATTTACTCGAAACCAGCTGCAGACAGCTCAGCATGAATAAAATTCTTGGTTTTTGTTCGCCAAACTGGCTGCATTTACCCCTTGCTTGCACCAAACCTGGATTTAAATTATCTAAACAGAATTATGCCAATGCCATTGATGTAAAACGGCCACAAGCCAGTATAAATGCAGCCTTAGCGTTTTTAGGTCAAGCACAAGTAGACATAGACCATGTGGATATCATGCTAAAACAAGCTTGCGAGCAATTTAGTATTACTGATATTCCTCAAGTATCTGAGATTCTGATAGCGCAGTGATATACTCATTAGCTTACAATTGGTATATCATAGCCGCCAGATTTTTAACCATTTTATTTTAACCATTAATCGTATCGTTCGAGGTGTATTATTTTTCGCCGTATTAGCCAATTCTGCAAACAACTGTTTGAAGACAATAAATCCACTCCAGTCATTGAGCCAGAAGCTCAGGATGACGGACTGCGCCTGGACATTGTCACCAGAGATGCCCATACAATATCTAGGCGTCAAATCAGTGAAAATGCACTCAAAGTCCTATACCGACTTAGTAAGTCTGGTTACAAAGCCTATCTAGTTGGCGGTGGTGTTCGCGATATTCTTTTAGGCATGGAACCTAAAGATTTCGACGTAGTGACTAACGCTACCCCAGAAGAAATCAAAAAATTATTCCGTAATAGCCGTCTTGTTGGACGTAGATTTAGATTGGCCCACATTGTATTTGGTCGTGACGTCATTGAAGTGGCAACGTTTCGTGGCCATCACGGTGAAACCGACGACAAGATTTCAAAATCTAATGCAGAAGGTCGCTTGTTACGTGACAACGTCTATGGCGAAATCGATGAAGATGCCGAGCGCCGTGACTTTACGGTAAATGCACTTTATTACGATATCAGTGATTACTCGATCCGCAGTTATGGCGGCGGCATTAGCGATTTAGATACCAGAACCATTCGTTTGATTGGTGATCCTGAAACTCGTTACCGTGAAGATCCGGTACGTATGCTTCGTGCTGTGCGTTTTGCCACTAAGCTTGATATGCAAATCGAGCCAAAAACAGCAGCGCCAATTAAAGAGTTAGCACCGCTGCTGAAAGATATTCCTGCTGCAAGAATGTACGAAGAAGTACTGAAGCTATTTTTTGCCGGTAAAGCACAAGCTAATTATGAAATGATGCGAGATTTAGGCTTATTTCAGCCATTATTCCCGCAAATTTCAGCGCAAATCAAAGAGCAACCTAATGGCTATACAGCCAAAATGCTTAATGCAGTTATGAGCAACACCGATTTACGCGTTAGCCAAGACAAACCTGTGACACCAGCATTCTTTTACGCTGCCCTGCTTTGGTACCCATTAAAGCAACGTGCTGATGATATAGCGCTAGAAAGTGGTTTAACCCATTATGATGCCCACGTGGCAGCTATGGGTGATGTGATGGAGCAGCAATGTCGCACCATCAGTATTCCACGTCGCTTTAGCACACCAGCAAAAGATATTTGGCAGTTACAATTACGTCTTGAACGTAGCCAAGGCACTCGTGCTTTTAAACTTCTTGAGCATCCTAAGTTCCGCGCAGCTTATGATTTATTGCTACTTCGTGGTGAAGCCGAAGCGGGCAATATTGGTAAAATTGCCGCTTGGTGGAAGTCCTTTGTTGAAGCCGACGAACAAGAGCGTTCTGAAATAGCTAAAAGCAGTAAAAAGGGCCCGAGTCGTAATCGCAATGCGCACCAGCGCAAGCGTCGCCGCCCAAACAAACCAAAAACAGATGCCTCAGGTGCACCGGAAACCAAACCAGCACCTAAAGCTGACAATAAAGGTTAACCATGAGCACCACGGTATATGTGGCGTTAGGTGCAAACCTAAATAAACCAGTACAGCAAATTCATCATGCTGTACTGGCTTTAAAAAGCATTGCATTAAATTCTGAAGTGACTGTGTCGCCACTTTATCGTTCAGTCCCAATGGGCGATGTAGAGCAACCTGATTACGTCAATGGTGTGGCACAATTTAACACTGACCTTGAACCTCTTGTTTTACTCGATGCACTGCAAGAAATTGAAAATACTCAAGGCCGTGTCAGAGAAGTACGCTGGGGGCCTCGTACACTGGATTTAGATATCTTGTTGTATGGAAAGCAAATCATCGATGAACTTCGATTATCAGTCCCCCATTATGGAATGAAGCAGCGCAGTTTTGTTCTCATTCCACTTGCAGATATTAATCAAGAGTTAGTACTGCCTTGCAATACCGAATTAACAAGCTTAATTACCCGTGAAATGCGAGCTGAATTAGTTCAAATTTAATCAGCTTTTGTGCCGTTGGCATCGCATATCCATTACTTGAATATGAATTGCTTCTAAGAGTTTATTATGTCAAAAGTCACTAGCTCAACCCTCATTAAATTCAAACAAGAAGGTAAGAAATTTACCGCGCTCACCGCTTACGATGCCAGTTTTGCAGGTGCATTTGATAGTGAAGGCGTCGATGTTTTACTGGTCGGTGATTCTTTAGGTATGGTGCTTCAAGGTCACAGGGACACTTTACCTGTGACGGTTAATGACATTGCCTACCACACAGCCAGTGTTAACCGCGGCTGTCAACGTGCTCTGCTTATCGCAGATATGCCGTTCATGAGTTATGCCACCCCAGAACAAACCATGGCCAATGCAGCGATTCTGATGCAAGCTGGCGCGACTATGGTCAAACTTGAAGGCGGCGAGTGGTTACTTGATAGCGTTAAAATGCTCACTGAGCGCGGTATTCCAGTTTGTGCCCACTTAGGTTTAACCCCGCAATCAGTGCATGTATTTGGCGGTTTTAAAGTACAAGGCCGTGAAGAAGACAAAGCACAACGTATGGTTGATGATGCCTTAGCACTGCAAAATGCAGGCGCTCAATTACTTGTGGTTGAATGCATTCCTAGCTCTTTAGCTAAGCGTATCTCTGAAGCGTTAACCATTCCGGTTATTGGAATTGGAGCTGGCCGTGATACAGACGGACAAATCTTAGTCATGCATGATGTATTAGGGATTTCTAGTGGTTATATTCCTAAGTTCTCTAAGAACTATTTACAGCAAACAGGCGAAATTCGCTCAGCTGTAAAAGCCTATATTGAAGAAGTGGCCAATGGCACTTTCCCTGCAGATGAGCACTCTTTTAATTAAGAACTCTTTTATAACCACTGATAGCAGCGTTTGGGTTTGTGCAACTGATTTTAGATAACCAAACGCTTGAAAATATATCGTACAACTAGGTAAATATTAATGATTACCACAGCGAATATTGCTGAAATCCGAGCTCAAGTAAAACAATGGCACATGCAAGGTGATACCGTTGCCTTTGTTCCAACCATGGGAAATTTGCATAAAGGCCATATCACATTAGTGACTGAAGCCTTAAAGCGTGCAGACCATGTTGTTGTGTCTATTTTTGTCAATCCAATGCAGTTTGGCCAAAATGAAGATCTTGATGCCTACCCGCGTACATTAGCTGCGGACAGTGAAGCCTTAGTGAATGCAGGCGCTGAATTACTGTTTACCCCGACGCCTGAAATCATCTACCCTAAAGGGCTTGAGCAGCAGACTTTTGTTGAAGTGCCAAATATTGGCGATGAGTTTTGCGGCGCAAGTCGACCAGGACATTTTCGCGGTGTCGCGACGGTAGTTTGCAAGCTGTTTAATATCGTTCAAGCTGATGTGGCAGTTTTTGGTCGTAAAGACTATCAACAGCTTATGGTGATTAAAGCCATGGCTGAAGATTTATCATTACCAATTGAAATTATTGGCATTGACACCATCAGAGAAGCATCGGGTTTAGCCATGAGCTCAAGAAATGGCTATTTAACCTTAGAACAAAAACAACAAGCTGCCGCTATTAAACAATGCATGGATGAACTGGCGCTTCAGGTTACCAATGGCAAGGATATTGAGCAAAGCGAAGCGCTCGCAGCAACATTGTTAGTTGAAGCTGGCTTTAAGATGGATTATTTATCCGTCAGAAATGCCTCAAATTTAGCCCCAGTAAAAACCTCAGATACTAATCTTGTGATCTTAGTTGCTGCTTATTTGGGTAACACCCGCCTAATCGATAATCTTACCTTTACCCGCTAATCTATTCGCCATTCAGATTGTAAGACTTAGTTGATTGTGTACTAAGTCTTACAAATTTAACGCAAAGTTCTCAAGTGACAATAAAAAATCCACTGTCAAAAAACTGGTTTTATCGTTAAAATTAAGCCATAGTAAATAAGTATATTAAACATAATTACTACAACCGACTATAATAATTCACAACCTACTAGTGCCAATGGATATTGGCCAACTAGCGGTAACCATCTGATAAGCCTCTAACACTAGTGTTAAGGTAATATTAGAGATACAAAAGGATCTGTGGCCGCATGCCAATTAGACTATTACTGACATTATTGATTGTATTTTTTATGGGGCCCAACTTTGCCTCAGCCAATACAATTTATAAATGTATGAAGGACAATAAAATTGCCTTCAGTCAAACTGTCTGTCCGAAGGAATTTCGTCAGCATAAAATTGAATATCAATTGGGGATCACCACTGAAGTTGATTCAGATAAAATTGTCTTAAAAGAAGACCCACTGAAAGCCTTGCTCAATAAGCAAACCATTTCAAAAGAGAAACTCATTCAATTGCTTGATAGTGAAGTTTACCGACTCAAGCAAGAAAACAGTTACTTTGAAATTTTGCGCGCTAGTGAAATTCAAAAACTTGATCGTAATCGCTACTGGCACAAAAAAGAGAAAGATGATCCTGATTATGTGGAAGACTTATCTGAAATCAATAACCGTTTTGATGAGTTAATGAAGAACAACCGCCACGTGATTATCGTATTGGTTGAACACAAAAATAAAATTCTTGCTGAAAGCGCTAATGACAGTGATTTAGCTAAAGAAGAAGGCTAAAACTAACGACTGTTTAGCGATTAGCCTTTTTCTTCCTTTCTAATTAACTGATTCTATTACCTGACATACCTCAATCAGTTCCAAGTTAAATATAATACTAAATCTATCATTAGCCGCTCACACGGCTTATCCAGCAGACTCTAGTAAGAATAAATCTATTTAATCAGGCTTAAATACCCCAATCACATTACCAGTGGCTTTTTCTGCCACTTTAGCTTCAGTTTGCTGCTCACGATAATCGCAATCGGTACATTCAACGGTTTCAATACCATTTTCTTTAAATAATTGAATACTGTCTTGAGCATGACATTTAGGACATTTTGCCCCTGCTACAAAGCGTTTTTTAATTTTAGCCATAATCTTATTATTGTTCTTCTGTGCAATTGCGATATCAATAGCAGTATTTTGCCACGAATTGGCTGATCCAGTCTCGCTCTAGTGTTAAAAAAGTATCAATTACGCTATTATCGCTGCACTTTTTGTATTATCACCAATCAAGTTGCCATTCATGATTAACATCAGCCAAGCCCAGCTCATTCGCGGAACTAAAACCCTACTCGACGAAGCCAATCTCACCATTTATCCTGGTCATAAAGTCGGCTTAGTTGGCGCGAACGGTACTGGGAAATCTTCATTGTTGGCGCTTATTTTAGGCAAGTTACAGCTGGATAAGGGGGAATTTAGTTTACCTGCAGGCTGGCAAGTGGCGACAGTAGCTCAAGAAACACCTGCTCTGGAAGTATCAGCACTTGAGTATGTACTTGATGGTGATATTGAATTTAGACAACTTGAAGCCCAATTAGTTAAAGCGCAGGAAGAAGATAATGGGCATGACATTGCCCTAATTCATGGCAAAATAGATGCAATCGGTGGCTACGCTATTCGTTCCCGTGGTAGCTCACTGTTGGCAGGTTTAGGCTTTAGTGAGGCCGAGCAAAGTAATCCCGTTAAAAGCTTTTCAGGTGGTTGGCGAATGCGTCTTAACTTGGCTCAAGCCCTGTTATGCCGCTCGGATCTATTACTACTTGATGAACCAACCAACCATTTAGATTTAGATACCATGTATTGGTTAGAAGGTTGGATTAAAGCCTACCAAGGCACTTTGATACTAATCAGTCATGACCGAGATTTTATTGATGGTATCGTCGATGAAATTGTTCATGTTGAAAACGCTAAGCTGAATTACTACAAAGGTAATTACAGCTCATTTGAACGTATTCGCGCAGAAAGATTATCGCAGCAACAAGCTGCATTTGAACGTCAGCAAAAAGAGCGTGCTCATATGCAGTCTTTTGTGGATCGTTTCAGATACAAAGCCAGTAAAGCTAAACAAGCCCAAAGCCGCTTAAAAGCCTTAGAGAAAATGGCCAACTTGCTACCTTCTCAGGTGGATAGTCAATTCCATATGGCTTTTCGTGAGCCAGATGCGCTGCCAAACCCATTGGTCACCATGGAAAACGTATCCATTGGATACGGTGAAAAAACGATTTTAAGCGAAGTAAAACTCAACTTAGTGCCTGGCGCTCGTATTGGTTTACTCGGTCGTAATGGTGCGGGTAAATCAACCCTGATTAAGTTGCTTACAGGGGATCTTGAACCCAAAACAGGTAAGTACCAACCAAATCCAGGCCTTAATATTGGTTACTTTGCCCAGCATCAAATCGAATTTTTGAGTTTAGATGACACTCCATTGCAGCACTTAGTCCGTTTGGCGCCTAATGCCAAGGAGCTGGAGTTACGTAATTTCTTAGGTGGTTTTGGCTTTAATGGCGATATGGCAATGTCGCCAGTCAAGCCATTCTCTGGCGGTGAAAAAGCGCGCTTAGTATTAGCCTTGTTAGTGTGGCAGAAGCCTAATGTGCTGCTGTTAGATGAACCAACCAACCACCTTGATTTAGAAATGCGTCACGCATTAACGATGGCACTGCAGACGTTTGAAGGCGCTATGGTTATTGTGTCACATGATCGACATCTTTTACGGTTAAGCTGTAGTGACTATTACCTTGTAGACCAAGGTGCAGTGAAGCCTTTCCAAGGCGATCTTGATGATTATCATCAATGGTTATTAGATGCAGCAAAAACGGCGCAATCTTCAGAAGTAAAAGATAGCAATGCCAAGCCAACCATTGATAAAAAACAGCAAAAGCGCATTGAAGCTGAGCTAAGACAAAAAGTGTCACCTTTACGTAAGCAACAAATTAAGCTCGAAACTCAACAGCAGAAGATAACAAGCCGTTTAGCAGAACTTGAAATTGATTTGGCAGATGGTTCGCTTTACGAGGCTGAAAATAAAGCTAAAATGACTAAAGTGCTTAATGAAAGAACTGAGCTCACTCAAGCAATGGATGAAAGCGAAATGACATGGCTTGAAATCCAAGAGCAGATTGAACTTATCGAGCAAGAGTTCAATCTGAGTTAAGCTACAAAAGGAAGAGCTGAAGATAACACTGAGGGTGACACCTGACATTTTCAGTGTTTTAAAAACTCTGAAACGGATCAAGGTATGAAACTGTTTTATGTGCAAAAACGACTTCTTAATTGCACTATATGCTGTTGAAAAATAACGATTACAGCAAATTAAAAACAAGCTTGTATTAATCTCAATAAAATGGATATTTACTTTTCGGAGAAGGCACTGTGCAGCAGTTTAACTCATTAATTTGGCGTGAATGCGACACACGCTACGCGGTAAACCCACTAAGTTACATCAGTGTTCAAGATGACTATCAAGTTAATGTAAACCTACTATTGTTAGCTCAATATCTAGATCAGCAAAATCATCATTTACCATTGGCACAATGGGAAACATTAGCTGCAACTATTGAAGATTGGGATACTAAAGTCGTCACTCCATATCGAAAGTTACGTCGCCTAGCCAAATCTCATCTACAAGCCGGTGAGTATCAGCAAATGTTAGACATTGAGTTGATGATGGAGCGTAAAACCCAACAAATGCTGCTAAAGAAATTAAATCAATTTGAATCAGAAGGGATAAGTACCATTACCGATTCTAGTAATGATACTTACAACACAGACAATTATTTGTGCCTATTTGGTATCGATGCCGATTACTTTATTGGATTACAAAGCGCTTAAAAGCTGCAAAGGCGGATAAACCGTTTCTGCAGCTTATTTGTTATTCACATCGTAAAAACAGCTCTTCATAGCAGTGCAGATTAACCATTATGCTGCGGTAACCGAGTTGAAATTATAGCAGCAAGCGCAATCATAACACTCGAGAGCCACAAACAAGCCTCAAGCCCGTATTGCTGAAATACCCAACCAGACAATAACGTACCTATCAACCTACCCATGGCATTCGCCATGTAGTAAAAACCAACATCTAAAGACACGCCATCTTTATCTGCATAGCTCACGATCAAATAACTATGCATCGAAGAGTTCACAGCAAACAAACCACCAAAAACCAGTAAACCACCAATTAACACAAGATGAATATGCCAATCAGCAGTTAATGCCAATGCAATCATTGCAGGGATAACAGCTAACACCGCCGCCCACACAAAAGCACTTTTACCATCAGGCACTTTGCCTTGCTTCTTACCGGTAAAGTAAGGGGCAAAAGATTGCACTGCGCCATAAGCGATAACCCAAAGCGCTAAAAAGCCACCAACATACCAATGACCCCAGCCAAATTGACTAGCAAGAAACACCGGTAGCGCCACCACAAACCATACATCTCTTGCGGCAAATAAAAACAACCGCGCAGCAGATAAGTAGTTGATGGTACTACTTTTAGAAAATATCTCGGTAAACTTGGGTTTAGCTGTCGCTTTTCCTAATTGGCTTTTTAAGGTTAAAACACTAAATACCCAAACCAGCAGCAACGCCACAGCCATGATCAAAATAGCGATTTGAAAACCAAATAGACTTAATAAAGCCCCACCTAAGAAAAAGCCCACACCTTTGAGAGCATTTTTAGAGCCTGTAAGAATAGCAACCCACTGGTATAACTTACCTTCAGCACCAGCGGGAACCAATGTCTTAATCGCGCTTTTGGCGCTCATTTTATTCAAATCTTTGGCTATACCAGATAAAGCCTGAGCTGCCATAACCCATACTACGGTTAACCATGTTGTAGGGACTAACAACATTGATAGTGCAACGACTTGCATTCCAAGACCAATGTTCATGGTGCGATTTAACCCTACTCTTGCTCCTAGCCAGCCACCAACCAAGTTAGTGACTACGCCAAAGATTTCGTAGAATAAAAACAGCATCGAAATTTCAATTGGGCTAAAACCTAGCCCATGAAAATGCAGCACCACCAGCATGCGCAAGGCACCATCTGTCAGTGTAAAAGCCCAGTAATTACCCGTCACAATTAAGTACTGTTTGATTTCAGTGGGCAAATTTGCCAGTTTAGCCACAAAAGACATTGCTACAACCCTATATCACTCTGCAAATACTGATTTAATTAACTTACTCATTAATTAAGCGTCGACTTTATCTTGTAAGCCAACTAAACGCATAAGTTCTGCAGTGCGATTAGCATAGCCCCACTCATTGTCATACCAAACATACAGTTTCACTTGTGTACCGTTAACAACCATGGTCGATGGGGCATCAATCACACCTGAGCGTGGATCAGTTTTATAATCAATTGACACTAAAGGTCTGGTTTCGAAGCCAAGTACACCATCAAGCTCACCTGCTGCTGCTTCGCTGAGTAATTGGTTCACTTCGGTTTCAGTGGTTTCGCGGCTAACTTCAAATACGCAATCAGTAATTGAAGCATTCGCTAACGGAACACGGATTGCGTGACCATTTAAGCGGCCTTTAAGCTCAGGAAATATATGCGTAATCGCAGTCGCTGAACCTGTGGTCGTAGGAATTAAGCTCATGCCGCAAGCACGAGCGCGGCGTAAGTCTTTATGGGGCGCATCGAGAATCGTCTGAGTATTAGTAATATCGTGGATGGTGGTCATTGAACCATGAACAATACCTAATGACTCATGGATCACTTTAACAACAGGCGCTAAACAGTTAGTAGTACAAGATGCTGCAGTAATAATTGGGTGAATCGCTTTATCATAATCTTGATGATTCACGCCCATAACCACATTTAACACGCCATCTTCTTTAACTGGTGCCGTAACAACAACACGTTTCACACCTTGATCTAAATAAGCTTGTAATTTTGCCTTGGTTTTCATTTTACCTGAGGCTTCAATCACCACATCACAACCCGACCAATCAGTATCAGCAATTGCTTTGTTGGCAGTACAAACAATCTTATGCCCATTCACTTCAATGATATTGTCAGTGGCAACGGCTTCATGGGCCCAGCGGCCATGAACTGAGTCAAAATTAACTAAGTGAGCGAGTGTAGCAGCGTCACCTGCAGGATCGTTGATTTGTACAAATTCAACATCATCCCAATCAAATGCTGCACGAAAAGATAAACGTCCCATACGGCCAAAACCGTTAATTCCTACTTTAATTGTCATAACTCAACCTTTGTCTTGGTATTACCGTTTTAAATAAATTGATTTCTTTTAAGCATTTAGCATCTATTACAGTTAGGTCTGTTGACCATGTCAGCGAGCCGCTTTACATAGGGTTCAATAAATAGTTGATTGCCAGATGCTGTCTGGCTGACAACGTCTTTAGCCCATTGTGGTAACGCGTCATTAAGACGATAAAACACCCACTGCCCTTGTCTTCTGTCAGTTAATAGGCCTTCTCTGCGCAGCAAAGCTAAGTGTCGTGATACTTTGGGCTGACTATCATCAAGTGCCGCCATTAACTCACAGACACACAACTCTTTATTGAGCGAGATTAAAATTAAACTCTTTAATCGAGTTTCATCTGCTAAACATTTAAAGAACACGCTGGGTTGCATGGATAACCTCTTTAATCCCCCACCGTTCTTTTGATTCATTAGCGTGATTAAATAGTGCAGCCTTGATATATCACTGACTAAAACGCTTAAAATAATACAAATAACGATGACGACATAATGCAATGAAAAGATATGCAACAAAGATATACGCAAAAACAGATATACGCAATTACGTATATACCTAAAAACTGATATTTAATAAAAGTGTCATAATACTGAGTGATTTTTGTCTGGTTATTAACAACAAAAAAACCGACTAATTACAGTCGGTTTATAAAGTTTAGTTACATTTACAACTATTTTTATTACTAGGTTTTAGCTGTTAAACGCTCAGCAAGTAAAGTCGCATTTCTAGCCACTATGCCATAAATAGATAATTGTGGATTAGCACCTAAGCTGGTTGGGAACATGGAGCCATCCATCACTGATAAGTTTTCAAAATAATGAGATTGGCCTTCGCTGTTGATCATCGACATTGCTTTATCTTCACCCATTGCGCAACCACCCATAACATGTGCTGAGGCAACAATAGTTTTAAGTAGACCAATATCCATAGTATTAATCGTTTCTTTAGCTTGCGCCCAGTTAAGCTGCATCTCGACACCATCATTAATTGGCAACACTTTTTTAGCACCGGCAGCAAATTGCAGTTCAGCCATAGTGGCAAAGGCGCGTCTTGCGGTATCCCAAAAAGGTTGTTCCAGTGGATAATCGAGTGCAAATCCTTTATCTGTGAGCCTAACTTGGCCACCAGGACTTTGGTTTGAGTAGCCGTCCCTGACTAGCGCTATCATCACCTGAAGGTTATTAAAATGGCTCATTAACTCTGCATGGCTTCGGCCATAACCTATGGTTTTCGAAGCAATCAGCACTGGATGAATTGGCGGTACTTCAAGCTTATAACCTATCTCGCCCGCTGCACCATCTCGCCAAACAAACTCATCCGAGTATATCGACTGCGGCGCTCCGCTATGACCATCAATTTGTTTATCAAAAATACTCCCAGACAGTAAGGTCGGATGTAAAAATGTCTTACCGAGTAATTTATGAGGGTCAGGCGTGTTGGCGCGCATTAAAATGGTCGGCGTATGAATTGCACCGGCGCTTAAAATATAGTGTTTAGCGCTAAAAGTCAGTGTAGCTGCACTTGAGCTGCCTGACTGCGCTTTAGCCGACAAGCCTTCAACTTTGTCGCCCTTATGCTTTAAATCAATCACTTTAGCATTTGAAATTAAGGTTGCACCTTGCTCTAACGCACTGGGAATTGTGGTCACTAACATTGACTGCTTTGCATTTACTGGGCAGCCCATTCCGCAGTAGCCAGTATTCCAACAACCTTTAACATTGCGCTTAATGACGGTGTAATCCCAACCCAGCTTTTCACAGCCTTCCTTTAATGCGGCATTATTCAAATTGGGCTGAAATTGCCATTCACTAATATTAAGTCTGGCTTCCATTTTTTCAAACCAAGGCTTTAATGAGTCAGCAGAGAGCCCTGATACAGACTTTTCTTTCTCCCAAAAAGCTAATGCGTTACTTGGCGTTCTGATTGAAGTGGTCCAGTTAACAGTCGTTGAGCCACCAACGCTTCTACCTTGAAATATTCCAATACCTTTATCAGAAGTTTTCATCGCTGCAGCTTGTTGGTATAGATCTGGATAAGCTTTTCGCTCTTCCATATTAAAGTCACTAGAAGATTTCAATGGTCCACCTTCAACCATAATGACACTTAGCCCAGCTTCGGTGAGGATTTCGGCAGCTGTGCCACCGCCAGCTCCTGTGCCAACAATTATTACATCAGCTTCAAAATGTTGATTCTCAGTGAGTTGATTAGCATCAATGTGCTGCCACCCCGCAGCTAAGCCAGTGGTAATCGGATCAATGATATTTGCTGCCATTTGTTACTCCAGAATTAATATTATTTTTGAAAATACAAACAGCTTAGGCATCTAAAAAAGTAGGCTTAGCATAATGAAGGCGTCCCCAATGCTCGGGGCAAGCGTAATAACTGGATATGATGAGTTCTCGCAAACCTATATACGCAGTTTGCATCATCTCAAGAAAATGATGACGCCAATGTTCTAACATTTCATTTAACTGCTCAGGTGTTCTTAACATCAGCGGAGTAATACTACTGGTGAGGATCAGCACGCCAAATCTTGACTCAAGCATCGTAAGTAATTGCTCTAACTCTTGCTTTTGGTGCTCAGGCAATACACTAATGGTTTGATTGATAGCATTTATAGTTCTATTAAGAAATGCTTCACGGTAGTTAGCAACCTCAGGTAGTGCACCATCCATAAACACGGGTATCAGCACACCAAATAATAGACGGTGGGTATCGTCAGGACTGTCAGTCACTTCTGGGGTATATAAACTTACCCCCAAAGCGAGCGCAGCTGTGCCAGTAAACGCACCTGTTAAAAAGGTTCTTCTTTTCATTGTTATCCCTTTTCTATTATTGACTCCCGTTAGCATAAACCTAAAGCATGAAATGCCTTATTTGTTGCCACAAAAGTATCTATGATAAAGTGAACTCAACCAACATTTAAACATACGTTTGAATATTAACAAACTATTGCATATAAAATACCCATATGAAAAAGCTTTTCTCTCCGCCATGGTGGGCTGCAAGTGCCCATGTTCAAACGATTTTACCCGTATTCTTCAAAGTGGACAAACCAGCAGTTTCTAGACAGAGACAAGAGCTATCTGATGGTGATTTCATTGATTTGGATTGGGTGGGAGAAGCAAGTAATGGCCAAGCGATTCTAGTCATTTTGCATGGCCTTGAAGGTAGCAGTGACTCTCACTATGTTCGCCGCATGCTTCAAACCGCCAAAGATAATGGACTTTGCGCTGTGGTACACCATCACCGTAGTTGTTCTGGCGAACCTAATCGACTAGCACGCAGTTATCATAGTGGTGATACCCAAGATATCCACTTCACCCTAACCCAGCTAAAACAGCAATATCCTGACTCGCCGCTTTATGCGGTTGGTTATAGTCTCGGTGGTAATGTCTTAGCCAAATATCAAGGCGAACAAGGCAGTGAAAGCCTATTAGAAAAAACCATTATTGTGTCAGCGCCCTTGTGTTTAGCTGCTTGCGCTAAAAAGTTAGAGAACGGCTTCTCAACTGTCTATCAGCAACATTTAATTAAGCAGTTACAAGATAAAATGCAGGCAAAAGTCGCAGAATCACATTTAACCAGTGACATGCCTGTTACCGCCAATGAAATTAATAACTTAACAACCTTTCATCTATTTGATGATAAAGTAACAGCCCCGCTGCATGGATTTAGTGATGTTTTTGATTACTATACACGCGCAAGTGGTAAACCATTTTTAAAGCATGTTAAAAAGTCGACATTAGTCATTCATGCTCAGGATGATCCCTTTATGACTGATGCAGTTATCCCGTCGAGCGCAGAATTATCTGAACATGTTCAATATGAGCTTCATAAAAATGGTGGCCATGTAGGCTTTATCTCAGGTGGCGCACCTTGGAAACCGACTTTTTATCTAGAATCTCGCATTATCCAATTTATTAAAAGTTAAGTTATTAAGAGTTAATTTATGCTAATTCCATACGAAGCACTGCTGCAATTGCCACAAGAAACCCTCAACAATCTGATTAAAGAGTACTTATTAACCCAAGTAGAAGACGGCTCCTTTGGTCAATTAGACGATCAGCAGATTGAAGTTGCTATCGAGAAATGTAAACAATCTCTCAAACAGGGTGAGCTTAAAGTTGAATTTAGCGAGGAAGACGAATCAATTGCTATAAGGCATAAAGATCAAATCATTTACCCGACGGCTGAGGCCGATTAACATTGTAAGATTGACCTCAATCGATTCACCCCGTATAAATAGAGTCTGTTTTTCTTCAAGTTTAATCATGAAAGTGTTAACGATGAGCAGAACGATAAAACACTGAACTGTCTCAGTTATTTAGCTAATTTCACGTTTGATCTAGGTAGGATAAATGTCAACAAAACATCCCATAATTGCTGTTACTGGTTCTTCAGGAGCCGGCACAACAACAACGACAACTGCATTTACTCATATCTTTCGTCAACTCGGCATCAATGCTGCTTTTATCGAAGGTGACAGTTTTCATAACTTCACCCGTGCAGAAATGGAAGTTTTGATCCGTAAGTCTCAAGCTGAGAATCGTAATATTAGCTATTTTGGTCCGGAGGCCAATAACTTCGTCAAACTTGAAGAATGTTTCCAAAGTTATTCAGACACAGGTCAGGGTCAAACCCGTAGCTATTTACACACCTTCGATGAAGCTGTGCCATTTAACCAAATGCCAGGGACTTTTACTCAATGGCATCCACTGCCAGAAAATACCGATATGCTTTATTATGAAGGCTTGCATGGTGGTGTGGTTACTGAAGATGCCAATGTCGCTCAGCATGTGGATTTACTGATTGGCATGGTACCGATTGTCAATTTAGAGTGGATTCAAAAAATCATTCGAGATACTTCCGATAGAGGCCATAGCCGTGAAAAGGTAATGGGTTCAATTGTTCGCAGTATGGATGATTATATTAAACATATGACGCCACAATTTTCACGAACGCACATTAACTTCCAACGCGTACCGACAGTTGATACTTCTAACCCATTTAGCGCCAAAGATATTCCTAGCCTAGATGAAAGTTTCGTCGTGATCCGCTTTCGCGATATTAACAATGTCGACTTCCCTTATTACCTCAGCATGATTGAAGGTTCATTCATGTCCCGAGTAAACACCTTAGTGGTTCCTGGCGGTAAGATGTCATTAGCAATGGAGTTAATCTTAACCCCACTAATTAAAGAACTCATGCATAAAAAAGCCGCTGAAAACGCCTAAATTAGCTGGTTAAGCTGACTTATTAGAGTAGGATACAACACTAGGATTAGCACTTGAATGAGTTGCATACTAACGGTAAATAACTTGTTACTGTTTAAGCTTGGTTTAAGCCATGGGCTATATCATTCTCGCTGTCGGGACTTCAGGCGAAAGAACGATAGTTGATGTGCTCATGGGTGTTAATTCCCCCATCTTTATCTGTTAGCGCACTTGGGCATATCAGCAAACCTCTCTTAATACCTCTATCTGTTTAATACATTTCAATCAAACTCAACACCGACTCACTGACACCTTTAAACATACTCAGCGCTAATTGAATGACACTAATTGAAAGGCACTAATTGAGTGACACTAACAACAGTTTTATGTCAGCCCGAACAATATCCACTTGTTCAATAATTTCATTCGCAGCAATTTCATCCTCAGCCATGTCTTGCCACTGACTAGACCACACTTGGGTTAATTGCTTTGATGACTTAATAACAGATGCACCGGTTAAACTGCTTAAGTCTTCAATTAAGCCGACCTTCACCCATCCGACTCTTGGGCTGCCTAGTTTAAGGTCTTGATCATAATGAGCCGTATAAACCAATTGTTGCAACTGCGCCAACTCCAATAGCATTTCAAAACAGGCCGTTCTCACATTACTATTATGCTCGGTAATTTCCATCCGCCATACATTGTACGAAAAGCCCATAAGCGAAAATAATAAACTGAAGATAACGGTTATTTGATATAGCTGTAGTTTTTGATTCATCCTATCCCCTTATAAGTGACATGAACCACAAGCAAAAAACCATGAAAAATTCATCATGTCTCTATCAAGCATAGGCAACAAACCTATAAGCGGGAAAATCTGTTGAAAAATAGGAAGCTTTTTGAGGCTATAAAACCAAAAAACGGCCAATTGGCCGTTTGATAATTATGACTTAATAACTAACAGGTACGCTTAATTCATTAACGGAATAATTTCTCGATATGCTTGGCGTTGACGATATTGTTCAAGTCGCATATTGAATTCATCGCTAAGGGCTACCGCAGGATCTTGCTTCAGTGCTTCAATCGCTTTTTGCTGGGTATCAACTGCTAATTCAAACTCACCCATTTCGGCGTAACCTGCAGCAAGGTTGTCTAAATTAGTTGGGTCATTAGAGTCATTTTCAAGTAATTTTAGTGCCAGTTCCACAGCCTTCGAACCATCTCTATATTGCTCTTCTGGACAAGTTGCTAAAATCCAAGCCACATTACCTAGTGCAATAGTGTCACCCACCTGGTTAAACTGATCTAATGCCTTACCACAATTGCGCTCAACACCATCGCCACCTGCTGAATAAATAAAGCCTAAACGGAAATGTGCGCGTTGATCACCATGTTCTGCTAAGGTTTGGTACCACTGCTCAGCAACTTCTAGATTTCTTGGTAATAATTGACCTTCGAATGATAAGTCTGCAATGGTTTGCTGAGCTTTAATATGATCTTGCAGTGCAGCTTGCTCAACCCAATAAAGGCCTTGCTCAGTATCTTGTTCGACAAATCTGCCAGCCAAATTCATTAACCCTAACAAAAACTGGGCATCAGCATTGCCATCAGCAGCCCTTAACTGAATATGAACCAGTTTAGATGCCGCTTGAGAGTCTACTGAGGCAGGGATAGAAAAAGCATGAGCAGGCTGAATGGCACTGCCAAGCATAAATAATGAGCATGCAAGCCCTACATTTAATAGCTTTTGAGAATATTTCAAATCAACCCCTACTACTCAACTTCACTTTGATAATCGAATTAACAATAACTATCAATTGGCCCTTTTACAATAATTGAAATCAGTTTAAATCTGCAAATTAAAGTAAATTAACCAATCTAAAACACAAAAAACACACAAAATATGTATTTTTTAGTAGCTTAAGTACTTGCCAAATAATTTAACAGCCACTAAATTAGATTGACATAGTTAGCTAAAGTAGCAAAAATAAATCTTTAATTTAATAAGTTAATAGTGCCTTTGTAGCATTTTTCATAATGTTAAACTCGATCTTCATCAAGGTTTTGCTGCTACAAGTCAAGTACAATTACTTTATTAGATAGTCCTTACTTTCATTTTATCAATCGAGGAAATAAACATGGCTCTGATTGGCAAGCCTAAACCTGATCCAACTTTGGAGTGGTTTCTTTCACACTGTCACATCCATAAATACCCAGCGAAAAGCACCTTGATACATGCAGGTGAAGAGTCTGATACGCTTTACTACATAGTAAAAGGTTCAGTCGCTGTATTGATTAAAGATGAAGAAGGTAAAGAGATGATCCTTTCTTACCTTAATCAAGGTGATTTCATCGGTGAACTTGGTTTATTCGAAGAACAAGCAGAACGTACTGCTTGGGTTCGTGCAAAACAACCATGTGAAATCGCGGAAATTTCTTACAAGAAATTTAAGCAACTGATTCAGGTTAACCCTGAAATCCTAATGAAGCTTACTGCTCAAATGGCTTACCGCTTACAAAGCACTAGCCAAAAAGTAGGTGATTTAGCATTCTTAGACGTTGCTGGAAGAATTGCGCAAACATTATTACATCTAGCAAAACAGCCAGATGCAATGACTCACCCTGATGGCATGCAAATTAAGATCACTCGTCAAGAGATTGGTCAGATTGTAGGTTGTTCGCGTGAAACAGTTGGCCGTATCTTAAAAATGCTTGAAGAACAGAACCTTATTCAAGCACACGGTAAAACTATAGTCGTATATGGAACTCGTTAAGTTAAGCTTCAGCTTGATTTAAGAGTAATTAATTAAAGTGATAATTAGTCAATCTAATTATCACTTTTTTTATGGGAGTCGTTCCAATGAGGCTGCTGCCAGCGTTTTGTTTCAGTTTATTTGCATTTACTCTCACTCCAGCATCAAATGCAATAACAACCGAGCTTCAACATGATGAAGTTCAGCGCTTGGTCACATCTGGTAGCATTCGTTCACTTGATTATTCCCTTACTTTACTTGCACAATACTGTCATGGTGAATTAATTGATGCCAGCCTCTATCAAGAGGATGATAAATGGCGTTATGATTTACAATTGAAGTTAAAAAAAGGGCATGTTATCCATTTAAATATCGATGCAACAAATGGAATGCCGGAGTCTATTGACCAACTACCAAGTGAATGCCGAATAAATGAAACTGTTACTCGTTGAAGATAATACCCTTTTAGTTGCTGAACTTGAGAAACAACTTAAACAAGCAGGCTACGTCACCGACGTAACTGATAAAGCTGTTGAAGCAGACTATTTAATTAAAGAAACCCAGTACGACTGTGTCATTCTAGATATTGGCCTACCTGACGGTAACGGTTTAACCCTAGTGCAATCTTGGCGTGAAAAAGGCATAGATACACCGGTTATCATGCTAACAGCTCGTAGTCAGTGGCATGAAAAAGTTGAAGGCTTCAATGCTGGCGCAGATGACTACCTTGGCAAACCTTTCCACGCTCAAGAGTTATTAGCTCGAGTTCAAGCCCTTATCCACCGAGCCCATGGCCGGTTAAATACCTCTTCAAAGCAATTGAGCTATGGCGGTATTACGTTAGATGAAGCTGAACAAAGAGTGCACATTGGTGAAAACCATTTTGAACTCACAGCAATGGAATTCAGATTATTAAAAATCTTCCTGATGTCACCTAAAAAGTTACTATCCAAAGCCCAATTGACTGACAAGCTATACCAATTTGATGATGAAAAAGAGTCAAATGTCGTTGAAGTTTACGTTACTCATTTACGTAAAAAACTCGGTAAAACGGCTATCGAAACTCGCCGTGGTCAAGGATATATCTTTCACGGCATAGTGGAATGATATCAATCCGCAGTAAACTAAGCTTATGGCTTAGTGCGCTTATTATTATTGCGACCGTCATTGGACTCATATTGTTTGAGTCCATGCTTAGGCAAGCCTTTCATGACTCCATCATTAATCGCCTTGAAGAAGATTTAGAGCACATCATTCTGGCAAGCCATATTAATGCTGGCGAAATCATCATCGACCAAAATGAGCTATCAAGCTTTTATAAACCCGCATACTCTGGACGCTACTTTCAATTTAACTCCGAAAGCCAAGTTATTCGCTCTCGCTCTCTCTGGGACGTCCAACTCGATATTGAACTACTTCAACAAAACCAAACTCGTGTATGGCAAGCTAAAGGGCCTAAAAATAATGACATGCAGTTATTATCCATAGGCATAGGCTCCACCAGCGGTGAAAAAATCGCAACCCTAACCGTTGCACAAGATTTGAGTATTGGTAGACGAGTGTTCAGCGAGGTATTTGGCACTAAACTAGCAATAAATATTGCCATGTTACTGGCAATGATTTGCGGTATTTTTATCATCATCAGACAATCATTTAAACCCGTTAAGTCTATTCAAGACTCTCTGGCCAAACTGCGACAAGGTGAAATTAACTCTCTGGAAATTAATCAAATTCCAGTAGAAATAAAACCCTTAGCAGAAACCTATAATGAGTTATTAGATTACACAGCCAATCAAATTGAGCGCAGCCGCAATAATCTCGGCAATTTAAGTCATGGCTTAAAAACTCCGCTTGCGGTCATGCAACAACAAGTTGAAGTATTGGGGTTATCGAACCCTGAAACCGCTGAGGCGATGCAACAGCAACTCGATCAAATCCGCAATATGATTGAACGAAAATTAGCTGCTGCTAGAATTACTGGGGACATGCTCCCTGCAGCGCAAATGGTCATTCCTAGAGACTTTGAAGCACTCATCAGTACCTTGGACAAGGTCCATCATCATAAGCAGATTGACTGTACTGTGAACATTCTTGCTGACACCAGCCGTCTGCCTATCCATCGAGAAGATGGTATGGAATTATTTGGTAACTTACTGGATAACGCTTATAAATGGGCTGAATCGAGCATTTATGTTGATATCAACATGTCTGATATTGGTAATAGTCATACACTCAACCTCACTATCGAAGATGACGGCCCAGGTGTAAATGATGATCAACTCAGCCAGTTAACAAATCGAGGGAAACGATTAGATGAGGCTGTTGTGGGCCATGGGCTTGGCTTATCCATCGTTAAAGAGATTATTGAACAGTATGGCTACAATTTGATATTTAAGCGTTCAGAACGCTTAGGCGGCCTTAGAGTGACGATTGAATTTACCAACCCCAAAGTAAAAACTAACGTTGTTAGCTAATTTAAAGCGAATCCAAACTAAAAAAGCCCAGAATCAACTCATGTATCGAGAGTTGAATCTGAGCTTTTGAGATCATCATATTAGATGGCTTTAACTTTAGCTGACTTTAAATGGCCTTGATTGGCTTTAACTTTAGATAAAGCTGATTAATGTCGCAGCGGTTATGGAACACCAGCAATACCAAGAGCCTATCAACTTGATTTAACCAGCGGCGTTAGTGCTTTCAAAAATCTTATCGGCAGAAGCAGCAACAAAACCGGTATACAAATTGCCATCAGCCATTGGATAGCGACGAGCAAACTCATAGAAGCAAGTCGGGATGTCTAATTCACCATCTTCAAAGCTCACCATCATTCTGTCAGCCATTGTTGAAGACTGCTCAAGTAACACCTCAGCAGACCCCTTCACTTCGCCGCCCGACGTATTCAATTTAAAGCCAGCGCCTTTTAGGGCATCATTTACCGCTTCAATTTGCTCAAACTCAGGCAAGGCATTAATCGAAACAGTGAAGTGGTTGGCACGATAACCAATAGCGGCAACCCAAGCAGCATATTCACTTTCAACTAACAGCGTTTTATAGTCTGCTAGGTTTACGTTCCAGTGACGGCCAGAATAAAGGAAGTTATCCGCTTTGGTTGCAGCAACATCAACTTGCTCAATCAAACCATGGATAATAGCTTGAGCTTCAGGGCTAAACTCTTCAACTAAAAGTTCAGAAATAAACACTTTAGGTTGATTCGCATCAGGGTGCTCAAAGTGTTTTGCAATTAACTTCTTTTGCTCAAAGTTGTAATCACCACAAGCCACATAACCAATAGATTCAAAATGTTCAGCTAACACTGACAAGTTCACTTTAGCAATATTGAACGTTCTCAAAGCAATATGATCGTTTATGATCGGCTCACCTTGGCTAAGCAGCTTATGAATACTGTCAGCTGATGGCGTCATGTTGATATAGTCTTGCCATAAAGCAGCGAATAAAGCATTTACGTCGGTATGCATAATAAAATCCTTCTTTATAAAAAAGGCAATGACGGAGTCATTGCCTTGATAGCGTTTGGTTATATTAGATTGAAAGCCCTGGGCTTAAATTCGCTGGTAGACTCACACTGTCAGCTTCAACAGAAGCAACAGGATAAGCACAGTAATCAGCAGCATAGAATGCACTTGCACGATGGTTACCTGAAGCGCCAACACCACCAAACGGTGCTGAACCTGAAGCGCCAGTGATTTGCTTATTCCAGTTAACAATACCGGCGCGAATACGAGCGAGGAAGTAATCATAATCTTCACGGCTGTCAGCTAAAATACCTGCTGATAAACCATAACGAGTGTTATTAGCCATATCAATTGCTTGATCAAACTCTTGGTATCTCACTAATTGCAGTAATGGGCCAAAGTATTCTTCATCTGGCAACTCTGCAATTTCAGTCACATCAATTAACCCAGGAGAAACTAAGCCTGTTCCCGCTTCAACATGGGTTAATTCAATTAAAGATTGCCCACCAAGCGCTTGCAGCTCAGCTTGAGCGGCAACCATACCTTTCGCAGCGCCCTCTGAAATCATAGAACCCATAAATGGCTGTGGTTGAGCATTCCAGCTCCCTACTTTGATTTGCTTAATTGCAGCGATAAGCTGTTCAATTAACGCATCACCCGCAGCGCCTTGCTCGATATAAAGACGACGAGCACAAGTACAACGTTGACCTGATGAGATATAAGCTGACTGGATAATGTCATGAACAGCGGCTTTAGTATCTTTAACATCTTTAATGATTAACGGGTTATTACCACCCATTTCAAGGGCTAAGATTTTACCAGGATGCCCTGCATATTGCTGATGCAACAAATGACCAGTGCGAGAACTACCTGTAAAGAACAAACCATCAATTTGTGGGTGAGAAGCCAGTGCTTTACCAGTTTCTAGTTCACCTTGCACAAGGTTAATCACCCCTTGCGGTAATCCAGCTTTATCCCAAAGTTTTAGCATTTCTTCGGCAACTTTTGGGGTCAATTCTGATGGCTTAAATACAACCGTGTTACCTGCAAGTAGTGCAGGAACAATATGGCCATTAGGTAGGTGACCTGGGAAGTTATAAGGACCAAATACCGCAACAACACCGTGTGGCTTATGACGTAATACTGCACGACCTGCTGGAATATCGTTAGTTTCAGTACCTGTGCGCTTATCGTGAGCTGCAGCAGATAGTCCGATTTTACCAATCATTGCGCCAACTTCAGTTGCGGTTTCCCACTGCGGCTTACCTGTTTCTTGAGCAATGACTTCTGCAAGTTCAGCTTTGTTTGCTTCGAGCTCACTGCGGTAAGCTTCAACAATAGCTAAACGAGCATCATAGCCCAACATGAACCAATCAAACTGTGCTGCACGAGCTGCATCAATTGCTGTATTCACTTGCGATGCTGTCGCAGTTTTACCACTCCAGATGACTTCGCCATTGGCAGGGTTAACTGATGTTACTTCATGGCCTTCGCCATTAGACCATTGGCCTTTAATAAATTGTGTCATTTTGCTGTCCTAAAGTTCTAGTACGCGAATTTTGTCGCCATTAGCCACTTTTAATGCTTCAGCCAATTCTGGGCTAAGCGTGACCTTGTCATGTTTATCCGACACTTTAATTTTTGCCGCCGTAGCGCGGTAGTCCGCTAATAAAGTATTGGCAACAATGTACTGGTGATCGGCATGAGGCATTTTTCCGATGGTTACCGTGAGCTCTTTGCTCTGTTGAACTGAGCGAATATCATTTAACGCACACTCAACCGTTGGGCCACCATCAAAAATATCGACGTAGTTTCTAAATTTGAAGCCTTCTGCTTGCAGCAGTTTCAATGCTGGTTTGGTGTTGCGATGTACTTCACCGATAACCTTTTGCGCTTTTTTAGGTAAAAGGCAGACATGAATTGGGCTTCGCGGCATCATTTCAGCCATAAAGGCTTTTTTGCCAAGGCCTGACAAATAATCAGCCTCAACAAAATCGATACCGAGGAAATGATCTTGTAACCATTCATAAAAAGGCGAGTCGCCCTTTTCATCGCTAACACCGCGCATTTCTGCAATAACCGTGCTGCCAAAACGTTGCTCATGCTGTGCTAAAAACAAAAAGCGTGAACGTGACAACATGCGGCCGTTATAACCACGGCGGTAATCTTTGTTCAAAAATAATGTACAAAGCTCTGCAGCGCCTGTGTAGTCATGGCACAAGGTCAGAGTTTCAACTTCATTTCGAACTGAGATTTGCTTTGAATGATAAACTTCAGTACCTAAACGGTAATGATAAAAGGCATCTTCCATCCCAACAGCAGCTTCAATACCACAGGTACCGACAACTTCATTGGTTTTCAGATCTTCAAGCACCATCAAATAACCTTCATCAAAAGGTTTTTCAACTTGCTTGGAAAAAGAGGCTTCTGCACGAGCAATTTTCGATCGCAATAGCTCTTCATTGACTGGTAAGGAAGTAAATCCATGACCAGACTCAACAGCTACCTTGTATAGAGCATCGTAATCACTGGCACGAATTGGTCGAATGATTAGCATCAAACTCTCCTAAATAACACCATATAAAATCAAGCATTCAACCCACTTGGTTTAAATACTTAACTCCATTGGTTACCCAAACAAAAAAGCGCAACCATAATGGCTGCGCAATCTTATCGATTAACCTGCTACTACTTTAGCTACAGCACGTTCAAAACGCGCTAAACCTTCAGCAATATCAGCTTCTGGGATCACAAGAGAAGGAGCAAAACGCACAACGTTAGCACCAGCAATAAGGCTCATTAAACCTTCTGCAACTGATGCAACTAGGAAGTCACGGCTACGACCAGCGTATTGTTCGTTAAGTACTGCGCCAAGTAACATACCTTGACCACGTACTTCTTCAAATACATTATATTTTGCGTTAATAGCGGCTAAACCATCACGGAATAACTGTTCACGATGCTTAACACCATTAAGTACTTCTGGGGTGTTAACCACATCCATTACAGCATTACCAATAGCACAAGCTAGTGGGTTACCACCGTATGTAGAACCGTGAGTACCAATTTTTAAATGTGCTGCAATTTTTGCAGTCGTTAGCATTGCTGCGATTGGGAAACCACCACCTAATGCTTTAGCGCTGGTTAAAATATCAGGAACAATATCAGTACCCATGTAAGCAAATAGCTCACCAGTACGACCAACACCTGTTTGTACTTCATCGAAGATAACTAATGCGTCATGCTTGTCAGCTAAAGCACGTACCGCTTTTAAGAATTCTGGATCACCATTAATGATACCGCCTTCACCTTGAAGAGGTTCAAGCATGATGGCACATGTGTTGTCAGAGATTACTGCTTCTAATGCAGCAATATCGTTAAACGGTACATGAGTAACACTTTGTGGTTTAGGACCGAAACCGTCAGAGTAAGCCGCTTGGCCACCAACAGTTACAGTGAAGAAAGTACGGCCGTGGAATGCTTTATCAAATGCAATGATTTGATCTTTTTGTGGGCCATGGTTTTCAAGTGCGTAGCGACGGGCAAGCTTAAGTGCTGCTTCGTTAGCTTCAGCGCCTGAATTTGCAAAATATACACGTTCAGCAAATGTTGCATTAACTAACTTTGTCGCCAACTCTAATGCTGGTTCGTTAGTCATAACATTTGAAAGATGCCAAAGTTTTTCACCTTGCTCTTTAAGCGCGCCAACTAATGCTGGGTGACAATGACCTAAACAGTTCACTGCAATACCACCAGCAAAGTCAATAAACTCGTTGCCTTGTTGATCCCATACTCGGCTACCTTCACCGCGAACAGGAATTACTGCTGCAGGCGCATAATTAGGCACCATGACTTCATCAAATTGGGCACGTGTTAAGTTCATTTCAACGCTCATTACTTTTCGTCCTTTGGTTATTAAGTGATTTTAAAATCACTCTATTCCGCTGTCTGTATTGATTTTGGTTTAGTATCGCAGCGGTTGCTTGTCTAACTTGAAGGACATTATTAGCTAAAATGTGATCAAAATACCAGTTTTTAGCTGTTAACTATTCATTACTTAAATGATTAGTGAATAAAGAGTGAGAAAAATGCGCATACAAAGTGCTTATTTTGCTAATTCACAGCATAAATAGTCATAAAAAAAGTTATTTGAGCAAGATTTAGTTAGCTATTCATCAAAAATGCATAATTACACAAGCTAATTAAGCCTGAGATAAGCTGCTAACCATAGTTAAACTAGATCTAACTTACGGTAGTTTTGGCCTTTCAGCCTTATAAGCTCTTGCTCGGTAAACTCATAATAATCAAACATCACACGCTTTTCTTGTGGTTCGATAAGACGGGATTCTTCTAGTAAAAGCACTTTGGCATAGCAACTCGCTTTGGCCACGATAGCGCTTTCAACTGAAAACTCACTGAAGTGATAGTTGAAATCGAGCTCTTTCAACAGCTTAGTTAGCTTGCTGTTTTCAAATTCAAGTAGATCAAGCATTTGCCAGTTTAGCTGTTCGCCGTGGGACATCACTTTTTCGAACACTTCATTTGCAGGAAATTCCGATGCCATTACAGCGTCATAAAGGTTTTTATCCCCTTTAGCACTGGTTTCTCTAAGCCAGGTGCCCCAAGTTTTTTCAAACTGTCTCGCACTGGTATTCAATATGGTTGCGCTACCGAGTTGCTTCATTAATGAGGCACTATAAACAAGCGCCACATCTTTTTCGTGAAGAACAGCCAGAGCTTTAGCCGCAATTGCCGTCATCATGCTGTATCGCCATAACTTTCTGGTGGTCCAGACTAAATTCGCGTTGCCAGCAGGTAACCAATTGCGCAGACAAAAATAAGGCACCACAGCTTGTAGGTTCTCAATACCAATATAATTGAGTACTAACTTAATATCTGTCACCTTAACTTCTGAACGCTGAGGTCTTCTATGGCTCGATGCAGGGCTATTTATTAAATTAACTAAATCAGTGTACAACCAAGAGATATTTTCGACTAAGGGGCGGATACGGCGTAAATCTGGGTCTTTGTTTAGTAATAAATCCAGTAACAATACCTGTGACTCGGCTAATCCAGATTGTTCAAGCATTTGTTTAGGAGAACTTAATTGATGCTCTAAACTGTTCATCACTGTTAAAGTTAGCTGCTGTGAGATCCGCTTAAGCACCTGCTGCGCTTTAGCTTGCTCTTCCATACGCGCTTTAATCGCTTTGCGCTCAACTTCTAACTTATTCGCATCGTCTTCGAGTTGTTTGTCACGATCATCAAACTGTTGGGTTAGTTTTTCCTTCCCAACGATCAGTTGTTTATATAAGCGGTTTTCAACTTCTATGACTTTACCTGGCCTAACTCCACCAGCTACTGATACTGCCACTACGATTTACCCTAACCCTGAAACATTTATTGTTGATAATAAAGGATATCGGCCAATTTATGTAACAATTGATAGTATTAACTTAAAAAGAAATAGATAAAAAAGGCTTCCAATAGGAAGCCTTAATTCAGTTGAGCTTGTTCATGTATTCTATGATGCTAATGCTCTTGTTATTTAAGCTCTTGTTCAAATAACTTATAAATACGACGATATTCATCTAACCAGCTTGATGGTTGTCTAAACCCATGCGGCTCTACTGGGTAAATCGCAGTTTCAAACATTGGCTTTTCAAGTTCAATCAAACGCTGCACAAGACGCACACTGTCTTGGAAGAACACGTTGTCATCCAGTACACCACTCATAATCAGTAAAGGTTTCTCTAATCCTTGAGCATGTTCTATTGGTGAACTACGTTCGTAAGCTATTGGATCGACATCAGGCGTATTAAGAATGTTTGACGTGTATGGGGCATTGTAGTGCGCCCAATCCGTTACCGGTCTTAACGCTGCACCAGCTTGGAATAACTCAGGTTCATTAAACAGAGCCATAAAGGTTAAGAAGCCGCCATAAGAGCCACCGTAAGTTCCTACTTTAGCCGCATCAACGTGGGTATTTTTTGCCATCCAGTTAACACCATCTTTTAAATCTTCGACTTCTGGGTGCCCCATATTACGGTAAACAGCGGTGCGCCAATCACGGCCATAGCCTTTTGAGCCTCGATAATCCATATCCATTACTACATAACCTTGCTGTGTTAGCAGGTTATGGAACATGAACTCACGGAAGTAACCAGAAAAACCATTATGGGCATTTTGTAAGTAACCCGCACCATGGTTGAAGATAACCGCAGGATACTTATCAGCATTACTAGCGTCGTAACCTTGTGGTAAATACACTCTTGCATAGATGTCTTTAGCACCATGGCTAGAAGGAACTTTTACCACTTGAGGCGCTTGCCACGCATAATTACTAAATGCTTTGCTGGTATATTGGGTTAACTGCTTAAGCTCGCCGCCGATTGCTTGCACATAAAGTTCATTAGGGTTAATCGCTGTTGAAGCGGTTAACAATAACGACTGACCGTCAGGACTTAGTTCGTAATCTAAAGTACCAGTCCACTGGGTTAACTGCTCAGTTTTACCTGTCGCAACGTCCACACGATACACATTATAAGTTCCTGGGTGGTCTTTATTGGCGCGGTAATATAAATGGCTTGCATCAGGTGATAATGTCACTTGATCAACGACATATTCGCCATTAGTTAACGCCGTCGTTTTGCCGTTAGATTTAAGGTATAGCTGAGAAAAGCCTGATTCTTCAGATAAGTAATAGAATTTATCAGTGCCAGTCACCCAACCAAATTGATTGAAAGTGTAATTAATCCAAGCATCATCATGTAAACGATGTTCTGTGGTGAGTTTGCCATTTTCAAGATCAACACTAGCGATCCAGCGATCTTTATTATCAACCGCTTCCATCATCACTAATAATTTATTTTCAGTGTCGTGCCAGCGAATTGCACTTTGGTTCCAACCCCAGTCTTGCATTAACTGCAGTAAACGTGGCTCAGGCTTGCTTTTATAACTGTTACCTTGTGCTTTTGCATTCTCAGCTTTTACTGATGCTAAAACATCTTCATCAAAGCCTGTTAGACCTTCAATGGTAATATCTTTTTTTACATGCTCAGCTAAATCAAGCAAAACTAACCTTTCACCCGGATAGCTATCTTCAGCGACTCTAGCTCTAGCAGGCACAGCATCAACGTAACCATCTTTACCGAGATAGTTAGGCATAATGTCATGATCTGCTCGCCAGCTGTAATTCTTATCTGACAAAGCTACAACTAAGTATCGGCCATCAGCAGATAGACTCATTTCATTGACTTTTTCACTGTCGCCTAAGTACCAAGTTTTTGCAGCAAAAGTAGGATCTTTTGCTGCAAGTTCTTCAGCATATTCTGCACGTGTTTTACTCTTGTCATGCTGCAATGCAACATAAGCAATTAAACGATGCTGCTGCTTAGCAATGTAAGATTCAGGATCTTTAACACCTTTTGGCGCTTTTGCCATTTGAATATCGGCAAGTTGCTCGGTCATGCCCGACTTTAAGTGTAATTTAAAAACACTGTTGCCTTGCATGTAAGCGATATCACCTGAAATTAAGAACTTCACTTCGTCAATTGAGGTGTTTTGGCGGGTAAACTGTTTAACCTCACCAGAATCAAGCTGCTTTACGAAAATATTACCTTTGTATAAGTAGGCCTTTTGCGTCTTATCAGTATTGAAAACACCATGCTTTTGATCTGCTAAGTGCAACTGATTCAGTTGAATAATGCTGGCTTGCGCTTGATTAATCTCTTGATGGTAAACATCTGCAATCGGGGATTGATGCTCTTGGCGGCTAAAGTAGACCGATTGACTATCGTCTGACCAATAAGCATTCTTTGCAAGTAATCCCATCCAATCAGGATTTGCCATGATTTGATTAAGCGTCAGTGTTTGCTCAGCTTGCGGCGGCATAGCGAACGGAACCATTACGCTAGCTGATTGATTAGTTACCGTTGAAGTATCACTGTTGCTTGCTGTAGCGCTGCAACCTGAAATAATTGCGAGAGAAAGCGCGCTCAGAGCGGCATTTCGCAGTAGCCTGGTCATATTAAATCCCTTGTCATCAAAGATGAATGATATTTTCTCGCCTAAACGTTATTAGTTTGGCAAGTGCTTTTATTATTGGCCTTTTATATCACAAAAAATGACAACATTTGTGGGGATTTATCGCTTAAGTTGTAACAGAAGTTAGCTGCGGGTAAGAAAATTATTGAGAAGCTCGTGCCCTTGTTCAGTCAAAATCGCTTCAGGGTGAAATTGTACCCCGTAAATCGGCATGGTTTTGTGGCTCATAGCCATAATTTCACGACCATGAATAGGGTCGTCGAGCCACGCATCTAACTGGAAGTGTTCAGGCAATGACTCAACTAACAATGAATGGTAACGGGTGACTGTAAGTGGTTGGTTCAACTCTTCAAACAACCCCTCTTCCCTATGGGTTATCAAACTAGTTTTACCATGCATGACACGTTTAGCTTTTATCACTTTAGCGCCAAACACCTGAGCAATCGCTTGATGACCTAAACAAACACCTAATAGCGGCAATTTCCCAGCAAAATGGGCAATGGCATCGAGTGAGATCCCTGACTCATTTGGTGAACAAGGCCCTGGAGATATAATAAGGTGAGTTGGATTAAGTGCTTCTATTTCGCTGATTGTAATCTGATCATTTCTTTTAACCATGATCTCATAACCCAAGCGCTGAAAGTACTGCACTAAATTAAAGGTAAATGAATCATAGTTATCAATCATTAACAGCATTAAACATCCCAGCTTTAATATGGATTTCTGCAGTAGCAAAGTATTTTGAAACCGATAAGTATTTTGAAACCGATAAGTATTTTGAAACCGATCTCCGAAGCGGTGAAAAACTCAACTAGTTAATCAAAATATATCGCTTCAATCATACAAGTGCTCTAAATCGCGGATAATAGCATAGCTTAGTCTGTCACTTAAATAATTAGCGCTTGATATGAATTTTTCAGCTGTAACGATTGCTTGCTAGGTTATAATCTCTACCTCATTACTTCTTTACCACCTAGGTTTGATCATGCACAGCCACATACAAAAAATCGACAATACCAGCTTATATTTTATCGGAGACGTCTATGGTCGATTAGACAAGTTGCATGATTTACTCACTGAAATAGATTTTGATATTGATGATCCTGAATCGAGCGTCCAATTTGTAAAATTAGTTTTTTGTGGCAACCTAATTGCGTCCACTGAAGGTGAGAATATAGAACACATTGCACTACTCACTCTAGTGAAAGACATGGTCGATAAAGGCCATGCGTATTGTTTGCTTGGCAGCAATGAATTTGAAGTGATTGGTTGGAGCAAGCATCACCCGATCACTGACGCACCCTATTTGCCAGTGAATTTAACCACGGAAGTAAATAACAAAAAACCGCAATTTCTATCTGAGTTCGAGCAAGGTGATGAAACACTATTCCAGTGGGTTGATTGGTTTATGGCGCTACCTCTTTATTTAGATTTCGAACACATTCGTGCGATTCACGCTTGTTGGGATAATAAAGTCGTCAATGAGCTGAATCCATATTTAAATTTAACAAATCAAAAAACTGAAGATAGTCCTAACGGTACAAGTAATAGTTTAACTGCCGTGATGACCAATGCCTTAGCACAACAGTTTTGGCCTGCAGCATTTGATACTAAGCATCCATTATCAACATTGATGAACTCGTGTTTAAACTACCCTCAACTTGAGATTAATGATTTACATCCGCACCAGCAATTAACGACGCCCGTCGTTATCGGCCATTACCCACAAGACAGTTTTCCTGATATTCACAACGAGCACCTAGTTTGCGTTAATTACAACGCTGGAGTTGAGGATTATCCTTTAGTAAGTTTTGCTTGGCATCAAGGGCGTAAAAAGTCGATTGAGGTAACCGCCTCTGAGAATGCCAAATTAAGCTTAGGTGAGTTTTGTTTCATCGATCAGCCTACAGCTGAAGAGCATATTGCTGATGGTATCGAAAGCTTATTAGCAGGAATTGTAGCGATGTTACCTCAACCAACAATTGACCAATCAGCACTTAAGCAATTTCAATTTCAAGTCGCTGAGTGCCTTTGCCATGACTGGAACCCATTAGCACTGAGTCAACAAATGCACAGTCGTCATCCATATAATCCGTTCATAGAACCCACGACCTTATTAGCTTTGTCTCAAGAATCTGAGCAGCTTTCAGCTTACCTTGCCGTGGTTGCGCGCTATCAACTTGAAACTGAAAATGACAATTTAGAAAATCGCAGTTTAAAAGTTGCATTTAAACTGACTCGAATAGCAAAATCCTATCTCGACTAATCTGAAATGACTTAGTTATTTTAGGCTGTGACGCTGCGGGGATTAGAGGCTTTTGGTTTTAGCGTTTTAGCTTAGTCGTTTTTGTAGCAGTACTTTATAAATGGGCTAAAAATAAAAAACCAGTCATTTTACAATGACTGGTTTGATTTTGAATCGAACTCACACATTACACAGTTGCTAAACGACAGTTACTTAACGACAGTTAAATGCGCACGTCCTTTTGGTTTTTCAGAATTGCCTGTAGGCTTTTCTTCTGTCACTTCAGTTTTATCTGTTGTTTCAACCGCAGAGAAAGAGCGTGGCGCTGGAGATAAGTCTTCTGACTCATCTTCAGGCATATAAGCATCTTCCATATCAAACACAGTCCCAGCACCGTTTTCGCGCGCATAAATCGCAACGATTGCAGCCATAGGTAAAACAACTTGCTGAGGTACACCACCAAATCGAGCATTAAACTCGACAAATTCATTGGTCATTTGTAAATTGCCCACTGCACCGCCAGCAATATTAAGAACGATTTGGCCATCCTTAACAAACTCTTGAGGTACTTGAGTGCCTTTTACAAATGCATCCACAACAACATGTGGGGTAAAGTGATTATCCATCAACCACTCGTAGTAAGCCCGCAACAAATATGGACGGTTAGGTGTAATTGCTTTCATTACATGCCCATGCGCATTTCGCGCTCAACCTCAGTTAACGATGCTTTAAATGATTCACGCTCAAAAATGCGTGTCATGTAAGCATGGATATCTTTAGATGTACGAACATCTAAGTTGATACCTAACTCAGGTAAACGCCATAATAACGGACCTAAGTAACAATCAGCTAAGCCGAACTCTTCACTCATGAAGTATGGCATTTCAGCAAATACTGGCGCTAAAGCAACTAAGCTTTCAGTTAGCTCTTTACGAGCAGCGTCAGCTTTTTCACCTTTACGGATACGGTCAACTAGTACATACCAGTCAGTATCAATACGGTGCATCATTAGACGGCTTTGGCCACGAGCAACCGGATATACAGGCATTAATGGAGGATGAGGAAAACGCTCATCTAAATATTCCATAATAATACGAGATTCATACAGCACTAATTCACGATCAACTAGAGTCGGTACTGAGTTATATGGATTTACATCCAATAGCTCTTGAGGTCTCTCACTAGGTTCTACCTGCAATACATCAACAGTTACACCTTTTTCAGCCAAGACGATACGTACTTGGTGGCTATATAAATCATCGGCACCAGAAAAAAGTGTCATGATAGAGCGTTTGTTGGCAGCTACAGCCATTGTTACCCTCCAGAAAAACGGAAAAAACAAAACAAACGAGGGGCAAAGCCCCTCGTTTAAAGTATGCGAATAATGTATTTTACCCGTTATTCGTGTCTAGTGCACATCTTTCCAGTATTCTTTCTTCAACAAATAAGCAACGATGAAGAAAATAAACAAGAATCCGAGTACCCACCAACCTAAAGCTTCACGCTCTAACTTCACTGGATCAGCAGAATATGCAAGGAAACCAGTAATATCGCGAACAGCTTGATCATACTCTTCGGCGTTCATTGAACCACCAACAGCAGGTTCAAGTCCGACTAACTTAGACACTTCAACACCATTTTCTTCGACTGTTTCGTAGATTGGTTTCGAAATACCTTGTAGATCTTCAAGTACATGTGGCATCCCCACTAGTGGGAATACATTGTTGTTCACACCAAATGGGCGGCTTTCATCTTTATAAAAGCCTTTAAGGTATGAATACACCCAGTCTTGCCCACGTACACGAGCTACTAGCGTTAAGTCAGGAGCTGCTGCGCCAAACCACTTTGCAGCATCTGCAGGTGGAATCGCATTTTCCATCAACTCACCAATCTTAGCGTCAGTGAACATGTACTTTTGACGCATATCGTCAACTGAGATATCTAAATCTTCAGCTACACGACCATAGCGTTGGTACTGTGTACTGTGACAGCCAGAGCAATATCGTTGAAATAAATTCAAACCACGTTCTAGAGACTCTTTATCATGAAAGTCTACATTGGCACTTTCTAAATGAACATTGCTGCCACCTGCTGCAATAGCAAGTGATGGCAACAATGTAACTAATGCAATTAATAACTTTTTCATTAGTGTGTCACCCTCGTAGGAACCGTTTTTGTCTTTTCATTTTTACTGTAAACCCACAGCGCAACAAAGAAGCCAAAATAAGTAAGTGTAAAGATACGAGCCGCAATAGTTAATGTTGGTGTTGCCGGAACAGCACCTAAGTAACCAAGGATTAAGAAAGACACAGTAAATTGTGCAATATTAATCTTGTGGATCAAGCCACGGTAACGGATAGATTTCACTTTACAGCGATCTAGCCAAGGTAGTACGAACAATACTGCAATCGCAAGACCCATACCGACAACACCTAGAAGCTTGTCAGGAATCGCACGTAAGATTGCATAGAACGGTGTGAAGTACCAAACCGGCGCAATATGTTCAGGTGTCTTCATTGGATTAGCCGCTTCAAAGTTTGGCTTCTCAAGGAAGTAACCGCCACCTTCAGGCATGAAGAACAATACATAGCAGAACACGATTAAGAAACCGGCCACACCCATGATGTCTTTCACTGTGTAATAAGGGTGGAAAGGAATAGCGTCTACTGGCCATCCGTTTTCATCTTTATTCTTCTTAACTTCAACACCGTCTGGGTTATTCGAACCCACTTCGTGTAATGCAATTAAGTGAAGGAAAACAAGTACAACAAGTACTAATGGCAGAGCAATAACATGCAATGCGAAGAAGCGGTTTAGCGTAGCACCAGAAACAACATAGTCACCACGGATCCACAATGTTAGATCATCACCAATAAACGGTATGGCGCCAAACAAAGAGATAATTACCTGTGCGCCCCAGTAAGACATTTGTCCCCAAGGTAGCAAGTAACCCATAAAGGCTTCAGCCATTAATACAAGGAAAATCAACATACCGAATAACCAAAGTAACTCTCTTGGCTTTTGGTAAGAGCCGTAGATAAGGCCACGGAACATATGAAGATAAACCACCACAAAGAATGCCGAAGCACCTGTGGAATGCATATAACGAAGTAACCAACCGTATTCAACATCACGCATGATGTATTCAACAGAAGCGAATGCGCCTTCTGCAGTAGGTACGTAATTCATGGTCAACCAAATACCAGTCAGTAGTTGGTTAACTAAAACAAGCAGAGCTAATGAACCAAAGAAATACCAGAAGTTAAAGTTCTTTGGAGTTGGATATTGACCAACATGACGATTATAAGTCGCCGTCATTGGGATGCGAGCATCAATCCAATCAACAATATTCTTAACCATTATGCAGCTCCTGTGTCTACACCGATGAGCACCGTGCCATCATCAACATATTGATGTGGCGGTACAACAAGGTTTAATGGTGCAGGTACACCCTGGAATACACGACCAGCCATATCAAACTTAGAACCATGACATGGACAGAAGAAACCAGCAGTCACACCTTCTACTTGCTCACCAAATGAGTCTGGTAAGTAAGTTGGTGAACAACCTAGGTGAGTACAAATACCTACAGCAATGAAAAACTCAGGCTTAATTGAACGTGCAGGGTTAGCTGCATAGTCAGGCTGTTGTAATTCTTCAGAGGCAGGATCGCGTAATTGACCATCTAATTCAGGCAGTTGGCTCAGAATTGCATCTGTACGACGTACAACCCAAACAGGTTTGCCACGCCATTCAACACGAATTAATTGACCTGGCTCTACTTTACTAATATTAACTTCAACCGGTGCACCTGCAGCTTTCGCTTTAGCGCTCGGATTCCATGACTTAATAAAAGGCACCGCTACAGCGACGGCACCAGCTCCACCAACTACGGCGGTTGCGGCTGTCAGGAATCTGCGGCGTCCGGTATCGACTGGCGCATTGCTCATCCACTTATCTCCCAGAGGGTGTTGGAATTCTTATATTTTAATAACTTAGCAACATTAGAATCACTAATCGCTAAATCTATACTTTGAGGCGGGGCTCATTATAGCGAAAAATTAGAACCAGATCATAGTAAAACACACAACTAAGTTGCGGGATTTGTATGTTTTTTTCAACAAGCTCAAAAAACGAACAGCCATTTCTATACATTTAGAACAATATATGTAGAAGTGTTTTTTATAAGTTACTGTAAATAAATAAATTTTAATGAAATATTCTTAATCTAAATTAGTCTTGGCTGATTAATTAACTCAAACAGCAAAAATTCATTTTTTTTGTCTAAAAACGAACAGACATAAAAAAACCCGGTAATAACCGGGTTTTTATTCAAGTAAATTCTAATTTACTTGCCGTCAATTGACTTCATGTACTTGAAGAAATCACTATCAGGCTCTAAAACCATAACATCACTGTTGCCAGCAAAACTTTCTTTGTAGGCTTCTAAGCTACGTAAAAAGCCATAAAACTCAGGATCTTTGTTGAATGCATCTGCGTAAATCTTAGCAGATAATGCATCACCTTCACCTCGAACTGTAAGAGCTTTACGTTCAGCTTCTGCAACTTTTACCGTTACATCAGCATCAATCGTTGCACGGATGATTTCAGATTGCTCTTTACCTTGTGCACGATGCTCTTTAGCAACAGCTTGACGCTCTGCACGCATACGTTGGAAAATACTGCTACTCACGTTGGCTGGTAAGTTAATTTGCTTAACACGAACGTCAACCACTTCAATACCAAGATCTTGTGAACTTTCAGCAGCGTTTTCTAGTGCGTCATTTTGCAATTCGTCACGTTTACCTGAAACAATTTCTTTAATGGTACGACGACCAAACTCAGTACGTAAATCATTGTTGATTTTACGCTGTAGTAAGTCCTCTGCAGTCACGATGTTACCGCCACCTGTTGAAAGGTAGAAAGTTTCAAAGTCATTGATACGCCATTTAACGTATGAATCAACCATCAAATCTTTCTTTTCAGAAGTAACGAAACGGTCAGCTGCGCCATCTAGAGTTTGGATACGTGCATCAAGATATTTAACTTTATCGATAGCAGGTATTTTAAAATGGATTCCCGGTGCTAGCACACGAGTAACAGCTTCGCCATTAACATCATCTTTTAAAATTTCACCAAAACGAGACACAATGGCACGTTCGCCTTCATTTACTACCATCAAAGATGAAAAACCAATCCCTAACAGGATGACTAAAATAATCAGTCCAAATCTACCCATGAGTTAGTCCCTCCCTTGGCGAGAACGAGACTCGCGAGTTTGGCGGCCATCAAGCGGCATTGATGAATCAAACAAGTTATTTGAAGGTGTATTGATATGCGTTTCAACAACAGGTTCAACCACTTTACGCTTAGTTTGATTATCCATCATTTTATCTAAAGGCAAATACATTAAGTTACCACTGTTTTTGGTATCAATAAGTACCTTGTTGGTGTCAGCCATGACTTCTTGCATTGCATCTAAATAAAGACGTTTACGAGTCACTTCTGGTGCCATTTCATATTCAGGTAATAACTGCTCAAATCGTGCAACTTTACCTTGAGCTTCTAATACTTCACGCTGTTTATAAGCACTAGCATCTTGAGCCATACGTTCAACTTGACCACGAGCTTTAGGTTCAATTTCACGTGCATAAGCTTCTGCTTCGCGAATAAAACGTTGTTCATCTTCTTGTGCCGAAATTGCATCATCAAAAGCATCTTTCACTTCTTCAGGTGGACGCGCAGGCAAGAAGTTGACGTCTTGAATTGATAAACCCAATTTGTATGGTTCAAGAATACGTTCGAGCTCAGACCATGTATCACGACGAATTGCATCACGACCAGTGGTCAGGATGTCATCCATAGTGTTATGTCCAATCACATAACGTAAAGCACTATCAGTTGCTTCTCTTAAACTTGCATTAGCATCAACAGCGCTGAACAAATACAAATAAGCATCGTCTACACGGTATTGAACATCTAGCTCAACTTTAACCAAGTTTTCGTCAGATGTAAGCATGCTGCCAGAAGATGGAATTGATCGAACTGCTTTAATATTTACAGGGAAAACCTCATCGACAAATGTCGCTTTCCAATGTAAACCAGGTCCAACTTCGCCTGAGTGCTGACCAAAACGTAAGGTCACCCCACGCTCAGCTTCTTTAATGGTATAAAAACCTGAAGCGCCCCATACCAACAAACCAATAACTAAAACAACAATAATGCTGGTTGAGTTAAATGAAGGACTTGACGATCCACCTGAACCACCTTTACCACCGCCAAAGCGCTTTGAAAGATTACGAAATACTTCGTCTAGATCTGGTGGGCCTTTATCGTTACCGTTTTTGTTTCCCCAAGGGTCTTTGTCTTTCCCCTTGTTACCGGGCTCATTCCAAGCCATTTAGCACTCCATAAGTGGATGAAATAAATGTTATTAGCAAGTAACGTCTACTTCTGAGTCTTCTAATGAATCCTCACAAATAAACGTCTCTAATTCGCCTTGACTCTGTTTTGTTAATCGACGCCAATTGGCTTCCGACAAACGAACAGACAAAATACAGTTCCCCAGATCGTCATACTCTTTCTGCTGTATCGCGTCCAGTCCATAAAACTGACCAAGATAATGCCCAGCCGTCGCTGGTATTTTCAATGTTTGCTCCACAATGACTTCACCGATTAACTCGTTGATAGCCTGTAATAGCAATTCAAATCCAATTTGTTTTTGTGCAGATACCCAAACTCGTTCAGGCATCCCCTCATCGTCGTAATCAATGCGAGGTACAAAGTCTTCCAGTAAGTCGATTTTATTACAAACAACTAGTTGTGGAATAGTATCTGCGTCAATTTCTTCAAGTACATTTTGAACTTGTTCGAAATTTTCCGTCATATTTTCATCTGCACAATCGATCGCATGCAATAACAAGTCAGCTTGACGAGTTTCTTGCAGTGTAGCTTTGAAGGCTGCGACTAAATCATGAGGTAGATGACGAATAAACCCAACGGTATCCGCTAAAATAACGGCACCATCAGGTAAATTTAGCTTGCGCAGTGTTGGATCCAGAGTGGCGAACAACTGGTCCGCTGCATACACTTCAGAAGCGGTTAAAGCATTAAACAACGTTGACTTACCTGCGTTGGTGTAACCCACCAATGACACAGTTGATAAGTCACTGCGTTTACGCGAACGACGACTCTGTTCACGTTGCTTGTCTACTTTCTCTAGTCGACGATTAATACTTTTAATTCGTCCACGCAGTAAACGTCTATCGGTTTCGAGCTGGGTTTCCCCAGGGCCTCGCATACCAATACCACCTTTTTGTCTCTCCAAGTGAGTCCAACCACGAATTAGACGAGTCGACATGTGGCGCAATTGCGCTAGCTCCACTTGCAACTTACCTTCGTGTGTTCTCGCTCGTTGAGCAAAAATATCTAAAATCAGTGCTGTCCGGTCTAATACTCGGCATTCACAAATTTGTTCTAAGTTTCTTTCTTGCGCAGGGCTTAATGCGTGATTAAAAATCACCACATTTGCTTCAGTAGCAGCCACCATAGCGGCTAACTCTTCTACTTTACCTGTCCCAACAAAAAACTTTCGATCAGGTGAACGTCGGCTTCCGGTAATAACACCAACAGAGCGAGCACCTGCTGATTCGACTAATAATTGTAACTCTGTAATGTCTTCTCTTCGTTCGTCATCAGAAAAGTCAATGTGTACAAGAACTGCGGTTTCACCCGCTTCATAGCGATCAAACAAGTAACAAACTCCTTAAAGATTATTCAGATGCTGGTGCTTCATCATGCGTTGTATGAGTAGTTTGAGCAGTCACATTAAATGGACGTGCTGGAACTACAGTCGAAATAGCATGCTTGTAAACCATTTGGCTTACTGTATTTTTCAACAAAATAACGAATTGGTCGAATGACTCAACTTGTCCTTGCAACTTAATACCGTTCACTAAATAGATTGAAACTGGTACACGTTCACGACGCAGTGCGTTCAAAAATGGGTCTTGTAAAGATTGCCCCTTAGCCATTTCGATTTCCTTTTTTTATTTTCAAAACAAATTTTTTGAATAATGTTTTATTGTTTAGTTTGAGTATTATACAGCAACGGCGAATAATCTAGCTCGAATGTCGTATAAGTGTAACTAAATTTCCTTCGGCTCCACTTTCAAGCCAATTTAAATCAGGCCAACTTCTCAACCATGTTAATTGACGTTTAGCCAATTGCCTAGTAGCAGCAGTCGCTTTTTCTACCAAAGTATCACGGTCAAACTCTTCATCTAAGTATTGCCAGCACTGTCTGTAACCAACACAGCGCATTGAAGGCATATCTAAATGCAAATCACCTCGGTCTTTCAATCGCTGAACTTCTTCGATAAAACCTTGTTCCATCATCAGTTTAAATCTTTTTGCGATTAATTCATGTAATACTTTTCTATCAAGTGGCGCAATGGCAAATTGCACTACATCATAAGGCAATGCTTCTGACTTAGTTGCAGTCAATTCAGTCATTGTCTTACCCGTTATTCTAAATACTTCTAAAGCACGTGATAACCGCTGAGGATCATTAGGGTGAATTCGCTCACCTGCAACAGGGTCTATTTCACACAGTTGCTGATGCAACACATCCCAGCCTAAGGATTCTGCTTGTTTATTTATCTCAGCCCTGATGTCCTCGTCAGCGGCAGGAAGTGGCGATAACCCCTCAAGCAATGCTTTAAAATACATCATGGTTCCACCAACTAGTAATGGGGTTTTACCACGAGCAATAATTTGTTCTATTTCATTAAGTGCATCGCGTCTAAAATCTGCTGCCGAATAGCTTTCACTCGGATCTAATATATCAATTAAGCGATGCGGAGCTAATGCTAACTCATCAGCATTAGGTTTAGCTGAACCAATGTCCATTTGACGATAAATCAGCGCAGAATCAACTGAAATAATTTCACAGTTGTGATTTTGCGCCATTTCAATAGCTAAAGATGTCTTACCAGAAGCCGTAGGCCCCATTAAAAACAATACTTTAGGTTGCTTAAGTTGGTTCACATTAATTCTCTTCTAACCATGTTTTCCACGGTAACGATTTCGCCTGAGACTCTAAGCTCAACTTCTGTTCGCTATCTAACTGACAGTATTTAAACCAAATATCAGATGCAGCTGTAAACGATTGCGTTTGATGTTTTGCAATCCACAGTGATAATGCTTCATCTGAAGGGGTTTCTAATTTAATCCAGTTTAATAACTCTGGAATTAATACCGCTAACTGGCTATCTCTCAGATATGGGGGCACATTCTTAATTATCAACTGTTGGTAGCGAATAGATAAGGTTAAACCCAGTCTGCGCAGCAATATATCTCGTTCTTCCAGCAAAACTTTCCAATCGACATCAGCTTGAATTGAAACCGGCATTAATAAAGGTTGCCCTACTAAACCTGTTTTAATTTTAGCTAACACTTCATTTTTAGTAACAATAACTGACACTTGCGAAATATCTAATAATTGTAATTGACTATCTTTTGCTAGTACCCAGTATTGGCCACCCAACAAAGGCGGCATGGTGTTCAATGCCGCGACATTTACTTCATTAACTTGTGTTAATGAAGTATTTTCACCTTGAGTTTGCAACAGTTGGCCATAATTGGCGATTGCAGTCGGCGTCACTTCAGCTGAATCCACCGCCCTACTATTACCGCCTTGTGAGCCACTATATTGATGACCTTGAGCAGGTACAGACATATTACCGAAGCGATTACTGCTCACTTCCCTTGGCTGATATTCTTGATCACTATTAGTATGATTAGCCCCGATTTGGTTTAAATAGTTATTAGCTTGGCTACCTTCAGCACCATATAAATCACTTGTATGTGAACCTCGGCTGACTTGTGATTGTTGTCCTAAAGGCTGATTGGACGGTTGTTCAGCGGTTTGATCAAATGGATCAATTTCCAATTCAGAAATCTGTTCCAATACTGATTGCAGCGCCTGCAATATAAAATCATGAACCAAACGACTTTGATGGAACCGTACTTCATGCTTAGCAGGATGTACGTTTACATCTACTTGATGAGGGTCAATCTCAAGCATCAACACATAGCCAGGTTGATGTTGAATATTAAAGCGCCCAAAAGCTTGCTTAACAGCGTGATTAACTAAGCGATCACGCACTAAGCGACCATTAACGTAGAAATAGCAGCTATCAGTAACATGAGTATCGCTAGGAGATTGTAAATATCCTGATAAGGTTAACCCATCATGCTCACACGCTAAATGTAATGCTTGCTCAGCAAAGCCACGACCACAAATCTGCCCTAAACGTTGTTTATATTGGATTTCAGTATTTGCAGGGCGATATTGGCGAACTAACTTACCATTATGAGTTAGGGTAAAGTGCACATCTGTTCTAGCAATAGCGATGCGCTTAAGCCATTCGTCTATATGGGTAAACTCAGTTTTATCACTCTTTAAAAAGCGTCGTCTTGCAGGCGTATTAAAGAATAAATCCACCACATCGATGGTTGAGCCTTTTGGGTGAGCTGCTGGGGTGATTTTTACATCCATTTGTGAGCCAGCAGCATTCGCTTGCCACGCTTCTGATTGTTCAGCAGGTTTAGAGGTTAAGCTAAGTCTTGCCACTGAGCTAATACTCGCAAGGGCTTCACCACGAAAACCAAAGCTTAAAATAGCTTCTAAGTCATCTAATGAATGAACTTTGGATGTTGCATGGCGCGATAACGCCAAGGCCAGCTCTTCTTTTGCAATGCCTTTACCATTATCACGGATACGAATGAGCTTACTGCCGCCTTTGTCGATCTCTATATCAACCCTTGTTGCGCCAGCATCTAAGCTATTTTCAACCAACTCTTTAACGACTGAAGCTGGTCTTTCAACAACTTCACCAGCCGCGATTTGGTTAGCAAGTTGCGGCGGTAAAATTTGAATCGTCATAATTTACGCCCTCGGAATGACCAGCTTTTGGCCTATTCGTAATACATCGGACTTTAAGTTATTACTCTTTTTGATATTTGCGACGCTGACTTTATAGCGCTGAGCAATAACCGATAATGACTCACCGCTTCTGACTGTATGCTTAACGTTACTTTGCTTAGCAAAAGAGGTTCCAGATGGCGGATTCGACTCAAAATAGTTCACCACACCTTTATGAATAGCATTGGCTAATTTTTGTTGATGATTTCCGTTGAGCAACTGTTTCTCTTCTTTAGGGTTCGAGATGAAGCCTGTTTCAATCAAAATAGAAGGAATATCGGTTGACTTTAATACCGCAAAGCTCGCTGACTCAGGTTTATTCTTATGTAATTTAGTGACTTTACCTAGACCAGAAAGAATATCTGTTGCGATGCTGTGGCTCTCAGCCATTGAATGGTCCATCGACATATCGATTAGTGTCATCACCAAGTACTGCTCACTATCGGTATTTTGAATAATGTCACCAACACCACCCAACAGCTCCGAGTGTTTTTCTTTATCTTCGAACACTCGACCTATTTCGGTATTTGCACGGCGTTTAGACAAAACCCAAACTGAAGCTCCTTTAGGGTGAGGTGTAGTAAATGCGTCAGCATGAATCGATAACAATAAATCTGCACGGCTGTTTCTTGCTAACTCTGAACGCTGATTTAAGTTAACAAAATAATCTCCTGTACGGGTCATAACCGCTTTCATACCAGGGGTTTCATTAATCTTACGTTCAAGCCTTTTTGAAATAGCTAATACGACTTTCTTCTCAAAGGTGCCTTTCGGCCCAATGGAACCTGGATCTTCTCCGCCGTGACCAGCATCAATAGCAACAATCACATCTGTCGAACGTTTGCTGGTTTGCACGACTTGTTTTTTGGTTGCCGACTTATTGGCAGAATTGTCTAGATCAACGACTAAGCGGTTGCCATAAGGCGCTGTAGGCGTAAGCGAAAACAGACTTGCTTTAACTGGGGAGGCTAATTCAAGTACTAATCTTAAAGTGCCTTTTTTAGGCGGCGAACTGAGCCTAACTTTGCTAATTAATTTGCTGCTTTTCGCTAAATTTTCAAACTTAACCTTGGTTGAGGCATCTTTTAAATCAATGACTAATCGCTGGGGGTTCGTTAACGAAAAATAACTATAGTCAGGCGCTTTAGATAAATCCAAAACAACTCGTGTTGAATCAGGTGCATCCCAAATTCTAACGCTATCTAATTTGTTCGCAGCTTCAGCAATAAAACTGAAGCTAAGCAGAAGTGTAAAAATAAAAATTCGAGTCATTTTATCTTAAGTCATTATTATTTTAATTTATCGACGATAAGCTGTCCTGAAGGTGTCAGTCCACTTAATTCAACTTGTCTTTGCACACCTTGGTAGCTTAAATGTATTGCTAGATCAGCCTCTGGTAGCAAACCATGGCCTCTGTCTGGCCACTCAATAATACTGATACTTTTATCAGTAAAGTAATCACGGATCCCCATGTACTCAAGCTCTTCAGGGTCGAGTAAACGGTATAAGTCAAAATGAAACACATCCATATTTTTTAATTCGTACGGCTCAACAAGTGTATATGTTGGGCTTTTTACGTTACCAGCATGACCCAAGCCCTGAATTAACCCGCGGCTTAAAGTCGTTTTTCCTGCTCCTAAATCACCCGTTAGGTAAATAACCAGAGGTGCAGAAACCCATAACGACAAAGTTACGCCTAATTCTATTGTAGCTTGTTCATCTTGAAGATTTTTTGTTATCGAAGTCATGTTAACTTACCAGCACTTGAGGGATTAATCATATAAAAAGTGCAACTTTACAGAGATAAATAGCACCTCCAGTAATATTACTCGATTTAGATAGCAGAAAAAAATAGAGCCAGCTTAAAAAGCTGACTCCATTTGAAATATTAACATAAAATCTAAACGGTCAAAATATCTGTTAAATGTCGTCCATTCTTAGTGCGCTATGGACAAGCCTTTTTTGCTGAGTACGTTCAACCCGAACAAGATCCATTAAAGCCTCTTTAATTTCGGTCACAGCAGTACTATTTGCTGTTTTCTCAATTAAACCAATAAGGCGGTTTTCAAGATCTAGATGTAGTTCTAGTACATCGTCTTCGGTCATATTGGCCGCTAATGCAGACTCATTACAGCGCTTTTTAAAATCTTCAAACGTAATGTCTTTATACCAAGTATCAAGCATTCGTGTTGGTGCTTCATCAATATAATTTTCAATACTGTCATGCACATGCTGCTGATGTTGCTGCAGGTACTCCAACATCATTTTCACTCGAGTCGAATCAGCATTGCGATGCAATCGACTATAAAGTTGTTTCATGTCTAATCTCGATGTTGCTATAAATTCAAGCAATTCACTTAGTTGTTGAATACGTATCATAAACACTCCACCAGTATCTGCATTCTCATGCAGCTAATAAATTAGTTTGTAAAAGCTTGTATTTATTATGGTTGAAAAATAAAAATGAATATTTGAGCAAGCTCATATTTTACATATAAAAGACAGGTAAATTAGTAAATATGAAATAAACCGTAGCGAAACACTAGTATTACAAAGCTAAAAGCGCAACTGAGCTAATTTTTAATTTGTAAAGTTTGCTAAAGGTAAAACTTGGGGGAAATTGAACTGAAGGAAGTTTGGAGCGACCTAATATTTTCAAAAAAATGGTTCGAACTGATGACCTATACCTTGGCGACCAAAAAGGTATCGCTATGCTAAAAACGCAACTGAGCTAATTTTTAATTTGGAAAGTTTGCTTGGGATATAAAAGAAGGAAGTTTGGAGCGACCTAATATTTTCAAAAAAAATGGTTCGAACTGATGACCTATACCTTGGCGACAAAAAAGGTATCGCTATGCTAAAAACGCAACTGAGCTAATTTTTAATTTGGAAAGTTTGCTTGGGATATAAAAGAAGAAAGTTTGGAGCGACCTAATATTCTCAAAAAGAGTGGTTCGAACTGATGACCTATACCTTGGCAAGGTATCGCTATGCTAAAAACGCAACTGATCTAATTTTTAATTTGGAAAGTTTGCTTGGGATATAAAAGAAGGAAGTTTGGAGCGACATATCAGGTTCGAACTGATGACCTATACCTTGGCAAGGTATCGCTCTACCAACTGAGCTAATGTCGCCTTACAAAACTTGGTATTGAAATTGGAGCGACATATCAGGTTCGAACTGATGACCTATACCTTGGCAAGGTATCGCTCTACCAACTGAGCTAATGTCGCGTCATATATTTCAATTTTAAAAATTGGAGCGACATATCAGGTTCGAACTGATGACCTATACCTTGGCAAGGTATCGCTCTACCAACTGAGCTAATGTCGCATTTAGTATGCTTTATTAAAACATTTGGCAAGGTATCGTTTGAACCAAAGCCAACTGAGCTAATGTCGCATCTTAATCAATTTTTATTTTGAAAATTTGGAGCGACATATCAGGTTCGAACTGATGACCTATACCTTGGCAAGGTATCGCTCTACCAACTGAGCTAATGTCGCATCTTGTAGCTTTATTAAAACATCTGGCAAGGTATCATTTCAACCTTATCAACTGAGCTAATATCGCAAATTTTCAAATTTCAACTATCAACAGGAAAGTGATTTGCTGTAAAAAGTTGAGGCCGCATTATATGTAATATTCACTACACTGCAACCCCTAATTCAAAAAAAGGTTTGATTGCTTAAATTTTAAATACTTCTTGACGATAAAACTGCAATTCAGCAATAGATTCTTTGATATCTTCTAATGCTTGATGAGTATTCTTTTTGCTAAAGCCTTGCATGACTTCTGGCTTCCAACGATTTGTAAGCTCTTTAATCGTGCTGACATCGATATTGCGATAATGAAAGAAATCTTCTAACTCGAGCATATATTTATTCAAAAAGCGGCGATCTTGTCCAATACTATTGCCACACATTGGTGAAGCACCTTTCGGCACGTATTGCTCCAAAAACTCAATAGTTGCTTTTATAACGTCTTCTTCAGAATGTTGACTGCTTTTAACGCGATCAATTAATCCAGACTCGCCATGATGTTTTTGGTTCCAGTCGTCCATACCTGCTAACACGTCATCAGATTGATGAACCGCCATAACAGGGCCTTGGGCAATGATATTCAATTCTTGGTCAGTCACAATCGTCGCGATTTCAATAATACGATCGACACTGGGCTCTAAACCAGTCATTTCCAAATCAACCCAAATCAGATTGCTCGAGTTTACAGCCATAATATCTGCCTTATTCTGTCAAAAGCCCTAAATTCAGGCTTTTTTATTAAAGAGGGTGTATCATACTGTTTTTTTATACGACAAAAAAACACCTAATTAATGAAGATTTGCCTGTGAGTAAAAAGAAACCTCTTAGCCAAGGTCAAAAGCGCAGAATGCGCGACAATCAAAGTAAGCGCCTAAAGCGTAAAGATAATCCAGATCAAGCCAACGATCTACAGGATAGTCTACTGGGACCAGAACAACAGGGAATCGTTATTTCACGTTTCGGCCAGCACGCAGACATCGAAACCGAAGACGGTACTGTGGCGCGTTGTAATATTCGCCGAAATATCACCAGTCTCGTAACCGGTGACAAGGTTCTTGTTCGCTTAGCCACTGAGACCGATCGCGGTATTGGTGGAATCGTTGAAGCTGTTCACCCCCGTAAGTCTTCCCTCACCCGTCCAGATTTATATGACGGCGTAAAAATTATTGCAGCCAATATTGATCAGATTCTAATTGTCTCTTCAATTTTACCAAGTTTCACCACCCAAATTATCGATCGATATTTAGTGGCCGCAGAAGATACTTCAATTCCACCGGTTATCATCCTTAATAAAATGGATTTATTAACCGATGAAAATCGTGAAGAAGTCGAAGTGGCTTTAGAGCGTTATCGCCAAATTGGTTACCCTGTTTATATGGTAAGCAGTCACACTGGTGAAGGTGTTGAACAAATAAAGTCATTACTTTCAGATAGTATTAGCGTATTCGCGGGTCAATCTGGTGTGGGTAAGTCATCATTAATCAATGCATTAATGCCCGAAGCAGACCTTCAAATTGGTGATGTATCTGGGAACTCTGGCTTAGGACAACACACCACCACAACCGCAAAATTATTACACTTCGAAAGTGGTGGAGACTTAATTGACTCTCCTGGTGTTCGAGAATTTGCTTTATGGCATTTACCCGCGCCACGCGTCGGTGAATGCTTTATTGAATTCAGAGAATACATCGGCACTTGTAAGTTCAGAGATTGTAAACACGGTAATGATCCGGGGTGCGCCTTGCAAGCAGCACTCGCGGATGGGAAAATAACCGAAGATAGATTTAATAATTATCATCGAATTATTGCCAGTCTTGATGAACAGCGTCATGCTCGACACTTCAGAGCATTAGATGAATAAGTCAGTTTATATTGCTTCAACCATCAAGATTTGAATAAAGATTAATCACTAAAAAGGGTACTCAATTGGATTCTGTTAAAATTGCTTTGCAATATATCTTACCTAAACATTTGCTATCACGCCTTGTGGGTAAGCTTGCGGCAGCGGAAGCTGGCGCGATAACAACCGCTGGTATTAAATGGTTTATCAAACAATATAAAATTGATATGTCAGAAGCGGCGCAGAGCGAACCAGAAGCTTACAAAACATTTAATGCATTCTTTACCCGCGCTTTAAAAACAGGCCTTCGCCCTATTGTTGATGACGCTAAAACCATGGCTCATCCTGTCGATGGCGCTGTGAGCCAATGCGGACCTATTGAAGCAGGTAAAATTGTCCAAGCCAAAAATCATGATTACACCACATTGGCTTTATTAGGTGGACAACAAAAAGATGCTGAGCGTTTTAATGGCGGTGATTTCGCTACTATTTATTTAGCGCCAAAAGACTACCATCGTATCCACATGCCTATCACTGGTACCTTGTCAAAAATGACCTACGTGCCGGGCGAGCTGTTTTCAGTTAACCCACTGACAGCGCAAAACGTACCTGGTTTATTCGCTCGTAATGAACGTGTTGTAGCTATTTTTGAAACCGAAGTTGGCCCAATGGCAATGGTATTAGTGGGCGCGACAATTGTGGCGAGCATTGAAACAATTTGGGCTGGTACAGTTACCCCTCCGTGTGGCAAACAAGTTTTCACATGGGACTACCCTACTGAAGGCGCAGAAGCGTTAACCCTTGAAAAAGGTGCTGAAATGGGTCGATTCAAATTAGGTTCAACAGTGGTGATGTTATTTGGCCAAGATGCGATTGATACGTTTGCAGAAGGCGTTGAGCCGACTGAAACGACTCGAATGGGCCAAGCTTTCGCACATTTAAAATAGCTTTTTATTATGCCACTCGGCATGATTAAATCTGGACGCCCTGATTTATCTAATACATCAGGGTTAATTCAGCTTCATATTGCAGTGCTACTGTTTGGAGGCACTGCATTATTTTCAAAAATCATTCCTCTTAATGCGCTAGATATCACCGTTCTTCGCTGTGCTGTCGCCTTCTTTGTGCTCGCCTGTATCGTTAAAATAAATCGCCAAGCATTACTGTTATCAAAACCCAAGCATTATTTAATTGCTGTTGGCTTAGGGCTTTTAGTGAGCTTACATTGGGTCACTTACTTTGCCTCAATGCAGTTATCATCAGTTGCCATTGGCATGATTGCTTTTTTTACTTACCCTGTCATGACTGTTTTAATAGAGCCCTTAGTCAATAAAACCCGCTTAAGGTTAATTGACTTGCTCTCTGGTATCGCCGTATTAACTGGGGTTTTCATGCTCATTCCTGAGCCTAACCTAGATAATGATGTCACCTTAGGTATCGCAGTTGGCGTACTTTCTGCTGCGTTATTTACTGCTCGTAACATATTGCATAAGAAGTACTTTTCGGAATATAGCGGCCCCCAAGCAATGTTTTATCAAACCTTAGTCGCTGTCATTGTGTTAAGCCCTTTTTTAGAGGTTAAGCTGAGCACTATTAGTTTAGATATCTGGCTAACAATTGCTGTTCTAGGGGTATTTTTTACCGCTGCCCCGCACGCATTATTCGCCTCATCATTGCGACAACTAAGTGCGAAAACCGTCGGATTAGTGTCTTGCTTACAACCTTTTTACGGTACAGTGCTAGCGTTATTGTTACTCAATGAACACGTCAACTTGAATACTGTGCTTGGTGGTTTGATTATATTAGCCACAGCAATATTCGAAACTCAGCAAAATCATAAAAAAATAAAGCGTAAACTCAGGTTTTTGTTACCATTGTATTAGTCTCTCACTAGCAATCATTCCCTATGTTACGTATTGCGTTTTTTATACTGTGCTTTATTCCTTTTTTTGCATCGGCAAACTCTCCCCTGCAACTTGATAAACGCTTGGGCTTTTCTCAAGGTAGCAGTTCATCGCAAACCGCAGATTTGTCGACACAAATTGAAAACGTGAAAACCAGTATCGAGAAACTCGATATGGAAGAAAAAAGCTATCTTGAGCTTGAGAAAAACAGTGACGTGATTATCCAAAAAATCACCACTGAGATTAATAAACCCACTGCCGAAATCTCTATCAGCACGGATGTAGATGAAGGACAGCAAGCTTCGATGGCCTACTATCATTTATCTGAGCTCAAACAGTCAGAAAATGATTTAAGTGAGCAGTTGGTCGAGCTAACCAAAAGGCAGCAACAATTACCGAGTTTGTTAAGACAGGCGAAAGATGCTTCAATTCAGCATCAAAGAACTAAGCTTGCACCTGCTGACACACCTTTAGGGCAACTGCATCTGTTGCAAGGCGAATTACTCAAACAACACATTGATACTTTGACCTCCGAGTTATCCAGCAGCCCCAAGCAAAAACAAATAACCCAATTACAGCTACAGCTATTGCGTATTGAACATGCCCAACAAGAAAAGTTAATTGAAACATTAAATAAAAAAATAATCAGAACCGCCAACAGCAAGCTGCTAATACCATTGCCAATAATATTATTGATGAGCAACAATTAGCCGACACTGTTTCGCAACAAATCAGTCAGCAAAATCAGCAATATGCCCAAGAGCTTATTCGGATAACCGATGGCATCACCCGTGTAATTACCCAACAAGAAAAGACCGAAAAACAATATCAATCCCATGCTCTACAATTAACCAATGTGGAAGAACAAATCACTTGGGTTGAAACCAATTCAGCTTTTGGCGATAGGTTCTTGCAAATGCTGCAATCTTTACCAAAGCCACCAAATCAAGATCTGTTACTGTCTGAAATAGCCGACTCTCGCTTAAAACGCTATCAAGCCGAACAACAAAAAGCGTTAAATAAGCAACAACTCACCAATGAAGACTTTCTGAATCATACCCAAATAAAGCTGCTTGAATCACAGCAAAGCTTAATTGAACAGTTAGTGCAAAACTACGATGTTTACCTCAATGAACAAGCTAAATTACGTAATAGTAATGAACAATTAAATCGCATCTATTTACGCTTAAAAAACACCCTTAATGAACATTTATTTTGGGTACCAAACGCGGCTAGTATTTCAGGTTTATGGTTAATCGATTTAAAAAATGCCGCAATTTGGTTAACTCAAGCCCCTCAAAGAGAAAAATTAAAGCAAGCTTGGCAGGCTCAAAATATTTATTGGGCTTGGTGGGTTATTATTTTAATTCTCTGCTTAATGGCGCAAGATTTATTAACCCCAAAGTTTAATCGTGCGATTGAAGATTTTGGTCAAAATGTCGGTAACGTAACCCAAGATAGGTTCATTTATACTGCTAAGACACTTGGGTTATCTTTGCTTTATTCGTTAGTAAAACCCCTTCCTTTGCTGCTTGCGGGTTTCATCTTTTTTTCCTCAGAACTCAATTTTGTTCACTCAATTGGTGTAGGAATACTATCAATTGGTTGCGCTTATTGGGTGTATCGATTTTTTGCCTTATTGTCGTTAGACAATGGTATTCTCATTAGTCACTTCAGACGCCCACAGCCTTTGGTTAAACGCCTACAAGAAAAAACCTTAAGATTTATTTTTGTGAGTTGGCCACTTATCGGCATTATGGGATTCAGCGAGGCAATTGATGCATCTTTGATCCGTAATAGTATTGGCCGAGGTGCATTTTTAGTTTTCACTATCACTTTACTTATTCTTTATCGTGATATGTACGCGTTCATTAACGACTTTCGTGCGAATGCCAATGATGGCAAGAACATGAAACTATTAAACAAACTTACATGGGCATTCCTTATTTCCGTGCCTTGTGCTTGTATAGTTTTAGCTGTTATTGGCTATTACTTTAGTGCCTTCCAAGTTTTATTACAGCTACAACTATCCTTACTCCTCGGCTTAGGCTTTTTACTGCTGTATCAAGTGATAAAACGTTGGATGTTAATCGAAAGACGGCTAATTGCTTTCGACCGTGCCAAAGCCCGCCGAGCAGAGCGCCTTGCACAGCGTGAACGTGGCGACCTAAATAACGCTGCTGATGTTAATGATAACTATGAAGAACCCATTGTTGATCTAGAGACCATTGCCAGCCAATCATTGGGCTTAGTGCGATCGCTATTAATATTAGCTTTCTTTGGTAGTTTACTGGCATTGGTCTCACAAACCCATACCGCTTTATTTTCTTTTTTAGATGGCATCACCTTGTGGAATACGCACTCTGTCGTGAACGGTATTGAACAGCAAATTCCAATCACGCTTAAATCAATCCTGTTTTCATTTACTGTCGTCGGTTTCTCGGCAATGATTGCTAAAAATTTGCCAGGTTTGCTAGAGCTGACCATTTTGCAACGACTTGAATTGCCCCCTGGTACGGGCTTTGCTATTACCACTGTGAGTAGTTACTTAGTCATATTGATTGGCTTGTTAGTCGGGTTCTCAACCATCGGAGTTGAGTGGTCGAAATTACAGTGGTTAGTTGCTGCTCTATCTGTTGGCTTAGGCTTTGGTATGCAGGAGATTTTCGCTAACTTTATCTCTGGTTTAATCATCTTATTCGAAAAACCTATTCGTATTGGCGATACCGTCACAATCCGCGATTTAACCGGTACCGTAAGCAAAATTGAAATTCGGGCCACTACCATTGTCGACTGGGACAGAAAAGAAATCATCGTGCCCAACAAAGCCTTTATTACCGAACAGTTAGTTAACTGGTCTCTATCAGATCCAATCACACGTGTAATCGTTAGCGTGTCGGTACAGCGTGATGCTGACCCATCAAAAGTTGAAGCATTACTTCATCAAGCTGTAAGAGAATGTGATTTATCATTGACCTTCCCTGAACCAGAAGTTTGGTTTGCAGGCTTTGGTCAGCACACCCAAGATTATGAAGTCAGATCCTATGCTAAAGACATGAGTGATCGCTGGCCATTAAGACACAATTTACACAAGCGGATCTGTAAAAAGCTAAAAGATAATCACGTTGAGTTGGCCTATCCTCAAATGGAAATCCATATCAATAACGGTCAGTCTCGTGATATTAACCAAATTATTAAAGGCTAAATAAATGCTGATTTTTGCACACCGTGGCGCAAGTGGTTATGAAGTAGAAAACACCTTAGCCGCCATGGATAAGGCACTTGCACTGAATGTGCAAGCAATTGAACTTGATGTTTATAATATTGAAGGTGAGCTCTATGTGTTTCATGACCGCCGACTAGAACTCAAAACGTCAGGCTTTGGCCTAACTCACCTAAAATCGAAACAAGAAATCGATAACGTCACTATAAAGCAACACCCGATACCAACGCTGTGGCAAGTGATGGAGTTAATTAATGGCCGTTGTGTTGTTAATATCGAATTAAAGGGCTATCACACAGCTGAGCCCTTAGTGGCAATTTATCCCAAGTTAATCGACAAGCTAAATTTTACCGAAGAGCAAATATTAGTTTCATCGTTTAATCAACCATATTTAAGTCTTGTTAAACAACATTTTCCAAATGCCAGAGTTGCGCCAATTCTTGCCGGTGTGCCGCTACATTATGCCGAGTCAGTTACGACGTTAAATGCCTACTCTATTCATGTCGACCTTCACTTTGTTACCCATGAAATGGTAAAAGATGCTCACCAACGAGGTGCAAAAATCTATGTCTATACCGTCGATAACCCTGAAGACATTTGTGCACTTAAAGGCTTAGGTGTTGATGGTATTTTCAGTAACTATCCAGATAAAGCCGCTGCTGCATTAATCGAATGCAAAACTGATGATAGTCATCAACAGTGGTTCGGATAAGCTTTAGCCATGAGGGGTTAGCAAATTAGTTAGACACAGTTCACGCTTGTTAGCGTGAACTAGCTAGATATAGCAACCTCTTTATACCTGCCTGTTTCGCTGAGCCCAAGCTCCGATGCCGAAAAATATACCAATAACAAGAAGTAACATCCATTGGGATGGCATCACCCTAAGCTGACTTGCAAGCCATGGGCTAATACTTACAATCGCTAAACCATAACCAAACGCATTCACCAAAACAAACGCACAGGTTCGAATAAAAAAACCACTTCCTGATAGGGTTTTTCTCAACACGCGATTTATATCGGTCGCAAAAATAACTATCGTACAGGCCACTAAAGCGGTGGCAATTTCAGTCATCCATGGATGTAACATAGCGCCTACTTTCGATAAAAATGCTATGATTTGATTCATTAACCTTCCCTTGAAATTTCGAAAAATGGAATATTTATGGCACATAAATTACTGCTATTAACCCAAGAAAATGATAAATATCGCGAGTTATTAACCAGCTATAACTTACCAGATCTTATTATTTTAGGGGATAATCCAAGCAGTATTTGTGAAGCCAATATTTGGTTTGCAGAGCCCCAACTTGCAGCCCCACTATTAAACTTAGGCGCAGAGCTTAAATGGTTGCAATCAACATTTGCCGGCGTTGATAAAATCACAGGTTCACGCCAACGCCGCGATTATACCCTCACAAATATCAAAGGCATTTTTGGCCCGTTAATGAGCGAATACTTGTTTGGTTATTTGCTTGCACATCAGCGTGAACACGCCAAATATAAGCAGCAACAACTGCAACAACAATGGGCACCAGGTAACTTCCGCACGCTTCAAGGCCAGAATCTATTACTGCTTGGAACTGGCTCCATTGCACAGCATATTGCCCAAACTGCCAAACATTTCGGTATGAAAGTCACAGGATTAAGTAAGACCGGAACCAGCAAACCATTTTTTGACCGTGTGGATACGATTGATCATTTAGCAGAGTACTTACCTAAATCACACGCTGTAGCCAGTATTTTACCTAGCACTTTAGATACTGAAAACATGCTCAATGAAACCATGTTAGCGTTATTACCTGCGGAATCAGTTCTGTTTAACCTAGGACGAGGAAATGTTCTAGATTTAAATGCCCTCGCTAAGCAGTTACAACATCAACCGCAACAATATGCTGTATTAGATGTATTTAACCAAGAACCACTTCCAAGTGAACACGCAATTTGGCAATGCCCTAATGCCATTATCACTCCCCACATTGCTGCCCCAAGTTTTCCAGAACAAGTCGCTGAAGTGTTCGTAGAAAACTTCCATTTATGGAATAAACAGCAGCCCCTTAATCACCAAGTTGATTTTATTAAAGGCTATTAACTTTCCATCAAAAAGTACTCTTCAGAGCTCGTTATTGCTGATTTCGTGAGCTAGTTTGCAGTTTATAATAACCATTACTTTTCGTTAATTATCAGTTTTGTTCAAAAAGTTATTAGCAATGAGAACTGTTTTCATTTACAATTACATTATTGTTGATTAGCTAGCATATTTAATCCGACTCATTCTTTTTGCTTAAATATGTCATCAAACTTTACGAAGAGGCTTTATGTACGTTTGTCTTTGTCACGGAATTACTGATACCCAAATCAGAGAAGCAGTAAGCAAACATGGTGACAGCTCTTTAGCTGACGTTAAAAAACGCTTAGGTGTTGCTGATCAGTGTGGTAAGTGTTCACGTATGGCGACTAACATTATTAAAGCCCAAGTCGATGTCGAGCCTAACTTCTACGAAGTCGCTTAATTTCATTTCTCTTTAGCGTTAATTCTTCAAAATCTATTCATAAAAAATGCTGCCCTAAGGCAGCATTTTTGTTTTAAAGCTTTTGACTACTCACAATTACATTATTCGCTAGCTTCATCTGATTCAAGCTCAGCGGCTTGTGAGCCCTGCTCAATCTGCACGCTATCAACCCGCTGTAAGCCTCTAGGCAGTTTAGCGCCGCGACGGCCTCTCTCACCACGATAATGCTCTAAGTCAGATGGTTTCAAGGTTAACTTACGTTTACCTGCCCATAAGGTCACTGAGGCGTCTTCAGGGATGATATCAAGATGGATAAGTAACTCTTCACGGCTCTTAGCACGATCCGTTGGAATACCTATAATCTTATTACCTTTACCTTTAGATAATTGCGGCAGTGCATCCACATCAAATATCAACATGCGGCCTTCATTGGTAATGGCAATAATTGACTGTGTCACGCCCTTGTTCACAAGCTTAGGCATTAACGACTGTGCATTGGCTGGTAAGCTGAGTAAGGCTTTACCCGCTTTATTACGACTTATCATATCGGCATAAGAACCAATAAAGCCGTAACCGGCGTCACTAGCAAGTAAATAGCATTGGCTATCCACGCCCAATAATACGTGACGCATGACCGCGCCAGGCGATAAATTGAAGCGAGTGGTGATCGGTTCGCCCTGACTTCTAGCAGAAGGTAAAGTATGGGTGTCAGTTGCAAAAGCCCGCCCAGTAGAGTCAATAAACACCGTTGGTTGGTTACTCTTACCACTCGCACTACAGAGGAAAGCATCCCCCGCTTTATAGTTTAGTCCTTCGCCATCAACATCATGACCTTTGGCGCAGCGAACCCAACCTTTATCTGACAGTACAACCGTCACAGATTCCGCAGGTGTAAGCTCTTGCTCTGTTAATGCTTTAGATTCTAAGCGTTCAATAATTGGTGAGCGTCTGTCATCGCCAAATGTTTCACCGTCTTGAATCAATTCTTTCTTAACTAAAGTTTTTAAACGACGTTCAGAACCTAAAATTAACTCAAGCTTGTCACGTTCAGCAGCTAACTCTTCCTGCTCGCCTTTAATCTTGAATTCTTCAAGTTTGGCTAAGTGACGCAGCTTTAAATCTAAAATGGCTTCTGCTTGCTTCTCTGATAACTCAAAACGCGCCATTAGCTCGGCTTTAGGTTCATCATGGAAGCGAATAATTTCAATGACTTCATCAATATTCAAGAACGCGATCATTAACGCATCAAGAATATGAAGTCGCGCCAGCACTTTATCTAGTCGGAACTGCAAACGGCGAGTCACTGTAGAAATACGGTAGGTCAGCCATTCAGTTAATAGCTCTTTTAGCCCTTTCACTTTAGGGCGGCCATCAAGACCTAAGACATTTAAATTAACCCTAAAGCTCTTTTCTAAATCTGTGGTGGCAAACAAATGCGCCATCAGCTGATCGCAATCAACGCGATTTGAACGAGGCACAACCACTAATCGCACAGGGTTTTCGTGATCGGATTCGTCACGTAAATCAGCCACCATTGGCAGCTTTTTGGCCTGCATTTGATTAGCGATTTGTTCAAGAATTTTGCCGCTGCCCGCTTGATGCGGTAAAGCAGTAATGACTACTTCACCATTATCAATATCGTAAACCGCGCGCATTTTGATCGAGCCGCGGCCAGTCTCGTATATCTTAGCGATATCTTTACTTGGGGTAATAATCTCAGCGTAAGTTGGATAATCAGGACCGGGAACAAACTCCATCAGGCGTTCTAAGTCAGCCTTAGGGTTTTCGAGTAACTCAACACATGCTGATACTAATTCACGCACGTTATGCGGTGGAATATCAGTTGCCATACCAACAGCAATACCAGTAATACCATTAAGTAAAATATGTGGTAATCGAGCGGGTAATGACTTTGGCTCTTTCATGGTGCCGTCAAAGTTAACGCCCCAATCTACCGTGCCTTGGCCAAGTTCAGACAATAGTACTTCAGAAAATTTTGACAGTTTTGCTTCGGTATAACGCATCGCAGCGAAAGATTTAGGATCGTCTGGAGCACCCCAGTTTCCTTGACCGTCTACCAAGGGGTAGCGATATGAGAATGGCTGCGCCATTAATACCATGGCTTCGTAACATGCGCTGTCACCATGGGGATGGTATTTACCTAATACATCACCAACGGTACGGGCTGATTTCTTATGCTTTGACTGGGCTGATAAGCCAAGTTCGCTCATTGCATAAATAATACGACGTTGAACAGGTTTTAAACCATCGCCAATATGTGGCAATGCACGGTCCATAATCACGTACATTGAATAGTTTAAATAAGCCTCTTCAGTAAAACGGCGTAGAGGCATTTGCTCAACGCCATCAAGGCTTAATTCAATCGCATCACTCATTAGTTCTTATCCTGTGATTGTTCTGTCGCTTTGTAATACAAGCGGTATATATTGCCTTTTAAGTCATCAGAGATGAACATTGCACCATCAGGTGCATTTATCAGGTCATAAGGTCTAGCGACGGGAAATTCTCCGTCTAAAAAGCTTACCACTCTTTCACGTTCAGTAATTTGGTCACCGTCAAGAGTTAGCATGACAACTTGATAACCGATCTTACTTGAACGATTCCAAGAGCCATTTTCGGCAACAAAAAGTTGATTGTGGTAACGCTTGGGAAACAGCTTACCTTCATAAAAAAGCAAACTTGTGGGTTTAACATGAGCAGGAAGCTCAAATTCTGGTGCTGTTATATTTAACGTGTCTGGTTTATTAAATGCAGGCTCTTTGACGTCGGTTCCGTGAATATACGGAAAACCAAAATGGCTACCTTTAACATCAATGCGATTGATTTCATCAGCGGGCATATTATCACCCATCCAATTTCGGCCTTGGTCGGCAAACCATAATTTATCTGTAGACGGTGACCAATCAAATCCAATTACGCGACGAAGCCCAGAAGCCACTTGTTCGGTATCACCGGACTCAATATCGATAGCCAATAAACTGCCAAAAGGTGCTGGCGCTTCACACACATTACATGGAGAGCCTATCGACAAATATAATCGTCCATCAGGACCAAACTCCATTCCTCTGGCGTGTTTTTTATCGATGCTTGGTAAGCCTGAGTAAACCTCTTTCGGCCTACCGGGTCTGCGCAAACGGTTTTCGACATCCTGATAGCGCAATATGCGATCGTCTTCAGCGACGTATAAATCACCATTATGAAATGCAATAGCTTCTGGGTACTCTAAACCTTTGCCAATCAAATAGCGTTTATTCACTTGGCCATCGTTATCAGTATCCACTAACGCGTATATGGTGCCACTCTTTCTTGAACCTACAAACAAAGTGCCTTGGCTACCTATTGCCATCTGCTTGGAGTCACCCAAGTCTGAAGCATATAAAGTGAGTCCAAATCCTTTTGTCACAGTAATCATCATAGGATCGGCAGCAAGTGCCTTAACCGCAGCTAGCTGAGCTAAGGCTATGACAGACAGTGTTTTTAACGCTGTTGAAATTTGCTTGATATCCATTTTAATTATTATTCTCGACATTATATTTATTCTTTGCCTTAGTCTTTGGGCAATGCGCAAGGTATCCATACGTATCTAACTACCGTGTTAGATCTCTGCTAAGTCGCCTTTTGACTCTAGCCAAACTTTTCGGTCTGGTGAGCGTTTTTTAGCTAAGAGCATATCCATTATCGCCATTGTGTCGTCATTATCATCAATCGTTAGCTGAACTAATCGACGTGTATTCGGATCCATGGTGGTTTCACGTAACTGTAATGGATTCATTTCACCCAATCCTTTAAATCGAGTGACCTGCACTTTACCTTTTTTCTTTTCTGCAACAATTCTATCTAATATACCGTTTTTTTCGCCTTCATCTAGGGCATAAAATACTTCTTTGCCTAAATCGATACGGAATAACGGTGGCATTGCGATATAAACATGACCTTTTTCTACTAGCACGCGATAGTGCTTCATAAACAAAGCACATAATAAGGTCGCAATATGCAATCCATCAGAATCGGCATCCGCCAAGATACAGATTTTGCCATAACGCAGTTCTGAAATATCTTCACTGTCAGGGTCGCAACCTATGGCCACAGAAATATCATGAACCTCTTGTGAAGCTAGCACTTGAGATGCATCCACTTCCCAAGTATTTAAGATTTTACCACGTAGCGGCATAATCGCCTGAAACTCTCGATCACGTGCTTGTTTTGCACTACCGCCTGCAGAGTCACCCTCCACAAGGAATAGCTCACCGCGCATTGGGTCTTGACCACTACAATCAGTTAACTTTCCTGGTAAAGCAGGACCAGAAGTGACTTTTTTACGTGCTACTTTTTTCGCAGCTTTTAAACGGCGCTGGGCATTACTAATGCACAATTCAGCTAATTGCTCAGCTTGTTCAGTATTTGAGTTTAACCAAAGCGCAAATGCATCACGAACGATCCCTGAAACAAATGCCGAGCTTTGACGGCTCGATAATTTCTCTTTTGTTTGACCAGAAAACTGCGGGTCTTGCATCTTAATCGATAAGATAAACGATGCTTTGTCCCAAATATCTTCAGGTGATAGTTTAATACCACGAGGCACTAGGTTTCTGAATTCACAGAACTCACGCATCGATTCCAATAACCCCTGCCTAAAACCATTGACATGGGTGCCGCCTAACGGCGTTGGGATTAAGTTAACGTAGCTCTCGTAAATGCTATTTCCACCTTCAGGAAGCCAAGTAATAGCCCATTCAGCTGCGTCAGTTTTACCTGAAAACTCACCAATAAATGGCTCTTCTGGTAATAGAACGGATCCCTTCACAGCTTCTTTCAAATAATCAGTTAAGCCACTCTCGTAATACCATTCATTCACTTCACCGTTTTGCTTATTAGTGAACTTAATACGTAAACCAGGACATAACACTGCTTTAGCACGTAATTGGTATAACAGTTTGGAGATTGAAAAGTTACCCGAGTCAAAGTAGCTTGCATCAGGCCAAAAGTGCACACGAGTACCTGTGTTGCGTCTGCCACAAGTACCAGTCACATGCAGATCTTCTACTTTGTCGCCGTTCTCGAAAGCGATTTCGTAAACTTGCGCATCACGGCGAACGCTGATTTCTACCCGTTTAGATAACGCGTTGACGACTGAAATTCCCACACCATGCAAGCCACCAGAGAATTGGTAGCTGTCATTTGAAAACTTACCACCAGCATGTAGTTTGGTCAGGATAAGCTCGACACCAGGGATCCCTTCTTCAGGGTGGATGTCTACTGGCATACCACGACCATCATCGATCACTTCTAATGAGTTATCGGCATGAAGCACCACATCAATTTTAGTTGCATGACCAGCTAAAGCTTCATCGACACTGTTATCAATGACTTCTTGACCTAGATGGTTAGGTCGAGTGGTATCGGTGTACATACCTGGACGGCGTTTTACTGGGTCGAGTCCGTTAAGAACCTCGATGGCATCAGAAGTGTATTGATTGGTCATAGTCCACACATTTGGTCAATTGTTAGCCCACAATATTGGGCCATAATAAAAACTGATTAAGAAATCTTTAAAAATTCACATATCTTATCTAGCTGATTTTTATAGCCAATAAAACTGTGGTCACCATTGGGCTCTAAATGCAGCTCACAACAATGATACTTAGATAACGCTTGACGATAATCTAACACTTCATCGCCAGTTTGCAAAAATACTAAGAAACGGTCGGGACGATATATCACTTCAGTATTAAATTCTGCTACATCAAACTTATGTTGCGGTAATACTTGATAATGCTCGTCTGTATACGGGTTATATTGAGGGCCGATAAACTCATCAAACAACTCAAATGGTTTCACCGCTGGGTTGATCAGAACGGCTTTTCCGCCATAGATTTCAGCTAAATAGCTGGCAAAATACCCACCTAAAGAAGAGCCAATAAACCTTAATGGCTCACCTTCCGCTTTCGCGCGCTCTACAATACCACATAATAATGCCATCGCTTCTTTTGGCGATGAGGGTAATTGAGGTTGGATGAAGGGTAAATTTGGAAAACGGTGTTGAATGTACTGCGCCGTTTCTACTGCTTTATCTGACTGAGGGGAACTATTAAATCCATGTATATAGAGAAGCATGTTTCCTCTCGCATTAATTAGCCTAAAATGCCTAAGCATCTAAAAAATCAGGCCAACACATGAAAAATTAGCGTTTAGTATCCGCTAGCATCATTGTCTGGAGAGAATTTTTCACCAGGCACCCGATAAACATTAGTTTGAATGCTACCATTGCTGGCTAACTCCAGCAAACGATAGCCGGGTTGAAGCCCATCTAAGGCAAAATATGATGATTTCGGCTTGAATTGTATACAGGTCGATGGCGTCGCCATTAAATGAATGCCAGCTTCTGCAGTCGGATAAACGGTATCAATGGATTGATGAACATGTCCCCAGAGTGCGCCTCTGACCTGTGGGTATTGGCTCACCCGCTTTAAAAAGTCTTTACCATTACTCATGCAATGCTGATCAAGCCAGCTACACTCAACCAAAATGGGATTGTGATGCATAACGAGCAATACATGCTTATCAGGATGAGCTTTTATGGCCGCATCAATCAGGGAAAATTGCTGCTCAGCCATATAACCACCGGGTTTACCCCGTACGGTAGAATCTAACATCAAAATTAGCCACTTACCCGCAATAATCTGCTGCTGACCAAATAAATGGCTTCCTTGCATGTGCAAGCTCATTAACCTAGGGTCATCATGGTTGCCAGGAAGATAATGACAAGGAAGGTTTAACTCAGCAATTGTGCTAGAAAAATGCTGGTAAGACTGAGGGGAGTAATCTTGGCTAATATCACCCGTTGCTAAAATCATGTCAGCAGGATATTCAGTCGCAAGGAAGGTATTTAAAACAGCCTGAAAACTGGCAGCCGTATTTACACCTAATAGCTTCGCTTCAGGGTCTGCAAATAAATGCGGGTCAGTAACTTGAATAAGTCGCACGACATCCGTTTCAGCAATTGAATAAGACACAGGCTCTTTAAGCACTAATTAATCCCAAAATAAATTAATTCAATGTTTCAGAGTGATGAAGAACAGACTTGCACTGGGCGACATCCAATCTTTAACAACTCTTCGAGAAATGCATTAACTTGATACTTCTCATCCGTTTGATGCATATGTACATTTGGATAATCATACACTGCTTGTAACCGATAAATCTGTTGGCTAGTTAACACTTCTGCTAATTGGGCATCATGATAGACTCGCACACAAGCTTTAGGTGTGATAAGGAAATCGCTATTGGGTAAATGGCGTGTTATTTCAATTAATTGAGTATACTTTGTGTTCTCTAAAATCGTGACATCTAACAAGCCGAACTCACCTTCAATTGTCCATGATTCATTGACCTCAGCAGCTTCAGGTAACCACTTTAAAATCAAAGCATAATTACGTCCGCACAGGGCTAAGAACGCACTGACGTTAGGTTGGTATTTATCTTTAGTGTTTGGTTGCTTCAAACTTGATGGCTTCACAATGGTCTCACTTGCATACTTCTGTAATTGAATTTTTGAATTAACTTTTGATTGAACAATTGATTAAAATTACTGATTAAATCACTGCTAGATGCATTTCAACGCTAGTAGTACCTCAATCACCTTAGCTAACTCTAGTGAACCCTCTAACCTTGTCTAACCTTAGCTAAGTTAAGGGCTAACCACTGTAAGCCAATAACCGTTGAGGCGTTGTCTATACGACCTGAGTTAACCATTTCCATTGCAGCATCAAAGTCGACAACATGCACTTTGATATCTTCATGCTCATAATCTAAGCCATGAATGCCTTCTGCTTTGCTGGCATCCACCTTTGCCCAATAAAAATGAAAACGTTCAGAAGAACCACCCGGTGTTGCTAAATAACTATTAACAAAGTGCACTTCACTGGCAATCAAGCCAGTTTCTTCAAATAATTCACGCTCTGCCACTTCTGCAGGTACTTCATCGGTAGCAATCATACCTGCCACAAGTTCAAGAAGCCAAACAGAATTAGTGGTTGCTAATGCAGGAAGTCTAATTTGTTCAATCAAAACCACTTGATGTGTTGTTGGATCATAAGGCAATACGACCACTGCATTTCCGCGTTCAAATACTTCACGTGTGACGACCTCACTCCAACCACCAGAAAATAACTTATGCTTGAATTTATATTCGTCTAATTGAAAGAAACCTTTATACAAAGTTTTAGTCGAAATGACTTCCACATCGCTTTTTGCGTTAAATTGTTCTATTACTTCACTATCTTTCATATTTTTTCTTACAGTTTGTAAGCCCTTTGAAATATTTAATGCATTATTATATTAGCTAAGCATTTAAGCATGTGTGTCTAAAAAAATCTGTTACAACTTGAAAGTTGATATTTAGCTTAAAGATGATAGTCTTTTTATCATACACACTAGATACATAGCGGGATTGCACAAAGTTTTAGCGGGTTCACAAAATGCTAAAGCGATCTTGCTTAAAAATTTAAATTGTGAACAAACAAGATTATCTTACCTCCCAAGTGGAGACTATGTCTAAAAGGGCAGCAAATGAAATTTAAAATACGTTCTTTATACGCAGCACTAACACTAGCTGTTGCTGCACCTGCAGCAAATGCTGACGATTTATTGCAGATTTATCAGCAAGCGCTGACAAGCGATACCATCGTACTTCAAGCTCAGTCTCAACGTGATGCATTATACGAAACGATTGAAGAAAACCGTGCTCCCCTACTTCCTACCATCAGTGCTAATGTCGGTTACTCAAAAGCATGGAATGACATTGATGATGGCAGCCCAACAGAAAAACCAGAAGGTTTTACTGGTGGATTATCACTTAATCAAGTCATTTATGACCACAGTGCATGGGTTGGACTAGACCTAGCTGAAATGGCAGCGTCTCAAGCTGACTCTGCATATGCATCAGCTCTGCAAGCGCTCATCATCCGTGTGACCACCGCATACTTTGATGTATTAACTGCAAAAGATAACTTTGAGTTCCAAGGCGCTGAGAAACGTGCGATTGAACGTCAACTAGAGCAAACTAAACAACGTTTTGCTGTAGGTCTAACGGCAATTACCGACGTACATGAAGCACAAGCGCAATACGATTTAGCTTCAGCAACTGAGATTCTAGCTGAAAACACATTAGCGAACAGCTATGAAGCATTACGTGAAATCACAGGTATAGATCATAAAACCATTAATACCCTAGATACTAACCGCTTCTCAGCTGGGGCACCTAGCCCAACCACTTCATCTGAATGGTTAAAAATTGCTGAAACCAATAGCATCGATTTAATGACCCAACGTATTGGTCGTGATATCGCGAGCGAAACCATCACCCTTTACAAAGCTGGCCACATGCCTTCGCTAAACTTAGGTGCTGGTTACACTAAAGGTTTTGACCAAAGCCCAGGTGCTGATTATGACAATGCCAACATTGCTGTGACATTGAGTGTACCGATTTTTGAAGGCTTCAAAGTCACCTCACAAGTTAAACAAGCGCAGTTCCAGTATGTTGAAGCAAGTGAAAAACTTGAACAAGTACACCGTGGTGTAGTTAAAGATGTACGTAATAACTTTAACAACGTTGGCGCATCAATCAGTTCAATCCGCGCTTATGAACAATCAGTGGTTTCATCTGAAAGTGCACTAAAAGCGACTCAAGCAGGTTTTGAAGTCGGTACTCGTACTATCGTTGACGTACTAAACCGTACTCGTGACTTGTATGATTCAAAGCGTCAGTTATCTGATGCGCGTTATGGTTACATCAACTCAATCCTAGCACTTAAACAAGCTGCTGGTACCTTGAGTGAAGATGACATCATCTCAATCAACAACGGCTTAATCGCTCAATAATGTTGAACAGATAACACATAAAAAACCGCCAATTGGCGGTTTTTTTATATCTATAAATTCACTCTGGAGAAAGTCAGTTCACTTTCTGTGAAACATCTTTAAATGCCAAGTCTTACTGAATGCTTGAATCCTTAAACATCCAAGTTGAAATCACGATAACTAATACCTTTCACAGTATCGAATTCAACTGCAACAAGTAACATCAACTCTGCCTAGTACTTGAACAATTTTAAACACCTTAAGTTGAAATGATGTCTGCTCAAAATACAGCTTAATAATTCTGTAAATAATATTAAATTTGAGCCACAAAAAAGCCGCCATAAGGCGGCTTATTCTTTCTATGAACTAACTGATTAGAAAGTCAGTTCAACACCAGCAAATGCACCTTTAAAGGTCATATTCTGTGTTGTGCTAGAAAAGTCATCAACATCAAAGTTGAACTCACGGTAACCAACACGTACTGCAGTATCAAGTGCAACGCCATCAAACTTCCAACCAAGACCTGCGTTGTAATCGTAAACACTAGTTTCATCTACGCCTAGCATTACATCAGCAAAAGCATACAAACCTAAACCTGGAACACCAACTTCAGCGCTGGCGTAAACCATCACGATACCGCTATCTACGTCAACTTCTTCTGGGTGGCCAGGATCTTGAACACGTAAAGAGCCATGCATTTGCTTGTAAGCCGCACCTAAGTCCAATGCCACTAGATCGTTATCTAAGATTTCGTAGTAAAGAACAAAATCAGTGTTACTTAGGTCGTTATATACGGTCGTGTCAGTTTCGAACTGATGACCATTGAACATAAAGTTTGAGCCAACTTGGCTGCCCTTACCTTCTAAACGGTTTTCACGAATTTTAATGTTTGGCACTAAAGGAATTGGGTGCTCAATTGCAATCCATAAGCTTCCTTGAGATTTAGACTCGTAGTTATAAGTTTGTGCTACACCATCATCGCTGTTGAATGAACCACTGGTATCAGCATCCCAGTAATCACCACCAACTTTAAAACCAACAACAGTAGCTGCATGAGCAGAAGAAACGCTCAACATACCTAATAAGGCAGTGGCAAGAAGTGTCTTTTTCATCATTATCCCTGAGAGAGTAAGTTAGTTAAATCAATCACCGCAGCATTTGCGCGGGATATATAGTTAGCCATCACCAATGAGTGATTAGCGACTAATCCAAATCCATCTCCGTTAAGAACCATCGGGCTCCAAACGGTTTGCTGTGTCGCTTCAAGTTCACGAATGATTTGACGTAAACTGACTTCAGCATTTTTCTTTTCTAACACGTCGGCGAAATCAACTTCGATGGCTTTCATGAAATTTAATAACGCCCAAGCAGAGCCTCGGCTTTCATAAAGCACATCATCAATTTTCCACCAACTTGTCTTAATTTCGGCACTGGCAAGTGAAGGGGTTGACTGCCTTGCTGTTGAATCACCAGCTAAGTCAGTGTTTAGTCTGTCTTGGCCGACACTAGCCGATAAACGTTGAGACATACTACCTAAACGTTTTTGAACCTCTTTTAGCCATTCATTCAAGTTATCAGCACGAGCATAAAACTGGGCATTACTGTTTTTAGTATCGCTAATTTTTGCGCGATATAATTTCAGTAATTTGATTGCTTCACGGTACTCGCCCTCAGCACTTGGTACTAACCAGCTCGTATGTTCAATATTTAACTTTGAGTGTGCAGCAAGTAAATCGCCATCAGCGGTAGATTGCGATTGCGAGCGACTGAACTCTTTACGCATAATCAAGGCTAAGTCACGAGATTGCTCAAGCGCACCAAATTCAAATGCCGGCATATTATCCATCATCACTGATGGCGGCATAATATCATTGGATAACCAGCCACCTGGTTTGTCCAATAAGGTTTCCATGGTTGAAATAAGTGAAGATGTGGTCGCATAACCTACAATGTTCTCACCACGTTCATTTTGCAGCACTTCAGGCTCGAGAATATCAGGCTCAATACTCCACCAAACCGCAATGAAATAACCAATTAATAAGATTATTCCTACGACGCCAAATACTTTATTCCTTGTCATTTGCATCAATACAACTCCTTAATGATGATGGTGGTGATGGCTTTCTTGAGTTTCGTTAGTCGATCTTTTCTCAACAGCCAATTCAATAGCAAGTGTTTTGCCATCTTTGAATGTCAAAACTAATGGAACAGTATCACCAATAGTTAATGGTGCTGTTAATGATAGCAGCATAATATGATCACCTGAGGGTTGCAGCGATAACGTGCCATGAGATGGAATATCAAAACCTTCTACTTGACGCATTTTAACCATGCCATTTTCTTCAACCAAGGTATGTAATTGCGCTTCTTTTGCTGCTGGCGTAGTCACAGAAACTAAAGTCACAGCCTCGTCAGAATGATTCATCAAGGTTAAATAAGCTGCGGTGTTTGGCACGCTCGCAGGCATTGCTCGTACATGTCCTTCACTCAGCATTATTCCGGCTGAAGCAGAAAAAGAAAATACGCTTAACGCTAAAAAACTAAACAGTTGTTTGAATATTGCTTTCAATGTCATAAACTCCATTTACACCCTACTCGTGTCCATAAGGAAAACAACGAATGAGTCAGATTCAGGTTAAGGATGATCAAGGCGTACGTATTATCAGTTTTAATCGTCCTGAAAAACGTAATGCATTTAATCTTAAAATGTACCAACAGGTTACAGAATACCTGATCCAAGGTGAAGCCGACAACGACATTCGTACCTTTATGTTACGAGGTGAAGATAACTGTTTCACTTCCGGTAACGATATCGCAGATTTCCTTGCCAGCGGTGAATTAAATGAATCTCACCCAACGGTACAATTTCTTCATTGTTTGCTTAACTTAAAAAAACCAATAGTTGCAGCCGTATCTGGTGCCGCTGTTGGCATTGGCACCACAATGCTGCTGCATTGCGACCTAGTTTATGCAGATAACAGTGCTAAATTTCAGCTGCCCTTCGTTAATCTGGCACTAGTTCCAGAAGCCGCCTCAAGTTTACTATTACCGCTTATTGTCGGCCAACAAAAAGCTGCTGAATTAATACTGCTAGCAGAAAGCTTTAACGCGGAAACAGCCTGCGAACTCAACATCATCAATAGCGTCATTGAGCAAGCTGAACTTGATGCATTTGTCCTTGGCCAAGCCAAAAAGCTGGCAGCTCAGCCGCCGCTTGCACTACAAGCATCTAAAAAGTTACTACGCTATAACCAAGCTGAGGTTAAGGCGCAAATGCTGGCTGAATTAGAGGTGTTTGGCGAAAGGCTAAAAAGTGATGAAGCTAAAGCACGCTTCCAGGCCTTTTTAAAAAGATAATAGTCTCAGCAAAAGCGAATAAAGTGGCGGATTAATAACACTTTGAATGTTTAGGTTATTAATATTGCTTAAAGTCGATAACAGACTCTAGTTTGCGAAGTCTTGATGTTAGGGAAATTTACCCTAACATCAGTATTTTGTTTTTTGCTGGCTCACAACGATTGCTGTTACAAAATAAGCAATCAATCCCATCGTCGGGTTTAAACAAATAGCTAATAACGATAATACTCGCGTCCACATAACTGACCAGCCAAACTGTTTTGATACTGAGTTAGTTGCGCCGCATATAATGCTTTTATCTGCTTTTAAAAACTTTTCCACATCAGACATGTTCATTTTCTTTCTCCAGCGAAATCTAAACTTGTCATCTCTTTAGAAATCGCATCAACACTTTTAAATTGGTACCACTGCAACCCGCATATCAATAATGAACAAACAATAAAGCTAACAACGGGAAGCAGAAGTAATGAAATTAATGGATCTGCTAAATGAAGTATCATCATTAAATCCATGAATTAGTCCTCATTGCTGGCTAAAACAGAATCAGTTGTTGCTTCTTGCTTCGTTTCAGCTAACTCCAGTGAGCTGTTTAACTCAAACACTTGCTCTGCAATTTGGCTATGCAGCGACAGGACAATTTCTTGTTTTGCTGTATGCAGCATTTCAGTTGCAGTTTCACTAATGCGTGTTTCTAGCACATCAATCATATCGGCACTGTTTAAGTCATTTGCTTGAGCGCCCATACTTGCTGTTGCAAATAATGCGACTAAAGCCACTTTTGTCAATACACTTTTAGCTGATGAATTTGCGTTAGTGTTTGTAGTAGAAATTAAACCAGTTGTATTAGTTGTTGAGTTAAACATGATGTCTTCCTTTTCAATTGTTGGGTACACCATGGTTATTACAAGCTACGTGCCAAGTTTTAAAAATATTTTTAAATACTGAATTTAAAGAGTTTTTTAGCAGGAAACACTTTATCCTCTCAAAATCGAACTGAACATTTTTTAAACTATTAGTATTTTTAACCACTAAAATAGTGAATTTAGCTAAAACTTAATTAGCTAAATAGAACCCACAAAAAAAGCGCCATCAAAAGGCGCTTTTAAAACTAAGAAATAATCCACTAATTAGTATCGTTAAACTGTTAGATCACGTTAGTTTAATGAATTAAACATTATTAGGATAAAAAGTCACATCCGCCGGCGGACGGCTTTGCTCCATTCTTGCAACCGCATCCCAAATAACTGAAACACCCGCTCCAGCTTTATGGGCGTTCTCACTTAAATGTCTGCGCCAACCTCTTGAACCTGGTAAGCCTTGGAATAACCCAATCATGTGACGGGTTATATGGTTTAGTCTGCCACCATCTTTTAAATGCTGCTCAATATACGGCATCATTTGCTCAATCACTTGCTCACGAGTGATAACGGGTTTGTCTTCGCCATATATCAATTGATCCACTTTAGCTAACAGATATGGATTCTGGTAAGCCTCACGCCCAATCATAACTCCATCAAGTTGCTTAAGATGCGATAGAGAGTCTTCTAAGGTTTTTACCCCGCCATTAATACTGATATTCAAATCAGCGTAATCACGCTTGAGCTGATAAACACGTTCATAGTTAAGTTCAGGTATTTCACGGTTCTCTTTCGGACTTAAACCTTGCAGCCAAGCCTTTCTGGCATGCACAATGAAAGTATCGCAGCCAACAGCTTTAACCGTATCGACAAAATCAGTTAAAAATTCATAACTGTCTTGCTCATCAATACCGATCCGCGTTTTAACTGTCACAGGAATATCGGCCACTTGCTTCATGGCATCAACACATTCAGCCACTAGCGCCGGCTCACCCATTAAACAGGCACCAAAACGACCATTCTGAACTCGATCAGACGGACAACCAACATTTAGATTAATCTCGTCATAGCCACGCTCAAACGCCAATTTGGCACAGGCCGCTAAATCTTTTGAATTAGAACCACCTAATTGCAATGCGACAGGATGCTCTTCTTGGTTATAGGCTAGGTAATCGCCTTGCCCATGAATAATCGCACCTGTGGTGACCATTTCGGTATACAGCACAGTATTTGCCGACATTAATCTCGCAAAATAGCGATAATGCCTATCAGTCCAATCAAGCATTGGGGCGATGGAAAGTGCTCTATTCAGTGTTGTTGAAGCCAAAACTTTACCTTATCGATGATAATCAGCGACTTAATGAACTTAACTTAATACTGACAATTTATTTAATTACCAGTCAAAATTACAGCCGCACATTATATCACTATGCTGCCTTTAATAAATATTGTTTATGATTAATTTCTAATCTTCAGCAAAATAACAAAGCTGATTAAAAAGGTTGGTTGACCATCACCCAAAACTGACTTTCATCACCACCTGTGACAAAGTCACCACGAATAACGATATCTTCAACTTCAAAGCGAACACTCGCGCCATATGAGGTTTTCATGTCTTGATGCAAAGCGCTCATACTAAACTCGTCACTGACATTACCTGCCTCAAGTAATAGTGCCCACTGCCACCAAGGTACATTATATAAATTAAACACTGGCAAACTTTGAAGCGGCTGCCAGCGCGGAGTTACCCGATACTCCATTGCATAATTAACTGCACTTCGTGCGGTAAACTGTCTTGAGTCATAACCTCTTAAGCGATCAAAGCCGCCCAGAGATACTCCTGCAAAGCTGGGCGGACGCTTATAATCTTGGCTGTCACCATCATAACTATCCCAGCTAGGGGTGTCTGCTACGTAAACATTCGCTGCTAATACTTGCTCTTCAAACCATGCATTACCACCTAAAGATAAAAATGCACTTTGTTCGAATTCCCACATGAACCAATTTGGGTCATCGTTAATTTCACTTCCGCGGGTTAATGTCAGATTCGTCTGACCACCTTGAGTCGTATTATTAGCAGAATCTCGATTATCCCAATCAAGCGCCAATTCAAAGCCCCTAGCTTCGTCTGGCAAGTAGTCTAACGCTTCTAATTCACGGTATTTATTGAATGGCGTAAGCGTCACAGAGGTTACACCTGACTCTAATGGATTCCAGCTAACTGCATTTTTCTTGCGAGCAAGTGATGCTGCAGCGCCATTGGCACCGCCGCCAATTGGCAGTACATATTTGATATGTAATTTTGAAAAACCTTCATCACCGACACTGATAATACGATCAGTTTGTTGATCCTTTACTGACTGAGGTAAATAATAAATACCTTGCTCATAATGACCACGAAATAATTCAGCACTGAACAGCCATTGATCTAATGTGGGGATTTGATAATTATAAAAGCCTGCGTAGGTTAACCAGCTATCATTAGCTGAATAAAGCCCTATCCCTAGCGCCACGGCTTGAGCCTGGCCAGCATGTTTAATCAAGCCTGCGCCGCCAAAAGTCGTACTTAGCGTTTCCGTTGAAAATACAATGGGTACGGCAACAAATTCGGCATCATATTGTGGCATCGCTTTCGAAGCTGCGTCATCAGTATTATCGTCTGATGGTTTTTGGCTTGGATCAGCCGATTCTTCCACTGGCAGCTCTACTGAAACAGCTGTGCCTTCTGTAGCAATTTGTTGAATGGTAGTTGTTTGAGCAAGACTGTCTAAACTGAATAACACGCAATAAATCATTACGACTGATTTATACAACTGCACCTAAGGTTCCTTTTAACATTTCTTAGCAAATGACAATGTCATTCTTGTAGATCGACGACGACTCTTGGGGTTAGCTTAGTCACTAACTCATAAGCAATTGTACCTATGTGTTCTGCTACTTCTTCTACCGCTAATGCTTTGCCCCAAAGCTGAACGAGATCGCCCACTTTGTCTGTGGCTTGAGCGCCTAAATCAACAGTTAACATATCCATCGACACTCGACCCACTACCGGAACACGGCGTCCGTTTAGCCAAACTGGTGTGCCTTCTGGTGCATTGCGCGGGTAACCATCGCCATAACCAATAGCCACGACGCCAAGCTTAGTATCTTTTGTTGCAGTCCAATGCGCACCATACCCAACACTTTGACCCGCCTTGTGATCGCGTACGGCAATTAAATTAGATACTAACTCCATTGCAGGAACTAAACCGTGATGAGTGCCTTTATCTCCATAAACAGGCGAAACACCATAAAGGGCAATACCCGGTCTTATCCAGTCACATTGGCTTTGAGGCCAAAACAATGTACCCGCTGAGTTAGCTAAAGTGCGATCACCAGGAAGATCTGCGATCAATTTATTAAAGGCATCCATTTGTTGCTGAGTAAGGCTGTTATCAGGTTCATCAGCGCAAGCAAAGTGAGTCATTAAATGAATAGGTTGTTTTACATTCGGACACGCTTTTAAGCGTTGATAAACATCTTGGAATTGCTCAATTCCAAAGCCTAGTCGATGCATACCTGAATCGACTTTAAGCCAAACAGTGATTGGCGCAGTTAAATTAGACTGCTCAAGCATTTCGAGCTGAGACTCATGGTGAACAACGGTATCGATTTGATGTTGTACCAATAAAGGCAAATCAGATTGACGAAAGCAGCCTTCAAGTAGCAATAACTTTGCCGTCACCCCACCTTCACGAAGCTGTAATGCTTCTTCCAGTCTTGCTAATCCAAATCCGTCGGCATTATCGACACATTCAGCCACATTGAGTAAACCATGGCCGTAACCATTAGCTTTAACCACAGCCATCACTTTACTATTAGGTGCAATCTCTCTAAGCCTTGTAAGGTTATCTTGCAGGGCTTGACGACTAATTTCAGCACGGGGAAATGGTTTCAAATAATTGACCTTATTTGGCAAACTAACTCAGGTAGTATCACCTGAACGACTAAAAAATGAGCCTCTGTTTTAACAACAGAGGCTTGTTTTGATCATAGCAACTTACTGACGTATTTCAGCTTTGTGAAGTAGGATTAATCTTCATCAAATATTTGCGTACCAGAGTAATTATCAAAGCGAGAGAATTGACCTTGGAAGGTTAACGGCACACGACCAATCGGTCCGTTACGTTGCTTACCAATAATAATCTCTGCCACACCTTTTTGTTCAGAATCATCGTTATACACTTCATCACGATAAATAAACATGATCAAATCGGCATCTTGCTCAATCGAACCAGATTCACGTAGATCCGAGTTAACAGGACGTTTATCGGCACGTTGCTCCAACGAGCGGTTAAGCTGTGACAGTGCAATAACTGGGATTTCTAGCTCTTTAGCTAATGATTTTAGCGAGCGTGAAATTTCTGCAATTTCTAAGGTACGATTATCTTTTAACGATGGTACCTGCATTAACTGCAAGTAATCGATCATGATCATAGATAAGCCGCCATACTCACGGGCAATACGTCGTGCACGACTTCGTACTTCAGTTGGGGTTAAGCCTGAGCCATCATCAATGTACATCTTGCCTTGTTCAAGCATGATACCCATAGTCGATGACACGCGCGCCCAATCTTCATCGTCCAATTGTCCGGTACGGATCTTAGTTTGATCCACTCGCCCAAGAGACGCCAACATACGCATCATGATTTGTTCTGACGGCATCTCCAAGCTGAAAATAAGTACTGGCTTGTCTTCATTCATGGCGGCTTGTTCACACAAGTTCATCGCAAAGGTCGTTTTACCCATCGATGGACGAGCGGCCACAATCACTAAATCGCCAGACTGAAAGCCTGCTGTCATTTTATCTAAATCACTAAACCCACTGGATACCCCAGTAACACCGTTATGAGGGTTATTATATAACTGCTCGATTTTATCGACGGTTTTTTCAAGAATCGATTTAATACCTTCAGGGCCTTCATTGGCATTAGCTCGGGACTCAGCAATTTTAAACACTTTAGTTTCGGCTAAATCGAGTAAATCACCCGAGTTTCGCCCTTCAGGGTTATAACCTGCATCGGCAATTTCATGTGCAACACCAATCATGTCGCGAACAACAGCACGCTCACGTACGATGTCAGCATAGGATAAAATGTTACCCGCGCTTGGGGTGTTTTTAGCAATTTCCCCTAAATACGCAAATCCACCTGCATCTTCAAGCTGATCTTCAACTTCAAGACGTTCGGATACGGTGATCAAATCGATCGGTTGCCCCGTTTCGACTAAACGGCTCATGGCGGCATAAATCATTCGGTGTGAACGAGAATAGAAGTCATCTGCCACGATAGCTTCAGAGACCCTGTCCCAAGCTTCAGCATCAAGCATCAAGCCACCTAAAACAGATTGCTCAGCTTCAATAGAATGAGGCGGTAATTTAAGCGCATCGACTTGAGCGTCTTTTAACCTTTCCTTTGCCTTAAAAACACCTTTTTGTGACATTAAAACTCCCAATTCCCAACCTGTTTGTAAAATATGGTATAACACCGAGGTCATGCAAACATGTTGCGCAACAAATGGCGCAACATTAACCGCTGATGCGGACTAACAATAATAATATTTAAGGAAAGAACATGCGTATTGCACTCGTTGCAGCCCTTGTGCTGTCTTCCGGGCTAGCCCAAGCCGATGAAGGCCAATGGCAACCCTATCAAATGCCTTCTATCGCAGATAAATTAGCACAACGCGGCATCGAAATTCCTGCAAAACAACTTGCAGACTTAACCCAGTATCCAATGAATGCTGTTGTCGGTCTCGGCTATTGTACCGCCAGTTTCGTTTCGCCCCAAGGGCTAGTTGTTACCAATCATCATTGTGCCTATCGAGCAATACAATATAACAGCAAAACTGAGCATAATTACCTAGAAGAAGGCTTTCTTGCGAATACCAAAGCTGAAGAACCTTCAGCTGGCCCTAACGAGCGATTATACATCACAGAAGCTGTAACGGATGTAACTAAAAGCGTTAATGCCAATTTAAGCGAAGAACCATTGGCACGTTACGAAGATATCCAATCAAATCGCAAAGCTTTAATTAAAGAATGTGAAACCGATGACAACTACCGCTGTTCAGTGAGTAGCTTTCACAACGGTTTAGAATATTACTTAATTAAGCAGCTTATTATTCGTGATGTACGCTTAGTGTATGCACCACCTGAAAGCGTAGGCGCATTTGGCGGCGATATTGATAACTATGAATACCCACGTCATTCAGGGGATTTTACCTTCCTACGCGCTTATGTTGGTAAAGATGGTAAACCAGCCGGCTACGCTGAAGATAACGTACCGTTTGAACCAAAGAGCTACCTCAAAATTAATGCTGATGGTGTTAAAGCTGGCGACGGTGTATTTGCTGCAGGCTACCCAGGTTCAACAAGCCGTTATCGTCTCACCAGTGAATTAGAGTTTGCCAGTGATTGGATGTACCCAACTTATGCCAAACGCTACCAACTGCAAATCGACACCATTAATCAAATGGCCGCCGACAATAATACCATCGCGATTAAATATGCTGGCAGCTTAGCATCAATGGCTAACCGCATGAAAAAGCTCAATGGATTATTAGATGGTTTTAAAGCCACTGACATTGTGGGCATCAAACAAGCACGCGAGAATAATTTCTTAGCTTGGCTTAAAAAAGATACTCAAGCGAATCAAAACTTAATCACTGAACTTGAAGCGCTACTTGCTAAGCAGCAAAATCAAATTCAAACGGATTACTTCTTTAATAACGCTCAATCTAGTTCGCTACTTTCAGCGGCGAAAAAGCTGTATCGCTTAGCTAAAGAGAAACAATTACCTGACGCTAAACGTGAGCAAGGTTTCCAGGAACGCGACATGAAAATGTTTGCGGCCAACCTTAAGCGCTTAGAGCGCAGCTTTGATGTTTCAGTGGATAAAACCTTGTGGCTCCAAGACTTGAATGCTTACATGGCGCAAAATCAGCGAGTGGCTATTTTAGACGAAGCACTCAACAAAATTTCAGATGCTGAGGCTTTATCTGCAAAGCTTGACGGTTACTATGCGTTAACCAATCTAACCGATAAAGAACAGCGTTTAGCTTGGATGGATAAAGATGCTGAAGCTTTTGAAACCAGTTCAGATCCGTTTATTCGTTTAGCCGTTGCCCTGCACGATACTAATATGGCTCAGGAAAAAACGGAGAAGTCTTTAAAAGGACAGCTTTCAACTGCGCGTCCTGAGTATATGAAAGCCATTATTGCTTATTACAAAGCAAACGATTGGCCTGTATATCCAGACGCTAACCGCACCTTACGTATTACTTACGGCATGGTAGATGGATATCAATCTCGTGATGCGCTTTACAAGCAACCGTTCACTCGCCTTGAAGGGATTGTAGGTAAGCACACTGGTGAAGACCCATATAATGCACCTAAGAAGTTATTAGATGCTATCGCGACTAAAGACTATGGCAAACATACGGTTGCTTCTGTTTACCAAGATCCACGTTCATGGATTTGCAGCTTGTTCTCATGCTTAGACAAACCTGAAGAGTTTAACTCAGTACCGGTTAACTTTTTATCAAGCGTAGATACGACAGGCGGTAACTCAGGTTCACCAGTATTTAATGGAAAAGGTGAATTAGTTGGATTGAACTTCGACTCAACTTACGAAGCAATTACCAAAGACTGGTTCTTTAACCCAACTATTACCCGTGCAGTTCATGTCGACTTCCGCTACATTCTGTGGATGATGGATAAAGTGGACCACGCAGATAATTTAATCCAAGAGTTGGATTTAGTGAGAAACTAATAACTCGTTAATGCACAGTTCAAACAGCCTCGGTTAAGTGATTAATCGGGGCTTTTTTATCTTATACCAATCAGCATAAGAATATGATCATTTTTACTGGTTAAAATCGCTTATAACTTCGTTAGAAATTTTGTAGATAGAGCAATTAGCTAGCTGCAATTCCTGCCTCGTTCTAAGCGATTTTTCCTACGCAATATCTGATCACTAATTTATCCCGATTAGTATTAATCTTAAGCCAGACATAAATTTCAGGCATAAAAAAACACCGCCAATTGGCGGTGTTTTCTTTAAAGCAATTTGCTATTAGTCTTCTGCAACAACAGAAACTTTAACAACAGCTTTAACTTCAGTGTGAAGCTGAACTTCAACTTCGAAGTCACCTAAAGTGCGTAAAGCACCTAAAGGTAGACGTACTTCAGCTTTAGCAAGCTCAACGCCAGCAGCAGTAACTGCATCAGCGATGTCGCGAGTACCAACTGAACCGAATAGTTTACCTTCGTCACCAGCTTTAGAAGCGATAACAACTGCGTCTAATGCAGCAAGCTTTTCAGCTCGTGCAGCACAAACACCTAATTCAGCAGCTAATTTAGCTTCTAATTCAGCGCGACGTGCTTCGAAAACTTTAACGTTTTCGTCATTAGCAACAACAGCTTTGCCTTGTGGCAAAAGGAAGTTACGTGCGTAACCGGCTTTAACTGAAACTTGGTCACCTAGGTTTCCAAGGTTAGCGATTTTATCAAGCAGAATAACGTTCATTATCTAATTCCTCTGATTAATACTGCGATTACTGATGTAAATCAGTGTAAGGCAGTAGAGAAAGATAACGAGCACGCTTAATCGCGCGAGCTAGTTGGCGTTGATATTTAGCACTAGTACCAGTGATACGGCTAGGAACAATCTTACCGCTTTCTGTTACGTAGTTTTTTAAAGTAACGATATCTTTGTAATCAATTTCTGCAACACCTTCAGAGGTGAAACGACAGAACTTGCGACGACGGAAATAACGTGCCATGTTGACAGTCTCCTAAGTTTTCAATTCGACATTTTCGGCATGCATAACCAATTTATTTTGGCCATTTCGTCCTTGCTGCATAGAGATAAACCCTTCAACTTGGACCTGCACGCCTGCTTTTAATTCTTCTGTAACGCTATTAAAACGTTGGCCACTTAATATGACTTGGATGAGGCAATAAACGTTTCTCAACATCTGGCCTTCATACCGCTGCGCTTTGTGCTCTAACGTGATTACCTTATGTGGAATCCCGCTTGGACTATCAAACCGCTTAGAACGAGTTATCGTTCCCGACAATACTAAGTGATTAACCACAGATTAATTATTCAGCAGATTCTTCAGCGCTTGCTTCAACTTCTTTTTCAGCAGCTGGTGCAGCAGTAGGAGCACGACGTGAATCACGCTCATCTTTTGCTTTAGCCATTGGAGAAGCTTCAGTAACAGCAGTTTTAGTGCGCATTACCATGTTACGCAGAACAGCGTCATTGAAACGGAAAGCTGTTTCTAACTCTTCGATAGACTCTGCAGTTGCTTCTACGTTCATAAGAACATAGTGAGCTTTATGTAGGTCTTGAATTGGGTAAGCCAATTGACGACGACCCCAATCTTCTAGACGGCTGATAGTACCGTTAGCATCAGTGATTAGACTGCTGTAACGCTCGATCATACCTGGGACTTGTTCACTTTGATCTGGGTGAACCATAAATACGATTTCATAATGACGCATTTATTGCTCCTTACGGTTAATTAGCCTCACGTGTGGCTCAGTCAGACCAAGTTGGAGGCAAGGAACGAAATTAAATGACTGATTTGAGCGCGACATAGTACATAAACACAACACCAAACTCAAGTAATACTTTACTCACAAGCTTATTAGTTATTAATCCTGTGATTCTTCATTTTTCTTTTAAATGAACAGTGCAAAAATACACTATGAAAGTGAGTATCTTAATGCTGGTAGCAAGGGATTTAATGATGCTTTGCTTTGCAGCAAACTCGAATACAGGTATTATGTCGCTTCACCCGTATTTCAGGCGTTCCTCATAACTATTCATAGAAAAGCGTAATGAAAAAAGTCATCATTTTTACTTCTACTTTGCTCGCCTCATCTTCTGCGTGGGCATTAGTGCCACCAGACTACAAAGAGCCTCCAAGTGACTTTAATGCTGAAATTGAAGCTGGTATGCAACTTAATACCGGTAATAACCAATCGCAAAACTTTAATGGCCGTACCTATTTAAAGTACGATACTGACAAAGCAGTGCAAGAGTTTACCTTTAAGGTTTACTATGCCGCTGATGATGAGTCGACAACCGCTGAGAAGTATGATGTCTACGCTCAATCTAGTTACAAGCTTGAAAGTGGCTACATTTTCGGTCGTGGGGAATTCACTTGGGATGACTTTGGTAGTTATACCAAATTATCTACTTTATCTACTGGTTATGGTTTCGATATCATTTCTAACTACCAAACCAAGCTCAGTTTAGAAGTCGGTCCTGGTTATCGTTATGACTTACCAAAAGCGACAGATTCTGATTTAAATCCAGACGCCAACCAAGATATTATCTTACGTACTGCCGCCAAGTATTCAGTCAAGCTGCAAGAATACACCACATTAAATGCGGACCTAACCTCTGAAGTCGGTGAAGACAACAACACCCTGACATTAGATTTGAGCTACAAAAATACCTTCCTACAGGATTGGGCATTTAAAATTGGCGTTAATGTTAAGTATACCGCCGTAGTCCCAGAAGACAGTTTTAAAACCGATACGATTACCACCTTTAATTTACTTTATACCTTCCAGTAATCAGCAGTTTTCAAACCTCATAAAACAAAAAACGGGCTCTAGGCCCGTTTTTAATATCATTAAAATATCTATTTAATGTCGTATTACGCTTTAGGCTTTAATCTGGCGCTGACGAACCGCTTCAAACAAACAAATACCAGTCGCAACTGATACGTTTAAACTTGAAACACTACCTGCCATTGGGATCGATACGATTGAATCGCAGCTTTCACGCGTTAAACGGCGTAAACCTTTATCTTCGGCGCCCATAGCAATGGCCAAAGGCCCTTTTAAATCTGCTTGGTACAACTCACAACCAGCTTCACCCGCTGCACCAATTATCCACACACCTTTTTGCTGAATATGACGCATGGTACGTGCAAGATTGGTGACTTGAAACAGTGGAATACTTTCTGCAGCGCCGCAAGCAACTTTACTAACAGTTGCTGTTAATCCGACAGAGTTATCTTTTGGTACGATAATACCTTGAACACCTGCAGCATCAGCGTTACGCAAACATGCACCTAGGTTATGCGGATCTGTCACGCCATCAAGGATAAGTAGAAACGGCTGCTCTGTTTTTTCAAGCAAGGCATCTAAATCATTTTCAGTCAGTACTTTAGCTGGTTTCACTCGTGCCACAATACCTTGATGTTGGCTACTTGCTGATTTGTCATCAAGGACTTTACGGCCTGAACGTTGCACTGACACACCGTATTGATTGGCTGTATTGATTAATGGCAATACACGTTCGTCTTCACGCCCTTGTACTACCCACAACTCAATCACACGCTCAGGTGAATTACGTAGCAAAGCTTCAACAGCATGGATGCCAAAAATGATATCTTGTTTTTTCATTTACTTATTTTCTCTTACGCTTTGCTTTAGACGGTTTGTTTGCAGCTGTTGCTGCTGAACTTTTTACTGGTTTTTTAGATGATTTACTGGTGCTCTTTTTCTTAGCACTGGTTTTTGAGCGAGGTTTTTTACTACTAGAACCACCCTTAGCACCTGAGCGCTTTGAACCTGTATTAGCGCCGCCCTTTTCATCTTTACTATCACCACTTGATTGACTCTTATCGCCACCAGACTTGCTTGCACCAGCTTTGGCACCTTCAAGGTTGGCTCGCTCACGAGCAGTCAAAGGCTTACGACTCGACTTTTTACGGCTCTTACCGTGATCGCCCAGCATAATAAGATCTATTTGACGATCGTCCAAATTAACCGCGGCAACTTTAACGCTAACTTCATCACCAACTTGGTAAATATTCTTAGTGTTTTCACCAATCAAACGCTGGCGCATCGGATCAAATTGGTAGTAGTCACTGACTAAACTTGAAATGTGTACTAAGCCATCAATGTAAAGATCTTTTAATCTCACAAACAAACCAAAGCTGGTGACAGAGGCAATAACGGCTTCAAAGTCGTCACCAACATGATCTTGCATGTATTCACATTTAAGCCAGTCTGCTACATCTCGAGTGGCTTCATCGGCGCGGCGCTCAGTCGTTGAACACTCTTCGCCTAACTTATCCAACTCTTCAAGGTCGTAATGATAACCACCTTCTGGGGTCCATTTATCCTTAACATTGCCCTCTTGCGCTGCTAATAAATAGCGGATAACACGGTGCAATACCAAATCAGGATAACGACGAATTGGCGAAGTAAAATGCGAATATTCGGTTAATGCTAAACCAAAGTGACCATCATCATCAGGGCTATATACCGCTTGTCTCATTGAGCGCAGTAACATGATTTGAATTAATTCAGCATCAGGTCTGTCGGCAATTTTTAGCATCACATCTTGGTAATCAGATGGTGTCGGTTCATCACCGCCATTCATTGATAAGCCACGTTCAGCTAAAAACTCTTTAAAGTTAGCTAATTTGGTTTCTGATGGGGCTTCATGCACGCGATACAGCACTTCACCTTTATTTTTTTTAACAAACTTAGCTGAGGCTACGTTTGCTAAAATCATGCACTCTTCAATAATTTTATGGGCTTGATTACGACTGCGAGGCACAATAGCTTCAATCTTACGCTGCTCATTAAAAATGAACTGTGTTTCGACCGTTTCAAATGCAATTGCACCACGCTCAGCTCGGCGCTCATTCAAGGTTAAATACAAAGATTGTAAACATTGAAGGTGCGGGAATAAGCTTTCGTGTTCAGGTGCAATTTCACCGCCTTCAAGCATTGCTGCTACTTGGGTGTATGTGAATCTTGCATGCGAATGCATTACCGCCGGATAAAATTTATAACCAGACAGCTTACCCGCTGCTGAAATCGTCATCTCTGCGACCATACATAAACGGTCAACATGTGGGTTTAACGAACATAAACCATTGGAAATTTTCTCAGGCAACATTGGGATAACTTGCGAAGGAAAATACACAGAGTTACCTCGTGCACGCGCTTCTTCATCTAATGCTGAATCAGTGCGAACATAATGACTCACATCAGCAATAGCAACCAATAAACGCCAGCCACCACTAGGTTTTGTTTCTGCATATACAGCGTCATCAAAATCTCGGGCATCTTCGCCATCAATGGTTACCAAAGGCAGGTGACGTAAATCAACGCGACCTTGCTTGTCAGATTCTGGCACTTCATCAGGTATACGTTTAAGCTTTTTCTCAATCACAGAAGACCATTTGTACGGTAAATCGTAATTGCGCAGTGCAATTTCAATTTCCATACCAGGAGCCATTGTCTTACCAAGCACTTCAGTCACTTTTGCGGCAGCTTTTACAAAGCGGCCAGGTCTACGAGTGAGTTCAACCACAACAACGTCACCCGCACGGGCACCATTACTGTCTTCTTTTGCAATTAGAATCTCTTGGGTAATACGTCTATCATCAGCAATAACAAACGCCATTCCAGCATCGACATGATAGCGACCGACTAGCGGCGCAACACGTTGCTGAACTAACCTGACAATACGCGCTTCGCGACGACCACGACGATCTGAGCCTGCTTTTTGTGCTAAGACTTTGTCGCCATGAAAATACATCTGCATATCACGGTTATTGATAAATAAATCGTCACCACCTTCGTCAGATTTAAAAAATCCGAATCCGTCTCGGTGACCAATCACGCTACCTGAAAGTAAATCCATCTTTTCAGGTAAGCCATAGCTATGGCCGCGGGTATAAACCAGTTGTCCATCACGCTCCATTGCACGCAAACGTCTTCTTAACGCTTCAAGATGATCTTCATCGACCATTTTTAATGCTGTTGCAATGTGTTCTCTGGTGACAGGTGATTTCTGAGCGCGTAAATACTCTAAGATATATTCACGGCTAGGGATTGGGTTTTCGTACTTGTCTTGCTCTCTCTCAAAATGAGGATCGTTGATCATTCAATTTCCAAATAATTTACTCCAATGTCGGAGCATTAGCGCTTAGTGCAGCTGCGGCTGTTGTGCTCGCGCGACAATACTTGCGGGCATCTTAGCGGCTAATTTCTGCAATAATGAAGTCGCTTTTTTCTGTGTCGCTTCATCATCAAATACGCTGTTATATAACCAATGGTAACCTAATTTGTAATCTACAGGGCTACCATAACCTTCGCCAAAAAGGCGAACTAACATTAATCGTGCTGGTACATCACCATTAGCAGCAGCAGGCATCACATACTGCACTGCACGATTCTTATCTTTGACCACCAAATTGCCGTGGTAGTAATATTCGGCCAGTTTTAGCATCGCCTCGGCGCTACCTTGCTCTGCAGCAATTTGTACTTGTTTCATGCCTCGTGATGCGTGCTGAGGCACACAAACACCATGGTTAAGCATTTCGCCCCATAAAAACTGATACATGGGCTGCTTTAACACTTCGGCTCTTGCTTCGATATCCTGCACTAGTTGGCAGTCATCGGCTTTAACTTGCTGTAAATATTGATTCGTTCGGATCAATTTAAGTAATTGCTCATCGTTATAAATGTCTACTGAAGCCATTTCAGCCACAACAACATACGGGATAAAGCACAATACTAATAAACTTAAACGCAGCATAACGATTCTCAATGACACTTTAGTTACTCAATGCATCGGCATTATAGCTCAATTCTTGAGTATTAACTGCACAAACTGCAATTAATCAACACAATAGAAAATGCTGACAAACGTATTAGATAGGAGAAAAATGACGAAGGTAACTGGAGACTAGCAGTGAATATTCGATTTAAATTTTCAATCTGAAAACGGGTTAACTACACAATAAAAAGGCCGCTAAGTTAGCGGCCTTCAATGTGTTAGTTAAATGGATTAACTAATACGATTGTTTCGTTTCTGTCAGGACCAGTTGAAATAACATCAACAGGTGCTTCAAGTAACTCTTCAATGCGTTTGATGTAATTTAGCGCTGCTTGTGGCAGTTGCTCAATTGACGTCGCACCGAAAGTCGTTTCGCTCCAGCCTGGCATAGTTTCGAAAACAGGAGTTACCTGCTCGTAACCTTCAGCCGCTAAAGGCGTCACTGTTTCAACAGTCCCATCTGGGTACTGGTAACCAACACAAATCTTAACTTCTTCTAGGCCATCTAGAACGTCAAGTTTGGTTAGACAGAAGCCACTTACACTGTTGATTTGAACTGCGCGGCGCATTGCCACAGCATCCAACCAACCTGGACGACGTTTACGACCAGTGGTAGCACCAAACTCTTGACCTTTGTGGCCTAAGTAGTCACCAATCTCATTCTCAAGTTCTGTTGGGAATGGACCTGCACCTACGCGAGTGGTGTAAGCTTTCATGATACCTAACACATAATCTAAGTGACGAGGACCAAAACCAGAACCAGTAGCTACGCCACCTGCTGTAGTATTTGATGAAGTCACATATGGGTATGTACCATGGTCGATATCAAGTAATGTACCTTGAGCACCTTCAAACAAGATAGGCTCACCCGCTTTACGGGCAGTATCAAGTAATTCAGTAACATCAGTACACATGCTCTTAAGATAATCAGCAATTGCTAACGCATCTTCAAGTGTCTTTTGATAATCAACTGCTTCACAGTCATAGTATTCAGTAAGCATGAAGTTGTGATATTTCATCACTTCTTTAAGCTTAACAGCGAAAAGTTCAGCATTGAACAAATCACCTACGCGAAGACCACGACGAGAAATTTTATCTTCATAAGCTGGACCAATACCACGACCCGTTGTACCGATAGCTTGATTGCCGCGCGCTTTTTCGCGAGCTACATCAAGAGCACAATGGAAAGGTAGAATTAGAGGACATGCTTCTGAAATAAGAAGACGCTCTTCGACAGGGACACCACGCTCTTTAAGCATGTTGATCTCTTTCATCAAAGCATCGGGAGCGAGTACTACACCATTACCAATAATGCATTTCACATTGTCGCGTAAGATCCCTGACGGAATCAAATGAAGTACTGTTTTATCGCCGTCGATAACAAGAGTATGACCAGCATTGTGGCCGCCTTGGTAACGAACTACATATTTTGCCTGTTCTGTTAGAAGGTCGACAATCTTACCTTTTCCTTCGTCACCCCATTGAGTGCCGAGTACTACTACGTTTTTGCCCATCGTCTGCTGCAAGGTTGCGGTATAAAGGCGAATTTTAACAGATTTTTGGGGGTATATTGCAAGTATTTTATGCGAAAATTATTAATAGTACTATGCCAGCAGACACCAAAGACCCACCTAACCTCCTGAGAACATTCTTATTTTGCGTAGAAATCTCGGCTAAATATTTTTTCCATTGTTCGGGAAATAATAACGGTCCAACACCTTCTAAAACCAAAACCAAACCAATAGCAAACATCAACACTTGAAAATTCATCATTCATCCTACAATTTTGTATTAGTTCAACAACAGAACAATGATGACACTCAGTAGCAACAACATCATTATCAATTTGTATCATAGCTGTATTTGATGAAAAAAAGGCAATAAAAAACCCAGCATATAGCTGGGTTTTTTGAACTCTGAAAACGAATTAACGTTTTGAGAATTGTGGCTTACGACGTGCTTTACGTAGACCAACTTTCTTACGCTCAACTTTACGAGCATCACGGGTAACGAAACCAGCGCCGCGTAAAGAAGGACGTAGAGCTTCGTCTAACTGAAGCAATGCACGAGTAATACCGTGACGAATTGCACCTGCTTGGCCAGTGGTTCCACCGCCTTTAACAGTTACATAGATGTCAAGTTTGTCAGTCATTTCAACAAGCTCTAGTGGTTGACGAACAACCATACGAGCAGTTTCACGACCAAAATATACATCAAGTGGACGTTGGTTAACAACGATTTGACCACTACCTGCTTTAGCGAATACGCGAGCAGTTGATGTTTTACGACGGCCAGTGCCGTAGTACTGAGTTGCAGACATTAGCTTACTCCCGTATTAGATATCAAGAACTTGAGGTTGTTGTGCAGCATGGTTATGTTCAGTGCCAGCGTAAACTTTAAGTTTACGGAACATAGCACGGCCCAAAGGACCTTTTGGCAACATACCCTTAACTGCTTTCTCGATAATCATTTCAGGCTTATGATCTTGCAGCTTTTCAAAAGTAATCTGCTTAATACCACCGATGAAACCTGAATGTGAGTAGTAAACTTTGCCTTTAGCTTTGTTACCAGTCACTGTAACTTTATCAGCGTTAATAACGATGATGTAGTCACCAGTGTCAACATGAGGAGTATACTCTGGCTTATGCTTACCGCGTAAACGAGTAGCAATTTCAGTAGCGATACGACCTAAAGTCTTACCTTCGGCGTCAACGACGAACCAGTCACGTGTGACTGTTTCTGGTGTAGCAGTAAATGTAGTCTTCATTTTACAAAAACCCAATGTTTAAAATTCTGTCTCAATGCTGACTGCACATGCAATCAACACAATGACCATTTCAAAGCCCCTTCGAGCTGAAATTGGTTTAAATCGTCCACCCAAATTCGGTGGAGTAACGAGGGCAGGTGGCGGATTATAGACAAAGCTGAGTTAAAAATCACCTAATTTTTTCATTATTATAAAAAAATCACCTCTGCGGGTGATTTGTTTATTTATCGCTGATTTTAGACCCACATATAAGTACAAGTTGGTTAGAAAATATTCAGCTTGATTTACCAAGCGTTATATCTACCTTTATATGTACAGCGATTTTAATTGAAGTGTTAGCCCGGCCTTTAAGGTAAATGCTCTAAGGTCAAATAATCATGGGACTGCATTTCAATCAACCTTGAACGACAACGCCTGAATTCAAAGTTTAATAAACCATCGGTATAAATATCTTCCAGCGAGACTTCGGCTGAGATAATCAGTTTAACGTTACGCTCGTAAAACTCATCAACCATTGCTAGAAAACGTCTCGCAATATCATCACCTGTAGTAGAAGACCCCATTTGCTCAAGCCCGCTAACTAATACAGTATGATATAACCTAGCCACTTCCATATAGTCACGCTGAGAGCGCGGCCCATCACATAGATCTCTAAAGTTAGCTAATAGTACCCCTTGAGATTGCTGACGAATGCCGATTTCACGCCCTTCAATCTCAATAGAACCAGTTAACACCTCTGACTCTGGTGCTAATTGGCCAAAGTAAGTCAGTAAATTAGTATCTGCCTGTTCATCTAAAGGGAAATGATAAATTTCGGCTTGCTCAAGTGTACGCAAACGGTAATCAATGCCTGAATCGACATTTAGAATTTCACAGTTTTCATTGATTAATTTAATGGCAGGTAAAAAACGGGCTCGCTGTAGACCGTTCTTATATAAGTCGTCAGGGATGATGTTTGAAGTCGCGACTAAAGCAACGCCTTCTTTGAATAAGTATTGGAACAAGGTACCCAGTAACATCGCATCAGTGATATCTGAGACAAAAAACTCATCAAAACAGATAATTTTATATTGCTGGGCCATTTTCTTAGCAATGCTAATTAAAGGATCTTGAACCCCTTCCATTTCCCCAAGGTCATGATGCAGTTGATGCATAAAACGATGAAAGTGCGCACGTAGTTTTTTATCTGTAGGCAGCGCATCAAAAAAGGTGTCCATGAGATAGGTTTTACCGCGCCCTACTCCGCCCCACAAATACAAACCTTGCACTGTCGATGTCGATTTTTTCAAACCTACCGCGCCAAGTAGTTTGCTAAAACCGGTAGGCTGAATATTAGCGGCAATAACTTCTTCATAAACACGTTGCAGTGATTTTACTGCTTGCTCTTGAGCCAAGTCGTGAGAAAAACCATCACGGGTTAAATCTTGTTGATAATGCTGCCAAGGGCTTAACTGCGACACGGATTCGACTCTCTTATACTGCTGAAAATTCGAAGCAATCATAGCATGCAGCTACAATAGAGGTAACGCTTATAACTACAAAAAATTAACCTTTGTTAATAAACGCTGAACTTATTGAAACTTCATCGACTCCGAGGTTATATATTTAGTGTAAGTTTATTTGATTAATCTCATCTAAGGCGGCCGTTCAAGCGTATTGCCAGAGACATGATTTAATTTTCAAGGAGCAAAAATTAATGAAACCAAAATTAACATTACTCTCAGCAGCTATTTTATCAGCCTCACTTTCTTTAATGCCGGCTTTATCTCAAGCCGCTATTCCCCATGCGGTTGACGGGCAAGCATTACCAAGCCTCGCTCCTATGCTTGAAAGAACCACACCAGCAGTCGTATCAGTGGCAGTGAGTGGCACCCAAGTTTCTAAACAACAAATCCCAGACGTATTTAAGTACTTTTTCGGCCCCAATGCACCACAAGAGCAAGTTCAAGAACGTCCATTTCGCGGTTTAGGCTCAGGGGTGATTATTGACGCTAAAGAAGGGTATATCGTTACCAACAATCACGTCATTAATGGTGCTGACGAAATCAAAATTGGCTTACATGACGGCCGTGAAATCGAAGCCAAATTGATTGGTTCTGATCCTGAATCTGATATTGCTTTATTACAAATCGAAGCAAAAAACCTGACGGCAATTAAACAGACTAACTCTGATGATATTCGAGTGGGTGACTTTGCTGTGGCCATTGGTAATCCATTTGGCCTTGGACAAACCGTAACTTCAGGGATTGTTAGTGCACTAGGTCGCAGCGGCCTTGGCATTGAGATGCTGGAAAACTTTATTCAAACCGATGCAGCCATTAATAGTGGTAATTCTGGCGGCGCACTCGTTAATTTAAATGGTGAGCTAATAGGTATCAATACTGCAATCGTTGCTCCAAGTGGCGGTAACGTCGGGATTGGTTTTGCTATTCCAGCCAATATGGTCAATAACCTGATCAATCAAATTATTGAGCACGGTGAAGTCAAACGCGGTGTATTAGGAGTAACGGGGCGCGATTTAGATAATGAACTCGCTAAAGCATTTGGTTTAGAAACCCAACACGGCGGCTTTATCAGCGAAGTTATGCCAGATAGCGCTGCAGATAAAGCAGGCATCGAAGCTGGCGACATTATTGTGAGTGTTAATGGTAAAAAGATTAAAAACTTCCAAGAGCTCAGAGCAAAAGTTGCCACGATGGGCGCCGGTGCAAAAGTTAAAATAGGCATTATCCGTGACGGTGATGACGAAACCGCTAACGTAGTATTGGGTGAGTCAACCTCTAGTAGCGGCGCAGCTGACGATGCACTTCATCCTATGCTTGAAGGTGCGAAGCTTAACGATACCCGTAAAGGCATCGAAATTACTGACGTTGCTCAGGGTTCTCCCGCTGCAAGAAATGGCCTTGAGAAAGGCGATTTAATTGTCGGCTTAAACCGCAGTAAAGTGAAAAGTCTAAAAGCATTAAAAGAAGCACTTAAGAACCCGCAGGGCGCTGTGGCGTTGAAGGTGTTGCGTGATAACAAACTGATGTACTTAGTGCTGAGATAACACGCTAATATCCTTCTAGTTATCAAACTGTAATTAAGCATCGTGGTGTGTAGCCACGATGCTTAATTTTTTTAATCATGATAATATATTTGATTAACTTTCCTAATGTAGTCGACCCATGAATCTCAAAGACACTATTCTCTATTTAAGCAAGGCTGTGGTATTTGGTTTGGTGATGGCTGCGGCATTCTTATTCGTTAATTCAATCACTAACAACAATAGTTTCAATAATGGCCTCACTGTCACTCAACATAACAACGAGTTGTCATTTGCTAGTGCAGTTAGACGAGCAGCACCTGCTGTTGTAAATATTTACAGTCTTAGTTTGGATCAAAATTCTCCACTTAACTCAAGCTCACTTCAAGGCCTTGGCTCTGGGGTTATTATGAGTAAAGAGGGCTATATTTTAACCAACTACCATGTCATCAAAAAAGCCGATGAAATTGTTATCGCTTTACAAGATGGTAGAAAGTTCACCTCTGAAGTTGTCGGCTCAGATCAAATCACCGATTTAGCCGTACTTAAAATCGAGATTGATGGTGATAACGTCCCCATTGTACCAATTAATCTCAATAACCCAGCCCAAGTTGGCGACGTCGTATTAGCGATTGGTAACCCATACAATTTAGGCCAAACCATTACGCAAGGCATCATTAGTGCTACAGGCCGTAATGGGTTAAGTTCAGGCTATCTCGACTTTTTACAAACCGATGCCGCTATTAATGCAGGTAACTCAGGTGGCGCCTTAATTGATACGGGCGGAGAGCTTATTGGTATTAATACCGCAGCTTTTCAAATTGGTGCTGAAGGTGGTGGTCACGGGATTAACTTTGCTATTCCAATCAAGCTTGCCCATAGCATTATGGGTAAATTAATTACTAATGGCCGGGTTATCCGCGGTGCCCTAGGTATTTCGGGTGAACCGCTCAGCCCTGTTATGGCACAGATCTTAAACCTACCCGATCTTAAAGGTGTGTTAGTCACAGGAGTTGATCCTAATGGTCCAGCGTCTAAAGCGACACTGCGCCCTAGAGATGTCATTATTCAATATGCGGAAGAAAGCGTACCTGGCGTTGAAATGTTGATGGATAGAATCGCTGAAACGACTCCTGGTAACAAAGTAAATATCACTATTATTCGTGAAGGTAAGCCCATTGAACTTCCGGTAGTTATCGGCGAAAAGCTACCAGAAAACAGCTAAATAGAGGCGACTTTATTCGAGAATGAAGTCGCTGTAAGCTACCTTAAGCAAGAGCCTAAATCTATTCTCACTCTATTAGCGATAAGCTGAAATAATCACATCATACTAGCCCAACCTTATCTCCTAAAGCTAAGCCTTCACTTCTAAGCTAATAAACTAAAACCTCGACCACATGATGTCACCATCAACAGCTTTTTAAGATGGTAACAAGAGTCTTACCATAAACTATTTACTAATAGCTCAAATGACTACGTTTAATAAAATGAACTGCAAAGCTGATAGAAAAAGCAGCTATCTCAAAACAAAAAAAGCCCTACAGAGTAGGGCTTTACGAGGAGTCGGGAGTAATGTTCTATAGTAAGGTTAATGCAATATAAACTAACTAGTTTTTATGCATTTTGCCGCCATAGTTATTTTGTAAACTGTCTAACTTAGAACCTTGAGTATGACACTCTCCACATGCAAAGCCATCTTGAAGATAAGGGTACATAAAGGTATCTTTCGCTTCAGCGTCTTGGAATTGGCCTTTCTCGTTATACAAGTCGATAGCGAAAGTATGAATGCGAATATCGCCTACTTTGTTTCCTTGATCATTTGTAAATGACACAGCGTTTTTCACTACATCAGGCATATGACAGTCGATACACTCTTTAGCAAAGTAACCATCAGGGCCATGTCCTGCATTCATTTCTACTTTATCTGCATGACAAGTTGCACAGTCCATTTTTATCGCCCCCATATGCTCAGGTTCATCTTGATAAACAGCTGATTTATGGCTGTCATGACAAGTACTACACGTCATACCGGCATTGTATTTAGCACTCATAATGTCACCATTATCAGGATCTATTCCCATAAACTCATCATGGCCTTGGTGATGACGTGGTAAACCACTTCTTACAGCAACTCGGGCACCAAATTCTGGTCCTTCAGGAAATGCTTTATTAAATCCACTAGTGTAATCATTACCTGCATTTCGGTCGCCATCACGAGTATGACACTCAGCACAATGCATGGCTTCACCATAACCCATAGTGTCAGACTTTAACGATGCGGTTGTTCGCGGTGTCGCCTTACGAACGATATCACTTGGGTTACCAGTATTTGAATGAGTTAAGCCTGCGCCATGACAAGCTTCACATTGAACCCCTGCCTCAAAGAAAGTTCCATGAACCCCAGGTAAGTCATCTTGTTTTTGAGCATATAAACCTTCTGAATAAGGCTTCCATCCTGTGTTGTGACAATTACCACAAGTGTAAGGTTTATCAACTGAGCCGCCATTATAGTTGACCATGATTTGATCATCTAAACCTAATGCCTCAGCGTGAATATTGAATTGAGCTTCGCTACCCGTAACTATGTATCCATCTTTATCTAGCCAGCGATATTTCCAAGCAAAACCACCAGATGTGTATGACACATCAGCATAAGAATCAGGCTTGCCTAACGTATTATCAGTTGACTCAGAAGAAGCTAGCAGTTTATCAATGGCGCCATCGACACTAGAGTATGGAAAGGCTGGCGTTTCATCATTGGCAATTTTACTAATCTTAAAGTTGTGTCCGTGCAACTGGTGACTAGAGATGTCATTAAATGGACTACCTGCACCATGACAATCTAAACAGCGCTGCGTGCCTGCATACATAGCCGCTTCAACGTTGATCACAATCTCAGCTGACGCTTCATCAGTACCGTCAGTCACTGTGTAATTAATCGTAATATCACCAGCTTGAAACTCTGGGTCAATTTGAACCAAATCACCATCTAATAATGTCAGTTCACCTTTATCGGCAGTGGCAGATACTAATGAGATAACATCCCCCTCATCTCCAGCTGTAACGTGCAACATAGGATTGATAATTAAACTGCGATTTGCATCAGTCGTACGTTGAGAGTTTTCAGCAGTAGGCGGTGTATTAGGTGGCGTGACGGGTTTATCGTCATCTGAACTATCGCTACTACACGCGCATAACATGGTCACCATGCTGGCTAATAATAGTTTTTTAGTTGGAAAATGTGCGTTCATCAATTCATCCTCAAAATGGTATCGCAATTGCGCTTTTATGCTGCAATTGGTATGTCTCTTTGGACATGCGCACAGTATTTGCTTAATACTCATAAAGGGATAGATAACTCAAATTCACAAGCAACTAATAACTGTGAATTTTAATTATCAAGTTACACTTAACACATTGATTTTATGAAGATATAAATAGTTAAGATAAGTTGTGATTTTGTAGTACAAACTGACCTGTATTTGTCAAAATATAGATCTTGTTCTCACTTTACATAACCGAAGCAGCCTTATTATGCTGATTTGCATACAAATACTTAGTTAACTTAATTAGTGGAAAAACTAATCAACCTCCATTTCTATAACTGCTTTAAAAATCACTTTCTATAGTTTTCAATTACAACTGGTTTTCACAAATAGTACTGCAAATAAAATAAAAACCGCTCTCATGGGGATGAAAGCGGTTTTGAAATAAAAGGAGTGATGAATTTAAACTTTACTTATGAATCTTAGGTAATGCTGCAGCCTTGTCTGCGTAATCAGCATGACACTCACCACAAGAGTACTGAGCTGTAGACCAAGGCATTTGGAACTTGCCATCTTCAGTAAATTGTTTTGCAGCTGGGTCTAAATCAATGGTGAATAAGTGAGACTTAACATCACCAAATACAGTAGTACCATCTTTACCTAAGTGTGTTATGGCACTCTTAGCCAGTTTAGGCATATGACAGTCTGTACATTCAGCAATCATACTGTGGCCCATTGCACCACCGCCATCGGTGAACGCCACATCTGTATGACAACTAGTACATTCTTTTACTGCACCAGTATGTAAGCCATCGGCACTATCAACATTCTTAGTTGACTTGTGCGAGTCATGACACGTTGTACACGCCATACCACTCTTAGGACCTATCTCGTCACCAGCTTTATAAGTGCCATGATCTTCTGGAACAACACCTAGGAGTTCATCTCCTGTTTGGTGATGCTTAGATAAACCACTGCTAGAAATGATACGGCCACCCACTTTGCTACCATCAGGGAAAGCAACGTTGTAAGCACTCACGTAACTAGGGTAATCCTTTTCACCATCACGAGTATGACACTCAGCACAGGTAACGGCTTTACCATACCCCATATCATCAGCTAAGAAATCTTCAGTTAAACGAGCTACTGCAATCTTAGTAATATTCTCTGCTGACGGTGCTGCAACATGCTCACTACCTGCACCATGACAGGCTTCACATTGAACGCCTCCAGCGACGAAAGTTCCACCCATTCCAGGTAAATCATCTTGGCGATCTAGGTTACGTGTATCGCCCTCATCTGTAGTTGTTCGCTTCCAACCTGTAGTGTGACAATTACCACACTTGTATTGGTAGTTCATGTCTCCAGTTTTATAATTACCCATCACATCGGGATCGTTAAGATGGTTGTCAGGAATATTTAACTCCCCTTCGGCGTTGCGAATATTGTACTGGACATTTGTACCAGTAACGATATAACCATCAGCATCTAACCAGCGCATCTTCCAGTGATACCCACCGACTACGTAACTTACATCATCGTAACTTGTTGGTGCTCCTAAATCGTTATTGGTTGTACCATCGCCATCGGGTCCTGCAAACTGAAGTAAATCAATGGCTCCTGTAATTGTTTCTTCTGGTGTGTATGGGAAGCTAGGTTGTTCACCATTACTAATTTTTTGAATTTTGAAATTGTGACCAGTCTTAACAAACGATTCGTGCTTACCAGCGTGACACGTAGAACAAGCGTCTGACCCCACGTAACTTAGTGGCTCTGGCTCAGGAATAGCTTCAACTATAACGGTGACGACTGCAGAAGCATTATCAACACCATCAGTGATGGTATAATTGAATGTAATCTCCCCAGCTTCAGCGCCGGCTGTAAAATCAACTTTACCATTGTTGATAACAGCACTGCTCGAATCAACTGATACAATAGATAGTGTGTCACCATCTGCATCGGTATCGTTAGCGAGTACATCAATTGTGACCATTTTTGTTGCCATTACATTGGCGGCATCATCGACTGCTACGGGGGAGTATTCTCTACTGGGGGAGTTGTATTATCATCGTCATTACTACAAGCGACTAACATAGTTATCATCGTCGCGAGTAGTAATTTTTTACATGGAATTGTTGTTTTCATTAGTTCATCCTCAAGTTATCGCTCAATCACACTCTAATGTTTTAGCTATGATTGATATGTCTCTTTGGACATGGATACAGTATTCGCCCAATACCCATAAAGAGATAGATAACTCGACTTCACAAACAACAAACATCCGTGAATTATAATTATCACAAATGAAGTAAGTACATGAATTTATTAAATATAAACAATCAAGATAAGTTATGGTTTTGTAGCACAAATTGACCAGTATTTGTCAAAATGTAGATCTTGTTCTCATTTTGCGTTACTAAACCTGCCTTCTTTAGCTGACGTAAATGAAAGTTAAACTTGGTATGGTCATCCACTCCCACAAGCCGACATAAGTCCATAAACTTGAGCTTTTTATGGCTACCTAACTGCTTTAATGTTTCCCTTCTAAGTTCATTAGCTAATGCCGCATAAACACTATCAGGATCAATATCACTGGTTGTTTTTAGTAACTGCTTCTCTTGAATACTTCGTTTTATAGTTACAATCAGCTCAGCTGCATTGAATGGCTTAGTAATAACACTATCAGCACCTTTCTTCATTGCATCAACAGCGGTATCAACCGTGGCATAAGCTGTCACAATAACAACAGCCATAAAAGGATTAAGTTGACGTAAATTTGAGATAGCTTCAACACCTGTCATACCTGACATCACTAAATCTAATAATGCAATATCAAAGGTTTCCTCCTCACAAGCATTAATAGCGGCTTCAGCGCTATCTACATCGGATATTTGATAACCTTCCAACTCAAGAATATCGACCATGTTCCTGCGAAGTTCATAGTCGTCTTCAGCAATAAGAACCTTAACCATTGTGCTCGTTCCTTAATGTAAAATTGATAAGCACTCTAGTGCCAACACCTTTTGCGCTCATTAGCTGCATGCTGCCATGGTGATTACTGACAATTTGCTCACATATAGCCAGCCCAAGTCCCGTGCCCTTCCCAATCGGCTTTGTGGAATAAAATAATTCCGTAGCTCGTGTTAACGTTTGCTTATCCATACCTTCGCCGTAATCTGTTATTTCTACAACGACAGCTTGTTCATCTGCTGCTACATTGATATCGATACTGCCATTGGTGTCGCTTGCATCGATTGCATTGTTGAGTAAGTTAATCAGCAATTCTTCTAATTTTACTTTTTGACCAGTAACATACACATTGTTATCGCAGTTAACTGTCAAAGTGTATGGAGCAAGTTTATGGCTAAGCAATTGTTTAGCTCCTTCAATCACATCGCAAAAATATACCTTTTGTGAATGACTCAAGTCTGCGCGTGCATAGGTTAACAATTCTTTACTGATAACAGATGCTCTATCAATGCCTAATCTTGCACGCTGGATATAATCTGCTACGCCAACTTGCTGCTGAGGCACTTTTCTCTCAAGTAAATCTAGCGCCAACATTGAAGATGCCAAAGGATTGTTAATCTCGTGAGCAACCCCCATAGCTAAATGACCTATAGCTTTGTATTTATCAGCCTCAACCGCTCGCTTTAATTTAGCTTCTGTTGCCGCTTCTTTTTCAATATCAAAAATTTTTAAGGCTTTATATAAAGTCACTAAAACAAGCGCCGCAGCTAATGTTCTCAATACTGGCACAACAGAATGAAAACTTGTCGGAACCAGTCCAGCGAGGACTCCATAGAGTACTAACCCAAAACCTGTAGCAATGAAATATTGGCCGTACTCATGACTTTCTTGGCGTAACTGATAACCATAAATAGCAATACCTATGCCTGCAAGCGTCGCACTACCAAAACCTAGCAATACACGAGTATAACTTGCCGCTTCAGAAAAGGTATCAGCAAGTAGTGAGGTCCCTTGATAGAAAAACAGCATTACCAGCGTGTAAGTCACAACTATTAAGGCTGTAATTATTTGACCAACTTTAGAGTATGGTTTGGGAATAATACGAAATAACAGCCATGCAAAAATCATCAAACCAGCAAAAGACAGCGATAACTTAATTAACCTCAGCCATTGCACTACATATTGATATTGATTAGGTAACTCATCACGAAATAAAATCACATAAAGCTCTGACCATTCATGGAAAGCATGGGAAAAACCAAATAATGCCAAAGCCCATAAAGTCGATGAGATAGATAGCTGACTATATTTAAAGTTGCGAAAAACCACCACGCAACCAATCGTAAAGAATACGAGGCCGTAAAAGAGGTAAATATTGAAAATGATAAAAGTGTCCATTAAGACACAGTATCAGTTAAGCCTAATTGAATAAGTGATCAGGCTAGCATTAGAACAAGCTAATCACCCAATTTGTTACAGAGTTTTGAACTACATCAAACATAAAAAAGCCGCACTTAAAAGTACGGCTTTGAAGAAAGAAACTAAGAAAAGTTTAACTGACACGAACCACTTTGCCGCCTAAGCCTGCAAACTTATCTTCGATATGTTCGTAGCCGCGATCTAAATGATAAATACGATCAACCGTTGTAATCCCATCCGCCATTAAGCCTGCAATCACTAAACTGGCAGAAGCACGCAAATCTGTAGCCATCACTTGGGCACCATTCATGCGTTCAATACCTTTGATGATGCAGGTATTACCTTCAAGCTCCATATCTGCGCCCATGCGGCTTAGCTCTGGAACATGCATAAATCGATTCTCAAAGATCGTTTCTGTTACATGACTCGTCCCTTCAGCTAATGCATTGAGCACACAAAACTGTGCTTGCATATCCGTTGGAAAAGCCGGATACGGCGCGGTTTTAATATTGACAGCTTTTGGACGTTCGCCCTGCATATCAAGCTCAATCCAGTCTTCACCAGTGGTGATTTTCGCACCTGCATCTTCAAGCTTTGCTAGCACAGCTTCAAGTGAAGAAGGGTCTGCATCCACACAGCGTATACTTCCGCGCGTCACAGCAGCGGCCACCAAGAAAGAACCGGTTTCAATTCTATCTGGCATCACGCGATGCTCACAACCCGATAAGCGCTCAACACCTTCAATACGAAGAGTTGCAGTACCAACACCGGTAATTTTTGCGCCCATAGCAATTAAGCAATGTGCTAAATCATTAATTTCAGGTTCGCGTGCGGCATTTTCAATAATGGTCTCGCCATCAGCAAGCGTTGCAGCCATTAATAGATTTTCTGTCGCGCCAACACTGACCATATCCATAAAGATATGCGCACCTTTCAGGCGTCCATCTACGCGAGCCTTGATATAACCTTCTTTCACTTCAATCTTAGCGCCCATTTGCTCTAAGCCTTGCAAGTGAAGATTCACAGGGCGTGCCCCGATAGCGCAGCCGCCAGGTAAAGATACATCTGCCGTACCAAATCTGGCTAACAATGGGCCTAAAATCAAAATAGAGGCACGCATGGTTTTAACTAGGTCATACGGAGCACAAAACTCGTTTAAGTTTTGTGTTGAGATACAGTACTTACTGTCGCCTAACTCTGTTACTTCCGCGCCTAAACAACGTAATAATTTGCAGGTTGTATTGACGTCTCGAAGGCTAGGTACATTAGACACGACAAAGTCTGTCTCTGCTAACACACCTGCAAATAATATTGGCAAAGCGGCGTTTTTCGCACCAGAAATGGTGACATTTCCAGAAAGCGGCTGACTCGCTTGAATTGTTAATTTATCCACACTGACTCTCTGAAATTACATATTAAATAGTTTTTCACGCTTCCACTGAGTCGGCGTAAAGGTTTTGATGGTCAGCGCATGCAACTCACCACTAGCAATGTGCTCATTCAATGGTGCATAAATCGTTTGTTGTTGCTTAACTTTGCTCATGCCGTCAAAACATTCGCCTACGGCAACGACCTTATAATGACTGCCATCTGACGTTACGTGTACTTCATCAATGGTTAATGCGTCTGATAAAATTTGTTCGATTACTTTGCAATCCATGGAATTTGCTACCTTAAATTCAATGCTAGTTTTCTAGAAAAAAGGATTCTAAATCATATAACTCTATGAGTCTTTTTAGATGTTGACTCGGATTTGCCAATGTCCTTGGCTGAGTCGTGCTTTTACTGCAATTACCTAAACATATCAGTTCAAGTAAAAAAGCGACGCCTGCGCTGTCGGCATACTCTAAAGCAGACAAGTCTAACACTTGAGTGCTATCAGTAAACAACTGTTGTCGTTTTGGCCATAAATCTATGACCTCTGTTTGCCTTAATTGCCCTTTAATTTCACAAGTGTCACCTTGTTGTAAAAACTCAATCACGCAGCATTTTCCTTATCCTGTTTGTAATTGATTTCTTGGTCGGTGCGCTCTTTAAGCATTTCAATCACTGAATCCACACCTTTTTGGCGAATAAGGTTTGAAATTTCTGACTGCTTTGACGCTAACAAGCTCACCCCTTCAGCAACTAAATCAAAAGCTTTCCAACTATCATCCTTAAGGCGTCTAGCTTTAAACATCACTTTAATCGGCGGGCGACCTTCTTCAATGATTTGCACATTCACATCAACAAACTTTTCATCAGCAAAATCACTTGGCGGCGAGAACTGGACTTTTTGATTGGTGTATTCAGTAAAGGCTTGAGCATAAGTTGCGACAAGATACCCTTCAAAAGCTTCAACAAACCGTTCTCGTTGCTCAGGAGTCGTATCACGTAAATACTGCCCCATCACTTTATATGCCGCATATTTATAATCGACGTAAGGCATTAACTCTTCGCGTACAATGACTTTTAAATAACCTAAATCCGCATCAATCAGGGCTTTATCTGCGGTAAAACGATCGAAGGTTTTATTAGACACCTGCTGAACAAGTTTAAAAGGATCATGAGTATCAATCTCTTCAGCCGCCACTGCAGCCAAAGCAAATAGACTGGCAGTAATAAAAATAACGCTCTGTATAAACGGTTTTAATAATTGGCTCATTTGACTCTCCTATTAATCCTTTGAAGAAACGCTATAAAGTAACTGCCCAATCAAGTCCTCTAAAATCAGAGCTGAACGTGTGTCATGCACTCTGTCACCGTCACTGAGCATTTCAATGTCATCATCCATAAAACCAGGCGTCAGCCCTAAAAATTGCTCACCCAATAAACCTGAAGTTAAAATCGATAAACTGCTGGTTTCAGGAAATTGATCATATCGCTTATTCATCGTCAACGTGACCACAGGTACTAACTTTTTAGTGTCCAAGGTAATATCTGTCACTCGACCAACAACAACTCCTCCCACCTTAACAGGTGAACGAACTTTTAATCCGCCGATATTGTTAAACTCAGCTCTTAAAGTATAGGTTGCTTGATTGGGTTTGAGTTCAACATTGGCAACGTTAAACACCAGCACACAAAAAGCTACCAAACCCGATAGCAAAAACAACCCAACTAATAATTCTACTTTCCTTGTCAACATACGCTTCAACCACTTAATTAATGAATGCGAAAAAACCTTACTGACCAAACATAATTGCTGTCAGCAAAAAGTCGAGTGCGAGTACCGCTAAGCTTGCTTGAACAACTGTCGAAGTTGTCGCTTTACTAATCCCTTCAGGGTTTGGAGCAACTTCATAACCTCGGTATAAGGCAATCCAAGTCACTACAACACCAAATAGGACACTTTTGATTAAACAGTTCACAATGTCTTGGCGCCACTCAATCGACGCTTGTAGGATTGACCAAAAAGAGCCGCTATCAATGCCTTTCCATTCAACGCCCACTAGATGCCCACCTAATATCCCGACCAGACAAAACATCATGGTCAGTAAAGGGACACTTATTACTCCAGCCCAAAAGCGTGGCGCAATCACTTGTCTTAACGGATCCACAGCCATCATTTCTAAGCTAGACAATTGCTCGGTAGATTTCATCAAACCGATTTCTGCAGTCAGCGCAGAACCTGCCCGTCCTGCGAACAATAATGCAGTGACCACTGGGCCTAATTCCCGCAACAAACTTAGCGCTACCATGGGCCCTAGGCTTTCAACTGTGCCGAAATCTGCTAATACCGTATAACCTTGAAGCGCCAATACCATGCCGATAAAAAGACCCGACACAATAATAATCACCATAGACCGAACACCAAGCACATACATTTGCTTAGTCAATAACGGTAAGCCTTTGGCGATATTGGGCACGTTGATAATAGCGCCCCAAAGCATCAAACCCGCACGGCCTAATCCTGCTATAACATCTAGCGTATAACGGCCAATATTGGCAATATTATTAACTATTCCCACTTAGCATCTCCTGTTGATAGTCTTCAGCTGGGAAATGAAATGGAACAGGGCCATCTGGACGACCATTTATAAATTGTTCAATTTGTGGGTTATTTGATCCACGGAGCTCATCTGGCGTTCCTGAGGCAATCACTTTCTTTTCAGCGATGACATAAACGTAATCGGCAATGCTGAGTACCGCATCTACGTCATGAGAAACCACAACGGAAGTTAACTTTAAGGTACTAGAAAGCTCGCTGATGAGTTTAACTAACATCCCCATAGAAATCGGGTCTTGACCGGCAAAGGGCTCATCATAAAGGATCATTTCTGGCTCAAGGGCTATGGCACGCGCTAATGCAGCGCGTCTTTGCATACCGCCAGATAACTCATTGGGGTTCATGTGAGCAGCACCTCGCAAACCAACGGCTTGCAGCTTCATCATCACCACTTTACGAATAATGCTTTCAGGTAAACCTGAGTGTTCTCGCAGCGCAAATGCCACGTTATCAAACACATCCATATCAGTGAATAAAGCGCCGCTTTGAAATAGCATGCTCATGCGTTTACGTAGCTCAAATAATTGCTGACGTTTGAGTTGGTGAATATTTTCACCACTGAATAACACTTCACCACTGTCCGGTGTTAATTGGCCGCCAATCAGCTTAAGCAGAGTCGTTTTACCGATACCACTTGGGCCCATAATTGCTGTCACTTTCCCTTTAGGAATGCTCAAGCAAATATCATCAAAAATGACACGTGAACCACGATTGAATTTCATGTGACGAATTTCAACCAAAGGTGGAGATATGTTTAATAAACTAGGATCTGACATAGAGGAAATAATAGCCTTCCTGGCCCGTTAGATGTAGATCTGAATTGTACGAAATTGTGTAAGAACCTACAACAAATCAATCACCATGAGTTACAATCCACAACAATTATCGCATCAGCTCATATTTTTGTTAAAATTCTACATAAATATCGCTATCAACACATTTTTTGGAAAAACATGCTTTTTAATATCTTGATGCTAATCGCTGGTTTAGGCGTTTTAGTTTGGAGCGCGGACCGCTTCGTATATGGCGCAGCCGCGTTTGCTCGAAACCTTGGTTTGCCGCCAATGCTAATCGGTTTGACAATTGTGGCAATGGGTAGCTCGGCTCCCGAAATGTTTGTTGCTGCAACGGCATCAATGGAAGGGATGAGTAATACCGCTGTTGGTAATGTCCTTGGTTCTAACGTCGCTAACATCACTCTTATTCTTGGTATTACTGCATTACTTGGTGCCATTTCTGTTAGTTCACAGACCCTAAAACGTGAAATACCATTAATGTTAGCAGCAACCGTTTTAGCTGGTTATCTCATCCATGACGGCATGTTAACCCGATTTGAAGGCGTAATATTATTGGTCGCGTTTTTCGCCTTAATGGGCTATTTCATTTGGCAAGCCATGAGAAATAAACAAATTGATCCATTATCTGACGAATCTGATGCAGAGATCCCTAAAAATGTACCCACATTACATGCTATTATCTGGATCATTGTAGGCATGATACTGTTGCCGCTTTCAGCTGACTGGATGGTGACTGGCGCTGTCGGCATAGCCAAAACATTTGGACTGTCGGATTTAGTCATTGGTTTAACTATCATTGCTGTCGGCACTAGCTTGCCAGAGCTTGCTGCATGTATTGCAGGGGTACTTAAAAAAGAAGATGATTTGGCAATAGGTAATATTGTTGGGTCGAACTTATTTAATATTTTAGCGGTATTGGCAATACCAGGACTTATTGCACCTGGTGAGATTGATGCCCATGCCAGCAGTCGAGATTTTTATATGGTGCTGGGTACCAGTACCGCATTGGCTGTTCTAGTTTTATCCAGTGGCGCCAAAAAGCAGCTTACTCGCTGGCATGGCGCCATTTTATTAGTCGTCTTTATTGCGTACCAGATTGTCCTATTTCAATCTCAATAACGGGGCATAAAGATTTTTATCTCACCAATGCTAATGGTTGATTAGCATTGGAACAGAGCGAGAGACCTATGATAGATCAGAAACAATTGCGTCAGTGGGGCCGTCAGGTCATTGATATCGAGAAAACGGCTTTAGATAATCTATATCAGTACGTTGATTCCGATGCATTTGGACAAGCTTGTGAACTAATTTTGCAGTGCAAAGGCAAAGTTATTGTTATGGGGATGGGCAAATCTGGCCATATCGGCAATAAGATTTCAGCAACTCTAGCCAGTACCGGCACTCCTGCGTTTTTTGTTCACCCAGGTGAAGCAAGCCATGGTGACTTAGGCGCTCTCGCTAAAAACGATATTATTCTCGCCATCTCAAACTCTGGCGAATCAAGTGAAATCCTCACTTTACTGCCTGTCATTCAACGTATGGGCGTACCAGTTATTGCCATAACCGGTAAACCAGATTCGAATATGGCGCGTTTATCAAAACTACACCTTTGTATCGAAGTGCCAGAAGAAGCCTGTCCGCTTGGACTAGCACCAACATCCAGTACCACAGCGACATTAGTCATGGGCGATGCTTTAGCAGTTGCATTACTGCAAGCAAAAGGCTTTACCCGCGATGACTTTGCACTATCACATCCAGGTGGCTCTTTAGGGCGAAAACTACTGTTAAAAGTGTCGGATGTCATGCATCAAGGTAATGATGTACCTCAAGTTAACAGTAATGTCTGTATCACTGAATCTTTATACGAAATCTCAAATAAAGGTTTAGGTATGACAGCCGTTACCGATGATGACGGTAAACTTGTGGGTATTTTTACTGACGGTGATTTACGCCGAGTAATTGATGCCGAAAAGAATTTACGCACAACTGCCATTGCCGATGTGATGACCCCAAACTGTATTACAATTAGTGCAGATATTTTAGCAGCGCAAGCTCTACAAATAATGGATGAAAAAAGCATTAACGGCTTAATCGTTGTTGACAGCAATCAACACCCTGTCGGCGCACTTAACATGCTAGACATGGTCAAAGCAGGAGTCATTTAATATGTCAGATACACAAGTTCATCAAGGTTTATATGGCCCTGTTAGTGATGACATTTGGCAACGTGCTAAAAAAATCAAACTCCTCATCTGTGATGTTGATGGGGTATTTTCAGACGGCCGAATTTATTTAAGTAATGCCGGTGAAGAACTCAAAGCTTTCCATACTCGCGATGGCTATGGCGTTCGTTCAATATTAACCAGCGGCATTAACGTCGCGGTTATTACGGGGCGCAAATCAGCCATTGTTGAAAACCGCATGACCGCTTTAGGGGTTAGCCACATTTATCAAGGCGTTGACGATAAACTTACCCCATTTAAAGACCTGTTAAACATTTATAATGTTAATCCTGATGAAGTCGCTTATATCGGTGATGATATGGTCGACTTACCTGTCATGAAAGAAGTAGGTTTAGCTGTTTGTGTTGCTGATGGGCACCCATTTGTAAAACGTCATTGCCAGATGATTACCAGTATAAATGGCGGTAATGGTGCACTACGTGAGTTAACTGATTTACTATTAGTTAGCCAAGATAAGTTTGAATCGGCCCATGGAATGAGTATATGAGTCGCACCACACTAGCGATCATAGCCTTTTTCGGCGCTGCACTGGTTTTATATTGGCAAGTCCAAGTAAAACGCAGTGCCATGGAAGCAACAAAGCTGCCAGATCCTGCTCGTCCAGAATTTATCGCTAATGATTTACGCAGTACAGAATTTAACGAACAAGGTTTAGTGCAAAGCCGTGTTTCAGCAAAACACATGGAACACTTTCAGCAAACAAATGAAACCTTGTTCACTGAACCTGTTTATCTTGTCTATCCTGAAAACGGTGAAGCTGAATGGCAATTAACAGCTGATTTAGGCAAGCTTAATAAAGAGACTGGCAAAGTCGTACTGCAAAATAATGTTATTATTGATGCAATAAACATCAATGAACCAGTACAATCGCTAACAACAAGCATGTTGGCATTAGATTTGAACACCATGATAATGACGTCTGATCGACAAATTTATGTCTCAGGCCAAGACTTTAATATACAAGGCTTAGGCCTTTATGCTGATTTAAATGCCGAAGAATTAGAGCTTTTAAGTCAAGTAGAAGGAACGTATGAAGCAAAGTAAAAACCTTACTGTCTCACTACATAATTTTGTAAAGATGAGTCTAGTTGGAATAAGCCTAATTGGGGTCACTAGCGTAAGCGCAAAAGAAGGTGACTTACAGCAAGAACTAAAAGTCGCCGCAGTGAGCCAAAAAGCAGACATTAAAAATAACCAAGTTATTTTCTTTGGTCCTGTCACAGTGACACAAGGTACGATTAACATTAATGCCGATGAACTTCGTGCATTCAGTGCTGAATCCGGTGGCAAAAAAACCATGATTGCCACAGGTAATCCGGCAACCTTTTCCCAAGAATTAGACGACGGCCGGATTGGTACTGCAAGCGCAAATGAAATCAAGTATGAACTCGCTACCAGTATTTTGACTTTAAAAGGCAACGCAAAACTTGATCAAGCTGGCAGCCAAGTGACAGGTAACTTGATTAGCTACAATATTGATAAGCAACAATTAATTGCTGAAAGTACTGGTGACGGTAAAGATCGCGTTATTACGATTTTCCAGCCAGAGAACTACCCAGATTTAAATGATTCAAAAGGCAATTCAGAGCAGCCTGAATTAGAATCACCAAAAACTGAAGAGTCAGAAAAGCTCATTGAAGATCAAGCAGCATCAATCAATGAAGTGAAAACAGAAGCTAATAATGCTGAAATAACAGCGACTGAAGTAACTGATACAGAAGCTTCTACGCCTGTAGTCGAAGTGCCTGAAGCAAATGCAGACACTTCAATTGAAGGCCTGCAAATTGAAGACAAGCCAAGTACAGATTCATTACCTGAAACACCAGCGCTAGAGCAAACTCAATAATGACACAAATAACGTTAACAGCTGAAAACTTGGCAAAAAGTTATAAAAGCCGTCAAGTGGTTAAAAATGTCAGCCTGACAGTTAAAACCGGGCAAATTGTTGGGCTATTAGGGCCAAATGGTGCAGGTAAAACCACCACCTTTTATATGGTGGTTGGGTTAGTTAAAAGCGATAAAGGCCGGATATTAATTGATTCTGACGATCTCACCGCAGACCCAATGCACCTTCGTGCTCGAAAAGGCATTGGTTATTTGCCACAAGAAGCCAGTATTTTTCGAAAGCTGACTGTACACGATAATATTATGGCTGTACTACAAACTCGCAAGAGTTTAACCACAGAGCAGCGTATTGAAGAATTAGAGCACTTATTAGAAGAGTTCAATATCACCCATATTCGAGATAGCCAAGGCATGGCATTATCGGGTGGTGAACGTCGCCGAGTAGAAATCGCACGCGCATTGGCAGCCAATCCTAAGTTCATTTTATTGGATGAGCCTTTCGCAGGTGTTGATCCTATCTCTGTGATAGATATCAAGAAAATTATTCAACAATTAAAAAGTCGTGGTTTAGGTGTGTTAATTACAGACCATAATGTTCGTGAAACACTTGATGTGTGTGAGCGCGCGTATATTGTCAGCCACGGAGATTTAATTGCAGAAGGCACGCCTGCTGAAATCTTAGACAATCAGCAAGTCAGGTCAGTATACTTAGGTGAGCAATTCAAGCTATAGTTAGCATTCTTTAGTGCACAATATGGCATTTCGCGACCAGTATCAGTCCCACTTTTTAGCGCTATGTTCTAGACTCAACTTAAGCCAAGGTTCAGCTTAAGCCTAGAAGCAGTTTAAAAAGGTGCTAGACCCACACAATTGTTAGTCGCGATGATGAAATTCAATTAGGGATAAGCGGTAAATGAAAGCCTCACTCCAACTTAAAATGGGTCAACACCTGACAATGACCCCTCAGTTGCAACAAGCCATTCGCTTATTGCAACTTTCCTCATTGGAGCTCCAGCAAGAAATTCAACAAGCACTAGACTCAAATCCACTCCTTGAGCTCGAAGATGAGTTTGCTAAAGCAAAAGAACCTGTAAAAGAGAACGCCCAGCAAACCGATACTGATTTTAGTGACAACAGCCAAGTTACCGTTGAAAAAGACACCTCAACAGTTGATACCACAGAATCATTGACCAAAGAGTCAATGCCTGAAGATCTCCCAATGGACACCACATGGGATGAAGTTTATACCGCCTCTCCTAGCTCAGGTTCTGGGGCAGTTGCTCGTGATGACGATATGCCCTTTCAAGGTGAAACCACCGAAGGCCTTTATGAACATCTTGAGTGGCAAAAAAACCTTACCCCATTTTCAGAAAATGATTTGGTCATCGCCACTGCCATTATCGATGCAGTAGATGAGCGTGGTTATTTAACTCAAACCACCGAAGATATTTTACAAGCTTTAGGTCTTGAAGATATTGAACTCGACGAAGTTGAAGCCGTACTCAAACGAGTTCAGCATTTTGATCCTGTAGGCGTTGCAGCAAGAGATTTAAGTGAATGCTTAATGATCCAACTCGGGCAATACCCTGATGAGATCCCTTGCATCGACAATGTAAAATTGCTCATCGGTGAACACCTTGATTTAATTGCTGGTCGCGACTTTAGATTATTAATGCGTAAAACCAAGCTTAAAGAAGATGATCTACGTGAAGCGATTCAATTTATTCAAACGCTGAACCCTCGTCCAGGCTTACAAATCACTCCTATTAAAGATGAATATGTCATTCCTGATGTGACAGTGTTTAAAAAGAGTGGTCGTTGGGTCGTTGAATTAAATCCAGATAACATGCCAAAAATTGGTGTGAATCAGCAATATGCAGCTATGGCGAAAGGTTCTGCAAATCAGTCAGACAGCCAGTTTATTCGCGGCCATTTACAAGAAGCAAAATGGTTTATTAAGAGTATTGAAAGCCGCAATGAAACCTTATTAAAAGTGGCTAATTGCATTGTGCAATTCCAGCAAGGCTTCTTTGAGTTTGGTGAAGAAGCCATGAAACCAATGGTACTTAATGACATTGCTGAAGCCGTTGAGATGCATGAATCAACCATTTCTCGTGTTACCACTCAAAAGTACATGCACACCCCTCGCGGACTTTTTGAACTAAAATATTTCTTCTCTAGCCACGTTAGTACCGATGATGGCGGAGAATGTTCTTCTACTGCAATTCGTGCCTTTATTAAGAAACTTGTTGCAGCGGAAAACCAGAAAAAGCCACTTAGCGATAGTAAAATGGCGACGCTACTGGCTGAACAAGGGATTAATGTTGCTCGGCGTACGATCGCCAAATATCGTGAAGCAATGCTCATCCCTCCCTCAAACCAACGCAAGAGCTTATAAGCCTTTGTTATTGGAGGATGATCTATGCAAATTAACCTGACTGGGCACCATGTAGAAATCACGCAATCTTTACGTGAGTATGTACAAACTAAGTTTTCAAAGCTTGAACGACACTTCGAACAGATCAATAATGTACACGTTGTGCTCAATGTTCAGAAGCTGCAACAAATTGCTGAAGCAAAATTGCACCTCAAAGGAGGTGAAGTTTTTGCCGTATCTCAGAACGCAGATATGTATGTCGCAATTGACGCCCTGATAGACAAATTAGATCGTCAGGTAATTAAACACAAAGAGAAGTTAATTAAACACTAACGATGGAACTTCGTACCATTCTGCAGCCGGCGTGCACCTCCTGCGCCACGCCGGGCAGTAAGAAAAAAGTACTGGAACTTATCAGCGATTTAATGGCTGCCCAGTACCCAACCCTATCTTCACAGGCTATTTTTGAAAGTTTAATAGCTCGTGAAAAAATGGGTAGTACAGGTATAGGAAATGGCATAGCGATTCCCCATGGTCGATTAACTGATATCGAACAACCGATAGCAATTTTGATCAAGTGTGAAGAAGGCATCGAGTTTGATGCTATCGATAAAAAACCCGTGGATATATTATTTGCGCTGCTAGTTCCTTCTGATCAATGCCAACAGCATTTAAGTACGCTGTCGACGATGGCTGAAAAACTGAGCGATAAATTAATCCTTAAGCGACTTCGAAAGAGTCATGACGCTACAGAACTTTATCAGGTTATTACTGCATGAAACTTGTCATCGTATCAGGACGATCAGGCTCAGGTAAATCAGTTGCACTAAGGGTATTAGAAGATTTAGGTTATTACTGTGTTGATAACCTTCCTTTACCACTTATTGGCAGCTTACTTGAGCAGCTCAAAGGAAATAACGAACTTGTCGCTATTAGCGTCGACGTTCGAAATATTGAAGAGCAAGGTAAAGTGCTTAAAGAGCAAATAGCCTTATTATCTGATGATACGACCATCATTAGTTTATTCTTAAACTCAAATGATCAGGTTCTGCTTAAACGCTACAGTGAAACCCGTCGATTACATCCTCTTTCTAAGAATCAAATCTCGTTACAAGAAGCCATTCAGCTTGAAGGTCGATTACTCGAACCGATTGCTAAAATGGTTGATCACTACATTGATACCTCGCAATTGACCATTTATGATCTTAGCGATCAGGTCAGACAGATATTAATGGGCAGTGTTGATAAAGAGTTAGTGATTCATTTTGAGTCATTTGGCTTCAAGCATGGCATGCCAGCTGAAGCTGACTTTATGTTTGATGTGCGTTTCTTACCCAATCCACATTGGGAAACAGAGCTAAGACCGTTAACTGGCTTAGATCAGCCAGTTCAAGAATTTTTAGGCAGACAACCTCTAGTCAATAAATTCATTTGGCAAATTGAAAACCTATTTGAAACCTGGATGCCGCACCTTGAACGTAATAACCGTAGCTACTTAACCATAGCTATAGGTTGTACAGGCGGCCAGCATCGCTCGGTCTACATTGCCGATCAACTAACTAAACGCTTCAGTAATAGTAAGCATCAAGTCAGTGCTCGTCACAGAGAACTCAAACTGTGACATCCCCTGCGAGTATTTCAAAAGAAATTACTATCAGTAATAAACTCGGGCTCCATGCTAGAGCGGCCACCAAGTTGGCTATTTTAGCCACCGAGTTTGAAGCGAACATCACGCTTATCCAAGGCGAAAAACAAGCCAGCGCTGCGAGTGTATTAGGACTATTAATGCTCGAAAGTGGCATTGGTAAAGTCATCACTGTTGAAGCTAGCGGCGCAGATGCGCAGCAAGCGTTAGATGCGGTGTGTAAATTGATAAATGATAAGTTTGACGAAGAAAGCTAATTTTTCTCACTCTCAACCCTTTAGTTCAACCTACTATTTGGCTCTTGTTTCAGTTATCAATAAAACAAAATAAAAAACTAACAAATCACACTGGCAATACGACGACTTCTGCAGTTAATTCTCTTTATATTTGTTTTGTTCGCTATACTCATTAAAGTCTAACAAAAATCAATAAAGCGCTTAATTTTTATGCAGTAACTTATCAAGAAATAGAAACTGCTTCTCCCTTTCCACCCTGTTAAGTTAATATTGGCAATCGAATTTTTGAGGAGTGGCGAATGGGTATCGAAGTAATCGACAGCGAGCTTACCGAACAACGCCTAAATCAGCTGACCCAGGCATTGGGCAGCGGTATGTTTGTCCATGTAAGAAACATGCTACATGATATGGCAGCATCAGATGTCGCCCTCATTCTTGAATCTTCACCACCTAAAACTCGTCAAGTACTATGGCAACTTATTGACCAAGAGCAAGCGGGTGAGATCCTCGAAGAATTAGGTGAAGAACTTAAAGACTCCTTGATCAGTGGCATGTCACCTGAAAAAGTGGCTCAAGCAACGTCGGGTATGGATACCGATGATCTAGCCTACATTTTAAGAAGTCTCCCAGACGCCGTGTATAAAAAAGTACTGCAATCAATGAGCAGTCAAGATCGCCACCGCGTCGAGCAAGCATTATCTTACCCAGATGATACTGCTGGCAGTATCATGAACACAGATACTGTCACCTTGCGCCCTGACGTCAATATTGACGTAGTACTGCGCTACCTTCGCCAACGTGGAAACTTACCCGATACCACAGACACCTTGTATGTGGTTGATAGAAACGATCATGTACTTGGTGGTGTTAGGCTAGCTGATTTACTTACCTGTAATCCAAGTGAAACCATCCGTACCATCATGGATCCTGAGCTTGAAAGTATCCCAGTTGATATGCCTGACAATGAGGTCGCCCAGTTATTCGAGCGTCATGATTGGATCTCAGCTCCCGTGGTAGATGAAGAACAAAAGCTACTTGGGCGTATCACCATTGATGATGTCGTCGATGTTATTCGTGAAGATGCCGAACATTCCATGATGGGGATGGCAGGTATGGATGATGATGAAGATACATTCGGCCCTGTCATGAAAAGTACTTTCAGACGCTCTCTATGGCTCACCATCAACTTGTTTGCCGCTTTACTTGCTGCATCAGTCAGTAACATGTTTGAAGGCACCTTAGAGCAGTTTGCAACGATTGCGATCTTAATGACGATTGTACCTAGTATGGGCGGTGTGGCAGGCAATCAAACTCTCGCATTGGTTATTCGTGGTATCGCATTAGGTCATATCGGCCAAAGTAACTCTCGCTGGCTTATTGGTAAAGAGTTAGCCATTGGCTTCCTAAATGGGATCATGTGGTCAGTACTGGTATTTTTCGCGGTATGGCTTTGGAAAGATGACATTGCTTTAGGCGGCTTGATTGGTGGCGCGATGCTAATCAACATGACCGTAGCAGGCTTAGCTGGGGCGAGTATTCCATTGTTCCTTAAAAAGCTAAACATTGACCCTGCACTCGCTGGCGGAATGGTACTTACCACAGTCACTGATGTCATTGGCTTATTCGCATTCTTAGGATTGGCAACAATATTCTTGATGTAATTAGGGCCTGTTGATATTGCGTAGTTAAAACAATATATCGAACACAGAGCGCTAAATTAAATCCATGCAACTCAAGCAACTCTAAATGTAGCAAAAGGGGCATGGATTTTTTGTGTCTGCTGTTCAAGCCTCTAGTCCTATATAAAAAGCAAATACAATTCACGAGATTCCACTCTCAACTCTCAGCTTTATAGTGCTTTCATGCCAATATTCAGGTTCAAATTTCTGACACAAAGTTAGGTTACTATCATAGGCTAAACCCCTGGTTAATTCACTTTACCAATTTATCTTATATTTGCACCAAAAAAGAACCATTGCACCATGGTGAAGCATAACCACATTTTAGAGTTAACACTTTAAAAAATTAAACAATTGTTTTTAAACGAATAAATATTTATTTTAAAATTGGCACAAGTATTCCATATAGATATATACCACCTAAGGGGTAGTTTAATAATTGACCAATTTAGCGTGAATAGGGTAAGTTTTATAGCAGTACTTTTAGAACCTAGAGCATTTAAAACCTAGAGCATTTAAAACCTAGAGCATTTAAAACCTAGAGCATTTAAAACCTAGAGCATTTATAAGGAGAACAACATGGATCATTTAAAAACTATTTTTGAGCAATGCCAGTATCAATGGAACTTCTTTAATCATCTAGGTTTTAGCAGCTGGGATGTTGAAAACAACATCAATAAAAAATAGCACTTAGCAAACAGATTAATTTATCCACCTGACTTGGTGAACTCGATTAAGAAAGTGGAACAGACAATAGCAGTGACAAGTTAGAGCAGTAGGTAGCGTTATGACAACATTAAATAGAATCTATTCAAACGAGCTTAAACAGCAAGTGATCATAGAAGTTCAGCAACATAATCGATTAATTTCGGATGTCGCAAAGCAATACAGTGTGTCAGCTAAAACCATCTACCAGTGGGTAAGAAAAAAGATAATAAACTTGTATCGAATATGAAAAAAAGTGCCATTACAGCTGAAATTGCAAACTTACAACGTAAGCTAACGCAGCTAAATCAACAGCTTGTTGCAATTAATGGCAATTAACTCGTTTTAACGATGAATACAATTAGCATATTGGTTCATTAGCGGTTCAGGCAAGATAAGTGGCTTTAACTTTCGTCCCCCAGCGACAGTTAGATAAATTTAGTCACTTTTCTTGTCAATTTTATAGTGACAGTTCGAGCAGGTTGTTTGATTAATTTGCCTCGGACCTTCATTAGCGGTTCAGGCAAGATAAATGGCTTTAACTTTCGTCCCCCAGCGACAGTTAGATATACAGTCATTTTTCTTGTCAATTTTATAGTGACAGTTCGAGCAGATTGTTTGATTAATTTGCCTCGGACCATCATTAGCGGTTCAGGCAAGATAAGTGGCTTTAACTTTCGTCCCCCAGCGACAGTTAGATATACAGTCATTTTTCTTGTCAATTTTATAGTGACATTTGACCACTAAGTTAAGCGAGTTGGTTTAAAAGTCATTAGCTGTTCCGGCAAGATAGGTTGTTTTGATATTAATTTTCGGTCCCCAGCGAAAATTAATGAAATCACAGCTCTTCTTGTCAACTTATTAGGCTGAACTTAATGGTATAGGCATTCAGTTCATGCTTAACGTGTTACGACAAACTTACTTAACTTCTCATCGGCGTAAAGCGTTTGGGAAGGGATAATAAAAATATAAGTACAAGTAAGTTTGTCAGTTCATTCTTAATAATTGCTGTTGTTACCCCCATAAAACAACAGCGGCTATTTTGAAGTACGTTACAGGGAATAAAAACAACAATATGTAACGATAAAATGTCGGAAGACAATGCAACACAAAAGCCCTAATGAAATGGATTCATTAGGGCTTTTACCTTTCTAGACCAGTGGTTGTTAATTTGACGGTTATTAAATAAATCGAAGATAATCTACAATAATCTTAGTTCGATTCAATTACTGTGGCTGTGCTTCCAACACGACATAACGCTCTGTAGACCAATCAAAATAGTACTCCTTTCCTTCCCACTGATAAAATGTCTGCCCATCCCGTTGGATAACCCGCGCGTTTTCAGGTAACTGGGTTAATCCTTTAGCATATTCAATACTGGTTGTTGTCCGCTTAGCTGGCTCAACTTGCGTTACTGGCTCAACATAGTTAGATCTTGGCGCTGAATTATTCATGTACTGATTGCGCATATATTGATCGCGATAGTGACGATCGTAATAGTCATATCGATAAGGATAACGCCAGCCATTCCCCCATCTTCCACCCCAACCATTATAGCCCCATCGGTTATGCCATCGATTGTTCCAACCACTACTCCAGCCAATACCGACACTGGGTCCCCAATAATTGTTATAACCTACGCCCCACCTAACCGATGAACCCGAATGCCGAGAATAACGATCGCTCGAATGTCGACCAGTAGAATAGGAACCTTGATGCTTTGAGTTAGCATCAGCAGTCAGCTTTGATAATGGCTGAGTACTATAAACTTCAGCGTTGACCCCAGTAGCGTAAATAGTTAACACGATAGTTAAGATTAAAAATAAGGGGGAATAAAAACGAGAATGACTGCCAGCACTCGCGCTACTCAGGCTAAAGCTCGACGTAAACAAGTCAACTAAATCATGCTTAATTTGAAGCTTAAAAGGATGTCGATGAGCTAATGTTTTCATAGAATCGCTCCTTGGCTATATCTCTACCTATAAAGGAAAAGTCTTTTACTAGCCTTGTAATGCCATAAGCCATACTCAAAAGAATGTGCTAAGACAATGAACAAACTTAACTCATTTCAGTTTACCTCATAAAGGCGCTTAACCAATAATCTTGGCTTAACCCAATATTATAAAAATGCTATAGTGCGCCTCAAAGCGCTATTAATAAACGAGTGAATAAGCCATGAGTTTTAAGGATTTACGTAGCTTCATCGATCACCTAGAAACCAACGGTGAACTTAAACGTATTAGTTACCCTGTTGATCCCAATCTGGAAATGACTGAAATTGCCGATCGCGTATTGCGTTCAGGTGGTCCTGCCCTACTTTTTGAAAATCCAACAGATAACAGCATGCCTGTGTTAGTTAATCTATTTGGTACTCCCAAACGTGTTGCTATGGCACTGGGAAAAGAAGATCCATTAGCGCTGCGTGAAGTCGGTGAATTGCTTGCTTTCCTTAAAGAGCCTGAACCTCCAAGCGGTTTTAAAGACGCTATCGCTAAAATCCCTAAATTCAAGCAAGCCTTGAATATGCCACCTAAAACCGTGCGTAACCCTCCTTGTCAGGAAGTGGTTATAACCGGTGATGATGTTGATTTAACCAAATTACCTGTCCAGCATTGCTGGCCTGGCGATGTAGCACCATTAGTGACTTGGGGACTGACCATCACTAAAGGCCCTCGCCAAAAACGTCAAAACTTAGGCATTTATCGCCAGCAGTTACTGGGTAAAAATAAGCTAATTATGCGCTGGCTTGACCATCGCGGCGGCGCATTAGACTTTAAAGATTTTAAAGAAAAACACCCAGGTGAGCGCTACCCCGTTGTTGTGGCTTTGGGCGCAGATCCAGTCACTATTTTAGGGGCAGTCACCCCTGTTCCTGATTCTATGAGCGAATACGCATTTGCAGGACTACTTCGCGGCGAACGCACTGAAGTATGTAAAGCATTAAGCTGTGATTTAGAAGTACCGGCCACCAGCGAAATCATTTTAGAAGGTTATATAGACCCAGAAGAAATGGCAGAAGAAGGCCCTTATGGTGATCACACAGGTTACTATAACGAGACTGACAAATTCCCTGTGTTTACCGTTACCCACATGACACAACGTAAAGATGCCATTTATCACAGCACCTACACTGGCCGTCCGCCTGATGAGCCAGCCATGCTAGGTGTTGCACTTAACGAAGTCTTTGTGCCTATTCTACGTAAGCAATACCCTGAAATAATCGACTTTTACCTGCCGCCAGAAGGCTGTTCGTATCGTATGGCGGTGATTTCTATCCGTAAGCAATACGCAGGACATGCCAAACGCGTGATGATGGGAGCATGGTCGTTCTTACGTCAGTTTATGTATACCAAGTTCATCATCATTGTCGATGAAGATGTCAATTGTCGAGATTGGCAAGATGTTATTTGGGCCATTACCACCCGTATGGATCCGACTCGTGACACCGTCATGGTGGATAACACTCCAATTGATTACTTAGACTTTGCCTCACCTGTAGCAGGCTTAGGTTCAAAAATGGGCTTAGATGCAACCAATAAGTGGCCAGGTGAAACTGACAGAGAATGGGGTACACCAATAGTGATGGATCCTAAAGTGAAAGAAAAGATTGATCATATTTGGGAAGAATTAGGTATTGATGACACTCCAACGCTATAATGGTGATCTATATCACACTAGCTTGACCTAGAACCCACATATAAAAAGAAATTACCCTTCATAGAAAGGGCTACAAAGGACGTTAGATGAACACCATTCGCTGTAAAGTTGAAAAAGTCACCGCGTTTAATGACGCTGTTTTTCAGGTATTTCTTAAACCTGAAGTGACTTTTGAGTTTCAAGCTGGGCAATACTTATCGATTGTGATGGGAGAAAAAGACAAACGTCCTTTCTCAATAGCATCGGCTCCAAATGCTGAATTGCTTGAACTACATATTGGCGCAGCAGTATCTGAAAGCTACCCAATGCAAGTGGTTGAGCGTTTAAAAACCCAAGAGTTCATTGATATTGAAGCGCCAGCTGGTAATGCTTTTTTACGCTCAGACAGCAAACGTCCGCGTATCATGGTTGCAGGCGGTACAGGTTTTTCTTATATCAAAAGCATCATTGAGCAACAAATTGCTTTAGGTCAAACAACTCCAACTCAATTCTATTGGGGTTGCCGTACTGAAGATGCCATGTACTACCAAGCCATTGCTCGTCAATGGCACGCTGATAACAACTGGCTTGAATTTATTCCGGTCGTTGAAGAAGCACCAGCTAATTGGAATGGCAAACAAGCTAACTTGCTTGAGCAAATCAAACAAGACTATGTCAGCTTAGTGGGTTATGACATCTACATTGCAGGTCGTTTTGATATGGTCGGTGCAGCACGTGAAGTGTTCCGTGAAATGGGTGTAGATGAAGCACACTTATTTGGAGATGCATTCGCATTTATCAAATAACGCATAGTTAATACTCACTTTTCGCAAATACATACAAGCGTAGACACTAAAAAGCCGACTTTTATCAGTCGGCTTTTTGTTATGTATTTTGTTATTTTTGCTGTAATACAATCATCAATGAATCACTAAAAATGTACTTTCTCATACTTAGACCAAGCCACTAGCCCGCCCATGAATGGGAAGATCCATACCGCAGTATTATCAGTTTGATGGACTCTAAAAAACACCATTTGAGTCTCTTGAATATCGACTCGACGTATTTCACGGTAAAAGCGCATGGCTGACGGCGTAACAAAATCAGGTTTAATAAACTCTTTCTGCTCAATTTTGGTATAAAATACATCAACATCGTATTCACCAATTTGCTGCTTGTATTGGTTGAATGTGCCGCGAGTTTTCCATCTGATTGGGGTTGTTAGGCAGTCTTCATCAGTAATACAAGTAGTGGTATAAATCTGGCCACTTTTATCGCTTTCGTAAACTAAAGACAAACTAAAGTCACCTCGAATCAGTTTCTCTTCAGCAATAGGGAAATACACATCGGCGTGATAATGGTGCTCAACAATTTTACCATCAAAATTTTCGACGCTAGTTTGCGGCACTAACACGCGGTTGTAGCGAATGCGCTCTTCCATGGTTTTACTGAGCGGCACAAACTGTTGCATATTTAAACCAGCAGGCTCTGGTGACAATGAATTAATGTTTATGATGCCTTTACCATCACAATCATTCAGTGAGTAACCAGGACATGATGCAAATGAGTAATTACTGCCATTGGTCAGCGCAAAAGCACTAAAGCCTTTTAAACCACTCACGATATTGCTTTCAGGAGCAAGATGCTTTTGCCATTTAGAGCCATGTAGTTGATCAGTATTGTTTTTGTATAGCAAGATGGCACTTTCTTTTACCCCACCAATATTAAGCTCTACTTGCTTATCACTGCTCCATAAGGAGGTTTGCTTTAACACCTTATGATATTCACATTGATACCAAGCGAATATAAGCAATCCAATAGCAATCAGCGCACCGACAATTTTTACCATTACGCTAACATCTAAAAATGCCGCTCGAATAGTGTCACTGTCGGTTAATGACACCATTTTGACATGGCTACGCTCATTAATGTGCAACTGGTAACCGCGTCTTGCAACTGCTTTTAAATGAATTTCTGAGAAAGGCTCTAGCTTGCGGCGCAATGTACTAATACATTGGGTTAATGATGTAGGTGCAACTACTCTATCAGGCCAGCCTTCGGCCAGTAATTGCTCTTTAGTCCAGATTTCTTCGCTATTATCTAATAGTTTTATGAGTACAGCATTTTCAGAAAAAGTCAGTGAGGTCTTTTCATCATTTAGATGATTAATCAACTGCTTGGCTGAAGTATCAAGTGTTAAATATGACGTTATTTTTAGCACTGCCTGCACCTAAATTTATACTATTAATCCAATATTGAATCTCAAGAGCATAATCTAATTCTACTCAAAAATATGTGATTACCTGCTCAGTCTTAATAAATTTAACACCATATAATACAGTAACTTATATAAGTTAGCTGTCACATCACATATTTATATAATTCGAATGGCTGACACAGTAAACACTACTACAAACGCTTACAATGAAATAACCCCATAGCGAAAATCGTCATAAAACTCACCCAAGCCAGTAGAGCACCATATAAACTCGATAATGGCCATTGGATCAAAGCAGCTAAACTGTCAGCGCTATTGAGTTGCGGCGCAGCCACTAGCATCAAAGCGCGGAAAATATCACTTGGATTAAGTAGTATCAGAATTTGTAATAATTGATTGGAGAGGTTCGCTGTTTCAGCCACCATTAGCGTCAGTAAAACAAGGTCATATACCAAAACGACTGCGACCCAAATAAACAATAAAATCGCAATGGCTTTGGCTTTCTCAACCACTTGTAAACTCACAACGTAGCCTACTAAGACAAAGCACATGCTCAGTAAAATACTACTGACAATTAAGTGGCTAAATAACGGCAATAGTAATGAAATAGCCGTGCCAGCAAACAGATGAATAAGTGCTGCAGTTAAGCCAAAAGAAAACACGATGGTACAAGCCAGTACCGCAATATGGCCGACAAACTTACCCAATAAAATCTGATTGCGACTCAATGGGTAAGACAATAGTAACAGTAAGGTACCTGATTCTTCCTCGCCAATAAAACTGTCATAGCTGAGTAATATTGCAGTTAAGGGTAAAATAAATACCCCAACCGAGCTTAAACTTGCCATTAGCATGGGTAACTCGGGGATGACTAACTGTCCGCTGACTACTGAACCCGAAAAGGTAATTAATAGCGCTAAGCTCGTGAGAATCAAACCGATAAACACAACCCAACGGTTTCGAAAGTTGTCTTTAATTTCTTTACTGGCGATGGTTAAAATGGGTGTAAACATCTCAATTCCTCAAGCAGCATTTAGCTGACGGTTATTCATGCAATGATGATAAATATCACTTAAGCCAGGTTCTTCAATAGAGAAGTTATAAACGCCACAATGCTGGGTGAGATACTGCACGACTCTGGGTTTATCTACCTGATGAATCAACAATTGATTATTCACCGCCAACGTATTTAAAAACTCATCCTCTGCTATAGCTTGATTAATTTCCTCTCCTTTAAACAACACTTTTAAGTCGGTTGATTGGCGCAACGTCTCTAAACATCCAGAGGCTAACTCCTTGCCGTCAGCCATGATAAAAGCACGATCAATATTATCTTCAACCACGGCCAACTCATGGGTACACACTACAATGGCGCACCCTTGACGTTTTAATTCATCAATCTTGTGATACATAAATAATGAAGCCTGAGGATCAAGCCCCACAGTAGGTTCATCAAGTAGTAAAATGTCAGGAGATGACAATATTGCTTGGGCAAAACCTAGACGCTGCTTCATGCCTTTTGAATAGCTTTTAACCGGATTATCTTGCGCATGCTCAAGGCCAAATTCGGCTAACACCTTAACGACATTACGCTTATCAATGCGCTTTAACGCGGCAAAGTAATTCAATACCTCTTTGCCGGTTAACTTTTCATATAAACTGATATTTTCAGGCAGGTAACCTAGATTGATCTGACGGCGATCTTTCTCGTGTGTCACCGTTTTACCCATCATGCTAATACGACCAGATGTTGGTTTAACTATGCCTAACAGCATTTTTATCAAGCTAGACTTACCTGCACCGTTATGGCCAAGCAAAGCTAACGTTTCCCCCGCATGCACCTGTAAACTAATATCGTCGACGGCATTAAATTCACCGTACTGTTTAATGAGGTTCTGAACCTGAATAACTGAACTGCTTGGCATAAAAACCTACTTACTTAACGAATGCTCAGAAGACTGAGTGGTAGAAACCATGTTTGAATGACCAGATGGGTAATCTGCTAATTCAGCGGCATAACCAATATTGGAATTTGCAGTTGGACTCATCATTGGATAGCTGTCCATCACACCTGCTTCAGGCATTATTTGAAATTGCTGCTGAGTCCAGCGCAGCAAAGAAGCCACAGGACTTTTCAATAAAAAATGCGCTTCAGGATATAACCAATACAAACGATCTAAATGATCGCTTGGCTGATAAGCTTGCTCGCTAACCCCATCACCTGAACGATCCCAACCAATAAACCCGCTCCAATAATTCCCTTGCTCTTTATGACTCCATTCAACAACCGTATCGCCGACGTACTTCACCTGAGCTTGATTATTAATAAACTGATTGCGATATATTTGATTACCTTCACCGCCCATCGCCATGTATATGCCAATTTCGCTATTGGCAAATTCATTGTCATAAACACGGTTATCACGGGCGCCATAAATGAACATGCTTTTACCTTCATCGCCCGTTGGCATCTTAGGGTTTGCATTAACGATATTATTCACTTGATTGGCATGTACGTCTGAATCGTTGGTCATGTTTAGCAACACACCAAATGTCGCAGCATCAATAACTTGATTATGATGCAGATTGATCCGCTTAGAATTCATTAATGCGTAACCACCATCGACTTTTGTGGCTGCATTATTAAAGGCTTCGTCATCTTCGGTATACATGTAATGAATACCGTATTGCTGTTTAGAAAATTGATTATTAGTGACTAAACTATGTTTACCTGACTCTAGATAAACGCCATCTCTTACATTTTTAATCATATTGTCATTGATAACAGCATGGTCCACGCGTTTTAAATAGATGCCATCGCCCCTATCTAACACAAACATTTGTGAATTCCCTTGGATGCGGTTTTGAGATATCTCAATATGATGAGAGTTATCAGCCCTGACCCCAAAGCCATTACCTGTTAAGTCATTATCCAATATAGACACTTGAGTCACGCCGTCATTAAGTAAGATACCTGCGTTTAACTCATACTGTTCTGCGCCCCAATTAACAATCGAGAGCTGTTTAATAATGACATGACTGGTGGCAACGGTAATAGCACTACCCGTACCTTGGGCATCAATAACGGTATCTTCCTGACCGATTAATGTAAGAGGTTTATTAATGGTGACATTGCCCTGGTAAACCAGATTATCGAGCACTAAGGTATCGTGGGGCTTGGCCTGATCAATCAGATACTGAAGTTGTGTTTCATCATGTGCAGAAATTTGCTCAGCAAAGCCAAAAGGTGTGACAACCACGCCTATCATTAGCCAAGATTGAAGAACAAATTTTTTCATCTCATTTCTCACTTTAGAGCAAACTATAACGGTAACTTTCAAAAACCTGTGACGATAAAACTAATAATTTGAGCGTATATCCATATTCTCAATATTTTAATGGTGGTCCATACCTTCGCCCAATAACTCAATAGTGATGTCATCAAACTCTAAAACTGCGCCGCCATATTCATTAGCAAACTTTTCAGCAGCTTCTACTGTGCTAAATGATGCTACAGCTGGGCCCATAACCGCTTGACGACTGGTACCGTAAACATAGGTTGCTGTCTTACCATCAATGAAGTGCTCATCTTGAGGATTCTCCCAAGACGTAGCCGCCATATCATGCACCCAGACTTGGTTAACTTGGCGTGCATTTTCTGGCTGAAGCAAGAAACTAAACATATCTCTTGTTGAGCAAAAAGATGGATTATTCTTTACATTTCCTAACTGTAACTGACCTTTAGGTCCTGGGTATTTAGTGATCATCATGCCGCACATATGGCAGCGATCATGTTCATGTATTCCATGGGCGTGACTATCAATCTCGGCCACGACATTTTCTGGACTACAAGCAAATAACAATGGCACCAATAACAATATCGATAGTATTTTCTTCATTTCAACTTCCAACTAAAACACAGAATAAAACATTAACTTTAAAAAGAATCACCCTTAAAAATAACTAAGGGAAGTCATGCGGCTTAAGGGTGATTCTGGCAAACATTAAATCGCGTAGGTTTGTCCTGCATACAGAATAAACAAACGTAAACACATCATGCCGCTAATGACACAAACCCCAGATAAGTAAAAGGCTTTAGCTGAATGACTAAAGGTTTTACCTGTGGCGAAGTTAAGCAAGATAGGCCCTAAGAACCCAACACCTACAACACCAATCCAGAATAGATTTGCCCACACGCCAGATGTAAATGCTGCAAAGGCTGATTGTGCGCCTGCATTACCTGTCGCAAGTGACATAGCAATCATGCAAATAAACAAAATTTCCGCAATCATGATTGGCCATTCAGCCCCATGAAGGATTTTAAGTTCACTGCTGTGCATGTCTTCTTTGAACAAGAATACTGACAACATTTTTGACGCTGCAGCTCCCGCAGATACACCAGACGCAATAAATAAAGCAGGCAGTACTGCTGTATTAATTAACGGGAAACGGATTAACGCAGAAATCAAGAAACCAGTATAAGCACACACTGATGCCGCTAAAATTAACGCCACAACCTCGCAAGGTTTGCGAACAGGTTTTAGCATATTAATGATTGGCAACAAGATCCTTAACGCAGGAATCGATTTGATTTCATCTTCAAATGCATACAAACACAGTACAGCGGTCAGCGGGATATACACACACAGTGCAATAACCCCAATAGACATCACTGATGTGAAGTTGTAAAACACAAGAATACGCCAGAAAAACAATGGATTAGTTAAATCTAAAACTAGACATAACATCCCCAATGCAATCGTAACGAATGAAATTAAGCTCGCTGCTTTGTAAAGCGGAGTATTTGCGGTTTGTCCTTTAAAGAAGCGAATTGCTAACGCAACCACTAAAGCGCCACCCGAAATACCGGCTAAGAAAAGGTAAATAGCGATTGGCCATGGCCAAGCAACCCCTTCAGATAGCCCCATGGTAAACTCCATTGAACCGTCCATCTTATACCCCCAACTTAACAACTGGAATGTAACGAAGGCTTGGTTCAGTACCAAACTGCGGCTTCATGCGGACAGAGTCTTTTACCGCTAATAACTTATTAACGTATGAATTAGGATCATTGGCATCGCCAAAGATCAATGCATCATATTTACACTGTTGCACACAGGCAGGTAACTCACCTTTCGATAACTTAGTGTCTAAACAGAAATTACAGTTATCAGCGACATCAGTCTCTTCATTGATAAAACGTGCGTTGTATGGACAAGCGCCAATACAGTATTTACAACCCGCACACTTGCTCGCATCCATAGTGACGATCCCAGTTTTAGGATCTTTATGAGCCGCACCTGTTGGACAAACACTGACACATGGAGCACTTTTACACTGCTGGCATGAAACGCGTACAAATTTACGTTCGCAGTTACATGAATCTTTGCCGCAATGAGGACAAGTTTGCCCTTCAACACCGCCAGATTGATGCTCCATTAGTACTTTAGATACGCCATCAGGTAAGTTGTTTGCGACATTACATGCCTCTTTACACTCGCCACATCCGACACATTTATTTTGATCAAACACCATGACGTAATGAGGTTTATTGGCATCTTCATTGTCATCTTTAACCGAGGTACACCCCATAGGGCCCAAGATTAAAGAAGCAGCTCCAATACCTTTTAGAAACCTCCGTCTCTCTATATTTTCACTCACAACATCCTCCCTAGTTCAGCCTTAGCTGACTGGTTTTTTATTGGTTCGCTGCAAATTCAAACGACGAAATTAACGACTCAATTCATCCAATTTAAATTCGGCTTTCATAATTGCATTATTAATAGATTGTCTATTAAAGGGCTGGGTTTGGTTGGATAGTAAGAGACGCCAATGCTCAATTGCGTTGGTATATTCACCATTAAGAAAAGCATCAGTTGCGAGCAACATGCGAGTATTCAGTTCGTCGGTTTGTAACGTCAATGCACGACCAATGATCTGCTCAGTCTCAGGTAAAAACTTGCGATCATCGCGGTAATACATTGAAGTTGCCTGTAAACCTAATAACGTGGCATCTTCACCCACTACATTAATAAGCTGAGTTAGCGTCGCCACAGAGTCAGCGTACAAGCCACCTTCTGCATATGACTGCGCTAATGCCATCAATGCCATCTCATTCTCTGGTTGTTGCTGTACTTGGTCACGGCCTTTAGTAATATTGGCTGCAAGTAAGTAATCCACAGAATCATCAACTATCCCTTCGTCCCAACCATTGAAGTGTCCTCCACTGGCATATATAGATAACGAAAAGATCAATACAGTGACCGACATCCATAATGGATATTGATACGACCCAGCAACGTTGAACTCATCATGTTCAAAGGACTGCTCAGCGTGATTACCTTCGGTCACTCTATTGGTTTGTTTCATCACAGCGCTGCTCAAATTACGGTTATATACGCTGTGATGAATCCAGAAGAGTCCGATAAATATACTCAGACATACTGCGATACCTAAGGCCAGAATATTCATAAGTTTCTCTTCTTTCTTAAATTCGATTGGTGACTATTGACTGGGGTATCAGTCAATAGTCGTAATTAATACAGAGTTAGTGAGAACCTATTGCGCCATTCATGCCCATGCCGCTAAGGCCCATGCCTTTAGCGTTATCACCTGGTTTTTCAGACTTCACTAATTCCACTTCAAAAATAATTGCTGTGTCGCCAGGGATGTCACCTGCGCCATCTTTGCCATAAGCTAAATCAGATGGGATAGTTAAACGGAAAGTCGAACCTTCAGGCATTAAACGTAGACCTTCTTCCCAACCTGGAATCGCTGTTAATAAAGCAAAGCGAACAGGTTCTGCAGTTTCATCAAATACAGTGCCATCAACCAGCGTGCCTTTGTACTTCACCGTCACCACATCTTCTGCTTGTGGCTTAACACCAGTCCCCATAGTGATGACTTCATATTGAAGGCCTGAGTCTGTAATAATTACGCCTTCTTTGTCTTTATTTTCAGCCAGAAACGCATCACTTGCTTGTTTACTTTCCAGTGCAATTTGCTTCATTTTTTGCGAACTTAATAAATTAAGTAATTCACTACGTTCGTTTAGGTAAGTAACCACTTCTTCATCTGACATTTTTTGCTGATTTTTAAGGGCATCAATCACACCTTCAACCACAGAATCCATATTAATTTCAGCGCCCAATTCCGTTTGTGAATACACTTGGCTTGATAAATAGTTGCCAATTGAAGCCCCCATACTGTATGACTGCTTATCAACAGCGCTTTCAGTGCTATTTGATGCAAAAGCGCTTACTGATAAAGCCAGTGACATACAAGTTGCAATGGCGATGGTGCTTTTTTTAATAAATTTCATTTGATACGCTCTCTTTGAAAAAGTTAACCCGCTGATGTCACATCATTGGACCAAAAGTCGAAAATATAAAAGGTTATGGTATTTCTGTAAGCTTGCCAGCAATGCGCCAGCCATAAATTCCCTCAGCCATATGCCTAACACCTGTGTAGCCAAGCTTTACAGTCTCGCGAGCTGCCATAGCACTTGAGGTACACAAGGTATTTGCGCAGTAGAAAACCATTACAGCATCCTTATTTTTTGGAAGTAATTCTTTCCAATTTTTTACATTGAAATAGACAGCACCTGGGATATGTCCTTCAGCCCATAACTCCATGGTATTTACATCAAAAAAATAAACATCCTCATCGCCTAATAACCACTCAGCTTCACGCATAGAAATTGGATTTAGTTGAATCTTATCAATCTGAACAGGAATGAGATCTCCACCCGCTCCAGCAAAAACTTGCGTTTGTACTGCGACGAATAACGATACTGAAATCAAAATTTTGCTAAGTAGTTTTTTCATGTTTTTCTCTCTAAATATCTCGGCATCTGCTGATGCCGAGTTATTAAAAAATGACTACCCACTAACGTGAGTAGTCATTAAGGTTTTACATTTTTTTGCCATTAATAATGGCTTGAGCTTGAGTTACATATACCAAGGCAGTATCAATACGTCTTTGCGTATAGTTAGCGCCATGTACACCCCAAGAACCGTCTTCTTCAAGTAGTTTCACAGTATCTTGAGCTTTGTCCGCTAATAGAAGAACTTGAGCTTTATCTTCAATAGATAAACGTGTCACTTCTAATAACTTATGAATAGCTTCAATACCAACAACCACTTTACCGTAGGTTTCTTTGATCGGTGTTTGCCACTTCATCACTTCACCGTAAATCGCTTGTTGATCTTTGTAGTGTAAGCTTGGGTCAAGTTCAGACTGGAACTGACTGTGACAACCTTTACCGTTGACGACGTTGTCATCAGAGATAGCAGTACGAGCACAAGACCACATTAAGTCTAAGTAGTAGTTATCATCAGCGTTCTTAGCAACAGTCCAACCTTTAACAGAGGCGTCACGAGCTTCACCTTCAGGCGGGTTCAATGTTTTCGCAACTGGGTCAATATCAATCTTCCAGATGTGAGATTTACGTACAGCATCGAAACCAGCATCGTCTGGGAACTGCATCGCGGTGAAGTTTTCACAACTGCCCATGTTAGGCATATGACAGCTTGTACAGCTCGCTTCACTATGAGTATCTGAATTCGCCATGAATTCAGCTTGAACAGCGTGACAGTCAGTACACTCTTGCTTCATTTTCGGCTTGGTGTAGTCAGACTTCCAATCGTTGCTTGTTACTTCATGTGGATCATGACAAGTTGCACAACGCATGCCTTTTTCATAATGCTTTGAACCAAACAATTGTGAACCTTCAGTACCACAAGAAGGACAAGATGACTTCATTTTCACGCCGAAGGCATATTCAAGCTTTTCTTGGCCTTTAGGCGTATCAGCTGCCACGTCATCAAACTCAAAACGTTGGTGACAACGTTCACAGTTAGATGGCATTCCGCCGCCATTACCACCGTCTAAGTGACCACCAGCGCCATGACACTCTTCACAAGCAATACCCTTAGAAATCGTATGCTTACGAAGTTTCTCTGGATCGCCTAATGCGTCTAAGTACTCTTCTTTAGATTGGAAATCAAACTTGAAGCTATGACACACTTCACAGTAAGAACTGGCAGGTTGGAACAACATTGCTTTTTCGTATTTCGCACCGTATGAGCTCATGCCCACTTGATGAGAACCACTATCGCCAAATGCTTCACCGCTGTTTGAAGATGGGAATTCTGGAATCGCGGCATTAATTTTTGTAGCCATTTCAGGGGTTAACCATTCAGCCCAACCACGAGAGAACTGGTTACCACCGGCAACCATTTTACCAGAACCATCTCTGAGTAAACCGTCACGGATATGGTAAGTACCACGTACCATCCACGCATCAATGAAACCATATTTAGTACGTGGAGTACCAACAACACCATAAATCATATCTTCAGTGATACCTGAAGGTAAAATAGAGGTATCTTTAGTGTTGTACATGGTTTTTTGTAAATCGTTGTCAACTTCTTCGAAATCCCCAGGGAAACGAATAGTTTTAGCGTGACGAGAACGACTCCATGCTTCATATTGTACTGCGTGACATTCACCACATTTCTCAGGTCCAACAAATTTATTTGGATAATCAAGAATTGATTTAGCACCTAAACGATATTGAACCGCACTTGGACGGCCTACACGTTCGCTATATTTTTGGCTTGAACCCGTATCTAAATATTCTTCACCACGGTCACTAATGTGGTAATCACCCACTAAGTTACCTTCTTCATGGTATTTAAATACTGGATGATTCTGAAATAAGTAATCAAAAAGTTCTTTTTCTTGAACAATATAATCTTGAAGTGTTTTAACACCTTTTGATTCTTCATCACCATTTGAATTAGCAATTACTTTCTGAGCTGACTTGCCCATCGCTGGTACGCTATCATATTTACCAGCGGCATTCGCATTGCCAACAATGCCAAGACAAACTAGCACACTCAGTGCTGTTATCTTGTATTTAGCCTGTTTCATTGTCCCACTCCTAATCATCATTATTTTATATTTCTTCGTCAAACCTGGCAGTTCAGCGAACGATATAATTAATTTGAGCAAGACTTAGTTTAAGGATAAAAACCAGGTAGAGATTGAGCTAGATCACACAAAGAAACGCCTTAGAGCTAACAAAAGATAAAATCAACATTAATCATATTAAACAGTAACTTAATTTATTTTTTATTTTATTTTTTATATAAAACAACCATTTTTTAAACTATCAAAAATCCTAAAAATTAATTTTGAAAATAAAAAATAATTGAATATTTAAACTAGCTAAATTAATAAGAGCCACCTCACAGAAAAATTTTATCAGGATAGATAATCTCTAACCAGTTTCTATTTATATTTAATATTTAACTTTATTTAAATGCAGAACAGATTAAATAAACAAACGATATTAAGCTCTCTTATATATTAGTAACTCTCTTTATATAAACAGCATTTAAAAACTTACAATTAAATTAAATACAACATGAATAGCAGGTCATAATATGATTCCAGAAATTGGACATTTACTTTTAATAATAGCTACTGGCTTATCATTATTATTAGCTGTCATTCCTGCAATTGGCTTATATAAAAACAATGATTACTTAGTGAGCTATTATCGACCAATTAGCAATATGATGATCACAGCCTTTATGGGCGCAATTATTTGTTTAGGTATCAGCTTTATAACCAATGACTTTTCTGTCGCTTATGTTGCCGACCATTCAAATACCCAACTTGCGACTTTTTATAAAGTTGCAGCAATTTGGGGAAGTCATGAAGGTTCTATGTTGTTCTGGGTCAGTGCTATAGCCCTATGGACCACCATCATTGCTAATACTCATCACGATGACAATCACGCCTTCTTTATTCGCACGGTATCAGTGTTAGCCGCCGTCATTTTTGGCTACAGCTTATTCATTATTTTTACCTCTAACCCATTCGTGAGGTTATTACCAAACTTTCCTATTGAAGGGCGAGATTTAAACCCAATTTTGCAAAATATTGGCTTGATTATTCACCCGCCATTATTATTTCTAGGCTATGTCGGTTTAACAGTTTGTTTTGCCGCATCCGTGGCAGCACTGTTAACAAAGCAGTTTAATCAACAACATGCCAAATATATGCGCCCTTGGGCCATCTTAGCTTGGGTCTTCTTAACTGGTGGCAATGCATTCGGTTCTTGGTGGGCTTATAACGAACTTGGTTGGGGTGGATGGTGGTTTTGGGATCCAGTGGAAAACGCATCATTTATTCCATGGTTAGTTGCTACAGCACTCGTTCATTCTGTGGTTATGAGCGAACGCCTAGGACAGTGTAAAAAACTGACTCTATTCTTAGCCATTCTTGCTTTTTCACTAAGTTTGCTAGGCACCTTTATTGTTCGTTCTGGCGTAGTGCAATCCGTACATGCATTCGCAGCTGACCCTACTCGAGGTATGTCTATTCTACTATTACTACTAGTGTTTTCAGGCAGTGCTCTGGCGCTATTTGCCGCGCGAGTCCACCACATTAAGACCACCGATAAATTTGCATTAATTTCTCGTAATAGCCTGATATTGATGGGCAACTTATTGTTAGTCGCAGCAGCTTTATCGGTACTTTTAGGTAGTTACTATCCAATTATTTATCGCGTTATTACAGGTGTCACCATCTCGGTTGGTGCACCTTACTTCAACAGTATATTTGTGCCAATTTTAGTTATGCTCAGTTTGCTTATGGGACTAGCGCCGTTACTTCGCTGGCAACAAGATCGAGCGAATAACTTGCAAGTGCCGGCTCTATTATTTGTCATTTCAGTTGTTCTAGCTGCCATTATCAACCAGTCGTTCGAACAAGCCAATGCTTGGTTCTTTATAGGTCTTATGTCGGTGACCTGGCTAGTGCTCACGTTAATCATTGCCATGATCCAACATCAATTGCATACAAGCTCTTTAGTACAAACTCGCCGTTTTTATGCCATGTGCGTGGCTCACTTTGGTGTCGCTGTAGCCATATTTGCAGGCACTGTGGTATCAAACCTTGAGCAAGAAGAAGTGCTCAGCATGGGACCAAATCAAGGGCGTGAGCTTGCTGGTTATACCTTCGTGTTCGAGCAAACGCAGCAGGTATCAACCAATAGCTACGATGCACTGCAAGCCAACATTCGTATTATGGATGAAGATGACAATACCGTCGGTTATGCCTACCCACAGCGTCAAACGTTTAAAACTAACGGTATGCAGATGTCTGCTGCAGGGGTTTACTCGACCTTAGCAAAAGATTTGTATGTCTCTATGGGTAATCAGCTTAATGACACTGAGTATTTAATTCGTATCAGTTATAAACCTATGGTCAATTGGTTATGGATTGGTGCTTTTTTAATGATGCTGGCAGGACTTGGTAGTGTAATGACTTGTCGAGAAAAATCGTCAAACAAAAAGGCGATTGAACAAGACAACAAACTTCATCCCGCACGATTACAGGAAGCCACTTCATGAAGAAACTAGAACGTGTCCTCAACATATTGACGAGTCCACTATTAACTTTACTTTTAGCTGTCTGGCTTATTTTGTTCTCCATTACAACCTGTGCCAATGAAGCCAGCGAGCAATTTTCACGTGCTAAATATTCTGCCGATGAAAAGCGCCAACTTGGCTTTGAAATCGCTCAAGAACTGCGATGTCCTGCTTCAGATAATCGCAACTTGTTTGATTCTGAAACCCAGATTGCCAATGAACTTAAGGGACATATTTTCCAAAAACTTAATCAAGGTCAATCTAAGCAAGAAATTATTGATTTCATGGTCGATCGTTTCGGCGAACGTATCCGTTATCAACCCAGCCTCAATTCAGGCACGTTAGCCTTATGGGTCATCCCTATTGGATTAATTTTTCTAGCAGCTGTTGGCTGCATTGCTTGGATAATCAGACAACCAAAGACCCAAATCAAACTCCATTTAGACGAGAATAACTATGAATAAATTAATCCCAATGACATTACTGTTGTTAACCAGCAGCGTGACATTTAATGCCTCAGCAAAGCCTGTCGATGTAAAAGTGTATGAGACCGGTGAAGCCATTGAAAAACCAATGGTAATGACTCGGTTTGTCGAGCTGAGAAATGCCAGAAGAATTCCGTCTATTGATTTCAAAGATCAACACGATAACGATGTTAATTTCAGCCAACACAAAGGCAAATTAGTCATGGTTAATTTATGGGCTACCTGGTGCCCACCTTGTATAAAAGAAATCCCTGTAATGCTGGATATTAAAGAAGCAAACAAAGACAAAGATTTTGTGCTGTTACCTATTTCTGTGGATTCTGAACCTGAACTTATCCAACCTTTTTTACAAGAGCACGGCTTTGAAGATTATGTCTCTTGGATTGATCCAGAAAAAGATATTGATTACATCATGCCAGCAGACTTAATCCCTGCAACCTTCATTTTAGATGGCCAAGGTCACCTAGTCGGTTTTGTTCGCGGCTACATTGATTGGACTGATAAAGACATTCAACCATACTTAGATGCGCTAATTAAAAAATACGCGAATATTTAGTTTCATCATCACAAAAGGTTAATTTTCAACCTCCGCTCAATCCCTGTTTACCCGAGCGGTTTCTTTTATTTAAAGCGGCGGTGCTATCATTTGATAGCACCGCCGTCTGCCTTGTAGAACTCACTTCAATTCATTACCATAACCGCCTATTTCTATTTTCTAGGCTTATTCAACCATGAAGTTATCTGTTTTAGACCAAGCGACATTTGACCATCTATACCGTGATATCAAACAATTCCGCAGCACATTTGATTTACCTATCGAAGATGCGACAAGCCTAGATGACAAAGCGGATACCCTTCATACCTCACTCATCATTGAAGAGCTAACAGAACTAGCAGAAGCTGATTGCCGTGTTGAACAAGCTGATGCCATCGTAGACTCGGTTTATGTGCTTATGGGGCGTTTAGTGCATTTAGGCGCGAGCAAAATCACTGACCGTCTAGAAATTAGCTACTTAGTTGATTTGCTTTTATGTGTGGCTAACAATCGCGAGATTAACTTCATTGAATGTTGGGATGAAGTGCATTCAAGCAACATGAGTAAAGTATGCCGTAACGAGCAAGAGCTCAGTGAAACCATTGCTCATTATGCTAAACAAGGCGTAGAGATTGTTGGCAGTACTAAAGGTGAGTTTATTATCGCTAAATGCGCTAAAGACGTAGAAATGGCTGGAAAAGTCGTCCGCCAAGGTAAAGTATTAAAATCAGTTTACTACCGCCCAGCTGACTTAGATAAGTTAGTGACGAACTAATTACCACTCGCGTAAATAGCTAACATATTGAAATGCGTTCAACCCTACTAGGTTGGGCGCATTTTTATATGTTGAAGACGAAAATCAAAGTGAAGGTGAAGATGAAGGTGAAGGTGAAGATGAAGTCAGCGTTAAGACTTAGCTTTGTTGCAAGCCTTCAATGACTAATTTGAGCTGCTGTGGTTCATCAAGCACCAATAGTAATTGCTCAATCGGCTCAGGCATTTGCCCCATCGCGCCAAAATATCGCTGAGTTTGATTAAAATCGACAATGACATTGGCGCTATCAGCGCGACCAACAAATAGGATGTCCTCATCCTTAGTTCTGGCTGTATCCTTAAGTGTTACCGCTTTAATATCAGCGATATCAACCATCATCAAGCCCCACATACTATTGTTAACCACCAATTTATCATCGTGCATATACAGTGAGTAATGACGGGATAGTCTGTAATTGGCAATAAAACTTAAAAAGCCATAGCCCACAATCGCCGACACTAAAACTGCAGCAATCTCACTCCAGTCAACCAGTAATAAATACGCGATAGTGGAGCCGATAAAGCATAATGAAATCATTAACCACATGAACCATACATTGGCACTGAGCAGTTTAATATTGGCTATTGCTTTGGGATGATTAGCACTAAACTTAGGGATACTGTAAAACCAATTAGCCGCTTCACCCGCCATTATCATGCCCACCATTTGGCTTTTTTCATCCTTGTTCATGTTCAGTGCTTTTATTCTTGGGTCGCCTTTGAGTTTTCTTGCTTGCCATAAGCCTTTCACCACACTGATGAGTAAATACATTTCTAGTAAAATGATAATCACTAAAACGGGGTATTTAATCCACATCATAAATTCAAAATAACTGGCAATTTCAGGTGGAAAACTAAGACGAGCCATCAAGGAACTCAAGCTTAGAATCATCAAGATTTTCCAAGGTTTTTGCTGGCCAATATTAATAATCGCTATCCAATACAAGATAGGTAAAACTAGGAAATACAGCACCGAAATTCCACCGACAATTGTCATTTCATAAGTGCTATTAAGCTGTTCAGGTAATACCTGAAAACCAATCACATAACTGATAATGGCTAGAGCTAAAAAGCCCAAACGAAATTTCATAGAACGTTTCACAATACACTCCTTGTAACGCTAAACGGTAAGATTAGTGCAGAGCCAACCTATTTTGCTGAGGCAAAAACCAGCTAAGACCCTGAATCGCGGCAGTTGGAAAAGCCATGCTGTGATCTGCCTCGGCAATAATCTGTAATTTGAGATTCATTCCTTGGGTCGCCGACAGCCGATTTTTTTGTTCTAAAATGGCTTTAAACTCCTTCGCATCGTTGACCATATCATGACCGAAATCAGTCAGTTCGGCAGTTTCATATTCTCCAATAGTAATAAACACATTGGCATTCACCCTTTTGAGCATAAAGTCACTAGCGCGAAACTGCTTCATCAACTGTTTGTCGTTAAACCATAAAGACGGGCTGCTCAGTAAGTAATTGTTAAACAATTCAGGTTGAGTCAATAAAGCATAAGCGCCAAATAACCCACCTAAAGAGTGACCCACTAAAGTGTTTTGGTTTGGATTTGTACGATAGGTTTTATTAATGCGGGGCATCAACTTATTAGCGATAAATCGCAAGTGTCGCTCGGCTTCACCGGTCTTTCGTTTCCAACCTTTATCTGCACTAGGGGTGTAATCACGAATACGACTCGCCGCTGGGCTCATACCTTCTTGCCAATCAATACCGACCAAAATGGCTTGCTGCATATGGCGCATATTCATCGGTAATCGCGTCACGCCCGATACCACTTGAAAATTGTACATGGCATCCGTCATATAAATAACTGGATAATATTGGGCAGGATCTTGGTCTTGATAGCTATTAGGTAGCTTTACAAACACCTTATAACTTCTATCTGAGTCTTCTAAAATAAACGAAGTAGTATTAGGAATGGAAAAGGCATCATCAGCCTTTACTGGTGTCGGTAAGGCTGATAAAAACAGCCCGAATACCGCCACAACCAGCAATAAAAAAGTGTGCATCAGCTATCCTTGTTGATGTTGTTTTAGCGCGATTTATTGGTGCTGAGCCTTATTTAGGCTCAGCTATTTTCCACGCTATTGTACCGTTTTTAGCGTAGAGTTTTTAAGTTATATTAGTAAGGCAACATGTAATCAGCAGCTAAAGCCACAAACAAGGCGAATCCGGCCCAGTTATTATTTAAAAATGCTTTGAAACAAAGTGCACGTTCACGGCTAAAGATCAGATATTGCTGATAACCACTAAAGAGAATAAATGTGCTAATGCCAATGCCATAAAACAAACCACGTTCAGCTGACCAGCCCGCTAAGATAAAGAAAACTAACGCCGCTAGTTGAAATAAAGCAATCCACTCTCGATCATATCGGCCGAACAAAATGGCTGTCGATTTGATGCCCACTTTTAAATCGTCATCTCTATCAACCATGGCGTACATAGTGTCGTAAGCTACTGTCCAGCACCAGTTTGCGGCAAACAACCACCAAGCCTCAATCGGCACAGTACCTAATTGGGCAGCGTAAGCCATAGGGATAGACCAGCTCCAAACAATGCCTAAAAACATCTGCGGCATATTGGTCACGCGTTTCATAAACGGATACATGATGGTGAGAATAATCCCCACCACAGAAAGCTTAACCACCAGCGGATTTAAAAACAGCACTAAACTAAAGGCAATCAAGGCCATCACGACAAACAGCATTAAGGCTTCTTTGCTGCTGACTTCACCAGAGGCTAATGGTCGATGTTTAGTACGCTCAACATGAGCATCTAGCTTTCGGTCGGCAAAATCATTAATCACACAACCACAGGCGCGCATGATAAAAACGCCAAAAATAAAGATAATCAAAACTTTAAGATCTGGCATGCCACCAGCAGCTAACACTAGCGCCATTAAGCATGGCCACATTAGCAATAATGTACCTATGGGTCTGTCTAAGCGCGTTAAGCGCTGGTATATCGAAATTTTCTGTTTTAGCGTCCATGAGGATACTGCCATGGCTAACTCACTCCCGCATTTGAAGTTTATTCACTTCTTATTCACCATCTTGTGATGGCTTTATTTGTATATGTTGGCCAAAATAATAATCTAACACGATGAAAAATTTATTAAACAATAACAAGCCAAAGCTAGTGATGCCAATGGCTATAGCTTGATCGACATCAAAGCTTATATCGATTTTAAATAAACTCGCTTTAACGTTTAACAGGCCTCTAATTTCGCCAGTGACACCAATAACCACTTACTGCCAAAATCGGTAAAATTAACTTGCACTCGGGCTTTATCAGCTGTGCCTTCAAAATCGGTCACAATTCCCTGACCAAACTTAAAGTGCTTCACTTTTTGGCCCACTTTAAAGCCACTATCATTAGCAATTGATTGGCGTGGTACATTAAAACGGCTGCTCATTGATGGTGCTGATACCGAGGCTTTCATGCGAATTTCTTCGACATATTCCGATGGAATTTCACCAATGAAACGTGAAGGACTGGCATAGTCTTCACGGCCATAAATACGACGAGATTCAGCGTAACTGATATACAGTTTTTGCATCGCACGAGTCATGCCTACATAACATAGCCGGCGCTCTTCATCTAAACGGTCGCCTTCATCCAGCGCCATTTTACTTGGGAAAATCCCTTCTTCGACACCCGCCATAAACACCATTGGGAACTCAAGTCCTTTGGCGGAGTGCAATGTCATTAACTGCACAGCATCGGTAAACTTATCAGCTTGCCCTTCGCCCGCCTCTAATGCCGCATGGGATAAAAAGGCATTTAACTCGCCCATATCTTCCAGCTCTTCTGGCATTTCGAAGCTGCGCGCAGCAGTGACTAATTCATTTAAGTTTTCTACTCGTGATTGCGCTTTTTCGCCTTTTTCAGCTTCGTACATAGCCCGCAAGCCTGAACGCTGAATAACCGTATCAGCCATGCTATATAGACTCATGTCGCTAGTGTCGGTGCGCATACCAATCACTAAGTCCATAAACCCATTAACCGCATTCGCCGCACGGCCTGTTAATACTTTTTCTTCAATAAGTCGCACGCTCGCTTGCCACATGGTCATTTCTTGCTGACGTGCTGTGGAGCGAATAATTTCTAAGGTGCGATTACCAATACCACGAGTTGGTGTGTTAACCACCCTTTCGAAGGCTGCATCATCATCTTTATTGTTGATTAGACGCATGTAACCCATGGCATCTTTAATTTCTTGGCGCTCGAAGAAACGTAAGCCACCGTATATTCGGTAAGCTAAGCCCTTATGCAATAAGGCTTCTTCCAATACACGCGACTGCGCATTAGAGCGATATAAAATAGCGCAATCAGCAAGATTGCCGCCACTTGCATGCCACTCAGCCATTTTGCCGACAATAAAACGCGCTTCATCCATTTCGTTAAAGGCGCAGTAAACAGAAATGGGCTCACCAGCCTTATCTTCAGTCCACAGCTTTTTGCCTAAACGTTCAGGGTTATTGGCAATCAATTCATTCGAGGCATTCAAGATGTTGGCTGTTGAGCGGTAATTCTGCTCCAGCCTGACAGTATTTGAACCTGGGAAGTCGGTTAAGAAACGATGTAAGTTTTCAACTTGTGCCCCGCGCCAGCCGTAAATTGATTGGTCATCATCACCCACAATCATCACATTGGCAGACTTACCAGCTAATACACGGATCCACGCATACTGAATTGCGTTGGTATCTTGGAATTCGTCAACCAAAATGTGCTTAAAGCGTTCTTGATAATGTGCAAGCACATGAGGTTTATTGAGCCATAACTCATGGGCACGTAATAAAATTTCGGCAAAATCTACCAAGCCTGCGCGATCGCACGACTCTTGATAAATCTTGTAGATGTTTAATAGGTTTTGCTCAATAGGAAAGCCGCCTGCATCGATATGCTTGGGACGTAAACCTTGGTCTTTTTTGCCATTGATATAACCTTGGCATTGACGCGGAGGATATTGCTTTTCATCTAAATTGAGGCTTTTAAGAATACGTTTTAATAAACGTAATTGATCGTCAGAATCGATGATCTGAAAGCTTTGCGGTAAGTTCGCATCTTGATAATGGGTGCGCAATAAACGATGAGCTAAGCCATGGAAGGTACCTATCCACATGCGGCCCATATTTGTGCCGACAACCTTCTCAACCCGCTCGCGCATTTCTGCCGCCGCTTTATTGGTAAAGGTCACTGCTAAAATAGAGTATGGACTTTGTTGTTCCACCTGCATCAGCCAAGCAATACGGTGGGTTAATACCCGTGTTTTACCACTGCCTGCCCCAGCTAAAACGAGCATACTCGAAAGTGGTGCACCCACAGCTTCGCGTTGCATTTCGTTTAGGCCATCTAATAATGATGATACGTCCATTGGTCCTCCCAAAAATCAAGCGGGCAGTATATCAGTTCAATGGCGTGTGAGCCTAGGGTCGAAACAGGCTAAATCATAGAAGAATAAACAGCGATAACAGTAGGAATAACCTCTGTCAATTAACGGAGATTCAAGATTGACACTCAAGTCATCGACATCAATGACTTAAGTGTATTGGCGCAAGCTGTATATCGAGGTGTTATGATGGAGTAATCTCAGCAGCAATCACTGAAATTTCAACTAATAAGGCTTCGCGCGCCATCTTTGCGGCAACACAAGCGCGTGCTGGTGCGTAACCTTCAATCACCCATGCATCCCAAACCGCATTCATTTCAGCAAAATATGACATGTCTTTGACATAAATAGTGGCTGATAACATATGCTTTTTATCACTGCCCGCTTGCAGTAATAACGCCTCAACTTTATCCAACATGGTTTGAGTTTGTTCGGTGATGTCTTTAGTGGCATCTTGGCAAACTTGGCCACATAAATAGATAGTGCCGTTGTGCTTCACAATACGACTCATGCGGGTTTTGGTTTCCATACGTTCAATGGTCATGTTTGCTCTCTTAAAATGGGACATAAATAGATGTCCAATATTATCCGCCATATCAATCAACAATAACAACTGAGAATCGCTCAACTGTCGAAGGAATTTACCAGCCGAAACCATTACTATTCTCGCCTTTGAGATCAAGATAAAGCTGTGAAGTCATAGACGAAAACATCAGCCAGAATTGACAGAGTAAACACCGAAAAACTACACTGATATATTGCAAAACTAATGAAGAACAGCATATGCACATCAATGACTTAGAGTTATTTATCGCGGTAGCAAAATTAGGTAGTTTTTCTAAAGCCGCAGAATCGCTAGATACTCGACGCGCTTTAGTGAGTCGCCGCATTGCTGAACTCGAAAAACATCTGGGTGCACCGCTGTTCATTCGCACCACCCGCGCCATGTCATTAACTCCCAATGGTGAGCAATTTCTGGAGCAAGTTGAGCCCTTAGTCGATCAAATACGTAATGCCGCTCACGTCATGCGTAATCAACAAGCCAAAGTACAGGGTAAAATTCGTATTGGGCTAATCCCTTATAGCGATAAGTTACTGCAACGTCATATTGCTGAATTTATGCAACAGTATCCTGAAGTGCAACTTGATATATTCATGATCCATGGTGATTATCGTGACCTCACCCGATTAGGGTTAGACTTTATTTTATATTCTGGCGACTTAACCGACAGTAGCTTTATCGCCAAAAAGCTCACGACTTTCAAACTAAAGTTATTTGCAGCACCTAGTTACTTTGAAAATAGACCCGCCATTAATTGTATTGATGACTTAAGCGAGCATTTCTTTATCGGTAGGCGTGACTATGACGGGACTTTAGAGTCTCAAGTGACATTAAACGACCAAACGATCAATTTAAATTACAACATTATTACTAATGAGATTAACTCTCTACTCAACTTCTGTCATGCAGGTTCTGGCATTGCCATTCTACCTTACAGCATTGTGGCTGAGTCAGTTGCATCAGGACAACTGGTGAGTATATTACCTGAGTTAGAATCAGAATCGTTCGAATGCTCTCTGGTTTACCCAAGTAGAAAGCACCTATCTTCAGCAGCAAAATTATTCATTAATACTGTGGTGGAAATGGCAGAAACTTTAGCCGACACTGAAACCGAATTTCGTATCCAACAAAAAAAGCATAACACCAATGACTAATGCACAAATTTAGTCTTGGTCTTATGCTTAAAAGGGTAACCATCAAGGATTACCCATAAAGTTAGCTTTATAATAAAGCTAAAAATAATACTCAATGATAAAGCCAATGGGTGCTTTATCATCAGGGAAGAGTATCAGTTAGAATTTGTAATCAAGCGTCAGGTAAACCTGTTGGCTGTTATCAATTTGAATATTGTTCTCGCTATAATCTTGCTCTAAGTAGCGGTAACCTAAATCAGATGAGAAGTGCTCACTCCATTTGTATTGCATACCAACTTGGCCGCCGTAAACAAAATCAGTCGATGCTCTACCAGCCACTTTATTGTCGTTAGCACCCGCCACAACACCAACGAATAAATTCACATCTTTATGCACTGGGATAAGGTAGTCATAAGCGACTAACCAGCTGTACTGCTCTTGCTTGTACTTGTCGCCACTGACTGAAAACTTGTCTTCCATGTAGCCGAAAGTACCTGTGATTCGGTGCTGTTCATTAATCAACGCACCCACACGTAACTGCCAAGACACATCTTCAGAGTCTTTTTTAATGTCACCTTTAATGGTGTCAGTTTGATAGCCTGCTGCACCACCAACAAAATATTCAATATCTGCTGCTTGGGCTGCTGAAGTGCTACCGACCATTACACCGGCTAATAAGATTGCTTTATAGAGTTTATTCATCACATTCACCTTTAATTTCAATTTGTTATTTGTTTCAACATCCCTGAATGACGAATTCATCTTATAAAAGTGATTAGCGGATAAAAAGCCCCTAAAGTGGTTCTCTCAGTCTCAAAAAACGGGACAATACCATTCAAGGCAAGCTATTGAATAATAATGTAAAAGCAAGCAACAACTCAAAGAAAAACCTCACGACAAACGCTAACAATAACATCACAAATACTCATATAAAAAAACCTATCGGCTCCATTACTATTACCTATCGAGGGAAATCACTCTTCTTTACTTAAGGAATCAACATACTTTTACTTTTTTATGATTGTCTCATTTTTAAAGACAATAAAACTCAATTTCCCCCTCTAATGTTTCAGTTTGTATCAGCCTAGAATTAGCCATCAAATTTTAGAGGGAAACGCAATGAAATCCATGACCAGCAAACTATCAACAATGAGCTGTTGCCTTTTGGCCTTAACTGCTTGTAGCGAGCAGCCACAAGTTGCCACTAAAGTGATGCAGCCGATTTCGGTAATTCAACTTGATAACCATATGGATCAACACTCATTACGTTTTTCAGGAGTGGTTGAAGCGCAGCAAAAAGCTGACTTGTCCTTTCGAGTGTCGGGCACATTAAATGAATTGCTTTTTGAGCAAGGAGATAGCGTTAAAAAAGGCCAGATAATCGCAAGGCTTGATCCTCACGATTATCAAGTTAGAGCCAACGAGCTCACTGCGCGCCTAGCCGAAGCTGAAGCAAGTTTGCAACTAGCCAAAGATGAGCTTAAGAGAACTCAAATGGCCAGTGATGACAATGCGATATCTGATATTAGCTTACAAAGAGCCAAGACTGGAGTTGTGCGTGCTCAAGCAGGTGTTGATGTGGTCACGCTCAATCTACAACAAGCTAAAGATGCCTTACGATACACTGAGCTTAAAGCACCATTTGATGGCGTTATTGGTCGCAAGCAGTTTGATAACTATGAGCAAGTTATTCCTGGTGTTGCCTTTACCACGATTCATCAGCCAAATAGTCTCAATGCGATTGTTGATATTCCAGAAGCACAACTAAATGTATTTTATAAAGATCAACTAGCATTGATCAGTTCAAATAATGTACCTCAGCAGTTAAAAGGCCAAATCACTGAAATCACCACAGTACCCGATCCGATCAAACGTACCTTTAGTGCAACAATTGCCATTTCAGGCACATCAGAAAACCTATACCCAGGCAAGGTAGTCAATGTTCGCATAAATGATGAAACTCTTGACCCCAATAGCATTTGCTTGCCATCTACTGCATTAACCAGCAAAGAACAATCTATGTACATTGCGACCTTAGTTGATCAGAAGGTACATAGGATTGCTGTCGAGGTGACTAAAACAGGTCGTAAACAAACTTGTATTATTGCTAAAGAAGGCAATAAATTAACCGGCCTTGAAACCGTTATCGTAGCAGGTGCAGCTTATCTATCAGACGGCCAATTAGCCACTAATCTGGTTGAATTAGGAGAGTAGTCATGAACTTTGCTGAATTTGCTATTCGCCAACGGGTATTTGTTACCTTTTTTACCGTACTGGCGGTCATTGCTGGTATTTATTCTTACTTCGACTTAGGTAAGCTTGAAGATCCGTCTTTTACTGTTAAAACTGCCGTTGTCGTCACTCTATACCCAGGTGCTTCTGCTAGTGAAGTTGAAAACCTTGTCACAGATAAGGTCGAAACGAAGCTGCAGGAAATGGCATCTTTAAAAACCCTGCGCTCGCTATCAAAGCCTGGTGTTTCAATGATTTTTGTCGACCTAGTCAGTAAAACCTCATCATCTGATTTACCTCAAGAATGGGATTTGCTCCGTCGTAAAGTCAATGACATTCAACTAGCCCTGCCACCGCAAGCTCAAATCAATATCGTTCAAGATGAGTTTTCAGAAGTGTATGGCATGCTATTCGCCATCCACAGTAATGATGCTGAAGCTTACCAAATTAAAGATTACGCTGAAGAATTACAGCGCCGCCTGAAAGAAGTGAAAGGTATTAAAAAGATTGAGCTTCACGGCGTACAAAACCGTGTAGTGCATATTGATATTAGCGATGAACGTATCGCAGAATCAGGGTTATCTTCAGCTCAAGTGCTAAATCAACTCAATAGCCAAAATATGTCGCTTGATGCAGGCAGTTTTGATGTGGGGATTGAACGTCTGCGCGTGGCACAAAGTGGTGCTTTTAATAGTATTGAAGACATTAAAAACCTTTCCATTAAAACAGGTGTTGGTAAGTTATCGAGTGGCTTAGTTCGCCTAGGTGATGTAGCCGATATTTACTATGATTATCAGAAGCCTGCATTAACAAAAAGCCGTTTTAATGGCGAACCTGCCATTACCCTCGCAGTCAGCCCTGTCAGCGGGATTAATGTAGTATCGCTTGGTGATGAGTTAATGGATATTATCGACAGCTACCAAGCTGAATTACCACTGGGCGTTACCATTAGCACGATTGCGTTTCAGCCTGAAGAGGTGCATAAATCCATTACCAGTTTTGTGTCTAACCTGATTGAAAGTATCGCAATTGTTGTAGTGGTATTACTAATTTTCATGGGCTGGCGCAGTGCTGCTATTGTGGGTTCAAGCTTACTGTTAACCATTCTATTCACTCTCATTTATATGAATGTGTCTGGTGTAGATCTGCAACGAGTCTCTGTCGGTTCATTTATTCTTGCTTTGGGCATGTTGGTCGATAACGCCATTGTTATCACCGATATGTTTGTCGGCAAGCTCAAACAAGGTATGGCGAGATTAGAAGCGGCTAAAAGCTGTATTAGCGAAACGGCGGTACCATTATTAGGTGCAACAATCATTGCTATTATGGGCGCCTCACCAGTGATTTTTTCAACCACAGATGCCTCAGAATTCTCTCTTTCAATCATTCAAATCTTAGGTAGTTCATTATTATTGTCGTGGGTTATCGCGATGACTATCACCCCATTAATGTGTTGGGCATTTATTAAAGTCGATGTGAATAATAGTGAGGAAAAACCGAATCAATTTATGACCAAGCTTCGTTTAACGGTGCAATGGGTTATTCGCCATCCTAAGTACACTATTGGCTGGGTTTTACTGGCAGTAGCCATAACCGCAACCCTCGTGCCTTCAGTCAAAATTAACTTCTTCCCAAGCTCAGATAGAGCCATGGTGTTCCTTGACTACTGGTTACCGAATGGCAGCCGTATAGAAGATGTTTCAAGTGATATGAAACAGATTGAACAATGGTTAATGGCGCGCCCTGAAGTCAGCAGTATTTCGACTTCAATTGGTGCCAGTGCCCCACGCTTCTCTGTCACGATCGAACCTGAGCCAATGGATAGCAGTTATGGACAAATCCTAATTAATACCCATGATTATCATGATATTAAGTCATTAGTTACTGATGGTAATATTTGGATAGCCAAAACTTTCCCACAAGCCCAGCCGCGCTTTAGAGATTTAAAACTGGCCACCAAGGATAAATTTAATATCGAAGCGCGTTTTTCTGGCCCAGATCAAAAAGTGCTCCACCAACTTTCAAAACAAGCGCAAGCCATCATTAATGAACATCCGAATACCCGTTATGTTCGTGATGATTGGCGTCAAGAAAGTAAAGTGATGATCCCAGTGATGAACCAAGAGCAAGCACGACTTGCAGGGATTAATCGCACTGATATTTCACTAGCATTAAAACGTGCCACTGACGGGTTAACCGTTGGCCAGCTGCGTGAAAATGACACCTTAATGCCAATTTTATTCAAGTCGACTAATGCCAGTATTGATGACATTGGTGATATCCCAGTACGCTCATTTATGGGGCTGCACAGTGTGCCATTAGCTCATGTTGTCGATGACTTTGAAATTGAAGGCGAGCAAAGCATGTTATGGCGCCGAAATCGCGTGCCGACATTAACCGTTCAAGCAGGCGTTGTAGGTGATGCTGTCGGTAAAGTACGTAATGAAATTAGTGCTCAAATTGAAGCCATTGAATTGCCTAAAGGCTACAAGCTTGAGTGGGGTGGCGAGTATGCTGATGAAAAAGAAGCTGTTGATGACTTAATCCAACAAACACCTAAAGCATTCTTAATTATGATTGTTATTTTAATGGCATTATTTAGCGCTTACCGACAACCTACCATCATCTTCATGTTAGTACCGCTTGCGGGAATGGGTGTTTGTTGGAGCTTACTCTTATTCGGTAAACCCTTTGGTTTCATGGCTCTAGTTGGCGCCATCGCCTTGTCAGGCATGATTATTAAAAACGGCATTGTATTGGCTGACCAAATCGAATTAGAGCGAAAAACAGGTAAATCGCTAGATGATTCAATTTTATCAGCAACCCTCAACCGTACGATGGCTATTTCAATGGGCGCACTGACCACCGCATTAGGTATGGTGCCACTGTTAAGCGATCTGCTATTCGATCAAATGGCGGCAACCATTATTGGCGGCTTATTCGTGGCCACCTTCTTAACCTTGCTGTTAATGCCTGCGTTATACAAACTTTTCTTTAAAAATGACTCTCAGGAGGTTGCCAATGAAGAAGCGTAATCTATCTCTGCTTATTGGCCTCTTACTCACAGGTTGTAGCATGACACCCGACTATCAAGTCGAGGACACTATCAAGCTTGATACTGTGTATTTACATGACGCCAGCCAAGGCGAAAGTCAAATAGAACACGATGCTTGGTGGCAACGCTTTAACGATCCACAGCTTAATCAGTTAATTGAACAAGTGCAGCAACAAAACATCACCATTCAATTAGCGGCGCAGCGGATCCAATCAGCTAAGGCTTATGAAACCAGCGTATCGTCATTTAAAATACCAACAGTTTCTGTAGGCGCCGGTGGGTTTTCATATGGGATCTCTGAAAAAGATCCACTTTTGGGTGCTGCGGTATCTGGCATTAATTTCGGTGGCCAAAATTTGGCACTGGATAATGATTATCAAGGCGCTGTGGTCGGGGCTAATATCAGCTGGGAAGTGGATATTTTTGGCAAGATTGACTCCCTCAGTAATGCTGCGAGCATTCGTATTGAGCAAGCCGAAATTATCCAACAAGGCATGGTGACCTTAATCACTGCAGATGTAGTTCATAATTATCTGCAATATCGCGGCGCTCAAGCAAGATTGGCGATTGCCAAGCGCAATATTGATGAGCAAGAGCAAACCTTGAACATGGTTAAAAGTTTAGTCAAAAGCGGTTATGGCTCAGATCTCGACTTAGCCAATGCAAGCGCTGCACTAGCTACTGTAAAAGCGACCCAAACTGTGTTTGAAACCGCAGAAAAAGTCCACTTGTACCGTATCTCAACCTTACTTGGGCTACACCCATCACAAGTGACTAATAAGTTTAGCCAAGCGCCATTACCTTTGGTAACTGGACAAATTCCGGTTGGGTTACCATCTGACTTATTAAAGCGCCGTACAGATATCGCCTTTGCTGAGCGTGATATGGCTGCAATCAATGAAGAACTTGGTGCGAGTATCGCCGCTCAGTACCCGAGCTTTTTCATTACCGCATCGCCAGCCACGCTAGCTAAAAATGTGGATGATTTATTCAGCTCAGGTTCTGCCTCATGGATGGGCGGTATAGGGGTAAAATGGAACTTAATCGACGGCGGCCGTGGGCAAGCTATGGTGGACTTACAGGAATCTCGCTTTAAGCAGGCAAGCTTAGGCTATCAGCAAACCGTTAATGATGCGTTTAATGAAGTTGAAACCACCTTAATGAGTTACGGCAACAGCCTTAAGTTTTACCAGCAGCTCAACACAGCTGCTGGCCAAACTCAAACTGCGGTAAGTAAAGCTAAAAGTTTGTATAAAGCGGGCTTGATTGATTATATACAAGTCCTTGATGCCCAGCGCCAAGATAACTTGATGCAAGATAGTTTAGTGGTGGCTCAGCTAAATATTGCCAGTAATTTGATTTTGGTGAATAAAGCCTTGGGCGGAGATTGGACTGCAGTTTCAGAGCAAACCACGACTGAAACGGCAACGACATCAACAGAGATGGTAACAACACCAGCAGAGTAATCAGTTAATTTATAAATTAAAAATCCCCCAAGCATCGTCTAAATGTGATGCTTGGGGATATTAACCCGTTCAACTGTTAAAGCGGTTTATACATCAGCAGTAAATGCATTTACGTTAGTGCATATACGTTAAGCATAAGTGACTGAGTTAGTTAATCGTTAGCTTCTGTTCTTCCACTTCCATGTCATATGACCACATTTGATACACAGGGTCTGAACCATCATAGAACCACACCACAGCAATTAGATTTTGCTGATGATTTGCCACTAACAGCGCATCATTCAAACTGCCCTCATCTAAGGCACCACGTAATAAACATGATTCAAAATTCACTGTCACCTGCGCACCACTTTGCTCATATTGGTCACAAAGCGAAAAATATCCACGTTGAGTTGAATCCATTGCCACATCAATCGCTAAAGTGAATGCGGCTTGCAAATCAAAGTCTGCATCAACCACTAAGTCATCAATTGACGTAGGCGCTGGAGCTGGCTCTTCTGGAGTCTCAGGATCGGGATCCGTTGGTGTTTCAGGCGTGGTCGGCGTTGTTGGAGTCGTCGGTGTCGTTGGCGTCGTTACCGCTGGAGTCGCTGGAGTCGCTGCCGCAGGTTCTGGAGAACTATCGTCACCACCGCCTCCCCCACAAGCAGTTAATTGGCTCAGCATTATAACCATAGCGATGCTACCGAGTTTCATTTCTTTTAAAGCCATGCCGTTACCAAACGTTACTTGTTCATTTTTTTGAGTTTTATCAGTTGTTAATGTGTTCATAATATTTACCTTTTAAATTCCGTCTTACTTAAATTCATTGTGTTTGCTATCAATTCATTTTTTACATTTATCAAAGTGCTAGTTGTTGTAGTTAGCATTAGTCTTTGAAAATTAATGAATCAGCAGCGGTTAGGTACCAATAAGGTTTTGTCGCACCTGTTGCGTCTGCAGCAAATTCAATAAATTCAATATAGGCATTATCAACACGCTGTTTTTCAGCAGGGTGCTGCCATGTATCTGGTACTTCAATCGCCCAGCTCATACCATTTTTATCTTGGAAATACTGACCTTGTGAAGCGGTAGAAGCATCGTCATGCATCCCTAAAAAGCGAGTATCAAACAAATCAGTTGGCGCTTTATTTTTCAGATGGATTTCAAGTTTACGACCCGGATTTTTACCGTCAGTAATATTTTTAGCGGCTAATCCATGATCGGTATCAGGTGTCGCAAAAATGAATGGGTCATATGGGAATTCAGGCATTTCATCCACATGGATTGAATCAATAAATGGTACGGTCATTTGCCATGTTGCGCGGTATTGGGTCCCACAACCCGGCTCTGTTCTAAAGTACAAACAACCGTTACCAGGAGTGGCGTGTTGCCACAAATCTTCACTAAATAGTAGTACTGCATTAGTTTGATTTTCTTCTAGTGGTGACGTGGTTTGTTTAACGCCTTGCATGCTCCACTCAATTGCTGACTCTTGTACGTTGCCACGCCCCACATCAGGAAGCTGCACCGCAAAACCGTTATGGTAAGCCGCACCCATTGCAACTAGTTGGGCATCAAATGCCACTCGACGCACCAAGTCATTTTTACTGAACTGGCTAATACGTAACTGCATCACCACATCGTTCATATCAAAGTCACCTTGGTTCGGATATAAATCCTCATAAGCTAAGGTGGTGTATTCAGATGAAGATGGGTAGTAACTAATCGTTACCCCAGTTTCAGTCACTGTTAGCGGGTAATCCTCCACCTCACCATCACTCACACCGCCGTTTGGCAGCAAGTCAGCAACTGAACTTAGGCGGAAACGTGACCATGTTTCACCAGTTTTGGCCCAGTTAGGCACATCGATAGATATCGTGGTTGTGCCTGCGCTAACAGAGCGACCCGCAATCACTTTTTCATCGGTATCGAACTCGCCATTTTGGTTCCAATCGACCCAAGCATTTAAGAATGCAGCGTCACCTTGAGTCGTGACAATTAACATTGCAGATTCACCGACTTCGAACCCCGTTGGCATGCTAATACCGTCATCGTCATCAATGCCATCGCTTTCATCATCTGAAAGCGGCGCTGGATAACCGTCAGATTCATTATCCACAAGGCTACCCAGAGACATACCTGCAACAATGCTGTGACGGGCACCGTTTGAATCAATCAAGGTGCCGTAGCTGTCTGGCGCATCACCAAAGTCGACACTGTCACCAACAGGCACTTCAGCCAAGGCACAACGAGCACCGTCATTAGAGGTGGAAGAAGGGCCATAAGAAAATAATTCAGCTTCAGGTGTGTCGCTGTCCACGTTAACTTTATACACGTTACCGTCGCCGTTATTACTTAGGTAGAGGTTGCCATCGGGGTCAAAGAATTGCGCACCAAAAGTGAAACTACCGCTATCTTTAGTAATAACCATTCCGATGGTTTCAGCAGCACCTGTACTTGGGTCAATCTTGATTAATGACCCTGTACTACCGTTAGTGACTGCGTACAAGAAGCCATTACTTGGATGAAATGCAAAATCAGTGACGTTGTAAGTGGCATTTGATTTACTGCCTGGAACAATGTTCATTGGGTGGTCATTTCCATCAAGCGGTACGGTAAATAAGCCTTTATTTTTACGATAGCCGTACCAGACGTTTTCGTTGATAGCGACATCACCCACATAGAAGTTACCGGCCGCTGCAGCTGAACTGTCTTTTACAATCGTTAGTGGCTCAACTTGATAATCTTCGCCAACTTTACCCACAGTACCGTGCTCATAATCCCAACCGTAAAGGTAGTTATCTATGTAACTGAAACCAACACCATTGAATCCTTTGTTTAACCCCATGTCTGGAGACAGCACGGTGTAACTACCTGTGCCGAGTTGAACACCAAATGTTTTTGGTACACCAGATGGCGTTTGCACAATGAATGCTTCAGTCGGACACGCTTCGAAGGCTTCAGCGGCATTGGTATTAGCGCTAAATAGCGCCATGCTAGTACCAATAGCAATACTACTAAAACCAAGAATATTGATAATCTGCGAATTCAGTGAATTTACCGCGACTGTTTTCGTTTGTGATGGTGTTGCTTTAAATGTTTGCATATTGGCATCTCGCTATTCGTTATCAGGATGTAACGGGATAATGCATAGTGGATGCCAATTTTATTTACCGTTAAAATACAATAACTTAACTTTGTTTATGAATTGTTTTTAAGACTAAAATGCATTCTGCAATGCATTCTGAATTTGAGAAGATGGGTGTTTATATTTCCAAACTTGGTTTGGATTAAGGTCAAGGTCGTGGTGCTTCAACCGCACCAGATTGCAGTTGCAGCTCTCTCGTATTTTCCAAACTCCGTTTGGATTAAGGTCAACGTCGTGGCGCTTCAACCGCACCAGATTGCAGTTGCAGCTCTCTCTTATTTTCCAAACTCCGTTTGGATTAAGGTCAAGGTCGTGGTGCTTCGCCCACACCAGACGAAAGGGAAACAGCAGCATTTCCCTTCTCGACATCCCTTGCCGCTCCGACGAAGTGTTTTTCCTCATGCTATAGAGCGAATTTACTACCGCCTCAGACTCGCCATCCATGGCTCAACTGAGGCTATGTCGGCATCCTGCCTCCATCACGCAAATTAGCTCAACGCATTCGGACACTTCCAACGGAGACCATTAAGCCTGCAAGTTCATTTGTTGTTTCAGAGAGTATTTCTACATGAGTAGTTCGAGCAATGTCGGTTTTTTTAATTTTCTTTGAATACTCAACTTGAATTGAGGCAAGCAAGAAAATCGCGTGAGTCTAGCCATGGATGGCTAGCTAGCTTTCGAGGGGAAGGGACGCCCCATCGTAAGCGTTAGTGATTTTTGCCGCTTGCCGAAGCGGGCTAAATTGAAGTTAAACGCTATAAGGTACTCCGTTGGAAATTTTGCTGTTTAAATTTCGCCGGAGCTGCGGGGTGTTCTAAGAGGGAGTCGCAGTTCACTTCCTTTTAGTCTGGTGTGGGCGAAGCGCCACGACTTTGAGTTACTCCAAACATAGCTAAATAAATAGGGCTGAGTAAACTTTTTCTGACTCCATTTCCTACTGAAGCCTTCCAAAAAAATAACCCTTATTTATCTCTCAACAATTGCTCAAACAAGCCTTTCCATGCTTGTTGTAGCTCAAGCCATTGTTGCTGTTTCCAGTGATTGATATAGCCAATATTCGAGTCTGTGTCTGATGAAAACCCTTGAGATAGAAATTGATCGATGGCATCAGCTATGGTTTCAACTGAAATAGGTTCAGCAATTGGGGTTATCGCAGATTGATGACCACCTTCAACAAGGTGATGCGCAGAGTGTTGGTTAATCTGATCCCCTAACCCATCCACTTGGCTTGAGATAATCGGTTTATTCATCGCCAGTGATTCAATAAATATCAAGCCAAATGGTTCCCATCGAGAAGGAATAATCGCTGCATCGCAAGCTTGTAGAAAGCTGGGTACATCATCAACTTTGCCAACAAACTCAATATTTGCCGAGCCCAGATTCGAATGCTCTGACGCTAACTCTTTTAGCTCGGTAGCTTGCTCGCCTTCACCCGCTAATCTTAATCGGCAAGGCTGCTTGACTCGCTTCATTGCGTTAATTAATAAATCAAAGCCTTTTTGATGGTGAAATCTGCCATAGGCAGCGATTACTGGAACTGCATTCTCGCTCTTCTGCTGTATCGAACTATGGGTAGCTATAAACTCTGTTAAATCACGCCCCTGCCCTAATAATGCAATTTTATTTGCTGTTGTTAGCTGATGTTTTAGCATCCATTGTTGCTGCGATGGCGCAATAGCGATAACGCTATCCATCAAGCTATAACTCAATTTCAGCATCAAATAAAAACGTCGAGGTGATTGGATATTTTCATCGACAAATGCAGCGCTGTAATGATGCTCTTGTAGAGCCAGTTTCACTTTAGGGTACTTGAGTTTAAACCTCAGGATGTGGAATAAACTACACCAGTTAGAAGCGCCGTGCAGACAAACGATATCAGGGACTTCATCTAATGTTACCCCTTGGCTAAAGTCGATATATTGAATGGTAAAATCAACATCATTTTGCAAAGGCGAGCTGCACAAACTCTGCAGCGCAAAGTTTACGCCGCCCATGTTTGGGTCATCAACACAATGCAAAACCTTTGGCTTCATTTATATTCCGTCTGTATTTGAAATTACGATATGAGTTCAACTCAATCCAACAGCGTTAGCCCAATTAATTAGTTAAAGTGGCTTCAAAGTCGTTTAATTAAACATAACGTTATCTCATTGATTTCGCAAAGGCTTCCTTTACGAGTCATCTAGATAGATAAAAGAACACTACAGACAAAAAAAGAGGCTAGCTCAGTGCTAACCTCTTTTATTATTTTAATAAACTTGAATTAAAGCTGCTAAACGCTACTTCTTCTTTTGATCTTCAAGACCCATGCTGTTCATCCATTGATCAAAGTGAATCAAATTCGCCGGTAATACCACTCGGTTATCTTTGTCACTTAGACCTTCAAGCTGCTTAAAGTACTGCTCACCTAATTGTAAACGCAGCGCGCTTTGGCCACCTGGCTTTGAAATTACCACAGCTAGGCGTTCGATAGATTCAGCAGTCGCTTTAGCAAGGGTTAGAATCTCTTCCGCTTTACCTTCAGCTTCGTTGACAATACGCTGCATTTCACCTTCTGAGCGGTTAATGGTTTCTGCCATAACACCTTCAGAACGGTTGATTTTACTTTGCTTATCACCTTCACTTTGAGCCAGTAATGCACGGCGCTCACGTTCAGCATTTACCTGCATTTCCATGGCATTTTTAACAGTTTCAGGCGGGGTAATATTCTTGATTTCATAACGATGAACTCGAATACCCCAAATAGCACCAGCTTCGTCTAACACTTCTACCACTTTGGCAGAAATCACATCACGCTCTTCAAAAGTACGGTCTAAATCAAGGGTACCAATAACTGAACGAGTAGTGGTTTGCGCCAGTTGAATCGCAGCGTAGCGGTAATCTGTAATACCGTAGCTTGCCTTAACTGGGTCGATGACTGAGATATAAATCACTCCATCAACTTCAACATTAACTTCATCACTTGAGAAACACTCTTGTGGTGGTACATCGATAGTTTCTTCTTTTAAGTCATGAATATAAGCGACTTTATCAATAAAAGGCACTAAGGCATGGAAACCTGCATCAAGCGTATTGTGGTACTTACCTAAACGCTCAACAATGTATGCTGACTTGGTTGGTACTAAGCGGATAGATTGAAACAGTTTTAAGACGAATATTAAAAAAATTGCGCCCCAAATAATCATCACCACGAAATCGGTATCAATTCCATTTAACATATTAGCGTGCTCCTTTTGTTGCTGACGGTGCTTTGGCTACTGCGTGGGTGACTTGTTCCATTCCTTCAAAGAACCCTTCAAGCTTGGCCATTTCAGCAGGCACAATCGATACTTGAGATTCAGATAGAATATTACCCACTTGGCTGATGAACTGCTCTTTAAGCATCATATTCATCGCGTCATTACCGCCTTGGTTAGCTAAAGCGCCACAAATCATATCCATGCCTTCAGATTTTGCTTTGGCAATAATAGTAATTTGTTGTCCTGAACCTACCGCTTCATTAATCCGCTTTTGTTTTTGCCCTTCTGACAAGTTAATCGCCTCTTGACGCTCACCTTGCGAGATATTGATCATTGCGTCTTTTTCAGCGTTAGCTAGGGTAATTTCAGCACGTTTGCGACGCTCTGCTTCCATTTGTTTTTCAAGGGTATGAATAACATGAATAGAAGGAGTAATATTTTTGATCTCGTAACGCAGAACTTTGATCCCCCAAGGATCGGATGCTTTGTCAATTTCACGAACAATCGATTCGTTCAAGCTGTCACGCTCTGAGAAAGTTTGCGATAGGGTTAATTTACCAATCTCTGAACGCATGGTGGTTTGCGCTAAGTTAACTGCTGCGCGGCGATAATCTTCAATACCATAGCTGGCTAACTTGCCGTCCATGACTTTTAAGTACACTAAGCCGTCGACTTCTAATTGAGTGTTATCTTTTGAAATACAGCTTTGCGGCGGCACATCTAATACTTCTTCACGGGTGTCGTGGCGATACGCGACACGATCAACAAATGGCACTAAGAAATGAAAACCCGGTTTAAGTACCGTTCTAAATTTTCCTAAACGTTCGATCACATTGACCTCACGCATAGGCACGATCAACATCAGTTTAAAAAGAATAAACATGATAAATAAAAAAGCGATGGTTAGTTCAAACATACTTCCCCTTCCTTCTGAAAATAATATTGCGCACCATTAACTGTAATGATGTAAATATTGTTTTTTACATAAATTAGCGATTTATTGTTAGCGCGAAAACCCGTTAGCTAGGCGCTTCAGTTTCTACGTAAGGCTCAACGATTAAGGCAATATTCTCACGGCAAATGATCCGTACTTTGCTACCAGATTTAATCTCTGTACCGTCACCTAACGCTGGCCATTCAGTGCCTGAAAACGTCACCCGTCCTTCTTGCTCACCAGGACCAATATCAGCCTTTACCGTGACAACTTGATTATATAAATCCATTTCTTCATCTGTATTATCAACATGAGCATCGCCACCAATCATTTTTTGAGTAATATGGCGGAAACTGAGTAACAACACGATTGAGGTGATAAACCAGAGCGTAAAGCTTTGCGTTGCTCCGTCGACAATACCCGCAAACAAAGCGGCTGCGACGATGACGCATGCGGCGCCGAGTAAGATAACGATGCCACCCGGAACAATGATTTCCGCGAGCATTAAGACAAGACCAACAATTAACCAAATGCTGGTTGGATTTGAAAACTCCATATACCCCCCTGTAAAAACGTTATCATAAAATCCTTTAAGCTATTTAACCCTGTTCCAATTCCGACTTCTGGGATGCGGTTAATAGACTTGATAACTAGTGGAATGCCTAAGGCACATTCATCAAAACTATGGCGTTTATTGATAATAGCTCTTGCATCAACAGCACGACATATTATGTCAACAATACAGTAAAACGATGAAATTGCAATCACATTCCCTTTCAGGAAACGTTCATTTACATTAAATTCACTTCATGTTCAGTTAAAAAAAGACAACAAAAAAGGTGCCTAAGCACCTTTAATAACAATAAGTTAAGCTGTCAAATCAATATAGATTAAGCTAATAACTTACGTGCCGCATCAACCACGATGGTGATTGCGCTGACTTCGGTTTTCTTCATCATCGCTTCATCAGGAATTTCTTGCTGAGTACGATTAACAATTACACCGGCCACACAAGCTGCGCGCCAACCTTGTGATGCACACATAGTGAATAAGGTCGCTGACTCCATTTCATAGTTCAGTACGCCCATAGATTGCCACTCTTTCATTGATCCAACAAAACGGCTAGTCACACGACCCGAAACAGTGTCATAACGCTCTTGACCTGGGTAGAAGGTATCTGAAGAAGCAGTAATACCAACATGAGGTTCTAAACCATAATCGCGACACGCCGCTACCATAGCGGTAGTACAGTTAAAGTCGGCAGCAGCTGGGAACTCAAGTGGAGCAAAATGTAAGCTAGCGCCGTCTAAACGTACTGATGCTTGAGTCACAATCACATCACCTACGTTAACTTCTGGTTGAATCGCACCTGTTGTTCCAACACGTAAGAAGGTTGAGACACCTAATTGCGCTAATTCTTCAACTGCGATTGAAGTCGAAGGACCACCAATACCTGTTGAACAAACCACAACGGCTTTGCCATCAATATAAGCAAGATACGTTGTATATTCACGGTGACTTGCTAAGAAAGTCGCGTTGTCCATTAATTCGGCAATACGCTTAACTCTTTCTGGATCACCCGGCACGATTGCCAAAGTTGCGCCATCAAGCATTTGCTTGGTTAAACCTAAGTGAAATACGTCGGCCATGTTGAAAACCCCTTTCATTATTGAATATAAAATCCTAATTGTGTCGACTTTAACCCACTATTCGCTGAGTTAAGGTTAACTCGATCACATAAACCTTGATAATTATAAAACGATTGCTGTGACAAATTTACAAATGCGAACAGTGAATACTAATTTAGCGAACAATAAACCACTTAAAAAATAATAGCTAATTTTAGTTCATTGGCAGCGATTTTACCCAATCGAGCAATAGTTGATCTTTGTCACGTTACTAGGGAAAAAGAGGGAGTAATTTTAAGTTAACAGTAACTAAAAGGAGTTGTTCTATGTTTCCAGAGTACCGCGATTTAATCAGTAAATTAAAAACATCAAATGCACACTTTTCTAAAATTTTTGATGAGCATAATCAGTTAGACGAAAAAATTAAGCAGCATGAAAAGCATTACAATAGCGACACCACGCCTGAGCTTAAAATACTTAAATCGAAGAAGTTACATTTAAAAGAAGAAATATATACCATGCTGAAAAAGCAGTAAGTCATTTGGCGGGAGTTTCAGCTTACTCGCACCTAAGTAATCAACTGGCACCTAAGTCGTAAGCTAGCATCAAAGCAATGAGTTGCCAGTTGAACAATAAAAAAGGACGCTTATGCGTCCTTTAGTTTAAGCAGTATTTATTGGCAAAATTATTTCTGACTAATCGCTTCAACAATCGCTTCACTGTTATCAAAGAATTCAATGCTAGTCACAGTAAACTTATCTAGCGTAACCACTGTGGCCATATCTTTTTCTGCAGGCCATGGGGCTGTCACCTCACCTTCGCGGTCAAGTCCCATTGAAAAAGGTAAGTCTTTCATTTTTGGGATAGCAACAAAACGGGCAATTAACGAAGGCATACCGCTGATATCTGCAATATAAGCCATGTTTTCAGGTTGTTTTTCTGCAGGGATAGCTTCTAAAGCAGCTTGAATAAAGTCGCCACCTTTCATACCACGGCTAAATAGTACAACTTGGGTTTGCTCGTTTATTACTAGCGGTTGTTCAAATTGATCTTCTAACGTCACAGGTTCAATTTTATCGTTCACAGCAAACACATTGGCTTGTGCCGTCGTCATAAAAAATAAACTTACTACAAATAAAATTGCTTTCATCTTGTTATTCCTGAAGTAGGGTTTAAAGCCTTAATCATCGAAAAAGTCTTCAAATAGAGGGTGCAATAAACTATACCTTAATGAGATTTCCTACCTATTAAGCAGCCTAAAAAACTTGAGGTATCTCACGTATTAACGACATTAAAACTAATGAAATAGGATTAATGAATGTTTTGTAAAGTTAATTGTCTAAAAACGTTAAAAAACAACCCAAGACAACACTTAATTACAACACTATAATCTGTCATTATCTGTTTGTTCATCCAATAAAAAAGATCATTATTATGAATGAGACTCCAGCGGGTTTAGATCAAGAATTAGCACAACTGCAGAATGTTTATGAAATGCTGACAGAATTTATTGTCCAGTACAGCTTTCAAATCGTTGGTGCCATCATCATTTTGCTTATTGGTATTTGGGTCGCCAACAAGATGTCTGATGTTGTTACCAATCAATTTGAAAAACATAATATTGATGTCACCTTAGGTAATTTTGTTTCTAACCTCGTCAGAATTACCATCATCGTCATGGTGTCGATTATCTGTTTAGGTAAACTCGGTATTAGCGTCACCCCAATGGTCGCAGCGATTGGTGCCGCCTCTCTAGGTGCTGGTTTAGCCTTACAAGGTATGCTGGCAAATTATGCTGCAGGGGTAACCATCATCGTCACTCGACCTTTTGTCATTGGTAATACTATCGAGATCCAAGGGGTGTCTGGTGTAGTGCAAAAAATTCAATTAGGCCTGACGATTCTGACTAATGAAGAAGGTGAGTTAATTAACATTCCGAACAAACATATTGTTGGGGAAATTTTACACAACTCTCAGGAATATAAACTGGTAGAAACCAAGTTTAATATTGATTATGAGACTGATCCGCAATTAGTCACCAAGCTCATCACTGATGCTTTGTTATCTCAAGAAAAGGTGACTCAATCTCGCCCTCCACAAGTAGGCATTAACGACTTCAACAGTATTGGTATGGAGATTGGTGTGCGCTATTGGGTGCCAACCAACAGTTATTATGATGATAAATATCAAAGCAACCTGGCGATCATTAACGCACTAAGAACCGCCAGTATTACCATCCCTTGCCCTGTCAGAGAGATCCATCTGCAGCAATAGTCTTAGTAAAAAAGGCTGCAGTAATAAAAGGTTAACAGCTAACTAACTCCTTTAGGCTCAAGCTTATACTTAGATTAAGCTTGAGCCTTTCTCATTTTATTTTCGTCTCAAATCCTCCTCATTTCGATCTCTCTCAAAAACACTTAAGAGTCTGTTTTCAAATCATATTAATCAAAAATTATGAGCAATTGATTATCTCTAATAATTATCATTAATGTCATCAAACAAAGACAAAAAGTAAAATACACTTGACTTTGGGTGATTGAATAACGCACCATAAAGTCAAGTTTGATTGACATTATGACAAGTTAACTTAAATCTAAGGAGAGAGAGATGACCCACAATGAACCTAAAAAAAGCTGGAAAGCTAACAATCATAGACACACAAAGTCATTAGCTAAATGGACCGCAGCTTGGGTAATTACCATGGCGATCGCTAACTTTGGTTCCAAACTAATATGGCAAGAGAATGATTTGCTCACTTTATTGGCAATTGGTTTAAATCTCGCAGTTGGTGTCGGTATGATCCTCGCTAACAAACGTCATTTAGCCAACTTAGATGAAATGCAGCAACGTATTCAACTGAATGCCATGGCTGGCAGTTTAGGCGTAGGGCTTATTGTTGGCTTAAGTTATTCAAATTTAGATGTAACAGGATTGATTGGGTTTAATGCCGAGATATCTCACTTGGTAATAATAATGGCACTGACTTACATGGTGGGCATTCTGTTAGGCAATAGGAAGTACCAATGAAAAATAGACTTAAAGTGCTTCGAGCTGAACGCGATTTAACTCAAGCCCAGCTGGCTGAATTACTCAATGTGTCGCGGCAAACCATTAATGCGATCGAAAAAGGAAAATTTGATCCTAGTTTGCCTTTAGCGTTTAAGGCCGCGAGGTTATTTGGGCTCACTATTGAAGACATCTTCCAAGATGAGCTAGAAGATTAAATAACTGGCGAACTGCCAGTATAAAGAGTGTGTCACAAAGAACGTGTCATAAACACGCTATTGGGATCGGCTTGATAATCAGCAAACGGGCCACATTCTGTAAAACCATGACGAGCATATAACCGTCTTGCAGGGGCAAAAAAATCCATTGAACCCGTTTCTAAATTAACCGTTTTAGCCCCGCTGTTTTTTACTTCATTAAGCATAAAGCCCAGTAATGTCGCTGCAACGCCTCGGCCACGAAACTGATTAGAAACGCGCATCGATTTTATTTCTACATGCTCAACTGAATACCGATTAATGGCACCACAGCCTGCTAATAAGCCGTTTTCCCATATCGTCCAAAAAGTAATATTTGGCTGTTTCAATTTATCTAAATCAAGGGCATGCACCGATTCAGCTGGAGATGTAGCGTACATATCTTGTAAGTGTTCATTCAATAATTCGGCAATTTCAGGACCCGATAAATCATCGACTCGAATATCCATATCAGTAAAATTCCTTAAACGAGTTAAAAAATATGACGCTAACATTGCCACTCATGACAATTAAAAGGCTCAGAAAGTAACAATTGACACACCTGTGAGAACTGCCATATTTATTAATATAATATAAATTAAGGGATTGATTATATGCTCAATACTCATGCTATATCTATTGCTGGCGTAATGTTATTTACGATGGCGGGTTGTGCTTCTGGCCCTGCGACCCTGCAACAAGGACCCGATGCAGAAGTCACCAAAGAGGGATTAATTAAAGTTGATAACTCACAACTCGACTTATCTTACGCTAGACCCGATGTGAATTGGCATCAATACAGCAAACTCTATTTCAAACCAACCCAAGTCACTAATGATCATCCAGCCGACTATCGAGCCCCTAAAGTGGACAAAAGAACGGAAGGAATGAATGCCACATATGATTTGCCTCAAACATCCTTGGATAAAATGGCGCAGCAGTTTTCTGTAACCGTCACAGAAGTCTTTAATAGTGAACAACCATTTGAATTGGTAAATGAGCCTGGACCAAACACATTAATGGTTGAAACAGCTGTGACTGACATCCGTCTTAGTGCCCCAGTCGAAAATAGTCGTCGTAGCTATAACTCAATGGGTAAAACTTATACTCAAAACTCCGGTTCAATGGTATTACTTGCCGTAGTGAAAGACGGACAAACGGGTGAAGTACTCGCTAAAGCGGCAGATAAAGGCGTAGGTTTTGATCAATGGCGCCAAAATACTAAAGTATTTAATTGGAGTGATGTAAAGACAGTATACCGACGTTGGGTGACTGACTTTAAGAATGCATTAATGACCGCTGCTGCGGAGCAAAAAGATTAATCTCGTTGCTGCAATGCACTTTGGTAGTGTTCAGCCAAAGTGCATGCCTTAATAATGATTTTATAAGCCTCGCTGCCATTCTTGGCGTAATGGCACCATGCCTTGCATAGCTTGCTCAACTTGGTTTAATAACTGAGGCTTATCTTTACCTAGCACACCTTTTAACACTAAATAATTTGATGCGTGATCAGATCTGAAAATAGTTTTATCTAACTCAAGGTGAGCTAATAAAGTCTGCATTTCGCTGAGCAGGCCTAGCTGATCTGGCAGCTCAAATTGTCCATCAAAAGCAGCATCCATTCTTTCTGTGCCCAAAGGAAGTGTCACCACCAAAGTGGATAAATATTCAGGTTGGGCTGCATTCATTAACTCAGCTGATGCTTTAGCATGCTGCAATGACAGTTGTTTGCCGCCTAATCCCATTAAAATCATCACCGATGACTTCATTCCTGCTTGTTTTATTTTCTTAAGCGCCACTAAAGATGAGTCAAAGTCTTCACCTTTTTCAATACGTTTAAGCACTTCGTTATCACCACTTTCGCAGCCAATATAAAGTAGCGACAAACCCATTTGGCGTAGCTCTGCCAGTTGTTCTACGGTTTTATTAGTAAGATTACGTGGCAAGCAGTAACTACTAATTCGAGTAACACTGGGAAGATGAGTATTAATTAATTGGCAAATTTCTTTTAGGCGTTTAAAGGGTAACGTCATTGCATCACCATCAGCCAAAAACACACGACTTATAGGGTGACCTGATGCCGCAGCTGCTAAGATATCTTGTTCAATTTTATCGACTTTATTGGCTCTGAACTTTTTTTGCTCTTGAGTATACATATCGCAAAAGCTGCAGTTGTTCCAACTACAGCCATTAGTGACTTGTAAAATAAGCGATTTCCACTCAGAAGGCGGACGAAAAACGGGCTCAATATAGCTAATCAATGTTGTTTCCTTTGATGAAAAACCACCATACTTTGTATAAATACACATCATAGCGGTTATTTTTTATTCTAATTATTGATCCAAATCGTTTGAATTGATCGTATGCCTTGATATAGTCGTTTTGTTAAACCAATAAATTATTCAGGCTTATTGATTATGAATCAAGTTGCATATGCAATCAGTGAACGTAGAGGTGAAACTCTCGATCAGGAACACCATTGGGAACTCATGACAGCAGAACAAAAAGTTGCGCTGTATGATTTAAACCGATTTGGTTACCGATTGCTTTTCGTCAGGATGATGTCAGAAGGCCCTCTGGCAGTCATTGCTCAACAAAAAGAGTTAGCTGTGATTGATTTTGAGGGAGAGCTCAATTTACGCCCTAACGTCAAATTACGAGGCGAATAGCAATATAGCACTGCTTTAACTACAGCAGTGAAAAGCACTAACAAAAAACAGTTCTAGTTGTATGTAACGCAATTTAAAAGAGTGCCTTAGCACTCTTTTTTATGGGCGAATTTAATGCTTCTACCCAAATTCTCTTTAATTCAATTAAGCTTAATCGTTCGCCACTCTTTGATGATCAATCTTGTTGCAAAGTAAGCAACATATCAATATGTGGAATGCCATCTTCAAGATACATTTCTGAGTTATTGATAAATCCTTGCTGCTGATAAAAATTGTTCAGATGTTGCTGAGCACCAATTTGAATATTTTGCTCAGGCCATTGTGCTTTAACCACATCAATCGAACGTTGCATTAGTTCATGGGCAATCCCTTTACCACGGCCTTGTTCAGCAATGATTACCCGACCAATACTGGCTTCTGGGTAGCTCACTCCTGCTGGTAATACTCGGGTATAAGCGATTAATTCGCCCTGTTGATTAAATCCCAGCAAGTGTTTGGCATCAGGTAATCTATCTTTGTTATCCAACTCTGGATATGGGCAATTTTGCTCAACCACAAATACGTCAACCCGCAGTTTTAGTACATCATAAAGTTCATCAAGACTAAGCTGATTAAAGCTTAATAGTTTCCATTGCATTGAATCTAATAGCGACATAGTTAAGCGTTCTCATTACTGGCGAAGTCAGCAGTTTATCACGAATAAATTACTTGATTAAACTGCTTAGATTTCATAAAAATCAGACAAAAAAATACCGAGCTGATGCTCGGTATTTTTAAGTTAAAGCGTCCTGTTTAGAACATGTATTTAACCCCAACTTTAATCTGCCATGCAGACTGGTTGATATCATACGTATCGTGCGTAGATGTATCTAAACCATCTTGACCAAATGGTGTCGAGTAGGTGTAAACACCTGTGTCGGCATCATAAGAATGATCCACTAGCACCTTGCTGCCATAACTTTGATACTCGACCACACCCCAATCATCATTTAATAGGTTTAGGACGTTTTTAATATCAAAATACAACATACCTTTATGCTCTTTAGTAAAGCCAGGTAACTCTTGGGTAAAGCGGAAATCTAACTGATGTACCCAAGGTTGATTGTGGGTACCTTTGTCAATTAAGCCACCCGCATATTTACCAAGACCAAGCTCATCAATCGCCTTTTTAAACTCTTCATACGTTAGGCCACCAGCATATTCAACATTAGCATCATCTGCACCTGTTGGAATGTAAGGCAGGTAAGCGTTTGAGTATGCGTAGTCGCCTTGGTCACCAAAGCCTCGATCATTATATGAACCTAGTACCCAGCTCATAGGATTACCTTGGCGTGCTTCATAGAACATATTGAAGCTAGAGTTGTAACCGGCAAATATTTCAGTGTCGTAACCTAAGCTAAGCGTAAAGCGGTGTGGTGTTTCGTAGTAGCCTGGTCCCATTGTGGTGCCGTTACGATCTGCGCCAACAATTGGATATTGGTAGTTTGAACCCGCTGTTGAAGATGAACCTTGGTTACCTTCATCAACTTGGTTATAAGCATAACCAAAGCGCATGTTCAGACCCATGTCCCAGTTCTTAGCCAATGAAAAGCTGATTGTTTGGCTAGAACCATCTTCTTCAGCATTTGTTAGCATCAGATCAGAACGTTCAGTGTGTCCGCCTTGACCATTATTTGCTAATGGATCCCAAGTTTCATAAATCACACGACCTGTATCATCGGTTCTAACTTTACGGCGTGATAAATCGACCCAAGTGACGTCATTCTCTTTTTGGATATATAAGAATTCACCACCAAAGAACCAGTCTTGACCTAATGCGCCAAAGTCCCAAGTACTATCAAAACCTACGCTCACGCGCCAATCTGATGGTAGCTCAAAGTCTGGGTCAAGTGAGTTAGTATTACCGTCGCCGCCAACTAAGCCATCTTGCGCTTCGCCCGGTACATTACCAAAGTCAGGTGTGCCCCAAGCATCATTCCAGCCACCGGTATAGCTTAATAAGCTGTTACCATCATTTGAGAAGCTATTAGACATCCAAACTGTTGGGTAACCGCCGCTGTAACGACCTACACCACCACGCAATGTCACATCATCACTTAATACATAAGTTAAACCAACACGTGGTAACCAAATATCTAGACCATCCATGGTGCCGTTATTCGCAAAGCCATAACGTTCAACATAGTTGTCATTTAACTCTGGCGAGTCAGACATCATGATCCTTTCGTAACGCATACCAAAGGTCATTTCTAAGTCATGGTTAATTTCCCAGGTATCTTCTAAGAATAATGCCAGCGTTTCCATGTTAAATTGAGCTGCAACATCATCTGGATTGCCTGATAAAGCATTTTGATAGCGGAAACGATCGACAATACCGCGCTCAAAATCTTCAATCGAATCAAAGTCCCATGTACCCATAGTGTCTTGAGCGAATAAATTGAAAACGTCAATGCTGTTATATTGGAAGCCGAAACCAATTTTGTGCTCATCTAGGTAGTAATCACCCACAAAACGCACTTCTAGATTTTGGTTATCTAACTCGTTAGATTGGCGTGAACGCTCAGTACCAAAGCTTACCGTACCGTTGTCAGTTCTCACCGCAACTTGACCAATACCTAGATTATCAACAGGGTTTGAGCTACTGACAGTGTCTTTATATGCCACTTTAAATTCAGTGGTGAAGTCATGGCTCCAGTCACTGTAAATAATGGCAGCGTAAGACTCAAAGTCTTCTTCTTTATCGTACAAGTAGCTTGATAAATTTAGGTAATCTGCGCTATCAGATACGCGGTTGGTCATGTTACCAACGGTTTTTTGGTACGTTAACGATGCACGATGATCGTCATTAATGTTCCAATCTAACTTAGCTAAGATCTTCTCATCTTTTTCTTGCGGTGTGGCGTTATAACTACCAATATTATCAAGACCGTACACACTACTTGCTATGCTGTTAATCTGATTTAACTCTTCAAGAGTTACCCGAGAGTCATTGGCAAAACCAGCACCTGCTGGTCCCCACTCTGCAGCTTGTGGCGCATCAAAATTCTCATAGGATCCAAAGAAAAATAATTTATCTTTTATCAGTGGAAAACCAATGGTTCCGCCAAACGTGGTTTCTTCAAAATCCTGTTTAAGCGCTTCACCAGTGATTTGATCTTTACCGTCGCCAGCCATGCTGTCATTGGTGGTTTCCCAAAACATGGTGCCCGATAATTCATTGGTACCTGACTTGGTTACAGCATTAACTTGTGCGCCAGAGAAACCACCACTACGAGCGGTAAACGGAGAAGTGTTTAACGCTACACTCTCTACCGCATCAATTGAAATCGGTGACCGTTGCGTTGGGTAACCATTTGAGTTCAAGCCAAAATCATCATTTTGCGATACACCATCAACAACGAAGGTATTAAAACGCGGGTTAATCCCGGCAACACTCATTGAGATGCCATCATTACCAACAACGGCCATTGGGTTTTGACGTAATACATCTTTTAAATCACGGTTAATACCTGGTGAGTTAGCGATTTCTTTCGCGCCAAATTCGCTATTACTTCCTGCACTACGGTAATAACTGGCATTACCCACAACACCAATACGCTCAATGTCAGCCGCTGACTTTAACTCACGGTTAAAGCGTAATGTTTCGCCGACATTTAAAAACAAACCTTGCTCAACATCATCCGCAAATTCATCAGAACCGACTTTAATAATGTATGGACCACCAACACGTAAACCACGGGCAGCAAACTGACCGTCTGCACCTACTGGTACTTCTGTAACGGTACCTGTTGGCTCGTGAATAATAGTAATAGTTGCATCGGTTACTGCATTACCCATAGGTCCAACAATGTGCCCTCGAATGTTAGATGCAGTTTGCGATGCGGTAGCTGGTAAAGATACGACACCTAAAGCAAAGCAAGTCGCCAGCGCTAAGCGACTAATTTTATGGTTAAACATTATCTGACCCCTGATTTTTTTGTAATTTAGCTAGTTGTTCTAGCTTTATTTGAAGCTGTAGAGAAAAACTTCAGGGCGGATGCTATTGAGGATATATGTCAGAGCCATTTCATATTTGTAGCAAAACGCATCATTTGAATAGAGCATGTTTTTACAAATAGGGAGTTTTCGTAACGAAACCACCAGCATTGATACGTGAACAATTGCGATAAAGCTGATGTAGCCTAGGTTAACGATTGTTAATCTTGTGGAATGGGAGTGTTTATTTATAGGAATTAAGTAAAAAAAACAGATTTATGGCTAAGAAAATTAAATTTATCGATCACCTATACACAAACCAAACAGAAACAATGTCACACCAAATTACCCACAAAAGACAAACAGATACGCAACAAGCGTGTGTAGCAGGCAAAAAAATACCGAGCCTAAGCTCGGTATTTTTATCGGTTAAATCAGTTCAATTTAGAACTTGTATTTAACACCTACTTTTAACTGCCAAGCTGACTTATTGATGTCATAAGTATTTTGGTTAGCTGTTTCGATACCGTCTTGACCATAAGGTACAGAATAAGTGTAAACACCCGTATCTGCGTTGTAGTTATGGTCAACTAAGATTTTGCTACCGAAAGATTGATACTCAACAACACCCCAATCATCATTCATTAGGTTAAGTACGTTTTTCACGTCGAAGTATAAGATACCTTTATGGTCATCCATAAATCCAGGTAACTCTTGAGTGAAACGGAAATCTAACTGATGTACCCAAGGTTGGTTGTCTGAACCCTTACCTGCGATACTACCAGCATATTTTCCTAAACCTATTTCATCGATTGCCGCTTTAAACTCTTCATAAGTTAAGCCACCAGCATACTCAACGTTGGCATCATCTGCACCAGTTGGGATGTAAGGAAGGTAAGAGTCTGAGTAAGCAAATGCACCTTGGTCACCAAAACCACGGTCATTATGCGAACCTAGTACCCAAGTCATTGGACGACCTTCACGTGCTTCATAGAACATGTTAAAGCTAGAGTTATAACCTGCTATAAACTCAACATCATAGCCTAAGCTCATAGTGAAACGATGCGGTGTTTCATAGTAGCCAGGGCCAATAGTCGTGCCGTTACGATCCGCGCCTACTGACGTGTATTGGTAGTTAGACGTTGCTGTTGAAGATGAACCTTGGTTACCTTCATCAACTTGGTTATATGCATAACCTAGACGCATGTTAAGACCCATGTCCCAGTTCTTTTGCAAGCTGAAACTTAATGTTTGGCTCTTACCATCTTCTTCAGCATTGGTTAGCATTAAGTCGTAACGTTCAGTGTTGCCACCTGCGCCATTATTCGCTAATGGATCCCACGTTTCATAGATAACACGGCCAGTGGCATCAGTAGTCACTTCACGGCGAGCTAAATCAACCCAAGCAACGTCATTTTCTTTTTGGATATATAAGAATTCACCACCGAAGAACCAATCTTGACCTAGAGCACCAAAGTCCCAAGTACTGTCAAAACCAATGCTTGCACGCCAGTCTGAAGGAAGCTCAAAGTTAGGGTCTAATGAGTTAGTGTTACCATCGCCGCCCACTAAACCATCTTGTGCACCACTTGGTACATTACCAAAATCAGGTGTGCCCCAAGCATCATTCCAGCCATCGTTAAAGCTTAATAAGCTATTACCATCATTTGAGAAGCTGTTAGACATCCAAACTGTTGGGTAACCACCACTGTAACGACCTACGCCACCACGAATAGTCACATCATCAGAAAGCACATACGTTAAGCCTACACGAGGTAAGAAGATGTCTTTGCCATCCATTGTTTCGTTATTAGCAAAGCCATAACGGTCAACAAAGTTATCATTGAGTGCAGGTGAATCTGACATGCTAATGGTTTCGTAACGAATACCGTATGTCATTTCTAAATCTGAATTGATTTCCCAAGTATCTTCAACAAATAATGCCAATGTTTCCATGTTAAATGTTGCAGCAACATCATTTGCATTACCTGACTCAGCATTTTGGTAGCGGAAACGATCCACAACACCATTTTCGAAATCATCGATTGAATCGAAATCCCAAGAACCCATAGTGTCTTGAGCAAATAAGTTAAATACTTCTACATTATTAAACTGGAAGCCAAAACCGATTGTGTGCTCATCTAAGTAGTAATCACCAACAAAACGTAATTCTAAGTTTTGGTTGTTTAATTCATTAGATTGACGAGAACGCTCAGTACCGAAATTAACATCACCAGCGTCAGTACGAACATTGACTTGGCCAATACCGATGTTTTCAACAGGGTTAGAACTACTTGTTGTATCTTTATAAGCAACTTTGATTTCTGTGGTGAAAGAATCAGTCCAGTCACTGTATAACGTTGCAGCGTATGACTCTAACTCTTCTTCTTTATCGTACCAGTAGCTTGATAAATTCAGTGATGATTCATCATCTGATACTTTGTTAGTTCTGTTACCAATTGTGCTTTGGTAAGTCAATGAAGCACGGTGTTCGTTAGTGATGTTCCAATCTAATTTCGCTAAGATTTTTTCATCTTTCTCTTGTGGAGAAGCGCTGTAGCTACCAAGATTACTTAAACCATACACATCACTAGCAATAGAGTTAATGCGATCTAATTCTGCAGATGTAACGCGAGAATCATTAGCAAAACCTGCACCAGCAGGTCCCCACTCTGCAGCCTGTGGCGCATCGTAGTTTTCGTATGAACCGAAGAAGAATAATGTGTCTTTAATCAGTGGGAAACCTACTGTGCCACCAAAAGTTGTTTCTTCGAAATCTTGCTTAAGCTTCTCACCTGTTTCTTGGTCTTTACCATCACCAGCCATGCTGTCATTGGTCGTTTCCCAGAATACTGTACCTGATAACTCGTTAGTTCCTGATTTAGTTACTGCGTTAACTTGAGCACCAGAAAAACCACCAGTACGAGCAGAGAAAGGAGACGTATTTAATGCAACACTTTCTACTGCATCAATTGAGATAGGTGAACGCTGAGTCGGGTAACCATTTGAGTTAAGGCCGAAGTCATCATTTTGAGATACACCGTCAACAACGAAGGTGTTAAAGCGTGGGTTAATACCCGCAACACTCATTGATACGCCATCAGTACCAACTACTGCCATTGGGTTTTGACGTAAAACATCTTTAAGGTCACGGTTAATACCTGGAGAGTTAGCAATATCTTTCGCGCCAAACTCGCTGTTACCGCCAGCACTACGGAAGTAGTTAGCATTGCCAACAACACCGATACGTTCCATATCAGCTGCTGATTGCAGAGTACGGTTATAACGTAAAGTTTCGCCAACGTTTAAATATAGGTCTTGCTCTAAATCATCAGCAAACTCTTCCGAATCAACTTTAATGATATATGGACCACCAACACGAAGGCCACGTGCAGAGAATAAACCATCAGCACCTACTGACACTTCAGTAACGGTACCTGTTGGTTCATGGATGATAGTAATTGTTGCATCTGTAACAGCATTTCCTTGAGGTCCAACAATCTGGCCTCGGATATTTGATGCAGTATCTGCTGCCATGGCTGGTAGAGAAACACCCATAGCAAAGCAAGTCGCTAGCGCTAAGCGACTGATTTTATTGTTTAACATTTTCAGACCCCTGAAATATTTTTATATTTTAATTTGTTTGCTAGTTAATCTAGCTTTTAATATGAAGTCGTAGAGTAAAAACTTCAGGGCGGATTTTATAACCAATTTGTTTCAAAATCATGTCATTCTTGAACTATTTTTCAACAATCTTTAAACTATTTGCGTCAATTCTGTTTCACACCTTTAACCAAAGCTATACACAGGTTGGACTTGCGCCTTTTTTTGTCACAAAAATTTAATTTAAAAAAGATATTATAAAAATCTTCTAATCTCACGATTTAGCACCTCTACTAGGGTCAAGGTGTCTTAATCGCTTATGGAATAATAATAATGAAACCTGCAACACTTCTATTTAGTGCAACCATTGCGCTCACCAGCCTTGTCAGCCAACCCGTTCACGCATGGGGACAAAATGGACACCGTATTATTGGTGAGCTTGCGCAAAATAACCTGTCTTCTTCTGCTCAAGATAAAATTAATCAGTTAACTCAAGGTGAGTCATTAGCACAAATGTCGACTTGGGCAGACGAAATTCGTTCTGACAAAAACTGGTATCACGCATCTCCTTGGCATTACGTTTCTATTGCTGACGATGAAACCTGGGAAACAGTTAACAGAAACCCTAAAGGCGATATTATTGAAAGCCTCGAACGATTTGAAAAAATACTGAAAGACCCTAAAGCCAGCGATAAAGATAAATGGGAAGCTTTAGCATTCTATGTCCATTTCGTTGGTGATATTCATCAACCGCTGCATGTAGGTCATAGCCATGATCATGGCGGTAATAAAGTAAAACTAAAATGGTTCGGTGACGACACCAACCTGCACACGGTTTGGGATAGTAAACTTATTGATAATAAACAGTTAAGTTATACTGAATATACGCAGTTCATTAACCGTATCTCTGATAAAAACGTCAAAAGCTGGGTTGGTAAAAGTTATTATGACTGGGCTGATGAATCAAAAGCACTTCGCGGAGCAACTTATAACTTAGAAAAAAATCGCGATGACCAGCCTGATTTGCGCTATCAATATATTTTCGATCACACTCCAACGGTTGAATTACGCTTACAACAAGCCGGTATTCGTTTAGCTGATAAACTTAATGTCATATTTGGCAAGTAGGCTTTGTTGATGCATTAAGTACCTAAAAGTGCTGTCTGTTGATAATACTTTTAGAAAAAACACTAACCCCACATATGCCAATCATATGTGGGGTTAGTTTTATTGTTTGTTTGTTTGTTTGTTTGTTTGCCCATTAATAAAACAGCCTTATTACTGTCACTTACCCGCAATTAAACTGCCGTTATAACACCTTTAAAATGCCGTTTTATCGACTTAATTACGTCACTTTTTTGCCATTTAATTTGGGCGTAAATATAAAAAGGGAGCCTATTGGCTCCCTTTATTTTTTACTCTAACACTTGGGTTATATCCACATCCCTGTGGAGCGAGATGAATCGCTTCTTGATATAGTGTTAAGTAATATTAACGCTCGAATACGTGGAACTTATCGATACCGAATGACTTACCTTCAGCATGACATGTCGCACAAGATTCTTGTGGGACTGCTTCATACCAAACTGGCACTTCATCAACTTTAGCATCGATTTCACCACCATTTTGCTCCATGTGGCTTAATGCAGAAGCTGAATCATGACAGGCATAACAGTTAGCCGTAATTGGGCTCGCCATGATGTTAGTATCTGGATTATTGTTTTCATCGACGCCCAGCGTTTTAGCGCGCATGTACTGGTTAGGTATCGCATATAAATCAATGCCTTCTGCGTGACAAGATACACAGTTTTCTGCATTGAGTTCTGCTGATGAATTGTACATATAGCCATCTTCATCAGAACCTACGATGGTTTGCGAAGCGCCCCAATGCATTGCATGGATCATTGGACCAAACGCAGGACCACTCTTCGCCATCCAGCCATCTCCACCATAAGATGCATTGATTGTGTAACCAGCTTTGATTCTCTCTTCTTCGCTAGCAAATTCAGAACCGTCCAAGCTAATGTGTCGAGAGCTCATTCTGTTTTGGCCATTGTTATGACAGGCGACACAATCATAGCCACCTTGGCTGTAACCACCATTTTTGTGATAGTTAGTTTCATCATTATGACAAGTGCTACAGCTATCAGTTGTCACAGCATGGCGACGGTCATAATCAGTCACTTCTCCATCCGCAATTGCAAACACAGGAGAGTAACTGGTAAATGTCACACCGTCATAACCAGGATCTTCACCGTGAGCAAATGTTAATCGAGAGCTAGCCATAATTTGTGGTGCATTGATAGCAAAGCTTGCTTGGCCATAACACATGGTTTTAGAGCCATCACCTTTAAAACTAGCTTCGTAAGAGTTTGTTTCACGGCCTACAATAGACATATTGTTATAACCATGCATATAACCGCCTGCATAGCTTAATGTTCCATCATTATACAAAACTTCTATATCAAGCATGGTCTCACCTTGGTAAAGGCTGAGATCTGTACAATAAGTCACACCAGAATCCGTGGTGTAGATATCTGAAAGCACAGTAGAGTGCTCGCTTCTAGAAGCTTGTCTATCAGCTAATCCGATTTTTTCTGCTTGTGCATGGAATGCACGAGCATCAAAGTCCGAGTTAGGTACGATAATTGACGTTGCTGAATCAACAGTGTGACAGTCATTACAGCCATTACCCGCAATACTTGTATTAATCACAGGCTCTGCGTGACAGGTATAACAATTGGTTGGAGCGAAATCTTTTTCAAACTTCTGGTGATTAATATGACCAATTTTTTGTAATGTATTCGTCGCATAACCGCCATCTTCTTCAGCACGAGATACGTTGTTATGACACACTAAACAACCCGCGACAAAATCAGCATCACCTTCAGTATTCACAGCTGTATAACTAGGATGTTTCATGCCAGATGTCGCATAATCAACGTGACAGCTGTAACAAGTTTCAGTTGTAGACGTATGGATCATCTCTGGCTTATCCACAACAATTGGTTGCGAGCGAGCAATTTCAGATTCCCCGCCACCTACTCGTAACCAAACAATCCCTTCAGATGCTGCGGTTACTGCTGGCATTGGCGCAATTAACTCGTAACGGCCATCACCTAATGCGGTTAACTCTGCACCGTCTTCTTTGGTTGTATCAGTGTAGCCACCAATTTTTCCATCTCGGTTTAGCACGATACCTTTGTCTGTTAACTCAGCAAATTTTGCTTCTGCTTTCATTAAGCCATCAACTAATTCATCATTTTCGTTGGTGACCTCAAATTCATAGCGCACTTGGCCGTCTTCAATGGCATAAGCAATCACAGATACACTGGTTACTTCTGACTTTTCAGTTACTGGTGGATTTGGCCCAGGGCCTGGTTCTCCTGGTGCGCCATCTTCACCGTCTTTTCCATCATCAGCACAACCTGCAATCCCCATTGCTGCTGCAACAACGAAGGCTAATCTGCGTTTCGTTAAATGTTTCATCATCACTCCGAATAGTTTAATTACTACTTTTTAGGTAAAACCTAGGATGATAGTAAGGACTTCGACATATCGCTGGAGTGATAATGGTCACGAAAAATTGTTCAACTGAATTCTTAAAAGCGTTTTTATATCAGATATTTGAATGAGTTCAGAATGAGAATATCTATATTTTAGGTATCAAAAATTCACTTTTAAAATAGCTGGTACTTTTTTAAATCAAGTGTATCAAATTGAATTAACTGCGAAGGATGCACCAAGGTTAAACCTCTGACTTAAGATAAATAGTGATTGCAGCTTTATAAGGGGTATAGATAAAGAAAAAGCCACTATTTTATCAATAGTGGCTTTTTAAAGGTTACTGCAGCCAGATTGCAGGGAGGACTGCAGTAACCTTTTATTTTGAGTATAAGCTTACTCTTGCAAAATTAGCTTAACGCTCGAAGTTATGGAACTTGTCGATACCGAAAGACTTACCAGTATCATGACAAGTTGCACATGACTCTGCAGTTCCTTCAGTGAACCATTTATCGGTAGTTGGTACGTTGAACTCACCACCATTTTGCTCCATATGGCTCAGCGCTGAGTCTGAATCATGACAAGCAAAACAGTTAGCTGTGATTGGGCTAGTCATTACCCCAGAAACACCACCATTGAACGCTTTTGACAACATGTACTGATTAGGCACATCAGCTAGGCTTACACCATCAGCATGACAAGACACACAGTTGTCAGCATTCAAACTTGCCGCAGAGTTTTCAACGTTGTTGCCATCTTCATCAGTTTTAGCACCTGAAAGTGCATTACCAATACCCCAGTGCATGCTGTGAACCATAGGTCCGAAGCCTGGCGCTGAATATGCAGCTCTGCGGTCTTGACCGTTATTATGACAAGCAACACAATCTAAACCACCATCACGATAGCCACCATTTTTGTGGTAGTTAGTATCGTTGTTATGACAAGTTGTACAGCTATCTTCAGTGACTGCGTGACGACGTCCCCAATCTTGTACTTTTTCAAAGTTAATTGGGTCAACAACTTCACTGTAACCTGTGAATGAGACACCGAACTCACCATCACTATCTTCCCAGTTTGTATCTGCGATTGTGATACGAGAGCTTGCAGAAAGATTCGCATCTTCAAAGCCATCAGTTAATTCACCGTAACAAACTGAACGAGAGCCGTCTGCATTCTCAATGTAACCTTCAGCGCCATGAGAAATCACACGAGCCACAATAGAATCATTATGGTAGTTATTAATGTAAGCACCACCATAAGTCACTTCATGTGCTGCGTACATTTCACCGATATTTAATTGCACAGGTGTGTCACCTGAGTTATCAAATAACGCAATATCCACACAATAACCAGAAGTCCATGCGACATCTTTGTGGTCAATCCACTCATCCATTGTTGGATTAAAGTATGGGTTACTTGTTGTGGTGTAATGGTTTGCACGAATTTCTTCACGCTCAACTAAACCAATTGAAGTCGCTTCAGCATGGAATGCACGTGCATCGAAGCCTTCAGCAGGAACAATCACACCAGATTGGCCATCACCATGACAGTCACTACAACCGTTACCAGCAATACTAGTATTCACTACAGGCTCTGCGTGACAGGTATAACAATTTGTTGGGGTGAAATCTTTTTCAAATTTTTGGTGGTTAATATGACCCAGTTTTTGCATGCTGTTTTTAGCATAACCACCCGTATCTAATGAAGTACCATCTTCAGCTATATCACGTGGTACATTGTTATGACACACCATACAACCGCCAACGAAATCCACTTCGCCTTCGGTATTCAGCGCGACGTACTTACTATGTTTTATATCTGATGTTGCGTAATCTACGTGGCATGAGTAACAAGTTTCAGTTGTACTTGTATGGGTATTTTCTGGCTTATTGATAATGATATATGGTGAAGCAGCTATACCTTCATCATTTCCCACTTGTAAACGAATCAAGCCTTCTGTGTCTGCTTGAACAGCAGCCATTGGAGCGACTAGCGTATATTGACCATCGTCGACTTCAGTAATCGTCGCCCCTTCTGTTGGCGTATCGCCACCAAAAGTCGCGTTACCACCAACGGTGCCATCCCTACTGCGTTGAATACCACTATCAGTCATTGCCGCAAGGTAAATAGCCGCATTTTCTAGCCCAGTGATTGCCGTGCCATCTTCATCAGTTATATTAAATTCAACAGTCACTTGGCCTTCTTCTACCATGTGAGCAATATACTCAACATTGGTAATTTCAGACACCTCAGTTACTGGTGTTTCTGGAACTCCGGGCTCACCTGGTTCACCAGGGGCACCATCTTCACCATCTTTTCCATCGCTACCACAACCTGCAATCCCCATTGCAGCTGCGACAACGAAAGCGAGTCTGCGTTTCGTTAAATGCTTCATCTTCATCACTCCGATTTATTTTACTACTTTTTAGGTACATCTGATTTTTATACTAGACGTTTCTAATTTTCTAAATAGTGATAAAGGTCACGGCGAACCTTAAATGAAGCTTAATGAATGCTTTTTTTGATTAAAATTTGATTTAGATCTAAATAAATACAATGGTGCCAACTAAATAACAATTACAACACAAAGCAAACCTGAGTCACTCAAAAAAAATACAGTCGAATAAAAATGTAACCCTCATAAAATATTACTTTTCATGAGGTTAAAGCTGTTGAACTCATAAATTTATTCATTAACCGATTATCCTCTTAAGGAAACTGATTGTTTCTTTTTAAGAACAGGTATTCAAGTAAAATTTGGCAATAAAAAAGCCACTCATGATGAGTGGCTTTTTGTATCAATGTAACGTTAAAAACAAGTCAGCAGGGATATTGCTTTTAACAGTTAAACATTAGTACGTCATATTAACGCTCGAAGTTATGGAACTTGTCGATACCAAAAGACTTACCAGTATCATGACATGTTGCACAAGATTCAGCAGTACCATGAGTGTACCAGTCATCACCAGCATCAACATTCAGCTCACCGCCATTTTGTTCCATGTGGCTTAGTGCTGATGCACTGTCGTGACAAGCATAACAGTTCGCAGTTACAGGGCTAGTCATTACACCTGAAGTGCCACCATTGAATGCTTTAGAAAGCATGTATTGGTTAGGAATTTCAGCTAATGAGATACCTTCAGCGTGACAAGATACACAGTTATCAGCGTTTAAGCTGTCTGCTGAATTTGGTACGTTGTTACCATCTTCATCTTGCTTAGCACCTGAAAGCTCGTTACCGATACCCCAGTGCATGCTGTGAACCATAGGTCCGAAACCAGGTGCAGAACCTGCAGCGTTACGGTCTTGGCCATTGTTATGACAAGCAACACAATCTAAGCCACCTTCAACATAGCTACCGTTCTTGTGGTAGTTAGTTTCGTTGTTGTGACAAGTAGTACAGCTATCAGTAGTTACAGCATGACGACGGTCATATTCTGTTTCTTCAGATAGATCTGCAAGTTCAGTCACTGGCGAGTAGCTAGTGAAAGAAACACCGTATTTGCTATCGTCATCAATCCAGTTGCCGCCTTTAAAGGTAAGACGAGAGCTTGCCATGATTTGTGCAGTTTGAAGATCTAACGTTGGGTGACACATGGTTTTAGAACCATCACCTTTGTAGCTTTCGTTATAAGTACGAGACTCACGACCAACAATAGATTCGTTGTGGTATCCGTGGATATAAGTACTTGCGTAACTTAGCGTACCGTCAGTGTATAATGCTTCGATATCAAGCATTTCTTCGCCTTTGTACAGCGTTAAATCTGTACAGTATTCATTAGCATCATTCATGTAAACAGCAGAAAGTGTTGTTGAATGCTCTGCACGAATAGTTTGACGCTCTTCAAGACCAATTAGTGCAGATTGAGCATGGAATGCACGTGCATCAAAATCACTATTTGCTTGAACAATTGCCGCTGCAGCAGAATCTGAAGCATGACAATCACTACAACCGTTACCAGCGATGCTAGTATTGATTACTGGCTCAGCGTGACAGCTGTAACAGTTAGTCGGTGTGAAGTCTTTTTCAAACTTCTGGTGATTGATATGACCAATCTTTTGTAACGTTGCAGTAGCATAGCCACCGTCTTCTTCTGCACGTGACACGTTGTTGTGACACACTAAACAACCTGCAACAAAGTCAACATCGCCTTCAACGTTAATCGCTGTATAGCTTGCATGTCTTTGGCTAGATGTCGCGTAATCAACGTGACAGCTATAACAAGTTTCAGTAGTTGAAGTGTGGATCATTTCAGGTTTATCAACCACAAGTGGTTGTGAACGAGCGATTTGAGTTGAATCGTCACCGCCAACACGTAACCAAACAATACCCTCAGATGCTACTGTCACTGCAGGCATAGCAGCAACAAACTCGTAGCGTCCTTCACCTAAAGATATAAGCTCAGAACCTTCTTTAGCGCTATCAGTGTAACCACCAATTGCGCCATCACGATTTAGCACTACACCTTTATCAGTTAATTCTGCAAATTTTGCTTCTGCTTTAACTAGGCCTTCAACTAACTCATCTTCTTCGTTAGTGACTTCAAATTCATAACGAATTTGACCTTCTTCAATAGCATGAGAAATCATAGTGATATGAGTCACTTCAGACATCTCTGTTACTGGTGGATTCGGTCCAGGACCTGGTTCACCTGGTGCGCCATCTTCACCATCTTTGCCATCGCTACCACAGCCTGCAATCCCCATTGCCGCTGCAACAACGAAAGCTAATCTGCATTTCGTTAAATTTTTCATCATCACTCCGAATATTTTTAAATACTACTTTGTAGGTATAACCCGTTTTTAATACTAGGCTTTTCTCTATTTTGAAATAGTGATTATGATCACAGCCGCCTATATAACAAGTTCAAAATATAGTCTTTATTCCAGAACTTTGATTTAGATCTTTATAACTACTCCCTTATATAATAAATAACGAATATAACATATATGCAAGCAGCTGTTTTTAAAGGGTTTACACTTTATTAATTTTTGCAACATTATATAAATTTGTTGTTTTTCATGCAGCTAGCCTAAAATTATCCTATGCGATTAGTGTTAATAAACCATAAGTTAAAGCTCACTAATAATAAATTAAGGTTATTTTAAGCTTGAGCCGCAAGTTTGTAGCAGTTTGTATCATAAGCGACTGTATAAGCTAATTTTAGTTAGTCGCATAAGATATTTTTCTTTTTAAGCTATTACAGGATGTGGATTTCAGAAATTAAAAAAGCCACTAATAATTAGTGGCTTTTTAGGTTATTTAACAATCAACTCAAATGGCTTGTTGAACAAGCCCCTTTACTATTGATTTATAAATTAACGTTCAAAAACGTGGAATTTTTCGATACCGAAAGACTTACCTTCAGCATGACAAGTTGCACAAGATTCTGATGTAGATTGAGTATGCCAATCAGCAGTAACCGGTACGTTTAGCTCACCACCATTTTGCTCCATATGGCTTTGTGCTTTCTCATCGTTATGACAAGCAAAACAGTTTGCCATAACAGGAGAAGTCATCACACCAGCGTCACCACCATTGAATGCTTTAGATTTGATGTATGCATTTGGCACTTCGTATAAGTCGATACCATCAGCATGACAAGCAACACAGTTTTCAGCATTTAGCTTAGTCGCAGAGTTTGGCTCGCCAGTTACCGCATCGCTACCTTCACCCCAGTGCATGCTATGAACCATAGGTCCAAAGCCAGGAGCTGAACTTTTAGCATTACGATCTTGACCGTTGTTATGACATGCTAAACAACCAAAGCCACCTTCATCAAAGCTACCGCCTTTATGGTAATCGCCTTCTGAGTTATGACATGAAGTACAGCTGTCAGCAGTCACACTATGACGACGCTCAAATTCATTGATGAATGCACCTTCTGCGCTAACGATGTCAGAGTGAGCAGTAATACTCATTAAGCCATCAAACGTAATACGTGCAGAAGCAAATAGCTCAGAACCGGCAAAGCTTTCATCTAAAGAGCCACATAAAGCAATGCTCTCACCAGATGTAGAAACGCTCATAGAAGCAGCACGACCAGTGATCGAAGCTTCGTAGTAACCGTGTAAGTAGCTAGATACTGAAACAGTACCTGCATCAACAAGTTCACCTAGGTTAAGTTGGTTTTCTTCAACATCGTGAAGAGAAACATCACTACACCACTGTGAAGTCTCTTGAACAAAGTAAGGCGCTGAAGCAGAAGCAACATGCTCTTCTTTCAGTTCTTTACGTTCAGTCATTACAGTGTGGAATTCACGCCAGTCATCACCTGATTGGTTAAAGCTGTTGAATGTCGCTTCAACTTCTGTGCTCGCAACACCTGCAGCATCATGACAGTCATGACAAGTCTGTTGGCTGTATACAGTCGTGATTGGATCTACGTGACAAGTGGTACAGTTAGATACTTCAAAACCAGTTTCAAAACCTTGGTGATTGATATGACCAATTTTTTGCATGTGGGTGTTTGAACCATTGTCATCACGAGTAACATGACCATGACAAGTCATACAACCCGCAACAAAATCAACTTGACCTTCAACATCAACGGCAACGCGTGACGGATGTCTAAAGCTTGAAGTTGAATAATCTACGTGACAGGTATAACAAGCTTCAGTTGACGTTGTCATCGCTGCTTCTGGCTTTTCAATTACGATGTAATCTGAAGTCGCAATATCAGTGTCGCCGCCACCAACTTGTAAACGGAAGATACCATTAGTATCAGCTTGAATTGCCGCCATTGGGCCAACAAACTCATAGTTGCCGTTTTCAAGTAAGGTTAACGATGCACCTTCATCACTAGCTTTGGCCACGCCGCCAACAGGATTTTCATCACTGCTGTTACTACGCTTAATACCTTGTTCAGTTAAAGCAGCAACGTAAAGCTCAGCATCTTCTAAACCAACAATTTGGATATCGTCTTCGTTAGTGATACCAAACTCAACCGTAACTTGACCTTCTTCAACTAAATGAGAGATATACTCTACATTAGTAATTTCAGAAGTTTCTACTTCTGGTGGGTTAGGCCCTGGACCTGGTTCACCTGGTGCGCCATCTTTACCGTCGCTACCACAACCCGCAATCCCCACTGCTGCTGCAATAACAAATGCTAATTTGCACTTTGTTAAATGTTTCATCATCACTCCGTTTTTTTAATACCAACTAATAGGTACTTGCGCGCATATTAGATATTCCATTTAATGAAATGAGTGACTCGGATCACGTAAGATCCGAATTTTAACAAATCTGATATTGTTTAAATTGAAAGCTTGAGCTGTGTCTTGTTTAGGTAAAGCTGATATTAACAACTGGTAGCTGAATACTAACTTGATGGTTAAAAATCAATAAACTAGGTGACAGTATGTATCAGTGAGCGTTGAGTAATGGATATTCCTCCACAAAAAAAGACCCTCGCGGGTCTTTTAAGTAATGCAGCTATGAAGTGACTAATCCATCAATAGTAAAATTAAGAGCAGCAGTCTCTTCGCATACTCTTTATTGGTAACTTCTCGTAAATCACTTTCGCCATTAATAGTGCCAATACAACACCTGAAGTGATCGTCACAAAGTCTGGCAATAGCTCATGTTGTTCACCAATTTGTGGCATGACCACAAAACCAAAGTTGGCCACCAAGTAATTAACTAGCACACCAAACAGCAATGCAACGCCTAGCACCCCGCCTAAATAGCCAAATAATGCACGCTTACCTAACTCTTTACTGACTACCCCAAGCGTAGCGATATTGGTCGCTGGACCCGCCATCATAAACACTAATACCGCGCCAGGTGATACGCCTGCTAATAATAACCCCGCCGCTATTGGCGTTGATGCAGTAGCGCAGATATACATAGGTACTGATACCAATACCATCACTAGCATTGCTAAAATGCCGTCACCCCATTTGGCTAAAAAGTCTCCCGGCACAAAGGTTTGCACCAAAGCAGCAAAGAATAAGCCTACTAATAGCCATAAAGCAGTGTCTCGGACTAAATCGGTTGCGGCATACATGAGCCCTGACTTAATGCGAGATAATACCGACTCGCTTTTAAGCTCTGTCGCCATATCTTTGGTCGACTCACAGCAGCTTTCTTCTGACACTGCAGCTTTATCTTTCTTGCTTGAACAACAACTAGCTGCTTCAGTTTTAGTTTCCGCACTCGCCGCTGTTTTACTTGCACAACAACTGGCATTTTCGGCTGTCGTTTCTACATTCGTTTCTAACTTAGTCGCTTTACTTGAGCAGCAGCTAACTTTCTCTGCATTGTTATCAGCTTTAGTTTGAGCGGTAACCTCTGTTTTAGCGCAACAACTTGCAGCAGGTTTTTCCACTGATAATGATTTAACGCCTGATAATGAATTAATGCCCGACTGAGCCATCATAGGGGCAGTATCTGGCTTAAATTTAGGTGTGTCAGTCACAGAGTGAGCAATCGCTGTGTCGTTAGATTGTTTGCTACTACAACAAGACGATGTCACTTCACCTGCACCACTAAGTTCATTAGTAAGATCATTAGCAAGTTTGCCCGAATTACCTGTCGTTTTCGTATCTATCTTATCGTCTCTACCAACTAATAAGCCTGCCACAATAGCGCTAGTGATTGCTGCAATTGGGCGGATGATAGCCATGAATGGGCCAAGTAATACGTAAGAAACTGTCACTGAGTCAACTCCAGTTTCAGGCGTCGACACTAAAAAGGAAGTGGTCGCTGCTTTTGAAGCGCCACTACGTCGTAAACCCACAGCGGCAGGAATAACCCCGCATGAACATAACGGCAGAGGCGCGCCAATGACTGCGGCTTTCACCACTGTTTTTAAACCGTGGCCACCCAGCTGTTTTTGCATCCACGCCATTGGCACAAACACTTTTAATAAACCTGCAAGCACTAAGCCTAATAATAACCAAGGCGCAGACTCTAAAAATAACTCGACAAAGTTAGCGATTAACATGTTTTGTTCCACTCTTAATTCTGTATAGCAGCGTGATGTTCAGCTTTTGGCTGCAATTCTTTATCTGATGATTCTAACGCTTCCAATATAGAGCAATGCTCTGCGCTTTCAGGTCCACCACAACAAGCCTGAGATAACTTGTTTAATGAGCTGGCAAAAAATTCAAGTTCTGCAATTTTGGCTTGAACTTGCTCGAGCTTGGTGTCCACCATCCCCTTAACATCCGCACAAGCCCAATTGGACTTATCCAGTTCAATGGATAACAACTCAGCAATGTCACTTAAACTAAAACCTACTGCTTTAGCGCGAATGATAAAACGTAACTTTTGCGCATCGTCTTGGTTATACAGTCTATAGCCCGCGTCAGAACGATTAGACGGCGCCAATAAACCATGTTTTTCATAAAATCGCAGCGTATCTGTTTTTACTTCAAATAACCTTGCAAGCTCACCAATTCGATACATATTTTTACCTGCTAAATTGAATCCGATCTCAATGTATAACACTCAGTATAAACCTTAGAGTTAAATCCAAGGTCAAGGGTTTTATAGAACATAAATAACCTACTTACTTTGTTCTTATTTCAATATTGTGAAATCGCGCAGAAATTTCCCGAAATAACACTGATTACGTTAAAATACGCGCGTTTCATTACGGCTCACTTCAAAATAACAATAAGATGAAGGGCGTAGGAACTTTGGCAAAACAGATTTCACACCACAATGTTCGAGTAATTCTGTTTTGCCAAACTTCCTTAAAATAAATAGTGGACACTGTACCTACATGAATAATGTCAGACCTATTCGTCGCGCGCTGTTAAGCGTATCTGATAAAACTGGAATGCTTGAGTTTGCACAAGCATTACATGAGCAAGGCGTAGAGTTACTTTCTACTGGTGGCACCGCTAAATTACTTGCTGATAATAATATTCCAGTGACCGAAGTCTCTGACTACACCGGGCATCCTGAGATCATGGATGGTCGTGTTAAAACACTTCACCCTAAAGTACATGGCGGCATTCTTGCGCGTCGTGGTATCGATGAAATCGTGATGGAACAAAATGCCATCAAACCAATCGACTTAGTTGCCGTTAACCTTTACCCATTTGCCTCTACAGTGGCAAAAGAAGGTTGTACTTTGGCTGACGCAGTTGAAAACATCGATATTGGCGGCCCTACTATGGTTCGCTCTACTGCTAAAAACCACAAAGACACCACGATTGTTGTTAATGCTAGCGACTACGGCCGCGTGATTGCAGAAATGCAAGCTAACGAAGGCAGCACAACACTTGAAACTCGCTTTGACTTAGCCATTGCCGCATTCGAGCATACTGCAGCTTATGACGGCATGATTGCTAACTACTTCGGCACTATGGTTCCTGCCCACAGTAAAGATGAGTGTCACGAAGATTCAAGCTTCCCACGCACTTTCAATACTCAGTTAGTGAAAAAACAAGATTTACGTTACGGTGAAAACAGCCACCAAAAAGCCGCATTCTATGTTGATGCACACATTGATGAAGCCTCAGTGGCGAGCGCAACACAACTGCAAGGTAAGGCGCTGTCTTACAACAACATCGCAGATACTGACGCAGCACTTGAGTGTGTTAAAGAATTTGAAGGCCCAGCTTGTGTCATCGTTAAGCATGCTAACCCATGTGGCGTAGCACTAGGCGATAGCTTATTAGAAGCATACGACCGTGCATTCAAAACCGATCCTACATCAGCGTTTGGTGGCATCATTGCTTTCAACCAAGAATTAGATGCAGACACAGCGAAAGCGATTGTTGACCGTCAATTCGTTGAAGTGATTATCGCCCCTAAAGTTAGCCAAGCAGCACGTGATATCGTTGCAGCTAAAGCTAACGTACGTTTATTAGAGTGTGGCGAGTGGAACACTAAAACCACGACTCAAGACTTTAAGCGTGTTAATGGTGGCTTGTTAGTTCAAGACCGTGACCAAGGTATGGTTAACGTTGAAGACGTTAAAGTGGTTTCAAAACGCCAACCAACTGCTGAAGAGTTAACTGACTTAATGTTCTGCTGGAAAGTGGCTAAGTTTGTTAAATCAAACGCGATTGTATACGCAAAAGATGGCATGACAATCGGCGTAGGCGCAGGCCAAATGAGCCGCGTTTATTCAGCGAAAGTTGCAGGTATTAAAGCTGCTGACGAAGGTTTAGTGGTTGAAAACTCAGTTATGGCATCAGATGCATTCTTCCCATTCCGTGATGGTATTGATGCAGCCGCAGCAGCGGGCATCAGCTGTATCATCCAACCGGGCGGTTCAATCCGCGATGAAGAAATCATCGCAGCAGCAGACGAGCACGGCATTGCTATGGTGTTCACCGGAATGCGTCACTTCCGTCACTAAATAGCATTTGAATAGAGCAGCCTCATTTGGCTGCTTTTTTCGTTTTAAAAAGATTATATTTTTAATTGTTTGAGGGTGAATCAATGAGAGTTTTAGTAATTGGCGGCGGCGGACGCGAACATGCGTTAGCTTGGAAAGCAGCACAATCACCACAAGTTGACACTGTATTTGTGGCGCCAGGTAATGCGGGCACATCTTTAGAACCAAAATTAGAAAACGTCGACATTAAGGTTGAAGCAATTTCAGAGTTAGTGAAATTTGCTCAAGACAACAAAATTGAACTCACTATTGTTGGCCCAGAAGTACCATTAGCACTTGGTGTAGTGGATGCCTTTAACGAAGCAGGTTTAGCGATCTTTGGCCCAACTCAAGGCGCAGCGCAGCTTGAGTCTTCAAAAGCCTTCACTAAAGACTTTTTAGCTCGTCATAACATCCCAACAGCGGACTACTCAAACTTCACCGAAATTGACGCAGCAAAAGTTTACTCAGTTGAGTTAACCAACAAAACAGGTTTCCCTGTTGTGATTAAAGCTGACGGTTTAGCAGCGGGTAAAGGCGTGATTATCGCCGCTGACCAAGCTGAAGCTGATGCCGCTATCGAAGACATGCTAGCAGGCAATAAGTTTGGCGAAGCCGGTTCTCGCGTGGTTATCGAAGAATTCTTAAAAGGTGAAGAAGCCAGCTTTATCGTCATGGTAGACGGCAAAAACATCTTAGCCATGGCCACCAGCCAAGACCATAAAGCCCGTGATAACGGTGATTACGGCCCAAACACTGGCGGCATGGGTGCATACTCACCAGCACCTGTTGTGACTCAAAAAGTACACGACTGGACAATTGCTAACGTTATCCGCCCAACGGTTGACGGCATGGCAGCTGAAGGCAATGTTTACACCGGTTTCTTATACGCAGGCTTAATGATTGCACCAGACGGCAGCGCAAAAGTGCTTGAGTACAACTGCCGCTTTGGCGACCCAGAAACACAGCCAATCATGATGCGTCTACAATCTGATTTAGTTGAGCTTTGTTTAGCAGCCACCCGCGGCGAGCTTGCTACAGTAACAGCAGAATTTGATTCACGCGCAGCAGTCGGTGTTGTACTAGCAGCAGGCGGATACCCTGATGCATACCGCAAAGCAGACGTGATTGATGGTTTATCTTTAGGTGATAACAACGCCAAAGTATTCCACGCTGGTACAGCCATGGAAGACGGCCACGTTGTCACAGCAGGCGGCCGCGTATTATGTGCCACAGCACTAGGTAACACAGTGACAGAAGCACAAGCTAGCGCATACAAGCTAGTCGACGCCATCCACTGGGATGACGTCTACTTCCGCACCGATATCGCCTACCGCGCAATCGCACGCGAGCAAGGAAAAGACTAACTCGTTAGTTTTTGCTTGTTGTTGAAGCGATAAAAAAATCCCTGTGATAGAAGCCAATGCTAATAATCACAGGGATTTTTTTGTTTTCGTCACTTAAATACTTTTGCATTTACAGCCCTACATAATCGGTTGCAACTTCCATCTAGCATTCATAAAAACAAGTGTAAGCGTCTGATTTAAATAAGTTACATTGAATATATAACAATAAAATTGATACAAGATGCTACAAACGTTCAACAAGTAAGCAGTTAAGCTTGAAATATACTATAACTCTTTTAAAAACAACCCGATAACTGTATTGTGCGGGTGCGGAACAATACATTTAACATGGATAACAAACTACTATCAGGAAGATAACGACACTCCTAATGTGTATTTGTGTCCATTTATTTTTTTGGAGAATAAATGAACATACTCAACGCTGCTCTTTTAGCTACTTCAGTAGCTTTCAGCTCTATCGCTTTAGCCCAAGAATCCTCTATTGATAACGTCAAAGTTAATGTAACAACCCTCCCAGATACTCTTTTAGTAGACAATTTATCAAATGAAACATTTATCCTAGATCTCTATGGGGAGCAATATACTCTACAACCTGCATCAGGTTTAACTTTCATATGCCAAGGCAATACTCACTTAGAGATACTGCTGCCAGAAATGATTCACGATTATTTTGAAGTTAACTGTAGCTCTCATGTCACATTCACCCAAGATTTCACAACAAAACAATAAGTAGGCATTATGAAAAAGTTATTAATTTTATCAGTATTCTTACTTACTGCTTGTGGTGGCAGTTCCGATGGTTCTAGTAAAAGCACCTACTCATCTTGTAAAATTACAGATTCCTCGGCTTTATTAGCAGGTGATCGCTCTAACGATTTATCACAATGCTGGAATGCTGCAGGGAATGGATATGAATCTCAAGGGGATGCATTACAGTGGTGTAGAAGTACTGTAAACACTTATATAAGCAATACATATGTACTTGGCCATTCTGTACAGTTTGCTGTTGAGTCAACATATTGCCCTAAATAAATTTAAAATATTAGAAATATAGTATGGGAAACATTTTTGTTCCCATACTATTTTTGGACACCCTTACTATTTACACTTAACTCTTTGACAGGAAAAGTATTTAGTTAAATATATCGACTATAGCAAGCTATAACTCCACCATAAGCTCTGCCAAAACCAACAACATCCATATTTAACAGCCAGCTCTGCATCCTTGCCTTCACTCAAAGCCTTTCAAATCATTTAATTTCGCCATTTTTGGGAAGCTCGCTGCTGCATCTGCATTGGGAATTTTTATTTCTGCGATTTAACTTCATGTGAGTATTCAGTAAAAGGCAAAGCCGCAGCATTCACTAGGCTTGAGTACATCAAGAAAATCGCGTGAGTCCTGACATGGATGTCAGGCTAGCTTTCGAGGGGAAGAGACGCCCCATCGTAAGCGTTAGTGATTTTTGAAGATGGGCGAAGCGGAATACAAACGAAGTTAAAAGCTGGCTAGATCACCGTTGAAATTTTTCGTTTTTCAGAAAATTTATTAGGTGCGGCGGGGTGATCCAAGAGGGTATTGCTGTTGATACCCTTTTGGTCTGGTGTGGGCGAAGCGCCACGACCTTGATTTCGATGTAGATGTAGATGTAGATGTAGATGTAGATGTAGATGTAGATGTAGATGTAGATGTAGATGTAGATGTAGATGTAGATGTAGATGTAGATGTAAATGTAGATTTAGATTTAGATTTAGATTTAAAGAATAAATAAAAACTTCGGCATTTCAGCCGAAACCCAATTACCAGTAAGACTGCTCATTCAACGCATCAACACAAAAGCTCTCACCCTCAATCGCTTCAATCTCTGAGCCCGTTAACGACTGTGCCAACCACCCTTCTGGATAAGTTAGAATAAGCGGTGCTTTGATACAAGATTCGCTCATAGGCTTAAAGCCCACTTTAACGTAGTAGTTAGGATCGCCGTAAGTAAACGCTAACTCAACGCCTTGCTCTTTTAATGCTTTAAGCCCAAAACTAATCAGTGCTTGGCCAACACCTAGGCCCTGATTAGACGTATCAACCGCAACTGGCGATAGAATAAATGCCTTAGTGCTATTAGCTAAAGTCAGCTTACTAAACAAAATACAGCCAACGATTTGATGATCAATCGTCGCCACAAAGCCGAATAAATCTTCAGGTTTCGTCGTGGCTAATATCTCAGACACTAAGTGACCAATGACTTTACCCTCAGACTCCCCTTCTGCATCACCAAACACTTGAGTGTAAAGCGCAATAACCTCTTCGCTAGAGTCTGGATGAAAAGTCGATAGCTTCATAAATATTCCTAAAATAGTGTCCAAGTTCAGTAAAAATGCCTAGGGTCTGTTGATCTTTGCTGTTTAAGTTTTTTTCGAAATAAAGCACTAATCTAATTCCCCTAGTATCTAACGTTCACAGCCTACACGCTAGAATAACAATCACTAAATATAAAAAAGCCGAGCATGAGCTCGGCAAAGGGGTGAATCAAATCAGAATGGTTTACTATTTATTTACTAGGTCTTCGTATTCGGTCACTTTTGCACCAAACTGATAACCACCATTATTGCGGTTATATTCACGAAATAAACTCACTGAGAAATAGGTTGGGTTATCAGCATCAATAATGTTCGACATCACTTGAGTCAGTGTTGCAATATTTGGCTCTGCGGATAAATAAAAGTGCTTTGTCTTCACTAAAGATAGGTCTTTAGCTTGCTCATTAGTGATTAAAATTTCACTAAACTCTGTGGTAATTAATGTCATAAATTCAGTATGGTATTGGTCGCCTTCTTCAAGCATCAACATAGATGTTTCAACAACCACTAACTCACTCATCGCTTCTGCAACTTGAGCCTGTTCTATCGCTTCATTTTCCTGTGCCATTGCGCTTAATGAAACTGAAACGACCACTGCGCCCATTATTATTTTATTCATCTTTTACCTTTGTTACTGCTGTTATCTCGTGTTGTCGGAGTAAACTCTTAGTCCACGATAAATAAGGAAGTTGTTTAATGAATAAAGTGTAACCTTAGCTGCAAATTAGCATTAATCGCATATGCAGGATTCAATCCTCTCTTTTCTATTAACTAAGTAAGATTAAAAACCAAGGTTAATTCCCTCAAGCCCATTTTGTTAATTATGCAACAGTAGCCACTCATGATGAGTAAATATGCCACTTGAATATGCTAAAGATTCAATAAGGGATAATTTAGCGCTTTTCTCACTATTCTAAAGCATCTAACAAACATCGACTTAGCCACTGTATCTATGGCAGGATGTCGCACTACCACAAATAAGTAACAGCTGTAACGGTTAATATTAACAACTAAAATCAACAGCCAATAAAACGATACCTATAATAAAAATAACATTAGGGATAGCTCCATGTCTGACACCCAACATAAACAGCCGAGCCTGTTTGATGCCCTTGCTCCCGTCATTGCACTTATTACTATGCTTGGCGCTGCGGTTTACCTTTTCTCTTCTGATAGTTCATCAGGCGCGAATCAAATCGCGCTGATCCTTGCTGCGTGTATTGCCATTGTTATTGGTTATAAAAATGGCTATAGCTGGAACCAAATGGAGCGCGGGATCATTAAAAGTATTGGCGTGGCGACAGGCGCTTTACTGATCTTATTTACTGTGGGCTCACTCATTGGCACATGGATTTTAGCGGGCACAGTGCCGACCATGATTTACTACGGCATGCAAATTCTACATCCGCAATATTTTTATGCGGCCAGCTGTATTTTATGTGCTGTGGTGGCAATCAGTATTGGTAGTTCGTGGACGGTTGCGGGCACCATTGGTATCGCACTGATTGGCATTGCATCAGCCATGGGGTTAGATGTAAATATTACCGCTGGCGCTATTATTAGTGGCGCATATTTTGGCGATAAAATGTCACCATTATCAGACACAACCAACCTAGCGCCAGCAGTGGCAGGTTCAAACATTTTTAGCCACATCAAACATATGACTTGGACTACTGTGCCGAGCATTATCATTGCGCTCATTGTGTTTATATTTTTAGGTTTATCGGCCGATGTATCGAGCTTTAATTCGCAACTAGGCGACACGCTCACCTTACTTGAGAAGACGTATCAACCTGGGCTGCATTTATTGCTGCCATTACTCGTGGTGCTCTTTCTGGCCAATAAGAAAATGCCCGCTTTTCCAACTGTGATTATAGGCACACTTGCTGGCGCAATTTGTGCTGCAATATTTCAATTCGACAATGTAGTGGCTTATGTGAATGAGCCTGATTTATTACCTCTAATCGCTATTATCAAAGGTATTTGGATAGCAATGTTTGACGGTTATGTGGCAAGTACTGGAGACGTGGTTTTAGATAATCTGTTAAGTCGTGGCGGCATGAGCAGTATGGTGACAACCGTATGGCTAATTTTATGTGCTATGGCCTTCGGCGGCGTGATGGAAGTCACCGGGTTATTAGCCCGCTTACTTGAAAGCATCATGAGCTTAGTAACAGGTACTAGCAGTTTGATTATCACCACATTAGGCGTTTGTATTGGTGCGAATGTAATAACTGCAGACCAATACATTGCCATTGTACTTCCCGGGCGTATGCTGAAACTTGAGTATCAAAAACGTAATCTAGCTGCGGTCAATTTAAGCCGCGCTTTGGAAGATTCAGCAACAGTCACCAGCCCACTCATCCCATGGAATACTTGCGGCGCATTTATGGCTAGCACCTTAGGTGTTGCCACCATTGCCTACTTGCCTTACGCCATATTCAACTTAGTTTGCCCATTTATCAGCGCGTCTTACGCCTATTTCAATTTTAAAATTGAGCCATTGGATGAAGCTGAGCTGAGTCAGGAAGCTGAGCTTGGCTAACATATTAGCCAAACTTATCTTTGAGCCAGCCATAATGATAATAGCCCCACTGCCCTATTCGTCTTGCTTTTGTAAAAGGCATTTGCGGTAGTGGGGAGTTATACAAAGGTAAATTAGGTAAGCTTTCGCCTGCAATACTTTGGGCTAATCTAAAAGCCGCTTGAGCACTAAAAGACACGCCTGCACCGCAATAACCTAGGCTGTAACCTACACCATTATTGCTATACACATGGGGCATATCATCCATCGATGCAGCTATCCAACCAGTCCAGTTATAAGCGACTTTCTTTCGACTTAAATGTGGAAAGCACTTATCCATAGCAAGCTTTAACCGCTGACCATAAATCGTTTTAGCTGCATCTTTGCCCCATACGGCGCCGCGCCCACCAAATAACAATCGATTATCTGGCAGCAATCTAAAGTAATACTTTAAAATCCGCGTATCCATAGTGACTTGATGACTATGTAAGCCAGCAACTTGCAATTCATCGACAGTCAAAGGTTCGGTGACGATAATATTGCTCAAAATAGGTAAAAACTTGTCATCGATTCTTTGATTAAGTCGCCTAGGAGAATAAGCATTGCCTGCCATTATCACCTTATTAGCCAGCAATTCGCCCTGCTCAGTTAACAAGCGGTGTTTACCGTTTTCTTCTACCCAATCGAGCACGCAAGATTGCTCGTTAATGGTTATTTCCTGCTTTTCAACCATGGATTTATAACCCAGCAATAGCTTAAGAGGGTTAATCCCAAAGCCATCATTAAGCCTTAACGCGCCATAAGCTTGATGATGATTAAGGTATTGGCTTCTAAATTCATCAGCATTGATAAATTGCGCTGAAAAATCACTGTCCTTAGCCATATTTTGCTGAATAAAATCAGCGGCGCTTTTTAGATTATTTAACGCTTTAGGGTTGTGCGCTACTTTGAGATAACCATGCTCTTGCGGCTCACAAGGTATTTGATGTTGGTTAATCAAGCCTTCGACTCGCGTCACCGCTTGGCTAAATTCGTGATAAATGCCTTGGGCGGTGGCCATATCCCAGCGTTTTGCCATAGCCGAGTAACCTAACCGGCCCGAGCCTTTTAATACAAAGCCCGCATTACGTGCACTGGCACCAAAACCCACTTGGTTTGCTTCAAGTACATGGCAATCAATATTGTATTCTGTTGCTAAGTAGTAAGCTGTAAGTAGGCCAGTGTATCCACCACCGATAATGGCTACATCCGTTTGCTGATGACCATTTAATGAGGGCAATAATTTAGGTAGTGCTTGCGTACTTGCCCAGTAGCTATTAGCAAAGGGCTGTGATGCAGGTGATGAAGCAAGCAAAGGATCATAAAACTGTTGAGACATAACAAATACTCAGGATTAAAGTGCGTGGTGATACGCTAAAGTGAAGCTGCAGGTAAATAGCTGCTTAGCCTTAACACTACTTTGATTTCAATTAACTAAAATCAATCACCATTTCACAAGCTGTGCAGTGACAATCATCCCCGCACAATACACACAGGTAATCACTATTATCATGTTGTTGATTCCAGCGACTTGGGTGCTCTTTTATCAGTTTGCCACCAGCATGACTAAAATAACCAACCGCAGAGTTGTTCGGGCTTTGTTGCCATAAATGACTCACCCCCGCTTTTGCCCCTTGTTGTTTTACTGCCTCAATTGAGGCTTGCAGTAGCTGCGAACCAATTCCTTTACCCCGCTCAGTTTCTGCGACGGTATTGCACTTGAAGTAGCACATATCCTCAATGGCTACAGGCCATTCTTCAGGTGTGCACCATCGATCAACTGGCCACTTTCCAGCGGCATAAGTCAGCCTAAAACCGACAATATTAGCCTTCGAATTATGGGGATTTTTAGTTGGTGATAATTGTTCACTTTCTGCGATGAAGTGAGCATTGATATTATTTTTTATACCCATTTGATAAATTTTTTCAAGCGAAGATAGATTTAAATACCCTTCACCATGAACCAAGTTTCCGAGTTTAATAACTTGTTGAAAATCATCAGGAGTTAAGCTTCTTATCATTATTATATTGACTCCAGGTTGTCTTAATATATCGCCAAGATAGCACAATTATTTAGCAAAAATAACGATGTTAAACTTTTGTGATAATTTGGCGATAACACAGTGAGATCCCTTTGGCAGAATCGATTGCAATTAAACAAAAGGAGCTCTGTTATGAAATCATCAGTCTTAAAGGCATCAGCAAACAATACGTCAGTTTCAAAATCAATGGCCACCAAAGCCAGCCTACTTTCTTTAGGTCTAGTGGCTGCTGGTTTATTCAGTGTTTCTGCAACGGCTGCAGAATTAGAAATTAGCGTTGTGAACTTAACCCACGGTAACCATTTCACCCCATTGCTTATTGCAGCACATGATGCTGATAGCCACTTATTTGAAGTGGGCGGCACTGCGACCCCTGCACTTCAGAAAATGGCAGAAGGTGGTGACATTGGTGATTTAGATGCGGCAGTGACGGGTGCAGGCGGTCAAACTTCTGCTAACCCAGCAATGGGATTATTAGCACCCGGCGCTACTGTTAATGAAGTGATGCTTGATTCAATGGACATGACGCACCTGTCGATTGTGGCAATGGTTCTACCGACCAATGATGCCTTTATTGGTTTAGATGGTTGGGAGATTCCTACAGAAGCTGGTAGCTATACCGTATACCTCAATGCTTATGATGCTGGTACTGAAGCCAATGACGAAATGGTTAATGGCGGCGGTATGTCTGGCGTACCTGGTATCCCAGCCGCGCCAGGTGGTGATGCAGGCATGAATGGTACTGGTGTAATGGACGGTTCAAGCAATAGCTATGTTCATATTCATCCAGGTGTTTTAGGTGATACCGATGCTGCTGGCGGCTCAAGTGATTTAGATAGCCGTATTCACCGTTGGTTAAACCCTGTGGCGAAAGTAGTTGTTACCGTCAAATAAGGGGATTCGCGATGAGAAACTTAACCAATAATACAAATATGCACAGTCATAAATTCAGCCGAAAATATAGCCTTACTGCTGTGGCATTAGTTGCGGTATTAGGATTAGCGGGTTGTTCTGATGACGATGACGACACACCAACGCCAGAACCTGTTACGCCAACTGAACCTGCAGTAGTTATGCAGACTTACACTGTGACAGTAACAAACTTAACCGCGAACCAACCTATGTCGCCAATTGCCATTGCGTCGCACAGTTCAGACGTCATGTTATGGCAAGCTGGTGAAGCGGCTAATGTCGCACTTGAAAAAATAGCTGAGGGTGGCGATGCTGCTGATGTTGCAGCGATTGAAGGTGTGAACTCTACTGCTAGCGGTGCAGGTATATTAATGCCTGGAATGTCTGAAACTATTACTGTAACGCTGAATGAAGCCGATGTTGCCAACCTTACGGTAGCAACCATGCTAGTCAATACCAACGATGCATTCACTGGTCTAAACGGTTATGACATTACCATGTTAGCAGTTGATGATTCAGTGTCGATGCGCGGTATGGTTTACGATGCAGGAACCGAAGCTAACTCTGAAGCAAAAGGCACTATGCCAGGGCCTGCTGATGGCGGCGAAGGGTATAACTCAGAGCGAGATGATGTTGATTTTGTCCATATTCATCCGGGTGTGATCACTATGTATGACGGCCTAATGGACAGTGTATTAACGCCATCACATCGTTTTGATAATCCTGCTGTGGCCATTTCAATTAGTCGCACAGAATAACTGAGACGAGCAAACCTATTTAGCTGGTTTGCTCCATTCTCAGGTTGTCGGAAGATATGTTTGTTTAACATAAATTAAACAAATTGAAATTTAATCTCCCAATGTCAGGTCTGCTCAATAGGGATCTGATTTGGGAAATTTTAGATGAACGATAACACTAAGCATAACGGCCATCAGATAAAGCAGCATATTTTGCTGGTTGAAGACGAGCAAGATTTAGCCAAGTTGATTATGTTGAATCTAACCGCATTAAATTACGAAGTGTTTCATGCCACTACGTTAAGCCAAGCCATGCAAATCATCGACACTAAGACGCTGGATTTGATCTTAATGGATCGAATGCTGCCTGACGGTGACGGTATTATGCTTTGTCAGCAGCTACGCGAAGCAGGAAAGTTATTACCCATTATGATGCTCACCGCAAAAGATTCTGAAGCCGACATTGTACTGGGTTTAGAAGCTGGCGCAGATGATTACTTAGTCAAACCCTTTAGCGTTTTAGAGCTTAGAGCCCGCGTTAAAGCCATGCTAAGGCGCAGTAAAGTGCAACAAGTACAAACTGAGCAGCTTGAATTTAATGGGGTGACGATTAACTCAACCACTCGCGAGGTGGTATCAAATAACAGCGCTTTAGAACTCACAGCCAGAGAGTTTGATTTATTGCTATTTTTAGCTCAGCACCCACAACAAGTATTCAGCAGAATGCAGTTACTCGAGGCGGTTTGGGGCTATAACTATGACGGTTATGAGCACACGGTGAACAGCCACATTAACCGTTTACGTACTAAACTTTCAAACAGCCCAGGTCACCCAGAATTAGTTAAAACCGTCTGGGGAATAGGTTATAAGTTTTCTCCACCAACAGCTGAAGCACATTAGCTAACTTCAACTTGAGTTAACTTCAACTTGGGTTACTAGCATCAGCCGTTACTAACACCATTCGTTACTAAAGCCATTAGTTACTAAAGCCATTAGTTACTAAAGCCATTAGTTAATAACACCAGTCGATACCAAGGTAGGTTTCACATTATGAATCGATTATTTAACCGACTCTTCCTCTCTGCGACTGTGGTTGTATTAATGTTATTTGTCGCTTTATGGCAATGGCTACAGCTAAACCATGAGTTCAGCCGTAATCAAATCCAGCAATCTTTGCATCTGCAACTTGCTGAGCACATGGCGCATATTAATCCCTTACTTTCCCAAGGCATTACTTCTGACGCTGCTTTAAAAGAAGCTTTTCATGATTTTATGTTGCTGGGACCAAGCTTTGAAATCTATACCCTCGATCCTGAAGGAAGAGTGGTCGCTTACGATGCAAAAGAAGAAAAAATTAAAAAAGACCGCGTAGATTTAAACAAAATCCAGCAGTTTATTGCCGGCCGTGATCTACCCATTTTAGGCACAGATCCTCGCTCTACCGAAACCCAAAAAATATTTTCAGTCAGCCCACTGGTCACTGAAAATGGCCTTCACAGTGGTTACTTATATGTGATTATTGGCGGTGAAGATTACGACAGTTGGCAGGCGCTGATTAACTCAGAAAACCAGCCTAAACTCTGGGGGGCAACTATCGGTTTCTGGGTCATTTTCGCGTTAATTTTATTTGTACTGTTACTCGGTTTTTTCACTCGCCCTATTCAAAAGCTGGCCAGTGATTTAACCCGTTTGAAAGATGCACCGCTTGAAGAAAACTTGAGCCTACCTAACCGCTACAATGGTAGTTTAGAAATCAAAAACCTGAGTGAGCACATTAACCATTTATTGCAAGAATTGAATCGTCAACATCAGCAAGTCAAACGCCAGCAACAAGCCAAACACGACTTTTTATTGCACTTATCACATGACTTGAAAACACCGTTAACCTCGTTGATTGGTTATATCGATACTTGGTTGCTGTCACCTCCAGATGAACGTCAGCCTGAATACATAGAATACGCAGCTAATTCAGGGCAAAACTTACAACAACTCTTGTCACAATTACTTGAACTTGCCGCGTTAGAAAACGGTCAGATAAGTGCTCAAATTAAACAAATCAACTTGCGTGAAGTGTTACTCGACTTACAACAAACTTTTGCACCGAGAGCCCAAAAGCTAGGGGTGACCTTAGATTTCGATATTACCGATGAACTGCAGGTTTATACCGATCCACAATTAATGCGCCGAATATTGAATAACCTCGTTGATAATGCACTGCGATACACTCCCAAGCATGGCACCATTACGGTATACAGCGAAACCTTAAATGGACATAGTTGGCTAGCAGTTAAAGATACAGGTGCAGGCATGCACAAACATGAAGTTGAAGCGTTAAAGCAATTATCGATGCAACAACTTAACTTTGCCCCTGATCAACCTCTGCCGCAACTGGGAGTTGGACTTGCAATTGTCAGGCAGTTGCTTGGACTATTAAAGTGTCGTATTGATATTAAAAGTACTCCTGGAAAAGGTAGTCACTTTATGATTGAGTTAGCCATAACCTAACTCAGTTATCTAAAGTCATAAATAACAAAGCCACCTTTGAAGGTGGCTTTGGCGTTTAGGTACATCAATATAACTCTGCAATGAAAGTAATCTCCGAAGAGTAATGACTTTGTGCGAATTACTTTTTGTGAATTACTTAGGATTAACCATTAGCAATTGATTGATACACTTTTTTGATTTTGTGGAAGAAAAGACTAGCAAAACCAGCAAATAAGCTAATCCACATTAACAATACTGACGCAACGGTTACAAATTGGCCCATGTAATAGTCGGCATTAGCAACGTAGATGTAATGAGTGCCTGGAAGTAGTGCCGCAAAAATAGCAAAGAACACTAAAGCTACAATAATTTGAATTTTCATTTTTAACTCTCTTTTAGCGAAGGGCTACTAGATGTGGCTTCCATCCCACCATGAAACAAAGCTAGTCAGCTTAATAATTTATCTTATGAATATAGATAAAATATCAAATTAACTCTATGAAGAATTTTGCAAAGATCACAAATTAGAATATCTCATTCTCATTTTGTGATATCGCTCACCACATAATTAACACACATCCAGCTTCAACATAAATAGCAGGTACCATTTAGTTAAAAAATAATTAATAAAGTTAATTATCATAAGCATAAAGTCGACGCGTAAGTATGACTTACCTCTATAACAACGAGATATCTGTTAAGTCGCCTTTAATCAATTACTGCCGACACTCAGGTCTAATGACCCATTCCACAAGTCATCAGATTTAAAAGCATAGCGATACGGCGCGATTAATAGCCCCACAAAAATCACTATCGGTACAATAGCGAATAACAAGATTTGAAGAAAATCAGTCAAGCTGAGTATCAAATATAAATAGCCCAAACCTAGCACCAATGATATGACATAGTTGAAAACCTGAAAGCCAAAAATGAGTTTCCAAACAAATGCGGTCAATATCACCTTTTGGTATGCATAACCATAATATGGAAGCAGTATGACAGTACCTACTACAGCTACAATAGCCGCAGATATGAAGGTATAACTATCATGTTCTAAAGTGAATAAGGGCACCAATATTGTGAGTAATAAATAAGCTAACCCACACCAAAATTGCCCTTTCCAAACTAAGCCTTTCTTTTGCATACAACATCCTTTTTAAAACCGCAGAATCTATATTTCTTCTACAAAAGCAACTCCTAAAACTAATAATAAAACCTAATAGTTAAATCTATATTACTAATAATTTTAATGAGTTACATTCATCGGTATCACTAAATAGAATGGTATTACTTAATGGAAGAGAGATGAAGGGGACTGAACAAAATGACACAAACAAAAAAGCGAATCTAAATAGATTCGCCTTTAGTATTACCAAACAAGATTAATTACTTGTGGTATTTACGCGATAGCTCATTAACAGAGTTAATGAATGCACCTGCATGTTCAGGATTAACATGTTGATGAATACCATGGCCCAAGTTAAATACGTGGCCAGTACCTTCACCGTAAGATGACAAGATTTGGTCAACTTCTTGGTGAATACGCTCTGGAGAGGCGTAAAGTACAGATGGGTCCATGTTGCCTTGTAGTGCAACTTTATGTCCAACACGACGACGTGCATCACCGATATCAACAGTCCAGTCTAAACCTAGTGCATCACAACCTGTTTCTGCCATAGATTCTAACCATAGTCCGCCACCTTTAGTGAATAAGGTTACTGGTACTTGGCGACCGTCTGCATGGCGAGTTAGGCCATCAACGATTTTTTGCATGTAACGTAATGAGAACTCACGGTAAGCGTGGTGAGATAACGCACCGCCCCATGAATCGAAAATCATTAACGATTGAGCACCGTTAGCAACTTGTGCGTTTAGGTATAAGATAACTGAATCAGCTAACTTATCTAAAAGCATGTGTAACGTTGCTGGCTCTTCGTAAGCCATTTTCTTGATTTTTTCGAAAGTCTTGCTTGAACCACCTTCAACCATGTATGTGGCTAGTGTCCAAGGAGAACCAGAGAAACCGATTAATGGCACTTCGCCTTTAAGTTCACGACGGATGGTGCTAACAGCACGCATTACGTAACCTAACTCATCTTCTGGATCTGGGATGCAAAGCTTTTTGATTGAATCGATGGTGTCAGTCGGACGCTCAAAACGTGGACCTTCACCTGTTTCAAAGTATAGACCTAAGCCCATTGCATCTGGAACGGTAAGAATATCTGAGAAAAGAATTGCAGCATCTAAGTCGTAACGACGAAGTGGTTGTAATGTCACTTCACATGCTAAATCTTGATTCTTACAAAGAGACATAAAGTCACCCGCTTCTGCGCGAGTCGCTTTATATTCAGGTAGATAACGTCCAGCTTGACGCATCATCCATACAGGTGTTTTGTCAACAGGCTGCTTTAATAAGGCGCGTAAATAACGATCATTCTTTAATTCTGCCATTGGGCTTAATTCCTAAACATATAGTGATATCCGCTGGCGCGTAGTTTAGCACTTATGCGATTAATGTAACCAGCGATGCTAAATTAATGTGAACTAACACCCTAACTAGTATCGAAATTGCTAATGTAATCGTTAGCACGCTCACAATAATACCTATATTTAGGTATCAAGTAGCCTAATTGGATAAAAAAGTTGCACCTCTTGTTCGCCTTTGGTATAAAAAGTCTGCGCTAGCAAGAACAATCAAGAAGCACGATAAATCGAGCCCTTAAAAAATCTATTTGCCCAGTGATAGCTTGCTATCACTGGGCATTTTTCTTTTTTCCCCTTCCCGCATTACTATTATTCTCTATCAAATAGAGCTTTATCTGGTCGATCCATTCGATCTTTTACAGAAAATAGTTGATCAATAGTTACTTTCTCTCATACATTAAGTGTTATGGATTAGTTGTAAAACTGGAATTAGCTATGCTGACAAAACTCGAGAAAGCCGAACAGAAATGGGGCGGGTCTAATAAACTTGTCGATCAATGGCTACATCATCGCAGAGTATTGCTGATCCAATATTTTAAAATTGCAGGTCTAGCACCATATACCATGCCTGCAAAAAGCCTTCCTAAAGCCGATGCGGTTAAGCAGTTCTGTGCACAATTGGTCGATTACGTCTCTGAGGGACACTTCGAGGTTTATGATCAAGTGGTCAACGAATGCGAGAAGTTCGGCGAAAGCAGTAAAGCCAGAGCCCAACTCCTACTGCCACAGATTAGCGAAACAACTGATGCAGCGCTGGATTTCAATGATAAATATACTGAAGCCGATAATGACGATGTGTTAATGGATTTAGATGCTGATTTATCCAAATTAGCTCAAGCTATGGAAACTCGCTTTGCTTTTGAAGATGAACTGTTAGAACAACTTCATGAGCATCATTCAAAAGCTAGTTAATAGGCTTTTAAGCAAACAATACAAATTCCTTTCAACATAAACATAAAAGCTCTCTTTGCGATAAATAAAGGGAGCTTCCTAGTTTGACAAAAGTGCCACCAACTCCACTCTAGTTCGATTCTCGCGTAAAAATATACTCACGTTCAAATTGGTTCAGATCGACATTTATTTACGCCAGTTATCTGGTAATTCCACCTGCGACCATAAATCGTTACACAGCACTTGATGTTGGTGCCAATTACCTTGCTTTAACCACTTCACCAATGCATCACCCACTTGTGGATATTTAATTGCCTTAGGCGAAGCTGATTTTAACCAACGATTTAAGATCACCCCATCAAGCTTTTCCATGCTCTGCGCTGCGGCGAGTAATTCTAGTGCGGCAACGTTAGATGACTGCTCGAATTGACCTAATAAGGGTTTTACCAACAGCTTTTTTCCAAGCGTCATGGCCTCACTCGCCAATTCAAACCCTGCATTGCCAATCACCCCACCACACTGTGACATATGGCTTTTAAAGCCAGCTCGATTAAAGCCGAACCAATTAATATGTTCAGGTAAGTCGAGTGATGGTTTATCTGCGTGATACACAAAAAACTGGTAATCAGTAAAGGGGCTGAGAAATTTAGCAATGGCATCAGCACTTTCAAAAGGAAGATAGACGAGTATCTGATGACTATGATCCCCACAGTTTGGCTCCACTTCCACAAATGGTGGCAATATAGGAAAACCAAAGTGATGCCAATGACAGCCCAATTTAATATCCGTTGGCGCGAAATTATTTAAGAGTATTTCATCAAACCAGCTCATTCCCTGCTTAGGCACGGGATATTGCAGCGCAGCTTGATGACTAATACTAATCGACGTCACTCCTTGCTTTTTAGCCGCCCAAGCGGTGACAGGTTCAAAGTCATTGAGTACTAAATCATAGTCAGTCAAATCCATTTGCTGAACTTCCGACAAAATCGGCGAAGTCACATTTCGTTTAACGGTTTTCGTTAAATTAACTCGGCCGCCTTCAGTGATGAACGACATGCCCTTTCTGACTTGATAATCACCAAAGCACTCCATATCAAAATATTGGTCTTCATTGCGGCCACTAAATAGAAAGTCCACTTCTATATCTGTTTTACTCAATGATTTCGCCATGACTCGTGCACGACTAATATGGCCATTTCCAGTCCCTTGAACACCATATAATATTTTCATAAAGTTCCTTGTGTTAACACATGCTGATTGCATCACGCCAATTAAGGCAATGTGCTGGTTACTTTTAGTTATTGTTTAACTCAATTTGAACTTGAGCTAGACCTAGCTGCGTGCCACTTATATAAGACGGCACAATAAAATCGATAGATTAAACAAATTGACCAGCCAATAAGACAGCGCCCATCCCTAACCCCATACCCGCGAGGATATCTAATGGGTAATGAACCCCTAAAGCAATGCGCGATAAACCAATGAATATCGCCCAAGCAAAGGCGATTGGTGCAAGTGCGGGGAAAATACTTAACACCACAGATGACATAATGAACGCTGCTGCGGTATGGCCTGACGGTAAACTGAATTTATCTGAAGGTTGAAAATCAGACTCAAACCCAGCAAAAGCTGCACAGGGGCGAGTGCGACGAATTGAATTTTTTAATAGTAAATACAGTGGCAGCTCAATGACGTAACTCAGCAGCATCAAATTAAAAAAATGGCCACCTTGAGGATGAAGAAACAGCAAACCGACACCAATATACACATAGAAGTGTCCATCGCCTGTGGCTGATACTTTTTTAGCAAAGTCAGTTAATTTATGATCACGGCAGAAAGTCAAAATATGACAAAACAACAGCTTATCTAGAGTTGCTATGTTCAACGTCAGGTCCTTAGCCATAATAAATCCCTATTGATTAATTGTTATTCAACCATTGTAAGGACTGTAATTATTACCAATGACGCTGACGTGACATTCTGTCGAAGGTTTTATGACAAGATATTGATTGGGGCGTTTAAGAGTAAGAAGTTATAGATTAAAGGGGGCGTAAAAAAGGAATGTTAATAAAAAGATGAGTATGAGATTAAGGTGCCTTATTAATTATTCATTAGTAAGACACCTCATTCGACAGCAAGCTTAAGCAGATGCCTCTTCAAGGCTGTCCGACTTACTTGTGCGATAAATTTTGATCAAATGAAATATATTGATCCCAGCAACAAATGCATTCATGCCTGCAACTGGCCATGCTTCAATTTGTACACCGTAAATAACGAATAATGTACAACCGACAAAGTTTAACCAACGTAGCCAAATAATATCTTTCATCATTAATGAGATAGCCACCATAACCGATGCGCCATAACCAATGATTTCAACAACGTCTAACCCTTCCATAAGAACCTCTCATTAAGGCTCTCTGCCATCCATAAGCGTTACGGGGGGTCCGTGCCCCTAAAGCAAATAAAACAAACTGCATTTAATTAAGTGCTGATATTAACAAAAATTCATACAAGATTGTAATAAAAATCCGTAATATGATGACTAAGATCAATATATGTCGCACCTCAGCGCCATAATGTAAGTTACTTTCTTACAGAGTGGATTAAACTGAGTTATTCTAACTTTTTATAACATCGGTTTATAAATCAACTTGTTGCTTTATCGCAATCTGGTGATGAATATCGCTGTTAATTTCATAAAAAGCTCATATAATTCATTTAAGATTGCTTAACTACTAGCGAGAAGTATCAAATCGCTAACCCCAAGGAGTGTCACTATGGAATACAACACCTCAGAACTGTGTGATATGTATTTAGATGTTGTTGATGTCGTCGAACCTATGTTCAGTAACTACGGCGGTACTAGCTCTTTTGGTGGTTCTATTAGCACCATTAAATGCTTCGAAGATAACGGCCTTATTGCTGACGCACTTCAAGCTGAAGGCGAAGGTAAGGTATTATTAGTTGATGGTGGTGGCTCTATGCGCCGCGCCCTGGTAGATGCCTCAATAGCTGAAATTGCTGTCGCAAACAAATGGGAAGGCATTATCGTTTATGGCTCAGTAAGAGACGTAGATGCGCTAGAAGAAATGGACATTGGTATTCAAGCATTGGCTTCAATTCCAATTGGTGCTGATAGTAATGGTGTCGGCGAAGTCGAAATCCCAGTTAATTTTGGTGGCGTGACCTTCTTACCTTTCGACCATATTTATGCTGATAACACTGGTGTGATTTTATCACCTGAAGCATTAGATATTGAATAACGGTTTAAGCAATGCTTAAATTGACTAAAGCCAGCCATGCTGGCTTTTTTATTGCCTCATTTTAATGAAAAATATATCCTCAATTATGTTTTTCCTTAAACTGATTCTGTTTAAATTCAGTAATAAATTAAAAAATAGCTTCTCAAACAATACTTAACTAGAAAAATAACAATAATCATCAGATAAGTAGGCCCTATGCTACAAGTTATGACTCAAACTTGGTTAGACACATTTATTTCAACCCGCGATGGCGAAACTAAATTAGGTCAGCAAGTCCAATTACTAACAAGCCCTCAAACTGAGCCAAATCAGCTCAAGCAATCATTGCGAGATGCCAAAACCCAAGGTGCGCAATTTGTTATCTTAGGAATAAGTGAAGATGCAGGCCCTAGAGCTAATTTAGGTCGCGGGGGCTCAACCACAGCATTTAATGCAGCGTTAGGTCAGCTAGTTAATTTCCAGTCGAATCGTTACCTCAATGGCCAAGAATGTTTGATTCTAGGTAATATCGAACCTAAACCATTAGACAGTAACGCCACGACAGAACAGTTAAGACAGGCCACTGCTGCGCTTGATAATCAAGTCATTGAAGTGGTAACTCAAATCCTTGCTGCAGATCTCGAGCCTATTGTCATTGGCGGTGGGCACAATAATGCCTATGGACTATTAATGGCGACAAAGGCGCATTTCAATCAAGCTGCTGCAGCCGTTAACTTAGACCCTCACAGTGACTTTAGACCAAGAGAAGGCAGGCATAGCGGCAATGGGTTTAGTTATGCCGCCGCAAACGGGGCGTTAGCTTATTATCATGTATTAGGCTTACACGAGCTTAAAAACAGTGAAACAACCCTTGAGCAACTAAGTTTGTTTGGCGGTCATTGGCATAGCTTTCAACAAATATGGGTCAGACGCGAAATCAGCTTTGAAGATGCATTAAAAGCGATTGCTAACAATTTAAATCAAACCCAGTTACCTGTCGCACTCGAACTTGATGTTGATGCTATTGCGAAAATGCCTAGCAGTGCCTCAACTTATGCTGGCGTGCCTTTATTAGATGCCTGTCATTACATTCATTATATTGCCAAGCATTGCCAAACAGCTTATTTACACATCGCCGAAGCGGCGCCACAATGCCATGAAGCTGGTGAAAGTGCAGGCAATAGAGATGTTGGTCAAAGTGTCAACGAATTGATTTACGCTTATATTCAAGCCAAAAAACCAGTTCAGTACTGAATAGAGTTAAAGAAATAGTTAAGTGGATCATTAAGTAAAAAGTTACGTTCAGATTAGTGAGCTTTTCAGCTTGGCTCACTAAAATTGAACCCTACTTTTAAATTGATCGTATGAATTATTGTTCATGCTATGTTTTCAATAATTACAGACTATTCAATATCGAATAGATTTATGGTCTAATGCAGGGCAATTTTTATGGTGCCTTTTTATAGCGCCTGAATGCAGAGTGTTAATGAACACCATTGAATCAAATCTGCAGGGCTACATTCCAAGCTGTTTCTAGTAAACTGGATCACACTCTCGCTGATTAAAGTTTCTGCAAAGCAAGCAATGGCATACACTCGCAGTTAATTACCGCACATTATAGGAATACACAGATGTCTGAGGGCGACCCAAAGAACACTCATTTTGGTTATAAAACCGTTGATTCAGAAAAGAAAGCTGACTTAGTCGCTGACGTATTTCACTCGGTTGCTGCCAAATACGACATCATGAATGATGTAATGTCATTTGGTGTTCATCGTTTCTGGAAACGTCACACTATTGCTACTGCTGGTGCGCGTCCAGGCATGAAAGTATTAGATTTAGCTGGCGGCACTGGTGACTTAACCGCTAAGTTTTCACATTTAGTTGGCGATCGCGGCCAAGTTGTTTTAGCTGACATCAATGATTCAATGCTAAAAGTTGGCCGTAGTAAACTGCGTGACAAGGGCATTGTTAGTAATGTTAATTACGTACAAGCCAATGCTGAAGCTCTACCATTCCCAGATAACCACTTCGACATTATTACGATTGCGTTTGGTCTACGTAACGTGACAGATAAAGATGCAGCATTGCGTTCAATGCGCCGTGTGTTAAAACCAGGTGGTAAGTTACTCGTCCTTGAGTTCTCTAAACCTCAACACGAAGTGATGCGCAAAGTTTACGACTTATATAGCTTCAAAGTGCTACCAAAAATGGGCGCATTAATTACTCAAGATGCAGACAGCTATGAATACTTAGCTGAATCTATTCGTATGCACCCAGATCAAGAAACATTAAAGCAAATGATGATTGATGCAGGTCTTGAGCAAGTGGATTACACCAACATGACTGATGGTGTTGTTGCATTGCACCGTGGTTATAAGTTCTGATGCAACCCAATCATTTTTCATTACTGACTTGCGCGGCCTTAGAAACTGCGATTACGCAGCTACAAGCGCAAGATCAGGGTGAATATGCTCGCCTCAAAAATTTACACGGTAAAGTGTTTTGCATTCAGTTAAGTCAACTCGAATGGCCGTTATACTTGGTATTTGCTAAGCAAATTCAAGTGCTCAGTATCTATGAAGGCGAAGTGGATGTCAGTGTTACCGCTGACGCCACTACACTGTACCAAATATCTGAAGGCGAAAGCCTTACTGAGCTGATTAAACAAGACAAGCTTAAACTTGATGGTGACGTCAATTTACTGCAAACCTTCAGTCATTATCTACGGCATATTGAATTAGATTTTGCTGAGCCTTTGTCTCGTTATATCGGTGATGCACCAACGCATATGTTGGTGTCTGGCAGCAAACACTTTGCTAATACAGCAAAGCAAATATTCGAAAAGTCGCGTTCTCACGTTGGCCAATTAACCACCGAAGAATATCGTCTTGCGCCTCATCAAATAGAATTCATTCATTTTCGTGATAATCTTGAAGACCTTGTCGAAGACACCTCAACAATTGCTTCGCGAATTGATAAATTAAGAGAAAAAATTACCCCATGACAATTGCAAGTATCAGGCGCGGTTATCAAGTCATCAAGACTGTATTACATTACGGCTTAGATGATGTTTTACCTCATAAGAAAACCCCCTGGTACTTCTCTCTTCTGCGTAATAGCTTTTTTTGGATCCGCAATCAACACCAAGATAAACCTGCGGCTGAGCGCCTAAAACTTGCAATGCAAGAGTTAGGGCCTGTGTATATCAAGCTTGGACAAATGTTGTCGACCCGCCGTGACTTATTAAATGATGAGTGGGCAGAAGAGCTTGCCATGCTTCAAGACAGAGTCCCACCGTTTGACTCAGCTTTAGCCCGTGAAGCCATTGAAACTGAATTAAAAGCGCCCATTGAAAGCCTATTCGATAACTTTGACGATACCCCACTTGCCTCCGCTTCAATCTCCCAGGTTCACACAGCCAATTTAAAAGAAAATGGCGCAGAGGTCGTGCTAAAGGTCCTCCGTCCTAATGTTGAAGCACAAGTTAAAGCTGATTTACAGCTTATGTGCCAAGCAGCCGATTTACTCGAGAAACTCTTAGGTGAAGGTAATCGTCTGCGCCCTGCTGAAGTAATTGAAGATTACCGCACCACGATTCTCGGTGAACTCAATTTAAAGCTTGAAGCATTAAATGCCGTTAAACTTCGAAACAACTTTTTAGATTCAGACGCCTTATATGTTCCGTATGTTTACGAAGATTATTGCTTTACTCGCCTGATGGTTATGGAGCGAGTTTATGGTATTCCGGTTTCTGATGTTGAAGCGCTTAAAGCTCAGGGCACTAATTTAAAACTACTTGCTGAACGTGGCGTGGAATTGTTTTTCACCCAAGTATTCCGTGATAACTTTTTCCATGCTGACATGCACCCTGGCAATATTTTTATTAGCCATGAGCACCCAGACAATCCATTCTATATTGGTATGGACTGCGGCATCATGGGCACATTAAGCGATATCGATAAACGGTATTTAGCAGAAAACTTTTTAGCCTTCTTCAACCGTGACTACCAACGTATTGCTCAGCTTTATATTGAATCTGGTTGGGTATCAGAGAACACTGATGTATTGGCGTTTGAACAAGCCGTTAAAGTGGTTTGTGAGCCGATGTTCAACAAACCATTAGATGAAATTTCATTTGGCCATGTGCTTTTAGAACTGTTCCGCACAGCTCGTCAATTCGACATTGTCGTGCAGCCACAATTAGTGTTACTTGAAAAAACCTTACTGTATATCGAAGGTTTAGGGCGTCAGCTATACCCTCAACTTGATTTGTGGTCTACCGCGAAACCATTTTTAGAGCAGTGGATGTCTGAGCAAGTAGGTCCGAAGGCAATTTTTGATAAAGTTAAAATGAAGACGCCTTATTGGGCCGAAAAACTGCCGGAATTTCCAGAGCTTATCTACGACAACTTAAAAGTTGGCAGAAAGTTGCTTGGAACACAGCAGCAAATGCTAGATAAGTACCTGAAGTTTCAGCATAAAGCTCATAAGAGTAACTACTTATTAATTACATCTGCCGTATTATTGATCTGCGGCACACTATTATTAAATCAAGACGCTACACTATGGCCTTCTTATATTTGTCTAACTGCAGGTATAGTGCTTTGGTTCACAGGATGGCGATCCAGACCAAAGAATCGTAAATTTTAACTAGCACTTATTCATTAGAGGTTCATAATACTCAATGTAATAAAGGTTATAATTTTGACTTTATTCAACATCACTTGTTTATTCTATAGAGGAAATGTTCATGGGCGGCATCAGTATTTGGCAGCTTCTTATCGTTGCGTTAATTGTTGTTTTGTTATTCGGAACTAAAAAGTTACGTTCTTTAGGTGGTGATTTAGGTGGCGCAGTTAAAGGCTTCAAAAATGCTATGAATCCTGAAGACGAAGAGAAAAAGTCTTTAGAAGATAAAGATAGCACTGCGAAAACTTCACAACAGGCAACTGAACAAAAGTCCGAGTCAAAGGACAAAGAACAGGCGTAATTCATTATGTTCGACGGTATTGGCTTTATGGAGCTACTGCTGATTGGAATTTTGGGGCTAGTGGTTCTCGGCCCCGAAAGACTTCCAGGTGCAGTACGTTCAATCTCTGGGTGGATTCGCTCATTAAAGCGAATGGCAAACTCTGTTAAAGACGAATTAGAGCAAGAGCTTAAAATCGAAGAGCTTCATGCTGACTTGAAAAAAGCAGAAAGCAAAGGTTTGTCTAACCTATCTCCTGAATTACAAGAGTCTATTGATCAGCTAAAGGATGCTGCACAATCAGTAAATCGTCCCTACCAAGTAGAAGACGTTAAAAAGGATGCGCCTGCGGCACAGCCTACTGAAGTTGCCACGCCAACGACTGAGCAAACTAACGACTCTACCAGTTCAAATACCAAAAGCTAGCGGGTAATCAATGTCACAACAGCTACCTCTCATTAGTCATTTGCTTGAATTGCGTAATAAATTACTCAGAGCTATCGGCAGTGTTTTGCTGGTTTTCATCTGTTTAGTTTACTGGGCAAATGATATTTACCATTACATGGCGATTCCATTAATGCAGTCACTGCCTGAAACAAGCAGTATGATTGCTACCGATGTAGCTGCGCCATTTTTCGCCCCATTTAAATTAACCTTAGTTTTAGCATTTTTTGTGGCGATTCCGTATGTGTTATATCAAGCTTGGTCATTTGTTGCGCCTGGTTTATATAAGCACGAAAAACGCTTAGTGACGCCACTTCTGGTTAGCAGTACCTTACTGTTCTATTCAGGCATCGCGTTTGCTTATTACATCGTATTCCCAGTTGTATTCGGTTTTTTCACCAGTGTAGCCCCTGAAGGTGTCACGGTTGCAACCGATATCAGCAGTTATTTAAGCTTCATTCTTAAGTTATTTTTTGCCTTTGGTTTAGCCTTTGAAATCCCAGTTGCTGTGGTATTAATGTGCTGGGCAGGGGTAACAACACCTGAAGAGCTAAAATTAAAACGACCTTATATTGTCGTTGGCGCTTTTGTGGTTGGTATGATGCTGACACCTCCTGATATTATTTCACAAACAATGTTAGCGATTCCTATGTTAATATTGTTCGAAGGCGGATTATTAGCAGCCAAGCTATATACGCCAAAAGAAGATACAGATAATGAAGAGTCTGAGAGCGAACGCACCGACAGTTAATTGCATTTGATACTCATGGACTAGTAAAACAATAATAAAGAAGGATTCTGTTATGCGTTTAACCTTGGTTGCCACTTTTGCTTTGGCTATCTCTTCACAAGCTCATGCTAACATTGAGCAACAACTGGCAAATTGTGCCAGCCATACTGATAAATTAGACCGCCTAATGTGTTACGACGCATTGGCGGCTTCAGTAAAATCTCCAGTTCCTACTCAACTTCCTGCTGCACCTGAAGCCACTGCTGTTTCTGCCAGTGCACCTGCTGTCGTAGCCCCTGTAGCTGCGACGACTGCTGTTGCGGCAACCTCGCCTCAAACTGTCAGTTCGGTAGAGCAAGAATTTGGTTTAAAGAAAAAATCAGCTGAAGAAGATGAACTTCGTCTATACGCAGAAGTATCATCAGTCAAGAAAGATCCTTATGGTTCGTTAATCTTGACCCTGTCTAACAACCAAACTTGGAAACAAGTCGGCACCGAGCGTTATAAACTTAAAGTGGGTAACAAAGTTTATATCGAAAAAGGGGCTCTAAGTTCATATTTGTTAGGCACTGATGACCGCAATTCAACCATGCGAGTTAAGCGTCTAAATTAATCATGTCTCAGCATATCGATATTGCAGTTAATCTACTGAGTAGTCGATTTGCTGCTGATATAGACAGCGTTATAAACAATGCGGTGGAACATCATGTTTCACCGTTAATCGTTATCGGCAGTGATATAGCCGAAAGTATCGAGTCTGCCAACCTCTGCCAGCAATACCCAACAAAACTCTATAGCACAGCAGGTATTCATCCTCATCAAGCCAGTAGCTGGGATGGCGACAGTCTGTCACAATTAACTCAACTAGCTTCGAGTAAACATGTCGTAGCCATAGGTGAGTGTGGTTTAGACTACAATCGTGACTTTTCCCCTCGTGATAAACAGCGTCAAGCTTTCGAAGCGCAATTAGCGTTAGCAGCTCAATTGCAAATGCCAGTATTAATGCATTGTCGAGATGCTCATGATGATTTCATTACGATATTGAAGCAGTATCGGCATAAGCTTCCTAGTGCAGTCTTGCATTGCTTTACAGGTTCCAAGGAAGAGTTACTCGAGTGCTTAGCCTTAGATATCTATATTGGTATTACTGGTTGGGTATGCGATGAAAGGCGCGGTGCTGAGCTTGCTAGCATAGTGCCATTAATTCCAGATAACCGTCTTATGGTTGAGACGGATAGCCCGTACCTTTTACCAAGAAGTATGCGGCCAAAGCCTAAATCAAGTAAAAATCTACCGCAGTATTTACCTTACATTGTAGAGTCCATTGCAAAGTTGCGTGGTCAAAGTTACCAAGAGTTAGCGGGTTATTGCTATGAAAATAGCATCAGTTTCTTCAGACTGGATAGTCAATAATGAAACTTGCTCACCTTCAGTTAACTCCATTTTTTATCATTGGATTATTGTTTATCTTATTGGTTACTAGCACTCAAAGTTTTGCCAATGCCCACATTAATACACCACTAAGGTTAACTGAGTCCTCCATTACTAAAATAGAGTTAATTGACTGGCTGTATATCCATGATTCGAACGATATCAAAGAACTGGCAAGACTAAAACTGCACAATAATAATCAAAGTCATTGGCGTAAATTAACCACTAAAGACATGCGTCAGATTGGCGTTAAAAACACTTGGGTTAGTTTCAGTATTTATAACCCTAATGACCAATTATCAAGAATAATCGCCTTAGATAATCCCTTATTGGACAGTTTGAAGTTATTCCATTTAGTTGATAATGAATTAAAACAAGTAGAACTGATGGGCGACACTGTACCTTTCGAGCAAAGGCCCTTACAAAGTAACTTGTTTTTGTACCCTTTTGATATGAAACCTGGTGAGCTGCATACCTTTTACTTCAAAATCAATAACCGAGGCAGCCTTAACATACCACTGGTACTTTGGAGTAAAAATGACTTTAGCCATGCTATCGAAGCACAAAGTTTAGCCTATGGATTTCAAATTGGTATCTTGAGTGCCATCGGAATATTCAGCTTATTTATTGCTTTAGCATCCGGTTCATTTAGTTACAGTTATTATAGTGGTTATGTAATTTCTTTAACTATCATAGTCGCAAGTATCCACGGTATTTCATTTCAGTACTTATGGCCTAATTTACCGACACTTCAGCAACTTGCGATACCGATGTTAATCCCAATAGCCCTTGCCTTTGCCCTCATGTTCACCGAAAAAGTCATGCAGCTCAAGTATCACAACAAGCGTATGTTGCTATTGGGGCGCTATTTGGCGGTTTACTGCATACTGCTAAGTTTGGTCGTTTCCTTCTTAGACTTTAAATTCGCACTCTATTTACTGGCTTTATCAGTAATTACTATCAGTTTCATCTTGATTCTTTTCTCGTTATTTCAAGTTATAAAAGGCACCAAAAACGCTAGGCTGCATGCCATAGGTCGAATTGGGCTTTTCATAGGTTCTTTGTTAAGTGGTTTGATTTATCTCGGTCATATTGATTTGCAAATACTGCCACAAACCCCGGTAATGATAGGCTTAACTTTTGAAGTTATAACCATGGCTGCAGTATTGGCGATGCGTTATAACGACGAACGCAAAGCTAAACTGCAAATGCAGCAAAAAGCACTTGAGCAAGCCGTGCGTTTACAACAAAACCGTGACGAAGCATTACGGGCTGAAGCAAAAGCAAACGAACGCTTAGAGCAAATGGTGGCACAAAGGACCTTAGAGTTAGAAGTCACCTTACGTGAGTTAAATGACGCTAACCAAAAACTCACTCAGCAAAACACAATTGATAGCTTAACTGGGGTTAAAAATCGCAGTGCATTCGATAAACGATTGACTGCCGAAGGTCGCATAAGTCGACGTCAGCAAACACCGTTAGCTGTGTTAATGATTGATATTGATAAGTTCAAAGCCATTAATGATGAGCATGGACATCTTGCTGGTGACCACTCGATTAAGGTGATTGCCACAACAATTTCAGACTTTTTAAAACGTCCAACCGATCTGGTGTCACGTTTTGGCGGTGAAGAGTTTGCTATTATATTACCAAATACTGATAGTGAAGGGGCGATGCTGTTAGCGGAAAAGATTCGCCTAGCAATATCTGAATTATCAATTGATTGGGAGGATAACCCTATCCCCCTTTATGTAAGTATTGGAGTCAGTGCGGCGGTAATTGAAACCGATGACCACCCGACTCTGTTACTTGAGCAAGCAGATAAAGCGCTTTATCAAGCTAAGCGCAGTGGACGAAACCAAGTATGCGAGTTTTCGTCAGAATAAGAGCAAATTAATTTCAGGAGTCGAATGTGAATATTATTACTAGTGCGTTTCCACAGCGCAGAATGCGCCGCATGCGTAAACATGATTTCAGCCGCCGTTTAATGTCAGAAAACAAATTATCGGTAAATGATCTTATCTACCCAATGTTTATTCTTGAAGGAAACAATCGCACTGAACAAGTTGCCTCAATGCCTGGTGTTGAACGCTACTCAATCGACTTGTTATTAAAGGAAGCTGCTGAACTTGTTGAACTTGGGATCCCGCTAATTGCATTATTCCCTGTTACACCAGCAGAGAAAAAGTCATTAATGGCAGAAGAAGCTTATAACTCTGATGGACTTGTGCAACGTGCAGTTCGTGAGTTAAAGCAAGCTTTCCCTGAGTTAGGCGTAATGACTGATGTAGCTTTAGACCCTTTCACAACACATGGTCAAGATGGCATCATCGATGAAACAGGCTATATCCTCAACGACATCACTACTGAAATTCTTGTGAAGCAAGCGTTATCTCATGCTGAAGCTGGTGCCGATATTGTTGCCCCTTCTGACATGATGGATGGTCGTATTGGCGCTATCCGTGAAGCACTGGAAGCCGCGGGTCATGTGAATACCCAAATTATGGCTTATTCAGCTAAGTATTCTTCTAGCTACTATGGCCCTTTCCGTGATGCAGTTGGTTCTGCTGGTAACCTTAAAGGTGGCAACAAACATAGCTACCAAATGGATCCTGCCAATAGCGATGAAGCACTTCACGAGGTGGCACTTGATATTCAAGAGGGTGCAGACATGGTGATGGTTAAACCTGGTATGCCATATCTAGATATCGTTCGCCGCGTTAAAACAGAGCTTGCAGTGCCGACCTTTGCCTACCAAGTCAGTGGTGAATATGCGATGCACATGGCTGCGATTCAAAACGGTTGGTTAGCTGAAAAAGCCATCGTGATGGAGTCATTATTGTGCTTCAAGCGTGCTGGTGCTGACGGTATCCTTACTTATTTTGCCAAGAGTGCCGCTCAATGGCTTAAAGAAGAAAAGTAAATTGCTAAAATAAAGCGTCTAAATTTCTAGATTGTTTATAAAAAGAGGCCAATCGGCCTCTTTTTTTGTCACATTTTACAACTCTCCCCCTTAAAAGCATCAACATGTCTTTAATTCTTAAATAACAAGGTTTATGCTTAAATTTGCACTTAATTTGCCAGTGATCCTAGTATTAAGCTAAATACGTATAGATTACTGACAGCAATGGATTGAAAGTTAAGGAAAGCAAATGATTGTTGATGGTACCGAGGTAGTGTATTTCGTCAAAATAGGCTCAGGCATTTTCGCAATTGCGAACGATGGCCAATGGCATGCGATCACTCAAGAACAAATAGTTGATAGCATTCCTGTTTATGATATTTCGGCTGAAGATATTTTAATTAATAACGACAGCGCGCCATATATTGTTGTTAACCAACAAACAGTCATTATCCCCAACTCATTACTCATCAAATCATCTCAAGCACAAGCTTCTACGCAAGAAGCAAATACTGCTGAAACTCAAACATCAGATAATCAAAATACACAAGCTCAACCTACTGAAACTGAAGGGCTGAACTATTTTTATAATGTTATACAGACTCAATATAATAGTTTAATCGCTCAATCAGGTTATAACTCTCAAGGCGATAACCTTAACAATGATAGTGTTGGGATCAATTCTCTTATTGGTGAACAAGACTCATTTGTCACACTCACTTTATCCGTCAATATTGAAGATGCCAATGATGGATACTTAAACCAATTCGAAGTCCCAGCCGTCAATCTCTTTGGCCAAGCTTTAGATGCTATCAATGGTCAATTGTTAACCTTGATACTTACAGATACTCAAGGCAAACAACTGATGTTTGAAGTCATAGCAAATGATGATGCTTGGCAACTTACTAATGTTGATATTTCAAGCCTCGCAGAGGGGCTTATAACTGCTGAAATAAGTGCACCAACTTATCAAGGTATCGCCGAGCCCGCCTTTGATAATTCAATCAAAGATACTTTAGCGAATATCAGTATCGAAATTGAAGATCTTGATAATGTCATTAATGCTGCAGAAATATCTGCAGTCGTTATCAAAGGTACAGTCAATAATGTCGAAGATGGGCAAACAGTTGTAGTCACACTCACAGATGCAAACGGATTAAGCCGCCAAATCAGCACTACTGTAACGAATGGCTTATGGGTGCTACCCGCTCAAGATTTATCAGATTTTGATAATGGCTCGTTGTTCGCTACTGCTGAGGTCGTAGATATCGCTGGTAATCCTGTTGCTACGTCAACAACTGACCCTATTGATATTCTTGCTGCTGTAAATATTGTTGTCGACACCGGAAACGACGAATTTATTAACCGTTTTGAAATGTTGAAACTCGACTTTTCAGGCGTTGTTGAAGATATTGAAGATGGCCAACCTATTACCATAACCATCACAGATATTAACGGCCAAACCCTGACCTACAATACACAGGTAATAAATGGTGCTTGGCAAATTGAAAATGCTGATATTAGCCTACTTGTTGACGGCGCATTAAGATTTGACGTCAATTCAATTGATATAGCCGGAAATCCAGCAACTTCATCAACCACAGTTGTCAAAGACACTGTGGCCAATATTAGCATTAATGTCATTGACCAGGACCAAATTCTAAATCAGCAAGATATTGAGGATCTCAATACGATTTTTGGGGTCGCTAACAATATTGAAGATGGTCAAAAAATCATTATCACTATTACCGATATTGAAGGGCAAGTCGTTCATCTAACTTCCCAGGTTAATAATGGTATCTGGTCTTTATCTGGATTAGATGCTTCAGATCTTGCCGACGGTATTTTGCATCTTTATGCCGTCGCTATTGATGCTGAAGGTAACCCTGCCTTTGCGACCAATACCATTATTAAAGATACCCAAGCAGATATAACAGTTGAAATCCTTGATAACGATGGTGTACTCAATGCCAACGAAATGGCCCAAGTCGCCATTCAAGGTACAGTCACTAACGTTGAAGATGGTCAAACTGTCACCGTGACAATGACAGATAATCAAGGTAACTCAATCACTGTGACAACCATTGTAACCAACGGTATTTGGAGTTTGTCTCCTCAAGATTTATCAAACTTTGATGACGGTTCTTTATTTGTCAGTGCTGAAGTCAAGGATATCGCAGGAAACCTTGCTTCAAATTCTACTGATATTTTTGTCGATACCAGCGCTGAAATTACAATAGAAATCATTGATCTTGATGGAGTCATAAATACCACTGAATTAACACAAGTGATGATTCGAGGTAGCGTCGATAATATAGAAGATGGCCAACTCGTTACTATCACTTTAACGGATGACTTCAATAATTCATTGACCCTAACCACAAGCATATTGAACGGTGTGTGGAGCCTACCAGCTCAAGATTTATCTGCTTTTGATGATGGTTCATTAGTTGCTACAGCTGTAGCTACCGACGCCGTTGGCAATCAGGCACAAGCATCAACACTTATTCCAATTGATACGACAGCATTAATAGACATCACTATTGTCGATAACGATGGCGTCATTAACGCCACTGAAATGACTCAAGTGGTGATTCAAGGGACGGTCACCAACGTTGAAGATGGTCAAACCGTTACGGTGAACCTGACTGATAATCAAGGCCACTCGCTTACCCTAACCGCCATTGTCACTGGCGGTATTTGGACTCTTGCTGCACAAGATTTATCAGCCTTTAATGATGGCTCACTTGAAGTGACTGCTGAGGTCAGTGATGTTGCGGGTAACCCAGCGACTGCCACGACTCAAATACCTGTGGATATTCTTGCCGACATCACTATCGATGTGGATACCGGTAGAGACACTATTATTAACCGCTTTGAAATGTTGCGACTAGACTTTTCTGGGCAAGTTGATGATGTTGAAGATGGCCAAACCATTACCATTATCGTCACTGATAGTCTCAATAACCAACTCACTTTCAACACTACCGTTAATGCAGGTATGTGGCAGATTAATGATGCCGATGTTTCCTCTTTGATTGATGGTGATATTAGCTTTACGGCCAGTACTGTCGATGTCGCAGGGAATCCAACCTCAGTATCAACCTCTGTCAGTAAAGACTCTCAGGCAACAGTAACCATTGAAGCTGTCGATGCTGACAATACCCTTAACGCCGTTGAAGTCACAACCACCACGTTACGTGGTGAAGCGTTAAATATTGAAGAAGGTCAAAATGTATTGGTGTGGGTCACTGATGATAGTGGTACTAGACTGATATTTAATACCACGGTCGTTGATGGTTTATGGCAATTAGATAACCTCGACTTATCATCGCTCATTGACGGTGAGCTTACATTAAGAGCCTTTGCAGTTGATGTCGAAGGTAATCCAACTATAGGCAATAATACTGTTGATAAAGATGTTGCTGCCGACATCAGTGTTGAAGTTCTCGATAACGATGGCGTCATTAACGCCACTGAAATGACTCAAGTGGTGATTCAAGGGACGATCACCAACGTTGAAGATGGTCAAACCGTTACCGTGAACCTGACTGATAATCAAGGCCACTCCCTCATCCTAACAGCAATAGTCACTGGCGGTGTTTGGACTCTTGCCGCACAAGATTTATCAGCCTTTGATGATGGTTCACTTGAAGTGACCGCAGAGGTCAGTGATGTTGCGGGTAATCCAGCGACTGCCACAACCCAACTGCCCGTTGATACAACGGCATTAATAGATATCACCATTGTCGATAATGATGGTGTCATCAACGCAGTTGAAATGACCCACGTGGTGATTCAAGGGACGGTCACTAACGTTGAAGACGGTCAGACTGTTACGGTAAATTTAACCGATAACCAAGGTCATTCGCTTACCCTAACAGCCATAGTCACTGGCGGTATTTGGACGCTTGCAGCACAAGATTTATCTACCTTTGATGATGGTTCACTTGAAGTAACCGCTGAGGTCAGTGATGTTGCGGGTAATCTTGCTACAGCAACGACTGACTTACCTGTCGATACCACAGCATCTATCACTATTGATATCATTGATAATGACAACGTTATTAATCAAACAGAGCTCACTGGTGTTGTTGCAAGTGGCACTGTAACCAATATAGAAGTCGGCCAAACGATTACAGTCACCTTTAAAGACAGTAATAACCTTGAAACCACGGTAAGCACCTTAGTGTTAGCCGGTGGTGTTTGGTCAATAACGGCACAAGATTTAGCAGCATTGAGCTTCAGTGACGGCTTATTAACTGCTACAGCAACCACTGTTGATGTTGCAGGAAACCCAGCCTCAGCGACTGACCAAATTAATATCGATACCCAAGTCACTATTGATATCGACACTGGCGCTGATGGCTTTGATGTCGGTAAATTAACTTATGGTATTGAAAAGTCTCTTTCTGGCACGACCACCGGTGTAGAAGAAGGGCAAACTGTCACTCTCACATTGACAGACGGTTCACTCACTAAAACCTTTACCACCACAGTTCAAGCAGATGGCAGTTGGTTATTTGATGATGTAATTGATGTAGCAGGTTTAGATCAACGTCTAAGTTGGCAAATGGATGTCAGTGTTACCGATGTAGCAGGTAATAGCGCCGTTGATGACATGCCAAACCTAGATATCCCGATCGATGGCTACCTATATGAAATAGCGTTGAATATTAATAACCAAACCACAGCTAGTTTCAGTTTTGATATTCCTAATGCAGAACTTAGTCTTTCTGCTGACCAATCTTTTTTACTGCGAAATGAGTCAAACGGTGAAACCTTAACTATTGTGCTAGCGCCTGATGGTAAATCGTTCGAAGTTTTCAGAGACGGTGATGGTGAATTAGTTCTTGAAGCAACGCTTACGGGCACCGAGCTTGAGGTTCATTTATTCCAAACGCTAGATAATAATTCAGCTCAGAATTTATCAACCTTAATCAAATTAGAGGGTTTGCAAACCGATACCGATGGCACAACAGAGCAAATCATCACTTATGCCATTCTACATGTAAAAGACACCCCTGAACTTGCCATTGATGACCACTTCACCACCATTGAAGATACAAGCTTAACTGGCTCAATTACTGGTAATGATTACACTATTGAAGGGCCTCTCAAGGTAGAAAACATCAACTTTAATGGTGTCGATTATCCTGTGTCGGATGGCTCGCCAGCTATCATCGACACAGGCAAAGGCCAACTCACGGTTTTATTCAATGGTTTTTGGGAGTTTATTGCCGCTGATAACTTGGATAATACCGTTGAACAAGCAATTAGTTTTGATTACACAGTAACAGATTTCGATGGCAGTATTGCTTATGCCACCAGCACCATTACCATCATTGACGGTGCAATAGGCGTTATGGCTGACGCCAATGCGACAACTGCCGAAAGCACCATTAACAGCCCCAATGTCGATACCAAGCAATTCACTATTGCAGCAGGTTCTGACGCACTAGATCCAAACAGTGTTGTCTTCAGTATTCTTTCCACAACATCATTAGATGCGCTAGCCTTAACCTCAAATGGCGATACATTAATTTATACGCTTTCTGGCGATGCTAAAACGCTTACAGCCACTGCAAATGGTGAAACCGTATTCACCCTTACTCTCAATGCCGTCAGTAATGGCGACGATGTAGATGTGACCGCTACGCTTAATTTATCGCGCCCCATTGATCACATTGATTCTGATAACTTCGATTTAGTCACCTTAATCGATGCCACTGACACTGACGGCAGTAATATTGATCTCGGTAAACTAACCTGGTCGATTAATGACGGTGGTAATGCGGCCATTGAAAATGTTGAAACATTAACCTTTGATGAGTCGGCATTAAGCGGCTCTGCAATCGTGCAAAATGGAAAGTTAGACATTCAAGTCGGAGCCGATGCAATTAGCGATATTGGATTTGATATCAATCAAATGCCAACACTAACAGCAGGCGGAAATGCGATTGTTTTTGTGCTCAGCGCCGATGGATTAACGTTAACTGCTCACACTGGTGATATCGCCAACCCAGTATTTACCATTGAAATAGATTCAGGTTGGAATACTGAAACCAACACACTAAACCACGAATACACCACCAGCCTTTATCGCCCATTTGATCAAATAGGAACAGAAGAATCTCAATTTGGTTTGTTAGTGACGGATTTTGACGGCGACACCAGCACAAGCTTATTAACCATGATTGTTCAAGATGATACTCCTGGTGTCATTACAGATATAAGCGTTGAAGTGAGTGAATTGCCAAGCGTTACTGCTGGTATAAACAATCGCACAGAAGGCTTAATTGATATTACGACTAATGGCGATCCCATTGTAGATATTAAGTTTAGCGCTTTAGATGGAAACCCAGTCACTGATGTTGACGGCAACACGCTCACTCAAAATGGACAAGATATCCATTGGGTTATAACCAACGATGGTGCTACGGCTGAAGGGAAACTAGATGATGGTACAGTCGTATTTAGAATGTTTTTACCTGACGATATTCAAATTGATCCCGAAAGCAGCTCACAAGTTGCTTTTAACATGCGATTGCTAGGTCCTATCGACAATAATACTGACGACGGTACCTTTACAGCTATTGATGTAAGCGTCATTGCCTTTGACAGTGATAACACAGAAATAAATGCCAACATCAACATTAATATCTATGATGGCGAAACCCCTACCCTACCTGATGCGTTAAGTATCAATGTAAATGAAGGCGAATTAGTCGATAGCAATAGCGTATTAAACAGTGCCGAACTCAATATCGATAACGGCAGTGATGACATTATTAGTATTGAGCTAGATAGTGGTTTTATTTTTAGTGGATACACCAGTAACGGTCAAGCCATCACTCTCAGTAGCACATCAGATGGTAACGGTTGGTATAACGCCATAAGAACGGGCGATAACGACGCCGTATTTAGAATTCGATTTAATGCTAATGGTAAAGTTGAATTCGAACAATTTGAAGCTGTCGATCACCCATTAGCCGATGGTGAAAACAACTTAACCATGAGTTTTGACATTTTCGCCACTGACGCTGATGGCGATAAATCAAATACTCAAACCATTAATATCAATATCCAAGATGATGTCCCCGTGCAAAAGGACTCATCACTGACCTTCACTGAAGAAGATAATACCGATTATAGCGTGCAGCTATTTAACCAAAAACAGCAAGGCGCTGATGGCGCAACTGTCAGTAAGTTTATTTACAATAGTATTGAATATTCAGCCGGAGACTCTGTCGATCTGTTCACCGATACAGGGGTTAAATACGGTAGCTTAACCATTACTGCTGATGGTCAAGCCATTGTATCCAGTAAAATATTTGAATATGACGAACCTCTATATAGTGAAGTCGTACAGGTATACGTCACCGATAAGGACGGTGATACGGTTATTGATAACCTAACTATTACCGCTAAAGATAAATCAGGCTCAATCAGACTGCTCAATGCCGACTTTACTGAAGATACCGCTGGTACAGTGATCGTTTCCGCCTTCCCTGGGGATCTCGATGAAGGTGAGTTGATTCAAAGCATTGTATTTAACATGGCTTCTCTTGGCGGCGGCACACTCACATTAGACGGTATTCCAGTGCCTACAGACGGCGATGGCAACTACATTCTCGAGGGCGACGATTTATATATCAATAATTTTGGAGTGGCGATCCCTAGCGGCGACTTACAATACCACCCTGCAGAAGATTCATCCGATGCGACTCAATCTCTTGAGTTTGCTATCACTGTTAATATTAATAATAAGCCTTCTATTACGACTCTTTTCCCGGTCACCGTTGAATCAGTAGCCGACACACCAGAATGGGATGATAGTAGCCAGTTTACCTATGACGTAAATGAAGACTCTGGCGATATTGATGTCGATTTATTGGCAGCATCTAAAGATTTAGTGGCTGCTGATGCGCAAGGCTCAGAAGTCATTACTTATGTTGTCAGTAATATCTCTCTAGGGCTAACCATCTCAATACTCGATGATAATGGCAATAAGTTCTCTCTTGCTAACGGTCAAACGATTACCGCTGAACAATTAGAATCTTTAACCGCCAGTATTAGTGAAAACTTGGCGGGACAATTTAGTTTTGATATCCAAGCAACCACCACAGAGCCTGATAATGGCGATACTGCAGTAAGTACAGTGGAAACAGTGGTATTCAACGTCAATCCAGTCGCTGACTTACCTACCTTAAGCACCCGTGATATCAGTAGCAATGAAGATCAGGCTATCGCACTTTACGATATTCTAAGTGGCGAGCTAACGGACACTTCTGGCTCTGAAACACTACACTTTGAATTAACCCTACCTGACGGATGGACCATTGATGCCCCATCGGCAGTGTATTTAGGTAATGGCGTTTGGAATGTCGCGGCTGAAGATATCAACCCGACACCTCCTGCAACAGCGGCGATGCTAATCCCACTTGCTGATGCCAGCTCTGCGAATTTAGGTGACTTTACAATTACTGTGCGCAGCTATGCGACTGAGTCAGAACAAGATGGCTTAGAACCGGTTGATTCAGTCATAAGACCTAACCCTAATTACAGCGATCCACAAACCTTAACAGTCAGCCTTACGGGCGTTGCAAATGATGCGCCTACGATTACATCAGATCCTGCAGTTTGGGAAATATCCCCTGATGGCAACATCAACAGTGTTGTAGCATTTAATGAAGACACTGACATTCCGCTAAGCTTTACCTTAGTCACATCAGATGATGACGGCTCAGAGTCACTCAGTATTCGTTTAGTCGGTTTGCCTGAAGGCGCAAGTTTTATTGATTCTAACGGTCAAATAGTCAATTTACCTGTCGTCGGCTTTGAAGCAGGTGAACCTGTTTATAGCGTCACAGCCGATTTACTATCAAGTTTATCTATCCGCCCACCAGAAGATTTCAGTGGTCAAATAAACATATCCTTATTTGTCGAAAGTACTGAACTAGACGGTGATGTCGCGGAATATGAGCTTAACCTCAATATTGATATTGCACCTGTCGTAGATGAAACAACAACCTCACTGCGCACCACCAGCTATGGCCGTGAAGATCAGCCTATCGTGCTTAACTTACTGCCCGCATTGCTTGCCGACATAGATGGCAGTGAAACGATTTCGCAAATGACGATTTACCCATCCAGTGAAGGGATGATATTCCTCTTTGATGGTTCAGAAATTCAAGTCAGCGATTTAGGTTTATTACTGAGTGAATTAACCGATGAAAATAGTCCAACACTCATTGACCTGCTTTCTTCTGGTCGCCTTGCAGTATTACCTCCTGAAGATGCCGATGGTGATTTTAATCTTGATGTCACTTATCAAATCAAAGATACCTCTGAAACGGGAGAGGTTGTTTACCAAGATATCGATACCCAACTCACTGTCGTTGTCGACGCCGTAGTCGAGCTTATCACTCGCCTTCAAACCAATGACCAAGTGCTGCATAGTACCGACGGTACTCCTGTTGAACTCAGCGATGAAATCGTCTTTTTTGATGCTGATATCGATGGTTCAGAAGTGCTCGATTACATCGTTATTATCATGCCAAGTTCAGATGGCTGGTTTGTCACTCACCCAAATGGTGCCATTCATGACGGCGACGGCCGTTGGTTAATTCCAACTGATGGCATGACCAGTGATACGGTTCAAGAGCAGTCTCTTAATATCCTTGAGGGCATGACAATATCCAGTGAGAATGTCACAGGGCTGGAAACCATTACTGTTGAAGCCCGAGTGTTAGACAGAGACGATCCAGAAATCATCTCAACCAATATTTTTGTGACATTTGATCAACCCACATCAAACTCTAGCGCTTCAACCGTTACTACAGTGCAAGCATCAACTATTGATGCCATTGAAGACAACACCATTGATTTTGCAGGCCATTTAAACCTGTCAATCACCAGTGATGGCAATGATGTCATTAGCTTTAGAATACTTGCTAGCGATTTACCTGAAGGGGGCTATTTTACTGGTAGTGATGTAATTGCTTTATATGATAATAGTGGCGAGAATATTATTGAGTACGTATTCACTAGCGCCTCACTATCGAGCTTAAAACTACATAATGTCAGTGATGATTATGCTGGTGATTTAACCATACCCATCAGAATTATCGCGACTGACTCTCTCAGTGGTGACACTGTTATTGATGAAAGCCAAAGCTTTGATATTAATATCACTCCAGTAGCCGACGGGCTTAGTTTAAGTGCAGTTGTCAGTAAGATGAATGAAGACCAACCTGTCTCGTTAGGATTATCACTGTCATATGTTGATACGGATTCCACCGCCAATACAGGTGGTGTAGAAACGGTCATCTTGGACGACCCTGCAAACTTGTTCACCATCCAGCTACTCGATGGTGGCACCTTGATTGACCCAAGTGGGTTATTCCAGCTTAAATCAGGCACCACTGACACTTGGGAATTCACCGGTAATACGCAAGCAGCGCTTAACGGCGCATTGACCTTTATCCAGTTCTCCCCTCCCGAGCATTTAAGTGGCGACTTTAGAATTAAAGTTTCCGGCAGTGTCATCGACACAGCCGATATTGATGGCGCCGATGTCACTGACTCATTAACCTTCAGCGATACCATCACCATTAATGTATTACCAGTAACAGATGCCGCAGACGTACCACTAGACACGGTAACAATACTGGGCACTGAAGATACAGACATTGCGTTAACGGGTATCGACAGCAATGTGGTCGGCCTAATTGATTTAGATGGCTCAGAGGTCATGTACATCACCTTAAATGGTGTCCCAGAGGGCGCAACGGTTTATTATCAAGATGCAGGTGGCAGCTTACATATTTTGCCAAATGATGGGCCTGACGGCGGACAACTTGATGGCGCACCAACCAGTTATTGGACTGTAACGCCAGACCAGCTTGATAGCCTAGTGATAAAACCACCCCATAATTTCAATGGTGATATACCGTTATCACTGTCTATTATCACCCAAGAATTAGGTACCAGTGATTACGTCACTACCAGCATGGATTTACTTATCGGAGTAAGCCCTGTGGCCGATGGCGTGCAAATTATTACTCCACCTCAATCCCAGTATGATGCCATCGAAGGCGATATCATCGACGTGGATTTAGATGCCGAGTTAATTGACCTTACCGGTAATGAAGTCTTCTTCGTTGAAGTCATCATTACCTCTGCCGATGCAGAGGCACTCGTTAGCCTATCAGGTATTCAAATTGGCAATCAATTTACCCAGCTAACTCCAGATGGTAGTGGCGGATTTATTGCGAGCTTAACAGTCACCGCGACAGAACTCAGCACTGTGAGTATTTTGCCGGGGGAATTGGCGTTTGGTAACTTAAATGTCGTCATGAATATCGCCAGTATTGACTCAGCGAATGTACTAGGAAGCCAAGAAGTTGATCAAAGCACGGCTCAGACAGTTAACTTTGATATCGAATTGACCCCCGAAGTCGATGCGCCAATTTGGACCCAGTTTGCCGATATTGATGCGACCACGACCAATAATATCCCTTTGAATCTAGGGCTTGAGTTACAAAATCCTGCCCCTGGAGAAACCGCCACACTGACCATTCTAGGAGTGCCTGACGGAGCAACATTGTCAGCAGGAACCCAGCAAGGCAATAAATGGCTTGTCCCTATTGCCGACGTTGCTAGCCTCACACTCAGTGGTGTTACAGCTGGAACTAGCTTTGAACTCACCCTAGATCCGACTGCAACACTCAACGGCGAATCTGCTGACGGTTTCTTAGAAACGATAACCGTAACAGTGGATCCAGCCGCTGTAATGAGCAGTGCAGCTGTTATGGCTAACTTTGGTGCCTTAAATGCCAATGAGCTAATGATTGCTAACGAACCAGTGCAAGATAATGCCAAAGTTTACGATGTTGAGTTTGAAGATTTCCAGCAAGAAGTAATGCAAGAAATGTATCAACGAATGCAGCATGAGCATATGCAACAGTACGACACTCATTATCGTTATCTACTGCCTATAGACCCTAGCGACTCTATATTACCAATAGAAGTTGAGCTAACTGATGCAGATGTAAGTACAAGTGCAACAGCCTCAAATGAAGATATAACATCTTCTATACAGCTGCAGACGATTGCCAACTCAGAAGCAATATCAGCAAATTCTGAGCATCAACAACAAACTCACATAGCGGATAATGCTAAGCCAGAGTATGGCTATCAAGATCCAATAGCAATTGACGATGCTATTCAGCCACAACTTGTGCCGACTGAATCGCTTCCTGTAGAAGTGTCTTTTACTGAAATAGCTTCTCTATTGCCTGAGCCAATTTCAGTGTTATTACCTGAAGCGGAATTATTGAGTATTATCAGCGCAACGCAAGATCCTGAGCTACTGCTCGTAAGCGTAGAATCTTATGTAGGAGACAAATTTGTTGAACAACCAGGATTGGGTCACATACAGCCTATTCCTGAAACAGTTACACAAACGGCTTCTCAAACTCTTGCAGCACAAATAGTAAAAGATGGTTCTGAAGCTGAAGGACACACTTTAACCTCTCTTAGCGATGCAATAAAAGAGTCAATTGCAAATCAAGATTCATTAATCACTAATGTTGAAAGTGAAAGCTTTTTGAATCAATCAGAACTGGATGAAATAAACCAATTAACACAGCAACAAACGCTATTAAATCAGAGCTAAACATTAATTAAACATAAATTAAGAATGCAACAAAGCGATTAAGCTAACCTCAAAAAAGCGGTTAACTAGCTGATAAAATAATGATGCCAAGGATAAGCAGTCAATAATGTCAGAAAATGAAAGCACTACTCAGCAAGTCAGTAATAATGAGTCATTAATCAGTTTACTCGCACTGATTAAGGAACATTTTGGCCTGCCTATTACGCTAGAAAATCTCTCTCAGATTGTGGCTTATTCAGCCAACGACAAAAATTCAACAGCATTAACTGAGCAAATGCCTCTGCTACTCAAACAGATCCAAATTGATAGCGCCTCACAGGCAGTTAACTTCAAACATATTGCCTTACCAGCCGTGTTAATAGGTCAAAGTAATCAAATCTATTTTGCGATAAAAAAGCAGCGAGGCGCTTTATTGCTGGTTGATACTCAAGGACAACAAACACAGCTTGATGAAAGCCAGTTTGTAGACCAATTCTCAGTAAAAAAAGGACAGCAGAAACCACATTGCTGGTATATCAAACCCATAGAACAATTAGATGAACGCGGCACAGAGCACCATAAAGATACCCGCAGACACTGGTTACTGGCAGCATTTGACGAAGTAAAACCCTTTTATGGCAGCTTTTTAATTGGCTCTTTAGCCATCAACTTACTGGCTCTTGTGACCCCATTATTTACCATGAATGTCTACGACCGCGTAGTACCCAACCAGGCCATCGACACCTTATGGGTACTTGCTAGCGGCGCTTCGATTGCCATCGTATTTGATTGGTTGCTTCGCCAAGCGCGCACTCGCTTAGCTGATGTTGCGGGTAAGCAAGTCGATATCAAACTGTCGTCGACACTATTTGAAAAAGTGATTGGCATGCGCCTCGAAAACCGCCCTGCATCATCGGGAGCGTTCGCCAAACAACTACAAGAGTTTGATAGTATTCGTGACTTCATCACCTCGGTTACGCTGGTTACAGCAGTAGACTTACCTTTCACCTTATTATTTTTAGTACTAATAGCATGGCTTGGCGGCGTAATGGTATTTGTACCATTAACCTGCATGATAGTGCTTATTCTACTCAGCGTATTTATGCAAAAGCGCTTATCCGTCACCATTGAAGAATCTTCCAAATTGTCGACTCAGCGCCAAGCGCATTTAGTTGAAAGCTTGAATATGCTGACAGAAATCAAACAAAATAATGGCCAAGCAAAAGCATCACGTATTTGGAATGAAACCGTTAGCAGCCTCGCTGATTGGCAAAATGAATCCCGCATCAGTTCCAACACCTTAAGCCACAGTGTGATGAACTGTCAGCAACTGGTATCCATTGGGTTGATCATTACTGGGGTCTATCAAATCCATCAAGGTAATTTGAGTATGGGTGGCTTAATCGCCATCGTCATGCTGAGTGGTAGAGCCTCTAGCGCCATCAACCAAATAGCGATGTTGCTGCTAAAATACCAGCAAACTCGCTCTGCTATTACTTCGGTCGAATCAATATTAGAGCTACCCCAAGAAAACCAACAACAGTCACTCAATGTGGCGCAGTTTCCTTTTAACGGTAGCTTGAACCTTCGCAGTGCTAGCTTTAGCTACCCCGAGCAACCATTGTCAGCATTTAATGATGTATCACTTGAGATCAAAGCTGGCGAAAAAGTCGGCTTTTATGGCCCTGCAGGCGCTGGTAAATCTACTCTCATGGCATTAATTGCAGGCCAATATCAGCTCAGTGAAGGACAATTATTTTACAACCAGTTAGAAGCTCAACAATGGTCAATTGCTCGACTGCGAGAGCATATTGGCTATATGGGACAACAGCCAAACTTAGTCTATGGCACAGTGCTTGATAACTTACTTTACGGTATTGGCCAAGTTGATGAAACCTTACTTGCTAAAACAATGATGAGTACTGGGATCGATAAGTTAATGGATAGACTGGGTAGTGGGTTAAATAGCCAAGTGGGAGAATTTGGTCGCCAATTATCAGGAGGGCAACGCCAAGCCATTGCCCTGTGTCGTACCCTATTGCGTCAACCAACATTGTTAATTCTCGACGAACCCACTAGCGCCATGGATGAACGCAGCGAAAACCAAATTATCAGCAGTTTAAAAATGAATACTCAAGACTGCACCTTATTGATTTCATCCCACAACCCTAAAGTTCTGAGTCTTTGTGACCGTATTATTGTCATGGACAAAGGTGTGGTTATCGGCGAAAAAACTGCAAGTGAATTACTTGAACCCAGTAAGCGTCGTATCAAGGCGGTCAGTGTCAGAAGTCAGTCAGATAAAAAGCTGGCTGATGAAAGCCTAAAACCTCAAAACAGCGAGGTGAAATCATGAGTGCCAATATGCATATCAAACACCTTGAAGGAGCAAAACGAGCCAACATCGTTATTTTACTGACCTTTGGGCTCATTTGTGCCACCGTTATTTGGGCTGCATTTGCAACCTTAGAAGAAGTGGTTGTCGGCCAAGGTAAAGTGGTTCCAGCTACCGCAGTGCAGCAAATAGAAAGCCTAGATGGCGGCAGCTTAAAAGAGATCCTTGTTAGAGAAGGCGACACAGTAACTGCTGGTCAAACGCTGCTTGTCATTGATGAGCTCAGATTTGCGTCAGCGTTTCATGAAGCAAGGCTCAACAGTTTTGCCCTTAAAAATCAGCTTACTCGACTCGAAGCTTTACTTGAAAGCGTTACCATTAATGACGACGAACCATTGTGGTTTTCACAAGTTCAAGTGGTTCCACAACAATTTGAAATCCTCGACCCTGCTGCCAATCGCCGTGCACAAGCCATCTATTCATCACAGCTTTCTCAGCTAGTCTCTCAACTGGACCAAACTGCGCAAATCGTTGAGCAAAAGCGCCAAGCCAAAGAAGAAGTGAATATCAATATTAATGCCCAGCGTAGCGGTCTCAATATGGCAAAACAAGAGATACGTATGACCCGTGAGGCAGTAGGTGAAGGCGCTGTTGCAGAGTTAGAGCTATTAAAACTTGAACGTGATGCAGTAAGGCTCCAAGGCGAATTATCAGCCTCACAAGCCAGTGAAAGACAGTTGCAAGCTGCAATAAGCCAAGCAGTCGCTGAACGTCGCAATGTGGCGCTCGATTTTGTCAACCGAGCCACTGATGAGCGCAATAAAACCAGTAATGAATTATCAGCGCTCACTGAGAATATGAAAGCTCTTGCCGACCGATTAGAACGAACTCAAATTACCACGCCAGTGGCTGGCAGCGTGTCGAATATATTGGTCCGCTCTGCAGGGCAAGTAGTAGAGCCTGGGCAAGTGATAATGGAAATTGTCCCGCAAGATGACCAATTAATTATCGAAAGCCAAATTGCCCCAAAAGATATTGCCTTTGTTCGCAAAGGATTAAAAGCCATGGTTAAGTTTACCGCCTATGACTTTGTCATATATGGTGGAATTAAAGGCGAAGTGATTTACGTCAGCCCAGATGCCCAGCAACTTGAAGATGGCACCACTTATTATGAAGCCCATATTCAAACGGACGAAAACCAACTTAATGGCTGGCCTATTATTTCTGGTATGCAAGCATCAACCGATATTTTAACTGGCAATAAAACCGTACTAAATTACTGGCTGAAACCGCTACTGCGGGCCAGAGCCAACGCGCTAAGAGAACCGTAAGGTAAGAAAAAAGGTAAGGATACTATGCAAAAACTGCTATTCATTTCTGCTTTAGTGATTTCAACTCAAGCCCAAGCGCTGACGTTGGAACAATCTGTTGCAGAGGCGATTAATCATCACCCAAGGTTACAGCAAAAATATGCCAGCTTTGAAGCGGCCGTAAGATACAAAAAAGCGGCTGTGGGCGACTACTTACCTCAAGTTAAACTCTATGGTGGAGTCGGCTATGAAGAAGTGCGCTATAACAGTGGCCAACGGGTCGATACCGATTTAAACCGCACCGAACTTGGGGTAAAGGTTTCTCAGTTGCTATTTGATGGTTTCAGAACCACATCAGAAATTGACCGCCTTGAATTTGAGCAAGAGGCTGAACGGTTTGGATTAATTTCAGAAGCTGAAAACTTATCGTTAGAAGTCGCCACCGTTTACCTAAACTTGGTGGAATCTAATCGTGTCGTTAGCCTTGCTGAGCGCAATATTGAAGAACATGAAGATATCTTGAAAGATATTATTTTGCGCCAAAGTAAAGGCTTAAGCAGTGAGTCTGATGTAGCGCAAGTCAAAGCCCGCGTCGCAACCAGTCAATCAGGCTACCTTGCAGCCCGAAATCAACAAATGGATTTACAGGCCAAATATTACGATCTTGTCGGTCAGCTGCCTGTCGAGTTACATGACGCCAAACCCGACTTCACCTATGTGCCGACTTCACTAAAAGTTGCCCTTGAGCAGGCCGTTAAGAATCACCCTGAAATTGATGCTGCCATCAATGACACTCAAGCGGCATCATCTCAATATGAGCGCGAAAAAAGTGATTACTGGCCTAAGCTTTCTATCGAACTACAAGCCAATAAAAATGACAATATCGGTGGTATTGAAGGCCCAGATGAAGATGCCCGCGCCATGCTAATGCTCAGCTATGATATCTATAATGGTGGCTCAACTAATGATCGAGCGGAAGCCGCGGCTTGGCAAGTACAACAAGCTAAATCTATTCGCCAACAAACCGAAAAACAAGTCATCGAAGGCACCCGCCTTGCTTGGAACTCCTATGAGTTTGTCGGCCAACAACGTAAGTTTTATCAAGTTAACGTTGACCAAGCCGTTCAAGCTGAACAAGGCTATCAGCGCCAATTTGAATTAGGGCGTCGCTCTTTACTCGATGTGCTCGATGCAAAAGTCGAAGTATACTTAGCACGTAAAAACTACCTCAGTGCCTACTACAACTACCATATTGCTTCTTATCGGTTAATTAATGCCACAGGCCAATTAATTGAGTCCTTTAGAGTCGACACCCCAACACAATGGCAAGAGGAGAAGTAACATGAAAACACCTTTCATTAAAGCAACTAACCTACTGCCATTGTGCATACTAACGATAACGCTAAGCGCATGTATCGAGACTCCGCGCCCTGCCTTGGTTGAGCAACAGAGCCGTGATTTAACCGACATCGATACTGACGGCGTAATCACTGCGCGAGATTTATGCTTAACCACTCCCGATGGATCGGTAATTAATAATGATGGCTGTGAAAGTTCAACCACAGTTGATAAAGAAGCCAGTCGAGTAGTGATGTTTGAGTTTGATAAACACACCTTAACCACCTACGAGTCAGACCGATTGGCTAAAATGGTTAATGCAGTTAAACATTACCCTGACGCCAAAATCTTTCTTATTGGCGATACCAGTCCAGAAGGCAGCGACGCCTATAACCATGAACTTGCTAAAAAACGCGCTGCTGAAATCACACGCTTAATTGTGTCGCAAGGTGTCAGCGAACAACAAATCACTTCACAGGTCTATTTTGAGTCGAATATGATCCCAGCAGCGATTAAGGGTCGTGAACATCGACTGGTTGCTGTAGCTAAATGGCAAGAATCCGGTATTGAAAAAGCTTGGCATATTTTTTCAACAGAGTCAGAGAAGAAAGCAAGCTCAAATAAGACGTCAGGTATATGATATAGAGACAAATTATTACACTTTAAATCTGTGTTATGAATGATTTGTTTAATGATGGGCGAGTTCAAAGTTATGTTTGAATTATCGCCCATCAGAGTGATCTAGCTAACACGTAGAGAATATTCAACTTCACTAACTTACGCCGAAATGATTGAATTATTGTATTCTTCATTCATGAGGCCTTATCATGCATAAAACCGTTAAAACATTATTAGCCACAACCGCCCTTTTCTTTGGCAGCCACTTGGCTGCAGGTTCAGCCCTTGCAAGCAGCGGCTGTGCGTTCGATGAAGAGCAGTCAGGCTTCATGGCAACATGCAGCGAGGAGAAACAAGAAGTGATTATCACGGGTATTGTTGAAGTTTCAGCATTAGAAAAAGATTTACCGGGTTACGCAGAGGAATATGAAAATTATCAGTCTGATGCGGCAACTATTTCGGCATTAAAAGCCATCACCACACCAACAAATGTTGTAGTGATTATTGGTACTTGGTGTCCAGATTGTCACCGTGAAACTCCACGTTTCATGCGTATCATCGAAGAAGTGGCTAACCCAAATATCACTGTGACCTACATTGGTGTAGATCGTAGCAAGCTTGATCCAGAAGGTTTAGCAGCTAACTATGAATTCAGCCGTATTCCTACTTTTATTGTTGAACAAGACGATAAAGAAATTGGCCGTATCATTGAAAGACCTGAAGTAACACTTGAGCAAGACTTACTGAACATCGTTAAGTAATTCATGCTTTAGCGGTAATAAACCTACATAAAAAACGGGAGACTCATATGAGTCTCCCGTTTTTATTTATCTTGTTTCAATCTTAACTGCTACAGCTAACTGCCTAGCTCACCTTCAACCACTCTGTCCGCCAGCATTTGCAGTACGCCTTCACGAAGTGCCCCACCTGATAAGTTGAGCGATTCAATATCCAATAGCTCAAACAAGGCGATTAAAATAGCAATGCCTGAAGCAAACGTTGGAGCTTTCTCTTCAGATAAGCCCTGAATATGATGCAAGCTCTCGTTTTTTTGCACTAATACTTCATCTCGAAAACGATACAGTACTTTCAAGGTTATGATTTCGGATAACTCACGATGATTTAACACTGAGACCACCGACTGCACTGCACCTGAAGCACCAACAACCCCTTGCCAGCCCAGTTCTCTCAATAACTCAGTATGAGGAAGTAATGCATTTGAAACGGCGGCTTTGGCTTGTTCGAAGTGGTGAATTTGATAAGGAACTTGATTGAAGAATTGCTGATTAAAGCGCACACAACCAAAATCTAAGCTGGTTTTAAATAGCACTTCATTGCCATTGCCAATAATAAACTCAGTACTTGCGCCGCCAATATCAATCACCAGCCGCTGACCATCGCCTTGGGTGGTTGCTGCCATGCCTTGGTAAATCAGCTCAGCTTCACGCAGACCGCTAATCACCTCAATAGGGTGACCTAATATCGGTAACGCACGTTGATGGAATGCTTCCGCATTGGAAATAACCCGCAGGGTTGCGGTTGCAAAGACAGCGACGTGTTGCTGAGCAACTTGATGCTTATCAAGCATGTCAGCAAACATCTGCAAGCAATCTAAACCTCGTTGCAAGACATCTTCAGCTAGGCGATTATCCTCGCCAATACCTTCAGCCAAACGCACTTTTTGCTTATATTTAGCAATAATCGTTGGTTGGCCATCCAATGTTTGGGCAACCAACATATTAAAGCTATTTGAGCCAAGCGTTATCGCGGCGTAACAAGGTAATGTAGCTGAACCAGTCATTTACGAGTGTCTGCGATTCCTTTGTGGTGGACGACCACCGCTACGGTGTGCACCGTTACGATTACCACCATCACGACCACGAGTCGTTGGGTGTTTACGATGAATACGCACTGGAGGCGGTAAATCATCAAGCAATGCTTCACGATCGTAATTTGTCACTGGAATTGAGTGCTTAATGTAAGTCTCAATTGCAGGTAAGTTCAATGCATACTCTTCACATGCAAAGCTCACTGACACACCTTTTTGACCAGCACGACCAGTACGGCCAATACGGTGAACATAGTCTTCGCAATCATCTGGTAGGTCGTAGTTATATACGTGCGATACATCAGAAATATGCAGACCACGGGCAGCAACATCAGTCGCCACTAACAAATCAAGTGCACCAGAAGTGAATTGCTCAAGAATACGAATACGTTTCTTTTGCGGCACGTCACCTGTCAGTAAACCAACACGATGACCATCACCTTCTAACCATGACCATACCTTTTCACAGCTATGCTTGGTATTGGAGAAAATAATGGCTTTTTCAGGCCAATCTTCTTCAAGTAAGGTCAACAACAGACGCATTTTATCTTCTGTTGATGGGTAGAAAATTTCTTCTTTAATATTCTTCGACGTTTTTTGCTCAGGTGCAATTTCAACTTTCTCAGGATCATTCATATGATCGTAAGCAAGCTCCTGCACTTTCATTGATAACGTCGCAGAATAAAGCATATTCAAACGTGATTTCGCATCTGGCATACGTCTAAACAAGAAACGGATGTCTTTAATGAAACCTAAATCGAACATGCGATCCGCTTCATCAAGCACTACCGCCTGAATAGAGTTCAGACTGATCACACCTTGGCGAACGTAATCAATAATACGACCTGTTGTACCGATAAGGATATCAACACCAGCATCAAGCACTTGACGCTGTACATCGTAACTTTCACCGCCATAAACGATACCGACTTTAAGGCCAGTATGTTTTTCAAGTAATTTGGCATCTTTTGCAATCTGAATCGCTAATTCGCGAGTCGGCGCCATGATAATAGAACGTGGCTGATTGACTTGTCGTCCTTCCGGAACGGCAACAGATAAAAGGTGGTTAAAAGTAGCAACCAAAAAAGCCATTGTCTTGCCAGTACCTGTTTGTGCCTGACCTGCAATATCTTTTTGTTGTAATAAAATGGGGAGAGATAACGCCTGAATTGGCGTACAAAATTCAAAGCCATTTTCGTTTAAAGCCTGAATTACCTCTGGTTTCAAAGGGAAGTCAGCGAACTTCTGGGTAGATAAATGTGTTTCGCTCATAGCTCAAGCATACTCGTTAAGTGTTGCAAAAAAAGACTCAATCGTTTGAAATAGCCCACACGTTTACTTGAAAACTATTTAACCGCCCCAATATACATGGTAAGCCATTAATAAACTAGCAATGGTGCCAAATCTGGAGATTTACATGAGCGATAAAATTGTATACCTAAGCGATGACAGCTTCGAAAATGACGTCATTAACTCAGAATTGCCTGTATTGGTAGACTTCTGGGCTGAATGGTGTGGTCCTTGTAAAATGATTGCCCCAATCTTAGACGACGTAGCTGAAGAGTACGCTGGTAAGATTACTGTAGCTAAACTTAACGTTGACCAAAATAATGTATCACCTGCTAAGTACGGCGTACGTGGCATTCCTACATTATTAATGTTCAAAGGCGGCGAGTTAGTTGCCACTAAAGTAGGTGCATTATCAAAAACTCAATTAAAAGAGTTCATTGACGCACAAGCTTAATCAAGCCTCTAATTAAAATCGCAGCTTATCAGTCTGGAAGGTGAATTTTATTCATAACGAGTTAACTCAGTTAGCTCGTTGTTGTTTATAAACTAACAATATTTAGTTAACTCAACCGACACACGACATGGCAAAGCCGCGCATTTTAAGCTTGAATAGTGATTATCGGCACAATATGTGAACAATTTGTGCCGATATTTCGCTAAAATTCTGGACGCCCAGTCCATATAGTGCTAATTTATTCAGCAGATTTTTTCAACTAAACTCCTACTCGCTTATCAATCACACTTTTCTACATTGTTATACCCTTTGATTGATTGCGGTAAGCATCGTCGCGTAATACAAGACCCCCAACATGAATTTAACTGAATTAAAAGACACGTCTATATCAGACCTAGTTTCACTAGCAGAAAGCATGAAATTAGAAAATATGGCCCGTGCTCGCAAGCAGGACATCATTTTCTCCATTCTGAAAGCCCACGCCAAAAGCGGTGAAGATATCTTTGGTGGCGGTGTATTAGAAATCCTCCAAGATGGATTTGGATTTTTAAGAAGTTCAGATGGTTCTTACTTAGCTGGCCCAGATGACATTTATGTCTCACCAAGCCAGATCAGACGCTTCAATATGCGTACCGGTGATACCATTTTTGGTAAAATCCGCCCACCAAAAGACGGTGAACGCTATTTTGCTCTGCTAAAAGTCAACGAAGTTAACTTCGACAAGCCTGAAAATTCTCGTTCTAAAATCTTATTCGAAAACCTTACCCCACTACATGCTGAAGATCGTCTGCGTATGGAACGTGGTAACGGTTCTACTGAAGACATCACTTCACGAATTCTTGATTTATGTTCTCCGATTGGTAAAGGTCAACGTGGTTTGATCGTTGCACCGCCAAAAGCAGGTAAAACATTACTACTGCAAAACATGGCGCAAAGCATTACCCATAACAACCCAGAAGTGGTGTTAATGGTATTGCTAATCGACGAACGTCCTGAAGAAGTAACCGAAATGCAGCGCATGGTTAAAGGTGAAGTTATTGCTTCTACTTTCGATGAGCCAGCATCACGTCACGTTCAAGTGGCAGAAATGGTTATCGAAAAAGCCAAGCGTTTAGTTGAACACAAAAAAGACGTGGTGATTTTATTAGACTCAATCACTCGTCTAGCACGTGCATACAACACAGTAATTCCATCATCAGGTAAAGTTCTTACCGGTGGTGTTGATGCTAACGCACTTCATCGTCCAAAGCGTTTCTTTGGTGCAGCTCGTAACATCGAACACGGTGGCAGCTTAACCATTATCGCAACAGCACTAGTTGATACTGGTTCTAAAATGGATGAAGTTATTTACGAAGAATTTAAAGGTACAGGTAACCAAGAGTTACACCTTTCTCGTAAAGCAGCTGAAAAACGTGTTTTCCCAGCGATTGATTTCAACCGTTCAGGTACACGTCGTGAAGAGAAACTCACCACGCCAGATGAACTTCAGAAGATGTGGATTTTACGTAAAATCCTTAATCCAATGGATGAAGTATCAGGTATGGAATTCCTTATCGACAAATTGGCAATGACCAAGACTAACGATGAGTTCTTCACCGCGATGAAACGCGCTAAGACCTAATAGGTTTTTAAAACAAAATTTAAAAATGCCGTTAACTCCATTGAGTTAACGGCATTTTTTTATGTAGAATCAGACGGATTTACTAAAAAGTTAACCAACAAAAAGGATTTGATGTGTTTAAATTTATCATGGTGTTTTTCACCATTGTTACGCTTACTGGCTGTGTTACTCCTATTAACCTACAAGAACAAGCCCCTTCCCCCGAATATCAAAATCAACAACCCATTTTGATCAGCGTTATTGATAATCGAAAAAGAGTAAAAGAAGGTAAACCTGAAACGTTTATTGGCCGAGCTCACGCAACATTTGGCATTCCAGTAGATTGGAATGTTGATGCATTACTCGCCACAGAAAAAGATGATAAATCGCTTACTCTTAGTGAATGGCTACAAAAAAGAATTGTTCTCGGTTTAACGGATAAAGGTTGGCAGGTTAAACCAGCAGATTTAGATGCTGTTCCAACTGAAACTATTGCGAGTGATGTATTAGTAGAACAAGAATCACAACACCTTCTAGTACTTGATTTACAAGAGTGGTTTTTCAGTATCAATTTAAACTGGGTTTCGTCGTTTAACTTTGATACCGAAGTAAATACTTATTTATTTGATAAAGATCAGGGTCTAGCGCATCAAGCAAACCTCAAAGAAAGAGACGTTATTGATGAGAAATCCGATGAATCGCCACAAAATAACGTACTAAGAGCATATCGAGATCAGTTATTTCAAATTTTATCTGATCCAGCATTAAAAGCTGAAATACAAGGTTCGACAAAAGTTAGAACCACTGATTCAGGGACTGTTTTATAAATCCTATTTACCTAAAAAACCTATGTACACTAAAAAACCGCTTAACAAATATTGTTAAGCGGCTTTTTTATTCGCTGTGGGTTATCAATCTTTAATAAATAACCTAGCTAATATAACTCTGACCTGCGTATACCACGAAGTGTCTAAGTGCCAATACACCAAGAATAGTGCTACACGATACTGTGACCAAGAAGCCTTTAGTATGGCGCCATGACTTAGGTGATATTGTGCTAGCCAATACTGGTACCACTAAGCCTAAGCCGACAACACCTATCCAAAATACACTTGCCCAAGTACCTGTGGTAATCGCCGCAGTTGCCGCTTGTGCTGCTGGACCTGAAAAGTTAAGTCCAACAAACAACAATACCAAACATAAGGCTTCGTTAAAGGCCACTGGGTATTCAATGCGATGCACTTGTTCAATACAGTCAGATTCTTTCTTACTGAAAAACAAGGTTGCCACTAAAACATTACCAGCAGATCCCACCGACAACGCTGATGCCAAGAACAATGCAGGTAACACCGCCGTATTCAAAATTGGATAGCTAATCAATGCTGAAAGTAAGAAGCCAGTGTAAATCCCAACACCTATCGCCAGTACAAAAATCAGCTTATTCAGGCTATTTTCAAGTTTGCGACATATTTTAGTTACGCCTGATAACCAAGGGGCAAGACTGAGTAATTGCTTTTCAAATATCAAACCAGAAAATACAAACACCAGCGGGATATAAAACAATAACGCCAATACCCCCCAAGCCATTACCGAAGTAAAGTTGTAATTCAGCAGAATATGATAAAACTCAAATGGCTTCGTCAAATCAAGCATTAGCAATGCCATACCGATACAAATAGATATCGGTCCAACAACAGCTGCAGCCTTGATAACGGGTAAGCCTTCAGTAGGCAATCCACGACTCTGCCTATACCATTTAAGTCCTATTGCCACCATCATTGAGCCAGCAGATAAACCTGCCATAAATAAATAAACAGCGATTATCCAGTTCCAGACGACTGGATCATATTGCTCCATTGAGCCCCAGATATTGTTCATACTTTGATCCCTCCTTTACGGCTAGGAATTCGGTAAACTCTTGGCTTTGTGCCTAGGTTCACTTTATGTTGGTAATGATTCTTGGTGTCCAGTAATTGGCTCACTTCTGAGGTTGAATCGTTGGCATCACCAAAAGCCAATGCTTGAGTTGGACATACCGCGACACAAGCTGGGTCTTCACCACGAGCAAGGCGACTCTCTTTACAGAAATCACACTTGTCTGGCACTCGGGTTTCTGGATTAATAAAGCGCACTTTGTATGGGCAAGCCGCAACGCAATATAAACAACCTACGCATTTCTTTTCATTGATAGACACAATGCCATCATCATTCACGTAAGCCGCACCCGTTGGGCAAACTTTCACACAAGGTGCATCTTCACATTGCTCACACGACACACGATTATATTTAAAATGAAGGTTTGGGAAATTGCCATAAGGCCCTTCGATTCGTACCTGAATTCGGGTCACCGACTCAGGGACATTATTTTCACTGCGACAAGCGACATTACACGCTTGGCAGCCAATGCACTTGTTTTCATCGTGCACAAGGACATAACGTTTAGTCATAATGAACTCCGATTAAATCTTGGCTATTTTGACGCCGGTAGTATGTAAGTTCATACCTGTAACCGGAGACGTAACGTGAGGAAGTAAGTTGCCGCAATGGATACCTTTACCAGTAGCACGAGCAAGTTCTTTGTTTTTAGAACCGCAACCCATATAAGCAAACACTGTGTCAGGACGAATACCTGGCGTGACTAGGGCATGACCTTCTTCACTGCCTGTTTCGTTATAAATCCGAATTTTGTCGCCGCTCGAAATCCCCATATGTCCCGCTGTAATCGGATGGATCCACAGAGCGTTATCTGACATTAAGCTAGCAAGCATAGGTACATTTTGAGTTGCACCATTGGTATGCACAGCAACCTTGCCTTGAATGAAAAACAGCTCATCGGCTTTTTTCATCGTAACTTCGCGATATTTAATCACTCCGCGACCTGGTGCCATTTTCTCAACTTTATTCGAACTTAATTCAATCTTGCCTGATGGAGTTTTGAAGCTCAGATGGCTTGCATATGTGGTATCTGTATCGGGAGTTTTTGCATTTGGGTATTCCGCTACAAACTCTTTCACCATGCCAGGTTCACGAAGCATTAGTGGCTTGCCGTAGCTCACCCAACCATCGTGTTTAATTTTGTCTAATAAGCTGACATCTTTGTTCACTTGGAACATTTGCAAGGTCTGCATATTTTCCCAAGGGAAGTATTCACCTAGACCTAATTTGTCAGCCACCTCTTTCCAGATCTGCCAGCTTGGCTTAGTATCGCCAATGGTGTCGACCACCCGCTGACGCACATAATAAGCTGGGTTTTTACCTGACTTATCTTTGATCTCTTCATCACGTTCAAGGTAAGTCGATTCAGGAAGGAACACATCGGCATAAGCTGCACTTTCAGTGATGTATAAATCACAGGCCACAACGAAATCCATTTTCTGCATAGATTCGACGATTCGCGCTCTATCAGTCATGGTTTGCATTGGGTTAGTACGACTCATTACCCAGCCGTGCAATTGATAAGGCACAGCTTCAAGAGTCGCATCTAAGATGCTTTGGTATACTCCGCCAGATGACCAGAGTAATGAATACTGCTCATCCACCATATCAATGCGTTTCGCATCAATTTTTGGTAAATCTTTAACGCCCGGCTTAGACAAGGTTGGCGCTACTTTTTCACCCGCATATTTATTGTAGCTAGAGGCTTTCTTGCCGAAATATAACCCACCTTTACGCTCAATATTGCCCACCAGTACGTTGGCAGCATAAAGTGCGCGGCGCATTTCAAACTCTTCGGTTGTGAAAGATGCGCGGTGACCGAAATCAACTAATGCGTGAGGCGCGGCTGCTGCATACTCGTGAGTAATGCGGCGAATATCTTCAGCAGGCACATCACTGATGGCTTCAGCCCACTCAGGAGTGTAATTTTTAACTTCTTTGGCAAACTCATCAAAGCCTTCAACGTATTGCGCAACAAAGTCTTTATCGTATAAGTCATCAGCAATAAGCGTATGACAAATAGCCAGTGCAACAGCGACGTCAGTACCCGGCTTAATCGCGTACCACTCATCCGCTTTATCAGCCACAATAGAAAAGCGTGGTTCAAATACCACTAGCTTAGCGCCCTTTTCCATTTGTGCATTCATCATGCCACGGGTTTCAGACATGTTAATGCCTTCATACAAGTTATGGCCAAAGTTGATGATGTACTTTGAGTTACTTAAATCGCGTTTAATTTTGCCGCCAAAGATGGCTTTAGCTGCAACCACATAACCTGCTGGACAAGTCGATGCGTGAGTAAAGGTATTTGGGCTGCCAAAGGTTTTAGCAAGATGAAAAAGATGACCTTCAAGCGAGCCAGATTTTGAAGAGAATGCAACTGACTCAGCGCCATGTTTGGCTTTAATTTTATTGAGGTTTTCAGCAATAAGACTGTAAGCTTCATCCCACTCGATTTCAGCCCATTTGCCTTCGCCACGTTCACCAACTCGCTTAAGCGGCTTAACAATACGCTGCTTATCGTAAAGTAAACTATGACCAGCGCCACCACGGGCACAAACTGCGCCACCGAATGATTTGGCTTTTTTATTCCCTAAGATAGAGACGTTTTTGCCATTAACAACACGTGCAGATATAGGACAGCGGGTAGAACACATCTCGCAGCTACTAGCGATTGATGTTTCACTGCCTTTTACTGAGACACTGCCCAAGGCGGCAATCGAGCCTGGCAGCGCAGCCAATGCACAACCTGCTGTGCCTGCTCCTGCGCCTTTGATAAAGGTTCGCCGATCTAGTTTCATGGTACTTCTCCCAATTGACAACGATACCCAAGAACCTTAATCGGCGTACTTTATATCCGGATTAGCAGGACTACAGAACGATTAAGCAGTTCTAAGGTTTTCATCATTTTCAAATAGGAAAGAACAATTGAATATTGTGGTAAACCACATTTCGAAAGACGGTTATCTTGCTTTGTGACTATGTTCACGGTTTAAAAAACCACCAACACAGCCCTTTGACTTTAGCTATTGTGGTAAACCACATTTCGAACAGATAATAAAAAAGACGGCCTAAAAGGAAGTCTTTTTTATTGTTAAATCAAACGACTAAATTTATAACTGTAGATAAAACCTGCTTATTTTATCCAATTACTTTTTGCTCAGAGCCTCTTTTTTCAAACATATTTTTGCAATACAGCCAGATGAAATATCTTGACGGTTTGTAAGGCTAAACGTGCCTTCATGCTCTTTAATCACCTCATTACATATCGCAAGTCCAAGCCCTAAACCGTTCTCTTTGGTGGTGTAAAAGGTCGCCATCAAGGCATCAGACTCTTCTGGTAATCCTGGGCCATTATCAATAATAGACACATCGACTTGATGTTCTTTAAATTCCATTGCGATGACTATCTTAGGACGTTTTATAGTGCCTTCTCGTTCACTATCACTTATAGCGTCGATACTATTCTTGATTAAGTTAATCAGCACTTGCATCAAACCCACTCTGTCGGCGGTAATAAAAAATGGCTCGCCCTTGGTGCTAGTTTCAATGCTAATGTCATGCCTAGCCAATTCAATCTTCAATAATGAAACACTTTCATCAATTAAGCTCAGAAGATTCACATCCACCATCACAGCTTCTTTTCGTTTTAATAGCCCGCGAATACGATGAACCACTTCGCCTGCTCGTGTTGACTGTTGATGAATTTTAGTCAGTAATTCAATCGTCTTTTCTTCATCCATGGGCTGATTATTTTCCATGCGCATTAATGCACCTTCACTGTAACTAGTGACAGCTGCAATAGGCTGATTTATCTCATGGGCTAAACCAGCGCCAATTTCACCAATAATGGCAGTACTTTGTAGCTTCTCTAATGCAAGCTCTTGCTGTTTTAGTTGTCGCTCAGACTCTATTAATGATTCACTTTTTTGATGAAAGCGATACTCAATCCACAAGTGATAAACAGTCGCGACGATAAATAACAATATCGCCAAGCCGCCCCAGTGGCGATTATCATTAAGCCAGTTAAGCAAAGTATCCCAGCGATTTACATCTGAGACTTCAACATGGAGTTCGCTAAATAGTTGAATGACTGCCAATTGACTGATTGGCGATGTCCAACCTTTTAGGTTTGCTTGAATCGCAGCCGGATGCTCTGAAGGCAAATCCATTAATGCTTGGGTGATATGTTTACTGAGTTCAATATCGACACTCTCACTAGCAGCAAATGACCAGTTTGGGTAAAGCTTGGTACTACACTGACAATCAAAACCTTCAGGGCGGCTAGGGTTTAATATACGAAACTCATCCTCTTTGATAAGCCCACGTTCCACCATATCTTCAAAGGTACATAAGGGCGTAATTGCCGCATCGACATTGCCATCACGCACTTGATACAGGAGAGGGTCGAGAGGAAACCCGAGAAATTTAATCTCTTTAAAGTAGTTATTGGTGTCCATCCCCAGTTTATGCATTAAACCTATTGTGGCTTGATATCCGCCTAGTGCATGAGGGTCGCTGGCAGCAATGGACTTCTGTTTTAAGTCATACAGGGTGCGATAGTCACTATCAGCTCTTACGATAATTGCCGAGCCAATCGCCGATGTTGCCCCGTTATGTCGTCTTGAGCGCATAGTGGCTAGCCAAGACAAAGGAAACTGATTAGAAAGGTAAAGGTATTGGCCAGGGTTGGTAATAATAAATTGGATTTTACCTGACTCCATGGCCTGATTTAGTGCCACAAAATTGCCAGGATAAACATGAAATCGAGTATCAGGCACATGCTCGTTCAAGTAATCCATCATGGGTGTCCAACGAGCAATTGCCTGCTGATCGCCCCAATTAGCTAACACCCCAACATAGAGCTCTTGAGGCTTAGCCCAAACTGGCGATAAAAAACTGATGGCTATAAGAAGCAATAATATCCGCAGCACAGTAAAAACCTTCATTAGAAAAGTATAATAAGCTTACGACGAGCCACTCTGGCGCAACGTGATGCATTTCATGGTTTATGCAAAATAAGTTCGCTTAAACATTCAAACTGAGATATTTATCAATTAAGCATTCGCTTTAAGCAAGGATTTACTGTGCAACAAGACTCTCTCGGACCTGTTTACTTGGTCGATGATGACGATGCCATTATCGACTCGATTACCTTCTTAATGGATGGTTTTGGTTATCAAATTGAAAGCTTTAACTCCGGCGATCGCTTTTTAGCTAACGTGGACTTATCGCTAGCAGGCTGCGTTATTTTAGATGCCAGAATGCCAGGACTTAGCGGCCCAGAAGTGCAACAACTGCTTATTGAAGCCAAAAGCCCGTTGTCGATTATCTTCTTAACCGGCCACGGTGATGTACCCATGGCGGTAGATGCATTTAAACAAGGTGCGTTTGATTTCTTTCAAAAACCCGTTCAAGGCAAAGTGCTAGCCCAATCCATAGAAAAGGGGCTGCAGTACAGCACACGTCAACATTGGAAAATGCACAACTTAGCTTTAATTGATGCCCTATCTGAGCGTGAACATCAAATTTTCAAGCTAGTGATTGCAGGTAACACCAACAAACAAATGTCTAACGAGTTATGCGTAGCGGTCAGAACCATTGAAGTTCATCGTTCAAAATTAATGGAAAAGCTGGGCGTGCAAAACATTGCAGAGCTAATGAAATTAGCGCCTTTGGTTTAGCTATCTAGCAATGTCTTCAATGGATAAAATTGGAAGATTATTTTTGGACAGAAATGAGTTAGCACATAAATTCTGATTCGTGAGTTTCAGGTTAAATTTTCTATGTGTAACGCCGCATTAAGGTGTGAGCGGCGCTTGGCTATACTTGAGCGAAGCGAAACTGCCAAGCGTTGCGAATCACTCTTAAATGCTTTGTTATGCAAATTTATCCCGCCAATTTAGATACTTACATAAGCCTTCTAAATCTGGAAATAGGGTTCTGCTATTAATACCGTAACGGTCTAATGAGACTAAGATATCTTGCTTAGACTTACTTGAAATCGTGAATTCAGTAATGAACTTTTTAATATCTTTATTCTTCTCAAGAGCAACAAACCTTGAGTTCTTTTGGGCATATCGATGCAATGTAAACCACCCATGTTGGGCTATTATTCTTTCATTGTTTAGCCTAGGCTGTAAAACGCTAGTTTTTCCTATGCTAAACGGATCTTTAGAGTAAATTTCCTTGTCTAAGAACGCATCAGAGTCGAGAGCATATACGTATGCATCCCCGTCATCAGTAGTATTACAAGCAAACCATAGTGCAACCAATGGGTTGGAGCTCCAATCTAATAATCTCGTTTTCAGACCAAAGTGCTGGGCTAAAACCAGCAAATCTACGTCATTACTATTATTTTCTTCTAGATACCTGGAACCAACTAACCTTAGGTGAGTCAATTGGCTCTTTTCTAATTCTGTTGTGTCCAGTTTAGGATTATTCCTAGCAATACTAGGCAATAGATTTCCTTTTACACTTTGCCCTCGAAACAAAAAGTTTGATTTGGTTCCTGATATATCTAAAAACTCTATCCTCTCGATATAATCGCTAAGACTAAGTATGTAATTATCAGTACGAATAGTTCTCGCTTTTCTCATTGGCTTCCTTATTTGCATAACAGCTTATTAGCGAGAATTTCGATAAACACCCCTAGGCTACTTACCAAAAATCAATTACTTTTCCGCTTCATTTGTTAATAATTTTAATAACTTATCAGTAAGGTTTCTGTGAGGCAACGACCATTTTTGCGGCGAAAACGAGAATTTAGATAGTCGAGAATTAAGTTGGGTCGTTATGTAAACTTTATCAAGTATAAAATGCATATACTTCAATGATATAAATTTTTTCGTTTGGAGAATCGAGAATTTTCTGCTTTTACATAACGAGAAGCAAATGTTGCCAATTGCTGTATTTAAATTATAACTGTATAAATATCCAGTTAGTTGTGATGTTTAATTAAAGAGAATCCAGGCTTAAAATGACTAGGTAAACAGGTGTAAAGTCTCACAAGCTTCGAGGCAGAAATGAGCTAGATATTAAATTTGTATAATGCATTTTTGATTATGATCGTCACCTCATCTTTTATTTCCAAACTTCGTTTGGATTAAGGTCAAGGTCGTGGCGCTTCGCCCACACCAGAGCAAGAGGGGAAACAACAGCAATCCCCCTCTTGCATCACCCTTGCCGCTCCCACGAATTAATCTGAAAAGCGATTATTTCAATGGAGAAATATCCAGCTTTTTACTTCATTTTTAGCCAACTTCAGCAAGCTGCAAAAATCACTAACGCTTACGATGGGGCGTCCCTTCCCCTCGAAAGCTAGCTAGCCATCCATGGCTAGACTCACGCGATTTTCTTGCTTGCCTCAATTCAAATTGAGCATTTAAGCCCAAGAATAATTTCAAGAAATAATTGTAGGTACAAAAGAACCTGCGGGCTCAATAGTCTCCGTTGGAAGTGTCCGAATGCGTTGAGCTAATTTGCGTGATGGAGGCAGGACGCCGACATAGCCTCAGGTTGAGCCAGGGATGGCGAGTCTGAGGCGGTAGTAAATTCGCTCATTTAGCATGAGGAACAACACTTCGTCGGAGCGGCAAGGGATATCGAAAAGGGAAATGCTGTTGTTTCCCTTTCGTCGGGTGTGGGCGAAGCGCCACGACCTTGATTTGGCTTTTGCTCAAAAAGTTACTCTTCAATAACACTCGCTGAAACAATTTATTGAACAAAATCAGACACAGAAATGAACCTGCGGGCAAAATGATCTCCGTTGGAAGTGTCCGAATGCGTTGAGCTAATTTGCGTGATGGAGGCAGGACGCCGACATAGCCTCAGATTGAGCCAGGGATGGCGAATCTGAGGCGATAGCAAATTCGCTCTATAGCATGAGGAACAACACTTCGTCGGAGCGGCAAGGGATGTCGAGAAGGGAAATGCTGTTGTTTCCCTTTCGTCTGGTGTGGGCGAAGCGCCACGATTTTGATTCAATCCAAACGAAGTTTGGAAGCCGAGAGAACACCACGACTTTGATTCAACTCAAACGAAGTTTGGAAGCCGAGAGAACACCACGACTTTGATTCAACTCAAACGAAGTTTAGAAGCCGAGAGAACACCACGACGCTGACCTTAATTCAAACAAAGTTTGGAAATAAAACGACTGCACAACCTTCAGCAACTAAATATCTACTAGGTTCTCTCTTAATAATGATAAAATCTCCGCATCAGAATTACCGAGAAACTAGGTATTTATAAAAATGTTTATCCATCATGTTAACGACATCGACTGGCTAGTGATTACAGCTTTTGAAGAACTGAAAACGATGTTTATCGAAGAAGCAGGTGCTATCCCGTCTTGTTTCTCAAGCGCCAGCGAATTGAGCTTGATCGATCAAGCCAAGCGCACTTATGGATATTTGCCTTCATTCAGCGGCGTAATCACCGATACTGGTACTTTTCAAAGTCAGGATAACGAAGAAGATTTGAACCCTCAGCTTGCCTGCCTAGTTGAGGGGCGTGGTCGAGTATTTATCTATCACGGCGGTTTTGTGGCTTTTGTGGATGACGAGCAAACCTTTATTACCCAAATAAGCTGAAATTAGCATCTCTGCCAAGAAATAGGGCAAAGCGAGTTACAGCCTCTAACTTTATACTTCATTTATATTAGCTCTGCTACAGAAAGGCATGACTTCAATCTAATCCATTGCCTGCCGCAGGCTTATGCGCAGATACAACTGCGAGACGCAGCAAGTACATCCCTGTAAGCTCTGCCAAAACATCCATGTTTTGGAAGCTCGCTGCTGCATCTACACTGGGATTAGTGTCTCTTCGATTTGACTGCGTCCGCGACAATTTAAAGAGCTAAAAGACTCAATTTGAATTGAGGACGTTGAAGAAAATAGCGTGACGCTCACATGGATGTGAGCATAACTTTCGCGGTGCATGGATGCACCATCGGAAGCGTTAGTATTTTCGAATAAGCCTGAAGTTAGCAACAAACGAAGTTCAAAGCTGGATAATCCCCCGTTGGAAATCTTTCGCTTTTCAGAAAATTTCGCCGGGGCTGCTGGGGAGATGCAAGAGGGGTGAGCAGTTTCACCCTTCTTGCTCTGGTGTGGGCGAAGCGCCACGACGTTGATTTATTAAAATAGCAAACAAAAAAGCCGCTTACCTCTGCAGGTATGCGGCTTTAAAATGTTTAGCGATTAATTAACAGCTAACAATCGTTTGCGCCATTTTGCGTCTCAGGTAAGCAATTTGCTGCATATGCGGTAAGTCTTTCGGGCAAGCATCTTGGCAACCCAATAAGGTCATACAACCAAACACGCCGTCTTGATTACCAATGACATGATAGAAATCTTCAGCGCTACGGGTATCGCGGCTGTCCATTTCAAATCGAGCAATTTTCATCATCCCAACAGCGCCAACAAAGGTATCTTTCATTTGTTTGGTTGCACAAGCAGAAACACACACACCACATTCAACGCAGCGTTCTAGTTCATATAACTTAGCCGCTTCAGCTGGATCCATTGGGTTTTCTAAGCGGTGAATATCGATATCATTACTGTCAGGTTGTAGCCAAAGCTGTAAGCGCTCAGCAAGTTCACGCATGAACTTACCTGTATTCACCGATAAATCGCCAATCAACTCAAAACCCGGTAATGGCATAAGTTTGATTTTTCCATCTGGGAAGTTAGCTGTTAAAGTGCGACACGCCAAAGTTGGCTTGCCATTAATCACCATAGCGCAGCTGCCACAAATACCTGCACGGCAAACAAAATCAAACTGCAAAGAAGGATCTTGCTGCTCACGTAGCAGGTTTAAAGCAATAAACACTGTCATTCCCGGCGCTTCAGTGATCTCGTAAGTCACCATTTTTGGCTTATCGTTAGGATCTTGCGGATCGTATCGAAAGATTTCAAAACTGATAGTACGTGGGCTACTCATTACTTCTCTCCCGACACTGCGATAGTGTCACTTAATCTTTCATTACGAGGACGTAATGTTTCAGGTAAATCGAATGGCATGATGGCAGCTTGCTTATCAAAGCGGTCGGCATCATCACCTAATTCAGCAAGAATTCCTGCAATCTGCGCTTCACGCGCTGCGGTATCAGGGTGTGCAACCGCATTATCATTTCCATAGCCGCGATAACCTGGTGGAAGCTCCATCTTCATCACATCAAGCTGCTCGTAACTTAGCTTAGGTTCTAGAGCATTTTCATCTGGCCAGGTTGATAATGTGCGGTTTAGCCACTCTTTATCGTTACGTTGCGGGTAATCTTCACGGGCATGAGCGCCGCGACTTTCTGTGCGCGCATTAGCGCCACATGCAACGGTTAAGGCCACACGCAGCATACGTGGCACTCTTAATGCTTCGACAAGTTCAGGGTTAGCGTGACGTTTTTTACACTTAAGACCGATATTTTTACTGCGCTTAAGTAAGTCTTTTAACTCTGTCACAGCCTTTTCTAGTTCAGTGCCGTTACGGAAAATACCCACGTAATCCATCATAATTCGCTGCATAGCAAGCTTGATATCAAATACGTTTTCAGTGCCTTTACCCACTAACAACTCATCAATTTCTTGCTGCATCTTGGTCATGCTGGCTTCAATCTCGCCAGTGTTGATTTCAAGGGTGTTCTTTTCACAAAAATCGGCCACATACTTACCGATAATCATCCCGCCAACGACAGTTTCAGCGAGAGAATTGCCGCCTAAACGGTTAAAGCCATGCATATCCCAACAGGCTGCCTCACCAACACTGAATAAACCTGCAAGTTGCGGGCTTTCACCGGTAGCATTGGTACGAATACCACCCATTGAATAATGCTGAGTCGGTCTTACTGGGATCCAGTCTTTCGCAGGGTCGATGCCAAGGAAGTTTTCACAAATCTCTTTTACTTCACGTAAGTTGGTTTCAACGTGTTTACGACCAAGCAAGGTAATATCTAGCCATAAATGCGGGCCATAAGGGCTATCAACCCCTTTGCCTTTACGCATATGTTCGGTCATGCGCCGTGATACCACATCACGTGATGCGAGCTCTTTCTTTTCGGGCTCATAGTCAGGCATAAAGCGATGACCGTCTTTGTCTCGAAGCAGGCCGCCATCACCACGACAACCTTCAGTTGTCAAAATTCCTACTGGCACAATCGCTGTTGGGTGGAACTGCACTGCTTCCATGTTCCCTAGCGTTGCAACGCCTGTATCTAATGCCAATGCTTGGCCGATACCTTCACAAATAATTGCATTGGTAGACACTTCGTAAATACGACCATAGCCGCCAGTAGCAATAGTGGTAGCCTTGCCAATATAGGCACGCAATTCACCTGTGATTAAACAGCGTGCAATCACACCGTGACAGCGTTTGCCATCATGGATAAGTGATAAAGCTTCAATACGTTCATGAACAGGGATGTCCATTTCAATGGCTTTGTTATCTACTGCGTATAGCAATGAATGGCCTGTACCGTCAGCGGTATAGCATGTACGCCACTTTTTAGTGCCACCAAAGTCACGGGCATTAATTAAACCATGGGCTTTTTCTGCTTCGGTAATGGTGACCTTTTCTGCATTCACTACCACTTGACGATCGCCAGCAGTAATTCGCGACCAAGGCACGCCCCAGTTAGCTAGTTCACGCACCGCTTTTGGCGCGCAATGGGCAAACATTCTTGCTACGTCTTGATCGCAGCCCCAATCAGACCCTTTTACAGTATCTTGGAAATGGACATCTTCATCGTCGCCCATACCTTTAACTGTATTACCAAGGCTGGCTTGCATGCCACCTTGAGCCGCTGCTGAGTGAGAGCGCTTAGCAGGGATTAGCGATAAAACCACGGTATCTAAACCACGTTCTTTTGAAGCAATAGCAACGCGCAAACCAGCAAGGCCTGCGCCAACGACTAATGAGTCTGTATAAATTATTTTCACGGGTATTCCTTAAATTCGATACGAGGTTAATGGCATATGCGACTCATTAACCTAAAACTCTAAAGCCTCTAGCTCGGCACAAAAGGAGTCACTGGTAACTCCAACGATTGACCAATCACGATGTAAGTCATCAAACTTGCGATACCAATAATCATCAAGTAAATCACCATGAACTTGGCAAGTTTTAAAGCCGCCATGCGTTTAGTGGTAATGCCCCACTTAACAGCTACACGGTATAGGCCAAACATTGCATGGATAACCACAGCTGGCAGTAACAACACATAAAGCATCCACACATCTTGGTGGTAAACACGCTCTGCCGATAAATGCGGACCAATCGCAGGGTTAGTGATCATGTCGTAAAGATGAACTGGCGCGAGGAAGAATAATAAGAAGCCAGTAATCAGCTGCCAGAACCAAATTTTAGTATCTTGGTGCGGCATAATGGTCATTTGGCTGCGAAGTGCTCGCCATTGTTGAATTTGCGCAGGAAAACGTCTTAACGCGAACGCTGCATGGATGATCACCACCAGCAACATAAACGCAGAAATAAATTTAGTGAGCACAGGAAAACCATGTCCTGTTTCGCTAAAAATACCACCTTCTAAAAAGTGACCCACATGATAAAAGGCCTCTTTACTGATTAATATGCTCGACTCAAAATGCAAATGCATAATGATGAAGAAGCCTAACAACAACCCGGTAGCACTTTGTAATTTATCGGCTCTGGCTGCCCAAATCGGGTTCAAATACCCTTTTGACGAAACGTCATGAATTTTTTGTGTTTGAGTTTGCGATGAAGCAGTCATAGTTTCCATGCCTGTATGACATATTTCTGGTGAAATCAGCTTATCAGCTATCCCTATTTCTCCTCGGCTATAAAAATTAAACCGTGATCAAGCTCACCTAACATTCATCGGCTTTTAGAACTTGATCACAGTCACATATTGTTCAAATATAAGAACTCAAAATTTTACTTAACTTTCATTAATTTATAGTGACATTCAAACAAAACCAGTGTTTGAATGATTTCATCATGGATATTAATAGCTTAAAGATTAACCATAGGATAAAAGTTCTAAAACAGCCCTTTCAATGCAAATAAGCAATATTTCACTATCAAATGCTGCTGTTTTTCCCGCCAAGCAGGTACAATGCGCCATTAAATTATTCTCATAGGAAAAACTCCATGCCTTGGATTCAACTTCGCATTAGTACTAACAGCGACCATGCCGACGCGCTCGGTGACCTTTTAATGGAGCAAGGTTCAGTATCAATTACCTATGAAGATGGTAAAGACACCCCTATTTTTGAACCTAAGTTAGGTGAAACGCCGTTATGGCAAGACACAATTGTGATTGCCTTATTTGATGCAGGCACTGACTTAAGTCCAACAGTGAGCTTTTTAGAGACCCTTCCTTATTTAGGTAAAGGCTTTAAACATAAAATCGAACAGATTGAAGACAAAGATTGGGTTCGCGAATGGATGGACAGCTTTCACCCAATTAAATTCGGTCAACGTTTATGGATATGCCCAAGCTGGCGCGACATTCCTGAGCCAGAGGCAGTAAACGTCATACTCGATCCTGGTTTAGCTTTCGGTACAGGCACCCACGCTACCACGGCTTTATGTTTAGAGTGGTTAGACGGTTTAGACCTTTCAGATAAAGAAGTTATCGACTTTGGTTGTGGCTCAGGCATTTTAGCCATCGCCGCCCTTAAACTAGGCGCAAAAACCGTCACCGGTGTTGATATTGACTACCAAGCGATTGATGCATCGACCGCCAACGCTGAACGTAACGGCGTTGCAGACAAACTGGCTTTATACTTACCTGAAAACCAACCAGAGAATCTGCAAGCCGATATCTTGGTTGCTAACATCCTTGCGGGTCCACTTCGCGAGTTAGCACCACTGATTGCAGAAAAAGTTAAAACTGGCGGGAAATTAGCTTTATCAGGCCTCTTAGAAGAACAAGCAGAAGAAATCTCACAGTTTTATAGCCAATGGTTCATCATGGATGAAGCGGCTCACAAAGAAGACTGGAGTCGCTTGACAGGTACCCGCAAATAACGGTAAAGGCATTGCACCCCTTATGGCAGCTAGATCTGCGCTTAAGGGAGTGCAGAATACTCTCCAACTAAAAGTCAAGCAAAAAAGTTACATTTAGTTCATTTATTGACCTTTTCAGGAAGGCAAAAAAGGGCTAATATAGCGCCCCTTTGACGAGCAAGGTGAATAACTCAATGCAAATTGGCCCGTATCAACTGAAGAATCAGCTGATTGTGGCACCAATGGCAGGTGTCACCGATCGCGCTTTTAGAAACCTCTGTTTACGCTATGGCGCAGGTCTAGCTGTTTCAGAGATGCTTTCATCGAATCCTGAAGTTTGGGATACCGATAAAAGTCGCCAGCGCATGATGCATTCTGGTGAAGAAGGTATTCGCTCAGTACAAATCGCAGGTGCAGATCCTGAATTAATGGCAAACGCGGCCCAGTTCAACGTTGAACAAGGTGCGCATATCATTGATATCAATATGGGCTGCCCCGCAAAAAAGGTAAACAAAAAGCTCGCAGGCTCGGCATTAATGCAAGATCCCCAGCTAGTAAAAGAGATTTTAAAGGCTGTTGTTAGTGCAGTTGATGTTCCTGTGACACTCAAGATCCGCACAGGTTGGCAACCTGAACATCGTAATGGTGTTGAAATTGCCCGCATTGCTGAAGATTGTGGCATCGCCTCTATCGCCGTTCACGGTCGAACGAGACAATGTATGTATAAAGGCTTTGCCGAATACGACACGATTAAAGCGATAAAACAAAATGTCTCACTCCCTGTTGTTGCCAACGGAGATATCGACAGCCCAGAGAAAGCTAAGTTCGTCTTAGATTACACTGGCGCCGATGCCCTGATGGTAGGACGCGGAGCCCAAGGCAGACCGTGGATTTTTAGAGAAATCCACCACTACTTGGAAACAGGTAAAAAATTACCGCCAGTTGAGGCGAGCGAGCAGCGAGAAATCATGCTCGAACACCTGAACAAATTGTACGAATTGTACGGCGAATACAAAGGTGTCCGATTTGCCCGAAAGCATATGGGATGGTACCTAAACCAAGAAGAACAGCGACAGTTCCGTGCTGACTTTAATAGGCTTGAAACCGCTGAACAGCAATATTCCTTAGTGGAATGTTACTTTGATGAATTAGTAAATTTTTAATATAAAGAGCAGAATAGAATGTTTGATCAGACAACTACTAACACAGAAGTTCACCAGCTAACCGTAGGTAAGATTGAAACCGCTAACGGTACTATCAAGCCACAACTATTACGTGACGCAGTAAAGCGTGCAGTAACAAACTTCTTCTCTCAGTTAGACGGTCAAGAAGCGTCTGAAGTATATGAAATGGTTTTAAGTGAAGTTGAAGCACCATTACTAGACATCATCATGCAACACACTCGTGGTAACCAAACACGTGCTGCGAACATGTTAGGTATCAACCGTGGTACTTTACGTAAGAAATTAAAAAAATACGGCATGAACTAGAATTAGTTTATATCGCATTGATACTTAAAGGCTTAATGTAAAATCATTAAGCCTTTTTTCTTTATAGTTACACGCATAGTTACACACATCTATTAGTCATTCATTCGGTATCGTGTCATTCAAATAGATATAGTGATTTATTTTTGAGAACATTATGATAGAGAAAAATCTCTACTGACAGCTAATCTTCTTTAAGGCCTAAAAATGAACATTATTGATATATCTATCCCCATTACAAATCAAACCGTACCGTACAAAGAGGAATGGAAAAATGAGTTATCAACCATACAGTCTACCCTTAACGGTGACTCCAGTACGGTTTATCGATTGAATATTTGCTCACATACTGGGACTTATATTGAGACTTCACAACATAAATTAAACAATCAAAAAACTTTAGATAAAGTCAATTTAGATAGATTTTTCTGTAAAGTAAAACTGATCGAAGTGATTACATCAAGCGATAACCTTATAACTTTAGAGCAGTTTAAATCAGCATTATCAGAAAGAAGCATTCAGTTAGCTGATGGCGACTCACTGATTATCTACACAGGTTGGGGAGTCAGAAACTATAATGACAAAAACTTCATAATTGACAGTCCTGGGTTCACAAGAGAACTAACAGGCTACCTTTCACAATTTAAGTTCAACCTTTTAGCTGTAGATACACCGGTTATTGATAACCAATCTGAACCATATAACGCAGTCTCACGATTATTCGAAAAGAATACAGATTTGCTTTTGCTAGCTCCTCTAGCAATTGACTCAAACTTAGTTAAAGGCAAAAACTATTTTCTAAATGCCTTTCCGCTGAAGTTATTGAACACATCAGCCTCTCAATGTAGAGCTGTTCTAATTGAAATCAAAGATTAATCTTAAATAATATGCTTGAGGCTTAACAGAGGAGAAACCTCAAGAGCCTCGCAGTATTGAATATACTCAACCACATCCAAACGCCTTTCACCCTGCTCAACCTTACCAACAAAAGAGTGTGGAACCTCTAGCCTTTCGGCTAAATCGCGCATGGTCAAGCCCTGCTCACTTCTCTGCTGCTTCAGCCAAGCGATCAGTTTTAAGTTTTGAGGACTATGAAATGAACTAAGAAATGACCATTAATTCATTGTATTTAAAAGGATTAACCAGAAATGATTAACCCTTTTTGTTGATATTTTTCCTCTAAAGCCATCAAAGCTCTCTCAAACTCTAGTACTGCGTATGGAGGAAATTATTTTTTATTGGGAAACCATAAAACTACACCGCCAAATGTGAATATTTGTCTAACTATTAATACTGATAATTCGCAAACTTAATGAAGTCCTAAATAGCACCTTTAACCTTTCAGGCATCCCTAACAAATTTACTAGATATAGGTTTCTAATATTTGCCCATAAGGTGATGAAAAGTTATGTCAATGAACAAGTCTTAAGGTTACAGCTCACAAAAAAATTCAGTGGTATCCCTCTAAGAAAATTGATTAAGCAAGGTTTGCACGTAAGTCAAAAGTCTTGTACATTTCATTAACAACAATAGGTTACCTACTATTGTTCGGTATTTACAATGGAATGTAATTCATAAGGAAATCATGAAACAATTTACCCTTACTTTGATCGCTGCCGCTTTTCTTAGCGCCTGCGGTGGTTCAGACTCTACTTCAGAAACTCCCGACCCGGCACCTACTCCTTCACCAACTGCGATTTCAGATACAGGACTTGCTCAAAATAATCTAGCGGTAACGCTCGATGTGCTGGCCAATGACACTGATCATAGTGGCAATGGCTTAACGATTATATCAACTTCAAATCTGGAACTTGGAAATGTTGAAATAGTAAATAATCAACTTGTTTTCACACCTGAAGCAGATACTACAGGCACAGTAACCTTTAATTATGAAGTTAGCGATGGCACCAACAAAGCGAATGCTGACGTTACAGTAACCGTTAACCATACCTTAACCCTTTCAGGTCAGATAACTGACAACCCCATTGCCAATGCCGAAGTAGTGGTCACCCTAGATGGTATAGACCACACAGCAACTGCTGATAGCGAAGGTTACTACTTGCTCCCATTAACCATCAATAATCTTGATGAAATTATTAAAATACAAGCATTCGGCGCAACAGAAAATAACCAACAAAATGTAGAGCTAATCTCAATTGTTGGCCAATCAGGTACATTACTGCAAAAGGTTGATGAACAACGCAAGATTACTGCTGAACAGGCAAAATCGCTTAATGCTACCCACTTATCAACAGCTGCTTATTTGATTGCTAAAGACCTTAATAACAATGAAGAATTTGAGTCTGCAGAGCAATTTGAGCAGGCTCTAGCTGGAGTACCAGCACAGCATTTACTTGAAACTGCTGGATTCATAAAACTGTTAGTTGATAATAGCGAATTTGAAATTCCCGAGGGGAAAACAGTAGTCACATTGTTGAATGACGAAGAACTCGATACCCAACAGTTGATTAATCAGTATCTGACAAATAATGAACTGATTGATGAAAGCGGCAATCTGAGTGAAGCTTACGAAGAAGCGCTGGAAGAGGCAATCAAACAAACCTTAGCCGATCCAAAGGTTGTTGATAGCTTTACCAAAGAGATGTTTAGTGACAAATCAATGAGCTGGCTAGTAGGAGCGCAACCTGGTTGGCTAGAGTTCCGCGGCGACAGTATTCTCTTTAATGCCAATGGTTCAGGGACTGTATATTTGGAGCTATTCACCCTAGGCAGCGAATTACCTGAGCCTGAGGGATTTGATTGGTCGATTAACAATGGCAAGGCAATAATTGAGTACACTGACAGAAGTTATGTTTCATACACCTCTGTTTCCTACCCTTACTACCAGCTTGAAGAGGATTATGGATTTTCATCCGAGGTCGTCGAAGCATTTATTGCTGCTTATGAAAGTGGATATTATGAAAGTCAAATTCCGCTAACTTACCGCACCCAAAGCGACAGCATTACTTTACTTCAAGCCAATGAGATTTCTTATCAAGTTAATGTTGACTCTGCTATAGAATTAACAATTGAAATGCCTGAGTGGGTCGATTGGAATGAAGAGAACCCCAAAGCAGTGATTACTGAGTCATCACAACAAGTACTTCACCATAATTACAAAAGTGCATTTGCAGGTAAAGCGCTTGAAGATTTCAATGGTAAGTGGGTACTACCTATAGAAAGCGACTACCTCGCCCAACCTGAATTCAGCGAATCAACAGGTGAATACGAGCCAAACCTGAAAACTGCAGTCAAAGCTGATGTGATTACAATCAACAATGGGCAGGCTCAAAGTCAAATCGGAGAAAAGAGCTTTACCGTCAGCTTGGAGAATGATGCTCTTAAACTAACTACTGGTGATACACACTTTGAATATACTCCATATGCTTCACAAGGTGATGAGCACTTGGTCTTAGTGGAAAAATATCAAAATAATGCATTCCAGTATTCAACTTCCCAACGTATGGCTAAGTATACCGCTGATGACTTTGTGGTAGGGAGTAAACTTGTGACAGAATTACCTGAAATGTCACTTTCAAATATCAATGCTTACTTACCTTCATACTGGAATGGTAATCAAATGACTGTAGGTGGGGTGTGGGGACGCCTATTTAGAGCTGATGGCACTTTTAATCATGGCATCTCAGGAGTGGAACCTGGTTTTTGGAGCAATGAACAGCAAAAAGTAACTGATATACCTATGTTTGAGATAGGTTTCTTAGAGGGAACATGGACAAGCGTCGGTAATAAAGTTGACCTGCATATTACACAAGATTATATTTTGAGAACGCGTCATCGCGAGTGGGAAGTTGTTTCTGTGGATTCTGAATCAGGTCGTATGGTCGTATTTGAATATTCAAATTGGCATCAAGATTTTGACTTTGACGGTACTCTAGAAGATGGTGAGCGTTACACTATAATTCCTCCGAGAATCAATTATGTTTCTACCATTGATCTCAGCGAGTGGGAAGATGCTTGGAAAAACTCTCAAGACTTAGGCTCCATGCAAATCAACGCTACAACGCCAGCACTGACCTCTAAATCAAAGGCATCAAAGGTGAGTGACTTAGGTAAGCGGTCTATCAACAACCAGTTTGTGGAACCAAGCAACTAACTGAAGAAGTAATGATGTAACACTTTAAAGCAAAAATAATAAATCCGTAAGCCTTGACAAGGCTGCGGATTTTTTCTATTTGATAAACAGTCTTTTGTTATTCAATTCCGCTTTACCATCTCAACTTGCTACTCAAACTTTAATCGATATCGCTTCAAGACTAAATTCTCAATCACCCAATACAGACCTGTTAGCGACAGAATCAACATCATTAATCCAAATACCCAGCTAAAGGGATTATTAAAACTGCCTTGGTGAAGGTAATCCATAAAGTGCAGTTTAAACATCAAATCGGCTAAATCAGTGTGGTCATTTTTATGGCCAACTAATCGACCATTTATGCCGTTAATGTAAATACGTGTATTCAACTCATCATTAATGCTGACTTGCCATAATGGGTTACATTCTTTCGGCCACTCTTTAAAGCTGGTAGATAATTGTCGGTGACTCATTATCTCGCCTGCTCCGGTATAACTTTGCAAGGCTATGGATTCTGCCAACTCGACATCAATAAGGACTTCTTTACCACTATATGCATCAACTACGACTTGTTGTTGGCAATTATGCTGATATCGCTGTACTCGCTCGTCTAATAAATACATAGGTCGGTCATTAAGCACAATAGTGCTGACCTGCTCCATCGGCTTATATCGCTCGAGAATAGACGATAAAGGCTCGAGATCATGACTGCTAAATGAAGTTAAATCTAGCGGCGCTATACTGCGATAATAATGAGTGCCTTTAAGGTCTTCACTTGGGGTGATATTGAAATAAATTCCTGTCCCTAGCCAGATTAATAATTGAATGCCAACAATAGTGCCCAACCAATAGTGACAAAACCTCAGCCAACGTTTTAGATTTTTGGTTTTCATTAGCTGTACCTCTTACGGCGTTGCCAAATCAATATCCCACCAGCGAATACAGCAATAAACGATCCTATCGCAGTATAAAATAATAAGGCGTTATCAATGGCTTCACCGTCGTCATAATCCATTATGTGCCACTTCCAAAATAAGTCGAACCAACGCCAATATTCATGACGCCTTGTCACCACATCGCCTGTCTGCGCCGATATATACAGTGTTGATTGGGCAATATCATCAAACCTGATTTGCCAGACAGGTAAATGTCTTGCAGCTAATTCTGACGGAGCTTGAGTGGTGAGTAATTTGGTTAAAACGATACTTGCAGAAGGTGAGATTGCATCCTGATGTTGAAATGTTAATGCAATGGCTTTTGCTTGCGCTTCGGTAATACTGCCAAACGGCTGGCCAGATTGCGCGTTAATCAATAATGACTTTTCTGGTAACTTAAGTTGATACACCATTTGTTTAAGTAAGGGTTTTACAATGACAGCTTGAGCATCAGGGTAAGCTTGGTAAAGCTCTGAAACTGGGTAAGAGATAGAAGATGGTGATATTTTATCAGCTTGTTTCACTGCAACATGATCGCTGCGAATAAAGCCAATATCCATCAATACAAAATAGCTGCCAGTAAAGCCCCATATAATAATTGGAACAGCAAATATCAACATGAGCCATCGGTGAAGAAACTGAGCTGATGAGACCTTTTTAAGGGTTTTATTGACTGCTTTTTTTGGATTCAAAGTAACAAATTGCCTGTGTCTTATTATTCTATTTTTGAGTGAATAGGGTTACTCATAACAGTGAGCAAATTAATTCAGAAAAAACTAACTTACCGTAAAATTGACCATAAAACAGCATTTAAATCCTGGTCAAAATTACAAACTTAATTATCAAAGCCATCAGCACTATTTCTTACCTCCATTAGCTTCAATTTACTGCTGAGATAACAAATATGTTTAAATGTGCATGACTAAAAATAGAATAAAAATAATAAAGATAACAAACACAAGGATTGAGAATGAGTCGTTTAAGCTAACTTGGCGCTGTTATCACAGCGCTTGTGAGTTTTGTGCCTTCAGCAAATGCGAGTTATCCCCAGTTACCCGAAGGTGTGTCTAATAACGCTGTAGCCAAAGTGACGACAGCAAAAGGCGACTACTTATTGAGTTTTACTGGCTTGGCTGAGGGTAAAGATTATCAAGCAGTGCATAACAAGGTTTGGGGGGCTAATCTTTCTGCGCCTAATCCACAATGGCAGCCGTTAAACCCAGTTCCTTTTGTCGCGCCATTAGCGGGTCGCCTTGCTTCAATCGCTGTGGGGCTTAATGATAAAGCTTATGTTTTTGGCGGTTATACCGTGGCTAAAAACCATGAAGAAATAAGCACTGTCGATAACTACCAATTTGATGTGCTGACTAATCAATACCAACGCATTGCTGATATGCCAGTAGCCGTTGATGATACTGCAGCGAGTGTATATCAGCAGAGATATATCTATTTGTTTGGCGGCTGGCATAACGACGGAAACGTCAACCTAGTCCAAATTTACGACACCAAAACGAACACCTGGGATCAAGCGAGCCCTATGCCAGCCCCTGCTGTTTTTGGCCAAGCAGTTGCTATGACAGGCAACAAAATCGTGTTCTGTGATGGTGTGAAAGTACAGGCCAATATTGGCAAACGTCGCAGCTACCAGTCATCACCTGTGTGTTTATATGGTGAAGTTAATCCTCAAAACCATTTAAGAATCAGTTGGCAGTTACTGCCTCACTACTCTGTTGCGAATACCCAAACAAACAATGCTGAAGGTCTGCAAAACTTAGCAATCGCCCATTACCGAATGGCAGCCACAGGCGTGAACTCAGGTAAATCTGGGCAAGCTATTTTTATGGCGGGCAGTGACAATCCCTATAACTACAGTGGCATTGGATATAACGGCGAGCCGAGCGAGCCACACAGCCAACAATACACCTTTGACTTTGACACCATGCAATGGCTTAAACCACTTAAGCTTGAAACACCAAGCATGGATCATCGAGGCTTAATTTGTCATCAGGGCAAGTTGTTACGAGTTGGCGGCATGTTAGCAAAACAACAACTCAACCAACACGTACTATCTAGTCCGTTAATGGCTCAACAATCTTGTACTCAGTAAGGGATATTAGCGCCGATATTTTGTGATCGACTTATCATTTGGTCGTCATGATGATTGAACAACCAAAAGATGCATTTAAAATATATGTATAAATTAAATGCATCTTTTGGAGCCATCATGTCTTCTGCTAGTTTTGAACAGTTACAAGCTTTACCTATACCCGCTTTAATTGATCATATTGAAGCCACGCATCACCAATATGTACGTGAGACGGCGCCGCTTTTGGTGGAATATTCCCAAAGAATGGTACAAGCACACGGCGAAGATCATGCTGAAATTAAGCCACTGGCGATGCTAATAGGTGCATTAGTGGCTGATTTAATGCCGCATTTAATGAAAGAAGAACAAATTCTATTTCCAGCAATGCGCAAGCTTGCCGCTGGCGAAGAAGTCAATGGCTGTTTTGGCCATATTGGCAACCCAATTAATGCCATGGAACACGAGCATGATCATGCTGGCACCGTTTTGCAGCAATTAAGAGAGCTCACTAATAACTACCAAATTCCAGCAGGCGTATGTAGCACTTGGCAAAAATGCTACAAAACCTTGGCTGAATTTGATGCTGATTTACAAACCCATATTCACGTTGAGAACAACTTACTGTTCCCACAAGCATTAGCGATTTAGTTTAATCAGTAGACTTTAGCGCTAATGAACGCGTAACACTTTGCTCCATCATGTCCTCGGCTCTTGCTTCCCCCAGCAGAGCCTTTTTTTGATTTTATCCTCAATGCCATTCAACAACTCTAGGGTAATTTGATTTCTCAAGGCTTGATAACATCTTTTGATTAACACGCTATCACCACAAAATATGCCTGTCACCACAGCGAAATCCTCACAGTTTATCTTCAAAGCAATGTGTGCTTAACTAATAAACAGTATGGTTAACTGTTAAACAGCTTGTTTAAGCTATAAGCCATGCTTATTGTAATAATGGTTCTGGAGAGTCTGCATGGGAAAAGCTGGGGTATTTATTGCCACAGATGGCACAACATACGTAGACAAGAAACGTCACTTTTGGTGGCTGTCATTATTAATCCCCACCATTGCTGTCGCAGGACCTTTGCTATATCAAACATATCAGCAAGAAGTTTTTCTATGGTTGTTTTTTGTCGTGGTCTACATGTTATTTCCCTTAATTGATTATGTAATGGGAGAAGACACCAGTAATCCACCTGAATCGGTTATACCTGCACTCGAATCCGACCCGTTTTACGCTCGAATTACACGATTAAATGTGTTTGTCGTACTGGCAACATTCATCTATTGTGCTTGGTTTGTTGCCAATTATTCCCTAAGTTATTCCGGATACTTAGCCGTTGCCTTATTGGCAGGCAGTATTGGTGGGCATGGATTAAATATTGGTCATGAACTCGGGCATAAACGCAAAAATATAGACAAATGGTTGGCTAAGATTGTGTTGGCTCCTGCAGCTTACGGTCATTTTTTTATTGAACATAATCGAGGTCATCATAAACATGTGGCCACACCAGAAGATCCCGCCTCAGCTCAAATGGGAGAAAGCATCTATCGATTTGTACTGCGAGAGCTCCCTGGAGCCATCATGCGCGCTCACCAAATCGAAAATTTACGGCTCAACAAGGCTGGAAAATCCTCCTTGAGTTTAAACAATGAATTTTTGCAAGCCATGCTATTAACATTTTCGCTATTTATTGGTTTGGTTATCTGGTTAGGTGTGTCAGTCATTCCCTATCTGCTCATTTGCGCTTTTTGGTCTATGTGGCAGTTAACCTCGGCAAATTATATTGAGCATTATGGCCTATTAAGGCGAACGCTACCCAATGGTCGTTATGAGCCTCCGCAACCACATCATAGTTGGAACAGTAATCATATTTTCTCCAATTGGGCACTGTTTCATTTACAACGTCATTCTGATCACCACGCCAATGCAACTCGCAGTTACCAATCATTACGACATTTCGATGACTTACCGACACTGCCAAGCGGCTACTTTGGTATGTATGTTCTGGCTTATATTCCTTGGCTGTGGTTTAAAGTGATGGATATACGACTATTAGCAACCACTGGTGGCGATGCAAGTAAAATCAATATGCTTGCCAGCAAACGGCAACATCTCATTGAAAAATATAAGATGGTGATACAACACCCTACTGATTAACTATCAATGCATTGAATTAAGCGGCTAGCAATGTGGGAAAAACTAAACAGTTAATATAAAGACATATCGTAAAAGCCCAGCAATTGCTGGGCTTTGTAATGTGTAAATACACTTGATTTCTTTACGCTTTAGCTCGGCCATGTATCCATTGATACAAAGCAGGTAAAACAAACAAGGTGAGAATAGTCGATGAAATAATACCGCCAATAACCACTGTCGCAAGCGGACGTTGCACTTCAGCACCGGTACCAATATTCAGCGCCATCGGCACAAAGCCAAGTCCTGCCACTAATGCAGTCATCAACACAGGACGTAATCTAATCAGTGCGCCATCAATAATGGCATCCAATAACTCGCCTTTTTCTTGGTATAACTGACGAATAAAGCTCAGCAGCACTAAGCCATTAAGCACCGCCACTCCAGATAACGCGATGAATCCAACACCTGCGGAAATAGATAACGGCATGTCTCTGAGCCATAACGAAATAACACCACCTGTTAACGCAAGCGGGATCCCTGTAAAGACAATGGCAGCATCTCTTACCGAATTAAACGCCATAACTAGCAAGCCTAAAATAAGCGCGAGCGTTAATGGCACCACTATCAATAAACGCTGACTGGCTGATTCTAGTTGCTCAAATGTGCCACCATATTCCAACCAGTAACCTGCAGGTAAATCTACTTGCTGACTAATTTGTTGTTTTGCTTCAGTGACGAATGAGCCTAAATCACGGCCGCGCACGTTAGCAGTCACGACAATACGACGTTTACCGTTCTCACGGCTAATTTGATTTGGAGATGGCGCGATATCTAATGTCGCGACTTCAGATAAAGGCACATACTGCCCCGATGGCAGCACAATAGGTAACGCTTGTAAGTGCTCTACATCTTTACGAATATTTTCAGGTAAACGCTGAACAATCTTAAAGCGACGATCACCTTCAAAAATAAGTCCCGCCTCTTCACCACCGATTGCAGTTGCAACAAAATCTTGCAACTCACTGACTGTTAAACCATAGCGTGCTAACGCCATGCGATCGGGTTGAATCGACAACATGGGCAAACCCGTTACCTGTTCAACTTGAAGGTCTGACGCCCCCTCAATTTTCTCTAACACTTCATGAATGGCATTGGCCGAAGTCAATAATTGCTGTAAATCATCACCAACCACTTTAATGCCTAAGTCAGCACGAACACCTGAAATGAGTTCGTTAAAACGCATTTCAATTGGCTGAGTTAGCTCAAAGTTATTACCGGGCTGACCAGAAACAGCATCGACAATATCGGCAGCAAGCGCATCATGGCTCATTTTAGGGTTTGGCCACTCATTACGTGGTTTAAGCATAATGAAGGTATCGGCAATATTTGGCGGCATTGGGTCGTTCGCCACCTCCGGAGTTCCGATTTTAGAAAATACATTCAGCACTTGAGGGAAGTGTTTGATTCTATCCTCAAGCATCATTTGCATCTCTACAGATTGCTCTAAGCCAGTACCAGGAATGCGAATCGCCTGTAGTAAAATATCTTCTTCATTAAGCTGTGGAATAAACTCTGAGCCCAGCGTAGTGGCTAACCAAATTGAAAATGCCACCAACCCAACAGCTGCACTCAACACTAACCAGCGAAACTTCATTGCTAATATTAACAATGGCTTATACAAAGATTTACTTAAGGTAATAACGCGGCTTTCTTTTTCGCTAATCTTACCTGTCATAAACAAAGCAACAGCGGCAGGAACCAGTGTTAACGACAGCACTAACGCTGCTAAAAGCGCCATCACAACTGTGGCTGCCATTGGGTGGAACATCTTGCCTTCAACACCCGTAAGACTAAACAGTGGAATATAAACCACGGTAATGATCAATACGCCAAATAAGCTTGGGCGAATGACTTCATTCGTTGCCTCATACACCAATTGTAAACGTTGTTTACGAGGCAGAATATTCCCGCCATTTTGTACCTGTGCTTGACCCAGTCTGCGAATGGCATTCTCGACAATAATCACCGCACCATCGACAATCAAACCAAAATCTAATGCCCCTAAGCTCATCAGGTTTGCTGAAACGCCAGCTTGCACCATCCCTGTCATCGTCGCTAACATTGCCAGCGGAATGACCGCTGCAGTGATTAGCGCGGCTCTTGCATTGCCCAACAAAATGAATAACACCACGATAACCAGTAACGCACCTTCAACGAGGTTTTTTTGGACTGTATATACCGCTTTATCGACCAAAGTTGTGCGATCGTATACGGCCTCTACTTTAATTCCATCAGGCAATGACGCTTTAACATCTTCAAGTCTTTCGGCCACGGCTAATGATACTTGGCGTGAATTTTCACCCACCAGCATCATTGCACTGCCTAGTACTGTTTCTTTTCCGTCTCTAGTGGCTGCCCCCGTTCTTAACGCCTTACCAATGCCGACCTCTGCCACATCACTAATTAAGATTGGTGCATTATCGATACGCTTAACAACAACCTGTTTAATATCGCTAATGGTTTTAAGCTGCCCGGCTGAACGAACTGTCAATTGCTGGCCATCACGCTCAATATAACCTGCGCCACGATTACTGTTGCTGCTTTGCAGCGCCATTTTTATATCGACAAAGGAAACCCCATAGGTCAACATTTTCAATGGTTGAGGCGTAATGTGATATTCCTTATCAAAGCCCCCTATGGTGTTTATTTCAGTCACACCGTTTACTTGAGCTAATTGCGGTTTAATAATCCAATCTTGGATTTCTCTTAGCGCTGTTGCATCGAAGTCACTTCCGTCAGCTTGTTTGGCATCCGGTTTCGCTTCGATGGTATACATGAAGATTTCACCCAAACCGGTAGAAATTGGCCCCATTTCAGGCTCAATTCCAACAGGTAAAGCTCCTTTTATGCCATTTAAACGCTCGCTAATAAGGTTACGAGCAAAATAAAGGTCGGTGCCTTCATCAAACACGACTGTCACCTGCGATAATCCATAGCGCGACAATGAACGAGTGTTAGACAAATTCGGAATACCCATCAGGGCATTTTCAATCGGATAAGTAATCCGCTGTTCGGTTTCTTGTGGTGAGTACCCCGCAGCACGCGTGCTTATTTGCACTTGTACATTGGTAATATCTGGCACGGCATCAATCGGTAATTTCTGATAACTCCAAAGCCCTACAGCAACCAGCAATAAAGCTAAAAACATCATCATCCAGCGGCGATTAATCGCAAGACGTAAAACTGATTCAATCATTTTCGTCTCCTTTAATGGACGTGTGCAGCGCTAGATTTCTCAAGATCTGCTTTAAGAAGAAAGCTCTTCTCTACGGCATACTCTTCGCCAATTGCTACGCCAGATAACACCTCTGTCATTTGGCTATCACTTTGTCCTAGCTCAACGATGCGTTTTTCAAAGCCCTCTTCATTACGGACAAACACCACTTGCTGACCTTCCATAATCTGCACTGCACGATTATCAATAACCATCGCCACAGACTGCTGACTCAAGGTTAACACCCCTGATAATAAAGCGCCCACCGCCCATTGACCTTGCTTATTGTCTAGTGGCGCACGAGCTAACGTGTAAGCTTGGTTATTGGTTGAGTTGAGAAGGTGTTTTATTGTTGAATCCACTTGCTGCTTATTTGCATTAGCTGGGTTTGATTCGATAATAAGGTGCTGACCAACCGATACTGAATTTAATTGTCCTGGAAAGATTTGGTACTCAACCCACAACTCTGTGTCATTCATAATAGTAAGCAGAACATTGTCTGTGGCTAACTCGCCGACATTAGCATATCGGTTTACCACTACACCTGAAATTGGTGCAGTTATTGAGTAATGTTTTAAGCTTGCATTAGATTCAACTTTAGCAATCACTTGCCCCGCTTTTACCTTGTCACCTACCGCGAAGTTAAACTCGGTGATAAGTCCTGAAAATCTAGCTTTCACTGGACTTATAGCCGTTTCTGGTACCACTGTTCGACCATAAAGAGTCACTGTTTGTTTGATATCACCAGACTGCGCTAGTTGAGTAACGATCCCAGATACAGACAGTTGCTCTGCACTGATATGAACTTGGCCTTCTTCATGTTCATCATGCCCATGCTCGTCATGGCCGTGTTCGTCATGTGATTGCTCATCGGCATGGCTATCAGAGTGACTATCATAGTGACTATCTGAATGGCCGCTTTGATGTTCATTATGCCCATGTTCGCCATGTGCTTGTTCATTAGCATGTTTATCTGAATGCACACCTTCATGGTCATGATCGCCCGAAGCATAAGCTGGAACAGCAAGCATTAAGACGGCCGTTACAGCAAGATGAACCATAGTAAGGTTATTGAATGGTCTTAAGTTCATTTTGGGAATCCTTGGAAATCTTTAAAAAAGGTATGTTGAGACGCTGATAGAGGCTCAGCAATTAATTGCTCTATATCCACGCCATGACGCAATGCAGAAGCAGCAGCATCAATCAAAGCTCGGCGTGAAAAAAGTAATTCTTCTCTTGCTGTTAAATAATCAAGATAGCTATATAACCCTTGCTCATAAGCTTTTTGAGTATCTTCTAAGGCTAGGGTTAAAGTAGGAATTACGCTGGCCTGCAAACGATTAACCGTGACAATTGCTTGTTTACGACTGGCATAAGCACGATATAACTGAGCATAGAGTTCAAGCAGTGCGACTTCGCGGTTGATCATTACTTCATCTTTCGCCGCTTGTGCAGAAATGACCGCTCCTGAATTTCGGTCTCCACTAAATAACGGCACACTGAATCCCGCCGTTAATGCCATATCGCTGGTTTGCTGCATTTGCTTCACGCCAACAGACCAACTCACATCTGCACTCGATTGAGTTTGAGCAAACCGTAATTCAGCTTCCTTTAATTGAGCTTGGGTTAGGTATGCTTCAATAGCAGGGCTGTATTTCACCTTTTCAAACAATGGAGCTAACGCAACATCATCAGTAAATTCAAATAAACTACCTTCCAAAGATTCAAAGTTAACATTGGATTCACCCCACATCATACTGAGGGCTAATTTGGCATAATCGTGCTGATGTAATTGAGTTTCTGCGACAAGTCTGCCATTAAATACTGCAGCTTGAGCACGTTTAACTTCGGCATCAGGAGTGACGCCAGCTTCCGCACGGTTTTTCACTACCCTTAAGGTTTCTTCCGCAAGCGTCAAGGAGTCAGCAGCCAGCTCTAATTGTGATTGTGCAGCTAACACATCGATATAACGACGAGTCGTTTCACCCAGTAGACTTAGGGCTGCAATTTTTTGTTCAGCTTCAAGTAAGGCACGCTTTTCATTCACCATCCCAGAACGCGCTTCTAACTTATCACCCAGTTCAATGACTGAAGACAATGACACGCTAAATTCGGCACTATCGATGCCTTGGTAATCTCCTGAACCTGCAACATTGTCGACATCAAACCCGATTTCATAACCAGGTGTTAATGCTTGCGTGTACGCTTCGCCATCTAGGGCAAGTTGACGAAATTTGAATACTTTTAATGAGGGATGTTGCTGCTTAACACGCTCAAGTACCGTCGTTAATGACAGGGTAGAATTTTGTTCTTCAGCACTAACGTTATGGGATATCGGCGCAAGCAGCGCGAATACGCAACACAAGAAAAGTTTGGACAAAATAATGCCCAGTCGGGCGATATTAACATTGTAAAACATCTGAGTTTTGGCCTCGATTTAATACAAAAATACAAGACAAGCTGAGTGCTATTACGAGCACAAAATACAGCTAGTCAAAGCAAATCGATTAATAGAATTTGCTTATTAGATAAAATTTTGAATTAAAGGCTAAACTTGGGGAGGGCGTAAAAAACTAAAAAATGGAGTTTCGATTTCAGTAGAGATAAATGAAAATACAAAGGAGTCTGGGGCTGACTGAGCGGTATGCATCACTGTCACGGGCTGCATTAACGTCATACAGCAAGAACAACAATTATTACTACACTCACCGCAATCTTTATCAATATGACTAATTATTTGTACTTTTTCATCGCACTGCTTTGAGTCTTTTTCTGAAGCATGCTCTTGATTTACTATATGAGAATCCATATCAGCGATCATAAGCGCAACAGGGGTGTCATCACAATCTTGGTGCTCAAATGTACAATCATCTGCCATCGCACCAACAGACTGCATCGTTAAAATCGCGATCAACAACATTCGCCCCAGCTTAGCAGGAGACGTCATGATGATAGTTCGGATTGCACGATATAAATTCATCTGAATTTAGCAGTTACCTTGGCAGTAAAAAGCATTTAAAGGTGTAGTAACATTTGTATCAATACAGTTTAAAGCAATCAAAATTAAAACACTATGGGCAGGGCGTGTTGAGTATTAAAACTGGATGAAATAAGTTCAAAAACCTCGACAACTGCACAAATTTATATAAATAACATACTCTAATGTGTCACAAATCAACTTACCAACCTATATAACTAAAATACCTTAATGTGCAGCAAGCAAACTAATTTCTTGTAGCTCATCGACTTCAATATGAGGCAGAATATGACGAGCTTGCTGGTTATCGTTAAGGTTTAACCACAAACTCTGACAGCCTGCGGCGCGAGAACCTAACACATCACTGATAGGATGATCGCCAATGTGCAACAGGTCTTGATGTTCAATCTCAAGATGTTGACAACTTAAGTCAAACAGGTCGCTGTAAGGTTTCATTCTAACCCCATGCCCAGGATGAACCACAAACTCAAGCACATCCTCAAGCCCAATTCTGCGGGCATCAACATTACCATTGGTTATGCCAACTAATGGATAATGTTCGCCTAAGTCAGTCAGTAATTTCAGCACATTTTCATCGACTTTAAAGTCACTGCGGTGAAAGCAAAAACACTCTAGACCTTGCTGAGCACCTTGGCTAGCTTCAACTTCTGAGTAATCCCATTGAATTAAAGCCTGACGAAGCACCTCATAACGAGCTGCGGTAGTGTCATGAGCAAGTTCTTCATGTACCGCAATCACCTTCGCTTTTAATTCGCGCCATTGAGTGAGCCCCCAAGCATCAGGTACGTTAAATTGCTCCTGCATAAACAGAGACAACTTGGACTCGGCTTTAATTATATGCGGCGCGTTATGGTACAAGGTGTCATCTAAATCAAAACTGATAGCCTTAAAAGGTCGAAGTCGTAAATACTGTTTCATTATTTCCCCTTGGCTTTTTTCGCCCTAGGATGAGCGCCATCATAAACTTTTGCCAAGTGCTGAAAATCGAGACTGGTATAAATTTGGGTGGTGGATAAGTTAGCGTGTCCCAATAATTCTTGCACTGCTCTTAAATCTGCACTTGATTCAAGCATATGCGTTGCAAAGGAATGTCGCAATTTATGAGGGTGAACTTTTGCAGATAAAGATTGTTCCTGCCCCCACTTTTTCATTCTGAGTTGAATGCTTCGATGCGATAAGCGTTTGCCTTGCTGGCTAACAAATAAGGCGTCACCAGCTTCAGCCTTAACCAAATCATTGCGGCAATCACACCAACGGTTAATCGCTTCAATCGCCATTTTGCCTATCGGCACGACTCGCTGCTTACTGCCCTTACCCATTACTTTGACTTCGTGTTGGCTAAAGTCGATATCAGTCAGGTTTAAACTGGCAAGCTCAGCTAAACGCAAACCACTGGAGTAAAACAGCTCCATAATAGCTTTGTCACGTTTACTTAAGTGATCATCGGCATCGATATCTAATAGGTGCGTGACCGCATCCAAGTCCATATTTTTAGGTAATGGCTTAGCTTGTTTCGGTGCATTGAGGGTTTTAGCTGGGTTTACTTTTATGGCTTGTTCACGGACAAGAAATTCAAAAAATTGCTTAAGTGAAGACAAGCACAAAGATAATGAACGAGGGCTTAGGCCTTGGCGATGAAGTTTAGATAGCACAGCTTGTAATTGGTCACGATTGACCGTTAACCACTGGCGGTCATATTCCTCTAACGATGTGCCTTTTGGGATCGAAAAGATAATTTCTGCCGCACGATGAATTTCATACAAATAGTTTCGCACTGTGTGTGGCGAAAGTTGTTTCTCTGAACGAAGGTAGCGTTCAAATGCAGCTAGCCAACTGAGTTGACCCATGACACTGCCTCCAATAGTTGCAGTCATGCCTATTTAATCCACTGAATTAAATAGGCAGCCAATTAAAATTTTGGCAACATATGATCCAGTAAATCTCTTATTTGTTGGAAAAAGAGATGATCCATATCCGGATGGAAATGAGCAGCATCAACTGAAGCGACACCAAAAATGACTTGGCCGTTTTCATCAGATAACTTAGTCAATGCCACCGAACCGACTTCTGAACCAAAAAGTCGTTTAGATTCAGACTGTGTCAGGCGACCAAAGTAAAAGCCTTGTTGGATACGCTGACGCCAAATATTAGCGAGTTCACTATCGATATCATGGACGGTAATTAAACGAACATGAGTAAAGCCAAATTCAGTCTTTAACTTTTCCGATAGCACTTGTCTGAGTTCACCCAAATCTTCACACTTTAAAATTTTCATCGATAAATCACTGTTAAAACGGAATATCTTCTCGTTTTCAGTGGCTATCTTCATTAAAGAGGTAATTTCTTCTTCAAGTTGGGTCACGCGCCCACGCAGCATTTCTTGGCGACGTTCAATCAACGACACTGAACCGCGTTCGTGATGCGACAGTCGCATTGCTAGCAGTAGTTCAGGGTAGCGATTAAAAAACTCAGGATTATCGAGCAAGTATTCGCGGATCATCAACTCATCAAGAGGCAGGTCTTCCATTACGATATCAGTGCCTAATGAAGCTGCAGATTGCGCATTTTCAGCCAATAACTTTTTAGTATTGATTACGTCGCTCATAACTGGATTTGTCCATCAAAAACGTGTTCAGCAGGCCCAGTCATCCACAATGGTTTTCCTTCACCTTCCCAATTAATGATCAAGCGGCCACCAGGCAAATCAACTTTCACCTGTCTGTCTAATTTATTTTGCATAATTCCGATTGCGACAGCAGCACATGCGCCTGTGCCACAAGCTAGTGTTTCGGCTGCACCGCGCTCATACACTCTTAATTTGATATGACCGCGATCGACAACTTGCATAAAGCCAACATTCACCCCTTTAGGGAAACGTTCATGCTTAGTCAGCATTTGACCGATATCTTCAACCTCGGCAGTCGCAACATCATCCACTTCAAGCACACAATGAGGGTTGCCCATTGAAATAGCGCCACACAAGAACGTTTGCTTTGGCGTTTGCAGTAAATAGGTTTTTTCAGGGCGTTTAGCACGAAAAGGGATTTTACCAGGTTCGGTAACTGGTACGCCCATATTAACGGTGACAGTGCCGTCACGTTCAAGTCGCAGGGTCATTTTACCTGAACTGGTACTTACGCGAATTTTGTACTTATTAATTAAGCCTTTATTACGCACGAAGCGGGCAAAACAGCGAGCGCCATTGCCACATTGTTCGACTTCACCACCATCGGCATTAAAGATTCGATAATGGAAATCTAAATCAGGATCGTACGGCGGTTCAACTAACAAGAGTTGGTCAAAGCCAATACCGAAATTACGGTCTGCTAAACGGCGAATTTGATCAGGCGAAAAAAACACATTTTGTGTCACGCCATCAACCACCATAAAGTCATTACCCAGTCCATGCATCTTGGTGAATTGGATCAAAAGAGTTTCCCTTATCGAACTAAAAAATAAACCGAATCGGCTTTAATCAAATGATTAAAGCCATCAAACGATTAAGGCAGTAGATGTTCACCTTGCCACAATTGCTCAAGCTTTTCACGCTCACGGATCACTTGGTTTTGATCTTTATCGACCATGACCTCTGCTGGTTTCGGGCGTGAATTGTAATTTGATGCCATCACGAAACCATAAGCACCACTTGAACGCACCGCAAGTAAGTCACCAGCTTGCACATTCAGCTGACGGTTTTTACCCAAAAAGTCGCCGGTTTCACATACTGGGCCTACTACATCGTATTCAAAGCTTGGCGCTGAGGTGAGCTGCACAGGAATAATGTTTTGCCACGCACTGTAAAGCGCTGGGCGGATTAAGTCATTCATCGCACCATCAACAATGGCGAAACGTTTATCACTATTTTCTTTAAGAGAAAGCACTTCAGTGACAAAAATACCTGCATTTGCTGCAATCGCACGGCCAGGTTCAAATATCAATTTAAGTGGACGGTCGCCCAAGCGTTCAAGTAACGCTGCAGCATAAACATCTGGATGTGGCGGTGTTTCATCATCATAAGGCACACCTAAGCCACCACCAACATCAAAGTGTTTAATTTCAATGCCATTGGCTGCTAAACGGTCAATAAGTGCCAACATACGATCCATAGCATCTAAAAACGGCTGCATTTCAGTCAACTGTGAACCAATATGACAATCAACCCCTTTAACAGCAAGATGAGGTAATTCATGGGCGCGAGCAAACACTTGCTCAGCTTCATCCATGGCAATACCAAATTTGTTTTCTTTAAGGCCAGTAGAAATATAAGGATGTGTCCCTGCATCAACATCAGGATTTACCCGCAGTGAAATTGGCGCAACCTTACCTAATTTACCAGCAACCTCGTTTAACAATTCAAGCTCAGCACTTGATTCAACGTTAAAACAATAAATACCGGTATTCAGCGCTTGTTCCATTTCGGCTGTGGTTTTACCTACACCAGAAAACACCACTTTCTTAGGATCGCCGCCTGCAGCGATAACACGGGAAAGCTCGCCACCAGAAACAATGTCAAAACCACTACCTAACCGAGCCAGCACATTTAACACTGCAAGGTTTGAGTTTGCTTTTACGGCATAGCAAATCAAATGAGGGTGATCAGCGACAGCATTATCAAATGCATTCCAATGGCGCTCTAATGTCGCGCGCGAATAGATATATAGCGGTGTGCCGTGGGTACGAGCAAGTTCAGCAACAGAGCAGCCTTCAGCAAAAAGTTGATCTTGTTGATATGTAAAATGATCCAAAATGCGGTTCCTTCAAATTCTTTTGTATTTTTTATGTCGACTCTTGAGACTGCTCTTGAGTTTTTTGTTCGGTTTTTTCACTAGTAGGCTCTTGCGGTTTTCGCTCTTCCTGATTGGTTTCTACTTCAGGAGTTTTATATAACGGGCCTTGTTGTCCGCAGCCAATAATGAATAGGCTAGCAAGCATTACTAATAAAAACAGTCTCATTTTTCTCAACATCTATGCATCTGGGGAGTTATAGCCTTATAATCGCATTCATAACCTAGGAAGTACAAGGATAGAAATGCATGGCTATGACAGATACAGAGTTTCATCAGTTGGCTGATGAGATGTTCAGCAAGATTGAAAATGCCATTGAGGCTGCGATTGACGAACAAGATGCCGATGTCGATATCTTCGCAAGCGGTAATGTACTGCAGTTAGAATTTGAAGACGGTTCGCAAATTGTCATCAACAAACAAGAGCCTTTACATGAGTTGTGGATAGCCAGCCGTACCGGTGGTTACCATTTTGCTTTTGTAGACGGCAAATGGTTTGATGAGCGTAATAACAGTGAATTCATGCCTTTTGTTATTGATGCCATTACTAAGCAAAGCGGTATTGCACTTTCTATCTAGTGAGCTTGTTTAGCGCATCAGGTTTGATTTAATCGAATCAATGCCTGATTGACGATGAATTGAGTTTAGATATCTGAACTCAATTCATTCATCGCCACCCCGAATGGCACCACATTAAGCTCGCCATCAATTCTTTCCAATTTAAAAAATTGCGGCATATTAAAATAGTGCAGCGACGAATCATCTCGCTCGAAGGCGAAGCTGTGACTTTCTTTTTCAACTAATTCCTTCATCGACAGGTCATCAAATATCTGATGCTTTAACTGATTAACTTCATCAATAATAAATACATCCAGTGCATCGGGGCGTTGTCTTAAAAAGTACTGTTTAGCGCCTTTTGAAATATACAGTTTAATCACACTGGGAATACTGCGATAAGGATCTTGCTTTAATACCGCAACCGGCGCTGTTAATTCAGGCTTTTTAAATCGCTCAACTTTTATTGGCGCAACTTTAACTTCGTTGCCTTTAAGCTCTTTGTAGACCATTCCCATTGAATTAAAATACAAACCGTAGCGCTTATCTGACAACTCAATTGGATGCATTAGCGCGGATGACGCCCTCGCCTCATGGCAAAACTTAACGCAAAGATTAAACACAGCAAGTAACGCGTCATTAATCTGTTTTTTGAGCCGTTCTGCACACACCACGACCTCAATATCCACTTGTTCTGGAGTGCCTTTTAACCCTAATGCCACAAAAGCGAGTGCTTCTAATAAACCTTGCTCACCTTTAAAACGATGACATTGCCATTCGCCCCAACTGTTGAGACAAATCAGTTCAACAGTCGACAGCATATTTTGCTGTTTTTTACCTAATGAGAAAACATTGCCATTCATGTAGTCAATCATGATTTCTTGACCTTGCCACTTTAATGTAGGGTCGCCATCGACATTCGCCACCACAATGACTTTTTTGTAAAAATAGGGCTGACATAACTCAGCTTTTGAAACTTTATTGGCAGTGGTGAGTAACGGTACTAAGCGACTGGCTAATTCGGTTAATACGCTAGAGCGATGCTTTTTACGACCATATTCTTGCCAAGAGGTGTCATCAGTAGAAATACCATTCATCGCAGACCAAGCAATTAAGGCGGTGGGAGTATCAGCCTTAATTATTGATGACTCACCTAATAATTGTCCTGACTTTAGCGGCTGACGATAAAGATAATAGCGCGACTCTTTAAGGCTATGAATAATGGTCATGTTCGGTTCGAATACCGAGCAGCTCCATAACTTATTCAATGGCAACAGCTGATGTTCATCATCACTAAAGTAAGTATGGAGTTTGCGCGCAAGCATGCCCAATTCTTCAACTCTAAATCGGTCACTTAATGCTTGTTTTGAGGCAAATTCTAACAAGGTACGATAGCTGACTAATAACAACTCGTTCAGTTGTTTGTTAAACCATTTCAGCTGACCTGAATGCCAGTGTTGACTGTTATCTAAGGTTTCTAGCAAGCTGGGTGGCCAACTCCAATCATTGACGATTTGCTGCATTTTGTTGCGGCGCCAGTCAGTACCAACGCAGGCATTGGTGAGGTTAACACCACATTTAAGATAAAAGCAGCGACGCACAATTTCTAGACGCCTGATATCGCGCTTACTTAATAAGTAACGTTCAATACGTTGATATAGAATCAAATAAGCATCATTGGATTCTGAAAAATCCCCCTGTTCACATTGCTGCCAAATTTGTGCGGTAATGAAGTGTGACTCAGGATAATCGGCGGCATAGGTTTCTAACAGTAATACTTTCAGTAAGGCTTTATGGGGTTTATTTAGGCCCTTATACAATTGCCATAGTGAAGCGCCAAAATATTCTGTGGCTGGCATAGATTGCACATCACCTAAAAACAATACCGACTCATCTTGATTCGAATTTGGCCACCAACCCACGGTTTTACCAGCCAGTCGTATGTGCGAGCGATAAAACTCTTCCAGTAATAACCAATGTTGTGTGCTGCCGCTATGTTCCTCGCCTAACGAGCTATAACAGTTTTCAAAGGCGCTACACTCACGAAATTGCAGTGGATGAACTAAGTAAAAATTAACTTCAAAGTCAAAGGAAGCAAACCACTGGGTTAACGCGGTGGTTTTTTCAGTAATTAAGCTTAAATCGGCATGACTTAAGTTAGCTTTATAAACCAGCCATACATCTACATCACTTTTAGGGTTCTGACCAAAGCTTGCCGTACTACCCATTGAATAAACACCTTCGAAAGCACAAGGCTCTGCGATGTTTGAAGTCAGTTTAGGTAAATTGAATGCATCACAAGCTAGATAATCTTTTTCAGAATCCTGATATTGGCTAATACCAAAAGGCGTTAATGCAGAATTACCACCAGGGAGTTGTGGATGATGATGTTGAATGAGGTATCCGATGAGATCAAACAGCTTTTGCTGTTTTGGTGACAACAAAGATTGAACTCGTTCGTAGCGAACAAGATTGAGTTGATTGGCTATGTCGGCTGAAGGACAAACATTTTCTATCAAGGCTTCCATCCTTGTACTATCACTCTACGACTGATTCGAACTAAAAATTAAAGTAATTACTTACTTTAATTAGCATTAAATTCATTAGTAATAACTTGTTCATGGTATCAGTTTTATTGAAATACGCCAGCAAATGAGATCTAGGTCACAAAAAAATTATGTGCATAGGTCAAACAATCGCTATCGGTTTGTTACATAAGCCAACGGGCAATGTTAGCATTGTCGCAATTAAGTCTATCGATGGAACTCTCTGGCATGTCTCAAAATGTTATTCGTATCGCTACTCGTAAAAGTCCACTGGCTATGTGGCAAGCTGAATTCGTTAAAGCTGAGCTTGAACGTATTCATTCAGGTTTAACTGTTGAACTTCTTCCAATGAGCACTAAAGGAGATGTGATTTTAGATACACCTCTCGCTAAAGTGGGTGGCAAAGGTTTATTCGTTAAAGAACTTGAAGTTGCTATGCTTGAAGATCGCGCTGATATCGCTGTTCATTCAATGAAGGATGTACCAGTAGATTTCCCTGAAGGATTAGGTTTACAGGTTATTTGTGAACGTGAAGATCCTCGTGACGCTTTCGTATCTAACACATACAAAACGATTGAAGAGCTACCGCAAGGTGCTGTAGTAGGTACTTCTAGCTTACGTCGTCAGTGTCAAATTCGCGCTGCTCGTCCAGATCTAGTCATCAAAGACTTACGTGGTAATGTTGGTACGCGTTTAGCTAAGCTAGATAGCGGTGATTACGATGCCATTATTCTTGCAGCTGCCGGCCTAATTCGTCTTAAATTAGATGAGCGTATTGCTAGCTTCATCTCAGCAGAAGATTCACTACCAGCTAACGGTCAAGGTGCTGTAGGTATTGAATGTCGCATGAATGACGAACGTGTTAAAGCGTTACTTGCTCCACTTGAGCATTTAGAAACTCGTTACCGCGTACTAGCTGAGCGTGCGATGAACACTCGCCTTGAAGGTGGTTGTCAGGTACCAATCGGTGCTTATGCTGAAATCGAAGGTGACACATTAAGCTTACGTGGCTTAGTGGGTAACCCAGACGGTAGCCAAGTGATCGAAGGTGCTGTATCTGGCCCTAAAACTGATGCGATTGCATTAGGTGAAGCACTGGCAGATGACTTACTTAGCCGCGGCGCTAAAACAATATTAGACGCTGTTTACAACAAGTAATCAGGCAAAGTCACAATATGAAAGTCTTGCTAACGCGCCCAGAAGGGCGCAATCAAGCGATGGTGCAGCAGCTCCAAGATAAAGGTGTCGACTTTATTGTCACGCCTTTATTAGCCGTTGCTCCAACTCATTTCCCGATTGAACCTCTACAGCTTTCCCAAACTGACTGCATTATTTTTATCAGTACCAATGCGGTATATTTTGCAGCGCAGTCACTCAAAGGTCAGTTCCCCAATTGCCGCTATTATGCGGTTGGTCAAGCAACTGCTGACGCTTTAACCCAATATAATATCCACGCCGAAGTCGCTCCTGCAGACAGCCAAGACAGTGAAGGATTGTTATCACTCACTTCGTTAGCAGAGATAAAACAGCAACGGATCATGATAGTTCGAGGAGTTGGCGGCAGAGAAACCATTGCAGAACAATTAACCTTAAGACAAGCCAATGTTAACTATTGGGAAGTTTACCAAAGAGTGATGCCAAAGCTTGATGCACAAAGCGTTTGCAGCCAATGGCAAAGCGCTAAAATTGACACCATTGTCGTCACCAGTGGCGAAGTCCTTGTTAATCTAATTAATCTTGTTCCAAAAGAGTTATTTGCATGGTTGCAATCATGTCATATCATAGTGCCTAGTCACCGAGTGGAACAAAGGGCGAAAACAGCAGGATTTTGTCACGTCACCAATGCTAATGGCGCGAACACTCAAGCTGTTTTACAAGCGTTATCTCTTTAATCATTAAAGCAAAGTTCGTTATTTGCGATATTGTTTAATCCTGCCAGACTTGTACCCTATCACTCAATATTTATGTCGCGCAGTAAATGGTCGCACTAGTACATAGCCACACTAGGCACTCAAGGACAGCTCATGGAAAACAATAAGCAAGATTCAAGTCAATCAAGTACGAAGGATTCAACCGTTGAATCAGTGAATAATGAGGCTGAGTCTTCGACTGAATTAGAGCAAAGCACGACATCTAGTGCTCACAATTCCTCGAGTAAAAATCATCAGAAAACCCTGACAACGGATACCGCGAATTCAGAGAAAACTCGTTCCACCGACAGTGTCCCTGAAGTGACTCCTAAACAAAAAAGTTCATGGTGGATAAGACTTAGTATTTTATTATGTCTTATCATCGCGCTAGCAGGGATTGGTATCAGTTACCTGCTATTAATTGAGCTTGAAAGCCAAAAAGTTGAGCTACAAACTCAATACCAACAAACTCAAGCCATCAGCAATGAAGTAACAGAGGCTTTAATTGAGCCTAAAAGACGCATTGCAGAACTAGAAGTACAGCAACAAAATGACACTTTGGCTTACCAGCAACAAAATCAATTAGCAAAATCTCATCAACAATTGCAAGAACGGGTAGCCACTATTGCCCAGCGAAACCCAAACCATTGGATGGCATCAGAAGCTGAGTATTTAGTACGAATGGCAGGCCGAAAATTATGGCTTGAAAACGACCCTAAAACTGCTGCAAGTTTACTGAGCTCGGCAGATGATCGTATTGAAGCAATGAAAGACCCAGCACTATTACCGATACGCCGCGCCCTTGCTCATGATCTCGCCCAAACCAATGCCATTAAAACAACGGATGTAGCAGGTACCATCTACTCGATAGATAGTATATTAAACCAGTTAGATAGCTTGCCATTAAATCGCGCTAAGGCCCAAACAGCTGAAGACTTGGCAGAGCAACATGTGATGACGGATTCGTTAGATGATTGGCAGAGTAACCTCGCTAAAACATGGCATTCAGTTACTGATGGTTTTATCACTATTCGCAAACGTACCACGGATTTAGAACCATTACTGGCGCCAGATCAACAATGGTACTTAATCGAGAATATTCGTAATAAGCTACTGCAAGCACAGCTGGCTTTATATCAACACGATGAAGTCAATTACCGTCAATCTATTGGGTTTTCCCGTACTTGGATACAGCAATATTTTGATTTAGATGAAGCGCAAACCCAAGAGGCCATGACGGCGTTAGATGCGCTAATTACCGTTAAAATTGAGCAAGTAAAACATACCAATTTTGAGTCAACTCGATTGCTACAGCAACTCATTACCTTCGGCTCATTGGTTCCAGCAGAGGAACCGCAGCTATGATTAAAATCCTTGCTTATGTCATCATCATTCTAATTGGTTTTTGTATTAGCCCTTTTATTATTGGCAACACTGGCTATGTCTATATCGCAGCAGGTGAATACCAAATTGAAACCAGTTTAGTTTTTGGTTTACTGGGACTAGTGCTGTTTTACTGCGCTTTACAGTTACTTGAATGGTTAATTATCTTTTTACTTAATATCGTTATTAACAGTCGATACTTACCTGAAAGGTGGCGTAGAGAAGCCGCCAAGAAATATACCATGCAAGGCGCCCTCGCCCTCGCAGAAGAAGATTGGCCGAATGCAGAAAAAGCCATGGCAAAAGGTGCAGCAAAAGGCGAGCTACCAGCTTTAAACCTTTTTGCTGCCGCAAGAGCTGCTCATCACCAACGAAATACTGATGCACGTGATAAATATCTTGCTGAAGCTGCTAAAGACCCTTTAACGAAAGCAGCAGTCAATACTTCTAAAACTCGCTATTTGATCCAACAAGGTAAATTAACTGAAGCTCGCATTGAACTTGATGCCTTAAATCCAACCAGTAAAAGTAAAGCTCCTGTCCTGAAACTGGCATTAGATCTTTATCAGTTACAGCAGGACTGGCAAGCGCTGAAAATATTATTACCTGTCATTCGTAAACGTAAGATAATTTCTGAGCAAGCATCTAGTGATATTGAACACTCAACCAACACTGCCTTGCTGACAGCTGCGACAGAAATTAGCGAGCAAGAGCTTGAAAAGTGCTGGCATTGGCTTAGTAAATCAGAACGTAGTCAAGCAAAGTTGATTGCGATATACGCTCAAGGATTATGTCAATATAATCGCAAGAAGGATGCCTTAAAGCTCATAACTAAGAGTCTTAAATCCGAACCGGAATCAGATATTTTATCTAAATTGCCTTTATTAATCGACTCAGAAGATGAGGATATCCGAAAGCTATTGTATCGCTTTAAGCAGACTCATGAGCATAATGCCGAATACCACATTTGTTTAGCAAAACTAGCTCAGCAACAGCGCGATATTAAGTCAGCCAAAAATCATTGGTCTCAGGTCTGTGAAATTATGCCTAAACGTGAATATTGGTTAGCTTTGGCTCAAACTCAAGAACAACTTGGTGAAAATTCAGCTGCATTACAGAGCTATCGTAAAGCTGCAAACTCGACTGAATAGCTTCCAGTAAAGCGAATTGTTCATTTATTCAATAACCTGCCAATGGCAGGTTTTTTTATATAACTACCATGCTAAAGCCTCATTTGAAACATCCCCAAAGTAGACTAAAATTTCACATTAGTTAACCTCACAATTTCTTATTAAAACTTTAACAATTAGTAGTAATCACTGTGTTGCATTGATTTGTCACGTAAAAAGTCAAATATATTACTTTTTCATAGTCTTAACCACTATCACCACATTGGTCAAAAAATTGACTACCGATACAAATAAAGCTAAAATTGTTAAATTGCGGTTAATACCCACCACTAACCAGATAACAACGAGTAATGACATTGTGTTCATATGTTCACTAACTGTGAAACACTGTGTTGATTAGGGTTTTGGAGCTAAATATGAGTTCTGTTGTAACGACTAAAAATGGTGTTTTGACTTCGGCTAACGGTGAGATCACCCTCACAATAAATGGCCAATCCAAGAATATACTCCCAGGAAATCAAATTCCTGCAGGAGCTGAACTCCAATTTGCGAGCGATTTAGCATTTGTTGTCACTTTTGACGACGGTACTGTATTAAACGGTGACTCGTTAGATAGTGAACAATTAGATGTAAATACAACAGACGATTCTATTGCTCAATTTTCAACAGATATGACTTCTGAGGAGTTATCTGAAATTGAAGCCCTCCAAGCTTTAATTTTATCTGGCGAAGATCCTACTGAACAACTACCTGAAACTGCAGCTGGTGAAACATCAGGTAATGAAGGTGGTAGTGACTATGTTTCCCTTGCACGTGAAGGTTCTGAAACTATCGCAGCAGCAGGATTTGATACTTCATTTGAGGCAACAGAAACATTAACAGCCAGCTTATCTTTAGGTGATGAAGGCGTTAATGCATTAAATAACAACAATTTTAACATTGCTCAATTTACCGATAATTTTGTTAATGGTGTCTCGTTTACCACTTCTTCTGGTTTGTCTGGTTTTACTGGAGACTTTGGTTCTCCGGGTTCTTTCGCTTACTTACCAGGTGACACAATTACTTTTATGATCGGTGGCGTTACCATTGCCACTTTCAGTGCAGATGTTATTCAAGGTGAGATTTTATTCTTGCAAGATATTGCTGGAACCTTATTGTCAGACACCAATATGAATTACGTTGAGAATATGGCTATTTTCTTACAAGCCTTGGACAACGATCTTACTGATGGTGTTAACGATGGCATTCTCAATACTAATAGCTTAATCAATATTGATGGAAGTTACGCCACAAATATCAATATATTACTTTCAGTCCATGAAGCCTTGGCAAACTACATAGACCCTACCACTGGCCAGCCCCTTAACCTTGCCACCGCTGGTAAAGAAATGCTCTCTCAAGTACTTGCTGAACTTGGAATTATTTTTACCCGTGAAACTGAACGACAAGAGAATGAGCAAAACTTGTTTGAAACAATTGCGATGGAGCATGTTGCAGATACCATTGACGATATTGCCGGCGACAGAGCACCAGATGCCCACGATGAACGTACAGTTGATACTCTTGATGTTCCAGGTGGGTTAATTACATATAACTACAACGAATTAGATGGCCAGATTACTTTTTCGGCTAATGATTTACTTGAAGGCGCCGTTGGTCAGCAGGTGATCGATCAAAACTTATTAGTAAGTAATGTACGCCTCAGTGCAGCATTTGAAGATATTGGTACCTTGCAAGATTTAGGCGATGGCAATTATGTCATTATCTTGAATGAAGGTATAACTCAATACGATCTGGAAGGGTTAAGTATTGATTACCGCGTAGAAGATTGGACCGTCTTCAGGGATGTCACTTCTGCCACGCAAGATCAATATAAATCTCATTTATCCGCAGACATACCTGATGTTTTCGAGGATGTTGGTTTTAATCAATTCACATTAAACAGTGAACTCACCTTTGAAACTGACCAAGAGTTGTTTATTACGTTCACCAGTGAATTACTCAGTGAGCAGCTTGGCTATCCAATAGCCGAGTACGCAGATGATTATTTAGTTCCGCTTGAATACTCTAATGACGGCGGCCTCACTTGGCAGACAATGACAGTAGGTGGGTTAGATACAAGTGGCAATTTAGCAAGACCAATATTCAGTTTCAATCTTGAAGCTGGTAACAATAGTATTCTTATACGCGTCCCAATTTTTGATGATGCCTTCATTGAACCTACAGAATATTTTAATGCCGTTGTGTCAGGTGAAAATGTCTATGATGAAGAGTTAGAGTTTGCAATATTTGATAACGATGCTGAAGGAAGCGACTTACCTGTCATAGATATTGATTATGCGGTTGTTGTCGAGGGAATGGAGTTTGCCTTATTCACGTTAACCTTAAGTGAACCAAGTACGGAAACCGTCACGCTTGAATATAGCTCTGAACAATTAACCGCTTTATTCGGTGAGGATTTTATTAATGTCAGCGGTACCGTTACATTCTTGCCTGGTGAAACAACTGCATATATCACAGTGCCAATTGTCGATGATTTAATCATTGAAGATAGCCCTGAATTCGCTTTAATCAATTTATCTAACCCGATCAATGCATTACTTGGTGATACTCAAGCCACATTACGTATTTATGATAATGATTCACCTGATAACACCGCTATCTCTTTAGATATCGATCCTGTCACTGGAGATAACATACTTACTCCAGATGAAAGCACGGGTATGGTTACCATTACAGGTACCGTGACTGCAGATGCATCCATAACAACAGGTATTATCATGCTGACTATTAATGGTCAGGAATACCAAGCAATTATGCAATCTGACGGTACATTCTCCGTTGAAGTTAATGCTGCTGATCTTGTAAACGATGAAGACACAGTTATTGACGGCATTGTTTATGGATACGGAGCTGATGGGGCAAAAGGAACAGCAACAGCTAACGAAGATTATGATATTCCTACAATTGCAGTAAACGACAGCATCACTGTTGCTGAGGATACTGTGGCAGAGGGTAATGTATTATCGAATGATTCCGATACCGACGACACACTCACTGTTGTTAGTTTCGAAGTTAATGGCGAAACATACTCAGCTGGTACGTCAGTAACATTAGAAGATGGCGTGCTACTTATAGATGCTCAAGGCAATTACTCATTTACACCTAATGAAAACTGGAACGGTAACGTACCGGTGATCACATACACCACCAACACCGGCTCAACGGCGACTTTAACCATTGAAGTCACCCCAGTTGATGATGCATCGGTATTAGTGAACGATACCAACACGGTCGCCGAAGACACACCCGCCACCGGTAACGTACTGGATAATGACGGTGATGTGGATAGCGATTTAACTGTTGTCAGCTATGAAGTCGACGGTCAAACCATTGTTGCAGGCACAGAAGTGCAACTTGATGGTGGCAGCCTCATTATCAATGAAGACGGCAGCTACACTTTCACACCAAATGAAAACTGGAACGGTAACGTACCGGTGATCACATACACCACCAATACGGGCTCAACGGCAACCTTAACCATTGAAGTCACCCCAGTTGATGATGCATCGGTATTAGTGAACGATACCAACACGGTCGCCGAAGACACCCCTGCCACTGGTAACGTACTGGATAATGACGGTGATGTGGATAATACCTTAACCGTGGCCAGCTTCACTGTGGCTGGCGATGCCACCATTCATGATGCGGGCGATACCGTGTCTGTCGAAGGCGGCAGCTTGGTCTTAAATGAAAACGGCACCTATACCTTTACTCCAAATGAAAACTGGAACGGTAACGTACCGGTGATCACATACACCACCAACACTGGCTCAACGGCGACCTTAACCATTGAAGTCACCCCGGTTGATGATGCATCGGTATTAGTGAACGACACCAACACGGTCGCTGAAGACACCCCTGCCACTGGTAACGTACTGGATAATGACGGTGATGTGGATAACGATTTAACTGTTGCCAGCTATGAAGTCGACGGTCAAACCATTGTTGCAGGCACAGAAGTGCAACTTGATGGTGGCAGCCTCATTATCAATGAAGACGGCAGCTACACTTTCACACCAAATGAAAACTGGAACGGTAACGTACCGGTGATCACATACACCACCAACACCGGCTCAACGGCGACCTTAACCATTGAAGTCACCCCGGTTGATGATGCATCGGTATTAGTGAACGACACCAACACGGTCGCTGAAGACACCCCTGCCACTGGTAACGTACTGGATAATGACGGTGATGTGGATAACGATTTAACTGTTGCCAGCTATGAAGTCGACGGTCAAACCATTGTTGCAGGCACAGAAGTGCAACTTGATGGTGGCAGCCTCATTATCAATGAAGATGGAAGTTACACTTTCACACCAAATGAAAACTGGAACGGTAACGTACCGGTGATCACATACACCACCAACACCGGCTCAACGGCGACCTTAACCATTGAAGTCACCCCAGTTGATGACCCAAGCGACTTTGCAGATCAAAGCTTCAACTACGATGAGAACCAAGTTGAGGGGGCTGAAATTGCCACTGTCGACGCCACGGATTTAGATGGGATCACCAGCTTTGTCTTCACTGACACAGGCACTGACACCAGCGCCGATGGCTTCTTTAAAATCGACAGCAATGGCGTTATCACCATCACCGCAGCTGGGGTCGCTTCAGCAGCCAATGATTTTGAGAGTGCACCTAACTCTGGCGATTACCTCATCACCATGACTGATGGCGCGGGCACCACCACGAATGCCACCATCACTCTGTCTGAAAATAACCTCGATGAAGACGGTAGCTTTGCAGATCAAAGCTTCAACTACGATGAGAACCAAGTTGAGGGGGCTGAAATTGCCACTGTTGACGCCACGGATTTAGATGGGATCACCAGCTTTGTCTTCACTGACACAGGCACTGACACCAGCGCCGATGGCTTCTTTAAAATCGACAGCAATGGCGTTATCACCATCACCGCAGCTGGGGTCGCTTCAGCAGCCAATGATTTTGAGAGTGCACCTAACTCTGGCGATTACCTCATCACCATGACCGACGGCGCTGGTGCTACCACCGATGCCACCATCACCTTGTCTGAAAACAACCTCGATGAAGGTGGTAGCTTTGAAAACCAAACCTTTAATTACGATGAAAATCAGGACGCTGGCGCTACAGTCGCCACCCTTGTCGGCTCAGATGATGACGGTGTGGTTAACTACCAGTTCCAACATACGGACGGCACCTTAAGCGCCACCAGTGAAGATGGCTTCTACAGTATCAGTAGCACTGGCGTTATCACCATTACTGCTGCAGGGGTTGCCTCAGAGGTGAATGACTTTGAGCAAGGCACAAACACCGGTGACTACTTAGTCACCATGACCGACGGCGCTGGTGCTACCACCGATGCCACCATCACCTTGTCTGAAAACAACCTCGATGAAGGTGGTAGCTTTGAAAACCAAACCTTTAATTACGATGAAAATCAGGACGCTGGCGCTACAGTCGCCACCCTTGTCGGCTCAGATAATGACGGTGTGGTTAACTACCAGTTCCAACATACGGACGGCACCTTAAGCGCCACCAGTGAAGATGGCTTCTACAGTATCAGTAGCACTGGCGTTATCACCATCACTGCTGCAGGGGTTGCCTCAGAGGTGAATGACTTTGAGCAAGGCACAAACACCGGTGACTACTTAGTTACCATGACCGACGGCGCTGGTGCCACCACCGATGCCACCATCACCTTGTCTGAAAACAACCTCGATGAAGATGGTAGCTTTGCCAACCAAACCTTTAATTACGATGAAAATCAGGACGCTGGCGCTACAGTCGCCACCCTTGTCGGCTCAGATAATGACGGTGTGGTTAACTACCAGTTCCAACATACGGACGGCACCTTAAGCGCTACCAGTGAAGATGGCTTCTACAGTATCAGTAGCACTGGCGTGATCACCATTACTGCCGCGGGCGTCGCCTCAGAGGTGAATGACTTTGAGCAAGCCCCGAACTCTGGCGACTACTTAGTCACCATGACCGACGGCGCGGGCACCACCACCGATGCCACCATCACCTTGTCTGAAAACAACCTCGATGAAGATGGTAGCTTTGCTAACCAAACCTTTAATTACGATGAAAATCAGGACGCTGGCGCTACAGTCGCCACCCTTGTCGGCTCAGATAATGACGGTGTGGTTAACTACCAGTTCCAACATACGGACGGCACCTTAAGCGCCACCAGTGAAGATGGCTTCTACAGTATCAGTAGCACTGGCGTGATCACCATTACTGCCGCGGGCGTCGCCTCAGAGGTGAATGACTTTGAGCAAGCCCCGAACTCTGGCGACTACTTAGTCACCATGACCGACGGCGCTGGTGCCACCACCGATGCCACCATCACCTTGTCTGAAAACAACCTCGATGAAGACGGTAGCTTTGAAAACCAAACCTTTAATTACGATGAAAATCAGGACGCTGGCGCTACAGTCGCCACCCTTGTCGGCTCAGATGATGACGGTGTGGTTAACTACCAGTTCCAACATACGGACGGTACCTTAAGCGCCACCAGTGAAGATGGCTTCTACAGTATCAGTAGCACTGGCGTTATCACCATCACTGCTGCAGGGGTTGCCTCAGAGGTGAATGACTTTGAGCAAGGCACAAACACCGGTGACTACTTAGTTACCATGACCGACGGCGCTGGTGCTACCACCGATGCCACCATCACCTTGTCTGAAAACAACCTCGATGAAGCTGGTAGCTTTGAAAACCAAACCTTTAATTACGATGAAAATCAGGACGCTGGCGCTACAGTCGCCACCCTTGTCGGCTCAGATGATGACGGTGTGGTTAACTACCAGTTCCAACATACGGACGGCACCTTAAGCGCCACCAGTGAAGATGGCTTCTACAGTATCAGTAGCACTGGCGTTATCACCATCACTGCTGCAGGGGTTGCCTCAGAGGTGAATGACTTTGAGCAAGCCCCGAACTCTGGCGACTACTTAGTTACCATGACCGACGGCGCTGGTGCTACCACCGATGCCACCGTCACCTTGTCTGAAAACAACCTCGATGAAGCTGGTAGCTTTGAAAACCAAACCTTTAATTACGATGAAAATCAGGACGCTGGCGCTACAGTCGCCACCCTTGTCGGCTCAGATGATGACGGTGTGGTTAACTACCAGTTCCAACATACGGACGGCACCTTAAGCGCTACCAGTGAAGATGGCTTCTACAGTATCAGTAGCACTGGCGTGATCACCATTACTGCCGCGGGCGTCGCCTCAGAGGTGAATGACTTTGAGCAAGCCCCGAACTCTGGCGACTACTTAGTCACCATGACCGACGGCGCTGGTGCCACCACGAATGCCACCATCACCTTGTCTGAAAACAACCTCGATGAAGATGGTAGCTTTGCCAACCAAACCTTTAATTACGATGAAAATCAGGACGCTGGCGCTACAGTCGCCACCCTTGACGGCTCAGATGATGACGGTGTGGTTAACTACCAGTTCCAACATACGGACGGCACCTTAAGCGCTACCAGTGAAGATGGCTTCTACAGTATCAGTAGCACTGGCGTGATCACCATTACTGCCGCGGGCGTCGCCTCAGAGGTGAATGACTTTGAGCAAGCCCCGAACTCTGGCGACTACTTAGTCACCATGACCGACGGCGCTGGTGCCACCACGAATGCCACCATCACCTTGTCTGAAAACAACCTCGATGAAGATGGTAGCTTTGCCAACCAAACCTTTAATTACGATGAAAATCAGGACGCTGGCGCTACAGTCGCCACCCTTGTCGGCTCAGATAATGACGGTGTGGTTAACTACCAGTTCCAACATACGGACGGCACCTTAAGCGCCACCAGTGAAGATGGCTTCTACAGTATCAGTAGCACTGGCGTTATCACCATCACTGCTGCAGGGGTTGCCTCAGAGGTGAATGACTTTGAGCAAGCCCCGAACTCTGGCGACTACTTAGTCACCATGACCGACGGCGCGGGCACCACCACGAATGCCACCATCACCTTGTCTGAAAACAACCTCGATGAAGATGGTAGCTTTGCTAACCAAACCTTTAATTACGATGAAAATCAGGACGCTGGCGCTACAGTCGCCACCCTTGTCGGCTCAGATAATGACGGTGTGGTTAACTACCAGTTCCAACATACGGACGGCACCTTAAGCGCTACCAGTGAAGATGGCTTCTACAGTATCAGTAGCACTGGCGTGATCACCATTACTGCCGCGGGCGTCGCCTCAGAGGTGAATGACTTTGAGCAAGCCCCGAACTCTGGCGACTACTTAGTCACCATGACCGACGGCGCGGGCACCACCACCGATGCCACCATCACCTTGTCTGAAAACAACCTCGATGAAGATGGTAGCTTTGCTAACCAAACCTTTAATTACGATGAAAATCAGGATGCTGGCGCTACAGTCGCCACCCTTGTCGGCTCAGATAATGACGGTGTGGTTAACTACCAGTTCCAACATACGGACGGCACCTTAAGCGCTACCAGTGAAGATGGCTTCTACAGTATCAGTAGCACTGGCGTGATCACCATTACTGCCGCGGGCGTCGCCTCAGAGGTGAATGACTTTGAGCAAGCCCCGAACTCTGGCGACTACTTAGTTACCATGACCGACGGCGCTGGTGCTACCACCGATGCCACCATCACCTTGTCTGAAAACAACCTCGATGAAGCTGGTAGCTTTGAAAACCAAACCTTTAATTACGATGAAAATCAGGACGCTGGCGCTACAGTCGCCACCCTTGTCGGCTCAGATGATGACGGTGTGGTTAACTACCAGTTCCAACATACGGACGGTACCTTAAGCGCCACCAGTGAAGATGGCTTCTACAGTATCAGTAGCACTGGCGTTATCACCATCACTGCTGCAGGGGTTGCCTCAGAGGTGAATGACTTTGAGCAAGCCCCGAACTCTGGCGACTACTTAGTTACCATGACCGACGGCGCTGGTGCTACCACCGATGCCACCATCACCTTGTCTGAAAACAACCTCGATGAAGCTGGTAGCTTTGAAAACCAAACCTTTAATTACGATGAAAATCAGGACGCTGGCGCTACAGTCGCCACCCTTGTCGGCTCAGATGATGACGGTGTGGTTAACTACCAGTTCCAACATACGGACGGCACCTTAAGCGCCACCAGTGAAGATGGCTTCTACAGTATCAGTAGCACTGGCGTTATCACCATCACTGCTGCAGGGGTTGCCTCAGAGGTGAATGACTTTGAGCAAGCCCCGAACTCTGGCGACTACTTAGTTACCATGACCGACGGCGCTGGTGCTACCACCGATGCCACCGTCACCTTGTCTGAAAACAACCTCGATGAAGCTGGTAGCTTTGAAAACCAAACCTTTAATTACGATGAAAATCAGGACGCTGGCGCTACAGTCGCCACCCTTGTCGGCTCAGATGATGACGGTGTGGTTAACTACCAGTTCCAACATACGGACGGCACCTTAAGCGCCACCAGTGAAGATGGCTTCTACAGTATCAGTAGCACTGGCGTGATCACCATTACTGCCGCGGGCGTCGCCTCAGAGGTGAATGACTTTGAGCAAGCCCCGAACTCTGGCGACTACTTAGTCACCATGACCGACGGCGCTGGTGCCACCACGAATGCCACCATTACCTTGTCTGAAAACAACCTCGATGAAGATGGTAGCTTTGCCAACCAAACCTTTAATTACGATGAAAATCAGGACGCTGGCGCTACAGTCGCCACCCTTGTCGGCTCAGATGATGACGGTGTGGTTAACTACCAATTCCAACATACGGACGGCACCTTAAGCGCTACCAGTGAAGATGGCTTCTACAGTATCAGTAGCACTGGCGTGATCACCATTACTGCCGCGGGCGTCGCCTCAGAGGTGAATGACTTTGAGCAAGCCCCGAACTCTGGCGACTACTTAGTCACCATGACCGACGGCGCTGGTGCCACCACCGATGCCACCATCACCTTGTCTGAAAACAACCTCGATGAAGACGGTAGCTTTGAAAACCAAACCTTTAATTACGATGAAAATCAGGACGCTGGCGCTACAGTCGCCACCCTTGTCGGCTCAGATGATGACGGTGTGGTTAACTACCAGTTCCAACATACGGACGGTACCTTAAGCGCCACCAGTGAAGATGGCTTCTACAGTATCAGTAGCACTGGCGTTATCACCATCACTGCTGCAGGGGTTGCCTCAGAGGTGAATGACTTTGAGCAAGGCACAAACACCGGTGACTACTTAGTTACCATGACCGACGGCGCTGGTGCTACCACCGATGCCACCATCACCTTGTCTGAAAACAACCTCGATGAAGACGGTAGCTTTGAAAACCAAACCTTTAATTACGATGAAAATCAGGACGCTGGCGCTACAGTCGCCACCCTTGTCGGCTCAGATGATGACGGTGTGGTTAACTACCAGTTCCAACATACGGACGGCACCTTAAGCGCCACCAGTGAAGATGGCTTCTACAGTATCAGTAGCACTGGCGTTATCACCATCACTGCTGCAGGGGTTGCCTCAGAGGTGAATGACTTTGAGCAAGGCACAAACACCGGTGACTACTTAGTTACCATGACCGACGGCGCTGGTGCCACCACCGATGCCACCATCACTCTGTCTGAAAATAACCTCAATGAAGACGTTTCTATCACAGCAACAACTAACTCTCGAGTCTCTGAAGAAGGCTTGGCTGGCGGTGTAGCAGATACTACAGGTAATACTGATACAACTGATTCTGTCAATGCCAGCGGGATAATCACCATAGAAGATCTTGATAACGACATTCTTACTGTCTCTCTATCAGGCCCATCAATAGCACTCATAGCTAACGGTGAAACAGTTCAATGGTCTTGGGACGCTGATACAAATACGCTAACGGGTTATATAGGCACTCCGAGTGAGAGCTCTTACCTAGAAGTTATGTCAGTAGTACTCACAGCTCCAGCAGGAAACTCTTCAGGGGATTGGAGTTACGATGTCACGCTTTTAGCTCCTGTAACACATCCAGATGGAACAACAGAAGATAACTTGTCTGTAAACTTTGGGGTTAATGTTGATGATGGCAACGGAAGTACAACAAATGGCAACTTTAATGTTGTTATTGAAGATGATGCACCTGAAGCGAATGTAGACGATCTAACAACCACCAACTCTATTGGAACTAGCTTTGGTCAGATTGATGTTCAAGGCGCTGACACCGATTATTCAGCTGATTTAACAGGAAACGTAACAGGTTGGAGCAATGTAGCAGGTTCAGAAAATTACTTTGCTGATTCTGGTATTACGACTGGTGGCGAAACTATTTACTATTATGTAGATCCTGAAAACCCTGATGTGTTAATTGCTTACACCAGTGATACTTCTTCTGAATATGGTTCAGTAGGAGCAAATCAATCTCTGGTATTTACGTTAACTGTTGATCCCAACTCTGGTGAATATGAACTAGATTTGAAACAACCGATAACAGAAGTGATCACAACCAATGCGAATTTAACTGGCAATATCCCTGGCGGTAACGATGAAGACTTATTTATCTTGCTTCAAGGTGAAGTAGTCGGTGAAGTTGGTGCAGATGATGTGGTTAAGTGCTCGATAACCGCAACAGGTCCTAATGGTGAAGTTGAGAATGTAAATACCAGTCCAAATGGTATCGGAATCGGATCAGGAAAAGATATAAGTGCAGGTGAAACACTGATATTAACGTTTAGCGAGCCGGTTACTAATAATTTAACATTAACGCTTAGTAATAATAATGGCAGTAATTATGCTGGCTCAGCCACTTTCTTTGTTTCAGGTTTTGATTCTAATGGTGTTTCAATCCAAGAAACATTTATAGGAAGTAGCACAGACTTTGCAACTTTCTTACTAGGTTCTGATTTTGTTGATATCAACTTAATTGAGCTCTCAACCGCTGATGGTAATGATTTTAACCTCAAGACGATTAATACTGAAACAATTACCACAGTCACTTCAGGTTCAGATCTTGGTTTCAATGTTGATATTATCGACAGCGATGGAGACGTAGATAGTGATAACGACTTCAATATAACCCTTGACGCTCCTTCAGCTCTTTTAGCTGTAACACCTTACGCATTTGCAAGTTTGAATGAAGCAAATCTTCTTTCTAACTCCACTGATAGCGATTCTGAAACTCTATTGTTTAAAGCCGGTGATAATGAGGTAAACAACTTTAGTTTTGGCAATATTGACAATATTACTGTTTCAGATATTCGCCAACCAATAGACTGGCGACTTGAGAATGGTGTATTAATCGGCTCAATGAATGGTCGTGGAGACCTGCTGAAATTAACATTAGATTGGAACTCGATCTCCGCAGGGCAACAAGGTGCTGTCGTCCTAGATGCCGAATTACTCGGTAAGCTACCACATAACATTGATGTAGATAATTTATCAATCACTGGTATTCAAGTTATCGCTACCGATAGTTCAGGTCAGTCGGTTGAATCCAGTGTAACCATGAATATTGCTGATCATAACTTTGCACCAGAATTCCTATCTGGCTCAGATACGGATATTTCAGCTGCCAATCAAGATGTTTATAATTTCTCATTCAGTGCTAGTAACTTAGACTCGGGAACCCTTGTGGGCTCAGTCACCGCCCATGATATTGATTTGGAAGGAACTCTTCATTACAGCTTTGCAGATGGTTCTCAAGATAATGGACTGTTTACTATCAATGCAGCAACTGGAGAAATTACACTAAATCAAGATATTGATACCGGTGGCACAACTAACCATATACTAAATGTGTTAGTGACTGATGAAAGTAATCTTACCGATTCAGCAGTTGTTAATATTGAACTAACCAATACCAATGAGGCACCAGTTGCCACCGATGATTATTTTGGCGTTGGATTATATAGTCAATATTTCAGCTACAGTGATCCTTCTGATGGCGGTAATTTATCCAATGTAAATCAAGTCCGTAGATTTATTAATAACAATGAAGCAGACGCTACATTTATTGCAACCACACTGAATTACGCATTGGGTAATGGCAATCTAGGAACAGGTACGAGTCTCCAAGAATTCCTTGGTGACGATGCGGCTAGTTTAAGTACAGATCCTGATGATAGCTCTGATGCCATACTGCACATGCAAGGCTTTATAGAACTAGATGCCGGAAGGTATGGTTTAAAAGTCACTGCTGATGATGGTTATTCTGTTGTCATTGATGGTGTCGTTGTTGCAGAAGTATCACGCAATCAATCATCTAGCACTCGCTACCCAGGCGAGAACGGACATATTTACTTTGATATTACAGATCCTGGAGCTCATTCAATAGAAATAATCTATTGGGACCAAGGTGGCGCCTATCAACTAGATATTGAACTTGGTGAATTTAATGATGCAAACCAACAAATCGGTAGCTATACACCTTTAGGTGATCAAGTTATTACCAATGAAGTAACAGTACTAGAAGATACACCATATACATTTACTGCTGACTCTATCATTGCAAATGACTCTGATCCTGACGGTGATTCATTGACAATAATAAGTGTTGGTAACGCTGAAAACGGAACTGTCGCACTTGATGCAGATGGCAATGTGACCTTTACACCAACAACGGGCTACACCGGCCCTGCTAGCTATTCATATACTATACAAGATCCTGAAGGATTAACTGATACCGCAACTGTCTACTTCGATATATTACCTGATAGAGACTACAGTTATATGGACGGTAGTCACGGTGATAATGTGCTTAACGGTACTGATAACCACGACATTATTGTCAGTGACACATCTGGCATACAAATAGTGCAAGGTGAAAACTACAATATTGCCTTTATTCTGGATTCATCAGGCAGTATGGGGGCATCAACTGTAGCCACCGCTAAAGAGCAGTTAATAGAAGTATTTAAAACACTTGTAACTGCCGCTTCAGGTACGAATTCTGGAACGGTCAATATCGCGGTAATTGATTTTTCTACTTCAGCTGTCATCAGCTTAGATTTTGATATCCTTGATTTAGATATCGACGCTTTAATCAATGGTGATAATGCTGCTTGGAACGCTATTACAAATGGTGGAAGAACCGATTACGTCGACGCCTTTAACTCTGCAGTAAGTTGGTTTAACAGTGATGATGTCACTAGTAACTCTGGCAATAACCTGACTTATTTCATCACAGATGGTAAGCATAATGAACCAGGTTCACCCCAAGATGCATTTGCTCTTCTGAGTGGTTTATCCGAAGTTGAAGCTGTCGGAATAAAAGATTCTATTAATGAGCAGGATATAATTAGCTACGATACCGACGGGCAAGTTAGAACTAACATCAGTGTCGATAATCTTGCCGATGTAATACTCGGTCAAGAGTCAGCATTATTACAAGGTGCGGACCAAGCTTCTGGTGGACTAGGTAATGACATTATTTTTGGTGATTTAGTCGAATTCAGCGGTATAAACGGTCAAGGCATAACTGCACTACAAAACTTAGTAGCTCAGAAAACACAAGTCGATGCTAATGACGTGTCAGTGCAAGATATACACGCATTTATCACTGCAAACCCTTCTTATTTTGATGTCGCTAATACAGATGATGGAGCAGATAACCTTACAGGAGGAGTCGGCAATGACATCCTATTTGGCCAAGGCGGCAATGACACTCTAATTGGTGGCACAGGGGATGACACGCTTATTGGTGGGCTGGGTAGTGACACCATGACGGGTGGTGAAGGCGCTGATAACTTTGTTTGGAGCACTGGATCGCTTAATAATACAATCTCAACAGACCATGTTACTGACTTTAATCATATAGAAGATAAGCTAGATCTTAGTGATATTTTGCAAATTGACTCATTAAATGACTTATCTCAATACATAAGCTTTAGTGAAGACAGTGGCAGTACTTCTATTAACATCGATATAGATAAAGATGGGTCATTCGATCAGCAGATTGTATTAGACGGTGTTGATTTAACTGATGTTTACAACAGCAATGATGACGGTGTGATTATCAATGGATTATTGGATGATGGTGCCTTAATCGTCGATGCTACAGATGCAACACCAGCACAGAATGTCGCAGCTATAGACCCGTTAGAAAATGTACCAGATGGTAATATTATTCCTTAAATACAACAATTTGTTGACGCTTTGTAGTAATATAATAGCGTCAACCCATTGTTTTTAACATAATTATAATTACAAAGGATAAGTAATACGTGCCAGCAACCGTCTCTGATAATCAAGAGCAGTGGACTATTTCGGCCTCTCAACGTACCACGGTCGACCCATTACTTGATTGTTTAGTATTAATGACTGAACACTTTGGTTCCCCTTGCTCAAGCGATTCTCTTGCGGCAGGGTTACCTTTGACTAGCGCTGTGATCACACCAGAATTATTGCCTCAAGCAGCTTCCAGAGGTGGGTTATCTGCTAAATTAACCCGTAAAGATCTCAATCAAATATCAGAGATTTTATTGCCTTGTATTTTGTTGTTAAAAGACAAAAAAGCCTGCATTCTTCGCAGTATCGATATCGATGCTGATAAAGCAGTAATCCAACTTCCTGAAAGTGGCGGTCAGGAAACGCTAATGATAGAGGAATTAGAGACTCTCTATGTAGGTTATCTGTTTTTAATTAAACAAGAGTTTCGTGGGGATAATAGCTTTGATGTCCACATTCACGATAACACTACCCATTGGTTGCTTCAGAGTATTAAAGACTCAGCCCCTATATATCGTGATGCCTTAATCGCATCTGTCTTGGTTAACTTATTCGCTCTTGTTTCACCACTATTCATCATGAATGTCTATGACAAAGTGGTGCCCAATCTAGCCTTTGAATCTCTTTGGGTTCTAGCAATTGGTGCAGGAATAGCATATTTATTTGACTTAATTCTCCGACAATTACGAAGTTACCTCATTGATGTTGCGGGTAAAAAAGTCGATATTATTGTGTCCTCAAAATTGTTTGCTAAGGCAATCGGTATACCACTGTCCAAACGCTCACCAAGTGTCGGGGGTATGGCTCGTCAACTAAGTGAATTCGATAGTATTCGAGAAATTCTCACTTCAGCGACAATCACCACCTTAGTAGATTTACCTTTCGCATTACTTTTTGTCGCCATCATTTATATTGTCGCAGGTGACTTAGCCATTATTCCAGTTATAGGCGGCATTATTATCATTGGTTTTACTTTATATATTCAGCCAAAGCTAAAAGCTGCAATTGAAGAAAGTAATCGATTTTCTAGCCTCAAACATGGACACTTAATTGAAAGCTTAACGGCCCTTGAATCAATTAAAGCCAATGGTGCCGAAGGACTTGTTCAAAAAAGCTGGCAACAAATGATCGGCCACACAGCTAACTGGCAACTTAAGTCTAAAAAGCTGTCAAACGCTGTGAGTAATCTCGCTAATTTTATAGTTCAACTAACAGTGGTTTGTGTGGTTATTTTAGGCGTATATCGCGTCGCAGAAAATGAAATATCTATGGGCGGAATTATTGCAGCTGTAATGCTTTCAAGCCGTGCAATTTCACCTATGGCACAACTTGCCGGTTTAATCACTCGCGGAAATCAGACCGCCAGCTCTTTGCGTCAGCTTGATGAAGTCATGAACCAAGAGGAAGAGTTTGAGAATAAAGGCAACCTAGTTAGTAAGCAGCGCTTACATGGCAAAATTGATGCTGATAACGTCGCATTTAGCTTTCCTGAGGCAGAAAGGCCCGTTCTACACCCATTATCTATTCGTATCAATCCCGGTGAAAGAGTAGCAATTATTGGTCGAAATGGTTCAGGTAAAAGTACCTTGGCCAAACTACTTGTGGGGTTATACAAACCTACTCAAGGTAGTCTTCGTTATGACGGCTTAGATGCTGGGCAAATCCACCCAAGTGATTTACGCAGTAATTTTGGTTACTTACCACAAGATGTCACCTTATTTCATGGCTCAATCAAAGACAATATTTTATTCGGCACTCGTCAAGTGACTGAACATCAGCTAATACGTGCTGTACAACTATCTGGCGTAAGCATGTTTACCAATCTTGAATCGGAAGGACTTGACCAGCAAGTTGGTGAAGGTGGGCTGTCGTTAAGTCGTGGGCAACGTCAAACTGTTGCCCTCGCCCGTGCAACCCTTAACGACCCGCCGGTTTTATTAATGGATGAGCCTACAGCAAGTCTCGATGCTAGAGCAGAAAAGCAATTTATTCGCTCAATGGAACATGTCACTAAAGACCGCACTTTATTACTCATCACCCATAAGATGCATTTATTACGTTTAGTCGATCGTATTATTGTGCTTGATAGAGGTCATATCGTTGCTGATGGCCCTAAAGACAAAATTATTGATAAGCTCAATAATGGTTTACTCACAGGAGGTCGCCCTCGTGAGTAATAAATTAACAAGCCATGACTTAGACATGGTTGATGACGTTTATGGCGCAATGATGACTGATGCGCCCCGTGGACATAGTTTGATTATTTGGTCACTTGCCGCAATGGTGATTTGCTTTTTTATTTGGTCTTATTTTTCTGAATTAGATCAAGTGACATCTGGCATGGGCAAGGTTATTCCATCATCGCAGATCCAACTAATCGACAGCCTTGATGGCGGTGTGTTGCAAGAAATATATATTCAAGAAGGCATGATTGTTACTAAAGATCAGCCTTTGGTTAAAATTGACGATATTCGTTTTCGTTCTGATTTCGCCCAACAAGAACAAGAAGTCTATAGTCTACAAACTAATGTGATCCGTATGCGCACAGAACTCGATAGTATCGTGATTTCGGACATGTCATCAAACTGGCGAGAACAAGTCAAAATAACCAAACAACCTCTAATTTTTTCAGATGAAATTATTCAGCAAGAGCCTGCCTTAGTAAAAAACCAACAAGAAGAATATTCAGGTCGATTAGACAACTTAAGTAACCAACTCGAAATACTCGTTCGCCAAATCCAACAACGTCAACAAGAAACAGAAGAGCTCACCTCAAAAATTGCTACTCTGAGTAAAAGCTTCCAATTAATCTCACGAGAGCTCGAGCTAACCAAGCCTTTAGCGCAAAAAGGCATTGTGCCTGAAGTGGAATTATTAAAACTTGAGCGAACTGTCAATGATATACAAGGCGAGCTAAAAACCATGCGCCTGCTTCGTCCAAAGCTAAAAGCTTCAATGGATGAGGCTATCCTAAAACGACGTGAAGCTGTCTTTGTCTATGCGGCCGATTTGCGTGCCAGTTTAAATGAAATGCAGACTAAGCTATCAAGAATGAATCAAGCACAGATCGGTGCTTTCGATAAAATTAACAAATCCGTTATTACGTCCCCTGTTAACGGCACCATAAAAACACTACATATTAATACTCTAGGTGGTGTTGTTCAGCCTGGTGAAGAAATTATTGAGATAGTTCCATCAGAAGACCAGCTACTGATCGAAACAAAAATAACCCCTCAAGACATCGCATTCTTACACCCTGGTTTACCTGCTATTGTTAAGGTAACGGCTTACGACTTCACTCGTTATGGTGGACTGAAAGGTACGGTTGAGCATATTAGTGCTGATACAAGCCAAGATGAAGAAGGAAACAGTTTTTACACGATTCGTGTTCGAACTGCTGAATCAAATTTAGTAAAAAATGATGGCACAAAGATGCCAATTATTCCGGGAATGCTCACTTCTGTGGACGTTATTACCGGAAAAAGAACTATCCTTGAGTATATATTGAACCCGATATTACGGGCAAAAGAGACAGCACTTAGAGAGAATTAGCAAAAAACCGGGAGGGTTTTTTACATGAATATCAACATTAACCAATGCAATAAATTGAGCATATTCGCGTTGGCAATGTCTGCAACTTTTGTAACATCTACGCTGAACGCGCAGTCGTTAGAGCAGGCCGTTGCACATACTCTAGATACAAATCCAGAGATTAGAATTGCGTTTAATCGCTTTAAAGCTCGAGAAGAGCAAGTTAATCAGGCCATAGCCGGTTATATGCCAACTGTTGATTTGACAGGTGGTTATGGATGGGAGCAAACAGATAGCCCTTCAACTCGTCGTAAGAACCAACCTGGTAACGATAATTTAGATGAAGGCGTGATGGAACTAGAGCGTGGAGAAGCTGGATTTAGTATTAAACAAATGCTATTTGATGGCTTCTATACTAGCAGTGAAGTCGATCGTTACTCTTTTGAAGCCAGTTCAGAGCAATGGGCACTATTTGCAGCTGCAGAAGATATAGCACTTGAAGTTAGTAAGGTTTATGTAAATTTTATCAAAGCGGAACAACTACTCGTTTTGTCTGAAAAAAACCTAAAGAGCCATCAAGATATTTATGATCAAATCAAAGAGCGAACAGACTCAGGTCTTGGTTCTATAGCTGACTTATCTCAAATTTCAGGCCGTTTAGCACGTGCTAATGCAAACCTCATGGCAGCCAAGAATAATCTGTATGATGCCAAAGCTCAGTACATACGTATTGTTGAGCAAGATCCTGAAAATCTTGTGGTACCAGTTCCAGACATGGACTTTCTACCTAGAAACGTAGCTGAAAGTATCGTTAAAGCTCAGGATAACCATCCTATTCTAAAATCTGCCAGTAGTGATATTAAAGCGGCAGATAAGGAGCGTAGCTCCGCACAATCAAACTATTACCCTGAGTTCACATTAGAATTAAATGGTAATTGGAATAATGATGTTGACGGTGAAGACGGCTATGGTACGGGGTCTACTTTTGATCCTTACGTAAACGGCCACAGTAATGATCTTGTGGGTATGGTGCGTGTTAAATATAACTTATTTGCAGGTGGTAAAGATTTAGCCCGCGAAAAAGAAGCAGCCTACAAAATTAATGAAGCAAAAGAAATTCGTCAGCGTGCTCATCGTCAAGTTGTAGAAGGTGTACATTTATCTTGGAATGCATATGAATTGTTAGCCCCTCAAAAGCAATATATACGTCAACATGTCATTGCTTCAAAGGATACTCAAACAGCTTATTCGCAACAGTTCAATTTAGGTCAACGAAGTTTATTGGATTTACTTGATACAGAAAATGAGCTTTTCCAAGCACGTCAAGATTATCTACAAGCTGATTTTGACGAAACAATAGCAAAATATCGTGTATTAAATGCCACAGGCCAACTACTTGATTCTCTTCGAGTTACTCGTCCGGATATTTGGCAAGGTGAACGTGATTATGAAGGAGGAGTAAAATAATGAAATACATACTTTTACTACTAACTATTTCGCTAACTTTCGGCTGCTCAATGCGTGATACTGTGTCGATGGATCCTCAAACTGAACAAGAGTTTGATCTCAATGATAACGATAAAGATGGCGTCATCATGGCAAGAGAGCGATGTATTGATACTGTTAATGGAGCCGGCATTGATAACTATGGCTGCGGCACTGTGAATGAAATAAATGAGCGTCAAGAACTGAAAATTATGTTCGAAAATGACTCTGACTACATCAATAATCGTTATTACCAGCAAATTGAAAAAGTTGCAGATTTAATGAACTACTACCCTAACACTCAAGTAACTATTGAGGGACATTGTAGTAAAACAGGTTCTTATGAGCATAATTTAGCTCTATCTCAAGCGAGAGCTGATAATGTGGTCAAAGTTCTTTCTGATACATTTGGCATTGACTCCTCTCGTTTAACAGCTATCGGGTATAGTTTTGACAGACCAATTGATGCATCTAATACACCTGCAGCGAATGAGCTAAATAGACGAGTCATAGCTGAAGTAACTGGTGATGATACAAGAGCGGATATGAAATGGCATATTTACACTGTTGATCAGTAAAACTGCCATATAAAGGAGTGAGGGTTTGCAGGGAAAGGGCCGTATGTATTTAATCGGTTTTAAACGTATATACCGTTACCCTTTGCTGGCATCGGTATTTATCGTATCAGGACTTTTTGCAGCAGCCCCAGCTCAAATAGATGTACAGAAAACCATTAGTGCTCTATCAAATCAGTATGGTGAGCGCGCAGAAAAGCGAGCTAAAGCATGGTTTAAAATCGTTGACGATGCTCAAAAACTTGATGACATTGATAAACTAAAAAAAGTAAATGGCTTTTTCAATTTATTCAAGTTTGTCGATGATCATGTACTGTGGGGAGAGTCCAATTATTGGGCCTCTCCTATGGAGTTTATAGGCGTTAATGCTGGTGATTGTGAAGATTTTTCTATTGCAAAATATTTCACCTTGTTACAAGTAGGTGTGCCTGAAGATAAACTCAGAATAACCATGGTTAAAGCTACTTCGGTTAATCAATACCACATGGTGCTGGCTTACTATGAAACACCAGGCTCAGTACCATTGGTGCTAGATAACCTAGACCCTGTAATAAAGCCTGCAACCCAAAGGGGTGATTTATTACCTGTTTATAGCTTTAACGGTAAACAGTTATGGCTAAACAAAGAGAAAGGTCGAGGCGTACTTGCAGGTTCATCCTCACGTCTTGAAAAATGGAATGATTTAAAACTTAGGTTGGGTATAGACAGATTACGTCAACCCAAGCAAAAAATGGAGTAGTGGCCAAGATGACCCTTTTTCGCCAAATCTATGCGTTACTTTTTGGTTTATTTTTACTGGTAGTAACCAGCCTAGGTTACGTGCAGTTTACTGAAACACAAAGCTTTCTCATCAAGCAGATGGAGTCTGATTTAAATAACGCCAGTCATTCACTCGGTATTATGTTAGTTCCAGCTTTAGAAAGTGGTGATGATGTCGGAGCCGAAACCTTAGTAAACGTGATATTTGAAGGTGGTTATTACCAACAAATAAAACTCACTTGGCTCGTTGATGGAAAGCAGCAAGTGTGGAATAACGCGATACGAATTGAGGGGGTTCCTCAGTGGTTTATCGATTTAAATTTATTTAGCACCATCACCAAAGAAAGTGTTATCACTTCTGGTTGGCTGCAACTTGCTAAAATAGAAATAACCGCTCATCCAGGATTTGGCTATCATGAATTATGGCGGATCATATCTAATACAATCATTATATTTTCAATTCTTTTTTTACTAGCAATAGTCTGCGCACGTTTCGGCTTAAGCTATATTTTAAAACCGCTTCATACTCTATCAGAACACGCTCAACAGATTGCCAACCGCCAATTTGGTCCAGATATGCCAACACCTAAAACCAAGGAGCTCAAAGAACTTGTAGGGGCATTCAATAGCATGTCAACTCAGCTTAAGCAGGTCTTTAGTTCATTAGATGAGGAAGTATCGGCACTGCGCAAGAAAAACCTCGTAGACCAAGTTTCTGGCCTTCCTAATCGTCAATATATGGTGAGCCGTATTAATGGGTGGTTAGCCGAACCAAGTAGTGGTGCAATTTTCCTCGCTAAATTTGACTGGTTAGAAGAAGTGCACAGCAAATACGGTTATCAAGTCCGTGATGAAACCATTAAGTTACTTTCACAAAAACTCGAACATTATTTAGATGAAGTTGCGCCTTCAGTGATTGCCAGAATTGCCGCTTATGAGTTTGCATTTTTGATCACAGATATTGAACATGATCAATTAACTAAATATTTGCAAACCTTACTCAGAACCCTAAACAAAGAGATTTCAAAGGCAGGTTGTAAGCCAAATGAAGGCTTTGCTATCGGTGTTGCAGAGCGTACTGGCAATATGACTGTCAGTGACATTTTGGCTCAAGCTGATAATGCACTGCAAAAATCATTAACTGACAATAAAGTATTCCATTGGTTTGAAACCACTGAGCACCAACTGTTTAGTCGTGAACAATGGCGAGACAACTTAACTGATGCCATACAAAACAAAAAATTCCAATTTAGATGGCAACCAGTATTACTTACTCAAAATGAAGAAGTTTGCCAACGAGAGGTATATTGTCAGTTACAGGTCAATGATAAGCTCCAACACGCGGGTCAATTCATGCCGTACGTTGAACTACTCTCTTTAGGTACATTATTAGACCAATGCTTAATCGAGACCGTCATTGAAAATCGTTTATTAGAGCGTAATTACGAACCGCTAGCCATCAACTTAACGTTCCAAAGTATCAGTGATCCAGTGTTCCATACTTGGCTTCAACATCTACTTCGAAATTGTAATTTCCCAGAGCGAATATGTTTTGAAATACCTGAAGCCAGTGTTTACAGTGATTTAGAAAACTGTGAAAACCTATGTAATATCATTCGAGATAATGGCGCAAAATTTGGTATTGATCACTTTGGTAGACAGTTTGGCTCGATGAGTTACTTACAAAGCTTACGACCAAGTTACGTGAAGCTAGATCAATCCTTTGCCTATATGGAAGATGATCAGCACAATACTGAACTATGTCGAGCATTGGCAAATGTTGCTAAAGGCCTTGATATACAAGTCATTGTGACGGGCATACAGCAACAAGCACAACTTGATCGCTTTACCTCTATGCGATTAGATGCCTACCAAGGCTTTATTGCACCGCCCATTGCAATCACTTTCTAACGATTGTTCTTTAATACAGCCGCGCAATTGCGTGGCTTTTTTATGCCAGGACGTACGCCACAAAATAGCTAATGATTACAGGAGCTAATAATTGTATTGGACAAGTACAAAATGATAAATTTTAGACACAAAAAAGCCACTCATTGAGTGGCTTTTTTGTTAATGTGGTCGGTGATAGAGGATTCGAACCTCTGACCCTCTCGTCCCAAACGAGATGCGCTACCGGGCTGCGCTAATCACCGAAAATCGTTCTGATATTTGAGTCTTAAGAGAAAACTCTCTGCTCCACTCTTATAAAGAGTGAGTGACACGTTACCAAACGACGTAATTCACTAAATGTAACTTTAAATACGGTAGGCCAATTTGATAGGATCAAAATAAATCACTAATTGGAATACTAAAATTTGGTCGGTGATAGAGGATTCGAACCTCTGACCCTCTCGTCCCAAACGAGATGCGCTACCGGGCTGCGCTAATCACCGAGATATTCTATAAATAGAATTTAGATTGAATGGGGTGACTGATGGGGCTCGAACCCACGACAACCGGAATCACAATCCGGGGCTCTACCAACTGAGCTACAATCACCACTGAATTTCAATCTTGCTAACGAACGTTACCGAATGGTGCGCCCAGAAGGATTCGAACCTTCGGCCTTACCCTCCGGAGGGGTACGCTCTATCCAGCTGAGCTATGGGCGCTCGCCTTGGTTAGCGACGCACATAATAGGGATAAATCACCTTCACGTCCACCTTTGTTTATAACTTTTTTGTTTGTTTGCTCAAGTTTTGAGTAAATTGTGATGTTTTTAAGCATTTTTCATTTTAAACTGTTGATAGTTCCCTTTGTTGGCGAACTTTCATATACTCAAAGATGGATATTGACCTCAAAAGGATTAAGGGAGCATGATGGAGAAGAGGAAACTCCCTTCTGTTAGTTGTAATAACATAGAACACCTTCAAAGAAGGGTTTCAAGGTTAAGGCGACTAGCTACTAAATATAAACGTGCTGAAATCATTCAAAACGCTTTATTAGAAATTTCCAACATTGCTACCCACGTAGTGTCACTTGATGCTTTTTACCAAGGTGTGCATAACCATCTGCAAAGCCTAATTCCTGCTGATAACTTCTTTGTTGCTTCTGTCGACAATGCAACTGGTAACATCAGTCTCCCCTTTTTTGCCGATGAAAAAGATTCTCACCCTTCAGAGCTCTATCCGGATGAAGAAATATCTTCCTTATTACAACGTGGCATTACCGGATACGTTTTAAAGACTGGTGAACCACTCTTTTGTGACGAACAACGGTTTACAGAGCTTGTCGCTGAAGGGAAAATTGATGATCTTGGCTCTCCTTGCCTACAGTGGCTTGGCTTCCCTATCAAGCATAACAATATTGTCTCAGGTGTATTGGTGGTTCAAAGTTACAGTAACGACATCAGTTACGGCGAACTAGAACTAGAATTAATGGGGTTTATCTGTCACCACATTTCAGGAGTGATGGAGCGACTGCGACATAATGAAGAATTAGAAATTGCGATTGTTCAACGTACTAAAGAGCTGAGCCAAGCGTACGACAAGGTAAAGCTTGAAGTTCAAGAAAGAGTGAAAGCAGAAAAATTACAAGAATCCTTATTTCAAATAGCCGACCTTTCAGCATCAAACATTAGCGGCCAAGATTTCTACCCCCAAATCCACCAAGTCATTAGCCAATTATTACCGGCCGATAATTGTTTTATTTCGTTAGTACATAAAGCATCACAAACTTTATCATTTCCTTTTTATGTATCGCAATTAAGTGGCGAGCCACCAAAACCAAGGGCAATGCAAGATGGGTTAACTGAATTTATCTTGAAGCATCAACAGCCCAAACTATTAAGCCAACAAGACATTAAAGATATGGTTCAAGCGGGTGTGATATACGGCACCAACCCAGCTCTTAACCACACCCAAACAATGAAGCAATGGATTGGCATCCCGTTATTTATCCATGGTGAAATTGCCGGCGGTTTAACGATATATAGCCTCACAGACCAAAACTCATACGAGGCAAAAGATTTAGAACTACTCACGTTTGTTTCGCAGCATATTGCCAATGCGATTGAGCGTAAATTTGCCGTTGAGCAATTAAAACGTAGCCATGAGTTATTAGAAGATAAAGTAGAAAAACGTACAAAAGCGATTGCTGAAATGAATGACAACTTACAACGTCAAATCATGCAGCGTAAAAAAATGGAAGCCCAACTGGTATACGATGCCAAACATGACAACCTTACTGGCTTACCTAATCGCAGTTTTTTTATGGAGCGGTTGTCTCAAGCCATTAAGCATGTTCGTCGCCATCAAAATGAACAATTTTCACTGCTTTTTATCGATTTAGACGGCTTTAAACAAATCAATGACACTTTGGGGCATTTAGAAGGTGACAGGTTTCTAATTGAAACCTCTACTCGTCTTAAACTATGTATTAGAGAAAATGATACCTTAGCGCGTCTTGGAGGCGATGAGTTTGTCATTTTATTAGACTCAATCCACAATCTTAAAGATGCTGAGGACGTGTGTGAGCGAATTTTACAAACAATTTCTGAGCCATATGTTTTAGCACATCAGCAAGTCATTTCAGGAGCCAGTATTGGCGTAGCGTTTAGTTGCCTCAATGCATCTGATAATAGTGAGTCTATTCTCAGAAATGCCGATACCGCAATGTATCAAGCAAAATCTAAAGGCAAAGGCTGCTATGTTATTTTTGACAGAGAGACTGAGTATCACTTCAATCAGCGTATCGAATTAGAACAAGACTTTTTAAGTGCCTTAGAAAACGGCGACATTGTCGTCGAGTTAACCCCTATAGTGTCTTTTGCCGACTCTGATATCTTAGCTTATGAGCCTATCAGTCATTGGCAACATCCTTCTCAAGGTTTAATCCACAATAACGAGTTATCAACACTCGCGAATCAAACTCAAACCATGATGATGTTAGATGACTATATTTTTAAATATATCGACCATCATTATAAAGCGCTTGCCAGCGGGTTAGGCGATGGAATACAAATTCATATCCCACTTTCTAGTCAACATATAAAGCATAAATATGGACTCCGCAGCTTAAAGAATACCATTAAGCGCAGTCAAATCTCGGCCTCAAAGTTATGGATATTTTTTCATGAAAAGTCTTTCGTTAAAGACAGCACTCATCATATTAGTGCATTTGAATCACTAGTCGAACTCGGGGTTAATATCGGAATTAATGGCTTTGGTACCGGGTATAGCTCGCTCAGCAGTTTAAGCTTTTTACCTATTAAAGCGTTAAAGCTTGATGCTGATGTCAGCCAGCATTTAATTAATGATAAGCAACTACAACTTGCTAAAGCATATCAGTTAATTGCGACGACCCTAGGTTTTGAAATTTATGCAGAGGGTGTGAATACGCCTGAACAAAAGAAGACATTGGAAAGTTTAGGTTACCATCAAGGTCAAGGAGAAGTGTTTTCCTTAGCAAACTTAGTGCTAACTCAGCATACCGAGCAAGTCGACACGCCTAAGCTAGCGTCTGAACTAATAACCTGAGTTCACATCTCTAAATTAATAAGCTAAAAAAACGTTTACTAAACTACTTCTTAAACATATCTCTGATATTAGCGATATTGGTTTTAGCAGATTGGGCTTTCTCTTGCTCAGTTTGTTTGGGTTTACGATTTTCCCAAATCAAATCATCTTGTGGCAACTCCATCAAGAAACGGCTTGGCTCACAGCGCATAGTTTCACCAAACTGACGACGCTCACGGCACATGGTAAACCATAACTCTTTTTGCGCTCGAGTAATGCCTACATATGCTAAACGACGCTCTTCATCGACGTTATCTTCATCAATACTCGATTGATGCGGCAAGATACGTTCTTCAGTCCCCACCATAAACACGTAAGGGTACTCTAGGCCTTTAGAAGCATGAAGCGTCATCAATTGCACTTGATCGCCACCTTCGTCCTCTTGATTACGCTCCATCATGTCACGCAAAGTAAGACGAGTGACGACTTCAGGCAATGTCATCGGCTCATCTAATTCGTCACCTTCGAGCATCTCAGTTACCCAGCGATATAACTCTGAAATGTTCTTCATCCGCATTTCAGCCGCTTTGGCACTGGTACTGGTTTCATACAGATAGTCTTCGTAATTAATTTTACGAATAAGCTGTTTAATCGCATCAACTGGTTCGCCGCGGGTAGCAATCTCGCCAGTATCGACAATGAACTTGCCAAACTGATACAAAGAAGCCATAGCTGCTGGCGCTAAATGATGATTCAGTTCTGCCTGAAAAATCGCTTCAAACATCGATATATGCTTTTGGTTAGCATAATTACCTAAACGCTCTAATGTCGCAGGGCCAATGCCACGCTTAGGTAAATTCACAACTCGTAAGAAGGCATTATCGTCATCCGGGTTTACCACTAAACGTAGGTAAGCCATGATGTCTTTAATTTCAGCACGAGCGAAAAATGAGGTTCCGCCTGATAATTTATACGGGATACGGTTGGTCATCAAAGCACGTTCTAATAATCGCGACTGATGGTTACCGCGGTATAAAATCGCGTAGTCACCAAATTTGGTTTTACCCATAAACTTATGACGAACGATTTCAGCAATTACTCGCTCCGCTTCTTGTTCTTCATTGGCAGCAAATAGCACTCTTAGTGGCTCGCCATAAGCTAACTCACTGAACAGCCTTTTCTCATAAACATGGGGGTTATTGGCAATCAAGATATTTGCCGCACGTAAAATACGTTGGCTAGAGCGGTAATTTTGCTCAAGCTTAATTAAACGTAATTGTGGGAAATCTTTACCCAACAGCACTAAGTTTTGTGGTTTAGCACCACGCCAAGAGTAAATAGACTGATCGTCATCACCCACCACAGTAAATCGAGCACGGTCGCCAACCAGCAGCTTCACTAATTCATATTGACTGGTATTGGTATCTTGATACTCATCCACCAGCAGATATTGAAAACGGGTTTGCCAGCGCGTTCTGACTTCTTCGTTATTACGTAGTAGCAATGTCGGTAATAAAATAAGATCATCAAAATCTAACGCGTTATAGGCTTTCATATGCTGAGCGTAACGTTGATATAATTTGGCAAACAACTGAGTTTGCTCGTCACCGCCACGCTTTAACGCCTGATCAGGAATGACCAAATCACCTTTCCAGTTTGATATCGCACTAGCAAGGGCTTTAATTAAATCTTTATCTTCTTCAAGCTCATCTTCAGTGAGCTCTTTTAACAGCGCAAAAGTGTCTTGGTCATCAAACAATGAAAAGCCGGCTTTTAAACCCACCACTTTATGTTCTCGCTTGATGATTTCTAAACCTAGGGTATGGAATGTCGAGATCCATAAACCACGCGCTTCTTTGCGGCCCATAGACTGAGACACACGCTCTTTCATTTCACGCGCTGCTTTATTGGTAAAGGTAACCGCAGCAATATTGCGCGCCTTATAGCCACACTTTTCAACTAAGTATGCAATTTTGTTAATAATTACCCGAGTTTTACCACTGCCTGCCCCTGCTAATACTAAACAAGGTCCAGAAACATAGTGAACGGCATCATTTTGCCCAGGATTTAACTTCATGCTGTCGACTTTACCAATAACGAAAATAAATGGAGTGCGATCATACCAGAAAGCCGCGATCGACAATTAAAAATTTTACTCTTCAAAAACGATCAATACGCTTATTCAGTGCGTATTACCTTTCAAAGTGAACAAGTGCACATGCTCAATTGATAACATTGGATATGTATGACTGCTGAGGTACAATTAGGTCATAGATAAGAAACCTAATTTAATATGGAATTGATGATGATTAATCCAAAAAAACTTGAAGAAATGGCTAAGCAGCTTAGTGATAATCTTCCTAGTGGTGTAAAGCAATTTGCTGGCGAGTTTGAAGAGCGCTCAAAACAAGTATTGCAAAGCCAACTGATGAAGTTAGATGTGGTTTCTCGCGAAGAATTTGAAGTACAGCAACACGTGTTATTAAAAACCCGTGAAAAGCTAGAAGCACTGCAAGCACAAGTTGAAGCACTAGAAGCAAAGTGTTCTTCTGAAGATTGCTGCAAGTAATAACGGCAATTAAGAAATAGTTTATTTATACAGGCTGTTCAAAATTAGCCTGATAAATCGAAAACTATTCTCAAGATTTGAAAACAAGAATGGCATCCTAGGATGCCATTTTTTATTGCGTATAATTAATCAACTTGAGACTAATTAAGCACTTCATCTAATGCTCGTAAACATAAAGCCACGTTTTCACGACGAGCGGCATAGCCCATCAAGCCAATTCGCCACGCTTTACCCGCTAGAGCCCCAAGACCTGCGCCAATTTCAAGGTTATAGCTTTCAAGCAATTGCTTTCTCACTAATGCATCATCAGCCCCATCAGGAATATACACCGCATTAAGCTGTGGTAAACGGCAAGATTCATCAACCACAAAGCTTAAACCTAATTGCTCGAGACCCGCGCGCAATAATTGATGCATATCAGCATGTCGCTGCCACGCATTTTCTAATCCTTCGCTCGCTAGCAAACGAAGTGACTCATGCAGTGCATATAATGCATTCACAGGAGCGGTATGGTGGTAACTGCGCTTTGCGCCGCTATCTTTACTTCCCCAATACCCCATCACTAAAGTTTGGTCTAAAAACCAGCTTTGAACTGGTGTGGTGCGACTTTTAATCTTCTCAACGGCTTTAGCAGAAAATGACACCGGAGATATACCAGGCACACACGATAAACACTTTTGACTACCTGAATAAATCGCGTCAATTCCCCACTCATCAACACGTAGTTCAACACCACCTAGTGAAGTCACGGCATCAACGATAGAGATACAATCATGTTGTTGCGCTAATGCACATAGGCTTTTAGCATCAGACAATGCACCAGTGGATGTTTCAGCGTGCACAAATGCCAGAAATTTTGCATCTGGGTTAGCCTGTAAAGCGGCTTCAACAGCTTCGACTGAAACAGGTTCGCCCCATTCATTGTCAACTACAACAGCTGTTGCGCCGACACGCTCAACGTTTTGGCGCATACGTTCGCCAAATACGCCATTTCGGCACACGATAACTTTCTCGCCAGCTTCAACCAAATTAACAAAACAAGTTTCCATGCCCGCACTGCCTGGCGCAGATACAGCTAAAGTCATTTCATTTTCAGTTTGAAATGCATATTGAATTAGAGACTTAAGTTCATCCATCATCGCGACAAATAATGGGTCTAAATGGCCTATGGTCGGCTTTGCTTGTGCAGCGAGTACTTCAGGATACACATCTGAAGGACCTGGGCCCATGAGTGTGCGTCGTGGTGGATTAAAAGCGGTAATACTAGGTGCAGAAATTGTTGGTACAGATAACATCAAAGTCTCCTTGGCTCGAGGTCAATTTGTAATAGCTCAATGAAACCTACATTTTTCGTTGTATTTATCGCCACCGAATATCATTTCGTTTGTGGCTGTCTCGCCTTTGTAGGCTGGAACGACAATAACACACAGATAGATTAAATGGCGCTATCTGTATGAAATTTATTAGCTAAAATCTCAATTTTTTATAAGGTCATCTCGTGTACCACAGAAACAAAAATAGCTTCCTCAGGAAGCTATTTATTATCAAGCTTGATTAGATTACAGCGCGATTAACTATTTAGAACCTGAACTCAAAAACAACTGATATGCAGGGCTATTGGTTTCTTCTTGATATACAAAACCTAAATCAGTTAAAAACTTTGCAAATGCAGCCTCATCGCTAGCAGGCACTTCAAACCCTGCTAACACACGGCCAAATGCGGCGCCATGGTTACGATAATGGAATAAACTAATATTCCACTGGCTTTGTAAGGTCGTTAAAAACTTAAGTAATGCACCAGGGTGCTCAGGAAACTCAAAGCTATAAAGACGCTCATCTAATGGCTCTGGCGGTCTGCCACCGACCATATAACGAACATGCAGCTTGGCTGTTTCATCCTCTGATAGATCCTGAACCTGAAAATCTTCAGCCTCTAAGTTCGCGATAATGTCATCTAATTCAGCTTGGCCTTGGCTAATCCGAATGCCAGCAAACACTACAGCACTGTCACGACTGCTAAAGCGATAGTTGAACTCGGTCATGGCGCGCTTATTTAAGATCTGACAAAAACGTAAAAAGCTTCCTGGTTTTTCAGGCACTTTTACTGCCAATACTGCTTCTTTTTGCTCACCTAATTCACATCGTTCAGACACGTAACGAAGGCTGTGAAAATTGACATTAGCGCCACTTAAAATGGCTGCAACTCTCTCGCCTTTACCTGCTTCTTTCGGGTGCTGCTGAATATACTTTTTAAGTCCAGCAACCGACAATGCGCCAGCGGGCTCTGAAATAGCTCGTGTGTCTTCAAAAATATCTTTTACAGCTGCGCAGATTTCATCAGACGTGACCGTCACGACTTCATCAACGTAATCTTTGGCCACACGAAATGGCTCTTCGCCGATACGTTTAACCGCAACGCCATCTGCAAATAAACCGACTTGCGATAATGTCACCGGCTCACCTGCTTCCATTGCTGCTTTTAAACAAGCAGCGTCTTCAGGTTCAACCCCAACAATTTTAACTTGTGGCATCACCGCTTTGTAATAAGCAGCAATACCCGCAATCAGTCCGCCACCACCGACTGGTACAAAGACAGTGTCGATATCACGCTGCTGTTGTAGCATTTCTTGCGCAATCGTCCCCTGACCCGCAATCACGGCTTCATCATCAAAAGGGGCGATATAAGTGCGGTTCTCAGTTTCAGCTAATTGCTTCGCATGCTCATTGGCTTGATCGAATGCTTCGCCAAATAACACCACATTTCCGCCAAGGCGTTTTACCGCATCGATTTTAATTTCAGGCGTTGTCCCCGGCATCACAATCACAGCATCAATACCGCGACTGGCAGCTGACATTGCCACACCTTGGGCATGGTTGCCTGCTGAAGCACAGACTACGCCGTCTTTACATTGCTGCGGCGTTAACTGTGCCATGCGGTTATAAGCGCCGCGCAATTTAAACGAATGTACTGGCTGCATGTCTTCACGTTTAAGATAAACCTGACTACCCAAACGGGCAGACAGCTTATTTAAACTCGACAAAGGGGTTACCTTCGCCACGTCATAGACTGATGACAGCAGGGTTTTCTGTAAATATTCTTGTGCTATAGACATAAGCCTAGTTCCATCAGTTGCTGATAATTGACGTTAGAAATCATTAACCTTCAAGCTTACTGCGATCGCGAACAGCACCTTTATCGGCACTTGTCGCAAGCAAGGCATAAGCTTTCAGTGCTAACGACACATAACGCTCACGGCTAACAGGTTTCCAAGCTTGTAAACCTTTCGCTTCCATCGCCGCTTTACGCTTAGCAAGCTCAGCATCAGAAACCGCCAGTTTGATGCTACGAGAAGGAATATCAATCTCAATTTGATCGCCATTTTCAACTAAGGCAATGGTGCCACCAGCTGCGGCTTCTGGCGAAATATGACCAATAGACAAGCCAGACGTACCTCCAGAGAAACGACCATCAGTAATCAATGCACAGGCTTTACCTAAACCACGAGATTTAAGGTAAGTGGTTGGGTACAACATTTCTTGCATCCCAGGGCCACCTTTAGGGCCTTCATAACGAATAACAACCACGTCACCCGCGACCACTTCACCACCTAAAATACCGTCAACGGCATCATCTTGGCTTTCGTATATACGCGCACTACCAGTAAAGGTCAGGTTTTCTTCATCAACACCTGCGGTTTTAACGATACAGCCATTTTCAGCCACATTACCTGACAAGACAGCTAAGCCACCTTCTTGGCTAAAGGCGTTTTCGCGGGTACGAATACAGCCTTCTTGACGGTCATCATCGACACTGTCCCAGTAACAATCTTGACTAAATGCTGTTTGTGTTGGAATACCAGCAGGACCTGCACTATAAAAACGGCGCACGCTTTCATCTTGAGTTTGGGCAATATCATATTTGGCTAACACTGACTTTAAGTTGCCGCCATTATCTGCCGCGACATGGGGTACATCGGTATGCAATAAACCGGCTCTATCAAGCTCACCTAAAATGCCCATTACACCACCAGCACGATGGACATCTTCCATGTGGTATTTAGGTGTTGAAGGGGCAACTTTACATAAATGCGGCACTAGACGAGACATTCTATCGATGTCATCCATTGTGAAGTCGACTTCACCTTCTTGAGCGGCTGCGATTAAATGTAAAACGGTATTTGATGAACCGCCCATGGCGATATCAAGTGCCATGGCATTTTCGAATGACTTAAATGAGGCAACATTACGCGGTAATACACTGTAATCATCGTCACGATAATGACGTGTAGTGATATCCATGATGCGGCGACCCGCCTCTAAAAATAAATTACGACGTGCAGCATGTGTTGCGAGTAACGATCCATTACCTGGCAATGATAAGCCTAATGCTTCCGTTAAACAGTTCATTGAGTTTGCGGTGAACATGCCAGAGCATGAACCACAAGTAGGACAAGCACTACGCTCAATTTGCTTACTGTCTGCATCGCTAACATTCGTATCAGCACCAGCAACCATCGCATCGACCAAATCAAGTTTAATGATTTTATCTGAAAGCTTAGTTTTACCCGCTTCCATTGGGCCACCGGAAACAAATATCACTGGGATATTTAGTCTAAGTGCAGCCATCAACATGCCCGGAGTAATTTTGTCGCAGTTTGAAATACACACTAATGCATCGGCACAATGGGCATTAACCATGTATTCAACACTGTCGGCAATGAGTTCACGAGACGGTAAGCTGTAAAGCATGCCACCGTGACCCATTGCGATACCATCATCAACTGCGATGGTATTAAATTCTTTTGCGATACCGCCAGCTTCTTCAATTGCGCCCGCCACTAATTGACCCATGTCTTTTAAATGCACATGGCCTGGTACAAATTGAGTAAACGAGTTCGAAACAGCAATAATCGGCTTACCAAAATCCTTTTCTTTTACACCAGTTGCACGCCATAAAGCACGTGCACCTGCCATGTTACGACCTTCGGTACTGGTTGCTGAGCGTAATTTAGGCATTGTCTTTTCCTTCCTTCATCATTCCACTAATCAATAATGGAATAGGCAAATACAGTTAATTCATTTGAGTCATTTATTGCGACTCACCAATATTATGATTATTTTTGATAGCCAGCTTTATACTGACTTTTTGAGCGGCTCAAGCCAGCCCCATTTATCTTCAGTTTCACCATTAAATAAGCCAAAAAAGCTACTTTGAACTTGCTTGGTTACTGGGCCGCGTTTACCTTCTCCCACTTCAATGCGATCAACGCTTCTAACTGGCACAATTTCAGCAGCGGTTCCTGTCATGAAAATTTCGTCTGCTACGTATAAAAATTCTCGCGCCATGGCTTCTTCAATCACTTCATAGCCTAAATCTTTTGCCAGCACCATAATGGTATCTCGGGTAATCCCTTTCAAAATAGCGGCTGTGGCTGGCGGGGTATAAATTTTGTTGTTTTTCACCACAAATAAGTTGGCGCCAGCGCCTTCGCTCACTAAACCATTGGTGTCGAGTGCTATTCCTTCATCAAAGCCATTACGTTTAGCTTCTGTCGAAATTTGTAATGATGATAGGTAATTACCACCCGCTTTAGCACCCGTCGGTATCGTGTTGGGGGCAAGGCGTTGCCAAGACGTCACTGCGACATCAACACCTGCATCCATACTGTCTTCACCAAGGTAAGCGCCCCATGCAAAAGCAGCTACGACCATATCACATTGTGCGTCGATTGGCGGGGTGATCCCCATGCCAACATCACCAAGAAATATCAACGGACGGATATAGGCACTGGGTAAATTGTTACTCATCACAGAGTCATTACAGGCTTGCATCACTTGCTCAAAACTATAAGGGACATTCATGCGGTAAATTTTGGCAGAATCAAACAAACGCTGCACATGATCAGTTAACCGAAAACCAGCGGGGCCCAAATGAGTATCGTATATGCGAATGCCTTCAAATACTGAAGTGCCATAATGCATCGCATGCGTCATAACGTGTACTTTGGCATTCTGCCAAGGCATGATTTCACCATTAAACCATATGAGTTCTGATTGTGTAGCTGCCATAGTCTTTCCCTTATTGAATATTGATGAAACTGATTTAAGCACTAGCTGAAGCTGATAACTCAACCTCTGTTTGTGCTACTGAGCTTGTGATAACTTGGCAATCAAGCACATCAAATAACTTTGTTAATTGATGGGTTAGCAGTTCAATCACTCGCTCACTTTTGACATCAAAATTCACTTTCAATGTACTGTCTTCATTTACGGTCATGGTTAATTCTGTAATGGTAAAACCACGATGGCGTGTCACCCGTAATACGCGCTCAAGCACTTCTGGTTGCTGCTTTAATGTTAATTCAACTGAATGCATCATGTTTGCTTCTCCATTTGATCCATCATGTCACTATTACACGCCCCAGGTGGGACTAACGGCCATACATTAAAGGCGTCATCAATGGCTACGTGCAGCATAAAAGGCCCTGGCGTTGCTAGCATTTCATCAAGCGCGGCTTCTACTTCTTCAGCGCGATGAATCGTGCGACCAGGAATATCAAACGCAGATGCCATTAATACAAAATCAGGATTATCGGATAAATCTGTTTCGCTATAACGTTGTTCAAAAAACAGTTGTTGCCATTGCTTAACCATGCCCAACTTTTGATTATCGATAAGCAATATTTTCACTGGCAACTTACGACGTTTAATCGTAGTCAGTTCTTGTACATTCATCATGAATGAGCCATCGCCGGATACCGTCACCACGGTTGCATCTGGTCGAGCAACTTGGGCACCAATTGCGGCAGGTAAACCAAAGCCCATAGTGCCTAGACCCGCACTCGATAAGTGGTCTTCAGGACGACGGAACCACATATGTTGAGCAACCCACATTTGGTGCTGGCCCACATCGCAACTCACGACACTGTCTTCAGGTAATTTGTTGGCTAAACGACGCAACATGGCTGGGGCATAAATTAATTCACCAGGATGTTGATAGTCCCATTGATGCTCACGATATAATTCCTCTACTTCTTGTTGCCATTGGCCTAATTCAAGATTCATGCATAAAGCAGGCAACACTTGACGAAAATCAGCAGAAATAGCCACATCAGCTTGACGTAATTTATTAATTTCGGCGATATCAATATCGAGGTGTAATACTTTGGCGTTACCAGCAAATGTTGCTAAACGGCCTGTCACCCGATCATCGAAACGTGCGCCAACAACAATCAATAAATCACAAGCTTGAACCGCTAAATTTGCCGCTTTACCACCGTGCATACCTAACATGCCTAAGTAGCCTTTAGTGCCATGTTCAATAGCGCCTACCCCCTTTAGGGTTGCAACTGATGGGATACCAGTCTTATCAATAAACTGACGTAAATGATCCACTGCGCCAGCCATGCCAACCCCGCCGCCTACATATAAAATAGGCTTTTTAGCTTGTTGTAATAAATCACGTGCAGCTTCTAGAGCCGTGGCTTCTGGTGCAGGATCTTCAGTCACGGTAAGTAATGGGGTTTTATATTCAAGCTCAGCGATTTGTATGTCTTTTGGAATATCGACCAATACTGGGCCTGGGCGGCCTGAAGCCGCGATTTCAAACGCTTTATATAAAGTTGGAATTAACTCATTAATATCTGTGACCATAAAGCTGTGTTTGGTACACGACAATGACATACCTAATACATCGATTTCTTGAAAGGCATCAGTTCCAATCACAGCTGTCGATACTTGGCCTGTGATAGCCACCACTGGCACAGAGTCTAATAACGCATCAGACAAAGAGGTAATAAGGTTTGTAGCACCAGGTCCTGATGTGGCAAAGCAGACGCCTGTTTTACCGCTTGCTCTTGCATACCCCACTGCAGCAAATGCAGCACCTTGCTCATGGCGGCTTAAAAGGTGCTCAACAGGATGACCATAAAGCGCATCATAAATCGGCATAATCGCACCACCTGGATAACCAAATACAGTGGTCACCCCATGTGCGGCTAGTACTTTGATAACTGCGTCTGCACCACGCATTTTCTGCCCTGATTCCATATTGATACTCTCGTTTTGGTCTGCGTTTAAAATGTAATATTCAGTGATAAATTGAAAAGTCAGCTTTCGGATTTAAAGCCCATAAAACAAAAAACCCCCGGTCCTTTCGGAGCGGGGGTTTTTGCAAATTCTGACTATTAACTCAGTCTCGTTGCCAAACGCCACCCCCGCGGTGACTTAATAATCACGACGGTAATAATCACAATAATGAGTTGGGCAGCTTGGTTAAACATTAATAACTGAGTCCTAAAAAATATTTGTTAACTTTTCTGTTCAGTCTAGCTCCATGCCAGACTTGTTTATAATTTATCATCTATAGGAGTACCATAAAGTGATTTATAAACACAACAAAAAATCCTGTGTTGTAAAAAAATTCAGCTTCCCTGCCGAGACAATGCAAACAACAACAAAAATCTAAAGCTATGAAGGTAAGATTAAATTCACTATCGAACTTAAGTTACCCTCTTAATTTTCTATAGATTGTTTCTACTTATCATTCATTGAAAGTAGATTTGATGCCTGCCCGATAGCCTAGCTGAACAGGTACTTCACAACACAATCAACAAATATTAGCTAGCTTCAACAATACCTTTCATATCAGTCATGTAACCGCGTAACTCTGCACCAATAAACTCAACATCCGTATGACGAATCGCTTCGTTCACTTCAATTAAACGCTTATTATCAACGCTGTTTGAACCTTCTTTCAGGCCAGCGCCAAGTAACTCTGATGACATAGACTTAACGTAATCAGTGAGTAATGGCACTGCCGCATGGTTGAATAAGTAACAACCGTATTCAGCAGTATCAGAAATAACGACGTTCATTTCGTATAAACGCTTACGAGCAATGGTGTTAGCAATTAATGGCGTTTCATGAAGTGACTCGTAATAAGCTGACTCTTCAATGATGCCCGCCGCAACCATAGTATCGAATGCTAATTCCACACCGGCTTTGATCATGGCAACTAAGAAGATGCCTTTATCAAAGTAAGTTTGCTCATCGATGTATTCATCTGATTCAGGTGAGTTTTCAAACGCTGTTTCGTTTGTTTCTGCTCTCCAACGCAACAAGTTAGCATCGTCATTTGCCCAATCAGCCATCATAGTGCGAGAGAACTCACCGCTGATGATGTCATCCATGTGTTTTTCAAATAACGGCTTAAGAATCACTTTTAATTCTTCAGCAACTTCAAATGCTTTTACTTTGGCTGGGTTTGATAAACGGTCCATCATGTTAGTGATGCCGCCATGTTTAAGCGCTTCGGTAACTGTTTCCCAACCTTGTTGGATTAACTTACCTGCGTAACCTGGCTCAACACCATCAGCAACCATTTTCTCGTAACCTAAAATGGCACCCGTCTGCAACATACCGCAAAGGATAGTTTGCTCACCCATTAGGTCAGATTTAACTTCAGCAACAAAAGAAGACAATAAAACGCCAGCTCTGTCGCCACCGGTTGCACTTGCATATGCTTTAGCAATTGCTAGACCGTCACCTTTTGGATCATTCTCAGGGTGAACAGCAATCAGTGTTGGTACACCAAATCCGCGTTTGTACTCTTCACGTACTTCAGTACCAGGACACTTAGGTGCAACCATCACAACCGTGATATCAGGACGAACCTGCATACCTTCTTCAACGATATTAAAACCGTGTGAGTAAGATAATGTTGAACCTTGCTTCATTAATGGCATAACCGCATTAACAACGTTTGAATGCTGTTTATCTGGGGTTAAGTTCAATACTAAATCCGCATCTGGAATCAGTTCTTCAAACGTACCAACTTTAAAACCGTTATCGGTAGCTTGTTTCCATGAAGCACGCTTTTCAGCAATCGCTTGTGGACGTAGTGCAAAAGAAATATTTAAACCAGAGTCACGCATGTTCAAACCTTGGTTTAGGCCTTGTGCCCCACAACCTAAGATCACGATGTTCCAATCTTTAATAAAATTACAACCGTCACTAAATTCGGTACGGTCCATAAAGCGGCATTGTGCCAATTGAGCTAATTGTTGACGTAAATTCAGAGAGTTAAAATAGTTAGCCATCTGAGATACCACCTTTAATTCAGAAATTTGAGACACAACATTTTGGCAGTCTAGTTGCTCAAAAGTTGTGATTGAAATCACTATAGCGTAAGCTCGTTGTTGCTTAAAATGATATATTCGGGATGTTATATTTCATTTTATGCAACATGAAACGATTCGCTAAAATGAACGAAAAAATTGCTGATTAAATATAGGTGAGATCATGGACATTCGTGCGTTAAAACTCTACTTACACCTGTGTGATAGCCTGCATTTTGGTAAAACAGCAGAACAAACTCATGTCAGTCCATCTACCTTAAGTCGCGCCTTACAACGTCTTGAAGAAGAAGTCGGTTGTAAATTGTTTGAGCGAGATAATCGCAGCGTCAGCATCACTCATGCGGGTAACGAATTTAAACGCTTTGCCGAGCAAACATTATCTGAATGGCTCAATTTAAAAGGCCGTATTGATCCAGACCAACCTTTATTGCATGGTCGAATTAGCCTTTACTGTTCTGTCACTGCCGCTTATAGCCATTTGCCCGCTCTATTGGATAGATTTAGACGTGAACATCCATTAGTTGAAATTACCCTCAATACCGGTGATGCCGCTAATGCAGTCGATGAAATTCAGCACAATCGAGCCGATGTTGCGATAATAGCACTGCCGGACTCATTGCCACTAAGTCTGCATTTTGAAGAAATTGATCGAGTGCCTCTACACGTATACGCACCAACCATAAACTGTCACGCCCAGCAAATGGTCAATCAAACACCTATAGATTGGGCGCAGTTGCCTTTTATCGTTCCAGATCATGGCCCGGGTCGACGCCGTGCTGATAATTGGTTTAAGGCCATGGGTTTTAAACCTAATATTTATGCGCAGGTATCAGGACAGGAAGCAATCACCTCAATGGTGGCATTAGGTTGTGGGGTAAGCATCAGTCCTGAAGTGGTAGTAGAAAATAGTCCTGTTCGCGAACGCTTAGTAAAACTTGAATCGCCACAAACTATCCCGCCATTTAAGCTAGGCTGTTGTTGTAAACAAAAACGTATTCAAGAACCTATTTTAAAAGCATTTTTAGACGTTATTTAATCCAAACTAAGTTTGCAGATAGACAACACTTCTTGCTGGTAAAGGGGTTGCCATTGCTGGTTAAAAATCATAGTGAACATGTCACTGTCTACAGTGAGTTGACGATAAAACTGTTGTTCAAGGCACAAGTTAAACTGTCCATTTTGGTGATGATTTGCAATATTTAACCCAGCGACACCACCTAGTAAGAATGAGCCACCTCCCACAGTATTCACTTCTCCACTTTTGAGTAACTCATAGGAATATAAAGAAGGATTGATCGTAGAGATTTTGATGTCTTCACCTGGCTTTCTGCGGGTTTCTTTTAATGCTTTAACCACGCCAGCAGCCATTTGATCATTGCCAGTCCAAATACCATCAACGCCAGGAAAGCGTTTTAATATAAAATGGGTTTGTTCATAAGCTTTTTCTAACTGCCAATCAGCAAAAACAACCTGCTCAAGTACAATATCTAAATGCAGATTAAAGTAACCCTCCATCGCCTCTGTGCGTTGTAAAGATGTTTCTCTTACGTCATCTCCAGCTATAGCAACGACATGGGCAGGCTTAGTCGTAAAATACGGCGCAAGTGACGCCGCTGATTCGCGACCAATTTGATTATTGTCTTCAATAATTGCAGGTAACAGGTATTGCTGCCAATGGGGATCGGTTAATAGCTCAGTGCGAGTATTCGCATCAATATCATTAATCAAAAAAACGATATATACCGGTTTTTGGTAAAAGCTTTGCAGTACTTTTTTGGCGACTTGCTTGTCATTCACCATCATCAAATAATCAGGTAACTGCGGCTGGCTAGCAATCTCAACAGCTTGGTTGAGCATTAAAATACGGTCACGATTGGAATAATGTGTTTTTAATTCTATAGCATGCTTATCTGATGACGCATGCATGATGTTATTAACATTGCTCCAAAATAGTTCATGGTCGGCACCTGGGTTTAAAAACACTGCGCTCACATTCGCAAGCACCTGAGTCGATAGCAATACCAGTATAGTCGCAGCCAATAACCTCCCCATTTCAACACTCCCTATTTAACCTTGTAACTTGCTACCCTTAATCAAAAGAAGCCCTCATTATTAAGTTCTCCTAGTTAAGAGCTCTAAGTTAAAATCTCTAAGTTTAGGTCTCTTAGCATAGATATTTAATTGAAAATATTTTGATGTGGATACCGTACGAGGGTATCTAAATTAAGTACCTTAATATGACATCATTTCATTCAACCTTACTAGTAATAAGGTTAATTTTTTACAAACCAAATGTTAATAGATCAATTAAACGCATTGAGGCTCCTATGGCGGTTGATAATAGCTGCCCTCCCAAACTCACTAATTAAGGTCACTAACTAAAGCCACTCAAAAAGTGATAAATAACAGTTCTGAATCAATCACAAATTAGCACCCTAATTCTTCCAATCCTTTGCCATTCATTTTACCTGCTACACTTAACTCCGTTAAAGGAGTGAGTATTAGCTTGAATATGAAAAACAAAAGGATTTGTTTATGGCGATAGCCTGCGTAATTACCCGTGCTTGTTGCGGCGTTGAAGCCCCTAAAGTCACTGTTGAAGTCCACTTGAGTAATGGATTGCCCGCATTTAATTTAGTCGGATTACCTGAGACTTCTGTGAAAGAAGCACGGGAACGGGTCCGCAGTGCATTAATCAATGCTGGTTTTGAATTTCCTATGCAACGCATTACAGTTAATCTTGCGCCTGCAGATTTGCCTAAGCAAGGTGGCCGTTACGATTTACCCATTGCTATTGGAATCCTCGCCGCATCTGGGCAAATACCCACAGAACAATTAGCTCATTGTGAGTTCATTGGCGAACTTGCCTTATCAGGAGATGTTCGCTCTTGCATTGGTATCTTACCCGCTATAATAGCTGCAAAAAATCAGCAGCATCAACTATTCATTCCCATTGAAAACCGCCACGAGGCTGAGTTAGTTGGCTACCAGCAAACTCATTTTGTTGCGCACTTACAACACCTTGCCGCTTTCATGCATGGCCAAGCTAAGTTGCCTTTAGTTGATCAACAGCCACAATGGTTTGAAGAAACGCCATCAGGGCCGACATTGTGTTTAAGTGAAGTCATAGGCCAATACCAAGCTAAACAAGGGTTAGAAATTGCTGCAGCAGGCGGCCATAACACCTTAACCTTATGTCGCATCCATCATATACTAAAATACCATTTCTTACTTCTAGCTTTTTCACTAATCAGCTTCCATGTTCAAGCAGTTGAAAATTACGGTTCAATAGCAGTTAGTCAAGTTACAAGCATCTATGATGGTGACTCTTTCAAGGTGAATATTGATCAATGGCCTAGCATCATAGGTAGAAATATTATGATACGTATCAGAGGTATCGACACTCCTGAAATAAGAGGTCAATGCGAACAAGAAAAGCATTTAGCACGTAAAGCCAAACAGTTCACAATAATGAAGCTACGAGAATCCAAGAATGTAGTCTTGAAAAATATCCAGAGAGGAAAGTATTTTAGGATAATCGCTGACGTATACCTTGATGAACTGAGTCTTGGGGAGATGTTGATTCAGTCAAAGCATGCCAGCGTATACAGTGGAACTAGATTTGATTGGTGTTCTGTTTAGCTCTAATAACTAGGTAATGAAGCTTTATAAGCTTGAGGTAGTTTACTGTATTGGTAGTCAACAGATGGCCTAATAGTATTGTACTTAGGCTGAAACTCTTTAATAAGTTGAGCTTCTAGCCATAATCCTATGTCTCTTTTTACATTGGTAGGCGTTCCAATATCTATCAGTTCCTCTAGTATTAATTCTGGTTTGCCATTCAATTTGAAATCAGCTTCTCCCTTGTACTCTTCTCTTAAATATATATTCCAGTTAGTATTTTTTCCTTTCCTCCAAGTATCATAAGCATGACCTCCATGTCGTTTATTAAGGTTCTGTGAGGTCATTCCCAAATATGAGGTTTCGTCTTTGGAATCCACATACCTGTAAAATCGGATACGGCTTCCATCCCATTCTGCGAGCTCATTTAAGGTGCAACTTGAGCGTAGGCGATTACACTCAATACAATCAGGCCTAGTTCTTTCAGAAATAGTAGGTCCATGTCTTGAGCAGCTAATAAGTAAATGCTGAAATCCCCTAGACTTGACTAGCTTAAATTGTTCGGCTTTGGATAGTTTTAAATCTTCTGAGTAGCTAATCCCAACTAGGTTAGAGTTAATATTCAATTCACTAGATTTTTGCTGAACGATGAGCATTAGCTCGTCCATATCGTGAAACGTGTTTGTAACGGTATTAATCATAAGTAAATTCCTTTAAGTAGCGATACCATCAAGTGCACTCCTATCTGACCCTCAGAATTAATCTGATAGGCATGAGAGTATTGCGACTTAAAGAAACTGGTATCTGAGGTTGTATGAGGTGGCCGTGCATGACCATTTAGTTTGTAATTGGTTGTTTTGCTATGAAGGTTATTAATAAAACCTCTTATCTATTAGGTAATCTATTAGGTAATCTATTAGGTAATCTATTAGGTAATCTATTAGGTAATCTATTAGTTCTTTCCTATAGGGGGAGTATCAGTTTCTAGTCATTTATATCTTTAATCCTATTCTCACAATACGCTGCCTAATAGGTGTCTATTAGTTATCAATAGCCTTCTATGCTAAAGGGGGGAGAATATAGATAACCTCTCTACTTAGGGGGGACAATATAAATGCCTTCTATACTAAAGGGGGGACAATTAAGCTTGCTAAGATAAGGTGGCAGGAAAGTTCTATTAACAAAACAGGGTATCAGATAGATAGGAGCAATTTACAAATTGGATGGGTATTTGAGTCATGGCTTCTATTAACGCTATAAAGCACTTAAATGATCCTCAGAAAAGAGTTTAGCTCTAAGGCATACATTAGGCTTGGTGGCCTCATAATCGTAATATAGAACTTTTTACAGCATCCTTGCTGATAGTTATCAGTAACAATATTAAGTAACCTTTCGACCATTCCAGTAACGCTTTACAGTCGACAAGGATAGACCTGTATTCTTAACTGCATTAGTCTGTGATAACCCCTTAGCTTTAGCTTCTAAAACTTTCTCTACCGTGTCATTAGCCAGTGGTCTGCCTAGTTGTTTACCTTCTGCCTTCGCTCTTTGTAAGCCCTCATTAGTCCGCTCTCTAATCCTGTCTTTCTCGAACTCAGCAAACGCTGTCATTAATGAGAGCATTAACTTACCTTCTGGACTACTCAAGTCTGCTATTGGAAGGTCTAAAGATTGAACAGCAATTCCTTTACTGGTTAGTAGCTCAATAGTTGAGAGTACATCAATTGCGTTTCGGCCTAAGCGGTCAAGCTTTAAGACAACCAGCTTATCGCCTGCTTCTAGTTTGTTATCTACTAGGTTTTTAAATGCAGGACGTTCCATTGCCATGACTCCACCAGATATGGACTCACTAATAATTCGGTCTTGTCTAAGGTCTACAAGTCTCTCTTGAAGCTGGTGGGCTTGAGTTTCGGCATTTTGTTCAACGGTGGAGACTCGACAGTATGCAAAGGTTCTCATAATCAATCCAAAGGTATCAACAATTGGTGCCAACTATACCTACAGGTGCCAACAAGTCAATACCCTATATTGTTGAACCATGATAAAGCTCTCATTATCTGGTGTCATTTAACGATGGTTTGTTGAAACTAGCAACTCAAAGCTTTTTATCTATTACTTATTGTATTCATTTACGTTAATCTACCTTTTAATATAAGTTATTGTTCACTTCCCCATAATGCTGGCAGTTAAAACACTGAGAATACTATGTCTGAATCCACGACTGTAATTATGAAAGCCTTTGAAACTGAAACTGGAAAGTATCTTTCTGCAAAATTTTTCGGGCGAATTGAAAAAGCATTTCAAAGTCGTACAGACAGGAAAGATATCAACCAAATTTTAGATTCAATTTCCTCCATTAATGGTGAACTAGCGGATAAAATTTATTCAAAAGTTTCCGATAGGTACCTAAAATTTAGAACTTTACTATCTAGAGATGTAGACGTATTCATTGAGGATATTTACCACCCAGTCCGAGTTTGCTCCCTTGAAAAAAATGCAACAGAAGTTCCTATAGATGATAGTTCATTTGAGTTTGATAAAATAACTTGTGTTATAGGAAAGGCTGGCCAAGGCAAGACCACATTATTACGTAAACTTTTTCTAAATATTTTAAAGAATGAAGGTGATCAATTTCCATTGATAATAACCCTTAGAAACATAGATTGGACGACCCCAGAACTAACAGTTGGAAGCATAATTTCCGAAGAGTTAAACCAATTAGGCATCAGTGCACCTAAAAATGCTTGCTCTTATTTACTTCAACTAGGCAGGTTAAAAGTTTTATTTGATGGATTTGATGAAATAGAGCAAGAGCATAGAATGCTGGCACTTAATATAATTAGGCAAACATATATTACTTACGGCACTACATGCATAGTCACAACTCGACCCGGTACAGAGATTCAGTTATTCAGTGGTGATGTTAACAATTACTCATTAATGGATCTTAATATAAATGATGTTAAGAATATAATTAGCAACCATAAACTTATAAGTGAACAAGATAAAATACAACTTTTAGACGTTATCGCCAACAAACAAGACATATCTAGTATTCTTGTAACACCAATAATTACTGACATATTTATAAGTACATATAATTCTTTAGTTGCAGAGCCAACAACGATAGTCGACTTCTATGAACAGCTATTCCAAACATTAGCTTCAACACATGATCGCTTCAAAATTATGTACGAAAGAAAAGGAGTTTCGGGTTTAAATAATGCAGAGCTGTACAGGGTTTTTCAACTTGCTTCTTTTCAACTCCTTAGTTTAAAAAATGATGTGAGATTCCGAGAGTCAAACTTAGTAAAAGCGTTTCAAGATGCTACAGAAAAGTTAGGATTTGATACAAGTGATGCTCACATAGATGTAATTAACAAGACATCTTTAATAATGCAGGATGGGCAAGATTATTCATACTTGCATAAATCTATCATTGAATTTTTTTCAGCTAAGCATATCCAAAGTTTGTCAGATGATACACGAAAAGAATACTACTCTTTTATATTGTTTAACTATAGAAATTCACATGAAAATGTTCTTCGATTCCTATCTGTTCTCGATGAAGATTTATTCTTTATTCATTTCGTCGGGGAGCTAATAACTGAGGTGAAGAAAATAAGTGATATTTTTAAGTTAAACAGCCAATTGACAACTAATTCACTACTGGCAGGTCTTACATTCAACAGCGTCACCCTAATGAGAAATCAAAGAACCTTTTCATTTATGTACAATGACGAGATAGAGGGAAAGAACAAACTGTTCCTTAAATATATAATATTGCTTACTACTATTTTTGATATACCAATACCTTTAATAGACACTTCTACTTTAACAGAACTTATACAACAACGTATTACTGATGGCGTAGATGTCACAGAAGGTAGGCATCATGGGACTTACATACAAGAAAACAAACATACACAGTATCATTACAAGTTCGAGATTCATGAATTAATAGACTTAAATATGCATACAGCTGATCTAGTTCACGCAAATAGTTTAGAAAGATTTCACCTTAAATTAAACGAATTAGAGCAAAAGGTGATTAATAGAAAGAAAATTTATCAATCAAGTAATGATTTAAATCGGTTCTATTAATCCACTATGCGCCCCCTAGGGGGGGTATCTTGTGTAAATATATATATATAAAGCACACACAAATTTTTATACCAATTTGGAAGCTCTAGTCTGGCTACTTAGGTGCTACTGGCTCTGCCGAGTCATACCTTTTGTTGGGAACGAAGGCCTGACATTCGCTTTTCCCAGCCTTTCATTTTAAAGTTCATCTTAAGCCCCTTACCGTTTTTCCACTCCCAAATTCCTTTATGGAAAGTCCGTGTATGCTCTATATCGTTCATCTTAAATGAATCTAGTCCGATTGAGATATTTAATGGTATCGACCTGAAGACGCTATGTAATTCACGTCTGACTTTTAGGTCTGAAATATTCTGCACTAGAAAATCTAGTTGAGACTCCGAATCCAAAATAGGAGCTTTACTAGATGAATCAATTAACCATTCTTCTAGCTTTTTCTCTCTAGCTACTAATTCAATTAACTTTGAGTGCAAAGCTTCTGAAAGCCCTACAATGGCAATAGCATCTGTTACATTTAGTATTTGTGTCTTCACCTCATCGAGCTGCCCTTTCTTCGCATCTAATTCTATCTTTGTAACTTTAGATGGTGTTTTAATAAGGTGGTGCTGCATTTTTAAAAGGCTCACTACAATGACCTTTTCAAGTTGCCAATAATGAATATAAGGTAAATTGCAACCTCGACTATTTATCCTATTGGAACAAACTAAATAAACTTCGTGAACAGCACCTTTAGCTACATAGTTCATTGATGAACCACATAGAGAGCAAGTAGCTATCTTGGAAAATAAATTGTTCAATTTTCCCTTCTTAACCACAGCACAACCTTTATCTGATTTCAGTCTATGGTAAACAGCCCAATAAATGTCTTCGTCAATAATGGCTGGATAATAATCTTTTATCACGTCACCAACGGGCTTTCTATTACCAGCATTTCCAATATGCGGTTGGTAATGGCCTATCACTGTAGCTGTATCGACAAGATTTTTTAGAGATGTGCGAGCCCAATTTCTATCAGTTGGAGATAAAATGCCTCTATGCTGTAGCTGGGTTATTGTCGCTGTAGTACCTAAACCACTCGCCATTATCTTAAAAGCCTCTCGCACTCTATCGGCTTTCTCCTCATTAATACTAAAACCTTTTATACCTAACTTATCTGTTTTAATACTCAACCATGCAGGAATAGTGCTTGTTGAAATGATTCCTAGTTTGGCATCATCCTTTTTCTTTGCCCAAACTGATGATAGCCGTTTACTCTTTGTAGCTGACTCTTCATGTGCTCTGCTCATAATTGTTAATGAGACCATAAGCTGAAGCATGTTTAATCCGCGTTTATAAACTTGCTTATCCATTAAAGTAACTATAGTTACGCCTAAATCTACTAACTCAAGCAAAAGCCTAAGTGCCTTTTCGACTTCCATCCTGCTTAGGCGGTCTAAAGATTCGATAATTAATGTCACATTACTATCTATTTCTCCAGTTTTAACAGAGGCAATGAATCTTCCTAAAGCCCCGTCAGTAGAGTTTGAGCCTTTAAATCCAGAGACTCCAGCATCTAACAAACCATCTTCATCAAGTTCTAATCCATTTTCAATACAGTACGCTCTAGCGCCCTCAATTTGACGCCTATAGCTATCTCCTTGAGCTTGCGACGGAGTGCTAAACCGAATATAGCTGATTGCCCTATTAATGCTCATAATCAAACTCCAAACAAAAAGCCAGAAATGGCGGAGGATATTGTCACTGTTTATTTAATAATTCCAGCAACATAAACTGAATATGACACTAGCGTCACAACGTCTTATTTTTAGGCCCGCCAGGCACAGGGAAGAGCATGCTGGCTAACCGTATTATTCCTTTGTTGCCAAAGCTAAGTTACGAAGAGGCCATTGATGTCGCCGCTATTCATTCTGTTGCAGGTCTTAATATTAAACCCAATGCCTTTTTAGAAAGACCATTCAGGGCACCACACCATACATGCTCATCAATTTCACTAGTCGGCGGTGGCAGCATCCCGAAGCCCGGAGAGATATCACTTGCTCATAGAGGGGTATTATTTTTAGATGAAATAGCCGAGTTTCCCCGTAAGGTATTAGATTGCCTTCGAGAACCTATGGAGTCTGGTGAAGTCGTTATATCTCGCGCCGCAGCCAAAGTAAAATTCTCCAGTCGTTTTCAATTAATTGCCGCCATGAACCCAAGTCCTTGCGGCGATGTAGATAATGCGCGATCAACTCCCGATCAAATTCAGCGTTATTTATCACGCTTATCAGGCCCTTTTTTAGACCGATTTGATTTAACCATTGAGGTCCCTAAATTACCGGCTGGCACCCTGACACAAACCCAACAAACCACTGAAAGTAGCGACAGTATCGCCAAGCGAGTTAATCGAGCTAGAGAATTACAACTCTCCCGAGCTGGGGTACTCAATAGTGAGCTTTCCCCAACACTACTAAAACAACACTTATCTATGAGCCAAGCAGATTTAGAGTTTCTCGATCAAAGTGTTCAGCAGCTTGGACTATCTGTAAGAAGCTTTCACCGCATACAAAGAGTTGCTCGCACCATTGCTGACTTACAACAGTCTTCAACCACTGAGCGTCGTCATATTGCGCAAGCATTGGGATACCGTGCTATGGATAGATTAATGAATCGTTTAAGCCAACAGTAAAAGACTGGTGAAACCTCATCACTACAAATTCCCTGTATTTCAGCTCGATACAGATTAATTAGCATGTAATTTTTTAGTAAAAAATGCGATATTATTGTCCTGCGGATTGAGCATAAGCCTGTCACGGAGTAACATAAGCCTCCATTTACAGGAGAGCTAGATGCCGCTGTTCGCAAAAATTAAAGGATCTGTAGCATTTATTTGCTACGTCATAAATACTATCTTTTGGGTAACACCTATACTTATTTTCAGTGTATTCAAGGTGTTGCCAATTAACTTTATCCGCAAAGTTTGCAGTTATATTTTAGATAACTGCGCCAGCGCTTGGATTAGTGTTAATGGCATTATTGAAGCCATTTTGCATCCAACTAAGATTAAGTTAACGGGTGATAATCAATTCTCAGAAAAAGAATGGTACATGGTGATAGCTAATCACCAGTCTTGGGTAGATATCCTAATTTTACAGCGCGTGTTTAACCGAAAAATTCCGTTTTTAAAGTTTTTCTTAAAACAACAGCTTATTTATGTACCAATATTGGGCTTAGCTTGGTGGGCACTAGACTTCCCTTTTATGCGTCGTTACTCGACTGCACAATTGAAGAAGAATCCGAAACTAAAAGGCAAAGATACCGAAATTACTCGTAAGTCTTGTGAAAAGTTTAAGCATAAACCTGTCAGTGTAATGAATTTTGTAGAAGGAACTCGATTCCACCCAGGTAAACATCAGAAACAAGATTCGCCTTTTAAGCACTTACTCAAGCCCAAAGCTGGCGGTATGGCTTTTGCCTTAGATGCAATGGGCAGCCAAATAAACAAGTTAGTTAATGTCACCATATACTATCCAGACAAAATACCTTCTTATTGGGAGTATATTTGTAACGGTTTAGATGAAGTGCACGTGGATATTCAAATTACTGATATACCTGATGCAATGCGTGGTGACTACAGTAAAGATCGTGAGTTTAAAATTGATTTCCAAAATCAACTTAATCAACTCTGGTTAGAAAAAGACAACAAAATCAGCTCAATGGCTGAAAATAAATAATAGAGGTATTTAGCTCCATGCTAAATTTTTTACCAGGTCCAATTATCTTTTTTATCAGTACCTTTTTATTGATCCTTAATACTGTTCTATGGGCAGGATTAATCAGTATTGGCGGTATTATTAAGCTATTTATTCCCTTTGAGGCGCCGAGTAATGCGCTTCTCAGTTTAATGAATCGTTTTATGTGGGCTTGGGCAACATGTAATGGCGGCATTCTTGCCATAATCGCTAAGGTTGAATGGGATATCGAAGGCCTAGACGATCTTGATCAAAAAGGTTGGTATTTACTGATCAGTAACCATGTCAGCGGGTTTGATATTGCCGCACAAACCTACATCCTGCGAAACAACATTCCTATGCTGAAGTTTTTCTTAAAGCGTGAACTCATATTTGTGCCTTTTTTAGGTTTAGGTTGTTGGGCACTTGGCATGCCATTTATGAACCGAACCAGTCCAGCCAAGCTTAAGAAAAATCCAAAACTTAAAGGTAAAGATTTAGAAACCACGCGAAAAGCTTGCGAGAAATTTAAAAATACCCCGACCTCAATCATTAACTATGTTGAAGGAAGTCGCTTTACTGAAGACAAACGACGTCGTCAACAGTCGCCTTATCGCCACTTATTACGCCCTAAAGCTGGCGGTATTGCCTTTACCCTATCAGCAATGGGTGAACAATTTACTGGCTTACTGAATATGACACTCGCATACCCAGATGCAGATTTAGCCTCAAAAGAAGGTGTGCTTTACCAAGTAATGTCAGGACGAGTGAAAAGAATTGTCGTCAGAGTCGAGCAAATGCCTGTCCCGACTGTCGATTCTGAAGTTTATTTTTCCCAGGCAGAAACCCGCGTAGAGTTTCAGCGCTGGCTCAATCAAGTTTGGCTTGAAAAAGATCAGCAACTCGATGAGATTTTCAAAAAGTATGTTGCAGAAACAACTCACACAAAATAATTAACAATCAAGTTTAAAAACACGCTAAATAGCGTGTTTTTTTTGTTTTTAAAGCCTTAATAATTACAAATATTAACAACCAAGCAGTTATACAATATTCACCAAATTGCGAAACTGAAATCTAATTTGAAATAAAACACATAGCTACGTAATATGGAGGTTGCTGGAACTATAAATGCAGCCGATTCTTTGATTAATGCTGCTTAGTAATGAGTATTTTAGTCATACTTTACTATGATTGTTAAAATATTATTTCCAAAATCACAATATGCAACCCAGCATGACCTTTTCCCATGCTCATACTCATAACAATAGGTGCAGATTGAATTTACCTTTATCCACAACATTGAGAGCATGCTTGTTCATTTGGCTTCTTGTTAGCTCAATGCCTGTGACTGTTTTCGCCATCACTCCTCAAAATGATAATCACCTGCTGTCTTTCGAACAGTTTGAAGCTGCTAATGAGTTAAACCAAAACTCTGTGACAAAGTTATTCATGGATAAAGCGGGAATGCTATGGGTCGGCACCCAAGATGGTCTACACAGCTATAATGGCATTCAATTTGATGTATTTCTCAATGACAGTAATGACCCACAGAGTATCGCTGGTAATTACATCATCGATATACTTCAATCAAATGATGACCATTTATGGGTGGCGACATTTTCTCAAGGGTTAAGTCGATTAGATCTCACCACAGGTCAATTCACCAATTATGGAACAGAGCAAGGGCTTAATGATTTACACCTTTCAAAGTTAAGCATCATTGGTGATTCGTTATGGATAGGCACTCAATCTGGTTTATATACGCTGTCGCTCAAAACCAATAAAATCACTAAAATTAGCCTCAGTAATAACCTTAATCCTCACATTACCAGCGTGGCAAATGTGGATAACAAATACATATTTGTTGGCACCGAAAAAAGCGGCACGTTCGCTATTGATAGCAATACCATTATCCGACTCGATATTGCCTCAAATTTAAAGGTTAACAGCATCCAAACCAATAGCCTTGATGGCTCAGTTTGGTTAGCCATTGAAAATAAACTGATTCGATATGATTTAGAAACTCACGCTAAAACAGTGGTATGGGTTAATGAACAACCCACTATATTTAACGAAATTAAAGACTTTGTAATCAATAGCAGTCAACAGGTTTGGGCCATAGGCGCTAATTCCGGCTTAATTCAACTCGATAAAATCGATGGTCAATGGCGAAGCAGAATCCACAAGTATGACCCCAATAGCCCTAATTCAATTAGCGAGAACAACCTACAAAGCATTATGCTCGCCCATGACGGCACCTTATGGCTTGGCACTCGTTATTCTGGCATCAACAAGCTTAATTTGGATCAGATATATTTTAATCATATTTTTGAAATGCACCCGTCAAAACCTAAAATGGCTAATATGATCCGTGCCATTTTTCGTGATAAGCAACAACGTTTATGGATTGGCACTGAAAGCGCTGGTTTAAAAAGTTTTGATGAACAGCAAGGTCAATTTTATTACTACAACGATTTGTTTGCGAAAGCCCTTAATCTTGATGAAAATGAGCTTAACCTTACGGTGCACGCCATTAGACAAACCAAAGATGGCAACCTATGGTTCGCCACCGATCACGGCTTAGCGAAGCTCAGCACAGATCAGCAACTCACCTTTTTACCTGCATTTGATCATTTATTACCACACACTCTGAGCGTTCGCGCTTTAGCGCTAGACGATAAACAACGTCTATGGATAGGCAGCAGTAATGGTCTCTACTTCGTGCTACCCGGTGAAGGAGTTTTACATCATTATCAATTTGATTTCCAGCCTGAATATTCACCTGAAAAGCAAACGATTTTATCACTGAAATACCACAATGATAGCTTGTGGATTGGCACTATGGCGGGTTTGGTACGATTAAAGCCTGATCAGCAACAACTGACCTTTAAGTCACGACAACCAGCCGATGAATCGACCTTAAGTGATAACCGAATTAGAGATTTTATTGTCACTATTGATGAGCAATTTCTCATGGCGACTCACAGTGGCGTAGACAAAATCATTGAAACAGCAGATGGAAATATACAGTTTGAAGCGCTCAACGAGCAAATAAAAAAGCATACGATTTATGCCATTCTTGAAGATAACAACCACGACCTATGGCTCAGTTCTAACTCAGGAATAATTCGCCTAGGCTTGGGAGAAGAGCAAACCTTAATCACCTATAACGAATATGATGGCGTACAAGCCAATGAATTTAATGGTGGGGTTAAGTTTAAAGATCCCGACGGCGAACTCTGGTTTGGTGGCATCAATGGGTTAAACCAGTTTATGCCAGAAAATGTGCCAACTGTAAGACCCGATGCCAAACTCGCGCTAACAAGTTATACATTTGGCGAAGATCACCACCAATTACATGATTTAACGGCGCCACCAGAATTGCTCATGCCCTTTGAGAACAAAATTATTCGTTTTGATGTCAGTGCATTAGAGTTTAATTACCCTGGTTTACATCAGTTTAGCTACAAATTGCTCGGCCAAGATGATAAATGGATAGATCTACACCAAACTAATGAAATTACCTTTACTAGCCTTGCGCCTAAAGACTATGAATTATTGGTCCGCTACACATTAACGGATAACAATTATCAACAAGCCCCGCTTTCTATTAAATTCACTGTAGTACCGCCGTTTTACCTAAGTAAAGGCGCTTATGTCATTTATGGCATTATCATCATGTTTATCTTAACCATGATAGTGTACTTAAAACAGCTCAAGCGTGAAAAGCAACGCGAGTTTGAAATGAGTATCCGTGCATCTGAAGAACGCCTTAAATTGGCGCTTTGGGCCTCTGGCGATGGCATGTGGGACTGGAATATCCGCGAAAACAAAGTTTACCGAACTGACATGGTGCCACCGCTCATGTTAGGTAACGAAACCCAAGCATTAATTAACAATATCCACCCTGAAGATAAGAACCGTGTTTCTAAGATTCTTAATCGACATTTAGATGGTGAGATTGAGTTTTTTGAAGCTGAGTACCGAGTTGAAAAACAGCCAGGTAAATGGATTTGGCTGATTGACCGCGGCAAAGTCGTTGAATGGGATCACCAAGATAGACCAATACGAATGGCGGGAACCCATAAAGATATCACCATTCGTAAAGAAACTGAGAACGAGCTCAAACTGTCAACTCAAGTACTTCACAGTATGAATGAAGCGGTTGTGGTGGGTGAGCTCGATTATCGCGTCCGCACGGTAAACCCAGCATTTAGTCGTATCACAGGCTTCGATCATGATGCGATTGCTGGCAAACACTTTTTATATTTAGCTCACGGTAAACGCTCACGAGAGTTTTACCACAATGTTGAATTACAGCTGCTGCGTAAAAAACATTGGGCTGGTGAAATCAATATTCGCACCAAAGACAAAAAAGGCATTCTAGCTTGGCTTGAGATCAACCAAGTCATCGACACCAAAGGTGAAACCAGCCACTTTGTTGCGGTATTTACCGATATTACCTCTCGTAAAAAAGCCGAAGAAGATTTACGGATTTTAGCCAATTTTGACCCATTAACTGGTCTGCCAAACCGTACTCTATTTCAGGACAGGTTAAATCAAGCCATCACCAAAGCACATCGCTCGAAATCGATTGTGGCACTGCTATTCCTTGATTTAGACCGCTTTAAACACATTAATGACTCTATGGGTCACCATGTGGGTGATTTGCTACTAAAAGCCGTGGCATCAAGGTTGCAAAATGCTATTCGTGATGGTGATACCGTTGCCCGTTTAGGCGGCGACGAATTTACTATCATTCTTGAAGGCGTCGCTAAGCTGAAAGCAGCCACTATTATTGCCGAAAAAGTGCTTAAAGCCTTTAAAGCGCCGTTTTTACTAGAAGGCAAAAACATTACAGTATCACCATCTATTGGTATCAGCTTATTTCCAAATGATGCTAATGATACAACGTCACTGATTAAGTTCGCCGATACCGCGATGTATCACGCTAAATCTTTAGGCCGCAATAACTTCCAGTTCTACACCGAAGAGTTAAACCAATATGCTACCCGTCACGTTGAGCTGGAAGCAGGACTGAAAGAAGCGATTCAAAATAATGAGCTGTATTTGGTTTATCAGCCAAAATACGATATCAAAACCAAACGTATTCTAGGCGTCGAAGCACTGCTGCGTTGGAATAGTGCAACACTTGGATTTATCTCACCGGTCGAGTTTATTCCTCTCGCTGAAGAAACAGGCATGATTAACGCCATTGGTCATTGGGCCATTGATGAGGCCTGTAATCAGCTTGCCAGTTGGCACCAATTAGGTTTCGACGACATTTCGATTGCGGTTAACTTGTCAGCAAGGCAGCTTAAAGCCGATATTATTTCCACCATTGAAGTGGCCTTAGCGGTTTCAGGATTGCCAGCAAGCGCCTTAGAACTTGAACTGACTGAATCGATGATTATGGGTAACCCACAAGATTCTGTAAAAGTATTATCACAGCTAAAAGCCCTAGGACTTACCATTGCCATTGATGACTTTGGTACAGGCTATTCAAGCTTAAGCTACTTAAAACGCTTCCCTATCGATACCCTTAAGGTCGACCGAGAATTCGTTCGCGATATTATTGAAGATCCTGATGATGCTGCTATTACCAGTGCGATTATTACTCTCGCCCACAGTTTAGACTTAAACGTAGTGGCAGAAGGGGTAGAGACTCAAGAGCAGTTAGACTTCCTTAAAGATGAAGGTTGTGACCAAGTCCAAGGCTTCTTACTCAGCAAACCCTTAACCGCTGATGATTGCTTAGAAAAACTTAAGCAAGATAAGAGTGAAAAGAATGCCGATGTGGTCAGTGAGCAATAAACCCACATTGAATCTAACAATGAATCCAACACTGTATAGGTTAACGCTTTAAATAACAGTTAATAAAAAAGGCGATAGCTCCTAGGAACTATCGCCTTTTCTTGTACTTCAATTCTATATTAAGACCTATGAGCCATGAACTATGAGCTATGAGCTATAAGTTATGGCGCAACACGCTCAACGCGTTTAACCCAACCTTCTGGACCTTCAAGCTGACCATTTTGTAGCTCAGTAAAGATTTGGTAAATACGCTTAATGCTTGGACCGACTTCGCCGTCACCCACAGTCACAATACGCCCATCTTCAAAAATATACGAACCCACTGGCGATACAACCGCAGCAGTGCCAAAACCACCGGCTTCGACAATTTCACCAGCTTCGATATCAGCAATAAACTTATCTAGCATGATGGTCTCTTGGCGCACTTCACAACCTAAAAGATGCCCAAGTTCCAGCATTGACTGGGAAGTGATCGATTTTAAAATCGTATCAGTAAACGTTGGAATAACCACAGTGCCATCTTTTAACACGTGGAAATGGTTCATCGCGCCCACTTCTTCAATTTGCTGATTATTGGCATCAAGGTATAACACTTGCGCAGCGCCGTATTCAGCAGCCGCTTGTCCCGCACGTAATGAAGCAGCGTAGTTACCTGCAGCTTTTGAAGCTCCAGTACCACCAGACACAGCACGGTGGAATTTTTTACTAATAAGTAAACGAATAGCCTTGCTCACGCCATCAGCATAATAAGCACCACTTGGGCTTAAGATTACACAAAAGGTGAAGTTCAAACTTGGGCTAACCGATAAACGATCTTCAGTTGCAAAAATAAACGGGCGAATATACAAACAAGCGCCGTCTTGCATTGGGAACCACAAACGATCCACATCGATTAGTGCATTAATCGCTTCAAGTTGCTTATCTTCATCAAGGTTAGGGATACATAAGATATCTGCGGAGGTATTTAAGCGCTCTGCATTCTTATTTAATCTAAACGTGTAGATTTCACCGTCATCGTGCATGAAGGCTTTAGCACCTTCAAAGATTGATTGTCCGTAATGCAGTGAAATTGCACCTGGGGCGATTTCAAAAGGAGCATAAGGTTCGATACGAGGATCGCACCATTGGCCATCTCTATAGTCCATTAAAAACATATGATCAGTTCTGAGATTACCAAATCCAACATTACCTTCAGGTTGAAATTGCTCAGTACGGCGTGACGATTTTAAATTATATTTGATGTCCATTTGATACCACCTTGAAAACAGAGATTGCAGACTATGAATCATCAGTTGCAATGTCAAGCAAATGGACAATGTGGAGTAAATTTAACCGTCAATTGAAGTGCACATAAATACAAACTGCAAAAATGGCACCTAAAAAATTGAAGAGCGTTAAAAACGTAATCACTATAAATTCAGCGCTAATAGGCAAATAGCTTGGGTGATGTGGGTAAAAATAGGGGAAATAAACCAGTAGAAGATTAAAGCTTAGAAAATAGTAGTAAAAGTGGTACTTTTTTTAACCACTTAACAGATTTGTCTATTCCTTAAACCCCAGTCACTGCTAGAATCAGCATTCCATCCAGAAACTATTAGGACTCCCGATATGAGCCTTGAATTATTGTCCCAACTGGAAGCCAAAATCCAGGCTACTCTTGAAAATGCTGAGCTACTAAAAATGGAGCTTGAAGAAGAGAAGCAAAAGAATGCTCAGTTGACTGAGTCTAATCAACAACTGCAACAAGACCTAAACTCGTGGAACGACAAAGTAAACGGCCTTGTTGGTTTGCTTAATAGCGAAAGCTAAACTGCACTTGCTTCAAGATGCTGAGCTGCAAGTAGCTCATTAAGTTCTGAAACAGCCTGCTTCACTTTTGGCAGGCTTTTTTCGGCATCACAAAACGTCCTCGGTTAAACTCAATACAACCTAAATCTTTAACCCAAATGACTCCTGTCACAAAAATTCTAGCGTGTTTTACAATTAGCTTTGGTGCGTAAACTGGGAAGCGTCTCATGAGAACTCCTAAGCATGTTGTTTTGTTATTGACTCAATTTTGGACATTATAAAGCCATAAAGAGTTTCATTAAATTAAACATTATTTATCTAAATGTCTGCGAATTTACACACACTTTAAAACAACACAAAAATGACACTTGCCATTTTTTTGACGCTTTGATAGAGTAACCACGTTACTCAGGGTAAATAAAGAGCCAGTTGGCTCATCACCGTATTGTTTTAAAATGCTAAATTTTAAAACCTACGGTTTTTTTTGCTTTTTTTCAGTGATTTACTCAGAAAGTATAATGTTAAAGCCACAAAAAAGGAGCCAATAACGGCTCCTTTTAAACAACTGAATTCTCGGCAGGCTAAGTGCCAATAAAAGTTACTTATCTACTGTCGTTAAGTAGTAAGCAATATCTAATAATTCGTCGTAAGACTTGATTGAACCCGTCTCAACACGGTACTTACCGTTAACCACTAATGCTGGAACGCCAGATAACTTAGCGTTTTCAGTATCACGCTTCATTTTAGACATTTGTGCGTTCACCATGAACGAGTTAGCTGCAGCGTCGAAATCTTTACCATCAATACCATTGGCAATAAATACCATACGGATATCGTTTTGGCTGGTGAAACGTTGTTTAGAATCATGGATTGCTGTGAAAATAGCGTGTTCAATTTTCTTTTCAACATTCAACTGATGAGCGATAGCAAAAGCACGTGACATTTCAGTACCCATTTCACGGCCAATAAACTCAACGTGAGCTTGATTAAACGTGACGCCTTCTGGCAGTGTTTTTTCAATTTTTGGTACTACTGTTTTTGAAAAGTTATAACAGTGGCCACAAAAGAATGAGAAAAACTCGGTGATTTCAGGCTTAGATGTCGCTGGGCCTTCGTTAATCACGGTGTAATGCACACCTTCTTTATAATCTGCAGCAGTTGCAGCCATTGGGGCTAAAAGTAGTGCTGCTGCCATTAATAGTGCTTTTTTCATTTTGCTTCCTTTAGTGTGCAATCTTAAAAATGATTTTTTAAAACTTGCCATCTGTATTATGTCACCAGCCAAATCAGCTGATACACATAACTAAATTAGTTATTTGCTAAACCTATCATAAGTTAGGTTATCTTCGTATCTCAAGACCTTATCAAGATCATTTGTAACAATCTACAATTGAGTTGTTAATCGCCTTAGTAACCCATCAAACTTAAAGGGGCTTCATCTAATGCTGCTAACTGCTCTTTAAACGCCAATGTTTGTTGTTCCCAGTATTTGATATCACCAAACCACGGAAAGTTCATTGGAAATGCAGGATCTTGCCATCTTTTGCTTAACCAAGCGTTGTAATGCAACATTCGTAACGCTCTTAAAGGCTCTACTAGCTTGAGCTGGCGCTGATCAAAATCATAAAATTCTTGATAGCCTTCAAGCAAAACATCAAGTTGTAATAAGCGTTGTTGCCTATCGCCAGTGAGCATCATCCAGATATCTTGCACCGCTGGCCCTTGACGAGCATCATCTAAATCGACAAAGCCTGGTCCATCTGGGGTCCATAAAATATTACTGGCGTGTAAATCACCATGCAGGCGTATAGTCGGAAATGAATCCGCCAATAAAATACTTTTCGCTTTATCTAATACTTGTTCAGCCACTGTAAAAAATTGCTGGCTAATGCCGTCGGCTACTTGTCCAGACTGGCGTAAAAAAGCCAGTGCATCATCACCTAATATTTGGCTTGAAAGCGGTTCACGATACTTAAAAGGCTGTTTACTGGCATATTGATGAATACGACCAATAAAACGTCCAACCGACTCAAGTTGATCTAAATTATCGACTTCAAAAGCGCGACCACCAATCGATGGAAACAAGGTAAATTTGTAACCTTGATAATGATGTAAGGTTTTACCGTTTATAATCGATGGCACCGCAATAGGGATGTCTTCAGCCGCTAACGCCAGTGCATAATCATGCTCTTCTTGAATTTGCTCCTCACTCCAACGATGAGGGCGATAGAATTTCACCACATAGCGATTGCCGCGATCACATCTAAATTGATATACGCGGTTTTCGTAGCTATTCAGTGCTAGCAATCCCGTCTCAGGATAGACACCAAGGCTTTCAATGGCATCAAGAATTAAGTCAGGGGTTAATGCCTGATAATGAAACGAGGCGTCATGTTCGCTGGACGTTTGTATCAAATCAGATGCAGGCTCTTCAATGCGATTACTCATGAGTTCCCTTATCTGCAACAAGTGGTCGTATTAATGTCATCAAATAGCTTAGCACTTCAACATCGGCTTGAGTTTCAGTGGCTACCCAACAAATATCACCGTAAAACTCATAATTCAGCCACAACTGACTACCTTCAAAATTCAGTAACCACTGATGACGATCAGCGCCCCACTGTCGTTCACGCACTTCACAATCTAATGCTGCGGCAAAAGGCGTTGCAAATGCTTCAAACTGTTCAAAATCAATATCAGCCGTGATCAAAATACTCATGGCATCGCTATCTAACTTAGCTTCTTTGATGCTTACTGTATTGAGATTATTTTGTTCTAATGAACCTGAGTTCATACACTTCCTTAAAATCTATTAAATATTATGCTAGCTACTGCAAGACATGATCAAGCCCTGCCCCCACTGCGGCGGGCGTTCAGCATAATGCGCTTTATCAGCTTGTTCGGCATACGGGTTTGTCAGTAACTGATGTAACTCTACAAGTTTACTGTTATCACCTTCTTCAACTGCGACAATCGCTTCTTGAGCAAGGTAATTGCGTAGTATGTACTTAGGGTTAACTGCATCTCTATCAGCTTGCCACTTCTCAATATCTATCTTATCGCCAGAGCCCTTAGTGTCATTAACATTAGCAGCCACCCGTTGCTGGTAATCTTTATACCAAGTATCAAACTGAGGTCGGTCAATAATTTCATCAGCGATATTAGGTTGGTGACTGGTAATATCCAGTCGACCAAGGGCGCGGAAAGTATTGGTGTAATCAAGCATATTATGCTGCATCACAGCGCAAAATCGGCCAATTAAGTCTAAATCACCCTTATCTTGCTCGGCCTGCATTTCAGCTAATGACGAAGCACTTTTATCAACTGACAGTGCCGTTAAATCTGTTGTAGCAAAGCCCATTTTAGCGCGCATTAATAACAAGTACTGCTTCACTAACTCAGCTTGATAGGTATTGAGCGCCGCCACTAAATCATCTGACTCAATCACTGGAGTGAGTGCTTGAGCTAAACGTTGTAAATTCCAAAGTCCAATACCTGGCTGCTGGCCAAAAGCATACCGCCCTTCAGGGTCAGAATGATTGCAGATAAAGTCTTCTTTAAAGGTATCTAGAAAAGCAAAGGGCCCAAAATCAAAGCTGTCACCAAGTATCGACATATTGTCGGTGTTTAGCACACCATGGGCAAAACTAACCGCTTGCCAATGACCAATGAGAATAGCTGTGTCTTTCACCACTTGAGTAAACCAAGCTTTATAGCCTTGGGCATCTTGAGTTAAATGCGGGTAATGCTGGGAAATGGTAAAATTGAGCAGTTGAATGAGTTTATCTTTGCCGCCTTGGTCACTGTGACAAAAATACTCAAAATGGCCGAAACGAATATGGCTTTTAGCCAGCCTGACGGTTATCGCCGCGGTTTCTTGAGACTCACGCCATACTGGCAAATCTGAGCCAATAACCGCAAGAGCGCGGGTCGTCGGTACTGACAATGCCGCTAAAGCTTCGGATGCCAAAAATTCACGTACCGCTGAGCGCATCACTGCACGGCCATCACCATGGCGAGAATACGGCGTCGGCCCTGCGCCTTTTAATGCCACATCCCATGCCTGATGCTTATCTGTAAGTTTGCCTTTAAAGGCTTCTCCAAGAATGATTGAGCGGCCATCGCCTAACCGCGGCGAGTAACCACCAAACTGATGACCACTGTATACTTGCGCATAATAACTGGCGCCAGGGACAGCATGGTTAGCCGACAATTGCATTAACAATTCATCATTGGGCTTAGTTAACCCTATGAGTTTTGCGGCATCATCACTCCACGCAAGCCAATGTGGATTACTGATTGGTAAAGGGTAAACTTGCGAGTAAAACCCTTCAAGTTGCTCAAAAAAATCCTGTTTAAACTGCATTAAGCCTTTCCCTAGAACAGCCTATTTACAGATAATGACATCGTCGTCATTAACTTCACATAGCTGCTCACATTGATATCCTTTTTCAATTGCCACTGGAATCGCTGTTGCGTTTTCAAGGGCTCGATTGTCCATTTCGACATAACTTTTCCCGCTCAAGCGCAGCATGCCATCTCCCTTTAACTGACATTGCTCAAGGGTGTCATAATAGCCTGCGATATAATCTGCACTTATTGGATTTTGTGGCTTTTTGGCTTCATCAGCATAATAAAAAAGGGTCCATTCAGGCGTACGTAAACACCCTGTTAGACTGACTAAGCCTAATAAAAAAACTATTTTAATCAGCACTTTGGAATTCATAAAAACCTCTTAGTTCTTTCTTAACATCAACACGCTATTAAGATGAAAATGCTTGCCACGACCGTATGGTTTACCATCGTAAATTTAAACGCGCCCTATAATGGCAACATAAGGTGATTTGTCTATATAAATCAGCATTTTTACCAATAAAAAAAGCGAACCTGAGTCCGCTTTATATCAATCTATAGCTGATTAATTGTGAGTATACTCAATCGTAAGCTCACTCATAAGCTAGATGAGTAATCATTTAATCACCTGATTTAGATTTGGCTTTTTCAATACGTTTAATTCGACCTTCAAAACCCGTTACAGTTCCATCGCTTAATTGGTACGTCATGGCTTGCTGACAAACCGATATCGCTTTATCAAACTGTTTTGTATCGTTAAGCATAGTTGAAAGCTGCATAAAGCCTGGGCCTTTTTCATCCGCAGCCACTTTATTAACTTGCTGATACAGCTCAAAGACAGATAAATACACATCAGTTAATTGTGCGCCATACTGGCAATACTCAGATTGTTTACGTAGCTTGTAACTGTGGCCGATAATATTCAGTAAACTCTGGTGCTGAGCACTCGCATCCGCTTGATTATCATGTTTCGCCACTAAATCAGCAAATACATCACCTGCCCATGTGCCAGTTGCGGGTAAACTTAAATCTGTCTTGTTATCGGCTGGTATTTCTTCCGCTGCGACTGGTGCTGGTTGTTCAGCCAGTTCAGTTTTGGGGGCCTCAGCTTTTGGCTCTTCAACTTCAGATGCTTCAACAACTGCCGCTTTAGTCTCTTGAGCAACAACTTTCTCTTCTGGCTCTGGCTCTGGCTCTGGCTCTGGCTCTGGCTCTGGCTCTGGCTCTGGCTCTGGCACAGTATCGTCTTTATCAGACTCAGCCGCCACAACTGACTCAGCTTCCCCTTCAATAACACTGTCAGACGTTTTGGCATTATCAGCCGAGTCTGTTTGGTCTAATTCTTGTTGAGCAACATTCTGAGTTCGACGGTATAAATACACACCAAGTAGAACTAATAAAATAATGACAATAATTTTCATTGATAACACCATGCCTGTGTCATGTTTGTGTATGGTTAAATAGCCTTAAAATAATGGTCAAAGCCTATTTAAGAGAGAGTTACTTCTACGCTGCATTTTTAAGCAACACATCTAGTATTAATAAGCTATTGTATGGCAATAAATCAAGTATTTATCCCGCTTTTGTGCCATTAAACCCAATAACTGGGGATAAATTCAAATTTTGACATTTTTGTGCTTTAGCTCAAGCTTATTATCACCTAAATTGAACTCATTGTTTGAAGCTAGTTACACTAGCCATACCCGAGTAAATTACTAAGGTATTTATTAATGTCTGAACCTTCAATTCTTTCAGGTAAATTGTTATTTGAGCTCAACACAATGACAGCGATGGCTGGCATATATTGTCGTGCTCATCACCAAACAAAAGATCAGACACTTTGTGACGAATGCAAAGCACTTCTGGAGTATGCTGAAACGCGTTTAGATCGCTGCCCATACGGCCAAGATAAACCAACCTGTAATAAATGCCCTGTTCATTGCTATAAACCGCACATGAAACAAAAAGTCAGAGAGATAATGATCTATTCGGGCCCACGTATGTTGCTCCCTCACCCAATTATGTCGATTAAACATTTATTGTCTGAACGTAAACCTGCCCCTGGCAAGCCGCCCGAAGCCGCCTCAAACCGTCATATGCGAAAGCAAAAAAATACTTAGGATGCTGGTTGAAAGGGTCGCTTAAAGGTATTATCACTTAACTTTAATAAGGGGTAACTAATCGAATTCGGACCGTTTTTTTCTCAAGCTTATATCTGGCTTTCTTTACTCGGCAGTATTCATTGCTTAGGGGTAGGGTTATATGTGCGTTATATCTACGCCAATAATGATCCAGATACTACGCAAAGCAATCGCTTACTGGGCTCGTTATTCATTCTCATCGCACTATTTTTTGCCATCGGAGCTGTCACTCGCGAAAACGCCCCTATTCAAATCCATTTTATTTTGACCTTAATGGTGCCATTTTATTTCTTATTAATGCCCTTACTGTATTCCTACTGTAAAGCGAGTCTGAAAATACCTGTGTCAGATGGCAATATTGTCAAACATCTCATGCCAACATTTATATCGATGTTTTTCATTGTGATTGCAGTACTTTTTAATATAGGTTTAGACCCTACTGCATCAAAACAGCCTATTAATACTCTCTCTGAATTAAGTCATATAAATCGCGTTGCCTTAATCATGCCAGTATTCATTATGTTACAGAGTTGCTTATATTTCGGATTAATTTTCAAAACCCTCAGTAAACATAAAAAGCGTTTTAAACTCACTACACAACAAAGCTTAAAAGACATTCGCTTTCGCTGGTTACTCATTTTAACGGGTGGGATCTTACTGAATTGGGTCTTACGTATTATGATGGTATTAGTACCATTTTATTTTGGCGACTCTATTTCAGTGCTAGCCCACACCATCGCCAGATTATCCTTATTAGTCACCGTCTATGGCTTTGCTCTATATGGGTTACACCAAATAACTCGCGCCGCTTACCTTCGCGGTAATGTGAATAACAAAGCCAATATAAACGATGGTAGCAAGCCACAAAGAGCCAGTGAACAATTGCTTAATGCCGAAGAATTAAATTACCTTCAAAGCATTATGACTGATGATGCAACACCCGAAAAGCGACTCCAATAGCGACATACAATTATAAATAACCATCACTTAGATGATGAACAAGGAACGGAGCTCCATGATTATATCAACATTCACATTTCGCCATATTGGGCTGCTTGGGTTACTCGGATTATCGACTCAAGCTATCGCCAACTCTCCTCAACACAAAATCACCATTGATGACTTCTTCGATATTGGTGTCATGAAACAAGTCAGTTTTAGCCCCAATGCAAAACAAGCCATATGGGTTGAAAGCCGCTGGGACAAAGAACTTGATAAGTCCCAAGCAGATCTATGGAAAGTCGACACTAAAACCCGCCAAACACAAAGGCTGACGTTTAGTAACGAGAATGAATCAAGTCCAGTTTGGAGCCCTGATGGGCAATATATTTATTTCTTAACCAAACGCAGCGATGCCAGTGAAAAAGCACCATTCAATGGTAAAAATCAAGTTTTCAGAATGGCCAGTAACGGCAGTGACATTCAACCAATAACTAAAGAAGTGGAAGGCGTAAATGCTTTTCAGTTAAGCCAAGATGGCAAAAATCTATATTTTATTGGCAATAAGACCGTTGAAGAAACCGACCAATGGAGCGCTATGCGTAATAGCCATACGGCCCCTAATTACGGCCATGGTTCCCATGAATCTAATCCATTGCATGTGCTCGACTTAGAGCACTATAAGCAAAAGACGTTGATTGATGACGGTAAAGTAGTGTGGCAGTTTAGTGTTAATCAAGATCAATCAAAAATCGCCCGTATCACCACTGACGACAATGAACTGGTCAAACTGGAAGGTTGGTCAGACATTGATGTATATGATATAGAAAATCGCACTCATAGAGTCTTACAAGACAGCCAATGGCGACAACAAGCACCTTCCCCTTACGGCTGGTTACTTGGCTTGTCATGGCATCAAAACAATCAACAACTTGCTTTCAGAATCGATTTTGACGGTCATCCCGGTAAATTATTTATCGCCGATGTGAGTCAGAAAAAAGCCAAGATAACCGAATTAGCTCGCCCCGATAAAGTCACCTTAAATGGTGACGATGTAAGGTGGCGCCCTAACAGTAACGAAGTGTGTTTTCGCGGCGCCATCGAAGCGAAAGTAAAAATTTATTGTAGCGAATTTGAAAACGGCAAACAGCAAGATACTCGCAGTGTTATAGACGCCGATATCGTCTCTGGCACTTATGACTTTAGCCAATCAGGAAAACAACTGGCGCTCACTCATAATGGTTTAACTCACTTTAGTGACTTATTCATTGCTGATGCCAACAAACGCCGCGCTAAAATTAAACGTATAACCAATATCAATGCCCAAGTGACTGACTGGCAGTTACCGCAAATATCAATCGTAAAATGGAATGCACCAGATGGCAGCCAAGTAGAAGGTATTTTAGAACTTCCCCATGGCTACACTAAGACTCAAGGTCGACTGCCTTTGGTGGTTCAAATCCACGGCGGACCGACCTCCGCCACACCTTACGCATTACAACATCGTTCATACGGTCGTAGCACATTTACAGCTGATGGCTGGGCAATTTTATCGCCAAACTACCGTGGCTCTACTGGCTATGGCGATGAGTTCCTAACTCAACTTGTAGGCCGCGAGCACGATATTGAAGTAAAAGATATTTTGGCTGGTGTCGATCACTTAATCGAGCAAGGCATTGCTGATGGTGACAAAATGGCCGTCATGGGTTGGAGCAATGGTGGTTATCTTACCAATGCACTCATTAGCACCACCAACCGCTTTAAAGCTGCGAGCTCAGGTGCAGGTGTATTTGATCAACGTCTGCAGTGGATGCTTGAAGACACCCCCGGCCATGTCGTCAACTTTATGGAAGGCCTTCCTTGGGAGAAGCCAGAGGCGTACTCCCATGGCTCGTCGTTAACCATTGCAGATAACATCACTACCCCAACCCTTATTCACATTGGCGAGAACGATCAGCGCGTGCCAGTTGGCCATGCACAAGGGCTATATCGCGCCTTAAGGCATTACTTAAATGTGCCTGTTGAATTGATAGTCTACCCGGGAGAAGGTCACGGCCTGAGCCATTATCAGCACCGTAAAGCCAAAATGGAATGGGATAAAAAGTGGTTCGATTTTTATGTGCTAGGTATTGAAGAATAAAATATTAATGCTTAGATATTAAAGAATAAGAAATACTCTTAACTAAGCGCTAAACTCAATGCTTAAACTGCTTTAGTTGAGCTAAAACTTAAATGCGCCTAATGATCCAGCCTGAACAGTAGCTGTCATTAGGCGTTTTTATTTTGTGATTATGCCACTGGCTTTGTTATGCTGCTAACCTGAGCCGATTGTCACCTTGTGATGATTCACAGCCATTAATCAAAAAACATATTTTTATCATTCAGTAGGAGTAAATATGAAAAACATATTGTCACTGTTGTCCGTCGCCTTCATCTTAATCGGACTGACTTTTTCAACTTCAGCTCGAGCTGATAAATACTCAAAAACTGTCGAAGACTTTAGAAAAGCACCAGAAGTACAAAACTTCTTTAGTAATGCATACGGATATGCGATTTACCCAACCGTCGGTAAAGGTGGTATCGGCATCGGTGCAGCATATGGTAGTGGCCGAGTCTATAAAGGTGGCATCCACACGGGTGACTCAACGCTATCTCAATTATCAATTGGTTTTCAGTTAGGCGGCCAAGCTTACAGCGAGATTATCTTCTTCAAAAACAAAGCCGCTTATGATGACTTCACCAGCGGTACTTTTGAATTTAGCGCTCAAGCTTCAGCAGTGGCAATTACTGTAGGTGCAAATGCACAGGTTGGATCGACAGGTAACTCTGCAGCGGCAGGTAATGCAGGAAACCGCACCGCAGCAAAAGCTAATTACATGAATGGCATGGCAATTTTCACTGCAGCTAAAGGCGGATTAATGTATGAAGCAGCTATAGCAGGACAGGCTTTTAGCTTTGATGCTAAGTAAGATATCTAAAGTACAGGCAGTTAACTAGCAAAGTAACTGTCTGTACTATTACCACAAAATATTCAAAAGTTTTTTCACTGAATCCCAGACACAACAAGTTCGATATGACAGTAACAATCAACTCTAAATAAAGCGCTATTTAACGTTTTGGTGAGGATCTATCGATTATTGTAAGGACATATGGACATCGCGGGCTGCGCAATCATTGCTAAATTTATTATCTATTATTCCTGCCCTCATATTCTGGGCACAAAAGAATCAGTAACGTTTTATCTACCCTCTCAAATGAGCAATAAGCCCTTACCATCTCCTTATTTTCACATGGGCATATCGTCCACACTATCAACTGTTGATGTGCCTAACCTGCATACCTAAAACTCCTGACACAAAAAAAGCCCGTTACGTGAGTATCGGGCTCTCTGCTCTCAATTAAGAGAAATTAGACGCTTGGTGATGACCTGCTTTTATAATCTTTTAAGGGTACATGGGCATATCGACCACACTTTCAGCAGTTGATAAGTCAAAACTTGTACGTTAACTTTTTCCAGACACAAAAAAGCCCGATACGTGAGTATCGGGCTATCTGCTCTCAATTAAGAGAAATTAGGTGCTTGGTAATCACCTACTTTTATAATCCTTGTAAGGACACATGGGCATATCGACCACACTATCAGCTATCGATGTGTCTAAACCTGCAGTTTACTTTTCTTTAGGCAAAGAAAAACCCCGCTACATCGTAGCGGGGTTCGTCGTATTAGGCGCTTGGCAATGACCTACTTTCACATGGGGAGACCCCACACTATCATCGGCGCTATTGCGTTTCACTACTGAGTTCGGGATGGGATCAGGTGGTACCACAATGCTATTGTCACCAAGCAAATTTGGCTGTTAACTGCTGTCGCAATTAACTAAATTCGGAAAGCTGGTTTGTTTCTTTGAGTTCACACTTCATTAAGCGCTTTAAATTCTTCACTAAGTCTTTTGTAATAAATCTAGTTACCATCAACTCAGATACACCTACATGGATGTAGGCAGTGCCAAGAAATGATTGGACTCATTTCTGGTAAAACTTATCTGGGTTGTATGGTTAAGCCTCACGAGTCATTAGTACAGGTTAGCTCAACGCCTCACAACGCTTACACACCCTGCCTATCAACGTCCTAGTCTCGAACGGCTCTTTAGAGGAATTAAATTCCTAGGGATGACTCATCTTAGGACTCGCTTCCCGCTTAGATGCTTTCAGCGGTTATCGATTCCGAACGTAGCTACCGGGCAATGCTATTGGCATAACAACCCGAACACCAGCGGTTCGTCCACTCCGGTCCTCTCGTACTAGGAGCAGCTTCCTTCAATCATCCAACGCCCACGGCAGATAGGGACCGAACTGTCTCACGACGTTCTGAACCCAGCTCGCGTACCACTTTAAATGGCGAACAGCCATACCCTTGGGACCGACTTCAGCCCCAGGATGTGATGAGCCGACATCGAGGTGCCAAACACCGCCGTCGATATGAACTCTTGGGCGGTATCAGCCTGTTATCCCCGGAGTACCTTTTATCCGTTGAGCGATGGCCCTTCCATACAGAACCACCGGATCACTATGACCTACTTTCGTACCTGCTCGACGTGTATGTCTCGCAGTTAAGCTGGCTTATGCCATTGCACTAACCGTACGATGTCCGACCGTACTTAGCCAACCTTCGTGCTCCTCCGTTACTCTTTGGGAGGAGACCGCCCCAGTCAAACTACCCACCAGGCACTGTCCCGAACCCCGATAAGGGGCCGCGGTTAGAACATCAAAACTACAAGGGTGGTATTTCAAGATTGACTCCACTCCATCTAGCGACGAAGCTTCAAAGTCTCCCACCTATCCTACACATGTAGGTTCAATGTTCAGTGCCAAGCTATAGTAAAGGTTCACGGGGTCTTTCCGTCTAGCCGCGGGTATACGGCATCTTCACCGCAATTTCAACTTCACTGAGTCTCGGCTGGAGACAGCGTGGCCATCATTACGCCATTCGTGCAGGTCGGAACTTACCCGACAAGGAATTTCGCTACCTTAGGACCGTTATAGTTACGGCCGCCGTTTACTTGGGCTTCGATCATGAGCTTCTCCGAAGATAACCCAATCAATTAACCTTCAAGCACCGGGCAGGCGTCATACCGTATACGTCATCTTGCGATTTTGCACAGTACTGTGTTTTTGATAAACAGTTGCAGCCACCTGGTATCTGCGACTGCCAGCAGCTTAGAGAGCAAGTCTCATCACCGCCAGCAGCGTACCTTCTCCCGAAGTTACGGTACCATTTTGCCTAGTTCCTTCAGCCGAGTTCTCTCAAGCGCCTTGGTATTCTCTACCCGACCACCTGTGTCGGTTTGGGGTACGATTCCTACTAACCTGAAGCTTAGAAGATTTTCCTGGAAGCATGGCATCAACTACTTCATCCCCTTGGGGACTCGTCATCAACTCTCAGCCTAGTGTTCACCCGGATTTGCCTAAGTGAACAGCCTACAGTCTTAAACGCGGACAACCAACGCCGCGCTAGCCTAGCCTTCTCCGTCTCTCCATCGCAGTTAGCAGAAGTACGGGAATATTGACCCGTTTCCCATCGACTACGCCTTTCGGCCTCGCCTTAGGGGTCGACTCACCCTGCCCCGATTAACGTTGGACAGGAACCCTTGGTCTTTCGGCGTGGGGGTTTTTCACCCCCATTATCGTTACTCATGTCAGCATTCGCACTTCTGATACGTCCAGTGTGGGTTACCCCTTCACCTTCAACCGCTTACAGAACGCTCCTCTACCGCTTGCTCATAAGAGCAAACCCATAGCTTCGGTGTATTGCTTAGCCCCGTTAAATCTTCCGCGCAGGCCGACTCGACTAGTGAGCTATTACGCTTTCTTTAAATGATGGCTGCTTCTAAGCCAACATCCTAGCTGTCTAAGCCTTCCCACATCGTTTCCCACTTAGCAATAACTTTGGGACCTTAGCTGATGGTCTGGGTTGTTTCCCTTTTGACGACGGACGTTAGCACCCGCCGTCTGTCTCCCGAGTAGTACTCACTGGTATTCGGAGTTTGCAAAGGGTTGGTAAGTCGGGATGACCCCCTAGCCTTAACAGTGCTCTACCCCCAGTGGTATTCGCTCGAGGCGCTACCTAAATAGCTTTCGAGGAGAACCAGATATCTCCGAGTTTGATTGGCCTTTCACCCCCAGCCACAAGTCATCCGCTAATTTTTCAACATTAGTCGGTTCGGTCCTCCAGTTGATGTTACTCAACCTTCAACCTGCCCATGGCTAGATCACTCGGTTTCGGGTCTACACCTTGCAACTAAACGCGCAGTTAACACTCGGTTTCCCTACGGCTCCGCTATTCGCTTAACCTCGCTACAAAATGTAAGTCGCTGACCCATTATACAAAAGGTACGCAGTCACGGTCTCAAGAACCGCTCCCACTGCTTGTACGTACACGGTTTCAGGTTCTATTTCACTCCCCTCACAGGGGTTCTTTTCGCCTTTCCCTCACGGTACTGGTTCACTATCGGTCAGTCAGGAGTATTTAGCCTTGGAGGATGGTCCCCCCATATTCAAACAGGATGTCACGTGTCCCGCCTTACTCGATTTCATCTATGGTTAGTTTTCATGTACGGGGCTATCACCCTGTGCCGCTGTGCTTTCCAACACATTCCACTAACACCCCATAGACTTAAGGGCTAATCCCCGTTCGCTCGCCGCTACTAGGGGAATCTCGGTTGATTTCTTTTCCTCTGGGTACTTAGATGTTTCAGTTCCCCAGGTTCGCCTCATAACGCTATGTATTCACGTTATGATGACCACTTATGTGGCCGGGTTTCCCCATTCGGACATCGTTAGCTCAAATGCTTGTTACTAGCTCGCCAACGCTTTTCGCAAGTTACTACGTCCTTCATCGCCTCTGACTGCCAAGGCATCCACCGTATACGCTTAGTCACTTAACCATACAACCCAAATAAGTTTCTAAAAGAAACAAACTGTTGTTAAAGCCCATAGCCTTAACAGTCGTATCGTAACTAGCTGGTTTATTACTAATTTGCATCTCTTACGAGTACACAAATTCGCCTTAGTTTTTAGAATATTCAAGACACTTAATAAAGTGTTTTGAGAACTCAATGTATTACTGAAAAGGGATTAACTTCCCAATAATACGATTTGTAATTAATTAACATGACAGACTCATGCAATTAAATACTATCAGCTTTCCAAATTGTTAAAGAACAATGCTAACCGGCTGGCGGCGCATTTCGCTCAACTCCATCAAGGAGTAACAAGCAATCTGTGTGAACACTCAACAAACATCAAGTTAGTCGTATAGGTAAGGAGGTGATCCAGCCCCAGGTTCCCCTAGGGCTACCTTGTTACGACTTCACCCCAGTCATGAACCACACCGTGGTAAACGTCCCCCCGAAGGTTAGACTATCTACTTCTGGTGCAGCCCACTCCCATGGTGTGACGGGCGGTGTGTACAAGGCCCGGGAACGTATTCACCGTAGCATTCTGATCTACGATTACTAGCGATTCCGACTTCATGGAGTCGAGTTGCAGACTCCAATCCGGACTACGACGTACTTTGTGAGATTAGCTAGACCTTGCGGCTTTGCAACCCTCTGTATACGCCATTGTAGCACGTGTGTAGCCCTACTCGTAAGGGCCATGATGACTTGACGTCGTCCCCACCTTCCTCCGGTTTATCACCGGCAGTCTCCCTAGAGTTCCCGCCATTACGCGCTGGCAAATAAGGATAGGGGTTGCGCTCGTTGCGGGACTTAACCCAACATTTCACAACACGAGCTGACGACAGCCATGCAGCACCTGTCTCAGAGTTCCCGAAGGCACTAAGCTATCTCTAGCGAATTCTCTGGATGTCAAGAGTAGGTAAGGTTCTTCGCGTTGCATCGAATTAAACCACATGCTCCACCGCTTGTGCGGGCCCCCGTCAATTCATTTGAGTTTTAACCTTGCGGCCGTACTCCCCAGGCGGTCTACTTAATGCGTTAGCTTGGGAGCCCAGTGCTCAAGGCACCAAACTCCGAGTAGACATCGTTTACGGCGTGGACTACCAGGGTATCTAATCCTGTTTGCTCCCCACGCTTTCGTACATGAGCGTCAGTCTTTGTCCAGGGGGCCGCCTTCGCCACCGGTATTCCTTCAGATCTCTACGCATTTCACCGCTACACCTGAAATTCTACCCCCCTCTACAAGACTCTAGTTCACCAGTTCCAAATGCAATTCCCAGGTTGAGCCCGGGGATTTCACATCTGGCTTAATGAACCGCCTGCGTACGCTTTACGCCCAGTAATTCCGATTAACGCTTGGACCCCTCGTATTACCGCGGCTGCTGGCACGAAGTTAGCCGGTCCTTCTTCTGTAGGTAACGTCACAGTAATGGCGTATTAAACCACTACCTTTCCTCCCTACTGAAAGTGCTTTACAACCCTAGGGCCTTCTTCACACACGCGGCATGGCTGCATCAGGGTTTCCCCCATTGTGCAATATTCCCCACTGCTGCCTCCCGTAGGAGTCTGGGCCGTGTCTCAGTCCCAGTGTGGCTGATCATCCTCTCAGAACAGCTAGGGATCGTCGCCTTGGTAAGCCATTACCTTACCAACTAGCTAATCCCACCTAGGTTCATCCAATCGCGAAAGGCCCGAAGGTCCCCTCCTTTCCCCCGTAGGGCGTATGCGGTATTAGCAGTCGTTTCCAACTGTTATCCCCCTCGACTGGGCAGATCCCTAGGCATTACTCACCCGTCCGCCGCTCGTCAGCAAAGAAAGCAAGCTTTCTTCCTGTTACCGCTCGACTTGCATGTGTTAGGCCTGCCGCCAGCGTTCAATCTGAGCCATGATCAAACTCTTCAATTAAAGTTTTTTGATTCCGAAGAATCGGCTCAATGAATTCTGATTACATTATGCAGACTCGGAAGAATCTACATCCTGTTTGTTACATATTGCTATGAACACTCATCGTTACATTGATAATAATTTTGATTGCCACCTAAGTGACAATTTCGATTAACTCAACACCTGTGAGTGTCCACACAGATTTACTTGTTTGATTGTTAAAGAGCGTTGACCGTGTTGGTCAGGGATGCGTATTCTACGCTTTCCCTCGTTGGCGTCAAGTGTTTTTTCAAACTTCTTTTTGCCGTTAATTTGAAGTGGTTAAAACCTTCTCAAATCAACCTGACTCAGTATTTCGCTGTTGCGCTCTGCCGTGTCAGTGGATGCGCATTATAGGGAGATTATGAAACCGTGCAAGGGCTTTTTTCAATTAATTTCAGTTTTATTAAACTTAAGCATTTAGCAACAAGATACTCAGAAGTTAACCCCATAGTTATCCACAATAATGATTTTCTCACCATAAAACCTGAATTAAAATGAGCTCTAACCAGTAGCGGTCCTGTCGGTTTACTTCTTGAGAATAGTTCTATGCTCTGAGGGTTGCTGCTATTGCTGCATTACTGCTATTACCTCTACTACTTCTATTACTTCTATTACCTCTACTACTTCTATTACCTCTACTACTTCTATTACCTCTACTACTTCTATTACCTCTACTACTTCTATTACCTCTATTACTTCTATTACTTCTATTACTTCTATTACTTCTATTACCTTTATATAGAAGGCAAAAACACTATGTCAATAAAGCTCGCTTTAAATAGAGCTTGGCTAGAACTAAAACGCTCTCATAAAACTTACGCATAACGAGATGACGGCTATTCCCATTTAATTTCTAGCAGGTACTCGGTTCCATTTCCCCGATGCCTCAAATACATTCCAACAGCGCTAATTTAGCTTAACAGCATTTAACGATTCAATTAATCGATTAATACCATTATTTATAATTAACTTTTACGTTTACATTATTCACAGGCAGAAAGAGCGTGAGTTGTTAATTGAGAGAATCCCATTGATATAACAAAAAAAAGCTGTTTAATCTTATCAATGAGTTTGGCATTTAGTGTTCAAGCAGAAACATTAACCCGTGACAATGGAGCTCCTGTAGGAGATAACCAGAACTCAATCACTGCGGGCAGTAATGGCAGCGTACTTCTGCAAGATGTCCATTTGATTCAAAAATTACAACGTTTCGCTCGCGAACGAATTCCAGAGCGTGTCGTACACGCAAGAGGGACTGGTGCCCATGGTGAGTTCGTCGCCAGTACAGATTTAAGCAAGCTAACGCAAGCAGCGCCTTTTGCTGAGAAAGGTAAAACCACACCTGTTTTTGTACGTTTCTCTACTGTTGTCCATTCTAAAGGATCGCCAGAAACCTTACGTGACCCACGTGGTTTCGCGACTCGTTTCTATTCAGATCAAGGTAACTGGGATCTTGTAGGTAACAACCTACCTGTATTTTTCATCCGTGATGCAATTAAATTTCCTGACATGGTTCATTCACTAAAACCATCTCCAGTCACTAACCTTCAAGATCCTAATCGTTTCTTCGATTTCTTCAGTCATGAAAGTACAGCAACTAACATGCTAACTTGGGTTTATACCAACTTAGGTACACCTTCTAGTTACCGTAAAATGGATGGTTGGGGTGTTCATGCATACAAATTTATTAATGATGAAAACCAAGTTAACTACGTTAAATTCCATTGGGTGAGCCAACAAGGTGTTGAAGGATTAAGACCCAATGAAGTCACCGAAATGCAAGGGAAAAACTTTAATCACTTAACTGATGACCTTTACAGCGAAATTAGCAAAGGTAACTACCCTAAATGGGATTTAAAAGTAAAAATATTAAACCCAAGTGAGCTCAACAATTTCGATTACCACCCACTTGACGCAACCAAGATGTGGCTTGATGTACCAGAAACCACTGTTGGCACAATGACCCTAAACCGAGTGCCTGATAACTTTTTCCAAGAAACAGAGCAAGTGGCAATGGCGCCATCTAACTTAATTCCAGGTATTGAGCCATCGGAAGATAAGTTACTTCAAGGTCGTATTTTCTCTTATGCAGATACACAGCTTTATCGTTTGGGCGCTAATTTATCTCAGTTACCGATTAACCAAGCAAAAGTGACTGTGGCAAATCACAATCAAGAAGGCGCAGCTAATTACGCTAATACTAAGTCTGATATTAACTATCAACCAAGTAGAAACCTGCCTTTGAGTGACGATGCTCGCTATAAAGCTGTAAACACACCTTTATCAGGCACAGTGCAACAAGCCGTGATTGAAAAACAGGATAACTTCACTCAAGCAGGTGTGTTGTATAGAAGTTTAAGCAAACAAGATAAAAGTGACCTTATCACCAACTTATCAGGCGATTTAGGCAAAGTGGCAGACGCTAATGTTAAACATCAAATGCTCAGTTACTTCTATCAAGCAGATAAAGACTTTGGCGAACGTTTAACCAAAGCTGTTGACGGTAACCTGAAAGAGGTCAAAAAAAGAGCCAATATTTAAATTCTCATTGGACTGAATTAACGCTATTGGGCCAGCGTTAAATAACAGAGTAAGTCCTGCAAGACGTAATTGTGCTCTTTTCTGCCCGTTTAGAGTGCGTCTTGTAGGCCATCCCCATTATCCTTTTTTATTCGCATCGGTACTTAATATGTCGACCTCATTAAAATCTATCCCGAACTTGTTAAAAATTGGCTTTTCAGCCAGTTTTGTTATGGCTTATTTATTATTGTCTTACTCAACAGCTCAGCCTGTAGAGACTAGCAATATTGATGATATGAGCAAGACAGATGCAGCTCAATCTATTTCGGCCAGTCAAGATATTGATAAAGAAACGCAACTATTAATGGATTACTTTTTTGCAGCGGCCAGAACGGGCGATGTAGAAGTATTAACCCACTTTATTGAAGCAGGCTTTCCTATAGATCAACGTAATACCCAAAGTTACACTGCATTAATGGTGTCAGCGTACAACGGCCATCCATCAGCAACATCAGCATTGCTTGAAATGGGCGCCAATGCTTGCTTACAGGATAAGCGAGGAAATACAGCTATAATGGGCGCTGTAATTAAGGCAGAATTTACAATAATTAAGCAGTTATATAGCCATGAATGCGACGCAAACCTGACGAATAAATCAGGTATGACACTGGAGGATTTCGCGGAATATTGGGGACAAATCGATAAATTAAGCAGTGCTATTTTGGTTAACAGCCCTATTCAACAATGATGATGTCAGATGGTGTAAGAGTTATCTAATGCGGAAACTTGTCGATTGAATTGAAAGGTACAAAAAAGCCAATTAACAAAGCTAATTGGCTTTTAATACGAACTTAACTTATTCATGACCCCATGGCGTTGGTGGTAACGCAACAGGTTTGGTTAAGTCAAAGTCGACTCTAAAGTCACGATTTTCTCGTGTTAAGCGATATGTAAATGTCGTAGGCTCAATATACATGTGCCACACGTTAGTTACTGACGCCGTTAAACCATTTTCATTAAAGTTATCAATAGATTCTTGATCCACTGGGAACGATTGCTGGGTCGCAGTGCCCATATCCGCAGTATCGCCGCCGTACATTGTTACTTTATCTTCAGTACCGTCTTCATGGCGATGGTCATGCTTTAAACGCAATCCGGTATCTGTTTTAGTGATAACCCAAGTACGTGAATGATCATCACCTACATGGAAAGGAATTTTAAGCTCTGTGTCGCTACATTCACGTACATGCATAACTAATGCTTTATTGCTAAATGCTGAATCTGCTTCATTGCCAGCTGTCACTTCACCTGCAAAAGCTTTACCGCAGTAAGCTGCGATAGCATCAAAATATTGATGTTGCGGGTTTTCTTGAGGGGCATGTGCCATTGCAATAGCTGGCGCCATGCTGCTGATTACACCAGCGACCAATATTTTTTTCATTATTATTCCTTTTGGTATCGATCAATTAACTTTTACTAACAAACCACAGTAACAGTGATTGTTTAATTTAACCTGAAAAAAAACCGCCTACAAAGGCGGTTTTTTATTAAAGCTTATTTCGGTTAACTTAAGCAAAAGATAACTGCGATTAAACTGATATTATTTTGCTTTAGCTGGGCGTTGACCTTGCTTATGGTTTGAATTACCAGAAGTTTTAGCCCCAAATGGCTTTTTCTTTTGCGACCATCCAGTTTTAGATTTACCTGAACTATTGCTATTCGACGCTTTGCCATTACCTGCAGGTTTACCTTTTCCACCAGTATTACCAGTGCCATTACCTTCAGCAGCGGCTTTAGCTTTATTGGCCGTAGTCGGTTTTTTACCTGATGATTTTCTATCATCAAACTGATTACCGGAAAAACGAGTGAAAGCTTTTTTGCTGCCATCATTTTTGCCGCTATTTTTAACGGCTCCCTTGCCGTTTCGATAACCTTGACGCTCATTGCGCGACTCTGGCGGTACGATATGCTGTACGCCATTACCAATTAAATGCTCTTTGCCCATAGCAACCAGCGCTTCACGAATAAGTGGCCAACCTGCTGGATCGTGATAACGCAGCAATGCTTTATGTAAGCGACGTTGACGTCCCTTTTTAGGCACTGTGACTTCTTCACTGGTATGTTTTACGTTTTTCAACGAGTTCAGCTCAGTGTGATAAATCGTAGTGGCATTTGCCATTGGCGATGGATAGAAGTTTTGTACTTGATCGAGTTTGAATTTCTCTGACTTTAGCCACAATGCCAAATTCAACATATCTTCATCAGTCGTGCCTGGATGCGCCGAGATAAAGTAGGGGATCAGGTACTGCTTTTTACCCGCTTCTTTCGAGTAAAAATCAAATAATTCTTTGAATTTATGATAACTGCCCATACCCGGCTTCATCATCTTACTCAGAGGGCCATCTTCAGTGTGCTCTGGGGCAATTTTTAAATAGCCACCTACATGGTGCTTGGCTAATTCTTTTACATAGCGCGGATCTTCAGTGGCTAAGTCGTAACGCACACCCGAGGCGATCAATACCTTTTTAATCCCCGGTACGTCACGTGCTGCGCGGTATAAGTCAATGGTGTGTTTATGGTCTGTGCCCAAATGGCCGCAAATAGTTGGATAAACACAAGATAAACGACGACACGTAGTTTCCGCTTTTACACTGGTACAGCCTAAACGATACATGTTGGCTGTTGGGCCACCAAGATCTGAAATCACACCAGTAAAACCAGGTACTTTGTCTTGAATATCTTTAATTTCTTTGATGATTGATTCTTGCGAACGGCTTTGAATTATTCGCCCTTCATGCTCGGTAATAGAACAGAAAGAACAACCACCAAAACAACCTCGCATAATATTAATTGAGGTTTTAATCATGTCGTAGGCTGGAATGACTGCTTTACCGTAGCTTGGATGCGGCACACGCTGATACGGTAAATCAAATACTGCATCCATTTCATCAGTATTTAATGGCCATGCTGGCGGATTAACCCACACCGAGCGATTACCTTGAGCTTGAAATAGTGCTCTAGCACAACCAGGGTTTTGCTCTTGATGCAAAATACGCGAGGCATGGGCATATAAAAACTTATCGTCTGCTACCTTTTCGTAAGCCGGCAGTAATACATAAGTTTTTTCCCATGGCTTGGGTCTAGCAGGTTGCACGCTAATGGCTTTAGGTGCGTCGTTATCAAAAATCTTTTTATCAGTTGGTCCTGACAGCTTTTCACAGCCCACATCATCCGCGCCATATGGATTAGGAATAGGGTCGATTTTATGAAGTTGGTCGAGCTTGCGAGAATCCATGCCTTTCCAGCCCGGCAATGGTTCATGACGAATGACGGCTGTGCCACGAATATCGTGCAAGTCAGTCATTTTCTCACCGTTAGCAATACGATGTGCCACTTCCACCAGCGGACGCTCTGCATTACCGTAAATTAAGATATCGGCTTTGGCATCAAAAATAACACTACGACGCACTTTGTCGGACCAATAATCATAATGGGCGATACGGCGTAAGCTTGCCTCAATTCCACCAATGACGACTGGCACTTCTTTAAAGGCTTCTTTACAGCGCTGGGTGTAAACAGTAACCGCGCGATCTGGGCGTTTACCACCTTCATCATTTGGGGTGTAAGCATCGTCACTACGAATACGGCGATCAGCGGTATAGCGGTTGATCATCGAATCCATGTTGCCAGCGGTTACCCCAAAAAATAAATTTGGGCGCCCAAGTTTCATAAAGTCGTTTTTATTCGACCAATCTGGCTGACAAATAATACCCACTCGAAAGCCTTGCGCTTCAAGCATACGGCCAATAACAGCCATACCAAAGCTTGGGTGGTCTACGTATGCATCGCCGCTGACAATAATAATATCGCAGCTGTCCCAACCAAGTTGATCCATCTCTTTTCGAGACATAGGAAGAAACGGCGCCGTGCCATAGCATTCGGCCCAGTATCTTGGGTAATTAAATAACGTGGATTCAACTTGCATGAGATTTGCCTACAATAAACATCATCATTCTGGTGAATTGGACTAGTTAAAGTTTAGTCCAACTCACCCAACTTTTTTATGGAGGCGGAGTATAGCAGTTACGCCACACTAAGTGTGACTAAAAAAACAGCAAAAATAAGGTTTTTAAGCTTTTTATTTGTAACTATAACCTTATTAAAAACAATGACTTTACTTATTAGTTTTGGCTATAAGTTTATAAGCCAATAAAAAAGCCAATATTAACAACCGCTAAGCCGATGACCACTAACCAAGTCAGTAATACGCCCCATTTACGACCGAAATGTATTCCGCCCTTACCCGCAGTCAGTCCTATTGCGTGCAATAACCTAGCAACTATCCAAATGGTACCAAAACAATGCAATATGGCAGGTGATAAACCATTAAACTCCGCCAGCATGAATAAAATCAGCGCCATGGGTGCATTTTCAAGTAAGTTTTCGTGAACACGCTTTGCCAACGCTAAATCTGAATTACCACCAGTACCAATGCCGACTTTATTGATTCGACGCTGCTTTATGACTCGAATAGATAAACCTATCGCAAGTAGCGCGGTTAAGCTGGCGTAAAATCCTGAAATCATCAATGACATGTGTTGCATTTCCTTATTGTTATTTTCTGCAGTAAGCCATAAATTGACTACAATGGAGTATTCATTCTATACACATTACATCAAAATGGAATTATCACATTTTTAACATAAATTTGATGAATTGAAGGTATTCAGCCAACCCCATTTCGGTTACTATTCGCGCCAATGAACCACTACCCAAATAGACTAGAGTGATACACGCCTAATGAACGATTCCAGCTTCATTGAAAAACGCAGATTTATCATAAGATTAGGCAAAGCCCTGCATAAATTTGGAACCCCTGCATATCGACTAGAGTCGCATCTGCAAACGGTGTCATCTACCCTTGGAATCGAAGGGTATTTTTTGATTTCACCCACTTCGATGACCTTTGTGCTTCAGCACGATACTGAACAAGAATACAATCATGTTGCCCGCGTTAAACCTGGCGACTTAGATTTAGGCTCTCTTGCCCGCACTTTTGATTTAGTTGAAGAGCTCAGCACTGGCCAACGGACTCTAGCAGAATCCCTAGAACGATTAGAAGAAATCGCCAACAAGCCTAACCCCTATGGTCACGGTTTAACCTTAATGTCATTTGGTATCAGTGCTGGCGCTTTTGCCATGCTAATGGACACCAGCTGGAACGATGTTTTTTGGTCTGGCATGTTGGGCTTATTAGTTTACGGTTTGGTTTTTTGGGCTGAAAAATCTAAACGAGTAGCAGAAATGCTCGAACCCTTAGCCGCGGTTGTTTGCGCCATTTTAACCTGTGGTATTGCGGCAGGCATTGACCCCAGTATTAATATCCCTGTGGTAATTTTGTCGGGCATTATTATCTTTGTGCCAGGTTTAGCGTTAACCCTTGGGCTTGCTGAACTGGCTGCACGTGACTTAATATCCGGCACCGCGCGCATCATGGATGCGATAATGCTGCTATTTAAGCTGTATTTTGGCGCAGTACTTGGGATGACACTGGGTAAAGTGATGTTTGGTGAGTCTGTGTATATTGAGCCAGATGCTTTACCTCGCTACGCTTCTTGGGCTGCGGTGCCTCTGCTTTCAATGGCACTTGTTATCATCTTTAAAGCACGTATCAAAGATTCACCTTGGGGTATTTGCGCAGGTATTGTGGCGTATTTCTCCGCTATGCTTGGCGGCCTTTATTTAGGTGAGTCGATTGGAATTTTCGTCGGTGCATTGGCCGTTGGTATTTATTCAAATCTCTATGCTCGATGGATGAAAGCCCCTGTATCTATTGCCCTCCTACAAGGCATTGTTATCTTAGTACCGGGCAGTAAAACCTACATTGGCTTAAATGCGATGATTTCGGGTGAAACTATGCTCAATCAAGCCCATTTAGGCACGCAAGTATTCCTGATTTTCATGTCACTGATCGCAGGACTAATTTTTGCCAACGTCATTGTGCCACCAAGAAGAAGTCTATAGCTCAACGTACGATTAAATCTTTCAATATAAAAAAGGAGCCTTAGGCTCCTTTTTTATGCGCTACAACCATCATTATTGGTTTTTTTAATAAAATATCCTGCCGTTTCTTAAAATTAGCGCCATACTTAAATGAATTCAAGCATGGTAAAAGTTGCATGATAAATTGCTATTGACTCAATAGCTTAAAAACACTTTTAGCTAATGTAGTCTTGATGAATTAAATACAAATAAGCTTAATTCACGTATCGAATATAAAGCGAATTAATAATAGAACTAACAAAAAACCTAATAAGAACACTAGTAAGAGTACTAGCAAGTAGGAACGATGAATATGACCATTTGCGCTATGGTAATCATTTTCGTCGTCACAGTTATATTTCCTTCGATTGCTCAGGCAGAAGTGCCCAGCAAACAGCAAACTCCCTCAAATAAGGGGGTCATCAGTGCAATCGAATCGGCTGAAATATTGACACCGACGACCACAGATAATCAAGGTCCCATGACCGTTGATAATATCGTGGTGGTCAGTAATGCCATTTTTGATGAAACCGACCCTGATGCCTTTTTCATTCATCACTGGGCTAATTTCCTTCATATCAATACTACTGAACCCACTATTCTAGACAAACTTACTTTTGCCGAAGGTGACACAGTTACCCAAAAAACCTTTGCTGAATCCCAACGACTTTTACGTGCAGAGCCTTATTTACGAGATGCCAAAATTTACGCGTCACAAAAAGCCCCTGACTCAGATACTAATGAGCAAACAGTTGTGGTCGAAACATGGGATAACTGGTCATTACTGCCAACGTTTAGTTTAAGTTCCAGTGGCGGCGAAACTAAATACTCAGTGGGGATTAAAGAAGATAACCTGATGGGCTTAGGGATAAAAACTCGCCTTAAATACCAATCTAATGCTGACAGAACTGGGTATAAATTTGGCATTACCGCGCCACTTAAAATTATTCAACACGCCACGGTTTCGGCCAACATCTACGACAACAGTGACGGGCAAGCAACCCACCTTTATTTCAACAAACCGTTTTACTCACTGGACACTAAAGATCAGTATTTTGCTGAGTACTTAACTGATCAACGTATTGATACCCTCAGACAGAACGGAGAGGACATCAATGAGTTTGAACATAATGTTGATTATGCGGCGCTGTCCTTTGGTTGGTTACTTGATAAAACTGATGTCGACTTATCAAGGATCACTTTAGGGATAACTCACGACAAACATCAATTTGAACCAAGCGAAACCTACCCTGACAGCCCACTACCTCAAGATCGAGATTTTATCTATCCGTGGATCGGTTTTGAATACCTGCAAGATGACTACAAAGTTCTTACCAATATTCATCTGATCAACAATAATGAAGACTTCAATTTAGGTTGGCGTCATTACGGCAGAATCGGCCTTGAAACAAACGACGTTGCCGAAGGCAGTGAGCTTGGTTATCACCTTAATTTGAGCACCAGTCGAGGCTATCAACAAGGTGACAATTTAATCTTGTTTAACTTTGCAGGCCAAGCCAGCTTTAATACTACCCAAAAGGATTTTTATAATGTTAGCGCTCAAGCTGAGTACTTTTATAAAATTCACCCCAAGTGGGCTGCGTATGCCAAAACCCGCCTCGCGACCTCTAAAAATAACTACCTCGATAAACCTTTTGCCTTAGGTGACGAAACTGGCGTGCGCGGTTACCCAAATGATTATCAGTATGGTGATAATCAATGGCTGGTGACAGGTGAAGTGCGCTATTACCCCAACATTAATTTATACCAGTTAGCAGAATTAGGATGGGCGACCTTTGTGGATGTTGGGCAAGCTTTTGGTGGGCCTGACGATAATAATGAAGTCAACTCTCCCATCGGCAGTATTGGCATTGGCGCGCGAGTGTACTCATCAAAGTCAAGTTATGGCAGTGTTGGCCATATTGATTTAGCCGTGCCGTTTACTAATGGGGAAAATGTCGATGACTGGGAATGGCGTTTTCAGGTAAGAAACCGCTTTTAGCCATACAGCAAATTTATCATTAGCTTTTAACATTAGGCTTTAACGTTCAACTATTAGCAGTATGGCTTGTGGGTTGAAATAACGGTTTTATTAATTACTTTTTGGCTGAAAACGACTCAATTTTCTGACGAACTTGCTGCTCTTGCTCTTTACTTTCAATACGATAAATCTTCTTAATCTGGGTTCTTAGCTTAGGGTTTTCGTCAGTGGCTACTGAGTCAAACCCCACTGTGACCTTGCCCATTCTTGATGACACTAACAATGCTTGAGCAAACTTTAAATTACTATCAACACCATTGAGCACTAGCAGGTAAGTCTCACGAGGACGGCTATCCACAAACACTGTGCGATTATCCATAGTGCGCCAACCATCCATTCGAAAATTATCAATAGTCGTCACTTCAGTTAATTCATCAAATTGGTACAAAGCCGCTTTTTGCTTCGCAGCTTCAGAAGCGCTACAACCACTGAGTAATAAGATGAAACCAGCCGTAATCAATGTCTTCAAGGGGTTATTTAACCGCATGTCATATACCTTTTACTTGTGATGATTAGTTGTGAAGTGAAGCAAATCAGTCGTAAGACTTAATAATAACTATAACCATCAAAAGGATATATTGACTAATTAATTATTGATGACATAAAAAAAGCCGCATCAGGGAAATGATGCGGCAATTGGGAACACTTTTTTTAAATATTACTTACGGCGTCTAAAGCCAAGTAAACCAGCTAATAACACTAAAGCGCCCATTGCACCGCCACTAGAATCTGACTTAGGCTCTGGTTCTGCGGCTATCACTTCAGCCACAACTGCAATTGATGCTGTTGCTGCCACAGCTGTTTTAACTCCGTTACTCACAGTAAGCTCAAGCACAGCTGTGCCATCAACATCTACAGCCGGTAAAGTCACCTCAGTGCTTTGAGCTGATGCATCTGCAAATGTAACTACTGGGCCCGATACTTGTACCCAAGCGTAGGTCAGCTCATCATCCATATTAGGTGCTGTACTAGCTGCAGCAGAAAGTGTCACAGTCGTTGCTTCATCAGCTGTTAATGCAACTGTCGGCTCACCGTTAATTAATGCGACTGGAATACCTTCAAGCATCACTGGCGCTAAGGTTTCGGTGTTACTGATATCACCCATGGTATGCGAGACACTAAAATCAAGTTCTTGGGACATCACTAAACTTGCTGTATCCATTGCTAACACAATTGTCTGGCCCGCTTCGTTAGCAGCCTGAACCACTTCCCAAGTCACCATATCACCAACAACTTCCCCTTCATGGCTATCACTGCTAATTGCTAACCCTGTCGGCAATTGTGTCGATACAGTAATCGTTCTTTCCATATCTGTATCGTTATCAGCAAGTGCAATAGACAATGTCACCATATCACCGGTATCGGCGGTTTCAACGTCGACACTGCTTTGTGCATAGCTTGCATTACGGTATAGCTCGATTGGCATTAAGCCAATATTATCAGGAACATCAACACCGGTACCAAGTTCAAGCACGGTAGTATATAAGGTGTCTGACTTAAGCTGTTTATTCCAGTTAAGCACTAAGCCAATATCTTCATTTCCAGCAACAGCAGACTTAAAGTCAGCAGTCACGGTTTCATCGTCTTTGCCAATAATCGCTAACTCAATGGTCACATCATCTTCAACATTAGAAGGTGCAGAAGTGTCACCATAATTATGCACAGTGACATAATATGAACCCGGCTGAGGGTCATTTATTTCACATGACTCAAAGGCAGTTTCGGTAGCACTCATACATGCCAACGGATCCATTTCCATTGCATTATCTGGCTTACCGTTATAGTTATCATCACGGCCAATATACAAATCAAGATCTGGTGACGTCGTATCTTTAATTCGCACCATAATTCGTTTAGTGCTTGGTGTGATGTTTATCAGTCTTGAATAGAACTTATTACTGTCGTTATAGACATTCGTAGGCCAGTTAGATGTATCGAAATCATCACGTGGAATAATGGTTTCAATTACTTCTACTTCTGTAAGTTCAAATACGCCCACTTGAATATCACTAGAGCCAACCGTAGTAATACCAGCAATATCAGCACTGCCATTGTCTTGCCCTGTGGTAAGCATGACATTGTCAGGGAAACTGCCTGCAACAAAGGTACCTACTACTGGCATTTTTGATGTTGTCAGGGTAGCATTCTCTGGCGTTAACACTAGGTAACCCATACCATACTCAGAACCAAAGCCTTCACCAATCGCTGCAGTGATATCTAAACTGATACTTTCGCCAGCATTCAAGGTAAAGCTAGAGGGTGAAGCTGTGATCGATAACCCTGTGGTATCGGTCATATCACTTACAGTCCAAGTTGACGCTGCTGTTGCTGTGAACGTGCGAGTCCAAGAACATTCCATCATGCACTCATTCATCAATGCTGAAGGTAAGTTCATCTCTTCTGGTATGCCATCTAAACGAGGTTCAGCATTAACATATTCCTCATACGTCACGTCCATGACTAAGCCGGCATTCAGTGCATCGGCAATACGCGCACTACCCGCTCCACCAGTAAATAAGCTTGAAGGCGTTACCCCATCGTCCATAAGAGTATCAGTTTCAGCACTAAGCATTAATGCAGATTGCGCCTCTGCTGGAGTCCACTCAGGTTTTAACGCTGCAATTAAGGTGTAAGCGCCAGCAATATGCGGGCTCGCCATCGAAGTACCACTCATAAAGGTGGTTGGAGATTCAGTCTTGTCTCCTTCGTCTCGCCATGGTTGATACTCAGTATTCGCGCCATAGATTTCTACCCCTGGCGCTGAGATATGCGGCGTTAACCAGCGATTCATTATCGACTCAGGGCCTCGAGACGTAAATGAAGCAGCAATATCGGCTTTTGATGCATCACTTTCAAGTTCTGATGCATTAAAGCTGACGGTATGACCTGAACCTGAAGCTAACCAGTCAGTAAGTAAAGCACCTTGAGCTGCATCTAAATGTACTGCAGGCAGTGCATGTAAATCAGCATCAATGGTTTCAGCTCCGCCATCGACATTGATCAACACGAGTCCCGCCGCGCCACCAGCAAGTACGTTACTGCCTTTAGCAACTCGGGCAATATCACCACGCTCACACACTACGATTTTACCTGTGAAAGTATCTGCTTCAAACGGGTCTAAACATCCCGCTTGGCCGAAATCGGCTGCACTCACAACTTCACCTGTTACGCCACTGGTTGCGCCTTTACCTGTTAAGGTTTCAAGATCATAATCGCCGCCAGTAAAGGTGACTTCCTTGTCTGTGAAGCTGCGATCATGTGTATAAGCAGCCACCGTGGTTAACCAAGGTGCATTACCTGGTGAACCTACAGTTTCTGCGCCTGGGCCATCGTTACCTGCAGCAACAGCGACATGAATACCCGCTTCACGTGCGGCAAGAAAAGCAAGTGCGTCAGTATCGTTCCAAGGGTCACTCGCACCACCACCTACTGAGTAATTAATCACTTGCACACCGTTGGCAATAGCATGTTCAACAGCTAACGCTGTCACATCAGGCCAACAACCCGCATCGGCAGCACACACTTGATATGAAATGATATTGGCATGTGGAGCAACACCACTAATCTGACCAAAACTAAACTCTGCTTCTTCACCAATCGCATTGTAAACAGCCACATCTTTAACGATATTACCCGCGGTGGTTGAAGCAACATGAGAACCATGGCCATTATGGTCAATACCAATTCGGTCATCACCTTCTGGGGTGTAGTCATCTAAAATACCTTCATGAGCCCAAATACCAATTAACTTATCGTTACAGTAATGGGCTAATTCAGAGTCACTACAATGCCCCAAGTATGTCCCTTCACCCAATGGATTCACGTGGTCATAACCATCACCACCAATATCAGCAAACGACGAGCTGGTATGGTTAATACCGGTATCCATAATCGCGACAATAACACCTTCACCCATACTGCCCACGCCCGTTGCGCTGCCGTCCCAAGCACTTGGCGCTTGAATATGCGCTGGGCCTGAGTCGGTATTAAGGTGGCGTAATTCAACTTTTTGAACACGCTTTACGCCTGGGACACTTGCTAAGATTTGCGCTTCTTTTTCGCTCAGCTCAGTGCTGAAACCATTCAAGGCGATTTGATAGTCAGCCTGAATAGTCAATTGACGATTTAAGCGTGACTTAGCTTGAGCAAGGGTCTTACTGCGCTGACTATTAAGGTATTGAACATATTGTTGACTGACTGCACTGTTAACATCCAAAGTACCGCTTTTAGCCGCCTTATTGCTTGGATTGGATAAAATGCTGGTTGCTTTAAGGTTGCCTGTATCACCGTGATACGTTGCCAAAGGCTGATCATCAAGTAACACCATATACAGATTTTCAATATGACGTGGTTTGGTTGGAGAAGGCTGATTAGTGCGTTGGCCACTGTCGGAATCTAACCCTCGGGTATCAACAACATTAGCTTGTAGTGTCGGAGTTAATGCTAGCGTCAGCGCCGCTGCAATTACGCTTTTCTTATATATCAATGTCACGGAATCTTCCTCGTTCTAATTATTATGTATCTCGTCTTTTTATCTGTAGTCGTTAATAAAACGGCCTCTACAAACTGCAACTTAACGCTGCATAAACGATGTCTATAACCTTGATACTCGAAAGATTTCATCACTGGCAAATATACCGTGACTATTCGGTTTCATTTAAGCTTCAATTTTATTTCAATTACTTATTTTTCATACACTTACAAAAACAACCTATATCTATATGTATCAATGGTGCTTTATTGATTCAATTATCCGTCTTTAACAGCTTTTTATGACCAAATGACGACTAGCGTACAAATCTACCCTTTCAAAATAACAACATATCTATCTGTTTTTAAACAAAATGAAAACTTACTGAAAGAGAAAAGAAACAAAATCAACAGTCATTTGCTTGAGCTTTTGTTTGGTTTCAATGACAACCGTATATACGAGTCCTTAAGTACAAGTGTTGAGCAGAAAAATCATCTGACTTAATCAGCCGAGGAGTGTGGCGACTCAAGTGAAACAAAAACAATAAAACGATAAATTGAAGGGAAACCCTATGTCATTTAAGAAATCAAAATTAGCGACGTGTATTGCACTCGCATCCGTCATGCCGATTGCTGCCTATGCAGCAAGCCAAACAGATGCATTATCGACTTACTCAACATCTGCACAGCAAACTCAAAATGCCACCTTGTTTGTTTACTTATCTGATAAAGGTTCTTTAACTAAAGCGACCATTAATAATAAAGCCAAGTTTGCCCAAAGCTTAAAACAAGTAGAGGCCAGCCAACAAAATGTTATCAATAACATCATGGCTATCGATGGCAATATCAAAACGCTTCCAGGCTCTAAGCTGGTAGGTAACTTTATTCGCGTTCAAGCTGATAGCAGCTACATTGACGAAATTAAACAGCTTGAAGGTGTCCAAGCAGTTGTAATGCAAGCAACTCCAGTCAAAGTGCCAACCAATGCATTACGCAGTGCTTCTACAGCTAGCAATAACCCTGTTGCTGCAAGCGCACCAGCTTTATCAGATGACATGACAGCGGGTGAAGGCGTTAAAGTCGCTATTATTGGTAGTGGTGTCGATTACACCCACTCAGGTTTAGGCGGAGACGGCACTGCAGAAACTTATGATACTGCAATGGAAAATGCCATTAATGCATTTGATGGTTTCCCAACCGAAGTGGTTGTTGAAGGTATGGATTTAGCCAGTGATGCAGGTTGGGGACTCGACCCAAACCCAATTGACCAAAATATCTACTTTACCCGTGACTATGACGGCGCAACTCACAATACCGGTCATGGCACCCGTTTAGCCAGCGTGGTTCACGCATTAGCTCCAGCCGCAAAAATTGCCGCTTATAAAACAACAAACGTGTCAGATCCATATGGTTATGGTTACAGCCTAGCTTACGAAACCTCTAGTACTTTCATGATGGCATTAGAATACGCACTCGACCCAAACCAAGACGGTAGCTTTGACGACAGAGCCGATATTATTGTGGTTGACGCTTTAGGCGGCAATGCTTTTTATGCCGAACATGATGATGGTGTATCAAGCCCTGTGATTGAGGCTTACGCTATCGAAATGGCATCAGCTTTAGGCAGTTTAGTGGTGGTTAATGCAGGTGATGGTGGCGATTGGTACGAAAATAATTTCAACATGACATGGCGTGGGGCTGCGCCTAGCGCAATGACAGTTGGCGGCATGATGGCTGATGAAGAAGGCAATATGATGGTGACAGAAAGCACCCCATATGGCCCCGTCCGTGGTGCATCAGGTTACAGCAAACCCGATATGGTGAGTTACGCTAAAAACGTTGATGTAGCTGTAGTTGGCGGAGGTGACGAAATGGAAACGGCATCTAAAACCGTTATGGGTGCAGCACGGATGGCAGCCGCGGCGGCGATTTTAAAGTCTAAGCGACCTGAGCTTTCGATGGCTGAAGTCAAAGCCTTGCTGATGAACACAGCCGATAACGCGGTTATGGATCTTAATGGCAAACAAGGTGAGCTGACCTTAATTGGTAGCGGTGTTGAAAATGTCGATTCTGCTCTTGCCTCGCCAGCTGTTGCTTGGGAAAAAGGCAGCTACCAGCCTAACTTAAGTTTTGGTTTTACTGAAGGCGCTGATACTCAACGCTACATGAAAGAAGTCCAGCTGAAAAACATATCAGCTGAAACCGTCACCTATGATGTCAGCCTAGCCAGCATGGGCAAAGATGGCGATAGCGCATTAACTTGGGAATACCCAGCCAGTATTAGTGTACCTGCGGGTCAAACTGTTGTTTTCCCTGTCACTATGGTGGTGGATTTTTCAAAACTTGATAATTGGCCGATGAAAATGGGTAGCGAATTAACCATTGAAAACTGGCAAAAAATTGAGCTTTCTGGTCAGCTACAACTGATGGCTGAAGAAATACCGACTATCAATATTAACTGGCTAGCTAAACCACGTGCAACCTCTTCAATTACCCGTCACTTTGACACTTACGAAGAATTATACGGCACTGAATTTACGGCAAAGTTCAGTGAATCTGCTGGCGGTTATGCGCAGCAATTTACCAACGATAGCGATACAGAAACCACCTTTGCTGTGTTTCCAGCCATGCACCATCAAAAACACCTTCCTGTCGGCAAGGAAAACACCCAAGGTAATATGCTCAATGCGGTAGCTGGTGGGATATACGATGACGCTATGTGTCCTTCAGGTAAGAAGATGGTGGTTGCAGGCCGTTTCTTTAAGCCAAATGATGTCGGTATGGCAAATCACTTTGATAAAGGCGGGGCTGCACTTGTGTGGTGGAGTACTTATCAAGAGCAATTTGTTATCGACAATGAGTTAGATAAAGTCGTTAGCGGCCAGCCGTATGCTTGGGATGAAGCTAGCCAAATGGTTATGAGCGGCTTTGTTGAGGTCGACGAAAACGGCCAACCCCATTCATATTACATTGATTTTAAAAAAGAGTATGACTGGACAGATCATTATGCCCGTTACACAAAATCGAGCCTACCAACTTACATAACGGGTCACGGACAAAACTTTGTTTCTCAGTACTGTCTTGATGATTTATATCATGGCGACCAAATGGCAACAGTTGAAGACTTCGATCAAAACCAAGGTTGGATATTCGGTACCGATAGAGATGCACAGGCTAACCTAGGTGAACCTATTATCCTGTTTAACCCCGTCCAATACGGTAAGACAACCACGACTGAGTACTTCGACTGGTTTACTGGCGAAATGGTTGAGTCTCAAAGTAAAGGTGGTGGACTGCCATTAATATCACGACTTGTTGAAGAAGGCGAAACCAAAGACTACAGCCCAATGGTAACCTTAGCAGCAGGTGAAACTGCTGAGCTTGCGATGGCCAGCGAATGTAACTTTATGTTTGGTTTCGGTGCTGGTTGTGAAAATGACGGCATGCTTATTATGAGCCTTGAAGATAACTGGGCCATGACCTCTCCAATGGGTCAAGGTGATTACGCCTTTATTCCTCACCCTAAAGATGGCCAAAGCCATACTATGGATGAGGATGCTGAAATGGGTGAAGTCATAGCTCAAGTCGAACTTGACTCTGAAACCTTCTTTGCCAATGGCATTTACGAAGCGCAGTGGTCTGAATACTCACTTTCTTTAGCTAAAGCCATTCCTGGCGACCCTTTCACTGTATCTAACACAGGCGAAATCAGCGTAAACAATCCTGAGGTTGTGGATTATGATGCGGGTAATATGAGCTATGAACTTGAAATCATTGGTAATCAAGGACAGGTCTATACTGCTGTATCTACCGTGACTATTCATATCAATAACGTCAACGATATTGCACCAGTAATGCTAGAGGACATGCCAGCTGTCACAATGGCAGATCAGCAAGCAGCAGAAATTGATGCGTCAATGTACTTCAGCGACGCTGAAGGCGATGCACTGACCTTTAGCGCAACTGGCTTACCAGAAGGCATCACGATTGATAGCAAAACAGGTATGATCACAGGTACTGCTGCTGCAGGTACTTACGATATTGTGGTAACCGCAGATGATATGGTTAATAAAACCGAAGCAAGCTTTACTATGACCATCAATGCACCTGTCGTTGAAGCGGCTCCTGAGCCTGATAATGATGATGACGGTGGTAGCTTAGGTTTCTTAAGCTTAAGTTTACTGGCATTACTTGGCTTTAGACGCAAAATGAATAAGTAACCGAGTAAGTATCTAGGAGCTGTTGATTCAGTCTTTTGGACTCAATCTAAAGCCTGGATTTATCATTAAAATAAAATGCGCTAAGAATTAAAAATCTTAGCGCATTTTTACTGATTTTTACCAGCTAATAGATGTATTAGCTTTAGCGCCTTAAAACTGGCAATAATGTCACTAGCCAAGTAAGTATTCCCTCCCTAAAAAGATACAAATTGAAACATTAATTTAACAAATCACAAACAAGCAGTAACTACCTGAATATTATTAATAAATATTCTTACTACCTTATTTATGGGCTTATTTCAAAATTCATAGTTTGTTCACTTAATCAATAAATCGGTTATGTTAGCTATCGACTATATACCGATGCGTATAATGCATTAGTCCGATATTTCACAGGTTTAAACTACAACACACGCTATATTCAACTGAAAATATAATAATAAAAACAAAACTCAGGAGTTTATTCTGCTGCAATGATTTCACTTCCTCATCAACGATATCAACTCGGGCAATGTGTCATTAATTGCTATGACATGACCATTACAGCGCAAGACAACACAGTTGCTTTACCTGCAAAAGTGTTCGAATTTTTAAAATTGTTGATCTTACATCCCGCCCAAACCGTGACTAAAGAACAAGCCATCGAACAAGTTTGGCAGGGTAATGTCGAGGTTGGGAAACGAGGAACAGGCAACGCGATATGGCAACTAAGAAAATCATTTTCTGAACTCGGTGAGCAGCCTGAAGACTACTTTAAAACCGTCACTAAAGTCGGTTACCAATTACTTATCTCTCCAACTCCTATCACGCCAGTAACCATTAAAAGCCAACAAAAGAGTGACCATAAAAAGCCCGCTTTTATCGCGCTTACAGTGCTATTTATAAGTTGTTTAGGCTTTTTTATCAGCCAAAAAGCGACTGAATTAACCACCCCACCAACAAGAGTCAGTGTCACACCTGAAAGAATTACTAACTTTGAAGGTGTTGAAGAGCGGCCGGTTATTTCGCCTGACGGTCGATTGATGGCTTTTCAATGGCGCAAAGAAGGTGCTAAAGGACATTTGTATATCAAAGATTTACAAGATGAGTCTGCACCGTTACGACAGATATCAATGAGTCATGATACTGAAGCTGTGCCAAGCTGGTCTCCCGACGGGCAATCACTCGCCTACCTTCGAACCACCAGCGATAACCAGTGCTTTGTCCATGTAAGAGATTTAATCAGCAATCAAGACAAACAGCTCGACTCAGGGTGTGTCAGTAAAGGATATTTACATAGCCTTGAATGGTCACCAGATGGCAGCGCTTTAGCGTATTCAAAGGCCATTGATGATCGCTCTGTTATTCACCTGTATCATTTTAATCGTAATGAAGTGCAAGCTTTAACATCACCAGCCTTAGGCGAGCATGACTTAATGATGACGTGGTCAGCAGATGCTGCGCAATTGGCCGTGATGCGATCTCAAGAGAATATGATTGCAAAAATTCTACTCTACTCACTCGCAGATAACAGCGAAACCACCATTATTAGTGACGAGACCTTGGTCATCGGCTTAGATTGGGAGCACAGCAGTAATCAACTTTATTTTACCGCGCTCAGAGAAGCAGATTTCGTCATCCAACAATATAATGTTGAAACACAAGCGTTAACGAGCTTTCACCAAGATGAAACCATCAGTAGCATTACAGTAAGTGAAGCAAGCAATAGCCTGTATTATGCCCGCCATATCTCACAGGAACACATTACTCATCGCTCGCTGGTAGATGGTAGTATTATCAGGCAACTTATCTCTTCATCTCGAGACTTATACGGTCAATACTTGCCTGCCACTGATGAGCTGCTGTTTCTATCAAACCGCTCAGGTGATTGGGAGCTATGGCTGAAGCAGCAAAATGACAATATCATGCTCACCGATAATATCGGCATGGTCACCATTCCCGCGCCTTCGCCAGTTAATTCGTTATATGTCGCGCCTATCAGAACCAAAGGGCTTGAATATAATGAGTTATATTTGGGCGACACCCAAAACAAATCCTTAGCTAAAATTGAGCCAGTCAAAGGCAATGTTCGTTATGCTTCATTTTCTATCGATGGCAACAGCGTCTATTACTCGTCCTTTGTTGACGGAGATTGGGGGTTATACAATTACAATTTAGCCACCAATAAAGTTGAGTTATTACTGCAACAAAACATCAAATACGCCATTGAAGGTGATAATAATGGACTTTATTACACCTTAGATAATGTATCGGGGATCTATCACTGGAACCGACAAACGAATCAGCACGACAAAGTGAACAACAGCCTGCGAGCAAAAGATTGGGGCAGCTTTTTCTACCAAAATAACGCCTTATATTACATCGAGCGCAGTGATGAAAATGATCACATTAAAAAACTCGACTCACAAGGCATAGTAACCACCGCCTTTAAGCTACCAGCCATGAGTGTTCGTAACGAACGAAGTATTGCATCAGGTAAACAAGACAGCTTAATTGTCAGTATGCAGGGCATTAATGATGCAGATATTTACCGTATTCCACTTCAGTAAAACATGAATAATGGGCTTAATAGCCCATTAAAAATCATCATTAATGCCAATGACATCAGTCAAGCTGTGTTGACACATTCCTTTGCAAATCCTATCAATTCAAGCCATAAAATCAGGTGCATAACTACACAAGATTTGACACACTGTAGGGCTAAAATTGGGTTTAAATTCAAGCACAGAATTAATAACAACAAGGATGCCCCATGAAAGCACTGTCTCTGGTTTGCGCCAGTATCGCTTTGGCCTTTTCGGGATTTAGCCATAGCGCTGAAATCGACAATAGTCATATTCAACAATTTGGCCCCGTCGCCATTTCAACCTCACAATCATTATCAGCTGGCAGCCACAGTGATGCTCTAAGGGCTAACCTTGCCACTGCATTATCGAGCCATAATGAAATTGATATCTTTGGTAAAAGCTACCAATGGAAAGCAGCCAAAACCACATCAGAAAACGGTTGGGTTGGTTATAAAATTCAATTAAGTGCTGAGCGCTATACTCAAGGCACACTGACAGTTACTGGGCTTAATAAGCCGCAAATTTACCTTAACGGTGTATTACTTGAAGCGTCAGCTGAAGCAGAACTGGCTTTGCAAAGTGGTGACTATCAATTAATGATCCTTGCCGATGGCAGTGCTGATGAAGCCGATTTCAGCATTGATTGGCAAGGTAAGTCAGATATTGATACCCCAAGCTTTACTGCGACTAAAACCCACCGCGTTTCAGCTAAGCAGCTATTTGACTCAGAAGTCGTTACCAACCTGAATTTATCACCAAACGGTAAATACTTACTGCAAACCAAAAGCCATTACCCAGCCAACAACGATAACAAGCCTGTTAGCGTTACCGAGCTCATTAGCACATCAGATAAAGACGTACTTTATCGTTGGCAAGATAGCGCACCAGCAAGCGCTGCTTGGTCAAGTGACAGTAAGCAGTTAGCTTTTGTTGCTGATAAACAAGTTCAGCTATTAACAGTGTCAGATATCAATATTACTGTCGCAGCCACCCAAATGGAAAACGTTTCAGGCCTGCATTGGTATGGTGACAACTTACTATTTAACTGGGAAAAACCGTTTAAAGCAGACGAAAAAGCCACTAATAAACGCTTTCAAGCGTTACAAGATAGATGGAGTTACTGGCGTAACAACAGCCAAATATACTTGCTTGATACTGCCTCAGGATTTATCCGACAGCTAACTGATGGCAAGCTCAGCAGTAACTTGCTTGATAGCAATCAAGATGACAATAAATTGCTTCTGACCCGCTCACCTGTTGATTATAAAAAGCCAGCTCACGGCTTAACTCAGCTGGTTGAAGTTAATGTTAATGATCTTACTGAAAACCTGATTGGCGAATACCGCACCTTCAATAATGCCACTTACACCGACGATGGTATGTACATCATGGCAGGTCCAGACTTTATGGATGGCTTAGGGGTACAAGACCCTGAAGTGGTCGTTAATAACTATGACGGACAATTGTACTGGCGCAGTAATAAAGGCGAAGTCACTGCACTCAGCAAAGACTTCGACCCAGCCATTGGCGGCGCAGCGAAACTCAGTAATGATGATTTGATATTACGTGTGGGTGAAGGCGATAGAGGACAGCTTTATTTATTCGATTTAAGCCGTAAGAGTTATAAAAAACTCAGCACAGGCATGGATATGGTTAACCGCTTTAGTGTTGCCAGCGACTTATCAAAACCTGTCATTGCTTACGCTGGCACTTCAGCCACCGTGCCGCAAAAAGCCTACTTTATGAAGTCTGGTAAAAAGTCACTGCTATTTGATAGCCAAACAGCAAGCTACGCTGATACTCGCATCGGTGATATTCAAGATTTTGACTTTACCAACAAGCACGGCCACAACATCGATGGCCGCGTTTATCTACCTGTTGATTTTGATGCCAATAAACAATATCCAGCATTAGTTTACTATTACGGCGGCACTTCACCTGTCACTCGTAACTTCACGGGTCGTTGGCCATTCAACCTTTGGGCAGCCAAAGGCTATGTGGTGTATGTGCTACAGCCAAATGGTGCTACAGGTTACGGCCAAGCATTCAGTGGCCGTCACGTTAACGCATGGGGTGATTACAGCGCGGACGATATCATTGAAGGTACGCAAGCTTTCTTAAAAGCACATAACTTTGTTGACCCTAAACGTGTGGGTAACATGGGCGCCTCTTACGGCGGCTTCATGACTATGTATTTAGCCACTAAGACCGATATTTTTGCCGCTTCAATGGCACATGCTGGGATCAGTAATTTATCGGCTTATTGGGGTCATGGTTGGTGGGGATACGGTTACTCAGGCGTCGCCAGTAAAGGCAGTTTCCCATGGAATAACCGTGATTTATACGTTGAGCACAGCCCGCTATATAACGCTGACAAAATTAACACCCCAATGTTATTACTCCATGGTAATGCTGACACCAACGTACCTGTAGGCGAAAGTCATTACATGTATACAGCGTTAAAGATGCTCGATAAACCAGTTGAACTAATAGAGTTTAATGGCCAAGACCACCATATTAATGGTCGCCAAGCACGTTTTGATTGGTGGGATGCAACCCTTGCATGGTTCGACTTACATTTAAAAGACGAACCACAATGGTGGAACAAGCTTTATCCAGAAACCAAAGCAGTTGAGGTTAAGTAAACGGATCTCATAATAGAACCAACCTAACGAAAAAAAGCCCTGAGATATCAGGGCTTTTTTGATTCCATTTATCGCTGCTATTATTGATACAGCCGCTTATAGTCAGGTATATGCTCAACCCAGAATGGCGGCGTGCCAATATACTCTTGCACAGCCTTAATAAACTCGCTCACCAGCAAGGTTTGTTTACGATGCGGGTACACCGCATAAATGCCAGTATCCATAGTCGACAGGCCATAATTAGTTAATAGTGGCACGAGTTTCGATTTCTCGATCGGCTCTTCCAAGTTAAACAAATCTATCAAGCTATAACCTAGGCCAGATTTAATTGCATCAATAATCGAGCGCACATCACTGGACTTATAATTACCGCGCATTTTGTAAATTTTGTACTGCTCGCCATGGGGCACTTCAGTCAAACACATCTGATCTAAGCTGACATTACCGTTACTGTAAATAACCGCGGGCAATTGAATCAGCTCTTCAGGTGTTTGCGGATTGCCATGCTGCTGAATAAACTCTTCTGAAGCGACAATCGCAAAATGAGTCTTAGCAACCTTCTTGGCAATCAAATTTGACTCCGTCAGCTTACCCACTCTAAATGCCACATCGAAGTGATCCGAGATAATGTCGGTGCGTTTATCGTCAAGAGACATAGTCACTTTGACATTCGGATACTGTTTCATAAATTTAGCGATAACAGGCTGCAGATACTGCTGACCAAAATATATCGAAGATGAAATGCGGATAATGCCTTTGGGCTCTGATTGATAAGAGTCTGCAATATTCTGAATTTGAGTCAGAGTGTCCATTAAATTCTGCGTCTGCTCTAAAATCTCTTCACCAGCAGACGTTAGTGAAAATGATCGAGTTGAACGATTTAATAACTGCACGCCCAGTTCAGTCTCAAGCTTTTTAATCTGCTTAGACAACAATGAGTTATCCATGTCATGCAAAGCGGCCGCTTTAGTAAACGAGCCTTGCTGAACCACATCCATAAAAAGCGTTAATTGTTTAGTTAGTGACATGAAAATACCGTTAAAGAATCAGATTTATCACTAATCATGACTTATTTGAGTGTGATTAGGTAATAGATTTTACAAAGTGATGGGCAGAAATAGTTACAACAAAAATAATATTTAAAATCAACAACCTAAATATAAATTAAAAAAGTAATTGAACGAATGTTCAAAATAGCACTTGAACGAACGTTCAAATAGATTTATATTTTGTCCATACCAAGCGGACAACACCGCTAATTAACACAGTAGCTGCTGATTTAAACAAGCAGTGGTTTAAACAATCAGCGATGTGAACAGTCGATACTTATTGCCAATTTATTTTCTACTTTAATGACTCTCCGGAGATACACATGAGCAAATTTACGATTCACAACCTAGAAACCGTCCCTGCAGCAAGTAAAGCAATGTTAGAGCAGTCTAATAAGGCTTTTGGCATGATCCCGAATTTACATGGCGTTCTCGCTGAATCTCCAAATACATTTGAAGCTTACCAAGTACTACACAAATTATTTTCTGAATCATCATTTAATGCAGAAGAGTTAACGGTTGTATGGCAGACGATAAATGTTGAACACGGATGTACTTACTGTGTTCCAGCACATACCGCTATTGCTGGCATGATGAAGGTTGACGGTGCTCTATCAGAAGCATTAAGAAACCGTGAAGCAATGCCAACGGCAAAATTGCAGGCATTACATGACACCACTTTATTAATGGTTCGTAAGCGCGGCTTGTTATCAGATGCCGAAATGGAAGCATTCTTTGCTGCAGGTTACGGCCAACAGCAATTACTTGAAATCATCTTAGGCTTATCGCAAAAAGTGATCAGTAACTATGTTAATCACATTGCCCATACACCGACTGATGAACCTTTTGAACAGTTTGCTTGGCAAGACAACAAGTAACATAACCTTTATTCTATAAGATTGAATTGAGCCACTCATTTAGTTGGCTCTTTTCTTGTTAAAAACTCATTAAGACAAGGTATAACATGTCTAAAAAGATCAAACTCGACATCGTTTCAGACGTTGTTTGTCCATGGTGTATTGTCGGTTATAAAAGCTTACAACAAGCCATTACAGAACTGGGTATTGAAGACCAAATTGAAATTGAATGGCAACCTTTCGAACTTAATCCTGATATGCCTGCACAAGGCGAAGAGTTACGCGAACACGTTGCGCGTAAATATGGGTCTAGCAAAGAAGACAGTGATAACGCTAGAGCCAATATTACTGCTCGTGGAGCAGAATTAGGTTTTGAGTTTAATTTCGGCGACAAAATGCACATCGTCAACACTTTCGATGCCCACGTATTGTTGGACTACGCTAAACAATTCGACAAGCAAACTGAACTGAAACTAAGATTGTTTTCTGCTTACTTTACTGAACATAAAGATGTTTCTGACCGAGCAGTGCTGGCTAATGAGATAACCAGTGTTGGACTCAATGCCCCTGAAGCAATGACTTTACTCGATAATCCTGAGGTGAAAAACCGTATCAATATGGAAAAAGCTCAGTGGACTTCGGCGGGAATTTCTTCCGTACCGACAGTGGTATTTAATCGCACCAGTGCGTTAAACGGGGCTCACCCAGTAGCGTCTTATAAGCAGGTACTGACTCAGTTACTTGAAGAGTCAGCTAACTAACTTGTCACCTTATCCAACATGGCACCTGTGTTCTGCAAATCTATTGAGCGACAAAAAGCTATATAGATTTGCCTCACGGCTTATATTCAAATCCCTGTCTCATACTCTAACGCTGACTGGCAATACCTCTCATCTGAAATCTTGAACTATAATTAATTCATTGAAAAAGCATAATGGGTTTATCAATGAATAAAAAAAAACCAATATTTGATCCCAAAACATTCCTTCTTGATAACCCTAATGAGCTCATATCATTAGATAAATGGCAAAAAACGGTTAACTTACTTGCAAAGGTATTTCATGCTCCAGCCGGTTTTTTAGTTCAATTTACCCCCGATGATGGTTTTCAAGTCACTATCTCAAGTCAGCAAGATAGTAACCCTTATGCCGCTGGTATTGTCATAGAACCCGAAGCCAATATTTTCTGTCGCCGTATCGTTGAAACTGGCAATCCGCTATATGTGCCCAATGCCCCGATAGACCCTTGTTGGGATACCAACCCAGAAGTCCACAACGATGGCTTTACGTCTTATTTGGGCGTCCCCGTTTTTTGGCCTGATGGACACCCTTTCGGAACATTCTGTGTCATGGATTATAAGCAAACACAATATGAGGACAGTTACTTAGAGCTTATTGAACAATTAAAAGACATTCTTGAATCTGATCTCGCCTTAATCGATTTATACGGCCAAATGCAGCAACTGGCGATTACAGATCCTTTATCAGGCATTAATAATCGCCGTGGCTTTGAAACCTTGAGCCAGCAACGTATTGCGCTAGCCAAACGTAATCAAGCTACGTTGGGGCTTTGCTACTTAGATGTCGATAACTTTAAGCTTATTAATGACCAATATGGCCATAAAACGGGTGACGATATGATTAAGCACATTGGCACAGTATTACAGAATACAGTGCGCCAAAGTGATGTAATAGGTCGTATTGGTGGGGATGAATTTGTCGCACTGGTTATGTTAGAACATGAGTCCGATCTCGTTGCCTTTAAGCAACGTTTAGAGGTTGGTTTCAGCTGCGCGAAACGCGCGAAACATTTACCTGAATATTCAGTCTCTATTGGTAGTGTCGAAGTCGATTTACATGCCAATTTTATTGATTTACTCGATAAAGCCGATAAAGAAATGCTTAAAAATAAAAATCGAGTTGCTTAATTATATTGACGCTTCAATCACTTGCAGTTACTTACTATTATTTACTATCGGTTACTACTCGTTAATAACAACCTAGTTCTAAGCTCGCTTACGAGTTAGCTTAGAACCTATTTAACACACTAGTTAAGTACTGAATCAAGCAGCTGCAAATCAGCAACAATCACGGTAGGCTCTATTTCCCACGGGTCGAATATAGCGTCTTCAGTTCGCTTAATCCATGCAGCTTTAAACCCTGTAGCTATTGCACCTGTCACATCAAATGGATTACTGGAAATCAGCCAAGTATGACTTGCAGAGGAATGAGATTGCGTTAAAAAATAACGGTATATATCTGGGTTTGGCTTAAAGATTTTTATCTCGTCAGCGCTCACTACCCCTTCAAATAAGTCAGCGATGCCGGCTGTTTTAAGCAGTGTGTTAACCGCTTCAGTCGTGCCATTTGAAAAGGCAAACAAGTGATAACCTTTAGCTTTAAGCGCGGTTAAAGCGGGCTTTACATCATCAAAGGCAGGTAAGGTTTTATAGCACTCCATCAAGCTTTGTTTTTGCTTGGCAGATAAATCAGTTTGATAATATTGGCAGGTATATTCCAACGCTTGGCGTGTGCACTCACTAAACGGCACATAGTTTTGCATCAAGCCACGACGAAACGAATACTCTAATTGCTTTTCACGCCAACGATTTGAAAATGCTTGGGCGTTATCCCCTAGCATAGATTGCAATTCAGCCAGCACCCCATGGGTATTAATCAAGGTGCCGTAAACATCAAAAGCTAATGTTATGTCTGAGCTTACGTGCTTTTCTGTCATCTTCGTCTCTCCCTGATAAAATTTACAGATTTAAAGCGGTCTACTTTACTGACGTTTTGCCAGTGGCGGGTTACTGAATATGGCTTCAATAAAATCTTGAATAGTATTGTCATCGCTGTTGGCATGGGCATAGGTACGAATACCAATTAACTGCACTTGTAAAAAGCGCGCCAAAGCTTGTGGAGTTTGACTTGAATCTAGTTCGCCATTTTGCTGCGCTTGTGCCAATAACTTAGCAAACTCGCTTTCAACCATCACTAATGACTGCTTCGCTTCAGCCAGTAAATCTGCATTGTCATCGGTGAGTTCTGCAACCGTTTTAACCAGCATACACATCCCGCTTGGGGCTTTGGTCGTTTTGCTGCACACCGCACCTTCAATAAATAACTTTAATGCCGCTAACGATGAGTCTGTCTTTTCAATACAGATATTAAGTTGCTCTACACCTGACTTAGCATAATGCTGCAGTGCCTCTTTAAATAAGCCTTCTTTACTACCAAAGCTTGCATAGATACTACCGGGACGCATATCAATCACTTCCTGCAGATTCCGCATTGAGGTCGCATGAAAGCCTTTCTCCCAATACAAATTGGCAGCTTTTTCGATGGTATCTTCGCGATTAAATTTGGCAGGTTTACTCATGACTATCTCGATATTTTGATCTTACTGAAACGGATACAGACTCATAAATTGAGCACTCGTTCAATTATAGTTTGAGCAAGCATGTTAGTCTAGTTTTTGGGTCATAAAAAAAGCCTAACTTGAAGTTCAAGTTAGGCTGTTTATTCGATGAGATTAATCAGCTATCTGGTTTACACCCTAAAGTTCCTAGCCCAATTCCAGCACTTAAAAATAGAGCTAAAACTAGGACTAGAGTTAGGGCTAAAACTAAGACTAAAGTTAGGCATTAATTGCTGTCGTTTTACTCTGAACTGGAATACGAAATGCAATGGTATACATCACTGGCAATACAATTAACGTCATCATCGAGGCAACACCAAGGCCAAAGATGATCGTAATCGCCATCGAACCAAAAAAGGCATCACTTAATAACGGGATCATACCTAGCATGGTGGTAATCGCTGCCATTAATACTGGTCTCACGCGGCTCACCGATGAGTCCACCACGGCTTGATAAGGGTCTTTCCCCTGACCTAGTTCAATATTAATTTGATCCACCAGCACAATGCCGTTTTTGATGATCATCCCAGTTAAACTTAACAAGCCAAGCAATGCCATAAAGCTAAAGGGAGCATCGAATAACAACAAGCCAGACACTATGCCAATCAGAGCTAACGGTACGGTAAACCAAATCACTAATGGTTGCCTAACTGAGTTAAACAGTAATACCGTAATTAAAAACATCGCTAAATAACCCATAGGTAATGAGCTAAACACTGACACCTGCGCCTCAGTGGCAAGCTCATATTCGCCGCCCCATTCAAACTCATAGCCATCTGGTAAAACAATAGCTTCAATTGCTGGGCGCACTTTACGTAATACGGAATCTGCAGTTTCGTCGGTACCATTTTCAGGATCTGCGAGTACCGATAGCACACGCTTACGGTCACGGCGCATAATCAGCGGGTCTTCCCACTCAGTATCAAAACCTGACACAACCTGTGTTGCCGGTACAAAGGTGTTGTTCTCACTACTCCAAACTTGCAGTTTCCAAATACTTTCCGCATCTAAACGTTCACTGGCTGGTGCACGGGCAATTATCGGTAAAAGATGACTATTTTCACGGTAAATACCCACTTGCTTACCACTAAAATTCGTCAGCAGTGCATCATCTAAATCAGTTTTACTGATCCCTGTTTCTCTCGCTTGGGCTAATGCCAATTGTGGGCGGATCATCGGTACTTGATTTCGCCAATTATGTCTCACACCAACCGCTGTAGGTTCAGCATTGAAAATAGCTTCTGCTTGCACAGCTAACTCTCGCAGCACTTTAGGGTCTTCACCATAAAAACGTGCTTCAATTTTAGCTGCTGGCGTTGGACCATTTTCCATATATTTGAAACGATACTCAGCTTCAGGGAAGCGCTGACTCAGCTCTTTCTCAAGAATCCGCATATAGCTGTTTACTGTGCTTAAGTCGGTCATTTCAAGTAATAACTGACCGTAAGCGCTATAGCCTTTTTCTGGCACGTAAGGTAATACAAAGCGCTGTGCACCTTGACCTAATACCGTTGTCAGGTTCACTAAGCCAACGTCTTTTTCAGCTTGTTCTGCTAGTAAGTTTTGCTCAATTTTATGCAAAAACTCTTCAGTTGCTTTAACATCAGTCCCTTCTGGCATCCATACATCCACAAAAAATATCGGTGTGTTTGATGCAGGGAAGAACACATTTTTCACGCTACCAAAACCGTATAACGATGTTACTAATGCTGCCACAATCAATATCATGGTTAATGCACGAAAACGCATGGCAAAGCTTAACGTGTTGCGATATAGCTGAAATAACCAACCTTTGTAGGGGTCATCATCACTGTCATCTGCACTGACTTCGCCATCTTTAAACATCATGTTGCAGAAGAATGGCGTTAACGTCATTGCGGTAATCCAGCTAATAAATAGCGAGATCAATAACACTTGGAACAAGGACACACAAAACTCACCCGTTGCGGTATCGGATAAACCAATTGGTGCAAAGGCAATAATCGCAATAATGGTTGCGCCTAATAACGGCCACTGTGTTTGAGTCACGACTTCTTTAGCGGTTTCAAGACGAGTTTTACCGCGCTTAATACCAATCAAGATCCCTTCGGTCACCACGATGGCGTTATCCACCAGCATACCGAGCGCAATAATTAAGGCCCCAAGCGATATCAACTGCAGCTCAATATTGAGTACTTTCATCATGATAAAAGTACCTAAAATGGTCAGCAGCAGCACTGCACCAATTAATATGCCTGAGCGAACGCCCATAAATATCAGCAGTACACCAATTACGATAGCTATAGATTGAGCCAAGCTGACCAGAAAGCCTTTTACGGTTTGATCGACCATCTTGCTTTGGTCGTAAACAGTTTCAAGCATCATCCCCAGTGGAAGTTCACTGTTTAATTCAGCCATGCGCACATTGACAGCTTCACCAACTGTGACAACATTGACGCCACCAGAAAATGAAATACCAATCGATAACGCATTCTTACCATTGGCGTGATAGATGTTAGTCGGCGTTTCTTCTACGTCCTTATATACGCTGGCAATGTCACCTAGATAAATCAGTTTGGCGCTACCAGGTGGACTGATCATCAAGCGCTTCATTTCAGCAACGTTATCAAACTCACCTGTTGGGTGAATTCGAATTCGGTTATCGCCAACGCGGATACTGCCGGCATTTGAGACCACATTTTGGCTGCTGATTAAGCTATAGATGTAATCCTGATCAAGCCCTAACGCATTGAGTTTTTGCTGTGAGATTTCAACCACAACTTGCTCACTCACCGTACCTGCGATGGTGACTTTTTTAATCCCATCAACTAATACCAACTCGCGTCGTAAAAAGTCAGCGTAGTTTTGCAGTTCACGACTGCTATAACCTTCACCACTGACATTGAGCAAAATGCCGTAAACGTCACCAAAGTCATCGATCACTGTTGGCGTATAAGCACCAGGTGGCAATTCGGCAACTTTGTCATTCACTTTACGACGTACTTCATCCCATACTTGTGGTAATGCCGCGGCGTCGTAATGCTCTTTAATCTCAATTTCGATTTGCGATAAACCCGCACTGTTAATCGAAACAATATGCTTAATACCATCAAGTTGCTGTAGAGCATCTTCAAGGGGTAAAGTGACCTCTTCTTCCACTTGTTCAGGTGATGCACCAGGGTATGCCGTTACTACTAAGGCATTTTTAAGGGTGAACTCTGGAAATTCCAATTGGCCTAAGTTAAAAAATGAAAAGGTACCGCCCACTAGCAACAGTAACGCAAACATCCAGCTGATCACTTTATGAGTGATCGAATACTCTGCAAAATTCATCGTTTAAACACCTCGTTGCCAGCGTAACGGCTTAACAGCAAGGTCTTCAGACAGATACTGCACTCCAGCAACCACCACTTGATCGCCAATATTGATGCCTTTAATAATCTCGATGCCATTGGTCGTCACATTACCTATGGTTACAAGGTGCTGCTTGACCCTGCCAGTGTCCTCGCTATAAGCCCAAATGACATGCTCACCATCCACATCACGTTTCAGTACCGCGCTAGCAGGAACAATCGCCGTGATATGGTTTTTTTCAGGTGAAGACAAGTCTAAGCTCACTTCAGCGCTCATGCCTGGCAACACTGTCATAGATTGTGGACGCGGTAAGGTAAATACCACTTCGTAACTTTGGGTGCCTTGGGTTACTTGAGTTGCATGTTCTTTCAAGCTCACTGGGTAGGCTTTGTCAGGATTGTTAGCAAAATGGACTACAGGTATCACATTGGTTTGCGGGTTAAATTGGGTGACGCGATGAGTTAACGACTCAGGCACTTGGATAACCACATCGATATTGCTGTCTTTTTGCAGCACTAGAATAGCTTGATTAGCTTGTACCATTTGAAAGTTATCCATATCAATCTTGGCAATTGTGCCTGTATATGGCGCTTTCAAAACCGTGTAGCTTAATTGGTCTTGCGCATTCGCAAGATTGGCTTCTGCTGACTTAAGCTGCGCTTTTGATAAATCATATTCCGCCGCTGAAATTAACTCACGGCGCAATAACTCACCTTTTCGTTTAAAGTCTGCCGCCGCAAGCTCATGATCAGCTTCGCGGTTTAACAAGGTATTACGTGCATCACGATCATCAAGACGCGCAAGTACAGCACCCTTTTTCACTTGTTGACCTTCAAATAATGAAAGTTCAACTAAATGGCCTGATACGCGAAAAGCCAAATTAGCTTGTTTAGTCGCTGCGACTTTAGCTGGAAAAACACGTAGAGCATCTGCACTCATGTCAGTAACAGTTAATAGTTTAACTGGCCGAATTGTCGCTGGTGCCACTTCTGCTGACTCAGTTGTACAACCTGAGGTCATAAGAATGAAAAGCAAAAGTGAAAATGGCAGTAGTAAATATTTCATTGGTGAGTTTTCCGTGCTGGAACAAATAATTTGTAACTTCGATGTAAACAGTGCGCAAAGATACCAGTGAAAGTAATTTTATAAAACGGAATGATTCGGAACTAAAGGTTCCATTTATTGCAACCATATTTGCTTGCTATATACTTTCTGCTGTGAGCATAGTGATAATAGGTCAGCATAACTTGTTAAATTTAAGCGCAAGTTATATTCAATTTTAAAGAGTCATTTGCATGAAAACTGAAGATATATCCTTATTCCACAGAATCGTTGAAACAGGCAGTCTCGTTGAGGCTGCGGACATTCTAAACTTACCAAAATCCACTTTAAGTCGCCGTTTACAAGCGTTAGAAGATGAGCTTAATGTGAAGTTGTTTCACCGCCAAAGTCGTTCGATGACACTCACGGCATCTGGCAGCCATTTTTACGATAAAACCACTTCGATGATGTCTAAACTTGAGGAGACGGTTTCAGAACTCACTGATGCTAAGTCCGAAGTAAATGGCCATTTGCGTATTCTTATTTTCCCTATTCCCGAGCTTTTGCAAATTACTCAAGGGATCTTCAAATTTATGGATCTCAATCCATCTATCACGGTGGAGTTTATTGTCAGCGCCGAACCTCAGGATATGATCCGTAATAACATTGATTTGGCATTTATGCTGGAAGACTCATTTAACGAAAATGAAATGGTGGCTCGGCATATATTCAGTGAAACAGTGCACCTTTTTGCGAGTCCTGAATATTTAAAAAAGGCGGGGAGCCCAGAAGAGCCTGAAGATATTAGCGAATATAATTCTATTTTATTCCGTTACCCAAATGGACGAATTTTTAACGAGGTACCTTTTGGGCAAGACAGAACCTTATCGGTCAAAGGAAATTTATGTGTTAATAACCTTTCAGTGTGCTTAGAGGCCACTTTGGCAGGGCGTGGGATTTCAATGATGCCATTGCCATTTTGCCAAGAATATGTGGATTCTGGCGAATTGGTCATGCTGTTTAAAGACATCGAACCTTATGAAGGGAAATGCTTTTTAGTCTATCCATCACGACGCTACATCAGCCTTGCGTGCCAACGCTTTATTGATCATATGCTAGTTGAATTAGAAAATTGCTCAATCACAGGCACCTGTAATCAAGAGATTAATGTACGCGGGCCAATTAAGCCGTTAATTTAAATCACAAGCCATAGTAACCGCCTTTTTGGGGTTAAGGTTGCAACAAACACAAAGTAAGTTTGGCCTGGTAGTGTTTGACTAAATCTGATTTAATCAGTCAAGATTCAGCTTGATACTGGTAAAGCTCATAAGTTAAGTTTGAAAATAAAAGGCTTTGGATTTAAAAATTAACGAGAAAAGACACTGATATTCAAACAATTATCACTTAGCCAGCCCTGTGCTGCTAAGCCACAATCATCCATGACATGGTTTATCGTGTTATTGGTGTTGCTGTGTCAGTTTACAAGCATAAGCGCCGCATTTTCGGTTCAATATCCCCATGGCGAACACCCTTCTGGTAGCCAAGTAAACCATCATCATTTTCATCAATTAGAGAACCATGCATCAGACAATCACTCTGTCCACCAACATGCACATCAAAGTGAGTTGAGCTTTAACGCCACTGAAACTCAACAAGATATTATCGAATCTAATATCGTCTCAGCTGAAATGAATAATGGTTTAGCTGATCACGAACACAGCGGCCACTCTCATTCAGCTGCGCATCCTCCAGTAGAGTCTTTATTTATCGCTGAATTTACTCATACCAGTACTATCAATGATAATGATATTGCCTATTTAACCTTAGAGTACGCACCACCTATCCCTCCCCCACACCAATAACATCGCTGTTTAATTTAAAACCTGCGAGTCAGTTAATGTCGACTTCTCGACGTCATGCTGCACTCAAAAAACCTGTATGACGTTATTGTTGGATGATTAATCCAAACTATGGTGTTTCGTACCAAGCGATTTATTGGAGTAAATATAATGCGCCAGCACTTGGCCAATGCCCTAAAAATGATGCTGTTATTTTTAGGTGTCATGACCTCATTTTCAATTTATGCCCACGGAGTGGATGAAACCACTCAACAGTTTTTAACCCAAAACCAAGGCATATCGATACTGCCTTTTATGTATATCGGTGCCAAACACATGGTCACGGGATACGACCATTTACTGTTTCTTGTTGGGGTGATTTTTTTCCTGTTCAGAACCAAAGACGTTCTGCTTTATGTCAGCTTATTTACCCTAGGGCACAGTGTTACTTTGCTGTGGGGAGTATTTAACGACATTAATATCAATGCGTACTTAATCGATGCCATTATTGGTTTTTCTATTATTTATAAAGGCTTTGATAACTTAGGCGGCTTTAAGCGGATATTTGGATTTCAGCCTAATACTAAGCTTGCCGTTCTGGTTTTTGGCTTGTTTCATGGCTTTGGATTAGCCACAAAGATTCAAGAATTCAATCTTCCTCAAGATGGGCTAATGGCCAATATCATCGCCTTTAATATCGGTGTTGAGATCGGTCAGTTTATGGCGCTTGCAGTTGTACTAATCGCCTTTAGCTTTTGGCGCCGAAGTCCGAGTTTTATGCAGTTTTCAGTCGCAACTAACACTCTATTAATGAGTGGCGGCGTGATGTTAGTAGGATTTCAATTAACAGGCTACTTCATTAGCTAACCATTAATATTCGCAAACAGCCCATTAATGAAGTGCTGTTAGTAAGCCAAATAAAAGTAAATGAATACAGGATCTTACCATGTCACAATATCAAACTAATGACGCACCTGTGCAGTCAACAAGCACACTTATCAAAGCCAGTGTTATAGCAACCTTAGTTGGCGCCGTCGTGCTAGTTATCGCCATATTACCTGCCGAATACAATATCGATCCTACCGGATTAGGTAGCGCAATGGGGCTAACTAAAATAGCTCAAGCAGCCAACAATAAAGACGGTAATGCATCCGCGATGACTCAAAGTAGAAGCATTGAAAAATTAGTGATTATTGATGCGCCAACCGTAAACGAGATTAAACAAGCTCGCATCGAAGCTGGCACTCGTGCTGATGTCATCGACATTATCATTCCAGCGAATAGAGGCTTGGAATATAAACTGTTATTAAATCAACATGGTCACTTTGAATATGAGTGGAAAACCGATGGCACCGCATTATTTTTTGACTTCCATGGTGAGCCACAAGGTGACACCACAGGCTATTACGAAAGCTATGCGATTACGACGTCGAACCAAATGAATGGCTCATTAGTCACCCCATTTGCGGGGAACCATGGTTGGTACTGGAAAAATAACACCAGCAGCCCAGTAACCGTGACCTTAACCACTAAAGGCACCTATAAAATTAAGGGTTAATTTGAAAACATTTCACCTATAAATAAGGTCGATTTAGTGACAATAAAAAGCCCTGCTTATTACTAAGCAGGGCTTTATTTATCGCTTCAGTTAAATGTTTCTAAGAACCATTTAACGTCAGTTGATAATTTTCTTTAAGCTAAATATTATTTAGCAGCACAGTTGAATTCACCGCTGTAATCGAAGTTAAAGTTGAAGATAGTGAAACCTTCAGTACCCTCTTTAGTACCTAATTCATCGTCAGTAGATAAACCAGTAATTTCCTCAGATGCACAACGTGAAGCTTCATCTAATGTCGCTGATGCGAACCAAACGCTATTAGTATTTGGTGCTTCAAGTTGGAACACTTTAGCATTTGGGAAAGCAAGTTCAGTGCCTTCTTGTTCAGCTAAGCGATCTTCTAAGTAGTACTGCACTAGCTCACGGTTATTGAATGCAAATTCTTCTTTAACCATTTCAGCTTTATCAACACCAGGCATACGAGAGTTAGATGCGCGGTAGTTGTTAGTAATTACATAGATTTCTGCATCGTCAGCAATCACTTCGCCGTTGTAAGTCAGGCTAGTTAACTGCTCATTTTGAGTTTCTTCGTACTCGAAACCGTTAATGTTGATGTACTTAGAGTCATTTTCAACGTTAACTGTGTACTTCAGTAAACCTTCACCAGCTTCACTGAAACCGCCAAAGAAAGCGTCAAAGTTGTAACCAGGGAATGATTCAACTAGGAATCTTTCACCTTCAGCTAGAGGCAGGCTGTTATAGGCATTTGAATTAACCCATTCAATCCAGTTTTTCATATCTTGACCAGTCATTTTTAAAACGGCTGGGGTGTTGTTATCAAAAACATAGATATCAGCAACAGATGCGTTTGTTAACTCACCTTCTTGAATGTTGGTGTAGTCTTGAGCACCGTTACGGCCTGATTTAAATGGAGCAGATACAGATAAGAAGATGGCATTTTCAGATGCATCGGCAAATTCACCTTCAGCTTTCCACTTGTTTAACTGGTGAAGCTGGGCTTCGTTAACCACTTGAATAGATAAGTCAGGTACAACTTGAGGGAAGAAGCTGTTCATGTTGACGTCGATATCTGCTATCGAATCAGCCATATATGCAACTGTGCCTTCATGCTCAACAACCACTAAATCTTCAACGATAGCATCAGACTCATTAGGTATTAATGAACGAAGTTCAGATGCTGAGTGAGAGTGGTCAACCACCCAAGTTTCACCACCATCTTCAGAGTTAAGCTTCAGATCAATAACACCTAACTTAGAGCCCCAAACACCAGGCATAGTCGCAGGGATATTGTTGATTAAACCCAGTTCCGGATTAACACCTGGGATATCGCCGTATTCGTCATTTTGATTCGGAAACTCGCGATGATCATGTCCGAACATGATGGCATCAACACCGTCAACATAGGCCAGATGTAACGTCGCATTTTCAGCAAACTCATCATTGTTATCATTTAGACCAGAGTGAGGGATTGCAACAATCACGTCTGCGCCTTCTGCTTTCATGATCGGAACATAATGCTCAGCAGTTTTCTTGATGTCAGAAACAACAACGTTACACAGTAAGTGTGCAGCATCCCAGCCCATGATGTCTGGTGGAGTGAAACCAATCACACCCACTTTAACATTATGAGACTTGCCATCATCAGCGATGAACTCACGATCTAAGATGACATATGGGTTATATCTATGTTCAGCAGTTTCATAGAAATCTTCAGTGATGCGAACTTCACATTCGTCAACGGCATCACTGACTTTTTCAAGTGAACTGTCAGCTTTCCAAACGTTAGCACTAACATAAGGGAAGTCTGAACCTTCTAGAGCTTCATCTAAATACTCAAGACCATAGTTAAACTCATGGTTACCCAAGTTAGCCGCATCATACTCTAAGTGGTTCATTGCTTTGTAAACTGGATGAGCTTCACCCTTAAGATGTTCAGTACCTAGTGCGGCCATGTAGTCACCCATTGGACTGCCTTGAACCAAATCACCATTATCGAACAACATGCTGTTAGCCACTTCTTTGCGCGTTTCTGCAATCACTAAAGAAGTACGTGCTAAGCCCCATTCAGGTAAATTAACTTCGTTATGTTCTGCGCTTTCAAAGTAGTTGTATGGCATTACGTTGCTGTGAATATCTGTCGTTTCCATTAAACGAAGATCGATACTAATAGTATCTTTTTTATCGTCAGATGAATTACTACAACCAACTAGTGCTGCTGCAACGCTTGAAACAAGAAGAAGCTTCTTAGCATTAAATTTCATGTTTACTCCAAAGGATTATTTGATTTCTTTCACTCAAATCATTACCGCCTATTTAAGAAATAACTAATTTCCAAATAAAGCAGTAACTATTAACTAATATTTTTGACACTCTTAAAGACGGCGATAAATTAAATAAAATTAATAAACAAGTAAAGAGAACAATAAACCTAAAAAAGGAAGAAATTAACAATGAAATATCCAACAAATGGCGGGATAACTTTTAACGAAGAAATAAAACTAAAATATAAAACTACATAAAAAGCACAAATTACAATCAATAAGTTCAACTAAGAAAGTTACAAAAATATTAAACCAAGTAATAATTATTTATTTAAATTGGCATAAAGATGTTTTGAAAGTTAAAAATAACTAAGTTAGCCATGAGTTCTTATGTATTCATAAACGGATAAATATCGACCAAAAGACAGCTCAATGTCCTCCTGTATGAACATGATTAAGAAGCGCCAAGCAAAATACATAAAAAACATATAGATAACGAGAAACGTAGGTTTGTAAAATTACAATGAATTTAGTTTGTAGTAATTTTATTTTTCTCAAAATAAGAAAAAAACATCATTTGTAGATATTGTAGGCAATAAAGATTAGTGAGAAAGATATAAATGATCGCTAACTTTCAGTTCTGAATGATTCATTAACACTCGAAAAATTAAATTAGACCTAATGTAACAATAGAAAAATTAGAATCTAGATTAATTATTTTTTATAAAATACGTAATTTTAATGTTTACACAAAGCAAATACCACACATACCCAACCAACAAAACACCTTTAAATAACATTTAATTATAAAAATTAAAATGTTAAGTGTCATTTTTATTACAAGCTTAATAGGCAACTATGAACATTAAAAATCAATCGCTATTATATTATTTTTATTTCATGCTTATCTTTACAATAAATAAAATAAAAACTGACAATCCATCATAAAGAACAGTGATGTAGTGAGATTTAGAAAAGAGTAAATATAAATTGAATTACACAAAAAATAAAACCACTATCAAATGAATTAATAGTGGTTTGAATATTGAGTTAACGTCAGGTTTAATGCGTTGACTAGACCTGTAATCTAACCTTACTTTTGCGTTTTGCGGTACTGGTCGAAATTAGCAATATAGTCGTCCATATTGCCTTCTAGCATCTTGGTATACTCATCAACATAATACTTCATCATTTCTGCTTTCTTTAGCTGCATTTGTTCTGCAGTTTTAAAACCTGTAGAACCAAACCAAGCGTTATAACGTGTTAATGCATACATGAATGAAGCACTGATTTCGCCAGTTTTAATTTCAGGGTCTTGATTATGATCATTGGCCACTTGAATAATCGCATTAGCGCGATCGAAAAAAGCTTTGTTTGGCATTGGATTTGATTCTGACATGCTTAGGTCCCTAATAATGAGATAGTAATAAGACAATAATGAGCCGACATATTTCCGGCGAGCCATATCTTTAGTGAGATTAACCTACGTGCTTTTACGCCTTCAAACCGTAATATTGTTCACACTCTGTAGTTGTGACTGTTGATAACTGTGACCCGCATCATTTTGCTAGCAATCAATCCTAGTTTTACTCAGTTTCCAGCCCTGAATTTCAACTGTCTACTTCAAGCTCGATTGGTGATCATATCAGGCAATTCAGGATTAACTGAGCTTTCATACACCAGCGACTAAAATTAATAACTAAAGTGAGTCGCCTAGACTATCCGCTCTTTTAGAAGGTTTTGCCTAATGTTAAATAGACTGTTTTATGATGCTGGTCGTTATAGCCTATTCCGAGCACTGCTGGTCCGAATTCAGTTTCGGTGCCAACAAAAATACTCGACGCATATATCAAATCGTCTAAGTCGCGTTCACTTTTAAATTGCCAAACATTACCCGCTTCAGCCGATGCACCTAAGTATATCGGTATCGCTCTACCGCCGATCCCATGCCAGTCAATGCGATATTGGTAAACCAATGAACCATAGGCAAGCTGTGAGCCCACTAGTGCATCTTTATGGAAGCCTGATAAATTGAGAAAACCACCAAGCTTTTGGGTATGTATAAGGCTAACTTGATTACTATCGGTTCCGCTAAGATTGACCTTACCGATGACAGTATGTCGATTAAAACTTTGAGCATGTTTTAGGACAAAGTCATAATTGAACAACTCAGTATCATCTAACACCTCGCCGAATAAAGGGATGATGACAGGATCTAACTGATCTTTGTTAAAGGCACCTTTCAAGTAAAGTAAGGTACCTTCACTGGGGAAACTATAGCTATCTAAAGAATCATAACTTATCAGCGCAAAGCTTGAGTAAGTGTCATAGTCGATATCCAATTTAAGCGCCGAAGCTCCCTCAATACTGCCGGTTTCAGCCGAAAATCCGAGTTCAAAAATCATGTTGTTAGCCACATTAAACCCAAGCGCCATACTCAGGTTATGGGCAGTATTATCGGTGCTTAAACTGCGTTCGTTATCCCAGTAATAGAGTTGCTCTTCTTGGGTAAGCTGGTAGCGGGTTTTCCAATAATATGTATCTAAGTCATCTAATGGTAAACGGTATTCTGCAGCCAACAGTTTTTCACGACCTGAAGTGAGCTCCAAACGTAACTGGCCATCAGTGCCTGCGACGTTATTCATCGAATACATCAAATCAAGTTTGAGATCCGACACTTCAGCAAAGTCTTCTTCCCACGAAAAGCCAATATCAAAGAAATTAGGTCCCCAGCTTTTTCGCTGTGTTTTTAGTATCAACTCTTTGTCATCAGTAGCATGATCTATCGTTTCTACTTCTACTCGCTCAAACTCATTTAGCGCATACACTCGGTCCACTGCCGCTACAAGATCTGCAGTATCAGGATTATCACCAGCTGAAATAGCTAAAGCTGACTCGATTTGTTTGCTGTTAACTTTACTGTTATTCACTAATGTTACTTGGTTAATCGGTTGCTGCTGAAAATCAAGTAATGCATGCTTATAGGCTAAACGGTGTAACTGATACTCTTGATAATATTCAGGGCTTGATTGAAGTGACAATAATTGCTGTTTTAAAGAGGTAGCTGCTTGCTCGCCTTTAATAAATCCAAGGGGCATAGTGCTGAAATCCGTAGTGTCTAACTCTCTTATGTCAGGGCGAATAAGAATATCTTGGGGTTGAAGGTTGTCGATTTGCTCTACTGCATTCGCACGAGTCATAATTGTCGATAACTGACCGAGTATGGCAAAGCTGTTCTTTAGCTGCTCCTTTGGCGCAAGTTCAGCGCCGATATCAATAGCAATCACTACATCAGCGCCCATTTCTCTGACCGTATCTGCAGGCATGTTACTTACCATTCCTCCATCGGCAAGGTACTTACCGTCGATTTCAACGGGCTGCAAAATGCCAGGCACAGAAGCCGATGCATGCATTGCAGCGAGTAAATTACCCGACTCAAGCACCACCGCATTACCTGTACTGACATCTGTCGCAATTGCTTTAAATGGAATAGCTAACTCATCAAACGACTTCTGCTGCGGCACTACCCCTGCAGAGCGAATATACAGATTACCCATTGTTTGCCCACGCAGTACACCTTGAGGCATGAGGATTTCCCCATCTAACGAGCCAAAATCGAAGGGTAAATTAAAGCGGTCAAAATCTTGTTTATCATGATAATTTAACGCCTTACGAGGTACGTTGTCGTCAAAGCCACTGGTCCAATCTAGGGCTAACATAATGTGTTCAATGTCATCGGCGCTATAACCCAATGCGTATAACCCGCCAACATATGCACCAATGCTGGTTCCAGCTATGTAATCTATTGCTATGTTATTGGCTTCTAAATAACGCAGAACACCAACATGTGCAGCGCCTTTAGCACCCCCGCCGCTGAGCGCCAACCCGACTTTTAAGCGAGGTGTAGCGGTTGAAACCAATAAAGGGCTATCAACTTGAGTTATAGAGTGATTCGTAACCACTTCAAGCTCTTGGCCAAATAGTTGTGGTAAATAACAACTAAATACCAAAACCATAGATTTTGAAAAAAGGGCTAAAGCTTTTTGCCACCAAGAAATCTGTTTCAATTGAACAACACCTTAAAAATTTGAAGGCGCTATTTTACGAGAGAACATGATGAGGAAATAAGGAGTGATTACGAGTTTTATTGTCTCGATATTGAATACAATAGAGACAATCTAGTGCTACCCAGAGCTCAAACATGAACTACTATATTAAGTAGCTGTTCGTGGTTTTAGTGGATTGGTGATCAATTCAAAAATCTGTGACATGAGTAAAAAGCGCAATCACCTGCAAAATAGTTTTAATACAAATCACAATTCAGACAAACAAAATTAACAAGCGTACCGTTTAAGCGCGAATTCAATTTTTAATTTCAGGCTATTGATTACACTCTAACTTACTGCAATTTCAATACTTCACTTTGAAACCCACCAGCGTACAAATGAAGAAAAAAGCCAATACTTACAAAATTATAGAGTAAAGCTTTAATTTATATTTAGCGGTCAATAGCATTTATATTTATCTATTTAAGTAATTCATCATCACTAAGCTATTTTTTATTTTAATAGTGAGATCTAGAACACTAGAACTGAGCGCACACATGTACTCATAATGCTTCATTAGCAATATTGACCATTGGAGTTTGTAATGCCTCAGATAGCCTGTTCACAATGCAGCCAAAAAATCGATTCTAACCACATTACCTGCCCTCAATGTCAGGCAGTTCAGGGATTAGAAGCGCTTTCAGGCATTGACCCAAACATTCGTATTAAGAATCAAAAATTCGCAATATGGTTTGGCTTTTTATTCGGTGGCTTAGGTTTGCATAAATTCTATTTAGGCCAACACCTAAAAGGCAGCCTTTACTTAGTATTCAGTTGGACTTTAGTACCGATGGTCATGGGCTGGGTTGATTCAATTCGCACCATGAAGATGAGCTCATTTAATTTTGAACAGCGATATAGCAAACGAGCTATTTAGCTCATTCTTTTAAGCTGTTAATTAACACTCGTGTGCAACAACTGTCATCAACGCCTTATTAAAAACTAATGAGGCGTTTTTTAATCTTCACTCTGCTAAAGCGTCCTTCTTTACCCGTATGTTTTTTGCTACCTAGATCGCTAAACCGTTCAAACATATCCCTTTGTAAAACTTCATAGTGCTATAGTGACTTTAGCTTTAAAGCAAAGAGTTTCAATTAACCATTCCAAGGATTGCTTATGTTAAATGAGAATCACGCACTTATTTTCGACTTTCCAGAGTTTAAAAAAGACATTGTTTACTTAAACCACAAAGACAAAGAGTTTGAAGCCTTATCAAAGCAGTATCATTTATTGGACTATGAAATACGTGAGTTAGAAGTTGAAGGAAGCCCAACTGATGACGAACATATGCACCAACTAAAAGTACAGCGCGCAAATTTAAAGGATGTGTTGTTTCAAAAATTAAAACAACATCACGACCAAGAAGCGAGTTAACCACTTTCAGTTACATCTATTGAGGGGATAATTTCCCCTCATTGTTAAGCCTTTTAATCAACTACCTATTCATTCTAGCTGTTCACTCTATCGCTAATCTATTGAAGTGAGGATAGCTCTTCCACTATAACTAGCTTCAATTGCCCTTAAATACAAAATATTGTTACCATGATGTTAGTGACTAATAATGATAATAAATGAGTCGTTTTACTGCTCTTATAAAGAGACCCTTAGCATGCATGAGAAATATTCAACCGATCTAACATTGCCAGAAGTGCCATTTAACTCCCCTACACTTCCCTATGAAAAACCTGAAGAGAACGTCAACTATTGGGTCGCTGATAACTTTTTTACAGATAAACAAGCGACTGATATTGCTAACCGATGCTACACCAAGACCAAGTGGAAGCTAGGCAAACCTTATACTGATGAACTTTGGCCAGGGATGCGATCTAAAAATGCACTAAAGAAAAAAGAATTAGAGTTAGTGGAACAATGGATAAAACAAAAAATTGGTAAGGAAAAAATTTGGGTTGCCGACTCAAAGGAAGTGGTGGTTGACACAAATACTGCCATTTTAGTTGGAGAAAAGGAAGGTGATGCCCGACCTCATGTAGATAACAGAAAACTATGCCGTTTCGGTGCGGTATTGTACCTCAACAAGCAGCCTGCCCCCCATTCTGGCACTTCTTTTTACCGCTTAAAATATGCTAATGGCGCTGCAGGAGGTAACACTGTAAATAAACCATATTTAAATTTGGTAGATGCATTGAATACTCAAAGTTTACCGCCAAGCGCTTGGTATGAAGACGTTAGTATCGAAAATAGATTTAATCGATTAATACTTTTTAAGGGAAATATAGCCCATAGTGCCAGTGGATATTTTGGAAAAGATAAACGAGAAAAACGCTTAGCAATAACATTTTTCTATATGACTGATGATTAACAGTCTTCCTTAAATTTAGAAGATTAAACTCCTATATTATCCAATCTATAATTTAGGGGTTTAGTGCTTTCTATAAACTAAAAAATTAAAAAGTTTTTAGTTTATCAGCCCACATTATTTATTAACTTCTGCTCGATAAGGAATTCCTCGCTGCGCACCTTGGCGAGTAACTGCAATCGCCGATGCTTTATTGGCGAAAATCACAGCCTCTCGAATAGATAATCCCTCATCTAACGCAACCATTAAACCACCATTAAATGTGTCTCCTGCCGCGACTGTATCTACTACGGTAACAGCAAATGCAGGGATTAGCTCACTCACTATTTCTGTGGCTGTTTGCACACTCAAGTATGCACCTTGGCTACCCAAAGTAATCACAACAGTATTAATCCCAAATGAATGTAATTGCTCAGCGGCTTTTGCCGCCGATGCAGTATCAATTACCTTAATGCCTGTTAAGGCTAGAGCTTCTGTTTCATTCGGCGTGATGATATCCACAAGTGATAATAAAGCTTTAGGTAAATTTGCAGCAGGTGCGGGGTTTAAAATGGTGGTGCAGTCATGCTCCTTAGCCAATTTTAAGGCTATTAAAACAGTATCAAGCGGCGTTTCAAGTTGAATCAACATGTAATTTGCTTGAGCAAACTTGTCTTGCTGCTCTGTTATATGTTCAGGCAATAAGTAGGCATTAGCTCCCGCGACGACACCGATACTGTTTTCTCCTGAGCTACTGACAAAAATCATCGCTGTACCAGTGCTTTGCTTGGCAATGCTATAGCAACCTGATAGCCCAAGTTCATCTTTTTGCCAAGCTTGACGCATCAATTCGCCATTGCCATCATCACCCAGTGCACAAATAAAATCGACCTGTTGAGTAGATGATTTAAGTCTAGCTGCCGCAACCGCTTGATTGGCCCCTTTGCCGCCCAGTTCAAGGCGATAATCTTGACTCAATAAGGTTTCACCGGCTTGGGGCAAGCAATCAAATGCCAATACATGATCTGCATTTGCGCTACCGATCACTAATAATTTATTCATAGCTACCTTTATCCGATTACACACTGCTGTATGCAACCGGAGTTAATCTGATTCGACTAATAATCATCTGCTTAATACTTCTCTAAACAGTCTACGATAAAGTCGACAAATCCAGGGCGATCAATGTTAAACATGACTTTAGCGTTATGCGGGTTGTCAGTAAGTTGATACCTATCTACCACCGTCATGCCTTGGGTATATTCACCTTTCGTTTCAACTCCTACCCAACAGTCTGTCGTCGTAAAGAGTTCAGGTTTAAGTAACCATGCAATCGTACAAGGATCGTGTAGCGGCGCCCCTGTAAAACCCCATTTAGGATCGCGATGATAAATCATGAAGAAATCAAGTAACTCAGCGACGCATTGAGCTACTGGGTTATCGATTCTACGAATACGCTCAATATCTTCATCCATAATTTGCGCTTCATGAGTCACATCTAAGCCACACATTACAATAGGAAGTTTTGATTTAAATACGATTTCAGCAGCTTCTGGGTCAACGAAAATATTGAACTCAGCAGCAGGAGTCCAATTGCCTGCGCCAGCCGCGCCACCCATTAATACTATGCTGTGAATATTGGCATGCAGCTCTGGATAAGCCGTTAAGAAAATAGCAATGTTAGTTAATGGCCCCGTAGGAATTAAGGTCACAGGGGTGTCACTTTGACGCACTTTTTCAGCAATCAGTTCAATTGCGGTTTGCGCCACTGGTTCAAATGCTGGATCAGGTAATTTAGGTCCATCTAGGCCTGATTCACCGTGAACATTATCAGCAATAATTAATTCTCTCGCCAATGGCTTAGGCGCACCTGAAGCAACGGGAATATCATGCCTACCCAAAAGCGTTAACACTCGCAAAGCATTATTCAGTGTTTTGGCTTGAGTTTGATTACCCGCACTCGTGGTAACGGCAAGTACGTCGAGTTCGGTTGAGCTTAATGCGAGAATTAGCGAAATTGCATCATCATGTCCGGGATCGCAATCAAGAATTACTGGACGCTTCATGGCTTACTCCTTATTTAGATGAGCTCAAAATTATCATGAAAGAAAAGTAAGGGAGGTGATATTCATCTAAGAATGATGAAGATGTCCAAGTCGGATAGTTGAGAAAACAAAAACGATGGCTATGACTAAGCTAAAGACAATGACAACGACTAAAGCCTGCCATGTTTTCAGCATTGTGTTTGCTACACCTCGCTTTATGCCATAAGCGTGATCTATATCACCTAGTGACATAGGTTAATAGTCGCACCTTAACGCAAACATCCTATTAGCAAAACCCTAAAAATGATAACATACACCCCACATCCCTTAACTCCCCTCCATAGGAAATATGATGACTCGTTATACACTTGCCGCTTCTTGTATTGCTTTAGCGTTATCAGCTAGTGCCAATGCAACCACCGTTGAAGAAGAACTAAAAGCCCTCAAACAGCGTATTGAACAATTAGAAGCGCAACAAAAAGAGGCACAACAACCACCAGCATCCGAACAGATAGAAGTTGAAGTCGTTAACGAAATCGTCAATGAAGTTGAGGTGGTTGAACAAACCGAAGCCAAAGTTAACTTTGGTGGCGCTGTGCGTGTCAATTATTCCTATGAAGACTTCAATGATGCCAATGCCGATCGCGGTGGCGATTTTGACTTTGATCTATTCCGTATTGATGTATCTGGCAGTTATGGCGACTTAATTTATTCAGCCCAATACCGCTGGTTTGAATACATGAACGTAGTTCAGCACGCTTGGATTGGTTATAACTTTGATGAAAATCAACAAGGCAAAATTGGTGTCACTCAAGTGCCATTCGGCATGCTGACTTATGCATCAAACAACTACTTTTTTAGTTCTAATTTTTATCTTGGTCTTGAAGATGACCACGATATGGGCCTGAACTACACCTATAAAAGTGATGTAAACCAGTTTGACTTAGCTTTCTATAAAAATGACGAACAAGGTGGTATCGATGGGTATGTATCAGATCGCACAGACCGCTACGCCTACGATGTTGTTGGTATTCGCTTAGATGGCGAAGATGCTTATGATGCGCCAACAGCAGGCTATGAAGCGGGTGAAGTGAATACCTTCAATTTACGTTACGCCCACAACTTTACCTTCGATAAGCTAGGTCTTGAACTCGGTGGCTCTGTGCAAGCAGGCCAACTGGAAATTGCCAACGGCACAGATGGCGATAACTTTGCTGCTGCAGTCCACGGTATTATTGATTACGATCGCTGGAATGTGAAATTACAGGTCACCGATTATGCCTATGACGTTGACGGCATGGATGTTGACCGTATTGTCGTTGCAGCCTACCACTTCTATGACTCAATCCCAGCAGAAGCGACGACTTACATCGCTAACGTAGCATACAGCCTACCTGTTGATTTTGGCCCAGTATCGAACCTAACCTTTTATAACGATTATTCTCTCGTAACAGGTAAGTCGGCGTCACTTGAAGACACCTTCATGAATGTCACTGGTATGGCCGTTTCTGCCGGAGGTTTATATACTTACTTCGATTATGTTGTTGCGGAAAATCAACCCTTTATTGGTGGCACCATGGTCGGTGATGGTGATACTAATAAGCGCTTCAATATTAACTTCGGTTACTATTTTTAAGTTATTCGTCAGTTAAAGTTAGTTTCTGAGTTAAATCAGTTGTAAACAAAAAGCCCGCTTATCTTTCGATAAACGGGCTTTTTGATTTATTAGGTGAGCTGGCCGATAAGCCGGGTCCTGTCGTGGACAGTTATTCATCTAGGCCTGCAATCGCTCACAGGCTCAAGCGACCTACCCGGTCCCAACGCGAGCAGCGCCATACGGGACCCTATTTGGTCTTGCTTCGGATAGAGTTTACCTTGCAACCAACTGTTACCAGTGGCCCGGTGCGCTCTTACCGCACCCTTTCACCCTTACCAACCGAAGTTGGCGGTCTTCTCTCTGCTGCACTTGTCGTCGGTTTACACCGCCCAGGCGTTACCTGGTATCCTGCTCTTTGAAGCCCGGACTTTCCTCCCCGTTCTTGCGAACGCAGCAACTGTCTGGCCAACTCGGCGCGGATTATAGCCTAACCACCAGCAACACACCAACATAAAGATAGTTAATTGAGCGTAAATGCTGGCAAACGCCCGAATTAAAGTCCGATCTCTAATCCATGCTTATATAAGGCATTCTTTTTCAAACCATAAATTTGCCCAGCAACAGCTGCCGCTTTTTTTAAGGGTAATTCTTCACACAGAATTTTTAAGGTATTAATCACAGTGGTTGAAAATTCTGATTCAACTTCAGTGCGATGACCATGACACATTAAGACAATCTCGCCACGCTGCTGGTTAGGATCATCTTTCACTTTCTGCAGCACTTCGCCTGCAGGGCCTGATAAAAAGGTCTCGAATGTTTTGGTCACTTCACGCGCCATGACGATTTCGCGATCGTCACCTAATGCGGCAACAATAGATTCAAGGCTGTGCACAATACGATGTGGTGATTCGTAAAAAATCAGTGTACGTGGATCTTCTTTAACAGCCGCTAATTTATCTAAACGACCTTTCTCTTTTGACGGTAAAAAACCTTCAAAAGAGAATCGGTCAGACGGCAGTCCTGATGCGCTTAACGCGGTAATAGCAGCACATGGGCCAGGTAAAGGAATAACATCAAATCCTGCTTCACGCACTTGTTTGACTAGGTGATAGCCAGGGTCTGAAATCAATGGTGTGCCGGCATCCGAAATTAATGCGACTGCTTCACCAAAGCCTAATTTTTGAATAATCCACTGCGCTCTGTCGCGTTCATTGTGATCATGCAATGCTGTTTTACGGGTTTCTATTCCGAAATGGCTAAGCAGTTTTCCACTATGACGCGTGTCCTCACAAGCAATCAATGAGACATTATTTAATACCTCGATCGCGCGGTTGCTGATATCCCCTAAATTGCCAATAGGAGTGGGAACGATATAAAGTGCGACCGATAGGTCCATAACTACCTCTGTATTGAATATCATCAAGACTTTCGCCAAGTGAAAGAGCAGGTTAAACTAGAGACAGCATCTTACCAGAGTGAAGCCCTGTGTTAAAAAGACTGATTACAACAAAATTCGTTTTCGCAGCCATTTTGTCTACTGTACTATTTGGTTGTGCAACCCAAACTACTGATAACAAACAAGCTATTGATAGTTCGTTAGCGACTGTAACTCAAACTGCTAATATTTATTTATCTGCAGCGAGTAACAGTGAGCAGCCACAAGAGCGCGATAGATATTTGCTATTAGCCGCTCATGCCTACGTGAATGAAGGTAATCTTACTGCTGCTGACAAATTACTGAGCTCAATGAAGCCAAATTTACAGCCAGAACCGAGCTTACAAGCCGAATGGTTGTATCTGTCTGCAAGAGTGGCTGAGCAAACGCGTTCAGATGCTGACGCACTGGCTATATTGAACTATCCGAGCCAATGGGATTTACCTAACTGGCAACGTGTGACTTATCATCAATATAAAGCACGGTTATTTAATCAAACTAAGCAACCTATTGATGAGTTACGCCAGCTAAGCTCGCTGAGTTTGTATTTACCGAAAGAGCAAGCCTTTGAGGTTAATGACACGATTTGGCGTACCTTGCAGCCTCTGCATGAAGAAACAATTAAAAGCTTTATGCATGATACCAGTAATCCAACCTTCTCAGGTTGGTTACAGTTAGCCTATATTGCTAAGCATTATGCCGTGGATCCATCACAGCTAGTGCGTTACCTAGGTGAGTGGCAACAGGCTAACCCAAATCATCCTGGGGCAGTAAAACTTCCTTCTGATTTAGAAAAAGCCCTTAATGCTAAACCCTATAAACCTCAAAGCATTGCCGTAATGCTACCGCTTACAGGGCGACGTGCTGCAGTTGCCGAGCCAATCAGGCAAGGCATTTTATCCAGTTACATGGCTGCATATGATGATCAAATCGAACTTAACTTTTTTGATACCAATTTAGGTGTAGAACAAGCTTATCAAGATGCCATTAAAGCGGGCGCTGAGTTTGTTATTGGCCCATTGCTCCCTAATGCTGTTGAAGAAATGCAAAGCTTGAATGATCAAGGCGTAATGACCATTCCACAGCTTTATTTAAATCAAACTGAAACCTTCACCGCTAATAACGACCAGTTCTATTTTTCACTGTCTCCAGCACAAGAGGCCAGTGATGCAGCCCTGCGTTTATTTAATGATGGCATTAGTTTGCCACTGTTATTAGTTAGCAATGATTCTACCGGTAAACGCATGGCGGAAAGCTTTAACAAGAAATGGTTTGAGCTGACTGAAGAAAATGCTGAGATTCATTATTACGATGGTGGCGATCAAATGAAGCTCACTGTGCAAGAAGCCCTTGGCGTCAAAGACAGTCAAGCGCGTATTGCCCGTATGAAACAACTGATTGGTAACAATATTGAAGCGGATTTTCGTTCACGCCGTGATATCGACGCTATCTACATGATTTCAGCCTCTAAAGATTTAGTCCTGCTGAAGCCTTTTTTAGATGTTAACTTCAGTGTATTTGCCGATCCTGTTGCGCTTTACACCACCAGCCGCAGTCGATTAAATGGTAACTCTACCCAATCAGCTCAAGAGCTTAATAACCTGATGATCAGTGATATTCCTTGGCTAATGGGCACCAACTCTGAAACCACCATGGTAAGTCAACTATGGAGTAACTGGAATAACGGCCAAAAGCGCTTATATATCATGGGTTATGATTCACTTGAGCTTGTGAGCCGCTTAGCACAGATGCGTGCTTTCCCGGGTTACCAATTTAACGGCCGCAGTGGCGCACTATCTGTAGATAATAACGGTGTCATTGAACGTACGTTGAGCTGGGGAAAATACCAGCGAGGACAGCTTCGTCCTTTATGATGCATTTTTATGAGCCATCTTTTATGAAGCATCTTTTATGAACCAAAGTAGCCAAGGACAACACGCTGAGACTTTAGCTCGAACTTACCTTGAACAACAAGGTCTACAGTTTGTGACTCAAAATCAGCGTTATCGTTTTGGTGAAATAGATTTAATCATGCGGGATAAACAATATTGGGTCTTTGTTGAGGTAAAGTTTCGCTCTTCAACCCAATTTGGTGGCGCATTAAATGCGTTATCGGCAGCACAAATATCGCGTATCAGAAAAGCTGCAGAGCAATATTTACAAACAAACAAAATCAATGCCCCGTGCCGCTTTGATGTGATTGCCATCAATGGCCAAGACATACAATGGCTGCAAGGGTGTTTTTAAATAGACAATTTTAGCTATAATGCTGCCAAGATAGTGATTTAAGCATGATAGCAACACTTTACCGAGTAAGGATTTAACCATGTTAGAACGTATTAAAGACAGCTTCACTGAATCAATTCAAACTAAAATTGATGCAGCAGAAGCATTACCAGAGTCGATTGAGAAAGCGGCTGAAATGATGGTTCAATGCCTATTAAGCGGTAATAAGATTCTTGCATGTGGTAATGGCGGTAGTGCGGGTGATGCGCAGCATTTCTCAGCTGAATTACTTAACCGTTACGAAATTGAGCGCCCACCATTACCAGCAATCGCCTTAAGCTGTGATACTTCAACAATTACTGCTATTGCAAATGATTACAGCTACGACGAGATTTACTCAAAGCAAATCATGGCACTAGGTCAACCTGGTGATATTTTATTAGCGATTTCAACCAGTGGTAACTCTGGTAACGTGATTAAAGCGATGGAAGCTGCGCTAGGTCGTGACATGACTATTGTTGCATTAACTGGTAAAGACGGCGGCGCGATGGCTGGCTTTATGAGTGAAGGTGATGTTGAAGTTCGCGTACCTTCGAATGTGACGGCACGTATTCAAGAGGTTCACTTATTAGTGATTCACTGCCTATGTGACAACATTGACCGTACTCTGTTCCCTCAGGACGAGCAAGCATGATAAAAGCGGTTCTTGTCATAGCAATACTGTTTCTGCTTCAAGGCTGTGCGGGTGTTGTTATGGTTGGTGCTGTTGGCGGTGCTAAAATGGCTAATGATGAGCGTAGTATGTCTACGCAAATCAGCGATACTAATGCCGATTTTGAAATCACCAGTGCATTGTCTAAACACAAAGATATTCATAGCCAAACCAATATTACTGGTGTGGTGCTGAACAGTAATGTGTTGATGATTGGTCAATCGCCAAACTCTATGCTGCGCGATAAAGCCATTAAAGTGGTACAAGAGCTAGAGATTGGCGGTAAGCTGCATAATCAAATTCGTATCGGTAACCCGACCTCTTTTACCACACGAAGCAATGATACGTGGATCACCACTAAAGTGAAAACCCGTATGTTGAACGATTCTGATTTAGATGTCACTCGGGTAAAAGTAGTGACTGAAAATGGTGAAGTCTTTCTGCTTGGATTAATTGCTCGCGATCAAGCCGATCTCGCTGTCGAAGTGACTCGAAATACTTCTGGGGTGAGAAAAGTCATTAAAGTGTTTGAATATTTAGACTCTGATTAAGGTTTACAAACACAACTAACTTGATGTTATCCGCAGAAAAAATCTAAAATCATCGCACTCTTGAAGTCCGATGATTTTTTCGTTTTTAGCCTTTATTAACTTAATGAAATCTTAGTAGAGCGCGTCGCCAAGTAGCGGATCATAAACGGAGCGACTAAGGTTGGCAGAACAATCAAGCTAGCCCCTACCCAACTTAATGCATCTAACCACTCCCCAAACAGCAGCCAGCCAAAGAAAATACAGAATAAAAGTCCCGAGTATTCAGCCACAGCAATATCACTGGCTTTGGCACTACGATAGGCCAAGATACAACAGAAATGATAAGCCAATATAAAACAATTACTCAGCAAGGATAATCCCACTAACGACCAAGAGATTTCGGCAAAACCAATACATACTCCTATGGCTGCTAAAGCAGGAATGCTTAATAAGTTATAAAGCATTAATGTCACAATAGGCGATTCAGTTTGAGGGAGTTTTCGCAATGTAATTTGGTTTATCGAGAAGGTTATCGCAGCAACTAACACTACGAGCCCAGACCAACTCATTTCTGATGGCCTAAGCAAAATAAGGATTCCAGCAAACCCTAAAAAAGTAATTGTCCACTGGCTAATAGTCACTTGCTCTTTTAGCCAAAAATAGCCTAAAACAATGATGATAATCGGTGCCGAGAAAAACACTGAACTCACCGTTGCTAGCGGGAGCGACAATAAACCGATGATTAAAGCGATTGAAGTGACCACACCGATGTTTGCGCGCAGTAATTGCAGTTTAAAGTTGGCAGTATTGGGTTTGCTCGCCAAAAACCAAAACGGTAATAGCATTAGCACACAACCCATCTGACGGATGAGCAAAAATGTAACAACATCAGCATCTTGGGGTAGCCACTTAATCGATACATCGTATAAGGCGCTAAACACATTACCGAGTACTAAAATCAGTAATGCGATAACAACATGCGGTTTCATGGCTTTCTCTACTTAAAGGCTTAAAAATCAGAAAAAGCATGATATCTAGCAAGTTTGAGCAGCAGAAATGATGTTTTTTATACATTCATGAGTTAAATTCATTAATGAATATTTTTTGTGTGCAAAATTCATACCCTAACTTTTAATGGCTGCATTGATATGAGAAAACTTCCACCATTACGCTCTTTACAAGTATTTGAATCAGCAGCTCGTTTACAGCATTTCTCCCGCGCTGCTGATGAACTTTGCATAACCCAAAGTGCTGTCTCCCATCAAGTAAAACAGCTTGAAGAGTATTATGGTGAATCATTATTTATGCGTAATACGCGGCAATTGCAGTTAACAGCTAAAGGCGCACTGCTATTTGAGCAAGCCGAGGCATCACTCAACTTGCTTGCTGACGTGAGTAAACAAATCACAGGTAATGACAGTCAGCAATTACGTTTGGCTGTTTACAGTTCATTTGCGATTAAGTGGCTTATTCCTAGATTAAGTGAGTTCCGTAAACTTCATCCTCAAATTGATATTCGTTTAGATATGATTGCCAGTAATCCACAATTAAGTGATAGCGTCGCTGACATGTTTATCTCTGACCAATCAGATCATAAAGGTTACAGTCACTTAACTTTACATAAAGAACGCTTGATACCTGTGGCCAGTCCCGAATACATCAAACAATGGTTGGTTAAGCCCACAAACGATACTCAACAGCTAAAAGATCGCTTAACTGACGCTGTATTGCTAACCGTCGATGAAGGCCAGTTAGGGATTGACTGGCAGCGCTGGTTCAAGGCAAACAAACTGACACCTTCAGCCTTGCAACAACAGCATATTTTTAGCCACGTGTTATTTGCCATTGAAGCAGCATTAGTCCATCAAGGCATTGCGCTAGCATCCGACTTTATGGTCAAAGATGATATTGACTCAGGGAGGTTAGTGGCGCTGAACCTACCTGATATTTTAACTGGTTTTGATTTTAACTTTAGCTGTAAACAACGCAGGCAAAGAGAACCTGCAATAGCTAGCTTTATTGAATGGTTGAAGCTGCAATCTCAATCGACATGAAATAGCTAAACATCATCAACAAAAAAGCCAGCATTCATGCTGGCTTTTATTTATCAATATAGATTTAGTCAGTAGCTATTTAGCGACTCAACTTTTAGTGCTTAACTTTTAATGATTACCTAAACAATCATGCCGATTTTTTCGTACACTTTTTTAATCGTTTCTTCAGCACGAGCTTGAGCTTTTTCAGCACCCGCTTTAAATACTGAATTTAAATACTCTTCGTCAGCTCTGATCTTATGGAAACGCTCTTGTATTGGTTCAAGCATAGCAACAACGGCTTCACCTGTAGCCACTTTTAAATGACCATACATTTTATCTTCAAAGTCTTTTTCAATCGACTCGATTGATTGACCATTACAACCTGACATAAGGCTTAATAAGTTAGACACACCTGGCTTTTCTTCAACATCAAAACGGACAACTGGTGGCTCTTCACTGTCTGTCATCGCCTTTTTAACTTTCTTCATAATCGCTTTTGGATCATCAAGTAGGCCAATAACATTATTACGGTTTTCATCCGACTTAGACATCTTCTTGGTCGGTTCTTGCAATGACATCACGCGGGCGCCAGTTTCTGGAATAAATGGTTCAGGCACAACAAAGGTATCGCCATATGCATTATTAAAGCGCGTCGCAATATCACGAGTTAGTTCTAAATGTTGCTTCTGATCTTGGCCAACAGGCACTTCATTCGCTTGATAAAGTAAAATATCAGCAGCCATCAATACAGGATAATCAAACAAACCAACGTTGATATTGTTGGCATGTTTTTGAGACTTATCTTTAAACTGAGTCATACGATTAAGTTCACCCATTTGGGTGTAACAGTTTAATGCCCAGCTTAATTGAGTATGTTGTGGAACTTGCGACTGTAAGAACACAGTACTTTTGTCAGGATCGATACCACAAGCCAGATAAATGGCGAGTGTATCTAAGCAAGCAGCGCGAAGTTTTTCAGGATCTTGTCGAACTGTAATTGCATGTAAATCAACGACACAATAAATACAATCGTGGCTGTCTTGCATACCAACCCACTGACGAAGCGCGCCCATGTAGTTTCCGATACTTAGCTCACCTGATGGTTGAGCACCACTAAACACGATAGGTTTTGCAGTCATTTGTTTTATTGCTCCATTGATTTAGCAGTTAGTTTTAGCCGTTAGTTTTAACAGAAGGTAATAAGGCTAAAATCTGATTAAATTGTTCGCATACCGCAGTTGGGCCGCTCAGCCCGATATCTTCACCGTAGTTGTACCCATAGGTCAAGCCTATTGAGCTTACTCCAGCAGCTTTTGCCGCAAATATGTCATTTTTTGAATCCCCAACCATTAATAACTGTTCGGATTCAAGTTGCCATTCATTCAAAATATGAGTGAGTGGCATAGGATCGGGTTTCATTTTAGCTAACGAGTCGCCGCCTAGTACCAAATCAAACAAGGCATCTATTTCGAATGCCTTTAATAATGGCACAGTAAAATGATGTGGCTTATTGGTAACTATCGCTAAAGGATAGCCTGATATTTTAAGCGTATTTAACGTTTCTACTACGCCAGCATATAGCAGACTGTGTTTTTGAAGGTGTTGCTGATAATGCACCATAAAGACAGGCATTGCGGCATCAAGCTCAGCTTCAGAAACTTCGTTAGTCGATGCACTTTCAGTTGACGTACTTTCAGTTAAAGCATTAGCTGAGCTATTCGCATTCTGCAGAGCGCGCTGCATCAAGACTTTTGCGCCATTACCAACCCAGTTCCTGACCTGTGCTTCTGAGCAGGTTGCCAGTCCAAGCTCTGCTAAGGTTGCTTGAGTAGCTGCAGCTAAGTCCGGCACACTATCGATAAGCGTGCCGTCTAAGTCAAAAGCAATGGCTTTAACCTTAGTAAAGTCAGCCATGATTAAGCATCAACTTTGGCTAGTTCTGCACGCATTTCATCAACCACTGTTTTATAGTCTGGCTGATTAAAAATCGCTGAGCCCGCAACAAACATATCAGCACCGGCAGCGGCAATTTCAGCAATGTTATCCACTTTAACGCCACCATCAACTTCAAGACGAATATCAAAACCGCTTGCATCGATTTTTTCACGCACTAGTCTTAGCTTATCAAGCGTCGATGGAATGAATGATTGTCCGCCAAAGCCTGGGTTTACAGACATCAATAGAATCACATCTAACTTATCCATCACATGATCAAGGTAATGCAGTGGTGTACCCGGATTAAATACTAAACCTGCTTTACAACCTGACTCTTTAATCAGCTGCAGGCTACGGTCTAAATGCTCTGAGGCTTCAGGGTGGAATGTAATAATTGAAGCGCCTGCTTTCGCAAAATCAGGAATGATGCGATCAACAGGTTTCACCATTAAGTGCACATCGATATCCGCAGTAATACCAAAATCACGTAAAGCCTGACAAACCATAGGACCGATTGTCAGGTTCGGTACGTAGTGATTATCCATAACATCAAAGTGAACAACGTCAGCACCAGCATCTAGTACGGCTTGAACATCATCACCTAAACGGGCGAAATCGGCAGATAAAATAGATGGGGCAATCAGAAATGGACGCATAGTCTTCTCGAAGCTATTAAAAGTGGCCTTATTTTACCCTTTGCAGAGAAAACGCTCTAGTCACAAACAGTAATAAAACTTTGTTAGCGTCAATAAATGTAAATTTTAATAACCTGTAAGTATTAAATTGATCTAGATCACAGTATATAGATGTTCATTAACTAGACAAATTTGCTATAATGCGACCTACGTCACTGTGTCTTTTTTCAATATATAGTTCTTGGTCCTTACATCTTCATGGATCGTAAAACAATTATTGAGGACACGTTTATTTATTCAATCTGAAAGTATGAGACAAGGACAGCCCTTATGATGTGCAATCAGCGAAAAATGAACACCTACCAAACAGGCAAGGTGACGTTAAAGCCTGTATTAAGTATTTTTTCAGCTAGTGCATTAATGTTTGTTGCTTACTTTGCGACATCTGATAATCGCGAGCAGTTATTCGCTGAAAATTGCGCTTGCTCTGACAATGCCACTTACAATTCTAGCTTACCAAGCAGCCACCCTAATAACCGCTGTGCAACTCAATCTGACGATGTTAGCTGGGGCAGCTGGGTTACGGGCAATAGCCGTTCAAGTCAGTTTCATTTCTTAGATTTACTAGAGCTGTTACATGGTAGCGAAAAAAGCAAACCTATCAGTGACATGCCAACAAACAATCCAAACGCTATTTAATGTCAATTTGGCGGGTATTTACCAGCACTGTAGCCGCATTTTTTGGGGTGCAAACGGAAGATAATCGCCAGCGAGATTTCAAACAAAACAACTCTCCACTGCCTTTCATTTTTATGGGAATAGCTTTAGCTGTACTAATGATTTTTTCTTTGATTTTTATTGTTAACCAAGTCTTAAGCTAAATAAATCAAAAAACCTTTCTGATTTATCTCACTCAAAGCCCAAACTTATTAATCGATCACTTCTTGATAATGATGATCATACAGAGCCATTATTTCATCCACTTTTTTACGTGAACTTCCTTTTTGACTGATATTACGCTGAACGGCAATAGAGGCGAGTTTTGCACCTCGGTATAGTTCACGAGTCAGTGGAATATCATGATTACTGATCAATACAGGAATATCACGCTCTAGCGCGGTATGGCGTGATTGTCTCGCCAAAAGAGCTTGGTCATCTAAGCTAAAACCTGGACCAACATAAGTAGTAAAGCTCGCTGTTGTTGATAAAGGGGCATACGGCGGATCGCAATAAATCACATCACCAGATAAGGACATTTCGAATGCTTGCTGATAGCTCACGCATTTGAATGTCGCTTTTTGGGCTTTTACTGAAAAATAACGAAGCTCTTCTTCTGGGAAGTAAGGCTTTTTATATGAACCAAAAGGAACATTAAAGCCGCCTTTTCGATTATAACGACATAAGCCATTAAAACCATGACGATTCATATACAGAAAATATACAGAGCGCTTGAAAGGATCTTTGGTTTGATTGAACTCGGTGCGAATGCGGTAGTATTGTTCCTTGTCATTCATTTCAGGAACAAACATCGCTTTTGCTGCTGCAATATACGCATCAGGTTCATTTTTAACGATATTATAGAGGTTAATCAGATCATGATTAATATCACATAGCAGGTACTCTTCATAATCAGTATTTAAAAAGACTGATCCTGCTCCCACAAAGGGCTCTATTAACCTTTTACCTTGAGGTAAGTGTTTTGCTAGCTCGTCAACGAGTTTAAATTTTCCACCCGCCCACTTAAGAAAGGCTCTATGCTTTTTAGTCATGAATACCAGTTACTAGCAAAATTAAAGCAGATGATTGTACTCTTTTTAATAAGAATAATCATTGTTTGAATCATCTAAACCAATGGCTTTTTAAGCGTTTAATTCGATTTGATTTCATATCCCTTGAGATCGCTCCATTTCCTAACCCACGGGGCAGTTAAAGCCAGCTCTTGTTGCAGTAAATCAGATGCCTGCTGCGCTTCGATTACACTGTCAAATTGACCAAACAAGACGATATGCCGGTTTTTGAAATTAGCTTGTACTAATTCAGATTCACTTTGCTGGAAGCTTTCAAGCTGTTGCAGGATATTATTAAGTGACTTTGGTTCCCGTACACTGGCTATCTGCAAGGTGTACCCGACTCGGTCAGTTAATTGCACGATATGGCTGTCAGACTCGTTAGTTACGCTGACTTCAAGTTTGTCTCGTTCTACTATGGTGCCTTCTTCAGCAACATCTGCTACCTGCACATCTGGATTTTCAAATTCTACTTGATGATTTTCGCTAACATCATTGGTATCAGCAGTGTCATTTTCATCTTTTTGCTGATTAATTACTTCATTATTTGATTCAGACATCACAGTAAAGGTTGATTCAATATTGTTCTGGTGAACAAGCGCCTCATCAGTAAAAATTTGATTATCTAGCTTAATGTCTTGTTTTGACTCTGATACGGTAATATTCATATTAAGAGCTGGTGTTACCGTTGAACGGCCATAATGATAAACAAACCACTGCGCGTCTGACTCTGGCATTGTATAAGCCGTAAATAATAAAACCGGCTCCTTTTCAATTTGCTGATCACTTTGAAATAAATACATTCCTGCTGCTAAAGCAGTTGTCAGAACAAATACAGAAAATACTGCTAACCAAGGCAAATACTTAGGCCATTTTTTAACTTCTTCGGGCTTATCTTCCAGTGCTTTTTTAAGTAAAGCTAAAACTTCAGTTGGCGTACCAGATTGTTTTCCTATTTGCGCTTGAATAATTTCACGAGGAATAAAAGGGGTTTTATTACTTCTAATGAGTAATGTGCGGTACAAACCTTCACGCTCAGCCAATGATAATGGTTCGATTTCTACATGAAGTAGTAACGCATGCATGGCTTCAGTTAATTCGAGGTTTAATTCTGCTAAAGAATCCGGTTCTATCGTGAATGTAATTGAAATGGGTTTTCCGGCACATCTTATTTGGGTCAAAACCAAACATTCAGCCCATAACTCACGAGGCATATGTTGTGCGTCGTCAATAATGATATGCAAGGGTTTAGTTAAGTTTGTCTGGATCCTTAGAAGAGTATCAGCCAGAGGTAACGCATCATCAAAAATGGGGGAAGAGATTAATTGAACCAGAATCTTACGGCGAATTTCTGCACTTTCAGCATGCATAGGACAGATAACTAAAGCTGAATTATAGTTATCTAACTCACTCGCAAGCGCAGTGACTAATGTGGTTTTACCTGAGCCCTTTGCGCCAGAAACAAGCACCAGTTGCTCACTATAACTCGCAATATGTTCTAGGCGCTGAACTAAAGCTTCTTGCGAAGGTAACAATAGCGTTTGTTGGATATCCAAAAGCCCACCATTAGACGTAAACTTTAGCTTAAACTTGGCTAATGACTTCTGCGAGTAACGACTCTTTTACATCAGAGAATACATCAGCAGTACCTATAGAAGTCGGTAATACCAAACGAATTTGGCCGGCCAATACTTTTTTGTCTCGTTGCATATGTTTGATAAAACTATCAAACGTCATTGTATCTGGAGAGGTGATAGGTAAGTCAAACGCTTGCATTATGCGAGTGATCCTATCGAAGTCTTGCTGCTGAATTAAATTAAGCTTTAACGATGTTAGCGCCGCCATAATGGTACCTGTTGCGACCGCTTCACCATGAAGCCAAACTCCATAGCCCATTTCAGCTTCAATTGCATGACCAAAAGTATGGCCGAGATTCAATAAAGCTCTAACACCACGCTCAGTTTCATCTTCTGCAACGACATCAGCTTTAATTTGGCAACATCTAGCAATAGCATAAGTTAAAGCATTATTATCAAGCGCCTTAAGCGGCTCAACATTTTGCTCTAACCAACCAAAGAACTCAGCATCCCAAATAATACCGTACTTAATCACTTCCGCCATCCCTGCTGCAAACTCGTTAGCAGGTAATGTAGATAAGCAATTAGTGTCAATAAGTACTGATTGAGGCTGATAAAATGCCCCGATCATATTTTTACCTAATGGATGATTAACCGCAGTTTTACCACCGACAGAGGAATCAACTTGGGATAACAGTGTGGTAGGAATTTGAATAAACTCTACACCTCGCTGATAGCAAGATGCAGCAAAGCCGGCCATGTCACCAACGACACCACCACCTAATGCAACTATCACACAGTCACGTGCAAAGTTATTTTCTAATAGAGCAGAAAATATCAAATCCAAATGGGTGAGATCTTTATATTTCTCACCATCAGGCAGCACAACAGCACCCACTTCAGCACACCTGACCATAGCTTGTTGGACTTGTTCTAAGTACAACGGAGCTATAGTGTCATTGGTGACTACGAGTGCTTTTTTACCAGAAAGGTAATCGGAGAGGTAAGCGTTTTGCTGCAATAAATTCTGGCCAATAAAAATGGGATAACTTCTTATACCTAATTCAACCTGAACTTGTTGCATAAACCTACCTAGAAACCGAGTTGCTCAATGATTTGATTTGCGACTATTTTAGCGCTTTGCTCATCTGTCTTAACGATAACATCAGCAATCTCTTCGTATAAAGGATTACGGACATCTGCAAGATTCTCAAGCACTTCACGAGGATCATCAACCTGTAAAAGAGGTCGACGCTTATCACGCTGAGTACGAGCCACTTGCTTATCGATTGTTGTCTCTAGGTATACAACGATACCGCGAGCAGACAAATGATTACGAATGTCTTTACTTTGTACAGATCCGCCGCCAGTAGCTAGGACAATGCCCTGCTTTTCCGACAGGTCGGCGATGACTTGAGCTTCACGTACACGAAAGCCTTCTTCGCCTTCAACGTCAAACACCCAGGCAATATCTGCACCTGTGCGTTTCTCAATCTCGTGATCTGAATCGTGGAAATCTAAATGCAGCAGTTGGGCCAAATGGCGACCAATTGTGCTTTTGCCTGCGCCCATAGGGCCTACCAGAAAAATATTGCGTTTTTCAGCCATTATATATACGTCTGAATCTTATATGAAATGTATGCCTTATCGACTTAAACTCAAGCCGACCTATAATTTAACCTTGCTCTAATGAGACTTGACGACGGATTATCTCAGTTATATGGCTGTTGTTGCAAGTCATGTTGATGAATTAACCTAAGATTCTTAAAAATAAATCTCTGTTGAAAATAAAAACCAGATTAACGACTCAACAAAATGATTAACTTGTTACTAATAGAATCAACCAACTACCAAACGACAATCAAAAAAATACCAGCAAATTGCTGGTATTTTTTGCTACTAATTTTTAATAAAAGTTAAAGCTGTTCTGTCACAATTTTGGGAGTAACAAAAATAAGTAACTCTTGACGCTCATTACTATCAGAAGTATTTCTAAACAAGAAACCAACTAACGGAATGTCACCTAAAACTGGAACTTTACTTACACGACTAATTAAGCTTTGTTGATAGATACCACCAAGTACAATCGTTTCACCGTTATCAACTAGCACCTGTGTACCAATTCTTTGGGTATCAATTGATACCGCTTCACCTGTACCAGTTTGAACTGTTTCACCTCGTGTATCTTGAGTAATTTCTAAATCAAGAATCACGCGATCATCAGGTGTAATTTGTGGGGTCACTTTCAGTGATAATACTGCTTTTTTAAACGTTACTGTTGTTGCACCGCTAGAAGCAGATTCAACATAAGGAATTTCAACACCTTGTTCAATATAAGCTGATTTCTGGTTAGAGGTCGTAATACGTGGGCTAGCAATAATTTCACCCTTATTCTCTTGCTCTAAAGCGCTCAATTCTAAGTCAAGTACCGTACCATCAGCCATTTTTGCAACACTAAAAGCAATACTTGCAGCATTAGTTGCTGATGAAGGCAAGTTAACGTTTAAACGATCACTTAATGCTGGCACAACTCCAGATACAATATCATTTGCCCCTTCAAGTGAACCTGAAGTCCCTTTGTCACCTTGTTGGTCTGTAATACCCCAGCGGATACCAAGGTCTTCTGACACATTATCTTTCACGGTTACCATACGTGCTTCAATCAATACTTGCTTAATCGGAATATCAAGTACTTCAACTAAACGATGTATGGTTTCTAATGATTCTGCAGTGTCTTTGACCAAAAGTGTATTGGTACGTTCATCAACTGCCACGCTACCACGATTTGATAAAAGGCTTGAATCTGCACTTTTCATTAATTCTGCTAGGTCTGTTGCTTTAGCATAGTTAACTTGGATATATTCAGAATAAAGCGGCGCTAACTCTTTTACTTCTTGCTGGTTAGCTAAATCTTGCCTTTCGCGTGTTGCAAGCTCTTCACTTGGCGCAACCATCAAGATATTACCTTCAATGCGCTTATCTAATCCTTTTGTTTGAAGAATTAAATCTAATGCTTGATCCCACGGTACATCGTCTAACCGAAGAGTAATATTACCTTCAACTGTATCACTGGTTACCAAGTTGAAATCATTATAATCAGCAATAATTTGTAGAACGGTTCTCACTGAAATATTTTGGAAGTTTAGAGATAAAGATCGTCCATTGTATTTCTTATCTTCTTTAGCTACCGCTGCACGTTCAACTTTATTAATACTGACTTTAAAAACATTCCCTTCTTGCTTGTAGTTGTAATCATAATTGCCATCTACATCAACCATGATCCGAGAAGTTAAATCGTCTTTAAACGTTTCAAAGCTAGACACTGGGGTATTGAAATCTTGTACATCCATTACATACAAGTGATCATTTTTTATCTCAGTGTTATAGAACTTCACCTCAAGTTTCGAGCCAACTTGAGCCACATTTGCAGCTACAGAGCGATTATTCAAATGTACGAGTAAATCTCCACCACCGGTTTTATTACGACGAAAATCAATAGTTTCGATACCATTAACAAAAGGATTATCAGCATCATCTGGACTAGAAACAGTATCATTGACTGTCAGGCGGTACGTATTACCTACCACTTTACCTTGGTATGGTTTGACTTCAGTTAGATCGACAACAACATTTAACGAGTTATCGACTTGAGTTGTTTTAAGCCCTTCAACTCCCACCCTATCAATGGCTATGTCGTTTTTTTCTAGATTTGAAATACTGTCCTCAAAACTTAGAATAATTTGAGCAGGCGATCCTGACAAATCAACTTCAGGGGTCATAAGGTCAGATTCAAAAACGAGCTCTAATTCTAATTGGTGATCGACAACAGAATGGTATTTAACATCCATTAACTTATTGGCGGCTATTGCACTTGGTAGTGCGCCCATCATTAAAACAACACCAAGTATTGTTTTAAATAGTGAGACTTTTTTTGTCGATGTTTGCATCGCGGCAGAAGATTTCATTATTCCCTCATCCTTCGCATTATTTGCCTGTTAGTTCTAAGTTGCTTGCTCTTTCAGCCCAGCAACCAGAACCATCAGGAATTAATTCTATAATTTCAATATATTGCGGTGTAACTTTACCTATTTGTCCATGGTAAAGACCGAGATACTCACCGACCCCTAAGCGATATACATTCGAATCCGATGACTCAACTAAAGCCCAAGTAGTGCCATCTTCACTTAACGTTCCACGCATTCTCAAATTATCTATCGCATACGTTTCTAAACGTCCTTTACGACGTTTCAAATCAGGCTGTAGACAATTTCTACTGGTATCCACCACTTCCTCTGTTAACTCACGAGAAGGTGGTACAAAAGGACTGCGCATCAACTCTGCTTGATAGGCAAAGTGTTCAAACTTAGGTGTTTCTTTTAACGGAGGAATACGAGCAATATGCTGTGCTTTAGTCGTCGTAACAAATAACTCTAAATCACTGCGATCACCAATACAGCCAGTTAATAGCAGTAGTAATAATAAAGGTAGGAATTTCATCATTTCTTCCCCTTATTTTGCTCTGCTGGTAGCTTAGCACCTTCTTTAAATCGATAGGTTTTTGCAAGAATATCCATCGATAAACTGCCACTATCGTCTCGCTTAATAACAAAATCATGCAAACTAACAATACGTGGTAATTTTGCTACGCCGCTGACCATATTACCGAGTTGATGATAATCACCCACGACAGCCATTTTAATTGGAAACTCTAAATAGAAATCACGTTCAATTTCGGTATCCCAATCTAAGCTATTAATTCGAAGACCTGCATCTGTAGCGACAAAAGTTGTATCGTCTAGCAGACCTGGCATCTCATTTTCAGAAGGTAACATTTTCAGTAATTCAGCAAATTGTGCCTCCATTACGACCAGTTGCTCTCGGTACAACTTCAAATTTGCAGCTAAACGATATTTATTCTGAAAATCATCTCTTAAAGTGATCTCTTTCTTTTTCTCTGTATCCAGTACATCTAACGCATCTGACACAAATAAGTAGTAACTTGCTCCCATGACTGTCAGCGAAAGAAAAACAGCAAATACCACTTTAACTAAAGTAGGCCACCCACCAATGTTTTCAAAATCAATATCATTAAACTGCTCTAAGTCGAGATTCATTTTCGACCTCCTTCAGTTGCATCCATTGGTAGAGTGTCATCAAAGATACTCACTCGAAGTCTGAATTTTTGTAATTGTCTTAAGTTTTCATTTTGGCTAATAATTGATTGCATACTTGGATCATTCAAATATTGCGAGGTTTTGACTTTCCTCATCATGTTTGCAACGTTATTATTTGATTCACTTCGACCTTCAATCCAAAGTAAGCTGCCTTTCTTCTCTATGCTCGAGAGGTATATTCCAGGTGGAACAATTCTCACTAATTCATCTAAAACATGTGTCGGCAAATTACGAGATTGCTGAAGGTTTAAAATAATCTTAGTTCGTCTTTCAATATCTTTCTTTCTTGCCGTAATTTTTCTTATTTCTGCAATTTGAGCATCTAATAAAGATATTTCAGTTTGCAAATATGAATTACGCTGACGCTGGTCGTCAGTGACAACTTCAATAAAACTTAATGTAAGAAACACAACTAAACAGGTAACTAAAAAAACTAATGCTAATATACCAATGTAATCTCTTTTTTGTTTTTCCCTAGCTTCTTCACGCCACGGAAGTAAATTTATGTTCGCCATTGAGCGTAACTCCTAAGCGCTAAACCACATGCAACCATATATTTACTAATACTAGGTTCTAGCTGGTTTTTAATATCATCATCGGCATGTAAACAACCTTGAAATGGGTCAGCAACAATTGAATGTACGCCCAATTCATTCGTTAATAATGCCGTCATGCCTTCAAGTTTTGCAGTCCCACCACAAAGCACAATATAATCAACTTTATCTTTACCACTAGCGGTACAATAAATTTGAAGAGTACGTTTAATCTGCTGCAATAATTGTGTTTGAAAAGGCGATAACACTTCAAACATATAATTGCGTGGTAGTTCACCCGTTATTTTGGCACTTTCAGCTTCATCATATTGCATGCCATAAAACGACAAAATGGACTGAGTAAATAACTCACCACCAAATGCCTGTTCACGAATGAATGTTGTTTCACCGTTTTCAACCACGGCAAATGTGGTCATATTGGCTCCGATATCCACCAATACCACTGACTTTTCATTAGCGCCTTCAGGCAATTGCGCAAGAATTAATTCTGACGAACGACCCAAGGCGTAAGCTTCAACATCAACAACCTTGGTATCAAGCTCAATTGCATCTAGTGAATCCATTCGAGTATCAATATTATCGGTACGACAAGCACTTAATAACACGTCAACTTTGGTGGGATCAGTTGTGTTGGCATTCAGAGTTTCAAAGTCGATACTCACTTCGTCGAGTGAATATGGGATAAGATTATCTGCTTCAATCTCAATCTGTGCTTCCATTTCTTCTTCATTTAACGAAGCATCCATGTAAATCACTTTGGTCATTACAGCAGAACCTGAGACTGCAACAGCAGCAGACTTAATTCCTTTTGGGAGTCCACGTCTAATATGTCTTAATGATTCAATCACAGCTTCTGAATCACGGATCTCATGATCGACAACCGCACCTTTTCGTATAGGTGCAGATATATAGTTTTGAATTTTATATCCATCAGCGGTCTTGCTAAGCAAAATGGCTTTAATCTCATGAGAACCAATATCGATTCCAACCATTTGCGGAGCTTGACGCTTCCAAAATTTAGAAAGCATATTCCGTCATCGCATTTATTTTTTATATTTTAAAATAGATTAGCACAAAATCAACTCGTTATAAGTATTTGTATAAAATGTTTCTAAATTTTACAACTTGTTTTTTTATGTTTTCATGTTTTTACTTCACCAAAAACCTTCCCCCTTATATACTAGCGGGCATATTTATGATTTTTGGAATAATTCGGTGAAGTGGATAAAACGAATACTTATAGCTATATTTAGCTTAACTTTATTAGGCGTCGGCACTATTGTCGCAGCTTATTATTATCTTTTGCCTGAATTACCGGATGTAAATACTCTAAAAACGGTAAAATTACAGACGCCATTAAGAATTTATAGTAGCGATGGGCTACTTATTTCTCAGTTTGGTGAAAAAAGAAGAATACCAATTGAATATCAGGAAGTACCTGAACAATTAATTAATGCTGTTTTAGATACCGAAGATGCCCGTTTTTTTGAACATAAAGGTATTGATCCTATCGGGATTGTTCGTGCCGCTGTTATTTTGGTAACGACAGGTAAGAAAAGCCAAGGCGCGAGTACCATTACTCAGCAGGTCGCTCGTGGCTTTTTCCTTTCTCGTGAAAAAACCTATATTCGTAAAACCAAAGAAATTTTCTTAGCCTTAAAAATTGAAAAAGCGCTTTCTAAAGAAGAAATTCTGACACTCTACTTAAATCGCTCTTTTTTGGGCAACAGAGCATATGGCGTAGGAGCTGCTGCTCAAGTCTATTATGGGAAAGAGTTAGAGCAACTTTCATTACCTGAAATGGCAATGATTGCTGGATTACCTCAAGCACCTTCTGCAGCTAACCCAATTCGCAATCCAGAACGTGCTAAAACCCGTCGTAATTGGGTGCTAAGCCGTATGCTAGAAAAGCGCAATATTACCGAAGCGCAATATCAAGAAGCCATCAACGCCCCTATTACTGCCAAATATCATGGTGCTGAAATCGATTTATATGCCCCATATATTTCTGAAATGGCACGTGAGTACATGGTAAACCAATATGGCGAAGAAGACGCTTACACCAATGGTTATAACGTCTACACCACTATTTCATCAGATTTACAATTAAAGGCACAAAGCGCATTACGAGATAACGTATTCTCTTATGACCAGCGCCACGGCTACCGTGGGCCTATCTCAGAGTTATGGTCTGTAGAACCAGATTCAGCTGTCAATACAGAGCCAATGGCCACCAGCGAAATTATCAGTAACCTCAAAAGCACTTCACCAATGCAAGGCATCATGCCTGCTGCTGTTATTGCAATAGAAGAACAGCAAGCAACTGTGTTGAACGCTAAAGGCGAAGAAATCTTACTTGAGTGGAATGGCCTAAAATGGGCGCGTAAATTTATTACCGACCGACGCCAAGGCACTCCACCAAAGAAGTCTGCAGATATTTTAGCTGTGGGTCAAAAGGTGTGGATTAGAAATAATGGCGAATATTGGCAATTATCTCAAATCCCTCAAGTATCAAGTGCGACAGTATCTTTAGAACCAAGTGATGGAGCAATTAAAACCTTGGTTGGCGGCTTTAGTTTTACCCAAAGCCAATATAACCGTGTAACTCAAGCTAAACGTCAGTTAGGTTCGAATATTAAACCTTTCATATATTCAGCTGCGCTTGAAAAAGATTACAACCTCGCGACATTAATCAATAATGCACCGATTAATAAACCAGATACCCGACAGGGCACAGCATGGCGTCCAAAGAATTCACCTGATATCTATGGTGGTCCAACCCGTTTACGTGTTGGTTTAGCGCAATCAGTCAATGTTATGTCTGTTCGAGCCATGAGACATATCGGTTTAGATAACACGATAGCCAAATTAGTTGAGTTTGGTTTTGATCCTAAAGACTTACCTCGCAATGAATCTGTAGCACTTGGCTCACCTTCGGTTACGCCACTACAGGTAGTCACAGCATTTAATGTATTTACAAATGGCGGCTACTTAGTCGAACCGTATTTCATTAAACAGGTCACCGATTCATTTGATAATGTCATTGAAGAAGCCAACCCGATGCTTGCTTGTACTCCTGAAGAGTCTACAGAAGTAACCAGTGGAGCTACAACTGAAGAAATTGACCCATTTGCCGCCATGGCAGCTGAGTTTGCTCGCTCTCAACAAGCTGAAGATGTAGCGAACCTCGATATGGCAAATACAGAAAATGCACTAGCGAAATGCGGTGATGAAAATAGTCGCTATGCACCTAGAATCATTACTGAGCAAACTGCATTTTTAATCACTGAAGCACTTAAAAGCGTAATTTGGGGTGGTGGAGACTGGAGTAAAGGTACAGGTTGGAATGGTACCGCTTGGCGCGCTTCAAGATTAATTAAGCGCCGTGATATTGCAGGCAAAACCGGTACAACCAATGAATCTCGCGATACTTGGTTTAGTGGATTTAATCCAACTTTAACATCAACCTTTTGGGTAGGTTTTGACGACCATAGCCGCAGGCTTGGACGGACAAGTTGGGTAGCCGATGGACCTGAGAATCAAATATCAGGTGCCGAAGCAGGTGCAAAAACAGCAGGGCCAGGCTGGAATGATTTTATGAATCAAGCACTAAAAGGCACTGAGGAAAAAACGACTATTCCACCTAAAGGGATTATCTCGGCTCGTATTGATTTAGCAACCGGGTTGTTAACCCGTAAAACCGATCATACGACTTCTTTTGAGTATTTTGTCGAAGGTACAGAACCAAAAGAATACGCAACAGAAGAAGAGATTGATGACGACATTTTCATCGAGAACCCGACGGACGATCTGTTTCAGTAAAGTTTAATCTACCTTGTATTATTAAAGTTACAGAAATTAAAAAAGCCCTGAGTTAGAAAACTCGGGGCTTTTTAGTTCGTAAAGCTAAATTTGTTTCAGCAGCTGAGTAAGTAACTACTTACCTTGTTTTAACGCTAATGCCTGTTTCACTTGCATTAGTGATGTGCCACCTAAAGCTTCACGTTTCTCTAAGCATGATTCAATGGTTAAGCATGCGTAAACATCGTCTTCAATAATGTCACTGAATTGCTTGAGCTCAGCAAGCGGAAGCTCTTCTAACGGTGTTTGTTTACCAATAGCAACCACAACAACCTCACCCACTACATGATGCGCTTCTCTAAAAGGCATTCCTTTTGCTACAAGGTAATCTGCTAACTCAGTTGAGTTTGCATAACCTTGCTGAGCTGCCGCTAAAGTTCTTTCACGATTAACTTGTAAACCACTTAGCACTAGAGCAGCCATTTCAAGACAAATAGCCCAGCTATCCATGACATCGAATAAGCCTTCTTTATCTTCTTGCATGTCTTTGTTATACGCTAAAGGCAGTGCTTTCATGGTGGTTAAAATCCCCATTAAGCTGCCATATACGCGGCCAGTTTTACCACGAATTAACTCTAGCGCGTCAGGGTTTTTCTTTTGTGGCATGAGTGAAGAACCCGAAGTTACTTCATCATCTAAATCAATAAAGCCTGCCTCACCGCTGTTAAAGAAGATTAAATCTTCTGCCATACGGCTTAAGTGCATCATACTAATAGAGGCATCACTACATAATTCAATCACATGATCACGGTCTGATACGGTATCCAAACTGTTTAATGTCGGTGCTGCAAAACCTAATGATTTAGCGATTTCATGTCTGTCCATCGGATAAGCTGTTCCAGCTAATGCGCCAGAACCTAAAGGACAAGTATCTGCACGTTTAAGTGCATCTTCTAAACGGCTAATATCACGCTCGAACATTTCTACATACGCTAAACACCAATGACCAAATAATACTGGCTGCGCTCTTTGTAAATGAGTGTAACCTGGCATAACAGCATCAATTTCACGTGCAGCGAGATCGATTAAAGCGCCTCTGAGTTTTTTAAGCAGCGCAAGTGATTGCTCACCTTCTTTTCTGCACCACAATTTTAAATCTGTTGCCACTTGGTCATTACGCGAACGTCCAGTATGTAGCTTCTTACCCAAGTCACCAACTTTAGCGATTAATGACTGCTCCACAAAGCTGTGAATATCTTCCGCGCCTGAAGCGATAATGGCTTCTGGTTTATCAGCCACTTCAGCTAATAATTCGTTTAATGCGCCATGTAATTGTTCACACTCTTGTTGGGTCAAAATACCCACTGAAGTAATTGCGGTTGCCCAAGCAATTGAACCTACAATATCTTCTTCAATTAACCGGTAATCTACTGGCAATGAGTCATTAAATAATTTGAATAATGCGCTACTTTCTTGACTGAATCTTCCGCCCCATAAAGCCATGTCGATACCCTCTTGTTCAATTCTTAAATCAATGTTGCTAAAGCAATAATATTAAAATGATGTCTAAATATGAAAAACGGGGCTTATATCTGAATCTAGATGTAAGCCCCCGTTTAAATATTTTATTAACAGCTGAGCTTATTTGCTGTTAAGTGCTCTGATACGGCTTGATAAAGAATAAAGACGGATAAAGCCTTCTGCATCTTTTTGGTCGTAAACATCATCATCACCAAAGGTGGCAAATTCTTCTGAATATAAGCTGTTTGGTGAACGCTTCTTAACCACACTTGCTTGGCCTTTATACAGCTTAACAACCACTTCACCATTCACTAATTCTGCCAGTGCTTCTGAAGCGGCAATTAATGAATTACAAAGAGGTGTAAACCAACGACCGTCATAAACTAAGTGAGCCATTTGAGCGCCAACTTGCTCACGCCATTCACGGCTTGTTTTATCCAATACTAATTCTTCAATTGCACGAAGACCTGCAAACATTACTGTGCCGCCTGGGGTTTCATAACAACCACGAGACTTCATACCCACTAAACGGTTTTCAGTAATATCGATACGACCTACGCCATGAGCAGCAGCTAAATCATTTAATTGCATCAAAGCTTGATAAGGTGATAAAGCCACACCATCAACATGTGTCACACGACCATTCGCAATATTTAACGCAACGTATTCTGGCGTATTCGGCGCATCTTCAGGTGCCACCGTCATGGTCCACACTTCTTTGCTAGGCTCGTTCCAAGGGTCTTCTAACTCACCACCTTCATGAGAGATATGCCATGCATTCGCATCACGGCTATAAATCTTAGTCGCTGATGCTGTTGTCTCAATGTTTCTTTCAGCAAGGTAATCTAATAGGTCTTCACGGCTAACCATTGACCACTCACGCCAAGGCGCAATCACTTTTAAGTCTGGTGCCAGTGCAGCAAAACAGCCTTCAAAACGAACTTGGTCGTTACCTTTACCAGTACAACCGTGACATACAGCGTCAGCACCAACTTTACGTGCAACTTCAACCTGCGCTTTAGCAATAATCGGACGCGCCATTGAAGTACCTAATAGGTAAGTTCCTTCGTAAATTGCACCCGTTGCAATCGTTGGATAGATGTAATCAGCCACCAACTCTTCTTTTAAATCAACGATGTAACATTCTGAAGCACCAGATTCGATTGCTTTTTCATGCAAGCCTTCAAGCTCTGCATCACCTTGGCCCACATCGGCACAAAAAGCGATAATTTCACAGTTATCATAGGTTTCTTTCAACCAAGGGATAATAGCTGAAGTATCCAAACCACCTGAATAAGCTAAAACGACTTTCTTAATGCTTGCTTGTTTTTCAATAGACATCTTTAATTCTTCCTAACGTAAACTGTGTAATGCTGACTCGCTCAAATGATATAAGCCAGTCAACGAAATATGTTTTGTGATTAACCTAATAAAGTCACTAATACTGCATTTTGAGCATGCATTCTATTTTCTGCTTGTTGCAGAATGAGTGAGCCCTCACCATCAACAACTTCTGCAGTTGCTTCTACTTCTCTATAAGCAGGTAAGCAATGCATAAAGAAGTTAGCACCCACTTTAGTCATCAACTCAATGTTGACTTGGTATGGCTTAAACTTGGCTTCAATCTCTTCCATTGAAGTGTTATCACCCATTGAGATCCAAGTGTCGGTATAAACCGCATCTTGCGGGCCCATTTCATTAACGTCTGAAGTTAAAATAAGCTCGCCGCCATGTTTAGCCGCTAATGCTTGAACTTCACAAACCACTTGTCCATCAGGGAAATGTCCCGGAGGGCAAACTACTGTCATGGTTGCGCCAAGAATTGCAGCACCATACATCAGTGAGTGAGTCACATTATTACCATCACCGAGGTAAGCCAGTTTTACTTTGCTTACATCATCAAACTTTTCAGATAAGGTCAAAAAGTCAGCTAGCCCTTGGCACGGATGATATAAATTACATAAGGCATTAATAACCGGAACAGAAGCATGCTCCGCTAAACCTGCAATAGTGGTGTGCGAGAATGTTCTTGCAACAATGGCATCAGCCCAACAAGAAATATTCGTCGCAAAATCTGAAACCGGCTCACGTTTACCTAATGCACCATTTTGTTGATCTAAATAAACCGCATGACCGCCCAATTTATTAATACCAATATCAAAGCTAACGCGGGTTCGCAGCGAAGGCTTTTCAAATAACATCACGACACTTTTGCCTGCTAATGTTTGGTTATACTCTGCTGGATTGGCTTTAATCTTTTTCGCTAACGCCAGTAAATCCAATAGCTCAGTTTGCGATAAATCTTTAATTGATAATAAATGTTCCATTAGTATTTAACTCCTATGGCTGAATTTGAGTGCCAACGGATTGTCCGTTCGTTAAGGCAATTAATTGTTGAGGTTGTTTCCAAGATGCAACTTGCACTGGTTTACCCATCCATTGAGCAACTTCTAATGCCGCTTCTACTTTAACTTTCATACCTTTTTCTATCACGCCTTGCTGAACTAAATCTGAAATTTGTTGTTGATTTAATTGCGCAATTAATTCGCCGTTGCCATCTAATACACCTGGCACATCAGATAATAAAACCAACTGGCCGTTAACTAATTTTGCTAACGCCGTCGCAGCTTGATCTGCATTAACGTTCAACATATCGCCTTGAAGCGACACAGCAATTGAACTGCAAATAGGCAACCAACCCTGCGATAATAAATAATTCAAATAACTTGGATCTTTCGGGGTGACTTCACCTACTAGACCCAAGTTTTCATTTTTAATCGATGCGTCCACCGTATTACCATCGGCTAAACTCATTCCAACCGTGACAATACCAGCTTCAATAGCTGCAGCTTGCAATAATTTGTTAGAGGTTCCCGCTAACGCACCTACAACAATGGGGATTTGATCTGCAGGCGTAACCCGTAAACCGTCCAGCTTGATGGTTTCTTTACCATTGGCAGCAAGTTGCTCGTCAACCAAACATCCACCACCATGAACAAAAATGACTTTCTGCCCTTGAGACATCATCTTAGCAACCACTGACATTAGCTCAGCCATTCCAGAAGTTGACTGAAGTAATGCGCCACCCACTTTAAGCACAATAACAGGCTTATTATCTGACATAGTATATTTTCCTGTTAAAGACCAAAGTGAATTTTAATGCACTGTAAGCCTTGGCTTGCAGCACCTTTCATTAAATTATCAATCGCGCTGGCAACCACTAAATAGTTACTTTGAGGGTCGTATTTCCAACCTAATATGCAGTTTGGCGTATTAACCACATCGTCCACTTTAGGGAATTGGTTATGCTTAACGCTAACTAATGGGCAATCGTCATACACTTGATATGCGGCTGCCACATCAGCTTCAGTAGTGCCTTTAGCTAATTGCACTGTAATAGTGGCTAAAATTCCACGCTTAAAGTTACCTAAATGCGGCGTAAAAATAACTTCTTGCCCTAAGTGAGTGGCAATTTCAGGTTGATGTCTATGACCTAAAACACCGTATGGTGTTAGGCTCACTTCACAAAAACTAGTATGCAGCTGCGCCTTTCTGCCAGCACCTGTCACGCCACTTACCGCATTAATTACTGGATAAGCGTCAGTTAGCATTGATTTTAAAGGTTTAAGCGCCGTTAAAGATGCGGTTGGGTAACAACCTGGCACAGCAATCATTTTACTTTGGGCAATTTGCTGGTGATTCCACTCAGCTAGACCATATACGGCATTGGCAAGCACTTCTGCTTGAGTATGCTCGAAACCGTACCATTTAGGGTACTGCTCAACATCAGCAAAACGATACGCACCACTTAAATCAAAAACAGCTAAGCCCTGTTGATAAAAGAATGCTGCAAGTTCTAAGCTGACAGAATGTTCTGTGGCAAGTACCACGGCATCAGCTTGCTCGACGATAGCTTGTTTAGCCTCTGCAGATAGAGGCGATAAAGGAATTTGGATATGTTGATATGTTGGGTACAAATCAGCCAGTAAACGACCTTTATCAAGACTGTTCTCAGAAACATACAAGCCTTGAATAGACAGTGATGCTTCAGCATCAATAAGAGCGGTGATTTGTGCGCCGGTATAACCACTAGCACCAATTATTGCGATATTTTTCATTATTTTGTCGTCTTTAATTAAGTAAACTGTTGAAGATAAATCGATACGTGAGCTGGGTGCTCGAGAATAAAACTATCGTCGAAGATAGTTTACCTTGGGATCTGTTACAGTGAGTTGAATCGCAATTAAATACATATCTATATTCTTAAATCATTATCAAGTTATGGTGATTACCTTAGCTGTTTGCTAGACTAACACAAATTATTACTTATGCAATAATAATGAATACATATTTATTGCAATAGATAAAAAAGGTTCCTATGAATTCATTACCAAAACTAAAAGATGCTTTTAAACAGCTGATTGCATTGCCATCTATCAGTGCATTAGAAGAAGAACAGGATATGAGTAACCATGCAGTTATTGAACTTCTGCAATCTTGGTTTTCGGAGATGGGTTTTGAATGCACAGTTCATACAGTGGCCGACAGCCGTGGTAAACAAAATTTAGTCGCAACAATTGGCTCAGGTAAAGGTGGACTTTTACTTGCTGGACATACTGATACCGTTCCTTTTGATGAAGGTCGCTGGAGCCAAAGCCCTTTTGAGCTAACCGAAAAAGATAACCGTTGGTATGGCTTAGGCACCTGTGACATGAAAGGTTTTTTTGCGTTAATCATGGAAGCGCTTAAAACAATACCTTTGCATGAGTTAAAGCGTCCGCTGCATATCTTTGCTAGCGCCGATGAAGAAACCACCATGAACGGTGCAAAAGCATTTGCCGATGCTAAAAGCATTGCACCGGACTACGCCATTATTGGTGAGCCCACCAGCTTAAAACCGGTATATATGCATAAAGGCCATTTAGCTCAAGGCATAAGAGTCATTGGCCGCAGCGGTCATTCATCTGATCCTGCTCGCGGGCTCAATGCCATCGAAATCATGCACCAAGTAGTCGGTCAGTTAATGAAACTTAAACAAGATTTAAGTGAAAACTACCGTGAAGATGCCTTTAGTGTCCCTCATCCGACGATGAACTTTGGTCATATACATGGTGGTGATGCAGCAAATCGCATCTGCGGATGTTGCGATTTACACTTGGATATTCGACCTTTACCTGGAATGGAACTAGCAGATTTAGAATTGATGGTAATTAACTACCTAGCAGAAATTAACAAGCAATACCCTGGCAGTATTGAAATATCGACTTTATATCCAGGCTCCGAGTCTTTTGCTGGTAAAGTCGATAGCTATTGGACTGAGTTGGTTGCAGAAATCTCAAACACTCAACCTGAGGTGGTTAACTATGCCACCGAAGCGCCTTATATCAAAAAATTAGGATGCCAAACTCTCGTCATGGGACCTGGTAGTATTAATCAAGCTCATCAACCGGATGAATATATTGGCTTAGAGTATTTAACTCCTACAGTAGAGTTAATGAAAAAGCTTATTTATCAAGCTTGTATTAAATAGTTGTGATAAATATCATTGATAAAAGCGTTAATTGATTATGTACTTAAATTAATAAAATAAGCCATTGACCAATACCCTTACAGCTAGCTATTGTGCTAGCACTAGTCAAAAATAATAACGGCTACTTAAGTTAAAATTATGGAGTAATTATGGCAGAGCAAACCGCCGACATGTACGCTTCTTTGCGTTCTAATGTGAGTAGCTTAGGACAAGTTTTAGGTGACACCATGCGTGATCATCTTGGCGAAGCCTTTCTTGAAAAAGTAGAACAAATTCGTATTCTTGCTAAGGAGTCCCGTAAAGGTGATGCTGACTCACGACAGCAAATGCTCACTTTACTAAATTCATTACCTGACGAAGAATTAGTCCCTTTTGCAAAAGCTTTTAACCAATTCTTGAATTTAGCCAATATTGCAGAGCAGTTTCATACCATCAGTCGTAACTGCGATGAGCTTGTTTGCGTACCCGATCCCGTCGAACAGTTATTGGGACGAATGCTGAATAGCAACGCCAATGAACAAGACGTGATTAATTGCTTAAAAACACTCGATATTGATTTAGTACTTACAGCGCACCCAACAGAAATTTCACGCCGTACCTTAATTCAAAAGTATTCAGCAGTAGTCGACTGTTTAACTGAGCAAGAAAATCAGCAATTAACTGAACGCGAACGTAATCAATCTCACCTTAGACTGCGCCAGCTTATTGCTCAGATATGGCATACCAACGAAATCCGTAACGAACGCCCGACTCCAGTTGATGAAGCGCGTTGGGGCTTAAGTACGATTGAAGCCTCTTTATGGCAAGCTGTGCCAGATTTCTTAAGACAATTAAACGACCATGTAGAAGCGAAAACAGGCCAGCAAATTCCTGCTGACGTTTGCCCAGTAAGATTTTCAAGCTGGATGGGCGGCGACAGAGACGGTAATCCATTTGTGACCTCAGTAGTCACCGAGGAAGTATTACTCCGTAATCGTCATGCAGCAGCACGTCTGTACCTTAAAGATGTGGTATCGCTAGTAAATGAATTGTCGATGGAAGATGCCAATGCTGAATTAATAGCACTTGTGCCAAACAGCAAAGAGCCTTACCGCGATATCTTAAGACACTTACGCCACAAACTTCGTAACACTATTGATTATCTCAATGCCCGCATTGAAGGTCATCAAGTCGATGTCAATCACAGCGATTTAGTATGGGAACTAGATGACTTAAAACAGCCACTTGAGTTGCTGTACCGCAGTTTATCTGAATCAGGTATGCGTTTAATTGCCAATGGCCTGTTATTAGATATGTTACGCCGTTTAGCCTGTTTCGGCATTCATATGCTGCGTTTAGATATACGCCAAGATGCAGAGCGTCATAGCGATGTCATTGCTGAGCTCACACGCTATTTAGGTATGGGTGATTACGACCACTGGGACGAAAATGAAAAACAAGCCTTCTTATTAAGAGAGCTAACCAGCCGTCGACCATTAATCCCTACTGATTGGCAGCCATCAGCTGACGTGCTTGAAGTCATCAAGACTTGCCAGCTTGTAGCAACACAACCTGCTACAGCGCTTGGGTCTTACGTAATTTCAATGGCAAGTAAACCATCTGATGTACTAGCCGTTTTACTGTTATTAAAAGAAACAGGCTGTCAGCATCCAATGCGCGTGGTGCCGTTATTTGAAACATTAAGCGATTTAAATACTGCAGCAGATTGCATGACCCAACTGCTCGACATTGATTGGTACCGTGGTTACACCAAAGGTATGCAAGAAGTGATGATTGGTTATTCTGACTCAGCTAAAGATGCAGGTGTAATGGCAGCGGCTTGGGCTCAATACCATGCCCAAGAACAACTGGTTGCCGTGTGTAAGAAAGCCGACGTTAAACTAATGCTATTCCATGGCCGTGGTGGTTCTATTGGCCGTGGCGGCGGACCTGCGCATAAAGCGATTTTGTCTCAACCTCCGGGTTCAGTAGACGGCCGTATTAGGGTGACAGAACAAGGTGAGATGATCCGCTTCAAGTTCGGTTTACCAAAAGTAGCCGTACAAAGTTTAGCGCTATACACCTCAGCTGTAATGGAAGCGACCTTATTACCACCTCCAGAGCCGAAACAAGAGTGGCGTGAATGCATGCAGCGAATTGCAGATGACTCAGTTAAAGCTTATCGCGGTATTGTCCGTGAAGAGCCTGACTTTGTTGCTTACTTTAGAGCCGCGACGCCAGAAGTAGAGCTGGGCAAATTACCACTAGGTAGTCGACCAGCCAAAAGGCGCGTTGATGGCGGTATCGAAAGCTTACGTGCGATTCCATGGATCTTTGCATGGTCGCAAAACCGTTTAATGCTGCCTGCTTGGTTAGGTTCTGGCGAAGCCTTAAAAGCTGCCAATGAGCGTGGTGAAGCTAGTCTATTGAAGGAAATGGAGCAACAATGGCCTTTCTTTGAAACTCGTATCTCGATGCTTGAAATGGTTTATATGAAGGCAGAGCCTAATCTTGCTCGATACTATGAAAGCACTCTGGTGCCAGAAAACTTGCACCATTTAGGTAAAAAGCTCCGTGCAAGTCTACAATTAGGCACTGAAGCGGTTTTATCTTTAACGGAGTCAGAAGAGTTAATGTCTCATACTCCTTGGAATAGAGAGTCAGTTAAGCTTCGTAATCCATATATAGACCCATTAAACTTCTTACAAGCAGAGCTATTAGCACGTACCCGTAATGAAGAACAAGCTTCTAAACAGGTTGAGTTAGCATTAATGCTAACCATTGCTGGTGTTGCTGCAGGAATGAGAAACACAGGATAATGACATTATTTAAAACGAGTTTACTTTGCTTAATGCTGTTTCTGACTGGTTGCGCCAGTCAGTACAGCATCACTGAATCAGAAGTAGAAGATTACCTTAATAATGAGATGCACTATGAAGTGTCTCAAGGAAATCAAATATTCGGTCTACAACTGAAGCTCAATGATATGCAAGTGGAGTTAGGCAACAAGCCTAATACCATTTCAGTCACTGCATTGACAAAAATGGCGGTTAAAAATCCATTTAAGTCGATTGCTGCTGACATGGAAACCACTTTTGAAGCAGAGCCTTGGTATGACGTTGAAACCAAGAGTATCTTTTTAAAGAAATTAGACTTGGTTAGCGTTAAATCAGAACCCGCAGATATTGAACAAATGCTTAAACCCATCACCCCGCAGTTGATGATGTTTTTGCGAACGTTTTTAGAGTCGCAACCTGTCTATGTGCTCGATACAAACGACTCGAACCAAGCATTAATGGCCTCGATGACAAAAGCGATTGAAGTTCAAAAAGGTAAGATTGTGATTAAGTTTTAATATCGCCTAAAACGAAATAAGCGCCTTAAGGCGCTTCTTTTTTATCAGTTATATCTAAAATCAAAGGTCAAAGGCTCACATTAAAAGTTTTTTACCGGCTCAACCACCAAGGTGCTGCTGTGCACTGGGTTTTCTGACTGCATATACAAATCTCGCACTAGCTTAAAGTCTAGCTCCAATTCGGTGACATAAAAGCCATCTATTGGGTAAGTCTTAACGACTTTGGCCCCTTTGATCACACCAGAAACTTTAATCTTCGTGGCTATATTATTCAAAGAGTGCCCTTGTATCGCTGTTTGCGAATTAAGCTGTAAGCCATAGACTTGTTCAGCTAACTCTCTATAGGCCAAAATTTTTGACGCTTCCATTGCCATTAAAATTTGCTCTGAGCGTAACTCTGCGGGTTGCTTTTCAATAGGCGCATAACCCACAGCATTCAGTACTGGAAAATCACTGGGTTGGTATTTTTTGGATTCACTGCCTAAAGTGGCGCAACCACTTATTAACAGGCCAAAAATAAACATTAATTTTTTCATTTAAGTAACCAGACTGAATATTTCATTTCAATATAAAAATAATCGTTAAAACATTTACTATAATAATTTATGGTAAAACATTAATTAAAAGATTAGCAGATTAACTATTTCCATTTGTCTCAGCTATATCACTTTCGGAATTAGTATCATCAGACAAAAAGGAACTAACGCCAGCAGCAATTCCGTCTGAATTATTTTTAGTAAAGTAATCCATAATTAATTTAATAGCAGTAGAACCAGTACCAACATAATCAGAGTAAAGAACACTTCCGGCTAAAGTTGCAGCAGGACTTATTTCAGTATTTGTTGTTTCTTGGTAAATATAAGATAAAATTGGCGTGTGATTTAAAATATTAACTGAATCTATAATATCCTGTTTATTAAAACCATCCTCACCGAAAGAGTACGAATAAATATCATCTACAAGACTAGAATCCTCAATATTATCAGAGCTTGTTAGAGAGCTAACTGTTCCTGAAGTAACCTCACCTGAAACCTGAATACCGTCAGCGGCGATATTACCGACTGTGTTGAGTGAACTTTTTATCATGCTTGTCTGTAGCGATGATAACAAGCCTTGTTGCATCTCAGAAATCATACTGGTATTCATACTAAGTGAAAGGATGTCAGGGTTATCTAAACCCACTTCTGCAAGTATCTTCTCTTGCATGTCATCAACCGAAAAGACATCACCGATAGAGCTTGCATTCAGCGCAAGATTGGCAACATCACCTGCAGCAGAAACCCCTGTGAGTATATCGGCAAAGTTTTCTGACTCTCCACTTATCTGGGACTGAACCGATGAACTCGTATTGATGAGCTCTGCTGCACTTGTTAGTACAGATATTGATTCTTGTTGACTCATATTATAATTAAACCAAATCCCAATTAAATATATTATATTTTAATTATTTCCACTGTATAAAATAACTAAAATATAAACAATGACTTTATCACTATAATATATAAACCCATAAAACAGACAAACATTAAGATTTATCTCTCATTCAAAAAACAAAACAAAATTGATATAAAAACAAGAATGATATATTAATAATTTATTATCATTATCAAGCAAACCGTAAAACACTGCTCACACCTTACCAAAACAATATATAGTAATAGTTAGTAACAAATAACCGTTAGAAACGTAAAAATCGGTAAAGATAATGAAGATACTGTGCAGAGTATAGATTTAAGTATTAAGTTGAAGTTAGAATTTGCAAAACCACCAACACAGTTAAGAAATGAAATTAACAACCCCGTTAGCAGTATTCATTTTATTCAGTATGTCAGCCTGTACAACAACTGAAGTAGCTGAAATAAAAGTTCCAACTAAAGAAAATACTACAGTTAATGTGACAGAGCCGTCTGACGAAGTGATGAAGGGAGATCCACAGTATCGTCCTGTTAGAAACAATAATATTCAGCAAGCGCAGTTGGTAACGGGTTCAATCTTTAACCCCGATAACGTTTACAATATTTATCAAAATAATAATCGATACGATATTGGAGATATGATTTTAATTAGACTAAATGAAGAAATGACGTCTAAAAAATCAGTTAGCTACAAGCGCGACAGCTCGAACAACTTTGAATTATCCCCAAACATCACTGCTGGTAACATCCAAATTGACGACAGCAATCTGAGCGCTGATTACTCTCAAGACAAAAACTTTGATAGCTCCTCTGCAAGTAATCATAACAATTCTCTTTCCGGCACGATCACAGTTGCAGTAAGAGAAAAACTACCTAACGGAAACTTAATTGTTGCTGGCGAAAAATGGTTAAAATTAAATAAAGGCGACGAATATGTCCGCTTTTCTGGAGAAATTAGGGTCACAGATATCGCATCTGATCATTCGATAGATTCCAGTATGGTTGGTAATACAGTCATCGAAGTCAGTGGCAAAGGTGAACAACAAGACAACCAAGATCCTTCGTTAATTTCGAAACTACTAAACGTATTTGGTTAATAAATGATGATAATCTTTTTTGCTATCATCATGCTCTGTATACCTTCTGCATCAGTCGCGCAATGGTATGTTGGACAAGCATCAATTCCATATAATGGCGATGACTACAATAAAATACGTAAACAAGCCGTAGAACTAGCAATAGAAAATGCGTCACTTCAAGCCAGCAGTTATATCAGTATCGAAAACACGGTAAGAGACGGAATTCTTACAAGTAGTAAGAGCAATGTTATTTCAAAACAGCAAATTAGTGAAATTATCATTCTCAATGAAACTATTACAGCAGGTAAATTAACGGTCAACCTCAAAGTAAACCTACATTCAACATCAAACTGCATTAAAGATGCATATTCAAAGCAGCTCATTATTGCTCAGTTCCCATTACTCAATCCTGAGCAAGCCACACCAGGTGATATTTCATCATTACCTTTTCATGTAGCTTCAAGGTTCAAAAATGAACTCATCAATCAACCCAGTGTTTTTGTTGAAGAGTTAATACCACAGATGGTATTTAAGCCTGTTTCTAGCTTTGACAGTATTAATTTGAAGTCGGTCCAAGGCATTTCTCATGGGTTAAACAGCCAATTTCAAAGCCAGTATCTAGTCTTCGGTTATATACGCGATATCGGCCTGTACAATGAAATAACATCCAGCCTGCTAAAAAATACTACCTACCCAAAGCGAAACTTCACCATTAAAGTGTTTATGTACGACAGGATCAGCGACAGTATTTTACTTGAAGATGAATATCACGGAGAAGGCGGTTGGAGTTTTGACTCTTTTACCAAAGTTGATATGTCCAATAGCCTATTTTGGCGCAGTGAATATGGTCAAGCTATTGTCGATACATTATTTAAAGTATCACAAGACATCAACCAAACATTAAGTTGTGAAGCCACTAAAGCGACAGTTATAAATCGTGATGATCAATTTATTACTATCAATATCGGAACAATACATGGCGTTAAAAAAGGCGATATTTTTCAACACATCAAATTGAAAAATATCCCAGCAAGAAACACGGTTATGTCGACTTTGATGCCACCAGAAGAGCCGACTCTACTCGAAGTAGTGCAAGTGAGTAACAAAATTAGTTTACTAAAAGCACCAGAAAATGAAGACATTAATGGGATGAATCAACATCAAATAGATTTGTATGATGTCGTAACCACGGTTACCTTTTAAAGATTAAGAAATAGTCTAACTAGCTTAATTACATCAAGCTAGTTAGATGACAATCTACTTAGCAAATCGTGATATCGAAGGGTAATCCACTATCACCGCTTCACCGAGCAAAGCACGACGTAACATATCGTAGGCAATTGCAGCACTGATAGTACGAACAAGTTGCCGTGACCTACTCGGTAATTTTACCATTTGACTATAAACTGCGTGCTTCGTTGCCAGTGCAATGGCAACGGTTCCTACTGGCTTTTCGTCGCTTCCGCCATCAGGCCCAGCTATTCCGCTTGTCGAAAGTGCAAAGTCACTGTCTAAAATCTCCCTTGCCCCTCTAGCCATGGCTTCAACAGTCGCTATAGAAACTGCGCCATAGTCATCAAGGATCTGTGGATTAACGCCTAAAACCCTTACCTTTGATTCATTACTGTAAGTCACTAAGCCGTGGTGCAAATAAGACGAACTTCCAGAAAAATCGATTAACTGACTGGTAATTAAGCCACCAGTACAGGATTCTGCAACACTCAAGCTAAAACCAGATTGATATAATCGATGATGAATTTCAGATGCTAGAGTCGGTCTATCTTCAGCAACCACAGCTATGCCTAGTATCGATTTTACTTTTTTAGTGACGTTAGCAAGTTTACTAATCGCTTTATCACCACGGGCAAAGATTTTTATTTCAATATGTGGCATCGATGAACGATACCCTAGGGTAATACCCTCTGGTAGCGTTAGCTCAGACAGACTATCAGCAAGTGAAGACTCACCATGACCAATAGTGAGCAACTTCTTCAATGAGGTATTTTCACTAATACCGAATTCATTTTTAATAAACGGAATGAACTGTTCTTTAATCATATGCTTTAATTCAAATGGCACGCCAGGTGTAAAGAACAACCAAGCATTATTAAGCTTTACTCTGAAGCCGCAAGCCGTTCCTACAGGGTTGTCTACCATTACTGCTGACTCAGGTAACCATGCTTGCTTTAAATTACTCTTAGCCATCTGTCTGTTGTTGCGAGCAAACCACTCAACTAGTTTTTCACGCCACTCAATGTTTTCAACTAACTGTTCGCCCTTAGCCATAGCCATAGCTTCAGCAGACATATCATCACTTGTAGGGCCTAAGCCTCCATTCACGATAATAACGTCAGCGTGATGACTTCGTTCGATGAAAGCGTTCTTTAAGTCTTCTAAACGATCACCAACTGTAATGCGGTGTTGAGTTTCAATACCCAGCTCCATCATAGTGTTAGCAACCCAAGCTGCGTTAGTATCAGTAATCTGGCCAGATAAAACTTCTTCACCAGTGCAAATCATTTCTAATTTCATTTTTGTCCCTAAAATACCGACTTAAAATGTAGCTCAATAAATAAAAGCTTATGAATTGCCTAACAAGATAGCTGACCTATGTTAAACATCAACGAGAAAATAATATTTAATCTAGTGACTAAAGGATTAAGTCACTTTGTGGATACTTTAAAAGTAGAAAATCTAAATTGAAGAAAGGGTCGGATTAGTACTCAATGACAGCTGAATAAACACTTTTAGGCATTAAGCATGATCTTCTTGTTTATCCCTGTAAAGACACATTGGCTTATCGACCAAACTTTTAGCTGTTAATGCCTCTAATCTTATTAATTTCCAGACACAAAAAAGCCCTAACACATCGTGTTAGGGCTTTATCAGTATTAGGCGCTTGGCAATGACCTGCTTACACATGGGCATATCGGCCACACTATCAGCTGTTGATGTGTCTAAGCCTGCAATTTACTTTTCATCAGGCAAAGAAAAACCCCGCTACATCGTAGCGGGGTTCGTCGTATTAGGCGCTTGGCAATGACCTACTTTCACATGGGGAGACCCCACACTATCATCGGCGCTATTGCGTTTCACTACTGAGTTCGGGATGGGATCAGGTGGGACCACAATGCTATTGTCACCAAGCAAATTCGGTTGTTAATCGCTGTCGCAATTAACTAAATTCGGAAAGCTGTTTGTTTCTTTGAGTTATCGACTTCATTAAGTGCTTAATATTCTTCACTAAGTCTTACGTAATAAATCTAGTTACCATCAACTCAGATACACCTACATGGATGTAGGCAGTGCCAAGAAATGATTGGACTCATTTCTGGTAAAACTTATCTGGGTTGTATGGTTAAGCCTCACGAGTCATTAGTACAGGTTAGCTCAACGCCTCACAACGCTTACACACCCTGCCTATCAACGTCCTAGTCTCGAACGGCTCTTTAGAGGAATTAAATTCCTAGGGATGACTCATCTTAGGACTCGCTTCCCGCTTAGATGCTTTCAGCGGTTATCGATTCCGAACGTAGCTACCGGGCAATGCTATTGGCATAACAACCCGAACACCAGCGGTTCGTCCACTCCGGTCCTCTCGTACTAGGAGCAGCTTCCTTCAATCATCCAACGCCCACGGCAGATAGGGACCGAACTGTCTCACGACGTTCTGAACCCAGCTCGCGTACCACTTTAAATGGCGAACAGCCATACCCTTGGGACCGACTTCAGCCCCAGGATGTGATGAGCCGACATCGAGGTGCCAAACACCGCCGTCGATATGAACTCTTGGGCGGTATCAGCCTGTTATCCCCGGAGTACCTTTTATCCGTTGAGCGATGGCCCTTCCATACAGAACCACCGGATCACTATGACCTACTTTCGTACCTGCTCGACGTGTATGTCTCGCAGTTAAGCTGGCTTATGCCATTGCACTAACCGTACGATGTCCGACCGTACTTAGCCAACCTTCGTGCTCCTCCGTTACTCTTTGGGAGGAGACCGCCCCAGTCAAACTACCCACCAGGCACTGTCCCGAACCCCGATAAGGGGCCGCGGTTAGAACATCAAAACTACAAGGGTGGTATTTCAAGATTGACTCCACTCCATCTAGCGACGAAGTTTCAAAGTCTCCCACCTATCCTACACATGTAGGTTCAATGTTCAGTGCCAAGCTATAGTAAAGGTTCACGGGGTCTTTCCGTCTAGCCGCGGGTATACGGCATCTTCACCGCAATTTCAACTTCACTGAGTCTCGGCTGGAGACAGCGTGGCCATCATTACGCCATTCGTGCAGGTCGGAACTTACCCGACAAGGAATTTCGCTACCTTAGGACCGTTATAGTTACGGCCGCCGTTTACTTGGGCTTCGATCATGAGCTTCTCCGAAGATAACCCAATCAATTAACCTTCAAGCACCGGGCAGGCGTCATACCGTATACGTCATCTTGCGATTTTGCACAGTACTGTGTTTTTGATAAACAGTTGCAGCCACCTGGTATCTGCGACTGCCAGCAGCTTAGAGAGCAAGTCTCATCACCGCCAGCAGCGTACCTTCTCCCGAAGTTACGGTACCATTTTGCCTAGTTCCTTCAGCCGAGTTCTCTCAAGCGCCTTGGTATTCTCTACCCGACCACCTGTGTCGGTTTGGGGTACGATTCCTACTAACCTGAAGCTTAGAAGATTTTCCTGGAAGCATGGCATCAACTACTTCATCCCCTTGGGGACTCGTCATCAACTCTCAGCCTAGTGTTCACCCGGATTTGCCTAAGTGAACAGCCTACAGTCTTAAACGCGGACAACCAACGCCGCGCTAGCCTAGCCTTCTCCGTCTCTCCATCGCAGTTAGCAGAAGTACGGGAATATTGACCCGTTTCCCATCGACTACGCCTTTCGGCCTCGCCTTAGGGGTCGACTCACCCTGCCCCGATTAACGTTGGACAGGAACCCTTGGTCTTTCGGCGTGGGGGTTTTTCACCCCCATTATCGTTACTCATGTCAGCATTCGCACTTCTGATACGTCCAGTGTGGGTTACCCCTTCACCTTCAACCGCTTACAGAACGCTCCTCTACCGCTTGCTCCTAAGAGCAAACCCATAGCTTCGGTGTATTGCTTAGCCCCGTTAAATCTTCCGCGCAGGCCGACTCGACTAGTGAGCTATTACGCTTTCTTTAAATGATGGCTGCTTCTAAGCCAACATCCTAGCTGTCTAAGCCTTCCCACATCGTTTCCCACTTAGCAATAACTTTGGGACCTTAGCTGATGGTCTGGGTTGTTTCCCTTTTGACGACGGACGTTAGCACCCGCCGTCTGTCTCCCGAGTAGTACTCACTGGTATTCGGAGTTTGCAAAGGGTTGGTAAGTCGGGATGACCCCCTAGCCTTAACAGTGCTCTACCCCCAGTGGTATTCGCTCGAGGCGCTACCTAAATAGCTTTCGAGGAGAACCAGATATCTCCGAGTTTGATTGGCCTTTCACCCCCAGCCACAAGTCATCCGCTAATTTTTCAACATTAGTCGGTTCGGTCCTCCAGTTGATGTTACTCAACCTTCAACCTGCCCATGGCTAGATCACTCGGTTTCGGGTCTACACCTTGCAACTAAACGCGCAGTTAACACTCGGTTTCCCTACGGCTCCGCTATTCGCTTAACCTCGCTACAAAATGTAAGTCGCTGACCCATTATACAAAAGGTACGCAGTCACGGTCTCAAGAACCGCTCCCACTGCTTGTACGTACACGGTTTCAGGTTCTATTTCACTCCCCTCACAGGGGTTCTTTTCGCCTTTCCCTCACGGTACTGGTTCACTATCGGTCAGTCAGGAGTATTTAGCCTTGGAGGATGGTCCCCCCATATTCAAACAGGATGTCACGTGTCCCGCCTTACTCGATTTCATCTATGGTTAGTTTTCATGTACGGGGCTATCACCCTGTGCCGCTGTGCTTTCCAACACATTCCACTAACACCCCATAGACTTAAGGGCTAATCCCCGTTCGCTCGCCGCTACTAGGGGAATCTCGGTTGATTTCTTTTCCTCTGGGTACTTAGATGTTTCAGTTCCCCAGGTTCGCCTCATAACGCTATGTATTCACGTTATGATGACCACTTATGTGGCCGGGTTTCCCCATTCGGACATCGTTAGCTCAAATGCTTGTTACTAGCTCGCCAACGCTTTTCGCAAGTTACTACGTCCTTCATCGCCTCTGACTGCCAAGGCATCCACCGTATACGCTTAGTCACTTAACCATACAACCCAAATAAGTTTCTATAAGAAACAAACTGTTGTTAAAGCGGGTAGCCTTAACAGTCGTATCGCAACTAGCTGGTTTATTACTAATTTGCATCTCTTACGAGTACACAAATTCGCCTTAGTTTTTAGAATATTCAAGACACTTAATAAAGTGTTTTGAGAACTCAATGTATTACTGAAAAGGGATTAACTTCCCAATAATACGATTTGTAATTAATTAACATGACAGACTCATGTAATTAAATACTATCAGCTTTCCAAATTGTTAAAGAACAATGCTAACCGGCTGGCGGCGCATTTCGCTCAACTCCATCAAGGAGTAACAAGCAATCTGTGTGAACACTCAACAAACATTAAGTTAGTCGTATAGGTAAGGAGGTGATCCAGCCCCAGGTTCCCCTAGGGCTACCTTGTTACGACTTCACCCCAGTCATGAACCACACCGTGGTAAACGTCCCCCCGAAGGTTAGACTATCTACTTCTGGTGCAGCCCACTCCCATGGTGTGACGGGCGGTGTGTACAAGGCCCGGGAACGTATTCACCGTAGCATTCTGATCTACGATTACTAGCGATTCCGACTTCATGGAGTCGAGTTGCAGACTCCAATCCGGACTACGACGTACTTTGTGAGATTAGCTAGACCTTGCGGCTTTGCAACCCTCTGTATACGCCATTGTAGCACGTGTGTAGCCCTACTCGTAAGGGCCATGATGACTTGACGTCGTCCCCACCTTCCTCCGGTTTATCACCGGCAGTCTCCCTAGAGTTCCCACCATTACGTGCTGGCAAATAAGGATAGGGGTTGCGCTCGTTGCGGGACTTAACCCAACATTTCACAACACGAGCTGACGACAGCCATGCAGCACCTGTCTCAGAGTTCCCGAAGGCACTAAGCTATCTCTAGCGAATTCTCTGGATGTCAAGAGTAGGTAAGGTTCTTCGCGTTGCATCGAATTAAACCACATGCTCCACCGCTTGTGCGGGCCCCCGTCAATTCATTTGAGTTTTAACCTTGCGGCCGTACTCCCCAGGCGGTCTACTTAATGCGTTAGCTTGGGAGCCCAGTGCTCAAGGCACCAAACTCCGAGTAGACATCGTTTACGGCGTGGACTACCAGGGTATCTAATCCTGTTTGCTCCCCACGCTTTCGTACATGAGCGTCAGTCTTTGTCCAGGGGGCCGCCTTCGCCACCGGTATTCCTTCAGATCTCTACGCATTTCACCGCTACACCTGAAATTCTACCCCCCTCTACAAGACTCTAGTTCACCAGTTCCAAATGCAATTCCCAGGTTGAGCCCGGGGATTTCACATCTGGCTTAATGAACCGCCTGCGTACGCTTTACGCCCAGTAATTCCGATTAACGCTTGGACCCCTCGTATTACCGCGGCTGCTGGCACGAAGTTAGCCGGTCCTTCTTCTGTAGGTAACGTCACAGTAATGGCGTATTAAACCACTACCTTTCCTCCCTACTGAAAGTGCTTTACAACCCTAGGGCCTTCTTCACACACGCGGCATGGCTGCATCAGGGTTTCCCCCATTGTGCAATATTCCCCACTGCTGCCTCCCGTAGGAGTCTGGGCCGTGTCTCAGTCCCAGTGTGGCTGATCATCCTCTCAGAACAGCTAGGGATCGTCGCCTTGGTAAGCCATTACCTTACCAACTAGCTAATCCCACCTAGGTTCATCCAATCGCGAAAGGCCCGAAGGTCCCCTCCTTTCCCCCGTAGGGCGTATGCGGTATTAGCAGTCGTTTCCAACTGTTATCCCCCTCGACTGGGCAGATCCCTAGGCATTACTCACCCGTCCGCCGCTCGTCAGCAAAGAAAGCAAGCTTTCTTCCTGTTACCGCTCGACTTGCATGTGTTAGGCCTGCCGCCAGCGTTCAATCTGAGCCATGATCAAACTCTTCAATTAAAGTTTTTTGAGACTAAGTCTCGGCTCAATGAATTCTGATTACATTATGCAGACTCGGAAGAATCTACATCCTGTTTGTTACATATTGCTATGAACACTCATCGTTACATTGATAATAATTTTGATTGCTGCATTCTTTACAAGAAAGAAGTCAGCAATTTCGATTAACTCAACACCTGTGAGTGTCCACACAGATTTACTTGTTTGATTGTTAAAGAGCGTTGACCGTGTTGGTCAGGGATGCGTATTCTACGCTTTCCCTCGTTGGCGTCAAGTGTTTTTTCAAACTTCTTTTCGCCGTTAATTTGAAGTGGTTAAAACCGTCTTAAATCAACCTGACTCAGTGTTTCGCTGTTGCGCTCTGCCGTGTCAGTGGATGCGCATTATAGGGAGATTATGAAAC